>NZ_LR733015.1 GCF_902506065.1 Arthrobacter sp. 9V
GTCCAGCCCGACGCCCGAGGTCCTGCTCGAGGAGTCCATCCTCGGCTGGAAGGAGTACCAGCTCGAGCTGATGCGCGACAACTACGACAACACGGTCGTCATCTGCTCCATCGAGAACGTCGACCCGGTCGGTGTCCACACCGGTGACTCGATCACGGTCGCCCCCGCGCTGACCCTGACCGACCGCGAGTACCAGAACATGCGGAACATCGGCATCGACATCATCCGTCGCGTCGGCGTCGACACCGGTGGCTGCAACATCCAGTTCGCCGTCGACCCGTCCAACGGCCGCGTCATCGTCATCGAGATGAACCCCCGCGTGTCCCGCTCGTCGGCCCTGGCGTCGAAGGCCACGGGGTTCCCGATCGCGAAGATCGCCGCGAAGCTCGCGATCGGCTACCGGCTCGACGAGATCGAGAACGACATCACGAAGGTCACCCCGGCGAGCTTCGAGCCGACGCTCGACTACGTGGTCGTGAAGACCCCGCGGTTCGCGTTCGAGAAGTTCCCGGCCGCCGACGCCACCCTGACCACCACTATGAAGAGCGTCGGCGAGGCGATGGCCATCGGCCGGAACTACGCCACGGCGCTGCAGAAGTCGCTGCGCTCGCTCGAGAAGCGCGGGTCGAGCTTCCACTGGGACACCCCGGCGTCCGAGCTCGACAAGGACGCCCTGCTGGCGAAGTCGTCGATCCCGACCGACGGCCGCATCGTCACGGTCCAGCAGGCCCTGGTCGCGGGTGCCACCGCGGACGAGGTCTTCGAGGCCACCAAGATCGACCCCTGGTTCATCGACCAGATCGTGCTCATCAACGAGGTCGCGGACGAGGTCCGTGCCGCGGAGACCCTCGACGCGGACACGATGCGCTGGGCGAAGGAGCACGGCTTCAGCGACACCCAGATCGCGAGCCTGCGCAGCACGGACGCGGCACCGGTCTCCGAGCAGCAGGTCCGTGACGAGCGGCACGCCCAGGGCATCCGACCGGTCTTCAAGACGGTCGACACCTGTGCCGGCGAGTTCCCGGCCCTGACGCCGTACCACTACTCGTCGTACGACACCGAGACCGAGATCACGCCGAGCGACCGCAAGAAGGTCGTCATCCTCGGTTCCGGTCCGAACCGCATCGGGCAGGGCGTCGAGTTCGACTACTCCTGCGTGCACGCGTCCTTCGCG
The DNA here is from genome assembly GCF_902506065.1 of Arthrobacter sp. 9V. GTDB lineage: Bacteria > Actinomycetota > Actinomycetes > Actinomycetales > Micrococcaceae > Arthrobacter. The sequence continues at coordinate 1,175 of NZ_LR733015.1, forward strand.
C
>NZ_LR733014.1 GCF_902506065.1 Arthrobacter sp. 9V
CTCGCGCAGGAACGCCATGCCGCGCACCAGCACCCACGTGCCGACGACGGCGCACAGGACCGCCGCCAGGGAGCCGCCGACCAGGGCGCGCACCATGAAGTCGACGGAGAACGGATCGGTCAGCCAGGTCACGGTCCGAGACGCTACATGAAAACGAGTATCGATACTGATAGCGTGCTCAGGTGCCTGCGACCGAGCCGACCGACCCCGCCGATCCCCGATCTGCCGTCCACCTGGACCGGGTGACGGCCGTCCTCGGCGACCGGACCGTCCTCGACGGTGTGGACGCGGTCTTCCCCGCCGGGGTCGTCACCGCGCTCACCGGGCCGAACGGATCCGGCAAGTCGACGCTGCTCGACGTGGTCGCGGACGTCGTGCGGCCGACCGCCGGGCGGGTGACGGGCCTCCCGTCCGACGGTGTCGCCTACGTGACCCAGTCCGTGCCGCCGACCACGCTCCCGCTCACCGTCCGCGCGGCCGTCACGATGGGGCGGTGGCGGCACCGCGCGTGGTGGCGGCCGCTCGGACGCGCTGACCGAGCGGTCGTCGACGCGCAGCTCGAGCGGATGGCGATCACGGACCTTGCCGATCGGCCGATCGAGGAGCTCTCCGGCGGGCAGCGGCAGCGCACGCTCGTCGCGCTCGGGCTGGCCCAGCGGGCGGGGGTGCTGCTGGTCGACGAACCGACCGCCGGGGTCGATGCTGAGTCGGCGGCGCTCGTGGTGGCGGCGCTCGCCGACGAGGCCGCAGCCGGTGTCGTGGTCGTGCACGCGGCCCACGACCCCGCGGCGATCGCCGCAGCCGACCGCATCGTCACGCTGACCTGACCCTGCCCGTGGGGCGTGCCGATTTCGCAAAACACCGGTGTTCGCGCTCGACACCCCGGGATGCGGGTGTTCGGTGCGCGAACACCGGTGTCTTGCGGAGAGGGCGACCGCTACATGCGGGACGGAGCCGACACGCCGAGCCGGCCGAGGCCGTTCCGGACGACCTGGCCGGTGGCGTCGTTCAGCCACAGGCGCG
>NZ_LR733013.1 GCF_902506065.1 Arthrobacter sp. 9V
CTTGAGCGCCTCGACGATGACCTGGTCGAGACCCTGGTTGTTCAGCAGCGTCGGCAGGTCGTAGATCGAGGGGACGTCCACAGCGTTCACCACGGCGTCCTCGTCGACGTCGCACATCAGCGCGATCTTGCGCTTGTTCGACTCCGACACCGGACGGTCGCTCCGCAGCACGAGCGCGTCGGGCTGGATGCCGATCGAGCGGAGCGCGGCGACGGAGTGCTGGGTCGGCTTGGTCTTCTGCTCACCCGAGGCGTTCATGAACGGCACCAGCGACACGTGCACGAAGAACACGTTGCTTCGGCCGAGCTCGTGCCGCACCTGACGGGCGGACTCGATGAACGGCTGCGACTCGATGTCGCCGACGGTGCCCCCGACCTCGGTGATGATGACGTCGGGCTGCGGGTCGTTCTGCGCCTGCTCGCGCATCCGGCGCTTGATCTCGTCGGTGATGTGCGGGATGACCTGCACCGTGTCGCCGAGGTACTCGCCGCGACGCTCCTTGGCGATCACCGTCGAGTACACCTGACCGGTCGTGACGTTCGCGGCCTGCGACAGGTTGATGTCGAGGAAGCGCTCGTAGTGCCCGATGTCGAGGTCCGTCTCCGCGCCGTCGTCGGTCACGAAGACCTCGCCGTGCTGGAACGGGTTCATGGTGCCCGGGTCCACGTTGAGGTACGGGTCGAGCTTCTGCATGACGACCTTGAGGCCGCGAGCAGTGAGCAGGTTGCCGAGGCTGGCCGCCGTCAGGCCCTTGCCGAGAGACGAGACGACCCCGCCGGTCACGAAGATCTGCTTCGTCACCTTCGGGGTCGAGTTCGAAGAATTGGTACCGCCGCTGAGAGTGTCCGCCACGAGATTCCATCGTACGTCAGAACTGCCGGGAGGCGCGACCCCGGTTCGCCGTGGGCGTTGCGCGGGTGGGTGGCTGGGTCACCGTGCCGTGGCCGGGTCGCCGGGCCGTGGCCCGGTCACCGGGCCGTGGCCCGGTCACCGGGATCAGGCAGGTCTGGCCGTCAGGCCCGCTGGCCGGCCACGTCGAGCAGCTCGCGGGCGTGCTCGATGCCGCTGGCGCTGTCGCCGAGCCCGGAGAGCAGCCGAGCCATCTCCTGCAGCCGGTCCTCGCCTTCGAGCCGTCGCACACTCGACGAGGTCACGGCACCGCTGGCGTCCTTCACGACGTTGAGGTGGTTGTTCGCGAACGCGGCGACCTGGGCCAGGTGCGTGACGACGATGACCTGCGTGCGCTCGGCGAGCTTCGCCAGCCGCCGGCCGATCTCGATGGCCGCCGCCCCACCGACACC
>NZ_LR732952.1 GCF_902506065.1 Arthrobacter sp. 9V
CCTCCGGCGCGGCGACGTCACCACGTGCAGCGCTGATCGGGTCGTCGGACAACAGTGCCATGAGCGCATCGAGGTCCTCGTCCACCGCGTCCCGCAGCGTCACCTCGCCGGAGCGTGTGGTCAGGCGGACAGGCAGGGCGAGGTCGTTGAGCACGATCCCACCCTGCCCGACCTGACCGGGCGGTCCCGGTTCAGGGAACGGTGTGTCCGGCCGCGGTGAAGATCCGGTACCACTCCTCGCGCGACAGCTCGACGTCCGAGCCGGCGGCCGAGTCCCGCACGCGCTGCGGGTTCGTCGTGCCGAGGACGACCTGGAAGTGCGCGGGGTGGCGGGTGATCCACGCGACCGCGATGCCGGTCGGGGTGACTCCGTGCGCGGCGGCGACCTCCTCGAGCACGTCGTTCAGCTCGGCGTACTGCTCACGGTCGCCCAGGAAGACGCCGTCGAAGAAGCCCTTCTGGAACGGCGACCAGGCCTGCAGCGTGATGTCGTTGATGCGCGAGTAGTTGAGGATGTCGTTGTCGCGGTCGACCGACTGCTCGAGGCCGCCCATGTTCGCGGTCAGGCCCTGCGAGATCACGTTGGCGTGCGTGATGCTCAGCTGCACCTGGTTGAACGCGAGCGGCTGGCGGACGTGCTTCTTGAGCAGGTCGACCTGGCCGGGGGTGTGGTTCGAGACGCCGAAGTGGTGCACCTTGCCGGCGGCGTGCAGCTCGTCGAATGCCTTCGCGACCTCTTCCGGCTCGACCAGGGCGTCGGGGCGGTGCAGCAGCAGCACGTCGACGTACTCGGTCTGCAGTGCCTCGAGCGACTCGTGCACGGACTCGAGGATGTGCTCGTACGAGAAGTCGAAGTACGCGCCCTTCGGCGTCGGCCGGATGCCGACCTTGGTCTGCAGCACGATCTCGGCGCGTTCCGCGGGCGTCAGCGTGACGGCGGCGCCGAACCGCTCCTCGCAGCCGTGCCACTCGCCGTAGACCGCGGCGTGGTCGAACATGTTCACGCCCGCATCGCGCGAGGCGCTGTAGAGCGAACGGATGCCCTCGTCGCTCATGTCGTTGATCCGCATCAGTCCGACGACGACGTCGGAGGCGGTGAGGTCTGTCTGTGGCAACTCCAGTGTCTTCACGTCGTCGATCCTGCCAGCCGGTCCCCGGCACAGGCAGGCCCTGCCAGTACCTCAGGCGCGTTCGGGCAGCAGGACGGCGAGCACCTCGGAGCCGTCCGTCCACGTCCCGGTCAGCGTCTCGCCCTCGGGCAGGGCCAAACCGACGACCCGAGCGACGACGATCGTGCCGTGGTCGGTCGCGATCGCGGTCGCCGCGGCGTGCAGCGCGAGCGCGCGTCTCGGGTAGCCGAGCCGGTCCCAGGCGCGCACCGCCTCGGACGGAGGCGATTCTGCGAGGTCGCGAGGCGTCGGCCACCGGGTGAGCCACGCCTCCAGACGGGGGATCACGCGCGCGACCTGCGTCTGCTGCAGCATGATCTCGCTGACCAGGGTGCCCCAGGCGGGGAAGCCGGGGCGGCGCCACGGCAGGTCCCGCGCCTGCTGCCGGAACCACGCGATCAGCGGGGTCGCGATGTCGGGCTGTTCCGGCGTGGCCGGTTCCTGCACACCGGCTCCCGCGGTCGGGTTGTCCACATTCTGTCTGGAGGCCCGACTCGCGTTCACCACGACAGCCTACGGTGGACGCATGGCACGCTGGGCACCCGCAGAGACCGACAC
>NZ_LR733012.1 GCF_902506065.1 Arthrobacter sp. 9V
GCATTCGGGTGGTGAGGCGGTACCTCTTCCTAGATGAAGGCCGAGGCCATGGCAGAACCAATCGCACGCAGCGCAGGCGGCACCGCTGTGGGCGGTGCGCGGCTGGAGGGGACCGGGGCGCAGCTGCTCTTCCTCACCATCGGCACGAGCATCGCCCTCCTGCTGGTTGGGCTTGTTCTGCTCAGATTGCTTCAACGGTGAACTACATTGCTTCGTCGCTTCACGTCATGCTCTCCCGCCGCCGGCGTCCATCGACTATGAGTGCAAAGTCATCAGCAGAGGCAAACGGAAGTTCCCACGTCGAACTGTTTTTCAGCTTGACTACGAACGAGCCGATCCGCGTGTGGTGCGACTGTCCGATGGGGGAACTCCATACCTACGATGAGTGGGTTGATCGATTTCAGCACCCGAGCCGACGACGGCCTCGGGCACCCGCGGCTCCTCCGCCCCCTGACGCACTCTGATCCCCAAACCATCCTCACCTCTCGGGTGTGGTGCCCGAACTTTTAGGAACGATGATGAGCGACCTGGGCCCAATGGGTGAAGCCACTGGTGCGCCTCTGAAACCGGACCACATCCTCGTCGACGAAGCGCGCGCTGGCGATCGAAGTGCTTTCGCGGAACTGTGGAGCCGACACTCCCAGGCTGGTCTGCGCCTGGCACGTACCATCACGCAGCAGTTCGACGCCGATGATCTAGTTTCGGAGGCATACCTCAAGGTCCTTTCCGCGGTGATGAACGGCGGGGGCCCGACAGGCCCGTTCCGGCCGTACCTCTTTGTCACGATTCGGAATATCGCTGTCTCGTGGTCGAGGAAACGGCGTGAAGACAACCTGGATGCTGCGGAAGCAGTGCCTGACCCCCGGGCAACGGATGCGCCGATCCTTGCGGCACTTGACGCTGACCTCACGTTGCGTGCCTTCCGCTCGCTACCGGACCGCTGGCAGGAGGTGCTCTGGTTCACCGAGGTGGACGCACTCGCCCCAGCGGAAGTCGCTGGCAGGCTCGGCTTGAGCGCAAACAGTGTCGCAGCGCTGTCATACCGTGCTCGTGAGGGCCTTCGCCAGGCCTGGATCCAGATCCACATTGATTCCGCCGGCGCCGGAACGGAACATGCATGGACGCTTGAGCAGGTCGGGAAGAACGCACGGGGTGGGCTGTCGCCTCGGAAGCAAGCAAAGTTCGATACTCATCTCGCCGGATGCCCGGCCTGCACGGTCATCGCTGCGGAGGCTGTCGATACCAGTAACCGCTTCACCAGCGTTCTCCTCCCGCTGGCGGTGGGAGTGACAGGCACCGCTGGGCTCGGATGGGCTGCAAGCATGGGGGAGTCGGGCACGACAGACGGGCCTGACGCTCGAGCGGATATCGCCTCGAGGGCACGTCCGGGCGTCAAGACGATCAGGCACCGACGGGCCGTCGCCGTCGCCGTCGCTGCGACACTTGTGATGATCGTCGGTGGAGTCGGTGCCTGGGCTGCCCGCAGTTCGGATCGCTCCACCGTCGCCGTCGTGACACCAACGGAGACACCGAGCCACGCACTCGACAACGGTGCAACAAGCCCCAAGCCGAGGCGCGAGCGCGCATCTCAAATGCCTGAACCCGCGCCGATATCTCCATCCGCGCCGACGGCGTCGGCCCACGCGCCGACCGTCGCTCCCCTTGGCGACGGGGTACCTCCGGATCCCGCCGACGGCCGCAGCGCTGCTGCTGCGCCCTCTGAGGGTGGAGGAAACGGCCCACAGAACAGTGAGAGCGTCACGATTCCTGTCGCGATCAACAGTGTCGACGTTGGGGGCGGCGCTTTCTACCCGATTGTCACAGGTACTGCCTCGCCGGGGGTAATGGTCCGTTTGTCCGGACAGTCAGGGGTACTAGCATCCGTCGTTGCTGATGCGCAGGTGCGTTGGCGCTCCGGAAGTCTTGCGGTCCCTGCCGGGACTTCCCAGATCACCGCCACCGCCAATGGCACGACTGCGGTCACGAGCCTGACTCTTCGCCAACCAATCGTGTCGACCTCGTTTCGCGGAACCACGATCAGCGTCGGGGTCTCCGGATCCGCCCAGACTGTCTACGTCGCGACCTACGACAACGTACGGATCGGTCGTGCGGCTGCAGCCGCCAACGGCGCCGCGACGATCACGGGAAGCGTTGACATGACGCGCGGTACGCACAGCGTGGTCGTCCGTGCCGACAACGGGACGCGAGTCGGCCCGAGCACGATCGTCACCGTCGCGCTGTAACCCCGTCGCACCCCCACCCGGACCTGCCCACGCGGAGCGCGACATCTTTTTTGAGAACCCGCGTCATAGCTGCGCCATCACGGCGTCCCAGTCCTGATGGCGCTCCGTCATCGTACGGGTCACAGTTCAGTCACAGGTACCGCGTAAAGCGGATAGTCTGGGCTAGTGTCCACCTGGGGTTCTCTGCTGATTCCCAGGGCAATGACCATGACGACCTTGATCCATCGCCTCTTCGGCGGGGCGCGATGGAAGGTCGATGAGCTGATCGGTGACTCATGCGTAATCCGCACCCCCGTTTGATTGTTGACACGCAGCGGAGGCGATACCGTCTGGGCGCATTGGCTGCGCTCTTCGCGCTGGTCCTCGCGATGCTCACGACGATCGGATCCGGTGTGACGAGCCAGGTGGCCCGCGCAGCGGACGCGGTCTGCCTCCCTGGGAACATCACCGTCAACACGTTCAACGGTGCGCAGTCGGTGTTGAACAGGTACTCGTCGACAGGAACGCTCCAGGCGAGCTCACCACTCGTGCAGTCGTATGGAGACATCGGCTTCTCGAGCGACGGCCTCACTCTCTACGGAATCTCCGGGAGCACGCTGTACACACTTAACCCCAACACGGGGGCAGAAACCGCCTCGGTGAACATCTCCGGCCCGCAGCCGACCACGGGCGTAAACAACGCTCTGAGCTCGCTGCCGGACGGGTCGATGCTGTACGCCTCGGGGGGCAGTCCGACCATCTACCGACTGAACCCGACGACCGGGGTTTCATCGCTGTATCCGGCTTCCCTGCCGACTGGGTACAACTCCGCGGGTGACTTCCTCTCCCTCGCTGACGGTGACATCCTCGCCGTGACGGGCAACCCGAACGGTCAGAACGCGTTGGTGCGTATCCACCCGGATAACACCACGACGGTCGTGGGCACCGTTCCCAATTCGTTCGGTGCGGCCCAGAGTGGTGGCAAGATTTACCTTGCTGGATCCACTGGGAATTTCTACGAGGTGGCCTCGATACCGACCGCTGCGTCGAACGCGACCATCCCGACCAAGACGCTGGCGTCGACGGGTCTCCCGTTCGGTGGTGCGACGTCGCAGCAGGACAGTGGGCTGTGCTCGGACCTGCAGGTGACGAAGACTGCTGATCCTGCATCCGGGACGGCACTGCGTGCAGGGCAGACGGTGAACTACACGATCACCTTGTCGAATGCGAACGGTACTGCTCCGGCACAGGTCGACCAGACTGATGCGCTCTCTGCTGTTCTGGATGACGCGACGATCACCACGCAGCCCACTGTGTCCTCCGGTACGCGCCTGACCGTCAGCGCTGTCTCATCCGGCAGCTTCCGGGTCTCCGGAATCATTCCCGCCGGCGGACAGACGGTAGTCACCTATGCGGTCCGCGTGAATAGCCCAGACACGGGCGATCACGTGCTGTCGAACTACGCGATCCCGACCGGCACGGCCACGCCGACGAGCTGCGCGACAACGAACACTGCCTGCACCACGCATCCGGTGGCGGACATTACCGTTACGAAAACCGCTGACCCCTCCGCGCCGTCGGCCTACCGGGTTGGACAGGTCGTGAGCTACTCGTTCAAGGCCACGAACACCGGTGCAACGACGCTTTCGAATGTGAACATCAACGAAACCGCCTTCACCGGTTCCGGGCAGATGAGCGCGGTCTCTCCGTCTTCCGTTGCATCGCTTGCTGCGGGCGCGTCCAGCACGTTCACCGCCTCGTACACACTGACGCAGGCTGACGTGGACCGCGGGACGACCTCGAACACGGCGACCGCGACCGGCACACCGCCCGGTGGTACGCCGTTGACGTCGACTCCGTCCACAGTGACGGTCCCCGCGAACGCTGCTCCGGCATTGACGGTGACGAAGTCTGCCAGTCCGTCGGCGGCTTCGGCGTACACGGTTGGTCAGGAAATCACGTACTCGTTCGTTGTCAACAACACCGGCAACGTGACCCTCTCGGACGTGTCGGTGAACGATTCGGGGTTCACCGGGTCGGGGCAGTTGGGCCCGGTTTCTCCGTCCTCGGTCGCGACGCTCGCGCCGGGAGGGTCGACAACCTTCACCGCGACGTACACGTTGACGCAGGCGGACGTTGACCGTGGGTCCACGTCGAACTCGGCGACCGCGACCGGTACCCCGCCAGGCGGCACACCGGTGGACTCGCCGCCGTCGACGGTGACGGTGCCGGCGAACCCGGCGCCGGCACTGACGGTGGACAAGACGGCGAACCGTCAGCAGATCACGAGTGCTGGACAGTCGATCACGTACTCGTTCAAGGCGACGAACACCGGGAACGTCACGCTGCGCGGAGTGACCGTCGATGACGCAGATTTTTCCGGTACCGGCACCCTCGGCGCGATCTCGCCAGCATCGGTTGCATCGCTTGCGCCGGGAGCGTCGCGAACGTTCACTGCGACGTACACGACAACCCAGGCGGATGTCGACTCCGGTGCGCTGACGAACACGGCCACCGCTTCGGGAACTCCGCCCACTGGTGATCCGGTGACGTCGGGTCCGTCCTCAGTGAGGATCCCGGCGTCGGCAAATCCGTCGCTGTCGGTTGTGAAGTCGGCGAGCCCGTCGGGGCAGAGTTCCTACACGGTCGGGCAGCGGATCACCTACTCGTTCGTGGCGACGAACACCGGCAACGTGACCATGTCGAATGTCACTGTCGATGACTCCGACTTCAACGGCTCTGGTCAGCTCGGCACGCTGACACCGGCCTCGGTTGCGTCCCTGGCACCGGGAGCATCGAGGACCTTCACCGCCACGTACACCCTGACCCAGGCTGACGTCGATCGGGGGTCAACGACGAACTCCGCCACTGCTACCGGTACGCCGCCGGGCAGCGGAACGCCGGTGCCATCGGACCCGTCCACTGTGACTGTCCCGTCGACGCCGAACCCGTCGCTGTCGCTGGTGAAGTCCGCCAGTCCCGCGACTGGTGCGAATGTTGGCGACACCGTCACGTACTCGTTCCGTTTGACGAACACCGGCAACGTGACCCTGACTGACGCAACGGTCAACGAGGGCGCGTTCTCCGGTACCGGTGACCTCTCCGCAGTGGACTGCCCGGTTGCGGCGAATTCGCTTGCGCCGGGAGCATCGGCAACCTGCACGGCGACCTACACGCTGACCCAAGCCGACGCTGATGCGGGTGTCGTTACGAACTCGGCGACGAGCTCGGCGACCACCCCGACCGGTGGAACGGTCGATTCGCCCCCGTCCACTGCGACCGTCACGATCACAGCGGCTCCTGCGTTGACGGTGACGAAGACGGCCACGCCCGACAGCGCGACCAAGGTCGGTGACACCGTCACCTACTCCTTCCGCGCTACGAACATCGGCAACGTGACCGTGCGCAACGTCACGGTCAATGAAGGCGCCTTCTCCGGTACCGGGACATTGTCGGAGATCAACTGCCCTGCCGGAGCTCGCTCGCTCGCACCGGGCGACTCGGTGACCTGTACCGCGACCTACACGCTCACCCAGGCGGATGTCGACGCCGGCATGGTGACAAATACCGCGACGGTTAGTGGCGACACGCCGGGTGGGCCACCGGTCACCTCGCCGCCGTCGACGACCACTGTCAACGTGCCGGCGGATCCGAGCCTGACGATCACGAAGACCTCCGACACGACCACGATCACGCGGGCCGGACAGGAGATCACATATTCGTTCGCGGTCGCGAACACCGGCAACGTCACAATCGACGACGTCGAGGTGCAGGACCAGGACTTCACCGGCACTGGCGCTCTCTCGGCGATCACGTGCCCGTCCTCGAGCGTTGCTCCGGGAGACACGCTGACCTGCACGGCGACCTACACCGTCACCCAGGCAGATGTCGACGCCGGGAACCTGTCCAATACGGCAACCGCGACGGGTAACCCTCCCGGCGGCGGGGACCCAGTCGTTCCCGAGACCCCGTCAACGGTGATCGTGCCCGTAACGCCAGTCGCGTCGATCGGTGTCGTCAAGTCCGCGAATGTGACCAGCGAATCGAACTTCACCGCCGGGAAGACGATCACGTACTCGTTCGTGGCGACGAACACCGGCAACGTGACCCTTTCGAACGTGTCGATCGAGGAGCAGGCGTTCTCGGGCACCGGCGAGCTCTCCACCATCGACTGCCCGGCAGCCGCCGCTTCGGTTGCTCCCGAAGCGCAGGTGACCTGCACAGCCACGTACACGCTGACACAGGAGGACGTGAACGCCGGTGAAGTGACCAACGCAGCGGTAGCGCACGGCACCCCGCCGTCGACCGTTCCCGGCGGGGAACTGACCTCGACGCCGTCCAACGCCGTCGTGCCGACTCCCCAGAACGCATCGATGACGGTCGTCAAGACCAGCGATGTGCAAAAGATCAGCAAGGTTGGTCAGAAGGTGACGTACAGCTTCCGGGTGACGAACACGGGCAACGTGACCATCACGGACCCGAAGATCACTGACACCGGGTTCTCCGGAACGGGGACACTGTCTGCGATCACCTGCCCGGCAGCTGGCGACAGCCTTGCCCCTGGTGAAGCCATCACGTGCACTGCTACCTATGCCGTCACCCAAGCCGACCTGGATTCCGGCTCACTTCGCAACAGTGCCACCGTCACCGGTAACACTCCCGGCGGTCCGCCCGTGGCGCCGTCCCCGCCGAGCACAGTGAACGTTCCCACCGATCCGCAAGGATCGATAACCGTGGTCAAGACCGCCGACCACAAGACCGTCGCCGGGGTTGGGCAGACCATTCGCTACAACTTCGCGGTCACCAACACCGGGAACATCACCATCCGCAACGCACAAATCGAGGACCGCGACTTCACCGGCACGGGGAAGTTGTCGGCAATCACCTGCCCGGCAGACATCAGCACACTCGCGCCAGGGGCGACCGTGGACTGCACCGCCACGTACGTTACGACCGCAGCCGATGTGACCGCCGGCGCTATCTCGAACAGCGCAGTCGTCGCAGGCGATCCGCCGTTCGGCGGCGGCCGGATCCCGTCAGACCCGTCGACCGCGGTCGTGACGTTGAAGCCTGGCCCTTCTGGCCTTGCCTTCACTGGCGCTTCCGTTGAAACGCCGATCGGTATCGCACTCATCCTGCTGCTCGGCGGGGCAGCGCTCTTCACCATCACCCGCCGACGCCGACGGGCGTAACCAACCAACGATGGGGCGGGACCGGGATACCGGGCCCGCCCCATCGTCATTCGTCAGAAAGGCACACGCTTATGCGCCAACACACCACAACCAATCTTGTCGCCGTCGCCATTGCAGCAACCCTCGCGGCCGTAGCCCTGACTGGATGCAGCCCCGACACGCCACAACCGACGCCGACCACCAACAGCACTCGGTCCGCCGGCCCGCAGCTGCTCGGTCAAACCCCCGGCGTCTCCGGGGCCATCGACGTCCCGACAGAAATCACGAATGACGCCAACAAGCGAGCCTCGGTAACGCTGCAGAAGTGCGCAGCCACGAAGACTGGATGGCAGGCATCCGGGAAGATCAAGAACACTGGCAAAACGACCGGCAGCTACTTCATCACTGTCTTCTTCACTGATACTCACGGCACAGTCGTTGGTTGGAGCCAAGTCCGAGCCGAAGCGGCGAGTGAGAAGGGTGAGCTGTGGAAGGCAGCTGCGACCTTCACGGCGCCCTCTGACACCACCTGCGCGATCGCCGGAGTCAGTTAATGGGAGTAGCGGCTCCGGGCGTGATGCCCACACTCTTCGTACGGAGCCGGATGAGATGACAACGGTTCTGTCCCGCCAACGGTAAGACCCAGGCCCGATCGGAGAACGCGAGTGCATGGCTCGGAGCCGCTAGAACTCAGATCGTCGCCACGGTGCAGGCAGTGTCGTCGCGAAAGGCAGCTCGGATTCTGCCGGATATCAGTTCAGGCACATCGGCAGGCTAGGACGGCACGCTCGCAGGCTGCCCTCCCGGAACAGTATCGGGAGTACGTCTTGAGACCCTACGGTTGCGAGACGTCTCGCGGTGCGGCCCGCTCCCCCACATCAGACCCTGCGCTGACCGTCTTGCAGCCATGTCTCGCAAGAGCTCGGCGGCTCTTGCGTCCTGGAGGTCGGTTAGGAGACAGGGTCGACTGCGAAGTGGATAGCGTCGTCGACGGACACAGGCGCGCTGGTCTCGGTGCCCTATAGCCGATCGGCTACCGCACACGTGCGGCCGTTTCTGGAGCCCGCCAGGTGTAGGCAGCTTCGCTCTGTGTCGTCCTTCTGGTGGTGTTCCGTGTCCGGATCGCGTCCCGTGGCGGCCTGGTGAGCGGGCTCGCACGCGTGGCAGATGCGGTTCGAGAGCTGGAGCTGGAGCTCGAGCTGGAGCTGGAGCTCGAGCTAGAGCTGAAGCTGGAGTGGCCTCGGTGTCGCCGCGATGCACGGCCGTCACGACGCGCTCGCGGCTGGCAGGGGGATTGGTCTGCCGCCGACGCCGAAGGAGCTCTCCGGGCAGCGACTTGATCGGCGGCAAAAAAGAAGTCTGAGACTCGCGTCATAGTGCGCGTTCTTCGTGGTCCCCTGAGTACGTCACACACAGCTGCCC
>NZ_LR732951.1 GCF_902506065.1 Arthrobacter sp. 9V
CCCGGGCACTGAGCCGACGCCGACGCCGACGCCGATCCCGTCTCCGGGTGCCGGCGGCACGACGCCGACTCCGGGTGGGACGCCCACCGCGGTCCCGACCCCTGGTCCGTCGGCTGCGCCGGTCGCCCCGGTGGCGCCGTCGGAGTCGGTGTTGACGGAGGCGAACCGTGGTGGGGTCTCGGCGCCGGCGTCGGCTCGTGCGGGGGAGACCATCACGGTGACGGTGGGTACTGCGTCTGCCGGTGACACGGTGAACGTGTGGTTGTTCTCGGAGCCGACGCTGATCGGCACGGCTGTGGTCGCTGCTGACGGGACGGTCCGGGTGACGATCCCTGCCGACACGGTGGCTGGTGCGCACCGGTTGGCGGTGACGGCTGCGGACGGCACGCTGATCGGGTGGAGCCCGATCACGATCACCGCGGACGGGCAGCTCGCGTTCACGGGCGCCGCAGGGATGGGTGCCGGTGCGCTGGTGGCGTTCCTGTTGCTCGCGGCGGGTGCGGGTGTGCTGGTCGTGCGTCGCCGCCGTCGGGCTGCGGCGGCGGAGTAGTCCCCACGCCCCACGTCGGGGCGATGAGTGTGCAGAAGACGTCGGGTTCGCGGTGCGGACCCGACGTCTTCTGCTCACCCATGCGCGGTGGGCGCGACCGCGCGGCGGACGGGAGGCGCGGTGCGGGGCCGCCCCGCGCCTCCAGGCCGCGGGTGGCCGCGTTTGACCGACGCACCCCGCGTCGGCTAGGCTCTCGCCTTGGTCTGTGCGCCCCGCGCGCGGACAGTCAGATGAGCCCTCCAACCGAGGTGTTCCCCGTGCTTCTGCCCGCGGAACTCCCGACCGGAGTGGGATTCACGGACTCCTCACCTCGACACGAAAGCAGCACTCCTGTGACTCGCACGTTCTCACCGAAGCCGGCAGACGTCCAGCACGACTGGATCGTCATCGACGCCACCGACGTCGTCCTCGGCCGTCTCGCCACCCACGCCGCGGCGCTCCTGCGCGGCAAGCACAAGGCCACCTTCGCCCAGCACATGGACATGGGTGACTACGTCATCATCGTGAACGCCGACAAGGTCGCACTGACCGGTTCGAAGCTCGCGAAGAAGGTCTACTACCGTCACTCGGGGTACCCGGGCGGCCTGACGGCGACCTCCTACCCGGAGATGCTCGGGAAGCAGCCCACCCGCGCCGTCGAGAAGGCGATCCGCGGCATGCTGCCGAAGAACACCCTCGGCCGCGAGCAGCTCAAGAAGCTGAAGGTCTACGCCGGCGCGGAGCACCCGCACGCCGCGCAGCAGCCCAAGGCGTACATCTTCGACCAGGTCGCACAGTAGTTCCGGCCACGACGACTTCAAGGACATAGAGAAACTCATGGCTCAGATCGCTGATTCCCTCGACCAGACCCCGGAGAGCTTCACCACGGAG
>NZ_LR733011.1 GCF_902506065.1 Arthrobacter sp. 9V
CTTGCCGCCCGCACCAGGTGAGTAGTGCCGGCCCTTGGGCGGGAACGGCGGTCCGTCGCCGGCAACCACCCACGAGCCGGCCACTTGCGGCGGACCGCCCGCCCACGAAAGGCGAACGGCCCACCCTGCTTACGTGGCGCTGTCGGTCGGGCGGGTGTTGAATCGGCGGAAGTTCACGGCGATTTCGTGAGCGATATCAGCTATCGGTGTTCCCGGCGTAATGGTTTTCTCTTCATCGGCGGAGAACTCCACCGGTTCGTCGTCGTCGTAGTGGTCCGGGCCGTAGTAGAGCTCAGCGGTGGTGAACTTGGAATCCAGGGGGGGTTCTTCCAGTTGAATGATCCGGGGCCAACCGTGAAGGTGTGGTTGCCTTCGCTCTGAAGGAAAAAGGTGGCGGTGCCTCCGCCGGTTTGTTCGACGTGAAGTTCCAGGCCTTCGGCTTTCATCGCGTCCACCAGGTCACGCGCGGGAAACCATTCGATCTCTTCGGCGGTCTGTCGGGTTTCGGGGCTTTCAGTCATGATTCTGTCTCCTTTACGAATGGGGTGGTGGCCGGGACGAGCGTCCCGGCCACCAGGGGGTCTAGCTGGCGAGTAGTTCGGCCAGTTCTGCGGCGTCGGAAACCAGTGCAGCTGTGCCTTCTTTCAGGAGCCTGTGGCAGCCTGCCGAGTTCGCGCTGTGCACGCTTCCGGGTACTGCCGCAACGTGCCGGGCAATGGTTTCGGCGTGGTGCGCGGCGTTCAGCGCGCCGGAACGCCACCGGGCTTCGACAACACAGGTAACCCCGGCGAGGGCGGCAATGATGCGGTTCCGCTGCAAAAAGCGGTAACGCGTAGGCGCGTTTCCCGGGGGCTGCTCGGAGACGACCAAACCGTTGGCCCTGATCGCGGCCGCGAGGTCCGCGTTACCGGACGGGTAAACCCGGTCGAGGCCTCCGGCTGCAACCGCGATGGTCGCCGGTCCGGTGCCGGTAAAGCCAGCAAGCGCGCCACGGTGGGCGTGCGCGTCGATGCCGTAGGCCAGGCCGGAGACAATGCAGATTCCACGCTGGGCCAGTCCATGGGCCATCTCACCGGTGACAGCTGCGCCGTAGCTGGTGGAATCGCGGGAACCGGTCAACGCTGCCGCGCGCTGTACCGCGGGGATCCCCTGGCTGATGTTCCCGACGTACCAAAGCCCATACGGGGCATCAGGCAGATCATCGAGGCCGATGGGCCAGTGTTCGTCACCGGGGATAAGGAAACCTCCGCCCAGTCGTTCGATGGTGGCAAGATCCCTTTCTGCGTCCACGTCAGGGATCCGCTGCGCCCAGCGGCGCAGCCCTTCGTTCAATTCCTCTTCGCCGATGTGGCGGAAGGTGTGGGGCGGTTGGGCTCCGGTTGCTACTCTCAGGGCCGCGTAGGCGCCCAAGGCGTGGACAAGTGCCCGGCCAGTGGAGTCCTGGGAATCGAACAGGCGAGTCAGGGCGGCGCGTGCAATGCGGTCGTTCATGGTTTTGTGTCCTTTGCAGAGGATTGGTGAGGGAGCGGTGTGACCCGGCCAGCTACTTTCTTTCCTCCCCCGTTGTTTTTTGGCTGCTGGCGAAGCTTGCGGAGCTGTGGCCGACGGAGGCCTGTCTACCCTTGGGCAAGGGCAGAAAAATCTTGCGGGATCCGAGCTAGCGAGGATCCCTGGCTAAAGAATTTTCGGACCGCAGGCCCCGGAGCCTGCGGAGGGGCTAGACGGGGTGGAGCGGACACATAGAATCCGAAGGACAGCAGCCAAAAAACGTCGTAGACACAACAGGGCCGGGCGCGGCGGAGCTCTGCGACGTCGGGACCGGGCCCAACAGCCGGCCACGGAGCGAAGCGAAGTGGACGCCCAAAGGGGTGCGAGCCCTGCGAGCATGCCTCTCCCTGGTGCCCAAGGGATCAGGGTCATGCGGGCCTGGAAGGCGAAAGAGCCGGCACGTGGGTGCCGGCTCTTTCTGTTTTCTCTGCAAAAGAAATTTGTGGTGGCAGCTCGGTTGCTGCCGTGTTTTACAGCTCGTCTAGGCGGTGGTCTTCCAGGGGCCGGTCGACGGGTCCGGTGATGGGTCCGGCTGTGAGTAGGCGCAATTCCAGGACGTCTTCGGCCGGGCTTGCGTCGGGGGTAATGGTGTCTGCATCGGTCATGCGGAATTCGGCCACGGAGGGTTTCCTGCCTTCGGGTGTTGGACTGCTTTGTCCTTTCACCGTATCGGCTGTTCCTGCGGTTTCACTGGAAAGTGGCTACGCCCGCGGCAGCGTCATCGCGGCCGGCGGAGCGGAGCGGGGGAGGCCGCGCGCACCTGGGCGAGATCCCGATGGGTAAGGCCGGACCCTTGGTGTGGGGTCCGGCCTCATCCGATTAGCGGCCTATCTTGCGGGCATAGGCCTTCTTCGGATCACGCACGCAGTCAGCCATCAAGCCGCGGCCGACTAGCTCTGTCATGAGTTCAGCGAACCGGTAACCCTCGACGTCCTCCAATGCGAGCTTGAAGTACCGTCCCGCGAAGCTGGACTTTCCTTTGAGCCATTCCGTCCAGCCGATCACGCTCAGCATCGGGGCGCGTTGTCCTTCGGGGGTGACTTTCATCAGCTCGAAGACAAGTTCCTGGGCCGTGTCCACCCGGTTCCAGTCAGGACGGGCAACGAACACACCCAGCATCACGGAGGTGAACTGATCCGGGGCGTTGGTGATGATGTCCGCCATCAAGTAATCCCGGGTGATGGGGTGCTGCAACGCTCCTGCCAGTTCCAGCGCGGCCTCGTGGGTGAGTCCTTTGGGGTTTTCAAGAAGTTCAGCCCATTGCATGCGGCTGGCTTCGGTGTCCTCGGGCCATCCGTCGGGCTTGTGCGCGGCGATCGTCTCGCGTGCTGCATCCTCGCCGGTGAACGGCTCAGGGGCGGTGAACCCGGTGACGTTGCTTCCCCGGTAGATGAAGGCGGCGTTGCCTGTGCTGTTGGTGATCTCGTCCAGTGACCGCTCGGTGCAGCAAGCGCTGTCGGTGCACAAGTAGTTGCTCCACACTTCTGAGGTCACCATCCATGCGTCTCTCAGGGGCATCCGCGCTGTCTCCAACTCGGTACGCAACGCCTGAACGTGCTCGGAGAACGGGCGGGGTTCGGCCGTGGTGTTCTCGTCGGTGTAGATGACCAGCAGGGTCCCGGTTGCCGCTTCGTCGGCTGTCGCGTAGCTGACGACGGTTTGGGCGAACGCCTTGGGTTCGAAGCAGAGCGGGGCATCAAGGCGCAGCGTGGCGCCAAGTGCGTTGCCCTGCATCGTGATCAGGACAAAGGATTCCTTGGGGGTCTCGCCCAGCATGTGGGGGACGTAGGCCAGGATGTCGGCCGGGGTGCTGATGTTGATGGGATCGTTCATTGGTTTTGTGTCCTTTGCAGAGGATTGGTGAGGGAGCGGTGTGACCCGGCCAGCTACTTTCTTTCCTCCCCCGTTGTTTTTTGGTTGCTGGCAAGCTTGCTTGCTTGGCGGCCAGCGGAGC
>NZ_LR732954.1 GCF_902506065.1 Arthrobacter sp. 9V
GTACGGGGCCTCGTTGCCGTGGCCCACGGGCGACGTCGACCCCGGAGGCGCGGACGATGCCGTCGCAGCCGGTGGGGCGAGCACCGGCGCGAACGATCCGGCGAGCGGCGTTGCGAGCGGTGCGAAGGCCACCCGCGGTCACCGGCCCGGGCGCAAGGCAGGCGCCCTCGTGACGACCGTCGACGGCAAGCTCACCGTGTACGTCGAGCGGGGCGGCAAGTCCGTGCTCACGTTCACCGACGACGCGGCCGACCTCGCCGCTGCCGCCACCTCGATCGCCTCGATCGTCCGGACCGGGCTGCGGAAGCTCTCGGTCGAGCGGGTCGACGGGGACTTCGTGCTCGAGACGCCGCTCGGCGGCGCGCTCCGTCAGGCGGGGTTCACGGCGACCCCGCAGGGGCTGCGGCTCCGTGTGTGAGGCGAGCCGCGCCTCCCGGCCGTGCGGTGACCACATGCCGGAGGTGCCCCGTGCCTGAAGGCGACACCGTCTACCGTGCGGCACGCCGCCTGCACACCGCGCTGGCGGGCAAGGTCCTGACGAAGAGCGACTTCCGGGTCCCGGCCTTCGCCACCCTCGACCTGGTGGGGCGCACCGTCGACGAGGTCGTCCCCCGCGGCAAGCACCTGCTGCACCGGATCGGCGACCTGACCGTGCACTCGCACCTGAAGATGGAGGGCCGGTGGGACGTCTACGCGCCCGGTGACCGCTGGCGACGTCCGGCGCACCAAGCCCGGGCGATCCTGGACGCCGAAGGAGTCTCCACCGTCGGCTTCGCGCTCGGGGTGCTCGAGGTCGTCCCGCGCGACCAGGAGTCCGAGGTCGTCGGACACCTGGGGCCCGACCTGCTCGGCCCCGACTGGGACGCCGACCTGGCCCTCGCCAACCTGACGGAGGACCCCGAACGGCCGGTCGGGTTGGCGCTGCTCGACCAACGGGTGCTCGCCGGGCTCGGCAACGTGTACCGGAACGAACTCTGCTTCCTGCGCGGGGTGCTGCCGACGCGTCCGGCCGGCCAGGTCCCCGACCCGGCGCGCACGATCACGCTCGCCAGCCGACTGATCCTGGCGAACCGCGACCGCAGCGCCCGCGTGACCACCGGTGTCGACCGCCCCGGTCGACGGTTCTGGGTCTACGGT
>NZ_LR732953.1 GCF_902506065.1 Arthrobacter sp. 9V
GCCCGACCTGCCAGCCGACGTCCTGCCCGAGCAGCGAGGACACCTGCTGCGGCAGGTAGAACGTCGTGCCGTACACGGCGACCTGCAGGCAGAAGTAGATGATCGTGAAGTACCAGACGCGCCCGCTCGCCATCGCGCGCCAGATGCCCTTCGGGCCGTCCTCGGTGCGAGCGGTGTCCTCGCGCTCCATGGCCGCGGTGAGCGACGCCTTCTCGCCCGGTTCGAGCCACTTCGCCTGCTGTGGACTGTTCGTCAGGAACACCAGGGCCGCGACACCGGCCAGCACCGCGAGGATCCCCTCGCCGGCGAACATGACCTGCCAGCCGTGGAACGGGGTGACCTGGTCACCGACGCTGATGAGGCCGCCGGACAGCGGGGCGCCGATCATCTGCGAGAACGGCTGCGCCAGGTAGAAGATCGCGAACATGCGCACGCGCACCTTGTTCGGGAACCACTCGGACAGGTACATGATCACGCCCGGGAACAACCCGGCCTCGGTCACACCCAGGATGAACCGCAGGATGATGAACATCGTGTCGTTCGTCGTGAAGGCGAACAGTGCGGCGACGATGCCCCACGTGACGGCGATCCGGGCGAGCCAGAAGCGCGCACCGAACCGCTTGGGCAGCAGGTTCGACGGGATCTCGAAGATCGCGTAGCCGATGAAGAAGATGCCGGCGCCTAGGGCGAAGGCGGCGTCGGAGATACCGCGGTCGACGCGCAGGGCCTCTTCGGCGAAGCCGACGTTCGTGCGGTCGAGGAACGCGACGAAGTACAGGATGACGAGCATCGGCATGAGGTGCTTCGTCGCCTTGCCGATGGCGGACTTCAGGCCGGGGTCGTTCGTCGACCCGAGCGCGGGGGCAGGGGGTAGTGACACGGGATCGCTCCTTTGCGAGCACGGTGCGGTCGTTCTGGCGTCCGGCGGTCGGGCCTGTCGGCTGGTCGGCCTGTCGGCCTGTCGGCCTGTCGGACGGGAGGCACGGATCGCGTCGCCCGGTCGGCGCGCGTTCCGTGGGCGGCTGGCCCTAGTGCATGTAC
>NZ_LR732956.1 GCF_902506065.1 Arthrobacter sp. 9V
ACTCGGAGCGGTCGTGGACAACACTGTGGACAACCCTGTGGGAACCTCCGTGGCAACGAGGCTTCGGAGAACTCTCCGGAGCCACCGACGATCCGCCGGAGACGACCCTGTCCCGAGTGCGGTCGCCGAGGACGCCACGGCATGTCCGACCCCGCGGGACGCACTCTCGTCCGGCAGCGAACGCACGACACGACCCCTGGAGACGAGCGCGACATGACGATGCCGGCCGACCCCGTCGAGGACCTCTGGTCATCCGTACTCCGAATCCTCGCCGAGGACCCCCGCATCACGCCGCAGCTCCACGGGTTCCTGAACCTGGTCGAGCCGAAGGGCGTGCTCGCCGGCACCCTGTACCTCGAGGTCCCGAACGACCTGACCCGCGGCATGCTCGAGCAGCGAATCCGCATCCCGATCACCGAGGCCGTCGCACGCATCGGCGACGACTCGGTCGCGAACTTCGCGATCACGGTCAACCCGGACATGGCGTCGGAGCCGCGGGTGGACCCCAGCGTGCCGGAGGACGCCGAACCCGTGCAGGAAGCCGTCGAGCAGAGTGCCGCGCCGCGTCAGTACATCGAGGCGCCGTTCGTCCCGAGCCAGATCGACTCTCCCGGCACCAGCGGGCGCCCGGAGTCGCGGCTCAACCCGAAGTACAACTTCGACAACTTCGTCATCGGCTCGTCGAACCGGTTCGCCCACGCCGCAGCCGTCGCCGTCGCCGAGGCACCGGCCAAGGCCTACAACCCGCTCTTCATCTACGGGGACTCCGGACTGGGCAAGACCCACCTGCTCCACGCCATCGGGCACTACGCCGAGAGCCTCTACCCGGGGATCCGCGTCCGCTACGTGTCGAGCGAGGAGTTCACCAACGACTTCATCAACTCGATCGCGAACAACCGGTCGAACCAGTTCCAGCAGCGCTACCGCGACATCGACATCCTGCTGATCGACGACATCCAGTTCCTGGCGGACAAGGAGGCGACGGTCGAGGAGTTCTTCCACACCTTCAACACGCTCTACAACAACAACAAGCAGGTGGTCATCACCTCGGACCTGCCGCCCAAGCAGCTCTCCGGGTTCGAGGACCGGCTGCGCTCCCGCTTCGAGTGGGGGCTGATCACGGACATCCAGCCGCCGGACCTCGAGACGCGCATCGCGATCCTCCGCAAGAAGGCGCAGTCCGACCATCTGCAGGTGCCCGACGACATCCTCGAGTTCATGGCGTCGAAGGTGTCGAGCAACATCCGCGAGCTCGAGGGCACCCTGATCCGGGTCACCGCGTTCGCGAGCCTGAACCGGACGGCCGTCGACATGGCGCTGGTGCAGACGGTGCTCAAGGACCTGATCACCCTCGACGAGGACAACGTCGTCGCGCCGACGGACATCATCAACCACACCGCGGAGTACTTCAAGCTCTCCGTCGACGACCTCTACGGCTCGTCCCGCTCCCAGGCGATCGCCACGGCACGACAGATCGCGATGTACCTGTGCCGTGAGCTGACGAGCCTGTCCCTGCCCAAGATCGGGCAACTGTTCGGCAACCGCGACCACACCACGGTCATGTACGCGAACAAGAAGATCACCGAGCTGATGAAGGAGCGTCGGTCGATCTACAACCAGGTCACCGAGCTCACCAGCCGCATCAAACAGGACCGCCGCTACCGCTGAGATCGGCGGGTTCCCGGACCCATCCACCATCTGAGACGGTTCCATGGGCCGGAGTTCTCACAG
>NZ_LR732955.1 GCF_902506065.1 Arthrobacter sp. 9V
AGGGAGACCCGTCGGACCGCTTCGACCAGCTCCGCGGTGTTGATCACCGCGTGGTCGTTGACGGTCTCGGGGAAGAGCCGGCGGACCGGCGGGTAGTTGCCCTTGATGAGCAGCGACGTCACGGTCTTGTCGTCGGCGTGGAAGGCGATGAGCTCGCGGTCTGAGTTGCCGCTGATCGACACCGACACCGTCGACGCCGAACCGAACGTGCGGCCGACCTCTTGCAGGGTGCGGGCCGGGACCAGTGCGTGCAGGGGGTCCGAGCCGACTCGGCCGGAGTCCCACGCGATGGTGCGGACGGCGACACGGTAGCGGTCGGTCGCGATGAGGGACAGGTCGTTGTCGCCGACCTCGAGCTGCACGCCGGTGATCACCGGGGTGACGTCGTCACGGCTGGCGGCGACGGCGACCTGGGACACGGCTTCGGAGAACGCGTCGCCCGGGATGACACCCGTCTGCGGACCGATCTCCGGCAGCGTCGGGTACTCCTCGACCGGCATGGACAGCAGCGTGAAGTGTGCCGAACCGCAGGTGACCGAGATCTTCGCGTCCTCGGTGGTGAACGACACAGGGGCGTTCGGCAGCCGGCTCGCGATGTCGTTCAGCAGCCGGCCGGAGACCAGGACGGTGCCCGGTTCGTCGATCTGCGCCGAGATCGACGTCTGCGCCGAGACCTCGTAGTCGAACGACGAGAGCGTCAGGCGATCCCCGTCGGCGTGGATCAGGACGCCCGACAGGATCGGCAGGGTCGTGCGCTGCGGGAGGAGCTTCACTGCGAAGGAGACGGCTTCGGAGAAGACGTCCCGGTTGACCTCGAACTTCACAGCTGGAACCCCTGTCGATCGGCTTGGACTGTCCGGCCGCCCCATTCTGGCACAGGCGGAGGAGCGCCGGATTTCTTGTCATCCCGCCGTCCACAAGGTTGTCCCGCGGAGATTGATCGTTAACCAGGAGTAATGGTGTTAACGCCTGTGCACACTGTGGATAACCCTGTGCATCC
>NZ_LR732958.1 GCF_902506065.1 Arthrobacter sp. 9V
CCCTGATGGCCGGCGTGGACAGCGTCGCGCTCGACGACCCGACGCCGGTGCGCAGCGCGATCGTCGACCGTGCCCACGCCGCCGGGCTCGCGGTGTACACGTGGACCCTCCGGCCGGAGAACCGGTTCCTGCCGTCGCCGTTGCGTCGCGGCGGGGACGTCGCGGCCTTCGGCGACTGGGAACGCTGGTTCACCTCGGTCATCCGCACCGGACTCGACGGCGTGTTCGCCGACCACACGGACCTGGCGGTGCTCGCCCGGTCCGCTGTCGGGGGTCCCGCCTAGACTGTTCCGGACATGACGATCGTGCTCGACCCCTTCGAATCGACGCCCGAACCGGGCGCCGGTGCCCGCGCGTACCAAGACCCGTTCACCGCGGGTCTGAACCCCCAGCAGAAGGAAGCCGTCGAGTACCGCGGCGAGTCCCTGCTGATCGTGGCCGGTGCCGGTTCCGGCAAGACGAGCGTGCTCACCCGCCGCATCGCGCTGCTGCTCGCCAACCGCGAAGCCTGGCCGTCGCAGATCCTGGCGATCACGTTCACGAACAAGGCCGCCGCCGAGATGCGCGAGCGTGTCCGGGCCCTGGTGGGCGGCGAGGCCGAGGGGATGTGGATCTCCACCTTCCACTCGGCGTGCGTGCGCATCCTGCGGCGCGAAGCCGAGCGGTTCGGGTTCCCGCAGTCGTTCACGATCTACGACTCCGCCGACTCCAAGGCGCTGCTGAAGCGGATCATCAAGGAGCTCGAAGCCGACTCCCTCGGGCTGACCGTGGGTGCCGCGGCGTCGAAGATCTCGAAGCTCAAGAACGAGCTGCAGGACATCGACACCTACGCGCGCAACATCAACGTGAACGACCCGCAGGAAGTCATGTTCACCGAGGTGTTCCGGCGCTACACGAACGAGCTCCGCCGGGCGAACGCGTTCGACTTCGACGACCTCATCGGCCAGACGGTGTTCCTGTTCCGCGCCTTCCCGGACGTCGCCGCCCTGTACCAGCGGCGCTTCCGGTACATCCTGGTCGACGAGTACCAGGACACGAACCACGCCCAGTACGCCCTGATCCGTGAGC
>NZ_LR732957.1 GCF_902506065.1 Arthrobacter sp. 9V
CGGTGCGGTCGGTCGCCGGCGGGGCCGCTTCGACAGTCGTCTCGGCCACGGGAACGGGGCCGGCGGTGTTCCGTTCGGCGCCGTCGCGATCGCGCATCCATCCGGTGCGGCGGAGGTCCTCGTGGGCCTGGTCCGCTTCCGCGAACGCGTGCCGGCTGTCGCGGTCGACCATTCCCGGGTCTGGAAGGCGGTAGGCCTCGTCGGGGATGCCGTTGGCGTCGCGGTACGTGGCGACGGTGGCGACCTGCTCGCGCCAGGTGTCGCGTGCGTCGCCGTCGGCCGGTTGCATGCCGTACTGCGCCAACCAGGCCGGCCTCTGCTCGAGGAGCCGGTCGACGTCGACGACGACCGCCGTCTCGGGCAGCGTGGCGGTCGACGTCGCGGCCGTGCGTGCGGTCGGGTCGATGCCCATGCGCTCGAGGGCTTCCGCGGACGCCTGCTCACGCGCCAGGCGGTCCTGCTGGGTACGGATGTCGAGCCCTGCTGCGCGGGCGTCCTTCCATGCCTGGACGGCGTGGGAGCCGCGGGGTTCCTCGCTGAGGACGGCTTCGCTCGCGGGGACCTCGAACGCTTCCCGGTACGCGACGATACGGCCCATGTTCTCCCGCCACCGCTCCGCCTGCGCGGGGTCCGCGGGGATCTGCCCGAATGGTTCCGCCCACGCCGGCGGTTCGGCAACGACCTGGTCGACGAGGGAGGTGATGCGGTCGCGCATCAGCTCCTGCTGGCCGTGGAGCCAGGTCCGGACCTCGGGTTCGCCGATGCGGTCGTTGAACGGCGTCACCCACTTGGGCAGCCCTGGCACGGGTTCGAGGTCGGTGCCGATCGCGGTGACCGGTCCGAGCCGGTACCAGTAGACGCGCGCCGGCGACTGGATCGGGGAGATCTCGTCGAGATCCCGTGGACGGACAAGTCCCTGCAGCCGAGTGTGGAGTGCGGTGCCGGCGAGATCGTGGTCGACGAGGCGCGCGGCGAATGTCGACCAGGCTTCGTCGTTGATGATGTTCCCGGCGAGCTCAGCGGGAAGCGCGTCGCAGACGGCCTTCTCGGCGCGCTCGAGTGCCTTCGGGTCGAGTGCTGCGACGCGGCCGTGGTCGTACTGCGGCAGCAGCGTCGTGAGGGAGTGCGCGTTGTCCTGCTCGGCCCGCAGCGTCTCGGTGGCGCTCTTGGTCGCGCCCTCGCGGCCGAGGACCTGCTCGAGGGCGCCCCGGATCGAGTTCTCCCGCTCGTCGTCGGTGTGGCCGGAGGAGTCGAGTGG
>NZ_LR732960.1 GCF_902506065.1 Arthrobacter sp. 9V
GTGATCCGTCGACGTTGCGGATGATGGCGCGGGAGTACCAGCGCATCTCCGACGCAGCCGATGACGCCTCGACCCGACTGAAGTCGGTGAAGGGCTCGGGGTGGCTGACCGACTGGGAGGGTGAAGCCGCGGACGTGTTCGTCGACGCGATCGAGGACACCCCGTCGGACCTGACCAAGCTCGTCGATTCCTACGAACTCGCCGCGACGGCGTTGTCGGGGTGGGCTGACACGGTCGATGACGCCCAGTACCGGGCTGACGGTGCGTTGGCGGACGCGAAGGACGCCACCGGGGACCTCGCCGCGGCGCAGGACCGGTTGGCAGATGCGCAGTCGAACCTGTCGCACTACCAGTCGACGTCGAAGGACCTGTCGAAGGTCGCGGACACGTACCCGGCCGGTTCCGAGGTGCCGGACGGGGTGGATGTTCCGTCGCCGGCGCAGTTGCGGGCAGCGTCCGACAACGCTTCCGTCGCGCAGGGGTCCGTGTCGTCGGCGCAGGGGGACATCTCGGCGGCGCAGTCGCGGATCGATGCGGCGAAGCGGCTCGTGGCGGATGCGAAGGGTGACTGGCAGGACGCGGAGCAGCGGACCGCGACGAAGATCGGTGAAGCTGCTGACGCGGGCCTCGGGAAGCAGTCCACGTGGGACAAGATCTTCGGGTCCGAACGATGGGAGACCATCGTCTCCATTGCGAAGGTCGTCGTCGCTGTTGGCGGCATCATCGTCATGATCGTCGGCGGACCGCTCGCATGGATCGTGCTCGGTGCAGCGCTGCTCGTACTCGCTGACACCCTGTACAAGATGAGCAAGGGCACCGCCGACGGGTGGGACCTCGCGTTCGCGCTGCTCGACTGCATCCCGGGTATGAAGGGGATCACCACCGCCGGACGGCTGCTGTCCGCAGCCGGCGACGCACGCAAGGCGTTCTCGCTCGCCCGCTCGACCGGATCGCTCGGCTCGCTCGCCGCCCGGACCCTCAGCGGAGCTGGCCGCTACGGCGTGATGGCGCTCAAGGAGCTTCCGCTGGCGGTGAAGCAGTTCGCGTCAAACCCGACGCGGCGACTCGAGCGCATGGCGCTCCAGGTGCGCTACCTGACCCCAGCGAACATGGTGCACAGCGCCGTCGATGCGGCGAAGGGGCTGCACACCGGCTTCTTGGGGTCGCAGGGCAAGCCGATCGTCGAGCGCCTCACCGACGCTTTCACCGCGAGTGACCGCGCCTTCAACCGCACCGTCAGCGGCGCCTACAA
>NZ_LR732959.1 GCF_902506065.1 Arthrobacter sp. 9V
GGGTGCACCGGTCCCTGCCCGCGTGGGGTGAGGCGCACATGGGAACCGTCGCCGGCGGCCGCGACCCGTCCCGCACCGCCTACTTGTGCCTGCTCGCGGCCGCGGTGTCCGGGTGGACCCTCGCCGACGTCGAGCACGCCGCGAAGACCGCACCCGGCATGGAGCACTACCGCACCCGCAACCGTCCCACCGGCGGCCGCGCGCCCCGCACCGCGGCCGAGGCTGCAGCGCGCCTTGAACGGCAGTGGACGAAGGCGCAGGAACGGGCCGTGCTGTACCGGTACGCGCCCGAGGAACGCCAACAACGCGACTTGACCCAGCTGACCGGGATCGTCGACGTAGTCGAGGCCATGCTGCAGGCGTTCACCGCCTCCCCCGGACGCTGGACCCGCACCGAGTCAGACCTGCACGACAGCACCGTCCTGACCTACCTCGCCTGGATCTCCCTGCGCTCAGGCTCCCGCGACGTCGGGGCCGCACTCCGGTCCGTGGCGATCGCCACCGGGATCCCCTCGAGCACCGTCGACCGCTCACTCCGCCGCCTCCACGCCGCCGGATGGATCACCCGCCGGCGCCAGGCAGACGGCCCCAACGCAGCCGTCTGGCGACTCACAGACCGGTTTTCCACACCCCCCGTACACGTCGGGCCACTTCACAATGTGACCGCCCGCCCCCCGGCCGAGCTCTTCGACGTGAGGGTCACCCTCCTCGACGCTCTTGAAGACCGACTCGACGCCGGACGCCACGACGTCTTCACCCGTGCAGGACTGGGACCCACCGCCCGGCGTGTGTACGAGAGCCTGACCACTGATGAGCATGCGGTCGAGGTGGTTGCGGACCGTGCTGGACTCCCCCGCGGCCGCGCACGAGCAGCCCTCGCACGCATGCGCCGCTGGACACTCGCCATCGCCACACCCACCGGCTGGCGCCGACGGCTCCAGGACTTCCGCACACACGTGGCCAAGCAGCTCGGCGTCGACGGGATCCTCCGGCGACGGGAACAGCAGTACGCCGACGAGCGAGACCTCTGGGCCTGGTGGCAAAACCACCTCATCCGCAAAGCCGGCAGACGCGGCCGCGACCGCACCCCTACCAGGCAGGTCGTCATGTTCCGATCCGTCGACGACCACGGCGGCCCCGAGGCATACCCGGCATACCCATGCTCGAGCGACGGCCGAGCCGACCACCAAGAGGCCATGCGGTTCGTCCGACGCGGACTTCTCCAACAGCTCCGGGACTTCGAGTTGGCAGCTTGAGCGTGCGTTCCCGGCTCATCAAAGCGGTAAACGCAAGCATTTATTGTGTTACAAGGGTTGCAACCCTTGCGTGCGTTGCAAGACTTGCGTATCCGAGCTCTACCCCTTCCCGGGGAAAGCACGTGTTTATTGGGTTGCTTGTATTACAACCCTTGCATTTGTTGCAAGACTTGTGTATATTGGATCGCATGGCTTGCAACCAAAACAAGCCTTGAAACGCTTACCTCGGAGGGCTGATGACGCACATCACAGCGATTGCCAACAACAAGGGTGGTGTCTCCAAGACGCAGGTGACTTGTCAGCTCGCTGCTGCTCTTGCGCGGGCTGGACGCCGCGTTCTTGTCGTAGACATGGATCCCCAGGCGAACGCCACTCGACGTCTAGGGGTCGAGTGGGATCCTTCTGCACCGATCCCCACCATGTCCGAGGTAATCGCGGCCGCTCAGGATGGCGCAGGGGAGGCGGCTGTAGTTGCCTGTGGCTGGGATACAGATGTGGCACCAGAAGGAGAACGGATTGATGTGCTCCCGGCCCGCTTTGATC
>NZ_LR733026.1 GCF_902506065.1 Arthrobacter sp. 9V
CGGCATCTGGATCCAGCTCTACGTCGACGAACAGGCCGAGGAGAACCCGGTCAGCGTCCGCTTCGGCGTCGACGACGTCGCCGCGCAGCACGCACGCATCGGCGCGCTCGGCATCGACATCGGCCCCGTCGAGTGCGTCGACGGCGCGGTCGACTGGTTCGACGTCCGCGACCCCGACGGCAACGTGCTGAGCCTGTTCTCGCTGGTCGACGAGACCGGTCGCGGCTCCGGCCGCGACAACGGCGCGGGCCGCGCGCTCTAGCCGCGACCCCACGGCGGACGGGAGGCCCATGGCGGCCGGGCACCGTGCCTCCAGGCCGTCACGTGGTGACGACACGACGAAGGCCCCGCCTCCTTGCGGAGACGGGGCCTTCGTGGGATCACATCAGGCTCAGTTGTACGTGCCCGGCGTGAAGTCGTCCGACGAGAAGCTGTCGAAGTCGACGAAGCTCAGGTCGGCGTCCGAGAACGACGAGTCGTCAGCGAAGATGCGGTTGGGGTACCGCTCCGCCTTCGCCTCTTCGGTCGCGTTCACGTCCACGTCACGGTACCGGCTGAGGCCCGTCCCGGCAGGGATGAGCTTACCGATGATGACGTTCTCCTTGAGGCCGACGAGGTGGTCCTGCTTGCCCTCCATGGCCGCCTGCGTGAGCACGCGGGTGGTCTCCTGGAAGGAAGCGGCGGACAGCCACGACTCGGTCGCGAGGGACGCCTTCGTGATGCCCATGACCTCCTGGCGAGCCGAGGCGGTCTTGCGACCCTCCTGCAGCGCCGCACGGTTCAGCGCGTTGTAGCGCGACCGGTCGACGAGCTCACCCGGCAGCAGGTCGGTGTCGCCGTGGTCGACGACGGTGACCTTGCGGAGCATCTGGCGGACGATGACCTCGATGTGCTTGTCGTGGATCGGCACACCCTGCGAGCCGTAGACGTCCTGCACACCGTTGACCAGGTGCTTCTGGACCTCTCGGACACCCTTGACCCGGAGGACTTCCTTCGGGTCGACGGTGCCGGCGATGAACTGCTCGCCGAGCTCGACGTGCTGGTTGTCCTCGATGAGGAGCGTCGCACGCTTGAGC
>NZ_LR732961.1 GCF_902506065.1 Arthrobacter sp. 9V
GGGCACCGGAGTGCGACGGCGCGGCGGCGTACGGCTGCTGGTCGTGGCCCTGCTCGTGACGCTGCTGGTCGTTCCAGCTCGGCGTGCTCGACGGCTGGTCGTACTGCTGCTGCCCGTACTGACCCTGCTGCTCGCCGTTCGGCTGGCCGTACTGCTGCTGGCCCTGCCCGTACTGCTCGCCGTACTGCGGGGTCGAGGTCGGCGTCGGGTCCACCCGCTCGCCGTACCGCGGGGCGTCGGCGTCGGGCCGCTGCTGCGGGGCTTCGCCCCAGCTCGGCGCCTGGCCGTCGCCCGTCCGGTCCTGGTCGTTCCGGTCGTCGTTCGTCATCAGGGTTCCCATCGCTCGGTCGCGCACCTGCGCGGTCGTTCAGACCATCCTGACAGCCGGACCGGCCGAACGCCCGAAGTCCGTCCCCGGCGAGGCCCCGCGCGGGCGTCAGCCCCCGAACACGCTCCGGTTCGGCTCGGGGGACGCGACCGCCGTCTGGTCGGTGACGATCGGCGCTCCGGCGATGAACGAGCGGAGCTCCGCTCCGTGCACGACCTTCGCCGGCATCGGGTCCGACGAGTACCGCCTGGGCATGTCCGCCACCGGCAGGTCGGTCGGCGAGCCGAGCAGCACGATGTTGCCGAACCGTCGGCCCTTGAGCATCCCGGTGTCCGCGACCGCGGCGACCGAGGGCAGCACCGACTGCAGGGTCGACGCCTGTCCGCGGGCGAAGGCCAGCCCGGCGCCGTCGGCCACGTTCACCGCGACGATGCCCGTCGGCGACAGGAACGCGGCGACCTCGCGGTAGAACTCGACGCTCGTCACGTGGGCGGGGATCTGCGAACCGCCGAACACGTCCACCACCGCCAGGTCCACCGTGCCGCGCAGGCCGGCGGGCAGCTTGCCGAGGACCTCGCGGGCGTCGCCGTACCGCACCCGGATCGAGGCGCCGCGGGGGAACGGCAGGGCCTCGCGCACGTGCTCGACCAGGTCGCGCTCGAGCTCGATGACCTGCTGCCGCGAACCCGGACGCGTCACGGCGACGTAGCGGGGCAGGGTCAG
>NZ_LR733025.1 GCF_902506065.1 Arthrobacter sp. 9V
GTCGGCGTCGGTGTGCTCGTCGGTGGGTTCCGCGTGCTGGGCGAGGGCAGCTCGTGGGTGTCCACCGCGGCGCTCTTCGTGCTGCTCGTCGGCGGCGCGCACGCCGAGGGCTACTCGCTCGGGTACCTGGTGCAGATGGCCGTGGGCGTGGTCGTCGGGCTGCTCGTCAACTTCCTGGTGTTCCCGCCGCTGCACTTCTGGGACGCCGAACACCGCATCGACGCGGTGAACGGCGTGCTCGCCGACCACCTCGACGGCCTGGCTGCCGTGCTCGAGGAGGGCAAGCGCGACGAGAAGGCGTGGGACCACCAGCAGGACCGCCTGGACCGCGCCATCGCCGACGTGCGATCGCGCGTGGCGATCGCGCACGAGAGCCGACGGCTCAACCCCCGCGGTGCCCTGCGCGGATCCCGCGCGCGGCTCCAGAAGGACGGTGGACGCTTCCGCGCGCTGGAACGGGTCGCCTGGTACACGACGGACCTCACCGAGCTCGTGGCACGTTCCGGCCCGGTGTCCGAGGGCGTCGGGCGGCCGGACCCCGCCTTCGCCACGCCCATCGCCGAGGCGGTCCGGAAGATCGCCAGCACGATCCGCGGCGACTCCCCGGAGGACCAGGCCGAGGCGGCGATCGCCGACCTCGAGCAAGCGCTCGACGCCTCGCGCGAGAACCCCTCCCACGTCGCCGTCACGTCGGCCGCGCTCGTCGCCCTGCGTGGGATCGTCGAGTCCGAGCGACGCGCCACCGACGACCTCGACACCCGCACGGGCCCGTCAGCGTTCGGTCGGCCGCGCGGCTGAACGGGTGCAGGCAGCCACGACCCGGTGGACGGGGCACCTGCCGGGAGGCACGGACCACCCCCGCTACGGTGGTCACGTGGACGAGACGGCCGGGTTGCAGGATTCCGACAGCACCGCCGACGTGCGGCTGCGGCTCGACATCGCCTACGACGGGGCCGCGTTCTCCGGGTGGGCACGGCAGCCCGGGCTCCGGACCGTGCAGGGTGCCCTCGAAGCCGCCCTCGCCACCGTCTTCACCCGCTGGGGCGAACCGCCGCTGCTCACCGTCGCCGGACGCACCGACGCCGGCGTGCACGCCACCGGGCAGGTCGCGCACCTGGACCTGTCGGCAGGGCAGTGGGCAGCACTCACCGGGAAGCGTGGGTCGGGCCGCTCACCCCTCGACGGGTTGCGCAAGCGGGTGAACGGCATCGCGGCACCCGAGGGGGACGTCGTCGTCACCGGGGCCTCGGTGGCGCCCGCCGGGTTCGACGCCCGGTTCTCGCCACTCTGGCGCCGGTACGAGTACCGGATCGCGGACGCCGACGCCCCGCGCGATCCACGTCGGCGGGGGCACACGCTCTGGCACGCGGCGCGGCTCGACCCGGCAGCGATGGAGCGCGGTGCGCTGACGCTGCTCGGGCTGCACGACTTCGCGACGTTCTGCAAGCCGCGCGAGGGGGCGACCACCATCCGGACGTTGCAGCAGTTCCGCTGGGACCGCGAGCCGGACGGCGTGCTGGTGGCGCGCCTCCAGGCCGACGCCTTCTGCCACTCGATGGTGCGGGCCATGGTCGGCGCGACCATCGCCGTCGGCGAGGGCCGCTTCGGCCCGGACCGCCTCGAGGAACTGCGCGTCGCCGAGGAACGCACCAGCGCGTTCAAGACGGCGCCCGCGAAGGGACTGACCCTGACCGAGGTGGGCTACCCGGCGGACGCTGCGCTCGCGGAGCGGGCGGAGCAGACCCGGGCCCGACGCTCGGCGGACGGTACCGTCGAGGGATGAGCCCGCGCGAACCCCGTTCCGTCGTGTCCGTCGCCCCCGGAGTCGTCTTCGTCGAGGGCCCCGTGTCCAACTGGGTGGTGCTGGCGGAGGAGGACGGCGTCGCGCTCATCGACGCGGGGTACCCGGCCGACACGGACCTGGTGCTCGACACCGTGCGCGCCGCCGGACACGACCCCGCCGACCTCCGACGCGTCTACGTCACGCACGGACACGTCGACCACGTCGGCGGCATCCCCGGGATCCTGGAGCGGTACCCGCACGTCGAGGTG
>NZ_LR733024.1 GCF_902506065.1 Arthrobacter sp. 9V
GGTGCGACCGGGCCGCCACGACGGCGAAGTCCGGGGCGTCGGCGTCGAGTGCCAGCAGCTCCGCCGCGGCCTTGGTGCGGGCGTAGTCGCCACGGGCACGGGACGGTTCGGCAGGTCCGGCGTCGGCCCCGACGAGCGACGACCCGGTGTGCGCGACCGACGGCGACGACACGAAGACGAAGCGCGCGACCCCGGCGGCACGGGCGGCTCGCAGCAGCGATCGCGTCCCGTCGACGTTGACCCGGGCGAAGTCGGCGGGGTCCCCGGCGAGCGACACCTTGGCGGCCAGGTGCACGACGGCTTCGACCCCGTCGACCGCGCGGGCGAGCGCAGCGTCGTCGGTCATCGTGCCGGCGACGTCCTGCACGCCGGCGACGCCCGAGGGACGGCGCTGGAAGGTGCGGACCTCGTGCCCGGCGTCCCGCACGGCCGCGGCGGTGGCCTGCCCGAGGAACCCGCTGGCCCCGGTGACCAGGACCTTCACGGCCGGACCATCCGTCCGCCGGACAGCACCGAGCCGGCCCAGCGCGACAGCCGGGTGCGGTCGACCTTGGAGTTGTGCCGGATGTCGGTCGGCAGCACGGGCACGACGAGCACCGCGGCGAGCCGGACCCCGGCGGCGGCGCGGACCGCGGCGGCGAGCTGCGGCGACGCCAGACCCGGCCGGCGCACGGCGGGTTCGGTCTCGACGACGGCCACCACCTGCTGCGTGCCGGTCGGACCGATGCCCGCCACCCCGGCACGTCCGACACCGTCGACGCCCTCGATCCGCTGCTCCGGCCCGACCGGTGTGACGACCCCGTCGGGCGTGGTGAGCACGTGCTGCAGCCGGCCTTCGACCCAGACCCGTCCCGCGGAGTCGAGGTGTCCGACGTCCCCGGTGCGGTGTCCGCGCGGGTCGTCGACCCCGAGCCGCGAGACCCGGTCGGTGCGCCAGAGCCGGTCGTAGTGGTCGCGCACGTGCGGTGCCGCGACGACGATCTCGCCGGTGACCCCGGGCTCGTCCGTCAGGGCTCCGGTCG
>NZ_LR732963.1 GCF_902506065.1 Arthrobacter sp. 9V
GTCTCGATCGCGACGGCCTCCGGGTAGACCTGGCGCACACCACGCAGGCGTTCGAGCGTGGTGAAGGCGATGCCCTCGGCCTGCCGAGGTGCGTCGATCGGGCCACGGCGACGTGCGGCATCGAGGGGCAGGGTCACGACGGTCACGTCCCGGTGGCCGAGCCCCTGCAGGTACTCCGCAGCACGGCGTGAGGCCTCCCGGTTGTCGAGCTGGACGGGGACAGCGCCCTCGATCTCGGCCGCCTCGATCGCGACGACCGGGATCTGCCGACGGCGCAGCACGGCGACGGCGGGGTCGATCCGCACGTTGCACCCGACGAGCACGACGGCGTCCATCGGGGCATCGACCAGCGGGCCGGCGCCCTGCTCGTCGTCGAGCGGACTCCGGACGAGCAGCAGGGACACCCCCGCGGCGCCCGCTACCTCGGCGATGCCGTCGAGCGTCAGGACGTTCACCGGGTCACGGAAGGCATCGCTCAGGCGCTCGTCCATCACGACGCCGATGACGCCGGAGCGCCCTCGGCGCAGGGAACGAGCACGGGGGTCGGGGCCGCCGTAACCGAGGTCGGCGGCGGCGGCGAGCACGCGGGCCTTGGCGTCCTCGGAAACCGGGCCGAGACCGCTGAACGCGAGCGATGCCGTCGACGGCGCGACACCGGCGGCACGGGCGACCGCGGCGAGCGTCGGGCGTGACGGACGGGTGGCGCCGCCGCGGGAAGGCGACGCGCCGGGTCCTGTTGCCGGTTCGTCCATCGCCCGTTAGCGTAGCCGGAACGAGCAGTCGAATCGATTCGACAACCGCAACACCAGCACCAGAACGCGCAGCACCGAGCGCGTCGCAGCACGATGGGAACCACCATGACGACGCCGTCCACCCGCACCGTCCCGACCACCAAGGCCTGGATCATCGCGGTGTTCGTGGTGTTCACCCTGTCCGGGCTCGACATCGCGACGTGGCTGGGCCGGATCCCGAGCGTCCGCGACTCCCTCGGGGCGAGCACGTTCGAGATGGGCCTGCTCGTGCTCGGCATGGCGGTCGGCTCCATCGGTGGGCTGACGTTCGCCGGACACATCGTCGCGAAGCTCGGTGCGAGGCGGGGCGTGCAGGTGGCTGCGGCATGCCTGGCGCTCGGCATGGTCTTCGCCGGGGTCGCGGTCACGCTCGGGTGGGGCTTCGCCGCCATCTGGATCGCGCTCATCGCGTTCGGCTTCGGCAACGGCCTGTGCGACGTGTCGATGAACGTCTCCGGCGCCGCCGCCGAGAAGGCCGGCGGACGCACGATCATGCCGCTGTTC
>NZ_LR733023.1 GCF_902506065.1 Arthrobacter sp. 9V
TCCTGAGCGGCGTCCGCGTCTCCGCACAGATGGTGATGGGCATCGCCGCCATCGCCGCCTACGCGCTCGGCCCCGGACTCGGCGGCTTCATCTTCTCCGTGCTGTCCCGCCTCGGCGGCGCCAACGCCCTGTCCTCCGTCGTGGTCGGGGTGGTCGGCGTCGTCCTGCTCGCCCTCGTCCTCGACCTGCTCCTCATCGGCCTCGGCCGCCTGACCATCTCGAGAGGTATCCGTGTCCAGCACTGACTCCGCCACCACCACCGCGCCCGACGGGGACGTCACCGGGCGCAGCATCCTGCTCGACGAGGTCACCAAGCGGTACCCCGGGCAGTCGAAGCCCGCCGTCGACGGCATCACGCTCGAGATCCCGGCTGGCAAGATCGTCATGCTCGTCGGCCCGTCCGGCTGCGGCAAGACGACGACGCTGAAGATGATCAACCGCCTGATCGAGCCCACCCAGGGCCGGATCGTCGTCGGCGACGACGACGTCACCGGCATCGACGGCGACGAACTCCGCCGCCGCATGGGCTACGTGATCCAGGCCGGCGGTCTCTTCCCGCACATGACCGTCGCGGCGAACATCGCGATCGTGCCGAAGATGCTCGGCTGGTCGAAGGAGAAGATCGCGGCGCGCGTCGACGAGCTGCTCGACCTGGTCTCGCTCGACCCCGACACCTACCGGGACCGGTTCCCCCGCGAACTCTCCGGCGGCCAGCAGCAGCGCGTCGGCGTGGCCCGTGCGCTCGCCGCGGACCCGCCCGTCCTGCTCATGGACGAGCCGTTCGGCGCGGTCGACCCGATCACCCGCCAGCGCCTGCAGGACGAGCTCCTGCGTATCCAGGAGGAACTGCACAAGACGATCGTCATCGTCACGCACGACTTCGACGAGGCCGTGAAGCTCGGCGACTGGATCGTCATCTTCACCGAGGGTGCGCACATCGTGCAGTACGACACCCCGGAGCGGATCCTGGCGGAGCCGGCGAACGAGTTCGTCGAGAACTTCATCGGCTCCGGCGCCGGTCTGAAGCAGCTCACGCTGAACCGCGTGCGCGACGTCGAGGTCGAGTCGGCCGTGACGTGCTCGCCCGGCGAAGAGGTCAAGGCCGTGCTGCAGCGGATGCACGAGGCCGGTGGGCACCAGCACGCCGTCGTCGTCGACCACCGCCAGCGGCCGATCGGGTGGCCGTCGCGCCGCCAGCTCGAGCGCCTCGACCGCATCCCCGACGGCGTCGAGCCCGGCCTGCCCGTCGTGGGCGAGGCCGCGACCCTCAACGA
>NZ_LR732962.1 GCF_902506065.1 Arthrobacter sp. 9V
CCTGCGCCCGTAACGCGACCACAGGACGGGAGGCCCGGTGCCAGCTGGCACCGGGCCTCCCGTCCGTCTGCGTGCTTCGTCACACACCGAATGAGCAGAAGACGCCGGGTGCCCTGGGGCGACCCGACGTCTTCTGCGCACTCGTTGCAGCGTGGTGCGGCCTAGCGGCGCGACGCCTTCACGGGGACGGTGAAGATGTTGCCGGTGGTGACGCCCTCTTCGACCTCTTCCAGGGTGCGGCCGCGGCTCTCCGGCACGAACTTCCAGATGAAGAGCAGGGCGAGGAGCCCGACGATCCCGAAGCCGAAGAACGTCCCGGTGATGCCGGTCGCGGCGACGATGGTCGGGAAGTACAGCCCGAGGAACGCGTTCGCGATCCAGAGGCAGAACACCGAGATGCCCATGCCGAGCGCGCGGATCTGGGTCGGGAAGATCTCGGACAGGACGACCCACACGGCGATGTTGAGGAAGGTCTGCATCGAGCCGACGAACGCGACGACCAGGAACAGGATCACCCACGGACGAGCGGGGTTGCCCTCGGGCAGTGCGACCGACGCGATGCCGATCAGGAAGTGGCAGGTCGTCGTCAGCGTGAACCCGAGGATCAGCGTCGTCCGGCGGTTGATCTTCTCCATGTTGTACAGGGCGATGACGCCACCGACCACGGCGATCACACCGGGTGCGATGTTCGCGATGAGGGCTGCCGATGCCTGGAACCCGGACTCGATGAGCACGGTCTGGCCGTAGTACATGATCGAGTTGATGCCGGTGAGCTGCTGCGCGACGCCGAGTCCGGCGCCGATGAGCACGATGCGGATGAGCCACTTGTTCCCGCGCAGCGTCTGCCACCCGCTGACGCGCTCGACCTTCGCCTCGATGTCGTTGCTCCGCTTGATGTCGTCGAGCTCGGCACGGGCACGGTCGGTGGTCCGCACCTGCTCGAGGACGGAGAGTGCTTCGTCGTAACGGTTCTTCGACGCGAGCCAGCGCGGCGACTCCGGCACCCGGAGCATGCCGACGAAGAGGGCGATCGCGGGGAGCGCGCAGACGGCCAGCATGACGCG
>NZ_LR733022.1 GCF_902506065.1 Arthrobacter sp. 9V
ACGGTGCCGTCGCCGTGTTCGACGGGAAAGAGGGCGTCGAGCCCCAGTCCGAGACCGTCTGGCGTCAGGCCGACAAGTACGAAGTCCCGCGCATCTGCTTCGTCAACAAGATGGACAAGCTGGGCGCCGACTTCTACTACACCGTCGACACCATCGTGAACCGCCTCGGCGCGGAGCCCCTCGTGCTCCAGCTGCCGATCGGTTCCGAGAGCTCGTTCGAAGGCGTCGTCGACCTCGTCCAGATGCGTGCACTCACCTGGCGCGGCGACGCCAAGGGTGACGTCGCGATGGGCGCGAAGTACGAGATCGAAGAGATCCCGGCCGACCTGCAGGACCGTGCCGCCGAGTACCGCGAGAAGCTCATCGAGCGCGTGGCCGAGGCGGACGACGTCCTCATGGAGCGCTACCTCGAGGGCGACACCGACTTCTCGGTCGCCGAGATCAAGGCAGCGATCCGTGCCCTCACGGTGAGCAGCACGCTCTACCCGGTCCTCTGCGGTTCCGCGTTCAAGAACCGTGGTGTCCAGCCGATGCTCGACGCCGTCATCGACTACCTCCCGTCCCCGCTCGACGTGCCGCCGATGATCGGCCACGACGTCAAGGACGAGGAGAAGGAGATCATCCGCAAGCCCGACGCGACCGAGCCGTTCTCGGCGCTCGCGTTCAAGGTCGCGGTGCACCCCTTCTTCGGTCGTCTGACCTACGTGCGCGTCTACTCCGGCTCGATCGAGTTCGGTGCCCAGGTCATCAACTCGACCAAGGGCAAGAAGGAGCGCATCGGCAAGATCTTCCAGATGCACTCCAACAAGGAGAACCCGGTCGCCAACGTGACCGCTGGCCACATCTACGCGGTCATCGGCATCAAGGACACCACCACCGGTGACACCCTGTGCGACCCGACCAACCAGGTCGTCCTCGAGTCGATGACGTTCCCGGAGCCGGTCATCGAGGTCGCCATCGAGCCGAACACGAAGGCTGACCAGGAGAAGCTCTCCACGGCCATCCAGAAGCTCGCCGAAGAGGACCCGACGTTCCGCGTCGAGCTCAACGCCGAGACCGGTCAGACGAC
This sequence comes from Arthrobacter sp. 9V, assembly GCF_902506065.1. Taxonomy (GTDB): domain Bacteria; phylum Actinomycetota; class Actinomycetes; order Actinomycetales; family Micrococcaceae; genus Arthrobacter. Next base: position 1,070 of record NZ_LR733022.1, read on the forward strand.
GATCAAGGGCATGGGCGAGCTCCACCTCGACATCCTCGTCGACCGCATGAAGCGCGAGTTCCACGTCGAGGCGAGCGTCGGCAAGCCCCAGGTGGCCTACCGCGAGACGCTCACCAAGATCGTCGAGCGCTACGACTACACCCACACGAAGCAGACCGGTGGCTCCGGTCAGTTCGCGAAGGTGCAGATCGCGCTCGAGCCGATGGAGGTCACGAGCGAGAAGGTCTACGAGTTCGTCAACGCGACCTCCGGTGGCCGTGTCCCGCGCGAGTACATCCCGTCGGTCGACGCCGGTATCCAGGACGCCATGCAGGTCGGCATCCTCGCGGGGTACCCG
>NZ_LR732965.1 GCF_902506065.1 Arthrobacter sp. 9V
GTTCGTGCGGGTGCCGTGAGCTGCGTTCCGGTCTGACGGGTCAGAACGCGGCGAGGGCACCCTGGAGCATGTCGTGGCCCTGGGCTTCGAAGCCCTCGTCGCCGACCGCGTAGGCCCAGGTCGCCGTCCCCACTGCTTCGCGGAGTTGGAGCCAGCGCCACGCGTCCGGAGTGCGCGGATCGTCGCCGTACCCGTCGAAGAACGCCGCTTCGAGCCTGGGATCGTGCTGCCAGTGCAGCACCGCGAGGCGGGTGAGGTCGAAGGACGCGGGGCGCCAGCCGAACCGGCCGAAGTCGATGACGCGGAGCCTGCGGTGGTGGTCGTCGCGGGCGTCGCGGGCGTCGTTGTCCACGATCCAGTTGCGCGGGTGGAAGTCGCCGTGGGTCGGGACGAGGGACTGCGTCGTGCGGTCGGTCGGGAGTGCGCGCAGGGCCGCTCGTGCGCGGGCGACCACCTCGTCCGGGATCCGGTGCGGTGCGTCGAGGGCGGCCAGTGCCTTCGCCTGCTCGTGCTGCAGGAACGTCGGGTCATGGCGGGTGTCCTGGTCGTGCAGTCGTCGGAGCACTGCGCCGGCCTGACGGTGGACGTCTGGATCGTGCTCGTCCGGGGTCCCGAGGGCGAGGTGCCCGGGGACGCGTTCGAGCACGAGGACGCGGTGCTCCTCGTTCGCCGCGACGAGGGCACCGGTGTCCCCGCTCGCTCGGAGCGCGGCGGTGGCGGTGCGGTGCGCTTCGAGCTCGCGGGGGAAGTGGGTGTTGGTCGGGCCGGAGGCCTTCACGGTGAAGCCGTCGTCGCCAGCGCGGATGTGCAGGACCCTGGTGTCGAGGAGCCCCCACGAGTCATCGGCCACGACGACGGCATCGGGGAGCGTCTGCTGCACGAACGCGATCTGGTCGTCATCGAGTCCGGTGTCCCCCCAGTGCATGGCGGCACGTTACCGTCCTGCTCCGACAGCTCGGGAGGCTGCAGCCCGCGTCCGGTGTCCGGATCGCGCGGATCGTTGCAGTACCCGTGAAGATCACCGTTCCGAGTCCGGCGCCTTGGGGGCGCGGAACCCCGGTGTTTCTGGGCCGGTCTTATCGGTTCCATCATGCAACTATCGACCCCCCGATGTGGCGGAGCATGCGTGAGCGAAGCTCCGTAACGTGCTGTGTGGCTGCACAGCACCGTCGCAGGGACTGGTGAGCTGCAGCAGCCGCAAGAGGGGTTTCTTGAGCGTGTTCGCTGCGTCGTGGTCCGGTCGTGTTCGTGGAGTGATGCTGGCGGTGGTGGCGTTGGTCGCCCTGCTGGGTTCGTTGTTGGTGGTGGTGTCGCAGCCGACACCGGCACAGGCTGTGGTGACCGGGACGGGCGGGCAGTACGTGCCGATGCCTTCGAACGCCCGCGTGCTGGAAGGTGCGACGTCGGCAGGGACGTTCCGCACGGTGAAGATCGCCGGAGCCGCCGGGCTCCCGTCGTCGGGGATCGGCGCCGTGACGATGATGGTCACGGTCGCTGACCCGAAGGGGTCGGGGCAGCTGCAGATGCGTGCCGACGATGCCGACAC
>NZ_LR733021.1 GCF_902506065.1 Arthrobacter sp. 9V
ACTTCGACTCCCAGCAGCGTCGCGACGACGACATCGACCGTGAGCACGTCGGCCCGTACGAGGTGGACGAGGCCGAGGAGTCGCTCGAGACCGTCACGAACGACGCGGTCGCCGGTGAGACGGTGGAACCGCAGCCCGGTGACGGCTCCGACGACGGTCCCACCGGCGGCTCCCCGCGCGAGGGCTCGCCCGACCTGTGGGAGCACGAGAACGAGCAGGACGAGGACCGCGCCGACCTCGGCAACGACCTCGGCACGAAGCCGCTCTGAGCGCTGACCTGATCAGGCTCCCCCGGAACACGGCTCGGTAGCATCGGGCCGTGTTCCGACGATTCCGTGCCAGCGTCCGCAGCATGCCCTCGGCGGCGCGGCTGCTGGCCGTCGCGGTGATGCTGCTGGTCGCCGCCGCGGCGCACCTCGCCGCCCGCTCGGAGCCCGGTGGCCGCTGGGTCCCGCTGCTCGTCGCCGGCGTCCTCGGCGCGCTGGTCACCGGTTCCCCGACCCGCCTCTGGCCGATCCCCGCGATCTGGCTCGTCGCGACGCTCCTCGCCCTGACCGGTGACGCGCCCGTCGACCCCGCCTCCACACGGGTCGCCGTGATCGTCGGCGCAGTCGCGCTCCTGGTGGCGATCGCTGTGGACCTACGACCCGTCCTGCGGGCGCGACGCCGACGGGGTGCGGCGTGACCACCCCACGGCCTGGAGGCCCGGTGCACGTCCGCCGCGCACCCCGCGGTCGGTAGACTGCCGCTGCTCGCGGGAGTGGTGGAATCGGTAGACACGCAGGATTTAGGTTCCTGTGCCCCAGGCGTGAGGGTTCGAGTCCCTCCTTCCGCACCGAGTCCCCCCTGCCACACGGTTGCGGTCATCCGCACGCCTCGAGCAGGTCATTCCCGCGAGGGATGGCCCGGCCACTCCCGGGCGGTACCCTCGTCCCGCGGGTGTCCTCCCCGTGACCCCCGCCTCCACGACCGGAAGAACCATGCACTCCGTCGCACTCGCCCTGATCC
>NZ_LR732964.1 GCF_902506065.1 Arthrobacter sp. 9V
CGACGCCGCGGGCAACGCGATCGACGGCGACCAGATCATGGCGATCCTGGCGTTGTCGTTGCAGGAGCGCGGACGCCTGAAGGACGACACCCTCGTCGCGACGGTCATGTCGAACCTCGGGCTCAAGCGGGCCATGGCCGACGCGGGCATCACCGTGATCGAGGCCGGTGTCGGCGACCGCTACGTGCTCGAGAAGATGACCGAGGGCGACTACTCCATCGGTGGCGAGCAGTCCGGCCACATCATCTTCAACGAGTTCGCCACCACGGGCGACGGCATCCTCACCGGGCTCCACCTGGTCGCCGAGATGGCGCGGACGGGCAAGACCCTGCAGGAGCTCGCCTCGTGCATGACGGTGTTCCCGCAGGTGCTGCTCAACGTCCGCGGCGTCGATCGTCACGGGCTCGCCGACCAGGGCGTGCAGGACGCCGTGACTGCGGCGTCCGCGGCACTCGGCGACACCGGTCGCGTGCTGCTCCGACCCTCCGGCACCGAGCCGGTCGTGCGGGTCATGGTCGAGGCTGCGTCGCAGGACGACGCCCAGCGCATCGCCGAGGAGCTCGCCGCCGTCGTGCAGGACCGCCTGGCGCTCGACGCCGCGTAGGGTTCCCCTCCGCAAGACACCGGTGTTCGCCGGTTGAACACGCGCAGGACGCGGTTCAGCTCGCGAACACCGGTGTTTTGCTGCCCGCTCCCGTTCAGATCTTGCGGAGCAGGACCGAGTTCACCTTGTGGTTCGCGCCCTTCTTCAGCACCAGGGTGGCGCGGGAGCGCGTGGGCAGCACGTTCTCGAGCAGGTTCGGCTCGTTGATCGCCCGCCAGACCTCGGTCGCCGTCCGCACCGCGTCCTCACGCGAGAGCGAGGCGAACCGGTGGAAGAACGAGTCGGGGCTCGAGAACGCCTCTTCCTGCAGGGCGAGGAACCGGTCGACGTACCAGGACTCGATGTCCTTGGTCTTCGCGTCCACGTAGATCGTGAAGTCGAACAGGTCGGACAGCGCGAGCCGCCCGTGCACCGGGGGCGCCAGCACGTTGAGACCCTCGACGATGAGCACGTCGGGCTGCCGGACGACGATCTCGGCATCGGGCACGATGTCGTAGACCAGGTGCGAGTAGTACGGCGCCCGGACCTCGGTTGCCCCGCTCTTCACCTGGCTCACGAAGCGCAGCAGGGAGCGGCGGTCGTACGACTCCGGGAAGCCCTTGCGGTCCATGATCCCGCGGCGCTCCAGCTCGGCGTTCGGGTACAGGAAGCCGTCGGTCGTCACGAGCTCCACGCGAGGGGTGTCCGGCCAGCGCTTCGTCAGCTCCCGCAGCAGACGGGCGACGGTGGACTTGCCGACGGCGACGGAACCCGCGACGCCGATGACGAACGGCGTGCGTCCGGCGCGCTCACCCAGGAACCGGCTCGTCTCGGCGTGCAAGTTCCGTGCGCCGGCCGCGTAGAGCGTGAGCAGGCGGGACAGGGGCAGGTAGACCTCCTGCACCTCCTGCATGTCCAACCGGTCGCCGAGTCCGCGCAGCTGCACGATCTCGGTCTCGGTGAGCGACAGGTGCTCCTTGGGTGCGAGCTGCGACCACTCGGCACGTGGGATCTCCACGAACGGGGTCGGGTGCGCGACGGCGGTCTCCGGGATCGGCATGGGATCGAGCGTACAGACGGGAGGCCCGGGGCACGTGAGCCGGTCGGCTCACGTGCCCCGGGCCTCCCGGCCAGTGCTCGGTGCGCGCCCGCAGGACGCGGCGCGTCAGGCGGGGAGGGCCGCCTCGATGGCGGCGACGACCTCGGGGGCGTCCGGCTTCGTGGTGGGGCGGAAGCGCGTGACGGTGCCGTCGGGGGCGACGAGGAACTTCTCGAAGTTCCAGCTCACCCGACCGGCCTTGCCGTCGGCGTCCGGGGTCTCCTTGAGGGCCTGGTAGAGCGGGTGGGCGCTCTTGCCGTTGACCTTGACCTTCTCGGACATCGGGAACGTCACGCCCCACGTGGTGGAGCAGTACTCGTCGATCGCCTCGGACGAGCCGAGCT
>NZ_LR732967.1 GCF_902506065.1 Arthrobacter sp. 9V
CCCGACGAAGAGGTCTTCCTGGCGACCTTCGCGGGCGGCGAGGTGTTCCGCTCCGGCGTCGCCTACCGCCGTGGTCTCGGCCGGGTCTTCTACTTCTCGCCGGGCGACCAGGAGTACCCCGTGTACCACCACCCGGACATCCAGCGCGTGCTGTCGAACGCCGCCGCCTGGGCTGCACCGGTTTCCGAGCGCCGCGCGCTGACCGCCGACCCCCACCCGAGGGACTGGTTCCTGGCGGACGATGCGGGTAGACAGGCCGGGTGACCAACCATCTCGCCGATGCGGACCGCCGCACCGCGGTGATCGAGGCGCTCGCCATCTTGGGATCAGGACCCGAGGAGCGCTTCGACCGCATCACCCGCATGGCCCACGAGGCGTTCGACGTCCCGTTGACCTTCCTCAACCTCGTCCACCACGACCTCGTCACCACCCAGTCGACCTTCGGCTGGCACCAGGGGTCGAGCGTCCCCGCGAGCGAGCAGTTCTGCGCGACGACCGTCCTCTCCCGCGAACCGATGGTGATCCCGGATGCGTCGCTCGACGCCCGCTTCGCCGACACGGCCGCGGTGGCGGAGCACGGCATCCGGTTCTACGCCGGCGCACCACTGACCATGATCGACGGCACCCGGGTGGGCACGCTGTGCCTGATGGACGCGGTGCCGCGCACGTTCTCCCCCGAGGACGTCGCCCTGCTGCGTGACCTCGCCCGGTGGACCGAGCGGGAACTCGGCGTCGCCATCGACCTGGGACGGGTCCGTCGGGTGCTCGACGGGCTGGTGCCGGACCCGGTCGCGGTGCCGGGGTACGCCCTCGACGTCCTGGTCGCCCAGCACGACGGTGGCGGGGGTGACGTCGCCGACTGGCGCCTCGCCCCGGACGACGCCCTGCACGTCACCGTCGGCCGGGTGAGCGCCGCCGGACCGGCGTCCGGCCTGCTCGCCGCGGTGGTCCGCGGCGCCGTGGTGGCGCGGACCGGTGCCGAGGTGCAGGACACGATCGTCGGCCTGGAGGCCCAGGTCACCGCCGACCTG
>NZ_LR732966.1 GCF_902506065.1 Arthrobacter sp. 9V
TTCCGGGGGTCCTCCGGGGATTCTTGGGCGATTGCCAAGCGGCTCGGGCATGCTCGTGCGCATGTCGATCGCGAACTCGTGGGACCCGTCCGGTGGCCGTGCGATCCCGGAGGACCAGGTCCGCCAGGACGGGCTCGAACTCGACGAGGACCCGGCGATGCTGGGGATCTCGTTCGACGTCGTGGGTGGCGCCGCCGCCGATCCCGCCGGGGTGTCCCCGGTCGACGTGAACGTTCCGACGCCGAGGTCTGCTGGTTCCGCCTCCGACGACTAGCGCGCCTGGTCGAATCGGGCGTACCTGGTCGAATCGGGCATACCTGGTCGAATCGCGCATACCTGGTCGGAAATTTCGACCAGGTACGCCCGAAAGCACCTTGCATCGCACGCGTTCTGGGAAGGAACGCCCGAGCGATCAGCAGCGCTTGTAGACGTACGCGTCGTCCTTCGGGGTCACCAGGTCGCGGTCGCGCAGGATAGTCATGGCCGGACGGCTCTTCAGCGTGCACACCGACCCCCACGAGCGCTTGAGGGTGTCCGAGTACTCCACGTCGATGACCCGCCCGCCGTAGGCCTTCGTGTACGCCGCGCACTCCCGGTACTGCACGCACTCCTCGGCGACGACGAAGTCGAACCCGGTCTGCTTCCGGCCGGACGCCCCGAGCTGCGGTGTGTTCTTCTGCCCGACGGCCAGGCCGTGCCGGTGTCCCTTGGCGACGAGCGACTTCGCGAGCGCCAGGTTGCCGGACCGGGTGAGCCGCTTGCCACTGCGGGTCCAGGAGTCGAGGTTGTCGAACTCGACCGCGTCGAACCCGCGGTCAGCGCAGCGGGCAACGGTCTTCGCGAGCACCTTCGTGATCAGGGCACGCTTGGCCGCCGTCCGGGTGTCGAGGAGCATCTCGTCGGGCCACCCCGGGTCCGAGACCGGCTTGCCAGCGCGGTCGCGGAGGATCGCCGACGGGTAGGACTTCTTCCAGGTGCGGGCGGCCTCGGGCTGCGTCTGGAACCCGTTGACGTAGCAGATGTTGTACTTGCCCTTCGCCGGGCGGTCGGTGCTGTCGCGCTCGACGATCGTGACACCGGACGGCGGGGTGTAGCCGCCGCCGAGCTGGTAGTCCACACGGCCCGAGGTCGGCAGGTTCCGGTAGCTGGCGGCCGCGCTGGTCGTCGCGGCCTCGGCGCAGCCGGCGGTGCCGAGGACGGACACCAGGGCCATCGCGGTGGTCAACAGGACGGTTCGCATGCGCACCCCGGAATCCTCGCATGCGCGGGGCGAACCACCCGGCCCTCGCTGATCCGGGCATGTGCACGCTATGCTGGTCGTACTCGAGGCGCCGATCGCCTCGTGCGTCGTACGGACGCCCCGAACTCCCGACCACCTGTCTCCGGACTCCGGTCGATGATCGAGCACCTCACGAAGGTGCCCAGGCTTCTCTGCTGCGGCGACTGCGCCAGCAACATCCGTTGGCGCGCATCCCGCCCGCGCGCTGCCTCGCAAGTGCGCCCACAGCCGGCTCGCTCCGGCTCGAAAGGTCACCATGACCACCGAAGACATCCGTTTCTCCGACCTCGGCGTCCCCGCGCCGATGGTCTCCGTCCTCGCCGACCAGGGCAAGGACATGGCGTTCCCCATCCAGGCGGACACGCTCCCGGACTCCCTGCAGGGCAAGGA
>NZ_LR732969.1 GCF_902506065.1 Arthrobacter sp. 9V
TTCGCGATTGGATAGTTCCGGTATTTTACGTGGTATGGGCACAGTTTTTCCCGGCGTCATCGCGCTCGCTATCGGCTTCGCGCTCAGCGTCGCCGCACTCGTGCCATGGATCGCACGCGAGTACCGGACGCACGGCCAACTTCGGTTCCGCCGCTCCCTCGTCGCGTTCGGCGCGCTTGTCTACGCTCTCGCATTGCTGACGTACACACTGTTGCCCCTGCCCGCGGACGTCTCGACGATGTGCCAGGCATCAGCCGGGCCCCAGCTGCGTCCCTTCTCCTTCCTCGCCGATATCGCCAAGGAAGGGGGCATCAGCGGCCCGCGCTCCCTTGTCTCGAACCCGGCGGCCGCGCAAGTGATCTTCAACGTGCTGCTGTTCCTACCGCTGGGTGCGTTCGCCAAGCACGCCCTCGCCCGACACCGACTCCTCATGGGGCTCCTCGCGGGCTTCGGTGCTGGGCTGGTCGTGTCGCTGCTCATCGAGACCACGCAGCTCACCGGCGACTGGTTCCTCTACCCGTGCTCGTATCGCCTGTTCGACTTCGACGACCTCTTCGCGAACACCGCCGGCGCTCTGCTCGGCACACTCCTCGCGCCGCTCGTCGGACTCCTCGCTGGAGCCAGCAGCTCGAGCACCGACGACGCTGAAGCGCCGCGACCGGTAACAGCAGCTCGCAGGTTCTCGGGCATCCTGTCCGACGTCCTGGCTATCTGGTTCGTGTCAGCTGCCATCAGCCTTGGAACGGCGCTGGCCTGGACAGCCGCCGGGCGGAACCCACAGTCACCGCAGCTCACCGCACTCGTCGACGTGTCCGCGCTCGTTGCGCCTCTTCTGCAACTCGTCGTCGTCCTCCTGTCCGGCCGCACGTTGGGCGAGCACGTCGTGCGTCTGAGGCCACGGCCTGTCCCGAACGTCGGGAAGCGGTTGGCGCGCTGGGCACTCGGATCCGGCGGGTGGGCCACATTGCTCGCACTCGGCTTCCCGTTTTCCGGGTTCCTCGCGTTCTGCCTCGCGATCGCCTCGATCATTGCTGTGTGGAAGACGAGAGCTCACCGCGGCCTCGCGCTTGCGTTGACCGGAATCGAAATCGAAGACGAGCGGGTTGCGGTATCGCCGCGGTCCCTCGCCGAGTGAGCATCGGACACGGAACAGTGCCGTCGTCTCGACAACGGATCTGCTTCTGGACGTCTCCCTAGCGACGTAAGGCGCTGACGAGCCGGCGCTAGGAGTCCGCTGGGTCCTGCGCCGTGGTGAGCGCGGAAGCCAGGTCAGCTTCCGAAGGCAGAGCCGCCCGCACCGCCGGCGGAAGGAGGTCGTAGCTGGCCACACCAATCGGCGTCTGCTGGCCTGCGAGTGAATAGCGGACGACGGTGTCGTTCTTGTCCGCGACCAGCAGCAAGCCGACCGTGTCCGCGTGCTGAGGTCGGCGGAGCTTGTCGTCGACGAGTGCGACGTAGAAGCCGAGCTGGCCGAGATACTCCGGCCTGAACTTTCCGGTCTTGAGCTCGATCACGACATACCGGAGCTGCTCGACGTGGAAGAACAGCAAGTCGACGTAAAAGTCGTCCCCGTCGACGTCGAAGTGCACCTGCCGGCCAACGAACGCGAACCCCTCCCCGAGCTCGCGGAGGGTATCGATGATCCGATCGACCAGTGCCTGCTCGAGGTGGCGTTCCTTCGCGTCACCGTCGAGCGCGAGGAAGTCCAGCACGTACGGGTCCTTCGTGATCTGCTGCGCCAGATCCGAGTCCCCCGGCGGGAGCACCTCAGCGAAGTTCGTCGGCGCCGCCTGCAGCCGGGCGTGCGCTGCGGAGCGGATCTGGTGCTCGAGGACGTTCCGCGACCACCCGTGGGCGGCCGCTTGGCCGGCGTACCAGTCCCGGAGCTCGTGGTCATCGAGCCGGTCGAGGAGGACGGTGATGTGCCCCCAGGGCAGTTGTGCAACAGCCTGTTGCAGAATCTGCTCGTCCGGCCACGCCGCCGCGAACGCTCGCATGTAGGCGAGGTTCCGCGGGGAGAAGCCCTTCATCTCCGGGAACTCAGCACGCAGATCCGTCGCGAGCCGACCGATGACGTTGCTCCCCCATCCATCCTCGCCCTGACGCTGCAGGATCGTTGCGCCGATTCCCCAATAGAGGCGGATGAGTTCCGTGTTCACGCGGCGCTGCGCCGTGAACCGGGCAGCACGCACTTGCTGCTTCAGCTCGGCAAGAGCAGCGGCATACCCGGATACGGCTGGCGACGAATCAGACATCACCGCTCAGTCTGCCCGACCAGCCGATCGGAAGAAGAACGAACGAAGCGTTCTACGGGATCAGCTATGCCAGGGTGGAGAGGATCCCCGAGCGAAAGGCGACCTCCCATGGCGCAAAAAGTCACCACGCACCTCGTCGACGACCTCACCGGCGACACCATCGAAGACGGCAAGGGCCGTACCATCACGTTCGGCTTCGACGGCGCCTACTACGAAATCGACCTCACCGACGACAACGCCGACGCGCTCCGCGAAGCGTTCTCCGACTACATCGCCGCCGCCCGCAAGGTCACCAGCCGCGCTGGCCGCACCAGTGCGGGCAGCGCGCCGAAGCGCGGCAACTCGGAAGAGCTCGGCAAGATCCGCGAGTGGGCCAAGGAGAACGGGTACGAAGTCTCGTCCCGTGGTCGTATCTCGACGCAGGTGCAGGAAGCGTACGCAGCAGCGCACTGACGCTCGCCGCAGCAGGACCCGGGTGATCTCGATCGCCCGGGTCCTTCTTCTTTCCTCCACAGGGGCTATCTGCTCGCACTGATTCCACAGATTCTGCATCGTCACTGATG
>NZ_LR732968.1 GCF_902506065.1 Arthrobacter sp. 9V
CCTCGACGCCGTCGATCGGGTACTCGCGGTCCCCCGCGGTGTCCCAGCCCCGGCGGTGCGTCCAGACCTTCACGACGCCACCACCGGTGTCACCGATGTTCTCGAGGCGCCCCTCGGTGCCGATGACGGTGTAGTTCCGCCAGTAGTCCGGCGTGAAGTGGCACTGCTCGTAGCTGGCCTGCACGCCGTTGTCGAGCGTCATCATCACCATCGAGACGTCCTCGACGTCGACGACGGGGTTCAGCCCGGTCTGGGCGAGCGGCGGCCAGTTGTCGTGGGAGAACCAGTCCCCCATCAGTTCACCGCTGCGGTCGCGGCGGTCGGTGACGTCGCCGTAGACCGACAGCGAGCCCATCCCGACGACCCGGGCGGTGTCACCCCCGCCGAGCGCGTGGATGACGTCGAGGTCGTGGCTCGCCTTCTGCAGCAGGAGCGAGTTCACCTTGCTGCGGTCGGCGTGCCAGTCCTTGAAGTAGTAGTCACCGCCGTTGCCGACGAAGTGCCGGCACCAGACGGCCTTGACCTGGCCGATCTCGCCACGGCCGATGATCTCGCGCATCAGGCGGACGACGGCGGCGTGCCGGAAGTTGTGTCCGACGTACAGCGGGGTGCCGGTCCGGGCCGCGGTGTTCAGGACCGCGTCGGCGTCCTCGACCGTGATGGCGAGCGGCTTCTCGAGGTAGACGGCGATGCCCGCGCGGAGCAGGTCGATCGCGATCTCGGCGTGGGTCCAGTCCGGCGTGGTGACGATGGCGGCGTCGACGTGACCGGTGAGGTCCAGGTGGTGTTCGACCACCAGGGCATCCGGGTACTCGTCGAGTCCGCGCTGGCGGCCCGCCGCCGTGACGTCCGCGACGGCCATGACCCGGGCCTGCAGCGACGCGTCGGCGGCGGTGGCCTCGGCCACGTGGCGCGCGATGGCGGACCGCTGGCCCATCCCGATCACCGCGACGCGGAGTCCTGCGTTGTCGACGCCCATGCTCATCGCTCCCTTGCGTGAATGTGACGTCCATGATGCCGAATCGCTCATGAATGCACAATAGGCGCTCACGGATCGCTCACGCATCCGCGCAGGGAAGGGTTTTACACGATCGAAACGTCCGGCCCACCC
>NZ_LR732970.1 GCF_902506065.1 Arthrobacter sp. 9V
GTCGGAACAGGCTCGGAGGTGGGGGCAGACGACGCCTTTCCCTGCGGCCGGTCTGGCTTGCCGGCCACAGGCGGCTCCGAGGTCGGGGAGGCGGCAGGAGCCGGGCTGTCGGTGGCTTTGTTCGTCGGTGGCGATGTCGGTCGCCCGGACGACGAGGGCGAGGGCGAGGGGTGAGCCGCCGTCGGGGTTGACGCGATTTCGGGCGTGCCATTCGGCTGATGCCCGTCAACAGCGAAACCGACACCTGCCCCGATCAAGATCACGGCTACGACTGCTCCTGAAACGAGGAGGAGACCGGAACGTCTGCGGCGAGAGCCTGGCTCAACCGACGACCGGTGAGCGGTGAGCGTGTCCGCATGGGCGGATTCGCCCGAAGTGACGAAGGCACCGAGCCCGGTCGCGCCGAGCGTGCCCACCGCGAGGGGCAGCAGCGCAGGGGCTCGGACGTCAGCTCGACCGTGCCTTGCGAAGTCGTGGCACCACAAGGCGCGGCGAACTGCCCCGAACTTCGTGCCCGTACCCGCGTCATCAACTGCTCGAGCCGCCGTCTGAAGGAAGTGAGAGCGCAAGTCGAGCCTTGCCTCTCGCCCAGTGAGCGGCAACTTTGTTGTGCTCCTGGGCGGGCCGCCGGAGTTCCCTGGCTCCGGCGGCCCGAACCAAGCATCCCGTCCAAGAGGAGCGGTGATCGTCACACGCCATGTTGCGGTGCGTTGACCGTCTGAGTCGGCCTACACCGCGTGGCTTCCGGCTCTAACCGAAACTGGCGGCGTCAACCACTTCCCTTCGGCGTCTGCCTGAACTGAGGTGACTACGTCGCCGACAGTCACCATCACCGAGCTGCCAGGGCGGGCCGTCCCGGTCACGATTGGCAACAGGATCCCGCGCGTCGTGTCGATGCTGTTCAGCCTCGGACTGAGTGTCGAAGGTGTTCCCTGGGGCGGCGCTCGCTCAGCAGCTGGGGATTCAGGTCCGCCCGACGGCGCGGACGCTGGCTCTTCAGCCTCGCTCGGAGGCGGGCCATGACGGCGGCATTGCAACTCTTTGCCGCGCTGCGCAGACCTCGTCGTTGATATCGGCAAGACCGGTGCCCATGGGCCCGGGTAGGGGACCAGGAGCGGTGTCGAGGGTCTGCTCTCGTCATCCGCCAGACCGGTCTGCGTCAGCGCCCACACGTGGGCTAATCTCCCGGAGCCTGAGTAAGAGCTCGTCTGGATTCGTCGGCGACACGTTCCCGGCAGTGCGCAGCCCGCTGAGGAACCCACGAGTCTCGCTGAGAGCATCACGGCCGAGCGCTCCGATGCTCTCGAGTGCTGCGGCGACCTGTTCGGTCGCGGAGCTCGACGCTGCACGCGCGAACTGCGCTCCCTCGGCCAGCGCAAGGATCGCCGCCAAGCGATGCGCAATAACGTCGTGCATCTCACGAGCGGCCCGGAGACGCTCTTGCTCGATCGCGACTGCGTGCTCGGCTCTCGCAGCATCCCGCTCCGCGAGCAGTTGCGCCCGACGTGTGCTGCTCCGGGCCGCTCGTGAGATGCACGACGTTATTGCGCATCGCTTGGCGGCGATCCTTGCGCTGGCCGAGGGAGCGCAGTTCGCGCGTGCAG
>NZ_LR733020.1 GCF_902506065.1 Arthrobacter sp. 9V
CTACGTGTTCCCACCGGTGGAGGACTTCGGCATCATGCCGGTCGAGGCCATGGCGCTCGGCACGCCGGTCGTCGTGAACGCCGTCGGCGGCGCGTGCGACTCGGTGGAGCCCGGTCGGAGCGGTGTCGTCCTGCACGACTTCGCCCCGTCGACGATCCGGTCGGCCGTCGAGGCGGCTGCGGGACTCGACGGTGCGGACTGCCGAGCGCGGGCCGACACGTTCTCCACCACACGCTTCCGGCGCGAGATCGGCGCGTGGACCGGGATCCCGAGCGCGGTCCGTTCCTGACGCGCCCGGCCAGGAGGCCCGCCAGTCGTCGCCGGGTCGGCCCGCGGCAGGCGCCGCGCACGTGCAGTGCCGCCGTCCCGCGTCAGCGGGCGGCCGCCACCAGGATCGCCTCGAGCTGCGCGACGACGCGGGGGAGATCGAACCGCTTGGCGGTCCGACGGCCGTTGTCGGCGAGCCGGCCACGGGCCTCCTGGCCGTCGCATCGCGCGTCCAGGGCACGCCGCGTGCGTCAGCCGAGTGGTCGCGGACTGTCGGTGCCGCAACCTCCAAGCGTCACCTGGTGACCGGTCGGCGGCGGTGCGGCGGCATGTCCTGACCGGTCGAGGTCCCGGTGCCGCGTGGAATGCAGGTGCGCCGGAGCGCGTTGGTGACCACATGACCGACGACACCCTGCACCTGTCCGTCCTCGACCTGGCCACACGCGAGTACGGCCAGTCCAACACCGAGGCCCTGCAGGGGTCCGTCGACATGGCCGTGCACGCCGAGCAGCTCGGGTACGAGCGGTTCTGGGTCGCCGAGCACCACGGGATGCCGGGCATCACGTCCTCGGCCCCGGCGGTGCTGCTGAGCGCGGTGGGCGCGGCCACCTCGACGATCCGCATCGGATCCGGTGGCGTCATGCTGCCGAACCACGCACCCCTCGTCGTTGCCGAGCAGTTCGGCACCCTCCGTGCCCTGTACGGCGACCGTGTCGACCTCGGGCTCGGGCGC
>NZ_LR733019.1 GCF_902506065.1 Arthrobacter sp. 9V
CTTCTACGGCATCGGTCTGACCCAGCGCCAGCGCTTCCAGGTCGCCCTGCTCGCGACGATCCGGGTCAACCCCCGGGCCTCGGGCGGTGACCTCGCCGCGAGCACGTTCGGCGGGTGGCTGCGCTACAGCGCCCCGGACCGCGAGCGGCTCGCCGCCATGCGCGGGGACCACGCGGTGTCCGCGATCCTGGCCGACGCGGACGCGTGGCAGGGCTTCGACGTCCAGCGGCTCCCCGCCCCCGAGAACCTGCAGCTGCTCGTCGGCTGGACCGGCTCGCCCGCGTCCACCACGAAGCTCGTCGACGTGGTGCGTCGGCACCGCAACGGCGGGTACCAGGCGTTCCTCGACGAGAGCCGCAGCTGTGTCGACGACCTGACCACGGGCCTCCAGACCGGCGGTGGTCGCCACCAGCGCGCCCACCGCGACGGGCGCGGCCGGACCGGCCGGACCTGCCGGCTAGAGCCAGCTGGGGATCCAGTAGTGCGACCGGACGAAGTCCCACGGCACCTGCATCGCCGTCCACATCGGGTACCAGTAGACCGAGGCCAGCACGACGACGCCCAGGTACACGCCGACCCACAGGATCGCCCGCGACCGGCGTGACCGTTCGTCGCTCCGTCTGCCGAGCACCAACCCGATCGCGGCGGCCAGCGCCATCAGCATGTAGGGCTCGAAGGCGATCGTGTAGAACTGGAACACCGTCCGGTCGACGTACATCAGCCAGGGCAGGTACCCCGCCGCGACGCCGAGCAGGACGAAGCCGTACTCCCACTTCCGGCGCAGGACCCAGAGCACGAGCAGCGCCACCGTCGCGATGACCGAGGCGTACCAGATGAACGGGTTCGCGATGCCGGTGATCGCCTCGCCGCAGCGGTCCGCCCAGCAGCCGTCCTGCCCGGCGTCCGTGCCGACGTAGAACATCGACGTGGGGCGCTGCATCACGAGCCAGAGCAGCGGGTTCGCCTGGTACGAGTGCGGGGTGTGCAGCCCGATGTTGAAGGCGTAGATCTCCGACTGGTAGTGCCACCAGTTCTGCAGGCTGTCC
>NZ_LR733018.1 GCF_902506065.1 Arthrobacter sp. 9V
CTTCTGGGCCTACGCGCACGTCCCCGCGGGCTCGGACGTCGACCCGACCGAGGCCGTCACCCGTCAGATCGAGCGCTTCGCGCCGGGGTTCCGCGACACGATCCTGTCGTCGAGCTCCCGCACCGCCGTGCAGATGGGCGAGTACAACCCGAACTACGTCGGTGGCGACATCGCCGCCGGTGCCGCGAGCTTCTGGCAGCTCGTCAAGCGCCCCGTCCTGTCGAGCGACCCGTGGCGGATGGGCGGCGGCATGTACCTGTGCTCCGAGTCCGCGGCACCCGGCCCCGGCGTGCACGGCATGGCCGGCTGGCACGCGGCGAAGAGCGCGCTCCGGCACACCTTCGGACTGCCGGAGGACGTCGACCTCACCCCGGAAGGCTGAACACCATGGCGAAGAGCGTCCGCATCCTGCACTGCCGTCCCGAAGCCGTCTTCGACGTGCTCGGCGACGGGTGGCTCTACACGACCTGGGTGGTCGGGGCGTCGCGCATGCGCAAGGAGGAATCCGGGTGGCCGCAGGTCGGCACGCGGCTGCACCACTCGTTCGGCGCCTGGCCGATCGTCATCGACGACGTCACGACGTCGCTGGTCTGGGAGCCGCCACACCGCATGGTCATCCAGCCCAAGGGCTGGCCCATCGGCGAGGCCCGCGTCGAGCTGACGGTCGAACCGCACCGGCACGGCAGCAAGGTCACGATCACCGAGAACGCGGTGGCCGGGCCGGGGTCGCACGTGCCGGACTTCCTCATGCAGCCGCTCATCTGGATCCGCAACCGCGAGACGCTCCGCCGCCTCGAGTGGGTGGCCGTCGGGCGCGCGGCGACCGCCTGAGACGTCCCCGCGAACGGACGGGAGGCCCGTGGTGGCGCGACCACGGGCCTCCCGTCCGTCTGTCGGGGGACGCCGGTAGGATCGACGGGTGGCAGAGAAGCAGGTGGACCCCATCGACGTCGTCCTGATCGGCGGAGGCATCATGAGTGCCACGCTCGGGGCCATCATCCACAAGCTCGAACCGAGCTGGAAGATCCGCGTGTACGAGAGGCTCGGCACGGTCGCGCAGGAGTCCTCGAACCCGTGGAACAACGCGGGGACCGGGCACTCGGCGCTGTGCGAGCTGAACTACACGCCCGAACTGCCGGACGGCCGCGTCGACATCGCGAAGGCGGTCACGGTCAACGAACAGTTCCAGGTCTCGCGACAGTTCTGGGCGCACCTGGTCGAGACCGGCGTGCTGCCGGAACCGACGAACTTCATCAACCCGACGCCGCACATCTCCTTCGTCTGGGGCGAGGCCAACGTCGCCTACATGCGTGCGCGGTACGAAGCGATGCGCGACCACCCGCTCTTCGCCGGCATCGAGTTCTCCGACGACCCCGCACAGATCCGGCAGTGGGCACCGGCGCTCATCCCCGGTCGCAAGAAGGACCAGCCGATCGCTGCGACGTACTCGGCGGCCGGCTCGGACGTCGACTTCGGGTCGCTCACCC
>NZ_LR733017.1 GCF_902506065.1 Arthrobacter sp. 9V
GCCGGGGGCCGCTCGCGGCCTCCGTCACCCTGCGGCGACGTCAGCTGACGAAGGCCCCGGTGTTCGAGCTGTAGTCGGAGTAGTCGGAGTAGTCCGAGTAGTTCGACGAGTTCGCGATCGAGATCCACACCAGGGCGACGATCAGGATGAACAGGCCCGTCAGGACCCAGCCACCGATGATGCCGGCGAGCGCCAGGCCACGGCCGCCCTCGCCGCTCTGCTTGATCTTGCCGAGGGCGATGTGGCCCATGATCGCGCCGGCCGGGCTCGTCAGGATGATGATCGGCCAGATGATGACGCCGCCGAACGCGAAGACGATCGACAGGATCGACAGGACGTTCGTCTTCGGGCGCTGCGCGTAGGGCTGGTACGAGTACGGGTTGGCCGCGTACGGCTGCTGCGCGTACGGGTTGTGCTGCTGACCGTAGGGGTTCTGCGGTGCGCCGTACGCCTGCTGCGGCGGCTGCTGCTGCTGCTGATGCGGGGCCGCGTACGGGTTCTGCTGCTGACCGTACTGATTCGGCTGCGGCTGCGGCTGCTGCGGAGCGGCGTACGGGTTCTGCTGCTGCGGCGGCTGGCCGTACGGGTTCTGCTGCTGCGGCGGCTGGCCGGACGGGTTCTGCTGCTGCGGTGCCGCGGACGGGTCCTGCTGCTGGCCGTACGGGTTCTGGGGCGCTTCCGGAGCCGACGGGGCCTGCGGCGCGTCAGGTGCTTGCGGGGCGTCCGGTGCGGGTGCACCGTCGGGCTGTCCGTTCGCCGCGCCGTTCGGCGTCTCGCCCGGCTTCGGCCACTCGTTCTGATCGGACACCGTCCACCCCTCTCGGGCGTCCGGTCTCTCCGACGCCCGTGTGAATCCTCCCACAGGCTCCCCCAGAAGGACCGGGGCCGAACTGGTCAGACCTGGACGGTCGTCACCGGCAGGGTCGAGTCCGCCGCGATGCCGAGGTCGCTCGGCGCGTGCCCCTCGGCCACGAGTCGGGCGCCGACGGCGGCGATCATGGCGCCGTTCGACCTG
>NZ_LR733016.1 GCF_902506065.1 Arthrobacter sp. 9V
CCTTGAGGATGTAGCTCAGCGTCACCGGGTCCATGGCGATGACCCCGTCGACCTGCTGCCCGAACTTCTGCTTCCACATCTCCCGCGCGAGCTTCGCCGAGACGTCGAACCGCGGCGTGAGGGTGACGTCCTGCATGTACTCGCCGGTGATGTTGCCGTAGAGCCCACGCGTGTCGGCGGTCAAGGGCAGGACTGGCTGGTCGTACGGCCCGAAGTCTCCGCTCGAGGCCTGCGCCGACAGATGCAGTGATCCGTCCTTCGCCTCGAGTTCCGCCACTGCGCCGGGGATCCCGCCTCCGGCTCGGAGTTCGGCGTTGTTCTGGAACAGCAGCAGGTAGTTCCGGTCCCCGTCGTGACCGAGCATGGCTGGCGCGAGCTGCACGATGCGGTTCGCTGCGACCGCCTGCTCGGAGGCAGTCGACAGCGCGTTCCGGAGCTGTCCCACGGCGGTGGTGACCGGCGACAGGGTTCCGCTGGTGTCGATCCGTGCCGCGTCGGTGCGCGCCTGCTCGAGCGTCTTGGTGGCCTTCGCGACCGCCGGCTGCGCATCCTCGATCGGCTGCAGGTCGATCCGGCCGTTCTTCGGCGCGAACGAGTCCGACCCGAGCTTCCCGACGACTCCGGCCACCGGGCTGACAGCATCGCGGGCCACATCATCGACGACGACCGACACGTCCCGCACGGCCCGCAGGTTGGTTCCGAAGAACGGCACAGCCTGCGCCGCACCCCAGACCGGGTCACCGGTCAGCGACCGAGCCGACGCGGCTTCGTCCTCCAGGTGGCGTGCGGTCTTCTGGGCAGCGCCGGTGTCGCCGCTCGTCAGCTGGGTCCGCAGCGTGTCGACGTCCCCGACGGCACGCTCCAGGTGCCCCTTCGCGAGCAGGCCACGCACACCGACCCACGCGACGGCGAGGATCAGCAGCAGGACAAGGGCGAGGACGACCCACAGGACGATCCGGGCCCTGGACCCCCGGCGTGCTGCAGTGCGTCGCGACTCGGGCTGGTCGGACATGAAGCGATCCTACGGTTCCGTGGGTCCAGCACCCATCACTTACGGACGGAATCCGCGTGTTCGCGGTACCAGTCGATGGTGCTGCGGAGCCCGTCTTCGAGCCCGATCTGCGCCGTCCACCCGGCTTCCGCCAGCTTCGACACGTCGAGCAGCTTCTGCGG
>NZ_LR733037.1 GCF_902506065.1 Arthrobacter sp. 9V
GTGCAGGAGATCGCGTCGCACTTCGTCTGACCAGCCACGGCTCGTCGAGCCGACCATGCTGCCGGAGCGACACGTCGTCGACGGGGCGATCCGTTCCTCCTGGCAGAGCGACAGGAGTCGGCGGAACGTTGGCGGCCCACTGTCGCTTCCGGGAAGCACGGCACACGCACCAACGCCCCGCCCGGATGCCGGACGGGGCGTTCTACGTGGGCGCTACTTCTTGGCGCCCTGGGCGGCCACGGCGGCGGCGCCGGCAGCGGCGGCCTCGGGGTCCAGGTAGTACGCGGGCTTCGTCGGCGTGAAGTCGTCGTCGAGCTCGTACACCAGCGGGATGCCGGTCGGGATGTTCAGACCGGCGATGTCATCGTCGGAGATGCCGTCGAGGTGCTTCACGAGCGCACGCAGCGAGTTGCCGTGGGCAGTGACGAGCACGGTCTTGCCAGCGGCGAGGTCCTTCGTGATGTCGGACTCCCAGTACGGCAGCAGGCGGTCGATCACGAGCTTGAGCGACTCGGTGCGGGGCAGCTGGTCGCCGAGCTCGGCGTAGCGGCGGTCACCGGACTGCGACCACTCGGCGTCGTCTGCGATGGGCGGCGGCGGGACGTCGAACGAGCGGCACCACTCCATGAACTGCTGCTCGCCGTACTCGGCCAGGGTCTGGGCCTTGTCCTTGCCCTGCAGGGCGCCGTAGTGGCGCTCGTTGAGGCGCCAGTCGCGCTTCACCGGCAGCCAGGCCAGGTCGGCCTGCAGCAGCGCGATGTCCGCGGTCTGGATCGCGCGGGTCAGGAGCGAGGTGTACAGGACGTCGGGGACGATGCCGGACTCGGCGATGAGGTCGCCGGCGCGCTTCGCCTCCTTCTCGCCCAGCTCGCTGAGCCGGACGTCGACCCAACCGGTGAACAGGTTCTTCTGGTTCCAGTCACTGTTGCCGTGACGGAGCAGGACGAGCGTGGAGGTCATGCCTCCGAGTCTACCGAGCGGTACCGGCCCCGTACCCTTGACGCATGCCCATCGGGAACGTGACGCGCGGGACGACCGGGTACAACCGGCTCCGCCGCGTCGACCGGTGGATCGCGACCCTGCCGGTGCTGCGCCGGACGGACGACCCGCTCGTCGCCGACGTCGGCTACGGGGCATCGCCGACCACCACCCTCGAGCTCCGCGACCGGCTGGCGGCCGTCCGACCGGACGTCGAGGTGACCGGCATCGAGATCGAGCCCTCGCGGGT
>NZ_LR732972.1 GCF_902506065.1 Arthrobacter sp. 9V
GTGCAGACAAGTTCTCCTTCGGTCTCTGGACCATCGGCTACAACGGCTCGGACCCCTTCGGCGGGCCGACCCGCCCCGCGCTCGACGTGGTCGAGGCGGTCGAGAAGCTCGACGAGCTCGGGGCCTACGGCCTGACCTTCCACGACGACGACCTGTTCTCGTTCGGTTCCACCGACGCCGAGCGCCAGACCCAGATCGACCGCCTCAAGGGCGCCCTCGAGTCGACGGGGATCGTCGTGCCGATGGTCACGACGAACCTGTTCTCCGCCCCGGTCTTCAAGGACGGCGGCTTCACCTCGAACGACCGGCAGGTCCGCCGCTTCGCGCTCCGCAAGGTCCTGCGCAACATCGACCTCGCCGCCGAGCTCGGTGCGTCGACGTTCGTGATGTGGGGTGGCCGCGAAGGCTCCGAGTACGACAGCGCCAAGGACGTGCAGGCCGCGCTCGAGCGGTACCGCGAGGCCGTCAACCTGCTCGCCCAGTACGTCACCGACAAGGGCTACGGCATCCGGTTCGCCATCGAGCCGAAGCCGAACGAGCCCCGCGGCGACATCCTCCTGCCGACCCTCGGCCACGCGATCGCCTTCACCGAGACGCTCGAGCGCCCGGAGCTGTTCGGCATCAACCCCGAGGTCGGCCACGAGCAGATGGCGGGCCTGAACTTCACCGCCGGCATCGCCCAGGCGCTCTACCAGGGCAAGCTCTTCCACATCGACCTCAACGGTCAGCGCGGCATCAAGTACGACCAGGACCTGGTGTTCGGCCACGGCGACCTGCAGAACGCGTTCTCGCTCGTCGACCTGCTCGAGCACGGTGCCCCGCAGGGCGGCCCGGCGTACGACGGCCCGCGCCACTTCGACTACAAGCCCAGCCGCACCGAGGACATCAGCGGTGTCTGGGACTCCGCGTCGGCCAACATGCGCATGTACCTGCTCCTCAAGGAGCGTGCGCAGGCGTTCCGCGCCGACCCCGAGGTGCAGGCGGCACTCGAGGCGTCGAAGGTCGGCGAGCTGTCGACGCCGACGCTGAACGACGGCGAGTCGTACGACACGTTCCTCGCCGACCGCTCCGCCTACGAGGACTTCGACACCGACGCCTCCTTCG
>NZ_LR733036.1 GCF_902506065.1 Arthrobacter sp. 9V
GCCCAGGTGGCCCCGGCGACTCGACACCGCAGCAGATCGCCGACCTCGTCGCGTTCCTGTCGTCGCCGCTGAACGCGGTGTCCGGCGAGTCCGTCTCGATCGCGCACCGGCAGCTGGGATCCGTCGTCGTCTGATCCCCGAGTACCGGGTGATCGCCCCTCGCTTCACCCGCAGGGACGAAGCGCTTCGCCCCTGCGCCCGATGCCCCGGCGACTCCGCGCCACGAGTCTGGTGACATGGAGTCCTCGACGAAGCACACGATCGCCACGCTGCTGCTCTGCGCCGCGATCGTCACCACGACCGTCATCGCCCTCGCCGCCATGACCGCGGGCGCGTGACGTCGGTCCGCGCTGCACGGCGTGGGCGGCATGCGATGATCGAGCCGTGACCGAACGGGGCAGGTTCCTCCGGCCGCTCGCCACCCGGTCGATCGCCGTCGACGTGGCCTGGGCGGCCCTGGCGGCGTTCGTCTTCCTGCTGCCCATCGACCTCGAGCTCGAGCACGCGAGCCTCGCCGCGGTGCTGTCGGCCTCGGTGGCGATCGCCCTGCGCCGCATCTCCCCGTCCGCTGCGATGGCGATGGTCGTCGTCCTCGGGGTGATCCAGGTCGGCGGCGGCGAGCGCCCGTCGCTGGTGGACCTCGCGATGTTCGTCGTGATCGGGACCGCCGCGGTCGTCGGCACCCGCACCGAGGTCGTCGTCTCCGGTGTGCTCGCGGTCGTCGCCGGCGCTGGGGCGACGGTCTACCTGGCGTCGACCGGCTTCCGGTTCCTCGTGCTCATCAACGGTCCCCGCGACCAGGCGTTCCTGGCGATGGCCGCCCCGGTGACCGCGCTGCTCGGTGTCTGGGCGGGCGGGGTCGCCGTCCGCGCCTTCCGCTCCCGCGACCGCGAGTCGGAGCGCCGTGCCGATGCCGAGGCCGCGGCATCGCGTGCCGAGGCCGTCGCCACCGAGGCCGAGGCCACCGCCACCCGCGCCATCGACGTCGCCGAGTCCGAACGCATCCGCGCGGACATCGCCCGCGACGTGCACGACGTCGTCGGCCACTCGCTCGCGGTCATCATCGCGCAGGCCGACTCGGTGCCGTTCCTCGACGACGAGGCGCGCATCCGAGCGGTCAGCGCCACCATCGCGAGCACCGCCCGGAGTTCCCTGGTCGAGGTCCGACAGGTCCTCGGGCACATCGACGGCTCCGCCGAGGCGACCGGCCCGGGGTCGCTCGAGGAAATCGTGCAGGGCATCCGCGACGCCGGGGTCGACGTCGACCGCACGGTGCGCGGGGTCCCGCTGGCCCTGCGCCCGGACACCGGCACCGCTGCCCGCCGCGTGCTGCAGGAGATGCTCACGAACGCCCTGCGCCACGGCGCCCCCGGCAACCCGGTCGTCGTGCGGGAGACCTGGCGGAACGCCGACCTGGTGCTCGAGGTCGAGAACGTCGCCGGTGACGGCACCACGGCCGGCTCGGGCCGCGGGATCGACGGCATGGACTCGCGCCTCGGCGCCCTCGGTGGGTCGTTCG
This sequence comes from Arthrobacter sp. 9V, assembly GCF_902506065.1. Classification (GTDB taxonomy): domain Bacteria; phylum Actinomycetota; class Actinomycetes; order Actinomycetales; family Micrococcaceae; genus Arthrobacter. Next base: position 1,520 of record NZ_LR733036.1, read on the forward strand.
ACGCCGCCGTGCTGGACGACGTGTTCACGGCACGCGCCCGCATCCCGTTCGACGTCCAAGGGGGACCCGTCCGATGACCGAACCGATCAGGATCCTGCTCACCGACGACCAGGCGCTGTTCCGCGCGGGGCTCCGGGTGGTGCTCGATGCCCAGGACGACATGCGTGTGGTCGGTGAGGCCTCCGACGGGGCCGAAGCGCTCGCGCTCATCCCCGAGGTGCGCCCCGACGTGGTGCTGCTCGACATGCGGATGGCCGGGATGGACGGCGTGGAGACCGTCCGGCAGCTCTACTCCGGCGCCGTCCCGGGG
>NZ_LR732971.1 GCF_902506065.1 Arthrobacter sp. 9V
GGTACCAAGGGCACGAAGGCCCGTTACCAGGTCCGGGTCGGCTTCGAGGGTGGGCAGATGCCGCTGCACATGCGCACCCCGAAGCTCCGCGGGTTCAAGAACCCGTTCCGGGTCGAGTACCAGGTCGTGAACCTGGACAAGATCTCGGAGCTCTACCCCGATGGTGGCGACGTCACCGTTGCGGGCCTGGTCGCCAAGGGCGCCGTCCGCAAGAACGAGAAGGTCAAGGTTCTCGGTCAGGGTGACATCACCGTGAAGATCACGGTCGCGGTCGACAAGGTCTCGGCGTCCGCCGCCGAGAAGATCGTGGCTGCTGGCGGCACCGTCTCCCAGTAACCCCCGTCGGCGGCCCGTGCGTTTGCGCACGGGCCGCCGTTACGGTTTCCTTGACAGTGGCCGGCATCCGCCAGCCGGGTCGGCCCTGCCGACCGAAACCGGTCCGGCCGCGATCGACGGCCCCGGTCCCACAAGTTCGGAGTCATCGTGTTCAGAGCGGTCGCGCGCATCATGCGCACCCCTGATCTTCGCAAGAAGATCGGCTTCACCCTCGCGATCATCGCGCTGTTCCGTCTCGGGTCGTACATCCCGGCACCGTTCGTCGACTACACCGCTGTGCAGAGCTGTCTCGCCAGCGCGTCGTCCTCCGGCGGCCTCTACGACCTGATCAACCTCTTCTCCGGCGGCGCGCTGCTGAAGCTCTCGGTCTTCGCGCTCGGCATCATGCCGTACATCACGTCGTCGATCATCGTGCAGCTGCTGCGCGTGGTCATCCCGCACTTCGACACCCTCTACAAGGAGGGCCAGTCGGGCCAGGCGAAGCTGACGCAGTACACGCGGTACCTCACGATCGCGCTGGGCGTCCTGCAGTCCACGACCCTGATCACGGTCGCTCGTTCCGGCGCCCTGTTCGGCACCAACGCCTCCGCCTCCTGCACGTCGATCATCTCGAACGACAGCTGGTACGCCATCATGCTGATGGTCGTCACGCTGACCGCCGGCACCGGCATCATCATGTGGATGGGCGAGCTCGTCACCGAGCGCGGCATCGGCAACGGCATGTCGCTCCTGATCTTCACGT
>NZ_LR733035.1 GCF_902506065.1 Arthrobacter sp. 9V
GGCCCACGTCGTCCGGCGTGAGCAGGACGATCACGAAGGACGCGGCCACGCCGTACGCCTCGAACTTCTCGATGATCGTCTGCCCGCGGCCGGCTTCTTCCGCAAGCGAAATAGGCATTAGGCCCGTGACCCTGTGGGCGAAGAGCTTGATCGAGTTCAACGCCGCCTCGTCGTGACCGTGAACGATGAAAATCGACTTCGGTGCATCGGCGGCGGCGGCGACTTCGGAGGCAGGCGTAGCGGCTGGCGTGAGAGCAGGGGTAGCGGTCGATCCCAACGGTGGGGCGACCGGATCCAGGTCGTCGAGGAGATCATCCGCCCAGTCGACCGGAAGTCGGTTTGCCCTCGGCGAATCCGTCAACCAAGCGTCCGGGTCTTCCTCCACTTCGTTCGCGGGCGTGCTCCGCCAGACAGCGGGGATCTCGGAGGCAACGCGCGATTGCAGGTAATCATTGAAGAGCTTCCTGGTCCGGTTCGGTGCGTGTTCCTGCACCCACATGACCAAGTTCGGCATCGAATCGGCGAAGAGCTCCATCCGGCCTGCCTCGCCGGAGTTCTGTTCGACCGCTTCGGAAGCGAGGATCTGGCCGACAACCTCGGATGCTGCGTCCGGGTAGTCCGGGTCACCAAAACCCAGCGAGCGATACAACCGCGGGTGTCGATCGATGATGTCGCTCGTACCGGTCTCCCGTCCGAGCACGCGCCAATCCGAGTCGTTCCAATTTCCGGCCGCGTAGGCAGCAACAGCGATTTGCAGGGGATCCACACGAGCCATCCTCGAATCATACGAGGTAATCGCGAACGACCGTTTCTGGGATGTCTCTCGTCCGACATCCCCGTGACCGGCGAGGGCTTGCTGTTCGTGTTGCAGAGGGCAGTACCGCAATCAGCGTCGTGTGACGGGAGGTGAGACAAGTGTCGCTACATCGCACGTGAGTAGACGGGGTGCAGCCCGGCGCCGGAGGGATCTCCGGCGAGCATGGTGCTGCGTGCGTGCGACGTCCCTAGTCGCTTCCACCCCCGCCAAAACGTTCCGAGAATGACTATTATCGGAACTGACGCGGTCAGTGGCACAGGCCCGTTCTGAACACGCAATTGGCAGCGAGGCGACGCCGAGCCGTCCCGCCGAAGGGAGAGCTGTGCACACGAAGTCCGAGGCGCACCGGTGAACGGCGAGCCCGGGGAGGATGTCGTCCTAGCCAGCGACGCGCGCGACGATCTCGTCCCAGAGCTCATCGCTGACGACCGGCTGACACGCCGGCCGCTGCGGGCAGTGTCGGGCAAGGCGATGACTGCCGAGCAGCGCGCGGCCGCCGAGCGCAGTCGCACCGCGTCAGCCGTTCGTCGTGCTGCAGCACGGGGGCCGCGGCCGCCGGTCGTGGCGAAGACGGCTGAGCAGCTCGCCCTCGAGGCGAAGTCCGAGAGCACCGTGCGCGCCTACCAGAGTGACCTCCGCCAGTTCGCGCGCTGGCTCGCTGGCTTCAAGGACGACGAGGTTCACGATCCTGCCGACATCGCCGACGTGCGCACGGCGCCACGGACGCCCAAGGAGGTTGCCGACTTCCTGGCCGCCAAGGCTGCCTCGGAGGTGGCACCAGGGGTCCGCCGCTCCGCGCCGTCGACGATCCCGCGTTACCTCGCAGCGATCAACTGGGAGCACGAGCGCCGCCACTTCGACCCGCCCGGGAAGCACCCGCGGGTCCGCGACACCATGCGGGGCATCCGTCGCGACGACCCACCGCCCATCCGACGTGCTGCTCCGCTGACGCTGAAGCTCCTGCAGCGCACCCTGCGAGCAATCGACCTGACGAACTTCGAGCGCGGGGCCATCAACACCCGCGACTACGCCCTGATCCTGTTCGGCTTCGTCGGTGCGTTCCGCGAGAGCGAGCTCGTTGCGACCGATGTCAGCGACTATCGCCTCGTGCCCGACGAGGGCGTCCGTATCCGGATGCGTCGATCGAAGACTCAGCAGGATGGCGACGGGCCGCCGAAAGTCATCCGCTTCGGTTCGAACCCGCTCACCTGTGGACCCTGCGCCTTCGTGCGGCTGTACCGGCTGCAGGTAGCGCAGCGTCACCACGGCGAGTCCGGGATGTTCGTTGCGCTCAAGGACGCCGCGACCGACGTCCACATCTGCGACGAGGGGCTCCCGCCGCACGAGGAACGTCTCGACCCCGCAGCCCCGTTCTTCCCATCGGTCAGCAAATGGGGCCTCTTCCGCGAGACCCGGCTCACCCCAACCGCGGTCGGCAAGGTGGTCCAGTCCCGGATCCGGAAGACGGGCCTCGACGCTGCGGGCTTCAGCGGACACTCGATGCGCGCCGGCTTCATCACCGAGGCGCGCAACGCCGGCGCGACCGACGACGAGATCATGAACCAGACCGGCCACAACTCTGCAGCGACGTTGCGGATCTACGACCGCGAGTACACCCCGTTGGTCCGCAACGCCTCGACCCGGATCAAGCTGTGACCGTGACGCCGCAGCTCGAGCGGCACTGGGCACGCTTCGAGGCCTGGTGCGCGGCGTCGGGGAGGGAAGCCCTGCCGGCGTCCCCGGAGACTGTGGAAAGATTCCTTGCGCTCTTCCCTGGCTCGAAATCCAAGCAGCGCCTTCGACGGCGCGCGATCACCGTCAAACACCTGGACGCGGGGGAGCCGTCCCCAATCATCCTGGTCCCGCCCGCCCGCGTCTGGAAGGGTTCGGCGGTGGTTGCTGACATCGAGCAGGCCCTGGCTGAGATCCCGAAGTATCGCCACCCTGTTGGGCTGCGCGGCCGACGCGACGCCTTCTTGATCGTGCTCGTCGGCTTCCTGCAGCTCAGCCGGCAGGAAGCGCGACAACTCTCACCAGCGGCGATCGAGCTTGGCAGCATCGTGAAGATCTGCGGTCGCGTCATCCCGAGCAACGATGACCCGGTGACGTGTCTTGCCTGCGCTGTGACGCGCTGGCTGCGCGTGGCCGGTAACGCCTACCTCGGCCACCGTGCTGAGA
>NZ_LR732974.1 GCF_902506065.1 Arthrobacter sp. 9V
CCCCGCAGGACGTTGTCGAGCAGGCGCAGGAACACCGCGTCGCGCAGCAGGCTGCGGCGCAGGCCGTGGGGATCGAGGTCGCCGGCCGCGGCGCGCATCGGGGTGTGCTCCATCACCCCAGGGTCACGCACGGGCGGAGCCCCCGGGGAGCGGGCGGCCGCTGTCGTGGATGATCGTCGCCGGTGTCGGACTGTGGAGGAGTGCCATGCAGGCACGGTGACAGCGCTGCGGCGGCGGCGCTAAACACTCTGCATACAGAATGTCAGGCCGCCGCCACCGTGCTCACTTCCGGTCGGACTTCGCATCCCCGGTGAGCACCGAGAGCGGTTGGGTGACGTCCTCCAGCCCCTTCCGCGCGGCGTCGACCCCGAAGATCAGGGCCACCACGCCGCCGCCGATCATCACCGCGGATCCGAGCAGGTACCCCCAGAACAGCGGCTCCCGCGACGACCCGTCCCCGATGAAGGCACCGTAGATGGCCGGGGCGACCGCACCGAAGATCTGCGCCAGCGCGAAGAAGTACGAGATGGCCTGCGACCGCAGCTCGAGCGGGAAGATCTCGCTGACCGTCAGGTACGCACTCGACGCACCGGCCGAGGCGAAGAAGAACGAGACGCACCAGAAGGCGACCTGCACCGTGGCCGAGATCGCGTCGGCCCGGAACAGGAACGCCGACGTGGCGAGCACGAGCCCGGACACCAGGTACGTCAGGAAGATCATCTGGCGACGACCCCAGGTGTCGAAGAAGCGCCCGAGGATGATCGGCCCGAGCAGGTTGCCGATCGCGAACGGGAAGAAGTACACCGCCGTCTCCGCTGTCTTCAGGCCGAAGAAGTTCGTCAGCACGAGCGCGTAGGTGAAGAAGATCGCGTTGTACAGGAACGCCTGCGTGATCATCATCGTCGCGCCGACGAGCGTCCGCGTCGGGTACTGCTTCAGCAGCACGCGCGCGATGGTGAGGAACCCGACGCGGTCGGTCGGCGTGACGGTCATCGCCTTCGACTGGTCGACCTCGGGCAGCGGCTTGCCGTTCGCCTGCTCCACCGACGCCTCGATGCGCGAGACGGTGGCCTCGGCTTCTTCCTGACGTCCGTGCGTCATCAGCCACCGAGGACTCTCCGGGATGTGCCGGCGCAGGAAGATGATCGCGATGCCGAGCACCGGGCCGAGGAAGAACCCGATGCGCCAGCCGATGTCCTCGGCGAAGTACGACGTGTCGAGCAGGTAGATGTTCGCGAAGGCGCCGAGTGCCGCGCCACCCCAGTAC
>NZ_LR733034.1 GCF_902506065.1 Arthrobacter sp. 9V
GTCACCGAGTAGGGCAGGGCGCTCTTCCGGCCGGGGTAGTCGGCGGTCTGCTCCATGAGCGGCCACAGGTCGGGGTTGATGGTGTCGGCCTGCGGCAGGTCGGACAGGTCCGTCAGCGCACCGTGCTCGACGAACGGCACGACCGAGAAGTTGTAGTTCCAGCAGCCGAGGTCCGGCGGTCGGTTCCGGACGAAGTTCGCGGACATGCTCGAGGTCGAGTCGCGGACGACCCGGATCTTCGACTGGGTCTGGTGGAACCGTGCGATGAGCTCGTCGAAGTAGCCGATGACCTCGGGCTTCGACACGTAGAACGTGATGGTCTCCGGCCTGGCGCTCGAGGACCCGATCGGGGCGCACCCGGCGAGCGCGAGGCCCGCCCCGATGCCGCCCGCTCCCAGCAGGAACGAGCGTCGGCTGACCGAGGCTGCGTTCCTGGCGGTGGCGTGTGCTTGCACGTCGTCTCCGTCCGTCCGGACCCGGCGTCCCTGCCGTTCCGTCCCGCGAGCGGCTCCGATGCAGCCCGCGGAACTAAATGTAGCGAGAAAATCTAATTCTGCAAGGAACTCGTCGCACGATAGGGTCACGGCATGCCGCCACCCCGTGGAACGAGCGCAGAGACGCTGCTCGCGTACGCCTTCGACTCCGCGGCGTTCACCGCGACCGAGGCGATCGACGCCACCGGGCTGACCCGGTCGACCGTCCTGGGTGCGGCCGAGGAACTCGTCCGGCTCGGCTGGCTCCGCGAGCTCGACGACGCCCGTGCCGCGGGGGAGTACCGGATGGGACGCCCCGCCCGGCGCTACGAACTCGACACCGTCGCCGGGGTCGTCGTCGGCGTGGACGCCGGCCAGCACCGGGTCACCACCTTCGTCGCCGACCTGCGCGGCACCGTCCTGGGCCGTGCCGAGGGGGCGCTCGGTGCATCTGGCCTCGACGTGCCCGTGCGGCTCCGGGTCATCGCCGACACCGTGGCCGCTGCGCTCGCTTCGGCAGGCGTCGACCGCACCCGGGTCCTGGTCACCGTCGTGGGTGTCCC
>NZ_LR732973.1 GCF_902506065.1 Arthrobacter sp. 9V
GGCTTCTGACCGTTAGGGGTCGGGGCTACCAGAGCGTGGGAGTGTCCGACGCGATGCCGGTCCGGCACGCGCGGATCGCGGCCTCGTCCCAGCCGTGATCGCGGAATGCGGCGCGGAGCTCGCGGGACAGCGCGACCCGTTCGCTGCGTTTCAGTCCGGCCATCCGGATCGCGGTCGCACCGTTCCGGTGCCGGCCGCGCTGCACCCGCTCGAGCATGTTCCCCCGGTGCGTCCCCGGCGCCAGATGCGACACCGCAGAGTCGACGTCGACGTGCACGCACAGCGGCACGTCGCACGTATGCAGGAGCAGCGTCGACGGGTGCAAGGCGATGCCGGTGAGGTGCTCGTAGAGCCACCGCTGCGGCCGCATTGCCCGCTGGCCACCGCCCGGCTGCGGCACCCAGAACCGGCCGTAGCCGTCGTCACCGACAGCGCCAGTCCAGATCCAACAGTCCGACGACGACGGGCCCTGCTCCACGTGGGAGAAGAAGCGGTCGACGGCGGGCGTGGGGTGCGGTCCGGCCATCACTCGCCCCACTCGTGCCGCTCGGCGATCACGGCGCGTACGTCTCCAGTTACTGCGACCGCGATGCCGCGGGAGAACATGTCCCCGTCGGTCCTCGGGTCAGTGAGGCGGTAGACGTAGCGTGCGCGGCTACGGGCAACGTTGCCGAGCACGTGCGCGTGCGCCGGGTCGGTGGTGAAGAAGTAGACCGCGCGACGAGGTAGCGCGAACGGGCGGTCGGCGCGCTGTACGCAGGACCGCAGACGACACCGGCGATGGTCGAGGGTGACGGAGTCGCCGACCTCCCACCGCCTGGCTGTGACGTGCCAGATGCCTTCAGCTGATCCCAACACTGCATCCGCATCGGGAGTTCGCCGGTACCCCTGCGCGTACGCAGTGACGGCAGGAGTGAGAAGCGCCAGCACCAGAGTGCAAGCGCCCGCGATCACGGCGAGGGTGACAGCGCCGACGACCATGGCGATGCAGAACAGTGCCGCACCCGCGAGCATGAACGCGAGCTCTACCAGAAACGCCGCAAGCCCCGCCCTGCCGTTGGTCGTTGCTTTCGTCTGCTGCCACAGCGAGGTCACGACGCGAGCCCTCGAAGTGGTTCTGGAACGCCGGAACACACGGCCCACGTGTCGGTGTCATACGCGGGGAGCTCTGCCGCGGTGTTCATGGTTCTAGTCTCCGTGCTCAGGCGCGTGCGCCGGCGTACTGGGGGAACATGCGGTCCATCGTCGCTTCGTGGCGGGCGGCACGGTCGTCCTCACCGCGGGCGCGGGAGATCTCCGCGAACGTCGGACCCGACGCGGTCGGCTCTGCGGGGGCAGGGCGACGGCACATCTCGGCGTAGTACCGGTCTGCGTCGTGCTCGGCCTGCTCGAGGCGGGCCCGCAGTTCGAGGACCTCGGCCATGAGCTTTGGGGTGGCCATCTGGAACCCGACCATGTAGCCGGCCTCCCACACCTGCCGCTGCTCGTCGGTGAGTTCCCACTCGCGGACGTGCTCGGTCGGGTCAGCGGTGGCGGCGTCGATCGCGCGGAACGCGGCCACGGTGTCACCTGCGTAGAGCTCGTCGACGGCGTCGCGGGCGGACTGCTGCACGATGTCAGGGCGGCCGGTGGTCTGACGCTCGAGGGTCATCGTCATCACGCGGCCGCGCTCGAGGCGAGTTCGCCGATATTGTCGGGGCGGAACCCGCTCCAGGAGCCGGTCTCCG
>NZ_LR733033.1 GCF_902506065.1 Arthrobacter sp. 9V
ATGCCGGAGGCGCCGCCGGTGACGATCGCGCGGAGACCCGCGTGGCTGCCGGGCGTCCCGGTGGTGCCGGTGGTGCCGGTCTGGTCGGTGGTGTCGGTCATCAGGCTGCTCCTACGGTCTGGCGCTGCGAGCCGAGCCCGTCGGCGGTGAGTTCGACCACGTCGCCGGGCTGCAGGTACGGCGCGTGTCCTGCGAGGGCGACCCCGGCCGGGGTGCCCGTGCTGATGACGTCGCCGGCGTACAGCACCATGAACTGCGACAGGTACCGGACGATCTCGACGGGTCGGAAGATCATGTCGGCGGTGGTGCCGTCCTGCCGCACCTCGCCGTTGACGGTGAGCCGGAGCGCGAGCGCCGCCGGGTCGACCTGGTCGGGGGTGACCAGCCACGGGCCGAGCGGGTTGAAGGTCTCGCAGGACTTCCCCTTGTCCCACTGCCCGCCGCGCTCGAGCTGGAAGGCGCGTTCGGAGACGTCGTTCGCGATGGTGTAGCCCGCGATGCAGGCGCTCGCCGCCTCGTCGGAGTCGCAGTACCGGGCGGTGGCGCCGATGACGACGGCGAGTTCGATCTCCCAGTCGGTCTTCTCGCTGCCGCGGGGGATCAGGACCTGGTCGTCCGGGCCGATCACCGTCATCGGGTCCTTCATGAACACGATCGGCTCGGTCGGGATCTCGGCGCCGGTCTCGGCGGCATGGTCGCGGTAGTTCAGGCCGATGCAGACGACCTTGCCGGGGCGGGCCACCGGTGCGCCGCGACGCAGGCCCTCTGCGTCGGGCAGCACCCGGACGTCGCCGGCGTCGCGCGCGTGCCGGACGCGGGCGACCGGGTCCGCTGCCAGGAAGGCGCCGCTGATGTCGGTCGTGATCGGGCGGAGGTCGAGGACCTCGCCGTCGGTGTCGACCGCGACGGGGATCTCGTCGCCCGCGGGGCCGAGTCGTGCGAACTGCATCGTTCCTCGCTCTCCGGCTGCACCGGCGCAACCAGAGACATCCTATGTCTGGTCCGAGGTGTCGACAAGGTTCCGGGTGCTGAGGGTCCTGTCATGCAGGTAGGTGCGCTCCGCCGTACCGCCGAGGATCGCCTGG
>NZ_LR732976.1 GCF_902506065.1 Arthrobacter sp. 9V
CACGGAAGTGAGCTTATTGGCCTTCGGGCCACGCCGATGCGCCCACTTCGGGCGGGCCGCCGACCGCGGTTCAGCCGCCGCTGCGCTCCCGGCGGCGCACCCGCAGCGTGCCGATCCCCTGCACGATGCACAGGACGCCGCTCGCGACGACGATGACCCCGGTCACGATCCGGCCGACGGAGAACCCGCCGAACAGCAGTGGGGCGACCGCGACAGCGATGAAGATCGCGCCCATCACGATGACGACGACCGGGTTCTGGGCGACGAAGAACCGGCGGCCACCGTTCGCCTCGGCGATGGCGCGGTCACGCGCACGTGGGACGGCGTCGGGGGACCGACCCGCGCGACGATCTGCACGCCGTCGACGGCTGCGCAGGACCAACCACACCGCCGCACCGATGACGACGGCCGCTCCGATCGCGATCCACTCGACGAGCTGGAAGAACCCGAAGACGAGCAGCAGGACGAACCCGACCACGACGCCCGCGAACATGTCCGTGGTCATCCGGTCGGTCCGGCCGTCGACGCTCGTGACGTAGCCGGGGCGACGTTCGTACGGATCGTGCTCGTCCACCGCCGGTCCGTCGGCGCGTTCGGTTCCCATGCACCGAACGTACCGACGGCGCTGGGGAGCCGTCCGGTTCAGCCGACGCGCGCGGCTGGCTGCTCGGCCCGGGCTGCGGGCGCCGGACGCCGTTCGCGCATGATCGCCACCGCCTGGCGGAGCGACAGCCCCGGCAGGTAGGTGCGGACGATGGCGACGCCGATCGTGGGCAGCGCCACCGGGTCCGGGTACGCCATCACCAGTGGGTGCAGGTCGGGGCCGAACTTCGCCTTGAAGCGCAGCAGGGAGCGGAACCCGTAGACCGGTTCGAGGGCTCCGCCGACGACGTCGAGGACCGATTCGACGCCGCTCCGGCCGCCGGTCTGCGGTTCCGCCGAGGACGCGAGCGGTGCCGCGGACAGACTGAGCCGCTCGGCCCCGTCGGCGCGCATCCGGTCGACCGCACTCGCGACCAGGAACTCCATGACGCCGTTCGGGGCGTCCGGGGCGCGGCGCATCACGTCGAGCGTCCAGCCGACCACCTGGCCGGCGCGGTAGGCGGGCAGCCAGCTGGTGACGGCGAGCACGGTGCCGTCCTCGCCCAGAGCGACGAGCGTGCGGACGGCGGGATCGCGCATCTCGTCGATCCCGCCCAGGGTGAACCCCATCTCGGGCAGTTCGCGCTCGGCGACCCACTCCTCCGAGATCGCCTCGATCTGGCGGGTGACCGAGCCGGGCAGCGAGGCCCAGTC
>NZ_LR733032.1 GCF_902506065.1 Arthrobacter sp. 9V
ATGTCGGCCCAGTCGAAGTGGGCGCGGGCCTCGGTCCAGGCGGCGACGACGAGCTCCATGCCGCCCTTGAGCAGCATCTTGGCGTCCGTGAACATGCCGTCGACGCTGCCGACGCACAGGTCGTACCACTGGGTCGCCGCGCGGGTGACGCCGCCGACGATCCGGTGCCCTTCGGGGTGCAGGTCCGCCGGGCCGAGCACGGCCGCCGCGGCACCGGACCCGAGGGTCAGGCTGGCGAACTCGCTCATGAAGTCCTTGCGGTTCCGCCCGCCCTGGTTCAGGCGGTCGATGGTGTTGAGCTGCACCTGGTCGGCGTCCTCGCCGTCGACGACGAGCGCGTACTTGATCTGCCCGGAGTCGATCATGCCCGCGGCGACGCTCATGGCGTTGACGAACCCCAGGCAGGCGTTCGCGATGTCGAAGTTGATGGCCGACGACGGCAGCCCGAGCCCGTGGTGCAGGCGGACGGCCACCGACGGCTCCAGGTGCGGACGGGTCACCGAGGTGTTGATGAGCAGGCCGATCTCGTCCGGACGCACCCCGGCCTCGGCCATGGCACGGCGGCCGGCGTCGATCGCGGCGTCCTGGAAGGTCTGCCCCTCGCCCCAGTTGCGACGTTCGATGACCCCGGCGACGCGCTCGAGCAGTCCCATCGGCAGACGGAGTCGACGGAGGACCCCACGGAGCTTGGCCTCGATGTCGGCAGAGGTCGTCACACGCTCCGCCGTGGTGGTCGCCACGGAGAGCAGTGAGACGTTCCGGTGCTTCGCCGTGGCGTTGCCGGGCTGCTCCGGTTCACTGCTCGATGCCTGGTCGACCGGCCGTTCCGTCATGATCGTCACCGACACATACTTCCGCATCTGGCCTGTGTGCGCGATCCGGATGCGCTGGACGGCTCCGGATCAGACGTCCTTCGGCAACTTCCGCACCTTCGCGCGCCGCTTGCGACGCTCCGGGATCATCGAGCGCATCTCCTCGAGCTTGCCGAAGCAGAGCAGGCGGTCACCCGGCTCCAGGACGACACCGCTGCGTGGGTTCGGGATGACGTTCGAGCCACGGTGCAGGGTGAGGACCGTGATGTCGCGGTCCCAGAGCCCGGACTCCTTGATCGTCTTGCCGACCAGGTCCGCGTTGGTG
>NZ_LR732975.1 GCF_902506065.1 Arthrobacter sp. 9V
GAGCAGGATGTTCGCCCCGCCCTTGATCGCCGAGATGTCGGCGGTCTTCGCGGTGCTCTGGTCGTCGGTGCTGAGCGCGACGGTCCGGGGAGCGGACGACAGCTGTGCGCCGGCGATCGCGGCGACGCTCGTGCCGCTGACGAGCAGGACGGCGACGGCGGACGCCACGACGGTGACGAGCGTGCCCCAACCCCGGCGACGGGCCTGCTTGCCGTGACTGGCGAAGGGGCGTCGTGTGGCGTCGGGCACGTGTTCTCCGTTCGGTGGTCCGTCGCGAGCTGCTGGTGCGGCGGACGTGGCTGCGGAGCAAAACTACGGTTCGCACGCATGAGCGCGCCCGGAGCGCGCCGTCAAACCACTGTGGAACGCTCAGACACTGCTCCGGAAGCCCCAGACGTGGGGTGTTCCGCGCCCCCACTTGGCAATTGCGGGTTTACCACATAAGATCGATCTTTGGTGTGTCATGCCCTCTCGGGTGTGGCGACCGACCCGCAGACCGGTTCGGGGATCACACCTGTTCCACAACCAAGCGACAGTGAGGCTATGGCCAAGAAAGACGGCGTCATCGAGATCGAAGGCTCGGTGCTCGAAGCTCTGCCCAACGCGATGTTCCGCGTTGAGCTGACGAACGGACACAAGGTCCTCGCGCACATCTCCGGGAAGATGCGCCAGCACTACATCCGCATCCTCCCCGAGGACCGCGTGATCGTGGAGCTGAGCCCGTACGACCTGACCCGCGGCCGGATCGTCTACCGCTACAAGTGATCCGCGAGCTGGAAAGGAACGGCACGGCAATCCTGCCGAGCACGAAGCCAGCGAGCACGAGGAAAGAACCATGAAGGTCAACCCCAGCGTCAAGCCCATCTGCGAACACTGCCGTGTGATTCGCCGCAAGGGCCGCGTCATGGTGATCTGCAAGAGCAACCCGCGTCACAAGCAGCGCCAGGGCTAGTCCCGGGCGCGTGACCGGCGCCGACGGTGTCCCTCGGACACCAGGCTGCTCGAGCACGACCCACAACTGAAGATCGACAACGCAGTACCAGAACCCGACCGCACGACGGCCGGGGGACACCTCGGGGCGGAGGCCCGAGCACCGGTACTGCGCCACACCTCCATCGACAACAGGAGCAGCCATCACATGGCACGTCTAGCAGGCGTCGACATCCCGCGCGAGAAGCGCGTGGAGATCGCACTCACGTACATCTACGGCGTCGGCCGTACCCGCGCCGTCCAGGCACTGACGGAGACCGGTATCTCCGGTGACATCCGCATCAAGGACCTGACCGACGACCAGCTCGTCGCACTCCGTGACTTCATCGAGGGCAACTTCAAGGT
>NZ_LR733031.1 GCF_902506065.1 Arthrobacter sp. 9V
GTCCGAGATGGTCGCGACCCGGTACCGGGGCGGACTCATCGCCACGATCAACGTCGGTGCAGGCGGCATCGGGAACTTCATCTCCTACGGCCTCTTCCTGCTCCTCCTCGGCCCGTTGGCCGTCCCGCTCGGTGGCGACGACCACGTCTGGCGCTGGAGCTTCGTGATCCTGGCGCTCCCCGCGCTGTTCGTCGTCCTGTACCGGCGCAAGTTGCCCGAGACGCCGCGCTGGCTCCTCTCGAAGGGGCGGATCGACGACGCGAACCGCTCGCTCGCGGTCCTCGCCTCGAACACCTTGACGCCGCCCGCGGACGCCGTCGGCCCCGTCCGGCTCAGCCCCGCAGATCTCCCGCCGGTGTCCTTGCACGCCTCACCCGCAGCGGTGTTCCACCGGCTGGTCCTGCGCCGGACGATCGCCATCGGGGTCGCGTCGTGGATGGCCTTCGGGGTGCAGGTCACGCTGAACTTCCTCATGCCCACGCTGCTCGTCGAACGTGGGTACTCCGTCTCGCAGAGCCTGCTGTACACGATGATCATGAACGTCGGCTCGCTCCTCGGATGCACCGCCGCCGCCCTGCTCGCGAACCGCATCGGGCGTCGACCGTTGGTCGCCACCGCGGGGGTCCTGGGCTGTCTGACCGCACTGGCGTTCGCAGCGTTCGGGAACGACACCGGCGCGATCCTCGCCCTCGGCGCACTGTTCCAGTTCTTCACGATGCTGACGAACACCACGCTCGCAGCCTGGACCGCCGAGGTCTACCCCACGGCGATCCGAGCGTCCGGCGCCTCGATCGTGAACGGGATCGGCAACATCGCCGGCGCCGTGATGCCCTTCGCCGCGATAGCGCTCTACGGTGCCTGGGCCTTCGCCGGTGTCTTCGGACTCGCGGCAGCCATGTACGCGGTGCTCGTGATCGCGTCGCGGTTCGCCCCCGAGACGCGCGGTCGTTCCCTCGAGGACGTGAACGAGAACGTCCTCACCGCCAGGTCCACCTGAACCACCCGATCCACCCACACGATCCAGCGGCGTGCCGGGCAACGCCCGGCACGCCGCACCCCACGAACGGAGCACCACCATGGACACCCTGCAGATCTCGGCGACCGCGAACCGCCTCAACTACCTGCCCGAGTACGTCGCCGACCTGGGCGGCCTCTTCACCGAACGCGGACTCACCGTGAC
>NZ_LR732978.1 GCF_902506065.1 Arthrobacter sp. 9V
CGGTGCAGAACCAGTACTCGCCGAAGTTCCGCTCGAGCGAGCCGGAGCTCGAACTGTGCGACGAGCTCGGCATCGCGTTCCTGCCGTGGAGCCCCCTCGGCGGCATCGGGAGTGCGGCGGACCTCGGCACGGCGTTCGAGGACTTCGCCTACATCGCCCGCGACCGTGGCGTCACCCCGCAGGTCATCGCCCTGGCGTGGGAGCTGCAGAAGAGCGACGTCGTCGTCCCGATCCCCGGGGCGTCGCGCCCGCAGTCGATCCTGAACTCGATCACCGCGCCGACCGTGCGGCTGCGACCGGAGGACGTCGCACGGCTCGACGCGTCGCAGGCCGCGGCCGCCTGACCCGTCCCCCTGGGATGCACGACGCCCCGCCGCTCCTTCGCAGGAGGGCGGGGCGTCGTCGTGTGTGGTGCGCGGTGGCGGTCAGCTCTTGGCGGGGCAGACGGCCGAAACCTGGTCGAGCGTGCTCTGCACGTCGGACTGGGCCTTCTTGACCTCGGTCGAGTCCTCTGCCGAACCGGACTCGATGGCCGAGCTGTAGCGCTTGGCCGCGCCCGAGAACTCCTCGAACGTGTCGTGCACCTGCTCGTTCGAGACCTTCGTCAGCGCCGAGTCGATGCGCTGGACGAACTCGCCGATGAGCGCCCCGCGGGCCTTCACGTCGGACGGAGCCGTGTTGGCCCCCTGCTCCTTGAGGAACGACGCGAGTTCGTTCTCGAGCAGGGAGCAGGCCTCCTGCTTGCTCTGCGCGGGTGCCGCCGCGGTCTTCGACGCCGAGGGCGCACTGGACGCCCCCGAGTCACCGCCGGACGAGTTGCCACCGTTGCCACCGTCACCGCCGGAGCAACCGGCGAGCAGCGTGAGTGCGAGGCCGGCCGTGGCCAGCGCGGTGAGGGTGCGGCGCATCAGGAGTTGCACTCCTTCTGGAACGCGTTGCCGGCGTCCTGCACCTTGGTGCTGGACTTCGTCAGGCCCGAGACGTCGGCCGACTTCGGGTCCTCGGCGATGTCCTCGATGTCGTCGACCAGGTCGCCGTAGGCCTCTTCGAAGGCGTCGCCCTTGGCCTTCAGGTCGTCGTCCGACAGGTCGTCGACGCCGTCGGAGATCTTCGCGTCGAGCTCCTTGAGCTTCGTGACGGCGGCGTCCGGGTCGGACTGCAGGTT
>NZ_LR732977.1 GCF_902506065.1 Arthrobacter sp. 9V
GGACCGGTGCACCCGGTGACGGGCGTCGACGGGACCGGTGGGGGAGGAGTCCGCGGGATCCACGGTCGGGCGGAGCTCACGGAACGCGGCCGTGACGCGGAGGAGATCGCCGGCGGTGACGGTCGGGGTGCGGAGCACGTCGACGTCGTCGGCGCCGGCCATCACCTCGGACGCGCCACCGCGTGCGTGTGGGGTCAGCGGCGGGCGGACGGCGCCCGTGCGGTCGTTGCAGAGCAACCCGTGGTCAAGAGACGGCAGGACAGCGCGCGCGGCGCCGGCGAGCTGCACCATCGTGGCCTTGTCGACGCCGGCGAGGGGCACCCAGACGTGGAACCCGCCGGTGGGGCTCGAACGGCACACCACGTGCGGCACCCGTGCGTCGCGGAGGATCCGGACCAGCACGCCGAGATCCTCGGCCGCCTGGTCGAAGTCCTCCGGGGTCTTCGCGTCGAGGTCGAACGCGGCGAACCAGAACCGCCCGTCAAGGTCGGTGAGATCGATGGTCCACGGCGTCGACGGGGCAGTGTGCCCTGCAGTCGGGAACTTCGACGGGTAGCTGTTCGACCGGATCGTCCCGTCCGCCTCCGCGATCATGCGGTTCACGTACCGACGAGGCGCGATCGAGCGCGTCAACGCCCAGGCGCTATCCGAAGAGGACACGCGGGCAGATTGATCTATACCGGGCGCAGCAACGTGCGTTACGATGGCGACACCTCCTCCTCTCGGGGTGGTGGTACGACGAAGGCTCCCGGCTCCAACCGGGCTTCTTCTCTCGGAAGCTCACGACCTGATCTGTTTGGCGACGTAGCAGGTAGTGAGAAACATGACTTGGGGCCTGGCCCCGAACCCCCGCCTCTGGCGGGGGTTTTGTCGTTAAGCGGCTGGGATCGGCAACTCCACTCGGTTAAGCCGACGGGGGTCCTCGACGAGCGGCATCGCGCCGTTTTCGGCGACGAGCGAGCGCGCTAGCGCGTCGAGGTAGTAGGCGACTGAGACGCCGCTCTCTTCAGCGGCGTCCTTGAACGCCTGGCGGGTCTCAGGAAGCACACGGCCCTGCAGAAGGACCGTAGGGGCGTTCTGCGCTCGGCTGGCGCGTCGTCCAAAGTCGCTCATAGTCACACCTTGGCGGGAACATGCATGCGCGCGGCGGCCTGGGACGGCGTGTCGCGAGACTGCATGGATGTTCCTTCTCCTTGCGAGGTAGGCGACTCGAACGACTGGCCAGCACGACCCCGTGGCGCTGAATGTCGCAGCCTGTCCGAAGCGCTAACGACCACCAAGGTACCCTATCCGTGCACCTTGGATGCCGTGGATAGAGCCGCGTTTCGGGAAAGGAAGCGTGAGATCGCGCCGTGGAACAGCTGGGGCTCGCGGTTAAGTTCCATGCCGTGCGGGCAGGGCGCGATCTCCACGAGGGTGACTGCCGCGCCAGGCACGGCCGCGAATCGCCTGGAGACCTCGAGGGGGACGTCGCGGTCGCCGGAGCTGTGGACGAGGAGGATCGGCAGGCCAGCTGCTGGTGTGGGACGCATCCAGCGCATGGGGATGGCTTTCCTGAGGCCGGCGAAGCGAGCGAGACCCGGGATCGTGAGCGTGAGGGCGCCCATTGACCCGAGGAACCCCGGGAAGCCTGCCTTGGACGCGCCGGCACGCAGGGCCGCGAACCAGTCGAGGGCTGGACAGACCAGGATCATGGCGTCGATCCGGTTGCGAAGGGTGGAGCGCGCGGCCGCGTGAAGAGCGATCGTCGCACCCATCGACCATCCGACGAGCACGAGACGCTCGGCTCCGTGGTCCACGGCGTAGTGCATCGCCGCGTCCAAGTCGTGCCACTCGTCTGTGCCGAACGTCGCGGGCAGGCCACGGCCGTCTTCAATGTCGCCGCGGTATCCGATGACGAGGGAGCTCATTCCGGCCGAGAGGGTGTCGGGTACGGCGCGCAGGATGGCTTGCCTGCCCGAGTGGATTCCGTGCACATGGATGGCCCAGGTCGTGGCGCCGGCCACGGGGAAGTACCACGCCTTCCGGGTGTCGCCGTCGGCGGTGATCGCAACCTCTTCGAAGGAGGACGACACAGATGCTGGAGTGTCTAGGAGGTACCCGCTCCAGACAAGCTTGTCCTCTGCTACTGGAACGGCCGTGGGTTCGCCCAGGATAGTCCGGCGGACGTGACGGTCGTCGTCGTCGAGCACGTCCCCGACGAGGATGCTGTGCTGGCCGTCGTGGAAGTACGCGCGGTACTCACCAGGGCACCGTGTCTGCTCGTCCGATTGGACGGTGATGCTGGCATCGTCGACGGCTACGACGGTGACGGTTCGCTTCGGGCGTGGGTGAATCGCCTTCTTCGCGACCACCACGCCCGCGGCGGTCGCCGCGGCTATGACCGTCAGAGTGGCTGCCCCTGCTGCTACACCGATAGCGCCCATGCGGTGACTCCCTTCGCGAGCCGTTCGTCTACTCGCTGTAAGTAGCGCTGCTCTTGTTCTGTGACCTCGAGGCGGCCGGCGACGATCTTGTCGCGGAGCTCGATGTACCGCTGCGCGGCAACCACCTCTGCGCTGCCCTGGAGGCGCAGCGTGGGCCTGCCCGCGGTTTGGTCTCGGGCAGACATGACGAACAGGCGGAGCGAGATCAGGCGCCACCGAAGGACAGTGATGAGCCGGCGCAGGGTCCGCCATCCGTGTGCGACACCGATGGCGACGATGCCGGGGTAGAAGAGGCTGTTGAACACGACGAGCATCACCCGTGAGAACGGTGTCTGCTGTCCATCGATGAACACCCTGGTGACGTCGACGAGCTCGGCGATGATCGCGAGTAC
>NZ_LR732980.1 GCF_902506065.1 Arthrobacter sp. 9V
CGACGTCGGGCTTCGTCGACGTCGACACGACCGGACCGAACGCCTTGAGGATCAGCCGGATGACCAGGCGCATCGTCTTGCCGGACCGGGGTGGTGCTACGACGGTGGCCACGTCCTCGGTCGTCGCGCGGATCGGGTGGTCACCCATGTAGGCGTAGGGCGCGGTCGTCTCGACCTTGTACCCGATCTCGGCGCGGTCCTGCAGCTCCTGCACGCCGGCGAAACCTTCCTCCGCCTTCGGCTTCGACGGCCCGAACACCTTGTGCCAGATCGCCGGGAGGGCGAACCAGAGCACCATGAGGATCACCACGGCGACGATGACGGCGCCGATGGCGAACACGATGCCGCTCTCCGGCATCCGGAACCGGCCCTTCAACGCGTCCATGGCGACGTCGAGCGGGTTCCACGACAGATCCCGCACCTTCGGATCCTGGACGGATGCGATGTGCAGTCCGGTCCAAGCCGCGACCACCACGACGGCGAGCCACACGTACACCTGCACCGTGGCACAGAGTTCCTTGAGCGTGTCCATCAGCGGTTCGCTTTCTTGTCGAAGAACGACACCCTGCCGGCGGCGGGTGCTGGTTCGGATGATGCGGCTCCAGGACCGGCCGGTGGCCGCGTCCTCGCGATGGCGCCGGGGCCGGGCTCGGCGAGCAGTTCGGGCAGGTCGGCGGCGGCGATCTCCCGGTTGTCGATCCACCACCGCGCCGCCGTCACACGGCGCGCTGCCTCGAGCACGTCCCGCTGGAACACCGCCGCGTCGACCAGGTTCGTTTCGACGAGCTCGCGGAACGATGCCCGCAGGAACTCCTGCCGGATCCGCACCGCCCACCGCACGGCGCCGTCGTTGCCGATCAACTCGGGCATGCCATCCCGCTCGGCTTCCGCGCGGAACTCGGCATCCTCCGCGGCCCGCTGTTCCGCTTCGCACGCGGGGCACTGACGGTTCTTCGCGAACCACCGCGCCGTGCCTGCACGCTGGCCGGCGGGCTTGTTGGAGAGGTTCTTACGGACGGTGTGCCCGCAGGTGTGGGTGATGTCCCACTCCGTGGGGATCGGGGTCATAGGAGGTCCTCCAGCTGCCATTCCCAGTCGATGCGGTTGAACTCGGCGACGACGAGCGCGTTGCCGGCGATGAGGAGGGCGATGCCGATCAGCGCCCACACCGCTTGAGCGGTCAGGTGCAGCTCCGGTTCCGTCGCAGGGCCGCCCGGAAGTAGCTGCACGACGGGCAGCCCCACCAGGGTGGCGGCGATCCCGCAGACGGCGCCGAGGAGCAGACACAGCCGCGCGATCGCCAGGCGACCACGCCGCACCGTCGCCCGCGGCTCAGGGACTGTCGGCCGCTTCATGCGATCGCCGCCAGCAGGAGGAAGAACAGCGCGGTCATCACGCCGTAGACGCCGGCGATCGACGCGGCGGCGACGAACGGCTTCGGCGCTGTGGCACTGATCGCCGTTCCGGCGCCGACGCAGATTGCCGCCACGCCCGCGATCCACCAGGCGGTGGCGGTGTCGTTGGCCGGAACGGCCCGCATCGCGGCGCCCCAGTACGGCACGTAGGACTGCCACCCTGCGCGGAACGACTCGATCCCGCAGCCGATGCCGGCGATCATGGGCGCCGCGGCGAGGACGAGGAACACCAGGCGGGTGCGGGTCAACCCGAACCGCGGTGCGTCGGAGGGAGCCGTGTCAACGGGCTTGTCGGTCATCGTCATGTCCTTCAGCTGCAGGTTGCCAGGGTGCGTGCGAGCGCGTGCTCGTCGGCGGTGGCGATCGACAGGTGCCACTTCGTGGCCACGGTCACGAACGACACCGCGTAGCTGCAGGCGTCGGCCGTGTTCGCCGGCATCCACTCCGCGGGCCCGGAGTCGGACTTCTCTTCGTTCGCGGGCCCGTCGACGGCGACCAGGTTCGTCGCTTGGTCGTTGGCGAACAGCTCCCGCTGTTCGGCCGTCCACGATGCGGCGCCGTGCCGCCACGCGTAGGACAACGGGACGCGGTGGTCGATCTGCACGGCCACGCTCGACGTCGGCCCGCGGTTGAAGGCGATCGTGCGGCCCGTGTACGGGTCGTGGAGCGTCCCGGAGAGCACCACGCACCCGTTGGTGCCCGGCTTCGTGACGACGGCCGTCAGGTCGCGCCGGAGGACGTCGTTGCGGGTGTCGCAGCCGTTGCGGTCGACGTCGGCCCACGCCGGCCCGAACGCGTCGCGGTCGTAGCGCGCCGGCACGTACGCGTCGGAGATCTCCAGCGTGCGGAGATCTCGCAGCGCCTCGGCCGCGGACACCGTGCTCGAGGGGGAAGGCTGTCCCGTCGACGTCGACCAGATCTCGCCGGTCGCGGTCGTGGGGTGCACGTAGGGTGCGGCGATCGTGCCGACAGCCGCGGCCGCGAACAGGGCGGCCGCTGTGACGAGCTGCTGTTTCGTGCGGCGTCTCACTGGGGGTCCCCTTCCCGGGCATCGTGGTGGTCCTGCGGTGCGGTGACGTCGTGGAGGATCTGCCGCACCCGCGATGGGGAGAGGCCGGCTTCCTGCGCGACTCGGTGGTGGCCGACCGTCAGGGCGGCCTCGGCGATCGCGAGGTCGCGTGCTTCTCGGGCGGCCTTGTACGCGGCGACGGTCCGGTGGACTTCGTCAACCCCGCCCGTGACAGCGCCGACGATCTTCCCCACGACGCTCACCAGACCCGCACCGTCATCGGCTGCCCGGCACCGGCGCAGGACACCACGAACGAGTTGACGGTCATCGGGTACGCAGAGCCGTACGCGGTGTGCAGCCACTGCTCCGCCCACGTCAACACCTCATCGAGGGTGCTGAGCTCCGTGGCATGCTCGTGCACCTGCAGGTCCTCGATGACGTGCGAGCCGGAGCGGAGCACCCACTCGCCAAGAGCAGGCGTCTGCTCGAGGATGAGCTTCTCCCACGCCTCCATGCCCGGGTGGTCCTCGAGGACGTTGGTGCGGTCGGAGAGCCGTCCGCGGAACACCACGCGGCCACCGCGAAGGTCCGGGCCTGGGCCCGTCGCCGGCACGTCCGCGGCGTCGATGACGGGGCCGGTCCAGACCGACAGCGCCGGGAGGTCGCGGGAGCCCTCCGGGTCGAACGGGTCGACTTCCTGGCTCGCACGGAACCGGCACACGGGCTGGCGCGTGTGGAGGTGGTCGAGCGCATCCCCGACGGTGCGGCGCGGCAGCCGCAGCATCGTTCGGCCACGCTGGCCGTCTTCGTCGTACCAGCGGTCGAGGACGAGCACCTGGTCGACGTCATCCCGGTCAGGGAACACGGTGTAGTCCGGCCACGCTTCGCCCTGGAGCGGTGAGTACGACCGCCCTGCTGCGGCGGTCAGCCCGCCCCAGCTGATGGGTGTGTGCTCCTGCAGCTGGTCGAGGATCTCGAACGTGACGGTGCCTGCGTCGAGCGGCATGGTCAGGGTGCTCATGAGGCGTCCTTGCCGATGGTCAAGGGCTCCGTGGTGGAGCCGAGGTCGATGTGCTGGTGCGAGCACGGGTCTTCGAACTGGCGGAAGTTCTCCAGCGGCGTGTTCGGCCGGCACTGCACCTGGCCCGCTTGGGAGCCCTTCGGCATCACGGTGTCGAGCCACTTCAGGAACTCGATGTCCTGCTTTCCGGAGCCGAGGAGCACGTTCCCGCCGACGGTGTTGAAGTCCACGGCCACGGCCGGGTTCTTGCAGTGCAGCGACCCGGACTCGCAGTGCGTGCCGATCCCGACGCACGGACGGTTCATGTCGCTGATCTGCACGGAGCCGTACTTGTTGAGCGCCGCGACGAGCAGCTGCAAGATCCGGGTGTCGACCTGGCAGCCGTCCTTGGTCGTCCCGTCGACGATGGGCAGGATCTCCTGCTCCACCATCTGCGGGTGGTACGTGTCCGTGAAGGTGCCCTTCTCCCACGCAGCCTTGAGGGTCTTCGCAAGCTCGACCTGGTCGCCGGAGACGTCGCAGCCGGACGTGGTCGCAGCGCCGGTGACGGCAGCGACCATCTGCTGCGCGTCGGTCCAGAACTTCGCGTAGTGGTACGGGTCGGCGTTGACCTGCACCTTGTGGGCGGCGAGCGTCGGCTCGAGCGTCTCCCAGTCCGGCACCTTGACCAGCTTCGCCAGGAACGCCTTCGCAGCCTTCTCCGGGTTCAGCCGGTCGGCGCGCTCTCCGTAGCTGTCGTCCTGCTGCAGCACGCCGATGGTGGTGTTGTCGACGGCGTCGCCGTGGTTCAGGTTCGTCAGCGACGACTCACCCATCGCCGTCATCACGACGATGGTGGTGGCCTGCTCGTTGGCCTTCACCTCGTGCGCGGCTCCCACGAGACGTGCGGCCATCTTCACCTGGTCGGTGTCCCACGTGCCGACCTTCTTCGGGAGGTCCTTCGTGACCGCCGCGGTGTCGCCGGCGCCGGCACCGCACGCCGCGGCCGCGGTCGAGCCGCCACCGGAGGCGCCGAGGAGCATCCCGATGAACAGGACGATGACCGCCACGGCGCCGACAACGAACTTGACCATGTCAGTCGTCCTCGCCGGGGAGGATCGCGCGGAGCACCTTCCAGGAGCCGTTCACCTGGTTGAGCTGCACCGTGTACGTGCCGGCGTCGGTGGGGACGTCGACGATCGCGGCGCCGTTGGTGCCACCGTCCTCGAGCTGCACCGTGCCGGAGAGGGTGGTCCCGGGGACCACCTGCTGGCTGGTGCCCTCGTACGCGGCCTGAGCCTGCGTGGTGAGGTACGGCATCCATCCCTTGGCCCACGCGTCGCCGGTGATGCTCTTGTCGACGTACGCGGACACGAACCCGGACGCCGTCCCGGTCGCGGCGCCCTCCTGCGTCGACGTGATCGGGTCCTCCGCGTTCACCGGTGCCGTCGGCTGCGCGGACGGGGTCACCTGGCCGGGGCCGGTGACCTTCGGCTGCCCGTCGTCGCTCGTGGCCGCACTGGTCGGTGCCGCTGCGGGGACCGACACGGACGGCTGCGCCGGCGCGCTGGCGCACCCGGTGAGGGCTGAGGCGATCACCACGGCCGTGGCGATCGCGAGGCTGGTGCGGTTCACAGTGCTGCTCCCGTCAAGCCGGCGCTGGTGTCGGTGATCTGTCGCTCGAGCTCGGAGCGGAAGTGCGCGATCCGAACCTCCGCGGCGAGGCCGACCTTCTTGAAGTGCTGCCCCTTCGGCAGGGTCATCAGCTGCTCGGCCGCGCCGGGCTTCAAGCCGGCGATCTGCGCGGCCGCGACCGCGTCGTCGGCCTTCGACTGCCGGAACAGGTGCATCGTTCCGGCCTCCTTGATGAACGCCACCGCGGGGTCGTCGGAGGGGATGTCGGAGATGTGGTGGATGTTCACCACGTTCGACAGGCCGAGCGCGCGGGAGAGCTTCGCGTTGGACTGGATGACCTTCCCCATCGGGCCGCCGACGAGGAACCAGCCCTCGTCGACGCAGAACGTCGTCTTCCACCCCGGCTCGGAGCGGCGGATCGTGCCGAGGGTCCACGCGTTGGCGAGCATCATCGCCAGCGGGACGGCGGGGCCGTCCTCGGGCAGCTGCGAGATGTCGAACACGGTCAGCTTCTCGCCGAGCTTGACGTTCTCCGACGTGTCGCCGTCGAACAGGCCCGGCATCTCCTCCGGGAGACGTTCGAGGATGAACCGCAGCGTGAGGCCGGCTTCGTGCATCCGCTCGAGCGCCGTGGGGCTCATCTGCTTCCGCAGCTCGTCGCTGATGACGCCGCAGTGGTCGAGGACGTCGTAGATGTTCACCACCCGCTGGCGGGCCCGCGCCTGGGCGGCTCCGTCCCGGAGCGCCACACGGAGCGCCTTCCGCTCCCACGTGTCCAGCGGGGTGCTGTCGTTCAGGAGCGCGGCGGCCTGCTGCAGGACCATGAGGGCGCCGGTGTCGCCGGCGATGAATCGGGTCTGCGACAGTGCCGGGTCGAGCATGTTGATCCGGGACCCGTCCGGGTCGCCGAGGGCGAGACGGATCGGGTCGACCCCGGCGGTGTGGGCGACGTTGGTGTACTCGCCCCACGGCTCCGTTGGGGACTGCTGCTTCTTGTCGACGACGACCACCCGGCGCCGCAGCAGCGTCAGGGCGCGGAGGACGTAGTCGCACTTCATCAGCGTCGACTTGCCCACGCCGACGTCGCCGGCTTCGACGACGTTCGGGGAGTCGACCAGACCGAGCGCGTACGCCTGGAACTGGTCGTTCACGCTGGGCGTCTTCGACAGCGTCTCGACCCCGGACAGCAGACCCTCGAACTGCATCGGGGATTCCAGGATCCCCTGGTTCAGCACCTCGACCTGCCGCGACGTCGACGGGGCGCCCTTGACGGGGCCGCCGTAGTAGCTGGTGCGCTTCAAGATCCGGTTGCGCGGTTCGACGTACCCGCGGGGCTCGAGGCGAGGGAACTCCCAACTGCCGACCGGGAGTGTTGCTTCGTCGGGCGTGAGCGTTGCAAAGTCACTCATCAGATGGCCCCCGTAACGAGCAGGTTTCGGGTCTTGTCGCCGAGGACGAACCTGTTCGGCGTCGCGCCTAGCGACTCGAAGAACGCGGCGTACTCACTCCGGCCGCCTGCTGACGGCTCCAGCGTCACCGCCATCGTCCGAGGCATTGGGTGCACGAGCTTGCGGAGAAGTGCCGACTTCCCCGCCCGCCGTGCCATCACCGGCGGTTCCGTCGACCGGGCAACTGCCCGTGCGACTGGAGAGCCATCGATAC
>NZ_LR732979.1 GCF_902506065.1 Arthrobacter sp. 9V
ATGATCACCGCGGTGCGGTCGGCGAGCAGGGTCTCCAGGCCCTCCTGCACGGGTCGCTCCGAGGGGATGTCGAGCGACGCTGTGGCCTCGTCGAGGATGAGCACCTTCGGGTCCGCGATGAACGCCCGCGCGAACGAGAGCAGCTGCCGCTGGCCCGCCGAGACACGGCCACCGCGCTTGTTCACGTCGGTGTCGTACCCGTCGGGCAGCGCCATGATGAACTCGTGCGCGCCGACCGCCTTGGCCGACGCCTCGATCTCCTGGCGGGACGCCCCGGGCTTGCCGAGCGCGATGTTGTCCGCGACGGTTCCGGAGAACAGGTAGGCCTCTTGCGTGACCATGACGATCGCGCGGCGCATGTCCTTCGTGTCGAGGTCACGCAGGTCCACACCGTCGAGCTTGACGGAGCCCTGACTCGGGTCGTAGAAGCGCGCCATGAGCTTGGCGAGCGTCGACTTGCCGGCGCCGGTGGAACCGACGAGGGCGATGGTCTGCCCCGACAGGATGTGCAGGTCGAACTCCGGCAGCACGACCTTGCCCTTGTTGTAGGCGAACACGACGTCGTCGAAGTCCATCTTCCCGGTGGCGTCCGCCAGACGGGTCGGCTTCACGGGGTCCGGCACGCTCGGCCGTTCCTCGAGGACGCCGGAGATCTTCTCCATCGCCGCTGAGGCGGACTGGTACCCGTTGTAGAACATCGCGAGTTCCTGCGCCGGGTCGAAGAAGCGCTTGGCGTACAGCGCGACCGCGAGCAGCGCACCGACCTCGAGCGTCCCGCCGACGATCCGGAAGCCACCGACGATGACGACCGCGGCGAGCGTCGCGTTGCCGATGAGCACGAGCACCGGGTCGAAGGTCCCGAACAGGTTGAACACCTTCGTGTTCGCCACCCGGTAGTCCTCGACGTAGCCGCCGTACTCGTCACGGTTGCGGGACTCCTTGCGGAACGCCTGCACCGCGCGGATGCCCGTCATCGTCTCGACGAAGTGCACGATCACGCGCGCCGAGGTGACACGGGTGGAGCGGAACAGCGTCTGCGAGTTCGTCTGGAACCAGCGGATCAGGAACCAGAGCGGCACGAGCGACACCGCGAG
>NZ_LR733030.1 GCF_902506065.1 Arthrobacter sp. 9V
ATCCTCGACGTGCAGGGGTATTACACAGCGAACATCGACGGCACCTCTGCTGGCGGCTTCATCCCCGTCGCAGGGAAGCGGGTTGTGGACACCCGCTCCGGGCTCGGCACCGCCAAGGCATCGATCGCGCCGGGTAAGAGCATCGACGTGCAGGTAGCGGGTACCAATAGCATTCCATCAGACGCATCAGGTGCCGTCGTGAACCTGATCGCTATCAACTCTACGAACTTGGACGGCAACCTCACGCCCTACGCTGCCGATTCACCGAGACCGCAGAACTCGCTGCACTACGCCCCTTCGGAGACCACCTCAGTCCAGGCGCAAGTTGCCCTCTCTCCGACCGGCAAGATGACGATTG
The DNA here is from genome assembly GCF_902506065.1 of Arthrobacter sp. 9V. Lineage (GTDB taxonomy): Bacteria > Actinomycetota > Actinomycetes > Actinomycetales > Micrococcaceae > Arthrobacter. The sequence continues at coordinate 359 of NZ_LR733030.1, forward strand.
CGAACTCATCGACCACGATCAACCTTGTCGTGGATCTGCAGGGCTACTTCACTGCCGCAGGTAAGTCCGGCGCGAGCTTCACGCCCGCCACCGGCCGCGCCTACAACTCACGCGCAACCGGAAATACCCCGCTAGCGAAGAACGAAACCCGTTCCATCCAGATTGCCGGCCAAGCTGGTGTTCCCGTGATGGGTTCGGGGATCACCGCCGTAGTGCTGACCCTCATCGTCTCGCACGGCGGCAGCGACGGCCGTGCCACCGTTTGGGCTGACGGCACAACCAAACCCGACACCACCGCGATCAACTTCCAGACAGACGATATTCGCACCAACACCATCACTGTCCCCCTCGGCGCCAACGGCAAAATCGACCTCAACAACGTAGCGGACGCGACGCACTACATCGTGGACGTTCAGGGTTGGTATGTGGACACGATGGCCCCGACAATCTCCTGCCCGACCGAATACAAAGCTGGCAGTTGGACGACGCATTCGGATGGCGCTGACATCGTCTGCAAAGTCACAGCGCACCCCTCAGCGGACTCAGACTCTTACCTGATCACGCTCTTGAACGACGACCCGATCGACACCCTGCCACTCACCAGCGACAACGGTGCGTCGGTCAACGTCACCATCCCTGGCACACCCGGCTGGCATCGCGTTACGGCAATCATCACCAACGCTATGGGCGACACCGAAGAGCAAGAGTTCGCATTCGGACTAAACGCAACAGCCCCAAGCGCCACCCTCACGGCGATCGAGAACGCCACTCCCGAGTCCCTCATGGATTTGTCATCTCTGAAAAAGACCACCAGCGGCGCAGTGGCAATCCAGACGACCGATGAGGTAGCCGTAACGGTTCCGAATAGCGCCACGGACAGAATCACCTTGGATCCCACCGCCTCCGATTCCGCAAGCACCATCCTCTCAGCGGCCCTTCCTTTCGCCGCCGGAGCAACCGCTGCTGTTTCCGAAACAGACGGCGTCGTTTCCTACAACAATCAAAACGGCTCTAGCACCGTACCCATCGTGCACTCAGACGGCGCCGTTCAAGTCGCCACCGTGATCGAAACAGCTCAAGCCCCGACCCGCTTCGCGTATCCTCTGGGCCTGCCGGAAGGTAGCCAAATCGCGACGACCGAAGACGGGGCGCTGGTTATCACGGATAGCTCCGGCTTCTTTATCGGCTCCTTGAACGCGCCGTGGGCGAAGGATGCACGAGGCGCTGACGTTCCAACGCGCTACGAGGTCGATGGTGACACCGTTACGCAGGTGGTCGACATTAGCAATGTGGACAGCTTCCCCGTGGTTGCCGACCCTGATCTTTGGACCACTATCAAGAATGTAGCGGGTTGCGCTCTCGATATCGCGTCTTGGACCCTACCGGC
>NZ_LR733029.1 GCF_902506065.1 Arthrobacter sp. 9V
GTGCGGGGAGGGGGGAGTCAGGCGACCCGGACGGCGTCCGGGACGTGCGCTGCGTCGGACTCGGCCCAGACCGGGCCGTCCGGGAACGCGTGGGTGGTCAGGGTGTCGGCGAGCAGCTCGGTGCCGGCGCCGGGCGCGGTCGGCGGCCAGTAGCGTCCGTCGTGGACGTCGACCGGGGTCACGAAGTGCTCGTGCAGGTGGTCGACGAAATCGATGCACCGGGTGTCGAGGTCGCCGGTCAGGGCGACCGCGTCGAACATCGACAGGTGCTGCACCGCCTCGCACAGGCCGACACCGCCGGCGTGCGGGCAGACACGGACGCCGTGCTTCGCGGCGAGGAGCAGGATCGCCAGGTTCTCGTTCACCCCGGCGACCCGGGTGGCGTCGATCTGCAGCACCGACATCGACCTGGCCTGGATCAGCTGCTTCGCGATCACGCGGTTCGCCATGTGCTCCCCCGTCGCGACCGGGATCGGGGCGATGCGCCGGGCGATCTCGGCGTGGGCCAGGATGTCGTCCGGGCTCGTGGGCTCCTCGACCCACGCGATGTCGAAGGGGCGGAGCCGGTCGATCCACGCCACGGCCTCGTCGACGTCCCAGCGCTGGTTGGCGTCGATCGCGACCCGGACGTCCGGGCCGACGGTGGCGCGGGCGATGCCCATCCGTCGGACGTCCTCGTCCACGTCGCCGCCGACCTTGAGCTTGATCTGGGTGAACCCGTCGTCCACGGCTTCACGGCACAGCCGCGCGAGCTTCTCGTCGTCGTAGCCGAGCCAGCCCGGGGTCGTCGTGTAGGCGCGGTAACCCTCGCGCTCCAGACGGGTACGGCGTTCGGCACGCAGCGGTTCGGCGGCGCGGAACAGCTCGAGCGCCTCGGCCGGGGTGATCGCGTCGGTCAGGTACCGGAAGTCGACCAGGTCGACGAGTTCCTCGGGACGCAGGTCGGCGAGCAGGGCCCAGAGCGGCTGCCCCGCACGGTTCGCCCGCAGGTCCCACAGGGCGTTCACCACGGCGCCGATCGCCATGTGCATGACGCCCTTCTCCGGGCCGAGCCACCGCAGCTGCGAGTCGTGCACCATCGCGCGCCAGGTGCCGCCCATGGCGGCCAGGACCGCCTCGGCATCGGCGCCGACGA
>NZ_LR733028.1 GCF_902506065.1 Arthrobacter sp. 9V
GCCGCTCGCCCGGGTCACCGTGGCGCTCGGACGGCGGTTCGGGTGGGACGACCCCGCCGACCGCCGACCGCGTCTGGTCACCGAGACCGCGGCGGCGCTCCTCAAGGTCACCGCGACCGAGTACTTCGACGACGCGTTCGACGAGGCCACTGGGCCGACGTTCGACGCGCTGCTCACCGAGAACCTCCGCCTGCTCAGGGCGGTCACCACGACCGAACGGGAACACACCACATGAGCGCCACCGCGCCGGGCACCACCAAGCGTGCCCGCCCAGGCTCCGACGGACCGCTGCTCCTGACGCAGCGTCGCATCTGGATCATCTTCTCCGCCCTGATCGCGGGGATGCTGCTCTCCAGCCTCGACCAGACACTCGTCTCCACCGCGATGCCGACCATCGTCGGGGAACTCGGCGGCGTCGCGCACCAGGCCTGGCTGACGACCGGGTACCTGCTGGCCTCGACCATCGTGATGCCCGTCTACGGCAAGTTCGGCGACGTCCTCGGTCGTCGCAACCTGTTCCTCATCGCCATCGCGCTGTTCACCATCGCGTCGGCCGGGTGCGCGTTCGCCACGGACTTCACGCAGCTCGTGGCGTTCCGTGCCATGCAGGGACTCGGTGGCGGTGGCCTGATGATCCTGTCGCAGGCGATCATCGCGGACATCGTGCCGGCGTCGCAGCGCGGCAAGTACCTCGGTCCGCTCGGTGCGATCTTCGGTCTGTCCGCCATCGGCGGCCCGCTGCTCGGTGGCTTCTTCGTGGACCACCTGACCTGGAACTGGGCGTTCTACATCAACATCCCGGTCGGCATCGCGGCGTTCTTCGTGGCGTGGTTCGCGCTGACCCTGCCGAACAAGAAGGCCACGAAGCGCATCGACGTGCTCGGGGTGCTCTTCATGTCCGCGGCGACCACGTGCCTGGTGTTCTTCTCGGAGTTCGGCGGGAGCAAGGACCACGGCTGGGATGCCCCCGAGACCTGGGCCTGGTTCGCCGGTCTCGTCGTCTCGGCAGCGCTCCTGGTGTTCGTCGAGTCCCGCGCGCAGGACCCGGTGCTCCCGCTGTCGTTCTTCCACAACCGCACCTTCCTGCTGGCTACCGGCATCGGCCTGGTGC
>NZ_LR733027.1 GCF_902506065.1 Arthrobacter sp. 9V
CTACCGAGACGATGTCGAGCTGCAGACGGTAGCGGTCGTGCGCCGCGGCCAGCTCGTTCGCTCGCCCGTCGATCATCGCCAGCGCAGCGCGGAGGTTCTGCTGACGGTGCTCGCCGCGCGCCAGGTTGGCGAAGTTCGTGGTCAGCCGGGAGCTGTCGGCGGGGGAGTAGTCCTCGTCGAACCGGGTCCGGGTGATGCTGAAGGTGAGGTCGTTCGCCATGGTCGGCAATCTGTTCGTCGAGCGGCCCGTGGGCGCGGTGGGAAGGATGCATCGATCATGGCGGGAATGGTGAGCCATCAGGTAATACCGAGACGCTATGCACCGGTATAGCCTCGGCCTATGGCCCGGGTCTCGAACGACATCACCCTGCAGCAGCTCCGGTACTTCATCGAGGTCGCGACGGAGGGCTCGATCAGCGCCGCGGCCGACCTGCTCTACGTGTCGCAGCCGACGATGTCCGCGGCGATGAAGGACCTGGAGACGCGGATCGGGCGCCCGCTGTTCACCCGGTCGGCCCGAGGGGTCGTGCTCACCGTCGACGGCGTCGAGTTCCTCGGGTACGCCCGGCAGGTCGTCGAGCAGGTCTCCCTGCTCGGGCAGCGGTACGTCGGCGGCCAGCGGTCGCGTCGGCTGCTCGGGGTGTCCGCCCAGCACTACTCGTCCGCACCCTGCGCAGCGAGGTGGGCATCCTCTACCGCAACGACTTCAACAAGCAGGTGCTCGGCAAGCTGCTGCGGGACGCCGGGGTCGTGTTCACACCGCTCTTCGTCGCGCAGCCGCACATCTTCGTGGCCCGGCGGAACCCGCTCGCGTCACGGGAGCGTGCGACCCTCGAGGACCTCGCCGACCTGCCTCGGCTCACGTTCGACCAGGGCGCGAACAACTCCTTCTACCTGGCGGAGGATATCCTGTCGACGATGTCGAGCAAGCGGGAGATCCGCGTCTCGGACCGAGCGACGATCTTCAACCTCATGATCGGCCTGGGCGGGTACACGATCTCCACCGGACTCATCAGCGACGATCTCGACCCCGAGATCGTCGCCATCCCCCTCGACGTCGACGAACGCATCGAGATCGGCTGGATCGCGCACGCC
>NZ_LR733048.1 GCF_902506065.1 Arthrobacter sp. 9V
CTTGCCGCCCGCACCAGGTGAGTAGTGCCGGCCCTTGGGCGGGAACGGCGGTCCGTCGCCGGCAACCACCCACGAGCCGGCCACTTGCGGCGGACCGCCCGCCCACGAAAGGCGAACGGCCCACCCTCCGATCTACTCGCGGCGGTCGTGGAGCGGAATGGCCCCGTACTGTCCGGCTGCGCGTCGGAATCGTGAATCGCTACTGAAGATGAACGTGCCGCCGAACATGTACCACGGGGCAGGTTCATCCTCTGGGGCGACTGGCTCGGCGTGGGTCACGGTTTCGCGGTGGAAGCTCTCGTTTTTGACGATCCGGACGGCGGGCCGTTCCTCGGTGGCTTCGAAAACGGGGTCGATGCCCTCGCCGATGACGGTTACCTCCATGACGCGGGCGGAAATGCCCTGATTGGAGAAGTCCGCGCCCAGGGCGTTGCGGTAGATCAGGGCGGTGATGCCTTTGGGGGCTGTGGTGGCGTTGCTCATGTGCTGGCTCCTTTGAAGTGGTGGGGGGCTGTACTACCCGGCTCTGGCCGGGCAGTACAGCGGTTCTCAGTTCCTGCTAGTGGAAGGTTGGGCGGTGTTCTGCGGCGAACAGGACGGCTATGGCTTCGGTGTGCCAGTCCAGTGCCGCGTATTGCCGGGTGGTGTCCAGTACGGCGGGGTTCACGTGGGCCTCGGCGTTGACGGCTGCGGCCACGCCTCGGATATGTGCGGCGAGGTCTTCGGCTGCGCTGGCGCTGTAGGCCACGGGGGACTTCTCCACGATTGCGGCGAGGGTTTCGAGGAAGACCACGGCTTGGGCCGGGCTGTTGGCGATGCTGCGCTTTTCGGTCATTGTCATTGGTCCTTTGCTGGTTTGGTGCCTTGCCGGGCGGCGGGGTCCGCCCGGCAAGGAGTCGAGGGCTGTTAGGCGGCGGCTGCTGGTTGGAACGTGGGCGGGATGCGGTAGCGGCTGGGAAGCTCTGCGGCGGCTTCGGGCAGGTCTGCCGGGCCTTGGGCTTGCCCGTTCTTCCAGTGGGAAAAAGCCTCTTCGGTGATCGCGTCCCAGTACCGGGCCTTCGTCCGGTAGAACGTCGTTTTCACGTCGCCTTCGCAGTAGGTGGCCATGCCGAACAGGTTGCCGATTGCGTCGGCGGTCCGGGTTCCGGCGACCATGACGTAGGGCCACTGGCCCAAATCCCAGCCGTCAGATCCCCAGCTGGGGATCACGACCCAGCCGTGTTCTCCGATGACGTCCATCCAGTCGTAGCCGTCGTTCATGTGGTAGTCCACGAGCACGGGCACGTCGTGGATGGTTTCGCCGGTGTCCTCGGTCGTGATCGTCTCAACGCTGATTGCGTTCATGGTTTTGTGTCCTTTGCAGAGGATTGGTGAGGGAGCGGTGTGACCCGGCCAGCTACCTTCTTTCCTCCCCCGTTGTTTTTTGGCTGCTGGCGAAGCTTGCGGAGCTGTGGCCGACGGAGGCCTGTCTACCCTTGGGCAAGGGCAGAAAAATCTTGCGGGATCCGAGCTAGCGAGGATCCCTGGCTAAAGAATTTTCGGACCGCAGGCCCCGGAGCCTGCGGAGGGGCTAGACGGGGTGGAGCGGACACATAGAATCCGAAGGACAGCAGCCAAAAAACGTCGTAGACACACAGGACCGGGCACGGCGGAGCTCTGCGACGTCGGGACCGGGCCCAACAGCCGGCCACGGAGCGAAGCGGAGTGGACGCCCAAAAGGGGTGCGAGCCCCGCGAGCATGCTGGCCCTAAGGGGCTAGGCTGGCCTCAATCTTTAGGATGGGACACCTGAACCGTGGAGCTACTCATTGGAAGCGTTGTTGCGGGAGTGGCCGTACTTATCGGTGTTCTCGTGATCGTAAAGCGCAAAGCGCTCAGCAAATTGATGGAAGGTTCTCAGCAAGCAAGGTTTGGTAAGACGGGCACCAAGTTGATGGGTCGGCCAGAGCCTGGGTACATGGTCGTTGTCGGGCTAGGTGCCGTCCTCATTGGAGTGGCGATAGCGATTGTGTTGTTAACCCGCTGACTTCGTAAGAAGGTTCGTGCCGAGTCCAAGGGCAACCTGGCCCGGTAGGGCGGGCCGCCGTGTGGCGGCCCGCCCGGCATCCGGGCTAGCTTCCGTCTCCCTTGGGGACTTTGGAGATGGCGCGGTACGCCAGGATCGCCGCTCCCAGTGCTGTGAGTGAGAGAACGAAGTTCACGATGTCCAGTGGTTCCATGAGGGTTTCCTTATCGTTGAGTAGGACTTAGTCTGAGAAGGAGCCGGTGGCCGCAACCGAAGCGGTCACGACCACCGGGTTTCGTAGCTACACCTACTTCCTTGCTTTACGCTTACGCTTCCGAGTTCCAGCTCGGGAGCGTTTGCTCTTTAAGCGCGCGTTCCGCATGGAGAGTAGAGCGATGACAGCTGTCATCAAGCTCACGACCGAAGTCGCGAGCTTGATCGCTTCGTCGATGCTCATGTAGCCACCTCCTTCCTGCCCCGCCGTGCGAGGCCCCCACGTCGCAGCCGGTCGAGGGTGGGCCGTCAACCCCGAAGAGTGACCGGGGAATCCCGCGAAATAAGGGAGCGCAGCGACCGCGTGGGAGTGCCCGGTTGCGTGGGTTGACGGGTCGGGCCCCCGGACGGCTACGATCAGTGGCCTTGTACGGAGAACAACCCAGCCCCATGTAAGGCAAAAAGAAGCTTTTACAGGCCGAAGCGCAGCGAAGGTCCGTTCTGTTCTTGATCCCTTAGGCTGGGGCCATGGACAAGAAGAAAGCAGCGCTGACCTGGGCGCTTTTGGGGACGGGCTTCCTTGTGTACGGCCTCTACTGTGCCCTGACCACCGGCGGCACCTGGTATCTCATTCCCTCTGCCGTGATCCTGATGGTTTCCGGCGTGGTCTGCGCAGGAAGCGCGGCTCAGATTATGCGACGGCCGGACCCGCAGCGCTACTAGACACGCAACACTCAAAGGAGCAGCATGCGTGGTTTCAAAGTGAACGTCCAGAAAGAAGACAAGAGCGCCGAGCTGGAGATTCAGGGCTTCCCGCATCAGGAGACGGCCGAAGGTTTCGCGAACGAAGTTCACGAAACCTTGCTGGTGTGCAAGGACGAGAACGAGGAGATCACCGGATTCGAAGTTGGCCGGCCCGGCCCCATGGAGCCCCGTGAAGGCGCTCCCGAAGCAGACATCGAAGACTTCATCGATCAGATCACCATGTCCGTCATGAGCCCTGAACCAGCGAACCTGGTCACAGGCGACTCCCCCGTGCGTTTCGCTGTTGAGCAACCGGTGACCTGGTAGCTCAGCGGGCGGGGCTCAACACTGGTCCTTTAGGCTGGGCGCATGGACGAGTCCATTCCGCGGGCACTGCAACCACCGGTTGCTGTTGCCCTGGCGAAGCTCGTCAAGACCTTCCCCGGCCCTGCTGCCCTTCCGGGCGGGATCTGGGCAGAGCCCAAATGGGACGGGTACAGGGCCATAGTTCTAAATGATTCCGACGAAGTGACCCTTTGGAGCCGACAGGGCAAGGAACTCTCCCGCATCTTTCCTGAACTGTGCGCGGCCGTGCGGAACCAGGTTCCGCCCGGCGTGGTCCTGGACGGTGAAGCGGTCATCTGGAACGGGGACCGGCTGGACTTCGAGGCGCTGCAGCGCCGCATGTTCAGCACCAGGGCGGCTCTGCCGGCAATTGTCCATGAACTGCCGGCATCCTTCGCAGCCTTTGACGTTCTGGCCGTTGCCGGGCAGGACATCCGGGGTGTCCCGTTCACGGGCCGCCGGCAGCTGCTCGAGGAACTTGCCCGGGACTGGGCCGCTCCTTTGAACCTCTCCCCCACCACCACGGACATGGAAGTGGCCAAGAACTGGTTGAAGGATCTGCCCGCCACGGGGGTGGAAGGTCTGGTGTTCAAGGGAGGATCGCAGCCATACGATGGCTCGCGCTCCTGGTTGAAGTTGAAGACAAAAACCACTCTGGACGCGGTCTGCGCGGCCGTCATTGGCCCGATCAGCCAACCGCAGGCGATCATTGCCGGCCTGCCGGTCGATGGGCAGCTGCGGATCGTGGGCCGGTCTACAAGCCTTTCCACGCGGGTAGGGCGTGAGCTGGGTCGCCAGCTCCGCCCCGCACAGCCTGGGCATCCCTGGCCGGAACAGATCAGCGAGACCTCGCTGAACAGATTCAGCAAAGACAAAGGACCGGTTCACCTGACACTGGTGGAACCGATCGTGGTCGAGATATCGGCCGACGTCGCGTGGACCGGCAAATCCTTCAGACACGGTGTCGGTTTCGTCCGCGTTAGGCCTGAACTGGACGCTGCCGACGTCGAACTCCCACCGCACCTCAAAAACCGCTGACCCTTCCTCGTCGCGGTGGACGGGTTGTGCCCACTGGGGGCAGGTGGAGCCCTCCGCACAGCTCAAAGCTGTCCCCTATTGGCGTGCAAATCGTTACGCCCGCCCCTGGGCGGCTTATTTCGTCTGACCGCTGGAGTACAGTTGTTAATCGAACATAGTTTCGAATAAAGGTGTGTTGTGGGCGTGATAGTTGGCCCCCGTGTGATAGATGCGGGACTGTCCTTGGTGACGGTGCTAGTGGCACCTGTAGCGGTGGCCGCCGGCTATCCCTCACCCGCCCAGGATTACTTCGACGGCCGGATCGATCTCAACGCGCACCTGGTCAAGGACGTGACCAGCACCTTTATCGTCCGGGTCACCGGCCAGTCCATGGAGCAGGCCGGCATCAGCGATGGAGATGAGCTGGTGGTCAACCGGGCATTGGAACCGAAGGACGGTTCCGTCGTCGTGGCCGTCCTCGATGGTGAGCTGACGATCAAGCGGCTGCGGATCACACCCTCAGGGGTAGTGCTGCAGGCTGACAACCCGTGCTTCCCCGACATCGAGGTTCCGGCATTGTCGGAACTGACGATCTGGGGCGTGGCCACCAGGTGCCTCCACCATGTGTAACGCGCGCTTTCCCGCTAAAGGGGAACACGGTGGCGTCAGTGTCTAAGCCCGCAGTAATGCGTCGGATGCAGGAAATCGCGCACGTGGACGTGAACTGCTTTTATGCCTCGGCCGAGCGGGCGTTCAACCCTTCTTTGGAAGGCAAACCGGTCATCGTGCTCTCCAACAACGACGGCTGCGCCGTGACCCGTTCCCCTGAGGCCAAGCGGCTGGGCATTGCCATGGGGGACCCGTGGTTCAAACTCCGGCCCCGGGCCAAGGAATGGGGCCTGGTGGCCCTGTCGAGCAACTACGAGCTGTACGGGGACATCTCGGCCAGGGTAATGGAGCTGCTGGGCCGTTACTCGGCCTGGCTTGAGGTGTACTCCATCGATGAGGCGTTCCTTGGCGTCAAGGGCGAACCGGACGAGTTGCTTGACCTGGGCCGGGAGATGAAGGCCGCATGCCGGCGGCACGTCGGCGTGCCGGTCTGCGTCGGGATCGCTCCGACTACCGGTACTGCCGCCTATTCGAGAGTGACTTATTCATCGAATTTTCCTTGGGGCGTCCACCACTTGACCGGTGTTCAAGGTGGCAGATGTTGTAGCAGTGGGCCCTGACCAGGCGAAAGCGCTGCATGCGCGGTATGCCAAGCGTGCGCAGCCCTTCGGGCTCACATTGGAGGAACTAGATTTCAAGCATTTCCCCATGCACAACGGGCATCCAGGGATCCCAGTGAAAGCGTGGTTGCGGTTTCCGAATTGCGCGGAGCTGGTTGATGGCGAGGTGTTCGCCTGGACAGCGAAGGCGGCGGAGGTGACGTGGAAGGACGGGCCTTACACCTATCGGACGTGGGTATGGGCGTCGGCGGTGACCCGACGCAAAGAAGTAGCAGGTAGGAATTTGGGAGAGCGGGTAAGAAATGACAGCAACAACGAGTGAAGTAACGAGCGTAGGAACACCGGTCGGTGTGCGGTTCAGTCCCATGGGAGCGCCGTTGGCAGTCCGCCACGATGGGCGGATTTGGGTCGTCGTCGAAGATTCAGTGCATTGGTTCGCCAGGGATTCTTGGTGGGAAACACGTCGCACCGCCCCTGTCGGCATCGGAAATCTAGTGGATATTGAGTATTGGAGAGTACAGGTGAAGCCCTCGGCCAACGCTGCCCTCCGCACCTTCACACTCCGTCTCGAACCACTGGCAGAGCAATGGGTTCTGGAAACGATCAGCTAAGCCCTCTAGACGGTTTCACGTGCAGATGGCCATGGCGAGGAGGGAACTAATGATGGCGGTAGGCTGAACGTCGTGCTGCACCTATTCCTGGATACCTCGACTTGGTTGGACCTCTCCAAGCGCAGGGATGGACAACGATGGATTGTGGCTCTACGCGTGTTGGTCCATCAAGGACAGCTCGAACTGCTGGTCCCCAAAGTCGTGATCGACGAGTTCGAGCGAAACAGAGATCGAGTCGAGGCTTCCATGACCGCCAGTGTTGCCCAACGGTTCAAACTCATCAAGCAGGACATCGACGATTTTGGTGGGACGGACAGCACAGAAGCACTCACCATCGTCGAGGACCTTGCTCGCCATGTGCCCCTCATCGGCGCGATGACAACACGCAACTTTGACGATGTACTGGAACTGCTGAGCGCAGGGCGAGTTTTGCAGCCAACGGATGAAAACCACCGGGCGGTAACAGAGCGCGGGCTCTCCAAGCGGGCACCGTTCCACAAGTCAAAGAACAGCGTTGCTGACGCGCTGCTCATCGAGCTATACGCGACGGCCGCCGGCGAAAATTGCGCTGAAGAAGAGCACTACGCCTTCATCACTTCAAACAGCGAAGACTTCTCCTTACCCAACGCAGACAGGCGAAAACCGCACGAGGACATCGCGATCTTCTTCGATGGCCAAACATCCGTCTACGGCCTCGGTGTTGACGGTCTCGACAGTGTCCTCCGAGAGCGATTTGGCACTGATATCGAGGAACTGTTCGACGAATCGGACTTCGAGGAAGAACCACGACGTTTGGACGCAATTCTTCGCGAAGAGCAGATGCTCTTCGACCGCATTTGGTACCACCGGTCAAAACAGAGTGAGTACCGCTTACGCGACGAAGGGGACGCGGGCGAACTGCAACGGGAACTTGCCATCGCAGGACCTGGCCGTAAGCGCGTCGAACACGTTTATACGGGCCCGGGAGAACTTGGCCCCTACACAGATTTTGAGCTGGGTATGCTCAACGGCAAACTTTCCGCCCTGCGATGGGTCTTGGGCAGCGAATGGGACTTCCTAGACACCTGACTCGTCGGATCCGTCGTGGGGGGTCCACCCCAGCTTCACGGAGATTGCTTCGGCTTCCCGTTGAAGGGGTACCAGAAAACGGGATAGGTTTCGGGTATTGAGTCGGTTCGACGGCGCAGCAACTGTTAAGGACGCCTGGACGCTTCCGCTGTAGTTCCGCAACGCCACCGAGAGGCTGGACAGGCCCACTTCCCTCTCTTCCCAGCATGTGGCGTAGCCCCGTCGGGCAATCTTTCCCAGCTCTTCCCGCAGCGTCTCGTAGTCTGTGATGGTGTTGGACGTATATGCCTTCAGCCCTCGACTGATGTAGCCATGGACATAGTCCTCTGCCTGGTTGGCGAGCAGGACCTTGCCGGAGGCCGTGGCGTGCAGGGATGAGCGGCGGCCGCTGTTAGCGACCATGCCGAACGTGCTGCTGGTCTGCCCGCGGTCCAAGTACAGGACGTTGTCGTCGTCCAGGATGCCGAGCAGGACCGCGGCATTGGTTTCGGTTGCCAGCCGGTCCAGGTGAAAGCGCGAGAGCTTGGTCAGTTCAATCGACCTCACCACAGCACTTCCCAATTCATATATGCCCCAACTGAGTTGGTAGCGCGCGTCCGCGTCCTTGGAGACGAGCCCTTCCACTTCGAGAGTTTTCAACAGGTTGTAGGTCGCCGGCTTACTCAATTCGACCCGGCGTGCCAGATCACTGAGTGACGTGGGACGGGAGAAACGTCCCAGCGCCTTCAGAAGGTGCGCGGCACGCGCGACGGACTGCACTGTGCGTGGCGGCCTAGCCGGCGAATCAACTGACCCGGGCACGGGCTGAGGCAAGACTGTTTCTCCCATGCAAACAAGTATGCGGCTCATCACAAGCGTTAGCAAGCGCTGAACGGTATTTGCTATTGGCTATTGCTTGGGGCGGGCCGAACTGGCTACCTTCGAATCAACCCCAAATGTGAGCTGAATCGCCAAAACAGGCGCAGACCTAGGGACGGCGAAGTCCCGGCACTCCAATCAAAAGGAAATCTCATGAGCACGCAGAAGATTGCCAGCGTGGGCAACCTGAAGGACGGAAATGAGCGACCGTCGAACACCCCCGAATCGGTCAATCCCCGCAAGAACGCCGTAGTTCGGATCTTGAAGCAGGGGGCCATCGGATGGGTCCTCCTGGCTTTGTGCGTGGTGGCCTACATCGCCACCCCGTACTTCCTCACCGTTGACAACCTGATCATCGTCGCCCGGCAGACGGCTTTGGTTGGCGTGGTGGCGGTGGGAATGACCTTCGTCATCCTGACTGCAGGCATCGATCTGTCCGTCGGCGCTGTTGTCGGCCTCACGGCAGTGTCCGTTTCGTATTGCCTGGCCAACGGCTACGGCATCGCTGCCGCTCTCGCCGCCGGCGCCGTGGTTGGCCTGCTCGTCGGTGTACTCAACGGTGTGGGCGTAAACCTGGCGAAAGTTCCGCCGTTCATCATGACGTTGGGGATGATGACCATGGCCCGTGGCATCGCGTTGACGCTATCGAACGGAAAGCCGATCGGCGTCGGCGCTGAAGCCGAGGCCTTCTCTTGGATCGGGGCCGGTGACGTTCTGGGAATTCCTGTTCCCGTCCTGATCTTTGCAGTGGTCGCCGCTGTCGCGGCGTTCGTTCTGCGCTACACCTCCTTCGGCCGCGCCGTCTACGCCGTTGGTGACAACCGCGAAGCTGCCCGCCTGTCCGGTATCAGGGTCAAGCGCACCCTCTTCATCGTCTACGTCATAGCAGGTCTCTTGGCAGCGCTCACCGGCATCATCTACGTCAGCCGGTTGACCGTGGGCGAGCCGACCGCCGGCATGAGCCTGGAACTGGACGCCATCGCCATCGTCGTTATCGGAGGCACGAGCCTCTTCGGCGGCCAGGGAAAGATCTCCGGCACCATCATCGGCGCCGCCATCGTCACTGTCCTGTCCAACCTTTTGGACCTGCTGGCCGTCTCTTCCTTCACCCAGCAGATCATCAAGGGCGTCATCGTCATCGCCGCAGTCATTCTCGAACGCATCCAGAACCGCCACAGCAACGACTAACACCCCACCCCGCCCCGCACTTACTCAAACAGGGAGAACACCATGTTCCGCAACAAGAAGAGCCGCGCAGCGGTCGCCATCGTCGGCGCCCTCCTGGTCGCCTCAACCGCCGCAGCCTGCAACCGCGGAGAAGCCGGCGCCGCTGGCGGCAAGACCGTGATCGGATTCTCGCAGGCAACCATGAACCACCCGCTCCGCGTGGCCATGGTCGACGGAAACGTCGCCTACGCCAAGGAGCACTACGCCGACGTGGAGGTTAAGGTCTCCGACGGCCAGAACAGCGCACCCACACAGGTCGCCAACATGGAGTCGCTGATCGCTCAGCACCCGAAGGCCATCATCCTCTCCCCTGTCACCTCCGACGCCCTGACGTCTGTGGCCAAGAAGGCCATGGATGCCGGCATTCCGGTCCTGACGGTCGACCGGCAGGTCAACACGCCCGTGACGTCGCACATCGGCGGCGACAACAAGGCCATTGCCGTCTCCGTCGGTGAATTCCTCGGCGAAAAGCTTGGTGGCAAGGGCAACATCATCGAGATCCAGGGAACCTCCGGCGCCTCGGCAACGACCGAACGCAACAGTGGCTTTGCTGACGCGATCTCCAAGTTCCCCGGCCTGAAGATCGTCGCCTCCACCGACGGTGATTACCAGCGCAACAACGCCACCAAATTCATCGAAAACAACATCCAGCGCTTCAAGTCCGGCGAAGTCACCGCCGTCTACGCCCACAACGACGAAATGGCACTCGGCGCCCGCCTGGCCCTCGAGCAGGCCGGCGTCGCCGACAAGGTCACCATCGTCAGCATCGACGGACAAAACGAAGCCATCCAAGCCGTCGCCGACGGCAAACTCACTGCGACGTTCACCTACCCGTACGGGGTTCCCGAGGCCATCGAAGCCGCCTACAAGGCAGCCAAGGGCGAGACGGTCGAGAAGTCCATCGTGTTGAAGTCGCAGCGCATCGATCAGGACAACGCCAAGGACTTCATCGGCAAGGGCTTCTAGCCTTCACCCTGGCCCCCGGGCCTGACCGCACCTTCATCGGCAACTCATCCACCGGAGCATCACAATGAACACAGAACCAGACAACAGCCCCGCAGCTGCCCCAGCAGCGCCCAAAGGGACTCCGCTGTTGAAGATGGACAAGATCGGCAAGCACTTCGCCGGAGTCATTGCCCTTGACGGGGTGAGTCTGGAAATCGGCACCGGCGAATGCCATGCACTCGTTGGCGAAAACGGGGCCGGGAAATCCACCCTCATGAAGGTCCTGTCAGGCGCTTACACCGCCGACGCGGGCACCGTCAGCATCGACGGTGCCCGCGTCGAAACCGGCAACCCCCGGCGTATGGCCGACCTGGGCATCGCGGTGATCTACCAGGAACTGACCCTGGCACCCCACCTGAGCGTCGCCGAGAACGTCTTTCTTGGGCGGATGCCGCGAACGAAGCTCGGCATTGTCGACTGGGCCAGTGCACGCAGGCAAACCCGGGAAGCCCTGAACCGGCTGGGCGTCACTATCGGCGTCGATGTGCTGGCAGCCGATTTGAGCATCGCCCAGCAGCAGATGGTCGAAATCGCCAAAGCCCTGACCCAGAACGCGCGGCTGCTTGTCCTTGACGAACCTTCGGCGGTCCTGGGCGACACCGAGATAGCCATGCTGTTCGACATCATGCGGTCTTTGAAGTCCGAAGGCATCTCCTTCATCTACATTTCACACCGGATGAAGGAGATCTTCGAGATCGCCGACAACGTCACGGTGTTGCGCGACGGCCGGACCATCGCAACCCAGCCCGTCGCTGACATCACCGCAGACGGGCTAGTTAGCCAGATGGTGGGCCGGGAGCTGAGCAACGTTTATCCGCCACGGGACCGGGATCCCAAGGGCGTTGTTTTGAAGGTACAGAACCTCAACGGCGGCCCACTGGTCAAGGATGTCAGCTTCGAACTCCGGGCCGGGGAAATTGTCGGTATCGCCGGCCTGGCAGGTGCCGGGCGTACGGAAATCCTCCGGCTCATCTCCGGCGCAGACCGCAGGGCGTCAGGCACCGTGGAGCTGTTCGGCAAGCCCGTTGACTTTGCCAATCCCCGCCAGGCAGTTGACGCCGGCATCGGCCTGCTGCCCGAAGACCGCAAAGGCCAGGGCCTGTTCCTCAGCCACTCAGTCGCGTTCAACATCTCGGCCGCGGACCTTTCCAAGTACTCCACGGCGGGGGTCCTTAACCTGGGCTCTGAGAAGCAGAAGGCCAACGAACTGATCAAGAGCCTGCGCATCAGGACCCCCGACGCCGCGTTCACCGTACGGAACCTGTCGGGCGGCAACCAGCAAAAGTGCGTCCTGGGCCGGTGGCTCGCCGCCGGATGTTCGGTGCTGCTGGCCGACGAACCAACCCGTGGCGTGGACGTCGGGGCCAAGCAGGACATGTACCGGCTGCTCAACGAGTTCGCCCAGGAGGGCCTCGCCGTCCTGTTCGTCTCCTCGGAACTGCCCGAAGTCCTCGGATTGGCCGACCGGATTCTGGTCATCCGGGACGGGGAAGTTTCCGCAGAGCTTGACGGTAAGACCGCAACGGAGGAATCCATCATGCGCCACGCCACCGACCACGGCGCCGCTGTCGGTCTCTGACAGCACCAGCACAGAGCCAGAAAGGCACTTCACCCATGAGCACCCCGACGCAGGCGACAAAGCCAAGTCTCGACCTTGACGCCACCTTCGCCACGGCGCAGGAACAGGTCAAGAACCTCATCACCAACCACCCCGGCAAGATCCCGGTCTACACCGAGAATGGACAGTGGCACTTCGACGACGATGCCTGGGCCCCGGGGTGGACCTCTGGATTCCTGACCGGCCTGATTTGGATCTTCGCCGAACGGACCGGGGATCCCTGGTGGCGGGAACAGGCTGAAAAGTACAGCCTTCTGGTTGAACCCAGGAAACACGACGACGGCACCCATGACGTGGGGTTCCTCATGACTCCCAGCTGGGGACGATGGCACGAACTCGCCCCGTCGGAAAAGACCAAGGACGTGCTGGTCACCGCCGGCCGGACTCTGGCCAAGAGCTACAACCCGGCCGGAAAGTACCTGAAGACCTGGGTCGATGACGGCAGTTCCTTCATTGACATCATGATGAACGTCGGCATCATCTTCCAGGCCGGCGCCCTCTCCGGCGACGAAATCCTGACCAGCATCGCAGCCGAGCACTCCCTGACCTCGCGCCGCTATCTGGTGCGCGGCGACTCAAGCACCATCCATGAGGGATGGTTCAACCCCAAAACCGGCGAATTCCTGCGGGCCGAAACCCACCAGGGCTATCGTGCCGACTCCTGCTGGGTCCGCGGACTAACCTGGGCGATCTACGGCTTCGGCACCGCTTACGAGTGGACCGGAGACACCAGGTTCCTGGACACCGCACGCCACTGCGCGGACTACTACATCGAACGCACCGGCGACCGGATCATCCCGCCGAACGACTTCGATGACCCGCATCCGGAACTGCAGTTCGAAGCCTCCGCGGCCAGCATCGCCTCCTCGGCCCTGCTGCAGCTCGCGGAGCTCCTGCACGCCCACGGTCAGGGCATCGACGCTGAACCCTACGAGAACTACGCACGCCGCACCCTGGCCCGGCTGAGCACCCCGGAGTTCCTCGGCCGCGCCGAGGAAGGCTGGGAAGGCGTCATCAAGCAAGCCACCTACCACCGCGGCAACAATTTGGGCGTCAACGAAAGCGTCATGTGGGGCGACTATTACTTCGTTGAGGCCCTGCACAAACTCTCAAAACTCACCAACGAAACCAACAGGTAAACCCGGTGAGTTCCAACCTCCCCACCACGGCCACCGACGTCGATAGCAGCCCCCGGGTCACCCCCACCGATCGGCGCCGCGCCGCTTGGGCCGGGTTCGTGGGCACCATGCTCGAGAACTTCGACATGGTCGTCTACAGCATCGGCTCTGCGGTCATCTTCAACACGCTGTTCTTCCCCAACTTCGACCCGGCCATCGGCTTTATCGCCAGCTTCGCGACCTATGCCGTCGGTTTCGGCGCCCGGCCCCTGGGCGGACTGTTCTTCTCCCGCTACGGTGACCGGCTGGGCCGCAAGTTCGTCATGGTGGCCACGTTGAGCCTCATGGGCACCGCGACCTTCGCGATCGGCCTGCTGCCCACCTACGGGCAGGCCGGGGTCCTCGCCCCGGTGCTGCTGGTCCTCTGCCGCTTCGTCCAGGGCTTCGGGGCCGGCGCCGAAATGGCCAGCGGTGTGGTGCTGCTGACAGAATATGCCCGCAAGGGACGGCGCGGGGCCATGGTGTCACTGGTGTGGGTCGGCGCGGCCGTTGGTTCCGTTGCCGGGGCACTGGTGTGGCTGCTGGTGCAGTTGCTTCCCAAAGCCGAGCTCGAAGGCTACGGCTGGCGTCTGGTGTTCCTCTCCAGCATCGCCGTCACCATCGCCGCGTACGTCATCCGCCGGCGGATGAAGGAGTCCCCGGTCTTCCGAGAGCTCAAAGCCGAACGCCTGGAAGCGTCCTCACCAGTCCGGGACGTCCTGAAAAACGGCCGCAAACCCCTGACCCGGGTCTTCTTCATTAACGTCGGAGGCCACGCGCACTCCTACATCTACCAGGTCTTCATCGGCGCCTACCTCATCTCCACCGTCCACATGCCCACAACATTGGTGCCCCAAATGCTGCTCCTGGGCGGGATCGTCGCCATCCCCGCGGCCTACCTGGCCGGCCGGGCCTCGGATAAGTGGGGCCGCAAACCGGTGAACCTGGCCATCTTGAGCGTGCTGTTCCTGTTCTCCTTCCCGGCGTTCTGGCTGGCCGGCACGGGCAACGTGTGGCTGATCGGGGCCGTGTACGTCGTCGGATTCGCGTTCGCCGTCGAAGGCGCCATCGCTGCCCAGTCCGCCATGTTCGCCGAACTGTTCGGCGCCCGCTACCGCTACGCCGGTGTGGCCCTGGCCCGGGAATTCTCTGCGATCTTCGGCGGCGGCATCGCCCCCATGATCTGCTCCGCGCTGCTGGCATGGGCCACCGGATCCTACTGGCCGGTCGCCGTGTACATGATGATCGTCGTCACCGTATCCATCATCCAGTCGCTGCGCACACCCGAAACGGCGGACCGGGACCTGACCTCGGTCCAAGACGCGGACTAGAACACCCACCACCTGAAGGAGAGCCATGGACAAGACGCTGCACACCGGATCGAAAGGCCCTTTCCTCCCGGGATCCGACCACCCGAAACTGCGTGCTGCCGCGATCGACGTCGATGGCACCTTGCTGGACTCCGGCCATCAGCTGTCCGGGGAAACCATTGCCGCAGTGACGAAGGCCCGACAAGCGGGCTTGCAGATCATCCTCGCCTCCTCCCGGGCACCACGGGCGATGTGGCCGATCCTGGCCGCGACGACCCTGACCGAACCGGCCACGTTCGTTGCCTCCCAAGGCGCGCTCGTGGGCCAGTACTCGGAGGCGGGGACGCTCAGACGTCTGCGCCAGCACCTCATACCGCTGGACGACGCCCACCACATCCTCCGACTGGCTTTGTCCCTGGGGCTGCCAACCAACTGGTTCAGCGGCGAAAAATGGCTTGTCTCCGAAATCGACGGCCATATCCGCCGGGAAGCGGACATCGTCGGGTTCAGTCCCTTCCTGGCCTCACTGGCCTCCGAAACGGAAGGCCCGGACAAGCTGATGTTCATGACCGGTCCGCAGGAGACGGACAAACTCGAACAACTCGCGGCCATGCTGCCCATCACCGTTCAGGCCCAAATATCGAACCCGACCTACCTGGAAATCACCCGGGCAGGTGTCGATAAAGCAGCAGCCATACATACCATCTGCCACGGTATGGGACTCCGCGCCGAAGAAGTCGTCGCGTTCGGGGACGGCCCCAACGATCTGGGCCTCTTCGCTTACGCCGGGCTCAGCATCGCTCCCGCCAACGCCCGGGTCCAGGTCCTGGAAGCTGCGACCTTCCACACCGCCAGCAACGATGACCACGGCGTTGCCCAGGCCCTCATGGCCATTCTGGAACACAACGAAAGAACAACCTCATGAAAACGCTCCTCGCAGAACACCGCCTCCGCCCCTCAGCGGCACTCCTGGACTGCCCCGTCATCGCCGTGCTGCGGGCCTGTCACGCCCGGGACTACGTCCCTGTCGTTGCCGCCCTGGGTGAAGCGGGCATCCGTTCCATTGAACTGACCCTGAGCACGCCCGGAACCCTGGAAACTTTCGAGGCACTGCGGGCAGTGACCGACGATGCCGTCGAAATCGGCGTCGGAACGGTCACTTCCACCGTCCAAACCATCGCCGCTATCGAGGCCGGAGCCGACTTCCTGGTCACCCCCGTCACCGATACAGCCATCGTTGAAGCAGCCGTCGCGGCCAAGATCCCGGTCTACCCCGGCGGCCTGACCCCCACCGAGCTGCACGCCGGATGGGCAGCCGGGGCGACAGCGGTGAAAGTCTTCCCGGCAGCAACGGTCGGCCCGGGCTACATCAGCCAGCTTCAAGGACCCTTCCCGGGCATTCAGGTCGTTCCGTCCGGGGGCATTGGCATCGATGACATCGGCTCCTGGATGAAAGCCGGCGCGGTAGCGGTCAGCCTTGGCGGGCCACTGATCGGCGACGCCTTTAAAGGCGGCAGCCTCGCCGCACTTAAGGATCGCGCCCGCACAGCGGTACAGGCCGCACTGGAAAACCAGGTGAAGCCATGAGCGGCCGTGTCGTGACCTTCGGTGAAGTGATGGCCCTGGTCCGCAGCACCAATCCCGGCATGATTGCCCTGACCCGCGACGCGCAACTGGGCATCGGCGGCGCAGAAGGCAACTTCGCTGTCGCCCTGAAAAGGCTCGGCACCGACGTGAGCTGGATCGGGCGCGTCGGACAGGACAGCTTCGGGCAGATGGTCACCCGCGAATTGAGGGCAGAGGGAATCGACGTCCACGCGATCGTTGACACCGAAGCGCCCACCGGAATGATGGTCAAGGAAAGCCGGACACCGAAAAACACCAGGGTCTCCTACTACCGCCGTGGCTCGGCCGGGTCCCGGCTGAGTGCCGAAGACCTGCCCGCCGGCAGCTTCCAGGGCGCTGCGTTGCTGCACGTCACGGGGATCACCCCGGCTCTGTCGGCCTCGGCCCGGGCCGCGACCCTGTACGCGGTCGAAAGCGCACGCGCGGCCGGGTTGACGGTGTCCTTGGACCTGAACTTCCGTTCCCAGCTGTGGTCCGGTCAGGACGCAGCGCACTTCTACCGCAGGATCCTGCCATTGGTGGACATCGTTTTCGCTGGCGACGACGAAGCAGCCCTGATCGTCGGCACCAACCCGGGCCCCACAGCACTGGCCTCGGCCTTGGCGGATCTGGGACCCACCGAAGTAGTCATCAAGCTCGGGGACCAGGGCTGCTATGCCCTGGTCGATGGGGTCGGGCACCTGCAGGACGCCATCCCCGTCTCCGTGGTCGACACCGTCGGCGCGGGCGATGGCTTCGTCGCCGGCTACATCGCCGAGTACCTGCGGGGTGAGCCGGTTCGGAAACGGCTGCTCACGGCCGTGACGGTGGGTGCGTTCGCGTGCATGGTTCCCGGTGACTGGGAAGGGATGCCGTTCAGGTCCGAACTGGACCTGCTCGGGGCGAAGGAACCTGTCAGCCGCTAGCCGATCATTGCTCCGCCGGAGCGCCCAGTGCCCGGGATACCCGGGCGGCGGCGGCGAGCAACAGATCCACCAGGCCCGGCCCGGTAGCGTGGTTTACGCGCTGGGCCGGGCCTGCGACGGCCATGGCCGCACATACGTTCCCGGTGTAGTCCCGCACGGGCACCGCGACCGAACACAACCCCAGCTCCTCTTCTTCCCAGCATGTGGAATACCCGTTCAGACGCACCGCCGCCAACGCCTGCGCCAGCTCCCGTGGGTCAATCAACGTCGCCTGCGTCCGCGGCACCAAGGGCTGGCCCAGGAAATCTGAAATGAACTGCTCCGGCTGATAGGCCAGCAGCACCTTGCCCGATGCGTTGGTGTGCAAAGGGGATCGCCGGCCCATGTTGGCCACCATCGCAAACGATTCAACCGCCTGCCCGCGATCCAGGTACAGCACCGAATCGCCGTCCAGAATGGACAACAGCACCGCTTCCCCGGTCAGCTCCGCCAAATCATCGAGGTGAACGCGGGCCACCCGGGTCAGGTCCACCGACCGGATGACCGAGCTGCCCAGCTCGTACAAACCCCAATCCAGCTGATACGCGGCCTCAGCAGTCTTGCTGACAAACCCTTCCAGCTCCAGGGTCCTGAGCATGTGGAACGTCGAGGGCTTGCTCAGCCCCACCGCGGCGGCCAGCTCACCCAAGGTCATTGCCCGGCTCTGCGCCGCGAGGGTCTTCAGCAGACCAATGGCCCGCGAGACGGACTGGACCACGCGAGGACCCTCCGCCGCCTCGGCAGCAGGAGTGGTTTCTGTTTTCGGTATCGACATGGCTCGGCCCTTCCTATCCCTGATCCGATACTACACAGGCTCATTTGGTAATGGCTAACATTATTTCGCTGTGGCTATTGATGGTGGAGTTCGGTGCTCATACATTGGTTAGGTCAGGCGGTGAACAGTGTCACGTCACCCCACCAAGCACCAAGTTGAACGGAACATGGATCAATGAAATTCTGCAGCGCAGCAGAGGCAGCGGAACTAATACCTGATGGTGCCACAGTTATGGTGGACGGTTCCGGTGGCGGGGTCAACGAGCCCACCGCGATCCTGGCGGCCATCGAGGCCCGGTTCCTGGATCAGGGAGCACCCCGAAACCTGTCCGTCTATCACGTCTCGGGAATGGGATCGGGCAATGGTGACGGCATCGACCGTTTCGCCCATCCCGGCATGACCACCCGCGTCATCGGCGGTCACTGGGCTTGGTCACGGCGCATGCAGGAGATGGCCGCCGACAACCTCATCCAGGCCTACTGCCTGCCGCAGGGCACCTTGTCTCATCTGCTGCGTGAAGCGGCCGGGCACCGGCCGGGCGTGATCAGCCGCGTTGGGATCAACACTTTCGTGGACCCCCGGATCTCCGGTGGCAGGCTCAATGCCGCTGCCCTGGATCCGGTCAACGAAATCATCACTCTCGCCGGGCAGGAATGGATCTTCACCCCCGTTGTACCCATCGATGTGGCCATCATCCGTGGAACCACCGCTGATGAACACGGGAACATCACGATGGAAGGCGAAGGACTGCTCGCGGAGATCCTGTCCGCCGCCCAGGCGGCAAAGAACAACGGCGGCATCGTCATCGCCCAGGTCCGCGACCAGGTCCCGTTCGGGCAGATCACCCCGCAATCGGTGCAGGTTCCCGGCGTCCTGATCGACGCGGTCGTCGTCGACCCGACGCAGCGGCTCTCGCACGCAACCGGCGAAGACCCCTACCTCGAGGGCCGGGAACGACTGGAGAACATCACCATCGACCCGATGGCGTTGGGCGTGCGCAAGGTCATCGCCCGCCGAGCGGCCGCCGAGCTGCACTCCGGTGACGTCGTCAACCTTGGCTTCGGGATGCCGGACGGTGTCGCTGCGGTCCTGGCCGAGGAAGGCCAGTCCGAAGACGTTGTCTTCACCGTCGAACAAGGCCATGTTGGCGGGGTGCCGGCCGGCGGAACTGATTTCGGTTTGGCCCGCAACGCTGAATCGAGCATCAACGCCGGAGCCCAGTTCGACTGGTACGACGGCGGCGGCATCGACACCGCGGTGCTCAGCTTCGCCGAAGTCGACGCCGCAGGCAATGTCAACGTCAGCCGCTTCGGTCGCCGCGCCCCCGGCATCGGCGGCTTCGTCAACATCTCCCAAGGCACCCACCGAGTGGTCTTCGTCGGAACGTTCATCGCCAAGGGCGACTACGAACTCGATGGAACCGGAACGATCGGCCTGCCGCCGACCGGCAAGCCCAAGTTCGTCAACAAGGTCGAACAAATCAGCTTCTCCGGCATCAACGCCGTCGAAACCGGCCAGGAAGTCTACTTCGTCAGCGAACGCGCCGTCTTCAAGCTCGGTCCCGAGGGGCCGGTCCTGATCGAGATCGCCCCCGGCATCGACCTGGAAAAGGACGTGCTGTCCCAGATGGGCTTCACCCCGGCCATCGCCCCGGACCTGCGCGTTATGGACCCCGCACTGTTCCGGACTGAACCGATGAACCTGGCCCTCCCCGCCCAGGACCCGCAGCTAGTGAAAGCACAGGCATGACTACACTCACCGACACCGTCCTGCTCACCGAACAACACGACGCTGTCCTCATCGCCACCCTGAACCGCCCCGCCAAGGGCAACTCGCTGAGCACCGAGCTGATCGACGCTCTGGGCGCCCTCGCCGCCGAGCTGCGAAGCCCGACCCACGAAGGGACCAAAGCGGTCATCCTCACCGGCGCCGGTCAGAAGGCCTTCAGCGCAGGTGCTGACATTAATACCCTGGTCGGGCTCGACGCGGCCGCGGCAGAGGCACAGATGCTGCACGGCCAAAAGGTCTTCGACGAACTCGAAGACCTCCCCCAGGCCGTCATCGCAGCCATTGACGGGGTGGCCTTCGGGGGCGGACTGGAATTGGCGATGGCCTGCGACCTGCGCGTCGCTTCCCCCACTTCCCGGCTCGGGCAACCCGAGATCACCCTTGCCAACCTTCCCGGCTGGGGCGGCACTCAGCGCCTGCCTCGCCTGATCGGACAAGGCCGGGCCCTGGAAATGATCCTGACCGGCGAGCCGATGTCCGCGAGCCGTGCCCTGGAAATCGGGCTCCTGAACGCCGTCTCGGAAGACCCCCTGGCAGCTGCGCATAACCTTGCCGCCAGAATCACCCGCCACTCCGGCACCGCCGTCAGCGCAGCGAAACAGGCCATCTACGCAGGCGAACGCGAAGGCATCACTGAAGGCCTCCGACGTGAAGCCTTCCTCGTGGGCCAGTGCTGCGAAAGTCCCGAGCAACGCGAAGCCGTCCAAAAATTCCTCAACCGTAAAAAATCCAACTAACCCTGCAAGGAAGCACCGACATGAGCCAGCACTTCTCCTCCCCGCCCCGCCTCATCCTCGGCGAAGGAGCCTTGGAACAACTCAGCAACGAACTGCCGCAGCTAGGCACCAAAGTTCTCATCGTCACCGACCCCGGCATCGTAGCCGCCGGCATCCTCGAGATTGTCACGGGCGTCCTGAACGACAGCGGCCTCGAAATCACCGTCTTCTCCGACGTTGTGGGCAACCCGGACGTTTCCACCGTCGAAGCAGCCGACAAGGCCCGCTCCAACAGCGGCGCCGACATTCTCGTCGCCATCGGCGGCGGCTCCAGCATGGACGTGGCCAAGGCCGTGGCCGTGGTGGCCACCAACGGCGGCACGATCGCCGACTACGAAGGTGTCGACAAGTTCACCAGCACCCCGCTTCCGGTGATCGCTGTTCCCACCACCGTGGGCAGCGGCAGTGAAGTGACCAAGGGCGCGGTCATCACCAACGCGGCCACGCACGTGAAAATGGTGATCGTCTCTGACCTGATGTTCGCCAAGATCGCGCTGCTGGACCGCCGCGTCGTCGCCGGCCTGCCCGGCCGCATCGCCGCGACCACCGGCATGGACGCCCTCACCCACGCCATCGAAGCCTACGTCGCCAAAGGCGCCAACCCGGTTACGGATGCGATCAACATCGGCGCGATCGAACTCATCGGACAGAACCTTGTGGCCGCTTCCAAGGGCGACGAAGACGCCCTGTACCAGATGCTCGTAGCCTCCTCCATGGCCGGCATCGGCTTCCACGACGCCGGACTCGGCGCCGTCCACGCCCTGGCCAACACCCTCGGCGCGCACTTCGGGGTCCACCACGGAACCGCCAACGCACTGTTCCTTCCTTACGTCATGGACTTCAACGTCTCTTCCGCCCCGGCCCGGTTCGCCCGCATCGCCCGCGCCCTAGGCGTGGACACCACCGGAATGGACGACGAGCAGGCATCCCTGGCCGCCGCGGCCGCCGTCCACCAGCTCGCCGCCGACACCGGCGTTCCCCGGAAACTCTCCGAGGTCGGCGTCAGCGAAGATGCGATCGAAACCCTCGCGAAGGATGCCCTCGTGCAGGCCGACCTGCCCGGCAACCCCCGTGAAGCGTCCCTTGAGGATCTCATCGACCTCTACCGCAAAGCCCTCTAAGCAGAAAGGAAGGCTGAACCCAATGACGAACACACTCACCGAGCCCCGCCTCATCGGCCACTTCATCCAAGGCAGCACCGTCCAGGAAACCCAGGACGAACTCCTTGACCGCCGCGCCCCCGGAACCGACGAGGTCGTCAGCCGCGTACTCCGCGGCTCCGGACACGATGTGGACCAGGCCGTCCAAGCCGCCCGGACGGCCTTCGACACCGGCACCTGGCAGCACGCCCCCGGTATGGAACGCTACAAACTCCTGAACCGGGTCGCCGACCTCATCGACCAGAACGCCGCCCGCCTTGCCCAGTTGGACGCCGAAGAATCCGGCAAGCCCATCGTCCTGGCAGAAGGGGACATCGCCGGCGCCGCCGGGCTCTGGCGCTATGCGGCCAGCCTTGCGCTGAACATCCAGGGCAAGTCGTTCACCAGCAACGGCCCGGACTTCACCGGCCTGGTCCTGCGCGAGCCCATCGGCGTCACCGGACTGATCATTCCGTGGAACTTCCCCGCCCTGATCCTGAGCCAGAAGCTGCCGTTCGCCCTGGCCGCCGGTTGCACCGCTGTGGTCAAGCCCTCCGAGTTCACCTCCAGTTCCGCCCTGGAAATCGCCCGCCTCACCGCTGAAGCAGGATTCCCCGAAGGCGTCGTGAACGTCGTCGTCGGCGACGGACCCACCGGCGGCGCGATCTCCGAACACCGCGACGTGGACCTGGTCTCCTTCACCGGTTCCACCGCGACAGGACGCAAAGTCGTCGCCGCCTCGGCAGGTAACATGAAAAAGCTCTCCCTCGAACTCGGCGGCAAGGCAGCAAACATCGTCTTCAACGACGCCGACCTCGAAGACGCCGCCGCCGGTGTCGTTTTCGGCGTGAACTTCAACAACGGCGAATGCTGCGTCTCCCAGCCCCGCCTGCTGGTCCAGGAAGACGTCGCCGATCAATTCATCGCCGAGGTCGCCAAGCGGACCGCCCAGCTGAAGGTCGGCCAACCCCTGGACCGCGCCTCGGACGTCGGTGCGCTCATCCACGCCGGCCACCTGGACCACGTCTCCTCCTTCGTCGAAGGCGCATCACAGCACGGCGGGGAAGTCATCGTCGGCGGCGAACGGCTCACCGGCGGCGAATACGGCAACGGCCAGTTCATCGCCCCGACCATCATCGCCAACGTCACCGCCCAGGCGCCGGCCTTCCAGGACGAAATCTTCGGACCCGTGTTGACCGTGACCAAGTTCAAGACCCAGGCAGAGGCCATCGCACTGGCCAACAGCGTTGAATACGGCCTGGCCAACAGCGTCTGGAGCAAGAACACCGACACGCTGCTGGAGACCGCGAAAGCGCTCCAAAGCGGAACGGTCTACGCCAACACCACCATCGACGGCATCCCGCAGATGCCCTTCGGCGGGTACAAGGCAAGCGGCGTTGGCAGGGAAATGGGCGAAGCGGGCTTTGAGGAGTTCACCGAGCTGAAGTCCGTCAACATCCGCACGGGCAAACGCGCAGGAACCTTCCCCATCCCCGCCAGCCTCGCTGGCGGAGCCTCGGTCCCGCAGATGACTCCGCGCGACTGACCCCACACCGCGGCAGCCGCCTTTCTGGCACTGAGAGGTGGCTGCCGCTATTTGCCCTCGAACCCCATCTGAGCGAACCAAGGAACCGATGTGAACCGTGCCTGGCCTCCGGGAATGACCCCCTTACGCACCACCCGCCGGAGCAACGGCCCTGGAGTCCTGTTCGACCTGGATGGGACCCTCGTGGATCCGGCCGGTGGAATCACGGTCGGCATAGCCCACGCATTGACAGCCGCCGGAATGGACCCGCCCGACGAAGCAACGCTCCGTGCCATGGTCGGCCCGAAACTCGCCGATGCCCTGCTGACCCACACCACAGCACGACCCGAACAAATACCGGGCATCATCGCTTCCTACCGCCAGTGGTATGCCACGACCGGGATGGCCATGGGCGCGGTCTACCCCGGCATCACAGACCTGCTCGATGCCCTCGTCGACGCAGGAATCACGCTCGGCGTGGCCACACAAAAGCCCCGAACCATTGCCCGCACCATCCTTCAAACCCATGGCATCGAGGCCTACTTCGATGTCGTCGCAGGCGCTCCTGACGAAGAGGCCCTCATGCCCGGGGAACAGGGATACACCCCGGGCAAGACCGAAATCATCGCCGAGGCCCTCGCTGCCCTGAAACCCACCACCGCTGTCATGGTGGGCGACCGCGCCCAGGACGTCGAGGGTGCCCATGCGAACGACATCGCCTGTCTCGGCGCTGGCTGGGGCTACGCGAGCCCAGGTGAGCTTACCGAAGCCGGCGCCGCCCTCGTGGTGGCTGACCCGAAGGACGTAACCCCCGGCGTGCTGCTGAGCCTTGCCGCGAACCTGCAGGCAGCCCCACAGCAGCGCTAAGCGCGCCGCAACAGAACCTCCGACGACGCGCCGTGGGTCAGCCAGTCCCCTGACTCACGGCGCACTCTTGGTTGCCCAAAACCTCCGGGATCTGCGGCCGGCTACGCCGGTCACCCGGCCCGAAGACCCAGCCGTCATTTGTTGATGGCTAACGCTATTTGGTGAAAGCTATTGAAAGCATGCCTTGGGATGACTGAAAGTGGTCCACGTCACCCTTCCCCTTCACGAAAGTTTGGCGACCGCATGGACCACACGTCAGTGATCAGATTCGGCATTCTGGGCAACGCCGCCGTTTACCAGAAGGCACTGCGCCCGGCCTTTGAAAGGTCGGCCGTGGCAGTTCTAGCCGCCGTCGGATCCTCCAAAGCATCCGGAGCGGCCCACCCACTCCCCACAGACGGCGTCCCCGCCATCACGGAGTACACCGGCGAGGGCGCCTACCAGGCCGTGATCGATGACCCAAACGTCGACGCCGTCTACATTCCCCTGCCTAACCACCTCCACAAGGAATGGACCCTGAAGGCCGCAGCAGCCGGCAAGCACGTCCTGTGCGAAAAACCTCTCGGCGTCACCGCAGCCGACGCCTACGACATGATCCGGGCCTGCCAGGAAAACGTCGTCCATCTCATGGAGGCCTTCATGTACCGGTACAACCCCCAGCACCACCGGGCACGCCAGATCGCCGCCTCCGGTGAGATCGGCGATCTGCGCCTGGTCCGGGTGGGGTTCTCCGTTCCACTGCCCAGTCCGGAATCCAACGTCCGGTTCCAGGACTACCCCGGGGCCGGGGCCCTGCACGATGTCGGCAGCTACGGGATCAACGTCTGCCGTTGGATGTTCGGCACCGAACCCACCCGGGCGCACGCCCTCACCGCGAACCTGCCAGGTACCGGCGCTGACATCCTGCACACGATCAGCCTCGAATTCCCCGACGGAAAAATGGCAACGATCAGCGGCGGACTGGGACAGGCCTACCGCAGCTTCTACGAACTCGTCGGCACCACCGGCCGCATCGAAGTCGAACGGCCCTTCGCCACACCCCCGTTCGTCGAATCCGACGGCCCACTCAGGCTCAAAGTCGACACCGGAGAGAGCACCCGCGAGGAACTTTTCGACGACGAAAGCCAGTACGACATCCAAATCGAAGCCTTCTGCAGCCTCATCAACGGCCACCCCGAGCAGGCCTACAGCCCGGAGGACTCGCAAAGGAACATGCACGTCCTGGACGCCTGCGCGGCCTCGGCGCAATCAGGCGCCACGGAACTGGTCCACGGCAGCGAAGTCGGCGTCCTCCGATGACCGGCACCGTGAACATCGCCGTGGTCGGGCTCAACTTCGGCGCCTCCTTCGTTCCGAGCTACAAGCACCACCCACAAGTGGGCGAAGTAACCATCTGCGACTTCAACCAGCATCTGGTCTCCCAGGTCGGTGAGCGGTGGGATATCACCAAACGTGCCCATTCACTTCAGGAAGTCCTCGATGACCCGGACATCGATGCCGTTCACCTCCTGACCAACATCACCGGCCATGCAGACCAGGCTGTGGCGGTCCTGGAAGCCGGGAAACACTGCGCCGTCGCGGTGCCCATGGCCCTGACGATGGAGGACGTGGCGAGGATTGTTGCCGCCCAGGAGAAATCCCGAAAGGTCTACATGCTCGCCGAGACCGTCATCTTCACCAGGAATTTCCTCTTCGTCCAGCAGCTCCTGAAAACCGGCCAGATGGGCAACATCCAGTTCATGCGCGGCGCCCACTACCAGGACATGGACGGCTGGCCGTCCTACTGGAAAGGAATGCCGCCGATGTACTACGCAACCCACGCCCTGGCCCCGGCGTTCGCCGCAACCGGGTCCCGCGCCAAACGCGTGGTGTGCTTCGGGTCCGGAAAAATGCGCGAGCAACTCCATGAGCCCTACGGCAACCCCCACCCCATGCAGACAGCCCTGTTCCAAATGGAGGACGGAACCCTCGCCGAGGTCACCCGGACCCTCTTCCACAATCCCCGCGGCTACACCGAAGCATTCACCATCGGAGGGGACAACATCACGTTCGAAACCGGGCAGCTCGATGCCGACCGGCCGGTCATGTGGAGCTACAAAGACGACGGCGTGTTCGACCCGGACATGAAGCTGACGACCTACACCACCATGGGCCGGGAAGTGACCGAGGAACGCATCGACCCGCCCGACCAGCTGCACCTCATCCCCGAACCAATCCACAAGTACACCCGCTCGCACACGCTGACGAGCCTGCGTGACCCCGAGGACGTGTTCGAGTACACCACCATCGGCGGTTTCCACCCCCATCTCGTCCACGAATTCATCAACGCAGCGGCAGGACAGCGCACACCCGAGTTCGACATCTACCGGGCAGCCGACCTCACCGCCGCATGCCTCGCCGCCCACGACTCAGCCATGGCCGACGGCAGCGACACCGTAATCCGCGAATTCCTACCCATCAGCTAGACCCCGCACACACCACTTTCGGCCCCCAACAAACGCTCAACGAGGAGTAAAACCATGTCCGTACGCACTCTCAAATGGAAAGCCGCCATCGCCCTAACTGGGGTCCTTCTTAGCTCCACCGCTCTGACGGCATGCAACCGGGACACCGGAGCGGCAGCCGCCGGCCAAAGCGGCGGCGGAGAACGAATGATCATCGGCTTTTCGCAAGGCACCATGAACCACCCGTGGCGCGTGGCCATGGTGGACCAGAACGTCGCCTACGCCAAGGAGAACCTGAGCAACGTCGATGTGAAGGTCACCGACGGCCAGAACAGCGCCTCAACCCAGGCAAGCAACATCGAAGCTCTCATCGCCCAGCACCCCAAGGCCATCATCCTTTCCCCCCTTACAGCAGATGCGCTGACTCCGGTGGCCAAGAAGGCCATGGACGCAGGCATTCCCGTGATCACCTTGGACCGTGAAGTGAACACCCCCGTGACCACCCACATCGGCGCCGACAACAAACAGATCGCCGAAGAAGCAGGCAAGTTCATGGGTGAAAAGCTCGGCGGCAAGGGCAACATCATCGAGATCCAGGGAACCGCCGGCGCCTCGGCAACCATCGACCGGAACAGCGGCTTTGCTGACGCGATCTCCAAGTTCCCCGGCCTGAAGATCGTCGCCTCCACCGACGGTGATTACCAGCGCAACAACGCCACCAAATTCATCGAAAACAACATCCAGCGCTTCAAGTCCGGCGAAGTCACCGCCGTCTACGCCCACAACGACGAAATGGCACTCGGCGCCCGCCTGGCCCTCGAGCAGGCCGGCGTCGCCGACAAGGTCACCATCGTCAGCATCGACGGACAAAACGAAGCCATCCAAGCCGTCGCCGACGGCAAACTGGCCGCCACGTTCACATACCCATACTGCGCGCCCGAAGGCATCAAGGCAGCCTACGACGCGGCGACTGGCAAGACCCCGGACAAGAAGATCGTCCTGAAATCCGTCAAGATCGACGCAGAAAATGCCAAGGAATACATCGGCAAGGGCTTCTGACAGCAGGCCTCTCAGCAAAAGGGTGGGCGCCGACGCGGTAGTGTCGGCCCCCACCCTTTCTTGCGGCAGCACGACAAGAATCTGAGTTACCGCGTACCCGGCTGGTCTGCCCCGCAGGTGTTCCCTTCCGTAGCTGCCTACGATGGGTCGGCATCGTATGCTGTGGCCGGGTTGGCCCCTATTCGGCAAGCCGGATTCGCGGATAGTCGACCCAGTCGCGGCTGCTGAGAGCCGACCAACGTGTTGCCGTGTGGATGGAAATTCCCAGAAGGGAAGCAAGCACTGCAGGTGGAATGTCACGGGCGAGGTTGATCATGGCGGTGCTGCGCCCCGCACGTGAGTTGATACCGCGACGTCTGAGCGGCTCGGTCATTGCCGCAGTTGTCAGGTGACGTCCTGGTTTGCGTCCTGCGAAGAGCCAGATATGCTCCCCGGTTGACGCGCGCCGTGCGCTGTCCAGGAGTTGCCGTACGAGAGACGTCATTGCTTCAGGTAATTCGATCGGATCTGAGCCAAGGCTAATTCGGATGGTGTCGCTGTCGATGTCCAGGTCATCTAACTGGATTGTGACGACACGGGTTGCCGTAATCCCGTACAAAAGCATCAGCAGTCCGCCCACACGGGCGGCGAAGCCGAGATCGTCCGCGTTCAAGAGATACTTCACCCATTCCCAGCGCTGGTCCTCCGACACTGCAGTGACGCCGGGGCTGCGTTGTGGCAAGTACTCACTGCGCAGCCGGGTGAGTCTCTGGTTCCTTGCCCATCGAATGAACGGTGTCAGAGCGGCACGCCCTCGCCGGTGTGTCACAACGTAGTTATCGAACAAGCGTTGTGGGGTTGATTCAAGGCTCAGTCCCAGACTGTCGAGGTGCTGGAGGAACTCGGTGACAGCAATCAGGTGTGCCTTTGACTGCCGATAACGGCTGCTTTCGTCGGTCTTACTGAGATGGGCTTCATTGGAGAACTGAGGATTCACGGCCCACGCTGCGTAGCGCTGCAGGAGCGATCTCTCGTCAGGTTTTGTGAGCGAGGCAAAGAACTGTCTCTGCCACACTTCAAGCCGGACTCGATCGAAGTTGTCCACGGGTACTACTCCTGCCTCCATGAGGAGGGCGGCGAAGTATCCTGTGGCTCTGGCATTGGGAAGTTCAGCCACAGCGCGAAGGGAAATAGCGGTGTTTCCTGTGGCCATGGCCTTTACAACAACGGCCATAGGGCTGCGGAGTACCCAAGTAAGGATTGTTTGGGCGTTCCCGTCCTCGCGCAGCAGGTATGTCTCGAGCGGCTTGAGCTTCGGATGGGGCTGGCCGTTCTGGTCCGTAATCAGGCCGCGGACTTTGTCTGGGAGTAGGCATTTGGCGCAGTAGACACCGTGCAGCTTCTGCTGGTCGCCCCCGCAACCATGACAACAACCGGACTTTCCTACACCGGCGCATTCACCGCAGATCGGCCCGTCCTCGCTCACGTGCGGCGAGATTCGCACCTCATGGCAACTCGAGCACGCCCGCGGTCTGCGGTTCCGGCGTAGGTAGCACCTCATACACACGGCTCTGCCGTCGGCTCTGCTGGCAGCAGGCCGATTCTCTGCACAAACCACACACGTCACAGGTGGTGCTGTGTAGCAGCGCCGGCATACAGGCCCAGCGAGATTTCGCGCCTCAGGAGTTTCGGCCATGCCGCAGGCGATGCAGGTCTCCTTGCTGCGGGGATCCCCGCGGAAACAGGCACGGCAGTAGGGATTCCCTGCCAGCAGGCGGTAGCCGCCGGGTCGTTTCTGGCCGCACCCGCTGCAGTCAGGGTTCCTGGCGTTGCGGCTGCATCGATCACAATGCTTGCCTCCCTGGCCATCCCTATGTCTCAGCTGCTTCGTCAGCCCGCAGGACGAACATTTGGGCAGCTGAAAGAGGAAGTGGCCTTGCCTCCGCAGGTCACGAATGAGCCGTCGTGTTGTTGGCAAAGCGTCGGAATGACCGGAAACAAGCACGTCCGGTTTGGCGCTAAGTTCACGAGCAAGCCTGACCAGGGCTTTGGGGCCACCGGCTTGTTGCGCAGAAGCGGTGATGACGGAAGCTGGAAGATCCGGCATAACGTCCTGGCATGCACGAATGATCTCCACAAGGCTTTCCGCACCGCCTGGGGCGGGATCGATCATGCTCCAGTTAGCGGTGGACGGGGTTTGTGAATGCGGGCAGGCTTAGGTCGCAGCTGACCCAGAGAGCCGCGAGTCTACTCAACCGGGGCGGTCTTCTCCTCGACTATCCGAACCTCGATCAGATCCGACGGCGTGCATCCCAACGCGGCGCACACTGCACCAATAACGTGCAGATTGGCTCGTTCCGGTGTTTGAGTGACGAGCCGGAAAACCTGTTCCCGGGACAGGTGTACCCCGTACTGCTCCAGAAGGGGAATAAGTTCTGTCGTCTTAAAGAGACCATGTTCGGCCATGATCCTACGGAGATGCCAAACCGTTTCAACTCCCGTACTCACGACACCTCCAATGTGTTGAAGCGGCGCAGGGCATCAGCCAGGATGCGATTCTTGAAATCCCCGCTGACAGACGTATAGATCGACGTTGTCGATGCGTGCATGTGGCCGACCTGTTCCTGGACGAAACGGTCAGCATACCCGTACTCAATCAAGTGGGTCACATAGGAATGACGCAGGCAGTGAAGCGTCAAAGCTGGGTCCATGCCTGACTCCCTGCGTAGCGCGGCAAACCGGCGGTCCAGATACTCGCGCGACACCCGGCTCCTTCGCTCGGTAGGCCACATGGCAGCGAGTTCTGCAGGTGCGAACAAGTCCCTGCCTTCCTCTACCCACTGCCGCATGCCATCGATCCACCATGCGAGCTCGGGAACCAGCAGCACCGTCCGGCGCTTGGGCGTACCTCCCCTGCTGGACTTAGCAAAGCGGACCGACAGGGCGGCATACTTTCCCCATTGCGGGACCTTCGCATTGAAGTGAAGATCTGCAAGATCAATGCCTCGCAGCTCGGACCTTCGCAGTCCGAAGGCGTAGGCAGTCTTGAACATTTGGGCGTCCCGGAACGCGGCAAGTGCCCCCTTGCGCCCGCTCGTCAGAATCGACTCAACTCTTGCATCCGCGTAGTCAAAGAAATTCTGAAGCTCCTCGAGGGTCAGTGCACGCCGTGACGGATGGCCTTCATAGTCCTGAACGTGTCTGGTGGTGTTCCACCTCAGACATATCTGTGACGGGGTGTCGCCGAACCTTGCCTCACAGATCTCCACCCAGTCGTAGTCCGGGCTGATCAGGTAGTCACAGAACAGACTCAGAGCGTTATGCATGTGTCTGATGGTCGAAACGGCACGGCCTTTGGAACGGAACATTCCCGAATATTCGTCAAGATCACTCGCCTGCCATTGCCAGGGATAAGAACCGGCATAGTCACAGAAGCGCCGCACGATTCCGAGGCGGCCTTTGATCGTGTCCTCCGCCAGCCCGCGGCTTTGCTGCTGCTGGGTCCATGATCCGAGCATCGATTCGAAGACTGCTTCTTCGGGATGAAGGAGTTCCAAATCGCTGTCGGAACCAGCGGCTCGTCGGAGCTGGGTAACACCAAGAAAATGTTGCATCAAACACAGGACTGTATGGATAGATGCAACTTTAATCAAGTTTGGCACGTTCTCCCGCGCGCCTAGGCTGAAAACGAAGACGTCGCAAGACGAGGAAGACGGCCATAAATCATCAGTCCCCGCACGTTATATTGCATTAGATGCAACAGTCCACGGTTGAAGACGCTCGCGAAGCTGTGCAACAAGTGGGCGAAGAATAATCTTGCCTTCAACGGTGTCTGCCGCTGGGAGTCAGTGCCGGCCGAACAGCGCGAAGCTCTGATGGCCAAGCTGTCCGTGATCGAAATCTGGGGCGTGGCCACCAGACTGACCAAGCGCCTGAACGCGATGGGGATCTTCTCGATCCTGGACCTGACCCGCGCGAATCCGGTAGCGATCAGGGACAAATTCTCCATCGTCATGATGCGCACCGTCCTGGAACTGCAAGGCACCCCGTGTATCCCGATGGAAGAGGAACGGATCGGCAGAGACCAGCTGATCTTCTCCCGGTCCTTCTCCACACCGATCACCACAACTGCAGGGTTGCGGCAGGTCATGAGCGTGTACGCGCAAATGGCCTCCGCACGTCTGGCAAAACACGACCTGCAAGCGAAGGTGCTGACCGCGTTCGCGGCGACGTCGCACTTCAACCCGAACGAAAAATCCTTCCCCTCCGTGTGCTTGGCGCTGCCGATGCCGACCGCTGACCCGGTTTTGCTGACCAAGGCCGCCCACGCGCTACTACCCCAGGTCCGCGAGGGCGTGAAGTACGTCCGGGCCGGGATCATGGTCACTGACCTGCGCCCGTCAGGGAACCAGAAACCCTTGGAACTGTTCGAGAACCCCCACGAAGAACGCGGCATCGGGATCCTGCTCGAAGACGTAGCCAAACGCTACGGCCGCGGCTCCATCGGACTCGGCCATGCCGGGCTAAAAGGCGGCCCGGACTGGTCCATGAAACGCGACATGCTCTCCCCCAGGTACACCACCCACTGGGACGAACTCCCCCTCGTCAAGGCCGCCTGACCGGCGCCACGTAAGAAAGGAAACACAATGACCCTTGCACCCGAATCCCCCACAACCGGGCATGCCGTCGATGTTCGGTTCAGCCCCGACGGGACCCCGTTGGCGATCCGGCACGACGGCAGGATCTGGATGGTCGATCCCGACGTCCACACCGCTCACTGGTTCACCAGGGACGCCTGGTGGGAAACCCGGACCCGCGCCGCGGTCGGTACCGGCGATCTGGTCAGCGTCGAACATTGGCAGGTCCAAGCCCGACCGCCCCAAGACAGCGGGGAGCTGCGCACGTTCACGCTGCGGCGGGAGCCGCTGGCAGAGGTGTGGCAGCTCGAATCCATCAGCTAATGCCGGCTGACCTGTACCGCTCCCCCGTCCCTGAACAGCTGTGGGAGCGGATCCGCACCGAATTCCACCTCCCCAGCCTGGAACAGGTCCGCGAACGACTTTCTGCCGTGCATGAGGATCCCGAACCGGTCATTCGACAGCTGGTTCGGGTCTTCCTGGACGGGGGGACGTATTGCCCCGGCTACCAATTCCGGCCTGATCAAACTTTGGAGCCGGTGGTGGTGGCACTGTTCGAACGGGCCATGGAGCTGCGGATCCCGCACAACTACTTCGCACTGTGGATGATGGTCCCCTCCCCTGCCCTGCAGGGGACACGGCCCGTGGATCTGGTCCGCAGCAGCGATGCCTCGGTCCTGCTCGCGGGGTTGGAACGGACCTTCAGAGACAAGGCGGCCTAGGATATGGGAGTGAAAGTGACCCTGACCGTAGAGGCCGCCGACGGCAAACTAAGTTACGTTGACGCCGAAGGCGAGACGTACGAAGAAGCCAAAGCCGCCGCAAAGGCACTGATCCCGGAAAGCTCCAAAGCCATTGTCCTCCGCACGGACTAGCAAAACCCGCCCTAAGAGCCGGGACACACGAACCTCGGAACAGTCCGCCCAGCTGATAGCCGATTTTTACAGGGATCACGGATACCTGCCCACCCAGCGCACACCTTCCACCGGGGAACACAAACGCTTGGCGCTAGCCCTTGAGCGGCTACGTCGACTCAAAGCCGCCGGGACCCTCCCCGAAGATGCCGCGCGGATCCTGGATGAGGCTCACCCGCACTGGACCGGCAGGGCCGATCACGCGACAGAGCGCTGGCAGCGTACAGCAGAGGACTTCATTGCCTGGGTGAAGCAAAACGGCAGATTCCCGAGCGCGGCTGCTGATGACTCAGCGGAACGGTTCCTGAGCCGGTGGTTGTTTCGGCAACGCTATGACGCGCGCCGGGATCGATTCCCGGCCCGCGTGTGCGAGCTCGATACCCGGTTGCCTGAATGGCGTGAGACCTTCTCGGACCATCAGAGGCAGTCGTACCTTGAATCGGCGCAGCAAGTCGCCGCCTATGTAAAGGAGCATGGCACTTTGCCGGCCCCGGACGGACGGGACGGCAGCGAGGCCGAACGGCTTTCAGAGGTTCTGTGGGTGCTGCGGAACCAGAAGAGAAACGGTCGGCTGTCCAAAGACGCCATCCAGACGCTCGATGAGGCCTTCCCTGGCTGGCTGGACGGGATCACGCTCAACGTCGAACGTCACTGGCAAAAGCGAGCCGCCGAGTTCATCGAATGGGTCAAAGAGAACGGTAGGCACCCGCACCGTGGCGCTTGGGACCCCACAGAACGGGCACTGGCCGGTTGGGTCGCGCGACAAAAAGTGCATGCCAAGAAGGGCGAATACCCGGCGCGTATCAAGGAGCTAAACAAACGCTTGCCCGGATGGGACCGAACATCTTGACCGGGAACCCCGAGTCCAACTGCATGACCGCTTACCGGCATCGTTCCTCATCTTCGCGGTCAATCAACCACTGTTCGAAGAGTTCTTCGCCTCTGTCGTCCGGCATCGCCGTCGGCAGTACGCCAAGCGCAATTTCCAGGAATTCGGCGCTGACAGGGACACCATGGCTCTCGTCGCTGTCGAGGCTCAGTCG
Source organism: Arthrobacter sp. 9V (assembly GCF_902506065.1). Lineage (GTDB taxonomy): Bacteria > Actinomycetota > Actinomycetes > Actinomycetales > Micrococcaceae > Arthrobacter. Next base: position 33,923 of record NZ_LR733048.1, read on the forward strand.
GGCCCGAAGTTCCTTGAACCGTCGGCGTTCACGTTTGATGGCTTTCCGCCTCGCAGTTTCATTTAGCGCGTCCAGGGACTCCTCCCCGGTGACGGTCAGTGGTGTGATGATTCGCTTCTCGGCACCGCCCAGAAGTCCTAGGGCGACGTCTAGCGCAACGGCAAGGACTTCAACTTCATCATCGTTGAAAGATATATTCATGAGTCCATCGTTCCTTTGACGTCAGACAAGATAGGGTCCGGTCTTGATCGAGCGCATGGCCAAGGGACGTCCGAGCAGCTGGCTAACCCACCAGCTGCTATTTATCGGCCCAGCGTTCGTGGGCGGCTTGGCGGCTGATCCCAGCGGCCCGTCCGATCTCGGTCCAGGAGGCGCCGGCCGCCTTGGCTGCTGCGACGGTTTTATCCAGGCGGTGCCCGGCTTGGCGGTGTTCCCTGGCAGCTGCCTCCACACCGAGGATCGCTTCGGACGGTGCGATGTGGACAAGCCATTCCGCCTGAACGGCGTCCTCCACCTCGCCCGAAACGTCGGCAAACTCGCCGATCGGAACGTACTCCTTGCGGGTAGCAAGGTCAGCGTCGGCAGCCGTAAGAACTCTCTGCCACAGCTCCCCCTGCCACCCACACGTGCAGGCACCACGCCAGCTCATGATCAGGTCGTTAGGAACGATCTCCTCATCAGGATTGAATTCCCCTGCAGGCGGGTATTCACCGGTGATCCCGTGGAAAAGTATTCCTGCTCCGGTCGAACTCCCTGATAGCCGCCCGTCGGGTGCGACAAAAGCCACCCAGCCCTCATGTTGGTAGTCGTTGGATGTCCATCCCATGGCTTCATGCCTTCCTGTTGCCTGGTCTTGTCTTTGTCACTTTTAGGGTCGAGAAACTCGCGCAACGCCGTCGCACTTAGCCGCTTCGCGGCGTCCTCTGATCTGGCTAGTCGGGCTGGTGTCATGCAGGCAGTTTATTGGTGTCTGAGTCGCCACCTAGCGTCCTCCAGGTTGCGCCGCCTTCCGCAGCAGGCGGGCGACCTCGGGGGTCATGGAGTAGCGCTCACCGTCCCAATCCCAGATGTAGTGCCAGGAAGTTCCCCTAGGGGTGATGTACACGGGAAGCCCCGCACGACGAATTGCTTTCCCGACGCCACCGAGAACGCCAGCCACGCCCGGAGCGCCTTTCGGATACTTGCTCAGATCGGCGAGTTCTTTTGGAAGGAGGTGCGCGGTCTCGTTACGGGCCCCTTCTATCAAGTGACGAAGAATGCCCTTTCCCGGAAGCGAGATCTCATTCCATAGTTGTGCAGCCATGGTTGGAGCTTCGTCAGTCTCAATCCAGGAGGGAACAGTCCCGGAAGGCAGCTGGGTGGGCGCATCGGGATTAGGGACGTCGGCCACGAACTCTCCAAAGCGGATGTAGAACTCTTCCACCCGGTGATCGGGAACGTGCACGGTAACAGGAATAATCACTTGGACTCCAAGAGGGGTTATAACCGGGGTTGGCGCTTCTGAGTATGGCTTTTATAAATTCCAACGTCAAGCGCGGTTGCAACCTCCCTTGAAGTCGGGCGCCCACGAAACCTTTTGGGCAGGCGGCGTCTTACTCGGCTTAGTGCACTCCTCCACTTGAGGACTCACTTTTCAGACAGGTGTTCCACTTCCTTGGGATTGGGACGGCGTCGATTACGGCCCAGGGTTCAAGGGGCGGGATGCGGCCGACCTATGCTGCAACCGGGGCACTCACCGAGCGCGAGGGCGCCACAAGCAAAGCTTGAGCTTGAGAAAGCCCGAATTAGCCGACGCTCAGTAGTTTTCTGAGACGTATGCATAGGCGCGGTCAAAGAGTTCCCCTGCCGCGGGCAGCCCGTACCGGAGGAGGACCTTGCGGATGGCGATTCGAACGGCCTTGTCGCCTTCTTTGGTGTTATTCCACCCGTCCCAGCGGACTTCTTTGACGATGGCGTCAATATCTGAGACGACTTTCCCGACGATAACGGGCACATCCTGTGGCTTGTACTCCTCGAAAATTTGAGTGAGGGCGCCGACATTCGGATCCGGCAGCAGGTCTAAGCCTTCAGCCCCGGCCTCATTCTCTGCCCGTTCAGCGGCGGCCAGGTCTCGTGCCAGGTCCAGGAGATCCCGGAGGAAGTCCACGGAGTCGTGGGCTTTAGCCAGTTGGCGTTCCCGAAGCCGTTCCAACCGTTCGGCCAGGGTTTTGTAGGCCGGGTGGGAGCCTTGGGCGCCTTCGAGTCGCTTACGCAGGCGGGTCGCGATATTGTCAATGACCTCGCCAGCGGTGGTGACCTGGGTGTCCCCTGTGCCTGCTGAGGGGTCGATGACTCCAGCTTCAATGAGGCGTTTGATGGTGCCTTCGTCGGCGATGACTACGTCTACCCCGGTGTCGCTGACGGTAACCTCTCCGATGTGGCCGTGGACGAGCTCCAGGGTCTTGGCCCCGAGCCGGTGCCACAGCAGGTCCCGGGTGTCGTCCGCAGGCGCGACAGAGGCATACACCTTCGACAGCCACCTGTAGTCATCACGGTGGGCTTCCAGGCGGAGGTCCGGGTAGGCGGCCTCCCAGATGCCCTGCAGCATCCCGTACTGGGCGGCGAACCGTTCCATGGCTTTATCATCGGGAATCCGGTCATGGGCGGCCTGCAGCGCCTCAAAGCCGCTGGAAGTCCGGTCGATCCCCGCGAACCGGTCTAATACGTTCGCAATCTCGAACTCAAACTGCTCCAGCAGCGAATCCGTCTCGATCTCCTTGCGGGCGTGTTCCGGGTTGGCCGGGGACATGGCCCTGGCGAACCCGTCTCCGAGTCCGACGTAGTCCACAATGAGCCCGTAGCGCTTCTCTTGGCCAGTAGTTGGGTTCTTCCAGTTCCGGTTGGTTCGAGTGATCGTCTGGTAGAGCGTGTGCAGCTTCATCGGTTTGTCCAAGTACATGACGCCTTCGATGGGCGCGTCAAAGCCCGTACCGAGTTTGGAGGTCACGACCAGAAATTTCAGTCGTTCCCCGAGCTGGCGGAAACGGTTGAGCAGCGCCTCTTCCTTCTCATCGCTGAGGCGGAACTTCTGCCAGTCGGTATGGTCTTTCGTCTGCACGGACATGACAACGGCAGCCTCGTCAGGGCTGGCACCGTCCGGAGCTCGGGCCTGCAGCTGCCTGGTCAGCTCCTCGTAGTAGGCGACGCACAGGCCCCGGTCGAATACGACAACCTGTGCTTTCATGCCCAGTGGGTCGATCGTGGAGTAGAAGTGGTCGATGATGTCCGCGCAAACTTTCCGGACCCGTTCCGGGTTGGCGAAGAAAGTGCGGCTGTCGGTCGCCTTTGCCGCGACGTATTCTTGCTCTTCCTCCGTCAGGCCTTCCTCGGCAGCGAGCTCGTCGAAGGCCTTGTCAAGGTCAGCCTTGTGGATATGGAAGTCCACCAGTCGCGGCGAGACGTGCATGGGGACAGTGGTGCCATCGGCGATGGACCGGTCTGAGTCATAGGTGTTCATCGCATGATTTGGGTCGTCCGGGTCCCCGAAAAGCTCGTATGTGTTGCGGTCCTCATCAGCAATGGGTGTTCCCGTGAAACCGAAGAACCGGGCGTTTGGGAACGCGGCGCGCAGGAACTTGCCCAGCTGGCCTTCCTGGGTGCGGTGCGCCTCGTCGATCAAGACGATGATGTTCTCCCGGGTGTTCAGCACTCCGGCGTTCCGGAACTTGTGAACCGTTGAGAAGACCAGTCCACGACGGTCCTCAGAGAGAAGACGGCGCAAATCAGGCGCCGACTCGGGTGCTTCCAGGGACGGCATGCCGGTGCGGAGAAATTGGCGGTACATCTGGGTGACCAGTTGGATCCGGTCCGCGATCAGAATGATGGACGGGTTTTTCAGCCTGGGTTCGTTGACCAGCTTCACCGCGGCGAACAGCATCGCCAGAGTCTTTCCCGATCCTTGGGTGTGATGGATGAGGCCCTGCCTCTTCGTTCCATGCAGCGCACGGGCGTGGATGGCCCGGACAGCCTCAACCTGCGGATAGCGCGGCACGATCTTGTGAAGGCGGGGCAGTCCGGAGTGCTTGCCTTTCAGCTCGAAAGCGGTGAAGTCGGCGATCACTGACAGCACTGTGGGAGGGTTCAGCATCAGTTCGACGCTGCGCTTCACCCGAGGCCAGCCGGCCGGCAGGATGTCCTCCTCGGTGGAGCCCCACACGCCCCACGACTCAATGTCCTGTCCGACGCCGCCATAGTGAAAGTCTTTGCCGTCCGTCGCGACCGAGAACGCATTGGGCACGAAGAACTCAGGCCATCCCGGTTCATAGATGGCGTGGATCTCGTGGGCGGCCTTCAGCCAAGTAATCCGGGCATCCAACCGCGTCTTGGTTTCAATCACGACCAATGGGATGCCGTTTACCCAGAGGACCAGGTCGAAGCGGCAGGAGTGACCGGGCGTCCCGAAGGTGACCTCGTCGGAAACGACCAGGATGTTGTTGGCTGGGTTGGTGAAATCGATCAGCTGTACGGGGTCGAAGCCGTCCCGGCCTTGGAAGCGATGCGTCTTCTGCCCGCGGAGCCACTCCACGAAGTGCTGGTTGGTCGGGACCAGCCCGTCCTCCCGCGCCGAGAGCATCATGCTCCGCAGGGGGGTAAAAATCTCAGCAGCACGCTCAGGTACTTCCGCTATGGCAGGGTTCAGGCGAGCAAGTGCCGCCCGGATGTCGGCCTCGAGCAGTACATCCTCGGTGTGCCGATCCAGCTGATGACCGGGGATGTGTTTCCAGCCAGCGGCCACCAGCAAATCCAGGATCGGATGCTGCACCGCATTCGCCTCGTTGAACCCCGCCATGAACTTACGCCCCCATTAGTTCGTCATACGTTTCTGGAATTCTATGTGCACCGGACAGGAGAGCTGACAGCAGTTCGGAGTGGACGTGGCGAATGGAATCGAGGTTGCTCTGTTCAGCGTCAATTGTGTCCGCCAGGGCCTCGGCGGCCTCGATAACCCGAAGTGAATATGAAGCTTCCGGAATTCGGACAGGCAATTCTTTCACGAGCTTTACGTTTACACGCTCGACGGTCTGTCCAATCGATCGCTCCCGTAAGAAGCGCTGGTAGGACTCAGACAGGAGCGCCGCCCAGATGTAGGCGCCAGGGATAGAGCCCGTGGGGCGCAGGAGCACCGTGCGTTGACCAAGGCAAAGTCTTCCCGTTGATGGGGTTACCAACGCCACTTGGCCGACGGGAGCCTCACGCGTCAGGACTACGTCACCAGGCGTCGGCTCGGCCCGTGCAGTCCATTCGAGAAAAGTCGCCTCCGAGACGGCTTTCGCCGTTTCCAGCAAAAACCGGCCACCGCGGATGTCTGATGTTCCTATGGACCTGGCGAATGACTCCTCAGCGGTCGCCGGGGCCGTCTTGTGTTCGCAATCAATAACACGGAACTGCTCTCCCAGAGCGACTGCCTCGTCGGCTGGCGGGACACCCCCCACCATCTTTTCCAAGGTAGAGGCGAACAATATCTTCAGCTTCGAAAGCTTTTCAATCTTTGACCTGGTCACATCGTCAACCGCGTCAATCAAATCGACTATACGCCGCTGCTCATTGGCGTCAGGAAGGACAAAGGAGTGGTCGGCAACATCCCCAGCACGAACCGCAGGGTAGTTGCTGCCCGTGCATTTCCGCACCATGTCTTCCACAAACCTTGGTGTGCGGACAACTGCCCACAGGAACTCAGGCGACACGAATTCTCGGTTGGCACGAATAACCGCAAAACCCGTTGAAGCTACCTCGCCTTCGAGATCTGCTGGTACCGGCGCGAAAGCCCGGAGGTTCGGGCGAACTGTTGACACCAATACGTCGCCAGAACGAATAAGGCGCCTTGCTCGGCCAGGAGCGTCTCCAAAAGCAACTTCTTGAACCTTATCCATCTGGATCCCTCTGTTGGCATCTACAGATGCGATGTCAACGTACTTAATGATGTGCGGCGGGTCCCAAGCTGGAGTCTTCTCCGGGTTAACTGTTGCAACGTTGCCCAGACGGACATTGCGCCAATCAGAACTCAAAGCCGGCCGCCTTCAGTTTGTCAGTCAGGATAGCCTCAGCGGCAGCCAGCTGTTCCCGGCTTTCCTGATAGGCGATTAGCGCTTCTTCAACGTTGATCTCGGCGAGGCTTTCGGACGTGATGTACCGGCCGAAATTGAGATCGAAGTCGTTCTCCTCGATTTCGTCCAGTCCTACCAGGCGCAGGCGCAGGCGTTCGTCACCATCGAAGCCTTCGCCTTGCTTGTAAGCAGCGTCGATGACCTTGATGTCGTCGTCGGACATTGTGTTCTGGTTCTTGCCGGCGACGACCCGCTTCGACGCGTCGATGAACAGAACCTTGTTCTCGCGTTCGGCAGGCTTTTGTTTGCGGAAGATGAGTAGACACACCGGAATTGACGTCGAGTAGAAGAGGTTGTTGGGCAGACCGATGACGGCCTCGAGCAGATTCTTTCGCACCAGGCATTCACGGATTGCGCCCTCTTTGCCGCCCCGGAAGAGAACACCGTGGGGCATGACGACGCCGACCCGACCTGTGTACTCCTTCATGGAGGCGACCATGTGTTGGATCCAGGCGTAGTCGCCGTTCTTCGCCGGCGGCACGTCGCAGACAACGCGGCCGTAGGGGTCGTTGGCCCAGCCTTCGGCCCCCCAGTTCTGCAAGGAGAAGGGTGGGTTGGCGATGACGACGTCGAACTTTTGCAGTCCGTCGCCGTGTAGGAGTTTTGGTTCCCGAAACGTATCACCGCGAACGACTTTGAACTCCTTGAGCCCATGCAGGTACAAGTTCATCTTTGCGATGGCGCTGGTCGTCAGGTTGATTTCCTGACCGTGCAGCCGGAGGGTCCTGGGGTCTCCCCCTGCTTCTTTCACGGCTGTCACTGTTTCAACGAGCATGCCACCGGAGCCGCAGGCGGGGTCGGCGATGGTGTCGCCGGGTTTCGGGTCCAGAATCTTCACCAGCAGGTGAACGACATGGCGCGGGGTGAAGAACTCGCCGGCCTTCTTCCCGGAGGCTTCGGCGAATTCCCTGAGCAGGTATTCGTAAGCGGAGCCGAGCATGTCCCCGTTGACGCTGTCCGGGTCCAGGCGGACGGAGTGGAACGAGTTAAGCAGTGCGGCCAGGGCGGACTGCGGAAGCCGTTCCTGGTTGGCCCACTGCACATCACCAAAGACACCAGCCAGCGCGTCCGGATTCGCCTGCTGGATACGCTGCAGCGCATTGTCCAGCTTCGCACCCGTCTGCTGGGCGGTCTCGATGACGTCCGACCAGTGACAGCCGTCCGGGATAACGAACGTGTGGTAGTCAGCCTCGATCTCGGCCGTCAGCGCGTCACCGAAGTCTTCCACTGCTTGGTCGTGCTCATGGTCCCAACTATCACTGATCCACTTGAAGAACATCACTGGGAACACGTAAGCCTTGAAATCGCCAGGGTCGACGGGACCGCGCAAAGCATTGGCAGCCGCCCAAAGGGTCGACTCAAGCTGTCTTTGCGTCAAATGTCCTGGCTCAGTGGTCGAGAGCGTCAAAGTAAGTTCCGATCATCAATCTTGTGCCGACCCACAGTGTGAGACGGGTAGTCAGGGGTCGCCGGGAACCTGCGTAGCGCTCGGCGGACATCTTCGCCATTTTATGCATGGGGACCTCCCAATCTAAGGCCGACCTACGGGCGCCAGCGAGAAAGACCAAAGAAGACACCGATACTTCTGGGCCGTCCCATTTCCTTGGAAGTGGCACACCCCAAGCTGGGACACTCGCCCGTTGTAGTGGCATTCCTTGTTCGTCTGCATAGGTTCCGAAATCCACTGATCTTGGTCTCAGTAAGTGATTCTCCACCGAGCAGCGTCCCAGCGTGAATCTGAGACCCCCAACTGGTGGACGCGTTTCATGCCGAACTAACGGGCGTAGCCGATCAGCGTCTGCACTTCATTACCCGGCTCCTGTTTCTCCGGTTCCGCTTCCAGCCGGGACAAGTTCCGGCTGAGTCGCCGTTGCCGATTCCTCCTGCAATGCTTGAGTCGCTGCAGGCGCGGCCTGTCCACGGCGTTGTTCGAGCCCCTGGAAGTTGCTCTTGTGTTCTGCCACCCGAGTGAACCAGCGAGTAGCCATGAGAACGACGCCCGCCGCCAGCAAAACGTAGGGAATCATCCACACAATGTCGCTTTGCGGCAAAGGACCCAAAGGGCTGAAGAAAACAAGGACGCACCAAGCAATCCCGAGAATCATGAATAGAGTCGGCTGCCAATAGGAGGTGAAGACAGGCTTCAGAGAAGATGCATACGTGTTGGCGGAGTACATAGCCCTCCCGATGAGTTCCTTGCGCAGGTCCTCCTTGACCACGAGGTCCGGGTCCCCGGGATCCAGCGGGGTTTCGGCTAAAGACTTCGCCAACTTCAAGGATTCGTCCGCCCGGCGATAGGCAACCGCTTCCCGATTCGTCGCACTCCGCATGGCCAGCGATACCGTTGCCGTCGCACCGGACAGTCCAACCAAGACACCGCCCACCTTCAGCCACTGATCAAAATCCATATTTATCCCCCAAATACGAGTCAACGGCCCAGGCCAACTGCTGGCTCCTGGCGTTCCGTCGTCGACTAACTATTTTACGAGTCGAGTTATGCAACACCGTAGCTGAGACGAACCAGTTAGGGGCCGACGGATGAGCCTTCCGCTGTATTTTCGTTTCAGCTGCGCGCTCAGCGCAGGCAAAGCAGGTCAGTCCAACTTCCGTAGAACCGAGACGCTCCCCCGTGGAATATCGCTATCCGGTGGCGACTGGCAGTGCCATCCGCAGCCAGACCTCCGCGTAATACTCCCGTCCCAGATGTTGTCCCAAATCATCTGCCGTGGAAAGCAGTTACAAAGACAACTTCCGGGATAGTTCCTCTGTGGCTCAGGAGTGCATGGCTAGGTATCGGTAGACGGTCGCGCGGCTGGCTCCAATGATCTTTCCGATGTCCGCCGGTTTGAGACCGCGAGCTTTCAGTTCATGTGCCCTCTTGACCTTCTCGTGGTCAGTGGTGACCTCCCGCCGTCCGGCTCTCCGTCCGTTGGCAGCTGCTGCCGCCATGCCAGCCTTGGTGCGTTCGGAGAGTTGGTCTCGTTCAAGCTGGGCGAACGCGGAAATGATAGTGACCATAGCCTGGGCCATCGCTCCCCCGACTTCACTGGCCGGGTCAGTTGCGATGCCATCCCGGAGGGAGCGGAACTTGATGCCTCGTGCCTTGAAGTCATCCAGGAGCTCGAGCAGGTGGCGGGTGTTGCGTCCCAGCCGGTCCAGCTTCCACACCACGACTTCATCCCCTGGGCCGAGACGGTCCAGCATCCGGTCCAGCTTCGGACGACTCACCCTGGTCCCGCTTATCCCCTGGTCCTTGTAGATTCGCTCGCACCCGGCAGCTTCCAGTTCCCGGATCTGCAAATCGGTGTTTTGGTCAGCCAAGCTAACGCGGGCGTATCCAAGGCGTGCCATCACTTCTCCGGGTCTTATCAAAGGACAAATATGGGTGATGTTGAGAATACCCTAGTGAGACACATTGTTGGGACAAGTGAGTTGCCGGAAGTTCGCGAGCCTGAGTCCTCAAGCGGCCCCAGTCCCACGGCTCTTATCTAAGGATCCTTGAACGATGCACGGTAAGCGATCCTTCACCGGACGCGGGGTGGGTCGGCCATACACTGTCAGAATGTTGAAGAAATGGTCACCTCGAAGGACGTATAGAGATGACCCGTCCGGTCCGGAAGAAGTAGTCCTGGGCCAACATCGGTCGATAGTGCCCTATTCCGTCCTACGGCTCGCCCGTCAAGAGCCAGCCGCAGTTCGGTCAAACTCGTGAAGGTCATCTATACACGGGCCGCCTCGTTGGTTGGAGAGCGGTCTCTCGAAGGTAGCGGTTGGCTCGAACTCGACACAGAATATACGGTGACCTCCCTACTGGCATATCCCAGCGGGCGGGTAGAGATACAGCTACTTGTAGATGATCAAAGGAGCCTGGCTTGGGTTGATTCCAGAGCGGTTATGACCATTGACGGAGCAATTCCGGAAAGTTGGGAGGCCAGACTTGGGGACGGAGGTGTGCTCAAACTCGCACCGCATAAATGGCTTGTGCCCGGATTCTGCGAGGACTATTACGACGGTGACCCCGATGCCGCCGAGACGGTCAAGGAAGAACTGGACAAGATCGCCGGTCGCCAAATGCACCCCGGCATGCCTGCCCTGAACGGGCCAATGACTTCACAGGAACTGCAATCCGCGGGCGAGCAGGTCGCGTCCGCCCAGGGAATAGACAGATGGAAGGGCTTGATGCTGGTGCTGCTCCATCACATCAGAGAACTACCGTCGCCTCCTGAGCTGCAGCCTGTCCTGGCCACAGCAGAATCGTACTGGTCGCTGGGAAGGGGAATCCCCGAGACTCTGGAGACGGCCAAAGGCAAATGTTGGAACTACCTGGACGGTTTCGAGACGCACAGGCATCCCACCAATCCAGGCACAAGGTTTGCCCGAGCACTGCTGTGCGTCCTGGAACCCCTGGGCGACGAGGACTCCCAGTCTGGTACATCGGAATGGTTCGCAGGCGTGGTCTGGGACATCTGGTGAAGACCCTCGACCTTGCTATCCCAGACCGCCGGTAACGGTCGGCCGGTAGGGGATCCGCAAGCGTGCACTGCAGCGGGACGCCGGCTGGGGCCGGGCCGTGTGTTGTCAGACTTCTTCGACGTGCCAGTAGGCGAGGACCGCGAATGCGGCACCCACGAGGGCTCCGGCGATGCCCGCGGTCGCCCAGAGATTAAGGCTCAACCTCAGCGGCATGTTGCTAAACAGCGCCAGGGTGGCGGCGGCGGCACCGATCATGGCAACCCCTCCGGTGAACAGCGCCCGTCCTGGTCGGGACGTTGATTCCGGGACCAGAAGCTGGAAGAAGCTCACAATACCTGCAACGATCAGGCCAAGGATCGACGTGATCACCCCTATAAAGGCGAGACTAAACAGACTCCAGGAGATCTCCCATGCCTCAAGCTGATAGCCCCAGTTCAAACTCAAGTAATAAATCACTGCAAGTACAGCGCCAAGAACGAGGCGTAGGCAGAGCAGTCGGGGAGTGAGTGGGCCACGGCGCCACCATCCTCGCCGCGATTTAGTCCTGGCCATATTTCAGCACCGCCTCTCGGAAATTCTCTGCTTGCTTTATCCATGTATCGCGCTGCATACCGACAGCCTGACCCACATTACTGCGAAGTTGGCACTAAGGGCCCGGCAGGCCGAACCAAAAGCGTCTCATAAGCCGATCCGTTACCGGTCACCAGGCGGCCGGTATAACGCCGGTCAAAAAGACGGGTCGGAAGCCGGATGAGCAGGGCCTCTGAAAACCGGGCAGGATAAGCCTCAGGCGCCGGCCCACGAATATCTAACTCTCTTGCTAGATCACCCCTGTTCCTTCGGGAAACATGACTCGTCGTCTACGTCTTCTTCTTACGGCCTCTGCGCTGTCTTTAGGGCTGCTTTCTTGCTCGAGGAATTTCACAGGAACGCTGCCTGGGTTCTAAACGACGACCTGATTTTGCAAACTGTCAGCCTTAGGGAAGAGAACTCATTATGTTCCATCCCGAACCAATCTTCAGAGGTGGTAACCATGAACCAACACCGTTTCCCGGGTACATCCACAAGGCCCCTCCACCGTCGCGGGCCAAAACGTCCGGATGCCCGTCACCGCTGAAATCACCCGGTCCAGTCAGTTCGGACATCACATTCCAGCCCTGACCCACGAGAACCCTCGGCAGCCACCCCCCAACACCGTTTCCCGGGTACATCCACAAGGCCCCTCCACCGTCGCGGGCCAAAACGTCCGGATGCCCGTCACCGCTGAAATCACCCGGTCCAGTCAGTTCAGACATCACATTCCAGCCCTGACCCACGAGAACCCTCGGCAGCCACCCCCCAACACCGTTTCCCGGGTACATCCACAAGGCCCCTCCACCGTCGCGGGCCAAAACGTCCGGATGCCCGTCACCGCTGAAATCACCCGGTCCAGTCAGTTCAGACATCACATTCCAGCCCTGACCCACGAGAACCCTCGGCAGCCACCCCCCAACACCGTTTCCCGGGTACATCCACAAGGCCCCTCCACCGTCGCGGGCTAAAACGTCCGGATGCCCGTCACCGTTAAAATCACCAGCGCTGACCGCAGCGCTGATGCCATTCCAGCCCTGCCCGACCTGCGACCTCTGGAGCCATCCCCCGCTTCCATTTCCGGGATACAGCCACAAAGCTCCGTTGCCGTCTTTGGCCAAGACATCGGGGTGGGCGTCGCTGTTGAAGTCCTTATTCGCATGATCCCGCACGACCGAAACTGTGCCGTCACTGCCGTTCGCTACGTAGGCAATATGTCTGATAGGGTCTACGCCAACGCCGACCGGCGCCTCACCCACGCGGATGGCTGACTTAACTCCCAGTCCGCTGATCATCGATAAGTTGTTGGCATATAGCGTTGTCATGTACACCGAGTGCGTCGTGGGGTCAACGGCTATCCACTCCGGCGCCCCGCCAGCTATTTGCATCGAATCTACGACGCTGGTTCCCTCCACGACGTACAAGCGTCCGCCCGCCGAGGGGGAGGTGACGTAGATCTTGTGGGTGTACTGGTCCACCGCGACACCTTCAAGCCCATAGCCATTGACATCGACAGTACCTGTTACGGCGTTGTCTTTAATGACATACAACTTCCCGTCCCCGCTCGGCGCATAGACCGTGTGGGTGGTGGGGTCCAGAGCGACATCCCATGAGTCATGGCCTACGGCGATGGTTGCGGTAACTGCGCTTCCGTTGATGACGGAAATCGTGCCGGACTGGGAGTCAGCAACGTAGACGGTGTGGGTAGAGGGATCCACGGCCAGGCCATGTGGATGGCCGCCTACGGGAATGGTGGCAGTGACCGTTGTCCCCTTGATGACCGAGACAGTGTTTTCACCCCAGTTGGCCACGTAGACGGTGTGAGTCACTGGATCTACGATCACGCCTTGAGGGTCCCGCCCCACGGGAATCCTGGCGGAAACGGTGCTGCCGTTTATCACAGCCACCGTGCCGGAACTGTAATCGGTGACATATACCGTTCCTGTAGCCGGGTCAACCGCGGCTCCTGCAGGAATACCACCAACACGAATTGTCTCCGTGACGTCCGGGGCGGCCATTGCAGAGCTAGTGACCAGAGGGCAAACGGTAATCGCAGCAGCGATTGCCGCGGCTGCCCAAACACGGCCGAAGGAAGGGATTCGCATAACTGCTAATCCTACTGTTGCTGTGGGCCCACTAGACCCTCATGGGCGAAGCGAAAGCCATTCCCGCATAAGTAGGCGAACACGACCTCAGGTCGCCCCTGGACCGGCAAATAGGACCCGACGAGCAGCGTTCGGTGAGGATCCCCTTGCGGGCGCCGGGCCGAGGTTGCGCGGAGGCGTAAGCGCGCGGCGGTAACGCCTCGACCTGCTTCGCGGTGCGTCGGTCACTTGAACAAGAATCACTCGATGGCTTGGATCAGCATCGCAAGCCTGGCCTTCGGATCGCGGAAGGCGTTCCGGCGAAGTGGCAAGCCATCCCCGATAAGGAAGCCTACAGTTGTTGATTGCTGCGCCTGAGTTATCCGTGGGTGTAGCGGTGTCCTCGACCAGTTTGGAGTGAGGTATTGAATAGCGTGGAGCTTCAGGCAGTTGCTAAAGCAATATCGATTACGGAAGGCATTGATGAGTGGCATGGACTGATGAAGGTGCTGCTTCAGCATCTGTCGGTTCTGCCCATTCCGGCGGAGATACAATCCTCTCTGCGGACCGCAGAGGCCTATTGGAGCGGCGACAGTACCTTCAATGCCAATGACTTAGAGAGGGCTAGGTCCAAGACTTGGGAATACTTGGACAGTTTCGCCGAGGGCGCTGATCTGAAGACCCGGGAAGGGAGAACGGCCCGCGCTCTTTTGTGTGTCACCGAACCAGACGGAGACATAGAAACACGGTCAATGAAGGCAGACTGGTTCGCCGCAATGATTTGGAATGAGACTTGAGCGCGGAGGGCGCCCGGTGAAGGATCGGCTAACGGGCGCCGCTTCTAGGGTTTGGTGAGCGGTGTAAGCGCAGAGTCGTACTTATCGAAACTCGCTTAGTTCTGCTTTGTCAGCACATAGTGCTCATCCAGAATGTCTGGGAATCCCACGTAGAAAAGAAGCACGGGCGCCTCGTCGGCATAGCGCTCAATAACGAGACGTACGAGCTGCTTGGTGCCCGCGACAGAGCGGGGCGAGGCAATTTTTAGCTCCACACCCGACTGATTCTTATATCGAGCCCACCCCTCTGGGAGTTCAGCAAGAAACTCCCAGGTACCTGTGTCGGATATCGGATCCTTGGCGAAATCCTTCTTCGTCATCTGTGCCGCTGGAAAGTTCTCGACGCGGACCGTACCTTCTGCCCTTAGATCGACAGTTGCGGCAAGGACGGAACTGCCTACGGTGCTCTCGTCCGCAGAGTAAGACCAGATGCCGATCAAGTCATCACGTTGAGTTTCCTGCATGCGGGTACAGCCCGTGAGAACGAACAAGGACATGGCAACTAGTACGCTCACGGGCAACCGGAGACTCGAATCAAATTTCATGAAGTTCTTTCCGTCATGCGGCACGTCGGGCTACTACTTACCCTTGATCTCAACCCGGGAGCCTCTTACCTGCAGTTCGCCCTACTGTATTCGGTTCGAAGCAGGACGCCCGGTGAAGGTTCGGCGGATTCCAGCGGTCATTGCAACAGGAGATTTTCGATCAGTTCGATCGGTTTCTTGAACTCTAGTCTTTTGCGTGGTCGGTCGTTGGAAATGCTGCCGGTGTTGCCTTCGGTGAGCTCCTTGTCCGCGTCTCGCCTTTACGGTGGGTTGTCGCCGAGGACTCAAAGGGCAGGGAACTGGCCGTTCATACCGAGCGGAACAACTTCCTGGTGTACCCGCTCGATGCTGTTGAGAAACGCTGGAGCCACGGCAAGGACGGGCTCTTCATTAAGGCTCTCACCGAAAAAGTCGTCGAACACTTCAAGGTCAAATAGGCCCAGGGGCTCCCGTATAGCTGTTCAGGATGCGCCCTTGAGCAGGAGCCGGCCTTTAACGGCACCGGGTGTGGCCGAGCTTGGAAAGCTATTCACTATCCGAATCTTTGGGGTCGTCGTGATCGACAATGCCGGATGGGGGTCTGACACGGCCGGCGGCGAACTTTCGTCGGTTCGCCCAACTCAGGTCTCGGATGTCGACCTCCTGCTTGGGCTCGTCGTACCACGGGTCGTTCGTGGGCGGCGCAAGTCGATTGAAGGTCTCTTGGTCAAAGTCGTCTGACAGTTGCCAGTTGGGCTTGGTGCCAACAATGGTTTGAGCCGACACCAGCCTTGAGGCCAAGGTTGAGACGTCTGCTTCTTTCGACTCAAGCAGTTGGTGGATAGCACTCCGCAGTTGCTCTTGGCTGTGGGAGAGAACGAAGTGGACTTGGTAACCGATGCCCGACTTGGTCGAAGCGTCGTCACCTTGCTTGAGGTGGTCCAGGAAGTCTGCCATTGCGTCCTCAACCAGCATCGTTGTTACTGCGTCGTACCAGGACGGTTTCCCGGACCGATACGCGCGATCGATGCTGTACTCCAGCCGCCTCCATGCACGGATGCGAAGAGCTGGAGTGTCGAACGTCCACATCACGGCCCGAAGGTTCTCCGCTGGCGTTCCTTCATCAAGTCCCGCGAGGACGTCACCGATCCAGATGAGAAGCTGATCCCGGTCGCCAAACGGCCCGCTGTTGTCCTCCGGGAAATCATTGGCAATCTCGGCAAGAACTTCAGCCAGCTGGATGCGTCCCTCATCTGTGGTCGGCTGGCTCGTCGGATTGAGGCATTTGCTGAGCACCAGGTTCCGTATTTCGCTCTCCGCTCCGACAAGGAGGTCTCTCAAGGGCGTCGCGGCCCCTTCTGTCGCTTCCTTGACAGCGGCGTGGACTGTTGCGTCGCTGACATCATGATCGAGTATTCCCATCGCGAAGTACCTGTCGAAGTATTCCTCGTGCTGCACGCTTTGACGCCGGTGACTTCCATGAACCGCAAGCTGGCCCTTTTTTGCAACCTTGGGAAACAGTGAGACCAATAGATCCCTAGCAGTGCCGCGGAGCGTTTCGGGGACGACCGCTAGTAATGGCTCGATGTCGAACGGCTCGTACTCGAGGGACTGGCCATTGATTGTCCATTCACCGGTGTGCCCGGAGATTAGTTCGCTGCGATACTGCGGTATGGAGTTGAATAAGGACGGGAAGCTGACACGAATAAGGGTCAGCAGTTGAACGTCCTCGTCATCGACCTCGTCGATGGGCAAGAGCGGAATATGATGCTGCAGCTGAGCGATGTAACGGTCAATGGCTCGAGGAGTTGTGAGTAGGCGCGTGAAACATTCGATCAGCCCGCCGAGACGCTCGCTGGCCGAACCATCATCGACAGTTTGCCGAGAGATGCCTGTCAGGCCTTTTCTCAATCGTGAAATCTGCTGGTGTCGCAACAGCGTAGGTACGAAAAGCGGATACTGAACGATCTTCTCCATGAACCGCTCCGCCGAACCGTCATGTGAAGTGACCGCACGTGAGACATCCATACTCCGGTACAGGGTCTCGTCGTCGTAGGCGAGAAGGTACTGGACGCCGTCGAACCGGCCCAGCAACCGAACCACTTTCAAGAGTGCCAACAACTCGTCGCCGTGAAGCCGATCTATGTCATCGACCACGATGAGGATGGGCTTTTGCAGCTCCTTCAGTTCCGCCGATGCCTTATTGAACGCTGCTTGCCATGACGGGGACTTCGCAAGAGCATCAGCTGCGAGTTTCACACCTGCTGCGGCGACGTCTCCAGCAATTGGAATGAGCTTCGCCGCCGGGGCAGCGACTGCCGCCGTCGTCGCGAGTGCCTGCCGTACTTGCTTACCCTTCTTCTTGGGAAGAGCACTAGACAGGGACGAGTGAAACTCATTTAGCAGCCCTGGAACATCGCTAGTGGCCCACGGCGTAAATCTAGCTACACCCCACTCGGGGTGCTTCTTCTGTAACTCCTCGACGATCAGGTTGACCAGCGATGTCTTGCCGCTGCCCCAAGCGCCAGTGAGACCAAAGACTGCACTTGATTCGAACGAGTGCGTCGCCTGGATAAGTTCTGCAGCCCGCTGGGCATACGGGAGGCGCCCGAGGTCGTCCTGCTTCGCCGTGCTGAGAGCTTCATCTGTCCAAACGGTGTGCGTCATGCGCCAATCATCCCCCGCCAACGGAGGGAACATCGCGGAACACACTACGTGACCGTGACGGACCGATGTTCCCGGGTCGCGTGTTGTCCTTTCGAGGACAGCCGGTTGGATCTCGCTGATTATCTCATCAATGGATCAATTGCTAGGAAGCCGTGACCAAAGGAAATCGGCGTCCGCACATCGTGGTCAGCCAGGACTAACTCTTGGAAGCCCGGTCGGCAGACGCAACTACTCAGCTGTGACCGATCGAGACGTCAGCGACGAAGCTACATCGAGGAGCCTTCAGACATGCACTTGAGCCTGCACCGATTTGTACACCCCTGCCTTTAAGGCTGAAGGCCACCAGTTCTTGCCTTTGGGAATCCCAGGTGGTGCCCGACTCTCTCATGCTCACGCTCGCGGAGAACGATGATGCCTTGTTTGCGAAGCCTTCGTGTAATCGCGCTATAGCAGGCGTGTTGCCAATGTTGATATGAAGGCAAGGACCTTTGGATCATCTGCGAGGCCTGCGCTAAACCCATCACGGACGTCGCCCTTGAAATGGTGGTTCTTGGCGGGCACACGGCCTCCCATCCGACATCCCGATGGACTGACCTGCACACCTTCCTCGCACAGTTCCTTCCCCAGAAATAGTGCGAGACGCCTTCATTCCGTTCCGCCCCCAATGGACCGTTAGCAGCAAGTTACGGCCGTCACGACTGATCCCCTCGCAGTTCTGGGTAGCGTTCCCAGAGCACGGGCCACACGAGCGTTCTAAGAACTTTGCGCACTGAGGTCTTCAACATACCCAGCATTTGGTATCGAGTGCCTTCTTCTTCTCCACGCAAGACAAACCAGCCGCTGTGGCCGTAAAAGTACCCGATACGCTCCTACGACTGGAAGAATGACAGCGGAAATGTCGGACGGGAGAGCAAGGCAGGAAAGCCTGTGTCGTTTTGGCTTCAAGTAAGCAAACGAGAGAATTCCTGGTGGTGGCTAGTACCTCTCGTCGTTTTCTCTTCGCTGTCTGGTTCGGCAGCTCTGCTCCAATGGCCCACACCGGTCCTAGTGCTCTGTGTGGTTCTGACCGCTGCAGTACCCTTGGTCGTTACTGCGGCCAAGCAACGGGCCAAACAAATTGATGATTCCACAAGCGCTAAAAAGAACTCCATGCGCACGGCTCATTCGAAGTCCGGGGAAGCACCCCTAGCCAAGGATGTAGCCCTCGAGGATTGGGGTGTGCATCCTTCTCTCATAAACCTTCCATACCTCAAAAGGGATCGTGAGGGTGAGATCCTGGAGGCCGTCGAAGGCAACCAGCCGGTACTAGTCGTTGGTCCATCAATGGCCGGGAAAACCCGTATGGCGGTGAAGCTGGTACAGGAGTGCTATCCCGACCGGCAGGTGGTTATGCCTGACGTACCCGACGGCCTGGCCACACTGATGGCAGCCGGTGATGTTCCGCAATATACGATTGTCTGGCTGGATGACCTGGATCGCTACATAGCAGATCCCAAGCACCTCAAGGCTCGCTGGCTGGATGAGCTGAGCGAGGCTGGCAACTTAATTGTTGCCACGATGAGAGCAAGCCAGTACGAGGCTTTTCAGCCCTCTGAGGCAATGCCCAAGACCCAGTGGGAAACTCTCAGAAAGTTCCAAAAGGTACATCTAATCAACGAGAGCCAAGAACAGGCCCGTCTTGCGTCTCGGGTGGCGGACCCACAGCTTCGACACGGGATCATCGAATATGGATTAGGGACATACGTCGGCGGCGGGTACATAGCCCGAGAAAGATTCCTCGGAGGAAAATCCACCAATCCGATCGGGGTCGCACTGATCAGCACAGCGATTGATTGGCAGCGGACGGGCATCGCCGAAACGATTCCTCATGACGTCCTGATAGCCGCCCTTCCTGGATACGTTGGCGCTGACAACTCTCAGCTAAACGAGGAAGCTCTATCCGGCGCCATTGCATGGGCAAGCGACACCAGGCCTCTTGGCGGAAGGGCAGGTCTCCCCATGAAAGATGACGACTCGTGGCGTCCTTTTGACTTCTTGGTTGATGAAGTAGCAGCAGCCGGTGACCCGATTCCCGGGCACTTGTGGCAACTCGTCGTAAAGCACGACGCTCCTCCTGCCCGCCTGAACTTTGCAGGCCTGTCTGCCCACTTCAATGGCCAGGCCGATATCGCAGACAAACTGTTCCAACGGGCAGCATTGGCAGGCGACCCCGACGGCATGGCCAACTGGGCCAAGACATTGGATCTCCAAGACCGTTTCGAGGAGGCATTGGAGTACTACCGTCAGGCAGCCATTGCCGGCAGTAGCCACGGCATGACGGGGGTCGGCATCGCGCTCATGGCCGAAGGAAATTACGACGAAGCAGGGACCTACCTGCGGAAGGCTGCCGAGCACGGAAATCCTGATGGGATGGCGAATCTAGGTACCTTGTTCTTGAGGCAGGGGAACGTGACTGAAGCCACCGAGTGGTATCGACGAGCATCAGCGGCGGGCAGCGCGTATGGCATGGCAAATTACGGCGCCGAGTTGGCAAAAGTTGGTCGGGACGAGGAAGCCGAGGTTCTGTTCAGGCGAGCAGCGGCAAGGAACAGCGCGGGGGGCCTCTATGAACTGTCGGAGGTCTACGCAAAGCAGGGTGACGAGGGACAGTCAGAACTGCTCACGCGTCGTGCCGTGGCGGGCGGCAATCCCAGCGCTATGCACAAGCTGGCAGGAATCATGCTCCAAAAGGGCAACGTTCATGAGGCTGAAAAACTGTACAGAAGGGCCGCAGAGAGGGGCCCTGGATACCAAGCGAATCTTGGCAGGTTTCTAGCGGAACAAGGACGAACTGCGGAAGCAGAATCCGTGTTAGAGCGGGCCGCAGAACTGGGGGAACCCTTTGCCCATCACTGCTTGGGAGTAATTGCAGCCGGCAAGGGTGAACGGGGCCAAGCCATGGAACACTACCGCACAGCCATCGGGCACGGCTCGATTCCGGGTGGTTTGATTCAGACCAAGGTCAATCTCGCGCAGCTCCTGCTCATGACAGGCGCGGATAACGATGAAAAAGAGGCCGAACAGCTGTGCCGGGATGCAGTAGCCGACGGGAGCGGCCAGGGGATGGTCTTGCTGTCGCTCTTCCATAAACATCGTGGTGAAGACACGGAAGCCCAGTTGCTGATCGAACGGGCGAAGTCAGCAGATGACGCCGAAGCTGCAGTTGCCCTCTACGAATTTCTCAATACCTCACCTCCTGAGTGATCAAGTTCTGGACCAAGATTCATCTGGAGGTGGACCTATTCGTTCCGCCCGGGCGCTCTTCGATCACTAGCCCGTAGCATCACCGCACTGCGGTTAGCTGAGTCGACATCTCGAGCTTTCGCGGCAGGCCGCGCAGTTGCGCTTACTATTTTTAGTTTGCAGTCGTGCGCGGCCTCCCGGTTGATCCCAACAGCACGCGGTCAATGTCCATCCAGGAAGCATCTGCTGCTTTCGTAGCTGCGACCGTCCGGTCGAGACGATGTAAGGCATGACGCTGTTCCCGAGCCGCCACCACAGGTGATTACTTGAATCCATCAGCCATTTAAGCCTTGGCATCAATGAAGGTGGGAAATCCTGTTTCATCCGAGGGATAGGCCAGGATGCGCGATCCCTTCTCCTTCGACCAATCAAACTCGGGGTGGGCATTCGCACGCCCTTTTTCTCTCATCTCCTTCAGCGTTTCCAATTCCCACTCTAGGAGCGTGACCGTTGACGAGAACACCACGAAGACCTGTTCGTTCTTAAGCTTGAAGCCACCCAAGAACGAGAAGATGCCTACCTCTCCGACGAGGCTGCTGAGGTCCATCTCGCCCATGCCCGGATCAACAAAGTAGCCCCGAACCTCCACTGCCCGGCCGTCCGAGGGTGCCGGAATCCATTCGACGTCTCCAAGATCTTTTTTCCCAGCGGGTCCGGGCATTAGATCGTCACCAGGGATGATCAACCTGAAACCCTCGGTCCATCCTTCCGGCGACGATTCGGGACGAGTCCACTGATGCAGAATCCGACCGCTGTCCTTGTCGTCTTCATCGCTAAGGGTGACGATGGCGAAATCAGGCCTGTTGACTTCGTCCTGAGTCATCCCTATTAGTTGGTACCTGAAGTCACCGGATTCATGAAGACTGATCTTGTGAAGGGATGCGCTGCTCCGAATCGCAATATAGACATCACTGGCATTTCGGCCCGCAAATACTCTCCAGACCGAAGACCTGGCTGTCGGATCTCCCACACAGAAACGGAAGGGTGTCTTGCCGCTGGCGGACGACAGAACGTGCGCGAATAAGAACCTGCCGTCTTCGCGGAGCTGAAGCCCTGCCTGGTGCTTGCCAGCCCCTGAGTTTATTACTGCTGTTACTTTGGGCACCTGCTGCACGATCTGCTGCAGTTCTAAGGCCTGATGAGATGGAGATGACACTTCCTCAGCCTAATTCAAGAGGGTCCGGCTTTGCTTTCTCCTGTGGTCATGTTGCGGTTGTGAGGAAAGCTATACCGTCCCCCTATCTAGCCTGGCTCACCAGTCCTCTGCCGATCATGCATTAAGGCGCCATTTCTAGAACAACTCCGATTAACACTTGGGCAATGCCCTTTCGGAGAACGGCATTCGGCCTGGTCCCCATTTCTGTTACGGTGCCGAGGCGGGCGGACACGTACTAAGTAAGGGCTAGTGGCGGCCACTCTCACGGACAGCTGAGTGCTGGAGTCTGTACAAGGTGGCCGGCTCCAACCCGCCAGCCGCGCGGCTTCTGCAGCGGCGCGACCCCTCTCGCGCTCTTGCTCTACAGATCGAGAGCTTGTAGGCAATCACCTCAGGATCCACCAATGGCCGGACCTAATCTGGTGTCATTGGCTTTGACTGCAGCGATGCCCCCATAGCGTTCGGTAATCAGGTCGCGTTCATAGGCAGCGACGCGACCAGCATATTCAGCATCAACCGGCCGGCGGTGGTTGCCGAATTGATCCCATCAGAGATCGAGCGGAGCTCCACTCCCCTGCCGCGAAGAAGAGTAACCGTGTTCAACACACCTGTTAGCGAACTCCCAGACGATCCACGCGCCACACAACCAAAATGTCCCCGCCTCCGCAACTCCAGAAGCCTCTTGATCATTGACGCTCGGCCGCTACCCCGGCTAGCGGACATGACATCCCGTTTCTGCAAGCCAACAATCAAGAGTGTGCGTCCAGCTGCCGTTGCGCTTCCTGAGCAAGTGTGCTGACCCTTGCTTACCAAAGTAGCTTCATCGAGCCATCTGCCTCATGCGCCTATCCATCGGCTGTCCTAAGACGATGCACGACGAGACGAGTTGGCGAGACATTTAGAATCGGATATGACCGGTCCGAATCGGCGTTCCGTCAAGGCGAATGTCAGCGTCTCGTTAACCTTTACCTTTTGTAGACAACGAACTGCGGGCCTGCACCGACCTGAAATCCCCCCCGAAGGGCGTGAGCCACTTCGCATGCAGAAAGTAACGCCCACGACACAGATCGCGATGCGGTCCCCCTCTTTTCAAGATATTCAGGTTCAGGCGCCTGACTTCATGTGCAGCCGGACTTCAATTGTCGACATCCGACTCCCGGCCGTGCGGGACCGGCGGTGGCCTACGGACAATCGAGCATCCTTTGGTCGGTAGTGAACGCTATCGAAGTGATACTAAACAGCTAGCGTTCTCTACTCATAGCTGTCTCGCACCTGCTCAAGTCCAATCCGCAGAGCTCTCAGCGCCATCGGGTGCTTCTTCCGCCCCTCCAGGGTTGCCACCATTGACAGGAGCTCCACAAGATCCAGGTCATTGTCGAATCGGAGCAGCATCGTTTTCGGGCGCTCCTTATCCCGTATATCACTAAGCTCAGGTGTGAAACTCGGTCGAACAGGCGTGATGCGTTGGTCTCTGGCGACCGGCGCTGCCAGAAGAGGTTCAGCTGCGTTGCCAAACGCTTCTATCGCTTCCTCCCGCGCTTTCTCCGAAGCGGAACGTTTTTTGAGCGCCATTAGCCGATCAACTCCTCTACTAAACCGCGGATCTCTCGCGCAGCTTTGGGATTCTTCCATTCCACGACACCTAACCCCTCACCTACTACGTCGCGATAGGCCTTACGCTCGTACAGAACAGTCTGGAGTGGCTCGATGCTTGGGTAATCGGCAAGATACTCTCTTGCGTCAGCGCTCTCTGACTCAAAGGCATTTGTTGATACACGCGTCAGGGCTCCCCGAACACGTAGGGATGGATTGAAGTCGCGTGCTGTTTCGATTAGTCGGTCAACCGTCACCAGTGTGTCTAAGTCAAACTGACTGGACTGAGTCAAAATCAACAGCTGGTGCGCAGCCGTCATGGCTGTACGCATTTCTTTGCTATCTTTACCTGCGACATCGACTAAAACGATGTCGTAACTCGTGTCGAGCTCTCGCAACGTCTCGTGGAGACTGCCCAGCTTTTCGACGACAAAGATGCGAGGTTCGTGACCGGCCTCCTCGCGGTCAACGGCCCAGCGGGCGGTAGACCGCTGGCGGTCTCCGTCCACTACCGCTACACGCATCCCGCGTTTCGCGAGCTCCACGGCCATGTTAGTGACGACTGTGGACTTACCCACCCCGCCCTTTTCGCTTCCTACGACAATGATCATGACTTCCACGCTAGCTGAGAGGAGCTATCAAACCAGTACTGACACGCTAGTGGTTTGATATTACTTCCAAAGTGATATCAAAGCACTATCAAAGCCGAATAGTTCAGCGCTCCTCCGATGGGCCCCACACCACGGAAACAAGAGGAAGGACGGTATCAAACCAGTACCGCCGCGATAGCATTTTGATATCACTTTCGAGGTGGTATCAAATCGCTATCAGATCGAGATCCCGGAACCTCCTCCCGTTGCCACCCACCTGC
>NZ_LR732983.1 GCF_902506065.1 Arthrobacter sp. 9V
GGGCCGCCACCCGATGGGCTTCAACGCCGACCCCAACCCGCGTTTCGTCGCGGAGCGCATGGTGTCGAGCGACGCCCTCGTCATGGGCGCCACCGCCGAGCGCCTGCACGACCGCTTCCCCGCGATCACGAAGGACCGCACGGACGCCTACGCCGTCCAGTCCCAGCAGCGCTACGCCGCCGCCTGGGCGAACGGCAAGCTGCAGCCCGACGTCATCCCGGTCGAGGTCAACAAGGGCGACGGCTGGGACGTCATCAGCACCGACGAGCCGCCCCGGCCGGGTACCACCCTGGAGGCGCTGGCCGCCTTGAAGACGCCGTTCCGGCCCCACGGACGGGTCACCGCCGGCAACGCAGCCGGACTCAACGACGGCGCGACCATGAGCCTGCTCGCGTCCGAGGACGGTGCGAAGCAGCACGGCCTGTCGACGAAGATGCGCATGGTGTCGTTCGCCTTCGCCGGCGTCGAGCCCGAGGTCATGGGCGTCGGCCCGGTCCCCGCCACCGACAAGGCACTGTCGAGGGCCGGACTGTCGATCGACGACATCGGCCTGTTCGAGATCAACGAGGCGTTCGCCGTCCAGGTGCTCGCCTTCCTCGACAACTACGGCATCGCCCAGGACTCCCCGAACGTGAACGCGTGGGGCGGCGCCATCGCCGTCGGCCACCCGCTCGCGTCGAGCGGTGTCCGACTCATGAACCAGCTCGCGGCGCAGTTCGCCGAGCGACCGGACGTCAAGTACGGCATCACCACGATGTGCATCGGGCTCGGCCAGGGCGGCACCGTCATCTGGGAGAACCCGAACCACAGCAAGTCGGCCGAGCGTTCCGCTCGGAAGGGGGCGTGACCATGACCATCGTCGACAACGACCGACTGGCCGAACTCAGCGAGGACGAGGTCGTCACCCACTCGTTCGTGAAGCACGTGACCATGCCCTCGGGCGGCACGCTGGCACTCATCACGCTCGACAACGGCAAGGACTACAAGCGGCCGAACACCCTCGGACCCCGCACGCTCCGTGAACTGTCCGGGGTGCTCGACACCCTGCGGACCGAGGCCGCCGCCGGCACGATCCAGGGCGTCGCGATCACCGGCAAGGAGTACTGCTTCGCGGCGGGGGCCGACCTGTCCCAGGCCGCAGCGGTCCCGTCGCGCGAGGCCGCGCACGACCTCGCCGCCCTCGGGCACGCCACGCTCCGCAAGTTCGCCGACCTCGGAGTGCCGTCGTTCGCGTTCGTGAACACCCTGGCGCTCGGGGGCGGGCTCGAGATCGCCCTGCACTGCACGTACCGGGCCTTCTCGTCCGCCGCGCAGGGCATCGGCCTGCCCGAGGTGTTCCTCGGCATCATCCCCGGCTGGGGTGGCGCGACACTGCTCCCCCGCCTGATCGGCCCGGAGCGCGCGCTCCGCGTCATCGTCGAGAACCCGCTCAAGAACAACCGCCTGATGGACGGTCCGGCCGCGGTCGAGATCGGCATCGGCGACGTCCTGGTGC
>NZ_LR733047.1 GCF_902506065.1 Arthrobacter sp. 9V
ACGTGGGAGAGGGTGTAGCCCCACGCGACCAACTGGTTGAGGTACGGCACCGCCACGGTGTCCGCCATGCTCCACCCGTACCGGCCGACGCCCGATTCGACCTCGGCGAGGGCGAACGCGAACGCGACGTGCTGCGCCTTCCCGGGGCGCTTGCTGGCCCACTCGGCCGGGTCGGCGTCCTCCGGAACCCCCAGCAGGTCGGTGGCGCGAACCCGGTTGCCGTAGTAGTAGTCCTTCGTCGCGCCGATCAGCACGGACGCGGTCCACCGTGCGGCGTCCTTCGGGAGCGTCTTCGAGCCGACAAGTCCAGCGAGCCAGGTCCGCCGAACCTCGCGTGCGGCGGTCCACTCGTCCTGCAGGCGATTGTTCCGCTCCCGGCGGGCTTCCGCGGCTTCGGCTTCGGCCGCGCGCTCGGCTTCCTGCTCCGGCGTCAACTCGGCCGCGGGGCGGTCGTAGGGGTGCCGGGCGGTGTGCTGCTCCGGGGTGGTGCACACGGCCGTCACTACCGCGCTGTCACCGAGGGGCCGCACGAACACGGCATGCCCCGGGCAGGCGGTGTGGGCGTCCGGTTCGATCGCGGCGAGCGTGGCCCACGGGTCGTCCTCGGACACCGCCTCGTCGGACAGGGTGTCGAGGTACTTCCACCCGGTGGCGTCATCGTCCAGGACGGTGACGCCCTGCTCCCGGTGCTGGTCCGCCACCTTGACGGCTTCCGCTTCGGCGATCTTCCGGTTGCGGTGCTGCTGGGCGACGAACTGCAGTTCGTCGTCGTTGCCCTCGCTGATGTACTCGTTCAGGTCCGCCGTGGCTTCCTCGTCGCCGTCGAACTCGGCCAGCAGCAGGGCCGCGTCGAACGACACCTGCCGGTCGATCACCGCGGCGGTCGCGGCCTCCGACTTCGCCACCGTCAGGGTCGCCTTCACCTGCTCCTTGTTGGTGCCGGTTTCGCGGGCGATCCCGGCGACGGAGAGTCCGGCGAGTTCCAACTGCCGGTAGGCGTTGAGCCGGTCCCCGTCGGTCAGCGCCGTACGGCGCTCGTTGGCGACCAACTGCTCCACGATCCGCGCTGCGGTGCTGTCGTCACGGGCGGTGACGAACACGGGGACGGTGACGGCCGCCTCGCGGGCGGCGAGGACGCGCATCTGCCCGTCGCGGACCACCACGGCCCCGTCAGCGTTCCGGTAGCCGATGCTCGGCAGGAGTACCCCGTGACGCTTCACGGAGGCCAGGAACGCGGGGTCGAGGTCGGCCGCGGTGCGGACGTTGTTCTCGATCACCACGTCCGCTGCGGGGACGTGCACCAGGTCGATGCCCTCGGCGGCGGTGGTGGTCTGGGTGTTCTCGGTCATGGTCATGTCGTTTGCTACGCTTTCCGGTAGTGACCGGGTGCGGGTCCTGGCAATTAGTGGTTGTCGGGAACTCCGCACCCGGTCTTTTCTATGGG
>NZ_LR732982.1 GCF_902506065.1 Arthrobacter sp. 9V
ACCACGCCCCGCCCCGCAAGATGACCCGAGAGCCGTGGGGCTGACGTGTCGGTTCAGCCGACGCACGCCCGTCACGACTGGCGATCCCCGATCGGACGCCAGACGCCTTGTGCTGAAACAATCAGTCTCAGTAGCCGTCCTTCCTTGGGACACTGCGGGGCTCCTGTCGGCATGCGCCCCTGGACAGGGCTCATGTTCACCGAGCGGGAGTTCGGTGTCTCGAAGATGAGCGGCAACATCGTCCGCGAGAGCCTGACGCTCGTGACGAAGTGGGGCATCGACTGCCGCATCCGCGAGACCCGCTCCCTGGTCAAGGACCACCGCAAGCTGCCCTCCGTGCGGAACAACACCCACTCCTAGCCTGCGCGCAGCACCGCAGTCACGGCTGGATGCTCGACCACTCGCCGACATCAGAGTCGGGGCTCGAGTGCGGCTGCCCATACGCTGGCGGGTGTGCATGCTGACGTGAAGCGGGACACCCGCAGGAACGCCCGATGGGTCATCGCCGGCGGGGCCGCCCTCTTCGGCACGCTCATCACCCTGGTTGCGATCACCCACCGGACGATCTGGCTCGACGAGACCGCGACCATCGCAGCGTCAACCCGGTCGTGGGATGCGCTGCAGGACCTGATCGGCAGGATCGACCTGGTGCATGCGGCGTACTACGTCGGCATGCACCTCTGGTTCGACCTCGTCGGCTACAGCCCCTTCACGCTCCGCTTCCCGTCCGCCGTCGCGATCGGACTGGCAGGCGGGCTCGTCGTCCTGCTCGCTGAGCGGCTGTTCTCCCTCGCCACGGCGACGATCTCCGCGATCATCCTGCCCCTACTACCCGTCGTCGCATCGGCCGGCACGTCCGGACGCTCCCCAGCGTTCGAGCTCCTGCTGGCGGTACTCACCACTGTGCTCCTCGTCCACGCTTTGGACGCCACCGACGGGCGGAAACCGCCGCTGCTGATCACCCTGTGGTGGCTGCTGTACGCGGTCTTCGCTTACGTGTCGGTGCTGGTGTTCCTGTGGGCGGCACTCATCGTCGCCGCGCACGCCCTGACGGTGTTCCTCCGCTTCCTCTTCGCACCGAAGCAGCGCTGGATCGGTCTCGCGGCCGCAGCGTGGACGATCGCCATCCTCGGCGTCGCCGTCGTGCCGTTCGTTCGCGCAACGATCCCGCAGTCCCGACAGATCGGATGGCTGCAGGCACCCACCTGGCACAGCGCCATCGAAAACGGATGGCGGCTGCAGTTCTTCGACTTCGCGCTCGTCACCACCACCAGGTCCTTCGTGACCGCAGTCGCCGTCGTGTCCTGGTTGCTGGTCCTCGTCGGTGTCGCGTTCGCGCTCCGAAAGCGAAGGGAAGCGCTGGTGGTGATGCTGCCGTGGCTAATCGTGCCCACCGTGGCGCTGCTCGCCGCATCGCACTTCTACAAGCCCGTCTACAACGCCCGCTACGTCACGTACTCCGCGCCGGCACTCGCGATCCTCATCGCCGCCGGCATCGTCGCCCTCCTCCCCTACGCGAAGGGCATCATCAGTGGCCTGCTCCTCATCGC
>NZ_LR733046.1 GCF_902506065.1 Arthrobacter sp. 9V
GTTCTCGAGGGCGTTCGTTGACGCGGTCGATGACCTGCGGATCCAGCGCGGCAGTACGACGCCAGCCCTGATCACGCAGGCTGGGTTCAGTCGCGGCTACTACTACAAGCGCACCCGCGGCGAGACCTCGTTCAACACGAACGACGTGCAGACGATCGCCGAAGCGCTCGGCGTCTCCGTGGGCGAGCTCCTGGCGCCGGCCATCACCGAGATGGAACGGCTGCACGCTCCCCGGGATGAACGCCTGGAGCCAGCACTTCTCGGCTACCGGCTGCGGAAGCTTGTCGCCCTCCACGTCGCTCGCACCCCTGCTCCCCCGGTCGACCGTGCGGTGCGCGCTGCGTTGGCGAAGCGCGGACGGCTTCTGGCTGGTGCCGACTGGGAACGGCTCCTCGCCGGCGAGCCCACAGACGTGACGAGTGACGACCTTCGTGCGATCGCGGACTTCTTCGACGTGCCCTCGGAGTACCTGCTGCGCATCGCACTCCCCGGTGTCGTCGATCTCGTCGACGCGCGGCTGGAAGTGGAGATCGCCTTGGCAGAGACTGGTGTTGGGATCGCCGCGCGCTCGGTCAACGCAGCATCCGCGGCCGAGCTCCTGGCGATTGCCGAAGCGATCCGCGCCGCGGCGCCGACCGAGCGGGGAGGTACCGAATGAAGAAGATCCGAACGCAACGACTCACCACTCAGCTTGCTGAGGACGCCATCGCCCGGCTATCCCTGCCCGCCGGCCCGCTCACCTTTGAGACGCTGAGAACGGCCGTTGCCACCTGGCTCGGTAAGCCGCTCATCATCGACCCGCTGAACTCACTCCCTCCGCGTGACCACCCCGCGAGCGTGACGGGCTTGTACCTCGACACTGCAGACGCCGGATGGGTGTACTTCCACCCTGACGACCCCCGCCTCTACCAGCTGTTCGTGATCCTCCACGAGTTCATGCACATTGCCGCAGGCCACGGAGGGTGCCACGTGCCCGTCGAGGTCATGGAACGGGGCTATGCCGGCGTGACCGCGGAGATCACCGCGGCACGTGCCCGCGTGCCGGTGCGGACCTCCCTCGAGGATGCTGGCGCTGTCGACGTCGAAGAGCTCGTAGCCGAGCGTGGAGCGATGCTCCTGCTCGAGCGCCTCCAGAAGTCCACGCTGTCCGCAAGCGAGGAAGCCTTCGCGTGATCCCAGCTGCGTTCTGGGCTGCCGTTGGACTCCTGCTCCTCCGCGTCAATGCGATCGGTAACGCAGCGCGCCGTCCGGCGTTCCTTGCCGCAGCGCTGGCCGTCGTCGGCATCGCCACGGTGGGCGTCGTCTGGCCGGTCGAACCCCTCGATGCGCTCCTAGGCGACGTCAATGCCATCGATCTGATCCAGGTACTCGCAGCCACTGCAGCCTTCTGGTTTCTGCGGGACGCCACACGCGCTCACGCTGGCTCGGAGGCCCGGTCACGCCTGCCCATCCTGATCGCCGTGCTCGTTGCGGAGACGGTCACCTTCATGGCGATTCCCGATCACAACGGGGAACCGACGACCTACATCCACGAACACTTGCAGTACCCGGCCACGTGGGTGCACATCGTCATCTACCTGGTCGCGATGGGCTGGTTCGCCGCCGATTCCATCGGCGTGCTCCTGCCCCAGCCCCGCGGCGTGAACATCCTGCTCATCATTGGCTTTGCGC
>NZ_LR732985.1 GCF_902506065.1 Arthrobacter sp. 9V
GAGCCCGCCCGCCAACGAGCCCGAGCCGAGGAGCACCATCCCGATCAGGAACATGCGGCGA
Source organism: Arthrobacter sp. 9V (assembly GCF_902506065.1). Taxonomy (GTDB): domain Bacteria; phylum Actinomycetota; class Actinomycetes; order Actinomycetales; family Micrococcaceae; genus Arthrobacter. Next base: position 62 of record NZ_LR732985.1, read on the forward strand.
CGACCTGCGATGTCGGCCACTCGACCCATCAGGAGGGTGAATCCGGCGGCGCACAGTGCGAACGCCGTCGCGATCCACTGCAGGTTCTCGATCGCGAACCCGACGTCGGCCCCGATGGTCGGCAGTGCGACGTTGAGGATCGAGAAGTCGACGGCGAGTGTGAAGCTCGCGGTGAGGAGCACGGTCAGTGCGACCCGCTGCTTCGTCGTCATCGCCCTGCCGTCGCCCGTCGTCGACGTGGTCGACGTGACGTCCGTTGCGTGTTCAGTGGTCACGGTGGCCTCTCTTCGTGCCCGGTGGATCAGGTTCGCCAGGGTTCTGACGTGTTCCAACCATCGCCACCACCCGATCCACCAGCCACACCCCGCCGTGCCTGTCACTGTCAGTGACAGGACAGATCGGTCTATCCGGCAGCAGAATGAGCAGATGAACGGTCCGAACGAACTGGGGAACTTCCTTCGCGTCCGTCGCGCCGCCCTGCAGCCCGAAGACGTCGGGCTGCAGGGCTACGGTGTGCGCCGGGTTCCGGGACTCCGCCGCGAAGAGCTCGCCATGCTCGCCGGTGTCAGCCCGACCTACTACTCGAGGCTCGAGCAGGGTCTGAGCACGAACGCGTCAGAGGCGGTGATCGCTTCGATCGCCCGTGCACTCAACCTGAATGACGACGAGCGTGTACACCTCTTCAACCTCGCGCGTCCCGAGCACTCGACGCCGAAACGGCGATCTGCCGCGAAGCCGGACCACGCCCGGCCGGGCACCGTCCGGCTGATCACCTCGCTGGCATCGACGCCGGCGGTCATCATCGGCAAACGCAGTGAAGTACTCGGCTGGAACGCCCTCGGGCACCGCCTGGTCGCCGGGCACCTCGACTTCGAGAGCCCCGAGCGGATGGGTGAGCGGCCGAACATGACGCGCATGCCCTTCCTCGATGCCCACACCCGCGAGCTGTACACGCGGTGGCAGGAAGAAGCTGTCCGGGCGGTGTCGTCCCTCCGGGTCCTCGGCGGGCAGAGCCCCGAAGACACG
>NZ_LR733045.1 GCF_902506065.1 Arthrobacter sp. 9V
AACGTTCACGCCGTTGTTCGTAGCCAGCCGCATTACCGGCTGGACCGCCCACGTCATGGAACAGGTAGCCTCCAACTCGTTGATCCGCCCGTTGAGCGAATACAACGGACCCGAAGAGCGGCACGTCGCTGTAGCGACTCCTGCGATCTGATGACACCCCTCCGGAACGGCAACACTGAACAATGAGGACCGCAATGAACTACCAATCCATCAACGTGTCGCGCAATGACCGGGTCGGCATCATCACGTTGAATAGGCCCGAGGCGCTCAATGCCTTGAACTATGAACTCATGCAGGAAGTAGTTTCAGCGGCGACCGAAATGGACAGAGACGCCACAATAGGAGCCATCGTCCTCACCGGTTCAGAACGCGTCTTTGCCGCAGGGGCTGACATTAAAGAAATGTCGTCCAAATCGTACATGGACTTGTACTTTGAGGATTGGCTGCAGGACTGGGAAAGGCTCTCTGCTGTTCGCACGCCTGTGGTGGCTGCAGTCTCTGGCCATGCACTGGGCGGCGGTTGTGAACTGGCCATGGCCTGCGATTTTATACTTGCCTCCGACACTGCAACCTTCGGCCAGCCGGAAGTTAAGCTCGGCGTCATTCCCGGAATGGGCGGTTCTCAGCGACTGACACGGGCGGTCGGAAAAGCAAAGGCCATGGAAATGATTCTCACCGGCCGAACCATAGATGCTCTAGAAGCCGAACGAATAGGTCTTGTGGCCCGAATAGTTCCCGGAAACGGACTCATCGAAGATGCTCTAAAAACGGCTGCGGTGATCGCCGGGATGCCAGCCCCAGCCGTGATGCTCGCTAAAGAAGCAGTAAATGCGGCCTTTCAGACAACTCTGGATAGCGGGATCCTGTTCGAACGCCGCATGTTCCATTCCCTTTTTGCCACAGCTGACCAAAAGGAAGGCATGCTGGCATTCGTAGAGAAGCGCTCTGCGCGCTTCTTGCACCGATAAGTACTCGTCCGCACGAGCTTCTTGAATGCGAGCCAGCGGAACAGAGTACCCATAATCTCCCGGCGCGGCAGATGACGTCGCAACGCAGAGCCCGAAATCCGGGTGCCGCGCCGGGATCCACTCACCGGGGGCGTCTTTGCCAGCTGCAGTTCGGCGGCGGGATTGCCTAACCGGGCTTCACTTGCGAGAACGCACAATATGCCAAGACAGGAAATCGGAATGACTCAGACTGCCCATGGCGTCGAATTCAGCCAGCAGCTTTCGGAAACCCCGAAGTCTGCTGAGGAGCGTGCAGCCGTCCTGGCGAACCCGGGCTTCGGCGACTACTTCACCGACCACACCGCCG
>NZ_LR732984.1 GCF_902506065.1 Arthrobacter sp. 9V
TTATTGAGTCGAGCTAAAGGCCCCAAGGGGATGTACCCGGGTACAAGACTTTCTTGCACAACCCTCCTCCGATGTGCGGGGGCGGCTGTATCTTAGGAATGCACCTGGTGCAGCAGAACGCCCCAGCACTCGGCTGGGGCGGCTGCTCTAACAAGCCCAGTGGTACGCCTTCACTTGTCACGGCGGAGCGTACCGCTGGCGGAAAGTTCCACGTCATGACTGTGTTCAGCCCTGAACCGGGTCCGATTCCGTGGCTCCACCGTACTACACGCGTCCGCGGATGCCTACGTTATTACGGTTTGAAAATCACGAACGAGTTCGTGCAAATCATAACCGTCATAACTTCCATAGTTACCGCCGCGTCTTACGCGTACGCAGCGTGGAACTGGTTGGAAAACATCCATACGGTGTGGTGAACGTAGACAACGAGACGCCCCGTGCAAACTGCACGGGGCGTCTCCCGTTGTTTCTCCCGCCTGTAAAACGTCGCGGTTCCGTCCCAACTACGGCAGCGTGATCGGTCCGGTCGGAGCGCTATGGAGGTCAGCGGCCGTCGGCGCGTCCGCCGCCGGCGCCGCGTCGTCATCGGCGAGCTCGCCGGCGAGGAACGCCCGTGCGTCGTCGTCGACGTCGACGTTCCGGCTCCGTGGTTTGATCTCGCCGTTCGGGAACAGCGCGAGCGCTCTGATGCGATCGAGTGCGGGCCAGAGGATGTGTTCGTGCCAGTCCGCGAGGTCCCGGCTCGGCTCGGTCTTGTAGTCGGTGTAGACCGCCTGGTGGGCGACCATCACGCCGGTGAGGATCTCCACCGCGATCGGGTTCTCGAACCAGCGGGCCGCGAACGGGTACGTTTCCGCGCTGAGGTGCCGGAGGTACCGGTCCGTCAGGTACGTGACGAACGCGGTCAGTTCGCCCGCGAGTGCCTGCCGTCGCTCATCGTTCACGCGGTCCCAGGCCCAGGGGCCGCCGGCGTCCTCTTCGGCGGTCTCGGAGACGGCGCCCGCGGTCCCGACAGCGGGTCCGTCGTCTTCGCCGGTGTCGCGGCTGGCCCAGTCCTTGAACATGGGCACGACGAGCTGCTCGAGTGCGTGGATCCGGTCCTCCGGCGTCAGCGGCGTTCCGCTCTCGCCGGTGTTCTCGCCCTGCTCCGGTGCTGCGCCGTCGACGTCGCTCATGCTGCGATCCCTTCCTGCTCGAAGGCCCAGTTCTGGCCCTCTTCGATCGCAGCTTTGTCGTCCTCTTCCCACCAGCCGGGCAGGTCGACGATCGCGACCGGCAGCTCTCGGTAGAACAGCATCCCCTTGCCGGGCTCGAGCTGACGGATCGCGCCGGCGGTCATCACGCGTTCCTTGATCGTCGACGTCGACGTGGACATGCCGTTGACCGACTCAGTGGTGCCGATGCGTTCGGCTTCCTTCTCCGCGCACAGCTTCGACAGGCTCTCCAGATAGTCGTCGTCCTTGATCCCGCCCAGGACCATCAGGATGTTCGAGGACTTCAGGATCTTGTTCCCGCCGGCCTTCCCCCATCGGGTCTCGGCGTCCTTGGGGTCCTGGTGGAACGACCACGTGATGATGCCGCGG
>NZ_LR733044.1 GCF_902506065.1 Arthrobacter sp. 9V
CGAGTACTTCGTGCCCTGCGAGCGGTTCGACAGGATCGCGACCGGGTGGATGTCGACCGTGGCCGCCCCGGAGTCGACCAGGTCCTTGATGTAGTCACCGTTGGCCCGCTCGAACTGGCCGCAGCCGGGGCAGAGGTAGTCGACGTACAGGGTGATCCGGACGGTGCCGGCACCGTCGGTCTCGGTGTTGCTCGGGGCGGCAGAGGCCGATCCGGACGCGGACGCGGTGACCGGCTTCAGGTCCTGTCCGATCGTGATGCCGCCCTGCGACATCGTCGACGGTCCGGGCCCGGCGGGCTTCACGGAGTCGACGAGGACGAGCGTGACGATCGTCGCGGCGGCGAGGAGCACGACCCCGAGCCCGATCTGCAGTCCGAGCCGGACACCGCGCTGGCGTCGCTTCTGCTGGGTCCGGGCACGCTGGGCTCGCTGGCGGGCGGCTTCACGGCGCTCGTTCCGCGCGGCGCGGGCAGCACCCTCGGGGCGGTTGTTCATCGGTGCGTCGTCCTCCTGATCGGTGTCCGCTCGGCGTTCCCCTGCTCGGCGGACGGACCCGGCGATTGTAGTGGGGCGCTCTGGGAAGCAGCCGACCAAGGGGGAAAACACTGGCGCACCCGGGTGAACTCGTGTTGTATGAAGCTCGACAGTCGACGACGACTGTCCGGGGCCCGTACGGGCACACCGCTTCACTCGGATCGTCCGGCACGTACCTGCCGGTGAAGGAAGGACCGAACGCTCATGGCGTCCGTCACCTATGACAAGGCAACCCGTCTCTACCCCGGAGGCAACCGTCCCGCGGTCGACTCCCTCGACCTGGACGTCGCCGACGGCGAGTTCCTCGTCCTCGTCGGCCCCTCGGGCTGCGGCAAGTCCACCTCGCTCCGCATGCTGGCCGGCCTCGAAGAGGTCAACTCCGGTCAGATCCGCATCGGCGACCGCGACGTCACGGACGTCCCGCCGAAGGACCGCGACATCGCGATGGTGTTCCAGAACTACGCGCTGTACCCGCACATGACCGTCGCCGAGAACATGGGCTTCGCGCTCAAGATCGCCGGCGTCGGCAAGGAAGAGCGCGCCACCCGCGTGCAGGAAGCCGCCAAGCTCCTCGACCTCGAGGACTACCTCGGCCGCAAGCCGAAGGCGCTCTCCGGTGGTCAGCGTCAGCGCGTCGCGATGGGCCGTGCGATCGTCCGTCAGCCGCAGGTGTTCCTCATGGACGAGCCGCTGTCGAACCTCGACGCCAAGCTCCGCGGCCAGACCCGCACGCAGATCGCGTCGCTGCAGCGTCGTCTCGGCGTCACCACGGTCTACGTCACGCACGACCAGACCGAGGCACTGACCATGGG
>NZ_LR732987.1 GCF_902506065.1 Arthrobacter sp. 9V
AAGCAGCAGCACGGGTCGTCACTGGGCGAGACCTCTCCGCAGATCTGCGGTGATCGCGGCATCGACAAGGCCCGCGCCATGCGGTGAGCTCTCCACCATGACCGCCTTAGCCTCTCCGGCCCGGACACCTACCGGTCGATCGCCAATCCAAAAGGCATTGACGTCGACGAGGTACTCGCCGCACTGCAGCCCTCGGTGACCGTTGAAGGTACCGCCGCAGAACTGGCCCGCTCCCGGGCGCTCGACGTCACCAACAACCCCACCCTGCTGGTCCAGACTCCCGCCGACCCTGTCACGATCAGCAGCCCGGCGAGCTACATCGAACCTACGATCGCCAGTAGCAGCGATTGCACCACAACCGTCAGAACAACAGTCGTCACTCGTCGTCGACGATGACGAGCTTCAGACAAAGATCGTGTCCAGCGCGATAGTCCCAAAGCTTGTCGTGCCACAGTCGCCCGACAACGACACCCGGACTGACACCGATGGAATCCGCAAACGCGCGCACCTGCTCCTTGCTCTTCAGGGACGGCAGCTGCTGCTCTTGTGAGCGCGGAATGAGCGTCATTGACGCGAAGTCATTAGCCTCGCGCTCCGCGGGGTCGGCCTCTACATCAGCGTCTGCAGGGCGGATGTGGGTGCGCTGGTCTTGATGCAGGAGCACGTGACCGATCTCGTGGAAGAGGGTGAACCAGAACTGGCCGTCGTTTCGGCCTCGGGCGGTCAGGGCGATCACCGGGCGCCCGTTGATCCATCTGGTCGCTCCGTACATACGGGCGCCCTGAACCTCCGGAACGTAGATCAACTGAACGCCCGCTTTCGCGAGCGACGCGACCAGTTCAGCACCGAAGGTCTTCGAGGGCGTCATAGAGAGCTGTCGAATCTCCGGAAGCAGCTCCTGTAGCACCACGTCGTCGAAAGCCGGCAACGCATCTGTTGAAGCTGCAGCTTCCATCTCGCCCAGCTTGAGCCACGTCGCGAGCGCATATTCATCAACCGGATGGGCGGTGCCTTGGCGATACGCGACGGCTTGCCGCGCGATGGCTTGCCGAAGTGCGTCCACTGATCCAACCTGGAAGAAGGCAAGGAGTTCCATCGCTAGGGCGCCTGGCTTCTTCAGGGTCCCTGTGATCCTGCCGATCTTTCGAAGGTGCGATAGTGGGAAGGAAGCCGCGAGCTCCTTCGCTGCTACAAGCTCCTCCGTGAGACCGAGTCGGGCGACATCAGCTCGGTACGTTGCTTCCTGGCTAAGCCAGACACGCGCAGCGATACCCGTAACCAGCTCCAGCTTCGTTGCGACGTCGGGTGTAAGCGGCGCTCCTCCGAGGAGCTTGCTCACGTGCTTCGGCGTCACTCCCATGCGG
>NZ_LR733043.1 GCF_902506065.1 Arthrobacter sp. 9V
CCGTGGTCGCGCATGCCGCCGAAGCCGTTGACCAGCGCACCCCAGATGCCACCGGTCGACGCGATGTGCACGCCGTCCGAGGTGTTGCCGTGCAGGTCCGCCAGGTCGACGTAGAGCGCGGTCTGGAAGTACTGGTCGGCGAGGTCGTGGTAGCCGACCTCGGCCGCCATGATCGACTGCACGACCGCCGACAGCGTGGAGTCACCGGTGGTGAGTGCGTCGTAGTAGTCGAAGTCGCGACGCTTCTCGGCCGCCGTGAACTCGTGCCCCTGCAGGAACAGTGCGAGCACGACGTCGGCCTGCTTGAGCACCTGGAACCGGTAGATCACCAGCGGGTGGTAGTGGAGCAGCAGCGGGCGCTTGGAGTCGGGGGTGTTCTCGAGGTCCCAGAGTTCCTTGTCGAGGAACTGGGCGTCCTGCGGGTGGATGCCGCGGTGCGGGTCGAAGGGGATCTCCATCGACTCGGCGGCGTGCTCCCACTCGACGAGCCCGACGGGGCGCAGGCCGGTCCGGCGCACCATGCGGTCGTACTCTTCGGCGTCGTCGGCGGCGAGCTCGCGGCAGGCGTTGACGGCGAACCACAGGTTCGCACGCGCCATCACGTTCGTGTAGAGGTTGTCGTCGACGACGGTCGTGTACTCGTCCGGTCCGGTGACGCCGTCGATGTGGAACTTCTTGTCGCCGTTGGACCGCCAGAACCCGAGGTCGGCCCAGAGTCGGGCGGTCTCCACGAGCACGTCGATGGCGCCGCGCTTCAGGAACTCACGGTCGCCCGATGCCCGCACGTACTGCATGAGTGCATGGGCGATGTCGGCGTCGATGTGGTACTGCGCGGTGCCGGCGGCGTAGTACGCGCTGGACTCCTCGCCGTTGATGGTCCGCCACGGGAACAGCGCCCCGCGCTGGTTCAGCTCGCGGGCTCGCGCCCGTGCCGCGTCGAGCATGTTGTAGCGGAAGCGCAGGGCGTTCCGGGCAACGATCGGCGCCGTGTACGACAGGAACGGCAGGACGTAGATCTCCATGTCCCAGAAGTAGTGGCCGCCGTAGCCGGAGCCGGTGACGCCCTTCGCGGCGATGCCGTGGCCGTCGGTGCGGGCCGTGGCCTGCGCGAGCTGGAAGAGGTTCCACCGCACGGCCTGCTGGATCGCGGGCTGGCCGGTGATCTCGACGTCGCTGCGTGCCCAGTAGTCGTCGAGCCACTCGCGCTGCTTCGCGAAGGTCTCGTCGACGTTCTCGGCGTGTGCGCGGTCGAGCGTGCGCTCGCACCGGTCGGCGAGCTCACGCACGGGCACGCCGCGCGAGGTGTGGTAGACCACGTGCTTCACGAGGCGGATGGGCTGACC
>NZ_LR732986.1 GCF_902506065.1 Arthrobacter sp. 9V
CCCCGACCGGGAGGCCCGTCCCGCGCCCGCGACGACGGCTGAGGTCGTCCGCGTGGCCGGGTTCCCGGACCCGCTGCCGCGGCTGGACCACGACGTCACGGTGCTCGTGACGACCCGCTCGGACCGGCACGCCGAGGTCGCCCGGCTGGTGTCGGTCGCCCACGATGCCTTCGGTCGTGGCGCTGACGTCCGGGCCGTGAGCTACGTCGCCGATGCGTCGCCGGTCGACCCGTTCGGGCGTCGCCTGCCGTGGGTGCGGACCGTGCCCGTGGACGGCCTGGGGTCCGCGATCAACGCCGGCCTCGCCGCCGGGGTCGGACGGGTCCTCCTGCTGGTCGACACCTCGGTGACGATCGATGCCGGCGGTCTCCTGGCACTCGCCGAGACCGGAGTCCACCGCCTGGTGCAGGCCTCGGTGCGCACGGCGGACGGTTCGGCGAGGAACGGTGCACTGCTCATCCGTCCCGGCGCACTCCCGTGGTCGGACGACCGTCCGTTCGGCACGGGGGACTCGGTGTTCGGTGCCGATCAGCCCGTGCTCGCTGTGCCCCGGGCCGCGATCGTCCCTGTGCCCGTGCTCACGGACGAGCCGACGACGCTCGTCGGGTGGACGCACGCGTGCGCTGTGCGCCAGCGACCGCAGTCGGGTCCCACGATCCTGGTGGAGGACGTCGGTGAGACCGTCCGACTCACTGAACCCGGGCGGACGATCGACGCCGCCACCGTGGACGCGTTCTCGGCCTGGCGGGATGCGAGACGGGACTCGGTCGACGGCCGGGGTGCTGCAGTCTCCGCCGGGCCGCCGTTGCCACCGTGGGGGGCGCGCCCGGTGACCCCGGTCCGTCAGACGCCTCGTCGCGCCAGCGATACGCTCGCCTGGTCGCTGAAGATCGCCGCGCCTGCCGGGCCGGAGGGCGACGGGTGGGGCGACGTGCACTTCGCCGCCGAGCTGGCCGGTGCCCTCGAACGGCTCGGGCAGCGCGTCCGGATCGACCGGCGGGACGCCCACGTGCGCGACGACGATGCTGCGG
>NZ_LR733042.1 GCF_902506065.1 Arthrobacter sp. 9V
GGTGAAGCCGAGTCCGGCGAGCGCGACCATCACGAGGACGGCGATGCCGAGCGTCCACGCCGGGATGCTGCCAGCGGCGACGAACGTGCCGGCGAAGAACGACAGGCCGAGGATGCCCCAGAACGCGGCGTTGCCCAGGCGCTTCGCGTGCGCGGTGTCGGTGACGATCAGGACGGCGACGGCGATGAAGAACGCGCCGATGAGCCAGTAGAGCCATTCGCTGGTGATCACGCTGCGGCCCCCAGGGTCGGAGCGTCGGCACGGGCGTCCGCCGCCATCTTGTCGAGTCGGCGGTCGAACAGCAGCAGGCGTCCGCCGTGGACGATCAGCGCCGCGATGCCCGTCGGGATCGCCCACAGGGCCAGGTCGATCGGTTCCAGCGACAGCCCGTAGGTCGCGTCGACGAACGTCGTGATGAGCAGGATGGAGCCGACCGCGACGAAGACGTCCTCGCCGAAGAACACCCCGACGGTGTCGGACGAGGCCGAGTAGCCCTTGATCTTCTCGCGCATGCGGTCGTCGATCCGCCCGTACTTCTTCGTCGCCGCGCCCTCGGCCATCGGGTAGACCAGCGGGCGGACGGTCTGCGCCGGGCCACCGATGCTGGTCAGGCCGACCGCCGCGGTGACCTGCCGGATCACCAGGTAGCCGGCGAGCAGACGACCCGTCGTGAGCTTGTCGAGCTTCGCGATCAGACGCTTCGCCTGGTCCTGCAGGCGATCGGCTGGGCGGCGCTGCTGCCGCAGATGCTCTCGACCCTCGGCATCGTCTTCACCCAGGCGGGGGTCGGCGACGCGGTCGGCACGATCATCAAGTCGGTCCTTCCCGACGGCTCACTGCTCGCCGCAGTGGTCATCTACTGCCTGGGCACGGCCCTGTTCACGATCATCATGGGCAACGCGTTCGCCGCGTTCCCGATCATGACGGCCGCGATCGGCTGGCCCGTCCTGGTGCAGGGCTTCGACGGCAACCCGGCCGCGATCTTCGCGATCGGCATGCTCGCCGGCTTCTGCGGCACGCTCGTCACCCCGATGGCCGCGAACTTCAACCTGGTGCCGGCCGCCCTGCTCGAGATGCGGGACAAGTACGGCCCGATCAAGGCGCAGATCCCCACCGC
>NZ_LR732989.1 GCF_902506065.1 Arthrobacter sp. 9V
GTCTTGGACAGGGCCGAGATGGCCTCTTCCTGACCGATGACGCGCTCGTGCAGTGCCTTCTCCATGAAGACGAGACGCGAGGTCTCCTCTTCGGTGAGCTTGAACACCGGGATGCCCGTGGCCTGCGCCAGGACCTCGGCGATGATGCCCTCGTCGACGGTGCCGGACGCGGCGACGTCACCGGCACGCCACTGCTTCTCGAGGCGGAGACGCTCGCCGAGGAGCTTCTTCTCCTCGTCGCGCAGGCTCGCGGCCTTCTCGAAGTCCTGCTCCTCGATGGCGGCTTCCTTCGACCCGCGGACCGTCGAGATCTTCTCGTCGAACTCACGGAGCTCCGGCGGCGCCGACAGGATCGACAGGCGCAGGCGGGCGCCGGCCTCGTCGATCAGGTCGATGGCCTTGTCGGGCAGGAAGCGGTCCTGCACGTAGCGGTCCGCCAGGTTCGCCGCGGCGACGATCGCACCGTCGGTGATGGACACCTTGTGGAACGCCTCGTACTTGTCGCGCAGACCCTTGAGGATGTTGATCGCGTGGGGCAGCGACGGCTCGTTGACCTGCACCGGCTGGAAGCGACGCTCGAGTGCGGCGTCCTTCTCGAAGTGCTTGCGGTACTCGTCGAGCGTGGTGGCACCGATGGTCTGGAGCTCACCGCGGGCGAGGAGCGGCTTGAGGATCGACGCGGCGTCGATCGCGCCCTCGGCTGCACCGGCACCGACGAGCGTGTGGATCTCGTCGATGAAGACGATGATGTCGCCGCGGGTGCGGATCTCCTTCGTGACCTTCTTCAGGCGCTCCTCGAAGTCGCCGCGGTAGCGGGACCCGGCGATGAGCGACCCGAGGTCGAGCGAGTAGAGCTGCTTGTCCTTCAGCGTCTCGGGCACGTCGCCCTTGACGATCGCCTGGGCGAGGCCCTCGACGACGGCGGTCTTGCCGACGCCGGGCTCACCGATCAGGACGGGGTTGTTCTTGGAGCGGCGGGAGAGGATCTGCATGACCCGCTCCATCTCCTTCTCGCGCACGATGACGGGGTCGAGCTTGCCGTCACGCGCGGCCTGGGTGAGGTTCCGACCGAACTGGTCGAGGACCTGCGAACCCTGCTGCGCGTTCTGCTGCTGCTCGCCGCCGACGGCGACCGCTTCCTTGCCCTGGTAGCCGGACAGGAGCTGGATGACCTGCTGGCGCACCCGGTTCAGGTCGGCGCCGAGCTTCACGAGGACCTGGGCTGCGACACCCTCGCCCTCGCGGATCAGGCCGAGCAGGATGTGCTCAGTACCGATGTAGTTGTGGCCGAGCTGCAGCGCCTCGCGCAGGGACAGCTCGAGCACCTTCTTGGCGCGCGGCGTGAACGGGATGTGCCCGGTCGGCTGCTGCTGGCCCTGCCCGATGA
>NZ_LR733041.1 GCF_902506065.1 Arthrobacter sp. 9V
CCGAGCCAGTACGCGTCGACCACCACGCGGCGGTGGTCCGGGGTCAGCGACGCGAGTGCGTCGGCGACCACGATCCGGTCCAGCACGGCGTCCGTGCTGTCCGACTCGATCCGTTCCACCTGGTGTTCGGTGCCGTGCTCGCGCCGGTTGTGTGCGGACCGCGCCTCGTCCACGACCAGGTTGCGCGCCACCGTGAACAACCACGCCCGTGCGCTGTCGGGTGCCCGTTCGAGCACGGCCGGGCGCTGCCAGGCGCGGACCATCGCCTCCTGCACGACGTCCTCGACCGTCGAGCCGTCCCGCGTGAGGTGCCGGACGTACCGCGTGAGCGCGTCACCGTGCTCGCGGTACAGCGTCGCGAGCAACTCGTCCGCGGAACGGCTCGTCACGGTCACTTCCCGAGGTCGAGGGAGAACTCGACGGAGCCCTTCCCGTCCACGGTGACGAAGCCGAGCGAGGGGGCCTTCACGCCGTAGTCGGCGAAGGTGATCGGCACGGTGCCGGCGACCTGGACGGTGCCGCCCTTGCCGACCGCGACCTGCGCGTCGGCCGTGACCGGCTTCTCGACGCCGTGCAGCTCCATCGTGCCGGTCAGGGTGACGGCCTGCGTGGAGCCGTCGAGCGCCTTCGTGACGTCGACGGGCTTGGTGAGCTCGAACGTCGCCGTCGGGTACTTGTCGGTCTGCAGTGCCGTGGAGCGGAAGTACTCGTCGCGTGCGGCTTCGGGGGTGCTGATCTTGCCGACCTGCACGGTGACGGACGCCTTGGTGAGCGAGCCGCCGTCGACGACGGCAGTGCCCTTGACGTCCTTCGTGCGACCGACCACGTTCACATCATTCCCCTGCAGGACCTCGTGCACCCGGTACCCGGCGTACGAGCTGCTCTTGCTGGTCCAGGTGCCGTCGGCGTCCTTCGCGTCGAGGGTGCCGGACGAGGACGCCGACAGCGAGGGTGCTGCCGCGGCCTGGCCGTTGACGGTGTTCGCGTAGATGACCGGGCCGGCGATGACGGCTGCTGCCGCCACGACGACGACGCCGGCGGAGATCCCGATGATGACCTTGGTGCGTTTGCGGAGTGCCATACCCAGACAACGAGGGAGCGGAGCGGATCGTTCAAACGGGTTTTCAGTCGGAGGTCCGGGCGGGGTCCTGGTCGGCTCGGTCCTGGTCGATCTCGGCTGCGCCGTCGTCGGTCGCGGGGGTCTCGCCGCGCATGCGCACGAGGCTCGCCAGCATCGACACGGCCATCGCGGCGACGATCACGAGCAGGGACACCCACGTGTTGATCTCCGGTGCCCACTCGATGTGGTGGCCGCCGTTCAGGAACGGCAGCTCGTTGTCGTGCAGCGCGTGCAGGACGAGCTTGACACCGATGAAGGCCAGGATCACCGCGATGC
>NZ_LR732988.1 GCF_902506065.1 Arthrobacter sp. 9V
GATCGGCCACGCCATCGGCAGTTCGATCTGCAGCAGGGTGCGGAACCGGCTCATGCCGACGCCGCGCGCCGACTCGACGACGGTGGGCGGGATCTCGGCGAGACCGACGACCGCGTTGCGCAGGATCGGCAGTGCGGCGAAGAAGACGACCGTGACGACCGACGGCAGGACGCCGAAGCCGAGCGGGACGATGAGCAGGCCGATGACGGCGAACGACGGCAGGGTGAGGCCGATGGCCGACACCCCGTTCGCGAACGCGGTCAAGCGCGGGCTGCGGTAGACGAGTGTGGCGAGCACCACGGCGATGACCGTGGCGAGGACGACGCACTGGACGACCAGTGAGAAGTGCTGCCACGATGCGAACCAGTTCTGCTTCCATCGCTCCACGACGTACTGGAACACGGGTGGGCGCTCCCCTTCCGGTCGGCTGAACTGCCCACAGATCGGGGCACGAGCTCGGCCAAAGCTACGCAGCACCTGGACCGGTTGTACAACGCAACCCTGCCGAGGCGGCAGTTTCCCTCGCAGTTGCGATGAGGACAACCCCTGGTCAGAGGGGGAACACCAGGGCAAGCCTGGGAGAACGGTAACGATCGGGCTGGGTGCCCGGCTATGCGCTCAGGTCACGCAACCCGGCGCGCTCCGCGATGTCGACGAGCTGCTCGCGCCACCGGACCCATTCGTCCGGCGTCTTGTCGGCCAGGTTGCCGTCGCCGTCACCGGCCAGGCCGTCGAGCATCTCGCGCACGATGTCGGCGTGCCCGGCGTGCCGCGCGGTCTCGTAGGCCATGTGCACCAGGATCCGGTGCAGCGTGACGTGCCGGTGCTCCTCAGGCCACCACGACACGGTGCCGGTCGCGGTGAGGTCGAGCGCCTCGATGGTCGCGTCGGCGTGGGCGGCACTCCGGTGGTGGAAGGCCACGACGTCCGCCATCGTCTCGTCCAGCGGGGCGAACATGTCGTCGCCGTCCTCCGACTCGGGCCACGCGGGCGGGTCCGGCAGCGGGCGCCCGAACACCTCGCCGAAGTAGCCGGCCTGCACGCCCGCGACGTGCTTCACCAGCCCGAGGACGTTCGTGCCCGTCGGCGTCACCGGCCAGCGTGCCTGTCGCTCCGCCAGCCCGTCGAGCTTGGCCAGCAGTGCTGCTCGGTGCTTCTGCAGGTACCGGTGCAGCGTCTGCTTCACCGCGGCGTCGGCAGCCGCCTGGTCGGGGGTCGGCGCGGACCCCTCGTCCGACAGCAGCGCGTTGCCGCTGGCCGCCAGTGTGCTGGTGCTCGCGGGGTGCACCTCGGGGACCGCTTCGACGTCGCTCATGCCCCCGATCGTGCCACCCGGAGCTCCTGCAGGCGTGTCGATTCCTGCACCGCGACCCGTTCGGCCGTCAGCAGCAGACCCGCGACCTCGGCACCGGAGCGTGCCGGGGCGTCGTTCCAGCTCGTCAGGTCGCGCACGCGCCCCATCCGGATGTCCGGCGCGGGGCACCAC
>NZ_LR732990.1 GCF_902506065.1 Arthrobacter sp. 9V
ATCTTGTTCGACGCACGAAGGGCGTGGAACAGCACCGTGTAGAAGTAGATGTTCGTGAAGTCGATGCCCTCTTCGGAGCCGTAGTAGACGCGCTCACGAGCGAGGTAACCGTGCAGGTTCATCTGGCCGAGGCCGATGGCGTGCGACTTGTCGTTGCCGTCCTCGACGGAACGCACCGAGGTGATGTGCGACATCTGCGAGACCGAGGTCAGGCCGCGGATGGCGGTCTCGATGGTCTTGCCGAAGTCGGGCGAGTCCATCGTCAGCGCGATGTTCAGCGAGCCGAGGTTGCAGGAGATGTCCTTGCCGATCTCCTTGTAGGACAGGTCCTCGTTGAAGGTCGTCGGGGTGTTGACCTGCAGGATCTCCGAGCACAGGTTGGACATGTTGATCCGACCCTTGATCGGGTTGGCCTTGTTCACCGTGTCCTCGAACACGATGTACGGGTAGCCCGACTCGAACTGGATCTCGGCGATGGTCGTGAAGAAGTCACGCGCCTTGATCTTCGTCTTCTTGATGCGCGAGTCGTCGACCATCGCGCGGTAGTTCTCGGAGATCGGGACGTCGCCGAAGGGGACGCCGTAGACCTTCTCGACGTCGTACGGCGAGAACAGGTACATGTCCTCGTTGTTCTTCGCGAGCTCGAACGTGATGTCCGGCACGACGACGCCCAGGGACAGCGTCTTGATGCGGATCTTCTCGTCGGCGTTCTCGCGCTTGGTGTCGAGGAACTTCATGATGTCCGGGTGGTGGGCGCTGAGGTAGACCGCGCCGGCACCCTGACGCGCACCGAGCTGGTTCGCGTAGGAGAAGGAGTCTTCCAGCAGCTTCATCACGGGGATGATGCCCGAGGACTGGTTCTCGATCTGCTTGATCGGGGCGCCGGCCTCGCGGATGTTGGAGAGGAGCAGGGCCACGCCGCCGCCGCGCTTCGAGAGCTGCAGCGAGGAGTTGATGCCGCGCGAGATCGACTCCATGTTGTCCTCGATGCGGAGCAGGAAGCAGGAG
>NZ_LR733040.1 GCF_902506065.1 Arthrobacter sp. 9V
GTGCGTGACGTGTCAGCGTTGGGGCGACCGAACAGCGTGCCGTTGTCTGGGGTGGTGCCTACGGTTGCGTTGAGGGAAACGGCGCCAACGGAGCCGTCCTCCGGCAAACCAGCGAGACCAGCGACCTTGATCGTGCGGTACTTGCCCGCTTCCATCGGCGTACTGAAACCGCCAGTACCCTTCGCCGTGTCGAGAATCCGGCCGCTCGCGGGAACAAATACTCCACCAGTTCCGGAATCATTCAACGCCTGAGCCGGCGTGGCGACCAGTAACGAACCAACCAGTGCAATCGCGCCGAGGATTGCGGCAGCGATGCTGCGCTTTCCCATACGCGGAGCGTGCAGCATCGAGCGCACGGAACCCCCTAGATCGATCAGACAGCACGAGCTGCTGTCAACCCCCGAAGCTTAGGAGGAAGCTGAGTACGACAGGGTGGCACCCGTTTGGGGGCGCTGAGAGAAAGACCCGATCAGAGGGGTTAGTACCGCTGTGGGCTTAATGGACGCTCAGATAGGCGGGGTGCGAGGAAGCACAGGAGGGCGACCTGCGGCGGTCTGGGAGTCTAAATCCCTACGGTTGCCTCACTTTGAGCGAAGCCGAGCCGGCTGAGGAGCATCGCGAATGCGTGACTGCTGAGTGCCGCAGCCCTTCCGCTCGTCAGACTCGACGGGATGCTGCATGAATGAAGGCGTCTTCGCTCGAGTACTCAGCGGGTGAACTCAGTAATGAAGTTGCGTTCGCCGGCCCCGCCGTAGTTGAGCTTCTTCTGCTCCTTGAACCCCGCATTGCGGAGGGCCGCCGCGACCTGGTCGAGTTCGGCTGGGTTGTCGCCGATGTACCAGACAGTGCGGAGACCCTTGGTGTCGTTCGCTGCGTTGACGGCGCCGTGCATGCGCGCGAAGAAGTAGTTCATGTCCGCCGCGCTCGTCTTCGTCCAGAGGTCCTTCAACCCCTCGACGGATGACGGGTAAGCGATGGTCAGTTGGTCGGCTGGCCGGTGCATCTTCCCGAGGATGAGTCCGGCTGGGCCCCGCTCGTCCTGGCGTGCCTCGGTGAGCTCCCGTGCGGCGGTGGCGAGATCGGTGCTCTTCGGGGATGCGTACCGGATGCTCCACCACACCTGTCCGGCGGGGATGAGGAATGCGATGAGGAGC
>NZ_LR733039.1 GCF_902506065.1 Arthrobacter sp. 9V
GGTCCCGCTCATGAGCGCACTCCTCGCCCCGGTCATCAACATAACCACCAGCGCCGTCATCGCGGCACACACGCCGTCCGAGGTGACGGCGAAGGGCGCCAACATCAACCCGTTCGACGGCGTCAAGCCGGACCCGTCGTGGCTCGGCGACAACTTCACCACCCAGTGGAAGATCGCGCTTGGCGGTATCTGGTTCCTCTTCATCCTCGGATCGGCGTTCTTCCTGCTCAAGGCCGTCTCGAGGCTGCGGCACTTCAAGAACGCGAAGAACCCGCAGAAGGCCGAGGCCGCAAAGGGCGAGGTGATCGGCACGTCCCTGATGACCGGCGGAATCATCATCGTCCCGGCGATCTTCGGGTTCATCCTCAACGCCGTCAACGGCTGATCCGTCCACACCAGCGAGGGGAATCGCACATGAGCAAGCAGACCGCATCCCAGCCCCGGCGTCGCCGCCGGTGGTGGCTGATCCCAGTCGGGATCCTCGCGGCGATCGCACTCGTCGCGGTCGGCGTCACCATCGCGAACCTCGCCTCGCCGAACACCACCCGCACCCCGGCCGGGGCGGCCACCGAGGCCCCCACGGGCACCGGCAGCACCGCCCCGGTCCAGGGCGTCGACTACGCCTCTGGCTGCGTCGCCGGCCCGGACATCACATCGAAGGACCTACTCGAGCTCCGGGAGAAGAAGCAGTTCACCCCGGCCGGGGCCGCGGAGTTCCTCGGCGCGTTCATGCAGCTCTACAGCGCCGCGGACCCCGACCGGCGCCCGAACCTGCGGGAGACCGTCGACGACGTCGCGGACGGCACCGCGCACTCGATGCTCGCCGGGTCCGATCTGTCGAAGTCGGGCTACGACGACGGGCAGACACACGGCGTCGACCTGTCCGGTTCGGCGTACCTGGTCCGGGACAGCACCGACACCACCGTCACCATCGCCTTCGCCGGCCTCACCACGACGAACGGCAAACCCGACCCCGCCGAGGACAGCGCCTCCAAGTACCAGTACACGGGCGGCACCTTCACCCTCACCACCAGCGCGCAGGGCTGGGTCATCTCCGACGCCGATCCCTCTCCCGGCTGGGACGAGGGCCTGACGTCCGGCACCAAGTACAAGGAGGGCTGCTGATGGCATGCCAAGCAGGAGCAATCGTCTGCGGCGGCGGTGACGCACTCGCCAAAGGCCTGTCGTGGGTCTCCGGCGTGTTCGCCAAGGGCAAGGGG
>NZ_LR732981.1 GCF_902506065.1 Arthrobacter sp. 9V
GGACGGTCCTGCTGGTCCGTCGCTGTGGGGATCAGGGCGCCGATGCCTCGGCCGAGCCCGGTTCGCTTCGGTGCCATCAGTGCTTTGCTCCTCGTGCTGCGATCTCGGCGGCCGCTTCCAGGTAGGACAGCGACCCGGTGGAGTTCACGTCGTACGCGACGACGCTCTGCCCGTAGCTGGGTGCCTCGCTCACTCGGACGGAGCGGGGGATCATCGCCTTGAGTACCTGGTCACCGAAGTGCTCCCGGACGTCGTTCGCCACCTGGTTCGCCAAGTTCGTGCGGCTGTCGTACATCGTGAGGAGGATCGTGGACACCCGGAGGTTCGGATTGAGGTGGCGCTCGATCAGCTCGATGTTCCGCAGGAGCTGGCTCAGCCCTTCGAGCGCGTAGTACTCGCACTGGATCGGGATCAGGACCTCTTGTGCCGCGACGAACGCGTTGATCGTCAGCAGACCGAGCGACGGCGGGCAGTCGATGAAGACGTAGTGGTACGGCTCGTCGAGCGATTGCAGGTACATGTCGAGCGCGGTCCGCAGGCGTTGCTCACGTGCAACGAGGGAGACGAGCTCGATCTCTGCACCGGCGAGGTGGATCGTTGCCGGCACACACCAGAGCGTGTCCGACTCGGGGGAGGCCTGGACAGTGTCGGCCATCGGTGCCTCATCGACGATGACGTCGTAGATACTCGCGACCTCGGCCTGGTGATCGACGCCGAGTGCGGTCGACGCATTGCCCTGCGGGTCGAGGTCTATCACGAGCACTCGAGCGCCACCGTGGGCGAGTCCCGCTGCGAGGTTGACCGTCGATGTCGTCTTGCCGACGCCACCCTTCTGGTTCGAGACGGTGATGATCCGCGTCTCAGCAGGCAGCGGGAACTGCTGCGTCGCAATCGCGCGGCGGCGACGGTTGAGGTCGGCGATCTCGCGAGCGAGCGGTGTCGACGCGTCGTAGTCGGTCGATGAACTCAACGAGTGCCTCTTCCCCGGTTCGATGTTTCACGTGGAACGCGGAGCCACTGGCGGCCGGATGACCCGGCCCGAGCCGCAGCGTCAGTCAACTGTAGCCCGGAAGACGCGAGTGGTCTCGTCGACCCCACCGTCTCCGAGCTCGAGCACCTCGACGTCGGAGAGGCGCTTCCGGAGGATCACCTTGCGGGCCTTCTCGATCTCTTCGTCGACACGCGCACCCTTCATCAGGATGAGCTGGCCACCGGACCGAACCAAGGGCACGGTCAGGGGGATCAGCTTCGAGAGCGCGCTGACGGCCCGAGCGGTGACCTGGTCGACCACCACTTCGTCAGCGACGTCCTCTGCACGGCCACGGAGCACCGTCACGTTCTGCAGGCCGAGCCGGTCGGCCTCAGCGCGGAGCCAATCCGTCCGACGCTCCATCGGCTCGATGAGCACGAACTCGACGTCGGGGCGGGCGATGGCGAGCACAAGGCCCGGCAGTCCTGCCCCGGAACCGACGTCCGCAACCCGGCCACGCGCCTCCAGGAGGGGCGCCAGCAACGCAGAATTGAGGATGTGTCGAGTCCACAGCCGGGGG
>NZ_LR733038.1 GCF_902506065.1 Arthrobacter sp. 9V
CGGTCGTTGCAACACCCTAGATTTTTGGGAGTTGCAACGACCGTGCCGCATTTAAGCGATGTTTCCTCGGAGTCCCGGAAGTTTGCGAGATCTACCCCTGAGCAGAGGGAGGCTTTCTTCAGGGCTTTTGATCGATTAGCGAGTGTGACAGAGGCCGCCGCTAGGCTCGGATTGAACCGGAACACCTGCTATCAGTGGGTTCGCAAGGCTGGATTGGCCAAGAACCGTGCGGAGGGTCCAACACGGGAGGGATTTCGCCGGTTGCGCGATCAGGGTTTGTCCCGTCGTGAGGCTGCCCATGAATTGGGTATCCACGAAACCACAGCCAAGGAATGGGACAGCGGTGTCCGGCGGACAAAAAACGGACGAATCTATCCGGACGGGCGGCGGATCGATTACACCAGTGGTGTGATAACCCTTACTCCTCCCACGGGCATTCCGGGTCCTGTCGTGATTCCCCGGCTTGCAGCCCTGGAGAAACCACTGAACCCGCGGTTCTTATCCCTACAGGACAGGGAACGCATCGCCGACCTGCGCAGCAAGGGCGTACCTGTCCGGAAAATAGCCCGGGAGCTGGGCCGTCCTGCCTCCACGATCAGCAGGGAACTGGCCCGCAACAGCCACAGGGACGGGAAGTACTACGCCTACGCTGCCCAACGCACCGCAACAGCGCGCCGGCCCCGCCCCAAAGACAGCAAGTTGGTCACCCATAAGCGGCTGCGGAAGTATGTGAAGAAGAAACTGCTTCGCCGGTGGTCACCGGAGCAGATCAGCCAGAAGCTGATCAAAAAGTTTCCCCACGATGCGGAGATGCGAGTGAGCCCAGAAACGATCTACCAGGCCCTCTACTTCCAGGCCCGCGGCGGGCTCAAACGCGAAGTCCAGGCAGCCCTGCGCACCGGCCGGACCCGCCGTAAACCCCACAAGGATCCCCAGCAACGGCAGTCCCGCTTTGTCGATCCAATGGTGATGATCTCCGACCGGCCGCCCGAAGTCGAAGACCGCGCCGTGCCAGGACATTGGGAAGGGGACCTCATCACCGGCGCCCACAACCAATCCGCGATCGGAACCCTCGTTGAACGCACCACCCGGTACGTGATGCTGGTCCACCTGCCCGGGGACCACACCGCCGAAACCGTCCGTGACGCGTTGATCACCACGATGTCCACACTGCCCGAGCACCTGCGCGGTTCCCTGACCTGGGACCAAGGTGCGGAAATGGCCGGCCACAAGACCTTCACCCTCGCCACCGATATGCAGGTCTATTTCTGCGACCCGGCCAGCCCTTGGCAGCGAGGGTCCAATGAGAACACCAACGGACTTCTACGCCAATACTTCGAAAAAGGCACGGACCTTTCCGTATACGGGCCCGAAGACCTCGAGCACGTCGCCCAGGAACTCAACGGCCGCCCACGCAAAACGCTCGACTGGGATACCCCAGCCGAGCGTCTGCGTGATCTACTAATGACCACATAACACCAGCAGTGTTGCAACGACCACTAGAAACCGCC
>NZ_LR732994.1 GCF_902506065.1 Arthrobacter sp. 9V
CGCCAGGGCCGAGATGACACCCATGTTGACGAAGAGCAGGAACGTGACCCGCTTCGTCTTCACACCCGACAGCTGCGCGGCCAGCGCGTTGCCACCGATCGCGTAGATGTGGCGGCCGAACACGGCGCTCCGCATGACGACCGAGTAGATCACCACGAGCGCACCGAGCACCCACCACACGATCGTCACGCCGTCATCCTCCGAGGCTCCGGGTCAGGGTCCGTTCCGCCGCCCGCACCTGGGCGAGCTCGGCATCGTCGAGGGTCCGTCCCTGCACCTCGGCGTCGCGGATCGCGATGACCAGGTCGTAGGTCCGGGCCTGCGGGTCGCCCGGCCGCTCGACCGCGCGCACCTCGTGCCGGCGCACGATGCGGCGCAGGTGGCGGTGGTGCCCGCGGTGCCGCAGGTCACGCCCCCACCGCCGGAACGTCAACGAGGCCATCGCGACGACGATCAACACGATGCCCAGGTAGAACGGCGGGTCGAAGGCCAGACGCAGTCCGTCACGGACCCCGGCTGGGAACACCCCGAAGTGGTCCGCCGTCAGCGAGGCGACCTCGTCGACGCTCGCCAGGACCACCAGGGCCAGCCCGACGCGGAACACCACGAGCGCCACCGGGTTCTGCAGCACGCCACGCCGCAGGGTCGTCGCGGCGATCAGCCCCACGCTCACCATGTAGACGGTCGCGTAGAACCACATCGGCGTCTGTGCGATCCCGTGCACGATGAAGTCGAAGTCGGTCCCGCCACGCTCCTCGACCAGCAGGAACGGCACCGTGAACGCCACGACCACGACGAGCAGCGCCACCGGCTTCGCCAGCATCGGGCGTTCCGGCAGGTCGTCGGTGCTCGCCCGCAGCATCAGCCAGAACGCCACGGTCGCGCAGACGTTCTGCACCAGGTTGATCAGGTTCGAGCCGCCCAGTGCGCCGTCGAGCACGGTCTGCGGCACGACGCTGCCCAGGGTCAGGAGCCCGAGTGCGCCGACACCCGTGGCACCCCAGGCCGCCCGGCCGCGCGGGTTCCGCAGCACGTACGGCGTGCGGGCGAGGAAGATCAGCGCCGCGAACCAGAAGGCTGCGGCGTGCAGTGCTGCCATCAGCCGTAGGCCCGCTCGTCCGCGCCCGTGGCACCGGCGAGCAGGACGGTCGCGAGTTCGTACGCGAACCGCTCGGCGAAGTGCTCGTCGTCGTCCGAGATGCTCACGAGCCCCGAGTCGGCGTCGAGCGCACGACGGC
>NZ_LR733059.1 GCF_902506065.1 Arthrobacter sp. 9V
GGATGAACTCGATGTTCCACGGGGTCCACGGGGCGTCGTTCCGGACGCCGTTCATGTACCGCTCGATCGCCAGGCGGGTGGCCGGGTCGTCCCACGACAGCGGCAGCTTGACGGTGCGCGACGGCACGACGAGCTGGTCGGTCGGCGGGATCTCGTCCTCGAGCTCGCGGAGCAGCCCCGCCACGTCGCGCGCCTTGAGCACGGACGCGTCGGTGTGCACCTGCAGCGACCGGATGCCGGGCGTGATGTCGAGGATCCCCTTCGGCGTGTGCTCCTGCAGCTTCGTCATGAGCGCGTGCACGCGCATCCGCAGCGCGATGTCGAGGGTCATGTCGCCGTACTCGACGAGCACGTTGTCGTCGCCGTCGCGTCGGTACGCGACGCTCGGCCGCACGTCGGTCGCGTCCAGGCGGGCGATCACGCCGTCGTCGCCGTCGCCTCCGGTGCTGCCGTCGCTCCCGGTGCGCGGCACCGTCCTGGAGGCCCGGTGTGCGTCGAGCGCGGCGGCGTCGGCCTCGCGGACGGGGACGAACCGGACCGTGTCACCGGGTCGGGTACTGGCAGGTGGGTGTGCCGCCGAGCGGCCCGTTCGACGCGGCGTCCTTCGCCGAGGCGAACCGCGCGGTGGGCAACCCCGACGGCGCCCCCGCGCTCGAGGTCACCGCCACCGGCCCGACGCTCCGGTTCTCGGCCGCCTCGGTGGTCGCGCTCACGGGTGCACCGGCCCCGGTCACCCTCGACGGCGAACCCGTGGCGCTGTGGGAGCCGGTCGAGGTCGGCGCCGGCCAGACCCTGGCGATCGGCACGGCCCCCGGTCCGGGCCTCCGCACCTACCTGGCGGTCCGCGGCGGCTTCGACGTGCCGACATACCTCGGGTCGACCGCGACCTTCACGCTCGGTGGCTTCGGTGGCCACGCAGGTCGGGCACTGCTCGCCGGCGACGTCCTGCGCCCGGGCTCCCCGGACTCGGACGCCCCGCACCCGGCGTTCCCGTCCGGTACCCGTC
>NZ_LR732993.1 GCF_902506065.1 Arthrobacter sp. 9V
CCCTTGTAGTCACCGGCCCAGTTCCAGAGCAGCAGCCCGACCACGACGAGCGCCAGCAGCGCCGGGTACAGGCGCAGCAGCCGCTTCACCCAGAACGAGCCGAGGCGCACCCGCCCGGTGCGGCGCCGTTCGCCGAGCAGCAGCGTCGTGATGAGGAACCCGGAGAGCACGAAGAAGACCGTGACCCCGATGAAGCCGCCCTCGAACTGCGGCACGTGCAGGTGGTACAGGACGACGACCAGGATGGCGAGCGTCCGGAGTCCGTCGAGCGCGGGCGCACGGTGCGTCAGCGGGGGCGGCGGAGCCTCGGGCGCACCGGTTCCGGCGCGTGCCGGGGCGGCCGTGCGGTGCTGCGGTCGCGCCGATGTCGGCGCGTCCGTCGGCGCGTGCGTCAGCGTCGTCGTCGCCATGGTCCCTCCGCGCGCTGCTCGGTTGCGTGTCGCCGACCAGGGTGCCTCTCGCGGGTAAGAGGAGGCTCAACGAGCGGGGTGTACCAGGCTCGTCAGTGTCGACGCCGAACGTGCGGACCGTCGCGCTGCGCGCACAGCGACCATGTCGCTGTCGTACGACGGCGACATGGTCGTTCCGCGTCGGCGCCAGCCCCGCGCACCACGCGTCGGCCGGGAGGCCCGTGGCCAGCCCGCACCGCGCCTCCAGACCGTCGCGCCCAGCGTCCACCGCACGCACACCGTGAGCAGGAACGGTCGGGTCGCAGGCGCGCACCCGACCGTTCCTGCGCACGAAGCGCACGCGGCGCGACCGCGTGCGCCACGGGAGTGGCCTCGAGTGCGGCGTCGGCGCGGTGCGGAACCCGATCGGGACGAACAACACCTCTGCGCGATCGACAGCACCATCGCGTGGCATCGAACTGTCGATCGATCCGGTCCATCCGGGCCGATCGGCGTGATACTGGGGTGGTGCGTGAACTCCAAGCCGCCATCGCAGCGGACCTCAACGTCCAGCCGACCATCGACCCGGAGCAGGAGGTCGCCCGTCGTGTCGGGTTCCTGCGCGACTACCTGCTGACGACCGGGGCGAAGGGGTACCTCCTCGCCATCAGCGGCGGGCAGGACTCCACCCTGGCCGGCCGCCTGACCCAGCTCGCGGTCGAGTCGCTCCGTGCCGAGGGGCACCCGGCCGAGTTCACGACCGTCCGCATGCCCTACCGGGTGCAGGCCGACGAGGACGACGCCCAGCTCGCCCTGCAGTTCATCGCGGCCGACCCGGGCA
>NZ_LR733058.1 GCF_902506065.1 Arthrobacter sp. 9V
CCTCCGGGCTCGCGGCGAGCGTGGGCGAGGAGTACTACTCCACCCACTGGCTGGCGAGCTTCGCCTGGGACGCCATGGAGGCCCGGGAGCACGCCGCTCGATGACCGGCTTCGGGGTGGTGATCGTCTGCGGACACACTGAGGATCCGGAGGTACCTTCGGGGCCATGAGCGATCCGAAGGACGACGAGACCCTCGACGACTTCCGCGAGGCGCAGGAGACCGACTACGAACCGGAGCCCACCGTGCTCGACCCCGACGACCTCCCGGTGGTCGACGACGCGAACGACGAAGTGCTCCCCGACGACGAACGGCCGGTGCCGCTCGACACCGACGACGACGTGGTCTGACCGACCGCGGCCGACGCCGACCCATGCGCCGTGGGGCGGGGCCGGTGTCGGCTCAGTGGAGCGGGATGGTCCGCGCGAAGGTGCGGGTGACCGGTGTCGCTTCGAGGAACGGTGCCATCGCCGGAGCACCCTCGGGCGTCGCACGCCAGGCCACGTACGTGTCGTGGTCCGCGGCGGTCGTCCACGACTCGACGACGACCATGCGCGCCGGGTCCTCGTCGTCGACCAGGACCTCGAGCGACTCCAGGCCGTGGAACGACGCGGTCTGTTCGAGCGTCTCGCGGATCGCACCCTGGAGCGCGTCTTCGGGGGCGTCGCTCTGGAACTGGACCTCGAGCAGGACGGTGATCGACATGGGGAACCTTTCGTCAGCGGTGTCCAAGCCAACTCCGGACCCCCTGCGCTTGTTCCGGGTCGGTCAGTCGAGGATGCGGAACCGGAGCGGATCACCAGGCCGGAGCTGCGCGGCACGGTCGACCGACCGGGGCGTCAGGACCGCGACGACCGGGTAGCCGCCGGTGACCGGGTGGTCGGCGAGGAACAGCACGGGGAACCCCTCGGGCGGCACCTGCAGCGATCCCGTCTCGACACCCTCGCTCGGCAGCTCGCGTGTCACGGAGCGGGCGAGCGGCGTCGCAGCCGTGGTGCGGACCCCCACGCGGTCGCTGTCCGCACTGACGGCGAAGTCCTGACCGGTCAGGGTCGATCGCCACTCCGGGGTGAACCAGTCGTCGCGCGGCCCGGGCACCACGTCGAGCACGACCGGCTCGTCCGGCCACCGCGGTTCGGGCTGCGGCACCGCGTCGACGACCGGCCACGAGACCCGGGCTCCGCCGACCGGCAGGAGGTCGCCGGCCGACAGCGGCGGCGGACCGAGGCGCGCCAGGG
>NZ_LR732996.1 GCF_902506065.1 Arthrobacter sp. 9V
GTAGAGCACTGCGACGACGATGATCGCGATGACGAGCAGGATCGGCCACTGCACGATGAGGAGCACCGTCGCGGCGACGTCGCCCAGGCCGATGACGTCGCCGAAGCTCCGGGCGAGCGGCCCGCTCACCAGCACGAGCAGGCCGACCACGAGCAGGACGACGGTGGTCACCGTGACGCCGAGCATGGTCGGGCGGAGCTTCCAGATCGGCCGGCCCTCGCGGACGTTGTAGATCCGGTTCATCGAGCGGCCGAAGGCGCCGACGTAGCCGGAGGCCGACCAGAGCGCGCCGAGTAGACCGACGATGAAGGTCACGGGGGCGGCGGGCGAGCGGACGAGGCCGTTCACCGGGTCCTTGAGCAGGTTCGCGACGTCACCGCCGCCGATGTTGCGGATGACCTGGAGCAGGGTGTCGATGGTCTTCGCCGGGTCCGACACCAGGCCCAGGATCGACACGACCGCCAGCAGCCCGGGGAACAGCGCGAGCACCGAGTAGTACGTCAGGCTCGCGGCCAGGTCGGTGCACTGGTCGCTCGTGAACTCGCGCAGCGTCTTCTTCAGCGTGTAGACGAGCGTCGGCTTCTTCAGGTCGGTGGGGTTGTCGGGCTTCCGGGAGTCATCCGGGTCCGGCTTCTGCTCTTCGTGCGCCATGGGACTAGCCTCTCGCCTTCACGGCCGTCTTCGACCGCTTGACCGCCTGCTTGCGGTTCTTGTTCGCGCGTCGCTGCACCGCTGCGATGCCGACCTGCTGCTTCACGCGGCCCCGGTGCGCCGGGTCACGCTCGAGGGCTTCCTCGGCGGCCTTCGCCCGTGCCTTGCGACCCTTCCGACCGCCCTGCGACCGCTCCTGCGCCGACGGGGCGTCACCCCGAGCGCCGAACGGCAGCAGCGCGGTGAAGGCCGAGCTCGCCGGTGGCTGCGCCAGGTGCCCGGCGGGCTTGTTCCGGAGCGCGATACCGAGGACGATCGCCGCGACACCGGTCAGGCCGGTCAGCCCCATCGCCACCAGGGGCGTGGGGTCGCGGTGCCACCGCTGCTTCGTCTTGGCGACCGCCAGACGGGTGCGGGCGGGCAGGTCCGCGCGCCGCTTCAGCTCCGTCACGGTGTCCGTGATGCGCTCGCGCGTGCGCACGTTGGCGAGTTCGAGCTCGGGCAGACTGTCCTTGGCCATTCCCCATTTCGTACACGTCCCACCCGGGATGCTGCCCAGCAGCCCGCGCCTACCGTGCCGCACATGCTCTTCCGGGACACCGCCGAGGGGATCCACCGCCTCGAGATCGCACACACCAACACGTAC
>NZ_LR733057.1 GCF_902506065.1 Arthrobacter sp. 9V
GATCTCGTTCAGCCTTTACCTGACGCACGACCCGATTGTGGTAACCATCGGGACGCTCCTGCCAGTCGACCTAGCGTGGTTGACTCCACTGGTCTGCATCCCTGTTTCTATTGCAGTCGCTTACATCTTCTTCCGGCTCGTTGAGCGCCCGGCTCACCTGCTGGCAAAGCGGGTCGCCTCCCGGCTGCAGTTCCGCCGCCGTCTCGCGATGGAATGATCAACCGCGCCTCATCAGGATCTTCAGCGCAAGGGCGTCTCGCGCGCTGAAGTCCTTCATGGTGCGCATGATCCCGGGCAGGAGAAGCGTGCGCTTCTCACCGATGGTCATCGCTGCGTTCACCTCGGCGAGCAGCTCGGTATCTCCAGCAACCTGACCCGTGGCCTCAGCCAGCGCTGCGTACGACTCTTGCCACTCGGGCTCGTTGCTTGCCCTTTCCGCCCATCCTTTGTCTGCCGTCACCTGGCCGGCGTGCCTTCTCAGTGCGGTCACTGGTGCTGCGAAACGGGAGATACGCGCACCTCGAGCTGCAGCACGCAGCCAGAGATCGTAGTCTTCAGCAAGGCATTCTCGATAGCCCCCGATCTCCAAGAGGAGGTCTCGGCGTGCCATCATCGTCGAATGTGCGACGGGATTGTCGATCAGCAGTGCCGAAGGAAAAGCGTCGGGTCCGATGGTGAGCGGGGGCGATGGGTAGGGGACCTTGACACGCTCGCCGAAGTGGAGCACTCCGCCGAAGATGAGGTCGAAACGGCGGTTGAACCGGCTCAGCTGGGACTTGAATCTTCCCGGTAGAACGATGTCGTCGGCGTCCATTCTTGCCACGAACTCGCCCCGAGCGTCCGCCAGCAATACGTTCAGAGCGCCTGCTACCCCTGAGGGGGTTGGCGAGCGGAGTACCTTTACCCGCCCGTCTTCCATCTCGCTCGCGATTGCCGCCGTATGATCGCTGCTCGCGTCGTCAAGGACGAGGACCTCGGCGTCCTTCGGAAGCGCGCGGAGCGTCGATCCGAGGCTCGCCCTGATGGTCTTGGCGGCATTCCGGGCGGGCATGAGGACGGACAAGCGCATCGATGGCTTCCAGGTGCTGCTCAGGCGTGCTGCGGGCGGGCTCGGTGTGATGGTAGTGGAGTTCCTGGTGAGGCCACGGCGATTCGTCTGACCGTCGAGGGCACGGCGGTCCGTCTGACTGTGGAGGCCACGATCGGGAATCGATGCTCGTGACCCTGCCTGGTCACGCTCGCACAGCGGCGACCTGCTCTGTCGTGCCATCACCCGCTCGTTCGCGCAGGGATCGTTCAATTTGCGAACCGATCGGCAAATGATGCTGTGCATCCTTGAAGTATCAGCACGCTTCGGACACTCTTCATGTGTGAGTAACCCGGTTGCGACGCTGCGCCAGCAGACTTTCTCGAGCCTGTCTCAGCTGCATTCGGGTGTTGCGGAAGTCACGCTGACCGACTTTCCGGACCATGCCAACATCGGAGACTCCGCGATCGTGCTGGGCCAGCGCAGTTTCTGGGTCCAGGCTGGAATCGTGCTGACGAGGGTCAGCAGCCGTTCGACGCTGGATCGAGCGACTCTGCAGACAAGGACACCGGTCGCCATCCATGGCGGGGGAAACATCGGCGGGCTCTACCCCGACGCCGATCTTCATCGGTAC
>NZ_LR732995.1 GCF_902506065.1 Arthrobacter sp. 9V
ACGCCTGGGTGCCGCGGGTCGTCCGGATCGGTCCCGCGCGCCCGACCCCGACGACCGCGCTCGGCCACGTCCGGACGACCCGCGGCACCCAGGCGTCGTCCCGGTTCTCCCGCGGCAACAACGCGCCGCTCGTCGGCGTCCCGCACGGCGGCGTGTTCGGCCTGCCGATGACGGACGCCTCGAGCAACCGCTGGCCGTACGCCTACCAGGAGCACGACCGGCTCGACGACCAGGGACGACTCCGTCCGGCGATCCAGGCCTTCGCGACGAGCCACATCCCGTCGCCGTGGATGGGCGACCGCGGGGTGTTCCAGGTGATGCCCTCGCCGCTCGACACCCCTGACGTCGACCGGGCTGCCCGCGCGCTCGGGTTCGACCACGAGGACGAGCAGGACGGCCCGCACCGCTACCGGGTCGCGCTCGACCACGGTGTGACGGCCGAGCTGACCGCAGGGGAGTTCGCCCTCGGGTTCCGGTTCACCGGTACCCGCAGCGTCGTGCTCGACCACCACGGCCGGGTGTCCGACGTCTCCGTGACGGTCACCGACGGCACCGCCGTGGTCGAAGCTCTGCTCGACGACCGCCCCGGCACCCCGCCGCACCACGTGCACCTGCGGGTCGCCGGGGTCACCGCCGACCACACGACGATCGGCGAGCACGAGCTGCGCGGCTGGCTGTCCGTGGGGGAGCCCGGCGGCACCGGCGGCCCGGTCGACGTCCTGCTCGGCATCTCGACCGTCTCGATCGAGGACGCCCGCGCGAACCTCGACGACGCCGGCTCGTTCGACGCCATGTGCTCCCGTGCCGAGGCGCTGTGGACCGAGAAGCTCGCGACGCTGTCCTTCGACGGCGCGAGCCCCGACCAGCTGACGAGCCTGTACTCGGGTCTGTACCGGCTGTTCCTCTACCCGAACCGTGCCGGGGAGACCGCCTTGACCGGCGCCCCGCGGCACCGTTCTCCGTACGGCGACGTGCTGGCGGACCCGATCCGCGACGAGCCCGGGCCGGAGACCGTCGACGGCCCGTTCACCACCACGAACGGCTTCTGGGACACCTACCGCACCGCCTGGCCGCTCCTCGGACTCCTGACCCCCGACACCGCGGGCGAGCTGGCCCAGGGCTTCGTCGAGCACCACCACGACGGCGGGTGGACCCCGCGCTGGAGCGCGCCCGGCGCCGAGGACTGCATGACCGGCACCACGAGCGACACCGTCTTCGCCGACCTCGCGGTGAAGGGCGTGCGCGGCTTCGACC
>NZ_LR733056.1 GCF_902506065.1 Arthrobacter sp. 9V
GAACCGGCTGGCTCGGACGGACGATCGTCGACGAGCTGTTGTTCGAGGGTGCCGACGTCACGTGCCTCGCCCGGGGCACCACCGGCAGCATTCCCGAGGGTGCACGCTTCGTCCAGGCGTATCGGTCCCTGCCCGGCGCCTACGAACCGGCCACCGGCACCTGGGACGAGGTCATCGAACTCGCTCACGCCCCCGAGCTCGTCGCCCCGGCGCTCGACGCCCTCGCCGACCGGGCCGCCCACTGGACGCTGGTGTCCACGGTCTCCGTCTACGCGGAGAACGACGAACCGGGCGCCGATGAGTCCGCCCGGCTGGTGGAGCCGAAGGACCCGTCCGCCTACGCCGACGCGAAGGTCCTCGCCGAGCGCACCACGCGGCTCCGGCTCGGGTCGCGGCTGCTCATCGCACGCCCGGGGTTGATCGTCGGCCCGGGTGACCCCAGCGACCTGTTCGGCTACTGGCCGGCACGCCTCGATCGCGGCGGGCCCGTGCTGGTGCCGACGTCGGCGGAGCGCTTCGTGCAGGTGATCGACGTCGCGGACCTCGCCTCCTGGCTCGTCCGGGCGGGGCGCGACGGGTCCGTCGGCACGGTCAACGCTGTCGGGGCACCGGTGCCGCTGCACGACTTCCTGCGGTGCGTGGCGGAGGTCACCGGGTTCGACGACGAACTCGTCGCGGTCGACGACGACGTCCTGCTTGCACACGACGTGGCCTACTGGGCGGGCCCCCGATCACTCCCCCTGTGGATCCCGGTGTCGGACGCGGGGTTCGCGCAGCGCTCCGCAGTGGCGTTCACCGACGCCGGCGGGGTGACCAGACCCCTCCGGGACACCGTCGTGCGGGTGTTCGAGGACGAGCGTGCCCGCGGGACGGATCGGGAACGCCGTGCTGGCCTCACCTCGACCGAGGAACGGGCGGTCCTCGCCAGGTAGACCCTCGGTCCCCACCAGGAAGGTCAGGACGCAGCGGCAGCCTGCTCGTACAGACTCGTCGCCAGGTCGTTGAGCACCTCGTGCAGTTCACCCTTGTGCGCCCCGTCGACGGCCCGGAGCATCGCCGCGTACCGCTCCTGGTAGTCCGACACGACGACATGGCCCGGGGGCAGCAGCCGCAGCAGTGATCCTCGGCGATCGGCCGGGTTCGGTGCGCGCTCGAGGAGCCCGGCGGCGCTCATCCGGTCGATCATGTTCGTCACCGCACCGGAGGTCAGCCCCAGGTACCCGGCGACCTCGGTCGGCGTGGAGTACCCGGTGTCGCTGATGAGCACCATGGCCCGGAGCGCGTTCTCGTGCACGCCCGCGCGAGCGCTCAGCTGACTCACCAGGCTCGCGTTCGCGCGCACCACAGCGGTGAACGCGGTCATGAGCTCGGCTGCGCTGTCACCGCTTCGTGCTGCTGTCACGACGGTCTTCCTCCGGGTCGGGTGATGGGGGGACAAGGGCCGTCCCCCGCACTGGGGTAAGTATACGAGTCGCACACATGCTCAATCAC
>NZ_LR732998.1 GCF_902506065.1 Arthrobacter sp. 9V
CTCCGTCGCGGCGCCCGCATCGCCTACATGCCGGACGTGACCGTGCGGCACGGCGACTTCCGGCACGACGGCATGACGGACGAGACCCTGGCCAAGGTGCTGCGGTACAACCGGGGGTTCGGCCGGGTGCTCCGGAAGCACCGGCCCCGCGGCCAGGCGGCCTACTGGGTCACTCGCTCGATGGTGGCCGTCCTCGTGGTCCCGCTTCACCCGGGCCACGATGCGACCCGGTCCCAGCAGGCACAGCTCCGTGGCCGGTGGCAGGGGTGGCACGGAACGGACGACCACGGCGTGCACCACGCGTTCGACCGGGGCACGACGCCGCAGCACGGGTGACGCGAGTCGCCCCGCGGCGCACCAGGTGCACCGCGGGGCCACTCGGAGTCGCTCGGAGTCACTCGTCCCAGACGACGAATCGGGGAATCCACTTCGCGGACATGTCGAGCTTCCCGGCGGTGCCCCGCACGGTCTTCTCGGACCCGGTGGGTTCGACGATCCGCCCGGTTCCGCGGAGTGAGACGCGAACGGGCGTCGACAGGTGCTGCGCCTCCGACTGCCAGACGACACGGGCGTGGTGCTTGCCGTCCGGCGAGGTGAACCGCATGTGGCGGACCGGACCGATCCGGTGCTCCGCCACGTACCGCTTGCCGGCGAGGACCCGCTGCATGGTCGCCCAGGCCGCGGCGGAGGGCTTCGGCTCGTAACCGGCGTCGGCGTTGCCGACCAGCCCGAACGTCCGTGCGGTGCCGTTCGCCGTGGTGGGCTCGGCCATCTCGAACAGGAAGAGCCGCTCGACGCCGTACTGCGCGGCGATGGCGTAGGTGCGCAGGACGTACGCGGTCTGGTCCTCCGGCTGGACCCACCCCGGACCGGCGAACTGGGTCGGCCACCCGACCTCGGTGATCCAGATCGGCAAGGCGCTGCCGTCGGGGCGCGGGTACCGGTCGGCCGTCGTCCGGAGCCACGCGAGCGCATCCTCGATGCACGGGTTGGTCGGGACGCAGAGTTCGGGCCCCCACGGGTTGTTGTAGGGGTGGATGCTGACCGCGTCGACGTGGTCGGCACCACCGAGGCGGAACCACTCGCCGATCCAGGCGCGCTCGTCGTCGGACACCGCGTTCTGGGTCGGCCCGACGATCGTCGCCGCCGGGTCGGTGGCACGGATGACCTCGGCGGTGACCCGTGCGAGCTCGATGTAGGCCGCGGGCGTCGCGGGCAGCGCCCCGTGGTTGTTGGTCCACTCGTTCCAGACCTCGTAGGACAGATCGGTGTCCGGGTGCCGGTCCCGCATGTGGGAAA
>NZ_LR733055.1 GCF_902506065.1 Arthrobacter sp. 9V
CTCCTGGACGACGAGACCTTCCGTCGTGTGCGGCACATCGTGACCGAGGACCAGCGTGTCCTGGACACCGTCCGCACCCTGCGCGAACAGGGCCCCCGGGCGATCGGTCCGCTGCTGGTCGCGTCGCACGAGTCGATGCGCGACGACTTCGAGATCTCCGTTCCGGAGCTCGACCTGGCCGTCGCGACGGCGGTCGAGCACGGCGCCGTCGGCGCCCGCATGACCGGCGGGGGGTTCGGCGGTGCGGCGATCGCGCTCGTCGACCAGGCGTCGCGTGACGCGATCGCCGCAGCGGTCACCGCCGCGTTCGCCGACGCCGGGTACCGCGAGCCGAACGTGTTCACGGTGCGCGCCGCGCAGGGCGCTCGGCGCGACTGACCGCTGCGGCGCAGGCCGTCACCCGCGCGCTCGGCCGCTCGGCGCTCGGCGCTCGACGTTTCGCGCTCAGCGACAGGTCACGCGGCGATCAGCCCGTGAGCTGTCGTTCAGCACGAAAGCACGGCGAGGCCGGACGAGCCGTGCCCGCCGTGCGTTCGACGGCTCGGCCGACTCAGCCGAGGTAGTCCGCGTACCGGACGTGCTCCACGACGTTCCCGAGCACGAACGGGTGCGCCCGACCGTGCTCCACGGCCCACTCCACCCACGCGGACTGCGCCGGCATGAGCAGCCACACCAGCGCGGTGGTCCCGAGCACGGCGGCCAGGGTCAGGCCCATCACGGTGTGCTCGTCGAACCGGGCTGCCCCACGGCGGGCGATCGCGACGACGAACCCGACGACTGCGAACCCCACCGTCGCGAGCGTCCACCCGAACCAGGGACCCGACGTGAACGTGTACTCCTGGCCGGCGTGCACGAAGGTCGTCGCCCAGGTCGACCCCGGAGCCTGGAACAGCACGCAGATCGCCACGATGACGATCAGCCACCGGGCGTCCTTGGTCAGTTGCGACGGCTCGGTCCGGGGTCGCATCACCGGCGCCGTCTGCAGTCGTTCGTCCCCCATGCCGCGACCGTAGCACCGGCGGGGTGCACCTCGTGAGCAGCAATGGTCGGGTGCGATGACGCCACCCGACCATTGCTGCTCACGATCGCGACCGCGCCGAGCCCCGCGCGACCGCGCGTGCTACGACAGCTGGCGCTCGGCGGCCTCGACCACGTTCTTCATCAGCATCGCGCGGGTCATCGGCCCGACGCCGCCGGGAGTCGGCGACAGGAAGCCCGCGACCGATGCGACCGCGGGGTCGACGTCGCCGTGCAGCTTCGCCTTGCCGGTCTCCTCGTTGACCACGCGGGTGATGCCCACGTCGATCACGGCGGCACCGGGCTGCACCCAGTCCGGCTTGACGAGCCCGGCGACCCCGGCAGCGGCGACGATGATGTCGGCGCGACGGCACTC
>NZ_LR732997.1 GCF_902506065.1 Arthrobacter sp. 9V
CGCCTGCACGAGCAGCAGGACCGCGACGAGCTTCGCGCCGTCGTCCTCGCTCCAGAGCAGCGCCGAGCGTTCCCCCTCGTCGAGGTCGTGGAACTGCCGGGCGACCCTGCGGGCCGCGGCGACGTCGCCGGTGGTCCGGGCGAACGCCGCCAGCACGGCCTCCGCGTCACGCCCTGCCTGGAGGCCCGTCACGCGGCCGCCCCGTCGCTCACGTCGGCCTGCGGTTCCCTCGGGCGCCCGCGGCTGAGCACGATGACCGCGACGACCACCAGGAACGCCGCGAA
The DNA here is from genome assembly GCF_902506065.1 of Arthrobacter sp. 9V. Taxonomy (GTDB): domain Bacteria; phylum Actinomycetota; class Actinomycetes; order Actinomycetales; family Micrococcaceae; genus Arthrobacter. Next base: position 285 of record NZ_LR732997.1, read on the forward strand.
CAACCAGGTGCCGACCTGTGGATCGACCAGGCGTGCCAGGACCGCGCCGCCCGGTGAACAGACGGCTGCGGTGATGCCGACCGTCAACCCGACGCGCAGGTCGACCGCGCGGCGCCGCAGGTTCGCGACCGTCCCGGACACCGACGTCGGCACCATCGTGAGCAGCGACGTGCCCTTCGCCAGCAGGTCACCGGCGCCGAGCACGACCTCGAGGCCCGGCACGATGACGACCCCGCCGCCGACCCCGACCAGCCCGGACAGCACACCCGACAGCAGCCCGAGCAACAGCAGGACGATCGCCTCGACGACCCCGAAGTGCACCTCGCCACCGCGGGTCGGCACCGTGGTGAACAGCGACACGAGCACGACGGCGATGAACCCCACGAAGATCCACGGCAGCACGCGGAGCGGCAGGGCACGGAGCAGCCGTGCGCCGATCGGGGCGCCGATGACGCTGCCGATCGCCAGGGTCAGGGCCGCGAACCAGTGCACCTCGCCCTGCACGGCGTACGCGATCGCCCCGACGACGGCCGCGGGGGCGATCGCCACGAGCGAGGTGGCCGAGGCCCGTCGTTGGTCCATCTGTGCGAAGGCCATCAGCGCCGGCACGACGATGACCCCACCGCCGACGCCGAACAGTCCGGACAGCACCCCCGCCAGGACCCCGATCGCCACCAACACGATCCCGGTCCCGCCACGCTTCCTCATCCCGCCCAGGCTATCCGCGCCGCGGGCTACGACGCAGCCAGCGCCCGCTCGTCCTCGTGCACGAGCTGGTGCACGCGCTGGTACGAGACGCCGAGGACGACAGCGATGTCCCGCAGGGTGAGGCCGTCGTCCTTCAGCGAGACAGCGATCGCTCGCCGCAGCGAGAGCGCTCGAGCCTCCTTCGCCTCGGCCTCGGCCCGCAGCGCCGTGGCTTCCTCGAGCGAGCGCGCCAGGTCAGGCTCGAGCTCGGCGCGGATGACCACGGTGACGTCATCCTGATCGACCCCTGCGACGAAGCCGATCCGGGACAGCGGGCTCCTC
>NZ_LR733054.1 GCF_902506065.1 Arthrobacter sp. 9V
GATCGGCGCCGGCCAGTAGGCGAAGATGTTCCACAACGGCATCGAGTACGCGATCATGCAGGCGTACGGCGAGGGCTACGAGCTCCTCGAGGCCAAGGACCTCATCACCGACGTCCCCGCCGTGTTCGCCGGGTGGCAGCGCGGAACGGTCGTCCGTTCCTGGCTGCTCGACCTCATGGTCCTCGCCCTGAACGAAGACCCGAAGCTCGACGAGCTCGAGGGCTACGTCGAGGACTCGGGCGAGGGTCGCTGGACGCTGGAAGAGGGCATCGAGCTCGCCGTGCCGATGCCGGCGCTCTCGGCGTCGATCTTCGCGCGCTTCGTCTCGCGCCAGGGCAGTGCCTCGCCGACGATGAAGGCCGTCGCGGCGCTCCGCAACCAGTTCGGCGGTCACGCCGTCAAGAAGTCCTAGGACTTCCCGGGGGAACCCGGCCTCGGCCCGCGTGCACGTCGACCATCTCCAACTGACCGACTTCCGGAACTACCGGGAGGCGGACGTCGACCTCGCACGCGGGCCGAACCTGTTCGTCGGACGCAACGGACAGGGCAAGACCAACCTGGTCGAGGCGATCGGGTACCTCTCCACCCTCGGCTCGCACCGCGTCCCCACCGACGCAGCGCTCGTCCGCCAGGGTTGTGACGCCGCGATCGTCCGGGCTCGACTCGCGCACGAAGACCGCAGCATCCTCGCCGAGGTGCAGATCAACCGCACCGGTGCGAACCGTGCGCAGGTGAACCGTTCGGCGATCAAGCCGCGGGAGCTGCCGCGCTACTGCACGTCGGTGCTCTTCGCACCGGAGGACCTCGCCCTGGTGCGGGGCGAACCGGCCGGGCGACGCCGGATGCTCGACGAGCTGCTCGGTCAGATCGCGCCGCGGATGCAGGGTGTGCTCGCCGACTACGACCGCACGCTCCGGCAGCGGAACACCCTGCTGAAGTCGGCCCGCGCCACGGGTGCGAAGGCCAACGCCCTGTCGACGCTCGACGTCTGGGACGACCGCCTCGTGGGGCTCGGTGCCGAGATCGTCGCGGCCCGCGACCACCTGACCCGACGCCTCGCCCCCTTCGTGGCCGAGGCCTACGCCACCGTCGCCGGCGAGCACCACGACGCCTCGATCACGGGGGTCCTGTCGATCCGCGGTGGCGACC
>NZ_LR733000.1 GCF_902506065.1 Arthrobacter sp. 9V
GAGCAGGGTGCGTGGGTGAACGGCCAGCTGCTGAAGTCGGACGGCGGGATCTCGAACAGCGCTTGACGCACCGGATTGGTTGACGCGTCATCGAATTGGTTGACGCGTCAACCAAATGGGCGCACACTTGGTGCATGCAAACGCACGAACTCCTCGCCGCCGACACCGGGATGGGCGCCGTCACACTCCGCGTCGCGGACCTGGACGCGATGATCCGGTACTACCGCGACGGCGTCCGGCTGTCGCTGCTCTCCCACGACGGCGGCGTCGCCGTGCTGGGTCGCGGCAGCACGCCGATCGTGATCCTCGAGCACGCCCCCGCGATGCAGCACGCCGGCCCGCGCGAGGCCGGACTGTTCCACACGGCGATCCTGTTCGACACCCGGGCCGACCTGGCCGCCGCGCTGTACTCGGTCGCCACGCAGTACCCGGCGTCCTTCACCGGCAGCGCCGACCACCTGGTGAGCAACGCGTTCTACTTCACCGACCCCGAGGGCAACGGCGTGGAGCTGTACTGGGACCGCGACCGCACCGAGTGGTCGTGGACGCACGGCGTGATCGACATGGACACGAAGTACGTCGACCCGAACGCGTTCCTGCAGTCCCACCTGACCGAGGACGCCCTGGACACCGCCGCGGCACGCCCGGGCAAGGTCGGCCACGTGCACCTGTCCGTCGGCGACGTCGCCACCGCGCGCTCGTTCTACGTCGACACGCTCGGCTTCGAGACCACCGCGGGGTTCGGCGAGGCGCTGTTCGTCAGCGCCGGCGGCTACCACCACCACATGGCGATGAACACCTGGAACTCCCGCGGCGCCGGGCGACGACAGCAGGCCCTCGGGCTGGGCCTCGTCCGCATCGAGGTCCCCGCCGTCGACGACCTCGGCGCGCTGACCGAACGCATGCGGCACGGCGGCGTGGAACTCGCCGACGACGGCCGGACCGTGGCGTTCGACGACCCCTGGGCGAACCGCATCGAGGTGACGACGCCCGGTCGCGGCTGATGTGTCGCGACACTCCGCGCTGACCGACACCCCACGCCCGCCCGGACCCGCGAGGTGTCGCCCAGCGCGAAACCTCCCCACACCGGCCGCCGGACCGGCAGGATGGACCCGTGACTGACGACATCCGGTGGGAGGTGGTCGAGGAGAGCACGCTGTCGCTCCCCGACCACGAAGCGATCGCGGCGCTGCTCGGGCAGGCCTTCCCCGACTGGTCGCACTGGTACGTGGGCGGCCGGAGCTGGTCCGGCATGCAGCCGGAACGCCGCGTGCTCGCGCACAACGCCGACGGGGTCGTCCTGGCCCACGTCGGCATCCGCCGCATGTTCGTCACCGTCGGCGGGCAGGACGTCCTGGTCGGCGACACCGGCCTGGTCGCCGTGTCACCCCGGCTGCAGGGCACCGGCGTCGGCCGGGAGCTCATGACCCGGACCCACGCGGTCCTCGACGGACTGCAGGTGCCGTACGGGTTGCT
>NZ_LR733053.1 GCF_902506065.1 Arthrobacter sp. 9V
AGCTCGTGCAGTCGCTCGAGCTGGTCCCCGGCGCCGCGGACGTAGCGGCGGACGGCCGAGTCGGTCCAGGCGCCCTCGGTGTACCCGAAGAAGCGCAGGTGCAGCTCGATCAGCCGGGACACCGCGGCGATGGTGTCGTTGTCGAAGCGGAGCGCACGGAGTCGCTTCTTCGCCATCTTCGAGCCGACCAGGTCGTGGTGGTGGAAGCTCACGGCGCCGCCGGGCTCGAGCTTGCGCGTCGCGGGCTTGCCGATGTCGTGCAGCAGCGCCGCGAGCCGGAGCACGGTGTCCGGGGGATCGCCGGCGTGCCGTTCGGCCTCGTATCCGATGGCCTGCTCGAGCACGGTGAGCGAGTGCTCGTAGACGTCCTTGTGGTGGTGGTGCTCGTCGACCTCGAGCCGCATCTCGGGCAGCTCCGGCAGGAACCGCTCGGCGAGGCCGGTGTCGACGAGCAGCCGGATGCCGGGGACGGGGTCGCTGGTGTTGAGGAGCTTGACGAGCTCGTCGCGCACGCGCTCGGCGGACACGATGTCGATCGACGCGACGAGCTCCTGCATCGCGGCGCGCACGTCGTCGTCGACGGTGAACTGCCGGAACCGGTGCGGATCGCGCTGTCCGACGACCCCGTGATCCGGGTGTCGTGGTCGTCCGACGGGGAGTGGCTCGCCGTCGCCATCGCGACCGAGGCCATGGACCGCCTGCGCACCACGGGCGAGTCGCACTCGCGCTGCATGGTCGCCGAGGTGATGGGCCGGCACGTGGGCTGGATCGCGCTGCACTCCGGCATGGCAGCGGGCGCGCACGCGATCCTCATCCCCGAGCAGAAGACGAGCATGGAACAGATCGCGAAGTGGGTGCGGGCCGCCTACGACCGCGGTCGTGCCCCGCTCGTGGTGGTGGCCGAGGGCTTCGTCCCCGACCACGAGGACACCGCGCACACCGAGCGTGGCCTCGACGCCTTCGGGCGCCCGCGGCTCGGTGGCATCGGCGAGCGCCTCGCGCCGCTCATCGAGGAGATGACGGGCATCGAGACGCGGGCCACGACCCTGGGGCACATCC
>NZ_LR732999.1 GCF_902506065.1 Arthrobacter sp. 9V
GCGTACTACTTCATCACCCTCGGGGTGTACCCCTCGCTGAAGATCACCGACGCGGCCTTCGTGATCGGTGCCGCCAGCATGGCCTCGGCGATCAGCATGCTGGCCGTCTTCGCGCCCGGCGGGCTCGGTGTCCGCGAGGGCGTCCAGGCCCTCCTGCTGGCCCTCGTGATGCCGGTGCCGATCGCCCTCGTGGTCGTCGTCGTCACCCGTGTCTGGAGCCTCGCGGTCGACGGACTCTTCCTGCTCTGCGCCGCGGCCCCCACGTGGTTCCGGCGCGACCGGCCGACGGACGACCCCTCCGCGGTCGAGGGTGGCGTCCCCGCCGCCTGACGCGGCAGCGAGTGTGCAGAAGACGTCGGGTCCCGTGTCGGGACCCGACGTCTTCTGCTCACTGGGCGGCCGTGGCGCGCCTGGCGACGGACGGGAGGCCCGTGCCAGCTGGCACCGGGCCTCCCGTCCGTCTCGCGGTCGCGCTGAGAGCCCTCATAGCGGTTTTGACAATCGTTATCAGTAGGCGTTAGCGTCGTGCCATGCACAACCGCCTCCTCGCCCTCCCGCTCGTCGCCGGCGCCGCCGCGCTCGCCCTGACCGGGTGCGCCACCTCATCTGCCGCGGGGGAGGCCACCAGCAGCGACGGCACGATCAACGTCGTCGCCTCCACGAACGTCTACGGCTCGATCGTCAAGAGCATCGGTGGCGACGCCGTCACCGTCACGAGCATCCTGAGTGACCCGTCGCAGGACCCGCACTCCTTCGAGTCGAGTGCCCGCACGCAGCTCTCCGTGTCGAAGGCCGACCTGCTCATCGAGAACGGTGGCGGCTACGACGACTTCATGACGACGCTCGCGAACGCCTCGGACACCAAGGCCGACACGATCAACGTCGTGAAGCTCTCCGGCCTCGACAAGGGCGGGAGTGCCGAGTTCAACGAGCACGTCTTCTACAGCTACCCCACGATGGTGAAGCTGGTCGAGGCGGTCACGAAGGACCTCAGCGCACTCGACGAGAGCGGCAAGGACGCGTTCCAGAAGAACGCCGCCACGCTCACCACCAAGCTCCAGGACCTCGAGTCCCAGACCGACGCCGTCAAGAAGCAGGACGCCGGCGACAAGGTGGCGTACACCGAGCCGGTGCCCGGGTACCTGTTCGGCGCGATGGGCCTCGAGAACGAGACCCCGCCCGCCTTCTCCGAGGCCATCGAGGAAGGCGACGACGTCCCGCCGGCGGCCCTCCGCGACACCCTCGCGCTGTTCACCGGCAAGCGCGTGCAGCTCCTCGCCTACAACAACCAGGCGTCGAGCCCCGAGACCGAACAGGTCCAGAAGGCCGCCGAGCAGAACGACATCCCCGTCGTCGGTGTCACGGAGACGCTCCCCAAGGGGCAGGATTACGTCTCGTGGCAGCAGGCGAACATCGACGCGGTGAAGGCAGCGCTCCAGAAG
>NZ_LR733052.1 GCF_902506065.1 Arthrobacter sp. 9V
GTGCGCATGCCCTCGGCATTGGCGATGACGGTGGGCTCGCCACCTTCGAGAACGGAGACGACGGAGTTGGTGGTTCCGAGGTCGATGCCTACTGCACGTCCCATGTGTTGCTCCTCTTGCTTGGGGGTAAGTCGTTGGACTTGCGTCCGATGGACTCAACCCTACTCCTGAGTCACCTGGAGTCAACTTCAGGGAGCACAGACCTGCGCCAATCCCACTCAACTCCCAGCCGGGACGCCCGCGAGGTAGCACGTTCGTATGTTGGTATTTCACGTGATATTCTGAATACACATGCGCCGTTGGAGTCTGTCCACGGGCGTGCCCCTTCCCGCACAGCCGCCGTCGCGCGGCCTGTCCTGAAAGATGCACATGTCTCACAAGAAGAGGGCATCGACTGCCCTCAAGTCCATGGGTGCGGCCGGGCTGGCCGCTGCCACCATCGTGTCCGGCCTGTCATTCGGTGCAGCAACGGCGATCGCTTCGCCCGAGCCCCGGTCGATCTCGACCCAGGCCACCGCCTCCGGCAAGTTCGTGATGAAGTCCAGATCTAACTCGACCTGGTGGGCTGTCGGATCCAATCTCAGCGCCACAGCCCATTCATCGCTCGCCGCCGCGAAAGCGGCTGCTGCGACTGCAACATTCACTACGGGTACTGGCGAGCTCAAGATCGGATCCTCGTGCATTGTCCCGGCACCGTCGGGCTTCACCCACGACTACACCGTTGGATCTTGCGGCAACGCGGTGCAGATCAACCTCAGTGGCGGCACCCTCTGGGAGGGTTCTTCCCGGATCGGTATCTGGCCGTACTCGAATGAGCCAGCATGGCTTGGGAAAGGCCAGACAGGTTACGAACTCGCGACGTACGATGAGATTTTCCCGAGCACCCGAGCCATGACCGCGCAGGTGACGAAGGTGAACAACATCGCGAGGACCGCTGAGGTGTCGGGTACGGCAACGCAGAACGGCACGGTGACGATCGGCAACAAGACCGTCGACGTCAACTCGAGCGGCAACTGGTCGATGACCGTCGAAGGGCTCTCAGTCGGGGCGAACTCCCTCACCGCGACGCAGCGCTTCAACAACGCGCGGGTCGACGAGAAGACTGTCACCGCGACGATCGTCGAGGGCGGCACGCTCGTCGGTGTCGACCAGGGCCCGATCGAGCTCGAGCGCGGCGAGAGCACCCCGGTGCCGTTCGTGGTCGAGAACCGCGAGGCGCGCACGAACAC
>NZ_LR733051.1 GCF_902506065.1 Arthrobacter sp. 9V
CATCGACGAGAGATCGAGGTGTTCGTTGCTCGGGAAGGCCCCGAGGAGAGCGGCCACGCGCTCGGCCCAGTCGTGGTCGGACGGGACCGACCTGAGCAGGTAGGCCATCACCGCCAAGGTGTTGTAGACACCGAACTGCTTCGGGGCATCGGTTCCCGAGAGATGTGCGAGGAGCGGTACCGCACCGGACCTCGGCCGTTTCGGGACCACGACCAACTTCCGGTTGAACAGACGCGCATGGTGTGCTGCGACGTTCCGGACGTAGTTGACCGAGGCGAGCCAGCTCAGCATCGTCTTCTTGGTCGGGACGCCGAACTCTCGGGCGATCCGGGTGGCGACGTCGTTCCGGAGACCGCCGTACAGCCGAGCGAGGTGTCCCAGTTCGAGGATTTCGGTGAGTGCCCAGATGGGCATCCGGTCGTCGTACTCGGTTCGGAAGTGTGCGACGAACTGTTCGTCAGAGGAATCCTGTCGGTCTCGCACTCGCTGCAGCCACGCCGTGTGTGCGCTGGAGCCATCCGGTGGGTCGGGCCGAGGTGCAGTGAACGCTCCGGTGTCCGGCTGCTGCGAACTCCGTCCCTGCTCGGTACCGGTCGTGGACCTCGCCGTGTCGGCGGCCGACCTCATCGGTGACCGATGACGATTCACGGAAGGGATAGAGGTATCCGGTGAGGCGGTAGTAGCCGACTTCGCGCAGTACCGATCCCGCGGCGCCCCGATCACCGATGCGGACTCCCTTGGAAGCCAGCTTCCCGATCTGCTCACCGATCGAGAGCCACGGTTTCACGTACTCCATGCGCCCCCCCGAGACAAGAAAATCGGCCCGAGCCGTGAGGCGAGCGGGCCGATCGTGATGCTGAAACCCTACCAGGATCCGCGTCACGGGATCGAGCGCTCTCCACAGGCGTTAGGAGCGTGCATGCGTCCGCCAGGGCGGCGTCAGGGATCCGTTAGGAGCGGACTGGAGGCCCGGCGCAGGATCCAGCATCGGTTCGGCACCACAAGTGGTGCCGGTCCGCGTCACCCGGCGCGGACACCGCAGACCTTCTGGAGTCCCTCGTGTTCGACGTGTTCGTCGTCGCCGGTGTCCTCGCCGTGTTCGGCGTGGTGGCACTGATCGCCAAGGGGGTGGAACGGCTGTGATCGGCATCACCATCGCGGCCGCCGTCCTCGGCATCGCCGCTGTCGTGTACCTCGTCTGGGCGCTCGTGCGTCCGGAGCGCTTCTAGTGGGCGCCGCGGACCTCTGGGCGGGCATCGCCCAGGTCGCCACCCTCGTCCTGCTGCTCGTCGTCGCGTACCGCCCGCTCGGCGACTGGATGGCGAAGGTCTTCACACCCGTCCGGCACAACCGGGTCGAGCGCGGGGTCTACCGGCTGATCGGCGTCGATCCGGACGCCGAGCAGTCCTGGCCCGTGTACCTGCGCGGGGTGCTGCTCTTCAGCGTCGCCGGGCTCCTGCTCGTCTACCTGCTGCAGCGCATCCAGGTCGTCCTGCCCGGCGACCTCGGACTGCCCGGTGTCGGACCCTCGCTTGCGTTCAACACCGCGGCGTCGTTCGTGTCGAACACGAACTGGCAGTCGTACTCGCCCGAGGTCACCCTCGGCTACACCGTGCAGATGGCCGGCCTCGCGGTGCAGAACTTCCTGTCCGCAGCCGTCGGCCTGGCGGTCGCCGTGGCGCTGGTGCGCGGGTTCGCCCGTCGCAAGTCCGGCACCCTCGGCAACGTGTGGGTGGACATCGTCCGCGGGCTGGGCCGGCTGCTGCTGCCCGGGGCGTTCGTCTTCGCGATCGTGCTCGTCGCCGGCGGGGTCGTCCAGTCGTGGGGGAGCGGCACCGACGTCACCACGCTCATCGGTGGCACGCAGCACATCCCCGGCGGGTTCGTCGCCTCGCAGGAGGCGATCAAGGAACTCGGCACGAACGGTGGCGGCTACTTCAACGCGAACTCGGCGCACCCGTTCGAGAACCCGCAGGCGTGGACGAACCTCGTCGAGATCTTCCTCATGCTCGTCATCCCGTTCTCGCTCCCGCGCACGTTCGGGCGGCTCGTCGGGGACGACCGCCAGGGCTACGCGATCCTCGCCGTGATGAGCGCGATCTTCCTCGTCTCGCTGTCGGTCATGTCGATCGCCGAGCTCGGCGGCGGCGGGATCGCCACACACGCCGCCGGGGCCGCGATGGAGGGCAAGGAGAGCCGCTTCGGCATCCTCGGTTCGACGTTCTTCTCGACCGCGACCACCTCGACGTCCACCGGCGCCGTCAACGCGATGCACGACAGCTACACCCCGATCGGCGGGATGATGGCGCTCGTCAACATGATGCTCGGCGAGGTCACCCCCGGCGGCGTCGGCTCCGGCCTGTACGGCATGCTCGTGCTCGCCGTCATCACGGTGTTCATCGGCGGCCTGCTCGTCGGCCGAACCCCGGAGTACCTCGGCAAGAAGATCCGCGCCAAGGAGATGACCTTCGCGGCGCTGTACATCCTCGTCACGCCGACGCTCGTGCTCCTGGCCACCGGGCTCTCGCTCGTGATCCCCGGGGTCCGCGAACAGGTGCTCGGGACGTCGATCTTCAACCCCGGCAACCACGGGCTGACCGAGCTGCTCTA
>NZ_LR732992.1 GCF_902506065.1 Arthrobacter sp. 9V
GCCCAGGAACGCCACCCACTTAGCCGCGGCCTCGGGGTCCTTCGCCTGCTTCGTGATCGAGTCGCCGAGCCCGTTGAACATCGACGCGCGGTGTCCCGCCGGACCGATCGGGGTCGGGGCGACGGCGACGTCGAGGTCGTCCATGCCGAGGTACGAGCCGATCATCCACGAGCCGTTGAACGACAGCGCGCATTTGCCAGCGCCGAGCTGGACCTCGGGCCCGGTCGTGGTGGAGAACACCCCGTACTTCGCCATGTAGCCCTTCTCGGCCAGCCGGTAGTACCAGGCGAGGGTGTCCTGCACGACCCGCTCGTCGTAGCGGAACTTGTCACCCCAGGGGTTCTCGTTCGTGTAGAACCAGTCGACCGACCCGGTGAACGGCGACCACTGGGTCTGTCCGAAGCCGTCGCCGCCCGACCCGTTCGACGAGATGCCGTAGACGGCGACGTCGTCCTTGTCGAAGCCGTCCTCGTCGCCGCGTCGACCCTTGGAGTCCACCGTCAGCCGGGCGAGCATCCGCTCGAACGTGCCGCCGTCGTCCGGGTTCCACTCGAGCGACCCGAGTTCCTCCGCGGAGACCCCGGCCTTCGCCATCGCCTTCTTGTCGTAGAACATCGCGACGGTGTCCCAGTCCTTCGGGGACCCGTAGCGGTGGCCGTCCTGACCCTTCCACAGTTCGGCGAGCCCGGACTGGTAGTCGTCGTCGCGGATGCCCTTGGTCGCGTCGAGCTCGTCGAGCTTGTAGAGCACGTCGAGGTCGGCGTACTGCGGGAACTTCGTCAGGTGGTCGGTGAAGACGTCGGGCGCGGTGCCGGCGATGAACCCCGCGGTGAGCTTGGTCCAGTAGTCGTTCCACCCGAGCTGGGTGATCTTCACGGTGATGTCCGGGTTCGCGCGGTGGAAGGCGTCGGCGACGGCCTGGTAGGCGGGTTGCTGGTTCGCGTCCCACAACCAGTAGCTCACGGTCCGTGCACCCGATCGGCTGGTCGCGCGCCGACCGGGCGACGAGCAGGCGGCGAGCGCACCGAGGGCCAGGGCGGAG
>NZ_LR733050.1 GCF_902506065.1 Arthrobacter sp. 9V
CTGCACGCGGGTCGCGCGGTGGTCACGGCAGCGGCGATCATCATGATCTCGGTGTTCGCGGGCTTCATCTTCTCGGACTCGTCCACCATCAAGCCGATCGGCTTCGGGCTGGCGTTCGGTGTGCTGATCGACGCCTTCGTCGTCCGCATGCTGCTCATCCCGTCGGCGATGCACCTGCTCGGCAAGAGCGCCTGGTGGTTCCCGAAGTGGCTCGACCGCATCGTGCCGGACGTCGACGTGGAGGGCGCGAAGCTCGAGCGCTCCCACCCGGTCGCCGGGCACGAGGGCACGCACACCGGCACCCACGCACTCCCCGTGGAGCCGGACGCGACGACGCACGACTCGGGGCACCCGCCCGCGCACCGCGCGTAGTCGACGCACCAGCGCAACCACCCTGGAGGCCCGGTGCCGGTCCACGAGACCGGCACCGGACCTCCAGGCCGTTGCGCCCACCGCCCCGACGCATGCGTCCGCACCTGATGCGTCCGCAACGCGCGACAGAACACGCGTCGATCGACTGGTGTTCTGTCGATACCTGTCCCTGCATGGACGCGCCACCACCGCGCCTCAGACCACTTCGTGCACGAACGAAGTACCCTGGGCGCATGACCCAGACCGCACCGGACCCGCTCGCGCTCGACCGGCAGCTCTGCTTCGCGTTGGCGGCGACGAGCCGCAGCGTCATCGGGCTGTACCGCGACCTGCCCGAACCGATGGGCCTGACCCACCCGCAGTACCTCGTGATGCTCGCCCTGTGGGAACGGGACCCGCGGTCGGTGCGCGAGATCGCCGGCGAGCCGCGACTCGACTCCGCGACGCTGAGCCCACTGCTCAAGCGACTGGAGGCCTCCGGCTACGTCCGCCGCACGCGCAGTGCCGCCGACGAACGCCAGCTCGAGGTCTCGCTGACCACCGCCGGACACGCCCTGCGCGACCGCGCCCAGGCGGTGCCGCTGGCCGTCGCCGACCGGCTCGGGTGGCCACTCGCTCGCCTGGAGTC
>NZ_LR732991.1 GCF_902506065.1 Arthrobacter sp. 9V
GGACCCGGCGGACTGTCTCTTCGTGGGCGACGACCCCGAGCGCGACGTGGTCGGTGCCAGGGCGGCCGGGATGCGGGCGGTGCTGGTCGACCACGGGCAGCCGGAGCGCCCCGGCATCCGGGAGCTCGTGCTGTCAGCGCTCTGACGTCACCGCCGGTCAGCGCTCTGACGTCACCGCGTCCGCGACGGCGCGGGCGACCTCGCTGGCCGGGGTGTCGGTCGCGTCGATGACCTCGGCCTCGGCGTGCAGCCAGCCGCGCGCCGCTTCGGCGTAGGCGTCGACGTACGCGAACCGGAACGTCGACGGGCCCACGATCGGGTCGTGCTGGATCCGGTCGCGGAGCGTCGGCTCGTCGACGTGCAGCACGAAGTGCCGGACCGGGATGCCGTGGGCGGCGAGTCCCGCGGCGATCTCGCGCCAGTAGGCCTCGACCAGGACCGTCATCGGCATGATGAGCGGTCCGCCCACGTAGTCGTGCACCCGGCGGGCGGTCTCGACCACGAGCGGCCGCCACGGGTCCCAGTGCTGGAAGTTGTCACTGGCCGGCAGCCCCGGCGTGACGTCCATCAGCACCTCGCCGACCTTCTCGGCATCGAGGACCCGCGAGCCGGGCAGCAGCGGCTGGAGCAGTCGGCTCGTCGTCGTCTTGCCCGCCCCGTGTGTTCCGTTCAACCAGACGATCACACCAGGACCCTAGCCGCCGACCACCCCGTGGGGCGGTCGGCGGCCGGTTGTCGATCGACGAACGATCAGCGACCGCTGAGGTCGTACGGGCTCATCGTCGAGTCGACCGTCGTCATGTACCCACCCCCGGCGAGCGCCGTGGGCAGCGTGATGGTGCGGAGCACGGACGGCGTCGCACCGGCGGTGTCGATCTGGGTGATCTTCCCCTCGTCGCCCCGCGTCACGAACACACTGCGGCCGTCGTCGGTCGCGGCGGTGAACCGCACCGACGCCCCGGTGGCGGGCTGTCCGGCGACGGGGCCCTTGCGCAGCGGCGTGAGCGCGACCGAGGTCGTCCGGCCGGAGTAGACGCCGTCGGCCTGCTTGCGCACCAGGACGAGCGAGTCGCCGGTGCCCGACG
>NZ_LR733049.1 GCF_902506065.1 Arthrobacter sp. 9V
ATCCAGCAGTACGGCGTCGTGCGCGGATCCGCCATGGGCGCCTGGCGCATCGCCCGCTGCAACCCCTGGGCTGCCGGCGGCATCGACGACGTCAAGGAACGTCGTCACCCGTTCGTCGTCAACCGGTTCGGGTTCGTCCTCGCGCCGATCCCGCAGCAGCCGCACCCCGCGGTCGGAACGGCCCGGCCGGTCCTGCTCCCCCAGCGCACTCGAAAGGCGTAGCCGTCCCCATGGACATCATCGGAACGATCCTCTGGCCGCTCAAATGGGTGGTCTCGGCCATCCTCGTCGGCTTCTACTGGATCTTCGAGAGCATCGGGATGGACCCGAGCGCGGGCATCACGTGGGTGCTCTCGATCATCTTCCTGACGTTCGTCGTCCGCGCCGCGTTGATCCCGATCTTCGTCCGGCAGATCAAGTCGCAGCGTCGCATGCTCGAGGTCGCGCCGCAGCTGAAGAAGATCCAGGACAAGTACAAGGGCAAGAAGGACCAGTTCTCGCGCGAGGCCATGAGCCGCGAGACGATGGCGCTCTACAAGGAGACCGGGACCAACCCGCTCAGCTCCTGCCTGCCGCTGCTGCTGCAGATGCCGATCTTCTTCTCGCTGTACTCAGTGCTGCACGAAGCGCAGATCAACAAGACCGGCATCGGCCTGCTGACGAACGACCTCGCGGCCTCGTTCGGCAACGCGGCGCTGTTCGGCGCTCCCCTGCACGAGACGTTCACGAACGCCTCCGGCTGGGAGGTCCGCGCGATCGCCGGCTTCATGATCGTCGTCATGACCGCGTCGCAGTTCATCACGCAGCTGCAGCTCGTCGCCAAGAACATGTCGCCGGAGACCAAGGAGTCTCCGATGTACCGCCAGCAGAAGATGATGCTGTACATCCTCCCGCTGGTCTTCGTGATCTCGGGCCTCAGCTTCCCCCTGGGCGTCATGTTCTACTGGCTCGCCTCGAACCTCTGGACGATGGCGCAGCAGTACTTCGTCATCCGCAGCATGCCGACCCCGGGTTCCGAAGCTGCTCTGGCTCGTGAAGCCCGCCTGGCCAAGAAGGCCCAGCGTCGCGGGACCGCCACTCCGGTCCTCGCCGAGGCCGGCGCCGGCGTCGGCGCGACGGAGATCGAGCCCGTGCGCGTCACCACCCAGCGTCAGCAGCCGGTCGGCAAGCAGCGCCAGAAGAAGAACGGGAAGAAGTAAGTGACCGAGCAGGACACCGCGGCCGCCGTCGAGACGACGGACACCGAGACCGAAGACGTCCGCGACGAAGCGGACATCGCAGCGGACTACATCGAGGAACTCCTCGACATCTGTGATCTCGATGGTGACATCGAGATCGAGGAACGCGGCGGTCGCGTGTACCTGTCGGTCACGGACGACGGAGAGGCACTTCGTGTCCTCTCGAAGCCCGACACGGTGACCGCACTGCAGGAACTCACCCGCATCG
>NZ_LR733005.1 GCF_902506065.1 Arthrobacter sp. 9V
GGGGAGTGCATCGACGCGCACGCCGCCGCACACCCGGACCGCCGTCGACCCCTGGACCTGCGGGTGCCGACGTTCGAGCACTCGTGCCTGAACCGGTTGCAGCTGCGGAACACCCTGTCGATGGTGGACCTGGCCGACCAGTCGTCGTCGCTCATCCGGGCGGGCGCGATGCCGAACCCGATCGGGCGGTAGGGGGCGCCGGCGCTCGCGATGCGCGAGACGTCAGGGCTGCAGGCGGGTGGCCGACCACGCAGCGTCGGCGAGGACGTACTGCAGCCGGCGGTGCATCCGGTCACGGCTGCCGTGCCAGAACTCGACGACGTCGGGTTCGAGTCGCCAAGCCACCCAGCCGGCCGGCCGCGGCACGGCGTCGTCGGTCTCGTCGAGCAGGTCGTTCGCGTCGTCGATCAGGTCCTGCAGGGTCCGCGGTTCGAGCACGTCGGACTGGTCGGCGATCGCGGTCGCCGCGCGGGACTTCGGGGAGCGGTCGGCGAACAGCGCGTCGGACTCGTCGTCGGAGAGCTGCACCGCCCGGCCCTCGAACCGCAGCTGCTGCATGGTCTCGCGCCAGTAGACCTGCAGCGCTGCGTGCGGGTTCTCGGCGAGCTGGCGTCCCTTCGGGCTCAGGGTCGAGGTGCCGAACACCAGCCCTCGGTCGTCCAGGCGCTTCACGTCCACCGTCCGGGCGCTCACCCGACCGTCGGCGCCGGCGGTGGCGAGGGTCATCGACCTCGGCTCGGAGACGTCGCGCTCGTCGGCGGCCTCGAGCCACTGTCGGGCCAGGTCGAGGGGTGATGCCGGGGGAGCGTCGAACTCGGGCAGCTGCAGGGAGTCGTCACCGGACAGGGAGGAGGACATGCCTCCACCCAACCGTGCTCAGGCGCTCCACGTCCAGGCTGCCGGGGGACGACCCCCGCGGGGACCGGCCGCGGCGGGGGCGTCGACACGGCTGAGCACCGGGTTCGTCCGGAGCATTCGGTTCAGGTTGCCCGGGTCCGGGCTCGCGCCGGTCAGCGCGGTGAGCAGCCGACGGGCGTCCGCCGTGGTGAAGGGCGATCCGAGGAGCGCACGTGTGAGGGGAACGTCCGACCAGCACCGCAGTCGCACGTGCTCCAGCGCGGCGTCGACGATCCGGTCGTGGTCGAAGGGCAGCGCGAGGGGGCGGACCGCGGCGGCGTGCCACGTCGCCGCCGAGTCCGTGCCCGGCTCGACGACCGCCAGGAACGCGATGCTGATCGCGGCGCTCGGCGGGTCGCGGTCGGGTCCGTCGAACGCGCCGATCTGCGCCAGGTGGCGGACCGCGGCCGCGTCGATCCCGGTCTTGGTGCGCAGCGCGCGCCGCGCACCGTCCGCCAGGATCTCGGTGCCGTCCAGGAG
>NZ_LR733004.1 GCF_902506065.1 Arthrobacter sp. 9V
CCCACGACGGGAAGAACAGCACCTCGTCGGGCAGGAACAGGCTGAGCGCCAGGTTGACCAGCACCGCCGCGGCGACCGGTGCCCGGTGTTCGGGTCGGGGGCCGGTCCTGGTCTGGGTCACGGAGTGAGTGTCGCACGGTGCCGTGACCGCACCCCGCGGGCGTGTTACGAGTGTGAGTCGGGGGAGTGCCGCGGCAGACACGGCACGGGCGTCTCGCGTAGGTTCCAGCCATGAGTGCAGAGCTGACGCTCGGCGCCGAGGAAGAGCTGCACCTCATCGACCTCGAGTCCGGCCGACTTTCCGCGAAGGCCCCCCGCCTTCTGCCCAAGCTGCCCACCGACCGTTTCGGCGCGGAGCTGCAGCGCACGACGATCGAGACGAACACCCCGGTGGTGCGGACCCTCGACGACCTGCGGCGGGTGATCGTCGACCTGCGCAGCGAGCTCAGTGCCGCGATCGCCCCGGCCGGGGTCACGATCGCCGCCGTCGGCACCGCGCCGAGGTCGGAGTACGCCGACTTCGAGCTGAGCGCCGGCGGGCGGTACGGCCGGATGCAGGAGCAGTACCGGATGCTCGTCGACGAGCAGCTCATCTGCGGCCTGCAGGTGCACGTCGGGGTGAGCGACCGCGACCTGGCGGTGCTGATCGCCCAGCGGGTGGCGCCGGTGCTCCCGGTGCTGCTGGCCCTGAGCGCGTCGAGTCCGTTCTGGAACGGGCAGGACACCGGGTACGCCTCGTTCCGGAGCATCATCGGGCAGCGGTGGCCGTCGGCCGGCAGCTTCGGCCCGGTGTAGGACGCCGCCGAGTACGACCGGGTGCTCGACGACCTGATCGCCTCGGGCGTGATCGCCGACAAGAAGATGGCCTACTTCGACGTCCGGCCGTCGTCACACGCGCCGACGCTCGAGCTTCGGGTCTGCGACGCGACCCCGGTGGTGGACGACGCCGTGCTCATCGCCGGACTCTTCCGCGCCGCCGTGCGCAAGGCCGAGAAGTCGGTCGTGTCCGGCGCCGAGTGGCACCCGCGCAGCGAACCGCTGCAC
>NZ_LR733069.1 GCF_902506065.1 Arthrobacter sp. 9V
CCCCTACGCCGGCTCCGGCCGCTGATCGGAGGTCGACACATGTCGAAGCTCATCCTCACCCACGAGGTCTCCGGCCTCGGTTCCGCTGGTGACGTCGTCGACGTCAAGAACGGCTACGCCCGCAACTACCTCATCCCCAGGGCTTCGCTGTCGCGTGGTCCAAGGGCGGCGAGAAGCAGGTCGAGTCGATCCGTGCCGCGCGTACCGCGCGCGAGCTCGCCACCATCGAAGAGGCACAGGACCTCAAGATGAAGCTCGAGAACGCGACCATCACCCTGTCGGTCAAGGCCGGCAAGGACGGTCGTCTGTTCGGCTCCGTCCGTCCGGGCGACGTCGCTGACGCCGTCCAGGCGCAGGGCGTCGGCTCGCTCGACAAGCGCAAGGTCGAGGTCCCCGCGACCATCAAGACCGTCGGTGACCACGAGGCCACCGTGCGCCTGCGCGAGGACATCACTGCCGTGATCTCGCTCCAGGTCGTCGCTGCCAAGTAGCACTGACGTTCCGCTCCACGACGGGCGGGTCTCCTCCGGGAGGCCCGCCCGTCGTTGTGTTCCCGGGGCGGTCGCGCGGCTTGTCGTACGGCTGTCGCCGAGACGGTCGCCAGACTGGAGGCGCGGCTCGACTCGGCCTGGCTGGTTACGGTTCAGACGGGGTCACGTTGGCTGGGAGCGGGCCGAGAAATCTTCCCACAGGAGGGGTGCTTGTCAAGTCGTTTTACACAGTGGAAACGTGTCAAATCGGAACCTTCAAGGGGTAGTTGAACCCCACTTTTCCACACACCGTGTGCAACACAAAAGACCAGGTCAAGCGGTCGAAAGTGTGTTCGTACGGGCCTTTTTCCACAGGCTCCTCCACAGTTGTCCACACAGCAGTCCGGCGTGTTCCGCAGCCTCTCCACAGAGTTATCCACAGGTCCGTTTGTTGGGGATAACTCTCGGGCCGTACCTTGGGCCAGCGACTCGGGGATGTCGGTCGCCGGGGGTAGAAACAGGGGTGCGGGTTCCGGCCGGTGGGTGCTGTCCCGCCGGTTCCGGTCCGTGTCGTCAACAGAGGAGAGCGTGTGTCGATCGCACATCTTGAGCCCGCACCGCAGGACTACGCGGAGCGCGGCATGGAACGCACCCCGCCGCACGACATGCTCGCGGAGCAGTCGACCATCGGCGGCATGCTCCTGTCGAAGGACGCCGTCGCCGACGTCATTGAGACCGCACGCGGCGTGGACTTCTACGTCCCCAAGCACGAGGTCATCTTCGACGCGATCCTGTCGCTCTACTCGCACGGTGAACCCACCGACGTCATCGCCGTCACCGACGAGCTGACCAAGACCGGCCTGCTGTCCCGTGCCGGCGGGGCCGAGTACCTGCACAGCGTCACGAGCATGGTGCCGACCGCCGCGAACGCCGGCTACTACGCCGGCATCGTCGCCGAGAAGGCCGTGCTCCGTCGGCTGGTCGACGCCGGCACCCGCATCGTCCAGATGGGCTACGCGTCGGAAGGTGAGGTCACCGACCTCGTCAACAGCGCCCAGGCCGAGGTCTACAACGTCGCCGGTGGTGTGCAGACCGAGGACTACGTCCCGCTGACCGACGCCATCTCCGCCGCCCTCGACGAGATCGAGGCCGCCAAGGGCCGCGACGGCCAGATGACCGGCGTGCCGACCGGGTTCGCGCAGCTCGACGGCCTGACCAACGGCTTCCACCCCGGACAGCTCATCATCGTCGCCGCCCGCCCTGCGCTGGGCAAGTCGACGCTCGCGCTCGACCTGTGCCGCGCCGCCGCGATCAAGCACGACCAGACCGCCGCGTTCTTCTCGCTCGAGATGGGCCGCGCCGAGATCGCCATGCGTCTGCTCTCCGCCGAGACCAGCGTGCCGCTGCAGAACATGCGCAAGGGCACCGTGGACTCCCGCGACTGGACCACCATCGCGCAGACCCGCGGTCGCATCAACGACGCCCCGTTCTTCATCGACGACTCCCCCAACATGACGCTCGTCGAGATCCGCGCCAAGTGCCGTCGACTCAAGCAGCAGCACAACCTGAAGCTCGTGGTCATCGACTACCTGCAGCTGATGACGTCCGGCAAGAAGGTCGAGAGCCGCCAGCAAGAGGTCTCCGAGTTCTCGCGTGCCCTGAAGCTGATGGCCAAGGAGCTCCAGGTCCCCGTCATCGCCCTGTCGCAGCTGAACCGTGGGCCCGAGCAGCGTGCCGACAAGAAGCCCGCGATCTCCGACCTGCGTGAG
>NZ_LR733007.1 GCF_902506065.1 Arthrobacter sp. 9V
TGCTGGCACCCCCGTCGAGGTTCAGCTCGGAAGGGGCGTCTGCGACCGACCGGTTCCACCTCGACTCGAGCAGGCGAGCGTCATCCCTTGACGGCCGAACCGGCGACACTCTGGATGAAGAACCGCTGGAACGCGAGGAAGACGATCAGGACCGGCAGCACCAGCAGGGTCCCGAAGGCGAACGTCTGTCCCCAGTCGACCGGCGTCTGGCCGGAGAACACGCTCATCTCGAGCGGGAGCGGGCGGGCGGTCGGATCGGACGTCACGATCGACGGCCAGAGGTACGACCCCCACGAGCTGAGGAACGTGAGGATGGCCACGGTCGCGAAGACCGGTCTGGCGTTCGGGACGACGACCCGGGCGAACGTGCCGAATGCCCCGAGACCGTCCAGGCGCGCGGCCTCCTCGATGCTCTTCGGCAGGTTGAGGAAGAACGTGTAGAACAAGAAGATCGAGAACGCGTTCGCCACGAACGGGATCATCTGCACGAACAGGGTGTCGCGCTGGCCGTTCAGCAGGAACAGCAGCGGGACCGCGACGGACTCGAACGGCACGATGATCAGCAGGACGACGATGACGAACACCGCGTTCTTGCCGCGCCACTGCAGGCGCGCGAAGGAGTAGCCCGCCATCGAGTTCACGACGAGCCCGCCGAGCACGATGACCAGCGAGATGGCGACGGAGTTGCCCATGAACCGCCAGAAGTACCCCGTCGCGTCCGAGTCGAGGGCCTTGAAGACCCCGAGGTAGTTCTGGAGCGACAGGTGGATGGGGAGGAAGCCGGTGAAGCCGTCGAGGACCTCGGAGCTCGGCTTGAAGCTGCCGATCAGCAGGTAGTAGATCGGCGAGAACATGACCGCCGACATCACGATGAGGATGGCGTAGGAGCCGGCCTTCGAGAGTCGCTTGCGGGTGGGTCGGATGGTGCTCAACTTTCGCTCCTCTGGCGCAGGACGGCTCGCTGGACGAGGGTGATGACGACGATGATCAGGAAGAGGACCACCGAGATGGCGGCAGCCTGGCCGACGCTGTTCTCGGC
>NZ_LR733068.1 GCF_902506065.1 Arthrobacter sp. 9V
CTCATCGGCGGTCAGGTCGACTTCTCGAAGGTCGGTGACAAGGCGTGGATCGGTCTGCCGGACTTCACCGCTCCCGCGTTCGACCCGTCGCAGCTCCCGATCTACCTGGCGTTCGTGCCGGTCGTCCTGGCGCTGGTCGCCGAGAACGTCGGCCACGTCAAGGGCGTCGGGCAGCTGACCGGCCGTGACCTCACGCCGCTCACCGGTCGCGCGCTCTTCGCCGACGGCATCTCGACCGTGCTGGCCGGCATCGGCGGCGGCTCCGCCACCACCACCTACGGCGAGAACATCGGCGTCATGGCCGCCACCCGCGTCTTCTCGACCGCCGCCTACTGGGTCGCCGCGATCGCGGCCGTCCTGCTCGGTCTGTCGCCGAGGATCGGCGCGGTCATCTCCTCGGTGCCCGCCGGCGTGCTCGGCGGCGCCACCACCGCCCTCTACGGTCTGATCGGCATCATCGGCATCCGGATCTGGGTCGAGAACCGCGTCGACTTCTCGAAGCCGAAGAACCAGCTGACCGCCGGCATCGCCCTGATCATCGGCATCGCGGACTTCACGTTCCGCTTCGGTCAGGCGAGCTTCGGCGGCATCATCGTCGGCACGATCGCCGCGATCGTCGTCTACCACGTGATGGACGTCATCGGCCGGGTCCGCGGCACCGACGAGCCCTCGACCGAGGCCGCCGACCCCGCGCACGCCGCCACCGGCGCAGTCCCCGCGGAACCGCGCGCCGACTGACGCGAGTGGTCGGCCGGCCGTCGCCACGCGCCTGACGACGTGGGACCACCGGACTGGAGGCCCGTGGCGGACACGGCCACGGGCCTCCGGTCCGTCCCGTTCTGCGTTGCGGACCGGAACGCCCCCCAGTCGGTCGCTCCGGTCCGCAACGCGCTCCTCGCCCGGTTCAGCGCGGCGCGCTGGGCGACGGGGTCGCGGTCTGCACGGACTCCTGCTCGTCGATGTACCGCTGATCGAGCGGGACCTCGTCGGCGACCCCCGCCGTCCACTGCCCGACCACGGTGGTGCCGTCGGACTCGTACACGTCGCCGCCGTCCGGCTCGCTCCACAGGACCCAGCCCTCGCGGCCGTTGTCCGCCTTCCCGGGG
>NZ_LR733006.1 GCF_902506065.1 Arthrobacter sp. 9V
GTTCTGGTTCGAGCGCGCGAGAAGCGGGCCCGAAGCGTTCGCAATGCGGTCCATTCTCTTGCAGTCGCGGGGCTCGTGGAGACGTCAGCTGATGCGACTGCGCTCCACGATTTCACGCTCCTCAACGAAGTGGGGTACGACGTGGTGCGAGGCCATGAGGAGTACAAAGTGCCAAAGCGGGAACCGGTCTTCGCGCTCCCGGATGGGTTCCTGAGCGCTGGTTGGCTGCATGTGCTCGAAGACTCCGAAATTGCGCTCGTGTTGATGATTGCTTGCGGCGTCGGAGGGCTCCAGGAAGAGCAACGCCTCGTCATGCCCAGCGCCACAAGACTCCTGCGCTACGGGATTCATCGTGACGCCTTTTCATCGGCGCGCAAGACGCTTGAGTGGTTCGGGTTGCTCGACGTCGAGGAGTACCGACGCCACGAGGACGGCCGGGCAGAGGATATTGACCTGAGAGTTCACCGGCTTGGCCTGCTGCCCGAGGGCTTCAAGATGCCAGCCCTCCCGACAGTGATCGACGCCCTTGAACAGCAGCTGGAGCGAGCGTGAGGCCCGCTATTGAAAGGACGAGCCTAGAACGGCCCTAGATTGATCGGGCAAGCGAGACCCAGCTTTGGGGTGGTCGTGGTCCATGCTCGCGCGGCCGTGGAACGGATTCCCGATACCCGTGGAACACCCGTCGATACTGCGATCGGCGATCCGTGCCACCACTGGCATCCGCGAATAAGCCGAACACCACTTATCGGCGTCGAAGCAGCCACGCGACGACGACGTGTGGCGCGACTTTCCGGTCCGTTTCGGGGAGGTGCTGCCGCCGGAGACGGCCCGTCGAAGCGCTGACGGTCCCGCCCCGGGACACTGTTCGTCACCACGAACTCGGCGCGTAGTCCTTCAAGAAGACGCCGAACACGTCCTCGCCCGCTTCGCCCCGGACGATCGGGTCGTAGACACGGGCTGCCCCGTCGACCAGGTCGAGCGGCGCGTGGAAGCCCTCTTCGGCGAGCCGGACCTTCGTGGGGTGCGGCCGTTCGTCGGTGATCCACCCGGTGTCGACGCTCGTCATCAGGATGTTGTCCGTCTCGAACATCTCCTGCGCACTCGTGCGGGTGAGCATGTTCACGGCGGCCTTCGCCATGTTCGTGTGCGGGTGTCCCGGCCCCTTGTAGGCGCGGCCGAACACCCCTTCCATGGCGCTGACGTTCACCACGTAGGTGCGGCGTCCCGTGCTCGCGGCCATCGCGGGGCGGAGCTTCGAGATCAGGATGAACGGCGCCGTGGTGTTGGCCAGCTGGACCTCGAGCATCTCGAGCGGGTCGAACT
>NZ_LR733067.1 GCF_902506065.1 Arthrobacter sp. 9V
CGGGGCAGTGCCCAAGCAGGTCATCAAGTTCCTCAACGACGCCCACAACCGCTCGCTCATCCGCGGCGTCGTGGTGGGTGGCAACACGAACTTCGGCGAGGCGTACGGCCTCGCAGGGGACGTCATCGCACAGAAGTGCAACGTCCCCCTTCTCTACAGATTCGAACTCTTCGGGACCCCTGACGACGTGTCGGCGGTCAACTCAGGATTGGATGCATTTTGGACGCAGCAGTTGCAGACGTCGATCTGACGTCGCCGCAGACGGGGATGGACTACCACTCCCTCAACGCGATGCTCAACCTCTACGACGCGGACGGGAACATCCAGTTCGACAAGGATCGTGAGGCCGCCAAGCAGTTCTTCCTGCAGCACGTCAACCAGAACACCGTCTTCTTCCACAACCTGAAGGAGCGGCTCGACTACCTGGTCGAGAACGAGTACTACGAACAAGCCACGATCGACATGTACTCGCTGGACTTCATCCAGCGACTCAACGACCTGGCGTACTCGAAGAAGTTCCGGTTCCAGACGTTCCTCGGCGCGTTCAAGTACTACACGAGCTACACGCTCAAGACGTTCGACGGCAAGCGGTACCTGGACGGCCTGGCCGCGTACTCGGCGGTGAACTTCGGCCACGGCAACCCGCGACTGCTCGACGCCGCGCGGGCGCAGCTCGACCGCGTGACGCTGACCAGCCGCGCGTTCGTGAACGACCAGCTCGGGCCGTTCGCGGCAGCACTGGCGGCGTTGACGGAGACCGAGATGGTCCTGCCGATGAACACCGGTGCCGAGGCCGTCGAGTCCGCGATCAAGGTGTCCCGCGCCTGGGGCTACCGCGTCAAGGGCGTGCCGGCCGAGCGGGCGACGATCATCGTCGCGTCCGGCAACTTCCACGGGCGCACCACGACGATCATCTCGTTCTCCGACGACCCCTCGGCCCACGACGACTTCGGGCCGTTCACGCCCGGCTTCCGCACGGTGCCGTACGGCGACGCTGCGGCGCTGCGCGAGGCGATGGACGAGACCGTCGTCGCCGTGCTGCTCGAGCCGATCCAGGGTGAGGGCGGCGTGGTCATCCCGCCGGAGTCGTACCTTCCTGACGTCCGCGCGGTCTGCGACCTGTCTCTTATACCACATCTCCGAGCCCACGAGACACTGAGCGATC
>NZ_LR732921.1 GCF_902506065.1 Arthrobacter sp. 9V
CCCTGGACGCGGCCATCAACGACTGGGGTCTGGCCGTCATGGCGGGCCTGCTCGCATCGCGTGCGCGGACGCCCGCCGACCTGTCCCGGTACGAGGCCGAGGCCGAGTGGTTCGCCCGCCGGTCCCTGCAGTACCGGCACGTCTTCGACTCCGAGCGCGGGTTCTTCATCGGCCGCGACCCGGACGGCTCGTGGCGCGTGGGAACCGAGTTCGACCCGCGCGACTGGGGCGACGACTACACCGAGACGAACGCGTGGGGTACCGCGTTCACGGCGCCGCACGACGGCGCCGGCATCGTCGACCTGCACGGCGGGCCGGAGCGCTTCGACGCCGCCCTCGACGCCTTCTTCGCGGCCCCCGAGACCGGCGCCCTCGCACGCTCGGGGTCGTACGGGTTCCCGATCCACGAGATGACCGAGGCCCGCGACGTGCGGATGGGCATGCTCGGGCTGTCGAACCAGCCCGCGCACCACATCCCCTTCTTCCCGATGTTCACCGGGCGCCACGACGACGCGCACCGCATCGTCCGCGAATCGCTCGAGCGGCTGTTCGTCGGGTCCGACCTCGGCCAGGGCTACCCCGGCGACGAGGACAACGGCGAGATGAGCGCCTGGTACGTCTTCGCCACCATCGGCCTGTACCCGCTGGCGCCGTCGACCGGCACCTACGTGCTCGTGCCGCCGTCGGTCCGCAGGACCGTGCTGCGACAGCCTGGGCCCACGCCGCCGGATCCTGACCGACGCGCCAGCGGCGGGCTGGCCGTGCCGGTGGGGAGAGGAACGGAGACGGTCATCGAGATCGCCGCCGGCTCCGCAGGCGCGTACGTGGCGTCGGTGACGGTCGACGGCTCGCCCTGGACCTCGGTCACCATCCCGCACAGCGTGGTCGTGGCCGCGTCGCGGATCGAGTTCACACTGTCCGACGAACCGCAGGGCTGGGCGTCGGACACCCGCCCCGTCTCGGCCTCCGACGTGCACGGCTACCGGGACGCCCCCGTGGACGTCCTGCCCATCGGGGTCTCGGCGCTCACCGACGACACCGGCCGCACCGTCACGGGGCTCGCCGCCGGGGAGTCCGTCTCGTTCGACGTGTCGTGCGCCGCCGCTTCGCTGTACAC
>NZ_LR733009.1 GCF_902506065.1 Arthrobacter sp. 9V
GACGTGGACATCGCCCTCCTACACGAGAAACGAACTGCGCTCGGCGAACGGCTGGAGGAGCTCGGCGAGGAGGCGGAGCAGCGGTTTACGGTGGTCTCTACGGCGTTGGAATCGTTGCAGAACACGGCGAGCAGTGCCGGCGAAACCGTTGACGGGTACGAGGCGCGCGTTGACACAGTCGTCGACAACGGCACCAAACGAATCAACGAACTTGAGTCGACAAACACGAAGAACTACACGGCGTGGCAGCAAGCGCAAGGGGAGCGGTTCGATGAGGACTTCGCCCCATTCAAGGCGGCAATTGAGCAAAAACTCCAGGAAGCCGACGGCACGCTTCAACGACTGCGGGAGACAAACAAGGAGTACGAGACTCTTACTGCAGCGGCGGCAGCGAACACCCTTGCACATAGTTTCTCACGGGAGGCGCTCACCACTCGTGTTGTCGGACTATGCCTCTACGGTCTCGGGTTCGTGCTGCTGTGCACAGCGGCGGTACCACTGATCCTGCTGCTGACCCAGCCTGTGAAAGAGGGCGCCGGCGAGGCGCTGTGGGCAACGTTCGCCGTCCGCGCCGCCATTGGGGCTTTGGCTGCATCCGCCGCCACCGTAGCGATCCGGCTCGGGTCACGGTTCGTGTCGTCTGGGCAAGATAGCAAGCGCACGGAGTTGGAGCTTCGGGCGTTCGGTCCGTTCCTGGCGAACGTCGACAAGTCCGAGTCCGACACCGCTCGGCTGGAGTTCGTGGACCGTGCCTTCGGACCACGTGCTATCGATGACCGCCACGACGAAGCCATCCCGGTATCGACGTTCTCGCAAATCCTCGCTGCGGTCACCAAGCTCATAGGTCGCTGATCGGGTCCCATGGGACGGGTGAACTAGGGATGCCGAGGAGGGTCCGCGGTAAACCCTACGGTTGTCAAGGCGGGGTCGGTTTCGTCGCAGGTTGCGCTGCGATCAGTCGTCGAACCTCTCGAATCTTTGACTCGCTCAGCATGTGCAGCTATGTAGCGCTGGGGCATACCCCAGCGCAACAGACGACCGTCGGGCGGTTTCGCGTGGTTCTCGGGTGCCTGCTCGGCCTTTTGCGGCAGAAGTGCGCGAGAGTCTAGGAGTGGTGCAATACAAGATGCAGACCGTCGCTTACGTTCGAGTGAGCTCGTCCGATCAGAACCTCGATCGACAGCTCGAGGCGATCGGCGACGTCAACCGAGAGACGAGCCCGGAAACTGACGGACGACCAGCTCATCGAAGCACGGCGGCTGATCAGCACTGGTGTAGCCAAGGCTGCCGTGGCGTGTGACCTGGGCGTCGACCGCACGACGCTCTATCGGATGCTGGCCTCCAGCACGCTCCCACCGCCCGGATTCGCGACCCGAGTGCGCGCGACGCTGACACCGTCAGCAGCGGGCAGGGACCTGGACCTGGACCTGGACCTGGACCTGGAGCGTCTCCACCTCCCGATCATCGAAGCGCACGCTGCGGACGACGCAACGCAACCCACCCTTCCCGGCGATGGTGTGGACACAGCCGCTCGTTTACGATGAGGAGCCAAACGGCTCGAACAACAGGGGGATGCACGATGAGCAAGATCAAACAGGCACTGGTCGGCATGGGGATGGTAGTTGCGCTGGCGGGAGTGGGTGTGGTCCTGCCCACTGCTGCAGCTCCGGCACATGCTGGACCAGTCGTCTGCCACACGTGGACCGAGACGGTCCACGCGAAGAACTGCGACAAGAAGCGGCA
>NZ_LR733066.1 GCF_902506065.1 Arthrobacter sp. 9V
TACTTGTTCGCGGGCGTCGTCGACCGGGATCGCGAGTTCACGCCACCGGGCGGTTTCAGCATCGTAGATCGCCAGGCGACCGCTGAGCGTCTGTCCGACACTGGTAACCAGCTTGATCGCTTCCATGGCCATGGTGGCTCCGATCACGCCGCAGAGCGCGCCCAATACTCCAGCCTCGCTGCACGTCGGCGCGAACTCGGGCGGCGGCGCGATCGGGAAGAGGTCGCGGTAACTGGGGCCGGCCGCGTCGAACACGCTCACCTGGCCCGAGTACTCGTGGACGGATCCCCAGACGTGAGGGATACCAGTGATCGTGGCAGCATCGCTTGTCAGATACCGCGCTGCGAAGCTGTCTGCCCCGTCAACAACGACGTCGTACTGGCTGAGCAGGTCTAATGCGTTCTCAGAAGTGAGCGCTTCGTTGTAGGTGACGACAGCGACGTTGGGGTTCAATGCGCGGAGAGTAGCGGCCGCGGAATCAACCTTCGACATGCCGACCGACGCTGTCGCGTGGACGACCTGCCGTTGCAGGTTGCTCAAGTCCACCGTGTCGGGATCGATGATCGCCAGAGTCCCCACACCTGCGGCAGCTAGGTAGAGAAGTGCCGGAGATCCAAGACCTCCTGCTCCGATCACGAGGATCCGTGCGTTGTTGAGGCTTGTCTGTCCTTGCTCTCCGAAACCGCGCAGGAGTGCGTGCCTGGAGTACCGCTCTGTGAGCTGATCCGCGGCTGCAGGCGTAGGGTTGGACGTCATGTGTGATCCTTTCGGCCGGTGATGGTCCCAGCGTTGCCGTCGATGACGACGTCAGTGCCGAAGAGGGCGATCATATCGGCCACATCTCGAAGCGCCGTTGCTGCAGTCGTTTCGTCAGCGTCAGCCGGCAGCCCGGCGTCTGCGCCAAATTGGAAGCCTTGAAGGCTGAACGGTCGGATCGTGACGCGACGCAGTGCGGCGCGATTGAACGTGCATGTCGCCGCGAGTCCTACGGCGAAATCAGAGGACCCGAAGTAGGCCTGCTGGCGCGCGGCCATGAGTTCCGGCCCCGTGATCGCTTCCGCGTCGGCTTGGTGCTTCTCAAACAGG
>NZ_LR733008.1 GCF_902506065.1 Arthrobacter sp. 9V
GTCGTCATCGTGTCGTTCGCTGCCGCAGTGGTGCTGCTCATCGCCTTCGCGTTCATCGAACGGCGTGCGTCGTTCCCCTTGGTGCCGCTCGGTGTCCTCCGGCGCTCCAGCGTGTCCTGGGGCAACATCGCCGGGATGCTCGCGTTCGTCACCGAGACCTCGTTGGTCTTCCTGCTGACGCTGTACCTGCAGAAGGTGCTCGGGTACACGCCACTGGCAGCGGGGCTGTCCTTCGCCGTGCTCGGCATCGGGACGGTCCTCGGTGGTCTCGTCGGTCCGCGGGTCATCGGCCGGTTCGGGAACAAGGCGGCCATCGTCGGGGGCTTCGTCGTCCAGGGGATCGCGACGCTCACGCTCGTGCTGATCTCCGACGACGCATCGTCGATCTGGCTGGTCCTCGCAGCCACGTTCGTCGGAGGAGTCGCGAACCTCGTCGTCATCGTCGGGTTCATGGTCACCGCGACGTCCGGGCTCCCGGAAAGCGAGCAGGGCATGGCGACGGGGCTCACGACCATGAGTCAGCAAGTCGGCATCACGATGGGCACCCCGATCATGAGTGCCGTCTTCACGGCAGTGGCCCTCGCGAGCACCGCGCCGCAGGCCGAGGCCGTGCTGACCGGCGTCACGACCGCGATCTGGGTGAACGGCGGGATCTGCATCGCCGCCGCCGTCGCCGTCGCGCTCTTCCTCCGGGGGCGTGTCAAGACCGCCTGATCGGATCAGGCAGGCGGACGGCCTCGCGTGCACCCCCTGTGCGCGAGGCCGCTGCACGGGGTCATGCGCAGGGGCGACGACTCAGAACTGCCGGTTCGCCACATCCGCCCGGTGCGACACCGCCAGGACGTCCCGCAGCCGCTCCGCCGGCAACGGTGCTCCCTGATCCGCCAGGTAGTCCGCCGCGAACCCCTCGGCACTCGC
Source organism: Arthrobacter sp. 9V (assembly GCF_902506065.1). GTDB lineage: Bacteria > Actinomycetota > Actinomycetes > Actinomycetales > Micrococcaceae > Arthrobacter. Next base: position 919 of record NZ_LR733008.1, read on the forward strand.
CGCGTAGATCCCCGTGTACGCCCCGGACTCCGGCTCGAAGCGCCACGACTCGGCCAGGGTCCCGGCGTCCACGGTGTCGAATCCGAGCAGCTGCACGGGCTCGGCGACCACGGCCTTTGCCTGCTCGTCGTCGCCCGCGATCGGCAGTGCGGTGCGGGGCGCGGAGTCGGCGAGGTTCGGGATGTGGTGCGCGACGATGTTGTTGAACGCCTTGACGATCCGGGTGCCGGTCAGGAGCGTCTGCTCGCACTCCGCCGTGGTCGTCGCGAGGCTGTCGAGCTGCTCGATCCGCCCGTCGCGACCGGGGTAGTAGTTGCCCGTCGACAGCACGGTCCGCCCGGCGAAGGCATCGAGGTCGGGTGCGAGTGCCGGGTAGGCGGTG
>NZ_LR733065.1 GCF_902506065.1 Arthrobacter sp. 9V
GTGCTCGCCCGGAGTCGCGCCCGGGGCGAGCACCTGCAGGACGTCCTGATCGTCGGCGACGCCGAGGACGTCCGGTACGTGGGTGCGCGGATCGCCGCTGCGCCGAGTGCCGGCTACCGCGTGCGGGCCGTCGTCACGGACTGCGCTCCGGCCGGGGCCCGTGTCGACCTGGGGGCGGCAACGGCTCCGGTCGTCGGGGGCATCGATGACGTGCTCGCGCACGCCCGGGCCGAGGGCGTCTCCGCCGTCGTCGTCGCGGGTGCCGTCCGTGGTGGGCACGCCCGCCTCCGTCGCCTCGGGTGGCAGCTCGAGGAACACGGCGTCGAGCTCGTGGTGTCCTCCCCCCTGGCCGACATCGCCGCCGGGCGGGTGCACGAGCGCCCGGTCGACGGGCTGCCGCTCATGCACGTCGAGACCCCCGACTACCGCCGCCGGATGGGCAAGCGGGCGCTCGACGTCGTCGGCGCCGTGCTCGGCCTGGCGTTGCTCTCCCCGGTCCTGGCCGCGGTCGCGCTGGCGGTCCGCGCTGACGACGGCGGGCCGGGGTTCTTCCGGCAGGTCCGCGTCGGTCGCGGTGGCGCGGAGTTCCCGATCCTGAAGTTCCGGACGATGTGCGTCGACGCCGAGGCGCGCATGGCTGCTCTGCAGTCCGAGAACCAGGGCGCCGGTCCGCTGTTCAAGATGCAGGACGACCCGCGGGTGACCCGGGTCGGTGCCTTCCTGCGACGGACCTCGCTCGACGAACTGCCGCAGCTGTGGAACGTGCTCACCGGGTCGATGAGCCTGGTCGGCCCCCGACCGGCCCTGCCCCGCGAGGTCGCGCTGTACGAGGACTTCGCCGACCGCCGACTCCTCGTGACCCCGGGGATCACCGGCTTGTGGCAGGTCAGCGGCCGATCGGACCTCGACTGGGCCGAAGGGGTGCGGCTCGACCTGCACTACGTCGAGAACTGGTCGTTCCTGCACGACCTGGTGATCCTCGCCCGCACCGTCCCGTCGGTGCTTCGGTCCCGCGGCGCGTACTGAGCGCTGCGCTTCCCTGGACGAACGGTGTCCGTTCCGGGGGCCGGCCTGGGCTTCCAGGGGCGGGGGAGTTACGATGGAGGCCCACGGACTTCCGCCGCGTGGGTCGACGACGATC
>NZ_LR732923.1 GCF_902506065.1 Arthrobacter sp. 9V
TACACGCACACCGCCGTCCAAGCGATCCTCCTCGCCTGGAATGATCTGAGCGAGCCGGCACGTGTTGTTCTCTTAATGGGCCTTCTGTGTGGCGGGGACGACGTGCACCTTGATGCGTTGGTGGGCGCCGTCGAGGCGCTCCCCGAGGATCTCCGCCTGGATAGTTTCGAGCAGGAGGTCGTTCTCAAGGAGTTGTGTAGCTCGTCGTTGGTGACGCGGTTCCTGAAGGACTCGCGTGACCAGGATGCTCCTGGGCGCGATCGGATCGCCATCCACGAATCGTTGGGTCTTGTGGGAGATGGCCGCTGGGAGTACCCGGGGGTGTACATCCCTGCACTGAGCAATGCGCTGGACGGCCGCGCGCGCCCATTGCGTGACGCGGGACGCATTCGAGCAGCGGCGTCCTACCTGCCTGCAGGCACCAGTGTGTTGAGCGCTGCTGTCACGATGGTCGAGGTCGGAGATCAGCTTCAGCTTGCGCCGGCCATGCACAACGCCGGGGATCTCTTGCTGCTAACCGGGTCGGCTGAGCAGGCCGCGTTCTGGTTGACGCAGGCAGCGGGGGTGTACGCCGAACGCATCTCGGACAACCCGCTCCCTGGAACAGTGCTGGTGGAGTACTTCTTCGTTAGCGCGGCTCGACTCACAATAGCGCTGGCACGGACACCGCACACGGATCGCATAAGCCGGGTCGTAGAGTTCGCGCTGGACGTGGCAAACGGTCATCCCGATGCACTTTCGACCCCGATCATTCAGGCAGCGCTGGAGACGATGGCTGGAACTCTGCGCATTCTCGGTACCCCGGAGCCAGGGCTACTCGCCGAAGTGCGAAAAGTCCAGTTGCTAGCGGGGTTCAGCGACGATCCGATCCCCGACACAGCGTTTGCTAGTTGGTCGATCCAGTTGGCGGAGGCCGCGGAGCGGGCGCTGATCCTGATGCAACACGAACAGTGGGACGAGGCGATGGACTCGTTCCTGATCGCTGCGAACGCGGCACGTGACACGGG
>NZ_LR733064.1 GCF_902506065.1 Arthrobacter sp. 9V
ATGTTCCTGTGGACGTTCAACGACTTCAACACCCCGTTCGTGCTGTTCGGCTCGACCGCGCAGCCACCGGCCGCGGACCTGCTGAGCTTCCACATCTACAACGCGTCGTTCATCACCTGGAACTTCGGTTCCGGCGCCGCGATGAGCGTCCTGCTCCTGCTCTTCCTGCTCGTCGTCACCGGCATCTACCTCGCCGTGACCAACCGGAGGTCCGTCCGTGCGTGAGACAACTGGCGCCAAGTCCTTCAAGATCATCACACTGGTCGTCCTGACGCTGTTCACGGTCGTGCCGCTCTACGTGATGATCACCACGGCCATCAAGCCCCTCGGCGACGTGCAGGACAACTTCACGTGGATCCCGTCGCGGATCACCTTCCAGCCGTTCATCGACATGTGGTCGACGGTGCCGCTCGGCCGGTACTTCATCAACTCGCTCGTCGTGTGCACGGTGGCGACGGTGTTCTCGCTGATCATCGCGACGTTCGCCGCCTACGGTGTCTCGCGCTGGAACTTCAAGGGCAAGAGCACCTTCACCACCGCGGTGCTCTCCACGCAGATGTTCCCCGGCGTGCTGTTCCTGCTGCCGCTGTTCCTGATCTTCACGAACCTCGGCAACACCCTGGGGATCCAGCTCGTCGGGTCGTGGCTCGGGCTGATCCTCACGTACCTGACGTTCACGCTCCCGTTCTCGATCTGGATGCTCGCCGGGTACTTCGAGACCATCCCGCGCGAGCTCGACGAGGCCGCGATGGTCGACGGTTCGGGTCCGATGGGTGCCCTGTTCCGGGTCATCCTGCCGTCGGCCCGTCCGGGTCTGGTGGCGGTCGGGATCTACTCGTTCATGACGGCCTGGGGTGAGGTCCTCTTCGCCTCGGTCATGACGAACGGGCTCGGTTCGACCCTGGCGGTCGGTCTGCAGCAGTACTCGACGCAGACGAACGTGTACTGGAACCAGGTCATGGCGGCGTCGCTCGTCGTGTCGATCCCGGTCGTGGCCGCGTTCCTCGTGGTCCAGCGCCAGTTCGTGGCCGGCCTGACCGCCGGTGCCGTGAAG
>NZ_LR732922.1 GCF_902506065.1 Arthrobacter sp. 9V
CCACGAGGCTGCATGGCAGGGTGCGATGACGTTCTTGCAGGAGGAAGCAGCGTTCACCCGCACCGGCGCCGGCGGCGGCGCGCAGGTCGAAACGAAGGGCCTCCTTGTCGCTGCGTTCGAGCACCGCGACTCCCGCACCGGTGACCCCGACCTGCACACCCACGTCGCCGTCTCGACGAAGGTCGAGGGCGTCGATGGGAAGTGGCGATCGCTCGATGGGCGCATGCTGCACCGCCTCGGCGTCGCTGCCTCCGAGCGGTACAACTCCCTTGTCGAGGAGGAGCTGCGGAACCGTCTCGGTGTGCAGTTCGTCGACGAGTCCCGGGGCGCTGGCAAGCGTGACGTTCGCGAGATCATGGGCGTCGATCGCAGCCTCCGCGAGGGCTTCTCTTCACGCCGCGTCGGGATCGAGCAGGCGTACGCGGAGCTCGTCGACGAGTACGTGGCCGCCCACGGCCACACCCCGCCGAAGAACATCCAGCACAAGCTCTACGAGCAGGCGAACCTCGCCACCCGTGACCACAAAGCACCGCCGTCGTCGGAGCAGGACCAGGTCACCGAGTGGCGTCGTTCTGCCTCCGAGAAGGTGCATGTCGACGGGTGGGCGGCGGGCATCGTCGCTCAGTCGAACGCGATGCCGGCGCAGGATCTGCTTGCCGGGCAGAGCGTGCAGCAGCTCGGGAATCTGGTCGTCACGCGGGTTGAGCAGGACCGCTCGACGTGGAAGGACTCGCACCTGCAGGCCGAGGCAGAGCGCGTCGCGCGCCGCGTCGCGCAGGCCAGCGGGCAGGACGTCCAGGCCCTCACCCGCGACATCACCGCCGCCGCGGTGCAGCGGTCGATCTCCCTCACTCCGCCGGAGCTGAACCCCACGCCGGCGCAGCTGCAGCGCAGCAACGGTGAGAGCGTCTTCCGGATCCACCGTGCCGAGGAGTTCACTTCCGAGAAGACCCTCCGCACCGAAGATGCGATCCTCCATGCTGCCCGCACCCGGGGTGGTTTCGCGATGGAGCAGCAGGCGTTCGACGACGCGATGCGTCGGTTCAACGACCGCGCGATCGCCGACGGACAGCACGAGCTCAACGCCGGCCAGATCAAGCTGGCACGGCAGTTCGCGACCGGTGGCCACCGGATCGAGACCGGTATCGGCCCTGCCGGCACCGGCAAGACCACCGCCATGCGCGCCACGATCTACGCCGTCGAGGCGGGCGGCGGGCGCGTCCTCGCGCTCGGAACCACCGGCAAGGCAGCGGAAGTTCTCGGCCGCGAGCTCGGCACGACCGCGGACACCGCAGACATGCTCCTGCAGGCCCACGCCAACGCGAAGCGCAGCGGACGACCGGTGGCAGAGCAGCACCGCATCGACGCGAACACGCTCCTCCTCGTCGACGAAGCATCCATGGCCGGCACACCGCTCATGGGACGTCTCCTCGCCCTCGCTGACGAGCACGGCGCCGCGCTCCGTCCCCTCGGCGACCCCGCGCAGCACGGCGCCATCGGCGCCGGCGGTGTCCTGCGCCTCCTCGAGCGCGAGACCGACGTCACCCGCCTGGAAGAGGTGCACCGCTTCACCGGCGAGCACGCCACCGCTGAAGCCGCCGCCTCCCTGAAACTCCGCACCGGCGACACCACCGGCCTCGACTTCTACATCGAGCGCGGCCGGGTGTTCGCCGGCACCCGCGACGAAGTCATGGACCGGATCTACACCGACTGGCACGCCGACACGACCGCCGGGAAGTCGTCGCTGATGATCGCCGGCACCAACGAGGAAGTGTCCGCGCTGAACGCCCGGGCCCGCGCCGACCGCGTCGCGCAAGGCCAGGTGCAGGAGGACGGCCGGCTTCTCGCCGACGGGAACACCGTCGGCACCGGAGACATCATCCTGACCCGCAACACGGACCGATCGCTTCGGGTGAACCAAGGCAAGGACTGGGTCACCAACAACGCCATGTGGACCGTGACGGCCGTCGGCCCGTACGGCGTGATGGCGAAGTCGCACGTACACGGCGGCACCGTCACGCTTCCGCTCGAGTACGTCGACGAGCACGTACAGCTCGGCTACGCACGCACCAGCCACGGCACCCAGGGCGACACCGTCTCGACCGGCGGGGCGGTGATCGACCCGGACCGCACCACCCGCGAAGAGCTCTACGTCGACAGCACCCGCGCCAAGGAGCAGAAC
>NZ_LR733010.1 GCF_902506065.1 Arthrobacter sp. 9V
CACTACGAGCACTTTTGTCGGCGGTCAAGCAGAAGTCGAAGGAATGTCGACGGACTTCATTGCGTGGCGCGAACGATGTGTGCTTCACTCCCCACATGGTCGACTTGAACCGGACGGCAGCGTCGCCTCCGGTCGGGACGAGCGAGCTCTTCCAGATCCTCCGCGACGGCGTGCCGCGCACCAGGGCCGAGCTCGCCGCACTGACAGGACTCGCACGCTCCACCATCGGCGTGCGCCTCGACTCCCTGATCGACATCGGACTCGTCGGTGCCGTCGACACCGCCGTCTCCACCGGCGGCCGTCCGCCCGCCCAGGTGGCGCTGAAGCCCCGCGCCCGGCTCGTCATCGCCGCCGACCTCGGTGCGTCGCACGGCCGCGTCGCCGTCACCGACCTGGTCGCGGCACCGCTCGCCACCCGTGATGCCCGGATCGACATCGCGGCCGGCCCGGTGCCGACGCTGTCGTGGCTCGTCGAGACGATCGACGACCTGCTCGCCGAGGTCGGGCGCAACCGACAGGACGTTATCGCGATCGGCATCGGCGTCCCCGGACCCGTCGAGTTCTCCACCGGACGACCGGCCAACCCGCCGATCATGCCCGGCTGGGACGGCTTCGACGTGCCCTCGTGGCTCCGCCAGCACATCGCCGCCCACGTCCTGCTCGACAACGACGTGAACATCGCCGCGCTCGGCGAACGGGAGCACGGCTGGCCGGACATCGACCACCTGCTGTTCGTGAAGGTCGCCACCGGCATCGGTTCCGGCATCGTGTCCGAGGGCCGGCTGCAGCGCGGTGCCCAGGGCACCGCCGGGGAGATCGGGCACGTGCGCGTCTCGCGCGCCGGCGACGTCCCGTGCCACTGCGGCAACACCGGCTGCCTCGAGGCCGTCGCCTCCGGTCCGGCCATCGCCCGGGCCCTCCGCGCGAAGGGGCACGACGTGCACACCGGAGCCGACGTCATCGACCTGGTGAACCGATCGGACCTCGACGCGATCTACGCCGTCCGGCAGGCGGGCCGTGACATCGGCGAAGTGCTGGCGACGTGCATCTCGCTC
>NZ_LR733063.1 GCF_902506065.1 Arthrobacter sp. 9V
GCCTGGAGGCCCGGCTTGCGACACGCCCGGTCGTCGCGTAACGTGGACCCCTGGTTCTCCGCGTCCGCGCGGCGGACCCGTTGTTCCAAGCCCTCCGACCGTCGCGAATGCCGCGGTCGCGCGGTGTCCGGCTCTCCTTCGACAGGGGATGCGGACCTGGGCGGTGCACACACCCCCCTCGCACGGCCACTCCGGTGGCACTGCGCGTGTGCACCAGGCAAGTGAACTTGGGTGCGGCCGTCCGGTCGCACGGTACTCAGGAGGAAACCATGGCAGCAGTGTGCCAGGTGACCGGCGCCGTTCCCGGCTTCGGTCACAACATCTCGCACTCGCACCGCCGGACGAAGCGTCGCTTCGACCCGAACGTGCAGAAGAAGACGTACTACGTGCCGTCGCTTCGTCGTAACGTCACGCTCACGCTCAGCGCGAAGGGCATCAAGGTGATCGACGCACGTGGCATCGAGTCCGTCGTCAAGGATCTCCTTGCCCGTGGGGAGAAGATCTGATGGCGAAAAAGGGTCAGGACATCCGTCCGATCATCAAGCTCCGCTCGACGGCGGGCACCGGGTTCACCTACGTGACCAAGAAGAACCGTCGGAACAACCCCGACCGACTCGTGCTGAAGAAGTACGACCCGGTGATCCGCAAGCACGTCGACTTCCGTGAGGAGCGCTAAGCATGGCGAAGAAGAGCAAGATCGCGAAGAACAACCAGCGTGCCGTCATCATCGCGCGCTACGCCGAGCGTCGTCTCGAGCTGAAGAAGGCCCTCGTGGACCCGAACGGCACCGACGAGTCGCGTGAGGCCGCCCGCGTGGGCCTGCAGAAGCTGCCCCGCGACGCATCGCCCATCCGCTACCGCAACCGTGACGCCATCGACGGCCGCCCCCGCGGCCACCTCGGTGAGTTCGGCATCAGCCGTGTCCGTTTCCGTGACATGGCCCACCGCGGCGAGCTCCCCGGCATCACGAAGAGCTCCTGGTAAGCACTCGCAGTACCCGACGCCCCGTCACCTCCAGGTGGCGGGGCGTTCGCTGTGTACGGGGTACACGCGACCGTTCATTCGTCACATCTGCCCCTCCAGCACCCCTTCGGAGCCCCGACAACCCCGGAAA
>NZ_LR732925.1 GCF_902506065.1 Arthrobacter sp. 9V
TGCGTGATCTGCTCCCCCGACGCCGGGTCGACGCCCGAGCGCGTGGTGGTCGTGGTGCGGCGACCACCGAAGGCCACGGCGAGGCTGATGATGAGCAGCACGACACCGGCTGCCATCAGGATGTAGCCGATCAGGCGCAGGTCGACGCCGGCGAGCTGGATGTTCAGCGCGAAGGCGACGATCGCGCCGATGACGATCAGGGCGATGCTGGATCCGATGCGCATGACGCAGTCCTCTCGGGTCGGGGTGGTGCGGCAGACGGTACACGTCCGACAACCCCCGCGCGGATCAGTCGACGTCGACTTCGGCCCACCCGTCGACCCGACCGATCTCGGTGACCCGCACGACGGCCTCGCCGACCTCGTCCGAGGCGTCCAGGTCGATCGTCGCCGAGAACCCGAAGTCCTTGTCGCCCTCGGGGTCGGAGAAGATCTGCCGTGCCTTCCAGACCCGCGGTGATGCCGTGGCACCGCTCTCGTCGAGCACCAGGTACTGCATGGACCGTGCGTCGGCGTCCGTGCCGATGCTGTCGTGCTCCTCGTAGTACTCCTCGAGCACGGTGTCCCACGCCGACCGGTCGAAGCCGGCGGTCGCGTCGAGCTCCCCGAGCCCGTCGATGTCGTCGGCCGCGGCGAGCAGCACCCGCTGGAACAGGGCGTTGCGCACGAGCACCCGGAACGCCCTGGGATTGCCGGTGAGCCGTGCGGGCTGCGGCGGCGCGATCTCCTCGTGTTCCTCGGAGGCCAGCAGGACGTCGCCGTTGAGCAGCGCCTCCCACTCGTCGACGAGTGAGGAGTCGGTCTGCCGCACGACCTCGCCGAGCCACTCGATCAGGTCGTCGAGCTCCTGGGTCCGCTGTTCCTCGGCGATGGTCTGCCGCATGGTCCGGTACGCGTCGGACAGGTAGCGGAGCACGAGCCCCTCGGAGCGGGTGAGCTGGTAGAAGCGCACGAAGTCGCCGAAGGTCATCGCGCGTTCGTACATGTCGCGGACGACGGCCTTCGGGGACAGCTGGAAGTCGAGCACCCAGGGCTGTTCGGCGGCGTAGGCCTCGTAGGCGGCGGTCAGCAGCTCGTCGAGCGGCTTCGGCCAGGTGACCTCCTCGAGCAGCTCCATCCGCTCCTCGTACTCGATCCCCTCCTGCTTCATGCGGGCGACGGCCTCGCCACGCTCCTTGAACTGCTGCTGCGACAGGATCGCCCGCGGGTCGTCGAGCGTGGCCTCGACGACCGAGACCATGTCCAGTGCATAAGTGGGAGAAGAAGGGTCGAGCAACTCGAACGCGGCGAGCGCGAACGGCGACAGCGGCTGGTTGAGCGCGAAGTTCGGTGCGATGTCGACGGTCAGGCGGTAGGCGCCGTCGACCTTCTCGATCACCCGTGCGTTGATGAGGGTCCGGGCGATGACGAGTGCCCGCCGGGCCATGGCGAGCTGCCGGGAGCGCGGTTCGTGGTTGTCGTAGACCAGCGACCGGACGTCGGCGAAGGCGTCCCCGCCACGGGCGACGACGGACAGCACCAT
>NZ_LR733062.1 GCF_902506065.1 Arthrobacter sp. 9V
GTCCTGGTGGGCGTGGTCGCGCTGCTGCAGCGGGTTCACGTAGAAGTACTCGGTGCCGGCCAGGCTCACCCCGGCGAGGAACGCGTTGTAGAGCAGGCGCTCGATCGCGTCCGCGTACACGGGCTTGCCGGTCGCGAGCAGCAGGCGCCAGGCCCACTGCACCCCGCCGATCGCCGCGCAGGTCCCGGCGTAGCCGCGGTCGGTCGGCAGCTCGTACGGGTCGCCGAACGCCTCCCAGTCCCAGCGGGCCCCGAGGCCGCCGGTGATGAACGCCTTCGTCGCCATCATGACCGCGAACTGCGTCTCGCTCGCGGTGAGGAGCTCGGTGTCCCCGGTCTCGATCGCGACGTCCACGGCACCCGCGGCCAGGTACACGGCGCGGACCGCGTGGCCCTCCACCGTCGTGGCTTCGCGGCTCGGCACCCGGTCGGAGAAGTACGTCGGCTCGCCGCCGGCGCGCTCGATGATCCCGTGGCCCCGGGCATCGACGAACCAGTGCGCCAGGTCGAGGTAGGCGCGGTCGCCGGTCTCGCGGTACAGCTCGACCAGGCCCATCTCGACGACGGGGTGGCCGTCGACGTCGCGGGTCTTCGGCGTGCCGTCCGGGGCGGTACCGTCGCCGAACGTGCGGACCAGGTGGTCGGCGTTCTTGATCGCGACCTCGAGGAGCCCGGTGTCGCCCGTCGCACGGTGCTGGGCCACGGCCGCCTGGTACAGGTGCCCGGCGCAGTACATCTCGTGGCTCCACTTGAGGTCCGTGTACCGCTCGCCCTTGCCGCGGACCTGCTGCACGGAGTCCAGGTAGCCGTCCTCGGCCTGGGCTCGGGCGTACAGCGCGGTGACCTCGCGCTGCAGGTCGAGCAGGTCCTCGGCGGGGGCGCGGCCGTACTCCCACGCCACGGCCTCGAGCCACTTCGTCACGTCGGAGTCCATGAAGATCGGGCCGACGGCCTCGCCCTCCTCGAGCCCCGCGGCGATGCGCAGGTTCCGGAAGTTGCCGGCCGTCTCGAGCTGCTGGTAGCCGCTCCGCACGGCGTCACGGCCGTTGCGCTCCTGTCGGAGCGCCCAGACGCCGCCCGTGATCCGGGCGTCGCCGGTCGGCAGCGGCCGGAGCGTGAGGTGCGCGTCGGCGGTCGGGAGGACCGGGGTCGCGGTGTGCGCGCCGCGATCGGTCGCGAGCGTGGTGGTCATGTCGCCTCCTTGCGATGTGACTCGGGCCGTC
>NZ_LR732924.1 GCF_902506065.1 Arthrobacter sp. 9V
TCGGACGTGCACTCGGTCGGCGGCTACGTCACCGCCGGGTCGCTCTTCGCCCTCGGCATCGCGAGCTGGCAGGTGCTCATCGCCCTGGTGGTCGGCATCCTGATCGTGCAGGTCTTCGCGAACCTGGTCGCCAAGCCGTCGCAACGCACGGGAGTGCCGTACCCCGTGATCAACCGCGCGGTGTTCGGAGTGCTCGGCGCGAACGTCCCCGCCATCATCCGCGGTCTCATCGCGATGGCCTGGTACGGCGTGCAGACCTTCCTGGCAGCACAGTCGCTGAACATCATCTTCCTCAAGTTCATCCCGGCGTCGGCGGGGCTGCTCGACCACTCGTTCCTCGGGCTGTCGGCCCTGGGGTGGATCTCGTACGCGATCCTCTGGGTGGCGCAGGGGGCGCTGTTCTGGATGGGCATGGAGGCCATCAAGCGGTTCATCGACTGGGCCGGACCGGCGGTCTACGTGGTGATGATCGTGCTCGCGGTCTACCTGGTCAGCCAGGCGGGCATCGGCAACATCTCGTTCACCCTGTCGGCGGGCGAGCCGCTGTCGTTCGGGGCGTCGATCCCGGTGATGCTGTCCGCGGTCGCCCTGGTGGTCATCTACTTCTCAGGCCCGATGCTAAACTTCGGTGACTTCGCGCGCTACGGCCGGTCGTTCCGGGCGGTCAAGCGCGGCAACTTCTGGGGACTGCCGATCAACTTCCTGTTCTTCTCGGTCCTGACGGTGCTCTGCGCGAGTGCGACGATGCCGGTGTTCGGCAAGCTCATCACCGACCCGATCGAGACCGTGCAGGCCATCGGAGCACCCTTCGCGATCCTGCTCGGTGGCCTGACGTTCGTCACCGCGACCGTCGGCATCAACATCGTCGCGAACTTCATCAGCCCCGCGTTCGACTTCTCGAACGTGGCGCCCCGGAAGATCTCGTGGCGTGCCGGCGGCATGATCGCCGCCGTCGGCTCGGTGCTCCTCACCCCGTGGAACTGGTACGGCAACGACCAGGCGATCCTGTACACGCTCGGTGTGCTCGGTGCGCTGATCGGCCCGCTGTTCGGCATCCTCATCGCGGGCTACTACATCGTCGGCAAGCAGCGCATCGCGATCGACGACATGTACTCCACCAGCCGCACTGCCCGGTACTGGTACCGCGGCGGCTTCAACCCGAACGCCATCTGGACCCTCGTGGTCACCGGCGCGGTCTCGGTCGCGAGCGCGGTCCTGCCCCCGGCGCTGGGCGTGCTGCCGTGGCTGTCGAGCTACAGCTGGTTCATCGGCTGCGGCCTGGGCCTCGTCGTCTTCTGGGCACTCGAGCGCGCCCGGCCGAGCATGCCCGT
>NZ_LR733061.1 GCF_902506065.1 Arthrobacter sp. 9V
GAACCCGGGTTCCCCGGGCCGATGTCGTAGTGTGGCGGGAATGTCCCACTGAACGGAGCACTCGATGACGAACGGCAACAGCCTCGACCCCTGGTACGACTCCTACGCCCAGCGCACCGCCGGCTTGAGCGCCTCCGAGGTCCGAGCCCTGTTCGCCGTCGCCTCGCGCCCCGAAGTCGTCTCACTGGCCGGCGGCATGCCGTTCGTCTCCGCGCTCCCCAGGGAGCTCGTCACGGGCTCCCTGGACCGTGTCATGAACGAGCACGCCGCCATGGCGCTCCAGTACGGCGGGGGACAGGGCCTGCGTTCCCTCCGCGAGCACATCGTGGACGTCATGAGCCTCGAGGGCATCCGCGCCAGCGCCGAGGACGTCGTGGTCACCACGGGCTCGCAGCACGCGCTCGACCTCGTCACGCGGCTGTTCATCGATCCGGGCGACATCGTGCTCGCCGAGTCGCCGTCCTACGTCGGTGCGATCGGTGTCTTCCGGTCGTACCAGGCCGAGACGGTGCACGTGACGACCGACAAGCTCGGGTTGGTCCCCGAGGCGCTGCGTGAGGCGATCGCGAACCTCCGCACCCAGGGCAAGCGGATCAAGTTCCTCTACACGATCCCGAACTTCCACAACCCGGCCGGCGTCACGATGAGCCGAGAGCGACGCATCGAGGTGCTCGACATCTGCCGGTCGAACAACATCCTCGTGCTCGAGGACAACCCCTACGGACTCCTCTGGTTCGACGAGCCGGCACCCCAGGCCATCCGCTCGATCGACGAAGAGGGCGTCGTGTACCTCGGCTCCTTCTCCAAGACGCTCGCGCCCGGGTTCCGCGTCGGCTGGGCACTCGCGCCGCACGCGATCCGCGAGAAACTCGTGCTCGCCAACGAGTCGGCCGTCCTCGCCCCGAACTCCTTCGGCCAGTACGTCGTGAACGCCTACCTCGACGCCGCGGACTGGAAGGGTCAGGTCGACACCTTCCGGGGCATCTACGCCGAGCGACGTGACGCCATGCTGTCCGCGCTGGGGGAGTTCCTGCCCGACCTGTCCTGGACCAAGCCGAACGGTGGTTTCTTCGTCTGGCTGACGCTGCCGGAGTCGCTCGACTCCAAGGGCATGCTGCCGCGTGCCGTCAAGGAGCTCGTCGCTTACACACCGGGGACGGCGTTCTACGCCGACGGACGTGGCGGTGGACACATCCGCCTGTCGTTCTGCTACCCGACGCCGGAGCAGATCCGCGTCGGCGTCAAGCGGTTGGCGAACGTCGTCAACGACGAGCTCGAACTCATCGAGACCTTCGGGCCGACCACGCGCCCCAACACGGTGGTGCGAGCGACATCGTCCGTCAGTGCACCGCCGCCGAACATCTCCTGATCAGCACTTTTGCGCGACGCTGATCGCACAGCACCGCAGTTCCACACCGGAGGACCCCGCATGGCCGAGCTCACCCGTCGTCACGTCGTCGTCGTCGCCGGAGGCATCTCGCACGAGCGGGACGTCTCCCTGCGATCCGGTCGCCGGGTCGCCGACTCACTGACCGGCTACGGCTGGCATGTCGATCTCCGCGACGCCGACGCGCTCCTGTTGCCCGCCCTCGCGGAGTCCCGCCCGGACGTCGTGTGGCCGGCGCTGCAC
>NZ_LR732927.1 GCF_902506065.1 Arthrobacter sp. 9V
TGGGTGAGCTGACCGTCGCCGAGGACCTTGCGCTGCCGCGGGACTACGCCGACGAGATGCGCGAGCTGGTCCGCGCCGAGTACGCCGACCTGGTGTTCTTCGACGAGACGAAGCGCGCGATGGTGTCGATCGAGCAGCGCGTCGAGGTGCCGAACGCCACGTACCTCGCCCGCCAGCCGGAGTTCGACGCGAAGGCGATGGCCGCGCTCGAGCGTCGTGGCCTCGGTGTCCGCCGCCTCGACGATGTCCGACCCGACGCCGACGGTGCCGTGCAGTGGCGCATCGACCCGACCATCATCTCCACCGACGTCGAGTCCGACCGCAGCGGCAAGGACCTGGGCGCCGAGCGGTCGCTCGAACTCCTCGGGCAGGACGGCGAGCTCCCGATCACCTGGCGCACCGTGGGCGACTCCCGCAGCGACTACGCCATGGCGGACTGGCTGCACGCCAACGGGTACGAGGTCGCGCACGTCGACGTCCGTCCTGCCGACGGTGTGCCGGCCACGCCGTACCCGGTGCTCACCGCGCCCGACGGCGTCATCCACGACGAGGCCGGCGCCCGGTTCCTGGCGGACTGGCGCGCCGCGCGCTGACGCGGCCGCGGCCCTGGACGCACCCGCCCGCCGACCGAGCGGTGCGCGCCGGACCGCCACCGCGCCTCCCGTCCGTCCCCGGACCGGCCCACCGTCCGGCCGGACGCTTTGCGTGACACAGTGGTACACCAGTACCCTTCCGAGGTCCGCCACCAGCCGATGACGGGATCCACCCATGGCAACGAAGATCCGCATCAAGTCGATCGAGGCCTCCCTGGCCGACTCCGAGGAGCAGGGCAGGTCCCTGAAACGCTCCCTGAAGACGTTCGACATCGCCGCGATGGGCATCGCGGTCGCCGTCGGCGCCGGCATCTTCTCGGTCGGCGCGAACGCCTCCGCGAACTTCGCCGGGCCCGGCGTGATCGTCTCCTTCCTGCTCGCAGCCGTCACGTGCGGCCTGGCGATCATGTGCTACGCCGAGTTCGCGTCGACGATCCCCGTCGCCGGCTCCGCGTACACGTTCACGTACGCCACGATGGGTGAGCTGCTCGCCTGGATCGTGGGCTGGGACCTCATCCTCGAGACCCTCACGGCCAGTGCCGTGATCGCGAAGTACTGGGGCATCTACCTCAGC
>NZ_LR732926.1 GCF_902506065.1 Arthrobacter sp. 9V
GCCGAGGTTGTAGGCACGCTCGAGCGGCTCCCCGGCCTCGAGCTTCCGTGCGGCCACGGCGTGCGAGTGCGCCAGGTCGGCCACGTGCACATAGTCGCGGACACAGGTGCCGTCCGGGGTGGCGTAGTCGTCGCCGTTGATCCGCGGGGTCCGGCCGGCGAGCAGCGCGTCGAAGACCAGCGGGAACAGGTTGTGCGGGCTGGCGTCGTACAGGTCGGGCTCCCCCGAGCCGACGACGTTGAAGTACCGGAGCGACGTGGTGGCGAATCCGGCGGCGACCTCCATGTCGCGCAGCAGCCACTCGCCGATGAGCTTCGACTCGCCGTACGGCGACTCCGGGTTCTTCGGGGTGGACTCGACCACGGTCTCGACGTCCGGCGTGCCGTAGACCGCCGCGCTCGACGAGAAGACCGCCTTGGTGACGCCGGTCTCGGCCATCGCGCGGAGCAGGGTCGCCATGCCGGTGACGTTCTGCTCGTAGGTGTGGAGCGGGCGCTCGACGGAGACGCCGGCGTACTTGAACCCCGCGACGTGGACCACGCCGGTGACCTCGTGCTCGCGCAGGGTGCGCGCCACGAGCTCCCCGTCGAGGATCGTGCCCTCGACGAACGGCACGTCGTCCGGCACGAACGCGCGGAAGCCGCTCGAGAGGTCGTCGAACGCGACCGTGTCGATGCCGGAGGAGCGCAGTGCTCGGACGACGTGGGACCCGATGTACCCGGCACCGCCGGTGACCAGCCAACTCATGCTCGCCACGCTAGCGGACGTCGGCGACGCCACGGTGGCGGTGAGCGGGTCCGCGCCGCCGCGTGCGGTTCCGCGCCGGTTCCGCGACGGCGTCCCCGGCCAGGACGCCTGTCATGGGCGTGGGTCCTGGACGCCTGTCCTGGGCGCCGGTCCTAGGCGCCGGTGGCGATGAACACCGTCGACGTGATGCCGTCGGACGAGTCCGCCTCGACGGTCACGTCGCCCTCGTCCGGCGTGATGAAGCACGACTCGCCCTTGCGGAGCAGGGTGGCCGACTGCGCGCCGACGAGCGTG
>NZ_LR732929.1 GCF_902506065.1 Arthrobacter sp. 9V
GGCGCCTGCGCAACAAGATGTCGTACTCGCGGATCGCGCAGGCGTTCCTCGGTGACCGGTTCACCCTCGCCGAACTCCGCGGCGTGTACGAGGCGGTGCTCGGCCGAGCACTCGACCCCGCGAACTTCCGTCGGCAGGTCGAGAAGACCGACGCGGTCCTGCCGACCGACGAGACCACGAGCGGGGGCCGGCACCGTCCGGCTCGGCTGTACCGCTCGAACCCCGACCTGGCCTACGCGGACAACGGCCCGCTGCAGACCGGGGCCGATCAGCACCAGCAGCGGAACCGATAGGAAACCCCGTGTCCATCGCCACGACGATCGAGCTCATCTCCAACGGCAAGGCCGGCGGCAGCACCTGCACGCCCGACCTCGCGATGCCGACGTGGGACTTCGACTCCCGCCCCGGGTACGGCCCGGGATCGTCGATGTCCGACGTCATCCCGACGAGTGCCCCGCGCCAGGGCGTCCTGCCCGACGAGTACAAGACGGCCCCGACCGACGAGCTCCACGAGCGCATCGAGCGGGCGAAGGCCACCCTCGGCGACCGGGTCGTCGTCCTCGGGCACTTCTACCAGCGCGACGAGGTCGTCCGGCACGCGGACTTCCTCGGTGACTCGTTCCAGCTCGCGAACGCCGCCCTGACCAAGCCCGACGCCGAGGCGATCGTGTTCTGCGGCGTGCACTTCATGGCCGAGACCGCCGACATCCTGGCGCGCGACGACCAGCGCGTGATCCTGCCGAACCTGGCCGCCGGCTGCTCGATGGCGGACATGGCCGACATCGACAGCGTCGAGGCCGCGTGGGCCGAGCTCACCGCCGCGTACGGCACCGAGCCCGACGCCGACGGCCGCGTGCCCGTGATCCCGGTCACCTACATGAACTCCGCCGCCGACCTCAAGGCCTTCTGCGGGCGCAACGGCGGCATCGTCTGCACCTCGTCGAACGCAGCGACGGTGCTCGAGTGGGCCTTCGAGCGCGGGCAGCGCGTCCTGTTCTTCCCCGACCAGCACCTCGGCCGCAACACCGCGAAGGCGATGGGCATCAGCACCGACCTGATGCCGATGTGGAACCCCCGGAAGCCCCTCGGCGGCAACGAGACGAGTGAACTCGAAGCGGCGAAGGTCATCCTCTGGCACGGCTTCTGCTCGGTGCACCGTCGCTTCACGGTCGACCAGATCGACCAGGCCCGCCGCGAGCACCCGGGTGTGCGGGTCATCGTGCACCCGGAGTGCCCGATGGCCGTCGTCGACGCTGCCGACCACGCCGGCAGTACCGACCTGATC
>NZ_LR732928.1 GCF_902506065.1 Arthrobacter sp. 9V
GAGCACGTTCTTGACGGGCGCGACCTGCTCGAGGAGCGTGCGGGCGGCCTTGGTCGACGGCAGTTCAGCCGCGACGAAGCCCTCCACAGCGGAGATGCGGCCACCGCGGGCGCGGTCCGAGAGCGAGCCGAGCAGAGCAGCGGCGATCATCTTCTTCGGGGTGCGCTGCGAGTAGTCACGCGGGGTCGGTCCGTGGACGACGCCACCGCCGGTGTGCTCCGGAGCACGGACGGAACCCTGACGGGCGCGGCCGGTGCCCTTCTGCTTGAACGGCTTGCGACCGGCACCGCGGACTTCGCCGCGGTTCTTGGTCTTGTGGGTGCCCTGACGCGCGGCTGCGAGCTGCGCGGTGACGACCTGGTGGATCAGCGGGACGTTGGTCTCGACGTCGAAGAGAGCTGCGGGGAGCTCGACGGTGCCGGACTTGGCACCCGATGCGTCGAGGACGTCGATCGTGGTTGCGGTCGTGGTGGCCATGATCACTTACCCTTCACGGCGGTGCGGACGAAGACGGAGCGGCCACGAGCACCGGGGACGGCGCCCTTGACGAGCAGCAGACCCTTCTCGGCGTCGACGGCGTGCACCGTGAGGTTGAGGACGGTCACGCGGTCGCCACCCATACGACCGGCCATGCGCATGCCCTTGAAGACACGCGACGGGGTCGAGGAAGCACCGATCGAGCCGGGCTTGCGGTGGTTGCGGTGCGCACCGTGCGAGGCGCCGACGCCGTGGAAGCCGTGGCGCTTCATGACACCGGCGAAGCCCTTGCCCTTGGAGGTACCGACGACGTCGACCTTCTGGCCCGCCGTGAACGTGCTGTCCACGGTGAGCTCCTGGCCGAGCGTGTACTCAGCGGAGTCGTTGGTACGGATCTCGGTGAGGGTGCGACGCGGGGTCACGCCAGCGGCCTCGAAGTGGCCAGCGGCCGGCTTGTTGACCTTGCGCGGGTCGATGGCACCGGCGGCGATCTGGATCGCCTCGTAGCCGTCGCGCTCAGCGTTGCGGATCTGGGTGACCACGTTCGGGCCGACCTCGATCACGGTGACGGGGATGAACTTGTTG
>NZ_LR732930.1 GCF_902506065.1 Arthrobacter sp. 9V
TCCTCACTCCGGCTCGCTCGTCTTCTCGCCGATGACCTGCTCGTCGGACGCCTTCGCGCCCTCCGCGCCGTCCGAACGGCCGCCACCCACGACCACGTCGTCCTCGTCGAAGCCGAACGCGATGTCCGGGGCCTCGAGCCGCACGCGGTCCGCGCTCTCGTCGTCGGGCTGCAGCTGCGACTCCCGTTCTGCGGCGACGCGCTTCAGGTAGTTCGCGACCTCGTGCTCGGTCGTCTCCTGGTCCCACCCGAGCACGTCCGCCATGAGCTTCGCGGCGACGGGCGCCGCTGACTCGCCGCGGTCCCAGGCCTCGATGGAGATGCGGGTGCGGCGGGCAAGGACGTCCTCCAGGTGCAGGGCGCCCTCGTGCGAGGCGGCGTACACGACCTCGGCGCCGATGTAGTCGTCGGCCCCGGGTAGGGGTTCGGCCAGCGCGGGGTCCTGCTCGACGAGCTGCAGCACCTCGGTCGCGAGGGTGCCGTACCGGTTGAGCAGGTGCTCGATCCGGACCTTGTGCACGTTGCAGCTCCGTGCGGTGCGGGCGCGTCGGTTCCACGCGGCCGGGTAGCCCTCCGCGCCGAGGAGCGGGATGTCCTCGGTCGTCGACTCCGGGATCCTGCCGTCCATGGCAGCGACGGCCTCGTCGATCGCGTCCTTGCCCATCACGCGGTACGTCGTCCACTTGCCGCCGGCGACGACGACGAGCCCGGGCACGGTGTGCGCGACGACGTGTTCGCGGCTGAGCTTCGACGTCTGGTCGGACTCCCCCGCCAGCAGCGGGCGGAGGCCGGCGTAGACGCCCTCGACGTCCTCGCGGGTCAGCGGGACGGCGAGCACCTTGTTGACGTGCTCGAGGATGTAGTCGATGTCCGCCGCGGTCGCCGCCGGGTGCGCCTTGTCGAGGTACCAGTCGGTGTCGGTCGTGCCGACCAGCCAGTGCCGGCCCCACGGGATGACGAACAGGACGCTCTTCTCGGTGCGCAGGAACATGCCCGGGCTCAAGAAGGA
>NZ_LR733001.1 GCF_902506065.1 Arthrobacter sp. 9V
CCGCAGTGGTGGCGCAGCCGGTCAGGGCGAGACCCGCAGCCACCAGGGCAGTGAGCACGATCGTGTGGCGCATGGTTCCCCTTCGTCCGGTCGCGTCAGGTGATGACCGTCGCTCACGAACGTACCGACCGGGGGCCGCGGTGGCTGAGACCGTCACCGATTCGTTGTCCCCCGACCCCGTCGGTCAGCGGCTGCGCCACCACTGCGGCGACCGCGACCGTGCGCGCAGCCGTCGCGCCCACCGGCGCACCGGGTTCGCCCGTCGGCCGTTCACGCGGAACGTGTGGAAGGCACGTCGCGTCCGGACCCAGACGGACGGGAGGCCCGCCAACGGTCGCGCAGACACCTGCACCGTGAGCACGGGGTCGGCCACCACCCGCCAGGCCGGGTCGAGCTGCATGCTCAGGTCGACGTCGTCGTGCACCTCGGCGTCGCCGCGGTGCACCCTGCGGGCGACCGCGGCCCAGGTCGACCGGCGCATCGCCATGGCGGACCCGAACAGCGGCGGGCGCCCGAGCGCGCTCCACATCAGGACGAAGTACGGGCCCATGTACACGGCGTCCCACAGCCGTCGCACCACGGGGCCACCGCCACGAGGCCGGCCCGGCCCGGTCACCGCGACGACCTCGGGGTCGGCCACCAACCGGACCGCGTCGGCGATCCAGGAGTGGGTCGCGGCGAACTACGAGTCGACGACGGTCGGCGGCCAGACCGTCTACGACCTGAGCAGCACGGAGTGACCGGCGACGGGGGCGCGGTGGATAGGCTCCGGGACATGCCCGGCCACCCGCTGCAGCGCACCGACGGCTCCCCCGTCCGCGCCCTCGTCGTCGACGACGAGCACGCCCTGGCCGATGCCGTCGCCCTGGCGTTCGCGGGCGACGGCTGGGCCGTGCGGTCCGTGCACCGTGGTCGCGACGTGCTGTTCGCGGCCAGGGAGTTCCAGCCCGATGTCATCGTGCTCGACGTGATGCTGCCCGACATGAACGGCTTCGGCGTCACCAAGCGCCTCCGTTCCTCGGGCTACACCTCGCCGATCCTGTTCCTCACGGCGAAGGACGACACGGAGGACAAGATCACCGGCCTCACCGTCGGCGGCGACGACTACGTCACCAAGCCGTTCTCGCTCGACGAGATCGTCGCCCGCATCAAGGC
>NZ_LR733003.1 GCF_902506065.1 Arthrobacter sp. 9V
CGCCACGCTTCTGCTCTGTGTCACCGAATCGTGTGACCACGCTTCGAGTGGAGAGAACGCCATGCGCCGGTTCCTGATCGCTGTTCCGAGACGTCGGGCCCGCACGGTGATGGGGGTCCTGGCGGTGGCGTGCGCCGTGTCCTTGATCGCTCCGGCGGGCGCATCTGCGGCGACATCCCGGACCGCGCCGCGTCCAGGCGCCTACGGGTACTTCGTGGACACCTACAAGACGAACACCCCTGCCGCCACGACGCCGGAGACGAACGCCGCGACCGGGGTGCTGTCGCAGTTCGGCACCCTGTGGCGCCCGGGATCGTCGTGGGACAACGGGGTCGCCACCAGCGCTGCAGCGCAGCGGATCCTGGACTCGAACATCGCGCAGGCAGCGCGGACCACGCAGACCCGGACGGATGCGCAGGGGCACGAGGCGTACCTGATCGACCGACGGAACCAGAGTTACTCGGCCATCGCGGGTTTCGGTGACCTGTCCGACGCGGTGCGGACCGCGACGAACGCGGGCACGACGATCCCCGACGAGATCCCGGCGGACGCCACGACGAAGCAGTACGCCGACCAGGGCAACGCGAAGGGCGCGTGGGCGGACACCGATTCGGAGCTCGGCGACGTCGTCCAGCTGGTGAACACGCTGCGGGGCGACTACTCCTCTGCCAGCAACGCGAAGAAGTACTACCAGTACCCGCGGCCGTACCGGCAGAGCCAGGACGTCAAGGTGCTGCCGCAGCTCGTCCCCGAGAAGTCCCCGACGCCCGCCACGGACGGCGGCTTCCCCAGCGGACACACCAACGCCGGCTACCTGGCATCTCTGGCCTTCGCGTACGCGTACCCGGAGAAGTACACCGAGCTCCTCACCAACGGCTCGGAGATCGGCAACAGTCGGATCGTCGCGGGGATGCACTCGCCGCTCGACGTCATGGGCGGACGGGTCCTGGCGACTGCGCTGGCAGCGGCCGTCCTGAACGACCCGGCCAACACGCAGCTCGAGCAGCAGGCGCACCAGCAGGCGGAGAAGGTCCTCGCCGCAGCCGGCCCGAGCGCGGTCGATCGGTACGCGGACTACGCAGCGGACAAGAAGAACTACCGCAAACGTCTGACGTACGGGTTCGCGCGCACCGGCGCGAAGACCACCCCGGCCACGGTGCCGAAGGGTGCTGAAGCGCTCCTGCGGACCCGCCTGCCGTACCTCAGCGACGCCCAGATCCGAGAGGTGCTCCGGACGACCGCGCTGCCGTCGGGCTACCCCCTGCT
>NZ_LR733002.1 GCF_902506065.1 Arthrobacter sp. 9V
GCCGGGTCGGACTCGTCCTGGTCACCGTCGGCGTCGTCCGGTTCGTCGGCGTCGACCGGAGTCGATCCGACGGGGTGCTCGGCGAGCAACTCGGCGAAGTCCTCGTCGAGCATCTGCTGCAACCGGTCGTCGCGGCCGATCTCGTAGTCGTCCGCCGGGCGCTGTGCCCAGCCGAGGCGTCCGACGACGGTGGTGCCGATGTCGTCCCAGGCGCGGGCCCGCGCGGCGAGGACGATCCCGTCGACGAAGTGCTGGTCGTCGCGTCGCTTGTCGAGCATGGCGGCGAGTTGCTCGTACGTGGCCTCGCGCATCCGGAGCTTCAGGTCGTCGCCGCGCCGGTAGTCGTGCTGGTGGCGGGAACGGCCCTTCTGCTTGCTCGAGGTGGAACGGATGTCGCGCATCCGTGCGGCGTCACCCCGTTGTTCCTCGGCCATGCGGTGGAGTTCCTCGCGCGTGGCCTCGGCGATGAGTGCGTGGTCGAAGTACCCCTGGTCACGCAGGGCGTTCGTGATGATGCGGTTGGCCACCGCGATGGTGACGGCGGCCTTCGCGATGAGGAAGCCCTCGTCGACCGCACGCTTCAGTTCGACCTGGCTGATGGGTCGATCGCGCACGTCGTGGTTGCGTCGTCCGAACAAGGCCATGCTCCGACGATACCGGCGACCGGTGTCGGTCCGTCTGCACGGGGGCGGCGGACCTCAGAGGAGCAGGCCGTAGACCGCGACGTCGACCCGCTCGGGGCCGAGCGGCAAGGCGCCACGCAGGGTGCCCTCGTGGGTGAAGCCGAGCCGCTCGGCGAGCCGCCGGCTCCGCACGTTGTCGACCGCCGTCCGGATCTCCACCCGGGCCACGCCGCGGGCCCGGGCAACGCCGATCAGCACGGTGGCGGCCCGCCGGGCGACACCACGGCCCTCCTGTCCGGCGTCCACCCAGTAGCCGAGCGACGCCTGCCCCAGGTACGGGTCGAACGTCAGCGAGGCCACCCCGACCACGCGGTCGTCGTGGCGGATGACGCAGGGCAGCGAGCGGTCCATCGCGTACTGCCCGAGCTGCGGCTCGGTGTGCAGGGCGATGGC
>NZ_LR733060.1 GCF_902506065.1 Arthrobacter sp. 9V
GAACACGTAGACGGCTGCACGCTGCAATAGTGCCGCCAGGAGCGCGTCGGACGGCCGGACGACGATGCGGACGTCGACGTCCGAGTCAGCGGCGAGCGCCCGGAGCCGTTCGAGGTCGGGTCCGTCACCGGCGAGCACCACCGGCCGCGCAGATGCCCGGCCGGCCTCGATCACCACGTCGAGTCGCTTGTACGGCACGAACCGGGACGCACCCAGCAGGAAGCCCGCGGGCAGCGACTCGAGCAGCGCACGCTCACGGTCGTCGAGCACCTGCGCCCAGTCGTCGACAGCGGTGAGTCGTTCGACCCCGACGGGCGGGTGGATCACGACCGCATCGACGTCCCAGCTCGCTCGGATGCGCTGCTGCACGAAACGGCTGTTGGCCGCGACGTGCCGGAGCGCCCCGCCCCGACGGCGGTCCACTGCACGGAGCGCGGGACCCGCGACCCGTGCGGCGACGGACGCGCCGCGGGCATCGAGCTCCGGGTTCCAGAGGTACCGCGCCGGTGTGTGCACGTAGGTGAACTGGCGCTCGGGATCGACACCGGGCACACGGGCCTGGTGCGCGAACAGGTGCGAACTGACGAGCGCCCAGTCGTACGGTCCGAGGTCGCGCAGCCCGTGCGACCACAGCGCGGGGAGGAAGGGGACGGCCAGGGCCTTGCGACCCCGCAGCGGCGTCGGCGCGAGGGCGCTCTCGATCACCCGCCGGCCGGGGTACCGGCCAGGGGCGTCGTTCCAGAGGCCGAAGAGATCGGCGTCCGGGTACTCGTCCGCCATGGCGTCGAGGACACGTTCGGCGCCGCCGACCGCTTCGATCCACTCATGCACGAGCAGTCCGCGCATCTCGAGCTCCTTCCGTCGCTCGTGCGGCACAGGCGACGACGGCGTCGATCGCCTCGTCGGCCAGCGCGCACATCCGGGCGTGGTCGGCGTCGTCCCCACGGACCGGGTCGGCGATGTCGTCCGCCTCCGGCTCGGTGGGGGCGGTGCCGAGTCGGGAACGTGCGACCAACCTGGGGAAGTCGTCCCAGAACCCCGCGCCGACGGCGTCCTGACCGAGGAGCGGACGGACGAGCCGTTCGAACTCGCGCAGCGTGAACGTCCGCCGCCACAG
>NZ_LR732932.1 GCF_902506065.1 Arthrobacter sp. 9V
CACCACCGAGACCGGCGAGGTCTTCTGGGGCGAGCCCGGCACGAACGGCCAGCACGCGTTCTACCAGCTCATCCACCAGGGCACCCGCCTGATCCCGGCCGACTTCATCACGGTCGCCAACCCGGCCCGTCCGCTGCAGGACGAGACCGGCGACGGCAAGGGCGTCGCGCCCGGCACCGACGTGCACACGTTGTTCCTGGCGAACTTCTTCGCGCAGACCAAGGCGCTGGCGTTCGGCAAGAGCGCCGCCGAGGCCCGCGCCGAGGGCACCACCGACGAAGGAATCGTCGCGGCCCGCACGTTCCCCGGCAACAAGCCGACCACGTCGATCATCGCGCCGGAGCTCACCCCGAGCGTGCTCGGCCAGCTCATCGCGCTGTACGAGCACATCGTGTTCACCGAGGGCACGATCTGGGGCATCGACTCGTTCGACCAGTGGGGTGTGGAGCTCGGCAAGCAGCTGGCGCTGCAGGTCACGCCGGCCGTCGAGGGCGACCAGGCCGCGCTCGACGCGCAGGACCCGTCGACCAAGGCGCTCATCGCGAAGTACCTGGAGCTGCGGAAGTAGCGCATGCCCCCACCTGACGGACGGGAGGCCCGTTGCGGGCCCGCCCCGCGCCTCCAGACCGGCGGACGCGAACGTGATGAGCCCCGCTCAGCGCGCCGCGAGCGCCCCTTCGTACAGGTCGCGCTTCGACAGCCCGGTCGCGTCCGCGACCGCCGCGGCGGCCTCCTTCATGCGCATGCCGGCGGCCACCCGCTCGAGCACCAGGCGCACCCCGTCGTCGAGCGTTGCCTCTTCGGTGGCCTCGGCGGCCCCGGCGACGACGATGCAGATCTCGCCCCGCACGCCCTCGGACGCCCACGTGACGAGTTCGTCGAGCGGCCCGCGGCGGACCTCTTCGTAGAGCTTGGTGAGCTCGCGGCAGACCGCGGCGCGGCGGTCGCCCCCGAACCCGACGGCCATGTCGGCCAGGGTCTCGGCCAGCCGGTGCGGCGACTCGAAGAACACCATGGTCCGCTGCTCCCCCGCCAGTGCCTGGAACACGCGACGGCGTTCCCCGGCCTTGCGGGTGGGGAACCCCTCGAACGTGAAGCGGTCCGTCGGCAGCCCGGACACGGCGAGCGCCATCAGCACGGCCGACGGCCCGGGCAGCGCGGTGACGGTGACCCCGGCTGCGGCTGCGGCCTCGACGAGCGGGAAGCCCGGGTCGCTGATCGCGGGCATGCCGGCGTCGGTGAGGACG
>NZ_LR732931.1 GCF_902506065.1 Arthrobacter sp. 9V
GGCTCGCAGAGGGAGGACACCGTGGACACAGCGCCGTACTCGCAGCCGTTGCGGGAGTACATCGAACAGCTGCGGACCGAGGGGTACAGCGTCGCGGGCGGCCAGACGGCCGACCCGGACCTGATCGACCCGCACGGCAACCCGGTGCTGACCTTGCAGGACGACTACCCGTACTCGGAACGCCTGCCGCGGGACGAGTACGAGTACCAGAAGTACCTGCTGCAGATCGAGCTGCTGAAGTGCCAGTACTGGCTCGAGGACACCGGGCAGAAGGTCGTCGTGCTGTTCGAGGGGCGTGACGCCGCGGGCAAGGGCGGCACGATCAAGCGGTTCACGGAGCACCTCAACCCCCGGACCTCGCGGGTGGTCGCGCTGAGCAAGCCGACCGAGCGCGAACGCGGTGAGTGGTACTTCCAGCGGTACGTGCAGCACCTGCCGGCCGCCGGTGAGATGGTCCTGTTCGACCGCTCCTGGTACAACCGTGCCGGCGTCGAACGGGTGATGGGGTTCTGCGACGACGACGAGTACGAGTCCTTCATGACCCAGGTGCCGCAGTTCGAGCGGATGCTCGTCGACTCCGGCATCCACCTGACGAAGTTCTGGTTCTCGGTGACCCGGCGCGAGCAGCGGACCCGGTTCGCGATGCGGCAGCTCGACCCGGTGCGGCGGTGGAAGCTGTCCGACATCGACCTGCTGTCGCTCGACCGGTGGGAGGACTACACCGAGGCGAAGATGGCGATGTTCACCCGGACGAGCAAGCGGTACGCGCCGTGGACGATCGTGCGGTCGAACGACAAGAAGCGCGCACGGCTCAACGCGATGCGGTACTTCCTGACGCAGTTCGACTACCCGGACAAGGACGCCGACGTGATCGGCAAGCCGGACCCGCTCATCGTCCGCCGGGGCAAGCGGGACGTCGACATCGAGTGATCCCCCGCGGCGGCTGAACCGCCCGCCGACTCGGAACGTTTACACGCCGCCGCTTCCCGTCACGCACTCGAAACAGACGGGCAACGGCGCCGACACAGGGCAGCAAGACACTTGTCGCACTACCTGTCACCCGACAGGTACTCCGCGAAAGGTCTGCAGTCATGCGTTCTCCGCAAGCACCGCTCCACGCACCGCGCGCCACGTCCGACGTCGACACGCAGGGGCTCGCCCGCCTCGGCTACGAGCAGGAGCTCCACCGCGGGGTCGGCTCGTTCTCCTCCTTCGCGGCGGGCTTCTCCTTCGTCTCGATCCTCACCACGGTCTTCCAGCTGTTCGGACTCGGCTTCGGGC
>NZ_LR732934.1 GCF_902506065.1 Arthrobacter sp. 9V
GGTCGTAGCCGAGGGTGCGGTCGTCGCCGCCGGCGGTCGCGATCGAGACGGTCTTGTCGGCCGAGGAGATCGCGGTGACCTTGCCCTGGATCACGCGGGTCTTGCGCAGCGCACGGGGCAGCTCGACGGTGACGTCCTTCGGTGCGATGTGGCCACCGGCGACCTCGGGCAGGAACGGCAGGTACGTGTAGTAGGTGTTCTGGTCCACCAGCGTGATCCGCATGGGCACCGTGGCCGCGTGCTTCTGGAGCTGCTTGACCGTGGCGTAGCCAGCGGAGCCGCCGCCGAGGACGAGGACGTGAGGGATCGAGTCTGCCATTCCTCCGGTCTACCGGACTTTGGCTTGGCGCGTCATGAGTTCCGCGGCCTGTCGCGGAGCCGCCACCACGCGGTCTCGGCGAGTTCGGGGCCCGTGAACACTCCGTGCGGGGTGCGGCGGGACTCGGTGAGCGAGAAGCGGCGCAGCCGGTAGCCGCCGCCGAAGCGGTCGATGATCGCCTCGGGCGACGCCTCGGGATCGCGTTTGACGTACCAGGTGCGATCGTCGACCGGCTCGATCACGCCGCCGTCACCGACGTCCGCCGATGCGGGAGCGCAGGATGTCGATGCGCTTCTGGATCTGCTCGATGCTCGCCTGTGCCACGGCCGGGCCACCGCTGATGCGCCGGAGTTCGGCGTGGATCGATCCGTGCGGCTCGTTCGAGTGACGGGACCAGATCGACACGAGCCGGGCGAGCTCGGTCCGCTGTTCCTTGATCGTCATGTACATCGGGCGGTCGGGCTCGGGCGCCTTGGGCAGGCCGTCCTTGGCCGTCCGGCCCTTGGACCGCTTGGCCTGGGTCGCCTGCCGGGCGCGCAGGAGGTCGCGCACCTGGTCGGGTTCGAGGAGCCCCGGGATGCCGATGAAGTCGAGCTCCTCGCGGGAACCGACCTCGCCGCCGGTACCGAACTCGCCGCCGTCGTAGAGGACGCGGTCGAAGGACGCCTGCGAGTCGAGCGCCTCGAACGGCTGGACCTCGAGCAGGCTCTCGGACGCACGGTCTTCCTTG
>NZ_LR732933.1 GCF_902506065.1 Arthrobacter sp. 9V
GCAGAACACGATCCAGCTCCTCAAGGGTGAAGAGTTCGACGTCCCGTTGCAGTTCATCAACTTCCGCTGACCCGCGGCCCCTGCGAACGACACCCGACACCGGCACCCCGTGGAGCACTGGCTCACCGTCGTCATCACCGTCCTGCTCGTCCTGCTGGATCTGGCGATCCGCGTCTTCTCGATCATCTACGTCCCGATCAACCGGAAGCCGCAGACCGCGACGGCGTGGCTGCTCGCGATCTTCCTCATCCCCTACATCGGCTTCATCGTCTTCCTGGTCATCGGGTCGACGAAGCTCCCGCGCGCCCGACGCGAGAAGCAGACCGAGATCAACGCGTACATCCTCGAGCAGACCGAGGGCATCGAGCGGGTCCGCCGTGACCACCCGTGGCCCGCGTGGCTGGAGAGCGTCACACGGCTGAACCGCGAGCTCGGAGCGATGCCGTTGGTCGGGGGCAACTCGGCGGAGCTCTACCCCGACTCCGAGGAGTCCATCGCCGAGATGACCCGGGCGATCGACCAGTCCCGCCGCCTCGTGCACGTCGAGTTCTACATCGCGACGCTCGACGACACCACCCGGCCCTTCTTCGAGGCGCTCGCGCGGGCGCAGTCCCGCGGTGTGACCGTGCGGTTCCTGCTCGACCACTGGGCCAGCCGCGGATACCCGGGGTACAAGGACACCCTGGCGTTCATGGACCAGGCGGGCATCGAGTGGCACCTGATGCTCCCGCTCCTGCCGCTGCAGGGCAAGTTCCAGCGTCCCGACCTCCGCAACCACCGGAAGATCATGGTGCTCGACGGCTCGGTCGCGTTCACCGGCTCGCAGAACCTGATCGACGCCTCCTACGACATCAAGTCCCACGTCGAGAAGGGCATGGTCTACAAGGACCTGTTCGCCCGGTTCGAGGGGCCGGTCGTCGCCGGGCTCAACGCCCTGTTCGTCACCGACTGGTACAGCGAGACCGACGAGCTGCTGCTGCGTGAGAGCGACCCCGTCCAGCGGGCCGACCGCGGCGACGCGCTCGACTGCCAGGTGGTGCCGTCCGGGCCGGGGTTCGACGGCGAGAACAACCTGCGCCTGTTCAACGCGCTGCTCTACTCCGCGCAGCAGAAGGTGTCGATCACCTCGCCGTACTT
>NZ_LR732936.1 GCF_902506065.1 Arthrobacter sp. 9V
GCTACACCGGCACCGGCATCGGCCGCGCACTCGGCCGCTTCGTCGACACGCAGTTCCGCCGTCCCGGCACCGCGACGTCCTCGTCGCGCACCGTGACCGGCTCGTTCCGCACGGCGACGGGTTCGTTCCGCACCGCCTGAGGCACCTGCCTCCACAGACTGCGAGCGGTCGTGCACCCCGGGGGTCCCCCCTCAACCCGGGTGGGGCGGCCGCTCGCTCGCGTCCTCGCCGGAGTCTCGCGCACTTCCCCCGAACGCGTCAGGGCCGCCGATGCCAGGATGGACGCATGAACGACCGCGCCGGCACCCCAGCGACCGCAGACGACCTCGTCGACCTGGACGAGCTCCTCGCCGCCTACCACGACCGAGTGCCCGACGTCTCGATCCCCGAGCAGAAGGTCGTGTTCGGCACGTCCGGACACCGCGGGTCGTCGCTCGACACCGCCTTCAACGACACCCACATCGCCGCCATCACGCAGGCGATCGTCGAGTACCGCCGCGAGCAGGGCACCGACGGCCCGCTCTTCATCGGCCGCGACACCCACGCGCTCTCCGCCCCCGCCGAGCAGACCGCTCTGCAGGTCCTGGCCGCCAACGGCGTGCGCGTGCTCGCCGACAGCGCGGACGGCTTCGTGCCGACGCCCGCGCTGAGCCACGCGATCATCCGCTACAACCGCGCCGGCAACCCGGACACGGCGGACGGCATCGTCATCACGCCGAGCCACAACCCGCCCCGCGACGGCGGCTTCAAGTACAACCCGCCGCACGGTGGCCCCGCGGACAGCGACGCCACGAGCTGGATCGCGAACCGGGCGAACGCGATCATCGAGGGCGGCAACGCCGAGGTGCAGCGCACCGAGGACGCCGAGCCCCAGCGCTACGACTTCCTCAACACGTACGTGGCCGACCTCGAGAACATCATCGACATCGCAGCGATCAAGCAGGCCGGCGTGAAGATCGGCGCCGACCCGCTCGGTGGCGCCTCGCTGCCGTACTGGAACGCCATCCGCGACCACTACGGCCTCGACCTGACCGTCGTGAACCCCGAGGTCGACCCCACGTGGGCGTTCATGACCCTCGACTGGGACGGCAAGATCCGGATGGACCCGTCGAGCCCCTCGGCGATGGCCTCGGTGCTCGCCCGCAAGGACGACTTCGACGTGCTCACCGGCAACGATGCCGACTCCGACCGGCACGGCATCGTCACGCCCGACGGCGGGCTGATGAACCCGAACCACTACCTCGCGGTCGCGATCGAGTACCTCTACGCGCACCGACCCGAGTGGCGCGACGACGCCGCGATCGGCAAGACGCTGGTGTCGTCGAGCATCATCGACCGCGTCGCCGAGTCCCTGGGCCGTCGCCTGTGGGAGGTCCCGGTCGGCTTCAAGTGGTTCGTCCCCGGCCTGATCGACGGCTCCGTGGCCTTCGGCGGCGAAGAGTCCGCAGGTGCGTCCTTCCTGCGCACCGACGGCACCGCGTGGACGACGGACAAGGACGGCATCATCCTGGCGCTCCTGGCGTCCGAGATCGTCGCCGTCACCGGCAAGACCCCGTCGCAGCTCTACGCCGAGCTGACCGAACGCTTCGGCGCCCCGGTCTACCAGCGCGTCGACGCCGCGGCCTCGAAGGAGCAGAAGGCCCGCATCGGCAAGCTCGACGGCGACGCCATCACCGCGGACACCCTGGCCGGCGACCGGATCACCGCGAAGCTGTCGAAGACCCCGGGCAACGACGCGGCCGTCGGCGGCGTGAAGGTCGTCACCGACAAGGCCTGGTTCGCCGCGCGGCCGTCGGGCACCGAGGACGTCTACAAGATCTACGCCGAGAGCTTCGTCGGGCAGGAGCACCTCGAGCAGGTGCAGCGCGAAGCCAAGGAGATCGTCGACGCGGCACTGGGCGCCTGACGCCCTCGTCGGTCGGGCTGCGGGACTCGGTTCCCGCAGCCCGACCGCCGGAACCGAACCGGGCCTCCAGGCCGTGCGCCGCAGGGG
>NZ_LR732935.1 GCF_902506065.1 Arthrobacter sp. 9V
GCCCTGCGGGGTGACGGTGTCCGCCATCGCGTCGAGCACCTGCTCGGTCACGAACCACGTGTCCACCGGCGCGTCGTCCAGCCCGTAGCGGGCTGCGGCGGTGGGGGTCACGTACAGCGCGCGCAGGAGCTCCGGCGCGTACTCCAGCGCTTCGCGGACCGCTTGGGGTCCTTCCAGCAGGAACAGGCCGGTCCCGGCCCGGACGTCCTTCTTGGCCAGGGCCGCAACGGCCTTCACGCGTCCGGCACGGGGGTTCTCGAGGAGATCGCTCACGACCCAAGTCTAGGAACGACGAAACCCCCGCCGTGCGGCGGGGGTTTCGCGAGCAGAAGAACTGACTACGCAGCCTTCGGGGCCGAGGTGTCGGCCGGGAGGGCCTTCTTCGCGGTCTCGACGAGCGCGGTGAAGGTCTCGGGGTTGTTCACCGCGAGGTCGGCGAGGATGCGACGGTCGACCTCGACGCCAGCCAGGTTGAGACCCTGGATGAGGCGGTTGTAGGTCAGGCCGTTCGCACGGGACGCAGCGTTGATGCGCTGGATCCAGAGGCGACGGAACTCGCCCTTCTTCGCGTGACGGTCGCGGTACGCGTAGACGAGGGAGTGGGTGACCTGCTCCTTGGCCTTGCGGTACAGACGCGAACGCTGGCCGCGGTAGCCCTCGGCGCGTTCGAGGATGACGCGGCGCTTCTTGGCGGCGTTGACCGCTCTCTTTACTCGTGCCATTGCACTATTCCTTTACGATCTGCGGGGCTCAGTGGCCGAGGAGCTTCTTGACGTTCTTCGCGTCACCCTTGGAGAGGACCTGGTCCTCGTTCAGGCGGGCCTTGCGCTTGGAGCTCTTGACCTCGAGGTTGTGACGCATACCGGCCTGCTGCTTCATGATCTTGCCGGTACCGGTGACCTTGAAGCGCTTCTTCGACCCGGAGTGGGTCTTCTGCTTGGGCATGGTGGTGCCTTTCCGTGGGATGGATGGGGGGCCGCGTCGTTGCGGGTTCGGTCCGGGGACCTATTCGGCCGCGGAGTCCGTGGATTCCGCAGCTGCCTCGGACGTGGAACCGGCCTCGGCCTCGTCCTTGCCCTTCGCGGCGTGCTCGGTGGCACGACGCTCGGCCTTCTGTGCAGCACGCTTGGCGTTCTGCTCGCCCTTGACGTCGGACTTGTTCTTGAGCGGGGCGATGATCATCGTCATGTTGCGGCCGTCCTGGGTCGGACGCGACTCGACGACGCCGAACTCGGCGATCTCTTCCGCGAACTTGTGGAGGAGACGGACACCCTGCTCAGGACGCGACTGCTCGCGGCCACGGAAGAGGATCATCGCCTTCACCTTGTCGCCACCGAGGAGGAACCCCTCGGCGCGCTTGCGCTTCGTCTCGTAGTCGTGCACGTCGATCTTCAGGCGGAAACGGACCTCTTTCAGGTCCGTGTTCACCTGGTTGCGACGGGCTTCCTTGGCCTTCTGAGCGGCTTCGTACTTGAACTTGCCGTAGTCCATGATCTTGGCCACGGGCGGCTTCGAGTTCGGCGCGACCTCGACCAGATCCAGTTCGGCTTCCTGCGCGAGACGCAGGGCCATGGCGATCGGGACAACGCCGACCTGCTCACCCTGCGGACCGACGAGTCGGACTTCGGGAACGCGGATTCGGTCGTTGGTACGGGGATCGGTGATGCGGAGCTCCTTCAATCAGGTGGTGGCCGTCCGGGGCGTTTGCCCTGGACGACAGCACGAGAGAGGAGATCTGACGCACGGGATGTCGACCCGTTCGGCAGCCGCCCTGCATCGGATCCGTGGGATCCGACCGACGAGCGCAACACGTGCACTCGCGGAGCGGTGGTGACCCGGTAGCCTGGTGGAACGCGGCCGCGGGTGGGAGAGACTCCTCTTTCGTGACACCGTCCGGGAGTTGTCAGGGTTCATGACGTCAGGAGAACTGATGTCAAGAGAACTGATGGCACACGGACAGCATCTGCCGCGAGCAAGCCTAGCAGAGGAGCACCGTGAGCGACACCCCGATCGACGACACCGGCATCGACGCCGCCAGGGACATCGCGGAGGTGCCGGCGGTCGAACTCATCAACACCGTTGCGGTGCACCTGCTCAGTGCCGCGGCCGTGAAGGTCGGCCTGGCCGACGACCCGCAGCAGCAGACCGACCTGGACGAGGCACGGAAGCTCATCACCGCGCTGGCCGGTCTGGTCACCGCCGCCGCGACCGAGATCGGCGATCACCACGCCCGCCCGCTCCGCGACGGGCTGCGGTCGCTGCAGCTCGCCTTCCGCGAGGCGTCGGCGATCCCGGACGCGATCGGCGCCGGGCCGGGCGAGAAGTACACGGGACCCGTCAACTAGACGGGCGTCACCCGGT
>NZ_LR732938.1 GCF_902506065.1 Arthrobacter sp. 9V
CTCGTCGAAGGCGCACGCGGCACTCGGGCTCGACTCGGTCGAGGTGCCGGAGCGCGCAGCGGCCTGGTTCGCCGAGGCCGACGGCGCCCTGGTCGCCGACCTGTGCACCCTGGTCGCGGCGACCGTGCCGCTCTCGCAGGACCGCAGGCGCATGAAGGAGCTGCTCGTGCTCCGGCCGGAGATGTCGTCGATGGTGATGCAGTGGATGGCCGAGTCGCGCCAGTCCCTGCTCAGCGTCGTCGGCACCCGCACGGACGCCCAGACCGCCCGCACCGCCGTGACCCTGGTGATGTCGGCACTCAGCGAGGTCGCGCACCGCGAAACCGTGCGGAGCAACGACGAGCTCGCCGACCGGCTCCGTGCGGTCGTGCGCGAGATGGCCGCGCTCGCGTCCTGAGCCGCGGGGCGCGGGGGCGCAGGGCGTACCTGGTCGAATCGGGCGTACCTGGCAGGAACTTCCCGCCAGGTACGCCCGTTTCCGCTTTCCAGCGCAGGCGCAATGGGAAGGAACGTCGCGCCGTGCGCGTGCCCCGGTGCCGGACGGGAGGCCCGTGGCGGCGTCCCCACGGGCCTCCCGTCCGCACCGTGGCCGGGTGCGAACACGCCGTCGTGTCCGCCCGACGCCGGGAAGTCGTCGAGACGCCCCCGTTTCCGGAGGCGTCTCGGCGTGACGACGGCGTCTCCCAGCCGTCGCGCACTCGCACTGCTCGACTGACGAGCCCTGGGGTTTCCCCAGTCCGCACTCCGGAGTACCTTGCCGGGCATGCACACAACGGGACCCGCGCCGTACTTCCAGTTCGCCGGCACCGCCAGGCAGGCCCTCGAGCACTGGCAGCGGGTGTTCGGTGGCCAGGTGCAGATCGCGACCTACGCGGACTTCTCCCGCACGGACGGCCCGGCCGACGCCGTCGCGCACGGCCAGCTCACCGGCGAGCTGCAGCTGTTCGCCGCGGACGCGAGCGAGGGCGACACCCCGTTCTCGGCGACGGGGCTGCTCTTCTCACTGCTCGGCGCCGCGGAACCGGACGTCCTGCGCCGGTGGTTCGACCAGCTCGCCGAGGGCGGCACGATCGTCGACCCACTGCAGCAGCGACCGTGGGGCGACTGGGACGGCACCGTCCGTGACGCCTTCGGGGTCGCCTGGCTGATCGGGTTCGAGGACTCGGCGCGCTGAGTCCCGCGCTGAGTCCCGCGCGCAGCAGCGCCTACTGCTGGTCGGACGGCAGCAGCGGCGCCCAGAAGGCGTCGGGGCCATCGGCCTGCACGGCGTCCGGCCCGAACCGGAAGCCGTACTCGCGTACGAAGTCGAGTGCCGCGGCCCGCTCGTCC
>NZ_LR732912.1:0-604772 GCF_902506065.1 Arthrobacter sp. 9V
GCTCGGCGGGTGGTGGGTGGTGGGTGCTGGCGCTCGGTGGCCTAAGCGAGGACGCGCAGCTTGGAGCCCGAGCGGCCGAAGAGGGCGGCGTCGGCGGAGATCCTGCCGGCGCCCGCCAGTGCGAGGGCCAGAGCGGCCCCGGCGAAGAGCAGCACCAGTTCGTATCCGCCGTTGCCAACAAAAACGCCGGCCGGTGCGTGCACCAGGAACAGGGCACCCAGCATGTTGACTGCCAGGAGGGCGGCGAAAACGCGGGTCAGGAAGCCGATGATCAGCGCAATGCCGCCCACCAGTTCAAGGGTTGCCACTACCGGGGCAACTGCGGAAGCGCCGGGCACGCCCATCTGGGCGAACGAGGCCTGCGTGCCGGCGATGGTGAATTCGTTGAACTTCTGCCAACCGTGCGCGGCGAAGAGAAATCCTGCGATAACGCGCAGGACGGTCAGGGCTGTGGTGGTCAAGCTGGACTTGTTCATGTCTTCAAGCCTCGCGGAGATTGGTTGAAGAGTCAACTAAAAGAGGCTTTTTATGACAAATGCCTCAGCCATCAGCCTTGAACCCGCGCCTCCTGCGCGGCTTCGCCTGAAGCCATGGCTGCAGCAGCCTGGTGGTGATGGGCAGGAAGATGTAGGTCATCAACGGCGTCAAAATCACAATGTTCAACAGCACCGCGAACACCAGTGGCCAGTCCTGGGTCAACGGGTGCAGAAGGAAATTGGCCAGCAGGCTCAGCGGGAAGAACGGCAGGAAAATGCTGACGGCTTGCTTCCAGCGCGGCGGCACCACAGTTTCGGGAACAACCACCGAGACATCCCCGGGCCGTGAGAACCAGCCCTCAATCCCCGTGTGCCGCTCCACCCGGGTGGTCTCCATCATGTCCCTGGCGCTATCGATCCACCAGCGGCGCTCCTCCGAGTCCTCCCATTGCTGCAGCGAATCGGCATCTGAGAAGCGGTACAGCATGTGCCATTCAGTGGAATCCACTCCATTGCGCACCCAGCCCGAGCCTAGGTATCCGGGCCATTCACGGGCGAGCTCCTGGCCGGCATGAGCCCAGGCATTGGCTTGCCTGGTGTACCCGGGGAGGATGGTGCGGGCGACGGAAACGGTGACGGGATGCTCATGTGACACGGCCCAAATGTACCCGGCCAGCGGCGGACTAGGCTTGTTTAGTGCCTCAAACCACAACCACACCCACCCGCTCCAACGCCCGCGAGATCCTGCGCCTGGCCGTCCCCGCTTTCGG
The DNA here is from genome assembly GCF_902506065.1 of Arthrobacter sp. 9V. Lineage (GTDB taxonomy): Bacteria > Actinomycetota > Actinomycetes > Actinomycetales > Micrococcaceae > Arthrobacter. The sequence continues at coordinate 1,247 of NZ_LR732912.1, forward strand.
CGCGCTCATAGCCGAGCCCCTGTTCCTTCTGGCTGACTCCGCCATTGTGGGGCACCTCGGCGTCGACCAGCTGGCTGGCGTTGGCCTCGCATCCACCATCCTGCACACTGCTGTGGGGCTGATGGTTTTTCTGGCCTATTCCACGACGCCGGCAGTGGCCCGGGCGATCGGCGACGGCAAGCTGGGGAAGGCTTTGGCGGCAGGGCGCGACGGCGTCTGGCTGGCTCTGCTGCTCGGATCAGCGCTCGCCGTGGTTGGTTTCGTGGCGGCCGAACCGTTGGTCGGTTTCATGGGAGCGACAGGGGAGGTGCAGCAATTCGCCGTCGATTATCTGCGATGGTCCATGCCTGGCCTGGCCGCGATGCTGCTGATCTTCGCGGGAACCGGCGTTCTTCGCGGCTTGCAGGACACCCGAACGCCGCTGATTGTGGCAACCGTGGGCTTCGCGGTGAACATCGCCCTCAACGTGTTTTTCGTCTACGGATTGAACATGTCCGTGGCGGGCTCCGCGATCGGCACGAGCATCGCGCAATGGGCCATGGCCGCCGTTTACCTGGTGATGGTGGGCCGGAATGCGCGCCAGCATGGGGTTTCCCTCAAGCCCGACTGGCACGGCATCCGAGCCATGACCAAGGTTGGTTCCTGGCTCATGCTCCGTACGCTGAGCCTCCGCCTGGCCATCCTGGCCACAGTCCTGGTGGTCACCGCACAAGGGGCGGTGAATCTGGCTGCGCACCAGCTGGCCATGACTATTTTCTCCTTCTTGGCCTTCGCCTTGGATGCGCTGGCGATCGCTGCGCAAGCACTGATCGGCAAAGAACTGGGTGCCAGGAACGCCCAACGCGTCCGCGAACTGACCCGCACCATGATCCGCTGGGGCCTCGGGTTCGGTGTGATCACAGGCCTGTTCTTGGCAATCGCAGCGCCGTGGGCCGGTTACCTGTTCACCTCAGACGCCGGCGTCCGGTCCGCCCTCACGGTCGCGCTTTGGGTCCTCGCCGTAGGACAACCGCTGGCAGGTTACGTCTTCGTCCTGGACGGAGTACTCATCGGCGCCGGCGATGCGCGCTACCTGGCGATTGCCGGCGTCGTAAATCTTGCCGTGTATTTGCCGTTACTGGTGGCGATCCATCAGCTAAAGCCCGACGGCGAGGCTGGGCTCCTGTGGTTGTGGGCCGCGTTTGCGCTGGGCTACATGCTGGCCCGCGGGGTGACTTTGGGGCTGCGCGCGCGGACGGATAAATGGATGGTGCTGGGTTCGCACTAAACTGGACGGGTGACTCTCCCAGCGACTCCTGCCCAGACTCCTTCTGCCACTGCGGCCGGACTCTGGAAACCTGTGCTGATCCGCGCCGCGGTTGCTCTGGTCTTCGGTGCCGTCACCATCTTCTGGGCTGTTCCGTCGGTGCACGTCCTGGCGTGGTCCGTGGGACTGTATCTGTTGGCCACCTCGGCGGCTGTGTGGATGTCCCGCGCTTTGCCTGTTGCTGTTGCTGTGGTTGTAGCGCTGGGAGGCGTCGGAGCTTTGGTCACGCAATCTGACGAGGGCGTTGCCGTCTCGGCCATGCTTGCGCTGCTGGTGCTGGGACTCCTTGAGGTTGTTCATGGCCTCCGGAAGCGGGATGTGCTGGCGCGCGACTGGCTCGTCTCCGGCGTCATCTCTGTGGGCACTGCAGTGCTGTTGCCGTTCTTCACATCGCTGGGCGCGCATGCGCTGTTGGGCGTGGCCGGCGGCGGGGCCATCATTTCAGGCGTGCTGTGGATTCTGTCCGGGTTGACACTGCGGCATGAGGCCAAAACCGCTGCCGCCGGACCGGCCCAACCTTCTGCTCCCGGCGCTTCGCCAGAGGCCGTAAACTAGTAGCTGGACGTTCTACTGGTTGTAGAACTTTTGCTGACCGGCGGAGACCAACCGCCATCATTGGAGGAATGACCGTGGCAGACCAGACACCAGGAGAACCGCGCAAGATGCGGACCTCGGTCAAGGGACCCCTCATGTTCTCCGCGTTCTTTGCAGTGCTGGCTTTTGTTGCCGTGCTGATCTTCGCATCCGGCGGCAGCGCAAAGGCCCCGCGGTTTGATCTCGCCTTCACAGGTGCGGGCATCGCGTTCATTGTGAGCCTCGTTGTGGCCGCCATGCTTTCCATGAGCCATAAGGAGAACGCCGATCACCTTGGCAAGGGTTCCGGCGTCAACCTCAGTTCCAAGCGTCCCAGCCACGGCGGGCCGGGCGCTCCGGACGACGGTCCTGAAACGCACGACGCCGGCCACTAGCCTTCAGGCGCTTCCTCCTTTTGGGTGGGGGAGCGCTTTTTTGTGGGCGCGCCGGGCTTCTGCACGGCTCGCGCCCGGCCTGTTCTTGCGGGGCTGGGTGACCACTACCATGAGGGCCGCGGTGCCAACGAGGGCCAACGCCCACCAAGGGAAACCCGGGTCCAATGCTTGGCTGGGCACTGTTTGCGCGGAACCAGTGGGTGGGGCGTCAACGCGTTCGCCGCGTACTAGAAGCCGGTGGCTGTTGACTCCCGTGGGCGTGCACGTCACCAGCGTGACGTAGTCCTTGTCCTGGACCTTACGGAGATCATCTGTTTCCTCCGGCAGCACGGTTTTGATCTGGTTCACTTTGTAATAGAACGACTCGCCGAGCACCGTTACAGAAAATACGTCGCCTTCGCGTACTTGGTTCAGGTCGTCGAAGAGAGTGGCGTTTACGAAGCCCGAATGGGCAGTCAGGACGCTGTGTGTGCCCGTTCCACCAACCGGCAGGCCTGAGCCGAACAAGTGCCCGGCGCCTTTGGAGAGCGTTTCTTCATCCGTGCCGTGGAATATGGGCAGGTCCGTGTGGATGGAGGGGATGCTGATGCGTCCCATCATGCCGCCCGGTCCGACGTCGAGCATCTTCTTGTAAGCGTCCGAACCGGCCCCGACCACGGTCTTCTCGCCGCTGTTGTTCAAGGAATACGGATCGCGAAGAGGACCGGAGGGCAGGTCCTTGTTGAACTGCCGGGCCCCATCCAGAAGGGCCTTCTGGGCGGACGGTGAAAGGTTCTCCACGCTGTCCACATAGCCGCTGATCTCCGTGGCATGTACCCGGTCCGAGAACCATGCGGCGGCGGTGGGATAGAGCATCACTCCCACGCCCAGAATTGCGACTACAACGATGATGATGCGTTGGGCGCTCCATGCGGTGCGGAACCTTCGCTTCGGCCGCTGTTTGGAGTCTTGGTGCTTTGACATGAGAGTCCTGGGGATTTGTGCTCCGGGGGAACAAAACGGGGAAGAGCGCGTGTTCGGCGTTCTTCCCCGCTTTGGTGTTCAGACTGCGAACCTTTGCAGGTTGGCAGTGACTAGCTGTTGGTGCTGCGGCGTGAACGGACGAACAGGAGTCCGGCTCCGGTCACCAGGAGTGCGCCGGCTGCGTACAGCAGACCGGTTCCCACGCCACCGGTGAGCGGCAACTCGAAGCCGCCGTTGGACGGGATGTTCTTGACCTCAACGTCAACACCTACCAAGGTGCTGGCGGAGTTGATCAGGAAGGAGATCGGCTCTGCGAGCAGTTCGTAGCCTTCCGGTGCCGTGGTTTCCACCAGGTAGTACGTGCGGAAATCGGCTGAACCGGGCAGGACTGCAGCGCCGTTGGCCCAGTCGGAGTAACGCAGGCCGGAGACGGTCAAGGTTCCATCGGCAGCTACGGTGAAGGTGCTCTGGCCGTTGAGGACAATAGCGTTGGTTCCAGCCAGTGCATCCGCCTGGTTGGCGTAGACCGAGAAGGAAGCGCCGGCAAGGGCTGCGCCGTTCTCATTGGTCTTCAGGAGGGTCATTTCGCCCCACTTGGTGACAACCGGGGGAGTGACAATGGGGCCGCCGGGCTGGCCGGGAAGGGTGTTGAAGCTGCCCAAGTTCGGGTAAACCAGTGCCTCGTTCTCGATTTCACCGATGGTGTTGACGGTGGTGTTTACAACAACCTGCACCTTGGTGGTGTTGTGGGCGGCCAGCACTGCGAGGCCAGCAGGGGTGAATACGACGGAGACCGTGTTGGTGGCAGCGTCAAATGCAACGGTGAAGTGAGTGCCTTCGGTGATGACCGTGCCGTCAACCAGCGTTGCGGTGGCATCAAGGTAGGTCAGCTTCGCATCCAGCTTGTCCACGATCTTGTAGCCGTCAATGACTGCTTCGTTGGGGATATCGCCGGTGATGGTGAAGTCGATCTGATCGCCAAGCTTGACGTCAGGGGCGTCCGTGACGGTCTTCTCTGCGCCCGTGATGGAGTTCTTGGGGTAGACGTGGACGTTGTAGAGCCAGTTGTCTTTGTTGTCAGGGTCAGTCAACGGCACTGAAACCAGGAACGGTGCGGAGGGCGTTACGCCTGCGGGGTAATTGGTTTCCGTTACCAGGTACAGGCCCACGGGCAGGTTGCCGAAAGTGGCAGTGCCGGCGGCGTCGGTGACCTGTGCCTGGCTGGTTCCCAAGGAGAATCCGGCACCGGTGATGGAACCTTCAGGATTGGCAGGAGTGAAGACACTGCTCAGGTTATGGGCAGCGTCCCAACCGGCATTCGTGGACAGATCGATGGCGTTGACCTGCTGAATGGTGAATTCGATGCCGGCCAGAGCGGTCAGCCCGGTGGTGTCCACGGCCGTGCCGTTGTTGGGCAGGCCGCTGGGAGTATCCGGGCGTTCGAACTTATGGACGGTAATGGAACCGATCTGGTCCGCGTCGACCAGCGGGGCGGCCGAAGCCGGGGCGGCGGTGAAGGACATTGCCAGAACCGCTCCGGCAATGGTGGTGGCGGCGGCCTTCCAAAGGCGCCCGGAGTTTTGATTACTCACTTTTTCCTCTTTCATGGGGTGGTGATGCGATGCTCGGAGTGAACATTTACTGGGGTTGGGTCTGCCGCTTTTGCTGCAGGCCGGGGAATGAAAGTTATGGGTGGTTACGGGTGCGCCGGGCGCTGTTGGCGGTAAGGACCATGGCCACCAGAAGCAGTGACGTTCCTGCGGCCGCAAACGGCCACCAGCCGGTGCCGCCGGATTCGGGCATCTTCAGCGCAGGCACATCGCGGACGGTGACAAGGAAGATGCCGTTTGCGTCGGTGTCGCTTGTTGTCACGACTCCGCCGCCGCTTCCCTGGCCGAGCGTCACGGCACCGTTGGGAGCCACGGTGAACTGCACGGCTTCGGCAAGCAGGTTGAAGCCATCCGGAGCTGCAGTCTCTTCGAGCCAGTACACGCCCGGCTGAATGCCCTCAAGTTGGAACTGGCCGGTTTGGGATGGGATGGGAGCCACCGTGAGGCTGGTGTTTGCTGCCCCAGGAGCTCCGGCCGCATCGTTGTGGATGGCCCAGGTAGAGCCAGCCATGGGAACCCATTCCTCGCCGGACGATTCACCAAGCTTTTCGATGAGGATCTTTGCCGGTGTCAGATGGGTTGTGGTGCACTCCGGTGCCAACGGTGCGGTGCTGGTTGCGCAGCGGACGGGTGTTACGCTGCCGGCGCCAGTGACAACGTTGACCAGTTGCGCACTCCAAGCGTCTGCCTTGACGGTGACCTTGTAGCTGAGCACGGCAGTCTGGCCGGCCGGAAGTGTGAACGGCTGGGTGGTCAGGGTGGTGGACGGAGCCACAGGATTGGCGACGGCGACCGGCGCCGCGGTGCCGACGGTCAGGACTGCGGATCCCGGAACGAACGTGCCCTGATCCAGGACATCGGCAAGGTTGTCAGTAAGGACAACGTTATTGATCTGGCCGCGGTTGCTGGTGGCGGTCACGGTGTAAGTGATGGTGTCGCCGGGTTTCACCCATTGGCCGTTCGAGGCCGTGCCGGCAACCGTAGCGGTCTTGGCGATGGTCCATTGCGGATCCACAGGGGTGTTTACGGTTGCGGAACAGCCAACCCCGGGCAGGGGCGGGCAGGCCGGATCCACAGTGGGAACCATGGTGGTTGATCCCGGAACCGGAACGATTCCACCACCGGGCATGTTGGGAACAGCCGTCTGCGTCGCGGGTGCGATGGTGGCCGTGTTGGTAATGGTTCCGGTGGTGCCCGGTGCAACAGTGCCCTTGACGGTGTACGTCAGGGTTCCGCCAACGTTGATTCTGACGGTGCCGGATATGCTGCCGGTGCCGCTCGGAGCGTTACAGGCTGTGGGTCCGGCCGGCGGAAGATTTGAGGTTCCTGCGACCGTGACGGCACAGGTCCATGTTGCACCGGTGACGGATGCGGGCAGCGGATCGGTGAACACTGAGTTGACAGCGTCGCTGGGTCCGTTGTTGTGGACTACAACCGTGTATGTGATCGGCTGGCCCGGAATGTAGGCGGTGATGTTGGCACTCTTGGTGATGGAGAGGTCCACTACCGGCCGGACGGTCAAAGGTGCCGTTCCCGGTGAGTAGAGACCCGTGATCGTGGGGAAGTTGTTGGTGCAGTTGGGAATCGCCGTGCCGTCGTTGGCCAGGCACCCGGAGTTGTTGTAAACGCCGGGGGTGTTGCTGGTGACGGTTACGGTGATGGTGCACGAGGCGCTGCCCTGTGCGAGGTTTCCGGTGACGTCCACCGTGCGGCCGGAGACAGTGCCCGCGGTGCGGACACATGTGCCACCCAGCGGACCAACTGCGGTGAGGCCAGTGGGGAGCGTGTCAACGAAGTGCCAGCCATTCTTGGCCATCAGATCGCTGGTGTTGGTGACTGTATAGGTCAGGGTGGTGTTCTGGCCCTGGAAGATGCTGGTGGGGCTGAAGGCTTTATCCAGCTGCGGCGTAACGTCCACCAATTGCGGAAGATCGAATCCGACGTCGTTTCCGCTGCCTGTCGCCGTCAGGTTCCTCACGCGGATGCCAAGCGTGGGTGTGGTGCCGGTAATGGGCACTTGGATGGCCGCGGACTGAAGCTTGGCTACGCTGAAGTTGGTGTTGTCAACCACGATCAGTTGACGGCTGGGGTCGGTGCAAGGATCCAAATTGGTTCCCACCACCGTGGGGACGCCATTTACCAGGATGGAGAATTCCTGGCTGGCGTGGTTGGAGAAGCAGTTTGTCTCGCCGAAGATTCCTGAGATTGCATAGTAGTGACCGGCAATGGTGGGAATGGTGTTCTTGGTGGTCTGCAGCTGCAGGCCTGCGGGTTGAACGCCGTTTGTGCTGTTGGTGTATTCACTAAGAATCTGGTTCTGGGCGGCCTGTGCGTCGGTCATGCCCTGGTACTTCCCCATGGCGAAGGCCATGTTGCCCAGGATGGTGAACGCAGTGTTCCGGCCGCATTGATCATTGTTGGTGATAGTTCCGCCATTGAGGGGCACGGGGGAGCCTTGCCTGAGGATCCAGCCGTTGCATGCTTGGGCTCCGGGAAGCCAAGCGGCATCTGCCGTGTATTTTTCGGTCTGAGCCGCAGCACCACCTGTATACGAACCCAGCGGAATCGGTGCGGTGGCCGCGCTCTGGTTGGAGAAGTCTTCGCTGTAGATCAGGGTGCCAGGGTGAGTCACGCCGGGGGACCCCGGCAGGGCGACCGCTGGTGTAGGAGCCTTGACCACGCCGTAAGCGGTCATGCCCACCACTATGAGAAGCACGCACGCAATGAGCGTCAGCAGAGATCTGCCTTTGCCTTCACTCTGCCCGTCTGGATCGTGGGCACGTTTGTGCTCGAAATGCTTCCGCATGGAGTCCCTTTTCATCATTCCCTGACCGGATCAACCCTTCTGGGGAGGATTGCCCTTTTGCCGTTACTGAGGAGTAAGTGCGGTCAGCCCGGAAATCGTGATGCAGGACTTTATGTGACGCTGATCACATTGGAGCTTAGGGGTGGGGAAGTCGTGGTTTAGGGACTGGGAAGAGCTTGTATGCGGGGCCGGCTAGAACTGCTACGGTCCGTCGGAGGGGCGGTGACGCGTTGACCCGGAGAGACCTCAAAAGGAGCCAGCCTCCACGTCGGTATCACGGTATTACTCGCCCTCAGCGGCCTTTCTTGCCCGATACGCCGCGACATGGGCGCGATTGGCGCAATTGCCGGTGTCGCAATAGAGCTTGGAGCGGTTGCGGCTGAGGTCCAGGACGACGGCGTCGCAATCGTCCGCTGCGCACACGCGCATGCGGTCCATTTCCTTGCTTCGGATGACATCGATAATGGCCATGGCGGCTTCGGTGCCCATTCGGTCTGCCAGGGGTGCTTCGGGGGTTGTGGCGTGGAGGTGCCAGTCCCAGTGGTCATGCTTCACAAGCTGCGGGAGTGCTTTTGCATCGGCAAGCAGCTTGTTGACGGACTTCGCCGCGGTGTCCTCGTCGGCGCTCCATAGGGCCGCCAGCTCGCTACGCAAAATCTTGACGCTGTCCAACTCCGCTGGGGTGTTTACCCGCGAACCGGTGAATTCTTCGGCATCCAGAAAGGAGTTGAGGTCCTGCACGGTAGCCAGCGCTTCTTCACCGTTGGCGGCAGTGTTGATGAGATTGACGGTGCTGCGGAGGGCTACCTCGGTGTCAGGCGCAAAAAGCACTTTGACTCCTTACATGTTCCGGGAGTACTGTCATGACCATAAGCCCACTTTACTCCTGACAGGAGGCTGCTGTGTCAGCTCCAACGACGAAGGCTGATGCAAAGAGTTTCCTGGCATCAGGACTCGGCATCGCACTTTTTTCCTCGGCTGTTTTCGGCACGTCCGGCTCGTTCGCCAAATCGATGCTTGAGACCGGCTGGTCACCCGGCGCCGCAGTTGCCGTGCGCCTCACCGGTGCCGCACTGATACTGGTGATTCCCGCCGTCGTGGTCCTGCGTGGCCGCTGGCACCAACTCAAGGACAACTGGCTCACCATCCTGCTTTTCGGGCTAATAGGAGTGGCAGGCTGCCAGCTTTTCTACTTCAATGCCGTGGCCCGTTTGTCCGTGGGCGTAGCTCTTCTGCTCGAATACCTGGCCCCGGTAATGATTGTGCTGTGGCTCTGGATTGCCAGCCGACGCCGGCCCCGCGCACTCACTGCGGCCGGCGCCCTGTTGTCCCTGGGCGGCCTGGTTCTGGTTCTTGATCTGACCGGTGCCGTGAAGGTGGACTTTGTTGGCGTCCTCTGGGGCATGGCCGCTGCCGTGTGCCTGGTGATCTACTTCTTCATCACCGCGAAGGAGAACGACACTCTCCCGCCCTTGGTGCTCGCCTCAGGCGGTCTCCTGGTGGGCGCGCTGGTCATATGGCTCGTGGGCCTGCTGGGCCTGCTGCCCATGACGTTCAGCACCGCAGACACAACGCTCGGACCGTGGACCACCCCGTGGTGGGTCTCCGCCGTCGGGCTCATCATCCTGGCCACAGTCCTGGCGTACGTTACCGGCATCATGGCTGCCCGCAGCCTCGGCTCCAAGGTTGCCTCATTCGTGTCCTTGACCGAAGTGCTTTTCGCCGTGATCTGGGCGTGGCTGCTCTTGGGTGAACTCCCGGGGCCGATTCAACTGCTGGGCGGTCTCCTCATTGTGGGCGGCGTAGTCCTGGTTCGCGTCGATGAGCTGCGGGGAGATCGCAGGGCAGCCCGTGCCACCCAGGAAGCTGCCCGCGCTTTGGACCATCCGAATGACGTTGAACCCGTCCCGTCCGGCCCGGCAACCAAGCTTCCGGGCAACTAGCGCCGGAGTAACCAAGCCGCTGTAGCCGCGCTGCTCCAGCCCGCTGTTCCGGGGTTGCAACAGGCGGCTGCTCCAGCCTGCTGCCGCCGCTGCAACAGGCCGCTGCTCCGGGGCTTGTTCGAAATACTCCCTAATCAACGGCTGCGAAGGCGAACAACACCGGGTTCCAACTGCCCCTAAACAGCGAAAACCCCGGACGCTTCTGCGTCCGGGGTTTTCCCAACTGTCTTAGTTGGAGGCCTGCTGCTGCTGCTCAGCGTTCTTCTGAGCGCGATCGCCGGCTTCGCGAAGTGCATCGGCAACCTTCTTCAGGTTCGAAGCGTGCTGGCTGTCCCATTCGCCGCGGAACTTGTCAGCGTCCGGGCCCTTCCAGTCGGTGCCGTCAAGTGCACCCTTGAGCTGTGAACGCTGCTGCTCGATGTTCTCAGCACCAGCCTTCAGCTTGTTACCGAGCTGACGAAGCTGATCAACATCTGCACCCCAAATAGCCATGAGATTCTCCTTCATTGTTCGGACCCGAGCTCTTCGGCATCCCCAGCGGCCTCCGGCTCATCCGGAAGATCCAATAGCTAAAACCTATCCCGGGAATCCAAAAAGCGTCGATGGGCACCCCTCCCCATGTAGCACTGCCCATAGTTAGCATGGGGTTATGTGCCGCAACATCAGGACCCTGCATAACTTTGAACCGCACGCCACGAGCGCCGAAGTGGAGGCCGCTGCCCTGCAATATGTGCGAAAAATCAGTGGATCCACCAAGCCATCCAAGGCCAACGAAGAAGCCTTCGCGGAGGCTGTCCACGAGATCGCGCATATTACGCAGCATCTCCTTGACTCCTTGGTGAGCCATGCCCCGGCGAAGAACCGCGACGAGGAAGCCGCCAAAGCGAAAGCCCGGGCCGCGGTCCGGTTCGGGGCTGCTTAGCCTCAGCGGTCCGGCACCAGGCGTCAGACGTAAGGCGTCAGGCGTCAGCGCTCAGGCATTAGGCCGAGAGCTGTCGGCAGAAAGCAATAGCGGGTGCTCTGAGGCTTCAGAACACCCGCAACTGCCAGTTAGCCGGTTCTACTTCCCGAACGAGCGCAACCTCAGCGAGTTGGCAACCACCAGCACCGAGCTTGCTGCCATTGCTGCGCCGGCGATCATGGGATTCAGGAATCCAAGCGCTGCCACCGGGATGCCAATGGCATTGTAGAAGAAGGCCCAGAACAAGTTGGTCTTGATGGTGGACAATGTCCTGCGCGACAGTTCAATCGCCTGCACCAGCTGACCCAGATCACTGCCCATCACGGTAAGGTCCGAAGCCTCAATAGCAACATCAGTTCCCGAACCCATCGCTATACCAAGGTCCGACTGGGCCAAAGCTGCGGCATCGTTCACGCCGTCGCCGGCCATGGCAACCGTGGCTCCCGAAGCCTGAAGCTTCCGAACTGCCTCCACTTTCCCCTCCGGCAGGACACCGGCGAAAACATCCTCCGGCGAAATTCCGACGGCGGCAGCCACTTGGGCGGCTACTGCGGCATTGTCTCCGGTCAGCAGGATGGGTCGGATTCCCAGATCCTTCAACTTTTGGATTGCCGCTGCTGAGCCCGGTTTGATGGTGTCGCTCAGGCTCACGATCCCTGCAGCTTGGCCGTCCACCGCAACCCAGATGGCTGTTGCGCCAGCGTTTTCCTCTGCCGCAAGAGCTTCCCGTTGGTTTGAATCCAGTGGGATGCCGTTCTCCTCCAGCCAACCGGACCGCCCGACGACCACAGTCCTGAAGGTGCCATCAAGCGAAACCGTTCCCTTCACGCCGCCGCCCGGAGCGGAACTGAAGTTGTCAACACCAGCTAGGGTCCCGGCGTCGGGCATGGCCTCTTGCGCGGCAGCCGCTATGGCGTGCGCGATGGGATGCTCAGAAGCCGATTCAACAGCGCCCGCCAAGGCGAGGACGGTTTCCGACGCGTAACCATTCAGGCCAAGGGTGTGATCCACAGCGAGCTTGCCGCTGGTGACCGTACCCGTCTTGTCCAGCAGGATGGTGTCCACGTGGCGGGTATCCTCAAGAACCTGCGGGCCTTTGATGAGGATGCCCAGTTGAGCCCCGCGGCCCGTCCCCGTCAACAAACCGACCGGAGTGGCCAGACCCAGGGCGCAGGGGCAGGCGATGACCAGAACGGCAACGGCTGCGGTGAAAGCCGCATTGAGGTCTCCGGAGAAGAAAAGCCACAGTACAAAAGTGACCAGGGCGATGACCAGCACAATCGGAACGAAGACAGAACTGATCCTGTCCGCGAGCCGCGCAATAGGCGCTTTTCCCGTCTGCGCCTGACTGACCAGCCGCCCCATCTGAGCGAGAGTCGTATCAGATCCCACCCGGGTGGCCCGGACCAGCAGGCGGCCCGAGGTGTTGATGGTAGCGCCCGTCACCAAGCTGCCCGGTCCAACCTCCACCGGCACCGATTCGCCCGTGACCAATGAAGCGTCGACGGCGGACGCCCCGTCCGTGACCAGGCCGTCGGTGGCGATCTTCTCACCAGGGCGGACCACAATGACGTCATCCACAAGGAGCTGATCCGCAGGGATCTTCTGCTCAACGCCGTCCACCAGGATGGTTGCATCCTTGGCACCAAGGTTCAACAGAGCCTTGAGCGCATTCCCGGCCTTGGCTTTGGCGTTTGCTTCAAGGTACCGGCCCAGAAGCAGGAAGGTTGTGACTACGGCTGCGACCTCGAAGTAAAGTCCACCGCCCATGCCCTCCATACCGGGATGCTCGGTCATGCGGGGATCGGCGAACAACTGCCACGCCGAATAGAGGTATGCCGCAATGACACCGATGGAGACGAGAGTGTCCATGGTGGAAGCGAAATGCCGGGCATTAACGGCAGCCGCCCTATGGAAAGGCCAAGCCGCCCAGCTCACCACCGGTAAGGCCAACGCGCCGGCAACCCATCCCCAGTTGGCGAACTGGAGGGCAGGGATCATGGAAATGGCGAACACCGGAATGGTGAGTAGCGCCGCAACGATCAGGCGCGGCCGCAGCGTTGAGGCTGCCGGGCCGTGGGCCATGTGATCAGAGTGCGGGTGCTCGGCGTGAGCGGCACCGCCGGTGCCATGCTCGGCATGCTCGGTCGTTCCTCCCTTAGACGCATGCTGCCGCACGGCACCGGCGGTGCCGCTCCCTGGGGCGTCGTGGCCACTCAGCTCCGTTCCGTGCGCAGAGGCGGCATGGCCTGTGGGAGTGTGGCCGTGGACTTCGTGAGTGGTGGGGATGTGTTCGTGGGCCGTGTGGGTTTGGGGGTGGGTCGGGCGGGTGTGGGGCGCCGGGGGGCGGCGGACGGTGGCTTTGTAACCTGTCGCATTGACGGTGTCCACAATTTGCTGGTCGGTCACGGTTGCCGGGACTGTGACGTGGGCAGATTCGAGGGGCAGGTTTACGCTGGCTTCCACACCTTCGAGTTTGCCCAGTTTTCGTTCCACTCGATTGACGCACGAGGCGCAGGTCATGCCCTCGATGTCCAGTTCGATCACCCTTTGTGCGGGTTGGTTGAAAGTCTCCTGGCTACTCAAGACGACTCCTAAGCTTCGTTGGCTACCACCAGGTAGCCGGCTTCTGCCACGGCCTCGCCAATTTCAGACGGCGAGAGCTCCTTGGTTGATGTGATGGTCACGGTGGACAGGCCGCCGGGATTGAGTTCTACTGCAACGTTTTCAACGCCGTTCAGAGATTCGAGTTCTTCGCTCACGCTGGAAACGCAGTGCCCGCAGGTCATGCCCGAAACGTTGACGTTGGTCTGGATGGTCTGGCTCATGGCTGTCTCCTTGGTGATGAGTTGGATGGTGTGGTGGTTGTTGGCGGAATTACCGCAGCAGGCGCCCGATGGCATCGGTGGCCTCCTTCACTTTGGCGTCGATCTGTTCGGCGCGGGCTTCGGGGTTGGGCTCGGAGGCGGCACCCACGACGCAGTGGCCGATGTGCTCCTCAACGAGTCCCAGGCTCACGGCATGGAGGGCCTTGGTGGCCGCGGCTATTTGGGTGAGGATGTCGATGCAGTATTTGTCATCCTCCACCATGCGGGCTATACCACGGACCTGCCCTTCGATCCGTTTCAGGCGCTTAAGGTACGCGTCCTTGTTGCTGGTGTACCCGTGGTGCGTCGCGCGCTCCAGGTCCACCTCGATGATGGGTGCATCCGGATGGCTCATGCTCAGGTCTGGCGTGCTCATGTTTTAGAACTTATACCCATAGGGGGTATGCGTCAAGTACCCCTAGGGGGTATTTAAGGGGCCGACAAAGTGGCAGCCAACTAGAGAACGAGGTAGCCGGTCAATGATCAAAGGACTAGACCAAAAAAGCGACTAGGTATAGACCAAAACGTTGGAAATTTGGATTCTTGTTTTGCAATGCAAACCTTTTGCCAAATGTGCTTCCGCCCCACACCCGGGCGTTCATAGTGTTTGGTCTCATAGCCGCGGAGGGGGAAGTCCCGCGGAAGCCACTTTCTCCATGGAGGACACTTGAAACTCGCACGCTCCGCCGCGGCCATAGCAATCGCAGCCCTCGCCTTGACCGCTTGCGCTCCACCCACCTCTAACAACGCAGCTTCCAGCTCGGACGAACAGACGGGCACTGTCCGCGTCTGGCTCTTCTCCGAGGTCAACCAGGATCCCAAGTCGGCAGTGGTCAAGGAAGCCGTTACTGAATTTGAAGCTGCACACAGCGGTGCCAAGATCGACGTGCAGTACATTCCCGTTGACAGCCGCGCCGAACGATTCAAGGCGGCCTTCAACGATCCTTCCAGCGCTCCGGATGTGGCCGAGTTCGGCAACACGGACCTCGCCAGCTATGTGGCATCCGGTGGCTTGGCTGACGTCACTGAGGACATCAAGTCCTGGGATGAAGGCAAGGACCTGGACGACAAGATTTTGGACACTACCGAGATCGACGGCAGGAACTACGGAGTGCCATGGTTCGTCGGCGTTCGTGCCCTGTACTACCGCACCGACCTCCTGCAGCAGCTCGGCCTTGAGGTCCCCAAGACCTTGGATGAGGTAGAAACAGTGGCCCGCGCTGTCCGTGCAGCGAACCCGGAGTTGCTGGGAATCTCCGTCGGTGGCGCCGCGCAGTTCTCCGCCATGCCGTACCTGTGGGCCAACGGTGGCGAGATCGCGACGAAGGAAGGCGACACGTTCGTTTCAGGGCTGGATTCCGCGGAGTCACGCGAAGGCGTAGCCGCCTACACGCGCCTCCTGAAAGATGACATCTGCCCGGCACAGACCTGCGCGGAGTTCGGCGGCAACGCCAGCGTCCAGCAGTTCATCGCGGGTAAGTCGGCCATGACCATCGGCGGCGACTTCAACTACAAGGCTGTGGCAGCCAGCGCTATCAAGGACAAGTTCGCTGTGGTTCCGGTTCCCGGTAAGACCGCTGGTTCCATTGCTCCGGCTTTCGCTGGCGGCAATAACCTGGGCGTGTTCAATAGCAGCGAACACCGCACCCTCGCCGCTGACTTCGTGAAGCTCCTGGCCAGCAAGAAGTATCAGCAGAAGATGTTCGATTCCATGGGCAACCTCCCTACTTTCAGCGACGTCCAGAAGTCCGTTGCGGAGAACAACAAGCAGGTTGAACCGTTCATCGACACCCTCGGCGCCGGCACCAAGTTTGTCCCGGTCACGGAAAACTGGTCCACCATTGACGCCCAAGGTGTCTTCACGGGCTTGTACCAGAAGGTGGTCACGGGCAAGGCTGACGTCAACGCCGCAACCACCGAGGCCGCAACGGCAATGAACACGGCATTCGGGTCCAAGTAATGCACTGCGCCCCTTCACAAAG
The DNA here is from genome assembly GCF_902506065.1 of Arthrobacter sp. 9V. Taxonomy (GTDB): domain Bacteria; phylum Actinomycetota; class Actinomycetes; order Actinomycetales; family Micrococcaceae; genus Arthrobacter. The sequence continues at coordinate 16,653 of NZ_LR732912.1, forward strand.
TCCAACAACCAAAGGCGCATCATGACAGCGCTCACCCCCGTCCTGCCCGAGGCGCCTCAGGGCGGCGCGCCAAGCAAAGATTCGACGGCGGCACGCAAGTCCTCGCGTTTCTCCAACGGAAAGCGCGGACTGGAGCCCTGGCTCTACCTTGCCCCGGCTTTCATCGTCCTCATCGCGCTGCTCGGGTACCCAATCTTCCAGCTGATCAACGTCTCCCTCTACGATTACCGTCAAGCGCAGGTCAGCGGCAAAGCACCCCTGAACTTCGTGGGCTTGGAGAACTACCAGAAGCTATTCGCTGATCCGCAGTTCTGGACCGTCCTGGGCAACACGGTGGTGTTTGCCACCGCCTGCGTCGTCTTCACGTTGCTGGTGGGTAGTTCGCTGGCAGTGCTTGCCACCAGGCTGCGTCCATGGGTCCGATCGATGCTGTTCGTCGTCTCCCTCGGCGCATGGGCCACCCCGGCAGTCACGGGCAGTGCGGTATGGCTGTTCCTGTTTGAGCCCACCTTGGGCTTGGTCAACAAGTCCTTGGTGGCAATCGGACTAACGCAGTTTGAGGGCTACTCCTGGACCTATGACAAATGGTCGGCTTTCGGGCTCGTCGCCAGCGAAGTGGTGTGGTGCTCGTTCCCGTTCGTCCTGGTGACCGTGTACGCAGGTATTCAGGCCATCCCCACGGAGGTCATTGAGGCTGCGCGGATTGATGGTGCGTCCATGCCCCGCATCGCCCGCAGCATCATGCTCCCGATGCTCAGGCCAATCGTGATCGTGGTGACCATCCAGTCGATCATCTGGAACTTCAAGATCTTCTCGCAGATCTACATCATGACCAACGGCGGCGGCATCGCGGGGCAGAACCTGGTGCTGAACGTCTACGGATATCAGCAAGCGTTCGCGGCGAGCCTTTACGGCCTGGGTTCCGCGCTCGGCGTGATCATGACTGCCCTGCTAATGATCATCACGCTGGTCTACCTCCGGATCCTTAAGAGAACAGGCGAAGCCCTATGACCGCCGTCGACGTTTCATCAGTGTCCCGCCGAAATACCAAGGTTGACGCCCCGCAAAAGCTACGAAAGCAGGGCAAACGACGCTTCGGCGCCGATGCCGCCGCCATTGTGATCGCGCTGATTGTTGCCTTCCCGCTGTTCTGGATGGTGCTGTCCGCGCTGAAACCCAAAACAGCGCTCGACGCCGGTGACGCGGCGCCGTACACGCTGGAACCGTCGCTGGACTCGTTCGGGCGCGTCCTGGGTGTGAACAACTTTGGGCAGTACTTCCTGAACAGCGTGATCGTGGCCTTGGTGGTGGTAGTCCTTTCCACCATCCTGGCGTTCCTCGCAGCTGTGGCCCTGACCCGCTACAACTTCAAGATGCGGACCAAGCTGTTGATCATCATCCTGGTTTCGCAGATGGTGCCCGTTGAAGCGCTGACAATTCCGCTGTTCTTCCTGCTCCGCAACGCCGGCGAGGCCATCCCGTTGGTGGGCCTGAACCAGTTGGGTTCGCTGGTGCTGGTGCATGTTGGTTTCAGCATTCCGTTCGCCATCTGGATGCTGCGTGGCTTCGTGGCCGCTGTTCCACTGGAAGTTGAAGAAGCCGCCCGCCTGGACGGTGCCAGCAGCTTCCGGTTTGTCCGTTCCATCCTGTTCCCGTTGGTGGCGCCGGGGGTGGTGGCGTGCTCGGTGTTCTCGTTCATTTCCACCTGGAATGACTTCCTGTTCGCCAAGACCTTCATCATCTCGGCTCAGGAGAACCAGACTCTGCCCATGGCATTGCTGACGTTCTTCAAGCCGGACCAAAACGATTGGGGAGCCATCATGGCCGGCTCGGTCATTATGACCATTCCTGTGCTGATCTTCTTCGTATCTGTCCAGCGCAAGCTCGTGTCCGGACTGGCAGGGGCGGTGAAAGGATGAGCGCAGCCCACCGGTTGGTGCCGCACCAGTTGGTCCCGGCGCCGTGGTCTTTCTCCGCGGGCTCCGGCGAGTTGGAGCTCGACGCCGACACCACTTTGGGTGCCGATCCCGAACTGCACGGCCCTCGTCGTTGGCTCGCGAGGGCCTTAGGGGCAGCGACTGGTTGGGATGTTGACCCTGCATCAGCCAGTGAAGCCGGCATCCGCCTCCTGTTTGACCCCACGTTAGGAGCCGAGGCATACAGCCTGGAGGTGAGTGACGCCGTCGTGATCTTTGCAGGCGGGGCTGCAGGCGCGTTTTATGGTGCCCAGACGCTTCTTCAGTTGATGGGACCAGCCGCGCTGCGTCAGGCTCCCGTCGCCGCAGATGCCTCTTGGTCTGTACCGCGGGTTTCTGTGGAGGACAAGCCGCGCTTCGGTTACCGCGGAACCATGCTGGACGTCGCACGGCACTTCATGCCCAAGGACAATGTGCTCCGCTTCATCGAAGTCATGGCCATGCACAAACTCAACGTCCTGCATCTGCACCTCACGGACGATCAGGGCTGGCGGATCCAGATCAACCGCTATCCCAAGCTGACCGAAATCGGTGCATGGCGCCGTGAATCCTCGCTGGGTTCGTGGCGGGCAGGGGTTTTCGACGGCCGCCCGCATGGAGGTTTCTACACACAAGATGATCTCCGCGAGATAGTGGCCTTCGCCGCGGACCGGCACATCACGGTCATCCCGGAGATCGACGTTCCGGGACATAGCCAGGCCGCCATCGCCGCGTATCCGGAGCTCGGCGCGGCCCCGGCCGGCAGTTCAGCACCTGTGGAGGTGTGGACGCGATGGGGTATCAACGAGACTGTCCTGGAGGTGTCCGAAACCTCGCTCGAGTTCTATCGGAACGTGTTGGACGAAGTAGTGGAGATCTTCCCCTCCCCGTGGATAAGTCTCGGCGGCGACGAAGTCCCGATGACCCAGTGGCAAGCCAGCCCGCATGCCCGGGCCACGGCCGTCGAACTGGGATTGGACGACGTTTCCGGCCTGCACAGCTGGTTCGTCGGACAACTGGCGCAGCATCTGAAGCATCACGGCCGCGCCACATCTGTGTGGGATGAAATCGGCGACGGCGGCCTGCCGGACGGAGCGTTGGTAGCGTCCTGGCGGGGATATGAGGGCGGCATCGATGCACTGAAAAAGGGGTACGACGTGGTGATGTGCCCCGAGCACAAGCTGTACCTCGACCATCGCCAAGCTGATGGTGACGGTGAACCCATTCCTGTGGGGTTCGTGACCACGCTGCAGGCTGTCTACGAATTCGAGCCGTTGCCGGGCGTTGACGCCGCGGAACTCCCCGGCCGTCTTCTCGGCGCACAGGCCAATATATGGAGCGAACACCTGGATTCACCCCGCCGCGTGCAGTTTGCGGCGTTTCCGCGCCTCAGCGCGATCTCCGAAGTGTTCTGGTCCAAGCCGGAGAGCCGGGACTACCATGAGTTCCTGACCCGTCTCACTGGGGCGCATCTTGCAAGGCTTGAGGCCATGGGCGTGGAATACCGCCCATTGGCCGGGCCTGCGCCGTGGCAGCAACGGCCGGGCGTGGAGGGTTGGAAACGGGACTATGACGCCGAGCAGCTCGTGAGGAACTGAGTGACTACTGAAGGCAAGGATGCCCGTAATTCCTCGGCATCGCTTCGCAAGGCGTTGGCTTTGTTGACCGTTGTTGCCGAGGAACCAGGAAACGGTGACGGGCTGGCGCTCGTGGAACTGGCCCGGCTTTCGGGCCTGAACAAGAGCACACTGCTGCGGTTGGCCGTACCCCTGCTGGAGGAAAACCTGCTGGAGCGTGACCACGAGACAGGCAGGTTCCGCCTGGGCCACGGCTGCCTGCGGCTGGGGCAGTCATACCTTGACCGCGTGGATCTGCGCAGTGTGGCCAACGGTGAACTTCGAACCCTCATGCGTGCCACGGAAAGCACGTGCCACTTGGTGGTGCTGTCCGGGCATGACGTGGTCTATCTGGACAAGGTGGAGGACGAGGCCACCGTCCGGATGGCGTCGAGGGTGGGTGCCACCATGCCTGCCTACTGCACTGCAGTGGGGAAAGCCATGCTCGCGTTCAGTCCTGAGGAAGTGGTGGGACCGATCCTTGCCGGAAACCTGGAGCCCCTCACGGAGAAGACCATTACGGATCCTGCCCTGCTCCGGGCAGACTTTGAAGCTATCCGGCGCCGCGGCTATTCCATTGATGACCGCGAGAATGAACCGGAAGTCCGTTGTGTTGCCGCCCCCATCTTCGGCCACGATGATCACGTGGTTGCCGCACTCTCTGTGTCCTCGTTGTCCTCCCGGATGACAGCCAAGCGTGTCCGGGAAGTGGGGCCCATGGCGGCTGAAACAAGCCTCCGGATCTCCGCCAAGCTGGGCTCACGGCGGGCAAGTGCCAAGCTGGCGAAGCTCGCATGAACATCAGTGCATCGGACTTCTTCCGAGCCAAGCTGCAGTGCGAAATCGACGTCATGGAGGTGGCTGAGTCCCGGTCCGGCTCCCTGGTTGTGGTGGACACGCGCCGCCAATCATCGTGGGACCATGGACATATTCCCGGAGCAGTACATATTCCAACGGCTCAAATACCCGCCCTCGCACTGGAACTAGTCCCACAGGGTTCCCAAGTTGTGGTCTATTCCTGGGGTCCGGGCTGCAACGGCAGCACATTCGCCGCGCTCGCCTTCGCAGAACTCGGATACTCGGTGAAGGAAATGATCGGTGGCATTGAGTACTGGATCAGAAACGGGCTCCCGGTGGAAACCGCTGCGGGGACTGTCCCCAGTACGCCGGATCCGTTGGTGACGGCACCAACATCGCACTAGGAAACCTGGGTGAAACGGGGAGAAATGGCCGTTTTCGTACTGATTCACGGGTGGGTCAACAGCGGACTGGCATTTGCCGTTACGTGACGCTGAGCCGTCCGGAGGCTAGGCGGGTTTGATGTACTCGGGGTCTATTTCGGCTGTTTTCGCCCGGACAATGTCCTGAGCGTCGGTGACGTTGGACGGTTCGGGAGCAGGCGAGAACAAGGCGACAGGCGGAGTGGCGGTACTGCAGTCCAGGTCCGGAAGAGTGACCACGCTGCTGATCCGTAGCTGCCCTGCGGCAAGGTGTTCCATCCGGAACATCACGCCGGAGGCACTAAGCTCATCCGGAACGTCACCTGTTTCGGATGCCCAACGTACCACGCAACCCCGCACCTCGGCGGTGCCGGCGGCCGGGCCGGGTTTGACCTCCATGGGGAGGAAGGGATCCGGTCCCGGGCGAATGTCCGGACGCCGTTTCTGCTGGACATCGTTCAGGGGGTGCCTGGAAAGACGAATCCGGAGGCCCAAGCTGGTGGTCTCCACCAACTCAGGCAACGTGAAGTCTGTGATGTTCTGTGCGACGGCCTGGGCCTCAAGGGACTTTCGGGCCGCGATGACCCATGGATCGGACTCGATGGCTGCGTCGGGCGCAGATCCTTGCCAGTTAACCGCAGGGTAGGAGGCGGGAGCGGGCTTCTTTTCCTCGCGGCAGGCTGAGAGCCCGCCGGTTACCGAAACCAGCAACAGCGAGGCTGCAATCGCTTTGAGATGCCGCGTCCGCAGAATTCGTGCAGCGCTCATGATCAACCCCTTGTTTGCGTTTTTTCGCCTATCGAATTTACCACGGGCGGTCAGGGGAGGGCCCGATCGGATACAGCGCATAGGCTTGGAGCATGCTGAACCTGGTCCTTGGACTTCTCTTTGCGGGGCTCTTCCTTGCCTCGTTCCAGTCGGACAGGCGCAGGCTCCGCAATGGCGTGTTCCTGTTGGTGGCGGCGTGGTTCCTCCTGCAGGCAGTGTTGGAGTTTCTCATTGACCTGAACCCGTGGTTCGAATGGCTGAACCTTGTGGTGTTGGTGGTTCCGGTGGTGAGCATCTTCGTCTTCGCGGGCTTCCTGATGGCCAACGGCGTCACCATGGTCCGCAGAGAAGGGCCGGGGATCACCAGCTTCCTGCCCATCGCCGTCGGTCTTGCAGTATTCCTCGCCCCGGTTATCGCGTTCCTATTCGTGCTGAGCGGCCAGCCGGTGTTGGCTGGCATCGCCGCTCTGGCGTTCTTCCTTTGCGCCTATCTGGGCTGCGCGTTTGTGGTGTTTCTGGGATACGCGTTGGTGTATTCACGGATGCGTTTCAGCCCCAACCCGGCGGCCGTCATTGTCCTGGGCTCCGGCCTGATCAATGGCAAGGTCCCGCCGTTGCTCGCCGCACGCCTGAACAAGGCTTTGGAAATTTACGACGGCGGCACTCCCGCCAAGCCGGTTTTGGTACCTTCCGGGGGCCAGGGCCCGGATGAACCCCGGCCCGAGTCCGCCGCCATGAAGGATTACTTGGTGGCGAAGGGGGCGGTTGCTACCGATGTGTTGGAGGAGAACAAGGCCACCACCACCCGGGAAAACCTTGCGTACTCCGTCGCATTGCTTGCCGACAAGGGCATTCATGGTCCGGTGTTGGTATGCACCAACAACTACCACGTACTGCGCGCAGCCCTCCTGTCCCGTCGCCAGAAAATCAACGCCGAGGTTGTGGGTGCTCCTACGGCCAGGTATTTCGTGCCAAGTGCCTTCCTCCGGGAGTTCGTGGCGGTGATGAGGGACAACCGCCTGACAAACATCATTCTCTGCCTGCCGATGTTCGGGGTTGCCCTGCTCATCACGGTGGCATTGATGAACTCCGCGGTGGTGTAGGACCTGTCTCTGGAAACAGCGGCCTAAAGCGTGGCGGTGGGGTCCGGACATCGTGTCCGGGTAGGGTCGGTCCATGTTTACCCTCGTTGCTCCAGACCCCTCCTACCATCAGTCATTTCTGGAGTCCCACCGGGAGTGGGCGGGCGCCCACCAAGACGGTGCTGCGGTCTTCATGGCAGATGATGTCACCAGTCCTGAGGGCTTTGCCCACTGGATCGGCAAGCTGTTGGACGCTGAAAATGCTCCCGGGAAGGACGGAATTGTTCCTTGCACCTTCCGCTGGATAACGGAGGGTTCCAGGTACGTGGGCTCCATAGCGTTCCGTCACCACCTGACTCCTGCCCTCCTGAACTCCGGCGGACACATTGGCTACGGAATTCGGCCCTCTGATCGTGGAAGAGGGGCGGCTTCCTGGGCGCTGCAGGAGCTGCTGGCCCAGTTGGCTACTAAAGGGAAACCGGGCCGCGTACTGCTGACGTGCGATGACAACAATATAGCTTCCGTGAAGACCATTGAGCGTTGCGGCGGGCTGCTTGAAGATGTGCGGAGAGATGAGGACGGGCACCCTTTTCGCCGGTACTGGATTGACGTTGGTGCGGTCAGTGCGCGGGCCGGCGCCCGAACGAACACCGCGCGGACGGCTGACGCACACTGATTTTTGTCACCCTGGGGTTGACGCCACCCACAGTGGAGCGCATTATGGGTGGCATGAGCAGTCAACCCCGGGGTGACAACCCCGTTGCCGACTTTACCGATCCACAATGGCAGCAGGTTCTCAGACACCGGCCTGCGGATGATGGCTCCCGGGATGCGGCGGCCACCAGATTTACCGAACGCGGCATCACCCCGGATCAGGTCAGCGCCGTGATCGCTGATTGTGGGGACGCCCTCTATGTCGCTGCCGCTGAGGGCAAGCCGGGTTGGGCAGAGCCGTTTGGCGGCCCCCTCGCCGTGGCTCTCCTCGCAGCCGAAGTCAGCATTTTTGCAGCGCACCTGAACTCAAGGGCGTCCGGCGTCAGATCGGCAGCAGTCGCAGAACTCCTGGACCAATACAGCGCGGTAACCGTAGCGGGTGAACTCGGCGTGGCGCGTCAGAAGGTCTACGAAATCGCCAGAGCGGGTCTCCGCCCGCCCTACATCGAGCAGGTCCCGTGGAGGACGTCATGAATCCCATTGAAGAAAAAGTGCAATTGCCGGACCCGGAAACCCAGTTCCTAGTCCATCCTGTTGACCTTCCCGGAGCCCGCAGGGAATTCCTCACGGGCTGGTGGCTGGGGATAGTCGCCACCCCGCAGGTCTACACAGCACTTTTGGCATTCTTTTGGGCGGTCAGCAACAACTACGTCACGCCCATCTTGGTCCCGCTGGTGCTGGTGGTGATTGCGGGGTGGATGAGTTCCAAGCTAACTCGGGGCGCATGGGACTACATTCCCCGGAAGCGCCATGACATAGACCGGCCAATGACAACCATGACCATCGCTGCCTCGCTCATTACCTCACTTGCCCTTTTCGCGGGTCTGCTGACCTTCATGGTGTGGGCGGTGTCCCAGGACTTGGTGCCGGGTTTCAGTGCCTATCCGTTGGGAATGGGGGCCGCAATCGTGCTGATCATGGCTGGCGAGCTGCTGGTCAAACTGGTGAAGCGCCGGTCCGTTGAAGTAGCTTCGGATGCCATCAGCCTGGTTGTGGTGGCCGGCGCTGTGGGGATCGGCTTCGGAGTGCTTCCCGCCGGGAGGGAACTCGCGCCCGTGGACCTGCTGCCGGGTGCCGCGATCCTTCTGGGTGTGTGGTTGAGCTGGCTGCTCTTCACGCATGTAGAGGCCCGCCGTAACCACGGCTAGCGGAATGGTGCCCGCGAGGTGACACTTGACCCCCATGTTTCCCAAAAACATGGGGGTTATCTGCCAACTCGGGGAGGGTTTTCCGGGAACCCGTTACATATTCCTGACTGCCGGACATTAACTGGGCATGAGGGTGCAAATGGAGCAGGGGGAACGCGTGGAGTCGGTCAGGCAAAAGCAATTCCTGGCAGCCCACACGGCGTGCCACGACAAGGTGTACCGCTACTTCCGGCGGCGAACGGGGGGGGCGTCAATAGCGGAGGACCTCACCGCGGAAGTGTTCCGGATCGCGTGGGAAAAGTGCCGGCAGGGCCAGGAACTACCTGTGCTGATGGTATTCGGCATCGCCAGGAATGTTCTCCGGAACCACTACCGTTCAACCGTCCGTTCCCAGAACCTTACGCAGCAGTTGGAGCGGCAGCGGACAGCTGACTTGGGAACCGACGACGGCGTGGTGACGGAAGCGCTGGGGCGGCTCAAGCCTGAGGAGCGCGAGGTCCTCCTCCTGACCTACTGGGACGGATTCATCTCGGCTGAGGTCTCGGACCTGCTCAACGTCACGGCCGCGGCCGTCAGGATGCGCCTGCACAGGGCAAGGAAGCAACTCAGCGAGCTCCTTCGGCCGGAACAAACCACAGAGGATGTGCAGCGATGAAAAGGAATGAAGCTCCCGGCACTGAACGCCTGATCGCGGCAGACCCGGCCCTGGTGGTTACCGAAGGTGAGCTGGCACGTAGCCGGCAGAAGAGCATGGCAGTCATGGACACTGAAGCCGAGCACATCACCGTAGGTGGGTCAGTCACGGATTTTCATCAACAGCCTGCGCGGCGCCGTGTGCGGTTGACGGCAGGAATCGGGTTGCTGGCCGCGGCAGTTGCAGCTGCAGCTGTGGTTGCCGGGGTAGTGGTGACGTCCTCCATGACGTCTCCGCCAACGTCGCAAGCCGCCCCGACGGTCAGCCAGCTGGATTCGACGCCTGAAACATCTCCCTCAAGCGGAGCCCCGCTCCCCGAAATCACAGGACTGAAGGCAGCAACGGGGAACGCCAGGATTATCGCCGGCGACAATGACAACAAGGCAGCCGTCTCCACAGACGAAGAGGTGCATGTCTTCATGGATGCACTAAGTTCAGGAAAACTTGGCTTGAACAGTCGCGGTTGTCTCGCCAATGTGAGCGTGGACGATACTGCGGGCGGCCTCATCTTCCCCTTCGGTACACGTGTCATGGAATCGGGGGTAGTCCTGCCCGACGGGACGGTTATCAATATTGGCGACGAATTCGCCTTCGGGGGAGGCTCCATACCCGGCGACACTGATTTGAGCGAGTGCTTCCCGGGCGGCGGAGCTTTCCTGGCCCAAAGCTGGGACCCGCGCCCCTGATCTCTCACCCGAATCTCAGCGAACAGACGCCAAAGCGCGACGTCGGCACTCACCCTAAGTGCCGACGTCGTACTGTCTATTCGGTAACTTCGTCCTCCACTACCGGGTCCTTCAGCAGGAGTGCCGTGCCTTGGAAAGCGGGCAACTCGAGGAAGAAGCTGCACAGATCATCCACCTGGCCCACGTCTTCGCCGGAGAACAAATCCTGGACGGTAGCACCGGGCACAAGGTGCGAGGACTGGATGCTGCCGGCAATGTCCTGGTCCGAGAAGTTCAAGACCGTGACTTGCAGTGCGCCGTCTGCGAGCTGATTGACCAGCACCAGCAGCCCGCGGTGCGAAACGTCCGGCACATCCAGCAGCGTGCTGGTGGCGATCCCGTTCTCTTCGCGCACCGTGAGGATCCGCTGGAGCCGCCGGGCGTAGGAGTTGGGGTCCTCCAGCTGATCGGGCAGCGGACCGTACAGGCTTCGAGCTCGGGGCATGCCGGCCAGGGAGGTTTTCGCGTCCGGGCTGGTTCCCATGAGATCGTGTGCGCCGCGGTTGATCCAGCGGGTGTCACCCTGGGAGGTGAGCTCGCGGACGGTCTCGCGGTCAATGGCTGTGATGCCCGTGAGGTCCCAGCCGGACAGGGCGAAGACCCCGGGCTGCAACGCGTTGTACATGGACAACAGCACGTGGGCGTCCAGGACTTGCGCTTCCTGCTCCTTGGTGATGGCATCCGGATCCTTGATGCCCAGGGCGGCCATGATGAAGCTGACCGTGGTGCAGGCGATGCCGTTGGTGGTGAAGACCGCGTTGTAGGGCCCGTTCTCACCTGTGAGCCGTTCCCGCATGGTGTTCTGGACCTTCTCCGCCACCTCTGCGCCGGTGAGTTCCTCGCCGGCAAGTTCAAAGACGTCGTCCCTGTGCCCTGCGGCAAAGTGGAGCAGCTCGTAGGTCAGTTCATCGTGGTTCTGGAGGGCATGAACCAACGACGCCTGATCCACGCCGATCTCCATGGAAAGCCGTAGGGTCAGTCGCAGGAACTCCGTATCTCCTATGACCAAGGCGTAGTGATAGGCGGGCCTGGTGATGAAATCGTAGGACAGGTCCGGGCCGGACTCGGATTGCGTCTTGATGTCGTCAATAGTGAGGTTGAGCTCCTGGAAGGAGAACCCGCCCACTTTGCGGATCATGGAACCAATCAGCTGGTTGGCGGCCTCGGACAACGGGTGGCCCTCTGACCAGCCCGGTTCTTCCTCGGCACTCTTCTCCACGCCAAGGAAGCCGTTGGCATCAAGCCGGAGCGCACCTGTTCCGAGGTCCAGCAACGAGTGAAGGGCGTCGCCCACCACCAGGCGCATCCCGGCGAAGGTGGGGTCCAGCCAGTTGATGGAAGGCTGACCGGCCTTGAAGTAGTGGAGATAGACCCAGCGGCGTTTCTTGCCCGTGGTGTCGATGATGGGCTTGGTGGCGCTCCAGTTGGTTTCCTTGACGCCGGGCTCGTAGAAGATGACCCTTTGAAGGCGACCGATGATGTAGCCGGCCTTCTGCAGGGCCTCCTCAGCGGCGGGGCTGATGTTCACCGAGTCCTCGCCCTCGGGGACATCCGGCAGCAGGTGCCAGTCCTCCTCGGGGATGTCCACCATGTGATAGATGCCGGGGTAGTCCCGGAAGTTCATTTCGGCGAGGCGGAAGTCCGCCCCCTTGCCGGTGTGCCCGGGGACGATGTCGTCAATGACCGTGCCGCCGTGTTCATTGGCGACCTCGCACATCTGGCGGAACTCTTCCTCCGTACCGAAAGCGGGGTCAATAGCCATGCTGATCCGGTCAAAGTGACCGTCCACGCTGGGCGTCTGCGACCACCCACGGATGCCGCCGGCCAGCTTGACCGGGCCCGTGTGCAGCCCCCTGATGCCGATCTTGCTGAACGCGTCCCAGAGAGCGGGATCGCCCAAAGCTGACAGGAAGGACTGGCCGTCCTTGGTGATGAAGGACAGCGGGTAGGCCGTGAACCACACGGGGGCGCGTTCCACGGCAGCCCTCGGGTTGGGCCGGGCGTAGGAGTTCTGCCACATGCTGGCCTGCCCGGACAACTGCCGGGCCATGGTGTTGGCGTCACCCAGCATTGACTGGTTCCTGAGCCAGTCCACATAGGTGGAATTCAGTCCGTCGAATTCCAAGGAGGGCCGGGCGGCAAAGAACTGCCGCCGCCGGGCAATCGGCCGCAACGCCTTGGGCCGGGCCGGATAGAACTGTTCATCAAAGGTGATTTCCGCCGGTTCGCTTGCGGTTTCATCGGGCGTTTCCTGTGGCGTCTCCTCCGGATTTTCTTCCGAAGTTTCGCTGATTCCTGACACGCTCGCGTTGACTGCAGGCTCCCGCACAGTTTTCTCCTTTACGTGGTCGCCGCGTCAACGCCGACCGTCCGAGGGGGTCGTTCAAGAGGTCACGTACCCGGGCGTGCCCGGACTATTCATGCTAGTCGTGGGAGCCCGCCGTTTGTCTAACCCGGGAACAAGTAAGTCTCGTTATTATGTGCCGGGTTTGACGTTGGGCACCCCCGCCCTATCGGTTACGGACGATCATTGAGTACCGTGGCAGGTGATGATCGGAGAACCCTTGAAAATCGCAGTGATCGGCGGCAGCGGGCATATTGGATCCTTCCTGGTGCCCAGGCTTGTGCGTGCCGGGCACGAGGTAATCAACATCAGCCGTGGCAACCGTCCGCCCTATACAGATGCCCCCGAATGGCAGCAGGTCCGCCAGGTTACGGCGGACCGCGAGCAGGAGGACCGCGAGGGCATCTTTGGTGATCGGGTGGCCGAACTGGGTGCCGACGTCGTAATTGACCTCATTTGCTTCACGCTCGAATCAGCCACTGCGCTGGTGGAAAGCCTGCGGGGAAAGATGGGGCATCTGCTGCACTGCGGCTCCATTTGGCGTTACGGGGTCAGTTTGAAGTTGCCCATCAGCGAGGACTCCCACGCCGCGGAGCCCTTGGATGATTACGGGATCCGGAAGCGGGACATCGCGCGGATGCTCAAGGAAGAGACTGCCTCCGGTGGTTTGATCACAACCTCGATTCATCCCGGACACATCGTGGGGCCAGGGTGGTTTCCGATCGGGCCACTGGGGAACCTCGACCCTGCCGTGTGGCAGGTCATCGCTTCCGGGCAAACACTCCAGGTGCCCGGAAGCGGGACCGAATTGATGCACCACGTGCACGCCGACGACGTCGCGCAAGCCTTTGAGAAAGCCGTTGAAAACAGGGATGCGGCAGCCGGGGAAGACTTCAACATTGTTGCTCCCAGCGTGTTGACGGTTCGGGGGTACGTGGGCATCGCCGCAGCCTGGTTCGGGCAGGAGCCACGCATGGAAACCGTAAGTTGGGAGGACTTCCGGCACATCACCGCACCCGAATTTGCCGATTCCAGCTGGGCCCATCTCAACCGCAACCACTGCATATCCATCCAGAAGGCTCTCTCCCTGATTGGGTACGCGCCCCGTTACGAACCTGAGCAGGCTGTGTACGAATCCGTGCAGTGGCTCATCAACAACGGAAAGCTGCTGGTCCAAGGCATGTACAAGCAGCATCCCAAGCCTGAAGCTTAAGGGGCTACCAGGGGGGAGCTACATGTACAAAGCACAAAACAAGGAAGCCACAGACAGCCGGCTGGACCACGGATTTTTTATCCTTGGCGGAGCAGCGGCCGTGTGGCTGGCTTTCCTGTTGGTGGGGGAGAGTTTTCACCTTGGCTGGGGGCAGCTGTGGTTTTCGGTGGTGTTCTGGGCGTTCCTCGCGTACCTGCTGTTGCCCCGGCTGCACCGGATCCTGACCACCATTTACGTACCGGGCTACTTTATTGGCCGCGCGCGGACCAGCGACGGACTGCTGGGCGACCCCGTCAATGTCGCCTTGCTGGGCACCGAACCCCAGATCCACGCGATCATGAGGGCCGCCGGTTGGACAATGGCAGACGACGTCACCTTCGCCAGCAGCCGACGCATCATCAGCTCCACCATCTTCCGGCAAAGTTATACGGAGGCGCCGGTGAGCCCCCTGTACCTTTTCGATCGGCAGCAGGATTTCGCCTACCAGCAAGAGGTCAACAACACCCCCGGCAAACGCCACCACGTCCGCTTCTGGCGTTGCCCCGAGGGCTGGCTCCTCCCGGGTGGCCACAAAGTGGATTGGCTCGCGGCCGGCACCTACGATCGCAGCGTCGGTTTCTCCCTCTTTACCCTCCAGATCACGCACAAGATTGAGCAGAACACCGATGTGGAACGGGACCACATCGTTTCCACCGTCTCGGCCGCCGAACCAGCCGTTACGGTCCAGGTCATTGAGGACTTCTCCACCGGGTATCACACCCGCAACGGAGGCGGGGACTCCATTTCCACCGACGGCGACCTGCCGATCATCGACGCCCACCGCGTGCGGGTTCCCGCCGACCAGCCGCCCGACCGGACCGACAGCAGGGACCGGCGGCCGGCCCCCATCATCATGGGCGCGGCGCTGGTGGTGGCGAGGGCGGTGGCTGCCCTGGTCCTGGCGATCACGTTGTTCACCTCCGGCGGTGATATCTCCGGACTCACCGTGGATTACGACGCTTCAGACCCGGAAAGCACGACGGCGGCCATCGCCTTGATAGCCAGCGTGGTCCTGGTGTTCGGGCTGGGTGAAGTTTTCCTTGCCTGGCGCATTTTCCTGGGCAGCAACGGCGCACGCGTGATTGCCATGGCACTGAGTTCCATCTCCATCCTTGTCCAGGCAATCGACTACTCCACGGGCAGTGCGAATATCACCCTCGAAGCCGGCCTCTCCGGGTTGGCAACGGACATCCTGGTGCTCCTGGCACTGTCCAGCCAACGGGCCAGAGTGTACGCCAAGCGGCAGCGCGTCCCGGCGGTCCCGGCGTCGGTGGTCAGCAGGCGCGTGGCTTCCTGACCCTCTTTGGGGGCTGCTCCTGGGCAACACGAGCCGTTTAGGTTGTCGGAGTTGAATCAATAGACTGGCTTGGCCCGTCGTGCACACTACTGCACCACGCGCGGGCCAGATCCGAAAACCGAATTGGGGACCTACGTTTTGACTGCTGAATATCCGAAAATCACCGTTGTTGTGCCTACTTACAATGAGCGGGAAAACTTGCCCGTTCTCGTTGCCCAGCTCGATGCACTTGGGATCGCGAATCTCAGTGTCCTCGTAGTGGATGACAACTCCCCCGATGGCACAGGCGCGGTGGCAGACCAACTGGCAGCGGAATCCACGGGAACGGTGTCCGTTCTGCATAGGAAAGAAAAGGATGGGCTCGGGCGGGCTTATGTGGCCGGAATGACCCGCGCTCTGACGGAAGACGCCGACGTTGTCATCCAAATGGACGCAGATCTGTCCCACCCCACGTCGGCAATTCCCACAATGCTTGACCGGGTCCGTAATTCCGGCGCTGCGCTGGTGATCGGGTCGCGCTATGTCACAGGGGGGTCCACGGCCGCGGAATGGCCGTGGCACCGCAAGGCGCTCTCAGCTTGGGCCAACTTTTATGTAGGCGCGATCTTGGGTTTGAAGGTCAAAGATGCAACAGCGGGTTTCAAGGCGTGGACGGCTTCTGCACTGAAGCAGATTGATGTCGCGTCTGTCCGCAGTGACGGCTACTCATTCCAGGTTGAGATGAACTACCGAGCGGCCCGGCAAGGCCTGAAGATCGCCGAAGTACCCATCCACTTTGAAGAACGCGTCGAGGGTGCTTCCAAGATGAATCTTCGCGAGCAGTTGGAGTCCGCGCTCACGCCGTGGAAGCTCCGGTTTCAAAAGTAGGTGCGTGCGGCCACCACCAAGTTTGAGCCCAAGGAAGTTGAGACACGCCGTCATTCTCGGCGTGTCGGGGAGGGTCAGATTCAAAGTGGGTGGTGACGGCACCACTCGCCAAGCCAGCCACCCGGAAAGCTCGACGTCGGCACTCAAGGTGAGTGCCGCCGTCGAGCTTTATGTGAGCGAGCGATCGCTGGAAGCCCGTGGGATGTGAACGAGGGTTAGGCAGTCACTGCCAGGGCGTCGATCTCCACCAGCATGACCTCGTGCGGCAGGTCCACGAACACGGTGGTGCGGCTGGGCAGTTGGCCGCTGGGCACGTTTTCACGGATGAACTCGCCGTAGACCTCGTTCATGGCCGCGAAATCATCGCGGGTGGTCAGGTACACGCGGAACATGAGGACGTCTTCAACGGAGGATCCGCCGGCTTCGAGGATGGCCTTGACGTTCTCCAGGGTCCGGCGGGTCTGGACGCGGACGTCGCCCTCGCCGATGTACTGGTTGGTGGCAGGGTCCATGGGGCCCTGGCCGGAGACCTGGAACATGCCGCCCTTCTTGATGCCCTGCGAGAATACGTGCGCCGGGGCGGGGGCGTTTTCGGTCAGTACTACGGTCTTTTCACTCATGCTGAGTTCCTTTCGTGGCTGATCCAGCCGAGGTCGTTGGAGATGGCCTCGGTGCTGGCTTTGAGGTGGGGCAGCAGCTCGAGCAAGCCTTCATAGCTGAGCATCACTACCGGTACCGAACAAGAGGCTGCGGCTACAACAGCGCCGCTGGCGTCGCGGATGGGGGCCGCAATGCAGTGCACGAACGCTTCGTGCTCGGCGTTGTCGTGGGCCCAGCCTTGTTCCTTGACCTGCTCGAGTTCGGCCAGCAAGGCTTCCGGCGAGGTCAGGGTGTTCTCGGTAACTTTTACGTAGTCCAGCCCCGCGGCGATCTTTTCCTGCCGGCTGCGCGGCATGTCGGCGAGGAGGACTTTGGACACAGCGGCAGAGTGCAGTGATGCAGTCAGGCCGATGCGCGAGTACATGCGGACGGGGTGGTGCGACTCGAATTTGTCGATGTACACCACCTCATTTCCTTCAAAGGCGGCGAGGTGGACCGTGTGCCCGGTGCGGCCGTTGAGATCGGCAAGGTGCGGGTGCGCCACCTTGCGGATATCCCGCTGTTCCAAGGCCAACGAGGACAGTTCAAAGAGCTTGGAACCAAGCATGAAACGCTGATCTTCGTCGCGGACCACGAAGCGTTTTTCTTCCATGGCATGCAGGAGTCGCATCACCGTGGTTTTGTGCACGGCGGCTTTGGACGCGAGCTCGTCCAGGGTTGCGGGTTTGGCGGCGAGTTCGCCGAGCAGGTCGATGGCCCGCATGAGGCTTTGGCTCACGGTGTCACGCTCCGGTTCTGGTGTTGAATTGTCCGTCTTCAACATGGATAGCAGCCCAGGCCGCATCCGAAGAATCGAGGATGGCGGCAAGCTCTCCGGCCTTGGGTAGGGGGCCGCGATCACCATGGACCGTCAGGGTGCAGGCCGCGGCCACATGCCCGCGGCGGAGGCTCTCTTTTTGGCCGAGCCCGAACAGCATTCCGCTGAGGTACCCGGCGGCGAACGAGTCACCCGCGCCAACGGGCTCGACCACGGCTACAGACAGTGCAGGCACCTCTTCCCGGGTGCCGGTCCGGTCCAAAGAGATGGCGCTGATGGCCTCGTTTTTGATGACCAGCACCTGCGGATCGGGCATCATGCTGCGGAGTTCGGTCTCGTCAGTGGTGCCGAAGGCGTGCTCGGCTTCGTCTTTTCCAACTAGCACGACGTCGGCCATGTTCGCCAGCCGCTGCAGGACGGAACGGTCCTGGCCTGCCCAGAGGGCCTCGCGCCAATTGACGTCGAAGCTGATGGTCCGGCCATTTCTTGGCATGGTCAGGATGGCTTCGAGCAGTGAAAGGCACTGGGGGGAGAGGGCGGCGGTGATCCCGCTCAGGTGAATCAGTGCAGCGTTTTCCAGCAGTGAAGAAACGGCTGGATTCGAAAGAGTGTCCCGTCCCATGGCCGAGGCCGCGGAACCTTGCCGGTAGTACAGAACCGAGCTGCCGCCGTCGGGGTCTGAGTCCTGGGCGGGGACTTTCACGTAGAGCCCGGTGGGCAGGGACTCGTCCACTTCCACGCCGGAGATTCCTACGTTGTGGTCCTGAAGCTCGAGGAGGATGCGCGTGCCGAAGCCGTCGTGGCCTACCCGGCTGACCCAGTGCGTGTCCAAGCCCATGGCTGCGAGCCCCATGGCGACGTTGGATTCCGCGCCGCCGATCCCGAAGTGGAGCTCGGTTGCCAAGTGCAGGGGGACGGCGTGGGCAGGGGTAAGCATGGCCATGGTTTCGCCCACGCATACAGCTGAAAGCATCGTTCTCCCACTAGTTGTGCGCTTCTCAGCGGCCTTGACTCTCGATCCGCCACCATGTTAGACATATCACCATCAGGTTTGCAACCAGCGTTGCAAAATACGCAACGCGGCATTGTGAAGGGAACCAAACGCGTGAACACTTCCGAAGCCATCTCGGCATCCGCCGTGGCGGGCCTCGCTGAGCGCCGACTCGACTGGCGCCACAAAGCTGTGCCCGCAACCGCGAACGGGGCCACCCACGCGGACTTCCTCGCCGCCGAACACACGCTGGCCGACCTCCAAACACCGCTGCTCACCTTGGACGCCGGCGCGCTCCATGGCAACGCTGACCGTTTGGCTGAATGGTGCGCCCAGCACGGGGTACTTCTGGCTCCCCACGGTAAGACCACCATGTCTCCCCAGCTCTGGACGGAGCAGCTCAACCGAGGAGCATGGGGCATCACCCTGGCGAACTTCGCACAGCTCCGCGTGGCCCGCGAGTTCGGAGTGCGGAACCTCCAACTGGCCAACAGCCTCACTGATCCGCACGCAATTCAATGGGTAGCCAGTCAGCCCGCGGACACCACCATCCTTTCCTGGATAGATTCCCTGGGAACCGTGGATGTCATCAATCGGGCGCTCGCCGGCAGCGATTCCGTGCTGGACGTGCTGGTGGAACTCGGCGCCCACGGAGGCCGGACCGGCGCCCGCTCTGTGGACGCGGCCCTGGAGATTGCCCAGGCCATTTCGGAATCGCCCAACCTGCGGCTGGTAGGCGTCAGCGGTTATGAAGGCTCGCTCGCGCACACAGCCGACGACGCCGGGCTAGCCGCCGTTCGCGGTTACCTCGCCGCAATGCGGCTGCTTCATGAGGAACTGCTCGCCGCAGGGTTGTACGGCGCCAGCAAAGTGATCATCACGGCCGGTGGCAGCGCGTACTTCGATGACGTGGTCACTGTCCTTTCGCCCGCCATCAGCACCGGTGCCGAATTTGGTGAACCCGCGGTGGACCTCATGATCCGCAGCGGCGCCTACATCATCCACGACGACGGTTTCTACCGCGGAATCTCGCCGTTCTCCCGCGAAGGCGATCAGCCCTTTACCGCCGGAATGTACGGCTGGGCACGCGTCGTTTCCCAAACTGAACCCGGCCTGGCCATCCTCGACGCCGGCAAACGCGACCTCCCGTTTGACGAAGGTTTGCCCGAGCCGCAGCTCATCGGCCCGAGCCTGGGTGGCCCCATGGAACCGCTGATTGGCGCCGAAATCACCTCGGTCAACGATCAACACAGCTTCATGACCTACGACGCAAACACCACCACGGTGAACCCCGGCGACGTCATCCGGCTTGGCCTGTCCCACCCCTGCACGGCATTCGACAAATGGACCGTCATCCCGGTTCTGGCGGACAGCGCGCCGGGCAGTGACCAGACCGTCGTCAACCTCATCCACACCTTCTTCTAGGACCAGCCATGAAGACCCTCATCAGCAATGCCACCTTGGTGGATGGAACCGGAGCGGGCCGCCGCCGTGCGGACGTCCTGTTGGACGGTGCGGTGATTGCCGTCGTCGCCGACGCCGGTACCCTCACCGCTGGTTCTGCTGCGGCGGAAACCGGTGCGGACCGGGTCATTGACGCCACAGACCTGGTCCTGAGTCCCGGCTTCATCGACATGCACGCACACTCTGACCTGCAGCTCCTCATTAATAGGGACCACTACGCCAAGCTCAGCCAAGGCGTCACCACGGAACTGCTGGGCCAGGACGGCCTGTCCTACGCCCCCGTTGATGATGCCACCTTGGCGGGTGTCCGCGAGAAAATTGCCGGTTGGAATGACAACCCGGCCGATTTTGACTGGAACTGGCGGACCGTGGGCGAGTACCTGGACAGGCTGGACGCGGTTGAGGACGGAGGCCGCATCGCCACCAACGCCGCCTACCTTGTTCCCCAAGGAACCGTCAGGGCCATGGTGATGGGTTTCGCCGAGGGTGACCCCACGCCCGGGCAACAGCAGCAGATGCAGGACATCATCCGCACGGCGATGGAGGAAGGTGCCGTGGGAATGTCCTCGGGCCTGACCTACACGCCGGGCATGTACGCACAGACCGAGGAACTGGCGGGGCTCTGCCGGACCGTGGGCGAACTCGGTGGTTTCTACGCACCGCACCATCGCTCCTACGGCAAAGGCGCATTAGGTGCCTACGCGGAGATGATCGGGCTGAGCCGCGAGACCGGCTGCGCGCTCCACTTGTCCCACGCCACCATGAACTTCGCAGAAAACAAGGGCCGCGCCGGGGAACTCCTCGAGTTGATCGACGAAGCCTTGGATCAGGGTGTGGACATCACGTTGGACACCTACCCCTACCTCCCAGGGGCCACCACCCTGAGCGCCATTCTCCCGAGTTGGGCATCCTCCGGCGGAACCGAGGCTACACTGGCGCGGCTGGCAGATCCGGCTGACCGGGCACGTATCCGCGAATCCGTGGAGATCTACGGCTCCGACGGTTGCCACGGCGTAGTTGCAGAGTGGGACACCTTGGAAATCAGCGGAGTGCAGAACCCTGCGCTCGCAGGGTACGTGGGCAAAACCATCCGGGACATCGCTTCTGCGAGTAACCAGGAGCCGTTCGACGTCTTCGCGCAGATCCTCACCGAAGACCGTCTTGGAACCGGCATCCTCCAGCACGTGGGACACGAGGAAAACGTCCAGGCAATCATGAAGCACCGCACCCACACCGGCGGCAGCGACGGACTCCTGGTCGGTGCCAAACCGCACCCCCGCGCCTGGGGCACGTTCCCGCGCTACCTCGGCCACTACTCACGGGACCTCGGACTCTTGACCCTTGAGGAAATGGTCCATCACCTCAGTGGCCGTCCTGCCGCGCGACTCAAGCTCCACAACAGGGGACTTGTCCGCGAAGGGTTCGCCGCCGACGTCGTACTTTTCGATCCGGAAACCGTCCGTGACCAAGCCACTTTTGAGAACCCCCGCCAGGCCGCCAGCGGCATCCAGTACGTCTTCGTCAACGGCACGGCAGCGATCGACGGCGGTCGGCCAACCGGTGCCCGAGCCGGCCGTGCCCTGCGTCGCAGCAACGACGGACTCACCAAAGAAGGACAACAATGACCCCCGAACAGTTCCTCCAGCAGCTTGAAGCCGACCGCACGCTTGCAGTGGTCCGCGCCCCGTCCATCACGGACGCCGCGGACCTCTGCCGGGCATTGGCCGACGGCGGCATCCGCAGTGTTGAACTGACGTTCACCACCCCGGACGTGCTCAAGCATGTTCAGCGCGCCGCTGACACGGCAGCCGAACATGGTGCCGCCGTCGGAATCGGCACCGTGATGACCGCCGACCAAGCCCGGGCAGCGATCGACGCCGGCGCGCAATTCCTGGTAACGCCCGGCCTCAGGCCCGAGGTGGCCGCCGTCGCTGCGGCCGCCGGGATCCCGTTCAGCCTCGGAGCCATGACCCCAACCGAGGTGGCACAAGCGCTCGACCTGGGCTCGGCCGCCGTCAAGATTTTCCCCGCCCGGCAGCTCGGCCCGGCGTATTTGAAGGACTTGCAAGGCCCCTACCCGGGGATCCGCTTGCTGCCTTCGGGAGGCATCGACGCCTCCAACGCCAAGAGCTACCTCGACGCCGGTGCTGCCGCAGTCTGCTGCGGCACCAGCGTAGTCCCGCCCGCAGCAGTCGCCGCAGGTGACTGGGCAGACATCGCGGCACGTGCCGCAGCCTTCACCGGCACCCTCAAGTAGGACTCACCCAGAAAGAAACGTCCATGAATGAATTTCTTGAATGGCTGCGGCACGATACCGCCGGCCTGCTCCTCCTGGCAGGCGCCGGCATAGCCCTTCTGCTCTTCCTGATCATTAAGGTCAAGCTCGAACCGTTCATTGCCTTGGTGGGAACCGGTGTGATCGTGGCACTGGTAGGCGGGATCTCCGTGGAGGCCTTGGTGGGCTCAGCCACCAAGAGCAGCGACGCCCTGATTGAAAAGGGCTTTGCCGGCATCCTCGGCCACATTACGGTGATCATCGGCCTCGGCACGGTCCTCGGTGCCATCCTTGAACGATCCGGCGGTGCTGAGGTGCTGCTCGGAAGGCTGGTGAAGATCTTCGGCGAAAAGGGCACCCCGCTTGCCATGGGCATCACCGGCTTCGTCCTGGGTATTCCGGTGTTCTTCGACATCGGCATCTTCGTCCTTGCGCCCTTGGTCTATGTTGCCGCGATCCGTGGCGGCAAGTCGCTTGCACTGTACGCGCTGCCGTTGCTGGCCGGCCTCTCCGTGACGCACGCATTCCTGCCTCCGCACCCGGGACCCGTCGCTGCCGCCGGACTGTTCCACGTGGACCTTGGCTGGATCATCCTCATGGGTCTCATCTGCGGCATCCCCGCATGGTTCGCTTCCGGTATTTTGTGGGGCACCTGGATTGGCAAGCGAGTGATGGTTTCAGTCCCGGAGGACAGGATCGTTCCTGAATCCGATACTGCCAAGGGCAAGGAACCCTCCATTGGGCTGGTCCTCTTGGCTATCGGGCTGCCCATGATCCTCATCCTCGGCGGCACCTTCGGCAACATCTTCGCCCCCGCGGGTACCTTCCGCGACATCCTCCAGTTCTTCGGCAACCCGGCCATCGCACTGACAGTCGCCGTACTCCTGGCCATGTGGCTCCTGGGAATCCGCCGCGGAATGACCTCCGCCGAACTCAGCGAAATCACCGGTTCCTCCTTGCGCCCTGTGGGCATGATCCTGCTGGTTGTTGGTGCAGGCGCGTTCTTCGGTGCGGTGCTCTCGGCCACCGGTGTTGGCAAGGCCGTAGCGGATTCACTGGCCCAGGCCGGCCTTCCGATCATCCTGTCCGCGTTCGTGATCAGCGCGGGCATGCGCATCGCCCAGGGCTCGGCCACCGTAGCGATCGTGACCACCGGAGGTATCCTGGCACCCAGCCTTGCCTCCGGGTACTCACAGCCTCAGCTCGCGTTGATCGTAGTGGCCATTTCTTCCGGCTCCATCATCGCCAGCCACGTCAACGACGGCGGATTCTGGATCATCTCCAAGTACTTCAATATGTCAGTCAAGGACACCCTGAAGACCTGGACCGTCCTGGAAACCGTGCTGTCCATTGTGGGCTTCGGGATGGCAGCTTTGTTGTACACGTTCGTGAGGTGACCTTCCGCTAGGTGACCTTCGGGCACCCAAACCGGGTTCCGGCGTCGTGCTCTTCTGTGAGCCGTACCGCCACCACCCACTATGAATTGACGACGGCCCCGACACGCCTGATAAAGGGTGTGCCGGGGCCGTTGTGTTGTCAAAGAAGGTGGTGGCGGAACGCGGTTCGCAGGCCCGCACAGGCGAGGTTGAGTCGCTTAAACAAAAGAGCTCCGGAGTGCGTTATTGGGGGATACGCACTCCGGAGCGGCCTTTGAGCAGGGGCTCTCGCCGTCCTGCACTCATTACTCTACGTGCCGGGCGACGCCTTCGCCACCACCTCGAATAAGTACTTTCGCTTTAGTTTTTATGGGCCGCCTCGTGCCTCTTCTTTTGGGGCACAATCAGCACCGGACGCCGTTGATGATGGCTCAACCAGGCCGCCACCGAGCCGTTCAGGGCTTCGGAAATCCGGTGGCCCAAGCCGGGCTCCGGAGATCCCACGATGATCATTGAGGCATGGATGTCCGAGGCCAAACGGCCCAAGGCCCTCGCGGGATCGCCGGCGAGCAAACGCAACGTCCAATCCGCCGAACCCCCATCCATTGCTTCCGCAATAGCCTGCCCCAGATCATCCCGGACAGCCGCCACATCCTTGTCATCCTTTTCGGGGTGCAGTGACATCCGGTGCGTTTCGCGCGAAGGATCCCACTCCACGAGGTAACTGGCCTCGTCCACATAAGCACAAACCAGCGGCACGCCGAGTTGCTCGGCCAAGGTCCTGGCAGTTTGCAGGACCTCCACGTGCTGGTCCGGCAGCACGCCCACAACCAAGGGAATCCGCCCGCTGAAACTTTCTGCAGCCATACCCCTATTGTTGCTCTGCGGCGTGTCCAAGAACAGCGTGTTTGGCGCATCAGTCATGGAGCGGCACCTCCATCAAGGATCAGGCGGGCGGGGCCGTGGACCCTTGTAGAGACACCCGCCCCGGCCTACCGTTAACCCGAAGAAAGGTGGTCCGTGATGGAAATCTTCATGTGGTGGCTCGATCTGCACCTGGACAGCAAAGAGTGGCTGCGCGAAAACCTGCGGGCCGATGAACTACCGCTCCAGGTAGTGCAGCATATTGCCGAAGCGGGCGGACCCCATCCGGACAAGGTCAGTGGTGTGCTGACCGTGGCGGATTGGGACTTCATAGAAACACAGTCGGAGTTTGTGGACTGATCGCGCTCTATGCGCAGCCGGCGGCCGGGCGGGCCGCTGCAACGATGACCTGGGCAGCGGTGTCCGGGGCAAGCGAGGGGCTCTCTTGCGCCGCGGTTGGGATCCGTGCGGGCTCAGCAGTCCGGAGCTTGGACCTCATCCGCAGAAGCGCCACGGCTGAGATCAGGAACCAGGCTACGTTGGTGACCACCGAAGGCCACGCTCCATGAAGCGTGCCATTGATGATGAAGGCGCAAGAGCCAAAAAGATTCACGGTCTGAAAAGTGGTGCCGGCCTGCAACCATCCCATGGACACCGCCATGTAGCCGCCGAGCATTGCTACTGCGCCGGCCCAACCGGCCATTTCGAACAGCAGTTCCATGGGAGTCCTTTCAGGTTTTTGGGCATCCGGATGAAGCCGACGGGCGGCCGGAGGTCCGGGATGGGGGGCTTGATTCGGGGGTCGATGCTGCGTGACTGAATCGTGCTTGTGAGTCAATATTGAGGGACTTACCCCTTTAGTTCAATTGCATTATTCTGAATCCCATGTTTAGGAGCGCTTAACATGGAAATGGACCCGCGCCGGCTGCTGGTTCTGCTCGCCGTGGCCCGTACCGGCGGCGTACTTGCAGCCGCCGATGAACTGCGGATTACACCCTCCGCGGTGTCGCAACAACTCAGCAAACTCGAGAACGAAGCTGGCCAGGCCTTACTCTTCCGGACCCCCAAGGGCTCAGTGCTCACACCCGCTGGACTGGCTATGGCGGAGGCAGGGGAAGAGATAGAAAGAGCGCTCAACGTTGCCCGCGCCCGTATGCAAAGCGAAGTCAACATCGCGGGAGTGGTCCGGGTAGGCGGCTTCACCAGCTTCATGCGCACAGTGGTGATTCCGCGTCTTCCCGAATGGCGCAGTCAGTACCCTCAACTGCAGATCCAGATCGTTGAGGACAGTTTCCCCGCGCTGATGCGGCTGCTCCGTCAACGTCAACTCGATGCCGTAGTGATTGAACAGGACTCGACGGCGGCAGAGCAGCGTCCCATGGCCGCCGGAATGGTGGAGGAACCCTTGCTGGACGAGCCATGGAAACTTGTGGTGCCTGCAGGAAGCCTGCTCGGTACAGACAACATCGACCTCAGCCGGCTGCCCTTGCCATGGCTGGGAGTGGAGCCGTCGGCAGCCAACACGGCAGTGCTGGGGCGCCTCCGCCACTCCACCGGAACCCGGATAGAGACCGTTCACCAGTACCACGACACACTCACCGCGCTGGCACTGGTTGCTGCCGGGGAGGGGGTGGCCATTGTGCCTACCCTGGCGCTGACGGGCGTGGTCCACGACCAAGTGGACATCCTGGACGTTCCCGGTTTGGGAACCCGGCACATCGCGCTGCGCCGCTTCGACCGGCGAAAAGCGGCGAGCCTGCCCGTGGACACAGTGGCCCGACTGCTCCGGGAATCGGCGGCTGCGTTCGATACCCGTTCAAGCGGCTGAAGCGGGCCTGCCCGGGGGCTTGGGTACCCGCCTGGTGGGGCCGCCGGGGGCTTGGGGTACCCGCCTGGTGGGGCAGCCGGTCCCATCGCGCGGCGGATGGTCTCGCCCGGTTCTCATAGCCATCGTTCAGCTCCGGCAGTGACGGGGTGATCAATGGCGTCGACAATGCGCTTTACTCCGTCCAATGTGACGTCTTATATCCCTAGCGGTTCGAGCACGTAGATTTCGAGAAACACGGAGATGAGGGATGGGGTTCGCCCACACTAGGGAAGACTAGCCCCATGACTCGACGCCTTCGCCTGCCTTTCGTCGCCCTTATCCTTGCAAGTACAGCCCTCTCACTGTCGGGTTGCGGCTACGAAGAAAAGGCCGCCTCCATCGAAGCAGCGCTAATCGAGGATGTTGAGCCCATCCCAGGTGTCATCACCGTAGATCCGCACGTCAACGCCAATACCTCGGGGACGTTCATTACGCTGTCGGTCACGGCCGACAGCTACGACGAGGATGAAATCAAGCGTGTGGCCAGGGAAGCCCTTAAAGTGATTCTGAACGATCCTCGAATCGGATACGGGTCGTTCTCAATGGGTGTCTTCAGCCCCGACAAAACGATCAACATCGGCCCCTCCGATGTGGGATGTCATGGAAAGGGAACCACGGACAGCCTCCGGGGGTGCGTCCTGTAGCTGGCCCGACCAACGCTGACTTCGTATGTCCGTGTCTACGGCCCTCGATGAATCGTAGGCAGCGGGTCCACTGAATCCGCGCCCACTACCCTATCCCGCCCCTGGGCTTTGGCGCTGTACAGCGCAGCGTCTGCCACATTGATCATGAATTTCAGATCCGGAACCTGGGCGCCGGTGGACGTCACACCATAGCTGACCGTGGGGTAGGGCAAACCGTCCGGGTCTGCCATGGCGGACAGGCGGCGGCTGATCTCCGAGGCGATGGCCTCGGCCCGCTGTTGCGTTGCGCCCGGTAGGAAAAGGATGAACTCTTCGCCGCCGTAGCGCCCCACAAGATCCGTCGACCTCACCGACGTAGTGCAAGCCTCGGCGAAAGCGCACAAAGCGGCGTCCCCGGCGGCATGCCCGTGCTCGTCATTGATGGCCTTGAAATGGTCGAGGTCCGCCAGGACCAGGGCTGCACCCTGGCGGGAAGCCGGACCTGCCAGCTCCTTTTCGGCCAGGCTCATGAAAGCGCCCCTATTCAGCAGCCCGGTCAGATGGTCCCGTTCGGCGCGTTCCCGGAGCCTTTTGATCAGGTGGCTGTTGCTGAGCGCGTTGATGGTGAAGGACAACGAAGCCAGGAGAATCACGTGCGTCAGGGCCGACGGCGCATAACTGAAGAACGTCCGGAACAAACTTCCATCCGGACCCTCCAGCACAAACGTCATGGCGCGGCCAAGGTAGTACAGGGATGTAAGTCCAGCGATGAGGGCGAGGAATCTGATCGCCCGGGACTGAGGGGACTTCGCAAACCACAGTTCTGCAGCGGCCATGCCAAGACCCGCCGCAGTCATGGCCAGATAGACCAAACCGCCGGACCACAGGCTGGATTCGGCGTCGTCCAGAGCTGATGTCAGGAAAGTGATCAGTGGTGCCGGCGTGGCTTGCCACCCACTGACTTTGTGGCCCCGAAGAGTTCGTGCGCCGGCCCAAATGCTGAAGGCTCCGGCCACAACCAGCGCTTTGCCCGGTGGATTGGCCCAGGGCAGGAAGGAGGTTCCGTTCAGCAGGAACGCAAAATTGCCGGCAAAGAAGAGGATCAGGGCAAGGCGCCACCAATCGGTGCATGCGGACCGCAACCGCCGGGATGCCACATGGGACAGAACTACCAGCGTTAACGTGACCACCCCCAGAAGCATCCTCACGGAGAAGGGGTCCAAGACAATGGCTCCCTCTTGCAAAGAGACTGCAATCATGGCTCAGTCCTGCTACCGGCTGACCACCGCGGAGTTCCTTCTTAACGGCCTCATGGCTCTTTGACCTCGCAAAACATTCAATCCCCCAATAAGTTGTGGCGGCTCGTTTGACCGCAAAACCACAGTCAAGCACGTTTTCTTCGTGCAGCGGACAACGGCCACCAGAAGCCGCAAAAAACTTTTTTCGATTTTCGCGTCACGATTCGGTGCTGGGCCGCACTGTAACCGTAAGGGTCCCTCTTGCTCGGACAACGGACTATCCACATACGCCGAAAAAATCGTTGCCACCCACACGCCCTGATGGTTCCATGGGGTTCATGGCTACCGCAGAGAGTTACATCATCGCGATCGGGACCAAGAAAGGCCTGTGGCTCGCAAACAGCGCGGACCGCAAAGAATGGTCCCTCTCCGGCCCGCACTTCCTGATGAGTGAGATTCCCAGCATCGGGATAGATACACGGGACGGCAAAACACGACTCATGGTGGGTGTCCGGTCCGAGCACTGGGGTCCCACAGTGGCCCACTCGGACGATCTTGGCCTCACCTGGACCGAGCCGGAGCAGGGTTCCATCAAGTTTCCGGATGGCACCGACGCCGCGTTGGAGCGCATCTGGCAGATATACCCGGACGCCGAGTCCCGCCCGGGAGTTGTCTGGGCCGGTTGCGAGCCGATCTCTGTGTGGAAATCAACCGACGGCGGTGAACACTTCGAGCTGAACCGGGGGCTTTGGGACCACCCCCACCGCAGCGAGTGGGGTGCCGGCTACGGCGGAGCGGCCGCGCATTCCATTGTGGTTGACCCTTCAGGGGAGAAGGTTCACATCGCCATGAGCACGGGCGGCGTCTACAGATCGCTCGACGGCGGTGCCTCCTGGGAGGCACGCAACAAGGGAATTTCGGCGTACTTCATGCCCGATCCCAACCCCGAGTTCGGTCAGTGCGTTCACAAGATCGCTGCCGATGCGGCCGTCGAGGACCGTTTGTACGCGCAGAATCATCATGGCGTCTACCGGACGGATGATGGCGGTGAGAACTGGGACTCAATCGCGGACGGACTGCCGGCGGATTTCGGCTTCGTCATGCTGACGCATCCTCGCCGTGAGGGAACGGCCTGGGTGGTTCCCTTGAAGGCGGACGGCGAACGCATCCCGCCGGACAGCAAACTCAGTGTTCACCGCACGGACGACGCCGGTGGAACGTGGAAGGAACTGCACACAGGCCTCCCGGACCACGAGTACAACGCCGTGCTCCGGGACGCAGCGTCCGTGGACACCGCCGAGCCCGCCGGCGTGTACTTCGGAACCCGCGGGGGTGCCGTGTATGCCAGCGCTGACGAAGGGGAGACCTTTACTGAAGTGGCAGCTCACTTGCCGGATGTGCTCTGCGTGCGCGCCGCCGTGGTGGTTGGCATTCCCACGGACAGCGAAGCAAAAGCCAGCGCCCCGGTGCCCGGGTAGGCCCGTTGTGGCTGACTTTACGGTCCTGTTGCCTGGCGTCCTGCAGCCACTGGTCGGCGGACAGTCCTATCTGACTGCGTCCGCCGACGGGGCTGTGACCGTTGGACAGTTGCTGGACTCGGTAACCGGAGATTATCCGGTGCTGGCCAGGCGTTTGCGTGATGAAACCGGTGCGCTGCGCCGCTACGTGAATATTTACGTGAACGGTGATGAGATCCGGCGTATTAAAGGTCTGGATACGGAGGTTGCGGCCGGTCAGGAGGTTTTGATCATCCAATCCGTGGCCGGCGGCTAAGGAGGGTTTGGGGTCGAGCCGGATCAGGCGACACGCCAAACACTGCATTCATCGGTATTGATGGCTTTCCGCATTCCGGAGGCATGGTCCATGATCCACACCACCCCGATTCCCGGCGCCGTTTCCTGGACTCGTCCCCGGCGGATCACTACGTCGTCGTAAGCAGGCCCTACGGACAGGCGGGCTTCGATTTCGTCCCCGCGGTGAAGCTGGCTGATCGCGCGTATACGTGTTGTGTGAGTGGTGGCTTCCTTCAGCATGGTGTCCTCCTGGCTGGAGCTGGTGCCTGCACTTGCCGGCTCTTCCAGTGTGGCGGGGCAATGTTGCCACGGTATTTCGGCCCGGTTAGGGTCCCGTTAGCATTCCGGGATGGTTGGGTTTCCACGTGAACAGCCCCGCCTGCCGGTCTGTCCGGCTACCCGGTTGTAGCCTGATCTCGGTTCTTGAGACTCACAGGAACCACAGGCTCCGGCTCAGGGAGATCGAATGGGTGCGCTTCGGCGATCAATCGCGTTATCTACAGGTTTGGTGGTGTTTGCTACCGGCCTGTTTTTCGTACAGACCCCCGCGACGGCGGTGCCGTTGCCCGGGCCCGAGAATCCGAACGTGCAGTTCGTGGAGGGGACGCCGCACTCGGAGCATACGTTCGAAAATCCCCCGGAGCGGGCCACACCATTCAATACCGGACCCGATACAAATGCCGGAACCGACGCCGGCGCAGCTGCAGCGGGGCCCGGCGGCGACATCCGGGTACGGCTGGTCACGGCCAAGTTGGCGGACAACACCAACACGGTATCCATGACTGGTGCCGAGCAAGCGGTGGCCGCTACCAGCAACTACTGGAAGGCGATGACAGCCAACAAGCTGTCCATGACGGTGAACACCAAGGTTGCCGGACACCAGTCCAAGGCGAAGTCCACCGATAGCTACAGCACCATCATTTCCACCATCACCAGCGAGCTGAATTGGTCGGCAAGCCCGTACACGGCGCTGGTGATATTCATTCCCACATCCACACTCTCCGGAAACGCCCTCGGGGCGGGGTACAGCAGCGGAAGTTACAGCGGCCGTGTCCTCCTGCCCCAAATCAGCGGATTCACGAACAACGTGATGAGTCATGAATTCGGGCACGTCATCGGCCTGATGCACGCGGACGCGCTGCAGTGCGGCAGTGGAGTGTCCGACGTCGGGGTTGACGGCAGCGGCCGCTTCACGGATCCCTCTTGCTACATCCGGGAGTACGGCGACACCACGGACATCATGGGTGCCGCCCAATTCGAATCGCCTGTGGTGAGCAGTTCGCTCTGGGACTATGCGGGGCTGGGCCGTGGAGATGAGATCCGCGACGTTGGCGTCGCTACGGGTGCCAAGACCTACACGCTCAAACCCTGGGGCGGAACCGAAGCCCAGCGTGCCATCAAGTTCACCGATCCCATCAGTAAAGAGGTTTACTACCTTGAGCTGCGGCAGGCCGCCGGCTACGACAGTTACCTCGACGATTCCGGCAAGCCATCGGGAAACCGGGGCGTCAAGATCGTCCAGCGCGGCGGAGCCACCGTCGCTTCATCGCTGATCCTCATGCCGTCCACCAAGCCGTTCCCGGAACCTTGGTACGCCACCAACCACGCATGGCAGGCCGGCAGCACTTTCACTACCTATACCGGCACCCAGGTCAGCATCAATTCGGTGTCTGCCACATCGGCGTCGGTCACTATCTTTGCCGACCCGAAGCTCACGGCGAAGATCCGCTTCTCCGTTGGCGATTTCGACGGCGACACGCTCAGCGACGTCCTCTCCCGCGAAGCGGACGGCTCGCTGATGCTGTACGCGGGGCTGCCCGGCAACAGGCTCAACAACCCCCGTGAGGTGGGCTCGGGGTGGAATGTCTTTGACGCCATCACCGGCATTTCAGACTTTGACGGTGACGGCCGCGGGGACGTCCTGGCGCGCACCAGCGACGGTGTCTTGTGGCTGTATCCGGGCGATGGCCGCGGCGGTTTCCTCGCCAAGCGGCAGGTTGGTTCCGGTTGGCAGGGGTTCTCAAACCTCATCGGCGTGGGAGACTTCGACGGCGACGCCCGGCCCGACCTCATGGCCATCAAGCCCGACGGCAGCCTGTGGCTGTATCCAAGTGATGGCCAAGGCGGATTCCGCGCATGGTCCCAGGTCGGCTCGGGCTGGACCGGCTTTACCAGCATCACTTCCGACGGCTCCTTTGGAGGCGCCGGCGCCGGACTGCTTGCCCGGGCAGGCGACGGCACTCTCTATCTCTACCCCGGCAACGGTTGGGGCGGTTTCGCGCCGCGCGTCGCCGTCGGAAGCGGTTGGAACACCGTGGGTGACATTGTGAGCGGGCAGGACTTCACGGGTGATGCGAAGTCGGACGTCCTGACGGTGACGTCCTCCGGGACCATGCGCCTCTACCCTGGCAGCGGCTCAGGGTTTGCCGATCGACTGGCCATTGGTGCCGGGTGGAACCAGTTCAGCCAGGTGTGGGAGGCAGGAGATTTCGACGGCGATGCTGTCGCGGACATTCTGGCGCGCGGCACCAACGGCGTGTTGTGGCTTTACCCCGGCAACGGTTCCGGTGGATTCCTGCCGAGGGTTCAGGTGGGCTCGGGCTGGGCTGCGTTCACCTCCGTACTCAGTGCCGGAGATTTCGACGGCGATGGTCACCCGGACCTCGTGGCACGGACTTCGGACGGGGTGCTGTGGCTGTATCCAACGGATGGACGCGGCCAGTTCCTGGCCCGCAAGCAGATTGGCACAGGCTGGCAAGGGTTCACGCAGATGCTCGCACCGGGTGATTTCTCCGGGGACGGCAAAGCGGATCTCGTGGCACGGGCTGCCGATGGGAAGCTGTGGCTTTACCCGGGCAACGGAGCCGGCGGTTTCCAGCCGTGGCGGCAGATCGGCACCGGCTGGAACGTCTTCGACTCCGTCATGCAGGGCGGTGACTTCGACGGCGATGGCACCGAAGACATCATGGCCCGCGGAACTGATGGTGCGCTGTGGCTCTACCCGGGCAATGGCAATGGCGGCTTCCTGGCCAGGACGTCCCTGGGATCGGGCTGGAACATGTTCACCACTTTTGCTGCCCTGGGGAATGGCTTCACGGGAACAGGGAATCCTTCCGTGGTTGGCGTAGCCGGGGACGGAAGATTGTTCCTTTACGTCGGCACCGGCCAAGGTGCGTTCCAGACGGTGGTGCTGGACCCGCGGTAGGGCTTTAGCCTCGGCAGCTGGGACGCTTCTCCCTGGTTGCGCTCCTCCCTGGTTGCGCTCCTCCACAGTTGCCCCGGCCGCACCTGGCTTGCGAACAGCGAAATGCCCGGCACGTCAGGAGACGTTCCGGGCATTTCCGTACTCCAAACCAGGTAACCGGGAAGGAGCGACAGGTTTAGACGTGCTGGTTTCGCGGGTGCAGGCCGAGTTCGGCAGTAGGAGTCTTGGCTGATTCCCGGGCCGTCATGGCGGAGACGGCTGCGATTACGCAGATCACCGCGGTGAAAATGGAGATCTGAACCCATCCGCCGGGCTTTGTTCCACCCAGGGCCGTGACGATTGCCGGGGCGAAGCCTGCCATGAGGAAGCCGAGCTGGGTGCCGATAGCCAATCCGGAGAAGCGGACTTTGGTGCTGAACATTTCACCGTAGAAGGACGGCCATACTGCGTTGGCAGCCGCGTAACCGAAGGAAAAGAACACCACGGAGACTACGAACATCAGCGGAACATTGCCGCCTTCAAGGGTGAGCAGGAAGACCGGAGTCATGACTGCGCTGGCAAAAGCTCCGTAGATGAAGACGGGCTTCCGGCCGATTTTGTCCGCCAGCATGCCGAACAGCGGCTGTGTTCCGAGGGCCACCACGTTGGCTACAACCACCAGCCAGAGGGTAATGGTGCTGTTGACCCCGGCTACATCCTGCGCGTATTTGATGGCCAATGTTCCGAAGACCGTACTTACTGCGGCGATGAAGGCGCAGCAGACCACGCGGAGGACATCGCGCCAGTGCAGCCTCAGGAGGTCGGCAACGGGAAGTTTGGAGATCTCATTGTTCTTCTTGGCTTCGGCGAAGGCCGGCGGCTCATGCAGGGTGCGGCGGATGAAGTAGGCCACCATGACCACAATGGCGCTGAGCCAGAACGGGATGCGCCAACCAATTCCGTACTTGATTTCGTCCGGCAGGGCCACCACGGGAATGAAGACGAGGGCCGCCAGGATCTGGCCGCCTTGGGTACCGGTAAGGGTCCACGAGGTGAAGAAGGAGCGGCGGTTGTCCGGCGCGTGCTCCAGTGTCATGGATGAGGCACCTGCCTGCTCGCCTGCAGCCGAGAGGCCCTGGCAGAGTCGGGCGAGAACCAGGAGGACGGGGGCCCACCAGCCGATGGTCTTGAAGTCGGGGAGGCAACCGATCACGAACGTGGCCGCACCCATCAAAACCAGTGTGAACATGAGGACTTTTTGCCGGCCGATCCTGTCGCCGAAGTGCCCCAGAATCACTGCGCCTACGGGCCGGGCAATGTACGCAAACCCGAAGGTGGCGAAGGACATGATGGCCGCGTTGGCATCTGCGGAGGGGAAGAAGACGTGCGGAAAAATCAGGGCTGCGGCTGAGCCGAAGATGAAGAAGTCGTAGTACTCGACGGCGCTGCCCAGGAAGCTGGCAAGTGCGGCTTTCTTGGGAGTACCAGTGGTGGTTTCAGTGCCTGGCGTCGCTGACGGCATTGTGTGGCTCATGGAGGGAGTTCCTTCTGTGACGACGATGTCGCGGATCTAGCTTCTGAGGGAAGACCAGAGCGAGGTGCGGCCGGATCAACCCGAAAGTAACCACATGGTGAGAGCTACTTGTGCAATACAGCAATGATGGCTGTGAGTGGGGTCACTTGTCAAGAGAACTCACCACCATCTAGAAATAGCTCTCACTATGTGAAAGCATCGAGTTATGAGTGTGAAAGAAGACACAAAGACCGACATGGTCGGCAAAGCCCTGGGTTTGTTGGTGCTGCTGGGCGACGAGCCGCGTGGCGCCAGCGCGGCAGATCTGGCGAGGAGTGCCGGCCTGCCCTTCAGCACCACGTACCGCTTGCTTGGCTCACTGACACGAGACGGCTTTGTGGATTACGAGCCCGACGGTCGCCGCTACCATCTTGGTTTGCGCGTGTTCCAGCTGGGCCAGCGGGTCTCGAATCACCACGGGTTCGCGGCCACGGCACTGCCCGTCCTGCAGCGGGTCACCGAACACACGCATGAGGCCACCATCCTGTCGGTCCGCGATGGCAATCATCATTTGACCGTCAACAAGGTGGACGGTCCCAAGACATTCCGAGTGACCAGCGACCCCGGCCACCTCGGGGCGCTGCACACCACGTCCGTGGGCAAGGCCATTGTGGCTTTCGAGGAGGAGGTTGAACGGAAGCGCCTGCTGGAGGAGCTTCCCCTGGATGCACTCACGGAGCGCTCCATCACGGACCGCGACGCCTTCCGGGCGGAAATTGAGCAGGTGCGCCGGCAGGGCTACGCAGTGATGGATGAGGAAAACGAGATCGGCATGCGCGCCGTCGCTGTTCCTGTCCTCAATTCGCAGGGCCACGCTTTCGCCTCGCTCGCAACGGCTGTCCCCGTCTTCCGGATGAGCATGGAGGAACTCATCGCCCACGTGCCCATACTGCAGGAGGCTGCGGCTGAACTCTCGGCCCGGCTGCCCCGGCGCTGACACCCCTTGTTGGGAGGCCCGCTTTGCGCCCCAAACTCGCCCGCAGGCACGCAAAGCAGGCCCCGCAACGCATAACCCCCTCGTTGGGAGGCCCGCTTTGCGCCCCAAACTCACGCGTAGGCACGCAAAGCAGGCCCCGCAACGCATGGACCACCCCATGCAGCACCCCCCGCAGGTCATTTGTTCGCGATAAGAACATGAGTGCGGATTATGAACATCTGTAGTAATCTAAATAACACCCGGCCAGGCGGCGCCCTCAGAAAGCGCCCAATGCCCGCGGTGCTGAAGTCAAAGGAGCTTTAGGATGAGCAACCGAGCCGAGTCCGTTCTGGTGGGCCTCATAGGCGAAGGCGTCATGCCCTCGCTCACGCCGCCCATGCACGAACGCGAAGCCGATGTGCAGGGCCTGCGCTTGCTGTACCGCCCCCTCGACCTCCTGGAACTGGCGCTGCCGGCCACCGCCGTCGGTGATCTCCTCACCGCAGCCCAGCGCATGGGCTTCAACGGCCTGAACATCACCCACCCGTGCAAACAGTTGGTGCTTGAACACCTTGATGAAGTTTCCGACGACGCCCGTCGCCTGGGAGCCGTGAATACGGTCCTGATCCAGGAAGGCCGGTTGATCGGCCACAACACAGACTTCTCCGGCTTCGGCTCGGCGCTCGCCGACGGGCTCCCCGAGGCAAAGCTGGACCGCGTGGTCCAGCTGGGCGCGGGTGGTGCGGGTTCGGCCGTCGCGTACGCCCTCCTCAAAGCAGGCGTCAGCACGCTGGACCTGGTGGACATGGATCCGGCCCGGGCTGCGGAGCGGGCCGCTGAACTCGGCGGGCTCTTCCCGGAAGCCACCGTCACACCGCGAAGCACGGCCGAGCTCCCCGAAATCATGCCCCTCGCGGACGGCTTGGTGCACTGCACCCCTATCGGCATGGCAGCCCATCCGGGTCTTCCCCTTGACATTGGGCTGCTGGAACCGCGGCACTGGGTAGCGGACATCGTGTACCGCCCCATCGAAACGCAGTTGGTCCGCGAGGCCCGCGCCAAGGGCTGCGACGTCCTCGACGGCGGTCGCATGGCAGTTGGTCAGGCGGCCGACGCTTTCCAGCTCATCACAGGACGAGAAGCTGACCGGGATCGGATGCGGGCGCACTTCCTTGAGCTGATTGCAGCGGAAGACGCAGCAGCACCCCAGCTTGCAAAGGCGGCCAACTGATGCGCACCGGTGTAGCTACGGTCTGCCTGTCCGGCACGCTGAAAGAGAAGATGCAGGCTTGCGCTATTGCGGGTTTCGACGGCATTGAAATCTTCGAGCAGGACCTGGTCACTTCGCCGCTCAGCCCTGAAGAAGTACGGAAAATGGCCGCCGATCTTGGCTTGGGCCTGGACCTCTACCAGCCGTTCCGCGATTTCGACGGCGTCACCCCGGAATTGCTGAAGGCCAACCTCAAGCGGGCCGAGGCCAAGTTCAACCTGATGGGGCGCCTTGGCATGGACACCATTTTGGTGTGCTCCAACGTGGCCACTGCCACCATTGATGATGATGACCTCAGGGTTGAACAGCTGGCCCAGCTCGCTGAGCTTGCCGGGGATCACGGCGTCAAAGTTGCCTACGAGGCACTCGCCTGGGGCAAGTACGTCAATGACTATGAGCACGCCTACCGCCTGGTGGACATGGTGGACCACCCGAACCTTGGCACCTGCCTGGATTCGTTCCACATCCTGTCCCGCGACTGGGACACAGCGCCGATTGAGCAGATCAACGCCGAGAAGATCTTCTTCGTGCAGGTTGCCGACGCCCCCAAACTTTCCATGGACGTTCTCTCCTGGAGCCGCCACTACCGCGTTTTCCCCGGTGAGGGACAGTTTGAGCTCGCCAAGTTCATGGGCCACGTGGTTCGTGCCGGCTACACGGGCCCGGTCTCCCTGGAAGTTTTCAATGACGTGTTCCGCCAATCGGACACCGAGCGGACGGCCGTGGACGCCATGCGCTCCCTGATCTGGCTTGAGGAGCAGAGCGCCAAATGGCTGGCCAGCAGCCCTACCCAAAGTGAAGCCGGCAACGTCAGCCCGTCCCGCCGTCGTTATCCCATGGAACTTGCCACCCTGCCCAAGGTGAACGAGCCCGCGGGCTTCAACTTCGCCGAGGTCAAAGCTGACGATACCGCGCAGCTGGAGAAGTTACTGGGCCAACTCGGATTCGGATTCGAGGGCCGGCACCGCACCAAGGACGTCCAGCTCTGGACCATGGGCCAAGCCCGCGTGATCATCAACGAGCAAGCGGCCTCGCACGCCGAGCCGGCTATCGCGGCGTTGGGGTTCGACGTCGACTCTCCAGTGATTGCCTCCGCTCGCGCCCAGCAACTCAAGGCGCCGGTGGTGGCCCGCAAGGTCCAGGCGGACGAGGAAGTGTTCCAAGGCATCTCCGCGCCGGACTCCACCGAGATCTTCCTCTGCCAGGGAAGCCCGGATGGAACCGCGGCGTGGACCCACGAGTTCGGCGAGGGGCTGGAGCACCCCTCCAGCGCCCGGAACGCAGTGATTGACCACGTCAACCTCGCCCAACCATGGCAGCACTTTGACGAAGCCGTCCTCTTCTACACCAGCGCCTTGGCACTGGAACCGCAGCCGTTCGCCGAGGTTCCCAGCCCCAGCGGCTTGGTCCGCTCGCAGGTGATGGAGACCAGCAACGGTGCGGTCCGGCTGGTCCTGAATCTGGCTCCGGCGCAGCAGGCGCAGGAAAAGGCACGCAAAACGTATCAGGAACACATCGCCTTCGCGGTGGACGACCTCGTGGGGACTGCCCGGTCCGCTCAAGAAAGAGGACTCGAGTTCCTGCAGATTCCGGCCAACTACTACGAGGACCTGGATGCCCGGTTCGATCTTGAACCTGGATTCCTGGCCACACTCAAGGAGCTCAACCTCTTGTATGACCGGGACGCCAACGGCGAATTCCTCCACTTCTACACCGCCACTGTGGGCAGTGTCTTCTTCGAAATGGTGGAGCGCCGCGGCAACTACGACGGTTACGGGGCGCCCAACGCCCCGGTGCGTCACGCCGTCCAATACGACTCGCTCCACCGGGTGTAAACCCACTGCCGCCCCGCAAACCAACAAGAACCGTCAACCGAAAGGAGCCGGCCGTGCCACACGAACAGACAGCACAGGCGCTCGAATCTGAGGAACTCGTGCCGCCCGCTGAGCCACATGCCGCGCATGCCGCGCAGGCTGCCCCCAAAAAGGTGGAAACCCAAGCGGATCTCAGCGCTGAGATGAAGGGCATCGGGGATCGCTACGCGGAGGCACTGAAGAACGGCCGCGGACCGGAGACCATGCCGCGGTTGGACTATGCGCCGTACCGCAGCAGCATCCTCCGGCACCCCACCAAGAGCCTGCACCACGCGGACCCGGAGACCATTGAGCTCTACTCGCCGGCGTTCGGTCACCAGGATGTTCACGCGCTGGAGTCGGACCTGACCATCCAGCACAACGGCGAACCCCAAGGTGAGCGCATAATCGTTGCAGGCCGCGTCCTTGATGGCGACGGCAGGCCTGTTGCCGGCCAACTCGTGGAAATCTGGCAGGCCAACGCCGCCGGACGCTACATCCACAAGCGCGATCAGCACCCCGCCCCGCTGGACCCCAACTTCACCGGCGTCGGGCGTTGCATCACCGGCGATGACGGCTCGTACAGCTTCACCACCATCAAACCAGGCGCGTACCCGTGGAAGAACCACCTGAACGCCTGGCGTCCGGCCCACATCCACTTCTCCATGTTCGGCTCGGAGTTCACGCAGCGGATCGTCACCCAGATGTACTTCCCGGGGGATCAGCTGTTCCCGCTGGACCCCATCTACCAGTCGATCGTGGACCAGGACGCCCGCGACCGTCTGGTGGCAGAGTACGATCACGAGCTCACCAGCCCCGAATGGGCGCTCGGCTACAAGTGGGACATCATCCTCACCGGTTCCAAGCGGACCTGGACGGAAAACGAAGCATACGGCGACGCCGGGGACGAGGAGTAGGCACATGAGCAAGCTGACACCCACACCGGGCCAAACCGTAGGCCCGTTCTATGGCTACGCGCTCCCGTTCGCTAAGGACAACGAACTCCTCGCACCGGGCAGTCCGGGAAGCATCCGTCTCCAAGGCACGGTCTACGACGGCTCCGGCAGCACCATTCCGGATGCCATCCTGGAGATTTGGCAGCCGGATTCCGACGGCAACATCGTCCAGCGCACCGGCTCCCTGGTCCGCGACGGCTACACGTTCACCGGTTGGGGCCGCAGCTCCGTGGGCAACTCCGGCGTGTACACATTCACCACGGTCAACCCCGGCCCCACGGCTCCCGGCGCAGCGGCGTTCATCTCCGTGGCCGTCTTCGCCCGCGGCCTCATGAACCGCCTCTTCACCCGCGTGTACCTGCCGGAGAACGAGGAAGCGCTGGCCAAGGATCCCCTGCTGAGCTCGCTGGATCCTGAGCGCCGCAAGACGCTCATTGCCCGCCGTGACCCCGACGGCGGCCTCACGTGGGACATCCGCCTCCAGGGCGGCGATGAAACTGTCTTCCTGGACTTCCAGCGGGACGGTTCGCTGGAAACAAGCGTCAACGCGGACCACTCAGCAAGGGAAAACCAGGCATGACCGACGGCGACTTCGGCCTCCTCAGCCCGGTCTCGGCATCGCCCGCTGTGGCAAAGCTGACCGGTGACCGTGCCGTGATCGCGGCAATCCTCCACGTCGAAGCCTCCTGGGCTGCCGTTCTCGAGGAGGCGGGACTAGCACCCGCCGGATCCGCCGCTGTGGTGGCCGAAGCCGCCGACGCCGACTCCTATGATGCGGCCTCCCTGGCCGAACGTGGACAAGCCGGCGGAAACCCGGTGATTCC
The DNA here is from genome assembly GCF_902506065.1 of Arthrobacter sp. 9V. Classification (GTDB taxonomy): domain Bacteria; phylum Actinomycetota; class Actinomycetes; order Actinomycetales; family Micrococcaceae; genus Arthrobacter. The sequence continues at coordinate 56,819 of NZ_LR732912.1, forward strand.
GCTGCTGGGTGACTTGCGCGCCCGCGTCCGGGAGTTGGATACCTCCGGCCTTGGCGCCGCTACAGCGGTCCACGCCTCGCTGACCAGCCAGGACGTCCTCGACTCCGCCCTCATGCTCGTGGCCAACCGCACCGTTTCTTCGTTGCTGGCAGAGGTTAAAGGCACGACGACGGCGCTGGCCACCTTGGCGGGGCAGCATGCGGACACGCTGTGCGTGGGCAGGAGCCTGACGCAGCATGCACTCCCGTATACGTTCGGGCTCAGGGTTGCGCAATGGTTCCAGGGCGTCGCGGCTGCGGCTGCGCGTTTGGAGTCACTTGAGTTGCCGGTTCAGTTTGGCGGGGCCGGTGGAACGCTGGCCTCCGGGACCAAGCTCACGGCGGGCACCAGCTCCACGCCCTTCACCTTGGCCGACTCCCTGGCCGCGCGGCTCGGCCTCGCACCCGCTCCCGCCCCGTGGCACACCAACCGGCTGGCAGTAACTGCCCTCGGGGATGTCCTGGCCGCATTGCTGGATTCTTTCGGCAAGATCGCCGCGGACCTGTTGTTCCTGAGCCGCCCGGAAGTGGGCGAACTCGGCGAACCGTTGGCTGCCGGCCGTGGCGTTTCCTCAGCCATGCCGCAGAAACAGAACCCCGTGCTGTCAGTGCTGATCCGCAGTGCCGCACTGCAGGCACCCGGTCTCGCATCGCAACTGCACCTTGCCGCGGCAAACTTCAACGATGAGCGACCCGACGGTGCCTGGCACAGCGAATGGCCGGCCTTGCGTCAGTTGCTGGCGCTGGCGCTCGGGGCTGCAGGACACCTTCGCGAGCTCGCCGAAGGCCTCCGTGTTTTCCCTGATGCGATGCGTCGGAACCTGGAGATCTCGGGACCGCTGCTGCTCAGCGAAGGTGTGTCGGCCGCCGTCGCGCCTCTCCTCGGTGAGGACGGAAAGCAGAAGCTGCAGGGCGTCGTCGACGAAACCCTGAAGGCTCCCGCCGCGGAACAGTCCAGAATCTACAGCAAACTCCTGCGCGAAACGGTGCCCGCGGACAAGCTCTCCGATGCTGAACTTGAGGCACTCCTGGACCCCGCCAGCTACCTTGGCGAGGCTCAGGAGATCAGTCGCAGGATCCTCGCCGCTTACCCCAACTATGCAGGAACCCCAACGAAGGGAGCCCCTCGTGGCTAAGCCAACCGTCAAAGCCGTGCTGCTCTCCCCGCAGCGCGAACTCGGAGCCAAACCCCTCGTGGTGGTAGGTCCGTCGCTGGGTACGTCCACTGTTCTCTGGACCGAAGCCGCGGCGCTCCTCGGTGATGACTACGACGTCATCGGCTGGGACCTCCCCGGCCACGGCATCTCGCCAACCGTCACGGAAGGCTTCGATGTTGCGGAACTCGCGGACGCCGTCGTCGATCTTGTTGACTCTGTTTCGCCGGGTGCGTCCTTTCACTATGCGGGTGTTTCGCTCGGTGGGGCCACCGGGTTGCAGCTCGGCATCAAGCACGGCCACCGCCTTCGCAGCCTGTCCGTCCAGTGCAGTGGTGCCAAGCTGGGCACCCCCGAAGGCTGGCTGGAGCGCGCCGAAACGGTCCGCAAACTGGGCACACCCGTGATGATCCAAGGCTCGGCGGAACGCTGGTTCGGTCCGGGGTTCATGGATCGCCAGCCGGAGATCAGCAGCCGCCTCCTGCACGCCCTCCGGGACGCTGATCGCTTCGGCTATGCGTTCTGCTGCGAAGCCCTCGCCGCCTTCGACGTCCGTGAGCAGCTCGGCAGCATCACCGTCCCCACGCAGCTGATTGCCGGCGTCGAGGATTCTGTTGCACCGCCGTCGATCGCCGAAACGGTTGCCGCGGGTATCCGCGCGGGTGGCGGTACCGCTGAGGTTGCAGCGCTCGACGGCGTGGGTCACCTCGCGCCGGCCGAGGCGCCAATCGTCGTGGCTGAACTGATGCGCAACTTCATGAAGGAGAACGGACTGTGAGTACTGTTTCCGGCGATGCCGAACGCAACGGCGCCGTACAGCCTGACGCCACCGCGCAGGACATTTACGACGCCGGGATGGCGGTCCGCCGCGAAGTGCTGGGCGATGCCCACGTGGACCGCGCCAACGCTGCCAAGGACTCCTTTACCGACGATTACCAGGACATGATCACCAGGATCGCGTGGGGTGGCATCTGGACGCGGCCGGGCCTGAGCCGGCAAATGAGGTCCGCCGTCACCCTCACGGCCCTGGTGGCGCACGGTCACTGGGAGGAGCTGGCCATGCATATCCGGGCAGCCCTCAACAACGGCCTGAGCAGGGGAGAGATCAAAGAGATCCTGTTGCAGACCGCAATTTATTGCAGCGTGCCGTCGGCCAACTCGGCGTTCAAGACGGCCCAAAAAGTCTTCGCCGAGATCGACGCCAACCAACCCAACTGAGTCGCACTTCAGGTCGTTCTGAACGCTGAAAACGGCTTGAACTGTTACTCAGTTGGGTAGAGAGAACGAAGGAAAACCCATGAATCAGGCTTTTGTGTACGACGCCGTGCGCACGCCCTTTGGCAAGTTCGGCTCCGGCCTGGCTGCCGTCCGTCCCGATGACCTTGCTGCCCACGTGGTGCGCGAGTCCGTTAAGCGTGCGCCCGGCCTGGATGTCGACCGGATCGACGAGGTGGTGTTCGGCAACGCAAACGGTGCCGGCGAAGAAAACCGCAACGTCGCGCGCATGGCCACCCTGCTCGCCGGCCTGCCCGTCTCCATCCCCGGCACCACGGTCAACCGGTTGTGCGGCTCGTCCTTGGATGCGGCGATTATCGCTTCCCGTCAGATCAATGCCGGAGACGCCGATCTCATGCTGGTGGGCGGGGCTGAATCCATGTCCCGAGCACCGTGGGTCCTGCCGAAGACTTCCAAGCCCTACCCGGCCGGTGACATGACGCTCGCGTCCACCACGTTGGGTTGGCGTTTGGTGAACCCTGCCATGAACAAGGACTGGACCATCTCCTTAGGCGAAGCCACCGAACGGTTGCGGGAGAAGTACGGCATCACCCGGGAGCGGCAGGACGCTTTTGCGGCTGATTCGCACAACCTGGCTGATGCTGCGTGGAACGAAGGCTTCTACGATTCTTTGGTGACGCAGGTTCCGGGCACGGATCTGGTCCGCGACGAGGGCATCCGTGCCGGCTCATCGGCGGAGAAGCTGGGCGGTTTGAAGACGGTGTTCCGTCCTGAGTCTGACGGGCCCGACGGCGGTACGGTCACCGCCGGGAATGCCTCGCCATTATCTGACGGTGCTTCGGCGGCGTGGATCGGCTCGGAGGCTGCTTCTGGGCTGCTGGGCATGGAGCCGTTGGCCCGCATCGCCGGCCGTGGTGCGCATGGCAATGACCCCCAGTTCTTCGGGTTCGCTCCGGTGGAGGCCGCGAACAAGGCCCTCGCGAAGGCGGGCATCGGCTGGGACCAAGTTGGCGCCGTCGAACTTAACGAGGCGTTTGCCGCGCAATCGCTGGCGTGCGTCGACGCGTGGGGGATTGACCCGTCCATTGTGAACCGGCACGGTGGCGCAATCGCGATGGGCCACCCGCTGGGCGCTTCGGGTACCCGCATCCTTGGTACGCTCGCCCGTTCCCTGCAGGCGTCCGGGCAGCGTTGGGGCGTTGCGGCAATCTGCATCGGTGTTGGACAGGGTTTGGCCGTTGTGTTGGAGAACGTCACTGCCGGCGCGTCGGCATAAGAAGGGTTGGATCATGCTGAATTTTATTGACACTGTTGGCGAGGCTGTCGCCGGCATCAAGGACGGCTCCACCGTGATGATCGGCGGCTTCGGCAACGCCGGGCAGCCGTTCGAACTGATCGACGCCCTCATGGACTGCGGCGCCAAGGACCTGACCGTGGTGAACAACAACGCCGGCCAGGGCGACCAGGGCCTCGCGCTGCTGATCAAGGAAGGCCGGGTCCGCAAGATGATTTGTTCCTTCCCGCGGCAGTCCGATTCATGGCACTTCGATGCCAAGTTCCACGCTGGCGAGATCGAACTGGAGTTGGTTCCGCAGGGCAACCTGGCCGAACGCATCCGGGCTGCCGGCGCCGGAATCGGCGGGTTCTTCACGCCCACCGGATACGGCACCACCTTGGCTGAAGGTAAGGAAACCCGGTTGCTGGACGGGAAATGGCAGGTGTTCGAGACTCCGATCCACGCAGACGTCGCGCTGATCAAGGCACTCAAGGCCGATGGCAAGGGCAACCTCATCTACCGCAAGACCGCACGGAACTTCGGCCCGATCATGGCTGCTGCGGCCAAGCACACTATTGTGCAGGTCTCGGAGATTGTGCCTACCGGTTCCCTGGACCCGGAGAACGTGGTGACCCCCGGGATTTACGTCAACAGCGTGGTCCGCGTCGATTCTGCCGGAACTAAGGAAAAGGTGGCCTGATCATGAGCACCCAAACAAGCATCCAGACCTCCGAAAAGCCGCTGGGCCGCGACGAACTCGCCCAACTGGTGGCCCGCGACATCGTCCCCGGATCCTTCGTGAACCTGGGCATCGGCCAGCCGACACTCGTGTCCAACTACCTCACCGAGGAGCAGAACATCACCCTCCACACGGAGAACGGGATGCTCGGCATGGGCCCGGCCGCTGTTGGGGATGACGTCGATGGTGACTTAATCAACGCCGGCAAGATCCCCGTCACCGAACTTCCCGGGGCCTCGTACTTCCATCACGCCGACTCATTCGCAATCATGCGCGGCGGACACCTGGACATCTGCGTTCTCGGCGCCTTCCAGGTTTCCGCAACGGGTGACCTCGCCAACTGGCACACCGGCGCACCGGACGCGATCCCCGCCGTCGGTGGGGCCATGGACCTGGCCACAGGCGCCAAGGACGTGTTTGTGATGATGACTTTGCTGACGCGCGAGGGCGTGTCCAAGCTGGTGGAGCAGTGCACCTACCCGCTCACCGGCGTCGGCTGCGTGACTCGGGTGTACACGGACAAGGCTGTCTTCCTGACAGGACCCGACGGCGTCACCGTGCGCGAAACCTTCGGCTGCACCTTCGACGAAATCCAGGAACTGGTACCCCTGCCCCTGAAGAAAGCAGAGTAGGCCCCGCAACGTCCGGCCTCCGCGTTGTGGGGCCCGCTTTGCGTGGTTGGTCCCGTGTTGAGGGCGCAGAGTAGGCCTCGCAACGTCCGGCCTTCGCGTTGTGGGGCCCGCTTTGCGTGGTTGGTCCCGTGTTGAGGGCGCAGAGTAGGCCTCGCAACGTCCGGCCCGGCAACGCAATCTAGGATTGGTATCCATGACCGACTCCGCAGTTACCCCGCAAGCCAGCGACCAGTATGTGCAGTCGCTGGCGCGTGGGCTGTCGGTGATCCGGGCGTTCGACGCGAACAACCCGGTGATGACCCTCAGCGAAGTGGCGGCCCGCACGGACCTGACGCGCGCAACTGCCCGCCGTTTCCTGCACACCTTGGTGGAGCTGGGCTACGTCCGTACGGATGGCAAGACGTTCGCGCTCACTGCCAAGGTGCTGCAGCTCGGTTACTCGTATTTGTCGGCGTTGTCTTTGCCCCAGCTGGCACAGCCGCACTTGGAACAGCTGAGCCTGAAGCTGGGGGAGTCCACCTCCGCCGCAGTGCTGGATGGGCCGGACATTTTCTACGTTGCCAGGGTGGCCACCAAACGCATCATGAACGTGGGCATCACCGTTGGCACGCGCTTCCCGGCTTATGCAACGTCCATGGGCCGCGTCTTGCTCGCCGGATTGCCCCAGGCCAAGCTGGAAAACTACCTGGCCAAGGCCGAACTGACAGCCCTTACCCCGCGGACCGTCGCCAGCGCCTCCGACTTGAGGGCCGCCGTCGAGCAGGTCCGTGCGCAAGGCTGGTGCCTGCTCGACCAGGAGCTGGAAATCGGTCTGATGTCCATCGCAGCGCCGGTGTGGAATCACAACAATGGCGACAACGTGGCGGCCATCAACGTGTCCCTGCAGGCCCAGGCGGTGGCTGCCCAGCCGGATCCGGCGAAGTACCTGGATTCAGTGCGTGCCGAAGTGGTGGCAACTGCCCACGCCATCTCGCAGGACGTTTCAGCCAAGCATTAGCTTGGCGAAAACTACTTCCTCCGGATTGCCGCCAGCCGCGTCTCCAAGATCCGGCGCACCATGGAGTCCGGCACGGGGTTGTCCGCAGAAAAGCGCAGCGTCCCCGGAGACCACGAGTAACCGCCAAGCTCCTCCGACATTTCCGGCAGGATCTGCCCGCTGAATGGGTACAGCGCCAGATGCTTCTTGGTTTCGAGCACGCTCACCAGGCCCTTGCCATCAACCAGCAGCGCAGGCATGCCGTAGCTGACGCCTTCTTCGGCGTCCGGCGCGAGCTCGCGGGCGATCCCCACAATCCGCTCAAGAATGCCGCGATTGCCGGCAGAGACGCTTTCCAGATATTCGGTGACGGTTCCCATTGCCCAATCCTGCGCCCAAGTCGGGATTTTTTGTACATCAAATGCCCCTAAACCCGCTTCTAAGGGGCATTAGCTGTACAAAAACTCCAGAGTGTTTAGCGCTCCGGGATCACCGCGATGCCCTGGATTTCGATCAGGGCCTCTTTCTGCCACAGGCGCGTGACGCCGATTCCGGCCATGGCGGGGTACTGCGAGCCGGCCATTTCGCGCCAGATCCGTCCGATTTCGCGGCCGTTGGCCATGTAGTCGTCCACGTCCGTGAGGTAGATAGTGACGTTGACCAGGTCTTCGGGCTGTCCGCCGGCCTCGCGCAGCGTGGTGATCACGTTGGAGAAGGCTTGCGTGAACTGCTCCACGATCCCGCCGGGGACGATCTTCATGTTCTTGTCCAGGGCCGTCTGCCCGCCGAGGAAAACGGTGTTGCCGGCCAGGATTCCGTGTGCGAACCCTGATGGTTTGGGCAGCGATTCCGGGTTGATCGTTGTGTGGCTCATGCTGTTCCTCCTCGTTGTGGCAACTGCAAAAACTTTTGGGAAGCCTCTGTGCAGATCATTTCCGCCGTGCTACGTTGAGCATATGTGACGATCGTAAAAAAGTCGACACATCACAAAATCTCGAAGGGATCACCGTAATGAAACTAGCCACCTTGCGCACGGCCGGAGGAAGTACGACGGCGGCACTCGCCACGGGCGCCGACTCTTACCTCACGCTGCCCGCACTGGACGTCGGTGACCTGTTGGCCCGGCCGGACTGGCGCGCTGTGGTGGAAGGAGCAGCCGCATCCAAGGAACAGCAGATCATCGGAGCAGCTGATGCCGATCTTGCACCACTCCTTCCCCGCGCCGGCAAGGTGATCTGCTGCGGCCTGAACTACGGTGACCACATTCAGGAGATGGGCCGGGAGCTGCCGGAGTACCCCACGCTGTTCGCCAAGTATGCGGACACCCTGATGGGTGCGGACGACGCTGTGGAAGTCCACGGCAGCGTCCGCGTCGACTGGGAAGCCGAGCTGGCCGTCGTCGTGGGTTCCGAGCTGTACCGGGCGGATGAAGACCAGGCCCGTGAGGCGATTGCCGGGTACACGGTTGCCAACGACGTCTCCATGCGTGACTGGCAGAGCCGGACGCTGCAGTGGTTCCAAGGCAAAGCCTGGGACCGCAGCACCCCTGTAGGTCCGGTCATGGTCACCGCGGATGAAGCCGGGGAAGACTTCGAGGTCCGCGGCTACGTCAACGGCGAGCTTGTGCAGCAGGGAAACACCAGCACCCTGGTGTTCGGCCCCGCGCAACTGCTGTCCTACATTTCGCAATTCACCGTCCTGCGCCCCGGCGACCTCGTCCTCACGGGAACGCCCGGCGGAGTGGGCATGGGAATGACCCCGCCGCGCTTCCTCAAGGATGGCGACGTCCTGACCACCGAAATCGACGGGATCGGCCGGCTGGAAAACCGGTTCAGGATCCACGCGCACGCTGCAGCAACCGTCTAACAACAAAGGAGAACCCCCATGAGCCAGAGCACCACCGAATACGTCCTCGAAGGCGACAACTCCATCTACGCCCAGGCGGACGGCAAGGTTGTCCCCGTCGTCACCCGTGCCGGCGCGGAAGACACCAACACGGCCCAGTCCGGCGACTGCATCCGCGTCTCCGGTGTGAGCATCCAGCACACCCCGGCAACCAAGATCTGGTTCGGCCAGGTGTCCAACACCCCCGGGTACCGCTCCCTCCCGCACCACCACGGCGAGGCCGAAACAGGCGGCTACGTACTCCGGGGGCACGGCCGGATCTACTTCGGCGAGAACTACTCCGAGTTCCTGGATATGAAGGCCGGCGACTGGGTTTTCGTGCCGCCGTTCATGCCGCACGTTGAGGCCAACATGTCCGTCACCGAGGAACTCGTCTGGCTCACCGCGCGCACGCCGGAGAACCTCGTGGTCAACCTCGAGGACGTGGCCGACGAAACCCTCGCCGACTACCGCCGGGCCTAAACCATGATCACTGGAACCCTCACCTCAGAGACCTTCCTTCGGGCTGTCGAACTGACGGAAACAGAGCCGCAGGTCTTCGACGAAGCCTATGAAGCAACCACCCAGTACGTGCCGTGGCCCAAGGCTTACGGTGGAGACATGGTGGCACAGGCTGCGGCCGCAATGATGCGGTCCGTTGATGCTGACAGGACTCTGCACTCGATGCACAGCTACTTCATGCGCCCTGTGGATATCGGTTCCAGTGTCCGCTACGAAGTGGAGCGCTTGCGGGATGGTCGCGGGTACTCCACCCGCACGGTCCGGGGCTTCCAGAACGGAAAGCCTGTATATGCCGCGATGGGTTCCTTTCAGGTTCCCGAGAACGGACCGGACTTCCAGCCCGAGGCTCCTGCCGCCGTCGAGCCTGAATCGCTGAGGTCAGCGGCGGAAGCACTGGATGGCGTGGACGGCAAAGCAGCGGAGTACTGGTCTGCGGGCCGAAGCTTCGATATGCGCCATATTCCCGGTCCGGTATATATCGAACTGGAAGGTGGCTCGGTTCCGCAGCAGGCCATTTGGGTCAAGGCTTTCGATGCCCTGCCTGACGACGCCGACATCCACCGCACGGCGTTGGCTTACGTCTGCGATTACACGATTTTGGAGCCACTGCTCCGGGTGAACGGCCTCAACTGGTCCAGCCCGGGACTCGCCACCGCCAGCCTGGACCACTCCATGTGGTTCCACCGCGACGGTCGCGCCGACGACTGGGTGCTGTACGCCCAGGATGCCATCTCCGGCCAAAGCAACAGGGGCCTCGCCATGGGCCGCTTCTTTGATCGGCAAGGAAGGCTGCTCGCCACGGTGGCCCAAGAGGGCATGATCCGTGCCGGCGCCTGAACAGCTTTTGTACCTCCCAACCATCAGCTTCAACGACGCACCACTGAAAGGAACGGCCATGAGCATGATGCCATCGGCCCACGTGGACACGTTCACCCGCGACCACCTGCCGCCCGCCGATACCTGGCCTGCGCTTGAATTCACCCTCCCTGAACTCCATTACCCCGAGCGGCTCAATGCTGCTGCCGTGCTGATCGACGACGCTGTTGAACAGTTCGGCGCTGACCGCCCCGCCCTGTGGACACCCGACGGCTCTGTGTGGACCTATGGTCAGCTCCAGCAGCGTTCCAACCAGGTGGCCCAGGTCCTTACCGAAGACCTCGGCGTCGTGCCCGGCAACCGCGTGTTGCTGCGCGGGCCCAACAACCCCTGGATCGTGGCCGCCTGGCTTGGTGTGCTGAAGGCCGGCGCCGTGGTGGTCACCACCATGCCCATGCTGCGCTCCACGGAGGTGGCCACCCTGATCGGCCTCACCAAGCCGGTAGTGGCTATCTCGGACCACCGGTTCGTGGACGAACTCTTGGTGGCCGCCGGTGATGAGGTCACCGTCCTGACGTACGGGGCCGGCAACGGATTCGACGACGACGGCGACCTCGCCTCGCGCTGCGGGCACAAGAGTGGCAAGTTCACGGCTGTGGACACCGCCGCTGACGACGTTGCCCTGCTGGGCCCGACGTCGGGCACCACCGGCGTGCCGAAGGTGACCATGCATTTCCATCGGGACATCCTGGCCAACGCAGACACCTTTGCACGGTACATTCTGCAGCCTACCGCCGATGACGTGTTCGCGGGTTCCCCGCCGTTGGCGTTCACCTTCGGGCTGGGTGGCCTGGTGGTCTTCCCGCTCCGGTTCGGCGCGTCCTCGCTCCTCACGGAAAAGGCCGGACCGGTTGAACTGGCCGAGCACGCTTCCAGGGCCGGGGCCACCATCCTTTTCACGGCACCCACCGCCTACCGGGCCATCCTCAAGGAAAACAGGGGAGACCTGCTCCGCGGCCTGCGCATGGCAGTTTCCGCGGGCGAGCACCTTTCCAAGGAAACATGGGAAGCCGTTCAGGCAGCCACTGGTTTGCGCCTGGTCAACGGAATCGGTGCCACAGAGATGCTGCACGTCTTTATTTCCGCGGCAGGGGATGACATCCGCCCCGGAACCACTGGTCGAGCGGTGCCGGGTTTCCGCGCCACCATCCTGGACAATGATGGCAACGAGCTCGGCCCTGGAAACATTGGCCGGCTGGCCGTTATCGGCCCCACCGGATGCCGTTATCTGGATGATGCCAGGCAGGCAAACTATGTGGTCCGCGGCTGGAACGTCACCGGCGATACGTTCTCCATGGATGCTGACGGGTACTTCACCTACCAGGCCCGCTCGGACAACATGATTGTCTCTTCCGGCTACAACATCGGCGCACCCGAGGTTGAAACGGCCATCGACCAGCACCCGGATGTGGTGGAGAACGCAGTCATCGGGATTCCGGACGAAGAGCGCGGCAGCATCGTCTGCGCGTTCGTCGTGCTGCGCGAAGGCGTCACCGGCGATGCCACCAAACGCAAGGAAATCCAGGACTTCGTGAAGCAGACCATCGCCCCGTACAAATACCCCCGGGACGTGCGCTTCGTCAACGAACTTCCGCGCAATCCCAGCGGGAAACTCCAACATTTCAAGCTCCGCGACGGCCTCATGAAGGCGAACGCGAGCCAGACCGAACAACTTACCCCCGCCGGCCAGAGCCAGGCCTGAGAAGGAGCAACACCATGAAGATCGCAATCGTTGGAGGCGGCCCCGGCGGCCTGTACTTCGCAGCACTGATGAAGCAACTGGACCCGTCGCACGACATCACCCTCTGGGAGCGTAACGCTGCCAGCGACACCTTTGGCTTCGGCGTCGTGTTTTCCGATGAGACGCTCGGTGGCATCGGCAATGCTGACCCGGTGGTGGCTGAATACATGAGCCGCCGTTTCGCCCGCTGGTCCGACATCGACATCCACTTCCGCGACCAGATGATCACGGTGGGCGGCCAGGGCTTCGCCGCCATGAGCCGCAAGGAATTGCTGGAGCTGCTGCAGCGCCGTTGCATCGAACTGAACGTGGACGTGCGCTTCAGCACGCTTGCCCCGGCCGTCGAGGAACTCGAAGCCAACTACGATCTCGTGTTGGCCGCGGACGGCATCAACTCGCAGATCCGCGCCAAGTACGCTGACTCCTTCAAGCCGAACCTGGATCCGCGGACCAACAAGTTCATGTGGCTCGGAACCAACCAGGTGTTTGAGGCCTTCAAGTTCTTCGTCAAGGAAACCGAGTGGGGCGTCATGCAGATCCACGGTTACCCGTACTCGGACGAGGGCTCCACGTTCATCGTGGAAATGCACCAGGACGTGTGGCACGCTGCCGGCTTCGATGAGACCGCCAACGACGTCTTCCCTCCCGGTGTCTCGGATGAGAAGGCGATTGCCAAGATCCGGGAGATCTTCGCCGAGGAACTGAACGGCTACGAGGTACTCACCAACAACTCCAAGTGGATCAACTTCACCACGGTCCGCAACGAGAGCTGGCGTCACAACAACGTGGTGCTGCTGGGCGACGCTGCCCACACAGCGCACTTCTCCATCGGCTCCGGAACCAAGCTGGCCATGGAGGACTCGCTGGCATTGGCCGCTTGCCTGCACGAGCACGCGGACATCGAAGCCGCGCTGGAAGCCTACGAAACCGAGCGCCGGCCCGTGGTGGCGTCCACACAGCGCGCGGCCCAGGCATCCCTTGAATGGTTCGAGCGGATCGGACAGTACAAGGACCAGGACCCCACCCAGTTCGCATTCAACCTGCTCACCCGCAGCCGCCGCATCACCCAGGAAAACTTGCGCCTGCGCGATCCCGAGTTCGCCGACGCCGTGGACCGCGACTTTGCGCAATCCCAGGGACTGACAGAGGTGGCCCCGGCCATGTTCCAGCCGTTCCGCATTGGCGGGTTGGAGCTGAAGAACCGGATTGTTGTCTCCCCGATGGACATGTACTCAGCCACGGACGGTATTCCGGGCGACTTCCACAAGGTCCACCTCGGTTCCAAGGCCCTTGGCGGTGCGGGCCTGGTGATGACCGAAATGGTCTGCGTTTCCGCAGAAGGCCGCATCACTCCCGGCTGCAGCGGCCTCTACACCGACGAGCAGCGTGACAGCTGGAAAGAAATCGTGGACTTTGTTCACGGCCGTTCCACCGCCAAGATCGGTGCCCAGCTGGGTCACTCCGGCCGCAAGGGCTCCACGAAGCTCATGTGGGAAGGCATCGACCAGCCACTCGAGTCCGGCAACTGGACCGCCGTCGGCCCTTCGGCGCTGCCGTACAGCCCGCAGAACCAGACGCCTGTGGAGCTGGACCGCGCGGGCATGGATGCCATCAAGGCCGAGTTCGTCGCTTCCGCAGTCCGTGCCGACCAGGCAGGTTTCGACCTCCTGGAAATCCACGCCGCCCACGGCTACCTCCTGTCCTCCTTCCTCTCGCCGGTGTCCAACAAACGGACGGACGAATACGGTGGCAGCTTGGAGAACCGGCTGCGGTTCCCGTTGGAAGTGTTCGACGCCGTCCGCGCGGCCTGGCCTGTCGGCAAGCCGGTGACGGTGCGCATCTCCGCCACGGACTGGATCGAGGGTGGCAACACGTCGGATGACTCTGTGGAAATCGCCCGCGCCTTTGTTGAGCACGGCGCTGCCGGCCTGGACGTTTCCACCGGACAGGTTGCCAAGGAAGAGAAGCCCGCCTTCGGCCGCAGCTACCAGACGCCGTTCGCCGACCGTATTCGTCAGGAAGTTGCCGCACCGGCAGGCGTGGCCGTGATCGCCGTCGGCGCCATCTCCACCTACGACGACGTGAACTCGATCCTCCTCGCCGGGCGTGCAGACCTTATCGCTCTGGGCCGCACTCACCTCTACGATCCCCAGTGGACGCTGCATGCTGCCGCCGAACAGGAATACCAGGGGCCCGGCGCTGACTGGATCCCGCAGTTCCGCGCCGGCCGGCGCAAGCCACCGAGCTCGCGCACTGACGCCGTCCGTCCGCGGCTGTCCCTGCTCAAGGAGGCGGACATCCAGGAATCCAACACCCACCTGCGCTGGACGCCCGAGTCCGCCACGGCATCGGTTTTGGTGAAGTAGCCATGGCCACCGCACCCGTCAACAACTGGAACGTGCCCAAGAAGACCACCGGCCTGGTGCTGTTCTGCTGCTGGCTCGCGATCCTCGCCGAAGGTTACGACGTCGGCGTCCTTGGAGCCATCCTTCCCGCACTTGCCGAGTACAAGGAATGGAACCTCAGCCCCTTGGCCCTCGGGGGACTAGGCTCATATGCCTTGATCGGCATGCTTATTGGCGCCCTGTTCATCGGCACGCTCAGCGACCTCGTGGGCCGCAAGAAAATGCTCTTGGCGTCCATGGTGATCTTCACGATTACCCAGGCCGGCGCAGCGTGGGCGCCTACTCCGGAATTGTTCGGCATCTTCCGATTGATCGGCGGGCTGGGCATGGGCGGTGTCATTCCGGTGGCAGCAGCCCTGACCATCGAGTACTCGGCACCGAACAAGCGGTCCTACAACTATGGACTCATGTACTCCGGGTACTCGCTGGGTATTGTGGCTGCCGCACTCGCTGCCCTGTTTGTCCTGCCCGTGGGGGGATGGCGTGCAGTCATTGCGATCGGCGCTGCGCCGGTGGTGTTGCTCCCGATCATCTGGAAGTTCCTCCCCGAGTCCTTGGAATTCCTGGAGTCAAAGGGCCGGAAGTCCGAGGCCAAGGCATTGGCTGCCAAGCTGAACATCGCCGACTACAAGCCTGTTGTTCCTGTGGCCCCGGCAGCCGGCGTCCAAGCCGACCCATGGTGGAAAACCATCACCACCATGTTCTCCCGCAAGTACCTGCGCTCCACCGTGTTCTTCTGGATCTCACTGTTCTGCGGCCTGGTCCTTGTCTATGGCCTGAACACGTGGCTGCCGAGCATCATGAAGAAGGCCGGCTATGACCTCGGCTCGTCCCTGACGTTCCTCCTGGTCTTCAGCCTGGCTTCCGCAATCGGAGGCCTGCTCTTGGGGCGCGCTGCAGACAAGTACGGCAAGAAGCTCATCCTGGTGGTCTTCTACATCCTGGGCGGTCTGGGCATCATGCTGCTGGTTTTCCCCAACACCATGGTGGTCAACCTGCTGTTCGTGGCATTCGCAGGTGTGGGTTCCATCTCCACATCGCTGGTCCTCACCGGCTACATCGCCGATTACTACCCGGCCAAGGTCCGCGGCACGGCAACAGGTTGGGCGTTGAGTTTCGCCCGATTGGGTGCTATTTCAGGTCCGTTGATCGGTGGCTGGATCGCGGGCTCGAAGCTCCCCTTCGAAGCCAACTTCGCCATCTTCGCCGGCATTGCAGTACTGGCCGCCGGTGCTGTGGCAATGATTCCCAAGCCACAGCCCGAGGCGCCCATTGCCGCCGTCGACGTTGATCCTGACGACGTCGCGCTGAGCGCGCGCTAAGGAGCAATCGTGGAAAGGTTTCCGGAGGCGAGCGTCGAGCGAACGGTGGAGTGGGTGGACACCGACGCCTCCGGGCACCAGCACAACTCAGCCATCCTGCGCTGGGTTGAGGCTGCTGAGGCCGAGCTCTTCCGTTCGCTGGAGTTGCCCGATTACTTCCCCAGCGCTCCGCGGGTGCAGCAAGTGATCAACTACAAGGCCAAGTTGTGGTTCGGCCAGCGGATCACCGCCACGGTGAAGATCAGCGCACTCGGCCGGACCTCCATGACCATGTCTTTTGAGGTAGCGTCCGACGCCGGTGAGGTGGCCGCGTACGGGACCGTCACCACCGTGCACGTCCCCAACGGAACGGCCACTGCCCAGCCCTGGCCGGAGCATCTGGTCCGCGCCGTCAAGACTGCACAGGAGTCCTAACCCCTCCGCCGAGATGGCAGATGATGACCATGTTTGCCTCTGGGACGGGCATTAACTGCCATCTCGGCGTGTGGGGCGGGGCGGTTCCGGCCTCGGCGTGTGGGGCGGGGTGTGGCTAGCGCAGGCCCTTAAGGATGTTCTTGGGCCGCTGCATCTCTCCGTGCTTGGCGCCAAGGATGATCACCCAGGCAGCGAATGCCGGAATGGCCCACTGGAGCGCCTTCAGCTGGGTTTGGGCGCTCTTCAACTCATCCGATGCGCCGGCGCGCGGTTCCGTGGCACCCTTGGCGCCTTCCTCGGAGAGCTCATCAACCTTCTTGCCTACAACACCTGCATACAAGGTGACGGCGGCTCCAGCCAAGGTCACCACCGTTTTGTATACAGTGTTTGCGGCGACGCTGTCCTGCTTGGCAATCCGGCCTTTGTTTTCCCAGGCGATGGCCAGATCCGAGGCCAGGTGTCCGGCGAAAGCTGCTGTCTGAACGGGAGCCCATTTTCCCCAGCCCTTGCTTGAGAGGCGGGTGCGCTCGGTGGGGTCTTTGGCTTCTGCGGCGGCACCGTTGAGTCCGATGGCACCCATCAGGGAGCCGCCGAACCATGCCGCGGCGGTGAGGTCGTGAATGGAGCGGGCTACGAGATTTCCTGCCATGATTTGCTTCCTATCGTTGATACGGAAAGGACCTTCCGAGGCGATGAACCTCGAATCAGCGTGGTTCTATAGTAAGCATCCTTACTATGAAGCGGCTAGTTCGGAGGTCTCCCAAGAGCCCGGCATCCCGCGACACTCCAGTTAATCCCCATGTTGCCCCCGATTATGGGGCATTAAGTGCCAACTCGGCGGGGACTGGCGCCATGCCTATGATGAACTGGACTGGCGCCGGAACTGCGGCGCGGAAATGAGGACCCTTCGATGCTCGCCGTCCCGGCACCCCCGGTGCGCCACCAGCAACTACTCGTCACCATTTTTGGCCTCTACGGGCGGAATGCCGGCGACGCCTTGCCGGTATCTGCACTGATCTCCATGCTGGGCTCACTCGGGTACGATGCTCCGGGCGTGAGGTCTTCAGTCTCCAGGCTCAAGGCCAAAGGTGTCCTAAAAAGCGTCCGCGAGGGCGGGATCGCCAAGTACAAGATTGCGGAGTCCGTCAGCGATGTATTCCGGGAAGGTGACCGGCGGATCTTCGCGCCGGAGCAGCCCGCGCCGGTTGATACATGGGTGCTGGCGGTCTTCTCGGTGCCGGAATCCATGCGAAATCGCAGGCACCAGCTGAGGTCGGAGTTGCTCGCCCTTGGCTTTGGCTCAGTAGCCAACGGCGTGTGGATCGCACCCGCGCAGAAGTTGGAGCAGGCCCGGGAGCGGCTCACTGCCAGCGGGCTGATCGAATTCGTGGACCTTTTCCGGAGCGACTACGTCTTTGATGGCCCCATGCGGCCCAAGATTTCCGAGTGGTGGGACCTCAAAGAACTCGATGAGCAGTTCACCGAATTTCTTGAGCTCTACGAGGGCGCGGAGCAGCAGTGGACCGAGCTTGTGGGCAGCGATCCGGAGGCTGCCCTGGCTGAATCCACCGAAGAGCTGCGACGTGACGCCTTCCGCTATTACATTCCCATGCTCACCATGTGGCGTAAGTTTCCATACCGGGATCCAAACCTCCCCACGGACTACCTTCCGCCCGAGTGGCATGGGCCGGCGGTGCGCAGGACCTTCCAGGCGGTTCATCGCCTGGCGGCTCCCCTTGCCGCAGCCCATGCGCATGACGTCATTGCCGAGGCCTTGAACCCGGCTGCGGCCTGAGCCCGGCGGCGGCCTTGAACCCGGCCGCCGCTGAGCCCGGCTGCCGCCTGAGCCCGCTACTCGCCGATGCGGGGTGCGTCGATGATGCCGAACACTTCACCCTGCGGTGCTTGAATGATGGCCATGCGTCCCAGTGGGCTCTCGGTGACGGGCATCAGAAGACGGGACCCGAGCTCCACGGCCCTATCCGCCGTGCCCTGGACGTAATCGCTGGCAAACCAGGCGAGCCAATGGTTGGGGATGCCGGCAGCAAGGCCGGTGTCATGCTGCACGCCGCCCACTTCCCGGCGGTCCAGTGGCCTCCGAATGGTGGAGTAGACGAGGCCTTCTTCGGCAACGTCCTGGTAGCTGACGTCGAAGACCTCGGAGTAGAAGGCCCTGGCCGAGGCGAAGTCACGGGTGTGGAGTTCGTTCCAGCACAGCGCGCCGTGTTCATTGACCCGTTCAGCGCCGATGTGGGTGCCTGCTTGCCACACGCCGAAGGTGGCGCCCACGTTGTCAATTGCCAACGCCATCCGGCCGGATTCCATGACATCGAAGGGAGGGGCAATAAGCTCTCCTCCAGCTGCATGGATCTTTTGGGCGGTCATGTTGACGTTGTCCGATGCCAGAAATGTGGTCCATACGCTCGGCGCTTCAGGGGCCGGCTTGGGCCCTACGCCCGCTACCGCCCGCCCGCCGAGGTGTGCAAGCGAGTACTCGCCGGAGTCTTGGCCGCCGTCCACGAAATCCCATCCGAAGAGGTCGCCGTAATAGCCTTTGGCTGCTGCGAGGTTGTCTACGCCCAGGTCCACCCACATGGGCGTCGCTGCGGGCCAGCTCGAGATTTTGGTGGACATGGAACTCCTCGGGTTTGGGCGCTTTGGGGCAGCTGCCTCCCCGTATGCCCGATGCGCCAGGCGTTCGGAGAGGCAGCCACCCATACAGTGCGCCCTGATCCCGATTCGTGACACGCTTTCGGCCACAAATCACGGCACCCGCAGACTCGTGAGGCGGCAAGCGAAAGCCGCCTGCCGCCGTCGTGCGTTCCGGGTTAGACGGTGCGCGTTGCCTTGGCGAGGTTCTCGCGGAGTTCGTCCGCGTTCTGGCGGATGACGTAGGCCGGGCGGTCGCGCTCTACGCGCCAGCTGTCCTCCAGCGGCCCCACATTGACGGTGTCAAAACCGAACTCGTCGTAGAGCTTGGTGACGAGTTCGGCAGCTTCCGGGAAGTCGCTCGCGGTGGCGAGTGCCCGACGGTTGGC
This sequence comes from Arthrobacter sp. 9V, assembly GCF_902506065.1. Taxonomy (GTDB): domain Bacteria; phylum Actinomycetota; class Actinomycetes; order Actinomycetales; family Micrococcaceae; genus Arthrobacter. The sequence continues at coordinate 75,072 of NZ_LR732912.1, forward strand.
GGTGCCTGCAGGGGTGCCGTCAGTGGTGATGTCCTTGGCGAAAATGTGGTTGAAGCCCTTGGCCACCTTGGACGTGGGAAGGTGCTTTTGGAGCAGTCCCGAGGTGGTGGCTTCGCCGTTGTCCAACTCCGGAATGCGGCCGTCGCGCTCCCAGTAATAGTTGTTGGTGTCGATCACGATCTTGCCTTCAAGCGGCTCAACGGGGAGGTCCTTGTAGTTCTTCAGAGGGACAGTTACGACGGCGAAATCGCCTGCCGCTGCTGCCTCGCCTGCTGTTGCGGCCCGGGCGCGCGGCCCGAGTTCGGTCACCAGCTCGCTGAGGGTTTCAGGCCCCCGGGAGTTGCTGATGACCACGTCATAGCCAAGTTCCACTGCTTTACGGGCGACTTGGCTGCCAATGTGTCCTGCACCGATGATTCCGATTGTTGTCATATTTGGGCCAACAAGAAGTTGCAGCCGCCTATTTCCCGCGTTACGCAATATTTCCGAAAGGCTATACTAAGTAGTCTTACTATGCTGGTTGGCATCGAAGACGGGGAGGTAGCGATGGCCGGACATTTGGAACTGGTTGAAACGCCCGATGGGGAATTTCGGATTTTGATGGTGGACGGCGATGACGTGTTGATGGGCCTGTCCAAGCAGTTTTCCACCATGGATGAGGCGGTCGAGGGAGTTGCTGCCATCAGGGAGGTGGCTGGAACGGGGCTGCTTCGGCCCGCCTCGGCTGAGCGGTACGCCGTACTGATGTTGGAGGAACCTGTGATCGACTCGGCGCTGGCGGCGCAAGGCATGCAAGCCCAGGAGTTAGCCCAAAAACAGGCGCAAGCCCAGGCTCAAGCAAAGGTGGTCAACTGTGGCAGATGACGGGGCAAAAAAGAAGCGCGGCGTTCTCTTCGATGTTGATGGAACGCTGATCGATTCCAGCTACTTCCACGCCATGGCCTGGTGGCAGGCGTTCCGACGTGAAGGCCTGGACATCGAAATGTCCGCCATCCATCGGCGCGTGGGCATGGGAGGCGACCGGCTCATCCAGAGCTTGGTTCCGGACTGCACGGAGGACATGCAGGAAGACCTCAAGTCCGCGCATGGGGCCGTCTTCTCAACTTTCTGGCCGTCGCTGCGCACCTTTGATTCTGCCCGCGACCTCCTGGCTGCATGTTCGGATGCAGGGCTGGCCGTGGGGTTGGCCTCATCTGCGCAGGATCGCGACCTTGAAGTGAGCAGGCACCTTCTTGATGCCGGGTCTTCCATTGATGCGTGGACCAGCTCCAATGATGCCAAGGAGAGCAAGCCTGCCCCGGACATTTTGGAGGCGTGCCTGGAGAAGCTTGGGCTCAGCCCCGAGGATGTGGTGTTTGTTGGCGATGCGGTATGGGACGTGAAGGCCGGCGCTGCAATCGGCGTTCCTGTGATCGCCCTGACTTGTGGGGGTATCAGTGAAGCGGAACTGCGCGACGCCGGTGCCGCGGAAGTCTATGACAATCCGCGGCACCTGTTGGAGAATTTGGAGGCCAGCATTATCGGCAAGCTGACGTCGGGGTTACGGGGCGCCTAGCGCTCGCCGCCGGGGCCGACCTCGCGGCTAGCGCGGCTCGTCACTGATGCCCTTGTCCCGTCCGCGGCGATTCCGCAGGGTCCAAATAATCAACGCGATGATGATTAGCGCCGCGATTCCCGCCAGAACCCAGGGCACGACGTCGGTGCGCGTCTGCTCCTGCTGTTCCGTCTCGCTGGTGCCTGGGTTGGCCGGCCCGGTCCCGGCAGGATTCGAGACGTCGGTGGTCGGCTCAGCGGTTGGTGTGGCGGTGGATGGACCGGAGGGGTTGCTGGGTTCCGGCGACGGCGTGGTGGTGGCGGCGACGCTGCCCTGTGCACCTACTACCGCGTTGGCTGCCACCGTTGTGGAGAGAGTGGCCCCGGTGAAAAGAACCAAGGCAAGGGTGGTCATGGCTAATCTGCGAAGCATCGTTCCTCCTGGGTTACTAGCATGATTCCTCATATAGTAAGCATACTGACTAAGCCAGGACTGTGAACGGTTTGCCGACACCTCCTGCCCGGTGCCGCCCGCAAGCCGAGCGGCACCCGAGGCGGCGTTACCGCGTGAGCTTGGCCGAATCCGGTTCCGGATCGCCAATGTGGCCCGGTGCGTTGGCGGCGAGGACACGCTGAACGAACGCGCTGTATTCCTCCATATAGTGGCGCAACAGCCCGGCCGTTGCTTCGTCCGTAACTGAACCGTCGTCGTCGTACGCGTCCGCAACGAAGCGGATGTAAGCCTCAGGCGCATTCAGCTGCGGCGCGTCCAGGAAGCTCAAAACGCTGCGCATGGAGGACTGCATCACGGCCGTTCCAATACCGCCCGGCGAGGCGCCGATGATTCCTGTGGGCTTACGCGCGAAAGAGTTGGTGCCCCACGGGCGTGAACCCCAGTCAATGGCGTTCTTCAAGGCGCCCGGAATCGAGCGGTTGTACTCCGGAGAGATGAACAGGATGCCGTCCGAAGCGGCGATTGCGTCCTTCAGATCCCGGCCCGCCTGCGGGAAATCGGCGTCGTAATCCGAGCTGTACAGCGGAAGGTCTTTGATGGCGATTTCATGGAACTCCAGTTCCGGCGGCGCCACGCTGATGAGAGCCTTGGAGAGGACCCGATTGATGGAATTGCTCGCCAGGCTTCCGACGAAGTAACCGATTTTGAAGGTGTCCATAGTGGCGTTCCTTTCCGACGGCACGGCCGGAACCGGCTCGTCGACGGTGGTGGCTGGTTGTCCCCAGCTTCCACCGACCCTAGTGGACTTATGCACATAGCGCAGCCCCTACTCCCGCCCGGCCCCTCGCAGTCATAGACTCATGCCAACTGAGTTCTGGAGGGTTCCGGAAAAGGGGTGGCGGGTGAAGGCAGGCATAAGGCGCGAGACGCTCGACGGTGAGCGACGTGTTGCCGCAACGCCGGAAACGGTGAAGCAACTGGTGGGGCTGGGCCTTGACGTTGAGGTGGAGTCCGGTGCGGGTCTGGCATCCGGCCACAGCGACCCTGACTACGTTGCGGCGGGCGCCTCGGTGGTGAACTCGCTGGCCCTCGGAGCCCTTGATGTTTACTGCCACGTGCGTCCTCTGGAACCGTCGACGGCGGGAGCCCTCCAACGCGGTTCGGTCACCATTGGTCTAGGCTCGCCATCCTCGGAGTTGCCCACCGTCCGGGCGCTCGCCGTTGGAGGAATAACTTCCTTCGCCCTTGAACTGGTTCCGCGTATTTCGCGTGCCCAGTCCATGGATGCGCTCACTTCGCAGGCCCTGGTGGCCGGTTATCGCTGTGTTCTCGAGGCGGCCATGCGGCTCCCGAGGTTTTTCCCGCTGTACATGACGGCAGCAGGGACCATCCCACCCGCCCGGGTGCTGGTGCTGGGCGCCGGGGTGGCTGGCCTGCAAGCCATCGGAACCGCCAAAAGGCTGGGTGCCCGGGTATCCGCCAACGACATCCGGCCCGCCTCGGCAGACGAAGTGGCATCCATGGGAGGAACATTCATCAAGCTGGACCTCGAAACAGCAGAAGCTTCAGGCGGGTACGCCCGGGAACTCAGTGCGGACCGGGGAGCCCTGCAGCGGGCCCTTTTGGCACCGCACGTAGCCCAAGCCGACGTCCTGATCACCACTGCCGCCGTACCCGGAAGGCGCGCCCCGCTCTTGGTGACACGCGAGATGGTCCAAGGGATGCGGCCCGGCTCAGTGGTGGTGGATTTAGCGGCAGAATCCGGCGGAAACGTGGAAGGGAGCATCCCCGGCCAGGACATCCCCATTCCCACCGGTGATGGTCAGGGCACGGTCACACTCGTGGGCATCAAAGACGCGGCATCGGCGATGCCCGCTGACGCCTCACGCCTGTTCGCGAAGAACGTAGCCAACCTGTTGGCCCTCATGACACGGGACGGAGCGGTTTCCCCGGACTTCTCAGATGAAGTTCTGGCCGGAACATGCCTCACCCACGACGGCCAGGTCCGGCATGCGCCCACTGCTGAAGCGCTCGCGGCACTAGCGGCGCTCGGGGGAGAGAATGCGCCCGTTGCCAGCGGGAGTGCCGGCGGTCCGCAACCCGGAGCTCCCCCACCCGGCTGTCCCGCATCGGGCAGTGAAGGAGTGCGCTGATGGACGGCATGAGCCTGCTAACCATTACAGTCCTGGCGGTGTTCGTTGGTTTTGAGGTTGTTTCCAAGGTCTCCAGCACCTTGCATACGCCGCTCATGTCCGGAGCCAATGCCATCCACGGCATCATCTTGGTGGGGGCCATCATCGTGGCAGGACAGGCCGCTGATCCTTGGGTTTTGGCGGTCGCCCTGCTGGCTGTCGTCCTTGCCACGGCCAACCTCGTCGGCGGTTTTGTGGTGACCGACCGGATGCTGGAGATGTTCCGCGGACGGCAACGGCCGCCGTCGAACGCCGGAGAGGGTGGAGGCGCTCGCGAGTCCGGAAGTGCTCGGGAAGTCAAAGGTTCCGGAGTCGCTGGTGATCCGGGCGTTCTTGGGGGAACCGGTGCCGCGGGAATTAGAAAGGGGCGACCACAATGACGCTTCTGAATCCCACGTGGACGGCGCTTCTGTATCTTGGCGCGGCGGCGTGCTTCATTCTTGCGCTGAAGGGCCTGAACTCGCCCCGGACTGCCCGGCGAGGCAATCTGATCGGCGCATTCGGCGCCCTGCTGGCCGTGGTGACGGTGCTTGTCTCCGTGGAACTGGACAACATTCCTTGGATTCTTGGCGCCATAGCTGTTGGCTCGGGCGTCGCTGCGCCGGTGGCCCGCCGCGTTCAAATGACGCAGATGCCCCAGCTCGTGGCCCTCTTCAACGGGGTTGGTGGTGGCGCTGCGGCTTTGGTGGCGTTGCTGGAACTCTCGCACACGGGAGATCCGTGGGTTCGAGTGGCAATCGTCTTCACATTGCTGGTGGGTGCGGTGTCCTTTGCCGGGTCCGGGGTTACCTTCGCCAAGCTTCAGGGGCTCATGACTACCCGGCCCGTGACGTTTCCAGGCTTGCCCGCTCTGATGGCCGTAGTGTTGCTGGCTGCCGTGGGTGCCGGAATTGCGGTGATCCTGAACGGCTCATTGCTGTTGGCTCTGGTCCTGCTTCTTCTGGGTCTTGGCGCCGGAATCCTGCTGGTGCTTCCCGTGGGAGGCGCTGATGTGCCGATCGTCATTTCGCTCCTGAATGCATTTACTGGACTGGCGGTAGCGGCGTCCGGACTAGTTCTGGGCAACGTTCTCCTGGTGGTGGCCGGCACGCTGGTGGGGGCTTCCGGTACCATCCTGACCCGGGCCATGGCGGCCGCGATGGGACGCAGCGTTGCAGGCATCATGTTCGGAGCCTTCAAAGGCGGATCCACCGCCGGCTCCACCGCCGTGAGTGAGCGGCCCGTACGATCCTCCAGCGCGGAGGACATAGCAGTATTGCTCGGTTATGCGCAGCGGGTGATCATCGTTCCGGGATACGGCCTTGCCGTGGCCCAAGGTCAGCACACTGCTGCTGAGCTTGCCTTGGCGTTGGAGTCGCGGGGAATTGAGGTGGACTTCGCCATCCATCCTGTGGCCGGACGCATGCCGGGCCATATGAACGTGCTGCTGGCTGAGGCCAATGTGCCGTACGAGTCCTTGAAGGAAATGAGCGAGATCAATTCGGAATTCAAGACCACCGACGTCGCCTTGGTGGTGGGCGCCAATGATGTTGTGAATCCTGCGGCTAAGACCACATCGGGGTCACCGATCTACGGAATGCCTATTCTGGAAGTCGCCGACGCCCGGCAGGTGGTGTTCCTCAAGCGTTCCATGCGCCCCGGGTTTGCCGGCATCGAGAACGAACTGCTGTACGAACCTCAAACCACCCTGCTGTTTGGTGATGCAAAAGACTCGTTGACGAAGGTGCTGGGTGCTGTGAAGGCGCTATAGGAGACGTATCTCTCTTCGCTCAGGCTCGGATTTTCCGTCATGGACTGGGCAGTGATGGCACTCGTCTTGTACAGAAACCTTTTCAGGAATGCTTTGTACAGCAGGCGAGGAGTCATCCAGTTGCAGAATGGTAAGAAAGATTCGCTGTTTGGGTCGTGCTTCGTCCCGGCACGGGGCAAGAGGGTGACCAATTGGAGGTCGCTGGTTGGGCACACTGTCCAGATCTGGCAAGGCAACGACGTCCTGGACGAGGGGCTCGTGGAAGCGGTGACTGCTGACGGAACGGTGTTATGGCTTGCCCAAACGGGGGCCATACAAAGGCGGCTGGTGATGAAGGAACGCGGCGCCGGCCTCTGGGTCCGGCTCATGAACTGATTACTTGAACACGTCTCGTCCCTGCTGTTGGCGCCGGGCTTCCGAAGGCTCCGCGGGGGTCCTAAGCTGGGTGCACAAATTGCCGATAGCCAGCCACATCCAAGCGAGGTTGCGCCATGACAGTGAAACTCAATAAGAAGGCTTTTGACCATGCGAAGCACCTGATTCATGATGGCAAGGTGGTCAAGGACACCCGCGACGACTGGAGCGAGCACGCCCCCACCACCAAGGATGAGAACGCCTTTCTGGACAAGCACGGGCACGCCGAGTACTCCCAGTGGTTCCTGGGCGTGGACGACGAACACCCGGAAGACCAAAAGGGCCACTACAAGTTCCCCATCGGCGACTTCAAGAAGGTCCACCGCTGCGGTGTGATCTCCGCTGAGAGCAGGGCGGGCCAGTACGACTACGACGATATTCGTGAGGCCTTGGGAAAGCTTCTCGAAAAGATCGACGAGGACTGAACCGGCGGCCGGGCTGACGTTCGCCGCGCTCCTGCCCGTCTCGGGACTGGCAAGAGTTGGTTTGTGTCGTTGACGCTACATCGTTCCAGTGGTTTTACAGGAGTCAGCAGGGGTGTGCGCCAGGATTTCCGCGAGCTCCGCCAACCTGTGTGCTCGTGCCGATTCAGCGGGTGAGAATGGTTCGCCGGGTCTGGTGAAGAGCAGCGGGCCATGCCACGCCGTCGGGATTTTGAGGAATTCAGCGGAAGGCCCGACGGCGGTGGTCGCCTTCGACGTGGGGCTTTCGGGATCAAAGGGGACCACTTTTGCGGACAGGAGCTCTGCGACGACCAACGGAAGCTCCTTTGGATTCCCCGCGATGCGCGTGGCGAGACTCAGGGCCTTGGTTTGGCCGTCGGCCATGGCCAAAGCAGTGGTGGGCCAAACGTGTGACTCATGCCCGCCGCCGTCGTGCAGTGCTTTCAGCAGTTCCTGCTCGGTGACTTCGCCCGGCGTGGAGAGCACGAACTCATCCATGACCCGGTCGCCGTGGGCTGCGTCGGCGGAGAAGCCTGAGGTGGAGCCATTTCCTATCATCGGGTGGACGTGGAGGCTAAGGATGTTGGCGTCCAACTTGGCCAGGGCTTGGGTGATCCTCTGGAGGGAGCCTGGCTGGTCCAATAGGACGGTTCGGGCGCGCCACAGGGCAGGAGCCAGATGCAGCTTGTGCCGTTGACGGAGTGCCGGCGCATGAAGCCATCGTCGAAGTACCTTGGCGGCTGATGGTTCGGCCACCCAGATGACCAACACAGTAGCGGTTACCGCCAGCAGCAGGACCTTCGCGACGTATGGCAGGTGGGTTCCAACCACTGCCGCATGAACCAGCAGTTCGATGGGGAGCATCACCGCGATGTTAGCGAGGGTGAGCCGCGCCTTGGAAGCTTCGGGCAATTGACCGCAGACATCACAGAGGAGGTCCGCAGTGACGGGAGTGCTCGGATTGGGCTTCATGTTTTCATGCTGCCCTGCCCCTGTTTCAATCCCGTTGCCCTTGCGTCACGTTCCGGGGTCAGGCCGATGAAACATGGGAACCCGGCACCCTCGCGGTGAGGATGCCGGGTGCCACTGAGCAACAGGAAGGAGTGCAATTGGGAAGGAGCGCGCAGCTGGACCTGAACGCTTGGGAGTTTGGGGAGGGCGCTCCCTAGCGCGTGCGGTCGGAATCGAGGTCGGTGGAGAGGCCCGAGTCCAGATCTGAGGAACGATCGGCGGCGCGGTGGGCAGCAGCTTCCTTCAGGAGGTCGCGGATTTCGGCCAGAAGGGCAGTGTCTGCAGGGAGTGGCTCTTCCTCGGGCTCCTCAGTGGAGAGGCGGTTCTTGACCAAGGAATTGATCTTGTTCATCGGGGCCACGAAGATGAAGTACACCACCGCTGCGGTGATCACGAAGGTTACGAGCGCCGTCAGCACAGCGCCGATGTTGACGAGCGTGGCGGGGTTGTTTTCCCAGATCCTGAACCCGAGTCCGTCCGCATTCATGCCACCGGCGGCGGCGATCACCGGGTTGATGATGTTGGTTGTGAAGGCCGTAACGAGGGCGGTGAACGCACTGCCGATGACCACGGCGATGGCCAACTCGATCACGTTGCCGCGAAGTATGAAGTCCTTGAAACCCTTAAGCATGGATGGTCCTCCGATTGGGTGCGGGGTGTCTCAGCAGTGATCAAACTACCACTCCGGGGTTTCAAGGGCTTGTCATAGGGATGTGAGAGATGGTTTGGGGGAAGGGCTTGGGATGTGAGAGATGGTCAGGCGAGCAGGGACCTCGTGTGGTCGTTGAGGAACATCCCGCGGGGATCGAACTCCCGGCGAACCTGGATGAACGTGTCCAACTCCGGGTAGAGGCGTTCCAGGCGGCTACGGGTCATGAAATGGATCTTGCCCCAGTGCGCGCGTGGCTCGAATTCCTGCAGCACGGCGTCGGCGTCCCGGAAGAACTGCCAGTAATCGGTCCCGGGCTCGGTGGTGAGCGTGATGACTGTGCTGTCGCGGCCTTGGAACTGGGACATGTAGGCGTCGTCGGACTTCACCCAGCGGACCTCCACGGGGTACTTCTGCTCGGGATACTTGCTGCGGATCAGGTCCTGGATGGCTTCGACGGCCACCAAACCATCTTCGCTTCGGACAAAGTATTCGAGTTCATGGAATTGCGTGGTGAAGCCGCCCGGGTAGATCCGGTAAGAGCGGTCCAGGCGGGAACCTTCGACGGCGGACAACTGGCTTTCGTCCTGGACGGAGGCCACGTTGTACCGCTTGGTGTAGCTGCGACCACCCATGCTGTGATCGGGTGAACCGGGGAGGTCCAGCAGCTCGCAGGAGTCATCCTCCGGGCACCAGAGGAAGGAGTAGTGCCGGTTGTCATCAATGTCTGCCTGCCAGGTGGATGTGGTTTCCGCCCACGTGGGGTAGGTGATCTGTTCCTGCAGGTAGTAGCTGTCCTCCACGGCCAGTTCCACTTCCAGGAAGATCCCCAACGTCCCGAGTGCTGTCTGCGCTGCGCGGAGTTCGCGGAGCTGGCCCTCGCCGATTTCCACGATCTCGCCGAAACCGTTGATCAGCTTCACCCACCGCAGCTTGGAGGAGAAACTGCCCAGAGCCTTGCCGGATCCGTGGGTGCTGGTGGCCAGTGCGCCTGCGATCTGCTGTTTGTCGATGTCGCCCTGATTGCTGAGCGCCAGACCCTTCTCCCACAAGGCATCCCCGAAGGCGTTGATGGTGGTGCCCGCCAATGCCCGGGCGCGGCGCCCTGCACGGTCAGTCCCCGTGATGGCAGAGAGCCCGGACATGTCCATCAGGACCCCGCCGGTCTGAACCAAAGGCGAGGACGAGTGCCCCGAGCCGACCGCCCGCACAGGCAAGCCTTCACGGATGGCGAACCGGACGGCGTCGAGCGCTTCTTGTTCATTCCCGGGCCGAACGGTGAAGGCTGGCGTCGCACTTTGGTTCCCGCCCCAGTTTGTCCACGTGGTGTCCGTGGTGAAGGGGGCCGTGGGGGTGGCGGCGGCAGGTACGCGCGAAACATTGGTGGTCATAACAAAAGCTCCGTTGCTTGTTTGAACGCTTATGCGCCGTGGTTGATCATGACGTGCTTCGTACGGGAGTAGTCATCGAGGGCGTAGAGCGAGAGATCACGGCCGTAGCCGGAACCTTTGAATCCGCCCCACGGTACCTCGCATGCCAGGACAAGATGCGCATTGACCCACACGGTGCCGAAGTCCAGTTGCTTGGGGATGCGCAGGGAAAGGCTTGAATCGCGGGTCCACACCGAGGCTGACAAACCGTAGGGGCTCTCGTTGGCGCGGGTCACTGCCTCTTCGGTGCTGCTGAAGGTTTCCACAGTGACCACTGGCCCGAAAATCTCATGTGTGGCGATGTGCGCTCCGGCCGGTACGTTGCTGATGACCGTGGGCTCGATGAAGTAGCCGGGACCTTCCAGCGCGGATCCGCCGATAGCCATGGTGAGGCCCGCCTGGCGTGCTTCAGCCAGGGCTTCCTTGACCCGCTCAAAGTGCGGGAGGGAGATCATGGGGCCGATTTCGACGTCGTCTCCGGCGTCCGGCGCGCCGAGCACCAAGGTGCTGACTTCCCGGACCAGGTGCGCCGTGAACTCCTCGGCCACGGACTCATGAACCAGGACGCGGCAGGCGGCACCGCAATCCTGGCCGGCATTCCAGAAGCCGGCGTTCCGGACACCGGCAGCTGCGGCGCGGAGGTCGGCGTCGGGGAAGACAACAACGGGAGCCTTGCCCCCGAGTTCCAAGTGGACGCGTTTGACGGATTTCGCTGCGGTTTCGGCCACGGCCTGGCCACTGACCACACTGCCTGTCAGGGCCACCAGTGCGATGTCAGGGTGCTCGGAAAGGCGCTGTCCAACGGTCCGGCCGCGGCCAGTGACCACGTTGAGGATGCCGTCAGGTATGCGGCCGGCCAGCACTTCCGCCAGTTTCAGCGTGGTCAAAGGGGTCTGCTCGGAGGGCTTGATGACGATGCTGTTGCCGGCCGCGAGGATGGGCGCGATCTTCCATGCAGCCATCAGCAGCGGGTAATTCCACGGCGTGATGACACCCACCACGCCCACGGGTTCGCGCAGGATCACCGAGGTGTGGCCCGTGGCGTAGTCACCGCCGGCCATGGAGGTAAGCGTGCGTGAGGCACCGGCCATGAAGCGGAAGGTATCGATGGTGCTGGAGACATCGTCCTCGGAGACGGCCTGCGGCTTGCCGGTGTTGGCGGACTCGATTGCCTGGAACGCTTCCCGATTCTCCTCGATGATGTTCGCAATAAGGTTCAGGACGTCCGCGCGCTCCTTCGGGGTGGTGACACCCCAGGTTTTTTGGGCCACGACGGCGGCAGCAACGGCGGCGTCCACATCACCGGCGGTTCCCGCCTGGACGGAGGCGATGACCTGCTCCGTGGTGGGATCCACCACGTCGATCAGCAGGCCCGTGGAGCCAGGGACGAAGGAACCGTTGATGAAATGCCCCGCCGGAGGCAGAGGCAGAGGGAGCTGCAGGGAGAGGGAACTGTGGGCGTCTGAGCGCCGGACGGTGAACTGTTCGGTCTGGGTGGTCATGATGCTTCGCTTTCAGAGGAGGTTCAGGGGAGGGGCAGGGAGGTTCAGGGGAAATGCAGGTGAGGGTCTGGTCGGATCAGGCCTGGTCAGATCAGGTCAGGGGTAAGTGCAGCTGCGGGAAAGGAGGCAGGTTCTGCCTTCTTCCGGAACACCCGGGCTGCCACGTAGTACAGGGGAGCTACCACGACGAGCCCAACGATCCACGAGATGTCCACTCCACCCATCGCCGCAGCCAGGGGGCCTGTGTAGATGGTGGTGGCTGAGAAGGGAACCTGGATCAGGGCGCCTGCTATGTAGGAACCGATGGCCACCCAATTGAACCGCCCGTACACACCGCCGTCGCGCTTGAAGAAGTCTTCAACCCGGTAGTCGCCGTGCCGCAGAAGGTAGTAGTCCACCAGGTTGATGGCCGTCCAGGGAACCAGGACGTACATGAGGAAGGAGAGGAAGTTGGTGTAGAAGAGGATGAAGTTGTCGCGGGCAAACAGGGCAATGGAGACGGCCACCACGAACAGGATGACTGCTGCGATGCTGCGGGTTTTGGCGCGGGGCAACCAGGAGGGCTTGAACGTCTGCCCGATGGTGAGGGTGCACAGGACGCCGCAGTACAGGTTCATGGCGTTCGAGGCAGCGACGCCCAGGCAGAAGATGCCCACGATGATCAGGGTCCACGGCTGGAGCAGTGCCCCCAGGCTGCCCACGATTTCGACGTCGCCGGTGCTCATGGAGACCGCGAGGGTACCCACCAAAGCACCAAGGATCATGGGGAAGAGAGTTCCCAGGACGCATCCCGAATAGGAAGCCCAGAAAGCGGGGGCAGAGCCCGTGCCTTGCGGCATGTAGCGCGAGTAGTCAGAGACGTACGGCGCGTAGGCAAGCTGCCACAGGGCTGAGACGGAAATGGTGCCCATGAAGCCCACCCAGTTGAAGTTGCCCGTCTCCAGGAAGTTGCCCGGCAAGCCGTGAACCATCAGGATCCATCCGAAGGCCAGCAACAGGGCCAACCCGGCGGCGACACTTAGAACGCGAGCGTAAGCGTGAATGAGCCGGTATCCGAAGATCGTGGCGATCACGCTGACCACGCCGATGATGATGATGCCGGCGTCAACGCTGATACCCGGGCTGACGGCGGCCATAGCTTCGCCGCCGAACACCAGGTTGGCTGCGAAGAAACCCACGTACATAACAACGACGATGACTACGATCAACAAGGCCCCGAAGGAGCCAAACTGGCCACGGGTCTGAATCATCTGGGCCACACCCAGTTGCGGACCTTGGGCGGAGTGCAGCGCCATGAAGATACCGCCCACGACGTTGCCGATGACGATGCCCACCACGGCCGGAACGAAGCCCAAGCCAAACACCGTGGTGGCGAGGCCGCCGGTCACGATGGTCATGATCATGATGTTGGAGCCGAACCAGATAGTGAAGAGGTCCCGGGCTTTGCCGTGCCGCTCATTGGCCGGGATGGGCTGGATGGTTTTGTCCTCCAGCCGGGGAACCTCGCTTGTAACGGGCGCGGTGCTCATGATGCACTCCGGGATGCTGAAGCGAGTTCGCGAACCGCCGTGGCGTCTGCTTTGCTGCGGTTCACCATCAGGCCCAAAAGGTCGAAGACCAGAGTGGCGGCGGCGAGGGTGGTGATGTCCGCATGGTCGTACGCCGGAGCGACTTCCACGACGTCGGCACCCACAATGTTGATCCCGTTCAGTCCGCGGAGCAACGCCAGGAGTTCGCGGGAGTGGAGCCCGCCCATCTCCGGCGTGCCCGTGCCGGGTGCGAAGGCCGGGTCCAGAACATCGATGTCGATTGACACGTATACCGGGGTATCGCCCAGCCTGTCCTTCACCCGCTGGATGGCTGCCGGAACACCGATCACATCCAGGTCCGAGCAACGGATGATCTGGAACCCGAATTCGTGATCACGGAGGAAATCGTTGCGGTCATAAACCGGGCCGCGGATGCCTACGTGCATTGACTTGTCTTCCACCAGCAGTCCTTCCTCGAATGCCCGGCGGAAGATGGTTCCGTGGGTGATCGGCTGATCAAAGTAGGTGTCCCAGGTGTCCAGGTGGGCATCGAAGTGCAGGAGTGCCACGGGGCCGTGAACTGTGTTGAGCGCCCGCAGCATGGGCAAGGCAATGGTGTGGTCGCCACCAATGGAAATGAGCCGCTTGTCCTCGCTGATCAGGGGCAAAGCCTGCTCTTCAATCTCGCGGACTGCCCGGGTGATGTCGTAAGGAGTGCACGCGATGTCGCCGGCGTCCACCACCTGGGCCTCGTACACCGGTTCAACGTCCAGTTCCGGATGGTAGCCGGGGCGCAGGAGGCGGGAGGCTTCACGGACTGCGGCAGGACCGAAACGGGCGCCGGGGCGGAAGGAGGTTCCGCCGTCGAACGGTACGCCCACAATCGCAATATCGTAGTCCGGGACACGGTCGATTTGGGGGAGGCGGGCAAAGGTACCGAGGCCTGCATACCGGGGGACTTTGGTTGCGGCGACAGGGCCGATGGGCTTGTGCGTTGTCATTGCCGGATCCTTGGGGGTGAGGGGTGCTCGCCGTTGAGCGGGAAGTAGGTAATTCCATTGTTGGTGACGCGGATCACCCCGGATAGCGGTACATTGGCTACAAATGGCCGAGCCGTTTAGACGAATGTCTAAGAGCCGCTAAATGCGGCGGCTCGAACGGCCACGAACAGCAGGAATCGGGGCAAGAGATGGCGATTACAGTCGCTGAACTCATCGCGGAGCCGCAGCTCGGACTCACCCTCACCGCTGGATCCGCCGGACTGGACAACCGCATCACGTGGGCCCACACCTCAGACCTGCCCAAGCTATGGGAATGGGTCACCGGCGGGGAGCTTATGATGACCAACGGACTGTCCATTCCTGCTGATGCCCAAGGGCAGGTGGCGCTCGCAGAAGCCCTGATGGACAGCGGTGCCAGCGCGTTGGCCATCGGCGAAAAGATGCATGCCCCGCCCCTCACGGATGAGTTCCTGGAGGCCTGCAACCGTCTCCCGCTGCCCCTGATCAACATCCCGTACCCGCTGCCGTTCATAGCGATTGCCCGTTCAGTGGCCGAGTCCTCGTTGCTCGAAGAGTCCCGCCGCCTACGTCAGACGGCCCGCGTTTACGATCTCATGCGCACTGCCGGCGCCTCCGAAGACCACTGGCAAAGCCTGGTCCAGCGGCTATCAACCGAACTCGACGCGGAACTGTTCGTAGTGGACCGGCGCTGCCTCCATCCCTGGCATCCGGACGGCCAGTCCCTCCCGGTGTTCCTCGCCGAAGAATGGGCCCCGATGTCCGGGCAGGTGGGCCTGGCCGGGAAGAACTTCCAATGGCACCGCATCCGTGGACGGCACGTGCTGACTATGGACATTCCCACCCACGCCAACGCGCTCCTGGTGGTGCTGCCCACCAGCGAACCGCACCCTGACGCCGTCGTGCTCCTCCACGCCGCAACCGTGCTGGGACTGCAGCTTTCACGTATTGTTTTGTCGCTGGAAGGCCGTCACCGGCTGGCCGGCGAGTTCCTGCTGCAAGCCATGGACGGGCGTTTGGGCGCTGCTGAGATGGAGAGCAGATTGGCCGTTTTTGAGGTCCCGCCGCAGGATTTCCTGCTCGCCACCATGACCGCGGCCGCTTCCACTGCGGACGACGGCGGCCGGTTGGCTGACGTGCATATCGAACTGTGGCGGCACGGGGTTGCGTCGGCGTCCTTGAAGCGGAACAACCGGCTCCATGTGGTGGTCCCCGCGGATGTGCCGGACCATGTCCTGGTGCATTGCGCAGGCTTGCAAACCTCGATTGGGATCAGTGCGCCGGCAGCCGTGTCCACTATCCAACGCGCGTTGCAGGAGTCCCTCTGGGCTCTCGGTTCGGCCCGTGCCAACAAGCTGGGGTTGGCCCGTTACGCGGAGGGGCCGTCATGGCTGGGACTCACCGGATTCGAGGAAGGGGCCGCGCTGGTCAGGCGTCTTCTGGGACCGATTTTCGACTACGAACAGGGCCAGGAAGGCGACCTGATTCTCACGTTGAGGACGTATTTGGACTCGCAGAGATCGTGGCAAAAAACTGCGGCAGCGCTCTTCGCGCACCGGCAAACCATCATCTACCGGATGCGGAAAATCGGCGAGTTGACGGGGCTGGACATGGGAGAAACGTCCACCGTTGCCCAGTTATGGTTCGCGTTGCAGATCCATGAAGCCATGCATCAGTAGCCGCACCTTGCTTGCGCTTATTCAAAACAACCCGCTATGGTGTGAAGCGTGTCACCCATGGTGATGCAACGCTTTTGATCTGCGGCGGGAGAGTCCTGCCGGTACATCCAGTCAGGCGCCGTAGGAGCAAATCCTCCCCAGGAATCTCTCAGGCCCATGTACCGCCGCGGTTAGGCAACTCTGGAAAGCAGTCCGGGCAACCGGACTCACCGACGGTGCAAGCAGGAAAGTATTTCTGCGGAATCTCTCAGGTCCAATACAGAGCGGGGAGGAACCCACATCATCGCGGCGCTCACTGGGCGCCTGAATCATGGAGTTCCTCTTGACTGTTCAATCAACCCCCACCGCCTTCGCGGACCGGCACATCGGCGCCCGCCGCCAAGCCGACGTTGACACCATGCTCAAGGCAATCGGCTACGACTCTGTCGACGGCCTGGTTGACGTGGCCGTCCCCGATTCCATCCGCCAGGAAACTGCCCTGAAGTTGCAGGACGCCCTCACCGAGGTGCAGGTCCTCGCCGAGCTCCGCAAGCTCGCTTCGAAAAACAAGACCGCTGTCCAGATGATCGGCCAGGGTTATTACGACACCGTGACGCCCCCGGTCATCCGCCGCAACATCCTCGAAGCTCCCGCCTGGTACACGGCCTACACCCCGTACCAGCCGGAAATTTCCCAGGGCCGGCTTGAAGCGCTGCTGAACTTCCAGACCATGGTGCAGGACCTGACGGGGCTTCCCGTAGCCAACGCCTCGTTGCTGGATGAAGCCACCGCCGTGGCTGAGGCTGTGCTGCTGATGCGCAGGGCCAACAAGAACAAAACGGCCAAGGACGGCAAGACGGTCCTCGACGCCGACCTCCTTCCGCAGACCATCGCCATTGTGAAGGGCCGCGCCGAGGCGCTGGGCTTCGAGGTCGAAATTGCTGACCTTTCGGCAGGGCTTCCCGACGGCGACATCAACGGTATCGTCCTGCAGCAGCCCGGCGTTTCAGGCCGCGTGTTCGATCACTCCGGCGTGATCGCTTCCGCGAAGGAACGCGGCGCGCTGGTCACGGTTGCCGCCGATTTGCTGGCGCTCACCCTCATCACGCCCCCGGGCGAACAAGGCGCGGACATCGCCGTCGGAACCGCGCAGCGCTTTGGTGTTCCGCTGTTCTTCGGCGGCCCGCACGCTGCCTACATGGCCGTCCGCGAAGGCATGGAGCGCACGCTTCCCGGCCGCATCGTGGGCGTGTCCAAGGACAACGCCGGCGTCCCCGCTTACCGCCTGGCACTCCAGACACGTGAGCAGCACATCCGCCGCGAGAAGGCCACGTCCAACATCTGCACCGCCCAGGCGCTACTGGCAATTGTGGCCTCCATGTACGCCGTTTACCACGGTCCGGAAGGCCTGAAGGCGATCGCCGAAACCGTCCACGGCCACGCCCGCGTTTTGGCCGCCACCCTGAAGAAAGCCGGCCGGGAACTCGTCTCCGAGGCCTTCTTCGACACCCTCACCGTGCGTGTTCCGGGCAAGGCAGACAAAGTCATCGCCGCCGCCGAAGCCCGCGGCATCAACCTCCGCCTCATCGACGCGGACACCGTTGGCGTTTCCGTTGATGAAACCACGACGCCGGAGGTCCTCTCCGCGGTGGCCGTCGCCTTTGGTGCCGGCCCAGTTGGGGACGCCTCTGGGTTCGAATTGCCTGCTGACGTGGTCCGCACGTCCGATTTCCTGCAGCACCCGGTGTTCAACACGCACCGTTCCGAGACGCAGTTGTTGCGCTATATCCGCAAGCTGTCTGACCGGGATCTCGCGCTCGACCGCACCATGATCCCGCTGGGTTCGTGCACCATGAAGCTCAATGCCACCGCGGAGATGGAAGCCATCTCCTGGCCGGAGTTCGCGTCCATCCACCCGTTCGCACCGGAGCATCAGACAGCGGGTTGGCGCGAGCTGATCGAGGACCTGGAAGCGGACCTCACAGAGATCACGGGCTACGACCAGGTCTCCATCCAGCCCAACGCCGGTTCCCAGGGCGAGCTGGCCGGCTTGCTCGCGATCCGCGGCTACCACCTGTCCCGCGGCGACGAGCAGCGCAACGTCTGCCTGATCCCGGCCTCGGCCCACGGCACCAACGCGGCGTCCGCTGTGCTGGCCGGGATGAAGGTTGTTGTGGTGGCTACGGCTGCTGACGGCACCATTGATCACTCGGACTTGACCGCCAAGATCGAGGCCCACCGCGATGTGTTGTCGGCCATCATGATCACGTACCCGTCCACGCACGGTGTCTACGACGCCGACGTCCGCGAAGTCTGTGACGCGATCCACCAAGCCGGTGGCCAGGTGTACGTTGACGGCGCCAACTTGAACGCGCTGGTTGGTTTGGCACAACCGGGCAAATTCGGCGGCGACGTGTCCCACCTGAACCTGCACAAGACCTTCTGCATCCCGCACGGCGGTGGCGGACCCGGCGTCGGTCCTGTTGCTGCGAAGGCGCACTTGGCTCCGTTCATGCCGGGCGACGCGAACAAAGCCGCGCATGAGGAAGGGCACGGTGTTGCCATCTCGGCCTCCCGCTACGGTTCGGCCGGTGTGCTGCCGATTTCCTGGGCGTACGTGAAGCTCATGGGTGGCCAGGGTTTGACGGAAGCCACCAAGTCGGCGCTTCTTGCGGCCAACTATGTCGCGTCCCGCTTGGATGAGCACTTCCCCGTTCTGTACACCGGCGAGGGCGGACTGGTGGCACACGAGTGCATCCTGGACCTCCGTGAGCTGACCGCCCGCACCGGTGTCACGGCCGAAGACGTGGCCAAGCGCCTGATCGACTTCGGCTTCCACGCCCCCACCCTCGCGTTCCCCGTTGCGGGCACCTTGATGGTGGAACCCACGGAGTCCGAGGACCTGGCCGAGATCGACCGTTTCATCGAGGCCATGATCACCATCCGTGCTGAGATCGAGCAGGTAGCCAGCGGTGATATCACTGTTGAGAAGTCGCCGCTGCGCAACGCGCCGCACACAGCTGCCGCCGTCGTAAATTCCGGCTGGGACCGCGACTACCCGCGTGAGCAGGCCGCGTTCCCCGTCCATCACCTGAAGCAGGACAAGTACTTTCCGCCGGTCGGCAGGATCGACGGCGCCGCAGGAGACCGCAACTTGGTCTGCTCCTGCCCGCCCCTCGAAGCGTTCGAGGACAACACAGCTGACTTTGAAAACTAAGGACTCCCCACATGTCTGAGAACTACACAGCTCTCTATGAGCAACACAAAAAAGCCGGCGCGTCCTTCACGGATTTCGGCGGCTGGCAGATGCCCCTCAAGTACGAGTCCGAGCTCGCCGAACACCACGCAGTCCGCAAATCCGCAGGCTTGTTCGACCTCTCCCATATGGGCGAAGTCTGGGTTTCCGGTCCCGACGCTGCTGCGTACCTGGATTTCGCACTGGTGGGCAAGTTGTCCGCTGTGGCGGTTGGCAAGGCCAAGTACTCGCTGATCTGCGACGCCGATGGCGGCATCATCGATGACCTCATCACCTACCGTCGCCCTTCACCCGAGGACGGCGTGGACAAGTACCTGGTGGTCCCCAATGCGGGCAACGCGAAGGTGGTTGCTTCAGAGTTGATGGCCCGCGCCTCCGGGTTCGACGTGGTGGTGGAAGATGCTGCCGCCGAGACATCCTTGATTGCCGTGCAAGGCCCCAACGCCGAAGCGATCCTGTTGGGTCTCGTCCCGGCAGAACAGCACGCACTCGTCACGGAACTGAAGTACTACGCGGCGGTTGAGGTATCCATGACGTTCGACGGCGGCACCCGGGACCTGCTGCTGGCCCGCACCGGATACACCGGCGAGGACGGCTTCGAGATCTACGTCCCGAACCTCGACGCCCCCGGGCTCTGGCAAGCGCTGCTCGAAGCCGGCGAAGGCCACGGACTCATCCCAGCCGGACTCGCAGCCCGCGACTCACTGCGCTTGGAAGCCGGAATGCCCCTCTACGGCAACGAGCTCTCCCGCCACGTCAACGCCTACACCGCGGGCCTTGGGCCGGTGGTTTCCCTCGCCAAGGAAAGCGACTTCATTGGCCGCGACGCACTCACCGCCATCAAGGCCGCCGGAGTCGGAACCACGCTGGGCCAGAAGCTCGTGGGCCTCAAGGGCACCGGGCGCCGCGCCGCCCGAGCCCACTACTCGGTCCTCAAGGACGGTTCCCTGATTGGCGAAGTCACCTCCGGCCAGCCCAGCCCGACGCTCGGTTACCCGATCGCGTTGGCGTATGTCGACGTCGAGCATTCCGAGCCGGGCACCATCGTAGAGGTGGACCTCCGCGGCAAAGCGGAGCCGTTCCAAGTTGTGCCGCTGCCGTTCTACAAGCGCCAAAAATAGGGAGTTTGTGTACACATAACGCCCTAATGACGCCCTCTTAAGGGCATCAGCTGTACAAAACTCTCAGAAAGAAGGAATGCGAATGAGCAAAGTAGTTGCCGAGCTGAAGTACTCGGCTGAGCACGAGTGGGTTGCCGTTGATGGTGACGGGCCTGTAGGGATTGGGATTTCGGCGGTTGCCGCTGACGCCTTGGGCGACATTGTGTACGTGGACCTGCCCGAAGTTGGTTCCACTGTGACTGCAGGCCAGACGTGTGGCGAGGTGGAATCGACCAAGTCGGTCTCTGACCTGTACTCGCCCGTGACAGGTGAGGTCACCGAGATCAACGACGCCGTTGTCAGCGATCCCGCCCTCATCAACAACGATCCCTACGGCGCCGGCTGGTTGTTCAAGGTGGCCGCCACGGAGGAAGGGCCGCTCATGTCGGCCGAAGAATACGCTTCAAAGAACGGTGGAGAACTGTGAACCCGGCAACTGTAACTGAGTACCAGCAGGTGGTGTCGGCGTCGTTGGACGCCCAGCTGTCCGAGCTTGATCCTGAAATCGCTGCGAAGATCGACGACGAATTGGGTCGCCAGCGCGACGGCCTGGAAATGATCGCCTCCGAGAACCACACCGCCGTGGCCGTGATGCAGGCCCAGGGCTCGGTGCTGACCAACAAATACGCCGAAGGGTACCCGGGCAAGCGCTACTACGGTGGTTGCGAACACGTCGACGTGATCGA
Source organism: Arthrobacter sp. 9V (assembly GCF_902506065.1). Taxonomy (GTDB): domain Bacteria; phylum Actinomycetota; class Actinomycetes; order Actinomycetales; family Micrococcaceae; genus Arthrobacter. The sequence goes on from NZ_LR732912.1 coordinate 95,758, forward strand.
GCAGCTGGCCATCGATCGCATCAAAGCCCTGTTCGGCGCCGAGTACGCGAATGTGCAGCCGCACTCCGGCGCCCAGGCCAACGCCTCGGTGATGCACGCCCTCATCAAGCCGGGCGACACCATCATGGGCTTGAACCTCGCTCACGGCGGACACCTCACCCACGGCATGCGGATCAACTTCTCCGGCAAGCTCTACAACGTGGTCCCCTACGGCGTCCGTGAGGATACCCACACGGTGGACATGGCCGAGGTTGAGGCCTTGGCACAGGAGCACAAACCGGCACTGATCGTGGCCGGCTGGTCCGCTTATGCGCGGCAGCTGGACTTCGCTGAATTCCGCCGGATCGCCGACTCCGTGGGTGCCTACCTGATGGTGGACATGGCCCACTTCGCCGGGCTCGTGGCCGCGGGTCTGCACCCTTCGCCCGTCCCGCACGCGCACGTCACCACGTCCACCACGCACAAGACACTCGCCGGTCCCCGTGGCGGCATCATCCTCTCCAACGACGCCGACATCGCCAAGAAGATCAACTCGGCCGTATTCCCGGGCCAGCAAGGCGGGCCACTGGAGCACGTCATTGCGGGTAAGGCCGTTGCGTTCAAGATCGCCGCTTCCGAAGAGTTCCGCGAACGTCAGGAACGTGTCCTCGCCGGGGCCCGGATTCTGGCCGAGCGCTTGGTGCAGCCCGACGTCGCCGCCAAGGGCATCTCCGTGGTTTCCGGCGGGACCGACGTGCACCTGGTCCTCGTGGACCTGCGCAACTGCGAGCTAGACGGCCAACAAGCCGAAGACCGCCTCGCCGCGATCGACATCACCGTCAACCGCAACGCCGTCCCCTTCGACCCCCGCCCGCCCATGGTCACCTCCGGCCTCCGGATCGGCACCCCGGCCCTGGCAACGCGCGGATTCGGCGAAGCAGCCTTCCACGAGGTAGCGGACATCATCGCCGAAGTACTGATCGCCGACGCCGACACGGACCTTTCCGGTCTACGGCACCGCGTCGACGTCCTCGCGAAAGCGCACCCGCTGTACCCGGGAGTCGCAGACCTCGGCTGAGGCGTCTACTCGGGGCCGCGTCGTGCGGGTTGGCCGGTTGGGGTTGGCATCCTCCGCGGGCTCGGTCGCACCCAAGTGCAGCGGCCGATTCGGGGGTTCGCTGCGGGAAGTGCCGTGCGCACGGCATGTTTGGCAGGGAACCCCCGAAATGGGGGTTATGCGGGACGGAGTGGGCATCCGGGTTCGTGGGTTCGTGGGTTTGCGGGTTCGCGGGTGTGCCGGTCCGGCCCATTGGGGTTGGCATCCTCCGCGGGCTCCGGTCGACCCCAAGTGCAGCGGCCGATTCGGGGGTTCGCTGCGGGAAGTGCCGTGCGCACGGCATGTTTGGCAGGGAACCCCCGAAATGGGGGCAATGGGTTTGAGGGCCCGCTCCGTTTGTTGGGGGCGGGGCGGGTTCTATTCGTTATACGTCGTTAGGAAATGACCATGGCCGTTGGGGTCTTTGATCTGTTCTCTGTGGGTATTGGCCCGTCGAGTTCCCATACTGTGGGGCCGATGCGGGCTGGTGCCGTGTTTGCACGTGAGCTTCGGGAGTCCGGGGTTCTCGAATCCGTTGCGGGTTTGCGGGTTGACCTGTACGGGTCTTTGGCTGCAACCGGCAAGGGACACGGGACCTTCACGGCCGTCTTGCTCGGACTTGAGGGCTTCGACCCCGAGCTGATCCTGCCTGACGAGGTGGAGGAGCGGCTCGCGAGGATTGCTGAGACGGGTGTGTTGAACCTGGCTGGTGCTTCGGGCGGGGGTGTGGAGGTGGCGTATGCGGTGGAGGACATGATCCTGCATCCGTTGACGGTGTTGCCGCGGCATACGAACGGGATGAAGTTCGCGGTTTCTGATGCTGAGGGGAATGTTCTCAGGGAGGCGACGTTCTTTTCGGTCGGTGGCGGGTTCATTGTCCGTGAGGGTGAGGAGAACTCGGCTCAGCAGGAGTTGGAGGAGTCGAAGAAGGAGTTGCCGTTGCCGTTCCGGACGGCGGCGGAGTTGATGGGCCGGTGCGCTTCGAAGGGTTTGGGCATTTCGGACATCATGTTCATCAATGAGCGGGCGTCCCGGAGTGAGGAGGAGATCCGGGAGGGTCTGCTCCATATCTGGTCGGTGATGGAGGCGTGTGTTGAAACCTCATTGAAGCGTGAGGGTGTGTTGCCTGGGGGTTTGAAGGTCCGGCGTCGTTCTCCTGATTGGTTGGAGCGGTTGCTGAAGGAGGATAAGGACCGGAACGATCCGAAGTATTGGCAGGAGTGGGTGAATCTGATCGCTTTGGCGGTCAATGAGGAGAACGCTTCGGGTGGCCGGGTGGTGACGGCTCCGACCAATGGTGCTGCGGGGATTATCCCGGCGGTGTTGTATTACGCGTTGAATTATGCGCCGGGCATGGACAAGGCTTCTCAGCGGGATCGGGATGATGTGGTGGTGAAGTTCTTGCTCGCCGCCGGTGCTGTGGGTGTGTTGTATAAGGAGCAGGCGTCCATTTCGGGGGCTGAGGTGGGCTGTCAGGGTGAGGTTGGGTCGGCGTCGTCGATGGCTGCTGCCGGGTTGGCTGAGGTGATGGGTGGTACTCCGGGTCAGGTGGAGAACGCGGCGGAGATCGCGATGGAACATAACCTGGGGCTCACGTGTGATCCGATCGGGGGGTTGGTGCAGATCCCGTGTATTGAGCGGAACGCGATTGCTGCGGCGAAGGCTATCAACGCGGCGAAGATGGCGTTGTGGGGTGATGGTACGCACCGGGTCTCGTTGGATGAGGTGATCGTGACCATGCGTGAAACGGGCAAGGACATGTCCCACAAGTACAAGGAAACAGCCATGGGCGGACTTGCCGTCAACGTCGTCGAATGCTGAGCGGCGCGCCACCATGCGTTGTTGGGCCCTCTCTGCGCCCCGGAACGCATGAAAGACACGAACAGAAGGCCCCGCAACGCAATAATTTTGCAGACCTACAAGGAAGAACGTCATGACACTCGCACCTGAAGGCCGTAAGTTACTGCGCGTTGAGCAGCGTAACTCGGCGGTCCCGGTTGAACGTAAGCCTGAGTGGATCAAGGCCAAGGTTCAGATGGGGCCGGAGTTTGTTCAGCTCAAGAATCTGGTGAAGAAGGAAGGCCTGCACACGGTGTGTGAGGAGGCCGGGTGCCCGAACATTTTTGAGTGCTGGGAAGATAAGGAAGCGACGTTCCTGATCGGCGGGTCCGAGTGCACGCGGCGCTGTGATTTCTGCCAGATCGATACCGGCAAGCCGTCCCCGGTGGACATGTTCGAACCCACCAAGGTGGCCCGCAGTGTCCAGGCGATGCAGTTGCGGTACGCCACCGTGACCGGGGTGGCCCGTGATGACCTCGCCGATGAGGGTGTGTGGTTGTACGCCGAAACGGTCCGGAAGATCCATGAACTGAACCCCGGCACCGGGGTGGAGTTGTTGATCCCGGACTTCTCCGGCAGGCCAGAGCACATCGCGGCGATCTGTGATTCCAAGCCCGAGGTGTTCGCGCACAACGTGGAGACCGTGCCGAGGATTTTCAAGCGGATCCGTCCGGCGTTCCGGTACGAGCGCTCCTTGGACGTGATCACGCAGGGCCGGGATTTGGGTATGGTGACCAAGTCCAACCTGATCCTGGGCATGGGCGAGACCCGCGAGGAAATTTCCGAAGCGTTGCGGGACCTGCGCGCGGCCGGGTGTGATTTGATCACCATTACCCAGTACCTGCGCCCGTCCGAGCGGCACTTGCCGGTGGACCGTTGGGTCAAGCCGCAGGAGTTCGTGGACCTTCAGAACGAGGCCGAAGAAATCGGGTTCCTTGGTGTGATGTCGGGTCCGTTGGTGCGGTCCTCGTACCGTGCAGGGCGTTTGTGGGCCACGGCCATGCGGAAGAAGGGCTGGGAAATCCCCGCAGCCCTGGCACACATCGAGTCCTCCGGCACCACCCGCCAGGAAGCCTCCACCATCCTCGCCGCCCACAGCTAAAGCAGCACAGCCATGCAGCTAAAGCAGCACAAAGCCAAGAACTCCAAGGACTCCTTGGACGCGCTCCCGCAGCCGTCCCGTGAAGGGTGCGCGCCAAGAAGAACAGCAGTAGTACGACGGCGGCTGGTTGCCTTTCCAGGGTGACCGGCCGCCGTCGGGCGCTAACTTACGGGCGTCCGTCATGAAGCCGAAGCATTCGAACACCAGCGCAGTTTTTGCTCAAGACGGGCACAATGTTCACGCACCCCGGCCAGATCCCCTTCCCTTGCCGGGGTAAGAGCCTTGTCCACTCCTTGGACAGCTCGCCCGAAAGCGAGTACTTCCGGTCCCGCCAATACCGGGATCGAAACTGACCCACCAAGTAGTTTCAGCGAAAAAAATGAGTACTCGCATCCAGCATGTGGGTATCTCCCGGTCAATGTTCGAATGAAAAATTGAGGTAGCCCGAACCATAGCCATGGGGCTTGCCGGGATTGAACTATTGGTGGCATCGCTTCATCCGACAACAACGGATCGGATGCTGGGGGTTCCGTTGCGGCTCCCCGGGACGTAGATCAACCAAGGAGTCTTACCATGCGCAAGCTTTCCAAGAAGAGCCGGATCACAGCAGCCGTCGCCGGCGTGGCATTGGTTGCAGTTGGCGGCGGAGCTGCCTATGCCTACTGGACCACTACGGGTTCGGGCAGCGGCCAAGCCACCAACTCCGCAGGCGGCGGAACGGTCACCCTCCACGCCACATTCGCTGGCGGGCTTGCTCCGGGCAACTCGGTCCCCGTTTCCTACACCGCAGATAACTCCACTACGTCCAGCACCGTGGTGGGAACCCTCAGCGCCAGCGTGACCACCAGCGTGGCCGATTGCCTGCCCACATGGTTCGACGTCACTGCCGTCACCACCAACAGCCCCGTTGCGGCCGGATCCACCGGAACATCGGTGGGCAGCGGCGTGCTCAAGTTCAACGACAGCACCACCGCCAACCAGGACGCCTGCAAGTCCGCAATCGTGACGGTCACGGTGGGCAGCCTCTAGGCCGCCGGCTTCCTCATATGAAAGCCGCCTGAAAGCTCCGGGGGCCACCTTGCGAGTGGTGGCCCCCGGCTTGCCAATTCTCTTCCCAAAGTCGTTTTCCATGACGTTTTCAACGCACGCAAGCAATGTCCGAAAAGAGCTTCCATGGACCACCGCCCAGAGCGCGACACACCGTTTCATCGAGTGCGACCTCCCTTGCGCGCGCTGCTGCTCGCCATGGTGGTGGCGATGATTCCCATGGCGACCCTGGCGACCCTGGCGGCCAGCAACGGGCAGAGCAGAGCCCAGGGCAACCAAGTCAGCGCCGCTAAGGTGCCCGCCGGGATCTCGGCAGTGCTGTCTCCCTCGAGCCGAACCGTCGACCAAGGACAGTCCGCCACGTTCACGGTGTCAGCGACGTCGACAGCGGGGTTCGTTGGGCCCGTAACCTTCACGGTGGCGGGTTTGCCGGCAGGTGCGACTGCCAGCCAGTCGCCGTCGTCGGTCAATCTCACCTCCGGTTCCACCGCGCAGGTGACGTTGACCATAGCCACGGCCACCACCACGCCGGCCACAAAGACTGATTTCACCGTCAAAGCCACCAGCGGGACATTGGTTTCCAACGCAGCGCCGGGGCAGTTGCAGGTCCTGGAGGTCAAACGAACTTTAGCTGTTTCAGGGTCCGTCAGCGGGCTGCTGGCGCCGGGGGTTTCGCGGGCTGTGGATCTGCAGATCAACAACACCAACAACAAGAGCATCGCGGTAACAAATTTGTCCGTGTCGATCGGCCAGGTGGTTCGGACTCCAGCGGCTGTGGCAGCCAACCTTCCGTGCACGGCGGCGGATTACCAGCTCACCCAATACACGGGCGCATACCCCCTCACTGTTGAGCCGGGCAACCGTTCACTTTCAAGCTTGAACGTGCCGCAAGGGAAGTGGCCACAGCTCAAAATGCTGGACACCGCCCAGCTCCAGGATGGTTGCAAAGGCGCCACCATCCAGCTCGTTTTCACCGGCACGGGACAGGCGAACTGACATGAAGACGACAGTCCGAATCCCGCGCAATCACAGCAGCGGACGCCTCGCTCGAACAGTGGCCGCCACCGCGGCGCTTTGCCTCTTGGGCGGTGCAGGAACCGCGTACGCCTACTGGGCCACCGCAGGCACCGGAAGTGGATCAGCCGCCAACGGCACCATGCAGACCGTCACTGTGGTCGCGCTCGTCCCGGGCGACACGCTGCAAACCAGCCTGGCTCCGGGAGGGACTGCCGATGTCATCCTCCGGGCATCAAACCCGAATCCTCACGCCGTCACCATCTATGGCCTCGCCGCTAACGGCCCCGTGACCGCCGATGCAGCACACCCCGGCTGCACCACCACTGGGGTAACGTTCACGCCGCCGCCAACACCCTTGACCCCGCCGGTGATCATCCAGGCGAACAGTTCCATCCTTCTGACGCTTCAGGGGGCAGCAAATATGAGCACGGCATCTGTTTCGGCGTGCCAAGGTGCCCAGTTCACGGTTCCCGTCACGCTGGAGGTACGGAAATGAGCCCGCAACACTGGCCAGCCCACCCCAGCGCCACTTTTGGCCGCTGGAACCGCATTGCGTTGATCGTGGCGGGACTCCTTCTCATTTCCTGGGGAGGGCCCGCTGCCATGGCGTTCTGGGGGTCGGTCAGCGCTGGCTCCGGCGCGGCCAAGGCCGACACCCTGGCCCAAGGCAGTAAGCCCATCACCGCGGTTTCCGGTACTAACGTCACAGTCACCTGGACGGCAAGCACGACGGCGGCAGGACGGTCCGTGACCGGCTACAGCATTGCACGTTTCGGTTCCGCAACCGGCGGTACAAGGGTTCAGGCAACGGGCGGTTGCAGCGCAACTGTTGCAGCGCTGAGTTGTGTAGAAACAGGCGTTCCCGCTGGGACTTGGTTCTACACCGTCACACCTTTGCTCTCCCTTTGGCAGGGCGCCGAGAGCACACGCAGCGTTGGTACAACACCTGTCACGGACACCACCCCGCCGCCGGCGCCAGTGGTGACGGCTCCGGTCTACGTCCATCAGGGCAACGTGGCCGGCGTTCCGGTCAGCGGCGCCGCAGAAGCCAACTCAACGGTGGTTCTCACCATCACGGGTGGAGGAGCCCTGCCGGTGACTCAAACTCTCACCACCAACGGGTCCGGAAGCTGGACCGCCGCGCCGGTGAACATGACTGCTTTCAGTCCCGGCACTATTACATACTCGGCCAAGGCAACGGATGCGGCCGGAAACACCGGGCCTGCGGGCACGGCGAGTTCCACCAAGGACGTTTCGTCGCCTACTGTCACGGGTGTCCTGTTGACTAACGGCGGTGGTACCAGCGGGATAGGAATCATCGGCACGGGTGACAAAGTCACCTTGACGTTCTCCGAACCCCTGGCCGCCAACACGATCTGCAGCGCCTGGACCAGTAACAACACCACGCTGACCCAGAACGGCAACGGCAGCAGCCAGGTGGCGGTGAACATCAGCGCCGGGAGCATCCTCACGGTTTCCGGCGCAGGATGTTCCACTCTCAGGATTGGTAGCGTGGCTCTTGGAGGTGACTACACCTCAACAGCCCTTACCTTTGCAGGGAACAACACCAGCGGTTCCAGCCTGGTATGGAACCCCGGCGCCAACACGCTCACCATCACGTTGGGCGATGGAACGGCCGGCACGAAGGTGGTGTCGTCCGAGACAGTTGCCCCCACTTACACGCCAGCTGCGGGGCTTACTGACATCGCCACCAACCCGCTGGCAGCCAGCCCCGTGACGGGCGCACCCTCCCGGTTCTGATCCCTCCATCGATTTGCAGCAGTACGTCACGGATAGTGCCCCTCCACGTGATGAGGGGCACTATCCGCCCATAATTACCGGGTAGCCCTAAACGCCGGGCGTAACCTTGAAGCGGACGCCAGTGCCGCCGTCGTACGTTTGATCCTGCGACGAAAGGCGAGCCGCCCCTTGAAGGCTGTAGCGGAAATGTTCACGATGGGTCCTGGAAACAAGGACCACCATCCCGCACTCCGCTGCGCTGTAGGCGTTTTTGTCCCGCTGATTACGTTGACGCTGCTGGGACGGCTGGACCTGGCCGTGTTTGCGTCGTTTGGTGCGTTCACCGGAATTTATGGCCGCAACGAACCCCACAGCGTGCGTTTCCGGAGCCAGGTGCGCGCCGGCGGCTTCATGCTTTTCATCATTCTTCTGGCCACGCTCACGGCTCGTCTGGCGCAAGTCGGAGGCATCGACGGTGCCGCGTATTCCTGGCTGCTGACGGCGGCTACCACCGTGGTGGCCGGTGGCTGCTCCGTGGTGGTGGCAGCTTGGCGGCTCCGTCCCGGCGGCTCGCTCTTTCACATCTTTGCCTTCGCTGCCATTGCCTCGATCCCGGCTCAACCCCCGCTTTGGGAAGCCATGTTGGTGGCGGTGGGGACTACGGTCTTTTGCTTGCTGATCGGTATGTCATCACGTGTCCTCAAAAGCCACCGGACTCCTTGGAAGCGCCCGCCGCCCATCCGTCACACTGCAGCTGAGCGCCGGGCGATCTGGCTTGAGGGCGGCGGCTACCTGGTGGCGGCGGGCCTGGCGGGAACAATCGCAACGTTGGTGGGGGAGCGGCTCGGATTCGGGCACACGTACTGGGCCATGGTGGCTGCTGTTGTTCCGCTGGTAGGCCACTCCACCCGGCACAGGGTGAGCCGTGGTATCCAAAGGATCGCGGGAACGGTGATCGGGCTGGTGTTGCTGGCCGGCATTCTCTGGTTGAACCCTGCGCCGTGGGCCATGGTTTTGGTGATCGCTGCGTGCCAGTTCGGGGCGGAGATGTTCATCGCCCGTCAGTACTTCGTGGCGCAGGTCTTCGTGACGCCCTTGGCGTTGATCGCCACGCTGCTGGCCGCGCCTGTTGACCCTGCGTTGTTGCTGCGCGACCGCATCATCGAGACCGTCATTGGTGCCGTCGTCGGTGTTGCAGTGGTGGTGGCTCCGGCTGTTTGGCGACGCTTGCGGGCCACCAAACCGGGCGTTTAGCCCCCCCACCAAAACGGTCGCTTAGCACCCCCACCAAAACGGTCGCTTAGCACCTCACCAAACCGGCAAGTCAGCGTCGCGGGAACAAATCACCTAGTATCAATTGGTTAGACAAGCAAGATACATGTCTACCAAAGGACTGGTGATGAGCGACAAAAGTGAACGTCAGGGCTATTGGTACGGGCTTGAAAGCCGCAAGCAGATGGGTGCTGTGGACGTGCTGAATGCCCTCAGGGACTACCGCTCGGCCGAGGCTGACATGCGGCGCCGAACCCAGGCATCCATGGGGATGGGTGAAACAGACCTCCTGGCCCTGAGGTACCTGCTCGAAGCTGAGCGAGCGGGGAGAGACGTGGGCCCCAAAGAGTTGACGGTCCGCTTGGGCATGACCTCAGCTTCCATGACTTCATTGGTGGACCGCCTGGTCAGGTCCGGCTACGTCACTCGCGAGCCGCACCCCACCGATCGGCGAGCCCTTATTCTCAAGACCACCCCGGGCTCGGACCAGGAAGTCCGCAGCACTTTGGGGGATATGCATGCCCGGATGATGGAAGTTGCGGGGGCCCTGAATCCCGAGGAATCGGCAGTGGTGGTGGACTTCCTCAGGCGTATGCGCAGTGCGATCGACAGCGTGGCCACGTAACGCGGACTGGACTTAAGTACTAAGTACACATATAACTAGATAGCCAAGCTACTTACTAGGGAATGTGTGGGAGAGAACGATGACAGTCGCGCTGCGTGAACCAAGCTCCACACCAGTGGCTGAAAACACCGTGGACATTGTCACGGAAAAAGTAATTCCCCAGGGACCCGTCCACTGTGGCTCCCATATGGCCATCTCCGCCGGTCCATCCTACGACTCCATGCAGTGGGTGGCTGTAGAACCGATGTGGCCTGAATGGGCATGCGGGTGCGGATTTCGGATGGACATCGACGCCCTGGACCCCGTGAGCGGCGTGTGGATTGCGGCGCTTCGCCGCCAAAGCCTTCAGCACGAACTGGCAATCGCCCACAACACGCTGGAGCTGGCGTTCAAAAAAGCGGTCGACGCCGGCGTCGACCCTTACGCTCTGGCCGAGGTGACCGGAGTCCCGGCCGCCGAAATTGACTCCCTCCTACAGTGACGCTCCTTGAACGGGCGGCTGTCCGCGCTGATCGCGGGGCCGTCTGTACTGATCGCGCCGGTGCAAGGGACATGGCAACCGCAACTGCAGCCGCCACAACCGTAACTGCAGCTTCAGTTTCGAATGCCAGCCAGCCCCACGTGGTCCTTGGAGGCCGCTATCGGCTCGGCGCACAACTGGGCGGCGGCTCGGAGGCTTACGTCAACGAGGCTTGGGACCTGGCTACCGCCAGGGCCGTAGCGGTCAAGATTTTCAGGTCAACGGATTCCGCGGATAACGCTCCTTTCCAGCGTGAGCTGGATATCCATGGACGTTTGCGGCACAAGAATATTGTCAAGGTTCTGGACTCGGGTGAGACCGGCGACGCGGGAGATCACCATCAGGAAAGCCGCGACTACGTGGTGATGGAGCTGGTGGGTGGCAAGGACCTGCGCGGGATCATGCAGCACAACCCCGCCTCGCCTGAACAAACGGCTGCGTGGATGACTGACATTGCCCGGGCTTTGGCCCACATTCATCGCAGGGGAATAGTCCACAATGACATCAAGCCCGGCAACATCCTGGTGGACTTCGATTCCGACCCGCACGGGCCGGGAATCGCGAAACTGGCCGACTTTGGAATCGCCCTCAACGGACGCCACGCTGCGCCCAACTCGTCCTCGGGCACACCCCACTACCTCAGCCCCGAAGAGGTATGCGGCGGAGCATCCACCACCGCCAGCGACATCTACTCACTGGGTTTGGTTGCGCTCGAATGCCTGACCGGAACCAAAGCGTTCCCAGGCACACCCTTGGAGTCCATGGTGGCAAGGACTCTTGGGGAACCCCGACTTCCCGGCACGGTGCGGCGGCGTTGGTCCATGGTGCTTCACGCCATGACCGACCCCCGGCCTGCCGGCAGGCCGTCTGCCAGCCAAGCCGTCGGCATGCTCCGACGCCTCAGCTGGTAGCCAACAATCAGGCAGATAGCGGCACGCTTCCTTGTGCCGAACTGGGGCCTCCTTCATGAAAGAGAGAATGAAAAATGGGAATCATCGGTTGGATCATTTTGGGTTTGATTGCCGGCGCCATCGCAAAGGCCATCATGCCCGGTAAGCAGGGTGGCGGCTGGATCACCACCATCCTCCTCGGCGTCGTGGGCGCCGTTCTGGGTGGTTGGATCGGCAGCGCAATCTTCAAGGTGGGCATCAACGAGTTCTGGTCGCTGTCCACTTGGCTGCTCGCCATCGGTGGCGCACTGTTGGTCCTCGTCATCTGGGGACTGTTCACCCGCAAGAGGGCGTAACTGCCCAAGCCCAAGAGGCCCCCGCGCTGCACGTTCTGCAGCGTTGGGGCCTCTTTGCTGTCTGGCCACGCCACCTCAGTCCACGCCACCTCAGTCGACGCCACCCTTCGGTCAGCGGCCCAGAATCCGGGCCTTCTGCGCCTGAAACTCCTTGTCAGTGAGCACTCCGGCGCCCTTCAGTTCCCCGAGCTGCTTGAGTTGGGCGAGCATGTGATCTGTTGGATCCACGACGGCGGCCGGTACAGGCGGCGGAGGCGCCGGCGTCGTTGGTGGTTCCGGCGCGAAATGCGTGCCGGCAGCTGCCGCCGCAGCGTCCTCCGCGGCGAAGCGTTGTTGTTGCCGGCGTTGAACGCGGCCGAATACTGAACCCACGACGGCGGCACGGCCGGCGGTTCTGAATAAACCCATGGTGGAATCCCTTCTTTTGGACGTAGAGGCTTCTGGACGAAGTGGCTATCCGGCTGAGTAGCCGAGGGCCAGATCGATCAGGAGACGGGCGCCGAAGCCGGTGGCCCCTTTGCTTCGCCATGCGTCGTCCTTGTCGGACTGCATGGTTCCCGCGATGTCGATGTGAGCCCAAGGAGTCTCCCCAACGAACTCGGCCAGGAATAATGCCGCAGTGGTGGAACCCGCGTAGGGTCCGCCCAGATTGGAGATGTCGGCAACATCGGAATCCAGTTGGGGACGGTAAGCCCGCTCCAACGGAAGCTGCCACACTTGCTCGTCAGCACGGTTGCCGGACGCCAGAACGCGATCCACAAGACCTTGATCGTTTCCGAACACGGGTGCAGTGAGCTGCCCCAAGGACATAAGTGCGGCGCCGGTGAGGGTGGCGATATCAACAATCCCGTCCACCTTGTCTTCCACCGCCAAGGTCAGGGCATCGCACATCACCAGCCGACCTTCGGCGTCGGTGTTCTTCACCTCGATGGTGAGTCCGCTTCGGGTGGTGAGGACGTCTCCCAACTTGTACGCCGAACCGGAGGGCATGTTGTCCGTGCACATCAGGAATCCGGTGACGGCGGATGTGCAGCCGAGATCGCGCAGGGCAGTGAAGACGGCCAGGACTGCCGCCGCCCCTCCCATGTCCATTTTCATGAGCAGGTGCATGGGGTCGCTGGGTTTGAGGCTGACACCGCCGGAGTCGTACATGATGCCCTTGCCCACCAGGCCGAGGTGGCCGGTGGGGGAGCCCTCCGGCTTGTAGCTGAGCTTGATCATGCGGGGTTCCTGCGCGCTGCCGGCGTTCACACCAAGGAGACCGCCGCAGCGGAGGTCAATCAGTTGTTGCTTGTCGAACTCCTCCACCGTGAAACCAAACCGTTTGCCGAGTTCCTGGGACACCTCACCCAAACCGGCGGCGGTGAGGTGGCTGGGCGGTGCGTTGCACAGGTCCCGGGCTATGGTGGTGGCCCGGACTTTCACCCGGCCGGTGGTCAGGCCCCGATCCGCGGCTGCCCTGTCTTCGGGTGCAGAGTCAAGGCCCGGGGCGAGGAACTGCACCTCACGCAGGGCCGCCTGCTTGCTCTTGCTCTTCAGCGTTTCATAGCTGTAGCGCGCCAGCAGCACCCCCTCAGCCAAGACCTGACCCAGCTGCTCCGCATCGATTCCCTCAGTATCGGAAAGTTCGAACCCGATGCGCGCGTGCCGCTGGGTGGCGCGGACAAGGGCCGCGGCAGCTTTACGCCTACCATCGGCGTCCAGTGAGCCGGGCTTACCACCACCCACGGCCACCACCAGGGTCCCCGAGGCGTTGGCTAACTGCAGCGTGCTTCCGGGTTTCCCGTCGAAGCCCGCACTTTCAAGGGCTTCCCGGTGCAGGCCGACGGACGCCGGGACGTCCCCTTCGGAGGGGACAAGCACGCCTATGGCATCGAGCTGATCGAAGCCGTCCACAAAGTGGAGCTCCGGCTCGTCACCTTCAATGGACGGGACAGCTGTAAAACCTTCAGGGATCAGTTTGTAAGGTTCGTGGTTCACCGTTTCACCCGTTCTGTTGTTGTAGGTACCGCTGTGGTGGCGCTGTGAGCTGCCGGTTCCGGGATGGCATCCGGATCGTCCGGCTCGAGCTGCTCAGGCAGGTCCCCCTTCATCCGGCCAGGCATACGGCCCGCCGGGACAATCGCCAGCAAGGCAAGCCCCGACAACCCAAGAAGGGAGATCTGCAACGCGCGAAGCCGTGCTTCCTCATTGACTTCTATGGCGGCCGCCAGCTCGGCAGGACTGCTCACCCGGTCACCTATGACGCCCTCCACTTGGGCGTTGGTCATGAAGTCGGCCTCGTTGACGTTCACCTTGTAAATCAACTCCTGCGATACTTCGGGATGCGCCGCGGCACCGCTGGCGATCAGGCTGGACAGCATTCCGACGGCGAACGCGCTCGCCACCGCGATGCCCACACTGCCGGAGAGGTTGTGGACCAATCCGCGCCAGGCTCCGACGTCGCCGGCCAACTCGCGCGGAACGGCGCTGAGAAGCGTATTGAACACCAACGCGACGATTGCGCCCTGACCCAGCCCCAGGAGGATCAGGCCCAGCACCACAAACAGCTGGCCCCAGTCATTGCGGATGGTGAAGGCGAGCAGGACCAGCGCGCCGGCCACCACCACAAAGCCGCCTTGGGCGATGATGCGTGGCGGGAACTTGTCGTAGAGGAACGCCACGAAGGTGCTCGCAAGGAAGATGGACAGGGTGTAAGGGATGATCGAGAACGAGGTCTCAATGCTGGAACGCCCTTGCACGATCTGCATGTACAGGGGGATCAGGAAGTTCGCTGCGGTTCCCACGAACAGCATGATGGCCATGCAAGCGGTGACAGCGAGCTCCGAGCTTGAGGCTAGAACCCTGAGGTCAAAGATGCGCGGCAGCTTGGCGTCCTGGCGTTTCCGGATCCACATGAAGAACGCCTGCCCGGCTATGGCTCCGAGAAGGATCAGGAGCGGCGCGGGCGAGAGTCCCAGGATGTCGAAGGGGGCTTGGTTGGTGGCGAACCAGGTTCCCCACGCAGACAAACCACTGAAACCGAAGCTCAGGAAAATAACGGCCACTGCGGCGATGATGGAGCCGGTCCAGTCGATCTTAAGCTTCGGTTGTGCAGGCACGGTCTTGAGCTTGAAGCTCAGCAGCAGGTTGATGGCGCCAAGGACCACCATGAGGCCAAATGAGTAGCGCCAGCCGATGGTAGTTGCGAACCAGCCGGCAACCAGCAGGGCCAGGACACCCGCTGCCGGAATGGCAGCGGCCAGGAGTCCAATGGCTTTGGCTTGCTGCTGGTCCTTGTAATTCGTGGCGATAAAGACCGTGAGGGCCGGTGCGATCAGCGCAATCACAGCGCCCGAAGACGCCTGGGCAATGAACAGCATGGCCGGACTAAGGCTAAGAGCCACACCTGCCATGGCGGCGGCATGGATGGCGACGGCGATCTGGAACACCTTTCGCGTTCCGAACCGGGCCCCCAGCTTTGCTCCCAACAGGATGAAGGCCGCCATCGAAAACGTTCCGGCGGTGATGGCGGTTCCCACCGATGTTGCTGCGGTATCCAGATCAGTGGTGATGCCCTGCATTGAAACCGTCAGGGCGTTCACGGCGAAGGACGCCTGGATCTGGGTGAGGACCACCACGATCAGGGGCAGCCAAGAAGCTGCCTTGACGGGTGGTGGGGTTGCTTTGGTGGTTTGATCAGTGGCCATGTCTTGCTCCTGGTGTGCTCTGTTGGTTGCGTGGGTTTCTTGGTTATTAGTTCTGAAGCGGCCAGAACACCGGTACCAGCAAGATGGCCACAGCTGCGTAGAGGGCCATGATCGCGAGCCCGAATTTCCAGTAATCGCCGAAGCGGTAGCCTGCCGGCTGCATGATCATCATGTTGGCCGGAGTTGCCACCGGCGTCAGCAAGGCAGCAGAGGAGGCCACGGACACACACATCAGCACGGCGTAAGGGTTGATGGATGACTCCTGGGCCACGGAAAGGGCAATGGGGATAATGATCAGCGCCGTGGCGGTGTTGCTGATCAACTGCCCCAGGACTGCGGTCACCGCGAAGAGCCCAACCAACAACAACAGGGGTCCGCCGCCTCCCACCACGGACACCATGCCTTCAGCGAGGATTTCCGCAGTGCCCGTGGAAGTGATCGCCGTGGACAGCGGGATCATTCCTGCCACCAGGATGAGCGTGGTCCATGCCATGGAACGGTGCGCCTGCTGCACAGTAACTACGCGGAGAACCACCATGGCCAGAGCCGCCAGGAGCGCGGCCACCGGTGCAGGAACGAGGTTGGTGGCCAGCAGGACCACCATGACGCCCACCACGATCAGCGCAGGTGTGGCGCGTTGCCCCAACGGGACGGTCTGCCTGCGGATGGTGTCCGGCGAGTCCACCAGCAGGACGTTGTGATCCACTGTGTGCTGGTCCAAGGCCGACCACGTTCCTTGGAGAAGCAGCCTGTCACCAGCGGTAATGAGAGTGCGCCCCGATGACTCCGGCTCACCCGGGTGGTGATGAGCCAACACCACAAGATCGCCGCTGTCCGTCACCATGCCCGGGTAGGCCTCCGTGCCAACCAGATTCGACCTCGGTGCAACCACAACCTCGGCCACTCCGTAGCTGCTGCTGATGAGTCCGCACGTGGCGTCGTCATCCTGTTTCAGGCCGTGCCGGGAAGCCAGGGCGTCAATGGTCTGCTGACCACCGCGCACCACAATCTCATCGCCCTGTTCAAACAAGGAGTTGCCGGACGGCTTGCCGTCCGACCCCTGCACGCTGATGAGGTGGAGGTGGCCGCCGTCGTGCCCGTCCTGAAGACACGCAACCGGCTGTCCCACCAACGCTGAACCGGCTGGAATGCTGAGCCGGCTCAGGCCACCACCACCCAGGTAATGATTCATGAGTGTTTCACCATGGGAGCCCAGATCCTTGGGGAGTGCCTCAGGGGTCCGGGTAGGCAACAGGCGCGGACCCAGCCACAGCGTCAATCCGATGGTTCCCAACAGCAGTGGAAGCCCCACCAGGCCGAACTCAAAGAATCCAATCCCCTTGCCAGTGGTTTCCAGGGCCGCGTTGAGAATAAGGATGTTCACCGGTGAACCGGTGAGGATCAACAAAGACCCCGCATGTGCGGCGAAGGCCATGGGCATCAGCAGCTCGGAAGGCCGCCGGCCCAGGCGAACGGCCAGCACCACCACCATGGGAAGCAACGCGGCCACTGCCCCGTTGACGCTGATGAGCGCAGTCAGCAAGGCCGTAAGAACCATCATCAACACCATCAGCCGGGTCCGGCTCGTCCCCGAAAACCTGATCAGCAGGCTTCCCAACCACGTGGTTACACCTGCGGCATCAATGGCCTCCGCCACCACGAACAACGCAGCGATCAACACCACGGTCCCGCTTCCGAAACCAGCGAACGTCTCGTCCAAACCCACAATGCCGGTGCCATACAGGGCAAGGGCCGCTCCGAGCGCCACTACCTCCACCGGCAGGCGGTTCCACACGAACGCAGCAATCACCACGACCAGCACCAGCAACGTGACGGTGACGTCTGTCATGAGTGCCTTCGGCAACCCGTAGGATCTTTGGCCAGCATTCTTTCAGACTAGATCCGGGTTCCCGCGGCAGGGTCACCTCAATCAGGTGAGTGATGGGCGTCTTCCGAGGTCACGGCTAGGGCAAATACCCGTTCTTGTACGCCGCCGCCACCGCATCATGCCGTGACCCCGCCCCAAGCTTCGAATAAATAATGCGAATGTGCGTCTTCACCGTGTTAACGGACAAGTGCAGTTCCGCTGCCATCTGTTCCTGCGACAAGTGGGACGGAAGAAGAGCAAGGACTTCACGTTCCCGGGGAGTCAACGACTGCGCCCGCCCGGCATCGGTGGCCGGCCGCAACGCAAGCAGGCGCTGAGCCAGGGCCTCTTGGGGGCCGTAAGCACCTACCCTTTCCACCAAGAGATCGATCACTTCCTGGGGAGCTATTGCCAGAGGCCGGAGCACGTCCAGTTCGTCGGCTGTATGCAGGGCTTCTTCCAAGAGTTTGCCGGCCTGTGTTCGACGTCCGGTGCGGATGGCAATGGAGCATTCCAGGACGTTCACATGGAGCTTTGTCCATTCCAGTACTGGCTTCACCGCGCCAGTGTGCAGTGGCCTGAGGCGGTCCGTAGCGGCGTCGAAGCGACTGATCCCCGCTGGCCCCTGGGCCCGGAGGAGGCACAATTCACCTGTTCCCGGGATCCGTTCCTCAGCCCATTCCAACACCTCGCGGGCATGGTCGGCATGTCCAAGTGCCAGCGCGGCCGTGTGCTCAATAACAGCGATGCATGCCGCCAGCGGGTGGGCGAAGACGTGTTCCCTGCTGATCCGCAGCCTGGCCTGCCGCAGGCCATCCAGAGCATTGCGCCTATCCCCGGAATCCAGGTGTGCGCAGGCGGTGATGATTTCCAAGGTGGCACGCGTGGCGGCTCCCACCCCCTTGGAAGAGGACCCCAGTTGTCCAAGTTCCGAAAGGCCTGCTGCGGCGAACTGCAGGGCCTGGGCCGGTTCAGCCCGGAGGAGAAATGCCGAAGCATGCATCACGGCACCAACCGACCTGCCTGCACCGGCTGTCCACATTTGTGCCGGAAGCTTTTCCTCGGCGAGATGCAAAAATTCGTTGGCTTGGCGAAGCCGGCCCTGCATAGAGTAAATGCCGGCAAGCTTGAGGTAGACCTTGCCGGCAAGGTACGCGCTGCCTGCTTCCGTGGCTTCGATCAGGGCTGCGGAGGCTTCGTTCTCGGCAGTTCCATACTTCCCGTCCACCAGTGCCGCAGTGACCGTCACCATCCTTGCCTCGATCCGGACATCGCTTTGACTCGAGAAACGGAGTGCAGCGTGGTCCACGGTGGCTAGCGGGTCCTGCTCCTCCCACCCGTCGCTGAACCAGGAAAGGCGGGCTTTCGCCAACGCTTGCAGTTCACGGAGTTCGGGAGGTGAGTCATCGGCCCGGTTTCGGTTTGCCGCCGCCATGTAGCGGCTGGCGGTGGTTGGTTGACGACTCTCCACGTGGGCCAGCGCGGCAACCACACAGAGCTTGGGGCTCGCAGCGAAGAGGGAATCGGGCAATGCCGCGATCGCACGGCGCACGTGCATCACTTCACCTGATCCCAACAGCGCTACGCCGTGCTTTTCAAGGATGTGGCCCATCAGCTCGCTGTCCGCGGAGTCCATTGCGTGCCTGAGCGCCGCTTCCGGTTCACCCGCACTCTCATGCCACCGCGCGGCGATCCGGCTGAAGCGGAGTAGTTCGTCGGGCTGCTTCCGGGCCAATCCGGCTCTGGAGTATGCACGAATCAAGGGGTGGACCAGGAACACGCTCCGCCCGCTGCCCGCCGATTCCACGATTCCCCGGTCATCGGCCAGGGCCGAAAGAATGCTCCCGGCGTTCCGGTTTCCTGAAAGGGTGTTGGCCTGCCCGGCAACCACCACGCGGCATACGCTGGTACTGGTCAGGACATGCCGTTCTTCACAGGAAAGGGCACCGAGGATCTGGTGGTCGAGGTAATCGGAGAGTTGCCGGTAGTTGGCAGCCAGGTCTCCCAAAGGGGCATCAGGATTGGCGGCTTCGCGCAGATAACGTAACGCAAGGACTACGCAGGCCGGCCACCCCGCAGTCTGCCGGAAAAGCTCACGCAGTTGAGGCATCCCCATCAGGGTGGTGGTTTTCGCGGCCAGCACGTTGATGTCATCCATGGTGAACGCGAGGTCTTTGGTGCCCAACTCAAACACGCGTCCGCTGAGCCGGGCAGGTCCGGAATCAACCGCAGTGTTGTCCCGGTAGGCCAACACGAGTTGAAGGGGCAGGCCTGATTGGTTGATGAGTGCGGGGATCCAGTAATCCCGCTCATGAGGAGCGAAGCCGTCCACTCCATCTATCACCAGGCGAATTGTGGTGCCTGTTGCGATCAGTACCTGGGCCAGGTCTCCCAGGACGTCCGCGGCGTCATCTTCGGTTCCGGAAAATTGCTGCAAGGTGCCCGGCGGAAGGGCAGGGCATCGCCTGAGCGCCTGCAATATGGCCGGCCACAACGCTTCCCTGTTGTGTTGGTCGGGGCTGAGCCAGGCAACATTGTGCTGCTGGTCTTCCAGCCACTGGCTCAACAGCACGGTTTTTCCGTAACCTGCGGGGGCGCAGATCAGGACGGTCCCTGCCGCGGCATCGAGCTTTGACATGAGTCGGGAGCGAGCCAGCAGGGCCAAGGGCGGCCGGGGGACCGGAGTTGGCTTCAGGCTCAAGAGGTCCGGGCGGGTACCACCTTGGTCGTCCACACCTTCAGTGTAGGGGCGGGGGATCGAGGATTCACCCGGTACGGGCGATCCGCGTGGCGTGCTGAGGACGTAAGGATGATCTTGGCGGCCGTGAGACGCTTGGATGAGGCCCGGGAGAGGGGTTTCACCATGCAGGCGTTTAAGGACATCATGAGTGCCGCGGACTCCGGATGGGTCTACCCCCTTGGGGCAATGTTTGTTGCGTTCTCGGCCATCTTCCCTCCAATTCCCACCACGTCTTTGTTCGTAGCCTTGGGCGCACTCTCAGCCACGGATAACCTCCCCAACGGGTTCCTCCTGGTGGCAGCCATGCTTGCCGGTGCCGTGGCCGGAGACCTGGGCGCCTACGAGTTGGTACGCCGCAGGGACATGGCCAACTGGAAGATACTCCGGGGGCCCCGCACCCAAAAAGCCCTGCACGCCTCCCGGGAGCGGTTGGCCAAGCACGCAGCCTCGTGGGTCCTGACGTCCAGGTTCGTTCCCATGGGGCGGCTGACCATGAACGTGGCCAGTGCCATCACCCCGGTCCCACGGGGCAGGTTCGTCCTGTATTCAGTGGCCGCGGGCATCCTGTGGTCTGCATACTCCGTGGGCATCGGTGCCCTCTCCGGGCTTTTGCCGGGGCTGTCCACCGAGCTTGCCGTGGTTATTGCCATAGCGTTCTCTCTGCTGCTGGGCCGGGCAATCAGTGCCGGAGTGACGTGGTATCTGCAACTGGATGACTGAGTTAACCCGGCTGCGCTAATGATGTACATGCAGGCGGTGAAACGGGTGCGCAGCTACTGAAGCGAGGACGTCAACCGCGCCAGGTTGTCCAAAGCCACGTGGCCCATTGGCCGCCGGAGCCAATCGTCCAGCAGCAACTCGGTGCTGGCTGCGCGGTAGCTGTCTTCGACTGCCCGCATTTGGTCCACAATGGAGCGGCCGTGCACCAGTACGGAGACTTCCATGTTGAGGCTGAAGGATCGGACATCCATGTTGCTTGAACCGATCACGGCGACGTCGTAGTCCACTGTGAAGTGCTTGGCGTGCAGGACTTGCGGCGCTTTGTACAGATAGATTCGGACGCCGGCCCGCAGCAATACCTCGTAGTAGGAACGCTGTGCGTGGTAGACCATGGCTTGGTCCCCCACTTCCGAGACAAAGAGCTCCACGCTGAGACCGCGCGAGGCTGCTGTAATGATGGCCAGCTGGATGGCCTCATCCGGCACAAAATAGGGGCTGGTGATGCTGACTCGATGCTCGGCCTTGTAAATGAGCGTGGTGTAGAGCTTGAGGTTGTTGTCATTGTCAAAGCTGGGTCCGCTGGGCAGGACCTGGGCATCGATCAGTTCGGGCGCGGAACCAAGGACCACAGGGGACGTGTCCAAGGGCAGCAGAATCTCGGATTCGCTATACCAATCGGTGACGAACACAGCATCGAGCTCCCGGACCACCGGGCCTTCCAACCGCACCATCAATTCGTGCCATTGGAGGCCGCGTTTGATGTTGCTTTTCTTGTTGTAGGACGCATCAATGAGGTTTTGCGATCCCGTGTAACCCACCCGGCCATCCACCACCATCAGCTTGCGGTGGTTGCGCAGGTCCGGGCGTTGCCATTGGCCTTTGAAGGGACGCAAGGGGAGCATGGCATGCCATTGAGCGCCCATCCCGTCAAAAGATCTCAGCATGTCCTGATACGTGGGATCGCGGACCGCCGCCAGATGATCGAACAGGACCCTCACCGGCACACCACGCCGGCAAGCCCTGGCCATGGCATCAAAGAACGGCTCCGTGGTGTGATTCAGCGCCAAAATGTAGAACTCCACGTGCACGTACTCCCTGGCGGAGTCGATGTCCGCGATCATGCGATCGAAGCATCCTGTGTAGTCCTCCAGCAATTCGGCACGGTTGCCACCCACCATGGGCAGCGACCCAAGCCTGAGGTTAAGTTCGACGGCGGAGCGCAGCCAGGCGGGCCAGTCCTCGCTGTGGCTCACTGCTGAAAGGCCGGGCGTCCGTGCCAGCATGAGCTCGTTGACGGCGCGCTGTTTCTCCCGCCGGGCTTTGGGAAGTTTGCCCCGGCCCACCAGCAGGAATGCCACCATCCCCAGGTAGGGGATGAAAATGATCGCCAGCACCCAGGCAATGGCGGAGGACGGCCGTCTGTTGGCTGAGACCATGACTGCCGCTATTGATCCGAGCACGATGTGGAGCGCCAGCAAGATCAAGGCGACAGCATCTGCGTCGTGCAGTAGTTCCTGGAAACTACGCAGTAGTTCCTGCATGCCGCGCTACTTGGCGTTCTGCTGCGGTATGACCACTTTTTTGATGATCAACAGAATCGAGGCTGTAGTGGGGCACGCTATCAGCGCCCCGAGCAGCCCCAGGAGGGTCCCGCCCACCATGGCGCCAATGAGGACCAAGGAACCGGGGATGCTGATCGCTTTCCCCACCACCCGGGGAGTCAGTATGTAGGCCTCCACCTGCATATAGACCAGCATGACCAGGAGAACCACCAGTGCCGTTGCCGGAGAGGTGAAAAGCGAAACCACGGTGATGATTGCGGTGCTGATCGCGCTGCCCACCAAAGGGATAAGGGTGATGGGAAAGGCCAATACGGCGAGCACTGCCGCGTACCTCACTCCGGCAACGGAAAGAACAATGAAGGTGAAGATCGCATTGAGCAAGGCAAGAATTGACATGCCGCTCAAGTACTTACCAACTGAGGCGATAATTGTTTCGGAGATGTCTGCAAATGATTCCCGGCGGGACGCAGGAACCAGTGCATAAAGGCTCGACTTCATGACCTCATGCCCGGCAACAAAATAGAGCGTCAGGACCACGACGAACACCACGGCAAAGGCGCCATTAACCACGTTGTAGCCCACCTGCACCGCACCGCCGCCAATAGCCAGCCACACGTTGGGATCCGCGGCCGAGGCTTCCAGCCATTCCAGTAATGGGCTCAGCGCGCCACCCAGTGAGCCGTTGAAATCCCGGAACCAGTCCTGTTCGCCCACGGCATCGAAACTCGAGGGGAGAACCCGGACCAGTGCGGAGCCCTCCTCCACCAAAATCGGAACAATGAAGCGGATCAGCACGGCTACCAATATCAGGAAACCTGCCGCTACGGCCAGAACTGCGCCACCGCGGGAAAGTTTCCACCGTTCCAGCCAGCGAACCAAGGGATAGAGGCCCAGAGAGATAAACAGGGCAGCAAAGATCAGGGTCAGCGAATAGCGCAGAGTGATGACTGCTGAGCCCAAAGCAAGGGCGACCAATACACCCAGGGCGGCGATAAGCCCGAACCTGAACGGTCCGCCTTCCAAGAGCGGGAATGCTTTCAAACGCGTCATGCGGTCCCTTTCGGCAGTACGTGAATGGCGGACCGCGGCCCAGGTCAGGCCAATGCGAGCTCCTTGAGGCGGGCGTACTCGGCGTCGTTAATATCGCCGGCAGCGAGCAGCGCCTTAGCCGATTCGATTTGCTGAGTGGGTGTTGGGGCTCCGGCTACCTCGCGGATATAGTTCTCCGCTTCCTCCACGGACTCCCGGACACGAATTTCACTGCGAAGAGCCATTCCCTTTCCGCGCATGATGACGTAGATCAAGGCGGAGATAAAGGGGGCAACGAACAGGCATAGGATCCACAATGCTTTCACGCCGCCGCCCAAGGCTTTATCGCGGAGAAGATCGGAAATGATCTGAAAGAGGAGGATCAAGTAGGCAATGAATAGAAATGCGACAATGATGCTCCACAACGATTCCAAAAAGCTCATGGTGTCTTTCCCATCGTTCGTTCGGCCCGGGGCTGGACCGCCATGGTCTGCCAAAGCAACAACTCCACTGGCAGGACCACAACACCATTCTCGATTTGCTTGCGCTTAAGTGCGCGCGCCTTCGGTGGATCGGTAGCGATTGGGCAGAAAGATCACCCACTAAGGGTGAGCGCCGGTAGATGGCGTCCCACGACCCGTGGCTGGAATGGGTTCCCGCCGTCCGGTCACAAATCCCCCGCAGCCGGGCAACTGCAGACGGCATCGACAGGTCGGTTACGCTGCTCAAAGCCACGCCACTTCGCACGCATAGGGCCACCAATGACGCACTCTTTTGCCGCCGACAACGCCGTCCCGCAATCCGAAAATTCGTCGGAACCTTCGCTTGAACACTGCGCTGTCGTCGAACACTCCACCGTCGTCGAACACAGCACCGTCGTCGAACACAGCGCGGCCGGCACTGCCGTGGGGGCGTTCGGGATGGCGGGCCTCGTCGGGGTCTTCGCACTTCTCCTCCACATGCTGGGACAGCATTCACCGCGTTTGGGTCCCGGCTACGCAGGCTGGACGCTGGACACACTCGATTCCCCTTTGGACGCCCTGCGCTGGTTCCTCGGCGACATGACCGAGCCCCTGTTCTTCAAGTCCGATCTCGCAGCCCTCGGACTGCTTGGGGGTGCCCTGGTTGCGTGGCGGATCGGCCGGCGAGGCGCAACATGGGCGGGCACGCTGAGCTACGGTTCCGGGTTGTGGCCCTGGGTTCTGGCATCGGCGTCATTGAGTTTAATGCTGTCCAACCTGGCGTTCGGATGGTTGCTCGACGACGACTGGCAACCCACTTTTGTGCCCTTTGTGTGTGTCGCTCCCGCTATGGTCCTTCTGTACGGTGCGGGCTGGCGGACCTGCATCACCGGCGCCGTCCTGGGCGCGGCCACCAGCACGCCGTTGGCGTTGCTGTTCATCCCTACCCTCTCAGCACCTCTTGGCTTGCCTGCAGTGGTAGCGAGCGTAGCCGCCATGTCAGTAGGCTCGGTCATCTCGTTCCAAGTCGCCCGGTGGGTGCCCTGGCTTGACCTGAGGGATACGCGGGAAACAGGGGAAGTACGGGAAGTACGGATGGTGCGGGAGGTTGGGGAGGGTCACCCTGCAACGCGACTGGAGCTGCCGCCGTCGGGCCTGAACCGGAACATCACGGCGGACGCCGGTTGGGCTGCGCGACGAGTACTCAAGGACTTCACCGAGACCCATTTCTTTGCCAACGAACTCGCCGGGGCCTGTGTGATCCTGGCCGTGGCTGCGGCGTTCGTCTTCAACCCGGGACTGCCGTCCTACGGGACGGGCTTGCTGCCGCACATTCTCTTTGCCCAGGCGTTGACCTCGGCAATCGGCGTCGTCCTATGGCGGGGCTGGTACCGCGATGGCGGGTGGGCGGCCACCTATGCCTCGGTAGTGTCGGTTGCTCCGGCGGCGGTTCTCGCATACGACGGTTCGTGGCAAGGGATGGTCGGGGGAGCCTTACTGGGCGCGGTTCTCGCACCGCCTCTGGCCCGGGCCATTACGATCCGACTTCCGCTCGGCTTTCATCCGGTGATTGGTAACACTGCCGCCATGGCCATCTCGACGGCGGTCACCTTGCCGGTGCTTGGGCTGCTCTAGTTCTCGCGTCCCCCGCCCAAGTGGCAGTTAATGCCGATGTTCCTGGGGAACATCGGCATTAACTGCCTACTCGGCGAGGTTAGCCGCCGACGTGATGAATCGTGAACGCACTCAGGAAGCCGACGGCGGCCGTTAGCCCGGTCAGGTTGTGGTGCTCCTCGAAGGCCTCAGGGATCATGGTGTCCGCCAGCATGGCCAGAATTCCGCCAGCGGCAATGGCGGTGATGAACGCAATGACGCTCTCCGGCGCATTTTCCAAGGCCGTGTATCCCAGGAGTGCAGCAAGACCGCTGAACACTGCAATGCCTGCCCATGTTCCAAAGACGTACGCGGGGCGGCGTCCGGCCTTCTTCATCCCTGCTGTGCTGGACAGGCCCTCAGGGACGTTCGAAATGAAGACGGCGGCCAGCATGGCCGGGCTCACTGCTCCACCGGCGAGGAGGCCAACACCAAGGACCACTGATTCCGGGATGCCGTCAATAAGTGCACCTACTGCGATGGCTGTGCCGCTGCCCGGGTTGTCCTTCTCTGAAGGCTGGGCGCCTCCGGACCGTTTCCGGTGCTTGGCTCCGGCCCTGGCCAGCAGGACGTTGGAGCCCACAAAGATCACGGCGCCCAAGAGGAAGCCCAAAACGGTGGGGAGCAGTCCGCCGCCCTCCACGGCTTCATCAACCAGTTCGAACGCCAACGCGGAGATCAATACGCCGGCACCGAAAGCCATCACCGTGGAGACGATTTTGGGCGGTACTTTCCAGATCCATGCGATGCCCGCTCCGAGGACCAAGGCGCCGCCGGCCAGCGTTCCCCACATCAAGGCCTGCAACCACATCGGCATTGTTCCCGCCCTTTCATCGGCCTTACATGTGCATCAAGAAGTTTTGCACATGGGGCCCGTTTGCCTGTTCTCCAAGGCCCGATCGGGCTGCGTGACGGGCGTGCGGGAGTCTTGAGGTTTTCCTGAGGAAGTGTTGACCGTTCACAGGATTTGTTCTTGATCCGGGCCCGGCACAGTAGTTCTTGTCAGCCAGAGAGGCTGGAAAATGAACGGCCGGCCGGTCTCACGCACCGCGTTCCCCACCACCGCAGACAACACCTTCCAAGGCGCCACCTCAACCATCGCCTTCGCCTTCACCGGCACCCAACGCACCGAAACCACCAAGTAAGCACCACCACCAGCCCCGCCGGGCCTGGTCGGGCGCCCCCCTGCCCGATCAGGTCCGCCGGTATTGACCCACCAGCAAGCTCGATTCCCACTACGAGCTCCACCCCTCACCACGGAAGGAACGCCAGGCAATGAGCACTCTCACCAGCATCACCGAACCCGCAGTCCGAGGCCGGCGTTCCGCCGAGGAGGCTAGCGCCGCCGTCGGGAACTCAGCGACTCAGGCCGCCGAAGCTGCCGCGAAGGCCACCACTGAGACCGCCGCTGTGAAGCAGCCCGCAGCGGCCACCACCGAGACCGCCGTTCAGCCGGGCGCGTTCCGCCGGGTCGCCGGCAAAGCAGCCAAGGGCATCGGCGCGGGAATGCTGGTCCTGGGCGCATTGGTGTTCCTGCTCCTGGCCATCGGCCCCCGGATCCTGGGCTACCAAACCTCCACCATGCTCACCGGATCCATGGCCCCGCTGATCAACCCGGGCGACGTCGTTGTCACCATCCCGACCCCCGTCACCGACATCAAAGTAGGCGACATCATCACCTACCACATCCCCGTCGAAGACCAACGAGTGGAAACCCACCGCATCACCGAGATCACCACCACCGCAGACGGCGGCACCGCAGTCCAAACCAAAGGCGACGCCAACAACGGCATCGACCCCTGGATCGCCACCCTTCAAGGCAAAACCGTGGACAAGCAGATCGCCACCATCCCTTACGTCGGCAACGCCATCCGCACCCTCCGCGAACCCATGGTCATGAACACCCTCATGTACGGCGCACCCGCCATCCTGGTGATCGGAATGCTCGCCTCCATCTGGACCAAAAACCCGAGCAAGACAACCCCGGAAGACGTCGCAACTCCTCAGGCGGCAAGCGGTGAGTGAGGACCTGAACCGCGGGGCGGAGACGGCGGTCCTGGAACCGTGCAGGATGCAAGAGTTGGCTGACGAGTTGGGAGACTCAACGCCGGCGCTCGGATTTCTCTCCAATTACTTGTCCATGCTGCCTCACCGGATGCTGAGTATTTCCAGTGGATTATGCGGGCACGACTCTGCTGCGAGCATGGACGCTATCCTGAGCCTCAAGATTTCCTCGGCCATGGTGGGAGCCTTGGACACGGAGGAGCAGTGCCGGGCCATCGAACTGATGATCCGTGACGACCACTTCGATGCTGCGGTGCGGGCATTCCCGGCTCTTCAACAGTCCACGGACCGCTGCTTTGCAGAAGGACCACAGTTGCTGGGGAAAGCGCGGGAATCGCTCTGCTCCCGCCCCCGGGCTCCTTTTTAGGGTCCAGCGTCTTCTTAGGATCCAGCGTCCCAGGACCGGCCCGCTTTTAAGTCCGGAGTTCGGTGCTCAAGTCCGGAGTTCAGCGCTCAACCGGGACGCCGACGTCGGCCGTCTTAACCTCAGACGGCACAAGGAACAGCGCGGCGACGGCCAACAGTCCGGCGGCGACGAACACATAGAAGCCGGCGGGGTACGCGATGTTCGCGGCAACCAAAGTTCCCGTCACCGCGGGCCCGACGATCGCGCCGAGCCTGCCCACTCCTGCTGCAAAGCCCAGTGCGGTTCCGCGCAGGCGTGGCGGGAACAGTTGGCTGACCCAGGCGTAGACCAACACTTGTGAGCTGAAAACGAAGACTCCGGTGACGAACACGGCTGCGTTGAGCAGGAACTCATTCTGGATTTTGACGCTCAGAATGGCCAGAAAGACGGCGGACAATCCGAACCACATCAGCACGATCTTCTTGGTCCCGTGCTTGTCGGCCAGCACCCCGGCAAGGAAAAGACCCGCTACAGCGCCGAGGTTCAGGACCAGCAGCAGCGTAAGTCCGGTGCTTACCGGGTATCCGGCAGCGGCCATCAGTTGCGGCAGCCACGTGTTCAGGCCGTACACCAGCAGCAACCCCATGAACGAGGCAATACCAATGCCCACGGCGACCATGGGGTACGGCTTCTGCAAGAGGTCGCGGAAGCCTGTCTTTTGTTTGGCGCTGGTTGAATGCTCGACGGCGGTTGTTGCGTTCGCGTGTTCGCTCGCCTTTTGCTTGGTGACATCTTCCGAGCCAACCCTTGCGGAGGCTGCTGCCGGGAGCGATTCGGGCAGCTTGGCCCAGAGGAAGGGCAGGAGTGCCAGACCGGCAAGGCCGCCAATGATGAACATGAGTCGCCAGTTTGGGACGATGAAAATTGCCAGGAGTGCCGTTGCTACAGCGCCAACGTGGTAGCCGGTCATGGTCCGGGTGGTGGACTTGCCGGCGGATCCGGCGGGGGCGTAATCGTTGATGTAGGCCAAAGCTGCCGGAAGGCAGGCGCCCAAGCCGAGCCCGGCCAACATGCGGAGCAGGGAGAAGACTGCGACGTTCGGGGCGAAGGCAACTCCGATAGTGAACAGCGAGAAGCTCGCCACGCAGGCCATCAGGAGTCTGCGGCGTCCGAACTTGTCTGAGAGCGGCGCGATGAACAGGGCGCCGAGGCCCACGCCTACCAAGGAAATGGTGGCGGCGAAGGTGGCCCCGAAAGCGTCAAAGCCCAACTCACCGGTCTTGATGAGTGTTGGGATGACGGTGCCCAGAACCACGAGGTCGAATCCGTCCAGCACCATAGCCAACCAGCAAAGCCAAACTGGCCATTGGGAGCGGCGGGCAGATGACATCGTTGGCATAGCGTCCTCGGTACTTCTCTGTAGTCGAGCCCGAACACGGAACGTTCGGTCGGTTATGAGAGTTGTATCACCGCTTCGTGTTGCCTGGCACACGTTCTACCATTGAATGGAAGATCATCGGCGGTGACTAGGCGCCTACCGCGCGGCGACCAGATAGCAAGGGAGCACACCATGGCCAACTCGGCATCAGGTGATTCTGTGGTGGACCGTGTTGTGCGGGTCATTGAGGCCTTTCCGGAAGGAGTGACCTCGCTGCAGTTGACTGAGCTCGCTGATCGCTCCGGAATTCCGTTGTCATCGGCCCATCGCCTGGTCCGCCAGCTCTCCGAGCATGGCCTCCTGGATCTTGGCGTGGGCGGTACTGTCCGCTTGGGACTGCGCTTATGGGAACTCGTCAACCGGAATTCGCCCACCCTGGCACTTCGGCAGGCGGCCATGCCTTTCATGGAGGACATACAGCAGGTCCTCAACCAGAATGTGAACCTGGCTGTGCTTGACGGATGGGAAGCGCTCTTCGTGGAGCGGCTTTCCCGGCGCGGATCAGTGGCTAACCGTGCGCGGATCGCCGGGCGGATGCCCGTCCACATTTCCTCGGCAGGACTGGCATTGATGTCACACCAGTCGCGTGAGCTGCAGGCTGAGTACCTTGAGCAATTCGAAGATCCGACCGGAAAGGTGAGTGCCGGCGTCGTGCGTCACCTTCTGACCGAAGCGGCCCAGCAAGGGTACGTTCAACTGGCTGGAGTGGTGGATCCGGACACATGGGGGATTGCCGTGCCGGTGATGAACAGCAAGCGGCGCACAGTGGCGGCGCTCGGAGTGGTTGTGCCACTGGCTGAGATGCGGTTGCAAGCGCTGGTGCCTGCGCTGCAAACAGCAGCCCGGGGGATCGGACGCCAACTCGGCGACTAGATATTTGCTTCCGTTGAACGGAATCCTTGTAACGCCAGTCACTCCTTGCGGGTCACACTGAATCAGATTCATCCCGCTGCAGAGCAAGCCGGGGTCCGCAACGAAGCGAGGAAAACCATGGCACGTACACCGATTACCACCCAAGTTGCCATCATGGGCGGAGGCCCTGCCGGTCTGATGCTCTCCCATCTTCTGGCAAAGCAGGGCATCGAGTCCGTGGTGGTGGAAATCCGCAGCCGCAAGGAAATCCAGGAAACAGTCCGTGCAGGAATCCTGGAGCACGGCACCGTGAACCTGCTGGTGGATTCCGGCGTCTCTGACCGCGTGCTGCGCGAAGGCGACCGACACGACGGAATCGAATTGCGGTTCAACGGCGAGAGCCACCGCATCAACTTCAAGGAGCTTGTGGGTGAATCGGTGTGGCTGTACCCGCAGACAGACGTTTTCGCCGACCTCGCCGCAAAGCGGGAGGCCGACGGCGGCGACGTCCGGTACAGCGTCACGGACACCACCGTGCACGACCTCGAAGGCAAACCGAAAGTCTGGTTCACTGACGCCGACGGCCAGGAATTCGAAATTCAAGCCGATTTCCTGGTGGGTGCCGATGGCTCGCGCAGTCACTGCCGCTTCCAGATCCCCGAAGCCAGCCGCAAATGGTACTTCCACGAGTACCCGTTCGCATGGTTCGGAATTCTCGCGGAGGCACCGCGTAGTGCCGACGAACTCATCTACGCCAACTCCGAAAACGGATTCGCCCTGATCAGCCAGCGCACCGAAACCGTTCAACGCATGTACTTCCAGTGCGACCCCAAAGAGAACGTGGCTGACTGGGACGACGAGCGCATCTGGACCGAGTTCCGTAAGCGCGTCAACGGGAATGGGTTCGAGCTCAAAGAAGGGCCCGTCCTGGAAAAGATGGTCCTGCCGTTCCGTAGCTTCGTGCACACCCCAATGCGTCACGGCAACCTCTTCCTCGCCGGCGATGCTGCCCACACAGTCCCGCCCACCGGTGCCAAGGGCCTCAACCTGGCCATTCACGACGTCAAGGTGCTCTTCGAAGGCCTGGATTCCTTCTACTCCAACGGCTCCACTGCGCTGCTCGACTCTTACAGCGACCGCGCTCTGGATCGCGTCTGGAAGGCCCAGCACTTCTCCTACTGGATGACCTCCATGCTGCACACGGTGCCAGGCGCCGACGATTTCGACCGGGCCCGTCAGCTTGGTGAGCTTCACTCCGTGGTCACGTCCGAGCACGCCAAGGCCTATCTTGCGGAGTCGTACACAGGCTGGCCGACCTCGCGCTAAGTCAGGCCGCGGGGAGCGAACGCGCCCCTTGGCCGAGTGGGGGCACCGCGGTCGGCTCTGTGGCCAGGCGGGGCTGTGGACGGCCCTATGGTCAGTGTGTGTGCGCTGCAGCGTCGCGAGGGGGCCACCACACCTCCCATCTCGCTGCCAGCCTCCGCATCACCCCGCGAATCAGGCGGCGTCCCCCTTGCCGCCACCTTCGTGGTCAACCGCTGTGCTACAAAGGGCCACGGCCCAACCCGCCGGAAGGGTGCACACTCTCCTCATCGGATGGTCCCCCTGTCGGACGGATCCACTGTTTCCCGCGTGTTTGTGTTGTGCGTGTTTATGTTCGTTGGGGTGTGTGGTGGTGGTTGCGGCGTGGTGTTTGGTGGGGGTCGATGTGGGGTCTGGGCCCGGGAGCGGCGGTCCAGGTCAGGACCAGCACCGGGTCCCACTCCGCCGGCTTCCGCGCCAACACCGGGTCCCACGCCGCCGGCTTCGGTGCCGCTGCCGGTGTCGGTGTTGGTGTCGTTGGTGGTGAGTCGGGGGTTGGTGGCGGTGTTCATGACGGTGGTGAGGGTTTCGTATTGTTCGTCGGTGGCGAAGATTTCGATGTGGTGCAGGCCGTAGCGGCGTCGTTTGCGTAGGAACGCGCCTTGGTGTTGGCGGAGGAGTTCTTCGGAAGGTTCGGGGCCGTTCTGGTCGATGGAGTCGATCCAGCGTTTGGTCATGGTGGTGACGAAGTCCGGGTCGGTTTCCACCGCGGTGGTGGTCAGGGAGTGTTCCATCCGGGTGATGGTGTCCTGATCGGTCAGGTGCCGGACTTTGTCCAGGGCGGTGCTGATGATCGTCGCCGACCGGGAAGGCACCATCCCGGATCCGACTGCCTGGGCTAGGGTTTCGCGGCGGGCCGGGATCTCTTGGCCGGTCATCCCTGCCTGGGGGAGGACGTTGGGGGCGAGGGTGAGCCGGCGCCGTGCCTCACTGATCCCGATCCGCAACCGTGCCCGAAGGAACTGCGCCGCGTCCCGGTACCCATCATCCAGAACGCTGGCCGCGGACCCGGGACCCCCTTCCGCTGAGCCTGTCCCTGTGCCCGTGGTGGAACGGTCGCCGTCCACGGGCACAGCTGTGTCGCCCAAGAGCTGTGCTGCGTCGGTGGAACGGTCGCCGTCCATGTTGGAAACTGACGCCGTGTCGGTTCCCGGCACCGGGTCAGTCCAGCCCGTCCGCCACTCCTGCATAGCTTCCGCTGCTCCAGTGGGCGACGTCCGCCCTGCACCGGCTTGTTGTGCTTCTTTCCGCGCCCGTTCCACCGCCTGCGCGGCAACAATCTGCAAGAACTCCACGCTCCGGGAGATCTCCTCAACCCTGCCCGCAAAATCAGCAGCCTCAACAAACCCCAACAACCGCACCTCATCGACGGCCATTGATCGCAATGCATCCATGGCCGTAGCACCCTCAAGAAGTGCGGCTTCCAATATGGGCTCACCAGAGTGCGCGAACCCCGATGATGCCTCTGCCCCCGCGGCGGCCGTGGATATGGTGCAGTTGCTTGGCGACTCTGCCCCGGTGGTAGGCGTGGATCCAGGGGTGGTGGATAAGGGCTCGGGGAAGGGCTGCCGCTTGGACTCCGCGGGCTCGCGTGGCTGCTCGAACAAAGCCAAGGATAACGCCCCAGGCTTGCCCTCCGACCCGGATTTCCTACCCTTCGGCAATGACTCAAGTCCGAGAAGAAGCCCCGTGCTCGGCGAAAGTCCCGCATTGGTTCCTGCCGCCGTCGGGCACGTGCGCGCTGATGGTCGGGGAGGCGCGTCCAGGGAGGCGGGTGTGACACCCCCGGGCACGGTATTAGCGCCGGGCGAACCTGCCCGCCGCGCCAAGATCTGCCCTGTGCCTTCCATAACTCAACCCTGTCAGGAAGGCCCTCCAGATATCAGCCCCTATCGACGCTATGTGGAAAACCCGAGCCGAACCCGAGAGCTCCGGCAGGAGTAATCCAGCCCCGCACGCTGGCCTGACCCGTCTGGGGGGCCTAGCTGACGAGCCCGGATTGGTGGTCGACGCCCGCTTGGTCCACCTTGCGGTGGAAGCGCATGCCGGCTTTGCCTCCCACGATGGCACCAATGAGGGGCACGATCAGGGCGATGACGAGTCCAATGATGCCGCTGGTGGTCATAAGGCTTCCGTCCACGGGTATCTGCGGGGCGCCATTGAGGTTGCCCAGGATGTTGAACTGGCTACCGGCCACAGCAGCGAGAACAGCCACGACTATGGCGATAATGATGCCCCAGATCCAGACGGCGAGCCCTTGCTTCACGCCGTCGAAACGGGCCATGCGGCCAGCGACGTACCCTCCGCAGTAGTAAGCAACGAATAAGACGACTGCGAGCACGATTCCGCTCACAATGCCCAAGGTTTCAACATTCTGCTGGGCCTGCTCGGCGGCTTGCTCCGCGCCGGATGGGTTCGCCGCTCCCACGCCTACGCCGATGGCCGTGGCCAAAGCGCTGAGCAGGACGGTCATGCCGATGGCCGTTAGCCAGCCAAAGAAGGCCGAACCCCACTTGATGCCGCCAAACCTTTCCTTTTCTGCTTGGACAACATCGTTCCTGCGACCTTGAGGGGTGCTCGATCCTGCGCCATTTTCATATGCCATGTCAGCTCCTTCGCCGGGTGCCTGAACTGTGCTTAATCAAGCAAAACACCGCGCCCGGCAAGAAAGCAAGGATGCTTACTAAACTGTGGCATCAATGCGCTGACTGATGCGGGGCCCCTCCTGGCAAGTGGTGCGCTTGCGACGGCTGTCGCCCTCAGGCAGCCGGTTCCCGCCTTGCCACAGGCCTGACCCTGGCTGCTGTCCCCAACCACCAGGAAAGGCAAGAAGCGAACGACGGCGGGAGGTCGCCGTCGTGCGTTTCTGCTGTTGAGTGCGGATGAGGTGCGGACTGGTAAGGCGACCGTCAGGGGCGCTGCGACGCGGCCGCCGTGGGTTCAAGATCGGCGAGGGTGAGCAGCCGTGCGGGGGCATTCGGGAAGGGCGTAGTGGACGTCACGGCAAGATCCGGCCCGACGTGTACCAGCTCGCCGGATGCCATGGGACGCCAGCCCGGACCGGGATCCATGGGTTCAGTAGCGAAGAGAACATGCGGGGAATGGGAGAGCTCGGTACTCTTTGACCGGATCCTGTAACTTCGAGCGTCCAGCGGGGCGGACGTGATGGCCGCGTGCCTTTCCAGCACGTAAAGCTCATGGGTAGCCGGATATCTCAGCGCCCACATGTCGGTGGCCGTGGACAGAATGAAGTTCAGGCTGAACACGGGGAGTTCCCTGGCCACCCAAGTGATCGCCTCCACGATCCCGGCCCCCACGTCTCCTCCGGCCTTGCGCGTTTCAGCAGTGATCAGTGCGAAGAGGCGCTCACTGTCGGACTGTCCCAGCACGAGGTCCATCACCCCGAACTCCTCGAGGCGCTGATCGAGGTGCTCCAAGCCGTGAAGGACGCCGTTGTGCGCGAACAGCCGCCCGTCCTGTTCAAAAGGGTGCGTGTTGACCAGGGTGAGCGCGCCGGTGCTGGCGTACCGCACATGGGCGAGGAACGTTGTGCTCAACAAGTCCCTCGCTTCACGGGCAAATGCGTGGTCCTCCCACGCGGCCAAAGGCTGTTTGGCTACGTGAGCTTTACCGTCAGTATCAAAGGTGCCGATTCCGGCGCCGTCGGGCTCCCGCCGGCTCTGCACGGAGAGGCTGTCCGGGGCGTCCAACAACCAGAATGTGGCGCGAACCGGCTGTGGACCGGCGTGGAGCCCGAAGAGACGGCACATAGGGAATTTTCCTTCCAAAGAGTCAGTGGTGGAAACCTTCCGACTGCTTGTCTGTGGGCATGGGTGCGGTCAGGCTGTCGAGGTAGTGAACTTCCTTCTTGAGGTCGGCCAGGAAGCTGGAGGCGAGGTCGCGGGTGAAACCGTTGCGGACCACGATCCTCTGGACGGTGACCTCACTCAATCCCTCAGGCAGTGGGTACGCCGGAACCAGCCAACCGTTCATTCTGAGCCGCTCCGAGAGGTGGTGCAGATTCCAGTTCCTGGTGTGTCCGTCGGTGAGTTGCCAAGCGAACACCGGAATGTCGGACCCGTCGCTCCATAAGGTGAAGGCATCCATGGCCCCGATCTCGCTGGAGAGGTAAAGCGCCACATCCCGGGACGTCGCTTGGACGGTCCGGTAGCCGGCAAAGCCAAGGCGAAGGAAGAGGTAATACTGCAGCAACACCTGAGCGCCGGGCCGGGAGAAGTTCAGGGCAAACGTTGGCATGTCCCCGCCGAGGTAGCTGACATGGAAGATCAAGTCCGCAGGCAGTGCTTCTGCATCCCGCCATAGGACCCATCCGAGGCCGGGGTACACGAGCCCGTATTTATGGCCCGAAGTATTGATTGAGGCCACGCGGGGAAGCCGGAAATCCCATACCGTTTCCGGTTGCAGGAACGGCGCCACCATAGCTCCTGAAGCCCCGTCTACATGGATGGGAATATCAAGTCCGCGACGTGCCTGGATCTCGTCCAAGGCTTCTGAGATGAGCTCCACAGGCTCGTACTTGCCCGTGTAGGTGACGCCCAGGATGGCCACCACGCCGATCGTGTTCTCGTCCACATACTGGTCCAGGTCATGGCCGTCCAGAGTGGGGTGCTCGGTTGAAACCGGGACAAAGCGAGGCTCCACATCCCAGTAATTGCAAAACTTTTCCCAGCAGACCTGGACGGCAGAGCTGAGGATGAGGTTGGGTTTTTCGGTGGATTTCCCGGCAGCCCGCCGCTCATTTTGCCAGCGCCGCTTCAACGCCAAGCCGCCCAACATGCAGGCCTCGGAGGATCCGATGGTGGAGGTTCCGATGCTCTTCGCGGAATCCGGTGCATTCCACAGGTCTGCCAGCATCCGCCAGCAGCGGGTTTCTATGAGGGCCGTTTGAGGGTACTCGTCCTTATCGATCATGTTCTTGTCGAACGTCTCGGCATAGAGCTTGGAGGCTTCCGTCTCCATCCACGTCCCCACAAAGGTGGCCAGGTTCAACCGCGAATTTCCGTCCAGCATCGCTTCATCGTGGACAACCTGGTAGGCCGTGGCCGGCAGGGATTCGCCATCCGGCAGGGTGAAGCGCGGAAAAATGGTGGACTCGCCCGGCCTGCTGAACAAAGGATTGAGTTCGACGGCGGTGTCCGGTTCATGCTGTGACGCTCGGTGGGATCTGCTCATGCAGCAACTCCTTGGGGATCGTCCGCTCACGGCGGGGCCGCAACCTGTCTCCGGCTCACGCTACCGGGGACGGGCCGCCCGCCCAAGCTTCTGGAGAGTCGGCAAGAAGCGCACGACGGCGGAAGGTCGCCGTCGCGCGCTTGTTCACCGCTCGCCGTCGAGGGTTCCCGGCCGCTCGCCGTCGCGGTTTCTTAACCGCTCGTCGGTGCGGGCTTCTTGGTGGCGGGTTCCCTAGCCGGGCCGCCTGGCGCCACGTGTTCACAAATTGGGGCTTGCCAAGCAAACAGTAAGCATGCTTATGGTATTGCTGTTCCTTAAAGTCGGCGGGTTGAACTTTTTCCCCGTCCGGCGTTCGGAAACCATGCCTGGTGATGCAGCCCGCTTGGCAACCCATATAAGAGAACCGCATTCCAAGGAGACATCATGCTCGCGAGGGAAAACATTGACCGTTTGATGGGACTCAACGGAAACGTCCGAACCACTGAAGGTGACAAGGTCGGCTCCATTGGCACGTTCTACACCGACGATGACACGGGCGAGCCCACGTGGGTGACCGTCAAAACCGGACTCTTTGGCAGCTCGGAGTCATTCATCCCGCTCCAGGACGCAAATGTGGAGGGTGACGACGTGGTGGTGCCCTTCAGCAAGGACCACATCAAGGACGCTCCCCGCGTTGCGGAAGACGGGCACCTGGATCCGGGCGAGGAGAGCCGCCTCTACAACCACTACGGGCTCGCAGGTGAACGCGGTTTCAGTGGACACGACGATTACGCCCGCACCACCACGGGCACGGCAGGAACCACCGGCACCAGGGACGGAGTGGACACCGACGCCAACTACACCCGTGATGCCGACTACAACCGCGATACAGACACCAGCCGCAGAGACGACGCCATGACGCGCTCGGAAGAGCGGCTGAACGTTGGCACGGAGAAGCAGGCCACCGGCCAGGCCCGCTTGCGTAAGTACATCACTACCGAAAACGTCACCACCACCGTTCCGGTGCAGCGTGAGGAAGTCCGCTTGGAGCGGGAGCCCATCACGGACGCCAACGCGGGCGACGCCATGTCAGGTCCGGATCTGACGGAAAGTGAACACGAGGTAACCCTCCACGAAGAGCGCCCCGTGGTGGATAAGGAGACCGTTCCGGTGGAGCGTGTACGCCTGGAAAAGGACACAGTCACTGATGACGTCCAGGTTGACGAGGAAGTCCGTAAGGAAAGGATCGAAACCGAGGGAACCGGCGTCGACCAAGACAAGCGCTAAACAAGACAAGCGCTAAACAAGACAAGCGCTAAACGCATGTTGTGAGGCCCGCTCTGCGCCCCAAAAGCTCGTATGTGGGCGCAGAGCGGGCCTCGCAACGGCGGGCCATAGCTATCGCTGACCAGCTGGTGATGGGACCATTGTCATATGGGCGAACAAGAGCACGTGCAGCCCGCAGAGGCCGCAGCAGAAGGTAGCGCAGCGTGGGAAGATCGGGGAGACCCCACTACGCAGCAGATGCGGACCGTCGGCCAGCGTCGGCGGGAAGCCGAACGCAAGCTGGACCTCCATCTGGAAGAAGCGAGCCACAAGGGCGAGACCACCGCTACTGAAGGCGAGGATCATTCCGAAGGGTAGAGCCGCTGGCCCGGGATGGATGCTTGGGTTTGTGGAGCGGCGTGTCACTGCTGTGGGCTTCGCCCTGGTGAAGTTGCAGGGCGCTGTGAATCAGCGGGAAATGGCTGAAGGCCTGCGGAGTGTTGCCAAGGTGCCGCTGCGTCCGTGGATCCCACTCTTCGCTGAGCAGCCCAACATCGTTGCGAAGGCTGAGCAGCCGCTCAAATAGCTCGGTCGCCTCGTCGGAACGACCAATTCCCAGCAGTGCATCCACCAGCCAGAACGAGCATGCCAGGAAGACGCCCTCATCGCCCGGAAGTCCGTCGTGACCGGACTGGGTGCGGTACCGCAGGACCAGGCCGTCGTCGGTAAGTCCCTTCTGGATGGCCTCCACAGTTCCGGCCACCCGGGGATGCCGGTGCGGCAGGAAGCCTACCCGTGGAATCAAAAGCAGGCTTGCGTCCAATTCCGTACTTCCGTAGGACTGGACGAACGTGTTGAGTTTCTCGTCGAATCCCTTGGTCATGACATCTGCGTGGATCTCGTTGCGAAGTGCCGCCCACCTGTCAGCAGGACCCGGCAAGCCGGATGTCCGGACGGCTTTGACCATGCGGTCCGCAGCCACCCACGCCATGACTTTGGAATGGGTGAAGTGCCGGCGCGGGCCCCGCATCTCCCAGAGCCCGTTGTCAGGCTGGTCCCACGCACCCTCCAGATACTCCATCAATGCCACCTGGATATCCCAGGAATTGTCCGCCGTGGCGTCGGGTGAAGCCGCCCGGGTCAGGGAAAGACCATCCAGCACCTCGCCCCATACATCCAACTGGAGCTGCGGGGCAGCGGCGTTCCCGGTCCGGACGGGTTGTGAACCTTCGTAACCGGCCAGCCATGGAATGTCCGCCTCCGGGAGCCTCCTGGCGCCGTCGAGCCCGTACACAATCTGAAGCTCGGACGGGTCGCCGGCGATAGCGCGCAGCAGCCAATCCCTCCACGCTGCCGCTTCCTCCGTGTAGCCCGCTGCCAGTAACGACTGCAGGGTCAGCGTGGCGTCGCGCAGCCAGCAGTAGCGGTAGTCCCAGTTGCGTGGGCCGCCCAATTGCTCCGGCAAGGACGTAGTTGCGGCGGCCACAATGCCACCGGTAGGTGCATATGTCAGGGCTTTGAGGGTGATCAGGGACCGCTCCACCGGCTCCTTGTATTTGCCGGTCATCTCGCTGCGGCCGATCCATTCCAGCCAGAACTTCTCCGTGACCGAAACTGCCCGGAAGGGGTCGATCCGCCGGGGCTCCCTCTCGTGGCTTGGCGCCCAGCGCAGTACGAACGGAACTCGCTCGCCGGCTCGGACGGTGAATTCGCTGAGGGTG
Source organism: Arthrobacter sp. 9V (assembly GCF_902506065.1). Lineage (GTDB taxonomy): Bacteria > Actinomycetota > Actinomycetes > Actinomycetales > Micrococcaceae > Arthrobacter. Next base: position 135,183 of record NZ_LR732912.1, read on the forward strand.
CGCTTGTCCCGGCCCTCCAAGGTAACCGGGGTGGTGAGGTACGCCGAGTCGGGGCCCGCAACAGCGCTGATGCCGTGTTCGCTGTGCCGGACCCAAGGCACCACCCGCCCGTAGTCGAAGCGCAGAACCAGCTCCATCTCCATGGTTACCTCGCCGGACAGCCCTTCGACGATCCGCACCAGGTCCACGGCGTCGTCCCGGACTGGCATGAAATCGATGACCCGGACCGAGCCGCCGTCAACTTCCCATTCCGTTTCCAGGATCAGCGTGTCCTCGCGGTACTGGCGTCGTGTGCAGTTTGCCCCCTCCGGTGTGCCGGCGGGCGCGAGGAGCCAGCGGCCGGCGTCGGGGTTATGCAGCAGTGCGGCGAAACAGGCCGGGGAATCGAAGCGCGGCAGGCACATCCAGTCGATCGAGCCGCTGCGCCCTACCAAAGCGGCGGTATTAAGGTCACCGATGATGGCATAGTCCTCGATCCTGGCCATGAATCAAACTCCCTCTCTCGGTGATGTCAACTATGCCCGACCGTACCCCGTTGGCGTGAGTGCCTCCAATGGGACTCGCGCCACCCCGCGGGAGGGCTTTTATTCGGAGCCGGTTCTCAAACGTGCGCGGCCGTCGAGGATCAGGTGCAGTCCGAACCTGAACTCGTCGCCAGAGTCGTACCCGAATGCCCTCTATCGGCCGGCCTATGTTGCGTGCTACCACTGACCCTAGGATCAAACCAGTGAGGAGAAACCGTGGCCGAAGACCTGCCCGTTCTTGTTGTTGGCGCTACAGGGTTCTTGGGTGGCCAAGTTGTGGACGAGCTTCTCAAACGCGGCAAGAAAGTCCGTGCCTTGGTGAGGCCCAAGTCCAATGCCACCAAACTTGAGACCAAGGGTGTGGAAATAGCCCGAGGAGACATGCTGGATGCTGCCTCCTTGATTGCTGCGATGACAGGCGTTTCGGCGGTGATATCCACGGCGGCCGGCTATACGCGCAATGACAAGAACGCCAAAGCGATTGACACCTTCGGCAACAGCAATCTGGCTGTCGCGGCCAAGCACGCCGGGGTGCCCCGCTTTGTGCTGATCAGCATCGTTACAAGTGACCAGACTCCGCAGATACCGCATTTCTGGAACAAGAAGCTGGCCGAGGACAAATTTGAGGAGCTCGGCGTTCCCTTCGTGGCCCTCAGGCCCGGCGCCTTCTTTGATCAAGCGGTGGGTATGGGTGGTGATCCCTTCGCCAAGGGACGCTTCGTATGGCTCGGGTCCAAGGACGCCCGGCTCACGTTCGTCCTGGCCAGTGACGTTGCCGCTTACCTGGCGGAGGCTGTGGATGCGGACATTGTTGAGGGCGAACGAATCGACATCGGGTGGAGCCGGTCGGTGAGTATGCATGAGGCTGCGGTAGTGGCAGGCCGACGTGCCGGCAAGGAGATCAAGGTGATGTCCGTACCTGCCGGGGCCATTGCCGCCCTCGGAAAAGTCACCGCGAAGGTCCTTCCTTTGGTGGGCGATATGGCAAGCATGGTGGCGTGGTTCGAGACCGGAAAATACGTGGCGGACATCACCCGCCAGGAGCAGGTATTCGGTCCCGCTCCGACTCCCGAGGATGCGATCAGGCGGGTGGCCGAACGCTACGGTCACTGAAAAACGCTGACCAACCCGGCGCGGCGATGACTGGCCCGAGTCGCGGATCGTAAGTATCCTGATGACACAGATTCGGCGTAGACCCTGACTACGCCGAAAAAACATGAGGAGCACGTTATGAGAATTGGTTCTTCCATTGCACTGATTGCCATTGGAGCTATTCTGGCTTTCGCGCTCGCCCCCGGAATCATCCCCTTCCTCGACCAAGTCCTGGTCGGCTACATTCTGATCGGGGTCGGCATCATCGGCCTCATTATCTCCATTGCCATGTCCAACCGGACCCGACGCACCGTGGTTGAACGGCGCGGCGATCCCCACACGGTTGTCGAGCGGCGCCCGGAGGTCTAGCAGCCGCAATTTACTGAAGAAGCGCACGACGGCGAGTACTCGCCGTCGTGCGCTTCTTCAGTTATTCGCGCGGTTCTTTGGCTAAAGCTGTGGAGACTATGCGGAGGCGGCTCCGCTGCGCTGGCCGGCGGTGCTGGTCCGGCTCCACTCCGGTGACTGGAAATGCGCGCCGCCGAACATCGGGAAGGCCAGCGTGCCCTCCTGGTCCCTCAACTGCGCCCATGGACGGTTGATGCCATGCGTACCGTAACGGCGGAGTTGGGTGACACGGTCCAGATCCATTACTGCGAACAGAATCTCTTCCCCGCCACGTGCCTGCTGCATGATGGTGCCCTCAGGGTCCACGATCACGCTCTCGCCAACCCCGCACGGCGAGGCTCCGTTGACGTTCACCACATAAACCTGGTTGGCGAAGGCGTTTGCCTGGGACATGACGATCTCCATGGCCCGGTCCCGGGTGGTGGTGAGTGTGGGCTGGATGATGACCTCAGCGCCCAACCACGCCAGCTGGCGCGCTACCTCGGGGAAGCTGCCGTCGAAGCAGATGGCAAGGCCGATGCGTCCGCACCCGGGGATGTCGAACGTCACGAAGGAATCTCCGGGCGTGGTGGTCTCGAACGGACGCCAAGGGAAGAGCTTGCGGTAGCGTGCCACGATCTCGCCTTGCGGGGAGACGGCGATTGCGGTGTTGTAGGTGTTTCCGTTCTCCGTTTCAAGCAGCGATCCGGGTACAAGCCATACGTTGAGCCTGCGGGCGAGCGCGGAGATGCGGTCCGTGAGCGGGCTGGGAATGGGCGCGGCGGAACGGCTTTCACCGTCCGGATCCGGGAGCAGGAATTCGCCCGGTGCGGAGAGCAGCAGTTCCGGAACCACAATGACGTCCACGTCGGGGCCGAGCTTCCTGGCTGACTCGGCCTGCGCTTCGAAGCGCGCCCACGTGGCCTCGAGATCGTGGGGGACGGGGGTGGTCTGAATTGCTGCGATGGACAGGATGCGCATTTATGCCTCGGTTCCGTTGCTGAGAGTTTCGTTGCTGAGAATGGTTGAAAGTTGGTTGCGGGTGGTGACGTTTCCGCGGGGGATGGCTTCCCCGGAAAAGAAGCGGCGCAGCCGGCTCCTCAGGATTGCGGTAACCAGCAAGCCCAAGCACAGCGCGCCGATCCCGATCCAGAACACCGAGCCGATGCCCAGCCAGGATAGTCCCGCGTACTCCGGGGAAAGCATGTCCACGGCGCTGTACGCGAACGCTCCGATCATCAGGAGTGCTCCGAGGCCGGGGAGGATGCCCTTCAGGATCAACGCGGATGCAGAGGTGCGCATCAGCGGTGCGAAGTACACCACCGAGGCCAGGGCTGTGGCCGCGTAGTAAGCGGCGATCATCAGTCCCACCGACAGGATTGCCAGGCCGATGAAATCGGCGCTGATTGCCGTCAACCCCAAGGTAATCACCATGGTGATAACAGCCCACCAGATGATGGAAGTGGTGGGCGTTCCCCGCTTGGCGTGCATCCTTGTGGTCGCTTTGGGAAGGGCGCCGTATGTGCCCATGCTGAGCCATGTCCGCGGTGTGCTGACGGCTACCGTCAACAGTGCTGCCAATGCAGATAAGCCCACTGCAAGAACGATGACCTGGCCAAAAATACTTCCCGTCGCTTGCGGACCGAGGACCGAGAGGACATCGGAGACGGTTTCCGGATCGGTGATGCTTGCGGTTCCGGCAAATCCGACGGCGGCTGTGGCCGTCACCACGTAGAAGAACAGCAGGATGACGGTAGTGATCACTACAGCCTTGCCGGGCGTGCCCTTGCGGTCCGTGGTTTCCTCGTTCACCGCTATCAGCGCATCCCAGCCCCAGTAAATGAACAAGCAGAGGATGACGCCGGACACCAGGCCGGACATATCGCCGGATGCAAAGGGGTTGAACCACTCCGGGCCTGGCTGCTCGGCTCCTTCCGCGGCGTTGCCTGAGGCCATCGCGGTGAAGGCAGCCACGCAGAAGCCGCCGAGTGCCACCAACTGGAGGCCAATCAGCGCGTACTGAACCCAGGCGGAGAGTTCGATTCCCCTCGCCGCGATCCATCCGCTCAGGCCGATCAGCCCGCAGGCAATGGCAGCTACGGCAAGGGGCTCTGCGGCGATGGATGCCAAGCCGCAGAAGGTGAGCAGATACGTAGTGGCAACCTGGGCAACGGCGGCGCCCGCAATGAAGGTTGCTATCTGCGGCACCCAGCCGCCCAGGAACCAGCCGGCTGCGGGTCCGAAGACTCGGGTGATCCAGACGAAAACGCCGCCGCAATCGGGCATCTCCTTATTGAGGTCCCTGAAGGCCAGGGCGGTAAACAGGATGGGGACGAATCCCAGGAGGAATGCTGCGGGCGTGCTTGATCCCACGGCCAGGACCACGAAGCCGAGCGTCACGGCCAGGCTGTAGGCGGGTGCTACGGCTGCCAGGCCGAGGGCGACAGTGGGGCCAATGCCGATTGAGTCGGCCTTTAAGCCTTTGGACCTCGGGTCCTCTGGCGTTGGGTCCTTTGGTGTTGGGACCTTTGATGTTGCTTCCTTCGATGTTGCCTCAGGGGCCGGGTCCTTCAGTCCGGGTCTTTTGGGTTTGGGGCCGCTCGCGAGTGGGGTGGGGGAAACGGGATGTGACACGGAAGACTCCTCGTTGAATCAGTAAGTCATATCTGGATAGTAATTTGAATCACATTCAAATTTGAATACCATTCAATACCGGTCTAGAGTCAATGTCAACAGGAACTTCAGGAATCCACGGGGGAGCGGCAGTGGCACGGGTTGACAAAAAAGAAGTCCGGCGGCAGGAAATCGTTGCGGCTGCCCAAGCCGTGGCGGCTCGCGACGGCGCTGAGGGTGCCACGCTCCGCGCCATCGCAGCGGAGGCCGGCATGGCCGCAAACGCAGTGCTCTACTACTTCGGCAGCCACGCTGAGATCATCGCCGCCGCTGTGCAGGCCTCCTCCGGAAGATTCCTTGAGAAGCTTGCTGAAGCCGTGGACGCTGACATGAGCCCGACGGCGCGGCTCGCCGCGGTCATCAGTGCCGGCACTACTGCCGGGCTGGACGACGACGTTTCCCGGATTCTCTACGAATACTGGCCCCACATGCTTCGCGATGCCGAGCAGCGCCGGATCCAGGAAGAGCTCACCGATGCCCAGGAACGCGTCTACCTGGAAATAATCGACGCCGGAACCCGGTCCGGCGAGTTCGTTCCCCTTCTGGACCCGGCCAAGATCGCCCGGACCCTGGTTGCCCAGGAAGACGGGCTGGTGATGGATGTATTGGCCGGCACTGCCACCAGTGAGTATGTGCTCGAACTGATGGGAAGTCTCGCGGCCGCTCTTCTGGGCATCAAAGCCGAAACCTTGCTGGGATTCGTTGCCGCCCGTGGCGTTTCAGAGCCCGCTTCCTAACGGCGTAGGCTGCTGCCATGGAGAAGTCATTCGACATTGAACCGGTCAATCAGAACGAATACTTGGTGCGGTGGGCCTCGGAAGGCCAAAGTGGAGAATCCCTGGTGCACACCAACCCGGATTTCCTTGCCGAGGCGGGTCTGGATGGCTTCGACGAACAGCATGTTGTTGAGGAAACAACGTCATATCTGGCCGAACACCAGCCTGTGATTGACTTCCCCCAGACCGTTGACCTGGAAGAGATTGCTGCTGCCTACCCTGATTACGCGGAGCAGTTGAAGGCGCGGCTGGAAGCTCGTTAATTTACTGCGGCTGCGTCCCTTCGAAGCCGTAACCCCTGAATCGCGGCACCCAGGGCGGCAAATGCCAGGAGAGTGGCCGCGTAGGCCTCCAGTGTAGGAACCAGGCCCCATGCAGGAACCAGCAAGCCCGCAATGACCACCGGGATGCTGAATGCGAGGTAGGCGGCAGTGTAGATGCTGGCAAACACCCCGGCTCGTTGATGCGGTTCAACCAAGGGTGTCATCAGGCGAAGCTGGCCACCGAAAGATCCGCCAAAGCCAATGCCGCCAAGCACTGCGCCGATCCAGATTGCAGGGAGCCAAGGCGTGCTGATTCCCACCAGCACAACAACGATCCCTGCGAGAATCAGGGCCGCCCCGGCCAGGGTGCTGTGGCGGGCAGGGTGCCGGGTGAAGTAGAAGCCGGCCGCCGCTGCCGAGAAGGGACCCAAAAATGCGGTGAATCCTGCAATGAGTCCGCCTTCCAGCCCGAATTGAAGGCGTAGTAGTGCCGGCGAGAGCCCCAGGAACAGCGCCGGAAACATCCAGCCTGCAATGTGGATCGGTAGTCCCGCGGCAAACTCGGGCCGGATTGAAGCCGGTAATCCCAGGCGAGGGACAAGGGAGCGGAAGGCGCCTGGCCGGGGTGTGACTGTTTCTGCCGTGAAGCTCACGTAAACCAGTGCAATGATCATGACCGCGGCGAGGATGGCGAAGATCAGCGTGTTGGCGTCAGGGGTGAATTGAACCGCGGCTCCGGTCACCAGCGCCCCTATGCCAAGGCCGCCGGCTACGGAGGCGCCCGTGAGCCCGCCCGCGAGCTTCTTGCGGTGGGACGGTGCATGTTCAGTGATGGCGGCATTGAAGGCGCTGGTTGCCAGCCCCGTGGCGAGGCCCTGAAGGGCTCGGGCAGCGATCACCCAAAGGATGTTGGGGGCAAGGATGAAGATGGCCATGGAGAGCAGTTCGCCGTAGAGGGCAATGATCATGACCGGGCGACGTCCCAAGTGGTCGGATAAGGACCCTCCGATGAGGAGCGCAGCCAATAAGCCGATGGCATACATGGAGAACGCGATGCTTAGGGTTGCGGCCGAAAAGCCCCACTCCTGTTGACGTAATGAGAGCAGGGGTGTTGGCGCTCCGGCGGCGAAGAAGAATGCTGCGAAGACTACGGAGAGCCCAATGAAGGATGACTTTGTGGGGGTGGAACTAGTCAAGAGAAGGCTCCTTGAACAGAGTGGTCTAAGAGTTTTAGTTAGACAGGTCTGTTCAATAAAGTCAAGAATATTTAGACAGATCTGTCTGATATGCTGCTGATATGTCCCCCACCAAGGCTCCTGCCCGTCAGCGACTCCTCGAGGCTGCAGACCGCTTGTTCTATTCCGAGGGCGTTCATACGGTGGGGATTGACAGGGTCATAGAAGAAGCGGGGGTTGCCAAAGGCTCGCTTTTCTACAACTTCTCCGGCAAAGACGACCTCATTGCCGCCTACCTGGCGGGCCGGGACCAGCGCCGCCGGGACCGAATCGCCAAGTTCCAGCAAGGCCTGGACAACCCGGTGGACAAGCTGCTGGCTATCTTTGAGGCACTGGGGGAAGCCGTCGCCGAGCCTGGCTACAAAGGCTGCCCCTTTGCCAACGCCAATGCCGAAGCCCGCCCCGGCAGCGTTGAGTCCACCGCGCTTCGCACCTTCCGTGACTGGCTGGCCGGCACCATCTTGTCCTTGTGTGAGGACGCAGACTATTCCCATCCCGAGGACGTCTCCGCGCGGCTAGGCCTCCTCTACGACGGCGCAGTGGCCAGTTCCAACTTGGACGCACAACCCCAGGCCGTTGCCGTTGCCAAGGAAATGGCGTCCATGGTGCTGGAAGCCGCGCCGCGACGTTGAACCTGCGACGCTGTACGCCATGACACTGAACCTGCGACGCTGTACGCAGCAGCGAATGCATGCCGAACACAGTAAGGGCCGTGAACCTCACTGAGGATCACGGCCCTTACCTGCAGATGCTGAAAATATGGAAGTGCTGACTACTTGATCAGTGCGGCAGCCTGGTCCATCATGGTGCCGGCGTTGGCAACACCGGCAGCCTCGGCACCCTTCCCGGATGCGGTAGCGGTGATCATGACGCCGTCTTTAATGGCGTAGGCAATGTAGGTGCTCTGCGAGGCGCCGCCGGGTGTGGACATTGCAGTCTTGTAGCCGACTGTTCCGGGCACAGTGCTGATGCCTTCAAACTTCTCCGTGGAAACGGTCATGGACTGGCCGGACATGGACAGCGTCATGTTTGCGCACTTGCTTGCCTGGGCACTGCTCTTTTCCAGGCTTTCCTGCAACGTCTGAGCATCCACGCCCGACGTCAGGGTCACCATGGTCATGACGCCGGTTTCAGCGTTAAGATCTGCTCCGGCAGCGGTCGTCGAGCCCTCAAGGACTTCAGAACCACCCAGCGTTCCCAGGTCCTTGCACTCGGCCGGTTCCACAGTGAACATGCTCAAAAGTGCCTTCATCGGATTTTCCTGTGCCAGCTCTTCGCTGGAAGCAACGGTGAGGTCCTTGCCGGACGGGCTCTTGATCTGCTTGACCATGGCCATGAGCTCATCATTGGTGTACTGCTTGGCCGCGCTAGGAGTAGCCTCCGGCGAGGCCGCGTCCGTTGATCCCGTGGACCCGCCACAGCCGGTCAATGCCATCATGATCAGTGCCGAGACTCCGGCGCTTTGCAACGCAAACTTCTTCACTTTATTCCCCCATCGGGTGCTGCTTTTCCAAGCTGAGCGGTCCTCAGCCGAGATAACCCTATCGGTCAGGGGCTGGCAGTCCTTGAATTGGGGGAGGTAAAAGCGGCTCAGGACTCGACGTCGGCCGTGACGCGCTCGCCGTTGAAGTACTCCAGCTGCCAGCCATCGGTCACGTGGTGGTGGGCCAGGTTGAGTACCGCGTTCTGCACGCTGTCCAAGGTGCGTCCGATTGCGCGGCTCAGCGTCAGCCGGATCAGGGTGCCGTGGGCCACCACCAGGACGCGCTTGCCGGCAAACTCTTCAGACAGCGACTCCAGGGCAGCAATACCGCGATCAGCAGCAGCCTCGTCTGTTTCCCCGCCGCGGAAGCCGCCGGGGATGCGGAGTGCCTCCAGGTCGGGTCCGGCCTGGAGTCCCTCGGCGGGACCGAAGCTGCGTTCGGTGAGTTCGGGAACCAGCCGGGCCACCTTGAGTCCCAGGCCTTCGGCGATGATCTCCGCGGTTTCGGCGGCGCGGCTCAAAGGCGAGGACACCACGGTGTCCCATTGCTGGCCGGAGAGGAAGGCGACGGCGTCCCGCGCCTGTTCGCGGCCGACGTCGTTAAGCGGGATGTCAGTTGCCCCCTGCAACCTGCGCTCCGCGTTCCAATCGGTTTGGCCGTGGCGGACGAGGGCGAAAGTTGTGAGGGTCATGTCTTCCATTGTGCCTTGCGGGCAGGCGGCGCCGCAGTTTCCTACGTCACGTAACACCGGTACCGCGCAGCACGTAGCGCCCGACGGCGGGAGGCCGCCGTCGGGCGTTCTGCTGCGGTTAACGCCGCATGGCTTGGTGGTTTCCTACGCGGTCTGTTCGTGGCCGGCCTCATCCCTTTGGTACACCGTTTTGCCGCCCACCACTGTTTGAAGAACCTTCGCATTCAGGAGCGAGGCGGGGTCTTCTGCAGCGAGCACGTCGGTGTCCAGCACTACGAAGTCCGCGTACAGGCCGGCTGCGAGGCGTCCGATGTCCTGCTCCGCGCCGCAGGTCCACGCCGAGTCCCGTGTGGCGTGCTCGATCGATTCGGCCAGCGGCAGGGCGAAGCCGGGAACGTTGGTTCCCGCAGACGGATCCAAGGCCGAAGACCGGGTGGTGGCCACGTACATGTTGGGCAGCGGCGCGTGCGGGGAGGTGGGGGAGTCAGTGCCGAATGCCAACCGGGCTCCCGCTGCCGTAATCCACGGCCACGGGAAGCCCCGATCCACACGGTCGTCACCCAGTTTGCCGGCCCAGTTCTCACTGATGGCCGGATCGGCGTGGACGGGCTGCATGCTGGCCGTGATGCCAAGCGCGGCGAGGCGATCGACGTCGGCCCTGTCCACCAGCTCCAGGTGCTCAATGCGGTGGCGGCGTTCGCGGGGGCCGTTCTCCGCCACGGCGCGTTCCACAGCACCGATGGCAATCCGCACGGATTCGTCGCCGATCGCATGCATGGCAACTTTCAAACCAGCAGCGTCCGCAGCGGCAACCACCGGTGCAAGTTCCTCAAGGCTCCAGATAGGTTCCGCGTTGGAACCATCGGCGTACGGCATTCCAAGCGTGGCCGTGCAGCCATCGATAGTGCCGTCAATGATGATTTTGATGCCCACCACGCGCAGGAAAGGCGAAACATGTTCGACGGCGAGCGCGGCCGCCCGCTGGACCTGGGCGAGGTTCTCTTCCGCCGATCCGGCGTTGTTGACCCGCCAATAGGCGATGAGGCGGCTGGTCAGCGTGCCGTCTTTATCGGCCCGGTTGAAGGCTTCGAGGTCGGTCTCGTTGAAACCCATGTCACAGGCAGTGGTCACGCCGGTCTCGCGGTAGGCCTGTTGGACAGCGGCGATGCTTGCTTCGTGCTCGTCCTCGCTCACTTGGGCGTCGAGAAAGGGCATCACCATGTCATAAAACGCGTTCTCGTCGATGTAACCGGTGGCGTGCCCGTCTGCGTCCCGTTTGATGGTGCCGCCGTGGGGATTCTGCGTGTGGTCATCGATGCCGAGTTCGGCCAGTGCCGCAGTGTTCACCCATGCTGAGTGCAAGTCATAGGCGAAGGCATACACGGGCTTGTCGCGGACCGCGGCATCGAGCATTCCCGCGTCCGGCACGCCGCCCGGAATTGCTCCGTGCAGCCAGCCGGTAGCCAGGATCCGCTCAGCATCCGGGCGTTCGGTGGCCCTTGCGGTGATTCGTTGCTGGATCTCTTCCACGGACTTGGCTCCCCAGAGGCTCACTTGGCTGAGGGCTTCTCCGGTGCCGACCACGTGGGCGTGGCCATCAACAAAACCGGGCACCATCAAGCGGCGCTCAAGGTTGATCCGCTCGGCCTCCGGACGAAGTCGTTCGGCTGTGGCGGCGTCACCGACGTACAGGATCCGCTCATCCTGGACGAGCATGGCCTCCGCCCAGCGGCGGGTATCGGAGGTGAAGATGCGGGCGTTGGTGTAAAGCTGGGTTCTCACGTGGCGGGTTCCTTGGTTTCGGGTGCTGTTTCTTCTGCTGTGATCTTTTGTGGTTCTGATTCGTCTGCTGCGAGGGGCTCATCCAGGGAGCGGCTGACATCGAGGAGCAGCTGATTCTGTAGTTCGTGGAGGTGGCCGCTATCCGGTTCCGGCCAGGTGGAGAGCTGGACCACCACGGTATCGGTGGCGGGATCGATCCAGAGGTACTGGCCGTAGATGCCGATGCCTGTCACGTTGCCGCGCTCGTTTCCTGTGCACCACCACTGACGGGTGTAGGAGCCGTGGGGGTGTATGCCGGTGAAAGAAGCGTCGGCCATGGCTTCGCGGTCTCCGCCAGCGTGTATGCTGCGGACCCACCCCTCGGACGCCACCCGGCCTGCCGGACCTTCGCCGCCGTCGAGCATCAACCGGCCCACCCGCGCCAGGTCGCGGGCGGTGCAGGAGACCCCGCCGTTAGCGAAGCCGAAGCCGCTGGAATCCACGGTGATGGTGGCGTCCCGGTCGGCGTCGAGCTTGGACCACAGGTACTTGGACAGGGCCTCCGAGTAGCGGAGCCCGGTCACCCGCTCGATGATCCAGGCGAGCACGTCGGTGTTCGCGGAACAGTACTGGAAGCGGCCCACGGTTCCGTCACCTGTGAGGGTGGTGAGGAACTGGTAGGTGTCCTGGGGGTCGCCGTCCCGGCGGGTGCGCCAGCCGGCAGAGCGGTCGTGGGTCTGCACTTCGGAGGACGGATCCAGGTAGTCCTCGCTGTAGTTGAGGTGGAGAGCCATATCCAGGACGTGTTGGACGGTGGGACCATCGTAGACCGAGCCGGCGAGTTCCGGGACGTAGTGGACAACGCGGTCGGACGTGACGATGTCTCCGGAATCCACCAACGCCCCCAGCACCAGGCCACACATCGACTTCGAAATGCTCATGACCAGATGCAGGTCGTTCTGTCCGAAGCCAGGGCGGTAGTACTCCGCAATGACATTGTTGCGGTGCAGGACCAGGAAGGCGTCGGTGTATGTTTCCTCAAGGCGCTGAGTCAGGCCGGGAACGGCAAGGGCAGCCAGCCGCTCAGTAGCCGCTGCCGGCGCGGACGTGAAGTGGCGGGGGACTGACGCCGTCGGCAGCATTTCACCAAGGTGGGCGAAGGTCCAGCGGTTGTGCGGGCCTTCCTGCCAAGAGTCCACGGTGGGTTGGCCGGCGGCGCCGCCGTAACGCGGGGGATGGGCTCCGGTGGTGGTCATGCGGGGGCTCCTTCAATGGAGGGGATTGCGGTGGGGCGGTGTTTCGCGGCGAGGCGCGTCAAGGCGATGTAGACCCCGGCTGTCACCACCATGGACACCGGCACCGAGAGGTCCAGGAAGCCCATAGCCGCGGCGATAGGGCCGGTCCATACAGAGCTGGTGAGGAACAGGGAGGCCACGGCTGCGCCAAGGCCGATGGCGAGCAAGCCGGGGACGTGCCAGCCGCCGGAGTACCAGAAGCGGCTGCCGGCCTGCTCGTCAAAGAGGTCATCGCCGCTGTAGCGGTTGCGCCGAAGGATGACGTCCGTGGCGAAGATGGTCATGGTGGGCCCGGAAATGAGCACCAGAAGTTGCAGCATCAGGTTGACGGCGTCCAGCAGGCTGGTGGACATGACGAGATAGATGGTCAGCGCTGTGCCGATCGCTCCAACTACCACTGCCGAGGGGATGCGGCGGATGGGGACGCCGATGGACTGGAACGCCATGCTCGCCGTGTAGGTGGTCATGCCATTGAGTGCGATGGTGTTGATGATGACGCCCACCACGAAGATGGGTCCGAGCCAGGCCGGGAGCAGGGCCAGAAGCGCCGATTCGATGCCAAGATCCATGGCTGCGGCGTCAATCCCTGTTGCGAGCAATGCGCCCACTGATGTGAAGAAGATGGCTGGCAGGGCGCCACCGAGCGCTGTGGCCGCGATGATGTGCGAAGGCTTGGTGGATTTGGGGAGGTAGCGCGCCAGGTCCGGGCTATTTGAATAGGACAGGGGAGAGGAAGCGAGGATGGCGAATCCGATGGTCATCGCAGACCATAGCGGCAGACCCTCCAACGGTGCAGGAGCCGTGTAGCCCCACTGCACGTGGGGGAGGATGAACGCCGTGACCAGCAGGAAGATTGCAAGCAGCACCGAGGCAACCACGGGGTAGCTGCGCAGGATCAGGCTGTGGCCGAACACGGCCACCAGCACGGTGATGGCGGCAACAATAATCGTGACGAGCACCGGCACGAGGACGGGATCGGTGAAGCCGATCTGCGCCAGGAGCTCTGCGCCCATGAACGAGGACGCGAGCCAGTTGAGCGCCAGGAAAACGGCGGAAATGAACCAGCCAAAGAAGGCGACAACCACCCTGTTCCCGCGGATTCCGTAGATGGCGCGAGTGATGACGGAGCCGGAGGTGCCTGCCGCCGGGCCACTGGTGGCCACAATGCCAGTGAGGATCCACGGGAGGCTGCCCGCGATGATGACCAGGAAAGCCTGCCAGAGCTCCATGCCCAGCAGGATCAGCGTGGCGCCCACCGTGAAGTTGAGGACGCTGACGTTTGGGGCGGCCCACACCGGGAAGAGGTCCCGGGCACGGCCATGGCGTTCGGACGATTCGATGAGTTCAATGCCGCGTTTTTCGGGGTGGGCAAGGGGTTCCGGGTAACTGGCCGGATCGGTTATGTGGGGGTGGGACAACGCTGTTCCTCTCAGGGCAAGGTCCGGTTCGCAACGCTGGGAGACCGGTCCGTGAACGCTATTGGTCGCACGACCAATGAGCTATTGGTCACTAATCCAATAGACTGAACGGCATGGTGTCAAGCCCCGTAGCCCAACGCATCCGGAAGTTACCCGACGAGCGACGAGCCGAAATTCTGGCCGAAGCCGCGTCCATTGCGCTGACCGAGGGGCTGGAAAGGATCACCCTTCGCGCAGTCGCCGACCGCCTTGGTGTGCGGCCGGGCCTGATCAGCCACTACTATCCGGCTGCCGAGGACCTGGTCATCGCAGCATTTGTGCGCGCCGTATCGGAGGAGCGCGAGGAATTGTTTCCCGACGACGGAACTCCCCTCGAGCGGATGGCTCACCTGGTCTCGCGCATCGAAGGCAATGAAACCCTGGAGCTCACCCGGCTATGGCTCAACGCCCGGCACTTGTGCCGCTTCGTTCCGGCGCTGACCGAGGCGTTGCTGGGGCAGGAATACCTGGATCGCAACCGTCTGACCGCCCTCATTGAGGATGGCGTGGCGTCAGGTGACTTCGTTGTAGGGGATCCCTTTGCGGCCTGCATCCGGATTTGGGTGGCCATTGACGGCGTGGGTTCCTACGTTAACAATGCTGAAAACTTCGAGTATGACGCTTTCAAGCGATTCGTCACTGACGTGGCTGAATGGTCGCTGGGCGTTGCGCCTGGCGGGCTTCGCGCAGCAGTGGACCGGCTCGGGACCGCCTGACTCTTGGAGATATGAGACATCGCATTACCCTTCCGACTGTTTAATCAGTATCCTGATTACTTATCTGGTTAACCGGATGATGCTGTTTGGGCTGCTTGCCTGGGCCGCACGTGGCTGAAGCAGACGGCCGCGCGGCCATCGTGAAAGTTTGATTGACGGCATTACTTGGTGACGCAGGGACAGTGGTTGGGTCCGTGGCTCCGGGTAAGCCTGAAGGACGTGACATTCGTGGGCAACAACTACGAGGCCGTGGACTCCCATCTCCCCACCTCCGACGAAACTGCAGTAACAGAAGCAGACGCTACAGAAATGCTTGGCGGCCGCTACCAGTTGGGGTCCCTGCTGGGCCGGGGCGCCATGTCTGCCGTGTACCAAGCGACGGACCTGCTGCTTGGCCGTGAGGTAGCCATCAAAGTATTCCTGCCCGGTTCAGGCGACGAGTCGTTCCGAGCCCGCCAGGAAAACGAAATGCGGCTCCTGGCCGCCTTTGATCATCCCGGGCTGGTGGCCGCCTTCGACGCCGGCGTGGATACCCGCAACGATGAAGAACGCGCGTATTTGGTCATGGAACTGGCTGCAGGGCGAGATTTGCGCGCCGTGTTGACCGAGGGACCGCTCACCGTTCCGGAGACGGCTCGGATCGGGATTCGGCTCGCCGGGGCGCTGTCCCAAGTTCACCAACACGGCGTCATCCACCGCGACATCAAACCGGCCAACATCTTGGTATCCGACGACGACGGACTGGGCCAGGAGTCGGTAAAACTCGCGGACTTTGGCGTGGCACTGGTCATGAACGACAACCGCCTCACCGCAACCGGCTTCACAGTGGGGACCGCCCAATACCTCAGCCCCGAACAGGCGCAAGGCCTTGGCCTGACTCCTGCGAGCGACATTTACTCCCTGGGCCTGGTGCTCCTCGAATGCCTCACCGGCAGGGCTGAGTACCCGGGAACTCCCATTGAAACGGCATCAGCACGCCTTCACCGCGCGCCGCAGGTCCCCTTGGAACTGCCCGCTCCGCTGCGCGAATTGCTCGAAGCCATGACGGACATGGACCCCGCGAAGCGCCCCACCGCGCAGCACGTTGAACAGGCGCTGGCCCACGAAGAAATGCGATCCGGACGACGGACCGCGCTGCTGGTCCCCGTGCCTTCCCGTCCACCCCTGCGGGCGGTCACCCGGAAGCAGGCAGCAGTTACCAGTCTCAGGGACTTCAGCAGGCGGCGCCCCAAGACCGTAAGAGGGGTGGCTGCTGCGGCGGTAACCATTCCCCTCGCACTGCTGATCCTCTCCCAAGGATTTTCGGCCATAGGCAACACCGCCGACCCCTCGCAGCCGGCAGACACCGGCGTCTCCCAGGCCGATCCGCAACCAACTGTGCCGGTGGTCCCCGTGGTACCAAGCGCACCGGCGCCCGCTGAAGCTGTGCCGGCAGACGCCCAGCCTGCCGACGCCGGAAACACCGGCGTCCAGCCCGCGGAGGCAGTCAACCTGCCGGAGCCCGTACCGGCGCCGGCACTGGAACCTGCACCCGCCCCCGCCGTGATGCCGGGACCGGACATTGCCAAGGAAAAGAGCAACGGCAAGAGCGAAAAAAAGCCTGAGAAGGCAAAGGGATCCGGCGAGGGGAAGTAGCCCCAACCCGCTGAATCAACGCACGACGGCGACCCGCCGCCGTCGTGCGCTAGAGACCGGCCGGAAAGCTGATCGCCACGGTGGTTCCGCCACCGGGAGTTTCCGTCAGGGTGAGGTCGCCCCCGTGTGCCTTGGCGATGCTGCTGCAGGTGGCCAGTCCGAGTCCGGAACCCGGGCCGTCGCCTTCCCGCCGCAAACGTACCAAGGGTTCCAGGGCTTTGGCGCGGTCCTCGGGCCTGATGCCCTTGCCGTTGTCCGAAACGAAGACCGTGGCGCCCTGATAGTTGGAAACCCCGCTGATCCGGACGCG
This sequence comes from Arthrobacter sp. 9V, assembly GCF_902506065.1. GTDB lineage: Bacteria > Actinomycetota > Actinomycetes > Actinomycetales > Micrococcaceae > Arthrobacter. Next base: position 151,482 of record NZ_LR732912.1, read on the forward strand.
GAGATCCCGCTCAGGACTGCGGTAGTTCATGGCATTGGAGAGCAGGTTCTGCAGCAGTGTGCGGAGTTGTCCGCCGTCGGCATGAAGAGTCAGGTCCTCCACTTCAACAATCCTGTGGTTCTCAATGCCCAAGTCACGGACAACTTCTTCGGTAACCTCGCGCAGGGAAACCTGTGTGGGCTGAACCGCGCCACCCACCCTGGAGTAGCTCAGAACATCCTCAAGCATGCCCAACATCCGCCGCCCACTGGAACCGATGCGGTCCAGGTAGCGGGCGGCGGTGCTGTTGGGTTCGACGTCGGGATCATCTTCCACCAACTCCACGTAGCCCAGGATGGTGGTGAGGGGAATACGGAGATCGTGGCTGACCCGGCCGGCAAAACCGGCGAGCTTGGCGTTGCTGTCCTTCAGCTCGGCATAGGTGCGGTCCAGTTGGACGGTGCGGTGCTGAAGTTCCAGCAACTCCACCACCTGCTTGGCCAGGACCTCCAACATGCTCACCTGTTCGGGGCGCAGCTCATTGGTCTTATCCGAGAAGACACACAAGGTTCCCGGAACGAACCCGGATTCCGTCTGCAGCGGGACGGAGGCGTAGAAGCGGACGTTCCCTATTTCACCGGTGACAAAGGGATTGTCCGCAAAGCGCGGATCCAGCGAGGCATCCGCCACCACTGTCCTCTCACGGGAGAGGAACACCTTGGCGCACATGGAATCCTCACGCGAGCAGACACCCGGGTCCACGCCCCAAGCGCCGATCTGGTGCTGGTACTCCGCGCTGATGATGTTGACCACGCCAAAGGGAGCGCCGCAAAGCTCCGTAGCGAGCCGCACCAGGTTCTGCAGGGCACTCATGACGGCGGCATTGGGAAGCAGGGTGGAATCCTCCGCCGGGTCCAGGCCGTATTCCTGTAATTCGAGGTCCCGGCTGATGTCATCAGTGAAGGACAGCTGCCCCTGAACTTCCGTCATGTTATTACTCCCCCAGGCGTCATTAGGATTCCCTGCCGATACTACCGGGACGTTGGCCGCGGTGGTTTACTGGGACGCATACGCCGCAGAGCTGCCCAAATCGCTCTTTTCCAGAGCCTGCCCTGACTCGACGGCCTCTGCCCATGCCCGGGTGGAGGCCACCGCAGCCCAGTTGGAGTTCAGCAGCGCCATCAACGTGGTGTGCACGGTCTTCGCATCGGCGGTTCCGGCAGCATTGCTGAGGTTGATGGCACCGGTGGCATCAGAGAGGACTTCTGTGCTGAAGCCAAGGAATTCTGCTTCAACCGCAGAAGCCAGAATGCAGTTGTTGGTCATGTAACCCACCAAGGTGACGGTGTCGACGTCGTGCTCCCGCAGCCAGGCCGCAACATCGGTGCCTGCGTAAACCGAGCCGTACTTCTTGGTGACCACTTTCCATGAACCGGCCTTCCGGGCTTCCACCTCGGGGTGCAGTTCATACTCAGCTGTTCCCGGTGCGAAGACGGGCGCTCCTTCTCCTTCGTTGTGCTGGATTGCTGCGATGGGAATGCCGGCGGCGGTTGCAGCATCGATTGCCTGGGCGATCATGGGCAGCGACTCCTGGTGGCGCGGGTACTGAATTTCCAGTGGTCCGCTGAAGTACTGCTGCTGGACGTCCACCAGGATGAGGGCGCGGCGGGTTGTGCTCATGGTGTTCTCCCTGAGTGAGTGCTTGGGTGTACTTGGTGTTCCATTCCATCTTTCGCCGACGCGCCACCGGGCACCAGTGGCACGTATGCCCATATACGATTGATTCGGGCCAAAGGAAAAAGGATCACAGGTGAAGATTGCGGTATATGCCTTCGACGGCGTCACCATGTTCCACCTGGCTGTGCCGCAAATGGTGTTCGACGAAGTTTCACGTCAAGAATTGGCTGACTGGACCACCGTGCTGTTCTCGGACCATGCCGGCAGCGTCAAAACCGCTGAAGGGTACACGTTGGGGGAGGTTCAAGGACCGTCGACGGCGGAACAGGCCGACGTCGTGGTGGTGCCGTCGTGGTTCGACGACGAACGCGAGACCGGCGAAGCCCTCAGCACTGTCCTCCGACAAGCCCATGGCAGGGGCGCAACCATTGTGGGTCTGTGCCTGGGAGCCATCCCCGTTGCCGATGCCGGACTCCTTGACGGACGTTCGGCCGTAACGCACTGGCAGGCCTTTGATTCCCTCGCAGTCCGGCACCCCGATGTCTCCCTGGACCAAACGGTGCTGTACATCGATCATGGCGATGTCCTGACCTCTGCCGGTACAGCGTCCGGGCTCGACGCCTGCCTGCACGTTGTGAGGGGCCGGTTGGGTTCGGAGGCAGCCAACCAGGTGGCGCGAAGCCTGGTGATCGCTCCGCACCGTGAAGGTGGTCAGGCCCAGTACATTGAGCATCCCCTTCCACCGCGAGCCGAGGGCGATCCCATGGCGCGACTACTCGAGTGGGCCATGCGGCGGCTGGGCGAGCCCCTCAGCATTGACCGGCTCGCAGCCCAAGCCCACATGAGCCGGCGAACGTTTGTGCGCGCCTTCCGCGCCTCAACCGGGACCACGCCGTCGGCCTGGATACGCACCCGCCGGCTGGATGCTGCCCGCCGACTGTTGGAAACCACCGACTTATCCATCGACCAGGTGGCGGCCGACTGCGGTTTCGGCAGTGCAGTGACCCTTCGCCAGAACTTTGCAGGCGCCTTTTCCACCTCGCCCACGGACTACAGGCGCCGCTTCACGGCATGAAGTGCTCCGGATCAGCGGTAAGTAAGCCAAAGATCACTCTTTTCGGATGAGACGGGACCCTTGCTGCCAGGTGCAGGGTGGAGTCAGCCCGTGGCACGCGGGCACTCCTGCGATCCTGCGATCTTGCGATCTGCAGAGATGGAGACGGTTCCATGGCTGAGACGGACCATATTGACTACACTCTCCAGCTCGAGCCGGACCATGTCCTGTTACTGGCGTGGCACCAGGGCGTACGGATCGAAGCCGATAATGCCCGGGCGGCAGTGAATGCGGTCAACGAATTCGCCGCCGGTGATCGCTATCCCCTACTGGTCAAAATGGCCAACGCGAGCCACTTGAGCCGCGCCGCACGTGACGTTTTCGTTGAACCGTGCGCTGCCTCCAAAATCGCGTTGTTGGGCGAAAACGCCGTCGACCGCATACTGGTCGATTACCAACTGGCCGCCCAACCGGCACCTTGCCCCACGCGGTTCTTTACCTCCGAAGCGGAGGCAAGGGCCTGGCTTGTGGAGCCGGAACAACAAACCGTTGATCCACACGCTGATGATGAGCAAAGTGGCCCGGCAGGTCTGCTGGGAGGATCGCCCTCGTGACCAAACCGGCGCTGAGGGTTGAGGGGCGCGCCCTCCGGGTGTCGTTATGGGTATCAGCCGTATCTGCGGCCGGCGCAATCATCCTGGGCGTCATCAGCGGGACCAGGATCATCATCTTCGACGGCGCTTACATGGGCATTGGCCTGATTCTTTCCGCCGTTTCCCTTTCTGCATCCTCCGCGTTAGCGGCCGGGCCAACCCGGCGCTTTCCGTTCGGGCGGGACGCGCTGACGCCATTGGTGGTGTTGATCCAAGGGATCGCTGTTGCCGCGACGCTCCTGGTGGCTGCGGCTGATGCCGTGCTGGTCATTCGCGACGGCGGAGCCCCGGTCAGCCCTGTCATCATCGCCGTTTACGGGGCGGTCACCGCCGCGATCGGCTTCCTGGTGGCTTGGTGGATGCGGCGTACGGCGCCGGCCTCGGACCTGGTAGGAGCGGAGATCGCGCAGTGGCGCGCGGGAGCCATACTCAGCGTCATGATGGTGCTTGGCGCCGGTGTGGCCTTGGTCCTGCAGGGCAGGGGGATGGAGGATGTGGCCCTCTTCGTGGACCCCGTGCTGGTGCTCCTCGCCTGCCTCATTCTCGCCTACATTCCCTTCGGCTTGATCCGGGCAGGTTTGAACGAGTTGCTTGAAGGCGCGCCATCCAAAGAGATCGATGCCGCCATCACCGGTGCTGTTCACGTTGTCAGGAAACAGTTCGGGCTGCAGGAGCCGTTGATCCGGTCCGGCAAGGTGGGCCGCAAGCTCTATGTGGAGGTTGATTTTGTGGTTCCCGGGTCTGAGTGGAACGTTGCAGAGGAGGACGCCGTTCGCCGGGCAGTTGTAGCGGCACTTGAGCCTTTAGGCCTGGACGTGTGGGCGTACGTGGCGCTCACGGCGGACCCGAAACTCTTTGAGTAGGCAGATTCCCCACCCTCTTTGAGTGAGAACTCCGTCGCGGTCTATACCTTGGACAGGAGGTATGGAAGTATCGGCAAATGGACCAATATCTGTGGGTGTTGAAACAAGATCAACTTGATTTGATTCGCGAATTGGAGCCAGCCAGGCTTGAGCTCCTGGACGAAGACGGCCTGCTCCAACTCCATAAACGGGTGCGGAAGGCCCGGAACAAATACACCACCAATTACCGGCGTAAAGCAGCAGACGAGGTACTGGAGGCTGGTGGTCGCGGAGCTGCGGCCAACAAATCGGACAAGGCACGTGCGCGTGCATTTGTGTTCGAGGAAGCACTCTCCATCGTCAGCAAAGAACTCGCCCGGGTGGCGCACGAGGCCGCCGAGGAACTCAAGGATGAGCGGCTGGAACGCGCCTCAGCAGGCAAGTCCACCGGACCGGAAAGCGCCGGAACCGGCAACGCCTCCACGAACAATTCCGGCCGTGCCCGCTCCCACCAGAAAACCACCGGCGGCGTAAAACGGGACGCCTCCAGCCGATCGCAAGGCGCCCAACGCCAAGCCAAGAAGGACGCCCGCTAAGCCGGCCCCCGCCGTCGAGCCACCCGCCGTCGCCCACACGTCCAGGCCTAAAGGCTCAAGTGCCGCTACAACTGCCCGGCGAACGGCGTCCTCCTCTGCAACGTTCCACTCAGACCCGGGAACCACAAAATCAACCTCCACATAGAGCTTGCGGCCCACCTTGCCGGACCGGATCAACGGCTCCTGCAGCCCGAACTGTTTCCTGACAACGTGAACAGCACCGGTGATGGCGGCATCGATCTCTTNTCGCCATGGCCGGTGGCCAGCACGCCGGCCGCTCGCTGTCGCACCTGTCCGAGACGGTCCGGCTCGCGAACGCCTGCGGCGCCCTGCAGGACCCGGACCTCGCCGCCGCGCGCTGGCACGCCCTGCTCGCGGTCAACGGGGTGGCGACGACCGCCGGGAGGCCCGCCCCACCCGCCGTCGAGATGGCATTTAATGCCCATCGCGACGCCGAACATTGGCGTTAAGTGCCACCTCGGCGGGGTCTGGGGCGGGGAGGGCAGCACCCACGCCGATTCGGGCCTCCTGCAAAGTTGCCTGCATCCGCGGTGACAGCCACCAGCGGAACGCTTTCCGCTGTCTCGGCAGCCATGGCCACTCACGCAGACTTGTGACTGGCGGACATCACTTCGACTGGCGGCGCTGTGGGCCTTTGATGCGCACCTTGATTCGCCTTCCGAAATCTTGAGGGAATCTTGAGATGACCCGGCGTCCTTCTTGAGGACCCCGTCCGATGGTTGAAACATCAGCCAATCAGCTGACGGGAACTTCCAGGAAGGACCACCGACATGACCGAACAAATCTCCGCCAAGTCCGTGACTGCCGGCGCCGCCCACACGAAGTCCGACGCCCTCGCGGGTTCCGCGGACGCGGCCGGCCATGCCGGGGACCCTGCCGGCCAAGCCCGTGCAGTGGTGACCATTCGTGAGCAGTTCAATCCTCTTGGCGCGGGTCTCCGGAGCATCTGGCCACAGTCGGTCGTCGGATTTTAGAACGCTGCAGCTTTTGATGCGGGCAGGACCTTTCTCATGGGGGAGGTACCTGCCCGGCGTCGTTTAAGGGACGATGGAACCCAGTGCAATAAATAAGGAGGCTTGTCATCAAGGACGAGATGAGAAAGGCCGCTGACGTTGCAGAGGAAGCCGCCAATTCGCAGACTTTCGCAGCTGTTGCCAGGGCCGGTTATGCCGTGAGCGGCCTGCTGCACTTACTCATTGGGGTCATTGCAATCCAACTCGCGGTGGGCCGCAGCGGTGAAGCCGATGTCAGCGGCGCGGTGTCCGAGCTGGCCAACAAACCGGCGGGCCCCGTCCTGCTCTGGGCCTGCTTTGCGGCCTGCGCGGCGCTTGCCTTGTGGCAATTGGGAAACGCGATCCTGGGTTACCGGCATGCCTCGGACAACAAGTTGACCAAGAGACTCTCTGCTCTGGGCCAGGCCCTTGTCTTTGCTGCCTTGGCTGCCACCATCATGTCTTTCGTCATGGGGCAGGGCCAAAACAGCCGCGAGTCCAGCAGCGACTTCACCGCCACCCTGATGAAGGCGCCGTTCGGGATATTCCTGCTGATCGCCGTCGGGGCGGGCATCGCGATTACCGGCGTCGTGTTCGCGGTGAGGGGCTTCCGGAAGAAGTTCACCAAGGACCTTTCCCTTTCATCCAACCAGTCCGTGCATCAGTTCCAGCTCTGGGTTGGCGTGGTGGGTTACATAGCCAAGGGAATCGCTTTGTTCCTGGTTGGCCTGCTGGTGGTTATTGCCGCGGTCCGCGTCCAGCCTGAACAATCAACCGGTCTTGACGGTGGACTGAAAGCCCTGAAGGAGCAACCCTACGGGCCATACCTGCTGGCTGCAGTGGCGCTCGGGCTCATCGCGTATGGGCTCTTCCTCATGGTCAAAGCGAAGACCCTTCGGACGTAGTGCTGTCCGCGTTTAGGAGCTTGGAGGCTGGGTACAGGGCAAAAGTACCGTGTAACGCAATCTGAAAAGAGGCAGAACTCGTGACTCAAGGTGATCCGAACCGGACCGACAAGCCGCTTACTGACGGGAACCGTCTCACCTCCGCTCCGTCGGACCCCCGCGGCGGGTACCACTCCGGCGAATTCCCCCAGCAGGAGCAGGAACAGCCCGGCCTCACCAAGCCGCTGGATCCGCAACCGGACCACGGTGAGAAAAGCTACGTGGGGCACGGACGCCTCCAGGGCAAAACAGCCCTCATCACCGGGGGTGACTCCGGAATCGGTGCGGCAGTAGCCATCGCCTTCGCGCGTGAAGGCGCCAATGTGGCCATCAGCTACCTTCCGGAGGAAGAGGAAGATGCGCAGTCGACGGCGGAATGGATCCGTGAGTGCGGATCACAGGTCCTGCTGTTGCCCGGTGACGCAAGGGATGAAGGATTCGCAACTGAGATTGTGGAACGTACCGTGCAGGAGCTTGGCGGGCTCAACGTGGTGGTGTTGAACGCCGCGTATCAAAAGAACCGGGAAGGCTTGGAGACCATTCCCACCGAGGAGTTCGACCGCGTCTTCAAGACCAATCTTTACTCCCTCATCTGGACGGCGCAGGCAGCCATTCCGCATCTCCGCCCGGGTGCCTCGATCATCGTCACGGCCTCCATTCAAGCCTTCAATCCCTCCGCCCAGTTGGTGGATTACGCCATGACCAAAGCAGCCCAAGTGGCCTTCACCAAGGCCATGGCCGAGGAACTCGGACCCAAGGGAATCCGCGTCAATGCTGTGGCGCCCGGACCCATTTGGACGCCGCTGATTCCCGCCACCGAATGGCCGGACAAGCTCCCCACGTTCGGGCAGGATACGCCGCTGGGCCGGGCCGGACAGCCGGCTGAACTGGCACCTGCCTACGTGCTGCTGGCCTCGGACGAAGGATCCTACATTTCAGGGGCGGTCCTTCCCGTCACGGGCGGTAAGGGACTCTGATCCGTGGCGGAGGGCGTTCTTGAGGCTGAGCTTTCAGCTTTCCTAAGGTTGAGCATTTAGGGGGAAAAACGAATGATCGCGGTGTTGGTGATCGACATGCAGAACGCCTACTTTGAGGACCCGGCTCTGAAGGGGCGTCAGGAAGAAATTGTTGCTGCCTGCAATTCGCTAACCAGTGCAGCAATCCAAGCCGGGGCCAAAGTGCTCCTGGTGGGAACAGTTCATGAACGGGACAAGTCCACGTGGAGCCTGAACATGCTTGACGATGATCAGGGCTTTATTTTCAGGGGCAGTGAGCAGGCCGAGTTCGTTCCCGGCCTGCTCACTGAAGACTATCCACGGCTGATCAAAACCCGGGACAGCGCCTTCTTTGGGACGGATCTGGCCATGCGCTTGCGTAACTGGGAGGTGGACACCGTGATTCTTGCCGGCATTTCAGCCCATAACTGCATTGCTCAAACCGCCGCTGATGCCTTCGCCCACAACCTCAAGGTGATCTACGCGGCCGAAGCAATAGGAACGGAAAACGCGGAAGCCGCGGAGTCCGTTCTGCGGGTGTTCACCCGTGAATACCGGCAGAGCGTATTGCCCTTGGACGAGATTCGGCAGCTTCTTGGAACCGCTCCCTCAGCGTAGGTCTTCCCTTTCAACGGGGATCCACAACTGGCCGCGGCCATGCGTGCCGCCAGGCTCCACCTGGACGCTGAGCATTTCAGGTCCCGGCACCCACCTGTAGGGGTTTGCGGGAAACCATTCCGTTGCGGCGTCAGCCCACATACCCTGCAGGACGTCCGGGAATTTTCCCTCGGCTTCAAAAACCACCCATAAGCCTGCCGGGACCTCAACGGATTCGAAACCTTCCGGGACCGGTTTGGTAGAGGCAACTGCGTGCCAGTAGTCCAGTTCGCTACCCTCGGTGCGCTCTTCTTCGATGTTGTCAGTGACGGACAAAGGCCCGGAAGGCTCCATATCGGCGAGCTCCAGCAAGCGTTTGGTAACCGAAGGGTCCAACCCGCGTTGCAACTCGATGATGGCATTGTTGGGCCCTTCATGGACCAGCGGGACACGGGCTTTCAGGCCAATGAGGCGGAATGCCGCTTTGTCTTCCATGCGGTGCTTCATGTCAGTATTTCCTTCGACTCGGAGGTGGAACCTCAACTGAGGTTGGGAATGGAGAACGGCTCCCGGCAGTCGTGCCTCTGCGGGGCTCAGCCCGTGCATGGACTTGAACGCACGGTTGAATGCTTCTGCTGATCCGTATCCGTAGCGAACAGCCACATCCAGGACCGTGAGGCCTTCCAATAATTCCGCGGTGGCGGCTGTCAGTCGCCGCCTACGGATGTACTCGGAGAGTGGAATGCCTGCCAGCGAGGAAAACATCCGCCGGAAGTGATACTCGGATGTCAGAGCGGCCTTGGCCAGGACCCGCACCTCGATCTCTTGGGTGAGGTCCTGCTCGATCAGCTCTATTGCCTGGTTCCAGCCCTGCATCATGTCCCTGTCCGGCACCCTGTCTCCTCCAGCACCTGTTTCCATCCTTTCCATCGACGCTACGGGGGCGTCGTGGTCCCTGCCCCAATAATCCATGCCCGAAAGTATCAGGCCCCGGATCGCTAATGGCCCCCGGCGAAGCACGACCCCCCGGCAACGCAGGAACCCCCGGCAACGCAAGAACCCGGAGGCTGCAGCTGCAGTTCTCCGGGTTCTTGGCTGTATTCAGATGTTACGGGCGACTTGAGCCTGACGCTTCTTCATCCGGTTCGGAAGAGAAGGGTCGGTCCTCAGGGACGTCTTCCGTGTTCTTTTCGTTCAATTCGGCGTCTGCCGAAGGTACTGTCTTCTCGGCGTAGTCACCCTCGGTGTAATCGCCTCCGGCGTCATCCTTGAGGGTTTCCGGAGACACTCCGGCGTCGCCGTAGTCACCTTCGGAGTACTGGCCTTCCAGTTCCTCGCCGTTGGCGTCGCGGTTCTGGTTATTAGCCATGGTGTGTCCTGCGTCCGGTGACCAGGCCGTAGATCAGCAGCACGATAATGGAGCCGCCGATGGCCAGGAGCCACGTGGTGAGGGAGAAGAATTCCTGCAGGCCCGTTCCGAAGATGAGCCCGCCGATCCAGCCACCCAGAAGTGCGCCGACGACGCCCAACAGGAGGGTGATCAGCCAGCCGCCACCCTGACGGCCCGGAAGAATAAGCTTTGCGATAGCGCCGGCCAAAAGACCGAGCAGAAGAAAACCAAAGAAACCCATTTTTGCTCCTACTTTCTTGTTGATGGAAATTCCATGAACGTGATGAAGCGAGTAATTTCACCGGGTGCCTGTTCCAAGGTGTAGGCACCGTAATGGGGCCCCTGGAGGCCCTATGGAATGTGGGGAATTGGAACTAGTGTGAAACCCCGATGAATTTATGAAAATCAGCCAATAAAGCACTCCTGCCGATTGGGTCAGACTCGGTACTACACCAGCAACGCTAGCCGTTCCCGAGGCTAGTAGCAAGTAACCTGACTATTAGCCGGTCCTTGCTTGCAGGCCCGGAATGCCACGGATTCGCCGCCTAGTGGCCCTTGAGCGAGTCCGAAACACCCCTGGCGGCATCCTTTACTTTCACGCCCGACTGCTTGAGGTTCGCCTTCGACCGGTCACCGTGGCCCTCGGCCTGGAGCTCCCTGTTGCCTGTGGTTTCGCCGGTCTTTTCCTTGACCTTGCCGGCTGCTTGTTCAGCGGCATTTCCAACTTTGTCTCCCAGTCCCATGGCTTTCACTCCTCGGGTTGTCTTGCGAACACTTCCAGTGGATATCCGCTGGTTGGCATAAGAGTTTAGTCGAATGTTTTATCTCGGCAAATCATTGTTAACCCAATCGGCGCACAAGCGCAGGTGACAGGGAGCGGCCTGCGGGGCTAATGTCGAGGAATAACACCTCGGAAGGAGTGATTGCTGTGAAAGGGAAAGCATTGTTCGCCGTGGGCGTGGCTGTCGGCTACGTGTGGGGGTCGAAGTCCTGGCCGGAGGTGTATCGGCGGGTTCGCGGAGGCACTGAGAAGCTGTGGAAGAACCCTGAGGTTCAAGAGAACGTGCATCAGGCCACCGAAGCTGTCCAGGAGTCAGTGCCGGACATTCTGGACAACCTGTATGAGGCCGGAAAGAAGCTGATGGAACGGGCCGAGACCATGTTCCCGGGCATCACTTCCCCCAAGGCGGGCCAACGCTCCGCCTCCTCTGCTTCAGACAGCAAGCCAACGGTGTCCACTGTTAAGACAGAGTCCACCGGCGCATCCGGGGATGCCACTAGTGCGGGCCCCACGATCCATGCGGATGTAGTGTCCGATCCTGCACTCGATGACACCACGGGAAGTGACTGGACCGATGAGGGCGGCGCAGCGCCTGAAGGGCCGGCTACCAACACGCCCCCCAAGCACTAGCCTGCGCGTTCCACCGCATTCAGGATGGCCTCGCCCAGTTCGCCGGGCTTAGTGAACTGGGGCCAATGACCTGTGGGGAGATCGATGTAGTCCACGTCCCGGATCCGAGCGAGTTCGGCCGTGAACGGGTGTCCGGCGTCCATCCATTCCTTCAGGAGCGACGACGGGAATTGGCAAGCGATGATCGTGGCAGGTACCTCATAGCGCCGGACGTTACTTAGGTGTTGCTGGTCCATGGCAACACCCTTGGGCTCGGGAATGGCCCGTGCGCGGAAGGCTGCCTTGAGGTCGTCTGTGAGGTCGACCAGGTCTTCGTCCTCGAACAATTCCCACGGCGGCAGCGGGATGTCGTCGCCGTCGTCGGGCAGTTCATCATTGATGACCCCGCCCTCGCCGAGGGGCCCGCTGTCAACATAAATGGCCCGGGCCACTCGGTCCGGGCGGGCATCTGCCGCGCCGTGGATGATGGCGCCGCCACCCGAATGGCCCACCAGGATCACCTTGCCGTTCAGGGAGTCCACCTTCTCCACCACGGCATCAATGTGGGTGCGCAGGCCAATGCCGGCGCGTGGGGAATCCACCGACTCCAGTCCGGGCAGCGTCAGTGGATGGACAGTGTGCCCGGCCGCCACCAGCGGCGGTGTCACCTCCTCCCACGAGGATGCGTCCAACCAAAAACCGGGTACGAGGATGATGTCCATGCCGGTACCCTACGGGAGCCCCCCGACACTTTGTAAGAGTGGCTGTTTACCCTTCCGCCCGCTTCTGCGACTCAGTTGGGTTGGGAAGGGGGTTGACGTGCATCACGTTCAGGTCCATAGTTATCGTATACGATTTCGTACTTGATAATGTTCCATCAGGAGGAGGCGCCGTGACACTGGAGTTCCGGACCCAGGAAGTCAGCCTGAACATGCTGGCCCGGACGCGCAAAGTCATTGCCGTCCACATCAATTACCCCAGCCGTGCGGCGCAACGCGGACGCACTCCCGGGCAGCCGTCGTACTTCCTGAAGCCGTCCTCATCGTTGGCGCTTGGCTCCACCGACGCTCCCGGCACGGTTGAACGCCCCGCCGGTTGCGAACTTCTCGGCTACGAGGGCGAGATCGCCTTGGTGATCGGCAAGTCCGCGCGCCGCGTTGGTCTTGAGGATGCCTGGAGCCACGTCGAATGGGTCACGGCTTCAAACGACCTGGGTGTGTACGATCTCCGCTACGCAGACAAGGGCTCCAATGTCCGGTCCAAGGGCGGCGACGGTTTCACTCCCGTTGGGCCCGCGCTTATCCCGGCCGACGCCGTTGACCCGGCTCAGCTGCGGATCCGCACATGGCACAACGGAGACCTCGTCCAGGACGACACCACCGGGGACCTGCTCTTTCCGTTCGCTCAACTCGTCGCTGACCTCTCCCAGTTGCTTACCCTCGAAGAGGGCGACATCATCCTCACCGGCACCCCGGCCGGCGCCTCCGTGGCCAAGCCCGGCGACGTCGTCGAGATTGAGGTCACCGGAGGTGACTTCAGCAGCGGCCGTCTGGCCACCAAAGTAACGGAAGGCACGACGCCGTTCGCGGACTTTGGTGCCGGGCCCAAGGCTGATGACACCCAGCGGGAAGAGGCGTACGGCTCGCGGGAAGCCGCCGGACTCGCACCTGCCGCCAGTGTGCTGACGCCGGAGTTGAAGGCGAAGCTGGAGTCCGTCGCCACCGCCACTTTGAGCTCGCAGCTTCGCAAGCGCGGGCTGAACAATGTGAGCATCGACGGTTTGCAGGCCACCCGCCCGGACCGCAAGGTAGTGGGCCTGGCCCGCACCCTGCGCTATGTTCCCAATCGTGAAGATCTTTTCAAGACCCACGGCGGCGGTTTCAATGCCCAGAAACGCGCAATCGACTCCGTGAATGAAGGCGAAATCCTGGTCATGGAAGCCCGCGGCGAGAAGGGCACCGGGACCGTGGGGGACATCCTCGCGCTGCGTGCCCAGGTCCGCGGGGCTGCTGCCATCATCACTGACGGCGGCGTCCGGGACTACTCGGCCGTGGCCGATCTGGAGATGCCCACCTACTTCGCCAACCCCCACCCGGCAGTATTGGGACGCCGCCACATTCCGTGGGATACGGACATCACCATCGCCTGCGGCGGCGCCACCGTGCAGCCCGGGGACATCATTGTGGCCGACTCGGACGGGATCCTGGTGATCCCGCCGGCCATCGCTGAAGAACTGGTGGATGACTGCATCGCCCAGGAAAAGGAAGAGACGTTTATCTTCCAGATGGTCCAGGAAGGCAACAGCGTGGATGGCCTGTACCCCATGAACAAGGAATGGCAGACCCGCTACGCGGAGTGGGTAACAGCGGAGTGGCAGAGCAAGCAGGGGGCCTCAGGTGACTGAAACCGCTATCGGAAGTACCGCCGTCGAAAACTCCGGCGCCCAAAGCAAGTCCCAACAGGCTTATGCCGCGGTGAAGGGGCGGATCGTGGAAGGGACCTACAGTCCGGGCTACCGGCTGGTGCTTGCCAAGATCGCCGAGGACCTGGGCTTCAGTGTGGTCCCCGTGCGGGAGGCAATCCGCCGGCTGGAAGCCGAAGGGCTGGTGAAATTCGAGCGGAACGTGGGCGCTACGGTGTCCGGGATCGACCCCACCGAGTACCTGTACACCATGCAGACCCTGAGCATCGTGGAAGGTGCGGCCACCGCGCTGTCCGCCCCGCTGATCGACTCGGTAGCCATTGCCCGGGCGCGCGCTGTGAATGAGGAAATGCGTGAATGCCTGGAGCACTTCGACCCCGTCCGTTTCACCACGCTGAACCAGGATTTCCACAGCGTCCTGTTTGAACACTGCCCCAACCCGCACATCCTTGACCTGGTCCACCGAGGCTGGAACCGGCTGGCCTCCATCCGGTCCTCAACGTTCCGGTTCGTCCCCGGCCGGGCGCAGGAGTCGGTGCAGGAACATGAGGCACTGCTGCAGCTGATCGAGGGCGCCGCAGACTCCGACACCATCGAAAAAGCAGCCCGCCAGCACCGCGCCGCAACCCTGGACGCGTACCTGGCCCAAGCCAAGCAATAACTACCCACCACTAATCGCTAGTTAGGACTTCAACGATGACGACCTCAGTAGAGACTGCCAAGCATTACATTCCCGAGAACCTGCCGTCCCACATCCAGCACTTCATCAACGGCGAGTTCGTTGACTCCCTGTCCGGCAAGACCTTCGACGTCCTGGACCCGGTATCCAACGGCAACTACGCCACAGCTGCCGCGGGCCAGAAGGAAGACATCGACCTCGCCGTTGCCGCTGCCCGCGAAGCGTTCGTCAATGGCCCGTGGCCGAAGATGAAGCCGCGCGAACGTGCCCGGGTGCTGAACAAGATCGCTGATGCGGTGGAGGCCCAGGAAGCGCGCCTCGCCGAACTCGAAACGTTCGATACCGGACTGCCGATCACCCAGGCCAAGGGCCAGGCCCTTCGTGCCGCTGAGAACTTCCGCTTCTTCGCGGACTTGATTGTTGCCCAGTTCGACGACGCCATGAAGGTCCCGGGCTCACAGATCAACTACGTGAACCGCAAGCCGATCGGCGTCGCAGGCTTGATCACGCCTTGGAACACGCCGTTCATGCTGGAGTCCTGGAAGCTGGCCCCGGCGCTGGCCACCGGTAATACGGTGGTGTTGAAGCCGGCCGAGTTCACCCCGTTGTCGGCTTCTCTCTGGGCACAGATCTTCAAGGACGCAGGACTGCCCGACGGTGTGTTCAACCTGGTCAATGGCCTGGGCGAAGAAGCCGGCGACGCCCTGGTGAAGCACCCTGACGTGCCGCTGATCTCCTTCACCGGCGAGACCACCACCGGCCAGACCATCTTCCGCAACGCCGCAGCCAACCTCAAGGGCCTGTCCATGGAGCTCGGCGGCAAGTCCCCGTGCGTGGTGTTCGCTGACGCCGATCTTGACGCCGCGATCGATTCGGCGCTGTTCGGGGTCTTCTCCCTCAACGGTGAACGCTGCACCGCCGGCTCCCGCATCCTGGTTGAGCGGGCCATCTACGACGAATTCTGCGAAAAGTACGCAGCCCGGGCGAAGAACATCGTGGTGGGCGACCCCCACGATCCCAAGACCCAGGTAGGCGCCCTCGTCCACCCGGAGCACTACAACAAGGTGGCTTCCTACGTGGAGATCGGCAAGTCTGAAGGCCGGCTCCTGGCCGGCGGCGGCCGACCCGACCACCTGCCCGAAGGCAACTACATCGCACCCACGGTGTTTGCCGACGTCGCGCCTGACGCGCGGATCTTCCAGGAGGAAATCTTCGGTCCCGTCGTGGCCATCACGCCCTTCGAGAACGACGACGAAGCCCTCGCCTTGGCCAACAACACCAAGTACGGCCTGGCGGCCTACATCTGGACCCAGAACCTTACCCGGGCCCACAACTTCTCCCAGAACGTGGAAGCCGGCATGGTGTGGCTCAACAGCCACAACGTCCGTGATCTTCGAACCCCGTTCGGTGGCGTGAAAGCGTCCGGGCTGGGCCACGAGGGCGGCTACCGTTCCATCGACTTCTACACCGACCAGCAGGCCGTGCACATCACGCTCGGATCCGTTCACACCCCCAAGTTCGGCGCCTAAAGCGTTCACCTGACCCCCTTTCAAAGAAGAGAGAATCCCATGAGCACCCCCTTCACCGGCCCCATCCCCACTCCCACAATCCCGGCACCGGACATCGTCCGCTGCGCCTACCTGGAACTCGTGGTCACGGACCTGGCCAAATCCCGCGCCTTCTACGTGGACCTCCTGGGCCTGCACGTCACCGAGGAAGATGAAGACACCATCTACCTGCGCTCCTTCGAGGAGTTCATCCACCACAACCTGGTCCTCCGCAAGGGACCGGTCGCAGCAGCAGCAGCCTTCGCATACCGCGTGAAGTCCCCGGCCGAAGTGGACGCCGCCGAGGCGTACTACCGCGAACTCGGCTGCCGGGTGGAGCGCCGCAAGGAAGGCTTCACCAAGGGCGTTGGCGACTCCGTCCGCGTGGAGGACCCGCTGGGCTTCCCGTACGAGTTCTTCTACGACGTAGAGCACGTGGAACGCCTCACCCAGCGCTACGACCTCTACTCCGCCGGCGAACTGGTCCGCCTGGACCACTTCAACCAGGTCACCCCGGACGTCCCGCGGGGCCGCAAGTACCTGGAGGACCTCGGCTTCCGCGTCTCCGAGGACATCAAAGATTCCGACGGCGTCACGTATGCCGCGTGGATGCACCGCAAGCAGACTGTGCACGATACCGCCCTGACCGGTGGCAACGGACCCCGCCTCCACCACATCGCGTTCTCCACGCACGAGAAGCACAACATCATCCAGATCTGCGACAAGATGGGCGCCCTGCGCATCTCGGACCGGATTGAGCGCGGCCCCGGACGCCACGGCGTGTCCAACGCGTTCTACCTCTACATCCTTGACCCGGACGGCCACCGCGTGGAGATCTACACCCAGGACTACTACACCGGCGATCCGGACAACCCCACCGTCACCTGGGACGTCCACGACAACCAGCGCCGCGACTGGTGGGGCAACCCCGTGGTCCCGTCCTGGTACACGGAAGCCTCCCGGGTCCTGGACCTGGATGGCAACCCGCAGCCCGTGATCGAACGTGAGGACAAGTCCGAAATGGCCGTCACCGTGGGCGCCGACGGCTTCTCCTACACTCGCCCCGATGACGCCTCAGGCACAACTGCCGAGGGCTTCAAGTTGGGAGCGCAGGTCTAGAACATGCTGGACGCGAAGACGATCGAAGCCATTGCCGACGAACTGCTTGAGGCCAGCCGGAACCGTAAGCCGGTCCCGCGCCTCACCGCCCGCTACCCGGAGATGACGGTGGAGGATTCATACGCCGTGCAGCAATTGTGGATGCGGCGGAACGAGGAAGCCGGGCGCACGTTGGTGGGGCGGAAGATCGGCCTCACGTCCAAGGCCATGCAGGCCGCCACGGGCATCACCGAGCCGGACTATGGTGCCATTTTTGATGACATGGTCCTGGAAACCGGCTGCTCCGTGGAATGGGACAAGTACACCCATCCGCGGGTGGAAGTGGAGTTGGCATTCGTCCTCAAGGAGGGCCTCAAGGGGCCCGGTTGCACCATTTTCGATGTCCTCAATGCCACCGACTACGTGGTTCCGGCCCTCGAAATCCTGGACTCCAGGATTGAGATGGAGGGCCGGACCATCGTGGACACCATCTCGGACAACGCCGCGATGGGAGCCATGGTGGTGGGCGGCCGCCCGGTGCGGCCGGACGCCGTCGACCTCCGCTGGGTGTCCGCCATCCTGTACAAAAACCAGACCGTGGAAGAGACGGGAGTGGCCGCCGGCGTGCTGGATCACCCGGCCAACGGAGTGCACTGGCTGGCCAACAAAATCGCCGCGCACGGGGACTCCATGAAAGCCGGAGATATCATCCTGGCGGGCTCGTTTACCAGGCCTTTGTGGGTGTACAAAGGTGATACCGTGCACGCGGACTACGGACCGTTGGGAGTTGTGACATGTCACTTCAGCTGAGCCCCACTTTCTATTCGGCCCTCTCGGACGCCGGGCGTCCGCTGGCAGGGATGTGGGTGTGCTCAGGCAGTCCTCTGGTGGCGGAGATCTGTGCCGGGTCCGGATTGGACTGGCTGCTGATCGACGCCGAGCACAGCCCCAACGGGCTCGAATCCATCCTCGCGCAGCTTCACGCCGTGTCCGGTTACCCGCTCCAGGTCATGGTCCGGCCTCCAATGAATGACACCGTGGTCATCAAGCAATACCTGGACCTCGGGGTACAGAACCTGCTGATCCCCATGGTCAACTCGGCCTTCGAAGCAGCCACCGCCGTGGCCGCCGTAAGGTACCCTCCACTCGGGGTTCGCGGAGTGGGTTCGGCACTTGCCCGGGCTTCACGCTGGAACCGTGTCCCGGACTACCTGGCTGTGGCTTCGGATTCGATCAGCCTCACGGTCCAGATCGAATCCGAGGCAGCAGCCTCGGCAGTTGAGGAGATTTTGGCCGTCGACGGCGTTGACGGTATCTTCCTTGGCCCCTCGGACCTCGCCGCTTCCATGGGCCTGCTGGGACAGCAGGAAAATCCCTTGGTGAGGGCCGTCGTCGAGCATTGCCTTGAAGCCGCCAAAGCGGCCGGTAAGCCCGCGGGCGTGAACGCGTTCAACGAGTCAACCGCCCGCGCCTATCTCGACGCCGGGGCCTCCTTCGTGCTGGTCGGCGCCGATGTGGCTGTGCTGGCCCGCGCCTCGGAGGGGTTCGCCTCAACGTTCATTCCCGTGTCTGAAACGGCCGAGCGCGAAAGCTACTGACCTTCCCATTTTTCGCGGTCTTTTGCCCACGTAGTGGGTCCTGTTTGCGCATTTTCTAGGAGATTTCCATGTCTGCTGCACCTGTTGATTTGTCGTCCCGTGAAGCGTCATTGCTGGCGTCCGTTCCCACCGGCTTGCTGATCGGCGGGCGGTGGCGTGACGCGTCCGACGGCGGGACGTTCGATGTCCACGATCCGTCCACGGGCGAGGTGTTGGCGACGCTCGCGTCCGCCACGAGTGAGGACGCCGTGGCTGCCCTTGACGCGGCCGACGCCGTGCAGGTTTCCTGGGCGCGGACCGCACCGCGTGAGCGTGCCGAGATCCTGCGTCGTGCCTTTGATCTCGTCATCGAGCGTGCAGAGGACTTCGCCCTGTTGATGACGTTGGAGATGGGCAAGCCCTTGGCCGAGGCGCGTGGTGAGGTCACCTACGGGGCCGAGTTCCTGCGCTGGTTCTCGGAGGAAGCCGTCCGGGACTACGGCCGGTACCTCACCACCCCCGAGGGCAAGAACAAAATCCTGGTCCAGCACAAACCCGTGGGCCCATGCCTGCTCATCACGCCCTGGAACTTCCCGCTGGCCATGGCAACCCGGAAGGTAGCGCCTGCGATCGCCGCCGGCTGCACCATGGTCCTCAAACCCGCCAAACTCACGCCACTCACGGCGCAGTACTTCGCCCGGACCATGCTCGACGCCGGCCTGCCCGCGGGTGTCCTCAACGTCGTCGCGTCTTCTTCCGCGTCCGGGATCTCGGGGCCGCTGCTCGCGGACCCTCGCCTGCGGAAGATCTCCTTTACCGGCTCCACCCCGGTAGGACGGCGGCTCATGGCTGACGCAGCCCAGAACGTCCTGCGCACCTCCATGGAACTTGGCGGCAACGCCCCCTTTATCGTGTTCGAGGACGCGGACCTGGACAAGGCGGTGGAGGGGGCCATGGCGGCGAAGATGCGGAACATGGGCGAGGCCTGCACCGCAGCGAACCGGTTCCTGGTCCACTCCTCGGTGGCTGCGGAGTTCACGGCCAAGTTCGCTGACGCGATGGGCGCTTTGGTGACCGGCCGCGGCACCGAACCGTCCACCCAGGTGGGTCCGTTGATCGACGCCGGTGCGCGGGAGGACGTGCACGCGTTGGTCAGTGCCGCCGTCGACGCCGGTGCTACCGCCCTCACAGGTGGTAAGCCCGCGGAGGGTCCCGGCTACTTTTACCCGCCCACCGTGCTCGCGGACGTCCCGAACGACGCGGACATCCTCCGCCAGGAAATCTTCGGACCCGTCGCCCCAGTGACCACGTTCGAGACCGAACAGGACGCCATCGGCCTGGCCAACGCCTCCGAGTACGGGCTCGCCTCCTACCTTTACAGCCGCGACATCAACCGTTTGCTGCGGGTCGCGGAACAGATCGAGTTCGGCATGGTGGGATTCAACGCCGGCGTCATATCCAACGCCGCAGCACCCTTCGGCGGAGTCAAACAATCAGGCCTCGGCCGTGAAGGCGGCTCCGAAGGCATCGCCGAATACACCACCACCCAATACATCGGCATCGCCGACCCCTACGCAGCCTGACCCTCCCATCAATGCCACCAATCGCGGGCACAAGGCTGTGTCCGCGGGAAATGAGTCACACTCATGAGCGCATCACCATCTGCACAGCCTGGCTCGGAGAGGCGCCACTCGGCGCGGAACAATCGCCGGGTAGCCTTTGCAACGATCATCGGGACCACGGTGGAGTGGTATGACTTCTTCATCTACGCCAACGCTGCCGGCCTGATCTTTGCCAAGCTCTTCTTCGAGCCGGCCGGTGACGACATCGCACTGCTGATTTCCTTCGCGTCAGTGGGCTTGTCCTTCCTGTTCCGGCCGCTGGGGGCCTTCCTCGCCGGGCACTTCGGCGACAAACTGGGACGCCGGGCCATGCTGGTGCTGACGCTCGTGCTGATGGGTGCGGCCACCATGCTCATTGGTGTCCTGCCCACTTACGAGACGGCAGGCCTCGCAGCGCCGATCCTGCTGCTGTTCCTGCGGATCCTGCAAGGCATTTCCGCAGGCGGCGAATGGGGCGGCGCCGTCCTGATGGCCGTGGAACACGCACCCCGGAACAAGCGCGGCCTCTTCGGCTCGTTCCCCCAACTGGGAGTGCCTTTGGGCATGCTCCTCGCCTCAGGCGTCCTCACCCTCATGTCCGGTGTGATCACGCCCGGCGCAGCGTTCGAAGAATGGGGCTGGCGAGTTCCCTTCCTGCTCAGCTTCGTGCTGATCATTGTGGGCTTCATAGTCCGTAGGGGCGTCGATGAAAGTCCTGTCTTCGCAGAAATCGCCACCCGCAAGCAGCAGACAAGAGTTCCGATCGTGGAACTGTTCAAGAAACACTGGCTGTTGGTGATTCTGGCCGCGCTGATCTTCGCGGGCAACAACGCTGCCGGCTACATGACCACTGGCGGGTACATCCTCAGCTACGCCACTGCACCCAAGGGTTTGGCCATGGACCGAACGCAGGTCCTCCTGGCCATCACAGCTTCCGCGGCCCTGTGGTTCGTGTTCACCCTCCTGTCCGGGTACCTCGCAGACAGCATCGGCCGGAAGAAGACGTATCTGATCGGTTACGCCTGCCTGATCGTCACGTTCTTCCCGCTGTTCTGGCTGATCAACACCGGGAACATCTGGGCCATGGTTGCCGGCCTGGCCTTGTTCAGCCTGGGGCTGGGACTGACGTACGGGCCGCAAGCCGCGCTGTACAGCGAGCTGTTCCCGGCATCCATCCGGTTCTCCGGTGTCGCTATCTCCTACGCACTGGGTTCCATCATTGGCGGAGCCTTTGCCCCCACCATTGCGACGGCCTTGGTTCAAGCCACTGGAACCACCATGAGCGTCTCTGCGTACCTGTTGATTGTTGCGGTGATCTCCACGGTCGCCGTGCTGCTGACCCGCGAACGCAAGGGGATTGACCTGGGGATCGACAACCAGGCGGAGCAGGAAGTCGGTGCTACGGTGTTCGATCGACGCACGCCGTCGTCGTTCACATCCGGGGAAAAGAGTCCCACGGACAAGGTCCCCACGGACGCGTGACCCGTGTTTCTCCAGTTACCCGGGCTGCTCGGGTGACTCGGGCTGCTCGGGTGACTCGGGCTGCTCAGGTGATGGGTTCTTCCGCGCCATGTACCACTCGGTGAACTCGCGGGCGCGCCCATCCTCGGCGAAGCGGATGACCCACAGGTTGTCATAGGTGGGGTGCCCGTTGAGGTACGTGGTCAGGCCCTGCACAAAGGCGGTGTCGCCATCCTGGCCCAGGAGGTCCCATTCGAAGGTCCAGTCTTCGGGTTTGTCGCCGGCATCGGCCCACGCTTGGACGATCTCTTTGTGCCCATTCCATTGTTTTTCAGTGTTGGGGCGGTCGTTGTAGACGGCGTCCTCGGTAAACAGGGCACGGATATCGTCGGGCTCGTTTGTAGTCCACGCACGGAGGTACTTGTCCATCCAGGAGTTCACATCGCTCATTCCTCCGTTCTACCCTGCAGGGACCTGCGGGTTCAACGGTGGGTTTGCTGGTTTCACCAAACGTTCCTCCCCGGTTAGTGTCCGGGCGTCCTGTGTTCCTCCGGGCTGCGCTGTTGGGTGGGCTGCGCTGTTGGGTGGGCTGCGCGGATCGGTAGGCTGCGCTGTTGGTTGGGGCAGATCAGGCGGAGCGAGCGGCTCCGCGGCTCGCGCGGCGGATGTGGTCCGGGGTGAGGCCGGTCAGTGAGGCGAGGTCCAGATCATCGCAGACCTGATCCCGGAGCGCCCTGACAATCAAGGCCTCGCGGCGTTCCGTGATGAGATCCCGGTGCTTTTCCGCTGCCTGAAGTTCAGCGCTTTTCGCCTGCAGCGCGGACAGGTGCCACTGGCGGGGGAGCCCGCTGGGATGGAGGTCGTCATAAGCCAAAGCGATGGTCCGGACCGCCTTAATGTTCTCCCCGGTGACGGCCGAGACAGTGGCAAGGGTGAGCCCGTCCTCGATCGCCTGCGCCATGAGCTCGTTTCGCACAGCGGTCAACGTCCGGATGGCGCTGGCAGCGTGGGAGAGGAGTTGCCGATGCACTCCGAGCGCGTGAGCCAGACTGGCATGTTCGGCTTGATTCTCAGCTTCCGCCTGCGCCTGAGCCCGGGGAGCTTTGGCACGGTATGCGTATCTTCCAGCGGTTAAGCGGGCCTGCACGGGAAGGGCTGTGGCTGAGCTGGTTCGGGCGGGCATTGGCTCCCTCTTCGGTTCGGACAAGTCCTTGTAATCCCTTGAATGTAGGCGGCACTCCTCCGGGCCGGGAAATACCAATACCGGGTGAAGCCATAAGCAAAGTGCATGGAAGAAGTGCCCAAAAACGCGTGCATGGACGTTCGGTAATCGAAATGAGATCTGAAAACCCCTCAAGACATCTCGGCCATAAGTACCCCTTATGGATCCACGCACATTAGGTCTTATCCACGTGACCCGCGAATCCCTAGTCTCGAAAAAGGGGATACGCGAATCCGCGTGTCCTGGGTTCCACATTCCTGGAGGAGACATGCCGCACTACCTGCCGGCGTCGAGGGTCACCCGCATCAAGTCCTCAGCGAGCGTCGCCGCGGCGGCCCGTGTCCGTGAACTGAAAGCTGAAGGCATTCCGATCATCGACCTGACAGTCGGCGAGCCGGACTTCGATACGCCGGACCACATTAAGGCCGCCGCCATTGAGGCCATCACCAGGGGTGAAACCAAGTACACCTCGGTGACGGGCACTCCTGAGCTGCAGGCGGCCATCCTTCGCAAGATCGAGGGCCACACCGGCCAGCATTACGAGCCGAACCAGTTGACGATCGGCGGCGGCGCCAAACAGGTCCTCTATGTTGCCCTGATGGCGTCGCTCAACGAGGGCGATGAGGTGATTGTCCCCGCGCCGTACTGGGTTTCCTATCCGGACATGGTGCTCGCCAACGACGGCACGCCAGTGATCGTCCAGTGCGGCGAAGAGACAGGTTTCAAGCTCACGCCGGGTGCCCTGGAAAATGCCATCACGCCCAAGACCAAGTGGCTCATCCTCAACGCGCCTTCCAACCCCACCGGTGCGGTGTACACCCGCGAGGAACTGCAGGCACTTGGCGCAGTCCTGGATCAGCACCCCCACGTGTTCATCCTCACTGACGAGATTTACGACGAAATCCACTTCGGTGACGGCCGCGTCACCAGCCTGGTCGCAGCCGCTCCGGAGCTCAAGAACCGTATCCTCCTGGTCAACGGCGTCTCCAAGGCCTACGCCATGACCGGCTGGCGTCTCGGCTACGGGGTGGGGCCGGCTCCTCTCATTGCGGCCATGAACAAACTGCAGTCGCAGACCTCGTCCTGCCCGTCCTCCATCAGCCAAGCCGCGGCTGTAGCGGCCTTGAATGGCGACCAGACTTTCGTCCGCGACAGTGTGGAGGTGTACCGCAAGCGCCGGGACGCCGCCGTCGAAGGTTTGAATTCCGTCAGCGGACTGGCCGTCGCCCCGGCGGAAGGCGCCTTCTACGCCTATGTGAACTGCTCCGGTGTGATCGGCAAAACCGCGCCGGATGGCCGTGTTATCGCCAACGACCAGGACTTCACCCTCTACCTGCTGGACGCCGCACGCGTAGCTGTCATCCAAGGTTCGGCCTACGGCCTTGGGCCGTACTTCCGGATCTCGTTCGCCACCTCGCTGGAGAACATCAACGACGGCGTCGAGGCTATCCGCGCCGCTGTTAACGAACTGTCCTAAGCCCCACAGAAAGATCAAGAACATGATCCACGTCAAGACCAAATTCGAACGCCCTGACGCTGACGTCGTCAGCCGCCTCGCCGCTTTTTCCTCCGCCACCATTCATGAAGCCCAGGGCCGCCGCGGTGCGTTGAGCTCCAAGATCAAGCCGATTGACCGCTCCATGTCCTTTTGCGGCCCGGCCGTAACGGTAGCTTGTGCGCCGCAGGACAACCTCATGCTCCAAGTGGCCATTCACTATGCCCAGGCCGGGGATGTGGTGCTGGTGGGGGCGCAGGAAATGTCCGAGGCCGGCACGTTCGGCGACGTCCTTGGCAACGCCATGAAGGCCAAGGGAATCGCTGCCATGGTCACCGATTCCGGCGTACGCGACACCCAGGACCTGATCGAACTTGGCCTGCCCGTGTTCTCCGGCAGCGTCAGCATCAAGGGAACGGTCAAGGAAACGCTGGGCCCGGTCAACCATCCGATTGTCTTCGGCGACGAAATCATCTACCCGGGTGACATCCTCCGCGGTGATGCTGACGGTGTTGTAGTGGTTCGGCGTGAGGAGGCCGAGGAAGTCATTGCACTGTCCCAGGCCCGCGATGACCACGAGCGTGAACTCATCAAGCTCTACCACGACGGCGGCACCACAATCGAGCTCTGCGGCCTGACGGACAAGCTCAAGGAGAAGGGCCTTCTGGTGGAAGACTAGGAAGGCGCCTTGCCGGAGGCCGGCCGCACTGCTGATAACCAGCGTGTGACCGGCCTTCGGCGTGCTGTTCTATCCACTGTGCTGTTCTGTTCACTTGCGGGCACGAAGAAGGCGCCTTGCCGGAGCAGGGCGCCTTAGCGTTGCGAAGCTTTGTTCAAGGTCCGACGGCGGTGGGGCCGGGTTAGTCAAGCCCCGAGTGTCCGGGGCGGGTATCCACCAAGTGCCATTCGATGCTGCTGCCTGCGTGGGTGGGCATCAGGCTTCCTTCGAAGACGAACAGGGGCTCGCCTATCCCTCCCACCGGACGCCAGAAACCATTTCGCGGGCAATGGAATCCGGTTCGTGCGGTGACTGTTCCGCGGGTTGGATTGGACACCCATCCGACTGTGCTGATCTTTTTCACCATTTTTCCTTTGAACTTGTCCACGGAATCCGCAGGCTGTTATCGAATTTCTTCTTAATTCGATGATAGGAAATTAAAACGGCCGTGAATAAGACCAAAGCTGTCTGTCCGGATAAGGCTTTGTTATGGATGGGCCGGCAGTTGGACGGGGTCGGTTCCGTACTTGCTGATGAGTTGTTGATGCAGCATTTCCTTGACCACCAAGAGCACTGCGGAGGCGGCCTCGGACAACGGTTCGTGGTCCGGGGTGCAGAGGGCGATCTTGCTTTGGAGGCCCGGCTCTACAATCCTCAACACCTTGAAGTCCTGGTCCGGGAAGAGGGCATCGGCCGCTGACTTCGGCAGCACGGTCCCGCCCAGGTTGGCTCGGATGAGACGTGTCAGCGAAGGGACGGATTCCACTTCCCCCACCAGCTTGAGCGGAAGCTCCTGGTCTGCCAGGCCTTTCTCGATCAGTTGGCGCAGTGTGTGGTTCTTTTCGGGGAGGAACAGCCCCACGGTGCTGGCCTCGGCAAGGGTGATGGTGTCCTTGCCGTGGTTGATGTCCACGTCCGGGTGCACTACCAGATGCAGGTCTTCCACGATCATGGTGGTGAACTGAACGCCTCGGATTTTGCCGGGTTCGTAGATCAGCGCCATGTCCAAGCGCCCGTTCTTGATGGCCTCGCTCAATACGCCGCCGAAGATCTCTGTCAGGTGGACCACTATGTCCGGGTATCGCCGGCCTACTTCGCTGATGATCCGGGGTGTAAGGCTTGATGCCATGCTGTAGGGCGCAATTGCTATGGAGACCCTGCCCGAGGGCGCGGCTCCGGAAGCGGCTACGTCTTGCCGGGCTTGCTCAACGAGCCTGAGGATCGATTGGGCATGCCGGTAGAGGGTGTGCCCGGCCGCTGTGGGTTCAACCCCCTGCTTGCTGCGGATCAGGAGCCGCTGCTTGAGATCGTTCTCCAGCGCCGATACCTGCTGGCTGAGGGCCGGCTGGGCGACATGGAGGGCAGCAGCTGCCTTGGTGATGCTCCCCGAGTCAACGATCTGGACAAAGTATGAGAGCTTCCGCGTATCCATGAATGTACCTTCCTGGAGAGCCGTGCCCCGTGGGTGGGAGGTCCCCTTCGGTGGCAGGTCCCGATGTTCAAATATAGACGCATCAGCCAGTCGGCCTCCCCTGGGATCCACACCACAGTGCCAGGTGGCGCACGTCATAACGGAGAGCTATTACGGGATAGCTATTAGGTCTTTGTGCAGGGGTCTGCCGGGGTGCGAGACTTTTGGAAAGAACTTCAGTCAACGCTTCGGATTGAATCCGGCACCCACAATTTCCCGGAAATTCAATGTCACTTTTATTGGGGCATTCTTTGATATTTCCGCAATCAACTCAGAACTCACGGAAAGAGAACCACGTGAACCCCACCATTGATCTTGTAGCGGATCTTGGAGAGGGATTTGGCGCCTACACCATTGGCGACGATTCCGAACTCCTGGAGATCGTCACAAGTGCCAATATTGCATGCGGGTTCCACGCCGGTGATCCTGACATCATGGCGGCCACCGTTGCTGAATGTGTTCGCCGTGGCGTTGGCATCGGGGCTCATCCAAGCTTTCCGGACCTCCGAGGTTTCGGCCGACGCGATATGGGCCTCTCAGCCAGCGAAGTACAGAACGACGTCCTCTATCAGTTGGGAGCACTGAACGGCTTCGCAGCCTTCCACGGCACCAAGGTCACCCACCTGGCACCCCACGGCCGGCTCGGCAACCTGGTTGCTGTTCGCGACGACTACGCCCAGGCAGTGGCACAGGCTGCTGCGCGGGTGGACAACGAGCTGATTGTTGTTGCGCAGGAAGGGGAACTCGCCGTCGCTTCCCGGGCCGCCGGTCTTGATGTCGCAATCGTGGGCATCGTGGACCGTGCGTACCAGGAAGACGGCACGTTGGTTCCCCGCAGCCAGCCCGGCGCCGTGATCCACGATCCCGCGGAAATTGTTGAGCGGACCCTACGCATGGTCATTGAAGGCAAGATCCGCTGCGCCAACGGCGTGGACATGGACATCGACGTCGACACCCTCCTCCTGCACGGCGACAACCCGGGGGCCGTCCAACTGGCCCGCCGGATCCGTTCTGAGCTCATCACCGCCGGCGTCACTCTTGCGCCCCTGGCTGAGGTCATGGACGCAAAGAAGAAGGCGGCCTGAGCATGTCCGTACTCACTGCGGCCCCCACCGAGATCTACGAATCCGGAGACTCAGCACTGCGCGTCGTGGCCATCTCCGAGAACAGCGAAGACAACTGGCTCACCGTCCACGGCTTGGCCGACTGGCTCGAAAACTGCGGTGCCGAGGGTCTGTACGGCGCCGTTCCCACCTACGATTCCGTGCTGGTGGAGTTCGACCCCATCATGGTGTCCGCCCGGCAGATACGGGCCTTCGTGAAGCTCGGATTGCTGGAACTCGGGCGCATTGGCGAATCAGCACAAGCGCCCCGCCAGTTCGACGTCCCCGTAGTGTACGGCGGCGAATACGGCCCCGATCTGGAGCGCGTCGCTGAGCACCAGGGGATTTCCGTGGACGACGTCATCGGCCTCCACACCGGTAAGACCTACACCGTGCGTTGCCTCGGCGCGCCGGCGGGATCGCCCATGATGGACGGCCCGGCGTTCCCCAAGCCCGTGCCACGGCTTAAGGACCCTCGGCTTGCTGTCCCTGCCGGTGCCGTGTCAGTCGCGGGCCGCCAGGCAGTCATCGCTCCGGCGATGGCTCCCGGTGGATGGTGCGTCATAGGCCAAACCCCGCTGTCGGTCCTGAATATCCGCCGCGAACCCTTGGTGCCGTACAAGCCGGGAGACATCCTGAAGTTTCGGCAGATCCCCGCCGATGAGTTCTGCCGGTTTGCCGGCCTGGAATTGGTGCCGCTGGAAATGGAGCTCCTGCCATGAGCGGCAAAATCCTGATCCTACAGCCCGGCAACTCGGTGGTCACTGACCTTGGCAGAACCCGCGGACCACGCTTCGGACTTCCGGTCAACGGAGCTTTGGATCAGTATTCCGCTCGCGCAGCCAACATCCTGGCCGGCAACCCGGACAATGACCCGCTGGTTGAGATCACGGCCCTGGATTTTCGAATGACGGCCACCACGGACGTCCTGATTGCCGTCACCGGCGCTCCGCTCACTCTCACTGTGGGCGGGCGGCCCTGCAGCCAATGGGAACCAGTGTCCGTGAAGGCAGGGGAGTCGGTGTCCGTTCGCGGCATCCACAGTGGTCTTCGTGCCTACCTGGCAATCCACGGTTCCATAGAGGCCCCCACACTTCTTGGCAGCTGCGCTCCGGACACGGTTGTAGGCTTCGGACTTCAACTGAAGGAAAACACCAGCCTCCACACCCGCAGGAGCGTTGGACCCGTGCGCCAACCGTACTTCGATCTACCGCTTTTCCGGCTGGGCCTTGAACGGCCAAGCATGGGACCAGAACTGTTGGTGGATGTGACCGACGGGCCGGACGTCGCCGAGTTTGGCGAAACCGGTGAACTGCTCTTCACCTCGGAATACGCCGTAAGCGGCCGCAGCAACCACATCGGCCTGCGGCTCGGCGGTGAACTTCCGGAAAGAACCTCAAGCGGCGAAGTCCTCTCCCGCGGAGTGCCGGTAGGCGCCGTCGAGGTTCCCTCAAGGGAAGAACTGCTGGTACTGCACCGGGGGCGCGGCGTCACTGCCGGTTATCCCGTCCTTGCAGTGGTCACCAGCACCGGACTGGATGTCCTGGCTCAAGCCCGGCCAGGGGACAAAGTCCGTTTTCGGAAAACCACAGTGGCAGAAGCAACTGCCGCCCACCGGCGCTCGCGGGCTCAGCTTGAAACCCTCCGCGAATCCGTCAACACCGTCTTCGGACTCCTCGGCATCGGATGCCGTCCCCAATGGCAGGACCTACCAGTTGCGGCATGCAGCTAAAACCCTGTCGTCATACCAGTAGGCGTTGCTACGCTCATCTCAGTAAGGAAAAGTCATGACCGCAAGCACCAACGCTGCGCCAGTGCAGCATGAGCGGCTCACCAGCCGCCAAACCCGCAAGGTTGTCACCGCAGGTTGTGTTGGCATCTTCGTGGAACTGTATGACAACGGCATTTTCGCCTTCATGGCGGGAACGCTGGCGCTCGTCTTCCTGGCCCCCGGCAACCCGGACAACGCCCTGCTTTTTGTGTTTGCCGGCTATGCGGTCTCGTTCTTCGTCCGTCCGCTCGGCGCCGTTGTGTGCGGCTACCTCGGTGACCGGATCGGCAGGCAGAAGCTACTGGTCTTTGTCATCCTCCTGATCAGTGTTGCCACCGCGGGAATTGGCCTGCTGCCGCCTTACGCAGCGATCGGCGTCGCGGCTCCCATCCTTTTGGTCCTCCTTCGGCTCCTGCAAGGCTTCTCCGTAGGCGGCGAGGCTGCCGGCGCCATGACCTTCCTGGCTGAGCACGCACCGGAAGGCAAACGCGGCATCATCACCTCCTACGCCCAGATCGCCTCCTTCGCAGCACTGCTCACCGGTACTTTGGTTGCTTTCTCCATGTCGCCGTGGCTCACCCAGGCAGCGATCGACGGCGGCGGCTTCGGTGCGTTCGCATGGCGCATCCCGTTCCTGGTGGCCATCCCCATGGGCATCATCGGCTGGTACATCCGCAAGGCCATCAGCGATACCCCCAACTTCGAAAAGCTCAAGGAAGAGGGCGGTCTCTCCAAGAACCCGCTCAAAGAAGCTTTCCAGTCCAAGGAACACCGCCGTGCCATGCTGCTGGCGCTCTTCATCCCGCTGATGAACGGCTCCGGCTACTACGTCCTGTTCTCCTACATGCCCACGTTCCTCAAGGGCAAGCAGCTGAACTTCACCATCGGCGAGGCACTCCTGGTTACCGCTTGCAGCCTGGTTGTCATCTGCATCGCCATCCCGTTCATGGGCGCCTTGTCTGATCGCGTTGGCCGCAAGAAGGTCATCGCCGGTTCCGCGATCGCCATGGCGATTCTCGGCATCCCGTCCTACGCCCTCATCGCCACCGGTCAGATGGGCCTGGCAATCCTCGGCGCCTGCATCATGGCCATCGTGTTCGCCGGCCACACCGCCGTCATCCACATCCTGATCGTGGAACTCTTCCCCACCCGCGTCCGGTACTCCGCTTACGGACTCGGTTACAACATCTCCTCGGCACTGTTCGGCGGCACCGCCCCGTTGCTCATGACCTGGCTGATCGGCAGCACCGGCAACATCTACATGCCGGCGTTCTATGCAGTCATCACAGCACTTGGCACGCTCATCGCGGTGAGCACCGTCAAGGACCGCGCCCACGAACCCCTGCGCGACGCGTAGCACCACTAACCTCCGGCAAGTGCGCCGGACTTGAAGGTCCGGCGCACTTCGTCCATCAATTCCCCCGGGAGATCCAATGTCCTTTTCTGACTACACCACCGCACTCGTCACCGGCGCTTCCACCGGCATGGGCGCAGCCATCGCCGAACGCCTCGCCAAGCGCGGCCTCACCGTGCACGCCGTGGCCCGTAACGAGGAACGCCTCGCCGAGTTGGCCGACCGCACGGGAGCCATCCCGCACGTAGTGGACCTGACCGACACAGCCGCGCTGGCCGCCGTCGTCAATGACCTCAAGGTGGACGTTCTGGTCAACTGTGCCGGTGTTTCACGGCCCGGAAACATCCTGGACTCGTCCGAAGAGGACATTGACGAGCTGGTGGACGTGAACCTTCGCGGACTGCTGCAGCTCACCCGGCTGGTCCTGCCCGGCATGGTGGAGCGCGACCTCGGCCATGTCATCAACATCAGCTCAATCGCCGGCGTGTACAACTTCTACGGTCACACGGTCTACCACGCCACCAAGGCAGCCGTTCATCAGATCTCCCGCCAGCTCCGGAACGATACCGTGGGCAAGCGCATCCGCGTCACCGAGATCTGCCCCGGACGTGTGGAGACCGAGATCTTCGGCCGGAACCTTGGTGGCACGCCCGAGGCCATGGAAGAAGCCTGGCAGACGTACTACGAAGGCTACGAGTCGCTCACCACCGACGACATCGTGAACGCCTTGGACTACGCCATTGAAACGCCGCGCCACGTCAATGTGGGCATGCTCGAACTCATGCCCACATTCCAGGTCCCCGGTGGCCTGACGTTCGACCGCCGCTGATATTCTGCCGGCACTGAATCCCATCTGCGCTGGCCTCCAGGAGCCAGCAGCCCCCTAAGTTCCGGTGGCATCACTCCCGTCACCGGAAATACAAGCTGGCGGCCGCGTTCCCGCGGCCGCCAGCACCCGTTTAACCGCTGATCTACGGACCCCTGCAATACCCAAGCGTCCGACGGCGGGCGGTTCAGTCCTCGTCGAGCGTTTCAGTCAGGTGATGCGTGGGGATGCGGTCACGGTCGTAGGTGATCTCCGTGTAACCGTGCGGTTGGGGACGGCCATCTGGCCCAAGGTTCACGAAGACTATCTCCTCGATGGTCAGGATTGCCTCGCGGGTGATCATATTGCGGACCTCGGCGCGCATGGTCAAGGAAGTGCGGCCGAACCGCTTCGCAGTCAGGCCCATCTCCACCAAGTCACCCTGAACGGCGGAACTGACAAAGTTGATTTCGGAAATGTACTTGGTGACAGCGCGGCCATTGCCCAGTTGGAGGATGGCGTAGATCGCGGCCTCTTCATCGATCCATTTCAGCAGGCTCCCACCAAAGAGTGTGCCGTTGGCGTTGAGGTCCTCGGGCCGCACCCATTTGCGGGTGCGGAAGGTGATGTCTGCTTTTTCCATAATCCGAGATTATCGAACTGGCGCAACCTTCGCTCGTTGTTGCGCCTGAACTCTAGGCCATGGCCGTGTGCGAGGCACTGTGTGAGTCGATCCGCTTTGAATAGCAATACGATCCGCTGGCACCAACGTAAGGGCCGAAATTGGGCACCGCGGCAAACCCCGCGCTCTCGTAAAAGCTTCTGCCGTCGGATTGGGCTGACCCTGCCTCGGCCGCGATCACAGTGAAACCATGCGAATGAGCCTGTGCTTCGAGTGCGGCCAGGATGGAGCTTGCCACTCCGGAGCCACGGGCGTAGGGGACCACATAAAGCCGCTTGATCTCGGCAGTGTTTTCGTCCAGCATCCTCAAGCCGCCGCATCCCAGGGGTTGGCCCGAACACTTCTCATAAGCCACCACAAAGACTGCCGTGTCCGCTTCCGTCGGCGGCGGTCCGGGCTCATGATCCGTGGTTCCGAACCTCGCATCGAGTTCTGCCTGTTGGGCGGCGCGGAGGTCTGCGCCCACGGGGTTTGCCCAAGTTACCTGCCGGATGTTGAGCCGTGGGTTGGTCTGCATCGTTGCCTCTTTTCGCCGGATTTCTCGGGAGGTGTCTATGCGTCTCAAGCCTAGGTAGCTGTGGTTACCGTGGTGTTTCCTGCGCGTAAGAGTCGGGAGAATTGCGCGCCGTTGTTGCGTTGCGGGGCCCGCTCTACGCCCTCCCGGCTGGGTTTAGCGCGCAGAGCGGGCCCCGCAACGCAAAAGTATGCGCCGGGATGATGCGCCGGAGTGATGCGAGGGACATATGCCAGGGACATACGGGGAAGGGGTAACCCGAGGGGAGGGGGTAACCCGAGGTCAGGGCTGAAGGGCCTCGCCGGTGGGGTCTTCGGCCGTTTGGTCCTCCATCGCCATGCCCCCAACAGGGATTTGGTCCCAGTGCAGCACCCGCCAGCCGTCTTCGGGGTCCCCCTCCAATGCCACGATCCCCGTATTGGGGAGTTGATGTGTTTCGGCAAACCGGGTATCGATGTCCGTTGCCCTGCGCCCCGCCCAGCAACGGATCGCAGCACCGTGGCTGACGATCGCCGCCGTCGAGTGCCCTGCGGCCGCAACCTGCTGGACCGAAGCATCAAATCGGGCAAAGAAGTCGTGCCCGTTGAAAGCCCCCGGCATGCGTACTTCCAACTCGCCACCCGTCCATGCAAAAACGGTGCTCATATAGCGGAGGTGTGATTGGTGGTCAGTCTTCTTCTCCAGCGCGCCGGCCTCTATCTCATGAACTCCATCCAGGATTGTCGGCTCCAATCCTGTGGCCTTCGCCAAGGGCGCGACGGTCCGATGGGTACGCAGCAAAGTTGAGGTGTACAGGGCTTCGATGCCTTCGTCGGCCAGCGCTTCGGGCAGGGCGGACGCCTGGCGCTCGCCGAGCTGGGTCAGGCCCGGACCCGGAAACGCGGTGTCCAATTGACCAGCGACGTTGCCCGGTGTCTGTCCATGCCTGATCAATAGGAGCTTCATGAGTGCTCCGCTCCTTACGTCTCATTGTTCCGGGCCGGACAATCTATGTTCTTGCCCTGTGTTTCCAGTGCTCCTGCTCTATTGCTTCCAGCCAATCAGCCGACGATGTCCGGAAACACCCCGACACGCCGTGTCGCCACCGGCCGGGGGGTTAACGCAGACGGCGGCCCGGGGGCATCCAACCCCGGGCCGCCGTCGAGCGTGCCATGTTTCTGCGGTGGTCCCTTACTGCAGGTGGTCCACCAGTTTGTCCGCGATACCCGTGTACTTGCCCGGAGTCAGGGCGAGCAGGCGGGCTTCGGCGTCTGCGGAGAGGCCAAGACCTTGAACGAATTCCTGCATGCGGGCGCCATCCACGCGCTGGCCGCGGGTGAGATCCTTGAGGCGTTCGTAAGGGTTTTCCATGCCCTCGACACCGGCAATTGCCTCAGCGCGCATGACCATCTGAATGGCTTCGCCAAGGACTTCCCAGTTGGTGTTAAGATCGCCGGCCAGGACTTCCTCGGCGACGTCCAGTGCTTTCAAACCCTTGGCAACGTTGGAGATGGCGAGCAGCGAGTGTCCGAACGCGACACCGATGTTGCGCTGTGACGAAGAGTCCGTGAGGTCGCGCTGCCAGCGGGAGGTGACCAAAGTGGCGCCGAGGGTGTCCAGGAGGCCGTTGGAGATCTCCAGGTTGGCTTCGGCGTTCTCGAAGCGGATCGGGTTGACTTTGTGCGGCATGGTGGAAGAACCCGTGGCCCCGGCAACCGGAATCTGGCGGAAGTAGCCAATGGAGATGTAGCTCCAGATATCGGTGCAGACGTTGTGCAGAATGCGGTTGAAGCGTGCCATGTCCGCGTACAGCTCGGCCTGCCAGTCATGGCTTTCAATCTGCGTGGTCAATGGGTTCCACGTGAGGCCCAGGCCTTCGACGAACGTCTTCGCCACCGTTTCCCAATCAGCACTCGGTACCGAAGCCACGTGGGCTGCGTATGTTCCTGTGGCACCGTTGATTTTGCCGAGGTATTCAGTCTTGGAGATGCGCGCCAACTGACGGTTCAGGCGATGCGCAATGACGGCAAGTTCCTTGCCCAGCGTGGTGGGCGTGGCCGGCTGACCGTGTGTACGGGACAGCATGGGCACGGAGCGGTTTGCTTCGGCCATGGCTTCGATCTGCTTCACCAGGGCGATGGCATTGGGCAGCCACACATCTTCTACAGCGCCCTTGATCCCCACAGCGTAGGAGAGGTTATTGATGTCCTCGGACGTGCAACCGAAGTGCACCATGGCGGTGAGGTTCTCGATGCCGATGGCCGGCAACCTGCGGCCGATGTAGTACTCAACGGCCTTGACGTCGTGGACGGTTACCGCTTCGATTTCCGCGAGTTCGTTGACGGATGCGGCATCGAATTCGGTGACGATGGCGCGCAGCCGGGCCACTTGCTCGTCGGACAGCGGCCCGGTACCCGGCAATACGGACTGGCTGGTCAGGTGGATGAGCCACTCAACTTCAACGTGAACGCGATCGCGGTTAAGTGCGGCCTCGGACAAGTAGTCAACCAAGGGCGCGACGGCGGCACGGTAGCGGCCGTCAAGGGCACCAAGGGCGAGGGGTTCGGAAGCGAGGGACACGCGGAGGGATTCAGCCATGAGGTCTATTCTTTCATGTTCCACGGCGGGCCATGGAGTCGATGACGGGGCTATGTGGACGGCTGATCGGGTTATCCACATAGCCGATGGCGCAACTTCCGTTGGCTTCTGCTGCTCCGTAGCGTCGAACCTACCGATCCGCAGAACAATCAATGGAGTACACAGACGATGAGCGTCGGCTTGATGCCTGCACCCAACCCGCCCACTTTCGATCCCTCGGAGTGTGCTTCCCGGAGCCATGAAGTCCAGAGGCTGGCATGGCGAATGCAATCATGCGTGGATCAAGTGGACGTGGTTCTTACGTCCCTGCGCAGAGCACAGGTGGACGATTGGCTGTCCCCCGCAGGACGGGCCTACAGGACGACCATTGCGCTGCATGCTTCAGCGTTGATGCGTGCACGTGAGTCGATGGACGCCTCAGTGGCCTTGGTGCTCCGGCACTCCCAAAGCGTCTCAGTCTCAAGCGAACGGGGACCGTAATGGCAGATTCAGCTCCCATTGGGGCAGGCGCAGCACCAAAGCCCTCACCACCGGGTACTGACGGAATCCTCAATATCAGGGGAGGGGTGGGAGGAATGTCTTTTCAGCTCGAGGAACTCCTCAGGGGGGCAGCAGCGCTGGATGAACTGGTTCAACAACTCGTGAACATAGAAACTGAGGCGCGTCAGGTTCAAGGCTGCCTGGAACCCTTTCTCTACGACTCCTACGAAACAGGCTGCAACGCCATCAATGCTGTGGCGGAGAGCCGCAAGGAAGTGGGACGGGTCCGGCAGGAACTGGTGGAGGTCAGCGCAAGCGTGCGAGCCAGTCACCGGGACTATGTGGAAACGGAGGCCAGGAATGCCAGGCCGCACGAATTGGACCATGATCAATACAGGCTTTCCGGCGCACACGGCCTTTTCGCGCTGGGACGGGACATTTCGGAGGAAAACTACAACCGCAGCATCCCCAACGGTTATAAGGCGGCGGACATTGTCCAACTCGTTCTTGATTCGCCACTGCTGGCCGCCTACCAGCCCCGCCGGGTGAGCATCGAAAAGGTGGATGAGAACGCCGAGGTCTTGCAGCCGACGATGGCAGAAAGCCTCCGACGTCTGGAGAGGCTTCACTCCCTTAACGACGGCGAGATTGAGGTCATTGGCTTTGAAACCAATGGCTCCGCTTCATGGATGGTGCTCATTCCGGGAACCCAGCCCGACTCACCCAATACCAATCCTTTTGACATTCAAGGAATTGGCGAGGCTGTGGGCTACGACTCCGAAGAAGTTGTGCCGGCCGTCGGCCAAGCACTCCGTGAGGCGGGCGCCGAAGCGGGTGACCAAGTGGTGGCTGTCGGACACAGCCAGGGTGGCATTCACGCCATGAACTTGAGCCGGAACAAAGCGTTTCTCAGCGAATTCGACCTGAAGTATGTGCTGACAGCAGGAGCCCCTGTTGGAGACATCACGCCTGAGCCAGGAGTCAGCTCACTCCATCTGGAACACGTTCAGGACTGGGTCCCTGGAACGGACGGCCGGATGAACGCGGATACAAAGGACACGGTGACGGTCACGCTGACCGATGAAGTGAAGTCTCCTGAGGGACAAGGTCCCGGTATCGGGCCAGGACACGGTCAGGAGAACTATGCGAGAGGAGCAGAACTGGTCGCTGCGAGCCACGATCCTTCTCTGGCGGCTTCGGCAACGGCATTTGCAGGAATCGTGGGTGCTGGCGGCGCGGTCAAAGTGACCAGGTTCAAACTGAAGCGTGATCCCTTGCCGGACCGTAGAGGAACGCTTCGGATTCCAAATCTCCCGGATTCAAGGTCCTCGGCCGGCGCAAGGTGACGCTAGCGCTTCTTGGCGCCCGGAATGAGGCCTGCCACCATCGAAATGATGCTGATGATGATGGACGCAAGGATTGCCGTCCAGAAGAAGGAGTCAAGAGTGAGGTGCACTGGTGTGAAGGTGCTCAGCCAGGCAGTCAGATACAGCATTGCTGCATTGATGATGATGGTGAACAGGCCCAGCGTAAGGATGGTCACCGGAAGGGACAACATCTTGACCAAAGGACGGACGAAGGCATTCACCACACCGAAGATCAGGCCGATGAACAGATACGCCAGAATAATGCCGGCGGTGTCTGCGCCCTGCGTCAGTCCTGCGTTGGCCGCGACTGACTCTGTGGCGCTGGTGGAGATGTCCATGCCTTGCAGGAGCCAGGTTGCAACCCACAATGCAAGCCCGTTGATCAGGACGCGAATGATGAATGAACCCATGGGCCCATGCTTTCACACGCGCC
The DNA here is from genome assembly GCF_902506065.1 of Arthrobacter sp. 9V. GTDB lineage: Bacteria > Actinomycetota > Actinomycetes > Actinomycetales > Micrococcaceae > Arthrobacter. Next base: position 188,989 of record NZ_LR732912.1, read on the forward strand.
TGTTAAAGAGCTCGGCGTCCACCATGAATGGGCAAGTAGGCTTGACGCCATGACTACTACTGACAACGCACCGGAGGGCGTAACCCCTCGTCCGGTCGTGGACAGGCTCCCCAAGTATGCAGCTGGTAAACCCCCTGCTGCCATTGAGGGCCTCACCAGCTACAAATTGTCGTCCAACGAGAATCCGCTGCCTCCGATTCCTGCAGTGTTGCAGGCAATCGCAGGCCAGACCGACATCAACCGCTACCCGGACCCGCTGGCAACAAAGCTTCGCAACGCCTTGGCCGGCTTCTTGGATGTTCCGGCTGACGATGTTGTCACCGGAGCCGGAAGCCTGGGAGCGCTGAACCAGATCCTGGCCACTTTCGCGGGGCAGAATGACGACGGTAAACACGACGAAGTGATTTATGCCTGGCGTTCCTTCGAGGCATACCCCATCTGTGTGGGCCTTGCCGGAGCAGCAAGTGTACAAATTCCGCTGCTCGCAGACGGACGCCATGACCTCGAAACCATGGCCGCCGCAGTGACAGTACGCACCAAAGTGATCCTGCTGTGCACACCGAACAACCCCACTGGCCCGATCCTCACGGCTGAGGAAACGGAACGCTTCATCCAAGCAGTGCCACCCAACGTAGTGGTGGTAATCGACGAGGCCTACCAGGAATTTGTGCGGGATGCCGATGCCGTGGACGGAATCAAGCTCTACCGTAAATACCCCAATGTGGTGGTGCTGAGGACGTTCTCCAAAGCACACGGCCTGGCAGGCTTGCGCGTTGGCTACAGTGTCTCCGGCCCCTTGCTGACACAGCACCTCCGTGTGACTGCCACTCCCTTTGCCGTTTCCCAAATTGCCGAACGCGCTGCCGTTGCCTCCATCGAGAATTTCGATCAGGTTGTGGAAAGGGTACAAAGCCTGGTGGATGAACGGGATCGCGTGACAGCTGGCCTGAGGGATATCGGTTGGTTCGTTCCCGAGGCCCAGGGGAACTTCGTTTGGTTGAATCTGGGTGAGCACAGCGGGGAGTTTGCTGCGTTGGCGGCAGAGCAAGCCTTGTCTGTCCGAGCCTTCGCAAACGAGGGCGTTCGGGTCAGTATTGGCGAGGTGGAAGCCAACAGCCGGTTCCTGGATCTCTGTGCAACTTATACAAAGGCTCCGCAGGGTTCCTAGCGGTTAACAAATGCGCCAACCTTACTTACTGCCGATAAAGTAAGGGACGAAAGCCAAAATATATGCCCGTTCCGGAATGCATTCCGGAACGGGCATATATCCCAGCGACAGACATTGCCCGGCGCCCCGCCTGGGCAAGCAAGGAGACGGAATGGGCTCGACACAACTGCCCCCCGGGACGGAAGAAACGCTCGCGGCAACAACCGCGGCAGCAGCCGCGCCAGGCGAACCTGTGGACATGGTGCAGTTGCTCGGTCCTGATGGGACACTTGGCTCCGATCCTGTCTTCTCGGACTACGCCAAGCGCATTGATCCCGAGAAGCTCCGTGTTTTCTACACAGACATGGCGAGGATCCGCCGCTTTGACCAGGAGGCCACCGCCCTGCAGCGCCAGGGCGAGCTTGCCCTGTGGGTTCCGCTGACCGGCCAGGAGGCCGCCCAGATCGGTTCGGGCCACGCAAGCCAGTCCCAGGACTACATCTTCCCCACCTACCGCGAACACGGCGTCGCCCTGGTCCGCAACGTGGACCTGGCCGAGCTGCTGAAGCAGTTCCGCGGTGTCTCCAACGGTGGTTGGGATCCGCGGGAGAACAACTTCCACCTGTACACGTTGGTCCTGGCAGCCCAGACGCTCCACGCTGTTGGTTATGCCATGGGTATCCAGCGGGACCAGAAGCTGGCGGCCCCGGATTCCACAGAGCCCAAGGCTGCCGTCATCGCTTACTTCGGCGACGGCGCAAGTTCTGAAGGTGACGTCCACGAGTCAATGGTCTTCGCTGCGTCGTATAACGCTCCGGTTGTGTTCTTCTGCCAGAACAACCACTGGGCCATTTCCGTGCCCACCGAGGTCCAGACCAAGGTTCCGCTGGCTAACCGTGCCAAGGGCTATGGCTTCCCGGGAATCCGGGTGGACGGCAATGATGTCATCGCAGTCCACGCCGTTACAGAGTGGGCTCTTGAGCACGCCCGCGAGGGCCGGGGCCCTGTTCTCATTGAGGCCTACACTTACCGGGTCGGCGCACACACCACTGCCGATGATCCCACCAAGTACCGGGAATCCGCTGAGGAAGCTGCCTGGCGCGAGAAGGATCCGCTGGATCGCCTGGAAACGTACCTGCGTGCCGAAGGGTTGGCGGACGAAGCGTTCTTCGACCAAGTGAAGGCCGACGGCGATGAACTCGCCAAATACGTCCGCAGCACAACCCATGGCTTGGAAGTCCCGGATATCCGCGACGCCTTCGCCAGCGTCTACGCCGAACAACACCCGCTGATAGCGGAGGAACTTGCTTGGTTCGAGGAATACTCGGCAGGCTTCGAAAGTGACCAGGAGGCAGCTAACTGATGGCAACAATGACCATTGCGAAGGCCATCAACGAGGGTCTCCGGGCATCGCTGACGAACAACCCCAAGTCCTTGTTGATGGGCGAGGACATCGGGCATTTGGGCGGTGTTTACCGGGTCACTGATGGCTTGATCAAGGAGTTCGGCGACGAACGCGTCCTGGACACCCCGTTGGCTGAATCCGGCATCGTCGGCACCGCCATTGGCTTGGCGCTACGCGGATACTTGCCGGTGTGTGAGATCCAGTTCGACGGCTTCGTCTACCCGGCCTTCAACCAGATCACCACCCAGCTGGCCAAGATCCACGCCCGCAGCCTGGGCAAGCTAACGGTTCCTGTGGTCATCCGAATTCCTTACGGCGGAGGCATTGGCTCAATCGAGCATCACTCCGAGTCACCGGAAGCCCTGTTCGCCCACACTGCGGGTTTGCGCATCATTTCGCCTTCCAACGCGCATGACGCCTACTGGATGATCCAGAAGGCCATTGAGTGCCAGGATCCTGTCATCTTCTTTGAGCCCAAGCGCCGTTACTGGCTCAAGGGCGAGGTGGATGTTGAGAACGCCGGTCTTTCCGAGGATCCTTTCAAAGCGCACGTTGTCCGTGAAGGTACGGACGCAACGATCGTGGCCTATGGTCCGCTGGTGCCGGTGGCACTGGCGGCCGCCAACGCAGCCACCGAGGACGGTCGGAGCATTGAAGTGATCGATCTCCGCTCCATCTCGCCTTTGGACTTCGACACCGTTGAAGCGTCTGTGAAGAAGACCGGCCGGTTGATCGTTGCCCATGAGGCCCCCACTTTTGGCGGCATCGGTGGCGAGATCGCTGCCCGCATCAGCGAACGGGCATTCCTGCACCTGGAGGCACCCGTCATTCGAGTTGGCGGATTCCACATGCCGTACCCCGTGGCCAAGGTGGAGGAGGACTACTTGCCGGATATCGACAAGATCCTTGAGGCGCTCGACCGCTCCTTGTCCTACTAAATCGTTGTCCTACTAGAACTGCCGGTTCCACCAGGACCGTCCGTTCACCGCCGTCCTACCAACCGCCCTGATCCAGCCAGGCATCACTGCCAGGTGACCGGAAATCGAGGACCACTGTGACTGTAAAGAAATTCAATCTGCCGGACGTCGGCGAAGGCCTGACCGAAGCCGAGGTAGTGGCTTGGAAGGTCAAGCCGGGCGACGTCGTTGCCATCAATGACGTCCTGTGCGAGATCGAGACCGCCAAGTCCCTCGTTGAGCTCCCCTCGCCTTTTGCGGGCACAGTCACCGAACTGCTGGTTGAGGAAGGTATCACCGTTGAGGTCGGCACGGCAATCATTGCTGTTTCCGAAGGACAAGACGGAGATGCTGCGCCGGTGACCCCGTCTGCGACGGTGACGCCGGCTGCTCCGGAGGCACCCGCCGTCGAGATGCCCCTCTACGGCAAGCTGCCTGCCGATGACGACGGCGACGATAACCGTCCGGCCGGCGGCCCGCTGGTGGGTTCCGGACCCAAGGCCGACGCCGTCAAGCGGCGCGCGCGCAAACGCCCGGCCGGGACGGCGGTTGAGGCAACTTCAATTGCCGAGAATGCGGAAGGCACCGTCCAGGACCATCAGGCAGTACTGGAAGCCAAAGCGGCCGAAACCCCGGCTGCGCACCGCACGACGACGGCCCCCGTCGTCGCCGCCCCGGCCCCCGAGGCGCCCCAAACTGCGGCTTCGCGTGGAGCCGCCATCAGCGGAACCATCAGTGGCTTGGTGAACAAGGTCCTTGCAAAGCCTCCGGTGCGCAAATTCGCTCGCGACCTTGGAATCGACCTCGCCGATGTTGTGCCCACCGGCCAACGCGGCGAAGTAACCCGCGAGGACCTGGTGAGCTATCAGGCCCAACGGGATGCTGAGCATGACCAGGCGGACAGCTTCTGGGGCGCTTCCAAGAAACCGCAGGATCAGCGGGTGGAGCGGATGCCGGTCAAGGGCGTGCGTAAGGCCACTGCCAAGGCCATGGTGGATTCGGCCTTCTCGGCTCCGCACGTCAGCATTTTCGTGGACGTGGATGCCAGCCGGACCATGGAGTTCGTCAAACGCCTGAAGGTCTCCCGTGACTTCGAAGGCATCAAAGTTTCACCGCTGCTCATTCTTGCCAAAGCAGTCATTTGGGCCGCGGCACGCAACCCCAGCGTCAATGCCACTTGGGTGGAAAACGCCGATGGCAAGGGTGGCGCGGAGATCCAGGTGAAGCATTACATGAACCTGGGCATTGCTGCCGCAACTCCTCGCGGCCTCATGGTCCCCAACATCAAGGACGCCCAGGATCTGTCCCTCAAGGAATTGGCGCTGGCCCTCAACGAGTTGGCAACCAAGGCCCGGGCAGGGAAGACGCAACCGGCTGAGATGCAGGGTGGAAGCCTTACCATCACCAACATCGGCGCCCTCGGTATTGACACGGGAACGCCCATCATCAACCCCGGCGAAGTAGCCATCATTGCGTTCGGAACCATCAAGCAGAAGCCTTGGGTCCTGGACGGGGAGGTCATTCCGCGCTGGATCACCACCCTCGGCGGTTCTTTCGACCACCGCGTGGTGGACGGGGACCTGTCCGCGCGGTTCATGGCTGACGTTGCTTCCATTCTCGAAGAACCGGCGCTCCTGCTTGACTGACGGGCAAGCCCGGCCGCCGGCAGCAACTGGAACTGCGGCAGTAGCCGGGACTTCAGCAGCCGCCAAGGAAACCGGTCACGTGGCCCCTCAGTTTGTGACAGGGCCTTGGCGCACGGTTGCCCGCGTCCTGACGGAAGTCTTCCAGCCGCCGGTTGTCGTGTTGGTTCTCTTGCTGATCAGCCCTGCCCCGGAACCTGGGTTCCCGGGGACCATATGGTTCGGGCTGCTGGCGGCGATGTTCGTCTGCGTGCTGCCGTTGGCTTATGTCCTGGTGATGGTGAAGCTGGGCAGGATCACGGACCACCATGTCAGTGACCGCCGTCAGAGGCCGGCGCTGCTTCTGATGACGCTGGGCTCAGTGCTGGTTGGTTTGCTCGTGCTGCACTTACTCAACGGGCCTGTGAGTGTCACGGTGATGATCATCGCGCTCATAGGAGGCATCGGGGTACTGGCCGTGGTCAGTGCCTTCTGGAAAATGAGCGGGCACGCCTCGGCCCTGGCGGCAGCAGTGGTGATAGTCATCCTCATGTTCGGGCCGGCCTGGCTCCCTCTGCTGCTCCTTGTGCCGGCTGTCGGCTGGTCGCGGCTGGTTTTGCGGGCCCATACCCTTGCCCAGGTCATTGCAGGCTCGTTGTTTGGAGGCGTTGTGATCGCAGGCCTGTGGTGGTTGCTGCGGGAATGGATGCTCTAGCTAGCTGCCGATGCCCTCGAGTTCGCCATTGCCTCAATCGCTGAGAGTCGCGGTTTGACCACCCCGTACCACCCTCGTGGGAGCGGGACGGTCAACCACCAGCTCCGGGATGGAGTTCGCGCGAAATTCGAGCCGATCACGGGAGCCCGCGCCGGAGAAGCTCCCCACGGCGGGGGCTCCAACGAGCTCTGCACCTGCTGAGGTGGCCAGCCGGAAGCAACGCTCCAACTCGGCATCGGTGGATGCTCCTGTTCGGTATCCCAGCAGATGTGCGCGATCCATCATGCTGCCCGTGCCGAACGGTGACCAAGCATCGCGGACTCCGTCCGAGCCGAGGGCAACCTGAACCCCGTGCCTTTCCATGAGGTCCAGATCCGGTACGGGGTCGGCTCCCAGTGCGCAGGTAGCCATCCAGATTCCGGCCTCGGCCAAGGCGTCCAATGTAGGTCCGATGCCGGGTTGTGAGGCATCGCAGAGCGCAAAACCGTGCCCGATGTTGACTCTTCCCTGCATGCCTTCATCCACTGTGCGTTGTGCGATGACACGGAGCTGCGCCAGCCCTTTGGCGCCGTCGTCGTGCAGGTGTATATCCAGATTCCTGCCATGTTTGTTTGCCAGTCCGTAGACGGCATCCAGATGTCCGTGCAGGTCTCCGTCCAGCGATTCAGGGTCTATGCCACCTACAAGGTCCGCGCCTTCGGACAGGGAGGCCTCCATGAGATCGAGCGTGCCTGGGTTGCTCAGCAGGCCAAACTGCGGGAATGCCACCACCTGGACGTCCAGGAATGGGGCCAGGCGCTCAGCCGCTGCACGGACACCGTGAATGTTACTGAGGCCGATTTGCGGCGCTACGTCAACGTGGGCCCGCATTGCCATGGTCCCGTTAAGGACAGCGTGCTTCATCAAGGCATAAGCCCGCTCCTCCACACTGTCCTGGTATGCGAGCTGCGCGCGGAGGTCGTTTCCGATCAGGTCCGTCAGCGTGCGCGCAGGTGTGCGGGACAGCCAGCCCGAGCCCCAGGTGGTCTTGTCCGGGTGGATATGCGCGTCCACAAAACCCGGGGTGGCCAGTAGCGTAGTCATCTGAATCCTTTCGCAAAGTCCACCAAGGTATACCAAATATTCGGAGTGGAGTGAAAGTCGCTCTCCAGACCCTCATTAGTCGGGGGTGCAATCTGAAGGAAAGCGAGCTGATCGGAATGTTTGGGATACCAAAACCTATACAGGACCGCTTGGGCGACTTACTCTAATGAACAAGATTCATTTATGTGACCCCCATCGCATCGAGGAGAACCCGTGAGCATCACTGGAAGAAGCACAATGGATGGCCCGCAATCGGCCCCCACGCCCAAATCGGCCCCCACACTCAAACGCGTCCTGGGTTTGCCTTCACTCATCGCGTTCGGCCTGACCTCCATGGGGATCCTGTCCGTCGTGGCGGTCTACGGGGCGGGGACGGAGATCAGCGATGGGCATTTGCCGGCCGCATATGTGGCTGCCTTGGTGGCGATGCTGTTCACCGCGCATAGCTATGGCCAGATGGCCAAGCACGTCCCAGTAACAGGAGGGGCCTATGCCTACGCTTCGCGGGCCTTCGGCAGCCCTGTGGGATTCATGGTGGGTTGGGCCATGATGCTGGACTACTTGTTCCTGCCTATGGTGAACTTCCTGCTCTTCGGCCTGTATCTCAACAGCTTGGTGCCCGTGATACCGCCGCAACTCGCAGTCCTCCTCTGCCTTTTGGTGGTGGGACTCTTCAGTGTGATCGGCGTTGCCTGGATCAAGAAGATGAACATCGTGGTGGTGGCGGCCTCGGTCCTGGTGATTCTGGTGTTCCTTGTCCTGGCTGTGGTCAACGCCCCAGAGCTGTCCTTCGACAATATTGCCCGGCCCCTGACTTTGGGGGAGGGCGGAGTTGCCCCGGTGATGGCGGCCGCGGCTATTGTGGCCTTCGCATTCCTGGGATTCGATGGCGTTTCCACCCTCTCCGAAGAGACCCGCAATCCCAGGCGCGATGTGCCGCGGGGCATCATTCTGTCAACGCTTTTTGCCGGCTTGGGCTATACCCTGTTTTCCGTGGCCGGAAGCCTGATCGCTCCGGAGTGGAGATCAATTGTGAACCTCGATGCCGCGGGAACCGAACTTATGCAGCGCGCCGGAGGGGACGTGCTCATGGTGGTGTTCGTGATCGTGAACCTGGGCGGGCTGGTTCTTTGCGGCACGGCTGCCCAAATGAGCGTCAGCCGTGTCATCTATGCAATGGGTAGGGACAGGATCCTGCCCGGCACCCTGGCGCGGCTGCACCCGCGATTCCGTACTCCATATTTCGCAGCGATGCTGGTCTCCGCCGTGTCCTTGATCGCGCTTGTCATCACGCTGGAACAGGCGGTCTACATGATCAACTTCGGGGCGCTGGTTGCTTTCGCTGTGGTGAACCTGGCAACCATCAAGGTGGTGTTCTTCGACCTGCGAAAGCGAGGAACAGCTGGGATGGTGCGTAACCTGGCCATGCCGCTGCTCGGTTTTGCCTTCATCGCCTGGCTATGGACGTCGCTGGCATGGTTCACTTACCTGCTGGGCGCCGCCTGGCTTGCTGTAGGAGCAGTCATTTTCCTGCTGCGCAGGCGGAAAGCGGGAGGGCAGATGGCCCTGAACTTCGACGACGGCGCTGTCCCCGACGGCACGGTCGCGGACGACGGCGCGGCCTCCACGGGACAAATGCCGGGTGGGCGCGAGGGCGCTAGAACGCCGGGTAACTGACCAGCAGAGCCTGAAGTTCCGTCGTCGACATGTGGTTTGCCATCTCAACGCTGATGCCCATGGCGACGGCGGCTACGGTAACCATGGCCACGCAGGCCACGGACAGGAAGCGCCAGTCCTTCCGGAAGACGCTGCCGAATGTCTCGGGCATCTCAAGGCTGGGGGAGATCATGTTGGGGGCGCTGTCCCAGGAGCCGTCGTCGAGCATGGCGATGATGCGGTCATTGCCCCGGTCGTAGCGCATGGTGCTGATGTGGTTGCCGTGGCGGGCAAGCAGGATGTCGTGTCCCACGCGCTGGCGCGGCTGCAAAGTAAGCAAGAAATGATCCCCTGAAGTCAGTAAGTGGAGGTGGCGCACGCCATTGGGGGCATCTCGATTTTATAACGATGACTTCGGGGATCCTGCCCAAAAGACGCCAAATGCCGGGTGAGGCTCCCCACCCGGCGGCGTGATTCAGCTCGCTCTACGGCTGGTCGGTCTTGGCAATATAGACATCGCACGGCGCGGTGTGGGCAACCGTGTTGGCGACGCTCCCAAGCACACGGCCCAAGCCCTGCATGCGGCGATTACCCACCACGATCAGACGGGCATCCTGTACTTCGGCTTCCTTGACCAGCGCTTCCCCGGGCTTGCCACGGGCTGCAGAGTAAGTGACCTCAAGGCGGTCATCAGCCAAGCGTTCGGCTACCGCGCGGGCCACGGCTTCAGCCTCGGCGGCGTCAGAGACGATCCACTTGTCGGTGCCGATTTCAACAACTTCCGTCCGGTTGCTGTCGAAGGCGCTCACCACGCGGAGGTTGGCTCCAAGTCCGATCGCCAACTTCTGGGCAGCCTGTGCTGCCCTCATCGCGGTTTCGCTGCCGTCGACTCCGACGATCACAACTCCGGTCATTGTGGTGCTCCTTCATTGGTGGCTTCAATGGCTTCCGCCAGGACAGGGGCCAAGCGGCGGACGCCTTCGGCTATCGTATCCGGCGGCACGGCGCTGAACGCGAGGCGGAGCTTGTTGGACGGTCCGTCGGCCGGGGAGAAGGCTGCGCCCGGAATGAAGACCACCCCTGCGTCAATAGCCTTTCCGAGCAGCGGATAGGTGTCCACACCTTCAGGCAGGGTGACCCATACAAAGAAGCCACCGTCCGGGCGTGTCCACGTGAGCCCGGCAGGCATGTATTGGTCGAGCGCGGACAGCAGGGCCTGGCAGCGTTCGGCATAGAGGGTCCGGTAGATGTCGATCTGCCCTTGCCAGTCGTACTCGCGGAGGTATGCCGAGACGAGCATTTGATTCAGCGCCGGCGGGCAGAGGGTTACGGCCTCGGAGGCGAGGTAGAAGCGACGCTGCAAATGCGCGGGAACCAGGGCCCAGCCGATGCGGAGTCCCGGAGCGAAGATCTTCGAGAACGAACCCAGGTAGATGACGTCATCCGGATTTGCGGCCCGCATGGGGGCAATCGGATGGCCGTCAAAGCGAAGGAGTCCGTAGGGGTTGTCTTCCAGGACAATGATATTCGCATTACGGCATATATCGACGATTCGCTGCCTGCGTTCCTCGGCCAAGGTAATGCCCGAAGGGTTGTTGAAGTTGGGGATCGTGTAGAGGAACTTGATGTTCTTGCCCTCTGACTGGAGTGCCGCGATCCTGGCCTCAAGGAGCTCCGGTACCAGCCCGTCGTCGTCCATCTCGATGGGTTCCACCTGTACCTGGTATGCCTCGAACGTGTTCAGGGCGCCCACATAGGTAGGGTTTTCCACCAGCACAACATCGCCGGGGTTGCAGAAGACCTTGGTGGCAACATCTTGTGCGGACTGTGAACCGGCGGTGATCACCACGTTCTCGGGGAGAGCGTCAGTGATCCCCTCGGCAGCCATGATGGTGCAAATTTGCTCGCGGAGTTCTTCGGTGCCTTGACCTCCGCCATACTGCAGGGCGGTCATGCCCTCCTCTGCGATGATGCGGGCGGCGGTCTGCCCGAGCTTCTCCAGCGGCAGCGACTGCAAATAGGGGTTGCCGCCGGCAAGGGAGACGAGGCCCGGCTGCATGGAGATGTCGAAGACATCCCGGACAGCGGATTGTTTGATGTTGGCGGCCCGCGCAGAGAACAGTTCCTCGTGCGGGTGGGCGGCCGTGGCGGCACGCTCAATGGCGTCGATGGCTTCAGCGGGCAACGTTGCGCCGGCATCCAATGTTTCGTGGGTCACAGTGACAGGATACTCCTCGATGTTGATAATAAGGCAACAGTTGTTTTCAATTCGCACCATTTTCGCAGGCCAAGCTTTACGCCGGGATCGGGAAGGGCTGGAATGTAGCTATGACAGCGCACAGGGGATCCGTGACCAAGGCCGAACACTTCCATAAGCTTCACGACTCCGGGCCCACCCCCTTGGTCCTGGTGAACGTGTGGGACGCAGCTTCCGCCAGGGTTGTAGAGGAGTCCGGTGCCACGGCTATAGCCACCTCGAGCTCGGCCGTCTCCTGGAGCTTGGGGTTCCGCGACGGAGACCATGTGCCATGGGGCCTGGCCATGGCCGCACTTGGCCGCATTGCAGGGGCAACGCGGTTGCCGGTAACCGCAGACATCGAAACCGGCTACGGGCGCACCGACGACGAATTGCGCGCCACTGTCCATGCCGTCCTGGACGAAGGCGCCGTTGGAATCAACATTGAGGACTCCGCAACGGAGCCGCTCACGGACGTGATGGAACAATCGCGGCGGATCGCCTTGATCCGCGCTGTTGCCGACGATCGCGGTATACCGCTGTTCATCAACGCCCGCACTGACACCTACTTGTCCGGTCAGTTTCCGGACACTGCTTATGAGGAGACTTTGCTGCGTGCCGAGGCCTACCTGACGGCGGGAGCGGACGGAATCTTTGTGCCCGGTGTGGTGGATCTGCATGTACTGCACGAGCTGTCCAACCGCATTCCCGCACCCCTCAACGCTTTGGCGGGAGTGGGCGCGCCGTCGCCCCTGGAACTGCACGACGCCGGCGTGAGGCGCGTCAGTATCGGTGGAAACGCGGCCAAAGCGGCCTACGCCAAGGTGGCCAGGGTGGCGAAGGAAATCCTGGGCGATGGCAATTGGGCCGGGCTGGCCGGCACGCGGAGCCACGACGAGATGGACTCGCTGTTCGCGCCGGGACCCAAATACAGCCTGTGACCATGCGCTTCCCGTGAGGAAGTTAACGCACGACGGCGGCACTTGGCTTTAATGTCAGACCTCGCCCATAGCGTGGGTCACGGAAGACGAGGGGAGAATCCATGGCACGGCGCAGTGTGCAGTTCTGGCGGATCGAGCAATTGAACGGTGATGAGCTCAGCCGCCCTTTTCCGGCGCGCCGTGTGGCCGAGGTGCTGCAGAAGGCCCGGGACGCCGGCACCGACAGGCATTTCACCAGCGGTGACGGTACGGTGTTGCTGGCCCAGGCGGTGGCATCAGCACCGCATCCCATGCTGCTGTTGGATCGGGTGCGGGACACCAACCTGCCCAGTGTCGGCGATGCTCTGGGCCGGCGTAAACCTCTGCCCCTGGCGCCCGGGGATCATCTGCTGGAGACCACGTACTTCGCCTTCCTCAAGCGCAATGTCATTGCGGTGCTGACCAGTGGAAACGGGCCCAGGGCATCAAGGTTGGGCGAGTACCTCGAAGGGATGCTCGGGCTTGAGCCGAGCCTGGTGCCGGTAGTCCGCGAGGACATAGAGGAAATCCTGACAAGGCTTGAGGTGAGCCGTTTCGAGTTCGCGCTTCCTGCTGAACGTCTCTCCGGCAAGCTCATGGACGGCGAATGGGCTGACGTTTTGGACAGTGCGTCACGCCTCATGAATGAGGGTACGTTCCGGATTTCCTTGAGCGTGGGCAGATCCGGCAACGCCGAGGACAAGCAACGGATTCGTGACCGCATCCAGCAACTGATCCGCCTCTTCCGCAGGGCCGGATCCGTAGACCACTTCGACTATGTGGTGGCTGAGGGTAAGGATTCCCTGACAGGGGACCGCGAGGTAGTGGACCTTCTGAAGGAGCGGTTCATCTCGCACATCGACGTGGATCCGGACGTGTTCAACGATCCTCAAAAGTCCACTGCTGAAGCCATCACTATCCTCAACAAACAAGCCAGGGACAATGAGGCCTTTTTCGCCAGGACCCTGCCGGAAATCAAGGGCACTGCCGATTCAGGCCTGGTACCGGACATCGTCGCGGGGGGAATGGCCACTCTCCGGGCGGCTCTCGCGGCAGCCGTGGAGGGTGCTGGAGAGGCAAGCCAGGGAGCTCAAAAAGCCGATCAATCAGCCGGGGAGAACCAAGGCGGTGCGGGTCATGAGCTTGTACGAGGTTGACGTAGAGCGGACCGGGCGGCGCAGGACTCCGTGGCGTTGGTTTCTCTTGCACCCCGTTGCGGATTTCGGCTGGGCTGCACTTGCCGTTCTTCTCTGGCTGGGAATCGCGCTCCTGGCCCGTCACTCGCTGATGCTGGAGGCCGTGGACCCGGGTGCACGGCGAGCCCTGTTCCAGACGCTCGCCACCTTGGCAGGGGCCACGGCCGGGCTGACTCTCACAAGCGTCTCCATGTTGATCAACGTGCTGGGAAAGAAGGCTGCGCCGGGTCAGCGGGAACTTCCTTTGGAGAAACTGTCCGCTACTCACCGGCGCCAAATCGGCGAGGTGTTCCTTTTTGCCATACCGGGGCTGGGCTTACTGGTGGTCGCAGCTTTGGTCACAGTGGTGCTGGAAGGAGATGCGGTTACGGGCATGTGGATCCCTGAAGCTCTGGTCTTCTTGCTGACCTTCGCTTCCGTCCTGGCCTTGTTGCGTGTGGGGTGGGCACTCCGGAGAGTGCTGGCGATCGCAACGGCGTGAACTCCCGTTTTCCCGATCCTCCTGCAGCACGTCGCTGCCCCGCTATTCCGTTGCGGGGCAGCCACGGAATAGCGGCCCGGCACGTGGCAGCCGGGAACTCACGGAGCAAGAGGCCCCGAATCACCGCACGCTCAGCGCCTCGGTCAATGTCCGGCCATTCACGTAGATCTCGGCACGTGACGCGCCACTGGCCTGCACTATGGTTTGGGTGAGTTGCGCCTGGATCCGGGGGATATCGCACACGCCTCCGGGCCGCAGCGAACCACTGAGGTTCACCACCGCCGTGCTGCCGCTCATGTAACCGGAGAGGTACTGCAGCGACGAATCGGCCAATGCATCGTAGAGGGCGGCATCACTGTCCACTGGCATTCCGGTTTCCAGTAGCCGGCCGAGTGCCACGGACAATGGATCACCGGGCACTGCAACGCCCCGGACCGGTACCAGGCTGTCATTGCAGCCGAACCGTACCCCGCGGGCGCCGCCGTCGTCGATTGCCACGTAGTAGACAGCTGGTCCGTAGTTTTCCGCATCCACGGGAACGACCGTGGGGGTGGGTGTTGGTTCGGGGGCGCTGGTGCCGGGCCGGGGCGAAGGTTCTGCGACGTTCGCGGGCTGGGTAGGGGCGGCCTCGGAGGATGTGCTCGAAGGATCGGGCGTTGGTGGTGCCGGCGAGGGCGGTGCGGCAGGGACGGCAACGGAGGGAATGCCGGGGCTCGACGGCGGAGGATCTGGCGGTGCAGGAACCGGCGGGAGGGGGGTCGACGCGGCCCGGGTGGAAGCAGCCGTGCTGGGTGATGGGGCGCGTGGAGTCACGGAAACCGTGGGTAGGGGATCGGCAGATTGGGAGGGCGTGGGCGTGCAGCCCGCCACCCACAGGCCGAAGACGACGCAGGCAGCCGCGATCGTCGTCGTACTTTTTGATCCCCGTCCGGCATGCATGACAGCCCCGCGCTCCTGTCCGTCCACCTGTACCTCCAACGTTAGGGCGGGACGGTGGAACAGAACATGCCGTTACGGTGACGGTTCGGACAAGAGTTGATCACGCCCACCCATAGGCCGGCAGGGACGCAAATGCCCCCGGCCCGCAGAAAGCGGAACGGGGGCATCGAAAGCGTAAAGACTAAGCTGCTGCTTCTTCTTCCTGAACGGCAGTCAGGGGCTCGAAGATGGCCTTGATCTGCTCTACAACCTCGGCGTCGTCCTTCGGGTGCAGTTCAGCAAAGCGGATCATGGAACCCGGGACGGCCAGCTTGACGTCTTCCAGGACCTTGGCACCGGCGATGCCGGCGGCCTTGCGGGCTTCGTCCTGTGCCCACACGCCACCGAACTGGCCAAAGGCGGTTCCGACGACGGCGGTCGGCTTGCCGGAGAGGGCGCCGGCGCCGAACGGGCGAGACAGCCAGTCAATGGCGTTCTTCAGGGAGGCGGGCATGGTGCCGTTGTGCTCGGGGGTGACCAGCAGGATGGTGTCGGCGTCGGCTGCTGCAGCGCGCAGGGCGGCGGCTTCGGCGGGGACCTGGCCTTCGACGTCGATGTCTTCGTTGTAGAAGGGGATGGTGCCCAGTGAGCCGTGGATCTGCACGTCAACGTTCTCGGGTGCGTTCAGCTGGATGGCTTCGGCGAGCTTCTTGTTGTGGGAATCGGCGCGCAGGCTGCCGACGAGGGTAAGAACTGTGCTCTTGGACATGGTGTCTCCTTGTGTCTGGCCGGTACCTGGCGGATCCGACCTGCGTTGTCTGGGCTTTGGGGCCTTCATCGATACTAAACGGACTATGGTCCGGTTTCTATTCCCGGGGTCTAGAATATTTCTGTGAGCTCGATCCCCATGAGGCCGGACGTGCCCCTAGGTGCGCCCCACGAGCGCAGCGACGCAGCGAGGAATCGCGAGCGCCTCCTCAACGCTGCCCGGGACCTTGTGGCGGAGCTTGGCGCAGAAGCTCTGACCATGGACGCGCTCGCCTGCAAGGCCAAGGTTGGCAAGGGGACCGTGTTCCGCCGTTTTGGCAGCCGCGCCGGGCTCATGATGACGCTCCTGAGCGACTCGGAGTCCGAATTCCAGGCCGGTTTCATGTTCGGCCCGCCCCCTTTGGGTCCGGGGGCTGCGCCAAAGGATCGTTTGGTGGCCTTCGGGGAGGGGCGCATTTACTTCGTCCTTGAGAACGGCGAACTCTTGAAGGCGGCCGGAGCTGCAACCCGCAACAGGTTCGACGTCCCCGCCACCAAACTTTCGCACCGACATATGGAGGTCCTGCTGCGGGAGGCGGGTATCGCGGATCCTTGGGTGATGGCGATGTCCCTGACCTACGCGCTGGACCCTGAACGAATTGTGGACGACGTTCGCGTCCGGGGTATTTCCCCCACCCGGCTTGCTGATTCCTGGCGTGAACTGATCACGCGACTCCTGGGCGCTGCTTAGATTTCGGCGGCAGAGAGCCCATTAGTACCGCCGGCGTCGTAAACATGACGCAAGCTGCACATAACAATCTGGCTGCAGGCGCGAAACCGGACGCCTTGAAGCAAAACGTGAAGCAGTTATTGTGGTAGTTTCCTCTTGAATGTGACGCATGCCATACAGGGCTGGTGATCACTGAAGGGGTGCGGGGGACCCAACAACCCGCTGCGCCACTTCGCAGCTGACGCCGGCCACAGCCGGGAACCGCGGAAGGACGAGCATTGAGTTTTGCCACGATTCGGGGCAGCCACCCGACATGCTGAAATATCTGATGAAGCGGTCGGGCATCTACCTGATCATGATCTTCCTGACCACCAGCGCTGGCTACTTCCTGGCCGTCTCGTCGCTGAAGCCTGCAGTGCTGGAGCAGGAGAAAATCCCGCGGCCAACCCCTGAACAGGTGGCCGCCTCCTTCCGTGGCCTGGGACTGGATCCGGACAAGAACGCCTGGGAGCGTTACGTCGAATGGCTCGGCGGCATCATTACCCGTTGGGACTGGGGCCGCAGCCCCAACGGCGCCTTCGTCAATGCAGAATTCGCCGACCGCGTGTTGGTCTCCACCCGGCTGTTCATTGCCTCGATCATCCTCACCCTGATCATTGGCGTCGCGCTCGGTGTCTATTCCGCCGCCCGCCAGTACAAGGTCCAGGACCGCGTCATCACGTCCTACAGCTACCTGGTCCACATCCTGCCCGCGCCCATCGCGTACTTCCTGGTACAGCTCGGCGCCATCAGCATCAACGAGGCCGTGGGCCAGCGCATCTTCTTCGTGACGGGAATTTCGACGCCGGGAATTGAGCCAGGCTGGCCGGCTTTCGTTGACCTTGTGGCCCACTACGCCGTGCCCACCTTCGCGAT
Source organism: Arthrobacter sp. 9V (assembly GCF_902506065.1). Classification (GTDB taxonomy): domain Bacteria; phylum Actinomycetota; class Actinomycetes; order Actinomycetales; family Micrococcaceae; genus Arthrobacter. Next base: position 205,755 of record NZ_LR732912.1, read on the forward strand.
GACCATCTTTGGTTGGGCCGGTTACCAGATCGCCCAACGGCAGTACCTGCTGGACAACGTCAATGCGGACTTCGTCCGCACAGCCCGGGCCAAGGGGCTGACCCGGAACCAGGCCATCAGGAAGCACGCCCTGCGCGTGTCCTTCATACCGGTGGCACAGAGCATCGCGTTCACCATCCCGGCCATCTTCACCGGCGGTTTCTTCGCGGAGGCAATCTTCGCCTGGCCGGGCATAGGCCTCTGGAGCATCCAGGCCATCAGCCTGCAGGACGTCAACGTTGCCACCGCCACCTTGGCGTATGGTTCAGTGATCTTCGCCATCGGCGCCATCCTGGCCGACTTCGCCACCACGCTGGTCGATCCACGAGTGAGGGTCCAGTAATGACCAACATCATTGATCCCATTGCGGAACTCGACGAATCCCGGGTTGGCGACCAGGACGTGGTGATCGGGAAATCCCGCATCATCTTCCGTCGCTTCATGCGGAACCGGACCGCCGTCGCCGGCTTGTTTGTTTTCCTCGCGCTGTTCCTTTTTTCGATCTTTGGCGGATTCCTGACCTCGTGGGACAAGGACACCCTTGATCCGTTGAACATTGGTATGCCACCCTCGCCTGACCACTTGCTGGGAACCACGCAGGCCGGCATCGACCTCTTGGCGCTCATTGTGGACGGCACCCGCACCTCCATCCTCATCGGCCTGATCGTAGGCGGCGTGTCCGTGCTGATCTCCGCCGTCTACGGCTGCACCATGGCGTTCTTTGGGGGCAAGGTGGACGCCACCATGCTGTTCATCCTCGAAGCCCTCATTATGATGCCCGCCATCCTGGTGGTGGCTGTGGCAACCAGCGGCAGCGGCGGTCTCAAGGACCTCCCCAGCTGGCTCCTGCTGGTGGTTGTCCTGCTGTTCTTCAGCTGGATGGGAACTGCCCGCCTGGTGCGTTCACTGTCCATGTCCCTCATGCAGCGCGACTACGTCAAGGCCGCCAAGTACATGGGAGTCCCTTCCCGCCGCATCGTATGGCGCCACCTCGTTCCGAACATCGGCTCGCTGCTGGTCCTCGACTTCACCCGCGGCATCACCGGCGCCATCCTGGCCGAAGTGGCGTTCTCCTTCATTGGCATCGGCATCAAACTTCCGGACGTCAGCCTCGGTGTCCTGATCGGGCAGGCCACAGGTCAGGTGTCCTCTTTCCCGTGGATGTTCTGGGTGCCGCTGACTGTGATGTTCCTGCTGACGGGGTCACTGGCCATGATGAATGACGGCCTCCGTGACGCCTTCGACCCCAGCTCCAGCTCCATCGGACGGGCCAAGACCAAGACCGCAAAGGCTGCCAAATGAGCACCAACATCACTCCCGCTGAGCGCCTCCGAGACGCCGGGCTCTACGCCCCCGGCGACGCCGTCCTGAGCGTCCGGGACCTCAACGTCCGCTTCAATTCCGAGAACGGCGTAGTCCACGCGGTTCGCGGAGTGGATTTCGACCTCATGCCCGGCAAAACCCTGGGCATCGTGGGTGAATCGGGTTCCGGTAAGTCCGTCACATCCATGGCCATCATGGGGCTCCTGCCCGAAACCGCGGACATCACCGGTTCCGTTCGCTTCAAAGGCAAGGAACTGCTGGGCCTCAGCGACAAAGCCATGTGCAAGCACCGTGGCAGCGACATCGCCATGGTGTTCCAAGACCCGTTGTCCTCGCTCACCCCCGTTTACACGGTGGGGACACAGATCATCGAGGCACTGACCGTCCACAACCCCACCATGAGCAAGCAGGCCAAAGAAGCCCGCGCCGTCGAGCTCTTGCGGATGGTGGGCATCCCGAGTCCGAAGGACCGGCTAAAGGCCTTCCCGCACGAATTTTCCGGCGGCATGCGCCAGCGCGTCATGATCGCCATCGCCATTGCCAACGATCCCCGGGTACTGATCGCTGATGAACCCACGACGGCGCTGGATGTCACCATCCAGGCGCAGGTTCTCGAAGTCCTGCACACCGCGCAGGAGGAGACCGGCGCCGCCGTCGTGATGATCACGCACGACCTCGGCGTCGTAGCCGGCATGGCCGACGACATCATGGTCATGTACGCGGGCAAGCCCGTGGAAACCGGCACGGTGGAGGACATCTACTACAACCCGCGGATGCCGTACACACTGGGCCTCCTCGGAGCCGTTCCCCGCGTGGATACCGCCACCAAACAGTCCTTGGTACCTATCGATGGAACTCCGCCCAACCTCGCCTTGCCGGTGACCGGCTGCTCCTTCGCCGCCCGTTGCCCCCTGGTCAGCGACGCCTGCCTGCACGGCGAGCCCGAACTTTTCCCTGTGCCAGGTGTTGAGGGCCAGGCCCTGGGGCACAAGGCTGCCTGCATCAAGTCAGAGGAACTGTCCGGCAACGCCGACGCGCACAAGATTTTCCACGCGCCGCCCAAGCCCGTTTCAAAGTTCGACGGCGTCGCTCGGGTCGAGCGCCAAAAGGTCCTGGAACTCAAGGACGTGAAGAAGCACTTCCCGCTGCTCAAGGGTGCTTTGATCAAGCGACGGATCGGCACGGTCAAGGCAGTGGATGGGCTGAGCTTCGATATCCGTGAAGGCGAGTGCGTCTCCATTGTGGGGGAGTCCGGTTGCGGTAAAACCACCACGCTCCTGGAGATCATGGAGTTCCACCCTGACCAGGTGGGCGAAGTGGTGATCGGCGGCGTCAGCAACAAGGTAGCCACGGACCACAAGACCAAGATGGCCATGCGCAAGGAAATGCAGATGGTGTTCCAGGACCCCACCGGCGCCTTGGACCCGCGCTTCACGGTGTACGAGGTCCTGGCTGAACCCTTGGAAAACCTGGGCATGCCCAAAGCTGCCATCAGGAAACGCATCATGGAACTCATGAAGCTGGTGGGCCTGCAACCTGACCATGTGAACCGCTTCCCCAACCAGTTCTCCGGCGGCCAGCGCCAACGCATCGGCATTGCCCGGGCGCTCGCGGTCAACCCCAAGCTCGTGGTGCTGGACGAGCCGGTCTCCGCGCTGGACGTATCCGTGCAGGCCGGAGTCATCAACCTGCTGGACAAGCTCCGTGCCGAACTCGGGCTCAGCTACCTCATGGTGGCGCACGACCTCTCGGTTGTCCGGCACATCTCGGACCGCGTGGCCGTGATGTACCTCGGCAAAATCGTGGAAACCGGTGACGTGGACGACGTCTTCGACAACCCGCGCCACCCCTACACCCGGGCCCTGCTGTCCGCGATCCCGGTGCCGGACCCCAATCTGGAACGAACCCGCGAGCGCATCATCCTTCAGGGTGACCTTCCCAGCCCGCTTGATGCTCCCAAGGGATGTAATTTCGCCACCCGTTGTCCTGTCTTCGCCGCGCTACCTGCCGCAAAGCAGGAGAAGTGCCTTACTCTGGAGCCGCCACTGGCTTCTGAGAAGGAAGGCACACAGGACTTCGCCTGCTTCTTCCCGGACGGAGAGATAGATGCCGACATGCTGGTGGTGCATGCCTGACGACATATGACGCGTATGAAATGAATCCCTGGTCTCAACTCGCAAATGAATTTCCAGTCGTAAACATGAAGGGCAAACCATGAAGAAATACACGACGATCGGTGGCGTAGCGCTCGCAGCGACGCTTATGCTGACCGCTTGCGGCGGGGGAACGCCGTCGGGTCCGGCCTCGCAGAAGGCTGAAGAGAGCGGCGGCGATATCAGCAAGCTGATCAGCGTCAACGCCAAGGAAGCAAAGGATCTGGAGCAGGGCGGCACGCTCACCCTGGCTGTGGGCAGCATCGGGCCGGACTTCAACGGCTTCTCCAATGTGGGCAACAGCGCTGACAACTCAGCCCTTATGACCCCGGTCAACACTGCCTCCATCAACAGCGGTGGCATCGGCGGCTGCTGGAAGCTGGACTTCGACGGCAAAGCAGAGCCCAACAAGGACTTCTGCGAAGACGTCAAGAGCGAAGTCAAGGACGGCAAGCAGACCGTCACCATCAAGATCAACGACAAAGCGACGTGGAACGATGGGACACCCATCGACGTCAAGACGTTCGAGAACACCTGGAAGATGCTCAAGGGTGAAGACAAGTCCATCGATATCGTCACCGCTGGCGCTTACGCTTTCGTGGACTCCGTCAAGGCTGGCGCCAACGACAAAGAAGTCATTGTCACCACCACCCAGCCGGTCTTTCCGTTGGAAGGCCTGTTCTTCGGCCTGATCCACCCGGCCATCAATACCCCCGAGATCTTCAACACGGGGTTTGCCGGCAACATGCACCCCGAATGGATGGCAGGTCCGTTCAAGGTGGAAAACTACGACACCACCGCCAAGACCGTCACCATGGTGCCCAACGACAAGTGGTGGGGCCAGAAGCCGGTCCTGGAGAAGGTCATCTGGCGCCAGATGGAGCCGAGTGCAACCATCGCAGCCTTCAAGAACGGTGAGATCGACGCCGCCAACGGCCGCACCCTGGGCCGCTACAAGCAGCTCGAAGGCACCACCAACTCCGAGGTCCGCCGCGGTCAGCGCCTGTTTGCCGGTGGCCTGAACATCAACGCCAAGCGCCCGGCCTTGACCGACGTCGCAGTACGCAAGGCGATCTTCACCGCCGTCGACCGCAAAGCCATCCGCGATGTCCGCTTCAACGGCCTGAACTGGTCCGAGGAAAGCTCGGGCTCCATGATGCTCATGCCGTTCTCCGAGTACTACCAGGACAACTACCCCGTGAAGGACACCGGCGCTGAGGCTGCCAAGAAGGTTCTGACGGACGCCGGTTACACGGCCAACGACAAGGGCATCATGGCCAAGGACGGCGTCCCCGTCTCCTTCAAGATCACCAACTTCGGTGACGACCCCACCACGGCTGCAACCTCGCAGACCCTGCAGAACCAGCTCAAAGCTGCCGGCATGGATGTCACCATCGATCAGCGCGGCGACGCTGACTTCGGAAAGGTGATCGGCGGACGCGAGTTTGATCTGACCATCTCCGGTTACACCGTGGGACCGGATGCCACTGATGCCGTGAAGCAGTACTACGACTCCACGACGAACGAAAACGGCCTCGGCGACGCTGAGCTCGACGCTGAAATCAAGCGGTTGGCAACCATCTCCGATGACAAAGAGCGCAACAAGGCCGCCATGGAGGTAGAGAAGAAGCACATGGAGAAGTACTTCTCCATGGGTACTGTGTTGAACGGCCCGGAGATCCAGTTCGTGCGCACGGGCCTGGCCAACTATGGCCCGTCCCTGTTCAAGAGCCTCTCCAACGTTCCGGACTGGACCACCATCGGCTGGGAAAAGGGCGCCAAGAAGTAGCCCCCACGCTGTAGTTTTCCAAAGTGTAGTTTCCTGAAGGCCGGGAACTTCCCTGAACCTTGTGCATCGGTTCGGGAGGTTCCCGGCCTTCCCCGTCGCTCGCTCATGTCCCGCGTGCTTGGGCCGATCGCTCGCTCACATCCCGCGTGCTTGGGCCGATCCCTCGCTCACCCGGTGATAGAGGGTTGGCGAAAAGGGGCTATTACGTGCGAGAGGGTCGGTAGCCTAAGCACATGACTTCCCAGCCGATCCGTACCGCCGTGGCAGGTTTTGGCCTGTCCGGCAGCGTTTTTCACGCGCCGTTTATCGCCAGCAACCCCGTTTATAAGCTCGCAGTGATTTCGACGTCGGACGCCGGAAGGCAGGCGAAAGCGAAAGAGCGCTACCCTGAAACGCGCATCGTCAGTACTCCACAGGACATTTTGGCAATGGCCGACCAACTGGACCTCATCGTCTTGGGCACACCGCCGGCAACCCACTACCCGCTAGCCAAAGCTGCGCTGGAAGCCGGGCTCGACGTCGTGGTTGATAAACCGTTCACGGTCCGCAGCGCCGAGGGCGAGGAGCTGATCCACCTGGCGGCGAAGCTGGGCCGTGTCCTCACGGTCTACCAAAACCGGCGCTGGGACGGCGACTCACTCACCGTGAAGAAGCTGCTCGACGCCGGGACGCTGGGTACCGTAACCAGGTTCGAGGTGGGCATGGAGCGCTGGGCGCCCCGGATCGCCAAGGCCTGGAAGGCCAGCGCCACGCCGGACGACGGCGGCGGTGTCTTGTTCGATCTCGGCACGCACGTCCTGGACCTCGCCCTCCGGTTCTTCGGACCGGCCACGGTCTCCTACGCGGAAATCCGCGCAAGGCGTCCCCAGGAAAGCGCCGACGACGACGTCTTCCTCGCTCTCCGACACGAATCGGGTGTGCTCAGTCATGTGACCATCAACCTCAACAGCCACCTCCACGGCCCCCGCTTCCGCATTCTCGGCACAGAGGGCGCCTTTGTGAAGTTCGGTAGCGACCCTCAAGAGCCCTATATCCTGGGCGGCGGGCTCCCGACGGACCCTGAATACGGCGTCGAACCTCCCCAAACCCATGGCACGCTGGAAGCGAACGGACAGCGTGTCACGGTCCCCACGGAGCGTGGCGCTTACCCGGAGTTCTACCGGATCCTTGCTGAAAAGCTCGACGACGGCGGCGTCGCCTCCGCGCTTCCATCACCTGTGGATCCGGCGGACTCCGTTGCGGTGCTGAAGCTGATTGAGCAGGCTAGGACGCTGGTGTGACGTCCACGCTGGCAACCAGCGAGTAAATGGCCTTCAGGTCGTCGTTGTTGTCTTCAATCGGCTGGCAGCTCCCGGTCAGCTGGACCACATCAGCAGCGGCGTCTCGATCGACCACGGTGACGGCGGTGAACTGGGTTAGCGAGCCTGCTTGCGGGTGGGTGTAGCGTGCCTCGCGGACGTGCCAATCCCGGCCGTTGATCACCACGGGCTCTGTGCCCAGCAGGACAGCCTCCGGCAAAGCGTCCAAGAACGAGTCCACCGATGCGGCGATATCCTGCAGCGTGTAGCCAGGCGAGCGGCGGGACACGGAGATCACCACATTTGCTGTGTAGCGACCTTCAACGGCCGGGGCCATCAGCGCGCCTATGGCATCGGGGACCACTTGATGCGTCCAGTCGGACGGCGGATTGAGTTGGATTGTGGGGTAGGCGGGGAAAGATGCGGACGGGAATACCTGCTGCGACATGGGAGCCTTTCCGGCGTTGGGGCGTGGCAAAGTCAGTTGTTCAGGAAGTCGACGAATCCGGTGGCCGAATCCACAAAGCCCTTGGGGCTAATGGTGATTTGGCCACCCGCGCCCAGTCCCAGCTCGGCGGTGAGCTTGGCTCCGGCGCCCAGGGTGAGCCCGTCTTCATCCATGGAAGCAGTGAAGAAATGCCCCTCACCTGCTCCTGCGGCGACGGTGGCATTGAGCGTCAAGGTCTGGCCCAGGACTTCAACGTACCGGCTTCCCGTCAGCTCCGCGCCCGCTCCTGCGCTGAACGCAGTCCCAGTGACATCGCGGCCTTTGACGCTGACTTCGCCTTCACCGGCGCTGGCCCAGGCCCCGGCACGCAGTTCACCGCCTTGTCCCATGGCGAACAGCCCGCCAGCAAATTCCGTGTTGTTATCCACGGTGATTTTTTGGCCTGCGAAGCCCTCCCCACCAGCCGAAAACAGGAAGGGGCTGCTGGCGGTGGCGTGTGCGCTGGCTTCGACTCCAGTCATCAGACGGGTGGTGGAAGTGTTGGTGACCCATCCGTCAAAGAAGTCTGAACGTACGATGGTGACGTTTTCCGCGCCCGCGAATGCTTCACCGGTGGCGTGGGCGTTTGGAAGCCCGAGCCCGAACGGCACACTGGCACCGAACTCGCCTTCGGCACGGGCGCCGACGAATGTTTCGTTAGTGACAGTTGTCTTGACGGGCCCGAAGCCGGACTCTGCCTTCCAGGTCATGTCCCCACCGCTGGAAGCCTCGCCGGAGCCCCCGAATTCGATGCCGCCGGGACCAACAGAGCCGTGGGCTTCGCCCGTTGCCTGGCTGTCAATCGAGCCGCTGCCTTGGACGGTTACCGGGCCATAAGTGGTGGGATCAAACGTGAACCCGGGCGCCCCGGGGCTGCTCTTGCCCGGCCCAGTGGACGGCCCGCCTTTGGATCCGCCCGCGGAACCCCCAGCGGACGCTTGTTCCTGTTGCTCGGCGTTGAGCTTCAGGGCGCGGGCATTCGTCCGCAGGCAATTGGCTGCTGCTCCCAACCGTCCGTGGAGGTCGCTCTGCCACCTGCTCCGGAACTGGTCAGCATCGTTTCCCCGCCAGTACGAACCTGCTTGGATCATCGCCGTCAGTTGCTTTTGAAGGGTTGTGATCTTCTCGGCTTCAGCGTCCATCACCGCGGATAGACGCCGGAGATCCGCGACGTCCGCGCCTACCAGTCCCTGCCCCATCAGATACTCAGCCCCATCCCGTGGTGCTGCCCCAATACTTCCCGGCCCATCACGTATCCCCCTGAACGTAGTGACATCTTGTTCGCCCGGCTTCCAAAGGTGCGGGCCATTTCCTGAGCATAGTTGGCCGCCGCGTGCGCGGCCATGGGGACAACTAGCCAATGTGGAAAAGGAGCGGTATGTGGATAAGAAGCAGTTCTCCAAGCTCTAAAAAAGAATTTTGGGCAAGGCGTAACCTCACCGGGGCCGCGAACGATGTAAGGGGTGTGCGGGCCACGTCCGCACGCTGATCATCCGGTCGCGACCCAACCGCGGCCGGGGCAATCCCAACATCGTTTGTCGGAGGGTTTCATGTCCTTGTTCACTGTCCTTGCCACCAGCAAAGTCGCCGCGGGCGTCCTGGCTGCCGGAGCCGTAGCTGCCGGCGGAACCGGCGTCGCTGCCTTCAATGGCGCACTTCCCACCGAATTCCAGCAGTCCGCCCACGACCTCGTTGGCGCGCCGGCCCCGGTGGCTGAGAAAGCCGCGGAGGCAGCAGATACCGCAGCAGCCGACACTGCCGAAACCGCCAAGACCAAGGCAACGGACGCCGTCGAGACCGCGAAGGCAACAGCAACTGAAGCCGCCGAAGCCGGCCAGGCAAAGGCTGCCGACGCAACCTCCACGGCCAAAGGTGCAGTAGAAGACGCCACCTCCCCGGAGGCTTTCGGTCTCTGCACCGCTTTCCTCAATGGCGGCCTGAAGTCTGACACGAAGGTCCCGGGCTTCCAGTCCTTGACCATCGCTGCCGGTGGAGAAGCCAAGGTGGAAGCGCACTGCAAGTCCGTGGTGGACGCCGGCAAGGCTGCCGGCCTCAAGGCTGATGGTTCGGCAAAGGCAGACGCCGACGTCGACGCCGCCGTTACGTCCAAATTGCCGGCAACGCCCGCTGTTCCGGCTGTACCGGCGGTTCCCGCAACGCCAGCTGTTCCGGCAGTGCCTGCAGTCCCGGCCGTTCCTGCGACCCCTGAACTGCCCACGCAGGTACCCACCAATGTCCCGGCTGTTCCCGGCGCAGCTCTCGATTCCGTCCGCTAAGCAATCAGCGGTTACGGTTTAAGGGCGGGGCTCCTTGGCTTAGGACAAGGAGCCCCGCTACGTAGTGCGGTGTGGGACGGAGGCATCCAGGGGTGCTTGACCCTTTGGCTGATGAATACGTGCAGACGGATCAGGATGATCCCGGCCTGCTCTTCACGGCTGCCTACAATAACTTCGCCGGACCAGTTTTTGGCTACCTCAAGGCTCGGGGCGTCGATGATCCCGAAGCCGTGACCCAGGACGTTTTCCTGGCACTGTATCCACAGCTGGAAACACTCCATGGCGGCCTCAAAGGGGCAAAGACCTTGTTGTTCTCCATTGCGCATGCGCGAATGGTGGACCACTACCGCAGACGCGAACGAACACCGGACTCCACACCCTATGAATCCGATCTTGATGCACGGCGGGTGCCATCGGCTGAAGACCAGGCGTTCGGACGTGCCGCCGGTTTGGGCGTCACGGAAATTTTGGATGACCTCCCCGAGGATTATCGGGAGGTGCTGGCACTCCGGGTTGTCGCCGATGTGTCGGTGGAGGATACCGCGGCGATCATGGGCAAGTCCCAAGGAGCCGTCAAACAACTACAGCGCAGGGCATTGGGTGCACTTAAGAAGCGTGCACTACTAAGGAACGGCACATCATGAGCGAACAACCAACGCCTCGCGAACGTCACAACCAGCAGGCAATCGACCACCTGCTGGCCGACTCCGGCCTCTCCGGCGACGCACACCTCCGCACTGAACTGCTCGAGCTCCGCTCACTGGCCAGCACTGCGCCCGTGCCTTCCGACGCAGTCCGCGCCCTCATGGCCGGCAGCCCGGCCGCCACCCAGCAGCTCTCCGCGACCCAGCAGCTCACGACGACGGCGGGATCGTCCGCGTCGTCCGGCGCACCCACGGCTGTACTCGGCGCAGTTGCGGCCGGGGCCGAACCCGAGTCCGCTCCCGTGGACGAATCCGAGTCCGCTCCCGTGGACGAACTTGCCGCCCGGCGTCGTCGGAAGCGCCGGACGGCCATTGCCGGCCTGGCCGTTGCTGTGTCCCTGGCGGGGGGTGCAACCGCTGCCGTCGCATCAGAAGGTGGCTTGCCGGGCGCCTTCCAGCACCTCGGAGCAGCAATCGGGACAGTGGTCTCGCAACTGAACCCCGGTTCCGGCAACGCTCCCCAACCTGACGCCCCCGCTGGAACCAACGTTGAGCCGTTGCCTGTCCGGGAAGAGCCGAAGCAGGCCCCTGCAACGGTCCAACCTCAGCCTGCACCGGCTGCACCCGGCGCCCCTGCCGTTCCCGCACCTGCGCCGCATCCCGGCGTCGGGCCTTCGCAGCACGCCCCCAAGACGCCGGACGTGCCGTCCAACAAGGAACCCGGGAAGGGCATCATCCCCACGCCTCCGGTGTTGCCTGTAACCCCGCCGGAGATCGACCCGGCCAAGATCGACCCCTCAAAGCTTGGCCCCTCGGGTGTGCCTGTGCCGGTTCCGTCGGAACTGATCCCGGACCTCCCCGCAAAGCCCTGATTCCCCTCCGCGAGATGGCACTTAATGCCAATGTTTGGCGGAAACATCGTCATTAACTGCCAACTCGGCGCGGGTATAAACCACGACGGCGGGGTGCGGCTTCTCGTGGAAGCCGCACCCCGCCGTCGTGCGTGTTGTCGCGCGAAGTTACGCGGAAACCAGCGTGTGCCAGTCGGTAACCAGGGGCAGGTTGTGCGCCTCGGATACGGAGTGGTGTGCCACGTGGCCTGCAGCGATGTTGAGGCCGGCAGCCAGTGCGGGGTCGCGGTCAAAGGCGGCCTTGACGCCCAGGTTGGCCAGAGCCACGGCGTAGCGCAGGGTGACGTTGGTCAGTGCGTACGTGGAGGTGTTGGGAACCGCGCCCGGCATGTTGGCAACGCAGTAGAAGATCGAGTTGTGGACCTTGTACGTGGGTTCCTGGTGGGTGGTGGGGTGTGTGTCCTCGAAGCAACCGCCCTGGTCAACGGCGATGTCCACCAGGACCGAGCCGGGCTTCATGCGGGCAACGAGGTCGTTGGTGACCAGCTTGGGTGCCTTGGCGCCCGGGATCAGGACGGAACCGATCACCAGATCTGCGTCGATCACTGACTTCTCGATCTCGTAGGCGTTGGAGGCGACGGTCTTCAGGCGGCCCTGGTAGAGGGCGTCGAGTTCGCGCAGCCGGTTGATGTTGATGTCCATGATGGTGACATCCGCACCGAGGCCCAGCGCCATGGCGGCGGCGTTGGTTCCTGCAACGCCTGCGCCCAGGACAACAACCTTGGCCGGGCGCACGCCCGGTACGCCGCCCAGGAGGACGCCCTTGCCGCCGGCCGGGGCCATCAGCGAGGAGGCGCCCACAACAACGGAGAGGCGGCCTGCTACCTCGGACATGGGGGCGAGCAGCGGGAGGGTGCGGCCTTCCTGCACGGTCTCGTAGGCAATGGCCGTGACGCCGGAGTTGATGAGCTCGGCAGTGAGCTCGGGTTCGGCGGCGAGGTGCAGGTAGGTGAAGAGGATGAGGCCCTTGCGGAAGCGGTGGTACTCGGCCGCAATGGGTTCCTTGACCTTCATGACCATGTCCGCGCGTGCCCAGACGTCGTCGGCTTCGTTGACGATCTCGGCGCCGGCGATCGAGTATTCCTCGTCGGTGATGCCCGAGCCGAGGCCTGCGCCGCGCTCAACCAGAACGGTGTGTCCGTGGGTGCGGAACTCGTGGACGCCGGCGGCCGTGATGGCTACGCGGAATTCGTTGTTCTTGATTTCTTTGGGGACGCCGATGATCATCTTTGGGCTCCATCGTTAGCGGCCTCATCGGCCGAAAAATGTGTTGCGGGCTGTGATTCCAGAATAAATCCGGCTGTGAGGCAGGCGACATGGGCCGGACGTTGGCCGCTGAGTCAAACCCCGTAAACACAAGGATCTTTCCCTGGCGAGCTCGACATTTGTCGAGTGCCGAAGCGTCAAGTGTCGCCTGCTGTTGGTACGCTGTGGAGGATGCAGCAGGACGTTGAACAGATCGTGGAGCGCGTGGCCCTAAAGCTGGGTCGGGGACTGTCCCTGGAAGATCTCGACGGCGTTCTTCTCGCCTACAGCTCCAACCAGTCCCACGCCGACCGTGTCCGCGTGAACTTCCTCCTGAGCAAGCGGGTTCCCAGTGACGTCAGCGCCTGGCAGCTCGCACACGGCATCTCCACTGCCGTCCGTCCCGTGGTGGTTCCCGCAAACGACCAACTGGGCATGCTGGGCCGAGTCTGCGTGCCACTTCTGGTCCGCGGTTTCCGGGTGGGGTACTTGTGGGTGCAACTGGACCTTGAAGAACAGAGTGCGACGGCGATACTCGCCGAACTGCCCGGCGTCCGTGACGAGCTGGACCTGCTGGCGGGCCTGCTCCTGGATTCCAATACGGCGGAATCGGAGTTCCGGAGACGGCGTGAACAGGAGTTCCTGTCAGCCTGCAGCGGCGAATCGAACGCTGTGGCCGCGGTAGCCGGTTGGAAGGAAATCCAGGGCCGCGGTCCGTGGCAACTGGTCACCATCCTGGACCCTGAAGGTGCGAGGTCCGACGTCGACCCCATTGCCGCTACCTTGACGCATCGCTCTGCTGCGCTGCAGTCCACCATCGGCGTCAACGCCGCCTTGTTCAGTGCCGGAACGGAGACGCATTCGGTGGTCCTGTTCCGCGAATCAGGCGGCAGGGCGGACCACGCCCAGGTTCTGGTGCACTATCAACTGGAGCTTGCCAAACGCGCCGGCCGCAAAGTGGACAGGGTGATCCTGGGGATCAGCGAACCCTTTCAGGTGATCCGCCAACTATCGGGTGCCTACAGGCAGTCCAAGGTTGCTGCGCAAGCGGCCGCAGTGGATCAGCCCTTGGGCGAGCTCGTGGACTCCCGGACTGTTGGCGTGTATCAACTTTTCGATCGCTTGGTGGCTCCCGGGGGCTGGGATGACACAGGTTCGGTGCATTTTCAGACGCTCGAGGACCAGGACAAAAACGGTGAACTCCTGCCTGTCCTGGAACTTCTCTACGACAATGACGGTTCAGTTCAGGACGTCGCCGCCAAACTTCACCTGCACAGGAGCAGCATCTACAACCGGCTGGGGCGGATCCGGCAGCTGATCGGGGCCGATCCGTTGAGCGGCGCCATCCGGCTCGAACTTCATGCGGCCCTGAAGGCGAAGCGCTGGGCAGGGCGGCCCCGCATTTGAACTGTGCGCACAAGCCATAACCACAGGAGGCAGGCACCCGGCCGGGTGCCTGCCTCCTGCTCTACTGGACATCCAGCCTAGGAGCGCCTCAAACGCTGGCAGCTCCAACGTCCCATCCGCGCACGGAACGTGGCAGTCCGGCTGCTGCTGCAGTACCGGCCGTGCCACCCCGCATGGGTGGAGGTGCGGGGCAGGCGCGTGCTCAACCGAGGACCTTCTGTGCGGCATCCAGGATGTCCTGAAGGGCTGATTCGCTGGGTTGCGGTGCCGAAGCGGCGGTCGGCTTGCCCGGCTTCGGCTTGGAAGTGGGCGTTGCAGTGCCTGTGGGGGTTGGGGTCGGCGTCGGTGTGGGAGTAACTGTCGGCGTCGGCGTGGCGGTTGGTGTCGGCGCAGGCGGAGTGGTGATGGTGTCCGACGGCGGCACCTCGCTCGGCGCAGGCGCCGGCTGGGTGGGTGTCGGGCTGGTCGCGCCAGGAACGGCCGGAACGGCAGAAGGCGCGGTTGAGGGAACCCACACCGGGTCCGCGAGCGAAACCTGAGGGGTAGGAGCCGACGACGGCGAGACCGTCCCGGGTGCCTCGGCAACGGTCGCGGGCTGGCCGGCTTCCGAGGAAGACGTTGCACCTGATGTTGCGGATGGGATGGAGGCCGAAGGCGAGGACGCCGTGGTGTAGGAAGCCTTGGGCGCGGGCGACGCCGAACCCGAGCTGCGACCATCGCTCCCGCTTGCTTCCTGCGCAGGGGTTTCCTGTCCGAAGAACGGCAGATCAAGTGCCGGTCCCAAGGCGCCGGCTGTCAGGACCAGGCCAAGGGCGCCTGCAACCACGGCCATGCGCTGGCTCATGTGTTTGACGGAGGCCGCTTTTCGCAGGACGGCCTGTGGTTCACGGCTGAAGGAGGACGTGGAGCCGAAGCTGGACCTGGTGGTGGGTGCAGCAGTCTGCTTCCGAACGTCCTTGCGGCTCGCCAGTGATGCCGAAACCGTTGCAGCCGCGGCAAGCTGCGCGGGGGACGAGCCGCGCGGGGATACAGTCTGCAAGGACTCCGTTCGCGGGGACTCAGCCGGCAAGGACCCGTTTCGCGAGGACTCGGTGGGTTCGGGTGTGCTGACGGATTCTTCGCGGGCAGAGACCACCGGAATGGCGGCGGTTGCGGGTTCCGCGGTTTCAGGCGGCACCACGGGAATAGCTGCCGTGGCGGGTTCCTGGGCGGTGGACTCCCCTGAATTCGGTCCCGGACCAGCCGCCGGAACACTGGCCGTCGGAACACTGGCTGGCGGAACGATGGCCGGCGGAACGATGGGAATGGCCGCGGTAGGGGGTCCTGGCGTGGTGGACTTCCGAGCTGCCGGCGCCTCGGGCGCAATCACAGCTTGAGCGGCTCGCTCCCGCTCAGCCGCGCGGATTTCCGCACGCGTGGCGGGGGCCGCGACGCTGGGCAGCGCCGCAGTGGCGGGTTCCGGCGTCGTGCTCGTGTTAACTGGGTCTTGAAACGCAGCGGCTGAATCTGTCGGTGCGCCGGCAAGGGGTCCGCTGGGTTGGGCCCGACGGCGTCCGGTTGGCTTGGTGCGCTCGCCTTCAGTTTGGGCGCGGCGCGGCTGATCCATGGTTGGGGACATGGTTGTTGCCTCTCAACGCCTTCGAGGTTAGCTGTCGGGTTCGGACGAGGCCGTCCGGCCGCCTAAGCGGCTTCACCCCAAGGACTTGGAAACCAAGCCCGGGAACTGTGGGTCCCCCGCCTCTGCCGCGGGTCTGGCGGATCCCGGATTGCGGCAGAGCTCGGCGTCAATCCGGAAGCGGCCCAGCGGAGATACGGGTCGCCCTACGACGGTACATGAGCCGGAAAGTAAAGTCACATTAATGTAACGGGCGGTACGGCTGCCCAGACGGAAGGGTTCTATGACTTAGGCTTCGGGGCCGGTGCGGGTGCAGGCAACTCATGCTGGATCTTCTGGATCTGTACCGCTTGGTGGGTCTCGGGCCGGAAGATTTCATCCACCACTCCCAGCATTCCACCGGTAGCTCCGCGACGAACGTTTCCTCTGCTGTTCTGCCGTGAGGACCAGTACCAGAGCCCCGCCAGCAAGGCGGGAACGCCCAACACTGCCGACAACACGAGCAAGATATCCATGGCCTAACACTAGCTTCGGCACGCACCGGCAGGTAGACATTGTCTATGGACCTGCCTGTGATGCCACCCGTCTCGCCCATGCTCGCCAAATCCGTTCCGGCCATCCCGGATGTTGGGCACTATGAGCCCAAGTGGGACGGGTTCCGGACCATCGTCTTCAAGGACGGCGACGAGATCATTCTTGGGAGCCGCAACGAGAAGCCAATGACCCGCTACTTCCCCGAGGTAGTGGACGCACTCAGGAAGAACCTGCCGGACAAATGCGTGATCGACGGCGAGATCATCCTGATCGAGGGAAGCCGGCTCGAGTTCGAGGTACTCCAGCAACGGATCCACCCAGCTGATAGCCGGGTGCGGATGCTGGCCGAGAAGACTCCTGCCTCCATGGTTGCTTTCGATATCCTCGCACTTGGCGATGAGAACCTCATGGACAAGCCGTTTTCCGAGCGTCGGGCCGTCCTGGAACGTGCGCTCGCCAAGGCAGAGCCGCCCATCTACGTAACTCCCGCGGTGACCGACCTCGAGCGGGCGCAGGAGTGGTTCGTGCAATTGGAAGGCGCGGGCCTGGATGGAGTACTGTCCAAGCCGCTGGATGGGGCCTACCAACCCAACAAGCGGGTGATGTTCAAGACCAAGCACGAGCGCACTGCGGATTGCGTGGTGGCAGGTTTCCGCTGGCATAAGACCGCGAAAGTAGTGGGCTCCATGCTGCTTGGCCTGCACGACGACAATGGCAGGCTGCATCACGTAGGAGTGGTGGCGTCGTTCCCCATGGCCAAGCGCGAGGCCCTGGTGGCTGAGCTTGAGCCTTACCAAGTTGAACTCGGTGAGCACCCGTGGGGTGAATGGGCCAAGCAGGACGAAGCTGCCGGAGGTTCACGCATGCCCGGCGCCCAAAGCCGGTGGAGCGGGGGCAAGGATTTCTCCTTCGTGCCACTGCGCCCCGAATTGGTGATCGAAGTAGCCTACGACTACATGGAGGGGGACAGGTTCAGGCACACCACGCAGTTCCGGCGCTGGCGTCCGGACCGTACTCCGGAGAGCTGCACGTACTCGCAGTTGGAAGAGCCCGTTGCTTACGATCTCGGGGAGATCCTGAAACTGCGCTAGCCGGGATCCCGCAAGCACATGGCGAACCCGCTGTTACGTCGCTAGCCAGCAACGTAACAGTGGGTTGGCAACGTAACAGCGGGTTGGCAACGTAACAGTGGGTTGGCAGCGGGCTACTCCTCGTGGCCTTGGTCGCTGCTCATGCTGCCTTCGGCGGGCGGGGTTTCTCCCGGCGGTACTCCGCCGCCAGGCTCCAAGCCCGTGACGTTGCCGTCGAGGGGGTCGGGGTTGGCGGAGGCTGCGGGATCGTCGTCCTCGTCCTGGCGCATGTCCGGGTCCTCGTGGATGCTGTCGGCATCGGACGTAGTGTCGAAGGGTCCGGTAGCGCCGGTGGCTCCGAAGCCCTGGGTCTCTTCATTCGAGTCTTTGTCAGTCACGATCAGCCCTTTCGTAAGCAAACTTACTAATGCGCTTGCTCCGTCAGCCTAGCCGGGACCAGCCCACCGGGACAAGCCACGTAGCACCTCAGTCCAGCGGCACCCAAGCCTGGCGAGCGGCACCCAAGCCAGGCGCCGGCGTCGTGCGCTAGTGCTTAACGGTGCGGACTTAGCGGTGCTGAGTCGTTGCGGAGACGAAACTCCTGATTGCCTCCGCCACGGCTTGGGGACGCATGTGTTGTGCCACATGCCCCACGCCCGGAATCTCCACCAAACGCCCCTGTGCCACTGCCCTGGACAACCGCAGCGACCAATCCGGGCCGGCCACATGGTCGCGGCTCCCGCGCAAAACCAGAACCGGTACACCGACACCCGCCAGCCGCTCCTCCGTCCGGTAGGCCATCATGACGGGGAGCTCAGTGAGATACCAGCGCGGCCCGCATCGGAAGTAATCCGAGATGACGATCCAGTTGGACGACGGACTCTCACGGAGCAGCCCGTCCAGGAAAAGCGCCAGAGACTGCCGGCGAACGTTCTTGTGCCGCGAGTCCACCACCGGCCCCATCAGCACCAGTTGCCGGATCTGCTCCGGCGCATGCAGGGCAGCCTCGATGGCGAACTGCACCCCCATGGAATGGCCCACCAACACATAGGAATCGATGCCACAGGACTTCAGGGCCGCAGCAATGAAAGCGCCGTACTCCTCTACGGACAGTTGGTGGCCGGGCTTGGGCGTCCCGGCAAAACCGGGCAGGTCCAACGAATAAGTGGGCGCGTTCGCAGAAAGAACGGCGTGCAACCGCGCCAAGTACCGGTGCGATACGCCGATCCCATGAATCAGAATGTATGCGGGCTCGCTCCGGGATTCCGCGCCCGGTTCAGGCGGAGGCGTGCCCTCGGCCCAGAGGATCCGTCCGCTCAGGCCCAAGACCTCGACGTCGGCAGAGAGCAGGTCTTTCGTGTTACCTGGCATTTTCACTTCTCTGTCGCCATGTTCCCATCCGACGCTTCCTCCGCCTGCTTCTTCTTCTGCGTTTCCAGCCACGCCATGATGGCAGCCTGACGGATCCGTCGGTGCGTCCCGCGGTACTCAACCGGAATTTCACCGCGATCAGTCATGTTCCGCAGATAGGTGTGGGAGATGCCCGCGAGCTCCGCAGCCTGAGAGGTGGTGAGCATTTCCTCCACGCTGCTGACCGTCACCGTTTCACCACGGCTCAGTCTGGCCAAGAGGTCCACGACGGCGTCCCTCGCCTCATCCGGCAGGCGGTGGACCGTGCCGTCAACGAACACGGTGATGTCGTTGCTGTCTTGGAGGGAGCGTGCCAGATTCCGGGCGTCTTCAGCGGGGAGGCCGGCCGTTACGCGGGGAGCTATCAATGCCATGGCAGAAGCCTAGCCTGAGGTCTGCCCGCACCCGGTTTGCCTCACGTACGTCCGCCCAGCCGAGCAACACTGCCGCCCGTTTCGGGGGTTCCCTGCTGATCATGCCGTGCGCACGGCATTGCTGGCAGGGAACCATCGAAACGGGCGCCGGCAAGAGGGCGCCGGCGAGCGGTTACTCCGCGTCCAGGTCCGTCTCCAGCAGCTTCACCAGTGCATCCAGTGCCGCGTCGGCGCCGTCGCCCTCCGCCCGCAGCACAACGACGTCGCCCTTAGCGGCACCGAGCGTCATGAGCGAAAGGATGCTGGCGGCGTCGAGAGCGTCATCCGCAGACTCGCCCTGCATGGCAATGGTGACCTCCACTGGCTGCTCGCCGGCTGCCTCGGCGAACAAGGCGGCGGGGCGGGCGTGCAGTCCGGAGCGGCTGGCAATGGTGGCTGTGCGTTCGGGCATGGTTTCTCCTAAAGGTCGGAAGCGAAAGTTAGAGGCCGAGTTCTTCGAGCACGGGGAGCTTGGCACGGACCCAGTCGCGTGCTTCCAGGGCGCTTGGCGCAGACAGGGCGAGCCGCGCGAGTTCCTGCGCCTGCTCCAGCGTCACGGTTTTCAGCACAGTCCCGACGGCGGCCAACGAGCGCGCGGTCATGGACAGTGTGGTGACGCCCAGGCCGGTCAGTACGACGGCGAGGGCAGGGTCTGCGGCTGCCTCACCACAGACGCCCACGGGCTTGGGATCGCCTTCGCGGCCGGAGCCTTCCTGAGCGGCGCCTTCAACGGTGAGCTGCACGAGCCGGAGCACGGCCGGCTGCCAGGGAGTGTTGAGCTCGGCCAGGGGGCCCAGTTGGCGGTCGGCGGCCATGGCGTACTGGGTGAGGTCGTTGGTGCCCAGGGAGGCGAATCCGACTTCCCGCAGCACGGTGGCGGCAGTCAGTGCAGCAGAGGGAACTTCCACCATGACGCCCGGCGTTTGGATTCCAGCGGCGGCGCAGAGTGAGGCGAAACGTCCGGCTTCGGCAGCCGTGGAGATCATGGGTGCCATGACCCACACATCGGCCTCGGATTCCGAGGCGGCCCGGGCAATGGCCTCGAGTTGGCGCTCCAGGACCCCTGGTGTTGTGAAGTCGGTGCGGTAGCCGCGTACGCCCAGTGCCGGGTTGGGCTCGGTGGCATCGGTGAGGAAGGGGAGGGGTTTGTCGGCCCCCGCGTCAAGGGTGCGCAGGACAACTTTCTTGCCCGGGAAAGCGTCAAACACGGCCTTGTAGGCTGCGGCTTGCTCATCCACGGAGGGCTCGGTGTCGCGCTCCAGGAAGCAGAACTCGGTACGGAACAGGCCCACGCCCTGGGCGCCCAAAGCGGCAGCTGCCACGGCGTCCTTGGCTCCGCCGACGTTGGCGAGGAGCGGCACCAAGTGGCCGTCCGCCGTCGTGCCGTTTCCGTCGAATTCGGCAAGCGTGGCGGACGTTTCGGCCCAGGCTGTGGCAGCAGCGCGCTGCTCGTCGGACGGTGAAACGGCCACGAAACCGGCCGCGCCGTCAACGTACACCTCGGAACCATCCGCTAGGGAGTCAACACCGTGGGCTGCAACGACAGCAGGCAGGCCGAGCGAGCGGGCAATGATGGCTGTGTGCGACTGTGGGCCGCCGCCGGACGTAACCAGTGCCTGGACCACAGCGGGATTCAGCGTTGCGGTGTCGGCCGGGGCGAGGTCTTCGGCTACCAGGATGAACGGCGTGTCCGAGGCAGGAATTCCGGGAGCGGGGACGCCGCGGAGTTCGGCCACGATCCTGGCGCGCACATCCAGGACGTCGGTGGCGCGCTCGGCCATGTAGCCGCCAAGGTTGTGCAGCATTTCGGAGACCGAAGCGCCGGCTTCCCAGATGGCACGCTCAGCCGAGGAACCGGCGTTTATGAGCTTGCCGGCCGATTTCAGGAGCATGGTGTCCTTGGCCATGAGCGCGGTGGCTTCGAGGACGGCTTTGCCGTCGCCGGAAGCACTGTCCGCACGTGCCTTGAGCTCGTCATGGACCGCCTGCGCAGCCGCTTTCAAGCCCGCGACGGCTTCCTCCGGCGAAAGATCCGCAGCCAAGCGCTCTCCCGACGGCGGTTCGCTCACCGGCTTGGGCATCTGGCGAACGGAACCAATGATGCGGCCAGGGCTTACCCCTACTCCTTGGAAATTCTGCACTGAATCCTCTGTTCCTGCTTGTTGGTTCAGGCCCGCCGGCGACGGCACCGGGAGCCTCGAAAACTAGCCTACAAAATTCCTTTGTGAGCCACTTCATATAGCAACGCTATAGGTGCTAGGGTAGCGGTTATGAGTTTCGATGACCAGCTTCCGCCCAAAATTCGGTTGCTTCGCGCAGCTGCCGAATTGCTGGCGAACTCGGAGGGGTCAGCGGTCTCAACGCGCCAGATCACCAAGCTTGCCGGGGTCACGGCGCCCACGCTCTACCACCACTTTGGCGACAAAGAAGGCCTGTTCGACGCCGTCGTATCAGCCGGATTTGAAGAGTATGTGGCGGGCGAGCGGGATTTTGCACCGTCCGGGGAGCCCTTGGAAGACGTCCGGCGGATGTGGGACAACCACGTCCAGTTCGGGCTGAGCCAACCCCATTTGTATCTGGTGATGTTCGGCAACATCAGGCCGGAAAGCCGCCCGGCAATCGTGGCCGATGCTGAGGCGCTTCTGGAGGAGATGCTGAACAAGGCTGCTATCTCCGGTCAGATCAACGTGCCGCCCCGCGAAGCGGCCCGCAGCATTCTGGCCGCCAACGTGGGCGTCACGCTCATGCTGATCGCTGAACCGGTGGAAGAAAGGAACCTCGAGCTCTCAACGATGACCCGGGATTCCATGATTTTTGCTGTCTCCACGGACACCGCCCGTGGCGCCGCAGCGGACGACTCCGGTAAGTCATCCGTGGTTGTTGCGGCAATCGCCCTGAATGCGGCACTGCAGGCCTCGCATTCGGACCAACTTTCCAGCTCTGAATTGAAGCTGTTCCTTGAGTGGCTTCACCGCATTTCCAGCAGCTCCTAAGGCTGTTCTCTCTCGATCTATATCGACTGACCCCGCGCCGCAGCGGGATACACGTTAGGAATTCACATGGCAACAGAGACCGTTGCGAAGCCCCGCACCAGCGCCCGCGTTGGTGTCCAAAAGTTCGGGACATTCCTGTCCGGCATGATCATGCCGAACATCGGCGCCTTCATCGCCTGGGGCCTCATCACAGCCCTGTTCATCGAGAAGGGCTGGATTCCCGTAGCCGAGTTGGGCGGTTTCGGCACCAACGCTGAAGGCGATCCCAACGGGGGCATTGTTGGCCCCATGGTCAAGTACCTCCTCCCGCTCCTGATCGCCTACACAGGCGGCCGGATGGTCTATGACGTCAGGGGTGGCGTGGTGGGTGCCATTGCCACCATGGGAGTGATCGCGGGTACGGATGCACCCATGTTCATCGGGGCCATGATCATGGGCCCCCTGGGCGGGTGGACCATGAAGCAGATCGACCGCCTCTGGGACGGCAAGATCCGCCCCGGCTTCGAGATGCTGGTCAACAACTTCTCCGCCGGTATCTGGGGTGCCTTGTTGGCGTTGGGCGGCTTCTACGGCCTTTCCTGGGTTGTTCAGCGTTTCACCGATGGCGCCGGTGCGGTGGTGGGCTTCCTGGTCAATAACGGACTGTTGCCGCTGACCAGCATTTTCATTGAGCCGGCCAAGGTTCTCTTCCTCAACAACGCCATCAACCATGGCGTACTGACCCCGCTGGGCATTCAGCAGTCGCTGGACCAGGGCAAGTCCATCCTGTTCCTTCTGGAAGCCAACCCCGGCCCGGGCCTCGGCATCCTGCTGGCCTACATGTTCTTTGGCCGCGGTGCCGCAAAGGCTTCGGCTCCCGGCGCAGCGATCATCCACTTCCTCGGCGGCATCCACGAGATCTACTTCCCGTACGTCCTGATGAAGCCCATCCTCATCCTTGCCGCGATCGGCGGCGGCATGACGGGCATCGCCACACTGGCCATCACCAACTCCGGCCTCGTAGCTCCTGCCGCTCCCGGTTCCATCATCGCCGTACTGGCACAGACGTCCCGTGACAGCTACGTCGGTGTGATTCTGGCAGTGGTCCTGGCCACGGCAGTGTCCTTCCTCATCGCTGCGGTCATCCTGCGCACGTCCAAGAACAAGGGCGAGGACGATCTCTCCGCAGCCACCTCCCGCATGGAAGCCATGAAGGGCAAGAAGAGCTCGGTCTCCTCCGCACTCACCGGCGAACGCACCGGTGCCCAGGGTGAGGGAACCGTCCTCACCCGCCCGGTGCAGAACATCGTGTTCGCTTGCGACGCCGGTATGGGTTCAAGTGCCATGGGCGCTTCGGTGCTGCGCAACAAGATCAAGGCGGCCGGATTCCCGGACGTCAAGGTCACCAACTCGGCCATCGCCAACCTCAACGACACCTTTGATGTTGTGGTCACGCACCAGGACCTGACCGAACGTGCCCAGCCGAGGACGGCCAGCGCCGTGCACTACTCGGTGGACAACTTCATGAACAGCCCCAAGTACGACGAAATCGTTGACTTGGTCCGCAGCAGCAACACTGAAGGCGCGGCTCCCGGTACTGGCACGACGGCGGCCCCTGCAGGAGGCGTCCAGCCCACCGCAGATTCCGCAACAGCAGCCCCCGCGCACGGTTCGCATGCCGCTGAACCGGCTCCCGCCGTCGAAGGCAAAGGTGTCTTGCTCCGCGAAAGCGTGGTCCTGAACGGTACTGCAACGGATCGTGACGCCGCGATCGATGAGGCCGGAAAGCTCCTGCTGGACCGTGGCGCCGTTGACGTCAGCTACGTTCACGCGATGCACGAGCGCGAGGAATCCGTGTCCACCTACATGGGTAGCTTCCTGGCGATTCCGCATGGCACCAACGATGCCAAGGAACACATCAATCACTCGGCCGTGTCCATCATCCGCTACCCGGAGGGAATCGACTGGGGCGGTAAGCAAGTGAAGTTCGTGGTTGGCGTGGCCGGCCTCAACAATGAACACCTCCACATCCTGTCTTCCATCGCGAAGATCTTCACCAACAAGGCCCAGGTGGCGCAGTTGGAGGAAGCCGCCACGGTTGATGAAGTGCTGGAACTGTTCGGAAAGGTCAACGCATAGTGAAGGCAGTCCATTTTGGGGCAGGCAACATCGGGCGTGGCTTCGTGGGGCTGCTGCTTCACGAGGCCGGCTATGAGGTGGTGTTCGCTGATGTGGCGGACGCCCTGATCAGCCAGCTCGCATCGGCAAGCAGCTACGACGTCCACGAGGTAGGCGAGAATCCGGCGGTCAAGACCGTCACCGGCTTCCGGGCTTTCAACTCCGCGTCGCAGGAAGCCGCCGTTGTGGAGGAAATCTCGACGGCGGATGTGGTCACCACTGCTGTGGGGCCGCACATCCTGAAGTTCGTGGCGCCGGTGATCGCCCGAGGGTTGGCAGCCCGTCCCACGGACTTGCCGCCACTCCAGGTCATGGCTTGCGAGAACGCCATCAATGCCACGGACCTCCTGCACACGGAGATCCTGGCGGCTTGGGACGATTCCGCAGGTGACTTGGACGCCGTCGCGGTTTTTGCCAACACCGCAGTGGACCGTATTGTCCCCAACCAGGCGCCGGGCCAGGGCCTGGATGTCACGGTTGAGACCTTCTATGAGTGGGTTATTGACCGCACGCCGTTTGACGGCAATGCGCCGGTGATCCCGGGTGCCACGTTCGTGGACGAGCTTGGCCCGTACATCGAGCGCAAGCTGTTTACGGTGAACACCGGCCACGCTTCGGCGGCGTACTTCGGTTACCAGGCCGGCCTGGAGAAGATCTCCGATGCCATGGCCGATCCGTCCGTGGCGGCGAAGGTCCGGGCTGTGCTGGAGGAAACCAAGGAACTGCTGGTGGCCAAGCACGGGTTCGTGGAGGCCGAGCAGGAAGCGTACGTGCAGAAGATCCTGTCCCGCTTCACCAACCCGCACCTGCCGGACACCGTAAACCGTGTAGGCCGGGCGCCCTTGCGGAAGCTCAGCCGGCACGAGCGCTTTGTTGGTCCTGCCGCGGAGTTGGCCGAGCGCGGGGTTGCTCCGGTGGCTCTTCTTGAGGCGATGTCAGCAGCGCTTCGTTTTGACGACGGCAACGACGACGAAGCCGTGGAGCTCGCCAACCTGCTGTCCGAGCTGGACGCGGCTGCCGCCGTCGAACGCATCACTGAACTGACGCCGTCGCATCCGCTTTTCGCGGCTGTCCAGAAGCTCGTGGAGGATCGCCAAGCCGAGTCGTAACGCCACGTCCGAGTAATAAAGGCTCTCCAGCGGGAGAAAAACGCGTGACTTCGGTCACTTTCACCCGCTGGAGAGCCTTTCGGTTTTGAAGTTAGCCTCACCTTACTAATAGAGTCAAAAGGGCAATTAGGCAACACATCTATGACTTATTAGTGAGTGGAGTACCGGCGTGAAAAAGAGGCTGTCGAGCTACATCGGGGCACTGGCTGCAGGCGCTGCCTTGCTGACCGTTACGGCATGTGGAGGCGGGGCAACGGCGTCTTCGCAGCCCGAGGAAGCCAGCACCATCACCATCGAGCACGCTCAGGGTTCAACCTCCAACGTTCCCGTGAACCCGGCCAAGGTTGTCACGTTCGATCTCGGCGTCCTGGACACCATGAATGCGCTCGGCGTGGAGCCCACCGGTGTTCCCGAGGCCAGCTACCCGGAGGCGCTGAAGAAGTTCTCCGAGGCCAAGTACGCCAAGGTGGGCTCGCTCAAGGAACCCGACTTCGAAGCTGTCAGCTCCGCAGCCCCGGACCTCATCATCGTCTCCGGCCGCACCGCCGGCGCCTATGAGGAACTGAGCAAGATTGCCCCCACCATCGATCTCTCCGTGGACGCTGCCAAGCCCATGGAAAGCTTCAAGGCCCAAACTGAGAAGCTCGGCAGGATCTTCAAGAAGGAAGACGACGTTGCTTCCAAGCTCGCAGAGGTAGACAAGACGGTGGCTGAGACCAAGACCAAGGCCGCTGCGGCCGGCAAGGGCCTGATCGTCCTGACTTCCGGCGGCGAAGTCACCGCCTACGGTGCGGGCTCACGCTTCGGCATCATCCACGATGTCCTGGGCGTCCCCACTGCGGCCGACGTCAAGACCGAGGGCTCCCACGGCGAGGCTGTTTCCTTCGAATACATCAAGGAAACCAACCCGGACATCCTCTACGTCATCAACCGCGACACCGCCATTGGCACCGCTGGCTCCGCGGCCAACCCCATCCTGGACAACGAGCTCGTGAAGTCCACCAACGCTGCCAAGAACAACAAGATCGTCAACCTCGATCCCGCCGGCTGGTACATCGTGGGCTACGGCCTGAACAACGTCCAGGCCATGGTCACGGCAGTGGCCGACTCTGTCGCCTGACACCAAGCATCACCTGAAATCCTGACGTGACAACTACAGCCGTGCGCCCCACGGCAGCAGCAAGCCGCAACCGGACCGGCGAAACCGCCCGTCTGGTTGCGGCTGCCGCGGTTGTGCTGGTGATCGCAGTGGGCAGCATCTTCGTGGGCGTCAGCGATGTTTCGCTGCCCGCCCTGCTGGCGAACGACGCCGGCGCCTGGGAAATCTTCTGGGTCTCCCGGGTGCCGCGCACCTTGGCTGTGGTGCTGGCCGGGATGGCCGTCGCCGTTGCCGGATTGATCATGCAGCTCATGGCCCGCAACCGCTTTGTTGAGCCATCCACTGTGGGCACGGTGGAGTCGGCCACGCTCGGCATCCTGGTGGTCACCGTGGTGGCTCCGGACTCGCCGATTCTCACCAAGATGATCGTGGCTTCCGTGTTCGCTGTACTGGGCACGGCCCTCTTCCTGGCGATCCTCCGCAGGCTTCCGGCCCGCAACACCCTGCTGATTCCCCTGGTGGGCATCATGCTGGGTGGCATCATTGCGGCCGTCACCACGTTCTTCGCCTACCGGTTCGACCTCCTCCAAACCCTCAGCAACTGGATGATTGGTGACTTCTCCGGCGTGCTCCGTGGCCGGTATGAATTGCTGTGGATCGTGGCTGTCCTGGTGCTGGTGGGCCTCTTTGCCGCTGACCGCTTCACAGTTGCCGGCATGGGACAGGACTTCACCACCAACCTCGGCCTGAACTACGCGCGCACCATGCGGCTCGGCCTGATGATCGTCTCCCTGATCTCAGCCGTCGTTGTCACCACCGTTGGGGCCGTGCCTTTCCTCGGCCTGGTGGTCCCCAACATTGTTTCCCTGCTCTTCGGCGACAACCTCCGCCGGGCCGTGCCGTGGACTGCGCTCTTCGGGGCGGCTTTCGTGCTGGTCTGCGACATCATCGGCCGGACCATCCGGTTCCCCTACGAGGTGCCGGTGGGGATGGTCATGTCCGTCCTGGGTGCCATCCTGTTCCTCTTCCTGCTTTTGAGGAAACGCAATGCCTGAAACTCCCGTGTCCATGGCACCCGACCCTGCCGTTTCCACCCGCACGCGCCTGCGCACCCTTACTGGCTGCCGTGCCGCCATCCGCAGCACCCCGCCGGGACTGGTGATTGCCGTCCTGGCGATTGCCGCCGTCGTGCTTGTTGCCGTTTTTCTGACGATCGATCTCAAGGGAAACATCGCCTACGTGCTGCCACGCCGGGCCGTCAAAGTCTCCGCGATGCTGCTGGTTGCTGTGGCGGTGGGCGTTTCCACGCTGTTGTTCCAGACCGTGACGGCCAACCGGATACTGACCCCGTCCATCATGGGGTTCGATTCGCTGTACATCCTGGTACAAACCGCATTGGCGTTCATGGCCGGTGCCGCCACCCTGGCCACCGCCCCGTCAACGCTCAAGTTCGGCGTGGAGATCCTGCTGATGGTGGGATTCAGCGCAATCCTGTACCGCTGGATGTTCACCGGTGCCACGCGATCGCTGCACTTGCTGTTGCTCGTGGGAATCGTGCTGGGGACCCTGTTCCGCGGCTTCTCTTCGCTGCTTCAGCGGCTCATGGAACCCAGCGAATTCATTATCCTGCAGGACTTGTTCTTCGCCAGCTTCAACAATGTGGATCCAGGGCTGTTGGGCGTTTCCGCTGTGCTGATCGTCCTGGTTTGCTTTGGTGTCTGGCGCATGCGGCATACCTTGGACGTGCTGGCGCTGGGCCGCGAAGTGGCCATCAATGTGGGTGTGGACCACAAGCGCGTGGTGATGCGGGTGCTGCTGGCGTGCTCGCTGCTGGTGGCAATTTCCACGGCGTTGGTGGGTCCTGTGACGTTCTTCGGGCTGCTGGTGGTCAGCCTTGGTTACCAGATCTGCCGCGGTTTCCGGCATGCATGGCTGCTGCCGATCGTGGTGCTGATCGGTGCAATCGCGCTGGTGGGCGGCCAGTTGCTGCTGGAACGCGTGTTCGGGTTCGCCACTGCCCTGAGCGTGATCATTGAATTCACCGGCGGCATCCTGTTCCTCTACCTGCTGCTGAAAGGCTCACTGAAATGATCACCGTCCGAAACGTGACAAAGCGCTACGGCAGCACCACCGTGCTGGACGACGTGACGTGCGAGATCCCGCGTGGTGGCATCACCTCCATCATCGGTCCCAACGGCGCAGGCAAGTCCACGCTGCTCTCCCTGATCAGCCGTCTGCAGCCGATGGATGCAGGCGGAGTTTCCGTGGCAGGGTTGGATGTCACGGCGACGCCCAGCAAGGAACTGGCCAGGACCATGGCCATCCTCCGCCAGGAAAACCACCTCACCATGCGGTTGACCGTGCGGGATCTTGTGGCGTTCGGGCGCTTCCCGCACAGTGGGGGCCGGCCAACAGTAGAGGATCTTGAGCACGTAGACGAAGCCATCCGCCAGTTGGACCTGACGTCCATGGCGGACAAGTTCGTGGATGAGCTCTCCGGTGGCCAGCGTCAGCGTGCCTACATAGCGATGGTCCTGGCACAGGACACCGAATACCTGCTGCTTGACGAGCCGCTCAACAACCTGGACATGAAGCACTCCGTGGAAATGATGCGGCTGTTGCGGCGCTTGGCTGATGAGCTCGGCAAGACCATTGTGTTGGTGGTCCACGACATCAACTTTGCATCCTGCTACTCGGACACCATCCTGGCCATGAAAAACGGCCGCCTCATCCATCAGGGCACGCCCTCTGAGATCATGCGGGCCGGAATGCTGTACGACGTTTACGACATTGATATCCGCATCGAAGAAATCGACGGCAACCGTATCGGTGTCTATTTCGCCTGACAAGGTTTGGTTTTTCTCCCCGGGTTATCAACATATGGCCTTGGCCTGAAAACTCTCCCGTCACGTTTGCAGGACATCTCTCACTACTTAGGAGAAAGAGAGCGGACGCTCACTTTCCCACTCCTGAACTGCCCCGTCTTGTGCCGTGCGCTCCTGCTGTGCACTCCCGGACGGTGCGGCCCGGGACTTAGTAAGGGAGCTTTGATGTCAGCATTGCAGTCATGGGGCCGTTTCGGCCGGCGTGAAAAATCGCCGGATTCGAGGAGGGGTTCCACAGCCAAACCTCGGATACCCCCGTCACGGAGACGTTCTGTGATGCAGATTCCGGCGGCAGCCCTGGCCATAGCGGTCAGTGCGGGTTCGCTGATGCTGGGCGTCTCACCGGCCATGGCAGCCGCCGGGGACTTCACCATCTCGCTCTCCGCCCCGGAAACGGTGCCCTTGAGCCAGAACTACAACTACACCGCCACCGTTGATTTCAGCGGCGTTGATTCGTCCCATCCGGCCAGCGGTGTAGCAATGACCACAACACTTCCGGAGGGTACTACCTTCGCGGGCCTGCCCACGGGCGGCTCTTCACCGGTATTGAGCCACAGCTACGATCCCGCTACCCGGGTACTGAGCATGGTCCTCGGCGAAACCACGGAGGACCTTGTCAGCGTCGTGTACACGGTGTCCCAGGTGGAAAATGAGCTCAAATACGAGGGCTTTCCGCTGAACACTGAGATGACCGGTACAGGCGGCCCCAGTGGAGAAGTGACATCCGGACCTGTCACGTCAAAAGTCACCGGTCCCCACGACTATCGGGCGGAAAAGACCGCCACCACCATTACAGGCTCCACCCATCGCGAGGTGACCTACCGGTTCAACGTGTGTTCGGAGGAAAGCTATCTGAGTTTCTCCGCCTACGAGCAGAAACTCACTGACGTTTTCCCCGCCGGTGCAGAGTTCGCCTCCGCCTCCGGGGGCCTGGGCGCATGGGACACCAGCGCTTGGCCCACAGCCACGTGGACCAATGACGAACGTTATGATCACACGGGATATTGCCTGGACCGAAGCAACACCGGCATTTGGCTGACCGTCCGGTACCCGGATGACGTTGCAGGCTGGGAAGACGGCCAGCGACCTCCGGTCAACACTGTGACGCTGGAGACCACGGACGCAAACGGCGTAGTCAGGGCGGGCACGCCCGCTGCATCCCAGGGTCCTGTCTTCAGCCCTGCCGGTGGCGTAACAACGGCCATTGAGAAATCTTCAGGAGGCCAGACCTCCGCTGGCATGATCTCCAGGAACACGTATGTCAATGCCTCCTACCTCGGTCCACGGAACAGTCCAAGGGCCGAGGACCTGGTTGTCACTGATAGCGGCACGGCTGGCAGCCCCTCGGAGAAGTGGTTTCACCACAACGACGTCACTGCTATCAACGTGGCCTTCAGCCCGGTGCTGGCTACGGAGGATCTTCCCTACACCCTTGAATATCAGACTGATTACTCAGACGCATGGCAGACTTTCACGCCCGCCAAGCCCAGCACCAGCGTCAATTTATCCCTGACCGTCCAGAACACCGGTTCAAGTAGCTGGGAGTCCTTCAACGGGAACAACACGCTCAACCTGTCCCCGGGCACCGTCCTGACCGGGTGGCGCATCTCCGTTGCACCTGGCAATGAGGACGTGCCCGTTGGCTCGGAAGTGCGGACCACTGTGGGGAGCGTGCCGGTCTTCCGTGACATCACCGAAGGTGTGGTCGCAGCGAACAGCCCTGCAGGTGTCCCGCCGGGACCGGTGAACAACACAGCCACTCTCAAGGCGGGCAGCCTCACGGGTGAGGCATCCGACGTCTTCACCCCCGTCGATTCTGTTTACCTGACCACCAACGTCTCGGCCCCCTCGGTCCTGAGCGTGGGTGACAACGGCACCATCAGGGCCGGCATCGTCAACCAAAACCCTTCGGAAACCTACAAGGACGCTGAGATGTCCGTGGTGCTTCCCTGTGGCGTCCAGTACGACCCCACAAAGACCATCACGCCGGTCACCGACCTCTCCGTGGGAGTGGAGCCGATCCCAACCATCGGCAAAGGCGTGAGCGTGAACTCCACCTCGCGGGTCACTGATGCCGATGGTTGCGAGCTGCAAGTCATAACCTTCACCTTCGATCAGATCAGCCCTATGCGGGACCCGAAGGAAGCTTCTGACCGCAAGGTGGAGAACACCGGGTGGCAGTACGACGTCCCCGTCACCGTCCTGGCCAAGGCCTATCAGCCCACTGCCTCCTCGGTTCAGGTCGAATCGTATGCGTCCTCAGCAGACCCCCGCTTCATCGGACTTGCTGATGGTGGCACAGCCGGGGAAACGGTGCCGATGATTGGCTACGCGCCCTTCTTCAGCGATGACGTTTACAATTTCGATGCTGCACGGACAAGTATTGCCAAGGCTACCGACCAGGCCTCGATCAACATCGCCGGCGGTTTGCTGCTTGATAAATTGTCCGGTACCTCGGCAACAGGTCCGTGGTCGCTGGCCACCACTGTGGACAAGGCCGCGTTCTGGCAGGTGTACGTCAGCAACGTTTTGCCCAACCCGGTAACCGGCGCCACCCTCTTTGACCGTCTGCCGTCCGCGGCAACAGGAGACGATTTCGACGTCGTCCTTTCGGGTGCCGTAACGGGAGCACCGGCGGGGGCAAAGATCGAATACTCCGCCGACGCCACGAACGCCACCTCCGGTAGCTGGAGCACTGACCCGGTCAACGCCACGGCGTTCCGGATGTTCGTTGACGTTCTGGCAACCGGGGACGACTTCACCTTGGTGGTTCCCACCAAGGTGGCGGGTAATCCTGGTTTTGGAGCGAAAGCAACCAACGTACTGGTGGCTACAGGAACCTATAACGGGGAAGCGGTACAGTTCGCCACGAATGAGGCGGCTGTGAATGTAGCCGGTTCTCCTGCCCTGAATATCGTGAAGAAGACCAACGGAACCGTCTACTCGTCGGCGCCCGGTGCAATGGTTGCCAACGGCTCTGATGTGACATGGACCTACGAGGTAACCAACACGGGCAACACACCGCTCTCAAACGTGGCAGTTTCAGATGCTTTCTCCGCAGGGGATGGCAGCACGGGCACCCTTGGTCCCACCTCCAGTGAGACAGGCGCGCTAGCTCCCGGCGCCACGCGGGTCTTTACTGCTCATGATGCCGCAGTGACTGGTCAGTACCACAACACGGCCACAGCTACGGCTACGGCTACGGATGCAGAAGGCACCCCTTTGGCTCAGCAGCCCGCGCCAGTCAACGCTGAGTCCTGGTACGTGGGCGGAGACGCCGGGTTGTCCGTTGTTAAGACAACCAATGGTGAGGATGTTGAGGCTGCTCCGGGGCCGCAGGTGGTCCCGGGCAGTGAGGTCAAATGGTCCTACACCGTGAGGAACACCGGCGACGTTGTTCTCAAGGATGTCCTGGTTGTGGATAAGGACAGTGCCGGCAATGAAGTGTTCTCCGGAACGGTTCCATCATTGGCGCCCGGTGCCTCTGTTGAGCTGACTGCACAGGGCAAGGCCGTCAAGGGTCAGTACAAGAACACTGTGACGGCGTCCGCTGCCAACCCCCTGGGTGGTTCGGATCTGAGTGCCGCTGATGATTCGTACTACTTCGGTGCCGTGCCCGGGCTGAAGGTGGACAAGCTGGTCTCCGCTCACCAAGAAGGTCCGTGGAGCGAGGTTGTCACCATTGATGCAGCTCAGACGGTGTACTGGCAGTTCACTGTCACCAACACCGGCAATACTGTGCTCAAGGACGTCCGATTCGACGACCCCGCCCTCGGGGCCATCGAGCCGGTTGCCACACTGGCACCCGGCCAGGCGGCCAGCCGTGTCGTCGCCCAGACCAATGTCATGGAGTCCTACATCAACGTAGTGTCTGCGTCTGCGACGGCGCCGGGTGGAGACGAGGTTACAGGGAGCGACACGGGTGAGGTGATTGTGAAGCCAGTGGTGGTTGTTCCTCCCGTCAGCACGGTCACAGATCCTCCCGCAACGACGAGCCCCACGGCTCCCGCCGCTCCCACGGCTTCCGCTGCTCCCACCGCGACGAGTCCCGCTGCTCCCACCCCGACGAGTCCCACGGCTCCCGCAACGACGAGCCCCACGGCTCCCGCTGCAGCCACCGGGAACCTGCCTGACACCGGTGCCTCCGGCGTCATGGTGGGACTGTCTGCGGCGGTAGTGCTTTTGATTGCCGGAGGCTTGGCACTGGTTGCCAGCCGTCGGCGCAGGGCCGCCTAACGCAGGCCGCCTAGCGCCTGGCCGGAGGTGAATTAAAACAGCGACGTCGGCACCCAAGCCTGGGTGCCGACGTCGTGGTTTCTGGGCGTTGAGGCCTTAGCGCGTTGTTGCGGTTGCTGCTGTGGTTTCGGTTTCGGCCATCGCCTTCCATTCGGCCACGCGGGCCTGATGCAGGGGCGACCTCCGGACAATCGCGTAAGCCACACCGAGGATGGCGAACCAGATGGGTGTCACCAGCAGGGCGGTGAGCGTGTCCGGCTGGGTGGTCAGGGCCCAGACCAGGAATGCGAAGAACGCGAACACCACCCACACCATGGGGATGCCGCCGGGCATCTTGAACGGAGAGGCAGCGTGCTGTTCGGGGCGGCGTTTGCGGTACACGAGGTAGCTGGCCAGGATGATGGACCAGACGAACATGAAGCAGACCGCAGACACGGTGGTTACCATGTCGAAGGCCACGCCAACGTCCTTGCCGGCGTACAAAAGTGCGACGCCGGCCAGCAAGAGGACGCAGGACAGGAACAGTGCGTTTTGGGGTACTTTGCGGCTGGAGAGGCGGCCGAAGAGTTTGGGTGCGTCGCCGTCGTTGGCCAGGCCGTAGACCATGCGGGACGTTGAGTAGATGCCCGAGTTGGCAGAGGACATGGCCGAGGTGAGGACCACGAGGTTGACCACGGTAGCCGCCATTCCCAAGCCTGCCAGGGAGAACATGGCAATGAACGGGCTCTGGCCGGCTTTGAACTCGGTCCACGGGGTGACGGACATGAGGATGATGAGTGCGCCCACGTAGAAGAGCATGACGCGAAGGGGGATTGCGTTGATGGCGCGGGGGAGGTTGTGTTCCGGGTTCTTGGTTTCGGCGGCGGCCGTACCCACCAACTCGATGCCCACGAACGCGAACACGGCGATCTGGAAGCCTGCCACGAAGCCCATGAATTCCTTGGGGAAGAAGCCGCCGTGGCTCCAAAGGTTGGTGAAGCTCGCCGTTCCCGCGTTGGATTGGAAGCCGGTGAAGATCATCACCAAGCCCACGACGATCAGGGCCACGATGGCAACGATTTTGATGAGCGCGAACCAGAACTCTGTCTCACCGAAGGCCTTCACAGTTGGCAGGTTCAGGAGGAGCAGGATGATGATGGTGGCCAGACCCGGGATCCAGAGCTGGATTCCCGGCCAGAGTTCGTCGGCGTAGCCCGCAATGGCGATGACGTCTGCAACGCCGGTGACTACCCAGCAGAACCAGTATGTCCAGCCGGTGAAGAAGCCTGCCCACGGCCCGAGGAGGTCGCCCGCGAAATCGCTGAAGGACTTGTAGTTCAGGTTGGAAAGCAGCAGCTGGCCCATGGCACGCATGACGAAGAACAGCATGAAGCCGATGATCATGTACACGAAGATCACGGAGGGTCCGGCTACGGAGATGGTTTTGCCGGAGCCCATGAAGAGGCCGGTTCCGATTGCGCCGCCGATGGCGAGGAGCTGGATGTGGCGGTTGCTGAGCGAGCGTGACAGGTGGGGCTCGCTGTCCCTGCTGGAGGCGCGGAGTAACTCCGGTGTTGTCTGGTCGGACATTAGATCAAGAACCCTTCGAAGGACCCGCCACAATAGTGACGGCCGTTACAAATGTGTTCGATAAAGCTATAGCTAATGTCTGGCCGATGGCCAATCGGTCTGCATGGCGAAAGCCCCTCCTGTGGAAAGAGGAGCTTCAGCCCTTGTTCTGCCTGGCGGCATAGCGGCAGTACCTCAGTGATACCTAGGCGATCTGACGCTTGTAGGCGGCCGTGGCGAAGGCGTAGGAGACAACGAGGATCCCCAGGCACCAGGCCAGGGCTACCCAGATGTCGCCGCCCACCGGACGCTGGGCGAACAGATCCTGAATGGTGTTCACTATGGATGTCACAGGCTGGTTTTCGGCGAACCACCGGACCGGACCGGGCATGGTTTCCGTGGGGACGAAGGCCGAGCTGATAAACGGCAGGAAGATCAGCGGATAGGAGAAACCGCCTGCGCCGTCAACGGACTTCGCTGAGAGGCCCGCGATAATCGCTATCCAGGTCAGGGCCAGAGTGAAGAGTGCCAGGATGCCCGCCACGGCCAACCAGTCCAGCACGTTGGCCGAACTGCGGAATCCCATGAGGAGCGCCACCAGCACGATGATCACCAGCGAGAGTCCGTTGGCCACCAACGACGTCAGGACATGCGCCCAGAGAACTGACGAGCGTGCAATCGGCATGGACTGGAACCGCTCAAAGATACCGCTTTGCATGTCCGTGAACAACCGGACTGCTGTGTAGGCGATCCCGGACGCAATGGCGATCAGCATGATGCCCGGGAGCAGGTAGTTGACGTAGTTCTCGGTGTCGGTCCTGATGGCACCGCCGAAGACGTAGACGAACAGCAGCATGAGGGCGACCGGCGTGATCGCCGTGGTGATGATGGTGTCAACGCTGCGGAAGATGTGCCGCATGGAGCGGCCCAGCAGGACCGAGGTGTCTGCGAAGAAATGGGTGCTCATGACCTGTCCTTTACCGACTCGTTGTTGCTGGCCACAGGGTTGTTACCCGCTTGGGCGCCGCTGCCCACCAGAGCCAGGAAGATGTCCTCCAGGCTCGGCTGCTTTTCGACGTACTCGATCTTGGCCGGTGGGAGCAATTGCTTGAGCTCGGCAAGGGTGCCGTTGGCGATGATGCGTCCCTCATGCAGGATGGCGATTCGGTCTGCGAGTTGTTCAGCTTCATCGAGATACTGCGTGGTGAGCAGGACGGTGGTCCCTCGCTTGGCAAGGTTCTTGACGATATGCCACACCTCCAGGCGAGCCTCGGGATCAAGGCCCGTAGTGGGTTCGTCCAGGAAAATCACCTCGGGGTTGCCGATCAAACTCATCGCGATGTCCAGACGCCTGCGCATGCCGCCCGAATAGCCCGCCACTTTGCGGGACCCGGCCTCGGTAAGGCTGAACTGCGCCAGCAGGTGGTCCGCAATCTGACCCGGATTCTTCAAGTGACGCAGCTTCGCCACCAAAACCAGGTTCTCTTTGCCGGAGAGAACCTCGTCCACTGCCGCGAACTGCCCGGTCAAGCTAATGGACTGCCTCACCTGGAGCGACTCAGTGGCCACATCAAAGCCTTCGACGGCGGCCGAGCCGGCATCGGCTTTCAGTAGCGTGGAGAGGATCTTCACCATGGTGGTCTTGCCAGCACCGTTGGATCCCAGAAGAGCAAAGATACTTCCCGGTGATACCTCAAAGTCCACACCCCGGAGTACATGGAGGTCCTTGTAGGACTTCTCAATACCCTCTACCCGGATTGCTGCGGTGGTCATGATTCCGCCTCTTTCGCTTTATCAATTGCCTTGTTGAGGCGCTCGCGTTCTTTGTCGATCCAGCGTTTTCCGCCGTAGGCCTGGGCGAAGCTCTCGGCGAACTCGATCGGATCTCCACCCACGATTTCGCTGACCGGAATGCCGTCCACCGCGGCTCGTTCCCAGAGGTCGGCCAGATCGGAAATCATCTGCACCATGGTGTCGCCGTCAGTGACGCCGCCGTAGTACGTCAAATAGCGGTTGAAGGCTGTAGCCACTGCGAGGTACGGCTCAGGCAGGGCATCAAGCCGGGCCTTCGCTTGCTTGTACTGCTTCTTCTGCTCGAGTGATCCGGTGACCAGTTCGATCCATTTCGCTGCCATGCTATTTTCCTTCCTTGCGGAGCTCTTCGATCCGTCCGGACAAGAAGCTCCATGTGTTCCAGAATTCGTTCAGTTCTTTTTCGCCCTGCGTGTTGAGCGTGTACACCTTGCGGGGCGGGCCCTTTTCGGACGGCCGCTTTTCAACGTCCACCAGCCCTTTTTGCTCGATCCTGACCAGCAACGCGTACACGGTGCCTTCAGCGATCTCGGTAAATCCCTGCTCCCGGAGCAGCGTGGTGATCTCGTATCCGTACGCTGCCTTTCCGGTCAGGAGGGCCAAAACGATGCCCTCCAATGTGCCTTTGAGCATCTCCGTCATCTGCTTGCCCATCGGACACCTCCCTCACTACTCAGTATTACTAGCTACCACTACATAGTAGAACTAGGTACCGGTACTTAGCAACACTGAGTTCCGAGGTATTTCGGCTGGAATGGCATGCTGGGATGGTGACTACTCAATCCAGTGCCGAACCCGCCCTGCTGACCGCCGCCGTCGAGCATGGAACTTTCACCCTCCGGCGTGCCCGCAAGGGCGACGTTCCGCGCATCCTGGAGCTGCTTGTGGATGATCAACTGGGCGCCAGGCGTGAGAATCTTGACGATCCAGCGCCGTATGAGCGTGCATTTGAGGCGATCGACGCCGACCCGGCGCATCTTCTGGTGGTGGGCGAACTGGAGGGGGAGGTGGTTGCCACCTTCCAGCTCAGCTACATCCCGGGCTTGTCCCGGAAGGGGTCCTGGCGCGCGCAGATTGAAGCGGTTCGGGTCTCGGATGCCCTGAGGGGTCAGGGCGTTGGGGCGTTGATGATTCAGTGGGCGATCGATCAGGCGCGGGATCGCGGTTGT
Organism: Arthrobacter sp. 9V; assembly: GCF_902506065.1. GTDB lineage: Bacteria > Actinomycetota > Actinomycetes > Actinomycetales > Micrococcaceae > Arthrobacter. The sequence continues at coordinate 243,377 of NZ_LR732912.1, forward strand.
TCCCTGGTGCAGCTCACTACGGATAAGTCCCGGGTGGCCGCGCATCGCTTCTACGAGCGGCTGGGCTTTGCTGCCAGTCACGAGGGCATGAAGCTAATCCTCTTACCCAACTGAGTAGCAGTTCAGGTCGTTCCCAGCGCTGGGAACGACCTGATCTGCGACCTTCTTGGGTGCATTGCCGTTGACATTTAGGTACCCTAACTATTAGGCTACCTAAATATGAACACCTTTGATCCCCGGTTATTGGACCTGGCCCAGGAATTCCGCGAGTCGCTCAGGCTCGGCGTCTACATGTTCCGCCGCCTCGATCCGGAGGGTGAACTCACCGCCGCACAGCTCAGTCTGCTGTCCATGATTTCCGACGGCGGCCTCCGCGTGGGCGATATTGCCAAGAACCTGGGCATCAAAGTCCCCAGCGCCACCGAGCAAATCATCAAACTCGAACGGGCGAGCCTCATCACCCGCCAGCCCGACCCCGACGACTCACGAGCCGTTCGAGTGGTCATAAGCCAGGCAGGGACAGCCGCCGTCGAGTCCGCCAACCAGAGGCGAAATGCCATGGTGGCCGAGCTGCTCCAAGAGCTCAGCAGCGAAGAAATCGAGCATCTCGCATCCGCGCTGCCCGTGATCGCCAAGCTCAACAGCTCGTTCCAGAACTAAACGCAGAAAAGCACCGACAAGGAGCACGTGAATGTCACGCCAGTTGGCTGACGCTTCAGCAAGCGCCGAAACAACTATTGAAACCACCCTGGAAGCTGAGAAGGCTTCCTTCCTTAAGCAGCCCAAGGCGGTGTGGGCCACTGCGCTCGCGGCCGTTTTCGCGTTCATGGGCATTGGACTCGTAGACCCGATTCTTCCCGCGATTGCCAAAAATCTTGAGGCATCCACCAGTGAAGTCTCGCTGCTTTTCACCAGTTACTTCCTGGTCACCGCAATAGCCATGTTGATCAGTGGATTCGTGTCCTCCCGGATCGGTGGAAAGAAGACGCTGCTGATCGGCTTGGCGATCATCGTGGTGTTCGCATCGTTGTCCGGTCTGTCCGGCAGTGTTGAACAGCTGGTGGGATTCCGGGCGGGGTGGGGTCTCGGCAACGCACTATTCGTTGCCACGGCACTGGCAGTGATCGTGGGTGTGGCCAGCGGCGGAACCGGCACAGCCATCATTCTCTACGAAGCAGCACTGGGCCTGGGGATCTCGCTCGGCCCTTTGCTGGGTGCCCTCTTGGGTGGCTGGCAGTGGCGGGCTCCGTTCTTCGGCACAGCAGTACTTATGGCCGCGGCCTTCATCGCGTTGCTGGCCTTGCTGCCCAAAACACCCGCCCCGGCTAAGAAATCCCGGCTGAGGGATCCATTGCTGGCGCTGGGGCACAAGGGCCTGCGCACCACTGCAGCCAGCGCGCTGTTCTACAACTACGGCTTCTTCACCATTCTGGCCTTCACGCCGTTCATTCTGGGCATGGACGCCTATGGCATTGGGGGAGTGTTCTTCGGCTGGGGTGTTGCAGTGGCTGTCTTCTCGGTGTTCGTGGCACCGGCTCTCCAGAAGCGGTTCGGCGCCGTCAAAGTCCTCACCGGCACGCTCGCGGCGCTCATGCTCGACCTGATCGGTCTGGGACTGGCCGCCGGGCACTCGGTGACGGCCGTCGTCGTACTTGTCATCGTGGCTGGTGCACTGCTGGGCATCAACAACACGGTCTATACGGAACTGGCCATGGGCGTTTCCGATTCGCCCCGACCCGTTGCCTCCGCCGGTTACAACTTTGTGCGCTGGATGGGCGGCGCGCTGGCACCCTTCGCGGCCGCCCAGCTGGGCGAGCACTTCGGCCCACAGGTACCGTTCTTCGCCGGTGCAGCGGCCATGGTGATTGCCATCCTGGTTGCTTTCGGAGGACGTGGATACTTGAAATCCCACGAGCCGCACCTGGTTTAGCGTGTCCCTAACCCCAAAAAAGCCCGGCGGATTTGAACTGATCAAATCCGCCGGGCTTTTTGTGCGCTACTTCGCTTCGCGTTACTTTGCTTCGTCCGAGGGGACCGGCAGGGGTGCCACCGGTGCGCCCCTGGGAACGAACAGCGTTTCCGCCTGCTCCAAGGACATGCCGTTGGTCTCCGGAACCTTGAACATGACAAAGAAGAACGACGCCGCCGCGAACGCCGCGTACATGGCGTAGGTCAGTGGCAGGGAACCAGCCGCCATGATGGGGAAGCTGAGCGTGATGGCGAAGTTCGCGATCCACTGTGCTGCCGCGGCCAGTCCGAGGGCCCGGGCACGGATGCGGGACGGGAAGATCTCGCCCAACAGTACCCAAACGAGAGGGCCCCACGAGGCACCGAAGCTGATCACGAAGACGTTGGCTGCGACGAGCGCCACCGGTCCCCACGCACCGGGGAGGCTGATTTCAGAACCCGTGCCAACTGCGGAGGAGAAGGCCAATGCCATGACGCCGAGGGATGCGGCCATGCCGATGGAACCGGTGAGCAGGATGGGACGGCGGCCAATGCGGTCCACCAAGGCGATGGCAACAAGGGTCACCAGGATGTTCGTGACGGACGTGGCTACGGAGATCGTCAGCGAGTCCTTTTCCTGGAATCCGACAGCTTTCCACAGCGTGGTGGAGTAATAGAAGATCACGTTGATGCCGACGAACTGCTGAAGGACCGAGAGGATGATGCCGATCCACACCACAGGCAGGAGGCCGAACCTGTTGCCGCGGAGGGAGCCCTTCTTGGTGGAGAGCTTCTCCTCTTGGATGGATTCGCGGATCTCGCGGATGTGGCGCTCAATATCGTCGCCGGGGATGATCCGGGTGAAGATGCTGCGGGCTTGGTCTTCTTTGCCGTTAAGGACCAGGAAGTGTGGGGACTCCGGCAAACGGAAAGCGATCAAGCCATACACGGCCGCGGGTACGGCACACGCAATGAACATCCAACGCCATGCTTCAATGCCGAGCCAGAACATGCCGTCTGCGCCGCCGGCCGAATTGGCGAGTACCGCATCGGAGAGAAGAGCTGCAAAGATGCCGGTGGTGATGGCCAGCTGCTGGAGCGATGCCAAGCGGCCGCGTACATGCCGGGGGGAGATCTCGGAGATGTAGGCAGGGGCAATCACGGAGGCTAACCCGATGCCCAGGCCACCCACCAGCCGCCAGAAGATCAGGTCCCACACACCAAAGGCGAGGCCGGTTCCTATGGCGCTTACCAAGAAGAGCAATGCACCGATCTTCATGGCAGGGATGCGCCCGTAGCGGTCGGCGATCTTGCCGGCGAAGTAGGCGCCGGCGGCACAGCCCAACAGGGCAACGGCGACGGCGAAGCCTGTGACCGCCTCGCTCATGACGAACTCGTCAGCCATCGCGTCCACGGCCCCGTTGACCACTGAGGAATCGAAGCCGAAAAGGAATCCACCCACAGCGCCGGCAACGGCCAGGCCGATCACTTTTCGTGAAACTGGGGGCGCGCCTTCGGCGCTGGAACTGGACATGGGTCTCCCTTGGGAAATGGGGGTTTGGAAGCGCAGTGCAGGACGTCGTCGGCTATCCGACGGGGACGCCGGTGCACTCGCGCTACACAGTGTGGCACGTCATATCAGCTCACTTCCAGTCAAGTGACGGGCGCTACATGTATTCAGATCTTTAACGCGTTGGTCTGCTGTAGGGCGACCGGGAGTTGGCTGAGGCAAACAAAAACGGTAGGCAGTCCGAGGACTGCCTACCGTTTCCGGTGTTGAGTTAAGTTGGTGCCTAACGGGTATTTCAGTGCGCCGGAACGGATTCCTTAGCTGCAGCCTGGGGGTCCGTCAGTTTCTTGTTGGGTAGCGCGAAGCTGATCAGGAAGGCAATGATCATGAGGCCGGCAGCAGTGAGCATGACGACGTCGATTGCCTGGGCAAAGCCTTCCGTAATGGGCCGGGTAAGCGTGCTGTTGGCCGTGTGAAGCCAACTGGTGTCATTCAAGGACTCGTTGTTGGCGCCGTTCTTGAAGAAATCGAAGAGCTTGGCATTGGCGGGATCGGAAGCCACAGCCGGGTCCTTCATGACGGCTTGGTAGTCCGGGCTCGACGCAGCAGTCTTCATGCCGTCGGCGATTTTGTCGGCCGCCGTGCTGAAGAGCATGGAGATGAACACGGCCGTGCCCACCGCGCCGCCCATGGAACGGAAGAACGCGGCTGTTGAGGTTCCCACGCCCATATCCTTGGGCGGGACCGAAACCTGCATGGCAAGTGTCAGCGGTTGCATGCAGAAGCCCAGTCCGACGCCGAAGAACACGGCAATCAGGCCGGGAACCCAGAGCCCGGTATCGACGCCGAGGACAAGGCCCATCACGGTGGCTGCGGTAGCCAGCACTGCTGTACCCATGATGGGGAAGATCCGGTAGACCCCTGATGAGGAGATGGTCCGGCCGGCAGAGATGGAGCCGAAGAGGATGCCCACGGTAAACGTGATCATCATCAGGCCGGCCTCCGTGGGCGTCAGCCCCTTCACGAGCTGCAGGTACATGGGCAGCATGGCGATCGCCCCGAACATGCCGATGCCAATGATGAAGTTCAGCAGTGACGACAAGCCGAAAGTGGTGTTCTTGAAAAGGCGCAGTGGAATCAGTGCGTAGTCGCCCGCGCGTTTTTCGGCCAGCAGGAAGGCCACGATGCCGATGACGCCAAGTCCGTAGCAGAGCCAGGATGCGCCGGAAGCCCAACCCCAGGTGCGGCCCTGTTCTGCAACCAGCAGCAGCGGAACAATCGCAAGGGTAATGGCGGCCGCACCCCAATAGTCGATCTTTTGCTTCACGTGCCGTGCCGGAAGGTGCAGGTACATGAAGACCACCACAAGGGCGGCGAGCCCAATGGGGAGATTGATGAAGAACACCCAGCGCCAGCCGTCGAAGCCCAGGATGTTTGCCGAGCCAGCGAAGGCGCCGCCAATCACAGGACCAAGAACGGACGAAATGCCGAAGACGGACATGAAGTAGCCCTGGTATTTTGCCCTGTCCTTCAGCGCCACGATGTCGCCGATGATAGTCAGCGCCAAGGCCAACAAGCCACCGGCGCCGAGGCCCTGGATGCCACGGGCGATGGCCAGCTCGGTCATGGAGTGGACAGATCCCGCGTACAGGGAACCTGCAAGGAAGATCACGATTGCCACGAGGTAGAGCGGGCGGCGTCCGAAGATGTCGCTGAGCTTCCCATAGAGCGGGGTGCTGACGGTGGAGGTGATGAGGTAGGCCGTGGTTGCCCACGCCTGCAGAGACAGGCCATCGAGGTCGTTGGCGATGGTGTAAATGGAGGTGGAAACGATGGTTTGATCCAGCGAGGACAGGAACATGCCGAGCATGAGTCCCACCATGACGGTGAGTGTCTGACGATGCGTCAAGACCTCTCCGGCGGCCCGTACGGGCGCAGTTTTGGACATATCTTCTCCAGAGGTGGCAGAAAAGTGGATTAAGCAGGATAGTTGCTTTCAGTAACTATCTTACTCCCCGGTTGATTCCCGATGAGAGAATATTTCTTCCACTTTCCCTCTAAGTCGGCAGCTCCGGAAGGGTCAGCGCTCGATCAGGATCCCGTCCGGGTCGCAGAAGATCATTACTCCTGGCTGGATGCGGACGTGATCGATCACCAGCTGAACATCCACTTCACCCGCACCTGTCTTGGCGCTCTTCTTCGGGTTGCTGCCGAGCGCCTTGACGCCCAGGGGTAGGCGGGCGATTGCCTCGCGGTCCCGAATGGCGCCGTTGATGACGACGCCGGCCCAGCCGTTCGCCACGGCGCTTTCCGCGATCATGTCGCCCATGAGTGCGGTCCTCAGGGAGCCCTGCCCGTCGATGACAAGAACGGCGCCTTCGCCGGGCGTATTGAGGATGGTCTTCACCAGGGCGTTGTCCTCGAAGCACCGAATAGTGCGGACAGGACCTTTGAAGTGCGTTTGTCCGCCCAGGTTTTGAAACTGTAAGGCGATGGACTCCAGTTCATCGCCGCGCTCGTCGTAAAGATCGGCGGTATTTACTTGCTCACTCACAGTGCTCCTCCTCTTTCGGTTTGAGGCCACACTAACGCTTGCATCAGGGTCAGGGCAGGACATGTTTCGGCCTATGTGGATAAAAACCCCGACGGCGGTTCAGTGTCGTTCCGCCGCGCTAGGCTGAATCCAAACATTGCAAGAGGGGGAACCTGCTATGAGCTTGTCCGACCTACCGGGCCCGGTGCCGGATCCAGCTGTGGTCCGCGGCGGAACCACCACAGCCTTGGCCGAGCCGGTTGCCCGCGTCCGGCCTATCTGGGTCACGGGCGTGGTGCTGGTTAATCTGGGGATCAACGCAGCGTTCTTCGGCCCCCTCCAGGTGCTCCTGGCGCAGCAGGCGGCCCATTTCGATGCCGGCCAGAAGGAAGCAATCCTTGCGCTGGTAACTGGATGTGGTGCGGCCGTTTCCATGGTGGCAAACCCCTTGTTCGGCGCGATGAGCGACCGTACAGCGTCCAGATTCGGGCGGCGGGTTCCCTGGGTTTTGATGGGAGCAATTCTGGGAGCGGTGGCCCTTGTTGCCTTGGCCGGTGCCCCCAATGTTGCGGTGATGACGTTGCTGTGGTGCTTGGTGCAGGCCGGAGCCAACGCCATGTACGCCGCCATCACTGCTGCCGTTCCGGACAGGGTTCCCGTGCCGCAGCGTGGAACTGTGGGCGGACTGGCGGCCATGGGGCAGACCGTGGGCATACTCGTCGGTGCGTTGATCGCTTCGCTCGTCGCTGGAAACTTCGCCGCAGGGTACTGGTTTTGCGCAGCGGCGCTGCTGGCCGGCGTCGTTCTTTATCTTTTCAAAAGCGATGATCAAACCCTGCCGCCCAGCGAGCGTCCTCCATTCAAGATGGTGGCATTTCTCCAGGGATTCTGGGTATCACCCAAGCGCTACCCGGATTTCGCCTGGGCGTGGTTGACCAGGTTCCTGGTCAGCACGGGTAACCACATGGTCACTATCTACTTGCTCTATTTCCTCACCGACGCCGTCCATTTGAAGGAGGCCGAAGGTATTGATCCAGAGTTCGGTGTCCTCGTCGTTACCGGTCTTTATGCCGTCACTGTCATCATCACCAGTGTCCTGGGTGGCAGGCTGAGCGACAGGACGGGCAAGCGAAAGCCGTTGGTCATTGCTTCATCCGTCGTCATCGCCATAGCCTCGCTCATACTGGCTTTTGCGCCGACGTGGGTAGGTGCGATTGCCGGTGCCCTGGTGCTCGGGATCGGGTTTGGCGCCTACTTGGCTGTGGACTTTGCGCTGATAACCCAGGTTCTTCCCAAAGCCTTGGATAGGGGGCGGGACCTGGGGGTCATCAATATCGCCAACTCACTGCCGCAGGTGCTGGCTCCCGTCATCGCCTTCGTATTCGTTAAGCAACTGGGCGGCTACGTCTCGCTGTACGTAGCCGCCGCAATCGTTGGGCTCTTGGGCGCCGTGTTCGTGGTGAAGATCAAGAGCGTGGACTAGTCCTAAAAAACGTAGTTCATGACGTTCCAGCCGCTGCCAACGGTTGCCTGGCCCTTCCAGTAGCCATTGAACATCGCATTTATCTGATAGGCGGAGGCATTCCCGTAGTACATGATCATGGCGCCGGAATTATCAATTCCGTATACGTCCGGGTCACCGTCGCCGTTGAAGTCTCCTAGCCCGCCGAGCCGTGACATGACTTTCCAGCCATAGCCCGTTGTCATGGCTCCAAGGATTTTCCCATTGCGGGAACCTTCGCTGATCATCAGGCCGCCGTATTGATTCCTGTACATCAGGGACAAGCTTTCACTGCCCGTAAAGTGGCCCACGGTAGTCAGCAGGTCGGCATTCCCCCAGCCGTAACCAATGAGCGTCGGCTGCAACCATCCGCCGCGTCCATCACCAGGGTAGAGGAACATATTATGGGCGGAGTCACGGGCGATGATGTCGTTGGTTCCATCCCCGTTGAAGTCGCCGGCCCCCACGATGTCGTAGAAGCCCTGCCAACCTTGTCCTATCTGTTTGGCGACAACCCAGCCGCCGGCGCCGTTACCCGAGTAAAGAAATAGCCGTCCCTGCCCGTCTCGGGCCATGACATCCACATTGCCGTCTCCGTCGAAGTCACCGGGAGACATCAGCAGGTTGAAGATATGCCATCCCGTTCCGATGACCTGGGGTGCGTGCCAATGCCCGCGTCCATCTGTTGGGTAAAGCAACAGTTGACCATACGCATTGCGGGCGAATACATCAGCCGTCCCATCCCCGTTGAACCCCCAAGAACGTGCCTTGGCACCTATAACCACGGGGTTATGCGCGGTCTGGGTCGCTGCGGACGTTGCATCAAAAGTGACCGTCATTGACCCTGATATGGAATGACCCACGTCGGCTGTGCCGGGACGGTACTCGGATTGGTTAGCGCCCGGGATTGCCACGTTATCTCGGGTCCATTGATAAATGAAGGTGGGCTGGCCTCCCGCAGGAGTAACTTCCGGAGGGCTGTAAAGCAGCATCCTAAGGCGGCCCCCCAATGTGGGATCTCCTTGAATCTCAACTGCATTTAGCCACACAGTGCGGAGCGGCACCGTAGCCTCCGGCTTAGCACCGCTGGCAATGCCTGAAGTCGGTGAGCCTACGCTGACACGAGCAGGCGTGGAAGCGCTGGCAGCTGTAGCCGGTGCAAGGGTCAGGGCCAATAAGACGGCGGCGGCTAGAAGGTGTTTGCGAAGGCGCGGAGACGCGCGAAGGGCAGAGTTGAAGCCCAAGGATTCCCCCAGAGAAATAAGGCGGCACAGAATTGGCCGAAGAGATCAATTGGGATGACACTACCGCCTGCGGGATCGCTGGTATATAGCTAACCCGTTTATTGCGGGAACCCCGTCCGGATCGCTCCGAACGGGGTTCTCAACCACGGTCAACAAAACGCAACGAACTTCTAGAACAGGTCTGTAAACCCGCCCCAGCCCCAACCGACCACCTCGGAGCCAGCCCAGCCGGCGTTCCCGTTGCCGTAGTAGGCGCGCAGTTGGCCCGAGCCGTCCACGGCAAAGACGTCGAGCCTGCCGTCGGCGTTGATATCGCCGGCGCTGCCTATCTTGCTCATGCCGTTCCAGCCTTGGCCAACTACGGTCATGCCGTTCCAGCCGCCAGCGCCGTTGCCGCTGTAGAGCTTCAAGTAGCCGGCAGAATCGCGGGCCAGGACGTCAACGTTGGTGTCGCCGTCGAAGTCGCCGGGGGTGATGATCGAGTTCAGGGCGTTCCAGCCTTGGCCTGCCACGGAGCGGGGGAGCCAACCGCCCTGCCCGTCGCCGGGGTAAAGGTAGAGAATCCCGTTGGCGTCGCGGGCCAGGACGTCGTTGGTGCCATCGCTGTTGAAGTCTCCGGGGGAGACCAGTGAAGTGAAGATGTTCCATCCGGTGCCGACTTTTCGGGGACCAGTCCAGCCGCCTGAGCCGTTGCCGCTGTAAAGGTAGAGGCCGCCGGCCGAGTCCCTGCCCAAGACGTCGTTGATGCCGTCGCCGTCGAAGTCCCCAGGAGAAAGAACGGTGGGGAAGATGTTCCAGCCTGCGCCTACGGTCTTCGCCGGTTCCCAGGTGTTCTGAACCCTCGGGTACATCATCAGTGCGCCGTCGGAACGGCGGGCCAGGAGCTCGAATGCGCCACGGCCCGTGAAGCCGTTCGGCCGGTTGGAGGCAGAAATCGGCGCTGTTTCTTCGCTGGCCACTTCCAGCCCTTCACAGGGATAGTTGGCAACCAGGTGCGCTGCTATGGTTTTGCCGCGGTCTTCCTCAGTGAGGACATAGTTGGGCCATGTGGGGTGATCCGTTGCCACTTCACCATCACGGGTCCAATAGATGCGGGTATCCGGGCCCGAGGCCTGAGCGCAGCCCTTGTAGGCCATGTAGTCCCACGTGACCGTGAGCGTGGAACCGACAAAAGGAGCACCGGTAATTACTGGAGGTTCAGGGTCCATGGTGGCCATGGCGGGAGCGGGAGCAAGTACTACTGCTGCAAAGATCGCAGCCCCGATTCCGGCAAGTGCCCGGCGCACGCCGGACGTAGGGCGTGATGAAGCAAACATTGTGTCCTCCCCAGACTTTATGCGGTTAATGGTACCGCGACTGGGATCTTCCTAGAAGATTGCTGTGAACCATCCGAAACCGGCGCCTACAGCCTCGGAACCCTTCCAGCCCGTTTTTCCGTCGCTGTAGTAGGCCAGCAAGCGGCCCTGCTGGTCCACCCCGTAAACATCGGGGAAGCCATCGCCGTTGAAGTCACCGGCTCCGCCCACGAACTTGAGGGCGTTCCATCCGACGCCGATCATCCATGACCGCGACCAGCCTCCCGCGCCATTGCCCCCGTAAAAGTACAGGTAACCGCTGCGGTCTCGAGCCAGGACGTCTACATTGCCATCGCCATTGAAATCGCCCGGGGTCACCAGCGCGTCCATGACGTTCCAGCCCGTCCCGACGGCGGTTCTTGCCAACCAGCCTCCCGCGCCATTGCCCGGGTAGAGATACAGTGCGCCGCCGGGTTCCCGGGCCAGGACGTCATTATTGCCGTCTCCGTTGAAGTCTCCCGGACCGATGATGGAGTCGAACACGTTCCAGCCGTTGCCGATGGACCTGGCCGGCTTCCACCCACCGGCACCGTCGCCGCTAAAGAGGTAGAGCCCTCCAACGGAGTCGCGCACCACCACGTCGCTTTTTCCGTCACCGTCAAAGTCACCAGGGGAGAACGCGGTATTGAAGATATTGAAGCCGTAACCCACGGTTCGGGCGGGATCCCACGCGCTGCCATTGCGCCCGTAGAGCAGCAGCGAGCCATCATTGGCGCGGGTCAGGAGTTCAAAGCTGCGTCCGGAAAAGCCTGCCGCCCGGTTCACGGCACCCACGGGCTTGGTCTCGTTGCTGTGCAGGGATTCTCCGCCGCAGGCCGTGGTGCTGGCGGTGACGTGCGCGGCCATGCGGGCGCCGGTGTCATCCCGCTCGAGCCTGTAGCTTCGTGCTGTTTCCCCGGCCACAAGGAAGCCGTCCCTGGTCCAGTAGACCGTAAAGTCAGGGCCTTTGCCGCCCCCGCAGCCGTAGAAGGTGTACGGGCCAATGTCTGCGGTCAGTGTCTTACCCACAAACGCGTCGCCGGTGACTATGGGGTCCGGCCCGTTGCTGGGAGCGGCCGACGCCGACAGGGGAGTAAGTGCCATGACCGCAACAGTGGCGGTCAGCAGCGCCGCTGCCATCCGGCGTCGTAATGTCCCCATGCGTGTTCCTCCCGTGTGGCTTCCAAACCTGCATGAAGTGTATGTCTGCGGGGGTGGATAGGCGGAAAAGGCATGGCTTACGGGGCCAAGGCGAGCTCTCAGGAAACGGTCATTTTGCTCCCGTATCATTGATGCGATCGGCCAGCCGCGGTCTTTGACCCAGCGGGCCGTTTCCTTGTCAGCCTGCCAAGAGATCGCCGGAAATGCCCGCATCAAACTCACTGGAACCCTACTCCCTTGACCTGACCACGGGGCTGCCCCGTATGGCTGCCGCACCCACCACCCCGCGGCAGCAGTTGCGCTATGCCCGCATCCTGAAAACTGCCGAAGGCTTTGCCCAGCGTCAGTTCGATACCTTGAGTCTTTCCGACGTCGCGGCCCGTGCGGACATTCCTCTCGGTACGCTGTACCGCTACTTTCCCTCCACAGCCCATCTGATGCTGGCCGTCTATCGGCAGCAGTTGAGGGAACTTCGCGACGGCGTCCGGCTGCGGGAAGGCAAGGGGCATGCCCTCGCGGGTTTGATGATGGAGATTTTCCACTTGCGGGTAATGCAGCCGGGTGTGGAGCACTGCCTCATCCGGCCTGCGGGCAAGGACGATGACACGGCCCAACTGCTGCGCGAGATTGACGCCCTGTCCGAGGAAGTGGTTGGTTCGTTGAGCAGGGACGCCGGTAAGGACACTGTCAGGGCAAGGATTCTGTTGCACCTGGTGAGTGGGTTGGTGCAGGCGGTCCGTTGCCGTCGCTTGTCCTTGTTTGAGGCGGAGAAGGATCTCAAGAAGGCATGCACGCTGCTCACCGGGGAATGAAACAGAACCTACTGGTCTAGACCAGCAGGCCGTCGGAATGCGGTTTTTTGCATGACGTAAGTCACAAAAGCGCCTGGTTGAACGTTTTACTCTCGAATCGTCTCTGTTGGTATTGAATCTTGTACCCCCGCCACTTCCCTAGGCTGGAACCACCGAAGCGGCTAGCAGCCCCCTATCTGCAGAAGCAATGCCGGACCAGTCACCCTTGGCCCGCACCAGCAGTTCTGTTCCTGCCCGAATCGTGCCGTGGGTTCACGGCTAGCCTGAGGAGACAAAGACGTGTCCATTGAGACAATTGCAACTGATAACGAAGCCTTGGTACTGAGCGAAGAAGAGATCTTCGCCGCCCACGAGGGCGGCAAGCTGACCATTTCCAGCACTGTGCCGCTCGACAACAAGCGCGACCTTTCCATCGCATACACCCCTGGCGTAGCCCAGGTCAGCCGCGCGATCCACGCCAACCCGGAGCTTGCCCGCACCCACACCTGGGCCGAGCGCCTGGTTGTTGTAGTCAGCGATGGCACCGCCGTTCTGGGTCTGGGCAACATTGGTCCGAGCGCTTCCTTGCCCGTCATGGAGGGCAAGTCGGCCCTGTTCAAGTCCTTCGGCGATCTCGACTCCATCCCACTGGTCCTCAACACCACCAACGTGGACGAGATCATCGAAACCCTGGTCCGCCTCCGCCCGAGCTTCGGCGCTGTGAACCTTGAGGACATCTCGGCTCCGCGCTGCTTCGAACTCGAAGAGCGCCTCATCGAAGCACTTGATTGCCCGGTCATGCACGATGACCAGCACGGCACCGCCGTCGTGGTTCTTGCAGCCCTGACCAATGCCGCCAAGGTGACCCAGCGCGAGCTGGCCGGCCTCAAGGTGGTTGTTTCCGGCGCAGGCGCCGCAGGCATCGCCATCGCCGAGATCCTTCTTGCCGTTGGCATCAAGGACGTCATCCTGCTCGACTCCAAGGGCGTAGTCAACGCCGGGCGTGCCGATCTTGTGGCCGATCCCGGCAGCGTAAAGGCCCGCATGGCCCAGCGCACCAACCCCCGCGGCGTCACGGGTGGCCCGGGCGAAGGCCTGACCGGCGCCGACGTCTTTGTGGGAGTCTCCTCCTCCAAGCTGGACGAAGAACACCTGAAGCTGATGAACGATCAGTCGATCGTGTTCGCCCTGTCCAACCCGGACCCGGAAGTTCTCCCCGAGGTTGCCCGGAAGTACGCAGCCGTTGTTGCCACGGGCCGCAGCGACTTCCCCAACCAGATCAACAACGTGCTGGCCTTCCCCGGCATCTTCCGTGGTGCGCTCGATGCCAAGGCCCGCCGCATCACGCCCGCCATGAAGATCGCCGCCGCCAACGCCATTGCCGAACTGGCCGCAGAAGACCTCTCCGCGGATTACATCGTGCCGAGCCCGCTTGACGCCCGTGTGGCACCTGCCGTCACCGCGGCAGTTGCCGCCGCCGTGACTGAGTAGCGGTTACTGACACAACACCGACGACGGCGACGCTTCCCGCGCTGGGGAGCGTCGCCGTCGTCGGGCGTTAAGCCGTTAAGGAACAACGCGGGGTCACCTACGCACCCTTAAGCGACGTCGAAAGGGCCACAAGTGACCCCGGGTTGCTGTGCATAGACTGTGCATAGACTTGGGGCCATGAACGCCGAACTTCTTGTGACCATCCTGTGCGGCCTGGCCATTGCGGTAGGCGTGGCCGGGACCATCATTCCTGTACTCCCCGGCAGTATCCTCATCGGCGCGAGCCTGCTGGCCTGGGCTATCTGGGGAGGTGCCGGTCCGCTCGGCTGGGTGATCTTCGCCGTCGGCATGCTTTTTGTGGTGGCCGGTATGGCAGCCAGTGCTGTTCTCACCGGGCGGAAGCTGAAGCAACACGGCATTCCCAACAGGTCTGTGTTGATCGGCGTGGTCCTGGGCGTGGTGGGAATGTTCGTGATCCCCGTGGTGGGGCTCTTTATGGGCTTCGCCGTGGGGCTTCTCCTCAGCGAGGTCCAGCGTACCCGTGACTTCCGGGCGGCTGTCCGCTCGAGCGGTGCGGCGCTGAAAGCTACCGGCATAGGCATCCTGGTGGAGTTCGGGCTCGCCTGTGCCGCCGCCAGTACATGGATCATCGGTGTATGGATCGACGCGGTGAACGGCTAGGGCCCCTAGGCCCCGGCTTGGCCCCCTGAGCCCGCGCCGAGATGGCAGCTCACCCCCATGTTGCGGCTCAACATGGGGGTGAAGTGCCATCTCGGCGGAGGAAATCAGCGGTGTGCGGGCACTCCAGCGGGGACGTGGACCTGTGCCGGACGGAAGCTTGCTCCTGCACCGGGGAACAACGGGACGTCGATCCGTGCGTGAGTGTGGATTTCCTGCACGGTGTCCTTGGTGTGCTGCGCGATCTCGGCCAGGGTGGTCACCCACATGCCGTCCAAATCCTTGACCCGCTCCATCAGCTGTTCCAGGGCTACGGCACGTGACGGCCGGCCCGAAATGAAGGGGTGGTTGGTCAGGACGAAGCAGCTGCCTTGGGAATGGTGCGCCTGGGCTTCAAGGGTCCACATTTCAAGTGCCTTGGCCGGGCTCTCGATCACCCCGCTGCCCGTAACTCCGGGGTAAAACCCGTACTGCTCCCAATCATCCAGTGCCCAGTCCACAGGGATCTCCACAATGTCCCGGGAATCGCCCTCGGCGACGGCCATGCGGTAGGGGGCATCGCCGTCGAGCAGGCTTGAATCGTAGAGGAAGCCACGGTCCGCCAGCAGCGCGGGCGACTGCCAGTTCAGCTCCCACCACGGTGCCCTGTAGCCAACGGGCCGGATTCCTGCCACGGTGGCCAGTGCTTCGAGGCCGCGGTCCAGGTAGCTGGCCTCAGTCGCGGCGTCGATTCCCTGCATGGGCTCGTGAAGGAATCCGTGATGGGCGATCTCATGCCCGCCATCGGCGATTCTGCGTACTACGTCCGGGTAGCTCTCCGCCGTGAAGCCGGGGATGAAGAACGTTGCCTTGATGTCCTGGCGGTCCAGGAGCTGAAGCAGGCGCGGTACGGCGATCTTGGGGCCGTATGACTGGTGGCTCATGAGGGACATCCGGCGGGTGCTGGACGGATCATGTGCGATGGTGCAGGACTCGGCATCGACGTCGAAAGTGAAGGATGCTGCAGCCTGGTAGCCCTCTGGCCACGTGATCGGGTGGAGCGAATCAGCGAAGGCGGGCTGGTTCATGCTGTGGTCCTTTCGGGAACTGCGGGTGCGTCGGCAGCTGCCGGTGCCGCGGTTGACGGAGCGGTGACTGAAACGTGGTTTGAGTCCGCCAGAAGGTACTTCTTGTGGGCCCGGGGCCCGAGGATTGCGTAACTTGCCGCGCTGGTCAGTCCGCCGGCCAGCCAGGAGAGGTCCCAGCCGCCCAGCGCCACGGCTACGGGGCCCTGCATGGCCGGAACCAGTCCGTACATGAACAACCAGGTGGAGAAGATGCCCACCAGCAGCGAGACAATTCCGGCCCAGTTGATGACGGGCAAGCGGTGTGTGCCTACGGGATCAAAGAGCCGGTCAACCTTGGCTGGCCAACGCTTTTCCAGCCAGAAGTAGTGCACCAGCATGACCCCGCCCCAGGCGGCCACCCAGGCAACCAGGCCGATCAGCCAAGCATCGAGAACAGCGGCGAAGTCCTCTTGGAAGATGAAGAACACGACGGCGATCAGCGAGAAGACACCCACGAACAGGTTCAGTTTGCGTCGGCTGATCTTGATGTCCAAGGCCTGTGTGGCTACGGAGAAGGTGTAAATGTTCAGGATGTTGGTGGCGATGGGGCCGTGCAGCACCATCAGCAGAACGGGCAGGGCCATTACGCCGAAGTTCTGGACGATCAACTTGCCGGGATCGATCTCGCCGCTGTTGGTGGCCAGGCTTGCCCCTAGTACGCCGAGCCACACCACGGGGATGAACTGGCCGAGGACCGAGGCAAGATAGACCTTGCGCTTGGGGACCGAGGTGCTGACGAAGCGGGAGTAATCGGCGGCGTAGGTGAACCAGGTGATGCCCCAGCCGATGCCGATGGCTGTCATCACGGCGCTCATGGCCGCGATGCGCTCGGAGCCTTCAAGGATGTTGCCGGCAGGGCCTGCGTAGCCCCAGTCGATCTTCATGCCGAACCATGCCACGCATGACATGACAGCCAGGATGATGATGGTGGGCGGGACGGTCCACTTTTCGAAGGCTGCAATTGCCTTGTAGCCGAACCAGGCGATGGCTACCTGGGCGGCCATGATGGCCGTGGCGACCCCGATCTTCCAAAGGTAGTTCTTGGCCTCCGGGTCAACCCAGCCAAGGGTTCCGAAGAGTGCCATGACCAGATCCAGGATGATCCAGGTGTTGACTGCGCACCAGCCGATCACCAGCAGGGCTTGGATGGCGGCCGGGAGGTAGTTGCCGCGGCGGCCAAAGGCGGCGCGGGCCAACACCATTCCGGTGGCCCCGGTCTTCTGGCCAAGGAGGACAAAGCAGCCGAACAGCAGCATGCCGATCAGGTTTCCCAGGACCAGGACAATCACGGTGTCAGCGAAGCCAAGGCCAAGGTGGATGCCGAGGGCACCGAGCACCCAGTTGATAGGTGCGAGGTTGGCGCCTGCCCAGATCCAGAACTGTCCGGAAACTTTGCGGGTGCGGTCTGCTTCGGGGATGGGTTGCAGCCAGGCTTCGCTGTCGTGACCCGGCGCCGTTGCCGGGTCTGACTGCGCTGTGCCCGGCTGCGAGGAGCCAGTATGCGCGGGGGAGAGGTTGTCTTGCATGGGGAGAGCCTCCGTGTGTGAAAGGGACCCTTTCAGCGTATGTGCCCCGGATCACAGCAACAAGATAGGATGTGTCAAAGTAAATGACTAATCACCGTACGGAGTGTCATGTCTATAGCCTTGGGTGCGGCTTTGGAGTACCAAAGTCTCAAATCCGCTGAACCCCGCTTCCTTAACAACGTGCCTGAGGCGCTGGACCGGCCCGTCCGTTGGGTCCACTCCAGTGAAGTCCTGGACATTGCCCCGCTCCTCAGTGGCGGTGAGCTGTTACTCAGTGGCGGCCAAGCGCTGGCCGGTGTCACAACCGAACGGCAGGCCGATTACGTCCGCGAGCTGGCAGCCCGGGGGATCGCAGCGCTGGCCCTGGAAACTGGTCCCGCCCTGCCCGAAGTTCCAGCGCACATGCTGGAGACCGCCGAGGCTGCAGGATTGCCGGTGATCGAGCTGCGCCACGTGGTTCCCTTTGTGGGAGTCATGCAGGAGATCAATTCGCTCCTGGTCAGCGAATCCGTGGAGCACCTTCAGCGCGGAGACCAAGCAAGCCACGCCATGGCCGCCGAACTTGCCCACGGCGGCGGGCTTGACCAACTCCTGGCGGTGCTGTCCGAAAGGACAGGGGCCAGCGCGCGGCTGGTCTCGCCGTCGGGCCTCACCCTCGGTGCTGCGGGCTCGTTCGAAGACGCCGCCAGCGTCACCACCGTGGACGTGCCGGTCCGCGGAGTCCTTGCCGCGCGGCTTGAACTGCACATGCCCGACGACGGCGACGGTGGCCTTGCGCGGGTGGCCGGCGAGCGTTCCGTGGACATTCTGGGCTTGGCACTGTTGCAGCGGATGCCGCCGGGGCTGAAGGAATTGGCGGGCATCGAACTCATGCGTGCCATCAATGCAGGAGGCCAGCACTGGCAACTTCAGCAGCTGGGTCCGGCGTCGGGGTTCCCTGCTCAGGGCGCGGTGGCCGCAGTGGTGATCCGATCAACCGGTGCGGGGCATTTGCGTCCGGCCGTGGACGCGTTGCTCCGGCACTGTGTGCCGCATAGTGCGAGTTACGCCAACAATGCTGAGTTGATCGCGCTCGCTGCCTTGGGGGAAGGGATCGCCACCAGGCATGCACTGATGGAAGCCTTGGAAGGACTGGAGGTGCCCACCGGATCCTTGGTGGCTGTGGGGCCGTTGGGCAGCGGCATTGTTCAGGCGCCGTGGACCCTGGCTGAGGCGCGCCGGGCTTTGGATTTGGCCCCGGCAGGCAAGGGTGTTGTGGATGCGGACACGCTTGCCGTGGAACTCCTTGCGCAGGAGGCACTGGACCCGGCCATGCGTGAAGGGTTCGTCCACCGGCAGCTGGGAGCCGTCGTCGAGCATGATCGCCTGAAGAAGTCCCAACTCATGAGGACCCTGGCAGTGTGGCTGGATACGGGCTGCAACACTGCCCAGGCTGCACGTGAGCTGCACTTGGAACGGCAGTCCCTGCATCACCGGCTCCAACGGATCTTCGAGCTGTGCGGCGGTGATCCGCGGGGGAACGGCCGGCTGGCTGCG
Source organism: Arthrobacter sp. 9V (assembly GCF_902506065.1). Classification (GTDB taxonomy): domain Bacteria; phylum Actinomycetota; class Actinomycetes; order Actinomycetales; family Micrococcaceae; genus Arthrobacter. The sequence goes on from NZ_LR732912.1 coordinate 261,735, forward strand.
TTGCACCTGGCAACAAAGTTGGCCCGGGTGTAGCACCCGTTAAACGCCAATTCGATGGTTCCCTGCACACAGTGCCGTTCGCAACAGCGTATGCGCAGGGAACCATCGAAATGGTTGCTTGCAGAGCCCTACTTCAACACGATCGTCCTGTTCCCATTCAGGATGATCCGCCCCTCGCAGTGCCAGCGAACGGCGTTGCTGAGGGCCTTGCATTCGGTGTCCCGGCCGGCGGCTACGAGATCGTCCGGCCCGAACGTGTGGTCCACCTCCACTACCTGCTGGGCAATGATGGGACCTTCGTCCAACTCGCCGTTGACGTAGTGGGCGGTGGCACCCACAGTTTTGACACCACGCGCGTAGGCCTGGTGGTAGGGCTTGGCACCCTTGAAGCTCGGCAGGAACGAGTGGTGAATGTTGATGGCGCGGCCGTCCAGCTTACGGGCGAGGTCATCGCTGAGGACCTGCATGTACCGGGCCAGGACAATGAGTTCCACGTCCAGTTCATCGATGATCTCCAGCAGGCGCCCCTCAGCCGCGGGCTTGGTGGCAGCCGTGACGGGGACGTGGAAGAACGGGATCCCGTGCCATTCCGCCAAGCCCTGGTGATCGGTGTGGTTGGACACAACGCCCACCACATTGATGGGCAGCTCGCCGATCCTTGCACGGAACAGGAGGTCGTTCAGGCAGTGCCCGAACTTGGAGACCATGATCAGTATGCGTCGCTTGTATCCCTGCTGCTCCAGTTGCCAGTTCATGCCGTACTTCTCGCCAACGGGGGCGAAAGCGGTACGCAGCTGGTCAACCGTGGATTCATCGCCGGAAGAGGCAAAGTGAACCCGCATGAAGAAGTGGCCTTCGGCACGATCACCGAACTGCTTGTTATCGATGATGTCGCAGCCGTGGTCCAGCAGGAAACCGGACACCGCGTGGACAATTCCGGGCCCTTCGGGGCAGTCGAGGGTGAGGACGTGTTCCACGGTGGTCTCGGGAGAGGAGACGGCAGTGGTTTCGGTTTGGATGGCAGTCATGGCTAGCACTCCACTACGTTGACGGCGAGGCCCCCACGGGAGGTCTCTTTGTATTTGGATTTCATGTCTGCGCCTGTCTCGCGCATGGTCTTGATGGCTTTGTCCAGGGAAACTTTGTGGCTGCCATCTCCGTGCAGGGCAAGGCGGGCGGCGTTGATGGCTTTGACGCTGGCAATCGCATTGCGTTCAATGCAGGGTATCTGCACCAGCCCGCCCACGGGATCACAGGTGAGGCCAAGGTTGTGTTCGATGCCCACCTCAGCGGCGTTTTCCACTTGCTCAGGCGTTCCGCCCAGAACTTCGCAAAGCCCGGCGGCAGCCATGGAGCACGCGGAACCCACTTCACCTTGGCAGCCAACCTCGGCACCGGAGATGGACGCGTTGATTTTGAACAGGATTCCGACGGCGGCCGCCGCCAGCAGGAACCGCACCACGCCGTCGTCGTTGGCTCCCGGAACAAACCTGGTGTAGTAGTGCAGCACGGCGGGCACAATACCGGCGGCACCATTGGTGGGCGCGGTGACAATCCTGCCGCCCGCGGCGTTTTCCTCGTTCACGGCCAAGGCGAAGAGGTTGACCCATTCCATGGCCAGGAGGGGGTCCGCTGAACTTGCTCCGTTCAGCTCGGCGTCGGTTTCCGAAAGCTTCTTGAACAACGACGGCGCCCGTCGCCTCACCTTCAAGCCTCCCGGGAGGATTCCCTCTGCAGCGCACCCGTTGTCCACGCATTCCTGCATGACGGCCCAAATGCCCAGCAGTCGTTCGCGGAGTTCCTCCTCGGAACGCCACACCAGTTCGTTGGCGAGCATAACGTCGGAGATGGACATGCCTTCGCGCTCGCAGATCGCCAAGAGTTGATCCGCCGTGGTGAAGGGGTACGGGAGATCGGTGTCATCGGCTACCACTTTGTCAGCTCCGGAGACGTCGCCGTCCACCACGAAGCCGCCCCCGATGGAGTAGTAGCTGCGCTCCCGCAGGACAGAGCCCGTATGGTCCAAAGCGCGGAACGTCATGCCGTTGGGGTGGGCCGGCAACGACTTCCGACGATGCAGGACCACGTCCTCGTCCCAGTTGAAGTCCACCCGGTGATTGCCGCCCAGGCGAAGTTCCGCGTCCAGTGCTGCGGCGGCCACCTGGTCATCGGCGGTGTGGGTGTTCACTGTTTCGGGGGATTGGCCTTGCAGCCCCAGCACCACGGCCTTGTCTGAGCCGTGGCCCCGGCCGGTGGCGCCCAGCGAGCCGAAAAGCTCAGCCTGGACGCGCACCGTAGCCGGAAGCTGGCCGGACGATTCAAGACCGTCCGTGAACTGCTTTGCCGCACGCATTGGGCCTACCGTGTGTGAAGACGACGGCCCAATGCCAACAGAAAACAGATCAAGCACACTTAGTGCCATTAGGGGACCTCTGGGGAGGCGTACTCCCGCATGGCGTCAAGGAGCCAGCGTCCCAGGAAGTCGGCAAAGGAGGCCCGGGGAAAGATCCGGTAGGACTCGTCGGAGGCCTTCCAGAGCATCACCGGAATGTGTGCCAGCTCAGTGGAGACTGCCGTGCCTGCCTTGAAGACGCGGGGGTGCAAATCCAAGGCGCAGGTCTTCTCCAGGACTGCCCGGGCGTGGCTGCCGGAGAGCTCGAACGTGGTGCGGTTGGCGGACAGATCCACCACCTGGCCTGCGTCGTTGCCCAACGCCGTGGTCAAATCGCTGACCAGGGAGCCGCCCAGCGAGTTGTGGGCTTCCTCGGGTGCCACCACCAGGAACTCGGTGGGGCCAAGCCATAGGGTGTTGACTCCTCCTGCACCTGTCACCTCACCGCATGTGGCTGGCAAGCCGCCGGTCACTGACCCAACCCGGGCACCGGCGTCGGACGCGGGGTGAACCCGGACACCCACCATGGTCTGGTAGGGGATTTCGGTGAGCGTCACTGTCCCCGGCACGGAGCCGGAGGTGAAAGCGTCAGCCAGGTGTTCGGCCGGACTGCGGCGGGCACCCCGGACGCGGTTGACGTGTGCGGTTTCTGCTGGTGTTGCTGTTTCAGCCATCTTTGCGGGTCCCTTCAGCATCGAAAAGTACGGTTTCGCCAACAACCACGTCCACCAATTGGTCTCCCAGCGAGGCCACCAGGGTCTCGCCGATGCGGTTGCGGCCGTTTTGAATCAGAGCCAGGGCGAAGGAACGGCCCAGTGCGGCGCTGTGGTAGCTGGAGGTCACAAATCCCTCCATGGGGACGGGACCGTTGGCCGGGTTGACCGGGATGCCCTTTTCCACCAGTTGCGTGCCTTCCGGCAACCTCAGCGAGTGGTCCACGGGGAGGACGCTGACCAGGTGCTTCCGGTCCTCGCGGCTTGCATCCTGCCGGAGGTAGGAGCGCTTGCCAATGAAGTCCTTGGCCTTGGAGACAATCCAGTCCATGCCGGCGTCCTGCGGAGTGACCGTGCCGTCGGTGTCCTGCCCCACGATGGGGTAGCCCTTCTCGGCGCGAAGGACGTGCATGGTTTCTGTGCCGTACGGGGTGATGTTGAACTCGGCACCTGCGGCTGCAACGGCTTCCCAGGTGTTCAGTCCGTACCAGGACGGGATGTTGATTTCGTAAGCCAGTTCACCGGAGAAGGAGATGCGGCAAACGCGTGCCTGCACTCCGGACGCCAGTGTGGTCTCGCGGAACGTCATGAACGGGAAGTTTTCTGCCTCCAGTCCACCGTTTTCGGCGAGCTGGGGAGCAACCTTGGCGATCACGGCGCGGGACTTGGGGCCAACGACGGCTATGGTGCTCCACTGTTCCGTGACGGAGGTGCACACCACATCCAGTTCCGGCCACTCCGTCTGGTGCCACTCTTCCAGCCAGTCCAGCACCTTGGCTGCGCCGCCTGTTGTGGTGGTCATGAAGTATCGGTCCTCGTCCAGGCGAAGGGTCACGCCGTCGTCGAAGATCATGCCGTCCAAGGTGCACATCACGCCGTAGCGGGCAGATCCGGGAGCGAGCTTCTTGAACGCGTTGGTGTACACGCGGTTCAGGAATTCGCCGGCGTCCTTGCCCCGGATCTCGATCTTGCCCAGCGTGGTGGCGTCCATGAAGCCCACGGAATCGCGGACCGCTGCGCATTCACGCAGGACGGCCGTGTCCATGTCTTCCCCGGACTGCGGGTAGTACCAGGGGCGCTTCCACTGTCCAACATCTTCGAACAGTGCGCCCTGGGCTACGTGCCACGGGTGGATGGAGGTGACGCGGGCGGGGTCGAACAGCTCGCCTCGCTGGCGGCCTGCCAACGCTGCGAAGGCGACGGGGGTGAATGGCGCACGGTATGCCGTGGTTCCGATCTCGCCAACACCCGGGATGTTCTCAGCCCCGCCGAACTTCAGCGCCGCGGCGATCACACCGATTGCGTTGACGCCGGACGTCTTGCCCTGATCGTTGGCCGTGCTGATGGAGGTGTACCGCTTGACGTGCTCCACGGACCGCATGCCTGCACCGGTGGAGCGAAGGACGTCGGCTACGGACTGGTCGCGCTGGAAGTCCACGAAGTGGTGGTGCCACTCACCGGGCTCACCGCTCTGGCCGGGAACCAGCCAGAGCTGGCGGCTCGGTGCGCTTGCCTTGGGTGCCTGCAGCTCCACCGGGGTGGTTGCGGATTCGAAGCCGGCGGCGATGGACGCTGTTGCTCCCGCGGAGATGCCCTCTGCCAGGCAATCCTGGAGTTCGTAGCTGCCACGGCCTGCGCCAACAACCTGCTGGTCGCGGACGGGGGCGGCGGGAATGAATGCTGCGAGCTCGTCATCCCAACGCAGCTTGCCTTGGCGCTGGCTGTGGAGGTGGACCACCGGGCTCCATCCACCGGAGACTGCAAGGAGATCGGCAGCCAGCTGTTCGACGCCCGAGGTGAGTTCGCCGTCGTCGTTAATACTGCGGACGGTGACGCCACTCACGCGGCCATTCTCATCTGCGGACGTGTCAGCCACGGCGCTGCCGATCAGGACCCGGATACCGGACTCGACGGCGGCAGCGGCCTTCTCGCTGATTTGCGGACGGGCATCGACGACGGCGGCAACCGCCACGCCTGCTGCCTTCAGGTCCGCGGCAAGAGCGTAAGCGGAATCGTTGGTGGTGCTGATGACCACGCGCGAACCGGCCGCAACCGCGTAACGGTTCAGGTAGGTACGGGCAGCGGAGGCGAGCATGATGCCCGGGCGGTCGTTGTTCTCGAACACCAACGGACGCTCATGGGCGCCGGGAGCCAGGACAACCTGCTTGGCCCGGATGTGCCAAATGCGCTGGCGGGAAACACCCGAAGCTGCCGGAACGCTCAAGTGGTCCGTGCGGTTTTGGGCTGCGATGAAGTAGTTGGAGTCGTAGGAGCCAAAAGCCGTGGTGCGGTTCAGCACCGTGCATTCGCCGGCGGAAACCAGCTCGGCTTCCACGTCAGCAACCCATTCCAGGGCCGGCTTGCCTTCGATCTGCTCGGCAAGTTCCGGGGCGGTTGAGCCGGAGAGCAGCGAGCCGCCGAGTTCGGGTTGGTCATCGATCAGGATGACACGGGCCCCGGTGCGGACTGCTTCGCGGGCTGCTGCCAGGCCGGCGATGCCTCCACCCACCACCAGAACGTCCGTGTGGACGTACTTCTTGTCGTACTCGGCCTTGTCCTCGTTGGGATCCAGTTTGCCCAGGCCGGAGAGGAGCTCAATGTTCATGCCGTCCACCAAGGAAACTGCGGTGGCGGGAAGCATGGACTCGGCAACGTGTCCGCGGAAGCGGGGAGCGATCTTGACCAAGGCGTTGGACTCTTCCACACCTGCGGCCATGATGCCGCGGGGGCGGTCCTCATAGAGGGAGTTGCCGGCGTTGATGTGGCCGTTGGCCAGCAACGCCGAAGCGATGGTGTCCCCCGGGTGGCCGGTAAATTCCTGGCCGTCCACCGTGAAGCGCCAGGAGATGCTGCGATCGATGCGTCCGCCGGTGGCGAGGCGTGCGTTCTTGCTGGTCACTTCTAGACTCCTTCCGAGGAGGTGGGTGCTGTGGAGCCGGAGATCGGGACGCCGGTGGTGGGGGCGCCGGGGGCAAGATCCGGGCGGGCTTGGCCCATGCCGTAGATGGAGTGAATCTCATAGCTCACGGTGTCGCGGAGCATGTTGAACCACTGGCGGCAACCGGTGCTGTGAACCCAGCGCTCGGCGAAGGTGCCCTTGGTGTTCTCGCGGTAGAACAGGTATTCAGCCCATTCACGGTCCGAGAGCTCGTTGGGGCTCTCCGGGTAGGCTACGTGCGCTTGGCCGCCATAGTGGAATTCGGTTTCGTCGCGTGGCCCGCAGTTGGGGCATGAAATGAGGAGCATGTCTTTTCCTGTCCTGGCTAGTGGGCCACGGCTGCGGCGCCGTGTTCGTCGATCAAGGCGCCGGTCTCAAAGCGTTCCAGAGCAAACGGCTTGTTCAGCTTGTGCGGTGCGCCCGTGGCAATGGTGTGCGCGAAGGTCAGGCCTGCCGCCGGGGTGCCCTTGAATCCGCCCGTTCCCCAACCACAGTTGACGAACATGTTCTCCACCGGGGACAGGCCCACAATCGGTGAGGCATCCAAGGTGGTGTCCACAATGCCGCCCCAGGTCCGGAGCACGTGGGCCCGGGCAAAGATCGGGAAGAGCTCCACGGCTGCTGCCATCTGCTCCTCGATCACGTGGAACGATCCGCGCTGGCCGTAGCCGTTGTAAGAGTCCACGCCGGCGCCCATCACCAGTTCGCCCTTGTGGGCCTGGGAGACGTAGACGTGCACGTGGTTGGACATGACCACCGTGGGGTGGACAGGTTCGTGCAGTTCGGACACCAGCGCCTGGAGCGGGTGGCTCTGGATCGGCAGGCGGAAGCCGGCCATTTCCGCCAGGACCGAGCTGTGGCCGGCGGCGCAGAGGCCCACCTTTTCGGTGTTGATGTTTCCACGGGTGGTCTTGACGCCGGTGACGCGGTTTCCGTCCTTGATGAAGCCGGTCACTTCACAGTTCTGGATGATGTCCACACCCAGTTCGTCGCATTTGCGGGCGAAAGCCCAGGCAACGTGATCGTGCTTGGCGATGCCTGCACGCGGCTGGTACGTGGCGCCCATGACGGGGTAGCGGATGTTGTCGCTGATGTTCAGGATGGGGCAGAGTTCTTTGACCTGCTGCGGGTCCAGCCACTCAGCGTCCACACCGTTGAGACGGTTGGCGCCCACGCGGCGAACGCTTTCGCGGACATCGCCCAGGGTGTGGGCCAGGTTCATGACGCCGCGCTGGCTGAACAGGAAGTCGTACTCCAGCTCTTCCGGGAGGATCTCCCACAGCTTGAGCGCGTGCTCGTAGATTGCAGCGCTCTCGTCCCAGAGGTAGTTGGAACGGATGATGGTGGTGTTGCGGGCCATGTTTCCACCGGCCAGCCAGCCCTTTTCCAGGATGGCGATGTTGGTCATGCCGTGGTTCTTCGCCAGGAAGTAGGCGGTGGCCAGGCCGTGCCCGCCGCCGCCCACTATCACGGCGTCATAGCTTTTCTTCGGGTCCGGGTTGCGCCAGAGGAAGTCCGGGTGCTCGGGGAGGTGGTCTGCACTCACTGGGCTGCTCCAATCAGTTCTGCTTCGGTTTCGGTTACGGCGCCATTGCCGTTGTTGGACAGGTGTGGGTAAAGCGGGAACTTCTCTGCCAGCGCGGTGACGCGGCGGCGAAGTTCGACGGCGGTGGTCTCGTCCAGGGTCACGTCGGCTTCGGTGCTGCCTGCTTCAGTGCCCGCTTTGGTGCCGCTGCTCGCTGCGGCGATCAACGCCGTCGCAATGATGTCCGAGACTTCGGTGAAGTCCTCGGCCTTGAAGCCGCGGGCGGCGAGGGCGGGAGTGCCGATGCGCAGGCCGGAGGAAACCATGGGCGGGCGGGGGTCGAAGGGGACGGCGTTGCGGTTGACCGTGATGCCGATCCGGTGCAGCGTGTCTTCGGCCTGCTGGCCGTTGAGGACGGAATGGCGGAGGTCGGCCAGGACCAGGTGGACGTCGGTTCCGCCGCTGACAACGGAGATGCCGGCTGCCGCTACGTCGTCCTGGAGGAGGCGCTGGGCCAGGATCTTGGAGCCTTCAAGGACGCGGACCTGGCGTTCCTGGAATTCCGGCTCGGCTGCCATCTTGAAAGCCACAGCCTTGGCGGCGATCACGTGCTCCAGCGGACCGCCCTGCTGGCCGGGGAAGACTGCGGAGTTAACCTTCTTGGCGATATCGGCGTCGTTGGTGAGGATCACGCCGCCACGGGGTCCGCCAAGGGTTTTGTGGGTGGTGCTGGTGACAATGTGCGCGTGGGGGACGGGGCTGGGGTGGAGTCCAGCAGCCACCAAGCCGGCGAAGTGGGCCATGTCCACCATGAGGTAGGCGCCCACCAGGTCCGCGATCCGGCGGAATTCTGCGAAGTCCAACTGGCGGGAGTATGCGGACCAGCCGGCGACGATCAGCTGCGGCTTGCTTTCCAGCGCCAGGCGCTCAACTTCAGCCATGTCTACGGTGTGGGTGTCCTCGCGGACGCCGTAAGGAACAACCTTGTACAGCTTGCCGGAGAAATTGATGCGCATGCCGTGGGTCAGGTGCCCGCCGTGGGCAAGGTTCAGGCCCATGATGGTGTCGCCCGGGGTGATCAGTGCGTGCATGGCCGAGGCGTTGGCCTGGGCGCCGGAGTGCGGCTGGACGTTGGCGAACTCTGCGCCAAACAAGGCCTTCAAGCGGTCGATGGCCAGCTGTTCGATCACATCAACGTGTTCGCAGCCGCCGTAGTAACGCTTGCCCGGGTAACCCTCGGCGTACTTGTTGGTCAGCACCGAGCCCTGGGCTTCCATGACGGCCGTAGGAGCGAAGTTCTCAGAGGCGATCATTTCCAGCGTGGATTGCTGGCGGATGAGTTCCTGGGCGATCGCCTGATCGACCTCCGGGTCCGCCTGTGCAAGCGGGCGGATCAGCGGTTCAACCATGGTGTTCTCCTTCAAAGGCTTGTCTAGTGGCCGACTGTTAGGCAACTGATATATTAGAACTATTGCCATAGTATGTTGGAAATCACATAGTCGTCAACAAGTCCGTGGTAACTCATCCAGCAGACTGGGAATGCGACTAACGGGAGAGAGTAATGAGCGCAGCACTCGAAGCACTGGAATCAGCTCCGCAGGGGACGTCCCTGGCGGAGAACGCCTACCTGCTGCTGCGCGATCGGCTCATCATGTTGGACATCAAACCCGGCGACCCCATCAATGACGGCCAAATTGCCGCCGAACTGGGCATCGGCCGCACGCCCGTCCGCGAAGCCATCAAGCGCCTCGAAAGCGACCACCTCGTAGTGTCATACCCCCGTCGGGGCACCTTCGCCACCGGTGTGGACATCACCCAGCTCGCCGAAGTCTCCGAAATCCGCGAGCTCCTGGAACCCCTGGCCTCCAGGAAAGCTGCCCGCATGGCCAGCCCCGCCATGCGTTCCGAGCTCCGCGCCGTTGCTGCCGCCATTCGCGATCTTGAAGGCCAGGAAAATTCCTCCCAGGAACTCATGCGCTACGACATCCAGGTTCATAGGCTCATTTACAAAGCCTCGGCCAACGCGCACCTCGAAGACGTCCTCATCCGGTACGACAACCTCGCCACCCGCATCTGGTGCCACATGCTCGAGAAGATGCCCTCCGTCTCCGGGCACATCTCCGAGCACGCCGAGCTCCTCACGGCCATTGCCGACGGCGACGAAGAGCACGCCGCCGAACTCGCCCTGCACCACGTAGTCAGCTTCGAAGAGACCATCCGCAAGGTCCTCTGACCGTCTCTCACATCCCGCGGGCTTTTTCTGATCGCTCGCGCACATCCCGCGTGTTTGGACGCGTCGCTCGCGCATATCTCGCGTGTTTGAACGCGTCGCTCGCGCATATCTCGCGTGTTTGAACGCGACGCTCGCTCATATCCCGCGTGTTTGAGCCGCGCCGCCTTCCGGTGGCGGAGCCATCCTCTGCGCGCTCGCTCGTTCCTCGCTTAGACGCGCGCTGCCGGACAGCCCCGCCCCCTCCCGACGCTCGCGCATATCCCGCCTCACGGCATCGGGGCATAGTGGGCCGCCACGAAGCAAGGCCCGACGTCGATGCCGCGTTGGGTGCCGACGTCGAGCCTTTCGTCGCTCAAGTGCGAGAGCAGTGGGCTGAAGGGCTTGGGATGTGCGAGAGCGTCGGGACTATTCCTTGAGTGCAACGCAAATCCAATAAGCGCAACATAATTGACGCCTGTCCGTCGAGTCCCTCAGCGCGCTGGTTCCGGACAATTTTGCGTGATTCCCTAAAGCAACCCCTTGACCTGGGTGCGGCCCGGGCATACTCTGATGCAACAATGTTGCGTTCAGCGCAACTATCAAGACTTAGGTGGTCGAGGAGTTATGCATCCTCTGCGACAGCCAACCCTTTGAAAGGAACAACCATGACCATCACCCAGAATGAGGCCGTCAACGATGTGGCCAAGCTCGAGCGCACCAAGGTCCTCAACAATGGCGAAAAGGTCTCGCTGACCTTCTCTGACGCTGAATTCGAGCGCCGGCTCACCGGCCTCCGCAGCATCATGGCCGAGAAGGACCTCGACGCCGTTGTCCTCACCAGCTACCACTCCATCAAGTACTACTCCGACTTCCTCTTCACCTACTTCGGCCGCTCCTACGGCATGGTGGTCACCAAGGATGACACGGTCACCATTACTGCAAATATCGACGCCGGCATGCCCTGGCGCCGCAGCTACGGTGAGAACTTGGTGTACACGGACTGGCGTCGGGACAACTACATCCACGCCATCCAGGAAGTACTGCGGAAGCGCGGGATCAACCCGCGCCGCATCGGCGTCGAAGATGACTCGCTGCCCCTGGACAACCGCAACAAGATCCAAGCCGCCTTCTCCGGAGCAACGTTGGTGGATGTGGCGCAGGCTGCGATGCGTCAGCGCATGATCAAGTCGGACGAGGAAATCGCGGTCATCAAGCACGGCGCCCGCATCGGCGACCTTGGCGGCGAGGCCATCCGCAACGCCATCACGGCCGGTATCACCGAGTACGAGGTTGCGTTGATTGGCACCGAAGCCATGGTCCACGAGATCGCACGCACATTCCCGGACTCAGAAATCCGCGATACCTGGGTATGGTTCCAGTCCGGCATCAACACCGACGGTGCACACAACTGGGCCACCACCCGGAAGATCCAGGAACACGACATCCTGTCCCTCAACTGCTTCCCCATGACCAGCGGCTACTACACAGCCCTGGAACGTACCTTGTTCTACGGCGAACCGGATGCCCGCTCTTTGGAACTGTGGAACATCAACGTTGAGGTCCACAAGCGCGGCCTTGAACTGATCAAGCCGGGCGCCGTCTGCAAGGACATCGCATCCGAGCTCAACGAGATCTACGTCAGCCACGGTTTGCTGGCCAACCGCACGTTCGGCTACGGCCACTCGTTCGGTGTGCTGAGCCACTACTACGGACGCGAAGCAGGCCTGGAACTGCGCGAGGACATCGACACCGTTCTTGAACCGGGCATGGTGGTATCCATGGAACCGATGATCACGGTGCTCGATGGCCAGCCGGGTGCCGGCGGTTACCGCGAGCACGACATCCTGGTGGTGGGCGAGGACGGTGCGGAGAACATCACCAAGTTCCCGTTCGGCCCCGAGTACAACATCATCGGAGCCTAGTGACCCGGCCGGTGGGCACAGCGTGGTGTCCACCGGCCGAACAGGCGGGGCGACCGCCGTCGAAATATCTCCAGCGAAATATAGTGAACCCATGACTCCCACTGAATCCGGCGACACTCCCGAGAACAGCAACAGCACTGGTGACAGCAAAAACACCTCGGTAATCGTCAACGCAATCGCCGTGCTGAGGAGCTTCACCGCCGACGAACCGCTCCTGGGAGTCACCGAAATCGCAGGCCGTATCGGCCTGCATAAGAGCACCGTTTCCCGCATCCTGGCGACGCTGGAACAGGAAAACCTTGTAGAGCGCGACGTCGATTCGCGCAGGTTCCGCTTGGGGCTGGGGATGATCGCCATGGCGGGCCCGCTCCTGGCGGAACTCGAAGAGCGGCGCGTTGCCTACCCCGTGCTGCGCGAACTTACTGAGCGGACGGGGGAGACCAGCGCGCTCATGGTGTGGAACGGCAACGAGTCCATGTGCGTTGAGCAGATCCCCAGCCGGCACCAGGTCAAACACCTTGCTCCGTTGGGTGCCCGCTACAACGAGGCCCTGAGCTCGTCGGTGCAGGTGTTCCTTGGTGCGGAGAACCAGGACCGGGTTCGTCAGTTGTTGCGCAGCGGTTCCATCACGCTCCCAGGGCTGGACGAGGACGCGATTGAGGCGTATCTGGCGCGGGTGGCAGAATCCGGGGAGCGCGGCTGGGCCGTGAACTTCGGGGAAACGTCCATTGAGGAAGTGGGTGTGGCCTCGCCCGTGTACGACCACCGCGGCAACATGGTGGCCTCCGTCCTGATCCCGGCGCCGAAGTTCCGTGTCTCCCAGGACACTCTGAACAGCCTCGGCGAAGCCTGCGCCGCAGCTGCTGCCAAGGTGACCACAAGGCTGGGTGGCCGGGCCCCGCGGTAGCCGGGTACCCGCCGTCGAGCCTTTGAACCCCGCGCCGAGATGGCAGTTAATGACCTATCCGGAGCGCGAACATGTCATTAAGTGGCATCTCGGCGTCATCCGTGCCTCCTAAGGATGAATCTGCTGGCTTCGAGGTGGAGATCGACTGCAAGCGCCGGCTATTGGCGAACCTGCATCCCGGCCGTGGATAGTCTGGCTGGCATGGAACGAACACTGAGAGTAGTCCGGCATTGGGGCGCCCCCGCGGCGGCTGCCATCTTCTTTGTGCTGTGGTGTGTTGGAGAAGCGGGCCGCATGGGACCATGGCCTGGCCTCTACTGGCCGGGCGCCATTCCTCTGCTGGTGATGACAACGGCGATCGGAACCGCGACGTGGAAGCCTAACCTTTCGCTCGGACTAACCGGCGTCCTGCTGCTGGGACAACTGTTGCACATTGTGCCAGCCATGGCCGCCAACCATTGGGCTATCTACTTGGGATCGTTCATCGCACTGGGCTTCATTATGTGGATGGGGTCCAAAACCCAGAGAATCGTAGCTGCCAGTTCCAATCTGCTTTTCATCCTCATCATGACTTACATGATGATTTCTGCGCGCTACGGTGACGGAGTTGGATGGTTCATGCCCTTGTACATGGGGGACAGCGTTGCACTCAGGGGCTATGGGCCGGTGCTGTTTCTCCTGCTCTTGGTGGTTGCGGCTGCGTGCGGAACGGTGGGCATCCTGGCATCCCTCTACGGAGATCGCCGGACGCTGTCAAAGGCACAGATTGTCACCCAAGCAAGTCTGAAGGAAACGGAAATCGAACTGGTCGTTGAGCAGGAACGCACTCGGATCGCCCGCGATCTGCATGATGTCCTGGCTCATTCATTGGCAGTCATTACGGCCCAGGCTGATGGCACGCGGTATCTGAGCAAAGGTCAGCCGAAGCCTGTCCTGGACGCGTTGGAGAACATCGCCGTATCAGCCAGGCACGCATTGGTTGATGCCCAACGCGTCATCGAAGGCGTTAGGGACGATGGCATGGTTGCCCCACAACCCTTGATCAGCGACGTCGGACCGCTGATGGAACGCATGCGTCAGGGCAGCCTTGAGATTGAGCACAGTGAGAGCGGTGTACCCGTTGAACTAGGAGCAGGTCAGCAGCTGGCAGTGTTCAGAATCGTCCAGGAATGCCTCACCAATGCGCTGAAACATGGTGGGCGGGGAACCGCTGTGCGCGTGCATTTCGATTGGAGCGGCCCAGGGCTGACACTTCATGCTTCCTCCGAGCTGCCGCCGTCCGTTCCGTTGGGGGAAACGGACGCCGGGCATGCCAAGGAACGCTACGGACGAGGCATTCCTGGAATGCGGGAGCGTGCGCATCTGGCAGGTGGTTGGCTGACAGTGGGCCCGGATGGCGAGCAGTTTCGGGTAACTGCTTTTCTCCCTTATGGAACCGGGAGCCTGCAGGTCACCTCCCACGCTTCCGGAACGTTGACAGATTTGGGAGAACGGACCGCGGCGGCAGGAACCGTTGAGCGTGGCTGAGTCATCTGCGCCCATATCCGTAGCGTTGGTGGACGATCAGCCGTTGTTCCGAGCGGGCATCCGGATGCTTGTTGAAAGTCAGTCGGACATGCTGCTGGCGTGGGAGGCGGAGGATGGCGTCCAGGCGGTTGCGCTCGCGGCAGATCAGCCGCCGGATGTCGTGCTGATGGATCTTCGTATGCCTGTCATGGATGGCGTGACTGCTACCAGGAACATCTGGGATGCGGCCGCGCGTGACGGAGCGGAAAAGCCGAAAATTATTGCTTTGACCACGTTCAACCGCGATCAGGCTGTGGTGGAAGCCGTGCAGGCAGGAGCAAGCGGGTACTTGCTCAAAAGTGCCGAGCCGGAATTCCTGCTGGCCGCAATCCGGACCGTTCATTCCGGGTACTCAGTCATCGCGCCCGGATCCGTGCATGACCTGTTTCAGCATGCTGCCCGGACGGTGCCGGTTGCTGGTCCGGATCTTTCCGTCCTGGATCCTTTGTCTGTGCGGGAACGGGATGTCTTCCTGTTGGCGGCCAAGGGTCTGAGCAACAGCGCTATGGCTGAAAGCTTGTTTGTGTCCGAAGCAACGGTCAAAACACATCTGCGCAGTGTCCTCACAAAGTTGGGCGTCGGGACGCGTCTTCAACTCGTATCGTTCGCGTACGAGCACCGGCTGCTCGGCTAATTGCGGTGGCCGGGGCCCCGCGGTGGCCGGGATCCGCCGTCGTGCCTTCAGCCCCGGCCGAGATGGCAGTTAACGACTATCCGGAGCGCGAACATTGTCATTAAGTGGCATCTCGGCGTCAGGTGGTGGGGCACGAAAAACGGCGGCCGTCCCCCTGAGGAGGCGGTCGCCGTCGGTTGTTCTACCAGGCGTGCGGAAGGGGCTACATCTTCCGTCGCGCTGTGGTGGTTTCGTCCATGGCGTCCCTGCCGAGCCAGGCGCCCAGCCCGATCATGGCAACGCCGAGGATCAGGTGAAGCCAGTTGTCAGCGGTGTTGAACGGGACAAAGTTGGCGCCTGTTTCCTGGTTGATGACCAGGCCGTAGATCCAAAGAACGATGTACACGGCGCCGCCGCCCAACAGGAACAGGCGGGCCATGCGTGCGTTCCTTGCCATGGCCAAGCCGGCCACGCCAAACAGCAGATGAACGATGTTGTGGAGTATGGACACTTGGAAGACTCCAAGCAGCATGGCGCCGGATTCATGTCCCGCAAAGGTCATGGCGCCGAAATTGGTGGTGATTCCCGGGATAAAGCCCAGGACGCCAACCAGCAGAAATACAATGCCAACGCCCATGGCGGTGTTGCGAAGCGTCAACCCCATCATGTGGTGGTGTTCGGCGGGGTGCGAAGCGGTGGTCATCAAGTCCTCCCTTTCACGCTGTTACCCGGCTCTTCTCATGGAGAGCCGACCTGCGGCAAGGGGTGTCGCAAAACCTTGCCGACGCCGCCATAATACTCCTGAAATGCCTCTGATAGCAGGGGATGAGCCCAGTTCAGCGGCGGTTAGCATGGATTTATGAGCCAAGCTCCCAACGGACGCGTTCACACGATCTTCCACGACACCCGGGATCTCACTCCTTTCCGCGAGGGCTACGTCCGCACGCCGGTGCGCGGGCTCACTGACGGTGTGAATGACGTCCTGTCCGGCGTCCTCAGTGGCCGGGACCACGCGCGGCTCTCCGTGACAGGCAACGTCCCGCGGCTGAAGATGCTGTCCTCCAAAACGGCGAAGGCCATGCACGAGGCTGTTTTTACCTCCACTGAGCCGGACCGGCTCCTTGCCTTTGGCCGCATGAACCCGGGATGGGCCGGCTTGTGCCACGTCATGGCCGGGCTGCTCGCGTACAAACACGGCGGGTTCCTGAGGGCTTCAGAGTTGTTGCAGCGCGGTTTAACAACAAGGATCGACGACGACGCCAGCCAGTTCTCGGCGATGTACCTGGGGCAGGTGGTCACCAAGGTTGAGGTGGCCGAACGCATAGAGGTTCCGGTCTTGTTCAGCGAGGAATCCGTGTTTCTGGCGCTCTCCCACTGTCTCCGGGAGATGGGGATGACCGAGGCGGCGTTGGAAGCAGTGGTGACTTTGCCGCCGTCGTTGCCTTCTGCGTTGGCGCGATGCACGGCGGCGCATTCTTTGGAGCGCCACCGCGATGTGGTGCTGTGGACGGAGGGTTTGCTGAACACGGACGACCTCTCGGCAGCACTTCTATTGATCCGTGCGCGGTCACAGCGGGCCAGGGGTGACTTCGAGTCCGCCCAGGTGGCCTTGAAGGAAGTGCTCCGGCGGCGGAAGACCAATCTGGCGCTGAAGAATGACGCCTTGACTGACAGGGCGCTGCTGGCACTTGACCAAGGCCGGCGCACGTTGACTCCGCGGTCCAAGCGTCCGGTCCCGCCCGCGGAGCTGGAGACCTTGGAAGTTATCCGGAAGGACGCCGAAATGCGGCGTCTTTGGGAGAACGACTTCAGGCAACTGGGCGGCGAATAGAAAACCATTGTGTCTCCCGGGGGAGAGGCGTATTCTCTTAATCAACCAATCAGTTGATCAACCGATTGGTTGAGTATGGAGGTGCAAGCGGGAATGGAACACGATGCTCAGGGACCCGAAACCCTGGACAAGGCCTTCATGGCTTTGGCGGATCCGGTACGGCGGGCCATGGTGGCCCGGCTGTCCCGGGGAGATGCCACGGTCAACGAGCTCGCCGAACCATTCGCCATCACCAAACAGGCGGTTTCAAAACACATACAAGTCTTGGAACACGCAGGGCTGGTAACCCGCTCCCGTGACGCCCAGCGCAGGCCGGTTCACCTGGACGCAGCAGCCTTGGAGCGATTGACGGCCTGGATCGACCAGTACCGGCTGATTGCTGAGTCCCGCTTCCGGCAGTTGGACGAACTGCTGGGGGCAGTCATCTCCCGCAAGGAAAAAGAAAACACACCTGTACAAAAGAAAGAGGAATCGAAATGAGCCATCCAACAACAATCACGGCCACCGAAGGCGTCCCGTTCGTTGACACAGTCCGCGAATTCGATGCTCCGGTTAGTGCAGTTTTCAAGGCCCACGTTGACCCGGACCTCTTGGCCAAGTGGCTTGGTCCGCGCAGCACGCAGACGAAAATCACCGAGTACAACGCAACCACTGGCGGCAGCTGGCGCTATGAAAGCGGAGACGACAACGGTATGTACGGCTTCCGCGGCGTTTTCCACACCGTTGAATCTGACGCCTTGATCATCCAGACCATCGAATTCGAGGGTGCGCCCAATCAAGTGGTCATCAGCACCACCACGTTCGAGGAAATCGATGGCAGGACGCGAATGGCAGCGCACGAGGTGTACCCATCGGTTGAAGCCCGCGACATGGCCTTGGCTACGGGGATGGACTACGGCGTGATCGAAGGGTATGAGCGGTTGGATGAACTGCTCGCCGGCTAAGCGCCAGCTGCTTGAATCTGCGGCAGGAGCGGTAGGAGTTGCTCTGATAGCAGCACTGTCCCCAGCCCGATCATGATGATCCCGCTGACCAAGGTCACAACACGGGCGGCGCCTGGGCGGGAAGCCAGCAGCTTCCTGGAGGTCAAAGCTACGGCCGTGTAGACCACCCCGGCAAGGATCACGAAGGTCAGGCCCAGCAAGCCCGACTGGACCGGAACAGGCAGGGCTGCTTCGGGGCTGACGAACTGTGGCACCAGCGCCACGAAGAACAGCAGACCCTTGGGATTGATGCCGCTGGTGCCCATGCCCTGAAGGAACGTGCGGAGCTGGTTTCCTGACTGCACGACGCCGGCTTCCGCACTGAAGCTTGCGCCTCGCCACGAGCGGAGGGTCGTTACTCCGAGCCACAGCAGGTAGGCAGCTCCCGCAAGGGTCAGCCACCCCAGAAGCCCTGGGACTCCGGACAGGAGGGCAGCTAATCCTGCCACCATCAGCAGGGTGTGAAGGACGTACCCGCTGCACAGGCCGGCCACCGCGGGGACGAAGCTGCGTTGCTTGAGTCCGGCCGAGATTGAATAGGCCCAGTCGACGCCGGGGGTGCACGCCAAGCTGACGGCGACGATCATGAAGGCCAGGAACAGCTGCGGGTTCACGTTTTCTCTCCAGAGCTAGATGGTAGGAAAACTCTAAGGAAAAACTGGCCATAAGTGTTCCCTCTTTTAGCCCGCCATGCGCTGTTCCCGGTAAGATTATTGCGTGATCGACGGAATTGATAAAAGTATTTTGCGCCACCTCAAAGAGGATGGTCGGATGACTGCCACAGCTCTTGCTTCGAAGGTGGGCTTAACGGTGGCTCCTTGCCACAGGCGGCTGCGCGATCTGGAAGCATCAGGGGTGATCCGCGGCTACCGTGCAGACATCGATCCTGCGGCGGTGGGGCTGGGTTTCGAAGCGATTGTTTTTGTCGCCCTCAAGCAGGTGGAACGCACCATCATGGCCGAGTTTGAAGAGCGCGTCACCGCAAGCCCCAACATTGTGGAAGCCCAGCGGCTCTTCGGATCCCCGGATTACTTGCTCAAGGTTATTGCGGCAGACCTGCCCGCGTATCAGCGCTTCTACGACGACGAACTGGCGGCGCTTCCCGCGGTGGAGCGCCTCACGTCAACGCTGGTGATGAAGAACCTGAAAACCAACATCGGACCGCCGGTTTAGCCCTTTCGTTTACTCGGCCCTTTACTCCGCCAGTAGTCCTGTGGTCCGGTAGGGGATCACTTCCCTGAGGAACATGCTGGTGGATGTACGAACAATGCCCGGACACAATCGAATTTCTTCGGATACCCGGTACAGATCATCCGGACTCTTGGCCACTACCCGGATGATGAGGTCGGTATCGCCGGCGGGGGCGTGGCATTCCAGGACTTCGGGGATGTCCCGCAGGGCAGCGATAGCTTCGTTGAGGTGGCTCTGGTCCAGTTCGGCGCTGACGGCGGCAGCCACACCGCGTCCCAAGGCTGAGGGCAGGACGCGGCTGCTGTTGGGTCGGAGTGCTCCGGACGCCGTCATCCGTTCCAACCGGGACTGAACTGTTCCGCGAGCAAGGTGCAGTTTCTGCGCCAGCACCATGATGGGCACCCGGGGATCTTCGTCCAAGGCGGCGAGGATCCGGCGGTCCGTGGCGTCGAGTTCCTGCAAAGTGACCACTTCCTGACTATGTTTTTGAACCGTATTGGTCAGATCGACCAATCATTGCGGTGTCCGTTGCACCAACTGTATGTCTACTGCTCAAATAGTGACAACGAAGCAGGACGAGGCTACCGCCGAAGCCCGCAGGCACCAGGACCCCGGCACACCACCCGGAGTCCTGCACAGTTTCCCGCAAGGAAGCAGCCGCTGATTGACTCTTGTTCACAGCATTGTCATTCCGCACCCGCCCCTTCACCCGGGCGCCACAGCAAGAGCCCCTGAGCTACCGGATCGTTGCGGTAGCTGAGGGGCTCTTGTGCTTTCCGGCCAGGTCTATCTATAGGGGACTTGGCTGGTTCCTCTGGCAGGCGCATAGGCTTGGACCATGACGTCTGCCGGCCGCTTCGCCCCGAGCCCCTCCGGCGAACTGCACGTCGGCAACCTTCGCACCGCCATCCTTGCCTGGCTTTTCGCCAAGTCCAGCGGACGGACATTCCTGCTTCGCGTCGAGGACCTGGACCGGGCCAGGTCCGGCGCGGAGGCGGAGCAGCTCCGCGATCTGCAGGCTGTGGGCGTCAGCTGGGACAGCGCCGTCGTACGCCAGACTGAGCGGGCGGCGCTGTACGACGCAGCGATTGCGCGGCTCACGGCCGAAGGCCGCACCTACGAGTGCTTTTGTACCCGGCGGGAGATCCAGGAAGCACCGTCCGCGCCGCATGCGCCGCATGGCGCCTATCCGGGGACCTGCCGCCGGCTTTCGCACGCCGAGCGTGAGATCCGGCGTGCCACTCGTCCTGCTTCCATCCGCCTTCGCTCGGAGGTTTCGGAGTGGGCTGTTGAGGATCAGTTACGCGGCAATTATGTGGGGGTCGTGGATGACTTTGTCCTCCGCCGAAACGATGGCGTCACGGCCTACAACCTCGCGGTAGTGGTTGACGATGCCGCCCAAGGGATTGACCAGGTGGTTCGGGGCGACGACCTCCTCCCGTCCACCCCGCGGCAGGCGTATCTGGCAACACTTTTGGGTTTGTCGGTGCCGGAATACGCCCACGTTCCGTTGGTGGTGAACCACGACGGCGTCAGGCTGGCGAAGCGCGACGGCGCCGTCACGCTGGGCGACCTCGCCGCCGTCGGAATCCCCGCCGAACGCGTCCGCGACCTGATCCTCGAGTCCCTTGAACTGCCTGCCGGAAGCGTGCAGGATGCGCTGCCGCACTTCACGCCGCAGAACGTGCCAAAGACGCCCTGGGTGTGGAAACTCCCCGGGTCTAAAACCGGCGCCGCGTAGGCTGTCTGGATGGAGTCACAGCTGATCGCCCCAGGTTTCGAACCCGTCGCCGAGCTCTTCGCCCGTTTCCTCGAGCAGGATCCTGACTACTCTGCGCAAGTTGCGGCATACCATCGCGGGGTCAAGGTGCTGGACCTCAGCGGCGGCCCGCACACCAGCCCGGATTCCGTCACGGGCGTCTTCTCGTGTTCCAAGGGCATGGCAGGGCTGGTCATGGCGTTGCTCGTTCAAGACGGCCAGCTGGATCTTGACGCGGAGGTGGTCAAGTACTGGCCGGAATTCGGTGTGGAGGGTAAGTCCTCAATCACCGTTGCACAGCTTCTTTCGCATCAAGCCGGGCTCCTGGGAGTGGAAGGCGGCCTAAGCCTCCATGAGGTCAACAACTCCGAGCTCGCCGCCGCCAAGCTGGCCAAACTTCCGCCACTGTGGAAGCCCGGTGCCGCGTTCGGATATCACGCGCTGACCATCGGCATCTTCATGGAAGAGCTATGCCGCCGCATTACCGGTGCCGCCTTGCAGGAGATTTTCGAGCAACGCATCCGTGCAGTAACAGGTGCGCACTTCTATCTGGGCCTGCCCGAATCCGAGGAAGCCCGGTTTGCGCCGTTCCGCTGGGCGGCCGATCCCTCATGGCCGTGGGTGGACCCGGCCAGCCACTTCGGCCTGGCAGCCAACGCGGCCTTCGGCGACATCCTGGACCTTCCCAACATGCAGGACGTCCGGGCTGCCGGGCAGTGTTCGGTGGCGGGCGTGGCCAGCGCGGAAGGCATGGCGAGGATCTATGCGGCGGCGTTGACTGGGTTGGAGGGCGAATCCGCCATGCCACCCCTCCTGACAGAGGAAACCATCCGGACTGTGTCCGCCGAGCAGGTCTTCGGGATCGACCGTGTGTTCGGCGAGACCGGCTGCTTCGGCACCGTTTTCATGAAGTCGCACGCACGAATGCCATTCGGCAGCTACCGAGCGTTCGGGCACGACGGCGCCAGCGCATCTTTGGGGTTCGCGGACCCTGTGTATGAACTCGGCTTTGGGTACGTGCCGCAGACTGCCGAGCCCGGGGGACTGGGGTGCCGGAACTTCCAGCTGAGCTCTGCAGTGCGGGAAGTGATTGCGGGGCTCGCGGCGTAGTTGAGCTGCTGTTAACGGAGACTTAGCTGAGCTGCGCGGCCGGGACTCCGGCCGCCATTCCTGCCCACAGGGTGTCCGTAGTAGCGGTGACTACATCCTCCACTGAATTTCCGTCCAACTGCCCGCCGGCGGCAAGAAGGGCCGTGCCGTGCAGGCTCACGAAGCACACCATGGCCAATGTCTCGGGGTTGCCGTCGGCCAGGACGCCGGCCTCCTGCGCTTCGGCGATCATGGCTTGGGCAACGTGTATTCCTTGCGCCCCGGTGCTTCGCAGCTCCTCGCTGGAATCGGGGTGGTGCTTGGTGGAGTACATCACCGTGAGCAGGGCCGGGTGCTCCACAGCAAACTCCACATAGGACTTGCCCACGCTGACAAAACGTTGCCGGAGGTCTTCGCCGGACCGGGCGGCGTCCCGGATGCGGCGGTTCATGGACTCAAAGCCGGCCAGTGCTAGTGCGTCAATCAGTGCCTGTTTGTCGCGGAAGTGCTTGGCCGGGGCGCCGTGGCTGACGTTGACGTCCCGGGCCAGCTGCCTGAGGGAGAGACCCTCGACTCCGGCTTCTTCGATGGTTTCCATGGCCCGCTCAAGGAGGGCTTCCCGGAGCTTGCCGTGGTGGTAGGGCTGGTCGGTCATGCTGTCAGTCTAAGCCAATGTAGTCATTGACAACAAAGTAGTCACTGCCTACCATGTAGACAGCGACTACATTAGTTAGCCTCAATCGATGGGATTCAGCCATGACCATGACTTACGCAGGTACCACTGCACTCATTACGGGTGCCAGCTCCGGCCTCGGTGCCGAGTTCGCGGCACAGTTTGCTGCCCGGCGTTCCAATCTTGTCCTCGTTGCCAGGCGCGCCGATCGTCTTGAAGAGCTGGCCCAGGACTTGCGGACCCGGCATGGGATCACCGTCACCGTAATCCCCATGGACCTGGGCCGTGCAGGAGTTGGCCGCGAGCTCTTCGATGAATTGTCCGGCCGCGGAATCACCGTGGACACCTTGATCAACAACGCCGGATTCGCCACCCACGGCCCGCTGGCGGAAGAAAATCCGGACACCATTGCCGCTGAAATTTCCCTGAATGTTGCCGCCCTCGTGGACATTACCCGGGCCTTCCTGCCGGGACTACTGGCTTCGGGGAAGGGCGCGCTGTTGAACGTGGCCAGCACAGCCGCCTTCCAACCCATTCCCGGCATGGCCGTGTACGGCGCTACCAAAGCCTTCGTGCTGAGCTTCACCGAAGCTGTTGCCCACGAAAACAAAGCCTCAGGGCTCAATGTCCTGGCCCTTTGCCCCGGCGCGACGCGCACGGAGTTCTTCGAGGTCCTCGGTGGCGAGTCAGCAGCTGTCGGCAAGATGCAATCCTCTGAACAGGTTGTGGCGACTGCCCTCAAGGCTCTCGATCGCAAGGACACGCCCGGAAGCGTCGTTTCCGGATGGGTCAACCGGGTGACGGCAGGGTTCGCGCAGCGTTTGCCCAGGGCCGTTACCGTCGCCATCGCTGCGCGAGCCGTTCAAGACTGGTAGGCCGGCTTCTTAGAACCGGCTTCTTAGAACCGGCTTCTCAGAACCGGCTTCTCAGAACCGGCTTCTCAGAACCGGTGGCTTGGGGCCGGTGTTTTGGGGTCCGTCGCAGCGGATAGCCTGAAGGGGAGGACTGATCCCCGTCGGTCCCTCTTCAAGCCGGAGGCCAGCATGACCGAACCACGCTTTACCGTAGAGACAGCCCAGGTTTTGGCCGAGGTGGCGCACAACCGGCAGAAGGACAAGCTCAAACGGCCGTATCGGGAGCACGTTCTGGCCGTGGGCGACGCGCTTGCCGACTTTGACGAGGACATTCAGATAGCCGGCTACCTTCACGACATCGCCGAGGACACGCCCATCACCAGGCAAGCGCTGCTGGAAATGGGTGTGTCCGAGCGTGCAGTGGACATCATCGAGCGCGTCACCCGCCGCTTCCATGACGACCCGGATGATTACGACGCCGGTATCCGTTTCGTTGCGGAGGACCACGACGCAACGTTGGTGAAGATCGCGGACAACGCCCACAATTCCTTGCCGGAGAGGGTCAAAGCGCTAGCTGAAAAGTGGCCGGACAAGCCCCCGGTAACCCGCTATGCCGATGCACGCCCTGTGCTGTACACGGCCGTTCCCCGGGAAGAGGTCCGGATGATCCTGGAGCGGATCAACCCGTATCTCCTTCGTGAGCTGGACGAGATCGTCCCCGAGTAGCCCTCACCCACCCGTTGTGGGGCCTGCTCTGCGTGTTTGGCGTGGGTTTTGGGGCGTAAAGCGGGCCCCGCAACGCGAGGGGGGGCCGTTGTGGGGCCCACTCTGCGTGTTTGACGTGGGTTTTGGGGCGTAAAGCGGGCCCCGCAACGCGAGGGCGGAGTTCTTTAGCCCGCGGCGGTTTCGAGCCGGCTGAGTGCTGCTGCCCGGCCCTTGTGTCCGCGGCGTTCGTCATATGCAGTGGACAGGCCCAGGACCACCATCATGACCAGCATGCAGATGGGCACGGTTGCGCCAACTGCCGCCAGGGCAATGCTTGCTGCCAGGCCCAGGACCACCAGCGTGGAGCTCAAGAGGTGTTCCCGGTCCATGCCGAGCAGGATTCCGTACAGCGTGCTGAGGGAGACCTTGAACAGAATGATGGGGATGGCGATGGAAGCCACGGCAGCGGCAGCAGGTATGTGGGTTTCGTGGTCAATGAAGTACGCGGCAACGTGTAGCCCGGCACCTGTGGCCGCAATGGCTGCGAAGACCGGCATGTGCCCGTAGCCGAACACCCATGAACGGTGCCGTTGAACGTGCAGTGCCGGGCCTGAGGGCAGGATGAAGTAAATCCACCACATGGCGAAGGCCAGGCCGGTTCCGCTCAAGCCCACCAGGGCAGCATCCATGGACCAGCTGTGGGTAGCCACGATCGCCCGCAGGGTTTCAATGGCACCAATCAAGCATTCACCCAGGGCGATGATGGCCAGTAGCCCGTATCTTTCGGCAATGTGATGCGCATGCCACGGGGTACGGATCTTCCGTTCGGCGAAGTACGGTGCCGCCATCTCCAAGATGAACAGGGGCGCCGTGATGAGGAAAGTGGTAATGACGTTCGAATCCACCACCAGCACAGCAACCCATCCAACCTGGACGATCCCCACGTACTTCGCGTATCGCAAACAGGTTTCACGTCGTTCGGGATCCTGGCGGGCCGCTCGCAGCCACTGGAAGATCAGGGCCACCCGCATGACGATGTAGCCAAGGACTATGGTGACGTTATCCACATGTTCGCCCTCGATGATCGAGTGGAACATCGGCTCGATACCCATGGCCAGGATGAGCACACCCACCATCTGGATCATGGTCACAACACGGAACACCCAGTCGTCGGTGTCGTAGGCGCTGGCAAACCACGTGAAGTTGATCCACGCCCAGATCACGGCAAACATGGCGAAGGAGAAGGCCAGGAGTCCCGGCCAGAAATGGGCTTCAGCCACGGCATGCGCAAACTGGTTCCCCGCAACGCCGAATGCGATGACGAAGGTCAGGTCGAAGAAGAGCTCCAGCGGAGTTGCTGTGCGGTGCTTTTCGTGGGGATCGCGGCCGCCCATTCGGGACAGTGCATGGCGAAGTGGATTCGAGGACATGGCTCAAAGGTTACCGTTCCCCCTGCCGCCGCGCCGAGATCGCGGCCAGGAGAGAACTACACGCGGCCCAGGACGTCGATGTCTTCCAGGAAATCCTGGTGCACCTCGGGGCTGACAGTGGTCCGGGTATCCCCGATCGCGTCGAGGTAGTCCTGCGTTACGGGCCCCTTACGCCCGTTGGAAGCAGAGCTGGCTGAACCGCCCGAAGCAGCGTCGTCGTCGTAAACGGCTTTTTCCAGAGCCCGCTGGGAGGCGCTGCGGGCAGCAAACTCGATGTCGGCCGGCGAGAAACCTTCGGTCCGTTCCACCAGCTGGGCAATATCAACCGAGTCCACCACGGTGGCAGGAATGAAGCGTTGCCACATGGCTTCGCGGGCGTGGACGTCGGGCAGCCCGATGGGGATGACGTAGTCGAACCGGCCGTGGCGCAGGAACGCCGTGTCCAGGGCGCGGATGAAGTTGGTGGCGCACACCAGCAAACGGCCTGGTTGTTCGCGGAAGGCCGGGATGATCTTGAGGAGCTCGTTGGTGACGCCCTGCAATGGCGACGGCGGATCACCGGCACGCTGCGATGCGATCTCCTCAACTTCGTCGATGAACACCACGGCGTGTTCCAACTCGGCGATTTCCAGGAACGTCTCGCGTAGCGCCCCTGCCAGGCCCTTTGGATCGGCGGCCAGGCGGGACGGGAACACTTCCACGAAAGGCCACTCCAGACGGGAGGCGATTGCCTTGGCGAACGTGGTCTTGCCGGTGCCCGGAGGACCGAACAGCACCACGGCGCGCGGGGGAACCACGCCGTATTCGTCGGCGAGGTCCGCCTCAGCCAAGGGAAGTACCAGCCGCCGTTCCAGCAGTTCCTTCTCACGACGCATGCCTGCCACGTTCTCCCACAGGTCCCGGGCAAGGATGCGCCCGCCCAGCAGTCCCAAGGCGCCAAGTTCCTGCCGTTGAACGGGGATGGTCCGCTCGAAATAGCGCAGATTCTTTTTCACCACGAAACCGCGGCCGAGGAAGGCTTCCACCCGCGTTTCGGTTTCCGGCATGAGCGCGGAGAGTTTGTTGAGGCCGTGCGGAGCCATGCGGTTCTCGACGGCGGACAGCAGCGAGGTGCCGATTCCGCGGCCGCGGAACTCAGTAAGGGTGGCCAGGAAGACGATCCATCCTTGGTCATGCGCGGCGCGTCCGACGGCGGCGCCCACCACCTGCTCGCCCTGCACCGCCACCACGGCGTGGTCCTTTTCGCAGGATGCCAGAACCTCGGACAACGCGTACACAGGCTCTACACCGTCGGCCTTGAGTGACTCCCAAAGGTGCAGGATGCCGTCCAAATCGGACGAGTGGAAGTCCCTGATGCGCCAGTTGCTCATGGCTGTATCTCCTGAGTCTGCTAAGTGAGTCGCCGTTGATCTCTTGGAGTTGAGCATAGGCGAAGCACCGCTGCAGGAGGTTGCGGGCCCGTTGCGTTACGAAACAGGCGTTGCAGTCAGTAAAAGAAGCCCCTACTGGACGGGCCGCAACCGCAGACCCTGCATGCCGCCGTCGACGGCCAGCGAGGTTCCCGTCGTCGAACCGGACAGCGGGCTCGCCAAGTAGGCCACAGCACCGGCCACCTCGGCCGGGTCCACCATCCGGCCGTGCGGCTGGCGGGCATTGAGGGCTGCGCGCTCGCCGGCGGGGTCGGCGGCGGAATCGAGCAAGCGGCCCACCCACGGAGTGTCCACTGTGCCCGGGTTGACGCAGTTCACGCGGATGCCCTCGCGGACGTGGTCTGCTGCCATGGCGAGTGTCAGGGACAAGACTGCACCCTTCGACGCCGAATACAGTGCTCGCTGCGGAAGCCCGGCGGTGGCCGCGATGGAACAGGTATTGACGATCGCTGCCCCCGAGGACTTGCGGAGATACGGCAGGGCTGCCCGGCTGACGCGCGCGATGCCCACCACGTTGACGTTGAGGACCCGCAGCCATTCGTCGTCATCATTGGCCGAAACATCACCTTGCGCGCCGATCCCTGCGTTGTTGATCACGATGTCCAGGCCGCCGAATTGCTCCACTACCTGCTCGACGGCGGCACGAACCGAGGCGTCGTCGGCAACGTTGCACTGCACTCCAAAGTGCGGGCTGGTTTGGGGTTCAAGGTCAAGAACGGCCACCTGCGCGCCGCCGGCCGTGAGCCGGTCCGCAATTGCAGCCCCGATCCCGGAAGCACCGCCGGTCACGAGTGCTGTCAGGCCCTGGAACTCGTTGCTTTCCAAGGGTGCCACGTCCTCAGGCGTTGATGCTGAGGGGAGCAGCGGCTCCTGCGTGGGAGCCGGCCTGTGCCCGGAAGTACTCCTGCCGCTGGCGTCCCAGGCCTTCAATGTCCAGTTCAACCACGTCGCCGGGCAGGATGAAGGGGAAACGGCCGGACATTGCCACCCCTTCCGGCGTGCCGGTGATGATGACGTCGCCGGGTTCCAGGACCATGTACTGGCTGAGGTGGTGGACGATCGTGGCGGGGTTGAAGATCATGTCCGAGGTAGTGGAATCCTGGCGGGCCTCGCCGTTGACCAGGGTCTGGAGGCGAAGGTTGCCCGGATTGATGTCCGAGGCCGGCACGAGCCACGGGCCCAGGGGAGTGGAGCCGGGCAGGGACTTGCCTTTGGTCCACTGTCCTGCCGCGCCGGGGATTTGGTAGTCACGCTCGGAGAGGTCGTTGGCCACAGCGTAACCGGCAATGCACGCCTCGGCCTCTGAAACGGAGGAAAGGTATGACGCTTCCTTGCCGATCACGATCGCCAATTCCACTTCCCAGTCGTATTTTTCCGACGACGGCGGGATGGGGGCGGCGTCGAACGGGCCGGAGATGGTGTTGGTGGGCTTGAGGAAAACCACGGGAACCTCGGGCGGCGTGGCACCGGATTCGGCAGCGTGGGCAGTGTAATTAAGGCCGATCGCAACTATGGCGCCGGGACGGGCAACGGGAGCGCCGATCCGCAG
Source organism: Arthrobacter sp. 9V (assembly GCF_902506065.1). Taxonomy (GTDB): domain Bacteria; phylum Actinomycetota; class Actinomycetes; order Actinomycetales; family Micrococcaceae; genus Arthrobacter. The sequence goes on from NZ_LR732912.1 coordinate 290,017, forward strand.
GCCCTCAGGTGAGATTTCGGGGAGTTCCCCTTTGTTCAGGGCCTCACGGGTGCGCTCGATGCCGTCCGAGGCGAGGAAACCGCCGTCGATGTCGTTGGTCAAGGCGGTCAGGCTGTAGTACTTCTCGATGCCGTGGGCGTCCTGGGCGATGACGGCCGGTTGTTCGTTTCCGGCCGTACCCAGCCTGGCGAATTTCAAGGTCATGGCTTCCTCCGTGCGTTCGGGACTAACATCCGAGCTCTAGTGTGGTGTTTTCACCCATAATACGGAAATGTGACCCATTGACAAGGAATACATCCGATGTTTAGGCTCAGCGAAGAATCGTGACGCACTTCAGGAGCCGCATGAGCATCATTACCGCAATGGAAACGTTCGATATCCGTTTTCCCACATCCTTGGAACTGGACGGCTCCGACGCCATGAACCCGGACCCGGACTATTCAGCGGCGTATCTGATGATTCGCACCGACGCAGGGGACGGGCATGAAGGCCACGGGTTCGTGTTCACTATTGGACGGGGGAACGAGGTTGAAACTGCGGCAATCAATGCCCTGGGGGAGCACATGCTCGGCGCTGACGTCGAGGATCTCCTTAACAATATGGGCGCCACCTGGAAGCTCCTGGCTCACGATTCCCAACTCAGATGGCTGGGCCCGGAGAAGGGCGTCATGCACATGGCCATCGGTGCCGTGGTCAATGCGCTCTGGGATCTGAAGGCCAAACGCGCGGGGCTGCCCCTGTGGGAGTTGCTCGCCGGCATGACACCCGAAGAACTCGTGGCCCTGGTGGACTTCCGGTACCTCACGGACGCGCTGACTCCGGAGGAAGCGTTGACCATCCTGCGCGCCGCAGAGCCCGGCAGGGAATCACGCAAGGCGGCACTTCGCGCCGAGGGTTACCCCGCCTACACCACGACGCCGGGCTGGCTGGGTTACAGCGACCAGAAACTTACGCGGCTGGCCAAGGAAGCGGTGGCTGATGGATTTGCCCAGATCAAGCTGAAAGTCGGTGCCTCGTTGGAGGACGACATTCGCCGCGTGCGGGCTGCTCGCGCTGCTGTTGGTCCCGATATCAAGATTGCTGTAGACGCCAATCAGCGCTGGGACGTGCAGGAGGCCATCGACTGGATGGCACACCTTGCTCCCTACGACATCGCCTGGATCGAGGAGCCCACCAGCCCGGACGACATCCTGGGCCATGCCGCGATCGCCCGGGGAGTAGCCCCGATTCCCGTTGCCACCGGCGAGCACGTCCAGAACAGGGTGGTGTTCAAGCAGATGCTGCAGGCCGGCTCACTTGAGGTCCTGCAGATTGACGCAGCGCGGGTGGCGGGCGTGAACGAGAACATCGCGATCCTTCTCCTGGCTGCCAAATTTGGTGTGAGGGTTTGTCCACATGCCGGTGGGGTGGGCCTGTGCGAGGCAGTTCAGCACCTGTCCATGTTCGATTTCATTGCTGTGTCCGGGACAAAGGAGAACAGGACAATCGAGTTCGTGGACCACCTTCACCAACACTTCATCACTCCTGTGGACGTCCACGACGGCGCGTACTGGCCGCCGTCGAATCCTGGCGCCGGGAGTGAAATGCTCCGTGAAACATTGGCCGCGTACAGCTTTCCCAACGGCCCCATCTGGAAGGAATCCCGTTGATCCGGCACGCACCCTGGTTTGAAGAAGCACGCCTTGGCATGTTCGTGCATTGGGGCCTCTATGCGCTCCCGGCACGCCATGAGTGGGTGATGAACTATGAAGAGATCACAGTGGAGGAGTACTCCAAGTACTTCCAACGTTTTGATCCGGACCTTTACGATCCCCGCGAGTGGGCCCATGCTGCCCGTGACGCCGGAATGAAATACGTAGTCCTCACCACCAAACACCATGACGGCTTCTGCCTGTGGGATTCCGCGCTGACGGACTACAAAGCCACCAACACGCCAGCCGGCCGGGACCTGATCTCTCCCTACGTGGAGGCCCTCCGCGCCGAGGGGCTGAAAGTGGGCTTCTATTTCTCGCTGATCGACTGGCACCACCCCGACTTCACCATCGACGGGGTACATCCGCAACGCAACGCCGCCGACCTCGAGAGTTTGAACGCCGGACGCGACATGGCTCGCTACCGCGCGTACCTGCACGGTCAGGTGCGTGAACTCCTGAGCAACTACGGAACCATCGACTACCTGTTCTTTGACTTCTCCTACGCCGACACAAAGATCCCTGAATTTTGGGGCGGCAAGGGCAGTGATGACTGGGACTCCGAAAAATTGATGGCTATGGTGCGTGAACTTCAACCCGGGATCGTGGTCAATGATCGCCTGGGCATCCCCGGGGACGTGGTCACGCCGGAGCAGTACCAGCCCACCGAGCCCATGATGCTCGACGGCGAACCGGTCACCTGGGAGGCCTGCCAGACGCTGAACGGGAGCTGGGGTTACCACCGCGACAACGTCAACTACAAGTCCGTGGACCTGCTCATCCGCATGCTGGTGGACGGGGTCTCAAACGGCGGGAACCTGCTGCTCAACGTCGGTCCCACAGGGCGCGGGAGCATCGATCCACGCGCACTTGCCTCCCTCAAGGGAATCGGCGAGTGGATGAAACTGCACTCCCGCTCCATCTACGGAGCCGGTCCCGCGGACTTCACCGCGCCGCCCGATGCCCGGTACACCCAACGCGGAAACCGGCTCTACGTCCACCTGTTCGCCTGGCCCTTCGAGTACATCCACCTGCCCGGACTCGCAGGAAAAGTGGAGTACGCCCAACTCCTCAACGACGCCTCCGAAGTGTTCCTCAAGGAAGTAGACCCCCACCAGCAAGCGTTCAACACCATCCCCGGCGGTCAGCCGCCGGGAACCCTCACCGTGAAACTCCCCGTCCAACGGCCGGATGTGGCTGTCCCCGTCCTGGAGCTCTACCTCAAGGAGGAGGCCGGTGACTGAAAGTGCCGCCCTCCACACAAGGCTGAAACTTTTGGAGGGCCGGAACGATTACTCAGGGGAGGATGCGGGTATCCACAGGGTATGGGAACTGCCATGAACTCTCTTGAACTCGGCAACCTCGGCAAACCGGACAAACTCGGCTTCGGCGGGGCGGGAATCGGGAACCTCTACCGGGCCATCCCCGACGGCGAGGCGCTCGCAACTGTCCTGGCAGCCTGGGACGTCGGCATCCGCTACTTCGACACCGCACCCCACTACGGACTGGGCCTGTCCGAGCAGAGACTCGGCGCCGTGCTCAGGGACAAGCCCCGCGACGAATTCGTCATCTCCACCAAAGTGGGCCGCCTGCTGGAACCCAACGCCAGCGGGGGCCAGGACCCCGAAGGATTCGACGTTCCCGCTACCAAACGGCGTGTGTGGGACTTCTCCGAAACAGGCATCCGGCGCAGCATCGAGGACTCCTTGGAACGCCTCGGCCTGGACCACGTGGATATTGCCTACCTGCACGATCCCGACGTCCACGATCTTCACGCCGGAATATCCCAAGGGTTGCCAGCCTTGGAGAAGCTGCGTTCCGAAGGAGTGGTCCGGGCAATCGGCGTGGGCATCAACTCCGCCGAGGCCGCCTTGGAATGCGTTGAAGCCGCCGATCTGGACCTCGTCATGCTGGCTGGCCGCTACACCCTGCTTGAGCAGCCCGGCGTCCCGCTGCTGGAACGCTGTGCGGAGCGCAGCACCGGCGTCGTTAGTGTTGGCGCCTACAACTCCGGCATCCTTGCCCGGCCCGAGGTCCCCGAAGACGCGCATTACAACTACGATCAGGCCCCACCGGACGTTCTGGAGCGGGCGCGGGCGCTCGCGGACGTCTGCCGCGAATTCGGCGTGGAGCTTCCGACGGCGGCACTCCAGTTCCCGTTGCGGCATCCCGCCGTGGTGAACGTGACAGCCGGGGCAACTACTCCTGAACAGGTGGCCACCAATGCGGCCCGGATGGAGGCGCCCGTGCCTGAAGAGCTGTGGGAGGCATTGGAGCGTGCTGGGCGGTGATTGATTCTCACCTGCATTTGTGGACCTTGGACACCTTCGTCACCGGCGGTGTGCGGCACTATCCGTGGCTTGGTCCGCAGCATGGTGCACTCTTCCGCACCTATGGAGAAGATGAGGCGCGCCAGACATTGGAGGCTGCCGGGGTCAGGGGAGCTGTGCTGGTGCAGGCCGACGACTCCGTTGCTGATACCGAGAGCATGCTGGCCGTGGCCGAGCGGAATCCCTGGGTGTTCGGAGTGGTGGGCTGGGTCAGGCTGGACGCACCCGCTGAAGCTGCCGAGCAGTTATACCGCTTCACGGCTCAAGCGGTTTTCAAGGGAGTAAGGCACCTGCTCCACGATGATCCTCGGCGTGACTTCCTGGATCTTCCCAAGGTTCGGGAGTCCCTGGCAATGGTGGCTCAGCAGGGACTCACTTTGGACATTCCGGATGCTTTCCCCCGGCATTTGGGTTCCGCGGTTCGGCTCGCCCGGGAGACGCCTGAACTGACCGTTGTGCTGGATCATCTGGGTAAACCGCCGTTGGCTGATCCCCTGCTCATGGACGAGTGGCGCGCGGACTTCACGGCGTTTGGGCAGGAACCCAACACGGTGGCCAAGCTCTCCGGACTACATCTGCCGGGAGTCGAGTACACCGCGGATGCGTTGCGGTCTCTGTTTGAATCGGCGTTGGAGGCATTCGGGCCGGAGCGTTTGATGATCGGCTGTGATTGGCCGGTGAGTACTGTGGGCGCTCCCTACGGCAGGACGCTGGATGTCCTGCTGGAACTGGTGTCCACTTTGAGCCCCTCGGAGCAGGATCTGGTGCTTGAAGAAACGGCAATCAGGACCTACGGCTTGGCTGTGACCCCTATTGCCGAGGGTTAGAGCGCCTGCCGCAGCCAGTTCTCCACGCCGCTGATGTGAACAGTAACCAAGGCCCGCACCAGTTCGGCATCGCCGCGCTCCAAAGCGTCCGCGATCGCGTGGTGTTCGGCCAACGTGTGCGCCACGGCTTTGTCCTGCGTCAGGCCACGCCAGATCCGTGCCCGCACGGTGCTGCTGGACAGTGCTTCCAGAAGGCTCCCGAGGTAATCATTTCCCGCGGCTTCGGTGATGATGCCGTGAAATTGAAGGTCGTGGGCCACGAGTTCTTCCACATCTGTGGTCTCGTCTATTCCGTCCATGGTGCTTCGCAGGGCCAGCAGCTCGTCCGGGGTAATTTTGCCGGCGGCCAGGTGCGCGGTTGCGGGCTCCAGGATTCGTCGGACCTCAAAGAGTTCCAAAATGGACCGGTCCTGGTGCAGGTCCACAACAAATGCCACGGCTTCGTTGAGCAGTTTCGCGTCGAGACTGGTCACGTAGGTGCCGTCGCCGCGTCGAACATCCAGCACGCGGATCAATTCCAGGGCTTTCACGGCCTCGCGCAATGAACTCCGTGAAAGACCGAGCCGTTCGCTCAGTTCCTTTTCCGGCGGAAGTCGATCGCCGGCCTTGAGTTCGCCGCGGATCAGCATGTCTTTGATCTTGCTGATCGCCTCGTCTGTGACAGCCATGGACCAATAGTAGCCACGAATGATCCGATGTCTGTCTCCGCCGCATCGCTACCCAACTGCTCACCCAACTGGGGGACAGCACACGTCCTATTGAAGGGTCGTAGCGACGTTTGCTGTCCCCCACTTGGGGGCGTTAACCCACGACGGCGGCACCTGGGTTCCGATTGTACGGAACCCGGGGTGCCGCCGTCGTGAGTCAGCGGTTGGTGCTTGTTACTTGTCGCCGCCGGGCAGGGGGCGGTTGGCAATGACCGGGGCGCTGCCCGTGTAGCCATCGCGGGTGGCGGCAAGCTCATGGATCTGCTTGCGGCACAGGAACCAACCCCACACCATGAGTCCGCAGGCAATTGCGGTGACCAGCATGGTGAGCGGAGACTCGATGAACACCATGATCAGGACGCCCAGCAGGAAGACCAAGGACAGCCACCCTGTGTACGGTGCCCCAAACATCCGGAAGGAAGGCCGCTTCACCCAGCCCTTGTCCGACCAGCGTTTGAGCTGCATCTGGCAGAGGACGATAGTGGCCCAAGTGACGATGATGCCAACTGAGGCGACGTTCAGCACGATCTCGAAAGCGTCGGACGGAACGAGGTAGTTCAGCGGAACGCCGAGGAGGGAAACGCCTGCGGTGATGGCGATGCCACCGTAAGGGACGCCGGCCTTGTTCATGCGCTGGGCGAACTTGGGGGCGGAACCGGCAACGGACATGGAGCGGAGGATGCGGCCCGTGGAGTAGAGGCCGGCGTTCAGCGAGGACAGCGCCGCGGTGAGGACCACGAGGTTCATGATCACGTCCACACCCTCAACACCGATTGAACCAAAGAACGTCACAAAGGGGCTGACGCCCTTCTCGTAGGAGGTGTACGGGAGCAGCAGTGCCAGCAGGATGACCGAACCAACGTAGAAGACAGCGATGCGGAAGACCACGGAGTTGATGGCCTTGGGCATGATCCTCTCCGGGTTGGCAGTTTCACCGGCAGCGGTACCCACGAGTTCAATCGAGGCGTAGGCGAACAGCACACCCTGCATGAGGATGATCATGGGGAGGATGCCGTTGGGGAAGATACCGCCGTTGTCCGAGATGAGGCTGAAGCCAACCTCCTGGCCATCCACCGGGGTACCGAAGATGACGAAGTAGGTGCCAACCAGGAGGAAGGCCACCAGCGCGGCCACCTTGATCAGCGCGAACCAGAACTCCATTTCGCCGAAGACCTTCACGGAAACCAGGTTGAGGCAGAGGACAACCACCAACGCAATGAGCGCCCAGGCCCACTGTGGAACGGCGCCCATCCAGGCAATGTATTTGCCGAAGAAGTTCATGTACAGGGCCACCGCAGTGATGTCCACGATGGTGGTGGTGGCCCAGTTGATCCAGTAGAACCAGCCCGAGACGAAGGCGGCCTTCTCGCCATAGAACTCACGGGCATAGGAAACGAAGGATCCCGACGACGGGCGGTGCAGAACCAGCTCACCGAGGGCGCGGAGGATCAGGAAAGCGAAGAAGCCACAGACTGCGTAGGCGATAACGAGGGAAGGACCGGCTGCGTTGAGTCGGCCACCGGCACCCAGGAACAGGCCGGTGCCGATCGCGCCGCCGATCGCGATCATCTGGATCTGGCGGGGCTTGAGGTCTTTGTGGTAGCCGGAGTCCTCCTTGTGGAGGGCTTTCTCGCTGGCGTGCGCTTGCGGCGGGACCGTGTGGTCCGTGATGGGGTTGGTCATTGGAATCCTTAGGGGTGTCCTGTTGGGGGTGTCCTGGGCGCGTCCGGTCGGGGATCCGGGCACGCAGAACTAAGCCTCGTGGGGGAATGCCTCATGGGGCGGGACGGCTGGTTGTAGCGCTTACAGGCCAGTTTCGGCCTATTTGCTCAGATTTGCCAGACGTTCGGGGCTCAGCAGTTCTTCAAGTTGGGCAGCGGTCAGAAGACCGTGCTCCAACACGAGTTCTGCAACGCCCTTGCCCGTTGCCAACGCTTCCTGGGCGATAGCGGTGGCCGAGGCGTAGCCGATATGTGGGTTCAATGCCGTGACGAGACCGATCGACTGCTCCACGGTAAGCCGTAGCCGTTCGGTGTTTGCAGTGATGCCCCGGACGCAGCGCGCCGTAAGGGTGCGGCACGCTGCTTCCAGGTGGGAGATGCTCTTGTGCAGGCTGTGCACAATGATCGGTTCGAAGGCGTTCAGCTGAAGCTGGCCGGCCTCCGCGGCCATGGTGACGGTGACATCGTTGCCGATGACCTCGTACGCCACCTGGCTGACCACTTCCGGGATCACCGGATTGATCTTGCCGGGCATGATCGACGAACCGGACTGAACGGCCGGAAGGTTGATCTCGCCAAAACCCGCACGCGGTCCTGAGGACAGCAAGCGGAGATCGTTACAAATCTTGGAAAGTTTCACTGCCACGCGCTTCAGCACGCCGGAGAGGTGGACGAATGCGCCCACGTCCTGGGTGGCTTCAATGAGGTCAGCAGCAGTGAGGAGGGGAAGGCCGGTGATTTCGGCCAAGTGGCGGCACGCTGCTTCCGCGTAACCGGCCGGAGCGTTCAAACCCGTGCCGATTGCCGTGGCACCAAGGTTGATCTCGTGGATCAGCATGTGGGACTCGTCCAGGCGTGCCCGGTCCTCGCCGATGGTCACGGCGTACCCGCCGAACTCCTGCCCGAGTGTCATGGGTACGGCGTCCTGCAACTGCGTGCGACCCATCTTCACAACGGTCCGGAATTCCCGGCCCTTCTCAGCGAAGGCCAACTCGAGTTCTTCGAGGGCTTCCAGGAGTTCCTTCACGGAGAAGATCGTGGCGAGGTTTACCGCCGTCGGGTAGACGTCGTTGGTGGACTGGCTCAGGTTCACGTGGTCATTCGGATGAAGCTTGGAGTAGTCGCCCTTGGGGTGGCCGAGGATCTCCAAGGCACGGTTGGCGATCACCTCGTTGGCGTTCATGTTGGAACTGGTTCCCGCCCCGCCCTGGATCACGTCCACCATGAACTGCTCGTGAAGCATGCCGTCCATGATGTCCTGGCATGCCTGCTCAATGGCGGCTGCCCTTTCGGCGTCCAGCAGGCCAAGCTCGTGGTTGGTACGTGCGGCTGCCTGCTTGACGGCGGCCAGGCCCCTGACCAGGTGCTTGTTGGTGGAGAGGGGCTGCCCCGTTATGGGGAAGTTCTCGATTGCGCGGAGGGTGTGAACGCCCCAGTAAGCGTCTGCGGGTACATCGCGGTCGCCCAAAAGGTCGTGTTCGGAACGGAGGGGGATCGCCTGATCGACGGTGGTCATAGCTGTCCTTGGTTTAGTTGCTGAAAATTCGGGCTGCGCGGAGCTCGCCGACCGGAAGGCCGCCGCCCAGCACAGGTGGGCTCTGAAGCGTGTCCAGGCTGGCGCCGTCGACGCCCAAGCGGCGAAGAACCTCAACGGTGACGGGCATGCGGGCGCGATCGCCGCCGTCGGAAATCTTCACTGCAAAGCCGGTGCCATCCGGGAGGCCAACCAACTGAAGGCCTTCAAAGCCGTCCTTCGCCAGCAGGCCGGGAACGGCACGCATGAGCGCGGTGACGTCGCGGCCCTCACCGGCCACCATCTCCGGGTAGCGGCGCATGGCGTGGGCAACTTTGCCCTCGTTGGTGGTTTCGTCGGCCGCAGCCAAGCGGCCGTAAGCGCGGGCCATGCCGTGCAGGGAGTGGGCGAAGAGGGGCGTTCCGCAGCCATCAGTGCTCACCGCAGCGGCTTCCTCGCCGGTCAACTCCGTGATGGTGTCCCGCACCAGGATCTGCAGTGGATGTTCCGGGTGCAGGTATCCCTCCACAGGCCAGCCGTTGATGACGCAGACGGCGGTCATGGAAGCATGCTTGCCGGAGCAGTTCTGCGCGATCTGAGTAGGACCGTTGCCGGCCCGGAGCCACTCTTCACGCTCGGCGACGCCGTACGGCAGGTCCGTGCTATTGCCAAGTGCCGCCTCGGTGAGGCCGTGCAACTTCAGAATTTCGCTGGCACCGTCGCGGTGCATCTGCGCGCCGGAATGACTGGCAGCCGTAAGGGCAAGAAGTTTCTGGGGGATATCCAAACCGGCCTTGAGCAGAGCCACAGCCTGCAATGGCTTCAGGCTTGAACGCGGGTACATCGGTGCGTCCGGCTCGCCGGCTTCCAGCGCTGTGCTGCCGTTTTTGTGGAGTGCGATCAGCGATCCGTAGTGGATGCTCTCCACCAGGCCGTCGCGGGTTACCTCTACGAGGGGGACGTGCTGGGGCGTTTTGAGGTGGTGCGCTTTTGCTGGCGCCGATGCTTCGGGGGCGGGCATGGTGGCTGTGTCCTTTGGATGTGTCATTTGCTGAGGATCTTGTCCAGAGCCACGCTGACGGCCTGCAGGTGAGCAGCCATCGCTTTGCTTGCGGCCTCGGAGTCGCCTGCTTCGATTGCATTGAGTACGGCGACGTGTTCCTCGTCCGAGCGGTGTTGCCGGTCTGCGACGAGGTTCAAAGTTTCGGACTGGTGGGCCAGCGCTTCACGTATATCCGAGACGACGCTGGCGAAAACACGGTTTCCGCTTGCACGGGCCACTGCTGAATGGAAGCTGGCATCCAGGTTCACCCAGGCTTCGGGATCGTTCTCCGTGAGCATCTCCTGGACGATTTCCTTGAGGTGCTCCAGCTCTTCCTCGGTGCGTCGCTGGGCGGCAAGCCCGGCTGCCGGGATTTCGATATGCGGGCGGGCCTCATTAAGATCACGTGCACTGTACTGACCCAAGGTAAGGTCATTAGCAACCTTGTTGGCCACAATGAACGTACCCTTGCCGGTCTTGGTAACGGTGAGGCCCAAGGTGTTACAGGACCTCAACGCTTCACGTATTACCGAGCGGCTCACGCCGTATTGGCCTGCCAGCGTTGCCTCGGAACTGAGCTTGGTGCCGATGTCGAACTGGCCGCCCTCAATGGCGCGCCGGAGCGCCGCAAAGACCGCTTCGGCTGCGGAGATGCGCGAGATGGGAGTATGCCCACCTTGGGGTACTTGCTGTCCGGCTGTCCGGCTGTCTGACAGGTTCACGCTTTGAATATGGCACGGGTCACAAGTGCGTGTCAACGCTGAAAGCTTTGCTTCACGCTTTGGGGGGCGACGGCGGCGCTTACCGCCGTTCGTTGGGACCGGCGCTGCGCGGTCCCGCACAATGGACCATGCTCTTCACCAAAAAGTCCCTCATCGAGGACGGGTTTACCGGATTCCGACCCATCGACGAACTCGAATCCATGAGAATTCCCCAAGGACCCGGCATCTTCGTGATCCTTCGCCCTGCGGATTTCGAGCCCATATTCCTCAGCAAGAGCACTGCCGGAACGTTCAAAAAGAAGGACCCCTCCCTCAAGCGTGAAGTGTTGGAGTCCGAATGGATTCCCGATGCTTCGGTGTTGTACATCGGCAAAGCCAGCGCCGGTAGCCAAGGCAACCGGGGGCTCCGCAAGCAGATCCAGGAGTTCCTTGACTACGGTCGTGGACGGCCCACCGTCGTGTGGGATGCACGGCTCATCTGGCAACTCCGCGACGCCCTTGACCTGATCATCGCGTGGAAGGAACTCCCGGCTTCGGAAGTGAATGGTGCCGAGGCCGCTTACCACGTAGGCTTCGTAGCCGCTCATGGGCGCCTGCCATTCGCCAATCTGGTTCAGGCCCGCGCCAAGAAGTGAAAACCAGCAGAGCGTAAAAGGCAGCACGACGGCGGACGCCGGGTTCCGCCGTCGGCCTCCCGATCGCTGGGCGTTCGGCGCATAATGGCAACCATGACGGCACTTGTCTCCTCTGGAAGCAAACCTCATCCACCTCGTATCACTCTTGAGGTACCCGTGCTTCGGGTGGGCGCCGGTGTCTCGGACTACGAGGGTCTGAACCGGTTCGTCGACTCCCTGCGAAAACCCCAGGGCCTGCACATGACCCTGCTGCATGTGGGAATTCTCGATGAACTGGGCAGGGACATCGCCGACTGGACCAAGGGGTTGTCCCGTGCCGGGAAGACCCTTCCGGAGATCGCCGGGTGGTTGACGGATCTTCCGGTGTTGCAGGGCTTCCTGGGGAAATCGGACAAACTGATCCCTTTGGGCGGTGGTCGTCTGATGGGACTCGAGGTGGATGTGCCGCAGGAAGTACACGATTACCAGGCACTTCTGGTGCAAGGGCTCCACGTGCTTCTTGACGATCTTGGCCTGGACAACATTGACGACTTCATCCTCAGCTCACCTGCACTCGGTTACAGATCACCGCGGTGGTTGCCCCACGTAGCAGTCGGCAAGGCCCGTACCCGTCATGAGCCGGAGATGGAGATCGCTCCCGTGGCTATCGAATTCGGCGACTCGCAGATCCGAAACCGGGCGGCACTCCCATTGCCGTAAGCGTGCCGATGCACAGATGAGGCAAGGGAAGTTCTACAGCCGGTAAAATAGAAGGTGTCTCCCGTTTTCTACCTGAGGACTTCCATGCAGCCCCGTACCTTGTTCCGTACCGTTGCTTTTGCCGAGGCCGTGACATGGACACTGTTGTTGATCGGGCTGTTCCTCAAGTACGTCACACGCACCACCGACGTGGGGGTGAGCATTGCCGGAGGCATCCACGGTTTCGTGTTCCTTTGCTACGCCGCTACGGCCGCCTTCACCTGGATCAACCAGAAGTGGTCCACCCGCACAGGCCTGCTGGCCATCGGTTCAGCCGTCATCCCGTACGCCACCATCCCCACGGAAAAGTCGCTGGACCGTCGTGGCCTCCTCGACGGCGGATGGCGCTTGGCTGCCGGGGGTGACAAGCCTCAAGGGGGCTTCGAAAAAGCCCAGGCCTGGGTCCTGCGGAACCCCGTTCTTGCTCTGGTTGTCACTCTTGTTGCCGTAGGGGCCGTGTTCAGCTTCCTGCTGTTCATGGGCCCTCCCGGTACCTGGTTCTCTTAAGCTTCAGCCTGCGGAAAGCATCGGTTCTTCGGAACTGGTGCTTTCTCTTTCCGGCGTGCTTATTCCAGGGGCCTCCACCACCCCCCTTGAATCTTGAAGGGCCCTGACTCGCCGCCTGCGTGGTGTTTCGCCGGGCTGTTCGCCTTCGAAGAGGGTGGTGGCGGTACGTGGCACCGCAGGTCTATCTGGTCTCGGCTCCGGGGCAGCCCCAGGAGTTGGGGTTTTCCTGGCAGGTGTCGGCGACGAGGGCTTTTTCTGTTTTCCAGACGTGGATGGTTTTGGCGGGTGTGGTGATGTCCAGGGTTCCGTTGATGGGTAGGGGTGGTCCGTTGTTGACGGAGTAGGTGCCGGTGAAGTTGGTGGTGACGGTTGCTTGGTAGTTGCCCGTGTCTGTGTAGCTGTGGCTGGTGCGGGTGTCGTTGGTGAGCCATTCGGTTTCGGGGATGGAGTAGCCGGCGGCTGGTGTGGGTCCGAGGGTGGTGCCGTCCCCGAAGGTATAGGTGAAGCTGGCGGGTGTGGCGGTGAGGTGGACTGTTTGGCCGAGGATGGTGACGTTGAAGGTTTGTTCGCCGGCGGTGGTGTAGAAGTTGGTGGGTCCGCCTTTGAGGGTGTGGGGGAAGGGTTGGGCTTCGAGGGTTCCTGGGTTGACGGGGAGCTGTTGGAAGTCGGTGAGGATCCGGGCGGCGATGTTGTCCAGGACGTTCCCGGGTTCGGGGTCAAACAGGCAGGTAGGGCCGCTGACGGCGGGGTAGTCGGTCCATGTTGGATCCTCGATGGACTTTGGGGCCTGTCTCCAGATCACGGGAGTGCCCTCTTCTCCGGCAGGTGTTTTGGCCGGGCATTCCATAGTGAGGCACCCCCTGTCGGGAGTGTCCGTTCCGCCGGACCGGCAGTGAACATCGGCCATGTACTGATTCGGATCCTCGGCGGTGTTGTCTGACGACCCGGCTGTGCTTTCAGATCTCCCAGTCTCAGGGTTGAAAACGAAGAGTCCACCAGCCGTCAAAGAAGTTTCGCCTCGACCGACACTTATCGGTCCTCCACCGTCATTTGATGATTGTGCGTGTGCTGTCCCGCTCCAGAGGGCGATGAGTAACACCATGACGGAGCCAATCCGAATTGTCCTCACAACTAGCCGACAATCATTCCATTGTCGGTAACCCGCCACATTCCATCCGTGAATTTTGCGAATACTGCCTCGGCTATGTTGGACCCGGGCGTGGCATCTTTGCCGGAGGTCCCGTCCGCGTTGAAGTACCGAATTTCACTTTGGATAACCTGTACCTTTGCCTCTTGGGTAGCGGCCCCATCTGTCCATAGAACATCAATGACGGGCGTTGAGATCGTTCCGCCGACCATCCACATTCCCTGAGAAAAATTGCGCTCCAACGCCTTCCTGTACGCTGCCGCGACTGCATTGGAAGTATCAGTTGTTGCAACCCAAGGATCCAGATCACCAGTCTCAGTGGCGTAGGAAAAGGTGGCGTACCAGTACCCAATAAACGCTTCCAGCCCGGCCTTCGAGTTCTCCTTCGCCAGCTCAGGCATCACAGGCACAGGTACGTTCTGTGCCTTCCCGGTTGCGTCGGCTGGCTTGTAGACGGCGGGCGGGGCAACAGGAGTAGCCGAAGCCGCCGGAGCCGAAACGCTGAAGGTGGGCGACGCCGTCGTCGAGCTGCTTTCTGAAGGTGGGCTGCCCGGAGCGGAGCCACCCTGACAACCGCTGAGAAGGATCATGGCGGTGAGGCCGAAGACCGCCGGTCGGACGTGAGCAGAAGGAAAAGAGGCAAACGAAAGGCGTGACATGACAGGCTCCCCAGCAGCTGTTTGGCGGTGTGCCGGTCAGTCTAGGCCGGGAAGGGGCAACCCTTCATGTCAGAAGATGGGGCCTGTGGATAAACGTCAGCGAGGGCCCACCTAGCCCCGCAGCTTCTCCATGTCCCGGCGGTCCTTCTTAGTGGGTCGGCCGGCGCCGCGGTCGCGCTGGGGGAGCCCGAGCTTGGGGGCTACGGGGCGCGGGGGAGTGTGGTCGGTGAAGCAGTGCGAGGCGGCTTCTGCGCCCACACGTTTGGCGATGAGTCGCCGTACCTCGAGGATCCGTTCCCAACCGGATTCGCGGACGCGGATGGTGTCCCCGATGATCACGCTCTGCGATGCCTTAACCGGGTTTCCGTTGACGCGGATGTGCCCGGCGCGGCAGGCAGCGGTGGCAGCGGAGCGGGTCTTGTATGCGCGGATCGCCCACAGCCAAGCGTCGACTCGGACGTTCGCTGGGGATGAAGACGGGATACTCATGATTGGAACGAGTCTAACCGGGGCAAGGCGGGCTGGCGAGAACACCGGAAGCGCGCGAGATCGTGGGGAAGCCACCGAAAACGCGGGAGCGTTCCGGCGGTCCTGCAGCGTTCCGGCGGTCCTGCAGCGTTCCAGCGAACTCGGCGGGCTGGAAGAGAAGGAACTACCGCACCGTCACCTGCACCGCCTGCGCCATGTTGTTCCCGATGCCCTGGTAGTTCCACACCTGTTCGGTGGGCTGGAGCGCGCCTGTGGAATCCATGGCCCGGCACCGCAGAACGTGTTCTCCCGGGCTCGCGACCCACACCATGGACCACGACCTCCATGCGAAATCACCCAGCGGCGAATCCACATGCGCAGGCATCCACTCGCCGTCGATCCCCACTTCCACGCGCTCAACCTCACCGTGTCCGGACCACGCACGTCCGTGCAGCATCACGGGACCGGCGTCCACTACGCGTCGCCGAGTGTAGAAGTCCGGGATTCCGGGCGGAATCATCAACGAACGGACGCGGATATGTGAGACGGGAATCCCCGGCCCGTCAGGTCCTTGAAGATAGTGGTAGGCGACCGCCTGCTGGAAACCCATGAACCGCGACTTCACGGCCTCGATCGACGTCAGCCACTTCACACTCGCCATGCCATACCAACCCGGAACCAGCAGCCTGACCGGGAAGCCGTGCTGGATGGGTAACGGCTGACCGTTCATGGCATACACCAGCATGACTTCCGGATGCATCGCCTCGGCTACAGACAGGCTGCGCGCATACGGTTCTTCGACGCCGCCTTGAATGCCGGAGTCGGCACCCGTAAAGACAAGTTCGACGGCGTCACTCGTCAGGCCTGCTTCCTCCAGCAAGGGTGCCAACGGGGTTCCGGTCCACTCTGCCGTGCCCACCGCACCGAGAACCCAGGGCTGGCTGACGGGACGGGGCTGCAGAAGTGACCTTCCGTTCCCTGCACATTCAAGGGTGACGGGCATAGTGACGGCGGGCCGGGCTTTGATGTCCGCAAGACTCAGCTCGAGGCTCCGGTCAACGGCGCCGCCTAGTTTCAGTCGCCAAGTATCGGCGGAAACGTGCGGGATATCGAAGTGGATCAGCAGATAGTGCAGCCCGGCCGGCGTGATGTCGTCGTGCAGGGCTTCAAGGGGCATGGAGTGGTTCCGCCCGGAGAGTTGTAATTCCTCGTGAGTTAGCGGCCCTTGGGTTGGCTGGCCGGGGTTGGCGGTTTTTGGTGCTCTTTGTTTGACATGGTGTTTGGACATGGGATGGCGGCGTTCTACTGGAAGCTAAACGCTGCGGAGTGCCGCAGCACTTAGGTCAAGGATCACGCCGAGGCCGAAGCTGCGTCAATAGCTTGTTGTGAGGCCTGTTTTACGCGCCAACTCGTGCTCAGGGCGCGCAAAGCGGGCCTCACAACGCAAAGGGGGTTATCGGCGTCGTAGTTCCGGGTACTCAAGGTGCGGTGCAACAGTGCCCGCGTCGCGCTCCAGGAAGTTCACGGCCGGGGCAACGATGTCGTCGATCTCATCCAAAATGGACTCGCTGAGCACCACATCAGCGGCCTTCAGATAGTCGGTGAGGTGATCCTCGGTGCGCGGCCC
This sequence comes from Arthrobacter sp. 9V, assembly GCF_902506065.1. Classification (GTDB taxonomy): domain Bacteria; phylum Actinomycetota; class Actinomycetes; order Actinomycetales; family Micrococcaceae; genus Arthrobacter. The sequence goes on from NZ_LR732912.1 coordinate 306,351, forward strand.
GATGACTACGCTGGTCACCGCCGGGTGGTTCAGTGCGAAGGCGACGGCGAGCTGGATCAGGGTCAACCCGTGGCGTGCCGCAAGCTGCGCGAGGGCATCGGCTGCGTGCAGCTTGCCTTGGTTAAAGGGCGCGTTGACGTCGAAACGGCCCGGAACCGCAGCCGATCGCGAACTTTCCGGCTGGCCCCCGCCGACGCGATAACCTCCAGCAAGCCATCCGCCGTCGAGGGGTCCGTAACTCAAAACCCCGACGCCGTACTGCTGGGTGATGGGGAAAACGTCCCGTTCATTGGCGCGCACCAAGAGTGAATAGGGAACCTGGTCCACCACAGGCGGGGTCAGGTGGTTGGTGTTCGCAATCCACTGCGCCTCCACAAGTTGGGCCGGGCTGAACACGGAGGTGCCGTAATAGAGAATTTTGCCTTGGCGGATGAGGTCGTTGAGTGCCGTGATGGTCTCCAACAGATCCGTGTTGTAGTCCGGACGGTGCGCTTGATAGAGGTCGATCCTGTCCGTGTTCAGCCGTCGCAAGCTGTCCTCCACAGCCCGGACAATCCACCGGCGGGAGTTGCCGGCGTGCGCCGGGTTGGAACCCATCTGGCCGTGGAACTTGGTGGCAAGGAAGACGTCGTCGCGGCGGCTGTGGATGGCCTGGCCAACTACGGTTTCGGCTTCGCCCTGTGAGTAGATGTCGGCGGTGTCAACGCTGGTGATACCGGCATCGAGGGCAGCTTTGATGATGCGAATGCTCTCGGCCGGGCCTGTAGGCGCGGCGCCGGTGCCGAAATTCAGGGTGCCCAGTGTGAGGGGGCTGATCAGGGCGCCAGTGCGTCCAAGCGTTCGTAGCTCGTTGAGGCTCATGTCGGCTTCCTGTGGTGGGACAGTGCTTGTGGGCAGTGCTGGGTGTCCGGGCCTGAGTTGGCGGCCATGGACGGGATGTTCAATCGAGGCTACACACGGCTGTCAGAGGCATAAACGCAAATGGTAGAAGTTCTTCGTTTTTCGTCTTGCGAGGTAATGGAGGAGGCCATACTTCGCGACATTTCTTGACACGCGGCAACACAAATGTCTTGCGGATCAACAAATATTGCCGTTCCGGGAACCGGGGGAATTATGGGAAAGGAACACAGGCATCGCACGATAGGGGACACCGGAATGACACAGACCACAGTGGAAGAAACGGCCGCCATCAAGGCAGCATTTGCGCAGTTCCCTTCGGGAGTTGCGGCCTTCAGCGCCATGGTGGACTTCACGCCGGAAGCTCTGGTTGCCTCGTCCTTCACGGTTGGAGTTTCGCTGGAACCGCCGTTGGTGATGTTCGCCGTGCAGAACTCCTCCACCACCTGGCCCAAGCTCCGCCAGGCCCAACGCCTCGGCGTGTCAGTGCTGGCTGAGGGGCAGGAAGCGGCCGCGCTCCAGCTGGCCTCCAAAACGCGGGACCGTTTCGCCGGGTTGGACACCAGCGTGAGCGACTCAGGTGCAGTGCTGATCGACGGCGCGGTGCTGGGTTTCGAATGCGAAGTTGTTTCCGAGACCCCGGCCGGAGATCACGCGATTGTTGTGCTCGAGGTCAAGGCCACCACTATTAACCTCGAATCCAAGCCCCTGATCTACCACGGCGCGGCGTTCAGGCAGCTGGCAGCATAAGCCTTTAGGTGTTGCGGCTCGCGCCGCTCAGCGAACCTTTTCGAATCGGGCTCGGAACCTTTCCATTCTTGGAAGTGTCCGGGCCCGATTTCCTGGCCCCGTTGCCGAAGTCAGGACTTTTGGCATCGCCGGCCTGTGCGGGTCCGTGGTCCGGCCCTTTTGGCGGAAAGTCCGGACGCTTGGGAGCCGGATTTTTGCCGTTGGACGACGGCGTGGGCTCGTCAAGATCGCGGACGGTGACCTTGATGGCAGGCGGCTGTTGCGCTTTGGCGCGTGCGGCCGCCCGTTCGTCTGCTTCTGCCACAGCGTCCGCCCAGTCCTTTGCCAGGACAGGCGGTTCCTTTGCAGCTGCAACGACGATCGGATGGTGCGCGGTCTGATGTTCCACCACTGATTTCACTTCAGCAGGTTTCGGCAGATTCCGTGGGGAGACTTTGGCTTTCCACTCGCCGTCCTTCAGCGCAGAAGACGCGCCCGAGAGCCGCCGTCGGGCATCTCCGAGCAGGTCTCGCTTGGGCGCCGCAGGCGCCACCTCAGGTGCAACAACAGGTGCGGAAGCAGGTGCCGGCGCGGAAACAGCTGAACGCGCAGAATCGTCGTCCTCAGCCGCAGGATCGGTCACGCTCGCCGGGTGCCGAGGGAGGTGAACGATGGGAGTGTTGGCCTTCTTGGGGAAAATCCCCACCATGGCCAGAAGGATGATGGACAGCAGCCGCCCAACTCCGGCGATCACCAGAGTGATGATGACGATCAACATGAGACCCACGAACATCAGGACCGCAAGTCCCAGTGTCCCCAAATACGTCAGGTTGATGGCGAGTGTTGTCGGATCCTCCACGTTAGCCTCCCCTGGCCGTCGTTTTGTGATGCGCCCAATGCCCACCCAGCTTGCATATATAGCCTAAGGTCCAGCACCGACGGAATCACGCCCCGCCCCACCCTCAGGCGGGGTTGTTTCGAAGCTGTTATCTGGCGTGGGAAAATATGTTGCCCAGCTCTCATTTCCAGCCTCAGATTGGGACCCTTTGACCTTTGATACAGCCCGGCTCCGCAACGGCGCCTGCCCCTGCCTGTCCGGTGAGCAGTATGACGATTGCTGCGGACGATTCCACCGTGGCGACGCCGAAGCGCCAACCGCCGAGCAACTTATGCGCTCCAGGTATTCGGCGTTCGTCATCCTGGATCCCGGCTATCTCCTGCGCACCTGGCACAAGTCAACCCGGCCCGCGTCCATGGACCTCGATCCGGACATGGAGTGGCGCCGATTGGACATCGTTTCGACGTCGAACGGCGGCCCCTTGGACACCACCGGCCTGGTGGAGTTCGCTGCGCATTACAGGCTCGACGGCGAACGCGGCGTCCAGCGCGAAATCAGCCGCTTCGTCCGGGAAGACAAGCGGTGGTTCTACGTGGACGGGGACGTGCGCTAAGGCCTCAACGGTAGCTGCGGTGCAGATTCTCCTTGGTCGAAGCGCCGGGGGAAGCATCGCCGATCCATGGGCCGGTCCCTTCGGACTGGTCCAGCACGCCGGCCTCCAACCAGGCGTAGTCGCCGGCGAGGACCTTGCGCGAAAGGTCGTGATCGCCGTCGTCAGTATTCCTCCACAGCTGATCGAAGTATTCGTCCACCCGAACGCGGGCCTGCTCGCAGTACGCCTCGGCCAGTTCGAACGCCGCGGCGCCTTGTTCCGGGCGGGTCCGGAGCAGCATTTCGGCCCGGGAACAGCATGCTGCCATGGCGAACAGCTCAGCGCCGATGTCCACAATCCTGCCCAGGAACGCCTGCTTGTGCTCGAGTTTCGCCTGCCACCTGCCCATGCCGTAAAAAGTCTGACGGGCCAGCCGCCGGGAGGACCTTTCCACAAAGCGCAGCTGCTTGCCAAGGCGACCGAACTCCGCATAGGACCGCGGGTCCATGCCTGCGCCCGCAACCAGCTTCGGCAGCCAGCGGGCGTAGAAGCCGGAGGCCCCGACGGCGGCCCGCGCCTTATCCTGAAGGCTCGCGTCCGCTGAGGCGAGGTCGCCGGCGGCGGCAAGGTGGGCATCTACGGCCTCACGGGCAATCAGGAGTTTCATGATCTCACTGGACCCCTCGAAGATCCGGTTGATGCGGAGGTCACGGAGGAGCTGTTCAGCGGCCACAGCCCGTTCGCCGCGGGCTTCGAGGGAGTCGGCAGTTTCGAAGCCCCGGCCTCCACGGATCTGCACCAGTTCGTCCGCGATCCGGCAGCTCAGTTCCGTGGACCACAACTTAGCCAGCGCGGCTTCGATGCGAACGTCCTTTTGGCCGGCGTCAGCCATTTCGGCGGAGAGCTCGAAAACGGCCTCCAATGCGAAAGTGGTGGCGGCGATGAAGGCGATCTTCTTGCCCACGGCTTCGTGTTTGCCTACCGGACGCCCCCACTGGGTCCGGGCGTTGGACCATTCGCGGGAGATCTTCAGGCTCCACTTTCCGGCGGCGACGCACAGTCCGGGGATGGAAAGTCGTCCTGTATTAAGGGTGGTGAGGGCGATCTTGAGCCCTTGGCCCTCACGGCCCAGCCGGTTGGCTGCGGGGACGCGAACCTGGTGGAAACGCGTCACCCCGTTCTCGATTCCACGCAAGCCCATAAAGGTGTTGCGGTTTTCCACGGTGATGCCGGGGGAGTCCATTTCCACGACGAACGCCGAGATGCCGCCCTTGTGCTCCGTGCCGTCGGCATCGGTGTGCTGAGGAACCCTGGCCATGACCACCACGAGTTCTGCGATCACGCCGTTGGTGGTCCACAGTTTCACGCCGTCCAGAAGGTAGGACCCGCCGTCGTCGGACAGTACGGCAGTGGCGCCCATGCGCGCGGGGTCGCTGCCGACGTCGGGCTCTGTCAGCAGGAAAGCGGTAATGGCGCCGGCAGCGCAACGCGGCAGGTATTCCTGCTTCTGTTCGAGCGTGCCAAATTCTTTCACGGGCTCCGGAACGCCGATGGATTGGTGGGCGGAAATGAGGGCGCCCAAGCTCGGATGTACCGATCCCAGCAGGGCAAGTGCGCGGCCGTAATAGACCAAGGACAGGCCTAAACCGCCATATTCGCGCGGGATCTTCATTCCGAAAACCCCCAAATCCGCGAGGCCTTTGAGGTATTCGTCCGGAATTTTGGCGTCGCGCTCGATCACGCGTCCGGACATGGTTTTGGCGAGTGTCACCAGGCGGGCCATGAATTCTTCGCCCCGCTGGACATCGTCTGTTTTGGCTTGTGGCCAGGGGTGGATGAGGCTAAGGTCAAAGCTGCCCAGGTACAGGCCTTTGGCAAAGCTGGGCCGGTTCCATTCGGTTTCCCGGGCAGCCTCGGCTACGGCACGGGCTTCTTCTGCGCTGGCATTGACGCTTGCGGCGGCGAGACTGTTGTCAGTGGCGGACGTCATGGGAGAACTCCTCTAGCCGGTGGTGCCGGATGGAGCCAGGGTCCGCCTTGGGTGCGAACCCTTCAGCTGTCCCTCAATGCTACCCGCGAGTAGCTACCTGTGCTAGGGGAAACCTGCGGTTGGAATTCGGCCGGAATTTCCACTTGACCGGCATGGTGAACCACGCGGTCCCACGCAAAGTTAATGCCATGGACCAGCCCACCCAGAACTGCCTTTACGGCATACCAGGCAATGCCCATTGCTCCGATAAGAATGATTGTTGCTATGGCTGCAGCGGCAATAAATGCCACCAAAAGTGCAGCGAAGACCAGCGTTCCAATGAATACGTAAGTGGCTGTATCAAGCGCAGAGAAGTCGAAATTCATGGTTCCCCCCGGGGCGACGGTGCGTGGGTCGACGCGGCGTGGCTGCGTCGATGCTCTGACACTAGGGGTGGCGGTGGTTTCCGGCCAGTGCAGAAACGCGTCGTGACGCCGTTGATATGGGATCGAAACCATACCTGACGGTAGGTTACGGAATGGTTGCGGCGGGCGGCTTCGGAAAGGCACGACGGCGGTGCTTCCGGCGCGCACGACGGCGGCGCTTCCGGCGCGCACGACGGCGGCGCTTCCGGCGCGCGGTCGCTCCGGCGACGCTCTGCGTTAACCTTGTACGGGGCAGTTTTCGCTGCCAGCCAGGATTCGCAGCAGCTGAAGGAGAGTAGTTGTCCCGTTCAGCCATGTCCTCCGCCGACGCCATCAGCGCCCGGCTCCGTGACCTCGAACAGTTGACCAAGGGGCCCGCGTGGGCACTGACACGATCGGCGCCGTGGGTGATCGCCGTGCTGCAGGCATCCTTTACCCGCACCAGGCCGCAGCTTCCGCTCGAAGAGTTCCATGCCGACGTCGACGCCTTCCTTGAGCAGCTCCGCCGCCAGGACCCGGCGCTGGGCGGCCAGCAAAACGGCAAGCTTTTTGGCGACGAATGGACGCGGAAGCAGTTCTTAACCCGGCGCAACCAATCAGGCCAGATCGTTTACGAGGTCACCGAACCGGCAGCCCGCGTGCTCGCGTTCCTGGACAGCCTCTCCAGTGAACGTTCCACCTTGAACGGGTCGCGGCTCGGCACACTGCTGGGCGATGTAGAGAAGCTCGCCAACGAGACAAACCCTGACCAGAGCGCGCGGCTGGAAGCCCTTGAAGAGGAAATCCAGGAGCGCCAGCAGCTGGTGGAAGACATCAGCTCCGGCGAATTCGACGGGCTCTTGGATGACGAAGAGGCAGTTGAAGCCGCCGGCAACATCCTTGACCTGGCGGCCAGCCTGCCTGCCGACTACAAGAAAATGCGTGACCGGATCGAAGAATTGGTCGGCGAGCTCCGCAACCAGATCATCGAGGAATCCCTGAGCAAGGGCGCCACCATGGCCCAGGTTTTGGAGGCCGACAAACGCCTGCGGCAAAGCCCGGAAGGCCGCACGTTCCGCTCCTTTACGGCGTTCCTGGAAGATCCCCAGCAGCAACTGAGGTTCCGCTCGGCGATCGGTGAGGTGCTGAGCCGTCAATTCGCGGACGATCTCTCCCACGAGGATCGAGAAACGCTCAAGAACCTGGTGGCGGAACTGCGCACGCAGCACAGCCAGATCCAACGCATTTACGGGAAGCTCTCCGAGAGCCTGAACACCTACATCCAGAGCGACGACGTCAGGCAGTCCGTCAGCCTGCGCAAGGTGCTGGCCGAGGCAGAGCAAGCCATCCGGTCCTTGCCCTACGAACGCGATCGTCCCGGCCTGGTCCGCGGGCCCGTGCTCTACAACGCCGGGTTCGAGTCGTTGGCCATGGTCAAACTTTTCGATCCCGACGAATTCGCCACACCCCCGCGGCTGGCCGATCCCATTGCCTTCAGTGACTCGGACCGCGTAAGGTCGGCGCGCACGGGCAAGGCCAAGCCCGCTGTTGTCCGGGCAGCCATGGCTGGCGCAACAACCCTGGGCGATGCCTGGGATAACCTCCCCGCCGAGGAACGCCACATCAACACCGTGCGCACCTTGCTGTCCATGGCGCTGCAAACGGGCGCGGCCTTCAACCGGGCCACGTGGGAACACATCGACTTCGAACAAATCGACGGCAGCATCCGCACGGCGTACCTGCCTGTCGTCACGCTGAATGAGGATTCTGATGACTGAAGAAATCACGACGACGGACGTCACCGACGCGGATGAGGTCACCGAAGTGGTGGTTGAGCCCGCTGCTGACGCTGAGCCTGCTCCTGAAGTCAGCCACGCTGACCCTTTCCGGGTCACTCCACGGGACACCTTCGTGGACGGCGCAGCGCTCTTCCCGGGCGACACCGGTGTGCTTCCCATGAAGGTCCGCCATGCTCTGGTGAAGCTGCTGAAGGGGCCGTACATTGACGGTGGCCGCGATGAGAAACTGTGGACAACCCTGCTGGACAACCAGTTGATCCTCCGCAGCCGCCTCTCCGAGCTGTTCCTCACCCTCCAACTCGATCATGATCGCAAAATCGCAGTCCTCCGGCCCGTCGATCCTGAGGTCGTTGGTGCCAGCTCACGCTCCAGCATCCTGCGCCAGCAACGCGCTCTGAGCCGAGTGGAAACCATCGTCCTGCTGCGCCTGCGCCTCCTGCTTGACCGCCATGTCACAGCCCAAACAGACCCCACCATCACCCGCGAAGAAATATCGGACCTCGTGGCCAACTACACGCCCGCAGGCCAACAAGATGCCCTGCGCGACTCCGACGTAGTCACCCGCACCATCACCAAACTCCTGGCCCGCCAACTCATCCTCCCCACCCCGCTGGATGACACGTACACCATCAGCAACGCCCTGCCCCTGGCCCTCCCCTTCGAAAACATCGGCGACATCCCGGCCCAAATTGAGGCCCTGATAGCAGTAGCCGCCGACGAATCAGGAACAGAGCCCTTCCTCGACCTGGACCCCGACTCCTCCGCGGACGGGGACGACGACGCCGGCACCGCCGCGGACGGAACCAACGCTGAAGGGATCACAAAGTGACCATCGCAAGCATGCTCCCACTAGGCGAACTCACCAACCCGGGCCAGATGCGCCTCGCGTTGGTGCAGGTGGTCAACTGGGGCACGTTCCATGGCGCCCACACCATGCACGTGGACCGGAAGGGCACGCTCCTGACCGGCAACTCGGGCGTAGGCAAGTCGACTCTCTTTGATGCGATGCTGCGTGTTTTTGATGCCCGCCCCCGCTCCAACGAGGCTGCTGCCCAGCGTTCCGGCGGTGCTGTGGAGGATAAGAGGACCACGTTCACGTACATGCGCGGCAAGGTTGGTGATAAGGCGGTGGGCGATAGCTCGGCCAGTGCCTTCCAACGCCCGGGTGCCACCTGGTCCGCCGTCGCGCTGACGTTTGATAACGCGGCCGGCACCAAGGTGACGGTGTCGGCGCTGTTCGATCTCCCGAAGAATGGCACGGAGTCCAGCGTCGGGCGTTTTTACGTGATCGATAGCAAGCCGTTGGATCTTGAAGCGATCGAGGGCATTGCGCAGAAGCGGTTCACCAAGGGTGCGCTGGAGTCGATCTTCCCGGATGGGCAGGTTTTCGATGTGCATAAGGCGTTCGCGGAGCGCTTCCGGCGCTTGCTCGGCATCAACTCGGACCAGGCACTTCCGCTGCTTCGCGTGATCCAGGCCGGTAAGGGCTTGGGTGGCAGCGTAAATACGTTCTTCCGCGACCAGGTGCTGGATGCTCCGGCAACGTTGGCTGCCGCCGATGATGTGGTGGAGGAGTTCAGCAACCTGATGTCCATCCGGCAGCGGCTGGAGGACGTGCGGCAGCAGCGGGATCAGCTGGCTCCGGTTCCGGGGCTGAACAAGGAGTACGCGCAGGCGTTGCTGGACGCGAACCGGCTGCGGGAGCTGGCCGGCGAGGAGTTCGAGGCTTACAAGCAGCAGCTTGCGGTCACGGTTCACGCCAAGACGCTGGCTCGTTTCAAGGAGTTGGCTCAGTCCAAAGCCCAGGAATTGGCTGCCGAGCGCACGGTGCGGGACTTTTTAGCCAAAGAGCTCCGGGATCTTGAGCTGGATTACAACAACCGCGGCGGCAACGCGATATCGGCCATTGAGCAGTCGTTGGAGAACGCGAAGGTTGGCCTTAAACTGCGTCAGCAGGTTGAGGATTCGGCCAAGAAGGCATTGGCCGACGCCGGGCTGAACCTTGAGTGGTCCGCTGAGGGCTGGGATCAGGCGCATGAGCAGGCGGCGGCCCGCTCCGCTGAGTTGAAGGACGATTCGGAGGCGCTCAAGGAGCTTCGCTTTGAGGCTTTTGACGGCCATGCCACCAAGAAGCGTGAGCTTGCCGCGGCCCAGCAGGAGCTGCTTTCCTTGCGGTCGCGCAAATCGCTGCTGCCGCCGTCGAGCATTGAAAACCGGGCTGCCATAGCAGCTGCCACCGGTGTACCGGAAGAGCGGATGCCCTTTGGCGGTGAGCTGATCGATCTCGCCGAAGGACAGGACCAGTGGCGTCCGGCCGCCGAGCGCGCGCTGCGTAACCTCGCCACCACGTTGCTGGTTCCGGGCGAGCACTTCGCGGCGGTGACCCGCTATTTGAACGACAACACCGTCCGTGGCGCACTTCGCGCCATTGATGTGTCCAAGCCGCTCGCCGGCGGTGCGCTAGCTGTGGAGGACGTGTCCGACGGCGACCTCTTGACTAAGTTGAGCATCCTCACCTCCGGTTCCAATGCGGATGCGGGGGAATGGATCCGGGAGCGGATCGCCCTGGACTTCGCATACCCGTGCGTTGAGGACCCGGACGAGCTTGCGTCCATGGACAAGGGCCTGAGCCTGGGCGGTGTGGTCAAACGCAACCGGCACACGGTGGAAAAGGACGACCGTTTCACCAGCCGCCAGGATTACGTCCTCGGTTTCGACAACGCGTCCAAGCTTGAGCTGGTTGCAGCGCGGGTGGGCGAGTTGGAAAACGAGCTCGTGAAAGCCGCGGAACTTGCCCAGAGCCGCGAGGACTCGCACCAGGGTATGGCTCGCCAGCTCGAGGCCCTGCGCCGGGTTGCCGAAGATGAGCGGCCTTGGGAGCAGGTCTCGGCAGCCGTCGCCGCGGACGAGCTTGCCAGGATCGAGCAGCGTCTTACTGACGCTTTAGCTGCTCAGGCGGACCTTGAGCCGTTGCGTGCCAGCATCGAAACCGTCCGGGAAAAGCACCAGTCCTCCACAGGCACGGCCGCTGTGCTGCAGAGCGAATACAAAGCGCTCGACCATAAGATGACCACGGCGGACGGCCTGCTCGATGCGGCGAGGCTGAAGCTGGAGCAAGCACCGCCGTCGGCGTCCACCGTTACCGCGCTGGAGCCGTACTTCGATGGCATCGCAGAGGTCAACGAACTGTACGAGCTGGACAACCTGGCCAACAGCGTCCGCAATAAGCTGCTCGATGAGCTGCACGCGGCGGAATCTCGCGGGCAGGCGACAGCCGAACGGCTGACCCGCATGTTTGAAGCTTTCGTGCGGGACTGGGGAAGTGCCATCAGCGCCGATCACGGCACGTCGATCGGGGCTGCCGGGGATTTCGAGTCCCGTTACCACGCGATCGTCAGTGACGGGTTGCCTGCTCAGGAGGCTGAGTTCCGGCTGTTCTTCAACCAGCGCACGCACGAATCGTTCAGCACGCTCCTGCATCTGCTGGACGAGGAACGCCGCAGCATCACCAGCCGCATCCTGCCCCTCAACGGCATCCTGTCCCAGGTCAACTTCCATGAGGGCAGCTTCCTCGAATTGGACATCAAGCAGACGCTTCCGGCCACCGCCAAACAGTTCAAGGACGCTATCCATAATGCCTTGAAAGCCAGGCACACCCGCCCATCGCGTGGCGCTGCTTCTGCGACCGGTTCAGCGGTGGAAGTGGACGACGACGCCGAGCTCACCGCGCGCTACAAATCGCTGGAAACCCTGGTGAAACGGCTTGGATCGCAGACCCCGGAGGATCGGCGGTGGCGTGCTGAGGTGCTGGATGTCCGCGGGCACCTGTTTATCCAGTGCAAGGAACACCGTGAGGTTGCGTCCAAGTCGGGCGGCACTGGCAAGTCAGGCAAAAAGAAGACTGAAGTCTTCATGCACGCCGATACCGGGTCCATGTCCGGCGGTGAGCGCCAGCGTTTCACGGCCTTCATCATGGCCGCGGCGCTGAGCTACCAGTTGGGCATCGCCGAGCAAGGGTTCACCACCTACGGAACCGTGATGATGGACGAAGCTTTCGTGTTGGCTTCCGAGGAATTCGCGGGCGCCGGCATCAAGGCGCTTCACGAATTCGGCTTCCAGTTGCTCCTTGCGGCTCCGGAAAACGTGATCGACCTGTCCCGGCACCTGGGATCAGTCACGGAAATCCTCCGCGACAAACGAACCAATCGCTCGGGTGTGCTCACCGCTCCGGTCATCGCCGGCCCCGGTGAGCCTGGAGCCTGGCGCTCCGAAGCCAACCCGGTGGACATCGTCCTGCGCTGACGTCACCTCTGCCGGCGCACCCAAGTAGGTAGCAGACCAGGCCGTTTTGAGGGTTCTAAACGGCACCTGCTGCTACCTACTTGGGTACTATTCGCGGCTATTTCGCGCGGACGCGGTCCAGGAACTGTTCGGTCCTGGCCACCAGGCCTGCGATTTGTCGAACAACGACGGCGGCCGGGTCCGGGTTGATCTCGTTGGCGGGCGGTTCCTTGCGCACGTTGGCGCTGCAGCCGAACTCCGCGCAGATCAGTGTCCCCACGGTGTTGCCATCCTTACCGGATTGTCCGGCTTTCTTGGCGACCCACAGATATACGTCATCTTTTGAGAAAACGTCGCGGCATAGTTCGCAGAGGACCACTCGCCTCTTCCCGGATCCGCCTTCGGGTGCACGGAGCATGATTCCAGTGAGTTTTCCCCGGTGCGGAACCACGAGGTACCCGCGCTGGGGCATCTTTTCGTCCCGCCAGCCCAGGAATTCCAGGTTGTCCCAGTTGATGGTTTCGAAATCCCGCGGGAGGTTCATCTTGGCGGCCTCTGATCGGCTGGCGTTGATGAACGACGAACGGATTTGTTGGGCAGTGATTTTTTGCATGGCAAAGCTTCTTTCGGAAATGGTCGACGTCGGCGCGGCTTCGGGCGCGCGCGAAATGGCAGAAGTCGTCGGTCATCCGGCAAAACAGGGCACAACAAAGGGACCCGAAGAACGGATGCCTGGCCGGGAGCCTAGGAAGATACCGACGTACGGGGGAGTGCCAAGCAGGCCAGAGCGGCCACCTCGCCAACCATGGCTGCAGCAACTGAAACAGTGCGCACGCTCATCCCCTCGTTTCGATTCCTTAAGAAGCGGTAGTCCGCTGCCGCCAATACTTTCAAAACTTCCGGGCAGATGTCCACTGCGGGAGGGTTTAGTGGAAAGCCGCGGGATGTGGAAGAGCGTTGGGGTTAGGGGCTTGGGATGTGAGCGATGGTGTGATCTGCATCGCATTTGGCCGATAGCGTGGATTAGGTGACGCAAACGTTTCTTAATTATCCGGAGGGTAGGCTAGCCTTACTTAGGTTCGCATCACTTACTTAAGGAGTCCCGTGGCTTCCCTTCTCCCACGCCGCGCCCTGCTCAAAACAGCAGGAACCGCAACGGCCGCACTTGCCGCCGTCGCCCTCACGCTCACCGGCTGCTCCACTGGTCCGGCAACCACCACACCGGCAACTGAGCAGGCGGAATCCGCAGCTTTCCCGGTGACCATCAAGAACGTCTTTGGTGAGACCACCATCAAGGAACAGCCCAAGCGCGTAGTCACCGTCTCGTGGGTCAATGATGACGTCGCGATCGCCCTGGGCGTTGTCCCCGTTGGCGTTCCGAAGAACGAGTGGGGCAACAATGACAAGGGCTCCACCCCTTGGAAGGACGCAGCACTGGAGAAGCTCGGCGCCGGTTTCGGCACCGACAAGGCTCCCGTTCAGTTCTCCGAGGCGGACGGCATCAACTTCACCGAGATCGCCAAGCTCAACCCGGACGTCATCCTGGCCGCCTACTCGGGCCTGGAAGAAGCTGACTACAAGAAGCTCAGCGAAATCGCCCCCGTTGTGGCGCAGCCGGAACTCGCGTACGGCACCCCGTGGCAGGAAAGCACCACCCTGATCGGCAAGGCACTGGGCAAGGAAGCCGAAGCGAAGAAGCTGATCGAGGACACCGAAACCACCGTCAAGGAAAAGGTTGCCAAGTTCCCGCAGATCAAGGACAAGACCTTCATCTACGGCAACCTTGAGCCTGCCAAGGGTGATGGCGCCAACGTTTACACGGCCATCGACAACCGCCCCCGCTTCCTCTCCGAAATTGGCATGAAGCTTGCTCCGGTGGTCACCGAAAACACCAAGAGCGCTACGGAATTCTTCATCCCGTGGTCTGCTGAAAAGGCCAACGAGCTCGAATCCGACGTCTTCGTCACTTGGGTGCCGGATGCCACCACCGCTGACGCCATCAAGGCTGACCCGCTGCTCGGCCAGATCCCGGCCATCAAGAAGGGCGCTCTGGTTGCTGATTCGGACCAGACTCTGACGCTCTCCATCTCCGCTTCATCGCCGCTGAGCCTGCCGTGGGCACTGGACACGTTCCTGCCGCAGCTGGGTAAAGCAGCAGACGCAGCGGGCAAGTAACTGCAATGAAACTGAGTACGACGACGGCAGTTCAGGGGCGGGGCAGCGGCACTTTGGTGTCGGCTGGCCCGGGAGGCATCGCCCTTGAAGCTGCTGGAACCGGAGGGGGAACCGTCTCCCGCGGCACGGCAGGCAAGCGCACCGCTTGGCTGTTGGCGGCCGTCGTCGTACTCGCCGCAGTCTGCGCCGCATCCCTGGCGATCGGCGCACGCGGTCTTCCCCTTAATACCGTGTGGGAAGCACTCACCAACTTCAATCCGGAAGACGGCAACCACGCTGTGGTCATCGCCCGGATTCCCCGCACCGTGCTGGGCCTGCTCGCCGGAGCCGCACTCGGCCTGGCCGGTGCGGCCATGCAGGGTGTAGCGCGCAACCCCCTGGCCGATCCCGGAATCCTGGGCCTCAATGCCGGCGCTGCTCTGGCAGTCGTGGTAGGAATCTACGTTTTCGGTATCGGCTCGCTGACCGGGTACATCTGGTTCGCCTTCATCGGTGCCGCAGTGGCCGCCGTCGTGGTTTATGCCGTTGCGTCCTTGGGACGTGACGGTGCGACGCCGGTCAAGCTCGCCCTCGCAGGTGCCGCCCTGAGCGCCGGCCTGTTTTCCCTGATGAACGTCATCCTGGTTTCAAGCCAGGACACTTTTGACCGTTTCCGTTTCTGGCAAGTGGGCAGCATTGGCGGACGTGACTGGTCGGTCCTCCTTCCGGCGCTGCCGTTCCTTGTGATCGGAGCCCTGATTATCCTGGCGGGCGGCCGTGTCCTGAACAGCTTGGCCCTGGGTGATGACATTGCCCGCGGCCTTGGCCAGAATGTGGGGTTGGCCCGTGGCATCACCGGTCTGGGCATTGTGCTGCTGTGCGGCTCCGCCACTGCGCTGGCCGGCCCCATTGGATTCCTGGGGCTCGTCATTCCCCACGCTGTCCGCTCCTTGACCGGCCCGGACTACCGCTGGATCCTGCCATTCTCCGTGGTGGTCGCCCCTATTCTCCTGATCAGCGCCGACATCCTTGGCCGCGTCATCCTGCTCCCCGGCGAAGTCCCGGCAGGCATCATGACAGCGATCATCGGTGCACCCGTCTTCGTCTGGCTCATCCGCCGCGGCAAGGGGGCCGGACTGTGACCCTCAAAACCGCCCCCGAGTTGGCACTTAACGCCAATGTTTCCCGCAAACATGGGCATCAAATGCCACTTCGGCGCTTGCTGAGCCCCACGTTCTTCCTCGGACTGGCCCTCGTGGTCATGTTCGCGGTCTACGTGCTCCTGGGCAGCTACACCGTGACCATCCCGGACTTCTTCACAATCGTGATCAACCACCTGACCGGCGGCGAGAAAATCCCCGGAGCCAGCTTCATCGTGATGGAGCACAAGTTGCCACGAGCGGTTGTGGGAACCATGATCGGGATCGCCTTCGGCCTGGCCGGCGCACTGTTCCAGACCATGCTGCGTAACCCGCTGGCCAGCCCGGACATCATCGGCATCAGCTACGGCGCCAGCGCGGCGGCCGTAACAGCAATCGTGATTTTCGGCGCTTCCGGCGCCGTGGTCTCCGGGGCAGCCCTGGGCGGCGCGCTCGGCGTCGCGGCCATTATTTACGCCATCTCCCGCGGTGGTTCCGGCGCGGGCGGAGGCAGCCGCGGCAACGCTGCAGGCAACCGCCTCATCCTTGCCGGCGTTGGCATCGCCGCTGCACTGCACGCAGTGGTCAACTTCCTCATGACCCGGGCGGACATCCGCACCGCAGCCGACGCCCTCATCTGGCTCAACGGCTCCCTGAACTCCTCCACCTGGGACCGGGCAGGCGTCCTCGCAGTCTCTCTGCTGGTCCTGATTCCCGCCGTTATTGCCCTCGCCGGCCCCTTGCGCATCCTCGAACTTGGCGATGACGCCGCTGCCGGCCTCGGGATCAGGGTCAACGCTGCCCGGCTGGGACTGGTGCTGACCGCCGTGGGACTTGCCGCTGTTGCCACCGCGGCCGCCGGCCCGGTAGCGTTTGTCGCTTTCCTCGCCGGACCGATCGCCCGCCGGATCGTCCGCAAACCCAGCCTCCCGGCGTCGGCCCTCACCGGTGCCCTGATTGTGTTGCTCGCAGACTTCTTCGCCTCCAACATCGCCCCCGTCATCCTGGACGGAACCGTCCTCCCCGTCGGCGTCATCACCGGCGCGCTCGGTGCACCCTTCCTGTTGTGGCTGCTGGTCACCTCGAACCGAAAGGAGGCCTGACATGGCCATCCTTAATGCCAAGGACCTCACCCTCCAGTACGAGGCACGCAAAGTGGTGGAGGGACTCACCACTGAGATCCCCGAGGGCAAAGTGACCATGATCGTGGGCGCCAACGCCTGCGGCAAGTCCACCCTCCTGCGCGGCTTGTCCCGACTCCTCAAGCCCGCCGGCGGCGCCGTCACCCTGGACGGCAAGGACATTCACAGCCGTCCTGCCCGCGAACTTGCGCGGACACTCGGCCTGCTCCCTCAGCACCCCACCGCCCCGGACGGCATCACCGTGCGCGATCTCGTAGGCCGCGGCCGCTACCCGCACCAGGGCTTCTTCCGCAGTTGGAGCGCAGCCGACGACGCCGCGGTGCAGCGCGCGCTTCACGCCACCGCCACGCTGGAACTCGCTGAGCGAAGCATCGACGAACTGTCCGGAGGTCAGCGTCAGCGCGTCTGGATCGCCATGGCCCTCGCGCAGGAAACCGATGTCCTGCTGCTCGATGAACCCACCACATACCTGGACCTAGCCCACCAAGTGGAAGTCCTGGACCTCATCACGGACCTCAACCGCAGCCGCGGCACCACAGTGGCAATTGTGCTCCACGACCTCAACCTTGCCGCCCGCTACGCCGACCATGTGATCGCCATGAAGGGCGGATGCATCGTGGCCGAAGGCCCGGCGCCCACCGTGGTCACCGAGGAACTTGTTTTCAACGTCTTCGGCCTGGAGTCCCGGGTGGTACCGGACCCCATCTCAGGCACCCCGCTGATCGTTCCCATCGGACGCCACCACGCACAGACCGCTTCCATCAACGAACTGGAGATCGCCTCATGAGTGCACAACCAACACAGGCAAAAGCAAGTGCCGCCGTGGAGCCCATGACCCTCGCCTTCGACGTCACTGTGACGGCCGTGCAGGAGCTCAGCCCCAACTTCCGTCGCATCACTTTCGGCGGCTACTCACTGCGCGATTTCGGCGTGGCAGGGGACACCTTGGACCTGCGCGTGAAGCTGATGATCCCGTCCTTCGACGCCTCCGGCAACGTTATTCCGCTGCCTCCTTTCAAGATGGAAGAAGCCGGCTGGTACCAGGAATGGTTGGCCATGGACCCTGCCGTCCGCGGTGATATGCGTACTTACACCGTCCGCTCCGAGCGTCTGGACGCCGTGTACCCGGAGATCGACATCGACTTCGTCATGCACTTCGACGACGCCGGCCACGGGGGACCCGCAGCAAACTGGGCCCTTGCTGCGAAGCCGGGCGACGCCATCACCATCATCGGCCCCAACAACCGCGCAGCCCAGTGCACCACAGCCGGGGCCTACGGCGGGATCGAATGGCGTCCGGGCCTGGCCCAGCGCGTCCTCCTGGCCGGCGACGAAACCGCCGTCCCCGCCATCAGTGCCATCCTCGAAAGCCTGCCTGCCGACATGACCGGCCACGCCTTCCTCGAAGTTCCCGAAGCCGGCGACTTCCAGGACATCTCCACGGCAGCGGACATTGAAATCACCTGGCTCGCCCGCGGTGCAGCCATTGGACGCTCCCGTCCGCACGGCGAGCTCCTCAAAGAAGCCGTGGCCAAGGCCATTCCCGTTCCGGGCTGGGTTGGCATCAAGGGCTCCGGAGCTGCCGGTCCCGAGCCGGAAGACGTCAACGTGGACCAGGACATCCTCTGGGAAACCCCGCAACGCATGGACACCGCAGCGATCGAAGCCACCAAAAACCCCACCCTGCCCGCAGGCGCCCTCCCGTTCTACGCATGGATCGCCGGCGAAGCGTTCGTGATCAAGGAAATGCGGCGGTACCTGGTGCGCGACGTAGGTATCGACCGGAAGCAAGTTGCGTTCATGGGCTACTGGCGACGAGGTAAAGCCGAGGGCTAATCCTTCTCCTTTAGTCCGCCGAAGCGGCAGTTTTGCCGTCGCTTAGACACAACCCATAGGTGGCGGTCCGGTCGCTAAGCGACCTCCGCGCCACGATGGGCCGCGATGCGCTCCTTTGCAAAACCGCCGCCGCGGCTCATGCGAGCGTCACCTTTCGACGCTCGCGCACTTCCCTCGGGTTTGAGGCCGACGCTCGCGCACTTCCCTCGGGTTTCCAGCCGACGCTCGCGCACTTCCCTCGTGCTTGAGGCCGATGCTCGCGCACTTCCCTCGTGCTTGAGGCCGATGCTCGCGCACATCCCTCGTGCTTGAGGCCGATGCTCGCGCACCTGCCGTTCCCTGAGTTCACTTTGGGTTGGGCCTTGTGTAACCGGGGGCGGGTAGAGTCGGGTGGGTGCGGGAGGACTTTGGGGACCGGAGGGATGTTCGACGGCGGTTTGTCGCGATCGGGGATTCCTTCACCGAAGGCGTAGGCGACCCCAGCAAGGTTCTGCCCAACGGGGTCCGTGGATGGGCGGACAGGGTTGCCGAGAAATTGGCCAAGGACCAGCCTGGTTGGGAGTACGCCAACCTGGCTGTGCGCAGCAAGAGGCTTCGGCACATCATCGATGAACAGCTCGAGCCCGCCCTTGCCATGGAGCCGACCCTCGTTACGCTCTACGCGGGCGGTAACGACATCCTCGATTTCGGTACCGACATGGACGCCCTCCTCACTGACTACGAGTTGCTCGTTGCGCGTCTGAGTGAAACCGGGGCCACCCTGGTCCTTTTCACCGGGTTTGACGTAAAAGTCTCTGCCGTCCTGGAGCCCTTCAAGAAGCGCAACACCCTCTATAACCAAAGGGTCCGCGAGCTCGCTGCCAAATATGGCGCAGTCCTGGTGGACTACTGGTGCTTCGACGCTTACAAGGACAAGAGGATGTGGGCCCCGGACCGGCTCCACATGTCCAAAGCGGGCCACAAGTATCTGGCGGCGCAGGTCCTCGACCACCTCAACGTCCCCCACAAAATTTCGCCCAAACAGTGGGATCCGCCGTCCCGCGTCACCCTCCGCGAATGGGAGCGACGGCAGCGCCGTTGGGTCAACGATTGGGTGGTTCCGTTGTTTGGCCGCAAACTCAGGGGCATCACGTTAGGCGATACGCTCAAACCCCGTTGGCCTCAACCCGTGAAGGTCCCGCGGAAAGGAGGTTTGAAAAAGCTCGTGGAGGACCCGGAAGCTGCCCGGTAAGGAAATGCGGGTGCCTGGTCCGGCAAAAGCATGGATACTTCAGCTGTCCAGCAGGTTCTCATAACCCTCGGCCACGCTGGTGGCAGTGAATTCGATGATCTCGAACTCGGCCACTCCATTAATGTAGAACGGGTCCTGGGCCAACGATGCATCCAGTGCTGCCCTGTCCACTTTGGAGAGCAGAACGCCACCCGTGGCTGGGACGCGACGTCCGGACGCAAGGAAAGTTCCGGCGTCGAACGCGTCCTTGAGCCAGGCCATATGGCCCGGGCGGTGGAAGTCCACAATTTCGTCGGGAACCTTATAGGTCAATGAGACGACAAACATGCCGCCAGCCTATCGTCTGAGCCGTGGCCGGGACCTAAAGAAGTAGCGAATTCTCATAAGATGTAGGCATGACTCAACCCCGCTGGCTGAACGCCGACGAACGCCGTGCCTGGCTGGCCCTGCTGAGCATCAACACCTTGCTCCCCTCGGCGTTGGACACCCAGCTTCAATCGGCCGGCAAACTGTCCTTGTTCGACTACAACGTGCTCGCGATGCTCTCCGAAACAGAGGGCCGATACCTGCCAATGAGTGAGCTCGCCGCGCGCACAAGTGCCTCCCTTTCGCGCCTTTCCCACGTTGTCACCAAGCTGCAGAAACGCGGCTGGGTGGAACGGCAAGCCCACCCCGGCGACGCCCGGGTGACCGTAGCGCACTTGACCGACGCCGGCATGTCCACCATTGTGTCCCTCGCCCCGGGACACGTGGAGTCCGTGCGGACGCTGATGCTCGATTCCCTCAGCCCCGACGACGTCGCGGATCTTGCCCGCATTGGCGAGAAGATCGTGGCCCGGCTGGACAACAATCACTGGATTCTCCGTGACTCGTAACCCGGTCCCCGGTTGCTTTGTGGCCTCGAGCGCTGAAGTGGCAGACTGACGGCATGGATTTTTCTGCCCGTTATGTTGCCTTGGGGGACTCGTTCACTGAGGGTGTTGGAGACGAGGACGCTACCCGTCCCAATGGTGTCCGCGGCTGGGCCGACGTCGTGGCCGGACAGCTCGCCCACAGCAACACGGACTTCGGCTACGCCAATTTGGCCATCCGTGGCCGGAAGCTTCGGCAGATCATGGCCGAGCAGGTTGATGCCGCCATCGCCATGAATCCAACCTTGGTGACGTTGTACGCAGGCGCGAACGACATCCTGCGGCCCAAGATCGATATCGACTCGCTTTTGGAAGAGTACGACGCCGGCATTGCCAAGTTAAGTGCCACCGGAGCCACCGTGGTCCTCTTTACTGGCTTTGACGCGAAGGGCTCCAAAGTTTTCAGTGCCATGCGAGGCCGCACTGCGATCTACAACGAACTGGTGCGCGAAATCGCCGAAAACCATGGCGCACTGCTGGTGGACTATTGGCGGTTTGATGAATATGACGATTGGCGTCTCTGGGGCGAGGACCGGATGCATATGTCCACCGCCGGCCACGTCAATATGGCAAAGCGGGTGCTCGATGTCCTTGAGCACGAACACGCGATCGAGGTGCCCGAGCTGGCGCCGGTACGGTTGGCCAACCGGGTGGAAACCCTGAAGGCCAATGCCCGGTGGGTGAAGGAATCCGCGGCTCCGTGGGTATCGCGCCGCCTGCGGGGAGTTTCTTCCGGCGACAGCCTCAGCCCCAAGTACCCGGAACTGATCCGGCCCCTGTAGCTTCCGGGCTGTAGCAAGCGGCTTCAAGCAGCGGCCCTGAATTCCGGCGTGGCCAACAGTGTGCCATCGGCATTAACTGCCAGCACTCCTACGCCCCACTTATCAACGGCCTGATCCAACGTCCGGGTGCCACCGGCCACGATTGCCGTCGCCAGAACGTCGGCTGTGACAATGTCCGCTGCCGCTACTGAGACTTGGACAAACTCGGCTCTTCTGCCGCCAACAGCCCAAATGTGTTCGCCCCGTTCCGCCGATCCCGAGGTTGCCAGGGCACTGAAGGATTCCAACGGGAACGCACTTAGTAGAGCCTGACGATCCAGCGGGTCCACCACGCCTGCGAGCCAGGGTTCACGCGTTGCCGGCACAGGCGATCCGCTCACCAGCACGTCCCCGCCCGCGTTCAAGCACCAGTCCCGCAGCCCGAGTGCGCCCAGCGACAACGACGCTTCCCGCACCGCATGGGCTTTCACGATTCCGGAGAGGTCCAACGTGCCGTCCGGACGCTCGGCGGTGAAGGCACCCTCTGTCGCCAACCGCCAGTCCGATGCCTCGATGTAAAGATCCTGCAGGGTCTCGGAGGCATACGCCAAGGCCAGCTCACCACACGCCAGCCTGCTCGCTTCCGAACCCCCACGGTAAAGGCTGAAAGTGACGTCCAAGTCCGCGAAGATTCCCTCAACAACCTCGACGGCGGACTCTAGTTCGTCAACCGCGGCATCCGCCCAGGTGGTGCTCGCCACCGTCAGGCTCACCACAGTGCCCATGCTGCGGAACGTCCGTGCGCGGAGGCGTTGTCCGTTAGAAGTTGGCTGCATCGAGGGCTGCCTGGAGAGAGGAGAGGTAGGCGTCACTGGTGACGGTGGCCCCGCCGATGGTTTGGACGTTGGCTGACTGGGCCTGGAGAACTTCGGACCTCAGCACCGGGGCTGCGCGGCTGCTGATCTGGGCTGACTTACGTTCAGCATCAGTGAGCTGCAACGCCGTGACCTCTGTGATCTTTCCGTCCTGGATGGTCACCTGCACTTGGACTGTACCGAAGCGGGTCTGGACGGACGCGCCGTCGTACGTTGCCGCCGTCGTGCTTCCGCTACTGGAGTTACCAGCACTGGCGGAACTACCGGAACTGCTGCCGCCGGAGCTGGAGCTGTTGCTGCCGCCGGCAACTGATCCGCCGGCAGCTGATCCGCCGGTTGTGGCGCTGCTGCTGAGGCTGGTGGTGGTTGCTGTGCCGGTTTCGGCGATGTGTGCTCCCGACTGCCAGCCCGCCAGCAGAATGCCTACTGATGCCACCGCGGTTGCCAATGCTGCCCTTGTTCTCACCAGTCAAACCTTTCGTAGTGGAGTTGTCCTGCAGGTACCCCAGCTGCCTGGACGTCCCGGATCACGGAGGCGGCCCACGCGGACGGGCCGCAAATGTAGACGTCGGCATCTGCGATGCCTGGAGCGTAGGAGCTGACGGTGAACCCGGCCTGAACTGCCTCGCGGGGAAGCCACGCAAGGTTTCCGGAGGACCGAGGACCTGTCAGATGGAAGAGGGTGACGCCCCGCGCCTGGCAAAGGGCCATGATTTCCTGCCCGAGGAAGATCTCGGACTCGTTGTGACCGCGCAGGAGGACCGTGGCGTTGCCGGGCTCGAAGGGGGTCGATTCGAGCAGTGACCGCAGAGGAGTGATACCGATGCCTGCGCCAATCATCACCACGCTGTTACGGGACCTGGCGGCTGTACTGAACAATCCGTACGGCCCTTCAATGGCTACTTTGGTCCCGGGCCTGATATGGGCCAGGCGTGCCGAGCCGTCACCCAGATTCCGCACGGTGATCCGCAGTTTCCCCCGGCCTGGTGCCGTGGCTGCAACCGGTTCAGCGGAAAGGCTGAAGGGATGGGCATGCCACCATTGGCCGGGTGCCAGGAACCTCCAGATGAAGAACCTGCCTCCACTGCCGGCCAGCCGTTCCAGGTGGAGCCCGGTCATCTCGATGCTGAACACGTCCGGTGCCACCCGAACCACACGACTGACGGTGAGTCGGTGCCGAAAGCTCGCCGCGACAGGCAGGCACACCCTATAAAAAAGGAGCGCCGCACCCGTTCCCACGCAGAGCACCAGCCAATACCAACGCTGCCAGGTACCTTCCGCGAAGAGCCCGCCCACGCTGAACTGATGGGGAATGGCCGTTCCCACAGCGGCGTAGGTCATCAGGTGTACCGCGTACCAGAATTCGTACGGAAACTTACGGCGGACCGCAACCAGCGACGAAACCACCACGGCAACGAACAACGCCATGGACACGAAAGCCAGCCACATGTCCGGAACGTTGGTCCACAGCGAAACCGACTCACTGACGGGGTCCAAACCCTCCGCGGCACCATAGCCGATTGCAATCAGGACGCCGTGGGCCAGGAGTAAGTAAAGCGCCGGCTTGCCCAGTTTCTTATGGATTTCCAGCGCACGGTCATGGCCAATGGCGTTGTCAACCAACGTAATGCGTGCCGCCAGCAACAGCATCAGCAGCACAAGGTCCATGCCCACCAAGCCAGCCACTATCCCCAAAGCCGTCATGGTGCCGGCGAATGAGGAAAACCCGGCGGAACCGCCGTCGGCCAGCCACAATGCCACGGCCGCAACAGGTGACAACCACGCGAAGAAGCCCAGAACGTCGGCCCGGACCAGCCGCCGTCGTGCTTGCGGACGGAAGCGTTCGACGCCGGATGGCCGCTTGGGTGCCGCCCGCGCCGGACTGCTTTTCACCGGAGTATCAGGATTCATCAACGAGGTCATGACTCAAGACTCGCCAAGCTTCCTTTCGTTCTGCTGTGAAAGAGCTTTCGAGGGCGTATGATGCCGGATTGGTCTTAATTTGGCCTGACCCGTAGAATAGTTAGGCGCTAGGTAGTGCGGTTCGTGTGCAATTGCTCCGGTTGGTGGTGACTGTCAGTTTTACTGACGTCCCGGTGGCCGGTAGTTAGGGGCTCAAGTTGCGTGCATTCCTGTATTCGCCCGGTATCCCAGGATCTGTTCCAGTGATTTTCACTGCCCGGTCCTGAGGCCAACCTTCTTCGCCGCAGTTGCTGCGGAAACTACCGAAATGGTTTGGACCCGGATGCGGACGCTGCCTGTCGCACGGCAACGCAGGAACATCTGCACGCCGTTACATTCAATCTTTGGAGGAGAGTCATGGCAGCACACTGCCAAGTGACCGGAGCCGAGCCGGGCTTTGGACACAGCATTTCGCACTCGCACCGTCGCAACAAGCGTCGGTTCGATCCGAACATTCAGAAGAAGCGCTACTGGGTTCCGTCCCTGCGCCGTAACGTCACGCTGACCCTGTCAGCCCGTGGCATCAAGACAATCGACGTACGCGGCATCGACTCAGTCGTTGCTGACATCCTGGCACGAGGAGTAAAGCTCTAATGGCAAAGGACAAGGACGTACGTCCGATCATCAAGCTGAAGTCCACTGCGGGCACCGGATACACCTACGTAACCCGTAAGAACCGTCGTAACGATCCTGACCGTCTGGTCTTGAAGAAGTACGACCCCAAGATCCGCCAGCACGTCGAATTCCGAGAGGAGCGCTAAACACATGGCAAAGAAGTCAAAGATTGCTCGCAACGAGCAGCGCAAGGTCATTGTTGAGCGTTACGCTGCAAAGCGTCTCGAGCTGAAGAAGACCCTGGTTGACCCCAACGCGACTGACGAAGCACGCGAAGCTGCACGCCTCGGCCTGCAGAAGCTGCCCCGCAACGCCTCCCCGATCCGTCTGCGTAACCGCGACCAGATCGACGGCCGTCCCCGCGGCACGCTCCAGAAGTTCGGTATCTCCCGTGTTCGCTTCCGCGACATGGCGCACCGTGGTGAGCTCCCGGGCATCACCAAGTCTTCCTGGTAATCACGAAGCTCTGAAAGGGCCGGCAACCGTTATGGTTGCCGGCCCTTTTTGTGTTTTAACGTGATTGCTGGGCCGGCGATAATCCCGGCCTGATGCGGGTGGCTGTGGTGGGGCGGCGGTCATCCTCGGCGCGCTCGGTCGTTCCTCCTTTGGACGCGCGCTGCCGGATGACCGCCGCCCCTTCCGATGCTCGCTCACATCCCTCGGGTTTCAACTCGACGCTC
This sequence comes from Arthrobacter sp. 9V, assembly GCF_902506065.1. Lineage (GTDB taxonomy): Bacteria > Actinomycetota > Actinomycetes > Actinomycetales > Micrococcaceae > Arthrobacter. The sequence goes on from NZ_LR732912.1 coordinate 331,166, forward strand.
GTGCAGGTCCCTCGGGTTTGGGCTGGACGCTCGTGCAGGTCCCTCGGGTTTGGGCTGGACGCTCGTGCAGGTCCCTCGGGTTTGAGTGAATGTTCGACGGCGGTAGCTGGCTCGGAGTCTTAGCGCGGACATGGAAGGTCTTTTCTTATGTGACGGGCTTCACTGGCGTTGTTTTCGCGGCCTTTTGGCTGGTTTGAGTCTTTACTTGTGCCTTTTGGCCCGGACTGGCGGGGTTTTTGGATGGTGTTGGGGTCGATTTGTGCCCGGGCTTGGGGGCGTGTAATGTCTTCTGAGTCGCCGCGAGTGAGACAGCCTGGAGCTGAGAACCGCGGAGGCCAACCCCCTTGATAACAGCCTGAAAATGGCACGCTTCTGAGCGTGCCTGCGTCGGGTGGGGCCGAAATCTCGATCGGAAATCGCGGAAACGCTGATTTGCAAAGATCTGGTTGTTCGGGTAAGTTTGAAAAGTTGCTCCGGAGCGATCCTGCCTCTTGTTGGGGGTTGGTGGTGCCGGGTGTGTCTGTTGTTTGAGAACTCAATAGTGTGCCAAGTTTGTTGATACCGATTGTTTTATCAATTGGTTGAAATTATGGCCAGTACTGTCATGCACCCCCGTGTGTGGTGGTCTGGTTTTCAGCTGGTTTCGATGGGTTGATAGGCCGGATGTGGAAGCGAGGACTAAAGACTCGTGAAGCTGACCGGTACTAATAGGCCAACAACTTACACCACACAACACACTGCACGCGTCCACTATGTGGTTCCCGAACAACAACCAGAAATGTTCACGGGAACCAACAACTACATAACAACACCACAGTTGTAACAGTCTTCCCACCCCACGGCCACAAACCGTAGGGACGGGTAACAGAGTTACGGCGGTCATAGCGTGGGGGAAACGCCCGGTCCCATTCCGAACCCGGAAGCTAAGACCCACAGCGCCGATGGTACTGCACCCGGGAGGGTGTGGGAGAGTAGGACACCGCCGGACAACCATTAAAACGGGAAGCCCCGACCACACGGTCGGGGCTCCCCGCATTTAACAACCAAACCGCCGAGTCAGCGCCAGAACTCCCTGAGTGGATCGGCCAGTTCCCTGCCCTGATCGAAACCTGCCTGGGCAGCTGCCGGCCGTAACGAGAGATCCATCGCATTGGTGCCGAACAGGTGCTCGGCTTCGCTGTCCGGGAAGATCGTCTCAACCCGGCTGCCACTGCGACGCAACTCATCTACTTGCGCCTTCAGATGCATGCCCCACTCCGCCGGCGTCCTGGTCCTGCCCCCAAAAGGTGACAGCACCAGCACTCGGCTGTACCCGGCCGCGAGGTCGGCATTATCGGCGTTGGTCCGGTAGCCGCCGTCGATATAGTGATGGCTACCTACGGCGTATGCAAAGCCACTTGCACAGCTGGCTGCCACAGCGTCCACCAGCTCCACTCCGCTGCTGCGGTCGAGAACCACCGGTTCACCGGTGCGAGCATTAACCGCGGTGAGGAGCACCAGCCGTTCCGGCCACTCCTGTTGCGGCAGCCGTGCTGCGACGGTGGCGCGCCATCGTTCGCTGGCGCCTTCCATTGCTGCGGCCATGTCCATTGCTGCAGCACCCATGCGGCGTCGCATATCGGCCATGTCCGTAGAGGCCTTCAAAATGTTGCCGGTTCGTTCCATATGGTCGGTCACAGTGCGGGCTCCGTTGTGTCCGCCCGAGTTCCTGGCAGGAGCGGCTCGGCGGGAATCCACCCCGGCGGGTTTCTGCGGGACGGCGGCAAGTACGGCATCCAAGAGCTCGGCGGGGGTTGCCCCCGCCAACTGAGCCGCCGCCGTCGAGCCGGCGGACGTGCCAACGGTGAGATCGGCAGCTGTCACGTCCAAGCCGGCGTCGAAAAGGCCGGCGACGACGCCGATCAGCCACGCATTGCCTGTTGACCCGCCGCCGCCGAGGATCAACGCCCGCTGGCCGGTGGGCACCCTGTGTGAGGCGTCAATGGCTGGTTGGGGCTGAAGATCCGACAGGTTGGAACCGGGCCGTGTAGATGGCCCGGTGAAGTGTGAAGAAGATGGTGTGTTGTTCATGGGAGTCGCCTTTCGCGAATTGCCTGTTTGGCGCTCCCGGTGGCGGCTAACTCAGCCGCGGGATCGTGGACAGGGGAGCGCCCACTGTTGTTACTGCGTTCATGGGACTCACCTCCTGTGGAAAAATCACGATCATCGGAAAGCTATCACTCCCTCGAATCGTGCGCAATGCCACGGGGCGTACACCGGTAGAGTCCAGGGATGATTCTCACGCGAAACCTTGCATCAGCGGGCGGTGACGCCACCCCGTTCCTCGTGCGCCCACTGGAACATTCGGATGCGTCCGCCCTGGCTGCTGCTTATGGTCGGAACCGTGAGCACTTGGCACCGTGGGAGCCGGCCCGGCCTGACGAGTTCTTCACCACAGCAGGTCAGGCGGCAGTGATCCAAGGCAAGCTGAACCTTTACGAACAGAGCATGGAGGTGCCTTGGGTTTTAGCCGCAACGCACGGAATTATCGGGATGATCACGCTCTCCGGAATTGTCCGCGGGCCCTTCTTGAACGCCAACCTCGGTTATTGGGTGGATGAGTCATGCACAGGCAAGGGCATCGCTTCAGGTGCGTGGCCGCCGTCGTCGATATGGCCACTCACGCACTCGGCCTCCATCGGATTCAGGCTGCCACGCTAGTCCACAACGCGGCCTCCCAAACCGTCTTGAAACGATCCGGCTTCGAGAGGATAGGCGTAGCTCCGTCCTATCTTCAGATAGCGGGGGAGTGGCAGGACCATGTGTTGTTCCAGCGCATACTCTTCTAGAAGCGTGCTCTCCCGGAAGCGGCGAGGGATGGTCATAGGTGTGGCCCTTATGCACTCTGCCAACGCCGAAGGGTACGCCAAGGGCGTAAAGCACTCCTAAAAACCCCGAAAATCCGGTGATTTTGGTCAAAAAGGCGCGGAAACACGCGGAATTTGCTGGCCATGCCAGTCCAAGCTGGTAAGTTTTCGAACAGTGGCTTGCTCGCATTCCGCTTGAAAGCTCAAAAACGTATGAGTCCAGGAGGACGTAAATGGCTAAGAACCGTAGTGAACTCGTTGCAGAGGTAGCAGGCAAGGCTGGCACCAGCCAGGCAGCAGTCAACTCCGTGCTCGATGCACTGTTCGAAGTTTTCGAGACTTCTGTCGCCGCTGGCGAAAAGATCACCATCCCGGGCTGGCTCGCAGTTGAGCGCACCGACCGTGCAGCTCGCACCGGCCGCAACCCGCAGACCGGCGAAACCATCCAGATCGCAGCCGGCCACAGCGTCAAGCTGACCGCTGGCTCCAAGCTGAAGGCTGCTGTCGCCAAGAAGAAGTAATTACTCTTCGGCGAACGCCTTGAAGGGACGGCAACCTGCTGGTTGCCGTCCCTTTTGTTAGTTAATGCACATAGCGCCTCTTTCGATTCGCAGCCCGGCGGCAGGTAGCGGACAATGGATAAGTGCCATCAGCAAGAAGCTCCGCTACTGCCCCTTCGCCTGTTCCCAAACCGGGAGCACGGGGAGGCACTACAGTCGCGGGCATTTCCTTGCCGTGGCAGCTGGCCGGTTTGGCGGTGCTGTTCCTCGCACTCGCAGCGGCCCTCATCTTTTCCGGGGCCTCAGCCGCTCGGCAGGTGTCGGACCCCGGCGAACTGGTCCGGTGGGGCCTTCCCATCGCCAAGGCCATCCACAACGTGTCGGTGGCAACGGTGGTTGGCGGCCTGATCTTTGCCGTCGGAATCCTGCCCAAGAACATCGGCAGCTCCCGGTCCCGCGAAAAGGACATTGACGCGCCGGAACATCCGGCCTTCGCCCGGGCCCTGGCCGTTGCAGCAGCCGCCGGCGCAGCATGGACTTTGTCCGCCGTCGCGGTCCTCGTACTGACATACGCAGATGTCGCAGGGCAGGGGCTCTCCGGAGACGCGGAGTTCACGCGCTCCTTGGTGTACTTCATGACGGACATCGAGACCGGCAAGGCCTGGCTCGCGGTCACCATCATTGCTGCCGTCGTCACTACAGCGCTGTTCGGTGTCCGGTCCCTGACGGGCCTGGCATTCACGCTCCTGTTGGCTCTCATCGGCCTGATTCCCACCGCTTTGATCGGGCACTCCTCCAGTTCAAGCGATCATGAGGGGGCCATTAATTCCCTGGGCCTCCACTTGGTGGGTGTGTCAACGTGGGTAGGCGGCATCATCATGCTGGCGGTACTCTCCGGCATTCTCACGGGTTCCAGGAGCAAGGGAACACCGGATATCACAGAGCAGACCCTGCGCCGCTTCTCAGCGCTTGCCGGGTTCGCCTTTGTCCTGGTGTTCGCGTCCGGTGTCATCAACGCCGCCATCCGCGTGACAAATCCCGCGGACCTTTTCGGCTCGGCGTATGGCCAGCTCATTCTTGCCAAGTCCTTGGCCACCCTGGTCCTGGGCGGTATCGGCTTCATGCACCGCCAGTGGGTTATCCCGCAGCTGGGCAAGAACGGTTCCATGTCTGCCCGCCGAGTGCTGTGGCAACTCGTTTTGGTGGAGCTTCTGGTGATGGGCGCGACGTCGGGACTCGCCGTTGCGCTCGGACGCTCGGCACCGCCGCAGCCCACCACCTACGCGCCCGATGCTTCGCCGTCGTTCATCCTCTCCGGCTACGAACTCCCACCTGAGCTCACCCCGGAACGCTGGCTGACTGAATGGCGCTTTGACTGGCTGTGGGTGGGTGTTGCGCTGTTCGGTGCTATCTCCTACATCCTTGGCATCATCAAGGTCCGTAAGCGTGGCGACAAGTGGTCTTGGTTCAGGACGGTGAACTGGCTGATCGGGCTGGTGGTGCTCACTTACATCACGTCCGGTCCCCCCGCCGTTTACGGACGCGTGTTGTTCTCTGCCCACATGGTGGACCACATGGCACTGACCATGGTGGCTCCCATCTTCCTGGTCCTTGGATCCCCCGTGACCCTTGCGTTGCGGGCCTTGCCAGCCCGGGGTGAGGGCGCTCACGGGTCCAGGGGCCTGCGTGAGTGGCTGTTGCTGTTTGTGCACTCAAAGTTCTCGCAGCTTGTGACGCACCCGTTGTTCGCCGCTGCCAACTTCGCGGGCTCGATCGTCCTGTTCTACTACTCGGACCTGTTCAGCCTGGCAATGCGCGAGCATGTGGGCCATGAGCTCATGAACGTGCACTTCCTGCTGACCGGTTACATCTTTGTGCTGAGCATGATCGGCAGCGATCCTCTTCCACGCCGCGCCCCCTACCCCATGCGGCTGCTTCTCCTGCTGGCCACCATGGGCTTCCACGCATTCTTTGGTGTGGCCATCATGGGTGGCACCGGGCTGTTGGCTGCCGACTACTTCGGAAACCTGGGCAGGGCCTGGGGTCCGTCGGCCATTGGAGACCAGCAACTGGGTGGTGCGGTGGCATGGGGCATCGGCGAGGTCCCCACGCTGCTGGTGGCAATCGGCGTGGCAGTGATGTGGTCCCGCTCGGATGAACGGGAAACCCGCAGGGTGGACCGGGCAGCCGACAGGAATAACGACGCCGATCTCAGTGCTTACAACGATATGTTTGCCCGGCTCGCTGACCGCGATGCCAAGATGACTCATCGGACTGCCCAAGCAACCAGGACGCCCCAGGCTTCCGGAACGTCCCAGGCGGAGCGCAGCAACAACGAGCGCACCACAACAGACTCCGCCGGGCAGGCCGAACCGAACACCAAGCTGGAAGGACGCTGATGAGCGAAACCGTACGTACCCAACACCGGGTCCGGGCCTCCGAACTGGAGGGCCGCGGCTGGCTCAACACGGGCGGGAAATCCCTGGACCTCGAGTCCCTGCGCGGCAAGATCGTGCTGCTGGATTTCTGGACCTTCTGCTGCATCAACTGCCTGCACGTGCTGGACGAACTCCGGCCGCTCGAGGAAAAGTACTCGGACGTCCTGGTGACGGTTGGCGTGCATTCGCCCAAGTTCGAACACGAGGCGGATCCCGTTGCACTGGCATCAGCCGTTGAACGCTACGAAATCCACCATCCGGTCCTGGATGATCCCGAGCTGGCAACGTGGAAGGCGTACACCGCCCGGGCCTGGCCCACTCTGGTGGTCATCGATCCCGAGGGCTACATCGTGGCCCACCTCTCCGGCGAGGGCCACGCAGGCGGCCTAGGCGTCCTTCTGGAGGAACTCGTAGCCGAGCACGAGGCGAAGGGGACCCTCCACCGCGGTAACGGACCTTACGTGGCTCCCGAGCCGACGTCGGGCACTTTGCGTTTCCCAGGAAAGGCCACCCAGCTCCCCAACGGCAACTACCTGGTAGTGGATTCCGGCCATCACCGGCTGGTGGAACTCCGCCCCGATCTTGAAACCGTTGAGCGCATCATCGGCTCGGGCACCAAGGGTTTCCTGGATGGGCAGTCCGAGATCGCCCAATTCAACGAACCGCAGGGCGTGACTCTTCTCCCGTCAGACGTGGCATGGAAGCTTGGCTACGACGCCGTGGTTGCCGATACCGTCAACCACCGCCTGCGTGGCGTGACCTTGAGCTCCGGCTATGTACAGACTCTCGCTGGGAACGGTGTTCAGCGGCTGCTCGACGCCGGCCCCGCCCGAGTCACGGACAGTGGCGCCGGAACGTGGTCCGAACATCACGACGGCGGCCCGGCTGACTTCGCTGCCGACGCGATCGATGTTGGTGCGTTGGGTCTCGGTACCGAGGTTTCCCTTTCCTCGCCGTGGGATGTGGTGTGGAGTGAAAAGCTGCAGCGCGTAGTCATTGCCATGGCGGGAACCCACCAGATCTTCGCCTTCGACCCCTTGGCCAATGAGGTTTCCATCCTCGCCGGTTCCGCTCTTGAAGGCCTGCTGGACGGCAAAGCGGAGGAGGCCTGGTTCGCTCAGTCGTCCGGTCTGGCCATTGATGGTGAAGACAACATTTGGGTGGCTGACTCGGAAACGTCGTCCTTGCGTCGGTTGGTGGTGGGCGATTCCGGCGTGACCGTGGAAACCGCTGTTGGCAAGGGCCTGTTCGATTTCGGGTTCCGCGATGGCGGAGCTGACGAAGCCCGCCTGCAACATCCCTTGGGCGTGACGGTCTTGCCGGATAATTCAGTGGCCATCGCAGACACTTACAACGGTGCCGTGCGCCGCTATGACCCCGCCACCAAGTCGGTATCCACCTTGGCGAGGGGCCTCGCGGAGCCGAGTGACGTCGTCGTGGTTCAGGTGGAAGACAGCGATCCTCTGCTGGTTGTGGTGGAGTCCAACAAACACCAACTGGTTCTGGTGCCGATCCCCAAAGAAGCCCAGCAGGTGGACGAGGGCGCATCGCAGACGCACCGTCCAAAGAGCCCGGTGACCCCTGGCACTTTGGAACTCGCAGTCCGGTTCAAAGCACCTACCGGCCAGAAGCTGGACGACCGTTGGGGTGACCCCACGCAGCTGAAGATTTCATCCACCCCGCCGGAACTTCTGGTCTCCGGTGGCGGCACCTCGGTAGGCTTGCTGCGCACCCTTGAACTCTCGGCTGATGTTCCTGAGGGCATCCTGCACATCACGGCCCGGGCGGCCGCATGCGATGGTCCCGAGACTGAAGACGGCGAAATCCCGGACCACGCTGCCTGCCACCTCTACCAGCAGGATTGGGGCATTCCCGTAATCCTGCAGGCTGACGGCGAATCCGAGTTGGTGCTGGATCTGCGCGGCATGGACTAAGCCTCACTCGTTGGAATGGCCCGGGTTTGACCTCTCAGGAGGTTGCCCGGGCCATTTTTATGCCGTGGGTGACGTCAAAAGTGGGCCGGTCCGTGTCTATGCGTTATCCACATAGCTCACTTCGGCCCTGCCGCCCCCGCAGCTGAAACTGCAGGCTGGAGGTATGGAACCCGAGGACGCCTTACGACGCTTGGGCGGCGCGGCTCGACGACCTGCACTGGCTCGCCTCGGTGTCAGCGACGCCGCGCTGCGGCGTAGCGTGCGTGGGGGAGTCGTTCAGCCCGCGCGAGGCGTGTACGCGTTGGACGGTGCCAACACCTCACATATCGAGTTGATCAGGAACCGGCAGTTACTGACGTGCATCAGTGCGGCCAGCTTCCATAACCTTTGGGTGTTGGACGGGGGTGGTCCGTTGCACGTTCATCAGGCCAGAAACGGGGAGGGCCCGGGTGTCCATCACGGTGGTCTGCTGTTGCCTGCCCACCCGTACCGACCGGTCGCCTCCTTGGCCGATGCGCTGATCCATGCTTTGCGGTGCCGGCCTTGGGCCGAGGCCTTGGTGATGGTGGAGTGCGCCGTTGGCAGGGGCGACACGACTGTGGAGTTTCTGCTGCGGCACCTTGAGGGCAAGAGGAATGGCAAGGCCCGGGCTGTTCTTGGGTGGGTGGATCGCGGAGCGGAATCGCTGTTGGAGACATTGGCCAGAACGCATTTTCGGCGGGCGGGGATCAATGCACAAACGCAGTTTTACCTTGATGGCGTGGGGTATGTGGATCTCATCCTGGAGGGCTGGTTGCTGGTGGAGCTTGATGGTCGACACCACTCTGAGTGGACGCAGGTCAAGAAGGACCATCGTCGAGGCAATATCTCGGCGGTGAAGGGCTACACGGTGCTCCGCTACTACTACGCCGATGTAGTCCATAATCCTGAGGCGATGGTTCGGGAAGTCTTGGCCGTGTTGGCACGGGGGAAACCGGTCACAGCGCCGTCACGCTGAGCAAGTTTCTGGGTATACCGGAGAGGCGAAACCCCGGGAATCCAAGGAACTCGGACGCCGACCCGGCTAAAAAGTTGCTTGGCGTGACGCGGCGGACGCGGGAAGGGGAGGGACTCAGAAGGTCAGCATCGGGGTGACAGTCACGGTGTCTGCGCCCACGTCCAACTGGGTGGTGAAGCTGAAATCGTGCTCCACGTTGAGGTCGTTGACGAAGCCGGTGAAGAGGTTGATCTCCCGGGCGGTAAGCGTGGCCTTGCCGTTGAGCGGGGCCACTACCCACTTGCCGCCGAACGGCTCAATGGTGATTTTGGGGTACTCGGTGATGGCCCATTTGATGGTTCCGTCCACCACGCGCGCATTGCTGGCGTGATAGAACGGGCAATCGGGTTGCAGGCGCTGTTGCTCGGTGGCTTGGGCGGCACACGTGTCCAGGAACTCCCGGACCTTGCCCGCGACCGCTTCATTCATGGCCTTGGTGGACCGTGTCTGCAAGTTCAAGGGCGCCTGGCCGCCGTCGCGCGTTGAAACAAGGGCCGATGCAGGCGGGGCCTCGAAGTAGGTGCCGTTCAGACTTGCCTCGTACTTGCCGGGGAAGAACACGGCAAAGTTGTTGCGGCCGTTGGGCATGTTCACGGGTACGCCGTTGAGTGTTGCCTCGCTGGCGTTGACCACGGTGACTTCTATGGTGGGAAGCGTGGTGGGGACGAAAGCCCATTTGGCGAAGAACAGCCACTGGGTCCCGGTCCGTTCCAGCAGGAATTCGGTGTGGAGACGGCTGCCGTCAAGGGTGTAGTTCACCGGCACGGCAACGCGATTGCTGCCCCTGGTTTCCGGGTTTCCCACCTTGATGTCAGATATCTTGGAGGCTGCTGTTTGCAGCGCTGTGCCGTCCAGCATGGCCGCGTTGGCGCTGGGGACTTTGGCGCGAAGCAAACCCAGAGCTTGTTCGCCTTCGCCGTGCTGCAAGGCTGCCAAATACTCCTTGACAGGCTGTTGCGGACTGGCCACTGAAGAGCTCACAAGGTTGATGCAGACAATGGCTCCGGCGGCAGCAAGCATCAGACCGAGCAGCCATCCGGCTGCGGTCTTGACGAACGCTTGACTCAACTGCACGCCCTTTACGTTACCTGCCACGGCGGCCAACACCGTGCAGGAAGACGTCCGGACGACTTATATCCACCGATTGGAGAAGGCCCGACGCCGGGTGGCAGCAGGCGTTGCTGCCACCCGGCGTCGTGGTTCCGGCTTCAGGCAGGACTAGCGGCGGCGCCTCGAGGACGTGCCGAAGACTCCGCGCATGAGGTCGCGCCCGAGCTGGGTTCCCATGGACCGGACCATGCTCTTGAGCCCGCCACCCAACGCTCCTCCGAGGGCGCCGGCGATGTCGCCGAACATCCCGTCCTGCGGCGAAGACTGCGGGGAAGACTGCTGTGACGGAGCCGAAACGGGGGGCGCAGACGGTGCCGGGAAAGGATCAGGCGACGAGGACCTTGAGCTGGGGCGGCCCAGGATTTCCTCTTCGATCCGGCGCGCTTCGGCGTCGATCTCGGCCTGGGAAGCCCCCGAAGCCCCGGAAGCCCCCGAAGCACCGGAAGCACCGGAAGAGGAAGGAACCGGCGGCAAACCCGGTGCCGCGTCTCCGGTAGGAGCGGCTGCCTGGTCCGTGAGTTTCTCATAGGCAGAGAGGTTGTCCACGGCAGTGCCGTATTTCACCAGCAAAGCCGAAGCAGCCACTGTGCTTTGGATGAGCTGGTCAGTGCTGGGGCCCATCACAGACTCGGGAGCACGGAGCCGGGTCAAGGCAACGGGGGTGGGTGCGCCTTTCTCGTTCATGACGGTGATGACGGCTTCGCCGATGCCTGCGGACGTGAGCGTTTCTTCGAGGTCGTAGTCGCTCACCGGGAACGTGGACACCGTGGCTTTCAAAGCTTTGGCATCCTCGGGGGTGAAGGCCCGCAGTGCGTGCTGGATGCGGTTGGCCAGCTGGCCGAGGACGTCGGCGGGAACATCCTTGGGTGTCTGGGTGACGAAGAAGATGCCAACGCCCTTGGAACGAATGAGCCGGACGGTGGTGGTGATGGCTTCCAGGAAGGCCTTGGACGCGCCGTTGAACAGCAGGTGTGCCTCATCGAGGAAGAAAACGAGCTTGGGCTTTTCAAGGTCGCCGGCTTCGGGCAGATCTTCGAAGAGGTCGGCCAGGAGCCACATGAGGAAGGTGGAGAACAAGAGCGGCTTGGTCTGCAGGGTGGGCAGTTCGAGGCAGCTGACTACTCCGCGGCCGTCCGGTGCCGTGCGGAGGAGCTCAGCGGTATCGAACTCCGGCTCGCCGAAGAACTTCTCCATGCCCTGCGCTTCAAGGGTGACCAGTTCGCGCAGGATCACACCGGCCGTGGCCTTGGACAGCCCGCCAAGTTCTGCGAGTTCGGCCTTGCCCTCGTCCGAAGTGAGGAACTGGATAACGGCGCGGAGGTCCTTGAGGTCGATCAGTTCCAGGTTCTTCTTGTCCGCGAAGTGGAAGATGAGTTGGAGGCTGGATTCCTGGGTGTCGTTCAGATCCAAGATGCGTGAGAGCAGGATGGGCCCGAACGAGGTGATGGTGGCGCGGATGGGGATTCCGTGGCCGTCGCCGCCGAGCGAGAGGAACTCCACGGGGAAGTTCTTCGCAGACCATTCCTGACCCAGCGCAGAGGTGCGTGCGGTCAGCTTCTCACTGCCGGTGGCGGGCGTAGCCAATCCTGACAGATCACCTTTGATGTCCGCGAGGAAAACCGGTACACCCGCCGTCGACAATTGCTCGGCAATCATGTGCAGCGTGACTGTCTTGCCGGTGCCCGTGGCGCCCGCAACCAGTCCGTGCCGGTTCATCATGGCCAACGGCAAGCGGACTTGGGCCTCTTTGTGGATCTCCCCGTCAACGATCGCCGCCCCCAGCTCGATGGTGGCGCCTTCCAAGGTGTACCCCTGCTGGATGGTGGCGAGTTTTTCGGCAGTTGTTGCGGTGGGTTTGTTGGCCATGCGCATAGCTTAGCTCTGCGGGGGAAGATCCTTGCTGAAGGCCAGGTGCTTGATGTCCTCGGGGTCGGCTGCGAGGTCGAACAGCGCCTTGTAGCCTGTGGCGAGGTATAGGTGCTTTGCCTCCGGCTGGCGTGGCCCGGTGGTGAGGTACAGCTTCCGGTAGCCCCGGCGTCGAGCCTCATTTTCCAGTTCCGTCAGCACCAGCCGTGCCAAACCGCGGCGGCGATGCGCTGAGTGTGTCCAGATCCGCTTCAGCTCTGCGGTGTGCTCGTCATAGCGGCGGAAGGCGCCGCCTGCCACGGACTCGCCGTTCTCCTGAATGATGATCAGCGCGCCGTGTGGAGCTTCAAATTCCTCGGCAGGGTACCTGTTCAGTTCCTCTGCAGCGCCTTCACTGCTGAACAGGTCCCCGTAACGGGTGTTGTATTCGACGGCGAGCTCGTCCAAAAGCGGGCGGACGCGGGGATCACGCATGGGCAGCCGGAGGACGGTGAGGCCCGACGTCGGCAGGGTTGGCGTTGTGGTCATGTCAGGCCTTTCGTAGGTGGAACCCAAGTAGGGGACAGCAACTGCTGTAATGACGGGTCAGTGCGACGTTTGCTGTCCCCTAGTTGGGTTGGAGCGCTGGGGCGGCGGCAACCGTGGACAGGATCCGGCGCGCCAGGGCGTCGTTTTCCCGGAAGGGTGCTGCGTTGGTGTTGGGACGGGCAAACGCCCCCGCGCCCCAGCCGGACGTCCACGGTCCCACCGCGAACAGACCCTTCTGAGGAGTTGCAACAGGGGACAGGACCTCGTGATTCCCGGAGACCAGGAGTTTTCCGGTGGAGTGGGCGCCTTCGGAGGTGAGAAGCCTTTGTTCGGTACCCCAGCCGGCGTCGTGCAGGTCCCTCAACGCAGGATTCGCGGAACGTTCCACGGAAGCCGAGGGCAGCCTGGCCTCAATGTAGGCGGAAGCATCCACCACCACGGGCGACTGGAACGTCCCGGCCACGAACCTGCCGATGGAGTCGTCGGCGCGGACCCACATGCCAGGGCCCAGGAACTTCAGGAGCCCGGCCCTGTGCAGTGCCAGCATTTCCCGCAGCCGGTGCGCGGGAGGCCCCGAGTCCACGAAACTGAAGAAGCCGTGCCACCAACCATGGATGGTCTGCTGGGAGCGGGCGTTGAGCCGCTCCTGGGGAACCAGCCGGCCAAGGTCCATGTATACAAACAGCAACGCGGTGAACAGGGCGAGGGTCTCGGAATGGTCGGGACTTGTCCGGAGATCAAGATCGCGATGGATGTAGGCGGCCACGGAGCGCTGGACGGTTTCATAGTCTGCAAAGGCGCAACCGCTCAGGGGGTGGTCAAGCTTTTCGAGGTCCAGTCGCAGCGCAGGATCCGGCACCGAGAATGCCACCAGTTCTTCCCGGGCAGCGCTGTACCAATCCAGGGCATCGAAGCGCGGCTCAAAGTCGGCCCACGTCCCCAGCACCCGCGACGGGTAGCCCGTGAAAAGCTCCCGGTAGTAGGCATAGCCGGCGTCCTTGGCGATCAGCGGCCACAGCTGGGTGCGGAAATCGAGTTCCTGGTGCTCGGCGAGCAGGGCGTCGATGGCTGAGGACGTGAAGTATCGCGGACGCAATACCGGCTCCCCGCGCAGGACGGAGGAGATCTTGGAATGGTATGGCACGCCGCGTCGTGAACCTGCCCAGACCCGCGGCTCGGCGCCGGAGGGCACATAGTCCAGCTCGCCGTCGGGACTTTCTTCAAAGCGGCCACCGCGGCCCTCAAACAACAAAACCATCAGGTCCACAAAGGCGAGTCCCATGCCGGAAACGATCACGTCCTGTCCGGCCTCAATCGCGGAGTAGTCCACGTCCGTGGTGTACGACGGCGGCGCGTGGAATCCGCCGTGACGGGCAGCGAACTCACTGAGGCGGGCGGACTCGGGATCAGCCAGGGAATCGGTGTGGCCCAGCGCGTACACCACGACGTCGGCAGCCACCTCGGCGCCGGAGGCCAGGCGAACGCGGTGCGCGGCGTCGTCGTGCGTGTGGTTGTCCTGCGTGGCAACATCCTGCGTGGTGGAAGCGGAAGAACGCACGACGCCGGTAGCTGTGTCGCGATGAACGGTCACCGTGACGTCGGGGCCAAGGTTGCTCACGGCCCTGCGGAAGAACCATTCAAGGTATTTGCTCTGCAGCTGCCGTGTGGGAAAGGACGCCGGGGTCAGCGCGCGGAGCTGGTCCAGCAGGTGCGGCTCCAAAGCCGGGACGTCGCGGATGCTGCCATCCAGGACCCCGGCGGCCCACGTGGACAGTCCGGGTCCGTCAACCGAAGGCCCGTCGCAGGCAACGGAGGAGTCGGTGAACATGGTGACGTCCGCAGCAGTGGAGTTCAGCAGCAGCCCGGGATCTTGGTCATACCGCCAGATCCTCCCGGAACCGGGTTCGTGGGGTTCGATCACGTGGATGTGCAGGGGACCGCCGAAAAGTTCGGGACGGTTGGCGGCAAGCCGTTCGAGGACACCGGCCGTGCGCGGGCCGCCGCCGATGAAGGCGATGGCGGGTTCTCGTGACGGCATGGGATCTCCTGAAAAACAGTGGTTGGTGATGCCCAATCTAAGGACCTTGGACCATGCCGGTCGAGGCGGCAGTAATCGCCGTTCACCACACGTCACGCAACGTTAAGTCACGCAAAATCCCGTCGCATATGGCGCCTCGTGACGAGGATTGTGACGCCGTGAGAACCCCGGCGAAGCCGCGCGAAGTCCAGTGAAGAAGTGCAAATTCCCGCCTTGCTGCCGGGTTTCGCACAGCCCTAGATTGGCAGCCATCCGATAGAAAACAACCGATCTGAAATGAGGTGGCGCATGAGTGCAATCGCACCGCCTGCCACGGCGGAAACTGCACCGCCCACCCCGGATTACTCCGGTTACCAGCTGGTACCTGCCCGGCACCCCTGGCGTTGGGTGGGCACCGTACTGGTAGCTGCCGGCGTCGCAGCCATTGCGTGGTCGCTGGTCACCAACCCGCGCTGGGAGTGGGGCGTAGTGGCCCAATGGTTCACCGCGCAGTCTGTAGTGAACGGGTTGATCGAGACCCTCAAGCTCACCGCCATTTCGGGTGTGCTGGGGTTCATCCTCGGTTTCATCCTGGCCCTCATGCGCCTTTCTTCTTCGCCGCTGCTGGTCTCGGTGTCCTGGACGTTCTCCTGGATTTTCCGGTCCACGCCCCTGCTGGTCCAGCTCCTGCTCTGGTACAACCTTGGTTACCTTTACGAGAAGATCAGCCTGGGCATTCCCTTCACGGACGTCCGCTTCTTCGAGGCACAGACCACCACGCTCATCAGCCAGTTCGCTGCCGCCGTTCTGGGGCTCACGCTGAACCAGGCAGCCTACTCTGCCGAGATCATCCGCGGCGGCATCCTCTCCGTGGACCAAGGCCAGCTCGAAGCTGCCTCGGCGTTGGGCATCCCGGCATGGAAGCGGTCCACCAGAATTGTGCTGCCGCAAGCCATGCGCGCCATCCTGCCCAACGCTTTCAACGAGATCATCGGCCTGGTCAAGGGCACCTCCATTGTTTATGTCCTGGCCTACTCCGAACTCTTTTACACGGTCCAGGTCATCTACAACCGGACCCAGCAGGTGCTTCCGCTGCTGCTCGTCGCCACGCTTTGGTATGTGGTGATCACCTCGGTGTTGAGCGTTTTCCAGTACTACATTGAGCGCCATTTCTCCAAGGGCGCCCTGCGGACCCTGCCGCTCACGCCGTTGCAGAAGGCCCGGAAATTCTTCACCACCCACGTTGCTGCCTCTCCCACGAAGGACGCCCGATGAGCATCATCGCCGCACGCAAGGAAAACACGACGACGGCGGCACAGCCTGCCGCTAAAGCTCCGGTTCGCGAAGTGGCCGGCACAGCCCCGGTGGCCACCCGGGGCCAGGTGGACATCGCCAATGTCCGCAAGTCCTTCGGTGCCACCGAGGTCCTCAAGGGTGTCTCCCTGTCCGTGCCGCCAGGTGGTGTGGCCGTGATCGTGGGCCCGTCCGGCTCCGGCAAGTCCACCCTGCTGCGCACCATCAACCACCTGGAAAAAGTCGACGGCGGTTACATCACCATCGACGGCGAACTGGTGGGCTATGAGGTCCGCGGCAACAAACTCCACGAACTCCGTGAGAAGGACATCCTCAAGCAGCGCACCCACATTGGCATGGTGTTCCAGAGCTTCAACCTGTTCCCGCACCTCACCGCCCTGGAGAACGTGATCGAGGCGCCCATCGTGGCGCAGAAAAGGTCCAAGGCAGAAGCCCGGAAACGCGGCCTGGAACTCCTGGACCGGGTGGGCCTGAAGGATCGTGCCGATGCCTACCCGCGGCAGCTTTCCGGTGGTCAACAGCAGCGCGTTGCGATTGCCCGGGCGTTGGCCCTCGATCCCAAGATCCTCCTGTTCGACGAGCCAACCTCGGCACTGGACCCTGAACTGGTCAACGAGGTCCTGGATGTCATCCGTGAATTGGCCAAGTCCGGCACCACCCTGATTGTGGTGACGCACGAGATGGGCTTCGCCCGGGACGTGGCGGACACCGTGGTGTTCATGGACCAGGGCCAGATTGTGGAATCCGGCACGCCCCAGGACATCTTTGCCAACCCCCGCGAGGAGCGCACCCGCAGCTTCTTCTCCAAAGTCATCGAACCAGCCTTCAACATCTAGGACACCCCATGCTTCGCACCACCCGCACCTTCGCCGGACATGAAACCAAGCTGCGCACCACCAAAAGCAAGCTCGTGGCACTCGCTGTACTTCCCGCCGTCGTGCTTCCAGTGTTGGCCGGGTGCTCCGATCCTGGAGCGTCGGCTGCCCAGCCGGAGTCCGAAGCGGCCAAGAACGGGATTGTCTACAACACCTCGGTGGAGCAGAACAGGATCCGCGGCGAGAAAGATGCTGCCGCAGCAGGATCCGTCCCCGCTGCGATCGCCAAAGACGGCAAGCTCACCGTTGCCACCACCGCGGGTTCCATTCCGTTGTCCTTCCACGCCACGGATGACAAAACTCCGATTGGTGTTGAGGTGGACATCGCCCAGCTCGTGGCGGACAAGCTGGGGCTGGAACTGGACCTGCAGGTGACGTCCTGGGAGAACTGGCCGCTCAAGACCCAGTCCGGCGACTTCGAGGCCGTCTTCTCCAACGTGGGCATCAACGCAGCCCGCGTGAAACTGTTCGACTTCTCCACCTATCGCGCCGCGTACATGGGTTTTGAGGCGAAGAAGAGCTCCACGTACAACATCAAGGGTTCGGACGACATTTCCGGCCTGAAGATCTCCGTGGGCTCGGGCACCAACCAGGAGAAAATTCTGCTGGCTTGGAACAAAGAACTCGAAGTCAAAGGCAAGGCCCCGGCCACCCTCCAGTACTACTCCTCCGACGCCGACACCATCCTGGCGCTCTCCTCGGGCCGCACTGACCTGAACCTGGCACCGTACCCGTCCGTGACCTACCGCGAAAACACCCGCGATGACCTCAAAGTTGTGGGCAAAGTCAACGCCGGCTGGCCCGCAGAAACACTCGTTGCCGCCACCACCCTGAAGGGCAACGGACTTGCTCCAGCCATCACCGACGCCTTGAACTCCACCATCAAGGACGGCTCCTACGGCAAGGTCCTGGAACGCTGGGGCCTCTCCGAAGAAGCCATCCCCGAATCCAAGACCGTCACTGAAGCCACCTTCGTCACCCCGGCAGGGACCACTAAATGAAGTTCCAGGTCCTGGACATCATTCCCCACCTGAAAAATCCGGTCACAGGGGAAATCGTCTCTCCTGCCGACCGCCTGAACCAGGTGGTGGAGACGGCCCGGCGTGCTGAAGAACTCGGCTTTGACAGCTTCTCCGTGGGGGAACGCCACGCCGGCGAGTTCGTCTCGTCATCCCCGACGACGGTCCTCGCCGCGATTGCCGCCGTCACCACCCGCATCCGCCTTCAGAGCGGTGTTACCGTGCTCTCCGTACTGGATCCGGTACGCGTGGCGGAGGACTATGCCACCATCGACCAACTGAGCCGGGGCCGCCTGGAACTGGTGATCGGCAAAGGCAACGAAGTCCTGCAGTACCCGCTCTTCGGTCTTTCCCTGGACGATCAATGGGACTTGCTCGCCGAGAAGTATGCGCTGCTGCGCACGCTCTGGCGCAAGGAGAGCGTCACGTGGTCCGGCCGCTTCAGGCCCGCGCTCACCGAACCAACCACGACGACGCCCCGCCCCTTCGCGGGCTCGCCCCGGATTTGGCACGGCTCGGCTACAACCCTGACGTCGGCTGCGCTCGCCGCCAAATGGGGTGATCCGCTGTTCACGGCCAACGCCATCCAGCCCCGCGAGAACTACAAGGTCCTGATCGACCACTACCGCGAAGAGTATGAGCGCCACGGGCATGATCCGCGGCACCAGTACCTGGGCTCGGGCAGTGGTGCGGGCGGGGTGTTCATTGCGGACACCACGCAGGAAGCCATCCGCCAGTACGGGCCGGTTTATGAAGGGCTCACCGCCGGCCGCAACGTGCCGGGCAACAACTCGCCGTTCAGGGATATCCAGCACGCGGTGGCCGAGGGGCCGGCGTTGGTTGGCAGCCCCGAGCAGGTGATCGACAAGATCCTCAGCTATCACTCGCTGTACAACCACGATCTCCAGTCAATCTCCTTGCCAACCACACTGCCGTTTGAGCAGCAACTGGAAATCCTGGAACGCTTCGCGCTGGAAGTCATCCCGGCCGTCCGGGCTTCGGCGCCCACCACGCTCTGGGAAGCCGCGGACCCCTTTGGCGGCCGACCGGAATTCGCCGGGGCCACCGAACCGGACGCCGCAGCAGCAGTCACAGCAGACCACGCCTTCAACAGGACGGATAACGCACATGTCTACGCACACTGAAACAGCAAGGCACACTGAAACAGCTCTCGAAGCCTTTGACCAGGAATGGCAGGAGTGGCACGCCGCCCACGAGCGCCACCGTGCCCACCCGCATGGCTTCCTCGCCGTGACCCACCTGCACTGGCTCAGCAGCGACGCCACCCGCCTGGAAGGTGCGCCGGGCACGTGGAGTGTGGACGCCGACGTCGTGCGTGTTGTCCTGGAGCCGGGCGAAAGCTTGCAGCAGGACGGCGTGGAACTAAACACCGACTCCGGCAAGACGCTGGAGTTCGGTCCCATTGAGGAACGCGGCGGCATCAACCTGGTCTCCGGCGACACCGTCATTGAGGTGGCCAAGCGCGGCGGCGAGTACATTGTGCGGCCGCGAAACCCCTCCAACGCACTTCTGCAGGAGTACCAGGGCACGCCCGCCTACACGCCCAATGCTGCGTTTGCCGTGGCAGGTACCTTCGTCCCCTTCGAGGCTCCGCGCCCCACCACGGTGGGCGCCGCCGTCGAGGGCATCCAACACGTCTACGAGGCTCCGGGGGAGATTCGCTTCAAACTGGCCGGTGAGGAATTGGCGCTGACCGCGTTCAACGGTTATGCACCGGGCTCACTGTCCGTGCTGTTCACGGATCAGACCTCCGGCAAAACCACGTATGCGGCCAACCGCTCACTGTCCGTGGTCCCCGCAGCTGATGGCTCCGTGGTGCTCGACTTCAACCGGGCCGTCAACCTGCCCTGCGCCTATACGGACCTCGCCACCTGCCCGCTGCCGCCCGCCGAAAACCGGCTCCCGGTGGCCATTGAAGCCGGCGAAAAGATTCCCTACGAACGTCAGGACCAGCAGTGAGTACTTCCGAAGAACGCAAGGCCGGGTTCCTGGCCATTGAACTCGACGGCGCAGGGTATGAGAACCTTGCCGCCGCCGTCCTCGCAGCCGAATCCGCCGGTTTTCATGCGGCAACCTTCAAGGACACCCCTGAGGCCGGGCGGGCCAACGCCCTGCAGCGCGCGGCTTTCGCAGGCCCAGTAACCCGCACCATCGCGGTGGTCCCGGAAGTAGACACGGTCTACACGGAGCCATTCCACGTGTCCACGCAACTCGCCAGCTTGGACTACGTCTCCGGCGGTCGGGCCGGCTGGATCGCTACCGCAGCGGACTCGCCCGAGGCTGCCGTCGCCGTCGGACGTTCCTTTGTTCAGGGTGAGGCACTGGCTCAGGAAGCCGCCGCGTCCATCGAGGTGAGCCGGCGCCTGTGGGACTCCTGGGAGGACGACGCCGTGATCCGCGACGTCGCCACCGGACGGTACATCGATGTGGACAAGCTGCACTACGCGGATTTCGAAACGCCCGCTGACTTTGCCGGACCCGCCTACTCGGTGAAGGGGCCGTCCATCATTCCAAGGCCCCTCCAGGGACAGCTGCCGGTGCTCGCCACGGCGTCGCTGGTGGGCGAGGGCCTGGTCCCCGCCGAGGCCGTGGACGCGGTGCTGGTTTCCGCACCCACGCCGGAATTGCTCGCCGCTGAGATCCGAGATGTGCGGGCGCGCCTTGGTTCTTCGGTGGCGATTGTTGCGGAGCTCGACGTCGTTCTGGACGCGCGTGGGCAGGCTGCGGAGTCTCGCTTTGTATCTGATCAGGAAAGCGGGCTTGCACGCTTTGTTGGCTCGGCTTCCGCCCTCACCGAACTGCTCGACTCACTGCTGCAGGACGCCGACGGCGTTCGGATCCACCCGGCTTTCCTGGATGTGGAGCTGGAAGAACTGTCGCGGCTGGTCCTCCCGGAACTGCGCCGCCGCGGGGTTCTGCGGCCGCCCATCCAGGACGGCACATTCCGCGATGTCCTCAGGCTTGCGCCGGCGGAGAACCGCTATACGACCACTGCCGCGGCTACTGTTGCCGCCGGAAAGTAGGGGAACACCATGACACGCGATATTTTCCAGCCCAGCGGCCAGATTCAGTTCGGAATCTTCTTCCAAGGCGTCAACTCCGGCACCATCTGGAAGGCCCCCCAAGCGGGCTCGCAGACGGACTTCGAATCGTTCCGGCACATCGCCCAAACCGCCGAGCGCGGCAAGTTCGCCGCTTTCTTCCTCGGTGAAGGGCTTCGCTTGCGGGAGCACCTCGGCCGCCCGCATGCCCTTGATGTGGTGGGCAGGCCCGATGCCCAGACCATGCTGGCCGCGCTCGCCGCAGTCACCAAAAACATCGGCCTCGTGGCAACGCAGAACACCACATACAACGATCCCGCGGACCTGGCACACCGCTTGTCCTCATTGGACGTGATCTCCGGCGGCCGGGCTGCATGGAACATCGTCACCACGGACAACGCCTGAACCGGTGCCAACTTCCGCCGCGGCGGATACCTGGACCACGCCGACCGTTACAAGCACGCCGAAGCGTTTGTGGAAACCGCCAAGCGCATTTGGGACTCATGGGAAACACCCGCCGGACCTGCGCGGCGGGTCCTCCACGAAGGCCAGCACTACACCGTTGACGTCACCCCCCGCCTGCCGCGCAGCGCCCAGTACCGCCCTGTGCTCTTCCAAGCCGGAGACTCCCCGGACGGCCGTGATTTCGCAGCGCGCCAAGCAGACGTGATCTTCTCAGCCCACCCCAAGTTCGACGACGCCGTGGAGTTCCGCCGCGACATCGTGACCCGGTCCATCGCAGCCGGCCGCGGTGCCAACGCCGTCCAGATCATGCCCGCCAGTGAGTTCATCCTTGGCGCCACTGATCAGGAAGCCCAGGAGAAGAAAGCGTGGGTCCGGAGCCTCCAAATCGGCCCGCAGCAGGCCATCGCCTACCTGGAACAGTTCTGGGGACGGGAACTCTCCTCCTACGATCCCGATGGTCCACTTCCGGAGATCGACCCCGTGGTGGAAGAGACCTCGGAGACGCGTGGCAGCGGGTTCCACGGCGCCAAGGCCCGTCAGCTTGCCGATCAATGGAGGGCCGAAGCCAAGGACAAGGGCCTGTCCATCCGCCAATTCGTCACGTCCAAGACCGCACGCATAGTCTCCACGTTTACCGGTTCCTACACCGCCGTGGCGGATCACCTGGCCGAATACGCGCGGGTGGGCGCGGTGGATGGCTTCAATATCTCCCCGTGGCTCATCCCCACAGGCCTGGACGAGATCGTGAAGCACCTCGTGCCCGAACTTCAGGAACGCGGCGTCTACCCCACCGAATACCGGGGCACCACGCTGCGCGAAAACCTGGGGCTGGAGACTCCGGTGCGGTCCGACGAGCCGGCGCAGCTCTCATGAAGGAATTTTTTGCTGGATCATTGCTTCGCCGTGGAACCAAAACCGCTACATTCCGCGGCCTGGGTTCGGAGCTTCGGGCAATGATCCAGCAGAATTCCCCGTCAGCATGCGCAACAGCCCCCGACGACGGCGGCTCGAGTGCCGCCGTCGTGGACGTTTCGCGCGGAACTGTCAGCTTGCAACTGACCGCGGGCAGCTTGCCGCTGTAGCGGCGTCCTAGAGCAGTTCGCGGAACACGTTCCAGCCGTTGCCCACCGGCCCGTAGGGTCCATAAAGGCTTGTGGTAGCGGCGCCCGTGGAATACAGCACCAGATCGCCGTTCTGGTTGACGGCCGCAAGGTTGTTGTACTTCTGATGCGCGTAACTGCCCATGCCCGCCACATCCTGGAATTCATTCCAGCCGCCACCCATGAACGCTTGGGCACCCCAGCCGCCCTGACCGTCGGCCGAGTACAGCTGCAGGCCGCCGTTGATGTCCCGGCCGAAGACCTCCACGGTGCCGTCGCCGTTCATGTCACCGCCAGGGATGATCTTGTTCATGACCTGCCAACCCCAGCCCACCTTCGAGGGAGCGAGCCAGCCGCCGTTCCCGTCGCCGGGGTAGAGGAACAGCTCGCCTGCGGCATTTCTTGCCAGGACGTCGTTGGTGCCGTCGCCAGTGAAATCCCCTGGTCCCACGATCGAGTCGAAGACGTTCCACCCTGCACCTACC
The DNA here is from genome assembly GCF_902506065.1 of Arthrobacter sp. 9V. GTDB lineage: Bacteria > Actinomycetota > Actinomycetes > Actinomycetales > Micrococcaceae > Arthrobacter. The sequence continues at coordinate 353,761 of NZ_LR732912.1, forward strand.
TGGCGGGTGGGGAGCCAGCCTCCGTCGCCGTCACCTGGGTACAGGAACAGCTGGCCGGCCGCATTCCTCGCCAGGAGGTCATTGAATCCATCACCGTCGAAATCCCCGGGGGAGAAGACGATGTTGAACATGTTCCACCCGGCACCCACCTGACGGGGTTCATCCCAGGAGCTGAAATAGACCGGGCATGGGCCCTCGCACATGCCCTTGTAATAGGTGTACGTGCGCGGATACAGGATGAGCCTGCCATCGTGTGTGCGGGCCAGCGGCTCAAAATTGCCGCGCCCGGTCCAGCCCATGGCGCGGCTGGAAGCCTTGATGGGTTTGGTCTCGGCGCTGAGCTGCGTTCCGGTGGGGCAGCCTGGCTCACCCGGGGTGAGCGGGTAGACCTTCAAAGAGATGCGGCTGCCCTGGTCTTCAGGGAGGACACGCAAAGTTTCACCCTGACGCTCCGGCGGCAGAGGTTCGCCGTCGCGCAACCATTCCAAGGTGATCGCATCCCCGGAACCGTCCGGATTCCGGCAGCCCCAGTAGTCGTAGTTGTACTGCCGGCGCATCTCGGAACCGACGTACGGGACGCCGTCAATGAACGGCGTTGGCTGGGACGCTGCAGTAGCTGGGCCGGCAGCGAGCAGCCCCGAGCCCAACAGTCCTATGGCAAGTGCGGTAGTGGTAGCTCGCCTCAAAGAGCGCGCTTGAAAGATCCCCATGTTTCCCCCCGGAAAATATCGCGTCTGTAGCCGCGTGGTGTGTGCTGAGGGTACCGCACATCCGTTGTGGGAGTTAGGGGTTGGCGGGGGTCACGCCTTGGCGGGAGCCACCATGAACACGTCAACGGGGTCCTCGGATTCCAGGACGAAGCCGTGGCGCTCGTAGAGCCGACGGGCCGGGCTTCCTTGCAGAACGTCCAGACGGAACGGGCGCTCGTCCACCGACGCCGACATCACGTGGCGGAGCACGGCACTGCCCAAACCTTTGCCTTGATGCGCTGGGGCCACATAGAAGTGTTCAATCCAACGGCTGTCCGGGGCGGGGCGGACAGCGATCACGCCTGCGTCCACGCCGTCGGAATGGATGATGTACGTGTGCTCGGGCTGGAAGCCGTTCAGGAAGCGCTCGCGGACGCGAACAGGATCGAAGCGCTGCAGCCGTTCGAGGTCCGGGCGCATCACCACTGCGCGCAGTTCGGCAATCCAGGCAGCATCGGTGGCAACGGTGGGGCGGAGGACGAAGTCAACGGACATGGGTTCAAGCCTATGCCCGGCAGGACGTCGTCCGCCCACCCGAACCATAGGATGAAATGGACGAAAGGTGCAGACACGATGGTCACACGCGAAGAAGTAGAAGCAGCGTACTCAAGGACGGCAGGGTGGGTGCGCCATACGCCGCTGGCCGAGAGCGGCGACCAGGAGGCCTACCACCTTTGGTTCAAGTGTGAGTACATGCAGCACACCGGCTCTTTCAAGGCACGCGGCGCCTTCAACAGGCTTCTCACGGCAAAGGAAAACGGCGAGCTCAACCCGGAGGTGGGGATTGTGGTGGCTTCCGGCGGCAATGCCGGCCTGGCCAATGCCTACGCTGCGGCCAAGCTAGGGGTCCCTGCAACTGTGTTTGTGCCGGAGTCGGCTCCGGCCAACAAAGTGCATAAGCTCTACGCCATTGGTGCCACTGTGGTCCAGGGCGGCGCGGAGTACGCGGAGGCCTACGCCGCCGCGATCCGCTTCGCCGAGGAAAAGGGTGCAGTCTACTGCCACGCCTATGACCAGCCCGAGATCGTAGCCGGCGCAGGTGGTGTTGGGCTTGAGCTGCTGGATGAACTGCCCGACGTCGACACCATCCTCGTTGCTGTTGGCGGCGGCGGGTTGATGGGCGGCATTGCTGCGGCCGCCGAGGGCAGGGCGCAGGTGGTGGGCGTCGAACCCGAGACCGTCCCCACCCTGCACACCGCCTTGGCCAAGGGCGAACCGGTGGATGTGGCTGTGTCCGGCATCGCCGCGGACTCCCTCGGAGCCCGGCGGATCGGAGAGATCGGCTTCGGAGTTGCCCGGCGTACCGGTGTCCAAAGCCTGCTGGTCACGGATGAGGACATTGTCCAAGCACGCCGCGCCCTGTGGGAGAAGCACCGCATCGTAGTGGAGCACGGTGCGGCGGCGGCCTATGCGGCGCTCCTGTCAGGCGCCTACGCTCCACGGGCGGGTGAAACCGTTGCCGTGATCCTCTGCGGTGCCAACACGGACCCCGCCCACTTCTAACCCCACCCAACTAGGGGACAGCAAACGCTCCATTGAGCGGTCATTGCGACGTGTGCTGTCCCCTAGTTGGGTTCCTACTTCTTGGGCAGGCCTGCCGGGTTCAGCTCGGACGCGGGAATCGCTTCGGATGAGAGGCCCCAACGGTCCAGGATCTTGGCGTAGCTTCCGTCCTTGATGAGGGTGTTGAGTGCAGCCTGGGCAGCCACGGCCAGTCCGTTGCCCTTCTGGGTGGTGAAAGCAATCTCAGCCTTCAGCGGCCAACCGCCTTCCAGCGTGCCCACTTCCTTGGTCTTCCCATCCTTGGCAGCCTTATAGGCGGCGGAGGCGTTGGGGCCGAACGTCAGGTCCGCACGGCCGGACTGGAGGGCGAGCTGGGAGGCGGAGTCGTCGTCGTAATACTGGAACTCAACGGGCTTCAAGCCGTTTTTCTTGTTCTCCTCGTCCCAGCGCACCAGGATGGCTTCCTGATTGGTGCCCGAGCCAACAATGATGCGCTTACCGGCCACATCCTTGGCTTCCTTGACCTCGCCGATGTCCGAGTCGGACTTGGCATAGAAGCCCAGAAGGTCATTGCGGTACGTGGCGAAGTCGAACTTCTCCTTGCGTGCCTCGGTCACCGTGACGTTGGACAGGACGGCCTCATACTTGCCGGACTCCACGCCCAGCGGCCAGTCGGCCCACGCTACCGGCAACACTTCCACCTGAAGGCCAAGGCTTTCGCCCACTGCATAGGCAATATCCACTTCGCTGCCAATGAGAGTCTTGTTATCCGTGGCGAACGTGCTCAGCGGGGGAGTGCCGCCGGTGGTCACCACGGTCAGCTTGCCATCGGCCTTGATGGCGTCGGGAACCAGGGCGGCCGCGGCAGAGTCCACAGACACCTTGATGCGGTCCTGCTGCGGGGTCAGGTTGAACTCTTTGGTGGACGAGCTGGATGAAGCGTTCGACGCCGGAGCTGAGGTTCCGGTTGCGGCGGTGGCCCCGGGATCGGAGCAGGCAGCCAGCCCCAGTAGCGCCGTAGCGGCCAGCGCCGCTGTGGCGCCGGTCTTGAGAGCGAAGCGTGCCATGTGTTTCTCCTTGGATTTCCCCTGATCATCGCGACAGGGAGGTCTGATGCGTTCTTGTGGCTGCAACTATCCGGCAGTTTCCGGGAGCGGGTCAAAGCGTTCCGAAACGCTGGGATACAGGGGTTCACGGCAGTTAATCGGGCGTCGAACTGGTTCACAAAACTGCTCCGAAACCGTGGGAAAGGACCGCGCGACGCAACTCACAGAAATAAGCCGGGTGCCGCCGTCGTTGTCGCTAGAGTGCCCGGCAATCAACCGGCGGGCACCAAAACGTACCGAAAGGCCTTCTTGTGACTGTTCCTCTTTCCATCCTCGACCTGGCAACCATCGGGAAGGGCCAGACGGTGGCGGAAAGCCTGGCGGGCAGTGTTGCCATGGCGCAGAAAGCCGAAGAGCTGGGGTACCGCCGTGTTTGGTACGCCGAACACCACAACATGTCCGCGATTGCTTCCTCCGCTACCAGCGTCCTGATCGCCCACGTGGCTGCCCACACCAACACCATCCGCCTCGGCGCCGGTGGTGTGATGCTGCCCAATCACTCCCCGCTGACCATTGCTGAGCAGTTCGGCACCCTTGAGACGCTGCACCCGGGAAGAATCGATCTGGGTCTGGGCCGGGCTCCCGGCAGTGACCAGAACACCATGCGCGCGCTGCGCCGTGACCACACGTCCTCGGACCGGTTCCCGCAGGATGTCCTGGAACTGCAGGGCTACCTCACCGGACCCACCCGCATCCAGGGTGTTGAAGCGACGCCCGGCAAGGGCACCAACGTGCCGTTGTACATCCTGGGGTCCTCACTGTTCGGCGCCCAACTGGCCGCCCAGCTGGGTCTTCCCTACGCTTTCGCTTCACACTTTGCCCCCGCTGCGCTTCAGGACGCTGTTGCCATTTACCGCCGCGAGTTCAAGCCCTCGGACCAGTTGTCCGAGCCGCACGTGATCGCCGGTGTGAACGTCACTGCCGCGGACTCAAACTCCCAGGCACAGGCGATCCATCTAGCTGTGAAGCGTGCCCGGGTTTCACTGTTCTTCGGTGGCGGCCGCGAGTTCACCGATGACGAGGCGGACATGGTGCTGGACTCCCCGCAGGGCCAGCACATCGCTCAAATGATGAAGTTCTCCGCGGTGGGTACCAAGGACGTGGTGCGCGATTACCTGGACGAGTTTGCGGCGTTCGCCGACGCCGATGAACTGATTGTGGCGCACCAGAGCATCGGCACCGAAGAGCGGCTGCGGTCCGTGGAACTCGTGGCTGAAGTTGCTGGGCTGGTGAGCGCGTAGCGCGCTTACTGTCCCCGGATCAGGTGTGCCAGGAGCGCCACGTGCAGTGAGGTCCGCGATTCGGCATCCTCCAGGTCCACGCCCAGCAACTCCTCAAGTTTGCTGAGCCGGGCGTAAAGCGTGGGCCGGCTCAGGTAGCCGCTGCGTGCCATGGCGGCCTTGTTGCCAGCGGATCCGAGGTAGAGTCCCAGCAGTTCCAGGTATTCGCCTTTGCCCTCAGCCTCTGCTTGGAGGACGGCGGACAATTCCGATTCCACGAATTGTTGAACGCGGGGGTCCTTGCGCAGGAGCGCCAGCAGCCCGCGAAGGCGCACGTCCGTGGCCCGGAAGTAGGGCTTGCCCGTGTCCCGGAGCGTGGCAGCGCTTTCGGCCACGTGGGCTGCTTCGTCAATGCCGGCCGCGGCTTCCAGAAGCGTTGCTTTCATGCGGCCAACCCCGATGATCCAGGCAGGGGGTGCCGCTTCTTCCGCCGAGCCGGCAGCCTCGGCGAGGATTTGAAGCGTCGGATCCTCCTGCTGCCGGGCGGGTAGGGAGAGGATCATGCCTACTGACCCGGACTGGATGCTTGCCGCCAAAGCTGTGCCGGCACTGGATCTGACGGACTTGGCCAACCGCTCCAAAAGTTCGCGCTCGTCCTGCTGCCCGGCGAAGGGGTCACCGGGAAGGATGGGCGAACCCCAGGCAGGGAGGGCGGTGCTGAAAACGATCGGCACATAGTAGGAGGAGCGCTTCAAGCCCAAGGAACCAGCGCGTGCCAGCGCCTCCGCTTCGCTGAGGCCACGGGGCTGGCGGAGTGCATTGAGGAGTCCGGCTTGTGCGTGGTGGCTGAGTTCGCGTTGGTCCCGATCTGCCAGCCGGTTGATGGCCAGCGTCTGGGCCGCCCGTTCCAGGACCATGATGGCCATGTCCTCATCGGCGTCGAAAGCCGCGGGTGGCATGGGCACCACCAGCCTGCCCCACACTTGTTGCCGCACCCCCACCGCAGCTTGGAGCCATTGCTCCGGTCCGGACCGTGCGGTGTGTGCCGGGAAGGGTGTAGTCCGGGATCGTCGCTCCCAATCGTGGAGAAGATCGGTAGTGGATACGCGCTGCCCGGCGTAGGCGAGAACCAGGTGCGAGAGGTCTTCCAGCACTACTGAAGCGCCGATCATGGTGGCCGCTTGCTCCACCACACGTTGAGTGTCGGCACTTTCCAAACTCAGCACGGTGAACGCTTCATGGACGTCCCGGGCACGTTCCACACGCTCCAATTGTTCGGCCACGATCATTCTGTGGACGATCTCCGTGACTTGGACAAACCTCACCCGTTGTTCCACCACAACCACGGGTATTGACGCAGAACGGGCCGCTTTCTCCAGGGCCTTCCGGCTGCGGGGCCGCTGGCCGACGAGTTCCACGATCAGTCCGGCCGCTCCGGCCGATTCCAGGGAGCGGATAAACGACGCCGACTCTTCAGGGGTCTTCTCCAGCTCCAGGCCTGTGGTCAGCACCAATTCCCCGCCGGACAGCAGGGGGCCGACGTCGAGGATTTCGCTGACGTGCACCCAGCGGACGGCTGTGTCCAAACCTTGTGAGCCGCCCAGCACGCTGGGCGAGGCGGCCCGGAACACGGGCAGGTCAAGGATGGCTCTAACGGAGGGCAGCATTTACACAGTGTAAGAGTCCATGCCGATACTTTTACACGTGCACCCTACTGTGAACCTTTAGCGGCGGACAGACTGATTTCAGCCCTTCAAACCGAACCGCACCAAGGAGAACTCTTGAACACCATTGAGCACTGGATCAACGGCAGCTACGTCCCGGCCGGAGACCGCACTGCTCCTGTCACCAACCCGGCCACGGGGAAGGTTACCGGGCAGGTTGCCTTGGCCAGCGTGGAGGAGGGCAACGCCGCCGTCGCCGCTGCCAAAGCCGCCTTCCCGGCATGGCGCGATACCTCCTTGGCCCGCCGCACCCAGGTGCTTTTCGCCTTCCGGGAGCTCCTCAACTCCCGTAAGGATGAGCTCGCCGCGATCATCACTTCCGAGCACGGCAAGGTCCTGGACGACGCTTTGGGCGAAGTAAGCCGCGGCCAGGAAGTGGTGGAGTTCGCCTGCGGGATTCCGCACCTGCTCAAGGGCAGCTACACCGAAAATGCCTCCACCAAGGTGGACATCCACTCCATCCGCCAAGCGCTGGGCCCCGTGGCAATCATCAGCCCGTTCAACTTCCCGGCAATGGTCCCCATGTGGTTCTTCCCCATCGCGATCGCAGCCGGCAACACCGTGATCATCAAGCCCAGCGAGAAGGACCCCACGGCCGTCAACTGGGTGGCTGAGCTCTGGAAGGAAGCCGGCCTGCCCGACGGCGTCTTCAACGTCCTCCACGGCGACAAAGTAGCGGTGGATACCCTGCTGACCCACCCGGACGTGAAGGCCGTTTCCTTCGTAGGCTCCACACCGATTGCCAAGTACGTATATGAAACGGCCACTGCCAACGGCAAGCGGGTCCAGGCGCTGGGCGGTGCAAAGAACCACATGATTGTCCTGCCCGACGCCGACCTTGACCTCGCTGCCGACGCCGCCATCAATGCCGGGTTCGGTTCCGCCGGTGAACGATGCATGGCTGTCTCAGCGCTGCTGGCCGTCGGTGACATTGCCGATGCCTTGGTGGACAAAATTGCCGATCGTGCCCGTACGCTGCGCACCGGCGATGGGATGCGTGGTTGCGATATGGGCCCGCTGGTGACCTCCCAGCACAGGGACAAAGTGTCCGGATACGTCGACGCCGGTGAAGCGGCAGGTGCCAGCCTCGTCGTCGACGGCCGCGGCGTTGCCCCCGACGCTGAAGGCGACGGGTTCTTTGTGGGCCCCACCCTGTTTGACCACGTCACCACGGACATGTCCATCTACCAGGACGAGATCTTCGGACCCGTGCTTTCGGTGGTCCGGGTGGACAGCTATGACGACGCCCTGGCTACCATCAACACCAATCCGTACGGCAACGGGACTGCGATTTTCACGAACGACGGCGGTGCGGCCCGCCGCTTCGAGAACGAGGTTGAGGTGGGAATGGTGGGCATCAACGTCCCCGTTCCGGTGCCCATGGCGTACTACTCGTTCGGCGGATGGAAGAACTCCCTGTTCGGCGATACCCATGCCCATGGTTCTGAAGGCGTTGGCTTCTTCACCCGGGGCAAGGCAGTGACCACCCGCTGGCTGGATCCCAGTCACGGCGGGATCAACCTCGGCTTCCCTCAGAACTCCTAAACGTTCCCCCAAACTCCCCAGCGCCGACGTCAGGACAACCAGCATGACCACCACTCTTGAACCACCACAGACGGACCGTGAAGCAGCGCAGCGGGCCTATGATCTGGACCGCAAACACGTTTTCCACTCTTGGTCCGCGCAGGACACGTTGGATCCCATGGTCATCAGCGCCGCTGAGGGCTCACACGTCTGGGACGGTGAGGGCAACAAGTACCTGGACTTCTCCTCCCAACTGGTCAACACCAACATAGGACACCAGCACCCGGCCGTGGTTGCAGCGATCGCCGCGCAGGCAGCGAAGCTGTGCACCATTGCTCCCAGCTACGTCAACGACGCCCGATCGGAAGCCGCCCGGTTGATCGCCGAGCGAACCCCGGGAGAGCTGGACCGGATCTTCTTCACCAACGGCGGGGCCGATGCCAACGAGCACGCGGTCCGGATGGCCAGGCTGCACACTGGCCGCCACAAGGTCCTGTCCGCCTACCGCTCCTACCATGGCGGGACGCACCTGGCCGTCAACATCACCGGCGACCCCCGGCGCTGGGCCAGCGACAACGCCTCCACGGGTACCCTCCACTTCTTCCCGCCCTACCTCTACCGCACGGCGTTCCACTCCACCTCCGAGGCTGAGGAAGCCCAGCGCGCCTTGGAACATCTTGAACAGCTGATCGAGTTCGAAGGCCCATCAAGCATCGCGGCCATCATGCTGGAGAGCATCCCCGGAACGGCAGGGATCTACGTTCCGCCGGTTGACTACATGAAGGGGGTCCGTGAGCTCTGCACCAGGCACGGCATCGTCCTGATCGCGGACGAGGTCATGGCCGGCTTCGGACGCACAGGTAAATGGTTCGCAGTGGAGCACTTTGACGTTGTCCCGGATCTGATCACCTTCGCGAAAGGCGTGAATTCCGGTTATGTGCCATTAGGCGGGGTAGCGATTAGCCCGGAAATCGCAGCCACCTTCGGTACGCGCGCCTATCCCGGCGGGCTGACCTACTCCGGGCACCCACTTGCGACCGCGGCCGCCGTCGCCACCATCAACGCCATGGAACGTGAAGGCATGGTGCAGCACGCGGCAACGTTAGGAACTGACGTGATCGGCCCGGCACTCGCCGGATTCGCCGAACACCACCGCTCTGTGGGGGAGGTACGGGGCCGGGGTGTCTTCTGGGCCATCGAGCTGGTCAAGGACCGTACTACCCGCGAACCGTTGGCTCCGTACGGTTCTTCCAGCCCCGAAATGAACCAACTCGTGGCAGCCTGCAAGTCGCGCGGACTTATCCCTTTTGCCAACTTCAACCGCATCCATGTGGTTCCGCCGTGCAATATCAGCGTTGAAGATGCCCAGGCGGGCCTGGCAATACTGGACGACGTCCTGGACATCGCGGACACCTTCGCCGCCTGATTCCAGCGTCAGGTCCCGCACTCGAGCCGGCAGAACCAATTCGCCGGGGGAGTGCGGGACCTTCCTGCATAAATCCAAGGAAAAGCTTTACGTATTTGCAACTTACTAGGTAGTCAAGCGAAACCATCCGGGCGGAGACTGTAGCTATCCGCTTCGGAAGGATTTGCCATGCCCACGCACCTGAACCAAGCAGTGGCCGACTCGGCGCTGCTCATGAAATCGCTCCCGCTTGGCCTCCTTCGCACCGTCCTCCAGTCCGACGCTGAGAACGGCATCACGCCGCAGTTGTTCGCGGAACTGCGGGCATTGGCCCGCGTCCCCGGATTGCTGGTGGCCTGCAACTACGGTGGGACGCTGTGCTCTGCGGAGGGAGTGTCAACAGAAACGTTGCCGCTTGATAGCGCAGCTGTGGCACTCCGGGCGCTCGCCGCCTTGCCTAACACGCACACGGCCATCATCTCCGGGCGGTCCTTGCGGGATCTTGCAGCGGTCTCCCGTCTTCCGGCCGAGGTCCATCTGGTGGGTTCCCACGGGGTGGAGTTCGACATGGGTTATGCCTACACCTTGTCCCTGGCCACAGAACAGTTGCTCCAACAGGTGGCCACGGCGCTGACCGAGGCAGTTGGTTTTGAAAAGGGCATCAGCATTGTCCGCAAGCCCGTGGGTTTGGCTGTGCATACCCGGCCGGCCACGCCCGAGGTAGTGGACCGGGTGATCTTCCTTTCCCAGAAGATCGCCATTGAGTTTGGGTTGTACTTCATCATTGACGGCTCCGTCCTGGACCTCACCGTGGAGGAACCGGCCAAGGGACAGGCGCTGGAGCAACTGCGAGCACGGCTCGGGGTGAGCGCTGCGCTGTACGCAGGTGACGCCGAGAGCGACGAAAAAGCAATCGCCACCCTGCGCGGACCGGACCTCGGCCTTCATGTAGGTCCGGGGAATACGACGGCGGCGCACACCATCGCGGACCCGGAGGCCTTTGCGCGCGTGCTGGCTTTGTTGTTCGAACTTCGGCGGGCATGGCTGTTCGGTGAAGACGCGGTGGGGCTGGAACGGCATTCCATGATCGGCAACGGGAGCTCCACGGCATTGCTCACCCCGGATGCGAAAGTCTGCTGGATGAGTCACCCCTTGCCGGATTCGGGATCCATTTTTGCCCACATTCTTGGCGGTGAACCCGCCGGTCATTTCAGCATAGAGCCGGTAAAACCATCGCAGGTGCTGGCGCAGCGGTATGTGGATAACACCATGATCGTTGAGACCCGCTGGGCTGACGTCACTGTGACCGACTACCTCGAACCTGCTCCGGAAGGTATCACCAGCCTGGTGCGGGTACTCTCCGGTACAGGCACGGCCCGCGTGGTCTTCGCACCCAGGCCGGACTACGCCAACGCGCCCTTCAGCATGGAGATCCGGGGCGACGACGTCCACATCATGGGAACATCCGACCCCATCATTCTCTCTGCGCCGGGGGTTTCGTTCCGGATCACCAGCGACGGCAAATACGCTACGGCCACCGGGGAAGTTCCCCTCAATCATGGTCCTGTGGTGTTGAACCTTCGCTGCGGTGACACCGAGCCTCCACCCGCAGACCCGGCCGGTGAACCAAACCGGCGCACCGCCGTCGGGCAGTCCTCCCGTGATTGGATCAAGGCCCTGCAGCTGCCCACCATCAAAACCTCGTTGGTGCGCCGCTCGGCTTTGGTGCTGAAGTCCCTGGTTCATGAGCCCACCGGTGCTGTTCTCGCCGCGCCCACCACCTCACTGCCCGAGGGCATCGGCGGGACCAGAAACTGGGATTACCGCTACTGCTGGTTGCGTGACGGGTCCATGACAGTGAACGCGCTGGTGTCGTTGGGCTCCACCCAGGAGGCCGACGGGTTCCTGTCCTGGCTGGATCGCATCCTTCAGAATGCACCGGGGCCTGAGTGGCTGCATCCCCTCTATTCGGTGACGGGGGCGCCTCTCTCCACGGAGGCAATCGTGGAAAGTCTGCCAGGTTATGCAGGCTCGCGGCCGGTGCGCATTGGCAACGCGGCCGACCACCAGGTGCAACTGGATGTCTTCGGACCCATTGCCGGGTTGATCCACGATCTTGCCGAGCGTCGCGGTTTCCTGCCGGATGAACACTGGTTCCTCATGGAGCAGATGGCCCATGCAGTGCTGGCCCGATGGCATGAGCCCGACCATGGAATTTGGGAAGCACGCCGGCCTCCGAGGCACCACGTGTACACCAAAGTGATGTGCTGGGTCACGCTGGACAGGGCGCTCCGGGCTGCGGCTTTGCATGGGCGCACGCCTCATTCGGATTGGGCACCCACTGCCTCAACCATTCGCGAGGAAGTCCTCCGCGAGGGCTGGGATTCGTCCGCTGCTTCCTACACGGTGGCCTACGACAGCCCTGATCTGGATGCTGCCGTCCTCCACATCGGGATCTCAGGCCTGCTGGATGTTCAGGATCAGCGCTTCCTGGATACCGTCACTGCCGTTGAACGTGAGTTGCGGGTGGGACCCACCGTCTTCCGTTACAGGTACGACGACGGCCTGCCGGGCTTGGAGGGCGGCTTCCACATCTGCACCACCTGGTTGATCGAGGCGTATCTTGCCGTTGGCCGCCTGGATGATGCCTTGGAGCTGTTCAACCAGTTGGTGGCACTGTTCGGGCCCACGGGCTTGTTGCCGGAGGAATACGATCCCGGGACGGAAACACACCTGGGCAACCATCCTCAGGCGTACTCGCATTTGGGCTTCATCCGCTGCGCTCAGCTCCTGGACTATTACCTGGCCAGCGCCGACGTGGAGTAACCCAACTGACGTCCAATAACCCAACTGAGGGACAGTAACTGTTCCAATGAGTGCTCACTGGAGCAGGTGCTGTCCCCTACTTGGGTACGGCAGCGCTAGGCGAGCAGCAGCGCCACCGCGATCATGGCCGGCACCGCCACGATGGTGGTGATGAGCACGGTGTCCTTGGCTACGGTGATTCCTGCTTGGTATCGGTTGGCTGCCACGAATACGTTCTGCGCAGTGGGCAGCGCCGAGGTGACCACCACGGCAAACAGGGCATGCCCGTCCATGCCCAACGCGAAGCGGGCGAACAGGTACGCGATCAAGGGGTGGATGATCAGTTTGAAGCCGCTGGCCAGCAAGGTATCCAAGCGCCGTCCTGCGGATTTTTGCAGGGGCTTGGAACCGTTAAGGCTCATTCCGAAGGACATCAGCATGGCCGGAATCGCCGCGCCGCCAATGAGATGGATGGGCTCCAGAATCAGTGCGGGGACTTGGAAGCCAGTGCCCGCCACCAGCAGCCCCAGCGCTGAGCCCACAATCATGGGGTTCTTCACGATCATCAGCAAAAAACGCAGGGGAGTGGTGCGGTGCGAGCTGGTACTCGCGTCGAGGGCCATGAGGTACATCGGGGTGAAGAACGCCAACTGGAAGATCAGCAGCGGCGCCACATAGCTGGCGTCACCCAGCACGAAGACGGCAATGGGGATGCCAAGGTTGGCTGAGTTGGCCAGGGACGCACTCATGGATGACATGAGCGATTCCGGCAGGCTGCGCTTGAGCCAAAACTTCACGATCAGGAAGAACAACAGGCCCGTCACCACGGCACCCACGGCGGTGACCAGGAGGGGAGCGGCAAAAACGTCATGCAGTTTGGCTTTGCTGAGGGTCTCGAACAAGAGCGCAGGGCTGGCAACGAAGAACGTCAGCGAACTCAGCACTGACCGGGCGTTCTCACCCAGGATGTTCCGCCGCCCAACAAACATGCCCACCAGGATGATGGCCCACACCACGAAGAACCCGGAAAGGACGCCGATCATGGCGTTGCGCGGGAGCAGATTCGTGGGGTCACGAATGACAGCTTAACCACAAATGAGACCTGAGTAAGCGTTTTCTCGCGAGAGTTCCGTCATACGGACGGTTTGCCTACGCCGGGTAGGAGACTCGTATTCGATGCGTTGTGGCGCGGGCTGCGAAAATTTTATGGGCCGCTGCGACACACTTAGGTAGGTGGCGGACAAGTACAGGGTATGAGCCATCTTTCGAGAGCCCCGGACCAGGCAGAAGCCTTTGGACACTATACGAATCTGCGTATTCGGACTTACTGAAGTTTGTTCAGCGCCGTATAGAGGCCGCGAATGCTGAGGACGTGGTGGCCGAGGCGTTTCTCATTGTTTGGCGTCGATTTTCGGAAGTGCCGACGCGCGAAGATGATGCACGAGCATGGGTCTTTGGCATCGCACGAAATCTCTTGCTGAATGCCAGTCGCGGAGAACAACGACGACAGGCCCTCGGCGTCCGCTTAGCCGAGACGACGGTATCCCATCGCCCTTCCCACGCTGATATGGTCAGCAGCCGGGTTGATCTGGGCAGGGCCTGGGCGCTTCTCACCGAAGTCCACCAAGAGACCCTGGGGCTAGCGATCTTTGAGAACCTCTCGGCGCCACAAGCAGCACAGGTCGTGGGAATTTCTCCCGTGGCTTTTCGGCTCCGCCTGGCCCGAGCGAGACGGTCCCTGCGACTACTGCTCCACCACTTTCCCCACAACGAGTCTGCCGTGCCAACGACATTTCCGGAAAAGGCCTCGACACCATGAAAAAAAACCAGAAACTTGATGCGCTTCTACGGTCCATGGACGCAGCTGAGCAGTCTCCCGCTCCCAACTTGCAGAGGTCTCGGAACGACCTGGAGCAAATTCTCAGGTCACCTCAAACTTCCATGCCAAGCGGACGCTTGAAACTTGAAAGTGCCACGCCACGCCCCAGACGTCGACGGCGGGCGCTCGCCTTGGGTACCATGGCGCTGGCAGCCACTGCCGGGTTCCTCGTGGTGCCGGCACTCTCAGGAGGAGACCCCGCCTTCGCGACCTGGACCGCCACGCCTGGAGAGTTGATCGGTACCGAGCGTGACAATGCCGTTTCCGACTGCCTCCGCTCGAGTCAAGGAGCAGGTAATGGTATGTACTTACATGACCTGGCCGAAGCAGAGGTAGCCATCGCTGAGAAGCGCGGCGCCTGGACAACTGTTGTCCTCACCGGCGGCCACGGTTTTGAAGCAACATGCACCACGGACACCACCGCCCCGTGGTTCAAGAAGGGGTCCATCGGTTCAGTTGGAAACCCCGGAAAAGGGAAGGAACCATCGGCCAGGGAAGTCAGAGCCACGCAACTCGGAACGGGTGTAATTTCAGACAACCCGCTATCAATGGCATCCGGTCAAGTTGGTCCCGAAGTTGCCGCCATCACCTACATCAGGGCTACCGGCGAACGAATCAAGGCCACCGTATCCAAAGGTCAATTCGCCTTGTGGTTCCCCGGCCCTGAACTGACAAACTCCTCCGACCATGCCGTTCCCGTCGAAGTCACCTACAACGACAACACCACCGAAACCCGGCATCTCAGCCTCTAACATGGCGGCGAGGTTTCTCTGGCAGCAGCACTTGAGCGGTGGGACTTCGATTCACCTTGGACACGCACGCTGCGGGACCGGTTTAAGGGCGCGAATTAGCGAGGGAGAAGATCGGCGACAGCGTTGGCGAACGCCTGCGGTGCCTCTTGAGGCACGTTGTGGCCAATGCCCGGTAGCTTGCGGATTTCGAAAGGACCGGCGAAATGATGCCGATCCCGCTCGGAATCGTCCGGCCCGAACCCGTCGGCCAGAGCGTCCAGCGAAATGGTTGGTACAAGGATGGGTGGCGATTTCGCAAGAAATGCTTCGAGCTCATTGAATCGATCGTCACCAGCCGTGGCACCATGGCGATGGCGGTAGGAATGTACAGCAACGTCAACGAAATCGGGGTTGTGCAGGCTGGGACTGCTGTAAGTGAACGCGTCGCCGCTCTCTGCCCATTCCGGTGACCACAACTGCCAGAGCAGGCGGCACAGCTCGTCGCGGTTTGCCTGGAGGCCGGCGCGTCCGCGTTCGGTGTGGAAGTACCACTGGTACCAGTCCCGATACTCATCCATCGGGGCTGCAGGCTCCACCGACGAGGCGATGTCCTGGATTGCGTAGCCCACAACTGTCACCAGTCCAGCTATTCCTTGAGGCCGCACGGCTGCGGCAATGCAGGCCGCCCGGCCGCCCCAGTCATACCCGGCGACCACTGGACGCTGCAATTCGAGGGCATCGATGAGATCGAGCAGATCTTGCCCCACGGCCGCTTGCTGGCCGGAACGAAGCGTCGTGGCCTTACGGAATCGAGTTCCACCGTAGCCGCGTAGGTACGGAGTTATGGACCGGATCCCCCGCTCTGCCAGTAAGTGGGCAACGGATTCAAAACTGAGCACGTCGTAAGGGAAGCCGTGGAGGAGTACCGCAACTGCTCCGTCCGCCGGGCCGTTGTCGAAATATGCGACCTCAAGGTCCTCGGTCATCGCGCTGCGCAGTTCGCCCATGGTCATATCCAAGTGAATCATCACAAGCAGGAGGATTGTGGGCGGTTCCGTTCGTGGCTTCGAGCGCTGATATCAATCGCCCCACTTGAATCACTGCGGCCCTGATTCGGTCAGGGTCGCTGATGGTGAGGAATTGAAGCATGAGGCCGTCAAGGGCGGCAAAAATGGCGAGGGAGGCTTCGTTGCGCGTGTCCAGCCCCCGCCGCGCCAAGGCCTCTTCCACGGTGCTGACGTAGTTGGCGTAGAGGCGCTCCACCATCTCCCGGATCCGGGGGTTTCGCCTGGACTCGAGGATCATCTCGAATTGGAATAACTGCAATTCGGGTTCGGCAGAAACGGTAGCGATCAGTGTGTCGGCGAAGTTTCCGTCGAAGTCAGCGATCCCGGACAGCCCGGTTTCCTCGATGGACCGTTGGACGGACCATTCCATGGTGGCGGCCAGGAGTCCCTCCATGGAGCCGAAATGGTGGGTGACCAGTGCATGGTTGACGCCGGCGCGTGTGGCAACAGATCTGTAGGTTGCTCCCCGCAGGCCCTTCTCCGCCACTACATCCAACACGGCAGCCAGCAGGGCATCCCGACCATCTCCGTAGGGCAGTTTCCGTGCTTCCTGGCTCATACAGCGAGTCTAACGGTCAAGAAATCCGGGGAGCGGACCCATTGACACCTCAAACTATACAAACGTATAGTTTGGAGTGTGGCCCGGATCACCCGCCACCAAGAGCAGCTTCAGCCTCACCGCCCCCGACACTCGTCCCCCGGGCGGCAGGGCCCCCTATCCCTCCGCAGTGGCGATGATGCCAGTGCATTTTGGAAAGAACAGCCTCATGAACGATTCACATCAGACCTCGGCCCCGGTTGGTGGCAAAGGTGCCGGTCCCACAATGGCCGGTGCCAAGGATTCCAGGCCCTCAGCCAACGCCGTCCGGCTCAGGGCGAACAAGCTTGGCGTTGTTGCCATTGCCTTCTTCGCCATCGCAGCGGCCGCCCCCATGGCCGCAGTGGTGGGAGCCAGCCCCGTCATCTTCTCCGCGAGTGGCCCCGGAACTCCGGTGATCTACGTGATAGCAGCCCTATTGGTGGCCCTGTTCTCGGTGGGATACCTAAGAATGAGCCAGCACATCACTAATGCGGGCGGATTTGTTGCCTACATCGCCAAGGGTTTGGGCAACAAGTGGGCCACCGGTGGCGCAGGAATCGCCATCCTGACCTATCTCAGCCTGCAGATCGGATTGTGGTCCCAGTTCGGTGTCTTTGCTCAGCAACTCGTGGAAAGCCTCACCGGCATTGGCCTGCCGGTCTATTTTTGGATCGTCGTAGTCATGGGACTCATTACCTTCCTGACCATGAAGGGCGTGGACGCCAGCTTGAAGGTGCTGGGAGTGCTCATCCTCGGCGAAACCCTGGTGGTGGCAGCGCTTGTGGTCTCCCTCATCATGCAGAAGGGGTTGGGAATCTTCACGTTCGCCGGGTTCACGGGGGAGAACATTTTTGGTCCCGGCCTGGGGATCTCACTGTTGTTCGCCTTTGCCTGCTTTACAAGCTTTGAGGCCACGGTGGTCTTTGCCGAAGAAGCCAGGAATCCGCGGCGTACCATCCCGCGGGCGGCCTACCTTGTCATTGCCTTCATCGGCGTTTTCTACATGTTGTCCACGTGGGCTATCAGCGGAGCCGTGGGGATCGATGGGATTCAAGCTCTAGCCAGCGAGAATCCGTCCGGGATGATCTTCGACCTCGCCGAGTCCAGCGGCGGGGCGTGGCTGAGCCTCGCCATGCAGGTACTGGTTGTCACAAGCTTCATCGCGATGCTCCTGGGTCTGTCCAACATGTTCTCCCGCTACCTTTTTGCTCTCGGCAGGGCAGGGGCACTCCCTGCCCAGTTGTCTTCCGTTTCCGCAACAGGGGCACCTGCCTTTGCCGGCTTGGTCAATTCCCTGGTTGTCCTGGCAGTGATCAGCGCCTTCCTCCTGGCCGGCGCAGACCCGATCGCCACAGTCTTCGCGTGGTTTGTAGCCCTGGGAACAGCGGGCTTCATCTCCATCCTGTTGCTGACCTCCGCTGCGGTCCTGGTGTACTTCGCCAGGTCCGGGATCCGGGACAACCTCTGGGTCACCGTGATCGCACCCGCACTTTCCCTCCTGGCGTTTGTAGTGGTGGGCTACCTGACTTTGGACAACTATGACGTCCTGCTTGGCGGTGCCGGCGGGGTAGCCCGTTGGCTCCTCCTCGGGATCCCGCTGATCTTTGTGGCAGGCCTGATTCGGGGAAAGCAGAAACCCGCCATTAACTACGCCGCAGAAATTGTCTGAACCATGTAGTCCAAACACTGAAATCGTCCAAGTACTGAAAACCGTCCAAGCCAACAAAGGACCACATCATGACCACCACTGAACTGCAGGACTACGTCCCCGAGGAAGAATGGCCGCCCGTTTCCACCATGCTGGACGGCTTCGGAGATCAAACCTTGCCAGCATCTCCAGCGCTGGCTGCCACAACTATTTCCCTTCAGGCAGCCGATGGAACACCCATCGAGTACAGCTTCCTCACTCCCTCTGCGCTCACCTGGGCCGAGGGCGCTGCCGGCGGGACCGCTGCTTACAAGGCCATTGAAGCCCGTCCTGGAATCTTCATCATCGATTTTGTTCGTGGACAAGACGACGGCAAAGGCGCCGACGCCGAGAATGTCACCATCATCCTGGACCAAACCACCGGTGCCCTCACCACCGCCGTCTCCCGGTTTGCCACCTTGGACGGCAAGGTCCGGGGGACAACCGACTTCACGCACTCCA
Source organism: Arthrobacter sp. 9V (assembly GCF_902506065.1). Lineage (GTDB taxonomy): Bacteria > Actinomycetota > Actinomycetes > Actinomycetales > Micrococcaceae > Arthrobacter. The sequence continues at coordinate 372,203 of NZ_LR732912.1, forward strand.
ACGCCAGCGGCCGGGCTGCTGTGCACCAGCGGTCCGCGGACCTCGTTGGCAAGCGCATCTTCTACCGTTACAGCGACGTCGAGTCCTACGAGCACATTTACCTGAACCAAGGAACTTTCACGTGGCACTGCGTCCGGGGAGGGGAAGCGGGGCTCGCTGATACAGACCGCTGCATGACATGGACCGTGGCGGAGGACCTGTACATCTTCTTCTGGACCGAACAGGTGATGACCGTTGAAGCAGTGCTGCTGATCGACCTCCGCGAGCAGCGCTCCATCGGCCGGATGTTTGGTTGGGACAATCCTGCCGCGGAACCCGTCACTTTGCCGTTCAACTCCAGGCTCAGTGTCTTGAACACCACGAGCTACCCCACTGACACCCACAAGCACTGACACCCAAAAACACTGAGTGGAGGCCCACCTCCGCAATCCACACCAGAGGAGCAATCCCATGTCCCAGGTCTTCCATGCCCACCTTGACCACGCAGCGTTTGAACCGTTTGCGCTCGGCACCGTTCAATGGCTTCGCCGCCCCGGAGACAACGGAAACGAGACGCTCAGCGGCGGCATCTGGAAAGTCACGCCCGAGGAAGCGCCTGAACCGTTCGACCTGCCGATTGACCAGGATGAAACCATTTACATCATCTCCGGCAGGCTCCGCATTGAGGTCAAAGGCGGGAGCACCCTTGAGCTGAGGGAAGGTTCCATGGCTTCACTGTCCAAGGGGGCAATGACCCGCTGGAGTGTCCTGGAACCCACCATCGAATTCTTCGTCTACAGCTGAGGAACGGACAAGTGGAAACCTCCGACGTCGTCGTTATCGGCGCTGGCTTTGCCGGGCTCACCGCAGCAAGGGAACTGTCCCGCAGCGGACACTCCACCATCTTGCTCGAGGCGAAGGACCGCATCGCGGGCCGAACCCACCTCGCAGAGCACCTGGGCCGGGACCTGGAACTCGGTGGCACCTGGGTGCACTGGACCCAGCCGTACGTCTGGGCGGAGATGGGGCGCTACGGGATCAAGGCGTTGCCGGGGCCGGAGTTCACCAAGGCCTTCTGGACCGTTGCAGGACAGAGGCATGAAGGCAGTGCCGAAAGTTTGCTGGAATTGCTTGACGGCCCGAATCGCATGCTCCTGGCTGCGGCCCGGCACTACTTTCCCCTTCCGTGGTCACCTCTGAATAACCCGGCAGTGGCCGACATTGACGAGCTCACACTTTCGGATGCTATTGACCAGTTGAACCTCCCGGAAGATCAGCGTCAGCTCATGAGATCTTTCTGGACCCTGAATTTCAACGGCAGGCTGGGCCAGGCGGCCTACACCCAGGCGTTGCGCTGGTGCGCAGTGGCCAGTGGTGACTGGCAGCTGATGTTCGAGGCCTGCGCCAGCTTCAAGATCGACGGCGGCACCCGCCGCTTCGCCGAGGCGATCCTTGCGGACTCAACGGCAGAGCTGCGGCTGAATCAGCCAGTGGCTGCCATTGAGCAAGATGACGGGGGAGTGCTCGTGACAACAAAAACGGGCAAACAGTACAAGGCCCGCCAGGTCATTCTTGCGCTTCCTCTCAGCGTGCTCAACGACATCGACATTCAACCCGAATTGTCGCCGGGCAAAAGGGAGGCGGCAGGCAGGGGACAGGCGGGCCGCGGCGCAAAGTTGTGGATCAAAGTGGAAGGCCGGCAGGAAAGGTTCGTCGCGTTCGGACCCGAGACAGCGGCCCTGAACTTCGTCCAAGCCGAGTACATCGATCAGGACACCACCACCCTTGTGTGCTTCGGTCCCGATGCCGGGGCCGTGGATGTAGCCGACGTTGCCGCTGCACAAGGGCATCTTGATGCCATAGTCCCCGGTTTGAAGGTGCTTGAGGTCGCCGGACATGACTGGGTGGCGGATGAATATGCTCGGTCCACGTGGCCCATGCACTACACGGGGTACCTCACCCGGTACCTGGCCGAACTCCAGCAGCCGGAGGGAAGAATTCGCCTGGCAGGATCTGACATCGCCAACGGATGGGGAGGGTTCATTGACGGGGCCATCGAGAGCGGCCTCGATGCTGCCCGCGAAACAGCATCCGCACTCCGAAACGACGCGGGTGCGCGCCTCCAGGCTCCCGTCCTGTCCTGAAACAGTCCGAAAACGCGTTCGACGTCGGCACTCACCTAAGTGCCGACGTCGAACGTTCGTTGTGGAGCCGGAGCTGAAGCGTTAGCTGAGGTGTGCTGCGTTGTTCAGCGCGTGCGGAGGGCGCATGAGCCCTGGAGTGTGGCCCTCGGCGGGGTCGTTGCCGAGCTGCAGGATCTTGTTGTCCTTGCCCACGTGGACAACGCGGGGCTCGTACGTGCGGGCCTCTTCCGTGGTCATCTCCGCGTAGGTGATGAGGATGACGGTGTCTCCAACGTGGACCATGTGGGCCGCCGCGCCGTTGATCCCGATCACGCCCGAACCGCGCTCGCCGGCAATGGTGTACGTCTCCAGCCGGGCGCCGTTGGTGACGTCCACAATGGAGACGAGCTCGCCGGGAAGGATGTCGGCCGCGTCCAGGAGGTCCAGGTCTACAGTGACCGAGCCGACGTAGTGGAGGTCGGCGTGGGTCACCGTTGCGCGGTGGATCTTGGACTTGAACATTGTGCGGATCATAATGCGATCAGTTTAGCGCGGCACCCTCATCCGGCGCTGTGACGTACCAGACGTTCGCGTTGTTAGCGCCGATGACCGTGTGGCTTCCCGACCTTGATTGACGGCAGGATGGCCGCAAAGCAACCGCTGCAGGTTGTTTCGCGGCCATCCCTTTGCCAAAGAGGGTCAGGAAGGTACGCCGCTGACCTCATGGGCCGGCTCGTAGCGCTCCAACCTGGTTCCTGCCATGACGAGTTCACGCAGCTCGGCCAGCCCGCCGGCCACTATCCCCGCCGCGCGGGCCTGCACCAGGACATTGCCTTGCGCAGTCGCTTCCACAGGTCCGGCGATCACGGCCTTGCCGGTGGCGTAGGCCGTGAGCTGGCAGAGGAGCCGGTTTTGCGAACCGCCGCCCACAATGTGCACCACGCTGGTACTGCCGCCAGTCAGCCGCTCAGCATCGGCCAGCGTCCGGGCATACCCGGCAGCGAGGCTGTCCATGATGCAACGCACGACGGCGGCAGGCCGGTCCGGGAGCACCGCACCGGTGTTGCGCACGGCGGCGCGGATACGGTCCGGCATGTTGTCAGGGGCTGTGAAAGCAGGATCGTCCGCGTTGATCTGTGGACCTCCGGCAGGAAGCGCAGCGGCTGAGTCCAGCAACGCTGGCAGCGACTGGGTGAATCCCTGGGCGGCCCACGCACGCTGGCATTCGCTCAACAACCACAAGCCACCGACGTTGCGCAGGTACCGGATGGTGCCGTCCACTCCCCGCTCATTGGTGAAGTTGGCCTTGCGGCTGGCTTCGCTCAGCACCGGAGCGTTCAATTCCACGCCCACCAAGGACCAGGTCCCTGAGGAGATGTACGCAAAATCGTCCTGAGCAGCGGGAACTGCTGCCACGGCTGAAGCAGTGTCGTGTGAACCCACAGCCACCACAGTGGTGTCCGCGGGCAGGCCCGTCTGTTCCACAATGCCAGGCAGCAGTGTGCCCACGGTCTCACCGGGCTGAATGAGCGGCGGGAAGATGTCCCTGGGGAGCCCCAGTGCATCCAGAAAGTCCGTGGCCCACTGGCCCGCCACGGCGTCGAAGAGCCCGGTGGTGGAGGCATTGGTGGCCTCGGTGCGGCGAACACCGGTGAGTAGGAACGCGATCAGATCCGGGATGAGGAGAGCCTGCACCCCGCCCAGGTTCGGTTCCGCCGCCAGCTGGTAAATCGTGTTGAACTGCAGGTACTGCAGGCCCGTGGCAGCGTAGAGCTTCTCGGGAGAAACAACCGCATGGACCCGCTCCACGGTGGCCCGGCTGCGCTCGTCCCGGTAGCTGAACGGCACCGAGGTGAGTTCACCGGCGTCGTTCACCAATCCGTAGTCCACGGCCCAGGTGTCGATGCCAATGCTCATGATCCGCTCGCCGTTTTTACGCGCCGCGGAGGCGGCAGCCGCCAAGCCCTTGAGTACCTCAGCGAACAGTGCCTTGAAATCCCAGTGGAGGCCGCCGTCGAGCTCTATGACGCCGTTGGGGAAGCGGTGGATGGTCTCGAGGGACACGCCTGTGGAGGGAGAGACGCGGCCCAGCATGACGCGGCCGGAGGACGCGCCGATGTCGATTGCGGCAAACACTGTGTTGTGAGCGGACACCGCCCCGGCGTGTGCCGGGGCGGTGCCCGCTGTGGTTCCGTAATTCACTGTCGGTCCTAGCGGAGGAAAGCTGCCGCGACGCCGGCGTCCACGGGGATGTGGAGACCGGTGGTGTGCGAGAGCTCGTTGCTGGTGAGCACGGCGGCGGCGTTGGCCACATGTTCCGGGAGGACTTCGCGCTTGAGGAGTGTGCGCTGGGCGTAGTACTTGCCCAGTTCCTGCTCGTCCACGCCGTACACCGCTGCGCGCTTCGCGCCCCAGCCGCCGGCGAAGATGCCGGAGCCGCGGACCACGCCGTCGGGGTTGATGCCGTTGACACGGACCCCGTGCTCGCCCAATTCGGCGGCGAGCAGGCGGACCTGGTGTGCCTGGTCTGCCTTGGTGGCCGAGTATGCGATGTTGTTCGGTCCGGCGAACACGGAGTTCTTGGAGGAGATGTAAATGATGTCACCGCCCATGCCCTGATCGATCATCACCTTGGCAGCGGCCTTGGACACCAGGAACGAGCCCTTGGCCATGACGTTGTGCTGCAGGTCCCAGTCCTTTTCAGTGGTTTCCAGCAACGGCTTGGAGATGGACAGGCCGGCATTGTTGACCACCAGGTCCAGTCCGCCGAACGCCAGCACGGCCTCTTGGATTGCGGCTGCGATCTGGACTTCGTCGGTCACGTCGGCCTGCACGCCGATGGCGACGTCGGAACCGCCCAGTTCCTCGGCTACCTTTTGCGCATTCTCAAGGTTCAGGTCGGCAATCACCACGCAGGCGCCGTCGGATGCCAAACGGGTGGCGATCGCCTTGCCGATGCCCGACGCCGCACCGGTCACCAGCGCGATGCGGGTGGCGTGGGACTTGGGCTTGGGCATGCGGGCGAGCTTGGCTTCTTCCAATGCCCAGTACTCGATGCGGAATTTCTCGGATTCCTCGATCGGGGCGTAGGTGGAAATGGCCTCGGCGCCGCGCATCACATTGATGGCGTTGAGGTAGAACTCGCCGGCCACGCGGGCGGTCTGCTTGTCCTTGCCGAAGGAGAACATGCCCACACCCGGGACCAGCACGATTGCCGGGTCCGCGCCGCGCAAGGCGGGTGAATCGGCGTCGGCGTGCCGGTCGTAGTACGCCTGGTAGTCCTCGCGGTAGGCGGCGTGCAGTTCCTTCAGGCGTTCCACCGATTCCTCGATCGTGGCGTCAGCCGGGAGGTCCAGGACCAGCGGCTTGACCTTGGTGCGCAGGAAGTGGTCCGGGCAGGAAGTGCCCAGTGCGCCGAGGCGCGGGTGCTCTTCGGCGGCAAGGAATTCAAGCACGCCGGCGTCATCACTGAAGTGCCCCAGCTGCGGCTTGTCCGTGGAAGCCAGGCCGCGGATCACGGGAGCGAGGGCGGCTGCCTTGGCTTTGCGCTCAGCCTCAGGGAGTGCGCCGTAGCCGGGGAGTTTGGCACCGAAAGGCTCGGACTTGCCGTTTTCCTTGATGTAATTCTCGGCTTGGTCAATGATCCAGAGCGAGTTGGCCTCGGCTTCTTCGCTGGTGGCACCCCAAGCGGTGATGCCGTGGCCACCCAGGATGGTGCCGATGGCCTGCGGGTTGGCTTCTTTGATTGCAGCAATGTCCAAGCCCAGCTGGAAGCCGGGACGACGCCACGGAACCCAGACCACTTTGTCCCCGAACACCTTGGAGGTCAGTGCTTCGCCGTCAACCGCCGTCGCAATGGCGATGCCGGAGTCCGGGTGCAGGTGGTCAACGTGGGCAGCGTCAACGAGGCCGTGCATGGCGGTATCGATCGACGGCGCGGCGCCGCCCTTGCCGTGGAGGCAGTAATCGAACGCGGCCACCATTTCGTCTTCACGCTCGACGCCGGGGTAAACGGACTTCAGTGCCTGCAGCCGGTCCAGCCGGAGAACAGCAAGGTTCTCAGCTTTCAGCGTGCCGAGGTCGCCGCCGGAGCCCTTTACCCAGAGGAGTTCAACGTCCTGGCCCGTTACAGGGTCCTTTTCGATGCCTTTGGCGGAGGTGTTGCCGCCGGCGAAGTTGGTGTTCCGCTTGTCCGCGCCGAGGCGGTTGGAACGGGAAATCAGTTGCCGAACGGCCTCATTGGCTGTGTTTGTCATTTCTAAGCGCCCCATCCGGCTTGCTGGCCGCCTGCGCGGTCCTCGTTGATCTTCTTCTGGTATCCGCTGGCCTTGTAGGCGGCCATCGGATCGGCGGGCAGGCCGCGGGATTCGCGCCACTCGGCCAGGACCGGGCGGACGTCAGTGTAGAAGGCATCGTTGAAGATGCCGTTGGCGGCCAGGACATCGCCGGCACGCTGGGCTTCGGACAGTGCTGCCGTGTCTACGAGGAGCGCGCGGGCCGTCATTTCCTGGACGTTAAGCACCGAGCGGATCTGGCCCGGGATCTTCTCTTCGAGGTTGTGGCACTGGTCCAGCATCAGCGCGACGCCTGAGTCCTTGCCGAAACCGCCGCCTCGGATGACCTCGTGCATGATGCGGAACAGCTGGAACGGATCAGCCGCGCCAACAATCAGGTCATCATCGGCGTAGAAGCGGGAGTTGAAGTCAAAGGAGCCGAGCTTGCCCAGGCGCAGGAGCTGCATGACGATGAACTCGATGTTGGTACCCGGCGCGTGGTGGCCGGTGTCCAGGCAGACGAACGCCTTCTCACCCAGGGCCAGGGTCTGCGCGTAGGAGGTACCCCAGTCCGGAACATCGGTGTGATAGAAAGCCGGCTCGAAGAACTTGTACTCCAGGACTAGCCGCTGCTCGTCACCGAGGCCTGCGTAGATCTCCTGCAGGGACTCCGCGAGGCGGTCCTGGCGGCCGCGGATATCGTCCTGGCCAGGGTAGTTGGTGCCGTCAGCCAGCCAGATCTTCAGGTCCTTGGAACCCGTGGCGTGCATGATCTCAACGCACTCCAGGTGATGATCGATGGCCCGGCGGCGCACGGACTCGCTGGACGAGGTGAGGGAGCCGAACTTGTACTCGTCATCCTGGAAAGTATTGGAGTTGATGGTGCCCAGGCCAACGCCAAGCCCTGCGGCGTACTCGCGCAGTGCTGCGTAGTCGTCCACTTTGTCCCACGGAATGTGCAGTGCCACGGTGGGAGCCAAACCGGTGAGCTCGTGGACCTTGGCGGCGTCGGCGATCTTTTCCTGGACGGTGCGCGGAGTGCCCGGAGTGCCGAAGACCTTGAACCGGGTCCCGGAGTTTCCGTAGGCCCAGGACGGCACTTCAATGGCCAGTTCTCCCAGACGGCTCAGGGCCGATTCTGTGGTGTTCATGCTTGTTCCTTTTGCTTGGCTGGGTCTATATCTATGTGTGTGGCGGCGGCTGCACCTGTGACGATTTCGGCAGCAGCAAGTTGGTCTTCGAGGTTGAAAACTTCCTCGACGACTTCGAAGCCTTGGTCCGGAGGGAGGTCACTGTTGGCGAACAAGGTTGCCATCTCAGCCTGCCAGCGGGCATTGACGTCCGTGAGTGCCATGCGGGCCTGGGCTGCCTCGTAGTCTTCGCATTCCAAATAGCCGATGAGTTGACCATCCGGAGCGAGGAACAGGGAGTAGTTGTTCCACCCGGCGTTCTTCAGTGCGGACAGCATCTCCGGCCATACCGCGGCGTGGCGCCGCTTGTACTCGTTCATCAGTTCCGGCTGGACTGAAGAGCGGAAACAAACCCTCATGTGCGGTTCTCCAGGGTCACTCGTCTTTGAATCGTTTCATTTGTTACGATTCAAATTACCCTCGTGAACGGGAGGGTGTCAAGGCGTTTCCAAACACAATGACGTCAGCCAGCGGAGATCGGAAAGCATGTCCCAGACAGCCAGCATCAAAGACGTTGCCATCCACGCCCAGGTAGCAGTGGGAACCGTTTCCAATGTGCTGAATTACCCGGACCGGGTTTCGCAGAGGACCAAGGAACGCGTCCTGAAATCCATCGCTGAACTTGGCTTCGTCCGCAACGATGCCGCCCGTCAACTGCGAGCAGGCCAGAGCCGGACCATCGGCCTGATTGTGCTGGACGTTGGAAACCCCTTCTTCTCCTCGGTAGCCCGTGCCGCAGAGGACGCTGCCACGGCGCTGGGATCCGTGGTGCTGGTGGGGGACAGTGGGCAGGATGCCTCGCGCGAAGCCCATTACATGGACCTCTTCCAGGAACAGCGCGTCCAAGGGCTGCTGATCTCTCCCGTGGGTGACGTGGGGGAGCGGATCGATACTTTGCGCGAACGCGGTGTGCCCACCGTTCTGGTGGACGAACTTGCGGACACCGATCGCTGCAGCTCCGTCTCCGTGGATGACCAGGAAGGGGGGTATCTGGCCGCCAAGCACCTCCTGGACCTGGGCCGCCGTCGTCTGGCTTTTGTTGGTACGCCCTCCATCCGCCAGGTGGCCAGCCGACTCAAGGGCGCGCAGCGGGCTGCGTCCGAGGTGTCAGGAGCCAGTGTTGAAGTGCTGGACTCCGCCGGTCAGACCGTATTGGCAGGACGGCAGGTAGGCAACAGCCTGGTGGAGCGCGCCCCGGAGCTTCGGCCCGAAGCAGTATTCTGCTCCAACGATCTCTTGGCGCTGGGTGTCATGCAGTCGCTGACCATGCTCCGGACCGTGAAGATTCCGGAGGACATCGCGCTGATCGGCTACGACGACATCGACTTCGCCGTCTCCGCAGTGGTCCCCTTGTCTTCCATCCGCCAGCCCACCGAGGCTCTGGGGCGGACGGCCATCGAGTTGCTTGCCGAGGAACAGGAGAGCGGCGGAACCAAGCACCGGTCCGTGGTGTTCACCCCCGAACTCGTGGTGCGCCAAAGCACTGCGGGCTCTGACAGTTAGCCCCCGCGCACCCAAGTAGGGGACAGCACTTGCTCTACTGAGTGCTCAGTGGAGCGTTTGCTGTCCCCCAGTTGGGTGACTACAGCGGTTGGGTGACTACAGGGCGTAGATGCTCCAGGACGCAGTGTGCTGGGCGCCCGGTTCCAGCCGGATCAAGTCCGTGCCGCTGTTGAAGGCATCCGGCGGGCAGGTCATGGGCTCCACAGCCAGGCCGATCCGGCCGGGAATGGGTGCCGGTTTGTCAGCAGTATGGATCTGCAGCCATGGGCAGCTTTCGTCCCAGGACATCCCGACGCCGGAGCTTCCGACGGCGGTGCCCGCCGGGTCGCGTAACGACAACCGCGCCAGACCGCCGTCGAACCCTATTCCTGTGAAGGCGTGATCGATCTCGGTGCTGCCGATGGCGCGCGGCGAACGGAAGTCGAAGTCGTGGCCGTCCAGAGGCCTCAAGCCGACGGGCAGCAGCCGATCCGGCGTGACCTCCAGGAAAGAGTCTGCGGAAAACTCCAGGACCCACTCGTTCAGTGGCGAGGGTCCGGCCACGAGATACGGGTGCGGGCACACGCCATACGGAGCGGCCACCTCGGCGGCGTTCCGGGCAGTCACGGAGGTATGCAGGCCGGCCTGATCCAGCGTGAACCGGGCCGTAAGCTCCAACACGAACGGGTATCCCGCCGTGGGCCCCACCGTACACGTCAAGGTCAGGGACCCGGCGTCGGACTCTTTCAAGGCCCAATCAAGCGGGAAGGCAAGGCCGTGCAGGGCGGTTCCCCGCTCCGGTTCGTTGAGGGGCACGCGATGCTCGACGCCATCGAAACTGTACGTGCCATCAGCGATCCTGTTGGGCCACGGCGCAGCGATGATGCCGCGGTAATCCGGGATGGGACCGCCCTCCGGAAACGGGACAACGAGGTCCCTGCCCTCAAACTGCAGGACGCGCAGCGCGGCTGCCCGGGCGGTCACAACGGCTGTGTAACCGCCCGCACTCAGCGTGAATTCGGTGCTCACAGGCCGCCGGCCAGTTTGTAGTACGCGGCGTTCCAGTTGAGTTCCTTCTTGAACTGTTTGATGGTGGTGCCTTCGTCGATGGTGAGGAGTTCCGTCTTGGCGATTTCGGCGAAATCCTCGAACACTTCAAGGCCCACCTGCGTGGACAATACCGTGTGGTGTGCGGCGCCGGCGGTGAGCCATGCGGCGGCGGAAGTGGCGAAGTTGGGCTTCGGCTCCCAGAGCGCGCGGGCCACGGGAAGGTTGGGGAGCGGCTGGTCGAGATCGACGACGTCCACCACGTTGGCTACCAGGCGGAAACGATCACGCATATCGGATAGCGCCACCACGATTCCCGGGCCTGCGTCGGTGTCGAACACCATGCGGACGGGGTCTTCCTTGCCACCAATGCCCAGCGGGTGGATCTCTACGCGGGGCTTTTTGGCGGTCAGTGATGGGCAGACCTCCAGCATGTGTGCGCCGAGGATTTTCTCGCTGCCCGGTTCCAGGTGGTACGTGTAGTCCTCCATCAGCGAGGCGCCACCGGGCAGGTCCCCGCCCATCACCTTGGCGGCGCGAACCAGGATGGCGGTCTTCCAGTCACCCTCGGCACCGAAGCCATAACCATCAGCCATGAGACGTTGGACGGCCATGCCCGGCAGTTGACGCAGAGCGCCCAAGTCCTCAAAGGACGTGGTGAAGGCTGCGGAACCGTTGGCTTCAAGGAAGCTGCGAAGACCCAGCTCGATCTTGGCGCTGTACCGCAGCGACTCGTGGCGGGCGCCGTCGGCCTTCAGCTCGTCAGCCACCTCGTAAAGGCGCTCATATTCGGCTACCAGGGCATCGACGTCGGACTCTGCCGAGGCATGAACAGCGTCGGCGAGTTCGTTGACGGACCAGGTGTTCACCGAGACGCCGAAACGAAGCTCTGCTTCGGTCTTGTCACCTTCCGTGACGGCAACGTTGCGCATGTTGTCGCCGAAACGGGTCAATTTCAGCGTGCGGATGGCGGCCCAACCAGCCGAGGCACGCTGCCACGCGCCCACCTGGCGGGCCACCTCGGGATTGGAAACATGCCCGACGACGGTCTTCCGCGGCACGCCGAGGCGCGACTGGATGTACCCGAACTCCCGGTCTCCGTGGGCTGCCTGATTGAGGTTCATGAAATCGAAATCGATGTCAGCCCACGGCAGGTCCCTGTTGGCCTGGGTGTGCAGGTGAAGCAGGGGCTTACGCAGCGCGTCAAGGCCCTGGATCCACATCTTGGCGGGGCTGAACGTGTGCATCCAGGCGGTGACGCCAATTACCGAATCGTCAGAGTTTGCTTCCAACGCGGTGCGGCGGATCGCGTCTGAATCGGTGAGGACCGGCTTCCACACAAGCTTCACCGGGACGTCGCTGCTGGCGTTGAGGACGTTGGCAATCTCCTGCGACTGCGCTGCCACCTGCTTGAGGACGTCCTCCCCGTAGAGGTGCTGGCTGCCGGTGAGGAACCAGACCTCGTACTGCCCCAGGGAAGTGTTGTTGGCGGAAGTGCTGTTGGCGCTGGGCATTTTGGTGGCTCCTGAGGTGCTTTGAGTTTCGAGTGGCTTCTGGTGGGCCGCGGTAGCGGCGAGGTTGTCCGGCGTAACGGCCGGGCTGTCCGCGTTAGCGGCCGTAAACGTTCTGATACCGGTGGTACAGGGACTCAATTTTGCTTGGGTCAATTGGCCGCGGTTCGCCGAGCTGGCGGGAGATGTGGACTGTCCTTGCCACTTCCTCACACATCACGGCCGCTTTGACTGCGCTGCGGGCGTCCTTGCCGATGGTGAAGGGGCCGTGGTTCTGCATGAGTACCGCCGGCGAGTTGGAGTTCTTGAGGGTCTCCACGATGCCCTGGCCGATGGAGTCGTCGCCGATCAGGGCGAACGGTCCCACGGGAATCGATCCGCCGAATTCATCGCCCATCATGGTCAGGACGCAGGGGATTTCTTCTCCACGGGCAGCCCAGGCCGTTGCGTACGTTGAATGAGTGTGGACCACACCGCCTACCTCTGGCATATGCCGGTAGACGTATGCGTGCGCTGCCGTATCAGAGGAGGGCGAGAGGTCCGGGTTGCCCCAGTCCACGGTGCCGGCGCTGCCCGTGTTCATTCCCCGCACAGGTGTGCCATAAAGATCGGTGACCACCATGAGCTCGGGGGTGAGGTCATCATAGGAAACCCCCGACGGCTTGATCACCATGAGATCGTGCCCGGGGATGCGGCCCGAGACGTTGCCGGCGGTCCACACCACCAGTTCGTAGCGGGTCAGTTCGGCGTGAAGATCGCAGACTTCCCGGCGGACCTTCGCGATGGATTCCAAGAGCGCGCTCATGCTGAGGCTCCTTCCAGGACGGTGGCCCCGTTTGCTGATCCTTGCTGTCCTGAGCCTTGAATCGCGGCGCGTTGGATGGCCTTAAGGCGGTGCATGACATTGTTGGTTCCGCGTCCGAAGTAGTCGTGCAGTGCCTTGTATTCCTGGAAGAGGACCTCGTAGGCGGCCACGTTTTCCGGGATGGGAGTGTAGACGGCGCCGGGAGCAGCGGCCATGGAGGCGGCGGCTTCACGGATGTCCTTGTATTTACCTGCAGCAACAGCGGCGTGGATGGCAGAGCCCAACGCAGGACCCTGTTCGGATCCGATGGTGGAGAGCTGCAGTCCGGTGATGTCGGCGTAGACCTGCATCAGGAACTTGTTCTTCAGAAGCCCGCCCGCCACAATGAATTCCTTAACGGGAACACCGGAATCGCGGAATGCATCCACAATGGTGCGGGTTCCGAATGCCGTGGCTTCCAGCAGTGCCCGGTAAGTGTCCTCGGGCTTGGTGGCCAACGTTTGGCCCACCACCACGCCTGAAAGTTCGTGGTCAACCAGCACTGAGCGGTTGCCTGAGTGCCAGTCCAAAGCGATCAGCCCGTGCTCGCCGATGGCCTGTTTCTCTGCGAGCTCGGTGAGGTACTCGTGGATACCTAGGCCTTTGTCTTTGGCAGCCTGGTGGTACTCCGGAGGGACCCCGTTCTTGGTGAACCAACCGAAGATGTCGCCTACCCCGGACTGCCCGGCTTCGTAACCCCACAGCCCGTCAACAATGCCGCCGTCCACTACTCCGCACATGCCGGGGACTTCCCGGAGGACGTCGCCGTTCATGACGTGGCAGGTGGAGGTGCCCATGATGGCTACGAGCTGCCCGGGTTCAACAGCGTTCGCGGCCGGTGCGCTGACGTGGGCATCAACATTGCCTACCGCCACAGCGATTCCTGCCGGAAGCCCGGTCCACGCGGCGGCTTCCTCAGTGAGGTAACCGGCGGCGTCGCCCAAACGGCCGATGGTGTGTTCCAGTTTTTCGGACACGAAGCCCTTGAACTCCGGGTTGAGCGCTGCCAGGAAGTCCTCCGTGGGGTACTTTCCGTCCTGGTAGATGCCTTTGTATCCGGCGGTGCAGGCGTTGCGGACATAGCTGCCGCAGAGCTGCCAAACAATCCAGTCGGCGGCCTCAACCCAGTGATCCATGGCGCCATAAACTTCCGGATCCTCTTCAAGGAGCTGCAATCCCTTGGCAAACTCCCACTCGGAGGAGATCAGGCCGCCGTAGCGGGGAAGCCAGGACTCGCCGCGTTCTTCGGCCAGCTTGTTGATGCGGTCGGCCTGCGGCTGCGCAGCGTGGTGACGCCAGAGTTTCACGAAAGCGTGCGGCCGGTCGGCGAAGCGCTCCAGTTCGTTCAGCGGCGTGCCGTCGGCCGTCGTCGGAACCATGGTGCAAGCGGTGAAGTCAGTGGCAATGCCCACCACATGCTCCGGGTTGATGCCGGCGTCAGCGACGGCGGCCGGTACGGCATTGCGAAGGACGTCGCGGTAGTCGTTGGGCACCTGGAGAGCCCAGTCAGCGGGGAGCCGCTTTCCGCTGCCCGGCAGCTTTTCCGTCACGACGGCGTGCGGGTATTCGAACACGCCGCTGCCAAGTTCGGCGCCGTCCGATACGCGTACGACGACGGCGCGTCCGGACAATGTGCCGTAGTCCACGCCAATGACGAACTGTTGGTCGAGCGGGAGGTTTTCAGAAGTATTCATGGGGTCTCCATCCGGCTGGCCAAGGCCTCATTGCCGGGGGTCGGGGTGGAAAACTGAAGAAGGTCTGATGCAATTGTTAGCGCTCACAACTTTGATGTCAAGAGCAGGACGCCTGGAACGGGCTTCTTACGACGGGGTCAGCCGCTGCCGCACCCAAGTAGCTCGCAATAGATGCCGTTTTGAGCACTCATAACGGCACGTGCTGCTACTCAGTTGGGGGCGGGAGCCGTGGTGGAGCGAACAACCAGCCGCGGCGCTACCGTGGCAGGCGTGCCGGTTGAGCCGCTCTCCAGCCGATCCAACAGCAAGCCGATGCAGCGCCGGCCGAGCTCCTCGAAGTCCTGTGCCACTGTGGTGAGCGGCGGTATGAAATAGGCCGATTCCGGTTGGTCGTCGAAGCCCACCACGCTGATGTCCTCCGGCACTTGGACGCCTAGCTCATTGAACGCCCGGAGGACCCCAAGAGCCATCTGGTCATTTGCTACGAAAAGAGCTGTCACGGACCGATCGGCCGCGATTTTCAAGCCTTCGCGGTACCCGCATTCGGCACTCCAGTCGCCCTCAATGAGAATGGCAGGCTCAATTCCGGCCTCGCTCAACGCGTCATGCCACCCTTCGATGCGCGCAGCGGTGTCAATCCAGTCGGCGGGCCCGGACAGGTGCCCGATCCGCTGGTGCCCTAGTTTCAAAAGATGCTCGACGGCGAGCCGCGCACCTTGCCGCTGGTCAACGGTGGCACCCGTGAGGTGTTCATCACCGGTGGATCCAACAGCAACCAAGGGCACTTGAGCGGTGATGTCTTTGAGGACCTCAAAAGTCCCCGGGTGCGGCACGGTCACTACGATCCCGTCGACGCCTTGGTCCATGAAGTGCGCCATGGCGTCCTTGATGGTCTCCGGGGTTACTTCCCGCAGCCCGGCAACGCTCACGAAGTAGCCGGCTTCCCGTGCCGCCTGTTGGACCCCGAGCAGCGTGTGGGACGGCCCGTACTGTGCCATTTCGCTGCCGAGCACCCCGATGGTCTGCGAACGCCGTGTGACCAGGCTTCGGGCGGCGGTGTTCCGACGGTACCCCAGTTCAGTGATGGCTTGTTCCACGCGCTCGCGGGTCTTTGAGCTCACGTTGGGGTGGTTGTTCAGCACCCGGGATACGGTCTGGTGGGAGACACCTGCCACGCGGGCAACGTCCTCCATGACGGGAGGCCGGGTGGATGCGGATTGTTCAGTGCTCACTCTGTCACGATAGAGCACCGGCTAAGTTGATCAGCCCTTGGCCGCCTTGGCGGCGTAATGGCGGTACCTCGTAAGAAACTCCGGAGCCCCGGCCTTATGTGGGTGCTGTACATCGATTCCTTCAAGGGGCCATGACGGCAGTTTTCCTGTGAGAACGCCTGCCGCTTGACGGGCTGCCCCGTCCGCCACGTACTCTCCGGGTTTGGGGACGAAAACCTGTACGCCAAAGGTTGCGGCCGCGATCTGCTGAACCGCGGGTGATTGCGCACCGCCGCCCACCAGTATGATGCGCTGGGCGGAGACGCCTTGTGCTTGTAATGCGGCCAGCCCGTCCGCCAAGGAACACAGCACGCCCTCTATGGCCGCCCGTGCCATGTTGGCAGGTGTGTAATTGGAAACCGTGATGCCGTGGAGCGAACCGGTGGCATCGGGCAGGTTAGGGGTTCGTTCGCCCTCGAAGTACGGGATAAGGGTCAGCCCTTCAGCGCCCTCCGGAGCAGCCAGGGCCAGGTCTCCGAGTTCCGTGAGGGTCACGCCCAACAGTGCAGCTGTGGCGTCGAAGATTCGCGTCGCATTCAGTGTGCAGGCCAACGGCAGGTAGTTGCCCGTAGCGTCCGCGAAGCCAGCCACGAGCCCGCTTGCATCCAGCGCCGGAACATCTGAAACCGCGAAGACCGTCCCGGATGTTCCGATTGATATGACGACGTCCCCTACTGCAGCATTCACGCCAAGCCCCGCTGCAGCGTTGTCTCCCGCGCCTGGACCGATGAGTGCCCCGCCGGGCGTTTTGCCGGCAGTTTCCAAGGGCCCGACGACGGCCGGCAGCACGGGGACGTGGCCAAGGGTGTCTTTGAGGACCTCCGGCAGGTACTCGCCACTGGAGGCCGAGAAGTAGCCCGTGCCGGAAGCGTCCGAGCGGTCCGTGCGGAGGAGCTCCAGGGAGGCCAACCCACTTCCGGGGCCGTGGCCAGCCAGGCGCCAGGACAGCCAATCGTGGGGTAGGCACACAGCTGCGGTCCGTTGGGCGTTCGCGGGTTCGTTCCGCGCTAGCCACCGGAGTTTGCTGGCGGTCAATGATGCTACGGGCACTGTTCCGGTGGTCGATGCCCAGTAGGAGGCTCCGGCGGTGGCATCGCCATTGCCGGCTTCGAGGATGAGATCCTCTGCGTCTTGGGCGGAGCGCGTGTCGTTCCACAACAGGGCAGGTCGAACAACCTCTCCCGATTCGTCAAGGCACACCATGCCGTGCTGCTGGCCCCCGACGGATACGGCATGCACGTCTTCCAAACCGCCTGCTTCTGTGATCGCTTCCTGCAGGGCCGACCACCAGTGCTCGGGGTGGACTTCCGTGCCTTCAGGGTGGGATGCCCGGCCCTGACGCACCAAGGCGCCTGTGACTGAATCCCGGATGACCACTTTGCAGGACTGGGTGGAGCTGTCGATCCCGGCTACGAGAGGCATGTGTTTGTTCCTTAAGGGAACCGCCGCCGGGCTGGCAAGGAAGCTGAAATCCTTGCGCCCGGCGGCGGTATTGCGGTGGGTGGGGTGACCTAGCGGGCGCCGAGCAGGTGCTCGATGGCCAGCTGGTTGAGGCGGACGAAGGCAAACGAGCGCTCGGCGGCCTGATCGGCGTCGAACGTGTCGAAGGCGGTGGCATCAGCCAGCAGGTCCGCAGTGGTCTCTCCGGCGTTCAGCGTTGACTCACCCAGTTCGAACACGCCTGAGGTAGCGAGTGCTTCCTGGACATCCGGGTCTGCGCGGAAAGCAAGGGCGCGTTCCTTCAGCAGGAGGTACATGGACATGTTGGACTTGGCTGATTCCCACACGCCGTCGTAACCATCTGTGCGGGACGGCTTGTAGTCGAAGTGGCGCGGGCCGTCGTACGTGGGGCCGCCGTTGGGGAAGCCGTTCTCCAGCAGGTCCACCGTGAAGAAGGCGCTGGTGAGGTCTCCGTGGCCGAAAACGAGGTCTTGGTCGTACTTGATGCCGCGTTGGCCGTTGAGGTCGATGTGGAAGAGCTTGCCGGCCCACAAGGCCTGGGCGATGCCGTGCGTGAAGTTCAGCCCGGCCATCTGCTCGTGGCCTGTTTCCGGGTTCAGGCCCACAATGTCACCGTGTTCGAGCTGGGCGATGAACGCCAGGCCATGGCCCACTGTGGGCAGGAAGATGTCGCCGCGGGGTTCGTTCGGCTTGGGCTCCAGAGCAATACGGAGACCGTAGCCCTTTTCCTTGATATACCCGGCTGCGGTGTCCACGCCTTCCTTCATGCGGTCCAGCGCTGCTGAGAGGTCCTTGGAGCCGTCGTATTCGCTGCCTTCACGGCCGCCCCACATCACGAAGGTCTCGGCGCCCAGTTCGGCAGCGAGATCGATGTTCCGGAGGATCTTGCTCAAGGCAAAGCGGCGGATGGAGCGGTCGTTCGAGGTGAACCCGCCATCCTTGAAGACGGGGTGGCTGAAGAGGTTGGTGGTGACCATGGGCGTCTTCAGGCCAGTCTCGGCGAGGGCTGTCTTGAAGTTCTTCAGGATGAGGTCACGCTCGGAGGCGGTGGCATCGAAAGGAATGAGGTCATTGTCATGGAACGTGATGCCGTATGCGCCAAGTTCGCTGAGCTTGTGAACTGCTTCTACAGGGTCCAACGCCGGGCGCGTTGCCACGCCGAAGGGATCGGCGCCGGTCCAGCCGACAGTCCAGAGGCCAAAGGTGAAGCGGTCCTGCGGGGTGGGCTGCGGGGTCATTTTTGCTCCTTTGCAAAGCACTGGGGGAAGAACTTGATGAAGTGCCTTCCAATTAGTTTTCAATCTGAACTATATGGGGGATGATGGATCATGGTCAATGGAAGCCGGAAAAATTTTTCGAATCTGCAGGGAGGTCCCACGCCAGTGAATGAGCAAGCCGCGCCCGGGCGCGTAGGGGACGTCCGCCGTCGAAATCTTTCTCTGGTGATGGACTCCATTGCCCGGACCGGTGATGCCAAGCCAAGCCGGGCTCAACTGGCCGCGGGAACCGGCCTGACCAAGGCCGCAGTTTCCAGCTTGGTTGCCGATCTTGTGGAGTCCGGGTTGGTCTCCGAAGTCGGGCTTTACCGCGACGGTGAGCGGGGGCGCCCGGGGCAGGGCTTGGAGCTCAGCTCGCGTCGCGGCGTGGTGGGCATGGAGATCAACGTGGACTACCTGGCCGTTGGTCTCGTGGATCTGGGTGGAAACCTGCGCTTCCACGCCTCAGTGGAATCCCGGAACCGGGGACTGGAGCCTGACAAGGTCATGGAACGCCTGGGCGGACTGGCTGCCGAGGCCATCGCCGCAGCGAACGCAGCGGACATCTCGATCCTGGGTGGTGGATTGGCTGTGCCGGGGCTCGTTGATGAGCAGCGCAACCTTGTCCTGTCCGCCCCTAACCTTCACTGGGAACACAAGAAACTCAATCCGGGCTCGCTCCTGGAGGGCGCGCCGCTTGGTGTCAGGTTGTCCAACGAGGCCAATAGTGCCGCACTCGGAGAGCTTTGGTATGGCAAGGGGCAACCGGACTTCCTCTATGTCTCGGGAGAAGTGGGCGTGGGCGGCGGCGTCATTATTGGCTCCGAGCTTTACACCGGACCGGGCGGTTCGGCGGGCGAACTCGGCCACATTGTTGTCCACCCCGACGGTCCCGCTTGTTCCTGCGGTGGCGCGGGGTGCTTGGAAACATTCGCGGGCCAGGAAGCCATTTTCGAGGCGGCGGGCATCCCCGAAGGCTCGCTGGGCGTGCGCACGGAACTGCTGCTGGCGGCCTTGGTTGACCAGGAGCCACGGGCCACTCAGGCCGTTCACGACGCCGGGAGGTACTTGGGGGTTGCCCTCGCCTCTTCTGCCCGGCTGATGGACATTGAAGCTGTGGTTCTTGGCGGGCATTTTGCCGTTCTGGGGGAATGGCTCCGGCCTGCCCTTCTGGGTAGCTTGGAGCGCCATGCCCCGGGTCTGTTGGATCCAGGAAATCTGACCGTTTCCACCCTGGAGCACTCCGGTACGCTCCTCGGTGCTGCGGGACAGGTGATCCGGTCCGTGATTGAGTCGCCGTTCGAGTTCCTGCTGGCCGGGAAACTGGCCTGAGCGGGGAGTCTGGGTCCGCGATAGCCTTGCAGGATTGTCGATGATTAATTGGCGTGGGTTCTTCCGAAATAATCATCAGCATGCTTACTATTGATGGGTCAGTTGTTCGCGCAAACTACCCCAACGGACGAGTGCCCCATGACTACACAAGACTCAGCCCACACCAGCACGGCCAAGGCGCAGACCGCTCCTTCCGCGGAAGACCCACGCAAGCCGGACAGCCCGAACGATCTCGTCAAGCCGACGTGGATGTACATTGCCAAGCGGACTTTACGGGAGTTCACCAAGGATCAGTGCCCGGACGCCGCGGCCGGTCTTACCTATTACGGTGTCCTCGCCCTCTTCCCTGCACTCCTGGCGTTGGTCTCCCTGTTGGGAATTTTCGGGGACGCGGGGAAAACCACGTCCGCACTGCTGGAAATCGTCCAGCAGTTCGCGCCGGGTCCAGGGGTTGACACCCTGCGGCAGCCCATCCAGGACCTGACGCAGTCCAATGCGGCCGGCTTCGCGTTGTTCTTCGGTATTGTGGTGGCGCTGTGGTCAGCCTCGGGCTATGTCGCCGCATTCAGCCGGGCCATGAACCGGGTCTACGAAGTAGATGAAGGGCGCGGGTTCATCAAGCTGCGCGGCACCATGCTCGCCGTGACGGTGGTCGCCGTCGTGGGTGCAGCGCTCGCAGCAGCCATGCTGGTGCTAAGCGGCCCTGTGGCAGAAGCCATTGGTGGGGCCATCGGTTTGTCGGAAACGTTCCTGACAGTCTGGAATATCGCCAAATGGCCGGTCCTGATCATCATCGTCGTGGTCATCATCGCCGTGCTTTACTACTTCACCCCCAACGTCAAGCAGCCTAAGTTCCGTTGGATGAGCATGGGCTCCCTGATCGCCTTGGTGATTTTTGCCCTGGCGTCGCTGGGCTTTGGCTTCTACGTGGCAAACTTCAGCAACTACAACAAGACCTATGGCGCACTGGCCGGCGTGATCATCATGTTGCTGTGGCTCTGGATCCTGAACATGTCCCTGCTGTTTGGTGCCGAGTTCGACGCCGAGATGGAGCGCGGCCGCCAACTTCAAGGCGGTATTGAAGCTGAAAAGAGCATTCAGCTTCCGCCGCGCGATACCAAGAAGAGCGACAAGATGCAGGAAAAGGAAGATCAAGTCATCAAGGATGGCGAAGAAATCCGCGAAAATCACGGTGACAAAGCCAAGCAAACAGATGACGGGGATCGACGCCGTGGACGCTGAGAGGCAACACAAGAAGCTCAAAGCCATCAAGGGCGGCGACAACGTCCGGATCGGCGGCGAGACCTTCCAGGTCAGCTCCGTTGAACCCCAGGAAGGCTCGAGGAACATCAGGCTTGAACTGAAAGGGCACGACGGCGGATCGGTCACCTTTATCGGCTTGCCGAAAGCCAAGGTGCAACTCGCCGCTCGAGCGTCATAAGCCTGCGCCGAAAGCTGACCTGATTCGAAGCTTCCCGTCCGGCCACGGCTGGCCGCCTACTGGAGTGAGGCGCTGGGTGGCCCGCCGCTGTACTCGGGAAGCTTTGGCGATGAGACTTCCGTGGTGAAGATGCACAGCGGCAACGGCCCCCATGAAGAGATGAACCTCCGGGCTATCGGCTGCTTTGATCAGGCGCTGACGGACGTTGGCGTGGTGGATGACCCCCTCCGCAAAGTCCTGCACGATTACTTCGCGTGGACTACCACCAACACCATGGCGCGCTACGAACATTCGGCGGATGACGTACCTGCCGGGCTCGGCCTTACCATGTGGTCTTGGGACGGGCGCGTGGTGGGCTGAGGCTCAGGCTTTTGCGGGGAAGCCCTCATCGGCGTCATCCCACCAGCCTTCCCAAGCGCTGGAAGTCAGTCGCACGCTAACGGCGGGGGAGTGCTCTGCACTGGATTCGCCCGACGGTCCGCTGTGGCTGCCGCTGGCATCGAGAAAGAAGCTGAGGGTCTTCAAGAGCATCATGATGGTGTCCTTTCAGTGGTTTCGTGGACGTCTTTGTCCAGGTAAAACCAGCGTAAGTGGGCATTGTTTCCTCCCGTCGACGCAATGTTTCAGCTGTGTACCTTTTATCTCACCTGATCCTTCCGCGACTCACAGCAGACACACAAAGGGGCACAAAAAGCGGGCCCCTGCCGTGACCATGGCAGGAACCCGCTGGTTTTTGGAGCGATCCTCCCGCGGAGCTTAGGGCATCCGCGGGAGGATCACGTTGTTACGCAAACGGGAGGACGAGCTCCGCGTAGCGCTGCTTCATGGTTTCCAGGACGGTGTCGCCATCGGCGTCCCAGATTTCCTGATTAAAGATTTCAACCTCTATGTCGCCCGTATATCCGGCGTCCCTGACCCAGGTGCCGATGGTGGCGAAGTCAATGACGCCGTCGCCCATCATGCCGCGGGACAGCAATGCATCAGCCGCGATGGGCAGGTTGAAATCGCACACCTGGTAGGAGGCAAGGCGGTTTTCGCGGCCGGCACGTTCGATTTGCGCCTTCAGTTCCGGATCCCACCAGACGTGGAAAGTGTCGACGGCGACGCCAACAGCCTTTGCGTCGTACGGCGCGGCGAGGTCCAGTGCCTGGCCAAGGGTGGAGATGAGTGCGCGGTCAGCGGCGTACATGGGGTGCAGGGGTTCCAGCACCAGCCGGATGCCATTCTCCGAAGCGAACGGGACCAGCTCTTCCAAGCGATCGGCCACGCGTTGGCGTGCAGCCACCACGTCCTTCTCGCCCGGAGCGAGCCCGCCAACCACCAGGAACAGCTCCTGGGTGTCCAGCGCTACTGCTTCACGGACGGCCTCGAAATTGTCGGCCAGCGCTGCGGCCTGTCCCTCGGGATCCGCCGCCGTGAGGAAGCCGCCACGGCAGAGCGAAGAAACCCGGAGGCCTGCGTCCTTGATGAGCTTGGCGGCCTTGTCCAGCCCTGCTTCCGCAACGCGGTCACGCCACGGTCCGATCGCCGGGATACCGGCGCGCGCGCAACCATCAACGGCTTCGGCGAGCGTCCACTTTTTGGTGGTGGCGCTGTTCAGGGAGAGTCGCGCGAAGTCGCTCATGCGCCCACCCCGTTGATCCGGAGGAAGTCGGACATCCGGAAGGCTGCCAGCGACGGATCCTTCAGCAGACCGGCCTGGTCTGCCAGTTCGAAGGTCTTGGCCAGATGGAGGACTGAACGGCCCGAGTGCAGGCCGCCCACCATCTGGAAGCCGGGCTGCTTGCCGTTGAGCCAGGACATGAAGGCGATGCCGGTCTTGTAGTAGAACGTGGGTGCGCTGAAGATGTGCTTTCCGAGCTCACGGGTGGAGTCCAGGATGGCACGCCCTTCCGCACCCTGACCGGCGTCGTACTTCTGCAACGCAACCGAAGCGGCCGGATAGATGGCAGCGAAGATGCCCAGCAGGGCGTCCGAGTGGTGGGTTTCGTCGCCGTCGATCAATTCCGGATAGTTGAAGTCGTCGCCGGTGTAGAGGCGGACGTCTTTCGGGAGCTCGGCGCGCAGGGCGACCTCGTGCGAGGCGTCCAACAGCGAAACTTTCACGCCGTCAACCTTGTCCGAGTGCTCACGGATCAGGCTGAGGAACGTCTCTGTGGCCACGGAAACGTCGTCGGAGCCCCAGTATCCTGCCAGTGCGGGGTCGAACATGGTGCCGAGCCAGTGCAGGATGACGGGTTGGTCCACTTCCTGGAGCAGCGTCGAGTAAACGTGCAGGTAGTCGTCGGCACCGTTGGCAACCTTGGCCAGGGCGCGGGATGCCATGAGGATGACTTTGGGGCCAGCCTCACTGACGACGGCGATCTGCTCACGGTACGCGTCGATGACGGCCTGGATGCCGGCCGCACCCTCAGGGAGGGTGGCGATGTCCAGCTGGTCGGTGCCAGCGCCGCAGGAAACGAGGTCCCGGACGGACTTGCCGGCGATGGCGGCGTTGCCCGCTGTCACAACAGAAGCGGCCTCGGCGCCGGTGCGCTTGATGAGCTGCTGGGTCGCGGCCCAGTCCAAGCCCATGCCGCGCTGGGCGGTGTCCATGGCGTCAGCAACGCCGAGCCCGTAGGACCACAGTTCGTGCCGGTAAGCCAAGGTGGCGTCCCAGTCGAGTTGCGCCGGGGCGCCGGGGGTGTTGTCTGCAGCCACCTCGGGGATGACGTGCGCAGCGGCGTAGGCGCGGCGGGCCGTCAACGGAGCGGTCGGCTTGGCCCACGAGGTGGCCGCCTGGAGGCGGTACTCGCGCGTGCCGCCGTCGTCGGTGGGAAGTATCAGTGACGTCATTAGAGGGTGATCTCCGGGATGTCGATGGTGCGGCGTTCAGCCGAGGACTGCAGGCCGAGCTCGGCCAACTGCACGCCGCGGGCTGCGGAGAGCAGGCCGAAGCGGTGCTCGCGGCCGGCGACGACGTCGCGAAGGAACTCTTCCCACTGCAGCTTGAAGCCGTTGTCCAACTCGGCGTTGGCGGGAACTTCCTGCCACTGGCTGCGGAAGGATTCGGTAACGGGCAGGTCCGGGTTCCACACAGGCTTGGGGGTGTGGGCGCGCTGCTGCGCAACGCACTTGTTCAAACCGGCGACGGCGGAACCGTGCGTGCCGTCGATCTGGAACTCAACCAGTTCGTCGCGGTAAACGCGGACGGCCCAGGAGGAGTTGATCTGGCCGATGACGTCGTCGCCGCCCGGGGTTTCAAGTTCGAAAATGCCATAGGAAGCGTCGTCCGCTGTGGCCTTGTACTCCTTGCCGGCCTCGTCCCAACGTGCGGGGATGTGCGTGGCGGTCTTGGCGTTGACGCTCTTGACCTTGCCGATGATGCCTTCAAGGACGTAGTTCCAGTGGCAGAACATGTCCGTGGTCATTCCGCCGCCGTCTTCCTTGCGGTAGTTCCAGGACGGCCGCTGGGCAGCTTGGACGTCGCCTTCGAAGACCCAGTAGCCGAACTCGCCACGGATGGAGAGGATGCGGCCGAAGAAGCCTTCGTCCACCAGGCGGCGGAGCTTGACCAGGCCGGGGAGGTACAGCTTGTCATGCACAACGCCTGCGGTGACGCCGGCTTCCTTGCCGATCTGTGCCAGCTCGATTGCTTCTTCGAGGGTCTCGGCCGTGGGCTTCTCGGTGAAGATGTGCTTGCCGGCGCGCATTGCCTTCTTCAGGGTGGCGGCGCGGAGGCTGGTCATGGAGGCATCGAAGATGATGTCCACGGTGGGATCGGCGATCACGGCGTCCAGGTCCGTGGTCCATTCGGAAACCTTGTGGAGCTCGGCCAGTTCGCGGATCTTCGCTTCGTTGCGGCCAACGAGGATGGGCTCAACCTGAACCTTGGTGCCGTCTTCAAGGGTGAAGCCTCCGGCGTCGCGAATGGGCAGGATGGACCGCAGCAAGTGCTGGCGGTAGCCCATGCGGCCGGTGATGCCGTTCATGGCGATGCGGATCGTCTTTGTTTCGTAGCCCATGTTTTCTCCAGTGCCTTGGGTGCCGGTCGCTCTGCGGATGCCGGTGCTTGCTGATTCGTGTGGGAAAGCGCATTCCCGCTGACATCGATCATGCACTATGACTTACTGCATTGGCAAGCGCTTTCCTGAAGTTTGGAATAGACTGCCATAATTTCCTTAGCGCCAGTCCCGACGCTTGCAGAAAAGGAGGGCCCCGTGGCCGCCAGCACACTGAGTGAAGTTGCCCGTTTGGCCGGGGTTTCCCTGGCCACGGCATCCCGGGTCCTCAACGGCTCGTCCCGTAAACCGGCCGAGGACATCGCAGAACGCGTCCGCGAGGCAGCCGACAAGCTCGGATACGTCCCCAACGCACAGGCGCAGGCCCTGGCGAAATCGAGCTCCGGATTGATCGGCCTGGTTGTTCACGACATTGCCGATCCCTACTTCTCCGCCATAGCCCGCGGAGTCCAGGAAGCAGCCCGCCAGCAAAACCGCATGGTGCTGCTGGCCAGCACCTCCGGCGCCCCGCACGACGAAAAAGAAGCTGTTGCCGCGTTCGCCGCCCGGCGCGCCGACTCCATCGTGATCGCCGGCTCCCGCTCCGTCCGCGCGGAGGACAAGCAAGGCAACATCGAACTCGCCGCAGAATTGGACCGTTACTGCCGTAACGGCGGGCACGTGGGAGTGGTAGGCCATCCTGTTGTTGGCGCGTCCACCGCTGAGGGGTACCACGTAGTGAAAGTCCCCAATGAGGAACTCGCTGCCGGCCTCGCCGCCGAACTAGCCGCTACCCACGCCGGTGAATTTCTGATTGTTGCCGGACCCGAAGGGCTCTACACCTCGGACGACCGGATCCGCGGCTTCCAGCAAGGACTCGCTGGCGCCGGTAAGCCCGCCGCTGAGATCATCCGCACCGGCTTCAACCGCGCCGGAGGTTACGAGGCCGGGCTGGCGCTCGCCGGGCGAATCAAAGAATCCAAGGAGCGGCTCTGCATTTTCGCCGTGAACGACGTCATGGCCATTGGTGTTACCGCCGCGCTCCGACCCGAAGGCGTGTGGATTCCCCGGGACGCCACCATCGCCGGTTTCGACGATATTGAGACCCTCCGCGACTTCCGGCCCGCCCTATCCACGGTGCGTTTGCCTCTCGAGGACATCGGTCGTCTCGCTGCCGGGGACCCTGACACCCCTCCTGTCAGCGGTACAGTCAAACTCCGTCGGAGCACTGAAACCCCGGTGGAATCGCAGGTATGACCGCCACGGGGACTGACGCGCGGGTTGAGGCGCACGCGCCCGCGGAGGTTGAGGCGCAGGCGCCCCGCGCGCTCAAGTTGATTCCCGCCGTCGGGCCTTCCGATGTGCCGGCGCCGGCCGTTCTGGTTCTTCCCGGCGGAGGCTACGCCAAAACGGCCGATCACGAAGCTGAACCTGTAGCGGAGTGGCTCGCTTCGCTGGGAATCCACGCGTTTCTGCTGCGCTACCGCGTCGCCCCGGACCGGCACCCGGCCCCGTTGCGGGATGCAAAGCAGGCCATGCTGTGGATCCGGAGTGGAAGTCATGGGCTAAAGGTTGATCCCTCGCGCGTGGGCGTCCTCGGGTTTTCGGCTGGCGGGCACCTTGCCGCCACTTTGTCGGTGCAGGTTTCCACCGGTGACCCTGACCTGGATGTATCCGGTGCCGTGCCGGACCTCAGCATCCTCTGCTATCCGGTCATTTCCTTTGTGGATTCGGTGCACCAAGGGTCAGTGGACAATCTGGCCGGTGCGGGAGCAGGGCCGGAAATCCTGCGGCAGCTCTCAACGGAACTGCACGTCACGGCTGCCACGCCCCCGGCGTTCCTCTGGCATACGGCTGACGACCAGTCAGTCCCTGTGAGCCACAGCCTCGCGTATGCAGGCGCCTTGAGCCGGGCCGGTGTTCCGGTGGAGCTTCATGTTTTCCCGAGCGGTATTCACGGGATTGGCTTGGCTCTGGGAACGCCTGGCGCCGAGCAATGGACTGCGCTCTGTGCCGCGTGGCTTCGCCGGATGGGCTGGGCTAAGTAGCGGGGTGGGGCACTCGCTGAACAGAGCTAGTCCTCGCCCAAAGTGATGGTGTGCAGGAATGCGACGTCGTTGAGCACATTGTCCGGAAGGTCATCCTCGACGAATTCCAGCATCATGTCCATGTCCTTGCCGTTGCCGCGCAGAACATCCGTGACGGTCTGCCACAGTTGCTTTCGGTTTCGCAGCGGGAAGCGCTCGGCCTCCGGCCCCCACGAGAAACAATGCACGCCCACTACATGCGGCAGGACTTGGTGGAGGGACTCCAGCGCCTGCTGGTCTGAAAGTCCGACGGCGGGCTGCCAGTAGGTGCCCACGTTGGCGTGGTTGACCCGGTTCAGGAGGTCGAGGGTGGTTGTGGGGGAGTCGGTGAGAGTGTTCCCGTGATATTCGAAAGCAATGGCCACGCCGCGTTCGGCCGCCAGGTCTGCAATGCGCCGGGTATCTTTGACCACCGCGTCCCAGTGCTCCTGGCTCGCACCGGCCGAGCCCAGTTCTCCGGCCCACACGCGGATCCTCGGTGCACCAAGCTGCGTGGCAAGGTCCAGCACCCGCCCGAAGTCCCCGAATTCGCCGCATCGGTAGTAGGAGCCGAGCGATAGGACGCGGAGCCCGGCTGCTTTGCTTGCGTTCCGGGCGTGAGCGGCTGAGTCGACGTCGCTCACGTGAACATCAGTACCCCACTCGATGCCGGCCAAGCCAGCACTCGAGGAGATGCGGACCACCTCGTCAATCCCTTTGGAGCGAAGAGTGACGGAACAAATGCCCGGCGTGAGGTCAGCCAGCGTGGTGAGGTCGATCATCTTCACAGGATACCGGGAATGCGCTTACCCGGTAAGGGCGTGTCGCCTGTTGAACACACCCGCGCGCCCTTTCCGCGTTAGCAGCGCACCCTTTCCCGCCACCAGTGCACCCGTTCCCGCCGTGCGCACCAGAGGTTACGGGTGCAAATGGCGGAAAGGGGTGCGGCAGGCCGCCGGAACCACTGTCAGGTGTTGGGGTGGCCAGGGGTGGTGCGTGGTCAGCATCAGCAGGGCACCCTTTCCCGCCGTGCGCACCCCTTGCGCGTCCACAGCGCACCCTTTCGCGCTGTGCGCGCCAGAGGTTACGGATGCATATGGCGGAAACGGGTGCGGCAGGCCGCCGGAACCACTGCCACGTGTTGGGGTTCCCAGGGGTGGTGCGTGGTCAGCATCAGCAGCGCACTCCTTCCCGCTGTGCGCACCCCTTACGCACCAGTAGCGCACCCTTTCGCGCCGTGCGCACCAGAGGTTACGGGTGCATATGGCGGAAACGAGTGCGGCAGGCCGCCGGAACCACGTCAGCGATGACCCCGGCCGGGCCCGTGCAGAGGCTACAGGTCTATCCAGTACCGACGGATTGGCTCGGTAACGCCCAAGTCGGCAACAAAGCTCTCGGGAGGGCGCACGCTCTCGAGGATGCCGCCGCACGATTCGATGGTGCGGGCGGATGCCACGTTGGACTGCTTGCAGGTGACCAGCACGCGTTCCATACCCAGCTCACGCGCTTCTTCCAGAGCCCCCTTCAGCGCAAATTTGGCGAGGCCATGGCCCCTTGCGCTTGGCCGTATGCCGTAGCCAATGTGTCCGCCCACCTCGGTCAGGTATTCGTTCATCAAGGAGTGCCGCAGGCTGACGGCGCCCAAATACGCGTTGTCCCGAACCACCCAGATGGTGCTCTGGTTGGCCAAACCTTCAGGAGGTTGAAAGTCGTCCTTGGCCATCTGGTGCAGGACGTTAACCCATTGGGCGAAGTGGCTGGCGTCGCGGAGGTCCAGATCGTATCTCGCAGCCACAAAAGCCGCAGCGCCGTCTTGGTCCAAGGTCCCCCATTCGTCGTAACTTTCCAGCCACGAGGCGTGGAAGCTTGCAGATGGTGGCGTGAGTTTGGCGTCAATCATTGGGCGAGCGTACTACGGCTAGTTCGATTTGCTCAGAGTCCGGCCCATGATGGCCTGGGTGAGGGCATCGATCACCTCAGCGTTGGCCAGTGGGTTGCGGATCAGCGTGAAGTCCACGTCACCCACGGGCGGCAGACCGAACCTCTGCGTGATGACTTTCAGGTCCTCGGGCACCAAGGACGCCGGCATCACGGCAACTCCAATGCCGGCGCGCACAGCGGCGAGGACCCCGCTGATCTGCTTGGTGCTGCACGTGATCCGCCAGGTACGGCCCTCGGCTTCCAAGGCATCGATGGCCAGTTTCCGGCTCAGGCTGGGGGCCGGGTAGGCGATGAGCGGTACCGGGGCTCCAGGTTCAAGCACTGTCTGCTCCACGCCCACCCATGCAAAGTTGTCGTGACGCACCACAGTGCCCTCCTTGGCCCCGGCCACCCATTTGACGAACACCAGATCCAGTTGGCCGGCGTTGAGTCGCTTGTAGAGCTGGTCGCTTTGGCTCACGGTGAGTTCGAGGTTGATTTGCGGGTACAACTGCCGGAACTCGCGAAGGATGCGGGGCAGACCTGTGATGGCGAGGTCGTCGGCGGTCCCGAATCGGAGGCGCCCGCGCATGGCCGAACCGGAAAAGTAGCGCGCAGCGGAGTCGTGGGCGGCAAGGATGTTGCGGGCAAATCCGGCCATGGCGTCGCCGTTGTCGGTGAGCCGGACTTCGCGCGTATCGCGGGCCACCAGCACCCTTTTGGCGGAGGCCTCAAGTTTGCGGACATGCTGGCTGACTGTGGGCTGCGCTAGTCCAAGACGCTCTGCAGCCTTGGTGAAACTGAGTGTTTCTGCGACGGCCAAAAAGGATCGGAGCTGGACAGGTTCGAACACGGAACTCCTAAAGCGCAGGTCAGCGGCGGGCCGGAGTACTACGCCGATGGGAAGGAGTCATTGCGTTCCGCAATGCTAGTTATAGGCGTAATACGCTTCCATAATTGCTGCTGGCAACCCTAGCGTTAAACGCATCCCACCGAAACTCCATCCGAGGACTACTTTTGGCACCCCCACCGCCTTCAGCGGCAAATGTCAGCCAGCCCGTCATCGATTCCCTCTCCGCACCTCAGCCCGCGGACACCGTCACCCAGCCACTCGCCGTCGTGAGTGAAAAGCTGCCCTGGCGGCATACCTTCATCTCCCTGAAGGTCCCCAACTTCAGGATCTTCGCGATGGGCCACTTCATCGCCGTGATCGCCATCTGGATGCAGCGCATCGCCCAGGATTGGATGGTGCTCCAGCTTTCCGGTTCCGTCACCGCCGTCGGAATTACGGTGGCGCTGCAGTTCATGCCTTCACTTTTCCTTGGCCCGTGGGGTGGCATGATTGCCGACCGCTTTGCCAAGCGAAAGATCCTCATCATCTGCCAGTCTGCGGCCGCGGTACTCGCAGCCCTGCTCGCGGTGCTCTCCCTCAGTGGTCGCGTCGAGGTTTGGCACGTCTACGTGATCGCGCTGGTCTTGGGCTTTGTGACGGTTCTTGACCAACCCGCCCGGCAAGTGTTCGTCAACGAACTCGTCGGCCCTAAATACCTGCGCAACGCCATCAGCGTGAACTCCACAACGTTCCAGCTCGGCGGACTGATCGGCCCCGCCCTTGCCGGTGTGCTGCTCACTGCAGTGGGCGCCGGTTGGGCTTTCGCCGCGAACGCGGTGGCATGTTGCTCCACAGTGGCCATGCTGCTGATCCTCCGCAAGGACCAACTGCACCTCAGCCAGCCGACTCCCCGCAAGAAAGGGATGCTGCGCGAAGGTCTGAACTACGCATTGAGCAAGCCCACCATCTATTGGCCGTGGCTGATGGCCGGCTTCGTGGCAGTTTTCGCCATGAGCCTGCCAGTGCTGTTGGCCGCGTTCGCGGACCACGTTTACGACGCCGGTGCCGGAGGCTACGGCCTGGTGAACGCGATGGTCGCGCTCGGTGCACTGACGGGCGCGGTGGCGTCCACCCGCCGTCGCCAGCTGCGGTTGCGTTCGGTGGTGACGTCCGCCGGGTTGTACGGGCTGATGCTCTGCGTGTCCTCGCTGATGCCGTCCATGGTGTGGTTCAGCGTCACCATGGTCCTGGCCGGGTTCTGGTGCCTCATGTTCCTCACAGCGGCCAACCAGATGGTGCAGACCAGCTCCAACATGAGCATCCGCGGACGCGTCATGAGCCTGTACCTGGTGGTACTGATCGGTGGGCAGGCTATCGGCGGACCCATGATGGGCTGGCTTGCCGAACACCTCGGTCCCCA
Organism: Arthrobacter sp. 9V; assembly: GCF_902506065.1. Lineage (GTDB taxonomy): Bacteria > Actinomycetota > Actinomycetes > Actinomycetales > Micrococcaceae > Arthrobacter. Next base: position 403,326 of record NZ_LR732912.1, read on the forward strand.
TCTGGCCGTCCTGATCTCCGGTGGTGTGCCGGCACTCGCGGCGGTGACAGTCGCCGTCGTACTGGCCCGGAAGTCATCGCTGCACATCAAGGTGGACCTGCGGGACCGGCGTCGGGTGCTGCGCATTGTTCAGGAGCCCCAGGCAGTTTAAACAGATGAAGCGCCCCCGGGAGCCGGGGGCGCTTCACTTTGTGGGGCTACTTTGCCTGAAGCTGGGCCACAGGCAGGTGAGGATATTCCGCTGAGCGTCCTTGGAATTCCAGGACGTCCGGATTGCGGATCACGCCGTCGCGGATTTCGATGGCGCGGGAGATGGTGTCATTGGCGTCCCACGCGTCCGGTCCCGCCACCACGGTGTCCAGGAACGGAAGCAAAGCCTCGCTGATTTCCCAGCTGGCCGAATTCCACAAGTAGGACGGACTGTGGTCCACTGCGTAGTAGTTGACGTGCCCACCCACACGGAACATGGGCTCGTCAAACGTGGTGGTCCGCGCCCAGTCGAAGCCCATGCCTTCGTCGCAGGACACGTCCACAATCAGGCTGTCCGGCTGGAATTCGGTCAAGTCCTCGGTGCGCAGGTAAGTCAGCGGGGCATTGGGGTCCTGCAGGGTGCAGTTGACCACGATGTCCGCGGCTGCCAGGAACGGGGCTAGGGGTTTGCGGCCCTTGTCCGTGATGACTTCGCTGAGGAACGGCGCCTTGTTGTCATGGTCGAACTGCACGATCCGCACTGAATGGATCGGAGACCCGACGGCGGCGACGCCCCGGTTGGTGAGGACCTGGACGTCGTGGATGCCATGGGCGTTAAGCGCCGTAACAGCACCGCGGGCGGTGGCACCAAAGCCAATGACGACGGCGCTGAGCCGGCGGCCGTAATCGCCGGTGGAACCCGTGAGCGCCAAGGCGTGGAGCACGGAGCAGTACCCGGCGAGCTCGTTGTTTTTGTGGAAGACGTGAAGGCCGAACCCGCCGTCGCCCGCCCAGTGATTCATGGCCTCGAAGGCGATGAGCGTGAGCTTCTTGTCAATGGCCAGCTGTGTGATGGCCCGGTCCTGCACACAGTGCGGCCAGCCCCACAACGTTTGACCGTCACGGAGTTCAGCCAGGTCCTGTGCCTGCGGCTTCGGAAGGAGGATGACGTCGCTGTTGGCAATCAACTCCTGGCGCGTTCCGAGCCCGCCCACCAACGATTCGAGTTTGCTGTCCGGGACGCCGAAACGCTCACCGTAGCCGTGCTCAAAGCGAAGCTGCCGGCGAACTTCAGGCGCGATGCGTTCCAAATGCTGCGGGTGGATCGGCAGCCTGCGCTCATTGGGCTTCAGCGAGGAAGCGAGGACGCCAACGCTCAGCTGGCCGGTTGGTGCGGTCACTTCTTGTTGCCCGTGGAGGGCTTGGCAGCTTCGGTGGCAGAAGACTCGGAAGCCCGCTTATCCGCGCGTTTTTCCTTGATGGATTTGCTGGATTTCTTCGATGCAGTTTGGCGCGGTGATTTGTCGCCCATGATGGCTCCCTTAGAGCGGAGCCGCGATGGCTCCTGACTTCTGACGATACACCTCCCGGGAAGGCGCTGTGGCCCGAGTCACGGGGGCAGGGCCCTTTTGTCGGCGGCGAGGCGGCATTCGGTTTCGGAAAAGAAGAAACCCCGGATCGGAGGATCCGGGGTTTTCCTGGAGCGGGCGACGGGAATCGAACCCGCGTATCGAGCTTGGGAAGCTAGCGCTCTACCATTGAGCTACGCCCGCACTGCCTGGGAAAATTCCCCCGAGCGAGTCCTAGCTTAGCGCAGTTGCAGGACTCATCATGACCGGCGCACCGCTGACAGCCGTTGACCTATTTGAACAGCTTCATGCCATTCCATCCGTTGCCCACTTGACGCTGGGCACCCCAGACGCCGGCCCCCAAGGCGTAATCGACGAGGTAGCCGTCCACGGTTTGGGCAGTGATACTACGGGTGCCCGGACCGGACAAACCGAAGCTGGGTACCAGGGCTTTCATGGTCCCCCACCCGGAACCAACAGCCACGGGCAGCCCCGAGAAGCCGCCACCGCCGTTGCCTGGATAGCTGAGCAGTTGCCCGGAGGGTGTGGTTGCAAGGATGTCGTTGGCGCCGTCGGCATTCCAATCGGCCATGGTCAGGCCCATGCCTGCCCAGCCAGTCCCAATATCCACCCGGTAGATCAATGCCCTGCCCAAGCTATTGGGGTAGTACCGCAGCCCGCCGTCCGGGAAATAGCCCACGACGCCCGGGAACCGCTCAGCCGCTGACCACTTGCCCACGGTAATGGTCATCTTGTCCCAGTCACCGGTTCCCACCACGATCTGGGTGGAGAAAGCGCCCCCGGGCCAACCCGTAAACAAGCCCAAAGTGCCGTTATCCCATTGCGCCAGAATGTCGTAGACGCCATCAGAATCCCAGTCCACTACGAAAGCCTGCTTCAAGCCCTGCCAGTTGGAGCCGATCACCGTGGGAACGCCGTAACCGCCACCACCGTGTGCGGGGTAACGGAGGAGCCGACCGGAAGAGTCGGCAGCCACCAAGTCCGCGCCGGAAGTGATGCTCGCATAAGCGCTGGGGTTGCCCGCGAAGTACTGCTCCATAGTGGGGAAGCCCCGGCGTTTCATATCTGTGGCAAGATCCACACCCACGTAACGCAGATGCCATGGCTCATAGCTGTAGCCCGTGATGTTCGTATAGCCGTTGGGGTAGCGGAGTATGAAGCCGTACTTGTGCGCGTTGGCAGCCACCCAAAGGCCGGCAGCCGTATCCCCGAAACACGTGCTCAGACCGCAGGAACCGTTGGCGTTTCCCACATCCACGGCCAATCCGGTCTGATGCTCGCTATATCCCGGGCGCGCCGAAATGAGGTCCGCTTGGGCCTGGCCGTAGATGCTGACGTAATAGGAATAAACCTGTTGCTGCTGTGCGTAGGAGCGGTAGCCGCTCACCACAGCCAGCCCGCCCGTGCCGGCATCAGCCGCACCTTGGAACAGGCCATTGAGCCATGCCGCAGCCTCTGCTCGGAGGTACTGGCCGGAGCCGCGGGCGTTGACCAGGTCGCCGGGGGCGTAGCTCACCGGGTTCAGGGGGCGGGATTTGTTGACCAGCACGGAGAGGCTCGCAGGGTCGCCCACAGGATCGACGCTCGGGAGGGGATTCGCCGCCGTGGGCACCGCGCCTCGAACGACGGCGGCCGACGCAGCCGTGCCAGGCACCGGCGCAGCCGTGGCGGGCGACCCGACCATGACGCCGCCAGCTACCGCCAAACTGAAGATTGCAGCGCAAACTGCCAGTCGTCGTCGTGCGTTCCTCATGGAACCCGAATGATTTTTGCCTCGCATAACGCCCCCCATTTGCTTGTAGTCAGCCGCAGGCACTCTACCCGGCCAGCGGCCACCTGTCAGCAGTGCCTCGAGAATCGGCAGATAACCATTCGGTCAAGGCTCGGCAGTCTTGTGTCCCGGGCGCCCCGCCGCTGACTATTCTGATGGTGTTAGCTGCAGCGTATGGGGAACCGGGCTACGAATAATCGACCGTACGCCGAAAGAGGTTCCCATGGCATTCGCAGCCAATGAAGTGGTGATCAGCCGGGACGCCATGACCGTTTACGGATTCCTCATGGACGGGATGAACAACTCCCTGTGGCGTTCGGGGGTTCGGAGTATCGCGCTTCGATCCGGTGTCCGAGGCCAAAAAGGTGCCCTCTACCAGCAGACAGTGACCGGCCCCGGCGGCCGCCCCGTCGCCGCCGATTTCAGGATCATCGAAGCCCGTCCCGGAGCCGAAGTCCGCTACGCCGTGGTGACTGGACCGGCACGGCCCACCGGCGGCTTCTACCTCAGCACCGAAGGCAACACCACACGCCTCCGGTTCGCCCTTGAGTACCATCCGAAGGGCCTGCGGAAACTCACCAACGGCTTGATTCAGAAGGCACTGGAGAGCGAAGTAGCGCAGCTGGAGCAGCTCAAGGTTGCCATCGAAGCGCACTCGGACGGGTAGTCACTGGTGTTGGCGCCCGACGCCGGTGTTGGCGCCCGACGCCGACTCCCGGGTTGCGCGCTCGGCTCCGCTTCTATTGGGCGAACTTCAGTCCGCCCCACCCGATCCCGATTGTCACCGGTGTGGTGAGCCGTCCGGTATTGAGATCCCAATACTCAACAACACCGTTGCGGTTCAGCCCCGCGACGCCTGTGGAATCGGGACCTGTCACCCCGCGCAGTGCGCGCATTCCCGTGTAGTCAGTCCACTCCGCACCCACCACCGGACGGGATTCCTGCTTTGGCGTGCCCAGCCCGCTGCCACGATACAAGCGGAGAGTACCGTTGGCCTCCGTGGTGAGAAGGTCCTGGAAACCGTCAGCGTTGTAATCCACCATGCTCAGCCTGACGGCAGGGAAACCAGTTCCGATCGCCGCTTGCGAACGGATATAGGCCAGTCCCGCGTTCTTGTACAGGTACAGGTTGCCTCCCGCGTCCATGGCCACTATTTGCGGGAGCCTGTTGTTGGCACACCAAGTGCCCACGGCAATGTTCAGCGTGCCCCAGCCCTGCCCCAGTGCAATGGGATCCTTGAATCCACCCGCTTGAAGGCCGGGGTACACCAGGAGGGCACCGTCAAGCCTTTGGGAGATCAGGTCAAAAACGCCGTCACGGTCCCAGTCCGTGACGAAGAGGTCCTTCAGCCCGGTGAACCCGACGCCGATTCTCTTGCCACCGCCATACCGCCCGCCACCCCACGAAGGGTAAGCCACCACTGAACCGTCACCGGCGATCGATACGAGGTCGGCCGCGCTGTTGATCGACGCCGCGCTCAGGTTAAGGGTGGGCGGTTGGTACTTGCTGCCTGGTTCGCAGACAGCCACAGGGTCCGTTGGGGGCGTGGGGGGTGGGACCGTACCGCCAGGGCTCGTGGTGGTCCCGGCCGGTAACGTCGTGTAGCCAAAGAAATTCACCACTCCCCAGAGCGTGTAGCGGTTGGGGGTGGTTTGCCAATTGCCGTCGGTATAGGTGATGCCGATGCCCATGACGTTGAACCGGGGATCACGCAAAAGGGCATCGTGACCCGGGGAACCCTTCCACCACTCCACCAGCTGTGCCGCATCCCGGTCCCAACGGACAGCGATGACTTCACCCGCACCGTTGTTCGGATTGAGTGCGCGTGGATCCGTCCAGAAATTCGCGCGGTGCTGAATCACCTCACGCGTCGCAATGTTGTTGGACCAGTCCTGGGCCAAGCTGGCCACTGTTGCGTGGTACTTCACCGGAGCCAGGCCAAGCGACGCGCGGTAGCTGTTGATGGCATTGAACACCGTGAGGATCGCCGCCGCGTTGCTGTCAGGGAGGAGGGCGAGGGCACCGGTCTCCGGATTAATGTCGCCGCTGGGGGTCTTTCCCGGGAAGGGCGTGGTGGGTAGCGGGGTTGTTGCCGGTTCGGATGGTGGTGCCTGGGACGGTGATGGCTCGAACGGTGGTGGCTCGAACGGTGGTGCCGGAAGCGGCGAGGCGGTACCGGTGGGTTCCGCTGGCTCGGTGGGTGAGGCTGGCTCGGTGGGTTCGCCGGGGGAGTCCGAGGGGTTCGGCCCTGCGGCCGGGGCCGTCGGCGGGGCTTGAGTGGGGACGGTGCCAACGGTTCCTTGTGGAGTCGGCTCCGTTGCAGGTGGTCCAGTGACGCCAGGGTCCGAGGGGTTGTCAGGGCCCCAGGAAGGCCCGATGCTGGGCAATGGTGGCGGGGTTTCGAAGACCGGATCCACGGCAACAGGTCCGCTGTTTGTATCCGTTCCCGGGGTGGTGCCTGTAGTCGGCTCTGAAGATCCGGAATCGGGGGTGGGCGCCGTGGTTGGCTGGGATGGGTTGCCGGCTGCGGGGAGCTGGGCGGAAGGTGCGGAGTCCGCCGTCGTGGTTTCCTTTGGTGCCGTCAGTCCTGATGGGACAACGGCCGAAGGGGTGGTGATGGGGCCGGGATTGGTCTGCGTTGAGGGGAGAATTTGGCTTGAAGCTGCCACCCCCAGAGCCAGCGTGCAGGCCAGCACAATAGCGGCAGGCGCAGCCAGTTTTCTCACAAATTACCCCGCGAATGCTCGTTGCCCCCAAGTACGGGCGCGGTTCTACATGTCCGGGAACTATAGTCCCATGGGGCGGCGCGGACAATGCATGGGGTATTTTTGATGCTGTGCTGATCTCTGACCGCGATATTCGTGCCGAAATAGACTCCCAACGGATTGTTCTTGAACCGTACGACCCCGCGATGGTTCAGCCGTCTTCCGTGGACGTGCGGATTGACCGGTTCTTCCGGCTCTTCGACAACCATAAATATGCCCACATTGACCCCGCCGAGGAACAGCCGGAACTGACCCGGTTGGTGGAAGTGGAAGGCGACGAGCCGTTCATTCTGCACCCGGGGGAATTTGTGCTCGGCTCCACGTACGAAACTGTCAGCCTGGCCGACGACATCGCAGCGCGTCTGGAGGGCAAGTCCTCCCTGGGGCGGCTTGGGCTGCTGACCCACTCAACGGCTGGCTTCATCGACCCGGGATTCTCGGGACACGTGACTCTGGAACTCTCCAACGTCGCCACGTTGCCCATCAAGCTGTGGCCGGGTATGAAGATCGGCCAGCTGTGCTTCTTCCGGCTCACGTCCTCAGCGGAACACCCCTACGGCTCCGGCGAATACGGTAACCGCTACCAAGGCCAGCGTGGACCCACCGCAAGCCGCAGCCACCAGAACTTCCACCGGACGTCCATCTAGCCTCTTCTTCGCTGACGGCTTCGCTGACGGCTTCGCTGACGGCTTCGCTGACGGCTTCGCTAGGCGGGGGCGCGCTCAGTGGTACGCGGCGGGGCTCCTGGAGCCTTCCTGATGGCTTTAACCACCGGCTCCACAAAGCGGGCTGCAAGGGGACCGAGAATCGCCATGAGGAGCACGTAGGCAGTAGCAAGTGCGGCGAGTTCATCGGGTACTGCGCCGGATGCCACGGCGAGGCCCGCGATGACGATGGAGAATTCACCGCGGGCAATCAAAGCAGCTCCTGCTCGGAAGCGACCGGGCACAGCGATGCCGGCGCGCTTGGCTGCCCATATTCCCGTGAGCATCTTGGTTGCGGCGGTGATGAATGCCAGCACAAGAGCCCATCCAAGGACCGGTGGAATCGACGTGGGATCCGTGTTGAGCCCGAACGCCACGAAGAAGATCGCAGCGAAGAGGTCCCGCAATGGTTCCAGGATCCGTGTGGCGTTGTGAGCCGTGGCGCCGGAGATGGCGATGCCCAACATGAAGGCGCCCACTGCTGCGGACACTTGCAAGGCAGATGCAATACCGGCCACCAGTAGCGCGAGGCCAAGCACGTTGAGCAGGAAGACCTCGGAATTCTCGCTATGCACTGCTTGCGAGACCCGGTGCCCATGCTTGAGCGCAATGATCAGCACCACCGTGACCACGGCCAAGGCAATTCCCACAGTTTGCAGTCCGCCCAAGAAACCCACGCCGGCAAGGATGGCCGTGAGGATGGGAAGGTATATGGCCATTGCGAGGTCTTCAAAAACCAGGATGGAAAGCACTACTGGAGTCTCACGGTTGCCGATGCGGCCGAGGTCCGTGATGACCTTGGCGGCGATACCGGATGACGAGATGTAAGTGACGCCACCCATGACGATTGCGCCTACAAGTCCCCACCCCAGAAGAACGGCCAGCCCCGCGCCCGGAAGGAAGTTGAGGACGAAATCCATGACCCCGGCTTGCCATGACCGTCGAAGGCCGGTGACGAGCTCCGAAGCTGTATATTCCAGTCCGAGCATAAGCAGCAGGAGGATGACGCCGATTTCTCCTGAGAGATGGGCGAACTCGTGCATTCCATCGAGCTTGACGAACCCGCCGGCTCCGAACGCCAGGCCCCCTACCAAGTAGAGAGGGATGGGGGACATGCCTATTCGGCCCGCTAATCGAGCCAGGAGACCGAGGCAGAAGACGACGGCCCCCAGTTCAACGAGGGCTAATGCGAGCGGATCCATTCCGGTCAGCCGTTGCGCAGGATGCCGGCTGCCGAGTCAAGACCTTCCTGCGTGCCGACCGCTACGAGCAAATCACCGGTGTGAAGTACGACGTCGGGAGCCGGCGACGGAACTACCTCGCCTTCGCGCATGATCGCCACGATGGAGACACCGCTGCGGGTGCGGATCTGTGCCTTGCCCATGGGCTGGTTCACGAAGGGCGATTCAGGGGTGATGGAGAACTGGCGGGTGACGATGCCCGGTATCTCGCGATGTTCCTCGGCCAAGCGCATGGCAATGTGTTGGCCGCCCAAAAGGTTTCCGAGCGTGGACGCTTCATCGGCTGTCAAAGGGATGGATGCCTGGCAGGTGTCAGGATCGTCCCAAGTGGACACGAAAAGTTCTGTCTCGCCCTCACGAAGTTCAACGACACCGATGCGACGGCCCGAGGCCGTGACGAAATCCTTGCGGATCCCGAGGCCCGGGAGTTCAGTCTCATCCACGTTCATAGCTCCACCCTAACTCTGTTGTACGGGGCTGGTACGGCGTTCATGCTCAGCCAGTCCTATGTAGTTAACGCTCCGGGACCACGGCTATTTCCACCTTGGCCGGTGGCTTGACCGGAAGGATCACCAAGAGGCCCGCAAGGAGTACCACCATGATTCCCAGAATGCCCCATCGTTGGGCTTCCCCTTCAGCAACGAGTGGCGAGGCGATGGTGATGCACAAAGTGAAAAGAGTGGGGGCGAGGAAGCTGACTGCCCTGCCGGTTGTTGCGTAGAGCCCGAAGAGTTCACCGGATTCCCCCGCGGGGGCAAGCCTTGCCAGATAGGCCCGTGAGGAGGATTGCGCCGGTCCCACGAACAAGCAGAGCAGGAGGCCGAAGACCCAGAAAGTGGAGGTTCCGGGCCAGTCGTTTCCGAAGAAGACGTAGTCTCCGTTGCCGAGGACCAGGATGGCCGTGCCTGCGACCAGGAGGCCAACCAAGGAGAGGATGATGACGGCCTTGGGCCCGATCCTGTCATCCAGGAAGCCACCGATGATGGCACCGACAGCCGCCACTACGTTGCCGAAGATCGCGAAGAATATGACGTCCTTGAGTTCGAAGCCGAAGGTACCGGCGGCAATGACGCCGCCGAAGGTAAACACGGCAGCGAGACCGTCGCGGAAGATCGCGCTGGACAGCAGGAAGTAGATGGTGTGGGGACTGGATTTGTAGATCGCTCTGATACGCCGGAACAGCAGCTTGTAGGAGGCGGCAAACCCCAGGGACGCGGTGTCTTTCTTCACGGAGACTTCCGGCACGGCGAACATGACTGGAAGGGCAAAGATGAAGAACCACAGGGCGGAGAAGATGGCCACGAGCCGGATGTTGAGGGAGTCCTGTGTGGATGATCCGAACCAGTCAAAGGAAGGCTGGACAAATAGTTGCAGGACAAGGAGGAGCGCCACGATTCCTCCCAGATAGCCCATGGCCCACCCGAAGCCGCTGACCCTGCCGATGTTCTTTGGCGTTGAGATCTGGGCCAGCATGGCGTTGTAGTTCACGCCGGCAAACTCGAAGAAGATGTTGCCCAAGGCGATCAGGCAGACGCCAAGGAGCAGGAACTCCGGTTGCGGGAAAACGAAGAAGCACAGCGCGGTCAGAACGGCCGTAGCGGCCGTGTTGACGCCGAGCCAGAGCTTGCGGCGTCCTCCGGCGTCTGAACGCTGGCCAGTGACGGGAGCAAGCAGTGCAATGGCGAGGCCTGCAATGGCCAGGGCGGCACCGAGGGCTGCCGAGGCAGCGTCTTCCCCGCCGAAGGCATTGGACGTCAAATAGACGGTGAAGACGAAGGTGGTCATCACTGCTTGGAAGGCAGCCGAGCCCCAGTCCCAGGATGCCCAAGCGAGTATTTGCGCCTTTTTTGAGACAACAGGTCCCGAGGCAAGCTCGGACGTCGGATGGGAGGCTTCGGGAACTGCGGCCGCGTTCATAGTTTGAATGCTATAGGGGCGGAGATATCGGCGGGCACATGACAGACCGGTATGTGGAGAACGCGGCTTTAAGCCGTGCGCGCAGACCGGTCCCGACGCCTAAAACTGTCGGTTCCCCTTGATAAACTAGGTAAACCGAACCCAACGTATGACCGCCTGCTCCAACTTTTGACAATATGTTCCTGACTTTGCGGAGATAACAGTGATCACAGTTCTCGCCATCACCTTTGTAGCGGCAACTGTGGCGCCCTTGATCTTTCGCAAACTCGGTAGAAACGCGTTCTACGTCCTGGCCGCGGTACCCGGAGGCGCCTTCGTCTGGCTGGTCATGCAGTACGAAGCCGTATATTCCGGTGGCGGCATAGAAGAGATTCTTCCGTGGATCCCCACCCTCAAGCTTGAACTTGCCTTCCGCATGGATCCTTTGGCCTGGGTCATGTCGCTCCTGATCCTCGGCGTGGGATCTTTGGTACTGGTCTATTGCGCCCGTTACTTCAAGAATGCGGATCCGGACCTCGGTGGGTTCGGAGCACAACTCCTCGCCTTTGCCGGAGCGATGTTCGGCTTGGTGACCTCCGATGACCTCCTGATGCTGTTCATCTTCTGGGAGCTCACCACCATCCTGTCCTACCTGCTGATCGGCTACGCGCGCACCCGCCTCGCGGCACGCCGTTCAGCACTTCAGGCACTCATGGTCACCACCGCCGGCGGCCTGGCCATGCTCGTGGGCCTCATCATCCTGGGCCAAGCTGCAGGAACATACCGGATTTCAGCGATTCTGGACCAAGCGGGGACGCTCATCAGCGGACCCATGCAAGGAGCGGTGGCTGCCGCCGTCGTACTTGTCCTGGCCGGCGCGGTGACTAAATCGGCGCTTGTTCCTTTCCACTTCTGGCTGCCCGGCGCGATGGCGGCTCCCACTCCCGTCAGTGCCTACCTGCATGCGGCGGCGATGGTCAAGGCCGGAATCTACATTGTTGCCCGCCTTGCTCCGGGATTTTCGACGTCGGAGTTCTGGCTCCCCGTGGTTCTGGGATTGGGCCTGGCCACCATGCTGGTTGGTGGCTACCGTGCGCTTCGCCAAACCGACATCAAGCTCATCCTCGCTTACGGCACCGTCAGCCAACTCGGTTTCCTCACCATGGTGGTGGGTCTGGGGCAGCCTGACGCAGCTCTCGCGGGGCTGGGGCTGCTGCTGGCTCACGGCCTGTTCAAAGCAGCGCTGTTCCTGGTGGTAGGCATCATCGACCACCAGTCCGGAACGCGGGATATCCGCAAACTATCAGGAGTCTTCCGTTCTTCACGGGCCCTCGGAGTGGTAGCCGGTATTGCCGCTGCGTCCATGGCCGGTGTGCCGCCCTTGGCTGGTTTTGTGGCGAAAGAATCGGTGTTCGAAGCCTTCGTCCACTACGGCACCGGGGATCATGCTCCGACGTGGGGCATCTGGATTCTCCTTGGGCTGGTCATTGGTTCCATCCTCACTTTCGCCTACAGCGCCCGCTTCATGTGGGGGGCGTTTGCGGTCAAGCCGGGCGTAGAACCCACACCTTTCAAACCCATCAAACCTGCGTTCCTGGCCGCCCCGGCCATCCTGAGCCTCCTGACCATCGCCTATGGCGTGTGGCCGGTGCCTGTGGACACTTGGATCCAGCCTTACGCGGCGCTGTTCGTTGACGGGCAGGAAGCGGCCGACGCCGGACACTTGGCTTTGTGGCACGGCATCACCCCTGCGCTGGGACTCACAGCCATAACGTTCGCCGCTGGTGCTGCCATGTTCTACGGACGCAACCTTGTCTCCCGGATGCAAAGCGTGGTCCCGGACTGGGTGGACGGGGACAGGGCTTACCAGAACACCATCGGCGCCTTGGACGATGTTGCAGTCTGGGTAACAGGCCGCACACAGCGTGGTTCGCTGTACTTCTACCTTGCGGTGATCCTTACGGTTGCTTTTGCGGTCCCGTTGACGGCGCTGATAGTGGCGAACAAGCCTTTGCCCGACGGCATCTATCTCATCGACCCCAACTCTCCGCTGCAGTTGGTGGCAGGAGCCGGAATCGTTGTGGGTGCGCTGGCTGCGGTCCGTGCCAACAAACGGTTCCTTGCCGTTCTCATGGTGTCCGTCACCGGCTATGGCATCGCACTGATGTTCGCCTTGCAGGGCGCACCGGACCTCGCCCTGACCCAGATGCTGGTGGAAACAATAGTGCTGGTGGCGTTCGTGCTGGCCATGCGGAGCCTACCCGCGGAGCTCAGGGACAGGACCGGCGGCAGGCTGCGGGTAATCCGCGTGATCATTGGGGCAGCGTTCGGCATCACCATGATCTTTGTTGCGATCTACGCCATGGGCGCACGCGTGGCTACTCCCATTTCGCTTGATTTCCCGCGCTTGGCCTATGAAGGCGGCGGCGGTCTGAACGTTGTCAACGTAACCCTCGTGGACATTCGGGCCTGGGACACGTTCGGCGAAATCTCCGTGTTGGCGATTGCGGCCACGGGCGTTGCCAGCCTGATATTCGTCCGCAGCCGAGGCGACCGCATCAAGACCTCGGACGCCGTGCCGGAAGGCAGCGTGGGACGCCGCACCGGCGTCGACCGCGATTCGCGGGACGGTGCCACGCTGGCCGTTGCCAGGAAGTTCAGCGATGTCACCCGCGATGCCTGGCTGGTGGCGGGTCGGACCCTCGCGCCGGAGCGACGCTCCATCATCTTTGAAGTAGTGACCAGGCTGATCTTCCACTCGATGATCGTCTTCTCCATCTACCTCCTCCTGGCCGGCCACAACCTGCCGGGCGGCGGGTTCGCGGGCGGCCTCACCGCAGGCCTCGCCCTCACTATCCGGTATCTGGCCGGTGGCCGGTTCGAGTTGAGTGAGGCAGCGACCATCAGTGCCGGAACGCTTCTGGGGACGGGACTGGCGACGGCGGCGGCCTCGGGTGTGGTTCCGCTTTTCCTCGGCGGACAGGTGTTCCAAAGCGCGATTATCGAGTTCTGGCTGCCGGTCTTTGGCGACGTCAAGTTCGTCACCTCCACGATCTTCGATATCGGCGTGTACATCGTGGTTGTGGGGTTGGCGCTCGACGTCCTTCGCAGCCTCGGGGCCGAAATCGACGAGCACTTCGAAGGCAAAGGCGCACCGCTGGCGGAGGAAGATGGCGCCGAGCATCCTGAGCTCGCCCACGAAGCCGCCCAGTCCGCTGCGCTCGGGAAGGTTAACCCATGAGCATCAACCTGACCCTGTTGATTGTCATGGGCGTGCTGTACGCATGCGGTATCTATCTGATTCTGGAACGCAGCCTGACCCGCGTGCTGTTGGGTTTGATGTTGCTGGCCAACGCCACCAACATCCTCATTCTGAGCACTGGAGGGTATGCCGGTCTGGCGCCACTGTTCAGCAAGGAAACCAACCCGGAGGCGTACAGCGATCCACTGCCCCAGGCGCTGATCCTGACCTCGATCGTCATTTCCTTCGCTGTGACGGCCTTCATGCTTGGCATCATCTACCGCACATGGGTTCTGGCCCGTCAGGACGAGATCCAGGATGACCTCGAAGACATGCGTGTGGCCAAGACGCCGAGCTTTGATGCCGAGGACGACGCCGTTGTCCCGTTGGAAACCTCGGAGTTCGCCGTTACCCCGGCAAGCCCTGCGGATCGAGATAAACCGGACGCCACAGAGACCCCCAATACGGCAACAACCCAGGAAGGAGGCAGCGCGTGAATCTCGCAAACCTGTCGCCGCTAGCTGTCCTCCTGCCAATTCTGGGTGCTGCCCTCGCATTCCTGCTGATCCGTCACCACACCGCTCAACGCGTGGTGAGCATCGGCATTCTCAGCGCGACGCTGCTGCTCGAATGCCTGCTCCTGATCTCCGTCTGGGACGGGGGAACCACCTCGGTTACGTTGGGTGGATGGCTGCCGCCGTGGGGCGTGGTCCTGGTGGTGGACCAGTTCTCCTCGCTCATGCTGGTGGTCTCAACCGTGGTGAGCCTCGCCGTGCTGATCTACGCAACGGGTCAGGGTATGGCCGACGGGGACCAGGAAGCCCCGGTCTCAATCTTCCACCCCACTTATCTGATCCTCGTTGCGGGTGTGTCCAATGCGTTCCTGACCGGTGACCTCTTCAACCTCTATGTCGGTTTCGAGATCCTACTGACGGCAAGCTACGTGCTGATGACCCTGGGCGGAACGGGCCCGCGTATCCGTGCAGGCGTCACGTACGTAGTGGTTTCCGTGGTGTCATCCGTACTGTTCCTCATTGCGATTGCCATGATCTACGGGGCCACCGGAACCATCACCATGGCGGACCTGGCCATCAAGCTCGCGGAACTGGACCAAGGCACCCAGAACCTCCTGCACGTGATGCTGCTGGTGGCGTTCGGCATCAAGGCAGCAGTTTTCCCGCTGTCCTTCTGGCTTCCGGACTCGTATCCCACCGCCCCCGCGCCGGTGACCGCCGTGTTCGCGGGCTTGCTGACCAAGGTGGGCGTCTATGCCATGGTCCGCACGGAAACGCTCCTGTTTCCGGGCGACACCCTCAATGTCCCGCTGATGGTGGTGGCGTTACTGACCATGATTGTCGGAATTCTGGGCGCCTTGGCCCAGAGTGACATCAAGCGTCTCTTGTCCTTCACCCTGGTAAGCCATATCGGTTACATGGTGTTTGGCCTCGCCATGAGTTCCGTGGCAGGGCTGGGCGCCGCAGTCTTCTACGTTGCCCACCACATCACCGTCCAAACAAGTCTATTCCTGGTCACAGGACTGATCGAGCGTCGTGGCGGAAGCTCCTCCATTGACCGTTTGGGTGGCTTGGCGAAGCTCTCTCCATTGCTGGCTTTACTGTTCTTCATTCCGGCAATGAACCTGGCAGGTATTCCACCGTTCTCAGGTTTCCTCGGAAAACTAGGACTGCTGCAGGCAGGTGTGGAGTTGGGAACGCCGCTGGCGATCACGCTGGTAGTAGGCGGTGTGGTGACCAGCCTGCTGACCCTGCTGGCAATCGCCCGTGTCTGGAACAGGGCGTTCTGGCGCAAACCGGAAGACGCCGAGTACCCGGACCCTGTGCTGCAAACCCCCGGAAATGTAGGGGTGCTGCCGCGGACCATGGTGGGGTCCACCGCTGGACTGGTGGTATTCGGTGTTGCACTGACAGTTTTCGCGGGCCCGTTGTTCAAGGTTGCTGATGGCTCCGCTGAAATCATGTTGGACCGTTCGGCGTACATTCACTCCGTGCTGGGGGATTCCGTGGTGGTGCCGCCGCTGGCACAGCCGGACGAAGCGCAGAAGGATCTAACTGCATCGGACGATGCTCGGACAGGTGATGCCAAATGAGTCGTAAACCGATCTCGTTCCGCACAGAACTGCCGCTGCTCATATGGTTGGTCATTGTGTGGGGTGCGTTGTGGCGGGACTTCAGCCCAGGCAACCTGCTGTTCGGTGCCCTGATCGCCGTGCTGGTGGCCAAGTTCTTCTACCTTCCGCCCGTGGAGCTCAGCGGCAGGTTCAACATCCTGCGCGCCATACCGTTTGCCCTGATGTTCATCGCCAAAGTGGTGGCAGCGAGCTTCCTGGTGCTGTACCTGGCCGTAGCCAAAGGACCCAAGGTACGCAGCGCCGTCGTCGCCGTTCCGTTGCGGAGTCACTCCGACCTCATGGTGACGGCCACCGGTCACGTCATCTCGCTGATCCCGGGCTCCCTGGTGGTGGAGGTGGATCGCTCCACTTCCACGCTGTATTTGCATGCACTGAACATTTATGAAGAGGCAGACATCGACAAAATCCGTCAGGAAACCCAAGACATCGAAGCAGGACTGATCCGCATTATGGGTACACGCGAAGAAGTCGAGGCACTCAAAGCCGAACAACGTCCCGGGCTGGAAGAGGCGGCGCTATGAAGGAAATAGTTCTGGTGGTGACAGCCGTGATCCTTAGCCTGGCCGCCGCTGGTGCGATTATCCGAATCGCGATCGGCCCGTCCCTTCTGGATCGCGTTCTGGCATCGGATGTATTGCTGGCCATCCTTGGCGCCGCCCTGGCGATCGACATGGCGCTGAACAGGCACCTGAACAACCTGATGTTGCTGGTGGCGCTGGCGGTGATCGGGTTCATTGGCTCGGTGACCGTGGCACGGTTCGTGGCAGAGCGAAGGGACCAGAGCAATGAGTCCTGAAACCACAGGCTTTGACGCCGTGATTGATGCTGTCACCGCAGTGTTCCTGGTGGTGGGAGCGTTGATGTCCCTTGGTGCGGCCATCGGTCTGTTGAGATTCCCGGACCTCATGAGCCGCATGCACGCAGCCACCAAACCCCAGGTCCTGGGCTTGTTCCTCATGCTTGCCGCGATCGGTCTCCAGATGCGGACCTGGTGGGTATGGCCGGTTCTGTTGGTGGCATGGATTTTCCAGCTCCTAACAGCACCCGTCTCAGCCCACATGGTGGGGCGCTCCGCCTACCGCACCAAGCACGGACACCGCGAAAAGCTCACCAAAGATGAACTTGAGGCCGTGGTCCAGAGGGCGGCTGCCGGCCAGGAACCCTCCGAACGTTAGGCAACGCGGGGTCATATCCGGCCCCCAAACCCTCTGGGAATGGGCCCGGAATGATCCCGCGTTGCTTCTTCGGAGGACGCTTAGACGATGTCGTGGCTCTTGGCGAAGCGCGCGATGGCACGCTGGGTGCCGCGGCTCGCCAGAACCTGGATGAGCGTGCTGACAAAAGCGGAGATCAGTGCGAAGGTCAGCGCCGAGCGCAGGCTGGATTCCGTGTCGTCATGGCCCAAGGGTGGCTTGTTGCCCGTGGCCTTTTCCCAGCCTTTATTGACGAGTTTGGTGCCCACAAAGCCAGCTCCGAGGCTCACTCCGGCACCGATCAGCTTGAAGAAGAGGTTCATGCCCCCAGCCTAGCTGGCTACGGCCCGTCTCAAGCGCTAGCGACGGTTTTCCCGCTCCTTGAGGAACGCAGCCAAAGAGCCAACCGGGGCCAACACCGGAATAACGTCGTGTTCGGCCCGCCAAACTTCTTCCACTGTCCTGAACCCGGCAATTTCCTTGAGCAGGTAATACGTGGGTGGCATGAGCTTCAAAGAGCCGGCCGCCTCGGCTGCCAGAATCTCCTCCACCGGCATCCACAGTGATTGCCACGCTTCCGTGGTTTGGTGCTGGGGTGCCGCACCCGGAGAGGGCTTGGCAATGTAGAAGTAGGTGTCGAAGCGCTTGGGCATGTCTATGGGCGTGATCCAATTGGCCCACGGGCGCAGGTTGGAGGCCTCGATGCTGAGCCCCGCCTCCTCTTGAACCTCCCGGATGGCTGCCCTGAGCACTGTCCCGGCGTTTTTCGCTGCCTCGTCCGGCTCCGCGCCGATGGAGCTCTGGTTCCAGTCGGCTGCGTGACGTTGAAGCAGGTCCTCCGGGTAATCCCATCCGGACCCGTCCACAGAATCCACGCGTCCTCCCGGAAAGACCACCATGCCGGCGGCGAAGTCCATGGTGCTGACCCTGTGCTGGACAAAAGCCTCAATCCCGTCCGGGGCGTCACGGAGCAGGATGACGCTGGCGGCCAACCGTGCTTGGGACGCAGTTGAGTCTGTGATGGGAAGGTCCGTCATGAAAATGTGCCCCTTTGCCGCGCCGAAGTCTTCTGGTTCATTCTCTCAGGTCCCCGTGTTGTGGGGCCTGGTGTGCGTGCTTGGGCGTGGGGTTGGGGTGTAGAGAGGGCCTGGCATCGCGCGTCCTCGTGTTGTGGGGCCTGGTGTGCGTGCTTGGGCGTGGGTTTGGGGTGTAGAGCGGGCCTCGCAACGCAGCCCCTCGTGTTGTGGGGCCTGGTGTGCGTGCTTGGGCGTGGGGTTGGGGTGTAGAGCGGGCCTGGCATCGCAGCCCCAAGCCCGAATTGTGACCACATGCCCACCACGGACCAGCGCCCTCCATGGACTCAGGTGTAAACTGAATCCGCCCATCAGGGCAGATTTGATACGACAGGGGAGCGCCGCCGTCGGACTCTGCAGAGATGCGGAAGACGCGAGGGCGCTGAGAGTGCGGACAGCCGCAGACCCTCGAACCTGATCCGGTTAGTACCGGCGCAAGGGAGTCGAGCTTCTCAGAGTGTCCGGATCCGGGCGGCGCATGCCACGCGGATTCCGGGGAGCACTTTCCCCTCCTGTAACCTCAGGAGGCAGAAAATGACCACGGTAAACGTGAAGAAGACCAGTTATAACTGGCGTGTTGTAGACATTGTTGTGGCGGCCTTGATCGCCATTGCCGGCGGCGTTATTTTCTGGGCGTGGTCCCAAGGCGCTGCACTGGTATCCATCCCCATGAATGCGACGTATCCGCCGCTCACCGGCCTGATCGCCGGCGGTTGGATGATCCCTGCGGTTCTGGGCATGCTCATTATCCGCAAGCCGGGCGCCGCCCTGTTCTGTGAAGCTGTTGCCGCCACGGGTGAGCTCATCATGGGTTCGCAGTATGGCACCACGGTGCTCATCTCCGGTATTTTGCAGGGCCTGGGCGCCGAGCTCATCTTTGCTGCTTTCCTTTACAAGAAGTTCAACCTGCCTACCTCCCTCCTTGCGGGCGCCGGAGCGGGACTCTTCTGCGGTTTGAACGACTCCTTCCTGCCCTGGGGCTGGAACATCGCCTATGAAGCCGTGGACAAGCTGGCGTACATCACTTTCACTACTATTTCCGGGGCGATCATCGCTGGCGGACTTTCTTGGGTTGCCACGCGCGGCCTGGCCAAGACCGGCGTGCTGAGCTCCTTCGCTTCGCGCAAGGCCGCTTCGGAGCCAGTTTTCAGCTGATGTCCGCCAAGCAAAGCGGCACGGTGCGGCCTGCCGCCATCTCAGCCGAGGGCTGGGGCTGGCGGCATGCCGGCCGGGCCCAAGCTGCCATTGAGGACTTGGATCTCCGGATTGAACCTGGTGAGCGTGTGCTGCTGCTGGGCCCTTCGGGTGCCGGTAAGTCCACGCTCCTGCATGCCCTGGCCGGCGTGCTGGGGGATGAGGAGGACGATTCGGATGAGACCGGCTCGCTGCTGATCGACGGCGTCGCGCCCCGCGAGCAGCGTGGCCGCGCCGGTTTGATGCAGCAGGACCCCGAAACGCAGGTGGTCTTGTCCCGGGTTGGGGATGACGTTGCTTTTGGTGCCGAGAACCTTGCCGTGCCGCGGGATGAGATCTGGGCCCGCGTCCATGAAGCACTCGACGACGTGGGGTTGCGTACCGCCGGAGGCGGCGGTTTGGCATTGGATCACCCGACGGCGGCACTCTCCGGAGGTCAGAAGCAGCGCCTGGCGCTGGCCGGTATTTTGGCCATGCGACCCGGCCTGATCCTGCTGGATGAACCGACCGCCAACCTGGATCCGGCTGGGGTCCTGGAGGTCCGTGATGCGGTGGGGCGCTGCGTGGACAAGACCGGAGCCACGCTTGTTGTGGTGGAACACCGCGTGTCCGTGTGGAAAGACCTTGTGGACCGGATCGTGGTCCTGCAGCCGGGCTCCGCTAAGGCCGGCAGCGGAGGAGCGGGCGGTGTCCTCCTGGACGGGCCGCCGGACCAGGTGCTTTCAGAAGCCCGCACCATGCTGATGTCAGCCGGTGTTTGGGTGCCCGGGTACGTCCCGGCAACCCGGATACGGAGCAACAAGCCTCACACCGCAGAGCTTCTCCTCGCAGCGCAGGACCTGGCAGTTTCCCGGGAAAGACCCCGACGCAAGGGCTTCAAGACCTTCCCGCCGGTGCCGGTTCAAACGGCCATCACTGCACAGGTCAGGGCTGGCCAGGCGCTGACCATTACAGGTCCCAACGGTGCGGGCAAGTCCACTTTCGCGCTCACGTTGGCCGGTCTTCTCGCGCCGGTGGATGGCAAGGTCAGCGCCGCCGTCGAGCTTTCCGAAGGGGCGGGTATTGACCCGTATAAGTGGAAAGCCGAGCAGTTGATTTCCCGCATCGGAACGGTGTTCCAGGAACCTGAGCACCAGTTCGTCACGGGTAAAGTCCTGGACGAGCTGATGTTTGGCCCCAAACACCTGGGCCATGGTGAGGACCGCGTGGACGAACTGCTGGAGCGGTTGCGGCTAACGCATCTGGTGGAGGCCAACCCTTACACGTTATCCGGTGGCGAGAAGCGGCGGCTTTCGGTGGCCACGGTCCTCGCGGCACATCCAAAAGTACTTGTCCTGGATGAGCCCACGTTCGGTCAGGACGCCAACACCTGGGCGGAATTGGCGTCGTTCCTTTCAGAGTTGCTGGACGCCGGAACCGCGGTGGTCTCGGTGACCCACGATCAGGAATTCAGTGCCGTACTCGGCGGAACGGAGCTGCGGCTCGGCCCGGTCCGCCAGGGTGAGGCCACGCATCAGGAAGCGGGTGCAGCATGAGGGACGCAGTGAACCTGCGGGGGAATCACGCCCTCCTGACTAAAGCCAATCCATTGGCCAAGTTCGTGTCTGTCTTCCTGATTTCCCTGGTGCTGGCTCTGTCCATCGACTGGGTTT
The DNA here is from genome assembly GCF_902506065.1 of Arthrobacter sp. 9V. GTDB lineage: Bacteria > Actinomycetota > Actinomycetes > Actinomycetales > Micrococcaceae > Arthrobacter. The sequence goes on from NZ_LR732912.1 coordinate 423,764, forward strand.
CGGCCTCCACGGCGATTGTTGCGGAGCTGGCGCTGTTCCCACTGGCGGGCCTCACCCTCAGGCTTCTGTGGCAGCGGGCCTGGCCCCTGATCATCGCGGCTGCGATCGGCGGCTGGAGCACCGCGATTGTGGCCGCGGACAGCGGCACTGTATTGCTCGACGTCGGACTCTGGTCCATCAGTGAAGGTTCCCTTGAGCTGGGGCTGGGTTTCATGCTGCGCGGTTTGGCGATTGCGTTGCCGGCTATCCTGCTGATGACTTGCACCGATCCCACGGATTTGGCTGATGCTTTGGCGCAAAAGGCAAAGCTGCCGCATCGGTTCGTCCTGGGCTCCCTGGCTGCGATGAGGCTGGTGGGGCTCATGGCGGAGGAGTGGCAGACGATCGGCATGGCCCGACGCGCGCGCGGAGTCGGCTCCCACGGCAGCCCGTTCCAGCGGCTGAAAGCCACCCTCGGGCAGAGCTTCGGTCTCTTGGTTCAGGCCGTGAGAAGGGCTTCCCGACTGGCAGTAACCATGGAGGCGCGCGGTTTTGGCGGCGGACAACGGACGTGGGCCCGTGAATCCACGTACTCCATGCTGGACGCGTGGGTGCTCCTGGGTGGGCTGGTCATCGCAGCCGGTGCCGTATTGACGGCCGTGGGGGCGGGAACCTGGAGTTTCGTGTGGCGCTAGTGCCGTAGGCGTTGATAAAGCGGTCGCCAAGCGTGCCGCCGGCCTGTTGGGCGCCGGCGGCACTTCGCTTTTCCGGGCCAGCTTCGTTTTCCGGATTGCTAGGGTGCCTGCTGCTCCTGGATCTCATCAAAACCCGCCCGGGTAAGGAACCCCAGCTGGGCTTCCTTTTCCGCGAGCTGAATGATGGGGCCCAGTTCAAAGCATGTTGCTTCCAGGCGGCGGAGAGCTTTGGCGTTGCGTGAGTCCGGCTCCACCACAATCCTGTCCTTGCCCGGCAGGGAGAACATGTACTTGATCAGGGACGTACCCAACCGCGGGGTGAAGTGCGGAATGGGACGCGTGGCGGGGGCCAAGAGCAGGTGCATGCCGATGTCGGATTCCCGGGCAGGGTAGGCCTCGCCTACGGGATCATGCAGGGGTTCGTAGGTCTGGAAGAGGGCCAGAGGTTCTCCATCCAGGACGGCCAGGAACGCGTGGTGGGTCTCCAACGAGTCCAGGAATTCGTAGATCCCTTGGACTTCTTCCCGGGAGTTCTCCGTCATTCCCCAGAACTTGGCACGGGGCTGGGTAACCCATTCGAAAATTAGATCGATGTCATCAGCGGGAATCAGTGGGACAAGCCGCAGCGCGCCCCAGCCGTGGAGGTCTTCGGAGTAGACGGTGGTGCGGACGGAGAAGTCCCGGGTAATGGTGGTCATGGCTTCCTTCGGTGGTGAGGTTCGGTGGCGATGCGGGCTGGTGCTGGCGCGGTGCTGGCGCGGTGCTGGCGCGGTGCTGGCGCGGTGCTGGCGCGGTGCTGGCGCGGTACTGGCGCGGGTCAGAGATGGTCTTTGGTCAATTCAGGCCAGTCAGTGACCACCGGGGCTAGTTCCCCATTGGTCCAGAGCGGGAGCTGATCGGAGAAGTGCTGGTGACCTGGGGTGCCGGAAGCACCGAAAGGCACAATCCAACGGCTGTTGCGCCGATCCGCCAGGTCCCAGACGTAACGGGCTACGGGGCCACGGAAGCTTCGGTCTTCCACGCCGGGCAGGCTCTCGGTGCAGAGAACGCATCCGGTGTCCCCGCTGAGATCAGCCGTAGGCGCTGATGAGGCGAGCGGCCCGGGGAGCACATGGACGGGCAGCAGCTTGTGCCGGTCACCCCAGGCAGCGCCGTTCAGCATGGACTCCTCGAGCGCGACGACTTCAAGCGCGGCGGAGGCTTCCACTCCCACGTTGATGCCAAGTTCGGAGCCACGGACCAGCAAAGTCTCCAAAGCGAAACCAATGCGGGATGCCACGGACAACCACGGCCCGAACAACGGTGAATAGCCGGTGGGCTCATTCAGGGGAGCAAACGCAGAGTGCCCTACCAGGCGCTGGACCATCGAACCACGCCAGGCTGCAAACACAGCGGCCGAGTGGCTGTCGGCGTCCATCCGGCCATCCCAAATCAGCAACAAAGACCGCAGTTCCTTGGCTTCCCTGGACAGGTCCTCGGGATCCAGGCCGGTGAGCACGGACCGGAACAACGGCCACGGGCCCAGCAAGGTGTCCATATGGATAGCCCGCATGGCGTCCACGGTCAAAGGCCCGGGTGTCGATTCCAACAACGCCCTGATACGCAGTGCGCGGTGCGCCGGCGCAAACTCCATGGCCACAGCATCTCCACCTCCCGCGTGGCGGTCATTCGCGCTCACGGCAAACTGCTGGATCTCGGTGCGGGGCAAGGCCACGTACTGTCCCTCCCACCCGTGGCGTGCGGAGAAAGCCGGAGCAGGCAATCGGCGGTTGGCTGGATTTCGTTGCGGAACCAGCCCGGCAACGAAATGCCGTACAGATCCGGAAACGTCCGCGGCAACCACGCTGTTGACAGGCTCCACCCATGCGTCGAAGGCGGTTTCCACCTCCGAGACACTCCGGCTCCTCAGCAGCGGCAGGAGGGCTTCGAAACCCATCCGCCCCTCAACCCTGGCCGGGAAGCGCAAACTCAGGGCGCCGCCGTCGGGCGTTCCGGAGATGACCGGACCGCGCGCGGTTTCAATAATCTCCACGGGCACCGGCTCACCGCCGCGGACGGTGATGGTTTGGGAACTCACGACGACGGGTTCCCAGACTTCCGCACCGCGCGCCTCAATCCGCTCGCCGAAGGTGTCGCTGACCCGGCGCAACTCCTCCACGAAGAGGTCCTGGTAGTCGGCCATGGCGTTGGTGATGGCCCAGGCGGTGTCGCCGGTGTGGGCGAAATGGGGGAGGCCCGGAACGCCGGGGAAGGCGAATCCGATCGCGTCGAACTCGGGGCATGCCAGCCTTATCTGCTGGTAGACGCCGGGAAGTTCCAGGAGGCGGTGGGGATCGCCTGCTATCAGTGGCAGAGCGCTGGCGGTGGTGGAACCGTGGGCGGCCCATGCGTTGCTGCCTGACCAGACGGGCGCTTCGATGCTGAACAAGTTCACCGCGTCATCGCCCAGTGTCCGCGCAATGTGAGCCCGGAACAGCTTGTTGGGGAACGTTGAGAAGAGGATGTGGTGCACCAGGAAGACACCCAGCGGGGTCCACGGATTCCACGGCTCGGGTTCGCAACCGGATTCTTCGAACTCCGGTCCACGGCGGTGACCGTTCGTTAGTGCCTGGTCGACGCCTGCCACGTACTGTACGCACCAACGTTGTGTGCCGGCGTCGAGGTTTTCGAAGCACCGGCGCGCGGTGTCATCCAGCCGCGTCTGACGTGCAAAACGGTCCCAAGGTATGGCGTCGACGCCCAGGATTTCGGCTGTGCGGCCTTCCGAACGCCACCGTTCCAGCTCGATCTGCCAGGAGCGGTCCGTGCCCGCATTCAGTCCTTGCAGAAATGCGAGCTCGTCAGCTGTTTCAGCCCACAAGTGGGGGATCCCCCACTTGTCACGGTATGTGCCGGGGCCGCCTGCCGGGGCGGTGTGGTGCTGAGGGGCAGGCGTCATAATCTCTGGCCGCTTTCGAGCTTAGGTTAGGCTTACTTAAGTTCAAGATAAATGGCTTTGGCCCCGTTCACAAATCGTGGACCTTCGTGAAGGAGTGTTGCTTGAAACGCAATTGGGAAGGCGTCGTCCTCAAAGTCATGGGCGCCAAGGATTTCACTCTGGAGGTCACGGGGAGCGAGGAGATCACCCCCGATTTCCTTCGCGTGCACGTGCGCGACGGCGGACTCCTGGGGCGAAGCGGCCTGCATCCCACCATGTGGATCCGGCTCTGGTTCAACGATTCCGGGAAGGCCCACCAGCGTGCCTACACCCTGGTCAACGCCTCACCAGCGGACGGGACGTTCAGCATGGACTTCGCAATGCACAACGGCGTTGCTGCGGACTGGGCGCGCTCAGTGCAGCCCGGCGACACGATAGATGCCACCGTCCAAGGCAGCTCCTTCACTTTCCCGCAGCCCGCCCCGCGCCGGATCTGGGTGGTGGGCGATCCCGCTTCCATCCCTGCCGTCAACTCGCTGCTGGACGAGCGCTGCCGGGTTGCTGCGGGCGGGACTCCTGTGACGGCTTGGCTTGAATACCAGCACGACGCCGACTCCTCGCTTGAGGTGCGTACCTCCGATTCCGACGTTGTTACCTGGCTTCCGCGCAAACGCGACGGGGCCGCGTTGGTGGAGGAGGTCTGCGCTGCGTTAACGGCGGACACGGTCTCTGTTTCGGACGACTTCTTCTGGATCGCGTGCGAAGCATCAAGCACGCGGGCAATCGTTAAGCACCTGAGGAAAGAAATCGGCGTGGATAAGCACCGGATTGATGCGCTGGGGTACTGGCGGGTTTAGGATTCGCTGGCTTTCAAGGGGCTTTGCGGGTGTTCAAGCGGGCCTTGTCCTTGAGAAGACTAGGGGAAAGCGTTCACCGCCGTGAGCAACTGCCGTCGGGCTGTTTATCGCACAGGACGGGTACCGTGTGATGTATGCCGCTGAATCAGCGTTTTGCTCACTGCTTCTAACTCACTTGTGATATTTATTGGTTATGACGCAACCTACCGCCGAACATGTAGGCCTCCTGCTCCGCGACGCCCGAGGTGAAAAGGGCTGGACGCAGGGGCAGCTGGCTACTGAGCTGGGAACCAGCCAGAGCGCAATCGCCCGGATGGAACAAGGCAAGCAAAATCTCAGCCTCCGGATGATCGAACGGCTTGAAGCCATTTTTGGCCGCTCCATCGTCAAAGTGGGCAAGCCGCAGATGACCCACCTCCGCGTGGAGGGCGGCAGGACCCTCTCCGGCGAAGTGGACGTCAACAGCAGCAAGAACGCCGGAGTGGCTCTCTTGTGTGCCAGCCTCATCAACCGTGGCACCACCACCCTGCGTCGGCTGGCACGGATCGAGGAAGTCAACAGGATCGTTGAGGTCCTGACCTCCATCGGCATGGAATGTACCTGGCTCAACGGCAGCGACCTCCGCATCCGACGCCCCGAAGTCCTGGATCTCGAGTCCATGGACGTAGACGCAGCCCGGCGTACCCGCAGTGTCATCATGCTCCTGGGCCCGCTCCTGGACGAAACCAGCGTATACCTCCTTCCCTACGCCGGTGGCTGTGACCTGGGAACCCGCACGGTGGAACCTCACATGCAGGCACTCCGGCAGTTCGGCCTGGAGGTAGAGGCCAAGTCCGGTTTCTACTCCGTGACAGCCCCTCCCGCCGATGAGCTGAATCGCTCCTTCGTCCTGACCGAACGCGGCGATACCGTGACGGAAAACGCCATTATGGCCGCCGCCCATCGCGAGGGCACCACCATCATCCGCAACGCCAGCCCCAACTACATGGTGCAGGACCTTTGCTTCTACTTGCAGGGTCTCGGTGTGGAGATCGACGGTGTGGGAACCACCACGCTGAAGATCACCGGACGTTCGGCCATTGATGTGGATATTGAGTACTTCCCGTCTGAAGACCCCATTGAGGCCATGAGCCTGATCACCGCAGGCATTGTGACCAACTCAGAGGTCACCATCCGCAGGGTTCCCATCGAGTTCATGGAAATCGAACTGGCCACCCTGGAGCAGATGGGCCAAAAGCTTGAGATCTCCGGCGAATACATGGCACGCAACGGACGCACCCGGCTGGTGGACGTCACTACCAAGCCCTCGGAGCTCCAGGCCCCGCAGGACAAGATCCATCCCATGCCGTTCCCTGGCCTGAACATCGACAACCTGCCGTTCTTCGCGGTGATCGCGGGCAACGCCGAGGGCCAAACCATGATCCACGACTGGGTATACGAGAACCGTGCCATTTACTTGACGGAACTCAACAAGCTCGGCGCTCAGGTGCAGCTGCTGGATCCGCACCGGATCTATGTGAACGGGCCCACCAAGTGGCGTGCTGCGGAGATCGGCTGCCCACCGGCCCTGCGCCCTGCCGCCTGCCTGCTTCTGGCCATGTTGGCTGCCAGGGGAACCTCCGAGCTCCGCAACATTTACGTGATCGAGCGCGGTTACGAGGACCTTGCTGAGCGACTGAACACCATCGGGGCGAAGATCGAGTACTTCCAGGACTAGGTGTTTTCTGCTGGATCATCCCAAGGAAGCGATTACGAAACCTCGGAAGTCCAAGGCCTTTCTCGGCTCCGCTCGTGATGATCCAGCAGAATATGCTTAGCGCCCACCACGCGGCTTACCCTGCGCGAGGAGCCAACGAATCTGGGCAATGACGTCGTCCGGTGAGTTCCATATTTGCTCGGGAGCGAAGCTCAGGGCTTGATAGCCCAAGGCCTGTGCAGCATTGAGTCTGGCCATGTCCTTTCGCCACGCATCTCGCGAGCTGTGGAACTGATAGCCGTTGACCTCGACAATCAGCCACCCATCGATCAAAGCATCCACCCTACCGACCCCTGAAATGCCGACTTGGCGTTGGAATGGAAGATCCTCCGCTTCAAACAACAGACGTGCGCTGATCTCAGGAACAGACTCCGACAGGCCGTCGGCCATCCGCAAAAGCCTCCGCGCGTTGCCGAAGTACCTGGCCCCCAACCCGCTTTCAAGAGAATCCCTTGAAACCCCGCGCAGGACCATTGCCGATTGGGCAACTGCGATGGCATCAACGGCGGGAAGGCAAGTTAGAGCGTGAACGACGGTGTCTTCCAGCGATGCCACCGGGACCAAAGCGTCCGGCCTCATCCTCAGCCCACCGTGACGGACGAAACCCCGGCCCCTGCTGTGCCTCGTTGCCATATGCAGCCGCATTGGTCTGTCCTTGAGCCACAGCCCATAGCGAGCTGCCGCGCTGGCGCAGGTGAGATGTCCGTTGTTCACCAAGGCGGAGAGATACCCGGTGTCCGCCTCCGGGAGAGCCCAGAGGCCCTTCCGAGTTTGATAGGCGCCATCCAGCTTTCGGACTTGGGCTGCGGTAAAGCCGTGGTCTCTGAGGAGACCTACTCTTGCTACTCCACCCGCTGACATCAGGAATTCGAAAGAGTCCATGCTCCCAGCTAGCCATGGGATCTGGTCCAAGAGGGCTGGTAGTTTGGCCTATGTGGAGAAGTGCTGATCAGATTCTGCTGGATCAACAGCTGGGCACCTGAGGTCACCCCGGAGGGTCCAAGGCTTCCCACCACGGGCTTAGTGGATGATCCAGCAAAATTTGCACAACCCGTGTCCGCTCTGTCCTGACCCTGACTCCTGACGCAGAATGGAGCATGCGGACTTTCGGGGTTGAGGAAGAGCTGCTCATCGTCCATCCTGTGACGGGTGAGCCCTTGGCCCTCGCGGACGCGCTGCTGGCCGGCCACCATGAACCTGCAACCGCCACTGGTCTTAGCCACGAACTGAAGCTGGAGCAGATCGAAACCCAAACACGCCCGTGCCACAGCTACGGCGAGATCCTGCAACAAATCCGACGCGGCCGGGCCATGGCCAACGAGTCCGCACGCCGCCACGGAGCACGAATTGCTGCGATTGCCACATCCCCACTGGCTTCGAACACGCACACCACTCCGGACCTCCGGTATGCGGAAATGCTGGACCGCTTCGGCATCATTGCCACCGAGCAGCTGACGTGCGGTTTCCATGTCCACACCTCCGTGGAGTCACCCGAGGAGGGGGTGGTGGTGTTGGATCACATCCGGGACAAACTCGCAGTCCTAACAGCACTTACTGCCAATTCGCCCTACTGGCGGGGGCTCCCCACTGGGTTCGACAGCTACCGTACGCAAGCCTGGAACCGCTGGCCGACGTCCGGCCCGTCCTCCGTTTTTGGCTCGCTGACGGCGTATAGACGCTTGGTGAAGCGCCTCCTGGACACGGGCGTGATCCTGGACGAGGGCATGGTCTACTTTGACGCCCGCATTTCCCGGGACCAGCCCACTGTTGAGGTCCGTGTTGCCGACGTCTGCCTTCGCGCTGAGGATGCGGCACTGATGGCAGTGCTGGTGCGGGCTTTGGTGGAGACAGCTTCCTTGGAGATGCTCGACGGCGTGGAACCCGCCGCGGTGCCCACGGCAATCCTGCGGATGGCGAGCTGGCAGGCCAGCAACGCGGGTCTGCGCGGAGAGCTCCTGGACTTTGGCGACTTCCTGCCTCAACCGGCGGCGGAGGTGGTGTGGGCATTGGTTGATTACCTGAGTCCTGTCCTGGACGACCAAGGCGAGCTGGAGATCGTCAAAGCGGGGATCTCGGACATCCTGGAGCGGGGCAACGGCGCCCACGAGCAGCGGGAAGCGGCGGAGCGTTACAACAAAAAGCAGCGCGACGGCCAAGCACCTCCGGGTAGTCCGCCCACCAAAGAAGCGCTGGCCGCCGTCGTCGGGCATGCTGCGAAAGTGACCGTCAGCGGGGGCGCTGCCGGCGCGTATCCGGAACCGGCGCCTTTGCTGACCCGGGTCAGGAGGCCCTAGAGTCTTCTTCCCACGAGATCAGGCAGGTGCCGGCGGCTGTTAGACCTGTTTGAGGGCCTTCTCCAGATCCAGGATGAGGTCATCCACATCTTCAAGACCCACGGACAGGCGGACCACGCCATCGGAAAGCCCGATCGCGGCACGGCCTTCAGGACCCATGGCCCGGTGGGTGGTGGTGGCCGGGTGGGTGACGAGGGACTTGGAATCCCCCAGGTTGTTGGAGATGTCAATGACGCGGAGGCCGTCGAGCAAGGCGAACGCGGCCTCCTTCGCTGAGCGGCCGGCCGAGGGCGACAGCTCGAACGTCAGTACCGTGCCACCCGCCTTCATCTGCTTCGCAGCAAGCTCGTACTGCGGGTGAGACTTCAGCAGCGGGTACTTGACCCAGCTGATGGCCGGTTGCTGCTCGAGCCACTCGGCGATCTTCAACGCGGAGGCCGAGCTGTGGTTCACCCGCAGTCCGATGGTCTCAAGGCCCTTGGTCAGCACCCACGCGTTGAACGCGGACAGCGACGGGCCAGTGTGACGCATGAGTTGCTTGACCGGACCGTCAATGAATTCTTTGGTGCCCAGGATCGCGCCGCCCAGGACGCGGCCCTGGCCGTCGATGTGCTTGGTGCCGGAGTACACAATCACGTCTGCGCCCAGCTCACCGCAGCGTTGCAACAGGGGAGTGGCGAAGACGTTGTCGACGACGACGGTCGCCCCGGCGGCATGCGCCAGATCGCTGACTGCCGCGATATCAACTATTTCCTGCATGGGATTGGACGGCGACTCGAAGAAGACCGCAGTAGTGGGCTGGGAGAGGGCATCGCGCCACTGCTCCAGATCAGGACCGTCCACGAACACCGTCTCCACGCCCCAGCGCGGCAGGATTTCATTGAGGATCACAAAGCAGGAGCCGAACAGGGATCGGGCGGCAACCACGCGGTCCCCGGCAGCCAGCAGGGCACCCAAAGCCGTGAAGACCGCGGACATGCCTGACGCCGTCGCAAAGCATGCTTCGGTACCTTCGAGCAGCCGCAGCCGCTCCTGGAAGGTTGCGACGGAGGGGTTGCCGTAGCGGGAGTAGACGAAGCGCTCGTCCTCGCCTGTGAAGGCGCGCTCGGCGGCAGCGGCGGATTCGTAAACGAAACCCGAGTTCAGGAAAACGGGCTCGGACGTTTCCTGGAAATTGGTGCGGTCAAGGCCGCCACGGACGGCCTGGGTGTCGGGGCTCCAGCCGGCGGCGTCAGGATTGAAGGTCACTTACTCGGCCCCCAGATTGGTGGGCAGGCCACGGTTCTTCCAGCCATTGACGGTGCGCTCGCCGTAGCGGTCCGGTTCGCCTTCGAAGCCCTCCAAGACGTTGTAGGCAGTAAAACCGGCCTGAGTTGCGGCGATGGCGGCGGAGATGGAGCGTTGGCCGGAACGGCACAGGAACACCAGTTCAACACCGTCGTCCTCCGGCGCCTGCTGCCGCAAGTCATCAATGAAGCGGGAGTTGGGGATGCCGCCGGCAAGGTTCCACTGGATAAACAGGGGATCGTTTTCCGTGGCTTTGGTGTCCGGGATGCCGATGTGGGCCCATTCGCCTTCAGTGCGGACGTCCACCAGGATGGCACCGGCTTCAAGCTTGGCCCACGCGTCGTGCGGGGTCAGGTCACCTGCGTAGCTCATGCGTGGCCCTCGAATGCTTCTTCGTCCTCGACATCCAACTCGTCAACAGCATTGGCAACTGCGGCATCGGCGCTGGCGATGGCGGCGGGCAGGACAACGGCCTGGGCGACGATCACCTCGGTTCCGTTGAAGGTGGCCGCGGGGCTGCCGTGCAACACGTACCCTTCCGCCAGGGCATTGGAGATCCGCTCGCAAAAATCACGGGTGTCCGGGCCTGTAATCAGGCGATAGGAAAGTTTTTCTTCAGTGGGTTCAGGCATAGCTGGTGCTCCTCAGTCACGCTTGCAGTTCGAATTTGTCGATACGCCGAGTAGTCACCTGAGGCACCCCGCCGGAGAGAGGGTTGCCGACCAGCAAGTCAGGGCTTTGCGCTGGTGCTCATTACTCAAGAAAAACGTAACATCCACGGGCCTTGGGCCGCACTTGCGCGCGCTTGTCCTGCCGTCATGTTGCGTAATCGGGGGCTCCACCCTTGTTGGTTTTCAGTTCGCGTACTGCCGCTCCCACCGTGGGGAAGAAATGCTCGGGTGTAAAGCGTGCGCCTGTGCCCAGCCGGATCAATTTGTCTTTCACGGGTCCCTTCATTTCGGCAAACACCAGGTCCACGCCTCGTCTAGCCAGCCATTCGTCCAGCGTCAGGAGGTCATCCAGCGCCGTGGTGTCGATCCCGGTGATGGGCTCTGCGGCGAGGATAACGTGGGTAACAGGGTGTGTTGTTTCTTCCGGAGTTTCATCCAACTGTTCCCGCACAAAGGCCGCCAGGACCTGCCCATTGCCGAAGAAGAGGGGTGCATCGAAGCGGAGGATCAGAAGTCCGGGGATGCGCGCGCCGTCGGGGTGCCGCTCGAGGTCGTGATAACCGGGGAGTCCAGCTTCGGCTCCCAGTTCCGTCCGGTACGGATCCCAAGCCCGCCGAACAAAGTCCAGGAGCGCCAAGGCGATGGCCACTACAATTCCCTGCAGCACACCGACGGTCAGGACTCCCAGGAACGCTGCCAGCATCACCACGGACTCGCTCCGGCTCAGGCCCAGGAGCCGCTTGACACCGGCAGGGTCCGCCAAGGCAATGGCCGCAGCGATGACGACGGCGGCCAAGGTTGCGGAAGGAAGATACCCGGTAACTCCGGGAGCCAGCAACATGAAAGCCAGGACCAGCCCCGCGCCAACCACCCCCGTCATCTGGGATTTGGCGCCTGCGTCCACAGCTACGGGGGTCCGTGAGGCGCTGCCGGAGATCGGGAATCCACCTAGCAGGCCTGTGGCCGCGTTGGCCGCTCCAAGCGCTGCCATCTCCCGGTTGCCTGAAACTCTCTTGCCTTCCTTGGCGGCCAAGGTCTGGGAAAGGACGCCGGTGTCTGCAAAGGCCATGAGGGCGATGCCTGCGGCCGCGGGGAGCAGTGTGAGCGCGTCCGCCCAGCTTATTCCGCCCAACGCGGGCATCGGCAGCCCCTGCGGCAAGACTCCGGTGACCTTGACGTCGTCGTTCAGCCCCCAAACGGCGGTTGCAACACACGAGCCCACCACCGCCAGCAGGACGCCCGGCACTTTCCACTTCAGCAGCCGGGGAATCCAAATGAGGGCAAGAGAACCCATTCCCAGCAGCAGCGCGGTGACGTTGACCTCGCCGCCCACCAACCCAGTGGCGACCTTCGCGAGCTTTTGCCAGATATCACCACTGGCCTCTATCCCCAGGAACGCCGGAAGCTGCGATAACGCGACGAGCAACGCGATTCCGTTCAGGTATCCGAGCCTGATGGGTTTGGACAACAGTCCGGTGATGGCGCCGAGTTTCAGGGCCGAACCGGCGATCATGATCACCCCGATCAACACAGCCAACAGCCCGGCGAGCGCCACCGATCTTTCACTGCTCCCGGCTGCAAGCGGCACAATAGCCGCGGCGATCATGGGGGCGAGGGAGGAATCGGGTCCCAAGACCAAAATGCGGGAAGGTCCAACCATGGCGTAAACCAGCAACGGAATGACCGTGGCATAGAGCCCGGTGACAGGAGGAAGGCCGGCGGCCTGCGCGTAAGCCATCCCGGCAGGTACCAGCAAGGCAAACAGTGCAGCACCCGCCACGGCATCGTGCCGCAACCACTCAAGCTTGTACCCCTTGAGCGCCCAAACGCCCGACAGGCGGGCTTTGGCGGAAGTGCGACTGGGTGAACTCATACAGCGATCATTCCGGACCCGTGCTGTTTGCGGAACACGGTGAACGCCGTATGTGGAAATCCAAGCCGTCAAGAGTCCGGCCCAAATGTGACGTCCCGGGAGCATAATTGACCCAGTACGACCCCCTGTAACTTCGCATGAAATCAGGTCGCGGTGAACGGACACAGCAGTTCTACACTCAAGCCCATGCTGCACTTTGGATGGTTTGTTGGCCACGGTTTCGGTGTCCAGGGTTGGGGGACTCCTGGTTACGGCCTGGGCTACGACTGGAAGAAGCCCGCCCTGTACCAGGAAGCCGTCCGGGCGTTTGAGCAATCCGGGCTGGACCTGTTCATCATTGAAGATTCCCTCACCGTTCCGGACACCTATGGCGGCACTGCTGAGGTGTCCTTGGCTCACGCGTCTTTCGCCCCCAAGCACGATCCATTGGCGTTGGTCCCGTACCTTCTTTCCGCCACCGAGCACCTGGGGATTGTCCCCACCGTCAGTGCGTCCTTCTACCCGCCCTTCACTGCCGCCCGGCTCCTGGCCACACTGCAGCACTTCTCCGAAGGACAGCTTGGCTGGAACGTTGTCACCTCCGGCAGCGACCTCGCCGCGCAGAACTACGGGCTGGACCAGCAGATTGAGCACGACCTCCGCTACGAGAAGGCGGAGGAATTCGTGGACGTCGTCAGACGGCTTTGGCGCAGTTGGGAACCGGGCGCCGTGCTGGAGGACGTTGAGACGGGGGTGTTCGCGGACCACGGCAAAGTGCACCCCATCAACCACCAAGGTGAGTTCTTCAAGGTCAGGGGCCCGTTGAACACGGCCCCTTTGCCTGAAGAACCTGTGCTGGTTCAGGCCGGCGCTTCCCCGCGGGGCAAGGCGTTTGCCGGCGGGCATGCCGACGTAGCCATTGCCTTGGCCCGGGGCGTGGACGGAATGAAGGCATACCGGGATTCCATCCGTGCGGAAGCTGCGAAGGCCGGCCGCAATCCCGACGACGTCAAGGTACTTTTCGTCCTGAAGCCTACGGTTGTTGGTTCCCAGGCTGAGGCCGAGGAGTTACGTGCGCAGCGGCGGGAGCTCACCCAGCGCGACATCGACAGCCAGTTGAACTCCATCTCCTACCTCTCCGTGATCGACTTCAAGCAATTCGACCTCGACGCTCCGCTGCCCGAGTTGAGCACCAACAGCAACCAAGGCACGCTGGAGCATTTCGCGAAAGCAGCGCCTCCGGGTTCCACACTGCGTCAGATCCTTCAGGCACGCAGCGGCGGTGCGGGTGACTCGATCATCGGCACGGCCGGCGAAATTGCCGACTACCTGGAGTCCACCGGATCTGAGGTGGGTGGCGACGGCTTCCTCTTCTCCGGTTTCGTGGACCCCGTGACCGTGCACAGTGTGTTGGACAAGCTCACGCCCGAACTCCGGCGCCGAGGCCTGTTGAGGAAGAGTTACGGCAACGGCGGGTTCAGGCAGAACCTCTTGGACTTCTGATGGCATCCGAAAAACCGCGGACACTGGTGATTGGGGTGGCTCCCGTGCGCGCTACGGACGTGGCCCTGGTGGCCGAGGATCCCGCGGTTCACGTGGAACTCAACCAAGATGCGTTGTCTTTGCTCCTGCGCTCAAGAGAAATTGTGGAACAGACAGCGGCCGCAGGGCAGCGCGTGTATGGACTCAACACCTTGCTGGGATCCGGCCGCGATACCGCTGTGGAGGAGGACTCGCTCCTTGCCTATCAGGTCCAGGTTGTCAGGTATCACAACAGCGGAGTGGGCTCGTATCTGGACAGGGGCGCCGCCCGCGCCGTGATCCTTACCCGGCTGATCGGATTCAGCCGCGGCGGTTCCGGAGTGCGCCCCGAGACCGCCATGTTCTATGCCCACTTGCTCAACCGCAGCGTCTTTCCCGCCATCCCGCGCGAAGGATCCGTAGGCTCTTCGGACCTCACCCAACTCGCCGCCGTCGCCGCCGTTGCCATAGGGGAAGGTGAAGCGTTCAGCGCGGACGGCACCCTGATCTCCGGTGCCAAAGCGCTCGCCGACGCCGGTCTACAGCCCCTCGTTCCCGCGCCTGGTGAGGCCCTCGCCCTGGTCAGCGCCAACGCCTACTCGGTGGGCGCCGGATCGCTCGCATTGCTGCGGCTGCAGCACCTGGCCCAGCTGGCCGACGTCGCACTTGCCCTCTCGCTGGAGACGATCGCCAGGTACGACGGCGGCGGGAACCTCAGCCCGTTTTCGCCGGCAATCCAGGCGGCCAAGGCGGTGGACGGGCAGCGGGACTCGGCAGCTGCAGTGCGCGAGCTGCTGAGCGGCGGATGGCTGGAGGATGTTCGCCCCGAAGTGTCGGTTCAGGACGCCCTGTCTTTCCGGGCCGCACCGCAAACTCACGGAGCCTTTCGAGCACTGGTAACGCAGCTCGGTGCTGCTTTGGAAGTGGAACTGAACGGCCGCGGCGACAATCCGTTGGTTGATGTTGGCTCCGGGCACATGGTGTCCGGCGGGAACTTCCAACCAATGCAACTGGCCCTCGCATTTGAGAGCCTGCGGCTCGCCCTGGCGCATGTGGGGATTTCCAGCGAACGTCGCATCGCCAAGCTGTATCCTCCGCAACGTTCCATCCGTGCCCGTCACCTGCAGTCGGCGTCCTCCGGGGAGGGCCTGGCCCAGGAAGAACTTCCCGGGCTCCTCTGGTACTCGGCCGCCGGACTGTTGGCTGAGCTCAAGTTCCTCGCCGCCCCCGCAACGCTGGGTGCCCCCACACTCTCTGCCGACGTCGAGGATCATTCAACCCTGGCCCCGCTGGCCTTGCAGCAGCTTGAGAAGTCGCTGGAGGCTGCGGAGAAGCTCCTGGTGATTGAAGCATTGACGGCGTCGTACCTGCTTCTTGAGGCGGGTGCCGCGCAGCCGCTGGGGAAGGGGACCGGCTTTGTGGTGGGCCGGCTCGCGGACGTGCTTGCCCAACGGCCATCAGCGCCGGACTTGGTGGAACGGGCGCGGGCGGTCTTACGCAGTGCGGTTGCCGGGGAATTCCCGGAGACAGGGGAGAAGACGTGGTGAGTACAGTGAGCCGAAAACATGGAGTGCACGCGGCCCTTCCCTTCGCCGACGGACTGGATGCCTCGGTCCTGGACAAGGTGGGCAACACGCCTCTGGTGAAGTTGGAGGCGCTGGGCAGCGGCCTGGGCAGCACCATCCACATCAAGCTCGAGTCCGAAAACCCGGGCGGCTCCATCAAGGACCGCACCGCGCTGAGCATGGTCCGGGCTGCGGAGAGGTCCGGGGAGCTGAAACCCGGGGCCACCATTGTGGAGAGCACGTCCGGCAATACCGGGATTGGGCTGGCCCTCATCGGTCACCTGACCGGGCACCCGGTAGTTGTGGTCACCGGCGACACAATCTCCGAGGAGAAGCTCGCCGCGCTGCACAGCTATGGCGCCCGCGTGATCTTGACGGATTGGAACGCACCGGCCGAATCGCCGGAGAACGCACGTGCTGTGGCTGCACGGATTACCGCGGAGACACCCGGTGCCTGGCGGCCGATGCAGTTCGACAACCCGGCAAACCCTCTTGCGCACTATGAAACCACCGGCCCCGAGATCTGGGAACAGACCGGCGGCTTGGTGACTCACTTCGTTGCGGGCATCGGAACCGGCGGGACCATCAGCGGGAACGGCAGGTACTTGAAGGAGCGGGTGGCTGCTTCACGCCCCGGTGGGCATCTGGAAGTGGTTGGCGCCGACCCCTACGGCTCGGCCTACAGCGGCGGCCATCCCGGTGAGATCCTGGTGGACGGTGTGGGAAACTCCTGGCCCGAGCCCGAATGGCCCAAAGCCTTCGACCGCTCCATCGTGGACCGTTTCCTGCGGATTCCCAACGACGAGGTCTACACCACCGTCCACCAGCTCCTGGATGAAGAAGGACTCGCGCTCGGTCCTTCCTCCGGGCTCGCCGTGGCGGCGGCCGTTCGCGTGGCCCGCGCTGCGCCCCACGGTTCCGTGGTGGTGGCCATAGCGCCCGACGCCGGTACGAACTATATGAGCAAGGCCTTCAATCCGGTGTGGCTGGCGGAGCACGGCATAAGGCTCGCCGCAGACGCACCTGCCGCGCGCGACTAGAACCCTCTATCACGTCCCGCGTGCTTGGGGTGAACCCTCTATCACGTCCCGCGTGCTTGGGGCGAACCCTCTATCACGTCCCGCGGGTTTGCACGAGGGCTGCTAGCATCTGAAGCTCCGGCTCGGCACCTGGCGGCCGTGAAATTGGGGGTTTTTCTTGTTTTCGCTTATTGGGATTCTCTACACGCTGCTGATGGTGGCCGTTGGGGCTTTGGCGATTTACGCTTTGGTGCTCGCAATCATCTTCTTACGCCTGCGCATTCAGGAGCTGAAGCGAGGACAGGAACCCCCGTTGCGCTAGGCTCCAAGCATGCCTGAACAGGAAACAAAACCCCGTCTGGCCGGCTATCTGGATAAGCAGCAGCCGGATCTATATGCAACATTGAGCCACTACTCGCAGCAACTGGTGGACGAAGCTGACCGGCTTGGCATCCCGCGCCGCACCCTTGAACTCATCAACTACTTGTGTTCGCAGATCAACGGCTGCGCCTTCTGCCTGGACCTCCATCACCGTCGTGCCCTGAAATACGGGGAAACCGAACAACGGCTGTCCCTTGTTACCGTTTACAAGGAAGTGCAGTTGTTTGAACCCGGCGAAGTGGTGGCCATGGAAATTGCCGAACAGATCACCCGCATGAGCTCATCGAGGCCCAGCCCGGAGCTCTTCGAACAGGCCCGTCAGCACTACAGCGATGAGCAAATCAGCGTGCTTTGCATGGCTGCCATTGGTATCAACGCTTTTAACCGTCTGTCCATCCTGAGCGAGCACCCGGTCCGCGCGGCCAAAAAGTAAGCTCCGGGTTCAGACCCAAGCCCGGGCACGCGCGGCGAGTGCCGTCGTCGTGACTTCCGCGGAACCATTGGCCGCGTACGGCCACCACCTACTTTGGCCTCGGACCGGCCCCGACACACCTCGAAACAGTGTTGCGGAGCCCTGGAATCCAAAGTGGGTGGTGAAGGCCCGGCCGGCGGAGGGTCCTGACCCTGTTTGAGACGAGATCAGCCCCTGGGCAACCGGGAAAGGTTGCCCAGGGGCTGAACTGTATCCAAAGAAGGTCAAGAGCCCACAGGGCCGAAGACCTTAAGCGTCCACTGCCTTCTTGAGCGAACGGCGTCGTCCGTACTTGAAGTAGAAGATGGCGTAGCAGGCGCCCACGAACGGGACACCAAAGAAGAGTGCTGCCACCTGGTTGGGGTCGAACGCGATGCCGATCAGCGACACCAAACAGAGCGCGAACGCGAGGATTGGAACCAGCGGGAACAGTGGCGCTTTGTAAGGCAGCGTCGAAAGGTCGCCACCGTTCTTGATGAAGGTCCGCCGGTAGATGAAGTGTGAAGCCACAATGGACATCCACACACCAACGGTGGCGAAACCGGCCACGGAGACCAGCACGAGGTAAACAGTTTCCGGGGCAACCACGCTGCTGATCAGTGAGGCCAGGCCACCCAGCATGCTGACGCAGAGGGCAATCATGGGGATGCCCCGCTTGGTCAACTTCCGGAAAGCCTTGGGCGCGTGGCCTTCGTCGGCCAGCGAGAAGAGCATGCGTGCGCAGGAGAAGAGCCCGCAATTGCCGGCGGACAGCAGTGCTGTGATGATCACAAAGTTCATGATGTCCGCGGCGTACGGGATGCCCAGCATGGAAAAGACGGTGACGAACGGGCTCTCGTCCACGCTGACTTGTTCGTACGGGATGGTGGCCGCAATGACCACGATCGCCCCAACAAAGAAGATCATGAGCCTAATGACCGTGGTGCGCATTGCTTTGGGGATGTTGGCGCCCGGGTTCGCGGTCTCACCGGCTGCTACACCGATCAACTCGGAACCCGAGAAGGCATAAAACACCGCAAGGCAAGTGACGAAGACGCCGGTGAATCCGTTGGGAAACAACCCATCCGGGGTGCTGAAGTTCTCGCCAAAGGAGGGGAACTCACCCGGGGCCATGGGGTGGAATCCTGCCAGCGCGGCACCGCCCAAAATGATCAAGCCGACGACGGCGGCCACCTTGATGAGCGCGAACCAGAACTCCGATTCACCAAAGACGCGCGATGAAATGGCGTTCAAGGTGAACAGGACGGTGGCGAAGACGAAACACCAGATCCAGACGTCAACGCCCGGAAACCATCGCTGCATGAGCAGGCCCGCGGCGGTGAACTCGGAACCTAGAGCCACGGCCCAGCAGAGCCAGTAAAGCCAGGCGGTGGCAAAGCCGGTAGCCGGGCCGATGGTGCGGGCGGCGTAAATGTGAAAAGCACCCGAGACGGGGAACGCAACAGCGAGCTCCCCGAGGCATGCCATCACCAGGTAGACCACCACGGCGCCAATGAGGAAGGCAAGGACCGCGCCCAGGGGGCCGGCGGTGGAGATGGTGTATCCGGAACTAACGAACAGGCCTGAGCCGATGACTCCGCCCATGGCGATCATGACCAGGTGCCGGGCCTCCATGGACCGGCGAAGTCCTGTCTGCGAGGAGTCAGTCTGAGACTGCGCCTCGGTTGCCGATGCTTCGGCTTCTGTGGGGGAGCTGAGTCCCATATTCCCTCCGGGAAGTTAGCCAGCAAAGTCTGAAGTAGTACCAGCCGGACGTGATCCAACTAACACGATTACAAGATTCATCACATGACGAATGACCATTTCAAGGAGCCTAAGAAACGCGATTGAACGCGATGATCACTTGTGGTCGAGAGCAAGAAGTTCTAATCAGTGAGTCATTCGAGCGATTACTCTACTTGCCGCCTGCTAGGTTCCTAGCGGAGCAATGCGAGCGGAAACTCTGGAGCCCCTGATTTACTCGATGCCCGCAAAGAGAGCATTGAGCTCGGCGGTCAGCTGCTTCCGAACAGCCGGTGTACCGATTTCCTTGCCGTTGATGTGATTCACGGGTGCGATCAACCGAATGCTCGAGATGAGCCATACGGCGTCGGCGTCGAACAGGTCCTGCGGGACGAGCGGACCATAGCCGAGCTCCCAACCCGCGGCCTTCGCCGCTGCGAACAGTGCCCCCTGCGAGGTTCCGGGCAGAATTCCGCTGTCATGCTGCGGCGTGATGAGGCGACGGACAGTCTTGAGGGAACCTTCGCCGTCGTCCACCGTTTCAAGGTGCGCCAGCAACACAGTGGAGGTGGGGCCTTCCAGTACGCGGCCGTCCGTGGACGTGAAGATAGCATCATCTGCGCCTTGCTTATGCGCGAAACGCAGGGCAGCCATGTTGACCGCGTAGGACAGCGTCTTGGCGCCCAGCAACAGCCACGGTGCCCGCTCGCCGGCTTCGGTATCAAAGCCGCGGTCCAAAAGTACGACGTCGATTCCCGTCTCGCGCTGCCGGCGACTGCCCGCGGGTGAAGGGGAAGCCTGCACCCAGCATGTTGGGCTGGCTGCGCCTTCGACACCGCGGGTCACTATGAGCTTAACGACCACCTCGTCCTCCTCCGGCGTGGGGGCAGGATGGACATCCCGGAACTCGTTGATGGCGGTATCAATCGCCTTGCGCCAGGCGTCCTGCTCCGGAAGCACCAGGTCCAAAGCTGCCGCGGAACTGCTCAACCGGTTCAGGTGCGCCTGCACCTTGCGGGGCCGTCCTTGAACAGCGAGGAGTGATTCGAACACGCCATCGCCACGGGTGGCGCCAAGGTCCGTAGCCATGAGTTGGGGAAGGCTGGAATCGGCAACGCGTCCATTTTCGAAGGCTGGGTCCAGGAAAACAAGGACCGTGGGAGCAGGAGAAGTCATGGTGCCAGCTTAGTGCGGGGCCGTGATGTATGACTTTGCCGGATAGGCTGTGGTCCATGTTGTTCTTGGACCGTGGGGGTTTGTAGGGTGCTCTTTCCTTTTCCGTTTGGCCAGGAGTGGACCTGGTTACTAGGCGCGTGGGCCATTGCGGAAGTGATCATGCGCATAGTGCTGTTGGGCATCATTCCCGGTAACAGGCGTCCCACCACCGCCATGGCCTGGCTTTTGGCTGTGTTCCTCATCCCTTCCGTAGGGTTCGTTCTCTTCCTTCTTTTCGGCAATTTCAAACTGTCCAAGCGCAGGCGTGAGCAGCAGGAGGAAGTAAATCGGCGAGTCCGTGCCGTGACATCCGATCTTGCAGATCCGGTAAGCGTGTACTCGGGTCCGGAGTGGGTGAAATCAGCGGGTGAGCTGAATCATCGCCTTGGATCGCTGCCCATGGTTGACGGCAACAAGGTTGAACTCTTCCCCGGGTACCAGGAATCCATCAAAGCCATGGCCGAAGCGGTCAAAGATGCCAAGACCTACATCAACGCCGAGTTCTACATCATGAGCAGCGACTCCGTAACTGATGAGCTCCTCACAGAGCTGGAGAAGGCCGCTGAACGGGGTGTCACCGTCCGGCTGCTCTTCGACCACATTGGAACGCTGCGGGTCAAGGGATATCGTCGCCTGATCCGGAGGCTCAAGGCAGGCAAGATCCAATGGAAGCGCATGCTTCCGCTACTGCCTATCCATGGACAATGGAGGCGTCCGGACCTCAGGAACCACCGCAAGATCATGGTGATCGATGGACTGGTTGCTTTCACCGGCTCCCAGAACCTGATTGAACCCTCCTACAACAATCCCAAACACCACAAGGTGGGCCGGAAGTGGGTTGAGCTCATGTCCCGTCTTGAAGGTCCCATTGTGGCCACCCTCAACGTAGTCTTCGCTACGGACTGGCTCAGCGAAACCGACGAGTCGCTTGAGGACCAGCTTCGCCTGCCCTCCCAGCCGTCTCCCGGGCAGGTCACGGCCCAAGTAGTGCCGAGTGGTCCGGGATTCGCCACGGAGAACAACCTTCGCCTGTTCAATACCCTGATCTACTCAGCGCAGCACCGGATCTCCATCTGCAGCCCGTATTTCGTTCCGGACGACTCCCTCCTCTACGCCATTACCACCGCCGCGCAGCGAGGTGTGGATGTGGAGCTCTTCGTCTCCGAAAAGGGTGATCAATTCCTGGTGCACCACGCCCAGCGCTCCTACTACGAGGCGTTGCTGAATGCCGGCGTACGGATCTACCTGTACCGGGCACCATATGTCCTCCACGCCAAGCACTTCACTATTGACGACGAAGTGGCCGTCCTTGGTTCCAGCAACATGGACATGCGCTCCTTCTCACTGAACATGGAAGTCTCGGTGATGCTCCTGGGCGCCGAAACCGTAAACCTCATGCGCGCCGTGGAGTCCACGTACCGCGAGGTGTCCCGTGAGCTTATGCTGGACGACTGGATGGATAGACCCCCGCTGGCCAAGTATGTGGATAACGTGGCCAGATTGACCGCCACACTCCAGTAGCCCTCAACAGTGGACTACGCCGCGACAGCGGACCAGGGCCAAAACAGCGTACTCAGCCCGGGAAGTCGGCACCCAGCGTGGACAGCACCCCGAAAGCCTTGGTCCGGATTTCCTGGTACTCGTCATCTGCCACGGAATCCGCAGTAATGGCCCCACCCACCCCCAGGGACAAGATCCGCCCGCCAGCGCCGTCAGGATTCACCACCAGCGTGCGGATCACCACTGCAAGGTCCGTGGCGGCATTCATTGAGAAGTATCCGATAGCGCCGGAGTAGATTCCCCGCGGCCCGGATTCGAGTTGGTCCAGAATGTCCATGGTGCTGATTTTCGGCGCGCCTGTCATGGACCCTGCCGGGAAGGCTGCTGCCAGGGCTTCGGCCCGCGGGGCGCCCGGACGAAGGTGGGCATCTATGGTGCTCACCATTTGGTGGACTGTGGCGTAACTTTCGATTGCACAAAGCCTGCTGACCGTCACGGACCCCGGTATGGCGAAATGGCTGAGGTCGTTGCGGAGCAGGTCCACGATCATGATGTTCTCTGCGCGGTCCTTTAGTGAGGTCTCAAGCTCGTGCCGCAACGCAGCATCCTCGGAAGCATCAGAAGACCGGCCACGGGTGCCCTTGATCGGCTCGGCGCGCATGCCGCCGTCGGACATGATGCGGAGGAACCGTTCAGGTGACGTACTGGCCACCACCAGTTCGCCGAACCGGAGGTAACTGGCAAAAGGTGCAGGGTTGCGGCGACGCAGCGAGAGGTAGCTTGCCCAGGGGTCCAGATTTCCGGCAGGGGCTTCCAACGTGGTGGTCAGGCAGATCTCGTAGGAGTTACCTTCGCTGATTTGGTGCTGGGAGTCCGCAATTTTGCGCTTGTAATCGGTGGCGGAGTCCCGGCTGGTAAATTCGGGAACCGCCCCCACTGAGACAGGCGCGGCGGCAGGCGCGGAGGCAGCTTCGACGGCGGTGCGGGCCTCGCGGAACCATTCCCCGGCGTCGGGCGCAGCCAAGGCGAGCAGCCAGACGGCTTGTTCGCGATGGTCCAGCACCACGGCCCGGCCGGCGAACAGCAGGGCAGCATCCGGGGTGTCGGATGGGACATCGTTGCCGCCGGTTTCGCGCTTGAGTTCGTAGCCAAGGTATCCGAGCCAGCCGAGGGTGAACTGGCCATCGTAACCGCGGGGTGCGCGAACGGCCCTGCGGCCCCAAACTGAATCGAGCCAGCGGAAGAAGGGCCCGGAGGTGCTGACGGAGGCGGAACCGGCTGTTACTTGGGTAGTCCCGGACCGGTGCAGGGCGGACTGTCCGAACGTGCCGCCGTCGTCAGCCAGGATGCTGAAGCGGCTGCGGGCGGCGGCTTGGGAGCGGCCGGCCACTGCGGAGGCGTTGGAAGAATCCAGCCACACCGCGTTTGCCGATTTCCCGTAGAGGGAATCGAACAGCAGCTCAGCGTCCGGCGTCGCCTCCAAGCGCTCGGAACGCAGTTGCAATCCACGCCGCGCACTGAGTTCCGGCGACAGGATCGAAGCAATTGAGGGCAGGTACATAAGGGCCTGCAGGACGTCGTCGGGCGCATTGCCGTCGGCCTGGTTTTGCACCCGGACATCGGCGGCGGCCACCACCTGATCGGTTGAAAGCCACTGATCTTCCTGGGCGGCCCAGCTGTCCCAGTACGGCTCGTAGGTGCTTCCGTCACGTGTTAAGGCTCGACGACGGCGATCGTCGCCGGGGGATTCCACCCACACCACGGCGTCCAGCATGGGGCGGGCTGCGTCCGCTGCCGCTCCTACCCCTTCAACAATGACGATCTCGGCGGGCAGCGTAACGTTCAGGCCGCCGTCGTAATGCTTGTCCCAATCCCAGCTTGTCCACTCTGCCGCCATGCCTTCGCTGAGCGGCTTCAGGACTGTACCAACGTAGCGCTCAATACCGGGCATGAGCCCGTTCCAGCCGGGGTAGATGTCCTCCAGGTGGAACAGCGAAACCTTGTGGTGTTGCCGCAGCCGGGCCGCCAGTTCAACGGCCAGCGTGGTTTTTCCTGCGCCGGACCTGCCGTCAACAGCGATGATCACGGGTGCAGGGGTCATGTCATAGAGGTTACCTGCTGGGGCTCGTTGGCTTTTGCGTCCTGTGACGCGGCAATGGCGGCCTTGACGTGCTGCACGATCCCGGGGATGGCGGCTTTGATGAGCGTCCACGTGTTGTCGAAGTCCGTGTGGCCGCCGTACCAGGGGTCTTCGATGCCGAGGTCCAGGGAGCTGCGGCCCGCCATGTGGGGATCGAAGCTGCGGAGCATCCGGACTTTTTCGAGGGAGGCGTGATCCGGGGCGCCTTCTTGGAGCCAGCCGAAATGGTCAACGTCAAGAGCGAGTATCAGGTCCCGTTCGGCGTACCATTCACGCCGCCACTCGCGGGCAACGTGGTCCTCGGAAGCGAGGTGCTGGGCCGTCAGAACGCGTGCGGCACGGGGGTCGATCGGGTGTCCTACCTCGTACCCTGTTGTGCCTGCGGAGTCCACTACTGCGAGCTCGCCGAGCCCTTCCGCTGAGAAGGCTTCGGTCAGCATGAGCGCTGCCATGGGGGAGCGGCAGATGTTTCCGGTGCAGACCGTGATGATGCGGTATGGGCTCGTCGTTGAGTACATGCAGCAAGCATGGTTCATGCCGCCCCCTCTTGGCTAGGGGCAACTTCACAACCGAGTCACTTTTCCTGTCAAAACTGTCACGGTGCGTGGCGCAGGGTCCTCGTTAGGCTCGGCTGTGGGCAGGTTCCTGCGCCTCGGCGGCCAGCGCTGCGGCCGCCAGGTAGACGGTACGCACGACGGCGGCGCGTCGCCTTTCTGCCCGGCCGGGGTCATTGCCGGCCATGAGTCCGTCCAGTGCCGGGAGCACCGGAGCGGCATCGCACAAGCTCACGATGGTGATGAGGAGATCTCCGGCGTCTTCGCGTGAAACCCCGGGCAGGGCTGCGATGGTGCTGTTGACCTTGGATGCGCAGTTGGCCATCCGCTTGGGAAGCCCCACCACTTCGGTGCCCCGTTCCAGTCCTTCCCAGAAAAGGAGGCGTGGTGCCGTGGCGTCCTTCTGGTGGTGGTCGAAGAGCCTGCCGGCGTAGTCTGCCATGGCTTCGGGGCCGTTGCCTTCGATGGGAACTTCATCCATGAGGGAGCTCAGGGCGGTGACGATCACGGTGTCGAAGAGCGCATTCTTGTTGCCGAAGTACTGGTAGATCCGCTCCTTGTTGACCCCTGCCTCGGCGGCGATGCGATCAATGCGGGCACCGGCCAATCCGCGAGTGCAAAACTCGCTGGTAGCCGCCTCGAGCAGCAGCGCCTTGGTTCGCTCTGTGTCCCATGCCATAGGAGTCATATTACCATTTTCCAACTGGATGGTTGTAATTGTTGGCGAGTGGGGTTAGTGTGATCTCAAGCCAAAAGCAACCGTTTAGTTGGAGAATGCCATGACTGCACAAACCGCCTCCGAAATCGCCGTTGAGCCTACTGCTGAGCCCACAACAGTGCCGCGCCTGCAAGGGCCCTCCGTTCACATGAGGGCCCTCATCACTTGGCTGGCCATTTTCCCGCTGGTGTCCGTAGGCATGCTGCTCCTCGGTCCCGTCATGGAGCCGCTACACCCCGTCCTGAGGGCGCTCGTTCTGACAGCCTTCGTTGTTCCCACGGCCGTCTATCTGGTGGTTCCCCGCCTCATGGCCGGCCACGGCGCCCTGACCCGCAAGGCCGTGGAGCGCGCAGCACAACGCGCAGCCCGCAAGTCCGCCTGACCCAAGCGCTTAACCCAACTAGGGGACAGCACCTGTTCCACTGAGCCCTCAGTAGAGCAGGTGCTGTCCCCTAGTTGGGTCCGAACCGGGTTGGGTGGCGACGGCGGGACTAAGCGCCCCGCAGCTGCTCGACGTCGGCGATGGTTGGGTACGCGGCCTGCGTCCCCTTCTTCGTGGCAGCCAAGGCCGCGGCAACGGACGCGAAGGATGCGGCGGCAGCGAGTGATTCACCCGCAGCCAAGCGCGCAGCCACAGCACCTGTGAAGGCGTCGCCGGCTCCCGTGGTGTCAACTGCGGACACACGCGTGGGGGCAATACGGGTGATCTGGTCTTCGATGCCGCGCGCCAACGAATCCAGGACCACGGATCCCTGGGCGCCGAGGGTCACCAGAATCCGCTGCAGACCCCTCTCCGCGAACTGGCTCCGAACCGGCTCCCAAGCCTCCGCGCCAGCGTCAGCGTCAGGAATCTCCGCTTCGGCACCAAGGAACAGGGACGCCTCATGCGCGTTCACCAGAAGAACGTCGCCCAGCCCGGCCAACCGCTCCGGCACCTCCGCATAAGGCGAGACGTTGAGCAGAACTGTTGCGCCGGCGTCGTGCCCTGCTTGGGCGGCGGCAATCACAGTATCGATCCCCACCTCCAGGCAGAGACACACCACCGCAGCGTTCTGGAACGCGTCCGGGGTGACGTCCGCGGGCCTGAGCGTCCCATTGGCGCCGGCGGAAATGATGATGCTGTTCTCACCACTGGAGTCCACGGAAATGACAGCGACACCGGTGGCCACGTCGCAACGGAGGACACGCGAAACGTCTACTCCCGCGTTGGCCGTCGAATCCAGGAGCATGGTGCCGTTGGGATCATCCCCCACAGCGCCGATCAGGGTGACTTGACCGCCGAGCTTGCTGGCAGCCACCGCCTGGTTGGCGCTCTTGCCGCCGGGATTCACCGCAAAACCGTTGCCGTGGACCGTCTCGCCGGGTTGAGGGAGGCGATCGCAGTAGATGGTGAGGTCCGCGTTAAGGGAGCCGACGACGACGATTCCCGCCTTGGGTGCGCTGGTCATGCCGTCACCTTTTCGTCTTCGGACACTTCGGCGTCCACAGGCTTGGGAATCAGGAGCGAAGCGGCAAAGGCAGCAAAGGTAATGGCGAGGCCCACCACCACAACGGTCAAGTAAGAAGCCTTGGCGTCATTGAGCGAAGCCGTGGCCACAAGGACGGCCGGAAGGACCAGGAAGCTCAGTCCGGCGCCAAGGTTGAAGGCGCCGGCATTCATGCCCGGAAGGAATCCCGGGTTGCCCTGCGGCGAAAGAACCACGCCCAGTCCGTTCAGCATGATGTTGACCGTACCGGCGTACATGATGCCCAGCAAGGCCGTGCCCACAATCATCATGGGCAGGTTGTTCAGGCCGAAGAATGCGATGATCGCCAACGCCACCAAGCTGCCGATCAGGCCGATGCGAAGGACCTTGGTGTAGCCAAGAACAGGCGCCACACGGCCGCTGATGGGGCCGAACAACCAACCAAGCAGGGCGTACGGGGTCAGGATGATCAGCGACATCTCGGTAGGACCGACGCCGAAGCCAGGATCAGCTGCCTGCACGTATGCGGGAACAATGCCGTTGATGACCGCGAAAATACCCGTCATGGTCAGAGTGGTGGTCAGCAGCGGAGCCCAGGTGGAGCGCTGGCGCAGGTGCACGGTCTCCACCATGGGCTGCTTGGCGCGCTTCTCAACAGTCCAGAACGCAAAGAACGCGACGACGGCAATCACCGTGAGCACGAGCGCGAGGGTCAGGGTTCCGGCGTCGAAGGCCGTGGCCAGTTTGGCGCCCTCGTTCAGGGCGGTCAGCAGGGCGCCCACTGCGATGACAATGAAGAACACGCCCAGCCAGTCCATGGTGGTGCCGGCGGCGGGCTTGCTTTCTCCGGCCAGGACGGCGACCAACACGGTAGCTACCAAGGCCAGGGCCACCATGAGCCAGAAGATGCTGCGGAAGCCGAAGTTTTCAGCGAAGTAGCCGCCCACGAAGGAGTCGACGCCGGCCACGCCGCCGTTGACTGCCGTGATCAGGCCCATGAGGGTTCCGTACTTGCGCGGGTTGGTAACCGCGGACCGCAGCATGATCAGGCAGAGCGGAACCGTGGGACCGCTGACGCCCTGGATGATGCGGCCTACGAAGAGCCACGTGACGTCCGGTGCCATGGCTGCGATGACAGAGCCAACGGCCATCAGGATCATCATGCCGACGAGGATCTTCTTGCGGCCCACAATGTCGCTCAGCCGCGGGAGGAACAGGGAGAAGAGGGCTGCGGCGGTGAAGAACCACGTCTGGGACAGGCCGATGGTGGCTTGGTCCGTGTTGAGCTCGTTGCCCATGGTGACCAGTGCCGGGCTGAGCATGGAGGCGTTGAGCTGGAAAGCTAGGCAGGCCGCCAACAGCGCGACCATGAGGGCTGTGACGTTGCCGCGGGTGGACTTTGATTCAGTTGCGGGGGAGGACATTACTTTGCCTCTCCTGCCAGGATTGCCTCGGCTGTGGCAGTGACGTTCGCTGTGGCAGTGACTTCGGCCTCGGCGCCAGCGGTGGCGTCAGCGCCGGCGTCGTGCGTTGGTTCGCCGATCCGTTCGATTGCGTCGGTGACCAAATCCCAGAACTTCTTGTGGTCCAGGTCCACGGCCACGGAGGTGTGGCAGTCATCCGGCGCAGGGGCACGGAAGTCGGCTACGGTCATGCCGAGTGTGAGTTTGCCCTGCAGCTCGATGTCCACGGGGACCTTGCGGGTGGTCATGACGGTGGGGTCGATCACATAGGCCACTGCGCACGGATCGTGCACCGGCGGGAAGTCGAAGCCTTGGGCGTCCTTGTAGGTCTTCTGGAAAAAGTCCATGAGCTCCATGACGAACTTGGCGGGCTTGGTGCCGATTTTCGCGATGCGGTCCACCACCTCGTCCGTGGCCAGAGCCTGGTGCGTGAGATCCAGGCCCACCATCACCACGGGCCAGGTTTCATTGAACACGATGTGCGCGGCTTCGGGGTCAATGATGATGTTGAACTCCGCCACAGCGCTCCAGTTGCCCACGTGGTAGCCGCCGCCCATGAGGACGACTTCCTTGACACGCTCAACGATTCGCGGCTCTTTGCGGGCAGCCATGGCGATGTTGGTGAGGCCCGCGGTGGGGACCAGTGTGACCGTGCCCGGCTCATGTGCCATGACCGTTTCAATGATGAGGTCGACGGCGTGGCGCGGGTCCAGCTCGATAGTGGACTCGGGCTGCTCCGGGCCGTCCATGCCGGAGTCTCCGTGGATGCTGGGTGCCGTTTCGATGGTGCGGACCAAGGGGCGGTCGCAGCCGGCGGCGAAGGGGACGCCAGTGATGCCGGCGATGGTTGCGACTGAAAGGGCGTTGCGGGTGACCTTTTCCAGGGTCTGGTTTCCCACCACCGTTGTTACCGCAAGCAGCTCGATGTCCGGGTTGCCGTGTGCCAGCAGTAATGCCACGGCGTCGTCATGGCCAGGGTCGCAGTCAAGAATGATCTTCTTGCGTGCCGGTGTCATGGTGTTGGGGTCCACGTTTCTCTCCACGTCATTGGGGCCTGCCTGGTAGTTGCCCGGGGCAGGGCGCTAAGCATTCAGAGGAATTCTGGCACTGCTGTGTGGTCTACGTCAAACGCTTAACGTTGGTCTGAATGCTGGAACGTCAAGCGCTTGATGCCTTCTCGCAGGTCAAGACCGTTTGAGACCGTTACGATCGATGCATGGAATCCCTGGACCAACGCCATGGCCGCGCGCCCCGTTCGCCCCGTGTGACGGCCGCGATGGTGGCCGCCCGGGCAGGCGTTTCCACGGCCACTGTGTCCCTTGTGGCAAACGGCAAAACCCAAGGACGGGTGTCCGAGGACAACATTTCCCGGGTCCGCTCCGCCATAGCTGAGCTCGGCTATGTGGTGGACAGCATCGGCAGTTCCTTGGCTCGCGGAGTCAGCTCAATCGTCATTCTGGTAACTCCGGACGTGTCCAACCCGTTCTTTGCCAACGTCATTGCAGGGGTTCGGGAGTCGCTCGGGTCCCAGTACCAGCTGCTGCTTTCCGTGACCGACGCCGGCGAATCACCACAGGCTGATGACGTCCGCAAGTTGCTGGCCCTCCGGCCCGCAGGCTTGCTGGTGGGCGCTCCCAGTGCCGAATTCCTGGAAGACCTCTCCGCTGCAGGACCACTGGTGCTGTTGGATGCGCCGGGACTGGAATCCTATGCGCCGTCCGTCAACCTCGATGTTGCCCAAGGTGCCCGGGAGCTTGCCCGTCACTTGGCGTCTTCCGGGCACACCCGCGCCGCCTACGTGGACGGCGTGACGGGCACAACAACCTTCCAGCTGCGCCGGGAAGCTTTCTTGGCAGAGGCTGCAGCGTGCGGACTTTCAGTGGATGACGGGCACGTCATCAGCACCCCCATCGACGTCGGTGCTGCCGCTGCCGCCTTCGCCGAAGCGTGGCCGCAGTGGCAGCGCCAGGGTGTTACCGCCGTCGTCTGCGGTACCGATACGCATGCCTATGGCGTGCTGCAGGAAGCCCGCGTTGAAGGCGTACGGATCCCTGAGGAGCTGGCTGTGGCAGGGTTCGATGACCTGCCCTATTCGGCCACCAGCAACCCCGGCCTCACCAGCGTCCACCTGCCTGCAACGCCTTTGGGACGTAAAGCGGGGGAGCAACTGCGGGGGCTCATGGAGGGCCTGCCGCTGGTCGAGCCGCATGTGACCCTGGAGAGCTCGCTGGTGGTGCGGGGATCTACGTCTAGTGGATGACGGCGAGCAATATACCCACCAGCACGAACAAGCAGCCGAAGACCCGGTTGAGGACCTGCTGACCGCGCTCATCATGGGTGAATCTCTGGAAGGAACGCGCGGCGAACGCGAAGAAGAACCACATCACCAGGATGTCGATAATGATGACCGTGGTAGTCAGCACCGCGTATTGCTGAAGGAGCGGCTGATCGGGCCGGATGAACTGGGGCATGAAAGCAAGGAAGAAGACAATTGCTTTCGGGTTCAGCAGGTTCACCCAGATTCCGCGTTGGAACATGGACAGTGCGGACTCGTTCTTCTTGTCCGCAACTTCTTCCTCGTCCAGGTCCGGCTTGCGCAGGAACTGCCTGATCCCGAGGTACACCAGATACGCGGCACCGGCATAACGGATGACATTGAAGATCACCGGAGAGCTGGAAACGAGCACTCCGACGCCCAAAGCGACAATGACGATGTGGATGACCAGAGCCACCTGCTGGCCGAGAATGCCCCAGATTGAGCGTCGGAAGCCGGAATTGAGCGAGTTGCTCATGGTAAAAATGGCGCCGGCGCCTGGAGTGAAACTGATCAG
The DNA here is from genome assembly GCF_902506065.1 of Arthrobacter sp. 9V. Lineage (GTDB taxonomy): Bacteria > Actinomycetota > Actinomycetes > Actinomycetales > Micrococcaceae > Arthrobacter. Next base: position 454,639 of record NZ_LR732912.1, read on the forward strand.
GGTGCCGGCTCCAACAAGGGCCAGCCAAAGTGAAAACTGCACATCTCAGCTTATGCCCGCGAGGCGGGTGCTCCGGACGCGTTGCTTCCCCACCCACTTTGGCGGCTGATCTGCCGGAATGCACCCGGAATGGGTTGATTTCTGCACCCGAACAAGCCAAAGAAGGTGGTGAAGGTACAACCACAGTAGCGGCTTAGGGCAAACTGGTGCCGTGAGCGGAATCCCTTGGGTACTCCACGTTGACCTGGACCAGTTCATTGCTGCTGTCGAGGTCCTCCGTCGGCCTGAGCTGGCCGGCAAGCCGATCATTGTGGGTGGCAGGGGAGACCCCACGGAACGCGCCGTGGTTTCCACCGCATCCTATGAAGCGAGGGCTTTCGGCGTCGGGTCCGGCATGCCTTTGAGGATAGCTGCCCGCAAAGTGCCGGACGCCATCATTTTGCCCGTCGATCAGGAGGCTTACCTGGCGGCATCGGAGGTGGTCATGTCTACCCTGCGGGCACAGCCGGGCGCCACGGTTCAGGTGCTCGGCTGGGATGAGGCTTTTGTGGGCATCGAAACGGAGGACCCGGAAGCGTACGCCCGGCAGGTCCAGGCCGCGGTCCTCGAGCAAACCCGGCTGCACTGCAGCGTGGGGATCGGAGACACCTTGGTTCGGGCAAAGAATGCCACGGATTTCGGCAAGCCGGCGGGCATCTTTCGGCTGACCAAGGAAAATTGGCTGGACGTCATGGGTGATAAGCCCACTAAGGATTTGTGGGGCGTTGGAAGCAAGGTGTCGCAGCGGCTCGCGAAGCACCACATCACCACAGTGGCCGAGCTGGCCGCATGCAATCCCCAGGATCTCGTCCCGGAGTTCGGCCCGAAGATGGGCCCTTGGTACGCCCAGTTGGGACGCGGGGAAGGCGCCAGCGAGGTTGACGACACTCCGTGGGTTGCCCGCGCTCATGGCCGCGAGACCACGTATCAGGAGAATCTCACCGAGCCCTCCCAGATCCAGGATGCCGTCAAGGAACTGACGGCTCGCGTCCTGGAGGATGTGGCAGCGGAGGGTCGGCCAGTGATTGGCCTGACCCTGAAAGTCCGGTATGCGCCGTTTTTCACCAAGACCTACGCGAGGAAGATTCCCCGGACTTTCGACCGGGATGAGGTCCTCGCGCAGGCCTTGGAACTCACTGGAAAAATGGAGCCGGAGCGCCCCATCCGGCTTCTCGGATTGCGTGCAGAAATGTCCATGCCCGAGGAAGCCCGCAAGGGACATACGCCCACGCGCAGCGGCTGGTAACGGCGTCGAACACTAGCGCCGTCGGACTTTAGCGCCGTCGAACACCAACGCCCGACGGCGGCCCGGCGGCTACCAGCGCGGGTGGATCGCTTCGCGGAAGTAGCGGTCGTAGATATCCCGCACCCCCTCAGCCAAGCCTTCTCCCACGGATTGAAGTCCACCGGCCTCGGCATTTGCTGCTGCCTGCGAGGCGGATCGTGCACCGGGAATGACCGATGTGACACCGTCCTGGGCAATCACCCAGGCGAGGGCCGCTTGGGCGGTGCTGACGCCGTCGGGTACTAATCCGCTGAACTCCTGCGCGGCCTTCACCCCGGTTGCGAAGTCGACTCCGGAGAACGTCTCGCCCACGTCGAAGGCAGAACCGTCCCGGTTGTAGTTCCGGTGGTCGTCCTCCGGGAATTCGGTGTCCGGGGTGTACTTGCCGGACAGCAAACCGGATGCCAGTGGAACCCGGGCAATGATGCCAACGCCCGCTTCCCTGGCTGCCGGCAGCACCTCATCCAGGGGCTTCAACCGGAACGCGTTGAGGATGATCTGGACAGTGGCGGTGTTCCCGCGCCTGATGGCTTCAAGGGCCTCGTCCGTCCGCTCGACGCTGACGCCGTAATTGCGGATGGCGCCCTCGCTGACCAGCGTGTCCAGGGCGTCGTAGACTTCGTCGCTGCTGTAAACGGACGTGGGTGGGCAGTGCAACTGGACGAGGTCCAGGGTGTCCTGCTGGAGGTTGCGCCGGGAGCGGTCCGTCCATGCCCGGAAGTTCTCCAGGGTGTAGTTTTGGTGGACTTGATCCACTCGGCGGCCCATCTTGGTGGCCACCGTGAGGTTCAGCTCCGGGTGGGCGCGCAGGAAGCGGCCAATGAACTGCTCACTCCGGCCGTCACCGTAGACGTCTGCGGAGTCGAAGAAGTTGACGCCGCCTTCCACCGAGGCTTCAAGGACGGCGACGGCGTCCTCTTCCGTGACGGAACCCCAGTCGGCTCCGAGTTGCCACGTGCCAAGTCCTATGGTGGAGACGGACCGGCCGGTCTTGCCAAGTATGCGTTGTTCCATGGATTCGACTATATGGGGTTATTGCTCGTCCATCCGCGCTACTTTTCCCATTAAGTACTTTCGTTCCGGCAGGCTGCCGGTCTTCTTGGCGGCGGAAAGGTAGGCTGCGCGGGCTTCAGCGTAGGAGCCGGACATTTCCAGCAAATGACCCCGCACGGCGTCCAAACGGTGTGTGCGGCCAAGCGCCGCGTCGAGCCCGGCCAGCAGCTCAAGACTAGCGGCTGGCCCATGCACCATGGCCACGGCAACCGCTCGGTTCAGGGTTACCACGGGGCTGGGGGCTACGGCTTCAAGGACCGTGTACAGGGCCAAAATCTGCGGCCAATCAGTCTGGTCGTCGGAGGCAGCCTCTGCGTGAACGGCAGCGATGGCCGCCTGAAGTTGATACGGACCAGCGGCCCCTCGCCCCAGCACAGAGGACAACAATGAGACGCCCTCCTCTATCTGCTCCCGATTCCACAATCCTCGGTCCTGCTCCGCCAAGGGCACGGGTGTCCCGTCCGGCAAAGCACGCGCCGCCCGGCGGGAATCGGTCAGCAGCATCAACGCCAGCAGGCCCGTGGCCTCAAGCTCACGCGGCGCCGCGGCCACCAGCAGGCGCGTTACGCGGATGGCCTCAGTGGTGAGCTCCTCGCGTTGCAAAGAAGGACCAGAGCTAGCAGCGTAGCCTTCGTTGAAAATCAGGTACAGGACGTGAAGTACGACGCCGAGCCTCGCCTTGCGCTCCGACGGCGGCGGCAAGGTGAAGGTGGCGCCGGCTTTCTGGATCCCTTGTTTCGCGCGGCTGATGCGTTGTCCCATGGTCGCTTCGGGGACCATGAAAGCGGAGGCGATTTCCGCCGTCGTGAGTCCTCCAACTGCCCGGAGCGTGAGGGCGAGCTGCGACGGAGCGGACAGCGCCGGATGGCAGCAGAGGAACATCAAGGTGAGGGTGTCGTCGTCTTCCGGGGCGGAGTTGTACTGGAAATCGAAGTCCATGGCAGCAACGCGTTCCTCGCGTGCCCGCCTGGCGCTTTCACTCCTGTAATAATCCACCAGCCGGCGGGAAGCCACGGCCATCAGCCAGGCTCGAGGGTTCTCCGGCAACGCGGTTGGCCACCGCTGGGAGGCCTCGAGGAGCGCCTCCTGGACGGCATCCTCGCACGCGTCGAATTGGCCGTGGGTCCTCGCCAGCACGCCGAGGACCTGCGGCGCCAACGTGCGCAGCAGGTCCTCCATTGGTGCAGGCGGGTAGTCCAGTTAGACCTCCGGGGGCGCTTCCTGGACGGCCCGAAGTTCCACTGTCTGGGCATACTTCACAATGCTGGAGCAGATCTCCACCGCACGTTCCTCGCTGGCAACATCAACCACCCAGTAGCCCACCAGCGACTCCTTCGACTCGGCATATGGCCCGTCCGTGGTGATGACGCCGTCCGGGGTCTGCTTGACCAGTTTCGCAGTGCTGCCATCGGCCAGGCCGGCGTTGAACACCATCTCCCCGGACTCGGTGAGGTCCTTGTCGATCTGGATCATGAACCCGATCATTTCCTGGATCCATGCGGGGTCTGCGGTTTCCATCATGCCCTCGGCCGATCCGAACATCATGATCATGTATTTCATTTCAAACTCCTTGTGAGGAGCGCCCTTGGTGGGTGCTTTCACTCATAGGTCGGAACTGCGGTGGGCATTTCTACATGGCCGGGCAAACTTTATTGAAAAAGCTCAGGCGTCTTTTTCGAAAGATTCAGGCCCGGGCGATCACCTCTCCGTTGGGGATGAGGAAGAAGCCGTCATCAGTGGCTCCCCAGCGATGCCAACCTGCTGCGATCCGGGCGAGGTCCGCTTCATTGGCAAAGCCATATTCAAGGGCTTGCTCGGCGAAGGCTGAGTGCAGCACCCGTTCGCTCCAAACGCGGGATTGCCATGCTCGTTGCTGGGCGGTGGCGTAGAGCCAGTTGCTGCTGGTGGGAGCCACCTGGGTGAAACCGGCTTCTTGGGCCCAGGAAACCAAGCGTCGGCCGGCGTCGGGTTCTGCTCCGTTGCGGCGGGCGATCTTTTGGTAGAGCTCCATCCAGTCGTCCAGCTCGGGGACTTCGGGGTACCAGCTCATGCCATGGAAATCGGCGTCGCGCACGGCAACGATTGCGCCCGGCTTTGCCACCCGCCGCATTTCCCGAAGGGCGGCAACGGGGTCGGTCAGATGCTGGAGGACCTGGTGCGCGTGAACGAGGTCGAACGACTCATCCTCGAAGTCGAGATCGTAGATATTGCCGGTCTGAAAGGTTACGTTATCCACGCCGCGCTCGGTAGCCAGTTCGGTGGCCTGCGCGACGATATCAGCGGACCGGTCCAAACCGATCACTTGCCCGGGCGCCACCAGCCCCGCGAAGTCGCACGTAATGCTGCCTGGTCCGCACCCGACGTCGAGCACTGACGTTCCAGGGGTGAGGTGTGGAATCACGAACGCGGCCGAATTTTCGACCGTCCGTGAGGCATGGGCCCGGACAACCGACTCGTGGTGCCCGTGGGTGTAGACATCTTCAGGCTGCTGCGCGTTCATAGGGAAACGCTACAACTCCGAAGGTGGAATTAGGTGGAACGCGTCCCCTCTGCTTGGGTCGCTTCCTCACGTGCGGCAAGAGTGGCCTCCACCATGTCTGTCATGAACCGGGTAACGAGCTCCAGTTCCTCCGCGCTGTACGCGGCCATCGCCTTGCCCATCCGCATGGCAAGCGGCATGAACATGGCACTTCCGTCCCGGTACGCCTTGGGGGTCATCTGCAACTGAACCTGCCGCCGGTCGGTACCAAGACGTTCGCGCACTACGTGCCCGGAGGCGTGGAGTCGATCGACCAATGCCGTGGTGGCGGGGGAACTGAGCCGGAGTTCGGCGCGGAGAACACCCGGCGTGACCACCTTGCCCGCTGCGGAATGGCGCATGATCACGGCGAGCGCGTTCAGGTCCGTGCGGTGCATGTCGTTCCGGCCGCCCGCTGCGTCCACGTAGTGGTTGGCTTCGAGTGTGAAGTCCTGGAGGAGCCGCACGAGTTCTTGGGGAGCCGCGTTTTCCGGGCGGCCTCCTGCAGGGCCAGCACCGGGCCGTGTGTCGGGGCCAGCACCAGGGCGGGCGTCTGGGCGGCCGTCGGCTGGTCGGTCCTGTACCGCGTTCGCCTCGGGGCGCGGATCTGTTGGGTTCGACATCTCCGCCCTCCTGCTGCGTTGTCGGTGATTACTGCCTTCCGGATATTACTCCCAGCAGTAGGGGATTCGGGCATTCCCGGTGAATAACCCTTGGAATAGTTCCATCATAGAGATAATCTATGATGGAATAAAGCCCCACCGCATTCGCACAGAAGAAGGACACATGAACTCGCGCAAAGTACCGTTCTGGCTGCGCTGGCTGATACCAGTGGTGCTGGTCATCACCTGGCTGGGCATCGCAGGAATCGGCGGCCCAACGTTTGGCCGGTTGGACGAGGTCTCATCCAACGATCAAGCCTCTTTCCTGCCCGCAGGTGCTGAGGCCACCGAAGCCGGGGACTGGCAGGCCAAGTTCCGCGACTCCGAAGAGATCCCTGCAATCGTCATCGTTGAGAGCGACGCTTCCTTCACCCCGGCACAGCTGGGCGAAGCAGCCCGGCTGAAAGCTGATATCGAGGCACTGAAGCTGGGGAGCGCCGTCGTCGGGCCCATCCCGTCCGAAGATGGCAAAGCCGTTCAGTTTGTTGTTCCCATGGCGTCCTCCGATGAGCTGCGCGAGAAAGTCCAGGAACTGCGCGACGTAGTGCAGCCCGGAGCTCCGGACGGCATGAAGGCGTTCGTGACTGGCCCGGCAGGCTTGACGGCCGATCTGGTCAACGCGTTCAGCGGGATCGACGGCATCCTGCTGCTGGTTGCCCTGGGTGCAGTGTTCCTGATCCTGCTGCTGGTCTACCGTTCAGTGGTCTTGCCGTTGGCAGTGCTGTTGACCTCGGTCTTCGCCTTGTGCGCGGCAATTCTGCTGGTGTTTGGAATGGCCAAAGCCGGCTGGATCCAGTTGAACGGCCAGAGCCAGGGCATCCTGTCCATCCTGGTCATTGGTGCCGCCACCGATTACGCGCTGCTGTTCGTGGCGCGGTTCCGGGAGGCACTGACGCACACCACCAACCGCACGCAGGCCGTGATCACGGCATGGAAAGCTTCCTTTGAGCCGATCCTCGCCTCCGGCGCCACAGTCATCATTGCGCTGCTCTGCCTGCTGTTCTCCGATTTGAATTCCAACAAGGCGCTGGGACCCGTGGCTGCCGCCGGCATCCTCTGCTCTTTGTTTGCTGCGCTCACCCTCTTGCCGGCACTCATGGCGTTACTGGGCCGCGCCGCGTTCTGGCCCTTCCGTCCCAAGTTGCTGCCCGACGACGAACGCGAACCTGAGATTGTCACGGGCCTTGAGGGTCAAAAGGGACTGTGGCGCGCCACGGGTCGTCTTGTCTCCAAGCGACCGCGCGTAGTGTGGGTGGCTTCGGTCCTGCTTCTTCTTGCAGCTTCCACGGGCTTGATGCAGCTGAAGGCCAACGGTGTCCCGCAGACGGACGTCATTCTTTCCGCATCCGACGCCGTGGACGGCCAGGACGCGCTGGCGCGCCACTTCGACGCCGGCAGCGGCAGCCCCGCCGTCGTGGTGGCTTCCCAAGGTTCCGCGCAGCAGGTGCTGGACAAGGTCAAGGCGGCCGACGGCGTGGGCGACGCCTACCTGCTGGCCGACGGGAATGTTCCCATCACCGGTGCTCCCGGGACTCCCGCAGATCCCGCCGTTCGCGATGGCAGAGTACTTATCAATGCCACGTTGAACTCGGCGGCGGACTCGATAGAGGCCGAAGAAGCCGTGAAGTCCTTGCGGGTGTCGGTTAAGGAAGTGGATGCCGATGCTTTGGTGGGCGGTGTGACAGCCACTGCATTGGACACCAACACCACCGCGCAACGCGACTTGGTGGTGATCATCCCGATCGTGCTGGTAGTCATCCTCTTCATCCTGATGCTCCTTCTGCGTTCGGTGGTGGCACCGGTGCTGCTGGTCCTGTCCGTGGTGCTCTCCTACGGTGCCGCCATGGGTGTCTCCGCCTGGGTCTTCAATGGAGTGTTTGGATTCTCCGGGGCCGACGCCACGGTGCCGCTGTTCGGCTTCGTATTCCTGGTGGCACTCGGCGTGGATTACAACATCTTCCTGATGAGCCGTGTCCGCGAAGAATCGTTGAAGCATGGGACGCGGCCCGGAATCCTGCGGGGATTGGCCGTGACAGGTGGTGTCATCACCTCAGCCGGTGTGGTGCTGGCCGCTACTTTCGCAGCCCTTGGCGTCATACCCATCATGTTCCTGGTGCAGCTCGCCTTCATTGTGGCGTTCGGTGTGCTGCTGGATACCGTGCTGGTCCGGTCCCTGCTGGTGCCCGCGTTGGCCTACGACATCGGCAGCAAGATCTGGTGGCCGGGCAAGCTGGCTCGCGAGACCTCGCCGGCCCCGGTTGAGCCTCGCGAGGAAGAAAAGGCACCGGCGGCTCGGTAGGCGAAGTACCGGGCCACAGGTGAGCGGCACTCAAGCAGCCGGGTGTCGCGCCATTGTCCGGCGGCGGGTCCGGTGCTCAAGCGAGCACTACGGTTCCGCCGTCCGACAATGGCGAATCCATAGCAACCGCTCCGCTATCCGGCGAGGTGCATGTCAACGTATCTCCCCGCGGGCTTCCGGGCACCTTCGCGGTTCTTGATGAGCACACCTTTGCATGGCTGGATGTCACTGGCAGCGGGAGCGAAACCATAGCCCACTTGAGGGAGAACGGCCGGATTACCGTCGTGTTCTGCGCCTTTGTCGGGCGACCGAATATTGTCCGTCTCCACGGGACGGGCCGAGTCGTAAGTCGCTATGACAGGGCCGACTACCGGATCACCAAGAACCGTACGAGCATCGACGGTCTGGCTGCCTATGACTTTGATGCTGCCGAACCTGCCGAACCGTCAGTTCAAGGGTGAATTAAGCCGGCCTGTCCACCGTGTACGGTACGACGACGTCCTCCGCAGCGCGCGAACCGGGGGTGAAAAGCGCCACCAGAAGGCCGAATCCGACGCCGGCACCGATCAGCTGCGCCGCGACGAACCCAGGCACTGAGCCCGGTGCGATTCCTGCGAAGGTGTCGCTGAAGATCCGTCCTACTGTCACTGCAGGGTTTGCGAAGGACGTAGAGGACGTGAACCAGTACGCTGCTCCGATGTAGGCGCCGACGGCAGGGGCTGCCAGGGAGCTGCGCTTGGTGGCGGCAAGGGAGAAAATCAGCAGAACAAGTCCGGCTGTGGCCACGATTTCGCCGAGCAGGGGGCCAGGACTCGCACGTTCTTTGCTGGACATGGACGTCCCAACTTCAAACATGGCGTTCGCCAGTACGCTGCCGCCGATCGCACCCACAGTCTGCGATGCAACGTAGATGCCAAGTTCCTTCAGCGACAAGCCGTTGCCGACTCGCCTGCCCAGAATCCAGTCCACCAAAGACACCACGGGGTTGAAGTGCGCGCCGCTGATGGGACCGAAGATCAGTATGAGGACCGTCAGTCCGAGCACTGTGGCAGTGCTGTTCTGGAGCAACTGCAGGCCAACGTCGCCGGGGGAGAGTTGCTGCGCAGCGATACCGGAGCCCACAACTATGGCAACAAGCAGGCAGGTCCCCAGAGCCTCAGCGAGACCGCGGCGCCACAACGTTGGCGAATGAGTGTTCATGGAGAACAGCTTGACTGATGAAACTAGTTCAGTCAAAATTGAACCAATGACTATTGAACGAAATTCGAGTCTCTTGGAGAGGGCTGCCAAATATGCCGCCCTGGCCGATCCTGCACGCCTGCGCATCGTGGACCTGTTGACCTTGGGGGACATGTCACCCAAAGAACTGCAGGAAGAGCTGGAGATGCCCGCCAACCTGCTGTCGCACCACTTGCGCTCAATGGAGGACGCTGGCCTGGCGGTCCGGCATAGGTCCGAAGGTGACAAACGGCGCAGCTATGTCCGGTTGGCCCCCGGCGCACTCGAGGGACTCACTCCCGGCAGGGAGCACGGCGCACAGCGGGTTTTGTTCGTCTGCACCCGGAACAGCGCGCGCTCGCAGCTGGCAACTGCGCTGTGGCGAACCGCGAGCGATATTCCTTCGGTGTCGGCAGGAACTCATCCCGCGGAACACGTAGCGCCAGGTGCAGTAGAGGTCGCACGCCGCCACGGCCTGGACCTTGCGGGCGCAAGACCCTGCCTGATAGACCAAGTGATGAGCGACGAAGACTTGGTAGTTACTGTCTGCGATAACGCCCACGAGGAGTTGCCGGGCATGAAGGGCATCCATTGGTCCATCCCTGATCCGGTCCGGCTTGACAGTGAAGAGGCGTTTGAGGGTGCGTTCGCCGACATTTCACGCCGCGTCAATGATCTCGCCCCCCGTTTGCGGGTGACCTGACCCTGGCCTCCCCACACTATTTGACAGACCAACCCACCGACGCAGGAGACCCCGTGAGCACCGAAACCGCCAAGAAGCCCTCCGTTTTGTTCGTCTGCGTTCACAACGCAGGGCGCTCGCAGATGGCCGCCGCCTTCCTCACGAGTATTTCCAAAGGTGCCATTGAGGTCCGATCTGCGGGATCGCAGCCCGCGGACAAGGTCAATCCGGCTGCTGTTGAAGCCATGGCTGAGCTCGGCATCGATATGTCTGCCGAAATTCCCAAGGTCCTCACCACGGAGGCCGTCAAGGAATCAGACCTCGTCATCACCATGGGGTGCGGGGACGAGTGCCCCTATTTCCCCGGAAAGCGCTACGAAGACTGGGTTCTTGAAGACCCGGCCGGTCAGGGCGTGGAGGCTGTCCGCCCCATCCGGGACGAGATCAAGACCCGCATTGAAAATCTCGTCATAGAACTTCTGCCTGCCCGGCACGCTGACGCCCAGTAGTCAGCTGGCCCGCCCGTTTTCCCTACCCCTCCCAAGGAGATACCGTGAGCACCGAACAGCTGATCATCATCGGGTCCGGCCCTGCCGGTTACACGGCCGCTATCTACGCTGCCCGCGCCGGACTGAGCCCTTTGGTTCTGGCGGGTTCCGTCACTGCCGGCGGCGCCCTCATGAACACCACGGAAGTGGAGAACTTTCCCGGCTTCCCGGGCGGGATTCAAGGCCCGGAGCTGATGGACGGACTTCAAGAGCAGGCTGAAAAGTTTGGCGCGCGGATAGTGTTCGACGACGTCACTGACGTTGATCTGAAAGGTCACCTCAAGCGTGTAGTCACTGGCGGCGGCGAAACTCACGAGGCTCCCGCGGTTATCCTTGCCACGGGCTCCGCGTATAAGGAGCTCGGGCTGCCGGAGGAGAAGAAACTCAGCGGACACGGCGTTTCCTGGTGCGCCACCTGTGATGGTTTCTTCTTCCGCGAACAGGACATCATGGTGGTGGGCGGCGGCGATTCCGCCATGGAGGAAGCTACCTTCCTGACCCGCTTTGGAAAGTCGGTCACAGTGGTGGTCCGGAAGGATGAGCTGCGTGCCTCGCGAATCATGGCGCAGCGCGCAAAGGACAACCCCAAGATTAAGTTCGCGTGGAATTCGGAGATCACCAAGATCCACGGAGATACCAAAGTCACCGGTGTAACCCTCACCGACACCCGCACTGGCGAAACCCGTGAGCAGGAGGCAACCGGAATCTTCGTTGCAATCGGTCATTTGCCGCGAACAGAGCTGGTGGAAGGTCAGGTTGACCTCGATGAAGAGGGCTACATCAAGGTGGACTCACCCACCACCTGTACCAATCTTTCAGGTGTTTTCGCATGCGGTGACGCCGTAGACCACCGCTATCGCCAAGCCATCACCGCAGCCGGCACCGGCTGTGCGGCTGCTTTGGACGCTGAGCGCTACCTCGCCGCCCTGGACGACGCCCACAGCATTGCCACCGCGCTGGTCGAGGAGCCCACCCACTTCTAACGCGGTCAGACTCCGACGATGTTCCGTTCCCGGTAACCATCGGCAGCATAAACGCCGAGAATCCGAACTTCGGTAGTGAAGAACTCCAGCTCCTCCAAAGCCCGTCGTAGTCGGGCGTCCTCGGGGTGGCCTTCGACGTCGGAGAGGAACATGGTGGCAGCGAACTCGTCGCCCACCATATAACTTTCCAATCGCGTCATGTTGAGGCCATTGGTGGCAAAGCCGCCCAGGGCCTTGTAGAGGGCCGAGGGAACGTTGCGGACCCGGAACACGAAGCTGGTGATGGCAGGGCCGGGCAGTTCTTCCTTGGTGGGGAGCTCCTGTTCCCGGGCCAGAACAACAAAGCGCGTGGTGTTGGTGGGGTCGTCCTCTACTCCGGAGGCCAGGACGTCGAGTCCGTAGAGACCAGCGGCCAGCGGCGGAGCGAGGGACAGCTTGCGGGGATCGTTCCAGTCCCTGACTTCACGCGCTGAGCCTGCGGTGTCGCCAGCGATGACCGGCTTGAGGCCCGCTTCCCGGATAAGCCTGCGGCACTGTCCCAGAGCGTGGATGTGGCTGTGGACCTCGGTGGCACCCTCGATGGTGCTGCCCGGGATTCCCAAGAGGTCAAAGTGGATGGGGAGGAAGAACTCGCCAATAATCTGGAGCTTGGACTGGGGGAGCAGCACATGGATGTCCGCTACGCGTCCGGCAATGGAGTTCTCAATGGGGATCATGGCCAAATCGACTTCTCCAGTGGATACCCGCTCAAAGGCATCCTCAAAGCTCGCGCACGGGACGCTTTGGAGATCGGGGAACATTTCCTTGCACGCGAGATCCGAATTGGCTCCGGGCTCACCTTGGTACGCAATCTTCTGGGCCATGATGCTCATGGTTGCACGCAGACCGCCCGGCCTCCCAACCGCGTCCACCCTGTGACTGGACAAGTGGGTACCGCCGGACCTAGGTTCGCAGAAAGGATTGGGGGCAGCCGATGACGACTGCGACAACGTTTCAAGGAAACAAGGCAAACAGCGTCAATGAGCAGCGGGTCTCAAGGTTAGCAGGGACAGTGGTAGGACTGTTCACCCTCATCTGGGCGTTCCTGCTTACAGGCGAAGTGGGCTAGCACGTGAGGGCGCCCGGTCCGTTTCAGATGGCTTCACACGGATTGAGCTTGGTTTCAGCGCTCATTGTCTACCTCTATTGCCGACGCATGAACTATAGGACCAGCGCCTCCGGTCTGCTCTGTTTTGGGGCGGTAGGGTTCTTCTTCGCAGACGTGGCCATGGGGTTCAATTACAGCCCGTTCTTCGGCGTCGCGCTCATCGCGTGGGCGGCCAGCGCTCGCCGCCCCTTGCTTGCCGGGGTCGGCGTATTGGCCCTGGGAGCCGCGCTGGTCTCCAGATTCGAGCACGAGCTCAGCGCCGTCGTCGTAGGTGCGTGCGGCGTCGTCACTGTGGCCGCCGCAACGTGGCCGAAGTGGAGCACCGGGAAAGCAAAAGTAGGTGACAGATAGCGTCGCTGTGAGTGCTCATTGCGACGCTATCTGTCACCTAGTTGGGTAGAGGGGGAGGGGGTTAGCCGTTGATGATCTGCGGGACGCCCAGGGCCTTCAGACCTTCGGCGCCGAACTCGAGACCGTAGCCGGACTGCTTGGCACCACCGAACGGGACGCGGGGATCCACTGCTCCGTGTTTGTTGATCCACACGGTGCCGGCCTGGATCCGCGAGGCGACCTCGCGTGCAGCGTTCAGGTCCGATGACCAGACGGAGGCGCCCAGTCCGACGTCGAGTCCGTTCGCTTTGGCCACTGCCTCGTCCACGGTGCTGTATTTGATGATCGGCAGGGCCGGGCCGAACTGTTCCTCGGCAACCAACGGGTTGTCGTTATCGATGTCGGCCACCAACGTGGTGGGGTAGAAGTTGCCCGGCTGCCCGGCGTCGGGGTTGCCACCCAGCAGCACTCGCGCACCGGATTCCTTAGCGGACTCCACCAGTCGGGCCACGATGTCGTACTGCTGCCGGTTCTGTAGCGGGCCCAACACGTTGTTCTCATCAAGGCCATTACCCATGGGCATTGTCTGAGCAACAGCAACCAGCTCGGAGCACACGGCCTCGTACTGCGATTCGTGCACGTACAGGCGCTTCAGGGCGGCGCAGGTCTGCCCGGTGTTGATGAAGGCGCCCCAGAACAGGCCCTCGGCAATTGCTTTGGGATCGGAATCGGGGAGTACGATCCCGGCGTCGTTACCGCCAAGTTCCAGTGTGAGCCGTTTGACGGTATCGGCCGAGGAGCGAATGATCGCCTTGCCCGTGGCGGTAGAGCCGGTGAACATCACCTTGCCAATGGACGGGTGCTCGGCAAGCCGGGCGCCGACGTCGCGGCCGCCCGAGACTACGGACAGCAGGCCTTCGGGAAGTTCCTGGTTGATGATCGAAGCGAGGGCCAGCACAGAGAGCGGGGTGTACTCGGACGGCTTGACCACTACGGCGTTACCCATGCGCAGGGCTGGTGCGATCTGCCAGACGGTGATCATCATGGGCCAGTTCCACGGGCCAATGGCACCCACGACGCCGATGGGTCGGTAATGCAGTTCGGCGCGGGTTTCGCCGTCGTCCACCACGGTTTCGGGATCAAGCGGCGTGGCAGCGGTGGCGCGGAGCCAGGCGGCGCACGCGCCCACTTCGAAGCGCGCGTTAGGCCCGTTCAGCGGCTTGCCTTGCTCGCGGGAGAGGAGTTGGGCGAGCTCTTCGGCGGAACGCTCGACGGCGTCGGCGGCCTTCATGAGCGCAGCGGACCTGGCGTCATGGCCCAAGGCGGCCCACGCCGGCTGTGCTGCGGTAGCGGCAGCGATGGCGGCTTCGAGGTCTTCCACCGTGTGAACAGGTGCCTCGCCCACAGCCTGGCCAGTTGCCGGGTCAAGGATGGTACGGCTGTTCTGGCCTGTGGCCGGGGTGATCGAGGTCAGGAGGGCGTCGTAAGTCTCCATTGGTACTCCGCTCGGGTAGTAAGTCTTGGCGGCCAGTGAGGCACGCGGCGATGTTTCCAGTGTGGTTGGGATCACTCGCAGGGGCCTTGTCTATGCACGAACAGCGCTTGACGGGAAGCGAACGCTTTCCCCAGCGGCGCCAGTACCTGATAATCGAGCTTGTGACTCTTGCTTCCCTTGCCGCTTTCGCCGGCCTTTGCCTGGTCCTGTCCGTGACGCCTGGGCCGGACACTTTCCTGGTTCTGCGCATCGCGTTGAACCGTCCCAGCGCCGGAATCGCTGCCGCAGCAGGGTCTGCCCTTGGCGCCATCGCGTGGGCTGCATTAGTGGGCGTGGGCCTCGCCGCCATCCTTGAGCAGTCCGCGGAGCTGTTCCGCTGGGTCAAGATCGCAGGTGGCCTGTACCTGCTGTACCTGGGGGTGTCTTCGTTCATCAAGTCCCGGAAGGCGGCAAAGGCAGCCAAAGCAGTTGCAGCGGGAGCCGAAGAGAACATGCCCCTCCCGTACAGTCGACTCGCGGCGTTGGGAGCAGGGGCTTTGTCCACGCTGCTCAACCCCAAGGTGGGCCTGTTCTACCTGGCCGTGGTTCCGCAATTCATCCCGCACGGCGGGGACACCATGGGCACCTCGCTTATTCTCGGCGCAGTGGTGGCCGTCATCGCCTTCGCGTATCTCTCAATGATCGCCGTCGTCGCTTTCAAGGCGATGCGGTGGCTCAAACGCCCCAAGGTGAGCACCGTCGTCGAGCGTGTCAGTAGCGGTGTGATCGCCGGGCTGGGGGTTGGAGTGGTGGCTTCGGGCGCCACCAGTTAGTTCAGCGAGATTCGCAGACGCTCCACGCCCTCGGCACCTTCCGGCACTTGTTCCATGAGCTGCGGTTCATTGGCGAGGCGTCCAAGCATGTTTGCCAAGTGGTCTCGCTCGGCGGGCTTATAAGAGACGCCCCGAAGATCGGAGGCTCGGACAACAGCGGCCAGGGTAAGAAAGTCGTCGATGTGCCGCTGCCGTAGGGAGTCGTGGATGATGGTCAGCGCTCCCGCTTTGCCGATGAGGCTGCCGGGGCTTGCCATGCTTCCTGCTGTTCGGTGAGCATTGCGGGAAGTTCAATGGGCATGGACGCTCCTCAGGATTTCGCGTGCAGCTTGCTGTTCACGGACGCCTGGCCGTTCGGCCAAGTCTGCCGCCACCACTAGTGGGGGAAGTTCCTCGGGGATTCGCTCGGCGGCGTGGAGGATGACATTCGGTCTCTTCCCAGGATGGGGCTCGACCAGGAACCAGTCTTTGACGACGTCTCTGAGTTCATCGCGTCGCACGTACGCTTCAACCTCCGAGTTGGCCAGCAGTCCGGAGCGCGGGTGAGAGACTCCGGAGAGGTGGATTCGCTTGTCCTCCCGAAGCTCCGCGATGTCGGACGGGCTGGAAGAGAACTCGAACCTTTCGGCTCGATTAGCCAGCCACGCGAGAAGTTCCACCAAGTCGGGGGAGTTCTGCAGCCGGCTGATGCGCTCCTTTAAGCGATGTTTCTCAACGGGCGAGGGTTCGAGGTATTCAAGGAGGGGCTGACCCGGGTTGTCTTCCCAGAAGCAGGACATGAGTTGCCAGGCGCTGCGTTCAGACAGTGGTCGGCCTGCGGGTTTGCCAGGCCGGTACTGGGCGGCGTCAGCTTCCTCAACAATCCAGCGTCCACCGACTCGTTGTCCGCGTATACGTCCGGAGTGGACGAGCTGGCGCGCTCGGCTTTCGTTGACGTTGAGGCGCTTAGCCAGCTGGGGGATGCTCAATGCCATTTCATAATCCTATCGGTAACGCTATGAATATGAAATCCATTCCTAATTGGGATTACAGCTGCCTAGCGATGCCGCTAGCAATGTGTAATTAAATAATCCTGGCTCGGATGGCAGCAGCTAGCTAACAGGCAAGCAGCGCAAGGTAGTTATCCAGTTGCCCGGACAGATCCTGTGAGAAGTGCTCGGCGGGGGACAGCGCCACAACAATCTGCGCACCCAGCATCATGTTCAGCAGGTGGTCGGCGACGGCGGCGTCCCCAATAGGGGCTTTGATCTCGCCCGCCGCCCGGGCTGCCGCGCAATGATCGGTGATGGTGGTGTGCCACTGGCTCATGGACGCGCTGTGCAATGCGGCCATGTCAGCGTCGTTGAGTGCTTTCTGCCAGAACGGAATCACAATCCGCGCTTCGTTGACGCGTTCCTCATCCAGCGGCAGGACCTCGGCGCAGAACGCGCGGAGGGCTTCAACGCCTGAGAGCCCTTCGGTCCGGGCAGTGATGCGTTGGTTGGTGCGGTTGAAGACGTGGCCGAACGCGGAGGTCAACAGCAGGTCCTTGGTGGGGAAGTAGGGCTTCAGGGCGCCATTGGCGAAGCCGGCTTCCTCTGCGATCTCCCGCATGGTGGCGCCCTCCATGCCCAACCTTGCGATGATCCGCCAGGTTGCGTCCACCAGCTCGAGGCGTCGTTGATCGTGGTCCACAATCTTTGGCACTGGATGGGCTCCCGAAAAATAAATGGTGGACAGGTCTTGTGACCCATCTTACGTTTTGGTTATTCTCTACATCTATAGAAAATAAATCCTGACCCATCATAGGTCCCGGACAAGAGGCAGCCATGACGCCCACAGCAACTGAGACAGCAACCGACGCCACAGCCATTGAGGCAACGCAGTACGCCCTGGCAACGGGCGCCGAAATCTCCCGGGTGCAGGGGATCCTGCAGGCAGCCGGCCAGCTCGGCGCTGAGAAGCGGATCGCGTACCTGGGGTTGGTGGATCCATCCCGCAGCCAGGCGCAGCAGGACCGCCGATTCCGTGTTTTCATTCACGACGTCTCCGGCGGAGCTCCCTCGGACGTCCTCGTCTCGGTAACCAGCGGCGAAATCCTGACAGCCACTGAACTCGATACCAAAGTCTCCGGCGAACTTCCCGTGCTGGAAGAGGAATTCGAGGTTGTGGAGACACTCCTCGCAACGGACGAGCGTTGGCTCGCCGCGCTCGCAGCCAGGGAGCTGGACGTCGCCAAAGTCCGCGTGGCACCTTTGTCTGCCGGTGTTTTTGAGTACGACGACGAGAAAGGTCGCCGCATCCTCCGCGGCCTCGCTTTCGTGCAGGACTTCCCGGAAGACAGCGCCTGGGCCCACCCCGTGGACGGACTGGTGGCCTACGTGGATGTGGTCAATAAGGAAGTCACCCAGGTCATTGACCTTGGGGTCATGCCCATTCCGGCAGAGCACGGAAACTACACGGACCCGGAATTGACCGGCCCGCTCCGCGAAACCCAGAAACCCATCAGCATCACTCAGCCGGAAGGCCCAAGCTTCACGGTCACCTGCGGGAACCACGTTGAGTGGGAAAAGTGGAGCGTGGACGTTGGGTTCGACGTCCGTGAAGGAGTTGTCCTCCACAACCTTGCCTTCCAGGATGGCGAGAATAAGCGTCCCATCATCAACCGCGCCTCCATCGCGGAAATGGTGGTTCCTTACGGCGACCCTTCGCCCATCCGGTCCTGGCAAAACTACTTCGATACCGGCGAATACCTGGTGGGCCAGTACGCCAACTCCTTGGAACTGGGCTGCGACTGCCTGGGCGACATCACCTACCTCAGCCCCGTCATCAGTGACGCCTTCGGCAACCCCCGCGAAATCCGCAACGGAATCTGCATGCACGAGGAAGACTGGGGCATCCTCTCCAAGCACTCAGACCTCTGGACCGGCATCAACTACACCCGCCGCAACCGACGCCTGGTGATCTCCTTCTTCACCACCATCGGCAACTACGATTACGGCTTCTACTGGTACCTCTACCTGGACGGCACCATCGAGTTCGAGGCCAAAGCCACCGGCGTGGTCTTCACCAGTGCCTTCCCCGAGGGCGGCTCGGACAATATCTCCCAGCTCGCCCCGGGCCTCGGCGCACCCTTCCACCAGCACCTCTTCAGCGCCCGCCTGGACATGGCCATTGACGGGTTCACCAACCGGGTTGAAGAAGAAGACGTGGTCCGCCAGGCCATGGGCCCGGGCAATGAGCGCGGCAACGCGTTCTCCCGCAAGCGCACGGTCCTGAGCAAAGAGTCCGAGGCAGTCCGCGAGGCCGACGCGCGCGCAGGCAGGACCTGGATCATCTCCAACCCGGAGTCCAGGAATCGCCTGGGCGAGCCTGTTGGCTACAAGCTCCACGCCCAGAACCAGCCCACGCTGCTGGCTGACCCCGGCTCGTCCATTGCCAGGCGCGCGGCCTTCGCCACCAAGGACCTTTGGGTCACCCGCTATTCCGACGAGGAGCGCTACCCTACGGGCGACTTCGTGAACCAGCACTCCGGCGGAGCAGGCTTGCCGGCATACGTTGCCCAGGACCGGGAGATCGACGGCCAGGACATCGTAGTGTGGCACACCTTCGGCCTCACGCACTTCCCGCGCGTGGAAGATTGGCCGATCATGCCCGTGGACACCGTCGGCTTCAAGCTCCGCCCCGAAGGCTTCTTTGACCGGAGCCCGGTGTTGGACGTGCCCGCCAGCGCCTCAGGCTCGAGCTGCCACAGCGCTGTTGACGGCTCCGGCGAGCAGGGCTCAGGCGAGCACGGCGAACCCGCCGGGCACTGCCACTAGACCCCATCCGGGAAACTGACCATGACAACAACGGCAGGACGGGTCCGCTCAGTCGGACCCGTCCTGCACCCCCGGATCTGCGCGGCCCTCACCGCTGCCTCGTGCCTGGTGCACCTCTGGCTCGCAATCACGGGACACCACGGTGCCTGGCTGGGCATCCTCATGATCGGCCTGACGGCAGTGTGCGTTCCGTGCACGGTCCACATTTGGCGCCACAGCCGGGTGGGGGCGCTCCATCAAGTGATGATTTCGGCCCTGGCAATGGTGGGACTCCACGCCGTCCTGCTGCTAGGAGCGGTCGGTTCCGGACACGCCCACGGCGGGGGACCGGCGTCGGGTGCTGTTTCATCCGGCGCTGCCGGGTTGTTGCTGGTGATCGGACTGGAAATCACGACGGCGTTACTCGCCGCCACGCTGGTGGCCCGGCTTCGGCGCTCAAATCGGAGCCGCTGAATTGGCCCATCTTTGCCGGTGCCAGGCCCGGTTTTCAGCTGCAGGGGGTCAACAATGGAAGCCAAAGATGGGCTGGAAGCGCCGAGCTCAGAGTGAAACCCGGGTCAGCTTGTCCGGGTTGGACACTTGGCGAAGTTCCCGGATGCTCCCGTCCGGGCCGGTGCTGATCACCATGACGTCGGAGCGGCCGTGATGCCGTAGCACCAGGGCCGCCTCGCTGTTGACCTCAATGACCCAGGCACGAACCGGCTCCGCTGGGTCAAACACCGCCGCTTTGCCGAAGATACCTGCGAAGAAGCGCGCGATCCTGGCCGCCCCGAACAACGGGTTCATGGCGCTCTTGACCCTTCCGCCGCCGTCCGCCCAGAGGACGGCGTCGCGGTCCAGCATGGCTACAACCGTGTCAATTTCACCGTGCTCGATGGCCCGCACCAGCTTCTCCAAGGCGGCGCGGTCCTTGGCCCGGGGAGCAGGTGCATCCGGATCGATCTCAAGGCGACGTTCGGCCCGTGAAATCATCTGGCGGACAGCTGCTGGGGTCTTTTCCAGGATTTCGGCAATCTCCGGAGCGGACATCGCGAAGGCCCGGTGCAACACGAGTGCCGCCCTGGCCTCCGGGGCAAGTTGCTCCGCCAAGTGCAGCAGGGTCAAGGACAGAAGCTCACGGTTGGCCACAGTGTCTTCCGGAAGCGTGGACGCATCCACGGGTTCCGGCAGCCACGGGCCGGTGTACTCCTCACGCACGGCCGCCAGTTGGCGTACCCGGTCAACAGAGCGGCGCACGCACACGGTAGTGAGCCATGCCGGCCAGGAATCCACGCGGTCTGCATCGGTTTTGCGTTCCCTCTGCACAGCATCGATTGCCACCTCAGAGACCACGTCCTCGGCATGCCCGAAGTCGCCCAGCATTCTGTAGGCGATCCCCAGGAGGCGATTCCGTTCGCTTTGCCACGCCGAGGTGGCCGACACCGCAAGACTCATGCTGCCAACGCTACCGTTCAGACCAGCGGATTCTTCTCATCCAAAGGCGGCTCCATCTGCGTGCTGATGGCGATCCTGTTCCACACGTTGATGGTGGAGATGGCAAGGATCAAGTCACCCATTTGGCTGTCGTCAAAATGCGTGGCGGCAGCATTCCAGATCTCATCAGTGACAGTGTCCGGGCCAAGCTGAGTCACCGCGTCAGTCAAGGCGAGTACAGCCTGTTCGCGGGCATCGAAGAACACTTTTGAGTGCTGCCATGCTGCAACTGCATGAAGCTTGCGGGAGGGTATTCCGCGCTTAAAGCCGTCCGTGGCGTGCATGTCGACGCAGAATCCGCAGCCGTTGAGAATGGAGGCGCGGAGCTTGATGAGTTCAAACAGGTCCGGGTCCACGGACTTGCGTGCGTAGCCTTCCAAGCCGATCACGGCGGCGTAGCCGAGCTTGTTGCTGTGGCCAATGTTGATGCGGGGCATGATGTTTCCCTTCGGTGGTGGTGCCTTACATCAGGGATGTCGGATGGGGCGATGAAAGTGTGACAGGACGCAGCTTGTTAGAGTCAGGGGCGTGCGCGCAATGGTTTTTGATGAGGTCCGGACCCAGCCCGAAGTACGGGAAGTCGCCAAACCCTTGGCTCCCGTGGGAGGCGTTGTGGTGAAAGTGCTGGCCACAGGCATGTGCCGCAGCGACTGGCATGCCTGGGCGGGGCACGATGACATTGCTGTGCCCCATGTGCCGGGCCACGAGCTCGCCGGTGTGATCGACGCCGTCGGGGAAAGCGTCCAGCATTGGAAGGTGGGCGACCGCGTCACCGTCCCCTTCGTCTGCGGATGCGGCACCTGCGAATGGTGTTTGGCCGGCGAGGCTCAGGTCTGCCCGGACCAACAGCAGCCTGGCTTCACCCACTGGGGGTCCTTCGCCGAGTTTGTGGCCCTCCATGCTGCCGACAGCAACCTGGTTGCCATCCCTGACGGTGTTGAATATACGACGGCGGCAAGTCTCGGCTGCCGCTTCGCCACCGCATACCGTGCGCTGGCAGCCCGTGCGCAGGTGAAGACCGGCGAATGGGTGACCGTGGTTGGCGCGGGCGGCGTAGGGCTGAGTGCTGTGATGATCGCCAAGGCCATGGGAGCCAGGGTGATTGCCGTGGACCGGAACCCCGAAGCGCTTGCCGTAGCCGAGCGTTTGGGTGCCGAACACACTGTGCTGGCTGATGGTTCGGATATCCCTGCCGCAGTGAACGTCCTCTCCGGCGGAGGCAGCCATGTGGCGGTAGACGCCGTCGGAAGTGAACAGACCTGTGCCGACGCGATCCTCAGCCTTCGCAGGCATGGCCGGCACGTCCAGATCGGTTTGCTGCCGTCCATTGACGGCAATCCGCAAGTACCCATGGCACGGGTGATTGGCTGGGAACTGGACGTCCTGGGTAGTCACGGCATGGCAGCTGTGGACTATCCGGGCATGATGGCGCTCATCGAACAGGGTGCGCTTCAGCCGCAGTTGCTCATTGAACGCACCATTGGCTTGGAAGAAGCAGCGGCTCTCCTGCCCGGCTTCGACAAGGCCAACCCTGCCGGCATGACCATGGTGGACCCTGCTCTGTAGGTGCTCCGGGCGCCCAAGTAAGTCGCAGTTGGGGTCGTTGCCAGCGCTGGGAACGACCTGATCTGCGACTCAGTTGGGGGCGTCCACGGGGCGGTTCCGGTACGCGGCGAGGTAGGTGGAGATGCGGCGCACTGCTTCCTCAATGTCCTCCACGGCCGGCAGGATCACAAACCGGAAGTGGTCCGGCGTGGGCCAGTTGAACGCCGTTCCGTGCGAGACCAGGATTTTCTGTTCCTGCAGGAGTTGGAGGACAAACTTTTCATCCGAGGCGATGGGGTAGATCTCCGGGTCCAGGCGCGGGAACAGGTACATGGCACCGGCCGCGGGAACGCAGGAAACGCCCGGAATGGCAGTCAACAATTTCCAGGCCAGGTCACGCTGCTCGCGGAGCCTGCCGCCGGGACGAATAAGCGCTTCGATGCTTTGATACCCGCCCAGGCAGGTCTGGATGGCGTGCTGGGCCGGCACGTTGGCGCACAACCGAAGTGATGCCAGCAGTTCCAACGACTCCCGGTAGGCGGCGGTTACGGTACGGGGACCGGTCACGGCCACCCAACCGGCCCGGTACCCCGGCATGCGGTACGCCTTGGACAAGCCACTGAATGTCAGTACGCAGACGTCATCGGCCACGGCTGCAGTGTGAATGTGCGGAGCGTCCACGTAGCGGATCTTCTCGTAGATCTCATCGGAGAACAGGACAAGGTCATGCTTCCGGGCCAGCGCTGCAAACTGCTCCAGAATATGCCGGGGATAGACGGCTCCGGTGGGGTTGTTCGGGTTGATGATCACAATGCCCTTGGTGCGCGGGGTGATCCTGGCTTCGACGTCGGCCATATCCGGCCACCAGTTCTCTTCCTCATCGCACAAGTAGTGCACGGGATTACCGCCGGTAAGCGTCACAGCCGCAGTCCACAACGGGTAGTCGGGAGCCGGGATAAGGATCTCGTCGCCGTTCTCCATGAACGCCTGCAAGGTCATGGAGATGAGCTCGCTGACGCCGTTACCTACAAACACATCCTCGACGCCGATCGTCATCAGTCCGCGGGTTTGGTAGTACTGCGAGATGGCGGTTCGGGCGGAGAAAATGCCCTTGGAATCGCTGTAGCCCTGCGCGCCGCGAAGGTGGTGGATCATGTCCACCACAACTGACTCCGGAGCCTCCAGCCCGAACGGCGCGGTGTCCCCAAGGTTCATCTTGAGGATTCGGTGCCCCTCGGCTTCCATGGCCTTGGCCGCTTGGAGGATGGGCCCACGGAGTTCATAGCGGACATTCTGAAGTTTGCTGGAGTGCTGCATGGGACGCATGGTTGATCTTTTCACGTCAGCGGCCCGTGCAAGCAAACCGTTCCGGAATCAGACCCACCGAATCACCAGGGGAAGGCTCTTGGTGCTTGCTGAAACTTCCCGTTCGGCCCCATTAACCGCCACGGCGAAGTGCTGGACCTCGTCAGCCGATGCCAGGACCTCAAAGTGGCCGGTCGCATCACTGACCGCCGCGGTTGCAGAAGAGTGGGCGTGAATGTAAGCGTCGGAAATGCCTTTGTTGTGCACATCCACCAGCCGTCCTCGGATACGGCGTCCGGCAGTTGAAGCGCCCACGGCAGCCTGGGCAGGCGGATCCGACGGCTCCTCGAAGGGGAGGGATACAGGGACGCGGACCAGGAAGCCCAGCCCTTGCCCCACTGCGCCGGAGTACTCCTCCGGACGGAACTCTCCGCTGGATACTACGGAGTACTGGCCGTGCAGTTCCACGGCCAAGAGCAGGCGCTCCATGTTCTCCAACTGCTCAGGGCCGTGGCACTCCACTGCCACCCTCAGTTCCAGGTCCAGTGCCGGCCCGTCACGGCGGGACCGCCCAACCCTGTTCAGGGTTACCGCCCGCACGGTGACCGGAGCGTCCGGTGGAGGAACGACGGCGGTGGGGGAGCCGTCGTCGAACCGCACGTGCTGGGGAGAGATGGCGTCGGAAAGTACCCTCAGGAGGTCGTACAGCGACGATTGCACATGGCCCACGGCAGAACCCCAGCCGGACAGAGATCCAGTAATTCAACTGGAACTAGGCTACTCCCGCTGTTGCGCGTAGTCACTGGGGCGTAGGGCCGGCCGCTACCAACCACGGGAGGTCCCATGGCAGTTCCTGGTCAACCGGACTGGCCCAGGCTGACGACGAGGTTGATCGCCACTGCTACCACGAAGGTGCCAAAGAAATAGGACAGCAAAGCGTGCCCCAGGGCGATCCTGCGGGAGGGGGTGGATGACTGGTTCACGTTGCTCGCGTTGTATGACATGCCGATGGAGAATGCCGCGTAGGCGAAGTCGCTGTAAGACGGTTCTTCGTCCTGGTTGAAGCTGAAGCGATGGCGGTCGTCGTGGTAATACATCCGAGCGTATTTGAACGCGTAGACAGTGTTGACCAGGGCCCACGCGATCACCACGCCCAGAGCCGCCAGGAGCGCCGCGGCCACACCGATGGGGTCCTTCTCCTGGCTGCGGATCAAGGCGAAGACCACCGCCACGAGACTGATGAATGTGGCGCCTATGATCAGGGAGTCAACGAGCCCTCGAGACTTACCCTCGTGGCGGGCGAGTTCACCCGTGGCCTCCGGGCCAGCGGGCCACGCCTTAGTCCACGCCCAGACCAGGAAGACGGAGCCGGCGACAGCCCATCCGATCAAGGGCGCGAGTTCCGGAGCGCCGAGCAACGCCGCAACGAGTGCGATAACCAGACCGATGGCGGTCGAGACCAGAGCCTTGAGATCCATATGCGACATTGAAGAAGTTACCCACCACGTTGGCGGCTCGCTTCCGCCAATTTTACGTACAGATAATGCCCCTCAAAAGCCCCGAAAGGGCATTATCTGTACAAAAACCTAGGCCAAGCCGGCGACGCCGTCGGTGATGGTGAACGACTTTTTGGTGCTGACCGGAGCGCCTGGAGTGGTGACGTAGTCCAGTACACGGAAGTCGGCCTTCAGGGCGTCCTTGGTGATGCGCGTGTTCACGTACCCGCGGTTGTCGTTGTAGAACTTCAGGTGCGGGTTCCACGCCATGGTGGGGTCCGTGGTGGATCCGGTGCCATCGCCGGTCGAGGTAATGGAAGAACACACCAGTTCCGAGCCAACCACTGCCGCCGCCGGGTCTTTGTAGTCCACTTTGAGGTCGGTGGCCCAGTGACGGTGAACGTCGCCGGTGAGTACGACGGCGTTGCGCACCTTGGCGTCTACCCAGCCTTGGGTGATGCGGCGGCGGGACGCAGCGTAACCGTCCCAGCCATCCATGGAGACGTCGTCGATCTCCGGTGCTTTGTCCCGGTCCCGCTCGGCGAAGAAGACCTGCTGGCCCAGAATGTCCCAGCGCTGCGTGGAGTTCCTGAAGCCCTCCAACAGCCACTTCTCCTGTTCGGCCCCGGTGATGCTGCGGTTCTCGTCCAGGCGCTCGGCAACGTTCTTGCGCCAGCCGTCGCCCGCGAGCTGATCGTCCCGGTACTGCCGTGTGTCCATCATGTGGAAGTTGGCGAGCTGGCCCCATTGGATGGTGCGGTAGATCTTCATGTCGAACCCGGCTGGAACCGAGGAAGCCCGCAGCGGCATGTTCTCGTAGTACGCCTGGAACGCTGCCGAACGACGCTGGCGGAAATGCTCGGTGGTGTCATTGAGCTGAGCTGGGTCATTGTTCTCGGGGATGTCGTCCGCCCAGTTGTTGTCCACCTCGTGGTCATCCCACACCACCAGCCACGGCGCGATTGCGTGCGCGGCCTGAAGATCGGCGTCGGACTTGTACTGGGCGTGCCGCTGGCGGTAGCCGCCCAGGCCCACGGTCTCCGGACCCTCATGATCGCGGGGGTTGCCGCCGCCGATCACGTAGCTGTCCTTCTTGTACTCGTAGAGGTAGTCCCCAAGGTGCAGCACCAGGTCCGGGTGGTCCTCGGCCAGGCGCTTGTACGCCGTGAAGTAGCCGTGCTCGTACTGGGCGCAGCTGGCGAACGCCATGGCCAGCGCCGCGGGGGTCTCTCGGGGCGCCGGGCTGGTCAGCGTACGGCCAACCTCGCTCAGGTGCCGTCCGGTGCGGAAACGGTAGAAGTATTCCCGGCCCGGTTTGAGGCCCTTGAGTTCGACGTGCACTGAGTGGGCGGTTTGGATCCCGGCATGCTCGACGCCGCGGGCTACGACCCGGCGCATCGCCGGGTCTTCGGCAACTTCCCAGGCAACCGCGACGTTGCGGGAGGGCATGCCGCCCAGGCCGTCCTCGGCCACTGGGTTTACTGCCAGGCGGGTCCAGATGACGAAGCCGTCCGGCCACGGTTCGCCCGACGCGATGCCAAGCGTGAACGGATCGGTGCGGAGGCCGGCGTCGTCCGCTGTTGAAACCGCGACGGCGGGACTGGCGGCCGGAGCGGCCACGGCGGCGACGAGTCCGGCACCCAGACCGGCCGAGATGAGGGATCTGCGGGAGATGTTTTCCATAACGCCGACCCTAGGAAGCCGGGGTTGACTGAATCCAAGAACGGCATGAATGAGCGGTTAACTGTGTGACAAAAGGCGTCACCACGCTCGGAAGCCCTCAAAGCCGAATAACGGCTCGTCTATGCTCAGTTCATGACTACGGGGGAGAGCCGTCAGCGGCCCGGAGTGGTGACGTTCTCAGTGGTGCTGATGTACATCGGCGGCATAGCCCAGATCCTCTTGGGGATCCTGACAATTTTCCTGCGCTACACCCCTGAGGCCCAGTCCGGCGGAATCGCCCTTCCCATCACCTTGCTCGGCGCAGGAATGATCCTGTTCGGGTTGCTGGTGATCGGGCTGGCCTCCGGTGTGGCACGCGGAAGCAGGGCGGCCCGCCGTGGTGCAACAGCTGTGATGCTGCTCGGCTTGGCCTTTGCAGTGCTGGACCTGATCATTGCCGCCGATGCAGACTGGTCAGCTGTGATTTCTCAGTCGGCCGCCACGGTTGCCGTGGTGGTGCCGCTGTGGACAGGAAGGGGTCGCCGCTACTTCGAGGCAGGCTGATTGGAGGCCCGGTCATTTGAGGGCCGGTGATGCAGTGCGTCCTGGGCATCCCGGTAGGCCACGCGGCGGTGAACGAAGCGGACGATCTCGATCAGTGCGATGCACGCCACGGACGTTCCCAGGACCAGTAGTGCCGTGGGCAGCGTTGGGTCGGTAAATTGCAGGAAGTCGCGGGCGATCGGAACGGAATACACCAGTATCAGCCCGATCATCATGGCCCCGATGACCAGCCCCTTGAAACGTGTGACGGGGCGTGAAAGCACCACCAGGATCCAGATGCCGATGATGGCAAGGATGAGGGTTGACCCGGTGCGGATCTCGGCTTCGGGGATCTGCAGGTTCGCGGCGAGGCGGGCGTAGGAGGCCAGCCCCAAGGTCACGGACACGCCGGCCGGCACTGCAAAGGTCAGTGAGCGGCGCAGGAAACCGGGAATGTAGCGCTGGGCGTTAGGCAGCAAGGCCAGGAAGAACGCCGGTATGCCAATGGTCAGGCCATCGGTTACGGAGAGCTGCCGTGGAAGGAACGGGAACGGCAGCAGGAGGATGCCGAACGCGATGGCCAGGAAAGTGGCGTAGGCGGTCTTTGTCAGGAACAGCATGGAGACGCGCTCAATGTTGGCAATGACCTGGCGGCCCTCGGCCACCACACTGGGCAGGTGGGAGAACTTGCCGTCCAGGAGTACCAACCGGGCCACTGCTTTAGTGGCAGCGGCCCCGGAATTCATGGCCACCCCGATGTCGGCTTCCTTGATGGCCAAGGCATCATTGACGCCGTCCCCGGTCATGGCCACTGTGCGGCCGGCACCCTTGAGCGCTACAACGATCCTTTTCTTCTGGTCCGGCGTCACGCGTCCGAAGACCACGTTGTTGTTGATGACCTCCAGAAGTTCCTGGTCGTCGTCGGGCAGTTCCCGGGCATCAAAGCCGCGGGGCGCATCCAGACCCACTTCCCGGGCAATTGCGGCCACCGTCTGGGGGTTGTCACCGGAAATGATCCGGACCTCCACGTCCTGAGCCGCGAAATACGTGAGTGTCTCGGCAGCGTCGGGGCGGATGTTCTCCTTGAACGTCAGCAGCACCACCGGCACGGCATCGGCCGGAACAGTCTCGTCATCAGTGGGCGTGCCATGTGCCAGCACCAAAGTGCGACGCCCTGTTGCTGCCAACTCCAGGGCTTGGGTGGCAAGTTGCTGGAGCACGGGATCACTGGGGTTGCCCGCCGGGAACACCATTTCCGGTCCGCCCAGGATCCACATGCCGTCGTCGAAGATTACCGCGCTCCACTTACGGGCCGAAGAAAAGGGAACACGGTCAAGCGGTTGGCCGGCCGGTTCGTTGAAGTGCCCGTTGAGGCTGCGGGCTGTTGCGTTGGCATCTTTCTGCACGCCATACCAGGAAAGAACGGACTCCCAGCCGGGGCGGGCCGTCAAAGGGTGTGCGGCGTCGAAGACGATGTCGCCTTGGGTGAGCGTCCCGGTCTTGTCCAAGCAGATGATGTCCACGCGGGCCAGCCCTTCCACGGCCGGGAGCTCCTGCACCAGGACCTGTTGCCGGGCCAGTTTCACTGCACCGACGGCGAAGGTAATGCTGGTCATCAGCACCAGGCCCAGGGGCACCATGGCGACGACGGCGGCAATGGTCGCCGTCGCCGCGTCACGCCACGCGCCGCTCGCCGAAGCCTCGGCCCACCCGCCCTGTGCCATCATCTGTGCGTTCAAAACCAACAACGCCACAGGACCAACGAACCAGGTCACCCACTTCAGGACGCGGTCAATCGAGGAGCGGAGCTCGGAGGCAACCAGCGAGAATCTTTTGGCTTCGGCTGCAAGGGAGTTGGCGAAGGAGTCTGCGCCCACCCGGTCCACCACCGCTGAGCCTTCACCGGCCACTACAACAGAGCCGGACAGCACCCGGTCCCCGTCTTCCTTTTCAACGGCATCGGATTCACCTGTCAGCATGGACTCGTCCACTTGGAGCCCGCGCGAGCTGGTGACTACCCCGTCAGCGGGCACCTGATCACCGGCCCTCAGGACCAGGGTGTCGTCCAAAACCACGTCATCCAAGGCGATTTCTGCCTCGGAACCGTCCCTCATCACCCGGGCGTGCGGCGCGTTCAGAAGGGCCAAACGATCCAACGCCCGCTTGGCCCGGTACTCCTGGACGCTGCCGATCACGGCGTTGGCAACAGCACTGAAACCAAAGAGGGCATCCTGCCAGCGGCCTATCGCGAACAGGACAATGAAGCAGGCCAGGATGATGCCGTTGAACAGGGTGAGCACGTTTGCGCGGACGATGCTCCACACACTGCGGCTGGTGTCCTGGACGAACGCGTTGGTTTTCCCCGCGGCCACCCTCTCGGCAACCTCGGCGGTGCTCAATCCCTGCGCCGAGGACCCCACCGTACGGAGGGCCGCCCCTGGTAAGTCCTTCTCGTTTGGCACTCATGCCCCCGTTATTGCTCGGTTCCAAGGTTCGGTGGAGCGATGGGTCTGAGTATGCCAGCCCCGGGCCGTTATGTCGCCGTCGTCGGTGTCTTGGGGAGTGAAAGTCAGGCCGTGAAGGCGAGGTCCTTCGCGTGCAGCCTGTGGAGAAGCGGTTCGCCACGGGAAACGCGGTGTGCTTCCTCGATGGTGCTGGCTGCCATGCGCTCCAGTTCCATGCCCAGCGAACCGGCCAAATGCGGTGTGAGCAGCACGTGGGGGTGGGTGTAGAAGCCCGAATCTGCAGGAAGTACCCAGGGAGTGGTGACGTCCAGGACGGCGTAAAGGTCGCCTTGCTCGATCCGCCGAAGCAGCGCGTCCTGATCCACCAGCTCGCCACGTGCGGTGTTGATGAAGGTGGCTCCCGGCTTGAATGCGGCCACCAGCTCGTGGTTAATGAGGTTGCGGGTGGAGGGCAGCGACGGCGCGTGGAGGCTGACCACGTCGCAACTGCCCACGAGCTCCTCCAAGGAAACACGTTCGACGCCGAGGTCCACTGCCGCGGCTTCGTCCAGGAAAGGGTCTGCCACCACTACCTGAACGTCGTAGGACTTCAGGAGCCGGATGACGTGTTTGCCGATCCTGGACGCTCCGATGATGCCCACGCGTTTGCCAAAATTGCCCATGTCCGGGAACACCTGGTCCGGCTCAATCTCGGTTTTCTCCGAATGCAACTTCCGGGCGATCTGGAGGACACGCTTATTGGCCAGCAGGATCATGGCCACCGTGTATTCGGCAACGGGGATGGAGTTGGCATCGGCAGCCGTACTGATCTGGATCCCCCGGTCCCAGCATTCATCGCCCACGTGGTGCTTCACAGTACCGCCGGCATGGAGGACGTGGGTCAGTCGCGGAGCCGCTGCCAGGGCTGCCGCGTCGAGCCTGGGGCAGCTCCAGCCTGTAATGAGGATGTCCGTCCGGGCAAGGAGCTCCAGCGAACGCGGCGTGGTGAAGTCTTCCATGGGCTCCGGACTGAGCAGCCGCAAGCCGGGGGACAGGGTTTCCAATCTGCGGGGCGGGAAAACGCGGGACACGACGCCGGGCCCCATGGCCAGTGCGACGTTCAGTTCAGTGGTGGTCACTTGACGCTCCCTGCGGTAAGGCCGGACTTCCAGAAGCGCTGCAGCATGATGAACGCCAGCAGCAGCGGAAGGATGGAGAGCAACGAGCCCGTGATGACCATGGGTGTGAACTCGGGCTGCGGTACCGAGTACCCCTGCCAGATGGAGATACCGACGCTGACGGGCAGGAGTTGCTGATCTTGGAGCATGACCAGCGGGAGCATGAAGTTGTTCCACACACCTACAAACTGGAACAGGGCGATGGTGATGTAGCCGGGCATCATCATGGGCAGGCCCAGGGAGAAGAAGGACCGGATGGGCCCGGCACCGTCCATGCGGGCGGCTTCGAGTGTTTCGGCCGGGACGTAACTCGCGGAGTAAACGCGGGCCAAGTACACGCCGAACGGGTTGCACAGGACAGGGATGAGGACCGCCCAGATCGTGTTGGTCATGCCCACCAGGGAGGCCAGCAGGTACATGGGTAGAACCGTGGCTGTGTTGGGGATCAGGACGCCCACCAGGACGAAGCCGAAGAGCGAGTCCTTCCAGCGGAACTGGAACTTGTCGAACGCATAGCCTGCCATGACCGAAATCAGGCTGCCCAGGACAGCGCCTACTCCGGCGTACATCACGGAGTTGCCCAACCAGCGGAAGAAGAGGCCGCCGTCCTGGTTCGCCACGGCCGCGATGTTCTCAAACAAGGAGAAGTTGCCCAACGCGTAGGCGCTGGTGCCGTAGAGGTCAGCTGCGTTCTTGGTGGAAGCGAACACCAGCCACAGGACCGGGACCACCATGTAGGCGGAGCCGATGATGAGCAGGCCATTGACGGTGAACTTGCTGGCCAGGCCGCCGCTGCGCTTGGAACTGCTGCGTTTTGAACTGCTGCCATTGGAGTTGCCGCGGTTGGTACGGGACCCCGTGCGGCGGAGATCCTGCTCCGAAGGGTCTTTGCTGCGGGAACTGGAAAGCGTTGGGGTGCTCATGATTTGTTCATCCTGGAGCTGAGGCGGGTGACGGTCAGGGACAGAACTGCTGCCAGCCCGGCGATGATCACGGAGGCGGCGGCCGCCTGGTTGAGGTTGTGGCGGATGAAGGCCGCGTCATAGGCCCACAGGTTGGGAACCCAGGTACTGGTGACCGAGGCTGTGGCCTTGGAAATGATGGACGGCTCGGTGAACAGCTGCAGAGTGCCGATGATGGTGAAGAGCATGATGACGCTCAGCGCCGGGAGGATCAGGGGGAACTTGATGCTCACCGCGGCCCGGATCTCGCCCGCACCGTCCACTCTGGCGGCTTCCAGGATTTCCCGGGGAACAGCCTGCAACGCGGTGAACAGGATAATGACGTTGTAGCCGGTCCACTCCCACACGCCGATGTTCACAATGGACGGAAGGACCATGTGGGCATCCAAAAAGTTGATCTGGATGCCGCCACCTTGGAGGGCCTGGACCAGCGGGCTGATGCCCGGTGTGTACAAGTAGGCCCAGATAAGCGCCGCAATGACGCCGGGGACTGCGTGGGGCAGGAACACCAGGAGTTGGAACAGTTTGCGTGCCTTGGCCACCGATGCATCCAGGAGGAGCGCAAAGACCACAGCGCCACCCACCATGCAGGGAATGTAGATCAGGCAGTACAAGCCCAAGCGGGCGATGCCTTCCATGAACGTTTCGGACTGGAACACCTGCACATAGTTCTCAAGTCCAACGAACACGGTTTTGGCTTCCCCGAAGCCCAGACCCGACTTCTGTTGGGAGTGGAAACTCAGCACCAGGGAGTAAACCACCGGTGCGATCATGGCGATGGCGAACACCGCGAAGAAAGGGATCAGGAACAGTGCAGCAGTCCGTCCGCCGGTTCCCGCCAGGGCGCGGCCTCGGCGGCGCCCTGTGGTGGTGAGGGCCTGGGTGGCCATGGGATTCTCCTACTACTCTTTGACGGAACTACTCTTTGACGGAAAGGCCGGCCTGCTTCAGGCTCGCGACGGTGGCGTCCTGGGCAGTATCGACGGCGTCGTGAATGGTTCCGCCGGTGGTCAACTTGCCGTAAGCATCCTTCAAAGCTGTGTTGGTGATGTCCCAGTTGGGTCCCCACTGCCAGCCCGGGGTGATGGTGCCGTAGGCCTTGTTGAAGACCTCGTAGATGTCGTTGCCGAAGTAGCTGGCGTCATAAGCCTGCTGTGCAACCGGCGTCAGTCCGGGGAAGGCAAGGAATGCGGACCCGGTATTGCCGCGGGCTTTGATGGCTTCCTGGCTGGTGGTCAGGAACTCGACGAACTTGGCCGCAGCGGCCGGGTTCTTGCTGCTCTTGGTCACGTTGAAGCTGGATCCGCCATAGAAGGCGCCGGACTCATCGCCCCACGTGGGCAGTTCGGCTGCAATCCACTGACCCTTCTGGCCGCTGGCTTCCGTACGCTTCTGGATGCCGGTGGCACTCCAGTTAGCGCCCAGCACACCAACAACGTTGCTGTTGGCCAGATCCAGGCTCCACTCGTCGCTGTAAGCCTGGCTGACCTTGACGATCTTCTGGTCAATCAGCTTCTGCCAGTAAGAGGCAACCTTTTGGGTAGCTTCGTCATTGACGCCCACCTTCCAGCTGTCACCCTCGGTGCCGAACCACTTGGCGCCCGCCTGCCAGGCCAGCCCGGCGCTCGCCGCTACCTCGTTGGGGTTGAAGCTGGCCAGGTAGGAGTTGGGGGCTGCTGCCTTGAGCTTCTTGCCCGCTTCTTCGAATTCGTCCCAGGTTTTGGGGACCTCGACGCCGGCCTTGGCCAGCATGTCTTTGCGGTACCACATGAGCATGGGGGCTGCGTCGTACGGAAGTGCGTAGGTCTTCTCACCAAACTGGACCAGGGCCTTGGTCTCGTCCGTCAGCTTGTCCACGGTCTCGGCCTTGTTGATCAGGCCATCGAGGGGAACAACCTGGCTGTTGCTGACGAACTGCGGCAACTGCGGGTATTCGATCGTTGCGACATCGGGGCCGTTGCCTGCCGTGATGGCGGTGGAGAGTTTGGCATACCCACCGTTGGCGCCGTTGGGGATGGTTTCGAAGCTGACCTTGATCTTGTCCTGGCTGGCGTTGAAGGCTTCAGCCACCTTGTCCATTCCGGCCAGCGAGGACCAGAACGTAATGGAACCTGAGGGGTCTTCCGTGGGTGTGGGCGCTGCTGCGGGGGTGGGGCCGGTGCCGCAGGCGGCCAGCAACAGAGTGCTGGCGGCCAAGCCAGCTACTCCGGCGAAGAGGTGACGACGCTTCATGGTGTTCTCCTTTGAAGACTTGCGATGCGAAGAAGGGGAGTGTGGTTGGGGCCACATGCGATGGGTCCATGTAATCGCGCTACTTCGAACATCTACAAGATTTCAAACATTTTCAAACATCGAAACCACGCACTCATGAACCGCTGTGCGAGTTTGACCGAACTCAAGGCAGAAAGGTTTTGTTTGAACGAACAGAAATGCTGGACCTCTCCGGATCGCCGCTGCTATGAATTTTGGACTAACAAACCAATTCCACTACTGAAAAGCAGGCCTTCCCATGGAGAAATCGAACATCAGCAGGCGCGCAGTCCTGCAGGTCGGTGGAGCCGCATCGCTGGCAGCCGCCTTCGGTCTCGCAGCCAGCCACCCGGCGTCGGCGTCTACCGTGCCGGGCACCAAACCCAAGGCCACCGAAGTCCTGGACCTGGGCCCCGGCGTCGTGCAGTTCTCCCTCATGAGCGGGCTGCTGGTGGGTGAGACGCTGTACATCGGTTCGCGGAACCTGGATCCGGTGCGCGTGGTGGCGTTCCACGTTCCCAGCGGCAAAGTGACCGGAGTGACCGAGCTGGAGAACGGCTACGCCATCCAAACTCTGGCAGCCGACGCCGCGGGCCGGTACCTGTACGCCGGCGTGCTGCAGAACACCACCGGCCCCAAGCCGAACCTGTTCCGCTGGGACCTTTCCAATCTGGGCGCCAAGGCCACGCCAGTGGGTCGGATCGGTGACCGCGACGTTCGCGACATGAGCGTAGCCCCCAACGGCCGCCTCTACGCCGTGGGCGGCGGCAGCGGGACGGCACCGGCGTTGTGGGAATACGACCCCGCCACGGGGACGGTTTCCAACCTTGGTACTCCGGACTCCGGCGCAACCCTGGCCCGAGCAGTCGCTGCCACGGACTCCACCATCTTCTTCGGCGCGGGCAGCACACTGGGCGGCGGAGGCAGTGCCAGCCGCGCCTGCCTGTACGCCTACAACCATGCCGCCAAGACCTTCACCAACGTGACGCCGGCGGAGATGGTTGCGGACCCCAGCATCAGGGATCTTGCAATCGTTGGCGACAAGGTTCTGGTGAGCTCTGCCGCTTCAACCTCCACCTCAAAGATTGCAGCCGTGAGCGTTGCCAATCCGTCCTCCTATGCCGCGGCTGCATCTGTTGGGAAGACCGCCAAGAATTTCGCAGTGATCGGGGACAAGGTCTACTTCGCCAACGAGGCCGGGTTGTTGGTCTACTCGATTTCAGCCAACACAGTTTCAGCGGTGCCGTACCAGGGGCCTTTCCTCGGCGAAATCTGGGGCGTTGATGCCCTGAACGGCAAGCTGTTGGTCACCTCCGCGTTCGGATTCGTGGCCGAAATCGATCCGGTCTCCGGGACGTTCAAGACCACGGACCTGGGCGAGGCCGGGGCGCCGTCTGACGCGCAGGAAGCCATGGGGCTGGCAGCCGGAGGTGGCCTGGTTTACGTGGGCGGCAACGGCGTCATCTCGCGGCGATCGCTGAAGGACGGGCAGGTCACCAACATGACAGTCCCGGGCGAAGCGAAGGACGCTGTGGTGGTGGACCAGGTTTTGTACACGGGCCAGTACAGCTCCCAGGGCATCTGGAGTTACGATCCCCGCAGTGGCCAGCCCATCAGCCAGGTGGCAAAGTTCTCCTCCGAACAGAACCGGCCCCTGGACGTCCACTGGGACGAGGTCAACAAGCTCGTGTTGGTGTGCGCACAGGCCGACACTGAGGGCGGCGGCTCGCTCTGGACCTATGACCCCGCTACGGGCAGGTCCGGATTCTTCCTCAACCCCGTGGACAAGGTGCAGTTGGTGCGGGCAGTAACAGCGCACGACGGCGTCGCTTACCTTGGCGGAGGACGGCCGGGTACTGAAGGACCCGGCACGGTTGTGGCGATGAACCCTTTGACGGGCAAGGAACTGTGGCGCCTGGATCCGGGTCTGGGCGCAGGTATCTCCGCCCTCGCCGTGCAAGGCAAGTACCTTTACGGGATCGTCCGGACCGGGCGCTTGTTTGTCATTGACCTGTCTCGGCGTGTGGTGGTGCACCAAGCAGACATCAGCTCGGTCTGCAGGGGATTCGCGGCCCTGGTCACCAACCGCGGGGCTGTTTATGGCGTCTCGGACACGGACGTCTTCCGCTTTGATCCGAAGACCTTCGAGCTCGCCACAGTGGTGGCTGACATCAACGGCGGCTGGTACAGCGGCTCGCACATCACCAACGACGATGACGGTTACCTTTACACCATGCGCGGCCGCAACGTAGTGCGGATCAACGACCACCCACGGCGGTAGGTGCCCGGCGTTGCGGGGCCCGCTCTGCGCTCTCTGGCGAGTATTTAACGCGCAAAGCAGGCCCCGCAACGCACGTGCATACGGTCACCTATGCTTGTTTGAACATCAGGACTTGCGGAGAGGGTGGGCATGCTCAGCGGCGAACGCCACGAGAAGATTCTGCGTGAGCTTGAAATGCGGGGAACCCTGACGGTCAACGGGTTCGCGGAGAAGACCGGCCTGTCCACCATGACCATCCGGCGGGACCTGACACAGCTGGCCGCCCAAGGGCTTTTGCGCCGAGTGCATGGCGGGGCCGTCCCAGTGCCGTCCGAACGCTCCGGGGACACCGTCCATAGGAGATCCCGCCAGCCGCTGGCCACCCTGGGGCTCATTGTCCCCACCACGGGTTACTACTTTCCGGAGGTTATCCGGGGTGCCGAAGCAGCAGCCAGGGAGCTCAACGCGCGGCTGATCCTGGGCGTCAGCAACTACTCCCCCGAGGATGAGCACCGGCAGCTCCAACGCATGGTGGCCAACTCCGTGGACGGGATCCTGCTGGCAACCGCAGGGTCCCTTGAACCCGGTTCGCCCACTTTCGAGTTGCTGTCCGGGCTAAGGATCCCGGTGGTGCTGGTTGAACGGTCAAGTCGGGTGTTCGAATCCGTGATGTCCGATCACAGCCATGGCGCCGAGCTTGCCCTTGAGCACTTGGCATCCTTGGGCCATCGCAGGATAGGACTGGCCGTTGCCACCAGCCCCACAGCACCCTGGCTCCGTGAAAGCCATGAGCGCATGGTGGCCAAGCTCGGCCTCGAAACAGATGCGCCGATCATGGAATACGTCCGGTCAGTGGTGGGAGCCGGCAACAACCAAAAGGAGTTCGCGAAGTTCCTCAGAGACTGCAGGCGCACTGAAACGCACGCCGCCTTGGTGCTTCCGGACGAAGAGGCCATCACCTTGATCAACCTTGCTGAGGAAGCGGGCCTGGAGGTACCCGAGGATTTGGCGATCGTTGCCTATGACGACGAAGTGGCGGACCTCGCCCCGGTACCCCTGACCTCCATCGCCCCGCCCAAGCGCGATGTGGGGCATGCCGCCGTCGCCATGTGCATGGAAAGGCTGGGAGGGAAGACCGGCTCGACGGTGTCTCCAGCGCTGCGGCGCGTAAGCCTGGCCCCGAAGCTGATCATCCGCGAGTCCACGGTGACGGGGGAGGACGCGGAGTAGGGGTTTGCTTGGAGAAATGTCAGTGGCGGCCGGCTGACGGAAATCTCTTTTATATGCGGGGATTCGCAACGGCCTGGACGGATCCAATTGTCCAACAAGCTGTTGGACAATTGCCGTGGGGTCACATCACAGTGCTCTTAGACAAACTGGACAACCAGGTGGATCGGGATTGGTATGCGGCTGCCGCAGCTGAACACGGCTGGTCTCGCAACGTCCTCCTGAATATGATCATGAACCGGACGCAGGAAAGGACAGGTGCGGCGCCATCGAACTTTGTCCAACGGCTTGTTGGACAAGATTCCGAGCTGGCCCAGCAGGTCGCCAAGGACCCTTACAATTTCGAATTTCTTGGCTTGTCGGGGGAAGTTGCCGAACGGGACCTGGAACTGGCCCTGACCAGCCGGATCGCCGAAACCTTGAGGGAACTCGGGCCGGGATTCTCGTTCGTTGGCCGGCAGGTCCACTTCGATGTCGACGGCGACGACTTCTACATCGACATGCTGTTCTTCCATATGGACCAGAACCGGTATGTGGTTATCGAGCTGAAGACGGGAAAGTTCCAGCCTGAGTACGCCGGCAAGCTGAACTTTTACGTTGCCCTTGTGGATGACATGCTTCGCCGGGAGCATCACAACGAAACGATTGGCATCTTGGTCTGCGGCACTAAGAACGACCGCAGCGTCAGGTACAGCCTCGGGCGGTCAACCTCACCCATGGCAGTCGCCGCCTATACATACGACAAGCTCCCGGCCTCCGAACAGCAAGCCCTGCCCAACGAAAGCCACCTTGTCGCTGCCCTCGAATGGGCAGAACCTGACGAGGGACAGGCCGAGCCCACTTAGGCGGTATGGCAACAATTTCGGTCACTCCCGCCACGGCGTGAGCCGAGGCCACCACCCCGGGACATTGCGCCGGTAGTGGAGGTATTGCTCGCCGTAGGTCTCGGTGAGGGTTGGTTCCTCGTAGCCCTTCACAAACGCGAACACCGCGGCGAGGACAATTACTGCGTAGATCACTAGTCCCCAACTGCCGAACAGCAAGGCCTGGCCGAGGATCATGCTGACGACGGCGATGTACATAGGGTTGCGCACGAAGCGGTAAGCCCCCGTCACGACCAGCGTTTCGCTGGGAGCCACCGGAGCGGGCGTTCCACCGTGCAGTGCGAACAGGGCAAAGGCGTGCAGGAGGAAAACCACCCCAGCAGCGATAGCGATCCACGCAAACATCACCACCATCCACGCTGAGCCCCAACCAAACCATCGCCAGCCGGAGATCAGTCCGGGAATGAGTCCCGCCACGATGCCGGGCGCCAGGAACAAGAAGAGAACCGTGCCGATCCACGCACGCGCAGGCGAGGTTGCCTTGGCCATGGGCGCCAGAATAGTCCCATTCCCTGGACCCCGCGACCCTCCCGCCAGCTCTTTGGCCGGACTAGGATGTCCGCGGAAGCGCACTCCACACTGACAAGACCTGAGCCTAACCTCTAACAGGAGCACACGATGGGAATTTTGTCCGTAGACCTTTTCATCACTCTGGACGGCGTGTACCAAGCGCCCGGCGGTCCGGACGAGGACCGCTCGGGCGGTTTCGATCACGGCGGTTGGCAGGCCGCCTATTCAGATGAGGAAAGCGGCGCCGCGATCGTCGCCGGAATTGACCGGATGGACGCGCTTCTGCTGGGTCGACGAACCTACGACATCTTTGCCGCGTACTGGCCCAACCAGAGCGATCACATTGCCGAGACCCTCAATGGACTGCCCAAGTTCGTGGTGTCCCGCAACGTGAACGATCCCCAGTGGGAGGGGACAACCGCGCTGGCGGATGTTGACCGGATCGCGGCGCTGAAGGAGCGGTTCAACGACATTCATGTGATCGGCAGCGGCGAGCTGGTACGGTCGCTCCTCGAAGCGGACCTCGTGGACCGGCTCAACCTGTACCTCTACCCGCTCACCTTCGGTACGGGCAAGCGCTTGTGGGCCGATGGGGACGGCGTCCCCGCGGCATTCCGGTTGGCTCAGCCGCCGCAGGGCTTCCCAAACGGGGCGGTTTCGCTGGTTTACGAGCGTGCCGGGGCGCCAATCACGGGCATCGATATCGGTCAGTCCTGAACCTGCAGCAGGGTGCCGCAAACGAAAACAGAAGCGTTCGACGGCGGGTGCGCATCCGCCGTCGAACGCTTCTGTTTGCCTGTTCTAAAGTGCGGCCGGTACGGCCAGCGGGGCGCGCTGCACATGTCCCCGCACCACAATGAGGGCCACCACTGCGATCAGCATGTAGATCATGTTGGCCGGGCCGGCCAGCAACAGCAACGGGCTCTGGGGGCCCGTGGCAGCTTGGTCAATGCCGCCCGTGGACAAGAAGAGCGTGGGGTCGTACAAGGCGTGCAGGATCATGGGCCAGATCAGGTTTCCGGTGACCCTCAACGTCAGGTACATGCAGATGCCGAAGCCGAACGTAAACAGCACAGTCACCAAAACGGTGACTATCGGCATGCCTGACAAGATGTTGGCGGAGTGAAGCAGCGCAAAGACCAAGGAAGACAGCACCATGACTACCCACTCGGACTTCCCGGAGTCGCGCAGCATTTTCACCACAATGCCACGGGTGAGGATTTCTTCGGCAAAGCCGATCAGCAAACCGGTAAGTAACGTCACTACCACCACGGAAGCTTGGTAGCTGCTGTAGTTGATGCCCAGGAAGCGCAGCGCGATGGCGGCCACCAGGAAGAATGGCGCTGCCCACATCCACCAGCTCCCCTTGACCGGCTGCGGAGCGAACAGCGGTTTGAACCACTTCACCGAATACACGAATGCGGCCAGTGCCGCACTGCCAATGATCAGCGACAACGTGAGGCCGATGAAGACGCTCTGAGGTGTGCGGAAGATGTCCTCGGCTACCACCTGGTCGCCCGCAATCGGCCCAATCACCAGGCCGGCACCAAGGTAAATCGCCATGTAGAGCACGGCCAGCAGGATTGCCCGCCACCAACCACCCTTGTCCCAGAACGTTTTCCACGCTGATGAACGGACGGTTTGGTCCATGTAGTGCCCCCTTGAGTCTGCGGGATGAAGGATGGTCCCGCCTAGAAATCTACTGCACGCAGATCTTGCGCTGAGTGCCATGCGTGCCGGTAGTACTCCACATGAGCAAGTCCGGCGGCGGCGTCCTCGTCGATGATGACCGTAGCCCGCGGGTGTTGTTGGATGACCGAGCCCGGAACTGCTGATGACACTGGTCCTTCCAACGCAGCTGCAACAGCCTGTGCCTTATTGGAACCGAAGGCCAGAAGGACCAACTGCCTGGCCCGGAGGATGGTGCCAAGCCCTTGGGTAATGCAATGGGTAGGGACTTCTTCCAAGGAACCAAAGAATCGGGCGTTATCCCTGCGCGTTTGCTCGGCCAATGCCTTGATGCGCGTTGTGGATGCCAGGGAAGATCCGGGCTCGTTGAAACCCACGTGGCCGTTTGAACCGATGCCCAGGATTTGGAGGTCAACGCCGTCGGCCTGCTCAATCAGGCCTTCGTATTCTGCTCCGGCCCGGGTGACGTTGGCGCCCGTTCCTCGTGGGGTGAACACTTGGTCCGGATTGAGCCCCAGCGGTTCCACCACTTCGCGGTTGATCACGGAGCGGTAGCTTTCCGGATGCTCAGGCGGGATACCGAGGTACTCGTCCAAGGCGAAGCCACGCACGCGGGACACATCAATGCTGTCCTCCCGGACGGCCTTGGCCAGTGCCGCATAGGTGGACAGGGGAGTGGAGCCGGTGGCGAGGCCAAGAACGGTGGAGGGGTTTGTGATGATCTGCTGTGCGAAGATCGCCGCGGCAACACTTCCAGCCTCGCTTTGATCGCGGACAATGATGACTTCTGCCATGGGTTTCCTTTGGGTAGTGGAAAAGAACGAATGCTATTCGGCCACGATCGCCGCGCCGGCTTCCAGGCTCTTATTGGCGGCTTCCACGATTGCCACAATGCAGAGGATCTCCCGCAACGGCACATTCGGTGTCCCGTTGCGGATGGAGTTCACGATCCCGTCAAGAAGGCCCGCCAGCATGGGCGGACCCGCTTCGATGGAGAACTCGGAACAGCCGCGATCGGTGTCGATGCGTCCTGACGTAAAGGCGCTCCATCCCGCTTCGCCCGTCAACGAGACCACGCGGCCGTCTCCCCAGCGGACTGTCACGCTGGTGGCGCTGGCCGGTGACCCCGGCCTAACGGCGTCGACCGTTACCGTCTCCGGTCCGGCCCCCAAGGCGGCCACTGCGAGGTCGACCAGATGCACGCCGTACCAGGACAGGCCCGGGTGGCCGGGCTGGGTGGGGAGGGGACCTTCCAAAGACACGGATTGCCCGGTCCCGCGGGAAAGGGCCTCCTGGAACTCAGGCGTGAACCGCTTGGGAGAGCCGGCCAGGACCAAAGTTCCGGAAGCCTGCGCCTGGGCGAGCATGGTGCGGGCCTCAGCAAGGGTAGGAGCGAACCGCGTGTCCACGTAAATCGGCTTGCCGAACCGCACCACGCGCTCAAAAAAGCGTGGGTGCGTCCGTGCATCGGAGGACACGATCAGCAGGGCATCGCAGGCTTCGGCCACGGCTTCCGGCGAATCGCACATGGTGACGCCCAACCCGCTCACCTCGGCCGCGAAACTATCGATCCGGTCCAGGCTCAACGGAAAGTCCGACGCCGCTTCCCCCTTCCAAGCGTGGGTCACCGTGCCGCCGGGGACCACGCCGTCGGAACCGTTCCCGAAGAGCCGGGTGAACGACGGCGCGTGCGGGGAGTCGACGCCGATGAGGCCGAAGCGGATAGGCGCCACGGACGTCATCCCTTCACCCCGCTGTGCGTGATGCTGGCGACGATGTGCTTCTGCAGGAGGGCGAAAATCACCAGGCACGGGATGAAACTGACCAGTGTTGCAGCCATGACGTTGGACGTGGAGGCCGTCTCGGTGTTCAAGGTTGCCAAGCCCACGGTAAGCGTCCGGGCAGTGTCGGATTGACCCACCACCAGTGGCCAGAGGAGGTCGTTCCAGTGCCAGAGGAAGACGAAGATGGCCAGCGTGGCCAAGACAGGCCGGATCAGCGGGAGCACAATCTGCCAGAAGGTCCGCCATTCGCCGGCACCGTCAATGCGGGCGGCGTCGAAGAGTTCCTCCGGCATGTCCCTGACGAACTGGCGGATGAGGAAGATCGCCTGGGCGTTGGCCAAGGTGGGCAGGATCAAGCCCCACAAGGTGTTCACGCCCCCCATCTTGGAAATGAGGATGAACGTGGGGATCAACGTGGCCTGAACGGGCACCATCATGGTGGCGATGATGGCCCATAGCAGAGCGTTCCGTCCCGGGAACCTCTTACGGGCCAAGGCGTAAGCGGCCATGGAGGCGGTCAGCAGCACCACAACAACGGATACCGCAGAGTACAGGAATGAGTTCCAAAGCCAGAGCGGGAATTCGCCTACGTTGAAGATGCGGACAATGTTGTCCAACGTCAACGACGACGGCAACGCGTAGGGCAGTGTGGGGGCATCCTCCGGGGAGAGCGCCAGAACTGCCACTGCAATCAGTGGCGCCACGGTGAAGAGTGAGATCACCGCAAGTACCCAGGTCAGGGTGCGCTGGCGGCGCTTCTCCGTGTTGCGGCGGGGGCTTGTGTTAGGCCGTTGCCCAACGGTGGAAGCAGGCAGAGTGGCAGTCACTTGGAGTCCTTACCTTCGAAGAAGCGCTGCTGGATGAGTGACAGGATGAGCACGATGACGAACAGCACCACACCGATGGCTGATGCGTAGCCGAAATCGAAGAACTTGAAGCCTTCATCGAACAGGAAGTAGATGAGGCTGTGGCTGGCCCGGGCGGGCCCGCCGCCGGTCATGACGTAGATGGTGTCGAAGACCTGGAATCCGACGATCGTCTCAATGACCAGGACAAAGAACACCACGGGCTTCA
Source organism: Arthrobacter sp. 9V (assembly GCF_902506065.1). Classification (GTDB taxonomy): domain Bacteria; phylum Actinomycetota; class Actinomycetes; order Actinomycetales; family Micrococcaceae; genus Arthrobacter. The sequence continues at coordinate 497,796 of NZ_LR732912.1, forward strand.
GCAGCGGCAATGTGACGTACCAGAACGATTTCCAGGCGCCGGCCCCGTCAATGCGGGCGGCTTCATGGACTTCCGCGGGCTGGGCTTTGAGTCCGGCCAGGAAGATCAGCATGGAGTAGCCGAAGCCTTTCCACACTGACACCACGGCCAGGGACAACAGGACCAGGAGTTGGGGTCCTGAAGTGAAGGGCACGGGGCCCATGCCAAGACCAACCAATGCTGCATTCAGCGGACCATCCGTGGAGAAGATCCACGTCCAGATAATGCCGGCCATGACGAACGAGCTGAGGTACGGGATGAACAGCAGCGCACGGAAAGTCCCGGTGAACCGAACCAACTTGTCCAAGAGGACGGCCCCGGCCAGGGACACAGCAATGATGAATGGCACAAAGATCGCCACGTACAGGAACGTCACCTTGAGGCTTTGCCAGAAGTTGGGATCAGCAGCCAGCCGTGTGTAGTTGTCTGCGCCCAGGAATTCGAAGTCGCCGTTGAGGCTGTACTCGGTCAGGCTCATGGCTCCGGCCCCAAAGATGGGGAGGAATTTGAACAGACCGAAAATGACCAGGGTGGGCAGGACGAAGAGGATGCCGGCCAGTGCCTCCCGGTTACGGGCCTTCTTGGCCCCAAACGGCTTGAGCGGGGGTGCCGTCAACTCGGGATGTCGACCGGCCAATGTGTTTCTGGTGCGGGTGTTTACAGACATGGGGTGACCAATCAGTGGTTGGGCTGGACTCAGGATGCCGAGCGCTGCAGGATGCCGCGAGCCTCTTTAGCGGCACGGTCCAGGGCTTCCTTGGCGGTGACATCGCCACGAAGCGCTGCCTGGATATTCGGTGCAAGGGCACCCATGACCTGACGTGCCGCGGGCGACGGTTCGCCGGGGTTGGCGGATTTCAAAGCTTCTGCCATGGCGAGCGAATCGGCATCGGTGCCCAACACCGCGGCGTCGGTCCGGGTGGGCAGGTTGCCTGCGGCGGCGTTGAGGGCCTTCTGGGACTCCGCCGAGCTCAGGTAGCTCATCACGGTGTACGCGGCTTCCCGGTTTTCCTTCTTGTTGATGGAGGTCAGTGCGAGCAATCCGGGGTTGCCGTACGTTGCCTGTACCTTGCCCTGCAAGGGGGCGCCCAGGGCAACATTTTCGGCACCGAGGGCGGTCCTCATCTGCTTTAGCTCAGGCAGGGATGCGGTGGCACGCATTGCGGCCTTTCCTGTGGCGATCGGCGCACCTTCAACCTTGGGACCATCGGTGGCGGCATCCGCGGGGAGCCCACCGAGCTTCTTGAGATCGATCAGCAGTTGCAGCGCCGAAACACCGGCTTCGGAGTCGAAAGCGATGTCCTTGGCATCATCGGTAAACACAGTGCCGCCTGCCTGCCACAACAGAGGATAGAAGGACAGGTTCAGCGTTTGTTCAGGGCTGCCGGCGTAGTCCATGACGGCGACGCCCTTCTTGGCCAGAACCGGCGCTGTCCTGCGGAGATCGTCCCAGGTCTTGGGCAGCGGCAAACCTGCTTCAGCGAAGATTTTGGTGTTGTACGCAGTGGTGTTGATGTTCTGGAACAACGGAACGCCGAACACCTCTTTGTCGAACGTCGCCGCTTCCAAAGTCCCGGGGTAGAAGCTGTCCTTATCCTTCTCCACGGCTTTGTCCACTGGCAGCAGACCACGAACATTGCGGTAGGTGGCGGCTTGGTCCGGCGTAATGAGTACGACGTCGGGTCCCGAGCCAGCGGCCAGCGCTGCCGAGATCTGGGCGTCCCGCTTGTCGAACGTCTGGAGCTCAATGGTCAGGTCGATTCCCGGATTGGCCTTCTCGAAGCTGGCCTCGGTGTCCTGCCAGAATTTCTTGCTGGCCGTCTCGTCCTTGATGACGGGGTACATCCAGAGCGTCACCTTGCCGGTGGCCTGGCCGCCGTCGGAGGTTGAAGAACCGGCGGGACCGCAGGCGGTCAGCGTCAAAGCGGCGGTCACGACGGCGGCAGTCGCCAAGGTGGCGCGGCCCAACTTACGTGTAAACATGGTGGCTACTTTCGGGTGAGGGTGGCTTCTTGGATCGCGTTGAGCGCGAGGTGATGCCGGCTGGCTGCTACGGGGGCGGCGAGGAGGGGATCATCGCACTCCCGCATCCAGTCGAAGAGGGCAACGGAGAGATTACGGAGGATCCCCGACTGCTCCGGATGGGCGGCAATGTTGTCCAGTTCCTCAGGATCTGTTGTGAGGTCGTAGAGTTCCATCGCCGGGCTGGTACCGATGGTGGGGCCGCCGAGATCTGCCGGCAAGCTGCGATGGATCCAGGATTGCGTGGGATCCATGGCGCGTGGTGCGTTGGAGAAATTAACGATCAGCTTGTGCGTGGATGTCCGCACTGATCGCTTGGGATCGTAATACGTGTGGTAGCTCAACTGGCTGAAACAGTGGTTGCGTGGTGCCTCCCCTGCTTCGACCGCCGGCCGCAGGGTGGTCCCGGCGAGGCCTTCCGGTGTTGGCAGTCCTGCCAGGTCCAACAGGGTGGGCAGGACATCGACGTGACTGACGATGTCCGCCACGCGTCTCCCGGACCACGCCGGATTGCCGGGGTGGCGCAGCATCAGCGCAACGCCGAGTCCGGCGTCGTACAGGGTGCATTTGGCGCGGGGCAGCGCAAGTCCGTGGTCCGTGGTGAACAGAACCAGCGTCTGATCGCGGAGGCCCAGTGCATCCAATTCGGCTAGGACACGCCCCACGCCTTGGTCCATGTGCTTAACAGCGCCCTGCAGCTCGGCGATTTCCTCGCGGGCGCCGTCGTCGTCCACCAGGTGGGCAGGAACGGTGTGCCCCAGAGAAACGTCCGGGTTCACGCCGTCGGCCAGGAAACCCATCACCCCAGGGCGGTCCCTTTCGGAGGGCACCCGGTGGGGCTCCGTGAAGCCGACCTGCAGGTAGAAGGGACGGTCGCTGCCGGACATGCGACGCAAAGCGTCAGTGGCGCGATCCACGACGACGTCCCGGGTACCTCCCGTACGGGCGTGGTCGAAACCGAGCCGGCTGGCCACAACGTCGTCCGCCAAAACACGCGATTCGTGGTGCACGCCAACGAGCTCGGTTTGGTAGCCGACGGACTTCAACCTGTGGGCGATGTGGTCCGTCGGATCTTTGAGATCCCAGCTGAAGGGCTCGTGCGTCAGCCCGAGGACACCGTTGGTCTGGGGATAGGTGCCCGTGAAGAGTGAGGCCCGGGCCGGGCTGCAGTGGGGAGCGGTGGCGAAGGCTTGCTCAAAGAGCGTGGATTCGTCGGCAAAGGCATCCAGATTCGGTGTGGAGACGGTTTCCACTCCGTAGGTGCCCAGGAAGCGGCCGAGGTCGTGGCAGTGGATCAGGAGAATGTTCTGCACGGTCAGCCCATCCGTTCGAGGTCGGTGCGGATGAGGGCGTGTTCCATGGGTTGGCCGCTGATGAAGCGGCGGAGTTCGTCAACCACAATGCCGCCGGCCCTGCGTCTGGAGTCGATGGTGGCTCCGCCGAGGTGGGGAGTAAGGAGCACGTTCGGCAGCGAACGCCAGGGGCTGTCCGCGGGCAAGGGCTCCTGGTCGAAGACGTCCAGTGCGGCATCAATCCGGCCTGAGTGGACCTCTTTGTACAGGGCTTCCATGTCCACGATGGTGGAGCGCGCCGTGTTCACGAACGCTGCCCCATCCGGAAGCAGCGCGAGTTCGGCAGCACCGATGAGCCCTTCGGTTTCGTTGGTGGCCGGTGCATGAACCGCAACCACGTCACTGTTTGCCATCACGTCTTGCAAGGAGGCGGAACTGGTCGCGAGGGGATCGCCTTGGGGAATGTAGGGGTCGTAGACGGACACCGTGGCGCCGAGTGCCAGGCAAGCGTCAATGTAGCGGCGGCCCGTCCGTGAAGCGCCGACTACGCCGATGCGGGCGCCGGAGACTTCACGGGCCCTGGGTACTGCCCGGGCATCGTCCCAGTTGGTGCCGTTGCGGAGGCTGTGATCGAGCTGGTGCACGCGGCGCAGCAGGCTCAGAGTGAAGGTGAGCGAGAGCTCCGCAACGGCCGGGGCCATGGCTGCTCCCGCTTGGGAGATGGGGATGCCGGCGGCCCAAAATGCGTCGCTGACAAGGGCGTGCAGCGATGACGCGGCGTGGACGACGCATTTGAGGTTCGGTGCCGCTGCCAGGTGTTCGGCATCGAGGCGGGGGAAGCCCCACGCTGTGATGAAGATGTCTGTCCCAGCTGCCGCGGCGGCGAAAGCGTCCAATGACTGGAGCTGGGCCGGTGCGATGGCGGTAACCTCGCCCAGCTGGTTCAGTGCAGCGTGGGTTTCCGGGGAGATGAAGGCCGCCCGTTCCACGTCCGGGATGCTCAGGAGAATCCTCAGTCCGGCGGCGGTGGGTGGTGGTGGTGTCGATGCAACGCCGTTGTTGATGTTCATGGGTTGAGATTGCCAGTTTCACTATCTTTTGTCAATGACTAAAGTAAGTATGATGGAGAGTGTGAAAGCAATAGCGCTACGGATGCCAGAATGGGTGGGATCCTTTGCCGCGCAACAACAGGAGCCACCAGCAATGAAGCCACGTGCAGGCAGCAAGGCCCTGATCCGTGAGATCAACGAGGCCCTGGTGCTCGACGTCGTGCGGACCAAATCGCCCGTCTCCCGGGCCACCATCACGGTTCAGACCGGCCTGAGCGCTGCCAGCGTCACCGGAATAACGGGCAAGCTCATCAACTCGGGCCTGCTGGTTGAGACCGAGATTGCGCCCAGCACGGGTGGAAGGCCCGCGCGACTGCTTGAGCTCGGACGCGAAGGTGTTTTCGCGGCGGGGGTGAGGCTGTCCGCTACGGAGGCCCACGCCGTCGTCGTCGATTTGCGCGGTGACGTGGTGGCCACCCACAGCGAGCCGTTGGCGTCCACAGGCCCGGACGAAGCGGCAGCGGCCGTGGCCCGGGCGGTCCACACAGCCTCCGGCAACCTGGAGTCCAGGCTTATTGGAGTGGGTGTTGCCGTTTCCGGCGTGGTTGATCAAGCTAGCGGCTTGGTGCGGCACAGCGGGGCGATGGGCTGGGCTGACATCAAGTTCCAAGTGCTCCTGGAAGAAGTTTCCGGGCAACCGGTCATCGTTGACAGTTACGTCAATGCCTACGCCCGCGGGCTGCTGTTCGACGACGTTTTCAAAGGCCGCGAGATGCTCATCTTCAGCGTCGGCACCAGTCTGGGCGCCGCCGTCGTGATTGAAGGCCGCATCCAGCGCGGCTTCAACGGTGCGGCCGGGGGCTTCGCCCATTCGCGGGCGATCACCGGACCAGGTCCGGCCAGGCCCTGTCACTGCGGCGCGGACGATTGCTTCGAGACCCGCGGCAGCCTGTGGGGGATGCAGCGTGAGCTGGAGCGGAGCGGCCAGGACCGGGGGATAGACCCCGACGCCGATTCCAGCCTGATTGCCGACGCCGCCCTGCACCTGGGCATCGGAATGGCGAACACGGCCAAGGTCCTGGGCCCCGGGCAGGTGGTGGTCGGCTTCGCGCCCGAGGCCGATCTGGGGACGTTTGCCGAGCAGACCAAGGCCGCGTTCGTGCGCCAATACGACCACGCGAATACTCCGCCTCCATTGTTTGATACTTCAGTTGCAGATCCGGTAGCGCTGGCCCGAGGTGCTGCATGCTCGGTGCTGGCGGGATTGTTCACCGCCAGCCCAACTGGGTAGCAGCAGATGCCGTTTTGAGGGCTCAGAACGGCATCTGCTGCTACTTACATGGGACCGGAGGGCGCTTGGGTGTGACGGGGCTATCGCCGCATGGTCTGCATTGCCTGCTGATCGTCAATGCGCACGAGATTGGGCCCGCGGAGTGTGTACAGCAGACCGTCCTCGTCGGCTGTGATGTGGGGTCCGCTGTACCAGCCGCCGTTGATGTCTGCCACAACAACCGACACTGCGAAGGTGATGGGGTCAATGCGGAACACCGTGGTGTCGGAGACGCCGTAGATGATCCGGCGGCTGACCTGGAGGGCGCCGAAGTCGGTGCACACGCTGCTGAGGTCGCCGTGGTGAACCACTTGACGGGTGTCAAGATCGATGACGAACAGACCGGCAGCTTTGCGGGACATGCCGTAAAGGAATTTGCCGTGGATTGCCATTGCTGCGATGCCCTGCGGCTGTCCCGGATCCAGGCGCCACAATTCCTGGTTGGCCACGGGATCCCAGGCCACCACAGTGCTCCGGGGACCTGTGGCGTAGATGTTGTCACCGCCGAGGTAGGCCACGCCGTCCTTTGTGGACACGGCGCGGACCATCTGGAGGTTGTCGATGGGGTTGACCTTGGAGATGACCTGCGTTGTCACCGGGTTGTACGCGGCGAAGCAGCCCCCACCGCCTGTGTCGTTCTGGGCGCCGGCAATCACCAGCCCGTTGACGGCATCCCAGCAGACATCCAGGGGACGGTTCTGCCCCGCCGGGAGCGCAGCCACTTGATAGGGGAGCTGCCCGGTGTTGGGGTCGAAGGCGTAGATTCCCCGTGAGTTGTACTGCCCGGTGTAAAGAATTCCTCCCACGATTACAGCGTCCTTGGCCTCGCCGGTTGCCCTGAGGTAGGAAACCTGGTTCGCAGCCAATTGGTGACGGGCTATGGTCCCGGTGCCGCCCACGTAAACATCCCCGGCGCCAGCCGCCAGGCCCATGCACAACTGTGGTCCGCCAGGAGCGCCCGCCTCCGTCAGATCATGCTTGACCGCGGTCTTCGCCACCGGGTCAACCTCAATGACGTCGTAGGAAGACACCGTGATTGCTTTGCCTCCGTAGACGTCCAACCCCCACATTGCGCCAACATCTTCGGTGAGGATCTGGGTGATCCGTTTGGTGGCCATGTTGTAGGACCAGACGCCCGGCTCCTTGACGAAGAAAACGTCATTGCCAAGCTGCCTGAACATCACACCGGTCTTTGCGATGATCACATACTTGCTGTGGTCTGCCAGGTTGATCAGCACGGACTTCCCCGGGCCCTTGATGCCCACTCCGAGTTGGCCGTTCAGGACGCTAAGGGAAGTAACGGAGACGCCGGTAGCCACCTCGGCTGGAAGGATGTTGGTGGGCGTTTTGCTTGTCCGATCGAACGCAAACAAGCGTGCCGGACTGGATCCGTTGCCGCCGCCCAAGGTGCTGCCGGTGCCGAAGTACACGTGGCTGGCAGTGGCTGCCACTGCCTGGGCGATTGTTGCTCCGGGATCCGGCACGCCCCAGCTGGTCATGGCATTGGTGGCGGGATCGTATTCCCAGAGAGAGGGAGCTTTGGTGGTTTCACCGCCACCGGCTGCGTAGACCTTGCCATCAGGAGCAACGGCCAGGGCCCGGATGTCGCGGTCCCCGGTTTCGCCGACGCCCACTGCTGGAACGTTCGGTGTGCTCAGATCCCAGCGGTACAGGTTCGGTTTCCCATCCACGCCGTCGCGCAGTACGCCCGCATAGAGGTAACGGCCGGTGGAGTCAGCGGCCAGAGCCTGGATGCTGTACCCGGAACCGAGATCGGTGCGGGACGTAACTTTGCCGGTGGGCAGATGAAATCCAATGACCCGCACAGGATTCAGATTGCGCGAGCCGATGTACACGGTGTCGCCCACCAGCAGGGAACTCATCAGGGAAAACTGCACGACGGCGGGTCCCAGGTCGGTAATTACCGGCACCGAGGTGTTGAGGGGGCGGGCGGCCTGGGCTGCCTCGGAGGTCATTGCTGACAGCGCTACGGCGAGGCCGCCGATGCCCCCGGTCTGCAGCAATTGACGGCGATTGATGGCGAAAGTGGGCATGGAAGATCTCCTCATTGAGTGTCCCGTGGGGGTGATTGGGTGCTTTTAGGACGTTCCGGATACGTCCCGTGCGCACTTCCTCAGGGTTTCAGCCCAAGACTGCGAAATCCATGATTCGAACATTTTCAGACATCCGACGCCCGCCACCACGCCACCGTGGCCGCAGCCGCTTCGGTAAGGGGAGTGGGTTGCAGCCCCAGTAGCTGCTGGCTTTCGGCTGAGTCCATCACAAAGGGACGCTCGAACTGATAGAGCATCTCAGCCAGTTCACGCATGTCAGTGGAGAAGATGCCGGCCGCCCGCAGTACCCAACCGGGCACGGCGCTCACTTTCGGGACGGAAACTCCTGCCGCATCGGCGTAGGCTGCGGCCAGTTGGCGCTGGGTCATCGGCAGGCCGGTGGGCGCGTGCAGCACGCTGTTCCATAACTGGGGATTCAATGCTGCGGCGATCATGGCCGCGGCGAGGTCCGGAACGTAAGTGAAAGAGTGTGGCTGATCTGCGCTGCCGATCGCTTGGATGCGCTTGCCCGACAAGACCAAGGGGACCATCCGTTCGCCGGCGTGGGCCATTTTCACCCGCGGACCAAAAAAGTCTCCAGCTATGACGCTCACGGTATTGGCCAGGTGCGCCCGGCGGGCCTTCAGCAGCTGGACACGAATGCCGCGCTTTCCTCCGGAAGCTTCCCGCGGGCTCGTTTCAGCCATGATCCGGTCCGGCTCGCTGTACGAATACAGGCTTTCGGGGAAGACGACGACGGCGCCCGCGGCTGCCGCTGCGTCCATCACCACTTGCTCGGTTGGGGGAAGTTCGGCGGCCCACGTTGTTGCCCGGTAAGCGGAAGCGTGGATGCAGTGGAAGACTGCGCTGGCTCCGGTGATGACTTTGCTGAGCTCTTCGCGATCCGACACGTCCACCTGCAGCCGCTCCACCAAGGGATGGTCCGGGCCGCTGCCCGAGCGGGTGAGGACCCGTACATGATGTCCTTGCTCTGCGAGTTGTTCGGCGACTGTGTAACCAACGGGCCCTGCTCCGGTGACGACGTACATGGTGATTCCTTCTTTCGGTCTCTGTCAGGAAATTCAAAGCGAGAGCGCTGCTCTCTCAATAAGACTCAATCATGAGATGCTCAAAGTCAAGAGCACTGCTCTCCTTTGTTGACAGCGCTCTCTGTTATGGCAAGCTGGGACCATGACATCAGTCGAAACCACTTCCGCGAACACCAAGGAGAAGCCCGCCACGCCCCGCGAGAGAGCCCGTGCTCAGACCATCGCGGACATCATCCGGCTAGGCAGGGAGCACTTGGCTCTTCACGGCGCAGCCGCCCTGTCCCTTCGCGCCGTGGCGAGGGATCTCGGCGTCGTGTCCTCAGCGGTCTACCGCTACGTGGAGAACCGTGACGAACTCCTCACGCTTCTGCTGATTGACGGCTACAACCAGCTCGGCGATGAAGTGGACGCGGCGGTGGATGCCGTGCCGGAGGACGATTTCGCCGGACAGTTCACGGCGCTCGCAAAGGCGGTCCGCGCCTGGGCAATCCGTGAACCCGCCAGCTACTCCCTGCTTTTCGGCAGTCCCGTTCCCGGGTATCAAGCGCCGGGAGAGCGCACTACCGTCCCCGGAACGCGGGTCATCGTTCGTCTCGTCGGGATCTTCGATGCCGCCTACCGGGCAGGTGCGCTTAACGCCGAGGTGAGTCCCGCCGTCGTGATTCCAGAAAAGCTTGCCAAGGACCTCGCGGCCATCCGTACTGAACTGAACCTTGCCGCCCCGGATGCGTCCCTGGCGCGTGGCGTGTTGCTATGGACGTCCCTGTTCGGAGCAGTCAGTTTCGAGGTATTTGGCCAGTACGGGCCGGACACCTTCACTGCTCGGGATGAGTTGTTCGAGCATCAACTGTGTGTGCTGCTGGGAGTCATAGGGCTCCAAGGCTAGGGCGCTACAGTATTCAGATGGCTCGGGGACTTGCAGATATTGGTGCGGAAGGTGTTCTTCTGGCCGGCGCGGGCCGCGCGATCCTCCTGCAGATTGCCGATCCCCGCGTTGGCCACGGAGTTGCGGACCACAGCGACTTCGCTCATAGGCCGCAAGACAGGCTCCGCGCCACGCTGACCTACGTTTACGCCGTGGTTTACGGCACGGATGAGCAGGTCGCCGCTGTGCGCCGCGCCGTCAACCGCGCCCACGCGCCGGTTCGCCGGACCGCTGACGATGCGTCGGCAGGCTACAACGCTTTCGACGCCGATTCGCAGCTGTGGGTTGTCGCTACCCTTTACGACACCGCGATGACCGTTTATCAGCAGGTTCACGGACCCCTCGACGACGAAACCGCGGACCTCATGTACCGTGACTACGCGCGGATCGGCACGGCATTACAGCTCCCGCCGGAGAAGTGGCCCGCTGATCGTGCCGCGTTCGCCACATACTGGGACGGGCACCTGGCGACGTTGCGGCCTGATGATAAGGCGCGCAAAATCGCCCGGGACTTGCTCTACCCTGCGGCAGGCCCGGCCATGATGCGCCTGGCCATGCCGCTGGCCCGCTTCCTCACGGCGGGCCTCTTGCCTGAGCATGTTCGTGAAGGTTTCGGATTCGACTGGAGCCCACATCATGCGCGGCGCTTCGAACGGACCATGCGCATGGCAGGACGCGTTTACCCGCGGCTGCCGCAGCGGCTCCGCCACTGGCCGAGGGATTACTACTTGAGCCAACTCAAGACGGGTGAGGCATCCCATGGCGCGTAACTTCACCTCGGTTGAGCAGTCCATCGACGACGCCGCTCACCGCTACCTGGACCGCGCCCGCAGTGGTCGGATGCGTGAGCGGCTCACCGAGTTCGTGGTCTTCGGGCTGAAGCAGGCATGGGCCTGCGTGTTCGGGGCGGCGTTACTCGCAGTGATCATCGCGGCGCGGCTCTGGTATCCGGACAACGCGGGCCTTGCGCGGAACGACTTCCTCACGCTCGCCGCAGTGGTTATCCAGATTCTGATGATCAGTTTCAAACTTGAGACCCTCCGGGAGTTGCGGGTGATCCTGCTGTTCCACGTGGTGGGAACGGTGATGGAGCTGTTCAAGACTGACGTTGGCTCGTGGGCTTATGAGGCTGAAGGCGTCTTGAGGATCGGGGCCGTCCCTTTGTTCAGTGGATTCATGTACGCCGCGGTTGGCTCCTATATGGTGCGCGTTTTCCGGCTCTTCGACCTTCGCTTTGACCGGTACCCGCGCCGGTGGATCACGGCCGTTGTTGCCGGTGGGATCTACGTCAATTTCTTCTCGCACCACTACATCTTCGATGCGCGCTGGGTGCTGCTGGCCGCCGTCGTGCTTGTTTACGGAAGGTGCGTCATGCACTTCCGGGTGTTCCGGCGTCGCTTCCGTATGCCCATCCTGGTGTCCTTCCTGCTGGTGGCGCTGTTCATTTGGTTTGCCGAGAACATCGGCACATGGTCGCGCGCGTGGCTGTACCCGAACCAGCTGGAGGGCTGGCAGGCCGTCTCCATCGACAAGCTTTTGGCGTGGTTCCTGCTGATGATCATCTCCGTGGTGCTGGTGGCCTGGGTGTACAAGCCGCAGCCGCCGGCCCGGGATGCTCAGGCCCGGGATGCTCAGTTCACCGTAGGCGAAACCAGCCCTTCAGCCCCGGAATTCCGGCAAGTTTTTAAGGGTGAGAAGCAAAGTTGAGCGCAGTCGACTCAACTTTGGATTGACATCTTTCCAAGGCTGAGTACAGTTGAGTGCAGAACGCTCAACTAGCCGATTGTTGAGCAGGCTTCCGGCACGTAGACCGCCCAGCGGACAGCTGTCAGGTGCAATCTCCAACATCGGCCATTGAAAGGAAACAAGATATGTCACGTGCAGTAGGTATCGACCTCGGAACCACCAACTCCGTGGTCTCTGTTCTCGAAGGTGGCGAGCCCACAGTTATCGCCAACGCAGAAGGCGGCCGCACCACGCCGTCGGTGGTTGCGTTCTCCAAGTCCGGCGAAGTCCTGGTTGGCGAAATCGCCAAGCGCCAGGCCGTCAACAACATCGACCGCACTATCGCTTCGGTCAAGCGCCACATGGGCACCGACTGGAACGTCGCCATCGATGACAAGAAGTACACGCCGCAGGAAATCTCCGCGCGTATCCTCATGAAGCTCAAGAACGACGCCGAGAGCTACTTGGGTGAAAAGGTCACCGACGCCGTGATCACCGTTCCGGCCTACTTCAACGACGCCGAGCGCCAGTCCACCAAGGAAGCCGGCGAAATTGCAGGCCTCAACGTCCTCCGCATTGTCAACGAGCCCACCGCGGCTGCACTGGCCTACGGCTTGGACAAGGGCAAGGAAGACGAACTCATCCTGGTCTTCGACCTCGGTGGCGGAACCTTCGACGTCTCCCTCCTCGAAGTTGGCAAGGATGAAGACAACTTCTCCACCATTCAGGTCCGTGCAACCGCGGGCGACAACCGCCTCGGTGGCGACGACTGGGACAACCGCGTTGTCGAGTGGCTCCTGAGCCAGCTCAAGGTCAAGGGCATCGACCTCTCCAAGGACAAGATCGCCCTTCAGCGTCTCCGTGAAGCTGCCGAGCAGGCCAAGAAGGAACTGTCCTCCTCCACCAGCACCAACATCTCCCTCCAGTACCTCTCCGTCACCCCCGACGGCCCGGTTCACCTGGACGAGCAGCTCACCCGCGCCAAGTTCCAGGACCTCACCAAGGACCTGCTGGACCGCACCAAGAAGCCGTTCAACGACGTCATTGCCGAAGCCGGCATCAAGGTTTCTGACATCGACCACATCGTGCTCGTCGGTGGCTCCACCCGTATGCCTGCTGTTTCCGAGCTCGTCAAGGAACTCGCCGGCGGCAAGGAACCCAATAAGGGCGTCAACCCGGATGAAGTTGTGGCCGTTGGCGCCGCACTCCAGGCCGGTGTCCTGAAGGGTGAGCGCAAAGACGTCCTCCTCATCGACGTCACCCCGCTGTCCCTCGGCATCGAAACCAAGGGTGGCGTCATGACGCACCTGATCGAGCGCAACACCGCTATCCCCACCAAGCGTTCCGAGACCTTCACCACTGCTGACGACAACCAGCCGTCCGTGGCCATCCAGGTCTTCCAGGGCGAGCGTGAATTCACCCGCGACAACAAGCCGCTGGGCACGTTCGAACTGACCGGCATCGCTCCGGCACCGCGTGGCGTTCCGCAGGTTGAGGTCACCTTCGACATCGACGCAAACGGTATTGTCCACGTGTCCGCCAAGGACAAGGGCACCGGCAAGGAACAGTCCATGACCATCACCGGTGGCACGGCACTGTCCAAGGACGACATCGACCGCATGGTCCGTGAAGCCGAAGAGCACGCCGCAGAGGACAAGGCCCGCCGCGAAGCTACGGATACCCGTAACTCCGCTGAGCAGCTCGCCTACTCCGTGGACAAGCTGATCGCCGACAACGACGACAAGCTGCCTGAGGAAGTCAAGACCGAGGTCAAGGCCGACGTCGACGCCCTCAAGTCCGCGCTGGAAGGCACTGACGACGCAGCCGTGAAGACTGCGTTCGAGAAGCTCCAGGCCTCCCAGACCAAGCTCGGCGAAGCGATCTACTCGCAGGCTGCCGCAGCTGACGCTCCGGGTGCCGGTGCTGAAGGCGCTCCTGCCGGTGAGAAGGCTGCTGACGAAGACATCGTGGACGCAGAAATCATCGACGAAGACGAAGCGAAGAAGTAGCCATGCCTCACCACGGCAACGAAGCAGAGCACTCAGAAGGCAACGAGCCGCGCAAGCCTGTCATTCGGGACAACCGCAAGGTTGACCCGGAGACCGGCGCGGCCCGTCACCCGGACAGCGAAGCTGCGGCCCCGGCCGAAGGCAACGCTGCTCCCACGGACGGCGACGCACTCTCCCAGGCTGAGGAAATCCTCAACGGGGTAGAGGTGCCGGCCGAGGAATCGGTAGCCTCCGGTGCCGCGGCGGAAGCCCAGGCAGCGGAGCTCCGCAACGATCTCCTCCGCCTTCAGGCTGAGTACGTCAACTACCGCAAGCGCGTTGAACGCGACCGCGCCGTAGCAGGAGAGATGGCCGTCATTGGCGTCCTGAACTCGCTGCTCCCGGTGCTGGACGACGTCGACGCCGCCCGCCAGCACGGTGACCTCGAAGACGGCCCCTTCGCCGCGATCGCCACCAAACTGGAAAACGCGCTGAAGACGTACGGACTGGAACGCATCGCAGATACCGGAGTCGAATTCGACCCCACCATCCACGAGGCACTCATCCAGCAGCCCGGCGAAGACATCGAGGTTGACACTGTCAGCCAGGTGCTGCGCTCCGGATACCGCTCCGGCGAGCGGGTCCTGCGTGCAGCCCAGGTCATCGTCGCGGTTCCGGCTTAGTACACCTCTCGAGATGGCAGTTCGTGACAGTGTTTGAGTAAAACATTGGCGCGAACTGCCATCTCGTTCCGCCCCCCAACGAAAGGAAACGCTCTTGGCCAGCCAGGACTGGGTTGAAAAGGATTTTTACGCGATCCTTGGTATTGCCAAGGACGCGTCCGACGCGGATATCAAGAAGGCTTACCGCAAGCTGGCCCGCGAGCATCACCCTGATACGAACTCGGGCGATGCTGCTGCGGAGAAGAAGTTCAAGGACATCTCCGAGGCTTACTCGGTGCTGTCCAACCCCGAGGACCGCCAACAGTACGATGCCATCCGTGCCATGGGTGGTGCCCGGTTCGCTCCGGGTGCCGGTGCCGGCCGCGGTGGTGCCGGAGCCAACGGCGGGTTTGAGGATCTCTTTGGCGGTCTGTTCGGCGGCGGACCGGGTGCCCGTCAACCTGCAGGCGGCGGCATTCCCCCCGAGTTTGCTGACCTGTTCGGCGGTGGTTTCGGCGGAGCGGGCCCCACAGGGTTCCAGCGTGCGCCGCAAAAGGGCGCAGACCGTACGGCCACCACGTCCATCTCGTTTGCCGGTTCCATCAAGGGCACCACTGTGAGCTTGCGTGAGAGCAACGGCAACGTGATCGACGTCAAGATTCCCGCCGGCATCAAGGACGGGCAGAAAGTCCGTCAGCGCGGTAAGGGCAACGCCGGACCTGCCGGCAATGGCGACCTCATCATCACGGTGAGCGTAAAGCCCCACGACTTTTTCCACCGCGACGGCGACAACATCCGCATCCATGTGCCCGTCACGTTTGCCGAAGCGGCGCTGGGCGCCACTATTGAGGTGCCAACGCTCGACGGCGACACCGTCAAGGTGCGTGTACCGGCGGGAACCCCCTCGGGCCGTACCCTCCGGGTGAAGGGCCGTGGCGTGAAGACGTCCAAGTCCAGCGGCGACCTCCTGGTGACAATCGACGTCGCGGTTCCGCAGAACCTGAACAAGGAAGCAGAGGAAGCCGTGAAGGCTTTCGCCGCGGCCACCACTGACGCCAACCCGCGTCACGACCTGGCCGCAAAGGCCCGGTTGTAAGGAGGCGGTCATGGCAATCGACGTCAACCAGCCGATCTTTGTCATCTCCGTGGCTGCGGAGCTTGCCGACATGCATCCGCAGACGTTGCGCCAGTACGACCGTTTGGGCATCGTGTCGCCCAGCCGTGCTCCCGGCAAGTCCCGCCGCTACTCGCAGAACGACGTCAACAAACTGCGGGAGGTCCAGCGCCTCTCGCAGTCCGGCGTCTCCCTTGAAGGCATCAAACGCATCCTTGACCTCGAAAACCAGGTTGCTGCGCTGCAGTACCGGGTGGCCGAGCTGACGGAGGAACTATCGCGCCGCCGTTCACCGGTGGATGCGCGGATATTCGCGGCCGGTGCGGCCGGCGACGTCGTCAGCCTTGCCCGTGGGCAAAGGCCCCGCGCGCGATCTCAGGCAGTTGTGGTGTGGCGGCCGCGGCAGGGCGAGAACCTTTAGGGCCCTGCGCCCTTTCGGCTACGGCAGAGTCCTGTCCCAACTGACCACTACCCGGGCAGCGCCTGCTTCCGTCCGTTCCACGTCCACCACAATTTGCGACTCCCTGGCTCCCATGTCCCGGATCTGCTGCTTGTAGTTCTCCACGTGTTCCAGCAGTGACGCCTCAGTCCATTCTCCCGGGCGCATCCTGGTGGAGATTTCCACCGGCTCTTCCGGGACCAGGATTTCCGCGGGCTGTTCCACATGGGGCTGTGAAGCATCGTCTCTTTGCGCCCGGGAAGCGCCTGTTGCCTCACGGGGACTTGCTTCGCGGGGACTTGCTCCGCGGCGACTTGCTTCACGGCGACGGTCCGTCGCTGGCTCGGGCTCTCCCGGCGGCACCAGCATGCGGAAGCCGAAAACTCCACCGGCTATCCCAGCGACGAGACCGGCCGCGATAAGCCAAATGGCCCTTCCAGGTCCGCGGCGCCTGGGAACCGCCTGGATGGTGTTCGTTGCTTTCTTAGCGCTTGGTCGTGCCATGGGAGTTCAACTTTCCATTCGGCGGGTGGGGGTTCCATGCTCGTGGTGTGTCAGAATCGTGCCCCTCCATCGTAAGCATGCTTAGGACCTTTGGTAAGAACGGGGCATCGGGAAGATAATAAAGGCATGGCACGGCAAGCAGCGCTCGTGCTGATGTTCCGAGCATCGACGCAACGTTGGCGGCCCTGCTCATGTGGTGAGGAACTCCGATGTCGTTGTCGGAAGAAGAACGCAGGAGCTTGGAAGAGCTGGAGCGGGATCTCGCTTCGACGGATCCCGACCTCGCCTATGAGCTGAAGTCCGGCCGGCCGCGAGGAGCCGTGGCACGTACCGTTCTTGGCACTGTGGCCGTTATTGCCGGCTTCGTCATGGTCATCGCCGGGATCATCACCCAAGTGGTCATCCTGGGCGTGGTGGGGTTCCTGTTGGCAAGCGGAGGAGCTTACTGGCTCTTCGCCGGGACGTCGCTGCGGAGACGATTACTACCGCACGACGACGACCCGGCGCCTTAGCTTCTTCGGTACGTTAGCGCTTCCGGAACCTGAATCGGTCCGGTGCGGCGGCGGTGCTACGGAACCGGGGGCACCGGCGGTTGGACAGGAGTTTCCGGCTGCTTGACCGGCTCAGGTTCCCCCGGAGGCAGCATGGTACGCCAAGCAAATACCGCGCCGGCTCCCAGCAGGGCAGCAGCAATGGCGGTGAACCATATGGCCCGTCCGGAACTGCGCTGCGTGGTCTTTCGGCTAAGAGCCTGCGTGGTCCTCTTAACTGCCCTCTCGGCAGTGCGCCTTGCTTCCTTGGCGGCCTTCTTGTTCCCGGTCAACGTGAGCATTACGCCTTGAACCACGGACGGGACGTCGGCGTGGTTGATCCGGCCTAAAGCCCACCTCACCACTGCATCTGTCTGCGCGGATGTGCCCTCCGTTGCATGCGATACCCACTCCCGTGCAAGATCCTGGGCGGCGGGAATGATGCTTTGCGCTTTGTACATGCTGAACTCCTCACGTAGGAAGACGACTTGGTTGCCAGCCTACGCCGGAGCACCTGCGACCAACAGGTACCCCAGCGAGGCGAAGCAGCTGGAAGGTTAGTTCCGAACCACTGATGCCAGTTCCACCGGGTTCTCCAGCCCGGCCCAGTGTCCGTTGAGAATCAGGTCCCCGTGAAGCTCCGGGGCTGCGGCCGTATTGGCTGAAGCATCCGCTGCCACGTCCAGAACCCGGGTGACCTTCAACCGCAGCTCGCCTGCATCAATGATGGTTACGCCGCTACCGGATACCGGCGCCGAAGCACTCAAGGCGGGGACGCCGCCGTCGAGCTTTCCGCTGCCTTTCACCGTGACGGTGCTGGGGCGGGGCTCGGGCTCGCCGTCCACAATGAGCTCGGCTTCTTTCTGGCCGGTGAGGATGGCGGTGGCGAGGACCTTGACGTAGACGGGGTCGGCGCAGGCGTCGTAGACCCAGCGCTTGCCCAGGACCGAGTGGTCCATGGTGCCGATGAGCCACTCCTCCGCCCCGGCCAGCTCGTAGCCGCGGTAGCTGAGGGGAACCTGGTAGACGCGCTCTCCGGCGGTGACAACGTGCGTTTCGAGGCCCACCTCACCGGCAGGATCATCAAAGCGGTAGGCGCCAATGAGCTCCGGTGAACCATCCTGGATGAACCAGGGCTGCTTCGGGAGGTAGTCGGCGATGAGTTCGAGCTTGGACGGGGACAGGGTTGCCTTGTAAATGAGCGCCATGCTCCCCAGCCTAGGGCAGGGGGAGCGCGGCACCCTCAAGACCAGCGGGCTGGTGGGCTTTGCTACGCGTCCGGATTGGTCACCAGGGAGCCTCGTGCGGCGCCCACCATGCCTTCGACGGCGTGGGCCAGATGAGTGCCGCGATCGTTGACGCCGTCCCAACGGACCAGTGCTTGTGCATTCAGGCCGTCCACCATGCCGAGGATCTGCCATGCGACGGCGGCAGGATCGGAAACGCTGAAGGCGCCGGTCGCATTTCCCTCCTCCACCACTCCTTGGAAAACCTTCTGCCAGGCATCCATCTGCTCGCGGACTGAAGCAGCCAACGTTTCGTTGCGGCGGCCCAGCGTCCAGGCTTCCACCCAGATTGCGGTGACGTCCAGCCTGCTGTTGTCCAACAGAGTTTCCACCAGCAGGGCCAAGCGTTCGGATGGTCCGGGGAGTTGGCTCAGGAGGGCCGCAACTTCTTGTGTTTCTGCGGCCACGATGGTGGCGAAGGTGCTTGAAACGAGCGCGTCCATGGTGGGCTGGTAGTGCGCCACGAGCCCGGAAGCTACGCCCACGCGGGCGGCGACATTGCGCAACGTGAGCGCTGTGAGGCCGGCCTCGAGGGCTATTTCGCGGGCGGCTTCGGTGATTTCCGCGGCGCGCTCTGCCGGTGACTTGCGGACTGCGCGTTTCTGCTGGGTGCTTGACATCAAGGACCAGTCTAGATTAAGTTTTCACCATTGTTGATCGAGTGATCAACAAGAAGATTGCTACAACGTGTCAGAAGACAAAGGAGTCACCCATGGCTTGGAGAATGCCGGCCGAAACCGCACCGCATGAGCGCACCTGGATGGCGTTCCCCCGCACCGGCCTGACCCTCGGCGACGACCCCGCCTCCGCCGAAGAGGCCTACGGGGCGTGGACCGCCGTCGCCCATGCGGTAGCCGAATTCGAACCGGTCACCATGGTGGTGGACCCCAGCGAGCGTGATCGTGCTGCCCGCATGCTGGGCAGCGGCATCGAGCAAGTTGAAGTGCCGCTGGATGAGTTCTGGATGCGCGACGTCGGACCCACCTTTGTGCTCGACGACGAACGTCCCGGCGTGCTTGGCGCGGTGGACTGGATCTTCAACGGCTGGGGCGCGCCTGCATGGTCCGAATGGCAGAAGAGTGCCGGCATGGGCCGTTTCGTTGCGGAACAATCCGGCGCTGAACTGGTCAGCTCCCTTCTGGTTAATGAGGGCGGCGCCATCCACGTAGACGGCGAAGGCACTGTGCTGATCACCGAAACGGTACAGCTTGATCCGCGCCGAAACCCCTACGCGGACAAGGCTGCAGTGGAGGCTGAATTAGCTCGCACCATCGGGGCCACCAAGGTCATCTGGGTTCCCCGCGGCCTGACCCGCGATTACGAGGACCTGGGCACCCGGGGCCACATCGACATGGTGGCCACCCTCCCCACCCCCGGCCGGATCCTGTTGCACTCCCAAACCAACCCTGAGCACCCGGACTACCAGGTCAGCCGCACTCTCCAGTCATTCCTGGAAACCCAAACGGACGCGGCCGGCAAACCGTTCGAGATCATCCCGCTGCCCGCGCCGGAAACGCTGCGCGACGAAGACGGCTTTGTGGACTGGAGCTACGTCAACCACCTCGTGGTCAACGGCGGCGTCATCGCGTGCGGCTACGGCGAAGAACGTGCCGACTCCCTCGCGGCAGAAATCCTGGCCGAGGCCTACCCCGGCCGCCGTGTTGTCACCGTGGACGCACGCCCCATCCTCGCCCGCGGCGGCGGTATCCACTGCATCACCCAGCAGCAGCCCCTTCTCGTTCCAACACAAACCAGTGGAGGTGCAGTGTAATGGCCCCCTTCGACGTCGTTGAAGCCTCCATCGCGCAGTTGCGCGCGGCGCTGGAAGCCGGAGAGGTGACCAGCGAACAGCTCACGCAGGCGTACCTTGACCGCATTGAGGCTTACGACCACAACGGCATCAAACTCAATGCGCTGGTGGTCATGAACCCCCATGCTTTGGACGACGCCAGGGCATCTGACGCTCGGCGGTCCAACGGGACTCTGAGGGGCCCGTTGGACGGCATACCCTACACAGCCAAGGACAGCTACCTGGCCAAGGGCCTTACTGCCGCAGCCGGATCACCGGCGTTCGAGCACTTGGTGGCGCAGCGTGATGCCTTCACCATCGAGCGCCTACGGGATGCCGGTGCGGTGCTGATCGGCCTCACCAACATGCCGCCCATGGCCAACGGCGGCATGCAACGTGGCGTCTACGGACGCGCCGAAAGCCCCTACAACGCAGAGTTCCTGACTGCAGCGTTCGGTTCCGGTTCCTCCAACGGGTCCGGGACCGCGACAGCGGCAAGCTTCGCCGCTTTCGGTCTTGGCGAGGAGACCTGGTCAAGTGGCCGCGCACCGGCGTCGAACAATGCCCTGTGCGCTTACACGCCCTCCCGAGGCGTCATCTCCGTGCGCGGCAACTGGCCGCTGGTCCCCACCATGGACGTGGTGGTCCCGCACACCCGCACTATGGCGGACATGCTGGAGCTGCTGGACGTGATCGTGGCCGACGACGCCGAGACCCGCGGCGACTTCTGGCGCGCACAGCCATGGGTTCCCATCCCGAAGTCCTCCGAGGTCCGGCCGGAGTCATACGTGGCTCTGTCCGTGGAAGACGCCGACGGCGGACAGCTGGCGTTGCGGGGAAAGCGGTTCGGAGTGCCGCGCATGTACATCAACGCAGACCCCGACGCCGGAACCAGCGCTCAGCCGGGCATCGGCGGACCCACCGGGCAGCGCATCGAGACGCGGGCTTCCGTAATTGCCCTGTGGGAGGCGGCGAAGCGGGACCTTGAAGCAGCCGGTGCTGACGTTGTGCTGGTGGACTTCCCGGTGGTCTCAAACTATGAAGGCGACCGGCCCGGCGCACCCACTATCGCCACACGCGGCCTGGTCACCCCCGAATACCTCAAGCGCGAAATCGTGGACCTTTCCGCCTGGGCGTGGGACGACTTCCTGCGGGCCAACGGCGATCCCGCACTCAGCAGTCTCACGGACGTGGATGGCGCTTTGATTTTCCCGCATCCTGAAGGTGCCTTGCCTGACCGCTACGACGGATTCGACGACGACATTGCAGAGTATCCGGGGCACGTCCGTGAGCACGGAGTATCGCTCTTCACTGAGATTCCCGAGCTCGAAAGCGGAGTGCAGGGGCTCGAGGAGACACGGCGTGTGGATCTGGAGGAGTGGATGGACGGGCTTGGATTGGACGCTGTCCTGTTCCCGGCTGTCGCGGATGTTGGTCCTGCCGACATGGACGTCAACCCTGATTCCGCGGACCTCGGCTGGCGGAATGGTGTGTGGGTGGCCAACGGGAACCTTGTCCCGAGGCACTTGGGCATTCCCACGGTGACTGTACCCATGGGAACCATGGCGGATATCGGCATGCCCGTGGGCCTCACCTTCGCCGGCCGCGCTTACGACGACAATGCCCTGCTGGCGTTGGCCGCCGCCTTCGAAGCCACCGGTTCACGGCGAACGGCACCACCCCGTACGCCTGCCTTGTAGCGGGTTCGGCGGCGGGCAAGCAGGACCTAATGCGTGATGCGGCCGCTGCTCTGATTACAATCAAAGGGACGTCGACCACTGAGGGAATCATGAAGAAACTCACCACTGTCCTGATCGCTGCCGGGCTCATCGCCTCGGCATCCGCCTGTTCCGCCCAGCAGCAGCTGACCACCGCGGAAACCTGCGACCGCGTGGGTGTCGCCGCCGCCGGCATTCCCCAGAACGCGAGCAAGACCGCCACCAACCGCGTAGCCAACGCCATTCGGCCCATCGAATCGGTGGCTTCCACCGAGATGAAGCCGGTTGTCACCGCCATTCTGGATTTCCTGGATGAGCAGGCCAAGGAGGAGCCGAGCGAGGAGAAGCTGGGCGAGCTTTCCGCGGCCTACCAGGAAGCAGGAACGAAGTACGGCGAGCTCTGCCGCGGCTAATGACGCCCGCGCGCTGAACATTCAACCGCTGAACACGCAGCGTCGCTGAATACGCAGAAGGGGACCGGCTCACCAGCCGGTCCCCTCCTGCGTCCCCAACCCTCCATCACTTCCCGTGCCTTATTCCGGGACCCTCTTTCACTTCCCGTGCCTTATTCCGGGACCCTCTTTCACTTCCCGTGGCTTATTCCGGGACGCTCCATCACCTCCCGTGGCTTATTCCGGGACGCTCTTTCGCTTCCCGTGCCTTAATCCGGCACCCTCCATCACTCCTCTAAGGAAAGTGAGCGATGGTTGCCCCTCAAGCGCGCGGGATGTGATGGAGGTGCGGTCGTATGGTTTTCTGAGACAGCTTGATGGGAGATTCGCTTCAGATGACCACGCCCAGAAGAAAATATGATGCTGCGTTCCGTGAGGAAGCAGTGCAGCTGGTTTTGTCCACTGATCGGTCGGTAAAACAGGTAGCTGAGGAGATCGGGGTGAAGGAAAGCACGTTGGGCAACTGGCTTGCGCGGGCCCGTCAGCGTTCCCCTGGTGGTCCGACACTGGTCCCGGTGCCCGATCGTGGGCCCGTGGAATGGGAAGAGCACCAGAAGGCTTTGGCCGAGAACGAGCGGTTGAAGGCTGAGGTTGAGTTCCTGGGAAAAGTCAGCGCCTTCTTTGCCGCGAAGCAAAAGTAGAGGACTTCTACGAGTTCATCGAAGCGGAGAAGGCCAACCATTCGGTGGTGTGGCTGTGCAGGGCGTTGAAGGTTTCCCGGGCCTCGTTTTACCGGTGGCGGAATCCCGCAGGCCCGCCGCCAAGGGTGGTACGGCACGAGCAGCTCGCTGCGGCGGTGACCACGCTTTACACGAAAGAGGAAGGCCGTGCGGGCCGGGACCAGCTCACCCTCCTTTTGAACGAGGGCGGGGTGAAGGTCTCAGCCCCGACGGTGGGTGCGATCATGCGCGAGCACGGGCGGCGGGCAGTCCGCACCCGGGCTTGGAAGGCCACCACGGTCCAGGACCCGCAGGCCAAAACAGCTCATATTGAGAACCACATGCTCGACGCTAAGGGCAATCGGGACTTCACCTCAACAGTGCCCGGAACCCGTCTCGTTGGTGACATCACCTACCTGCGCACCGGTGAGGGCTGGCTCTACCTTGCCACCGTCATTGACCTGTTTTCGGGCATGGTGATCGGCTGGTCCATGGCCGCACACATGCGCGCTAGCCTGTGCACCGCGGCCCTGCAGATGGCCCGGAACCATGGGCATCTGACCGGGACCTCGGTGGTGTTCCATTCAGACCGGGGAACCCAGTACACCTCTGATGAATTCCAGAGATGGTGCGGCGATCACGGGGTCACCCAGTCCATGGGCAAGGTCGGGGTGTGCTGGGATAACGCGGTCGCGGAAAACTTCTTCTCCCACCTAAAAACCGAGTTCTACCACCACCAACGCTATGATTCCCGGCTCGCTGCCCGCACCGGAGTCATGGACTACATCGAAGCCTGGTACAACCGCCGCCGGCCCAACCGCAGAGCAGGTGGCATCCCACCAGCCAAAGCCCACACCCAATACCAAACCCACGCCCACCAACCCCTGGCCGCCTAACCCAAAACAAACAACGAACCTGTCTCAAAAAGTTGACGAACGCAAGGGTTGGGTTTTGGTGCGTGGGATGTGATGGAGGGTTGGGTTTTGGCGCGTGGGATGCGATGGAGGGTTGGGTTTTGGCGCGTGGGATGTGATGGAGGGTTGGGTTTTGGCGCGTGGGATGTGATGGAGGGTTGGGTTAAAGGGCGCGGGATGTGATGGAGGGTTACTTTTCGTCGGGGCCGAGATCGGGCTCGACGACGAAACTCACCTCACGCGTGGCGCTTCCGTGGAGTTCCAGGATGGCGAGCTCGTTGGCGCCTTCACGGATCAGCGGACCGGGAACGTATAGCGTTCGCTGCGGCCCGCGGCTCCAGTAGCGGCCGAGGTTGAAGCCGTTGATGAAGGCATTGCCCTTGGTCCAACCGTCCAGGCGGAGGAAACGGTCGCGCGGGCCGTCCGCTTCAAAAGTGGCAAAGGAGATGGACGGACCGCCCACGCCGGCGTCCACATCACCTGCGGGAAGGGGCAGGGCAGTGGTCCGGAAGGCGTCCAGCGAGGCCAGGTCAACAGCACCGACTTTCCAGTCCAACACCTCCACACCATTTAGCAGTGCAGGCCCTATCAGCCCTTTGGCCTCGCCGATCCTCTGCCCGTAATTCACCCGGCCCTGATCCTCCAGAAGGACCTGGAGGCGGCCACCACCGGGGATGACAATGGCACGCTCGCCCTGTTCCCGGCTCAGGACGCCCACGGGCACGCCGTCCAGGAAGAACTGGGCACGGTCCCGCACCTCGGAGAAGGACAAGACTCCTCCGGCCGGAAGCGAGACCTCGTACAGATAAAAGCCGCGGTACTGCCCGGTCATCTCGACAGGAGGAACGGCTCCGGGCGCCAAGGACGTAGCCAAGGACGTAGCCGCAGCAGCGGAGAGCAACGGCGTGGTCGCCGAGACAGAAACGGTAGAAGCCGGGGCAGGAACCCGACCGACAGGCACCTCCGCTGGAACCGGGAAGTGCTTGGCAATGACGTCCCGGAATGCAAAGTACTTGGCCGTGGGGTGTCCGTCTTCGGAGAGCGGTGCGTCGTAGTCGTAGGAGGTGATGGTGGGCTCGTAAATGCCCTTGTGGTTCGCACCGTTGGTGAACCCGGAGTTGGTGCCGCCGTGGAACATGTAGATGTTCACTGAAGCACCTGCGGTCAGCAGCGCGTCCAGTTCGGCGGCGGAAACAGCGGCGTCGGTGGTGTGGTGGTGCGTTCCCCAGTTATCGAACCAACCGTTCCAGAACTCGGCGCACATCAGGGGTCCGGTAGGCTGCCGCTCCCGCAGGAAACCGAGCCGCTCAAGCGAACGGGAGCCGAACGTTCCAGTCTTGTGGAGTTCCGGCAGTGAGCCGTCCTCGATCATGGTCCCGAACGGCTGATCGCAGGTGAACAGCGGGATATCAACACCCAGACGCTTGGACAGGTCAACTAAATGCTGCAGATACGCCTTGTCGCTGCCATAAGCGCCGTATTCGTTCTCGATCTGGAACATGATCACGGGGCCGCCCTGCGTAATCTGCCGCGGCACCACCAGAGCCAGGACGGCTTCCATGTAGGAGGAAACTGCGGCGAGATAGCCGGGCTCACTGCTGCGCACGCCAACAGTGGGGTCGGTGAACAGCCAGGCGGGCAGCCCTCCGTTGTCCCATTCGGCGCAAATATAGGGACCTGGCCGGACAATCGCGTGCATCCCGGAATCGGCCACCAAGTCAAGGAACCGGCCAAGATCCAGCGCGCCGTCGGCAACAAAAGCGCCGGGAGAGGGTGAATGCTCATTCCACGGCACGTACGTCTCGATGGTGTTCAGCCCCATCAGCCGGGCCTTCTCAATCCGGTCCGCCCACAGATCGGGGTGAACCCGGAAGTAGTGGATGGCGCCGGAGAGGATGCGGAAGGGCCGATCATTCAGGAGGAAGTCCTGATCTCCGATTTCGAACGTGTCCAAGAAATGGTCCTAACAGTATTACGGGGTGCGGAGCACGGCGTGGAAAACGTAGGAGGCGTTGCTCCAAATCACGAACAGCAGCGGCGCCGGTGCCAGCGCGATGCCCAGGACAGGTTGCAGCACTGCCGCGGAAACGATGATCCCCAGCAGGATCAGCATGGCCAGGCTGAGGTACCAGCGCTGAACGGCCAGATACAGCGAGGCCTTGAGGATGCCTTTCAGCCTCGCCTCAGGCAGAAGTACGACGCCGGCAATCGCCGTGACGGAAAGGGTCACCGTCACGGCGGCTGCTACTACGATCAGCGGCACCAGAAGGGCCGCGCCGGGAATCGCCGCTGCATTGTTCTGGATGACGGCCAAGTCCACGCCGAGGAACAGCAGCATGGCCACGGCCCCCACGCCAAGCAGTGCGGCTTTGGCAAAACTGCGCTTGTATCCCCGAAGGAAAGCGGCAACCGGCTTGACCGCACCGCCGTCGTCGTTCAGAGCCTTGAAGGCGGCGAAGATGCCGGCGAGTGAGGGCGCAATGGTGACCGAGAGCGCCAGGAAGAACGGCCATGCAGCGGCGGGGTCGGCCACCAGCGAGAGGCTGAGGACCAGCGGGGCGTTGGCCACGGCGAGCAACGCGTTTCCGGCCAGGAAGGTGTAAATGAAGCCGAAAATGCTCCCGAAGGTTTCGAACCCCGGGCTGGCCCACCGCCGTCGCTTCTGCCCCGCCACAGTACTCATCCTTTCATCCCGCTGGTGGCGATGCCCTGGATGAAGTAGCGCTGGCCGATGAGGAAGATGATGAGGATGGGGATCACGGAGATCACAGAGCCGGTCATGATCATGGCGTACTCGGCGTCGAACTGGCCAACGAAGGACCGGAGGCCCAACTGGACAGTCCAGAGTCGGTTGGACGTGAGGTAGATGAACGGGCCCATGTAGTCGTTCCACGTGTTCACGAACGTGAGCAGTGCCAGGCTGGCGAGGGCGGGCTTGGACAGGGGCAGGATCACGCGGGCCCAGATGCCGTACTCGCTGAGGCCGTCAATGCGGGCCGCTTCGCAGAGCTCGTCCGGGATGGTCATGTAGTACTGGCGCATCAGGAACACACCGAAAGCGCCGAACGCCTGCAGCAGGATGAGGGCGTTGAAGCTGTTGGTCAGGCCAAGGTTCTGCATCATGATGTACTGCGGCACCATGTAGGCCTGCCACGGAACGGCGATGGTGCCAATGTAGGCAAGGAACAGGACGTCGCGGCCCGGGAAGCGGACCTTGGAGAAACCGTAGGCAGCCAGCGAGCCTGTGAGGACCTGGAGGCAGGTGATGATCACGGCGAGGTAGAGCGAATTTTGCAGGTAGCCCATCATGGGGATGCGGGTCCAGATGTCCGTGTAATTGCTCCACACGAACTCCTGCGGGATCCACTGGATGGGGACGGTGAGGACCTGGTTGTTTTCCTTCAGCGAGGAAGAGAGCATCCAGATGAACGGCACCATGAGCGCCACCACCAGGACCACCAGAACACCATAAATCACAATGTTTGCGGTGCGCTTCTTCTGTTCCCGCGGGGAACGCTTGCGGTCAGTACGACGACGGTCTTCCGCACTGGGTGCCCCGGACGGAGATGAGGCTGCGTCCGTCACATGAGTGGCTTTGAGGTCTTCGGCCATGTTGGTCATCAGCGTTCCCTCCGCTGTTGGATCTTGAACTGCAGGACGGTGACCGTCAGCACGATGATGAACAGGACCAGCGAAATGGCCGAGGAGTAGCCGAACTTACCTTCGCCAATGCCTTCCTGGTAGATCAGCTGGGACAGCACCGTGGTGGACCGCCCGGGGCCACCGTTGGTCATGACCACAATCAGGTCGAACACCTTGAAGCTGGAGACCGTCAGCATGACCACCACAAAGAACGTGGTGGGACGCAGGGACGGGATGGTGACGTTCCAGAAACGCTGCCACGCGCTGGCCCCGTCAACTTCGGCCGCTTCGTACAGCTCGGTGGGGATTGCCTGAAGACCGGCCAAGTACAGGACCATGTAGTAGCCCATGTCCCGCCACACACTGGTGATGATCACCGCAGGCATGGCCCAGTCCGAGCTGGAGGTCCAGCCGGGAGGATTGGCGATGCCGATTGCGCCGAGGAACTGGTTGATGGGGCCGCTGTCCGGGCTGAACAGCATGTTCCAAACCACTGCCACAGCCACCAGCGAGGTGATGTAAGGGAAGAAGATCGCTACCCGGAAGAAGCCGATGCCCTTGAGCTTGCGGTTCAGCAGCATGGCCAGCAGCAGTGCCAAAGCCATGGTGAGCGGCACATGGCCCAAGGCGTAGACAACGGTGTTCCGCAGGGCGATCCAGAAGGAATCGGAGGCGAACATGCGCTCGAAGTTGGCCAGGCCAATCCATTTGGGAGCGCTGAACGAGGTCCATTCCATGAAGGAGAGCGCGAAAGCGGCCACGACTGGAATGAGTGTGAAGGCCAGGAAGCCAAGGAAGTTCGGAAGGATGAACGTCCAGCCGATCAGCGTATTACGCCTGGCTTGCTTCCTGTTGCCGCGGCTCTGCACTGGGGCAGGTGCCTGGGGGATTGTTTCTGTAGTCATGATGACCGCTCCCGGGGGCGGGGGCGTTCCTCCATTTCAGGATCCGGAGAGTTCAGGTCCGGGTTCCGGTGCTGCGCCTCAAGGATGCAGCACCGGAACCGGGGAGAGTTACTTGCCAGGCGGGATTACTTGCCCAGCACTTCGCTCGTGACGCGCTTGCCCATCTCGGCAATGCCATCAGTGACGGAGCGCTCGCCCACCATGATCAGGTCGTGCTCCTGGTTGAGGATCTTGTCCGTGGCGGCTGACTTGTCGCTGACAGGCATTTCCAGCTCGGTGGTGTCCGGCGTGAAGGCCTTCTTGGACAGCTCGTCCGTGGGCATGCCATCGAGCTTGAAGTACTCAGCGGTGATGGCGTCGTTCTGCAGGGCCGGGACTACGCCGATCTTGGAGATCGCCTTGGCGCCTTCTTCTCCGGCGGCCCACTCGATGAACTTTTTGGCTTCATCGGAGTGGCTCGCGTTCTTGTTCACGGCGAAGGCCGTGGGCGAACCGAACGTGGTGACTTTGCCGTCGTCGTTCTTCTGCGGCATCGGGGCCAAGCCCCAGTTGACGTTGGTCTTGCCGTCCTTCTTTGCCTGGAGGATGCCGGCGATGTACCAGGTACCCATGGGCATCATGGCCGCCTGGCCGGACTCGAACATGGTGCGGTAGCTGGTCTTCTGGCTCTTGGCGGTGCCGAAGTCCAAGGTGGCTCCGGACTTCTGCAGGTCCAGCGCGGTGTTGTACTGGTCCTCCATGAAGCCGTAATCGCCGCTGTTCTGGTCAGCACCGTTCTGGGCTGCTGCGATGGCCTGGACCACTGAACGCCAAATGTGGTGGTAGGTGCCGTACGTCTTCTTACCGCCGGCCTCGGTGGAGAGCTTCTTGGCGATCTCGGTGTACTTTTCCCAGGTCAGGTCCTTGGGATCTTCAATTCCGGCAGCCTTGAACAGGTCCTTGTTGTAGTACAGGAGCCAAAAGTCCTGGCGGTAGGGGGCTGCGAAGTACTTGCCGTCAATGTTGAAGGCGTCCGTGCCGGCGAGGTTGTCCTTGCCCACCTTGTCTACAACGTCATTGATTTCCTGCAGCTGGCCGTTGTTGGCGTAGCGGGAGTAGTCGATCACGTTCTTCATGGTGAGCACGTCAGTGGTGTCACCGCCGGCCAGCATGGTGGTGACTTTCTGGGGGTAGTCATCGGCCAGGATGTCCACGGGCTCAATGTCGATGTTGGGATTGGCAGCCTCGTAGCTGTCAAAGAGGGCCTTGAACTCCGGGGTGCCCTCGTAGTTCCACACCGAAACGGTCAGCCGGGTTTTGCCTTCGGCCGCCTGCGGTTCGGCGGGACCGGCAGCGCCGGCACAGCCGGTGAGTCCGAGCCCTGCAGTCACCGCAAGGGCGATTGCGGCGAGGGTTGTGCGCTTCATTGCGTTCTCCTTTAGTACTGGGTTTAAGTTTGCCGTAGGTGCGGCTTGGTTGGTGCCGGGTGTTCTTGAGGGGATCTAGGCGCTGAGGCCGAGGTCCGCGTGGACTACTTGGGCAAGGAGGTCCTTGCCGGCGAGGTACCGCTCCAGGTCATCCAGTGCGGCATCTGACATCCGCCTGGTTTCAGTCCCGAGCGAACCTGCAATGTGCGGGGTGATGATCACGTTGGGGAGGTTGTACAGGGTGGATTCGGCGGGTAGAGGCTCGGGTTCGGTCACATCCAGCAGGGCAGTGATCCGTCCGGTGGCACACTCTTTCTCGAGGGCTTCAGTGTCCACGAGCGAACCGCGGGCGGTGTTGATGAGCGTCGCGTGGTCCTTCATGGACTGCAGCTCGGCGGTGCTGATCATGTTGCGGGTTTCCGGCAGTGCGGGTGCGTGGATGGTCACGACGTCGGATACGGGCAGGAGCTCCTCCAACGTCACCAGCTTGCCGCCCGCGGCGGCCACTTCACGCGGATCGGCATAAGGATCACTCACCAAGCAGGTGACGTCCTGGAGTTGCTGGACCAGTTGAACCACCCGGCGGCCTATCCGGGAGAACCCGATCACGCCGATCACCCGTCCGATGTTGCCCAATTCGCCGCGGTTACCTATGTAGCTCCAGTCTTCCCGGTAGGTGCGGGCGTCGTTGGCCAGCACGTGGGCCTTCTTGCCCGCGAGGACTATTGAAGCGAACGTGAACTCGGCTACCGGTATGGCATTGGCGTCGGCCCCGTTGGTTACGGTGATGCCGCGATCCCAGAGCTCCTCGCTGACGAAGCTGCGCACTGTTCCTGCACAGTGGAAAATTGCCCGGAGCTTGGGCATGCGCTCCAGACGCTCAGCATTGAGCTGCGGTACTCCCCAGCTGGTGAGGAGGATTTCCACCTCTTCCAGGCGACCCGTCAGTTCCGGGGTGTCCAAGGAATCCGTCCACGGCTGATCACCGAGATCAACCATTCCTGCCAGCCGCTCCAGTCGTGTGGAGTCGAACTGATCAGCAAAGGTTCCGCTATTCATGACCAGCAGTGCCTGGGGCTTGAGCGACATTGAGGGATCCTCCCTTCGAAGCTATCGGTGGCCTGTTCGACCGTGATTTATGTGTTGCATCACATCTAATAATCAGTACATACTCATAAACAAGACAGTTCATTCAACTCAATCGAGCTTGATCTTAAACGTTCAGACTCGAACAAATGAGAGAAGAATTCCTATGGCAACCGGCACCGCCGCCGTTGACGCGCCACCCCTGACGCCCCTGCTGACCGCTTGGGGTGAGTCAGCAGGCGCATCCGCTTTGAAGCAGACACTTGTTGGCTCCCGTAATCGCCTCACCGTTCGTCCAGCGTCCGACGCCGGGTGGCAGCTCGCTGCTGCCAGCCCCCTTTCCGAGCTGCGTACCCTGGCAAATGCGGATGCCGGGACGCCGTGGCCCCAGCCACTGGTCTCGCACTACGCGCGCTACTTCCGGGACGGAAACCGCACGGCGTATGAGGGACTGGTGGCGGGCCGGCAGCAGCGGCTGACGCGCGCCGTCGTGATGGCTGCCTTGGGTGGTCCCTCTGATGACGGCTGGCTCGACGAAGTGATTGATGGCGCGTACCTCCTGTGTGAGCAGAGCTCGTGGAGTTGGGCCGCGCATGATGACGTGTTCACGCGCGACGGCGAGGTGGTCCCGGACCGTTCCCGGCCGTATCTGGACCTCGGTGCAGGAGAAGTGGTGGCTCAGCTCGCGTGGCTGGACCATGTGCTGGGTTCTCTGCTGGATGAACGCGCCCCCGGTCTCCGTCGGCGGATCCGCCTGGAGACGAACGAACGCGTGATCCGCCCGTTCCTGGACCGCCTCGACTGGCACTGGCTGGGCTTGGACGGTGATGTCCACAACTGGAACCCATGGATCCACTCGAACATCATTGTGGCAGCGCTATTGCTGGTGGACGACCCGGGGCTGCAGGCGGAGGTGGTTGCCCGCTGTATTGAAGGATTGGACCGTTTCCTCGCCTCCATCCCGGCTGATGGCGCCATCGACGAGGGCTTCGCCTACTGGTGGAACGGTGCCGGGCGTGCGCTGGAAGGCCTCGCTTTGCTGGAGGAGGCAAGTGGCGGTGTCCTGAATCCTGACCTGCCCGTGATCCGTGCACTGGTGGCCTTCCCGCACCGGATGCATCTGGGCAACCGGTGGTTCCTGAACGTGGCCGACGGTCCGGCCCGAGCCCACCACGGATTGCCGTGGGGAATGCTGCACCGATGGGCTGTCCGGCTGGGGGACTCTGAGGCCGCCGCACATGCCGCAACGTTTGCCGCCGTCGAGCCCGAACCCAAAGCCGCCGCCGGACTGGGCCGCGTCCTCACCCAACTCACCTCCCGCCCCCAACTAGGGGACAGCAAACGTCGCAATGAGGGCCCATTGGGACATGTGCTGTCCCCCAGTTGGGGGACGTACCTGCCATCGGTCCAGATCATGGTGGCGCGGCAAACTCCGGGCTCCTCGGATGGGCTCACGCTCGCGGCGAAGGGCGGACACAACGGCGAGCACCACAACCACCGCGACGTGGGCTCAGTGGTGGTGGCCGTGGACGGTGTGCCGTTGCTGGTGGATGCCGGCCAGCCCACCTACACCGCCCAAACGTTCGGACCTGATCGGTACCTGATCCGGGCCATGCAGAGCGCCTGGCACAGCGTGCCGGCGCCGTTCGGACTGGAACAGGGGACCGGGCCCTCGTTTGCGGCAACCGTTCTGCAGGAACCCACCGCCGAGGAACCGACGCTCGCCCTGGGACTCGGGGCTGCCTACGGCCTGGACCACGCCGAGCAGTGGATCCGAACCTCGCTCATGAACCGCGAGCTGGGGACTGTGGTGATTGACGACCGCTGGAACCTGCCGGCTGGCACGGAGGGAACGCACCCGCCAGAGGGAACGCACGACGTCGACATCACCTATCTGATGTCCGGCACTGTCCGCGTCGGTTCAGACGCGACGGCAACCATCACGCCTGAGGGGATTCCGGCCGTGGAAACCAACAGAGGGCTGCATCTCCGCTGGAAGCCGGCCACCGCCGTCGTACTGGTGGACGAATGGCTCCTGGACGATCCGCTCCTGGGAGATATCTGGGGCGAAAAGCTGACCCGGCTCCGATTCCGCATGCCCGCCGAAAACCGCGCTTCCGGCGCATTCACCCTCACAGTGGAGGCAACACCTTGAGTTCCGAACAGACGCCCGAAATGGGCGGAAAGTCGCTGTTTTCGCTGCAACGACGTGAGCGTCTCATGGAGGAGCTGCGTGCCCATGGCGCCATCACTGTGCGCGATATCGCGGTGAAACTGGGCGTCAGTGAGTTGACCATCCGACGCGATGTGAACACCTTGGCGGACGAAGGCCTTGTCTCGCGTGTTCACGGGGGTGCTACGCTGCCCAGCCCCTTGGATCGATCGGCGGCTGTGGGACGGCCCTCGGCTCACAGCTACTCAATCGGCATGGTGGTTCCGTCCTTGGACTATTACTGGCCGCAAGTGATTTCCGGTGCACGTGGAGAGGCCGAGGTCCAGAATCTCCGTATCCTGGTGCGCGGCTCCGCCTACGATGCAGCCGATAACCGCCGCCAGGTCCAGGCACTCTTGGATACGCAGAACATTGACGGCCTGATTGTGGCCCCGGATATGGGTGGTGAGCACGGCAAAGAGCTTCTCCGCTGGCTCAATGCGTTGCCCATTCCGGTGATCATGGCCGAGCGTCGGGCGCCGTCGGAGATCCCGTCGCACCGCCTTGAATGGGTGGCCACGGATCATTCCTTCGGTGCCGGGATGGCCGTACGGCATTTGTGGCAAGAGGGGCACCGGATGATCGGTTGCCTCACCGATTCCACCAGTCCCACCAGTCCCCACGTGGTCCGCGGTTGGAAGCAGGCCCTGAACGCTTTGAAGATCCCCCTGGACAAGTCCATCCACGAGGATTCGGCCAAGCTGGACAACGGCGACCGCGCCCAGCACTTTGATCAGGTCCTGGAGCTCTGCCGTTCATCAGGGACCACCGCAATGTTGGTGCACTCCGATACCCAGGCCGTGGCGTTCGTACAGCACTGCGTGGACCGCGGGGTGGACGTCCCCGGCAGCATGGCGATCGTTGGATACGACGACGAAGTTGCCTACCTTGCCGAGCCTGCGATTTCCGCGGTTCGACCACCCAAAAGCTATGTGGGCAAAGTGGCGGTGCAGCTCATGGCTGCCCGCCTGGCCGAAGGAAGGATGCGCCCTGTGCATCGGATTGACCTGAACCCTGAGCTGATTGTGCGCGATTCTTCGTTAGGTGCACCGCGAGGGCTTGCAGGTGTACTGCTGGAGGACTCGCTCTGATGACTCTTGTCCTGCCCCCTTTGGACCACGCGCTTTCCCCATACACCGGCCTGACCCGCGAGCACTGGTGCGCGTACGCGGATCACCTCCTGCGTTCTGCCCACCGTTTTGGGACCGAGGACCACGCCAACATCCACTTGCCCGGAGCAAACAGCCGGTACGGCCCGCGAAGCGATTCACTCGAAGCCTTCGCCCGGACGTTCCTCCTGGCCTCCTTCCGGATTGCAGGCGACCCCGCCAGCACCGGGTGGATCGCCCAGTGGTATGCCGACGGCCTGGACGCCGGAACCAATCCCGCCAACCCTGACCGGTGGCCGACGCCAGGTGAGCTGGGGCAGGCGAAGGTTGAGGCGGCGTCGTTGGCTGTTGGTTTGGCGTTGACGCGTGACGTGCTGTGGGACAAGCTCCCGGAGCGCGTGCAGGAGCAACTCATTGCCTGGTTTGAGACTGTGATCGGTGAGGAGTATCCGCCCATCAACTGGGTGTGGTTCCAGATTGTGGTGGAGACGTTCCTTGCATCAGTTGGTGGCCGGTACTCGGACGAGGACATCGACGCCGGACTCGCCATCCACGATTCGCTGTACCGGGGCGGTGGCTGGTTCGCCGACGGTCCCGAACGCGCCTACGACCATTACGTTGGCTGGGCTTTCCAGGTGTACCCGCAGCTTTGGGCGCTGATGGCTCCCAACGATCCCCGCGTTGCCGCCCGCAAGAAGCTCGACGGCGATCGGTTGGCTGATTTCCTGGACGACGCCGCGTACCTTGTGGGGGCAAACGGAGCCCCGCTCATTCAAGGCCGGAGTTTGATCTACCGGTTCGCGGCGGCCGCACCATTCTGGGTGGGGGAGTTGTCCGGGCACACGCGTTTGGCTCCCGGCATGGCCCGCCGTGCAGCGTCCGGAATGCTGGATTACTTTGCCCGGCACGGGTCCATCACCGGGGACGGGCTTCTCTCCATCGGCTGGCAGGGAGAATTCGCCGGGATGAAGCAGGCCTACTCCGGTGCTGGATCACCGTATTGGGCTGCGAAGGGCATGCTGGGCCTGGTGCTGCCGGCGGATCACCTGGCCTGGACCTCCGTTGAAGCTCCCCTGCCCGTTGAGGTTGCGGACACTCAGCGGCTGATCAAAGCGCCGGGTTGGCAGATTGACGGTACCCGCGCGGACGGCGTGGTCCGGATCCGGAACCATGCCACGGATCACGCTGTTGTTGGCTCCGTGGTGGCTGATTCGCCGCTGTATGCCCGGATTGGGTACTCGACTCACACGTTCCCGGACCTCACGCCGGAGTCCGTGGACAACGCGGTGGCGTTCCTTGACTCCTCTGAACGGCTGACGCACCGGACGGGGTTCGAACACCTCGGGTCCTTTGCCGAAGGTGGCTTCCAGGTTGGCGCGTCGCGGTTCACAGCCCACTGGATTGAACCCGATCCTGATGCCGGCCCCGATCACGGCAGCGGAGTTGCAGGGGTTGCGACTCCAGGGCCCTCGGTCACGGTGGTTTCAGTGACGCGGGGTGCGGTGGAACTCAGGCTGGTGCGGGTAACGGGTGCTGCAGGTGCTTCGGGTGCTTCGGGTGCCTCTGGTGCCTCCGCCGGTTCGGGTGCTGCGTTGCGGATTGGCGGATGGCCTGTGGATGCCGCGTCGTCAGCAACCAGTACCATCCGCCCTGTTCCCGGGTACGGCCTGGCGTTGGATTCGTCCGGGACGTTCGCCCGCCCCGGCGCCCACCCCATGGGCTCGGAGCTCACCATTCCCTGGGTGGGTACCGCAGGCTCCTCGCACGACGGCGACTATGCCGCCGTCGTCGTTCTCGCCGGTGACGGAGGTGCTTCGCAGGACGCAGGTGTCACGTTTGTTGCCGGGGAAGGGGAGGGCGAGGGAGAGTTCGTGTTCCCCGACGGTGCTTCAATAACCCTCGCCGAACTGTGGCCCGCCCATTTCGATGCCTAGCTGCTGACCGTGCCGGGCGCACGGCATGGTGCGCAGGGAACCATCGAAATCGGGTGACCAGCCAGGCTGCAGTAGGCTCGCGGAATGACCCTCAGCGAAGACCGCGCACGTTTCCTTGATGCTTACGACGCCAACCTCCGTACCGACGCGGAGACGCCGAGTGCCATCAAAGTGACCCGGCACGGCCCGCTGCGTTGGGTGACGTTCATGAAGGGCCGCGGCTTCGTGACCTACCAGGACCTGGGCAACGTGGATGCGCCCACCGTCAGCCGGCTCGTCGCCGAGACGGTAGCCTACTTCCGCGCTGAACCTGACATCACCAGGGTGGAATGGAAATCGCGCGGGCATGATCGCGCGCCGGGTTTGCACGGAGCGCTCATCGAGAATGGCTTCACCCAGGACGAGCCCGAATCCATCATGATCGGCGAAGCGAAGGCGTTGAGCGCAGAGGTGCCGCTTCCCGAAGGCGTGACCCTCCGGCAGGTAACGGATGAAGCTGATGTCCGGACGATGAGCGCGATGCAAGACGAGGTCTTCGGGGAACCTGTGTCAGATGAAATGGCCGATGCCCTGCTGCACAGGCTGTCCTTGCGCGATGGCATGCAGTTGTGGGTAGCTGAAGCTGACGGTCAGATTGTCAGCGCAGGACGCCTGGAGCCGGCGCCGGACACGTCCTTCGCCGGAATCTGGGGTGGTGCCACGAGGAAAGAGTGGCGCGGTCGCGGGATCTACCGGGCTTTGACGGCCCGCCGTGCACAGGCCGCGCTGGACATGGGAAAGACCCTGATTCACAGCGACTCCACCGAATTTTCGCGGCCCATCCTGGAGCGCTCCGGCTTGCTCAAGGTCTCGACGACGACGCCGTACCGCTGGGTGCGCGGCTAGGCAGAAACGGCGCGAGCCTCCTCCCGCGCATAGCAGGAGGAGACCCGAACCGTTACTGAGGACCTACTTCCCGGCCGCGAAACTGCTCACGCACTGCCCTTGGTTGGTGAACACGGGCGATGGGCTGTTCTTCCAGCCGTCGCTCTTGCACGCGTCCTTGCCCGTGGACACTGTCACGCTGTACTGCTTGGCGGTGCCGTCCGGTGCTGTCACGGTGACTACCGCCGTCGGGTTCTCAGCGGTGGGCTGCTGGACGGTCACCTTTGCGTTGGTGTCCAGCGGGTAGCCGACGACGGCGGGAGTCGCCGTGGGTGTCAGCACTCTGTAGTCGGTGGTCGCCGGGTGGAAGCCGATAACCGAGGCCTGGTTGACGAGGAGCCGGCCGAGGTCGGCCAGTCCGGCGTCGGCCAGGCGGGAACCCGCGATGGCAACCTCAGCGATCTTCGTGTACGAAGCCGTGGTCATGAACGAAACCCTGATCCCGCGGGTGGTGACGGGGTCGAAGCGGACGGTTGTCGGTGAAGAAATGGAGAGTCCCGTGATGGTTCCCGCGGAGGTGTCCTTCCACGCTCCGGAGGCATCCTGATACTGGACCTTGAGGCTTTGGGCGGCCTTTTCCGCAGACGTCACGGTCACAGAGGAAACGGTGTAGTCGCGGCCGAAGGCGTAGCTCAGGTTGTCACCCGCCCGGCCACCGCTGACCCAATTGGACCAGCGCGTGGAGGCGTTGGCATCGCAGGTGTTCTTGGCAATGTAGGAGCCCTCGGTGTAGCTCGCCGTGACAGAAGTGGTGGGATCGTCCTTGCAGATATTGCTGCTGGGAACCCGGTCCACCACCAGCACTGTGAGGCTCGCAGGCAGTGAACCCGCCGTGCCGGGAACTGTCACTGAGCCGGTGGACTGCAGGGCGGATTCTGAGAGAGAAGCCCAGTCCCACGTGACCGGGAGCGGGTTACGGGCCGGGCCATCGCCGATTTGTCCGGGGACGGACGTGGGCGCGGCAGCCTGGACTTCGGCCACAGTAGAACCGATTCCCACTGTGACGGACGCCGGATCTGTGGCCACGTATTGCCCAACGGTCACCGTCAGCAGGGCATCAGTGAACGCCTGCCCGTAGGGATCAAGGCC
The DNA here is from genome assembly GCF_902506065.1 of Arthrobacter sp. 9V. Taxonomy (GTDB): domain Bacteria; phylum Actinomycetota; class Actinomycetes; order Actinomycetales; family Micrococcaceae; genus Arthrobacter. The sequence goes on from NZ_LR732912.1 coordinate 535,643, forward strand.
CGACCCCTGGAGGGTCACTTTCCCTTCCTTCTGCCAAACCGAAGGGTCAACTGCGGACCAGGTAACGGCCAGCGGCTTTCCCGGACCCGCCGCGTACAGGGGAGTGACGGTGCTGGGCAGGACAGGTGCCACGCCGGGAAGCGTGCTCAATTCAACGGGCGTGACGCCCATGAGCTTCAGATCCGCAATGTCTGTAGAGGCCCACGCCTGGTGTGGGTTGGCCCATGCGGTTGCTGTGGTTCCTGTGGACGATGCCAGAGCCACAGACGTTCCCGCTGCGGTCTGGTTGCCTGTAACCTGCAGGGCAATCGCAGCGCCCGCATTCACCAGGGACCATTGCTTGCCGTTCTCAGTAGTTACTATCCACTGTGCAGAAGGAGTCGCTTTGGCTTGATCCAGCGTCAGAGAACCCAGCGTTGCCGCACCGCTCTGGCTGCCGTTGAGCACACCACCGTTGCCGGTGAGAACCTTGCCATCCTTGTTGGTCAGAACCCAACGGCGATCGTTCGCAAACTCGTCGTCAGCGTTCACGGCGTTGAATGTCCACATCTGCGGAGCCACGCCAGCGGCATCGGTGCCCAGTTCTTCGATGGAGGCGGTACCGTTCGCACGCCCGGTCAGGTACTTCCCGCTGGCCTCACCGCTGAGGTGGTAGCTGTGACCGTCCTGCACAGGTGCGGCGTCGTCCGAAACTCCACTGACGCCGTCGACGACGAACGTCACCACTGATGCGGCAGGAACCTCAAGCGTGGCGGACTTGGCTGCAGTGTCCACGGCAACCGGAGTGCCCTTCACCAGCGCGTTCTTCTCGATGTCATCCAACGGCGACTTGGTGGTGACCACTGGCGTGACTTTGGCGCCGGGAGCAATTGAGCCGAAGCGGCTGAGATCCAAGGTGACCTTTTCCGGCGTCGGGGTGTCATTGAAGTGGACCAGTGTGGCGCCGTTTCCGTCGGCGCGGAGTGCGCTGGCGGTCTTGGCGTTGTCGTTTTGGATCAGGAAGTCACCGGGACGGATGTAGTGCGTGAAGTTCCGGGTGGTGTTGTACTTCTGGTTGGTCAGGACTTTGCATTTGGCTTGGTCTCCGGTTGCGCCGTCATTGATGCGGCGGTTGGAGAAGCCTTCGCGGCCTTCGTAGTTGCAGTCGAAGTCAACGTAGATGGAACCCCAGCCCTTGTCCGCCTTTTCCTGCTTGTAGGTGTCCTCTACCGGCTGCCAGAACACCCAGGCGTCGGGTTCCAGCTCGCGGAGGTCATTGACCATTCGGCCCGCGATGCCCAGGCCGTTGGTGATGTTGGAGCGGTCCCAGCCGCTGGTGGAGTCGCCGAGCGCAGGGTTGCCGGTCCAAAAACCGCCAACCTCGCTCATCCACAGTGGCTTGTCCGTGGAGTTGGCGAGGTCGCGGACCCGGCGTCGATCATTGGTCCCGTAGGTGTGGACGTTGAGCTGGGCAACCGCGTCCTTGGCTTCCTGGCTGTAGCCGTTCCAGTTGGTCATGAACTTGGTGGGGTCGGTCTCGTCCATCGCGGAGATGACGGCGTCCGTGGTGCCTTTTTCCAGCTCGGAAGCCAGTAGTTTGGTCACGCGGTCCTGGGCTGCCGGGTAAATCAGTGCGCCTTCCTGCTTCTGCGTGTAGCTGGTGGGCGGTTTGCCCGTGGCGGCGTCGATGTCCGTACCCCAGTAGCCGGAGTTCGGCTCGTTGAACGGATCAATGGTGTCCACGGTAACGCCGCTGCCTTTTTCAAGAAGCTCGACGGCGTTCCTCATGTAGGCGGCGAACTTCGCTTCCGCTTCGGGCAGCAGATTCTCGCCCTTGGCGGGGTTGACTTGGCCGGACACGTAGCCGCTCTTGGTCATGAACCATGGAGGGGAGTTACTGAAGGCTTCCCAGTGCGTGATCTGTTGGTCCGCGGCGAGGCGCTCCACCCACCAGCGCTGGTTTTGATCGGCATCGGGGTTGTAGGACGCGGGGTTATCAGGGTCCCAGGCGTTCAGGAAAGCGAGCTTGTTGGCCTGCGTCTTGTCTACGGTTCCGTCCGGGTTGTAAAGGTTCGACGCCGGTTGGCCGGGTTGTGCTTCAGTGACCGGCTTCCACCATCCCTCCACAGCGCTGCCGTCATTGAGGTAGTTCGGGACGTCCGAGGCGTTGCCGCCACCGACGTTGTAGCGGGCGATGTTGAGGTTCAGCCCGTTCTCGCCAAAGACCTTCTGGTACAGCTCCTCACGCAGCTCGGGGGAGTACCCCGCCGTCGCATTCGCAAACCAGACCAGGCTGGTGCCCCAACCCTCGAACGCTTCGCCGCGGCTGGCCGGGTTCGGGGTGATGGTGACGGCGGTTGCGTCAGCAGCGTGTGCTTGCGGTGTAGTCGCGGGCAGGAGCGCAAGGCCGGCCGCTGCCGTAACAGCTGCCGCCAGCACTGCCACGGGCCTTCGGATTCTTCGAGCGGTAAACGCCATGGGGGACCTCATCTTTGGGGTTTCATTCGGGTGCTGCCCGGTTTCCGGGAAGGCCGGGCAAGCCGAGACTATGAGTCTCTTGGGGCGGCAACAAGGCATTCGAACAGGCTCGTTCGGGGTCAGTCAGAAGTGGTCACCTTCATTCCGTGTTGCTCTGGTTGCTCAGTGTCGGACTGGCGGTGGATACTTGTATACAAGTACACCTATTGTCTACGAGAGGCCCGGCATGGCAGATCCACAGCCACGAAACACAGGGGCACACGTTGTCTACGGCGAGCTGAAACGCCGGATCCTCAGCCTGGAGCTCAAGCCTGGTGAGCGAATCTATGAGCCAGCCATGGCTGCGGCCCTGCAGGTCAGCCGGACGCCGCTACGGGAAGCCATTCGGCGGCTCATCTCGGAGAGCCTGCTCGAGCAGCAAGCCACCGGCGGAGTCATGGTTCCCGTGCTGGACGAAACGGCCATTTCAGAGCTGTATGACGTCCGTGCTGCGTTGGAGTCGCTGATGGCCCGGGAAGCGTGTGCCAATGCCACCGAGGCGGACCTTGAAGAACTTCGAGGGATTGTTGCCCGTAATGCCGCCCTGGTGGAATTCGCCGATGAAGCCATGAAGTACGGGGTGGCCCTCCACGCAGCCATCGCCAGGATCGCCGGAAACTCCTGGGCCAGGCGCTTTCACGATCAGATCAGCAGTCAGGTTGAGCGCTACCGTTACTTCACCAACAACGCCCCTGAACGCCGTGATGAAGCCCTGGCCAATCACCGGCTCCTGGTCGAAGCCATCGCATCGAAGGATGCGGAGAAGGCAGCCAAGGTTGCTTTCGACCACGTGATCGGCGCACGTGATGAGACCTTGCGGGTCATTTCAAGCACCGGCCTCGTGGTCGAATGATCGGCGAACTCGGACGGCGTTCGTCCACCGCACTCCTGATTCACTCGGCCCTCATCCAGGCCGTCACTTTCCTTGTCCGGCCAGCCACCACGTACCGTGCGCTCGAATTGGACGTTCCCGGATTTGCGTTGGGACTTCTAGCCGCGAGCTACGCAGTGTTTCCCCTGTTGCTTGCCCTGCCCATCGGCGGACTGGTGGACCGCCTGGGCGAGCGCCGGCTCATGGCGATAGGGGCCGCCGTCGTACTGGGCTGTTCAGCGTTTCTGTTGTTCTGGGGGACATCGGTTCCGGCACTCGTGGCCGGGACAGCGCTGCTGGGCGCAGGCCAGCTGGCCTGCGTGGTGGGGCAGCAAGCGGTAGTGGCGAACAACGCTGCCTCCTCGCGCCTGGACTCGGCTTTCGGATACCTGACCTTCGCCGCATCACTGGGCCAAGCCTTGGGACCGTTGGCCATTTCCGTGGTGGGCGGTGCATCTGTTCGGCCGAATACGCAGGCCATCTTCCTGCTCGCCACCGCTATGAGCTTGGTGCTGTTCCTGACCACGTTCGTGATTTCTTCCAAGGTCAGCCAGGGAAGGCGCATCGCCAAGGGCGGGCCGAAGGGCAGAGCTGTTGCTCTCCTCCGGACCCCGGGCGTGGTCCGCGCCCTCGCAACCAGCGCCACTGTGCTGGCAGTAGTGGACCTGACCGTTGTCTACCTGCCGGCACTGGGCGCGGATAGGGGCCTCACCGCAGCAACCGTGGGCCTCATGCTGACCGTTCGCGCTCTGTTTTCCATGGTTTCCCGGCTAGGTCTGGGCAGCATGTCACGGAAACTGGGCCGGATGAAGCTGCTGGTCCTCAGCCTTGCCATCTCCACAGTTGCGCTCGGTGTCGCAGCCATTCCCATGCCCGAGTGGCTGCTGTTCATCGTCATGGCATTCCTCGGCCTCGGGCTCGGGATAGGCCAACCACTGACCATGTCCTGGCTCTCGGCCCAAGCCCCCGAAGGCCAACGCGGACGTGCGCTCGCCTTGCGGTTGGCCGGAAACAGGGTGGGGCAGGTGGTCCTGCCCAGTGCAATCGGCGTGGTGGCGGTGGGCCTCGGCGCAGCGGGGGTGTTCCTGGCTTCCGCGGTTGCCGTGGGCGGAACCATGTTGCTATTGCGTGGGGTTCGGCTGGACGACTAAGACTTGCGAGGGGCTCATTGAGGGGCTCACACGCCCCCACCATGCACGGGTCTGGCGTTCTCCGGGGGTTCACCCACCTCGTGGATGGTGTGGCCGCCGCAAGCCGCCTTGGTGACGCTGGCTCGTTCGATGCGCGACACAATGAACCATCGCATGGCGTCGCGAAGTCGACACCACCCAACCAGGTACCACTGGCCGTTTGTTGAGGCGAACAGCACGGGTTCGACGTCGCGGGTGGTGCTGTTCCCATCTTTGGAGGTGTAGCGGATGCGGACTACACGCTGCTCAGACATCGCCTCCTCCAGCGCCGATTTGATGGTCCGCGAGGAGGGGGAGGCCGCATTGACCCAGACGCGGCCAGCGAGTTCATCGGCTCTTGCCTTGGTCTTGGGATCGAGGACATCAACGATCTTCCGGATCCCGGCCGCTGCCAGATCGGCATAAGGGGCATCTGGTGAAGCGGACACAGCTGCCATAAGCGCCACGGCCTGCGCTGGGGACAGACTCACAGGCGGCAGGGAAGCACCGGCAGCCAATCCGTAGCCACCACCGGGTCCTGGACGCGACCATATGGGCGCGCCGCTGTTCTCAAGCGCAGCGAGGTCCCTCTTGATTGTTCGCGCGGAAACGCCGAACTCTCTGGCCAGCCGATCGGCGGAGGACCCCCGTGATCCGTTGCGGCGAAGCATCTCGGAGAGGGCGAGGAGTCGCTCGGATCGCTTCACTGTTCGGTTCGTTTCACTGTTCAGGCCGCACGAAATTCATGACATAAATAGTGACACACAGCTGTCCGGACTATCCAAGAAGGTAGTCATATGAGAACTACTAACAGCAGTCCGATCATTTTCATCGCCGGCCACTGGTTGGGCGCTTGGGCGTGGGATGAAGTCCTTGAGCACTTGGAATCCGAGCAGTCGCGTGCAGTCGCAATGACGCTTCCTGGTCTGGATGCCAACGATCCTGACCGGGCAACGAAGACCTTGGAAGATCAAGCTGCAGCGGTCTTGGATATCTTTGCCCGACTGGGGGTTTCCGAAGACCAGCCTGCCACTATCGTCGCCCACAGTGGGGCCAACGCACCGGTCAGTCTTGTCCTCGACAGGCACCCTGAGCTTGTTCACCAGATGGTGTGGGTGGACTCCGGGCCTGTGTCCACAGGAAGCGTGTTCGCTCCGGATTTCCCGGAAGGATTGGAGGAGCTTCCACTGCCCTCTTTTGACGTGCTTGGGCAGCAGGCCAGTCTGGAAGGCCTGAGCGCCGAGGTCCTCGAGCGTTTTCGGGCACGCGCAATACCTGAGCCCGGCCCGGTGCTTCGTCAAGCCGTCCACCTGACGAACGATGCCCGCCGCAAGGTCCGGACCACATTGGTGTGCTGCTCGATCCCTGGCGCGCAGGTGCTGGAGTTGGCCAACACAGGCCATCCCATGTTCGCGGAAGTGGCGAACATAGAGCAGCTCGAAGTCATTGACCTGCCCACGGGACATTGGCCCATGTGGAGCCGCCCCAGGGACCTGGCCAAGGTCATTCAGACAGCTTCCTCACGAGCCGACTAAGCAAAGTGCCGGGCTGTTCGGGGAGGCTACTCCGCGAACAGCGCCGCAAGGTCGTCCGCCGTCAACGAGCCACCGGCCAGGGCATCGCCTTCCATCACGTCCGCGAACAGCTGTGATTTCTTGGCCTTCAACGCCATGACCTTCTCTTCGATGGTGTCCTTCGCAACCAACCGGTAGACCATCACGTTCCTGGCCTGCCCAATGCGGTGGGTGCGGTCCACGGCCTGGGCCTCGGACGCCGGGTTCCACCAAGGATCCAGCAGGAACACGTAATCTGCCTCGGTCAGGTTGAGCCCGAAACCACCGGCCTTCAGCGAGATCAGGAACACCGGAGCGGCGCCGTTCTTGAACTCGCTCACAACATCCCCGCGGTTGCGGGTGCTGCCATCGAGGTAGCAGTACTCCACCCCTTCGGCGTCCAGGCGTTCGCGGACTTTGCCCAGGAATCCCGTGAACTGGCTGAAGATCAGCGCCCGGTGCCCCTCGGAAATGAGGTCTTCCAGTTGTTCGAACAGCACGTCCAGCTTGGAGGAACGCACTCCGGACAAGGACGAGTCCACCAACGACGCATCCAAACTCAGCTGCCGCAGCAACGTCAACGACTGGAAGATGGTGAACCGGTTCTTGTTCACATCGTCAATCAGGCCCAGGATCTTCTGCCGTTCGCGCTGCAGGTGGGTCTGGTAGACCTTTTGGTGCCTCGGGTTCAGCACTACTTCCAAGATCTGCTCCTGCTTGGGCGGCAGGTCCTTGATGACTTGCTCTTTGGTGCGGCGCATCATGAGCGGACGCACACGACGCCGGAGCTTGCCCAGCTGCGCCGAGTCACCGTTCTTTTCCACCGGCTTTTGGTAGTTCTCCGCGAATCGTTTGGGGCTGGGGAACAGGCCTGGCGCCACAATCGAGGTGAGCGCCCAGAACTCCATGAGGTTGTTCTCCAGCGGCGTGCCCGTGATGGCCAATTTGAACCGCGCCGGCAGTTTCCGGGCGCACTGGTACGCCTTGGACTGGTGGTTCTTGACGAACTGCGCCTCATCGAGCATCAGCCCCGCCCACTGGAAGGACGCGTAGGCATCGTAATCAATGCGGAACAAGGCATAGGAGGTAATAACGACGTCGGCGCCCGCCAACGCTTCGGCCGGGGCCAGGCCGCTCTTGGCGAAGGTTTCCCCCACGGTGCGCACCACCAGGCCCGGAGCAAAGCGTTCAGCTTCGGCCGCCCAGTTGCTCACCACACTGGTGGGCGCCACCACCAGGAACGGAGCCCGCGGCGTCACTTCGGAAGAGTCACCCTGAGCGGCGGCAGCAGTTTCCGCCGCCAGGTCCTTCGCCGCACAAATCAGCGCGATGGCCTGCACGGTCTTACCCAGGCCCATGTCATCAGCCAGCACTCCGCCAAGGCTGTGCTTGTAGAGGAAGCTCAGCCAGTTGAAACCTTCAAGCTGATACGGACGCAGCTCAGCGTTAAGTGCGGCCGGGAGCGGAAGCCCGGTCACGCCGTCGTCGAGCAGTCCACCAACCGCCTCACGCCACGCGGCGGCCTGTTCGTCCACGATTCCCAGTTGTGCCAGCTCATCCCAGAGCCCGGCCTGGAAGCGGCTGATCTGCAGGGTGCCGTCCTTGTTGTCCGGGTTGTCCTGCAGGGAGCGGGCTTCATCAATGAGTGCCCGGAGCTGGTGAAGTTCGGGAAGATCCAGCGAGAAGTAGGCGCCGCTGGGAAGCAGCATGCGGCTCATCCCGGCGGCGAGCGCGGAGAAGACAGCCGCGAAGGAGACGGGTTCACCTTCTAGGGTGATCACGATGCCGAGGTCGAACCAGTCGCCGCTTGCCGTTTCCTTCGTGGAAATGGACACCACGGGCGCTTCGGCGGCCTCACGGTAATCGGCGATGTCGCCTGAGGTTTCAACCACCACGTCCGGAAGGTCCTTGAGCGCAGGCAACACCTCCTCGGTGAACGCCAGCGTGTCCAAGCCACTGAGCTCAGCGGAGGCCGCGATGCGGGGCGCACCCCAGCCGCCCGTTGCAGATTCGGCCAGCGCAGGCACCACGTCCCACGGCCGTCCGAGCGACTCCAGTATCCGTGCTTCTTCAAGATCGTCCCGGTAGCCGCGATCGTCCGGGTGCCGCCACAAGGGCTGCGCGGTAACAAGGGTGCCGGACTTGTAGTGCCATTCCCAGTGCAGCCGTACCTTGTGGTCGTTTCCGTAATTGGCCAGCAGGGACAGCGTAGGAACGGCCAGCGTGGGAAGCTCCACCGATTCATCCGCGGCCTGAACCGGTGTTGACTGCCGCAGCTTGGGGTAGAACGAGGTCAGGAACCGGCTCTCGTCCTCTGCCGGGATCTGAAGGGTATCGCCATCCATGACGAACTCCAGCAACTCATCCGTAATGCCGCCCTCAATCGGGGCAAGGGTGATGAGGTTCTTCTGCTGAGGCACGCCCGGGAGGGTTTCGCCCGAATGCGTGAAGAAAATCCCATTGGCCGGTTTGCCCAGGAAACCCACGGATCCGGGATCTACGGGCTCCCCACCGATGGTTACCGATGGCGCAAGCTGCAGGCCGCCGTCGGGCGCTTCCGTTTTTGCGGTGTTCGCAGCGGTGTCAGGGTCCGCGTCCAGCCGCGCCAGACTCAGTCCGACGACGGCGGGTTGCGTCTCGACGCGAACAGGCTCGCTACCAGCGGCGTGAATGAGCGGGATGCCGGCCTTGGTGGCGTCGGCGAGAAGGGTCCACAGGTTCTTGGCCGCGAAATCGTTCAGGCTCAACCACATTGCACCGGATGGTTGCTGCCGGCCGTTGCTTGAACCGTGTGCGGCCAGGAAAGTCTGAAGCCATTCGACGTGGACCTCGTTGAATTCACGCCGGAAGCTGACGTAGCTGAGGTTGTTCCAGGAGACGTCGCCGCGGATCCATTTTCCCTTGGCACCCATCATCACAGGGCGTGCTTTGAGCTGGCGGACGCTGCGCATGGGATCACGGCGGCCTGTGTAGGAGAAGTGCGCCGCGGGCTCTTCCACCTCGAACTGAAGCGCCAGCTGGATGCCCGCAGCGCTGGGAGCCGTACCGGGCTTGGTGATCAGCCTGTTGAGGGCTTGTTCCCAAGCAGGCCGTGCCGCCCCGCCCTGCTGACCTGAGCCAACCCTTGATGTCTGAATTCCGGGGGCTTGGGAGAGAAGCTGGGCGCGAATGGTGGGGTGGTCTTCAGCAGTGAAGAGCAACGCGGCCACATGCTTGCAGTCCTTACGGACCGGGCAGCTGCAAATACCCACCGTGCAGCTCCAGCCGCTGGGCTTACGGACCAGCTTTGCCGACGTCGAATACGGTTGCGGACCAGTGCCGCGAACCTTGCCCATCAACAGGCCCGTGGCCGCGTCAAAAGTAATCCCGTTCACGCGGCTGCCCATGGCATAAGCCAGTCCGGCCGCGAGCGAGCGGTCAGTGATGGCTGGAGTCTGAATGGCCAGTTCCCAGTTTTCGTCTGTGTGGGACGGCATGCGCAGGGCTACTTTCGGCAGGAGGATATCTGTTCAATCTTAGTCAGCAGAAAACGGCTCCCAAACTTCGCCCTCCGTTAACCTCATCCTCGATTGCCGCGCCGCTCCCGCGCGTACGTTGAAAGGGTCCGGAGCACCATCAGCTTTCAGCAGTGAGGATTTCCCATGACTACCAACGAGTACCCCGTTGTCCTGAACAAGACCAGCTTCGAAGCCGGCAACGCGGATGTGGTGGATTCCAACGTCAACGTGGTGAACCACATGTACCAAGAGCTCCTCAACAGCGACGAAATTGCGGCCCCTGCGCTCAACAGCTACTTTGTGGACTTCTACCTCACACAGGCACTGTCCGGCGGTTTCGCACAGTACGTCTTCACCGCGCCGGAGCGTGAAGAAGTGGACGCCTACGTCCGCTCGGGCCTAGAAGAGATGGGTGCCAGCCGGCATCTTGACCTCTTCAACAGGACCGCCGCCGCCTTTGATGCGTTGACCGAGGAGGAAGCCGAGGCCTACCTCGACGGCGAACTGGACGAATCCGAAACCCCGCCTGCCGCTGTTGTTACCTTGGACGAGCTCGACGGCGAATTTGAAGCGCTGCTCGAAGAAGAGGACATCATCGAGCTCAACGGCGCCTACCTCCGCGACCAGTCTGCCCTGTTGGTTCTCACTGACGAAGAAATCGAAGAGCACATCACCCAGCGCGTCGCCCTCATCCCGGACCTTGCCGAACGCCAAGCCGAAGCCGACGAAGAAGCCCTCGCCAACGCCCCCGAGTTCGAGGTCATCATCCGCGAACTCTGTGACGTTGCCGGCTACGCCCTGGAAAAGATCACCATGGGCGACCCCAACTACGAGCACGACGGCGTGAAGACCCTCGCCTGGCACTTCTCCACCGACCACGGCGACTACCTCATGATCGAAGACGACGACGAGGCCTTCATGATCCACCCTGAAACCAAGGAAATCATCGCGGCCGTAGAGTTCGAAGAGTCCGAGGAATTCGCCGACGCCTAGGCCTTGGTATGCGGGCCGAGCGGCCCGGCATCCTCCGGCTTTGCCTGCGGCCGGGCGGCAGACATCCTCCGCGTGTACCCCACCGTCCCCCTAGCCTCGCAAGCTCGGCCAGGGAACCCTGACGGCGTGGGCCCACCTTGCGCTTTAACGCACGCTTCCGGATGCCTGCCGTCCTGCCGTTGGACGCACGCTTCCGGATGCCGGGCCGCTCGGCGGTTCATCCCCATGCGTGTCGACGAATTCACGGCTTCGTGTGATGAGGGGGAGTGGCGTGAGTAGACTCGATCGGTGCGTGCGTATTGGGAACTGGCCAGGTCATCTTTCCGCCGCCATTCCACGTACCGTACTGCCGCCGTCGCCGGTGCTTTCACCAACTCCGTTTTTGGGCTCATCCGGGCGTCGCTGCTGCTAAGCGCTATTACGACGGCGGGCGGCGCCATTGGCGGATACTCGGCTATGGAGGCGGCCACTTACGTGTGGCTGGGCCAGGCGCTCCTGGCACCTTTGGGGCTCTTCGGGAACGCTGAGCTGGCCGGGCGCGTGAAGTCGGGGGACATCGCCGTCGACCTGTCCCGATCGGTCAACCTGACCGCATCATATTGGGCGCAAGACCTGGGGCGCGCCGCGTTCGATGTTCTGCCGCGCGGTTTGCCGCCGCTCATCGTCGGCGCCCTGGTGACAGGCCTGGCGATGCCGGGTAGTCCTGGACCGTACCTGCTGGGATTCGTGTCCATCCTCGCTGCCGTGTCCCTGAACTTTTTGGGCTTCTTCGCCATCAACCTGCTTGCCTTCTGGGTGCTCGAGATCCGGGGATTCTGGATGCTGTACATGGTCCTCATGAACCTGCTGTCCGGGTTCCTGGTCCCGGTGACGTGGTTTCCGGACTGGCTGCTTGATTTCGCCCGGGCCACACCGTTCCCGTCCATGCTGCAGACGCCGGTGGACATTCTTGCCGGAAGGACCGACGGCGGTGAGAGCCTTGCGATGGTTGGCATCCAACTTCTGTGGCTGGCCGTGCTGCTGATCATTGTGCAGACGATGGTCCGCTTCGGCTCGCGGCGGTTGGTGGTGCAAGGTGGCTAGCTCCCGTGCCTTACATGATCCCCACGCTCCGGTCACCAACCTGGTGCTCCTCAGGCTGTTGGTCTCCGCGAGATTGCGCTCGCAACTCGCCTACCGGGGCAGCTTCCTCTCAGACGTCGCTGGCCAGGTCCTCCTGGGCCTGACGGAGTTTGTTGAACTGTACGCGATTGTCCACAACGTCTCCTCGTTCGGCGGTATGACCTTTGCGCAGACACTCCTGGTGTTCGGACTCGCATCCGTAGCATTCGCGCTGGGTGACCTGCTCCTGGGGGAGACGGACGCCATGTCCGAGACCATCAGGTCCGGGAAGCTGGAGGTGCTCTTGGTGAGGCCCCTTCCTGTGCTGCTTCAGCTCGCCACATCCGACTTCCAACTGAGACGCGTTGGCCGTTTGATCTTCGCTCTGGCGGCCTTGGCTGCGGCCCTGCTGTTCGCCGACATCACGTGGGATCCAGGCAAAGTACTGCTCGCCCTGATCACGCCGTTGGCTGGGGCGGCGATCTTCTGTGCGCTCTTCCTCGGGGCTGGAGCCATGCAGTTCTGGATCCTTGACGGCAGACAATTCGCCAACGCATTCACCTACGGGGGCCGGTACGTTGCCTCCATGCCCGGAGCGGCGTTGTTCTTCCCGATCCAGATCTTCTTCACTTTTGTTATCCCGGCTACGCTCGTGGCCTACGCACCCAGCCTGGTCATTCTCGGCCTCAACGGACCGGCCGGAATCCCGGCGTGGACGGGCTGGCTGGGACTGCCGGCCGCCGTCGTCCTCAGCGGACTCATGCTGCTCCTTTGGCGGGCAGCCATCAAAAAGTACACCGGCGCAGGAGGCTGACATGCCCATCATTGAGGTAGAAAATCTGAGCCGCGAGTTCCAAGTCATGGAACCCATGGGCAGGTTCCGGCGACGCAAAAAGACCGTTCACGCAGTCCGGGGCATTGATTTCAACGTGGAACCCGGAGAAGCGGTGGGGTATATCGGAGCCAACGGTGCCGGGAAGTCCACCACCATCAAGATGTTGACCGGTGTGCTGGTGCCAAGCTCAGGGCGCGTGAGCGTTTGCGGGTTCAACCCCGTACCGCAGCGTAAAGCGCTGGCCCGGAAGATCGGCGTCGTGTTCGGGCAGCGTTCACAGCTCTGGTGGGACCTGCCGCTGCAGGACTCTTACCCGATCCTCGGTGCCATGCACCGTATGCCCGAGGCCGATTGGAAGCCACGGTTCCGCGAACTCGCCGAGCAGATGGATCTGGGGGAGTTCCTCACTACGCCTGTCCGGCAGCTATCGCTAGGCCAGCGTATGCGCGGCGAGGTTGCCGCTGCCCTGCTGCACCGGCCGGAGCTGGTGATCCTGGACGAGCCCACCATTGGTCTGGACATGATCAGCAAGGAGAAACTGCGCCAGTTCCTGGACGCCGAGCGTCGGGAAAATGGCACCACGCTGCTGCTCACCACCCACGACATGAGTGATATCCAGCGTCTGTGCCAACGCGTACTGGTAGTCGACGACGGCGCCATCGCCTACGACGGCCCGCTTACCGGGTTGGCTGACGTCGCCGGAGCCGTCCGCACCATGGTGGTTGACCTCGCCTCTCCCGTGCACTCGGCTGATCTCTTTGCGCTGCCCGATGGCGCCGTCCATGAAGGTATTGAGGCCGAAGGGATCCGGCACAGCGTCTCCTTCGACCCCCGCAGGCTCTCAGCGGCCGCCGTTCTGGCTGCCATCTCCGGCACGGCCGAGGTCGCCGACCTGTCACTGCACGAGCCGGACATCGAGCACCTGGTCCGGCAGTTGTATGGGAGCGCCCGGCGGTAGGGTCTCTGCCTCCGCCGCCGTGATCGCCGGAACGCTGCTCGGATCGCCGGACGTTTCCGGCGATCTGGACGCGTTCCGGCGAGCCCAGTGCGCTAGGTGGCGTTGGCTCGCCACAGCTTGATGAAGCCCCAGATGATGGACGCTTGCCAGCAGACAAGCAGGCCGATCCAAATCCAGTCCAAACCCCGGTCTAAGGCAGTCATGATCATCGCTAAAAGACCCAGGGTCCAAGCGGTTTCCTGCAAGACAAGGAATCCCAGGTTCGGCGGGTTCTTCGTGGTGGTTTTCTGGTCTGCCATGTTCTCTCCCCCGATGAGTGGCTTGCAGTCTAGCGGATCGGGTCCATGGCTTGGGTGACTGTGATGGACGTGGCAGGCTTCCCGCGAACCCGGCCCCAGGTCTTAGTAGCCCGAACCAGCAGCGCCCTTGATCATCTCCCCGGTGGGGCTGACCAGGTACCAGACACCGCCCACGCCCTGACCCGTCACGTCCCCTGGAGCTTTGTCCTTGGCGTAGTAGTAGAGCGGCATACCGTTGAGAGTCACATGCTTCTTTCCGTCAGGTGAGGCGATGGTTCCCACGGTCCCGGTGACCCCATCAACTGAGGGAGCATCAGAGGTGGTTGTGAATATTGGCCATGCGACCAGGCAGGCTTCCGTGCAGGCACTGGTTCCCGAGTCCTTGACGTCCTTGGTGAAGAAATAGAGGCTCATGCCTTTGCTGTCCGTCACGATCTGCCCGGCGCTGGAAGAGGACACTTTCATTTCCGTACCGGAGGCAGCAGTGCTGGCGTTCATGCTGGGGGATGCATCCATGCCGGGGGACGCGGAGGTAGCGGCCGCGGAAGACGAAGCCGCCGGTGGCGGAGTAGTTGTAGTAGTTCCCGGGCTTCCACCACAACCGGCCAATGCGGCGCTCAGGATCAATGCACCGAATCCAAAACTGAGTGGTTTCTTCATGTCTAGCTCCTTTGACGAGCCGGCCGGGATGGGTCGGCGCTAACCCCTACGACGTCGGTGGGGGAAGAATGGTTCACGGAGCTGAACCTTTTCCTTGCGCACGTCGTCGTATAAGCGAGGGGCAGCCGAAAGAGGGAGGTGGCTATGCCGTTGGACGAAGACGTGGTGGCCGCGATTTACCGCGACCACGGCACAGCGCTGAAACGCTTCGTTCTGAGCTGCACCTCCGATGCCCATCAGGCCGACGACGTCGTTCAGGAAACCATCCTTAAGGTGTGGCAGCACGCTCCTCAGATCACGGGAAGCCTGCGCAGCTACCTCTTCCGCACGGCGCGTAACGTCATCATTGACAACTACAGGAAGGCCCAGCGCCGCCCTTCCGAAGCAGGCGAACAGGACCTCCCGGACCATCCCGCGACGGAGCGCGTTGACGAACTACTGAACAGGGTCCTCATGGAGGAAGCTTTGCTGCGGCTCAGTCATGAACACCGCCAGGTTTTGGTGGCGCTCCACTACCAGAGGTTCACCGTCAGTGAAGCAGCACTTGAACTGAACATCCCGGCGGGAACCGTGAAGTCCCGGGCTTTCTACGCAGTGAAAGCCCTCCGAACGATCCTTGATGAAATGGAGGTGGAACGATGAACGAGAACTCCGTCCACCAACTGCTGGGCGCCTACCTGCTGGGTGGGCTGGAGCTCCAGGAGGCGCGCACGTTCGAAGACCACCTCGCCAAATGCGCGCAATGCCGCAATGAGTTGGAGCAGTTGGAGAGCTTGCCGGCTTTGCTCGATGCCGTTCCCGCGGCTGACGCAGTGGCCCTCACTGTCGCTGGAGGTGTGAACGCACTCTCGCTGCTGGAACCCGAACCCGAGGCATTACCGGAGAAGGTCCTGGTGGACTTGTCAGCTCGCAGGCGGAAATCACGACGCCGGTGGGCAGCTTTGGTGGGCGCGGTTGCCGCTGCTTGCCTTGCCGTTGGTTTCCTTGCCGGGCCGCTGCTGAACCAGCCGCCGAAGCCGGACGCCAGCTACTCGGTCCAGTCCGACGACGGGCTGCAGCTGACCGTGGGCATGGTGAAGAAGAACTGGGGGACGGAGCTCGAGGTTGAGGGCCGGTCCATGCCGCTGGAGGGCACCCTTTACCTTTGGGTCAAGGGCCGGGACGGCGCTGAAGAACGCACCTGCGGATGGACGGCCACAGCCAGCGGCCGGATCAAGATCACCGGTGCCACGCCGGTACAGTTGGCCGGCATCGCCGGGGTTGAGCTTCGCGATGAAGCCCAGAAGACGGTGGCCTCGATTTCGGTGCCGTAACAGGCAGGTTCTTGCGAGGAAACCTTAGCGTTCAGTAACTCCGGTGCCCTGCGCGCGCAGCTCTGCTACCAAGGTCTCGTCCTCGCAGGCCCGGGCAAACGCCTCAATGCGACGCTCAATTTCCCTGCCCAGGACCCAACTTCCGATCCTCTCGGCCACAGGTTTCAGGAGGGCCGGGCGGCAGGAGAAGGTGTATTTCCAGACTGTCCGGGTGCCGCCGTCGTCCGGGGTGAATCTCCAGCCACCTCCAAAATTCTCAAAGAACCACGGCCCCGAAACCATGGTCATCCCTACATTCCTGGGAGGCATGAAGGAGACGTACTCGCTGACCATCTTCAAGCCCATACGGGAGACAGTCCGTGTTCTGACGCCTTTGCCGGCTGCTTTCGCGCCATCCAAAAAGGCTTGGGCAGAAATAAACGGATCCCATTTGAGCCGGAATTCTCCGGTGGTCTGGGAGAGGGCGAAGGCTGTTTCCGGATCCAGCCGGATGAACCGTTCGGCGCGTACCTGCGGCATTTAGGACCCCTGACCTGAACCGAGTACCAGAAACACCATGAAGAGGATGCCAAAAATGTTGACTGCCATGATGGCCAATCCGATGATTCCCGTGATGCGCCCGGCATTCATGCGGCCAGCCCGAAAGACGGCGATCAGCCCACTCACCACAGCAACAAGAGCCAGCACCACCGCAATCCCCGCCAGGACAAGCGCACCAACCCACCACGAGTCGTTGCCCTCGTTATAACGGCTCATGGCCGATGCTACTGCTGCGATCCCCAAGGGAATGCTCACAATCGCCGCGACCGGCGAGAGCACGGCAGCGATGATGCTGGTAATGCCTGCACCCAGCCCCTGGTTCCCGGCACGTTGCGGCTGCTGGTAGTACTCGATCGGCGGCTGATAGCTCATGTTTTTCCCCAAAGTCCGTCGGCTAAAGCTTGCGGTACGTGAGGTCAAAGATCATGCGCCCGGCCTCGTGGGCTTTATTCTCAAAACTTGTCCGGATGCGGCCATCAAACCGTGGCGCCCAACCGCCTTCTTCATCCACACCCTGGTTCGGCCCGGTGTGCTCCGTACTGACCGGCGCGCGACCTTCCCGGACGGGCGCACCGCCCACAACAGACTCGACGCCGGACTGCCACACTTGCGTCAACGGGCTCTCCTCGCCGCTGCGCTCGCCTTCGTGCATGTTCTCGAACTCCGTGGAGTCTGCCAGAACCTCGCGGACGTGTACTGCGTAGTTTGACCAGTCAGTAGCGATCCGCCAGTAACCACCCTTTTCGAGCGCCTTGGCAGCTACCGAAGCGAAGGCAGGCTGGATGAGGCGGCGCTTGTGGTGGCGCGCCTTGTGCCACGGATCCGGGAAGAACACCCACAGTTCGCTGACCGAGCCTTCCGGGAGCATGGACTCCAGGACCTCGGGGGCATTGGCTTCCACCACCCGCACGTTGGTCAGCCCGCGGCTGTTGATCTTGATGATGGTGTTGGCAAGGCCCGGGGTATAGACCTCCACTGCGAGGAAGTCCTTGTCCGGGTTCTGCTCTGCGGCATGAACCACGGCGTCGCCCAGGCCGGAACCGATCTCCACGATCAGGGGTGCCTTGCGCCCAAACACTGCCTCGGCGTCGAACGTGTAATCGGGGTGCACCGAGGTGTTGGCAACATGGCGTGGGACTTGGATGGCCCAGCGCTCGGCGTGCTCTTCCCAGGCGGCCTGTCGACGTCCCTGCAAACGGGTGCCGCGGCGCACAAAGCTGACTGGTCGGCCACCATAGGTGCCGAAGGAGGCCTGGCTGCCGGGGGTCACGGGTCTCGGGGAATCTGGAGTTTCACTCATCCTTTCCAGAATACTTTGGTTCGGCGGGGTAGTTCGGCCCGAACTCAGCTCTAAAGAACCCGAGCTAGCTGTAAAGAAACGGCACCAGCAACATCAGCCCTTCGAGTCCTGCAACACAGAGCCCGAGGACGCCGAACGTCCAGGCGGTGGTCCGCTGCCCATCGGCGCCACTGCGCCTGGCCAGCCTTAGACACGTCAGGCCACAGAGCACTGCCGCGAGCCAACAAGCTCCCGTGGGGGCCAGGAAAACGGTCTGCGCAGCAAATGAGTAGGAAGGCGACTCGGCGCTCAACGCGAAGTATGTCCCCACAGGCAAGATGATCTGTAAGACAACAGGCACCCCCATGGCAAGCACCAAGCTCCAGATGCCTGCACGCAATCCCGCTGGGCGTAAATACGCTGCGGCCGTCTCTTGGGATGGCTTACCGGGGCGTTCTGAAGTTGCGGATTGAGGTGAAGGTTCCAAGGTCTTGTCCATGCCCTCAACGCTATGGATCGGGATGCTGCACAGGCAGGGGTGATCAAGCCTATGTGGATAACTGTGCCAATCCCGCTGGTCATATCCCGTGCTGGTCATATCCCGTGATGGTCATATCCCGTGATGGTCATATCCGGCCCAACGGGCGCCGGACAAGCCTGGCTGACAGAATAGGACGTGTGACCTCCTCCAAGACCCCCGGCTACCCAGAGAAGTCAGTCCTCCCTGAGATCGCGGTGGACGCAGAGATTGACGAAGAACCTGCGCCCGATCCCACCCGGCTCAGTGGCAAGCGCGGACTCGTATACCTGGGAATCTGCCTGGTGCTCATCGGCCTGAACCTCCGCACGGTCTTCTCCAGCTTCTCCGCGGTCCTTCCGGAAATAACGTCCGACGCCGGGTTGCCGGGTTGGTCGCTGGTAGTCCTCACCACCGTTCCGGTCACCCTGCTGGGAGTCTTCGCACCCTTAGCCCCCGTGCTCGCCCGGCGGTTCGGTGCGGAACGGGTGCTCTTGGGAGCCATGGCGGTCCTCACCGCAGGCTTGCTCCTGAGGCCCCTGGATATTCCCGGGATGGGACACTTACCCACGCTTCTCGCTGGAACCGCCGCGTGCGGTGCCGCCATTGCCCTCTGCAACGTTCTCCTTCCGGGTGTCGTCAAAAGGGATTTCCCTCACCGGCTGGGTCTGATGGGTGGGCTCTATACGACGGCGATCTGCGCGTCGGCGGCCCTTGGCGCGGGCTTCACGTATCCGGTATTTACGGCAACCGGCCAGTGGACCTCGGCGCTGTGGTTCTGGGCGGTGCCTGCCGGCGTCGTACTTTTGCTCTTCCTGCCGTTGGCAATCCGCCAGCCTTCCGTGAAGCATCAGGCAGTTCACGGCGGGGTCAACGTGTGGCGGTCGGCCGTGGCATGGCAGGTGACATTGTTCATGGTGCTGCAGGCCATGATGTCGTTCAGCGTGTTCGCGTGGATGGCTCCCATCCTCCGGGACAGGGGGATTGACGGCGGGACGGCCGGGTTGATCGTCTCGGTGTCCATTGTTCTGCAGATGCTCGGCTCGCTGTTTGCCCCTGCCTTGGCCACGCGCTTCAAGGATCAGCGGATCATCAACATGGTGGTGGCGCTCATGACCGGAGGCGGTTTTGCGCTCACCATCTTTGGTCCCACGGAGCTCATCTGGATCTGGACCGGGCTCAATGGGCTGGGTCAGGGGTCGCTGACTGCAGTGGCCCTCACCATGATCATGGTCCGCACCCGCGACGCCCACACCGCCGCGCACTTGTCCGGAATGATGCAGGGCGTCGGCTACGGGGTGGGTTCCCTTGGCACGTTGATGGTAGGCCAACTTCATCAGGCAACCGGCGGATTCGCAGCGGCCGGAATCCTGTTCCTGGTGGTGGGCTCGCTGGCCGCGTTCTTCGGATACCGGGCAGGCCGCGACCGCTTCGTTTAACGTTGCGAGGCCCGCTCTGCGCCCCAAAAACCTAGGGACAAACGCAGAGCGGGCCTCACAACGAAAGCGGGAGAGGTCAGACGGTGAGGTCCTTGCCCTTGGTCTCCGGGATGGAGAAGGCGAACGCGATGCCCACCAGCAGCAGGATCACTGCGTACACATTGAACAGCTGAGCCTGTCCGATGGTGCCAAGCCAGGTCTGCAGGTAAGGAGCCGTGCCACCGAACACAGCGACGCAGATGGAGTATGGAACACCGACGCCGATGGTGCGGATGTGCGTGGGGAACAGCTCAGCGTAGACGGCCGGCACAATCGCGGCGCTGCCGGCGATGAAGAACAGCATCACGGACATGGACACCGCCAGCTGCCAAGGCGAGTCCTTGAGCAACCACGTCATGGGGAAGTGGAACAGCGCGGCACCTGCGGAGGAAGCGATGATCACCGGTTTGCGGCCGATGCGGTCAGACAGTTTGCCCCAGAACGGCAGGGCGGCGATGAACACCACGTTGGCCACCACGCCGGCCCAGAGTGCCGCACCACGGTCCATTTTCAGCGCGGTTGCAGCGTAGCTCGGAGCCACGACGCCCCAGATGTAGTACACAACGGTCAGGCCGACGGTGAGGCCGATAACCTGCAGCGCCTGCTTGCGGTATTTCACAATCTGCGGCCAGATGGGCAGGCGCTTCTCTTTGGGTGCCTCGGCCTGGAAAGCTTCGGTCTCCTTCATCTTGGCCCGCATGAACAGGGCGTAGATGCCCAGCGCTCCGCCGATCAGGAACGGGACGCGCCAACCCCAGGCACTCATGTCATCCTTGCTGAGGGTTGCGGTGAGGATGGCGCCCAGCAACGTCCCGGCCAGGATGCCGGCCGTCCCGGAGGTGTAAATGAGGGTTGCCCAGAAGCCGCGGTGTTCCTTGGGCGCCATTTCGGACAAATAAGTTTGCGATGACGGCAGCTCACCGCCGTGCGCAAGCCCTTGGATGAGGCGGGCTACCAGCAGCATCACCGAAGCGAAGGCGCCAACGGCAGCAAACGTAGGCGCAACGCCGATGAGGAGGCTGCCCACCGCGCCCAAGGCCACGGCCACGGTCATGGAGGTCTTGCGGCCGATCCTGTCGCCGATCCAGCCGAACACGAACCCGCCGAACGGACGGGCCACGAACCCGACGGCGAAAATTGCCAAGGTGGACAACACCGCTGAGGTGGGGTCGGCTTGACTGAACAGGGCGCTCGCGATGAACGGCGAAAACGTTGCATAGATCGCCCAGTCGTACCATTCAACGGCGTTGCCGATGCCCGTGCCCACCAATGTGCGCACGTGGGACTTGTGGACCTTGACTTCGGGAGTGGTTCCTACGGTAGCGGTCATGTCATTCTCCAAGATCAGGCGGGGCTGGGAGTTAGTTGCCGGCGAGGGCAGCAATGCGGGATACGGCAAGTTCGGCGTACAGTGCCGCGCCGTCGGTGAGGACGCCGTCGTCGAACATTGCGTACGGCGAGTGGTTGAACGGCGACGTCGTGTGGTCGGCGCCCGGGGCAACGGCGCTGAGTCCTACGAAGGTGCCGGGAACTTCAGCGAGAACCCGCGAGAAGTCCTCCGAACCGCTCAGGGGAGTAGCCATCCGCGTGTGCCGGGACTCGCCGAACATTCCGGCGATGACCTTCTCGGCAGTGGTGGTTTCATCCTCGTCGTTGATGGTGAGGGGGTATTCCTCTTGGTAGTGCACATCCGCCTCCAAACCGTGGGCTGCGGCGATGCCGTGGAGCAGCCTGGGTACTGCTTCCATCATCTTCCGCCGGGACTCCTCGGAGAAGGTCCTGATGGTGGCTTCGATGCGGGCGGTCTCCGGGATGACGTTGCGCTTGGTTCCGGCGTGCAGGACGCCGACGGTGAGGACCACGGGATCGAACATGTTGAACTGGCGGGTGACCATCACCTGAAGCGCTGTGACCATCTCTGCAGCTGCCGTGACGGGATCCTTGGCGGAGTAAGGAGCCGAGCCGTGGCCGCCAGCGCCCAACACCGTGACAACAAGGCCGTCGGAGGAGCTGAGCATGACTCCCGGCTTGGTGACGAACTGGCCATGTGGTTCAAGCGAGGAGAACACGTGCATTCCGTAGGCGGTGTCAGCGCGACGACCGGCCGCGTCAAGCACGCCCTCCTTGATCATGTAGCTTGCGCCGTCGAAGCCCTCTTCGCCGGGCTGGAACATGAGGATGACGTCACCGGCCAACTGATCGCGGCGCTCGGCTAGCAGGGTGGCGGCACCGGCGAGCATGGAAGTGTGGAGGTCGTGGCCGCAGGCATGCATCGCGCCGTCCACACGGGAGGTGTAGTCCACGCCGGTGGTTTCCTGCACCGGGAGTCCATCCATGTCCGCACGCAGCAACACCACGGGCTTCTCCGCTGAAGCGTGAGCCGCGCCGCCACGCAGAACCGCGGTGACCGACGTCGTTTCCTTACCCAGGGTGATCTCGTACGGGAGTCCGTCCAACGCCTTGAGCACCTTTTCCTGGGTGCGGGGGAGTTGCAGGCCGATTTCCGGTTCCCGGTGGAGGTCGTGGCGGAGGCGGACAATGTCCTCCTGCAGTTCCTTGGCGTCTGCGGCGATGGTCATAAGTTCTCCTGGTCTTTCCGGGGACGGGTTCCTTATGCCATTCTGAGGTGACGTGCTTCACAAGTATGAAAACAACTGCAAAAATGCATTCAACAACCATTTCCGGCTGGAATTATGCAGTCATCTGCCATGATGTACTCGTGGAACTCAGTGAAGAAGACCTGCGCCTGGTCAACGCCCTGCAAATCTCGCCCCGGATCAGCTGGTCCGACGCCGGCGAGGTCCTGGGTGTCCATGCCACCACGCTGGCGTCCAGATGGGAGCGCCTCAGAGGGGCCGGCGCGGCATGGACCACCGCACACCTCATGGGCGACCCCAAAGACATGTGCTTGGCCATGGTGGATATCGACTGCGACATGGACTTGCGGCCGGACGTCACCGCCGCGGTAGCTCAACTTCCCGAGGTCATCACGGTTGAAGAAGCCGCCAGTAACCGCGACCTCACGCTGACCGTCATCACCCAGGATCTGGGACAGTTCAGCACCCACGTGTTGCCCAGGCTCAAGGAAATCCGTGGACTCACCAAGTACCACACAGCCCTCTGCACACGCATCCACACCAGCGGCTACGCCTGGCGGCTCAACGTCCTCAGCAAGGCCGAACAACAAGCGCTCAGGGCGCTCGCCGGACCCGAATCAGCAAACCCGTCACCTGACTCCATGGTGCTCCCGCTCCCGGAAAACCACCTGGCACTCATCCCGTTTCTGGCCCGGGACGGTCGGGCCACAGCAGCAGAAATCGCCCGGGCCCTGGGCAGAAACCCCGCCACCGTCCAACGGCAACTGGGCAGGGTCCTGAACAGCCGAATGCTGTCCTTCCGATGCGAAATCGCCCAACAATTCTCCGGCTTCCCCATCACTGTTCAATGGTTCGCCAACGTTCCCGCAGGGGAGCACCAAGCGGCCGCCACCGAGCTTAGGGCCATCCGCAATGTCCGCTTTTCCGCCTCCACCACAGGCCGCACCAACTTCACCATGATCATGTGGTTGCGCTCGCTGGCCGACGTCATGGAAATGGAACTCACCATCCAGCAGCGGATCCCGGGCATCCAGCTCGTGGAAAGCGTGGTCATGCTGAACACGGCCAAACGCGTGGGGTGGATGCTGAATCCGGACTCCACCGCAACAGGGACAGTGGTGCCGCCCTATGGGGAGCTGCTGCCTGCGGGTATTTAGGCGTGCTTGGTGGCCCTCAGAACCGTGTCCAAGGTGGTGCCGGATTCGCCGTCAGGTCCTGCAACTGTCCTTGCGCGGTCGGTGAGGACATTGACGAACCACGGCTCACGATCCAGCCGCAGCGCGCCAGCCAATTGCTCGGGCGTGAAGAACATGCCGGACTCGTGGTGGCGGCTCCATGGAGGAAGCCCGTGCGGATGATGCCCCACCACCAGCAGCGTCCCGCCGGGTGCCACGGCCGCCGCCGCTTTCGCTGCAGAGTCCCGCCACGGCAATAAAGGGGAATGGAGGAACTGGGCCGAGACCAGATCGAAGACCGGTTCGGGCTCCCACTCGCTGAGGTCCTGTTGCTGCCACGTGATCCGATCCGCATGATCGGTTTCCGCCGCATGGGCTGCTGCCCGTTCAAGCGCGACGGCGGACACGTCCAACGCGGTGACGGTCCAACCCTGCCGGGCTAACCAGATGGCGTCCCCACCTTCCCCGGAGCCAAGGTCCAGCGCCCTTCCCGGCTTCAGCCCGGCGACCTCGGCCACCAACTGCGGGTTCGGGTTTCCACTCCAAATTTTGGCGCGTTCCCGGTACATGCCGTCCCACATGTCCACGGCATTGTCCGCGTCCTCGTGGAGGTTCAGGCCGCCCTGCTGTGCGCCCTCATGGGTGTGCTGGTGGGTACCGGCGTCGTGCGCGTGTTCTGTCATAACCCAAGCGTGCCGTGGCGCTGCGCTGAAAGGCAATGCCTGTTGCTATTCCGGCAAAGTCCATCGCTGGGCACCGGCGCCGGACGCGCCGAGTTCATCCGACGGATTCTGCAGCGTACAGGATTTCAGGCTCAGGCAGCCGCAGCCGATGCACCCATCAAGATCATTGCGGAGGTGCTGCAGTGCTGCGATCCGCTCGTCCAACTCCTTGCGCCACCGCAAGGACAGCTTGGACCAGTCGTGCTTGGTGGGGGTCCGCCCGTCAGGCAGCGAGTCCAGCGCCTCACGGATGTCCTTCAGCGGCAAACCCACCCGCTGGGAGGTCTTGATGAACGCGACGCGCCGCAGCGTGTCCCGCCTGTACCGGCGCTGATTGCCGGCCGTTCGCTCAGCTTCAATCAGCCCGTTCCGTTCGTAGAAATGAAGGGCCGACGCCGATACTCCACTCCTCTCGGACAGCTCACCTATGGTCAGTGGCCGGTGCATTTCTCCTGGCGGCATGGGTTGCTTTCGATGGGGCGGGCGGCGGATTGACCTCAACATTAGTTGAGGTTCTAGGCTGGCGTCCATGACCTCTGACACCTCAACGGCCGGGATACTGCGCCGTCCATACCTGCTCGCCACCGTGGGGGCATGCGCGCTCGTGTTCCTGAGCGCGTTCGAGTCCCTCGCGGTGACCACCATCATGCCGCTGGTCAGCCGCGACCTCGACGGAGCCAGCCTCTACGCGCTGGCCTTCGCAGGCCCGCTCGCAACCGGCGTGATGGGCATGGTGGCAGCGGGTAACTGGTCAGATCGTCGTGGTCCGGCAGCGCCGCTGTACTCCTCGGTTGCGTTGTTTGTTGTTGGTCTGCTGATCGCCGGCATGGCCGGAACCATGGAAATGCTGGTGCTGGGGCGTCTGGTCCAGGGACTTGGTGGCGGTGCAATGACCGTGGCCCTTTACGTCCTGGTTGCCCGCGTATACCCGCCGGCGCTGCACCCCAAAATCTTCGCCGCCTTCGCCGCGTCCTGGGTGGTTCCTTCCCTGATTGGGCCATTCGCCGCAGGAGTGGTGGCCCAGCTCAGCAGCTGGCACTGGGTGTTCCTTGGTGTTGTGGGCCTGGTAGTTCCGGCCCTGTTGATGGTGGTGCCGGCGGTCCGCGGCATGCATTCCGAACCCGCTGCCGAGCCTGTTCCGTGGGCCTTCGGACGGATGGGATGGGCCGCGCTCGCCGCCGTCGCCGTCCTTGGACTGAACCTGTCTGCAGAGGTTCCGGGCTTCGGCGGGGTGATCGCCGTGGTGGCGCTTGTCATTGCGCTGGTCGCTTTCCGCCCGCTGGTACCGCGTGGAACGTTGACCGCCCGACGCGGCCTGCCCAGTGTAATCCTGGTGCGCGGCTTGGCGTCCGCGGCGTTCTTCGGGGCCGAGGTGTACCTGCCGTACCTGCTGACTGAGAAGTACGCTTTCACACCTACCTTCGCCGGGCTGACCCTGACTGGTGCGGCACTGGCTTGGGCCGGGGCGTCGGCCATCCAAGGGCGGCTCGGTGCCCGGCTTGCCGACGACCTTGCTGTGAAGATCGGCGCCCTGTTGGTGCTGATAGCCGTGATCTCCACCTTGGTGACCTCGGCGTTTGCCCTCCCCGCGGCCGTGGCCATTGCCGGGTGGATCCTCGCTGGTGCTGGAATGGGGCTCATGTACCCGCGGCTCTCAGTGATGACGCTGGCCCTTTCCACCGAGGAAAACCAGGGCTTCAACAGCGCGGCCATGTCCATCTCCGACTCCCTCGGGGGCGCGCTGTCCTTGGCTTTGACGGGGCTCGTATTCGCTGCCTTTACGACGACGAACTCGTTTGCGGGGGTCTTCGCACTTACGGCGATCATCGCCGTCGTCGGGGTTGTTATTGCGCCCAGGGTCGCCGCCCGCGCGGCCGCAACCGAAACCCGGGCCGCGGAACCCGAACTCACTCGCTCCTGATCCGGGTGGGTGAGTTGTGGGGCCTGCTTTGCGTGCTTCGCGCGTCGCAAGCCGCGCAAAGCAGGCCCCGCAACGCCGGGTGGGTGAGTTGTGGGGCCCGGTCTGCGTGCTTCGCGGGTCGCGAGCCGCGCAAAGCGGGCCCCGCAACGGGGTCTGAACAGCCCCGATGCAGGTCCGCAGGAGAAACACTGCTAAGCTAGGAACACTTGATGTGCGGTGACGCCCTGAAGCAGGTGGCCTGAAAGGCTACGCGACGGGGCATTTTTCATGTGAGAGGCACATCCTGCGTCGATGAACGCGTTCTATTTGGTCCCGGCACCGCTGTTGTAGCGAACCGGTAGACCACCTGACTTTTCCTCGGCGAACCCCTGGCCCAACCGGCGTCGGGGGCCGATGTCCGCACTTGGACACCGCCCGAAAGACATGAAGTTTATGACTACTTTTGCTGCCCTTGGCACGCCCAAGCCCATTGCTGAATCCCTCGCCGCAGATGGCATCGAAGAGGCATTCCCCATCCAGGTCAAGACTCTCCCGGATACGCTCGCAGGCCGCGACGTCCTGGGCCGTGGCCGCACCGGTTCCGGTAAGACCATCGCTTTCGCCATCCCGCTCGTGGCCCGCCTGGCCGAGCGCGAAGCAAAGCACTTCCGCAAGCCCGGCCGCCCCATGGGCCTCGTTCTTGCACCCACACGTGAACTGGCAACCCAGATCAACGCCACCATCGAGCCGCTGGCCAAGGCCATGGGCTTGAACACCACGGTCATCTACGGCGGCATCTCCCAGGCCCGCCAGGAAAAGGCACTCCGCGCCGGCGTCGATATTGTCATCGCCTGCCCGGGCCGCCTCGAGGACCTGATCCGCCAGCGCATCCTGTCGCTCGAAGCCGTTGAGGTCACCGTGCTGGACGAGGCCGATCACATGGCTGACCTCGGCTTCCTCCCGGTTGTCAAGAAGCTCATGGACATGACCCCCACCCAGGGTCAGCGTCTGCTTTTCTCCGCAACGTTGGACAACGGTGTTGACAAGCTGGTCAACCGTTACCTGTCCAACCCGCTGACGCACTCCGTGGACGATCCCCAGGCCGCTGTCACCACCATGGAACACCACGTCCTGGTGGTCAACGACCAGACCGTCAAGAAGCAGCTCATTGTTGAACTGGCCTCCGGCGCCGGCCGCCGCGTCCTCTTCATGCGGACCAAGCACCACGCCCGCAAGCTTGCCAAGACCCTCACGGACGCCGGCATCCCCGCTGTCGATCTCCACGGCAACCTGTCGCAGAACGCCCGCGACCGCAACCTTGCCGAGTTCTCCAACGGTGACGTCCGCGTCCTGGTGGCCACCGACGTCGCAGCCCGCGGCGTGCACGTTGACGACGTCGAACTCGTCATCCACGTGGACCCGCCCACAGAGCACAAGGCTTACCTGCACCGCTCAGGCCGCACCGCCCGCGCAGGTTCGGATGGCACCGTAGTTACTCTGACGCTCCCGGAGCAGCAGAGCGACGTCAAGAAGCTCATGAAGGCTGCCGGCGTTGATGTTTCGTTTGAACGTGTTACGGCCAACTCCCCGCTGGTGACAAAGCTCGTGGGCGACATCGCTGACAAGGTCGATCCCCGCACCCGTGCGGCCCTCCTCGCTGCGAAAACCCAGCAGGGTGGCGGCACGTCTACCGGCGCCAACGCCCAGCGCAAGCGCGCACGCCGTTCCACGCAGGCTGCTCCCACCGCTGGTGGCCGTGGTGGTCGCAATGGTCGCGGCAAGGTTGGGGCTGAGCCGGTTCGTACGGACACCAACCGTGCGGATCGCCGCGCAGCAATGAACGACGACGTCGCCCGCAGCCCCCGTGGTCGCGGCAAGGCCGGCGCTACTCACCGCAATGACGTTCCCGGCTCGCAGGGCCAGAGCGGCCGCAGTGGGCGTCCGGCTACCGGCCAGCGCTCGGCTTCGGCTCCCCGCACGGCATCCACCACGAGCACCCGCACCGGTGGAAACAAGGCCGTCTGGTCTTCCGCAACAGGTGCAACGTCCGGCGGATCCTACGGTTCAGGTGCCTCAGGCAACTCGGGCCGTGGTGGCTCCGGTGCAGGTCGTCCGGCACGCAGCGGCCCGCGTCGTGCATCGGCTCCGGCTTCGAACGAACGTCGCGGCCGCTAACCCCCCGCGTTGTGAGGCCGGCTTTGCGCCCCATTCTTTGGGTTTGGAACGCAGAGCGGGCCCCGCAAGTTTGAGTCTCGCGTTGTGAGGCCCGCTTTGCGCCCCATTCCTTGGGTTTGGAACGCAGAGTGGGCCCCGCAATCACCAGCCTCGGGCGCGCCACTCCTCAAGATGTGGGCGTTCGGCACCAAGGGTGGTGGGCAGTCCATGGCCAGGGTGAACCAGGGTTTCGTCCGGATAAGCGTCGAACAGCCGCTCCTGCACGTCGTTCAACAGAGAAGTGAAACGTGAAGGATCGTTCTGTGTGTTGCCGACGCCGCCCGGAAACAACGAGTCTCCACTGAAAATGTGGGCTGGCCCGACAGCATCCTGGTACACGAAAGCGATCGAGCCCGGGGTGTGTCCGCGCAGGTGGACCGCCGTAACCTCGAAGCCATCGAACCGCTCAACGTCGCCGTGTCCAAGCCGGACATCCACTGGAACCGGCAACGCATCGGCGTCGTCCGCTCCCGCTGAGGTGCTTGCGCCGGTGATTTCCACCAGCTCAGCCAGGGCCCGGACGTGGTCCCAGTGCTGATGGGTGGTGGCGATCCTGGCCAACTTGGTGGGCGCCGTCGAATCGCCGGCCGCGTCCTCGAGAAGTTGCTGAATGGCCGGAAGGTCGTCAGCGGCGTCGATCAACAACTGCGTACCTGTTGACTTCGAAGTCAACACGTACACATTGTTGTTCATCTCGCTGACCGAAATGCTTCGGATAGTAATCTCACGCAGTGAGTGAATAAGCGAATCCATGCGAATCAGCCTACGTTGTTGGCTTCGCGGCCCTGCGAGACCCAGTTAGGGTCTGCGGAACGTGAACCCACGACGGCGGCCGCAGCTTGGTTGAGCTTCTCAAGCTGCGCTGTTCCCAGTTGCAGGGACAGCGCCCCAAGGTTCTCGTCGATCCTGTGCGTTTTACGCGTGCCGGGGATGGGAACCACAGAAATCCCAAGGCGCTGACCTTGGGTAAACAGCCAAGCCAGGGCTACCTGGGCCGGAGTTGCATCCAGCTCACTGGCTACCTCGCGGACCGCGGCTACCACGGCCTGGTTTGCATCAAGTGCCTCGTCTCCAAAACGGGGGATCTTGTGGCGGAAGTCATTTTCCCCGAGATCGCCCGCGCTAACGGTTCCCGTAAGGAAGCCACGGCCCAGCGGCGAGTAAGGCACAAACCCTACGCCAAGTTCCTTGGCTGCAGGCACGACGTTGAGTTCAACATCCCTGCTCCAGATTGACCATTCACTCTGGACCGCGGCAATGGGATGAACAGCGCTGGCCTGCGTGAGCTCCTCGGCTGTCACTTCAGATAATCCGAGGTGCCGGACCTTGCCCTCTCGGACCAGCTCCGCCATGGCCTCCACGGTTTCCACTATCGGAACGCGGAGGTCACGGCGGTGCATGTAGTAGAGGTCAATCACATCAGTGTCCAGGCGGCGGAGGCTCGCTTCCACCGCATGCCTGATGTAGGGCGCATCCCCGCGGACTCCCGTGTACCCGTCCGCGGGGTTGCCCTCAATTCCAAACTTTGTGGCCACTTGGATCTCGTCGCGCCGCTCCTTGAGCAGCCTGCCCACCAGTTCCTCGTTGCTCCCCGCGCCGTAAACATCCGCGGTATCGATGAACGTGATTCCCGCATCCGCCGCATGCCTAAGGGTTTTCAGGCCTTCCTCAGGATCGATTCCGCCATAAACCGGCGTGAGGGCCATTCCGCCGAAGCCGAGGGGGCTAACCTCAAGGCCGTCGCCGAGCTGAACTGCAGTCATGAACTTCTCCAATGCGCGTTTGGGTGCTCTTGAAGGGTGAACCCGGAGGTTTACGTGGGTATTCCTGCTGTGTAGCCCGGGGCTGTGGCGGCTGGGCTGTGGCCGGCTCGATTCGGGGGTTCCCTGCCAGGAGTGCCGGGCGCACGGCGTTGTTCGCAGGGAACCATCGAAACGGAGTGGGCTCGCGAGGCCGGAGCGGGCTTCGGGGGAAGGAGGAGGCTTGCGGGGCGCGGGTTGTGCCCGAGCGGGCTCTGGCCCGAATCGGAGTGGGCTCGCGAGGCCGGAAGGGGCGTCAGAGCAACCGCGGCAGTGTGGCTGGTGCGGCAAGCTCTACCGAAGGACCCGGCGGGACGGACCCAGGGGTCTTCGCTACTCGGCCTTGGCTACAGGTTTCTCAGTGGGCAGGGCCTTCAATCCGGCAGCGCAGCCCACGATTCCCGCGATGAACAGCAGCTTCAACGGACTCGCGGATTCCACGCCCGTAATCATGGCCCAACCCACGGTCAGCGCAGCTCCAATGCCAACCCATACCGCGTATGCGGTGCCGAGGGGAATTCGTTTCACTGCGATACCTAGTCCGAGCATGCTCAGGACAGCTGTGATGGCGAAAACCACGGTAGGCGCGAGTTGTGTGAAACCGTTGGACAGACCCAAGGCCGTAGCCCATACAGCTTCGAGCAACGCTGAACCTAAAAGGATGATCCAGAAGATTCCGTTGCCTGTGTTCTTGATCTTTGCGGTGTTCTCAGTCATGGCTATGCCACCACCTTCAGGCCAACTACGCATGCGCCAATGCCCGCAAGCAAAAGCAGCCTGGCCGTCGTCGCGCGTTCAACTTTGGTGACCATGGCGTAAGTGGCCGTGAGAACCACGCCGACGCCAACCCACACTGCATAAGCCGTGCCGGTAGGGATGGATTGCATGGCGATGGCGAGGCCGGCCATGCTGGCAACAACAGATACCAGGAACACCACGGTGGGAACTGGTTTACGGAAGCCCTTGGAACGGTGCAGAGCTGCAGCCCATACGGCTTCGAGTGCTCCGGAGAAAATAAGAATTATCCACGACATGACGTTTTCCTTTGGCCAGTCTTGTCGCGTACCGGGTACTGAACCGTCGTCCGGAGGTTCCGGAGCGGAACCTTCATTTCAGGCTAGCAACTCCGTTGCGGGGTGGCCACCTCTGGTGGTTAAAGTCACCAGCTCAGGCGTGAGCAGGCTCTACATGGTCGATGGAGATCACCGCGATGAAGCCGCGGCCGGAGATCTCAGGACTGCGTGTATCCGAGCCCACCACGGCGTCATAGCGGGACAACTCGATCGGTGCCTCGGCGCTGGGTGCTGCGTCGTCGCCGTCGGCCTCTTCCTCCACGGGCGCCCCGGGCGCAACAGTTGCCTTACCCTCAAGCAGCACGGCCAGTTGGCCTTCGAAAACCGGATGGGCGCGCTTCTTGGAGATCTCCACAATGGAGGTGTAGCCCTTGAAAGCACCTGCGCGGGCGATGACGTTCAGATCCCGGATGTCGCCAGTGGGAAGAGCTGCCGACGAATCGGCCTCCCCCGAGAAACGGAACGGGCGGTATTTCTCCAGGGGGTGTTCCGCGCCGTCCACGCTGAGAAGCAGCAATTCGCCGTCGATGATGGTGATGACCCGCTCCATGCCCGGAAACACGGAAAACTGGCCAGCTTTTGAAACGTCTGCGATGCTGACGCGCCAATCCCATGCACCGTCCTGCGCAGAGGCGGCTTTCGGATGACTGGCGAGTTCGCGCGTCACCCCACCCCCGTTACGCCACGGTTCGGGACGGACGTCGGCAAAGCGGATAATCTCCATTCGACCAGCCTAGTGGTGGACGCGGCTTCTACGTTGGCATTGCGGCTTGCTAACGTCATATGTGGAAAACGTTGTGACTACGGCTGGAGGCGCGGGAATGTTCGTCAAAGTGTGCGGCTTGAGCACGCCCGAATCCGTGCGTGCAGCGGTGGACGCCGGTGCGGACGCCGTTGGTTTTGTGCTCACCGCCAGCCCGCGTGAGGTCAGCCCGGACCAGGCACGCATCCTGCTGCCGCTGGTGCCCGAGGGGGTGCGCGCGGTGGGTGTTTTTCGGCATGAGGCCGCAACAGACGCAGTGGCTACGGCACGCGCAGCCGGTCTTGAATGGGTGCAGTTGCACGGTCACCGGACAGCCGAGGACGTTACTACAGTGCACGACGCCGGTATGCGTCTTATCCGGGCCGTCACCATGGGAGCCTCGGAGGACGAGTTCGCTGATCTGGGCGAGGACGTTTTCCTGATCGACGCTGCGGTGCCCGGGTCAGGGGAGTCCTGGGACTACGCTTCCGTGCGCGCCAAAGGACTTGATGGGCGTCAGTGGCTTCTTGCCGGAGGGCTCGAATCCGGCAATGTGGCTTTCGCTGCAGCTGCGGCCGGCGCATGGGGAGTGGACGTGTCCTCCGGCGTCGAGGCATCCCGCGGAGTGAAGGACCTGGCCAAGATCCGCGCTTTCGTCGAGGCTGTCAAGGCTTGATTCGCTGATCGGGCCGGTGGAAGTGGAAGCTCTCCGGGCGCAGATCGATGACCGGTGACGGCCGGCGCAGCACGAAGAGAAGCTGGAAGTCAGGGAAGATTCAGGGCAGACCCCTAGGCTTTTTGTCGGTCCGGCGGGGGAGAATGAGGACTATGAAAACGCTCCTTAACGTCATCTGGCTTGTCTTCGGCGGGTTCTGGCTTGCCCTGGGTTACTTCGCGGCGGGCATTATTTGCTGCGTGCTCATCGTGACCATCCCGTGGGGCATCGCTTCCTTCCGGATCGGCGCCTACTGCCTGTGGCCCTTCGGTCAGATGGTGGTTGAGAAACCGGGCGGTTCCGGGGTGTTTGCGCTCCTGGGCAACGTAATTTGGCTCTTGGTTGCAGGCATCTGGATTGCGATCGGGCATGTGGTCACGGCAGTTGCCATGGCCATCACCATCATCGGTATTCCGCTGGCCATCGCCAACCTGAAGCTGATCCCGGTGTCACTGATGCCGCTCGGCAAGCAGATTGTGCCCACCAGCCAGCCGTTCGTCAGCACCTACCGCTAACACTGCGCCGCTGGAACTCAGCAACGGCACCGCTGCGCAGATCGAAACGAAACGTCCGCGCCAAGCGCACGGCACCGCCGTCGGCCTCCACCGTGAACACGACGTCCAGGCTGTTCTGAGCGAGGTCCGTTTCAGTGATGGTGTAGGTCGGGGTGAAGTAGAGCGTGTGTTCACCGGGCAGAAGGTCGGTGGCCGGGAAGGCGTCCGCGTTGTTGTGCGGTCCCAGAAGTACGACGCCGGTGACCGGCTTGGTGCTGCAGTTGCGGACCCGTCCGGTAAAGGCGAGGATGTCCCCCGTTTTGTAGCCGGGGACAATGGGGCCGTAGTTGAGGTCCTGGGCTTCACGGGTTCCGAGGACTTGGTCCCCGGAGTAGCCCTGTCCGATTTCCTTCCACGTTTGGACGTCCCATTGGCCACCACTGGTGGAGGGGATCACATGGAAATCACCGGAATTCCGCCAGGCTGAGGGCCGGCCGGGCGTGATGGAACGCAGCTCCATGTGGAAGACCAAGCCAGCGGGTTCGGTGACGGCGAGGGCATCCGTCGAGGAAACGCGAGGTTGCCCCGTCAACTGCTCGGCGGGGATTGAAGCGAAAACGATCTCCCGGTACCCCTGCCGTTCATACAGCACTCCGATGTTCCCGTTCGGCAGCCTGGTCACCGTAGAGTACGACGAGCTTCCCCGGCACACCGTCAGTTTGGCCGGCCAGGTGGCGCCATTGTCCGTAGACATGCTGAGTACGGTGTTCCGGCGAAGATGCGGGTCGTGGTTGTTGCTGGCGAGCAGCCACGTGGCGGTTGTCGGAGAAGTGCAGGAAACAACTCCAGGTAGGCCGTCGAAGCGGGTCAATGAGCCGTTGTCACTGGGATCCGGCAAGTCGGCAACAGGGTCCAGCGGACTCCAGGAGCGCCCACCGTCTTCTGAAACGGACGCCAAACGGCAGGGAGTTGCGCGCGAATGCAGCAGGAGCCGGCCGTCTTCCAAGCACACCACTTTGTTCTCATTGGGCCCAACACCAGTGGGCCCCGGCCCTATCAAGCTACCCAAAGTCCAGGTATCCCCATGATCGTCACTGAAAGCTGACGCGGCCATAATGGTGCCGTCCACCAGCACCACGTACTGCTGCACCAAACGGCCTTTGAAGGGTCCGGCGTGGAGCTGGATTCCTTGACCGGCTGCGGCGAAAAGCCCTGTAATCCCAGGGTGGGCGAGCTTGAGCTGCGCGGTGAGACGACGGTGCTGCCAGGTGTCGCCGTCGTCGTCTGAATAGCTGACGTCCGCGTGCTGCACGTCGTCGTCGGGCTCCATCCCGGTGACCGCTTCGAAGAAGCCAGCGTGGGTTCCGGCCGCATGAAACATGAAGATCCGGCCCGTCCGGGTGTCCACCAACAGGCTGGGATCTCCAAAACCTTGCAACCCGGAGCCCGTCCGGACAAGCTGTTGTGGCCCCCACGTCACGCCGTTGTTGTGACTCCGCCGGAGCAGGAGATCAATGGGGTTGGGGAGGTCGTCCAGATTTGGCCTGCCGTCGTAGGCGGCTAGTAGGGTGCCCCGCGTGCTGACTGCCAGGGCTGGGATTCGGTACTGCCGGTAGCCGCCGACGCCGCGCACTGCCAGGACGTGCTCGACGTCGGGCGAAGCCTCAGGATAATTCTCTGAAGCGGGAGGAAGGTAGGAGGTCACACCTCCTAGTCTAAGCGGTGTGCGGCACCGTTCCGCTGGCCGAACCCGTCAGGTGAGCTCAGCGGCAAGGTTTCGCCGGGCGGCATCCTGCCAAAGTGCCTTGGCGCGTTCGCCATGGAAGAGCGGGTCCAGCCTGAGGAGTTGACGCACGACGGCGGCGCGCCCCTTGGCGAAGTCGTCGTCGCTGACGTGGGCGTAGTCTTCCCGGACGGCGGCAAGGTAGCGGGCATAGGACTGTTGATCGCCGCCGAGCACGGAGAGATCGGCGTCGCAGAGGAGAGCTCCGGCGTAGTCGCCCGTTTTTGGTTTGTGAGTGCTGGTGAGCCGGACGAGGCGTGCCACTTCGGCCACCTCGTGAGGTGCCAAACCAGCAGACGTGAGCCGTTCTTCGGCCAAGCGGGCGGACTCTTCTTCGTCCTGCCCGGCAACCCCTTCATAAATGGCGTCGTGAAACCAGGCGGCAAGCAACACGGTTCGGGGAGGCTGTTCCGGTTCTGCCAGCACATCCAAGGCCTCCAGGACGGCAAGGAGATGTGTGCGGCTGTGGTACTTCCTGCGGTCTTCGCCCCAGCGTTCCAGCAACTCAAGGCCCAGTTCCTCATGACCTGGGTAAGTGCTGTTCCAACGTTCCATCAAAGGTACTGTCAATGCCTTGCTCCGTTCACGAGCCGGGATGCGCAGTCCGCTGGCAATAAGCTTGCGGACCAGGATGCGGGCCTCCACTGGGATGGCACCCGCAGAAACGAGGTGGTCATAGCGGCGTTCGGGGACGTCGTAGTGATCTCCGTCGAAGGCCCTCTCAGGAACTCCTGCGGCGGCGGCGAACGCGTGCAGCTCATCCAGCGACGTGTCCGAAACCAAGTGCGAAAAGACGGTTCCATGCGCTGGCCACAAGGGCGGATCTACGTAGATGGCCATTGCCAAAGTGTACCCATGTGATCCTTCCCAGTTGCCGGCCATCGGGACGTCTACCGCCGTGCTTGCCGTCCCGGAAGTACAGGCTTCGCTGCCCGCGCTGATCACGGCAACTGGGAAGGAGTTCAGAAGGTTCAGTGTTGGGCCGGCAGGATGTTCTGATTACCGCGGAACACGTTGTCGGGATCGAAGTGGCGCTTCACCAAGGACAGCCTGCGGTAATTTTGTTCGCCATAAGCCGCCATGATCCGGTCCTGTCCTTCGTCCCCGATGAAGTTCAGCCATACGCCGCCTGTGGTGTGCGGAGCGATGTCCTGTCGGAACTGCTTGACCCACGCTTTTGCCTCCTGGCCGCCTTCTGCAGTATCGGCCAGACCGAACGGATGGCTGACCCAGGAGGCTCCACGGTGCTGCAACGGTGTGTTCGCGGCGGCGGGCCCGGAAACCGCTCCGCCCCACCGCACCACCAACTGCTGGGATTGTGGGCCAGGTAGACGTAGCGCCGAGTCCGCCAGGACATCCAGGGCCTCGTCATTGAGCTCGTTATGGTAGTCGGCGCTCCAATAGTTGTAGTGGTCCGGGGGATCGTCGATCATGCACTGGAAGTCCGCATATCCCATGGGCGACACCAGATCCACCGAGGGGCCCAGGTCCTTGAACGGCTTGGCGTGCTCCTCGCCGGCCTCTACTTCGCCTGCGTAGATGTAAGCCATTCCGACCGCGAGCTTGCCTACCATCCCCTCGGGGACAAACTCTTCCGACGGGGCGGTGAGGTACACGAGGGCGGTCCCCACGGCGTCGGGCGCCTCCAACGCAAGCCCCCGGAAGGCGTGCGACAAATCCTTCGCGTCCTCGCCGGGGAACAACAAGAGGCCGGCCACTACTGTGGGTCCAAGGTGGTGCAGTTTGAACGTCAACGACGTAGCAACACCGAAGTTCCCGCCGCCTCCATGAAGGGCCCAGAAGAGCTCGGGATTCTCGCCCGGGCTGGCGGTTACCTGTTCGCCGGAGGCGGTGACCAGATCGACGGAGAGCAGGTTGTCGCACGCGAATCCGTAGGCGCGCTCCAGCCATCCCGAGCCGCCGCCCAGTGTAAAGCCGGAGACCCCCGTGGTGGATGCGCGTCCGCCCGTGACCGCCAACCCGTACTGCTGGGTTGCGCGGTCGAACTCGCCCCAGGTCAGTCCGGCACCCGCCGTGGCGGTCTTCATCTCGCGGTCCACGGTGATCGACTTCATGGGCCGGACGTCAACCACCAGGCCGTCGTCGTTGGTGGACATGCCGGCCACTGAATGCCCGCCCGAGCGCACCGCAACGTCCAGATTGTGGTTTTGCGCGTAGCTGAGCGCTTCCGCTACCTCGCCGGCATTCGAGCATTTGGCAATGACAGCCGGCTTGCGGTCGATCATCGCATTGAAGAGTTTTCGGGCTTGGTCATAGTCCGGGCTGTTCGGACGGATCCATTCCATGGGCGTTCCTTCGCATCGGAAACTCCCCCCTAGAACAGGGTACGGCGGCAGGTCTCCCGCGGCTAGAGTCCGACGACGGCGGCGCACCTCTTCCCGCCCCGCGGCTCGGGTTACGACGACGGCGGCGCACCCCTTCCCGCCTCGCGCACCAGAGCTTACGGTAGCGTCGGGCGGCACCGGGCGCGACGTGGACCACCAACGGGTGCGGGTGGCGGCAAAGGGTGCAGCGGTAGAAGCCCCCCGAGCCCCCGAGCGCAGCGACGCCGCTAAGCACACCCCGCAAGGGAGCTGCGGAGTCATATTTCGTTTGCGGCTTGCCAAGAACCAATACTCCGCAAATACGGCGGTACGATGCAGATATGCCGCAGATACGAATTTCCGAAGCCGCACGTTTCCTTGGTGTCAGCGATGACACCGTGAGGCGGTGGACGGAAAACGGAACGCTGACCGCCAGCAAAGACTCAGCCGGGCGCTTGGCGGTGGACGGACTGGAACTCGCTACCCTTGCCCGCGAGCAATCCCACCTGCCGGACGATCCCTCACGGGCAGCAAGCTCAGCCCGCAATCGCTTCGTCGGCCTGGTTACAGGAATTACAGCGGACAAAGTCATGGCCCAGGTGGAGCTTCAGTGCGGGCCGTTCCGCGTGGTGTCGCTGATGAGCAGCGAAGCCGTCCGCGAACTCGGCCTTGAACTCGGTTCGGTAGCCACGGCCGTAGTCAAAGCCACCACCGTCATCATCGAAACACCCCAGGGAAAGGGCCTCATATGAGGATCACCCTTAAACGTCTGGCCGCAATACTTATTGCAGGCACGCTCACTGCAAGCATGGCGGCCTGCGGCGCGGGCACTCCGACTCCGTCCACTGGCTCTGCCGGCACGGAGTCCTCCATGACCGGGGAGATCACCGGGGAGATCACGGTTTTCGCCGCCGCTTCCCTGAAATCTACTTTCACCCAGCTGGCCAAGGAATTCGAAGTCCAGCACCCGGGCACCAAAGTAACGCTCAGCTTTGCGGGCTCATCAGATCTGGTCACGCAAATCACCCAAGGCGCTCCGGCGGATGTTTTCGCGTCGGCCGACACCAAGAACATGACCAAGCTTGCCGATCAGGGCCTCGTGGACGGTACGGCAAGCAACTTTGCTACCAACGTCCTTGAGATCGCCGTGCCGCCCGGCAATCCGGCGTCGATCTCTTCCTTCGCGGATCTTGCAAAGCCCGGCGTGAAAGTGGTGACCTGCGCAAGCCAGGTTCCCTGCGGCGCTGCAACGGAGACCGTTGAAAAGGCTGCAGGGACAACACTGAACCCGGTCAGCGAGGAATCTTCGGTGACTGATGTCCTCGGCAAAGTCACCTCGGGCGAAGCTGACGCAGGCTTGGTCTACGTAACGGACGTCAAAGCGGCCGGCGACAAGGTCAAGGGCATACCTTTCCCGGAATCGGACAAGGCCGTCAACACTTACCCCATTGCCACAGTCGGCACCAGCAAGAACAAGGAACTCGCAGCCGCGTTCTTGGCGAGTGTTACCAGTGAAGCAGGCAAGAAAGTCCTCAGGGGCGCCGGCTTCGGAACGCCGTAGGGGAGGCCACCCGGGCATGATTATGCGCAGCGGCTACCACGGCATCCCGCGATGGATTAATGTCATTGCAGCTGTGGGCGGACTCCTGATGGTTCTTCCCCTGGCGGCAATGCTGCTGCGGGTGAACTGGCCGCAGTTCATCCCACTCATCACCTCGGATTCGTCCATTGCTGCGCTGGGCCTGAGCTTGAAGACCTCCGCCGCCAGCACCGTCCTCTGCGTTGTCCTGGGAGTTCCGTTGGCGTTGGTGCTTGCCCGCGGCGAGTTCCCCGGGCAGAGACTCCTCCGCTCATTCGTGCTGCTGCCGCTGGTGCTGCCGCCCGTCGTCGGCGGCCTGGCGCTGCTGTACACCTTCGGCAGGCAGGGCCTCCTCGGAAAGTCCCTTGAACTGGCCGGAATCCAGATCGCTTTCTCCACCACGGCGGTTGTCCTGGCTCAGACTTTCGTGGCTTTGCCATTTCTGGTGGTCAGCCTGGAGGGAGCGCTCCGGTCGGCAGGAAGCAGATACGAGGCCGTGGCGGCGACGCTCGGTGCCCGCCCCACCACCGTCCTTCGGCGGGTCACACTGCCGCTGGTTCTGCCAGGGCTCGCGTCCGGGGCCGTGTTGTCCTTCGCGCGCAGCTTGGGCGAGTTCGGCGCCACGTTGACCTTCGCGGGCAGCTTGGAGGGCATCACCCGCACCCTTCCGCTGGAAATTTATTTGCAGCGCGAGACCGACGCCGATGCCGCTGTGGCTCTTTCCTTGGTGCTGGTGGCGGTAGCGGTTGCGGTGGTTGGGCTTAGCTACGGGCGCCGACGAAGCAGCACCCCTGTGGAGGTGCGAGCATGAGCTTTGAGCTGCAGGCCACTCTCGTCAACAGGAATTTCGAGATGTCCATGAGCCTCGCTGATGGCGAAACAATAGCTATTC
Source organism: Arthrobacter sp. 9V (assembly GCF_902506065.1). Classification (GTDB taxonomy): domain Bacteria; phylum Actinomycetota; class Actinomycetes; order Actinomycetales; family Micrococcaceae; genus Arthrobacter. The sequence goes on from NZ_LR732912.1 coordinate 575,211, forward strand.
TGGGTCCCAACGGTGCCGGAAAGTCCACCTTGCTGGGCGTGATCGCGGGGCTGCTGCGTCCGGATTCCGGCTCGGCGCGCATCGGCCCCAAGGAACTGTTCACGCTCGACGGCGGCACCCACTTTTGGAGCCCGCCCCACCTGCGCGGAACTGCACTTCTGGCCCAGGAAGCGCTCCTGTTTCCGCATCTGAATGCCCTGAACAACGTGGCATTCGGGCCTCGCAGTGCGGGCGTTTCCAAGGTGGCCGCACGCGAATCCGCACGGCATTGGCTGGCGGAAGTTGATGCGCTGGACCTGGCTGAACGGAAGCCTGCCCAGTTGTCCGGCGGGCAGGCTCAACGTGTTGCCGTGGCACGCGCTTTGGCCGCTGAGCCTGAGCTTCTCCTGCTCGATGAACCCATGGCCGCGCTGGACATCCACGCCGCGCCCTTGCTACGCCGGGTCCTTAAACGGGTTCTGAAGGACCGTAAAGCCATCATCGTCACCCACGACGTCCTGGACGCCTACATGCTCGCCAACCGTGTCATTGTGGTGGAGAACGGGCGCATCACGGAAGAGGGACTCGCGAGGCAGGTTCTTGAAAAGCCAAGAAGCCATTTCGCCGCCGGACTGGCAGGCCTCAACCTTGTGGCCGGGACTCTTGTGCCCGAGGGAATGACGACGCCGGATGGCCGGCTTTTCGCTGGCCAGCACGATCCCGACTGGTCACCTGTGCCCGGGCAGGCGGGCGTGGCCGCCTTCCCGCCGTCGAGCGTTTCCGTCTTCCTGGGCGACGTGCACGGTAGCCCGCGCAACTCGTTCCCGGTGACCATTACGGACCTGGAACCGTACGGGGATCAGATCCGGGTTCGCGCCGGCAGCGGGCCATCGGCTCAGGCGTTGTCAGCCGATATCACGCCGGCAGCGTCCGCTGACTTGGCTCTGGTCGCGGGTATGGAAGTCAGGTTTGTGGTCAAGTCTGCGATGGTTTCGGTCTACCCGGCCTGATACCCGGCAGCTACTCCCGGTACATTCGTTCCGCGTACGAGGGCCCATAGTAGGACTCCAATTCCTCCAAAGGCGTGTCCGGCTGCGTATAACTTTGGGCCAGCACAGCGATGCTGGGCAAACCGTCAGGTTCCCAGGTCTCCGGTGCCCACAGTCCGCTACGCGCGGTCCAAGGGCAGGCCGATCAGTTCTTCGAGTTCATCCACGCTGGAGATTGTGTCCATGGCCTCAGCCTACGGGTGTTTTTTGTGCCGTAAACGGCATGCAACACTTCCCCCCATCTGCTCCCGTTCCCACCGGTGCGAAGGGCGCGAACGGATGCGGGATCATCACCGCGTTCGCCATTTTGCACATAGAAGTGGATTTGTCTGGACAGCAGTTTCGCCGTGGGCAAACATGGAACGCAGTGGACCCCAAAGCAAAGTTGAGCGTAGTAGACTCAACTTTGTACACATAGGCATCACTCCAGAAAGGGAGCACTCTTTGGACGTCAAATTCACCACCAAAAGCCAGGAGGCCCTTTCTGCGGCCGCCATGAACGCCTCAACTGCGGGCAACCCGCAGCTTGAGCCTGCCCACCTCTTGAAGGCCCTCATGGATCAGCGCGAGGGCGTTGCTGTGGCACTGCTGCGCGCCACCGGCGCGGACCCTGACGCGGTGAGTGTCCAAGCCAGCTCCGCCATCAAGTCATTGCCCTCATCCTCGGGCAGCTCGGTGCAGCAGGCGCAGTTGTCCCGCCAGTCCATGCAGGCCATTCAGGCTGCCCAAAACGAGGCCGATAAACTCGGGGACTCTTTTGTTTCCACAGAGCACTTGCTGCTGGGACTCTCGGCCGGAAGTGACGCCGTGGGAAAATTGATGCGCGACGCCGGAGCCTCCCATGAGGCGCTGCTCGCTGCCTTGCCCGGTGTCCGTGGGGACAGGAACGTCAATTCCCCGGATCCGGAGAACACTTTCCAGGCCCTGGAGAAGTTCGGTACGGACCTCACTGCCGTGGCGCGGTCCGGCAAGCTGGATCCCGTGATCGGCCGTGACAGCGAAATCCGCCGCGTCGTCCAGGTCTTGAGCCGCCGCACCAAGAACAACCCTGTGCTGATCGGTGAACCGGGCGTTGGCAAGACTGCCGTCGTCGAAGGCCTTGCCCAGCGCATGGTGGCCGGAGACGTTCCGGAAAGCCTGCGTGGCAAAACCCTCATCGCCTTGGACCTTGCGTCCATGGTGGCAGGTGCCAAGTACCGTGGCGAGTTCGAGGAGCGTCTGAAGGCTGTCCTGGAGGAAATCAAGAACTCCAACGGCCAAATTGTCACGTTCATCGATGAAATCCACACTGTGGTGGGTGCCGGTGCCACGGGTGAAAGTGCCATGGACGCCGGAAACATGCTCAAGCCCATGCTGGCCCGCGGTGAGCTGCGTCTGATCGGTGCCACCACCTTGGATGAGTACCGCGAAAACATTGAAAAGGACCCTGCCCTGGAACGGCGTTTCCAGCAGGTCTACGTCGGGGAGCCCAGCGTTGAGGACACCATCGGTATCCTCCGTGGCCTCAAGGAGCGGTACGAGGCACATCACAAGGTAGCCATTGCGGACTCCGCTTTGGTGGCAGCTGCAACACTGTCCAACCGGTACATCTCCGGCAGGCAGCTTCCGGATAAGGCCATTGACCTTGTTGACGAGGCCGCGTCCCGGCTGCGCATGGAGATTGACTCCGCGCCGGAAGAAATCGACCAACTCCGCCGCGCCGTGGACCGCTTGACCATGGAGGAACTGGCCCTGCAAGGTGAGACGGATCCTGCCTCGGTGGAACGGCTCGCAGCGCTTCGTGCGGACAAAGCCGACAAGAACGAAGAACTGAGCGCCCTGAACGCGCGTTGGGAAGCCGAGAAAGCCGGTCTCAACCGGGTAGGTGATCTCAAGGCGAAGATCGACGAGCTGCGTTCCGCTGCGGACAAGTCCCAACGCGAAGGCGACCTCGAATCGGCGTCGCGCATTCTCTACGGCGAGCTGCCGGCGCTGGAGCGTGAGTTGAGCGCTGCCGCTGAAGAGGAATCAGCCCGGAGTGATTCAAAACCGGAATTGATGGTTGCGGAGGACGTCACTGCGGATGACATCGCGGAGGTTATCTCGGCGTGGACGGGCATTCCGGCAGGCCGCATGCTCCAAGGCGAGTCGCAGAAACTGCTGCATATGGAAGAGGAGCTCGGTAAGCGCCTGATCGGCCAGACTAAAGCCGTCCAGGCTGTGTCCGACGCCGTGCGCCGTGCCCGAGCCGGCATCAGCGATCCCAACCGTCCCACTGGTTCGTTCCTGTTCCTTGGGCCCACGGGTGTGGGAAAGACGGAGCTGGCCAAGGCCTTGGCAGACTTCCTCTTTGACGACGAACGCGCCATGATCCGGATCGATATGTCCGAATACGGTGAGAAGCACTCGGTGGCCCGCCTGGTGGGTGCCCCTCCGGGATACGTCGGCTACGAAGAAGGCGGCCAACTGACAGAGGCTGTCCGTCGCAGGCCCTACTCTGTTGTGCTTCTGGACGAGGTGGAGAAGGCCCACCCTGAGGTCTTCGATATCCTCCTGCAGGTCCTGGATGATGGGCGCCTCACGGACGGCCAGGGCCGCACCGTGGACTTCCGCAACACCATCTTGGTGCTGACCTCCAACTCCGGAAGTCAGTTCCTTGTGGATCAGTCCTTGGATGCAAGAGCCAAACGGGACGCTGTGATGGCCGTGGTGCAGGCATCGTTCAAGCCCGAGTTCCTGAACCGTCTGGATGAGATCGTCCTGTTCGACCCGTTGTCTGTGGAGGAACTTGCCAGGATTGTGGAGCTACACGTCGCCGAGCTGAGCAACCGGCTCCGGGATCGTAGGCTCAGCCTCGAAGTCACCGACGGAGCCCGTGCATGGTTGGCGATGTCCGGCTTCGACCCCGCTTACGGCGCGCGACCCCTACGCCGGCTTGTCCAGCGTGAAATCGGCGACCGTCTGGCCAAGGAGATCCTTGCCGGCGAGATCATGGACGGCGACACCGTGCTGGTGGACACCGCCGCTGACCTCGACGAACTCACCGTTGAGGGCTTTGAAGCCCTCACGGGTCCCGACGGCGGCACTCCCGCAGGAACGGGCCTCACGGTCCGCAGGAAGCAGGGATAGCAGGCTACTTCTTGAGGAGATCTTCCTTGATGGTGTTGCCTGAATCCACCACGATGAAGCAATCAACGCGGCGGTCGCCCCGATCCCAACTGGTGGTGCTCGGGTAGACGTTCTGCTGGAGCAGCACGTAATTGTCGGCCGCCTCGTTGAGCTTCACGTCCTTGCAGACCTCGCGTCCTTTATCCCTCAGAGCGTTGGTTCCGGGGAAGGACTCGTCGGCCGCGTAGCTGAAAACGGCGCCGAGTTGGGCCGAGTGCTCAGTATCGCAAGCCACCGCTCTGGCTTTTGAGGAATTGGCATCAAAATCGGAGAAGCAGTCGCCCACCTGGAAATCCTTGGCTTCCGCATCGCGGGGGAGGGGACCGGCTGTGGGTGCTGCGCTGGGCGAGGACACCGATGCTTCAGGTCGGGTCCCCAGCAGATTGAGCAGGACCCAGATCACAACGCCAATGAGTATCAGAACGCCAACAACGATTCCGCCAATGACCCACCGCTGCCGCTTGACCGGATCCCCGTGAGGTTCCGGCTGCCCGTTGGGCGCCGGCGGCCATTCCTGGCCAGGATAGGGCTGCTGCCCGGCATAAGGTTGCTGGCCGGCGTAGGGCTGCTGCCCCGCGAACGGTTGCTGCCCCGCGTAAGGTTGCTGCCCCGCGTAGGGCTGCTGCCCGGCGAACGGTTGCTGCCCCGCGTAAGGTTGCGGCCCGGCGAAAATGGGTGCATCAGTTTTCTGGCTTTGCCCAGCTTCCGCAGGTGGCAGCGCGGGGTCAGGCTGGTCTGCCGGGTTTGGGACAAAGTCGGGGTCCAAGTCAGGTGCGGGGTCCGGTTGCAGGCCTGAGGGCGGCGTCCAAGGAGCTGCCGACGGTTGTTGGCCCGGTGAGGGCGGCGTTTGGGGCGCGGAAGGTCCTCCATCCTCGCCTTGTTCGCGTGGAGAACCATCGCGGGGTGAAGTGTTGTCCTGGCTCATATTCCGGGGTGTGCCTTCCTGCTGTGGAGCCGCATTGAGGCAGACTCTACCCAATTTTCGCCTCTCTTGGAGGTGTAAAGGCGTGGTTTCGACTGTAGTCGGCCCGGACGCGGGGCCCGGGTGGCGCGCAGGCACCCTCGAAAGCATGTAATCTAGACATACGACAAATTGACCAAACATTCCGGGGCCTCACCGATAGCCAAGGTGACCACCTCCGGTCCAAGTACAAAAGGGGGTCACGCCATGGGGCGCGGCCGTCAAAAGGCAAAAGCTACCAAGCAGGCTCGGGATATTAAGTACTACTCCCCGAACACTGACTATTCGGCACTTGAGCGGGAGCTCACGGGTCCGTCCAGTCGTGTAAAGAGCCACTTCCCCGACGATCCCCCGGAGCCGGACTATTCGGCCTACGAGGATAAGTACGCGGAAGATGACGACGACGAGGTAGACACCCGTCGGATCGGATAGCTGTCGCAACCAACAGGTGCCCTGGGCGCTGAGTTGCGGACCGCCGTCGTACATTAGGTCATCGCGCATTTCCGGATGCCGTATATCTTTTGAAAAGGGCCTTCAGGCCACGCCTTTCATTGGCGTACCCTGAGGGCCCTTTTTTGCGTAGGCTGGAGTCCGGGCGCATCGAAAGGGTCACCATGCCGGAGGTCGAGAGTTATCAGCAGGGAACACCGTGTTGGGTGGACCTGTCCTCCACCGACATTGATGTTTCCAGGAAGTTCTACAGCGACCTCTTCGGGTGGGAGCTGGAGGCCATGGACGCCGGAAATGGCATGACGTATTACATGGCCAAACTAAAGGGCCGCTACGTCGCGGGAATGATGCAGCAGTTACCGGATTCTCCGCCGGGAATGCCGTCATATTGGGCAAATTACCTGGCTGTGGATTCCGCGGACGAGGCTGCCCGGCGTGTGGAAGCCGCTGGCGGAACCCTCCTTTCCCCTCCTGACTCCGTCCCAAACGGCAGCGGGCGTATGTTCTTCGCCACAGATCCCACCGGAGCGCAGATTGCTTTCTGGGAGGCCGGCAACCATCCGGGGTCGGGCCTGGTGAACGAACCAGGGGCCATGATCTGGAATGAACTGCAGACGAACGACGTCCCTAAGGCCGTGGCGTTCTATGAGGCCGTGACCGGCTGCAGCAGTGAAACCGAGCCAGCCGGTGACTTGCAGGAGTACACGAGCCTGCTGGTGAATGGGAGGCGAGTCGCCGGGGCGCTCACGTTGCCTATTGAAGGGCTGTCGCCGTTCTGGATGACGTACTTCAACGTGGTGGACATTGATGCCTCGGTGGAGCAGGCCGTTGAGTTGGGTAGCCACGTGATCGCCCCAGCTTTCCATGTGCCCGGGGTTGGACGGATGGCAGTGCTCATGGACCCGGCAGGCGCGGCGTTCAGCATCATGACAGGCTTGGCAGCATGACTTCACGCAAGCACTATTCCAGTGGCGAGCCGTGCTGGGCGGACCTCCAGACGAGGGACGTCGCGGCAGCCAAGACCTTCTATGGGCGGGTGTTCGGCTGGACCTTCAAGGACCTGCCCACGCCGGACGGCCGCAGCTATGCGCAGGCGTTCGTCAAGGATCAGCTGGTGGCCGTGATCGCCCCGCAGAATCCCATGCAGGAGGTCGCAGGAACGCATGGCCAGTGGAACATCTACATCTCGGCCACTGACACCGAGGAAATCGCCGAGGAAGCGGTCCAGGCAGGCGGGAAGCTACAGTTTGGTCCCGAGGCTGTGGCGGATACGGGCGTCCTGGCGTTTATTGAGCCACCGGGCGGCGGAACCACCGGTATCTGGCAAGCAGGCACACATGTGGGTACTCACTTGTTCAATGAGCCCGGCGCGCTGGCGTGGGCGGAGTTGTTGACGCCTGAGCCGCAAGCCGCCGTCGCATTTTTCCAGCAGCTTTTCAGGCATGAAGTCACCGAATATCCCCAAGACGACGGCGGCAGCTACAGCACGCTGATGGTCAATGGTGACGAGGTGGCCGGCGTTGTTCCTGCCGGTGAAGGTGATGACGCCGGCTGGCAGATTTACTTTGGTGTAGCGGATCTGAGCAAAGCCGCGGAAGCCGCAGTTGCCGCGGGAGGCGGGCTTTTGGTGGAGCCGGAGGACAAACCCGAAACAGGATCCCTCGCCACCATCCAGGATCCGCAGGGCGGGGTCTTGAGCCTGATCCAGGTCTAAGAACCCAACTGGGTCGCAGATCAGGTCGTTATGAGCGCTGAGAACGGCCTGATCTGCTACCTAGACGGGTATAGGAGAAGCAAAAGAGCGGCCGGGCAGTTGTTGACTGCCCGGCCGCTCTCTTTACAAGCCGCTCTCTTTACAAGCCGCTCTCTTTACAAGCCGCTCTCTTTACAAGCCGCTGTCTCTACAAGGCGCTCTCTCTACAAGGCGATAAATCGCTTAGGCGTAGGCGTTCACCAAACGTACAGCGCCGCCGTCGACGCCCTTGGCACCCTGGACGTAGTCCGGGCCGGTCTTGTCGATCGAGTCGCTGTCAGCCGAAACGGTACCCATGACCCAGGACGGCAGGCCGCGGTCGTTGAGGCGGGCCACTGCAGCGTCTGCTGCTTCGGCGGAAACAATGGCAACCATGCCTACGCCGAGGTTGAGCGTTCGCTCGAGGTCGGCCAGCGGAACGTTGCCAAGCTCGGAGACCAGCTTGAAGATGGCCGGCAGTTCCCAGGTGTTGCGGTCAACCGTGGCCACGAGGCCCTGCGGGAGGACGCGGGCCAGGTTGGCGGCCAGGCCACCACCGGTGACGTGGCTGAAGCCATGAACTGCGTTGGCGGAGTGTACGGGGAAGGTGCGGGCGAGGTCGAGGCAGTCGGCTGCGTAAACGCGGGTGGGCTCCAGGAGCTCTTCACCCAGGGTGCGTCCGAGCTCGGATACCTGACGGTCCAGTGCCCAACCGGCGTGGTTGATGACTCGGCGGACCAGCGAGTAGCCGTTGGAGTGCAGGCCGGAGGATGCCATGCCGATCACGACGTCGCCGGCGCGGACGCGGTCCGGGCCGAGCAGGGCGTCGGCCTCGACGATGCCTGTAGCGGCACCTGCAACATCGTATTCGTGCTCGCCCAGGAGGCCCGGGTGCTCAGCGGTTTCGCCACCCACCAGGGCGGTGCCGGCCACGGAGCAGGCAGCTGCGATGCCGCGGACGATGTCAGCGATGCGTTCCGGGACAACCTTGCCGCAAGCGATGTAGTCGGTCATGTAGAGCGGCTCAGCACCCACCACAACGATGTCATCCACCACCATGCCAACCAGGTCAAAACCGATGGTGTCGTGGATGTCCATGGCCTGCGCAATGGCAACCTTGGTTCCAACACCGTCCGTGGACGTTGCCAGCAACGGCTTCTTGTAGGTCAGCAGCTGTGAGACGTCGTACAGGCCGGCGAATCCGCCGACGCCGCCAATCACCGAGGAGTTGTGCGTCGCCTTGATGGCGCCCTTCATGAGTTCGACTGCGCGGTCTCCCGCTTCGACGTCCACACCCGCAGAGGCGTAGGTGATACCGGAGTTATTCTCAGCGGCGGGTGTTGCGGAGCTCATACAGACTCTTTCTTGTCGGCGTCGGTCAAACGATCAGCGTCGGTAAGGAGGTTTTCAAATTCGGCGTCGGGTCCGGGGTCGCAACCCGTTGCGCCGGGCTTCTCGGCAGGGTCCTCGGAATCATCCACGGAGTCAGCTTCGGAGGCAGAAGGCAGGCCACCGAGGTCGGTGCGCTCCAGCAGGTTCTTGCCCAGCTTGTCCGCGTGCGGCAGCTCGATGGGGTACTTGCCAGTGAAGCAGGCGGTGCAGAGGCGTTCGCGCGGCTGCTGGGTAGCGCCGATCATGCCGTCTTCGGAGATGTAGGCCAACGAGTCAGCACCGATTGCCGTGGAGATTTCCTCGATGGTGGCGCCGTTGGCGATCAGTTCCGCGCGGGACGCGAAATCGATGCCGTAGAAACAGGGCCATTGAACCGGGGGAGAGGAAATCTTCACGTGCACAGCTGCGGCACCGGCTTCGCGGAGCATCCGAACAATGGCACGCTGGGTGTTGCCGCGGACGATCGAGTCATCCACCACAACAATACGCTTGCCCCGGATTACCGATTCCAAAGCGTTGAGCTTGAGCCTGATACCCAGCTGGCGCAGTGTCTGCGAAGGCTGAATGAACGTGCGGCCGACGTAGGCGTTCTTGACGAAACCATGGGCGAACGGGATGCCGGACTGTTCTGCATAGCCAACAGCGGCGGGCGTACCGGATTCGGGAACCGGGATAACGAGGTCGGCCTCGTGCGTGTTTTCGCGGGCCAACTGGCGGCCCATTTCCACGCGGGCCTCGTACACGGAGCGGCCGGCAATGGCAGCATCCGGGCGGGCGAGGTAGACGTATTCGAAGACGCAGCCGGCAGGAGTTGCCTCGGCGAAGCGCTGTGAACGAACGCCGTCCTCGTCGATTGCAATGAACTCGCCGGGCTCGATCTCGCGGATGAAGCTGGCGCCAACGGTGGCCAGGCCGGCTTGCTCGGAGGCCACAACCCAGCCGCGCTCCAAACGGCCCAGACACAGCGGACGGATGCCGTAAGTATCGCGGGCGGCGTAGAGGGTTCCTTCATCCATGAAGACGAAGCAGAAGCCACCCTTGATCTTGGGCAGCAGCTCCAGAGCGGTCTGCTCCAGGGTCTTTCCCTCTTCGCCCTCAAGGAGAGCGGTCACCAGGGCGGTGTCCGAGGTATTGCCCTGCTTCATTTCACCGGTCAGCTGGCCATCGTTGCGCTCAAGGATCATTTCCCGGAGCTCAGCGGTGTTGGTCAGGTTGCCGTTGTGAGCCAAGGCAACCGTGCCGGTTGCTGTTGCACCCAGGGTTGGCTGCGCATTGGCCCAGTGGCTTGCACCGGTGGTGGAGTACCGGCAGTGGCCAACGGCCAGGTGCCCGGTAAGGGTGTTCAGGGTTGTCTCATCGAAGACCTGGGACACAAGGCCCATGTCCTTATAGACATTGATGCGCTTGCCGTCACTGGTAGCTATACCAGCCGATTCTTGTCCGCGGTGCTGCAGCGCATACAGCCCGTAATAGGTGAGTTTTGCTACTTCTTCACCGGGAGCCCAAACCCCAAAGACGCCACAAGCGTCCTGAGGGCCTTTTTCGCCGGGGAGAAGATCATGAGAAAGTTTTCCGTCGCCACGTGCCACTGGTCGATTGTCTCATGATGTAGGCGTGGTACGTTCCCCTGCGGGCTATGTGACCCCCGGAATGGGCGAAGAACTGGCGTGTTACCGCGAAAATGCGGTGTGTCTCACACTCGCCGCCGGAGTTAATCCCGTGAAGAGGCGGGCCGACCGCCCGACTTAGCGGACGTCGTCGTGCTCTGGTCCTTCGTCAGGAACCGAATCCGGAACGGGCTCCACCACGGCGCGCTGGGTGCGCTTGACGCTGATCCGGTCCAGGATGAGGGCGAGGATCGAGAAGAGAATGACGCCGCCGCCTGCACAGACGATCAGGAAGAAGCCGAACACGGTGCCGGCGTCGAAAGCGGGGTCGGCTTGGCGACCGTAAGCGATGATTGCGGCCACGATTGCGCCAACCACGGCTCCCAAAATCATGAAGGGTACAAACTTGGGTGCCCGGCGAACCGTGATCTCGCGGCGGGCGGAGTTGGGGGTGGTGTCCTCTGAAGCCATGCCTTCAAGCGTACCGTTCCCCGCCCAAGTGCCAGTTAAACCCCATGTTTTAGGGAAACATGGGGTTTAACTGGCAACTCGGCGGGGTGCGTTAGCTGCCGCGGTACGTTGAGAACGCGAACGGGCTCAGCAGGAGCGGCACGTGATAGTGCTCGCCGGCGTCGGAAACTGTGAAGTTCAGGTCGACTTCCGGGAAGAACGTCTCGGTGCCGAGGCCTTCGTAATATGCGCCCGTGGCGAAGTTCAGGCGGTAAGCGCCGCCGGGAATCCGTTCCGGACCGAGGGTCTTGATGCGGCCGTCGGCGTCGGTTTCGCCCTTCGCCACCAGGGCCCAGTCGTCGCCTTCGCGGACGTAAAGTACGACGGCGACACCCGCCGCCGGGCGTCCGGAACCGGTGTCCAGGATGTGGGTAGTGACTTGTGAAACGCTCATGCGTTGACTCCTTCGCTGATCAGTCCGGAGAGGCGCAGCAGTGCGATCTCCCGCAGCTGGCCGGCCACGATTGTGTCTTCTTCTTCGGGGGTGTGGGTGAGGCGTTCCTGGAGGGCGCTGAGCATTTCCCGTGCGCTGCGACCGGCAGCGCGAATCAGGAAGACCCTGTCGAATTTTTCCTCGTAGGCCCGGTTTCCCTCGGCAAGTGCGGTGGTGGTGGCGCTATCGCCGGGGTCCACTCCTGCCTGCTCGGAACGAGACATGGCCGCCTCTGTGGTTTGGGCTTTGGGTCGTTCGCCGATCCGGGGGTGGTGCGCCATAGCGGACTCCACCTCGGCCGCCGTGAACGGCTCGGCGGCACGCTGGGCTTGCCCCAGGAGTTCGTCAACGCTGGCGTAGGGGCGGGCGTCCACGATGGTTTCAACCCAGCGGCTGATGTCCAGGCAAGGGGTGAGGGTCCTGACGGCCTCTTCCCGGTCAACACTGTTGAATACTGCAAGCTCCATGCTTGTGTCATCCTCATGCAAAATGCTGGCATCCATGGTGTGGGCTATGCGGAACTCCTGTTGGTGCAGGAGGAAGCCCGTGCTTCAAGCTTCCGCATCATGGAACTGTTATTTCAGCATACGTAATTCAGTTAAGCCGAGTGAGCGGTCCGGTGTCAAGAGACTACCCCTCTGTGGCCACTCTATGGCGGCGTGTTCTTACAGTGAGGTACAGGCGATGGGCCGTGATGACCAATGCCAGCCAAGCGATGCCAATAGCCCAGGCGGCCAGGACGTCCGTGAGCCAGTGGTGGCCCAAATATACCCGGCTCAGGCCCATGGTGAAGGCGAACGCTGCCGCCAGGAGCACCGTGATGACCCTGGCCTTGGTGGTCTTGAGCCTCAGGATGATCAGATACGCCACAATTCCGGCGATCACCATCGAGTTCAGTGAATGGCCGCTGGGGAATGATGCCGAGTGTTCGTAGGGTGGGATGGCGTCGGCAAGATCCGGGCGGGCTCGGCCGAAGAGCGGCTTACCCAGAATGGTGATCAGCAGCGACCCCAGTCCAGCAGCGAGCATCAGGATGACCGGAGTCCATGACCTCCGCCGCGTGGCGAGGAAAATCATGATGCCAACGGCGATGAGGGGCATGCCCACGGTGCCGCCAACATTGGTATACGCCGTGGCGGCAAAGTCCAAGGCGGGGGAGCGTAATGTTTTGGCTGCTGCCAGTACTGGATCGTCCAGGCCCGCCACGCCGTCGGCCTCAGTGACGGATTCGTACACTTCCCCAAATACCCAAGCCAGTGACAAGGCAACGGCGAGCCCCACAATCAGGGTGATGATCAGTGCGGCATAAGGGCCCAACAGAGAGGTGACTTTTTCAGCAGCTCCGGCCAGCACCCGGCCAACAGGCGTTTTCCATCGCGTCAGGTCCTGCCCGGCAACGAACCGGTCCTGGCTGACTTCGCCGGTGACGCCTTGCTCGGGCGCCCCTTTTCCTTCAGTCGTCACTCTCGTCCCCTATCCGTGGCGGCCTCAGTATTGGTGAGTAACCTTAGCATTTTGGGCTGGGGGGCCCTGGTGCTGGTCTTTACTGCTGTGATTCGGCGGTCTTGACCAGGTGGGTCGTTTCCGGCGTGAGCTCTGCGCCGTTTTCCCGGAGTGCGCGGAGTCTGGGGACCGGCTCGCCTGTAGCGGGGTCCACGAGCGTGGAGTGAGCTTCGTCGGCGCCAAAGGCGTTGCGTTCACCCCACTGCCGGAGGCTGAGGATCAGGGTGAAAAGGTCACGTCCCGCGCTGGTGAGCTGATATTCGCTGCGAGTGCCTCGGTCATTGGCTATTCGGATCAGAATCCCCCTCTCCACGAGCAGTCGAAGGCGGTCCGAAAGGATGTTCTTCGCCACTCCCAGCGACCGTTCATATTCCGAGAAGCGATGCTTGCCGTCCAAGGAGTCGCGGATGATCAGCAGGATCCACTTGTCACCCACAAGGTCCGCGGTCCTCGCTACGGGGCATTCGGAATCGGTCCACTCCGGCGCGCTTGGTTGCAACATGCAACCATTCTGCCATAGGGTCAAATGGTTGCATATTGAAACCATACTTCGGAGGCCACAATGATGAGCAGCGACCAGCTGACCGGATCGCCTCCGGGAGTGAGCCGTGGCTTACTCCTTCTGCTCGCCGTCGTGGCCGGGTTCATGGTGTCCAACATCTACTACGGGCAGCCGCTATTGGAGAGCATGGGGACGGACTTGGGTATCTCCTTGGCTCACATCGGGTGGGTCGTGGCGTCATCCCAAGCCGGGTATCTGCTGGGATTGGTTTTCCTGGTGCCACTGGGGGACATAGTGGACCGCCGCGCTCTCATCAGCGTCCAAGTAGGAGCCAGCGCGGTGGGCGCTGGTGCCGTGACCCTTGCTTTGTCCCAAGCGGCCTTGCTGCTAGCCTTCGCCATCCTGGGGTTGGCCTCATCCGTGGTGCAAACCATCGTGGCGTACACGGCAGCATCCAGTACCCCGGACAAAAGGGGCGGAAACATCGGTACCGTCACTGCCGGCGTCGTGAGTGGCCTCATCCTTGCCCGGACCGTGGCGGGCGGGATGACCGAGCTGTGGGGATGGAGGTCTGTTTATGTTTTCGCTGCGGCTGCTGCTGTGGTTCTGTCGCTGTCAGTCCTCCTCGCCCTTCCAAAGGAGCAGTCCGGAAGAGGACCGACCAGGTATTGGCCGGCCGTTTCCTCCGTAGTCGTCCTAACGCGGCGTAACCCCCTTTTCCGGACACGGGCGCTCATCACCATGCTGCTGTTTGCGTCTTTTGGGGTGCTGTGGAACGGCATGTCTTTGTTGCTCAGCGGTCCCGCGTGGAACCTTCCCCCGGGCGTGATCGGACTTTTCGGGCTGGCTGGCCTCGTAGGCATATTGGCGGCGTCCAAGGCTGGTGCTGCGGCCGATCGCGGATGGGGACAACGGGTCACGGGCATCAGTTTGATGGCGCTCCTAGTCTCGTGGCTCGCGCTGTCCTTGGGAAGCTGGTCCCTGCTCTGGTTCATCGCCGGCATCATCGTGCTGGACGCCGCGGTGCAATCTGTCCATGTCAGCAGCCAAACCATGATTGTGGCAGGCGCCGCAGAGTCGGCCAGCAGCATCATCGGCAGCTACATGGTGTTCTACTCGGTGGGCAGCGCCTTGGGAGCTGCGGCTGTGACGCCCGTGTTCGACGCTTGGGGCTGGACCGGTGCCAGCGTTCTGGGAGCAGGGTTCGCGCTTCTCGCGCTTGCCGTCTGGGGAATGGAGCGCCGCCGGAAGCAGGACCCCGGCGCGCGTTTGGTTCGCTCCACCCAGCCGGGTGGGGCAGAATGACCTCAACCAGCTGAAGGAGTTCGCATATGCAGCACATACTGACGTCCAGGTTCCTGTTCGGCCCTGGCCCGAGCAACTGCTACCCCGAAGCCATGGCCGCCCTGGCCTACCCCGTGCTCGGCCACCTCGATCCTGTGTTCATCGAGCGGCTGGACCACACCTGCGAGGGCCTCCGGACTGTGTGGGGCACGTCCAACGCGCGGACACTCCCGTTGAGTGCCACCGGTTCGGGCGGCATGGAAGCGGCCTTTGTGAACACCGTGTCCGACGGCGACGTGGCAGTAATCGCTGTCAACGGACTATTCGGGGCGCGGATGTGCGAGGTCGCGCGGCGTTGCGGGGCCGCCGTGGTCCGGGTCGATCACGAATGGGGCCAGCCCGTGGATGCCGAGCGTGTGCTCGCAGCGCACCCTAACCCCAAAGTCATTGCCGCCGTCCATGCCGAGACTTCTGTGGGCGTGCTCTCCGATATCGCGGCGTTGGGTGCCGGCAAGGGCGACGCACTGTTGATCACCGACGCCGTCACTTCCATCGGCGGACTGGAATTGTTGGCAGACGACTGGGGGATCGACGTCGGATACGCCGGAACGCAGAAATGTTTGGGTGTCCCGCCGGGACTTTCGCCCTTCACAGTGTCCGATCGCGCCTTTGAACGCCGCGTCAAGGATCCGCGCTCCTGGTACCTCGATATCGGGTTGCTCGGCGGGTACGTCGGAGCGGCCAGCGGCGCCCGGACGTACCACCACACGGCACCGGTCACCATGATCGCCGGCCTTGAAGCTGCTCTGGACCGCATCCTCGCAGAGGGCTTGGAGAATGTTCAGGCCCGGCATCTCGCGGCCGGCACTGCTTTGCAGAACGGGCTGCAGGACATGGGCTTGGAACTGTTCGCCGCCGAAGGCTCCCGGCTGCCGAGCCTCACCACCGTCAAAGTGCCCGACGGCGTCAACTCGGTTGCCGTCCGCGCTTACCTCCTGGAGAACTTCAGTATGGAAATCGGCTCCGGGGTGGGGGAGTTCGCGGACACTGTGTGGCGCATCGGCATGATGGGCCCGAACGCCAACCCCGCTTCCGTGACCTTGGTGCTGGGCGCGCTGAAAGAGGCCATCTCCAAAGTCTGATCCTCGCTCACGTCCCGCGTGCTTGGGTGGATCGCTCGCTCACGTCCCGCGTGCTTGGGTGGATCGCTCGCTCACATCCCGCGTGCTTGGGCGCATCGCTCGCTCACGTCCCGCGCTGCCGACGCGCTCAATCGGTGACGTGACCGGCGTCGTACGTCAAGGTAGCGGAGGCGGCGGCGGTGCCTTCGGCGGGCTGGATGGAGGTGACCGTCAACAAGCCGGCACCCGGGAGGGTGACCGACTGGCCCTCGCGGAAGGCCTGCTTGCGCTGCTGTTCGGCGGTCCGGATCCAGAACTGGATGGCGGGAGCACCGTCGGCGATGCCGATCTTGACTACTCCCACTTTGACGCCGTCGAAGGTGGGCTGCATGCCTTGCTTGACTGTTACGAGCTGTTCCACGGCCATCCTTATTTCACGTCCACGGAGTATACGGAGTCGAAGTTTTCCTTGTACTCATCCTCGGTCAGTTCCAGCGTGCCGGACTTGAGGTCGTCGTCGCCTTCCATATAGCCGCCGGAGGGTCCCCACGGGTTGGCCAGGACGATGACCTTCCCGCCGTCGTCGTTGGTTTTTACATCAACCACAACATACGCATGGTTGGGTACGACGTCGGTGCGGTTGACTTCGTCGGACTCCCAGACCCAGTCGAAATCGTCGTCCTTGACGTCCTCGGTGCCTACGGAAATAGCTTGGCCGTCCGAGAGTTTGTCCTCGATGTCATCAAAGTTCAGTTCGCCGTCTTTGTCGGCGGACTGCCCGGTCATCAGTTCCATGGCTTCGTTGCTGAAGCCGCCGTCAATGTCGTCGTAGGACCCACCGCGGTGCTCAGCTGCCGCGCGTTCGTAGATGGAAAGCCAGTTGGGTTGGCCATCCGCGCCGCGGACGCCGCCGTCAACCGACTTGGCCTCCACAGTGACTTCCACGGGTTCGCCGTCTTCGTAGAGCGTGACCACCCAGTGCGTGGGCGGGTCGCCTACGGGACGCATGTGCTCTTCAAGGAATTCGTCCAGTTTGCCCTCCCGCTCCAGCACCTGGGCCACCGAGCCTATTCCAGCCAAGAGCCAGCAGTCGCCAATCTGGCCCTGGTTGATGTCGCCGGGGTCGCCGGCGTTAGGGTCGTTGCGGACATCGCCGGGCACATCGACGTCGGGCTTGTCCGGGTCCAGCGGACCGGGGTCGCCGGGAGGGTTCGAGTCTCCCCGCCCGGAACGATCGGAGCCCGAAGGCCCCGAGCTGGACTTGTCCTGCTCGTCAGCATTGCGGGTCAGCTCTTTGGCTTGGTTCTCCAACTCGCTGGAGATCTTTTTCAGCATGGGACGGTGTTGAGAGTCCCAGGAGGCGCGGAACATCACCGCGTCGCGGCCATCCCACGGCGCGTTGTTGATGAGGCTGCCCAGTTCAATGGACAGCGAGGTCATCCGTTCCGAATGCCGGGACATCGTCTTGGCGAGAGCCCGCAACTGGGCAATATCCGCACCATAAAATCCAGGCATTTATCTGTCCCCCTGAGGAATTTCGGTGGTATCGCAGTTCTCGGACTTAACCGGAACGGTGACGTTGAGGAAGGCCGGAAATTTCGATTCGATGGTCACCGTGGCACCCGCAGCGTCCGTACTGCGCGTGACCACCCATCCACCTGGCACGGGATCGGTTCCGTCAAAGGCAGGGAAGCCATGCTTCTCCAGGACCGGATCCGACACGGCAAAAACGTCCTCAAAGTGTCTGGAGGGCTCCACGATGTCTGCGTTGCTTTTCATACTCCTTGGCGAAAGGAAGCAAGTACCGTCTTTGGAGCGGTTCAAACTTGCCGGATCATCCACGGCCCAGGTGATGTCCGGCATTTTCGCTTCCAAGGCAGCAACGAGGTCGGCGGTGAGGGCGTTGTACTTCGCCGCACTTTCGGCCACAGGTGCGGGCTCCGCAGTGACGGCCGGCGCCTTGCTGGGTTCCCGTTTGGGTTTTTCCGGGGTGTTGCTGCAACCTGCAGTAACGGTCACCACCGCGAGGGCAGCAAGCAGTGCCCAAGGCTTGAGGTACGTGCGGCGGTTCATGTCTTCCCCGGTTTCAGTTGATGCTCGACGGCGGATCTCACCGAAGGCTGTCACGTTGCGTTCCGCTTGGCGATGGGGAGAACACCCCGTTGCTCTTCAAGACCGTGGAAGGGCGCGGGATGTGAGCGACGGTTCGGTTTAAGGGCTTGGGATGTGAGCGAGGGTTCGGTTTAGGGGCGCGGGATGTGAGCGAGGATCAGGTGTTGCGGGTCAGGATCCAGGTGTTGGTGCCATCCTGGCGTTCGAACGTCACTGTGGTCACCAAGGCTTCGATGAGTGCCAACCCGCGCCCGGACTCCGCATCCTCGTCCGGCATGGAGGCCTGCATGTCATCGGCGAAGGGCTCCCGGGCGTTGTGCGCACTGACCCGGGCAATGAGCCGGGAGGGCCGCACGCTGATGTCTACGTCGATCTCCACAGGCTTCGCTGCCACGGGAAGGGCATGCTGGACGATGTTCGCTGCGGCCTCGATGACGGCCGTAGCAAAGGTCATCCGGTCCATGTCCGGCACAAAGGAGGCGTCGTCCCACAGGGCGTCCAGCTCATTGTGGATGGCTTCGATAGCTTCCTCATTGGACGGCCCGTGGAAACCCCGGCGGGCGATGACCTCAGTCATCGCCGAACGCGGCTTCGGCGGTTGGGTAGGCCGTGAGTACCCTGTCCATGTTGGTCAGTTCCAGCACCATTTTGACCTGCGGCTGAACTCCGGCGATCCGGAGGTCACCGCCTGCCTGTCGTGCAGCTTTGAGGCAGCCGATGAGTGCACCGAGCCCTGAAGAATCCATGAAGTCCGTCTCTGCCAGGTTCACCACAACACGGCTGGAGCCACCGGCCACCACCTCATTCACTACCTCGCGCAGCTTGGGCGCCGCCACCATGTTCAAACGGCCCACGCTCTTCACCTCCGCGTAGGAGTCGTTGACCTCATAGCTAAACTGCATCTGCATTCCTCTCCTCGGGGCGCTCCGGCCCAACAACTTCAGGCTCAAAACCCTTGTACAAAACTGCCTTGACCAGAACGCTCAGGACCACAAGGTCGAACGCAACCCATGCCACGTTCACCAGTGTGCCCAAGGGCTCGGACATTCCTGCCAGAAGCCGGATAAGACCAACCACCAGTGCAACCGCAAGCAGCACCGCCACAATGATCTGGGGACGGATCAGGCTCCAACTGGGCCCACCGCTCTGCCGCGCCTTGGGGGTGACCGCAAATCCGAGGGGACGGCCAAACCAAACGTTCCGCGCCGCCGTCGTGCACGCCTTGATCCAGGTGGGGAACAGCGCGAGGCTGTACTGCTGGCCGCGCCAGGTGGGAATGCCGTGCCCGGCCACCAGGAAGAGCAGTTGGTTCACCACCATGAACGGGATGAAGCGGATGAAGAAGTCAAAGCTGATGCTGTTCACCGGGAGGATGCCCAGCGTCAGGTAGATGATGGGCGCTGCGAAATAGACCACGGCAGCGAAACCGCTCAGGTAGGTCCACATGGTGGAGAAGTACATGAGGCGCTGGCCCCAGGTGAGCCGACGCTGAACCAGCGGGTTTTCGCGGAGGAGGACCTGCATGGTGCCTTGGGCCCAGCGGAGGCGCTGGGTCAGCATGGTCTTGACGTCCTCAGGGGCCAGGCCGAGGGCGAGGATTTCGTGGTGGTACACGCTCTTCCACCCCAAGCCGTGCAGACGCATGGCGGTGGCCATATCCTCCGTGACGGAGATGGTGGCCAGCGGCATGATGGGCTGGGCTTCGTCGGTGCGTTCCACGGAAATGGCGTCGAGGACGGCGTGAACCGATTCGAGCGCACCCAGGGGGGACCAGTCGCGTCCGGACATGCGGTCGACGGCGTCACTCGCCACAGTGGTCACGCCCGACTCGCCCACGTGGGCGAGCTCCATGGCGGCGATCTCTTCTAGGTCCGATTGGAGCGCTGAGAAGTCGGCGGCCACGAGGGTGCGTACGGCGTCGTCCACTTGGCGGCGGACCCGATAGGTGATTTCGCTGAGGGACGCCCCGGCTTCGAGTTCCTTCTGCGCGGATTCGGTAGCGGCTTCCACCTCGTTGAGCATCTGCTCCACCAAAGGGTTCTCGGCCTCGGGTGACCGGCGGGCCTTCTTGATGGCGGTACGGGAGGCGGCGAGGGCGCGCCGCACGCTCTTCTCGGTGGCTTTGACGTAGCCCACCAGGCCCAGCTGCATGAGGGATTCCCGGCGGAGGATCGCGTTGGACCCGCAGAAGAACGCCGCGTTCCAGCCGTCCTTGCCCTGCTGGATGGGGCCGTAGAACAGCGGAGCTTGGCTGCCCAGGGGATCGTCGGCGGGGACGTTGATGAAGTACTGAGGGGTCTGGACCAACGCCACTTTGTGGTCGTTGAAGTAGCCCAGCGTCTTGTCCAGGATGTCCGGCTCGGGGATCTGGTCGGCGTCGAGAATCAGCAGGTATTCGCCCGAGGTGACCATGAGGGCGTTGTTCAGGTTGCCCGCCTTGGCGTGCCGCGGCATGTCCGGCGTCCACTCCGCGCCTCGCGTCACGTAACCGATCCCGTTCGACTCGGCGAGTTCGCGCATCTCTGGCCGGTCGCCGTCGTCGAGTATCCAAGTGCTGTGCGGCCAGCTGATGTTCTTGGCGGCCAGGGCCGTGGTCATCACCAGATCCAGCGGCTCGTTGTACGTGGTGATGAAAACGTCCACGGTGGCATCGGCCGGGGCAGGGGGAGGAGGCTTGCGGAATTTGATGTTCCACACCGTCAGTCCGAAAAGCATGACGTCAATCAGGCTGTACGTCTCGGCGATCACCAAAGGAACGGCGATCCACCAGGCTTCCCAGTTCAGCGAGGCCATCCAGCGCCACGCCACATAATTGACGCCCAGAATGACCGTCAGCACAACGATCAGCCGAGTCCAGAAACGTGTCACAAAATCCCCCCTTTTTGCTGTCTACAATGCTGCGTTTGGTTTTCGGCGAACGACGACGGCGGTCACGTCATCTTCAGCCGTGGACGCCGGTGCCAACTCGAGCAGGGCGGCGCACACGTCATCCGAGGTAGCCCCGCTGCGCGCCACCTTCTCCACGTTCCGTTGGAATTCGTCCAAGGAAGCGTGGGCGTCCAGCACGCCGTCGCTCACGATCACCAAGGAATCGCCCGGTTCCAGTTCCAGCTCCGAAGCAGGCCACAGTTGGTCCTCCAGGATCCCGACGGGCGGTCCGGCGGAGACCAAGCGCCGTGCCTCCCCTTCGGCGGGAACATGCAGCGCAAGGCCGTGTCCGGCGTCGATGTAGCTCAGGGTCCCGGAGGCACTGTCCAGCCTTGCGTGGAACATGGTGACGAAGGAGCCGGACTGGTCCAGGTCAGAGGTAATGGTGGCGCTGGCTGAGCCGAACGCGGCATCGATCTCAGGGGTGTCCGCCACGGAACGCATCACGGCGCGGACCGTTGCTGCAATGAGTGCTGCGCCCATGCCCTTACCCATGGCGTCGGCGAAGGTCAGGTGCATGCCGTCGCGGGTCTGGTACCAGTCGTAGAAGTCCCCGCCCACGCTGCGCGACGGACGGAAGGCGCCAGCGACGTCGTAACCGTCCAGGCGGACCGTTTCGCGCGGCAGGAGGCTCTGCTGCACCACTGCCGCCCGGGCGAGTTCATCACTCTGGCCGGTGTCCTCGGCTGCCGGGGCGGGCGTGCGGGCGCGGCGGAACAGTGCGCGGATGCGGGCCTGGAGTTCCTTGGGGCTGAAGGGCTTATTGATGTAGTCATCCGCGCCGGTGTCCAGGCCGTTGAGCCTGTCGATTTCATCGGCACGGGCCGTGAGCATGAGGATGTACGCGTCAGAAAATTCGCGGAGGCGACGGCAGACTTCCATGCCATCGATGTCCGGAAGGTTGATGTCCAGCGTCACCAATTCGGCGTTGGTTCTGCGGACAGCTTCGACGCCGGAGAGACCGTCGGGCGCTTCGGTCACCACGAAGTCGAGCTGCTCGAGGACGAGTACAAGAAGTCCGCGGATGTCAGCGTCGTCTTCGACGACGACAGCGTGGCGCACGGGCGTGGGAGAGACCATGGCTCCATTAACTAATGCTGCTGGGTATTTGTCACGTTTAGTCACGACACATGAAACGCCCGCTCACAAAAGTGAGCGGGCGTTACACGTTTTGTGCAGTTATGTGAGAGAGGGATTCGCTCAAACCCTAGGGATGTGGAAGAGCGTTCGGCTCAAGCACTTGGGATGTGAGCGAGGGCTAGACGCCCAGCTCTTCCTTAAGCGCCTGGACGTGGCCCTGAGCGGAAACCTGATACTGGGTGAGCTTCACGGTGCCTTCGCCGTCCAGCACAACGGTGGAGCGGACCAGGCCTTCAACGATCTCGCCGTCAACCAGCTTCTCGCCCCAAGCGCCGTACGCGAGGGCAACCTTGTGGTCTTCGTCGGAGAGCAGCGGGAAGGTCAGCGCGAATTCACCGGTGAATTTCGCGAGGTCCTCGGGGCCGTCCGGGGAGATCCCGATGACGTCGTAGCCCTTGCCCTGCAGGCTGGCGAGGTTGTCGCGGAAATCGCAAGCCTCAGTGGTGCAGCCGGGGGTGGCTGCCTTGGGGTAGAAGTACACAATGACGTTGCGTCCGCGGTAATCGGACAGCGAGACCTTGGTGCCGTCGGCGTCGAGAAGCGCGAAATCAGGTGCTTGCGTTCCGACGAGGAGTTTCTGGGTCATGGCGATCCTTTACGTTCAACCGGTATGCACCGGCGGTCATTTCAATCAAAAATGCGGATTGTCTATAGAACTGAACAGCGAAATCAGATGCTGTATTCCGCAGGTCCGCGCACCGTGGCATAGGGGCCTGGCACGAACTGGTAGCCGCCACCACGGACGGTGGCGACGGTGTGTCGGGCGGAGCCTAGCTTCCGCCGCACCCTTCCAACATAAACGTCGATCGAGCGAAATGCCGCGCCGGGGAGGTCAAATGACTCCAGAAAACGTTGCAATTCTTCACGACTGATGGCCCGTGAGCAGTTGACCACGAGGTAGCGCAGCAGCTTGTATTCCATGCCAGTAAAGGAAACCGGCTCGCCGTCCAGCAGCACTACTTCAGCGGCGAGGTCCACCGCAAGTTGGCTGCGGCGGCTGGCTAACGTTACGGGCTCGACGGCGGT
Source organism: Arthrobacter sp. 9V (assembly GCF_902506065.1). Lineage (GTDB taxonomy): Bacteria > Actinomycetota > Actinomycetes > Actinomycetales > Micrococcaceae > Arthrobacter. The sequence goes on from NZ_LR732912.1 coordinate 598,087, forward strand.
GCTGCCGCCCTCTGCTTCGCGCTCAGCCTCTTCCGCACGGGTTACCGAACGAGCCTCCGCGAGGGCATCGGCGAGCGACAGCGAACCGTTGGTACCGGCGTCGGCGGCTTCCTGCGGAGTGCCGCCCCAGGAAGTGTCGCCGACGCCGGAGTGCTCTGCCCCGGTGGCGGGCCAGATGCGGACTTCCGCCTCCGGGGCAAGTTTCATGGCGCGGGCCAGCACAAGGCGTGCCGCCCGCTCCCAGACTGCAGGATCGATCTCGTCGCCCTCGGCCGGGTTGACCCAAAGCGCCAGGCCGTGCGCGGTCAGGCCGGGCCGGCGCGCGGAAGTTCCTCGCGACGGCGGCGGCCCGTAGGCATTGACTGCCATGACGGTTGACCTAAACGTTGCCGCGGCGGAGCAGCTTGCCGCCGGGGTTCTGGCCGTCGATGGGAGTGCCGCGCAGGTAGGTCTTGCGGACGACGCCGGCCAAGGGACGGCCGTCGTACGGCGTGATGGGGTTCTTGTGCTTGAGCTTGGTAACGTCCACGACGAACGCTTCGTCCGGGGCGAAGATGGAGAAATCGGCGTGGTAGCCCAGGGCGAGCTGGCCCTTGTTGTGCAGACGGGCCAGGGCAGCAGGCTTCTCAGCCATCCAGGAGACCACCTGTTCCAGCGGGATGCCGCGGTGGCGGGCTTCGGTCCAGATCAAGGACAGGCCCAGCTGCAGCGAGGAAACGCCGCCCCAGGCTACTGCGAAGTCGCCGTTCTCCAGGTCCTTCAAATCCAGTGTGGAGGGGGAGTGGTCCGAGACGATGCAGTCGATGGTGCCGTCCTGCAGGCCCTTCCAGAGGAGCTCGCGGTTGGAGGCCTCACGGATGGGCGGGCAGCACTTGTAGGCCGTGGCGCCGTCGGGGATTTCTTCGGCCATGAGTGTCAGGTAGTGCGGGCACGTCTCAACGGTGAGGTTGACGCCGTCGCGCTTTGCCGAGGCGATCATGGGCAGCGCGTCCGAGGAAGAGAGGTGCAGGATGTGGGCGCGGGCGCCGGTCCAGCGGGCTCGCTCGATGACCTCGGCGATTGCCTTGTTCTCGGCGCCGCGGGGGCGGGAGGCAAGGAAGGTTTCGTAGTGGTCGCCGCCGGGGTGGGGTGCGCGGTCGATCGCGTGGGAGTCCTCAGCGTGGACGATCATGAGGGAGTCGAAGGACTTGAGCTCAGCCATGTCCTCTTCCATCTCATCCGCGTCCAGGTGCGGGAACTCGTCCACGCCGGAGTGCAGGAGGAAGCATTTGAAGCCGAAAACGCCTTCGTCGTGCAGCGGGCGGAGGTCGCTCTTGTTGCCGGGGATGGCACCGCCCCAGAATCCGACGTCCACAAAAGCCTGGTCCTTGGCGACAACGCGCTTCTGCTCCAGACCGTCCACGCTGGTGGTGGGCGGGATGCTGTTCAGCGGCATGTCGATGATGGTGGTCACGCCGCCGGCGGCTGCGGCACGGGTGGCGGAGGCGAAGCCTTCCCACTCGGTGCGGCCGGGCTCGTTGACGTGGACGTGGGTGTCCACCAGGCCGGGGATGAGGGTTTCGTCGTCTGCGAGTTCGATGACCTCGTTGCCCGTCAGGCCGTTGCCCAGGGGTTCGATTGCGACGATGATGCCGTCGCGGATGCCAACTTCGCGTGCTGCGAGCCCGGCGGTGGTCAGGATGCGCTGGCCCCGGATAACGAGGTCATAGGCGCCGATTGCTTCAGACATTGAGGTACTCCTTGTTTTCGGTCCGTTCCGCCAGGTACACGCCTATGTGCCTACCTAATTGTTCAAGCAACGGACCTGCTTCAGCGATACATTTTTGGACATCTTTTTCCAGATCGGTCAGTGCGTGGACCGTGTGGAAGCCGGCGTCCGTGAGTTGTTCACGGCTCAGGGTACTCCGGCCGCACACTGCGATCACGGGAACCCCGTTCCGTTGCGCCGCGCGGGAGACGCCCATGGGGGTCTTGCCGAGCAGGCTTTGCTCGTCCAGGCTGCCTTCTCCGGTGATCACCAGATCGGCACCTTTGAGCCTGTGCTCCAGTTCAGTGAATTCAAGCACGACGTCGATGCCCGGCCGCCGCTCTGCCTTCAGTGCCGCGATGGCAATGTAGCCAACGCCGCCTGCTGCTCCAGCGCCTTCTGCTTTGGCCGCAAACTTGGCGTGCTGGCCCGTGGTTGCTGCGAGCACGTCCACGAAGTGGCTTGCTGCAGCGTCAAGTTCGGCGACGTCGTCCGGCGTCGCGCCCTTCTGCGGACCGAAGATGGCTGGGGCTCCGCTGGCCCCCAAAAGGGGATTGTCGACGTCGGACGCCAACACGAACTCCGTTGCCTCAACGCGGACGTCGAAGTTGGAGAAATCGATGCTATCCAGCTGTGCCAAGGCGGCGCCGCCGCCGGGAAGCTCGTTGCCGTTCCTATCCAGGAACACGGCGCCGAGGCCCTGCAGGACTCCCGCGCCGGCGTCGGTGTTGGCGCTGCCGCCCACACCCAGGATGATCTTGCGGCAGCCGAGGTCCAGCGCGGCGCGGATGAGTTCACCCGTGCCGATGCTGGTGGCCGTCTTGGCTGTTTCAGACGTGGGGCCGTCCGGCAGGAGGGCGAGACCGGAAGCTGCCGCCATTTCGATGACAGCTTCCTGGTCCCGCACTGCGAAGTCGGCCTTCACTGGCTCGCCGAGCGGGCCGGTGACGGTGGTGGTCCGGCGGGTGAAGCCGGAGCCGATGGCGGCGTCGATGGTTCCTTCGCCGCCGTCGGCCACCGGAATGCGTGTTGCTTCAATGCCTTTGCCGAACCCCGCCTGCAGTCCTGTTGCCAGGTGCTTGGCTACGTCCGGTGCGGACAGCGAGCCCTTGAATTTGTCCGGGGCGATGACAACACGCATTCCGGTGCCTCCTTACTTTTTTCTCTAGGCCTTGGTCAGGATCGCGGTGGGTGCGTCCGCCGCAGTCTCTGCCAGCTCTTCGAACTCGTTCACGCCGTTGATCTCAACGCCCATGGAGATGTTGGTGATCTTTTCCAGGATTACTTCAACCACCACGGGAACCTTGAACTCGCCCATGAGTGCCTTGGCCTTGTCGAAAGCGGCCGGCAGATCGTTGGGGTCCTCAACGCGGATAGCCTTGCAGCCCAAGCCCTCGGCAACCTTGATGTGGTCCACGCCGTAGCCGTTGGTCTCCGGGGAGTTGATGTTCTCGAAGGCCAAAGAAACGTTCTGTTCCATGTTGAAGCCGCGCTGGCTCTGACGGATCAGGCCCAGGTAGCTGTTGTTCACCACAACGTGGATGTACGGCAGGTTGAACTGTGCGCCAACGGCCAGTTCCTCAATCATGAACTGGAAGTCGTAGTCACCGGACAGGGCAACAACGGTGGCGTCCGGGGTTCCACGAACAACGCCCAATGCGGCGGGAGCGGTCCAGCCCAGCGGGCCGGCCTGGCCTGCGTTGATCCACTTGCGGGCACCGAACACGTGCAGCATCTGCGCGCCGGCGATCTGCGACAGGCCAATGGTGGACACGTAGGTGGTGTCGCGGCCGAAGGCCTTGTTCATCTCCTGGTACACGCGCTGCGGCTTGATGGGCACGTTATCGAAGTTGGTCTTGCGGTGCAGGGAGCCCTTGCGCTCCTGGCACTCGGCAACCCAGCCCGCGTAGTCCGGCAGGGTCTTTGCAGCCTGGCGTTCGCGAGCCAGCTCCAACAGACCAGCCAGCGCCGCACCGGCGTCGGACGCGATGCCCAAGTCCGGGGAGAAAACGCGACCGATCTGCGTCGGCTCAATGTCGATGTGCACGAACTTACGGCCGGCCGTGTAGGTGTCCAGGCCGCCGGTGTGGCGGTTGGCCCAACGGTTGCCGATGCCGATCACGAAGTCGCTCTGCAGGAACGTCTCGTTGCCGTAGCGGTGCGAGGTCTGCAGGCCAACCATGCCGGCCATCAGCTGGTGATCGTCCGGGATGGTGCCCCAGCCCATCAGCGTGGGGATAACCGGAACGTTCAGGATCTCAGCCAACTCAACCAGCTGAGCCGAAGCGCCGGCGTTGATGATGCCGCCACCGGCAACGATCAGCGGGTGCTGGGCTGCGGTCAGCATGTCCAGAGCCTTTTCCAGCTGCTTGCGGGAAGCCTTGGGCTTCTCCACCGGCAGGGGCTCGTAAGCGTCGATGTCGAACTCGATCTCGGCCATCTGAACGTCGATGGGCAGGTCCAACAGAACCGGGCCCGGGCGACCCGAACGCATCAGCTGGAACGCCTTCTGGAACGCGCCGGGAACCTGGCCCGGTTCCAGGATGGTCATGGCGAACTTGGTCAACGGCTTGGCGATGGACTCGATGTCCACAGCCTGGAAGTCTTCCTTGTGCAGCTTGGCAACGGGTGCCTGGCCGGTGATGCAGAGCATGGGGATGGAATCGGCCTGGGCTGCGTACAGGCCAGTGATCATGTCCGTGCCTGCGGGGCCCGAGGTGCCGATGCAGATGCCGATGTTGCCATCAGCTGCGCGGCTGTAACCGTCAGCCATGTGGCTGGCGCCCTCAACGTGGCGGGCCAGCGTGTGGCGGATGCCGCCGTGGGCACGCATTGCGGAATAGAAGGGGTTGATCGCTGCGCCGGGCAGACCGAAAGCTTCGGTTGCGCCTTCCTTTTCCAGGATGGCTACGGCCGCATCAACGGTGCGCATCTTTGCCATGGTGTACTCCTTGTTTTTTGCCCTTGCGGGCGAAGTCTGTGGTGTTTTTGGGTGTGGTGAGGGAGCCGCCGTCGTTTAGGTACGACGGCGGGTTCCCTGCTTTGTGTTGCTTGGTGCCTTTGGGCTTACTTGCGGCCGCTGAGCTGGAGGACCTGCTTGAAGAGGCCCGAGTGGTCGAGGCCGCCGTCGCCCTGGTTGACGGTTGCGGCGACGAGCTGGGCGACGACTGCGCCGAGCGGGACAGCGACGTTGGCTTCGCGGGCTGCGGAGGTGACGATGCCGAGGTCCTTGTGGTGGAGGGCCAGGCGGAAGCCGGGGTCGAAGTTGCGGTCCAGCATCTTCTGACCCTTCTGGTCCAGGACCTTGGAGCCGGCCAAGCCGCCGCCGAGGACCTTCAGTGCTGCGTCGGTGTCTACGCCGTAGGCCTCAAGGAAGGCGATGGCCTCGCCGAGGACCTGGATGTTGACGGCCACGATCAGCTGGTTTGCTGCCTTGACGGTCTGGCCGGAGCCGGACGGGCCGACGTGGACGATGGTTTTGCCCACTGCGTTGAGGACATCCTGTGCTGCCTCGAAGTCCTCCGCGGAGCCGCCGACCATGATGGACAGCACGGCGTCGATAGCGCCCTGTTCGCCACCGGAAACCGGTGCGTCGAGCGGGCGGATGCCAGCTGCTACGGCGTCGTCCGAGAGGCGCTTGGCGACGTCCGGGCGGATGCTGGAAGCGTCGATCCAGATGGTGCCCTTCTTCGCGTTGGCGAAGACGCCGTCCTTGCCGCTGACTACACCCTCAACATCGGGGGAGTCCGGGACCATGGTGATGACGACGTCGGCGTCCTTGACTGCGTCCGCGATGCTGCTGGCACCCTGGCCGCCTTCGGAGACGAGCTTGTCGATCTTGTCCTGGCTGCGGTTGAAACCGGTGACCGTGTGGCCGGCCTTGACGAGGTTGATGGCCATGGGGAGGCCCATGATTCCGAGTCCGATGACTGCAACGTTGCTCATTGTGGTTCTCTTTCTGAAAGTCTTTTTAGCTCAGGTGTGCTGGGTGCTAGTTGACGTTGGCGCGCTGGCGGATGGCCCAGCTGAAAGCCGATTCCTGCGGTTCCTTGTACTCGAGGCCGATGTAGCCGTCGTAGCCGAGTTCGCGGCTGCGGGCGATCCATTCGCCGAGGGGGAGGGTGCCGGTTCCGGGAGCGCCGCGGCCGGGGTTGTCGGCGATCTGGATGTGGCCGAAGTCCTTGGCGTGGTTCTCGATGACGGATTCGACGTCGTCGCCGTTGACTGCCAAGTGGTAGAAGTCGGCGAGGAGCTTGATGTTCTGTGCGCCGGATTCTGCCTTGACGCGGGCGATGACCTTGAGTGCGTCTTCGGCGGTGAGGAGCGGGTACTTGGGTGCGCCGCTGACCGGTTCGAGGAGGACGGTGCCGCCGATACGGGCGACGCCCTCTGCTGCTGCGGCGAGGTTCTTGGCCGCGAGTTCGTCCTGCTCTTCAGGGGTGAACTCGTCCTGGCGGTTGCCGTAGAGAGCGTTGAAGGCTTTGCAGCCCAGGCGCTCACCGATGCCGGCTACGACGTCGATGTTGTCCTTGAACTCGGAGCAACGTCCCTTCCAGGAAACCAGGCCGCGATCGCCGCCGGGCATGTTGCCGGCGTTGAAGTTCAGGCCCGTGAGCTGAACTCCGGCGTCCTTGATGGCGTTTTCGAATTCGGTTACTTGGGCGTCGCTGGGGACGGAGGTATCGAAGGGCCACCAGAACTCGACGGCGTCAAAACCGGCTGCCTTCGCGGCGGCGGGGCGCTCGAGCAAGGGCAGTTCAGTCAGGAGGATGGAGCAGTTCACTGTGTACGTCATCGTAGGTCCTTCCGAGGAGGGGCTTTGATCTATCTTCCGGGTGCTTGGCTGGGCCTGCTGGTTCTTGGCTTCGTTTCCGCTTTGTGGAATTTAGATTCTGCTTTATGAAAAGTTTAGGGAAGGTGGCGGTGGGAGTCAAGGGGG
>NZ_LR732912.1:604830-605904 GCF_902506065.1 Arthrobacter sp. 9V
CTCACCGCCGAGGGCCCGCTGAACCTGGACGAGACCATCTCGCGCGCACAGTTCGAGCAGATGACCTCCGACCTGCTCGACCGCACCACGAAGCCGTTCAACGACGTCATCAAGGAAGCCGGTGTCTCGGTCAACGACATCGCGCACGTGGTGCTCGTCGGTGGCTCGACCCGTATGCCCGCCGTGGCCGAGGTCGTCAAGTCGCTGACCGGTGGCAAGTCCGCGAACCAGGGCGTCAACCCGGACGAGGTCGTCGCCGTCGGTGCCGCGCTGCAGGCCGGTGTGCTGAAGGGCGAGCGCAAGGACGTCCTGCTCATCGACGTCACGCCGCTGTCGCTCGGCATCGAGACCAAGGGCGGCCTGATGACGAAGCTCATCGACCGCAACACCGCGATCCCGACCAAGCGGAGCGAGACCTTCACGACCGCTGACGACAACCAGCCGTCGGTCGCCATCCAGGTCTTCCAGGGCGAGCGCGAGTTCACCCGGGACAACAAGCCGCTCGGCACCTTCGAGCTCACCGGCATCGCCCCGGCTCCCCGTGGTGTGCCGCAGGTCGAGGTCACCTTCGACATCGACGCCAACGGCATCGTGCACGTGTCCGCCAAGGACAAGGGCACCGGCAAGGAGCAGTCGATGGTCATCTCCGGCGGCTCGTCGCTGCCGAAGGAGGACATCGAGCGCATGGTCCGCGAAGCCGAGGAGCACGCCGCCGAGGACAAGGCACGTCGCGAGGCCAACGAGCGTCGCAACCAGGCCGAGCAGCTCGTCTACTCGATCGAGAAGCTCATCAAGGAGAACGACGAGAAGCTCCCCGCGGACGTCAAGTCCGAGGTGCAGGCCGATGTCGACGCGCTCAAGTCCGCTCTTGCGGGCGAGGACGACGACGCCGTGAAGACCGCCTTCGACAAGCTCAACGAGTCGCAGGGCAAGCTCGGCCAGGCCATCTACAGCCAGCAGGACGCAGCAGCCGGCGCCGCCGGTGGCGAGCAGCCCGCGGGTGAGCAGCCGGCCGACGACGAGGACATCGTCGACGCCGAGGTCGTGGACGACGAGGACGACAAGGACAAGAAG
>NZ_LR732912.1:606002-790289 GCF_902506065.1 Arthrobacter sp. 9V
AGGTGGGGGTCTGGGATACCAGGAGTGGTGCACTTGAGGTTTGCGCCGCATGGCGTGGCGGGGTCTTCGTCTCAGTCGTGCAGTTACCTTCGCTGGATTTGAGCCGAGGATGAGGAGGGAAAGCCCTGACTGGCCTTAATTCCTGTGTGCCTGGGTGGTGCGTAGGTTTGCCATCGTGCCAGATGCATCTGCAGCCCTCCCGCCGCGTCCGCTCAGCGTCAGAGACGACGCGTCTGACCAAGAAACTCCACCCGCAGCCCTGGCTAGGGCTGCGGCCTTTGTTCGTCTGATGAAGTACGCCGGGCTCTACACGACGTATGCGTTGTTATCGGCCATAAAACCACGGGACTATGAAGCTCTTGTTCTGCCTTGCTTGGCCAACCAGCGCTCACGAATCTTCGATCCACCTGAGACCCCCATACGCCAGGTGGACATCTCTAAACTCACGCCAAAGCGCTCCGCAAGAGTTTGCGGGTCTCTGCCATACACGGCGTGGGTCTTGGCCTCAGATGCAGGAATAAGGAGAGCGGCGCCCAGTTCTGCCGCTTCTTTTTCGTGAGCGGGCGATGCTCCGCACTTTTTACCGCCAGGTTCCATCCAAGCCACGTCGAGGCGACGCTCGGCAACGAGGTGTGCGATGTCGTGCGCGAGATCCGACAGGACTCTCCCAAACCCTGCATGATCGAGAACTCGGACCAGAGCTCTACAGCACCGGCCTAAGCCCAGAGGAAGGCCTCTGGCACCGCGTCGGCTGGGCAGGACGCACGTAACACGCCCGGGATTTATACACGTTTTGTCCTATAACCCCCAAGGCAGCCAGTGATCCCCGATGGTCTGAAGGCCAGAGAGTCACAGTCATTGAAAACCTCGTTAAAAAGTATTGGGACCATCCATAATTGGTGGTCCCAATACCTCAAGTGAAGTGGGGAGCGGCTCGAACCACAGGATCGGCGGGTCCCTCACTTTAGAATGTGGGCCTTTCAGCGATTTAAGTATCGCTTGTAGGTGAGCGAAGATCAAATCGTGACTACTACTCAAGCATCCGGCCGCCCGGACGGCCTGGCTCTGGCGCTTGCTCGCCTTGATGACTTCTTCGATGTCAACTCACCTTGGCATCAGCGTTTATGGGACTGTGGCCTTGTTCTGGGACTACGTGAGCTGTCAGACGCCGTCGAGTGGGTGGAGCACAAAACGCTGTCTCCTGGCACTCTCAGCTGGCTAGCGAGAGACTTGGAGCGACTGCAGGGCCCCGACCAGGGAGCGGGGGATAAGGTGCTGAGGCAACAGCTCCAACGGGTGCTCCGGTCAACGCTGAAGCACGGCAACGCGCATCACAGGATGCTCAATGAAATCATCACGCGTCTTGATGATGGTTATCTCAACCGCTGGGAATTGGCTGCCCGAGATGAGAACAGGCCACCTTCTCCCGAACGGTTTGCTCGGGCTGTGGGTGCACATCTTCTCGACGCTGGATTCAGCCAGCGTTTCCTGCACCATTGGGTGAAAAACCTTCAGGTTCTATCGCTGGCCGATCTGTCGATAGAAGCGCAAAAGCTGCTTGGTAGCAATCTTCCCCGGACATTTGACGTGCTGATTCCCTTCGCGGCTGTGTCGAATGACCAACACAACCGGGACTCTGATTCTGCCTGGAGACCCGCGAAGTACGTCAATGAATGGATTCGAGAAAACCAAACCCACATCGAGGGACGCCTGGGGGGAGGTTTTGAGTATACGGTCACAGCTCGTGACTCCCACATGGCAGCAGAAGAAGGACGGGAAATCGTAGATCGGCTCAAAGCAAGAGCAACGTACAGTCGCAAACAGACTCATCTTAGAGACTTTGGCGTGCTAATCGTTCGAGGACGAAGCGAGCCGTTCCCCCTGCAGCGACCGGGGCGGGGAACGTTTGTATTGTCCCTGGTCCGTGAACAGAAACTGTACGCAGTTCAAGAAAGAACACGTTTGGATAATGCTCTTGAACTCGCCGCGCCGATGAACCACGGTTCTATTGCAACGGCCGTTTCGGGAGGCTGGTCCGCCGTGGAAACTTTGCTGCTCAGGGGCGACGACGAGAGCGAAGAGGGCCGAGGTGTGCTGGCCGCAGATCGAATGGCTGCTTTGACGGCCTGTTCGTGGCCTCGGGCTGAACTCACGAAGCTCTCGCACGCGCACAAACCTACTGTCCCCGACCGGTTAGCCCATCAGATGTCAGTACTACTAGGGGAATCCACGAACAGAGACCGTGCCAAATTGGCCGCTGAGTGGATAAATTCCGGAAACTCGCTGGCATTGGCTAGGCTAAGCGATTTTGCCTCAGAAGAACGAATGAGAAAACTTTTGGCTTCTCCTTCAGCCACCTTGGGAGAGGTGAAACGTCATATGGTGTCGGCGATGCGAAGGCTCTACCGGCACCGCAATCTCGTCATGCATGGAGGCGCCACGCATTTGGACACGCTCTCCATGACCCTCCGGACCGTGGCTCCCCTCGTCGGTGCAGGCCTGGACCGTATCGCTCACGCTGCCATTGTTCAACAATCAACGCCCGTCGAGTTGGCATCCAGAGCTGAGCTTCACCTGAATCTGCTTCGCTCAACAACTGAGGCCCCGCTGTTGGTCGATTTGCTTGAATAGCTGGCGTATACATGCTTCAAAGAACCGCCGGCCGAGGTGGCTGACGCACATGGCGGCTAAGACGGCGGCCTCCGCCTCGGTCTTTGCCAAGATGCTGGGCTCAACCGCGCTGGAAATTAAGTCCAAGCCTGCCAGATTCGCCAATAACATTGAATGTGAGTGGCACTCTATTGAGAGAGGCCGGAATGCGGGGTCGGATCATGGTTGGTTGGGGCCCACTACATCTGGGCAGAATTGATTGGAAGCAGATCAACGAAGAAGACTTCAACAGGGTCGTTGAGAGCTTGCTGCACAGGGTTTACCATCGTCCGCCCCAGTCCGAGGTGGTGGTCATTGACGGCAGGGGAGGTGACGGAGGACTGGACGTCGCCGTCTACTTTGACGGAAAGGTCGATCAGGTCTTCCAGCTCAAGTACTTCCCGGAGGGCTTCTCAGGGCCCTGGGGGAAGTCCCGGAAACCCCAGATAAAGAAGTCGTTCGATGCGGCGGTCAAGAATCATTCTCCCAGAGAGTGGACATTGGTCATGCCGAAGAACCCCACCGTTGGTGAACATAAGTACGTCTCAACGCTGCCCGCCAACAACAGGCCCCGAGTGGAGATTTGGGGCAGGGCACGCATGGATGACGAACTCGCACGGCACCCAGACCTTGAGGGCGCCGCATTGTACAACCCTCTCGTCGACACGCTGAAGCAGTTTCATGGCGAGAAAGCGGCATTGAGCGGGCCGCGGGACCTTGCTCAGCGTGCCGCGGCGCTGAACCAGCTAGCACAGAACCGGAGCGCTTATTGGAGCGTCGACCACCAAGTCGTGGACGGACACGTCACACAGGTCTTGCGTGCAAAACATCCCAACGCCTCAGAATTGGAACCGATTTCCGTTCAAGCTAACCTGATGTTCGGTGCGGACCACTCGGCCCTTGGAAAGCAGCTGCAACGAGGCCTTGAGTTCGGTGTGCGATCGGACATAACGCTGCCGCGTGAGGTGATTGAATCGCTGGTTGTTGAAGGCCCGGAGTGGATTCGTGATGACGGCAGCTCACCGATCGAAAAGGTCGTGGTCCAGAGTCTGGCCAGTGAGCAGTCCTTGCCGCTGGCGTTGCTCTTCGTTGACGACGCGGGGTTCACGGTGGCCAGACACGAAGGCATGGTAACCGCCAAAGCCAAGGGCCACGGAGGCTTCTCGTTCACTGCAGGGTTTTACGGGATTGCGACTTTAGACGCCGAACTTCCTGTGACCCAGGGGCGCCAGGCTCAACTAAACATGAAGTTCAATTTGGCTGGGAAACCAGTTGGCGACGCCGTTCGGGCCCTGGATCTTTGGGAGGACTTTTATTCAGAAAATACGCTGCATTTGCTGCTTGAGGGCCACGAATTAGGCAGGGGGCGAACCTCCTTTCAGCGACGTCGCGCCAATCCCGCGTTGGTGGAGCTCGTGGGTGACCTAGCTTTCCTTCAGCAGAAGCTCAACTCCACGTTTGCGGTCCCCACCGAGATATCCCAAGAGGAGCGGATCCAGATCCGAATAGGGCGCTTGTTGCTTGAAGGGCATTCGACATGGATGCCTGTAGGTAACGTGCTGACAGCCACGTTGTCGGGTGGCGAAACGCCAGATGATCTGGAGAGACTACTGATCAAAGGCGTCGCATTCCTACACGAGGTGCCCACGATGACTCTCGAGATCCAGGGCAGCAAATTCAACCTTGGGGCGGCCCTGCTCCATCATCCCCACGTGCTCGGCACAGGTGGGCGGGATCTTCTGAAAGCACTTAGCCCGGGAGATCTGGCAGGAAAGCAAATCACCTTGGCTCCGCAGGGAAGCCAAGCGATCTCAGTCTTCCTCATCAAAGACGTGCCCGATGAAGAGGAAATCCCAGAACCTGTCGCGTGGAACATCCCAGACATCCCTGAGTACACCGAGCAGGTAGCCCAGCAGACCCTCCGGTGAGGCGAACCAACCGCCAGTAGCCCGCCGAACTAAGGGGCAATTCCGCAGAACCGGGAGGACTAAGGCATGGGATTCGCCTCCAAAGTCAAAACCAACCGCGCACGGAGGGTAGGACCGCGGCCCAACACCTCGGCCGCCTAAGCCTTGAGCCCGGACAAAGCGAAAGCAAAGCTTGGCACCCGCAGTGCTGCCAGACATTTCGTGCCGGGGAAAGGGCCAGGGTAGCGAACGAAGGGTGCGAGGGAGCCTGAAGACCGAAACCGCTGCGCAAGCCAGTTACGGCTCCGCCGAACACCATAAGAAGTTCGCGGAGTCCTTGGGCGATACCGGCGCCAGCGGAACACAGATAGGAGGTCGCCTAGCAGCCGCCCGGAGCGAAGTGACCCACCCCAGCCCCCCCTTAGCTGCAGGAAAGGCAACCAGGGCGAGGAAATCCCGTCCGGGCGCCAAGCGGGGCAAAGGAGGGGTGTCCCGCTAGAAGGCCGGCAATGGGATAGCTTTACTGCATCCGCTTGGCGGCCTGTCCTTCTCGCCTAGCGCACACCACGATCATCTGGAGGAGATCTGACTCACCCACCCCTGCGGCGGCTTTCGCGACAGCGCAGCCTTGCCGTGCATATCAAACTGTTCTCCGAACGCGTGACCCGGAAGATGTTGTCCATATCGGTGGACAGGAAAGACGGCGGCATCATGGTGGTGCCCCATCTGCAAAATTGGGGAGTCATTATTTCGTCGCGATTGCTATCAATGCGCCCCGGGAATCTCCTACCTGACGAAGCCAGCTATATACAGACAGGTGGCGACAACAGACCCAAACTTCATTACCATCGGTCTGGCATGAGCTCGGTGCAGCCTCAGGGCTTCGCAGGCGGCGCGGGACGGAAAACGATCCATCTTCCGGCGCTCGATGAGCTTGACGCTGTGCAGATTTTCTCGGTGGCGGCTCGCCTTCCGGGAATGCTCCCTTGGGAAAACATGGAAAAGCCCGTCGATATCATCCACACTCTGGATCGACCCGGAGTTAGATCACTCGGGATTCACGGGGTTGTGTATGACCGCTCAAAAATCGATGCCGAGAGCATCGGAGGCGCCAACGAATTGGAACCTTTGACCTTCGCTTCTGACCACAACAATGCGATCTTGGTTGATTTTTCGGGGTACGGACTTGAATCCGTGCTTGCGCTCTACTTCAATCCAACCCCACGCGCCTTACCCGAGTGGGCGGCAGACTTCACGTTGGCGAGCTTTGACCCAGCACCGAATGCTCTTACTGGCGGGGTTGCCATCCACGCAGGGCCAGGAATTCCTCACACGATCATCATGCAATCCATTCCAGAGATTTCAACCATCCACAAAGTCAGCTCACTCCGTCCGGTGTCCGCGCTGATTGAGCGGAAGCTGCCGAGCGCCAACTAACCGAGGCTGTGCTCGGTCCCGCTGCTTTACCCTAGGTTTTCAGCGGGTTAGGGTCCTAATGGCCGGGTTTCCAATGAGCTTGCTCAGTGACTCAGCAATTTCTCAGGTACGGAAATTGTCTGCATGAAGGCACGGCGGCCGTTAGGCTTGGTCAGGCTCCAAGAATTGATGCCATTGTGATCGACCTTGAAACCCTCTACGACTCCAAAGACGGCGACAGCGACCTCCACGCCGGGATGCTCTAGATAAATGTCGAGAATGCCGTGGGCGTCTTTGATTGCAGAGTTGAGTTCGCTTGTTGTTTTAGCAAACTTGAGCTCCAGTGCCACCCGGCCCTGTGCTATTGAAAAATCGACCGTCCGTTCCTTACCGCCTGATTTCACAACGTAGGCTTCACGCTGCAATGGTATTAAAGGAGCTAGGGTGATTTCAGCGAGATTTTGGAAGTCGTACTCCGTAAGCAGGTCGAGTTGTGTTCCCTTTCCGCGTCTTGCATTGCCGTCGTCGCGCATGCGAGTTAGCGCGGTAACCGCACCTCTCAGTACATCGACAATGGCTGTAACAGCTAAAGCGGGGCTGGGGTCTAAAATTTGGGGCAATCGGTCGGTTAATCCGAGAGCTCCTGTCTGCCTTGCAGGGAAACTTGAAGGAGGGACTACGCTCATCTTGTAGTCAATGTCTGCCCTGAACTTCTGTACTCGAATCTCGTCCAGTGCGCTGAGGGTGGGATTTGGATACAGCGGTATAGTGACCAAACTCGAAACTGGAAGCGTGGAACCGGTAACTGCGCTCACCGCTTTTTCTCCTAGCTGAAGCCATAGGTCTAGGGGTTGATAGTGTTGCTTTGTCGAGCGAAACTGCAAAAGTGAGTCTAAGCTATCGGGGCCTGTAGCTAACAAGTCTAGGTCCGACCGGACTTTCCCGGGATACTTTCTACTTCCGAATAACTGCACGCTTGTCGTTTTGGGGATTTTGCCTGCTAGTTCCTCGGCGATTGCTATTAGGTCCAAATCAAAGTAGTCCACTTTCACCAATCTACCGGAAATTCATTCAGTCCGAGGCTTGAGCTTAGATCCGCTTTCTTGAGTTACTTGTCAAAATACGCTATCGGCGCGCTGAGCTGGTTCTTCAGTATGAAGCGATAGTTGCCGGCCTGCATGCCTCACTGCGGCAGTCATTTCTTGGTACTCGGGCGTCAGGGGCGTCGTGTAAAAGGAGGCTTAACTCGACCCCTCACGTAGAGGCCTCGGTGAATCTGTAAGACTCTGCACCGGGGTTCGCGTCGTCCAAGCAAACTGTCTCATCTTGATTTCACAGACGTGGATGAGTTCACGCCTCTAACGAGACTTTGGGAGGCATATCCATTCGTGATGATGCCTGTGGTGGCCCGCGCCCCGAGCCAATCAATAAGCTCGCACCCCTACACCGCTTTCGGTGATCGCACTGGCGATCGAACTGCGACTGACCGGTCAGACCTGGCCGGTTTCCATTCTCCGGCTAAGCTGAGGAGCGCCGGTGGGCATGGCAGAAGTATGGCGGCAGGCGCCATCTGTGGAAGGACAATCGAATGGCTCGGCCGACAGTTCAGGACGTCGCCAGGACGGCGGGTGTGTCCGTGGGGACTGTGTCGCGCGTTTTGAACGGTAGTCCGGCTGTTAGCGAGGCGGCCAAGGAGAAGGTCAACGCCGCGATACGGGAGCTCAGCTATCGTCCGCTTGCCTCAGCCAGGGATCTCCGGAGAGACAGAACAATGCGGGTCCTCGCACTGGCCAAGAACTTGGACTCCCTGGTGATCAGTGAAGTCTTCCGGGGTGTTGGCGACGCCGCTGCGGACTCCGGCTACGTCAGCCTCATCGCAGCAACCGACGGAGACCTGGATCGCGAACAGCAGCTCGTGGACATGCTCCGTAACGGCTCCGTAGACGGCCTCGTGATCTTCTCTCCCACGATGCCGGACGAGGACGTCAACATAGTCGCCGAGCAATTGAGCGTCGTCCAAGTGTGTGAAATCGTCGACGCCGAGGCTGCGTTCGGCGTCTCCATCGATGACCGCCAAGCAGCCTACGACATCACCAAACACCTGATCGACACGGGTGCCAAGAAGCTGGCCATGCTCGCCCATAGGGGTGCCCGCTCCGGCCGGCTGCGCGAAGAAGGTTTCCGCCAGGCACTCACGGAAGAGGGCTTGGAACAAGACCAGATCCTGCTCGGCGAAGGCAATTTCGGGTTCCACGCTGGGCGTGATCTCACGAAGAAGCTCCTGGAAACGAAAGACCTCCCTGACGCAGTCTTCTGCGGGACCGACGTAGTCGCAGCCGGCTGCGTCCGTGAACTCACGGATGCAGGCTTAAAGGTCCCGGACGACATTGCCGTGGCAGGTTTCGATGACTCGGCCCAAGCAGAAATGTGCGTCCCAGAGCTGACCACGGTGAGGCAACCAGCCTACGAAATGGGCCGCGTAGCCTTCGCTGAACTCCTGGAGCGGATGACCGTCGAGGGTTCACATCGCAAGGGGAGAAGCTTCCTCCCGCACGAACTCGTCATCAGGGAATCCACGAAATAAGGAGGGTTGACATCCCCGAGTGGTCCCTGTCACACTATTTTGGAATCGATTCCACGGCCGTAAGGTCGATTCTTTTGAGCACCATTGGAATCGATTCCATCGATCACAAGAACCACCGGCAAAGAAGCCACCCTCAGCACGCGGGACAGCCGAAACGCGCACTGAACCCCACCGCCCACAGACCCCAAAGGAGCCACTTGTGGACTTGAACCGACCTGCTTCTCCGCTCCAGAGCCAGAACCAAGCAACGCCCCGCAACCGAAAAGCCCTCGCATCAGCCGCAATCGCAGCGGCAGCGCTCCTCCTCAGCGCGTGCGGCGGGGGAGCAGCACCCCAAGGTGCGGAACAAGCGGCAGCTGCCGATCCGGCGTCGGGCGCTAATGCCAGCGGTGCCGTGAACATCTGCGGGGTCAAGGACGCGAGCGGTATCTACAAGGGCACGGCGGAGGCGTTCACTAAAGCGAACGGCAAGGTCACGGCCAAGTACACGGAGATCGGCGCCACCACGGATGAAGCCCGTACCCAGATCGTGCAGCGGCTCGAGGGCAAGTCCACTGAGTGCGACATCTTCATCACGGACGTCATCTGGACCTCCGAGTTCGCCTCCCAAGGCTGGCTGCTGGACCAGACCAAGCTGGTAGAGGCCAACAAGGACCGGCTGATTCCCTCCACTGTGGAAACCACAAAGTACGAGGACAAGTACTGGGGCTCGCCGTTCTTCACCAACGCGGGCTTGATCTACTACCAGAAGGACAAGGTGGCCAAGCCCGAAACCTGGCAGCAGCTCTACGCAGAGGCCGCCAAAGCTCCCGGCAACAGCTTCGTCTACCAGGGCAAGCAGTATGAGGGCCTCACGGTGAACTTCCTGGAAATGCTCTATAGCGCAGGCGGCGAAGTCCTCGATGATCAAGGCAACGTCAAAATCGACTCCAAGGAAACCCGCGACGTCCTCAACTTCATGAGCGACGGACTCAGGAACGGCTCGGCGGACCGCGCCGTCCTCACCTACAACGAAGACCCCGCCCGACTCGCCTACGAGTCCGGCGATTTCGGATACCAGCGCAACTGGCCGCACGTGTACCGCCTGCTCAACGCGACACCGCTGGCGTCCAGCTTCGCGGTCGCGCCGCTGCCGGCATGGGAAGGCGGCAAGGCCTCCGGCGTGCTGGGCGGCTGGAACCTCGCGATCTCGGCCCACTCCACCAACCAGGCCGGAGCTGTCGCGTTCATCGACTTCGCCACCACCCCGGACTGGCAGAAGCACGTGGCCATGGATTATTCGCAGGCCCCGGTCAACGAAGCTGCCTACTCCGATCCGGCGGTGCTGCAGAAGATGCCGTTCGCCACGGAACTCCTCGCCTCGGTGAAGGGCGCCAAGCCGCGCCCGATCTCCCCGGTCTACCCGCAGATCTCGCAGGCGATCTACAAGAACGTCTACGCCGTCCTCTCAGGCACCGCCTCCACCGAAGAAGCCGTGGAGAAGATGGCCGAGGAAATCTCCACCGCCAAGGCGAGCTTCTAGCTATGGCCATCAAAACAATCCCGCCCAGCCGCGCAAGCGGCCGCGACCGTGCCGAACGGAAGCTCGCATTCCGCATGACCGCCCCGTCGCTGGTGATCATGGCGCTCGTCGCGGCGGTCCCCATCGGCTACGCGATCTGGCTCTCGCTGAACCAGTACAGCGTCCGGACCGCCGGCCTGTCCCGCTTCGTCGGACTGGAAAACTACATCAACGCCCTGGCAAGCGAAGAATGGTGGGCTGCGTTCGGCCAGACGTTCCTCTTCGCGGGTATCTCCGTCAGCCTGGAACTCATCCTCGGCACGGCCATGGCGCTCCTACTCAACCTCGCGTTCAAGGGCCGCGCCGTCCTGCGCACCGTGGTTCTGCTGCCGTACGCCATCATCACCGTGGTCAGCGCCATCACCTGGCAAACCATGTTCCAGCCCAACATGGGCCTGGTCACCAACGTCCTCTCCACGCTAGGGCTGCCGGGCGGCGACGTCGTCTGGCTCGGTGAGCACGGCTACGCGATGGCCGTAATCGTCATGGCTGACGTCTGGAAGACCACACCCTTCGCAGCGCTCATCATCCTGGCAGGCCTGCAAGTGATCTCCGCCGAAACGTACGAGGCCGCGGAACTCGACGGCGCCAGCAAATGGCAGACCTTCGTGAACATCACCCTGCCGCTCCTGCGCCCGGCAATCGTCCTCGCGGCGATCTTCCGCACCATGGACGCCCTCCGCGTCTTCGACCTGCCGTTCGTCCTCACCCGCGGCGCCAACGGCACCGAATCCATGTCCATGCTCGCCTACACCCAACTGCGCGAAAACCGGCTGGTGGGCGAAGGCTCGGCGCTGTCCATCCTGACCTTCCTCACCGTCATGGTGGTCTCGGTCATCTACGTCCGCTTCGCCGGCGGCAACATCCGCGATGTCGCGAAGGAGGAACAATGAGCACGCTGACTGCAGAACGCCCGACGCCGGAACTCGCCACCGCGCGCAAGTCGCCGAAGCGCCGCTTGCGTGGGGAATCGAAACTGCATCCACTGGTGTGGGTGTTCGTGGTGGCCGTCATGGCTTTCTCGCTCATCCCGTTCTACTGGCTGGTCAACACCTCGCTGAAGAAGGGCGCAAGCCTTTCCCAAGGCGAGCTCTTCCCGAGCCAGCCGACCCTCGAGAACTATCTGGTGGTCTTCCAGAACCCCGAGTTCCTCCTGGCCTTGCGCAACTCGGTGATCATCGCCGTCGTAACTACAACAGTGGCGCTGGTGTTCGCGTCCTTCGCCGCGTATGCGCTGGCCCGGCTGAAGATGCGCCGCAAGGCGATGATCCTGACGCTGATCCTCTCGGTCACCACATTCCCGGCCATCGCCATCGCAGCCCCGATGTTCTCCATCTGGCGCGAAATCGGGCTGTACGACACCTTGCTTGGCCTCATCATCCCGAAGCTGACGTTCGCGTTGCCGCTGGCGATCTACACGCTGACGTCGTTCTTCAAGGAGATCCCGCGCGAGCTGGAGGAATCCGCGTACATGGATGGCGCCACGCCGTTTGTCGCCTTCCGCAAGGTGATCCTGCCGCTGGCGGTCCCCGGCCTGGCGACCACGGCGATCCTGGTGTTTATCTCGGTGTGGAACGAATTCCTCCTGGCCGTCACGCTGACCACCTCACCGGAGTCCCGTCCGGTTCCCGTCGCAATTGCGTTCTTCAGCGGCACCAGCGAGTTCGACCAACCCCTGGGCACCATCAGCGCGGCGTCGGTGATCATCACCGTCCCGCTGGTGATCCTGGTGCTCGTGTGCCAGAAACGCATCGTTTCCGGCATGACGGCCGGCGCCGTCAAGGGCTAACCCCGCTTTCAGCCATCCAAAGTAACCACAGAAAGAACAGGAACAACGTGAGCATTCAGCAGCAGGTCCCGTCCGCAACCCTCAAGGTGGGAGTTGTGGGCATCGGTTGGGCCGGCCAGCAGCACCTCAAGGCGTACAGCACCATTCCCGGCGTCGAAATTGTGGCCGTCGCGGGCATGGAAGAAGAGCTTCTCGCCCAGCTGAAGGAGGAATACAGCATTCCCCACGCCTTCGCCCGCTGGGAAGACATGATCGAGCTGGAAGGCCTCGACGCCGTCAGCGTCGCCGTGCCCACGTTCCTTCACGCACCCATCGCGATTGCGTCGCTCGAGCGGGGACTGCATGTGCTGAGCGAAAAGCCGTTGGCACGCAACGCCGTCGAAGGTCAGCAGATGGTGGACGCGGCCCGCAAGGCCGGACGGGTGCTGGACGTCGCGTTCAACCACCGCCGCCGCGGCGACATTCAGGCGCTCAAGGAAGTGATCGACGCCGGCACGCTCGGGCGTCCGTACTACGCCAAGGCATCGTGGCTCCGCCGCCAAGGAATCCCGATGCTCGGCAGTTGGTTCACCAACCCTGAGCTCGCCGGCGGCGGTCCGCTGGCCGACATCGGCGTGCACGTACTCGACTACTCGCTGCACCTCCTAGGCGAGCCGAAGGTTCTCGCCGTCTCGGCATCGACCCACTCCGAACTCGGCCCGCGCGGCCTCGGCGGCAACGCCCGCTATACAGCCTCGAACTCCAGCCATAAGTTTGAAGTGGAAGACTTCGCCTCCGCGTTCATCCGGCTGGAAGGCGGCGGGACCCTGATCCTGGAAGCCGGCTGGGCCACCTATCGCGACGAGAAGGACCTGATGGACTTCACCGTTTACGGGACCGACGGCGGCGCGGACTTGCGCTCGGTGGGCGCCTCCGAGAACCCTGTAGCGGACGTCCATGTCTTCACCGAGAAGGACGGCGAAAACGCCGACTTCGAGGTGGTGGCCGAACCCGGGCGAGCCCACCAGGCCGTCGTCGACGACTTCATTGCCTCCGTCCGCGGTGGCGAGACGGTGTGGGGAAGCCACGACGGGTCTCTTGCCCTCAGCCGCGCCCTGGTCCTTGATGCTTGCTACAAATCCGCCCTCGAACAACGTGAAGTGGTGCTCTAAATGTCTGATTCTAAATTGAAGATTGTTGTCTGGAACGAGGCCGTCCACGAGGCCCGCAACGAGCCGGTGACTATCGGCGAGATGTACCCGGAGGGGATTCACGGCGCCATCGCCGCCGGGCTCCGCGGTTTCTATCCTGACTCTGAAATCTCGACTGCCACGTTGGCTGATCCTGAGCACGGACTCTCTGAAGAAGTCCTGGAGCAGACTGACGTGCTGCTGTGGTGGGGTCACATCGCTCATGAGGAAGTGGCTGACGAAGTGGTGGAGCGTGTACAGCGGCACGTGCTGGGCGGCATGGGTTTGGTGGTCCTTCACTCGGGGCACTTCGCGAAGATCTTCACTCGACTCCTGGGGACCACCTGCTCGCTGAAGTGGCGCAACGAGGGCGAACGCGAACTCGTGTGGACAGTGAAGCCTTCGCACCCGATCGCCGCTGGGATCGAGAGCCCGATTGTGATTCCGCAACAGGAAATGTACGGCGAACTCTTCGACATTCCGGAACCCGATGACCTGATCTTCATCAGCTCGTTCACCGGGGGAGAGGTGTTCCGCTCTGGCGTGACGTTCTCGCGCGGCAAGGGCCGGATCTTCTACTTCAGCCCCGGCGACCAGGAATACCCGGTGTACCACCAGCCGCAGATCCAGAAGGTGATCGCCAATGGTGTTGGCTGGGTTGCCCAGCCTGGTGTGTTCCGGGAGGCGCCTGAGGTTAGCAACCCTGCGCGGGGGTGGTTCGAGGGGGCGTAGTTGGCCGGGTTCTTTGACGCCCCGACCACCGAACAGAAATTACTCGTTGGTCGGGACGTTGCCTTGGTCAGGAGGGGGTTCTGTCACTTATAGCTGGATGAACCTGGACATCGCGTCGGCTTTTACGGCGAGAAGTAAGTACGGCGTCGACCGAGATGACAATCGCTGCGACGACAAGGCCGATACCGAAACCCTGCAGAGCACCGTAAATGGGCCAGAAGATGGCGAACGGTACGAAACCTGCCAAGAAAAAGACAAGACTGCGAACGGTCCGAGGAGTCACTTTCATGTGACGACGCTAACACGGTAGAAATGCTCAGGAACTCTCTCATCACGATGTCCTATCACCCCATCCGTGGAGTTGCCAGCTCTTGGACTTCGAATAAGCAACCACCTAGGCCACCCCAAATAACCACCTAGGTATACCCAAATCTTCCCCAAAATGGTCCAATTCACCACCTAGTTCCGTCTTTTCGCCCTGTGGCGTATCAACCCGCCCATAGTGTCCTTCTCAGAACGCAGCCTCGGATAAATGCCGGGGCTGCCGGAGAAGACAACTATTGGGGTTGGGGAATTGAAGCTGAGTCAGCAACAGAGCACTGCCGCCGCTGTGGATCAATGGATCACGGGGGTACCGGGACGGATACCGGGCCACGTCATTTTTGTTGAGAATCCCGAGCATACGGATTACGCGAAGACGCTTGCCGGTGAGGGCTCTACGATTCTGGTTCTGAACGGGGACAAAGCCGACGACGGCATAGTTCCTGTATCGGGGTCTTTCGATGCCGCTGGGGAAGAGCTCCTGGTGGACGGCACCCTCAGTCTGGAAATCCAGGACTATGTGGCCATCCCGTTTGTGAACCTCGTGGGCGTGACAATAGTCCGGATCACCACCGAGGAGGACTGGCAAGCCTTTTTCCACGACGCAGAAGAAGCTGTCCGTTCCGGCTACTTTGTCCAGCAACTCACCGAAGTCAACGCTGTTCTGGCGGAGCGACGGCTGTTGAGCGGGCCCGCAAAGGACAACCTGCTACTAGCACGGCTTCACATCACGTGGGATGGTTCCGTCAGGACCGGGCCCTATGGAACCAAAATCGGCCAGGTAGGTGACTCGCTCCCTGACATAAGGGTTCGGGCCGTTTCCTTGAGGCCGGAGTCCGCCGTCGCCGCCGTCTATTACCCGTGGGACGTTCAAGACTCCCTTGAGGCCAAGCCCTGGATCCGGCGCTACCTGGCTGCTCTGGATGCTTGGAAGTTCATTCCCCGTGAGGACAGGGCCAACACAAGCCTGGTGGGATTCGGCGTGAGCCTCTACGGCGCTGCTCTCAACGACGGCCTTCCGTCAGCAAACGCTCCTTTTATCCTCAAAAGGGCAGGCGAGCACACGCTGCTGGACACCAGCACAGGCCGGCTCTTCAAGATCGGGTCGGACGCCGCGGTCATCATTGAGGCCGTCTCCAACATGCGTGACATCAAGGCTGCTGCCAGGGCCGTGGGACCGGCCCTCAAGGTTTCAGCGGCTGTGGCCGAGGGTGCCACCAGAGCCGTGGTCAGCCATTTTGAACAACTCGGCACCAGCATCATGGGTGCGAGCCGATGACCGTAGTGCCGGTCCTGCCAACCCCAAGAACTCAGCGTCCACTTTGGGTTCCCCTTGTTACCCAACACGACTTCAATGAAGCCAGCTACACGGCAGTCACAGCCGACGGCGTCCACGTCACATTCGAGGACGGCCAGCAACGGATCTGCGCAAAGAGCGGCCTGTGGAACACCAACCTCGGCTATGGAAACCAACAAATAGCTGAGGCCATTGCCAAAGAACTCCACACCGCCTCATACCTTCCCCTTTTCCGCAGCTCCCACGGGAAAGCGGTTGAGGCGTCCAGAGCTCTTCTGAGCCTGCCTGCACACAACTTCCAAAGAGTGGTCTTCTCAACCTCCGGGGGAGCGGCCAACGACGCGGCCATGAAACTCGCCCGTCAGTACTTCGTCTTGAAGGGGCAACCCGAGCGGAAACTGATCGTGGGGCTCAGCGGCAGCTATCACGGGCTGACCTACGGAAGCCAAGCCCTCAGCGGCGATGAACTGGGACAGGCGTTGTACGGCGTGGACCGGCGGAATATCCGCCACATCAGATTCGACGACGACGGCGTGGAACTGACCCGGCTGATGCAAAGGGAAGGCCACAGAATCGCGGCTGTGATCATGGAACCTGTTCTGGGGTCAGGGGCGGAACTGGTGCCGGACGCTTTCGTGGAGGAGCTCATCAAGCAGCGGGACCAGCACGGTTTCCTTCTGGTGGCGGAGGAGGTAGCCACAGGCTTCGGCAGGGTGAACGGCTGGTTCGCTTCGGATGCGTGGCCCCAACAGCCGGATGTCATTGTCACATCCAAGGGCCTGACCAACGGCACCAGCGCATGCGCCGCACTCTTGATAGCCCCACGAGTAACGCAGCTCTTTGACACAACGGAGTCCATTTTCGTTCACGGGGAAACCCAAGCGGGAACCCCGGCAACATGTGCCGCCATTCTCAGCACCATCGCCGAGATGAAGAGGCTGGACCACCACACTTTGAACAAGCAGGTGGCGCAGGGCCTGAGCAATCTCATCGAGGAGCTTCAACGAACGCCCGGCGTAGGCAACTCAACCGGCCTGGGCTGCATGCGTGGACTGAAGCTCCACTCCAAAAACGGAATGCCGCTCGAATCACACGGCGTCCTGGCTGTGGTGAAGAGCATCCACCAAGCTGGCGCCATAGTGCAGCCCGGGCCTGGCCGGATCCAACTGTTGCCGGCGCTCACCTACACCGAGGAGAACTTTGCAGAACTCCTCTCCGCAATAGAGGCAGGCTTACGCGCCGCTGAACGCGACGGAGTGTTCGAATGATTGCCGATCACGGGCTAAGGACCCGCTGCATCATTTCCGACGACGGGACGGCAGGTAAGTACGTCGGCGCCCTCACCCGTGGCAGAACGGGCTTGGTAGTAGATAAGGATCTCGGAGTCCACCGGGACAACCTCCTCGCTGATGACCTCAAAGGATCAGCCGTCCTTGAACTGACTGCAGAACCGGTCACCGTGGAGACGCTCCGGAACGTTGGCAGCTTCATACGTGAGAACGGACTTCAGACTGTTGCGGGGCTGGGCGGCGGCTCAGTGATGGATGCCGTAAAGCTTGCAGCGCTCTTCACCGCTGACCCGGCCCTGACCATATTTGCTGAGCGTCACGCCAAACGTTCCGGCCTGCTGGTGCTGCCTCCGATTGCGAACCCCAAGGACCGTCCCAAGACCATTCTCATGCCGTCCACCGTGGGAACCGGCGCTGAAGTCAGCGCTGTAGCTTGCCTGGACACCGCCGTCGGACGCCGTCTAATTGTCTCGCCGAATCTGGCTGGTGATGTAGCAATGCTCGACGCCGGTCACCTCGCCACCCTGCCCAAGTATCTGGTTTTCGAGGGCCTGCTTGAAGCTCTTCTGAGGGTGGCCGGGACCATGGTGGGCAGCCGCCACAGCATTTTCGACGACGACGCCCACATCCTCATCCAGCGGATCGTCCGCTTGGGAGAACGACTGAGGCTTTACGATGCGCCGGAGCTCCGGCTGACGGCTGCACGCCTCAGCATGGAGACGCACACGGGATGGGCTCTTATGGGCCGTAACCCCTACGGGGCGAAGCACTGGTACCTCGCGAACGAGCTCGCTTACGTGACGGGGACGCGAAAAATGACGGCAACAGCCGCCGTGATCGGCCCTATCTGGGAGGAGATCGCACACGGTGCAGCAGCTTGGGGAGACCGCTTGCGGCTCCAACAACTGTGGTCCGTGGTCACCAAAGCAGTGCCTGACCTTGACTCGAAACCGGGTCCTGGGATCAACGATCTGATGCGGCGGTGGGGCATCTTCGGCCTCCAGACGATCAGCGAGAAAACGCTGTTCAGAACCACAGAAGCTGCCCTCCGGAACTGGGGCGGAGCGCTCCCCATGCTTCGTGGCGTTGACGCCGTGCAGATTCACCACATTCTCACCTCAGCGGGGAGAGGACACCACGTCTTGCTAGGCCCCACGGGCGATCTACGAGCGGGCAAGAGGGAGGAGGTGAGTACATGAACAGCACAGCACTCAAGGGTCTGGATCTCAACATCCAAGAGCTGGAGGCCATGGACGTTCCGGACGACTGGGACGAACGGATCAAGGGCATCACGGCAGGACTGGCATTGGTGGGCATCGCGGTGGCCATCACCTGATCGCCCGGCCCACCAAAGCAAACCACCACCAAGGCAAACACTCACCGAGGGGAGGTGAAAACGAATGCAAAATCAGCTCAACATCTCCATCCAGGAGATCGAATCAATGGACACTCCGGACTTCAACAACTGGTTCATCGGTGTGACCCAGGGAGTAGCTATCGGCGTGATCGCCGTCAGCATCACGTAACCCTCCGCGTATATCCAGTGACCTAGAGAGATCCAGAGACCCAAGAAAGGAGGAGCCAATGATTGCAACCTCGAACCTTCAGCTGACCATCGAAGAGCTGGAGAACCTTGACACCCCGGACGATACACCGTGGTACATCCGCGTTGGTGACGTCATTATCATCGCCGGAGTCGTCGTCGGCCTCGCCGCTACCTAAGCAGTGCACGCGGGTGGTGCCATGTTCGCCGCCACCCGCGTGACCCCACACCACAACCCCAACTCCGGAGAAGACGAGCTGATGAACACCGCACCAGATGAGACCGCCGACGCTATTTTGCGGATCCTTGGACACGTCGATCCGCCTGAGGATCTGTACAGTGCTTCGGGATCGCGACTCTATGACCAGATCACTGCCAACGATCTCACTGAGCTTCCTGAGATCCTTGCCGCGGCCCGGAAAACCTCCGGACCGATCCTGGAACTCGCATCAGGCTCCGGAAGGATCACCAGGCCTCTCCTTTCCTTGGGGCGTCCACTGACCGCGGTGGATTCGTCACCGGAAATGCTGGCAATGCTGAAGGAGAAGGTTGCCACCAAAACCTTCAACCCGCGCGATGTACAGGTTGAATTGGTAGAGGCGGACATGTCCCGCTTTGACGTCGACGGCGTTTACGGTTGCGTAGTTCTGGGTGCCAGTTCCATTACACTGCTTGATCCGGCCGGCCGCTGGGAGCTGTTTCGCCGAGTGCGCCAATGCTTGGCAGCGGACGGACAATTCCTGCTGACGGTTCTTAATGCGGACAACCACCAAGCCCCCGTGAGCAACGACGGCCGCTGTACGGTTTCAGCACTTGGTGAAAATTCATTCCTTATCACTGCGGAGGGCTGGGACCCTGCCAACGGTGCGCGTCACGTCACCATGATTGATGTCAGCTTCGGTGTAGACGGGACATACAGATCATCCGCATACGCGAGCGACGTCGCTTTTCTGAGCAACAGCATCCTTGAGGAAGAGATCGTGGCCGAAGGACTAACCATCCTTGAACGCCGGCCGGTACGGATAGCGTCGCCAAGTCCTGGTTTGAATGATGTGGAGTTATGGGTTTGCGGCAAATGAGCGTAGATGCCGTACGAACACTCCACCCTTCCCTGGGGCTGGTTTCCGAAGCGTCCATCTACGTGCCCAACGAGGTGGGGCTGTGGCGAACCGTGGGCCAATTGGCCAACGGCGCACCGGGTGTTCGGCTCGCTTCTGCCGTAGGTGCCTTTGACGTCACCAAGAGGGCGTCGCTGACCAGAGGGGCAGGCGAAGCGGTTGAACGGTTCGCGTTGGTTCCCGTGCCGGCAGATTCTGAGCATTTGCTTGCCCGGAAAGGAATCCTGGACACGAAGATTGATTTTGTGGGCGCGGGCCTGGGCCGCGCGTCGGCCCACACCGGCCATGTCCCTTGGTACCGTGCCACGGATCTACTCACTGGACAGCCCGCGCTGGTGCCTGCACCTGTTGTGGACTATGCCCCTGGGCACGGACCGCTGAACCCTTGGGACGGCCATTTCGATCCCTCGCCCAACGGTGCGGCGTCCGGACCTTCGAAAGCCTTCGCACAGTGCTCCGGCATCGCGGAGATCATGGAACGGGACGCCTTCCTCACAGCATGGCGCCACAGGATTCCACTGCAAAGGTTCGACGCCGAAAGCATGCCCGTAGCAGTGCGTCAGGCACCGGAGGCCAGGGGACTTAGTTTGCTCCTTGTTGCTGCCCGGGCAGCCGGTGTGCAGCCCACCCTTGCCTTCATCCCCAGCGATAACAGTCCGCTGCTGACCGCCGTTTGCATCATTACTGAGGACAAGGAACCGGCCAGATTTGGCGCCGTGGGACTCAAGACTGCCGCTGACCCCCTCATTGCTTTGAGGGGAGCACTTCAGGAAGGGCTGCAAATCCGCGAGCTGTTTCTCACCCGGGCACAGTCTGCCGGGCCAGCAAAGACGGTACCGGACTTACCAGTGACGGACGACGATTCCCGTGCTGACTTCTGGACAACTGCACCGGCGATCGCTGAGTTGCGGCGGTGGGTTGGATCCTTTAAGCTGTCCTGCTTTCCTGGAAACCGACCCGCACCTGCTGTGGATGATTTGGTGAAGTATTTGGCAGGACGGAAAATTCGCGCTCATTGGGTCAACCTCACACACAGGCTTCCGGCGGGGATCCAAGAACTGGGTTGGGTGGCCGGCAAGGCCATCTGCCCTGGGGCCGTTCCTTTAACCATGGACGAAACCAAGGAACTGTTCGTCATGCCGGGCTGCCCTTCAACCCCACACCCGCTGATATGAGCAGGTCCGGGAGGGCCGCGCAGGATGAGGTCGAGTGGCCGGTACAGCTTGCGCCGGCTGCTTCCATCGACGTTCCGCTGCAGGAGGGCGGGCCGTGGATAGTCGCTATCAATGGTGTGCCGAAAGCGCGGGTCTCGTCCGACGTCGCCCTTGTTTTGAAAGCAGTGGACGGCGAGCTGCAGGCTGCCGAGGTCGCCCAACTCCTGGGTTCAACCTGGACGCCGGAGGATGTGGAAGGGATTGTGCGCCAGCTGGCCAACACGGGAATTTTCGACGACGGCGCCAGGCCGGCTGAGGCTCGACGGATCCAGTTCAGGCCGCCTTTCACTGTGCAATTCACCCTTTTCAAACCGGCACCGCTGTTGGAGACATTCCGCCCGGTAGTGGCAGCGATCCTTCGGCCCGGGGGAGCCGTTGCAGGCTTGCTGCTCCTGCTCGGCGGACTGATCGGTGCGCTGTTGGCAGGGCCCATTATGTGGCGTGTCCTCTCAACTCCTCTTCCTTTGGAGGCCTATCTGTACGTGGTGGCGGCGATGTTCGTGTCCACGCTGCTGCACGAACTTGGCCATGGCATGGCGCTCACCTACTTCGGCGGTACACCGCGGCGGATCGGCATCATGCTGTTCTACCTGTCGCCTGCCTTCTTCTGCGACGTGACGGATGGTTGGAGATTGAGTTCCGGAAAGCAGCGAGTGCTCGTCGCCCTTGCCGGTCCTCTGGTGCATGTTGCCCTGGGAAGCATTGCCATGACGGCCCAGGTGTTTCTTCCTGAGTCGCCAGTGAAGGACGCCGCCGTGCTCTACGGAATCATTTGCTACGCAGTGGCCGTGCTGAATTTGTTTCCCTTCATCAAATTGGATGGCTACGTGGCGTTGATGTCCGCCGTGGACATTCCCCATCTCCGAAAGAAGTCGATTGATGCACTGGCCGACGTCGTCAGCTCACGCATTCTCGGCTCCCGGCGCGGTTCTCCCAACCAAAGTCTTCTGCCATGGTTCGGGCTAGCAAGCTTTTTGTCAGGGATTGCCTTCATGGTGGTGGGCTACCAGCGACTCGTGCCGATCTTCCTGCAGCTTGGCTACGTCGGGCACCTTGTTGTCTTTCTTGTCCTCTGCCTGCTGCTGGTGATGGCCGCCAAGAGCGCGGTCCGGTTTTTCCGCATGGCAACCCTGAATGGAAGCCCGGCGTGGAGGCAGGTCATGGTTATGGGTCTGGGAGCCGTGGCCGTCGCAGCATTCCTCATACTCGTTCCGGTACGACCCTTAACCGTTGCGGGCTACACGTACGCAGGTGGCGAATTGCGGATCGTGGCCCCGCTTCAGGATTCCGGCAAGGCGTTCCTTCCGGGCGACCACGTCACTCTGCAATCGCAGGGAATGATCATTCACGAAAACCTTGGCAGCGCGACGATTGGTGACCCGCCGCCGTCGAACTCCATTGCTCCGCTGGACACCATCGCCCCCATTGCCTTGGCTGGAAACAACCTGCCGGTAACCGCCTATCCGGGCGAGTTGGAATCGGGGATAAACCTCTCTTCTTCAGGACGGGCCGAAGTGACAAGCCAAGAGGAGACCAGCTTGGGGAAGTGGCTGTGGGATACCGCCCTGAACTCGCCGCTATGGCCGGGCCAGCCCGGACAAACCACCGCATCCACGGGAGGGCGCTCATGACAATCCATGCCAGCTTCGAGGCGTTCAGTAAGAAGAGAGGCTCCCGGTTCGCTGTGGAAGACCTCACCTTCGACGTACCTGCCGGGCGTGTGGTGGGCCTGATTGGTCCCAACGGCGCTGGAAAAAGCACCGCGCTCGCAGGGCTGACTGGCCTCCTGGAAGCAACCTCCGGGAGCGCAACTGTTTTTGGCCGCGACTACCGAACCCTGCCCAGACCTGCCACGAAAGTCGGCGTCAATCTGGACGGCATGGACGTGGAACCCGGATTGACGGGACGCAGGCACCTGCAGATCTGCCGGCTGGCTGCCGGAGCTGACCGTGGGGATGTAGAGCGCGTCCTGGAATTGGTGGATCTCGCATCGGAAGGAAACAAAAGAGTCCGGGACTACTCGCTGGGAATGCGTCAACGCCTTGGAATTGCCTCCGCTTTGGTGGGCAGCCCGGAACTGCTTGTCCTGGATGAGCCCGCCAACGGACTGGACCCTGAGGGCGTACAGTGGCTGCGAAGATTCCTCCGGGATTTTGCTGCGTCCGGAGGGAGCGCCCTCGTTTCAAGTCACCAGCTCATGGAATTGGAACAGGTTGCGGACGAAGTGGTGATTCTCAAGCAAAAGACGCTGTTTCGAGGCACCCTCAAAGAGGCGAAGACCCTCGGCGGAGGCAGCCTGGAGTCCGCATATTTCAAAATTTTGGAGGGCTCCCGGTGAATGGAACAGGAGTCAGTTCCCTGGCTGGCGGGCTCCGCTCAGAGCTACTGCGATTTAATAGCGGTTATTCAGTTCTCGGCATTCTGGCATTTACCGCGCTGATCCCATGGTTTGTTGCAAACTTCCTGGGTTGGCCAGGTAACTCGGAAGGGCTATCAGCAGCCGAAAACGTCCAGAGATTCTGGGCCGTTTCAGCCAGCATTGCACCCGTGGCGACGTTTGCGGGGAGCTATCTTGTAACCCGCGAGGCCTATTACGGGACCCTTCGGCGCACCGTGGTGATGTCAGGGCTGAAGCAGGTTCTGATCGCCAAATATCTGGCCGCAGCAATCATTGGTCTTGCCACGGTCATCACAGGGATAGTGCTTTGGGGCGTCAGCATTGCGTTTTCCCTGCCCCCTGGCGTGCTGGATGAACTGCTGGGTGCCGAGTCCTGGACCCGGATGCCCGGCGTCGTGCTTGCCTCAACCATGAGTTCCTTGTGGGGCTGCTCGTTGGGTTGGATCATCAGGCATTACTACGCCACCACCATTCTCACCTTGCTGATCCCGCTGGCCCTTGAGGTTCCCCTCATGGCAAGTTCCCCCGAAATAGCGCGTTGGCTACCTTCGGGCGCTTTGGCGGGAATTGCATCCCTGCCATTTGAGGGTCTTCTGGGTCCGTTGCCGGCCTTCCTTGTATCGCTTGGCTGGATCCTCGGGGCAGGTTTCGTTGCAGTGCGGCTTCTCAGAAGGAAGGAGTTCTAGTGGTTCGCGCTTTTCTTTCGGACGTGAGGCGGCCCTGGCTGTGGCTGGGATCAGCCATCTGCGCCCTGCTGGTGCTGGGGCTCGTGGGCGTACTCATAGGCATGGCAAGCCTTGAACCTCAAACACCGCCGGGGATTGACCGCGTTCTCCTGCAAGCAGGAATGTCCCTCACTCTCACGGCAGCTGCTGTGACGGGGTCCTTCTCCTTCACCTCGGATTATCGGGCGGGGTGCCTCGCGCGAAGGGTCCTGCTGTTCCAGCGGGCACCGGCGTTCCTTGCTCGGGCAGCCAGCACTGCACTCACGGCCCTCTTGCTTGGAGCAACCGTAGGCGTGCTATTCGGGGTGATGGGAAAAATTTTGGGCGGAGCATGGGGATTCACTCCCCAAACAGTCCTGGCCTTCGCTGGCATGGCAATCATGGGATCCGTGTGGGGCTTTTCGGTCGGATCCCTCATACGCAGCCACTTGGTAAGCCTCTTCGTGGTGCCTCTGAGCTTGGTACTTCCAGAACTCCTGGCCGGTTCATTAGGGCATGCCGAAGCATTCCTCTTCCCTGTCCTGGCAGCCGACTGGGCTGACCAGGTGACTGTCCACATACCAGCGTCAGGATCTTTTGTGGGGGCCGCGATTTGGCTTGTAGTAATCACAGCGGTTGCGTTCGGGGTGTTCCTGAAGCGGGATCTGGCCTGACATTTCATCATCTTCAATTTAAGGAATTCGCAATGAACCGCAGTCCGTTGGTATGGCTCCTTTTAGCACTGGTGCTTGGTGCCTACGCCGTGTCCATTTTTGTGTCCGATTCAGATCAAATGTGGTGGTCCACCGTTTCCGGAATCGTCATCGCGGCGGCATCCCTGGTGACCCTGTGGCGGTTCATCCTGGAGGTCAGGAAGAACCGCCAACCCTGAGACGTTCGCTGCGCCTTACCTGCCAGGTTTGCCCGATTTCACCACCATCGCCGAACCTCCGCCACGGCGCTCCGGCTCGGCTGCCGCCGTCAACGATCCGTCCGGGTTGAACTCAATGGCGGTTGCGGCCCCGATCTCGGCAGCGGAAGTGAAGGCATCACCGGCCGAAACCAGATCATGCCCCAACGCCTTTAGCGCAGGACCGTAAGCGTCAATAAAGGCAGGCTCAGAAGTGACTGTGGCACCGTTCCGAGGAGAAGTGCGCGGAGCAGCAAGCGCCTCCGAGACTGTCATCCCCAAGTCGACGCGGTTCAGGATGGTCTGCAACACCGTAGTGATGATGGTGGAACCACCCGGGGAACCCAGTGCCAGGAACGGCTTCTGGTCCTTCAGAATGATGGTGGGCGACATGGAGGACCGGGGCCGCTTGTTCGGTTCAATCCGGTTGGGATCCTTCGGGTCATAGACCGTGCTGAAGTCCGTCAACTCGTTGTTGAGCAGGAAGCCTCGGCCCGGAACAACCATTCCCGAACCGCCTGTCTGCTCGATCGTCAGCGTGTATTCCACCACGTTGCCCCACTTGTCGGCGACCGTCATGTTGGTGGTGGAGATGTTCTCTGTATCCGTGTCATTGGCGAGGGGTGCCACGGCAGCCGGGCACGCGCCGTCGTACGTCTCTATGTTGCCGGGGGCTACAGGCTTGGTAGTGGCCGCCGTCGGATCAATTTCGCAGGAGCGTTCCTTGGCAAAGACATCGTCCAGCAGCGTCTTGGTGGGCACCTTCACGAAAGCAGGATCGCCCACGTACGCACCGCGGTCCGCGAATGCCAGTGAGCTGGCCTCGATGTAATGGTGCAAGGAATCGACGGGCATCATGCCCTTGAGGTCATAATTTTCCAGGATGTTCAGCGACTCACCCACTGTGGTGCCGCCGCTGCTGGAAGGAGCCATGCCGTAGACCGTGTAGCCGCGGTAGTCCACCTTGGTGGGGGCCTGGTCCACCACCTTGTAATTGGCCAGGTCCTGGGTGGTCATGAAACCGACCGGGACAGGAAGCGTGGTTGTGGCGGTCTTGGGCGGAGCCTGCACCGTCTTGACGATTTCCTCGGCGAGTGGGCCGCCGTAGAAAGCGTCAGTGCCTTCTTTGGCAAGTTGCCGGTAGGTTGCCGCGAGATCGGGGTTCTTGAAAACACTTCCGACGGCGGGAGCGTCACCGCCTGGAAGGAACAGGTCCCGTGTGGAGGTGAATGCGTCGAAGCGGAGCTTGTTGTCCAGCGTCTGCTGCCGGAAGGTCTTGTCCACAACAAAACCTCGGTTCGCCACCTTGATGGCAGGCTTCAGCGCCTCGCCCAAGTCCAAAGTTCCCCAGCGCTCCAACGCCCGCTCCCATGTTGCGGGTGAGCCGGGTACCCCCACGGACACGCCGCTGGTGACCAGCTCGGGGGTGAACCTGTAGGGCTTCCCGTCAGGATCCGCCGGATTGATGAAGGCATCGGCGGGCATGGCTGCCGGAGCTGTCTCCCGCCCGTCGATGGTTCCCACCTGTTTGGTCTTCGCGTCATAGAACACGAAGTAGCCACCGCCACCAATGCCTGCGCTGTAGGGCTCGGTGACTCCCAGGGTTGCTGCTGCTGCGACGGCGGCATCGGCAGCATTGCCACCTTTTCTTAGTACTTCGATAGCGGCAGCGGAAGCCTCGGGATCTACGGTGCTCACGGCACCGCCGTAACCGGTAGCTGTGGCTGTCTTGTCTGTTTCGCGGGGGTCTGCGAAGGCCGGGCTGGCCATCGCGCCGCTCGTCGCGGTTAGTGCCAAGGCTGCCGTGACCGCAGCAAATTGACGTCTCACATGTGTCATGGTGTCTCCCAGAGTTGTTCCAGACGATGATGTGGGTGGACGGTCCGGTCACCCTATCGCGCGGTTTGGCGAGGAACAACGGTTGATTCTTGACACGGAATCGGTAGTCAGGCTGAGCTCGGACTGGGTTAGGGCGGGCCTTTACCACTGACTTTGAGAGTCCCGACACCCAGGACACGGCTTGAAAGCGGTGTGTCGGCTGGGTTTCGAATTCAAAGTAGGTGGTGGGCGCACGGCCCCACTCTCACACGACCAACCGCAGCGGCCTCTGCCCCAGCTGAACGATGATTTCCTGCCCCCACGACGCCGTCAGTCGGTCATCTTCCATGCCGTCGCCGAAGACCACCAGCTGATCGGAGGCCACGGTGACCCGCAGGACTTCGCTGGCTTCCAGGACGCCCTCCGTCAATGAAGCTCCGCTGACGGGGGAGGGCCACGCTTCGCGGACGAACCACGCCAGCCGCGGATCGGTGGGGGCAGGAAGGGCGCGTCCACCGCGTTCCAGGGCGATCGATGCGCACCAGCCCGTTGCCCCTGTACCGGTGGAAACGATAAGGCCCGACGACGACTGCCGCTCAGTTTGGCCGCCCGGCTGGGTGAAACTGGGGGCCGTAACGGTGTACTTGGCTGACTGGTGGGAGGCGTGCCCGACGAAAACTTCGTTGAGCGCCGAAAGCTGCTGACCGTCGTCGAGCGTTGCCGTTACGGTGGTGAGGTTTTGGCAGCGAAGGTGGGCAGTATCGGCGGTGCCGAGAAGGGCGGCAGCCGCTGCCGGCGTGTGCCGAACCAGCACTCCGGGGTTGGCGCCGGGCTCGGGATCGATGCCTATGACGGGCTGCCCGTTCAGGTATTTGGCGACGTTCGCCACCAGCCCGTCCTGCCCCACCACGGCGATGATGTCCTCGGCGGTGAGCAGGAAGCGGCTCAAGTCGGCGCGTTCCACTTCCGCCTGCCGCCAATCGGACGGTACTGCAGCCCTGATGGTTGCCAGGGCGGAAGTGAGCCGGTCATGCCGGTCCTGCACGTCCTGGATGCTGCGGCCACGGGTGCGGAGGAAAAATTCGGCTTGGCCGCGGGTGGCATGCCGGTCCAGTAGTTCCTGGAGTTCGGTTCGCCGGTGGACTATGACGATTCGCGGAGTTGCCATGACGGGTCCTTACTTGGTGGCTTCAACGGTGGCGGCGGGTTCCTTGAACAGTCCGGCGAGTGCTCCGCTGAGCAGGTCCGGGGTGATGGTGAGGTTGCCGATGTTCGGCAGGCTGCCGGCCGCGTCCTTCAGGGCCAGTGCCAACAGCGTGGCCTGTTCCATGCCGCGGTAGACCTCCATGGTGGCGGCTTCGCGGGCTGCGGCTGCTTCACCGACGAGTCGGATCTGGTTGGCTTCGGCCGCGGCGCCAATGCCCTTTCGTTCAGCTGAACCCTGTGCCTCGATAAGTCCCGCGGCTGCCTTCTCTTCAGCTGCGCGGCGTGCGTTGGCACCTTCCTGGGCCACCAGGTTTTCGCGGCGGACGGCCAGTTCGATCTGGCTCGCCATCTCGTTCTCGGAGATGGTGCGTTCACGCTCGACGGCGACTGCCCGCCTTTCGTACACAGCCCGGTCTGCTTCGGCTTGGAGTTGCTCGCGGACCGGAGTCTGCAGTGCGCGTTCAACATCAGATTCGGGCCGCACGGCCAGAACCTGGACGCCCAGAATTTCGATGCCGGTGGACTGCAGCCTGGCGTCGGCGCGCAGGGCTTCGGTGAGGACCAGCCGGAGTTGGCTCACTCCGCGTTCCAAGGCTTCGGCCAGCGTGGTGGTGGCGATCTGGTCTATCGCGTGGCTCTGGCACAACTGTCCGATGATGGTGGACACCTGCTCGCGGCCTGTTGCCGGAGCTTTCCCAGCTGTCTGGAGACCGAAGTCGAGGCGGGTGGAGACGGCCACGGGGTCAATGAAGCGGTAGGTGACGTTGGCCTGCACGCTGACGTCCTGGTGGTCGCGGGTGATGGCGTGGAAGAGCGTGGGCAGTTCCTGATCATCCACGGGAACCTCGCTGAGCACGGAATTTGCCGGCCGGAACCAGAACGCCTGGCCCACTCCTTGGTGCCGCACGGCGCCCTTCTGAAGGTGTACTACATAACCGGTGGGGCTGCCAAGGAAGTGGCTGATCCAGGGGTAGCGCTTGATGTTTGCCATGATGCTCGCCTCTTTCATTTAGTTGTCGTCAATTTGACGATAACCAAACACTAGAACGGCTCACCCTTTATTGTCAACATGACGATAACTATCTACGATGGAGGCATGCCTGAATCCCATCCGGCGCCGCAGCGATTTCCGGTGACAGTCGACGTCGTCGCCCTGACCGTGCGCGACGCCAAGCTGAACGTCCTTCTCATCACCCGCCTCATCGAACCCTTCCGCGGCAAACTCGCGCTGCCGGGTGGCTTTGTCCTCGCGGGCGAGGAACTGCTGGAGGCGGCGGGCCGCGAGCTTGCGGAAGAGACCGGCGTCGAACATCTGCCGGGACATCTGGAGCAGCTGGGAAGTTATGGACCCAAGGGGCGCGATCCCCGCGGAGACGTCCTCACGGTGGCGCATCTGCTGCTGGCGCCGGACTTCCCGGTGTTGACGGCAGGAAGTGACGCTGAGCAGGCTGCCTGGTATCCGGTGCAGGACGTCCTTGACGGATCACTTGAGTTGGCTTTCGATCACGCCCGGATCCTGGACGACGCCTTGGAGCGGGCAAAGTCCAAGCTGGAATATTCACCCTTGGGCGCGGCCTTCTGTGGCGAGGAATTCACGGTTGCCCAACTCCGCACGGTGTACGAGGCGGTGTGGGGGACGCGCCTTGACCCGCGGAACTTCCACAGAAAAGCCACCGGAACGCCCGGCTTCCTGGAAGACACAGGGCGAATGACAACAGGCGACGCCGGGCGGCCGGCTGCCCTGTTCAGGCTCGCCCCCGAGGCGCGCCCGACGCCGGGCCAGCCCACCCGGGCGGTACTGAACCCCCCGCTGATGCGCCCCCGCGAATAACGCCCCTGCGCACCCAACTGGGGGACAGTAAACGCTCTACTGGGGGCTCAGTAGGCCGTTATCTGTCCCCGGGGTTTGCCGGCATGGTTCAGGATGGAAGCGGCTGTGTACTCGGGGTCCGGCGTGGAGATGAGCCACGTGCGCCTGGGGGTCTCCAGGACGATGGCCGGACCGCCGACCAGCAACCCCCACGTTCGCTGGCCCAAGTACCTCACGCCGAAACCTTCGATCATGGAACTGGATGCCGCAGGGGAGGCATCAATGATGTCCTGCAACGGGATCGTCTTGGAGTAGAAGGGCCGGCATCTGACCGTCAGGTTCTGGCCTGTCGCCTCAATGGTCACGCTTATTCGGAGTACCCAAACTGTCAGGAGCGCAATGACCGCAACCAGTGCTGCGCTCATCACCAGAACTCCGCTGGGAATGGCCGTTGCAATGATGAAGAAGCAGAGCAGGCCCACCACACTAGCGATGACCTTCTGAGAGCCGCGACTGATCCGGGCCTCTGAAATCACTGCTGACTTCCACGGGAGTGTTTGCCAAGTGTACGCATGGGGCCGAGCCTACTGGTCGTGGGATGGGGAACTAGTCAAGTGGTCGCGCGGCCAGAGAGTGACGGGCTGCCCAACCAGGGGACAGTAAACGCTCCATTGAGCGCTCAATAGGACGTTATCTGTCCCCTAGTTGGGTGAGTGGGTGGGGGCGGAGATAGGTGAGCGGGTGCGTTGCTGGTGGAATGGATGGCCCGGTTCAGTTGGGCCAGGACGTCGCCGGGTTCTCCGTTGGCGTCCACCACTACAAACCGGTCAAACTCGGGAAGTGAACGGTACGCCTCCCGGAATGCCCGGAGATCCGCCACCGTCTCCTGGTCCGTGCCACGCGCCATGACCCGCTGGTGGGCAACGGTGGGGTCCGTGTCGAAGTGCACGTGCAGGTCAGCCGCGGGCAGCTTCTCCAGCAGCCAGGGAAGCAGTTTGCCGCGGCCCAGCCCGGTAGCCCGGCGCAGAGCCAGTTGGCAGTGGAGGTGGCGGTCCATCACCACCAGGCCATCAAACTGCCGGGCCCGTGCATGGTTGACCAGCACGTTGAACAGTCGAACGCCGGTTTCGACGAAGTCCACTACGCGTGGAGCCGCTGTCCATCCAAACCTCTCGGACAACAGCGACATCCTCCGGCGGGCAGCATGATTACTGAGCAGCAGGGCACTTCGTCCTTCAGCGCGAGCGGAATCGACCAAGGCGCGGGCCGCCGTCGTTTTTCCTGAGCCGTCAATTCCCGTCAGAACAATGAGCATGAGCCCTCCCTTCGTCTTCTGTACAACTCGTTCCATGTACAACGCGGGGAGAACGCCACTTGTGCCGGTTGAGGCGCAGATCACAACCCGGCCCGGTTCAGTCCAAGGGCCGCCAAGCGAACTGCGGCTGCTCGCGATTCAGGAAGGCGTTGATGCCGATTCCCATATCCGGGCTCTCCGACATGGCCGACCAGGCGTCCGCCCATTCTGTGTTCAGCTCTAGCGGGTCGGCATCGGCCAGGTCAACCAGCCGCTTCATCGCATGCATTGAGAACAGGGACCTGTTCCGCAGCGTACTGACAAGTGCCGCGCACTTCTCCTCAAAAGACTCTGAAGGCACGACGTCGGCCACCAGCCCCAGTGCCCGGGCCTCGGTTGCGCTAAATGTCAGTCCGGTGAGGAGGATGTATTTCGCATTGGCGCTTCCCACGAGCCGGACGAGGCGTTCCAGGCCCGGGCGGGGGTAGATGATCCCGATTTTGGCCGGAGTCAGTCCGATCACGGCGCGCTGGTTGGCGATGATGAAGTCACAAGCCGAGGCGATCTGCCAGCCGCCGCCCATGCAGGCACCGTCCACTAAAGACACGGACGGCTTGGTGAGGGATGCGATAGCAGCATCAGCTGCGCTGAGGTGGTCCACCGATGAACCGTCCGGCTGAGGATCCACCAGCACGGAAGCGAGTTCGCTGATGGAAGCCCCGGCACAGAACGTATCCCCGGCTCCTCGCAGCACCACCACGGCAACATCCGGATCAGCATCCAGGCGTGGCATCAGCTCTTGGATCTCCAGGCACATGGCACGGGTCAGGGCATTCCGCTGAGCAACGTTGGAGATCTCCACAGTGGCCACGCCATCGGCAATCTCATGGGAAACGTGAGCAATTCGGGGGCGCACTACGTCAGAAACACTGCTCATTGCTGAGCTCCGATCTTCGCCGGTCCGCACATGATGCGGCCCTCACGCTCAAGCCGGGTGACGTCGTCGAGCGTCATTCCAAACTCCATCAGGACATCCGCAGTGTGCTCGCCCAACAGCGGCGGGGGAGAGAGAATTTCGCTGGCCTCACCGTCCAGGCTGAGTGGCCCCCGGAGCAGCGGGAGTTCGGAGCCATCCACGCGCTCGAGCCGCTGCACCAGGCCCAGTGCGGCCACCTGTTCGGACGCAAGGGCCTGCGTGTAGTCAAAGATGGGGCCACAAGGAATTCCGGCCTGGCTGATCAATGGAACCCAATCGGCGGCGGACTTGGCGGCAAGGGCAGTTTCAATGAGCTCGGACAGCTGGTCCCTGTTGGCCGATCGGTCCGCTCCAGTGATGAACCGGGGATCCTCAACGGCCCCGGGAAGACCGAGCAGGCCGCAGAACGTCCGCCATTGCTTGTCACTTCCCACGGCAATATTGATGGACTCCGTAGCTGTGGTGAACATGCCATACGGGGCGATTACAGGGTGGTTGTTGCCCTGCGGGGTGGATGCTTCGCCGAGGCTCAGGGCCTTCTGTCCTTGAAACGCCGAGAGATTGAGTGCGGTCTCCAAAAGCGAGGTGGACACCCGGCCCGGGCGCTCGCCGTTTTGGGCTCCAAGGAGTGAAGCGACAATCCCGAATGCGCAAATCATCCCCGAGGTGATGTCCACGATCGGTACCCCCACGCGATAGGCCGAGCCTGGCCCAGGGCCGGTGACGGACATCAGCCCGGACATTCCCTGGATGACCTGGTCCAGGCCGGCGTCGTCTTTGAGGGGGCCGGTGTTGCCGAATCCTGTCACGGACGCAACCACGAGCCCCGGGTTTAACTCGTCCAGTCGTGCAGGAGTAAACCCCATTTTCTCCAACGTGCCGGGCTTGAAGTTCTCCACCAGGACCTCTGCGCCGGCGATCAAATCGGAGAGGATGTCGCGCCCTTCGTCAGAGTAGAAGTCGATGCACACCGACACTTTGTTGCGGTTGACGGAGTCGAAGTAGAGGCTGTGACCGTTTTGGAACGGGGGCCACTGGCGGGCCGTGTCGCCCCCGTTGACGCTTTCCACCTTGATGATCCTGGCACCCATATCGGCCAGGAGTGCGGTGCAGTAGGGGCCGGCAAGTGCTCGGCTGAGATCGATCACGGTTATTCCGCGCAGTGGTTTGAGCATGGCGGGCACCTTTCGTCGGTTGGAGGGTTGGAGCACCCGGGGCCTAAGCCGCGGGACCTCCAAGCAGCTGGTTCACTGTGTGAACCGTTGGTTCAATTTGGGAAGTCGCCTGTAATGTAGGGCACTGAGGGAAGTCGGTCAAGCGGGAGTGTGGATGAGTACGCAGAGCGTGGTCACGGCAATTCGTGTGTTGGAAGCGGTCTCGGACAACCAGCCGGCGGGCTTGTCTGAGCTAAGCCGCGAGGTGGATGTACCCAAGGCAACCGTCCTGCGCATGCTCAGGACGCTGGGTGAATTGGGGTGGGTGGCGCAGTCCGAGGCTCAGGCCGGAAAATGGGTCCTGACCAACCATGCCTTTGCCGTTGCAAGCCGTGGAAGCAGCGGTTCGGTCATCCGTGACGCCGCCATGGGCCCACTGAACGCGCTGCAGTTGGACACCACCGAAACCGTTCACCTGGCAGTGCCGGACCGCGGGTACATGCTGATCATTGAGCGCCTGGACACCCCACACGTCCTCCGCGCGTTCCTGCCCCTGGGTTCGCGGCTTCCCATGCACGCTTCTTCCACGGGGATGGCCTACCTTTCGGCAGCTGATGAGGCGTTCGTGGATGAATATCTTTCCGGACCGCTGGAAGCCCTGACTCCCCGGACGGTGGTGGACCCTGCGCGGCTTCGGGCGATGATCGCGGACACCAGAGCCCGGGGATATTCCATCAACGAGCAAGGCCTCAGCACCGGAATCACGTCAATCGGCGTGCCTTTGTTGGGCTCCGGTGGTGTGGCGGCGGGTTCAATCTCCATATCCGGACCGTCAAGCAGAATAGTGCCGGCCAAGTATCAGGAGTACGGCGAGGCAGCCGCGGGTACCGCTTTGGAGATCAGCCGCGCCTTGGGGGCGTTCTCCACAAAGGGTTACTAAGTTTCCCGTCCGAATACTTCGTTCCGGCGTAGTGCACGCCTATCATGATGCTATGTACGTACCCCTTACGGGCTCAGGGTCCGTTTGAACTAATTCCGTGGGGGTACGTAAGCGATATAGGGAAGTAATTCCCTGATCGGTGCCCGTTGGCATGGGTGGCGCTTCAGTAATGGAGTACCAGCGGACGCCTTCCTGAATAGACAAACCGTTATTGAAAGGGATGCGTAGCTCAATGAACACACTCTTAATAATCGCCGGTGTTATCGCGATCATCTTGCTCCTGGTAGGCGGATTCAATCAGGCACTCAGCTTCTTGCTGTGGGTTGGAATCATCCTGCTGGTGCTGGCCCTGATTGGCTGGGTAGTGGGCCGAGGCCGGTCGCGCGTATGACAACAGACCCAAGCGAAGTTGCTGGTTTTGCGCAGGTTCGCGATGGGACCACCACCCCCGGACACCCGATTCCCAGAGATCCTGGGATGCCCGGCTCGAGCAATCAGGTGCCTGTAGGTGATGCATCGTCGGAAAGTCCGGACGACGCCGTCGATGCCGGTCCCAGCGAATCGGCCAGTCCGCCAGGACCAGCCGAGGAAAAGGACGAGAAGACCGCGGATTCGCGTGGTCTGACTACCGAAACCAATCCCACGGATTGATCGGCGCCAGCGCGGCCGCGAGCAGGAGAAATCCAGTCCGCGGCCGCGCTCTCTTGGCAACCCGGCATGTGGTTTGCCCTCTAATTGCTGGGAGCTGTCTTTAGCGATTGGAAAATGAATGCGAATAGGTTCAATCATCGGGCTGTTCGTGGTGGTGTGGCTCATTATTGGTGCCATTGCTGCCGGTCAGCGGGGATATTTCACTTCTCCCCCCGCGCAGTGTTCACAGTTAGCCACCATCGCGTTGAATATTGTTGCCGGCCCGCTTAATTACACGGGCATGGATCCGCAAGGTGGCTGTGAGATTCCGCAGCCGTCATGAGTAAATCGGCGCGAAGCCTGGCCGTTTTCCTGACGTTCCTGGCGGCGATCGCAGGGTTGGTCAGCGGATGTTCCCCGCATCCATCAGCGGACACCTTGGAAGGACCTGCCAAGGAGGTTTCTTCCGCAGTGCGCGCGGCCAGCCTGGCGGTGGACCTCAGGATGGCGGACAGCACGACGGCGGCAGCGGCATCCACCGCGGCGGACGACATGCTGGGCGAGGTGGAGTCCGCCACGGACAAAATCCACGGCTTCGACGCGCCCACTCAAGAGGAACGCACTCTGCGCAACGACATGCTCGCGTCCTTTTCCGCCATCTCCCGCGCGCTCCTTCACGCCAGGGACGTCCTGACAGCGTCCGCGGGAGAGCCTGTGGCCTCCAGCGA
The DNA here is from genome assembly GCF_902506065.1 of Arthrobacter sp. 9V. Taxonomy (GTDB): domain Bacteria; phylum Actinomycetota; class Actinomycetes; order Actinomycetales; family Micrococcaceae; genus Arthrobacter. The sequence goes on from NZ_LR732912.1 coordinate 641,160, forward strand.
TGGGCAGGCCCGGCTGTCCAGCGTGAAGGAAGAACTCCGAACTGCCACGGACCAGCTGGATAGTCTCATGACCAAGGCCGGCATTCAGTGAAGCGGCTCCTCGGTGTTGCACTTGGCATCCTGACGGCGATCGGGGGCTTTGTTGACATCGGGGATCTAGTGACAAATGCCGTGGTGGGCTCACGGTTCGGGTTGTCCCTGGCATGGGTGGTGCTGATCGGCGTCGTAGGCATTTGCCTTTTCGCCAATATGTCCGGCCGGGTAGCAGCAGTCTCAGGGCGGGCCACGTTTGAGGTCATCAGGGAACGAATGGGACCACGGGCAGGGCTGGCCAATCTGGGTGCGTCCTTCCTGATCAACCTCATGACAGTCACTGCTGAGATCGGCGGCATCGCCTTGGCTCTTCAGCTGGCCAGCGGTGTGTCGTACATGCTCTGGGTGCCTTTTGCGCTGCTGGCCGTGTGGCTGGTGATCTGGCGGGTGAAGTTCAGCATTATGGAGAATGTCACGGGGCTCATGGGCTTGTCCCTGGTGGTGTTTGCTGTGGCTCTTTTCCTGCTGAAGCCGGACTGGGGTGCGTTGGCCGGTCAGGCATTCGCTCCTGCTGTTCCGGGCGAGGAGAGCGCCGGAACATACTGGTACTACGCCATTGCCCTTTTCGGGGCTGCCATGACGCCCTATGAGGTGTTCTTTTTCTCTTCGGGCGCCGTTGAGGAACGCTGGAAGGTCAAGGACCTGGTCCAATCACGGATCAACGTCCTCCTGGGCTTCCCGCTGGGAGGGTTCCTGTCCATCGCGATCGCTGCTTGCGCCGCCGTCGTTCTTCTGCCTGCCGGGATCAGCGTGACCACACTCTCGCAAGTGGCGCTGCCCGTGGCGCAGGCAGGAGGCCAGCTTGCGTTGGCTGTCCTGCTCTTGGGAATCGTGGCGGCCACCTTCGGGGCAGCGCTGGAAACCACGCTTTCCAGCGGTTACACCCTGGCCCAGTTTTTCGGATGGCCATGGGGCAAGTTCCGCCGCCCCGCTGCTGCTTCCCGCTTCCATGTGGCCATGATGGTGGTTTTGCTGGCCGGAGTGGCTGTCCTGGCAACAGGAGTGGATCCCATTCTGGTGACCGAGTACTCGGTGGTCTTCTCGGCCATTGCCCTGCCACTGACGTATTTGCCCATCCTCATTGTGGCGAACGATCCCCAGTACATGGGAAAGCACGTGAACAACCGTGCCGTAAATGTGGCTGGGCTGGTGTACTTGGTCATCATCCTGGTGGCCTCGCTGGCTGCCATCCCCTTGATGATTGCGACGGGAGCAGGAGCATGAGCAAACCGGTCCGTATCCACCCGCGTAACGTCAGGCCTGCGCCGCGTCCCGCGGGACTGGTGCTCGATGCCCAGTTGCACTTGTTGGACCGCCAGGTATTGGACGTCGACGGCGTCCCCGTCACCACGGTGGACGATCTTGAGCTGAGCGGCCCCGAACCTGATGAACCAATCCCCGAAGGCACCGAAGCGCCACACATCACGGCGTTGCTGACGGGGCCGGTACTGGGGACACGCATCTTTGGCGGCCGGCCGCCGTCGAGCAGGTTGATCCGCATTCCTTGGAGTGTGGTGGCAAGTGTGGACACGGTGGTGAAGTTGGGAGTGCGCTCGGACTCCCTTGATGCCTCGTGGGTGGAACGGTGGCTGCGGAACCATGTGATTGCGCGGATTCCGGGGGGCCGTCATGCTCCTTAATGACTTACTGGGCAGTGATGTGGTGGATGACCAGGGTCAGCGGCTGGGGGAAGTTTCGGATGTCCGCTTCGCCGTGGATGCCGCACCGGGCCAGCTCCTGAGCAAGGCAAGGGTGGTGGGAATGGTTGTAAGCCCCCGCACCGCTGCGTCTTTCCTGGGGTATGAACGGCGCGGACTGACGCAGCCTTGGCCGGTGGCCCAGCTGCTTCGTTGGCGGCACAGGGGGTCATTTCTGGTGTTGTGGGAGGACATCGCAGTGATGGGTCCGCGGGAAGTTACGCTGCGTCCAGGCTTCACGGCCTACGAGTCCACGCTGGAATCCTAAGCCCTCGAATGGCCTTTTACTAAGTTTGCTGACTATTATCGTCAAAGGCATGGACATGCCACCAAGGGGCCTTATAGGTTCGAAGTGTTCCATTAACACGTTCCACCGCTCAGGGAAAGGACAGTTCACATGGACAAGCAGAATGCCACACCGGAAGAGGAAGTGGGAGGCTACGGCACTCCTACCGCGGAGCAGGAGGCCGGCGGAGGCCAGGCACAGCCCCGCGTGGAAGAAGACATCGAGGAGGCTGCCCTCGGCGAAGGCACTGGCGCGCCGAACCTCAGCCACCTGAATCCCGAGGATTCAGACAGCGCAGGTGAGCCGGGTGCCGGCCGATTCGGCGGAACCGAAGAGCAGTCCCACGCGGAGCAATCCTCGCTGCCCGACGGCAACGACGACAGCTTGCCGGACGGCAGCGGCAACGACCTTCCCCAGGAAGAGTCTCCCAACGACGATGACGATGAAAGTTTCGACGCCGGCTAAGAGCTTTGGCTGGCGCGCTTTAGACAGGCGCGCCACTGGTTAAGCAGCCAGCTGGCTGGCGCGCCACCAGCAGTACAGCATGAGCACCCGAGACGCGATCGAAGGAGCAAACCTATGGCTACGGTCAATAAGTCAATCGAAGTAGATGTCCCCGTATCTGTCGCCTACAACCAGTGGACACAGTTCGAGACGTTCCCCCAGTTCATGAATGGAGTGGAGGCCGTGGAACAAATCGACGAAACGGGCCTTCACTTTTCAACCAACGTGGGCGGAGTGAAGCGCGAATACAACGCGCAAATCATCGAGCAGGTCCCGGATTCCCTGGTGAGTTGGGCCAGCGTTGACGGTCCGCGCAACGGCGGCACCGTGAGCTTCGAGCCCCTGGACGCAGGCCGGACGCGGGTGAACGTTGAAATTGTGTGGGAGCCCGAAGGCCTCGCTGAAAAGGCTGGTTCAGCACTTGGTGCGGACAGCCTGCGGGTTGGCGCAGACCTGGACAAGTTCAAGAAGTTCATCGAAGCCCAGGGCCACGAAACCGGTGCCTGGCGAGGCACGGTGTCCGGGGGAGATGTTGATGACACGGGCGAGACTTTTGGCAGTGGAGCAGCAACAGCCGAGTTCCACCGGTGGATCCGGACCTCTCAGCACCCGCCGCGGACGTCTCTGCGCCCGCTCCAAATGAAGGGCCGGCAGAACCGCCGCAGCCCCGCTCACCAGGACTCTAGGTGAGGTTCTCTGGTGTGAGGCCCTGAACTGACTCACACTGGAGGCAGAAGAAATGGAATAGCTCCAACGAGGGCCGGCCACTACAACTGGCCGGCCCTCGCGGCACCCTTTGAAGATAGGAGTTCCGCGGCCATGGCAACCTCCGGCACTGTGGAAGTTGAACAGAAATTCGACGCCCATGCGTCCACTCCGCTGCCGGCCCTGGACCAGCTGGAGGGCATCGAAAAAGTGGGTGAACCCGCGAGCCATAGCCTGGAAGCGATCTACTTTGACACCCGGCACTTGGCCCTCGCCGCCCGGGGAATCACGCTGCGCCGCCGCACTGGTGGACCGGATGCCGGATGGCACCTGAAGCTCCCGCACAGTGCCGGTAAGAGGGCAGAGATCCAGACTCCACTTGGAAACGCGGATACCGTCCCCGCAGAACTCATGGACCGGGTGCTCGCCTATACCAGGGGTCATGCAGTGGCTGCCGTGGCAACGCTCAACACAGAACGTACAAGCTACGCGCTCTACGGCAACGACGGACGGCGCGTGGCCGATTTCGTGGATGATCACGTCCGCGCCAAGTCGATGCTTGATGAACCACGCGAGATGGAATGGCGGGAGTGGGAGCTGGAGCTGGCTGCATCCGTGGACGCTGATGACGCGGAGTCCTTGCTGAGCACTTTGACGCGGCAACTCGCAGATGCCGGAGCCAAGCCGAGCGAGCGGACTTCCAAGCTGGCAACCGCATTGGGCGAGGCATGGCCCGCCTCGAACCGGACGGAACGCGAAGAGTCCGGCGGCGACGGCCCGGCAATGGTTCCCGTGCTCAATTACCTGGACGAACAAGTGGCCGCGATGCTTCTCCAGGACTCCCATGTACGCCTTGCCCGTGACGATTCGGTTCATCAAATGAGGTCCCAAATTCGCCGGATCCGGGCAGTGCTGCACGGATTTAGTGCGCTTTTCGAACCTGACGCTGTGAAGGATCTGGAACGGGAACTGAAGTCGCTCGCCAAGACCCTTGGCCGGTACCGCGACGTGGAGGTCCTGCACGGACACCTGAAGGCGCGCCTTGAAGAACTTCCGGGGAAGCTCGTCCTGGGACAACTCGCGGATGAGCTGGAAGAACGCATGACCCTGAGGGCCAATAATGCGATGTCAGGTGTGAGGAACAGGTTGAACAGCCCCCGCTACTTCACATTGCTGGACAACCTGGAAGCGTTCCTTGAGCACCCACCGCTGACATCGAAGGGTTCAGCCCCGGCGAAGGAAACCACGGCAAAGCTCGTCAACAAGGCCGGCAAAAGGCTCCGTAAACGGCACGGCGCAGCGGTGAGTGCCGCCGTCGGGCCTGAACGCGACAAAGCTTTCCACGAAGTGCGGAAGGCTGCCAAGAAGCTACGCTTCGCCGCGGCGGCCGTTGAGAACATCCATGGCAAACGTGCGGTGAAGCTGGAGAATGCGGCTCACCGCGTTCAGTCGATTCTGGGCGACCACCAGGACAACGTCATGGCCCGAGCGGAACTGCTGAAGCTGGGCTCCGCGCCAGGCATCAGCAACGGTGCTTTCACGTATGGAGTGCTCCATGCGATGGAACGCACCGCCGCTGATGCCGCGCAGCAGGAGTACCTGCGGAAGGGCAAGAAGGCGTTGAAACTACGCCTCAAAAAGTAGGGAGTTTTTGTACAGCAAACGCCCTTAAAACGCCTTCTAAAGGTCATCTGCTGTACAAAAACTCCGGGGCCTTACTTGCTGAGGAAGGCCAGCAGGGCCTGGTTGATCTCAGCGGCGTGCGTCCAGAGCAGGCCGTGCGGGGCGCCCTCGATTTCCTGGTACTCGGCGCTGGGCAGAGCATCCTTGAAGCGCCTTCCTGTGGCGTCGATCGGCAGGATGTTGTCCGCAGTGCCGTGAACAATCAGGGCAGGGACGTCAATCTTGGGGATGTCGGCGCGGAAGTCGGTAAGCCACGTGGGTTGGGCGGCAACCGACGCGAACGCGCCGGACTTGCTGGCCAGGTTCCAGCTGGCGTCCACGGCTTCCTTGCTGAGGCGTTCGGTACCAAGGAAGGTATCGGTGTTGTAGAAATTCTTGAAGAATTCGGTGAAGAACGCGTACCGGTCCGCTGTGACGGCTTGGGCGAGACCATCGAAGACGTCCTGCGGAACGCCGTCGGGATTGTCCTCGGTCTTCAGCAAGAACGGCTCCAAGGAACCGAGGAATACGGCCTTGGCAACGCGGGCCGAGCCGTACGTGCCGAGGTAACGCGCAACCTCGCCGGTTCCCATGGAGAAGCCCACCAACACGGCGTCGTTCACGTCCAGCGTGTCCAGCACGGTCTTCAAGTCAGCGGCGAAGGTGTCGTAATCGTATCCCTGGGTGGGCTGGCTGGACCTGCCGAACCCGCGGCGATCGTAGGTGATCACGCGGTAACCGGCGTCCAGGAGTGCGGCCGTCTGCTTCTCCCACGAGGACCCATCCAAGGGGTAGCCGTGAATCAGGACCACTGCCTGGCCGGTCCCATGATCCTCGTAGTAAAGCTCAATCTCAGTGCTGTTTTCGTTTCCGACGGTGATGTAAGCCAAAACTCAAGTCCCTTCGATGCGGATCAACACGAACGTTTCCAGCCTAGTGTCCGGGGCAGACACCCGCTCGGTCCTACAGGTTGGTCATCCGCTCGCCTGCCTCGTTGTAGCGGCCACCCTCCACGGTGATTTTTGCCGCGGCGGCCTCGATTTCGGACAGTTCCGCAGGCGAAAGTTCGACGTCGGCCGCGGCCAGGTTTTCTTCGAGGCGGTGCAGTTTCCGGGTGCCGGGAATCGGCACGATCCACGGCTTTTGTGCCAGCAACCATGCCAAGGCGATCTGGCCCGGCGTCGCACCTTTTCGTTTGGCGATGCCGGCGAGGAGATCCACCACGGCCTGGTTGTTCTGCATGGCCTCCGGGGTGAACCGGGGGATGGTGCTGCGGATGTCGTTGCCGGATTCGAAGCTGGTGGAAGCGTTGATGGTGCCGGTCAGGAATCCTTTGCCCAGTGGGCTGAAGGGAACAAAACCGATCCCAAGTTCTTCGCAAACATCCAGGACTTCTTCCTCCGGACGGCGCCACCACAGCGAGTACTCGCTCTGAACCGCAGCCACAGGGAGGACTGCGTGGGCCCGCCGGATGGTGCTCGCGGCCGCCTCGGACATGCCGAAATGCTTCACCTTACCGGCATCGACGAGGTCCTTGACCGCGCCTGCCACGTCCTCAATGGGGACGTCCGGGTCAACCCGGTGCTGGTAGTAGAGGTCCAGAGAATCGACTCCCAGCCGGCGCAGCGATCCTTCCACGACTTCCTTGATGACCTCGGGCCGGCTGGTGACCTTCCCGCTGGGCTTCCGAGTTGCGGAGTCAATGTCCCAGCCGAACTTGGTGGCAATGACCACCTGGTCCTTGAAGGGGGCCAACGCTTCGCCCACGAGTTCTTCATTTGCGTAAGGCCCATAGATCTCGGCGGTATCGAAGAACGTCACGCCGCGCTCCACTCCGGTACGGATGAGGGAGATCATTTCCTCACGGACCGGCCTTTCGCTGTAGCCGCCGGTCATGCTCATGCAGCCCATGCCTATGGCTGAAACTTCCAGGCCGCTGGTGCCAAGTGTGCGCTTTTCCATGGTTGGTCTCCTATGCATTTGGTGCGGACAGCTACTTCGACGTTATGGGGCAGCGGCCGGGCATGGGAGTCCCTGACATTACCCCTCACTTTTCTCTAGTTGCCCACAGCAACCAGACGTAAACTGGCCTTCGGTTCATAACGCTTTAGCTCGGAGTCCCCATGCTTTGGAAGGTACTTGTCCGTTTCCTGCGGCCGCATCAGCGGCTGCTGATCGCCGTCGTCGTCTTCCAGTTGGCGCAGTCCATCGCGTCCCTGTACCTTCCGACGCTGAACGCCGACATCATTGACAACGGCGTGGCAGCCGGCGACACGGACTACATCATGCGCATGGGCGGACTCATGCTGCTCATCACCTTGTTGCAGATCGCGTGTGCCGTGGTGGCCGTGTATTTCGGCGCGAAGGCTGCCATGGGGATGGGCCGCGACCTCCGCTACGCCATCTTCAGCAGGGTAGGGGAGTTCTCCGAGCAGGAAGTCACCAGGTTCGGGGCGCCATCACTGATCACCCGGTCCACCAATGACGTTCAGCAAGTGCAGCAGTTGGTGCTCATGTCCTGCACACTCATGGTGGCAGCGCCCATGCTGAGCATCGGCGGTGTGATCATGGCAGTGCGCCAGGACGCGCAGCTCTCCTGGCTGATCGCGGTGTGCGTGCCGATTTTGCTGGTGGCGGTCGGGCTGATTGTGACCCGCATGGTGCCGCTGTTCCGTAAGATGCAGGTCCGGATCGACGCCGTCAACAGGGTCCTGCGCGAGCAACTTACTGGTATCCGGGTTGTGCGGGCGTTCGTCCGGGAGGACATGGAGACAGCCCGTTTCGCCAAAGCGAACGACGACGTCACTGATGTTGCGCTGCGGGCCGGCCGTTTGATGGCGCTCATGTTCCCTGCGGTCATGTTGGTGATGAACGTGTCGTCCGTAGCGGTGATCTGGTTCGGCTCCTTCAGGATCGAGGACGGCTCCATGCAGGTGGGCACTCTGATCGCGTTCCTGAGCTACCTCATGCAGATCCTTATGTCCGTCATGATGGCCACGTTCATGGCCGTGATGATCCCGCGCGCGTCCGTTTCCGCGGACCGGATCGGCGAGGTGCTGGACACCGCATCAAGTGTCCAGCCGCCGTCGAACCCTGTCAACGGCGGTATCCGTCGCGGCGAACTGGAAATGCGCGACGTCGGATTCGCCTACCCGGGTGCCGAACAGCCGGTGCTGAGCGGGCTCTCTTTCACCGCGCGTGCGGGGGAGACCACCGCGATCATCGGCAGCACGGGTGCAGGGAAAACTACGCTTGTGAACCTCATGCCGAGGCTGTTCGATGCCACCTCCGGTTCCGTGCGAATGGACGGCGTGGACGTTCGCGAACTGCACCCGGACCTGCTCTGGGGACACATCGGCCTGGTACCGCAGCGGCCCTATCTTTTCTCCGGGACCGTCCGCAGCAACCTTCACTACGGCAAGCCCGATGCCACTGAGGACGAGCTGTGGCAGGCGCTTTCAGTGGCCCAAGCCCGTGACTTCGTTGAGGAAATGGAAGGCGGCCTGGACGCGGTCATTTCCCAAGGCGGCACCAACGTTTCCGGTGGGCAGAGGCAGCGGCTCGCGATTGCCCGGGCGCTGGTGAAACAGCCGGAGCTCTACATCTTCGACGACTCCTTCTCCTCCCTGGACACCGCCACCGATGCCCGGCTCCGGCAGGCCCTCAAACGCCACACCAACGGTGCCACGCTGGTGATCGTGGCCCAGCGCGTTTCCAGCATCGCGGACGCGGACCAGATCCTGGTGCTCGACGACGGCAGGATCGTCGGGCGCGGAACGCACGAGGAATTGTTGGAGACCTCAGAAACGTACAGGGAAATCGTGTCCTCCCAACTCGCAGCGGAGGAGGCAGCATGAGCGCAGTATCAGCAGGCCCGCGCGGTCCCCAGCGTCCCGCCATGGGACCTGGCCGTGGCGGTCCTTTTGCCGGGATGAACATTCCGGCCGAAAAAGCTTCCAACTTCTCCGGCTCGGCCAAACGGTTGTTGGGAACCCTGCGGCCGGAGCGGTTCTGGTTGACGCTTGTTTTGGTGTTTGCCGGGGCCAGCGTGGTCCTATCTGTGATCGGACCCCGCTTGCTGGGCGAAGGGACCAACCTGATCTTCGCCGGCGTCGTGTCCAAACAACTGCCCGCAGGCGTATCCAAAGCAGACGTGATCGCGGGTCTGCGCGCCTCCGGTGAGAACAGCAAAGCCGACATGCTGGGCGCCATGAACCTCACTCCCGGCATCGGAATCGACTTCCCTGCACTGGCCTCCGTGCTGCTGTGGGCGCTGGCCCTGTATGTCCTGGCCTCAGCATTCGGTTGGATGCAGGCGTACGTGCTCAACGGCGTCGTGCAGCGGACCGTGTACCGCCTCCGCGAGCGGATCGAAGCGAAAATCCACCGCCTGCCCCTGCGCTATTTCGACTCCATCCAGCGCGGCGAGCTGCTGAGCCGGGTGACCAATGATGTGGACAACATCTCCCAAAGCCTGCAGCAATCCATCAGCCAGGTGGTGTCCTCCCTGCTGACCGTGCTGGGTGTTCTGGTGATGATGTTCCTGCTCTCACCGTTGCTGGCTCTGATTGCTTTGGTGACCATTCCGTTGACGCTGGGAACCACCCTGCTGATCGCCAAGCGCTCCCAGAAGCTGTTCGTGGCGCAGTGGAAGAACACGGGCGAGCTCAACGGCCAGATTGAGGAAACCTACACCGGGCACGCGTTGGTGAAGGTTTTTGGGCGGCAGAATGAGGTTCAGGAGAAGTTCCGGGCAAAGAATGGCGAGCTGTACCAGGCGAGCTTCGGGGCGCAGTTCGTGAGCGGCCTGATCATGCCCGCCATGACCTTCATTGGCAACCTTGTGTATGTGGGAATCGCCGTGGTGGGTGGCTTGCAGGTGGCCTCCGGATCCATGCAATTGGGCGATGTTCAGGCGTTCATCCAGTACTCACGGCAGTTCACCATGCCCTTGGCGCAGCTGGGATCCATGGCCAACATGCTGCAGTCCGGCGTTGCCTCGGCCGAGCGGGTTTTTGACTTGCTGGATGAGGAAGAAGAATCCGTTGAGCCTGCTCCTGTTTCGCGGTCCGGTCCTGCGCGCGGACGACTGGTGTTCGAGAACGTGTCCTTCCGGTACTCGCCGGACAAGCCGCTGATCACGGACCTCAGTTTGGTGGCCGAACCTGGTCAGAGCATCGCCATTGTTGGGCCAACCGGGGCTGGCAAGACCACCTTGGTGAACCTCATGATGCGGTTCTATGAGCTTGATTCGGGACGGATCACTCTTGACGGCGTGGACATTGCCTCGCTCTCGCGGCAGGAACTTCGTTCCCGGATGGGCATGGTCCTCCAGGACACGTGGCTGTTCGGCGGCACTATCCGGGACAACATTGCTTACGGCCGACCCACGGCTTCCGAGGCCGAGATCATGGAGGCGGCGCAGGCAACATATGTGGACCGGTTCGTGAAGTCCTTGCCCGAAGGGTACGACACCTTGCTGGATGATGAAGGCGGCAATGTATCCGCCGGTGAGAAGCAGCTGCTCACCATTGCCAGGGCCTTCCTGTCCCGTCCATCGGTGCTGATCCTTGATGAAGCCACCAGCTCCGTGGATACCCGGACCGAGGTGTTGGTCCAGAAAGCCATGAATGCTCTGCGCTCGGACCGGACCAGCTTTGTGATTGCGCACCGGCTCTCCACCATTCGGGACGCCGATCTCATCCTGGTCATGGAGGCCGGGCAGATCGTGGAGCAAGGGACGCACTCGGAACTGTTGGCCTCCGGTGGGGCATACTCCCGGCTGTACGAGGCCCAGTTCGCGGCGCCCGCGGCTGAAGTGTGAGGGCTGGCGCTTCTGGCCCAGCTTTCGACGCCGGTGGGCCGGTTTGCAACTGCAGTAGGTTGATTTCGGGCTGCTGGAGATTCAAAGATGGGCCAGAAGCCACAGCACTAGACCCGACGCCGGGCCACAGCGTAGGACGGTTCCCGCAGTCGCCTCGTCCAGTCGTATGTCCCAGCAGTTGGAAGCGGGTTGAGGACAGGATCAAATCGTTCGGCGGTTTCGCTACCTTGAGTATCGGCAAGGGTGAGCGTTAACGTTCCGAATCTGGTCCACGGGCCCAAAGGACTGGCATGATGCAGCTCCAGTGTCCACGTCTGTTGTCCGAGATATGAGCTAAAGGCGCGTGGCTCGGCTGGCAATTTGGCCGCTCCTCCGACTGTCCTTGCCGCGATGAGCACGGGACCCGTCTCAGACTTATAGGGCATCATCGTGGAGAACACTGCCGATGCCGCGTCCCGCCTGAACCGCAAAATGAAGCGTCCTAAACCTGTGGCGCCGGTGGTCGCGAGGAGCATGTCACACATGTTGCCCTGCTCCGTTAGGCGCACTGCCAGGCCGATGATGTCCGGGAAAGAGCCCGGCAAACCGAGGGAGCGCGAGAGCCGAGCGTCTACAGGATTGGTCCCGGCCGTGTCCAGCCAGGGGATTCCCGATGCCCGGTGGGCAAGCCCGTCCCTTTCAAGAGTTCCTACAAGGTGAACCCCTTTTGGGTGGTTGGGCCTGTTGGGGCGAACCACTTTGATGGCCCGGAACACCGCAGCGAAAACAGACCCCGCAAAGGCCTGGACGTTGTTGCTCAATCTCTTCACGGAATTACCCTATGCGGACTGCCCACCGAAAGACAGATGCCTTATCAATTACGGATGAAGCTCATGGCAGCCGGGATGGCCGCAGCACGTTGGCATCCCCGGCCTTGCCGGGGTCGAGCGGAACCGGACTTACCAGGACTGCAGGCCCGCGGTGCAGCAGGCCCCCGGCAATAACCTGGCACCGGACGCCTCCACGCCCGCGCATGGCTTTGTGGGCACCCGGAGCCAGCATTTCGTCCATCCAAGCGCAAGGGTGTGCGGGCCGCCCTGCTTTGAGGCGCACCTCATCTTCCCCGGACTCAATGGCGAACTCATTGCCCAGCAAGGGAGCCAGCTCTACTCCCCGAAGGACTACGTTCCGCCGGGTCAGCAGCGGGTCGAAGGGCCCGGCGTCGAGTTCGGCGGCGATGGATTCCAGGGCCTCCACGGCGAATAAGGTCACGGCGGCATCCATGTGTGCGGCCTTGCCAAAGAACCTGTCGCCAACAATGCCTTTGCCCGCCACCACTTCAGCCTGTTCCGCATCGGTGGTGGGGACGTCTGCCGCACCTTCACGTGCGCGGCCAAAGTAGGCGTGGGACGGTGACACCAAAAGGTGCAGTACCTCGACGTCGTACCTGTACTCAGCGATCATCCCTTAACGCTAGCCCCAGCGTGGAAACTACGCATGAAGCATTGCCCCTCAAAGTAAAGGGTGCTTTACTTTGAGCGTGAGTAAAGCTTCCTTTACATCGAGGCGGGCGCCGGCCCACCACTACGTCCTGGCCATCCTGCTGGGTGCCATGCTGACGGTTGCGGTTGCCGGACTGGTGGGAGCATCAAATCCCAACGACTTCTGGCCTGCTGCAGCGATCGGTGCCCTCTGCACCGCCTATCCGGCAATGTCGCTGAGCGGCAAGATCTTCGTCTCCCATCACACCGTCACCCGTGATGCGCATGGCGAGCAGAGCGTGGAGTTGCAGTGGATGCGCCAAGCGGGGGCGGGGGCCTTTTTGGATATCCTCGTGGTCATTGTGGTGGCATCACTGGTACTGGCGATCGGGCGGTTGGATGTGGAGGCGCTTCCGATCCTTCTGGGCCTTGTGGCGTTGAGCGCTGTTGACGTCGGGTTGCGATACGTGGCCATTCGCCACCGCGCACTGAAGTGAAGGTGCCGTTGACGTGAAGAACAACCTCGCCGAGCGTCGTGCTGAACGCCGTTGGACACAGGCGGACCTGGCGGCGGCGCTGGGGGTTTCCCGGCAGACGGTCATCTCCATTGAGCGCGGAAAGTTTGATCCGTCCCTGCCGTTGGCCTTCCTTATTTCGCAAACCTTTGACTGTGCCATTGAGGACATCTTCATCCCGGAATAACGCCTTGTGTCCCACGCCGCAGCGCTTTATGGACCGTCCGGATACTGTGGCACGGTGAACTTTGCTGAGGCTGCCGACGGCACCGAACTCGCATGGACGTCCCAAGGCGAAGGCGAGCCCATGCTGCTGATCGCCGGACAGGCCACGGCCATGGATGGCTGGGGCCCGACGGCGGCGCTCCAGTCCCGCTATTACCGCGTCATCCGCTTCGATCACCGGGGGATTGGGCGGAGTGGGAAGGGTGACGCCGAGCGTTACACCACGAGGTTGTTCGCCCAAGATGCTGTTGCCGTCCTTGATGCCGCCGGAGTGGATTTAGCACACGTGTACGGTCACTCGATGGGCGGGCGGATTGGCCAGTGGTTGGCCATCGATGCCCCGCAGAAAGTCCGCACCCTCATCCTCGCAGCCACGAGCGGGGGGAAGCGGCCTGGACTCGGAACGCAGCCTGACAGTGCCGCCTTGGAGGCTTTGGTCAGCGGCGACATGGCCCGGCTTGAACCGCTCTTCTTTGGCGCAGAATGGGCGCGGAACAACCCCCAAGCAACGCACACCTTCTTCAACTCGCCAGCTTCCGCGTGGGCCAAGGCGCGGCACTTCAAGGCCAGCCGTGAGCACGACGCTTGGAATGACCTCGGCTCAATTCAAGCCCCTACGCTGATACTCCACGGCACTGAAGATGCTCTGGCGCCTTTGCCCAATGCACTCCAGTTAAGGGAGCACATCCGTGGCTCAGTGCTGGTTCGTGTGCCTCGAGCGGGCCACGGGCTGCACTTGGACCATCCCGAGACAGTGGAATGGATCCGGCAATTCATCGACCGGAAGAGCCGCTAAAGCGCGGGAACGTTCAACACTTCGAGTGCGGCCAGGAGGTATGGCCGCGGATCTGGTTCGGAGCTGGCCGCCCACTGCATCCATGCTTCAAAAGTGGCAGCGAGGTAGGCGGCGCTCAGGAAGCGGGCTGCCGAGTCGGAAAGGCCGCTCTCCCTAAGAAAGGCCAGGGCCCTCTGGCGCTGTGGTGCCAGTGATTCGTAGCTCCGGCTGGTCAACTCGGGGTGCTCGGAGATCAGACGGAGCCTGCCGCGGGTGACTGACAGGTCCGGGATGGCGGAAACCCCGGCGATCGCTGCCTCGCGCAACCCGGCCAGAACGCCGCCGTCGGGCCTGGGTCGGTGGAAGGAGCCGAACGCGAGTGTAGATGCCTCCACCACAGGTTCGCTTCCGCCCCATACAAGATCGGCTTTGCTGGCGAAGTAGCGGTAGAGGCTCTTGCGGCCGATTCCGGCGGCCCGTGCGATGTCCTCCATGGAGGTGTTCTCGTAGCCGTGCTCGGCGAAGAGTCCCAAGGCCAGTCCGGCCACGGCATCGGGGTCGATTGTTGCGGGCCGGCCGCTGACACGCTGAGGCTTGCCTTCTTCCGAATTCATTCCTCCAGTATTCACTCTTCCATAATGACACAGAGTGTCATAAGGTGAGGGGACAACCGGGCAATCATTGGAAGGACATCATGGGCAGCGACGCTTCATGGCAGGAGGCCACTACCTCCGGCCGCTTTGCCGGCAAGACCATCATCGTCACGGGCGCGGCCTCGGGCATCGGCCAAGCCACCGCTTTGAGGATTGCGAAGGAGGGCGGCAGGGTCATAGCGGCGGACATCAGCAAGGAGCGGTTGGACGCTCTTGTGGAGGAGAACACAGGCCTGGATCTGATTCCGGTTGCTGGCGACATTTCCACCGAAGAGACGGTGGCCGCTGTGCTGGACGCCGCGGGCGGACACGTGGATGCGCTGGCCAATGTTGCCGGCATCATGGATAACTTTGCGCCCATTCACGAGGTTGATGACGAGCTCTGGGACCGCGTTTTCCGCATCAATGTCACGTCCCTGATGCGCCTGACCCGTGCAGTGGTGCCGCTGATGTTGGACGCCGGATCCGGCTCGGTGGTCAACGTTGCTTCCGAGGCCGGACTGCGTGGTTCGGCTGCAGGTGCTGCCTATACAGCGTCAAAGCATGCCGTGGTTGGCCTTACCAAGAATTCAGCCGTGATGTACGGTCCGAAGGGCCTGCGGTTCAACGCCGTGGCTCCAGGTCCCACCATTACCAACATTGTGGCTAACTGGGGATCACAGCTCGCAGCCGAACGCCTAGGACCGCTCATGCAGGCAACGGTTCCCACTCCGGCAACCGCTGCGCAATTGGCAGCATCCATTACCTTCCTGCTCAGTGATGATGGCACCAACATCAACGGTGCCATTCTTGCGTCCGACGGCGGCTGGTCGGCTCTATAGGGATCTCTCGCCCAGGTGCCGGACCAGTGCATCGACTATGGGAAGTTGCCCTTTGACGAGCTTGGTCCGGGCCGCGGTTTCCTCGAACCATCGTGCGTCGTCGATCTCCGGGAACTCCTTGATGGCACCCGAGCCTTTTGGCCACTCCATGGGAAAGGTGTTGCTGACAATCTGCTGAGGCTGAAAGTCTGTGGCTTCTGCAGTGAACGCGGTGATCAATTTACCGGATGGCTGCCGGAAAACACCCAATAGTTCATAGTGCGCCGCCGGGGGTGGTGTACCTATTTCTTCAGTGAATTCCCGTTGAGCGGCAACCAATGCGTCTTCGTCCTCAGGGAATTCTCCCTTGGGAATTGACCATGCGTGTTCATCTTTGCGAGCCCAAAAGGGTCCGCCCATATGGGCTATCCATAGCTCCAATTGACCGGCCGTGTTTCGCCGGTGAAGGAGGATGCCGGCGCTGCGAATGGTGATGTGCCCTCCCGGGTTCAGGCGTTGCGCTCTCATTGGATGGATATGCCAAGGCTACTCGTTGAGTTGGCACCGTTATCCAATTGATGTTGAGTTGACCATTTTGCCTGTCCATTTCTCTTCCGGCGGGACCTTGGCTACTTGATAATCGAGGACAGGCGTTTTTCGGGGGTGGAACGTCGTTGCGGTCCGCGGCATCAGCCGTTGACGGGTCTGGGCGCATCAGCAGGAGGAAACAGCTATGGCATTTTCAGTGAGGCTCCTTCCACGTGGGGGAAGACAAGCAATGGGGTTGGCCGTCATCGCAGCGGTCGGTTTATCAATGTTCACCGGAATTGGTCCATCACATGCGGCGGACACCACGCCCATGGCTGAGGATCCCGGCCCGGTGGGCAGCTTCGCCTGGAAAGGTTTCAACTGGCAGAAGCGTTTTTGGGGTGGGGCGCCCATGTATAACGCCACTTGGGACGCCAACAATGTGAGCAATCCGGACGCGGACGGTTACGTCAAGCTGTCCATCAGCAATCCCACGGGCTCTGCCCCTAAGGGGGCGGAATTCCAGTCCACGCGTGAAGGTTTCGGATATGGCACGTACAGCACCACTGTGGAGAAGGATGTCAGCGCCCTTCAGAAAGAAGTGGTGTGGGGTTGCCTGTTCACGTACGACCCAAATGCGGAGCCGGGTTATACGGAGATTGACCTTTGCGAAGCCTCGGCCTGGGGCGGGGGCGCTGCTTACGGTGAAAATTGGCCGGTGACCCAAGGGCATGGATATTGGTTTGACTCCACCTTGCCGCCGGGGCAGGGAAACAACACTGTCACCTTTGACGTCACCAATGCTCCGATCCTTACGCACAGGATGGTGTGGGAACCGGGCAAGCTGACTTTTGAGACGTTCGCGGGTGAGGGCTACAACGGAACCCTCCTGAAGCGAACTGTCCTGGAAGGCTCTACTGTGCCGCTTCCGGCGAAGGAGCAAATTCACTTCAACCTCTGGGTGACAGGTGGTGGCGGCGGGGATGCTGCCCATGTTGCTCCTGAAACCGTGACCATCCGGGACTTTTCCTTTGTTCCGGCGAATCAAGGTCAGCTCACAGCACCAACTCCCACCATCTCAGGGACGGCCGCTGTTGGTTCAACGTTGACCGCAGTCCCGGGGAACTGGACCGCAGGAACCGCCCTCGGCTATCAGTGGTACCGAAATGGCACGGCAATTGCCGGCGCAACCGGTGCCACCAGGGTCCTTGCCGCTGCGGACCAGGGCGCCACTTTGACTGTCCGGGTGACGGGTAACAAAGCCGGCTATGCCACAGCTATCAAGGAATTAGCTCCCACGGCAGCGGTGGTGGCAGGGACGTTGGTAGCCCCAGCCCCCACCATCACTGGAACACTCGCAGTGGGTTCAACCCTGACAGCTAACCCCGGAACATGGACCTCCGGGACCACCTTGACGTACCAGTGGTACCGGTCCGGTGTGGCGATCGCAGGGGCAACGGCCAGAACATACAAGCTGGTGAGTGCGGACCAAGCTGACACCATGAGCGTGAGGGTTACCGGTACCAAGGCCGGCTACACCACGGTGACGAAGTCCTCGGCCAGCACTGCTGTGATTCCGTAAGCCGGCGGCCCGGATGCACCAAACCCGCAGTTGTGTCGTGCTGGAGGTAGCGACACAACTGCGGGTCCGGTGATTGACCCGACTTTCAGGGCTTAGCTAAAGTTCCTAGCCCTTCTGCGCCCGGACCGGCACGATCCTCTTGATGGCGAGGCCGAGTGCCAACATGGCGAAAGCTGCCAGTGCGTACCAGAAGAGGTCCCCGGCTCCGGTCATTGCGAGCGTTCCGGAGCCCATTCCGGCTGCTGCTGCCCCTGTCACGGGGGCTACTGGGTTGTTGTACATGAATCGGTTACCAAACTTTCTTTCTGTTAAGTGCTGCATCCAGGTACGCCTTGGCGTGAACAGCCTGGAGGAAGATATCAATGACGGTTTCGTACATGGTTGCGGCCAGGAGCATGTACCTCCAGCCCCGGAAACGCACAGTAACTATGCGTTCCAGGATGAAGATGCCGGTGACGGTGATCCAGAAGGGCTGAAGGTTCAGGCCCATCCCGGATATCAACGCGAACAGGATGGAACCGAAGTAGGCCAGCGTCACGATGACGCCGATCATGGAAAGAAACTGGCGTCCCCAATAAGGCCTGGTCACTTTGGTCCATCCGTATTGCACGCAGTTCTCCACCGCGCCGCGCTTCCACCGGAGCCGCTGGGACCAGAGTTCACGCCACGTGGGCATGACCTCCGTGACCAGCGTGCAGTTTGATGGTGAGGCGATGCGGTAGCCCAGGGTCAACAGGGCAAAGGAGAGTTCGTTGTCTTCGGTCAGGACCGAGGTGTCGTAAACGCCGCCCTTGCCGTTGCCGGGAGGGAGCGTGCCCTTCAACCGGGCGGCAACGACGTCGCGCAGTGTCTTGACCCGGAATAGGGCCGCAGTGCCGGTCACTACCAGGCACTTGCCATGGAGTCGCTTCACATCCCGTGCGTAGCGGGCGTATTCGTTGCGCTGCAGGTGGCCTACAAAGCCGCCACCAGGGCCGCCGCTGAACACACCGCCAACGGCACCGAGCATCTTATCGGCCAGCAGGTTCTTGGTGGCGTTCTCAATGAAATCGAGGGCGAGCTGCGAATCGGCGTCCTGAACCAGGACGAGGTCCTGGGGGTCCGCTTCCGGCAGGAGCTCACTGAGGGCGAAGTTCAGTGCTCCGGCTTTTTTGTCTTTGTTGCCTACTGTCCGGATGACTTCGGCGCCTTGGGCCAAGGCAAGCTCTTCAGTATTGTCCGTGCAGTTATCTGCCACCACAATGATGCGGTCCGGGCGATGGGTCTGGTTGTTCAAGGAGTGAAGCGTCTCAGTAATCCCGGCGGACTCATTGTGTGCCGGAACCAGGACGGTGACTACCCCGCCTGCCGCACGGTGGGATCGCCGCCGCCGGCGCCTGAAAGCCGTATCCGGTGTGTTTGCCGGGCCCGGTACAGCTGTGGTGGCCATGGTTTCCGTAAGCATTGTGATCCCTCCGTTCGTGCGTTGAAGCGTTGACTCACTTAGAGTTCCAACGCGAACGCAAGATCAGGGGAGGGAAACCATCAAGGAAGTCTCAAGGTTTGCGCAGGACTTTCTGAACGGCGTCACGAACGGGGACCGGAGACCACTTATGTCGAAATTCTCCGCAAAACCTGGCCTTGTTCGTATTACGAGGCGTACAAGCCCGGGGGAGGCGGACAACTGCGGGAGGCGTTTAAACGCAAGAAGACGACGTCGGGGGCGTCCCGGCGTCGTCCTCTTGAGTAGTGCTTGAGCTGCTTAGCGGTTCAGGCTGACCGTGAAGGTCTTGGGACCGCTAAGGGTTACCGCGATTCCGCAGTTTTCGGCGGCAGCGCGGTGTGAGAGGGATTCAATGGCGGCATCGATGGTGTGGTCGATTGCCGACTTGTCCCAGATTTTCAGCGTGATGGAGTCAGTATGTGTCGTCATTGTCAGTACTTTCACTCAGGCCGTTAACAGCCCCAAGCTTCTTCGCAGGGGCCGCATCCTCGTCGGTGAGGATTGCTGATTCAGCTTGTACGGGAACGAATTCCCTCATTCATGGTTCATGCTGCCCACCACGGTTGACAAGTGAATCCGGCTAAGTGTGACCGATTACACGTTGCTGATTACTCCGTGTAACCCGTGCTGATGCGGCGTGGCTTCCTGACCCTCTTTGGATTTCCGAAGCGGCTATTTCAACCCTTTGGGGTTAACTTTCAGGGCCTGAGTCGGCAAAGAAGGTCAGGAAGCCACGCGAGTGCAGGGATTAGTGTCCCGGCAGCATGCCGCTTTGTGGTGGGATGAAGCCTGGTCCGGTGTCGCCGTCGTCGTTCCGTTCGGCGGCACTGCGGGTGTCGCTTTCAGCGGTCTCATCGGACTCACCATCCATGTCCGCCAGCCCGTTGGTTTGATCGAACGCATGAGTCACGGGGTCGATGATCGGGGGCGAATCAGAGGTGGCGGCGGTTGCGGCTGTGCCCGAAGGCGTGGAGGAGCCTGTGCTCCCGGCCCCGGTCCGCTCCGTGGTCTCGTCGCCAGTCTCCGGTGCCTGCTTTTCGATGTATTCCTTGAACTTCTTCAAGTCTGACTCAGCCTGCCTTTCAACAATGTGCAACTTGTCTCCCAGGAACTCGAGGACGCCGTGGGGTTCGTATTCCAGTGACAGGTGCAAGGACGTCTGGCTGGGGCCGGCTTCCTTGAAGTCCACCCAGCCCGCATTCTTGGCGCCCTCAACGGCTGCCCAGGCCACGGCCCGGTCCAGGTCCTGCTGAACGATCTTTGCTTCCCAACGGCGATGGACGCCTGCGATTTCGGCCACCCATTCCAGTCGGTCCTCGCTGAGCCGTGTCACCCGTTCCACTCCGCCCATGAAGTGCGGAAACTCCTCGAACTTGGTCCACTGCCTGTAGGCCGTACCGACCGGAACGTTGACCATGATTGTCTTGTTCACTTTCGTGGTCATTGTCTCCTCCTACCCGATAATAATCAGCATACTTACATTATCGAGCTTCTCAAGGGGTTAATACAGGCCTCGAAGGAGCGGAAGCTAAGAGATCACCTTGCCGTTCTGAATCAGGTACTCCAGGTGCTCGGAAATGTCGGCCAGCACGGAAATATCAGCCACGGGGTCCGCCCCGAGGACCAGCATGTCTGCATCAGCACCGGGTGAGATCACGCCGAGTTCCCCTTCGCGCTCAAGCAGCAACGCCGCCGTCGTGGTTGCGGAGCGGATGGCGTCAATCGCCGGTTGGACCTTGCCGAGCAGCCTGAACTGCTCATTCTGGTGGCGGTGCAAACCTTTGAGGCGCACGAATTCACAGTGGGCGGAAAGGCCGCCTACTACATGACCGGACCGGACGGCACCAAAGCCCGGGGCTGGTGGAAATTCACCTCCATCAACTCACCGGACCACCTGGAGTTCGACGACGGTTTTGCGGACGAGCAGGGCGAACCCGTAAATGACCTGGGCATCACGCACGCCACCGTGAAGCTCGAGCCCTTGGAGAACCGCACCCGGATGACCATCACTTCCACTTTCGACTCCGAAGAGCAGATGCAGAAGATGGCCGAGATGGGCATGGAAGAGGGAATGCGCGAAGCAGTGGAGCAGATCGATTCCGTGCTTACGGAATCAGCCAACGCCTGAGAACTGAACCAAAAGCAAAAAGAAGCCGACGACGGCGGGTGCCGCCCGTCGTCGTCGGCGTATGGTTAAGTCCCGGCTGCCTCTCGAAACGGACCTGTGTCATGGCGCGATTGATCATCATGGGTCCTCCCGGCTCCGGCAAAGGCACGCAGGCAGAGCACATTGCGCGGCATTTTGGGATTCCCGCCATTTCCACTGGTGAACTGTTCCGCACCCATGTCCGCAACAAGACGGAGCTGGGGTCTGAAGCCATCGGGTACATGGACAGCGGCGAATTCGTGCCGGACCATGTCACTACGGCCATGCTGAGGGGTCGGCTTGAAGAAGCGGATGCCGCGGACGGTTTCCTGTTGGACGGCTACCCGCGGACGGTCATCCAAATCGGTGCCTTGGACGAGATGCTGGCCGACCGTCAGCAAACCCTGGAAGTAGTCCTTGAGCTGACCGCGCCGGACGAGGAATTGCTTGCCCGAATGCTGCGCCGGGCGCAGGAACAAGGACGTACCGACGATACTGAACCCGTGATCCAGCGGCGGCTCGAGCTGTACCGGGATGAAACGCAACCAGTTTTGACGGCGTACTCACAGCGCGGGATTCTGCTCAGTGTGGACGGATCCGGCCAGCGTGAAACGATCACGAAGGATGCGATTGCTGCGCTGGAGGGGGCGCTGGCGCGTTAGCTGCCGGTGGTCAGCTGCCTGCTGGGGCCGGGAGTTCGGCTGTTGGAAGCTCAGTTGCGAGCGAGCGTAAATACGCGGCGAATCCTTCCGGTGCGCGGGAATGTGTGCGCCCTGAGGTCACAACGCGGATAGAGTCCGTGGCTGTGACAGTGAAGCCCCGGCGGCGGAGCCGTTCAACCAAAACGCGGTCCTCATGGGCGCGCAGGCCAGGAAACCCGCCCGCACTGAGGTATGCCGAGGCCCGGATCCCCAGGTTGGCGCCGTAAATGTGCTGGTGATCTTCCCGGAAGGGGTGGAGTTCCATCCAGCGGCCGTGGACGGCAGGGTCCATGTCAGCTGGATCGGGTTCCACCGACCCAAGAAGGGCGTCCGCTCCGGCATTGGCCAGCTCCACTTGCCGCGTCAGCCAATGCCGGGGAACGGTGGAGTCGGCGTCTGTGGTGGCCAGCCAGGTGGTGGCAGCATCATGGGCCGGCAAGCTTTTCAAGGCCTGGCGAAAGCCAAAATCGCGGCTGGCTCCCGTGCTCTTGAGCTTCACGTTGACCACGCTGAAGCGGTTGTCGCCGGAGGTGTGTGCAGCGGCAATCTCCGCTGAGCGGTCCGAGCAAGCATCCAGGACAACCACAATCCTGGCCTCCATGCCCTGGCATCCACGGTGGAGTGCGTCCGCGGCGGCCTTCAGTGCCACCAAGGCCTTGCCGATGTGTTGCTCCTCGTTGTGGGCGGGCATCACCACCGCCACGCTCTTGATCCCCAGTTGCCCGGTGATCCCCAGTTGCCCGGGCATGGTCACGGAGTCCTGTCAGGGGCGATGAGGATCTCCAGCATGAAGTCCTTCTCACGGTAGAGCCCATGTGTCAGCCAGCCGAGTTGGTTGCGAGCCATCGTGTGTACCCCCTCCGCGTCCAGTTGCCAGCCCGAGATCGGGTGGCGCCAGTGGCACAGAACAAAAGTGCCGCCTGGTCTTGTGGATGTTTCGACCCGTGCCAGGAGTTGGCTGAGTTCGTTAGGGGAAAGGTAGTAGCCCGTCTCGGACAACACCACAAGATCGAAGGTGCCCTCGGGCCACTCACGGGGCATGGTCAGGTGCCGGGCCTCCGCAGAGGGAAATCGTGAGAGCCGCTCAGTTGCCTGGGCGAGGGCTTCGCTGCTGGCGTCCACGCCAAGGAATTGTTGGCAGCGCCGGGCGAGTTCCTCGCTGAGGGTACCGATTGAGCAACCCAGTTCAAGGCCGGACTCGTAAGATTCCTCCGGGAGCGCGGCCAAGGTCAATGCCCTTTTGCGGCGTTCATACCAGCTGGTGGTGTAACTCCAGGGATCGTCTTCTCTGGAGTGGACTTCGTCGAAGATCCGCTCCGCGTCTGCGGCAGTGTTGCTCCCGGCCTTGGACGGATGCCAGGCAAAGGTCTCCCACGTCCTGCTGAAGTGCTCAAGGAAACTCTCTGCCAGGAGCGTCTCGTCACCGGGTTGATCGGAGAGCGGCCCTATCTGGGAGGTGTGGGCGCGCATTGCTCGTGTTTTGGCTTGCTGATCTTGATCGGTCAATGGAACCCGCACCCAGGACTCCCACGTTCTGTCATCCGGTCCTGCCCACAACCAGTACCAGATGGGGTATTCCAACAGGCCATGGCCGCCCTGCGCTGCGACTTCCGCGGCAACCCTGCCAAGGGTGTCGTGGTCCGTGTGTCCGTCGTGGCGATAGGGCGCTACGATCGTCACGGTCTCGGCAGGTTTTCCCGCAATCGCTGAGCGGAGGGCTTGTGCGATGCTCTCCGTGTTGGTCGCAAGGTGCCCATCGGGCAGTTCCAAAAACCGCCACGCGGCGCCGGGAGCCAGCCCGGACACTGCCGTGTGGAACTCAGTGAGCCGCACAGCGGCAAGCTGTTCCGGCGTCGTGGTTTTTGAGTCCGGGTGCGAAGCCTCGCCTGCGGTGCACAGCAAAACCTCGACGGCGGCTCCGGCGGCATGCAGCTTGGCTAGGAGGCCACCTGCGCCGAGAGTTTCGTCGTCAGGGTGCGCGGCGAGCACTACAAAGCTCATGCCCGCGAGCTCTTCTGCGCTCAGAGGCAGCTCCGGCAAGGTCGCAACTCCGCTGGCAGCCCATTCCGCCTCTGACGTGCCGGTGTCCGTGTGGGAGAAAGCTACCAACTGCGGTCCCCCTTCAGAGTCAGGGCGCCCAATTGGGCATCATCCCGCATGGCGTGATGCTGCCTGATGTACAGCGACAGATCCGCCATGCGCTTGCCATACGCTTCGTCGAAAGCCAACGGCCCGGGGCCCAGGTTCTGCGTCACCAAGGTTTGCACACGCTCGACGGCGGCGGCAACAGTTCCGCGGACACGGAGGGCGTCGCTCCAGGGGCTCCTGTCCTCAGGATCGGGGTCCTCCAACTCTCCGGCGTCAATGCGCTCAGCAGTCTGCGCGAGGTAGCCGGTGGTCGCGGAAAGGATCCGGTCAATCTCGCCCAAGTGAGCAAGAGCCACCTGGTCCGGTTCGCGCCCGTTGGCTGCGGCCTTTTCCAACGCTTCCGCGTAGTCCCGCGCTACTGCAACGGCGCCGCCCAACCAACACGCAGCCACACCCATGCCACCCCACGCGAAACCCGGACGCTGGAAGTACCAACTTCCTTCGTTCACGGGTCTTGCTGCGACTTGGTCAAAGTGGACCGTTCCGCTGGGGATCTCCTGCAGTCCGCGGCTGGTCCACTGTGGAATCTCGCACGAGACTCCAGGATCCTTCAGATTCACGGCGAAGGCGGCCCGGCTGTTGTCCTCGGTGTGAGCGGTGATCACGGCTGCATCCAGGCTGGCGGCGAGTGAACACCATGGCTTGGATCCGCTGAGGACGAAACTGCCATCCGTGGTGCGCTTGGCCTCGAGCTTCATTCCGGGGCCCTCCGCTGCGAAGACTCCCCATGTTCCTTTTTCTGAGTCTCCGACTCCGGCTTGTGCTCCGGCTTGTTCCCCGGCTTGTGCGAGGATCGCGAGAGCGTCGAGGTGCGGTTCGAGCACTCGCCCGGCAGCGACATCCACGGCCGTCACGGAGGCCAACAGCTCCCAAAGCTTGGCGGTATTCCCCTCGCCGGGCTTCGGGGCGGTCCCTCCAATGTCCTCGGCAATGGCCAGCAATGCCGGCACGTCGCCCACTGCTGCCCGCACTTTTTCGAGCACGGGTTCCAACGCTTGCAGCTGCGCGGGTTCGGAACTGATGCGGACGGGCTGGGCTTCGGTGTCGCTCATGAGACCCAGCCTATTCTAAGGAGCCTTAGGGTCTTGCCATGTTGGGCGTACAGCGAACGACGGCGGGAGTTTCCCCAACGCGCTCCACCCCTGCCAAAGTTCCCATTAGTCCCAACATGAAGCGCATCTTCACAGCTTTTGTCACGCTTGTCACATGTTGTTGTCATTAACGGTGACAGGTTCCGTAGCTTGGAAGGGTCAGCAATCCCAAGCCAGGAGTAACCATGCCGCAGTCCAACCAATCCGCCACCGTTCCCGCAGACTCACACAGCCCGCCAAGAACCAAAGCTCGTAAGCCCACCATCTTCAGCAGCCTTGGCGCTGACCTCCCAGCTTCGCTCGTCGTCTTCCTCGTCGCCCTCCCACTTTCCCTCGGCATTGCCGCCGCCTCAGGTGCTCCGATCATGGCCGGTCTCATCGCCGCAGCCGTCGGCGGCATCGTTGCCGGCAGTCTGGGTGGCTCCCCACTCCAAGTGAGCGGCCCGGCCGCCGGACTGACCGTCGTCGTTGCCGGCCTGGTTGATGAGTTCGGCTGGCAGGTGACGTGCGGCATCACCGCTGCTGCCGGCGTCGTGCAGCTCCTCATGGGTGTCAGCCGCATTGGCCGGGCCGCGCTGGCCGTATCGCCCGTGGTGGTCAAAGCGATGCTGGCAGGCATCGGAATCACCATCATCCTGCAGCAACTCCACGTGCTTCTCGGCGGTAAAGCCGCTGGATCCGCCATGGAGAACCTCACCGCACTTCCGGCAGCCATCACCAACGTCGAGCTGCACTCGGCGCTGCTGGGACTTGCCGTCGTCGCCATTCTCTTGACCTGGAAGTTCCTCCCCGCCGCGGTGCGGAAGATCCCAGGCCCGCTGGCCGCCGTCGTCGCCGTGACGGCACTCTCCGTCGCAGTCGCACCAAGCGTGGAGCGGATCAGCTTCAGCGGCTCCATCTTCGACGCAATCGCACTTCCCAGCCTGCCCGACGGGAACTGGCGCGCCGCCTCAATGGCCGTCATCACCGTGGCACTGATCGCCAGCATCGAGTCGCTCCTGTCCGCCGTCGCCGTGGACAAAATGGGCGGCACGCGCACCAACCTCAACCGGGAACTCGTGGGCCAAGGCTCCGCGAACGTCGTTTCCGGCATGCTCGGCGGACTCCCCGTGACCGGCGTGATCGTCCGCAGCGCCACCAACGTTGAAGCGGGCGCCGCCACCCGCTCCTCCACCATCCTGCATGGCATATGGGTCCTGGTGTTTTCTGCGCTCTTTGCCGGACTCATTCAGCTGATTCCGTTGGCCGTCCTTGCAGGGCTCCTGCTGGTGATCGGCGCCAAACTCATCAAAGTCGCGGACATCCGCACCAGCCTCCGCACCGGCGATCTCCTCGTCTACAGCGTCACCTTGGTCTGCGTGGTGGCCCTCAACCTCCTCGAGGGCGTCATCATTGGCCTGGCACTGGCCGCCCTCTGCGTACTGTGGCGTGTGCTTCGGGCGCAGATCCACACACATGCTCCCTCTGCTGAGGCGTTGCCGTGGCGCGTCACCATCGCCGGCTCGTGCAGCTTCTTCGCACTGCCCCGGCTCAACCGTGTCCTCCATTCCGTGCCAGAGGGCCAGGACGTGGTGGTGGAACTCAACGCCGATTACCTTGACCATGCCTTCCGCGAAGCCCTGGTGGCCTGGCAGAAGCAGCAGCGCAACACCGGCGCGTCGGTGATCCTCGAGGAGCACGGCACTACGGCATTCAGCGATGCCGAGGACAACACCCCGCAACGCCAGGACCCTCGCGAGTTTCCGCTGCCGCCCCGTACGACATGGCTGCCGTCCGGAGCCAACCCAGCAGACGACGACGGCGGGCGGCTGCCGCTGCGGTCAATCCTCCTGGGCATCGACAAGTACCACCGACGGCACGCGGACAAGGTCCGTCCGCTGGTACAGGACCTCACGGAGGGGCAGAATCCGGACACGCTCTTCGTCGCATGTGTTGACTCGAGGGTCAATCCCAACCTGATCACCAGCAGCGGACCGGGGGACCTCCTCACCCTTCGGAACATCGGCAATGTGGCGTGCAAAAACGGCAGCGATGCTTCGATCGACTCTGCATTGTCCTTCGCCGTCAAGGGATTGTCCGTGGACTCGATCGTGATCTGTGGCCACTCCAACTGCGGTGCGATGAAGGCAGTTATTGCCGATGCCGAAGGGGCTGGGCCTGACATGGGCAGCGGCTTCGACGCATGGCTGGAGCACGCCCAGCCGAGTTACTCGGCCCTGTTGGCCGGCCACCCGGTAGCGCTTGCTGCTGCGGCTGAGGGCTACAGCCAACTGGATCAGTTGAGCATGGTGAACGTGGCCCTTCAACTCCGCAAGCTGGAAGAGCACCCGGTCACCGGGCCCGCCCTGGCGTCCGGTCAGGTTCAGGTAACTGGCTTGTTCTACGACATCTGCACGGCCCGGGTTGTCCTGGTGACGGCGGAGGGCATCGAGCAACTGGATCCGAGCATGGCGGTTCGCGCGTAGTTCGGCCGGGTGGGCCTGAGCGCCAGGCCGCCTGTTCCGCCACCACCCACTTTGAGCCGTCTTCAGCCCCGACACACCCCTTAGGGCGGCGTGTCGGGGCTGCCGCGATTTCAGAGTAGGTGGTGGCGGTACAGGGTGCCCGCAGGTTTCAAACAACCAGCGTCGGGGTACGGGGATTAACCACGGCAACGTACGTAATACTGGATTCAGAAACCACAATTTCCGGCAGGCGAGGGCTGCCGTGTGAGGAGGTGGCGGGGACGTGAACTCCGAGAACAATGCCTTTAGGCGAAAGCTCGAGCGCGGCGCCGAACTGCGTGCGGTGCGGTCCTGGGGCGGGAACGCCGAGGAAGATGCAGAGCTCGAGGCCGCGGATGCCGAAGAACGCGAGAAACGCCGCAAGGTTGACGACGCCGCCCGGGTTGAATACCTCATCCGCGACGCCATGAACCAGGGCAAGTTCGACAACCTCAAGTACGCCGGCAAACCCATTCCCGGCTTGGGGGAGCACTACGACCCCGACTGGTGGGTCAAAGGGCTCATTCAGCGCGAGCGGCTCAGCGGGATCGGACCACCCGCCATTTTGCTGCGGATTGAGGACTCTGAGCTGGAACCCAAGTTGGACCAGCAGTACACCGAGAAACAGGTCCGGGACATCCTGGAGGACTTCAACAAACGTGTAATCGAAGCCCGGCGCCAGTTACAGGGCGGCCCTCCGGTGATCACCAAGGTCCGTGACGTGGAGGATGAAGTGGAAAAGTGGCGGGAGCGCAGGGCTGCGTCAGCTCCGCCGGAAGCTGAGCCCGAACCGCCGGGCAAACGGACGTGGTGGCAGCGCCTCTGGAACGGCTCCGGCTGAGCGGTTTCTGCTGGATCATCCGGGCCGTGCAAGCCGCGACCCCCGGGACTACAAGGGCGCCCATGGCTCACTTTGCTGATGATCCAGCAAAATAGTCGGCACAAACAGCAGCCGACGGCGAAACCCGGGCTCCGCCGTCGGCTGCTGTTCTGCGTGTGAGGCCTTAGGCGAAGCTGTCTTCCTTGGCCTCGGGGACGGCGGGAGCCGGCTTCCGGGAGATGAGGGCCGAGAGGTGCGCCTGCTGCTGGCGGAAGTGGCCGTGGGCGGTGAGTCCGAATTCGTAGGCGGACTCGGCGTGCTGGGTGAGATCCACCCCGGTGACTTCGTGCTCCAGGGGGACCCGGAATCCGATGGTCTTGTGAATGATCCGGCCGATCACCAGTGTGCCCAAACCGGATAGAACGATGGTGATCAGCACGGCAACCGTCTGGGCAATGAGTTGCTGCGGGCCGCCACCGTAAAGGAGGCCACCGGCAGTGCTCTCGCTGGGGAAAGCAATGAAGCCCAGGGAGAGCGTGCCGATCACGCCGGAGCCGAAGTGGACGCCCACCACGTCAAGGGAGTCGTCGAAGCCGAACTTGTACTTCAGGTCAACGAACACTGCGCAGGCGGCACCGGCAACCAAGCCCAGGCCGAGGGCTGCGAGCGGGCTGATGTTTGCGCATGAAGGCGTGATGGCAACCAAGCCGGCCACGACGCCGGAGGCCGCACCCAGCGATGTCGGGTGTCCATGACGGACCTTTTCCACAACGAGCCAGCTGAGCATTGCCGCCGCCGGTGTGACCAGGGTGTTGATCCAGATGAGTCCGGCCTGCTCAGCAGTGGTTGCTGCGCCGCCGTTGAATCCGAACCAGCCGAACCAGAGAATGGCTGCGCCGATCATGATGAAGGGGACGTTGTGCGGGCGGTGGTTGGGGTCCTTCGCGAATCCGTGCCGCTTTCCCACGATCAATGCGAGGACGAAAGCGGCGGTTCCGGAACTGACCTCAACCACTGCGCCACCGGCGAAGTCGATGACCTGACCAAAAATTTGGGTCACTGCGCCGCCGGCGCTCATGAGCCCGCCGCCCCAAATCATGTAGGCCAGCGGGCAGTACACCACGGTGATCCAGATCGGGACGAAGAGTGCCCAGGCGCCGAATTTGGCGCGGTCGGCGATGGCGCCGCTGATCAGCGCCACGGTGATGATGGCGAAGGTGGCTGCGAAGCCGGCCTTGATGAGATCGGGGGACCCCATCAGATCCTGCAGGCCGAAGTGCGCAAAGGGGTTGCCGAACAGGCCAAGGAAGCCGTCGCCGGTGGTCATCGAGTAGCCCCACAGGACCCACACCACGCCAACGATGCCCGCCGAGATGAAGCTCATCATGATCATGTTGAGCGCTGCCTTGGCGCGGGTCATGCCGCCGTAGAACAGGCCGAGGCCCGGGGTCATGAACAGCACCATTGCCGCCGACAACATCATCCAGACGTGTTGCGCAGAGATCTCCACCTGCGTTCCCTTCTCATTGAGTCCTACCCCCCGATCAATATTCGGTGAGCTATGTTTCCGACTCAGAAGAGCTAAGTTGCAGGTAAGTTACAGAAATCCCCTGTTCGTGAAGATCACGTCACTGCCATGTTTCGGCAATGTTAACGGCGCTTCTCACGCGGCCCCGCGGGGTAGCCTCCCCGACGGCTCGCGATGATGATCACCAGGGCGATCGCGGTGGGCAGGGCTGCGGCCAAAGGCACCAGTTGTGCGCCGACCGAGGTAAGGGCGAAGGCGCCGTACACAGCACCAACCGCGATGCCCAGCTGGATGGTGACCACAGTGAGGCCGTTGGCAGCATCCTTGTGTTCACCGCCGGCACGAAGAATCGCGGCCTGGTTGTAGATGCCCACCGCGCCGAAGGCGATGCCCCACAGCGTCATCAACCCGAACGCGCCTACCCATGTGCCGCCCAGCGCAGGCAGCAGGGCGAACGAAAGCGTCAAGAGTCCGACGGCGGCAATCACCGAGGTGCGCGGCCTTGAGTCAGCGGTCATGCCGGCAATCCAGATACCCACCAGGCTGGCGATCCCCACCACGGACAGCGAGATGCTGGTGGCAGATTCCGGCAATCCGGAAGCGAGCAGGAATGGGGCAACGTAGGTGAACAGCGTGAAATGAGCCAGCAACAAGAGCGGCCATGCGATGGCGATGGCCACCACGCCGGGCAGTTTCATGGCGGCACGGAGGGAAGGAGTCTTCTGGCTGGCTTGGTCATGGGCGCCGGGGAGGAGCCAGAACGCCAGGACCGCCAGCAGGACACCCACTCCAGCCAGGACCAGGAACGAGGCCCGCCACGTCATGAGCGAACCCATTAACGTTCCGATGGGAGCTCCCACGGCCAACGCGATGCTGTTGCCGCTGAACACCACAGCCATGGCCTTGCCCACGGAATGCGCGGGCACGATGCGGGCAACGTACGGCGCCATACTGGACCACAGCATGCCGTGGGCGATTCCGCCAAGGAGACGCGCCCCGATCGCCCAGCCCAGGGCCGGGCTCAAGGCCAGGAGGACGTTACTGAGCGCAAACGCCAGCACGGTGGCAATCAAAAGTGTTTTACGCGGGACACGTCCGGCAAGAAAACGGGAAAGCGGCAAGGCGGTGAAGACGATGATCGCAGCGTAGACCGCAGTGAGAGAACCAACCGCGGATTCGTCCACGCCCAGGTCGCGGCTGATTTGGGGGAGAAGGCCGGAAGGCAGGAGCTCGGTGGTTACTGCCGTGAACCCGGCAGCCGCCAGAACCAGGAGTCCGCCCCACGGGATCTTCTTCGGCTGCTGCGGTTCAGCACGCGACGCCTTGGCTGATGGCGTTCCGACGATCACGGGGTCCTGCTTCAAAAGACGGCTCCTCTGGAATGAGTTATTTCATGGGGTTCCTACAACGTTATGCAGCCACGGCGATGCAAGGGAGCCTCTGTCAGAAACCCCCTCCGGATAGCAACACACTTTGTCCGTCAGCCATTCCTCGCGCAGACTGGGCCTGTGAAGCCCTTTCTCTTGCTGGCCACCCGCGCCGAAGATGCCGCAGCCGATGACGAGTACCAGGCCTACCTCCGGTACTGCGGCCTGAAGCCGGAGGAACTGGTGCGGATCCGCCTGGAATCCGCGCCATTGCCGCCCCTTGAGCTGTCCGATTATTCCGGCGTGATCGTGGGCGGTAGCCCGTACACCTCCAGCGATCCTGTGGAGGAGAAGAGCTCAGCCCAGATCAGGGTTGAGACGGAACTCTCATCGCTGTTGGACCGGATCGTGGCCGAGGACTTCCCCTTTCTGGGGGCCTGTTACGGGGTTGGTACTTTGGGAGTGCACCAGGGCGCTGTGATAGATCGTCAATTCGGCGAGGCAGTGGGGGCGACTCAGATCACCCTGACCGAGGAAGGAGAACGCGACCCCATGCTTCGGGGCGTCCCGCACTCCTTCGAAGCCTTCGTCGGACATAAAGAAGCGTGCAGCAAACTTCCTGGACATGCGGTGCTGTTGGCCAGTTCAACTGCCTGCCCGGTCCACATGTTCCGGATCAAGAACAATCTCTACGCCACGCAATTCCACCCCGAACTGGACGCCGACGGCCTCATCACCCGCATCAACATTTACAAGAACTCCGGCTACTTCCCGCCCCACGAGGCCGATGCACTCATTGCCGCCGCCCGTGACTCGTCCGTAACGGAGCCCATGCGGGTGCTCAGGAACTTCACCGAGCGCTACGCCCGGTAGTTGTGGGGCGCCCTGAAACAGCTCCCGCACAAATGAGAATCGACTATGTTGATCAGTAGGCTGATTGCTTCAGCCGGGAGTGCCAACAGCACCGGGAGAACCGCAATGGATATTGCTCGTCGTGCGCAAGGGTCTCCAGGAGTGCAGAGCCCCCACATGTGGCGGGCTGGCGTTGCCCGTGCTTCGATCTTCCGCGCACGCTCGGAGGTCTAATGAGCGGCAACCGTCGCAGTGCAGGGATACTCCGGCTTCTGGATCGAAAGCTCACGGTTCAGGAACGGCAAATAGCTCCCCCTACCCAGAGGCGGCTATACGTCACCGCCTTGGTGCTCGCGATGGTCGGTGCCGGGTTCTTCTTCCTCATCCTCGCCGAAATTCAGCAGAAAATAGACATCGCGAGCGTGGATGCGCCGGTCAATTCGTGGTTCGCCAACCAGCGGTCCTCCGCGATGACACTTATCATGGGAGTCCTGGCCACCATTTTCGGGCCAGTCGCGATGCCCATCATCGTGGTGACCACCACGGTGGTCTGGATGGTTCGGGCACGTCACGCCTGGCGACCGCTCTTACTGGCGGGAGCGATGCTGACCGGCGTTATCCTTGCCCAGATCATTTCGCGTCTCGTTGCCCGCCCCCGGCCACCCCTGGATCAGATGCTGCTCGGTGGGGACAGCACCTACTCGTTTCCCTCAGGTCATGTCCTGGGGGCATCGGACTTCCTCTTAGTGGGTGCATTCCTCGTCTTTTCACGCCATCAGCACCGGATAGCGGCCGTCATTGCAGGATTCAGCACGGCCGTGGCCGGGATCCTCACCCAAGCGGTAAGCCGGCTGTACCTCGGCTACCACTGGCTTACGGACACCCTCGCATCAATATCCCTCTCACTCGTGGTCCTGGGCGCAGTCATTGCCTTGGACACATGGCGCACCACCCGTGCGGCGCCAACCTTGGACACCAAGCCGTCAACCGGCCACCCCTGAACCCGCCCGTTACCCTCGACGATGGAATGGCACGCAGAGTAGGCCCCACAACGCAAGATGGGTTTGTTGTGGGGCCTGATTTGCGCGCCTGGACGACGGAATGGCACGCAGAGTGGGCCCCGCAACGCGGGGGTTAGCGGCGGGTTGGCTGTGGTGTCGTCGGAACGCTGGGTGCCGGGGGCGGCGGCGGGGCCACGAAAGGCCCGCTCGGGTACAGGGAAGTGGCTGTCATCATGTAGTTGGCCCATTGAGGGCCCGCAATCATGTAGCCGTCCAAGGACTTGTAGAACTTGCCGTTGATGGTGACGTTTTGCCCGGCGCGTTGCTGACCCGCTGAGGTGTCGCCGAAGAACGACGCCGTAGCCAGGGCCGTGGTGTAACCGGCAACCCAGGTGGCGCCATTGTTGTTGGACGTGCCTGTTTTGGCGGCTACCGGAACCTGACTTTGGACCTTGGGCTCGATGTAGACGCCGGAGCCCATCTTGAGGACATCCTGCAGGACGGCGTTTACGCCCCGCGCCACGGCTGGTTTCACGGCGTCCCTGCATTCGGGTGTTTGTGCTTGGAACTGGCGTCCCTGGGCATCGGTGATCGCGGTGATGGCAATTGGCTTGCAGTAGGTGCCGTCGTTGGCAAAGGTGGCGTAGGCGCTCGCCAGGACCACGGGGGCCACGCCAATGGAACCAAGAAGGTTGCCGATCTGGTGCATGTTCACCGGGGCGTTGTCCAGGCCGCTGTGCAGGCCTACGGTGTCCACCATTTTTTGGATTCCGCAGAAATCCAGTTGGGCTGCGGTGGCGAAGGTGGCGGTGTTGATGGAGTTGTAGAGGCCGTAGTTGATGGGCATCGGCCGGTAGTAGCCTTCGTCGTTGTTCTGCAGGTCGTCATCAGCGCCAAGGTTTTGGGCTTTCTGGGCGGTGCTGTAACCGCCAAGGACCTTTCCGCAGCTTGAACGCCACGGGAAACCAACCGGGTATACCCGTCGTGAGGCGTCAACCACGCCGGTGGGGTTCTTGCCTTCGTTGAGCCACTCGGCGTAGATGAATGGCTTCATGGTGGAACCAGGCTGGAAGCCGCCCGCACCGTTGAGGTCATAGCCATTCTCGTCTTTGGCGTCCACGTTGAAATTCAGCTGGGTATCGTATTTTCCGTCCTGGGGAACGAACACCGTGTTTTGGGCCATGGCCAGGATTTTTCCGGTACCCGGTTGAACGGTGGTCATGGCGGCGCCCCACTTGTCCGGGTTGGGGCCGGCGGATGCATCCACTTGTTGCTGTGCTGCGTTCTGGAGCCGGCTGTCCAACGTGGTGGTGATCTTCAGGCCGCCACGGTAAAGGAACCGTTCCCGCTCTTCGACGGTGGCGCCATAAGCCTCGTCGTTGAGGATGAGGTGGGAGACGTAGTCGCAGAAGTAGGTGGCAAATGAGGTGCCCGCGCAGCCCTGCAGGGATGGGGTGACGTTCAGCTCAATGGGAGTTGCTACTGCAACGCCGTGATCCACTGCCGTGATCTTGCCCTGTTCCAGCATCCGGTCCAGCACCAGGTTGCGTCGTTTGAGCGCAGCATCAGGATCTACAAGGGGATCGTAGATACTGGGTCCGTTTACCAATCCAGCCAGGAGAGCGGCCTGCGGCAGCGTCAAATCCATGGCGGAGGTGCTGAAGAAATAGTGGGATGCAGCCTCGATGCCGTAGGCGTTGCGGTTGAAGAACACAATGTTCAGGTAGCCCTCAAGGATTTGATCCTTGCTGAACCGCTTCTCCAGTTCCAGGGCAAGTTTGATCTCGCGCAACTTGTCGCCCACGGTCTTCTGGCCGCTGAGCACCACATCCTCGGGCCGTCCCTCGGAAAGGCGGGACTCGTTGAGCACGTTGGTGACGTACTGCTGGGTCAGTGTGGAGGCGCCTTGGCGGGTGCCTTGGGTGAGGTTGGAACTCAGCGCCCGGATGATGCCTTGGGCGTCCACACCCGCATGCTCGTAAAAGCGGTTGTCCTCAATCGCGATGATCGCTTCACGGATGTACGGGGACATTTCCTGCAGCGGGACCTTCACGCGGTTCTCGGCGAAGAAGGTGGCGATGAGTTGGCCGTCCGCTGAGACCACGGTGCTGGAGAGGGAAGGGGAGTCTACGTTCAGCTCGCTCGGCAGGCTTTGATAAAAGCCCACGGAGCCGCCCACGGTGGTGCTGGTGAAGGCAACCACGGGTGCCAGGAATCCTGTGATCAGCACCCCGCAGAGCGTGCTCACGAAGAAGAACCCGAAGACCCTCAGGAGGACCTTGCCAAGACCGATCTTTGGACCCTTGTTCCGCGCCATTTTCGTGCCAATCCGTAGGGATAACCCGGCTGAAAAGTAGCTACAGAATACGTCCGGCAGCGCTGCCCGGCTACGGCTTGGGCGCCCAAAAATGGTCCCAAATAGGACTCAATCCAGCGGCAGGGTAACCCGCACGCTGGTGCCCCGCCCAACTGCGGAGTCGATGTCTACTGTCCCGCCGGCGTCGTGTACTGCGATGGACATCAGCAGCAATCCGAATCCGTGCCGCCGGCCGCTGGGTGCGGCGTGGATTTCGAACCCGCTGCCGTCGTCCGTGATGGTGAGCTGGATGCCGTGATAGACGGCGTTGAGACGAACGGTGAGTTCGCTGGCATTGGCGTAGTTGAGGGTGTTGCTGAAGGTCTCTTGCGCCACGTGATACAGCAGGGCGGCGGCTGCGGAGGAGATTTCAATGCCGTGATGAGGAGTGTGCCAATGGACTGTGACGCCATCACGGCGGAGCGGTGCGGCAAGCCGGTCGATGCATCCAGCCACACCCAGCGCGTAGAAATCCACGGGGTTCTGATCCTGGATGATGCCCTTGACGGCCACCACCTCGGTTAGTGCTGATGCCTGTTCCATTGCTTCCCCCACATCGTCGTGTTTCATACTTGAAATTCGTTGCCGAAACCCCTGTGTATGGGTGCTCCGTGCTTCCAGCGTGGCTCTGCTAAATCAAGGAAGCTTTTCGATTGGCTCAAGTTCGCATCAAGTTTGCGCGGGCAGGCTTGCCAAGGTGGGACTGCTTATGCGGGAGCGCCCGACGACGGCAGGCGAGTGCCGTCGTCGGGCGCCACATGGTTGGCCTACCTCCTCTGGTACAGGGCGGCGAGCACCAGTCGGCACGCGCTCGGGATGGGTTGGATAATGATGGCAGCGGTGCTCTCGGCCAGTCGCCGGGCAGTTGCGCTGAGTGGGCCGCCGGCAATGATGACGGCCTCGGCATGGTCAGTGGCTGTGGCTGTTCTGACGGCCTGCGCCAATTCCTGGAACTGCTGTTCAGGGTCCGCCGCCAAGGCCAAAGGTTCCGAAGCTGTGAGGCGCACCCCCGTGAAGTGCTCCTGGAATCCATGGTCCGCCACCAGCTTGGCGAGGGCTTCCACTAGCAACGGCGTGCTTGTCGCCATACCGAATCGGCGGAGTTGGCCCTCAGGGGTGTGTGCCGCGGCATGAACGGAGCCTTGTCCAATGCCGATCACAGGGATGTCCAGTTCCTGGTCCAACGCAGCCCTCCCCGGATCCCCTATCGCTGCAACAATCACCGCAATCACCGTTCCGCCGTCGGGACCGGAAAGGTAGCCCTGTACGGCATCGCGGACGTGCGCCGCAGACTCAGTCAAGGAGGTGGGATCCACAATCATGGCCGGTCCCCCGGCAGCGGTAACGCCCACTACTTGGAGCCCCCGCGGTTCCAGGCTCTCCCTGGCGAGGTCCACCATCATGGCTGTGGTGTTGCCGTTGGTGTTGGGGTTGACCACCAGAACTGTGCACGGGGCAGGCCTTCCGGCTGTGCCAGGGTCCCTAGTGTCCATAGATTGCTGCCTCCTCGTCATCGTTCGGTTCAGCGTCTTCTTCCAGGGGCTTGTTGAATGTTTCCGGCGGGAATTGGACCACGATGGCCAGGATCAGGAAAAGCACCGCCAAGGTAGTGAACATGCCTGGCAACCCGGAGGAATCGAACACGGCGCCCGAAATGAGAGGGAACAGGCCTCCGGAAAGGGAGCCCGCGGCCAGGATGATAGATGTTCCGAATCCCCGGGTACGCGTTGGGTAGAGCTCCGGCGCGAACAGCCAAATGGTGGTGTTCAGGATGATGACTGAGAAGTTGAACAGAACCCCGAAAACTACCACCAGCACAATGTCGGTAGCCAGGAAAGCCATGGACAGTCCGGACATGCAGCCCAGTATCGCAGCGGCCGTCAGGACCTTCTTGCGGGGCAACCGGCTGGCAAGATAGGCGGCGGTGCATGCGCCCAGCAAAGAACCGGACTGCATGATCAGCGTGAACCAGAGGCTCGTGTTCACCGCGTAACCGCGGGAGACCAAGATGGTTGGCATCAGCGTCAGCATCGAAATCTGGGCGGCGTAGGACATGCAAACGGCAATGCACAGCAGGACCGTTCGCTTGAGGAGCTTCCCGCGCAGGGCGTCCTTCCAGTGCCCGGACGAGGCGGCCACCACTGGGTCCGGTACTGCGGTGATGTAGGTTTCGGGATCATGAATGGGGCCGGAGAGCTTGTTGCGCGCCAGCCGGGTGATGACCAGGTTAGCTTCGTCGATCTTTCCTTGCGAGGCCAGGAAACGCGGGGTTTCAGGAACGTAGCGCCGGAAGAACATGACCAGAAGGGCGGGGATGAACAGCAGGCCGAA
Source organism: Arthrobacter sp. 9V (assembly GCF_902506065.1). GTDB lineage: Bacteria > Actinomycetota > Actinomycetes > Actinomycetales > Micrococcaceae > Arthrobacter. The sequence goes on from NZ_LR732912.1 coordinate 678,776, forward strand.
TACCCACCGCCACTTGTCCGGCCCGTCGAAGAGCGTGAAGACGAGGATGCCGAAGGCCGGCGCCAGCATGTTGCCCAAACCGGCAGCGGTGACGTTGATGAGCCCTACCGCGGTGCCACGGTGTTTGGCGGCGAAAAACTCAGCCATCATGATTACGGCGACGGCGATTTCGCCTCCGAGTCCGAAGCCCACAATAAAGCGGCCTGCCGCGAGGATGGGGTAGTTGGGGGCCACGGCGCAGATCAGGGAGCCGCCTGCGAAGATGATGAGGTTGATGACCAGCATGTGCCGCCGGCCGTACTTATCGACGATCAGGCCCGTCGCCAGTCGTCCAAGTGCGGTTGCCGTAAACGTCATTGTGTTCAGCAAACCGATTTCGGTGGCGCCCAATCCCCAGGACTGGCGGAGTATGGGGCCGGTGATACCCACGGCATTTTGTTCAAGGGCGTCGAAGAACACGCCGAGCAGGATCATGAAGACGATCTGGCGGTGCGCGCCGGTCACCCCAATCCTCTGATACGCGCCTTCGATTTGTTTAGCCAGGGATCCGGTCCGCGGTGTTGCAGCCTCCTGGGCAAGGTCTTTTTCCACAGTGCGCTCCTATCTGAGCTCTGAAGGTTCATTCATTGCCACGCGAATGGTTCCGTCATGCGGAATGTGAATATCACATGAGGGAATGTGATGGAGATTACACTTTGGGATACCAAAAGGCCATGGTTGGCGTATAAACAGAATGTGACCGGGGGCTCAAAATGGGTGGGGCCTACGCGGCTTGATGACCTTCTTCGGACGGATGGGCACGGGAATGCATCCGCATTAGGTTGATTTTGCGCACTCAAGGTGTCAAAAGAGGTCAGGAAGCCACTGCCCAACAACTTCGCGGCCTCACCAAGAACGAGCCGGGCGTTCGTGTCCCTATCGCAACGTAGTATGCCAGCAGGTCCACAGCCTCACCAGGCGCAGGAAATTCTGCTGGATCATTCGCCTGCCTCCTCTGAACATCCCCGGATCTCCGGGGGTCCCTAAGGTGAACTGAGCAATGATCCAGCAGAATTCATTTGCTTCGGGATTTACCAGCGGCCGCCGCCACCTCCTCCGCCTCCAGGACCCTGGGCCTGGGTGTACTCGCCGGCCGTGACGGTTCCCTGCTCCTCGGCGCCGGAGATGGACCCTGTTGTCACGCCGGAATCAGCATCGGCGCTACCTCCTGTGTACACGGTGTACGTGGCTTCATCGGTGATCGCGGAGGATGAGAACACCAAGGATGCGGTGGTTTTGGTGGTCACGAACGTAGCAACCACGGCCCCGGCCGAGTCAACTATATGTACTGGAGTGCCTGCGGAAACCGAGGAGCTGAAGGTTACCTGCACACCGGACTGCGTGGACGAGGCTCCCGGGGTGACCGCCATGCCTGAACTGCCTGCCGCTGCCACGGTGCCGCCGGTGACGGTGAGGTCACCGTTGACGTCGAGCGCTCCGTTGCCATCGTTGGTGGGACCGTTCACCACCACGGTGCCGCCGGAAATCGTGGCGCTGCCGTTGGAGTCCAGGCCGTCGCCCTCGGAATTAATGGTCAAGGTTCCGCCGGAGATGTCCACGGTGTAGTCGCCCACCGTTTCCCCGCCGCCCATGCCCCCGCCACCTGGTCCGCCCATTCCGCCACCGGCCGTGCCTGCGTCAGAAGACGTGGTGGACGAGCCGCCCGAGGCGTTCACGCCGTCGTCGTGCGCCGTGACGGAAACGTCGCCGCCGGTAATGGCGATGTGCTGTGCCTCGAGCCCCTCCTCGGACTCGGCCACGGTCACGCTTCCGCCGGACACCGTGAGGGTGTTGAAGGCCTTCACGCCGTCATCGCCGGCTTTGACGCTCAGAGAGCCGCCGCTGACCAGGAGCCAACCCCGGCCTTCGTCTGTTTCATTGTCAGCCTTAACTCCGTCCCCGCCCGCGGTCACCTGATAGGCACCGTCCAGCAGCACGGTGTAGTCCTTGCCCCGGATACCGTCGTCCGCGGCGTCCACAGTTACCTTGCCGGAAGCCATCACCAAGCCGTCCTTGGACACGATTCCGTCGGTGGATCTGCCATTGACTGTGAGGGAGCCGGTGCCCGCGATTGTCAGGTCCGCCATGGAGTAGAGGGCGGCGTTGGGTGCGTCGTCGCCTTGGTCGGCGTAGGTGGTGGCATCGGTCAACGTGTTGGTGCTGCCGTCCTCCAAGTACACGATCGCTTCGTCGGCGCTCTGCACCACAAACGGCGAGCCGGAGGAGCTGCCCAATTCCACACCGTCCAGAATGATCCGCACCGTATCTTCTTCTCCGGCGGCCACCACGATCTGCCCGTCAGCGAGCGAGCCGCTCAACCGGTAAGTTCCGGCTGCGCTGATGGTCACGGTGTTGCCATCTACAGCCACGCCGGTGGAGGACGACGACGTCACTTTGCTGCCGCCGTCGGCCAGGCTCACTGCCACTTCGGTGGCGGAGTCCCACGTGAGGTCGTCGTCGTCATAATGGGTATCTTCTTCGATGGTGCCAGCGGTGACTGCCTGTTGGGTTGTGGTGGTTGTCCCGGAGTTCCCGGAGGCGCTGGAGGCTGAACTGGTGGCAGCTGTGGAGCACCCGGCGAGGGAGATGGCCAGAGCTACGGCGGCAACGGAAAGGGAGGTACGGAAAGAGCGCATGGTGGATTCCTAAGTCTGTGGAGGAAAAGTCAGCTGAGGGGGCGCAGGGGCATCCTGCGCCGGAGGGTTTGATTCCAGCGGTTGCCCGGCAGCTCGGGGTGGAGTGCGGCCATTCCGGTGGCGAATTTGGAGATCCGGCATGGACGGACACCGTGTGCCCAAAGGTGCCTGTCCAAAGGGCCCGGCGCCGAACCGGATTTCGTCTCCACCACCACTGCGTTGTCCAGAAGCCAGGGGTGGCCGCCGGGACTTTGCCAGATGACGTCGGAGTCGATGGTGGCGCGGCTTCCGGACTGGGGAAGATACAAGGTGGTGCGGTGGTAACGGGTGGAAAGCACAGGCTCCAGAGGGGCGAAGCGAGCATCCCCTATCGCGGCAGTCAACGTCTCATTGACGTAGGCGAGGCCTTCCTCGGTCAGCCGATCCCGGTCGCACAACTCATACGGGATCCGTTCCTTGACTGTTGCCTCCCGGGCGCCCTCTGTCTTCACTTCCAGGAAGCTGACCGCGCTGTCCAAGTAGGTCCGGGTGCGGATCTTGAACCTTCGGCGCCGGCCATGCGCCGCCAGCATGTAGCTGTCCAGGCCGGGGGTGTCGAAGTACACGGAGTCGTAAGCGAACGTGCGCTTCCCGTCCATTTCCAGGACGCGGGCCTCGGAACTGAAAGTGGAGAAGATCTGCCGGGCGGTGGCCGACGGCACCAGATACTTCCGGTCCACCCGGGTCAGCAGGGCAGCTTCAGTGGTGAGTTCTTCAAGTCCGACGGCGGGTAGCTGGCTGAGCTGCGGAACGATCGGTTCGGCGTCGACTCGGTTCACGCTACACCTGCCGAGGTGGGCAGGGGCTGCTGGGTTTGCTGAGTGTGCGGGGCTGGCTGTGCAGGCTGGGTGCGCGGGGCAGACTGTGCGGGCAGTTCCTGCGGTGCCGGTGAAAGCGCGCCGGCCGGCTGGTCGAAACCGAGCTGCGAGTGGCGGGGCTGTGCTGGCAGGACCGCGTACCGAACGTCCACGATCGTCTTGTCGTTCACCAGGTCCAGCTCCTGGATGGTGGCCGAATGAACGGTTCCGTTGAGGACTTCCTCCAGCCGGGCGTACAGTTCGGGTTCGCTGTTGATGGCGCGGTCCAGCACTACGGTCTGGTGGCGGTAGGCGGGGAGGACCCGGGGGTTGTCGCCGACGAACATCACCAGCAGAACCAATGCCATGAGGGCTAACGTCAGCCAAAGTGGCTCCACACCGATCCCTGCGATCAGTCCCAGCGCCAACGCCGAGAAGTAGTAGGCCACCTCGTGCTGGGCGAGTTCCGTGGACCGGAGCCGGATGATGGAGAGGACACCAAACAAACCCAGTCCCAAGCCAACGCCGGCTGCAGAACCGGACAGTGCCGTGGCAACTGCCAGGACGCCCACGTTCATGCCCAAGTAGGAAACTACGAGGTCACGGCGGCGGTGCCGGCGAAGGTAGAGGGCGAGCGTCAAAATGGTGATGGCGGCAAGGTCTGCCGCGATCAGGATGATGGTGTTCATCGGTTACTCCGGAATCTCTTGGGGGATTGATGTCCACTTTTCCCGGCAAGGCTGTGCTGAAACTGTGCCCGGACCAAGGCTGGGATATGTGTTTCGACGGCGGCCGGAGCCTTACGGGCGAACAGGAACCGTTGCTGCACCGCGTAGCTGATACCCAGGAGGGTCATCTCAGTGACGAGCTTGGCCAGGAGGTCCGGGATGGCCAGCGAGGTGAGCGTCCACATGGCGGCGTAATTGGCGGACAACAGGACAAGCACCAAGGCCACATAGCCCGTAGCGGCGGCTCTGAGCGAAGTGTCCCGTCCGTGCTCAAAGACCAGCCTGCGGTTGACCATGAAATTCACGGTCGCGCTCACCAGCCGGGCTCCCACCACCGCCAATAGAAGCGAATCGGTCAAAGCGCTCAGGAGCAGGAACATCACCAGGTCCACCACGAACGCGGACAAGGATGAACCCAGGAACTTCAGCAGGGGTGCATAGATCCGCAATGAGTCAGCCACGGGGCGGAAATGCGAGCCCGAGTTGTGGTCCAGGTAGACGGTGGCGATCTCCACGGAGTCGATGCCATAGCCGGCCTGTTTCGCCTCGAGCAGCAGATTGAGTTCGTACTCGTACCGCTGCCCTCGGACCGTCATCAACCACGGGAGCATGTCAGCCCGATAACCGCGTAAGCCCGTTTGCGTATCCATGATCCGTTGACCCGTGGCCAGCCTGAACAGGCCCCGCGTTACTGTGTTGCCGAATCTGCTCCGGGCCGGGACGTCTCCGGAGAAGTTCCTGCAACCGAGCACCATGGCACCGGTGACCTTCCGGACCCGGTCCGCCACGGCAAGAATGTCAGCAACGGCGTGCTGACCATCACTGTCAGCGCAGACCACATCGTGGCCGGGAAACTCTGCCCCTATGAAGGCGAAACCACTCTTCAGCGCGTGGCCTTTGCCGCCGTTGACGGGGTAACGGAGCACATGGCACCCAAGGCGGGCGGCGTCGTCGAACGTGTCCTGGTAGCCAGGGCCGGAGCCGTCGTCCACTATTACGATGGTCAGCCATGGATCGGCGTCCTGAAGATTGCGGACGAGGACGGTGAGTTGGTGGTCCGGCTCGTAGGCCGGGATCAGGACGATCATGACTGGGCGATGTAGAGGATGTCTGAGGTTCCGCGCTCTTTGTTCTCCCCGAGCGGGTTGTTCACCAAGGACCCGTTGAAGTACATGGTGGAGGAGCCGCCGCCATCAATGTTGTACGCGGTGGTGGCACCCAGGTCCTTCATGATTTGGGCGAGGCCGGTCATGGTGACGCCGGCGCTGTAGCCGGGGCTGCGGCCGTCCACCACCACGAACACCAGGTGGTTTTCATCAATGACGCCCACGGCCGTGCGCGGTTGTTCGCCCTGGATGGAGTGGTTGCCGAAGTTCGTATCCACCTCAACATCCTCAATTCCGGAGGCGATCCCGCCGTTCTCCAGCAATGAGGGCCCAAAGGACAAGGTGTTCCACACCCCGTCTGCGATCAGCTGGTCAGCGGTGGTGGTGGTTTCGTCGTACACCTTGATGGTGCCGTCCTTGTAGAACGCCAACCCCTGGCGGGCGCCCTCGTCCCGGTACACCACACCGTTGCGGATCACGATCCCCGTATCCCGGAAACCGTAATAGTCGCCGTTGATGGCGAAGATAGCGTTGTGGTCCTCGGCGATCGCGGACGTGGTCTCTGTGATGTTCTCGCCGTACGTGTCCTCGGCAAACGCCGACTTCAGCGTGGTTGCTTCATCAAGCACGACGTCGGCAACGTAGTACGTCACAGCGTCATCGCCGCTGCCAGTGGTCACCGTAGAGATGCTGACGCCAGTGTCACCGGATGTGTAGGAAGTGTCGGTGACCACCGCGCTCGCGGACGTGTCAGCGGACGTGGCGTCCGTCGTCGTGCTGGATGCCGTGCTGTTCGTAGTTGTGGTGCCGGTTTGGCTTGCCTCGTACTCGGAGACGTTGGTGATTTCCGCATGCGGGACCACGAACCGGTCCAAAGCCCAGGCAGCGGCACCCCCGGCAGAAAGAGTGACCGCCAGCACGGCGGAGACGACGGCGCGCCGTGTCCGGCCGCCCTTACGGTGTTCAGTCTGTGGAGGAGTCATGCCTCATTTCTACGGAGCGAGGCTACGCCGGAGGTTTGCTCAACATATGCGGGGGCTGTGAAGGTTTACTCTCCTCTATGGTCCGCCTCCAGCGCAGCCTGCTCAATGCGCGCACGATGCTCAGCCCATTCGTCCTTGGTCCGGCCGGGGATGTTCGGATCGTCCGGTCTCTGACCAATGGATCCGTCCATGAGTTCGCGGATGATGTCCGCGTGGCCGGCATGCCTGGCAGTCTCCACGCACATATGGACCAGAATTTGGTGCAGCGTGACGTTCTTCTTCTCTTCAGACCACCACGGCACAACACCCGGTGCGTCCAAAGGAAGGGATTCGATGGTTTCATCGCTGTGCTTGGCGGAAAAGTGGTGAAGCTCCAGGATCTCCTCGCGGCTCTCTGTCGCTGGAACCCACATGTCCGCATCCGGTACAGCGTCGTCGGCAAACCACGGAAGGTCCCTGCCGCTGGGACGGCCAAAGGTCTCCCCGAAGTACCCCAGCTCCACACTGGCCACATGCTTCACCAAGCCCAAAAGGTTGGTGCCGGTGGGGGTCATGGGCCGTCTGGCATCGTACTCACTGAGTCCATCCAGTTTCCCGAGCAAGTCAGCCCGGCGGAGCTGCAAATAGCGGAGCAACGTTGCTTTGTCATCCATGCTGAGCACTCTACCCAAGGCCTTGGCACACTCGCTTGCCGCAGACTCAACGCGAATGCCAGAGTGAACCATGGCCACAGAAGAGGACGTCAGGCGAATCTGCCTCAGCATGCCCGGGGTTGCTGAGCGCGCCAGCTGGGGACAGCCGGCATGGTTCGCGAAAACCTTGATGGCGCGCATGTGGGAAGAAGGCGTGGGCACGGTGAAAACTGATGAACGCGAAGCGCTCGCTGCCATGAATCCCGATACCTTCTTCTGGACGCCGCATCACCAACAATCCCCGAAGCTCCTGCTGATCCGGCTCGAGAGAATCGACGCGGACGAGCTCGACGAACTCCTTCAGGAGAGCTACCGAATCGCCGGCGGCCCAGGCAAACCCAAACCCAACTAAGGGACAGCAAACGTTCCACTGAGGGCTCAATAGGACGTTTGCTGTCCCCTAGTTGGGTCGGCGCGCAGGTTAGACTCGGCCGCATGGGGGACAACAACACATCCGGGGAACACAACGCACCCGGGGAACACAACCAACCGACGCCGGGACGCAAAGTCCGCGCCGTCGTCGTGCCTTTGCTGGGGCTGATCGCAGTGCTGGTGGGGGTGATCGTGGCGTGGACCAACCTGCAAACCAACGTGGGGTGGTTTGCCTACGCGCCCTTGAGCGACACGATGTTCATGGGCGACAACGGCTCGTTTGTCAGCAAGGAAACGCAACTTGGGGTGGGCCTCGCGGTCCTCGGCCTGCTGGTTCTCGCGTTCTGGGCTGGACTCAGAATCGGCCAGCGCGGAAGCCACTCAAACCGCTGAGTTCGCCGGAGAAACGCGAAATCGCCGGAGAGCTCCAGCGAACTGGCAGCTTTCCGGCGATCTCGGCGCAAGCGGCGACGAAGACTAGGTGAGCTTCACCTGGCGGTTCATGTCCTTGTACAGCAGGTACCGGAACTCGCCCGGACCGCCCGCGTAGCAAGCCTGCGGGCAGAACGCGCGCAGCCACATGAAGTCCCCGGCCTCAACCTCAACCCAGTCGTTGTTGAGCAAGTACATGGCCTTGCCCTCCAGGACGTACAGGCCGTGCTCCATGACGTGGGTCTCCGGGAAGGGGATCACACCACCGGGCTGGAAAGTGACGATGTTGACCTGCATGTCGTGCGCGAGGTCGCTGGAATCCGTGAAGCGCGTGGTCTTCCACACGTCGTCCGTGTCCGGCATGGAGGTGGGCTCCACGTCCTTCTCATTGGTGACAAAGGACTTCGCTTCGAACCCTTCCAGGCGCTCATATGCCTTGCGGATCCAGTGGAAGGAGACGATGTCGTCGGACACGTTCTCCAAGCCCCAGTCTGAACCGGCGGCAAGGTAGGCGTATCCGCCCTCTTCGAGGTGGTGCAGCTCGCCGTCGAGAGTCAGGTTGACCTGGCCCTTGGTCACGAAGATGACGCCTTCAACGCCGGACTCAAACTCGGCCTTGGGAGCGCCGCCGCCCGGTGCGATCTCCACAATCAGCTGGGAGAACGTGGTGGCGAAGCCGGAAATCGGCCGCGCGATGATCCACGAGCGAGTGTTGGAGAAGCCCGGCAGGTTGCTGGTGACGATGTCCGTCATGACGCCCTTGGGAATCACCGTGTACGCCTCGGTGACAATGGCCCGCTCGGTGGTCAGCTGCGTCTGCGGCGGCAGGCCGCCCTGCGGGTAGTAGTACTTGCCCATGCGAAATGCTCCTATCAGTGGGAAGTCGGTTGCGCCAGCCGCGGGTGCGCCAGTGCGGTCAGCTGTGAAAGTTCGACGCCGGCAAGCGCCTTGACCTCGTCGGTCCCCACTGCGCCGCACTGGACGCCGCGGAGGACGAAGCCGGCAAGGGCGCGCGCGGTGGCGGGCTCGTCCATGACGCCGCCTTCGGTGCGCTCAACATAGTTACGGAGACGCAGGGCCGCGGCAGGCAGGCCTTCGCGGTAAAAAGCGTACGACGCCGAGAAACGGCTGGGCAGTTGCGCGGCGTGGAGATCCCAGCCTTGGTAGTACCCGTTTTCCAGGGACCTGCGGACCAGGCGGCCGTGCAGCTTCCAAGCATCTTCCACACCGTCACCCACGGGGATGATGTTGGTGGAACCGTCGGAGAGGCGGATGCCCGTCCCGGCGACGGCGAGCTGCATGACTTCCTTGGCGAAATCGGCCACCGGGTGCTCCATGGACTGGTATTCCGCGGAGATTCCCAGCGAGGCGCTGTAGTCATAGGTCCCGTAGTGCAGGGCGCTGATACGGCCCGGAACAACGTGGGGGAGCTGTGCAACCGGCGAGGTTCCGTCCGGGCCGATGATGAGCTGCGGGGTTTCCACCTGCACCTCAAAACGGAGCCGGCCGGCGGGAAGTCCGTGGACTTCCTCAAGGCGGGACACTGCGTAGTCCATGGCCTGAACCTGGGCCACCGTGGTGACCTTGGGCAGGGTAAGGATCAGGCCGGCCGGGAGTTCGCCGGCCTGAGCCAACGTGGAGACGAACAGGTCCAGCGTCTTCAGGCCGCGGGCGCGGGTGGGTGCTTCGAAGCACTTGAAGCGGATGCCGATGAACGGCGGAGCTGTTCCGGCCGCAACGGCAGTGGCAACAGCCTTGGCGGCAGCAACGGCGTCGGCGTCTTCTGCCTCATCGCCGCGGTCGCCGTAGCCGTCTTCGAAGTCCAAACGGAGGTCTTCGATCGGCTCGGCGGTGAGTTTCTCCGCTACCCGGGAGGCAACAGCGGCAGCCAGGTGGGACTCTTGGCCCAACAGCCGGCCGAGCTTTTCCAGGCCGCCGTGAGCTTCCGCCGTCGCCAGAGCCTGGGCGCCCCACTCTGCCGCAAGGGCAGGTGTGAAGCGATCGGCCGGGATGTAGACGGTGTGGATGGGCTGGCGTGAGCCGTCGTCGCCGGGGTAGTTACGGTCCAGCAACTGGTCCGTGGCCTCAAGCTGGGACTCGATGTGAGCCAGATCAGAGGAAGTGAATGAGCCCATCTCAGCCCACCAGCTCGTACGCGGGAGTGGTGAGGAAGTCCGTGTAATCGTCGGACAGACAAATGTCCTCGATCAGCTTGGATGCCGGCTCGTAGTACTTCGCGAAGTTTTCGTCGCCGAATTCGATGCGGAGGCGCTCTGTTTCTTCGCCCAGGATACGGCTGACGAGTTCGCGGGTCACGGTGTTGCCCGTGTCCGCCAGGACGGACTTGTTGCGGATCTGCTGCCACACCTGCGAGCGGGAGATCTCGGCGGTTGCGGCATCTTCCATGAGGTTGTGGATGGCAACGGCGCCGCTGCCGGAGATCCAGACGCCCGTGTAGGCGACGGCGACGTACAGGTTCAGCCGCAGACCGGCTTCGGTGACGGTGCCGCCGGCGGAGGCGACGTCGATCAGCTGCTCGGCCGTGACGTTCACCTCGGGGCGCTGCTTGTCCAGCTGATTCTTCTTACCGCCGTTGGCAGGATCGCCCAGCACGGAGTCGAAGACTTCGCGGCAGGTGGGAACCAGGTCCGGGTGGGCAACCCAGGAGCCGTCGAAGCCGTCATTTGCCTCGCGGGTCTTGTCCGCACGGACTTTGTCGAAGGCTGCGGCGGTGACGTCCGGCTGCTTGCGGTTGGGGATGACGGCGGCCATGCCACCCATGGCGAAGGCGCCGCGCTTGTGGCAGGTTTTGACCAGGAGCTCGGTGTAGGCGCGCATGAACGGTGCCGTCATGGCAACGGTGGCGCGGTCCGGGAGGACGAACTCCTCGCCGGCATCACGGAAGTACTTGATGATGCTGAACAGGTAATCCCAGCGGCCGGCGTTAAGGCCCGATGCGTGATCGCGCAGTTCGTAGAGGATCTCGTCCATCTCGAACGCGGCCGGAATGGTTTCGATGAGCACGGTGGCGCGGACGCTTCCCTGCGGGATGCCGAGGAAGTCCTGTGCGAACACGAACACATCGTTCCAGAGGCGTGCCTCCAGGTGGCTCTCCATCTTGGGTAGGTAGTAGTAGGGGCCCTGGCCGTTGAGAAGGAGCTGCTTGGCGATGTGGAAGAAGTGCAAGCCGAAGTCCACCAGCGCACCCACGGCGGGTTCGCCGTCGATCAGCAAGTGGCTTTCTTCCATGTGCCAGCCACGGGGGCGGGCTACCACTACGGCCAGGGGAGCGTCGGTGCGGAGACGGTATTCCTTGCCCTCGGGCGAGGTGTAGCTCAGGGTGCCCTGCGCGGCGTCGCGGAGGTTCAGGATGGCGTCGATGACGTTGGACCAGGTGGGCGTGCTGGCGTCTTCGAGGTCCGCGAGCCACACCTTGGCGCCGGAGTTCAGGGCATTGATGGCCATCTTGGCCGGGGTTGCCGGGCCGGTCATCTCAACGCGGCGGTCCTGCAAAGCTGCCGGTGCCTCAGCAACCTTCCAGTCGCCGTCGCGGACGTCCTGGGTCTCCGGCAGGAAGTCCAGGCGGCTGGTGTCCGCAACCTTCTGGCGCTTGACGGCGCGTGCTTCCAGCAGCTCCTTGCGGGTGCCGGCGAAGCGCTTGTGCAGTTCCTCGATGAAGGCCAGCGCCTTGGGGGTGAGGATTTCCTCGGCGCGATCGATCGGCCGGGGATCGGTGACTGTGATAGCCATGTGAGCGGATTCCTTTTTCTAGAGTGCGCTGGCGGCGTTGGCGTGCGCAGCATTGGCTACGGCGGTGGCAACGTCGGCGGCAACATGGGGATCGAAGACGCTGGGGATAATGTAACTCGCGTTGAGCTCATCGTCAGCCACCCGGTTGGCGATTGCCTCGGCCGCGGCCACCAGCATGTTGGGCGTGATGTCCGATGCCCCCGCGTCCAGCAGTCCGCGGAAGAAGCCGGGGAAGGCCAGCACATTGTTGATCTGGTTGGGGAAGTCGCTGCGGCCCGTGGCAACCACGGCTGCGTGCTTGGAGGCAACAACCGGATCAATTTCCGGCGTCGGGTTGGCCATGGCGAAGACGATCGCGTTCTCGGCCATGGAGGCAACCTGCTCTTCGCCGATCACGTGCGGGGCGGAGACACCGATGAAGACGTCCGCTCCCTTGAGGGCGTCGTGCAGGGTTCCGGAGAAGCCTTCTTCGTTGGTGTTCGCGGCAATCCAGCTGCGGTGTTCGTCGCCGTATTCCTCGCCGGAGTGGATGGCGCCGGAGCGGCCTGCGGCGATGATGTGCTGTGCGCCCTGGGCCTTGAGGAGCTGGATGATGGCCGAGCCGGCAGCGCCGACGCCCGAAACCACGATCTTCACCTCGGAGAGCTTCTTGTCCACAACGCGGAGGGCGTTGACCAAGGCCGCGAGGGTAACAATCGCGGTGCCGTGCTGGTCGTCGTGGAAGACCGGGATGTCCAGTTCTTCGCGGAGGCGGTTCTCGATTTCGAAGCAGCGCGGTGCGGCGATGTCTTCGAGGTTGATGCCGCCGTAAACGGGGGCCATGGCCTTGGCGATCATGATGATTTCTTCGGTGTCCTGGGTGTCCAGGCAGACCGGCCATGCGTCAACGTTGGCGAACTGCTTGAAGAGGGCGGCCTTGCCTTCCATCACGGGAAGGGCGGCGGCGGGACCGATGTTGCCCAGGCCCAGCACAGCCGAGCCGTCGGTGAGGACGGCAATGGTGTTGCGCTTGACCGTCAGGTTGCGGGCTGCGGCCGGGTCTTCTGCGATGGCCATGCAAACACGGGCGACGCCGGGAGTGTAGGCGCGCGAGAGATCGTCACGGTTGCGCAGGGCTACTTTGGGGACCACTTCGAGCTTGCCGCCGAGGTGCATGAGGAAGGTGCGGTCGGAGACGTGCTGGACGGTGACGCCGTCGAGCGCGTTCAGGGCGTCCTTCACGCGGGCTGCGTGGTCGTCGTCGGTGGTGTTGCAGGTGACGTCAACAACGATCGTCTCGTGGTGGGATTCCGTGACGTCCAGCGCGGTGATTGCTGCACCGGCTGCGCCGACGGCTGCTGCCAATTCGCTGGTAGCGGTGAAGCTCGACGGTGCGGCGACGCGCAGGGTGATCGAGTTTCCGGGGCTCGGATTCGCCATTGAAATTCCTCCTGTAAGGCCCGTTCCCGGGCCGCCGTTCCAAACTGAATGTTTTCGTATTATGGATATTATTATCTACAAAGTGGAAACACAACCCCCTGTGGGTCATGTTCGGTGTCATCGCGCAGGTGGGTGCCGTGCTGTATGTTGGGTGTTCTAAGCAATTCTTTTCACGATGCGGATAAGAGTTGTCGGAATCTGAGTCATTGGAGACAAGGGAATGGCTGAAAAAGCCTCCGGAGGCGTGCAGTCCGTTGAGCGCGTCTTTGAACTGCTGGAACTGATCACGGACGCGGGCGGCGACGTCACGCTGAGCGAACTTTCGTCGTCCACGGATCTGCCCCTGCCCACCATTCACCGCCTTTTGCGGACCCTGGTGTCCCTGGGCTACATCCGTCAGCTGCCCAACCGCCGCTACGCATTGGGCCCGCGGCTCATCCGGCTTGGCGAAGGAGCCAGCAAGCAGCTCGGCGCCGTGGCCCGTCCCCAGCTGAAGACCCTGGTGGAACGCCTCGGCGAGACCTCCAACATGGCCGTGCTGGATTCGGACATGGTCATTTACGTTGCCCAGGTCCCGTCCATGCACTCCATGCGGATGTTCACCGAAGTGGGCCGCCGCGCCCACACGCACGATACCGGCGTGGGCAAAGCCATCCTCGCCCAGCTGGACGACGAAGTTGTCCGCGGGATCGTGGCCCGCACCGGCATGCCTACCCCTACGGCCAAGAGCATCGGCGACATCGACTCCCTGCTCGCTGACTTGAAGCTCATCCGCGAACGTGGCTACTCCATTGACGAGGAAGAGCAGGAGCTCGGCGTCCGCTGCTTCGCCATGGCCGTTCCCAATGCACCCACCCCGACCGCGATCTCCGTGTCCGGGCCCATTACCCGCGTTGACCAGAGCTTCGCCGACCGCGCCGTGCCCATGCTGCGTGAAGCCGCCATGGCGATCTCTGCGGAGCTCAACCAGAACTAACCCCCGCCGCCTCCGCGCCCTGGCGCCGAGTTGGCACTTAATGCCCATGTTTTCCAAAAACATGGGCATTATTTGTCATCTCGGCACGCGACAAAAGGCGGCAGTGTCCCCCAAGGAAACACTGCCGCCTGTTCTCATCTGCGCTATGAAGGGCTAGTGCTCTGACGCACTGGAGGTCTTGAGCGGGACTTCCTTGCCATCGGCGTCGATCAGTTTGCCGTTCTCAAACCGGTCGCCCTCGCTGAGGCACTTGATGTCCTCTTCGCTGACGATCCTGTCAGTGCCCGCAACGAACACCGACTGGTTGTCCGAGTTGCCGGCCTTGAGGTGGTTGAAGAGGATGTTCAGCAGGATGGCCATGACGGCTGCCGAGCTGATGCCGGAGTGGAAGATCGTGGCGAACCAGGACGGGAACTGATCGTAGAACTTGGGGGCGGCGATGGGGATCATGCCGAATCCAATGGAAGCCGCCACGATGATCAGGTTCATGTTGTTCTTGTACTCAACCTTTGCCAGGGTACGGATACCGCTGGCTGCCACCGTACCGAAAAGTACGACGCCGGCGCCGCCCAGGACGGGCGTCGGAACCGCTGCCACAACGCGGCCCAGGATCGGCAGGAGGCCCAGGATCACCAGGATGAGGCCGCCGGCGCTGACGACGAAGCGGCTCTTGATGCCCGTGATGGCAACCAAGCCAACGTTCTGTGCGAAAGCGCTCTGGGTAAAGGAGTTGAACAGCGGGGAGATGGCGCTGGAGAGCATGTCTGCGCGGAGGCCGTCGCCGATGCGGCGTGAATCCACCTTGGTGTCCACAATCTCGCCCACTGCGATGATGTCCGCCGAGGTCTCCGTTAGGGTCACCAGGATGACGATCAGCATGGAGATGATGGCTGCGACTTCAAAGGTGGGAGCGCCGAAAGCAAACGGCGTGGGGAAAGCGACGATGTCGCCTTGGCCAACCTTGGAGAAGTCAGCCATTCCGGCAATGAGCGCAATGATGGTGCCGATCACCATGGCCAGCAGGATGGAGAGCCGGGAAATAGCGGCGTTGCCAACCTTGCTCAGGAGCAGGACGACGCCCATGGTCGCTGCTGCGAGGCCGATGTTGGCCATGCTGCCGTAGTTATCTGCCTTGGCGTTTCCGCCCATGGCCCAGTTTGCTGCCACCGGCATCAGTGTCAGGCCGATGGTAGTGATGACGGTGCCCGTCACCACCGGCGGGAAGAACTTGATGATCTTGGAGAACAGGGGAGTAATGGCCAGCCCGATCAGCGAGGCCACAATGACCGAGCCGAACACCGCCTGGATCCCGCCGCCGCCTTGGACAATCGCCACCATGGTGGAAACGCCGGCGAAGGAAACACCCTGGACCAGCGGCAGCTGCGAGCCGAACCACGGGATGCCCACCGTCTGAAGGATGGTGGCCAGGCCGCCCACAAACAAACAGGCGGCGATCAAAAGGCCGATGTCCTGTGAGTTCATGCCGGCCGCTGCACCGATGATCAAGGGCGGGGCAATGATTCCGCCGTACATGGTGAGGACGTGCTGGAAGCCGTAGGCAAAGGTGCTTCCGATGGAGAGTCGCTTGTCCTCGGGCCGCTCGGGTCGCCCTGCGCGTTCTGCGCGGGACGAGGTGGTATTCGCGGGGCGGGACTTCTTGTTGATGTTCATGGCAGACTTTCTGGGTTCATGGCAGACGTCTTCGTCTGGCTAACTGTGTCTGGCTAACAAAATCTTTGGTTTTGGGGTTGGTTTTGTGTGCAGGTCCGGCCTTTACGGGGCGCCGTTGGGGTGGACCTGCACACAAAGCCTTGAGGTACTGCTCTTGTTGTGCGCGTTAGCGCTGCTTTGGTGCGGGTTTAGCAGAAGCCGGCGATGCCGCTCCAGGCAACCGGTGCAGCCTCGATGTTCTCGCGCTGGACGGTGGCTTCGATCAGGCCGTACGGACGATCCGCGGCGAAGAAGACCTCGTTGGGGTTGTCCAGGCCGAACGGGCTCAGGTCAACCAGGAAGTGGTGCTTGTTGGGCATGGAGAACTTGATCTCGTCCACTTCGCTGTGTGCTTCCAGGACCTTCTTGCCCATGTCGAACAGCGTCTGCTGCAGGGCGTGGGAGTAGTTTTCCGTGAAGCCTTCGAGCAGGAGGGCCTTGATGTCCTCGTAGCTCTTGTTGAAATCCGTGCCGGCGAAGTCAAGGTTGGTGTTGTAGCGCCAGCGGGCGGATACATCGGTGGCCAGGATACGGTCGGTGGTTTCAGGCAGGGTGGTGTACTTATCCCGCGGGTAACCCACAAAACCGGACTGCGTGGTCTTCAGGACGGTAAGGTCCTTGAGGCCGCTGATCAGGTGTGTGGTGGCGCCATCGCGGACGACGACGGCGGTACGCACCTCTTGTCCGTTGCGGACGAAGCTGTGGTCGTGTCCCTCGCCGTGGGCCTGGATGCGATCCCAGCTGTAGGCTTCGGCTTCCCAGCGTCCGCCGGTAACCCAGTCGAATCCGCCGGTGAAGTGGTCTGCGAGGCGAAGCAGGAAGGACTCGGGTGAGCCGACGCCTTCACGGGCAAAGGCATACACCGTGTTCTTCTGGGTGTCGGTGGCAACCACGTGGCCGTTGTCGCCTTGGAGGTGGGCCGCTTGGAAGTCGCCCCGCAGCTGCGAGGTGACGTTCAAGTCTTCGATGTGGTGGCGGTCGGTATCCCGGGTGACCTTGACGACGCGGACTTCTGCTTTGCCGTACTGGTTTTCGCCGAGGACGATGTTGTTGCTCATGGTCATATCCCAACTTCTGTGAGGTGGAACCTAGGTTCCATCAATGAAATTAAGCGCGTGTTTCCACTGCGTTTCTGGTGGCGCTGACCCAACAAAAAAGAGCCAGCATCCATGGATGCCAGCTCATTACGACCCTGCCTGCTGCTCTCAGGTTACGTGACCTACGCCACGAACTGATTCGAGAGTAGCGCACTATTTCGACTTATGTATACGGGTTTCGAAGGATCGTTATGAAGCATCCAAATGTGACCGGGGCAACTCGCTTTGCTCGGGCGGGGGCCTTGACGCCTGCTTTGGCCACTGCCTACACTTTCCACATAACAATAAAAGTTTTCCGAAAGACGGAAACTGTTTGCATGGGAAAGAGGAGGAACAGATGGACTCGAAGGATACGAACAACGTCGTGGAATTCCCGTCGCCGGGTCAGGAGCTGTACCTGCCCTTCGGTGCAACAGATCCCGACTTCTATATTCCGGCCGACTGTGACCGCAAAGCCGGCGGGTTCTCCCGATGGCTGCGCGCGCTCCCTGTGTTCGGTCGGCAGCGTCCCTAGGATCTTTCCGTCATCAGCGGCCCCCTTTCTTCGGACAGGGAACCCTGCCGCTGCGGGAATTTTCATGGGCACGGACTCTGCGCAACAGAGCCAACGAGGCGGGCGATACCAGGGGAGGTATCGTCCGCCTTTCCGCTGCCTGCGCCAGGTTGTCCTCCCCGTGTTGCCTTGCCCGCCCGTTTCGGGGGTTCCCTGCTCACCGTGCCGTGCGCACGGCATGGTTGGCAGCGAACCCCCGAGTCCGGCCTAGCTCGTTGCCCTGAGCACCCGCAGCACGCTGGTTTTGAACTCCTGCTCCCTGAACAGGTGCTGCCACTTGATGCGAATGAACGTCCAGCCGAGCTCGCTCAAGGCCTTCTCACGCAGCCGTTCCTGGTAAATCACCTCGTCGGTAGGCGCGTAGTCGAAATACTTCACCCGTCCATCGAACTCCAGCGCAACCTTCTTTTTCTTCCACGCAAAGTCGAGCCGATGGCGACCCTCCGCTGACGTGACCTCCACCTGCAAATCGGGCATGTCTATCTGTAACCGCTGGAGCAATTCGCGGGTGAGTGTTTCCCCGGGCGACTCTGACCTGGCATCTGCATTCTCCAAAGCCCGCCGAAGAGTCAGAACCCCACTGCGTCCGGCCATCGATGCGCACATTTGCTGCATCCTCACGGCATCGGCACCCTTTCTCAGGGCGTGATCCATCAAAATCAGGGCTTGTTTGTAGTTCAGCATGCGGCAGCAATCCACCACCGTTTGTTCCAAGCTGGTGCATGGCATCCCCTGAATGAAAGCAACGCCGCCCGTTAGTTTCTGGAGGCGGGTATGTGGAATCACGTCACCGCCATGAGAAGTGGAAGACGCTGTGGTTTCCGTGGTGATGTGGACCTTGTCATCCACGTTCCACAGGAATAATCCGTGGAGGCGCGCGGCCGAGGTGTGGCTGTAAACCGAGCCGCCGGCCGCCGTCGTAAGTGTTCCGTGGGCGTGCGCGGCAATCAGCTGCATACTGCGGATCCATGGTTTCTGGGCTGTCCATGTGCTGCCTCGGATATAGCAGCCGCGGCGTAGGCGGACCAGATCCCCTGAACGGACCAGCAAGGCAATTCTTCGATCGTGTATCCCTGCTTCATGCAGCTCGTTGGTCCGCCACAAATCCATTCCCCGGGGTAGTCGATCACTGATGCTCTTTGTCATGAGTCAAGCGTCGAATGAGCAGGAGATCCGGCACAGGGGCGAGTTGGCCTATGTGGAGAACCGGCGTCGATGGTTCCCTGCGGACCGTGCCGTGCGCACGGCACCCTGAGCAGGGAACCATCGAAACGGGCGGCATGGCGGATTTAGGCTTCCCGTATGCTGGGTCGACGACCACCTACGGGTACCTCAAGGTCGTGGCGGCCCTGACCGGACACGGGCCGCAACCTCTCGCTCCACCGGGCCGTCTACAGGCGGTGTCCGGCAGAGATGGAGAATCCGACGCGCATCGCCGCGCCGTGCCAGGCGATGTCCTGGCTGAAACCCTGCCAAGGCAGGTGGCGAATAGAGCCGGCTGGGGAGACGGCACCGAGGCAGCTTCACTTTGGCTGCTACTCAAAGGAATGCAAGTCATGAAACTCAAGGTCTCAATTTTCGTGGCGGTGATGGCGTTGGCTCTTTCCGGGTGCACAACGCCTGAACCCCAGCCAACCCCAAGTGCCACCGCGACTTCGACGGAGACACCAACTGAAACGGCGACGGCGACATCCACGCCGACACCGACACCGACGGTCACGCCAACACCTACAACGACGGCGACTGCCACACCTACCGCGACGCCAACACCGACAGCGACGGCGACTGCCACACCTACCGCGACGGCGACTGCCACACCTACCGCGACGCCAACACCGACAGCGACGGCGACTGCCACACCTACCGCGACGGCGACTGCCACACCCACCGCGACGCCCACCCCCACACCCACCGCGACCCCGACGGTTCCGCCGACAGGCACCCTCACTAACCTGGCCAGGATTCCTTGGGACGGTGGTCCTGCCTACTGGGCAAAGTTCCCGGGCGCGGCGAGGCTCAACAATCCCAACATTTTCCCCATAGGTGTCTGGTACGGAAAGCCTTCCCACGCAGCCGCACTGAAGGACATCGGCGTCAACGTTTACCACAACGCAGAACACGACGGTTCGCCCATGAGCATGATCACCAACACGGGAATGCTGGTGATTCCCGGCGGCGAGTGGAGTCAATCCGAGGTGGGAACAAACCCGGGTGTTGTGGGGTGGGACACCGATGACGAATGCGAGATGGTGGGCCTGGGTTGCGGGAGTGTTTCTGCAGCCCAAAACCTGCAGGTCATGAAAAACCTGGTCTCGGAGATCAGGGCGAAGAACGATGGCCGGTTTGCGGCCGCGAACTACTCGAAGGGAATTTTCGGCACGTTCTGGGCTCCCGGTCTGATGGATGATTTCATGGCCGCGGTGGACATGTCCTCCAATGACCAGTACTTCTATACCCGCGCCGATCTCCAGTTCGAGGCGGACCGGACGCCGTCGTGGCCCTCGGGTGCATCGGTGAAGACCTCCGCAGCGTATGGGTGGATCGTGGATCGTATGCGCTTCTACCAATCGAGCCCGGGGATCCAGCCGAATTGGGTGTTCGTTGAGTCGGCCCGGCCGTTCCTGGAAAGCAGCGCTGACCGCACCATCACACCCGAGCAGATGGAAGGTGCCATGTGGTCGGCCATCATCCATGAGGCAAGGGGTATCAACATTTTCCAGCACAACAACGATTCCCAGTTCGGGACGTATTCGTTAGTGGACATTCCTGCGGACCGCAAGGCAAAGATCAAGGCCGCCTTGGCAGGGATCCAGGCGCTGGCACCTGTCCTCAACACACAAAGTTATGTGTGGGATGCTGGCGCCGCGGGTACGGACACCATGCTTAAGGCCAAGGACGGGAACGCCTACCTTTTCGCGGGCATCGGGCTAAACGGTGCCACCGGCTCGAAGAGGTTCACAGTTCCTGCCGGCATCACAGGTACCCAGGTGGAGGTGGTGGGCGAAGGCCGCACCATCCAGATCTCCGGTGGCGGGTTCACGGATTCGTTCGCCAACGAGTACTCGCATCACGTATACAAGGTCACCATCTAACTGCACCCACCCGTTTCGAGGGTTCCCTGCGAACAGTGCCGTACGCACGGCATCCTGCGCAGGGAACCCCCGAAAACGGGCCAAGCAACAGCTACCCCGCAACCAGCTTCCGCGCCGCAGCCGAGTGCTCCGCGATGAGCCCGGCAACGTCCAGCCCGGGAATCGCGCCGTCAACTACCCGCCATGCCCCGCCCACCATCACACGGTCTGCCCGGTCCGCCCCGCAGAGCAACAACGCAGCCACGGGGTCGTGGCTTCCGGAGAACCGCAGTTCGTCGGGCTTGAACAAGGCCAGGTCTGCCTGCAGGCCTGGAGCCAACTGGCCGATGTCGGAGCGCCCCAAAACGGCGGCGGATCCACGGGTTGCCCATCCCAGTGCACGTTCCACGGGCACTGAGGCGCCATAGCGGAGCCGCTGCAGGTAGAGGGCCTGCCGTGCTTCGAGGATCATGTTGGAAGCATCGTTCGACGCCGAACCGTCCACTCCCAGCCCCACGGGAACACCTGCGGCCTCAAGTTCCAGGACCCGAGCGGTGCCGGATGCGAGGCGCATGTTCGACGTCGGGCAGTGGGCCACCGCTGTTCCTGCAGCTCCCAGCCGCGCAATTTCCTCGTCATTGAAGTGGATGCCATGTCCAAGCCAGGTGCGTGATCCCAACCAGCCAACGGATTCCAGGTAATCCACGGTCCGCAGCCCGAACATGGATTTGCAGAAGTCTTCCTCGTCAATGGTCTCTGCAAGGTGGGTGTGTAGCCGGACATCGAACCGCTCAGCCATGGCCGCTGATTCGGCCATGATTTCCTTGGTCACCGAGAATGGGGAGCACGGGGCCAGGGCGATCTGCACAACGGCCCCGTCACCGGTCTCGTGGTACTGGCGAATCAGCCGTTCACTGTCCGCAAGGATCGCCTCCGGTGACTGGACCGTGGTCCTGGGCGGCAGCCCGCCGTCGTCCTCTCCCAAGGTCATGGACCCGCGGGTCAAGGTGGCCCGCATTCCCATGGAGCGCACCGCGGCCACCTCTATGTCGATCGCGTCTTCCATGCCGTCCGGGAAGAGGTAGTGGTGGTCGGCGGCAGTGGTGCAGCCGGAAAGCAGCAGTTCAGCCAGCGCAACCTGCACGGCAAGCTCCAGGCTTCGCGGCGTCAAACGGGCCCAGACGGGGTACAAGTTCTGGAGCCACGGGAACAGGGGAGCGTTGGCCACGGGACCCCAGGCGCGGGTGAGGGTTTGGTAGAAGTGGTGGTGGGTGTTGATGAGCCCGGGCAGGACCACGTGGGCCGAGGCATCAAAAACAGAGCAGGGGATGGTGGGCTGCCCGCCCGAGGGCACCAGCTCCATGATGGTGCCGGAGTCGGATACCACCAGCCCGCCGCCGGCGTCGAGATTGTTTGCGGTGAAGATACCCAGCGGGTTCTTGATCCAAAGTGGGGTCATTGCAGGTTCCTTGTCTGGTCGGCGAGTACGCGTTCCAGCTCAGTTAGGCCCTGTCTGCTGATCCAGGTTGCCGGGCCGTCAGAACGCGGCCCAGTCCGAAAAGCGTAGAATGCTCGACGGCGGCCGTCAACGCCTGCGGGCGGGTTCCGGTCACATTTGGCGCCGGTCCGCTGCCGGTCCAAGATCGTCCTGCTGAAAGAAATTAATTTCGCATGACGAAATTAAACTTTCAAAAAACTATGGCGCGGCTCACAATCGTGATGCTACGCTCTAACTGCCAAAGGCGGGCACCCGGACCTCGGGAAGCTATCTACCAGGCGCAACTTAACCTTCATCGCACATGCTGAAGCCTGGTAACCAAGCTAACTGGAGCTCCTCTCTGTAGCGCCCCCAAACAGGTCACCTGGCTTCCTCAGCACTAAGGAAGTCGCAACATGAGTACAACCGTCACGGCCGAGCAATTCCTGGCCACATCCATTGAGCTGGCAACGGCCAATGTCCTTAACAGTGGGGGCCCCTTCGGCGCCGTCATTGTCACCGCGGACGGACGAGCCTTCGAAGGCGTCAACCGCGTCACCGCCACGAACGATCCCACCGCACACGCAGAAGTCACGGCCATCCGTAACGCCTGCCGCGAACTGGGAACCTTCGATCTCAGCGGAGCAACCCTCTACACCAGCTGCGAGCCATGCCCCATGTGCCTGGCCTCCGCACTCTGGGCACGCGTTGACCGCGTGTTCTTTGCCGCAGACCGTCACGACGCCGCATCCGTTGGCTTCGATGACGCAGTCTTCTACGAGTACTTCGAGAACGACAACCGGGACGCGCTGATGCCGGTAGCCAAGCTGGAACTGGGCGACCCCCAGGCTCCGGAGGCCCTCCAGCCGTTCAACACATGGAACACGCTTGATTCCAGGATTGACTACTAGGGCCCGGTGGCTGACATGGAAATCCTGGATACCGCAGAAATGCAAGAAGCAGCTGAGAAGCAGGCTGCACTCTTTCCCCGGGGAGAGGGCGCAGAGCCCACAGCGGCAAAGCACACGGCAACCGGCCTGGCCGATGGCAACAAAAAGCCCCCGTTGTCGAACTCCTTTCTGGATAAGTTCTTCCAGATCTCCAAGCGTGGCTCAACGCTGGCCCGTGAATTCCGCGGCGGCCTGGTCACCTTCTTCACCATGGCGTATATCGTCATCCTCAACCCGCTGATCCTGGGTGGGTTCTCGGCAGAGAACGCTCCGGTTGACGTGGCTGGCGGCTGGCTCTCGGCTGCGCAAGTAGGCGCCGTCACCGGCCTGACCGCCGGCGTCATGACCATCATTTTCGGACTTGTGGCCAACCTGCCGTTCGGCCTGGCAGCCGGCTTGGGCATCAACTCCTTCCTGGCCGTTGCGGTCATTCAGGAAGTTACCTGGCCCGAAGCCATGGGCTTGGTGGTCATCAACGGCATCCTGATTGTCCTGTTCGGTGCCACAGGCGCCCGGACAGCGATCTTCAAAGCGGTACCCAAGGAACTCAAGGCTGCCATCACCGTTGGCATCGGCTTGTTCATCGCCTTTATCGGCTTTGTGGATTCCGGCTTCGTCCGCGCAACAACGGGCGGTCCGCCGGTCCAGCTCGGCGACAACGGCTCCATCACCTCCATCCCCACCCTCGTCTTCATTGTGGGTCTGCTGACCATGGGCATCCTCGTGGCACGCAAGATTCAGGGCGGCCTGCTGATCGGCATCGTCGCCACCACTGTCCTCGCCGCTGTTGCCGAGGCCGTGTTCCACATCGGTCCCGGCACCGCTGACAACCCCGGCGGCTGGCACCTGAACGTGCCCATCCTGTCCAGCCAGCTGGTATCCGTACCGGATTTGAGCCTGGTGGGCCAGTTCGATCTCTTCGGCTCATTCGCCAGGATCGGCGGATTGGCGGCTACCATGTTGGTCTTCACCTTGGTGTTCACCAACTTCTTCGATGCCATGGGCACCATGACGGGCCTGGCCAAGAGCGCAGGCGTGGCTCACAAGGACGGCACGTTCCCCAAGCTGAAGTCGGCCTTCATTGTTGAGGGCATGGGTGCAGTGGTGGGTGGTGCAACTTCCGGTTCGTCCAACACCGTGTACATCGACTCGGCGGCGGGCATCGGCGAAGGTGCACGCACCGGCCTGGCCTCCGTGGTCACCGGGCTGCTGTTCCTGGGCTCCATGTTCTTCACCCCGCTGACCTCGGTTGTCCCGTTGGAGGTTGCAGCAGCAGCCCTGGTGGTAGTGGGTGCCATGATGATGGCGCAGATCCGGGAGATCAAGTTCACCAAGTTCTCAATCGCCCTCCCGGCCTTCCTGACAATCGTGACCATGCCGCTGACGTACTCAATCGCCAACGGCATCGGCGTGGGGTTCATCTCCTTCGCCGTGATCAGCGCGGCGTCCGGCAAGGCCAAGAAGGTCCACCCGCTCATGTGGGTGGTCACGGCAGGCTTCATCATCTACTTTGCCCGCGGCCCGATCAACGCACTGATGGGCGTCTAGCCCGGAGCCGCACCCCGCGCCGGCGGGCACCCTTCCGGCACTCCGATCGGCGGTCCGCCGGTACCCACCGCGCGAATAGGCGTCCGCCGTCGTGGTCCTTCCCGAACTTTACGGACTGGAAGAGGCACGACGGCGGGCGGCGGCCGGGTACCGCGCGCTCCGCCAGGGAACGGGGGCAGGGAGATGAAGCCCTTGCCCCCGTTCCTATGGACTCTGACTTTTACTGATTAACCGCGACTACCTCCTCTGGAAATGAGAATATGAGGCAAGATCGCGCACTGCTCCGGCCGGGCCACCTGGCCGGGACACCTGGAATAAGGATGTGTTGCCATGCTGGATCTGATGCCTTCACTGGGCAGCTGGCGGCCTGCGGTCTCCGGCCAACTGTGTGCTGTGGCCACGATCGTAGGGACCGGCGGCTCCGTGCCGCGGCCCCTGGGGACCTCCATGATGGTCTCCGAAAACGGCGAAATCCTGGGCAGTTTGTCCGGAGGCTGCGTGGAAGGCGCCGTGGTGGAAGCGGCCTTGGAGGCCATGCGCGACGGCGGCTCTCGCCTTGAGTCTTTCGGCTACAGCTCCGAGGACGCGTTCGCTGTCGGGCTCACCTGTGGAGGAGAACTGGAAGTCCACATCCAGCCGCTCAAGGCTGGATCGGCCGAGCTTTCCGTGCTTGCCGAAACTCAGCGCCCTGCGGCCCTGATCCGCCGGCTCGACTCCCATGGCGGGGTCATGGTGGTTGACGATCCTGTCCGGTTCCGCGCCATGGAGTCCGAGGAACTCGCCAAACTGCTGGGCGACCACCCCTCCACACTTTTCGCCGCCGCTGCCCAGGTGGAGCCGCTGCTCCAAGGTGGCCGCACCGGCCTGGTGCGTCTGGCACCTCCGGAGGGATGCATCGACGGCTGGGGGACCACTGAAAGGCTGGCTTTGCCCCCGCGCGAAGAAATCCAGCCGGAGCCCATCACGCTGTTCGTTGAAAGCCGGTTGCCGGCCGCGCGGATGCTGATCTTTGGTGCCAACGACTTTGGTGCAGCCCTGCTTCCTCCAGGGCAGCTCCTCGGATGCAACGTCACCCTGTGCGACGCCCGCCCCGCGTTCGCAACGCAAAGCCGCTTCGCAGGAGCAGAGCAAGTGGTCACGGAATGGCCCCACCGCTATCTCGAAGCCGAGGCAGCGGCAGGACGCATCGATGCCCGCACCGTGGTGTGCATCCTCACGCACGACCCCAAATTCGACGTCCCTTTGCTCGAAGCCGCTCTTCGCATGAAGCTGGCCTACGTCGGCGCCATGGGGTCCCGGCGCAGCCACCGCCAACGGATGGACGCGTTGCTTGAAGCGGGCACCCCGCTGGAGTCCTTGGAACGGCTGCATTCGCCCATCGGCTTGAACCTTGGCGCCGTAACTCCCGCCGAAGTCGCAGTGTCCATCACGGCAGAAATCATCGCCGAGCGCGGTGCCGCCCGAAAGCCTTCAAAGGCACCCGGATTCCCATCTCTGCGGGACAGCACAGGACCCATCCACCCAGCCCCGTCTCACCCGGACCCGATTCAAGCGCCCCTCCGGGCAGCTACTCAACACCTCACTCAGGAGGACCCATGGACATGAATACCATCGAGGCCGTGGTCCCCACCACGGACCCGGCACAATGGCGCGACGGCGATGCCTGGCTAGCCGGCGGCACGGTCCTTTTCTCCTACGGCAGCACGGTCCTGAAGCGTCTCCTTGACCTCGGCCAAGCTGAATGGCCAGCCATCACGGTCACAGATGCAGGCATCGAACTGGCCGCCACCTGCACCGTTGCCGAGCTCTACGCCCTGCCGCTGTCCCCGGAAACCGCCAGCCGTGAATGGCCCGGGCTGGCACTCATCCGCCCGTGTTGCGACTCGTTCGTGGCCTCGTTCAAGATCTGGAACATGTCCACGGTGGGCGGCAACATCTGCACCGGCCTGCCGGCAGGGCCCATGACCTCCCTCTGCGCAGGACTCGATGCCGTGGCCACCATCCTCAGCCCGGATGGCAGCAGCCGCAACGTCCCGGTGGCCGACGTCGTCACAGGAGATATGCAGACTGTCGTGGCGCCGGGGGAGTTGCTCCGCAGCATCCATCTGCCCGCGTCAGCGCTGTCCGCCCGCGTGGCTTTCCGGCGTTTGTCCCTCAGCAACCTTGGCCGCTCCGGCGTGCTGCTGATCGGCCGGCTCGACCCCGACGGCGGCCTGGTCATCACAGTGACCGCGTCCACCAAGAGGCCGGTACAGCTGCGGTTCCCCGCCGGGCAGGTTCCCGACGCCGGGACGTTGGCTGACGCCGTCGGCGATTCCATTCCCTGGCCGCTCTACCACGACGACATCCACGGACTCCCTGCCTGGCGACGGGATATGACGTTCAAGCTTGCCGAGGAAATCCGGGCCGAGCTGCTGGGCGAATCGATGAGCGTTTCCGGTGATTTCTGGCCGCCGCACAACACCTCGCCACAGCCGTCCACCCAGCCAGCCACATCAAGCATCCAGCAGAAGGAGGCCCGCAATGGCAATTGAGATCAACGGTTCTGCATCGCAGGCCACCCCCCGCCCCGGACAATGCCTCCGCACCTTCCTCCGCGAGGAAGGCAACTTTGGCGTCAAGAAAGGCTGCGACGGCGGTGACTGCGGCGCATGCGCCGTGCACGTCGACGGCACACCCGTCCACAGCTGCATCTATCCGGCAGTCCGCGCCGACGGCAAAGCGGTCACCACCATCGAGGGCCTCGCATCCGAAGAGGGCCTGCACCCTGTGCAGGAGCAGTTCCTGGAAGCCCAGGGGTTCCAGTGCGGATTCTGCACCGCCGGCATGATGATGACCGCCGCAACGTTCGACGACGAGCAACGCGCCAACCTGCCCCGCAACCTCAAGGGCAACCTGTGCCGTTGCACCGGTTACCGTTCCATCGCGGACGCGGTCTGCGGACACGGCGGCGGACCTAGTGACGCGAACGGCGGCGACCACCAGCACGACGCCGGAGCTGACGTTTCAGGGGCACAGGCAGTTGCAGGGGCGCAGGCACCGGCCGTTCCCGCCACGCCCGGCCAACTTGGCGACAACGTGCCCGCCCCAGCAGGCCACGCCGTGGTCACCGGCACCGCCCGCTATGCCCTTGATGTTCCGGCCGAGGAGCTTCCGGGCCTGTTGCACATGAAACTTCTGCGTTCACCCCACGCGCATGCCCGGATCCTGTCCATCAACAAGGCCCCTGCGTTGGCGGTGCCCGGAGTGGTGGCAGTCTTCACGCACGAGGATGCTCCGGAGCTGCTGTTTTCCACGGCTCAGCACGAGAATTACACCGATGACCCCGATGACACACGGGTGTTGGACAACGTGGTGCGGTTCATCGGGCAGAGGGTTGCCGCAGTGGTGGCCGATTCCGTGGGCGCAGCCGAGGCTGGCGCACGTGCCTTGGACGTGCAGTATGAACTCCTCGAGGGAGTGTTTACTCCCCAAGAGGCAATCCTTCCCGGGGCCCCGGCGATTCACGGGGAAAAGGATGGCATCTTCTCCCGCATTTCCCGGCCGCATCACAACGTGGTGGCTGAGGTTCACGCCGAACTGGGCAGTGTGGCCGATGGCTTTGCGGCTGCCGACTTCATCCACGAGCACACGTACCAAACCCAACGCGTGCAGCACGTGGCCATGGAAACGCACGCCTCCATTGCCTGGCTGGACGAGAATGGCCGTTTGATGATCCGTTCCTCCACACAGGTCCCGTTCCTGGTGAAGCGCACGCTGAGCCGGGTGTTCAACCTGGCGCCGGAGACCATCCGTGTGGTGGCCGGCCGGGTTGGCGGCGGATTCGGTGGGAAGCAGGAAGTCCTCACCGAGGACCTGGTGGCCTTGGCGGCGCTGAGCCTCAAGCGTCCCGTGCAGCTCGAGTTCACCCGCACGGAACAATTCACGGCCACCACCACCCGGCACCCCTTCACCATTCACCTCAAGGCGGGTGCCGGCCGGGATGGTTCGCTCACTGCGTTGCAGTTGAACGTCCTCACCAACACGGGGGCTTACGGTAACCACGCTCCCGGTGTGATGTTCCACGGCTGCGGCGAATCCTTGGCTGTGTACAAGTGCGTGAACAAGAAAGTGGATGCCCACGCGGTCTACACCAACACCGTCCCCGCCGGCGCTTTCCGGGGCTATGGGTTGAGCCAGATGATCTTCGCGATCGAGTCGGCCATTGACGAGCTGGCCATAGGGATCGGCATGGATCCCCTCGAGTTCCGGCTCAAGAACATGGTCCGGCCCGGTGATCACATGCTCTCCACAACCCCCGAGCCCGAGGAAGATGTCCATTACGGAAGCTATGGCCTGGATCAGTGTGTTTCCTTGGTGCGGGATGCTTTGAATCGGGGCAAGGAACGGTACCGGGCTGCCGGTTTGGATGATCTCGGGCCGGATTGGGTGGTGGGGGAGGGCTCAGCCCTGTCCATGATCGACACCGTCCCACCGCGCGGCCACTTCGCCCACACCCGGGTGAGTTTGGAAGCGAATGGAAGGTTCGCCGTCGACGTCGGTACTGCCGAATTCGGCAACGGCACCACCACCGTCCACGCGCAGCTGGCTGCCACTGCGCTGGCTACAGCGGCTTCCAAGGTGACGGTGCGGCAGTCCGATACCGATCTTCTGGAGCACGACACCGGCGCGTTCGGTTCGGCCGGAACCGTGGTGGCCGGCAAGGCGACTCTCGGAGCGGCGTTGGAACTGGCCACCCGGATCCAGACGGTTGCCGCTTCGCTGACCGGGGCAGCCTTGACGGATTGCCGGTTGGTGGACGGCGGCGTCGAGTGCGGTGACAGGACGGTGCCGTTGACGGAAATCGTCGACGCCGCCAGGCTGCAAGGCGTTCGGCTCGCCACGGACGGCAACTGGGGAGGGACGCCGAGATCGGTGGCGTTCAACGTCCATGGCTTCAGGGTTGCCGTTAATACTGGAACCGGTGAGTTGCGGATCCTGCAGAGTGTCCAGGCCGCCGACGCCGGCGTTGTGGTGAACCCGCGGCAGTGCCGTGGCCAGATCGAGGGCGGTATTGCTCAGGCGCTCGGTGCGGCGCTTTACGAGGAAGTGAAAGTGGACGACGCCGGACGCGTCACCACGGACATCCTTCGGCAGTATCACATTCCGTCGTTCGCGGACGTGCCCCGAAGCGAGGTGTACTTCGCCACCACCAACGACTCCACCGGCCCGTTGGGTGCAAAGTCCATGAGCGAGAGCCCGTTCAACCCCGTGGCTCCCGCCCTGGCCAATGCCATCCGCAACGCAACAGGGATCCGCTTCGGTGAGCTGCCCATTGCGCGGGACAAGATCTACCTGGCCCTCCGCGACCGCACCCTCATCCCCAACTAACCCACCCCATCCGGGAACCCAACTAGGGGACAGCAAACGTCCTAATGAGCCCTCAGTGCGACGTTTACTGTCCCCTACTTGGGTGGGAGGGCTACTTGGGTGAGACAGCGAGCTCCATGAACACACTGTGCGGATCCAGGGTGTAGTCCCCGAAAGGAGGGCACTCGGTGAATCCGTGCCGGGCATACAGCCGGCGGGCCGGGGCGAAGTAGTCCTCGGTTCCCGTTTCCAAGCTCACGCGCTCGTAACCCAACCGGCTGGCTTCGGCCACAATGTGCTCCAGCAACAGCGTGGCCACACCACGTCCGCGGGCGCTGGCAGTGGTGCGCATGGATTTGATCTCGGCTTGCCCGGGGGACAGCCTTTTCAAGGCCCCGCAGCCCAGCAGTACCCCATCCTCGCGGGCCGTCCAGAAGGTGATCGACTCGTGTGACAAAGCTGAGTGGTCCAGAGCATGAACGCTCTCTGCCGGGGAGGTAGCGAACATGTCTGCCAGGTGTTCGCTCAGGAGCTGGTGGACATCAGGGCGTGCGGGATCGTCAGTTGCAATGCGGATCATGTCCCTCAACTTACCCGCGGTCAGCTGTCCAACAGATGCAGTTGAGCTTTCGTGTCCAGGTCCTCACCGGAACAGAGGTCACTGCAATCCACCAGGTCCACCAGTCCGGGATGTGCCTTGAGGAACGAGCGCGCCCCCGTGTCGCCATTGGCGGCTGCGGCCGCTTCGGCCCGGAGCCCGACGTCGAAAATCACCGGGTGCCTCCGCTTCAGGTGGCCGAACTCATCAGGGTAGGCAGCTGCGGTGACCCGACCGGGACGGTGGCTGCCCAGCAGTCTGCTCACCGCCGTCGGGGTCAGCCCGGGCTGGTCCACCAACGCCACCATGATGCTGTTGCCTGGTGCGGCCGCGTCAATGCCGGCGCGGAATGAACCTGCCATTCCCTTGGCCCAATTCTGGTTCTCCACCACCACATGGGTGCCCAAATCGGTGCTCTGCCTCACGTGATCGGCTTCAGCGCCGAGCACCACCACCACCTCGCGGCAGCCGCCGTCGAAAAGTGTGTCAGCGAGAACTTCCACCAGCGTCCTGCCTCGGAAGGGAAGCAGCGCTTTGGGCCCGCGACCCAGCCGCGTTCCCGCACCTGCAGCGAGGAGCACGCCCGTGGTGGGGGCCGTGCCGGTGTCAGTCATATCCTCACCATACGCGCGGGGGTCCATGCGGTCTCTAGCTCCTTGGGGTTCTTTCCAAGAGATCTACCAATATCGGTTGTAGATTACCGATCAGTAGGGCTTTTGGTGGTCAGAAATGGCCGATATGGTCTTTGAGGGAGTTATGAAGTCAGCTCGGATACGCAACGTCGCGTGAAAGAACAGGGGAAAATGGCTGGCAGTTTCGAAATTCTCAAGGCAGGGACCAACTCATTCCGGTTCCGGCTGACCGCGGAGGATGGAACGGTTGTGGCAGTGTCGCCACAGTTCCCGAGTCTGAAAGCTGTGGTGGCAGGCATCAACGCAGTTCGCGAGAACGCGGCCACCGGCTTTGTGGTCGATCGAAGGAACCTGGGCACCTGAGACCGGTTCAACAAACCCGCTAAACCACAATTGGCG
Source organism: Arthrobacter sp. 9V (assembly GCF_902506065.1). GTDB lineage: Bacteria > Actinomycetota > Actinomycetes > Actinomycetales > Micrococcaceae > Arthrobacter. The sequence goes on from NZ_LR732912.1 coordinate 710,129, forward strand.
GCAGTGTTCTTCACGAACACTGCCGCCAATTTGGCTTTACGGACTTTTAGGCGTCGCCGCCCGCTCCACCGGTGGTGCCGGCATTGACGTCCAGCAGTTTGTAGCGGTCAATGGCGTACGACGGCGCGCCCTCCTCTACCTCGCCCCTCGCCGCCAGCAACTGGAGGGTTTTGGCGACGATGGAGTGGGTGTCGTTTTTGAAGTAGCGGCGTGCGGCTTGGCGGGTGTCGGAGAAGCCGAAGCCGTCTGCTCCGAGGGAGGCGAAGTCGTTGGGGATGAATTGGCGGATTTGGTCGGGGACGGCTTTCATGTAGTCCGAGACTGCGATGACTGGTCCGGTGGTGTTGGCGAGTTGTTCGGTGATGAACGGGGTGCGTGCGGGTTGTCCNGCTCCGCGATCAACGCATCAAGGGACTCAATCCACTCCGCGGTCTCTTCCGGATCACGATCAGGCAGCTGGGCAGTCAACCCGCTGAGGATGTGTGAGGTCTCTTCTCCTGCAGCCACGTCCAACCTCTCTTCATTGAATGTCTGGGCGCTTGCTCTGTGGGGGCGCTCAAGGAATTTCGTATTGTGAGAATAAAATTCTGCAATTCGAGATTACGTCTGCTGATGAGCAGCGTCAACACGGATTGCGTAACCGAAACAGTCAACTGGCAAACCGTCGGGCAAGCAACCGAATGTGACCCTGGCTACACCGGGATTCCTTGACGTTACGTGACCCGAGTCATAGAGTGCTTTCACTATTCAATAACTAGATTCCGCAGTGTGGAATCAGTACGAAGTGGAGATCCACGATGCAGACGACTTCATCAGTCGGCGTCTCTGAGACTCCGGGAGAACCAAACGCAGGTGGCCCCAACCATCCGGTCGTGGGAAACACTGACCTCTGCGCCATTGCTTCCGAAGCCGCAGGCCGTACCATCAGTCCCAGCCTCTACAACATTGACCTGGCTCCCACCAAGGCCAAAGGCCGCAAGTGGACCAGCTATAGCATCTTTACCCTCTGGGCCAACGACGTCCACAGCCTGGGTAACTACGCCTTTGCCATCGGCCTGTTCTCGCTCGGGTTGGGCGGCTGGCAAATCCTTGTGGCGCTCGGCATCGGTGCTGTCCTTCTCTTCGCACTCCTGAACTTCTCCGGGTTCATGGGCCAGAAGACCGGCGTTCCCTTCCCTGTTATGAGCCGCATCAGCTTCGGCATCAGGGGAGCCCAAATTGCCAGCCTCGTCCGCGGTGCCGTTGCCGTGGCGTGGTTCGGCATCCAGACCTACCTGGCCTCGGTGGTGCTTCGGGTCATGCTGGTTGCCATGGCCCCCGGGCTCAAGGACCTGGACAGCAACTCCATCCTTGGCCTGTCAACCCTGGGCTGGCTTTCGTTTGTGGCCCTCTGGATTGTGCAGCTGGTCATCGTCAGCTTCGGCATGGAAATGATCCGTAAGTATGAAGCCTTCGCCGGCCCGGTCATCCTGGTAACTATGGCAGCGATCGCAGTGTGGGTGTTCATCGAGGCCGGTGGCGCCATCCAGTGGTCCGGCATCAAGGGCCTTGAAGGTGGGGAAATGTGGCTCACCATCTTCGCCGGAGGCGCTCTGTGGGTCTCCATCTACGGAACCTTTGTGCTGAACTTCTGTGACTTCACGCGGTCCTCCACCTCCAGGAAGTCCATCGTCAAGGGCAACTTCTGGGGCATCCCCATCAACATGCTGGTCTTCGGCGCGATCGTGGTGGTCATGGCCGGCGGACAGTACAAGATCAACGGCACTGTCATTGAGAGTCCCTCGGACATTGTGCAGAGCATCCCGAACACCCTGCTGCTGGTCCTGGCGTGCCTCGCCCTGCTGATCCTGACTGTGGCTGTGAACCTCATGGCCAACTTCGTCGCTCCGGTTTATGCATTGACCAATCTCTTCCCGCGGCACTTGAACTTCCGCAAGGCAGCCTGGGTCAGCGGCACCATCGGCTTGATCATCCTGCCGTGGAACCTCTACAACAACCCGATCGTGATTGTGTATTTCCTGGGCGGGCTCGGTGCGCTGCTTGGACCGCTGTTCGGCGTCATCATGGCCGACTACTGGCTGGTCCGTCGCGGCAAGGTCAACGTCCCTGAGCTCTACACGGAAGATCCCAAGGGCGCCTACTTCTACAAGCGCGGCGTCAACCCGAAGGCCATCGTCGCCATGATCCCTGCGGCAGCAATCGCAATCGCGATCGCCTTCATTCCGGCCCTGGCAGCCGCAGCACCGTTCGCCTGGTTTATCGGAGCAGGCGTCGCTGCGCTCACGTTCTTCGCAGTGGCTGACAAGAAGCAGCTCCATGAGGACGTTTCCGGCGAGCCGATCGCCGTCGCCAGCACCCACTGACTTACCCAAACATCAAGGCGTCGCCCGTCCTCCCGGCCAGCCGGATTCCAGCAAACGGATCCAGGTCAGCCGGCAGGGGACGGGCCTTGCCATTGAGAGGAAACCCCATGCGCATCTTGGTCGCAAACGTGAACACCACCCAATCCATGACCGACTCCATCGCCGCCCAGGCACGTGCCGCCGCAGCCCCCGGAACTGAGATCATCGGCATTACTCCACGCTTCGGCGCTGACTCCTGCGAAGGCAACTTTGAAAGTTACCTCGCCGCGATCGCCGTGATGGATGCAGTGGTGAACTATGCGGAACCGTTCGACGCCGTGATCCAAGCCGGTTATGGCGAGCACGGCCGTGAAGGCCTGCAGGAACTCCTGGATGTCCCGGTGGTGGACATTACCGAGGCAGCAGCCAGCACCGCGATGTTCCTGGGTCACAAGTACTCAGTGGTCACCACACTGGACCGCGCGGTGCCGCTCATCGAGGACCGTCTCAAACTAGCCGGCCTGGATGCGCGCTGTGCCTCTGTTAGGGCCAGCGGCATGGCTGTGCTGGAACTTGAGGAATACCCGGAGCGTGCAGTTGAAGCAATCGTGAGCCAGGCCGAACATGCGGTTCACCAGGACAAGGCCGAGGTCATTGTCCTGGGCTGCGGCGGCATGGCCGAACTAGATGAGCAGATCCGCCGGCGCACGGGCGTCCCGGTGGTGGACGGGGTGGCCGCGGCAGTCACCATTGCCGAATCCCTGGTTCGCCTCGGACTCTCCACGTCCAAGGTCAGGACATACGCCACGCCGCGTCCCAAGAGCGTAATAGGCTGGCCGATAACCTCAGCCCAACCAGCAGCGGATCAAGCAGCAGCAACTGAGCCGGCCGAAGCCGCACGCTGACGCAGGCGCGAGTACTTCCACGAGCACTTCCCCGAAAGGCAACCACATGACTGACTCCAGCCCGCCCACCAACCCGAGGGTCGCCGTCGTAACCGGAGCCGGTTCGGGTATTGGGCGGGCCGTGGCCCGGCTCATGCTCGCCGAGGGTTACCGTGTTGCCTTGGCTGGTCGCCGTGAAGCGCAACTGCTTGAGACTGCCGGCGATCACCCGGACGCGCTGGCGGTTCCGTGCGATGTAACAGCGCCCGACGACGTCGCTCGTCTTTTTGCCCAGGTCCGCCAACGCTGGGGCCGGGTTGATGTGCTGTTCAACAATGCCGGTATTTTCGGCCCGGCCGGGGACGTTGGCGAGATCAGCGTGGACGAGTGGGAAGCGACGCTGCGCGTGAACGTCACCGGGTCCATGCTGTGTGCGGCGGAGGCTGTGCGGGCCATGAAAGCCCAAGAGCCGCAAGGTGGCCGCATCATCAACAACGGCTCCATCTCAGCCCATTCGCCCAGGCCCAGGTCCGTGGCTTATACGGTCACCAAGCACGCCATGACTGGCCTGACCAAGAGCATCGAGCTCGACGGCCGGGAGTTCGGCATCACCTGCGGGCAGATCGACATCGGCAATACCCGTACTGAAATCATGGACACCATTGGCGTGGGGTCCGGTGCGCTGCAGGCGGATGGCAGCCGCAAGGTGGAGCCGATGTTTCCTGTGGACGATGCTGCCAGGGCCGTCCTGATGATGGCCAACATGCCGGCGTCGGCCAGTGTTGGTTCGTTGGTGGTGACCGCTGCCGGCATGCCGTTTGTAGGCCGCGGCTAGTCCGCGCACGCTTCTCAGCAAGGGCCCCCGTACCTCCACCACCTACTTTGATTTCTCAATGCCCGTGACACGCCTGTAGGAGGGTGTGTCGCGGGCATTTCTGCGCCAAAGAAGGTGGTGGAAGCGCGCGACGAGGTGCTAAAAACCAAATGTGACTTCCACGATATGGAATAACATTTTCCCCTTGCGGAATGGTGTGAGCGGGATTACATTTGAAAAACCCCCTCAAAACGTGGGGCTGTTCCCAAATGATTGGTTCAGATCAATGAAGATCCCAGACTCCGCGGCGCTGAAGGCGAGTTCGGCCCCGCAGAAGAAAAAGCGGCTGTACAAGTCGCTCTTTTTTCAAATCCTGATCGCCGTCGTCGCAGGTGTACTCATCGGTCATTTTTGGCCGACCATTGGGTCCGCCCTCCGGCCACTGGGCGATGGATTCATTCAACTCATCAAAATGATCATCGCTCCGCTGATTTTCCTCGTGATCGTCACAGGCATCTCGGCAGTGGGCGACGTCAAGGCGGTCGGAAGGGTCGGGGTCAAGGCACTCCTGTACTTCACCGGCGCCACTCTTTTTGCCCTCGTCTTCGGACTCATCGTCGGAAATATCGTTCAGCCTGGTGCTGGCCTTAATATCGACCCCGCTACGCTCTCCCAGGACGCACTCGACGCCAAGACCGGTCACGCCGTCCCCAAGGACGCCGCAGCGTTCCTCCTGGACGTCATCCCCGTCAGCGTGATCGGTGCTTTTGCCAACAACAGCCTGCTTCAGGTGCTGTTCTTCTCGGTCTTCTTCGGTGCCGCCATTGTGGTAATCGGCCGCGAACGCTGCCTGCCGGTCATCAGCCTCATGGAAACCGTCCTGGAACTGATCTTCAAGATCATGTCCTGGATCATGAAGGTGGCTCCCATCGGTGCGTTCGGTGCCATGGCCTTCATCATCGGTCAGTACGGCGTGGGGACACTCGGCACCTATGCGCTTCTCATAGCGTCCTGCTACGGCGCAGCCATCATCTTCATTGGCCTGCTGTTCCTGGTGGCGTGGGGCTTTGCCCGGGTCCCGTTGTGGCAGTTCCTCAAGTACACCCGGGAAGAGTTCCTGCTGGCTCTGGGCACTGCGTCCACAGAAGCTGTGATGCCGCGCATCATGACCAAACTGACCAACGCCGGTTGCTCCCGTGCCACCACGGGCCTTGTAGTCCCAACGGGCTACTCCTTCAACCTGGACGGCGCCGCGATTTACCTTTCCATCTCGCTGCTGTTCCTGGCCCAGGCCTTCGGCCACAACCTTGATCTCGGTCAGCAGTTGGCGGCCCTCGGTGTGCTGCTCCTGACCTCCAAGGGCATGGCCGGCGTGCCGGGTTCGTCCTTCCTGGCGCTCTCCGCCATGCCTGCCGCCCTGGGTATCTTCCCGGTTGCCGGCGTCGCGCTCCTCCTGGGCGCCGACCGCCTCATGGATTCCATGCGGGTGGTAGTGAACCTGCTCGGCAACTGTGTGGCCACGTTTGTTGTTGCCAAGTGGGAAGGTCAGTTCGACCGCAGCGTCATGGTCCGCGCTTTCAACGGTGAGATCACCAATGAGGACACGGCCATCATGCTCGGCAAGGAAGATGTCTACGCACAGCAGGAACTGGAGCGCATCAGCGGTGGCCAGGAGCCCTCGCCGAAGTTCCGTGGGGGCCCTGCTGCGGACGCGATCCCGCAATTCGAGATGAGCAAACCGGGCAAACCCACCACACCGATTTGCCCGGACTAACACCGTAGTTTTGTACAGCTGATGCCCTTAAGACACCGTCTTGGGGGCATTAGCTGTACAAAAACTCCCTAGAGGGGGAGCAGCTCGGAGAGGTCGGCACGCAAGCCGGAGGCCATCAGCTGGTGGTTGGAAACCGCCTCTCCCCAGGAGATCCTGCCGGTCACCAAGGACAGCCAGGTGGCGGCGTCGGTCTCGATCACATTCGGGGGCGTGCCGCGCGTGTGGCGGGGCCCTTCCACGCATTGCGTCACCCCGAACGGCGGCACCCGGACCTCCACGGAGTTGCCGGGTGCGCGGGCCGTGACTTCCTCCAGGGAGTAGCGCACCGCCGTCGCGATCAAAGTGCGCGACGGCGGGGGCCCGGCAGCGCTGCCCGGCTCACCGCCGGTTTCGCTACTGGAACTTTCGACGGCGGTCTGCCAGGCTGCCAAGGCGGCGCGGCCTTCCTCAATGTTGACGCGGCGTCGTGCGACGGCCATGGGTTTTACTCCTCAGAAGTAATAGTCCGACAGGAAGTTCTAGTCCAGCAGGGCGGAGACGGCGTGGCCCAGGCGGATCTTGCCCACCTCGTGGCCGCCGCCCAGCACGGGTTCCACTACCCGCTCCAGAACGTTGGAAACGGCGGGAATATCCACAGCGCCGCTCACGGCCAGCAGTGTCAGGCCCACCAGAGACGTGGCCCGCAGGTTCCCGTCCAGCATCTTCACGGCCACGGTGGCGCCGGTGGGTGTAGCCAGGACCAGGACGCCCTCAGCGCCGATTTTGGCCAGGACATCCAGCTCTTCCATGACGATTGTGTTGGACTCGCCTTTGCCTTGGACGGCCCAGGGGTAGTCCAGCATGGAGGTGGCAATGGTGGCGGCACGCGCGTTGGATGACTTGTCACCCGGGGACTTGGCCAGGCGGGAGTAGGCCCGGGCGAGGCCGGTCAGGGAAATGGCGGCAACAGGTGCGCCGCAGCCGTCGATGCCCAAATGGGAGATGGTTTCGCCGCTGTATTCCTCGATCACCGTGCGGACACGCTGCTGGAGCGGGTGGTTGGGCTCAAGGTAGCTGCGCAGATCCCAGCCGTTTTCGGTGCACGCCCACAGGAATGCTGCGTGCTTGCCGGAGCAATTGAAGGCCAGTCTGGATTGGCCGCGCTCGGATCGGACCAGCCAGTTCCGGGCTGTCTCGTCCTGGGGCCAGGCAGTGGGGCACTGCAGGTTTTCTTCCTTCACGCCCGCCGCTTTGAGCATTCCCTCCACAATGTCCATGTGGTCCAGGGAGCCCGTGTGGCTGCCGCACGCCACAGCAACCTGCGCGCCGCGGAGGGGCACGCCGGACTGCATGGAAGCCAGGGCCTGGAAGGGTTTGAGGGTGGAGCGGGCCATGATGGGAGCATCAATGTCACCAAGACGGGTAACCACCGAGCCGTCGCCGGCAAGAACCACGGCCGCGCCGATGTGCCGGGACTCAATAAAGCCACTTCGTTCGATCACTGCCAGTTCCACCGCGGACTCAACGTTGAACGTTTCATGCGAACTTATGGGCATGTAGCAAGTCTAGGGGCGAGGGGTCCGGTGAATGACACAGCTTAGGCGGCTCGCCCTTCACAAAGTACCCTTGAGGACTGTGAAGGTACTCGTCATTGGCCCAGGCGGCCGCGAACACGCCATTGTCCGCTCTCTGCTTGAAGATCCCAACGTTTCCGAGGTCCACGCGGCCCCGGGCAACGCCGGCATCAGCAAACTCGTTCCCACCCATGCGATTGACGGGAACAACCCGGAAGCCGTGTCCGCCCTCGCCACCAAGCTGGGTGTGGACTTGGTTGTTGTTGGACCTGAGGCGCCGTTGGCTGCCGGTGTGTCCGACGCCGTCCGCGAGGCAGGCATTCCGGTGTTCGGTCCCAGCAAGGAAGCAGCCCAGCTGGAGGCTTCCAAGGCGTTCGCCAAGCAGATCATGGCTGAGGCCAACGTTCCTACGGCCATGGCACGCGTTGCCACCAACGCCGAGGAAGCTGCCGACGCCCTGGACACCTTCGGCGCCCCGCACGTTGTTAAGGACGACGGCCTGGCTGCAGGTAAGGGTGTTGTTGTCACCAGGGACCGCGCGGAGGCTTTGGCCCACGCGCAGGCCTGCTTCGACGCCGGTGGAACCGTGGTGATCGAGGAATTCCTTGACGGTCCCGAGGTTTCCCTGTTCGTCCTTTGCGATGGCCGCACCACCGTTCCGTTGTCTCCGGCGCAGGATTTCAAGCGCATTTTCGACAATGATGAAGGTCCCAACACCGGCGGCATGGGCGCTTACACCCCGCTGGAATGGGCTCCCGAGGGTCTTGTCCAGGAAGTCATCGACCGCGTGGCCCAGCCCACCGTGGATGAGATGGCCCGCCGCGGCACCCCCTTTGTTGGTGTGCTCTACTGCGGCCTCGCGCTGACATCCCGTGGCACCCGTGTCATTGAGTTCAACGTCCGCTTCGGCGATCCGGAGACTCAGGCCGTCCTGGCACGCCTCAAGACCCCGCTCGGTGCGCTGCTGCTGGCAGCTGCCAAGGGCGAACTGGACACCGCAGAAGAGCTGCGCTGGTCCAAGGACACGGCAGTCGCCGTCGTCGTTGCTGCCGAAAACTACCCTGATGCACCCCGCACCGGTGATCGCATCCGTGGCCTGAAGAAGGTTGACGAGCTGGACGGTGTCCACGTGGTCCACGCCGGTACCAAGCTGGATGACGAAGGCAAGGTGGTCTCCGCCGGTGGCCGCGTCCTGGCGGTGGTTGCGCTCGGTTCGGATCTGGTGGAGGCACGCGAAAAGGCGTACGACGGCGTTGAGCTGGTTCAGCTTGAAGGCTCACAGTTCCGTACGGATATTGGTGGCAAAGCCGCCCGAGGCGAAATCCGCGTGCCGTACACGGCCACCGGAACCATCCCGAAAGTGCAGGCCTGAGCATGACTGAAGGCATCCCCACCGGGGGCTTCGAAACCGAAACACTGGAACTTCCGGGCTGGACGCACGTCTACTCCGGCAAGGTTCGCGACCTTTATGTCCCCGCTGATGAAGCCATCACGGAAAAGATCGGCCAGGACTGCGTGCTGGTTGTGGCCAGTGACCGTATCAGCGCCTACGACCACGTGCTGAGCAGCGAAATACCGGACAAGGGCCGCGTCCTGACGCAGCTGAGCCTGTGGTGGTTCGATCAGTTGGACGTTGAGCACCACGTGCTCGCTTCCACCGTTGAGGGTGGCGTTCCTGCCGCCGTCGAGGGCCGCGCCATGATCTGCAAGAAGCTGGATATGTTCCCCGTGGAGTGCATCGCACGCGGCTACCTCACCGGCTCCGGCCTGGCTGAGTACAAGGAATCCCGCACGGTCTGCAACATCCCGCTGCCGGAGGGCCTGGTTGACGGCTCACGTCTGGAAAAGGCACTCTTCACGCCCTCTGCCAAGGCCGAAGTGGGCGAGCACGATATCAACATCACGTATGACGATGTTGTGGCCATGGTGGGAGACGACATCGCTGCCCGCCTGAGCGAACTGACGCTGAAGATCTACACCCGCGCCGAGGAGATTGCCCGTGAACGCGGCATCATCCTGGCTGACACCAAGGTGGAGTTCGGGATTGACGCTGCCACTGGAGTGATCACCCTGGGCGACGAAGTCCTCACTCCGGACTCTTCACGGTTCTGGGACGCGTCCACGTATGCGCCGGGTCAGTCGCAGCCTTCCTATGACAAGCAGTACGTCCGTGATTGGCTGACCTCCGCCGAGTCCGGCTGGGACAAGTCCTCGGACACCCCGCCGCCGGCACTGCCCGCCGAAGTTGTGGAGCGCACACGTGCCCGCTACGTGGAAGCGTACGAAAAACTGACGGGCCGCACTTTCGCGTAGAGGCACCCAACTGGGGACCTACCCAACTGGGGGACAGCACCTGCTCCACTGAAGGCTCAGTGGGACGTGTGCTGTCCCCCAGTTGGGTTAATCAGGCTTCCGAGTGTTCTTTCGCGGCACGGCGCTCGGCGAGGCGGATCTCCAGGACTGCGTCCATGGCCTGCTGGACACGATCGGACGCTCCTGCAGCACTGAAGTCGTGCTGTGCCTCTTCCAGGAATTGCAGGGCCTCAGCTGCTTCCCCGGCTGCCTTCAAAGACTTACCCAGCAACAGCGACACTTCACCGGCGGTGTGCCTAGCCAGTACCTTGCGGTCTGCGTAGATTTCGCGGAGCTTCTCCACAGCTGCAGGGATGTCTCCGGTCAGGTACAGCCAGCGGGCACGGATGAACGCCACCTCGAGCTGGTCCGTCTTGTTTCCGCCCACAATGGACAGTGCGAGTTCGGCGCGTTCAATGGCGGATAACGTCTCCGGCTCAACGATTCCGGAGGAAAGCCTAACGGCGGCGGACGCCTTGTTGAAGCGGGCCCACAGCTCAATATCGTTGGCGGGGGAGAGGAGCTTGGCTGCGCGCTCGTGGTGCTTGATGCCCTCAACGTAGTCGTGGCGCATGAAGGCGACGTTGCCAACAACCCAGGCCACTTCGCCCGCCAGTTGCGACATGGAGTGCTCGTCCATGTGCTCGATCATTGCCAGGCAGTACTCCCAGGCCTCGTCCAGCTTGCCGCTCTCGGCAAGCGCGCCGATCAGTGCGCGGTGCGCACCGATGATCAGCGTGGATCCCTTGGGTAGCTGCTCGCTGAGCTTGACCGCTTGCTTGGCATGCTCGACGGCGGTGGCCAGCTGACCTTGGCCGTGACACACAGCGGCAAGCATCTGCCAGGCACGCACTCCCAAGCCGGCGGATTCCGTGGCCATGGGGTGTTCCAGAAGATGCTCAACAATCTGCTGGCATTCCTTCAACTGGCCTTGCTTCATCACGCACTCGGCCTGCATGTACGTCATGTTCCACCAGGCGCTGTTGTTCTTGGCTTCGAGGGCAATCTGCGCTGCGGTTGCTGCGTGGCTGGCGGCGAGTTGGTAGTCGCGAAGATCCCAGGCTTGCCGGGCGTAGAGGCCGGCCAGGACGTATTCGGCGTCGCTCACGGAAACGGGTTGGCTCCACGCTTCAAGTGCTTTGGGGGCAAGCTCAAGCCTTCGGGCGAGCTCCTCAATGACCTCGGCGGTGGGCTCGCGGCGGCCCGTCTCGAGCAGCGAAATATAGCTTGGTGAATACAGGTTTTTGCCGAGCTCTGCCTGGGTCAACCCACGTTCGAGCCGTTCGGCACGTAGCTTCTCGCCGAATCCGTTTCCCACGGGTCCCTCCTACAGGTGTCTTTTGACCAAAACCTTGACAGTCTCTGTGGAAAACATTTTACAATGTATGTCAACAGGGACCGTGCAATTACCGTAACGAATCCGACTCGCATTGGGGTACAACATCATGTTCAAGAAAATCATTGCTTCAGTGGCCGTGGCGGGCGCACTGACGTTCGCGGTTGCCGCTCCCGGAGTAGTCTCTGCTGCGCCCGCAGCAGATTCCAGCACAGTCAGCGCCATTGGTAACTGGCCGGACCCCATGCGGTCCACCACCACGACGCCCAAGAAAGACAAGTCCGAAACGACAGTCACCACGATGTCCATTGGCAACTGGCCTGATCCTATGTAAAACAATTGTAGTAAAAGAAACCCCGGAGCGTGACGAGCAATGCTCCGGGGTTTTTTATGTCCTGCCCCAGGTAAGCCACTGAAAGCATAGTGAGGCTCGACAGGTGGGCCAACCGGCACGATGGTACATGTGGATAAGTGCCGCCGGGTTGAGCGGCTTAAAGCAAAAATGGCGTCGATTTCTCGACGCCATTTTCGTGTCTGGTCGGGATGACAGGATTTGAACCTGCGACCTCTTCGTCCCGAACGAAGCGCGCTACCAAGCTGCGCTACATCCCGATCCGCTGCGAAAGCAACTGTACAAGAATAGCTGAATCCCACCGTGATGCGAAATCGAGGAGTGGGTGTCGCTCATCACAGGCACCGGCAGAGAAGAGCTACACCAGCGAGTCCCGCCAAGCCCCATGCAGCTGGGCAAACCGTCCACCACCGCTGATGAGTTCCGCGGGACTTCCATCCTCCACAATTCGTCCGTCATGGACCACCAGAACCCTGTCGGCTGTCTCCACTGTTGAGAGGCGGTGGGCGATGATGATGGCCGTTCTGGCTCCTCTGCCACCGGCCACACCCTCCAAGAGGTTGGACAACCCTTGCTGAACCATGCGCTCAGAGGGGATGTCCAAGGAGGACGTTGCCTCGTCCAGTATCAGAACCGCCGGTGCTGCCAGGAAGGCGCGGGCGAAGCCGATGAGCTGGCGTTGACCGGAAGAAACCCGGCCGCCGCGCTTGTTGACGTCCGTGTCGTATCCCTCAGGGAGGCTCATGATGAACTCGTGGGCTCCCACTGCTGCAGCGGCCGCCTCGATTTCAGTGCGGGAAGCCTCGGGACGACCAAGAGCGATGTTGTCCGCTACGGAGCCACTGAAGAGGAAAGCCTCCTGCGTCACCATCACCACGGCGCGCCGGAGGTCCGTGGTGGAGAGGTCCCGGAGGTCGATCCCGTCCAGGGTGATGGCCCCGGACGTGACGTCGTAGAAACGTGCCACGAGTTTGGCCAAGGTCGATTTGCCGGCACCGGTCTGGCCCACCAAGGCAACGGTTTGCCCGGCCGGTATGTGCAGGTCAAGCGTCGGAACAACCACCTTGCCGTCGCTGTAGCCAAACTCCACGCCCTTGAAGTCGATCTCTCCGCGCGAGCTCTTCAACGCCACGGGGTTCTTCGGCGGGCGGACCGTCGGAATCTCCTCGAGGAGGCCTGACACCTTCTCCAAGGCGGCCTGTGCACTCTGGAACGAGTTATAGAACATGGCCATCTGGTCCACCGGCTGGAAGAAGCGCTTGGTGGACAGGATAAGTGCCAGCAGCACGCCAACAGCCAGGTCTCCACTCAGTACCCTGAAGCCGCCAAACAGCAGGACAACAGCCACGCAAACATTGCCGATCAACACCAGCCCCGGCTGGAAGATGCCGTTCAAGTTGATGGAGCGGACAGTATTCTTGCGGTAGTCCTCAGCCAACTCACCGTACCGGGAGGCGTTCTCGCGCTCCTTGCGGAACGCTTTCACCGCACGGATACCGGTCATTGTTTCCACGAAATGGACGATCAGGCGCGCAGAGACCACTCGTGATTCCCGGAACGCGATCTGTGAATGCTTCTGGTACCAGCGGGCAAGGAAAAACATGGGCACGCCGGCCGCGAGGACGATCAATCCGCTGCGCCAGTCCAGCGCGAAGATGGTGAAAGCGGTGAACACCATGAACAACATGCCTGACGCCAGCGAACTAACACCCGAATCCAAGAGTTCGCGCAGTGCTTCCAGGTCCGAGGTTTGCCGGGCAATGATGCGGCCCGAGGTGTACTTCTCGTGGAATTCCAAGCTCAACCGCTGGGTATGCCGGAAGACCCGCACGCGCAAATCCAGCAGCATGGCCTGGCTCAGGCGCGCAGTGGAGGTCACGTACAGGGCGGTCATTCCGGCCGTGGCGATCGCAGCCGCCAGGTACAGGGATCCGGCCAGCACCAAGGGCCCGTTATCGCCGGCCTGCAGTGCAGGAAGAGCGGCGTCTATGCCAAAAGCAATCAGTGCGGGCCCGGCAACCCGGGTGAGCTGCGAGACCACCACCATCACAATTGTCAGCCAGAAACGCAACCGCACGGGACGGATGAGTGAGGCAAGCAAGGTGAGCGACCGGCGTCGTACGGCTTTGCTGTCTGCTTTGGTGAGGAGTGTGTTGTCCTCGTTGGCGGTTCCAAACGTTGCGGCACTCACCGGCGGGCCTCCTCTGCTTCTTCGAGCTCGTCCAACTCGGTGTCCAGGTCCTTGGGACCTGCGTCCAGGCTGGCGATGACGTAGCGGTAATGATCGTTCTCGGCCAGCAGTTCCGTATGGGTCCCGACGGCGGTGATGGTTCCGGTTTCGAGCAAGGCCACGCGGTCCGCCAAAGCCACCGTGGAGGGGCGGTGCGCGACGATGAGCGTGGTGGTCTCGTGCAGGACCTCCCGCAAACGCGCCTCCACGCGCTCCTCGGTATTCACGTCCAACGCAGAGAGGGGATCGTCAAGGACCAGAACCTTGGGCTTGGCGGCGATGGCACGGGCCAGGGCGATGCGTTGCCGCTGGCCGCCGGACAGGCTCAACCCTTCCTCGCCGATCAGGGTGTCCACACCGTCCGGCAATGAGTAGGCGAACTGGGCCTGTGCCACGTCCAAGGCTTCGTCAAGGGCGGCATCGCTGGGATCCGGGGCGCCGAGGAGGACGTTCTCCCGCACCGAGCTGGAGAACAATGTGGTGTCTTCGAACGCCACAGCCACGAACTTGCGGAGTTCATCGATCTCGTAATCGCGGACGTCCACTCCGTCAATGGTCACCGCGCCGGATGTGACGTCATAGAGACGGGGGACCAGCTGCAGCAGCGCACTCTTGCCGCTGCCCGTGATGCCCACCAGGGCCATGGTCTCGCCGGGGCGGATGTCCAGGGTGACGTCGTGGAGGAGGGTGCCGCCGTCGTCGAATCCGAAACCTGCGTGCTCAAAGCGCAAGGCGCCCTTCACGCTCGCCGGAACTGCGGGCTGCTCCGGCGAGGTGATGGTGTTTTCCGTGTCCATCACCTCAAAGTGACGGTCCAAAGCGGTCTTGGCGGTCAGTGCCATGGCCAGGAGCATGCCGGAAAATTCCACGGGGGTGGCCACCACCGCAGCTGTTGCGAAGAACGCCACCAACGCGCCGATGCTGAGTTGTCCGCTCGCGGCGAGCATGATGCCCACCACCAGCCCGACGCCCAGTGCGAGCTCCGGCAGCAGCGTCACTACCAGCGTGAAACCGGCCTGCTGCTTGGCCTTGGCGATCTCGGTCTGGCGCAGTTCTTCTGCCTGGCCGTTGAAGTTCTCCAGTGCTTCGCGGCTCCGGCCGAAAGCCTTGAGTACGCGGATGCCGTGGACGGATTCCTCCACGGTGGTGGCAAGATCGCCGGCTTGGTCCTGGCTGAGGCGGGTGACCAAACTGAAGCGGCGGCGGAAGCGGAACGAGTTGATCATGATCGGCACGGCCGCGGCCAGGAAGATCAACGCCAGCTGCCAGCTCATGGAGAACATCACGCCGACGCCGATGATCACCGTCAGCGTGGTGACCACCAACATGATGGCGCCGAACGCCATCCAACGTCGCAGGAAGCTCAGGTCCGTCATGGCACGCGAGAGAAGTTGGCCCGAACCCCAGCGATCGTGAAAAGCCACGGTGAGCTGCTGCAAGTGGCCATACAGGGTCACACGCATCCGGGTTTCCACCGTGGTGGCCGGGTTGATGACGAACTGCCGGCGCAAGGCCACCAGCCCGGCTTCGGCAATACCCAGGCCAAGAATCACGACGGCGGCAATCCAGACGGCGTCGGCGGAACCGCCGGGCTGAAGGGAGTTGTTGACCAGGACCCGCAGCACCTGGGGGATGGTCAGCGCAACAATGCTGGCCAACAGGGCGCAGATCAGGCCCATGAAGAGCCGGGGGAGGATGGGCCGCACATGAGGATACAGGCGGCCGACGGAGGTAAAAAATGACGTTTGCTTGGACATGCCCGCTTCTCAACAGCTGGATCTTCAGATGGTGCGGAGGTAGTTTCCCGTAGCAACTACCCTATGCCATGGCGTGATTCGATTCACAGGACAACGCAACGTCGGTGAAATGTTTGACCCAGTTATTGGGGATCGTAATGCTTGCGGCGAGTTTAGCTGCGAGGCGTGAGCGTCAGGAGTACTGCTTCGGGGCGGCACGCGATGCGGACCGGGGCGAAGCGTGAGGTGCCTATACCGCCTGAGACGTTCACCGGCGTCGTGAAGCTGTCACTTTCCCAATCGTGGAGGCCCTTGGCACGCCAATTGGGGAGATCGCAGTTGGCTACCAGCGCGCCATAGCCGGGGATGCAGATTTGGCCGCCGTGCGTGTGACCGGCCAGGATCAGGTCTGCTCCGGCCTCGGTGAAGTGGTCCAATACGCGTTGGTACGGAGCGTGAATGACGGCCACCTTCAGGTGAGGGCGGGCGTCTTGGTTGACTGTACCGCGGGGCCAGCCAGCGTAGCGTTCGCGGCCCAAGTGCGGATCATCAACTCCGGAGAAATCGAATCGCAAACCGTTCAGCACCACTGACTGGGCACGGTTGGTGAGGTCTATCCAGCCGCCCATACCGAACGCGGAGCGAAGTTTTGGCCAGTCCAAGGCGATGGGATCGGTCCGCATTCGGGAAGGACCGCGGAAGTAACCCGCCGGATTCTTGATCCGGGGAGCGTAGTAGTCGTTTGAGCCCGGAACGAAAACCCCCGGGAACTCCAGCAGAGGCCGCAGGGCCTGGACCAGGGGATCGATGGCCTTGGCGTGGCTCAGGTTATCGCCGGTATTGACCACGAGGTCAGGCTTCAGATCCGCCAGCGATTGCAGCCACTGTGTCTTTTTGTCTTGCCCGGGGACGAAGTGAATATCGCTTAGGTGCAGGACACGGAGCGGCTTGGAGCCCTCCGGAAGAATGGGCAGGGTTTCGTGACGGACCTCGAACTGGTCCTTCTCCCACCAACCGTAAGCGGCGGCCGCCGCTCCTACTGCTGCGCCGACTGAAGCAGTGACGGCGAAACCGCGCCCGACAGTGCGGACGCGGTTTGCCAAGGAATCTCTAAACGTCATGGTCAGTTCTTATTACCGTTGCCGTTGTTACCGTTCCCGCTGTTGCCGTTGCCCGAGGAAGGGGCAGGGTTCGGCGCCGTGGACGGAGTGTTGTTCCGCTGGGGTGCGGGAGCCGTACCGAGGAGGTTGGACGGCGGCTGCTGGAACGGGTTGGTTCCGTACGCAGGCGCAACCGCCAGCATGTAGTTGGTGAACTGCGGGCCGGCGATCATGTAACCGTCGATGGCCTTGTAGAACTGGCCGTTCACTGTGAGGTTGCGGCCATAGCGCGACTGATCGGCCAAGGGATCGCCGAACCAGGAAGCCGTTGCCAAACCTGAGGTGTAGCCGACAACCCACGTGGAACCGTTGGTGTCGTTGGTTCCGGTTTTCGCAGCCACCGGGAAATTCTTGGAGTTCAAGGCGGGACGGATCAACGAGCCCGAGCCTTCATCCAGCACCTTGCCCATGGCGTAGGCCACGCCGCGTGCCACTTCAGGCTTCACCGCATCCTTACAGCTGGAGGACTGGGCCGGAAGCTGGGCGCCGGACTGGTCTTTCACCGAGGTGATGGCAATGGGCTCGCAGTACTTGCCGTCAGCTGCGAAGGTTGCAAATGATGCAGCCATGGTCAGCGGAGCAGTCTGGGTGGACCCAATCAGGTTGGCCAGCGTGGTCATGGGGACCTTGGGGTTCGGGTCCGTGATCTTGCCGGTCTCGTCCCGGGAAGGGAGGCCCCCGTGGATGCCTGTGGCATCGACGATTCCCTGGATGCCGCAGAGATCCACCTGAGCTGCTGAGGCAAAGGTCGCCGTGTTGATGGAGTTCTTGAGGCCATAAAGCACCGTCATGTTGCGGTAGTAACCGTCATCAGAGTTCTGAAGGTCGATGGTGCCATTGCTTGCGTCATACCAACCATTTGTCGGCGTGGGGCACGTGTTTTTCCAAGGGAAATTCTGTGGGTACCTGCGAACTGCCGCGTTGACGTTTTGGTTCATCGACTTACCCTCGTTCAGCCACTCGGCGAACGTGAACGGTTTCATGGTTGAACCGGGCTGGAACCCGCCGATGCCGTTGAGGTCGTTGCCGTTGGCGTCCAGGACGTCCACGTTGAAGTTTTGTGTCTGATCGAACTTGCCCTCTTGGGGAAGCCAAACAGTGTTCTGGGCCATGCTCACGATCTGGCCGGTACCCGGCTGAACGGAGACGATCGATGCGCCCCATTTGTCCGGGTTAGCGCCCGCAGTAGCGTCCACCTGCTGCTGAGCGACGTTCTGCGCCGTCGGATCGAGGGTGGTCTGGATAGTCAGGCCGCCACGCTGGACGCGCTTGATGCGCTCTTCAGTGGTGTCACCGTAGGCCGGGTTGTTGAAGAGCAGGTGGAGCACGTAGTCGCAGAAGTACGGGGCCATGGTGGCGTAAGCGCAGCCTTGACGGGCCGGGGTGACCTGCGTGGTGACCGGGGTGGCAACAGCTTCGTCATACTGCGCCTGGGTGATCTTGCCTTGGTTGACCATGGCGGCGAGCACCAGGTCCCGACGCACCTTCGCGTTATCCGGGTTCGCAATGGGATCGAAGGCGGACGGGCTGTTCACGAGGCCGGCCAGGAGGGCGGCCTGCGGAAGCGTCAGGTTCTTGGCCGTTGTGCTGAAGAAGAACTTCGAAGCGGCTTCAATGCCGTAGGCGTCACGGTTGAAGAAGACAATGTTGAGGTAACCCTCAAGGATCTGCTCCTTGGAGAACTTCTTCTCCAGCGCGATGGCAAGCTTCATTTCACGGAGCTTGTCGCCCACGCCTTTGC
The DNA here is from genome assembly GCF_902506065.1 of Arthrobacter sp. 9V. Classification (GTDB taxonomy): domain Bacteria; phylum Actinomycetota; class Actinomycetes; order Actinomycetales; family Micrococcaceae; genus Arthrobacter. The sequence goes on from NZ_LR732912.1 coordinate 728,403, forward strand.
CGCCGCCGTTGAGCTTGACGTCTTCTTCCCTGTCCGCTGCAACGAGGGATTCGTTGATGACGTTGTTCACGTACTGCTGCGTGATGGTGGATGCGCCCTGCTTGTTGCCGCGGGCGGTGCTCACCAGTGCTCGCATGATGCCTGTGGTGTCAATGCCGCCGTGCTCATAAAAACGGCTGTCCTCGATAGCGATGACAGCGTCCTTGATGAACGGGCTCATTTGATCCAGCGGAACCTTGGTCCGGTTCTCTGCGTAGATCGAGGCGATCGGCGTACCGTCCTTCGCCAGGATGGTGGTGTTCTGGCTGGGCGGATCCACCTGGAGTTCTGCCGGCAGAGTGTCAAAGAACTGAATTGAACCACTGGCGGCACTGCCCGATACGGCGGCTGCGGGGACCAGAAGGCCCGCCACGAGGACGCCACAAATCGCGCTCACACCAAGGAAGCCTAGAATCTTTCCGAGGGTGGTGGCAGTGTCGAATAGTGGGTTCTTGCGAGTCACCATGTTTTCCAGTTTACCGGCAAGGGCTAGGCTTTCTGTCATGACCAAATGGGAGTACGCCACGATTCCGCTCATTATTCACGCTACAAAGCAGATCCTGGACCAGTGGGGCGAGGACGGCTGGGAGCTCGTCCAGGTTGTCGGTGGACCCGATGGCAAAGGCCTCGTTGCATACCTGAAGAGGGAGAAGCAGTAATCATGACAACCCCCGCAGAAACCACGTCTGCCGCGGAATCCGGTGCCCCCACGTCTGCTGTTGAGCAGCGTCTGGCCGAGCTCGGATTGACCCTCCCCGAGGTAGCCGCGCCCGTTGCTGACTACGTCCCCGCCATCGTCTCCGGCAACTACGTCTACACCTCCGGACAGCTGCCGTTTATTAACGGCAAACTCGAAGCTACGGGCAAGGTTTCCCTCGGCGAGTTGGGCACGTCCGACGAGCCCACCGTTGACCCTGAAGACGCCAAGCGCTACGCAGCCATTTGCGCCATCAACGCCCTCGCCGCGGTCAAGAGCGTCATCGGCGATCTCGACCGCGTCACCCGCATCGTCAAGGTTGTGGGTTTCGTATCCTCCGAGTCCACCTTCACCGGCCAGCCCGGTGTCATCAATGGTGCATCGGAGCTCCTCGGACAGGTATTCGGCGACGCCGGCAAGCACGCACGCTCCGCCGTCGGCGTTTCTGTCCTGCCGCTCGACTCTCCTGTTGAAGTCGAGCTCATCGCTGAATTCAGCTAAGGAACCGGTTCACCCAATTGCCGCAGCTTGCCCGCCGTCTGTTTGTACTGCCCCCCGAACTCGAAGGGGCAGCACGAAACTGGCTTGAGCTTGGCGAACGGACCCCCAGGGCCGCACGCTACGCCTCCTCCGTTGTGTTGTTGCGCGATTCGCCCACCGGCTTGGAAACCTGGCTTGGATACAGGCCTGGTTCCTCGCCGTTGGGCGTCGTAGCGTTTCCAGGTGGTTCTTTGGACCCCTCCGACGACGACCCCGTAGGTTGGTTGGGCCCCTCACCGCAGCATTGGGCTGAGCAGATGGGGACGGACGACGTCGGTCTCGCCCGCCGCCACGTGGTGGGCGCCATCCGTGAACTCTTCGAAGAAACGGGTGTCTTGCTCGCAGGCCCTGATGCTTCGTCCACCGTGGAAGCGAACTCCACCGTCGACTGGATGCGGGCCCGTGAAGCCGTGGCAGCCCAGGAGAAGTCCTTCACGGAGATGCTTTCCAAACGCGGACTGTCCCTCCGGACCGACCTCCTGAAACCCCTGGTGAACTGGCTCAGCCCGGACTTTGCGCACGCGCGATTCAACACCCGGTACTTCGCGGCCACCGTCCCCGTGAACCAGCAGCCCAGCATCCTGGGCAGCAAGGGCGTGTGGGGCCGCTGGGTGTGTGCCGCCCAAGCCATTGCCATGCGGGACACCCCGGCTCTTGGTGATGAAATAGGCCAGGAGAACACCGTGGGCCTTAAGCTGGGCGAGCTCCTGGTGCCGGGCTCGGAAATCATGCTCGAAAAGATGGCCAATGCCAACGGCTGCATCGCCTACCTGAGCTACAAGCGCAAATCCCACGTGTACCAGGCGAAACTGGTGGACGAGGGCGGAATCCTGATGCTCGAGGTCGAAGCCGCCCGCACCGTGGCCGGAGAGCCCCAGCGCGAACGGTAGGACCCTCGCTCACTATCCTCGGGCTTAAACCGGACCCTCGCTCACGTCCCTCGGGCTTAAACCGAACCCTCGCTCACGTCCCTCGGGTTTGAGCCGCACGCTCGCTCACCCGGGGAAGCGTTAGACGGAGTCAGCCAAGTAATCGATGGCCAGCTTGTAGCCCAGCACACCCGCGCCCACGATGATCGCGGTGCACACACCCGACAAGTACGAGTGGTGGCGGAACTCCTCCCGCTGGTGCACGTTGGTGATGTGGACCTCGACGGCGGGCAGCTGCACAGCCGCCAGGGCGTCGCGAAGGGCCACGGAGGTGTGCGTGTAGGCGCCGGCGTTGATCACAATCCCGACGGCGGTGCCTCGGGCCGCGTGGATGGCGTCCAGGAGGTCTCCCTCATGGTTGGACTGAACGCAGTCAACAGTGAACCCATGGGCGGCCGCTGCACTCATGGCGAGTTGCTCCACATCGGCCAAGGTGGACGTGCCGTACTTCTCCGGTTCGCGGGTGCCCAAAAGGTTCAGGTTGGGCCCGTTGATGACAAGGATGGTGCCGCGACCGGTTTCGGTGGCAGGAGTGGCTTCAGTCATGGCTCCCAATCTATAGCCGGTGCGTGAGCGGGCGGGAATTGTGCTCGCTCCGTGAGCACGCCGCGCCGGAAAACACCCACGATGCGGTGATCCGTTACTTACGGGTGCACTGACCGGCCGAGACGGCGCTGCTGAGGCCCGGAGCCTGTGCAGCCACCGGTTCCAGGTCCTCCATGGTGAGCGCGAAGCCCAAGGCGGCATCAGTAGTGGTCTTCGCAAAGATCAACCCAGCTACCTGTCCCTGCATGGTCAGCAACGGACCACCGGAGTTGCCCGGCTGAACATCGCCTGCCAGCCTGTACACCTGCTCTGGCGAAGGATTGTTGCCATAAATATCCGGAACCAGAATGGTCGAAATACCCTGAACACTGGCCGGCTTGGATTGGAACGGACCGCCGTGCGGATACCCGGCAAAAGCGGCCGGGCTGCCCGCGGGGAGGTCGCCGCTCAAGGGCAGCGGGGTGGATTGCAGTCCATCCACGGCCAGAACTGCAATGTCCCGCTGGGAGTCGAAGTACACCACCCGCCCCGGCAACGCACCGCCGTCGGGCACTTCCACCACCGGCTGCGACACGCCCGCCACAACGTGCGCGTTGGTGACGACTCGCCCGGGCGAGACAACAAACCCGGAACCTGTCTGGTTCTGCCCGCATTCGAAGGCGGTGCCCGCGATCTTAAGGACGGACTCGGCGGCCTGGTTCAGGGCGGGGGTGTTTGTTGACTCATTGGGGACAGGCACCGGCGTGACGGGTCCAATTCCCTCAATGAGCTTGGGAATACCGTCCCCGATCACCGTGGAACGCAGCTGGGCCATGGTGCTCTTGACGGGCGTGGGGGTCAGGTTGTCTATGTAGCGAATGACGCGCGACTCAGCCAGTTGCTGCGAAACGAACGGCACACCCAGCGAACTGATGCTGAAGGCGAGCATGGACATCACCAGCGCCGCCACCACCACGCTCACCACACCACCGATCAGCCGGTCCACGGCATGCAAAGGCTTGATCCGCACGGCGTGGCGGATTTTTCGCCCGATCATGGTGCCCAGTCCGTGCCCTAAAGCAATGAGCACGACGGCGGCGCCCACCGTGGCGGTTAGCCTCCACCCCGAGTCGGTCACCCAACCGCTGACGAGCGGAACAGCCATGAAGGCCGCAATGGCACCGATGACGAATCCTGCGATTCCACCGAGTGTGACCATGAAGCCATTGCGGAGGCCATAGATCAGGTAGGACAGGAGCATCAATATCAATGCCAAATCCAATATCGTCAAGCCAAACACCAATGCTCCTCATAGCCGGGTAGCGCCAATTCTAGATGTCCACCCTGACAGCAAACCGTTAGTCCGGTCACGGTAAGGAGCCGTTTATGCCGCTCTAAAAGGCTTCAGTGTGGGTCGGATCGCCCGAAAACCGCGCCATTTCAGCGTTTCACGTGCCAAGTACGTCACAGAAGCTTAAAAATTCTGAAACAATGGCCTGAGCGCCACGACCGAAACTTATATTCAGGAGATTTCATGGACATCGAGGTATTGCGCCGCGCACCCCTCTTCGCCACCCTTGACGACGACGCATTCCGCTTGCTGACGGACGAACTCACCGAGGTGGACCTTTCACGTGGAGCTTCGGTGTTCCGCGAAGGCGACCAGGGTGACCAGCTCTACTTCATCGTTTCCGGCAAGGTAAAGCTCGGCCGTACGTCCCCTGATGGCCGCGAATCCCTCTTGGCCATCCTCGGCCCGGGTGAGCTCTTCGGCGAGATGGCATTGTTCGACCCCAGCCCGCGTACCGCTACGGCCACCGCCGTTTCGGAAACCCGCCTGGCCGGGCTCAAGAACGAGAGCCTCAACGCACTGCTCCGCACGCGCCCCGAGGTTTCCGCGCAGCTGCTCCAGGCTCTGGCCCGCCGTCTTCGCCGGACCAACGACTCCCTTTCCGATCTGGTCTTCTCTGACGTCCCGGGCCGTGTAGCCAAGGCCCTCCTGGACCTCGCAGACCGCTTCGGTCGTCCCGCTACCGACGGCGTTCTGGTAGCCCACGAGCTCACACAGGAAGAACTGGCGCAGCTGGTTGGCGCTTCCCGCGAAACCGTGAACAAGGCACTGGCCGAGTTCGTCCAGCGTGGATGGCTCCGCTTGGAGGCCCGCGCTGTGGTGATTTTGGACATGCAGCGTCTCCGCCAGCGTTCACGCTAAACAGCTACGAAAAAGCCGCCCCGGTTGTGAACCGGGGCGGCTTTTTCATTCAGGCCCGAGGGATGTGAGTGAGCGTCGGGTTGAAGCCCGAGGGATGTGAGCGAGCGTTAGAGGGCGGTGAACCGCAGCAGAATGGCGTGCTCCGGGTTCAGGACCGGCATGGGGAGGCCCACTTCGCCCAGGAAGCGTCCAGTCACCTCAGCCCCGGATGCCAGCCATGGCGCCGGTTTTGCCTCCGTGAAGGTGTGCCCGTAGTCGGCGTCACCGGGCGCAGGGAAGATGGCCTCCACCCGGTACGAACGCACAGGATCCAGGCCGGGGATGGCCACCCGTCCGGTGAGTTCGCCAAAGCCTGTCCGGGTCTTCACCACGGCGAATAGTGCGGCCGTGGCACCGGGTACTTCATCCTCAGCAATCACGCCATGCACCATCAGCGACTCGTCCGGCAGGTCGGCCCGAACCATCCGGCCACTGTGGATAAGCCCTCGGTGTTCCTTGTAGAGGCCAATGAAGCGCTTGAGTTCTTCGCGTTCCGTGCCGGTGACGGAGCGGACATCCCACTCCATACCGAAGTGCCCGAACAGCGCTGTGATGGCACGGAAGGAGAGGTCGTGCGTGCGCCCGGTAGTGTGCGAGGTAGTGGGTCCGATGTGCCCGCCCACAAGTTCCGGCGGGACCACCATTCCGGTCCATCGCTGAATGGTTTGCCGTTCCAAAGCGTCGTTGCAGTCCGAGGCCCAGATGCGGTCGGTACGTTCCAGGATCCCGAGGTCCACTCGGGCGCCACCGGAAGAGCAGCTTTCGATTTCCACCCCGGGATGGGCTGCATGGAGCGCATCGAACAGCCGGTAAGCCGCCAGGGTCTGCTCATGAACGGAGGCCCGGCCTGCGTGCCCGTGTTCCAGGAGATCGCGGTTCTGGTCCCACTTGAGGTAGCTGATGTTGTTCTCACTCAGCAGCGCGTCCATGCGGTGGTAAATGTACTGCCACGCGTCCGGGTTCACGAGGTCGATCACGTGCTGCTGCCGCCATCCGAGAGGCAGCCGGCCACCGTCCTTGTGGGAAATTGCTGAGGGCCCCACGATCCATTCGGGATGCGCCCTGGCGACGTCGGAGTCCAGGTTGACCATTTCCGGCTCCACCCACAGACCGAACTCCATACCGCGGCTGGTCACGGCATCAATCAACGGCGTCAGGCCGTTCGGCCAGAGGGTTTCGTCAACGAACCAGTCACCCAAACCTGCGTGGTCGCCGCGCCGCCCGCGGAACCAGCCGTCGTCGAGCACGAAACGCTCAACCCCAAGGTCGGCAGCGGACTCGGCGAGCTCCATCAGGGTGTCCAGGTTGTGGTCGAAGTACACCGCTTCCCAGGTGTTGAGGACTACTGGGCGCGGCTTGCCCGAAAGCACGCCGACGTGATGCGGTCGCGAGCGGAACCAGGCGTAGAACGCCTCCGAAATCCCATCCAAACCGCGGTCCGAGTAGGCAGCAAACAGTGCAGGGGTTGTGTAGCTTTCACCGGGCTGAAGGATTACTTCGGCCGGTCCCAGCAGCTCGGAGCCACCCACCATGGTTCGCCCATCGGCAACACTGTCCGCAAATTGCTCGTGGTTGCCGCTCCAGGCCAAATGGGTGGCCCAGACCTTGCCGTGTCGGTTGCCGAATCCGGCAGTGCCGGCTGCAAGCAGCATTGAGGAGTCGTGTCCGGTGCGTCCGTGGCGGCCCGTGCGGACCCAGGTTCCCTGCTGGATGGCCCTGCGCTGTGGGTGCCGCTCACGGCACCAGCGTCCCGTCAGGTCCAAAAGTTCGACGGCGTCGGGCGCCACCGGGAGCATCGTCGCCAACTCATCCACCTGGAAAGGCGACGTGCCGTGATTCCTTGCCGTGTGGTGCAGTTCCAGAAGTCCGCCGGAATGCAAGGTGAGGTTGCTGCTTACTGTGATGCCGGCGTCGGGATCTGACTGGACAATCACCGCTGAGCTGCCGTCCGTAGTCGCGCTCTCCACCCGCAGGCGTACTGAGAAATCGAAGCCAGGTACGCCGTCCGTGATGCGATGGCCGCGGAGCCCCGGCCGTCCCTGCCACGAGGACGACGCCTGGGGGAGGAGCCCCGCGGGAACGTTGGCATCAATGGACGACGGCGGAATGGGCTCGCTAAGGATGGCCAGATCAGGCAGGGTCTCTCCCAGGTCGGCTCCCCAGTGGGTTATCTCAGCCTCTCCACGGTGGGTGCTGATCACCAGGCTGGTACCTGCGGAACGGAGATGGAGCGGGTGCATGTATGAAGTCACTTTCAATAGGGTCTTATGGGATGTTGTTGGGCCCGCTCTGCGCGCTTCGCGAAGGAAATAACGCGCAGAGCGGGCCCCGCAACGGGTGGGTTGTTACTTCGCGAAGAGTGCGTTGACCTGTTCGTTCGCGGCCGTCAGCGAGCTGGCCGGGGACTTTCCGGCGATCACCGCGTCCATTGCGGGCTTCATGATTCCCGAAACTTTGGAGGCATTGTCCGTGATGGGGAGCATGAAGGTGGTCTTGTCCTTCACGTGCTGCGTGAAGGCGCTGACGTCCACGTTCTTGGCCTTGAAGGCTTCTGCGGCCTTCTCGGAGGAGGTGGTGATGGCCGGGAACACCACGGCCTTGGAGGCGACGACGTCCTGGCAGGCGGTGGAGCCCAGGTACTCGACCCACTTGATGGAGGCGTCCTTCTTCTTTGTACCGGCCCAAACGGAATCGGCCAGGCCATTGAACATGGAGGCACGCTTGCCTTCGGGGCCCTGAGGTGTGGGGGCGATGCCGAGGTCGATGCCCTTGTAGCCGGTGTACTGGCCGATCATCCAGGAACCATTGCTGTTGATGGCGGCCTTGCCTGCACCGAAGCTGTCGGCGGCGTTGGCACCAACGGTGGTTTCAAGCTTGGGCATGTAGCCCTTCTCGGCGAGCGAGGCCCACCAGTCGATGGTGTCCTGGAGCCTCTTATCGTCGTAGTTGAAGTGGGTGCCCCAAGGGTTCTTATCCGTGGTGGTCCAACCAGTGGTGGCGGACAGGTAGCTCCACTGCGTCTGGCCGGCGTTCTCGGCGTCGGAGCCCGGCAGGCCCAAACCGTATACGGCAACATTGTTCTTGTCGAAGCCTGCTTCGTCGCCGCGCTTGCCGTTCTTGTCCACGGTGAGACGCGCGATTGCTTTCTCATACGTTCCGCCGTCCTGCGGGTTCCAGGTCAGGGAGCCCATCTGTTCAGGGGTGATGCCGGCGTCGGTAGCCATCTTCTGGTTGTAGAACAGGGCGATGGTGTCCCAGTCTTTGGGCAGGCCGTAGCGCTTGCCATCCTGGCCCACCCAGAGGTCCGCGAGGCCTTCGTTGTACTGGGAAAGCTCCACCTTGTCCTTGGCGATGCCGTCGTCAAGGGCCACCAGCTGCTTGGTCTTGAGGAATTCCGGGTACTTGGACAGGTGGTCCGTAAACACGTCCGGTGCCGTGCCGGAGGCCATGCCGTTGGTGATCTTGGACCAGTAGTCGTCCCAGCCGGTCTGGGTGATTTTGACGGTGATGTCCGGGTTGGCCTTGGTGAAGTCAGTGGCGCACTGCTGGTAGGCAGGGAGCTGATTGGCGTCCCAGAGCCAATAACTGATCTCACCCTTGGCAGCGTCTCCTCCGGAACTTCCGCCGGCGCAGGCGGACAGTGCGAGGACGGCGGCTGCTGCGACGGCGACGGCGCCGAGTGGCTTCTTTTTCATCATGATTGGTCCTTTCAGGACAGGGGGGTGCGAACCGACACCTGCCGGTTCTTCGGGAGGGAGGTGGAATGCAGCTATTTGGTGCCGTTGAAGCCGATGGAGTTGACGATTCGTTTACCGAAGATGGCGAACAGGATCAGCACAGGTGTGGCGGACACGAGCGTTGCGGCCATGAGCCCGGACCAGTCCGGCGCGCCCTGCGGGGACTGGGATTTGAAGACTCCCAGTCCCACGGTGAGCACCCGGGATTCCTCGGAGGTGCCTACCAGTAGTGGCCAGAAGTACTCATTCCACTGACCCATGAAGGTCAGCAGCGCCAAGGTGGCAATCGGGGCAGCGGCGTTGGGCATGATGATTTGGAAGAAGATCCGCCAGTGCTTGGCGCCGTCGAGCATTGCAGCTTCTTCTACTTCCCTGGACATGTTCAGGAAGAACTGGCGCATGAAGAAGATCGCGAACGGGGTCATGAACAAGTAAGGCAGTACGAGTCCGAGCATGGAATTGAGCAGGCCCAGGTTCTTGATGAGCAGGAAGTTGGGCAGGGCGGTGAAAATCGGCGGGACGAGCATGGTGGCAAGGAACAGCGAGAAGACTGCGTCCCGTCCTTTCCACCGGAGCCGGGAGAAGGCATAGGCGGCCATTGAGCTGAAGAACACGGCGCATGCTGTGGTGATGCCGGAGAAGAGCAGCGAGTTCCACAGGTACTGCCAGAAATTGATCGAAGCGCCGGAGCCGCCTTCTGCGATGGCTTCGGAGGCGCTCTGGAGGCCGAAGACACGCTTGAACGCGCCCAAGTTGAAGTCGGCCGGCAGTAGGTTGGCCGAGTTCGCGGCGAGTGAACCGTTGGTGGAAAGGGCTGTGCGCAGCACCCAGTAGAAAGGCAGGATGCTCACGGCGACAGCCAGGGCGAGGAGGGTCAGGGCGATGGCGCGGCGCCAGTTGAAGGGGCGGCTGAGCGGGCGACGGCTGCCGCCGTTCTTGGGTGAGGCAAGAGTGGTCATGGCGAGTCCTTAGTCCAGGTCCGACTGGTTGCCGCGGAGGAACTTCATCTGGATGAAAGCGACGATGGCGAGAATGAGGAAGAGGATGACAGCCAGGGCGGATCCGTAGCCGAAGTCCTGTTCATTGAAGGCGCGTTGATAGATGTAGAACTGCAGGACGCGGGTGGCGTTGACGGGTCCGCCGGCTGTGGTGACGGCAACGGTGTCAAAGACCTGGAAGGAACCGATCACAGTTACTACGAGGACCAGTACCAGGACTGGGCGGAGCAGCGGCAGGGTGATCCGCCAGAAAGTGCTCACGGCCTTGGAACCGTCGATGCTGGCGGCCTCATAGACACTGTTCGGTATGGCCTGGAGCCCTGCGAAGATCAGGAGCGCTGTGTACCCCATGTGCCGCCACGTGTTGATGAGTGCCTGGGTGGGGATGGCCCATTGCTCGCTGCCGAAGAAGGCCACCCGGGGAAGACCGGTCCATTCGATGATCTGGTTGATGATGCCGATCTGGTAGTCAAGCATCCAGAACCACAGCAGGGCGGCGATGACGTTTGCCATCAGGTAGGGCATCAGGAGTGCACCACGGACGAGGGTGGACTTTGCTACACGGTGCATCAGGATGGCAAGGCCCAGGGCCAACGCGGTCTGGAGAACAATGTTGATCACCACGTATTCCGAGGTGACACCCAAGGCGTTCCAGAACAGCGGATCCTTGGCTATGCGTTCGTAGTTCCGCGTGCCAATCCATTCCGGGTCGCCCAGGATGCTGTATTCGGTGAAGCTGAGGTAGATGCCCCGGATAGTGGGGACGAGGTAGAAGAGGATCAGTCCGAGCATCGCTGGGGCGATGAAGAAGAGTGCAACCTTGAGGTCTCCGATGCCACGGAACCCGTCGGCTGGTCTTCCCCGTCTCCGTGACTTCCGTGGCGCCCTGGCGGAGGAGAGCCCAGGATCTGGCTGCTTGGTAAGCGTGGTCATCGTCGACCCTTTCGTGACTGTGATGTGCCTAACAACTGGATGGAAATCTACACGAGTAGATTCGAGCATAGCAAGAGCTGGACTAAACTTTTGGTGAAAAATGTTCAATTATGTTCTTTCTGTTGACTCGAGTAGATCCTGGTGCCAGACTCGACAACACATCAAATATGGACACCAACGGAGATTGCTTCGGCAGCCCAGGGAAGGTAAACAATGACGTTTTCGATCGGAGTAGTGGGTGCCGGACAGTTCGGCAGCCAGTTCGCCCACTTGTTCAAGCTCCACCCGGGCGTCAGCGCGGTTTATGCCATAGATGAACTCCCTGAGCGGGCCGTTGCGGCGAAGGAGCGCTGGGGACTGGATGGCGTGATGGGCAGCTTTGAGGAGTTGTTGGAGTCCGACGTCCATGCCGTGGCCATCTTCACGCAGCGCTGGACTCACGGGCCGCTGGTTGAGCGGGCTCTGCGTGCCGGCAAGCACGTCTACTCAGCTGTACCCATGGCCATCTCCGAAGAGGAGATCGAACGGATCATCCAGGCAGTGCGTGAGACCAAGCTGGTCTACGCAATGGGCGAGACCAGCTACTACAACCCCGCCACGGTCTTCGCCCGGCAGCAGCATGCAGCCGGCAAGTTTGGTCGGATCTTCTACACCGAGGGCGACTACGTCCACGACATGGACCTGGGGTTCTACGAGGCCTACCAGTACAGCGGGGGAGAGCGGTGGAAGGAAACGGCCAGCTACCCGCCCATGCTCTACCCCACGCACGCAATCGGTGGCGTGCTCGGTGCCGTCCCCGGGCATGCGGTCAGCGTGAGCTGCATCGGTGTGAAAGATCAGCGTGGTGATGGGGTCTTTGATAGGGACGTGAGCATGTTCGCCAACGACTTCTCCAACGCCACGGCGTTGTTTGAAATGAACGACGGCGGTGCGATGCGCACCAATGAGATGCGCCGGGTGGGGTACCCCTCCCATATTCGAGAGTCCCGATTCCGTTTCTTCGGCACCGAAGCCAGCTTTGAGCAACTTGCCACCACTACCGTGTGGCAGGACAAATCCACTGTGGAAGATGTATCCGAGCAAGTGGAAACCAAACCCACCATGTCCCTGGACGATCCTTCCTTGGCAGACGTGGCGCCGGAGTTGCGGGATGCCTTCATTTCCGGGTTGGCTCCGGTGCACGATCAGTCCAGGCTTCCCCAAGAGTTCCTGGGCGCACCCAACGGGCATGAAGGAAGCCATCAATTCCTGGTGGACGACTTCGTGACGGCCGTGAACAACCGCACCCTTCCTCCCGTCAATGCCTGGGTTGCTGCCCGCTTCACGTTGCCCGGGATCATCGCCCATGAGTCCGCGCTCCGCGGCGGGGAGCGACTCCCCATCCGCGACTTCGGTGATGCTCCCGTGGAGTAGCTAGCATTTACCCCATGACAACTTCGGCGGTACAAACCTCGCGCAGCCCGGTAACACGCAAAGACGTGGCCCGGTACGCCGGGGTGAGTACCGCCGTCGTGAGTTATGTGGTGAACGGTGGGCCCAAGAACGTGGCCCCGGCCACCGAAGCCAAGGTCCGCGATGCCATCCGTGTCCTCGGATACCGGCCCAATGCTGCCGCCCGTGCCCTGAAATTGGGGTCCAGCGAGACCATTGGCGTGGTGGTTCCGGATAACACCAACCCGTTCTTCACCCAGCTGGCCCATGCCGTGGAGGACGCCGCCGCGGAGCTCGGCTTCGGCATGGTGCTTACCAACTCGGACGGCAGCCTGACGCGCGAACGCAAGAACATCCGTACCCTGGCTGCCCGGCAAGTGGACGGGGTGTTCCTGGCCAGCTGCGTGTTCGATCCCGACGTCACGGAACTGGAAGCCTCCGAAATCCCGTCCGTCTTGTTGAATAACGCAGGCTCACCGCCGGGACTCAACAGCGTAGGGGTTGATCTGGCAGCAGGCGCGCGTGCAGCCGTGGAACATCTGATTGGCCACGGGCACACCAACATCGGTTTGGCAATCGGCACCAATACCGGCAATCAGTTGGACGGGCGCGAGGTGGGCTGGCTGGCTACTTTGCGTGACGCCGGACTGCCGGACGGGCCCATGCTGCACGGTCCCTTCAGCCGTCCGGGCGGGTACGAGGTAGGCAAGCGCTTCCTCTCCATGGCCAACCGACCCACGGCCATCTTTGCCAGCAACGACATGCAGGCAATCGGTATCCTGCGGGCACTTCATGAGGCAGGAGTCAGAGTCCCGGAGGACCTGGCTTTGGTGTCCTTCGACGGCTCCTTGGACTCCGAATACAGCTGGCCCGCGCTGACCACAGTTGCGCAGCCGGTCAAAGCAATGGCCGAAGCCGCCGTGCAGGCGTTGGTAGGCAAAGGCCGCGGTGACGAGCTGCAACACCAGATCCTCCCTACCGAGCTGATCATCCGGCAGTCCTGCGGCTGCAAATAGCCCGCCGAGTTGGCAGTTCACACCCATGTTTTTGGAAAACATGGGTGTGAACTGCCAACTCGCGGGAGGGTACGACGGCGGCTGGCCGGGTTACGAGTCCATGCTCGCGTAGCGCTCGGGGCGGGCCAGGACCTGGCTGATCTGTGCCGTTCCCGCTGCAACGGCCAGCCTGACCAGCAGGAAGCCGGCGGCAAACACTCCGCCGATGGTCAGGAGCACCACGGGCTGTGTCAGCAGCGCAGCACCGGTCAGCGGCAGGACCAGAACGGCCGCGGCGGCAGCGGAAATGCCCGCCACGAGGAACAGCGGCGACATCACGGCCTTAACCCGCGCGGCCACCATGAGCTTCCGCGGCATGCCCACCCGGTCCAGGGCCACCAAGGTGGCGGCCCGGTCCAGCACTGCGGCAGCCTGGTTCACACCTGCGGAACAGGCAACCATGAGGAACGAGCCCAACAGGGTGATCATCACCCCGGTGTTGATATCGCGCACCAACAGCGTTGCCTCGGTATCGCCGGCTGTGCCCATGGAGTCGGCCACAGCCATGCCCACACCCACAAAAACCCCCACAAAGCTGGTCATCGCCACGCCCCCAACTTGCCGCCACGATTCCTTGGGACTCTCCAGGACGGTCCGTGCAGCCAACAATTTCTCGGGCCGTTTGGCGTGCTTGAGCTGCGAGGACGCCCGCAGCCGCAGGATCCACGGTCCCATGAGGTTCAACGCCAGCAAAGCCAGCCCGAAGCAGCCGCCCATCACGGCGATGATCACAATGAACGCACCGAAACTGCTGAGCATCCCCATCGCCAACACTCCAACAACCACCACCACAGCTGCGATGAGTCCGCGAACCCAGTGGGCGCCGTCAGCCGTTTGCCGGGTCCGTACACCCAACGGCGTCACCACAACTTTCCGAAGCCCCAACGCCGCGCTGGCCGCGGCGAGGACGCAGACGGCCAGAACACAGCCCAGAATTGAAGGAACTGACAACCATGCATGACTCCCGATTGCTTGGCCCCGGAACTGGATCAGCCCCAGGAATGGCGCCACACAGGCGTAGAGTCCGGCGCCGGCCAAGGCGCCAACTGCCGCCAGGACGGTGGATTCAATGACGGTCATCCACACCACCGTTGCGCTGTTCGCGCCCAGCAAACGCAGGGAGGCCAACCGGTCATCACGACGCCGGGCGGCCAGCCGGGCGGCTGAGGCACCGAGTGTCAGCAACGGAATGATGAGCAGCACCATGGCCACCACGGCCAAGGCCTGGTACGTACCGGCAATGTCATCGGACCAGGACCAGAAGACCTGTGAACCTCCGGCCACAATGAGCAGCAGGGCTGTGACGGTCCCGAAAGCGAGGACGGGAAGCCCGGCGTCGCGAAGACCCGATTCCCGGAAGCTGCTCGCATTGCTTCGGGCGATGTATGGGGTGAGACGCAGGGCCATGGAGAGACTAGACATTGAAGGCACCCTTGAGGTTGGCGTTCTGTGTGTTCGGCGTTGCCTGGCTGGCGGGCGCCGAAGAGTCGGGAGCCGCAACGGAGGCGGCGCTGTCTGCCACGATCCGGCCATCACGCAACTCCACAACGCGCTCGCAGCGGGACGCGACGTTGGGATCGTGCGTGACCACCAGAAGTGTCCGGCCGTTGGCGGCCACTGAATGCAGGAGTACGTCCAGGACTTCCTTGGAGGTGGCAGAGTCCAGAGCACCGGTGGGCTCGTCGGCGAAGACCACCCTGGCGCCGGTGACCTGCGCGCGGGCGATGGCCACGCGCTGCACCTGCCCGCCGGAGAGCTCACCCAAACGGCGTTGTTCCATCCCCGCCAGACCAAGTGCGGCCAACCATTCGGCGGCTCGGTTTTCGGAAGTAGCGCGGTCCGTGCCGTTGAGCATGAGGGCCAAAGCAACGTTTTCCAACGCAGTGAGCTCCGGCAGGAGCATGCCTTGCTGGAAGACGAAGCCGAACTCCTCCCGACGCAATCGGGACAACGCTGCGTCTCCCAAGGTGTCCAGACGCAAAGCGGACGACGGCGTGTTCAAGGTGATCGCACCGGCGTCGGGCCTCAAAATTCCGGCGAGACAGTGCAAAAGGGTGGTCTTGCCCGAGCCTGAGGGGCCGATGATCGCAATGGACTGGCCGGCGTTGGCGGTGAAGTGGACGTTGTCCAAAGCGATGCTGCCGGGGTAGTACTTGGTGAGTTGCTGGGCGTGGAGGATGGCGTTCATATATCCAGCATCCCTGCGGGCCCTACCTCGCGGCGTCAGTCCCGCGGCTGAACTCTGCGGGCCGGCCTCCACCCGCGGTATGAGACCCAACTAAGTGACAGATAACGTCGTTATGAGCTCTCATAACGACGTCATCTGTCACCTACTTGGGTCAGGCTTCGGCGATCCGCAGCTTGGCCACATTTTCGGCCAGTACACGCCGAGCGTCCTCACCAAGGTGCGAGTCCGTAATCAGCTCGTCGGCTTCTTCCAACCGGGCGATCGAGGCTATGCCCACCACGCCCCACTTGCTGTGATCGGCCAGGATAACGGTGCTCCGGGCAGACGACATGAAAGCACGGTTGGTTTCGGCTTCCAACAGGTTGGGCGTGGTGAAACCGGCGTGCGCGTCCATGCCGTGGACTCCCAGGAACAGGACGTCCAGGTGGAGCTGCTTCAGCGAGGACGTGGCTATGGGGCCTACCAAAGCATCCGACGGCGTCCGCTCGCCACCGATCAATATCACAGTGGACCCGAAGCGGGCCGGTCCGGAGGAAGAGCCGTGGTGGAAGAGATCTGCGATCCGCACCGAGTTGGTGACCACGGTGATGCGGGGCCCGTTGACGAGTTCCTTTGCCAAGGCCCATGTGGTAGTGCCGGCACCGAGGCCAATGGCCATGCCTTCCTGGACCAGGGCCGCGGCCTCCACCGCGATGGCGTGCTTCTCGCCGGGCAGTTGCGTGGATTTGAGCTCGAAGCCGGGCTCGTGGGTGCTTGCATCGCCTGGAAGTTTGGCTCCGCCGTGGATGCGCTCAACGCGGCCGGCTTCCTCGAGGGCTTCGATGTCGCGGCGCACGGTCATGGGGGAGACCCCCAGCATTTGAGCGAGGTCAGAGACCCGCACCACGCGTTCGCGCTGCACGGCGTCGATGATGGCGGAGTGGCGTGCTGCCTGAAGCATCAGGGCCTTTCTGGGAAACTTCGTCAAACGTGGGGCTGAGTCTGCTTCAGTCTAGGATGCGGGGTGCCAACAGCGGGGGACGGTGGTCGCGGCGGCGTCACGCAACTGATTAAACGCACGACGGCGCCGCTCGCCTGCTTGGGTTCTAGCGGTCGTTGCAACACCCTAGATTTTTGGGAGTTGCAACGACCGTGCCGCATTTAAGCGATGTTTCCTCGGAGTCCCGGAAGTTTGCGAGATCTACCCCTGAGCAGAGGGAGGCTTTCTTCAGGGCTTTTGATCGATTAGCGAGTGTGACAGAGGCCGCCGCTAGGCTCGGATTGAACCGGAACACCTGCTATCAGTGGGTTCGCAAGGCTGGATTNCGAGACCGGCCTGACCTACATGATGGGCGAGACGAGCTATTACAACCCCGCGACGGTGTTCGCCCGCAAGCAGGTGGCCGCCGGCGCCTTCGGTCGGGTCTTCTACGCCGAGGGCGACTACGTGCACGACATGGACCTCGGCTTCTACGCCGCGTACCAGTACAGCGGCGGCGACGAGTGGAAGCGCACCGCCAGCTACCCGCCCATGCTCTACCCGACGCACTCCGTCGGCGGGGTCCTCGGCGCGATCCCCGGGCACGCGGTCAGCGTCAGCTGCATCGGCGTGAAGGACGACCGCGGCGACGGCGTCTTCGACAAGGACGTCAGCCAGTTCGACAACGACTTCTCGAACGCCACCGCCCTGTTCGAGCTCGACAACGGCGGGGTCATGCGCATCAACGAGATGCGTCGCGTCGGCTACCCGTCGCACATCCGCGAGTCGCGCTTCCGCTACTTCGGCACCGAGGCCAGCTTCGAGCAGCTCGCGAAGACGAGCGTGTGGCAGGACAAGGAGGACTCGTACGACATCAGCGACAAGATCGACACCCAGGCGACGATGTCCCTCGACGACCCGCGCCTGGCCGACGTCGACCCGTCCCTGCGTGACGCGTTCGTGTCCGGCTACGCCGAGGTGCACGACGCACCCACCACGGCTGCCTCGGCAACGGACGGGTGGCTGACCAGGGCGGATTCGATCTCCGTGGTGGAGAGACGGTGGCCGGAGACGTTCATGACGTCGTCCACGCGGCCCAGGAGCCAGACGTCGCCGTCTTCGTCCTTCTTGGCGCCGTCGCCTGCAAAGTACATGGCCTCGAAGCGGGACCAATAGGTGTCTTTGAAACGCTCGGGGTCTCCCCAGATGCCGCGGAGCATGGAGGGCCACGGTTCGCGGACCACCAGGTAGCCGCCTTCGCCGTTGGCCACGGACTGGCCGTTTTCATCCACGACGTCCACGGCGATGCCGGGCAGCGGGACCTGGGCAGAGCCGGGTTTGGTGGCGGTGACACCGGGAAGCGGGGCGATCATCTGGGCGCCGGTTTCGGTCTGCCACCAGGTGTCCACGATCGGGGCTGGGTGTTCCTTCTTCTCACCGTTCTTGCCGGCGTTGGCACCGATGACGTTCCGGTACCACATCCACGCTTCGGGGTTGATGGATTCGCCCACCGAGCCCAGGACGCGGATGGAGGAGAGATCGTACTTGTCCGGGATGTCCCGGCCCCACTTCATGAATGTCCGGATGGCAGTGGGCGCGGTGTACAGGATGGAGACCTTGTACTTCTCCACGATTTCCCACCAACGGCCCTGGTGCGGGGAGTCCGGGGTGCCTTCGTACATGACCTGGGTGGCGCCGTTGATGAGCGGAGCGTAGGCGACGTAGGAGTGGCCGGTGACCCAGCCGACGTCGGCGGTGCACCAGTACACGTCCGTTTCGGGGTGGAGATCGAACACGGCCTTGTGCGTGTAGGCACCCTGGGTGAGGTAGCCGCCGGTGGTGTGCAGGATGCCCTTGGGCTTGCCCGTGGTGCCGGAGGTGTAGAGGATGAACAGCGGGTGCTCGGAGTCGTGCCCGACGGCGGTGTGCTCGGTTGCTGCCTTATCAACGGTTTCGCTCCACCAGAGGTCGCGGCCTTCCACCCAGTTGACGTCCTCGCCGTTGCGCTTGACCACCACCACGTTCTGGACAGTGTGGCCCTCTTTGGACAGGGCTTCGTCCACTGCCGGCTTCAGCGCACTGGGCTTGCCGCGGCGGTAGGTGCCATCGGCGGTGACCACGAGCTTGGCTTCGGCGTCCTCGATCCGGGA
Organism: Arthrobacter sp. 9V; assembly: GCF_902506065.1. Lineage (GTDB taxonomy): Bacteria > Actinomycetota > Actinomycetes > Actinomycetales > Micrococcaceae > Arthrobacter. The sequence goes on from NZ_LR732912.1 coordinate 746,834, forward strand.
ACGCAGGGCGTCCGCGGAGAAGCCGCCGAACACTACCGAGTGCACGGCCCCGATCCTGGCGCAGGCAAGGAGCGTGATGACGGCCTCGGGGATCATGGGCAGGTACACGGCAACGCGGTCGCCCTTGGCCACGCCGAGGGACTCGAAAGCGTTGGCGGCCTTCTTCACTTCTTCGGTCAGCTGCGCATACGTGTAGGTGCGGGTGTCCCCGGGCTCACCTTCAAAGTAGATGGCCACGCGGTCGCCCAGGCCGTTCTCAACGTGGCGGTCCAGAGCGTTGTACGCCGCGTTGACCTCGCCGCCGACAAACCACTTGGCGAACGGCGGGTTGGACCAATCCAGGGCCTCGGTGAAGTCCTTGTCCCAGGTCAACAACTCGCGGGCCTGCTTCGCCCAGAACGCGGGACGGTCCGCCTCTGCCTCTGCGTAGGCGTCAGCGCTGGTCACGGCGTTCGCGGCGAACTCCGCAGACGGCGCGAACTTGCGGTTCTCATGGAGGAGGTTTTCAAGCGCCTCACCCTGCTGAACATAGTTTTCCGCTGACATCGCGGCAATATCCGTTGACATGTATAAACCCTTCGTTTTCCTTCAGNAGGTCAACAACTCGCGGGCCTGCTTCGCCCAGAACGCGGGACGGTCCGCCTCTGCCTCTGCGTAGGCGTCAGCGCTGGTCACGGCGTTCGCGGCGAACTCCGCAGACGGCGCGAACTTGCGGTTCTCGTGGAGGAGGTTTTCAAGCGCCTCAACGTGTGCGGCCGGACCGTTCTGAGCAGTTGACGCTGCAGCGGTGGCCGTGGATCCGGTGGTGTCCTGGGACATGGTGAACCTCATCATTCATCGATCTTTGCTGCGCGGATCCTGGCGTGAGGTTCCCGCCCGGGCCGTCGTCGGCGTCGGGCGCGTCCCTCAAGGGTCCGCAAAGTGCTGTCCGCCATCAACACTATCGCTTAGCGAAGTGCTGCGTGTGCGCCGTCACAAATACGGCCGTGAGCGGCGCCGATTTAGCGACGAGTGGTGGATTGTGCGGTGGGGAACCGTTTACATGACGCACGACGGCGGACCTCGGTTGCCGCTGCCGGCGTGGTAACTGCGTGCCTCCATCTGTAAGGAACCTTGGAGTTTGCTGTGGGCGAAGCTGTATGGCCGTTTTCAGCTAGAACCCTGTCAGTGGGGTGGCATAGGCTGAATAAGTCTTGGGACGCACTTCTGGCGTGTCCGGTTCTTCGCGGAATTTCGCGGAGGTAGCCGGGCCGGACTGTCCAAGGCGCCGCCGTACGAAGGAGAAATAGATGAACCAGCTGAGCCCAGGCCCGCACGACTCACACCCGAACGGACCGGACACCGCGGCTGGAACGGCCACCGCTGCAGATGGCAACGCTGCCGGGAATCCTGCGAGGGGTATCTCCGGAGCTCCTCTGAAGAAGGACACTGCAATTAAGGACGAGGCTGTTAAGAACGACGCCTCAAAGAACGCCGCGGCTCAGGGTGACTCCGGCAAGTATGAGGCCGTCGCCGGGCCGTTCACCATCCGGGACCTTACTGTCTTCGGCTCCACGCTCCTGATGTTCGTAGCCTCGTTGCTGCCCATGTTCGGGGAGCGCTACAACCTCTGGAACCTGAGCAACTTGTTCTTCCTGCTGCTGGGCATCATCCTGCCGCTGGTTGTGGTGGCACTCTTCGTAGCCCGCAGGTTGCAGCCCGGAACAATCGTCCGCATTGGCTCGCTGTCCGTTGACCAATTCGCGTCCGTGACTGCCTCGTTTGCGTTCCCCTTGTTCTTCTTGACCATTGCCAACTCGTTCAACGGCAGCGTGCTGTTGGGGCTCGTTGGTTCTGTAGGCCTGCTGGCCGCGACGGTCCTGGCCCCGCATCTTCCTTGGCTTTCCGCCGACTTCAAGGGCCGTGCCGAAACGCCGGCGCACGTTGTTGCCCGCGAGGCAGCAGTACCCAGCCGTAAGCCTGCTGCTCCCAAAGCGCCGAAAACTCCCAAGACGCCGAAGCCTTCCGACTCCACCGGTTCGACTCCCGGATTCCAGAGTTCAACACCGGGCTACCAAGGTTCAAACCCGGGATTGCAGGGATCAGCCCCCGGCTACCAGACTCCTGTTTCCCGTGCTCCGGGTGCTGCGGCTGCTTCCTCCGGTGTTGCCGGCGCGGGCGCTCCGAGTGCCGGTGCTGCCACGGGTGCCAGCCCCTTCGCTCCGCCGGCTGGTTACGGAACTACGTCATCGCCGGCAACCGAAGCCTCCGCCGTCGTGCATTCGGCTGACGCAAAACCCGCGGATGGCAGCGGATATGCAAGCAGCAGCCCTGCCACCGGTGGCGCCGCCGTCACTGAGCCCGCTGCCCGGCAGGCAACGTTCGGCTCTGCAGGCGCGCCCTCGCCGTCAGGATCCGGCGCTTCCCCCGCTACGTCATCGGTTGAGAAGGCCGAACCGGCTGGCGCGTCCGGCGATAAGGGTGCCCAGTTCCCGGCTGCAGGTGCGCCGGCCGAGCCCGCCACCACGCAGCATGCCGCGCAGCCTTCTGCCACTCAGCACGCCGCCCAACAGGCGGGCCAGCCCGCCGCCCAGCAGCCGAACCAGCCAGCGGCGCAACAGCCGTGGGCTGCCACCATGGCAACGCCCATCGTCTCCGGTGACACCCGTAAGGTAAGCGACTCCATTGGGGCCACCGTGGACCCGGCCAGCCGCCCTGAAGAATCCGATGGGCCCCAGTATGAGGCGTTCTGGTTCGCTGTGGCCCAGCCCCGGACTGCCTATGACGAACACAGCGGCGCCCCGGCCTTCACCATCGAGCCCGGTGGATGGGTTCTGGCGTTGGAGGACCGGGGCCATGAATTCCTGGTCCAGGACACCGACGGAAAAGTTGGGGTTCTGCGGGAGCTCAGCAACATCGAACGCGGCTAAGCAGGGATCCCGTGGCCATCGCTGAAGCTGGTTCGCTGCTCGCGCTCAAACGCCGGGCACGCAAGATCAACAGGGTTCTCGCTGAAAAGTATCCCTACGCGCACGCGGAGTTGGATTTCAAGAACCCGTTTGAGCTGGTGGTGGCCACGGTTCTCTCTGCGCAAACCACTGATGTGATGGTTAACCAGGTCACCAAGATCCTGTTTGCCCGGTACCCCGACGCCCGCGCCATGGCCGAGGCGGATCCCGTTGAGCTGGAGACCATACTTCAGCCCACGGGTTTCTTCAGGGCCAAAGCGCGGAACGTTTTGGCGCTCAGCACCCGGTTGGTTGATGAGTACGACGGCGTGGTCCCGGGACGTCTGGAAGATCTGGTGACACTCCCGGGGGTCGGGCGCAAAACCGCCAACGTGGTTTTGGGCAATGCTTTCGGGGTTCCCGGGATCACGGTTGACACGCACTTTGGCAGGCTGGCCCGCCGCTTTGGATGGACGGCCTCGGATGACCCGGTGAAGATCGAGTTCGACGTCGCCGAATTATTTGAACCGCGCGACTGGACCATGCTCTCGCATCGGGTGGTGTTCCACGGGCGCAGGGTCTGCCATTCCAGGAAGCCGGCCTGTGGTGCCTGCCCGGTGGCGAGCCTCTGCCCGAGCTACGGCGAGGGCGAAACGGATCCCGTTAAGGCCGCCAAGCTGCTGAAGTACGAGCTCGCGCCCGGCAACGAAGCCCTGCTCGGAAAACTCTTGGCTGAAACGCACAGGGCCGCGGAGATCCGCATGGAATCGCAAAGGAGGCCCGGGTGACCGCGCTTGAGGAACTGTCCGCACTGGTTACCCGCTTTGAAGAGGGCCAGCAACAGCACTCGGCACTTTGGGAGAAGCTACCCGTCACGCCGGAGACCAACCGTGCCGCGGCAGTCCTGATGCTTTTCGGTGTGCTGGACAACATCCCTGCAGAGTCGGATCGCCCCATCGCGCCGGCGGACCTTGATGTCCTTTTGCTCGAAAGGGCCCACACCCTCGACGACCACCCCGGACAAGTGGCGTTCCCGGGCGGCAGCGTGGATGCGGAAGACGAATCGGTGGTGGCTGCAGCGCTTCGCGAGGCCGTGGAAGAGACCGGGCTGGATGCAAGCGGTGTCCGGGTGCTCGGCGTCATCCCGGAACTCGGTCTTATCCGTAGCAACTTCCGGGTAACACCTGTGCTGGGCTGGTGGGATGCGCCATCGCCCGTTCGCGTGGTGGACTACGCCGAATCCGCGCAGGTCTTCAGGGTGCCCGTGCGCGATCTCCTGGATCCAGTCAACCGTGTCACTGCCACCATCTCCCGGTTCGGCCGCACGTACACCAGCCCCGGCTTCACCGTAAACGGCGTGTTGGTATGGGGCTTCACGGGGATGGTCCTCAGCGGCCTCTTCGACGAACTGGGCTGGACCGTTCCCTGGGATAAGGACAAGCTGCAGGATATCGACCTGTAGGCAGCCGTATCCAGGCTGCCCTGTTCAGGCTGCCCTGTTTGGACGGCCTTGTTTGGGCGGCCTTATTCAGGCCGCTTTGCGGGCTGTGGCGGAGCGGTCCACGATCAGACCGGTTGCGGCGTTTTCCCGTACGGCATTGATGCCTGCCACCACTCCCTCGAGGTGCTTGAACGTGGGTGATTCAGCCACCACGGTTCCGTCGGCCGCGGTGAGGCGGAACCTGTAACCATCGGCGTTGTCCTTGAGAATTTCAAACCTGCCAGCCATCGAATGCTTCCCCCTTGTGATGCTTCCCTGCACAAATGTGGACCAGCAAAACTATCCACATAGTGAAAGTATCCAGAACCGGGGCCGAACTAAAGTTACTTGGCAGTACCGGTCAATGACAGGTCATCCCGGCTCATATGGCGAGATGTGACTGGATAGTGCCGGGGCTTCCGGCTATGGTCCGGCTACTTCGCTTTGTCGTAGGAATCCACCACAGCCAGGCTCACCGGAAATTCCACGGGGATCCGCCCGAACATTAGTTCCTTCGCTGACGCTGCCGCTTCTTCGATCGCGCGGATGCACGCGTCAACGGCGTCCTCGGGGGCATGAATCATCACTTCGTCGTGGAGGAAGAACACCAGTTCCCCGCTGGGGGATCCCTCAGCGCGTAAGGTGCGCAGCCGCCGTCGTAATTCCGCCAACCAGCAGGCAGCCCACTCAGCAGCAGAGCCCTGCACCACGAAGTTGCGTGTGAACCGGCCCCGGGACCGGGCCAGATTGTCGGCGCGGCGCTGTTCCTCGGCCGTGGTGGATTGCTGGCTCCGCAACCAGCCGGCTGACGGAGGCGGGCTGCTTCTGCCTAGCCGCGTAGTGACTGTCCGGCCTGCCTCGCCTTCACGAGCTGCCTGCTCTACAAAGCCGACGGCGCGTGGATAGGTTCGCGTGAGCTGCGGCATGAGCCTGCCCGACTCGCCCGTGGTGGCACCGTAAATGGCCCCCAGCAGGGCAATTTTCGCCTTGGCACGGTCGCCACCAAAGCCTTGGGCTGCAATGCCTGCGTAGAGGTCTTTATCCCTGGCTGCCTCCGCCATTTTGGTGTCCTGGGCCAGCGCCACGAGGACGCGCGGCTCCAGTTGGGAGGCGTCGGCGACTATAAGCTTGTGGCCCGGATCCGCGTGGACAGCAGCCCGGATGTTCCGCGGGATCTGGAGGGCCCCGCCGCCCCGGGAAGCCCAGCGACCCGACACGACTCCACCCACCACATATTCGGGATGGAACCGCCCGTCACGCACCCACGAGTCCAGCCAGGACCAGCCGTTGGCGGTGTGTAACCGGGAAAGCTTCTTATAGGCGAGAAGGGGCTGGATGGCCGGATGTTTCGATTCCTGCAGCTCCCACTGGCGGGTGCTTTTCACTTCGATCCCGTTCCGGTGCAGGGCGCGCATCAGGTCCTGCGGGGAGTCCGGGTTGAGGCTGGGGGAGTTGAGGATGCTTCTGAGTTCGGCGCAAAGAGCCTCCAGGGCAGGGGGTCTGTGGCCAAGCGGCGGCCGGGGACCCAGAACGTCGGCAAGGATCTGCTGATGCAGCTCTTCGCGCCAAGGGACACCGGAGTGCTGCATCTCAACGGCAATGATCGCGCACGCCGACTCAGCAGCGAGCAGTAGTTGTAGGCGTTGTCTTTGCTGATGGTCCTCGGAGACCTGGGAAATTGCGTGCTGCTGCGCCGCGAACTCCTCCTTCAGCTCAACCAGCCCGGCCTTGGGGCTGGTCGGGGACAGATCCTCGAAGAGCGCGCCTTGATCCGCGGGCGGGGGTGGTGGCTGAAGGGCGCGCGGCGGCATTGAGTCATCATCCTGCGTGAGCTTGACCGCATGCTCGGCATAATCCGTGTGGGCCGTGAACTCCGAGTGGGCAAGAATGGCTCCGCAGAGCGAGAGGTCGTGGCAACGCTCCAGCTCTATCCCGTGGGTCAGCAGGTCCGGATACCAGTCCTGGGCGCGATGCCACACCCAGCGGGGCCGCTGGGCTTCCAGTTCACGCACGACGCCGGGCAACTCACCGCGGTTGACCACGCGGGGGTCAGCAGTCGCCTTTCCGGTGGGGGAGATCCTTTGTATGGCTGCGCCTTCCTGGTGGGCGGCGAGCAGCAAATACATGGTCTCCATTCTGCCTTGTACGGGGGTGTGCTGTGGTGCTTGTGTGCTTTTGCCCGGAGGTGACTGTTCCTCCACAGCGCCGGCCCGGCAAGGTTGTGCACATAGGGGCATTTGAGCCTTATCTTGATCTGCCGATTCACGCAGTGTGGAGGCCATGAGCAAGCGAGATCGTCGGCATAGGCAACCCGGACACCCCCAACAGACCACCCGGAGTTACGGGCAAAATGTGCAAGTGGATGCGGACGGGTCCTGGGTGCCACACGAAGCCGTAGGCATCCTGCTGGTTTCCGGAGACCCTTACCTTCAGGAAGAGGCCAAACGGATAGTCGCTGCCGCAGGCGGAAGTCTCAGAACGGCTGTGGATGTGACGGAAGCTGTCCACGGCTGGGACAACGCGGACGTCGTGTTGGTGGGCAGCGATATTCGCGAGTTGCCTCCCAGACGAAGGGCTCCCACTGTGCTGCTCGGCAAAGGCTCTGAAGGTGACCAGTTATGGCGTTTGGCCGCCTCACTGGGAGCTGAACGGGTAGCCGTCCTTCCCGAGGCAGCCGCTTGGCTGGCTGAACACCTGAGCATGTCCGGCTCCCCGGACCCCGGGGGCATCGTTATGGGCATCATCGCTGGAAGTGGCGGGGCAGGAGCTACCACCACTGCAATCTGGCTTGCCCAGGCTGCGGCCGGGCATGGCATCAGCACCGTGCTCATCGATGGTGACCGCTGGGGTGGTGGCCTTGAGCTGGCAGTGACGGCCGAAGAAATTCCGGGCCTCCGGTGGCCGGATTTCGCCGAAACCCGGGGCAGCATTGATCCTTCCCAGTTCCGGGATTCACTGCCCGTTGCCGGAGGCTTCGCTTACCTGTCCTGGCCCGGGACGCGGGAACCGGTCCAGGTCCCTGCGGCCGGTGCCGTGGCTGCTGTTGTTGACGCCGCACGCCGGAGCTTCGAACTCATCCTCGTGGATATTGGCCGTACCGGGGAGGGGCTGGGCACACTGGCATGGGATTGCGACAGGATCCTGGTGCTGACCAAGGCCCACCTCAAATCTGCAGTGGCGGCTACGCGTGTCCTCAATGAACTTCCTCCCGTTGATGCCGGACTGCTGGTCCGTGGAAGCGGCACCAGTTCGGTGGATGCTCCACTGATCGCGGAGTCACTGGGACTGCCGCTCCTAGGGGTCCTGCCGGAGATCCGTGGTGTTGCTGCCGGAACTGAGCTGGGGCGACTCCTGGAACTCGGGCGCCGGAAATCAGTCAGCCGATTCGCCGGTTCTGTCTTGGAATTGAACGGCACCAGTCAATGAGCCTCTTTGCCGAGGGCACCCGCCGCCGGCAGGGCCGAAGGCTGGACTCGGTTCTCCTTGAAACGGTACGGGAATCAGTGCTTGCGGGGAGCGGACCGGTAACACCATCTACTGTTGCGGCAGCAGTACAGGCAAGCGGCAGAATACTGGGAACCGCAGGAGCGTTGGAGGCGGCTGAATCCATCAGTGCCGAACTCAACGGATTGGGTCCTCTCCAGCCGCTGGCACAGGATCCTGCCGTCACGGACATCTTCGTCAACGGCCCGGATTCCGTCTGGTTGGACAGAGGGAACGGTCTGGAACGTTCATCTGTTCACTTCGATGCCGAGCAACAGATCAAATCGCTTGCCATCCGCCTGGTTTCAGCCGGAGGAAGGCGATTGGATGACGGTTCTCCCTGTGTGGACGTCCGGCTCAACGGCGGATACCGGGTGCACGCGGTCCTCGCCCCGATATCAACGGCAGGGACGCTGCTGTCCATTCGCATTCGTCGGGATGAAGTGTTTACCCTGACCGAGCTCAGGGAACGCGGCATGTTTTCAGAGCACGTCGAGTCGGTCCTCAGGGCTGTCATGGCGCACAAACTCAGCTTTCTCATCAGCGGTGCCACAGGCTCAGGGAAGACAACCCTGCTCTCCACCATGCTCGGGTTGAGCCATCCGGCTGAACGTTTGGTCCTGATAGAGGACGCTGCAGAGCTCAACCCCGTGCACCCGCATGTTGTGACGCTGGAATCGCGCCACGGAAACCTCGAGGGCGGGGGTGCCCTGGACCTCGGTGAACTGGTCCGCCAAGCACTGCGCATGCGCCCGGACAGGTTGATCGTAGGAGAATGCCGTGGTGCCGAGGTCCGTGAATTGCTGACCGCCCTCAACACCGGTCACACCGGCGGCGGCGGGACCATTCACGCCAACACTGCCGAAGCCGTGCCGGCTAGGTTGGTGGCACTCGGCGCCTTGGCAGGATTGAACGCCGAAGCCGTACGGTTGCAGGTCTCCAGCGCCCTTGATGTGGTGATCCACGTGGACCGGACATCGTCGGGACGGAAGGTGGCCTCCATCGGGGTGGTGACAGATACCGTGGAGGGTCAAAAGGTGATCCCGGCCCTCAGCTGGACCCGCACAGGAATGGCGCCGGGGCCGGCGTGGCCTGAACTCGCAGCCCGGCTTTCGCTGGCGACGTTGCAGGTGGACAGTGTGCTGCCGCATCAGGACCCCCTGCCACCACAACCCGATCTGCCTGGACGCAGGGCACGGACGACCCACCGGATCTCAGCAGAGTCACGGCCTTTGCGGACACTCAGTTTCGGTGACGGTTCATGATCGGCGCCCTCGTTCTGATGACGGCGCTCGCGGCTTGGCTGCAGTTCGGCGGGCGCCGGGCAGGTACCCGGCGTCTCCTCATGAGACTGGGGGTACCGGCGGGCCGGAGCAGGCGCTACCACCCCCGGCAACGATCGTGGCTTTTACGTCCAGGGCGGCGAAAGCGTCCCGAGCCGTTGTCGCTTGTGGTGATGGTGCAACAGCTCGCAGCCCTCCTGCGTGGCGGCCGGGGGGCCTTCCGGCTCTGGGAAGAGCTATGGATCGTCCATGGATCACGGCAGACCATGGTCGGCGGCAGCGGTCCCACAGCACAGAAAGGGAGCGCCGGGCTATCCAACGAATCACTGAAAGTTCTCGCAGCAGCGCGGGCAGCCTCCACGGTAGGTAACTCTCCGGCCGAATCCATCCGAAGTGCTGCAGCAAAGACGTATCCGCGGCGAGGAAGTTCTGAGCGCCGGGTGTGGATGGAATTGGCAGCCTGCCTGGACATCGCGGAGACCAGCGGCTGTCCCCTGGCTGACCTCCTCACCCGCTTTGCAGCCCAGCTGGAGGCCGAAGAAGACTCCGAAGCAGCCCGTCAAACGGCGCTCGCAGGGCCCAAGGCTACCGTTCGGCTGTTGTCCTGGCTGCCGGTGTTCGGGCTTGGACTGGGGATGGCATTGGGTGTGGATCCCTTGGGAATCTTGTTGAACAACTTCCTGGGAGTTGCCACGTTCGCGGCTGGACTCCTCCTCACGGCTGCCGGCCGTGTCTGGTCCTCGCGACTGGTCGCCTCTGCCGCCGGGGGCCACTGATGTACAGGACCCCGGTGTTGGTGATGATCGCGGTCATGGCGTTGGCCGCATTCCTGATCTTCGCCGCACCCAAACGGACGAGGTTGCAGTTACTCTCCGGGGGAAGGGGAACTGCAACAGCCCAGGAGTCATCGGCATCTACCCATGCCCACACGGGTGGGGACGGGCTCCGCGATACGGCCATGATGCTGGAGTTGGTGGCTTCAATGCTCGACGCCGGAGCTGGAATCGGGCGGGCACTGGAACTCATCGCAAAGTGTGCCTCACCTCCCATTAGGCAATCGCTGCAGCCCGTTGTTGCTGCGCTTGCCATAGGTGCCGACTGGGAGACTGCCTGGAGGACGCCCGGCAAGCACGCCCCTGAAGTAGTCCGGCTTAAGGATGCGTTGGCCTTCGCAGCCTTGACCGGCGCGCCGTCTGCGTCCATCCTCTACGCACAAGCGGCCAGGGAACGGCGTGAGCAGTTTCGGGCCGCGGAGAAGCGCGCAGCTGCTCTGGGCGTGAGGCTGGTAGTTCCTCTGGGTCTGTGTTCACTGCCCGCTTTTATCTGCCTTGGCATCGTCCCGGTCCTGATCGCCATGCTTCCTTCAGGTTGAAACGTGATGAGGGCCTCCCAGGCGCAACCATTCCTCCACAACCCGCCGGACCTGACGGGTTATCCACTTGCAGAGACCGCCTTCTTTCGGGCTTCTCCGGACCACGGAAGAGTCGGTTTTGTCGGCAAAGAGCTGGCGCTTCTTGAAAGGAAACCCACCGTGAGAACTCTATCCACCACCCTTCCTGGCCCCCTCAGTGAAATGCGCCGGGATCGGCCGGCTACCGGAAAAGTCCCTGGTGATCTCTCCGGGAAACCGGCGACAACCCAGGATGACGAACTCTTCGAGTACGATCTCGAACCTAACGATCTTGAGCCCTTCGATCCTGAAGACGAACTCCCGCAGTTGGGCCTTGGCCTGGAGGACGTTGGGGAGCCCGGCGACGGGCGTCTTGAGGACGATGGCTTCTGGACAAGAACGTGGACAAGGGCAAGCACACAGACAAGGCTTATGGGTTCGGAAGTGGGCATGGCAACCGCCGAGTACGCCATTGCCACACTTGCCGCTGTAGGCCTCGCAGGCTTGCTGGTGGTCATTCTTCGCAGCGAGGAAGTCCGCGGCTTCCTGCTGAACCTGATCCGTACTGCGTTGTCCCTGCCATGACACGTGTGCTGCCTGCCAGCGGGGGAGCCTCCCGGAATGCGCAGGAAGGGGGTGCCGTCACTGCGGAGTTCGCCGTCGCCTTGCCCGCTGTTGTGTTGCTCCTGGCATTCTTGCTGGCAGGTGGCGCCGCAGGTATCACCCAGCTCCGGCTGGAGGATGCGGCAAGGGCGGGAGCGCGCGCCTCGGCCCGGGGTGAGGCCTCCGGGTCCGTGGACGGGATCGTCAAGCGCCTTGCCGGCGAGAGCGTTGCATCGTCAACGATTGACGACGGCGAGTGGGTTACGGTGACTGCTTCCTCGCCGGTGGGAGGGGCCTTGGGACCGCTCATCCCCTGGACGCTGAAGGCATCGGCAACCGCACGGGCAGAAGCGGGCACCCCGTGAAAACGCTCCGGCCAAACAGTCAGCATGAACGCGGTGCTGGAACCGTGCTCGCCCTTGCCTTGGTGGCGGTGGTCATCGCTCTGCTGCTGGGACTGCTTCTCCTGGCTGAGGCCGGAGTGATGGCATCCCGGGCAGCGTCTGCGGCTGATCTTGCAGCGCTGGCCGCCGCAGATGCTGCCCGGGGGCTAAGCTCCGGGGAACCTTGCTCCGTGGCAGCAGAAGTGGCGGGAAAACAGGACGCAAAGATCACGTCCTGCACGGTGACCGGCGGGGACGTGGTGGATGTTGAAACGGAGCTGGCCCATCCCTTCCAGTGGGGCGTAGCCACCGGCCGCGCACGGGCCGGGCCTCCTCCCTAGCTGGATCAGGCGCCTTCGCTGGCTGGCATCCTGTGACACGAACCCACGTCAGCTGGCGTCCTTCAACAAGACGTCAAGAAGAGTTATGGCGGCTGCCTTGTCTAACGGGTTGTTCTTGTTGCCGCATTTTGGGGACTGAACGCAGGAGGGGCAGCCGGCATCACACTCACAGGCCTTGATGGCTTCCCGGGTGGCCGTCAGCCATATCTTGGCCTTTTCAAAGCCACGTTCAGCGAAGCCGGCACCACCGGGGTGGCCGTCGTAAACGAAAATCGTCGGTACCCCGGTGTCGGCATGCAGGGCTGTGGAGACGCCACCAATGTCCCAACGGTCGCTGGAGGCTACCAAGGGGAGGAGCCCGATTGCAGCATGTTCAGCCGCATGCAGCGCTCCCGGGAATTCCGCTTCAACCAGCCCGGCTCCGTGCAGGGAACGGTTGTCCACCACGAACCAGACGGCCTTGGTAAAGAGGTCCCTGGCTCCCAAATCCAGGGGTTCTTCGCCGAGGATCTCGTTGGAAATCAAGGCTTTGCGTTGGAAGGAGACCACTTGGGTAGTCACTTTGACGTCACCAAAGTGCACGGTGATGTCCCCCCATTGAACCGAGCGGGAGGTTTCGAGGACTTCGATTTGGGTTACATCGCGGGCCGTGGTGTAAAAATCGGGGTTGACCCTGCGCACCATGACACAGTGATCGGCTTCGTTGAGGTCCTCCACCAGATAGCTGTCACCCTGGTGGACATAGATGGCACCCGTGTGGGCTTGATAGTGGGTTTGCGGCGAATCCATGGTTCCCAGGAGGGACCCCGTTTCGGCGTCCACGATGCTCACGGGTCCACCCCCGTCGGCCCGGAGGTTCACCATTCCGGCAGCGCTCTCAGGGTGCGTCCAGAACCATCCCGCGGGCCGCTTGCGCAGGTAGCCCTGAACCACCAAACGATCAAGGAGCCCTTCAGCGGTGGGACCGAACAAACCGAGCTCCGCTGGTCCGATCGGCAACTCGGCCGCGGCCGCGCACAGGTGTGGCCCAAGGACATAAGGATTACCGGGATCGAAGACGGTGGCCTCCACGGAAACATCAAAGATTGCTTCCGGGTGGTTCACCAGGTACGTATCAAGCGGATCATCGCTTGCCACGAAGGCGGCAATGGCATCCTGCCCCGCGCGCCCTGCCCGGCCGATCTGCTGAAAGAGGGAAGCCCGCGTGCCAGGCCATCCTGCCACCAGCACGGCATCAAGACCGGAGATGTCGATGCCGAGTTCCAAAGCGGATGTGCTGGATACTCCCAGGAGTTGGCCGGATCTCAACGCCTGTTCCAAGGCCCGCCGTTCCTCGGGCAGGTACCCGGACCGGTAGGCGGCCACTCGCCCGGGAAGGCTGGGATCCACCTCATCCAGCAGCCGCTTGGTGATGGAAGCTATGGATTCGGCACCGCGACGGGACTTAATAAACGCGATGGTCCTGACCCGCGACGATACGAGGTTCGCCAGGATATCCGCAGTCTCAGCAACTGCTGTTCGCCGCTGCTTGGCGCCGTTCTCACCTTTGACGTCTGTGAGGGCCGGTTCCCAGAAGGCCACCGTGGTGGAACCATGCGGTGAGCAGTCTTCAGAAACTTCCCGGACGGGGGCACCAATGAGCCGCCCAAACGAAACCCCGGGGTCCGAGGCTGTGGCGGAAGCGGCAATGAACACCGGCTCAGGGAAGGAGGTCCCCGCGCCGTAGTACGCGCAGATCCGGCGGAGGCGTCGCATCAGATTGGCCACGTGCGAACCGAACACACCACGGTAACTATGGGCTTCGTCCACGATGACGTAGCGCAGCCGGCGGAAGAACCGGGCCCACCAAGTGTGGTTGGGAAGGATCCCGAAGTGCAGCATGTCCGGGTTGGCCAGGATGAAGTTAGCGTGATCGCGGATCCAACGTCGGGCCGAGACATCAGTATCGCCGTCATAGGTTTCAGCCCGGACCGTGGGCAACTTCAGCGAGCGGATCGCTGCGAGCTGGTCTGCTGCCAAGGCCTTGGTGGGGGACAAGTACAGGGTGACCGCACCGTCGTCGTGGATCTTCCCGGGGTCTGAGAGGACCCGGAGCTCGGAACGGTGGATCGCATCCAGCGCGGGCAACTGGTAGGCGAGCGACTTCCCGGAGGCAGTTCCCGTGGCGATCACAACATGTTGTCCGGAGTGGGCGAGGTCTGCCGCTTGGATCTGGTGCCGGTACGGTTCGTGGATGCCCAGACTGCCGTAGGCTGCCACAACATCCGGGTGAACCCAGCCTGGCCAGGGCTCGTTGACTGCTTTGCGGGCGGGGATGGTGTGGACATGGCGCAGCTGCTCAGGGTCCGGTGTCCGGCCCAGCAGGGAGATCAATGAATTTGGTGCAGCCACCGAATCATTCTGTCACTGAGCTGGCACACCAACAGCGGCACCCGGGGGCGCCGCCGTCGAGCATTGCTGTTATTCGCAGCTTTCTATGCTCCTGACAGGTCCGATCCTTCGGTCCCGCCGGACATCATGAGGACGTGGCACACCACGTCCCATCCCAGATGGGAGTAGAGCTTTTGGCCGTCCAGCGATGCCAGGAGCAGGCCGTTCTCCACATCGTGCGCGAAGGCTTGCGCCGCCAGGGCCTTCATAATGAAGCTGCCCAGGCCACGGCGTTGAAAATCAGGTTCGGTGACGATCTTGTCGAAGATGGCCGTGCCATTGACCACGTAAACCCGGCCGCTGGCAGCTACTTGCTCACCGGAGTGGACCACTGCGTAATGGACGCCGTTTGATTCTGAGGTGGCGAGTTCCAAATCGTCGTCCGGGAGCCAGGGATCCTCGGCATCCTGGGTTTCCATGTCCACGATCATCATGGTCTGGGATGCCGAAGTCACGGTCAGTCCGCGCTGTTCAGCAAGGTATTTGTACCGCTGCACATCGTTGGTGAGGACCGTCAGGATCCGGGTGGGGGCCTCTGCCGTCTTGTCGGCCAAGGCAGCGAACTCATCATCGGATGGATCATGGGCGAAATACTCCCAGTCACCGGTTTTGTCGGCGCGAAGTGCGGCAGGGAAGCGGCCCTCTTGGCGTAGTTCATAGCCGCGGCAGCCGGACCAGCCGGCCACCCAGACTTCCAAGAGGTGCGCAATGTCTTCAACCAAGGCGTCTGGACTCATGTAGAGAGAGTATGCCAGCGCACCATGAAGCAACAGAGCCACGTCAGCCCGGCGATGGTTGCTTATGGAATTGTGACTTCCCGCCTGCCGGCCCGCAGCCATGCCGGCCCGGAAAGTCGCGCGAAACGCAAGGATTTTACTGCACCAAGTACCCTTTAATAGTGGCTTTGAACCGAATTGTGCTCTTCTATGGCTTTACCCCGATCGCGGACCCCGATGCCGTGCGTCTGTGGCAGCGCGCCCTGTGCGAAAAGCTGGGGCTGACCGGCAGGATCCTGATATCAAAGGACGGCATCAACGCCACGGTGGGCGGCGAGCTGAACAACATGAAGCAGTACGTGAAGACCACCCGTGAATACAGGGGTTTCCACGACATCGACTTCAAATGGTCGGAAGGTAGCGCCGCCGACTTCCCGCGCCTCAGCGTCAAGGTCCGCGATGAGATTGTGTCATTCGGAGCGCCCGGTGAGTTGAAAGTGGATGCCAACGGCGTGGTGGGCGGCGGGAAGCACCTGCAACCCGAAGAACTTCACGCGCTGGTGGATGCCAAAAAGACCACTGGCGAAGACGTAGTGTTCTTCGATGGCCGCAATGCGTTCGAAGCACAAATCGGCAAGTTCAAGGACGCAATCGTCCCGGACGTGGACACCACGCACGACTTCATCAAGGAACTCGAGTCCGGCAAGTACGACGACCTCAAAGACAAGCCCATCGTGACCTACTGCACGGGCGGCATCCGTTGCGAAGTGTTGTCCAGCCTGATGGTCAACAGGGGTTTTAAAGAGGTGTACCAGCTTGACGGCGGCATTGTCCGCTACGGCGAAACCTTCAAGGATAAGGGCCTGTGGGAAGGCTCGCTGTACGTCTTCGACAAACGCATGCACGTCGAATTCAGTGAGGAAGCCAAAACGATCGGTGAATGCGTCCGCTGCGCTGCGCCCACCAACAAGTTCGAGAACTGCTCAAACCTCAGCTGCCGTACGTTGACCCTGTACTGCGCGGAATGTGCCTCCAGCCCTGAAACGCTCCGATGCCCCGGAGGCTGCGAAGCCGCCTGAGGCCTTGGTCAGAGCCGGCTCACCCGGTACGCGAAGTTTGCGTCCGATCTGGACCCCACCGTGATGGAAAGTATGGCGTCCTTTTCCAACTGGACTACGCTCACCCGGGCGTTGGCGCACCCCAGGGTCAGGTCCACGAGCTTGGCCTCGCCCAATGCGACGCTGAACGTCACCCGCCGCGTGCCTCGGCAGGCCAGCGTCACCGCGTAGGTTCCACCCGGCAACTGCACCGTCTGCTCAGACTTCGACTCGCCAGGGTTGAGGTAGCCGGAACTTGAATAGAAAGACTGCCCTTGGGACTCGGGCAATGCCAGTTTGGTCCACTCTTCGAGCGCCTCGCCGGTGACTGTTTCCTCCAGCGCCGGATCGGGAGGAAGAACCACATTGCCGGCAGTGGAGGTGGGGCCCGCTTCCGGCCTTCCGGTCTCGTCATAGGTGTATTCGCAGGCCGCCAGACTGCAGCTCAGGGCAACAAGAATCACGACGGCGGTCCTTGCCGACCGTCGCGGCATCACCGAGCGAGCTGCCTTGCTGCCCATGGACTGACTTTACGCCCGTACAGCGGCTGGCCAAAGGCCTGTCAGGGGTGGGTATGCCCCAGGACTAGGCTGCTGCAGAGACTACCTGGTAGGCAAAGATCAGCGGGGCATCGACGCTGCTCGTGGAAATACTGAGAGTGCCGGTAACGGGTACTTTGACCTTCACCACGTCAAGGCTGCCATTGCACGCTGCGGCCGCATCCGCGATCTTGTTGCCGCCCGAAGAAACGGCGAAGTAAGCCTTGCCGCCACCATCGCAGGCCATGGTCAACGTGTAGCTTCCGGCAGGTATGGCGGGGGACTCCTTGACCAACGGGTCCCGGTTGAGGATTTTTCCGGAATCCTCCAACACCACGCCGCCCGCCCCAGGGAGAACCTTTTCCTTCCAGGCAGGAACGTCCGCGTTTTCGATGTTGACCGGTGCCTGGCAGCCGCAGACTCCCAGCAGGGCTGCAGCGGTTATGGCAACAAGGCCCGCGCGGCGCCTTGTGGAGGAAGAGTTGAGCATGCATCCAACGCTACCGGGTTCAAGCGGGGGTCATTGTCCACATAGGGCACGTTCGGCATCCCGGGTCACAGCGTGCCGCCCCTACACTTGCAAGGTGACTGACACAGCTTCCTCCTTTACTTCCGGCAACACCGACGACGCTCCCCGCAGTGACCTCCCCCAACTGCTATCGGCTCTCGCCGCAGATCTTCGTGCTCTCTCCTACACGGTGGACGGCGTTGCTGAGCTTTTGGGCGCATCCGCCTCGGAGGCACTGGGCAGGGACCAACTCATCCCCGCACTCCTGGCCAGTGAACGGGTCATGAAATCAGGGGACCGCACCCTCCGGCCTTTGGCGGCGCTTGTTCGCCTTTGGCTGCTCGCCGTCCCGCAGGCCGTGGCGGACATCGATTCCGCAATTCCCGGTACCCGTTCGGAAGGGCTCGTAGAGTTGGGGCTGGTTACCGTGGATTCCGGCATGGTCAAGGCCAAAGTGGACCTGCGCCCTTACGGCTGGGACCCCAACACGGACGGCACTGGTGGCGCGGAGCTCTGGGTGGCCAGCGACCTCGCCGCCCACCAGCAGCCGGGTGTATTGAGGCATGACCATGTCCTGGGAATCGGGCAGGCCTCCACAACCTTGGTACAAACCACGTTCAGGAAGCACAGCAAACGAGCCCTTGATGTTGGCACAGGCTGCGGTATCCAAACGTTCCACTTGCTCCATCATTGTGAGCACGTGACAGCAACGGACATTTCAGAGAGGGCGCTTGCCTTCACCCGCTTCAACCTTCTCTTGAACGCCGCGGAACTGGGAGTGGACCCCAGGAACCTCGAGGACAGGGTGAGCTTGCGGCTGGGGTCGCTCCTCGAACCCGTGGCAGGCGAGCAATTCGGCTTGGTGGTCTCCAACCCGCCCTTCGTGATCACTCCGCGAACGGGCGGAGAATCGTCGTCGGACCAGTTCACGTACCGCGACGGCGGCCTTCCCGGCGATGACATTGTTTCTTCGCTTGTACAGTCCCTGGCGGAGGTCCTGGAGCCCGGCGGAACAGCTCAAATGCTGGGCAATTGGGAGATAACCTCTGGTTCGGACTGGAAGGACCGGCCCCGGGCATGGCTCCGCGAATCAGGCTTGGATGTCTGGTTCATACAGCGGGAGCAGGTTGGCCCGGAGCAGTACGCGGAGACCTGGCTTCAGGACGCTTCGCAGAACCGCGAGGACGGGCAATATCAGGCAGCGTACGCCGCCTATTTGGATGATTTCGCTTCCAGAAATGTTGAAGGTATTGGCTTCGGCATGATTTGGCTGCGCCGTTCGGTGGCTCCGCAAGGAACTGTCATCAACCGGTTCGAGGAAATTACTTATCCGATCGAACAACCTATCGGACCGCATGTGGGTGCTGCTGTAGAGCGGGCAGACTGGGTGGCGGCCCACTCGATTGAGATGGCGCACTTGGTGGTTGCCGATGACGTCACGGAGGAACGGCACCAGCGTCCGGGAGCCGCTCATCCCGGAGTGATTCTCCTCAGGCAAGGTGCGGGCCTTCGCCGGACCAATCTGCTCAGCACGGAACTCGCTGGTTTCGTCTCAGCCTGCGATGGCCAATTGTCGGTACGGCAGATCGTCTCGGCCCTGGTGTCGCTTCTGGGCGGGGGTGAGGACTTCGATGAGGAGGCTTTCCGTAAAGGGCTCTTCCGGGATGTCACCAACCTGGTCCTGGACGGTTTCCTTCTTCCGGACCCGGCGCAGGTCAGTTCATGATCCGGGACACGGCGCGCTCATCAACTGCCGGACCCCCGGGAAGTGACCCTGACTACACTGATGAAGTGACTGCGAACAACGAAACATCCCAAGCGTCTGGAGCCGTTCCCCGGCGGAAACGTGCCGAGAAGACGGTTGAGATCACCGATCCCAAAGCGATCCGTGCTTTGGCACATGCGGCCCGGCTCGAGGTCATCTCTGAGCTCTACGCCACGCAGGTCAGCCACACAGCCACCGAGCTCGCTGCCAGGACAGGTCTGACGCCCAGCGCAATGAGCTACCACCTGCGCGCGCTTCAAAAGTGGGGAATCGTGGCGCCCGCTGAAAACGCCGGCGATGCCCGGGAACGCCGCTGGAAGGCAGCCGGAACAGACTTCACCATTTCGGGAGGCAGCGTCGCCAGTCCTGAGATAGCCGTGGTGGATCTTGAGCTTGATGCTTTCCGACGCAGGGCTTCTGCTTTCGCGAAGGCCCGAGGCGAACGTCGGCAGCGCGGGGAAACCGCCGAAGAGCCTGCAGCGGTTGTCCTCTCCAGCAACTTGTTGTATCTGACCAACCCGCAGCGCCGGGAACTTTTGGACAGAATCCGCGCGGTTCTGCGGGAGTACGAACTTGATGATCCCACTCAGATACCCGAAGGTGCCGAACGTGTGGCAACCTTGTGGTCAATGATCCCGGATGACCGCGTAGCGCCCGGTCAGTAACAGCCCGGCCGGGGCGTCGATTGTCCGTCCTGGTTTCCGCACCAAAACGCAGGATTCTGCAAACTATGGTGAACTAGGCCAATATGGGCACCAGCCCAATTACACATTTTTTCTGTAGGAGCATCGTGCCCAGCAAGGCAAAAACCGGCAAGAAACTCGTGATCGTGGAGTCTCCGGCCAAGAGCAAGACCATCGCCAAGTATCTTGGCGAGGGCTTCATCGTCGAGGCTTCGATCGGCCACATCCGGGATCTCCCGCAGCCCTCGGACCTCCCTGCCGAACTGAAGAAGACCTCGCTGGGCAAGTTCGCAGTTGACGTGGAAAACGACTTCAAGCCGTACTACGTTGTTTCCCCGGACAAGAAGAAAAAGGTTGCCGAGCTCAAGGCCCAGCTGAAAGACGCTGACGCGCTCTACCTCGCAACCGATGGGGACCGCGAAGGCGAAGCCATCGCATGGCACCTCTTGGAGGTCCTGAAACCCAAGGTTCCCGTTTACCGCATGACTTTCGGTGAAATCACCAAGGAAGCCATCCACCGCGCCATGGATAACCTCCGGGACGTGGACACCGCTTTGGTGGATGCCCAGGAGACACGCCGTATTCTTGACCGCCTTTACGGGTACGAGATCTCCCCGGTGTTGTGGCGCAAAGTGGCCCGCGGGCTCTCCGCCGGCCGTGTCCAGTCCGTGGTGACCCGCATGGTGGTGGACCGCGAACGCGAACGCATGGCGTTCCGGGCGGCGTCCTACTGGGACCTCACCGGCCAGTTCGGTTCAGACTCCGGTTCGTTCAAAGCAAAGCTTGCCGCCGTGGACGGCTCAAAGGTAGCCAGCGGCCGGGACTTCAATGACAACGGGCAGCTGACGTCCTCCAACGTGGTGCACCTGAACGAGGAACTTGCCACGTCCTTGGCTGCCGGCCTGGAAAACGCTGATTTCCGCGTTCGCTCCGTAGATACCAAGCCGTACACCCGCCGCCCTGCCGCGCCGTTCACCACGTCCACGCTGCAGCAGGAGGCCGGCCGTAAGCTCCGTTTCTCCTCCAAGAGCACCATGCAGGTTGCCCAGCGCCTGTATGAAAACGGCTACATCACTTATATGCGTACAGACTCGTCTGCCTTGAGCGATGAAGCACTTACGGCAGCCCGCCGTCAGGCTTCCGAACTTTACGGCCCCGAGTACGTGCCCCAGAGCCCCCGCGTTTATGCCAACAAGGCTGCCAACGCCCAGGAAGCTCACGAGGCCATCCGTCCGGCCGGAGACTCCTTCCGCACACCGGCGCAGGTTGCCAAGCAGTTGAGCGGTGATGAGTTCCGGCTGTACGAGCTGATCTGGAAGCGCACCGTTGCCTCCCAGATGGCTGATGCCAAGGGTTCTACTGCCACCATCCGCCTCGGTGCAGTGGCCGCTGACGGACGCGACGCCGAATTCTCGGCCTCCGGTACCGTCATCACCTTCCCCGGTTTCCTTGCAGCCTATGAAGAGGGCAAGGACGAGAGCCGCGGGGACGACGAATCGGATGAAGCCCGTCGCCTGCCGAACGTTGCCAAGGATGATTCCCTCACGGCCTCGGACATTGTGGCTGTAGGGCATGAGACATCGCCGCCGCCGCGTTATACGGAAGCTTCGCTGACCGCTGAGCTGGAAAAGAGGGGCATCGGCCGCCCGTCCACCTACGCCTCCACCATTTCCACCATCCAGGACCGCGGCTACGTCCGTAAGCAGGGCTCCGCTTTGGTTCCCAGCTGGATCGCGTTCTCCGTGATCCGCTTGTTGGAACAGCACTTCACGGACTACGTGGACTACGAGTTCACGGCAGACATGGAAGGCGATCTGGACAAGATCGCCAACGGCCAAGCCGTGGGCGCTGCCTGGCTCAAGCACTTCTACTACGGTGAAGACGCAGATCCCGGCCTTCTGAGCATCGTCAACAACCTTGGCGAAATCGATGCGCGGGAGATCAATTCCGTGCCGATCGCCGAAGGCATCACCTTGCGAGTGGGCAAGTTTGGCCCCTACTTGGAAAGCTCCATTCCTACCCTTGATGCGAAGACCGGTGAGGTTGTCGAATCCGCACGTGCGAACGTGCCGGAGGAACTTGCTCCGGATGAACTGACGGCGGACAAGGCCAAAGAGCTCATGGAGACCGCGGCCCCCGAGGAACGCGTTCTGGGAACCGACCCACACACCGGTCACACAATAGTTGCCAAGAATGGCCGCTATGGTGCCTACGTCACCGAGATCATCCCCGAGATGACCGAGGAACAACTGGCCAACCAGCCGGTGGAGTATTACAAGAACGGCAAGCCCAAGCCGCCTAAGAAGCCGGTGAAGGCCAAGCCGCGTACGGGTTCACTGTTCAAGTCCATGACCGTGGATTCGGTCACCTTGGATGAAGCCCTTGCGCTCATGAGTTTGCCGCGGGTACTCGGCGAGGACGCGGACGGCAACCCCATCACGGTGCAGAACGGCCGATTCGGTCCATACCTGAAAAAGGGGACGGACTCCCGCTCCATCGGTTCTGAAGAGGAAATCTTTACGATCACCCTGGAGCAGGCTCTGGAGATCTACTCGCAGCCCAAGCAACGTGGCGCCCGCGCGGCCGTGCCGCCGCTGGCTGAGTTCGGTCCTGACCCGGTTTCCGAGAAGAACATTGTGGTGAAGGAAGGCCGCTTCGGTCCTTACATCACCGATGGCATCACCAACATCACCGTCCCGCGGTCAACCTCCCTGGAGGAGTTGACCCGCGAACAAGCTGTGGAGCTCTTGGCGGAGAAGCGTGCGAAGGGGCCGGTCAAACGGACCGCCACACGCAAGGCACCGGCCAAGAAGAAGGCCACAGCCAAAAAGTAGGTGGTATGACGGCCGGGGCAGCACTCGCGAATTGCGTCCCGGCCGGCATCGTGGTCGAGTAGAACCATGACTGAACAGACCGTTTCACCGGACAACGAACCCTTGAACGACCTCGAGGCCAAGCTCGCCTCGGCCGAACAGCCGGACGCGAACCCGGTGGACGTCATCCTCGCTTTCCTGAACAACGAGGTCTACCTCGTCAGCTCGGAAGCCGTGGACGGCCCGGACTCCTCAGTGGAGCCTTTGGTGCTCTCCAACGCTGATGGACAGCCCGTGCTGGCCGTCTTCAGCCACCCGAGCCGCGTCGATGAGCGCTTCCTCGAAGCAGCCCCGCACGTCCTGGGCACCATGGGGTCAGCGATCCTGGGAAACATCGGCGACGAACTGGGCATGGTCATCAACCCCGGAAGTGAATTCGGATTCGAAATCGACCCTGAGGGCATTGCGAACATCCGCCGCGACTTCAAACGCGCCGACCAGGCCGGGGAGTCCGCCGAATAGGGCTTGCCCCAGCTGTTGACAACCATTCCGTCAGCGAAACGTCGTGGCCAAGTTGCTTCGCAGGCTTCGAATCGGTGAATAATGGCAGAATGCGTCTTGGCGTTCTCGACATCGGGTCCAACACCGTCCACCTACTGCTGGTGGACGCTCACCCCGGCGCGCGTCCGGTAGCTTTTGCTTCCCATAAGCGCCCCCTTTCGTTGGTGCAGTACTTGGACGGCGATGGAAACATCAACGATGCCGGCCAGCACGAGCTGATCGAATTCGTCCTGGAAGCCTGGGAGTTCGCGGCCAGCCATAAGGCCGAGGACTTGCTGGCGTTCTGTACCTCGGCTATTCGTGAGGCAACCAACGGTGCGGACGTTTTGGCCCGGGTCAAGCATGAGACCACTGTGACCCTCCAAGAACTCACGGGCAGTGAAGAAGCCTCCATGACGTTCTTCGCTGTACGCCGTTGGTACGGATGGGGCGCGGGGCCCATTCTTGACCTGGACATAGGGGGCGGCTCGTTTGAAATGGCGTACGGAACGGATGAACTTCCTGAGTACGCCACCTCGGTTCCCTTGGGCGCAAGCCGGTTGACACGGGACTGGCTTCACGACGATCCGCCCAGCGCCAAGAGCGTGAAGGAACTGCGCCGCTACATCCGGTCCACGCTGAAACCCGTGGTCCGGGACTTCCACGACTTGGGCCGGGCCAACCTGGTGGCCGGCACGTCCAAGACCTTCCGGTCCTTGGCCCGGATCGCCGGTGCGGCCCCCAGCGCAGCAGGACCGTACGTGAAGCGCGAGCTCCACGCAGCAGACCTGGGTCTGTGGGCACAGCGGATTTCGGCCATGACCGTGGAAGACCGGTTGTACCTTCCCGGCGTCTCCGACGCCCGCGCCCGCCAATTGCTGGCAGGGGCCCTGGTTGCTGAAGCGGCACTGGAACTCTTCGAATTCCCCAAGATGGAGATTTGTCCCTGGGCCCTCCGCGAAGGCCTGATCCTGCGCCGGCTGGACCAGCTGGTCTTCGAGGAAGCCCTGGATCCGGCACCCCACGTCGGAAAGCGAAAGAAGGACAAGTCCAAGAAGAAGGCGGCCAAGGAAGCCGCCAAGGCTCAAGAAGAAGGCACGGCTCCTGAAAAAGCCGCGGCTTCCGAAAAAGACGAAGATGCCCGCCCCGGGTTTAAAGAATTCCCGGTCCCTGTCAACACACCGTCCCCCTTACCCATCCCGGCCCCTGTGGCAGGCGGGATGGCCTCCTGAGATGAGCAACGACGTCGAACCTGAAGTGAATGACCGCCAGATTCCCGTGGCGCTGTCCAGCGCGTCCGTATACCCCCTGAGCGTCCATGACGCCTTCGCTGTGGCGCAGGACCTGGGGTATGAGGGCGTTGAGGTGATGGTCACCAACAACGCGGTGAGCCAGAACCCTGATGCCCTGATCCAGCTGAGCCACCGCTACCACCAGGAGATTGTCTCCATCCACGCGCCCACCTTGTTGTTGACGCAGCAGGTGTGGGGCACGGCGTGGAACAAGATTGAGAAGTCCTGCCAAATGGCCGCGGACGTCGGATGCGACACCGTGGTGGTTCACCCGCCGTTCCGCTGGCAGTCCAATTACGCGGAGAACTTTGTGGAAGGCGTCCGCGAAATCGCGGCGCGTTACCGGGTGCGGATCGCCGTGGAGAACATGTACCCGTGGCGGGTCCGTGGGCGCGAGGCTGTGGCGTACCTGCCGCACTGGGACCCGCTGGGCCAGGATTACGACGACGTCACGTGGGACTTCTCGCACGCCGCCACAGCCGGGGCCAACAGTCTGGAAGCCATCAAGGCGCTCGGAAGCAAGCTCCGTCACGTGCACCTCACCGACGGTTCGGGCTCCGGCAAGGACGAGCACTTGGTGCCTGGCACTGGTACGCAACAGTGCGCCGACGCCCTGCAGCACCTGGCCGCCACTGGTTTTGACGGCGTCGTAGTGGCTGAGATTTCAACGCGCAAGGCCAAGGTTGCAGGCGAGCGTGAGGAAATGCTGGCTGAAACCCTGCGTTTTGCCCGAAAGCACCTCAGCGTCCCATCGCTGCGCTCTGTAGATAACTAGCGCCCACTCTTTCCCGCGCTTGTTCGTCTGACCCGCCCTGCAAGGGCGAGTCGGGCCAACAAGTGCGGGATTCGGGCGGGCCAAGCCAATCGGAAGGCTTAAAAAGCGAAAGCACCGGCGGCCGAATCGGGAAATGGGGGAAAACCCGCCCGGCCACCGGTGCTGCTGGCGGACATCCCCATGCCCGCCTTCATCACTCGCACCCTCAATGAGGTAACTACCAAGCTACGGACCAAGAATGAGTGCTGCCTGCAATAACCTTGGGAGCAAGCTGGGAATCCGAAACCTGTTAGACCCCGTCCATGGCCAACTGCAATGATGGAGCCATGAGCAACCGAATCGCATTCCTTGGCTGTGGATCCATGAACGAGGCAATTCTGGGAGGACTTGTAGCGGCCGGGACAGACCCGTCGGACATTGTCGCTACCGTCCGCCGTGCAGAACGCGCCGACGAACTGGCCCAGCGCCACGGCGTCATGGCCATTGCAGGCGAGGAAGAGCCGGACAACAACAAGCTGGCCACCAAAGGCTCGGGAATGGTCATACTGGGCGTCAAGCCGGTAGGCATCCTGGATTTGGCCCGCGAGATCAGCCCTGCGCTGTCGAAGGAAACCATTGTTGTCAGCGTCGCGGCGGCAGTCTCCATCGCCCAACTCGAAGCGGCGCTGCCGGACGGGCAGCCGGTGATCCGCACCATGCCCAACACCCCTGCGCGGTTGGGCCGCGGCGTCATTTCAGTCTCCCCGGGTACCCATTGCACGCCCGAGCAGCTCGAAACGGCCAAGAAGGCGTTGGCGGGGGCAGGCACGGTGGTGGAGATTCCTGAAGAGCAGGTTGATGCGCTCTCCGCCATCAGCGGTTCCGGTCCGGCCTACGCGTTCTACCTTGCCGAGGCCATGGCGGCTGCCGGCGTCGAGCTTGGTCTGGACCAGGAATTGTCCGTGATGCTTGCCCGTGAAACTGTTGCAGGCGCCGGCTTCATGCTGGCCGAACCAGGCGCGGACCCCTCAGCCCTGCGCATCGCCGTCACAAGCCCCAACGGCACCACGGAGCGGGCCATCATGGCCTTCGACGACGGCGGCATCCCCAAGATCATTGCCGACGGCGCGCGCGCGGCGGCAGCCCGGGCAGCAGAAATCACCAAGCAGCTCGGCTGACCCGGGTTTTTGTACAGCTAATGCCCTTAAGGGGGCATCTAAAGGGCGTTGGCTGTACAAAAACTCCAGTTGGACTACGGCCGCGCTGCGAAGCGCTCCAGCAAGTCCACGTGTCCGGACACGATCAACATGTCGTGGCCGGACACCTTGGTTTCCGGCCGCGCGTAGGTGAAGTCCTCGCCGGGCGTCTTCACGCCAACGATCGTCACGCCATACTTCGAGCGGACCTTGGATTCCTCCAGCGTGAAGCCCACCGTTTCCTTGGGCGGGTACATTTTGACGATCGCGTAGTCGTCGTCGAACTCAATGAAGTCCAGCATTCGTCCGGACACCAGGTGGGCTGCCCGCACCCCGGCGTCGGCTTCCGGGTAGATCACGTGGTTGGCGCCGATCCGGGTGAGGATCTTGCCGTGGGACGGGGTGATTGCCTTGACCCAGAGGTGTTGGATGCCCAAGTCCACCAGGTTCACGGTAATGAGCACGGAGGACTCGATGGAGGTACCAACACCCACCACCGCTGAGCTGAATTCCTGGGCGCCCAGCTGGCGCAGCGCATCAATATTGGTGGCATCGGCTTCCACCACGTGGGTGAGCACAGGTGCCCACTTCTGGACGAGGGTGCGGTCGCGCTCAATGGCCAGGACCTCGCGGCCTTGCTTGACCAGCTGCTCAGCGGTGGCGGATCCAAACCGGCCAAGTCCAATGACCAGCACTGGTGAGTTGTGGGCGGGGCGGTTTGCGGCCCCTGTGCTACTAGCCAATGATTGGCCTCTCTTCCGGGTAGTGGTACAGCTGACTGCGTTGGCGCAAGGCCAACCCGGCCGCCAGGGTTACGGTGCCCACGCGGCCGGCGAACATCAGGGCTGTCAGGACGTAAACGCCCGACGGCGGCAGCTCGGCACTGAGGTTGGTGCTGAGTCCAACGGTGGCGAAGGCAGAAATGGATTCGAAAAGCACCCTGTCCAGTGAGGCGCCGCTGATGGAGAGCAACAGGAATGCCGCCACCGACACCAAGGTGGCTCCGGCTACGATCACGGAGATGGCCACCCGCATGGTCCCTTGGGGAATGGTGCGTCCGTAAACCTTCACATCGGCGTCGCCGCGGGCCTCGGCCATGATGGCCAGGAACATGACGGCGATGGTGGTCACTTTGATGCCGCCGGCGGTGGAGGCAGAGCCGCCACCGGCAAACATCAGGGCATCGGTGAGGAGCATGGTGGTGGATTCCATATGGTTCTGGTCCACCAGGTTGAAGCCGCCTGATCGGGTCATGACGGAAGCAAACAGGGAATGGGTGATCTTGTCGCCAAGGTTCATGTGGGCGATTGTCCGCACGTTGTCCCACTCCATGGACGCCCACAGGACCGTGCCCGCAGCGAGCAGGATGAAGGAGACCTGAATGGTGAGCTTGGTGTGCAGGTTCCACTTTTTCCAGTTGAGCCCGTTCTGCTGCAGCACCATCACCACGGGGAATCCAAGGCTGCCGAGGAAGACGCCCAGCATCAGCGGAATAAGGATCCAAAGATCGGTCTCGTAGGGGACGATGCCATCCGAGTGCGGGGTGAATCCGGCGTTGTTGAACGCGGAGATCGAATAGAAAACGCCATGCCACACGGACTGCCAGAAGCTCTCACCGAGCACCATGAAACGGGGAATCAGCACAATGGCCAAGGCCCCTTCGATGACCACTGAGGTTACGATCACGATCCGGAGCAAGGTACCAACTTCACCAAGCCTGCCCGCGTTGTTCATGGCTTCCTGGGCGATGAGTTTGCCGCGAACGCCCAGCCTTTTGCTGACCATGAGTGCCAGCAGGGAAGCCAGTGTCAGCGTGCCGAGGCCGCCAACGAAGATGCCGATCAGGATGACCAGCTGACCAAAGAAGGTCCAGTGCGTGGCGGTGGAAACTACTGTCAGTCCCGTGACGCAGACGGCGGAGACCGCTGTGAACATGGACTGGTGCAGGGGAGTGGCCGTGCCGGCCGTGGAAGCGGCGGGCAGGGATAGCAACCCTGTGAAAACCAGGATCACCACGGCAAAGACGGTCAACGCCAAACGCGCGGGTGAAGTGTTGGCGATGTTGTCGACGAAGTCACGCACGCGCGTGAAGATCCATAGACCTTCCCGCTCCTGCTGGTTGGGTTGCCAGTTGGTCGGGCTGGTGGACCGCGACTGGCTTTGAGACATGGCGCTCTTCCTCGGTTGAACAAGCTTTCCTGAGTAGTAAACCACTATTCCCGCGACGTAACCGGGCGGACGGGTACTCCGGGCTCAGGTAGCCTGTTCTGGATGAACTCACGGCTTGGAACAACAGCTTCCAGCATTACGCGGTCCGCACTGCCAACGACGGTGGTGTGGGATCCAGCCATGACTGCTTACAACTTTGGCCCGGGACATCCCATGGCGCCGCAGCGGCTTGAGCTGACAGCGCGGCTTGCCGAATCCCTGGGCCTTTTCAACCACAACCATGTGGCGGTCCAAGCGCCGACGGTAGCCACCGACGTCGAACTTTTTTCCGTACACAGCCGTGAATATGTTCAGGCCGTACGCCGGGTCAGTGCTGACCCTTCCGCACCGGAGGCGGACCGCGGGCTGGGTACCGAGGATGATCCTGCGTTCGCCGGCATGCACGAGGCCAGTGCCCGTCTGGCCGGCGGTTCGCTGCTGGCTGCGGAGACCATCCTGAGCGGCCAGGCAGTCCGCGCTGTGAACTTCAGCGGCGGAATGCACCACGCAGCGCGTGAGCGTGCCAGCGGTTTTTGTGTTTATAACGACGTCGCCTTGGCCATCCAACGGCTTCTCGACGGCGGCGTGAAACGTGTGGTGAGCATCGACGTCGACGCCCATCACGGCGATGGCACGCAGAGCATTTTCTGGAACGACCCCCGCGTCATGACCATCAGCCTGCACGAGACCGGCCTCACCCTCTTTCCCGGGACCGGTTTTGCCAATGAAACCGGCGGTCCCAGTGCGCTTGGAACGGTGGTCAACGTTGCGCTCCCTGCTTACACAGGGGATGCGGCCTGGTTGCGGGCTTTCCACGCAGTGGTCCCGCAGCTCGTGGGGGCGTTCCAACCCGAAGTCATTGTTAGCCAGCACGGATGCGACTCCCACCGGGATGACCCCCTGACGCACCTGAACCTCAGCGTGGACGGACAGCGTGAGGCAGCGTCCGCCGTCGCCGGCCTTGCAGCCCGTTACTGCGAGAACCGTTGGATCGCTACCGGCGGGGGCGGGTACGACGTGACTGGCGTTGTGCCGCGGGCCTGGAGCCATTTGATAGGTATGGTGACCCAGCGCCCGGTTCCGCTCCGCACGCCGGTTCCTGAAGCGTGGCGGGCATATGTGAAGGAAACCTACGGCGTGTGGGCCCCGGAGTCCATGGGCGATGACGTGGACGTCTGGTGGCGGTCCTGGGAGGTGGGCTACGATCCCGCGGACGAGGTTGACCGCACCGTTATTGCCACACGCAAAGAGATCTTCCCCCTCTATGGCCTGGACCCGTGGTTCGACTAAGCGTTCCGTGGTTCGGCTGAGCGTTCCCCGATGCGGCTGCGCGCTTGTAGCGCCACGAAACAGGGATGCCAATTGGCGTATATGTCGCTAGGGTGGGAGGCATGGTGACTGACGACGTATTTGCCGTCATAGCTGAGGCAACCAGGCGCGATATCCTGGTCTCCCTCCGCTCTGGGGATAAAGCTGTAGGCGAATTGGTGGAGGAACTGGCTGCGAGCCAGCCCACTATCTCCAAGCACTTGAAAGTGCTCCGTGAGGCGGATCTCGTCAGCATGCGCGCTCAGGGCCAGAAGCGCTTCTATGCGCTGAATCCCAAGCCGCTCGCCGGCGTCGCCAGCTGGCTGGAAACGTTCGACGTCGGCACCCCGGCTCCCGCCGTCGTCGCGCCTTCCGAAACGCCAGCCGCGGCAGAGCCCGCAGTGGTAAAGCCCGCTACGGTAGAGCCTGCCACAGCTGAACCCACCACCACTGTTGCTCCCGCTGCGGAAGTTCCGGCCAACCGGGCGGATGCCGTAGGGCAGGCGGTGAGGGTCCACGCGAGCGGGACCCCGGTCTCCCTGGACCCGGCCTCGGACGATACTGTTCCCCAGCAGATTGGCCGCACCGTTGGCCGTGCTGCCACTAAGGCAGCTGACCTTCTGGCTAATCTCCCGAACTTGCCCAACCTCCCGAAATTCGGCCGTAAGCGATAGTTGAACCCGAGTTAACGTGATCCTCCTCACATTGTGAGTTGTTGTTAACCTGCAGCTTCCTTGAGTTTTCAACGATTTTCTACAGTTGTGTTAACTCAGCGATGGTGGTCACATTGGCTTCGGATGGAGATCCCACCTCCCTCGGTGCAACCATGAGCGGGACTGATCGTCTCGCCGCTGGCCGGCGCACTGAGGATAGGAAGACGCATGGATTCAAGGCTCGAAGCTGTCCGCGACACTGTGTTGGCGCGGAACCCGGGGGAGAAGGAATTCCACCAGGCCGTAACCGAGGTCTTCGAAAGCCTTGGTCCTGTCCATGATCGTCACCCTGAGTTCCTCGAAGGTGCCGTTCTGGAACGCCTTTGCGAGCCGGAGCGCCAGATCATCTTCCGCGTCCCGTGGACCGACGACGCCGGCCGCGTCCACGTAAACCGGGGCTTCCGGGTGGAGTTCAACTCCGCCCTGGGCCCGTACAAGGGCGGGCTCCGTTTCCACCCCTCGGTGTATTTGGGAATCGTGAAGTTCCTTGGTTTCGAGCAGATCTTCAAGAATGCGCTCACCGGCATGCCAATCGGTGGCGGCAAGGGTGGCTCGGACTTCGATCCCCGCGGACGTTCAGACGCCGAAATCATGCGCTTCTGCCAGTCCTTCATGACCGAGCTGTACCGCCACATCGGCGAGTACACCGACGTCCCTGCCGGCGATATTGGTGTGGGCGGACGCGAGATCGGCTACCTCTTCGGCCAGTACAAGCGCATCACCAACCGCTATGAATCCGGGGTCCTCACGGGCAAAGGCATCTCGTGGGGCGGTTCCTTGGTTCGTCCGGAGGCCACCGGTTACGGCACAGTGATCTTCGCGCAGGAGATGCTCAAAACCCGTGGACAGTCCTTCGACGGGCAGCGCGTGGTGGTCTCCGGCTCCGGCAATGTGGCCATCCATGCGATCGCCAAGGCCCAAGCGCTCGGTGCCACGGTTGTTGCCTGTTCGGACTCCGCCGGTTACATCGTGGACGAGGCGGGGATCGACGTCGCGCTTCTGAGCCGGATCAAGGAAGTGGAGCGCGGGCGCCTCACTGAGTACGCCGCGCGTCGTTCCGGAGCCAGCCACGTGGCCGGGGGTTCAGTCTGGGATGTGAACGGCACTGTGGCTTTGCCCTGCGCCACGCAGAACGAGCTCGACGGCGATGCCGCCGCCAAACTGGTCAGCAATGGCCTCATTGCCGTGGCCGAGGGTGCCAATATGCCCTCCACCCGCTCAGCTGTTTCAGTCTTCCAAAAGGCCGGAATCCTCTTTGGGCCGGGCAAGGCGGCCAATGCCGGGGGTGTTGCTACCTCTGCGCTGGAAATGCAGCAGAACGCCAGCCGTGACTCGTGGTCCTTCGAGCACACGGAACAGCGCCTCACCGAGATCATGGTGGGCATTCATGACCGCTGCGCCCAGACTGCCGACGAATACGGTGCTCCCGGAAACTACGTGGTGGGCGCCAACATTGGGGGGTTCGTCAAGGTTGCCGACGCCATGCTGGCCCAGGGCCTGATCTAACACCCCTTCACCCAACTAGGGGACAGCACCTGTCGCAATGAACGTCCATTGCGACAGGTGCTGTCCCCTACTTGGGTGCGGTTAGCGCTGCAGCAGCCGCACGTGGTCCGGGTTCAGGTCCGACACCTTGCTCACGCCCAGCAGTGCCATGGTGCGGGTCATGTCTTTCTCCAGGATTTGGATGGTGCGGTCCACGCCCTCGCGTCCACCGGCCATGAGTCCATAGAGGTAGGCGCGGCCGATTAGGGCGAAATCGGCTCCCAGAGCCAGTGCCGCCACGATGTCCGCGCCGCTCATGATGCCTGTGTCCAGGATGACCTCAGCGTCACTGTTGTCCGCTTTCAGTGCCGTGGTGACTTCCGGCAGCAGGTGGAACGGGATGGGTGCGCGGTCCAGTTGGCGGCCGCCGTGGTTGGACAGGATGATGCCGTCCGCGCCGTGGTCAACAACGCGCCGGGCGTCTTCCACGGTTTGGATGCCCTTGACCACCAGCTTGCCCTTCCACGTTTCGCGGAGCCAGTCCAGGTCCTCGTAGGTCAGGGTGGGGTCGAACATGGAGTTGATGAGGTCTGCCACGGTGCCGGTGTAACGCGAGAGCGAGGCGAACGTCAGGGGTTCGTGCGTGAGGAAGTTGAACCACCAGGCCGGGCGGTACGAGGCGTCCAGAACGGTTTTGATGGTCAGTGCCGGCGGGATGGTCATGCCGTTACGGACATCCCGCAGGCGGGCGCCGGCTACGGCTGTGTCCACGGTGACCATGAGGGTGTCGTTGCCGGCTTTGGCGGCGCGTTCGATCAGTTCGAGCGAGCGGTCGCGGTCCGTCCACAGGTACAACTGGAACCAGTTGCGACCGTTCGGGGCGGCGGTGGCAACGTCCTCGATGGAAGCTGTGCCCATGGTGGACAGGGTGTAGGGGATTCCGGCAGCTTCAGCGGCCTGCGAGCCTGCGTATTCGCCCTCCGACTGCATCATGCGGGTGAAACCCGTGGGCGCAATGCCGAATGGAAGGCGGGATTCCTTGCCCAGAATGTCTGTGCGGAGATCGATCTTGGACACGTCGCGCAGGATGCCCGGGCGGAACTCGATGTCCTGGAACGCCCGGCGTGCGCGGCGGAGCGTGATCTCTTCCTCTGCTGCACCGTCCGTGTAGTCAAACGGTGCCTGCGGGGTGCGACGCTTGGCCATGTCCCGCAGTTCCCAGATGGTGCTGGCGCGCCTGAGTCGCGCGGTCTTGCTGAATTCGGGCTTCTTGAACTGCATCAGCGGCGCGAGGTCCGAGACCTTTGGGACGCGTCGCTTCAGTGCCGGTGGCTGCACGACGGCGGGTGTCGGCTGTGGCGGGCGGCTCACGTCTTGATCGCTCCCGGCATTGGCGGGCGCAGCTGTGATCTTGGGGTCGAGGGTGTCGGTCATGCGGTTCTCCCTTGAATTCTGTGGTCCAGCCTCTGTGGTCTAACCACACTGTAATCCATGTGGTTGGACCACATCAACTAGTATTCCGATATGCGTACCCACGAGTTGGTCCTCCAATGGATCGAGAAGCAGCTGTCCGATGGAGACCTCGCCCTGGGCGGGCGCTTGCCGGGAGAGCGTGCCATGGCCGAGCAGCTGAAGGTTTCCCGGACCTCGGTGCGGGAGGCGGTACGGATACTTGAGGCCATGGGTGTGGTCCGCGCCGGGGTGGGCTCGGGGAAGGATGCCGGAACCGTGGTGATCGCCGAGCCGGGCTCCGCCCTCGGTTCCACCCTTCGACTGCACGTGGCAACGCGACACCTGCCCGTGGCGGACATCGTGGAGACGCGCGTACTGCTGGAATCCTGGGCGGCGGAACGTGCTCACGTGGGAGTTCCGGCGTTGGAGGAAGCCGCGGACCTTCTGGATCAGATGGATACCGCCCCGGACATCGACGCCTTCCTGGCCCTGGATGCGCGTTTCCATGTGGCCCTGGCCCATGCGGCGGGGAACTCGGTGGTGAGCGCCATGATGGCTTCACTCCGGGGTGCGATCGAGAATTACGCGGGTGAGCTCACGGGAAATCTCCCCGACTGGAACGCGACATCCACCAGGCTTCGGGCTGAGCACCGCGCCATCCTCGCCGCCGTGAACAGTCACGACGGCGCCAAGGCAGCTGAGCTTGTTGCCGCGCACATTCAGGGCTTCTACAAAGAAGCCGGAGTGGGCTCGAATCCCTCGCCGAAGTGACACTTAATGCCAATGTTCACGCGGAACATTGGCATTAAGTGTCAACTCGCGTGCTTGAGGGCCGGCGCCCCGGTGCTCTTGCGGATCTCCACCCTGGGGGAGAACTCATCCTGCGCCTGGGTGGCAGCTTCGCCGGCCTGCTGAATCTGTTCCCGCATCCTCCGCCAGGCCAGGCTTCCAAGCTCGTTGATGGGCACCGCTGCCGTGGTCAGCGGGGGAGTGGTGTATTTGGCGAACGGGATGTCGTCGAAGCCCGTCACGGAGATGTCCTCCGGGACGCGGATCCCACGCTCGTGCAGACCGCTGAGCAAGCCCATGGCCACGAGGTCATTGAAGGCCAGGACTCCGGTGGCACCACTGGAAATGATGGCTTCAGTGGATTCGTGGCCGGAGTCGAAGTTGGAGCCGCCGTAAAGCATCTGCAACTCGATTTCCGGGTGTTCCGTCCGGAACTGGTCCAGGCCAACAAGGCGTTGGCGGTTGGACGCACTGTGCTCGGGGCCGGAGAGGAACACCAGGCGGCGGTGGCCAAGGGTGACCAGATGCCGGGCGAGCTCCTGGATGCCCTGCCCGTAGTCCACGCTCAGGCTCGGAGTGTTGGTGGCGATGGTGGTCCGGTTGATCAAAACCAGCGGGTGCAGGGTGGGTGCCAGCTCTTCCAGCTCGGCATCGCTCATGCGTGGAGCGCAGAGCACCACGCCATCACAACGGCGCCTGGCCTCGCCGGCGAGGATGGCTTCCTCGCTGGTAACTTCCGAGGAATCAGCAATGAGGACGCGGTAGCCATCTTGGGCCGCGGCGATGCTGAGGCCGCGGAGGATGGCCTGAAAAGTGGGGTTGGCCAGGTCCGGAACCACTATCCCGATTGTGTCTGTCTTGCCGAGTGCAAGGCTGCGCCCCACGGGATTGGGCTGGTACTTCAATTCGACAGCGGCGGCTCGAACCCGTGCAGCGATGCCGGGATCCACGGCGGCATTACCGTTCATGACGCGGGAGACCGTGGCGTGTGAAACGCCCGCCTTCTCTGCAACATCGGCTATGCCGACGCGCCTGTTGGTGTTCCTGCGTGCCATGTGGCCCCTTCCCATTGCCCGCCCCCCGAATGCTCCGTCGTTGGAGCAGTGGTTGACGTGACCACCAGAGTCTTGATACAAAGCTTATAACGCTCTGAGAAAACGCTTTCTCATGATTCTTCCCATACGAAGCCGGGCCGTCAAGCGGTTCACTCCTGCCTTTCTGAAAGGGGCATCTCTCATGGCCAACATGGTCAACGTCGACTCAGCCGAGACCCGGACCGAATCCGCCACACCCACGGTCCGGACTGAACGCCCACACCGGACCCGGATTGCCCTCATTGGAACCGGGGGTCGCTCGGAGATGTACATCCGGGCCATCTATGGGCAGCACGCAGACGTTGCTGAACTTGTTGCGCTCTCCGACGTCAATCAGGGCCGGGTGGACTTCTACCAGGACCTAATCAAGGAGCTCGGCGGAACAGAACCGGTAGCTTCCTTCGCGCCGGGGGAACTCACCAACTTCATCCAGGCCAACGGCATTGAGCGAGTCATCGTCACGACGCCCGACTACACCCACGCGGACTACATCGTTGAAGCGCTCGA
Organism: Arthrobacter sp. 9V; assembly: GCF_902506065.1. Lineage (GTDB taxonomy): Bacteria > Actinomycetota > Actinomycetes > Actinomycetales > Micrococcaceae > Arthrobacter. The sequence continues at coordinate 782,613 of NZ_LR732912.1, forward strand.
GGCGGGTGCCGACGTCGTGGTTGAAAAGCCGCTGACCATTGATGTGGAGGGTTGCCGCCGCATCACCGAGGCCGTGGCGAAGACCGGCAAAAACGTGGTGGTGACGTTCAACTACCGCTACTCACCGCGCAACAGTGCACTCAAGGAAATCATCCAGAATGGCGTGATCGGCAAGGTCACGTCCGTGGACTTCAGCTGGGTGCTCGATACTGTGCACGGCGCTGACTACTTCCGCCGCTGGCACCGCGAAAAGAAGAACTCCGGCGGCCTGCTCATCCACAAGGCTTCCCACCACTTCGACCTGGTCAACTGGTGGATCAATGATGTTCCGGAGCGTGTTTTCGCGTCCGGCGGCCTGCGCTTCTACGGCGACAAGAACGCCGCCGAGCGTGGCCTGGGCGCGCGTCCGGAACGCGGAACCGTAGACGGCCTTGAGCACGATCCGTTCCGCTTGGACATGCGTGAAGACGAGCGCCTGAAAGCCCTGTACCTGGATAACGAGAAGTTCGATGGCTACATCCGGGACCAGGACGTCTTTACCGAAGGCATCACCATTGAGGACAACCTCGCGCTGGTAGTGGACTATCAGGGTGGTTCCACCCTGAGCTACTCCCTGAACGCCCACAGCCCGTGGGAAGGCTACCGCGTCACCGTCAACGGCACTGAAGGCCGGGCCGAGCTCGAGGTGGTGGAACGTGCCGCCGTCGAGACCAGCACGGACAAGAAAACCGTGGTGGATCCGAGCGCCACTCCCATTGAGGAAGAGGACGCCGTGCGCCGGAACGGCGAGCGCCTGGTGGTTCAGCGCCACTGGGAAGCGGCCTATGAAGTTCCCATCATCAATGGGGAAGGGGGCCATGGCGGCGGTGACAACCTGCTTCTTTCGGATCTTTTCAACGGCCCGGGTGTTGATCCGCTGGGCCGTCCGTCCGGCTATATTGACGGCCTCCGCTCGGTGTCTGTGGGCATCGCTGGAAACAAGTCCCTGGATACTGACCTTCCCGTCCGCATCAGTGAGCTTGGCCTCGGCGCCGATCTCAGCCGCGGCCAGGCGTGACCGTCCACTACCCGAGCAAGGAAAAGACCATGAGCAGGATTTTTGTCACCGGCGGTTCCGGCCGGCTCGGCCGCAGCGTAGTGGCCGGTCTCGCCGAGGCGGGGCACACGGTGATTTCGGTTGACCGCGACGCCATTCCGGCAGGGCAGCTGCCGGCGGGGGCGGAACAGCACACCGCCGATCTTCTGGCGCCGGGGGAAGCGGAGCGGCTGATCCGCGAAACAGCGCCCGACGCCGTGATCCACCTCGCTGCTATTGCGGTGCCTTTCAGCGCACCCGAGGATGTCATATTCAGCACGAACACCCGCCTCGCCTATGCGGTGGTCAGTGCGGCCACCGACGCCGGTGTTCCGAAGATCGTGACGGCGTCCAGTCCCACCGCCCTTGGCTATGGTTCACCGGCGGGTTGGTTGCCGCCGTCGTTCCCTCTGAACGAGCAGACGCCGCCCAAGCCGTGGAACGCGTACGCGCTGTCCAAGCTGATCGCCGAGCAGACCGTGCAGATGTTCGCTGCAGCGCAGGGCACCAGGATCAGGTACGCGGCGTTCCGTCCGTGCTATGTGATTTCCCCGGAGGAGTGGGAGGGGGCGTTGACGCAGCAGGGACATACGGTCCGGGATCGGCTGCAGGATCCGGCACTGTCCGCGCCGGCCCTCTTCAACTATGTGGATGCGCGGGATGTGGCCGGCTTCCTTGACGTGTTGTTGGAGAAGATGCATTCCATCCCCAACGGCGAGGTGTTCTTTGTAGGTGCGAAGGATGCTTTGGCTACTGCACCCCTGGCTGAGTTGTTCCCGCGGTTCCTGCCCGGCAGCGCGCCCCTCACCGCACACCTGACCGGCACCAGCCCGGCGTTCTCCATCGACAAAGCCCGTGAGCTGCTGGGTTGGGAACCGAAGCGCACTTGGCGTACTGAACTTACGCCGCCGTTCGAGGGCGAAGACACAGCATCAAGCGAACAAGCAGCACTCAATGACGAGATCCACGCCGGCCTGGTCCCGGCGGGAGCAACCAAGGAGACACCATGAACTTTGACGGCGTACTATTCTTTCCCGTCACCCCCTTCGCTGAAGACGGCACCGTGGATGTTGCGTTGCTGAAGGAGCACATCACTTCCCGGCTGCCGTTCGGTCCGGGCGGCGTGTTCCCCGCGTGCGGCACCGGCGAATTCCATGCGCTCTCCATCGATGAGATCCGCACTGTGGTGACTGCCGCCGTCGAGGCCGTTGCGGGAGCCGTTCCTGTGGTCTCAGGTGCCGGCGGACCTTTGGGCCACGCAATCGCGGCTGGGAAGGTGGCTGAGGAAGCCGGTGCGGATGCGTTGCTGGTGCTCCCGCCGTACCTGGTCACCGGGCCCACCGACGGTGTGGTGGCCTACGTGGAAGCTATCGCCGCGGCAAGCAGCCTGCCGGTGATCGTGTACCACCGCGGCACGGCCAAGTTCACTGCCGATGCCATCACCCGTCTTACCGCCAACCCGAAGGTGGTGGGCTTCAAGGACGGAATCGGCGATGTGGGCCTGGCCCAGGAAATCGTCTCCGCGATCAACGCCAGCGGGCGCACCGACTTCGCACTCTTCAATGGCCTGCTGACCGCAGAGCTGACCCAGGGCGCGTACCGCGGCCTTGGCATACCCCTCTATTCCTCCGCTGCGTTTGCCATGGCACCGGAAATCGCCAAGGCCTACTACGACGCGTACGTCTCCGGCGATGAAGACCGCCGCAACGCGCTCCTTGAGGGCTTCTACGCTCCGCTGGTCCGTCTCCGCGACCAGACCCCGGGCTTCGGTGTCTCCCTCATCAAGGCCGGGCTTCGCCTGGCCGGCTTGCCGGTGGGCCCGGTTCGTCCGCCCCTGGTGGACCCTTCCGAGGAACAACTGCTGGAGCTCAAGTCCATCCTGGCCAAGGGCCACGAGCTGGCCGGCAGCTGATGCCGGCCCGCATCACGGGCCTCACCACCCGGCTGATCACGGTCCCGCTGCTGCGCAGCTGGGGTGCTGAGGCGCCAGAGAACCACGTCATTGTCACCGAACTAACCACCGACGACGGCGGCACGGGCCACGGTTTCTCGTGGACACCCACCATTGGTCCACAGGCAGTGAAGGCTCTCCTGGAACATGACATCGCGCCGTTCATTGCGGGTTTGGAAGCCAACCCGGAGATCGTGTGGGATCAGCTCTGGAAGCGGCTGCACGAGGCAGGCGGGGGAGGCCTCACCACCATTGCCATGGCCGGAGTGGACCTGGCCCTGTGGGACTTGAAGGCATGGCAGGCGGGCACGTCCGTGACAGGACTTCTTGGCCGGCGACACGATTCCGTGGAGGTCTATGGCTCCGGTGTGAACCTGCATTACAGCCTGGAGCAGCTGGTGGAGCAGGCCCGGCGATGGGTTGCCGCGGGGCATAACGCCGTGAAGATCAAGGTGGGCAAAGCCGAGCTCCGGGAAGACGCCGAACGGGTTGCCGCTGTCCGGCAAGTCATTGGCCCGGACCGCTTGCTCATGATCGATGCCAACCAGCGTTGGGACCTCGCCCATACGTTCCGTGCCCTGGAAGTTTTGGGGGAATACGGGTTGGAATGGCTCGAAGAACCACTCCGTGCCGACGACCTCTGGGCCTACCGGCGGCTGCGCAAGCACTCGCCCGTGCCCATCGCCCTGGGTGAGAACGTCCACACCATCTACCGGTTCCGCGACTTCATCGAAGCCGAGGCCGTGGACATCATCCAGCCCAACATTGTCCGCGTGGGCGGCATCACCCCCTTCCGGAGGATCGTTGAGTTGGCCCGCGCCAACAGCATCAGGGTGGCGCCACACCTGCTCCCGGAACTCTCCGGGCAGCTGGCACTCACCCTTGCCGACGCCGTGAGCGTGGAGGACGTGGAAGATGCGTCCTTCGAGCAGCTCGGCATCCTGGCCGGGCCCTCGCCGGTGAAGATCAGCAACAGCACCGGCAAAAGCCGTCTCAGCAGCACAGACCGTCCCGGGCTTGGCTTCGAATTCGCCGGAAAGGCTGCACAACTGCCCGCAATTGAGAGCGCCGTCCCAGAGAGTGGCGTCCCAGAGAGCGCTGGCCCCGAAATCGCCGTCCCCGACAGCAAAGGAAACTGCATTGAGTACAGCAACTCTTGACCTGACAGCCATCACCGCAGCAGCCACGGAAGCGGCCAAGGTGACTGCAGCAGCATCCGACGCCGAGCGCGCCGCCTGGCTGACCGCCGTCGCCGACTCCTTGGACGCCAACGTCACCGAACTGGTGGCGATCGCCGATTCGGAGACGAGCCTGGGCACTGTCCGGCTCACGGGCGAAGTAGCGAGGACCAGCGGGCAGTTGCGCCTGTTCGCGAACGTGATCACCGAGGGCTCGTACCTGGAAGCCGTCATTGATCACGCTGACCCCACGGCCACCCCGCCCAAGCCCGACCTTCGCCGCATCCTGCGTCCGATTGGCCCGGTAGCGGTGTTCTCGGCGTCGAACTTTCCATTCGCTTTCTCCGTAGCCGGTGGCGATACCGCGTCCGCCTTGGCTGTGGGTTGCCCGGTAGTGGTCAAAGCGCACTCGGGACATATCCGGCTCTCTGAGCGCACCGCCGAGATCGTCAGCGAAGCACTGGCCAAGGCCGGGGCTCCTGAAGGAATCTTTGCGTTGGTCAGTGGCCGCGAGGCCGGCACCGCCCTGGTTCAGGATCCTGCCATCAAGGCCGTGGGCTTCACCGGATCCATTCCGGGCGGACGCGCATTGTTCGATCTCGCGGCCTCCCGGCCGGAGCCCATCCCGTTTTACGGAGAGCTCGGCAGCCTGAACCCCGTGGTGATCACGGCGGACGCACTCGCGGAACGTGGACAGCAACTCGCCGCAGGCCTGGCGGGCTCGTTCACCATGGGTGCAGGCCAGTTCTGCACCAAGCCGGGGCTCGTGTTCATCCCGGCCGGCACGGACTTCGCGTCACACCTCGCTGAGGCCAGCAAGGGCAAGCCCACCGCTGCCATGCTCACCGAGCGCATCGCCGAGGCCTATCCGGACGGGCTGCGGAACGTGGCCGATCAGCCGGGTGTCGCCGTCGTTAGTGGCACGGTGCAGCAGGACAGCCTGGCCGACGGCGCCGCGCCCGTGGTGTTCTCCACCAGCGCTGCCAACGTGCTGGAACGCCCGGACGAACTGCTGGAGGAGTGCTTCGGCCCCACCACCTTGCTGATTGAGTATGCCAACCAGGAAGAACTGTCCGCGGCCCTGGCGAAGGTCCCGGGCAGTCTGACGGGCACCGTGCACGCCCAGCCCGGTGAAGACGTTTCCGCCCTCGTGGATCAGCTCAGCGGCTTGGCCGGACGGGTTCTGTTCGATGGCTGGCCCACGGGCGTCGCCGTGAACTGGGCACAGCAGCACGGTGGCCCCTACCCGGCCACCACGTCCCTGTTCACCTCCGTGGGCGCCACTGCAGTGCGCCGGTTCCAGCGTCCGGTGGCTTACCAGGACGCTCCGGAGACTGTCCTGCACCCGGCCCTGCACGACGCCAACCCGCTGGGAATTCCCCGGCGTGTGGACGGGGTCCTAACCCTCGGCTAACCCACCCCCGCTTACCCCCCCCCGCTTACCCAACTAGGTGCCATCGTGCCGACCTCGATGAGCGGGTAGTCCGCGTGCGGCCACACCTTCGTCAGGTCGAACGGGTTGAAGCGGTAGGTCGCGGCGTCCTCGTACGGCATGACCTGCACCTTGAGGGTCCAGCGCGGGAAGTCCCGACGCTCGATCGCGGCGTGCAGGTCACGGATGTGGAAGTCCGCGTCCTCACCGGCGATGCGGTCGGCGTCCTCCTGCGTCAGGGTCTTGTGGCCCTGCTCGGTGATGAAGTGGTACTTCACCCAGAAGCGCTCGCCGTCGGCGTTGATCCACTGGTAGGTGTGCGAGCCGAAGCCGTCCATCTCACGCCAGCTCGCCGGCAGACCGCGGTCGCCCATCAGCCACGTGACCTGGTGCGCCGACTCGGGCGACAGGGTCCAGAAGTCCCACTGCATGTCGTGGTCGCGCAGGTGCGAGCCGGGCAGACGCTTCTGCGAACGGATGAAGTCCGGGAACTTGATGCCGTCGCGGATGAAGAACACCGGGGTGTTGTTGCCGACGAGGTCGTAGTTGCCCTCGGACGTGTAGAACTTCAGCGCGAAGCCGCGGGGGTCGCGCCAGGTGTCGGGCGAGCCCTGCTCACCGGCGACGCTCGAGAACCGGGCGAGCATCTCGGTGGTCTGCCCGGGCTGCAGGAACGCGGCACGGGTGAAGCGCGAGACGTCCTGCGTGACGGTGAAGGTGCCGAAGGCGCCGCCGCCCTTGGCGTGCACGACACGCTCCGGGATGCGCTCACGGTTGAACTGGGCGNCTTCAGGAAGCTGTTGACAGCCTCTTCGACAACGGTCGTCGTGGCCGCCCCGTCACGGGTCCGGGTAACCGTCCTCTGAAGTCCCTGAGCGACATGCTCAAGGGCAAGCAGGGTCGTTTCCGCCAGAACCTGCTCGGCAAGCGTGTCGACTACTCGGGCCGTTCGGTCATCATCGTCGGCCCGCAGCTGAAGCTGCACCAGTGTGGTCTGCCCAAGCAGATGGCGCTGGAGCTCTTCAAGCCGTTCGTCATCAAGCGCCTGATCGACCTGTCGCACGCGCAGAACATCAAGTCGGCCAAGCGCATGGTCGAGCGTTCGCGTCCGCAGGTGTGGGACGTGCTCGAGGAGATCATCCGCGAGCGCCCCGTCCTGCTGAACCGTGCGCCGACGCTGCACCGTCTGGGCATCCAGGCGTTCGAGCCGCAGCTCGTCGAGGGCAAGGCCATCCAGCTCCACCCGCTCGTCTGTGCTGCGTTCAACGCGGACTTCGACGGTGACCAGATGGCCGTGCACCTGCCGCTGTCGGTCGAGGCCCAGGCCGAGGCACGCATCCTGATGCTCGCCTCGAACAACATCCTGAAGCCGTCCGACGGCCGCCCGGTGACCCTGCCCGCACAGGACATGATCATCGGTCTGCACCACCTCACGACCGTCCGCGAGGGCGCCGTGGGCGAGGGCCGTGCGTTCTCGTCGGTGGCCGAGGCGATCCTGGCGAACGACCAGCACACGCTGCACCTCAACGCGAAGGTGAAGATCCGCATGACGGGTGTCCACTTCGCCGAGGGTGAAGCCCCCGAGGGCTACGAGCAGGGCGACACGCTGCTGCTCGAGACGACCCTGGGCCGTGCGCTCTTCAACGAGACCCTGCCGGCGAACTACCCGTTCGTCCAGAAGGTCACCGACAAGGGTGTGCTCTCCGCGATCGTCAACGACCTCGCCGAGCGCTACTCCAAGACCGAGACGGCCGCTGCGCTGGACCGGATCAAGGACGCCGGCTTCTACTGGGGCACCCGCTCCGGTGTGACCGTCGCCCTGTCGGACGTCGTGACGCCTCCTCGCAAGAAGGAGATCATCGCGGGCTACGAGATCCAGGCCGCCAAGGTGCAGGGCGAGTTCGACAAGGGTCTGATCACCGACTCCGAGCGTCGCGCCGACCTGATCAAGATCTGGACCGAGGCCACCAACGAGATCGCACAGGAGATGCGGGACAACTTCCCCGTCGACAACACGATCAACCGCATGGTGTCGTCCGGT
>NZ_LR732912.1:790386-2168058 GCF_902506065.1 Arthrobacter sp. 9V
ACCCCCGCTTACCCACCCCCGCTTACCCAACTAGGGGACAGTAACCGTCGGTATGAGCCCTCATTGCGACGTTTACTGTCCCCTACTTGGGTAGGCGCACACGAAAAAGGGGCGGGGTCACCATCACGGTGACCCCGCCCCTTTCGTTTGAGTCGGGTTAGTGCGGGCGGCCCGGCGCTACGGGCGAAGCGTCAGCGGACGACGACGACCGTCCACTTGGGTGGTGGGCCAACGGTCGTCAGTGGTCAGGACCCGCAAGCCGGAATCCGTGAGCAGCACGGTGTCCTCGATCTTCACTCCGGGACCGGACGGGTTCCACGTGAAGGGCTGGTTCAGCACCACCGTATCCGTGACGTCTGCGGTGACCCGGGGATCGCGGCCTGCATAACCGGCCGGCCCGCCTTGGTGGTGGAGCGTCCACTGGTCCTCGCCGAAACCGTGCCGGGCGTAAGCCTGCTTAATCTCGGCGAAGATGTCATTGAGCCGGGCACCCGGAACGGTGGCGCGGAAGATGTCGGCCTCAACTGCGGCGATCCGGGCTTCGGCGTCGAGCTCTTGGGGAGTTCCGGCGTCGAACGCTATCCACCTGGTGACGTTGGCAACCAAACCGTTCCGGCGGGCACACACCACAGCCATGGCGCGGCGCCCGATAGGGGAGTGCGTGGCCAGCGGATGGCGGAAATCGCTGCGGGAAGCTCCGTTGCAGAGCAGGACCAGCGGCTCGGCGCCCACTGAAACAATCCGTGCGGCCAGTTCCGAGACGAGCTGGAATTCCGTGGTTTCCGGCGTCGCCGCAGTGAGGACATCGGTCATGGCGGCTGCGGCGTCGGCGGAAAGCTCGGCGTAACGGGCCGTCTCGCCGGGCAGGAGCTGCTGGCGGGCTGCCCGCAGTTCTGCGGTGACGGCCGCTTCCACCAAGGGGTCGCCGTCAACGGCCATCCCTGCTGCGAAGGCATGCAACTGGCCGTTCCACGGAACACTGTCCAGGCTGACGCCGTCCGGGAGCTCCTCCGCTGCGATCCGTCCGGCCTCGTTGTTGAACGTCACCAAGTGGTCACCGGAGCGGTCCACCAAGAGGGCCGCGATGGGGTCGCCGGCCAGGCTGATGTGCACGCGGCTGCCGTCCAAGTACCAAGTCAGGGCCGTGTTGGAAGTCAGCAACAGCGACTCCCGGCCGGCGGCGTCCATGATGTCCAGCACCCGCTGGCGCTTCACTGCGCGGTCGGCCACGTTGCCGGGTGCTGTGAGTGGACGGGGTACAGTGACCGCAGTCAGAGCCGGCGTGAATTGAGTAGGCGTTGTCATGCCGGTTCCCCCAAAGTTGTGATGAGTTGTTCAATGTCTTGTGTTGCCAGGAAGCCATCCATGACGAGGACGGTCACGGTCCTGTGGACAGGGCGGCCCGGCTCGGTGGTCACCGGGGCGTCCCAAGCCAAGGACAGCCCGACCCCCGGGTACCCAGAATGCCGGACAAACCACGGGTCAGGCGCCTGCGGTGAGGCCAGGAACACCAGGGTTGCCGGGTGCCCCAGCCCGGGGTCGCCGGCGACACTGGCTGGGCCGGTTGTTCCGGCGTCGAACGTTCCGGACCAAGCCAGCCAGGGCGCCACGGTCCCGTGTACCGCGTCCTCGCCGCGTGCCTCAGGTGTCCAGATGGTGGCGTCGCCAACCTTGGGGAGCCGCCAAAAGAAGCCGCCGTAACCGCCTTGCGGACGCCCGTTGGAGCCGGGGCTAGCCAACAGCACCGGTCGTCCCGTGGCTGACGCCAAGGTAAAGTCCAGGGTCAGCTTCCACCCTGAAGGCCCGACGGCGGACCAGCGCCACTCGCGCTGTTCGCGGAGTACCGGTGTGCCGTCAGGACCGAGCCAGCTCAGCTGTTCGCGCCTGTGCCCGTCATGGTGCTCTGCGGATTCCGTGACGATCCTGCCGTGATCCTTGCGCCACACGTATGCCCCGGCATCCCGGGTGTAGGTCCGGCCGCCCCAGAAATTGATTCCGTCAACGTCCTGGAGGGCCACGCCCACTCCCAAATGCCAGACGTGGTCTTCCGGGATGTGGTCCGTGACTACTGTTCCCGCGAGGGTGCGTACAGGGTGCAGGTAAGGCCGCGGCGAGGATGCGGGCCGGATCCGGGAACCGTTCTGGAGGGTAGCCACGGTTATGCCGTTAATGTCCAGAGTTCCGTTGGTGTTCAGGCTGGGCTCGCCGGAGACAGTCCAGGGTGCACCCAGCTCAGCGAAAGTTGCCTGCCCCAAAGCTGCCCGGCGGATCAGCGAATCGATCCCATGAACCACGGGGTGGGCTGCGTCGCCTTCCCCTTCCCATGTGATGAACTCCGGGGGGATCTGCCGGGGTGCCTCTGCTGTGCGGATCGCTTCCAATACGGAGACGTACGCACCCGATCCGGACAACGGGCTGAGAAGATCGTCCTCCGTGCGGGCAGCCAGCAGGTTCTCCAAGAGGTCGGTCCGCCCGAACGTCTCCGTCCGGGTGCCCTGCGGAGAGGTGATCTCCAGGCGGTCCTCCGTGTAAAAGAGCGTGAGCTGCCCGAGCGTCCCGTAGACGGTAACCGACGGCGCGGACTGCGCGGGGGCACACAGCGTCAAGGCGCACGTCAAGACTGTGCTTCCCGCGGACCCAGTGCCGCCGCCAAATCCAGTGCCGCCCGCAATCCGGACCCGCACCACGGACGTGTCGTCACTTTCGGTGTCGTTGGCGCGGTACAGGTCCGTCTCCACGGATTCAACGTCCGCTACAGTCCGCGCACCGGCCAGTCTCAGGCCGGTGGCCACAGCGTGAGCCAAGGCGTTGGTGGCCACTCCGTCCACCACATCCGTCCCGTTCAGGCTGCGCCTGCCGGCCCATCGGGACCGTTTGAAGTACGCCTTGTTCCGCAACCACTGCCCCGTGGCGCTGATGCCGCGGACATCGCCTATCTCACCGGAAGCCACCATGGCTTCGATCGCGGGCAGGGCCAGTGAACCCAGGCTCTGGAAGCCCACCTGCACCAGACGACCGGCGCTCGCAGCGGCCGCCAGGAGGTCCTCGAATTGCGCCATGGAAGCCACCGGCGGCTTTTCCAAGTACACGTGCGCCCCTGATTTGAGGGCAGCGAGAGCAAGCGGTGCATGGGTTTGGATGGGCGTGGAGATGATCACCACGTCCGGGGCGCTGCCTCCAGCCAGGAGCTCCTCAAGGGAAGCGAAGACGTTCACATCCGGGCCAAGGGCTCCCTTTGCCGGGGGATGCGGATCGGCGACGGCCACCAGTTCCAAAGCACCGGTGGCACTGAGTCGGCCAAGGTTTTCCAGGTGTCGTTCGCCGAAGCCATGCACGCCCACCAGCGCTATGCGGGGGAGCCGGGCATTGCCCTCCGTGGCGGCGGCGGTCAAGGGTTGTGTCATGGGGCTGTCCTAGCGGGATCAGGTGCGTGGGTATGGGTGGGATTGCGGGGCTGCAACGCGGAGGCGAGGAACGCGGCGGCCTCGTCCTGCATGGCGTGGGTGAAGATGTGGGGTTCCTGCCAAAAACTGCCGGTGTAGCGGCCGGGGATGTCCTTCACCAGATGCTGATGGGCTTCGCGCATTCCTTGCTCCGGGAAGAGGGGATCGTCCAGGGCGTACTGGACCAGCACCCTTTCAGCTGTTGAACGGACGGCCAGGTCCGGCCAGTCACCCAACCTCGCCAGGCCGGGGGAGTGCAGCAGCCACGAGTGGGCGTCCAGGTACGCAGGCAGGAGTGATCCGAATGTGGTCATCATGCACGTGACCACGTAGCTGCGGATCAGCGGGCTGAGGGCGGCGAGCACCAGCGCCCGTCCGCCGCCGCCGGAGAAGCCCAGGCAACCGAGCCGATCCGCATCCACGCCAGGCAGCGACGCAAGGACACCCAAGGCCGCGAGGTCGTCATGCGCCACGGTCCCGGCAACGGTGGTGCCTATGAGCGTTGCGGCTTTCGCCACGGTTTCCTCGTGAGCGGCAGCCGCTGCCTCATACTGTTCCGCTGCGGAAAGTTCGACGCCGGCCTCCCGCCGTAGTGCCTGCTGGCCGTCCACGGCGTTGGCAGTCCGCCAGGGAAGGGGATCGAGTCCGAAGCGGCGGCTGCCCCACATGAAGGTGTCGTGGGCAAGGACGGCGAAGCCCTCTTGAGCCAGCCACGTGGCGAGGGCCCGGCCGCCGTAAAGTTTTGCCCTGACGTCCAAGGGCGGCAGGTTCCTTGCAGGAGAACCGGGGGCGCCGCCGTCGTCATGGTCCGATATGTAGGGGTCCGATTCGTAGGGGGCCGATTCGTGAGCGAACCGCACAAGCCGCTCAGCGCCGTAAGCCTTGATCCCGCCATGGCAGTGAAGGGCGAGGAGCCCGGGAAGCGGGCCTGTGGTGCAGGCTGGTCGCACCAACCAGGCGGAGGTGGCCGGGCCGAAGCCCAACTGCCACTGCAAGTGAGAGGTGATGACGCCGTCGTGCTCCGATTCTGAGAGCACCGAGTACTCAAGGTCCGGTGTTACGGCGGGCACGCCAAGTGTGTCAGCAAGTTGGCTGGTCTTCACGGAGTCAGCAGTGAAATCAGCAGTGAGCCTGTGCCGGGCAACGTAGGCCGGCCAATCCTCATAGCCAGCCAGCGCGCTGGGTCGGGTGAGCGATGCTGCCATGTCAGCGCTGGTCATGGCAGGCGGGGTGGGTGGGGAACAATAGTGTCCTGCCTTATCGAATGCTGCAGCGCACGCCGGGCTTCGTCAGCGTGGAAAAACAAGGTGAGGCGACTTCCTAAGAAAACGCTTTCTCAAAAATTAGCAAAAGGCTGTACAAGGGTCAAGAAAACGTTTACTTTGATACGGAGCCGCTGAACGTCCGGACCGCAATCCTGGCAATTCACGGGTAGCGCCAGTAGATGGACGGCGTTCCGGACGGCAAGTACCAACCAGACTCGAACTTCCGTGGATGGCCACGATGACCAAAGGAGACCACATGGCCGCTGTACTACGCACGGGGACGCCGCAAGGCGTTCGCGCTCCGGCGAGGGGGAAGCAATGAGCGCTATAGGCGAACTCTCCACAATGACCCGGCGCAAGGGTCCCATGAGCAAAGAAGAGAAGAAGGCGAACGGTCGCGACAACAAAGCCGCCTACATTTTCCTCCTTCCATGGCTGATCGGTCTTGCCGTGATCACCGTGGGACCCATGCTGATGTCCTTGTACCTTTCCTTCACGGACTACAACCTCCTCCAGCCTCCTGAATGGGTGGGCCTGGATAACTTCATCCGCATGTTCGGCGATGCCCGCCTCCACAACTCCCTCCGCGTCACGTTCACCTACGTGCTGGTGGGTGTGCCCCTCCAGTTGGGCGTGGCCCTGCTGATCGCCCTGGTCCTGGACAAGGGCTTGCGCGGCCTTCCGTTCTACCGCTCCATCTTCTACTTGCCCTCCCTGCTGGGCGGCTCAGTAGCAGTTGCCATCCTGTGGAAGCAGATCTTCGGCACCACCGGCCTGGTAAACCAAGTACTGGCAATGGTTGGCATCGAAGGGCCGGGCTGGATTTCTGACCCCAACACCGCCCTTGGCTCCATCATCCTGCTGCACGTCTGGACCTTCGGCAGCCCCATGATCATCTTCCTGGCCGGCCTTCGCCAGATCCCGGTGATGTACTACGAGGCAGCCAAGGTGGATGGCGCAACTACCCTTCAGCAGTTCTGGCGGATCACCCTGCCGATGCTGAGCCCCATCATCTTCTTCAACCTGGTGCTTCAGATCATCGGATCCTTCCAGTCGTTCACCCAGGCGTTCATCGTCTCCGGCGGCAATGGCGGTCCGTCCGACTCCACCATGTTCTTCACCCTGTACCTCTACCAAAAGGGCTTCGGCCAGTTTGATATGGGCTACGCCTCAGCGATGGCCTGGTTCCTGCTGGTCATCATCGGCGTCTTCACCGCCATCAACTTCATCGCTTCAAAGTATTGGGTGTTCTACGATGACTAAACTCCAGACCCTTCCCGCCGCGTCCGGTTCCTCCTCAGGCAAGTCCGGTAAGGACGGCAAGAGCCCGCGACGCCGCGAGTCACGCGGCAGCCTGGCCTTCAGCCGCAGCGCCCGCATCAAAGGCCTGATCAAACACGCCATCCTGATCCTTGTTGGTGCGGTGATGATCTATCCGCTGCTGTGGATGGTGGTTTCCTCACTTCGGCCCAACGACCTCATCTTCCGCGAACCCGGCCTGTGGCTGGAGAGCCTGGAAATGAGCAATTACACCGATGGTTGGTCCGCCCTGACGCACCCGTTCGGGCACTACATGATCAACTCCGCGATCGTTGTCCTCGGCTCGATTCTCGGAAACCTGATCTCCTGCTCCATGGCCGCCTACGCTTTCGCCCGCTTGCAGTTCAGCGGCAAAAAGATCTTCTTCGGCATCATGCTGCTGACCATCATGCTTCCGTTCCACGTGGTGATTGTGCCGCAGTACATCCTGTTCTCGCAGATCGGCTGGGTCAACACGTTCTGGCCGCTGATTGTGCCCAAGCTGCTGGCAACGGACGCGTTCTTCGTGTTCCTGATGGTTCAGTTCATTCGCGGTATTCCCAAGGATCTTGACGAAGCTGCGCGCATTGACGGCGCCGGCCACCCCAGGATCTTCCTCCGCGTGATCCTGCCCCTGATGGTTCCGGCGCTGGCCACCACCACCATTTTCACGTTCATCTGGACATGGAACGACTTCTTCGGCGCACTGATTTACCTCACGGACCCGGATATGTTCACCGTTCCGGTAGCGCTGCGCGCCTTTGTGGACTCGCAGTCGGCCACCAGCTGGGGATCGCTCTTTGCCATGTCCATCGTGTCCCTGCTCCCGGTGTTCCTGGTGTTCCTCTTCGGCCAGCGGTTCCTCATCAAGGGCATCGCCACCACAGGTATCAAATAAAACAACTAGAACAAGTAAGCATCTTGTAATACAAGATTGTGACTTGTATCATAAACGCGACGGGAAAACGCTTTCTCAGTTCGCATCAGGATCAAAGAAGATCGGAGACAACAGTGCCGGTAAACCCAAAGGGTGAAGCAGTCGCCCTCGCAGCTGCCTCGCCAACCCGCACATCAGCGCCGAAGGCCAAGCGCAAGCTTCGCGCATCCGCCCTCGTAGCAGCCACAGCTGCAGCAGTTCTCGCCCTCACTGCCTGCGGTGGTGGCGGAGGGTCCGACGCGAAGAGCGCCGATGGAAAAGTGGAGCTTCGCTTCGCATGGTGGGGCGGCGACAAGCGCGCCCAGGTAACGCAGGCTGCCATTGCTGCCTTCGAGGCCGAGAATCCCAACATCAAGATCAAGCCCGAGTACGGCGACTGGAGCGGCTACTGGGACAAGCTGGCTACCCAGGTTGCGGCCAACGATGCTCCGGACATCATCCAGATGGACGAGAAGTACATCACCGAGTACTCCACCCGCGGCGCGCTGCTGGATCTGTCCAAGTACGACATTGACACTTCAAAGCTTGATGCCGCTGCCCTGGATGCGGGCAAGGGCGAGAAGGGCCTCACCGGCATCGCCGCCGGCATCAACGCAGCTACCATCCTGGCCAACCCGGCAGTCTTCCAGGCTGCCGGCGTCGCAATCCCTGACGACAAAACCTGGACCTGGGAAGACTTCGAGCGCATCTCTGCGGAGGTCACTGCAAAGTCGCCCAAGGGAACGTACGGCGCTGCTGCCTACGGCACCGATGAAGCCTCGCTGGGTGTGTGGCTGCGTCAGAACGGGAAGTCCCTTTACACCGAGGACGGCAAGCTTGGCTTCGAACCCTCGGATATTGCGCAGTGGTGGGCTTTCCTGAAGGAACTCAGCGAAAAGAAGGCGGTCCCCTCCGCATCAGAGGTTGTTGAAGCCGAGGCAGCCCCGCTTGACCAGAGCGGCCTGGCAACCGGCAAGAACGGCTTGGCCTTCTGGTGGTCCAACCAGCTTCCTGCCCTTGAAAAGGCTGCCGGCGGCGAACTGCAGATCCTGCGCTTCCCGTCCAAGACAGGCAAGGCAGATGACGCCAAGCTTTGGTACAAGGCCTCCCAGTTCTGGTCCGCATCTTCGCGCACCAAGCACCCTGAAGAGACGGCCAAGTTCATCGACTTCCTGACCAACAACGTCAAGGCCGGCGAGGCACTTCTGGCAGACCGCGGCGTCTACCCCAACTCCGAAGTACGCGACGCCATTGCACCCAAGCTCGCCAAGGCAGACGTGAAGGTGGTGGACTTCATCGCCGGAATCAAGGAAGAGCTCGGTGACGCACCGGCCGCACCCCCGAAGGGCGCCGGTGCCATCCAGGAAATCGTGAAGCGTTACACCTCGGAAGTCCTGTTCGAAAGGCTTTCAACAGAGGAAGCCGGCAAGAAGGCCGTGGACGAAATGAAGTCCGCAATCAGCTAGCTTTGTCGAAACAGAAACCGCGCCCCGGATTGGTCCGCCAGGATCAGCCGGGGCGCGGTTTTTCGTGTGCGCGCCCAACTGGGGGACAGCACATGTCGTATTGGCGGCCCATTGCGACATGTGCTGTCCCTTACTTGGGTCAGTCTTCCGCGATCACGGCCACGGCTCCGGCGGGTACGACGCCGGTGAAGCGTTCGCCGCTGAGCAGTTCGCCGCCGTCGGCCTTCACGGTGACGTCTTCCCGGCTGTGATTGATGGCGAACAGGAAGCTGCGTCCGTCAGCGCCGCGTCGACGGACAAGTTCGACGCCGGTGGAGGCCTCGGTTGCCGATGTCACCCCGGCCTCGTCCACCAGTCGGGCGGTCAGGGCGTCGATGCCGTCGGCGTCGGGGAGGGTTGCGAGGTACCAGGCCGAACCGGTGCCCACGCTGCGCCGGGTCAGGGCCGGAACATCGCCCAGCGGGAAGTCGGTGAAGGTTGCAAGAACTTCCGTATCCGCGGCAGCGTGGACGTGCTCGCTCCACACCGACCCGATCTTTCCGTCGCTCAACGCGACAGAGGTGCCCGGGAAGAGCGGGTGGAATTCCTCGCTCCGGATACCCAGCAGTTCGCGGAAAGCGCCCGGGTAGCCGCCCAGCCGGACGTGATCCTGCTCGTCAACGATTCCACTGAAGTAGCTGATGAGCACCGTAGCGCCGGCAGCCGCCGCGGCAGCAATGGAAGCGGCATCCGCGTCTGTAACGGCGTACAAAGTGCATACCAGGATGAGGTCATAGCCGGAAAGGTCCGCGGACGGGTGCACGAAGTCCGCGGTAATGCCGCGCAGGTACAACGAACGGTGGAAGGCCCGCATGGTGTCCAGGTATTTCAGCGAATTGTTGGGGTGCGAGTCCAGCTCAGAAGCCCACCAGGCTTCATAGTCGAACACGATCGCAACGCGGGATTCCACGCGCGAGCCCTTGACGGGTTCCAGCTTGGTCAACGCGTCCCCGAGGTCCACCACGTTCCGCCATACCTGCGTGTCGCGGCCGCCGTGGGGAACCATGGCGGAGTGGAACTTCTCCGAGCCGGCCTTGCTTTGCCGCCACTGGAAGAACATCACGGCGTCGGCGCCACGCGCCACGTGCGTCAGTGAATTCCGGAGCATTTCGCCAGGCATCTTGGGCTGGTTGTGGGGCTGCCAGTTGACCGCCGACGTCGAGTGTTCCATGAGGATCCACGGCTCGCCGCCCGAAACGCCGCGGGTCAGGTCCGCGCTGAACGCCAGTTCGATGTTCCGCTCCGGGTCAGCGGCCACGAGGTAGTGGTCGTTGGCAATAACGTCCATGTCCTTGGACCAATCGAAGTAATCCAGCGTCTTGGTAGCGCTGGAAACCATGAAGTTGGTGGTTGCCGGGACGTCTGGGGTGACTTCGCGGATCACGGCCAACAGTTCGCGGTAGTAGTCAATGAACACCCAGGAGTTGAAGCGCGCGAAGTCCAGCTGCTGCCCGGGGTTGAGTGTGGTGGGAGCTGCGCCCGGCGGAAGGATCTCGTCGAACGAAGCATAGTGCTGCGACCAGAATGCCGTTCCCCACGCCTCGTTGAGGGCTTCGATGGAACCGTATCGCCGTTCCAGCCATGCGCGGAAAGCGGCGGCGTCCTCCTCGCCGTGGAACTCACCAACGTGGCAGCCAAGTTCGTTGTCCACGTGCCAAAGTGCCAGGGCCGGGTGGTTTTTGTAGCGTTCGGCGATCACCCGCGTCATGGCGGTGGCGTACTTGCGGTACACGGACGACGACGGCGTGTAGTGGCGTCGCGAGCCACGCTCCAGCCGGACTCCTTCCGCAGTGACGGGGAGGATTTCCGGGTATTTGCGGGCCAGCCAGGCCGGGGGAGAGGCAGTGGCTGTGGCCAGGGCAACCTTGATTCCGGCTCCGTGGAGGTTGTCCATCACATCGTCCAGCCACCCGAAATCATAGTTTCCTTCGGTGGGTTCCAGGAGTCCCCAGGAGAAGATGCCAACGCTCAGGAAGTTGACTCCCGCTTCCTTCATGAGCTCAATGTCCTCGAGCCGGATCTCTTCGGGCCACTGCTCCGGGTTGTAGTCGCCACCATAGGCGAGGCCGTCGAGTCTGCTCCAGACGGATGGGCGGTTTGGGGTTTCGGGGGAGGTCAAGAGGACTCCTTCGTCGGGTTGGCCGTGCTGGTACTGAGGGTATAGGTGCAGCGTATCGGGGAAAACGCGTTCTTTGGAAAACGCTTGCCCAGATTCCGGAATAGGGATATTGTATCGATTCAGAACGAGTGTAAGCGAGATCACTGCCACGTTGTAGAGAACTTGGAAGCTTGCACCAACTGAGCAAGGAGGCTCTCATGATTGACAGAAGGAAATTCCTCACCACGGTGGCTCTCGGCACTGCATCTGCCGCTTTCCTCTCCGCTTGTGGCCAATCCTCAACCGCAGGACAGACGGGTTCCGCGGACAACCCCGTCACCATCAACTACACCTGGTGGGGCAACGATGACCGCGCAGAACGTACCCGCAAGGCGATTGCCCTGTTCGAGTCCAAGAATCCGGACATCAAGGTCAACGGCAACTTCACCGACTTCGCCGGATACTGGCAGAAGCGCGCCACGGAAGCTGCCGGTGGTGGCTTGCCTGACGTCATGCAGTGGGACCTTTCCTACCTTCGCGACTACGGCCAGCGGAACCAGCTCCTTGACCTGAGCACCGTAAAGATCAACACGGACGCCTTTGACAAGTCGCTCCTTCCCTCGGGGCAGATCCGCGGCAAGACCTACGGCATCCCCACCAGCACCAATGCCTTCGCGGTGTACTACGATCCCGCCAAGCTCCAGAGCATGGGTGTTGCGGAGCCGGATGGCCAGTGGACGTACAAAGAGTTCAACACCTTCATGTCCGAGGTAGGACAGAAGGGCAACGGAGCGCTGTACGGCGGCACCGATTACACCGGTGTGTGGTGGATGTTCAATATCTGGCTACGGCAGAACAACATCCAGGCGTTCACCGATGACGGCAAGCTCGGATTCACCAAGGATGACCTCAAGAAGTGGTGGAACACCACCGCCGAGCTTCGCGGTACCCCTGCACTGGTTCCCGAAGAGCGGGTTACCCAGCTCGCTCCCAAGTCCGCCATGGGATCAAACGTCACCGCCAGTGAGGTCACCTGGGACAACTTCATGGCCGGTTACCTCGGCGATAGTGGCGCCAAGGAACTGAAGCTGGTGCCGGTTCCCTCGGATGACCCCGATAACCTGGGCCTCTTCCTCAAGCCTTCCATGCTCATGGTGGCCAGCGCCAAGACCAAGTACAAGGACGCCGCTGCCCGCTTTATCGACTTCATGGTCAACGATCCTGAGGTTGGCCAGATCTTCAAGACCTCCCGCGGTGTCCCGGCGTCGAAGACCCAGCGCGACGGAACCACGTTCGAAGGTACTGACAAGCTCGTGGTGGATTACGAGAAGTCCATCGAGAAGTACCTCAAGGACGCCCCCGAGCCGCCCATCGTCGGTTTCGGCACGCTTGAATCCTCCTTCAAGCGGGTTAGTTCCGATCTTAACTACGGCAAGTTGACCCTGGACGGCGCAGCAGATGCATGGTTCAAGGAAGCCGAAGACCTTATCAAGCAGAACGCCTGATCAGGATGCGCCTGATCCCGGCTTTCCCGACTGACGGACTGATCTCGTGACTCAAAGCCCAACACTGAGCAGGCGCTCGTCGTCGTCCGCTTCCCCGCAGCCGCGCAAGTCGCGGCGGCGTGGAGCGGATGCCCGCGCCGGCTACACGTTCCTGTTGCCCTGGCTGCTGGGATTCATCGCCCTGACTGTGGGCCCCATGATTTCCTCGCTCTACCTTTCCTTCACCAACTACAACCTGTTCGAAGCTCCAAAATGGATCGGCCTGGACAACTACGCCACCCTCTTCCAGGATGAGCGTTTCCTGCAGTCGGTAGGAGTGACCCTGCAGTATGTGGGCTTCGGTACGCCACTGAAACTTGCCGCCGCATTGGCCATCGCCATGTTGCTCAACAGCAAGCGCAAGGGCCAGGGGTTCTATCGCTCGGCCTTCTACGCGCCGTCGCTCATTGGTGCGTCCGTGTCCATTGCCATCGTCTGGAAGGCGATGTTCGGTGACTCCGGTCCCGTGGACCAGGGCCTGTCGTTCTTCGGGATCAACCTTGGCGGCTGGGTGGGCAACCCGTCCATGACCATGCCCATGATGATCCTGCTGACCGTCTGGCAGTTCGGTGCCCCCATGGTGATCTTCCTGGCCGGCCTCAAACAAATCCCCGCCGACCTCTACGAAGCAGCATCCATGGACGGTGCAGGGCCGGTCCGCAAGTTCCTGAACATCACCTGGCCCATGCTCTCCCCGGTGATCTTCTTCAACCTGTTGATGGAAACCATTCACGCGTTCCAGATCTTCGCTTCGGCCTACATCATCTCCAACGGTGAAGGCGGCCCTGCCGGATCAACCCTCTTCTACACCCTCTACCTGTACTTGCGCGGTTTCAGCGACTTCCGGATGGGCTACGCCTCGGCAATGGCCTGGCTCCTGGTGATCGTGGTCGGCATCATTACGCTGATCTTCTTCAAAACCTCCAAGTCCTGGGTCCACTACAGCGGTGATTCGAAATGACAACCATGGCAACACCCACCCAACCCGCTCCCACTAAACCGTCAGCGGAGCAGGTCTACAACCCGAAGTCCGAGTCCACCGCGGCCAAGCGCATCAAGAGCACCATCTTCCACATTGTTGCTTTGGCGTTGGTGGCCATGGTCCTCTACCCGGCCATCTGGATGATCTCGGCCTCCTTCAAGCCGAACTCCGAGATCGGCGGCGCCAACAACGCATTGTGGTCGAACAACTTCAGCTTGGACAACTTCGTCACAGCCATGGAGGGAATCGGTGGCGTCTCAACACTGACGTTCTTTACCAACTCCCTGATCCTGGCCGTCGGCGCCGTGGTGGGAACGGTCCTCTCGGCATCCATCTCCGCCTACGCCTTCGCCCGGATCAACTTTCCTGGCCGCGGACTGTTCTTCGGCATGATGATCGCCACCCTGCTCCTGCCATTCCACGTGGTGATCATCCCGCAGTACATCGTGTTCCAGCAGCTTGGCCTGGTGGACACCTACGTACCGCTGCTGATCGGCAAGTTCCTTGCCGCGGATGCGTTCTTCGTGTTCCTCATGGTTCAGTTCATGCGAGGCCTCCCGGCCGAACTTGATGAAGCAGCCAGAATCGACGGCGCAGGGCACGTGCGGATCTTCGGGTCCATCATGCTTCCGCTGATGAAGCCGGCCCTGATTTCCACGTCCATCTTCTCCTTCATCTGGAGCTGGAACGACTTCCTGGGCCCGCTGCTCTACCTCAACACCCCGGAAAAATACCCGCTCCCGTTGGCGTTGCGGCTCTTCGTGGACCAGACCCAGAGCTCGGACTACGGAGCCATGATCGCCATGTCCGTCCTGGCGCTGATGCCCGTGCTGGTCTTCTTCCTGATCTTCCAGCGCTACATCGTCGAAGGCGTCTCCACACAGGGTCTCAAGGGCTAAGGACAAAGAAAATGAGCACTATGAACGCCACAGGCAAGCCGTCGCCCACCCCCGGGATCCCGGTCAACCGCTTCGCCCTCTTCGCCGAGACCATTCTGGCGGGAGTCATCGTGCTCCTCCTCTCCGTCCCATTGGTGACGGCGCCGGCTGCCTATGCGGCCGGCGTCGCGCACCTCGAAAGGCACCTCAGCGGCAGGGATGATTCCCTCCGCAGCCTGTGGGGCAACTTCCGGCGCGCGCTTCCCGGCAGTTGGAAGCCGGGAATAACGACGGCGGTAGCCGGCGTCGTGATTGTCCTGAACCTGTTGCTCGCGCTGGTGGGGCAACTGCCCGGCCGGGCCTTTATCCTGCCAGCCACGCTGGTATTGGCCGCGGCAGGTGCGGTGCTGTTCCTGCGGACCGCCGCCAATTGGACCGCCGCCAACTGGAGCGGCGCCGATTGGAGCGGTGACGCCAGCCCGCAACCTGCCGGGGTTCCCGGTCCGCAGCGGTGGGCGCTTGCCTACTCGCAGGCCAAGGCAGACGCGTTGCGCGACTGGACCGGCTCGCTCCTGTTGCTCGCTGCGGTGTTCATGGCCGTGGTGTTCGTGTGGATGCTGCAGGCCTTGTTCGTGATCGTTCCCGGGACCTTGGTCCTGGCCGCCGCCGCCATCAAAATCCGTTCCAACCGTTGATTTTTTGTACAGCTGATGCCCTTCAGGAGCCTCCTTAAGGGCATCAGCTGTACACAAACTCCAAGAGAATCCGCCCCAACCCGCTGAATCGAGCAAAACACTCCGTGTCGCCGCGCCCGTTCCCACTGCGCCCCAAATCCACCACACCACGTGCCCGCTCCACGGAAAGCTGGCACTACCCCCTTAGGCATCACAACTACCGGATCTTCGTAACCCTCTCCCTTGTAGGGAGTGGCGGGGTGTGGATGCAGCGGCTCGCCCAGGATTGGCTGGTGCTGCAACTGACGGGCAGTCCGGCCGCAGTCGGCGTCGCAGTTGCCCTCCAGTTCCTCCCCATGCTGGTGGTGGGTCCGCTCAGCGGCGTGCTGGTGGACCTTTTCCCCAAGCGGCGCATCCTCCTGGCCTGCCAGGCCGTCGCCGTGCTGCTGGCGGCCGCCTTGGCTGTTTGGAACGCGATGGGCGGCACCGATGTGTGGGTGGTCTATGCGTCCTGCATTGCCCTGGGCATCACCAGCGCGATCGATGGACCGGCCCGGCAGGTGTTCGTCAACGAGGTAGTGGGCGACGCCGGACTGCCCGCCGCAATCGGCCTCAACAGTGCAATAGGCCAATTGGGGGCTATGGCCGGCCCGGCATTGGCGGGCGTAGTCATTGCCCAATCAGGTCCGGCGGCGGCCTTCGCTGCCAACTCTTTGATAGGCGTATCCGTCATGGTGATGATCGCCACCATCAGGCCGGGCGAACTTCACCATGCCCCCGAAGCGCCCGATCCCAAGGCCCGGAAAGGCCAGATCCTGGCCGGCTTCCGCTTCGTCATAGCCCGGCCGCCCCTGCTGCTGACCATGCTGTTGGCAGGCTTGCTGGGTGCCTTCGGCATGAACGGCCCGGTGGTTCTCGCGGCGTTCGCGGACGGAGTCTGGCACAGCGGTCCCGCAGGCTTTGGCCTCTTCAACACTGTCAGCGCATTGGGGGCCCTGGCAGGTGCGTTGGTGGCCACCCGGATCAAGCGCTTTGGCCGGAAAGGGATCGTGGCCAGTGCCGGACTGTTCGGTCTGACCCAAGCTCTGGCTGCCTTGATGCCCACGCAGGAATGGTTTGTGGTGATGCTCATTGTGGTGGGATTCATGACCCTGGTGTTCCTCACCAGCGCTGCAACCGCGGTACAGCTTGAGGCCGGTGCCAGCGTACGCGGCAGGGTCCTTGCGCTGTATTTCCCGCTGTTGCTGGGCGGCCACGCCTTGGGTGGCTTGCTGGCCGGTTGGCTCACGGAGGACTTCGGGGTACGGACCGGGCTGGTGGTCACGGGAGCGTTGGGGATGGTCTCGGCTGGCGTGATTGGCTTCCTGCTGTGGCGCTACTCGGCCTCTGTGGCTCGCCGCGCTTAGTTATCTCCTTCGGAGCCTGCCCTTGTTCGTCCTCCTCACAGTTGTACGGTGAGGAGGACGGACAAGGGCGGGAACTCACAGCCCGACGCCGTCCACCAGGGCGTGGATCTCCGCTTCGCCCATGGTTCCGTCGCTGATCCACACCGTGGTGGTCCGGGTGAGGGACTCGCCGGCCGCCAGCTCAACTGCTTTATCCCATGCCAGCGCAGAACCCACCGCAGGGTAGTCGCTGCACCGCACGAACCACGGGTCCGCCGACTCCTCAGGTGCGCCGAACACCAAAGTGGCAGGGCCGCCGTCGAACTCTCCGGTCCAAGCAAGCCACGGCGATACCGAGCCATGCACAGACGGCTCGCCCTCGGCTGTGGAGGAAAAGACGCGCGGCGAAGAATTGACGGGGAGACGCCAGAAGAAACCGCCGTAACCGCTGCCCGCGGCACCATGCGAACCCGGGCTGCCCAAGGAAACATCCACGACGGCGGTGAGCCGGGTCTGGAGGTCGAGTCGCCAGGTGCGCTCATTCAGGAAAGTGCGGGCAAAGGTGCGTCGCTCTTTGAGGAGCAGGCTGCCATCGGCCCCGAACCAATCGAGGTGGAGCGTGGTGAGATCTTCGTCGCGGGAGACATCCGTGATCTCGATCCTTCCGTGATCCTTCAGATCCACGTACTTTCCCGCCGTTCTGCGGTAGCTGCGGCCACCCCAGAAATTACTTCCATTGACGTCCTGCAGCGCGAATCCAGCACCCAGGTGCCACGCGTGGTCCGAGGGCAGGTGGTCAGTTACCACTACCCCGGCCGCCGTGGTTACCGGGTGCAAGTAGGGGCGTGGGGAGAGATCCGGCTGGAGGGTGCTTCCGGAACGGAGGACTGCGATGGCGTTGCCGTTGGCGGCCTCACCGGCCCTGGCCTCACCGGCGGTGGCCTCACCGGCTTCGGGAGAAAAGAGGGCTTGAGTGCCCTCGGGGACCGGGCGTGCCCAAGCCAGTCCCAGCTCTGAGAAGGTGGCGTGGGCGCGGGTGGCTCGTTCCAGGATGTCCTCGATGTTGGGGATTACTGCATGTGCCTGATCGCCGGCACCCACCCACTTCACGCATTTCGTGGGGATCAGAGCGGGTGCCGGGGCTGTTCGGATGGCTTCCAGGACACGCATGAATGCGCCGCTGTGATTGAGCGGGCTGAGCAGGGGAGTGCCGTCTGAGAGGTGCTCGAGGAGGTTCTCGATGAGGTCGTCGCGCCCGAATGTGTGAGTGGTTTCCCCTGCTTCGGTGCGGACGGTGACGCGATCCTCTGTGTAATGGAAAACTGCTGTGCCTTCAGTGCCGTGCAGTGTGACGTATGGTTCCACCGGCTCGGTGGCGCAGAGCGTGAGGGCGCACGTGATGGGTAGGCCGTTTGTGGTGCGCAGACGGATCACTGAGGTGTCATCCGCTTCGATGTCGTTTACGCGGTAGAGGTCCGTTTCCACGGAGGCGAGGTCCTCTGCAGTGCGTGCTCCGGCGATCCGTAGTGCTGTGGCGATCGCATGCGCCAGCGGGTTGGTGGCAACGCCGTCCACCACATCCACGCCGTCGAGGCTGCGCTTACCTGCCCAGCGGGACCGCTTGTAGTAGGCACGATCCCGTACCCAGCGGCCCGTAGCGGAAATTCCCTTCAAAGTGCCGATGCCTGGCAATTCGCCCGAGCCCTCCCCGTTTGCCAGCCTTTCCAAGGCCGCCAGCGCATGGGAACCCAGACTCTGGAAACCGATCTGGACACTCCGGCCGGCCTCGGCTGCAGCTTCCTGGAGGCGAAGGAAATCGCTCATTGAGGCCACGGGAGGTTTCTCCAGGTAGAGATCCGCCTCGGAAGCGAGCACGGACAGGGCCAACGGTGCGTGTGTCTGAATGGGAGTTGCCACAATGATGATGTCCGGTCGGTGATTCCCGGCCAGAAGCCCGTCCAGGTTTGCGTGGACAGCGGTGCTTTCCGGCAGGGCTCCGGGGGCCGGCGGATTGGGGTCAGCCACCGCTACGAGGTTTACTTTGCCTTGACCGATGAGGCGCTCAAGGTTGCGCAAGTGGTGCGTGCCGAAGCCGTGAACACCCACCAGGGCGATCCTGGCAGGCCCAGTGTTGGATGCGCCTGCGGCCCTAAGGCGTATTGGACTCTGGGCGGACTCGGTGGAAGCGGTGTCCATGGCTCTCCTAAAGGTGGCGCGGCGACGATGGCGCGCGACGGCGTCGTCAAGGTATTCACAAAACTGTTCGGGCGGGTTTAGGCTACACCTCAGCAAGCGCTTTCCCGCGTTCGACTGTTCTTAGTTTAGCCACACCCCCGCCAAAATGTAACGATTCAATACGAGCGCCAAGAGGTTAACGATGACGTAGGATGTCCTCGGCTAGACCCTTGGTGATAGCCGCTCACCCGAACCAGCCACTCAGCCCACCTGAACCGGAATGGACCATGCCCCTCTTTGACCTTCCCCTTGACCAGCTCCGCAACTACTCCTCCACAGCCTTAGCACCTGCCGACTTCGACGAGTTCTGGGAAAACACCATTGCAGAGGCCCGTGCGCTTCCGCTCAATGCCGTATTTGAGCCAGTCGATAACTACCTCAGCGTGATCAACACCTTCGACGTCGCGTTCTCCGGGTTCGGGGGAGACCGCATCAAGGGCTGGCTGCATCTCCCCGCACAACTCCACCCTGGGGAACAGCTTCCAGTGGTGGTGGAGTACATCGGCTACTCCGGTGGACGTGGCCTGGTCAACCAGAACACCCGTTGGGCCCAGGCGGGCTACGCGCACTTCATCATGGATACGCGAGGGCAAGGCTACGGCGGGGTTTCCGGGGACACTCCGGATCCGCACCCCTCGGCCGGCGGCATCAACTATGCGGGCCTCATGACCCGGGGTGCCGATCACCAGGACAACTACTACTTCCGCCGGGTCTACGTGGATGCGTTCCGTGCGGTGGAAGCGGCGCAGAGCCATCCCGCCGTCGACCCCTCAAGAGTGGTGCTCACAGGCGTGAGTCAGGGCGGTGGCATCACCGTTGCTGCTGCCGGGCTGACGGCCGGAAGGCTCGACGGCGTTATCGCCGCGCTGCCCGACGTCCCGTTCCTGCAGGACTTCCCCCGTGCGATCGACATCACCCCTCGCGGCCCGTACCCGGAAATCGCGTCCTTCCTTGGTCGGCACCGCGAGAAATATGAGCCCATACTGGCAGTCCTGAACTACTTCGACGGCGTTCACCTGGGCCGCGCCGCCACCGTTCCCGCCTTGTTCTCCGCCGCGCAAATGGACGATATTTGCCCTCCATCAACGGTTTTCGCGAGCTTCAACAACTACGGCACCGGCTCCAGTGGTCAGGGCGGCGCGCCTGAAAAGGACATCGACGTCTACCGCTTCAACAACCACGAAGGCGGCCAGGAGCACCACTGGATCAAGCAATTGCAGTTCCTCCGCAAGGTGCTGTCCTCATAGTGGACACAATTTGCCGCCTGTGACCGGTCGTGATTAGGGTGTGGCTATGACAAACCGTTGGTATGCGTATTTTTCGTTGGCTCTGGAGGGGCCCGCGTCTAACTGACACGCATCCAACTTTCCTTCAGAGCCAACAGGGCAGAGATCATTCTCTGCCCTTCGCCATATCCGGCGGGTTCTGAAAAGGGGCCCGCTCCGCATCCCGGACAGGACCCAAGAAAATGACCAGCATCTCCGCAGAACCCGCACCGCTCCAGTCGGCTGACGCGACTCAGCCCGCTACCTCCAACCTCCGGGTGGCCCGCTTCGAGCCGCTTCCGGCGCCCCAGGACCTCATCGCAGAGTTGCCGTTGGACGCCCGCTCAGCTGCCGTCGTCGACCGCGGCCGTGATCAAGTCCGCGCCATCATGGACGGCGTGGATGACCGCCTCCTGGTGATCGTTGGGCCATGCTCCATCCACGATCCCAAAGCCGGCCTTGAATACGCCCGCCGCTTGGTCAGCCAGGCCGAGAAGCACAAGGAAGACCTGCTGATCGTCATGCGGACCTACTTCGAGAAGCCCCGCACCACCGTTGGCTGGAAGGGTCTCATCAACGATCCCCATCTGGACGGCAGCCACGACATCGCCGCAGGCCTGCGCGCCGCCCGCGGTTTCCTGAAGCAGGTCACCGCGTTGGGTCTGCCCACAGCCACGGAATTCCTGGAACCCATCAGCCCGCAATACATGGCAGACCTTGTTTCCTGGGGTGCCATTGGTGCCCGCACCACGGAAAGCCAGATCCACCGCCAGCTCGCGTCCGGACTGTCCATGCCCATCGGCTTCAAGAACGGCACCGACGGTGATCTGCAAGTAGCCATCGACGCTTGCGGCGCCTCCGCTGCCGAGCAAGCCTTCCTGGGAATCGACGACGACGGCCGCGCGGCTTTGGTGGCTACGTCCGGCAACCCGGATACCCACGTGATCCTGCGCGGCGGACGCAAGGGACCCAACTACTCTGCCGATGACGTTGCAGCTGCTTCGGCCAAGCTTGCTGCCAAGGGACTGAACCCGCGGCTCATTGTGGATGCGAGCCACGCCAACAGCGGCAAGAGCCACCACCGTCAGGCTGAGGTTGCTCTGGAAATCGGTGCTCAGCTCGAAGCTGGTGCTTCCTCGCCCGTGGCCGGTGTGATGCTGGAGAGTTTCCTTGTTGGCGGGGCGCAGAACCTGGATGTAGCTAAGCAGCTTGCGGGGGAGCAGGAGCTCGTTTACGGCCAGAGTGTTACGGATGCCTGCATGGAGTGGGATGTTACGGCGTCGGTATTGGAACAGCTCGCGGCATCGGCGCGGAAGCGTCGGGCAGTGGTCGCGGCGTAGGGGTTGCGGCGTAGGGTGTGCGCCCGTTTCGGGGGTTCCCTGCTGGAGATGCCGTGCGCGCGGCATTGCTGGCAGGGAACCTACTAAATGGGCAGATCCGGGCCCGCGGGCTCTTTCACATTGGCCCCATCAGCCTCTAGAGTATCTAGCACATGGTTGTTTGATGGCTCAGCATCGGCACACCGTTCCACTGGGGGTGTCCTACTGTCTGAGAGCAAAGGAATATGGGAAATGTCCGCGGAGACTAACTTCTCGAATGCGCGTTTCATGACGGTGGCCGAAGTGGCCGACGTCTTGCGTGTTTCCAAAATGACCGTGTATCGCCTGGTCCACTCAGGGGAAATGCCCGCCGTGAGGTTCGGCCGTTCCTTCCGGGTCCCTGAAGAGGCTGTTGCCCAGTACCTCAAAGGTGCCGTGGTGGACGGTCAATCCGAGACCGCCTGAGACCTGCCGGGGTCCGTCCTCCGGACCGTGGTCATGGGGTGCCCCTTTGAAGCGGTACTCTGTTAAGGAACGTTTTACGTCAATGTAAGAATCTGTCAGTTGTACTGTCTGCTTCCGCGGATCGGTTCCAACAGACAGGAACTTCTAGTTTGTAAGGAACTTTCGTGGGTTCAGTTATTAAGAAGCGCCGCAAGCGTATGGCCAAGAAGAAGCACCGCAAGCTGCTTCGCAAGACTCGCCACCAGCGCCGCAATAAGAAGTAAAGATACTTCATCAAGCGTGAATGCCCGTTGCCTCTCGAGGTGGCGGGCATTTTTGCACCCATCCCTCGCTCATGTCCCTCGGGTTTGGGTTGCACGCTCGCTCACATCCCGCGTGGTTGGGCTGCACGCTCGCTCACGTCCCTCGGGTATGGGCTGCACGCTCGCTCACATCCCTCGGGTAAAGCCCGAACGGACCGCGGGATCTACCCAAGCTGATCGCAGAGCGCTCTTTATCCTTTTTGTGGCTGACGAAAAGTTGTCCGTCAGGTCATCCTTTCCAAATTTGAGGACTGTCCAACCTGCCGCTTCAAAGGCTTTGTCGCGTCGCCGATCACTGAATATCTGGTCCTGCTCAAGGTGATGGCCGCCGTCGTACTGTATTGCAACTCGCCGATCACGGAAGCCCAGGTCGGCAGTTGGGGAGAACGGATCGTTCAGTCGGAGCTGCACCTGCAGTTCGGGTTCGGGAATGCCTGCGTCCAGCATCGCCAGGCGGAGCAAGGACTCGGGGGCGGAATCGGCGCCCACGCGCATAAGGTCCAATGCTTCTCTTGCCCGAACAACGCCTTGCAGATTTTTGTGTCTATCCACCAGCTTGCGGAGAGCTTCAACTGTAGTGAAGGGTGTCCCGCGTTCTTCGAATTCCGGTCTGGGGGTTCGAATGAGTTCGTCGCCCATGCAGACGAGGTGCGGGACCGGAAGACGTCGCGCGAGATCCAACCAGGTCCTCGATCTAGTGCTCATTCTGATGCCTTTGACGTATTCGATCTCATCCTCGGCGGCTATTACCGTGTGTCCGATGACTCCTTTGCGTCGAACTCCGGGGAATTGCCTCGGCTTGCTGAGGTGCAATTCGTTGGAATCTGCCAACCAGGGTGGAAGGCATAAGCCATGGAGCCTCGCAGCAGTCACATGCGAGATCCAGGCGCCCGGAGTTACAGCTGACAGCGATCTTGCGGCCGCCGACAACTCGAAATCCCAATCGGACGGTCGGTAGACGCCTCGGCTAACCCCGTGGATTTTGACGCGGTTCCATAGGAGCGACTGCTTCATCCCCGCGGCCTCGGCTTCGTCGAGAGTGAAGGGTGCAGTCGTTAGTCGGGGAGGAAGTGGGGCGGAATTCTGCATAACGGCATTCTTGCCCAGAAACGTTCGCGGCATCGAAAGTTATCCACAGGCCCCAAGAGGTCCCCGAGGGATGTGAGTGAGGGACGGGTTGAAGCCCGAGGGATGTGAGTGAGGGACGGGTTGAAGCCCGAGGGATGTGAGTGAGCGTTAGATGCGGGGGCCGCGGAACTTTGAGAAGCCGCGCCATAGGCCATAGACGGCTCCGCCAACGGTAGCGGCCTTGAGCCCGAGTGTTGCGGCCCGGCGTCCGGAACGGAAATCGTAAACGGGCCAGTTGTTCTCACGGGCATGGCGCCGCAACTTTGCATCCGGGTTGATGACCACAGGATGCCCCACCATGGTGAGCAGAGGGATGTCGTTGGCGGAATCGCTGTAGGCCCAGCAATGGTCCAGATCCAGCCCTTCGCGGTCTGCCACGAGTTGGACAGCGATTGCCTTGGCAGGACCGTGAAGGATGTCGCCAACCAGCTTTCCGGTGTAAACGCCTTCGTCCACCTCACCCACAGTGCCCAAAGCGCCCGTAAGACCTAGCCGAGTGGAAATGACTGTGGCTACTTCGATGGGCGTGGCCGTCACGAGCCACACCTTCCGGCCGACCCGAAGGTGCTGCTCGGCAAGCGCCTTGGTTCCAGGCCAGATCCGTGACTCGATCATTTCGTCATAGACCTCTTCGCCCAGGGCCTTGATGTCGTCCACGGTGATGCCTGCAGCAAGTGTCAGCGCGGAGTCGCGTACCGAGTGGACATCTTCCATGTTCTCGCCGCGCATGACGAACTTGAACTGCTTCCAAGCGAATCCGGCTGCTTGGGAGAGAGTGAACGCTTTGCGTTCGTACATTTTGCGAGCCACATGGAAGAGGCTTGCACCCTTCATCAACGTATTGTCGACGTCGAAGAAAGCCGCTTCGCCGGCGTACTTCCGGGCGATGTCCATCTTGGCCGCGCTCCTCTGCACGGCGTCCTGCTGCACCAAGGCATCTGCGACCACGGCGGCGTTCTTCTCCTCGGGCATGCCTTGAGTCTAGTCAATCGCGGAGAGACGCGTTGAGGACGCACGGCGGAGCCACCGATGGGGGTGGGATGTGAGCGGGCGATGGGCCGGTAAGTTTGAGGCATGGCTATTCCCGACGTCGTTCTCCTCACCAAAGCTGACTGCCACCTCTGCACGGAGGCGCGTGCCGCCGTCGAGCGCGTCACAAAAAGTCTCGGCGTCCAGTGGTCCGAGCAGACGATTGACGGCGACCCCCAACTGCAGGAGCGGTTCGCTGAGGAGATCCCAGTGGTACTGGTGGACGGCATCCAACGCGATTTCTGGAAGATCGACGAGGAGCGGCTTACCCGGACCTTGAAGAAAGTCCTGGAGGGCTGAGGGTGGAATTACCCGCAAGTAACGGCTTTTGTTGAGCCCGGCCGAGGGTCATAGAGTGGAACAACAAAGCGACGCAATGGAGAATACCGTGACTGCGCTGGAACCGTCCCCGGAAGCAACAACCGGAGACAATGAGCCTGCCGCAAAGCAGATCCCGCCCGCGGCAGTGGCCCGGATGACCCTCTATTTGCGCGCGCTCAACTCGCTTCTGGCTGAAGGTGTTGAACGGGTTTCCTCTGAGGCCTTGGCGGAAGCCTCGGGCGTCAGCTCGTCCACGCTCCGCAAGGACGTCTCCTACGTCGGCTCTTACGGGACCCGCGGCGTCGGATATGAGGTCCAGTACCTGAGCCGCCACATCGCCGCAGCCCTTGGGTTGACCCATGACTGGAAGGTTGCGATTGTTGGTGCCGGTAACCTCGGCAAGGCCCTTGCCAGGTATGGCGGTTTTGAGTCCCGCGGCTTCGACGTAGTAGCCATTTTCGACGCCGACCCCATGGTGATCGGTAATGAGGTGGGCTGGCTGCGGGTCAGTGACTCAGCCGAACTCGAACGGGTGCTGGAGCGAACTCACACCAACATGGTGGTGCTGGCGCTTCCCGCTACCGTGGCCCAGGCAGTGTGCGACCGCGTCATTGCCGCCGGGATCCGGAGCATCCTCAGCTTCGCCCCTGTCCTGTTGCAGGTCCCTCCGCACGTCAACCTCCGCAAGGTGGACATGGCAACCGAGCTCCAGATCCTGGCCTACCACGCACAACGGGCGCAGACACCGGGCCAGGCTGTTTAGCCTTTGCCGGGTCCGCGCCCGAGTTTTGTATGTGTAAGCCTGCTTGTTTAGCGGCCGTAGGGGTTCTGATACGTGTTGCCGAACGGCTGCGCCTTACGGAAGTACGGGGCCGACGCCGGCAGGTACAGCAGGACGATTCCGGCAATCCCCAGTAGCGCGGCGAGCGTAGCGAGGCTCAGCGGCACCAGCATGAAGATGGAGATTGCTGCCAGCACTGTTCCCAGGATTCGGGCCCAGTTGCGTCCCTTGCGGACGTTGAGAGCCACCACAGCGTAGAGTGCAGCTCCGATGATAGCCATGACCACCATGGTGCCTACCACGAAGGCTTGTATGTCTTCGAACCTCACATCAGCTGCGCCTCCGGCTGCCATCTGATCTTCAATCATGGATCGCATCGCAGGATCGCTGATGCTGGCCATGGAAATGAACAGCGAGATGAGCCAGATTACTCCGGCGCCAACAATCAGCCAGAAGCCAATGTTGACCATCTGCGGGATGGTGGTGGGTCCGGGCTGCTGGCTGGGCCAGTTGTTGCCCTGGCCGTATTGCGGCGCGGCGGGCTGGCCGTAAGGCGAAGATTGCTGGCCGTACTGCGGCGCGGCGGGCTGGCCGTAAGGCGAAGATTGCTGGCCGTACTGCGGCGCGGCGGGGGATTGCTGGCCGTACTGTGGCGCGGCGGGGGACTGCTGGCCGTACTGCGGAGCCGGGGGCTGCGGCGCAGAGGGCTGGGAGCCGTTGGTCTCGGGCTGGTTGGTATCGCCCGGGTTTGACGGCGGGTACGGAGGGTTGCTCATGGCATTCCTTTGCTTGTTCGACTGCTGGTACGGCCGCCGGGATCAGCAAATCGACCCTGCCCCCAGCGTGGTTCTGCTTCCACCGTACCTCTCACGTCCGACACTGCAGACGATCCCACGCAGGTATTTCAAGCTGACGGAAAAAATCATCATGTGGGCTTACGCCTTCATGATGAAGGCCGCGGGAACCCGGAGGTTTCAACCGCGGCCTTCAGCCCTCATTTCCGCCGGTAATGCTCGACGACGGCAGTTGGGTAAGTGTTAAGCGTGGCCCTTGACTGCCTTGAACCAGAGCTGGGAATTCGGAAGCCACATCAGGACAACCGCCACGGCGCTGACGAGGAAACCGAACCAATTGCTGCCAAGACCCGTGCTGGATCCGCCCGCACTGGCGGCGCTGAAAATGGTGAGGACCAAGGAGATGCCGGCCACGATGGTGAGGGCAAGGCGCGCCCACTCTTTCCCTTCTTTCATCTTCATGGCCAGGACTACCTGAGCTGCGGCCACCGCAAGGGTGAGGATGAGGATGATCAGCAGGATGGCTGCAATTCCAGGGGCAAAAGCAAAGACGGTGATGATGGCGAAGAACCCGATGAGCCCAAACAGGAGGCCCAGGAGTCCGGAGATCACCCAGATGAAGTAGGAGACCTTCAGTTCCGTTGGCAGGCCTTGGGTTTTGAACATTCCCGAGAATCCGCCTTGGGGCATGACGTCGTTGAAGCTGCGCGGTCCATCAGTAGGCATTTCAAAGTGGAAACCAGGCTGGCCGGGTGCCGGTTGTGCCGGGCCGGGTTGTGAATATTGGCCCGGTTGCGACGGCGGCTGGTAGCCCTGCGGAGGCTGGTAACCCTGGGGTGGTTGGTAACCGGGGGGAGGGGTGCTGCCGGGTTGCGGATTTTGGTGACCCGCAGCAGGAACATCGCCGGGCTGCGGAGGCTGGGCGCCGGGCTGCTGTGGCTGTGGTGTTTCGTCCGGGGTACTCATGGCATCACTGTAGACCGCGGGTAGAAGGATGCATAGGAAATTCGGAGCTAACACGCAGCTAAATACAGGCTTTTTGCCGAACAATTGCGGGGTGACTTCTCCATATGCGAAACGGCGCCCCCACAGCGTGAACTGTGTAGGGCGCCGTTTGGCGGGCTCGGCCGGAGATCAACCTCTTGTTGGTCTTCCTCCGCGTTGTGCGGTGGGGACGAGGAACAAAGGCGGGACCCGCCAGCGCAAGCCGGGAGTAGAAGGACTACGCGGCGGCCGGCGCGATGAACGCGAGCTCGAGGTTGATGACTACCTTGTCGCTGACCAGGACTCCACCGGCTTCGAGGACGGCGTTCCAGGTGAGGCCGAAGTCCTTGCGGCTGATGGTGGTTTCACCGGAAACGCCGGCGCGGGTGTTGCCGAAGGGATCCACTGCTACGCCGTTGAATTCGGTCTCGATGGAAACTTCCCTGGTGACACCCTTGATTGTGAGATCGCCCACGAGGTCGAAGCTGTTTCCGTTGGCCTTGACGTGGCGGGACACGAAGGTGATTTCCGGGAACTTCTCTACGTCAAAGAAGTCTTCGCCCTTGACGTGGCCATCGCGGTTGACGTCGCCGGAGTCGAAGCTGGCGGTCTGGATGGTGGCGGTGACCTTGGAATCGGTGAGGGTTTCGCCAACTTCCAGAGTGGCCGAGGCGTCCTTGAACTGGCCGCGGACCTTGCTGATTCCTGCGTGGCGGACGGTGAAGCCGATTTCGCTGTGCGAGGCGTCGAGGGTCCAGGTGCCGGTGGTGACGGAAGCGGGGAGAGTCATCATGGTGTTGCTCCTATATTGAGTGGTGGGTACTGCTTGCTTGCCCGGTTGAGCTCATTGCTTGAAGCGTCAACCGAGCTTCGTATCCAGTATAAACATGCATATGCATCTTTTATTCCAACTCCACGGAACATTTCGGGAAAACTTTGAGTTCTACTAGCGGTAGAAGATTTCGGATCGCCCCGCTTCTTTGAGAAACTGGTAAACATGCCCCAAGCAACTGTCCATCTGCTTCGCCATGGCGAGGTCCACAATCCCGACGCCGTCCTCTACGGCCGGCTGCCGGAATTCCACCTCTCTGAACGTGGCCGGGAGATGGCCCGGATGCTGGCGGACCACTTCACCGCCCGCGTCAGCCAAGGTGCCAAGATTGTGCATTTGGTAGCTTCCCCGCTGACCCGCGCCCAGGAGACGGCCATGCCCACGGCCGAGGCGTTGAACCTTGAGATCACCACAGAGCCACGCATCATCGAAGCCGAGAACCACTTTGAGGGACTGCACCCTACCAAGAGCGAGTTCTTGAAGCCCAAGCACTGGATCTACTTCCGCAATCCTCTGCGGCCTTCCTGGGGCGAGCCGTACAAGGAACAAGCACTCCGGATGCTGGCAGCAGTTGAAGATGCGCGGGTGAAGGCAATCGAACTCGGTGGCGACGGCGCCGAGGCCATCCTGGTCAGCCACCAACTCCCCATCTGGTCAACACGGTTGACCGCCGAGGGCCGCCGCCTGGCTCATGATCCCCGCAAGCGCGAGTGCACCCTCACCTCCCTGACATCCCTGACTCTGGACGACGACGGCAAGATCGTCCGCGTCGAATACACCGAACCTGCTGCCGTGCTGCTCCCCGGCGCGGCGAGCACCCCGGGGGCATAGAAACATGGACAACAATCTTTCACGCCGCGGCGTGCTGACCGCCGGTGGCGTCCTCCTGGCAGGACTGACCATGGGCCTGTCCGCCTGCGCCCAGGAAGACTCCCTCGCCAAGCAGGCCAAGGCGGGCGATAACAAGAACTACGTGGCCGGCGATGGCTCGGTGACAGAGTTCGCCAAGGCAGACCGTGCCGCTCCTGTAGCGCTCAAGGGCACCCTGTTCAACGGCGAAACCGTCAAGCCGGAGGACCTGCAGGGCAAGGTCACGGTGCTCAACTTCTGGTTTGCCGCCTGCGCTCCGTGCCGCATCGAAGCCCCCCAGCTTGAAGCCCTGCACCAGGACTTCAAGGACCAGGGTGTCCAGTTCTTCGGGGTGAACCTGCGCGACGAACAAGCCACCGCTGAGGCTTTCGACAAGACCTTCAACATCACCTACCCGAGCTTCAATGACAAGGACGGGGCAGTGCTGCTGTCCGTGTCCGGCATTGTGCCTCCGGGTGCAGTTCCCACCACCCTGGTCCTGGATAAGGAAGGCAAAGTTGCCTCCCGCGTACTCGGCGAGATTGAGAAGAGCACCCTGAAGGCCCTCATCACCTCCGCAGTGGCCGAGTAGCACCCATGAACAGTCCATTCGCCGAGACGATCCTCAACGGATCGCTGCTGCTGGCTGTGCCGGTGGCCTTGCTGGCCGGGCTGGTCTCTTTCCTGTCTCCCTGCGTGCTGCCCTTGGTCCCCGGGTACCTTGGCTACGTCACGGGACTGACCGGCGTCGACCTCCAGAAGCAGCGGCGTGGCCGCATGCTGGCCGGAATCGGGTTGTTTGTCCTGGGATTCTCGGTGATTTTTGTTCTCTTGGGTGGTGCTTTCGGACAGCTCGGAACACTGCTGACGGGCCCGCAAAACGCCTGGATCACTCAATTGCTGGGCATCCTGGTGATGGTCATGGGCGTGGTGTTCATGGGCGGTTTCGGTTGGTTGCAGCGGGACGCGAAGATCCACGCCAAACCGCCGGCTGGCCTGTGGGGTGCGCCGCTGCTGGGACTCACGTTCGGATTGGGCTGGGCGCCCTGTATTGGTCCGACGTACTCCGCGGTACAGTTGCTGAGCTTGTCCGGCGGTTCGTCGGCGGCCAAGGGAGCCCTCCTGGCGTTCGTTTACAGCCTTGGCCTTGGCATTCCGTTCCTCCTGATTGCGTTGGCTGTGCGCCGTGGCATGGGGGTCATGTCCTTCTTCCGGAAGCATCGGCTGGCCATCCAGCGGATCGGCGGGGGCATCCTGATTTTGCTCGGCATCCTCATGGCCACCGGCGTGTGGGGAACCTGGGTGACCGAGTTGCAGTACTGGTTCCAAAACGATGTGAAGTTGCCAATCTGATGAGCGAGTCCGTGAAAGCCAAGAAGAAGTCACCAGCCGCTGAAAGCACTGAAACAGCGGAAGGAAAACTCCACCAGGCCAAGTCCGAGGCAGCCCTGCCCGCGCTTGGTTTCAAGGGCATGCTCCGGTGGTCCTGGACCCAGCTGACCAGCATGCGCACGGCTCTGTTCCTGTTGCTCCTGCTTGCCGTTGGCGCGGTGCCGGGCTCGCTGTTTCCGCAGCGGCCGGCCAACCCGGTTACTGTGACCGACTGGATCAAGAACAACCCCACCACCGGCCCGTTCCTGGATGCCCTCCAGATGTTCGATGTGTACTCCTCGGCCTGGTTCTCTGCCATTTACATCCTGCTGTTCATCTCGCTGATCGGCTGTGTCACTCCGCGCGCCATCGCCCATTACAAGGCCATGAAGTCGCAGCCGCCGCGTACCCCCAAGCGCCTTTCGCGCCTGCCGGAGTACGGCACCCTGGCGCTGCCCGCCGACGCCGGGATCCCGGCGTCGAAGGCCATCAACGATGCCGCCGGGCTGCTGAAGAAACGCGGCTATCGCGTGGAGGTCAGGGACGTCGACGGCGCCCTGCCGTCCTTGGGTGCCGAGCGCGGCTTCCTGAAGGAAGTGGGCAACCTGGTGTTCCACACTTCGCTGATCGGGGTGCTGGTGTCCGTGGCCATTGGTGGCCTGTACGGCTACAGCGGCCAGCGGATCCTGGTGGAGGGCGACACGTTCGTCAACACCCTGGTGGGCTATGACCAATTCACTCCGGGAACCAACTTCCAAAGCAGTTCGCTCCAGCCGTACTCCATGCAATTGGACAAGTTCGACGCCACGTTTGATCGCGGAGAGTCTCCTGGCAAAGCCGGCCAGCCAATCGACTACACCGCTGAGGTGACCACCAAGGAAACCCCGGATGCACCGGCCAAGAAGGAAACCCTGAAGGTCAATGACCCCGTTTCCCTCGGAGGGACCAGCCTCTATCTCACCGGAAACGGCTACGCGCCCATGGTCACGGTCCGCGATGGCGAAGGCAACGTCTCTTTCCAGGGCCCTGTGACCGCCAAGGTCCAGGGCGATAACTACTACTCCTCCGTGGTGATCAAGGTGCCGGACGCCAAGCCGGAACAGCTCGGTTTTGTGGGCTTCTTCCTTCCCACGGCTTTCCCGTCCGAGAACGGCGTTTCCTTCAGTGCTTCTCCGGAACTGTTCAACCCGCAGCTGAGCCTGAACTCGTTCTACGGCGACCTCGGCCTGGACAAGGGCGTGCCCCAGAACGTGTTCGAACTGGACGTCAAGGACCTTAAGCCCCTTAACGCCCGCGACCTCGCGGCTGGCGGCATCACCTTGAAACCCGGCGCCACCGTGGACTTGCCCGAGGGCAAGGGCAGTATCACCTTCGATGGCGTCAAGAAGTACATCGGCGTGGACATCCACCACAACCCCGGCCAGCTGTACGCCCTGATTTTCGGTTTCCTCGCCGTGGCCGGCTTGGTCATGTCTCTGTACATCAACCGCCGCCGCGTCTGGGTCCGCACCGGGACACACTCCGACGGCCGCACCATGGTGGAGTACGGCCTGCTGGCTCGCGGCGAAGACCACCGCCTTGCCGGTGAAGCAGCAGCCCTTCGCGAAATCTTTGCCCGGGAATGGAACATCCCGGAAACGCCGGACACAGCTACAACAACTGCAGGATCTTCCTCAACCTCGAAGGACCAGTAATGCCCGTCATCAACGAAACCCTGGGTCAGTACAGCGAGCTGTTCATGCTGTTGGCCGCCGGCACGTACACCGTGGCGTTCATCGCCTTCGCCTGGGACCTGGCCAAGAGCAGCAAAATGCTCCGGGCCGTGGACCAGAAGGCCGCGGCCAGCACCACAGACCACAAGGTGACGGTTGCTGCAGGTCGCGTAGCGGCAGGCCTCGGAGGCGCCGACGCCGGTGGGCCGGCCGGGCGCGCTGAGCGTCCGACGTCGGGCCTCACCGTTGAGGGCGGCACCGCTGCCGGCG
This sequence comes from Arthrobacter sp. 9V, assembly GCF_902506065.1. GTDB lineage: Bacteria > Actinomycetota > Actinomycetes > Actinomycetales > Micrococcaceae > Arthrobacter. Next base: position 822,033 of record NZ_LR732912.1, read on the forward strand.
ACATGAAGTATGCGGGCGAACGCCGCGCGCCCGCCCGAGTGGCCGTGGCGTTGTCGGTACTGGGTGTTCTTATCCACGGTGCGGGCGTGGTGACCCGTGCCTTCGGAGCCGGCCGCGTGCCGTGGGGCAACATGTACGAGTTCCTCACTACCGGTGCGTTCGTTGCCGTGGCTGTCTTCCTGGTGGTCCTCATTCGCCGCGACCTGCGGTTCCTGGGCACATTCGTGATCGGGCTGGCCATCATCATGCTCGTGGCCGCTTCGGCTGCTTTCTGGACTCCCGTGGGCCACCTGGTTCCGGCGTTGCAGAGCTACTGGCTGATCATTCACGTTTCCATCGCGGTGCTCTCCTCCGCGCTTTTCACCCTGACGTTTGCCATGTCGGTGCTGCAGCTGCTGCAGTCGTACCGGCAGAAGAACCTTGCTGCCGGCCGCAAGGACAACCTGGGCTTCATGCGTCTGGTGCCCAATGCGCTGAGCTTGGAGAACCTTTCCTACCGGATCAACGCGATCGCTTTCATCGGCTGGACGTTCACCCTGATGTTCGGCGCGATCTGGGCGGAAAAGGCGTGGGGCCGCTTCTGGGGCTGGGACCCCAAGGAAGTCTGGACCTTTGTGATCTGGGTGGTTTACGCCGGCTACCTTCATGCACGTGCAACACGGGGTTGGACCGGAACACGTGCCGCATGGTTGTCCATAGTTGGCTACGCCTGCGTCATTATCAACTTCACACTCGTCAACACGGTTTTCAACGGCCTGCATTCCTACTCGGGTCTCTAAACCGCAGCACCGCCACCTTAACCGCCTGAGCAGGGGCTTTACCCGCCCCCGCCCAAGGTGGTCTTAGGATATGACAATTCGGTGTAGCAATAATGACAATTTGGTGAAGCGCCTAAGCCTTTTGCCCTTCCGGGGCAGGTGCTAACTTGTTCAGAACCCGCTTGTGATGCAGCCCGCTAGCGTTGTGCCGTGACCTTTTCGAGGTAACCATGAGCTATGTTCTCGCCATTGACGTCGGAACAAGTTTTACCGCCGCAGCCCTAGTCAAACCCCATCAAGGACCCACTCCGGCGCCTGAAATCCTCGCGCTGGGAATGCATGGCAGTGCCGTGCCCTCGGTGCTGTTTTATGCCGACGACGGCCGGGTTTTGGTGGGCGAAGTGGCCGAACGCCGTGGACTGGATGACCCCCGGCGCATGGTGCGGGAATTCAAACGACGGATTGGTGATTCCGTTCCTCTCTCCGTGGGTGAGAGGTGGCTTGCCCCCGAGGACGTGTACGCCACCATGGCCCGGTGGGTGGTGGACAAGGCCCGGGAACGTGAGGGCAGCGCCCCGTCGTCGATCATCATGACCCACCCCGCAGCGTGGGGGCAGCACCGCACATCGCTGGTCCTCGCAGCGCTCAACATGGCAGGTCTGCAGGACATCACCCTGATCAGTGAGCCTGAAGCGGCGGCACTGCACTATGCGTCCCAAACGCGGGTGGAGGACGGCAGCATCATCGCGGTGTATGACCTCGGTGGCGGTACCTTTGACACCGCTGTCCTCCGCAAAGCCGGAGCCGGCAACTTTGAGCTGTTGGGCCGTCCTGACGGCATTGAAACCCTGGGCGGCGCTGATTTCGACGCCGCCGTCCTGCGCCACGTCATGGCTCACCTGGGTGACGCCCCGGCCATGGACCCAGGTTCTCCCGAAACCTTCGCAGCCCTTTCCCGGCTGAGGCGAGAATGCCGGGAAGCCAAGGAAGCCCTGTCCCTGGACAGCGAAGCCAGCGTGGCTGTATCCCTGCCCGGCACCCAGCTATCAGTGCGACTGGTCCGCTCCGAGTTCGAGGCGATGATCGAGGCCCCTGTCAGGGACACCGTGGACGCCCTGGAACGCAGCCTGCGAAGCATCAACCTCGAAGCCCAAGACCTCAGCGCGGTGCTGCTGATTGGAGGCTCATCCCGGATTCCCCTCGTGGCAGAGCTCATTTCCGTGGAACTGGACCGGCCGATCGCCGTTGACGCGGATCCCAAATCATCCATCTGCCTTGGTGCCACCGTTGCTGGCCTTCGCTCCCAGGGGGCGGAGGCAGTGGACGCCGCGGCAGCCTCGGCCTCAGCAGCCTCGGCCTCGGCCGCATCAGCGCTGGCCGGGTCTGCGGTGGCCGGATCTGCGGGAGCAAGTGCGCCCGTTGCAACGGGAAGGCCGCACGTTCCGGGCAGAGCTCCGGCGCTCAGTAACCTCAAAACCGGGCCATCCACACCGGGTAGGCATGCCCCGCGCCCCCGTGTCCGGATGGCAGCTGCCGCCGCAGTTGCTGCAACCGCGCTGACCATCGCCACCGCCACGGCGGCCCAGAGCCCCAACGGCCCGGGACTGCTGGCCACCATGTTCGGCAACCAGGCAGCGGACGTCATGCGCGACGGCGGTGCTGAAGCCGGCGGCGCACAGGCCTCCGGCGCGCAGGGCAACATTGCTGGAGGCGCGGCAGGATCCACCCCGGTGCTGGGAGGCCCGGCCGGAGGGCTCGAGGCGAGTGCCAAGGCCGGCGTCACCAGGGCTGGATCCAACGGACGGGCACCGGCCAAGCAGGGTGCCAACACGGGGGGAGCGAACGCGGGCACGGGTAGCGCGGGTACTGGCACCGGGAACACGGCAGGTTCCGGCTCCGGGGCCGCTGCCGGGACGGGTGCAGCTGGAACCACGCCACCCGCTGCGCCAGGAACGTCCACCACGCCAGGCACCCAGACGCCAGGCACCCAGACGCCAGGCACCCAGACGCCAGGCACCCAGACGCCGGGGACTCAGACCCCGGGCACCCAGACCCCGCCAACAACCCCTGCGCCCGATCCCACAGGAGGTGCCGCCAGCGGGCCCACACCTGATCCTTCCACTCCGCCTCCCACCACACCCCCGGTGGTGGAGCCCACCACACCCCCGGTAGGGCAGCCCACAACGCCTCCGGTAAGCGAACCGACAACCCCTCCCACCACGCCCGGCGATCCGGTGATCCCACCGCCATCGCCGGAACCAACCGTGCCGGCGCCCGAGCCCACGGTGGTCCAAGACCCTCCACCGCCGTCACCGGAACCAACTCTGGCTCCGGAGACCACGCCACCAGCCGTCCCTGAGCCAGCGCCAATACCATCGGAAACGAGCCCTACTGCGGATCCAGCGCTGCTCTCGGCGGTCTAACCCATGACGGGCCATGACAATCAGGCTGAGCGCACTGCGGCGGTTCGCGAGCTGCTCCTTGCCTTGTCCGTGGGCTTCTCCGTCCCATCCCTTCTGCCGGACAGCTTGAGGGACTACGTTGACGGGCATAACGCGCAGGGGCTGGAGCAGCTCATGGCCGAGGCCAAGGACACAGGGCTGGTCTCGCCTGACGGGACAGTGGTGGGGACTGCGCGGTACGCCTTGCTGAAGGAAGCCCCGCCTGCCCGCATCCGTTCCCTGCAAAAGGAGCTGGTGGACAAGACGGTTCAAGGCGGTCAGCCGTTGGGGGAACTGGCCCGGGACCTCGCCCGGACAGGGTTCAAAGATCCCCGTGTTGTGGCTGAGCTCGAGCAGTGCGCGGATGATGCGTTGGATGCCGACCCACAGTTGGCAGCCGAGCTGTATGCTGAAGCACTTTTGGCCGGGGGAGATGAAATTGCCAAGGCTGCACGGCGCGCCCAGGCTTCAGCGGCTACCGGTGACTTGGACGCGGCAGGCCGAATGGTGGACCGGCTCCTCGCGGTAACCGGGGCGCCGGACCTTCGCTTGGGAGTGGACGTAGCCGCGGCCGTCTGGGCGCAGCGTGGAATGCTGTCCCGGAGCGCCGAAACTTACAGCTGGCTCGGCGCGGACCGGATTGCCGGCTCAGCCCCCCTGGCTGCGGTGGCCATGATCGGATCGGGAAACTCAGGGGCCGCCGAGGAGCTTCTGGCAGCTGCGCCGCCCAGCGGTTCCCCCACGCTTCTGGCGGTGGCCTTGTCGCTGACCCAGGAAGGTCTCCGCCGAACCTTGGGACCTGCGCCGGAATTGGCACTGCCTGAGCTCATCAGGGCCTCGGACATGATGAACGCGGCAGGCACTTCCATTCCTTTGCCGGAAACACCCGGCGCCCTTGCCGCCTTATGTGCCCTGCACAGCGGGGAGCCGGAGTTAGCGGACACCTTGCTCAAAGCAGCTGTGGTTGCCGGCCAGGGCGGGGACGCAGCCCGTCCCCGGCTGTTCCTGTTGCAGGCGTGGTCCGCCATGCAACGGGACAACGCCGATGACGCCCGCCTGGCCATCAATGAGGCCGTCAAAGCCAATCACTGGGCCTTGGCCCCCAGGGATGAGTTCTTGTTGGCGGCATTGGAAGTGGGCCTTGCCCGGCGTGGCAGTGATGTGCACGAGCTGGTGCTGGCTTGGGAGAGGGCCCGCGAAGCGATGATGCACGTGTCCGTGGATCTTTATAGCCTCCTTCCTTGGGGCGAACTCATGATTACCGCAGCCCGTTTGCGGGAATCAAGGAGGGTCGCGCATTATCTGGAAAACGCCTGGGACCTACTGGGCAGGCTGGGAGACCCGCCCTTGTGGTCGGTGCCGTTGCACTGGGCGGCGGTCCAGGCGTCCTTGTTGTCCGAGGACCCAGCCGGGCTCGCACCGCACGCGGCAGCACTTGTGCGAGCCTCTGAACACAGTCACCTGGCATCCGTGCTCGCTACCGGCGGCAAGGCTTGGGTCTCCGTTCTGGCGGGCCGCTTTGAAGCGTTCGACGTCGAAACGGCGGCCCGCGGGCTGGCCGCCGTCGGGATGCCGTGGGAAGGCGCCCGCTTGGCGGGGCATGCGGCCGCGCATGCCGATGAGCGACGCGACATGGTGAAGCTGTTGGCGTGTGCCAGGGATATTCATCCCCAAGGCGCGGCACCCTCCACCATGGCCTCCCAGCGGCCTGACAATGCCCGAACCGCCCCTACCGCTCAACCAGTCACGGACGACGGCGGTGGCCCCGGCGCGCCTGACTCCTCAGGGCTCAGTGCCCGCGAACGCGAGGTGGGCCGGCTCATCCTGGAAGGCAAGACCTACCGGGAGATCGGTGAGGCCATCTACATCTCACCCCGCACAGCTGAACACCATGTGGCACGGATGCGGCGGCGCCTCGGTGCGGAAAACCGCTCGGAACTCCTGGTCCGGCTGCGGCTTGCGTTGGGGGAGGGGTACCCGCCCCCGTAAGGGGCAACCCCCTCCACCCCCTAACGCGAAAACCCACCATCCCCTAACGGTGGAGGAGCCGGTTGGGGGCCCACCCCCGATGCCCGGTTACCAGCGGCGGCAATACCTTGAATGCAAGCCCGGCAAAGGAGCCGGGCCAATCACCATCCATCACAGAATTTGAGGGAGCACTCCAATGCCAACACTCGCACAACAGCTCGTGCAGTTCCTGATGAGCCTGTTCAACGATCCCGATGCCGCTGAAGAGTTCGTCCGGGATCCCGAGGCTGCGCTCGCTGCAGCGGGTCTGCGCGACGTTTCGTGTGCCGACGTCGACGCCGTACGCCCGGTAGTCCTCGACTACGCACCCATCAACGCCCGTTCCTCGTTCGACCGCGAATACAACACCGGCGGCAACCACGCTTCCACTGGTGGCGGCGCCGCTTGGGGCGGCCACGACGACGATGATCGCCCCCACGGTGGCGGCGGTACGGGCGGTGGCTACCCGGACCACGATGATGACGATCACGAGCACGACGGCGGCGGACACGACGGCGGCGGACACGGCGGCGGCGGGGGCTACCCGGACCACGACGATGACGATCACGAGCACGACGGCCACGGCGGTGGCGGTGGTGGCTGGGGTGGCGGCGACCATGACGACGATGATCACGACGGCGGCGGACACGGCGGCGGTGGCCATGACGGCGCCGGCCAGGGTGGCGGAGACTGGGACGACCACGCACACGCCGTTCAACAGCTGATCCACGTGGTGAATAACTACTCGTACACCACCAATATTGACGACCGTGACACGATCACCGATCAGTCGGTCAACCAGAACATCTGGGCAGACGGCGACGTCACGCAATTCTTTAACCAGGATGCCGTAGTTGCTTCCGGTGATGGCGCCATTGCTGCCGGCGACGACGTCACGAATTCGGGCAACACAACTACTACCACCACCAACACCGATGACCATTCAACGGACAACTCGGTGAACATTACCGAATCCGGTGACGGCGACGTTGAAGTTGGCAACACGGACATCGAGGTCAACGATTCGTTCAACGACAATTCCGATCACTCGGTGACCAAGGATTCCTACAACACGGAGGACTCCTACAACACGGACGTGGACGTCGACGTGGAGATCGAGGACTCGTTCAACGATGACCACTCCACGAACACCACCACCGTCAGTGATTCGTTCAACGACAACTCCACGGACAACCCCACGGACGTTGATGTTGATGTCGACGCCGAGTTCACTGACTCGTTCAACGACAATTCGGACAACTCCAACAACTCCGTGAACGTCAACGACTCCTTCAATGACAACTCCACGGATGTGGACGTCGAAGATGTCCAGCTCATCAACGATTCCATCGTGGTCCAGGACAACGAGCTGGAGATCGACAATTCAGTAGACAACTCTGTCGAAGTAGGCGACGTTGATGTGGACTACACAAACATTGAAGGCAACACCGTAGTGGCAGACAACGAGCTTGATGTCGACTACACCGATATCGATGCCAACCATTCGCTTGTGGTGGCCGATAACGAAGTGGACGTGGAGGTCGAGAACACCGCCGAATTCGATCCCGCCTCGTAGCAAACCACAACCCGTATTTCCCCCCAGCAGTGCCCGGCAGACGCCAAAGCGTTTGCCGGGCACTTCGTGGCCTCATCGCCGAGGCAGCCGGAGCAAAGGACAGACGTTGACCGAAACAGGACGCATGACCACCTTGATTGAGCAGGGCATGGCGCTGGCAGGGGACCGGAACGATCTCCGGCGAAGGCTTGAAAGCACCCTCCACCGCCTCAGCGATCCCAGTGTCCGCGTGATCGTGGTGGGCGAGTTCAAACAAGGCAAGAGCCAGCTCATCAACGCCCTGGTGAACGCACCTGTCTGCCCGGTTGATGACGACATCGCCACCTCCGTCCCAACGGTGGTACGGCAGGGGGATCCGGCGTCGGCGGTTGTTCTGGTTCCCGGCCAGCCCGGCAACGGGCCGGAGCCGGAGGCAGAGACCGGCGGGCAGGAAAGCAGGCTGGAACGGCAGCCTGTTCAACTTGATCAGCTCGCGGAGTACGTCTCCGAAAAGGGCAATCCCGGCAACACCAGGAACATTGTGGCAGCGGAGGTTTCACTGCCCCGGAAACTGCTGGCGGGCGGTCTGACAATTGTCGATTCTCCTGGGGTCGGTGGTCTGGGCTCCACGCACACCCTCACCACACTGACGGCGCTGCCGTCTGCTCACGCCATGGTTTTCGTCTCGGATGCGTCGCAGGAATACACGGAACCGGAAATGCGGTTCCTGCGGCAAGCGATGCGCATCAGCCCCAACGTTCTGTGCGTCTTGTCCAAGACTGACCTCTATCCCAGTTGGCGCCGGATCGCTGAGCTTGATCAAACGCACCTGGCTGGCGTCGGACCGGATATTCCGCTGTTTCCGGTGTCCTCGGAGCTGCGACTCCATGCGGCACGGCTCCAGGACCCCGAACTGAATGCCGAATCAGGGTTTCCGGCACTCATCAGCTATCTGCGGAACAACATTGTGGGCGGGGCGGCCAGAATTCAACGCAGATCCGTGAGCAATGATCTGTTCTCAGTCACCGAAAACCTCAGGCTCGCCCTCCAGTCCGAACTTGAAGCCCTGGAAAATCCGGCAGGAACCCCACAGATGATCGCCGGCCTGAACGCGGCAAAGGAGGACGCGGACTCGCTGCGCAAACGCTCGGCCCGTTGGCAGATAACACTCAACGACGGCATAGGTGACCTGATCGCGGACATGGAGTATGACCTGAGGGACAGGATGCGCAGGATTCAACGCGAGGCAGAAACAGCCATTGATGAGGGTGACCCCGGTCCCGCGTGGGAGCAGTTCACACAATGGCTGGAACAGAGCACAGCAGCCGCGGTATCGGATACCTTCGTGTGGACCAGCGAACGCGCGCAATGGTTGGCCACCCAGGTGGCGGACCACTTCTCCGAAGACGAGGTGGCACTACCCGCCCTGAAAGTGGCAGACACCGGCGGCGTGCTGGACCCCGTAGCCGACATCCAGGAAATGCAGAACGGCCGCCTTGGGCCGCTGCAGAAGGTGCTGATCGGAATGCGTGGCTCCTACGGTGGTGTGCTCATGTTTGGTCTCCTCACAGGCCTCTTTGGGATGGCCCTCATCAATCCGCTATCTGTAGGCGCCGGCCTGATGCTGGGCCGAAAAGCTTACAGGGAAGACAAAGAGGCACGGCTCAAACAACGGCAGGCCGAAGCCAAGATCCTGGTCCGGAAACACGTGGACGATGTTGTATTCCAAGTGGGCAAACAGCTCAAGGACAGGCTGCGTCTGGTCCAACGGGCCACCCGGGACCACTTCACGGAAATCGCCGAGGAGCACCACCGTTCCCTGACGGAATCCGTGGCGGCCGCACAGAAAGCGGCAGCCACCTACGCCGCGGAGCGGGACATGAGGATCAGAGACATTCGGAACCAGCTCAAGGGAGTGGACGCCCTGGCCAAGGCCGCCCAACAGCTGAATCAGGATCCACCCGCAAGCACTTCACCTCAATCCAGCTCTGCATCCCAGTCCAGCACTGCAACGTCCACGGTCCCGGCAGGATGATGGACTCCGGCATCGCCGGAGCCTCAGACCTGCTCCGGCAAGCAAGGGAAATCTTCCAGCATGACGCAGCGGCGCTCGCGGTGGTGGATGAGCTCGAGAGCAGGCTGGAAGGGCCCTTACGGATAGCAGTGGCCGGTATGGTCAAGGCCGGCAAATCCACTCTTCTCAACGCGATCATCGGAGAGGAGATCGCGCCCACTGACGCCGGGGAATGCACCCGGATAGTCACCTGGTACCGCTACGGTCACACACCCAGGATCACGCTCCATCCCATCATCGGAGAGCCGCAAGCGCTCCCGGTGACCCGTCAGGATGGCCGGCTTGTCTTCTCTCTGGGCGATGTCCGCGCCGAGGACGTGGAACGCCTGGTGGTGGATTGGCCGGCCGCGAGCCTGCGGGAGCTGACGTTGATTGATACCCCGGGAATCGCCTCTTTGTCACAGGATGTGTCAGGGCGGTCCACGGAGTTCCTCCTCCCCGAAGACGCCCCCATGGCCGCCGATGCCGTCATCTATCTCATGCGCCATCTTCACGCCTCTGATGTCAGGTTCCTGGAGTCCTTCAAGGACACGGCCGCCGGTCAATCCGGGACCGTCAATGCCCTGGCCGTCCTGTCCCGTGCCGATGAGATCGGGGCAGGCAGAATAGATTCCCTCATTTCCGCCGCAGTGATTGCCGACAGATACAGCCGGGACGAGAACCTCAGGCCACTTGCCTTGGGGGTTGTCCCGGTTGCCGGTCTGCTGGCGCAAAGCTCGCGGACCATGCGCCAAACGGACTTCGAAGCCATGCAGCTGTTGGGCCGGATGGACAGGAACCAGCGGGAGAGGCTGCTGTTGTCTGCGGACCTCTTTGTCCGTGCCGCCGAGCCAACAGGGCTGGGTAAGGAAGCCAAGGCGTCCCTGGTGCAAAGGTTCGGGCTGTTCGGCATCCGGCTGGGGGTTGCCCTGATCCGGGGCGGGATCAGCAATCCAACGGAACTGGCCCATGAGCTGGCACGGCGCAGCGGGCTCGGCCAGCTGATCGACAACATTGGCTACTTGTTCCAAACGCGGGCGGACGCACTCAAGGCCCGTGCCGCCGTCGTGGGTTTGGAAGCCCTGCTGGACAGTTCACCGCGAGAGGAAGCGTTGCTGCTGGAAGCCGGCATGGAGAAATTTCAGGCCGGCGCACACGAATTCCGGGAATTGAAACTCCTCGCTGCATTGCGGACCGGTGGCTTAAGCCTGAGCCCGGAGCTGTCCGCAGAAGCCGAGCAGTTGGTAGGGGGCCGCGGCAGTGCTCCGCCACGGAGACTGGGACTGGAACCGGAGGCAAGCCCGGAGCAGATCATCGAGGCTGCACGGGAACGCCTGAATCGTTGGCGCCTGATCGCAGAAAACCCGCTCACTGAACCATCCGCGCTGGACGCCTGCCGCGTAGTCCTCCGCAGTTGCGAAGGGATGCTTGCCGCTATTCCCGCGGCCCGCTAAGGGACCCGTCCCCGAGGCGACCGTTCGCTGAGTAACCAGGTGGTGGTAGCCGGGAAGAACAGCAGGATCAGGCCCGCCGCGGCCAGGATGAATTGGGCCGCCAACAGCACCGTTGTCAGTGCGCCATCGGCTCCCGGCTCCACCACGAAGTCGGCGGTAATGACTGTGACCACCGCATGCAGGAGGACCAGAGGGGCCAACGCCCAACGGGCCCAAATGCGACGCTTGAACAGCACCGCCAGCAAAATCGCTTCCATGGCTACCACCAAGGCAAGCATGGTGAGGCTGCCCAGGAAGACTACGGCTGTGGCCCCGTCCACAGAGTTGGTGTCGCCGTCGGGAACCAGGCCCCCGATGACTCCCTTCAGGCGTTCGAAGTGTGAGTCGCGGCCCAGAAAGCCCGTTGCCACAACAGCGATTCCCGCCACGAAGCTGGCCACCCACAGGGAACGGGAGATTCGCGCGAGTGCGGGAGGCTTGACCACTGCTGCTATGGGCGGCGGCGTGGAGAGGGAGATGCCTGGACGTGGTGGTGGCGCCGAGGGTGACGCGGGCCCGTTGACTGATGGCGTGGAGGAAGGTGTCTGCCGTGATCCATCAGCTTGCTGGGCCATGTTCCCTACTTCAGCTCGTCCGTATCATGGGGATCCGGCTCGGTGCGCTTGGCATCGCCGGGCTTGAATCCGTTGTTTTTGGCGTCGCCGCTGCCATCGGCAGGCTTCTCATCAAGAGCGCGTTCCTTCGCTTCCAGGTCCGCTTTGAGCTTCTTCAGGCGATCATCTTCAGCCTGGTTGCGGCGGCGGGTTTCCAGGTTGCGGAGGAATTCGGGGTCGTCATCCGGGGCGGTGGGCTGGCGGCGGACGGGTTTGGCCTGGGGCTTGTTATAGGGCCGGCCGAAGATGAACCAGAGGACCGCGCCAAGCAGTGGCAGGACGATCATCACAATGATCCATGCGGTCTTGGAAATCCCGCGTGTTTGGTGGCGATCAGTACGTATGACGTCCACCAAGGCATAGACGAAGATGACTAGAACAATAACGACGCCTACAACCCGGAGCATGCACCAAGTCTAGTCGCCGCAAGCCAATCACTGGACGCCCTCTTTCGGCTGTGATCAGAGTGCAACCATCCGGACGGCTAAACTTGGATGGTGGCTTTCCTGAAGTATTCCCTCATCCGTCTGGCGCTGTTTGTGCCGTTGTTCGTTCTGTTCGCCTTTTTGGGGGTTGGATGGATTCTGGCGGTGGTCTTCGCCGGGCTGATCGCGTTCGCCATCAGCTACCTCTTCTTCCAGAAACAGCGCGACGCCGCCACTGCGGCCATGCGCGAACGTTTCTCCGGGCGGGCCAAGCCGATTCGCACCGCAGGTGAGGTTGAAGACGCCGCCGCCGAGGACAGCTTGGTAGAGAAGAACCCGGACATCGCCGTGAACAACGACAAACGCCCGGGCACTGTTTAAGTTTTTGTACGGATAACGCCCCTAAGAGAACTTCTTAGGGGCGTTATCTGTACAAGAACTCGGACGGAAAGGCTCAGAAGCCGCGGCTCAGGATCAGCCCCAGGGAGAACAGCAGGCTGTAGCCGAGGTTGATCAGCCCGGTCTGCTTGAGTACCGGGATGAGGCTCTTGCGCTTCTTGCCGTTCACCATGAGCCAGGCCGGCATGAGGCAGGCCGGGATCAGCAGCAGGACAATGAGCATCCACGGCTTGGTGGGTGCCAGGACGATCACCAGAAGGATGGCCACTGCCAGCATCAGCACGTAGCTTTCGCGGGCGTGCCGGTCACCCAAGCGGACGGCCAGGGTTCGCTTTCCTGCGGCAGTATCGGTGGGGATGTCCCGCACGTTGTTGGCCATCAGCAATGCGCAGGCAATGAGCCCGGTTCCGATCGCACCTATAACCGCTGCGAGGCTGACCTGTCCGGCCTGCGTGTAGGTGGTTCCGAGCGTGGCCACAAGGCCGAAGAACACGAAGACAAACACATCACCCAGGCCCAGGTAGCCATACGGGTTCTTGCCGCCGGTGTATCCCCAGGCGGCCATAACGCAGCCGATGCCTACCAGGATCAGCCACCACGTCTGGGTGATGATCACCAGGATCAGGCCGCAAATCATGGCAGCTCCGAACAGCGCGAACGCCGCCCATTTCACCTGCTCCGGTTTTGCGGCACCGGAACCAACCAGGCGAAGGGGACCAACGCGGTCCTCGTCCGTGCCGCGGATGCCGTCGGAGTAGTCGTTGGCGTAGTTCACGCCGATTTGAAGCAGGAGCGCCACAAGTGCTGCCAGGATGGCGTTCGGCAACCGGAAAGCCTGGAGCTCGTACGCCGCTGCCGAACCGATGAGGACCGGCGCGATGGCCGCGGGCAGTGTGCGGAGCCGGGCTCCTTGAATCCATTGTGCAGCTGTCGCCACGTGTAGTACCTCGTGTATTTCGCGGTTGATCTTTGTCAGGCTCGGGAGGAAGGCCGTGTCTATTGTCCCTGATGCAGATTGGAAAGCATGTCAATCATGGCCATGCGGTCCGGTTTTCCGTTGGGAAGCATGGGCAAATCCTTGACAGCCAGCACGGTCTTGGGAGCCAGGACACCCAGTGCTTCCTCACGGCGGGCAGTGAAACCCTTCAAACCTTCGGGCGATGGATCAGACACTGCAACATATGCCGCCACGGCCTGGCCCCATTCCCGCGACTGGACGCCGGTTACGAAAGCTGCGGTGACGCCGTCGAGCCCTTCCAGCTTGCTTTGGATATACGCGGCGGAAGCTTTGACCCCACCGGTGATGATCACGTCATCGGCACGGCCCAGCACGGTGAGTTTGCCGTCGTCGGACAGTTCCCCCAGGTCGCCGGTGATGTACCAGCGGACCCCGTCTTCTTCGAAGAACGCTGCCTTTGAGGCCCGGGCAGCGTCCAAATAGCCTGCCGCCACCGTGTGGCCGCCCAGCAGGATGCGGCCTTCCAGCTCGCCCTCACCAATCCGGACCTCGACGCCGTCCAACGGTTCGCCGTCGTAAACGCACCCGCCGCAGGTCTCGGCCGAGCCGTAGGTGGTGACAACCTTGAGTCCTTGGGCGTGGGCGGCGGCAAGGAGTTCAGCAGACGCGGGCGCGCCGCCCAGCAGGATCGCGTTGAAGCGCCGCAGTGCGGCGAGGGTTTCCGGGGCGGGGGAGTCCAGCAACCGTTGGAGCTGCGTGGGCACTAAGGAGGTGAAGCGGATCTTGTCCGTCAGTTCCTCGGCGGCAGCGGTGAAGGCCTCGGGAGTAAAGCCGTTCGACTGGTCCATCACCCAAGGACGCGTGCCTGCATAGAGCGAGCGGACCAGCACCTGCACGCCTGCCACATACTGCAGCGGGAGCGCCAGCAGCCACTGACCCTCGCCGTGCAAGGCCACGGCAGTGGACACCGAGGAGGCCGCGAGTGCGTCAACGGTGAGGATGGTTGCCTTGGGCGTGCCCGTGGATCCGGAGGTGCGGACCACCACGGCTGCCTCTTCGACGTCGGTCTGCACCGGAACCGCCTGCGGCTGGCCGTCGTCATCAAGGACGATTTCGACGGCGGGGCCCTCGCCATGGAGGGCAGCCATCAGTGCTTTAAGAATGGGATCGATGTTCACAGTGGTCCTAGAAGTAGTACGGGAAGTTGGACCAGTCGGGGTCGCGCTTCTGGAGGAACGCTTCTTTGCCCTCCACGGCTTCGTCCGTCATGTAGGCAAGGCGGGTGGCTTCGCCGGCGAAGACCTGCTGCCCGGCGAGTCCGTCGTCGGCCAGGTTGAAAGCGAACTTGAGCATGCGGATGGCCTGCGGGGACTGGCGGGCGATGTCAGTGGCGTACTCCAACGCCACTTCTTCGAGGCGCGAATGATCAACGGCCTCGTTGACTGCGCCCATCTTCACCATGTCCTCTGCGGAATATTCGCGTGCAAGGAAGAAGATTTCCCGCGCGGCCTTCTGGCCGATCTGGCGGGCCAGCAGCGCAGAGCCGTATCCGGCGTCGAAACTTCCCACCGTTGCATCCGTCTGCTTGAATTTGCCGTGCTCGCGGGAGGCGATGGTGAGGTCGCTGACCACGTGCAGCGAGTGGCCACCGCCGGCCGCCCAACCGTTGACCACCGCGATGACCACCTTGGGCATGGTGCGCATGAGCCGCTGGACCTCAAGAATGTGGAGGCGCCCTGCGCGGGCGGGATCAATGAATTCAGCGGAATCACCTGCAGCACCTTCTACTTGGTAGCGATACCCGTCCCGCCCACGGATCCGTTGGTCGCCGCCCGAGCAGAAGGAGTGTCCGCCGTCTTTTTCCGACGGGCCGTTGCCCGTGAGCAGGACAGTGGCGACGTCCGGCGTCATGCGTGCATGGTCCATGGCGCGGTAGAGCTCGTCCACGGTGCCCGGCCGAAAGGCGTTGCGCACTTCGGGGCGGTTGAAGGCGATGCGGACCGTGGGGAGGTCCTTGACTGTGCCGTCCGTTGAACGCTCAACCTGCCGGTGGTAGGTCATGTCCTTGAAGTCGTCAAAGCCGGAAACTGTGCGCCAGCGTGAGGGGTCAAAGACGTCGGAAACCTTGGCAGGGAGTTGGTTGTTCACCCTCTGAGTCTAGTAATGGCCTTAGCTGATGCAGAACTCGTTGCCCTCGGGGTCGGCCATGGTGTGCCATTCGTGAGGACCCTGATTGGCGGTCCACAGGTGTTTTGCCCCGCGTGATTCCAGCTGTTTCCGCACGTCATCCTTGTCCCGGCCGTCCAGCCGGACGTCCCAGTGCACCCGGTTTTTGACGGTCTTTTGGTTGGGATCGGTTTGGAACAGGATTCGCCTGCCGGTCTTGGTGTCCGTGTCCTCGGCGGGCACAATGGCGCAGCCTTCCGCCCACACCAGCTTGCCGTTGTGGGTGATGGTCTGGTCTTCAGTGGCATGTCCCTGCTCGATCATGGACCGGATGAAGGCCTCGTCCTGGGGCTCTACCGTCCATTCGAGGGTTTCTGCCCACCAGTCGGCGAGTTCGTGCGGCTTCTTGCAGTCCACTACTACCTGAATGTTCAGCGTCATGCCCTCAAACTATTCCGACGGCGGGTGGCTGGGTAGTGGGTCGCGGTCACCTTGCGTCCGGGTTCCCCAACTAGGGGACAGCAAATGTCGCAATGGGGGTCCGGTGGAACGTTTGCTGTCCCTTAGTTGGGTAGGAGTTCGGGCGGGACGGCGTAAATGAGGACAACTGCCATGAGGTTCTTTGCGGCATGGACAAAGTAGGAGAACATCAAATTCTTGCCCGTCCATACATAAACGCCCACCAGCACCACGGCCATCCCCAAGTACGGAGCCAACGCGGGTAAAGCGAGTCCCTCGCGACCCACCACATGGATTGACGCGAAGACCACCACCGAGATGACGCAGCAGATCCAAATGTTCAGGTATTGCGACAATTTGCCGATCAGGAGGTGCCGGAAAAGGTACTCCTCCACGAACGGACCAATGATCACCAGCAGCGGCACCATCAACCATGCCGGTACCTGTTGCAGCATGCCCTGAATGCCCAACTGGTTCTCAGAGCTTTGGGCGCTCCCGAAGGCCGCCACCAGCAGCGCCGTGAGAATCAGCATCACCACGATGGCCAGCGGAACCATGCCAAGCGTGAACCACGGCCTGGTCCCCAGAATTTTGAAGTCCCGGCCGGCCACTCGCCAGGCAGAAGCCACAGCGAATATTCCGACGCCGGCATAAAAGATCGCATTGACGGCGTAGGACGCTGTGGCCGGGTTGGTAAAAAGCTGGAGCATCAGGTGGTTGAGCGTCTGGCCAGCCAGCAGGAAATAAGCGGTGAAGCCTACATATACGGCAACGGCGACGCCGTCCAAGGCAGTGAATCTGTACAAAGATGCCTTGGTGGAAAGAGTGCCCATATGACAAGCCTAGCTTTGCCGGCGCCCGGGTCAGACGCCTTTGGATCACGAACAATCCGTACGGGCGGCCGTCGTCAGGACTGACCAACCAGGGTCAATGTGATGAGGACGCAGTTCAGGCCGACGATCAGCACGGCACTGGTCCAACCGGCAATGCGTAGCGGCATGGAGTCCCTGTGGACACCCATCACGTCCCTTTTGCCGGTCAAGCGGATCAGCGGGATCAAGGCAAACGGGATGCCGAAACTGAGGAGGACCTGGCTGAGTACCAGGGCAAGTGTTGGCTCAATGCCTGCCCCCAGGACTATCAACGCAGGAATCAGGGTGATGACCCGACGTGTGAGCAAGGGAATCCGGATCTTGAGCAGGCCGCCCATGATGGTGGCGCCGGCATAGCAACCCACGGACGTGGATGCCAGTCCCGAAGCCAGCAGTCCGATTGCGAAGATCACTCCTATTGCAGGGCCAAGGGCGGAGGTCACTGCCGCGTGAGCGCCCGCAATGGTGTCAGTGCCTTCAATGCCACGAAGGCTTGAGGCTGCAAGAAGGAGCATGGATATGTTCACCACTCCGGCCAGGAGGAGGGCGCCAGCAACGTCCACGCGGGTTGCCCGTATCAGCCGGGACCGGACCAAGGGATCGGGGGAGAAACCGTGTCTGTCGCGGGCCAGGGCGGAGTGCAGGTAGATGGCATGGGGCATCACTGTGGCTCCCAGCATGCTTGCCGCCAAAAGGACGGTGTCCGTGCCCTCGAATCGCGGTACCAACCCACCCAGGGCGCCGGCAGCATCCGGCGGATTGACGAACAGTCCGGAGACAAAGCCCACCGCGATCACCCCCAGCAACACCAGGATGGCGTACTCGAACGACCTCTGTCCCCGCCGGGACTGCAGCGCCAGCAACATCATCGAAGCGATGCCAACAATGACCCCGCCGGCCAACAGGGGAAGCCCGAAAAGCAGGTTCAGGGCAACGGCACCACCAATGACCTCTGCCATATCCGTAGCTCCGGCAACAACTTCAGCTTGGACCCAGTACAGCCGACGCCGCTTGTTGCCCAGCCGCTTGCCAAGAATCTCCGGGAGGCTCATTCCGGTGGCGAGGCCGAGCTTGGCCGATTGGTACTGCACCAAGACTGCCATGGCATTTGCCACTACCAGTACCCAGACCAACAAATAACCGTAGTTGGCCCCTGCTGTGAGGTTCGCGGCAACATTTCCCGGGTCCACGTAGGCGATCGCTGCAACGAATGCCGGCCCTAGCAGCAGCAGCCGGGACCATACTTTGCCGGTGGTGGCACGTGTTTCCAGGGTGGGGGTAGCCATCAGGGTTCCTCGTCGTTGGGGGCACTACGTACGAGAATACCCAAATTTAGGCATGCCGAAAAGTTTTACTTAGGCGGTCCGGTCGATTTATGACGCCTTGCTTCCAAGCCCGCAACTTGACGCATCCCTTATCCGCCGTCAGGCTGGAGCAATGAAGTCTTGAGCGCAGCCCCCTCTTTGCGGCTGCATCCCCAGTACCCACATGGCTTTCTGCCACCCACTGCGGACTTGCGAGGATTCCTCTTGACTGACCACCTGCACCTTTCCGGCGTTTCCCATGGCTACGGGGACCGCCAACTCCTGACAACCGTTGACCTCACCATCCACCACGGCGAACACGTGGCTATTGTGGGCGAAAACGGCGCCGGCAAATCCACCATGCTGCGCTTGCTGGCCGGTGTTGAGACGCCCGACGACGGCACGGCGGGTTTGTCCGGTAACCCCGGCTACCGCGTGGGTTACCTCGCGCAAACCCACGGGTTCTCCGAAGCTGAGACCGTAGGAGACGCCATTGATACTTCGCTGGCTTCGCTGCGTTCCCTTGAGGCGCGCATTGCCGAGCTGGAATCCGGCCTGGCTGACGCTGACGCAGAGGACCTGGAGCTCTACGGAAGCCTGCACACCGAATATCAACTCCGTGAGGGCTACGCAGCCGAATCCCGGGTGGAATCAGCGCTGGACAAGCTGGGGCTGGGAGGCTTGGACCGGCGTCGAGCGCTTGGGTCTTTGTCCGGTGGCGAGCAGGAGCGGGTAGCGCTGGCCTGCCTGCTGGCCGATCCGGCCGAAGCGTTGCTGCTGGACGAGCCCACCAACCACTTGGATGCCAACGGCACGGCATGGCTTGAGTCGAGGTTGGCAGCGCACCGGGGGACCGTGGTGGTGGTCTCGCACGACCGCGTGCTGTTGCGCAGGGTTGCCACAACCATCATCGAAGTGGATGCCGACCGGCGATCCGTGAACCGGTACGGGAACGGCTATGAAGGCTACCTTCGTGAGAAGGCGGCTGAGCGTGCCCGCTGGATCCAGGAATACGATCAATGGCTTGACGCCATGGCTGCCGAACGTCTCCAGGCTGCCACGGTGGCAGATGGCATGGGCTATGGCCGTAAGCGGGACAACGACAAGATGGCTTTCGGGTTCAAGACCGGAACCTGGCAAAGCGCGGCGGCCAGCAAGGTCCGCAACGCCCAGGAGCGCCTGCGGAGGCTGGAGGACAACCCGGTGGATCGGCCGCCGGTTCCCTTGAAGCTGGCAGCACCATCCCGGCCCGGGGCTGTGGCGGAGGTGGCGTCAGCTCCTGCGCTGGAAGCCGTCGGCGTGAGCGTCCCCGGCCGGCTGCAGCCCACCGATCTTAGGGTGGAAACCGGACAAAAAGTTCTCATCACCGGGCCCAACGGTGCGGGAAAATCCACCCTGCTGTCCGTCCTTGCCGGGGCGCTGGAGCCAGCTGCCGGGACGGTAAGCGTTAGCGGCAACGTGGGATATTTGCAGCAGGAACTCCAAGTGCCCGCCCGGCCGGGACTGCGCCTGCTGCCCGCCTTTGCCGCCGGGCTGGGCGGAAACATTGATGAACATGCTGAGGGCTTGCTGCGTCTTGGGCTGTTCCGGCCGGCCGAGTTCCACGTCCCGGTGGGCGGCTTGTCCGCAGGTCAACAGCGCCGGCTCGCCCTTGCCCGGCTCCTCCTGGGTGGCTACTCCACCATGATCGTGGACGAGCCCACCAACCATCTGGCGCCGGTGCTGGTGGAGCAGCTGGAAGCAGCGCTTGCCTCATTTGAGGGGACGGTGGTGATTGTGAGCCACGACCGTGCGCTAGGGGAGTGGTTCGATCAGACTGCTTCGCGCAACGCCCCGGGGGCATGGGTACGGCACGGGATGCAGGGCGGCGAAGTGGTGTAGGGCTCGCCCCGGCCTGATGCCGGTGAGCTGTTGGCAAAGTGATCGTTACCCCGTGGCCTGCAGCCGGCAACAGGGAATCGAGTGTCCTGAAACAACGGCGGCGCACCATGGGAAGGGAGCTTGCCGAAAGGACATTTCCCGTGATCATTCAGAACCTCTTCCTGCAGGGCATCTACCACTTTGAAGGAGCAGGGCTGGATAAGCCGGTTCCTCTCCATGCCGAGCTCGCCCACTTCGTACCCGACGGCGTGATAAATCAGACCCTGTACTTCCGCGGAGGCAATTCGAGCTCCGAGCTGGTCACGGTGATGCTGATGCGTGATCGCATCCCCATGCGATATTTCCCCATCGGAGCCAAGAGCGATGTCCATATTCCGCTGAGGGTAGTGGAGGACACCGACGGCGGATCGGTACTTGAGCTTTTCATCGTTGCGCCGGTCGGAAACAGGGGATACGTGGTGGTGGATCTGGGGATGGTGGAGCACTGATGAAGCCGCAGGTAAAGAAGCGGCTGGTGGTGATCGGCAACGGAATGGCCGGTGCCCGGGCCGTGGAGGAGATCCTCGCCAAGGGTGGTTCCATCGGTTTGGACATCACCGTGTTCGGCGACGAGCCGCACGGGAACTACAACCGGACCAGGCTCGGCCGCGTCCTGTCCGGGGAGGACAGCGAGGAGGACATCTTCCTCAATGCCCTGAGTTGGTTCAGGGAGAACAACATCACCCTGCATGCCGGGGTGCGGGTGGAACGGGTGGACAAGTTCAGCCACCACGTTTTCGCGTCCGACGGCCGGGTGGTCCAGTATGACCAGCTGATCATCGCCACGGGCAGCCACCCGTTCCTGCCACCCATGGAGGGGCTCTACACTCCCAGTGGAACCATCCGACGCGGAGTCTTCACGTTCCGCACCTTGGATGATGCCCGCAGGATGATCGTGTTCGCCCGGCAGGAGCATATCCGCCGTGCAGTGGTTTTCGGTGGGGATTCGTTGGCTCAGGAGGCGGCCCGGGGCCTGCGGGCACAAGGTTTGGAGGTGGAGGTTCTCAGCGGTATCCGGGGCGCTGCGATCCTGGGGACGGACCCCATCACCGGGGTGAGCGTAAGCACCCAAGCTGACAGGGACTGCCACATGGTGGTGCTTACCGCAGGCAGCCGACCAAACGTTGACCTCGCCGTCGTCAGCGGTTTGGCTGTGGAGCGCGGAATCGTGGTGGACGACCACCTGAGGGTGATGGACGAAGAAGACGTATACGCCGTGGGCGAGTGTGCCCAGCACCGGGGCGAGGTGTACGGGATGGTGGCACCGTTGTGGGAGCAGGCAGCTGTGCTGGCTGACCACATCACGGGCTCGGATCGCGGTTCCATGTACTTGGGAACCAGGACCATTCCCCACAGCAACGCGGGGTCACTTCTGGCCCCTTCCGGCGGAAAATGAGGGCATCAAGTGACCCCGCGTTGTTCGAGGCTGTTGCCTGCGTCACGGGCATTCCGGTTAATCCCGTAAGATAGACGGGTTGCGCGAAGCTTCGGCGTTCTGCGTTCTTTGTCACACTTCAGGACCTCCAAAGAGGAAAAGCTCGAATTATGTGTGCCAAAGCCGCCCGTGTTCCGGCACTGGCGTAACACCTACAGCAACACCCCAACCCACAAGGAACAGCTGTGCCGCAAAGTACTCCCACAGATCTCCAGAGCTCCAAGGCCTCATCTGCAGCCTCGGACTCCAACCTCAGCGCCGAGGGATATCAGAAGACCCTGAGCCGCCGCCACGTCACCATGATCGCCATGGGCGGCGCAATCGGCGTCGGCCTCTTCATGGGTGCCGGTGGCCGCCTGGCCTCCACCGGCCCGGCGTTGATTTTCTCCTACGCCATTGCCGGCGTCATCGCTTACCTGCTGATGCGCGCGCTCGGCGAACTCATCATGTACCGCCAGACCTCCGGCTCGTTCGTGAGCTACGCCGGCGAGATGTTCGGCAAGAAGGGCGCCTTCCTCTCCGGTTGGATGTACTTCATCAACTGGGCCATGACAGGCATTGCTGAGCTGATCGCGATCGGCCTGTACTTCCAGTTCTTCTTCCCCAACGTGCCAATCGAACTGTCCGCCATCGCAGCATTGGTGCTGCTGGTGGCCGTGAACCTGTTCAGCGTCAAGGCGTTCGGCGAGTTCGAATTCTGGGCATCCTGCCTCAAGGTTGCGGCAATCCTGATCTTCCTGGCTGTTGGCACGTTCATGGTTGTTACCAACGCCAAGGTGGGCGACGGCCATGCGTCTGTGGCCAACCTCTTCCACGAAGACGGCGGCATGTTCCCCAAGGGCGGCCTGGTGATGATCCTGGTCCTCAACGCCGTGATCTTCGCCTACAACGCCATCGAGCTCGTTGGTATCACCGCCGGTGAGATGGAGAACCCGGAGCGCGAAGTTCCCAAGGCGATCCGCGCCGTCGTGATCCGTATTGTGGTCTTCTACGTCGGTTCGGTGACGCTGCTCGCCATGCTCCTTCCGTCCGACCAGTACGTAGCAGGCACCTCGCCGTTCGTTACCGTGTTCGGTCAGATGGGCCTGGGCTGGATGGGCGACGTCATGAACATGATCGTCATCACCGCCGCGCTCTCCTCCTGCAACTCCGGCCTGTACTCGATCGGCCGCATCTTCCGCACCATGGCCAACAACGGCCACGCCCCGCAGTGGCTCACCAAGATGTCCACACGCCACGTGCCGTATGCAGCCATCCTGGCGATCGGTGGCGTGTACCTCGTGGGCATCCTGCTCAACATCTGGTTGGGCGGTTCGCACGCCTTCGACCTCGCCCTCAACACTGCGTCCATCGGCGTGATCTTCACTTGGGGATCCATCTTCGCCAGCCAGATCGCGCTGCGGAAGAAGCGCGGAAATGTCTCCAGCTTGCCGATGCCCGGTTCCCCGTGGACCAGCTGGTTGGGCCTCATTGCCCTGCTGGCCATTACCGTGCTGATCGGGTTCGATTCCATGACGGACAAGGAAACCGGCGAGGTCTTCCTGCTGGGCCTGTGGACCCTTGCCACCATCCCGTTCTTCGCACTGGTGCTGTGGCTCGGTTGGCAGAAGGTCAAGAACAACGAGCCCAAGAGCGAGTTGTTCAGCTAGACGCTTCAACGCTTCAAACGCCCGACGGCGCGTGCCTCCTTCAGGGGGCACGCGCCGTTTTGCGTTGGGTGGCCTTGCGTTGCGGGGCCCGCTTTGCGTGTTATTCGTGGGGTCAGGGGCGCAGAGCGGGCCCCGCAAGTGGGTGGCCTTGCGAGTTATCCGAGCTTGGGAATGAGGACGGGGGTGCTCTTCTTGTAGGCCTCGTAGTCAGCCTGGCCACCCCAGGACGTGTCGGCCTTTTTCTCGAGGAGAGGGATGCCGCTGACTTTGATGAGCAGCAACGCCACGAACACAGGCGAGATCATGGCCACCCACTGCCAGCCTTGGAGCACGGGCGCTGCAATGACCGCGACGCCGATCCACAGGAGGATCTCGCCGAAGTAGTTCGGGTGCCGGGACTTGGACCACAATCCGGTGGAGATGAAGTTTCCCTTGTTGGCGGGGTCGGCCTTGAAACGGCTCTTTTGCAGGTCCGCCAGCACCTCAATGCCAAACCCTGCAGCCCAGAGCAGGAGGCCCAGCAGCGCCGACCAGTCGAGTTCCACGCGCCGTGAACTGCTGATGGCAATCCAGGCTGCAGCTGCTGTGAAGACTACCCAGAGCCCTTGGACTGTCCACACGTTGAGGAAGCGGACAAAGGAAGGTTTGATGTCGTCGAAGCGGTCGTCCTTGCCGGATTTGCTGATGCGGCGGGAGAGGAACGTGCCCAGGCGCAGGGCCCAAACGGCCACCAATCCGGCAAGCAGGAGTCCTCGGGCGTCTACCCCGGGGGTCAATGCCACCAGCATCACCGTGATCGCCACGTAGGTGAGGGACCCGGTGAGATCGAAGAACTTCTCTGTTTGCGCTTTGAAGGACGGGATGAACACGAGCCACTGAATGAGGAACGCCGCTGCCACTGCCGACGCGAAAATCGGAAAGCCGCCCAGTGTTGCCCCGTGGTGGCTGCCTGCGAGCGCTATGAGAGCGCCCATCGCCACTACTACCGGAAGAGCGATGAGGCCCTTCCTGTCTGTATCCTTCATGATTTACCTAGTCTGTTTGATGTTCAAATTAATTTGATTACTATATAACCATGCAAAACCATGAAAAGGCCATTGGAGTGCCGGAGCACCCGGCTTCCAGTACCTTGCGGGCCCTCTTCGGCTTGGCCAATGAGACTGAGCGCGAAGTTGCCAGGGCCCTGGAACTCAACCTCACTGACTACCGCGCTTTCACTGTCCTCTCGGAATCAGGCCCTCTCACCGTCGGAGCCTTGGCGGAGAAGCTCAGGGCCACCGCTGCCACTACCACGGCCATAGTTGGTCGCTTGGAGATGCACGGATGTGTGGAGCGTGCCCGCAGTACCGAAGACAGGCGCCAGGTGCACGTCAACGTAACCGAGGCTGCATCGGCGAGGGTGAAGGAGCTGCTGCAACCTCTTGCCGCCGCCGCCGCAGCGCAATTGGATGCATTGGAGCCTGACCATCAGCTCGTCGTCGCGGATTTCCTTGGTTCCGTGGTGAACCTCATGCAGGACCACTTGAATTCACTTTCGGCAGAGGGTGCCCGTTGAGGGAGTTCACTTCACCGCCGCTGGTGGAGGCCTCCACACACCGCAACGCCACGGATTTGCTTATGCAGCGTGTGCGCAGCAATCCGGATCATGCGGCTTTTGATGTCAGAACCCCTGGTGGTGCCGTAACCGATCCATGGCGCGAGGTCAGCACGGCCGTCTTCGCTGATGAAGTGCGGGCACTGGCCAAGGGGTTCATCGCTGCAGGAATCCAGCCGGGCGAGTCGTTGGCCATCATGTCCCCTACACGGTACGAGTGGGCCTTGACGGACATGGCGGCGTGGTTCGCCGGCGCCGTCGTGGTTCCCGTTTATGAAACCTCAGCGGCACCGCAGGTGACGGCCATTCTTGCCGACGCCGATGTCCGGCTCGCAATCGGCGGCAGCGCTGAACACGCGGTCTTGCTGGAACAAGGCTTCGCGCTCGCAGGGTTGGCGGCATTGGGGGTCTGGACCCTTGATGCGCGGCCGGGCGCCGACCTGGCTGATCTTGTGGAAAAGGGAACCCTGATTCCGGACAGTGCGGTGGAGGAGCGCCGTCTGCTGGCCACCCTCGATTCTGTAGTCACCATCGTTTATACCTCCGGAACCACGGCCGCTCCGAAGGGGGCGCTGATCACGCACGGCAACTTTGTGGGACAGGTCCTTAACGTGGCGGCGGCATACACCGAGGTTGTGCGTGAAGGCGGTAACACCATCATCTTCCTCCCCATGGCCCATGTGTTGGCCCGTGGGTTGCAGCTGATCTGCTTGGCAAACGGCATGAGGATCGCCCACCTGTCCGATCCCCGCGACGTGGTGCCGGCCCTGGGCGCCTTGAAACCCACGTTCCTGGTGGTGGTCCCGCGCGTGTTGCAGAAGATTCAGGCGTCGGCGGCCGCTGCCGCAGCTCAGAAACGCTTGGGACGCGTGTGGGCTTCGGCGCAACGCACAGCTGTGGAGTGGGGCCGTTTTGCTGAAGCGCACGACGCCGATCCCCGCCTGCGTGCCTCGGCCGGCCTTCGCTTCAGGCGGGCATTGTTCGATCGTCTCTTTTACTCGCGGCTGCGGCAGTTGGTGGGTGGACGCCTGGATTACCTGTTGTCCGGTGCCGGCGCTCTTGATGCCGAGCTGTCCCTTTTCTTTCGGGGCCTTGGGCTTCCTGTGATCGAGGGCTACGGCCTCACCGAAACCACGGCACCGCTCACGGGAAACCTTCCGGGGTCCATCACTTCCGGCTCGGTTGGAGTCCCCATGCCCGGAACCAGTGTGCGGCTTTCGGACCAGGGCGAAGTGCTGGCCCGGGGTGTGGGCGTTTTTGCGGGTTACCGCAGGCCGGCCGATGACGCGGAAGCCTTTGTGGACGGTTATTTCCGAACCGGTGACCTCGGCGAATTGGACCACAGCGGCCGGCTCACCCTGAAGGGGCGTATTAAGGACGTCATTGTTACCGCGGGTGGAAAGACCATCTCCCCGTCCATCTGGGAGGGCTATGTTGAAGGCGATCCCCTGGTGGCCCACGCCGTGATGGTGGGGGAGGGGAAGCCGTATCTGGGCGGGCTGGTGCTGCTGGATCCGGAGTCCCTGGCGGCCTGGGCGGAGCGCGAGGGACTTGCCGGTCTCAAAGGACTTCGTATTCCGGACGACGGCGGTGCAGTCCAAATAGACGACGCCCGTCTCCTCGCGGTCATTGGGCAGTCCGTCAGTGCTGCCAACGCAAAAATCGCCCGCTCCGAGCAAGTGCGCCGGTTCGTCTTGTTGCTGACCGACCTGAGTGAGGCCAACGGATTCGTAACCCCCACCATGAAGCTCAAGCGCAGCGCATTTACCAGCCGGGCCAGCCACATTGTGGAAGGCCTCTACAGCCAGCCTCCTAGCCCCGGTGTTCTGTGAGTGTCAGTGCCCGGGTCTAGGCTCGAGTGTATGGAACACACTTCTAACCTTCCAAGCCCGGCCGGATGTTATTGCGGCGTCAACAACCCCTTTGGGCTTACTGACGTGCACAAAGCGGAAACGCTCTGATGGCGGCAGCAAAGGTTGCAGCGCCAAAGATTTCGCCGGTGCGTTTGGATGAACTACGCGACGACGACGCCCCGGACTTCCAACGCGGCGAACGGTACGACGGCGTCAGGCTCACCCGTGTTTCCGCCGACGGAGAGGAGCTCAGTGGCGCCGATTTCATTGAATGCGAGCTGAACGCAGTCTCCTTCAACGAGGCCCAACTGCGGGGTGCAACGTTCCGTGAGTGCATCATTTCCGAGCCGTATGCCCCGGTCTTCATGGCAGCGCGGACTTCCTGGCAGGACGTTGAGATCACCAACCCGCGGTGGGGGTCGGCCGAACTTTATGAAGGGAGCTGGCGCTCGGTCCGGATCGACGGCGGCAAGCTGGATTATGTGAACCTCCGCGGCTCCAAGCTCATGGACCTTCAGATTTCCGATTGCATCATCAATGAACTGGACCTCGGAGGATGCGCGGGAACGCGGTTGGCGTTGAAGAACTGCACCATCGGAACGCTGGATGTCACCGGCGCCAAGCTGAAGGATGTGGATCTGCGGACTTCGGAGTTCCGCGGAATCAACGGTTTGGCGGGGCTCGCTGGCGTGGTGATAGATGACTATCAGCTGAGCCTTATGGCGCCGCTGTTGGCCGGACATTTGGGAATCCGGGTGATCTGATCCGGGGCCGGACCGGTCGGCGCTGATTCGTAATGCAGGGCGTCAGCTGTTGACCGGTCCCTCGGGCCGTGTAATCTTTATAGAACGAACGGTCGGTATATTATTCCGCGCCGGTCCCTTTCACTTCGCGAAGGATGTTCTCATGGTCGAGGCTTTTCTTGTTGGCGGCGCTCGTACGCCTGTAGGTCGCTACGGTGGAGCGCTGTCCTCCGTCCGCCCGGACGATCTCGCAGCACTGGTGGTCCGGGAAGCGGTGGCGCGTGCCGGCGTCGATCCGGATTCCATTGATGAAGTGATCCTCGGCAATGCCAACGGCGCGGGCGAGGAAAACCGGAACGTGGCGCGCATGGCCACGCTCCTTGCAGGACTTCCCCTCCACATCCCCGGTATCACCGTGAACCGCCTCTGCGCATCGGGCCTCAGCGCCATCATCATGGCCAGCCACATGATCAAGTCCGGAGCTGCGGACATCGTGGTGGCCGGTGGCGTTGAGTCCATGAGCCGTGCCCCCTGGGTGCAGGAAAAACCCACCACGGCGTTCGCCAAGCCCGGCCAGATTTTCGATACCTCCATCGGCTGGCGGTTCACCAATCCGCTCTTCAGCAAGGGCGAGCTCTCCCGCGACGGCAAAATGACGTACTCCATGCCCGAGACGGCCGAGGAAGTAGGCCGTGTGGACAACATCTCCCGCGAGGACGCTGATGCCTTTGCCGTCCGCTCCCACGAACTCGCCTTGGCTGCCATCGCCGGTGGCCGATTCAAAGACGAAATTGTTCCGGTCACTGTGAAGACCCGGAAGTCGGAGACCGTGGTGGACACTGACGAAGGCCCGCGCGAAGGAACCACCATGGACGTCCTGGCCAAGCTGCGGCCGGTTGTCCCGGGCGGATCCGTGGTCACTGCCGGTAACTCCTCCTCACTCAACGACGGCGCCTCGGCCATCATCGTTGCCTCCGAAGCCGCCATCAAGAAGTTCGGCCTGACGCCGCGTGCACGGATCATCGACGGTGCATCTGCCGGATGTGAGCCCGAGATCATGGGAATTGGTCCCGTTCCGGCCACCCAAAAGGTCCTGGCCCGCACCGGCCTCTCCGTGGATCAGCTGGGCGCCGTTGAACTCAACGAAGCTTTCGCCACACAGTCGCTTGCCACCATGCGGCGCCTCGGGTTGAACCCGGAGATCGTCAACAACGACGGCGGTGCCATCAGTCTGGGGCACCCGCTGGGTTCCAGCGGCTCACGTATCGCCATCACCCTGCTGGGGCGGATGGAGCGGGAACTTGCCTCCAGTTCCGGACGAAAGCTCGGGTTGGCCACCATGTGCATCGGCGTTGGCCAGGGCACCGCGATGTTGCTGGAGGGTGTGTAAATGGCACTGGATCCCCGGGATTTCACCACCCTCCTGGTCGAGGAACGCGAGGACCGCCTCACGGTCTTGCTGAACCGTCCTGAGGTCCGTAATGCGATCGATCAGACCATGGTGGACGAGCTTCACCGGGTCTGCGCTGAGCTGGAGCGAAACCCGAAAATCCTGATCATTGCAGGCACTGACGGCGTCTTCGCCTCCGGCGCGGACATTGGACAGTTGCGCGAACGTCGGCGCGATGACGCCTTGCAGGGGATCAACTCCACCATCTTTGTGCGCATCGCCAAGTTGCCCATGCCGGTTATTGCGGCTTTGGACGGGTATTGCCTGGGCGGGGGAGCTGAACTCGCCTACGCTGCCGACTTCCGCATTGGCACTCCGAGCGTCCGAATCGGCAACCCGGAGACCGGGCTGGGGATCCTTGCAGCCGCCGGGGCCAGCTGGCGGTTGAAGGAACTCGTGGGTGAACCCAAAGCCAAGGAGATCCTCCTGGCCGGCGCAGTGCTCCGAGCTGAGGAAGCCCTGCGCATCAGCCTCATCACCGAGATCCACGAGGCCCCCGAACTCATGGATGCCGCGCACAAGTTGGCGGACAGGATCGGGCGTCAGGACCCTTTGGCCGTGCGGATCACCAAGTCCGTTTTCCACGCCCCGGCTGAAGCCCATCCGTTGATCGACACCCTCGCGCAAGGGATCCTTTTCGAGTCTCAGGCCAAATTTGATCGCATGCAGGCATTCCTGGACAAGAAATCGGCCAAGGCTTCTCAAGAGACTGCCGCTCCCGCAACAACAAGCACAGACCCCCAAGACAGGACCCGGAAATGACCCAAGCCCCCGCAATCCCGCACGTCGTAGGAGTCCTGGGCGGTGGCCGGATGGGTGCCGGAATCGCGCATGCGTTCCTCACCAAAGGTGCCAATGTAATTGTTGTGGAACGCGATCACGAGGCAGCAGCCGGAGCGCAAGATCGCGTTGCTGACGCCGTCACCAAGTCCGTCGCACGAGGCACCCTGAACGAAACTCATGAACAGGCGATGTCCCGCTTCAGCACCTCCACGGACTACGCGTCATTCATTCATTGCGGACTGGTGGTGGAGGCAGTACCGGAAGACTACGACCTCAAGGTCAAAGCGCTGAAAGCCGTTGAGGAACACCTGTCCGCAGATGCCTACCTCGCCTCCAACACATCCTCGCTGTCTGTGACCGGCCTGGCCGGCGAACTCCTGCGTCCGGCCAACTTCGTGGGCCTGCACTTCTTCAACCCGGTGCCCGCTTCCACCCTCATTGAGGTGGTGCTGGCCAAGGAAACCTCTCCCGAACTCGCTGTTGCGGCCAAAAACTGGACCGAGGCACTTGGCAAGACCGCCGTCGTCGTCAATGACGCTCCTGGCTTTGCGTCCTCAAGGCTTGGCGTTGCCATTGCCCTCGAAGCGATGCGCATGGTGGAGGAAGGTGTGGCGTCCGCAGAGGACATCGATGCCGCCATGGTCCTGGGATACAAGCACCCCACCGGACCGCTGAAAACCACGGACATTGTGGGCTTGGACGTTCGGCTGGGCATCGCCGAATATCTGCACTCCACCCTGGGTGACCGTTTCGCTCCGCCGCAGATCCTTCGGGACAAAGTGGCGCGCGGGGAACTGGGCCGTAAGACGGGCAAGGGTTTCTTCGACTGGAAAGACTAACGCCCGGGGCCGGTTAGGCTAACCGGGTGACTTCCATTGAACCCATCACCATGACCGGCCACTTCGTAACGCTTGAACCGCTAAGCCAGGAGCATCATGACGGCTTGGTTGACGCAGCCCGCGACGGCGATCTTTGGAAGCTTTGGTACACGTCCGTCCCCACACCGGAGGGAATGGCTGCTGAGATAGATCGTCGTCAGGGCTTGCAGGCAGCGGGGTCCATGTTGCCTTTTGCCACGCGCTCCAACGTCACCGGCAAACTCATTGGCATGACCACGTACATGAATATCGACGCCGCCACGCCCCGGTTGGAGATCGGCTCCACGTGGAATGCGGCATCGGCACACGGCACGGGAACCAATCCGGATTCGAAGCTGCTGCTCCTGCACCACGCCTTTGAAACCCTGGGCTGCCCGGCCGTGGAATTCCGCACCCATTGGATGAACCAGCAGTCCCGTGAAGCAATCGCCAGGCTCGGCGCCAAACAGGACGGCGTGCTTCGAAGCCACTCCCGCAGCCAGGATGGTGCCCTCCGCGACACCGTCGTGTTCTCCATCCTCGAACACGAATGGCCGGCCGTCCGCAACGGCTTGGAATTCCGGCTGGCCAAGTACGGCGCGTAACGGCAGATGGGAACGCCCTCACCGGAGCAGACGTCACCGCGCACGCCGCGACTACCCTAATTACCTCGAGGTCAAACCCCTACCGCTGTTGAAGTCTTCCGCAGGCACCCGGCTGGGCGTAATCTTGCCAACACATTGCCCCGGTACGCGGCCGAATGGTGGGCGAGCCGCAGCGTCCTTTCATGCGGATTGCCGGAGCCCCACAAAGCGGTACGAAGGGGAACATCATGGCAACTCATCATGGACGACGGCGGCACTCGGCCTTTGCAGGCGGACTCGCCATCCTGGCACTTTGCTTAGGATTCACAGCCAGTCCGGCGACTGCCGCCCCACCGCCACCTGTGGATTACGTGGCGCTCGGAGATTCTTCCACGGCCGGCACCGGCGCGGATGGACTCTATGCCCCGCTTCCGGCAATTCCTTGCTGGCAGAGTGAGGGCGGCTACGCGGACATCGTTGACGCATCACCCCGCGTGACACTCGTGGTGAACGCCGCCTGCCACGGCGCGTTCCTAGGCCCGATCGGAACGTCGAAACCTGTTGCTCAGCAAATTGCCGAATTGAGCGGCGGAGCCCTCAACAGCGGGACAGACTTGGTGAGCATTACAGCTGGTGCGCTCGACGCCGGAAGCGGGCTCGCGTTACAGGCGTGTTCTACTCCGGACACGGCGCTTTGTGCGGCGACGGTTACCGGGGTCCTTGAAAATTTGAAGTCCGGAGCCCTCCAAACTGCTCTGGCAACCACTTATCAGGGCATCCAACTGGCAGCCCCGGATGCTGTGATTGCAGTCCTGGGCTATCCGCGGCTGTTTGATCCTTCCCAGGGAGCCATCCTCATCAACGGCATCCCCGTGGTCCCTGTCCAGAACCAAATACTGGTGAATCAAGCAATCGACGCCCTCAACGCAACCATCGCGGCGGCCGTCCAAAGCAGCGGGACCAACGCCGTCTTTATCGACGTGACCAAACGTTTCCTCGGCCACGCCGTCAACTCGGATAATCCATGGATCGTACTCGACTTGACCCAGCCGTTTGCTGACGCCAATTTCCATCCGAACGACTCAGGACATGGCGCCTACGCATCGGCCTTGCTTTCCTCGGTGAAGCTAACCCAGCTCGCAAAGCGGTAAAGCGCGAGTTAAGGGGTGAGCTCTTGGCGGTAAGCGAACGCTATACATCCGAGAACTCACCCCCGACTCTCAGCGAAGGCCCCTCAGCGAAGGGCCCCCTCAGCGAAGGCTACGATCGAGTGCCCGTCACAACGCCACGCTTTGACCGGCCAATGCACTCCGGACGGACGTCCATGACTTCAGGATCTCCAGCACCGCGGGGTCCCGTTCGGCCAGGATGGCTTGTTGGTACGAGTCCTCCAGCAGCGAATCCACGGACACCCGTGCGCCGGTGGAGGCGCTGAGGACGGCGGCCTCCACCATGGCCAGACTCATG
The DNA here is from genome assembly GCF_902506065.1 of Arthrobacter sp. 9V. Classification (GTDB taxonomy): domain Bacteria; phylum Actinomycetota; class Actinomycetes; order Actinomycetales; family Micrococcaceae; genus Arthrobacter. The sequence goes on from NZ_LR732912.1 coordinate 853,872, forward strand.
ATGTTCTGATGAACCTGGCCCATCGGAGTGCTTCCCGTACGGATGGCGGACACGAAGTCCCGCAAGGATCCGGCAATTTCCTGGCCCGGATCCTCAAGACCCGCTGCGTTCCCGGACACAGGAACGGAAGAGACTGGCTCGTTGTCGCCGTCCCACAGGACAGTTCCGTGCTCTCCGCTGATCCGCCACGATGCATTCCATGAGGTTTCCTGGCCCGGGCTGCACCAGCTCCCGGTGAACACGAAGCGCTCGCCGCCGGTCATCTCGAAGATGGCCGTGGAGCCTGCATCTCCCCGGTACCAGCTCCAGGAAGGGTTGTACTCCTCGCAGAACACGGAGACGGGGTCGGCGTCGAGGAGGAAGCGGGCCATGTCGAACTGGTGGATGGCCATGTCCAGCAGGAGCGGATGATCCATGGCGTCTCGGAATCCGCCGAAATGTGGGGCTTTGAAGAACTCGGCCGAGACGATGCCCACGGAACCCAGAGATGAAGAGAGACGCTTGGCCGAGATCAGGTGCCGGTTGTATCGCCGTGACTGGCTGACCATGAACAGCTGACCGTGGAGCTCCGCAGCGGCGGCCAAGGAGAGGCCCTGCGCCACCGTTGAAGCTACTGGTTTCTCACCGAGGACCGGCAGGCCAGCGGCCAGCGCTTCGGTGGTGACTGGATGATGCGCGGCAGGGACAGTGACGTTGATGACGGCTTGGGCTCCGACGTCGGACGCCAACCGGGCGGTTCGGTCACCTACCGCGAGGTCGGGTCGGCCCAAGGATGCCGCCGCTTCAACAGCGGCCTTAAGGTCCAAATCAACGATGCCCGCCAGCTCAACCAACGGCGATTCCTCCACCGTCCGAAGCCATGCGCGGCCCATGCCCCCGGCGCCGACAACAATGACGCGAAGGGGAGCGCCGTCGTCGGGAATGGTAGCGAAAGATGTGCTCACGCGTTGGCCCCCTGGTAGCTCTTACCGTTGAAGAAGTCGCCGGTTTCATACCGCAGGAGTTCGGGTACGGCGCGTTCCGGGCGGTCGGTGACGGCCCACTCCACGGCGTTGGCGATGACTCGCCGGACGTCCTTGTGGTGATACACGGGGTAGTCCTGGTCGCCGGGACTGAAGAAGAAAATTTTGCCGTGACCGCGGCGGAAGGTGCAGCCGGACCGGAACACTTCGCCGCCGCTGAAGGAGCTGATGAATACCAGTTCTTCAGGCGTGGGGATATCGAAGAATTCGCCGTACATTTCCTGCTGCGGGATCTCTATGGGGTGCGGAATGCCCTTGGCGATGGGGTGTGTGGGATCCACGGTCCACACCAGTTCGCGGTCCTGCTCCGAGCGCCAACGCAGCGTGCATGAGGTGCCCATGAGCTTGGTGAAAATCTTGGACCAATGCCCGGAATGCAGCACAATCAGGCCCATTCCGGCCAGGACGTGGCGGTGGACGCGCTCCACAATCTGGTCATCAACATCTGCGTGGGACATGTGCCCCCACCAGGTCAGGACGTCAGTGTTGGCCAGGACTTCTTCAGTGAGGCCGTGTTCAGGTTCGTCCAGGGTTGCGGTCCGGACCTCGACGCCGGCACCCAGGTTCTCCTCGATGCCCGCCTTGACGGCGCCGTGCATGCCGTCCGGGTAGAGTCGGGCCACCAGTTCATCGCGTTTCTCGTGGCGGTTCTCGGACCACACAGTGACGCGGATGGGCTTGCTCTCAGTCATGATTTCTCCTTTGAAGGTATGGGAGCGGTCTACTTGACCGCACCGCCGGTAGTCCCGGCGGCGATGTATTTTTGGGCCGCGACCAGCAGGACGATTGCCGGGATGGAGGCCAGGACCGCCGTCGCCATGACCGAACTCCAGTCATTCACGTAGGCGCCGATGTACTGGAAGATGCCCAAGGTGACGGGCCGGACGGCCTCGGTAGTGGTGAGGGTCAGGGCGAAGAGGAAGTCACTCCATGCGAACAGGAACGTGAAAAGCCCCGCGGTAATCAGGGAATTCCTGCTCAGCGGAAGCACAATGGACCAGAACGCCCGGACGTGGCCTGCTCCGTCCACCCGTGCGGCCTCGATCACCGAGGCCGGCATGCCGTTCATGAAGGCCCTGATGATGAGGATTGCGAACGGGATGCCGTGGGCCGAGTCGGCCAGGATCAAGCCCGGGATGGAGTTGAGCAGGCCGAGATCGTTGTAAGCGGTGTACAAGGCGTTGGCCACCACAATCCCCGGGATCATCTGGCTGATGAGGATTGCGAACAGGACCACTCCTGCGCCGCGGACCTTGAAGTAGGCCAGCGCGTAGGCCGCAGGGGCTGCGATAGCCAGGCTCAGCGCCACGCTTCCCAGAGAGATGATAAGGCTGCTCCCCAAGTTGCCGGCTTGCTCGTTGATGGCAGTGGCGTAGCCGGTGAAGTCGGGCTTTACCGGGAACCACGAGGTTTCCAAGGTGGTGCCGTTGGGTTGCAGGGAGGCGTTGACCATCCAATAGACCGGGAACAGCATGATGGCCAGAAAGAAGATGGCCAGTGCCGTGTAGCCCCAGTTCTTGCGTCCCGTCGCCTGTGGGCGGATGCCTTGGCGCGGGCGTGCTTTCAGTGCGGTTGTCATGGTGTCCTCACTCGTCCACTGCACGTCGGCTGGCCCGCAGGTACAGCACTGCGAAGACCAGGGAGATGACCACCAGTACGTTGCCCAGTGCCGCACCTTCACCGAACTTGAATTCGTGGAAGGACAGGTTGTAGGACTGCGTGGCAATGGTTTGGGTGGAGTTGGCCGGCCCGCCGTTGGTCAGGCCCAAGATGATGTCCAGCACCTTGAGCGTGTACACCACGCCGAGCACCAGGACCACGCTCACCACCGGCCGCAGCATGGGCCAGGTGATATGCCGGAAAGCCTTCCAGCCGGTGGCGCCGTCCAGCGATCCGGCCTCATACAGTTCGTCCGGGATTTCCTGCAATCCGCCATAGAGGATTGTCAGGTTGAACGGGATGCCGATCCAGATGTTCACGCCCACCACGGCAATGAGCGCCAATGACGTGCTGGTGAGCCACGGGATGCCGGTATCGATGATGCCGAGGTCTCCCAGGAAACGGTTCAGCGCGCCACTGTCCTTATCCAGGATCCAGCGCCACACGGCACTGGAAACGATCAAGGGGAGCAGCCACGGAAGCAGGAGCAGGGACCGCAGGATGCCGTTGAGCGGGAACTTGCGCTGGAAGAAGATGGCAAGCGCAAGCCCGATCACGAACTGCCCGATGATGGAGCCGATGGTGAACAAAACAGTGTTCAGCAGTGAGGTCGAGAACAACGACGACTGCAATACAGTCACGTAGTTTGTGAACCCTACCCATGGGGCTTCTCCGGTGAAGAAAGTGGAGGTGGTGTATTCCTGGAAACTCATCACCACGTTCTTGACTACCGGATAGCCGAAGAACAGTGTCATGTAGACCACGGCGGGAACCAGGAACAGCCACTGGAAGAGGCGCTCGCGGCGTTGACGGGGGCGGCGCCTTGGTGAGGGCTTTTCTGCACCGGGGCCGTGAGCCTTCACGACTCCGCCGGCGGCCCGCCCCTCTGAATGAGGTAGATCAGTTGCTAATGACATGACGGGGGTGCCTACTGACCCTGGGCTTGCTTGAGCGCGTCAGCGGGTGAGGCGTTGCCCGTCAGCGAAGTCTGGATTGCGGTGTAGATTTTGGTGGCTTGGGCGGGCCATTCCTCGCCGAGCTGGCCGGTACGTGCACGGGCTGTTTTGATCAGCTCGGTGAATGTGGCGAGCTTGGGGTTGTCGCTGGCGAACTTGTCCGAGAGCGTGGTCTTGGAGGGGATGGTGTTGCGGGCCGTGGCCATGGCCAGCTGGTTCTCGTCGCTGTTCATGCAGGCAACCATCTCCGCTGCCTTTGCCTGCCGGGCCTTGTTGCCGGTCTGCGGGACAGTCCATACCTCGCCGCCGAGCGGAGCCACGGACGTCTGACCCGCTTCACGCACGGGAATCTTCACAACGCCGTACTGAAGCGTGGGTTGCTTGTCCAAGGCCGGGATCTGCCAGGGCCCGTTGACCATCATGGCTGCCTTGCCGGCCAGGAACTGGTCCTTGACGTCAGCCTGCGTCCAGTTGAGGGCGGATGATGATACTGAACCGCTCTTCACTAAATCCGTCCAGAGCTGCAGTGCCTGCTCGGTCTGTTTGGTGTTGATGTTCTTCTCATCACCGCCGTTGGACCACATAACGGGAAGGAACTGCCAGGTGCCCTCGTAGGTGGGGTTGGCGTTGAAGGCGAGTCCGTACTGGTCTCCCGCGGTGAGCTTCGCGGAAGCCGCCTTGAGTTCGTCCCACGTAGTAGGGGGAGTGACGCCGGCAGCAGCCAAGATGTCCTTGTTGTAGAACAGCGCGATGGTGTTCACTGTGGGTGCCAACCCGTAGACCTTGTCCTTATAGGTGCCGGCGCTGAGCACGCCTTCAGCGAAGTTCTCCGTGCTGACCTTGAAATCGGACAGGGGAGCCAGGGCGCCCGTGGCTGCGATTTGCTGAAGGTCAGGGTTGTCCAACATGAGAACGTCCGGGAGTGTCTTGGAGGAGGACTGTTGAAGGACTTTGGAAATGAGGGATTTTCCAGGAACAGTTTCCCGTTTGACGGTCACGCCCAGCTGGGTGCCGCACTTGGTGAGCGCATCGCCAATGAAGGACTTGTCCGGCTCGTTGTTGTAGTAGTCCATCACGGAGAGCTCGGTGACAGCCTCGGAGGATGACGCGGCTGTGGAGGAACCGCAGCCGGAGAGGGCTAACGGCAGGCCCACCAGGGCGGCCACGGCCAGAGCGAGCGGACGGGATGTCTTTTGTGCTGACTTCATTGTCTGTTCCTTTTTCTGGGGATCGATTTATCGATGCGTATCGACGATGCGTATCGATGAGTTCGGAAACGAAGGTAGAGCAGGTGACTACAGGAGGGTCTTAGCTGCCGTTAGGTGGACGGAGCGTGCTTGAACGGTGCGTAATGACCGTGGGTACCAGTTCCAGGGATTCGTGTGGTCCGTGGTTCTCGGCTTCGAGGAGGTCGCAGATGATCTTGACCGCCCGGCGGGAAACTTCTGCCGGGCGGAGGTCGATGGTGGAGAGCGGAATCGGCTGGAGTTCAGCCAGCGTGGGGGAGGCGCTGCCAATGACGGAGACGTCCACGCCCGGTGTCAGGCCCCGGCTGGTGAGCACCCGGCGGAGAACGTCCTGGACGGTCCCGTCCGGTGCGATGAAAGCAGGAACGCCGGTAGTTTCAGCTAAAGCCTTGTCCACCGAGGCGGCTATGACGTCGCGATCGGTGCCGCCCGGAAGGTGGAGCACCGCCACACCGGCATCGCGGGCGGCCTTGCTGGTGCCGGAAGTGAAGCGTTCAACGTAGTTCACGTGGCGCTCCACTACTTCAGGCTGCCAGCCGATCACGGAGATCACAGTGTGCCCGGCAGCGGCGAGGTCTTGGACGCATTGTTCCCCGGCCATCTCGAAATCAGCATCGATGCAGACCAAACCGGAGGGGTCGTGCGGGATTCCAATCAGCACCACAGGGACGTTGAGGCTTCGGACCACGGGAAGGCGTTCATCGTCCCCTTCTACCTGCATGAGGATCAGGCCATCACAAATCTGCTGGCCCACCACGCGCTTCAGTCCGGGCGCACCTTCGTCCTCGGTGACCAGGAGGATGTCGTGATCATAGAGCCGGGCGGTGTTGGCGATCACGGAGACGAACTCCATGATCGAGGCCATGTGTAGCTCCGGTATGAAAGGGATAACCAAGCCGATAACCCGCGTCTTGCGGCTGGCCAGCGCCCGGGCTCCGGCGTTGGGCTGGTAGGTCAACTGCTGTATGGCGTCTTCAACCTTTTTGCGGGTCTTCTCGGAGATCGGCCGCTTGCCACTCAGTACGTAGGAAACTGTGCTTTGAGCTACTCCGGCGGCCTGGGCTACGTCTTTGCTGGTGGGCATCCACTGACCTCCTTGTGCTCTCTCCTGAACAGTTTCCCTGGATTGTCGATACGTATCGTCGATGCGCATCGAGAAAAAGTATGACATGGGTCACTCGCCCTCCGCAAGACCCTCTTTCACGTCCCGCGTGCTTCAGGCGAACCTTCTCTCACTTCCCGCGTGCTTCAGGCGAACCCTCTTTCACGTCCCGCGTGCTTCAGGCGAACCCTCTTTCACGTCCCGCCCAAAAGGCACCAATGTGATTAGCTGACACTTATGGACGGGACTTCTTCAGCTCACCAAGGCGTCCACTGGGACGGCGCCGTCAACGCGTGGCGTATAGCCGGTGACGTTTACCGTATGGGCCGCCACGAATGGGTTACCGAATCCGGCTGGCAGCAGATGTACGACGACGGCGTCCGCACCGTGATCGATCTCCGCGCCTCGCGCGAGCGGCGGCAACGCGACACCGATCCTCAGGTGCCGGACGAAGTGAAGGCGCGTATCGCCGTCGTGCATTGCCCAACGGAAGATCCGGACCATAGGGACTTCAGCGAGCTTTTTGGCCCGTACCTCAAGGACCCCGCCCAGTATGCGGATTACCTTGAGCTGTTCGCTGACAAGATCGCTGCGGTCTTCAAAGCCATAGCGGCGTCCCCGGGCAAAGTGGTGGTGCACTGCTCTGCGGGCAGGGACCGCAGTGGCGTGATTGCGGTGATGCTGCAGCGATTGGCGGGCGCCGGCGATGAGGAGATCGTGCGCGGTTACGAGCTCGCGGCGCGCGGGATTAATGAGCGGCATCGAACCCACGGGGCGCCGCACGCTCACGATCCCTACCTGTCCGACGCCGATCTTGAGGCGATGCTCACCCAGCGGCGGAACAGTCTGCGGGCGTTCCTTTCCTCGCTCGACGCGGCCGGGTTCCTCACAGCGAACGGCGTCGCAGCGCCGGAGTTGGCTGCCGTCCGGACAAAGCTTGGAGTAGTCAGCGCTGCTAATATGCAGAGTTGACTGAACACCGAAATGGATGGACCCGTATGACTTCCGGCGCCCGCGTCACCATTGTGACCCGAACCAAGAACCGTCCGATTTTCCTGGCACGGGCTTTGGACGACATCTTTGCCCAGACGTTCCAGGACTTCGAACTGGTGATAGTCAACGACGGCGGGAACCCGGCCGACGTCGACCACCTCACCGCCCAGCGGTCGGAAGCCGAGCGATCCCGCATCACCACTCTTCACCATGCTGAGTCAGCCGGCATGGAAGGTGCATCGAATGCCGGCCTCAAGGCAGGTTCCGGCGAGTTCGTGGTCATTCACGACGACGACGACTTCTGGTCCCCTGAGTTCCTGGCACGCACAGTGGCCTACCTTGACGACCCCGCGCACGCTGCCGAAAGCGGTGTCATGGTGCGGACGGAAATTGTCATCGAACAGCTCGTGGAGGACAGGATCGAGCCCATCCGCCGTGAGATCTTCTGGGCAGACATGCGGCAGATAACGCTGGCAGACATGCTGAAGATCAACCGCGCGGTCCCCATCTCTTTCCTGTACCGACGCAATCTTCACGACCATGTGGGCTACTACAACGAGAACCTTCCGGTGGTGGGGGACTGGGAATTCCACCTCCGCGTCCTGAGTCATTCGCGCGTAGGATTCCTCGACGGCGAACCTCTCGCTTTCTGGTCGCAGCGTCCGGAATCCGCTGGGCACCACAGCAACAGCATCTTCGCGAAGGTAGCGGAGCACGCCCAGTACGACGCATTGGTCCGCGACGATTATCTCCGCGACCAAGCCGCCCAAGGTGGACTTGGCACCATGCTTTACCTGACCCGGGTGCTTTCGGAGCAGGAGGACCTCATCGTTGCGCAGCAGCGACGCTTGGACGAGTCCGCGGCCAAACTTGACCATATTCTGGAGCGCCTCGAGGCGTTGAACCAGACTGTGGTGGTCCGGACCAGCGTGGGGGAGTTCCTGAAGAAGCCCATGCTTTTGGTGCGGAAGCTGCTGAGGCGCGGCTAGCGGGCCGGCGGTGCCCACGCCGCCGGTGCTTCATGTGAGCCTCGACTATCGACTGTGCTGTGCCTGAGGCCCTATGATCTCGGGAGGGCTGCTGATTAAGCGGCCCTTTCGTTCGCATAAATATGGGGGACCCATGAGGGGTTATTCTCGCGGCCGTTTTCGGATCGCACTCACACTTTTAGCAGCACTCATTTTGGGTACATTCCCCGTCGGGCTCGCATCCCCGGCTTCAGCCGCGCCCGCGGGGAGCATTTCCGGAACTGTCGCGGTGCCCGCGGGGGTGATTGTTACTTCGGTCTACATTTATGCCGAAGGCGGCCCGACCTCTGCGAGCGCCCGGCCGAATGCCAGCGGCCAGTTTACTGTCTCAGGACTCGGAGCAGGCGAATATCGGCTGCGCTTCGTGAATTTTGCCTACGATCATCTGGTCATTAACTCCTACTACGGTAGTTTCAAATTTGATGATGCGACAAGGATCGCGGTGGCACAGGGTGCGGCGGTCACGGGAATCAATCACACTATGACCCCAGGTGGCAGAATCAAGGGAAGAGTGGTCATGCCGGCAGGTACCAATGCCGGAAATGTCTTTGTACATGCCAAGGTTCACAACGACTATCAAGCAGACAGCGATTGGTCATATCCCTCCGACGGCGAGGGTAACTTCGAGCTTGGTCCGCTGGCCCCGGGTGAATATGTTGTCTCATTTACGCAAGCTTTTGGCTCCGAACCTTTTATTGAGACGCACTATCCGGGAGTCCCCAACGGAGACTTGGCGACAAGGGTAAAGGTTGTTGATGGGCAAACAACTACCGGCATAAATCAGGTCTTGAGGAAGTCCGCATTGATTTCAGGGACCTTATCGAGCCCTGCACCGTTCGGCGGCACCGTTTTCGCAAAGCCGATCGGTGACCTTGGGAAGATGGCAGGATACGCGGCCGTCAAAGGTGGGTCTTACACCATCGGAGGGCTTGAAGCGGGGACCTACAAACTTGAATTCCGTTCCGAGGAGGCCACTTTTGCGTCCATGTGGCACGGCGGGGTTGCCGGACCGGCTGCATCACCATCCGTAACTGTTGGAAATGCGCAGCATCTCAGTGGACTGTCGGATACAGCCGTAAAAGGGGCAACGATCAGGGGCTTCACGGCAGGCGACGTCAACTATCAAAGTGTGGACGTGGTCAACCTTGACGGAACGCTCGCAAACTACGTCAACACACTCAGATTGCTCGAGCCCGAGGAATACGCGGTCAGTGGGCTGTTTCCCGGGACTTACAAGGTCCAATTCAATCGCTATACCCATGACAGCTACCGCACCGCTCAGGAAGGGCAGTATCACAATGCCGTGCCCGAAGGTGCCGGCCTGGGAAGTGCCGCCGCAATTACTGTTGCTCCGGGCCAAACCGTCTCGAATATTAACCAAGTAAGACGCGTCGGAGGAACCCTGACAGGCAAACTTCTAGGTGCCAATGGCACCCCTTTGAAGGATGCGGCAGTTCGGGTTTATAGCAAGGATGGGCTCTTGGTCGTCCGTCGCGGGACAACGGCAGCTGATGGAGCGTTTAAGGTGACCGGGCTCAGCACGGGGCTCTATTTCGTGTCGGCTGCACCTGCAGGTGAGCCCGGTCCCATCTACTCCGGCAATGTTCTCACAGAGGTCAATGCCCGGTCCGTTTCCGCGTTCTCAGGGCAAAACACCGACGTCGGAACATTGAGCTACGCCACCGCTTCGCAGGGCGTCCAAGGCTTTGATGACGTCCCGATCGGCGCACAGTTTGAGAATGAAATGCAGTGGTTGGCTGACAAACAGATATCCACCGGCTGGGAATCCAACGGGGCGAGGATTTATAAGCCGCTAACTCCTGTCAACCGTGATGCCATGGCTGCGTTTATGTACCGGTTATCGGGCAAACCCGACTTCACGGCACCCAACGTTTCCCCTTTCAAAGACCTGCCGGCGACGGCTCAGTTCTACAAAGAGATCACGTGGCTTGCCGACAAGGGGATTTCTACCGGCTGGCAAGAGGCTGACAAGACCAGGACCTATCGGCCGTTGCAGCCTGTGAACCGCGATGCGATGGCGGCTTTTATGTACCGCCTGGCTGGTGAGCCCGAGTTCACTGCGCCTGCAGAGTCACCTTTTGCCGACGTTCCTGTTGACGCCGAGTTCTACAAGGAGATCACGTGGCTTGCAGCTCAGGGGATCTCTACGGGGTGGACCGAGGCTGATGGGTCCAAGACGTATCGGCCCTTGCAGGCGGTGAATCGGGACGCGATGGCGGCGTTCATGTTCCGCTACAGTGCAAAGTTCGGCTCCAGCTAGCCTGACCGATCACCCGGAAGGGGTTGGGTCCGTTCGATGGGAACCAACCCCTTCCGGGTAGGGACCAGACTAAAAATGACCGCGTTTCGAATAATTAGCTTTCTCCATTAGGATCGCGAGGGGCCGCCACTTGCGGCCCCTTCGTTCGCATGAAACATGGGGGACCCATGAGAGGTTATTCTCGCGGCCGTTTGCGGCTCGCTCTCACTCTATTAGCAGCACTCATCTTGGGTGCCTTGCCTGCCGGGATCGCATCCCCGGCGTTTGCCGCAGCTACGGGCAGCATTTCCGGGACAGTCACCGTGCCCGCGGGCGTGGACGCGACACAAATTACTGTTTTCGCCGGCCCAGAAGTTGGAAGCTACCAAACGGCTGACGTGGCCTCGGATGGAACGTTTACGGTTAGCGGACTTCCCGTAGGCAACGTCTGGGTACGTTTCTCGTACCGCTTCGGGCCGTCGCCGGTGGTTGATGCCTACTATTCAACCTCCCAGGATGGTTCAAAAACGCTCGTCAACGTTTCGGCGGGCGGCACCACCACGGGCATCAATCAGACGCTGAAGCCAGCTGCTATGGTCTCTGGCAAGATCTCGGTGCCAGCAGGTACGCCCGCTTTCACCGGGCAAGTCAGCCTTGAGGCGGGCCCCGACTACACCAAGAATGCATTCGTGGGTTCGGCGTGGATCAATGCCGGTAACTTGGGGAACTTCACCATCGGCGGTTTGGAGGCCGGAACCTACAAGCTTCGCTTCGCGTCATTCAGCGATAAGTGGGCCACCATGTGGCACGGCGGTGTGGCCGTTGCCGGCGCTTCTCAGTCCATAACCGTTGCAGCCGGGGAGCAGCTTTCCGGCGTTCAGGATTCCGCTGTCGCGGCGGCAACCATTTCCGGATCTGTCGCAGGCGCACCCGCCCCAGGCCCCACCATGAGTGGTCCGGGCATGAGCATCACTGCCATTGCGCAGGACGGCACCGTTGTGGCGTCCACGGTCATGGAAACTTCGCAGACCACTTACACGCTGAAGAACCTGCTGCCGGGCACGTATAAGGTTCAGTTCAACCGGACCAAGGGATTCATCTCCAATTACGAGGCTCAGCTGTACAAGGACCTCCCTGAGTCCGGGGGCGCGGGTAACGCAACGCCGGTGACGGTAGCCGCCGGACAGGCCCTGAACACCGTCAACGCAACCGTTCGCCAGGGCGGAACGTTGACTGGGAAGGTTCTGGGGCCCACTGGAGCACCGCTGAGCGGCGTGCGGGTCAACGTTTACACCAAGGATGAGTCACTGGTTACTCGTTTCTCCTTCACCGCAGCGGACGGGACCTTCAAGGTCACCGGCCTGACCACGGGACTCTACTTCGTGTCGGCTGAACCCGAAGGTACTGCGCCGATCTTCTCCGGCAATGTCCTTGCGGAGGCCAACGCCCGGTCCGTTTCCTCTTTTGTAGGCCAGAACACGGACCTCAGCACGCTGAGCTACGCTACTGCAACTCAGGGAACCCGGGGTTTTGATGATGTTCCGCTTGGCTCTCAGTTCCAGAATGAGATCCTCTGGTTGGCCAATAAGGGTATATCCACGGGTTGGGAAGCCAATGGGTCCAGGACTTACCAGCCGCTGACTCCGGTGAACCGTGACGCCATGGCTGCCTTCATGTACAGGTTGTCGGGTGAGCCTGAGTTCACGCCGCCCGCCGTGTCACCGTTCGCAGACCTCCCCACGGACGCCAAGTTCTACAAGGAGATCACCTGGCTTGCAGACAAGGGCATTTCCACCGGTTGGGAAGAGGCTGACAAGTCCAGGACCTACCGGCCGCTGCAGCCTGTGAACCGCGATGCCATGGCTGCGTTCATGTACCGATTGGCTGAGCAGCCCGAGTTCGCGGCACCGGTACCTTCGCCGTTCATTGATGTTCCCGTCGGCGCTCAGTTCTACAAAGAGATCACCTGGCTCGCAGCTCAGGGCATCTCCACCGGTTGGTCTGAATCGGGCGGCAAGTCCTTCAAGCCATTGCAACCCGTGAACCGCGATGCAATGGCAGCATTCATGTTCCGCTACAACGCCAAGTTCGGCGCCGTTTAGCCGAACAGCTGGTCCAAAACTGGGCAAACGAAGGGCCGGTCTCCCGTTACGGAGGCCGGCCCTTCGCCGTGTCCGGACCGGGCACGAAAAATTCCTGCTGTACTCCACCGGGCATTCCTGTACCCTGTATATATTACCGAACGGCCGGTCAGTAATGTTGGCTCCAGTCAACAGGGACCGTGCCGATTTCACGTGCCTTGGAAGGACCCATCGACGATGACCACTACCGCAGTCGCCCCGGAAACCACAGCCGTTGCAACCGTGCCCAGCTATATCCAGGATGCCTGGTGGACGCCCGCGCCGGACGCCAAGAAAGTCCCGGTCCGTGACGCAAGCACCGGAGAAGTCCTGGCCAACGTCAGCACCGACGGACTGGACCTTGCCGCCGTCGTAAATTACGGCCGCACCACCGGCCAAACGGAACTTGGGAAGCTGACGTTCCACCAGCGCGCGCTCAAACTCAAAGAACTGGCCATGTACCTCAACGGCCGCCGCGAAGAGCTCTACGAATCCTCCTCGCAGAGCGGCGCCACCAAGATCGACAACATGATCGACATCGACGGCGGCATTGGCGTGCTCTTCACGTTCGGCTCGAAGGGGCGACGCGAACTGCCCAACTCGCAGGTTGTTGTGGATGGTCACATGGAGACGCTGTCCAAGGACGGATCGTTCGTGGCCGAGCACATTTACACGCGCATTCCCGGTGTCGCGGTTCAGATCAACGCGTTCAACTTCCCGGTCTGGGGCATGCTGGAGAAGTTCGCCCCCGCGTTCCTCGCCGGTGTCCCCACCATCGTGAAGCCGGCGACGCCCACGGGTTACGTTGCCGCCGCGGCCGTGAAGGCAATCGTTGAGTCAGGCATTCTTCCCGCAGGCTCGCTTCAGCTGATTTCCGGTTCCGCCCGGACAATTCTGGATGAGCTCGATTACCGCGACCTCGTGTCCTTCACGGGCTCGGCATCCACTGCCAACTCGCTGAAAGGCCACAAAAACGTGGTTCAGGGCGGAGTCCGTTTCACGTCCGAAACCGACTCCCTCAACGCGGCAATTCTCGGACCCGATGCCGTCCCCGGCACGCCGGAATTCGACGCTTTCATCAAGTCAGTGGTCACCGAGATGACGGTCAAGGCCGGCCAGAAGTGCACCGCCATCCGCCGCATCATCGTCCCGCAGTCGCTCACCTCCGACGTTGCGTCTGCCATCGGTGCACGCATCAATGAGCGCGTGGTGGTTGGGGATCCCCGCGCCGAGGGCGTCACCATGGGCGCCCTGGCGTCTCTGGAACAGCTCGCGGACGTCCGCGCTGCCGTTCAATCAATGCTCGACGCCGGTGGCGAGCTTGCGTACGGGTCTCTGGATTCGCCGTCGGTCACCTCCGTTGGCGGCGCCGTGGGCGTGGTGGAAGACGGCGCGTTCATGTCCCCGGTCCTCTTGAGCTGGGCTGACGCGGAGACAGAGGAAGTGCACTCGCTGGAGGCATTCGGGCCAGTTTCCTCGGTGATCGGATACTCGGATCTTCCTGACGCCATTCGCTTGGCCGCCCGCGGCTCCGGCTCCTTGGTGGCCTCGGTCTGCACCAACGATGCCGCTGTTGCGCAGGAGCTTGTGCTGGGTATCGCAGCCCACCACGGACGCATCCACATGCTCAACCGTGAAGATGCCCGCTCATCAACAGGTCACGGATCCCCGGTGCCGCACCTGGTCCACGGCGGGCCGGGACGTGCTGGTGGTGGCGAGGAACTGGGCGGCATCCGCTCGGTGATGCACCACATGCAGCGCACAGCCATCCAGGGTTCACCCAACATGCTGACAGCCGTTACGGGCCTGTGGCACACCGGCGCGGACCGGAACTTCACCGTGGAGACGGAAGGCGAGCACCCCTTCCGCAAGCACCTGTCCACGCTGCGAATCGGCGATGCAGTGCGTTCGGATCTCCGTGAGGTCAAACTGGAGGACATCACCGCTTTCGCGAACTCCACCGGCGATACCTTCTACGCGCACACCAACCAGGAAGCTGCCGAAGCCAACCCGTTCTTCCCGGGCATCGTGGCTCATGGGTACTTGCTCTTAAGCTGGGCCGCCGGGCTCTTTGTGGAGCCCGCACCGGGCCCCGTCCTGGCCAACTATGGCTTGGAGAACCTGCGCTTCATCACCCCTGTTGCAGCGGGCGATTCCATTCGGGTAACGCTGACAGCCAAGAAGATCACGCCTCGTGAGACCGATGAGTACGGGGAGGTGGCCTGGGACGCCGTCCTGACCAACCAGAACGATGAAATCGTGGCCACCTACGACGTCCTCACCCTCGTGGAGAAGTAACCCTCTTTCACGTCCCTCGGGTTTGGGCTTGTCCCTCGCTCACTACGACGAAACGCCTTTCCACAGCATGTGGGAAGGCGTTTCGTCTTTTCCATGGGGATGTGAGCGATCGTTCCGCTCGAGCACGCGGGATGTGAGCGAGGGTCAGGCGGCCGTGTGCAGCCCGTCGAAGGCCATGGTGATAACGTCGTCGGCGAGCTTCTCCGGGGACAGCGAGCCGCCGGGCTTGTACCACTCCACAATCGAGTTGATGGTGCCGAACAACAGGCGTGTGACGGTGCGGGGATCGATGTCCTGGCGCAGGGAACCGTCTTCCCGGGCAGCGGCAATGAGCTCCGCCACCTTGTGGTCGAAGGCACGCCGACGTTCCAGCGCGTCGCGCTCAATCTCCGTGTTGCCGCGCAAGCGCAGGAGGAGGGTCACGAACGGCAGCCTGTCCACCAGCACGGCAATGGTTTGCCGAAGCACGAACTCAAGCCGGGCGTCGGCGGGCCCGGACGTGGCGGAAGGTTCTTCCAGGATGGCTTCAAGGCCACCCAAAGCGTGGTCCAGGGCGAGCTTCAGCAGATCGCCCTTGGACGGCACGTGGTGATAGATGGCTGACTTGGAGATCCCGAGGTTCTCGGCCAGGATGCCCATGGACGTTGCGTCGTACCCGTGGCGGTTGAAGACGTCGACGGCGATGCGGAGCACGGACTGCTGGTCGTAACCGGGCCGTCCGCGCTTGGTGGTGGTCTCAGTAGGCATGCTGGCATTTTCTCACGATCTCAAGCAAGCTCAGCCCTTGGGCCGCATGTCGTAGATGCGGCGAAGCTTGCCGTTGGACCGCTCCAGGGAACCGGGCTCCACTACGTCAACTACGCAAGATGACCCGACGTGGATCTTGATCTGCTCACGCAAGGTGTGTGCCGCCGTCGTGCCTGCCTCGGTGGGGACGTTCTCACGGCGTTCGATCTTCACGGTCAGTGAATCCATGCGCTTGCCCTCGGGGCGGGTGATTTCCAGCTGGAAGTGCGGGCTCAGCTCGGGGATGCGCAGGGCGATTTCCTCGATCTGGGACGGGAACAGGTTCACGCCGCGAAGGATGATCATGTCGTCGCTGCGGCCGGTGATGCGGCCCATGCGCCGGTGTGCGGGGCGGGCGGTGCCCGGGAGCAGGCGTGTGAGGTCCTTGGTGCGGTAGCGGATGATCGGCAGTGCTTCCTTGGTCAGGGAAGTGAAGACCAGTTCGCCGGGCTCGCCATCTCCGAGAACACGCGAGTGGTCAAAAGGATCGATGATTTCGGGGCGGAAGTGATCCTCCCAAATGTGGCAGCCGTCCTGCGTTTCAACAGCTTCGCCGGCAACGCCGGGGCCCATGACTTCGGAGAGCCCGTAGATGTCCGAGGCCTTGATGTTCATGGTGGTTTCGAGTTCGTGGCGCATTTCTTCGGTCCACGGTTCGGCGCCCAGGACGGCGTATTTGAGCGACGTCGATCGGGGGTCGATGCCCTGGTGCTGCATGGCGTCGGCGATGGTGAGCAGGTAGGTGGGTGTGGCCAGGATGGCGTCAGGCTTGAAGTCCTGGATGAGCTGGATCTGGCGTTCGGTTTGGCCGCCGGAGATGGGGATGACGGTGCAGCCGAGTGCTTCAGCGCCCGCGTGCGCACCAAGTCCGCCGGTGAACAGGCCGTAGCCGTAGGCGTTGTGGACCTTCATGCCGGGGCGGACGCCGGAGGCACGGAAGGATCGCGCCACAAGGGTTGCCCAGTTGGCGAGGTCGTTCTTGGTGTACCCCACCACAGTGGGGCGGCCGGTGGTGCCGGAACTGGCGTGGATGCGCGCCACCTGATCCTGGGGGACGGCGAACATGCCGAACGGGTACTCCAGGCGGAGGTCTTCCTTGGTGGTGTAGGGGAACTTGCCGAGGTCGCTCAACTCGCGGAGGTCCGAGGGGTGTACGCCGGCTTCATCAAACTTCCGCTTGTACAGCGGCACTCGATCATAGGCGTAGGCCACCGTGTGCTGGAGGCGCGTGAGTTGGAGGGCCTCGAGTTCGTCACGGGAGATTGTTTCTTCACGGTCCAGCACGGGGTCAGTTGCCTTGGAGGAGGAAGCTGCGGGTGCGGCCACGGTGTTCTGGGACATGGGGTTCCTACTTCTTGGAGATGGTGCGGCTGCGGCCACGGAACTCGGCAATGAGTTCCCCGCTTGCGGGATCGGAAACTGCGGGATCGGTGGGGTTGGAGTCTGCGTCGGGCGAGGCCGCGTAGATCTGGATGTCGTAGAGGCCGCTTCGCCCGGTGCTCGCGCGCCGGTTTGCGACGGCGGTGACCACTTGGCCTTGGAACGCGGGCTTAATGAAGTTGATGTCGACGCCGGACGCCACCGTGATGTTGGCGGCTTGCTCGGGCGTGGGGCTGGCCGGGTTGCAGGCCAGCGCGAATGCTGTGTCACCGAAGGCGAAGATCATTCCGCCATGGGCCATACCAAATCCGTTGAGCATCTCTTGGCGGAGGTGCATGCGGATGGTGGCGTGGCCGTCGTCGAGCTTGAGGACCTCAATGCCCATCCATTCAGACGCGTAGTCGTTCGTCAGGATGTGGTGCGAAGCACCGGAGAGGGTTGTTTCAACCATGCGTCATTGCCTCCAGCTTTATTTACCGAATGTTCATTAGGTAATCCCAGATCGCGCCACGTGTCAAGACTGGACCACGATTCGCCCACAGCTAGTAGCCTCGGAAGCATGCCCGAAATTGAGCTCCCCATCATCACCGACCGACTCATTCTGCGCCGCTTCGAAGCCGAGGACCTTGAACGGTTCCACGGATACCAGTCACTTCCGGAAACTGCCCGGTTCCTTTTCCGGAACGAGCTGAGCAGAACCAGGTCCATGGAAGTCCTTGGCCGCTACGCCAACTTCGAGTTCAACCAGGAAGGCGATTGGATCTGCCTGGCCATTGAGCGCAAGGACCACCCCGGTCTCATGGGCGAGGTAGTACTGAAGTGGTTGGAGGGGACGGGCCAAGCTGAGCTTGGCTGGATTCTCCACCCTGAGGCGCGCGGCCATGGCTTTGCCACCGAAGCAGCTGAGGCTGTGATGAAGCTTGCCTTCGAGAAACTGGCCTTCCATCGCATTGACGCCAAGCTGGATGCGCTTAACGCCGGTTCTGCAGGCATCTGCAAGCGCCTGGGCATGCGGCTGGAAGCAACCTTGGTGGATAACTGGCACTACAAGGGCCAGTGGGCTACCGAGAACATTTACGCGATGTTGGACTCGGAGTGGCGCAAGCGTCATCACCCATGGACGCGGACCATTAAGTGACGGGCCAGGTCCTGTGGTGTTTCAGCTGTTCGGTCAGCTGCGGCTCAGGCAGCGGCCGGCTGAAGTAGTACCCCTGTCCGCTGGTGCAACCGATGCTCAGCAGGTAGTCGGCTTGCTCCACGCTTTCAATGCCTTCCCACACGGCGGCCAATCCACAGGCGCGGATCAATTGCAGGACGGCGGCCAGGAGGGCCGGCTGGGCGGGGTCGCTGCCCAGGGCCGAAAGCAGGGTCCGGTCAACTTTGACCGTGTCCACGGGCAATTGGCGCAAGTAGCTGATGGAGGAGTAGCCGGTTCCGAAATCGTCAATTTCCAACCCGACTCCAAGGCGCCGGAGGCTGTTGAGCGTGTAACGGTCAAGGTCGTTGCCTTGGATGACGGCGCTTTCTGTCAGCTCCAAGACCAGGAGCGATGGATCCAGTCCGGCTGAAGCCAGGGCCTCGCGTACGTCTTCAATGAATTCCAACCGCTGCAGGTCCGCCGCGGAAACATTGATGCGCATGCTGAAGTTGTGGCCCGCCGTCTCCGGGTCGCTTCGCCATTGTTTCAACTGCTCGACGGCGGTGCGAAGCACCCAGCCGCCCAGATCGGAAATCATGCCCGTTTCCTCTGCGATGGGGATGAACTCGTCCGGCATGATGATCCCTCGGGTGGGGTGGTTCCACCGGACCAAGGCTTCCACGCCTTCAATTTCGCGGGTATCAAGCCTGATGATGGGTTGGTAGTAGAGCACCAGCTGGGAACCGGTAATCGCCTCTTTGAGTTCCCCCACCATCTGATTCCGCATTTGCCGGGCCAGCAGCATGTCAGGTTCGAACATCTTGAGCTTGCCGCGTCCATCCGCCTTGGACTCGTACATGGCAATGTCCGCTTCCATCATGAGCTCTTCGGCCCGTTGGCCGGGATCGGCCATGCGAAGGCCCATGCTGACCCCGCAACGGAGATGTTGGCCTTCAATTTCCATCACTCCCACCACGGCGGCGAGGATCCGGCTGCCTATGGCGCTGGCCTCCGCCGGTGACACCCCCGGAAGCAGGACTGCGAACTCGTCACCGCCCATGCGGGCCACCATGTCCTGTTCGCGCACCGCGCTGCTGATACGTGTGGCCACTGTTTCCAGGACTTTGTCACCGATGGTGTGCCCCAGCGAATCATTGATCGCTTTGAATCCGTCCATATCCAGCAGGAGGATGGCCGGCCGCTTGTTGCCTTGGCCGCCGTTCGCTTGAGCCTCGCTCAGAGCGGTGGCGAAAGCGGAGCGGTTGCTCAGGCCCGTCAGGGGATCAGTCATGGCCATGTGCCGCATGGCCAAGTGCGCCTCATTGAGCTGTTGCGTACGGGCTTGGACTCTCTGTTCAAGCTCTTCGTAGACAATCTGCAGATCTTCGGCCAAGAGGTTGGTGCCCATGATCACCGCATCAATCTCATCGCGGGCTTCAGAGACGGGGATCCTCGTGTTCAGGTCGCCTGCGGCCAACCTGACAATGCCTTCCAGGAGCAGCCCCAAGCGGGGGTCGTTCGTGGAATACGGTTCTGCGTCAGGCATGCTCACTCCCCGTGGGACCCGCCCCGGCGCCGGACGCTCTGCCGAAGATGTTCGCGGACGGCCGCGCTGCGCTCCGGCAAGGCCGCCAGCTCAAAGAGTTTTGCTGCTTCTTCGAAAGCAACAAGGCTTTCATCAATTCGTTGGGATGCCAGCAAAGTCCGCCCCAGGAGGAAATGCGCTTCGGCACCCGTTTGAGTTGCCAGAATGGAGGAGCGGCCGCATAGCGGTTCGAGGATGGCCAATGCTTCCTGCATATCACCAGCGAGGTAATTCCAATGGGCGCGGACCAAGGACATTTCCAAATGATCCCGCTCGGATCCGCCCACAATGTCCGTTGCCAGCTCCGCCCGCTCAATGCAGCGAAGCGTCGCAGCGTCAGCGAGTTTCGCCTGTAGGCGCATTTCGGCCGAGGCGCGGTTGAAGCGCGCCCACAAATCAACGTCCTTTGACGGTGAAAGCCTTTCTGCGGCCAGATCGTGATACCGGCCCCCGTCGGCTACCCGGTCCGCCAGGAAAGCCACGTTGCCGATCACCCAGTAACCCTTGCCCGCAGTGTCCTCGTCAACGTCATCGGTAATCAAAGTTTCCAGAACAAGGCATTCCCGCCATGCGTCATCCAGCAGCCGGCTCTCGGCCAAGGCGGCGATCAAGGCGCGCTGGGCCAGGACTTGCACGTAAAGGAGGTCCGGGTCCGTGGCGGCGAGTTTTGCGGCGTCGGCTGCCATGGTTGCCGCTTCGGCAAGCCGGCCGAGGCCTTGGAGTCCAATGGCCACCATTGTTCCCGCCTTGGCCCCCAGTTCAGGCGAGGAAGCAGTAAGACTGTGGTCGTTCAGGGCTGAGGCCAACGCCAGGAATTTCTCAATCTTTCCCTGATCACGGAGGCATTCCGCCTGCAGGTAACGCATGTTCCACCAGGCGGGTTCATCGCCGGCGTCGCGGGCCAGCCCGGCAGCTTCTGCAGCCAGCACGAAGGACTCGTCAAAGTCCCGCGCCTTCCATTTGGCGCGTGCATTGAGTCCGGCAACAAGGTGGGGGGCCAGGTGGGGACTTTGCATATGCCCATTATCCATGTCATTACGGAAGAAAAGCTCGTATAGTTTGCCCCGTGACTTTATTCAAGTCACAGTCAACAAATTCGCATCAGTACGAAAGGGCATAGCGGATGAAAAAATTTGCGGCAACCCTGCTCATGGCGGCGGTTCTGGCAGTAACCGGATTCGCTGCCCCGGCCAACGCCGAGCCTACGCAGGACAGCACGGCAATTGGCTGGTGGCCTAACAGCACCACCACAGGTAAGACGAACACCACCAGCATCGGTTGGTGGCCGAACTAAACATTGGGGGAGCGCCTCTCAAGGCCTCATGAGCTAAATTGATGCCCCGGGCTGCTGCCCGGGGCATCAGTTTTATTTCGTAGCATGTCGAGCATTAGTGACCACAGATCATATCTCTGTTGCCCTGCTGTGACACGGATGTCACAGCCTATGGCCCGCCCACCGGCAACTCCACTGACACCGTGGTTCCGGACCCCAGAGTGGAGTCGAAGACCATCCGCCCCATGTGACGGCTGATGATGTCGTTGGCGATCGCCAGTCCCAATCCGCTGCCGGGCACCGCCGCTGACGTGGCGTTGGATGCGCGGTAGAACCGGGTCAGGATGTGGGGGAGATCGTGCTCCGGGATGCCAAGGCCATTGTCGGCAATCCGGACGAGGGCTGCGGGGCCGCCGTCCTGGGATGCTGACATGGCGCTGGTGATGCCAACGCGGCCGCCCTCGGGCGTGAACTTGATGGCGTTGGCCACGATGTTGGTGAACACCTGTTCGAGCTTGGCTTCGTCTGCCGTGACTTCAATGTCCTCGGTGGCCTCCGTGAAGGACACGGAAACATGGCGGGACTCGGCCAGTGGCCGGAGCGTTGCCACCACCACTTGGAGGAGTTTGTCTATGTCAACCGGTTTGAGGTCCAGGTTGCTGCCGTCCTGCATGGAGACGGTAAGCATGTCCTCGATGAGCCTGCGAAGACGGTCCGAGTTCCGGGCAATGACTTCGAGCATCTTCCTGATACCGTCCGGAACGGGCCCCCCGGAACCATCCTGGATCATGTCCAGGTAGGCGGTGATGGAAGTAAGCGGGGTCCGTAGTTCATGGTTCACGGTGGCCAGGAAGTCTGTCTTGGCCTTATCCAGTTGCCTCAACTGGTGCAGTACCCGCTGTTGGGCGCTGATGAGGTGGCCTTGGATCAGCCCGTGGGCAACGTTCCCGGCAACGTGCTGCATCAAGGCGATCTCAGGTCGGGTCCAGTCGTGCCGTTCCTGCACGGTGGACAAGAGAATGATTCCCATGGCGGAGCCGCCTTCGCCAACGGGGAGCAGCACAGTGGATACAGGGTTGAGCTCGCCGGACCAGTCCCGCAGAGCACGGGCGATCTTTGAGTCGGGGTCTTCCCGGTGGTCCGTCACGGCGAGGACGTCTGCGTCGGCCCACAGCCTGTTGGCTGTCTCCGTGATGACGTTTTCGCTTTCGCCAAGCTTGGCGGGCAGCAACGGAAGGCCCGGACGGTTCCATTGCGCGCGGATACTGGGGACCCGTTCGTCGCGGAAGGTAGCAAACCACACGTGGTCCACTCCCAAGGCCTCGCCGAATCCTCTAACCACGTGCTCGGCAATCAGTTGCGGATCATTGGTCTGCCTGATCGCTGCAGAGACGTTGCGCAGGCTTTCCCGCAGGGCTTCGATTTCTCCACGGGAGCGTGCGCGTTCCCGTGCACGTCCAATGAGGGTTTCAACCCGGTGGACCAGTTCGCCGGGACGTACCGGACTGATGACGTAGTCCGCTATCCGCCACGACTCCACTTCTTCAAGGTCCACCGACTCCTGCTCGTCAAGGAGCAGCAGAACAGGAACTCCGGGACTCCGCAGCCCATGAGCGAGGGAATTCTCCGCAATTACCACTGAGGGACGTTGTTCCTGCAGCTGCAAGGCCATGGAAGCTGTGTCTGTGGCAGGGAAAACCAGGAAGCCCGCGGCATCAAGCGCTGAGGTTGTGGCTGCCAAACGGTCATGGTCCGGGTCCGCCACCACAGCCGAACGCGAGGCATGCTGTTCTCTGGCAACGGTCTCGCCCACTGAGCCCCTTCCGTTCCAACATTTGTCCTCGGTAATTCAGGATTTGGCAACACACTATCAGCGGCATAGCGGCCAGTGGCCGCCCAAGGGGAAATGGGCTTTTTGAGTCGTGGGACACACCTTTACTTTGGCTCCCTGATTAGACAGCCTAGAGGGAGTGGCTGTGGGGGATCCATTCCGGTTTTCCCCTGCAGCTGTCCTGAATGCACTAGGAGAACTGTGGACCACCCAGCTACACCGCAAGACCACCAAGAGGTGACTTTCGAGTTGGAACTCGAAGCCCCCGGGATCCTTCGCCTGACGTGGCCGCGGGGCGCCAGAATCAAGGAACCTGATGCCCAGAGGGCCATGGACAAGGTCAATGAGCTCTGCGGAACGGACCGGCACCCCATGATTGTTGACATGGCCACCACAGACGATGTCACCAGGGGCGCACGATCAGTCTTTGCCAAACCTTGCCAGGCTTCCCGGATCGCTCTCTGGGGTTCGTCTCCGGTGGACAGGGTCATTGCCAACTTTTTCCTTGGAATCATGAAGCCGCCATGCCCTACCAAGTTCTTTACGTCTGAAACAGAAGCGTTGGAGTGGCTGGTGGAGGCATAGCGCCCCATATATTTGGAGGATGTTCTCCGCGCTCAAAAAGTACCTGCTGATCCCACGACTCATCAGGCTCTCCTCGGCCGCCCCCAAGGACCCGCTCACGGCGTGGGACAAGTACTGGGGCAATGTCCGTTCAACCGGTGCCACCGGCGATGTTTTGTGGGACTCGGGAAGCGCCCATGAACTGGATGGCTATCTTCCTCGCCTGTTGCAGTTGGATCCCACCCTTCCCATAGTGGATGTGGGGTGCGGGAACGGCAGTTTCACGCGCCTGTTGGCCCAACATTTTCCGCACGCGTTGGGGCTCGATTACTCCGCCAATGCTGTGGACCGGGCCCGGCAGGAGGCAGCGGGAATCACGACGGCGTCCTTCGCCGTGTGCGACCTGACGGCACCTGACGCTGCCCGGACCGTGGCGACGGCCCTGGAAGCTGCGGGCTGGACCGGGAACGCGAATGTGTTCATCCGCGGTGTTTTGCACGTTTTGGACCGTAGCGGGCAGGCTTCCTTGGCCGCGAACCTGCTGCCCGTCGTCGGGACCCGCGGTGGCGTTTTCCTGGCCGAGACCAACTTCCCGGGTACGCCGGTGGACTATGTCAGCCATCTCGGAGCGACGCGAAAGTTCATTCCCGCGCCGCTCGAGGGGGCAATACGGGGTCTGCCGATGCCCGGCCGTTTCGGGGCCGCGCAACGGGCAAAGGCCTTCCCGACCTCGGATTGGAACCTTGTGGAGGAAGGTTCAACGAACATCGAAACCCGCCCGCTGAGCAATCCGTCGTCCCCGGATCTCATCCCGGGCTACTACGCCCTGCTCCGGGCCCGCCAACCCAAGTGAGTCGCAGATCAGGCCGTTCTGAAGGCTGAGAACGGCCTGATCTGCTACTTAGATGGGTTCGGGGGAATCTACTTGAGGCCGGCGCCGGGGAGCAGTTCGGTGGCGCCGAGGGAATCTGCGATGAACGCGTAGTCCCATGCCCGCTCGCGCCACTGCACGTACCGGCCGGATGCCCCGCCGTGGCCGCCGTCCATTTCGATCTTCATGACGATCGGCTCGGGCCCCGTGGACGCGGACCGCAGCGCCTGAACCCATTTGGCGGGCTCGACGTACAGCACCCGGGTGTCGTTGAAGGATGTCACAGCAGCGATCTTGGGGTAGGCCGCGGCCCTCACATTCTCGTACGGAGTGTAGGACTTCATGTAGGCGTAGGCCTCCGGGTCCGTAATGGGGTTTCCCCACTCCTCCCATTCCAAGGCGGACAGCGGAAGCTCGGGATCCAAAATGGTGGTCAGAGCATCCACGAACGGCACCTGCGCCACCACGGCAGCGTACTTTTCCGGGGCCATGTTGGCCACCGCGCCCATCAGCAGGCCGCCGGCGGAGCCGCCCATGGCAGCTATGCGGGAAGGACCAACCCAGCCCGAACCTGCCAGCCAGTCCGTTGCCGCAATGAAGTCCGTAAAAGTGTTCTTCTTGGTGAACTTCTTGCCGTCCTCGTACCATGTGCGTCCCAGTTCACCGCCGCCCCGGATGTGGGCAATAACCATCACGATTCCGCGGTCCAGGAGGGACAACCGGGCCACCCCGAATCCCGGATCCATACTCATTTCGTAGGAGCCGTACCCGTACACCAATCCGGCTGCTGTGCCGTCCTGCGGCAAGGACGCGTGACGCAGCACTGACAGCGGGACCTGTGTGCCGTCGTCGGCCGTTGCCCATTCCCGGGTGGCCACGTAATCGGCTGCCGAGTAGCCGCCCAGCACCGGGCTTTCCTTGCGGAGCAGCAACTCGCCACGGGGCTGATCTGAAGTAGGCAGGACGAAGTCGTAGACGCGCGATGGCGTGAAGTAGGAGGTATACCCCATCCGGATTACCGGGGCTTCGTAATCGGAGCCGGAAACGCCGGCAGTGTAAAGCTCCTCATCGAATGCCGGCTCCACGGGCACCCCTTGAGCCGCTGTGCCCAAACCGGCCAACGGGAGCACCTGTACACGCTCAATGGTGTCCTTGCGGACGGACAGCACCAGATGCGTGGACGTCACTCCGGCGCCGTTAACGCGAACGTCCCCGGAATGCTCGACGACGGTACGCCAGTCCTGCTCGGACAGCGGCTTGCTGAGTTCGGCAGGGTCCACCAGGCTCACCATCGAGTTGATGGCGTCCTTGTTGTGGGTGAGGAGCAGCGTTTCCTTTCCGTCCAGCAGGAACGGCTCGGCCTCGTAGAGCACGTGGTGCTCGCGGGAAATGACGGTGCTGAGTCCGGCGTCGTAGTGGTCAAAGCGGAGCAGCCGCGTTTCGCTGAACTCGGAGCATCCGATGCTGAGCACCAGGTGGCGGCGGTCCGAGGAGAGGTCGAAGCCGAGCCACATGGCGACGTCGTCCTCTTGGTAAATGACTTCGTCCTCCGATACCGGCGTGCCCAGAACGTGGGCCTTCACCTGGTACGGCCGCCATGAATCGTCCACCACAGTGTAGAAAAGCCTGGTGCCGTCCGGGGAAAAAGCCACCCCGTAGAAGATGTCCTCAATGACATCCGGGAGGAGCTCACCGGTGCGCAGATCCTTGATCCGCAAGGTGAAGCGCTCGTCTCCGGCGTTGTCCACTGCATAGGCGTAGAGGTTGCCGTCAACGGTTACGGCGGCACCGCCCACGCTGAAGAACGGCTGGCCCTCTGCTTCGATATTGCCGTCCAGGAGCACCTGCTCGCCGGGAAGCTCTACCCCCGCTTCCACCGCCGGAGGAGTCCAGTCGGCCACAGGATCACCGGTGTTTTCGGCCAGCACGCGGCACTGGATGCTGTACTCCTTGCCCTCCACCGACCGGCTGTAGTACCACCAGCCATCCTTGCGGCTGGGCACGGACAAATCGGTCTCCTGGGTGCGGCCCTTGATCTCCTGGAACATGGCTTCGCGGAGCGGTTCCTGGTGCGCCGTGACCGCCTCCTGGTAGGCATTTTCTGCCTTGAGGTGGTTAACAACCTCGGCGGACTCCTTGTCCCTGAGCCACTCATAGTTGTCCACGAACACATCCCCGTGGTGCTCGCGGCGGGTGGGGATCTGCTGGGCGACCGGAGGCTGGAGAGTAGGTTCCTTGGCAGCGGCAGGCGCGGAAGAAGTGTGGCTCATGTGGCCACTCTATAGACGGGCTCTGACACAGAACCAGCAATTTCGCTCAGAGCGCCCGCACAGAGCGCAACACGCTATTCCGAGCCGATGGCACCGGCCAAGGACACACGGTTCCGGCCGGAGGCCTTTGCTGCGTAGAGCGCCAGATCAGCTTCACGCAATAGTTGCTCGGTTCCGGCACGGTGACCACTGGTAAAGGCGGAAATTCCCGCGCTGATGGTCAGGACGCCGTCGGGATCGCCGGAATGTTCAATCCTCAAGTCCTGCACTGCAGACCGAACACGCTCCATCACCAGCCGGGCACCCTCAGCCTGCTGATCGCGCAGGACCAGCAGAAATTCTTCGCCGCCAAACCTGTAGACGCCATCGGACTTCCGGACCTCGCCGGCCAGGGTCGATGCGATGGCAATCAGTGCGGCGTCGCCTGCCTGATGGCCGTAGATGTCGTTGTAGCTTTTGAAATTGTCCACGTCCACCATGGCCAAGCAGTAGTGGTGATCCAGTGTGCCCAGGTCCTCGGCCAGCTTCAGGCGATTGTGCAATTTGGTGAGGGGGTCCGTCCGGGCCTGCTCAGTCAGCGCCGAACGGTAACGGGCAAGGTCCGCGTGCAACGAGGTGATGCGCTGGGCGGCAAGCAGACGGATGTGGAGGCTGAACGGATCCAGGGGTTTGGTGACATAGTCGTCAGCTCCGGCTTCCATCCCGGCCAGAACGTCCTTGCGCGAACCGTGGGACGTCACCAGGATTACGTAGGTATAGCTGTCCTCCTCGGCAGCACGGATGGCGCGGCAGAGATCCAGCCCGTTGAGGCCGGGCATCATCAAGTCAGTCACCACAGCTTCGGGACGGTGCTCCTTATAGAGCTGCCATGCGGAGTCGCCGTCCACGGCCACGATGCACTCGTGGCCGGACTGCTCCACGGCGGCTTTGGTGATCATGCGGGAGATTTGGTCGTCGTCAGCAATAAGGATTTTCATGATGTTCCCCGCAGCGGTGCTTCCCGCAAGTGTGCCCCCGTTAGTGTGTGTTCGAGTGCTTGGTCTACGCGTGTGAGTTCGGCTTGCAACTGGTCCAGCAACAGCGACCCGTTGGCTGTAAGGTCCGGTCCCACATCGCGTCCGAGCCGTTCCAGTTCCCTGCACCGGGCTGCAGCTCCTGCCGCCCCTATATTGGCAGCAGCCCCTGCGAGCTTATGCGCGGCGGCTTCCACGGCAGCGGCCTGTCCGGCTTCCAGTGCCGATCGCAAGGTCTCCAAGGCTCCCAGGGAATCCTGCCGGAAAGCTTTCACGGCTTCCGGCAACAGACCCAAACCGTCGGAAGGCCCCAGTTCGCGCAGGATTTCCAGCCGCGCCAGGTCAAGGACAACAGCGTTCGATGCCGGTGCTTCCGCCGGCTGTTGGGTGGCGTTCACCGCGGCGTCCGACCAAGCGTCCGGCGCGGCGTCCGGCCAAGCTTCGGGCGAGGTGTCCTGCGCGGCAATGGCGTCCACCCCGCCACCCGCCGTCGACTCTTGCTCTTGTTGCGGTACCCAGCGTGAAAGGACTTCAGCGAGCTTGCCCAGATCCACGGGTTTGCTGATGTAGTCGTCCATTCCCGCCGCGAAGCAGCGCTCGCGGTCCTCGTCCAAGGCCCCGGCCGTCATGGCAATGATGGGGATTCTTGCGGAGTGACCGTTGCGGGCACGGATGGCCCGGGTTGCGTCGAAGCCGTCCATGACCGGCATATGGCAGTCCATGAGCACGGCTGCGTACTTGCCGGACAGGGCGGCGGACACAGCCTGCTCTCCATCATCCACAATGTGGACGTCGTAGCCGAGCCGGTTGGCCATTCCCCGCGCCACCAGCTGGTTAACCTCGTTGTCCTCGGCCACCAGCAGCTTCCCGAGCCGCGGCACAGGGTCCGTTGATTCAATAACGGCCAGCACAGGCGGGGAGGCTGCCCCGGCGGTCTTGGTGGACAGCACCCGTAGAAGCCGGTTGTACAACTCGGAGCTGCGGACGGGTTTGGTGAGGTATTCGCGGATTCCTGCGGAGGTGAGATCGCTCCTTTCCACCTGCATGGTGGAGGTCAACAGGATGATCCCCGGGCCGCCCGAGCCGTTGGCATCGTTCCTGATGTTGCGGGCAAGTTGGAGCCCGTCGGTGTCCGGCATGCACATGTCCACCACAGCGATGTCATACGGGTGGCTGGAAAAAGCTGCAGCCCGGTATTCGTCCAGGGCGGAGGCGGCATCGGCAACAGAGACGGGAAGCATGCCCCAACTGGCCAATTGCGTTTCCAACACCAGACGGTTGGTGGCATTGTCGTCCACCACCAACACCCGGCGTCCGGCCAGCGTGGCCGGCAGGGTTTCGGCCTCATAGCTGGCCGGGCCAAGAGGCAGTTCAAGGTCAAACCAGAACCGGCTGCCCACCCCGGGCTCACTGTCCAGGCCGATTCTGCCTCCCATGACTTCCGTGAGACGGCGGGAGATGGCCAGGCCCAGTCCGGTTCCTCCATAACGGCGCGTGGTGGATGCATCTGCTTGAGCAAAGGATTCGAAGAGCCTCTGATGGTTCTCGGCGCTGATGCCAATGCCTGTATCTCTGACCTCGAAGCGGAGGGATGCTTTGTTCGGGTCTTGGGCCAGGACGGAGACCTGGACTTCCACTTCGCCGGACGGAGTGAACTTGACGGCGTTGGATGACAGGTTCAGCAGGATCTGGCGGATACGGCCGGCGTCGCCCATCAGTCGAGCCGGAACGTCCGGGTGGCAGTAGGAGATGAGCTCCAGGTTTTTGCCCTGCGCCGCTTCCACCACCAGTCCCGCTACCTCTTCCACCAGTGCCCGGGGATCGAAGACGTTGATGTCCAGATCCACTTTTCCCGCTTCCAGCTTGGAGAAGTCAAGGATGTCGTTGATCAGCGTCAGCAGGACCTCACCGGCGCCCTTGACTCCTTGGGCGTACTGCCTTTGCCCTTCACTGAGGGGCGTGTCCATCATGAGCGAGGTCAGGCCGATCACCGCGTTCAGTGGTGTCCGGATTTCGTGGCTCATGGTGGCCAGGAACTCGGACTTCAGGCGGCTGGCTTCCAACGCTGCTTCACGGGCAGTGAGGAGTTCCTTCTCCGCAGCTTTGCGCTCGGTGATGTCCCGGGAGATGGTGGCGACGCCTCGGATGCCTGATTCGCCCCGCACCGGTGAGAGAGTCACGGACACAGGAATGACCTCACCATCGCTGCGTCGTCGCCGGCTCTCATAGTTCTGCACATCGCCGCTTTGCGCGGTGCTTTCCAAGGCGAGGCGTTCATTAGTCAGCAGGTCCTGCGGAATGAAGAAGTCACCCTTCCTGCCTATGGCTTCCGAAGCAGGGTAGCCGAAGATGCGCTCAGCGCCAGGGTTCCAACTGGTGATTACGCCCCCGGGAGTTTCGCCGATGATGGCGTCGCCCGAGGAATTGACGATTGCTCCCAGGCCCTCAAGCTCGGCAGTACGTTCGGCCACCTTTGACTCGAGGTCGCGGGTCAGTGTCACATTTTCGACGACGATCAGCACCTGCCGCACGATCACAAAGATGATCACCGTAAGGCCGGTGACCAGCAGGACGCGGTCCTCTCCAATGGGGCGGGCCCGCGAGAAGAACACGGCGCTGAACACGGGCAGGTAGGGGAGTAGCTCCAGAACTGCCGCGTAGGCGCGCCCGTCCTTCTGCGTGCTGTCCGCGTCCGGAAGCAAGGGGCTCAGGCCCACCAACAGGAAGGCCAGTACCCACCCCAGAGCCAAGGGGGATCCGGTGACGCCGGTAGTGCCTTGGAGCGTGAAGCTCATGTACGCCAGGTCCGTAATGGCGAGGATCCAGAAGCCCATCCCCAGGCTTAGCCAAGGAAGCCGGCGGCCACGGGCTGCCCGCATGGTCAGGACGATCACCACGGAGACCATGAAGACGTCTGCGATGGGGTAGGCCATCTGCGTTGTGTGGGCAAAGGCGTCCTGGTCGGTGGCCTCCGCCAGGGGACCCAGTACCGAGCTCCAGGCAATGAAGAAGGTGGAACTGGCCACCACTCCGGCGTCCAGGATGGTCCGGCGCAGCGGGATGCGCCGTCCCTGGCCTCTCAGCAGCAGCACCAGGCCAATGGAGGCGGGCAGCGCGTACCAAACAAAGCCGACGTCCGCGAACGACGGGAACGGGTACTGGTGGTCCAGGGTGATGCCATTGATGGTCCACACCACTTGCCCGGCGCTCCAGATGCCCAAACCGGCCACGATGAACCAGCGGCCCGGACTGCGTTCCCTGCGTTTGCGGGCTGCCAGGGTGTGGGTGGTCAGCGCGGTGAGCGCAGCCAGAAGGATCGCCAAATCGCCTGCGAGTTGCGCCGTCGTGGTTCCTGCCCCGCTGATCAGACCGAAAACCAGCAAAACCAAACAGACGCCAACCGGCACCAGAAAGAGCGGCAACACACGCCGCAGCTCCGAGCGCAAAGGAAGAACCCCGTGCTTCACTCCTGCCACTGAACCCCTGCCTTCAAAAGTGGCCCCACCAAAAGCGAACAACGCGTCTAGCCTGCGCTGAGGAGAGCATACGCCGAAAATCACTAGTTGAGGGGCAAATCACACACAAGAGACGGGGCCACGTCACAGTGCGTCCACCAGTATCGGGGCGGGATGAATGGCCCGGGGGCAGCCATAGCCCATATGTGTTGATCCACCAGGGCCAGGGCTTCCTCCCTCCTATAGTTGATGTAGTTCACTGCTCGGCGCCCGGAGCGTCAGACGGCGCGAAGCGCCAAGAAAGGCCAGAGGTGCTTGCTCGGCAGTACGCCACGAGGTGGCTCAAGGCGCTGTTCATTGCGTACATGGTTGCGCTCGCCTTCGTTGTTTTCCTGCCCGCGCGTGAAGCCAGCACAGTGACAGGCTTTGTGGGGGTAATTGCCGGCTGGCTTTCCGTACTCGGCCTTCCCCAGGACGCGGCAGGCATTGCGGTGGAATTCATCGCAAACATCGTCTTGTTTGTCCCCTTCGGGGCGCTGGTTCGCCTGCTGAAACCGAGCCTGTGGAATGGGTGGCCGCTTGCCCTTCTCGCCGCTGCATCTTCAGGGACCATCGAAGTTGTTCAACTGCTGATTCCTGGCCGGGTGACTGCGCTCTCGGACGTGGTGGCCAACACCCTGGGAGCCTTGGCGGGCCTGGTCATAGCCAAGAAGTCTGCATCCCTCCTGACGTCGGCCCAAAGTGAGTGAAAGAAGTGAGACGGCCAAAGCTGCCAAACGCCGTCGGCTGCTTCGCTCCCCATGGATTCATGTCCTGCTCGCCTTGATGGTGGTCTCCCTGGTTCAAGGGTTCCTGGTGAAGGTGTACTCAGTGCCATCGGGGTCCATGGAGCAAACACTCAACGTTGGCGACCGGGTGGTGGTCAACCGCATGGCCTACATGAGTTCAGCGCCCCAACGCGGCGACGTCGTGGTCTTCAGGAAGCCGGCCGGATGGGGTCCGCCGCCCGAACGAGGGGCTTTTCGCACAGGAATCGGTTGGTTTGGCGAGCTGACCGGAATCGGACCCGCCAACACCGAATACCTGGTCAAACGTGTAGTGGGCCTGCCCGGAGATACTGTGGAATGCTGCACCGTCAACGGCCAGGTCCTGGTCAATGGCGCGGCAGTTACGGAACCCTATATTTTCCAGGACCTGGCCTACATCAGCGGCACAATAGATTGCTCGACGCCGGCAAGGTCGCCGCGTTGCTTCGGCCGCGTCCTCCTGGGCGAGGATCAGTACTTGCTCTTAGGTGATCACCGATCCAACTCCCAGGATTCCGTCATTGCCTGCCGGAACGTGGGCGCACCCGCCAATTGCGTCAGGACAGCCGGCAGGGGAGACATCATTGGCCGTGTTGACGGCTTCCTCTTCCCGTTCAACAAGTGGGGAAATGGCCACACGCTCACCAGCGGCTGATGCTTACTGTCCTTTGTCGAGGGCGTGCGCGGTAACGTACACGCCCACTTGATCCTTGGAGAGTGCGGCTGCGATGTCGGTGATGGCAGTGGTGTCAGCCAAGACGATCGACTGACCGTCCGCTGAGGTTCCCGTGCCAAGGGTGGGGAGCGTAAACATCACAGTGTCCTGCGCCCGGACGTCCTTCATGGACAGGGAAAGGTTACCGATCGCTGCAGCGTCAAAGTCCTTGTCCACGCTCACGAACGGGGACACCGCCGAGACCATGTTGCTGATGGTTACCGGATTGGCGAGGGTTTCACGCGCAATGATCTTGCCGATCATGGATTTGAGGTACGCCTGTTGGTTTCGAACGCGCTGGTAGTCGCCATCGCTGAACGCATAGCGCTCGCGGACAAAGGCGAGGGCTTCATCGCCGTCAAGGGTTTGCTTGCCTGCTTCATATTGCTGTCCGGCCATCGGCCCTGAACTCGGCGCAAACGGAATCTTGACGTCAACTTCCACGCCGCCCAGGGCATCAGTGAGACCCTTGAACCCTTCAAAGTCGATCATGGCCACGTGGTCGATGCGCTGGTCGAAAAGTGACTCCACGGTCTGAACCATCAGGGGAACACCACCGTAGGCCAGGGCGGCGTTGATCTTTGATTCTCCCTTTCCAGGAATGTCTATCCACAAATCCCGCATGAGGGATATTGCGTAAGCCTTTTTCCTGTCGGCGGGAAGGTGCACCAGCATCAGCGTGTCCGCACGCTGGTTAGTTGAGGCATTGGTCTCCACATCCACGTCCGCGCCGCGACTATCGCTGCCCATCACCAGAATGTTCATTGCGGTGTTTCCCTCGGCTTTTTGTGGCCGGGTGGATTCTTCCGGAAAGGCATTCTCAATTTTGGTGGAGCCTGAGTTGAACGTTTGTGCCAGGTTGAAAACATAAGCGCCGGCAATGAGGCCAACCACAATCACCGCGGCCGCGAAACCAAGAAGCACATTCCGGGCGGTCTTCTTGCCGTTCTTTTGACGGCGGGAACCCGATTTCGCGGACGGTTTTTGGGCATGGGTGGGGAGGGTCATGGATTCCTTGGTGTCGGCAGCAGCAGCGAGGGCTTGGCCCAACGTACTGTGGCGGAGCCTCGGCGAGCCGTTCGCTGATCCGTTTGATCCATGCCCGGGGCCCTGCTTTTCCAGTCCGCATGAGCGGCCGGGACGCCGGGAGCAAGTAGTCCATTTCGCGGAAACTGCGTAATGCCCAAGTAACCGTTCAAGCCATCCGTTGGAAAGTCGAGTAGTTCCTACTCGTGCGGCGGGAAGAGCCCATTCCTACTATTGAAATTCGTAGGGTTATTGCACTTCCGTTCCTCCGGCTCAGCGGTGGACTGCACCCCCGCACATTGTGGTGGTGCTCCTCCCAATACGTAGCTGCGCTTTCTCCGTCAGGCCAAGAAGCCTGTGGTGCGCGGTCCAGAGCCATGGAGTCGGGGTTTCCCATGAATATGAATGACGTAGATCTTCAAACTTCCCTATCAACCAAGAGCGGTAGCAATGTTCGGCCGCCACAGTCCACTAAATTCAAGCTGTTGATTGCCGGCGCGGTGCTGGCAATATTGGCTCTTATCCCTCTGCTGTTCGGGGTGGTTAACTGGGCGACGCAACCAGCCGGTGACGTTGATCAGTCTGTTTCGCAGGAACAAGCACCATTTTCGAAGGGCGACAGTGCCCAAGCGCCGGCGGCCTTGCCGGTCCAGGATGCGGAAGCAGCCGCGCCGGCAGCAGTGGCGCCGTCAGCTGAAGTGCCTGCAGCCCCAGCGCCGGATACTGCACCTGCAGCCCCAGCACCGGAGGCTGCAGCGCCGGCTCCAGCAGTTGTGGAGGTTGCCCCTGCAGCGCCGGCTGGTGACCCCAACCTCTACACGGTGGCCTCCGGGGACACCGTTGGTTCCATAGCTTCGCGCTTCGGCGTGGATGTCTCGGCCATGTTGGCTGCCAATGGCCTTAGCGCGTACTCGGTGATTGTTCCGGGGCAGGTTTTGAAGCTCACAGGACCGCCCATTGCGGTGGCAGCTCCAGCGCCGGCACCGGCAGCTCCACCAGCGCCGGCTCCGCAAGCCCAAGCCGCGGTTGCTCCCGTTATTGCGGCACCCGCTCCTGCTCCGGCTCCCGCGCCTGCTCCGGCCGTCAGGACCATCTACGTGGCAGGAGCCGGTGGGCAATCCATGGTGGATGCCTGCATCGGGCCTATTCATTACACGCCAACCAACGCCTACGCCACGTTTATCACCGAGCATGATTTCTGCGGAGGCTGGGCACGGTTCTCCGGGATCAGCGTGGGTGAGACGGTTTCAATCCCGGGCTACGGAACCTTCACGGCTACGGGCAGGGGCCAGGTACCCAACCCGGGGAGCACCAATGACGTTGCAGCAGTCTTCGGCGGATTCCCCGCAGTGGTCCTGCAGACTTGCATCCCCGGCACCAGCCAGATGCTGGTGATTGCGCTCAACTAAGAACTAGGAAACCTGGGCCGGCGCCGTGAGGCGCGCAAAACGGAGGATGCCTAGGATGGCCGGGGCCAGCTCATCCTCCATCTGGTGGTAGACCTCTTCCGATCGTCGGTAGGGGTCTACCACATCGTTGTCTGCAGGGTCGGAGGGCAATGCGAGGTGGCGGACGGAGGCTGCGCGGGTGGGGAGTGCGCGCCAGAACTCGGTGATGTCACCGGTGGCGGGGCTATCGCCGCGGCTCTCGAGAACACCTAGCATCCGGGCGAATTCCCGGACGGTGAAGGTGCGCTTCAACAGGGACGCATCCAGTTGGAGGACTTCGCCGCGGTGCTTGGACGTCATGGCAAGCACCAGGTCGGTTTCCTTGAGTATCTTTGGGGTCAGTTGCCTGGCTGCGAAATCGTCCGGGCTGCCTCGGAACGTGCTGATGATTTGTGCCGAGAGCGGCTGGATGGGATCACCCACCATGGCCCGTGTTCCTGCGCTGCGAACCTCAAAGGATCCGGGGCTTACTTGGTTCAGCCCGGTCTGCAGCAACCGTTCGGCCACGGGGGAGCGGCAGATGTTCCCTGTGCAGACGGTGAGAATCCTGAAGGGCTGGGGCGATTCCACGTAAGGCTCTTTTCTGGCGGTGATGGGGGACAACCGAGGTCCCACCCCAAGTTAACACGCCCGGAAGCGAGGATCTTGTCAACAACGCGGAGCCACGTAAACAGGTCCAACCATCTGCGGCCCCAACGGGCGAACGCTTGACTGAAATCACCCGCTCCGCATATTCTGAACGAACGGTCGGTAATTTATTAGGAGCAACCATGGCATCGCAGAATCTGCAGTCAGTGCCCGCTGAGCTGTCCCCGGAAGAGCAGGAGCGGGAGGCAGCCGGACAGGCGTACTTTGATCGCATCATTTCGGAGGACTCACGCATTGAACCTCGTGACTGGATGCCTGCGGCTTACCGCAAGACTTTGCTGCGCCAGATCTCGCAGCACGCACACTCGGAAATCATTGGCATGCAGCCGGAAGCCAACTGGATCACCAGGGCTCCGAGCCTGAAGCGCAAGTCAATTCTTATGGCCAAGGTCCAGGACGAGGCCGGTCACGGCCTGTACCTGTACTCCGCCGCTGAGACCCTGGGCCAGTCCCGGGACCAGATGATGGAAGACCTGATCGCCGGCAAGGCCCGGTACTCGTCCATCTTCAACTACCCCACCATCTCCTGGGCAGACATGGGAGCCATCGGATGGTTGGTTGATGGCGCCGCCATCTGCAACCAGGTGCCCCTGTGCCGTGCCTCGTACGGTCCTTATGGTCGCGCAATGGTGCGCATCTGCAAGGAAGAGTCGTTCCACCAGCGCCAGGGTTTCGAGATCCTGCTTGAACTCGCCAACGGCACGCCTGCGCAGAAGCAGATGGCCCAGGACGCTGTGAACCGCTGGTACGCGCCGTCGCTGATGATGTTCGGCCCCCCGGATGATGATTCCCCCAACTCCAAGCAGTCCATGGCCTGGAACATCAAGCGCTTCAGCAACGACGAGCTGCGCAGCCGGTTCGTGGGCATGATGGTGGAGCAGGTCCGGGTCCTGGGCCTGACCCTGCCTGACAAGGACATCCGTTTCAACGAAGAAACCAAGAAGTGGGAGCACGGACCCTTGGACTGGAACGAGTTCAAGGAAGTCCTGGCAGGCCGCGGCCCCTGCAACTCGCAGCGCGTCGAGCGCCGCCGCGAGGCACACGAAAACGGTGCCTGGGTTCGCGAAGCCGCTGTAGCCTACGCCCGCAAGCAAGCACAGAAAGTGAACGCAGCATAATGGCTCCTCACGGTAACCCGGAAGCACCGGCCAGCGCCGCCAGCGAAATCAACCGCGAGGCCCCCAAGGTTGCGGCCACCAACGCTGAAAGCACGACGACGACACCCGCCTCAGCCCCGGCCGTCACCCCGAGTGGCGCTCATGAAGAGTCTCCTTGGTCCCTGTGGGAGGTCTTTGTCCGCTCCAGCCGCGGTCTGTCCCACGTCCACGCCGGTTCCTTGCACGCACCGGATGCGGCCATGGCCCTCCGGAACGCCCGCGATTTGTATACGCGCCGCAATGAAGGGGTCTCCATCTGGGTTGTCCCGGCCGAGGCGATCTCCTCCAGCGATCCCGACTCCAAGGGTTCCTTCTTCGAGTCCCCGCAGGGCAAGGATTACCGCCACGCAACGTATTACACCAAGAGCGAAGGCGTGAAGCACCTGTGACTACTAAAGATGTGAGTACTAAAGACACTGACTTCGCAATCGAAGGCCACGGCGATATCTCCGTAGGCGTCCACGGAGCGGGCGCTTCCGGCGATGGTTCGGCCAGCGCTACCCGCATTACGCCGGGCAACGCTCTGCGTCCGGAGGACATCGCCCTCGAAATCAGCCGTGGGCAGGTCAAGCCCACCGAAGATGCGGCAGAGTTCGCCCTGCGCATCGGCGACGACGGCCTGATCCTCGCTCAGCGCCTTGGCCACTGGATTTCCCGTGCACCTGAACTCGAGGAAGACATTGCCCTGGGCAATATCGCCTTGGACCAGCTGGGCCATGCGCGCTCGTACCTGACCTACGCCGGCGCAGCCTGGGGCAAGTCCGAGGATGAGCTCGCTTACTTCCGCCGGGAGCACGAGTTCCGTTCCGCTCACCTCTTTGAGCAGCCTAACGGGGACTTTGCAGTCACCATTGCCCGGCAGTTCATTGTGAGTTTCTACCAGTACGAGCTCTACACCAAGCTCATGGAGTCCACCGACGCCACCATCGCAGCCATCTCCGCCAAGGCCGTGAAAGAAGTGGATTACCACCGCGACCACAGCGCGCAGTGGGTGCTTCGGCTTGCCGGGGGCACGGACGAGTCCCGCGCACGCATCATCCAGGGCTTCAAGCTCGTGTGGCCGTATGTGGACGAACTCTTTGAGGACGACGAACTTACCACCCGTTTGGCCGAGGCCGGCGTCACTGTTCAGCCTTCCAGCCTCCGTGCTGAATTCGATCGGCTCACCGGCAGCATCATGGCTGAGGCCGAGCTGGAAATCCCTGGTGTCCCGCAGGCATTGGGCGGCGGACGGCGCGGCAAACATTCCGAGTTCCTGGGCTACATCCTGGCTGAAATGCAGGTTCTGGCCCGCGAGCACCCCGGCGCGAGCTGGTGACCAGCATGACTGCCCTTTCACCAACGCAGCAACACACCGCTGAGCAGCGGGCCTGGGACATCGCGTCCACGGTCTGCGATCCGGAAATCCCTGTCCTCACCATTGAGGACCTGGGCATCCTGCGCGGCGTGCGGGTTGCTGAGTCGCCTGAGGCGGCCACCGCGGATGGCCGGAACGACGGCGGCCCTGCAAGTACCGCCGTCGAGGTCACCATCACGCCCACGTACTCGGGCTGCCCGGCGATGGATGCCATTGGTGACGATCTTCGGACGGCCTTCGAAAAGGAGGGCTACGCGAGTGTGCACATCAACCTGGTGCTGTCCCCGGCGTGGACCACTGACTGGATGACCGAGTCCGGCAAAGCCAAGTTGGAGGAGTACGGGATTGCCCCGCCCAGTGGCATGGCTGCCGCGGGTGGGCACTCCGGTCCTGTTCGCCTGAGCCTGGCTGTGAAATGCCCGCAGTGTTCGTCGTTGAACACCAAGGAACTCACCCGTTTTGGTTCCACGTCCTGCAAGGCGTTGTTCGTCTGCCAGGACTGCAAGGAACCGTTCGACTACTTCAAAGTCCTCTAAGGAATTCCATGACCACCGAAACCCAGACGGCCAGCCGCCGTCGTGCGTCTTTCCACAACCTGACCGTCTCGGAAGTCCGGCGCCTAACGGACGATGCCATTGAGGTCACGTTTGGTGTTCCGGCCGAACTGGCCGGGCAGTACGACTACCTGCCCGGCCAGTATGTGGCACTGCGAACCACGTTGCCGGATGAGCAGGGCGAGCCGCACGAGGTCCGCCGCAGTTACTCGATTTGTGCAGAGCCGCGCAGCTTCGAGGACGGCAGCAGCGAGATCCGCGTGGCTATCAAAAAGGACCTTGGCGGCCTGTTCTCCACATGGGCAAATGCCGAACTCAAGGCCGGGGACGTCCTGGATGTCATGAGCCCGCAGGGTGCTTTCATCTCGCGGCACGGCAAGGATGGCGCCGCCGTGCAGCACAACGTCATGAACTCCATGAACCACCCGGAGGAGCTGGCGGGGGAGCCGGGCAACTTCGTCGCGATTGCCGCCGGCTCGGGTATCACGCCGGTTATAGCAATTGCGCGGACGCTGCTGGCGGCCAATCCGGAAACCACGTTTGATCTTGTTTACGCCAATAAAGCCGCCATGGACGTCATGTTCCTTGAAGAGCTGGCGGATCTGAAGGACAAGTACCCGTCCCGCCTGGCGTTGCACCATGTGTTGTCACGGGAGCAGCGAATCGCGCCGCTGATGACCGGGCGTATTGATTCCGAGAAACTCCAGGCTTTGCTCAGCAGTGCCATCCGTGCCGAGGACGTGGACGAGTGGTTCCTGTGCGGGCCGTTTGAGCTGGTCCAGTTGTGCCGCGACACCCTCGCTGCCCGCGGCGTGGAGCCCGAGCATGTGCGCTTCGAGCTGTTCACTACGGGCCGTCCGGATCGTCCCGAGGGCAATGCAGGCCGCCCGGTTGTGGAGGACGAGTCGCAGGACACGTACAAGATCACCTTCACCCTGGACGGGCTGACCGGTGATGTCGCCAGTCCAACCCACGCCCGCGAATCCATCCTCAACGCAGCGCTGCGGGTCCGACCGGACGTTCCGTTCGCGTGCGCCGGTGGCGTCTGCGGCACCTGCCGCGCCAAGCTGATCACCGGTACGGTGACCATGGATGAGAACTACGCCCTTGAGCAGGACGAGCTTGATAAGGGCTACGTCCTCACCTGCCAGTCCCACCCCACCAGCGAAGAAGTTACCGTCGACTTCGACGTCTAAAGGAGCCCCCAATGATCGAGCTCTCCATTGCCAACGGCATTGCCGAAATCGTCCTCAACTACCCGGACAAGCTGAACTCGCTCAACGAGGACGCGCTTGCCCAACTGGACAAAGCGTACGACGACGCTGCTGCCGCCGCCTCACGCAGTGAGGTGCGGGCGCTGCTGCTTCGCGGAGAAGGCCGGGCCTTCTGCGCCGGCCGCGACATTTCAGGGGTGACACCGGAAACCGATGATGCCCAGGCGTACCTCGGTGGACTCGTGGAGCCGTTGCTGAGGAAGATGGCTGCGTTCCCGGCACCCACGTTTGCCGCCGCGCACGGCGCTTGCCTGGGTGTGGGGCTGGGACTGTTGCTGGCCACGGATGTTGTGTACGTGGCGGACAACGCCAAGTTCGGGTCCCCGTTTGCGAAGCTTGGGGCCACGTTGGACTCGGGCGGGCACTGGTACTTCACGGAACGCCTCGGAATGCACCGCACGCTGGACTTGATCTACACCGCTGACCTCATTTCCGGGGCTGAAGCTGTGGAGCAGGGAATGTTCAGCCGGGCGATGCCCACGGATTCCCTGCTTCCTGTGACGCGGGAGATCGTGGGGCGCGTTGCTACTGGCGCCACCGGTGCTTTCAACGCGTCGAAGGAACTCGTGGCCCACATTCGCGACCAGCGCCTGGGCTTATGGGCGTCCATGGCCGAGGAAAACTCTGAGCAGGCGCGGCTGTGCAAGACCGATGACTATGCCGAGGGTTTCCGTGCCTTCCAGGAGAAGCGGGCGCCCGTTTTCAAGGGGTAGCTCCCCCTTCCGCGCCGGATCCCGGCGCCGGATCCCGCCCTTGTTCGTCCCCCTCGCAGTAGTGCGCTGAGTGGGACGGACAAGGGCAGGATTTGTGAGGCACTGACTTAGACGAAGCCCTTGAGGAGTTTGTACCCGGCCACTTTTCCCTTGAAAGAGATGACGGCAAGGTCGTTCTCCGTTGTGCTCACATCGGTCAGAGCGCCGTAGGTCAGCGCAGGAGCCGGGCTGCCGCTCTTCAGGCACGGAAAGGCTATGTGCGAGCCGGCAGCGATGTTGCCGCCGGGTTGATCTTTGCGTGGCCCGTTGGGAGGCACCGTGTAAAAGGTTTCTTCCCAACACACAAAGCCGTCTTCGAAGCTTGCTCCCCGGGGTGTTCCGGTGCGGGTGTCCAGCAGAGATGAGTCAGCGTAGTGGCCCGTGATGACAAAGTCACCATGGCTCGCTGTGGGTATGAGGCCACTGACGCCCCAGCTGTGTAGTTCCACCGGTTTGGATTCCCAGACTGAAGCTCCGGTGAGGGGGTCGTAGCCCACCACCTTTGAGTGGGCGCCCCTGTAGGTTTCTGCTGGAAATTCCACGAAGCCATCTACGTACTCGCACCTTACAGGTAGTGCTTCCCCGCCCTCCAGCTTGGAAGCAGCTGTGCCCATGGTCTTGGCGCATTCGAGTTGCGATCCCTCGGAAGTCCACAGAACCCTGCCGCTGGAAGCCCGGAAGCCAACCGTTCTTGTAGTCTCGCGCAGGTTCAGTGAGAAGGTTTGTTCCGCGTATTTATCGGGTGCGAAACCGGTGGTGTTGACGCCAACGGAACCGACATAAAGATCCAGCTTTTCGGAGTAGATGAAATGCCACCCCAAGTCGGTACTGGCGCCCTTGCCAAAGAGGGTTTCGATGTCTTTCTCCCATGTAACCTCACCATGGGAAAAATGGGCCAGGGTTTCGCTTCCGCCTGCCACCACCGAGTACAGCCCTTTGCCCACCGGCCGGAAAGTGCCGGTGAGCGGGTTGATTTCAGGACCGGATATGTCATCCCCGGATTCCAGGTCCACCCAGTGTTCCACTGTTCGCGAAGCTTGATCAAAGGAGATGAAGCACATGTCTTGGAGTCCCTCGCAGGCAAAGGGGCGGGTGCTGATCAGTTCTGCCCTGCCGCGGTAAAGCTCCTTGCCGGTGCCCAGGTCCAGGGCGACAGGGGCAGTCCACCACTCGAGGCCGCTGTTATTGGGTGGAGGGGCCGTGGTTTGGAGGAAGATGGCGGCGCTCCTTCCGCCAGCGGTTCTGGTCACAACAGGTTCCAAAGAAACAGCAGGCGCCTCCAGTCCAGGATGAACGGGCTGTGTCCAGAGCTGTTTGCCATCAGCAACAGAGAAGGCATGGGCATTTACGCCGGTGGGCGTGGTCGCGTAAACCAAGGCAACGCCGTCGGCAACTACTGGTTGACCGATGGGTTCTAGCGGTACTTCCCAAGCCGCCGTCGCGGTTCCTGTATTTCGAGAAACTGGAGCCGGGCTTGAAGGCGACGTGGTGGCAGCGGGTTTTCCCGGAAGGGGAATCATGGTGCACGCGGACAGCAGCAGTGCGGCGGCAAGGGCCGCGACTCCACCCTTCACTGAAGTGATGCGGGCAGGGAATCGCGAGGATCGGGACTGAATCATTGTTCCCCCAGGAACGTCCACGGTTCAGCACCTGCAGGGCGTAGTTCCAAACCAGAAAAGGCCATCAAGACGTGGCTCAGATAGAGAATACAGCTGTTCACCAGCCAAAGGTGTTTGTTATGGCACCGTCTGTCTTGTAGTCGGCCACATCCGGATAGGCCCAGCGCAGGATCTTGTACTCGCCTCCGCGCCGTATGGCTTCAAGGACAACAAACTCCTGGTTTCCTGCCCGGTTGAATTCCACCACTATCCCGAGCACTTTTTCTTTCCCCGGGATCAGTTGGTAGATCTTGGGAACCCACATTATTGGCTGCGGGTCAGCTTCCTGCTTGGCGGCCATTTCCGCTTCGCTCTTCTTGCATTCATCCACGCTCTGTTCGCTGGAACTGTCCAAGTGGTCACAAAACTTACCGTCGTGACCTGCCAGTGAGTAGGCGAACGTAGTCCCGAGATCACTGGCTTTGGCGTCGTCGTGTGTTTGTGCGCATCCGCTCAGAATCAGGGTGGCTGCTGCAAGAGATGCAGCCGCAGTCAGGGACTTCCGCATGCTGTATCACTCCTACTTTCCCGTTTGACCGGCAAGCACTTTAGTCAGTTCCTCGTTGCTCAGTCTCATCCACGCCGACTCAGTAGAGCCCTGCAGCGCGGCTTCCGGACTCTGCGTTTGGACCCACCATTTAGCCTCAAAAACGTGCTGGTCCAGCATCACGCGGTCTCCCTTGCGGTAGACAGTTGTAGCTGACCACGCCGGGTAGGTTCCTGCGGGGACAGTGACTTCAGGCTTGGGCCGGTCGCCGGGAAGGACGGGCCCGATCAGTTTCCAGGGGGCAGCGGCACGGTCCGGGACGGGGTCGTTGGGAACGTCGTCTTTGGTCCACCACTTGGCTTCGTAGACGTTGCCTTGCCACACGATCCGGTCCGACTGCGCGTACGTGGCCACCGGTGACCAGATCGGGTAGGGGCTGGTGGCGGGGTCGTCCACTACCGCTGTGGCAGTGGTTGTGCCTGTTGGCAGCGCCGGGCTGGGGGAGGCCGTGGCGGTGGAGTCAATGTCCTCGCCCAGGACGTCGGAGAAACGCGAAGCGCCCTGCGGCACACCACTGCAGGCATCTGACACCACGGTCAGCGTGGGGTAGTTGGGCCCGCATTCAGCATCCCGGTTCAAGGACCACATGGACATCCGGCCCACGCCCTTGCTTTGTGCGAAGTCGTGCAAACCTTGAGCGTCGGACATGGTGAACACATCAGCCACAATGTCGTTTTGACCGATCATGGGGGTCAGGCCGATCTTGCGCCACAGGGTCTGTGCACCAAGATTTTGTTGCGCTGCCGAATAAGCATCGCCCAGTTGGGCGTGGGTTGCCTCGGCTGCCGCCATGGAGGCCTGCAGCATGGACTGCCCGGCCACACGGCTTTCGCCGAAGTCCATGGTCATGATGTTCACACCGGCCAGTTCCACTCCGGCTGAAAGCATCTGCCCGACGGCGGCCCTTCCGTCCGGGGTCAGCCCCGCCGGAGCCACGGGTAACGTCAGCCAGACGGACAGGCTCTTGCCCTCGGACTGCCGTGCTTTCTGCACTGCAGTGATGGCTTTGCTCTGCCGCGCAAGAGAGGCCGTATCCGCTAGCGCAGTGCCCTCGATATCCAGGTCAATGGTGTTGAGGTCGTAACGGTCGATCACAGAAGAGTAGGCCTGCTTGAGCCGATCATCGTCGGTGCATGCGGTGGCGAGTTCCTGATTGGACAGCCCGCCGAAGGAGACCGCCACGTCGCCACCGGTCTGCCTGAGGCGGGCGATGCGCCGGTCCAGGTCAAGGTCCGAGGCAGCTGAGTCCAGGCTGTAGAAGGATCCCCACGAGGGGGTGCACCCGTCCTTGGCGTCGGCCACAATAAAGGACAACACCACGGATTTAGTGTTGTCTCCAGAGGGCTGTTCGAAAGCGTATCGGGGTGTTGCCGTCACATCCACGTACCCCATGAAATGCGACGGTGATGCTGCCGCGGCACGGGTATCGGTGTAGTTACGCCAGGAAACGACGCCGGCCCCTACAACTACCGCTATGACGGCCAGCAGCACGGAGAGCCGAATCCAGGACAGCTTTCGCCCAGGAAAGTGTTTGGACATTAATCCCCCAACATTGAGACCTGCATTTCCAGCAAGCAGGAGCGTGGCCGTTGGATCAGGCCAAGAATTGTTTCAACAATTTCCGCAGACCACGCGGCAAACCTAAGCTCCTGTTATCGATTACTATAAGGGCAATCGGCGACGCTTTTGCTACGGAGGCGGACGCTCAACCGGCTATCGGGCCGGAAGGCGCGGATCACAGTCTGATGGGGAATAATGACGGACCAGTTGGTTAATTTATCCGATGTCGAGCGGGATCCAAAAGAGCTTCCTGCGGACCGTCCGGAAAATGCAGGGCGAAAGCGGCAGTGGGGATCGGAGCGGCGGTCCGAGCCGTTGGCCATTGTTCACCCAACGCC
The DNA here is from genome assembly GCF_902506065.1 of Arthrobacter sp. 9V. Classification (GTDB taxonomy): domain Bacteria; phylum Actinomycetota; class Actinomycetes; order Actinomycetales; family Micrococcaceae; genus Arthrobacter. Next base: position 898,563 of record NZ_LR732912.1, read on the forward strand.
TTCCTCCCGAAAGATCGTTCTTGGCCGGCTGGCAATACTTGTCACTGTGGGAGCCTGGCTTTATTACGTGGTCTCCACCATCATTCGGCAGTTTGTTGACAATCCGAACTCCGGATTCCGATTCGGGTTCGAGTCGATTTCCTACCTCATTGTTGTCACGTTCCTGACGTTCTCTGCCCTGATGTACCTTATGGCGCGGCAAGGGGCTCTCTACCGGTTCAAGGAACACCGCAGGGTGCCGCGCGGCGAACTTGATGCCCACTTCGCCAATTACAAAGAGGCGGTGACGGTACTGGTGCCGTCTTACGCCGAAGAACCGCAAGTGGTCAGGGGAACGCTATGGTCGGCGGCTCTTCAGGAATTTCCCGATTTGCGGGTGGTGCTGCTGCTGGACGATCCGCCAAACCCCACCGAGCCGGAGAAGATTCATCGCCTTGAACAGACCAGGGCGCTGGCGGGACAGATCGCAGATGCCCTGTCCGCTCCGGCAGCGCGCGCCAACAAGGCTCTGGAAACTTTCCGTGAGAGGCACGGATATCCCCTACAAAAGGAGAACCCGGGCGCGGACAAAGCGGACACAACTGATGAGCTCGGACTGCTGATCGCCGAGTATGTAGCAGCAGTTGAGTGGTTGGAGGCGATGGCTGAGGCCGAAACCGTGGAAGACCATGTGGACGAATTCTTCGTGGACCTGGTCATTATGGGTTTGGCGCGTGAACTTCGCTTGGTTTTGTTGGCGTTGGAAGCTGCCCAGGCTCAAAATGCTGCCCCCGGCCCGGAGCGGATGGAACAGCTCTATTTGAGGCTCACATGGATCTTTAACGTCCGCACTGAGACATTTGAGCGTAAGCGCTACGCCAGCTTGTCCCACGAGGCCAACAAGGCCATGAACCTTAACGCCTACATTTCGCTGATGGGCAAGCGGTGGCGGCGGGAGGAGACCGCCGGGAGCGTTGTGCTTCGTCCATCTTCGGTCCCCAGTGACGACGATTTTGTGGTTCCGGACAGCACCTATTTGCTGACCTTGGACGCTGATTCGCTGCTGCTGCGGGACTACTGTTTGCGCTTGGTGTACTTCCTGGAATCCGCAGGCAACGAGCGTGTTGCCGTGACGCAAACACCCTATTCCTCCTTCCTAGGCGCCCCTACGCGCATTGAAAGGATTGCCGGGGCCACAACTGACATTCAGCACATTCTTCACCAGGGCATGACATTTTATGGAGCCACGTTCTGGGTGGGAGCCAACGCGATCATCCGCAAATGTGCCATTGAGGACATTGTTGAAGTGGAGACGGTTGGCGGGTTCGAAATTCGCACATATATCCAGGACCGCACCGTCATTGAGGACACTGAATCCAGTATTGACCTGGGCACGTACGGGTGGACCTTGGTGAATTATCCGGAGCGTCTGAGTTATAGCGCCACACCACCTGATTTTGGTTCGCTGGTGGTGCAGCGGCGGCGCTGGGCCAACGGTGGTCTGTTGATTCTTCCCAAACTATGGAACCAACTCTCTCAGCGGCGACTACAACGGCAGCGAATACTCATCCGTGAGGTTCTCCTGCGCGTGAACTACATGGCGTCCATTACCTGGGCCAGCTTCGGGCTTCTATTCCTGCTTGCCTACCCGTATGACAGCAGGCTCCTTAGCCCTGCGGTCTTCATAGCTGCCCTGCCGTACTTTCTGTGCATGGGCTCGGATCTTCGCGATTGCGGCCACCGCTTCAGCGATATTTTCCGCATTTATGGCTTCAACCTCATCCTGTTGCCGGTCAATCTGGCCGGCGTTTTGAAGTCACTTCAGCAGGGTCTTACCGGGGACAAGATTCCCTTTGTCCGAACCCCCAAGGTCAAGGACCGGACGGCCGCACCGGCCATCTATGTCCTGATTCCCTACGCCATTGTTGCGTTCTCCGCGCTGACTGTCTGGCGGGACGCCCAGCAGGGCAACTGGGGTAACGTGGCCTTCGCTTCACTGAATGCTGTGTTGGCCATGTGGTGCATCCAGGCGTACATCGGCTTGTGGAATTCAGTGGTGGACGTTGTCCTTGGAGCGGTCAACTGGCTCTACGTCGCACCAAAACCCAAGGCCAAGCCGGAGTCGTTGGTTGTTCCCAAAACCCCCGAAGAGGTGGATTGGGAATCCATCCTTTACCACGGTGACCGGAGGCTCAACCGGGACCTCCGCGGCGGCACCGACCGCCGTCGTCGTATTTCACTTCGTTGATCAATCCAACGAGGTCCGTCCAAAAAACAGGGCCTTCCGCTTGATGGCGGAAGGCCCTGTAGTCCTGGTCTAATTTCTAGTCGGACCAGATGCCCCCATCGAGGAGTGCCACGGCACTGTCGAGGATGCCGTCGCTGGTGTCAGCAACTGCAATTTCCACGGTGACGGGGACGCCTGGCTGCACAGGGACGGAACACGTAAGGGCGGTGGTCATGCCGTCCATAGCGGTGTTGAATCCGCTGGCACCGGCGGTGTTGTCAATATAGTAGGTTTCGTTCGTGTGATCGTTGACATTGTTTACACTGATTGGGCTTTGCGTCCCTGGTACCAAGGCGCAGTTTGTTCCGTTGACAAAGACGCCCATGACGTCGTTGTAGGGGCTGCCCACATACTCGGGGTACTCTTCGCTGGCAAAGAAATACCGAATGTGGAGGGTGTCGCCGGACGGAACCACTTTTGCCCAGTACGAGGCCGCATCAAACGTGGGCAGGCCTCCAATGAAATTGGACAACGTGGAGTTTCCGGGAGTTCCCAGATTGCTGGAGGCCAGCTCTCCGGGTGTTCCTACTGAGTTCTGCATATTTCCTGTTGACAAGATCCACGCAGCACCACCGGGTCCATAGTCGGTGGCCCGGCCCCACTGGGATGAGTCCCCGGCGCCGCCCTTTTCACTTACAGTGATACCGTCACCGAAGACTTCTTCCGTGACCTGTTCAACGGGCGGTGTCACGGGCTTGCAGAGGTCGCCTTGCCAGAGAACAAGGTTTTTGGTGAGCTCCTTCTTCCACTCGTCTGTCAGCTTTACGCCAAAGACCTCGACGCCGGCAATGACTCCTATGCGCCCAGCCAATCCAACTTCGTGGGCACAAGTTTCAGGACCGGTGGCGTACTTTGCATAAGCGTCGAAACCACCCGTGAGGCCGGCGATTCCATACAACTTGGCCGTCAGCGTGGGGCCAATGGTTACTGAGGACTCACTGGTCAACTGCGGGCCTTGGAATGTTGCTTCGGCGTTGCCACCATACTCAGCCACCGGCTGGAAATTCCCGTCCTTATAGGACATGCCAACCGTAGTGGTCGCAGACGCCGACGCTGTGACGTATGTATCTGCCGTCCACTCGCTCTTGGCCTTCAGATCAATGGAGGAAATGAACTGGACCTCCACAGGTACAGGTCCCACTTGGATGTGAGCCCACGTATTAACGGTGCCAAGGTTCTTCTCGGCCGTTCCGGTCAAAGTACCTGTTGCCCTGGCTGTCGTTTTAGCCGACAGTCCCGTGTCCAGCGTGAACTTAGCCTGCTTCAGCGAAGCCCAGTGGATGTCCACTTCTGCGTTGACGTCAGAATTAACACCGAATTCGCTGCTGAGTGCCAGAGTTCCGGTGCCCTCCACATCCACTGTCTTCCACGCTGTACCTGTCACGGATTTGCTCAGGGTGTCAGAGAACTTGAAGGTTTTTTCAAAGATGGGCAAAGAAACATCACTGGTTGTGGCCAGTTCATCGGCTGGAATCCGCCCGTTTTTGACGTTGAAAGGGGCCGCGGACGCCTGGGCGTTGTCGATCACTTCGACGCCGTCGGCGGGAATGAACTCTTGCTTGACGATGGTGGTGGTTGGCGTCACCAAGCCGCTGGTGTCGTAGATAGCGTCCGGCAGCGTGGCCTGTTGAACAACAGCTGTTTGTTTGCCGTCGGGAGCATTAGTGACCTGCTGGACCCGAACCAACATCCCGTCAGGGGTGAACTCTGAGAATCCGGATACAAGTACGTTGCCTGGATCGATATCCGGGGCGCCCGCTCCTACGGAGTTGAAGGTGATGGTCGTATCGCCCTGAACGTACTCCCGCGCCAGGGTGGCGCTGTCAATGATGAGGGTGTCCGGCGAAGTGACGACGCCATCTGCTGCTGGCGGCAAAGACAGCCGGTAGAGGTACGCCGCCATGGCATCGCGATTGATGGGCGAAAGGGGGCGGTAGGAAGCCGTTCCGTCTCCGTTATCCCAACCTGTGGCAATTCCCTTTGCCTGGAGCCAGGAAATCTCGGTGTAGAACTGCGTGGTGTTGCTGATGTCAGAGAACGGAGGCGTTGCTGGTGCCTGGAAGTCAGGCTCATTTTCAAAGCGATAAAGGAAAGCCGCCATTGCGTCCCGGTTGATCGCGGATGTGGGGCGGTACTCCCGCTTGCCGTTTCCGACATCCCATCCAGTGGAGATTTGCTGTTGGTACAGCCAAGCCATTTCCTTATAGTGTTGCTGGCCGGGGCTGACGTCCTGGAACGGAGAGGTATTGGGGGCGGTGAATTCCGGGCTGCCTGCAAGCCGGTAAAGGAACGCGGCCATTGCGTCCCGGTTGATGGCGGTCAGGGGGCGGTATGTTCCATCCGACCAGCCGGTAGAGATTCCTTCGTTTGCCAACCACGACATTTCTTTGGCAAACATCATGCCTGCGGGCACATCGGTGAAGGTCACGGCTTTTTCGGTTTCACCAGCAGCTGTTGCTGCTGTCTGGCCCGTAAATACCAGTGAGGCACAAAAGATGCCGGCCATGACGGTTCGGCTGGTTAGGGAAAAATGGGTCCTTCGGGGGTGCCCCGCTTTAGGGCTGGGCATAGGTGTATCAGGTGACGTGTTCAAGGGGCGCTCTCTCATAAAACATCGTGTCCTGCCACCAATTGCCTCATTGGTGCCGGACTGGGGTGCGAACGGAAATCAATCCAGTGTTGCCTTATTTGCAATACTGAGCTATTGCGGTGGGTGTTGATCAGCATCTCTTCACAAGTGTGTAAATCTGCTGTTGCCGTGATCCTAAAGGTCTTTTAGTAATTAAGTCCATAAGGGAGGTTTATATGAACTTCCGGCGGGTGTCATAGTTCCGGCAACGTCCCAAGTCCGCTTCGGCTACCTGGCTTACGTCACGGAAGCTTAAACCCGGAGAGTGAGTTCTCCTGGGCGAGGACGGCAACGCCGTTGTTCGTCGCTGGGATGTCACGGAGTGTGCCTGTCGCTGGCGCCGGGGTGGCCTTTGCATTCCTATCGCAGGGAAACAGTGTTGACCCGCCAGTTCCCAGGTTTCCTTCGGGTTGAACGGGGAAGGGAGCGTCAGCTGGCAGAGGGTACTTGGCCGCTTTCGAGCAGAGGAACACGTCTTCGCTCGTAGCTTCCCGGCTCGCTCCGCTCCGGGTGTCTACTATGACCAGGCCGTCAGGGCCGCCGGTCAGCACCATGTCTCCCCGGCTGGGTGAAGGGATCAATAGATCTGCTGCTGCCTTGATGGGTGTGGGTTTAGTCTGCCACTTTGCCTCACCGGTAGCTGGGTCGTAACCCACTACCTTCCCCTCAGCATTTTGGTAGCCGTCGCCTGGAACAACCATGGTTCCTTGGTTGTATTCGCAGCGAACGGGGAAGGCGTTGCCTTCCATTAGCTTGGTTTCGGTCTTTCCCACACCACTGGAACACCATTTCTCGGAACCTTCCGCTGTCCACAGTTTCTCCCCAGTGGAGGCGCGGAAACCTACGGTCTTATGTTTTGTCAGGTCTACGGTGAAGGTTTGTTCCATGAGCCTGGCGTAGTCAGTTTCCGTGGTGGGGTTGATACCGACCGAGCCAATGTAAAGGTCCAGTTTCTTGGAATATTCGAAGGTCCAACCGAGGTTGGTGGTTGCTCCTGGTCCGAAAAGCGACTGCACGTCAGCTTCCCAGAGTTTGCTGCCAGCGGATACTCTTGCGAGTTGTTCCCGGCCGTCTTCTACCACCGAATAAAGTCCGTTGCCCACCAGTCTGAAGTTGCCGGTCAGGGGATTCACCTCTGGACCTGTGGAATCAGTGCCGGCACTGAGGTCAACCCTGTGTTGTGTCGTCAATCGGGTTTGGGCATCCAACGAAGTGAAGCACATGTCCAGCTCATCGTCGCAGGCGGCTGGGCGGGATTCCACCAACTGCGGATCCCCCCGGTAAAGCTCCTTGCCGCTCTTCAGATCGACCGCCACGGGAGCGGTCCACCACGAGGTGCCGCTGTCATTGGTTGGGGCAGCGGTTTCCTGCAAAAATACTGCCACGCTGGCGCCTGCGGACGTCTTGGTTATGGCGGGAGTCAGACTAACCCCCGGGGCTCCTAAGCCGGGATGAACGGTTTGGTTCCAGATTTCCTTCCCGTCAGTGACGGAGATGGCGTGGGCGGTCACGCCGCTGGCCGTCTTTGCGTAGACCAGCGCGACGCCGTCGGCCACCTCAGGTTGGGCGATCGGGCTGAGGGCTACTTCCCAGACTGCATCGGCGCTGGTGGTGCTTCGGTCCAACACGTTAGTGGATGGAGAAGGAGTTCCTGCGGAAGGCGGAGCAGTGCAGGCCCCCAGCGTTAGTGAAACCCCAATGGCTACGGTTGCGAGTACAGCAGATTTTTGGCGCGCAAGCCCGTGCGCAGTAGATGTCGGCGAGTGCATTTTTCCCCCAAGACGCGTTTTAAGAAAAGATGGCCAGCTAGCTGCCACTAAAAGCAAGAATACCTATAAGTATGCTTCGTTTAGATATATTGAGTCTGTTGCGGATTGATTACCGCGCGTTGGAAAAATGGGGGTTTCATGCACATAGCTATCCACGACGGTCGCAGGGCAAAAAAGCGGACCTTGGCCGCCGTCGTCGTTCTCAGTTTCGGGTTCTTGCTTGGCATGCTCCACGCGCCAACGCAAGCGAGCGCTGCTTCCACTGCTAACGCCGTTGCAGACCTAAACTTGCTTTACTCGAACCGCCCGTCCATTAGGGCAATGTTTGATGGCATCAATAAGTACAGGAAGGCAAATGGTCTGAGCCCGGCTGTGCTGACCCTTGAAGGGACGAACCAGTCGCAGGAATGGGCAAATGATTGGCAGCGTCGGGGAATTCAGCCCGCTTCCGCAACGGACGATTTACCAGGTCTTCGCTGGGCTGGATACTTGTCGTATGCCTGTATGGACGGCAAGGAATCCGAGGCAGTTCAGGCTTGGAACGAATATAACGGTGACTCCATGAAGAGGGCGTCGCCGGAGTCCTCGTACGCTCTGGCAGTAGGGGTGGCCCCCGGTATGCACGGTAGCCTCAGAATGCAGGTGGTGGGTTACGAGTTCACCGGCTCTGCTCCATCGACCGTATTCGGCACAGTGGATGAGTATTTCGCTTATCTCGACGCCGCCAATGCATTCATTGCTCCTGCTGTTTCCCCATTTCAGGACATCAAGACCAGCCAGCAGTTTTACAAAGAAATGACTTGGCTTTCGGCGAAGAGCATCTCATCCGGCTGGAGGGAGAACGACGGGTCTTCCACGTATCGACCACTGACGTCGGTCAGTCGGGAGGCGATGGCTGCTTTTATCTACCGGATGGCTGGCTCACCTCCGTGGACGCCACCTCAAACCACTGCCTATGTGGATGTTCCAACCAACCACCCGTTCTATAAGGAGATTGCTTGGCTGGCCATGTCCGGCATTTCAACCGGATGGGAGAATCAGGACGGCAGCAGCAGCTTCCGGCCGGGACTCCCCATTGCCCGTGATGCGATGGCTGCCTTCCTTTACCGGGCATCAGGCTATCCCGCCTACACTCCGCCGCCCGTGTCCCCTTTCCAAGATGTAACTCCTCAACAGCAGTTCTATAAGGAGATGGCATGGCTGTCCGCACGGGGCATTTCCACGGGATGGGCGGACAACACCGGGCAACGTACTTATCGTCCGCTGACTTTGATCACGCGCGACGCAATGGGGGCGTTTCTTTATCGGATTGCTGAAAAGGCCCGCTAAGTCGCAACGTTACTCAGACTAAAGCTGGTGGTGTGCGGCATTGCCCCGTCGTCCTGGCCCTGATGTGCAGCGGCGGGGTAAGGGCTTGACCACATAAACGAAAAAGCGGGCCCGGTTCAAAATGAACCGGGCCCGCTGTCATAGGTCCGTTACGGGTGGCCGGGCAAGGACTCGCAGGCTATGCGGTCCTTGTCTGAATCCAACTTCGCGACGTCGCCGTACCACGGGTAGTACTTGTCGAACCATGCCTGGGCAGCCTGCCACGTACTAAAACTTGTGCAGTTTACGCTGTCACCCGGATTTGCCGGCGGCTGCGGCGTCACGGGCGGCGGAGGCGTGACCGGCGGCTGCGGCGTAACCGGCGGCGGCGTCACCGGGGGAGGGGGAGGCGAGCAGGTACTGCCCGTTACTCCGCCGGTCCCGCCGTTGACGTATCGGTACATGAAGGCAGCCATGGCGTCACGGGCAACAGGCTGGACCGGGTTGAAGGCTCGGCAGCCGTTACCGATATCCCAACCGGTTGAGATGCCCCGTGATGCAAGCCAAGTGATCTGTTTGTAGTACTGGCTTCCAACCTGAACATCTACGAATGGCGAAGTGCTTGGTGCGGTGAAGGCAGGATTGCCTTTGAACCGGTAAAGGAAGGCAGCCATGGCGTCGCGGTTGACCGGGCTGAGCGGACGGTAGGTTTTGGAACCGTCAGGCTCCGCCCATCCTGTGGAGATGCCGGTTGCTGCCAGCCACGTGATTTCTTTGTAGAACTTGCTCGACGGCGTGATGTCGGTGAAGGGCGACGTCGCCGGTGGAGTGAAGGCGGGTTTGCCGGCCAGGCGGTACAGGAAGGCCGCCATGGCGTCGCGGTTTACGGCGTTCAGCGGCCGATAGGTCCTGCTGCCGTCGGCTTCCACCCATCCGGTGGAAATGCCCTGGGAAGCGAGCCACGAAATTTCCACATTGAATTGTGTTGACCCGTTGACATCACTGAAAGTGATGGGGCCCGGGTCAACGGGCGTGGATTCAACCGCGATGGTTGGCACAGGGACCATAGTGGTTCCACATCCACTTTGCAGCGTGGATGAAATTGCCGCGGATTCTGCCGCGTCAACGGTCAACTGCCAGCGGTATTTCACCAGCACCCAGTCCGTGATGTATTCGCAGGCGGTTCCGGCCAGCGGGGGCATCCATTCTGCCGGATCGCGGTCGCTCTTGGACTGGTTCACATTGTCTGTTACAGCTTCCAGTGCCACGTCCAAGGTGAGGTCGTTGGCGTAGTCGCGCCGTTGCTCCGGGGTCCAGGCGCTCGCGCCGGAACCCCAGGCTTCGGCGAGTGGGACTAAATGGTCGATGTCGACGTCGGACGCGTTTGTCCACGTGCCGCCGTCGTACCAGGAGTTCCACTGCCCGGTAGCAACGGTGCAGCCCGAACCGAACGTCACCGGCGTTAATGACTCCTTTTGGAGCACCTCGGAGCGTGTGTCGCAGCCGTTGCTGTCAGCATCTATCCAGTGCTGAAAGAAATCGCGGTTGTAGCCGGTGTTTGTTTCAGTGGTGACAGATAAGGAAGAGAAAAGAGTTGAAACGGTGGCCGTTTCTGCGGCCATCGCTGTTTGCGGCATAAAGACAGCCGCCGACGCGGTCAGCGAAAGTATCGCCAACCACGAAAGTGCCTTGGGCATCTGGGTTCCCCATATTCGATTATGTGCGCTCTGAGCAGCGCATTTATTGGGATGCTACCGGGGAGGGCTGACAGATAAGGAACCTTGTTACGGTGGCGGCGTGGCGAAAGTACGACGGCGTTGCTGCCGCCGGCTTTTTGCTGCCGGCAGAGCTGAAGACATGCACCATCCTTTAGTGACGCGTCCGTTGACGAAGTGGATCCCGATATGCCTATTCTGAGGATGAATCAGGTTCAGAAAGCGGCCTGGAGTCATCGGCGGGTGTGATCCCGCGGAAGGTCATTGTCTCCATCATGTCCCAGCAGCTTCCCCTCGACGAACTCACTCTTACTCTTGCCCGGATCAAGGGCTTGCTCCTGACAGAGGAAAAGGTAGACAGGGCCGTGCAGTTACTGGCCGAAGGGATTCGTGATGCCTTTCCCGGCAGCGCAGGAGCCGGAGTGTCCCTCATTGATGAGCAGGGCAATAGAACCAGTGCAGGGGCAACGGATCCGTTGGTGATCGAGGGCGATCAGTCCCAGTACCGTTTGGGGGAGGGCCCGTGCTTGAGTGCCTGGGCAACCGAGCAGACCGTCATCGTCAGCAACGCCGGGCTGGATGACCGATGGCCTGCGTGGGCCGAGTCCGCTCGCGACCTGAAGATCGCCTCCGTCATCAGTGCCCCTCTGATCCGGGGACCCAGATGCTTCGGTGCCATGAAGCTTTACGCCGCTGCCACGGATGCCTACGACCAAAAGACGGCGGGTTCCCTGGAGAAACTTGCTGCCTCCGCTGCCATTCTCTTGGACAACATTCAAAGCACGGAGACCCCAAAACGTTTCAGTGAAGGGCTGGTAGAAGCACTGACCAGCCGTGACGCAATCAGCCGCGCCCAGGGCTATCTCATGGGGCAGCGCGGCATGACCGAGGAAGAAGCCGTGAAAGAACTTCTGAACCTGTCACAGGAGTCCAAGCAGTCACTGGCTGTTGTCAGCGCCGGAATCCTGAGTGGCGGGAGGAAGGACGGGGCCTTTGAAGGAACCTGAGCGGAATAACTGTGAGGGGCTATCACTTCAGGAACAACTTCAGCTCAAAGGTCTTCGCAAAGCCCTGGTCAGCGCGGGAATCCCGGAAGAGGACCTATGGCTGCGCTACTTTTCCATCGGTGGGATGGTAGGCGAATACGAGGTGGATGCGTACCTCGAATCACTGCACTCTCTCCCTGCACTGCAGAGAGACTTGCTGGCGCACGCGGCAAATGAACTTATTGACGAATTGCCCGCTCGTCCGCGCGCACCCTATAACGAGCAATGCGGCTGAAATAGGGGGATTCAGGAGGTGAGCCGCGGCTGCTGCGCGTGACCGGCCCAAAAAGCCCAGGCGAGCAACGCCGCCGACCCAAGCGGCGCAAGGAATGCGGACATCATCACCAGAGGGAGTCCCACCACCGAAGCTGCAAGGCCCATCAAGGCCACCACCGCAATGCGTGTAAAGCGGCCGCCGGTCACCAACCGACCCCAAGGCAATGCAATGGAAAAGCCCATGAGGGTTGCGGCAATCAGGATGCCGTTCCATTGCAAGGGGTGGCCGGCGCCCAGGAGCTGGGCGACGCCCTGCACTCCCATGGCTGCACATCCAAGAAGGACAGTCCACGGCGTTGTGGGTCCTAGCCGAGGGGCAAGCACCTTTCCTGCGAGAACCAGCAACGGAATACTGGCCAATGCCCCATAGCCAAGGCCGAGGTTCATGGCGTTGGTGGAATCGGTGGCAAGGGGTGCCCAAGTGCTTCCGGTGACGGCAAAGACCACGCACGCCAGCCCCACCAGGAGCAATATCAGCGCTGCTCTGCCCACAACGCGGCGGTTCGGTGCGACCACTCTGCGAGAAATCACTCGCGAAGGGACCACTTCCCGCGAGGCGGCGGGCATTCCTTGCCGCAGGGCCACAACCAGCAGCACCACGGCTCCCAGCGTCCCCACCATGGGCGGCATGAGCGTGAGTGCCCCGAGAATAAGGGCCATCGGTGCAGCCAGGAGAACGGCCTGCAGGACACGGATGGGAAGCGAACGCATGCTCGCCAGCAATGAGTAGAGGGCAACAGCCAAGCCCGCGGTCCCGACGATCCAGCCCGGAATCATGAACAGCAGCACGGAGGATCCGAACCAGCTGTAGCCCTGATTCAAATCCGCTTCGTCAAAGCGGACGGCCCAACTCGCTGCGGCGGCCACCGTTAGCGCCCACGCGGGCAGCGCAGCTACTGCCACAAAGAGAGCGCTGCCGGCAGGCAGGCGCCCGGCCAAGCGCAACAGCACGACGGCGGAGAGGCTCGCCGTGAGTGGGCCGACGAATCCCGTCTGATTGTGTCAAGTATTTTTGGCCCCAGAGGGGCGATTGAAAGTGGCCCCAGGTTCACGGGACGTTGTTGTGGCTCTCGGGCTCGCGGGACGGTTTTCGCACCGGTTGGCTAAGGGTTCCTGTATCGCCCGGGGGAACGGCAGATGCCGGTCGGGGGTATGGAGTCGGGGCGCCGTCGTTGCTAGCATGTCAGATCTCTTGAGTGGGAGAAATCCATTCTGGAATGGAAAAGGTCCGACCTGGCGTGCGCCGGGCCGGACCTTTTCAGTGAGACGCGCTAACAGTCCAGACCCACTACCCGACCTTGCCGGAGAGTGCGACCAGTACACCTGCCGTAGCGAAGTATTTATTGCTTCCCAGATCGCGGATGGTTTTGATTCCCATACCGGCAAGCAGTTCGTCGTGCTTTTCGGTCAGGCCGGCAAGAGTCGAGGGCGGGGCCGACAGGACCTCGTCCAGAGTCGAGTTCTCGTAGGCCTTGTCCAATGCCTTGCCCAATTCAATCGAAACAGCCACTTTTCATGTCCTTTCATCGATGACGGAAAACAAGCACAGCCAGCCTGCGGCTGCACGAACGCCGGGATTTATCCCTGCGCCGCTGGGAGACACGCTATCGGAGCATCGCTCTGCGGAACGTAAGCGTGCCGAAGCGATTGGGCGGCGGTTTAGCCCTGAAAGCGGATTTTGGTGGGTTTGGGTCCGCCGACTTGATTAGGCCCTGCGGTCTTGCCGTAGGGAATCCCGGATTTCCGTGAGCAGGGCAATCTGGGGGTCTTCGGCCGCTTCTTCCTTGACGTCCGGGTTGATGCCGAGGCGCCGGTTGCGGCGCTCGATCATGTGGTTCATGGGCACGACGATGACGAAGTAAATGGCTGCCGCCACGAGCACGAAGTTAACAATTGCTGTGAGCAGGACACCGAATTTAATGTCGTTTCCGTTGAGGGTCACGACGGCGAAGCTATCGAAGTTCGGAGATCCGACCAAGGCCGCGATGAACGGCATGAGAACGCTCTGGACTAGGGCCGTGACTACGGCACCAAAGGCGGCACCAATCACGACGGCGACGGCAAGGTCTACGACGTTGCCCTTCATGATGAAATTCTTGAATCCGGTCAACATAGGGATCAAACTACCCCACGCGGACGCCGTATCGGATACTTTTGGGGAAAGTTTCGTGGTGAGTTATCCAGTGCCTGCCGGCGCCCGTGGCATGAGGTCGGATTCACCTCTGCGGGGACCTCGGGTTCCTGCAGCGGGGTTGTTCGCCTGTTCCGAACTTTTACGCGCGATGCCATGGGCCAGGCGATAGGAGTCGGTGCCGGTTTCGATGATGGTGCCCTTGAAGGTGAGGCGGTCCACGATGGCTGCACAGAGGCGCGGGTCGGTGAAGGTTTTGGTCCAGCCGGAGAATGACTCGTTCGAGGCGATCGCGATGGAATTCATTTCCTCGCGTTCGGTGAGGACCTGGAACAGTAGTTCGGCGCCCCGCCGGTCCAGTTCCATGTAACCAAGCTCGTCGATGCAGAGCAGGTCCACCCGGCCGTACCGGGCGATGGTCTTGGCCAGGACCTTCTCGTCGGCGGCTTCGACAAGTTCGTTTACGAGCCGGGTGGCGAGGGTGTATTTGACTCGGTAGCCCTTCTCTGCGGCGGCGGTGCCGAGTCCGATGAGCAGGTGGGATTTGCCGGTCCCGGAGTCCCCAATCAGGCAGAGGGGTTGTCCTTTGCGGATCCATTCCCCGGTGGCCAGGGTGTGGATGGTGGCGGGGTTGATGTTCGGGTTCGCGTCGAAGTCAAAGTCCCCGAGCCACTTGTCCCGGGGAAAGTTCGCGGCTTTCACGCGCCGGATCGAGGAGCGCCGGTCCCTGTCGTCGCACTCGGCCAGCAGCAATTCGGCCAGGAAGCCTTGGTAGGAGAGTTGTTCCTTCCCCGCGACGGCGAGGGCTTCATCGAGGACTGCCCGGATGGTGGGCAGGCGCAGCCGGCGGCAGGCCTGGTTCACGGCGGCAACCGCTGCCTGTTCGGTCAGGCCTCGCCGCCGGCGCAAGGCCGGGGTGATGGTGGTCGCCGGTGCGGTGGGGCTCATGAGATGTTCTCCTTTGACGCGGTTCCTGCGGGGTGTTCCGAACGTTTGGCCAGCAGCTCGTCATAGGCGCGGACCGACGGCAGGGGCCGGCTATCAGGTGGCAGCCCGGCGATGACGGCGACGGGGTCCATGAGGCGGCGCTGGGTGAGACTGACAACCCGTTGCACCTTCTCTTCAGCATGAACACCGGGATGACGGTCCGAACTGGCCCCACCCCGGCAGGATGTCGTGGCGTGTCTGCGGGCTTCGACCGCGACGACGTCGGCGCTGACCGCGCCCACTACGAGGGCCGCGGTGATGCCTGCGTGGATGTCGCAGGCGTCCATGGACCGGTGGAGGAGCAGGACGTCGATGAGTTCACGGGTCCCGTCGGCGTCGCCGTTGACCCGGCGGGAGGCGGCCCAGAATGCCTCGTGCGCGCTGCTGAACGTCCCGGACTCTCTCGCCCGGGCCAAAGCGGTGGAGCCTGGAAGGGCGCCGGGCTTGGTTTTGAGGACCTCGAGATAGTGGTCCAGCTGGACCGACTGTCCGGACCGGGCGGCGAGCCGCTGATGCCTGGCGACCACGGTGCGGCCATCGAACACCACGACCTCGGACGCCCGCAATGAGACCCGGACTCTCCGGCCGATGAACCGGGCCGGGACGGAATACTTCACCATCCGGACGGTGACCATCGAGGACCTGTCGACCCTCGGGTTCAGCGCCAGACCCGGATCAAATTCCTCTGCCGGCAACCTGGCCAGGAACGGCCGTTCGATCTCGAAGTCCTGGCCTATGGTGCGGATCCTGTCATTGATCCTCCTGTCCTCGTCCTGGGCTTCCCATTTGCGGATCCGGTCGTTGAGCTCGTCCAGGGAGTCAGCAACCGGCATCGGTGAAAGCCGGTTGCGGCGGAACCAGCCCACCTCACCTTCAACGCCGCCCTTTTCGTGGGCCCCGGCGATGCCGGGCTGGCAATAGAAGGGGTCGAAGCCGTAGTGGGAACGGAACAACACCCATCTGTCGTTCTCCCGGCGCTGCCGGCCCTGACCGAACACCACAGCGGTGACAGCACTGGTGAGGTTGTCATAGCGGATGTGTTTAGTCGGGATGCCGCCCAGAACCTTGAAGGCCTCGATGTGCCCTTCAAGGAAGGCCTCCTGGGCCTGGGTCGGGTAGATCCGATGGATGGCCCTGCCCGAATACGATAACCGGAAAATGAACAGGTGACACTTCGTCTTCACCCCGTTCAGCACGACATAGACCTCGCCGAAGTCCACCTCAGCCTCAGCACCCGGAGCGTGTTCCTGAGGAACGAACACCTCAACCCGGCGGCCGGCCTCCACATCAATCTGGGCCCGACGGACCCTTACGTAATCACGGACCGTCGAATACGACAGCTCCTGCGCTCCGTGCTCTTCTATGAGCCGGGCCAAAATCCTGCGTGCAGTATGGCGCTGCTTCCGCGGCGCCGTCGTGTCCTCGATCAGCATCGCATCGATCGCGCCCTTAAAAGGCTCCAGCCTCCAGGACACGCCTTGCCTCTGTTTACGCTCCGGAGGGGCAGCCGAATCCAGTGCCTGCCTTACCGTTCGCCTGTGAACCCCGTACCGGACCGCCAACGCACGAACCGACAGGCCCTCAACCCGGGCGTCCCTTCGAATCCGCGCGAACAACTCCACTCTCGACTCCATCCAGACCAGCCTTCCGCCGCATCCATCCAGTGATGAATCCAACGTTGAAGGTGGGGCCACAAATAACCGCCACAGGTGCCCGGCGAGTCATGAAGGGGGGCCAGAAATAACCGTCCTGCCGGGGCCATATAAACCTGTCACAGCCACCCGTCAGTATGAAACGCGTAGGACCTGTCCATGCCAGGTGGTTGGCCCCAATGAAAAAGAGGGCCAGCCCAACCAGGAACGCAAGCAAGGCCGTGACCGCAAGCCCGACGGCCCAACCCTTTCTTGCTGAAAAACGGCGTACTTGCGCAAATGAAATCACGTATTGCCTAACTTTTTGGCGGAAACCGCCCCCAATGGATCTCCCGCCAAACGGCAGTGGTTCACATGCTAGCTGGGACCGGCACACCTTTTCTCGCCGGGAACACCATCTATATCCTTGATAGATGAGTGAAGTCGCGCATTCCACTGTCACATTTGAGGGCCGCTTCGCCCGGGAGCTCCCGGAGCTAGCAATTCCTTGGCGTGCGGAGGAAGCCCCGGATCCGCAGTTGCTGGTGCTCAACCAGCCACTCGCCGTCGAGCTGGGTTTTGATCCTGATTTTCTTCGAAGCCCGGAGGGCGTACGGCTGTTGATCGGCAATGCCGTTCCGGAGGAGGCGACTCCCGTAGCCCAAGGGTATTCGGGTCATCAGTTTGGTTTTTATTCTCCGCGTTTGGGGGATGGGCGCGCCCTTTTGATGGGTGAGGTTGAAGGCTCGGACGGCAGTCTCCGCGATTTCCACCTCAAGGGTTCGGGACGGACGCCGTTTGCGCGGAACGGCGATGGCTTGGCCGCGGTTGGTCCCATGATGCGCGAGTACATCGTGAGCGAGTCCATGCATGCGCTGAACATTCCCACCACCAGGTCCCTTGCGGTTGTGGCTACAGGGCGGCAGGTTCAGCGGGAGACTCTCCTGCCGGGGGCTGTTCTGACCCGGGTGGCCAGCAGTCACCTTCGGGTGGGCAGTTTCCAATATGCCAGGGCCAGCAATGACATGGATCTGCTCCGTCGCTTGGCTGATCATGCGATCCAACGCCACCACCCGTCGTCGGCCGCTGAAAGCAACCCTTACCTCGCCCTCCTCAAGAGCGTCATTTCAGTCCAGGCGAAACTTCTGGCTCAGTGGATGCTGGTTGGGTTCGTGCATGGCGTGATGAACACGGACAACATGACGGTCTCCGGCGAGACCATCGATTACGGTCCGTGCGCTTTCATGGAGGGTTTCGATCCCGTGGCGGTGTACAGCTCCATTGATGAGATGGGACGCTACGCCTACCGTAACCAGCCGGTGATTGCGGAGTGGAACCTGGCCCGCTTTGCCGAATCAATCGCGGCGCTGATCCATGAGGACGAGGAGCAGGCGGTGGCCTTGGCCGTTGAGGCGCTCAATGGATTCCGCAAGGAATACAGCGCCACGTGGTTTGACGGCATGAAGGCCAAACTTGGGCTGCCTGAGGGAATTGACGACGCCGTTGCCTCACCGTTGGTGGATGAGCTCCTCCAGTTGGTGCAGGAGACGCGCGCGGACTACACCTCGTTCTTCAGGAGCCTCAGCAAAGCGGCCCGCGGGGACGTAGAGCCTGCACGCCGCCAGATCCTGGACCTGGCAGCGTTCGATGCATGGCTGGAACGGTGGCGGGAAACCAGCCCGAACGCCGATGCCATGGACCGGGTCAACCCGATCTACATTCCGCGCAATCATTTGGTGGAGGAAGCTCTCGCTGCCGCAACTGAAGGGGACACCGGCCCCACCGAACAGTTGCTGGTAGCGGTCTCGGACCCGTTCAACGAGCGTCCGGGTTTGGGGAAGTACGCCGAACCTGCGCCGGAGAGCTTCGGCCCGTACCGGACTTTCTGCGGTACCTAGGGCTGCCAGGGGCAAGCGAGCCGAACTGCCTCACTTGCCCCTGAATCAATGCTCTTGTGCTCTAGCTCCAGACTGCCCGAACCACCATGTCTGCACCTGCAGCCAAATGATTGCCTGTGTGTCCTGCATCCAGAACGCACACGTCTTCCGTGCCGGACGCAGCAGTTGAAACGAGACATTCTGCTGCCTTGAAACTTAGAAGGTCCACTGGGAGGCTGTCGCCTATTTGAAGATCACTCATGATGCCCTTTTTTGTTCGTCCGGGCATCACCATTGGTGTTTCGAGCCCGGGTGTTGGTGGGGGAGAGAGCCTCCCCCCCTTATACGCCGGACTTCATCAGCGGGTATCTCCATACTGCCTTGCCGGGCAGTCTTTCGTCTACGCGGGATTACTCAGTGCTTAGTTGAAGTTGGCGTGGCGCACTATTGCCAGGAGCTCTTCGCGAAGACCCTCGGAGTCCAGATTGATCACTGACAGCACATTGTTTTCCTGGCGGTGTGATTGCTCCAGCAGCGACAAGCCCAATTCGGTGATTGAGATCAGTTGGCTGCGGCGGTCGAAGCGATTGGGCTGACGGAGGATGTACCCGCGCGCTTCCAGCCGGGTCAGCAGCGGGCCCATGGTTTGGGCCTGCACTCTCACGCTGCGGGCAAGATCCCCTGGCGTGATCGGTCCTGCCGCTGCAACGGCGTCAAGAGTCAGTACCGCCGGATAGGTCAACCCAAGCGGGCGCAATTTATCGTTCCAGGCAAGCTCCACGAGCCGCGCCGCAGTTGACAGCAACCGGCTGGTTGGCCATCTGTCCATATCAGGCATTCAGGCACCCCCACGCTTTCCGAAAATAGTCAGCTTGCTTACTAGGCTACATCAGGCATGGGGAGCCAAGGGGACCGGTGTCCGGTATGCGGTCCGGCAGGAAGGGCGCGACGGCGGTACTCGCCTTAGAGGCTCGCGCTACCCTTCGCACTCGGTGCAGTACTTCTGCCCGTTGCTTTCCCGTGCAAGTTGGCTGCGGTGGTGGACCAGGAAGCAGGACATGCAGGTGAACTCGTCGTTCTGGATGGGGACAATTTCAACCTGGAGTTCTTCCCCGGAGAGGTCAGCGCCGGGAAGTTCGAAGGCATCCGCGAGGTCGGTCTCATCCAGATCGATAGTGTCTGTCCGTGCAGCGCTCTTGGTGGGTGCCAGCTCCGCGAGGGGAAGTGCCTGCTCTTCCTCAGACAAAGCCCGGGGTGTGTCGTAATCGGTGGCCAAAGTGGTGAACCCCCTTGTAAAAGTGCGGTGTGTTGCTATTTGCGCACTTTGTAACTGCGGGACTTCGCTTCATATTCCCGAGGGCTTCTTAGATCAGGCTGCTGAAGATGTTCCAGCCTGTGCCGATCTGACCTTGGTTGAAAAGCGAGTAGTCGCCCTGAACACCAATGTTGGAGTAGAGGAAGAGTCCGCCGGCCCGGTTATAGGCAATGAGCTCACTTCTGGAAACGTTGTATCCCTTGCTGTAGGCGCCGGCGCTGCTGATCTCGGTCATTTCATCCCAGCCGTGGCCCACCTTCAATGGTGTGTTCCAGCCGCCCTGTCCATCGGTGGGGTACTGGTAGAGGATGCCGTTGCGGTCGCGGGCGAAGATGTCCGCTGTCCCATCACCGGTGGTATCTCCGGCTGCGATGATTTTGTCGAAGATCTGCCAGCCCGCACCCACTTGGGAGGGCGCAAGCCAGCCGCCTTCGCCGTCGCCGGGGTAGAGATGCAGCTTGCCTTGACGGTCGCGGGCGAGGACGTCGTTGATGCCGTCACCGTCGAAGTCTCCTGGTCCCACGATCGAGTCGAAGATGTTCCAGCCGGAACCAACTTGGGTTGGGGGGAGCCAGCCCCCGTCTCCGTCGCCAGGATAAAGGTGGAGGTTGCCGCTGCTGTCACGCCCCAGGACATCGTTGTGTCCGTCTCCGTCGAAGTCGCCGGGGGAGAAGACTATGTTGAAGATGTTCCAGCCTGTTCCCACCACCCGGGGTTCATCCCAGGAGCTGGGGAACTGGAGAAGCTCCATGCCCGGACCCCAGTAAATCCAGTTCGGCTCGTAAGTCCGAGGGTAAAGGACCAGGTCCCCGCCGGCGGTTCGCCCCAGTAGCTCAAAGTTGCCGCGGTCCGTCCAACCCATGGCCCGGTTGGACGCGGCGACTGGACGCGTCTCCCTGCTGTGGAAGACCTGTGGTGTTGCACAGGTTGTGTGGACGTTCATTGAGATGCGGTCACCACGGTCCTCCGGGGTGAGCTTCAGGAATTCTCCTTGCCGCTCGGCCGGCAGGGGAACGCCGTTGCTGAGCCATTCGAGAACGAAGCCATTGGGGGCTTCCTCGGTCTTGCACTTCTGGAACTGCGTTAGGCCCAGGGTCAGTTCAGATCCTACGAATGGCAATCCTGAAATGGGCGGTACAAACACATATGGCGGTGAGGGCTCTGCCGGCGCTGTAGCTGTGGCTGGTGCCACCCCAGCAACGGCGGATCCCACCAACACTGCGGCAAGAACTGCCGATTTCACGGTAGACGCACGAAAGGTTCCCAAGATTCCCCCAGCTCCGCCCATTTCAGGGCCCCGATGTGAGCTGAGCTTAGCATTCATGGTCTGCTAGCTCAGGACCTGGTTCATCGAAAAATCCGGACTCAGGGATTGTGGGACTACCGCCAATTCCCCTAGTGTTTTGAAAGTCCGTCAATGGCGGCCGCGCAAATTCGCTCTAAAGAAACGAGACCGCCCGTGGGCCTTTTCTCCCGGAAATCCAGCAATGACCCGCACCTTCCGGAATTCACGGAGAAGCAGGCAAATAAATTACGTGAACTTGGGGTGTTGGCACTGCGCGGGCAAGGAGTTACGGTCATTGATGCCGGAGATCACTTGGCTGGTGAGGATGGCCAGAAGTACGGGCTGTTCGCGGTGGCTCGTAAAGCCGTCCTCCTTCCGGAAAAGGAATGGCCCGCCATGGTTGGGCAGCACTTTGCGGCTGGATTGACCAATGCGCGTCCGTCGGAGGTCAGTGCTGAGGAACTGCTTGAAGGTGTATATCCAAAGTTCATCGCCCCGGAAACCATGGATTGGATGGAAAGGGAGCATGGCCCTGAGATCTACTCGTACGTTCGACCCACTGCTAGGTTGCCGCTCCTGATTGCGTTGGATTCCCCGGAGTCCGTTTCCTACGTCACGGCTGAGCAAACCGAAGCCGTAGGTGGTGCAGATCTACTGTGGGAGAAGGCCTTCAGTAACCTGATAGCTGCTGGTCCGGGCCAACCCGAGGATTTCACGCTGGAAGAAGGCTCGTTTCTGGTTTTCGAAACAGAATCCGTGTACCAATCGTCGTGGATTGCCTGCATGGACCAATTTATCGAGTTGCTCGGCTACACGCCCGGACCGCTGGGCGCTTTGGTCGCCATTCCGGCTACGAATACGCTCTGCCTTCATCTGGTCAGCGAAGCCACCACCATTGATGACTTCAGGGCGATGCTCATGTTCGCTGCAAACGTTTACGCTCAGCACCCTTCACCGTTGATCCCGCTGCTCTACTGGTGGAACGGCAAAACCGTGGAACCCATTTCCGGAATTGACGGCGAAGACGTGAATCTGTACCTCCCCGATGAGCTGCTTGAGGTGTTACAAAGTCAGCAATAGGTCCGCGGAAGTCTAGGAGAGCTCGTACGCGGAACGTCCCGCGCCCTGATCGGCACTGTGAACGTGCAAGGCATGGCGCATGGCCTGGCGGTTTTCCTCAGCGAGTTCGGGCTGGTCAGCTACACGGTAGAGGTCTGCTGCCCACTGAAACTCATCGGCGGCAGCACGGAAACGGGCTTCGTCGAAGAGCCGTCGGCCAATGTGGTGGCGGACGTATGCCTCCTCTTCCGGTGTCCGGACTGTTCGCAAGGCTTTCTCGTGGAGCACGGCGGCGTCGTGCCAGCGGTACTGACGTTGATGGATCTGGGCAAGGACCAGCAGCAACTCACGGCGGTCAGGAGAGTTTGGCAGCAGCTTTAAGCCCTCGTTCAGGGCTTGGGCGTCCCGGCCAAGCAGCGCCAGGTATCTGACTCTTTCCACGGGTGGACAATCGCCTTGCAGTGCAGCTTCCAATGCTTGGCGGTTGATCACCACGTCACGGAACGTCGCAGGGTCAGTGCGCCACAGACTTGCAGTATCTTCCACCGTGATGTGCCCCCCATAGGCTTGTTACGGAGCCAACTGAGTCGCAGCACTGGTGATGCCAGGCTGCCGGAAACTCCATAATCTCATGAACAGTGAGACCCGCAAGCTCACCGGTCCCGGCGGCCTCAGTGGAGCTGGCCGTCCGGTGCCGTGGCGCGCCAGGAGTGGAAGGGGACCCTCAGCCCCGGGCGTGTTGGTGCGCACGTGAAAGGCCCGGCGTTGGCCACCGCATCAGGGGCCAACGGTACAACCCGCACCAGCTGGAATTCGTTGCTGCCTGAGGCGGCCCGGATGGTGAGGGCGTCCCCGGAGCGGCTGATCCGCATGCGGACCCTGCCGCCGTTCCATTCCGGAACAGGCGCCAAGGACCAGTCCGAGAAGCGGTCGGTGACCACCGCGCCCACTTGAGCGGCGCCGTCGGCGAATTCCACGCCCGCCTTGATCCAATGCTCGCCGCTGATGCGGACGAAGATGCCCGCTTGGTCAAACTGTTGGGAGAACGCGGCGGTGAACTCAACCTCCATGGCGCTGTCCTGGGGGAAGGGGGCAAGCAACGCGTGTTCGGTGTCGTGAATGAAACCGTAGGACGTGATGCGCCACGCGTCGCTGTTTTCCGCCGCTGTGACCAGAAGGTCACCTTCCTGCTCGACGACGGCGGCTGGCTGGTTGGTCCACTCGCCGCGGTTCCAGGGGATGTTAGTAGTCATAGTTCAAAGGACTCTACATTCTCCGCCCCTCGCCGTTCTTCGTCCGCGGCCAGGCCGGTCCTCTTGCGTGCTTGGGTCCAGCGCGTAACGAAGTAGAGGATGAGCCCGATTGCCAGGAGGACGGCTGCACGCAACCAGATTTCGGGGCCTTGCTGGAAGAGCAGGAGTACGCAGGACGCCAGGGCCAGGTATGGAATGACCACCGGGACGCGGAAGTGCTGGTGTTCCACTTTGTCCTTGCGCAGCACCAGAACGGCCACGTTGGTGCTGATGAAGACGAACAGCAGGAGCAGGACCACCGTTTCGGCAAGCGAACCGAGATCGCCGGTAGCGGTCAGTGCCATTGCGGCCAGAGTGGTCACCAGGATGGCAACCCATGGTGTGCGTCGCTGGGGGAGGACACGCCCCAACGCTGCCGGTAGCAGCGATTGCTCGGCCATTCCAAAGGCCAGGCGGCTGGCCATGATCATGGTGAGCAGGGCGCCGTTGGCAACAGCTATCAGGGCGATCAGTCCGAAGAGCCAGTCCGGAACTCCAAAACCAGTGGCTTGGACAACCTGCAACAAGGGTCCCGAGGAACTGCTCAAGTCATTTGGTGCCAGTGCTATGGATGAGGCCAGTCCGATCAGAATGTAGATGGCTCCGGCGGTCAGCAGGGCCCCAAAAAGCGCTTTGGGGTAGACGCGGTGGACGTCACGGACCTCTTCGGCAACGTTGGCGGAGGTTTCAAAACCCACGAACGAGTAGTAGGCCAGCAAGGAAGCTGCGAGGATCCCTGCTCCAGGGGAGACCGCCGGATTGAACTCCAGAACGCGGGAAGCCGCGCCGTCTCCGCGGCCGAACATCAGGCCCACCAGGACGATCACCAACACCAGCCCGGACACCTCAATGACTGTCATGACCACATTGGCCCTGACGGATTCCTTGACCCCGCGTGCATTCAGAAGAGCGATCAACAACAGGAAGACCAAGGCAGCGGGAATGGCGGGTACATCCAGGAATGGCTTGAGGTAGTCACCGGCGAAGGCGAGGCTCAAGCCGGCAGCGCTGGTCACCCCGGCTGCCAACATGCAGAAACCCACCAGGAACGAGACCAGGGGCACTTTGAAAGCCCGCTCAGCAAAGACGGCAGCCCCGCCGGCTTTCGGGTATTTTGTCACTAGTTCTGCGTAAGAAGCGGCGGTGAGCATGGCCAGGAAAAGGGCCAAGGCCAACGGAATCCAGACAGCCCCGCCCACCTCGCCTGCAACCTTCCCTACTAAGGCGTAGATGCCCGCCCCCAGAACATCGCCGAGGATAAAGAGAAAAAGAAGCGGGCCGGTAATGGACTGCTTGAGTTTTGACGTCTGGGTGTTAACCGGGCTGCTCATGGGAACAGATAGTACAGGAAGCTAAGTAACCTTACTAAATTAGTCGATTGCATGGATAAGTTGAAGGGTGGCTTGGGCTGCCGAGGTTGGTCCGGTGGGGCCTCGGGTGCCGGTGATCCCGGGAACGGGGCCCACAATGAGGCCTAGATCGATCATGCCAAAATGCGTCACCCCGTCCAAAATGACGCGGGTGCCATTCCTTTTAGCCAGCAATGCGTCCAGTGCGGCGTCGTACTCGGGGAGCGGGTCCGCATCGCCGGCCACTATCGCCATGACCGGTTTAGTGAGCGGGGTGGCGTCCTTCGGGGTTCTGGGCATGCCGTCGATGTCAACGGCTCCCTCCACCCGGTCATCCAGGCGCGCCGCTTCCAAGGCGGCTGCACCTCCCAGGGAGTGACCTGCCGTGATGATTTGGCTAAGGTCAGCGGACCGTAGGGCGGGTAGTCCCGCTAGCCCTGAATGCAGCTGATCGATGACGGCGCGCATGTCGGCGGCGCGAATTCCCGCCCAATGGTCTGCCAGTGCTTGATCACCCGCGTCATCTCCCGTGGTTTCGAGCTTGCCGTGGACCCACGTACCGTCGGCAAGCTCGGTAACAGGCGAGTCGTATGGGTGATCAAGGGCAATCACTATCACGCCATTGCTGGCCAGTTCCTCTGCCCATGCAGTGAAGAACCATCGGGAGCTGTTGAGTCCAGGTGAAGCAACCACCACCGGAAAAGAACCGTCAGCTGCTTTACCTTGCCACAACGCGTTGCTCCGGGCGCGGGAGAGTCCATCCAGCGTGAAAGCCGGAATGCCGTAGAGGTTGGCGAGGGCGTTGGACAGTTAGGTGGCCCGCTCCCGCCCGGGCAGGTATTCCGCACGTTCCCCGCTTCCTTCGGCGGGGTACCAGATGGTTGCCGGCAGTGAGCGGCGCTCGCCCGGCAGGCTGTCACCATGCGCGTCACGCTTGTCATCGGTCCACACTTTCGTGTCTATTCCAACGGCATGATGGCCACTTCCTGCGGGAATGGAGAACGGCGGCAATATCCAGGCGGCGCCGGCTGTCCCCACGAGGCTGAACGCGAGGATGGCGCTGGTTGCCACGGCAAGGCGAGGACGGCGCGCTGATCGGAGCCAAATCACGACGGCGGCAGTCACCGCGGCGAGTGTGACCAGCGCGATCACCTGCAGACGTGCGCCTTCGAAGCTGAGGGCGGCAACAAGAGTCGCGGCAGTTGCCATGCCGAGAATAGTGACCATCAGAGCTTTGCCCCGGCGGGTCACCACTCCCACCACGAGAGTGAGCAGCAGTAGGGCTGCTGCGGTGATATCGAGCCAGGGCACAGGGGACTCCTTCGACTGAGCTGCGGAAGTCTTCAGCCTAGGTTTGGCCCGAACAGGACCACATCAACCAGCGGAATGAACCACACTCATCCCTGGGTAGGAACTTCGGTGGACTCCACATGTCCGCTTCTCCATGAAGGTCATCCGTGGATGGTTCCTTTGCAGGGGAGATCCGGATAATCTTGAAGTTACTAAGTACCCTTGCTATTTGGGAGGTTTGTCTGATGCGTAGAGTTCCAGCGTTCGGAGTGCTGGCCATTGGGGCGCTGGCTTTAGCTGGGTGCACAGGCGGCGGGGGCGGTGGGACGAGCGCTTCCCCTACCGCGTCGGCGTCGGCCTCGGAGTCTGCCCAGGCCAAGGTCTACAGCGAGGATGAGCTGCGGGACCTCATCTCCGGCATGAAGGACGGTGACGGCAATGAACTGAAGCTCTACTCAAAGGATCAGGTGGACCAGGGCAGCAACATCGCCAACTTGCTGTTGAGTACTGCCACCGTAGATCCCGGCGACTGCAAGGACATTGCCACTGCGGGGTTGATAGACAAAGTTGAGAAAGGGAGCATTGCCGTCGCGCTGTCTGAGAGCGAGGAGCCTCGGTCACTGTCTGCGCAGTCCGGGAGTGAGGGGCCGGATGCTGACAAGGTGCTCCAAGACATCAGCGCCAAGAT
Source organism: Arthrobacter sp. 9V (assembly GCF_902506065.1). Lineage (GTDB taxonomy): Bacteria > Actinomycetota > Actinomycetes > Actinomycetales > Micrococcaceae > Arthrobacter. Next base: position 924,476 of record NZ_LR732912.1, read on the forward strand.
GGATAGCTGTAAGAAGTTCACGGTGAAAACCCTTGCCGGCACCTATGAGGTCAACAGCGAGAAACTTCAAGCCGACACCAATGCCAAGGAAACGTTCGGAACCATCAGCACCCGTTCCGGCGAAAATCAGCAGAAGCTGATGCAGGTATCCGCAGCCGAAGGCAGGCTGCTGGTTGTGGCTACCAAGAGCGGCGCAACTCTTGGTGATCCGGATCAGAAGGAGCTCGAGGATTTGATCAACAAGGTCCTTGAGAAGGCCGAAGGCGGTACGACTGAAAGCCCGATGCCGAGCCGCTCCTCGAGCAGCACCTCTGCTCCGGCTCCCTCGTCGACCTCGGAATCACCTTCCTCGTCCACGACCGAGGCTACGCCTACAGCTACGCCCACAGCCACAGCCACTGAGGGCGGTGAGACTTCCTCGGCTTCGCCCAGCCAGACCCCGTAGTCGAAAACAAGTACGTTTACGCTTACCTGGCGAAAGAGTTCACTTCGCACCTCTACGCAGCTAGTCTTAGCTCCACAGATGCTGGGGGGAGCGGGATGAAGCCGATTACTGTTGACGGCGGCAAGGGCACGGTGGACATCAGTGCAGAGGGTGTACTACTCCTTGTTTGGAATCCGGAGACCGTTTTAGCTGCTGATGACGTTCACGCGGCCATCTCAAAAATCAACGAGGTTGCCGATGGCGTCGAGTATCCGATGTTGATCGACATAACGCACACCCGGGCGGTGACCCGTCAGGCCAAGTCGGCTTTCAGTACCAAGTGTGCTGCTTCCCGAATTGCCCTGCTCGGATCAAATCCGGTCAATCGCGTCATTGCAAACTTTGCCATGGCGCGCCGCACGCTCCCGTGTCCCACCCGATTTTTCGCCTCACGTGATGAGGCAATGGCTTGGCTTCTGGAAGCCCGGCGCCCTGTTGCATGAGCAGAAGCTTGCATGCTTCAGCTTGACTCAACGGGCTTGTACCTTGTGTTCCCCGAATCCCTTACACAACGAGGTTTTCCTTGCTAAATTAGCGGCGGACGCTGCTCTGGGCTGATTCGTCCGGTCACAATGGGAGCTCGCGAATGCGATGCCTGATGAGTCGGGTGGTTGATTCGAGTGGATCTGGTGAGCATTGAGGATTGGGCCGCTGATGTAGAACTACTCAGCGATTTGATTGTTGAGGCGGAGGACATCAAGGCATTCCTTGACGGCCTCGCGGGGGTGGCGGCGACTATGATGTCACGCGCCACCGGTCAACGTATTGAGTGCGCCGTGACGTTAGGGCGGCGAAAGCGAACCGGAACAATCGGTGGCAGTACTGCAACTGCTGTAGTGCTGGACAGGATTGAACAGAGCTTGAGCGAGGGCCCCTGCATCGACGCGTTGGCGGAGGCGCGTCCGGTCCTCCTGCGCGATGCCGAATCGGCTCCCCGCTGGCCCTTGTATAGCAGTGCGTTGCGCGCGGCAGGTGTCCGGAGCGCCCTGGCGGTGCCCATGGCATTGGAAGAAGAGGCCTCGGCTGTTCTGAACTTCTTCTCGCCCGCCGCTGGCACTTTTACACATGCCTCAGTCATGCAGGCGGCCACCTTCGCGGAAATGGCCAGCAAGGCTCTGCGCTTGGCAACCCGCATCACTGCGCTGAATGAGCTCGCGGAAGACCTCGACGCGGCTTTGAAGAGCAGGTCCGTCATCAACACCGCCTGCGGAGTGATCATCTCGCAGAACCGTTGCACTCAGGAGGAGGCGTTTAACATCCTTCGCAAGGCTTCCAGTGACAGGAACCAAAAGCTGTTTGAGCTGGCCAAGGCAGTGGTCGACGGCGTATGCCGGACTTGAGTCCGCTGCCGCAGTCTCCAGTACTCAGGGTCTGTTTTTAGCCGTTCTTACGGTGAGCGTTCCTGCAAGATCCAGATCATTTCCGTTTCCTGTGACGCCTGCTTGCGAAAGGAGCGTGGCACCAAACGCTGCGCTCCAGAACGTCCTCGTCTCAACGGGCAAGGGGCGTTCGAGCTCCCACTTTCGTTGCTTCAGCAGGCGAGTCAAGTATCGCTCTGACTGGCGGAAAAGCAGATTTAAATGCTGATCGACGACGGCGGAGAGGTCGGGTCGGGAGGTTCCCGCCGCCAAGGCGCGGACCACCAGCGGCAGGGAGGGCAGTATCAGCACGGTCCTGGCCATGGCACCGCGGAACGATGCCGGGCTTTCCACTGATAGTCCCACCGTTTCGACGCGTTCGGCGTCGTGCAGCAGGGCCAGGAAAGCGGCGTGGATGAAGAGCGAGTCCTTCGAGCCGAAGTAGTAGGTCACTTGGTTGGGGAAAGCCCCTGCGTCGGCTGCGATGGCGGCAACGCTGACTTCCCCGGTTGGTTTGGAGAGATAGAGCTTCACGGCGCTGTCCAAGATGCGTTGCCGTGTTGAATGCCCGCGAGCCTGCGATGGTCCGTCCGAACGGCGTCTTCTCTTGCGTACTTCTTCCACTCAAAAATTGTACTTGATACAACTAAGCGCTTATCTTGTATGACATACAAGATAACGAGTGGAGTGTTGATATGCGTGCAAACGATATTGCAGTGACGGGGTTGGGAGCTTCTACTCCCTTGGGCGGGAACGTCAGGACAACGTGGGACTCCCTTCTCGCGGGAGGTTCCGGCATCCGCGATGTGAGCGTGGATTTCCTGCAGGATTCCGGTCTCTCGGTTTCGATCGCTGCGCCGATGGCAGAAGACCCGGCCGGTTCGTTGACGCCGGTGGCAGCAAAGCGGTTGGATCGGGTTCAGCAAGCTGCCATGGTTGCGGCCGCGGAAGCTTGGGCAGATGCTGGCAGTCCCCAAGTTGATGGCACCAGGCTTGCTGTGGTTGTGGGGACAGGGGTGGGAGGCATAGGCACCCTTCTCTGGGAGGATGACGTTCTTGAAAGCCGTGGCCAGCGTCGCGTCTCACCGCGAACCGTGCCAATGCTGATGCCCAATGGACCCGCAGCGGCCTTGAGTATTCACTACGGGGCCATGGCAGGTTCTTACACCCCCGTCTCGGCATGTTCCTCCGGCGCCGAAGCCTTGGTCCAGGCTGCCCGGCTGATTCGCTCCGGGGAAGCTGACGTGGTGATAGCCGGAGGAACCGAGGCGGCTATCACCCCCATAACCGTCGCGGCCTTTCTTCAAACGCAGGCCATATCAACGCGTACGGACGACGCCGGCTCGGCTTCGCGTCCGTTCGCGGCGGACCGCGACGGTTTTGTCCTGGGGGAAGGGGCGGGCATTGTGGTCCTTGAAAGCGCTGAACATGCCCGGGCCCGGGGTGCTGTGGTCCACGCCGTCCTCCGTGGAGTTGGAATTTCCTCCGACGCATTCCACATGACTGCGCCCGCAGATGACGGAGCGGGTCAAATTGCCGCCATCCGCAAGGCCCTCAAAGATGCAGACTTGAGCGCAGCAGACATTGGACATGTCAATGCGCATGCCACCGGCACCCCGGTCGGAGATCTTGCAGAAGCAAAGGCCATCAGGACAGTCTTCGGTGATTCCGCTTCTGTGACTGCACCCAAGGCATCTCTCGGTCATCTCTTTGGAGCCGCGGGAGCAGTTGAAGCCATTCTGACCGTAAAAAGCGTTATGCATGACGTCATCCCGCCCACCCGCAATCACCATCAAGGCAACGCTGACCCGCAGATAGGGCTGGACGTCGTCGTATCACCGCGCCACGGCACGCAGAACGCGGCCGTCTCCAACTCATTTGGATTCGGGGGCCAAAACGTGTGCCTGGTCTTCAGTAAGAGCTAATAGGATCGGGCTCGTTTGGATAAAGGGGAGATCACAGGGCGGCGGCTACCGGCGTTCCGGGTCATTGCCCAAGTGCTTCTGACTCCGCGCACGGCCAGTACCACTGCGAACGAGGCAACTGCTGAGATGGCAAGGATCACCACCCCCAGAATATGAACCAGCAGGACGGCGGACATTACTACGGTGTGTGCATCGAATAGTTCCATGGTCATTTCTCGCAAGATGTGGGTTTGGGGAGTCAAGCGCGTAACTGGGAGCAGCCGTGATACCCGCACGCCGCCATCAGGGGCGTGCGGGTATCTTGGCAGCTACTCCGCGTACTGAAGGCTCGTCAGGAGGGCCTTGAGCTTGCTGTACTGCTCGGTTTCCATCCAGGCCGCGGCGCTTTCGGGGGTCATGGAAACTTCGATAGTCGCAGTGGCTTGGGCAGCACCGTTGCCCATGATCATGAAGCTGCTGGCCGAGGTGCTGTCCGGGCCCTCGGTCATGAGGTTATCCACCACCACGCCCATGAAGTACCGGGTGTATTCGGTATCAAAGGGGTATTCGTCCCTGAAGAAGGCGAAGTGGGAGGGACCGTGCTGGCTATTGAAATTGGTCAGTGGCTGGGAATCGAGGATGGTGCGGTTCACGGGCCCGCCCACGACGCCGCCGAAAACACCGCTTGCGATTTCCGCCACCTTGCTGCCCGATTCGTCATGGATATGGGCTATGACCGTTCGGCGGCCATCACCGAAGAAGTCCATGGGTATTTCCTCAGTTTGCGCGGTCCATCCCGCCGGCAACAGGAAAGAGATGTGCCCGTCGGGGAAGGTGAACATTCCAATCTGCGGGTGGGTGGGCGAGACGTGCGGGGTAGTGGGCACCGCCGGTGTCACCGGCGTTATCTCGGATACAGCGGGAGGAACGGTCGACGGCGGAATGGTTGCCTGCGGTGCCGGATCGGCTGGCGGTGCGGAAACAACCGGCGGTGCCTGAACAACCGGCGGTGCCTGAACAACCGGCGGTGCCTGAACAATGGGTTCCGCTACGACGGCGGGCCTAGCCGGTACTGCGGGCGCCGGAACGTTCACGTCCGTCACGGGTATCACCGCAACCGGAGCCTCAGATACCGGAACAGCCACTGTTTCTTCCAGCTGGGCTGCAGGTAGCTCCACCAGGGCGCTGGTTTCTTCTGCTGCAGTGGTAAATGAATTACTGGCAATCGGGGTGGACGGTGCGCAGACGGCGAGCGTGAGTGCCAGGGTCAGCGTAGCGAGAGTGGCGTACTTGGCATATCCGGATCGACGGTACTTCATTTTGGGTTCCTTCCCCCACGGAGTGATTGAGCAAGTTCTTGTGCTCATACATGTTGTTTCCGGCAGGGGTCCTTTGATTACAGCCTTGGAGAAAAATCTTTCGCCAGGACCATTCCCTGCGGATTTATAGGGAGTGCGGCAGGCGCAATGGGTACAACTGCCCTCAGGGAAAGTTCACTTGCTGTTCTCGCGGGTGATTTACTGACAACGTGCATTAACACTGGTAACGGCTGACGAGTGTCGGGCAAGGGGGAGACGGATCGTTGATGGAAACGATGATTATCGCGGCTGTAGTCTTTGCGGTTCCACTGGCATGTGCCGTTCTGGTGGTCTGGCGTATTTTTCGTCCGCCAATGAAAACCCGGCAGCCCGCGCACAGGGGGACATTCCAATCCCAGCGAGGAAGGGTCTATAGGAGCGGCGGAACGTACCGAAATGCGTCCCCTAGCGACGGTACTGGTGGCGTCCTCTAACTCTCCCGAGCCTAGTTCACTGGCTGCTCCGCCAAGTGATTTACTAACTCGACCGCACATACTCTTTGGGGGATTTGTATGAAGGCCTTGACTGCCATTTTCCTGCTCGCGTCGCTGATGCTGGCTGGCTGCGCTGCAGCTTCTCCGGCCACCACGCCAACAGCGCCCTCAACATCATCCGCAGGCACTTATTCGCGCTTGGATCCTGCGGGGATTGAGCACATTAAGAAAACAAAATCAGCGCGCTTTGACATGTCGTCAGGGAAGCTGAGCAAGGAAAGCGTCGGCTTGGAAGATGGAACCAGCCAAGCACCGGACGTCCTCATAAAGGAGGGCTTGATGGAGCTGAATATTGAAACCCCCACAGCTCTGATCAGCGCTAAGACGGACCGTCTTCGGCTCAACGGAATGAACAAAGGGCCGGACTTCCGGGAGGTCACGTACTTCCTCAAGGCTGAATCGTTCGAGGACTTTACGGCCCTGATCCGCGACGGTGTGGATCGCTACGGAATTCCCGGCGAGTCAGCGGAGGGCTGGATCGAATCCATGTCCAGCCGGCAGGAGGACGAAGGCGACTTTTCATTGGCTCCGGGCACGTCAACCGGCCTCAGGGTTTCCTACGATCTCCGCTATGACGGTTCAAAGGAAGTGCAAGTGATTATTGTGCACATTCACCCCGTCTAGCATTTCATCCGCCAGTCCCAGGAAACCCGCCAAGCTGCTCACTAAGAAGAGAACCCCGTGGAACCTCAGAATCCGTACCCTCCTCACTATTTCCCGCCTCAGCCCGGACAAGTCCAGGTACAGCCGTTGCCCGCCTGGGCAAGGACCTTCCGGACCGTCCTGCTATTCGGTGCCGGACTTCTGGTGCTCCTGCTGCTGCTACTTGTAGGTACGTCAACGTCCGGATCAGCGGATATGTACACCTCAGGCGGACGAAGCGCTCTCCAAGCGATGGTGTGGCTAGGCCTGGGAGCACTGTTACTGACAATCCCGTACGTGCTCGCCAGCATTGTCTATGCTGTTTTGTGGGCCAGTAAGCTGCACGGCAGGGGCTTTCGGCGTTACCCGGGCACAAGTTGGATCCTGATCGCCGGACCAATTCTGGCGGCGCTGCCTATGGTGCTGCTGATAGGGACGATTGCGTCCAACACCAGCACATGGTGAACCCGGGCCAACTGACTCGTAAGGAAACGGACCATGTATTCAGAGAGTGAGCGGCGCAATGACGCCGTGTACGCCGAGCACAAGGCCGCGGTAGCAGCAGGGGAGAAGCGGGTCCTGCTCAATACTCGCAACGGCGAACTTCATAGCTACCCCGCGGACGAAATCGGCTTTGCGCCTGGCCGCGGTCAGGCGCAGGTCAGCACGTGGTGGGGTATGGGGATTCTCGCCGTGGTTGCCGGGATACTTACTGCTTTTTCCGTAGTGCTTTTCTTTGCGCCGCTGGTGCAAGGACAAAGTCCCATGTGGGGTGCGCTGTTCCTGACTGCTTTCGGCGGTGCATTCACGCTATATGCAGTCACGCTGTCCGTTCAGGAGTACCGGGCTACTCAGCTCCGAAAGCTACGGGGCTCACCTAAGCCGAGTTCCACCGGCAGGGTAGACATACCCTCTGATCATTAGTTCATACGTGCCATGGGGGACACCGCAATGCGTCGTGGAAGAATAATCGGCTTTGCCTTGCTTGCCTTGCTAACGCTTACGGCAGCTAGTTGCGATGAAAGGCCATTTACCCGCGATTACGCCCGGTCTGTTCCAAACTCCGTTATTCAGGTGGGCGAGAAGAGGGACAGGACCTGGGAGTACGTGGACCGGGATGGTGAATCGAAGAAACTCAACAGCTGCGAAGACGTGAGTCCTTGGAACGGCGCCTACAGCTGCAAATCACCTGACGGGGCGGTGGAGTTGAGCTACTCATCATCCAAACGCATGCGGAATCCCACGCTTCACGTCGGCGGCGAACAGGTGCCCCTGTACTGCACTAATGAAGGCTTCTGGGGCGACGGGTTGAGATTCTGTCTACCGGCGGCGGACTCTGCCGTCCCGCCCCAGCCGGTTCCGCGACGCGATAAGTCCTAACGCGGCACGCCTTCATTTATGCGTTCACCGTGGCTGCACCGGCTTCTTCCGTCGCTACGGGGGGACTAGTCAGCACCGGCGCATTGATCAGGGCTCGGTCGTAGACCACCAGGGCGTTGTTCTCGATGATCTGTTCCTTGGATGTGACCAAGCCTGTTCGCTTGTCCCTGGTTAGCCTCATGACCCTGTTATGGCGGTAGACCTGTCCCTTGGATTCGTAAAAGTAGGCATCCTCTTCCCGGATGTGGAACTTGACCTCGGGAACGCGTTCGGCACGAAGTTCACCGCACAGGTATTCGTCATTGGTGCTGACCAGGAATTGGAAGGACTGGTCAGTGTCGTTGCGCACTCTGTAGTCAAGGTAGTTATAGATGATTGAGGTGCCTGAGCCAAACGGAATTTGACGGTTAAAGTCCGGAAAAAGGTCCAGATCTCCATGGTGGTGGTGCTCGACTACTGTGAGCTCGCTGTGCAAGACCATCCAATGCAGGAGGTTGGTGAACTGACACAGCCCGCCGCCAATGCCTGAATCGGCCCGGCCATGGTTGATGACCAAACCTTCTCGGTAGCCTTTCGCTTCAGTGCAACTCCCTACGAGCTTCCAGAACGAAAAAGTCTCACCCGGGCGAATAACCACAGAGTCCACCAACGGGGCCGCGATTCCCAGACTCACCGCTTTATTCTCTTGCAGGTGTAAGTCCACGTTCCCGAGCTTGCGGCGGATCAGGGAGTTGTGGCGGTAGACCACTGCCGGCAGGTGTTCGCCTGTCCGACGCTTGGCGAACGTCATAGGAGAAAACAGGTCCCGCAGCTTCCGCGTCAGAATCATTCGTTGAACAGCAAGTCGGTACGTCAGCGGTGAGATCTCACAGAACAGTTTTCGTGCCATCGTTCCCCATAAAAAATGCCCCTCCGGGGCAACCCAGCCGGAATGTCGGCATCCCTCCAATCATTCCAGACGCTGGATGAAAAGCTGAAAACAAGAGGCCCTCCGCAGGATGAGTTGCCAACGGTGTTGCACATTGGGCAGTTCTTATATCGCAGTCCCACGCGCGTCCTGGCAGTCAAGAGCGCAGATATATACGCCACTGGTTGCTCGTTCCAATTGGCGTGGATCATCCGCCGGGGTGAGGAGAGCGATCAAGAGTGGAACATCCTTCACGCATCGGTTTTCCAGCACGGTCCCGGGATGGGACCAACCAGCGCGGATCTGCAGTTGCTGTTCGGCGTGGAGCTGCCGGATGGAACCAGTGCCAGGACGGGTATTCATGGGTGGGGCGCTCCCATGAATCACGATCAGCAGCCTGAAGCGCCGGCCCTGACGTTCCGCGGAGGCGGAGGAAGCGGCAGCGACGACGAAGTCTCAGCCGCAGGAAACCTGTGGCTGTGGCCCCTACCTTCCGACGGTGAACTGCGGCTGCTGGCGCAGTGGAAAGGGCTCGGCATCGAGGAGTGTTCCATCGCGATTGACGCCAGCAACTTCAGTGCGGCCGCAACCAGCACGCAGAACTTCTGGCCGTAGCCTCCCACTACCTTCCCTGGAAGTAGGTTCCATGGAAACTAAGTGCTAGAGTTCCTCGATATGAACAAGGGCATCGAAACCCGCTTGCTGTACCCCCTTCTCAGTGAATTAACCCGGCTGGAAACTGAGCTGTGGGATGGGCTCGATAGCACTTTGCGCAGAGAACACGGCCTCCCCATGAGCAGATTCGAACCAATGGCAGTGGTGGGCCGCCTAGGTACGTGCCGGGTATTGGACGTGGCTAAGGCTCTTGCCATTTCCGTCGGAGGCACCAGCAAGCTCATCGACCGGATAGAAAAGGCCGGATACTGCCGCCGGAGAAACAACCCGGACGATCGTCGATCCTCGCTCATCGAGTTGACGGAGGAAGGGCGTGTGCTGCTGGAACGTGCCAGGAAGACCGTTGACGCGGAGCTGGAACTGCGGCTGAAACCTGTACTGAATCAGCAGAACGCTGAAGAACTGATGGAACTGCTGGGCAAGCTGCGGCAGGCCAGCCGGTTGGCGGTAGCCCAGCGTTCAAACTGACCTACCAAGACGTGAAGGAAACAAGCAAAATGACTGAAGAACTCCGTGCACGCATGGACCGTTTTGTTGAATTCATCAACTCGGGCGACCAGAACATCGGTGAGGAGATCATCTCACCGTCCGCCACGTTCCATGTCCCTTTCCTGCCAGAGCCCGTGCAAGGCCCTAGCGGTTACCTGCAAATCATTGGCATCATGCGACAGGCTTTCCCGGACGTCCAGTGGTCACTGGAGGAAACCGTCATTGAGGGAAACACGGTAGCCGCACGCTTCATCCTGCGTGGCACACATCAGGGGGACTTCCTCGGCGTGGCTGCAACCGGCAAGCCGATTGAAGCGCAGGCAATGAACATCTACCGATTCACGGATGGCCAAATCACTGAGGAGCATGGTCTCCCGGACCTGTTTGGGCTGATGATGCAAATCCGCCCGGCTGGCGTCTAACCCAGCTGCCTTTGGTCTTTACGCAACGCTAAACCTGCAGGCCATTCCCGTTAGGCTCAGGGATGATCCAGCGAATGCCGTTTTAAGGTGAAATTACTCTATGACGTTGAACCATGGCCGGGGAAGAACTACCAGCGGCAAACCGGAGTTTGTCCTTCCGTCGGAACGCCCCTACTACTACGCATGGGGCGGCGACAATCGCATGTACGCCTACACCCGGGGTGAATGGGGCCTGGGAGGTTCCTTGCCCAGCGGTGGCAACTACACGGTACGTTCAGGGACGGTGCAGTTCATCCTTGCAATCATCATGATTCCGGCCGCGGTGCTCAGCCTCGTCGTGCTCATCGCGGCCGTAGTCAGCTTGAACTGGATCGTAATGATTTTCGGCTTGGTCTGTACCGCGCTATTCGCTGCAGCTCCTTATATAGGGTTCAAAGCGGCCAGGAATGAGTGGAAAGCACGGAAGGCGCGCAGGCTCAAAGGCCTACCGAAACCTCGGACTTCCGTGGGTGACGATGAAGCCAGGCAGTATTTCTTCGATCACCCGGAAGCAGGGCCGGAGATCACCCCGGAGAACTTCCCTGACGCCAAGTGGTGAACAGGAAAGGTACAGAATGCGTGAATTCATGGGAGCTGACGCCCGGCTTGGTCATGCCATCAAGGACCTGATCGGTGTGGTCCTGGCCGTGGATCCGGACTGCTGCGCGCCGGACGGGACGTGCCTGGCATGAGCACCACCGTCACCTCCGTAACGTCGGATCGCCGTCTTGTTCTCACGCGACGTATCCGGCTGTTCGCAGCTGCGACCATCACTTACAACGTCATCGAAGCTGTGGTTGCCTTGTGGGCCGGTGGCGTCGCAGATTCCTCTGCCTTGATCGGCTTTGGGCTGGATTCGGTCATCGAGGTGACCTCCGCCCTTGCCCTGTCCTGGCAGTTCTCGGCGAAGGACCCGGAACGTCGTGAGCACCTGACCCTTCGAATCATCGCCATATCCTTTTTCGCCCTCGCAGCGTTCGTCGCCGTCGACGCTATTCGCTCCCTTACCGGCGGGGGAGAGCCCCGGCATTCCACCGCGGGTATTGTGATTGCCGCCCTGAGCTTGGCCATCATGCCGCTCCTGTCGTGGGCTCAGCGTCGTGCCGGACGGGAGCTCGGCTCAAAAACCGCTGTCGCCGATTCGAAGCAAACATTGCTCTGCACGTATCTTTCCGCCGTCCTTCTCCTTGGCCTGGTGCTGAACAGCACCCTGGGATGGTGGTGGGCCGATTCCGGGGCTGCCCTGGTGATCGCTGCTATTGCTGTCCGCGAAGGCATCGAAGCATGGAAGGGCGATGTCTGCTGCGCCGTGCCCGGCAAAGTGGCCAACCTCACGCATGATGGTGACGACTGCTGCACACCTGCCCAGGAACTCCACCCGCAGCAGAGCCCGTCTGTCAGCACGGCAGGGAAATCCACCACTGGTGACACTGGTTGCTGTGCCGGCTGCGGAAGCGACGCAGGCACTGTCCAGCCACCACTTTTTCTTCCTCAACGGCGGGAAACTGACGCTGCTTCTTCGTAACAAAGTTCTTGAGCGGGGTCTGTGCAGCCATGCCGGGTTGGAGCTTAGGCATGGCTAACCTAAAGTTTTAGGAGGAGAAAGTCCCCAACCTTTCGCATCTTCCCCAAGAAAGTAGCCCCCATGAAGTTCCGCAAGAACGCGCTGGCCGGAATCGCACTCGCCGCCACCGCAACCCTGGGCCTCGCGGCCTGTGGCTCCAACGCAGGCACCGCCCCTGCCGCGTCCGAATCCGCTGCTTCAGGCGATGGCATCACGGTGTACAACGCCCAGCATGAGAGCCTGACCAAGGAATGGATCGACGCCTTCACCAAGGAGACCGGCATCAAGGTCACCCTTCGCCAGGGCTCGGACACCGAAATGTCCAACCAGATCGTCCAAGAGGGCGCAGCTTCCCCGGCTGACGTTTTCCTTACGGAGAATTCACCTGCAATGGCGCAGGTTGAAAACGCCGGCCTCTTCGCTGACGTGGACAAGGCCACCATTGATCAGGTCCCGGCTGAGTTCCGTCCCTCCACGGGCAAGTGGACCGGCATTGCTGCCCGCTCCACGGTTTTGGTTTATGACAAGAACAAGATCAGCGAAGACAAGCTCCCCAAGTCCATGCTTGATCTTGCCAATCCTGAGTGGAAGGGCAAATGGGCGGCTTCGCCCACGGGCGCCGACTACCAGGCAATCGTTGCCGCTTTGCTCGAACTCAAGGGCGAGGAAGCCACTGAGGCTTGGCTCAAGGGCATGAAGGAAAACTTCAAGGCCTACAAGGGCAACAGCACTGCCATGAAGGCCGTCAACGCCGGCGAAGTAGACGCTGCGCTGATCTACCACTACTACTACTATGGCGATCAGGCCAAGACCGGCGAGAACTCCAAGAACGTCACCCCGTACTACTTCAAGAACCAGGATCCTGGAGCATTTCTCTCCATCTCCGGTGGCGGAGTTCTGAAGTCTTCCAAGAAGGCAGCCGACGCCCAGGCCTTCCTGAAGTTCATCACGGGCAAGCAAGGCCAGGAGATCCTCAAGACGGGGACCTCGTTTGAGTACGCAATCGCATCCCAGGTTGAGGCCAACCAAAAGCTTGTTCCCATCAAGGAACTGCAGGCACCTACGGTTGATCCGGCCAAGCTGAATTCCACCAAGGTCACCGAGCTGATGACCAAGGCAGGACTGCTGTAATACCGTGACTGTTCGCCTTTCGGCTCCCGGCTCGCAGAGTCCGGAAAGCACGACGACGGCGGGTGGGGGCAAACGTCCCCGCCCGCCTTTCGGCGTTTCCACTGTGTCCTTGCTGGCAGTGCTGATTGCACTGTTTTCGTTGGTGCCTTTGGGCTATGTCGTCTTTATGACAGCAGCGACAGGCTGGGACACCGCCGTCGAACTTATTGTCCGGCCCCGCGTGGGTGAGCTGCTGGTGAATACCATCTTGTTGATGGTTCTGACGGTTCCTCTGTGCCTCATTCTGGGCGTCGGTGGCGCCTGGCTGGTGGAGCGAACCAGCCTCCGGGGGCACCGCTGGTGGGCCGTCGCGCTGGCAGCGCCCTTGGCAATCCCCGCGTTCGTGAACAGCTACTCGTGGGTGTCCGCGGTTCCTTCTTTGGAGGGAATCTGGTCCGGGGTGCTGATCGCCACGTTGTCCTACTTCCCGCTGGTCTACATTCCGGCCGCTGCAACTCTGGGCAGGCTGGACCCGGCGATCGAGCAATCCGCTGCCTCGATGGGTCTTGGCCCGTGGGCTGTGTTTTTCCGCGTAGTGCTGCCGCAGCTTCGCATCGCAATGTCCGGCGGCGCTTTGCTGGTGGCCCTGCACCTGTTGGCGGAGTACGGTGCGTTCGCCATGATCCGCTTTGATACCTTCACCACCGCCATCATGGTTCAGTTCCAATCAACGTTCAACGGCACGGCAGGCAATATGCTGGCCAGCGTTCTGGTGTTCCTGTGCTTGATCCTGTTGCTCGCCGAGGTGAAGAGCCGCGGCACTGCCCGCTACGCCCGCATAGGTTCCGGGGCCCAGGCGAAAGCCACCCGGATTCCGCTCGGCCGCTACCAGGTGCCGGCTCAGCTGGGGGTGTTGGCTCTGACGCTCCTGGCATTCGGACTGCCGGTTTGGTTTGTTCTTCGCTGGACCCTGGCAGGAGGCCCGGAAGTCTGGGCAGCCGACGAATTTGTGCCGGCGCTCCTGCAAACCCTCATGTACGGGGCAGTGGGCGCTGCAGTCACTACCGTGGTGGCCTTTCCCATGGCCTACTTGGCCGTCCGGCATCCCAGCTGGTTCAGTAAACTGCTTGAGCTCTCCAATTACGTCACCAGTTCCATGCCCGGGATTGTGGTGGGCCTTGCCTTCGTTACAGTGAGCATCCGCGCCATTCCAGGGGTCTACCAAACCGCGGGCGTCCTGATCGCTGCGTACGTACTTCTTTTCGTGCCTCGCGCACTGGTCAACCTCCGTTCCGGCCTGGCCCAGGCGCCCAAGGAGCTGGATGAGGCTGCCCAGTCCCTCGGTAAAGCTCCGCTGGTCTCCTTCTTCAGAGTTACGTTGCGGCTCACCGCGCCCGCGGCGGCCGGGGGAGCGGCCCTGGTTTTCCTCGCTATCGTCAACGAACTCACGGCCACGCTCCTGCTCTCACCTAATGGCACCCGGACGCTGGCAACAGAGTTTTGGAGCAAGAGCAGCGAAATCGACTACACAGGCGCGGCACCCTACGCGCTGCTGATGATCCTGCTCTCGGCCCCCATGACCTACCTCCTTTTCCAACAGTCCAAGAAAGTGGCCGGACAGTGACTACTCATTCCTCCCCGGGAACCTCGGCGCCTCGCGTGGCACCCTCTGTTGCACCAACAACGGACACTCACCTGGACATAGCCGGCGTCACCAAAAATTTTGGTTCGCAGACGGTGTTGAGGGGTGTGGATCTCTCCGTCTCGAAGGGCGGCACTACAGCCATTGTGGGCCCTTCGGGCTCGGGCAAGACCACGTTGCTCAGGCTCATCGCCGGGTTCGAGGATCCATCAAGCGGCGCCATCAGCCTCAACGGGACCCGCGTTGCGGGGAACGGGGTCTGGGTCCCCGCGCATAAGCGGCACGTTGGCTACGTGGCCCAAGATGGCGCCCTTTTCCCCCACCTTACGGTGGGCCAGAACATCTCTTTCGGCTTGGACGTTGGAACGCTCGACGGCGGTCGTCGCGGCGTGCGGGCACGCGTTGAGGAGTTGCTTGCCATGGTCTCGCTGGATGCGTCCATGGCAAAGCGAAGGCCACACCAGTTGTCCGGCGGTCAGCAGCAGAGGGTTGCTTTGGCCAGGGCGCTGGCCCGCGAGCCCGAATTGATGCTGCTGGATGAGCCGTTCTCAGCCCTCGACGCCGGCCTTCGGGTTGCGACGCGAAGGGCCGTAGCCAAGGTTCTCAACGACGCAGGCGTGACCACCATCCTGGTTACGCACGACCAAGCCGAGGCATTGTCCTTCGCGGACCAGGTGGCCATCATGCGGGACGGGCAACTGGCCCAGATTGGCAACCCGTTCGTCGTTTACACTCGTCCCGCGGACCGTGCCACTGCTGAGTTCCTGGGGGAGGCCGTCATTCTGGATGCGTGGATGGAGGGCTCCCTGGCCACCTGCTCGCTGGGCGGCATTCCCGTGAGGCGCCCGCCTACGCAAGGCAAGGTCCAGCTCATGCTGCGGCCGGAGCAAATCCGGATCGCCCCGGACGGCCCCATCCGTGGGGTGGTGGTGGACACCGACTACTTCGGACCCGAAACCACCGTGCGCATCAAGCTGGGTGCGTACTCTGCACCTGATGGGGGCAGTTCCGGCAACGCCCACCGTTACCCTGGCGGCGGAGAAGTCATCACCATCAGGCACTGGAACGCATCCATCACCAAACCCGGGACAGAGCTCTGCCTTCGGGTGGTGGGTGAGGGCGTGGCGTTCCCGGTAAGTGACTAGGCAAGGTGGCTCCGGCGCCGCCGTTCGGTCCTAATCCGTCTCTGCAGGTGAGCACTGGGCGGGGGCCTCGGCGAAGGTGAACCAGTCAGGGAGGGCTGCGGTGTAAGCCTCCCGGACCTGCGGGTCCTTGGTTGCTGTCCAGTCCACGGTGGCTTTGACCTCAACCTCGTTCTTGTCCCACTCGAACCAGTTGATCATTTTCAGGGCGGGGTAGTTCTTGGGGATGGCGGGATCGAACAGTTGCCCCCACCATGCTCCCTTAATCGCCAACATGTCGGCGCCCTCGCCCGACGCGACTGTAAGAGCTGCAGTTTCGGGGATGGCGACCGGTTTGTTCCGGGCCACGCCGTAGTCCGTGTAGAAGTCAGGGACGGCTAGGTCGTTTCCGCCGGCGCCGTTGTAGGTTCCCGTGAGCTGTTGAATGAACTTCCCTGGCTCGGGGATGACGTTTGCGCCCCACGGGTAGGTGTTGCCCCAGTGGTAGAGGGACATGCCAACCCAGTCCACTGCTTCATCGCCGGGGTAGTAGGGTGCGTATGGATCGTCGGCTCCCGTAATTGCCCCGTCTTTGTCCGTGTCCAGGGTTGCGAAGTCGGGGGTTCCGGCTACGGCCTCATACTGGCCGCCGCTGAACGGATAACCGCCGCCGTAGTTCGGTGCCCACATCATTGCGCTGCCGGTGGCCTTGGAGTGGACCGCTCCAGCCACGCGCTGATAAGCAGCAACGTACTCTGCCGGTTGCTGGCCCCAGGCGTACCAAGAGCCGTTCATCTCGTGGGCGAACCTGACGATCACCGAAACGCCTGCGTTGTTGAAACGGGCCAAGGTAGATGCCAGTTCGTCTGCTTTCTCCGACGTCACTGCCGCCAACCCCTGTTTGGGCTCCAGGGTGAGGAGCATCGATCCACCATTGGCACGGATCTGTTCGAACGCTGCGTCAACGTTCTTTGTGTCGGTATCTGACATGGGAAAGTCGGTGAAGGTGACGGTTACTGCAGGCCGCTTACCGAGGTTGGACGCGTATTGCTCCAGCGTCTCGTGCTCCCAGTCCAGATTCACGCCTGCAAGAATTCCGTCCTTGGGTGCCAAGGGACGTGTGGGCTCGCAAACCGGGCTGGGAGCAACTGATGAGCCCGGCTGCGGGCCGGCACAACCGACGCCAAAGCCGGCTAGCAATGCGCCGCTAGTGATCACAGCGCACAATTTCTTGATCCCCCAATTCATGGCTTTCAATTTAGCAGCGCCGCTGTAGCATCAAAAGCAACAGCGCTTTTCGCGCGCTAAAGGAGACGGAAATGTCTGAAACACCCCAAGGTACTGCTACCACCATGAGTAAGACATTCAGCCGGGAGACGCGGGTTGCCACCACTATCGATGCGCCTCCGTCCACTATCTGGCGGCTCCTCACCGATGCCAAAGGCTACCCCACCTGGAACTCCACGGTCGTTTCGGTGAACGGGGAGATCGCTCCAAGCTCCAAGATCGAGCTGGTTTCCACCTTGGATTCCAACCGCACTTTCAAACTCAAGGTCAAAGAGTTTCAGGCGCCCACTAAGCTCGCTTGGGGTGACGCCCTGGGAACCCGGACGTACACCATTACGGAGACCAATGATGGCCGGTCCATCTTTGAGATGGTGGAGAAAATCGGCGGTCCCGTCTTCCCGCTCTTCGCATCAAAAATCCCGTCCTTCGACGCAAGCTTTACCCAGTTTGCAGCGGATCTGAAGGCCGCTGCCGAAAAGGCCGGACAATAACGACGGCGGCGGCAGCGTAGGCGTTTCGCCCCGGCGTTAAGGATTCGTCAAGAAATCTCCGTTTCCGGCCACTTGGTTCATGATCGGTGCTATTTTCGGCACGGGTTGTGATGCTGAAGGTCTGCCCGGAAAGGGATCCAGTGTTCAAACATCCTCGCGAGCGTGCCTCATGACGCGCGCTCCTGAAAGACTGCCCATTGGCGAGCGTTCCATCGTTCGCGGTAATCCCATGCTGGAGGCTCTTGGCCGCGAGGGAGAACGCCTGAAAGCGTCCTTGCTGCATCCGGTCCGTTCGGTGCCGCTGGCGTTCTTGGCCGTCATCATTGTTGGTGCAGGGATTTTGATGCTGCCCGTCTCCCGGGTAGGCCAAGACGATGACATGGTCACCACTGCGTTCTTTACCGCGGTCTCCTCAGTCTGCGTCACCGGCCTGATCACGGTGGATACTGCCACTTTCTGGACCCCGTTCGGGCAGGTGGTGATCCTGGCGCTCATCCAGGTGGGTGGTTTCGGGATCATGTCCCTGGCAAGTCTGCTGGCTTTGTTTGTGCGCAAGACCATCGGCTTGCGGGGCCAGCTCGTGGCACAGTCGGAAACCCACACTTTAAACTTCGGGGACGTGAAGTCCGTTCTGTTCCGGGTTGTGAAGATCATGGCGGTGTTTGAGTCCATCACGGCGCTGCTCCTGACGGCACGCTTCTGGATTGCCTACGACCCTGACCTCGGCACAGCTCTGTGGCATGGCATTTTCCACGCCGTCTCCGCTTTCAACAATGCAGGCTTTGCCCTTTACAGCGATAACCTGATCAGTTTCGCGGAAGACCCTTGGATCATCGTTCCCATTTGCGCGGCCATCATTGCCGGAGGCCTTGGTTTCCCCGTGATCATCCAATTGGTCAGAAACCCCTTTAGGTTCAAGAACTGGACCATTCATCTTCGCCTGACCGTTTATGGCTATCTGCTGCTGTTCGTTGCAGGCATTGTTCTCTTCGCGGCGTTCGAATGGAACCGTCCGGAGACACTCGGGCACCTGAGCTTGGGCGGGAAGATCCTGGGTTCACTTGGCGGGGGAGTGTTTCCCAGGACGGCAGGATTCAACAGCATCGACTACGGCGCCGCCACACCGGAAACCCTGATGATCACCAACATTTTGATGTTCATTGGCGGCGGCAGTGCAGGAACGGCAGGCGGTATCAAAATCACCACCTTCCTGGTTCTGGGTTTTGCTATTTGGAACGAAATCCGTGGCCGCGAGCAAGTAACCATCGCACACCGCTCCATCAGTTCCTCCACGCAACGCCAAGCACTCACAGTTGCCCTGCTGGGCGTGGGAGCAGTCATCCTTGGGACACTGCTACTCCTCATGTCCACGGACTACAGCTTGGAGAAAGTGCTGTTCGAAACCATCTCCGCGTTCGGAACAGTAGGCCTGAGTACAGGGATTACGTACAACCTTCCTCCCACCGCTGAGTGGGTGTTGATGGCCCTGATGTTCACAGGGCGAATTGGGACCATCACGGTTGCCTCGGCCATCGCATTGGCATCCCGGCCACGGCTGTTCCAACTGCCCGAAGAACGCCCCATCATCGGCTGAGCCCCGCAAAAATTCAAGGAAAATAGCTTCCAGCAGCAAGTAGTAGGCTCTCGGTTGGGCCTGAAAGACGAGTACCCGCTACTCGTGCTCAGAGAGTACCCAAGGGACTTTACTAGTCACAGCGGCTCAGGAACGACCACCAATAAACCCCCAATAGTTGGCGGTTGCACGAACCGCGGGGCCGGGGCCGGGCAAGGTACCCAAATACAGTTGTCCGGCCCCGCCGCCCTAACATGCGGCCCCTCAATGATCCCCACTCTGAGGTGCCGTCCTAGTCTGTGGTCCCGCGTCCGAAGATGACGCCGCCACTGTGCACAGGTCGGATTTCCACCCCACCGCCGGTGAGGATGGAAGGGTCCTTGCTGGCCATTTCCAGCGCCTCATCTATGTCTGTCGCGTGGAGAATGTAGAAGCCAGCCACCACGTCACCGTCGGCGGCGTAAGGGCCCACTGCGGTGCCGGCTATGCGAATAGTGCGCGCATGCTCCCGGGGAGTCAGGGCGTAAGCGATTCGCATGCGTTCTGTGGCCACGAGGGAGTCAAAGTGCTCGTCGCATTCCTTGAGCTCCTCTTTCGTGGCGCTGGGCGCATGCAAGGAGTCATTAGCGTAGATAAGCACTGCATATTCAGGCATGTGTTCCTCTCTGGTTGACGCGCTTTGGAGGTGATACCAATGTGATGGCCTTGCTTCGACACTCTTTCTGAAAAGGGCTTGATCTGCAATGCCTCTTCCCGGGCGTCCTGCGCGGACGTAGGCTGTGATTCGGAGAGCCGGGAAGCCTGGTCGGCCCGCTGGCTGTTTTGCCCGCGGAACGGCCTTGGCGTCCGCCTTGGTTGTTGGACCGAGGGACAGGATCCGCTATGCCTTCATCACCAGAACCTGTCATCAAAGCAGTGCAGCTGGGCAAAACCTTCGGCAGGACACGTGCGCTGGACGGGCTGAACCTGTCTGTCCGTCCGGGCGAAGTCCACGGTTTCCTGGGGCCCAACGGGGCCGGCAAATCCACCACCTTGCGCATTCTTTTGGGACTGATGCGCCCAACGTCCGGAACGGCACGGGTTTTCGGTTTGGATCCCTGGAAGGACCCGGTCCGCGCGCACCGGGACGTCGCTTACGTTCCCGGCGATGTCAGCCTGTGGCCGAACCTCTCCGGAGGGGAGATCATCGATCTTCTGACAGGATTGCGCGGTGGTGTGGACGAAGCTCTGCGACGTGCATTGATCGAGGAATTCGAGTTGGATCCGCGGCGTAAGGCGAGGACGTATTCCAAGGGAAACCGCCAGAAAGTGGCACTGATCGCAGCCTTCGCGCGCCCGGCCCGCCTATATCTGCTGGATGAACCCAGCGCGGGCTTGGATCCTGTCATGGAGTCGGTGTTCCGCCGTCATGTTCAGCGCGTGGCCGCCAACGGTGCCACGGTGCTGCTTTCCAGCCACATCCTCAGCGAGGTTGAACAGCTGTGCGAAAGGGTGACCATTATCCGCGCCGGACGCGCCGTGGAATCAGGGACACTTGCAGAGTTGCGCCACCTGAAGCTCACCCATTTCAGGATTCAAGCGTCCGACGGCGCGTTGCTGGCTGGGGTGCCGGGCGTGCACGATGTGGTCTCAGCGGGAGATGTTGTTGAGTTCGATGTGGACCCTGCCGATCTTGCGCCGGTGTTGGAGGCAGCCGCTGCGGCCGGTATCACGGGTTTGACGGTTTCCCCGCCGTCACTGGAGTCCCTGTTCCTGAGCCACTACAGCCATGACACCACCGTGAATAGCAGGGCGCGCTGATGTCCGGCGTGGTGGCCCTGCTCCTGGCTCAGGCGCGAAGGGAACGGGTGCTGTTGCCGGTCTGGATTCTGGGGATCGCCTTTTTGGGCTTCATCATTGCCAACGCGGTGGCCACGGAGTTCGGAGACCAAGCCTCCCGCGCGGCGATTATCACAGTGGCCGCGGCGAGTCCGGCGTTCCTCTTCATTCGTGGTCTCCCTGACGGGACTGGAATTGGGGCGGTGGTCTTCTTTCAGGGCTATTCGTTCATTGCTGTCCTTGCCGGGTTGATGAGCACGTTTCTGGTGGTCCGGCACACTCGGACGGATGAAGAACTCGGCCGGGCGGAACTGATTGGTTCCACACCGGTTCGCCGGACCGCACCGCTGACGGCCACTCTTGTCCTGGGCACCATAGCGAATCTAATGCTGGCCTTATGCATGGCAGTGGGTTTCCTTGCTGCGGGCCTGCCCGTGGCCGGGGCTTTCACAGCCGGCGCCGCAGTGGGAGCTGTTGGTGTGTTCTTTGTAGCCATCAGTGCAGTGGCCGCGCAGATCATGCCGTCGGGCCGGGCAGCCAACGGTGCGGCCGCCGCATTGGTGGGTGCCGCGTACTTTACGCGGGGCATCGGGGACGCTTTTGGTACTCCGTCCGCTGATTTAACCCAGGTGAGCAGTGGCTGGTTTTCGTGGCTCTCGCCCATCGGCTGGGGCCAACAGTCACGGCCGTTCTCCGTGGCCGACCCCATACCGTTGCTGGTCCTCACCGTCTTCAGTGTGGTTCTGGGAGTAGCCGTGGTAGCGCTGAGGAGCAGGAGGTACTTGGGCGAAAGCCTGCTGGCCGATCGTGCGGGACGGGACAGGGCCGCCGTCGGGGGCTTATCCCTCCTGGGGTTGGCGCTGCGCCAACAGCGGTTCATCCTGCTGGGTTGGTGCGTCTTCGCATCCTTGCTCGGCAGTATTGCCGGGGGCCTGGGACCCGTGGTCACCAAAGTGATCGGGGGCAACCAGTCGCTCCGTGAGCTGATTCTCCGGTTGGTGCCTGGAGGCAGCGGAGAACTCATCGATGTCTTCACCACCGCGCTGCTGGGCCTGGGTGGGGTGATTGCGGCGGCAGCAGGCATCCAGGTTGTGCTGAGGTTACGCGCAGAAGAAGCCGAGGGCCGGGCCGAACTGCTCCTTGCCACACCACATTCCCCGTCGCGCTGGCTCGCCGCGAACCTTGTCCTCGCCACAGCTTCTGCAGTGATCGTCGCTGTGGTGGCCGGCTCCGCAGCAACCGTTGGGCTGGCCCTCTCGGGTGTTGAAAGCGGCCCTCCTGGCCTGCTGGTTGGCGCCGCGCTGGCGCACGTACCGGCCGCCGTCGTGTTCGTGGCGGTGACTGCGGTGGCGTTCGCAACCGTTCCGCGGGTGAGTATCGCCGTCGGGTGGGGGTTCCTGGCCGTGGGGCTGGTTCTGGGACAGTTCGGGGAGCTCATGCGACTGCCGGTCTGGCTGCAGGACCTGAGTCCGTTCCGCCACTCATCCGCGATGCCTGTTGAAGCGTTCAACCCCGTAGCTTCGTTCACCATGACCGGTGTTGCACTGGCCGGAGCAGCGCTCGCCTGCTACCTGCTCAGGCACCGGGACCTCACTGCATGAGGCACTCGGGGCGATCGCCGGTGTCAGGAGGCTTGGCCACCCTGCCCTTCCGTCGTTTCAGCTCTCGTAATCGGTAAACGGCGGAGGTCCCATGATCTGGATACCGCCGTTGACCTTGCCCGAGTCGCGGATCCGGTCGAAATCGACATCGCCTCCCTCGCCGTCGGGCCCGAGCGGCTCACTGGCGCCGTCGTAAAAGGCCTGAGCGCTCCCCGGAGTATGAAGACACAGGACGCGGGTTCCATCCTGAAGGACTTTGAACGCGTGAGGAACTCCTCGTAGTGCAATCGCCACCCCGCCTGCCGGTACCCGGTGCTCCGTTCCGTCCATGTGCATCAGGATTTCTCCCGCCAGGACGTACATGGTTTCGTCAGATTCAGGATGGCTGTGAAGAGGAGTGACCTTGTTCAGGGCCATCTCATCTTCAAAGAGAAGGAAAGCGCCACCGGTCTCATCCTCGGTGGCCTTCCACGTGTGTATTCCTCCACCGAAGAACCAGCGTCGTGCGCCTTCGCCTGGCAGCCTGACGATAGCTGATGTGGTCCTGTTCGTCTCCATAATGTTCGCCTCGATGCGTAGTGGAAGACTTATGAGACGCATGTCCCATAACAAGACTCGTGTACCATGAAAGACATGTCAAGGGGCTATGTGGAGGTTGGACGGACGGGTCAGAAGCGGCGAACAATGGATGCCCTCGTTGATGCTGCCCGAACCCTCGTCTCATCAGGAATTTCGCCTACGGTGGACGACGCCGCGCAGGCCGCCGGGATTGCGCGGAGTACTGCTTATCGGTATTTTCCAGGGCAGCGGGAACTACTGGCTGCCGCCCACCCCGAAACCGGCCGGACATCACTCTTGCCCACGCCGGCACCGGAAGATGTGGCCGAACGGCTCGACGCCGTGGTCTCCGAGTTCATCAGAATCATCGTCGAGACCGAATCCCAACAGCGCACTATGTTGAGGCTTTCGCTGGAGGGCTCCGGTAACGGAGACAACGGTCTTCCCCTCCGCCAGGGAAGAGCCATTGCCTGGATCACCGAAGCCCTGTCGCCGCTGCAAGGGACCCTGACCGATAGCGAGATCCACCGGCTGGTCTTATCCATCCGAGGTGCCATTGGCATCGAGTCGCTGGTGTGGCTGACCGATATTGGCGGTCTAAGCCGCGCAGAAGCCGCTGCCTCGATGCGATGGTCGGCCAGCGCCCTGCTGGCCCATGCCCGGACTCATGGCCCCGCAAACTACGAACACTCTTCCAATGGAGAACCCCGGCGGGAAGGCTGATCACCGGTGAGCCGGATATGGTTCAAAACTTGAACTTGCGGGAAATGTTTCGTAAGTTCCGGCCCTCACAGAATCAGACGGACAGCCCCATGCTAGGTTTTCCCCATCGTTTGCATTTGGGGGTGCATCTGTAGCTCCCTCCGGAAGACAGAGGCTCGGGCATGGGATCTAAGAAATCGCGTCGTTTGGCGGCAACCGTTGTCGCAACCTGTTTTGTGACGGGGTTGATGCAGGGGCCAGCCTCGGCAACAGCGCCTGCTTCCGTGTTCTTTGAACAGGAGGATGTAGCACCCGCTGCAGCGAGTGGTTCGGCGCAGCAGTTCACTGACGTTCCAACAACGGCTCAGTTCTTCAAAGAAATTCAGTGGATGGGCTCGAAAGGTATTTCTACAGGGTGGGCCCAGGCAGACGGCACACGTCTGTACCAGCCGCTCCTGTCCGTTAATCGGGATGCGATGGCAGCTTTCATGTACCGGTTGGCGGGGTCCCCGGCTTTCACGGCTCCAGGGATTTCCCCGTTTGCCGATGTTCCTCCCACAGCGCAGTTCTACAAGGAGATCACCTGGCTGGCAGCCCAGGGAATCTCGACGGGATGGGTTGAGGCAGATGGCTCCAAGACCTACCGCCCTCTGCAGCCGGTGAACCGGGATGCGATGGCAGCTTTCATGCACAGGCTGGCGGGATCTCCTGTTTTCACAGCTCCCACGGTGTCTCCGTTCGCCGATGTTCCTCCCACAGCGCAGTTCTACAAGGAGATCACCTGGTTGGCGTCCACCGGCATCACCACAGGTTGGACGGAAGCCGATGGCTCCAAGACCTATAGGGCACTATCGCCTGTGGCCAGGGATGCCATGGCGGCCTTCATGTACCGGTACGACGAGATGAAGAACCCGCCACAAACAACTCCTTTGGAGCTTGGTTCAAGGTGGCCCTGGGCTGGCGTGGGGGAGCCATACTATGGCTCCCTATCGGCTTCGGGAGGGACGTATCCATACACGTTCTCCATCTCGGGGGCGGTCCCGGCAGGCCTCACTCTCAACACGTCCATCGGGCAGCTCAGCGGGACACCGTCTGCGGCAGGAACCTCGACTTTGAAAGTCACGGTAACGGATGCCAAAGGAGTCAAAAAGACGGTTGACACCCTCTTCGGGGTTTCTCCCTCGCCTCTTGCGAACATAAAGTCCGTGACTACAGGAAGCAGCTCTGTCTTTGCTGTTGGGAAGGACGGGCGCGTCTGGGCTTGGGGTTTGAACTACGAACAGAGACTGGGCTTGTCCACTCTGGCTACAAACACCGCAGTCGTCTCGGCTCCATTCCAGATTCCTGGTCTGACCGATGTTCAGAGTGTCACGGTGAACAGGGGCGGCACCTCAACCACCGTCTTCGCTGTGAAGAACGATGGCTCAGTCTGGGCTTGGGGCAGCAACAAAGAGGGGTTGTTCGCTGACGGCACCACCGAAGATGCGATAACCCCAGTGCGGGTTCCCAACCTCAGCGGGGTAAAGAGCATCACCACGGCCCTTCCTCCATCCGGAGTGGGCAGCACCGTGTACGCCACGAAAACCGATGGCACTGTGTGGGCGTGGGGTGCAAATGGTTACGGTCAGCTGGGTAACGGCACAACAGCACCGAGCACAACGCCTGTGCAGGTAAAAGGCCTTTCAGGAGTCCAAAGCATTTCGGTTCCCCGCGGAACGGTCTACGCCTTGAAAACTGACGGAAGCGTTTGGGCTTGGGGCGACAACCACAGCGCCGGTGTCGGGACAGTCCTGGTGGATAACATGGGGATGAACATGTCCTACTCGCCCAACGCGGTTCAGGTGACGAAGCTAGCGGGGGTCAACTCGCTGGCTATGATCGACGACAACATCGTGTTTGCTTTGCAGGACGATGGCACCGTTTGGGCATGGGGCTATGGGTATCGCGGAGAACTTGGGAATGGGACCCAGGACTACACGCCTACACCCGTGCAAGTCCAAGGCCTGACCAACGTTAAGACCATTGCTGCGAGTACGTCATGGCTTGGGGGCGGCGGTGCAGGCCACGCACTTAAATCCGATGGCACTGTGTGGTCATGGGGTTCGAATGGGGATGGCCAATTGGGCAACGGCGTCGCAGGCGATTCGTCGGTCCCGGTTCTAACGGCAGGGCTCTCAGGTGTTCGTGAACTCGCATATTCCCCTTACGGGGCAACCACTTTTGCGATCACTGCGGCCGGGGCAGTCTGGGCGTGGGGCGGCAACTCGTCCGGTCAGCTGGGCGACGGTACAACCACGCCATATGATTCATCCGACCCGACAATCCTGCCTAAGGCAATCGCTGGTTTGCCTCCAGTACAGAGCATCGACTTCAACGGCGGTTCCGCATTCGCGCGCACTGTTGATGGTCCCGTATGGGCTTGGGGACAGAACCGTTTCAGCCAGCTCGGGAGCCGAGACAATACTGAAGTACTTGGCCCGGTTCAGGTTGGTTGGTAAGCCAGAGGCGGATTGATTCATCCCGAGGACGATCTGCGTGTACCGCCAAAGGAGTACTCAAGTGAACACCTGGGGGTGACGCGCACGGCGCCGTTACGGGCGAGGCTGGATACCGGGGGCGCACGGTGTGCTCTGGGAGAGGCGCGGTTGAAGAGGTCTGTGAGGAAGTTGCTCGTTGGGGTCGCTGCGGTTGCTGCCGTGTTGGCGGTTGGCTTGGCCACCACCACTGTGGTGAATGTGGTGGCGAGTGAGGGGGAGAGCAGCCGGATCGAGTCCTACGGGCAGAGGGTTGCGGTGGACGGTGGCGAGATGAACGTCCTGGTCACCGGGGCAGGGCCGGAGAACGTGGTGCTTCTTCCAGGGTTTGGTACGTCGTCGCCCGTCTTGGACTTCGGGCCGCTGGTCAAGGACCTAGCCACGGACCATCGGGTGATTGTGGTGGAGCCGTTCGGCTACGGCCTCAGCGATGGCACGGACAGGGAACGGACCACCGAGAACATCGTGCAAGAGGTTCACGGCGCACTCGAGGCTCTGGACGTTGACCGCTACACGCTGATGGGTCACTCCATCGCCGGCCTCTACGGGATCGAATACGCCAACCGCTACCCGGGGGAAGTCACGGCATTCGTGGGCATCGATACGTCCGTCCCCGGACAGCCCGGCATGGACACCGAGTTCCCCACGGGACTGATGTCCACAATGAAGAACCTCGGCCTGCTCCGGTTCATTTCTGCTCTTTCCGCCGCCAGCGACCTCTCTGGTTACACTGACCATGCCCGTGAGCAGATGCAGATGCTCAGCAACCGGAACTCCCTCTCACCCACGTACCTGAACGAGATGGGCCACATCAAGAGCAACTTCGAGAATGCGCTGGGCACGGGCTTCCCGAAGGAGCTGCCGCTGCTGCTGTTCGTGGTGGCGGAGAACAAGCAAAACCCGGAATGGCTCGAGCTGCACCACCGCCAGGCCGCGAACGTCAGCAACGGCACCGTGGTGCCCCTTCCCGGCGAGCATTACCTCCACCACACGCACGCGGGGGAAATCGCCGACGGGTTGAGGAAGTGGGAGGCGGGGCGGGGGTAGCTCATACCTTCCTGCCAGCGGCGGGGCGAGCGTACGCTGGGGCCATGGAGTCCGAGGTCAGGACCGTCTCTTTAAACACCGGGATCAGCGTGCCCTGTTTCGTGCAAGGGAACCTTGAGCAAACAGCCGACGACGGCGACGCGCCACTGTTGCTATTGCACGCGTGGGGTGAATCCTGGCGGAGTTTTGATCGCGTCATTGCCTTGCTTCCGACGTCGGTGATTGTGGCGCCTGATCTCCGAGGTCATGGTGAGGCGGACAAACCGGAAAGCGGCTACGCACTTTCCGAAGTCGCCGAGGACGTCGTTGCCCTACTGGATGCATTGGGCATCAAACGCGCCCATGTCGTGGGCTCGTCCAGCGGGGGATACGTTGCACAGCAACTCGCCGTCACTCATCCGGATCTTGTTGCATCTCTGACGTTGGTCGGCGCACCGCTGACTCTCCACGGAAAGCCAGCGTTTGCATCGGAAGTCGAGCAGCTCACGGATCCGATCTCGGAAAGCTGGATGCGCGAGTCCTTGGCCTGGTACCGAATGCTGCACGCCGTGCCGACCTCCTACATTGAGGACCGAGTACAGGACGGTCTCTCGATGCCGGCCTCAATTTGGAAGGCTTCACTGCGGGGTTTCTACGAGGCCGTTCCTCCGACGGAAACCGGTGACATTTAAGTCCCAACCCTCATGCTCTGGGGTGCCCACGATCACCTGGTGCCGCGACAGCATCAAGAACGCCTGGCGAGCCGCATCAAGGGCGCACGATTGAAGATCTACGAAGGGAGCGGGCACCTGGTGCTCTGGGAGTGTCCGGAGCGAGTTGCAGAGGATCTGACGAGTTTTCTCGAAGAGCTGTCTAAACAACCGTAACTTTGGGGAACGTTTGGCTGTGCGATGCGCTAAGTTGCAGCTACCACAGGGCCGCCATTTATCGTCGAAATTTACGGGATCTCACTCATCCCTGGAGTGACGAAGGGATCGGTGTTGTTCTCTACGACCATGACATCCTTCCAAAAACCGACAACACCACCTGACACGTCGGCAGAACTGGGTTGACCCCTTCTCAGCAGACCGACGGAACCCAGGGGCGGCTGGATGGTGGGAGGCGGTCGGGTTGTCATTGGTAACGTCGTACATTCGCCGGTTTTAGTCGTGCTGCTTTCCGGAGGCAGAGGCGGTACCTTGTGTTTCCTATAGCTTTGGGTTTCATCTCAGCTGACAATGGTGCTCGCGTCCTTGGGAGACCGAGTTGGGCACAGCGTGATCAACTTAGAAGGTTCACTGGGCGCAGGTTTCCCGAACGATCTGTGGCTGCTGCCTTTGTGGTGGCGTAGAACCAAAGGTTCCAGACTGGCTCGAGTTGCACTGCTGGGCCGAGAGCCTAACTGTCGGCACCTTTGAGTCCCCCTCCCGAGCGAGTAATCCCGCCCTCACTCGTAGCAGGGCAGATCGCGGATGGGTTCCATAGAAAAGGAGGCGGGCGGGCTTAGTGGCCCGACGCTGTTCCAGTGGCCGGGAGGTGTACTTTCAGGCAAACCCCTCCTGAGCCTATTCGTTCGATCCGACGGTCCGGTGCGGCATTCCACCAGCATCGGTGGAATCCTCCGAGTATGGTCTTGAGGGCCGTTACGCCGGGCACG
The DNA here is from genome assembly GCF_902506065.1 of Arthrobacter sp. 9V. Lineage (GTDB taxonomy): Bacteria > Actinomycetota > Actinomycetes > Actinomycetales > Micrococcaceae > Arthrobacter. Next base: position 953,312 of record NZ_LR732912.1, read on the forward strand.
ACCCCGTGCAACTGGGGTCCGCGCATAACTCCGACAGGGCTCTAGACCAGCACGGCTACGATTGTCAGAAAGCCAATCGTCAGCCTGAAAAATACTAATTGTGGGTAGCAACGGTAAAGGGTGCGTGTTTTTTGTGGTCCGGACGGCGGCCGCCACTGATACCGTTGCGTGCCCAAGCGCTAAGCGTTGTCCAGCAGATACCGCTGGACAACGCCAGCCCAGATGGCAGATCCTGCGTCATTAACGTGGAGAAGATCTACATAGAGGGACTCGAAATCTGGCGTCCTGTAGATTGCCTCAAAGACGCTGACGCTTGGATAACCCCAAGTGCGGGACCAAGTCATCATAGTGCTCACAGTCATTCGTTGACGCTCGTAGCGCACGCCCGTAGCAGGGTTCTGCCCAACCAGTAGTACTTGGGCGTCAGGCCATTTACCCTCGATAGCTCTCGTGAAGCGTTCCATATCGGGCGATACGTTGGCCGGAAGCTGGTTGTGTCCAATTGACACAATGATCAGAGACGGATCCTTAGGAAAAAGCCCCTCGAATCGAGTCGTAATAGCTTCTGCAGTGGCGCCAGGAATGCCCACGTTGTAGATCTCAACGGGCACAGTGTCCGGGCCATAGATGCGCTTTTCTGCGTAGCGACTAACCTGTGGGTTGTAATTGAAAAACTCCACTCGCCGGTTTGCCTCAGTTGCCAGCCCCTGAGAAATCTTTCCGACCCACTCGTCGGGACCATTTCCTGTTGAGTCACCGAGGACTCCGATAACGTAATGATTGTTCGGATTCTTGAGTGCATCGCTAACACCGCTTAGGTGAGGGGGAATGGCATCTGCTGGCGCTGCTATAGGAGCCGGCGTGAAAGCTGCGGCTTCAGAGCGGTTGTTCTCAAGATTGGCCTCGTTATCAGCAAACTTGACGGCGAGCAGGGAACCGCCGCCCACGATGGCAAGCGTAAATAGAGCCAACACAATTTTTGCCTTGGCGCTGCCACGTTTGCGTTCGCGAGAGCTAGAAACCACAAGAATCCCCCATGATGAAGTTACGATTTTGAGCTAATTGTACGGCCCCGCGCGAGCGTAGAGCACATGGCAGGACCGTGCGCGGCAATCATGACATCCGGGGTCCAGTTACATCAGAGCGTGGTGCCTCCGACTCCGTCCAGATCTTAAGGGACTATGATCCACCGTGCCCTGGGTCCTGACCCCAGCCACGTCATTCTGGTGCCCCTCGGAGCCTGGAATTCAGCAACAAGGAGCGATTTTGTAGCCAGGGAGGATCCGTAGGCGCTCACTGAAGCTGGGTTTTACGCCCAGCCGCGTCGACGGGCAGCTTTAATGAGTTTCTTTCCTCCATCAGACCCGAGGCTGGTCGGTGGCGTTGTGACTCGTTGGCCTTCTCTTTGGATGAGTGCAGGAATAATCGTTGCACGACCCACCAGACGATGAAGCATTGCACTGCAATCCACACCTGCGCCAGGGAGTTTCCCCTGGCGAACGCAACGGCGAAGCCAGCCGTCAGCAATAGGACCCCTGTCATCGTTCCATCAGAGGCCATTAGATGACGTTCAAAACGAGCGGCCATGATTCCAAGAATTACCATTCCAACGACAAGCCCGGGCAAGGCTAAGTCGGAGAATAAGATTCCCACTATGCTCGGTACGGGGCAGGCACTTTGGTAGCCGCAGTTGGCTCCGAAAGACTGCGTAAGAAGGTAGTCGGCCCAGCGCTGAAAGGGTGTAATAGCAGCCGGAAGCGGCATAGTGATGAGCTCGCCGATTGTGCCCCGACCCATGCCGAATGGGATCGTTTTGCCCATCGTCTGAGTCATGTACGCAACATAATTGAACATTTCAGTGTCGTATGACAGGAAGAAGTTGTTAAGCGTTCCCCGAAGCCCGACATCTTGGAAGTAGGCGCCCATTGCCCCGACGAGGTCAGCCTCACCGCGGGCTGTCCTGGAACCAGCACTGCGAACAAACGGCAGGATAGCGAGCGCAACAAACGCAACAACGCCGACGACTATCCAGGACGGTTTTATTCGCTTCTGCCAGTGGTTTGATAGCGTCCCCATGAGGGCGATGATGACACAGGGGATCAAGTAGCGTCGCGTCCCCAACGCCGAGGGCGGGACGATCGATCCGATAGCAACGAGCCAGTACCCGATGTTCTGCGATCTGCTGTAGGGCTGTAGACGTTCATAGCGGAATCGGACCGTTGCAATAACGAGACAACCAATGGCCGGCAGCGCTCCAACAAAAGCCGGTACGTTCTCAAGTTTGGAGATGACTGCCTCTGACCGGCCCCCAAAAAGTTGGGCTAGGAAGCCGACTCCACCGCCAATCACAATCATGAGGAGAAGCCAACCTATGCTGAGAGACCACGCGATGAATACCGACCGTCGTGGAGCCCATGATTGGACTGGTGTCAGGTCAGTCATGGTTAGTGGTTCCTGTTTCCGCGCTACAAGTAGTCCCCAGGACAGGGCTCCGACAATGAAACTTATCGTGCCAACGAAGCCGAGGAATGCGGCGTCCCCAAATCCGAGGCTTATATCAATCCCATAGAAGCCGAAGGACTTCGGCTCGTCAGGCATAAGAAGCGGACGAACGCCGAAAATCGAAACTAGGATCAGCAGCATAAGAGAGTACGGGCTAAGCAACGCACCCCGGCGGAGCTTCGTGCCACCCAGCCATGCTAGAAATCCGATAGTCAGCGTCATGGTAGGCCAAAAAAGGTAGTTACCGCTCAAGGTTCCCCCAGCGTTTAAAGAGTGTGCAATGATCAGTCTATCGTCGGCACTCGACCCGGACTCGTCACAAGCATGAATGCCCGGCCTTGTGACGTCTGGTGTCGCTCACTCGCACGACCGCGCTGGCAATAGAGCCTGCTGCCTATTGAATTTGCTCGACAAGTGTCTTAATCCTGGTGACTTCCCGGATCGTTTGAACGTGACGCTGCAACCGCGCGTCTCCTGTGTACGATTGCAGTCGTCGTAGAACCACCACTGAATATTCCCCTCGGCTGCCCTCGCGGCGATGATAACCTCTTCGCTTTCGAGTCCTTCATTAATTAGGTAATTCGGCATGTTCCCCCATCCGAGAGTGCAGTAGGCACTACTCCGCTAATCTGCTTGAGCTGTTATTTGACGTGGGCTAAAGCTGCCAGCACTGCTTCGTTGATCCCACATGGGTGGAAGCTGCCCGCACCAAGCTTGGGCAAGGGCTTTGGTGCGGTCAGCACATGTCTGTTGCTTAGGCAGCTGGTTGAGTACCTGGCAATACTGGGAAGGATAATTTCTTTGCTTTGACGTCCGCTGAGTAATTGTCGCTGAGACCGAAGGCGCCTCACGCTGTGCTGGCGCCACATCACAGTGCAATGAGAGACCGCTCTATCTCCCTACGCGATGGAGCAACCCTGCAACCACGATGACCTTGAAGCCAACCCGTGTCACGATGCTAGGGCCGGTGACGATTGCGTGGAGAAGTCGAGCGACCCTTCAACCAGGCCTGAATGGTCTTTGTCAATTACAACCAGAATAAGAGGGGACTCAAATCAGGGCGCCACTTCAGCAGCTTCCTGGTGTGCCCTTCGAAGAACCAAGCTGGCGCCTGCTACGCCCACGACAGCGCCGAAGGTGTTTGTGACAACATCCAAGAGACTCGAAAAGCGGGCCGTGAGAAACAATGACTGTCCCAGCTCCAGGCACGTGGATGCCAACAATCCCCAACCTACTACGTGCCACCATGCATTTGCTGGCCAAGCCATCCGTGCAAGGAATCCGAATGGAATGAACATGGCCACGTTGGCCGCGGCCTCAACGAAGTGGTAATCAAACCACCTCGGAACGCCAACTCCATGTAGGTAGCGCAGTGCTGCAGCAAGTCCTCCGTAAATAGGCTTGTCCACGGGAGTCGGCCAAAAGCCAATGATTGCTAGCCCAAGTAGGTAAGAGGCCAAAAGTATGCGCCAGGGGAGTGGTTTTTTCAAGCCTGCCTTAGGAAGTTCGTAGGAGAGCGAAGGTACTAACACCTATCGCAGCAGCAGCCAGCAAGCATAGCGAGAGGTATTGAAGGAAATCCTGCGGCAAGGGTGGTATTTGGAGGCGAGGAAGTTGTAGATCAGCACGCCACCCACGTCTTCTCCAATGTCTCCCCATAGTCCTCATGAATACCACAGGTCTTGTCTTTGAGGAAACGCTCCAAAACAAGAGGGTGGATTGCCAACAGGGTGCTGTTGGCAATCCACCCTCAAGTGGTTTAGGCAGAAATTATGCTGAAGCCTCGGTGCCCTTTGCGCGACGGCGAGCCACTACGACCGAAGCCGTACCAGCTGCCAACGCACCTGCGCCCACGAGGGACCACAGAATGAGGCTGGAGTCAGCGCCAGTGTTTGCAAGCGGTACGCCACCAGTGTTTGCCAGGTTAGTCCCTGTTCCGGTGGTAGCGCCCGTGTTTGAGAGGGCAGCGCCACCAACAACCACCGTTACTGGGCCGACGGTTACCCCGGAGGAGTTACCTGTCGCCGTGATGGCGTAAGCGCCAGGCTCGTTGATAACGATTGGTGCGGAGAAAGCACCGTTCCCGTCAGCAACAGCACTCAGTGTGGACGGTGCCAACGGAATGCGTGCGGCAACGGAAAGGCTACCAGCGGAAACGCTGCCGCTGGCTGCCGGAGTACCCGTCGGAGTTACCGTGATGGTGATGCCTTCACCCGGTGTGAAGCCCGTGCCGCTAAAGACAAATGCTTCACCCGGTGCCACGGAGGCATCGGAAACGGCAACGCTGGTGTTAGGTGCCGGGTAGTTGGCGTTGTTGGCTACGGCCGGTACTGCGCCGAGAAGTGCAATGGAACCTGCGAGCGTGAGTGCTGCAAGAGATTTCCTCATGTGTGTCCCCCCTGAGACCTTAAGTGGTACGACGTGGTGTTTGGAGATTTCCGAGACCCTACGAGACCGTAAGAGAAATCTCATGTGCTGCCCAGATAGAACTTACCATTTATGGTTGCGAGCAGCAAAGAAAATCCATTGCCGTTACAAAGGATTAACGCGAGTGTCTTTCGCTATTCACATGCGGAAGCCCGCGCAGTCAGAACCACATCCTTGACACGCTGAGTTGTGGGTGTGACTGCTATTTCAGGCTCTGAGTGCTGAACGATGTGTCCAAAGTTGAACTCCAAAGTTGTGCTTTCACCCGGCCCGAGCCTGATTGTGGTTGAGCCCACGCCTCGCTGACTATGCTGCTGTGCGGCAAAGGGGATTTTGACACCGTCTCTGACAACTGTGTCAATATTTGCTTGTACGGGGCCGTAGGCCACGACATTCGTTTGCACCGCGCCGGCAGGAACACCGAATGCGCCGTCGCCCGTTACGTAGGTGGGGAGCGAGGTCGCTGCATCGGTCGGGGCAGTATTTGTGCTCGTCACCTTCACGGCCACCTCGCGGTAGCCATCGCGTGTGCAGTCTTTAACGACCTGCACAGTTCGCTTCATCCAGTAATCCATTTTGGCCCCGGTGCCGTCATTGAAGTAGATACCGAATTGGGCTGGCGAGATGGCAGGACCTGAGATCATTCCACCCAGCGGGTAACGTCCCAAGGTCTCCTGTTCTGCTGTTGAATTCGACCACAGCAGAATCCGATGTTCCTCAACACCCTTGGACAGGGCATCCATGAGTTGCTTTGGATCTGTCTTTCCCGACGATAGGGCACCGAAAATCTCTTTTGCTGCGGCAGCGAAGTAAACGTCTTGGAGTTTGGGTTCCTCGATCTTTGCGTACGCATCCGACAAAAGGGTTTGCACGACGTTCTTGCTGTTCAGTTGAGAAGGCAAGCTGGATCCGATCTGCTGCACGATCGGGTCAGTGATCTCGACGGGGCCAGTTGCCTCAAGAATGAAGCTCAGCGCGACAGGATCGAGCGACAAGACTCCGTCCAACTGTTCGCCTGAATTCTTCTCCCACATTGTTCGCGCTGTCTTAGCCGTCGTGGGGAAGTCAGGCGTGAGATTCACATCCTGCATGAATCGGCCAACCCGGGGAGTATAGATGGCCTGCTGTTCGGCATCTATTTGCACTGGCGGTACGAACGATCCGAGCGCAGTAGCGCTCGTCTGCGACTCGAGCTTTAGATGGCCCTTGTCTACATGAAGGACGGCAAGAGCCCCTGGGATCCCTCCGGTTGCCCGGGACTCGGCGTTGTTCTGCACAAGGAGTAGGTAGCGCTTTGGAGACTCTGCCCCAAGCAGAACCGGTGCAATCCTCGCCGCGTCCGCTGCCGAGTCGAGGTCTTTTTGGAGCGCTGAAAGCTGATCTCTAGCGTCGATTAATGGTTCGGAGACCTGGGGAAGAAGATTTTCTGTCTCGATGTTGTTCAGCCGTCGTGAGGATTCCCTCACCGCGTGAGCTGCCGATTGAACTTTCGGTCCCGCCGTCTGAAGCGGGGCGAGGTCCATTCCCTCCGCTGACGGAGCTAAAGATTTCCAGTCCAGTGACTGAAATGCCCTCACAAGGGGTGCTGCTCCCAGGCGCGCCACATCATCGGCGGAAATTGCTACCTCGGCAGCGGCTTGAAGATTGGGTCCTACCCAAGGCAAGAGAGCCGTTGCCTTCCAGACTGGGTCGTTCGCAGCGTCACGAGCGGCTTGCGTGTGCTCCACCAACGATTCAACGGTTGCAGTTGCGGCTACCGCATCGTTTCCTGCTAGCTCCTTCTTGAGACTGGGCAGTAGCGCGGTCGCAGCTTGTAACTCGGACTTTACGTCTGCGGCTTTCAAGCCAACCCAAGAGGCGACACCCAAAACGACGATAGCTAGGGTGGCGGTCCAGATACCAAGCACTATGGCTCGGCGACGCAGTTTTCTCCGGGAACGCTTTGGTCTAGGAGATATGGCCTTTTCGTCCGAGCTTTTGGACTGTTGGTTCTCACTCACTGGTTACGGCCGTCCCAGCCCACGGTAGAGCCAACCCGCTGCTCGCCATTTGGCAGGATCCAATACGTTGCGGCCATCTAGAATCCTCGGTGCTGCAACGGTCCTGGCCAAAACATGCGGATCGAGCTCCCGGTACTCCTGCCATTCCGTCAGGAGCAATACGATGTCAGCATTCTGGAGAGCCGTTTCGACGTCTTGCACATACTGCAGTTCAGGAAAGCGACGTGCAGCGTTCCCCAACGCCTTAGGGTCGGTGACAGTAACCACAGCCCCTTGCAATTGCAATTGGGCTGCAATGCTGAGAGCGGGAGAGTCGCGGACGTCATCGCTTTCGGGCTTGAATGCTGCCCCCAAAACCGTAATTCGTTTACCTAAGAGACCGTCGCCGCAAAGCTCGCGGGTAAGCTCCACCACCCGTGTCCGGCGTCGCATGTTGATAGCGTCGACTTCGCGGAGGAAGGTCAGAGCCTGATCGGCACCCAGTTCCCCGGCTCTAGCCATGAATGCTCGAATATCTTTGGGGAGACAGCCACCTCCGAATCCGATCCCGGCGTGAAGGAACTTCCGCCCGATTCGGTCATCCATGCCGATAGCGTCCGCAAGCCGAGTAACGTCCGCTCCAGCTGCCTCACATAGCTCAGCCATCGCATTGATGAATGAGATCTTGGTTGCAAGGAACGAATTTGCTGCTGTCTTGACCAATTCGGCCGTGGGCAGGTCCGTCACGAGACGCGGTGTACCGCTTGCAAGGGGAGATGCATATACCTCGTCCAAAACCGCTACAGCCACGTGTTCTTCTGAACCGTCGCTCACTCCGTATACGAACCGATCGGGGTGGAGTGTGTCGTCGACGGCATGACCTTCACGCAAGAATTCGGGGTTCCAGACTAGGTGGGCATCTGGTTGGTGTTCTGAGATCAAGGAAGCGAGCCGAGCTGCTGTCCCAACAGGCACAGTTGACTTTCCGACCACGAGGTTTCCGGCAGCCAAATGAGGAAGGAGTCCAACAGTTGCAGCGTCCACATAGGTCATGTCGGCGCCGTTTTCGCCCTTTTTTTGGGGCGTTCCGACGCAAATGAAGTGGACATCACTGCCTGCTGCAGCCGACATGTCGGTGGTGAATGTAAGGCGTCCGGTCTCTTGTACATCCTCAAGCAATGCTTCGAGACCAGGCTCATAGAATGGTGCTTTCGCAGCTGAAAGATCAGAGATCTTGCGGGCATCTACGTCGATTCCGACGACTTCATGACCCAGTTTGGCCATACAGGCGGCGTGGACAGCGCCAAGATAGCCACAGCCAATAACTGAAATACGCATTCGATTGGTTCCTTCCGCAGTTCTCTGCGCGGTTATTTGCTAGTAAGCGCCAGTGCTGTGGAATACAGCACGGACTGTGCGGAGAATGATGACGAGGTCGCCAGCTAGCGACCAATTTTCGACGTAATAGAGATCCAACCGAACCGAATCTTGCCAGGAAAGGTTCGAGCGGCCACTTACCTGCCAAAGTCCTGTCAACCCGGGCTTGACCAGGAGACGGCGTCGGACGTCGTGTTCGTATGCCTCGACTTCCCGGGGCAGGGGCGGCCTGGGGCCAACCAGACTCATTGAGCCAGCCAGAATGTTAAACAGCTGAGGGAGCTCATCCAAGCTGTACTTGCGAAGCACACCTCCGATGCGTGTTATCCGGGGGTCGTCCTTGATTTTGAAGAGCAGCCCGTTGCCTTCATTGCGCTGCTGCAGCTCAGCCAGGCGTGCTTCAGCGTCCACAACCATGGAACGGAATTTAAGCATTTGGAAGTGTTTTCCTTCCATGCCTACGCGATCCTGTCTGAATAAGACAGGTCCTTTGCTGCCGAGCTTCACAAGTACTGCTATGACAAGCATTGGCAACGCGGCCAAAATGATAAGTAGCCCAGAAACCACTATGTCAAAAAGACGTTTGGCAACTCGCTGCCCGCCCTCGAGGGTAGGCGTAGTCACGTGGATTAGCGGGAGCCCAGCAACCTGCTGCGTATGAATGCGCGGCCCTGCGATGTCCGTAAGAGCCGGTGCCATGATCAGGCCAACGTTTCGAGCTGCAAGTTCCCACCCCAGGTGGCGGATGGTTTGGGGGTGGAGCTGGACGCCCGCGGAGACTGCGACCGCATCTGCATCACATTTTTCTATAGCAGCGAGGACGGATGTTGTATCTGCCTGATGGCCAAGAATCGGTAACCCGGATTCGGGTTCGATGCTAGGAGTTCCAACGACACCTGGGGTGTAAGCCGCGACGGGTAGATATCCGGAGTGTTTTGCTCCGTGCAGCGACGACGCGAGGTGTGCCACAGCACTAGGGCCGCCTAGCAGTAGAAGCCGAGACATGCTGTCGCCTTTTTGTCTTGCCACGCTGAGGTGTTGGCGGAGCAGCCACCGGGCGAGAAGCAGCCCAGCCAATCCGACTGGCAATGCGATACCCACGTACCCTCGAGCGGTCTCGATTCTCAAAGAGTAGGAAATGATTGCCACCAGGCCGAAAAGCCAGAGTGAGGCCGCTGCGACACGCTTGTATTCGTCTGGTCCTGCGCCGAGAATTCGACTTTGTCGGCTGTTCCAGGCGCCCAGCATGAACCACCATACGACGGCAAGGGCAATGGAGACCCACACATAGTTGGGTTCCTGGCCGGAGATAACGAAGTCGGGTTCAACGCCAAAACGAATCACATACGCGCCAACGACTGCCCATATTATGACGAAAGCGTCTGCAACCCGGAGTCTCCTGGACGCCTGTATTTGCCATGCCTTGTCGCGACTCAAAAGAGTCCCCCCACTTTCGGTATCAAGAACGATGAACCCAGCGACAACTAGCTACGGACTTGTCCGTGCTTTGAACGGTACCAAGCGACAGTAGAACGGATCCCTTCTTCGAGGCCAATGGATGCTTTCCATCCCGCTTGGGCAAGACTTGATACGTCAAGGAGTTTCCGAGGTGTGCCATCGGGTTTTGATGCGTCCCACTCAATGTCGCCGTCGTATCCCACCGCATCAGCGACGATTCCGGCAAGCTCCTTAATGGTCACGTCAGAACCAGTTCCAACGTTGACTTGCTCCGGACCATCGTAGTTTTCCAACAAGTGAAGGCAGGCAGAAGCCATGTCATCTACGTGAAGGAACTCTCGGCGAGGCGACCCCGACCCCCAATTCGTAACGCTAGAGACACCTTCTGCAACAGCCTCGTCATAACGGCGGATAAGGGCAGGCAAGACGTGCGATCCGTTGGGAGAAAAGTTGTCGCCAGGTCCGTAAAGGTTTGTTGGCATTGCAGAAATCCATGGCAAGCCGTACTGGCGTCGGATTGCTTGGACATGCATGATGCCGGCGATCTTCGCGATTGCGTAGGCATCATTTGTGGGCTCTAAGTGTCCGGTCAGAAGTGAATCTTCCCGAATCGGCTGATCAGCAAACTTCGGATAGATGCATGAGGATCCCAGAAAGAGCAACCGCTCCGTACCGTGTTCGCGTGCTGCGTCAAGAACATTTACCTGGATTCTCAAGTTGTCACTCAGGAAATCGACAGGGTAGGTACTGTTGGCGAGAATCCCGCCGACTTTGGCTGCCGCCAAGGCTACGTAGCGTGGCTTGTGTTCTGCGAAGAATGCGAACACATCGTCCCGATTCTTTAGATCAAGCTCGGAAGAAGTTCGGCCGAGCAATCGTTCGAAGCCTTCTTCCTCCAGCTTTCGCCAAATAGCCGACCCGACAAGTCCCCGATGGCCTGCCACATAGAAACTTGCGTCCCGTTCAAGCGGACCTGGCCGGAAGCCTACTGAATCGGTCATCAGCTCTTCCAGCTTTCAAGGTCCACCGTGTCGATCCAGTGGTTGCCGGCGTGCTTAAGAGCTTCGATATCCGCGTCAACCATGATTCGAGCTAGTTCAGGCGTTTCAACGGTGGCCTTCCAACCAAGCTTTTCGTGAGCTTTCGATGCATCACCCACGAGTGCGTCGACCTCAGTGGGACGGAGGTAGCGCTCATCGAAGCGAACGTGCTCTTCCCAGTTCAAGCCCGCGTGCTCGAAGGCGATCTGCAGAAAATCACGGACTGTGTAGTTGCCGCCAGTTGCCAGCACAAAGTCGTCGGGCTCGTCGACCTGAAGCATCCGCCACATACCCTCTACGTACTCTGCGGCATAACCCCAGTCACGAACTGCATCCAGATTGCCCATGTACAGCAGGTCTTGCTTGCCAGCTTTGATGGCTGCCACGGCACGGGTGATCTTCCTCGTCACGAAAGTTTCACCGCGACGCGGTGATTCGTGATTAAACAGAATCCCGTTGACTGCAAACATGCCATATGCTTCGCGGTAGTTCTTCGTTACCCAGTAGCTGTATACCTTTGCGGCTCCGTATGGAGAGCGCGGGTAGAACGGAGTTTCTTCATTTTGGGGCGGAGGTGTCGCCCCAAACATTTCAGAGGAGGAAGCCTGATAGAACCTGGTGTTAATTCCGGACATCCGTACGGCCTCGAGCAGGCGGATGGAACCGATGCCTGTGGTGTCACCGGTGTGCTCAGGTTCGTCGAATGAAACTCTTACGTGGGATTGGGCTGCAAGGTTATAAACCTCATCCGGCCTAATTTCTGCAATCAACGTCACCAGACGGGCGCCGTCACTCAGGTCACCGTAGTGCAAGAAGAGTTTGGCGCTAGGGTCATGAGGATCAACGTAGAGATGATCGACTCGCGCCGTGTTGAATGTTGAAGCCCGTCGAATAAGACCATGGACTTCGTAGCCCTTCTTGAGAAGAAGCTCGGCCAGGTACGACCCGTCCTGACCAGTGATACCAGTAATTAGCGCGCGCTTTACCATGGATCCCCCCATTAGAGAATTTATGCGTTGAAGAGTCGGGTGGGCCTAGCGGCTCCGTGTCGAGACGATGCTCGACAGGAACTCATCATAGTGGGCGATGGCAGTATCTTCGGACAATGTGACTTGGCGAAACTTCAGGCCGTTAGCGGCCATGTCCAGTTTTTCTTGAGTTTCTTGGGATAACCGTTCGAGCTCCTCCACTAATTTCGCTGGACAGGCCGCGTCGACGCGCAGTCCGCCTCCTGAGGCGGCGATTTCCGCGGCTGTGACACTTCCATCGTCTGTTGCAGCAACTACGGGTACTCCAGCGTTGAAGTAGGACGTCAGCTTGCTTGGCACGGCCATGTCTTTAACACCGGGAAGTTCGTTTACTAACAGAAAGTCAGCCGCTGAGAGCGCGACTTGAAACTCGTCACCGGGTAGAGGATCCAAGAAGTCAATGCGCCGCAGACCCACGGCCATTTCCTCAAGCTTCCGACGTTGGTTGCCATCGCCCATGAGTACGAATTTCAGCCGGCTGTCAGACTCTTCCGCGATACGAGCTGCGTCAACGACATTCTCCAGGCCTTGCTTCATGCCCATATTGCCGGCGTGCAACACGACAATGTCGTCAGGTTCCCAGGCTAACCTCGCGCGCATTTCTTGCTGCCCACTTACTGGAGCAGCAGGCAGATGTGTCCAGTTCCTGATGACCTTCACTCGTTCCGGTGAAACTGAAAGTGAATCTACGATGAAGTTCTTGAATCGGTCATGGATGGCCGCAACTCCATCTGCACCTTGGAGGATTGCTGATTCTAAGGTGCCCATGAGTTTGGCGACAACACTCCCGCCAGACCTGGTTTCTACGATGCCCCTGCTGTATATGTCTTGTACCCACAGTCCGACGGCAGGTCGCTTTGGTCGCAATTTGGCTCGGGCTATGGCCATCCCGCTAGAAAATAACGCTGGGCTGACGACCAGAACTGCGTCAGGCTTGCCCCACCTGGCGAACATGACACGGAGCCCGAAGCTAAGTTCCATATGCATACGGTTGACCATGGTGGGTTTTCGTGGAACGTAATGGCGGAGCCTCTTTACCCGCACACCATTAGTGAGCTCCGAGCGCACCCAGCCTGTGTATTCGGGGCTTCGTTCCCACATCGGATAATGTGGGTAGCCGGTGAGCACCGTGACCTGGTGGCCTGATGCCGCCAGCCCCTCAGCCAAGCTCGTTGTGTAGGGCGCGTTGCCTGTGGGCTCGGGGGAGTAGTTGAGTCCTATGATTGTGACTCGGAGCTTGGGATTGTTCACAGTCAAAGAATATGCTGTCTCTGTCACAGTTGTGTAAACAACTCTACATATTTGTTGAGAGGCGCAATGGACGCATCAGATGATAAGGCGACGGGTATGACAGCGGACGTACCCGTAATCGACTTGGCTAGCGCTCCGGGGGAGCGGATGGCTTGGAGTCGTCCTAAGTCACACATCTATCTGTGGGCCGTCACTGAACGCCTGCTGGTCACTAACTCTTGGCAGATCAGCTCTCGTTTGCGTACCGCCGTTCTTAGGAAGTTCGGGGCCAAGATCGGCTCAAACGTCACATTCCGTCCTCGAACTCGCGTCTCTTTCCCATGGAACCTGACCATCGGGGATAACTGCTGGATCGGCGAAGGCGTCTGGTTTCACAATCAGGACGTAGTAACAGTCGGAGACAATTGTGTTATTTCACAAGAGACCTTCATAACCACCGGCAGTCATGCGCTTCGTACCGACATGGCGCTGATGACGAGTCCCGTCACAATTGAGTCGGGTGTGTGGGTTACTTCCCGCTGTATGGTGCTGGGTGGCGCAACCTTGGGTGCCTCATCAGTCGTGACACCAAATACAGTTGTGCCGGCCAAGACCGTCATACCGCCCAATGCCATCTTCGGAAGCCCGAACCCTCCTCAGGTTCTGGACCACCGCTTTGCAACGAAAAGTGAACGATCTTGAAATCTGAAACATCCCCGACTCAATATGCCCTTTTCTTGGCCGTGTTGCCGAAGTATCGTCAAGCCTGCATAAATAACCTTGTAGGTTCCCTCGGCGACAGCTTGAAAATCCTCGTCTCCGAGAGTCACTTGGACGAAACAGTGAAAACGGGTATTTCACCTGATCTCTACCGCCGAGTCCCCATGGCTCGGTTGTTGCGGAAGAAGTTATTTGTCCAGGGCGGGTTCCACCGCGTAGTCGCAACTCCCAATTTGGTGCTTGATCTTAACCCGAGAAGTCTCTCATCATGGGGGCTCCTCGTTGCGCGAAGAGTCCTACGCGGTAAGCGCACCTTGGTATGGGGGCACATTCATCCACAGGCGGGCTCAGACGCCAAGACTGCACCGCTGCGACTCGCAATGAGGCGCTTGGCGGACGGAACGATTTCGTACACCTACAGGGATAGGGCAAAGGCAATGTCGGACTTGCCCGAGGGGCCTGTCTGGGTTGCTCCGAACTCTTTGTATCCCCTTGACCTGATGGTGCCAGCTGAGACGCCAGGGCTCCAGCGCAATTCTGTTCTTTATGTCGGACGCTTTGAGCCTGCAAAGAAGGTTGATCTATTGGTTCGGGGGTTTGCGTTAGCTGCGGCCAGTATTCCCGAGCTTCGTCTCACTCTCGTGGGGGGTGGTAGCGAGCAATCGAAGTTAGAGAATCAGGTCAGTGAGCTAGGAATAGAAGAAAAAGTAGAATTTGCTGGCTGGATAGACGAACCCGAAGCTCTGAAATCCCACTACAGTACTGCGATAGCTACGACATCAACTGGTTTCGCAGGCCTAGGTTTGACCCAAAGTCTGGGTTTCGGCATTCCCATGATCGTCGCGAAGGACGAGCAACATTCTCCTGAAATCGAGTTGGCCGACTCTGGCGGCGTGACGTGGTTCGAATCGGATTCTGCTGAGGCACTGGCGGAATCGATCCGTGGAGCGTGGCAAAAGCGTGAGCAACTGCCCAATGTGTCTATCAGCGAATTCACGAAGAGACGATACTCGGCTGAGGCAATGGCTGAAGGGCTTAGGACAGCTCTCCAAGGCCTACCCCAAACCCTGCCTGACTGAACGGAGTATTCCCTAAGATGACACTATCGACTAGGTCTGTGATACCGCGTCCGTTGACTCGGACAGCACGCCGGCTACTGTCGTTCTTGGCCACCCGCGGAAATGTAACGCACGGCGACAACTTCAGAGTTGGTCGCGGCGCCATTGTGTCGCCCCCGCACAGCCTGGAGGTAGGCGCAGATGTCGCGATCGGGCCGCGCTCAGTAATTCAAGTCGACGGAAAGTTCGGAGACTACGTCATGATCGGCATGCACGTGCAAATAATCGGCCGTAACGATCATGCGGTTGACGAAGTCGGCGTGCCCATGCTTCACGCAACCTGGGTCGGAGATCGCGCCGAAGAACCCCGGGACCGTGTTGATATCGGTAACGATGTCTGGATTGGCGCCTCGGCCATCATTCTAGGTGGTGTGACTATCGGGGAAGGGGCCATCGTCGGAGCTGGTGCAATTGTCACTAAGGACGTGGCTCCGTATTCAATCGTCGTCGGGAACCCCGCAAGGAAAGTCGGTGACCGTTTCACGGATATTCTCGACCAAAAGCGGCACAGCGAGGCAATTTCCCGAGTTTGATGCGACAAAGACTGCGTGGGGGCGAACGGCGGCACCTGGTCCGCCGTTCGCCGGCCGCTCAAGAATGGTCCGGGACTTTGGAAGATATGTACTTTCCGAGGACAGTGCCTGCAGCTTTTGCCGAGTCGCTTAGGACTTTGCGATCACTTTCAGTCCGGCTTAGGAATGCGAAGTCCGGGTCATCAAGTACCAAACTATCGAAGTCAACCCAGGGCTTTAGGGTCGTGGGTATCTTGTTGTGATTCTCTTCGTGGAGTGCAACTGGGAATGCCTGATGGGCCACGCCGAACAGCAGAGAATGAAGACGATTGCTGACAACCGCGTGCGAACGTGAGTAGTAATGCTCGATCACTTCCTCTTGTTCGGAATGCGTTCTGTTTTCCCACAGAACCGCATCGATGCCCAAAATCTTACTTAGCTCCGCATGGACTTCGTCATCGCGGCGTACTTGGGTAATGAAGACAGGCTTCAGTCCCCGCGCCTGACTCGCTTCGATCAAGGAGACTAAGCCGTCAAGGTTGACCGCACGATCGCTCCGGAATGACAGAGCAACGATATCGCGTTGTCCAGCAACAGAGTTGTCGACGGATGCATTGCGCATGAATGCCATATCCGGCATGACGTCAGCGGAACGTCCAAGGACAGGTGCTGAAGCGGTATCGCGCATTGCATAACTGGTAGCCATGGCACTTAGGGCTCGCTCCAGGCCAATTGAAAGGCGTCCTGTACCTCGTAGCGAGCGTCCAATCACGCTGAGCGAGCCCCCACGAAGGCGCACAAATGCGCATAGGCCCAAGACCGCAGCAGCCTTAGCCAAAGCCTTTGGCGAGTCGGTGAGAACGTGTGGTCCGGGTGCGTAGGCCAGGCTAGCTCGCCCTAGAAGTGCGTTACGCAGTACCGATGCTTGGAAGGCGAGTGGATTAGAGACCACTTTAGCTCCGGAGGGCAGGCGGAACGCATCAATATATGTCTGGGGCATGTTTCCAGTGAATACCACAAGATGGTATCCGCGCTGCAGAAATTGCTCTATTAGTTGACGCCTAATTTCTACATCACCCAAGTTATCTGACTGTGCAGCAATGCTGATATGTAGTGTATTTGTCATTTTTTCCTCAGGAAGTCAGGCGCTCTTTCTGAACCAGGCGAGTATTCCGATCGCAAGGATTAAGGCCTGAAACGTAAATGAAGCAGCAAGGCCTGTGGCTGCCCCGATGGCACCAAATTGAACGGATCCCACGGAGGCACCCAATAGGCACACAATCGTGGTGCCAACTGCGGTTTTCGCAACGAATCTCTGTTTTCCTACACCTTGAAGTATGGATCCAAAGAGAGATGCGGCCGCCGCGAATACCAACCCACCGATTGCAAGTTGGATCGGTAATACCGCCTCACCGTACGCATCTCCTAGAAACGTAACGACAAGCCATGGGGTGAGAAAGATGATCGCGGAGTAGAGGATACCCAAACATAAGCAAACACCTAGGGTGAGTGCGACCAAGCGACGAACCCCCCGTGGACTTGCCTTAGCTGCAGCAGGGAGTATGACGGTAGCCAACGATGTAGACAAAATCCTCATCGGACCCGTTGTCCTGCTGGCCACGCCGTAGAGCCCAGCCTGAAACGGGCCCGCCACGGCAGAGACTATAGCTGAATCCAAGTTCCGGGCTTGAGTTCCCAAGGAGTTGATCCAGTATGGGCGAGCAACAGAAAAAATATGTTGACGACCATGCTCGATCCTGCGGACCATGATCAAGCCCGCCACGTATCGCCTTACGGCCACGGACGACGCTAGTGATGCCATCGCAAGGGATACGGAAAACGCAAGAATGGCTGGAACGCTAAGGGCAATCATTGCTGAATAGAGCCCAAGGGCAGCCGCTCTACGGAGGACGAGATTAACCGTATTGACCTTTGCATCGCCGTCCGCCAAGGGGACCCCCAGCCAGGTGTCTGCCTGCCGCTCTGCGCCCACCCAGACAGCCAATGGGAGCATCATGAAAAAGACCGGATTTAAGAAGAGCCCGGCGCCAAGGAGGAGTATTGCAGCGGCCGCTGACAGGTAGAGGGCGTTCACATCGGCAAGTCTTAGGGCGTCTGTGACTATCGGATTGTGTTTTTCGGTCGCTCGTTCTCGAACGATCAGCGTGGAAAGTCCAAAATCAAACCCGGTTTGAATCACGGTAGCGATGCCGAATGCAGCTCCCAGAAGTCCAAATTCCACGGGTCCGGCGTTGCGGGCAACGAGGACGAACGTAATGGTCTGTAAAAGTGCTCCGAGAACCCGACCTGCTGACACCCAAAGGAACTGTCCTGCAATCCTCCGGCTTGTCACGGGCCACCAACTGAGGCGTCACCAGATATGAAGCTATGGAGGATCGAGCTGCCTCGGGCCCGACCCGGTGCCAAAACCCAAATGACGGGCCGCAGATGGCCGGCGCTATTCAGGGCGGTTGTTTGAGCGTGCATAAACGTCGGCATCCTCCGGCCCGCCTCCGACAAGGAGTCTGCGCCCTGCTGAGCCTTGCGCGCCAGGAGCAACCGCCTGAGCGTTGCGTCGAGTATTGCGCGCAGTCCGGTTGGTTTCTCGAATCTCGGAGGCGTCATAGGTGGTGTAGCTGTACGTGTACGCGTCCGGGCCCTTAGTGGGCAAACGGTTGAGGACGACTCCCAGCAACCTGGCCCCCACCATTTCCAGCGATTGAAGGGACTTCTGGAGTACATGGTGGGTGAGTTTTTGGGCGCCTACCACCATGACAACACCATCGACGTACTGCGAAAGTACGGCAGCGTCGGTGACAGGCAGAAGCGGCGGTGCATCGATGATAATCGTGTCAAATGACTGTCCGAGCCGTTGAAGGAGCTGCCGCATCTCCTCAGAGCCGAGAAGTTCACTCGGATTGGGAGGAATCTGCCCGGACGTGAGCACGTACAAGTTGTCTTCGCCCCAAGGCTGCAACAGGTCAGCTACGTCAGCTTCAGCCACCAGAGCAGTTGTCAGTCCGGCATTCCTGTCCAAGCCCAGATAGGTGTTGATCATCGGTCGTCTGAGGTCAGCGTCGATAATGCATATGGTCTTACCGGCCTGTGCCAGGGAAATTGCCAAGTTAGTGGCCGTAGTACTCTTGCCCTCTCCGGGCACCGAGGATGTCACGAGGATTGTTTTTGTTTTTCCACCCACATTGGCGAATTGGAGATTCGTGCGGAGCTGCCTGAAGGACTCAGCACGGTGAGATTGAGTCGCCGATTGTGTCAAAAGCGGTGTTTTAGCAGCCTGGGGATCGAAAGAAATTCCACCAAGGACAGGGGCGCTGGTGACTCGACGCAAGTCGGCTTCACCTCGGATTCTGCTATCCAAAGTCGACCTCAGAAGGGCGGTTCCGAGGCCCAAAGCAAGTCCGAGCAGTAAGCCAACGGCCAAGTTCACGCGGACATTGGGTGCAGACGGTTGTGCTGGGGCCACAGCAGGCGTGACGACGGAGAGTCTGATCGGAGAAACACCGTCAGTAGAAGGCTTCTCTAGATTCTCAACGGTCCTGATGAGGCTGTCACCCACAGCCTGAGCGATCGCTGCGGACTGAACAGGTGATTGGTCCGTCACCGAGATGTTGATGAGAACGGTGTTTAGGTCTGTGGTTGCCTTGATTCTTGATGCCAACTGAACCGGGGTTTGATCCAAACCAAGACTGTCAATAGCTGGTTGAAGAACCACGGGTGTTGTCGCGGTTTTGACGTATGACTGCACGCGTGCCTGGCTGAACGTGTTGCCCTGCTGCAGTTCCTGCACAGACCCCGAGTTCTGAATCGCAACAAAAAGCTGCGTCTCAGAAGTGTAGGTGGGCTTTATGAGCACGGTTGCTACGCCTGCACAAAGTAGCCCCAAGAGCGTCAGCGCCGTTATCAGAATCCAGTTGCGCCGAAGAACGCTCAAGTAGTCACGAATTTCCAAAGTCAGGGTCCCCTTGTTTTTGCGGTCGTGCTTTAGTCAGCAGGCGCTTCCCGGCCACACCCAGCGTACGAGTCCTGATCATTGTAGCGGTCACCAGTGTCATGAATGTTTCATGATCGTTCAGCCCATGACACAAAATGACGAGTTAGCACGTTAGGCGGTATTGGAAGTCGTTCGAGCAGTGCGGGCTCACTTGTCGGTCACCCCTCCAGACCCCTAAACGTGATCTGAACACTACAATTCAACTTTTCGATAGCCGGGGATGTCACGAGAAAATGACCTGAAGAATGGTTTGCTCCTGACCGCTCACAGGAAACCCTTCTTCCGACGCTACGGGCGGAAGCCTCTCCGCTGCTAATGAAGATAGACACGGACACCGCACACTTCCGTTAGCAGCCGTCTCCTTCCCTGTGGTCCTTAGGCCACACGCTGCACCCCGAACTCTTTACCCGGCGAGCCCCGCGCCAGGGTCTCAGCTTCAACATGGACACCGGAATGCTGAGACTGTGCCGAACATTCAGCACTCAGGCCGCAACCACACATCAAACAGCCCACCCGTTTCCACCACAAAGCGCCCCAGCCAACCAGCGGGGGAGAGCTCCGGCTTGGTGCCCACCATGTGCACATCGGCAGTGATGCACTGCTGCATCAAAGTGCCAGCCCGTTGAAGGTGGTAATCCGACGTCACCACGGTCACGGACGTCCATCCTCGTTCCGCTGCAAGATCCCGGAGCCGGGAGGCCTCGCCCCTGGTGTTCAGCGGATCCGGACGGAAGCAGTCAAGGTGAGGGTCGCCGTCGTGCGCTTCACAAAACTCATCCGAACCGGCGTTGGCCGGCAGGCCGTGGTGATCACCACCAGGTCTGGAATGCCCAACTGGTCCCGCAAGGCTAGGCCCACCAGGAGGCGTTCGCTGCTCATGCCGCCCAGCACCACAATGGCGTCGGTCCGCTGGGGAGTTGAGTGAGGCGGATTGTGAAAGAGCTGGTAGGCGGCAATCAGCCACAGCACACCCGCCAAAACAGCAGCCACCAGTGTCCAGGCGAGCTTCCGTTGAAACGTCACCGGGTATCTACGTCCTCGAACACCAGGAAGGTTTGGGTGTCCAGGATGCCGTCCATGGATTGCAGTTGATCGAAGATCACGCGGCGGAGGTGGATGTTGTCCGTGGCGCGGACCAGGAGGATGACGTCGAAGTCGCCGCCCACCAAAGCAATGTGATGGATCTCCGGGATGGCCCGCAACTGTTCCTTCAGCTCGCGCCACGAATGCTGCTGCACCTTCAACGTCACGTACGCCGAGGACCGCAGGCCCGCCTTGATGGGATCCACCAGCGCCGTGAACTTGGTCAGCACCCCCTCACCGGTGAGCCTGGCGATCCTGGAGTAGGCGTGGGCGCGGCTGATATGGACGTTCTCCGCCACCTGTGTGATGGACATGCGCCCATCGGTGGTCAGCTCGCGGATGATGTCCTGGTCCACACTGTCCAGCGGTACGGCGGTCTGCTCCGCCTCGGCCTCGCTCACTGGCTCTCCAATTCGTCTACAGCACGGGCACGTTACCCAGCTCACAATTGCAATTCGTCTTTCAGAGTACCCAGTTTAGGCAAGGGCTTCCATGATTTGGCCGAAAGCTGGATACGAAACAAGCCCGGGGAACATACTGGAAGCACATAGTGGCTAGAGAAGGACGGACCAATGACGATCCACGCAGATCACTCTGCGCCGGAAACGGCTGTAGAGGACCCGGCTGCTGACGTTCGGACAAAATTCGGCATCAGCGTTGAGGACTACATGCTCCCCGCCCGGCACCAGATCCAAATGGTGAACCCGGACGGCACCCTCCGCTCCCATGACGAGCAAGGCACCGAACCCGGCCACGAATACCCTACGCCCGGCGACTCTGAACTGATGGCCGCGTACGAGCAGCTCGTCGTCGGACGCCGCGTCAACGATCAGAACTCTGCGCTGGTCCGGCAGGGCCGCATGGCCGTCTACCCCTCAAGCCACGGCCAGGAAGCCTGCCAGGTTGCAGCTGCCATGTGCCTCAGCGAAGGCGACTGGCTGTTCCCCACCTACCGTGACGCCGTCGCCGTCATGACCCGCGGGGTGGACCCCGTTGAGGTGATGACCATCTTCCGCGGCGACTGGCACGGCGGGTACGATCCCTCTGAGCACCACGTGGGCATCCAGTGCACCCCGCTGACCACCCAGCTGCTGCACGCCGTGGGCGTTGCCCACGCCGCCAAGCTGCGCGGCGAAAACACGGTAGTGATGGCCATGTGCGGCGACGGCGCCACCAGCGAAGGCGACTTCCACGAAGCCCTGAACTTCGCCGCCGTCTTCCACCTGCCCGTCATCTTCTTCGTGCAGAACAACAAGTACGCCATCTCCGTACCGCTCAGCCACCAGTCCGTGGCGCCGTCGCTGGCCCACAAGGCTGTTGGCTACGGCATGGCCGGTGAGCGCGTTGACGGGAACGACCTCGTCGCATTGCTCGCAGTGATGGACCGGGCCGTGAAGCTGGCCCGCGACGGTTCCGGCCCGCTGCTGATCGAAGCCCACACCTACCGCATGCAGGCCCACACCAACGCCGACGACGCCACCCGCTACCGCCCGGACAGCGAAGTTGCCGAATGGCAGGCCAAGGATCCCCTGGCACGCATGAAGTCCTACCTCACGGACAAGGGCTTGCTGGACGACGCCGCAAGTGAGCGCATCGCTTCGCATGCAGAGGCCGTGGCCACCCAGCTCCGCGAAGGCTTGGGTGAGGATGTTCCCGTCCAGCCGCTGGACCTCTTCAAGTACGTCTTCGACAAGCAAACGCCGCAGCTCAAAGAACAGTCCGAGCTCCTCGCCAGCGAACTTGCCCGCGCTTCAAGCGGCAACACCGACCACTCCGGAACGGAGAGCGCAAAATGACCGTCACCACCACCGTAAACGGAAACGTCAGCGCGGCCACCGCCAGCGCCGCCGCTTCCGCCGCGGCCACTGCTGAAGCCACCGGCCCGCAGAGCCTCACCATGGCCAAGGCGCTGAACACCGCCATGGCCGACGCCATGCGCGCCGACTCCTCCGTCCTGGTCTTCGGCGAAGACGTGGGAATGCTGGGCGGCGTCTTCCGCATCACCGACGGCCTCATGGCCGAATTCGGCGAACAACGCTGCTTCGACACCCCGCTGGCCGAATCCGGCATCGTGGGCATGGCCGTGGGTATGGCCATCAACGGCATGCGCCCCGTGATCGAAATGCAGTTCGACGCCTTCGCCTACCCGGCCTTCGAGCAGATCGTCAGCCACGTAGCCAAAATGCACAACCGCACCAAGGGCAAACTCAAAATGCCCATGGTCATCCGTGTTCCCTACGCCGGCGGCATCGGGGGAGTGGAGCACCACTGCGACTCCTCCGAGTCCTACTACGCCCACACCGCCGGCCTGAAGGTCTACACCCCGGCCACCGTGGCCGACGGCTACCGCATGCTCCGCGAAGCAATCGACTCCGATGACCCCGTTATGTTCATGGAACCCAAGAAGCTCTACTGGTCCAAGGACCAGGTGGACTTGGGCGCCCTCCGAGCAGAGCACGACGCCGGCACCTCCACCGAGGGCCGCGCAGCTGTTGCCCGTCCCGGCACGGACGCCACACTGATCGCCTACGGCCCGTCCGTTCCCACCGCGCTGGCCGCCGCAGCTGCCGCCGCCGAAGAGGGCCGGTCCCTGGAAGTCATCGACGTCCGCACCCTCGTCCCCTTCGACGACGAAACCGTGTGCGCGTCCGTACGCAAGACGGGACGCGCCGTCGTGATCGCCGAAGCCCACGGGTTCGCATCCGTGTCCTCCGAGATTGTGGCCCGCGTCCAGGAACGCGCGTTCCACTACCTCGCCGCGCCCATATTGCGCGTGACCGGCTTCGACGTCCCGTTCCCGTCTCCCAAGCTGGAGCACTACTACCTGCCGAGCGTCGACCGTATCCTCGACGCCGTAGACGACCTTCAATGGGAGGACTAACCATGAGCTCAGATATGCAGGTCTTCAAACTGCCCGACCTCGGCGAAGGCCTCACCGAGGCCGAACTGGTGAACTGGCTCGTTGCCGTGGGCGACCAGATTGTGGTTGACCAGCCAATCGCCGAGGTTGAAACCGCCAAGTCCATGGTTGAGGTGCCCTCGCCTTACGCCGGCACTGTTGCCGAACTGCACGGTGAAGCCGGTCAAACGCTCGACGTCGGCAAGCCGCTGATCTCGATCGCTCGCGCTGGTTCTGCTGCGGCTTCGCCCGCTGCCGCTCCTGTTGCTGTTCCGGCTGGTTCTGTTGATCCTTCGCCGGTGTCCTCCGGTCTTGACGTTTCGTCCGCCGTGGAAGCTGCGGCCGAGACGTACCGGACCGAGGAGAAAGCCGGCTCGGGCAACGTGCTCATTGGGTACGGAACGCCCGGGGGAGTGAGCGGTGGACGGACCCGCCCGCGGAAGGCGAGTGTGGGGGTTGGTTCTTCTTCTGCTGTTTCCGTGGCTGAGCCTGCTGCTGCTGCGCCGGTGATGGAGCCTTCCGTGGCTGGGACGCGGATCCCTGGCAAGCTCAGTGCAGTGATCTCGCCGCTGGTGCGGAAGATGGCGCGTGACCATGGTGTTTCCCTCGACGCGATTGAGGGTTCGGGTGCCAGTGGGCTGATCATGCGCAGGGATGTGGAGGCGGCAATTACTGCGCCTGCTGCTCCTGCTGTTCCTAACTCGGCTCCTGACTCCGCTCCTGTCTCTTCTCCGGCTGCCGCTCCCGTTGCCGCTTCTGCTGATACGGGTGCCGTTGATGGCCGGACTGGTCTGTCTGTGTCTGCGCGGACGCCTGTTCGCGGTGTCCGCAAGGCCGTGGCGGCCAACATGACCCGTAGCCGTTCGGAGATCCCCGAAGCCACGGTTTGGGTGGATGTGGACGCCACCGCGCTGCTGGAGATGCGGGCGGAGCTCAAGAAGCGTGCACCGCACGACACCCCTGGACTGCTGGCCTTCATTGCTCGTTTTGTCACGGCTGGGTTAAAAAAGTACCCGGCCCTGAACACGCGCTTGGAGACTGCTTCGGACGGCTCACAGGAGATCGTCGGGTTTAGCGGTATCAACCTCGGCTTCGCTGCCCAGACCGACCGCGGACTCGTGGTTCCGTCCGTGCGGAACGCCCATGAGCTGAGTGCCCGAGAACTGGACGCAGAGATCCGCCGACTCACCGCCGTCGCGCGTGAAGGAAAAGCGACCCCCACGGAACTGGGCTCCGGCACCTTCACGCTGAACAACTACGGCGTGTTTGGTGTGGACGGCTCCGCCGCGATCATCAACTACCCTGAGGTTGCCATGCTGGGTGTGGGCCGCATCATCGACAAGCCCTGGGTGGTCAACGGTGAGCTGGCCGTCCGCAAGGTCACCGAGCTGACCCTCGCCTTCGACCACCGCGTGTGCGACGGCGAAACCGCGGCCGGCTTCCTCAGGTACGTCGCCGACGCAATCGAAAACCCGGGCGGCGCGCTCGCAGACATGTAACCCCGACGCTCGCTCACATCCCGCGGGCTTCACCGCGTCGCTCGCTCACGTCCCGCGGGCTTGAGCGTGATGCTCTATCACTTCCCGCGGGTTTGGGCGTGACGCTCGCTCACGTCCCGCGGGCTTGAGCGTGACGCTCGCTCACTTCCCTCGGGTTTGAGCGTGACGCTCGCTCACGTCCCGCGGGCTTGAGCGAAACCCTCTCGGCGTTCACGCTTCATCCAAGTGACCATGGCAAAGTCCGTAGTAGGGCGGTTCAGCTGAAAGTCGGATCCTCGTGGTTCGCTACAGCCTCGATCCAGTCCACGGCTTCGTCGGAAAGCTGAGGGCCATCTGGTGATTCCGCTGCCCAGTACCTGGAGTCAGGGGTGCCTTGAACAGCGCTGATGCTTGCGGCAACGTTTGGCGGCAGCGGTTCGCCATTGTGTTCAACGAGCCAGTCGCGGGTTTTCGCATCAAGCAAGGGCCACCACGCTTGGATATCCATTAACACAGCATTCCACCGATGAGTCCGTGGGCACATAGCCGCATGGACAAAAAGGCAATGAATTGTGAAGCCGGGCAGGTCTTGACGTCGCACTTGCATTTTGCAAGTATGAGCCGCATGAGCCTATTTATCACTTGCCCAGTTGACAACGTCGAGCGCGCCACAGCTTTCTATACCGCCCTCGGGTGGACCATCAACACCGAGATGTCCGATCACAACGTGTCGTGCTTCGCTATCGCTCCCGAGCAGTACGTGATGCTCGGCAGCCGCGAAATGTACGCGAGCGTCGGCGGCGCCGAGGAACTGGTCGGTGGACCCGACACTCCCTCGAAGGTCACCGTCTCCTTCGACCTCGGCAGCCGAGAGGCGGTGGACGAGCTCATCGAACGCGCGGGCGCAGCCGGAGGACGGATCGGTGACACCGACGACTACCCGTTCATGTACCAGCGCCAATTCGATGACCCCGACGGCTACCACTACTCGCCGTTTTGGATGAAGCCGGACGTCGATCCGACGGCGTGAGCAACCTCGCCGCGGCCCTCGACGTCGT
Source organism: Arthrobacter sp. 9V (assembly GCF_902506065.1). GTDB lineage: Bacteria > Actinomycetota > Actinomycetes > Actinomycetales > Micrococcaceae > Arthrobacter. The sequence goes on from NZ_LR732912.1 coordinate 979,230, forward strand.
CGGACCACGGTGGGCCCTGCTCATCGTGGAGCGGCTGCTCGACGGGCCACAGCGCTACGGCGATCTGCAACGCGACCTCGGAGTGCCCACCAACATGCTCGCCACCCGACTGCGTGAGCTTGAAGCCGCAGGCGTATTGTCCCGCCTGCCCCTTCGGCACAACACCAGGGCCTACGCCCTCACCGATAAAGGGCTGGCCTTGCGGGAGGCGATCGTTGCCTTAGAACGCTGGGGCGGGGAGGACTGGTCTAAGGGCGCTCCGGAACCTTAAAGCTCTAATGATCTCCGCATCATCCGGCGGCCTAGACACATGTTTGGATGGATAGAGAAGACCAGCCTGAGGCCAAGCCGCCCTCCTGCACGCCCACTCATGAGAGAGGACCGCCTTGTCCAAGCACGGCGCCGCCGACCCCTACAGTCTCGAAACGCAGCTATACAAGCACAGCATCCACCCCGAAACCTGGGCATGGAGGAACGCCGACTACAGCCAATATCAGGCCAGAAATGCGGCAATAGGCCAGCGCATCTACGGCAACCGCCAAGTCACGTCTCCCTGGGGGAGAGGTAGCGGCGAAGGCGTTATCAGCCACATCTGGATCAGCGCGGCACTTCTCAACATGCTCACTGTCATTCCTGGCGTCACCGTCTTCCACCGACTCAGGGCTCCCGGCACACCACGAAAACCGCTCAACACGAAGTTCCCCATTGAGCACGCAGTCCTGCATGGCTCCAACGTTTACCTTGTTGACCCCAACGGCTCCTACTGGCCCAGCACGCCCTTGGGATGGACGCAGAAGCAGAACGGGCGGTACGGCGTCGGCCCCAAGGCGTACTTCAGCTACAACCACGAAGGCCTCATCGACGGGGCCCGCCGCTTCATGACCCTCCCCGGGATCCAGCAAGTTACCTCAATACTGGGCATGCACGTCAGTCCGATACCAAACGTGGATTACGGCCGCAACCTGCCGATCACCCCCGAGGTCCGGTGGTCTCCCCAAGGCGTAGGAATATTCACGGTCAACGAGATGATGGATTTCATCAGCTCCAGCATCTTGGCCAATTTGCCATCCTGGCGGGACAACCCGGAGCTGCGGACCGCCATGATCGACCTGCAGGAACGGACCTTCTTCACCTTTAACTGATCTTCACAAACATTGGGAGAGCACTCCTACCCCCGGAGGCAGAAATACGCCATCCCAAGTACGCCTCGGTAGCCCTCTTCATAAGCAGCGCGCTGTTCCTCATATTGCCTGCGGACCTGCTCTGCGGCGGGATGGTCCGCTTCATGGGCTTCTAGCCAACGGGTAAACCTGCCGCGGAACCCGGCCTCGAAGTCGTCCCACTCCTGAGCACTTGCCTGGTCCTGGGTCACCACCTCGAAACCAGCAGCGAGGATCTGCTCGCGTAGCCCATCTTCTGTTAGGTACTCGTCATCACGTCCTGCCAGAGGGGCGGTGGCAGCCGGGTGAGGTGTTGCTGACCAGATCGCCTCGCCATAGACGAGCCGCCCTCCGGGAAGCACCAGAGACCGAAGGGCACGCAGGGCTGCGGCGTAGTCGAGCGGTTGCGCGTCCTCTACCGGCGGCCCCCATATCTGGCTCGCACCGATGCAGATGACAGCGTGGGCCGGGCGACCCTGGGCTTCCAGCCCAAGCATCGAATCAAACGTCGCTCTGTCGAGCAGCCCACGAGTCAATGCTTGTTGCCGCGCTCGCTCGATGAACGCAGAAGCTCTGTCCACTCCCCGTCCCCGTGCCTCCGGGGCCGACGCCAAAACCCGAAGCAGTAGTTCACCCCATCCGCACCCCATGTCCAGAACCTCATCCGGCGCGGGGTCGGATAGGAACGCCACAAGGTGTGCAGCGCGTTCCTCGGAGAGCGGGGTAAGCCAGGTCAGGGACTCGTAGAGGGGCGGCAGTTCAAGCGAGGTGCTGTGGGTCATTCATTGATACTCTCACGATGCACAGAAGCCACTGCTTGTCCGTAAGCCTGTGGTGCTGCCGTACGGCTTGGCGCTCGATTGAGCATCCTTTACCGGGTGCTCCGGAATTCGCGATGATTCCAAGAAACGACGGCGGTCCCAACGTGAGGGATCTCCAACCCCGCCTCAGCGGTACTCACTAGACACATCATGCGGTGTCCGAATAGGGCGGCGGGAAACTCAAGAACCCGGGCGATGTCACGGTGCATGTCGTCCGGCGTCTGCCACGCGGCAGAGTCAACCTGCAAGACTTTATAACTGTGGTTTTGTAGCCAGGAGATTGCTTCAACGAGGACCGCCTGTCGACGAACAAAACTGATGAAGCCGTTCTGAATCAATAGAAAATCCAACGGATGGTTCAGCTCCTCAGCCAAATCCCAGGTCGCCATAGATGGGACTCTATTAGCTGGCAGTCTTCATTCGGGCGGCCTCGACAACCTGTCACTTGGCGTTCAACGGTGTGACCCCAACAGCCGTCAGGTCATCGGCTATGTCCGGGCATCCGCAAGGGAGCGCCAGTCGGTCAGGCTCGGTCACCCCGAACGCGTCGCGTGGTCGGCATGACGCTGCACGGAGGCCAGGCGGGCGTGGTTCGCTCCCGTCAGTCCGTGGGCGACGATGATCTGTTTCCGTTCAATACCGAGGGGCCAGCAGAGCGTTTGACTGTGCGATCAGGTCCTGGTCGTTTGGTCGAGGCCCGGGCCCTAGCCGATCTTCATTCCAGCCAGAACAAACATGGTTGCAGTAATCCCCCCGTCACCGTGCATCTCATCGTGCGGGTCTTACGTACATGGGCCAAGCCCGCAGTGGCGCCGAGCGTGGCAACAGGCTTTGGCAGCACGGTGATCGACCGGCTTACGGGCGGTCTCTCCAAGGACATATTCAAAGTTCTGAGCACTAGGATCTTCAAATGAAGGAGGGACCACTAGAAGACGGAGAAATCCTAATACTGTCGGTACTTTTGGTCCGGGCAACCGGATGGAACCGTGGTCCCGTTGATCTTACGGCGCTGAGAGTGTCCGACATGGATGACGGGGGAATGGGCAGCCTCCGCTTCGCTTCGGGAAAGATCCGTCCACGCTACGGACGAACCATCGCGGAAGGGTGGTTCAAGGACATAGACGGTATTCCTGTGGCGCTGGCCTTGTATGTGGACCGGGAAGACGACCTCTTTGAACTCGACAGCTGGAAAGTCGACTTTACGTCGCGGTTGAGGCTGTCGCATGATGAGGCCGACGTTCGGGACGGCCCTCCCAGCGGTAACTAGCCAACGGAGCAACAGGCCGGCAAGAACGGGCGATCGCACTGTGTTCCGGATGTAGGAATGTGTTGGACCAGATTGGAGTGCGGTATTGAAAAATGTGGAGCTTCTAGCAGCTGCCGAAGCGATATCAATTGCGGAAGGCATAGATCAGTGGCATGGCCTGATGAAGCTGCTGCTTCAGCATCTGTCGGTTCTTCCCATTCCGTCGGAGATTCAATCACCCCTGCGGATCGCTGAAGCTTATTGGCGCGGCGACAGCGCCGTCAGCGCCGATGATTTAGAGTCGGCTAAGTCCGAAACTTGGGACTACCTACACTTGTTCCCCAGAGGCGCTGATCTGAAGACGCCGGAAGGGAGAACGGCCCGTGCTCTGCTTTGCGTCCTCGAACCGGACGGCGACATCGAGATGCGGTCTATGACGGCAGACTGGTTCGCCGCCATGATTTGGAATGAGGCCTGAAGCCCAGCGAACGGTCCCCGTATCGGAGGTGTGGGAAGAATGGGCTTGGTCCGGCAAGAACCAGCCTACGTTCGCCCGTTACGGGATCCCCTTACGGGTACCCCAAACTGGGAGTAGCCGCACTCAACGTGTCTCGAAACCTTGGCGCCTCGAAACTCTAGCGTTTCAAGGCAGTCGACAGGAGCATGCAGTGAGTGTCCGCCTCGGGGGCGTGCGTCCTGCAGCATCTGAAGGATCAGCCTAGCCATCGAGGGTGACATTTAGCGCTGTGAAATGGGCATTCTTGGCCAGTAGTTGGCCCCCACCGCTCTTCAGGTGGAGCGTCGTTGGAGCTCACGGTAAACGCTGGTCCGGGACACCCGAAACAGCTCGGCCAGTTCGGCCAGCGTATGCTCGCCGACAAGGACCGGCCGTTTCGAGCTGCCATCGAGTAATCTGAGCCCGGACATCCGACACTTTTGGGGGCACCATGACCGACGGCAATTACCAGACAGCACAGCGACCGGCAGGTCAGTATCAGGGACCGAAGTGGACGAGGGTGCTGCAAATCATCGGTGTAATCCTTTTTATTGCCGCTGCAATTGGCATTATTTTCGGCATGGTTCTGGGTTCCTCCCGGTCTCAAACGAGTACCAGCAGCTCGTCCAGCTACAAGAGCACTGTTGAGGTTCTCTATGAGGTCGAAGGCACAGCTGGGGGTGTTGACGTCACCCTGCAGTCGACAAGTGGGACCGTCCAGCTCAACGGCAAGGCTGTTCCGCTCGCGAACAGAACTACGGGGACAAGAGGCATCACGTACACGATGAACCGAGGTAGTTTCACCTATATTTCCGCTCAGAATAATGGTGCCTCTGGAACAGTCACGTGCAGAATTACTGTTGACGGCACCGTTGTCTCAACCAACACATCAAGCGGAGGCTACGCAATCGCCAGCTGCTCGGGATAGGCCCGGCCCGCGTGGCGAGCAGCCTAAAAGCACAGCTCGGGCACAGATTGACACTGCGGTTTTGCACTGAACCTCCAGTTAGGCTCTCGTGCCCGAAGCCGGCACACCTGAGCTCCGCCCGCTGCCGGCCGGTGGCCTGCTGCCAAAGTCGAAACGATACCGTCCGTTAAGGGATGGTTCACCGGGCATCTTCGATGGATTGCAGTCAGTGCCCTTGAACGATTAATCACTTTCCATGGATCAGGACGCGGCGTTTTCCAATCCTTGGACCGAAGTCGACGCTTACGACTGTTCCATGTCGTGTCGCTTCGGAATTCAGGACTTGTCCCTCTCCATATGTTTCGTGTCGAAGCGTCCCGCCGATTCTCGCGGCAATCACGGGTACGCTGTCGGCCAACGGCGGCTCGGACGGCATCGCCACCAAAGCCTCCCAACTCTCAATAAGAAAGATCACTGCCGGCAGCACAACGCCGACAGCCATCCGAGCGACAGATGGGTTAACGAGCTCGGCCCCGCTGCGGCCGTGACCGGTTCCGCGTGCGTTTCGCAGCTCGGCAGCGCCAGTCAGGATGCTTGCAACCCCACCAAGAAGGCGTTTCGCAGCCCGTTCATCTGGACCCGAGGTAACTTGGCTCGGGTCCAGCCCAAGGTGCAGGAGGGTCTGTTTTACCAAGGCGGGAACGTCATGTTTTTCGTCGCTGTCACCTGTGATATCGAGAATCGTTTTGCAAGTACTCTCGATCAACTCCTTGGCCTGGCCGATCGCCGCTTCAGGGTCGCTGGCATAGTCGCGTCTAATACGTTCGACTTGCCTTCGCATCTCAGCGACACCTAAACGCACCGCGATCGCTTCGGCCTGGGACAGCACCGTTCCGTCCGGCAGAGTTGCTTGATTGCCATCGTCGGACAACAACCTCTCGTAGAGGTCGGGCTCGTTGAGGGCTAGCCACGCTGGCAGGTCGATGAAGTCGGCGACCATCGCGAGCCTGGGAAAGCGTGTCTGAACGTCCTGAGACGAATATGGCTCTCCCCAGGTCACCTCGGCACCAAGGATTATGGGAACCATTTCGTAGACATGTCCGTCGTAATCATCGTCACCGAAGCGTAGCGCTCGGAGCAGCCGGGGATGCTTGTGAGTCTGGTCTTTTGTGCCCGTAAGCTCCGCGAGAGTGGTCCAGCGATCTTGGTCCATCTCAGCTATGAGGCACTTCCCGACAGCGAGTTCTACGAGGTTCGAGGGCGCGTCTTGTCGCCAATAAGATGTCATGCCTTACTTTCTGGGTTCGGGGCTAGGCGCGTACCGGGAAGCTACTGCTCTTGATTCTAGGGCCCCTGGTGCGCCCGTAAGCTGGTCCCTCACCGTGCAGAAAGTAAGGCCCGCAGCTCTTCCACGGCAGTTGTCAGTTCTTCGCCTGGATCCAAAATGATCTCTCCCTTGGCCGCCCAGGCATTCGGCCGGTCGAAGTCCTCTAGCTCGAAGAAGACACGGACGTGACCATCGTGTTTTGCGGAGAGTCCAAAGTCTCCCTCCAGAGACTTGAAGCTCTTGTCGCCGTCCCAGCCCCGCCAGTTATGTTCGAGTTCCTCGAAGTAGGAAAGAAGGGGCGACCATTTGTCGTAGTCGTAGACCCGTTTACTGGCTCGAAGTCCTTCAAGGTCCACCGTGACTATGAGGTAATCGGACGTCCCGTCCGAATTGCGCTCACTTTGTTCAACATGGAAGTGGAACGCGCCCTGATGACCGATGAACACTTCATCCATGACCTCATTCTGCACCAATTGGGTAACTCTCTTTGCAGCCAATCACTTGAGGCGGGCAGGGTTGTAGTGGCGTTCGCGATGCGCGTCTCGGTGGGGGATCCTGCAACGGGACGGCAGCGCGTCTGATGGTCGGCCCAGCTTGTCTTGGCCTTGGAAGGCCTATCATGAGCGTCAGAGACCAGCAGGTAGTGCGGGAAACGAGGGATGTGATGTACGAGTATGAGCAATCGAGATTCCCGGCAGTTTATGCGCGATCTGATTGCCGATCATCCTCATCTCCGTCCGAGCTATGACGAGCACATCAAGGACAATGACGGGGATCTCCTGCCTCATTTGCTGATCGCTGACATTTGCCGATGGGTAGTCGCGGAACAAGACTCTCAACCCCTTCAGATTCTCCAACTTCTGTCCTGGCTAGAGGTTCACTTTGCGGGTATGTCAGATACGAAAGACGACGTTGACAACGCCATTGCGGTTTCCTTCATCGAGCATCTCCCTTTGCTGTCGGAGCCAGGAGCTGACGTTGTTCTTCTTCTAGGACCGCAGATGAAAGCGCAGTACGAACAGTTCTACTCGTAGATCACACTCACGGCGCAGCTGCGCCGCGCCAACCTGAATCTTCCGCCCCGGTATACCGATCAGCGGCCCCTACTTCGGTAAATGACACGCCCCCATGCAGTCAACAGCAACCTAGTCGAGTGCCCGGTCAGGGATCCTTCACCGGACGCGGAAAACCCAACTTCGTACGCCTTCGGGCTGAAGCTCGGCAGCAACGAGATGGCTACGATTGCTTCACGTCCCTAGCCGGAATTTTGGAAGTGAACTATGCAGCTGGAATTTGATCCTGAGGTAGTACCTGTAGCGGAAGTCAGGCTGACGCTAACCGTAGATGAGCTTGAAATATTTTGGGGATCTTTGCGCGAGACCCTGGAGGCTCTCGATGAACGGGAGTTTCACACGCGTGTTGGGTTTGAGTCCCAAGAGGTCCGACGGGTTCAGGCTGAACTTGCACGCCTGGTGAACACCCTTCCTTACGTGCCAGAGTAAGTCCCCCATGCAACTCCGAACACGGTACGTTGAACTTGGTCGGATGGACTGCGGCGTTGTGCACGACTTCAGCGAGTTATCTGCGTCCGGTGAAGGATCGGCATACGGTCCTAGAAGTTTGTCTCTGTATCAGGACGGATAGGGTGGGACTGGCCAGTGCACTCCAACAAGAGGACGCCCATGCCCAGCGCAGTTACCCTCGTTCGTACGAACACCCTCAGCGCCACCGCAGAGTATGCATATGCGGCCACCGTTCCCGCCAGCGCACGCCTCATTTTTCTAGCCGGATCATGCCCGCTGAATAAGGACGGTACGACCGCAGGCATCGGGGACTACGCGGCACAGGCCGCAAAGGCGATTGAGAACATGTGCCTTGCCCTGGAAGCCGCCGGCGCCGGCATCGGCGATGTTATCTCCACTCGCATCCTGGTGGCATCGACCGAACGGGCCGACCTGGTCACGGCTTGGGGCGTGGTTCGGGAAGCCTTTGGCGAGCACGACGTGCCCAGCACACTGTTGGGAGTCACGGTGCTCGGCTACGAAGGCCAGTTGGTGGAGCTCGAAGCAACCGCTGCAATTATTGACTGAACGAGAGCCGGGATTGCAACGGCCCAAACGCCCGGTAAAGGATCTTTGAACGGGCGGTGTAGCGCGTCGGATCGACGTCGGCCGCACATCACCTCAACTGTCGTGACTATCGTGTCTTGGCTAGCACCCCGCACGGCAGTATGAGTGAATGGGTTTGTCCTCGCTCAAGGTGCGCTGGCTCCGGATGACCGCACCCAGATGGAGAGGGTGGCAGCCTGTTCGAGTCAGGCCGAGTCCGGGGGCCCTGCGCGAGCAGGGCTCCAAGCCTCTCCTGATTCAAAGGCCCGCTTAGATCGCAAGGAACTTCATCATCACCCGGCGTCCAGAAACCGTGCCTCTAAGGGATCTTCTACCGGACACCATGAACGCGGAAGGAGACGCGCGACAGCTCAGCGTCGTCGGGCATCGATGGGTAGTGGGCTTTCAGTCCGCGTGCGCGCTCAGCATCGAGATCCTGCAACCTTGTCTGCCCGACAGAGATGATCTCTCCCTCAACATGCGCAAATTCGGGATGGTCCTCGAAAACGAACGTCGCAGGCCCCGCCTCTACTGATTCATCCCAGCGGATGGTCGTGGTCTTCTCACCTGATATGACGGCGTCGTGATACCGCTTGTTGAAGCGGAAGATACGGCGCCCCTGAGCATCTGGGTAGAAGTAAGTATCGAGCAGGAGCTTGCGGACGGGCCGAACGGCAGGGCCCTTCTCCGCAGGGACCGCGACAAGAATATCCGGATGATGTTCGAGGAGAACCTGTCGGCATCGGCCGCATGGAGGAATCAAACCTCGCCCTCGGTCACCAGCAGCGGCGATAGTCAAAAGCTGCTTTGCTCCTGCAGCGGCCGCAACTCCCAGGGCAACGAGCTCGGCGCACGGACCACCGGTGAAGTGGTAGACGTTCACTGCCTGGTGAATGCGTCCGTCAACATCCATTGCCGCTGCCGCAACAGTGTGATTGTCGTTGTCTCCGAGGCTTCGCGCTAAGGCTTCCGCAGCATCAATGACACGGCGCTCAGCTCTAAGTGGTTCCACAATTGACCACGGTAACAGGGCGCCGTTGTTGGCCCATTGAAGGCCCCCTCACCGGAGTTTAAGGAATTCACGATGATTCCAAGCAACAGGAAGGCCACCAACCCGAGGGATTTCCAGCTCTGGGTCCCCGGTTCTAACCAGACACATCATGCGGTGACCGAAAAGAGCGGCATAAGTCGCTTGCCTCGCGAAGATGTCTAAGAGGTGATGGGCTGCAGATGCGTCCTTGCTTTCGAAGGTTTCATACCCGTCAATCACGAGAACTAGCCCGGTATCCGTGGCCGTCCATCCATAGGTTTGAACGGCCACGTCGCTGAGGCAGTCGTTTAGAGCAGCCAGGTTCGAGCCGTAGTAATCCGGGAAATTCAGAGCACGGGCAAGATCTTGGTGAAGGTCACCCCGGGATTGCCAGGCAGCAGCGTCAACTTGAACGACTTTGTAGCGGTGGTTTCGTAGCCACGACATTGTTTCGTCGAGGATCGCTTGCTGATGGAATAGATTGATGAAACCGTTCTGGACCAAGAGAAAGTCCATCGGATGATTCAGCTCGTCGGCCGGGTCCCAAATTGCCATGAGTGAAACTGTATTGCCTCTCGGTTCCCTTTCATGTGGAAGCCCTGAATCTTGCTGTCCTCCCACGTGGTGCGTTCGAACGAGGATCTGTCCGGACCATTCTCCGCAATCGGTGACGGGCTCTACTGCAACATCTGCCACCAGGGCACGGTCTATGAAGCAACAGCCTATGCAGTGCCCTTCATCGCAGCAGTTGCCGCGGGCGATGTCACAGACGAGATCCGCGTACCTTTGCTGGCGCTCCTGGGTGACATCTCGATCGGAGGAAGCTGCGTAGCTCCCCACGGGTCTCACTCAGGCGCCTACGGAGATCACGTAGACGTCCTCGTCACTGAATCGCTCGCCACTTCGATGGGACGCTTCTCAGCCGTCCGGGCACCTGCGCTCGTGGCACTGATTCAAGCCATCCAGTCGCTTCTCAATCAATCAACCGACGCACACCGCGATGCAGTTGAGTCCGCCATCAACTTTGCCATTACGCCGTCCGTCCAACCCTAAAAGCAGCGCCCGTTAGCCGGTCCTCCAGCGTGCGTCTCCACCGTCAGGGTTGATGGGTTTGTGGATTGCTTGGGCCCTGGCATCAAGTGCAGGACGGGACAAACTTCCGGTCACCTTTTTCGAGTGTCTGCTCTCATTCGCGTGGTGTTGAGCGCCACGCTTCATAGGAACTTCGGTAATACCTGCGCAAACGTTTCTGCCTTTGCTACTAGCCACTCGACGAGTTCTTGCGATTGGTCCGCAGCTAAGAAGTTTCCGGGACGTGTGATTCCCAGCGAGGATGCTTTGCGACCAGGTTTGTCGTCCCACTCCAAGTCGAAGCCTAGCTCGGCTTCGAGCGCCTGGCGGCGGGCTAGTAACTCGTTGAAGAGGTACTTGTCATCGTGGATCCAAAACGATGCGTGGGCCAGTTTTTTCTGAGAGTTAACGGCAAGTGATATTAGGCCGCGTGGGTCGCCAATTCTGACGTCGTACCAGTTCCGAGCACCTGCCTTCCCCCAAGATTTGATGGTCAGTGCATTCGAGCGCCCGTATTCGCGCACCCGCTCGAAGAACTCTAGTTGGGCGTCACTTACGGATATGCGTCTCCCCGCTTTGGGCTGCGGCAGCGTTTTCGTGCGTCGTGCGGTGATCGCATCCTCGTCGACGTCAAGACCTGCAGCATCCGCGAGTTCTTCAGCACCCATGAACCGCGCAGGGTCGGCGTGTCCTCGTGCGTCGAACCGGAGCCCCTCCTTCTCAAGTATCACGCGGGGGTCATCACTCCGGCCAGGTTCCGTCCACCGGAACCCGGGAGATATAGTCCCGCCGTTCTGCAGGACTCGCCAAGCGTTGGGCATCGGGTGGTTCGCGACAATCGCAGCCAGAGGCTGGGCCCAGGTGCCGGCCACGATGGCCGCGTCACCGTAAGAAGTCCAGCGTCCGGCCGGTATCTCAGCGAGTATCCCGGCGATCTGGCTTCTCAGCGCCGACGGCTCATCATCACCAGTCGCAATGTTTTCATCAGGGCCCGGCCACAGTTCAATGATTTTTTCGGCAAGAGCGCAGCTCCTGGCGTTGATTTCCTCAGCACCCCAGGAAGCGTGTTCAGCGATTTCGTGGTTCATGAACAAGCCGCTCTGGGCAAGCATCTCACGCTTCTCGTGGAATGGCCTGTTGCTTAGTTCGCTGTTGTAACCACTCAGAGTGAGGTTGCCGAGCGTGTGCACGAGCCGTTCATGTTCGTAGTCGATGTCAGCGTCGGCACCGAAACCCTCAGCAAATGTCTCCCTTACCGACGCCGAGAGCGTCTGCGGCAAAACGTGCTCGATGGTCAGCCGCTTAGGGTCGATTCCCACGATTTCTTTCGGCCGGTAAGCCTCTTCAAGCCACTGAAGAATGAGCTTTTTCTGCGGGCCGCGGCCTTGCCAATAGAACGCAATTGTCGTGACGGCTTCTCGCACTTGGAGGTTGGTTGCGAAGTACTTGCGGCCCCGGGACAGGTAATCGCGCAGTGCATTGTCGATTGCGTCGGAGTCGCTAATCGCACCCACGGCCTGGAGCAAAGTGCGGTTAAGGTTGGCTGTGGCACGCCCAATAACGACGCGCCGCACGAAGTATGACTCTAGATACGTCAGAGCGCGAACGACTTCGTCGTCACCAGCCCTACCGGCGGCACGCCGAGTAAGGATCTGCATCACCACCGGATACGCGGTCGTGGACCCCCACGCCCGGATCCTGGTCAAGCGCCGACGTATCTCTGGGTGTTTCTCTCCTTCAGGGGCGAGAATCGTTGCCAGCACATCACCGAGCTCGGCGATCCGGACCACTTCAGCTTCGACCTCGTCGATGCCTCTGAGAGTCTCAAAACGTTTTTGTTGTCCGACGTATGTGTCTGCTTGTTTCGCACGTTCGTCTCGTTGAACGAGGTCCAACCAGAACAGAAGCTCGAGATTTTCAGAGCCGAGCCTCTTCTCCAACGGAAGCCAAATATTCTCATAAACCCTCTCCGCACGGTCACTGAGCCGCATGAACAGGTAGTTCTTCAGTAGGTCACTTTGGGTCAACCGGAGCCCAGTGTTGTTCAGAGACTCAAAAATGCGATGCGCATTGTCGGACGGCTCAGCCGTAACAACCACGAGTGCGAGACCGCGGACCACGGCGGCTTCGAGCATCTCTAGGTCATGTGGATCGTCCGGATCGTCAGCTGCGGCGATCTTGGACCGGAAAAACCGATAAGCCTCTCCCACTGCGTCCTCCCCGCCAGCCTGAGGCGAACGATGCAGCACCGCAGCATATGCGGACCGATCCGCTTGGGTTGGAAGCACCTTGAGCGGCTTGCCGCTGTCGAAGAGGTTGATTAGGTACTGCGCGTCGATACCGTTCGCCCGATCGGTATCGCCGGTCTCAATCAAATGGTCGCGGAGCGCCGCCAAGAGAAGAGTCAGCGTGGTTAATCTCTGTTGGCCATCCACGACAAGGAATTTGTTGACCCCGATAGCGCCGAAATCAGGACTGCTTGCCAGCACCAGGGAACCTATGAAGTGCGAAGCCTTCGGATCCTCGCCAAGAACTCGTCCCAATTCGACGACGTCTGACCATAGCTGGTCGAGTTGCCTCTTCCCCCACGAGTACACGCGCTGGTAGAGCGGAACCTGGTACTGCTTCTTTCCTTCCAAAACCCCCGAGAGAGTCCCGTTTTCCGCTCGAACCACGCATGCCTCCTAGACCTGTACAAGCATGAAATGAGGTTACACGGAGAGGGCTCTGATTCCGTTCAGGTATGGCCTATGTCCGGGTCGCTGGAATCGCCTTAGATTCTGTGCACGCATGCCCGAAGGCCGGCGGCTCAACGGACGCTTTACGCGTCCGGTAGGGGATCCTTGAACGTGCGCCAGAGCGTCCGGTGACCGACCGGCTTACGGGCAGCCACGCTAGAGCGTGTAATAGTTACGCTCGCCCGCGCTCCCGGTAGGGTGATTTCATTCAAGGGGCCTGTGCTGTACGCGCACTGATGCATCCAGGACGCACTCCATTGGAGGAAATGCTGTGCATCGACGGGAAGAACCGGACACCTTGATCAACTCGGAATCCCAAGGTTCAGGGAGCCACTGGGTACAGATAACTGAGCAGACACGCCTTCAAGCCTCCCCCCTGCCCGACCGCGAACAGCCAGCCTGGGAAGGCAGTCGACTTCGCAGAAAGCTTTTGATAAAGCGCTCCGCAGCCATACTGGTCATCGGAACCGTCACCGCATTGCTAGGTTGGAGCGTAATTGCTGGCATCAATCATGCAACGGCCACCTACACCACAATCGAGGGAACGGTTACGGCACAAACGGAAAGTCCGCGTAGCCGCACGGCCTCCTGCCAACTCGACATGAGCTACACCATAGATGGGCAAGAGCTGCACGGCGTCGCCAAAACTAGTGCTTACTGCAACACCCTGCCGCCGGTTGGATCGAACGCCAGGATCAACGTCGCCTCATCTGATCCTCACGATATCTGGCTCGACGGGATCGATGATGCGGGCCATCCAAACCCCATACTCTTTGCGGTGTTTCTTGTGGTGGCACCGCTCGCCATCGCTTTCGCGCTGTGGACGGAACTCACCGATTTTGCCGCAGCCCGCAAACTCGTCGCCTCCGGTGTTCAATGGCGGAAAATTAGAGCCACGGTTGTAAGTAAGTCCGGTGGCCGCGCTGGCGTTATCCTCTGGTTAAAGGCCGACGGCGTGTCGGGAGAACCAAGCACCTTTGGTATTTTCTATCGATTCGCTAGCCCTGTTGGACCCGTACGCACGGGAGACAGCGTGGAGTTGAGCATAATTGCCGATGGACAAAGGCTTGCACTCATCTGGAGACCAGAAATTCAAGACGTCGACCTTATACGTACAAACCATCCACCTGCGTTTGTGGCCTAACGGAACTCTTCCACTCGCGCTGGCACCTCCATAATTGCTTCGGCGCTACCGGCCGGAAGAGGATCCATCACCGGACGCAGATGGGACCAGAACCTTCACTCCGGAAGAACCAAGGGGGCTCCTTACTGGTCCCCCGTGTCGATACACTCACGCCATGAGTCCTTGGTTCAAAAGATCAGCAGTAACGTCGCCCCTGACCGAAGCCCCGGTGTATTTCGTGTCAGCGTCCACCGCGATCCGGGCCTCACCCGAGCTGATCTGGGACCTCATCAAACCAGCGGAGAAAGGTCCACTCCTTTCACCGGACGTTGTGTGTGGTTTTCGTGCTCCTGACGTGGAAGGTCTCGGTGAGATTCAGGTATTCATCTCGGTGCGTGCCGGGGTCGAAAACGTGTCCGCAGTGGAAGTGATGGAGGAGATTCCATGCGAACTGGCAATCACCCGTTATATGGGGGACGAAGATCCGGCAGCGCGATTCCAGTACGCTGTGCATACTGCGGATGACGGCACGTCAGTTTTCGAAATCGGGAAGTACTTCACACTGCCGCCCGACGAATCCGAAAATCTAGACAGGTATGAGAGGAACTACGAACTCTTGTGCCAGCAGTATGTCGAGCGAGTGAAGACTCTCCTCGAGTAGCCTATTGCCCGCTGGGGCATCTTTTACCGGACGGCGGCTGTCTTTAAGTTGAGACGCTATCTGCCATTCTTAGAAGCCACACCGGCGCTGAGCGACGGGGACTTCTCTCCGGCATAATTGCGGGATGGGGAACAAACACACGCAGATGCGCGGTTGCGAGTGAACGTGGAATCGCAAGCGGAGCCACCGCGCGCTTGGGTACGACCACAAGACATGCCCGATATCGCCCCGATCAGTCAATTGGCCATCGCGTATCCATTCCTTACCGTTCTGTGGTTCGTCTGCATGATGGCCGCGAGCCCTGGATATGAGTTCCTTGGCACGGTCATTTTCCTGATGATCGGGCCCATTTTCGTGATGGGGGCAGGCGTGGCGCTTGGCCTTCCTGTTCGCCTGAACCGCCGGCTGAGCCGGTGGTGGCTGGGAAACTGGTGGGTGTACATTCTCATTGCGGCAGCCGGAGCTGCGCTCCTGATTTCCGGCTTCAATATACCGGAGCGCCAAGTTGGCGTAATAGACGGAATTCCCTTTGACGTAACCACTCCCCATTCGGGCCTGCTCACGGCCGGGTGCTTCGTCCTTACTTTCCTCGCGGTAAACGCGTCGCTGCCCTTCCGTGGGCGTAAATAGCTCCGGTCCTCCCGTGAGGCGGTGGTCCACCGAGCGTTTAAGCGCACGGCAAGGGATCGGCTTACGGGCGTCACTAACAGGTGCCTCGACCTAGAGTGGGACGTTGGGGCAGCTCTCTCCTGCTCGTGGTAACTTAGCAGCGCCGCAGACAGCAATCGTCGGGTTATGTGACGGGTTGCAACCGGGAATGGGATGGGGACCCAGGGCCGGGGCTAGTGGCTCTTGTGACCCCAGCCTATAACCCGCAGGAGTGACGTGCGCAGCCCTTTTATCCTGCTGAAGCAGTACCCAAATTTCCGTCGTGTTTTGTTCGGTGAGGGTTTGGCAATGGCAGGCGAGGCTGCATTCTCCATTGCACTGGCTTGGCTCGTGATTAGTGAAACCGGGTCGATTGTTGCCCTTGCTGGTGTGCTGCTGGCACAAGCGATACCCCGAGGAGTGCTGCTGCTACTGGGTGGTGCGCTGACGGACCGGTTCTCGCCGGGCCGCGTCATGCTCGTGTGTCACCTGGTGCGTGCCGGTGCGATGGCATTAGTGTCGACCCTTAGCTTCACCGGCACGGTGCAACTGTGGCAACTGTACGTCCTGTCCGCTATCACGGGAACTGCTTCGGCGTTCTTTGCCCCTGCCAGTGAAGCTGTGCTCCCACGCCTGCTCCCCGGAAAGGACCTACCGCAAGGCAACGCAGTTCAAGGAGCCGTCGCGCAGGCTGCTTTCATCGCCGGCCCCATGGTTGGGGGCGTCCTAACCGGTTGGGGAGGTGCCGGACTGGCCATTGCCGTTAACGCCCTAACGCTAACGTTTGCAGCCTTCACATCGCTGAACATCCCCCGTGGACCCATCGGGAGTGGATCAGGCAGCGCCACTGAAGTCATCCGCGAGATTGGCTTGGGTCTTCAGCACGCGGCACGGTCCCACGAGACCCGCATCGTCCTTCTGGTTATCAGTGCTGCCACGCTGAGCTACAGCGGCCTCTTCGCCATCGGACTGCCGATGCTGGCAACCTCCTTTAGTGACTCACCGATTGCCCTTGGCATCCTCGTTTCCGGATGGGGCGCGGGGCAGCTGCTCGGAACCGTGGCAGCGGCCGTGACCGGTCTTCCCCAACGGTGGGGCCTACTCATCATTTCCATGACACTGGTGGAAGGCATCGCCTTTGCCCTCCTAGGCCTGACCACCGAACCATGGGTAGCCGCCTCCATCCTTGCCCTGGTCGGGGTAGGCGTCGCCTACAGCACAGATGTTGCCCTCCCAACGTTCATTCAAACGCGCACTCCAAGCCACCTACTAGGGCGGGTAAGCTCCGTCCTTGAACTGCCCAGAGTCATTCTGGAACCCGTTTCCATAGCCTTGCTAGGGCTGGTTCTCGCCGGTTCACTGCAATGGGGATTCCTCGCAGCAGCTGCACCAGTACTCATCGCCGGCGCACTCCTCTCGTTCGACAAAAAAGCCCGAACACTCACGGCAGAGGGGGCCTGAAAGCGCAGCTGACCGGTAAGGGATCCTTTGCGTGCGGCTTGTGTGGCATATTTTGGCACGCCCATTTTGGGGCTTTAGCCCCGGCATTATGAGCTAGTTTCCAACTTTGCAGCCCCGCCCATCGACCTTTAGAACATGTGCCAGACGTCCCGCATCAGCCACACGAGAAGTCCAGTGATGGCAAAGGGAGGAATCAGCACTCGCACGCCCACAGGGAGGCCTAAGTGTCGGGTAAGTGATCCGCGTACTGGTCACGCTGGTGGTGCCTTGGCACCCCGTTCTGCCGTGCGGTCAAGGAACCTGCCGGCCCGCCGGAAATCCCGGAGAGCTGACATGGCCCCAATCACCCAGAGAACCACACCAGCCGCCATGAACCATGAGAGGAGCCAGGAGCGGACGCCGACGGTCGGAAATTCAGGGTTGTTCTTTCACCGATACGCTCGTCAGTATGGGGAGCGAATCCATCCGAGCCGCGTATGGGGTGCGGGCCGCAGAGTACACGCGCATTCTTGGTTCCGTTGAGGACATGCACGAGAAAGATCGGGAACGCATCGGACGTTGGGCATCAAGTATCGACGGACTACTGATTGATGCCGGGTGTGGGCCCGGTCATTGGACCGACTTCCTGTATCAACGCGGGGCGTCTGTGCAAGGAATCGATCTTGTTCCCGAATTCATTGAGTGCGCCCGCGTACGCTTTCCCGAAGTGCCGTTTCGGGTTGCATCCTTCCATAACCTAGACGTACCAGATGGATCACTGCATGGTGTGCTGGCCTGGTACTCCCTCATCCACGTGCAACCCGATGAGTTGTCCTTGGTGCTCAGGGAGATCTCTCGCGCCCTTGCCCAAGGCGGGCAAGTACTCGTTGGATTCTTTGATGGGTCTCCGGGTGATTCTTTCCCACACGCTGTTACAATGGCGTACTACTGGTCCCCGGAGCACATGGGGCGCTTGCTGAGCGACGCGGGTTTCGAGGTGATCGACGTGGAGACGCGTCAGGACCCGGGCAAGCGGGCTCATGCAGCCATAACTGCCACCCTCCGGTAACGGATCCTCGTACTGGTCACTCTGTTGGTCGACCAGTGGGCTCGAACGTTCGCTCGGATTGCGGGAGGGTTGGAGCCAAGGAGACGGCTATGTGGCGCTCCTCGCCTCAGCCGCCCGGCACAGCCGAAGGCCAGTCGCCGTATCGCGCCTCAAGATCGGCCCCTATCAAGCTGACCGCCGAGCCGGCGTACTTCAGCGAGCTGATCCCAAGGCTGGAAAGGGCGGCCGATGTTGTTTCTGCTGTATGGCCCGCACCGCTCACTCCCAGCGTGACGTACTTTTCCGGTGCGTCCTCGTCCTGGGACCAGACCTGGGCCAACACGGTATCCAGTAGGGCTGCCTCATCGCCGGTGAAAGCTTCGGAGAGCTCCACATTCACGGAAAGATATGGGGTGAAACCGTCGTATGCCCTGCCTATGCGCGCTGTAACGCCGGGTGTTTTGGCGATGTCAGCTTCGGCCTCGGAAGTGCTGCGACGAGGCTCCGAATTGTCGGCGGGCACCGTGCATCCGGCCAACAACGCACCCCAAAGCAACAAAAGACCAACTCCCACACCTGGACGCCGCCCCATCACGAACCCGCAGGATCGAGGTCGGTCCGCTCAGCTATGACGATGTCCCTGACGTCAGTAACGTCCGACGGTTCAGGCGCTGGCACAAACAAGGCCATGGGAAGGGTAACGTCCGAACATTCCGAACCAGAGATCCCGGCGGTGGACTCAACCCGCATGGTTCCATCGGGCAGCCGCTCCATCCGGTACTCCACGCCATAGCCCTTCAACTCGGCGGGCACCTTGCCCTCCTCCGAGGACCACTCAGACGCTTTGCAACCCCTCACGGCTGCCCGGTCCGGGTCACCTCGAAAGTTGGGCGTCACGCTAAGCGGAAGGAACGGTGTTGGGCCGGGAAGAATGTCCGGGCGTCGTCTTTGCTTGACGTCCTCGAACGCTGGCCTTGCTGCGCGGCTTCGCGCGTCCCTGCTGGCAGTTTTGACCAGCTCAGGTATGGAGAAATCGTTGATATTGCGGGCTACAGCCTCGGCCTCGAGGAACTTGCGGGTGGCCTGTACCCAAGGATCGGACTCAAGCGGTCCACTCGGCGCTGCGCCCTGCCACTCCACTGCCGGGTAGGGCGGCGCCGGCCGCTTTTCAACCCGGCACCCGGAAAGCCCTCCGGCCGTAACTGCGGTGAGCACCATCAAGGCGGTACCTGAAAGCAGTCGGTGGTGCCGACGTCGTAAAGCCCTACTGCGCATCAAATCCCCCAAAGTATCCCGGGATTGTCCCGGGCACCTTCAACCCTAAGCGTGAAGAGGGGAGGCTGCGATGGGCACAGCAATCCATCCGCCGGATTCAGTTTGTAATGAGCGACGCCGGGAGGTCGGGTACCGCTGCGGGCCACGTGCCGTAGCGGTCGTCCATGTCCTGGTTGGCAAGTTCCAGCGAGGAACCACCGGCGTACTGAGTGGACTCGATGCTCAGGGAGGCAAGGAGCGCCTTTGTAGTCTCCAAAGTCTGCCCGGGCGCCTCGAAGCTGAAGCGCACAAAGCGTCCCCGGTCCACCTCGTCCTGGGAGGCGAGCTGCGCCAACGAGTAGTCGATAAGAGCAGCCGCGTCACCGGTGAAGGCCTCCGTCACGGACAGCGTTGCAGTGACGTACGCGGTGGTGCCGTCCCAGGCCCGCGCCGCTTCAAGTTTCGCCCCCGGGACCTCGGCTACTACTGCCTCCGCAGCGGACATTGATCGCGAGGGTGTGCTGGAGGCGGCAGGTGACGGGGGAGTGGTCTGGTTCTCCGTGGTGCAGCCACTCAGCAGACCCACTACTGCGATTGCGGCAACGCCGAGCTTGATGGATCTACTGATGCTCATGAGTTACGTCCTGAGTGTCGTCGCCGTCGTGATCGCGCAAGGACTGAATCATGCTCTGCAGCGCCTTGAAAGCGGTGGCTTGTTCGTTTTGCGTCATGCCGGCGAGCATTTTGTTCTCGACGGCGCGGACCGCGGCGCTCGCCGTTGCGAGGCTGCTGCGACCCAGCGGCGTGAGCTGCGCGGGTAGGACTTTACCAACACGGGCCTCCTCCGGGCGGGTCACGTAGCCGTCGCGTTCCAGGGCTTGGAGCAGGACGTTCATGGATTGTCGGGTGACGAACGCTCCCCGGGCAAGCTCGGAGTTGGACAGGCCGGGCCGCTGCGCCAGCAGTTCCAGGCAGGAGTAATGGGTGATGGTCATTCCCAGGGGCCGCAGTGCTGCTTCCATGGAGGCGCGAAGTGCGCTGGACGCTTCTTTTAGCAGATACCCCAACGACGTAGTGAGGTCGATCCCGCGTTGACTCATGTCAGTATTCTGACATAGATTGTGCGTGTCAGATAACTGACAATAAAATCGAAGGAGCATCACATGCCCGTCACCGGCCCTGACTTCATCTCCCTCCAAACGCGAGACCTGGACGCGTCTCAAGCGTTCTACGAGCAGTACCTCGGCCTTGTCCGCTCACCAGCAGGGCCGCCCCACGCCGTCGTCTTCGACACAAAGCCAATCGCTTTCGCACTCCGAACCATTGCTCCCGGGACGGACCTGACTTCGATTGACCAGCCGGGCATCGGAGCAGCGATCTGGCTGCACGCTACAGATGTCCAATCCATTCACGACGCTCTCGTTGGCGACGGCCACACCATTGTCACGGACCCAATCGATGGCCCTTTCGGCCGCACCTTCACCTTCGCCGATCCTGACGGCTACCACGTAACTCTTCACGACCGGTCATAGCCGCAATGCCAGAACCCGTCAGGGGGTGAATGCCCCCGGCGTTGTGCCCAGGACGCGTCGGAAATGCCGGGTGAGATGCGACTGATCATGGAAGCCCGCCTCAACAGCGGCAACGGAAGCCGGCTGGCCGTCCAGCAGCAGCCGCCGGGCACGGTCCACGCGGCGACCCGTGACGTAGCGGTAGGGCGCGATGCCGTAAGCCTTGGAAAACGCGCGCACCAAATGGCTCGGGTGGGCACCAAGTAGCTCAGCTGCTTCGGCAATAGTGAAGGACTCAAAGAGGCGGTCATCCAGCATCTCGCGCAACCGGCGGGCCAGGGGAGCGTCCCGCGCCGGCGACGACGGCGCTCCCAAGTGTGATCGCACGGATTCGCGGAGAGCCAGAACGCCACATTCGGCTTCCATCGCATCCGCCGGCGAGGTCAGCGCCGTGTGGATGCCGATCACGGTTGCTACGGTCTGCGGATCCAACAGCAGTGGTTGCGCCACTGCCGCGTCAGTCGCCTTCGCGGGCAGCCAGTCTTCGCTCAGGTACAGGACCCGCTTACGGAATGATTCACCCCCGACGGCGGAGCGACCGTCGTGCGGGACATGCGGGGGCAGCAGGGTGATTGAGGCGGGAACGGCCTGATGCTCGGTGCGCCCAAGATCGTAAGTGACTGCGCCTTTATCGATCAGAAGCACAGTCCAATCCTCATGGGTATGGGACGGGTAGCTGTGATCTTCGAACGTTGCGTGGAGTACCTCGCGTACATACGGCACGGCCGGATGCCACGCCTGCACTGAGTTACCCATGCAAGAAATGTACAAGACCACGGCTCCTGCCCGCGGCCATGCTGGGTTCATGCAAGAAAACGCGACAACAACCATTGATGCCCCTACTTCCACCACCGTTCGCTTCGACACAAAAGTGGTGGTGGTCCTCTCTGACGATCTCCTCCCATGGCAAGAGCTCAACGTGACAGCATTCCTCATGAGTGCCATCGCCACCAGCGCCCCGGGCCTGACGGGGGAGCCCTACCAGGACCGGGACGGGAACGGCTACCTTCCCATGCTTCGCCAGCCCGTCCTGGTCCTCACCGCCGGGCAGGAACTCTTGGCGGCAGCACGGGAGCGGGCGCTTGCTCGGGAGATCCCCCTCGCCTTATATACACGGGACCTCTTCTCCACCGGCCACGACGACGCGAACCGGGCAGCGGTAGCGGCAGTGGCGGCCCAAGACCTTGACCTGGTGGGAATTGCCCTCCGCGGGCCCAAAAACGTGGTTGACCGGATTGTGAAGGGCGCAAGAATGCACCCGTGACCCGGGCTGCGCGAACCGGGCTGAAACCCTAAGGTTCCCCGCCGGCGTCGAGTAGCCTTGCACGCAACCGGCCAACCTCAACCGGCCAGCAACAGAAGGAAGTGGTGCAATGCAGCAGTACGTAGTTCTCCAGGTGATCCTGAAAGAGAAGATGTGGGGCGCCGGCTCGGGCAACCTTCCCTCCCTGGAAAAGGCCATCAACGATCAAGCCGCCAAGGGCTACCGGCTCCACACCATCACCACTGCCAGCAGCGGGAGTAAAGGAGTGATCGGCGGCGGGGACCGTATTCAGGCCACCATGGTATTTGAGCGGGTCGGCTAGATTCCCATGCACCCTTGATCAGAAGGCCGGAACTTCCTGCGGAACGTATGAGTCCTTAGTTGCGCCGTTGCCTAGCTGTCCTAGACCGTTCTCTCCCCAGGACCAGAGCCTGCCGTCGCTGGTAAGGGCATAAGACGTGTAAAGACCTCCAGTGACAAACTGGACGCCGCTTAGCTGCTGTACGCGAATCGGCACGTTGGTAGTGTTGCGGGTCCCGTCTCCCAGTTCTCCTGAGTTGTTGTTGCCCCATGCCCAGAACTCATCTGCACCGTTCGAGGCGAAGACGCTATAAACGCTTGCTCCTATGTTTTCCATTCCACTCAGCCCAGGTATCTGAACGGGGACATCGCTATAGCCTTGATAAGTTCCGTTTGCCAATAGGCCAAGCCCGTTGTGCCCCCAAGCCCAGACGGTTCCATCGTCGCGCAGGGCAAGGGCGCCATAACTGGTGCCCACAATGTGCAGCACGCCGTTTAGCGAAGAAACCTTGACCGGGACCGGGGAGTCGACGGTGGTTCCGTTGCCGAGCTGGCCCTCCCCGTTGTATCCCCACGCCCACACTGAACCGTCGCTCTTGAGCGCGTAGCCCGAACTCCCGCCTCCCGAGATTTGGGTGACATCCGTGAGACTCTGCACCTGAAGGGGCGTATGGCCTGTCCCAAAGGTGTGCCCCTGCCCTTGCTGGCCCTTAGTGTTGTTTCCCCATGCCCAAACAGTGCCATCCGAGCGCAACGCGTAGGCTGTGTTTCCGTTAGTGGCGATACTCCTGACGCTGTTCAAGCCCTGGACCTCGAGCGGAACTGATGAATACTGCCCACCATTTGAGTTGCCGAGTTGGCCGTAATAGTTGCTTCCCCAAGCCCACACGGATCCGTCGCTCTTGAGCGCGTAAGCGTTGTATCCGTACGCTGCGACACCCGTCACCTTACGAAGGCCCAAAACCTGAGCCGGTACATAGGTGGCATATGCATCCGAGCCAGTCCCCAGATTTCCAGAGGCATTGAAACCCCATGCCCAGAGGGTCCCGTCGGCCTTCAGGGCGAAAGCGCTCTCAATCCCCGCGGCTATTCCGATGACGCCGGTTGGCACTGGGTCGGACGGTTTGACGACTGGCGTGCCTTCGCAGGGGTTTGCTGTATAGAGGGGCCATGAGTTGGTTGCTGTGGCCTCCCATTCGCCGAGGTCGAAGCCGAGTATTTTGATGCCTGCGAGGACTCCGAGCCGGCCTTCGACGCCGAGTTCCAAGGGGCAGGTCCAGGAGAGGTTTTGTTCGCTGGCGGCGGTGACGGTGATGGTGGTGGTGGCGTAGGGGCCGATGCCGAAGGTGATCCCGGCGATGCCGTAGAGCTTGATGGTGGCGTCAAAATCCAGGGATGCTTTTGCGGTCAAGGATGCGGAGGCTTTGTACTCGGTTTCGATTCCGGCGGTGGTGGGTTTGTCGTTGACCAGGTTGAAGGAGCCATTGTTGTATTTGAAGCCGTGATTACTGGTGACGGTCTGGGATGAGGAGAACACGACGTCGGCGTTTCCGTCCAGGGAGAAGTTCGCATTCATTACAGCCTCGGCGTTGACTGCCACCGGGACCGGACCGGCCATGAACGTGAACACGGCGTTCAGCTGACCTAGCTTGGCGGTCACCTGGCCTTTCAACGACCCTTCTGCTGCGACGGAGTTTTCGGCTTTGATCGAGGGTGTGATGACCACGGAGACTTCCTTCAAGCTCAGGAAGGCGGTTTGTAGTGTCATCTTCGCGGTGGCCTTCGCCGTGACCGAGGACTTCAACGTCACCGACCCGTCGCCGGTCAGGGGTGCGTCGGGTTTGCCGAACTCGCCCTTCACGGTTTTCTTGAACGTCATCGACTTGTTGAACACATCTGCTGACGTTTCCGCGAACGGCCGCGCCATCTCCTCGCCCGCTGCTGGGCCGGGTTTGGTGGCGGCAGGGGCGGTGTCAGGTTCAACCACGACGTCGGGCTCCGGGACGAACTCCGAACTCACCGGTGTGGCGGCTACTTCGAGCAAACCCCCGGTGGAGACCACCGCTTCGGGCAGGGTAGCGGGCTTGGTCTTGACCAGGGTGGTTCCGCCCGGGTCCCTCACTACCTGGACCACCCGGACCAGCAACCCGTCCGGGGTACCGGTGGTGACGCCGGAGACCAGCACGTCATTGGGTTTGATGTCCGTGGCCTGATCCGACGGGAGGACCACGGTGTTCGCGCTGACCTGCGCGGTTTGGAGTTGAGCCGGTTCCAGGATTTCAACGTCCGGGGCCACCGTGACCGTCCCGGCCGAGGGGTTGGTAGGGTCCGCAGGTGCTTTCTGGCCCGCGTAGCGGTAGAGGAACGCGGCCATCGCATCACGGGCGATCCCGGTCAACGGCCTGTACTGACGCGCCCCGTTACCAGCATCCCAGCCCGTGGAAATCCCGGACCCGGCCAGCCAGGTGATCTCCTGATAGAACCCGCCACCAGCCGGAACATCCGCGAACGGAGACACCGCAGGGGCTGTGAACGCTGGCTTGTCCGCGTACCGGTACAAGAACGCGGCCATCGCGTCACGGGCGATCGGGGACAACGGCCGGTACTCCCGCTTCCCGCCACCGAGAGCCCAGCCCGTGGAAATACCCTCCGAGGCCAGCCAGGTGATCTCTTTATAGAACGCAGCCCCTGCCGGGACATCCGTGAATGGGGACACCGTGGGCGCGGTGAACGCCGGTGATCCGGCATGACGGTACAGGAACGCGGCCATCGCGTTCCGGCCAATGGACTCTAACGGACGGTACTGCCGCACCCCGGACCCGGCATCCCAACCCGTGGAAATACCCGACGCCGCCAACCACGAAATCTCCGTAGCGAACTGCGAGGACTCCGGCACGTCAGAGAACGTCACCACACTCTCCACCACCGGATCCGCAGCCACCGCCGCCGGCAACACCACCAAACCCGGCCCCACCACCAACACCACCACAGCAACCAACCACGCCACACCACGACGAAACACCGCAACCCCCACACACCGGCGACACCCAGAAAACACTCAGAAAACCAACTACACGGCATCAATGACCGGCGAAGCAACAGGTTCTGGAATTACGCACGCACATTACGCTTTCCATAGCACTCGTCAAGAAAGCGAAAGGCTCCATCATGAGAGTTGCATCTGCGGGAGTGGCGGCTGCCGTGATCGCCCTGGCCATCGCGTCCTCCGGCCTGGCCGCAGGATCAGCTTCGGCGCAGCCGAGCTCTGTGACCCTAGGTTCGAACCTGGGCCGAGTCCAAGCAACCGCTGCAGACACCGATGTTCCAGTCTTTACGGACGTGGCCACTGATTCGCAGTTCTACACGGAAATCACGTGGCTGGCCGAGAACGGCATCTCCACTGGCTGGCTCCAGCCCGACGGGACCAGCATGTTCCGGCCCCTTCAGTCCATTAACCGCGACGCCATGGCCGCCTTCATGTATCGCTTGGTGGGCTCACCCGAATACACACCACCCAGCGAATCGCCGTACGCGGACATCTACGCCGAATCCATGTTCTACAAGGAAGTCTGTTGGGTGGCCGACGAGGGCATCAGCCAGGGCTACGTCAGCTTTGGCGGGGCGCTGTTGTTCGGCTCAGCCGGGTCTGTCACCCGCGATGCAATGGCTGCCTTCATGTACCGACTCGCCGGATCCCCCGACTTCACCCCGCCGTCGAATTCACCGTTCTCTGACGTTTTGCCGGATAGGCAGTTCTTCAAAGAAATCAGTTGGCTTGCCGCCACCGGCATTTCCACAGGCTGGACCGAGGACAACGGCACCAAAACGTATAGGCCTAACGAATCCGTCAATCGTGATGCCATGGCCGCTTTCATGTACCGGTACAACTCGAAGTTCAACGCAAACTAGTGGCCCGTTGCACCAAAACGGCCGGCCTTGGTAGGAACCAAAGCCGGCCGCTTCTTGAGGTGCTACCGAAGCCGGGCCAGCCGGCCCTCTACTTCAGCGGCTTTCTCCGGCTCACCAGCCACAACGTACAGCTCGGAGAGGATTGCGAGCGCTCGTTCCGGCTTCGGCGTCAGGGCTGCCGCACGTTCAAGATCGGCGAGGGCCCCTGACAGGTCTTGCTCGCTTGCTTTGGACAGACCACGGAGCAGGTAGGGCTCTGACGTCCAGGGTGAGCGGTCAATCTGGCTGTCCAGGGTTTTCCTGGCGGCCTCAACATCGCCGGTCCCCAGCTGTCCGATGGCCAGTGCAGTAAGTGCCTCCGTAGAGGACGGATGACGCTCGACGGCGGCGCTCGCCCACGTGACTGCGGCGGCTCCCGCTGTGGCATCGCCCTTAACAGCCCGGACAGCGAACGCTTGTGCGGCAAGAAGATCGACGTCCTGGTCCCAGGGACGTATGGCTTTGCTTTGTTCGAATGCCTGAGCCGCTTGCGAAATCCCGCCCTTGGCAGCCAAGTCAGTTCCCATCTTCATGGGCAACTCTGCACTCGCCCCAACAGCAGCGACGATAGCTCCCACCAGTGCCAGCCCGGCCGCGGTTAGGCGTGTGGTGTGAAGAACTCTCCCCGGACGAGCCTCTGTGGTCTCCTCTCTGACGGGAGACCTGCCAAGGATGGCGCCCGCTAAAACACACACCAGCGCGGTTGTTCCGGGCGAGGTGAAGTGGGTCATGAGGGCGAATCCGTAACCGCATACAGCTGTCAGGGCACCGACTAGAAACAGTCTGTGCTCGTTCATTGGTTTGGCGCGGATACGGCTGATTCCCACCGCGATCACTATCACCATGAGCGCTGCGGCAGCAAGGAGGAACAGCAGTCCCCCGGCACTGGTCAACTGCAACAGGATCATATGCGGGCTATCCGCCGGGAACTCAGTTCCCACGTTCTTGGCAAATGCGTCAGAGAGATGGGAAGGCAATACATCAACGAATTGTCCTGCGCCGAGCCCTAAAAATGCGTTGCTGGACAAAGCTTGGATGGATGCCTCCCAGAGGTACACGCGACCAGTAACGGTTCCTGTGCTAAACAAACGCTCCGCGACCGAAGGAATGGACCATGACAAAGCTGCAGCGACGATCAAGAATCCTGTTACAGCAGCAATGGCCTGAACCCTTCTTCCGGAGGTGAACAACTGCCACGCCTTAGTCCCGATGAGCACAATTCCGCAAAGAACCACAACAAGGATGCAAGCGCGTGAACCGGAAGCCACCGTCACAACCCCCGCCGCAGCCGCACCTATTTGCACCAATCTATTCTTGGACCATAGCGCCGAGGGTAGAAGCAGCAAGCACGCCACCAGGCCCACCAAGCCCAAATCTGTGGCATTCCCCAAGGTGGCTCCCGGACGTATATCGTCGCCCCCGCCCAGGGGCCTGAGACCAGCGGCTTCCGCTACGGCAATGGGCACCAGAATGAGCATGCTGAAGCACAGTCCATAAACCAGATACCGCCTGGTTTTCGAAGCCGAAGAACCACTAAGCATCCTCGCACCTGCCACCAATAGACCCACATACAACAGCAGGACGGGAAGACCTTCGTACCGCGGCCACCTTCCAAGGAGGGCAGCTCCCGGATCCGCCGAACTCAGTGCGGCAATGACATAACTGGCTACCAGGGCGGCCAGAGTCAGCGATGCAGGACCACCCAGTCTGGAAGTCGGGGGGACCAGGAGGCCTAGGCACAGCGCGAGAAACAAAATGGCAAGTTTTGGCAGCACGAACCTGTAGAGCCCGTCGGGGAGCATAAACAATGGTGCTGCGACCAATAACGTCACAACAATGAGTGCCAACCGACCATTACCGGAAGTTGACTCCCGAATGCGGCGTAATGATTGCACAATTTTCCCCCATGATCGACAGGCCCGCCGTATAAGAAATAGCATGTGGCTGACGCAACAACTTGACTTGACTCGGCGTCGAAAACCAAATATATGGGGGCACTCTTGAAACCAAGCAAACTTTCGCGGCAATTACTTGTGCCCGTGGCCGGTTTATCACTCCTCGCAGCATCGTTCCTCGGCGCGCCGGCCGCCGTCGCTGTTGGAACTGCCAGCATTAGCGGCAGCGTGCAAATGCAGGCTGGTCTGAGCGCCAGCATGATCATCGTCGACGCTTACAAGGACGATATGTACGTAGGCGAAACCCGGATATGGAGCGGTTCCGGGTCTTACACCCTGGACGGGTTGGCACCCGGTAACTACAAGGTCCAGTTCAGTGCCTACGGGGAAGGCGGTGGGATCCCGGTCAATGTTGTGGAATGGTATGACGATAAGGAATTGGCATCCACAGCCCAGACAATTACGCTGGCCGCAGGGCAGACACAAGCAAATGTCTCCGCAGTCCTGAACACCGGCGCTACCGTAAGCGGTAAGGCGACGGTCCCTGCCGGCGTAGATGCCACAAAGATCACTGTGGAGGCCTCGCGGGAGGGTGAATATCGCACCTACAGGGCTTCCCTGAAAGCAGACGGTACCTACTCGCTCGCGAATATGATTGCCGGGCAGTACCGGCTGAGTTTCTACTGGGGTAACGAAAACCAGGATTCCAGTCCCAGCCCCATCATTTCAAGCTTCCTGGGCGGAAAGCAGTGGTCCTCAGCGACGCTGGTTAACGTTCCCAAACAAGGCAATGTCACGGGCCAGAACATCACGTTGGCAGCGGCCGGCATCGTCTCCGGAAAAGTGACTGTTCCCGGCGGCGTGGACGTCACAAAGATTGTTGTCAGTCTCTCGAGCGTACCCTCCGGCTATAGCGGATACGGTTTCGTCAAAGCCAACGGCGACTACAGCATCGGTGGACTCGAGCCCGCTACCTACAAGGCAAACTTCTACTGGAACGGCGGAGGAGACTTCCGCCCGATTGTAGATGCCTACTACGGGCCTCAAGGGGCAACATTTGCAACAGCCACTCCGATTGAGGTGCCGCCCTCTGTCCCGGTAACAGGCATTAGCCAGACGCTGCTTGCGGGGGCCCAAGTCAAGGGCAAGGTGATAGTGCCTTCAGGCTTCTCTGTCACTGGAGTCCGCGTAACGGCAACAAACGCGGAGACCAAGGCTTATGGTGGCAGCGCCGTACCGGACAGTACCGGGGCATTCAACATCAGCGGCCTGGCCGCCGGCTCATACAAGTTGGACTACACAGCACAAGACCAAAACCTGGTACACCAATGGCTCGGCCAAAAGTTGGATGCAGCCTCGTCTGCAGCCGTGACTGTCACAACCGGGCAGATTCAGTCGGTTTCAGACGAGACCCTCGTTTCCGGCGCGGTGGTATCGGGAACATTGGCTATTCCAGCGGGCTCTTCCAGCCAATACAAATACGCCTCACTCGTTGGTGGCTCCGGTGTTATGGGGCAGACTGCGGTGGCGGACAACGGAAGCTTCTCCTTCAACCGCCTTCCCGCCGGCTCTTACTCCATTGAGTTCAACCGTTCCAGCGGCCTCAGCACCGACTTGGAAGCATCCTTTTACAAGGACAAGGCCGAGTCATTGGGCGCCGCTTCGGCAACACAGGTCACAGTGGCTACGGGTGAAGCCAAATCAGGGCTAACCACCACAGCGAAGATCGGAGGCACGCTCACGGGCAAGATTGTGGGCACGGATGGCCAGCCGTTGAATAACGTTCCTGTCCGCGTGTACACCAAAGATGGTTCGCTGGTTACCCGAGGTGCCAACACCAGCGCCGACGGCACGTTTAAGGTGACAGGGCTCAGCACAGGAAGCTACCTCGTCTCGGCCAACATGATTCCTACCCGTCCTTCAGGTTCCCTGGGGACCATTTTCTCCGGCAACGTGAAGACCGAAGGGGCTGCCTCGACCGTTGCCACCACAGTGGGTACCAACACTGACATCGGGACTCTCAGCTTCGCCACAGCAGGCAACGCCGGAACCGGCTTCGCCGACGTACCCGCCGGCGGGCAATTCAGCACGGAGATCAGCTGGATGGCCACGGCTGGCATCAGCACCGGCTGGACGGAAACGGACGGCTCCAAGACCTTCCGGCCGCTCTCACCCGTCAACCGTGACGCGATGGCAGCGTTCATGTATCGGCTGGCAGGCAAACCGGCGTTCACTCCGCCGGCTACTTCACCCTTCGCGGATGTGCCCACCAGCAGCCAGTTCTACAAAGAAATCACCTGGCTGGCTGACAAGGGCGTCTCTACCGGATGGACCGAAGCCGACGGGAGCAAAACCTACCGTCCCCTTCAGGCTGTCAACCGTGACGCGATGGCAGCCTTCATGTATCGGCTGGCAGGCAAACCGGCGTTCACTCCGCCGGCTACTTCACCCTTCGCGGATGTGCCCACCAGCAGCCAGTTCTACAAGGAAATCACTTGGCTGGCAGCCCAAGGCATCAGCACAGGTTGGACAGAAGGGGACGGCAGTAAAACCTTCCGTCCTCTGAACGCGGTCAACCGAGATGCCATGGCGGCCTTCATGTACCGCTACAACTCGAAGTTCAATCCAAGCTAGTTCCCTTCCAGCGAAGCGGCCGGCACCAAAAATCTGGTGCCGGCCGCTTCGTACCTCCAGGTGTCGCCGTCCATGGCAGCTCCTTCTTTAGTCCTGAATACTTTCAAAATGTGTGGGGGTTGCGGTGTTTCGTCGTGGTGTGGCGTGGTTGGTTGCTGTGGTGGTGTTGGTGGTGGGGCCGGGTTTGGTGGTGCTGCCGCCGGCGGTGGCTGCGGATCCGGTGGTGGAGAGTGTGGTGTCGTTCTCTGACGTCCCAACCGAATCGCAGTTCGCTACGGAGATTTCGTGGTTGGCGGCGTCGGGTATTTCCACGGGTTGGGATGCCGGGTCCGGGGTGCGGCAGTACCGTCCGTTAGAGTCCATTGCCCGGGACGCGATGGCCGCGTTCCTGTACCGTCATGCCGGATCACCGGCGTTCACCGCGCCCACGGTGTCCCCATTCACGGATGTCCCGGCAGGGGCTGCGTTCTATAAAGAGATCACCTGGCTGGCCTCGGAGGGTATTTCCACGGGCTGGGCTCTCGGTGGCGGGAAGCGGGAGTACCGGCCGTTGTCCCCGATCGCCCGTGACGCGATGGCCGCGTTCTTGTACCGGTACGCGGACAAGCCAGCGTTCACAGCCCCCGCGGTGTCTCCGTTCGCGGATGTTCCGGCTGGTGGCGGGTTCTATCAGGAGATCACCTGGCTGGCCGGGTCCGGGATTTCCACGGGCTGGGATGTTGGTAATGGTGTGCGGGAGTACCGGCCGTTGACCGGGATCGCCCGTGATGCGATGGCCGCGTTCCTCTACCGGTACGCGGGGCAGAAAGCACCTGCGGACCCGGCCAATCCCGCGGCCGGGACGGTGACGGTGGCCCCGGATGTTGAGATCCTGGAACCAGCCCAACTCCAAACCGCGCAGGTCAGCGCGAACACCGTGGTCCTTCCCTCGGATCAGGCCACGGACATCAAACCCAATGACGTGCTGGTCTCCGGTGTCACTACCGGCACCCCGGACGGGTTGTTGGTCCGGGTGGTCCAGGTAGTGAGGGATCCGGGCGGAACCACCCTGGTCAAGACCAAGCCCGCTACCCTGCCCGAAGCGGTGGTCTCCACCGGGGGTTTGCTCGAAGTAGCCGCCACTCCGGTGAGTTCGGAGTTCGTCCCGGAGCCCGACGTCGTGGTTGAACCTGACGCCGCCCCTGCCGCAACACGAACCGGCCCAGCACCGGGCGAGGAGATGGCGCGGCCGTTCGCGGAAACTTCAGCCGATGTGTTCAACAAGTCGATGACGTTCAAGAAGACCGTGAAGGGCGAGTTCGGCAAACCCGGCGCACCCCTGACCGGCGACGGATCGGTGACGTTGAAGTCCTCGGTCACGGCAAAGGCCACCGCGAAGATGACCTTACAAACCGCCTTCCTGAGCTTGAAGGAAGTCTCCGTGGTCATCACACCCTCGATCAAAGCCGAAAACTCCGTCGCAGCAGAAGGATCGTTGAAAGGCCAGGTGACCGCCAAGCTAGGTCAGCTAAACGCAGTGTTCACGTTCATGGCCGGCCCGGTCCCGGTGGCAGTCAACGCCGAGGCAGTAATGAATGCGAACTTCTCCCTGGACGGGAACGCGCAGGTGGTGTTTTCCTCGTCGCAGACGGTTTCCAGTAACCACGGGTTCAAATACAACAATGGCTCGTTCAACCTGGTCAATGACAAGCCCTCCACTGCAGGGATCCAGAATCAATACAAAGCCTCGGCATCCCTGACCGCGCGGGCGTCCCTGGATTTTGACGCCACGATCAAGCTCTACGGCATCGTCGGGATCACGTTCGGAATGGGACCCTACGCCACCACCACCATCACCGTCACCGCCGCCAGCGGGCAGCCCCTCTCCTGGACCTGCCCCTTGGAACTCGGCGTCGAAGGCCGGCTCGGAGTGACCGCGGGCATCGAAATCATGGGCTTCAACCTCGGCGAATGGGAAGCCACCATCACAAAATCATGGCCCCTGTTCACCGCGAACCCTTGCCAAGGCACCACTGTCATCCAACCCGAACCAACAAACCCCAACCCCACGCCGACACCAACGCCAACGCCAACACCGACCGTGCCAGGTCAGGGGACGATCGATCTGGTGAACCTAACGGCTGGAGGCACAGTTGGCGTAGACATGCCAGCCACACCTGCTGTGTCCGCGGATGGTCGATTCGTAGCTTTCATATCTGCTTCTCCCGATCTGGCGCCAGGCGGGGACAGCAATGACGTGGAGGATGTCTTCGTGCGGGACATGCAGACTGGTGTCACTCGTTTGGTCTCTGCCACTCCTTCGGGAGCCACTGGAAATGCAAAGTCACATGAACCGTCCATTTCAGCAGATGGCCGCTACATCGCGTTTACCTCCGGAGCTTCAGACCTCGTTCCGGCAGATTCCAGTAAGTTGAGCGATGTCTTTGTTCGCGACATGGTGGCTGGCCACACTGCCTTGGTCTCAGCTACCCCGACGGGCACTGCAGGTAACGGTCAGTCCATCGGCCCGTCGATCTCAGCCGATGGTCGGCTCGTTGCCTTTACTTCAACTGCCCAGAATTTAGTGGCCGGTGACGCCAATTCCTCAAGCGATGTGTTTGTTAGGGACACCGCCACGCAGACGTCACGTCTCGTCTCAGTGACCTCGCTAGGTGTACCAAGTAACGGCTGGTCGAGTTCTGCTTCCATGTCCGCAGATGGGCGATTCGTAGCATTTTCGTCATCCAGCGATGATCTGGCGGAAGGTGATTCGCCTGCCACCTACAGCGACGTGTTTGTACGCGACTTGGAGCACGGCACCACGCGGCTTGTCTCCGCAAACCCCGGCGGTGGAGTCGCAGATAGCTCCTCGTATGCTCCTTCGATTTCCGGAGACGGCAGGTACGTTGCGTTCAGCTCCTTCGCTTCAGACCTCGACGGGGATGAACCAGCAGAGGTCAAAGACACCAACGACGTGTTCGTAAGGGACATGGTCTTGAACCTGACGAGGACCGTTTCTGTGCCGCCGGAGGGTAAACCCGCCAACGACTGGTCCTTTGGCCCCTCCATTTCAGATGATGGACGCTTTGTGAGCTTCATTGCCAGCGGTTATGACATGCTCACTGGTGAGAGCAAGGAAGCTGAAGACGTGTATGTTCGCGATATGACGACGGGTAGTTTGCGACTGGTCAGTGCCACACCGTCCGGTGATGCTGTGAACGAATGGCACATTCAACAGTCGATGTCCGGCGATGGGCGGTACGTAGTCTTTTCGACGTTCGGAAATGATTTGCTTCCTGCCGGATCTACCTCCGGGCTCGGGATATTCCGAGCAAGTATCGGATCCTGATTCCTCCCTTTGAGCTACCCGCTCACCAATAACCCGGTACGCTGGAAGCTGTTTTTTGCTTCTCTACCACCGGAGTGTCGTGCGAGTTGTAGTTCTGGGAGATATTGGCCAGCCCGTTTATCACGTGGGCGACGAAGCCATGACCCATGCCGTGGTGGACGAACTGCGCGCCAGGGGAGTTTCGGACATCGTGCTGTTGTCCCGGGACCCGGAGCAGAGCACCCGGATCTTTGGCACCTCGTCCGTGAAGACGCTCGAATTCCCGTGGCCCCCTCACCGGCGCGAAACATACTTACGTGAAATCCGGGCCATCCTTGCGGGAGACATGAGTGCCCTGCCCGCCGAGGATCAGGTCCACGCGCTCATCCAGACCATAAAGACCTGCGACGGCGTGGTGATCGCCGGCGGCGGGAACATGACCTCCCCCTACGGCTGGCTGCTCTACGAACGGGCAGCAGTGGGCGCCATCGCCAAGGCCCTAGGTAAGCCGCTCATCATTTCCGGACAAACGGTTGGGCCCGTCCTCACAGGCCCGGACCACGAGACCGTAGTGGAGCTTTTCCGCTCAGCAACACTTACCAGTGTCCGCGAACAAACCTCGTGGGAACTGATGCGGAACGCTGACGTTCCGGCTGGCTTAACGCTCGACGACGCGAGCTTCTTTGAGGTGGACCACGCCCTTCCCGCCGCTCTGGAGCTGGATCAGGCAACGTACAAGCCACAACCGGGCCGACCTTTCCTGGTAGCCACGTTCGCGCCGGGCACCGGAGCCATGGATAAGGACGTTTTCAACCAGCGCATGGCAGAGGTGCTGGACAGGATTGCCGACGCCGGGGATCTGGACGTGGTGATGATCCCGCACATGTCCCATCCGGGCCAAGCAGACATCGACATCGAGATGCACCAGGACATCCGGCAGAGGATGACCACTGAGAACGTGATGGTCTGCGGCCAGCTGTCCGCAGAGGAGTCCGCGTCGCTGACCATGCGGGCCGAGATTGTGGTGGCTAGCCGGTACCACCCCATCGTTTTCGCACTCTCGGCAGGTGTTCCTTGCCTGGGCATCGCTGTTGACTACTACGGCGAGGTGCGCATCGGCGGCGCACTGGCCAACTGGGGACTCGGCCACACCATGCGGTCCCTGCGGCACTTGGCCACTCCGGAGTTCGACGTGTTCGTTGATCAGTTTTGGTCGGACCGTCACCACATCCGTTCCTACCTGAAGGAACAAAGCCCTGGGCAACGTGACTTCCAACGCAACTGGTGGGACGCCGTCGTCGAGACCCTGAAAGGGGCCCAGCCGGAGGCGCCGGTTCTGGTCACGCCGGAACCGGCCCTGCTGGAACTCGCATCCGGTGAGCACCCCGCTGTGGCCCGGCTGACGGCCAACAACGAACTGCACATTGGCCACCAGTCCGTAGAGCTCTATGGGCTGACCCACGTGCTGGAAGACACCCGTGGAAGCCTTGGCGCGGCGGAAGCGGACCGAGATCGGCAGCGGGACGAACTGAACCAACTCACGCAATCGCTGGCGGCAAAAGAGTCGGAACGCGACCACCTCCAGGCAGAACGCGACCACCTTCACCACGAGCTTCAGACCCTGAAGTCGTCCTTGCTGGTGCGTGTGGGTCGAAAGCTCAGGCTGCTGCGGCGCTAACGAACATCCGCCTGCCTTCCAGCATCCGCACGGTTTCCGTGGGTAGAGTAGAGGCCTGAACATCGCCGGATTGCAGTGGATACGGAGCACGAATTGTCAGCTTGGCTAGAACTCGGACCGGACAACTACGTCTTGGAAACCGAGGGATCGTTACTCAACACCGGGCTTGTGGTGGGCTCAGAGCTCGCCATGGTCATCGACACCGGCTGCGGCCCCCGCCAAGGCCGGGAGATCCTCGCCGCAGTCCGCGAAAAGACCCAGCTTCCGCTGGTGGTGGTGAACACCCACGCCCACTACGACCACTTCTTCGGCAACGCAGTATTTGCCGACGACGGCGTCACGGAGTTTTGGGCGCACGCCAACTGTGCGGCAACCATCGAACGGGACGCCGATAACCAGCGACGCTTCGTAGCCACCAATGAACCCGAGATGGCGGCGGGGGAGGGCGACGCCGTCGACATCGTTGTCCCCAACGCTTTGGTCCACGACCAGCCTGTCCTGGTTGACCTCGGCGGCATCACAGCCACGCTCTTCTACCTGGGCCGGGCCCACACAGACGGCGACCTCCTTGTTGGCACCAGCTCCACCCTGTATGTGGGCGACCTCGTAGAGCAGGGGGCGCACCCCTCGTTCGAGGACTCGTATCCGGAGGAATGGGCCGATGCCCTGCGGCACATCTCGGCCCTGCGCCACCGGTACGAATTCCTGGTCCCGGGGCACGGTGAACCTGCCAGCGACGAGTTCGTCAAAACCATGGCTGACACCATGAGCACCGCGGTAAGGCAAGCAACGCAGTCCATTCGCGATATGCCTTCCGACGCAACAAAGGCCATTCCCGTGCTGCCCTATGGCCCGGAACAATCGCGCTGGTTCATCAAGCGGCTTCAGGAAACCAACACACATGGACGTTCTTCATTGGGCACTCCGGACTTCGGGCCGGGAAAGACCGGCTCTTATCCTTCATAAAACAAGGTTCCTGACAAATTTGTCATTTTGTTTACTCCCAGCCATGGACGAATCGCTTAAACCCGTCCTAGGATGAAGGCGACCATTGGTTCGCGACTACCTGGGGGTGTCGAGATGAAGGGTTCACGCGTTTTCCCGCGTGCTACCAGCATTCTCCGCTCAGTCATGGTCGCGGGTGCTGGAACCGCAATCTGGATGGCACTTTCCGCAACCGCAGCGAGTGCGGATACCGGAACTACTGACAAAACCCTTTTGGGCAGTGTCACGTCCTCAACATCCGTGAGTATTCCGGTGCCGAACGTGCCGCTGCCCAACGTGGTCAAGGGACTAGTACCCACCAACCAGATCAACGTTCAGCTACCTGCCGTGACACCCCTCGTGGAACACGTCGGCGGCAACGTTGATCAGGTGGTTTCAGCAGTGCCCGTTGTCAACCATGTGGTCCCGCCGGACACTGCTGGAACGGTTGTGAATACGGTGGTGGCACCTGTCACCAACACCGTGGATCACACCGTCAACGTAGTTGTGCCGCCGGTGAATCAGATTTTGGAACCCGCTCGGCTGGAACCCGTCACGGACGTGGTAACCCCGATTGTGGATCCGATTGTGGGCGTGGTGGACACCGTGCTGACTCCCGTCGAACCCGTGGCTCCGCCTGTAGCGGTTCCCCCGGTGGCAGTTCCTCCGGTAGCTGTCCCGCCGGCTCCTCCGGTAGTTGAAGCTCCCGTCGCAGCACCTGCATCTCCCGGGGCTTCCGGAAATGACGCTGCTGTTGCCCCCGCCACGGCGGACGCCGGCGCTCAGGCGACTACCGGCGTCGTAAATTCAACGGTTCTTGAGACCGGCAAACCAGGCCTAAGCGCCACGGCGCCAGGGGTGAACGCCGGCGTGTCAGCGTTGCTGAACCCCGCTCGAAACTTCGGTCCCACCGGGATCACCGCGGTGTTCGGCGGCACTTCCTCACCCGCCGATCCCGCGTCGCCTGTGGAACTGCCATCCGACCCCGCCGCAGTACCCGGTAGCCTCACGGGGGCTGGTTCCGGGAGCTCCCAAAACGGTCCGCCAAGCCCGGCAGCAGCATTCTTGCAGGGCGCCCTGATCATTCCCGTCGACGCTCTTCCCGGCCTGGCAACGGCCGGCGATGAACAACATCCAAAGCCGGTGTGCTTCGATCCCGGCTCCTCTCCTGACTAGTTCCCAAACCAGCCGCGCAGCTCTTCGCGGCAGACGGTCATTCAGGCGATCCGTCACTCGGACGCCCATGGGAACAACGTCTTCAGGAGAGAATCACAATGAACACGACCATACGCAAGTGCCTCATCGGCACATGCTTTGCCGGGGGCATGATCGTCCTCAGCGCCACCGCGGCAAACGCCGCGGACACCACCAGCGGCAAGGACGGGCTCCTGTCCGGCACGCAAGTGGTGGCGCCAGTAACAGCGCCGATCAGCCTCGGCGGAACCTCACTTGGACTGTTGGGGGATTCAGCAGCTACGACGTCCGCGCCGGCACCTGCTGCAGGTTCAGGTGCTTCTGCTCCAGCTGCCAGCACCAACGGTTCCAACAGCATCGGCTCCGGAACGCAGATAGTCGCTCCGGTAACGGTGCCCATAAACCTGGGCTCGTCGTCAGTGGGTCTGCTGGGGGGCTCCACTGCGGCGAGCTCAGCCACACCTGCCGCTCCCGCACCTGCGGCGGCAACAAGTTCGACGCCGGCAGCCAGCACCAGCGGTTCCGACGGTATCGCCTCGGGAACCCAAGTAGTTGCGCCGGTGACTATTCCCGTCACGCTGGGAGCCACCTCCGCCGGTGTACTCGGCGACACGGTTGCTACATCATCAGCTCCTGCTCCGGCTCCCGCTGCGGTTCCGGCTGCGGCTCCGGCGCAGGCAACGACGTCGGGGGGAGAGGGTATCGCGTCCGGCGCTCAGGTAGTGGCTCCGATTTCGGTCCCTGTTAACATCGGAGCCACTGCCGTGGGTGTCGGCGGCGACTCATCCGCCACCTCCGGTTCCACCGCCTCCGGCTCGGCTGGATCTGCTGGTACTACGGCTCCTTCTTCCGCTTCCGGTGCTTCGACTTCGGGTTCGGATGGTGTTGCTTCGGGTACCCAGGTTGTTGCTCCTGTGACTGTGCCGATCAGCCTGGGTTCCACCTCGGCTGGGCTGCTGGGTGACTCTTCCGCTACGAACACCGGGTCTTCCGGTACCACCGGGTCTTCGGCTCCGGCTTCGACCGGCACCACGTCGGGCAGCACCACCTCGGGTTCGGATGGCATTGGTTCGGGTACCCAGGTTGTTGCTCCTGTGACTGTGCCGATCAACTTGGGATCCACTTCGGCTGGTGTGCTGGGTGACTCCTCGGCCACGAACACCGGGTCTTCCGGTACCACCGGGTCTTCGGCTCCGGCTTCGACCGGCACCACCTCCGGCAGCACCACGTCGGGTTCCGATGGCATTGGTTCAGGTACCCAGGTTGTTGCTCCTGTGACTGTGCCGATCAACTTGGGTTCCACCTCGGCTGGTGTGCTCGGTGACTCCTCCGCCACGAACACCGGAACCGTTCCGACCGGCACCACCGGCGGAACCACTCCGACCGGCGCCACGTCGGGCAGCACCACCTCGGGTTCGGATGGCATTGGTTCGGGTACCCAGGTTGTTGCTCCTGTGACTGTGCCGATCGACTTGGGTTCCACCTCGGCTGGTGTGCTCGGTGACTCCTCCGCCACGAACACCGGCGGAACCGCTCCGACCGGCACCACGTCCGGCAGCACCACCTCCGGCAGCGACGGTATCCTTTCCGGCACTCAACTGATCATTCCGATCACGGCTCCGGTAACCATTGGTTCCACCTCGGTGGGAATTGGAGGAGGATCCACGGGCACGGTGAATCCTCCGGTTGTGAACCCGCCGGTTGTTACTCCTCCTGTGGTTACGCCTCCGGTTGTGAACCCGCCGGTCGTTACTCCTCCGGTTGTGAACCCGCCGGTAGTTACTCCTCCTGTGGTTAACCCGCCGGTAGTTACTCCTCCTGTGGTTAACCCGCCGGTAGTTACTCCTCCGGTTGTGAACCCGCCCGCCGTCAACCCGCCTCTTGGTGGTGGTCTTGACGCTGGTGGAGAAACGGGAATCAACGCTCCTGTGGGCACCACGAACACTGGTGTTGCCGCCCAAACCAGCACAACCAGCACCGTGGCGGTCCAAAGCGCCCACCAGAGTGCACGGACCGCGGCAGCTTCCACCGCCGTCGGAAGTGCCAACACCCTGGCTAACACGGGCCTGAACGGTCAGTGGGTTCTCATCGCAGGAGCCCTGCTCCTGATGGGGCTGGTGCTGGCAGCATTCGGTCGCCGCAAGGCAGTGGCTAACCGCCGCTAAGCCAAGGAAGTAATCTCACATCGCATGTAGTTGTTGCGGCTCCGGCCTTCCGGAGCCGCAACAACTGCGAGCATCCGGCCGAACTTCCGAACTCTCGAACTCCCGCGCACCCACTTCCGCGCTCTCCCATTGGTCATCGCTACCGTACCCGCCGATCGCCCCCGTAACCTCTGGTGCGGTTGGCGGGAAGTGGTGCGATCCGGACCACGAAGGGGAGCGTCGGGCGGTAAAGGGTGCGCCACGGGGTCGGTAGGAGCTTCCAGTCCTGCAAGCCACTCCCAACGCCCGACCTAACGCCCGACCCCTTTGCCCGTCGCTACCGTACCCGCCGATCGCCCCCGTAACCTCTGGTGCGTTTGGCGGGAAGTGGTGCGACCCGGACCACGAAGGGGAGCGCCGGGCGGTAAAGGGTGCGCCACAGGGGTCGGTAGGACCTTCCAGTCCCGCAAGCCACTCTCAACGCCCGACCCCTTTGCCCGTCGCTACCGTACCCGCCGATTGCCCCCGTAACCTCCGGTGCGGTTGGCGGGAAGTGGTGCGACCCGGACCACGAAGGGGAGCGCCGGGCGGTAAAGGGTGCGCCACGGGGTCGGTAGGAGCTTCCAGTCCTGCAAGCCACTCCCAACGCCCGACCTAACGCCCGACCCCTTTGCCCGTCGCTACCGTACCCGCCGATTGCCCCCGTAACCTCTGGTGCGTTTGGCGGGAAGTGGTGCGCTCCCGGCAACGAAGGGGAGCGCCCAGCGGTAAAGGGTGCGAGCCCTCGAGCAGAACCGTGAAACGTAATGCTGCCCCTCCACGTAGAGGGGGCGGTCATAGGATGAAAGGGATGACCACCACCCAAGCAGACAAAACCTTCAGCCTCCGCAGCGTAGCCCTACCCGCATTTGGGCCGGCTGTGCTCTTCTGCATCGGCGAAGGGGCCGTCCTCCCGGTCATAGCGCTCTCGGCGCGCGACCTCGGCGCATCGGTGGCGGTATCGGCATTGATCGTGACCTTGATCGGGTTGGGCTCGTGGCTATTCAACATTCCGGCGTCGATCATCACCGAGAAATTCGGTGAGCGTTGGTCGATCGTCGGAGCCGGCGCTGTGGGTGCGATTGCCTTGGGCGCGGCAGCGTTCGCCCCGCAAATGGAGCAGGGACTATGGCTGTTGGCCGCGTCCATGACGTTGGTGGGTATGTCGGCCAGCGTCTTCAACCTAGCAAGGCAGAAGTTCCTCACCGAGGCAGTCCCGGTCATGTTCCGCGCGCGAGCCCTCTCAACCTTGGGCGGTGTAACCAGGATCGGCCTTTTCATCGGGCCGTTCGTGGGTGCGGGCGTCATGCAGTTCGCCGGGATCAGCGGTGCGTATTGGGTGGGCTTTGGCGGCATGATGGCCGCGGCCGTTTTGTCGCTCAGCATCCCTGACCTGGTCGCCCCCGGAACATCCGACGGCGGTCCACGGCCTCCTGCGTCCACCTTGCGGAGCGTCGCGGTTTCCCATGCGGGTGTGTTCCTGACGGTTGGTTTCGGCATCCTGCTCTTGAGTGCATTGCGAGCATCGAGACAGGTAGTCATCCCGCTGTGGGCGGACAACCTGGGGCTCGACGCCACGCATGCATCACTCATCTTCGGCCTGTCCGGAGCGATCGACATGCTGGTGTTCTACCCCGCCGGGAAACTCATGGACAGGAAGGGGCGTCAGTGGGTTGCCATTCCCTCAACGTTGATCATGGGAACCGCGCTGATTTTGGTGCCTTTCACCGCAGGGTTCGTCCCGCTCCTCTTGGTGGCCTTGCTCATCGGGTTCGGCAACGGCATCAGCTCGGGGCTCATCATGACGCTTGGTGCAGACTTCTCGCCGGACAACGGCCGGAGCCACTTTCTGGGGATCTGGCGATTCATGGCCGACTCAGGCGGCACCGGAGGACCCGTGTTGCTGTCCGGCTTAACGGCTGCATTCTCATTGTCGGCGGGTGTCTGGGCCACTGGCGTACTGGGCTTCGCAGCGGCGGTGGTGTTCGCCGTCGCCATTCCGCGGCTGAAGCACCGGCGTAACTATTAATCATTTTAGGAGCGGCTTCCTGCTCCTTTTGGAGCGCACCGCAGAGGCCTTGAAACCTGAAATGGTTGGTTTGCTCCCCTGAGGAGGGCTAAAGGTTTACGCCAAGCCGAGAGAGACTCACAGGGAATTCGCAGGAAAGTCCAAACTGTAGCTAAACTCATGCTGGCCGCACTCTCGCGGCCATTTTTCCGCGCTCTTGGGGGCGTTTGAGCAGAGGGCGCTGTTTCATGCAGATCCGACGGAGAGCCAGTATGCGCTCTCAAGTAATTCTTGCCGGCATTATCGCAATTGTTGGAGCTGCCCTACCGGCGCTCCCGGCCATAGCGGATGAGACCCCGGTACCTGTGCCCAGTGCGGCACCACGGACTATGTCCACCGAATCCTCGGTCCTTCCCACCGACCAATTCATCGTGAAATTCAAGGAACGCGCGGGCGTGCAATCGCTTGACCGGAAATCATCCTTGAACCGAGCCGCTGGAACACTTGGTGTCCCCGTGGAAGCCGTACGCACCCTTGCCACAGGTGAAGAGGTGGTGAAAACGGACAAGAAGCTCGGTGCTCAAGAGGCGGGTGCACTGGTCTCCGCGTTAGCCGCTGATCCCAGCGTTGAGTACGCCGAACCGGACGTCATCATGAGGCCATTCGCTACACCACCCAACGACCCGTTGTACTCCTACCAATGGGCGCACAGCAGCGCCGCCAGCGGCGGGATGCGGGTCCTCGGGGCATGGGATGTCAGCCAGGGGACAGGGAGCGTGGTTGCGGTCATCGATACCGGAATTACAAACCACTCAGATCTGAACGCCAACATTTTGCCTGGCTATGACATGATTCACGATCCTTTCGTTGCCGGTGACTCCAACGGACGCGATTCGAATCCGGCAGATGAGGGCGACGCCACCTACTACGGGGAGTGCGAGCCCGGATGGCCCGGTTATGCTTCCTCGTGGCACGGAACCCATGTGGCTGGACTTGTGGCAGCTGTTGCGGGAAACAATAAGGGCGTCGCAGGCGTGGCTCCGAAGGCGAAAGTTGTTCCAGTGCGCGCACTGGGCATCTGCGGCGGATACGCTTCCGACATCGCAGACTCGATCGTTTGGGCTGCGGGCGGAACTGTTTCGGGAGCCCCGGCCAACGCGAATCCAGCGAACGTCATCAACCTGAGCCTCGGCGGCCTTGCGCCCTGCTCCACTATTTACCAAAACGCAGCAGATTTTGCCCGGAGCAAGGGCGCCTCAGTTGTGGTGGCTGCGGGCAACGAGGGCGTCGACGCATCAAAGGTCAGCCCTGCCAACTGTAAGAATGTGCTGGTGGTTGGTGCGAGCACACGCGATGGGCTCAAGGCGTCGTACTCCAACTTCGGCATAAATGTAGACGTCGCAGCTCCCGGCGGAGACATGACCAGCATCGGTTCCGACGGAATCCTGTCCACACTCAATGACGGTTCGGTTACCCCTAACTCCGAGGGCTACTTCTACATGGAGGGCAGCTCCATGGCCGCCCCGCAGGTAGCGGCGGTGGCAGCAATGATGTATTCAACATTGCCTGCTCTAACGCCTGCAGATGTTGAGCAGAGGCTCAAGGCCAAAGCTCGGCCAATCAACGGCTGCGGCTGCGGAGCCGGCTTGGTTGATGCTAACGCCACTCTTGCCAACCTCGCTGCTGAGGCTGCACCGATCACAGCGGGCACCCCCACAATTTCAGGCGAGGCTGCTGTCGGCAAGTTGTTGACTGCTGAACCTGGCAACTGGGGCAACACCTACGATGCCACGTGGAACTATCAATGGAACCGTTGGGGGACACCCATTCCCGGAGCAACCGGCCCCGGTTTTTGGGTGACAGAGGATGACTACCAAGCCACCATCACGGTCACTGTTACTGCCACCAAGAGGTTCGTACCGGCCGTTTCCGCAACCTCGGAGCCGACAGCTCAGGTGGCTCCAGGGACCTTGTTTGGTAGCGTGCCTGTTATCACGGGCTCGGCATACGAGGGAAGCACTCTGACGGCCAACCCGGGTACGTGGGGCCCGGCCCCTGTGGACTTGACATATAGTTGGACCCGCAACAAGCCTGGCACCACCGGTCAGAACGTATCCAACGCGCCTAGTTATACCCTGACCAGTGAAGACATCGGCAGCACACTCTCAGTGCACGTCATGGGATCCAAAACCCCTTACTCACTGTTGGACATGTTCAGCCAGCCGACAGCTGTTGTAGTTGCCGCTGACAAGGCTGTAACGCCTGAAGCCGTAGTGTTCGCCGAAGCTCCGTACATGGGCAACGATCGCTTCA
The DNA here is from genome assembly GCF_902506065.1 of Arthrobacter sp. 9V. Lineage (GTDB taxonomy): Bacteria > Actinomycetota > Actinomycetes > Actinomycetales > Micrococcaceae > Arthrobacter. Next base: position 1,023,587 of record NZ_LR732912.1, read on the forward strand.
CCATTCCGGAGTCAGAGACCATGGACTACCAGGTAGATGGCAAAACGCTCCAAGCCGGAACCCACCCCGCTCGAGGACAGGCCAAAATTACGGCCGTTCCGAAGAACGGTTTTGCAGTGCTCAACGGGGCGACTTCGGAGTGGAAAGCATACTTCAGCGCAAAGGGACCGGAATTTACGGCGCCTGCGGTTTCACCCTTCCGGGACGTGGCAACCACCCAGCAGTTCTACAAGGAAATGTCCTGGCTTGCAGACCGCAAGATCTCTACCGGTTGGATAGAGGCGGACAAATCCGTCTCATACCGACCGGTGACTCCCATCAACCGTGACGCAATGGCAGCATTCCTGTACCGTGCGGCCGGCTCGCCGGACTACACACCTCCCGCACAATCCCCCTTCAAGGACGTTGCAACCACGCAGCAGTTCTACAAGGAGATGGCATGGTTGGCAGAAACCGGCATTTCATCCGGGTGGACTGAGGGCGGGGCGCGGTACTACAAACCGCTGACCCCGATCAAACGCGACGCGATGGCTGCCTTCCTGTACAGGTTGGTCAACAAGCCCGACTATGAAGCGCCGATGAATCCACCTTTCAAGGACCTTGATTCAGGCCAGCTGTTCTACAAAGAAATGGTCTGGATGAGCGTTGCGGGAATTTCCTCTGGCTGGCAGCTAGGGGAGAACAATTACTGGTACCAGCCGATGGAGCCCATCAACCGCGACGCCATGGCAGCGTTCCTTTACCGTTTGCCATAGCTGCTCGTGGAGGTCGCTGCTTCGTGACCCTCTTTGAACAAACAACGGCCGCAGAACAACCCCATCAGGTTGTTCTGCGGCCGTTCGGCTTTGAAAGAGGGTCAGGAAGCCGCAGGCCCCGTTGCAATAGTCCTCGGGGTCTTCCACGCCCGGTCCGGGACTTTGCCGGACACCATGGCCACAGCGATCACCAGGAGCACAAGTCCCCAGGTGGCATTTGAGACGTCCAGCGCCGACCTCATCACCACGAACGGCGGAATGATGGCCAACACGGTTCCGAGGGCAATACGCCACATGGCCGGCCGGACCGCACCCGGTGCCAGCGCCGTGCTGGCAAGTTCGAGCCGGACCAGCGGGGTGGACACAAGCAGCACCAGCGCCCAGGCTGCAACATAAAACAGCGGCCGGCTGAGCCACCACTCGGTGCTGGCGGGCTCGGGGAACGGCAGGCGAAGGACCAGCGCAATCCCAAACATCGCGATGATCAAAGGCAGGTGCCACAGATAGATGGTCATCGCCCGACTACCCACCACGAACATCACTTTCTGCACCCAGCCAACCCGGACGCATCGCTGCAGGACCGGATACGCGGCTTTCACTAGCAGGATGTGTGCCAGCCCAACCAGAATCAGCGGAAACATTGGCGGGTTCTGGCTGGTCAGCATGTCCACCGGATACGGCCCGGCATGCGTGAGCGGAACCATCACGGCATAGCAGCCGGCAGCGGCCACAACCAGCTTCCACTTGGCGAAACGGTCAAAGAACCCATCGGCATAGAAGAACCCCAGCTGTTGCAGAAGGCCCCACACAAACACCATGTTCAGCAGACCGATCGGGTTCGAGTCGAAACCCCACGGATTGCGCTCCAAGCCCAAGCGAAGGACATCAACGACGACGGCGACAGCGGCCAGCGCTGCGACAGTCCGGTACGGCGCTGCCTCGTGAAACTTGGCCATGGTGGGAACCATTGCCTGGCAGATCAGGTACGCGGCCAGGAACCAGAGCTGCACTCCGGCACCCGCAGCGATTACGGCGAGCAGGTCCGCGGGGACACCGGCCGCCGTCGCACTCCACAACGCTATGGCGAGAAAAATGTACAGGGCGACCGTAGGCCGCACCAGTCGCAGCACCCGGTTCCTGAGGTAGTCGCCGCCGTCACCGCCCTTGCGTTTCAGGCTGCGCCATGAGGTGAGCGATGCGAAACCGCCCACGATGAAGAACAGCGGCATAACCTGGCCGAACCAGGTACCTTGGGCGAACCAGCTCAGGGACGTCAGGGGATTGCCCACACCAATGCCGGAGTCACCAACGCTGATCCCCATCATGAGCAAGTGCACGGCAACAACGGCAAACATGCAGGCTACGCGGATGAAGTCCACCACCAAATCGCGGGAAGCGGGGGCGGCGGCCGGTGCGGTGTTCCGGCGCGAGGTGAATCTGAAGGTAGATGACATGGAAGCTCCTGGGATTAGCCACTGTTTATCCATCGATTGGAATAACTGTAGCCCATGAGGAGCAGGCAGTCACGTAATGCTCAGAAAAGTTGGTGCAGCCAGGGTGGGATCGGCCTCGCCGGGCGTAGCCTAGAAGAGGACCTCCGCCCCGATTAATCGAGTATCTTCTCCAGCGCACATGGCGCATCTCCCGCGAATCCACCCCCCCACCAATGAAGGGCAGTGCTGATCGTTGTGCACATCAAAGAATTTTGGGACCAACTCTCGCCCGACACGCAGCAATGGCTCATAGACAACCCGGGAACCATGATTGTGCCGCGGACAGTCACTGCGATCATCAATGGCGAAACGGGGGAGGACGAGACTATGGACGCCCATGGCGGCACCGCGCTCACTGAAGAGGATCGTCTCTTCATTCACGAGCAGGCTCGACTCGGAGCTGCATCTTCCGATGAGCCCAAGTTCTTCGACTCGGTCGGCCCGGAGGACTAGGCCCAGGCCAGCGCTCCCTTTTCCGCGGATCGCACCCGTAACCTCTGGTGCGTGGGGCGGGAACGGGTGCGCCGCCGTCGTGCAAGTGGTGCGTGCGGCGTGAACGGGTGCGCCGCCGTCGTGCAAGTGGTGCGTGGGCGTGAACGGGTGCGCCGCCGTCGTGCAAGTGGTGCGTGGGGCGGGAACGGGTGCGCCGCCGTCGTGCTTTGACTTGCCGCAGCGTGCGCCCAAAGCGCCCAAATCACCGAAAGCCGTTACGCCTTGCGCGCCGCCAGCCCAAACAGCCACGTGCCGCCGAGGGCTGACAAGTATCCGGCGATCACGATGAAGGCGGTGCCGGCCCAGAAGTAGTCGATGGTGCTGTCGGTGCTCAGGCCGGGCATGACTTGGAGCAATGAGTAGGCTGCCACGAAGCCGGCGATGACCAGGGCAAAAACTGTGAGCCATACCCAGAGTCGCGAGGCGGCCCAATGTTCGCCGTACCCCTTCCATACGTTCCATTTGTTGCCGGTGCGGAGGATGAGCCAACCAGCCGGGAGCATAACGGCGGCCACCACCAGGAAAGCGGCCACGACGTCGGCCGGGCGGTGCCACTGATTGATGAGCGTGGAGACCCCCGTCGCTACGGCGAAGGTGCTGCCGAGGAAGCCTGCCAGGGGCCGCCAGCGGGGCGAAACCATGAGGAAGACCGCTGCTGCGGCGGATGCTGCCAGTGTGGTGTGTCCGGAGGGGAGTGAGTTCAGTTCCAGGGTTTGGACGCCGCGGTCGGGCCGGTCCGGAATGAGGAGCTTGAGTACTTGTGTGGCTGCGTTGGCGGCGATGCATGCTGCCACGGCGATTCCTGCGGCGGTCCAGCGTCGGCGGGCGATGGTTACGAAGAGCACCATGATGGCGGCGATGGCCAGCGAGAGCATGGGGAGCATGTCCAGGAATTCGGTGGAGGCCCTGCCGGCTGTTCCGGCCAGTACGGTAGCTTCAACCAGTGCGGACTCGTCGATGAACTGGCCCGCGGTGGTGCGCACAAAGAAGTAGTACGTCGCAGCCAAGCCAATGGCGCTGGCGATCGTGGCGAGGCAGAACAGAAATCCTGTGCCCGCTCCTGCGGCGCGTCCTTGTAGCGGCCGTTTGCTCGACCTCCCGCTGGTGCGGAATTGCTGGGAACTCATTCTGACTAGACTGCCACAGTTCTCTGGACGGCTGGTGTGAGTCTCCCTTGAGCGTGGCGGCTGCTGGTGAGACGTCGGCAACATTCCTGTGAAGCTTGACACGTGTTAAGTACCAAGAATAGGCTTCCTAACACGTGTTAGGGAAGGAAATCTACATGTCGGGAACCAACGGAGCTTTGCGTGAATTCACACGAAGAAGTGCCCTCACAGCCCTCGGCGCGGGAATTGTTGGAGTTACCGCGGCGTCGTGGCCGCGCCTGACCGGCGCCGACATTCCAGGCCGCGGAGACAACAGCCTGAGCATCGCCATCATGGGCACCGCCGCAGATGCTGCAGCCCGCCAGAAGGTCATCGACGCTTTCGCCAAGGTCCACCCGGACATCAAGGTCAAGGTCCAAGCAATCCAGGCTGTGGACTGGAAGGACTTCTTCACCAAGATCCTCACCATGGTTGCAGCAGGCACCCCGCCGGACGTCGTATATGTTGCCACCGAAGGCGCCCAGCTCTTCGCAGAGAAGCTCGCCCACCCGTTGGATGAGTACCTTCGCCGCGACGCCGACCACATGAGGGAATACTTCCAGGACGTCCACCCCAGCCTGGTGGAAGCGTTCATGTACAGGGGCAGCCTGTTCCAGCTCCCCATCGACTGGAACGCCGCCAACATGTATTACAGCACCACTGCGCTCACCAAAGCGGGGTTGGAGCGACCCTCCGATAACTGGACGCACACAGACTTCCGCAACACGCTCGCGGCAATGAAGAAGGCCAATCCCAAGGACTTCACCCCGTACTACTGGACCAACCGGCTCTTCGGTGGGGTGGTGCCGTGGCTCTACGCCAACGACACCAGCTTCCTCAAGGAAACCAAGTCCCCGGGCGGCGAATGGCTGTGGGACGGCTTTTATGCCAACGATCCCTCACGCAGCCTCCGCTCCGGCGGCTACCAATGGCTCGAACCCAACGCCGATGATCCCCGCGTCTTCGAATCCTTTGACTACCTCCGCGGGCTCGTGAAGGACGGGCTGGGTGTCCGGCCTGAGGAAGGCGGCGGCAGCGCCCTGATCGGCCTCTTCGCCTCCAACAGAATAGGTACGACGCCGGCGGGCGGCTATTGGGTCCAAGGCCTCCACGAGGCGGGGATGACGGAAGAGGACTTCGACGTCCAGTTCTTCCCGAAGTGGCGGAGCCAGCGTCACCAGTTCGGCACGGCAGGCTACGCGATCATGAAGACCGCCAAGGACAAGGACGCCGCCTGGGAATGGGTGAAATTCAGCTCCAGCCGTGAAGCCATGCAGATCGTGTTCCCCACACCGAACACCACGCCCGCCCGTCGTTCCATGGTCAACGAGCAGCTCTACGCAGGAACCGGTCCCCGCAACTGGAAGGTCTTCTACGACACCCTGGACAGGTTCCCCACCACAGGTCCCATTCCAGCGCCACCCCAGCAGGCCGCCGTCGAGACCGCCCTTATGAAAAACGTAAGCCTGGCTGTCAGCGGTGATGAGCGCCAACTCAAAGACGCCCTGACCTCCATGCAGCGCGATCTTGAACTGGCCCTGAGGAGGCAGCCATGAGCACGGCAACCAGAACGTCAAAGGGGACGGGGAACGAGCCGGGCCGTCGCCAAGCCGCCCACAAGAACGGGCACATCTCCAAGCGCGGCCGTGTGCAGCAACGTTGGCTTCCGTGGGCCTTCCTGGCGCCGACAATCGTGGGCATGGGCATCTTTACCCTGCTGCCGATTGTCGCTTCGATCGCACTCGCGTTCTTCCGCTGGGACATCATTTCCGCACCAACATTCGTGGGCTTCGACAACTTTGCCGAAGTAGTCCAGGACCCCACGGTCAGAGTCTCATTCCTGAACACCATCGTGTTTGTTGTGGTGGCTGTGGCCCTCCAGCTCGGACTGGCACTTGGCCTGGCAATCATGGTGCAGGAGAAACTCCCGGCCTGGCTCAGGGTGTTCTTCCGCTCGGCATTCTTCTTCCCGTTGATCCTCTCAGCAGCCTCGGTATCGATCTTCATGCGGTACCTCTTCAACGAGCAATTCGGCGTAGTGAACTGGCTACTTTCCTTGGTTGGCATCCCAGCGGTTCCCTGGCTGACGACGCCAACCGGGTCCGCCGCCGTCGTGATTCTTGTCTATGTGTGGCAGAACTTCGGGTTCTCGTTCCTGCTGTTCATCGGTGGCCTTGCCTCCATTCCGGTGGAGACATATGAGGCGGCGTCCATTGACGGCGCGACGGGTTGGCGCAAACACTGGTTCGTCACCCTGCCCCTGTTGAGCCCCACCACTTTGGTGGCCTCGGTGATGGCGATCATCAATGCTCTCCAAGTGTTTGACCAGCCCTACGTGCTCACCCGGGGTGGGCCCGGCGACTCAACGCGCACAGCCGTGATGGTGATCTTCGAGTCCGCGTTCCAACGGCTTGAATTCGGCGAGGCCTCGGCGATCGGAGTGATCCTGACCCTGATCATCATGGCCATCACCGCCGCGCAGTTCCGGCTCAGCAAACGATTCGTCTTCTACCAGTAAGGCCCGCCATGACTATCCTTCAAGAACGTGTCACCACCACGGCGCCTTTGGTGAAGCGGAAGAAGCGCGACTGGTCAGTGGCCATCCGTGTGCTCGTCTTGCTGATTGCGTCCGTCTTTGTTCTGGGGCCTGTGTTGTGGACGCTGTCCACCTCGCTGCGACCTCCGTCGGAATCCTTCAAGCTGCCGCCCGCTTTCCTGCCGCTGAACCCGGACCTGGCCTCCTACGAACAAGTGTTCAAGCAGCTCAACATCGTGGCGCTGGTGGTGAACAGCGCGTTGGTGACCGGTTTGATCGCGGTGGGGCAAATGATCACTGCTGCCCTGGCGGGCTACGCGTTTGCGCACCTCCGTTTCCGAGGGCGGGGCGCTCTGTTCTCCATCGTGCTGGCCACCATGATGGTGCCCGCGCAGGTCACCATAGTTCCCGTGTTCATGCTGATCCGCGGAGTAGGACTCTCGGACACGCTGCTGGCGCTGATCATTCCGGCCATCCCGACGGCGTTCGGAACCTTCCTGATGCGCCAGTACTTCATGGGGTTGCCGGGTGAGCTCGCTGAAGCGGCCGCCATAGACGGCGCCTCCCCGTGGCGGACGTTCCGTTCCGTGTATGCGCCACTGGCCATGCCTGGCCTGGCGATCGTGGGCATCCTGGCATTCAACTTCCACTGGAACGAGTTCTTCAGACCGCTGATCATGACCATCTCAGAGCAGAACTTCACCCTTCCTCTGGGCTTGGTCTCGCTCCAAGGCAACCTCGGCACCGGAAGCATCTCCGTGGTCCTGGCCGGTGTTGTCCTCTCCATGATTCCCGCGCTGGTGGTGTTCATGTTCGGCCAGCGCGCGCTGCAGGACGGGCTCACCGCAGGCACGGGCAAGTAGTTTCTTTTCCTCTCTTTTGAAAGGGGTTCCGTTGACGGACCTTGCACTCTCTTCCTCCCTGGCCATGGCGGCAACGCACCCGGATCCCGCCTTCCCGCGCTTCCACCCGCGGCCGGCGCAGGGCTGGATCAACGATCCCAACGGCATCAGCTACATCAACGGCCGGTACCACGTGTTCTTCCAGTACAACCCCTCATCCGCGCGGCACTCGCAGATCACCTGGGGGCACGTGAGCTCCCCGGACCTGGTGAGTTGGGAAGAGCACCCCGTGGCTCTTTCGCCGCAGGAAGGCGGGCCCGACTCAGCCGGATGCTGGACCGGCGTAGTGACCTCGGACGACGGCGTGCCCACGGCTGCTTACTCCGGGGTTCGCGATCACGGTGGTCACTCCCAAGTGGTCATTGCCCGCGGTTCCTCCGACCTGGTGACCTGGGAACAGGACGGGCACGTTGCAGCCTCCATGCCCGCCGATCCGCTGGTGACTGCTGTGCGGGATCCTTTTATTTTCTGGTTTGGCGGTGCACGTTACGCCATGCAGGGAGCTGGGCTTTCCGACGGCCGCGCCGCCCTGCTGCTCTACACAGTGGAATCCCTTGACGACTGGAAGTACCAGGGAATCTGGTTCACCACCGCCGATCCCGTGGCTGCCGCTCATACGCCGGCCGAGATCTGGGAATGCCCGCAGCTGGTGGAAGTTCCTTCTACTTCCGGCGGGTCGGCCTGGGTCATGATGTTCTCCCTGTGGCTCTCCGGCGACGATCACGAGCACGCCAACGGGGTAGGGCACCTGATCGGGTCCCTGTCATTGGATCCCGTGTCGGGGTTGCCGGTGTTCACTCCAACCTCCGGCGGCAAATCCGATCTTGGCCGCGACTTCTACGCGCCCCAGATGATGCAGCTCGCTTACGGTTCCTCTTCTGGTTCTTCTCCTGGTTCTTCTCCTGGTTCTTCTCCTGCGGCGCTGCTGTGGGGTTGGGCCAATGAAGGGCCCGGGCGTGATGGTCGCCGGGGGCGGACGCAAGAAGAAATCGACGACGCCGGGTGGTCGGGTGTGTTGACGCATCCCCGCGTTGTGTCTGTAGCTGACGGAGCGCTGGTGGTTTCTCCAGTGCCCGAGGTCGAGGCGTACCGGGGTGCTGCTGTTAGTACGGGGGCTACGGGTTCACTAGTTGTTCCGGGGTTCGCCGAAGTGCTGGTACGGGGTGGTGCTGGTTCTGGTCCTGGTTCCGTGGCTGGTTCCGTGGAGTTGGTGCTTGGATCGGGGGCAGATGCTCAGCCGGTTTACACGGGATCCTTGGCTTCGAGCGAGGAACTGCGGATCTTCATCGATGCATCCCTTGTGGAGATATACCGTTCAGACTCAGTCGCTACGACTCTCCGGGCCTACCCGGCTCCGGGGGAGGAATGGCAGCTCACCATGCCCGCTGGCGCGACTGCCGATGTGTGGGAGTTGACGCTCCCCGCGTAGGCGGCAGGCCGGCGTCGTGCGTTCGTTGTGGGGCCTGCTTTGCGTGCCTGACGCTCGTTTTGGGGCGCAGAGTGGGCCTCGCAACGGGGGTGTTGTGTGTTGTGGGGCCTGCTTTGCGCGCTTGATGCTCGTTTTGGGGCGCAGAGTGGGCCTCGCAACGGGGGGGTGGTGTGTCAGCGTTTGGGTACGGGACCCGTGGACTCACGCACCACCAAGCGGCAGGGAACCATCGTTTCCACGGCGGTTCCCTTTTCCGTTTCATCGGCGCCTTCGATTTCATCCGTGCCCTCGAGCGCGTCCAGCAGCGTAGTCATGGCGGCACGACCGATTTCCCGTAGGGGCAGCGCCATGGTGGTGAGGGCGGGAACCATGGTGTCGGCAATGCGGGTTTCGTCGTCGTAGCCCATGACGGACAGGTCCTCGGGAACGCTGAGTCCCAGACGCGCTGCGGCAAGGGTTACCCCGACAGCCAGGCGATCATTCGCGCACATAATGGCCGTGGGCCGATCGGCCGGGGACACGCCGTCGAGCAGTTTCATGGCGCCGCGGAAGCCGGCGTCGATATCCCAACCGGCCATGAAGATCCGGTCCTCCCCAACCGGGATCTCGGCCGCGGCATGTGCATCCCGGTAACCCTGAACACGCAGGGGCGCTGCGGGCGAATCCTCTAATCCGGCAAGCAACGCGATGTCCCGGTGGCCAAGCTCCAACAAATGCTCAGTGGCCTCCCTGCCGCCAGCAACCTCGTCCGGAATGACGTGATGCAATTGCGGCTCAGGTTGGTCGTCGTAGCAGTTGGCCAGGACCGAGGGGACGCGGAGCATGCCGTGCGGAATCTCGATGGGTTTCAGGCCAACGGTCACGTACATAAGCCCATCAACCTGCCGGTCCAGGAGGGTTTCAATGGCGCTCGCATCCCTGGCGGCATCGCGTTCGGTGTCCATCACCACGGTGACGAAGCCGCGGCTCCGGGCGACGTCGTCGGCACCGCCAATGATGTTGCCGTCAAAGGGGCTGACCACTACTTCGTCGGACAGGATGCCGATCACGCGAGAGCGCTGGTTGCGCAGGCTCAGTGCTATGGCATTGGGGGAGTAATTCAATTCCAACGCTGCCTGGCGGATCCGGTCCTGGCTTTCCTTGGCAACGTTCCCGTCGCCGCGACCGTTCAGAACCAGCGAGACTGCGCTCCTGGAGACGCCCGCCCGTTTGGCGACGTCCAGCGCGGTGGCCTTGCGGTTCATGGTGCTTTCCTCTCCTGCCGAATAATCAGCAGTCTACCTAACGCGTGTGAGGGAACGGGCTTTTAGTACCCCAGTTCGTGGAACACCGACTGCATGAAGGGCAGCACCTTGGCGAACCCAGCCACAAAATAGAGACCCCACCCGGCAACGATGGCCGCAATCGGCCACAGCCCTCTTCGTGGTGCCACCTTATGAATCACTACGGCTCGCCCGATCACGTAGGGCACACCGCCAAGAAACGACCAAGCCCAGCTGAAGGGCCGCACAACGCCTTTGCGGGAAAGCCACCTGTAGTCGAACACAGCGAGGACCACTGTTGCGCCGTAGGTGAGAACCAAGCCGATCATGATCGCGAAATAGGCTGCTGTGAAGATATACGTGGGATCGATGGAAAGGTACCCGCTGCTTGCGATGTAGGCGTGAACCTCTGGGTTCCAGGACAGCATCAGGGTACCCACGCCAAAGGGCAGGCATGCGAGTAGCCAGATGAACGGGTTTCCCACGGCCTGATCCTTGGCCAGCAACGGGCGTTGGGCAGTCGTTGGCTGGATTACCGGAGGTCCCGCGTTGCCCGTCCAACAGGTGCCGTTCCACCAGCGCAAATGGCGGGGATCAGTCGGGTCGGGGTACCAGCCGGGCGCAGTTGTCACGTCGAGACGGAGTACGCCAACTGGGAGTACATGGACTGCATGAAGTTGGACATCCAGATGCCGGTAATCACCATGCTGATCACAAACACGGCGATGGAGGCCCACACAGGCCAAAGCCCGCGCTTGGGGGCCACTTTGTTGACGATCACCGAGCGGCCGATGACGTACACAATCGCGCTAAGGAATGCCCAAGCCCAGTGGAAAGGACGGACGACGCCGGACTTGAGCAGGCGTTGACGGTCAAGGAATGCGAACAACACTGAGAGTCCGTAGGACAGGAAACTTGATCCCATCAGCAAGAAATAGCTCGGGGTGTACATGGAGAACGGGTCCATGGTGGTCACGCCCTGCCGGGTGGTGATCATCCTGAACTCCGGCTGCCAGGTAAGGAGGAACAGTATGGAAAGCAACGGCAATAAGGTGATCGCCCAAATGAACGGGTTGTACACCGGCGTTTCAGGGCTGAGCTCGGGACGCGGCGGCTGAACAGGCGCCTGGAACTGGCCCGGCCCCTGGAACTGAGCAGGCGCTTGCTGAGCCGTCCAGGCGCGACCATCCCACCACCGGACGAAACGTGGGTCCGAAGGGTCCGGGTACCAGCCCGGTGGTGTCGTGGAACCGGGCATTGATTGAGTCATTATTCCCCCGTATTGAGTCGTGGTTCTGAGAATATCGTGATTGCAGCCTTTCGCTTGTCAGGAGCCCCTCCCAAGTGTCGGTTGGGTGGTGTATGGATGGAGCATGAGCTTCTTCGGTGACCTCCCTGAGCCTCCCGCGCAGCCACGGGAACCGCAGCCTGTCCAGCCCGGATGGTTCGGCCCGCCGTCGGACGAGTTGCCCGGAATCGCGCGAGTCGGCGGGTTTGTGTACAAGAGCCAGCACAAAGTGGTGGTGCTGAAACTAGTGGAGGTGTACTCCACGGGTTGCCTGCTGGATCTGGTGTGGTCGGTGCAGCGGGGCAGCGAATCGGACCAGGAATGGCGTGAGGTGGTGGAGGAGGGCTACAACCACCCGCGGTCAAGCCTGGACACCCGGACGGGTTTGGAAGTGGGTGTCGCTTTTGCGGACGGACGAAAGGCCGTGGCGGCCATTCACGGGCCGTCGGCCTTCGAAGATCCCCTTGATGTGGCGGGCCCTGTGCTGGCGACCTTGGGAGGCGGGGGAGGAAGCAACAACTCCGGGTTTGTACAGTTCACCGGGCGGTACTGGTTGTGGCCGTTGCCCTTGGAGGACATCACGCTGGTGGTGCGATGGCAAGCCTTGGGAATACCGGAAAGTTCGCTTGTCTTGTCCGGTCAGCAGTTGAATGCGGCTTTGGACGGAGTGCAGAAGTACTGGGACGACTGACTTTTCCACATAGCCTAATTGGCCTGCATTCCGGGTGGAAGGCCGCCGGTACAGTGGCAATATGCCTGCACTTCCCTCCCTCGAAGAACTCCTCGATTCCGCCCACGTCGTCTCGCTGCCCATGCGCGTTAAGTTCCGCGGCATCATGGAACGCGAGACCCTCCTCTTGCGGGGACCGCTCGGCTGGGGTGAGTTCTGTCCCTTCCCCGAATACGACGACGACGAATCCTCCCGCTGGCTCGCCGCAGCTTTGGAAGCGGCTTGGCTGGGTTTCCCCGAGCCCCTGAGGGACAGCATCCCGGTCAATGCCACGGTTCCTGCCGTTGCGGCTGAGCGAGTGCCTGAAGTGCTGGCTCGCTTCGGCAGGGTTGATGCGGTCAAAATCAAAGTTGCCGAGCGGGGCCAGGGCTTGGCGGACGACGTCGCCAGGGTGCATGCAGTCCGCGAAGCCCTTCCCGATGCTGCCATCCGGGTGGATGCCAACGGGGGATGGGACTTGGACCAGGCCGTTGAAGCCTTGGGCACACTCTCCGCAGTGGACCTCGAATACGCCGAACAACCCGTTCCTACCATCGAGGGTTTGGCGGAGGTCCGCCGTCGGCTGACTGCCGCAGGCACACCAGTCCTCATCGCTGCGGATGAGAGCGTCCGCAAGGAAGATGACCCCCTTCGCGTTGCACGGGCCGGCGCGGCCGACCTCATCGTGGTCAAAGTCGCGCCGCTTGGGGGCGTCGCGCGTGCACTGGAGATTGTGGAGCAGGCAGGGCTGCCCGCCGTCGTGAGTTCCGCCTTGGATACCTCGGTGGGCATCCGTGCCGGCCTGGCGCTCGCAGCCGCACTGCCGTCTCTTCCCTATGCTTGCGGCCTTGGCACCGTTTCGCTGTTCGCTTCGGACATCACACTGGACCCACTGGTAGCCGACGACGGCGCCATCCGGTTGCGCGATTCCGTTGCCGATGCCGGACTGCTTGAGCAGTATGCGGCACCAAGGGAGCGTCGGGACTGGTGGCTGGACAGGCTCCGCCGCGTGCATTCGGTATTGGCGCGAAACCAGCACGGTTTGTTCACCGCTTCTTAACCAGGGCGACCCTTCAGCTTTGGATTCCGCTGAAAGGCTCAGCGGGAACCTCGTACATCTCTGGAAGGTCTACCCCCATGTCTGAAACCACCGGACGCACTTTTCCGTTGCTTCCCATGCTCGGTCACACCAAAGGCAAGCGCAGCGCCGTCACGTGTGCTTTGAAGTGCGACAACGCCTGCTCGGGCGATGTCTGCAACACCAGCACCAACGGATACTTCCGCGACATCGCTTCAACGGCCATGTCACGCCGCGCAGCTCTTGGATTCGGTGCCGCAGGAGCGTTGGCCATAGTGCTCGGTGGTGCCGTAACCGGTGGTGACACCGCTGTGGCCGACTCCGGCAACGGGCTCTCCGACGCCGCCAAGAAGGGCTTCGAAAAGTCCAAGCTCCAGTTCACCGCCATCAAGCCCGTCGACGCAGCAGTGGATGCCTTCACCGTGCCCGAGGGGTTCGACTGGAAGCCCATCATCCGCTGGGGCGATCCCCTCTTCGCCGATTCACCGGCCTTTGACCTCAACGCTCAGACCGCTGCAGCGCAGGCACGCCAGTTCGGCTACAACAACGACTACACGGACATCCTGCCCATCCCGGGCTCAAAGGACCGCCGTGCCGTGCTCTTCACCAACCATGAGTACACCAACGAGAACATCATGCTCCCGGCAGGCTTCGACCCCGCCGAGGCACGGGCAATCGGACGTGCCGGGCACGGGCTGGCAGTGGTGGAACTCGAGCGCAAGAACAAGAACAAGCCGTGGAGCTACGTTCAGGGCGCACCGCTGAACCGGCGCTTCCTCACGGACACTGTCTACGAACTGACCGGACCCGCGGCCGGCACCAACCTGGTCAAGACCATTGACGATCCCGCCGGCCGCTGGATCAAGGGCACCTTGGGCAACTGCTCCGGTGGAACCACCCCGTGGGGAACCATCCTCTCCGGCGAAGAGAACTTCAACGGCTACTTCGCTGCCCCGGGCACCAGCGACAGCGACAAGCGCTACGGAATCTCCGCCAAGGCAACCACGCGTCAGTGGGAGCTCGACGAGCCGCGTTTCGATACCCGTAACGCCGGCTACGCCAACGAGACCAACCGGTTTGGCTGGATCGTGGAAGTGGACCCGCTCGATCCCACCTCCACTCCCAAGAAGCACTCCGCCATGGGCCGCTTCAAGCATGAGGGCGCCAACGTCATCGTGGCTCCTTCCGGTCACGTAGTTGCCTACATGGGCGACGACGAGCGCTTTGACTACCTCTACAAGTTCGTTTCCAAGGGCAAGTACCAGGCCGGTGACTCCAAAGAAGCCCGCAAGAACAACATGAACCTGCTTTCCGAGGGCGACCTCTACGTGGCTCGCTTCACGGGTGACTCGCCCGCGGACATCGACGGTACCGGCAAGCTCCCCGTCGACGGCGCATTCGATGGCACCGGTGAATGGCTGCCGCTTGTGGTCAACGGAACCTCGGCAGTGCCTGGCATGACGGTGCCGGAGGTTCTGGTCTACACCCGCCTGGCCGCGGACAAGGTTGGCCCCACAAAGATGGACCGCTGCGAAGATGTGCAGCCTAGCCTGCTTACGGGCAAGGTTTATGTGGCCTGCACCAACAACACGGACCGCGGCAAGGTGGGCAAGGAAAGCGCCACCGAGGTCAACCCCCGCACGCTGAACCGTGACGGACACATTGTGGAGATCACCGAGGGACGCGAACAGACGGGCACCAAATTCAACTGGAACCTCCTGCTGGTGGCCGGCGATCCCGCTAAGAACACCTCCACCTATTTCTCCGGATTCCCGGCGGACAAGGTCTCGCCCATTTCCTGCCCGGACAACGTGGCCTTCGACTCCGTGGGCAACCTCTGGATCTCCACCGACGGCGCCCCCGGCACCATCGGCTACGCGGACGGCCTGTTCAAGGTCACCCTCGACGGCCCCGAGCGCGGAAAGGTGGAGCAGTTCCTCGCCGTTCCCCGCGACGCCGAAACGTCCGGCCCTATCATCCACGACGAAGAGCGCACAGTGTTCGTAGCCGTCCAGCACCCCGGTGAGGACGGCTCGTTCGAAGCCCAGAACTCCTTCTTCCCGGACTACGTGCCCGCCGGATCCACCCCTGCTGCCGGCGCTGTGCGGGCACCCCGCCCCTCGGTGGTGCAGGTCTTCCGCAAGTAGCACCAGCTTTATTCGATACTGACGGATGCTCCTCCTCCCGTGATGACGGGTGGGGGAGCATTTCGTTTCCCCTCCCTCTCTCAATCCCGGGGGGTTTGGGGCCGTCACTCTCTCACCGACGGGGCACTAGCGGCTGACACCACGACGGCGTAGGGTCACTGGGACCATGACTGAACAGCAGCCGTATGATCTGGTCCAGCAGTACCCACATTTCGAGCTGCGTCGCTATCCCACGCATGTACTCGCGGAGGTACAAGTCCACGCCGCCTTTGATCGCGCCGGGAACGAAGCATTCCGGTATCTTTTCAACTACATCAGCGGCAGCAACACCACTAGGCAGAAGTTGTCCATGACGGCCCCCGTCATTCAGGAGAGCGGAACGTCAGAGGAACTGGTCATGACGGCACCGGTCCTGCAGAGCGGTCCTATCCCGGGAGGCGCAGATGAGGACTACGTTGTTGCGTTCGTTTTGCCGGCCGGATTGACAGCGGAGACTGCCCCTGTGCCTGAGGAGCCCAGGGTCAAGATTCGTGAAGTACCTGGAACGCTGTCTGCTGTGGCAAGGTTTACCGGCAATGGATCGGCCGCGGCCTTTCAACGCCATACTGTCGCTCTGCAGGAGGCCCTCCAACTGGCTGATCTGACACCAATCGGTTTGCCCCGGTTCGCGCGTTTCGATCCTCCCTTCAAGCCCTGGTTCCTACGCCACAACGAGGTAGTGCTGGACGTCAAGGAACCCTAGAGGGGCCGGGATGTGAGCGACGGTCGGCCGGAAGGGGCCGGGATGTGAGCGACGGTCCGCTGGAAGGGGCCGGGATGTGGGCGGGCGTTTGGTGCCCGGAGCGCCAATAGACTGGAACGGTGACTTCCCAGGACTCTCTGACATCCATTGGCGCCGCCCGCATCGCAGTTACGGCACTGCTCGACGGCGGTGTGCGGCACGTGGTGGTGGCGCCCGGTTCGCGCTCCGCGCCCATGGCCTACGCGCTCGCAGAAGCTGAAACTGCCGGCCGAGTTCGGATCCACGTCCGCATCGATGAACGGGACGCCGGGTTCACCGCTCTGGGACTGGCGCTCTCCACACAAGCCCCCGTAGCAGTGGTGACAACCTCCGGTACGGCGGTAGGAAACCTCCTGCCCGCGGTCATGGAAGCCAATCATTCAGCCGTTCCAGTGATCGTCATCTCGGCTGACCGTCCCGAAGAACTTCACGGCACCGGAGCGAACCAGACCACCATCCAACTGGACCTTTTCGGCGATCACGTGAGGTTCGCCGTCGGCGTCCCGGCAGGCGATCATCCGCAAAAAGCGGTTGCTACTGCGCTCTACGCAGCCACGGGCGCCCTCGAAGATACCCCGCCCGGTCCCGTCCAAGTGAACCTCGCGTTCCGGGATCCCTTGGTTCCTGCGGACGGTGACGCACTTCCCGCAGCAGCGGGCAGGGGCGTGTTCCATTACGACGCCGGACCCCAGGCGCTGGACCTCCCGGCAGCTTCAAGCGAACTCACCGAGCGACGCACCGTGGTCCTCGCCGGCCACGACGCCGGCCCCGTAGCCGAAGCATTCGCCCGGGCCCATGGACTTCCCCTTCTCGCCGAACCGTCCTCCAACGCTCGCTTCGGGCCCAATGCGGTGGGCCCATACCGGGTCCTGCTGGCACATTTCGGTCCTGATTCGCCCGTCCCCATTGAACGGGTTGTCCTGTTCGGACGGGCAACTCTGTCACGTCCCGTAGCTGCCCTGTTGGCCCGTGAGTCTGTTGAATCCGCGATTTACCAGCCCGTCCCAGTTGCCTGGTACGAAGCAGGCCGACGCCGCGAAACCCCAATGGAAACCTTGCCGGAACTCGCGGATTTCGCGGGCCGCGGCTCTGCTGAATGGCTCGATTCCTGGCTCCTGGCAGGCGCCGCAGCTCAGCACGGCCTGGACGGGGTGCTCGCGGGGGAGAACCAAGCAAACGGCCCATCGGTAGGGGCGGCCGTATGGGAGCACACCCGCGGACAATTGGTGCTCGGGTCCTCAAACGGGATCCGCGACGTCGACCTCGCGGGCCACCCGCACCCCGAACCCATCGCCACAGTTCATGCCAACCGGGGTCTCGCCGGGATCGACGGGACTATCGCCACGGCCACCGGCATTGCCCTGGGCAGCGGCCGGGAAACCACGGTTTTGCTGGGTGACGTCACCTTCCTTCACGACGCCGGTGGACTGCTCCTCGGACACGGAGAGCCCGTGCCGGACCTCCGGATCGTGGTGCTCAATGATTCCGGCGGGGCCATTTTCAGTCTTCTCGAACACGGCGCGGTGGAGGACTCAGGGGCCTACGGCACCGCCGTCGAGCGCCTCTTTGGAACCCCGCACACAGTGGACATTTCGGCACTCGCGGCGGCTTACGGCGTCGGACACCAAGCAGTAACCACGACGGCGGAACTCGCCTCTGCGCTCAAGTCACCGGTGAAGGGCCGCACCATTGTGGAGGTGCGTGTGGACCGGGCAAGTCTCCGCGAACTTCATGCCCGGATCAAGGAGGCCATCTCGGCCGCAGTGGGCCAGGTATTGACCTCGGACTAACCCCGGCCTCGGCGGGTTGTCGGTGTGGGAATGGGTGTCGCTCCCGTTTCCGCGGATCGCGCCCGTAACCTCTGGTGCGAATGGCGGGTAAGGGTGCGCTGCCCACGAAGGAGTGGCGCGAAAGGCGCGAAAGGGTGCGCCGGGCGAGCAAACGAACCGTGCGCCGAACGCAAAAACGGGCGGGCAGCACCCGAAGATGGGTGCCGCCCGCCCCTCAGCCAAGCGAAGGGGTTAGTTTTCCACCACGTCAATATGCGTGGGGTCCAGGACACGGCGGAGGAATTCCTTGGTGCGTGGCTGGGTGGGGGCGCTGATGACGTTCTCAGCGGGTCCTTCTTCCACCACAACGCCGGCGTCCATGAACACCACTCGGTCAGCAACTTCGCGTGCGAAGCCCATCTCGTGGGTGACCACCAGCATGGTCATGCCCTCATGTGCCAGCTTGCGCATGACGGCCAGGACATCGCCCACGGTTTCGGGGTCGAGCGCGGACGTGGGCTCATCAAAAAGCATGAGCTGCGGGTCCATGGACAGTGCGCGTGCAATGGCTACGCGCTGCTGCTGGCCACCGGAGAGCTGGTCCGGGAAACGGTCGGCGAGGTGTCCCAAGCCAACGCGTTCCAGGTTGTGGCGCGCTACCTGGCCAGCCTCGGTCTTGGACCGCTTAAGGACCTTCATTTGGGAGATGGTGCAGTTGTCCAGGACGCTCAGGTGCGGGAACAGGTTGAAGTGCTGGAACACCATACCAACGTTGCGGCGCATCTTGTTGAGGTCTACATCAGGGTCCGTGGCTTCAAAGGAGCCCACGTTGATGGTGCCCCCGTTGGGCTGTTCGAGCAGATTGACGCAGCGCAGGAGGGTGGATTTGCCCGAACCCGAAGGCCCGATCAGGCAAACAACCTGGCCCGGTTCCACGGTGAGGGAGATGCCTTTGAGGACCTCGTTGCTGCCGTAGGACTTGCGGAGATCCTTGATGTTTACGCCGGCGGCTTGAACGGTGGACGTGCTCCCGGTGGAGTTATTCATGACTGTCCTGCCTATCGCTTGGTCCGCGCGGAGCGGCTTTCGAACTTCCGTGCCAAGAGGCTCAACGGGATGGTGATGACCAGGTAGAAGGCGCCGGCCACGAGTAGTGGCGTCAGGCCTGCACCGAGGCTGGAGATGCCGTCGCGGCCAAACTTGGTGAGCTCGTACTGGGAAGCGGTGAGGCCCAGGACGTAGATCAGCGAGGAGTCCTTGGTGAGCAGGATGATCTCGTTGGTCAGCGGCGGCAGGACGATCTTGAAAGCCTGCGGGATGACGATTGAGATCATGGCCCGCCAGTGCGGCATGCCCAGGGAGCGTGCTGCTTCCATCTGCCCCTTGGGGACAGCCTGAAGGCCGGCGCGCAATGTTTCGGCGATGTAGGCCGAGGCAACCATGCCCAGTGAAACCATCACCACGATGTTGACGTCCCATTGGACACCGAAGGCCAACGGCACGCCGTAACCGAAAGCGATGAAGACCAGCAGTGCGGGAACACCGCGGAAGAACTCGATGTATCCAGTGGCGAGCCAGCGGTACAGCGGGAAGGAGGAGAGCTTCATCAGGGCAAGCAGAAGGCCGCCCGACAAACCAACCACGAATGCCAGAGCCGTGTAGATGAGGGTGTTCTTGAGGCCCACCAGGAAGATGTCGGGGAACATCGGCCCGATCTTGGCGAAGTTGAAGACACTGGTACCAATGGTCTTCCAGTCCACAGCAAGGATCACTGCGACCACGGCCACTACGAAGATTCCGGCCTGGACGTACAAACTGACTTTGGCTCGTTGACGTGCAGTCATTGCCATGGGGTTCTCACATTCATGTTGCGCAGGTGGGGCCCCGAAAGGACCTGAACAGATCGTTTCGGGGCCCGCCTACGTGATCTTGGGAGCCGGAGCCCGGACTACTTGGTGGCTTCGCCGAACCAGGTGGTCTCGAACTTCTTCAGGGAGCCGTCGTCGGTGATGCGCTTGAGCGTGGCGTTCACGGCATCGGCCATGGCGGTGTTGCCCTTCTTGATGGAGATGCCCAGCTTCTCGCCTGTTGCGTAGTCTTCAACGCGCTTGAGGTTGGAATCGTCCTTGATGGCGTAGCCAAGTACGGACTGGTTACCGACTGCGGCATCAATGGTGCCGGCCTTGAGGGCCTGGACCAGGAGCCCGGAGTCTTCGAACTGCTGTGCGTCGATTCCCTTGTCCTTGGCGTACTGGGCGCCGGTGGTTGCCTGCTGGACGCCCACCTTCTTGCCCTTGGCGCCGTCAATGTTGGTGATGCCGGAGGAGGAGGTGGCCACAAGGGTCAGGTCGTCGTCCAAGTACGGGGTGGAGAAGTCCATGACGCTCTTGCGGACGTCCGTGATGGAGATCGAGGAGATGGAGACGTCGCAGCCGGTCAGCGCGGTGCCGGTCTCGATTGCTTCGAAGGAGCTGTCCACCACGTTGAGTTCGGCTTTGACGTCCTTGGCGATCTCGGCGGCGATGTCCATGTCGAAGCCGACGATCTTGCCGTCCTTCTGGAATTCAAAAGGCTCGTAGGGAACGTCCGAGCAGACAGTGAATTTGCCGGCGTTGATGAGCTTGAGGCCCGAGTCCGAGGACGCGGCCGGGGTGGAGGAACCACCACAGGCGGTCAGGGCCAGGGCGCCGGCGGCGAGCACGGCGGCCATCTTGGTGCCGGACAGTACCGAACGGGAGATCTGCATGTTGTTTACCTTTTGTTGCGGTGGATGCTGAACTGAGTCGGTTTTAGTGTAGCGCCGAACGTGAGATGTGCATCACAGGAAACTAAGTTTCACTATTGGATAACAAGTTTACCTACTTATCAAGCCCGCCAGAAGGGGTGCTGTCCGGAATCCCAGATTCAGCGCTTGATGCCCAGTGCTTCCAACATTGGCCGGAATTTGGCCCAGGTCTCCGCTAATTCGGCCTCAGGCACGGAGCCTTCCACGATTCCGCAGCCGGCATACAAGCGGACTGTATTGGCGTCTTCGATCACAGCACCGCGGAGTGCAATTCCCCATTCGCCATTCCCGGCAGCGTCCAGCCAGCCCACCGGCCCCGCGTATGGTCCACGGTCCAAATGCTCAAGTTTGCGGATCAGGGCACCGGCTACCAACGTAGGTGTTCCGCAGACTGCCGCCGTGGGATGCAGCGCGTTGATCAGGGCCAGGCAAGTAGGAACGTGTCCCTCGATGTCAGCCAACTCAGCCTTCACATCCGATGCCAGATGCCACACGTTGGGCAGCTCCAGAATGAAGGGCTCGCTGTGGGAATTCATGGCTTCCGAGAAGGGGGCGAGCTGCCGTGTCAGCGAATCAATGGCAATCTCGTGCTCGTGCCGCTGTTTTTCCGAGCCAGCCAGGACCCGTTCCGCGTATTCCATGGGGGATCCGTCCATGCCGTCCGCGTCGCGTCGATCCAGAGTGCCTGCCAGCACGCGCGCCTGGGCGGTGCGGCCCTCCACCTGAATCAGCATCTCCGGCGTGGCGCCCACCAGGCCGTCCACACCATAGGTCCAGCATTCGCGGTACCTCGCGGCAAGCTGCCGAAGAACCTCTGCCGCGTTGACGCCCTGCGGAAGGTTAGCGACGACGTCGCGCGCCAACACGAGCTTCTCCAGCTTTCCGGCGCGAATTTCCTCCACGCCGTTGGAAACGGCCTGCATCCAATCGGCTTCAGTCAGGGAACCGCGGCTGAGGTGACCAGCCGAGCCGTCCGCGGCAATAGCGTCCGGTGAGAGCCCGACGTCGGGCCCTCCGGTCTCTGGACTGTCGCCGTTGGGCTCCGGTTCGGTAAGCCAACGGTCCACCGAGGCGAGGACGGTCGCCTCGGTGAGGGGGGCGTCGTCGAACGTCAACTGCGTGGCCCAGGCAACGCTGTCCCGGATGCCGATTACGAGTTCGGGGAGGATCAAGCGGGAAACATGCGGGGAGGTTTTGGAGAAGGCGAAGGAGCCGAAAGCCACCGGACCAGTACCCGGAACCTCTACCAGATCCGTGATTTCCGCCTCAATTATGAGGTGCCGCCACCAAATATCGGCCTCAAGGAATCGGTCGGGGCCGGTGGCGTTGAAACGGGTCAGCTCGCCGTAGCCAACCAAGCCGGCCTCGCGGCGGGACCAGCACAGGACGTCGTCCCGGACCAGAAACGACGGCAGCCCCCCTGAGGATGATTCAACATCGAGGGGGACTGTCAAGGTACGGAGCGTGCTCGTCATGATGGAACAACAGTACTCCCGCGCGCAGCCAGAATCTGAGCCGACTTCTACAACGCAGCAAAGTCGGTTGAATGTCTGAGACAATTACAAGGTGAACCGAGCATCCTTGGAAAAGCGTCCGGACGAAGTTGCGACGATGTTTGATGATGTCGCCCCAAAATACGACGTCGTCAATGATGTCCTGTCCATGGGGCAGACACGGCGTTGGCGCCGGATCGTGGTTGATGCCATGGATGTGAAGGTAGGTCAGAAGGTCCTTGACCTCGCCGCCGGAACGGGAACATCCAGCGAACCCTACGCCGATGCGGGCGTGGACGTAGTGGCCTGCGACTTCTCCCTGGGCATGCTCAAGGTGGGCAAGCGCCGCCGCCCGGACATCGACTTCATTGCCGGTGACGCCACCAACCTGCCGTTTGCTGACAACAGCTTCGACGCTTCCACCATCTCCTTCGGCCTCCGCAACGTTGTGGAACCCCGCAAGGCCCTCGAGGAAATGCTGCGCGTTACCAAGCCCGGCGGCCGCCTGGTCATTGCCGAGTTCTCGCACCCCGTAGTTCCCCTGTGGCGCAACCTCTACACCGAGTACCTGATGCGCGCGCTCCCGGCCATCGCCACCAAGGTCTCTTCCAACCCGGACGCCTACGTGTACCTCGCCGAGTCCATCCGCGCCTGGCCGGACCAGGACCACCTGGCCCAGTGGCTGCAGGATGCCGGCTGGACGGATGTCACTTACCGCAACCTCAGCGGCGGCATCGTTGCCGTGCACCGTGCGCAGAAGCCCGCCGAACACCGCGAAAGTGTTCCCGTGGCCAAGCTCCGCCGCCAGATCAAGCCGCGCCACCAAGCCGGCTGACTTCGTACTGCCTGCTGATTTAGGACGACGTGAAAGTACTGATAGTTGGCGCGGGTCCCGCCGGGTCCACCGCTGCGTATTACCTCGCCCAGTCGGGCATCGATGTCACGGTGCTGGAAAAGACTTCCTTTCCGCGTGAAAAAGTGTGCGGCGATGGCCTGACTCCCCGCGCCGTTCGCGAAATTCAGAAGCTCGGCCTGCCTCACGCTGCCTCGGAAGGTTGGCGGCGGAACAAGGGCCTTCGCCTGATCGCCGGTGGCCGCACCATCGAGCTGCCGTGGCCCGAGGTGGCCGACTTTCCCGGCTACGGACTGATCCGGACCCGGCTCGGTTTTGACGAGGACCTGGCCCGCCACGCTGAGGCCGCGGGCGCCGTCGTGCTTGAACGCCACAGCGTCACCTCCGCATTGACCGCAGAGGACGGCCGCGTGATCGGAGCCCGGTCTTCCATCCTGGACGAGTCCGGACGCAAGACCGGTGAAACACGCGACTTCCATGCCGACGTCGTACTCGCCGCCGACGGCAACTCGACGCGAACCGCTGTGTCGCTGGGGATGCACAAGCGTGACGACCGGCCTCTTGGCGTCGCTGTGCGCACGTACTTCACCTCCCCGAGGCACGAGGACGATTGGATGGAAGGCTGGCTGGAACTCCCCGGCAAGTCCGGAAAGCCGCTGCCCGGATACGGCTGGGTGTTCGGGGTTGGCGACGGAACCTCCAACGTTGGCCTCGGAATCCTGAACTCTTCCAAGGAATTCGGCAAACTCGACTACAAACAGGTCCTCCGTGAATGGACCGCCGGGATGCCCTCGGAGTGGGGGTTTAGTCCGGAAAACCAGGTGGGGGAGATCCGCGGCGCAGCTCTGCCCATGGGTTTCAACCGCACACCGCACTACTCACCCGGGTTGCTCCTGCTGGGCGACGCTGGCGGCATGGTGTCCCCGTTCAACGGCGAGGGCATTTCCTACGCCATGGAGTCAGCCCGGTTCGCGGCCGAGTTCTTGATTGACGCTTCGTCGCGCTCGGCTTCGGCTGGTTGGTCCACGCGCGACGCCGATGCCCACCTCGCGCGGTACGCGGACTATGTGCGGGACCAGTGGGGTTCGCACTTCACACTGGGCCGCATGTTTGCGTCTTTGATCGGGAAGCCTGCCGTGATGAAGCTGGCACTGCGCACAGGCATGCCTATTCCTGTGCTCATGCGCTTTGTGGTTCGAATGCTCGCGAACCTCACGGATCCTTCCGCGAAGGGTTTCGAAGACCGGGTTATTCGGGTCCTCGAGATGCTGGTTCCCGCTACCTCCAACACTTCCGCCGCCCGCGCCCTTACGCCGGCAGGCTCCAACACCGCGGTTTCCGCAACAACTAGTTAGGGTTAACCCGTGACGAACTCTGCCGAACACAGCTGGACGCATGCCGGGCACGGCTTGCCGCAGGCTGTTGAGCCTGCTCCCAACACCACCGCGATCGCAACGGGACTCCAGCTGCCCGCCGGATTCGCAGCGATTGCCGGCGATGCCGAGCTCGGACCGGCCATTACCACCAACCTTGCCCGGGTTGAGAAGAAGCTCCGCGAAGCCATCTCCAACTCGGACCCTTTGGCTGACGCGACGTCGCGTCACCTGGTGGAAGCCGGTGGCAAGCGCATTCGCCCCCTGCTGACCCTGCTGTGTGCGCACCTCGGTGATGCTTCACGTCCGGAGGTTGTCCAGGCCGCTGTTGTGGTGGAACTGACCCACCTGGCCACGCTGTACCACGACGATGTGATGGACTCCGCGCCCTTCCGCCGCGGTGCTCCCACCGCCCACGAAGTGTGGGGTAACTCGGTGGCCATCCTTACCGGCGACCTCATCTTTGCCCGAGCCTCCATCCTGGTGTCCGAGCTCGGTTCCCGCGCACTGGGCATCCAGGCACGCACCTTCGAACGCTTGTGCCTCGGCCAGCTCCACGAAACAGTTGGTCCGCGCGAAGACGAAGATCCTGTGGAGCACTACCTTTCCGTCATCGCTGACAAGACCGGCTCGCTGGTGGCAGCGTCCGGCCAGCTGGGCGCGATCTTCGCCGGAGCCGACGAGTCTTACGAGGACCTGCTGGTGGAATACGGCGAGAAAGTTGGCGTTGCCTTCCAGCTTGCCGACGACGTCATTGATGTCACCGGTGTAAAGGTCAAGTCCGGCAAATCACCGGGCACCGACCTTCGCGAAGGCGTTCCCACCCTGCCCGTCCTGCTGCTTCGCCGGGATGCTGCCGCGGGGGATGCCTCCGCTGCTGCACTCCTGGAACTGATCGACGGCGACCTATCCTCCGACGCGGCTCTTGCTGAGGCTGTGGCCGGACTCCGTGAGCACCCCGTCACCAACGAGTCATGGAAGATTGCACGCCAGTGGTCCGCCGAGGCCGTTGCAGCTTTGGACCCGCTGCCCGAGGGCGTTGTGAAGGCGTCGCTGACCAACTTCGCCCATGCTGTGGTGGACCGCAGCAGCTAGGTTTCTCTCCTTGGGTTGTGGCTTCCTGACCCTGTTTGAGGCTATGTAGGCCGCTATGCACCCTTTTTAGGTTGCATAGCGGCCGTTCTCTTTCCAAAGAAGGTCAGGACGCCACGGCAAACGTTTGAATTACGACGCCGGTACCCACTTCTGCGTCCAACGCGACGGTCCGAAGTGGCCGGCATCCCTGTTGCCCAGAACTGCGAGGACCTCGGCCACCATCTTCCCCGGGTGGTAGACGACGTCGGAGTAGTAATAGCGAAGGACGAGAAGTCCGCCTCGGATGCTGGCATTGTTCCGGTACTGGTCCTTCTTTACTTGTTTGCCCTCAAAGTGAGTACCACCGTCGAGCTCAATCACCAGGCAATCGTTGATGAGGCAGTCGACTTCACCGACGCCGGGTAGCTGCACGTGCATCCTTACGCTCAGCCCCGCCCTGATGAAGTGGATATGCGCCAAAACCTCCAGCAAAGAATCTGCCCGTGGGATGATCAATCCCAAAGTTGCCCGCGCCCGGCCATTTCGGGTTCCCGCCAGCTTCGACCTCAAGTACTCCGGGCTGACTAACGCCTGACTAACAGCGCTCTGCACCATCACCAGAGACTCCAGTTCCGGGGGGCAGCGGAGTGCGTGGATCAGAGCGTCAGCAACCCCGGCAACAGGTAGGTAGGGATGCTGCGGATGGGTCCCGGAGGCATGGTCAACAATCCCTTGATGGGGGAGTCCATTCCCGCAGCTTAGGTGTACAGCCTCCGGTTCGCGAAGAATCCAAAGGCCGTAGAACCTGGCTGCCGAGATGCATGTGAGGCGGCCGTTTGCCCGAAAGGCGGCTACGACGTCGGCGTCCGCTCCTTTGGTAGCGAAGACGCCGCGCTGCAATCTGGTGATCATCCCGGAACTCACAGCTGTTGCCAGCGTCCTTTCGGAGAAGCCCGCGCGCTTCAGGTCAGCGGTCCTGGCAGCACCGTGTCTGGATCGAAGGAAGTCGTTGAGGTCCATCAAGCCATGGTTACGGTGTTAGAGACTGCTCCGCGCCTGCCTGCGGGCCTATGTGGATAACTCCACGAGGCCGTAAAGAGGACGCTGCAACTTGAATTTACGTTGACCCAGAGAGTTGCACATGTGACAGGATTGTCATAAGCTATTCACGGATCCACTAAATGCCTCCGGTGGGTCTGATGCGAACGGAGATTGTGGTCCCGGTTCGGTGCAGCGTATGACTCGTAACGTTGCAGCGAGCCGGGGCCATTCCGTTTAACCTCAAAACCCGGTGGCATCGTGACCTTCTTTAAAAGCAAAACGGCCTCTATGCAAGCAATAAAGGTTGCGTAGAGGCCGAAAGCAGTTCAAACAGGGTCAGGAAGCCACGGGGGCCTGGAAGTTAGTCTTCGTCGTCGTTGAATGCCCACTCGAACATGTCGAACACGAACTCGGAGAACGTGCCCTCCTCGCTCTTCCACTGGCCGCGGGCGTTGTTGCGGCGCCAGACGATGGGGTCCGGGATGCTGAGATCGGCGGTGCGGAAGCCCCAGGTGAACTGTTCGTCCTCATCCTCAAGGAACATGAGGAATCCTTCGTCGTCCACCTCGAGTTCCTCGGGGTCCCAGAAGTAGTGGTAGGCCTCCATGAGGTCCTCGCAGCCGCCGATAGCAAGGTAGAACTCGCGGAGGACCAGCGGGATGGTGAAGGAGTGATCTGAGAGGGCGTCGTCCAGCTCATCCGACGTGAGGCCGTCTTCTTCCTGCCATTCATCCTCGAGATACTTTGGGACCAGCGCGCGGAACTTCTCGAGGAACATGTCAGTCATGCTCTTATCCTAGCTAATCCCGGACACCGGAAATTGCGCCCCCACCGGTCCCTGCGCGATGCCATCCCCGGACAGCCAGGGGGACGTACCAGCCGCGGCGCCAGGCGGTCACCCGGAAAGTGAAAACAACACCGGCAATGACACACGCCGTAAGCCCGCTGAACAGGCCAAGATGCCAAAGCAACGTGGTCAAACCGGCGCCCACGAAGGCAGGCAGCGCATAGATATCGCGGTTGTTGAACAGGGTAGGAATCTCGTTTGCCGTGATGTCACGGAGCAGTCCGCCGCCCACTCCTGTGGTCACACCCAGGAGGATCGCGGCCACCGGGTTCATGCCCGCACTAATGGCCTTCAGGGTGCCGGTGATGCAGAACAACGCCAATCCACCGGCATCGAACAGCGTCAACAGGGACGTGAAACGCTGCACCGACGAGAAAAGGTAGTAGACCAGCAAGGCTGCCAGCACAGGCGGGGCGAGGTAGGCGGGGTTTGTGAAGGCGATCGGGGGACCGGCGTTGATCACGATGTCGCGGATTACGCCACCGCCCAGCGCTGCAATGGACGCGAGCAGTATGGATCCGACAAAGTCGAACTGCTTCCGGGCGGCCAACAACGAGCCCGACACAGCAAAAAAGAACACGCCGATGAGGTCAAGCCAAAGAAGAACAATGTCAAAGGAAATCAAGTGGACGGGTTCTTTCTTAACGTGCTTAACAACAGGTGCTGGCTCAACGTTACGCTAGCTCCCATGAACAGCCCTGTTTTGATCGCTTGCGCCCATGGAACCCGCAATGCCGAAGGCCAAGCTGCCATCCGGCGCGTGATGGCGGAAATTGAAACTCTCCGCCCCGGTTTGCGCGTTGTTGAGGCCTACGTGGACGTGCAGGAACCCGAGTTGGGCGGCGTGGTGGAGGGCCTGCCGGAGGGGACTGCCGCCGTCGTCGTACCGCTTTTGCTCTCTACCGGCTTCCACATCAAGGTGGACGTGCCCAAGGCCATCAAGAGCCGCGCTGAGGTAGTTGCTGCCAGGCCGTTGGGTCCGGACCCGCGTCTGGCCGAGTTGTTGGCCACCCACCTGCGTGCGGCCGGGTTGCAGGAGAACGACGGCGTGCTGCTGGCCGCCGCGGGATCGTCCCTTCCGGACGGCTCGGTTGACTCTGAAGAGCAGGGGCGGCTCCTCGGTGAGCTGCTGCCCAACAAAGTGCGGGTCGCCTATGGCGCCAGTGCCCAACCGACAGTGCCCGACGGCGTCGCCTCCTTGCGTGCCGAGCTCGCCGCTGACGGTGGGACCGGCCGGGTTTTCATTGCCTCCTACCTGCTGGCAACCGGCTATTTCCACGACCAGCTGGCCAAGGCAGGCGCAGACATTGTGGCGGCACCCCTGCTGCCGTCTCCTGTGTTGGCGGAGATCGCGCTGGAACGGTACGACGCAGTGTTGGCTAGCCGCTGACCACAGCGGTTAGGCATCCTCCGGGGTCCATGTGGCGCCCTTCATTTCTTCCTTGAACCAGTCGGGGATGTGGTCTTCGTCCCGGGGGAAGAGGTACAGCTCTTGGGCGTATGCACTGGGTCCCGGGTCTCCGAGTTCCCAGTCCGGTTTGTCGGTGTAGTTGTAGCTGGTCTCCCAGCCGTCGCCAGTGGGGGTGATTGTCAGCGTCATCGATAGCCACGCGCCCTTGCCAGGCTGGTAGGTAACTTCCCGCAGTTTCATAGCTGATACGAGCACATCCTTTCGTGGACGGGCGCGTTCCAACTCCAGGCCGTCCCGGTAGAGCTTTGCGATGGCGCCGCCCGTACCGCCGGTCTCCATATATACATAAGCAAAGCTGTCCCACTCAATGTCAAAAGGCCGTGCCGTCCAAAGTCCTTCCGCAATGGTTCTCTCTAGTTCTCGAGTCGATTCGAAAGTGTCCTTTGAGGCGGCTCCTTGCGTCATTCTGGAAGCCCTAGTCGGAATCCGGGGTCCAGGTGGCGCCCTTCATTTCTTCTTTGAACCAGTCGGGGATGTGTTTATCGTCCCGGGGATAGAGGTACAGTTCCTGAGCATAAGAGTCAGCGGACGGTTCGCCGAGCTCCCAATGCGGCCTGTCGTTGTAATTGTAGGAAGCTTCCCAGCCATCGCCGGTGGGCTCGACGCGCAAGCGCATCGAGAACCAAGTACCCTTTCCGGGGAGATACATCAGTTCACGCAGTCTCTTGACAGCAAAAATGACGGCCGGAGTTGTGCCCTTGCGATCAATTTCTTTGCCATCAACGTAGACCTTCGCAACCGAGCTGCCGCGGCCGCCAATTTGAGACCGAACGTATTCCATAGCGTCCCACTGAGCGTCCAGCGGCCGGAGCGACCACATGTCTTCGGCGATGATGCGCTCTTGTTCCTGGGCCTCTTCAAATGCCTCGTCGATATCTGCTTCAGTCAAGGTTTCCAACTTCCTATGATGTTCTCGAATTCTTCATCGGCGACGAGCGCTCCGTCTACCCGGGCCCGCACGCTGATTGTTTCAGGGGTCTTCAAACCAGGGGTCCTAATCAAGGTGATCTCGGCATCAATCGTAGGAGGGGGAATCCGGGACGCCTTTTCTTTCAAAGCCTGCTCGAACATGTAGAAGCTATCAACGTTGGCCGAGTTCTGATTCAGTTCGCGTAGCATGCCGATCACGTTGATGCGTTCTCCGATTCCGTCGAAGAGCCGCGCGATGAGGTGTCCGCCGTCGTATTTCACGCCTGGCGGGAGTAGATTCAGGCGGCGCAACTCCTCCATCGCTTCGCGGCCGACCAAACCCTGAATCCAGCCAGACCGGCGTCCGTCGCCAAGTTCGAGACCCTTAACCTTCGCGTACTCTGTGAGTCCCTCGTCATTGGTCTTGTAGGTGAATTCACTCTTGAGCCCCTCCACCTTGTACGTCATGTCCGGCAGCGGGTTGTTTAGGTCAGGGTTCAGTTTGTCCTTAACCTTGGTGATGACGGCTTCTTTGATGGTCCCGTTCGCATCCGTAATGAACGTACCGCGGCCGGGCACCCTGTATTCCGTGTTGGGTGCAAAGCCTTCGGTGATTTTGGTCCAGGGTGTCCTGGGTCCGGGAACCATGGAATCGGGGACACGAACCACTTGCTGCACTGCAGGGTTCGAGGCGTCGTGGAGCGGCGAAGGTTCGAGTTGGGCGATGACTTCGTGATGCTCCGCGGCCCTGCCGAGGGTGCCCATTGCCGGGGGTCGGTAGGCGGCCTGGTCCAGGCGGTCGATGCCATGAAGGACCTCGTCAGCCAAGCCACCCAAAGGCCCACGTCCCATCCCGGAGACGCCGTCCGCCACGCGGACTGCGCCGGCACCGTCGTCGAGGTGGTTGAGGAGGTCCGCGGATCCCTGCAACGGTGGTTTGATCAGGTTCTCCCAGGTGGCCACCTTGACCGTAGTCATCACGTCAGTGATCTTGGCTACCGTGACTGACCGGAGTTCTCCGAGTTTGGCAAGGCCCGGCAGTGTGCCGGGCAGGCTTGCCAGGTTACCCGCAGTGGCAAGTCGCAAACCCAGCCGTTCGGCGAGGGACCCGGCTTTCAGGACGCCAGCCGTACCGAAGGAGGCAACGAAGGCGCCAACATCCGCTGAGTTGCGGGTCAGGGCATATTCCCATTCGCCCTTTGACCATGCGTCCGCCTGGACCAAGTCCGGGATGACCTTTCCCAACTGTTGGGCCGCAGCGTCCTGCTCCTCTTGCTTCCCCGTAATTGCCCGGTCCAGCCAGATGCCGGGGGATACAAACATGCCGACGTTCCAGAGCATGCTGCCCACGCCACTCCACGCATCGCCGAAATTTTGGGTGGTGAGGCCCATTTCCTTGATCTCGGGTTTCCACGCCAGCGACAGGGGGGTCAACGAGTAGGCACCGGCCACTAACTCCCAGCCCGATTCCGCCAAGCCCTGGCCGGCACCCATCCAGCCCCGGTGTCTAGCCCGATCCACTGGTGCACCCCACGGGAGATCGCCCTGCGCTGCCAAGGCATTCAGAGTGCCGGCGTCAACGGCATGAACGTTGGATCCATCCGGCTTCGCGTGGGAATCGTTGATGTTCACATACTGTGTGCCGCCGTACTGGGCCGTGATCTTATTAGCACACTCCTGCTCGGCCTTTATGAACCGAGCCTTAATGTTGTTGAGCTCAGCGAATAGCCGGTTCTGCTCGCTGACGAGTTCGGGCACGGTGGCCCACTCGTCGCCCTTGAGCTCAATGCGCGAACTGAGATTTCCGGCATCGCTCCTCAGAAGGTCGCTTCTCGTTTTGATGTCGCGGCAAGCTGAAGCGAAGGCCGACAGCGCGGAGGCAACCATCGAAACTCCGCTCTTGAGATCTTCCGCCATGGTTTTTACTGGCGAAAATGCCGCCAGCAGTTGTGGCTGCTCGGGTGTGTGAAAGGGCCCGGCCAAGGCATTCCAGCCCGAGGCTGTGGCCTCAACTGATGCCTGATAAGTCGCTCCGGCAGTTGATAAGGCGGCAGCCTGCGCATCCAAAGCCTCGGGATTGGGCACAACTGGCAGCGCCGTGAGGTCGAGGCCCGGGACCCCACCACCAGGGGCAACGCAAACGTCATTAAAGGTAGTCATGACGTCCCTTTAGCCGAGTTGCGCCGGACGATGACCTGCCCGGTGTGGAGGAGGACCGGCGTCGTACGCGTGGTTACCGGCAGAGATAGCTGATGCCTGGGCCTGCTGCGCCATGATGCCGTCTGCTTGCACGTAGGCCACCAGGGCGTCGTTGGTTCCCTGAACGATTGCTGTGGACCTACCGGAAATGAACTTGAGCTTGAGTGCCAGCGACTGCTCTACGTACTCAGTTAGCGCCTGAGATACAAGGCCCGTGCCGAGCGTCGCCCCGACATCGGCCAGGGCGCTCCCCAGACCGTTAGCCGCGTCATTTTGGGCGTCTATGTTGGAGGCCGCCGTGGTCAGCACGGCGTGAGTGCCAGCGGTATCAATATTCCAGTTAAGCGTCATGGTTCCCCCAATAGTGTCCTCGGACTAGGCCGGTCCCCGAAAGACGCTACAACGATTGGACAAATCCGTCTTGTCACACGCTGGGACCCCGAAAAACGTCACGAAACGGGCCACAGCGCCACAATAGGAACCTGCACAAGAAGCCCTCAGCAACAAGGCCAATGAAGCCTTCGTGACGAAATGTTTCCCTAGGTGACTTCGCGTTTCCGGACCTTTGCTGGCGAAAACTGGCCAGACCTACAGTCGATGTATGACAGATACAGCTGTAGCCGGTGCGTCCGCGGACGCCGCAGTCCCTTCGCGTCCGGCGCGCACCCGCCCTGCCGCCAAGCCCCACGGCCAGTGGAAGGTTGACGGCACCGCTCCACTGAACGCCAACGAAACCTGGAAGCAGGAAGACAACGGGCTGAACGTCCGTGAGCGTATTGAGTCTGTCTACTCCAAAGAGGGCTTCGACTCGATCGATGGCACTGATCTTCATGGCCGCTTCCGTTGGTGGGGTCTCTACACCCAGCGCAAGCCCGGGATCGACGGCGGCAAGACGGCAACGCTTGAACCGCACGAGCTCGAAGACAGGTACTTCATGCTGCGCGTTCGCATCGACGGCGGTGCACTCACCACCGAGCAGCTCCGGGTCATTGGCCAGATTTCCGTGGACTTCGCCCGCGGCTCGGCGGACCTCACGGACCGCCAGAACATTCAGCTCCACTGGATCCGTGTTGAGGATGTGCCGGAGATTTGGCGCCGCCTTGAAGGCATCGGACTCTCCACCACTGAAGCTTGCGGCGACGTCCCCCGCGTCATTCTTGGCTCCCCGGTTGCGGGAATCGCCAAGGACGAGATCATCGATCCCACGCCGCTGATCCACGAGCTCGCTGAGCGTTTCATCGGTGACCCCGAGCTGGCTAACCTGCCGCGCAAGTACAAGACCGCCATCACGGGCCACCCGTCCCAGGACGTGGTGCACGAGATCAACGACTTCGCCCTGGTTGGCGTCGTGCACCCCGAACTCGGTGCCGGCTATGACCTCTGGGTCGGCGGCGGATTGTCCACCAACCCGCGCCTGGCCGAACGCCTTGGGGTGTTCGTCTCCGCTGATGTCGCCGCTGAAGTGTGGCTCGGCGTCACCAGCATCTTCCGCGACTACGGTTACCGCCGCATGCGCACCAAGGCCCGCCTGAAGTTCCTCATGAACGACTGGGGTCCGGCCAAGTTCCGCCAGATCCTTGAGGACGAGTACCTCGGCTTCAAGCTACCGGACGGCCCTGCCGCTCCCAAGCCCACGGCTCCCGGCGACCACATCGGCGTTCACGAGCAGAAGGACGGCAAGTTCTTCATCGGCGTGACCCCCACTGTTGGGCGCACGTCCGGCGAGGCACTTGTTACGCTGGCGGACACTTTGGAGAAGCACGGCAGCTACCGCCTGCGCACTACTCCTCACCAGAAGCTCGTCATCTTGGACGTGGCCAAGGAACAGGTTGAGCCGCTCATTGCAGAGCTGGACACCCTGGGCCTCTCCGCCCGTCCGTCCGTGTTCCGCCGCGGCACCATTGCCTGCACGGGTATCGAATTCTGCAAGCTGGCCATTG
Source organism: Arthrobacter sp. 9V (assembly GCF_902506065.1). Taxonomy (GTDB): domain Bacteria; phylum Actinomycetota; class Actinomycetes; order Actinomycetales; family Micrococcaceae; genus Arthrobacter. The sequence continues at coordinate 1,057,358 of NZ_LR732912.1, forward strand.
TGGAAACCAAGGTCACTGCAGCTACGGCCATCGCTGAGCTGGAACGCCGTCTGGCCGACCTCGTGGAAACCAAGCAGCTGCCGTCGGCACTGTCCCTCCACATCAACGGCTGCCCGAACTCCTGCGCTCGCATCCAGACGGCCGATATCGGCTTGAAGGGCATGATGTTGCCAACGCCCGACGGCGACCCCACCCCGGGTTTCCAGGTCCACCTCGGTGGCGGGCTGGCAAACAACGAGCGCGAGGAAGCCGGCTTGGGACGTACCGTCCGCGGCCTCAAGGTCACGGTGGAAGACCTGCCCGATTATGTGGAGCGCGTTGTCCGTAAGTTCGTCGCTGTAGGCGCAGAGGGCCAGACCTTCGCAGAGTGGGCACACTCGGCAGATGAAGGAGATCTCCAATGAGCACAAATCAGCGAGTGGCAGGCGATGCCGCCCAGGGAGTGGCATCGGGCCTGTCGGAGCCGCGCGCTGGGCTGATCGGAGATCAGCCGCGCGGCGAAGGGGCGGGGGCGGCATCGCCTGCCGCTGCCTTGCGCTCCCACGAGGAACTCAAGGCCTTGGCCGAACAGGGCGCCGCTGAGCTCGGCTGGAACGCACCTGCCCGCGATGTCATCGCCTGGGTGGCCCGCAACTTCGAGCTGCCCACGGTCACGGTGGCCTGCTCCATGGCCGACGCCGTTCTCCCGGCTTTGGTGGCGGACCAGCTTCCGGGCGTCGACGTCTTGTTCCTGGAAACCGGCTACCACTTCAAGGAAACGTACGAGACCCGCGACGAAGTCGCGGCGAATCTCCGCGTCAACGTCGTGGACGTCCTTCCGGAAAACACCGTGGAACAGCAGGACCGCCTCCTGGGCAAGGACCTGTTCGCCCGCGACCCCGCACAGTGCTGCGCGCTGCGAAAGGTGCAGCCGCTGCGCCGCTCGCTGGCCGGCTACGAGGTGTGGTTCACCGGTGTCCGACGCGACGAGGGCCCCACCCGCACCAACACGCCGGTGATCACCTGGGACGAGGGCTTCGGCCTGGTCAAGGTGAATCCGATGGTGGACTGGACCTTCGATCAGCTGATCGAGTACTCCGAGGACAACATCCTTCCCGTCAACCCCCTCCTGAGCCAGGGCTACCCGTCAATCGGCTGCCAGCCCTGCACCCGCAAAGTGGCCCCGGGTGAAGACCCCCGCGCCGGCCGCTGGGCAGGATCCGACAAGACAGAATGCGGACTACACACATGAGCACGTACACAACAGAGGAGTCCACGGTGGAAGTTGCAGCGGCAGTCGACGCGCCCGCAGCCGAGCGTCTCTCCAGCCTGGACACACTCGAGTCCGAGGCAATTCACATCATCCGCGAGGTGGTTGCCGAGTTCGAGAAGCCTGCGCTGCTGTTCTCCGGCGGCAAGGATTCCGTGGTCATGCTGCACTTGGCCACCAAGGCGTTCTGGCCGGGCAAGGTTCCGTTCCCCGTCCTGCACGTGGACACGGGCCATAACTTCCCTGAGGTCATCGATTTCCGGGACCGCACCGTTGAGCGACTTGGTTTGAAGCTGGTGGTGGGTTCCGTGCAGGAGTTCATTGACAGCGGCGAACTGGCTGAGCGTGCCGATGGCACCCGGAACCCGCTGCAGACTGTTCCGTTGCTTGATGCGATTCAGAACAACAAGTTCGACGCCGTATTCGGCGGCGGCCGCCGTGACGAGGACAAGGCCCGCGCCAAGGAGCGCATCCTGAGCCTCCGTGACGAGTTCGGCCAGTGGGATCCGCGCAACCAGCGCCCCGAACTGTGGAACCTGTACAACGGCCGCCACACGGTGGGCCAGCACGTCCGCGCGTTCCCCATCAGCAACTGGACCGAGCTGGACATCTGGCGCTACATCGAGCGCGAGAACATCGAGCTCCCCGGCCTGTACTACGCCCACGAGCGCGAAGTTTTCGCCCGCGACGGCATGTGGCGGGCTGTGGGCGAGGTTTCCCAGCCGCTGCCTAACGAGGAAGTCATCACCAAGCTTGTGCGCTACCGCACGGTGGGCGACATGTCCTGCACAGGTGCTGTCGAGTCTGACGCCCGCACCGTGGCCGACGTCGTTGTTGAAGTCGCTGCCTCCACCCTGACCGAACGTGGCGCCACCCGAGCAGATGACCGCATCTCCGAGGCAGCCATGGAAGACCGCAAGAAGGACGGCTACTTCTAAATGAGCACCGAAACATTGGCTGCCGGACTGGAAACAGCCCTGCCCACAACCCTCTTCCGTTTCGCTACCGCAGGTTCAGTGGACGACGGCAAGTCCACTTTGGTGGGCCGCCTCCTTCACGATTCCAAGGCGATTCTTGCTGACACGCTCGACGCCGTTGCCCGCACCTCCGCGGACCGCGGCTTCGGCGGCGAAAAGGGCGGGATTGACCTCGCCCTCCTGACTGACGGCCTGCGTGCCGAGCGTGAACAGGGCATCACCATCGATGTCGCCTACCGCTACTTCGCAACGGATCGCCGCAGCTTCATCCTGGCGGACTGCCCCGGCCATGTTCAGTACACCAAGAACACGGTGACCGGGGCGTCTACTGCGGATGCCGTCGTCGTACTCATTGACGCCCGCAAGGGTGTGCTGGAGCAGACCCGTCGTCACTTGTCTGTTCTGCAGCTGCTGCGTGTTGCCCACGTGATTGTGGCCGTGAACAAGATCGACCTGGTGGAGTTCAGCGAGCAGGTGTTCCGCGACATCGAGACTGATGTTCAGAAGGTTGCCCGCGAGCTCGGTCTGGGTTCCGACGGCGTTGCAGATCTACTGGTGGTTCCCGTTTCAGCCCTTGACGGCGACAACGTGGTGGACCGATCCGAGCGCACCCCCTGGTACACCGGTCCTGCTCTGTTGGAGGTCCTCGAGACCCTCCCGGCTGCTGACGAGCTCGAGGCCGAACTGGAGAGCTTCCGCTTCCCGGTCCAGCTGGTAATCCGTCCCCAGGGTGCCCTGGCTCCGGATGCTGTTGCTGCCGGGCTGGATGTTGAGGCGTACCGCGATTACCGCGCCTACGCCGGCCAGATCACTGAGGGCTCGGTCAAGGTTGGCGATGAAGTTTCCGTCATCAGCCCGGGCCACGAGCCGCGCACCACCACGGTGATCGGCATTGATTTTGCCGGCCAGTCGCTGGAGGAGGCCGCTGCTCCGCAGTCCGTGGCCGTCCGTTTGGCTGACGAGATCGACATCGCCCGTGGCGACACCATCGCTGCAGCCGGAACGGTCCGCGAAAGCACGGCAGACCTGTATGCGTCGCTGGCTTGGCTCTCCCCGAAGCCGCTCCGTGAAGGTCAGAAGGTCCTGGTGAAACACGGTACACGCACGGTCCAGGCACTGGTCCGCAACGTCACGGGCAAGCTGGACCTGGCCACTTTCAACGTGGAGCCGGCGTCCAACCTGGAGCTCAACGACATCGGACACGCCCAGTTGCGCTTGTCCGCTCCGTTGCCGCTGGAGAACTACCTGCACCACCGCCGCACTGGCGCTTTCCTGGTGATCGATCCCATTGACGGCAACACCCTTGCTGCCGGTCTGGTGAAGGACCACCCGGGCGACCATGAAGACGAACGTTACGTCATCTAGGGTCCCACGTAGTCACAAAACCGCAGCTTGTTCGCGACTCCTCACGTTGTACGGCGGGAATTTCGGACAAGCTGCGGTTTTCTTTTTGGGAAGGACCCATGCCACAGAACACCACGCTCAGCACGCTCCTCAACGCCGGCAAGGACCTTGTCCTGGACGGTGCGTTGGCCACGGAACTGGAAGCCCATGGCTGCGACCTCGAAGACGCGCTATGGTCCGCCAAGGTCCTGCTGGAGCAGCCGCATCTGATCAAGCAGGTTCACCGGGACTATTTCGACGCCGGTGCCTCCGTGGCCATCACGGCCAGCTATCAGGCCACTCCGCAGGGTTTTGCCCGGCGCGGGTTGTCCGTTGAAGAGTCCTTGGAGCTGGTGGCGTTGAGTGTCCGGCTGGCCGACGAAGCCCGTCAGGAAGCCTTGGCGGAGGGCTCAGCAAACGGGCCATTGCTGGTGGCTGGATCCGTAGGTCCCTACGGCGCCTACCTTGCCGACGGCTCCGAATACCGCGGCGATTACACCCTTTCCGCCGCGGAATTCCAGGACTTCCACCGCCCACGGATTGCTGCGCTGGTGGAAGCCGGGGCAGATTTCCTGGCGTGCGAGACCCTGCCGTCCTACGCCGAAGCGGAGGCCCTGTTGGCGCTCGTGGCGGAGTTCGACGTCGAATCCTGGTTTACGTTCACGCTGCGGGACAGCGGCCACATCAGTGATGGGACGCCACTCGCGGACGTGGCTGCGTTGCTCAGCGCGGAACCGCGGGTGGCCGCCGTCGGCATCAACTGTGTGCCGCTGGAACTGGTGACCGAAGCGCTGGGCACCCTCCAGCAAGCCTCGGACAAACCGCTGGTGGCGTACCCGAATTCGGGGGAGACCTACGATGCTGTGACTAAAACCTGGAGCCCGTCGGCGGGTGTTCAGGGCAACGGAACCTTGGCCGGCAACGCAGCAGCTTGGCAGAACCGCGGCGCCCATCTCATAGGTGGATGCTGCCGCACAACTCCGCGCGACATTGAAGGCCTGGCAGCGAATATGACGCCACGTGAACCTTCGTGAACCTTGGTTTCTGCGGGATTGAAGCGGAAATATGACAGTCCCTACTGTGAAGGCATGACCTCTCCGGAATGGTCCTTGCTTGCCCTCGACGGGCGATGTCACGGGGCCTGATCTTCGCCCCGCTCGCATCCCACCTCCCTAAGGACCCACCCCCATGGCTAACACACCCGAGTCGCCCAACACCGGCACCACCCGCATCGTCGCCGGTGAGACCACAGCCAAGCCCAAGCGCCGCCGCACAGTAGAGATCGCCCTGGCCGTCGGCCTGGTGCTCCTCATCGGCGCAGGCGCTGCAGTTGCTTCCGCTGTTTCGCAGAACAACCAGGCCGCCCCGGCGCCCACCACGTCCCCGGCTGCTGAGCTCAAACTCGGTTACTTCAGCAATGTCACGCACGGCCCGGCGCTGGTAGGCACCAGCAAGGGCCTGATCGCCAAGGAACTTGGCGATACCAAGCTGAGCACGCAGGTCTTCAATGCCGGCCCCGCCGCGATCGAAGCCTTGAACGCCGGCGCCATCGACGCCACGTACATCGGCCCGAACCCGGCCATCAACTCCTTCGTCAAGAGCAAGGGCGAGTCCATCAGCATCATCGCCGGTGCAGCGTCCGGCGGTGCCCAGCTGGTGGTCAAGCCGGAGATCAACTCCGCTGCCGACCTCAAGGGCAAGGTCCTCAGCTCCCCGCAGCTCGGCGGAACCCAGGACGTGGCCCTCCGCGCCTGGCTCGGTGACCAAGGCTTCAAGACCAACACCGATGGCAGCGGCGACGTGAACATCAACCCCACGGAAAACGCCCAGTCGCTGAAGCTCTTCACCGACGGAAAGCTCGACGGCGCGTGGTTGCCGGAGCCTTGGGCCTCCCGCCTGGTGCTCGAAGCCGGGGCGAAGGTCCTGGTGGATGAGAAGGATCTGTGGGAGAACGGTGACTTCACCACCACCATCTTGATCGTGAACAAGAAGTTCGCCGCCGAACACCCCGAGACCGTGAAGGCCCTGTTGAAGGGTCACGTGGCATCGGTGAACTGGCTCAACTCGGCTTCTGCTGCGGAGAAGGCCACCACCATCAACGCGGTCCTCAAGGACACTGCCGGCAAGCCGCTTCCGGCGAACGTGATTGAACGGGCGCTGCAGAACATCAAGTTCACCACCGACCCGCTGGCCGGAACGTACACCAAGCTCCTTGAAGACGGAGTGAAGGCCGGCACCACCAAGCAGGCCGACATCAACGGCATCTTCGACCTCCGGACCTTGAACGAGGTTGAAGGCAAGAAAACCTCGGCTGCAGGACTCGGCCAGGACTAAGCAGTAACAGGCTGGTCCGCTTCCCCCTTCTTTTGCAGGGGAAGCGGACCGGCCTTTGGCCACATCAGCTCTACCCATCAACATGAAGGACGGGACCATGCCAGTCGTACTCGAGAACCTGGGCAAGCGCTTCGGCGACGGCGCCCCGGTGCTGGACGACGTCAACGCCACCATCGCTCAAGGCGAGTTCGTCGCCCTCCTCGGTGCGTCCGGCTGCGGCAAGTCCACCCTGCTGAACATCATGGCGGGACTGGAACGGCCGACGTCGGGCGCTCTTGAAGTACCCAGCGACGGTGCCGCCTTCATGTTCCAGGACGCGTCCCTGTTTCCGTGGTTGACCGCTCGCGGCAACATCGAGTTGGCGCTACAGCTTGCGGACAAGACCAGCACCAAGGCGAGCCGACGTGATCGCGCCACCGAGCTCCTGGAACTGGTGCACTTGGGCGGCGCGGGGGACAAGCGTCCCCACGAACTGTCCGGCGGTATGAGGCAACGCGTGGCCTTGGCCCGTTCGCTGGCCCAGGACCGGCAGCTGTTGCTGATGGACGAGCCGTTCGCTGCACTGGATGCGATCACCCGTGACCTTCTGCACGACGAGCTCGAGCGGATTTGGAAGGAAACCGGCCGGACAATCGTGTTCGTCACGCACAACGTCCGCGAGGCCGTCCGTCTGGGCCAGCGAGTGCTGTTGTTGTCCTCCCGCCCCGGCCGTGTGGTGGCCGAATGGGATGTTACCGAAGAACACAGAACCGATGCCGGCCGCGCCGGGGAGCTGACCGGAGTTATTACCCGCCGTCTTCGCGAGGAGATCCGCCGCCATGCCAAGTAACCCCATTACCACTGACGAGCGGACCCTTCCCGTGACTGAATCCAAAGAGCACATCACCTCCCCGTCGCTGAAAGGCAATGCCTCCGAACTCCGTGACCTCGAAGCCGGGCTGGACAATCTTCAGTCGGACAGTGGACGCAAAGCCGGCATCGAATGGAAGCGGGTGCTGCTGCCCGTTGCCGCTCTGGTGGTCCTGATCCTCGCGTGGCAGTTCTACGTTTCCCTTGAGTTCAAACGGCGTGACCTCGTTCCCGGGCCGCTGGATGTCCTCACCCAGTTCGTGTCCATGTGGGGCGAAGGCAAAGTCCAGGAAGCAGTGTGGACATCGCTGCAACGTGGTGTGATCGGCTTCCTGATCTCAGTGGTCATCGCTACTCCCGTGGGCCTGATCCTGGCTCAGGTGGCTCCCTTGCGCCGTGCCTTTGGTCCGTTGATTTCCGGGTTGCAGGTGCTCCCGTCGGTGGCATGGGTCCCCGCCGCGATCATCTGGTTCGGCCTGACCGACGCCACCGTCTACTTCGTGGTGTTCATGGGTGCCATCCCGTCCATCATCAACGGGCTCATTTCCGGTGTGGACCAGATCCCGCCGCAGTACCGCAGCGTGGGCACAGTCCTTGGCGCCAACCGTCTTCAGATGGCCCTGCAGATTGTTCTGCCCGCGGCGCTCCCGGGCTACATCGGCGGCTTGAAGCAGGGCTGGGCTTTCTCCTGGCGTTCGCTCATGGCCGCGGAAATCATCGCAGTGGGCGGCACCATTGGTTTCGGGTTGGGTTCGTTGCTGGACCAGGGCCGTTTGCTCTCCGACATGACCATTGTGATGTCCGCGATCCTGTTGATCCTGTTTGTGGGCATCCTGATCGAGCTCCTGGTGTTCGGGCCGATCGAGAAGCGTTTGCTCCAGCGCCGGGGGTTGCTGGCTGGTAGCAGCCGCTAACCCTTTCTGATCACCCGGCCTAGAATCGTGCAATGGGCCTACTAACGTTCAGCATCAACGTCACGCTCGATGGCTGCGTCGATCATCAAGAGGGCATCGCCGACGACGAGACGCATGCCCTCTTCACTAACCTACTGGAGCAGAGCGGGGCAATGCTGTGGGGCCGTACTACCTACGAAATGATGGAGATTTATTGGCCATTGGTCGCTAGCGGTGAGGTGGATGCACCGCCGGCATTGCGGGAGTGGGCTCTGAAACTGGAAACAATGCCCAAGTACGTCGTATCGGCAACGCGTTCAAACTTCCCCTGGACCAATAGCCACCACTTGGTTGGCGATCTGCGTACCACGGTGCAGGAACTCAAGGACAGCACTCCCGAGGGGGTGCTGGTGGGCAGCGGCAAACTTGCCACAGAACTGGACCGGTTGGATCTGATCGACGAGTACAGATTCCTTGTTCACCCCATGATCACGGGCCACGGCCCAACCCTCTACCAGGGTGGACTGCCCCGCACACGTCGCCTCGAACTGATCTCGGCAGAGCCCCTCAGCAACGGCGCGGTTTCCATGCACTACCGACGCGCGGCGTGAGGGTTCACCCGCACAGGCCAATATCGCGGACTCGCTCCCGTTCACCGCACACACCAATTTCGACGTCGGGTCCCCACCAGTTCGCGCCGAAGGCACCCGTTCCCGCCGGAGGCACCCCTTCGGCTCCGGGGTCGCTCCCTTTCGCGCCATCCGCACCAGTGGTTACGGGCGCAATTGGCGGAAACAGGTGCGGTGCTGCGGGCAGCACCACTGCAAAACGCCCGACGGCGACCTCCCGCCGTCGGGCGTCTGCGTGGGGGAACCCTGCGGCTAGAGTCCGGCCAGGAGCCCCCGCATTTCCTGAATTTCTGCTTCCTGGGACGTGACGATGTCCTTGCCGAGCTGGACGGCCTCAGGGTTCTTGCCTTGGGCTATTTCAGTTTTGGCCATGGCCACGGCGCCTTCATGATGCCCGATCATCTGGGTCAGGAAGAGCTTGGCAGCTTCAGTGCCTCGAGCGGAATCGAGCTTTTGGAGATCGGCCTCGGTGAGCATGCCGTCCATGCTGTGACCACCGTGTCCGGAGGATGCCATCACCGGCATGTTCCAGCTCTTGAGCCAAGCGGTCATCTTCTCTATTTCGGGTGCCTGAGCCTCTTTGATCTTGACGGCAAGGTCACGTACCTCAGTGGGAATGTCAGCTTTCGCCAGCATGGAATCGGACATCTCCACTGCTTGGGAGTGATGGGGGATCATCATTTGGGCGAACATGACATCGGCCGCGTTGTGCTGGGCAGAGGTACTGTTGGGCGTCGCGCTGATGCTGGCGTTGCCGTGATCCATTCCCTGCATGGAGCCGGAGCCTGCGGGTGAGGCACAGCCGGCCATGGCGAGGAGGCCTGCAAAAGCGGTGACGCTAAAGGTGAGTTGGGTTTTGTTCATGAGAATTGTGGTCTTTCGATCAGGGGACGGCCGGAGCAGCGAGCCATCCTGGCGATAAGCATGGTGGTGGCCTCCTGGGCCGGGAAATGGCCGGAGGCGAGACGCGGCGAAGGCACAAAACTGCGGGGCCTCCTGCGCGCGTTGCTTATGTTCTGCTGATCGAAAGTTGGTTCAGGGACGGCCCGGACGGGGTGTAAGTCCACGTGCTCGGCGACTCCAGAAGCAGCGTCGGGCCAGCAGCCACAGATGCAACTCCGGTGCCCGGAAGGGGAGCGGTCAGAGAACCTGTCTTCAGCGACGGGATGCAGTGTTCTTCGGCTGAGCCCGCACCTGGGCAGCTGCCGGAAGAGCAGGACTCGGAATCGTTGACGGAAGCCGTAGCGTCATGGGGCGCAGTGATGTTCAGGGATCCCGCCGTGGAATGCCCGTGATGATCGGCTGGGAGAGCTGCGGCTTGGGCGATAGCAGGAACCGAATGCGCCGAATGCGAACCCGTCACCACATGCATGCCGAAAATTCCGGCAATCACGGCGGCCACCAGCAGAAACAACGAAGCATGACGAAGAAGCGCCAGAGGTTCTGGTTTGGTCATCCTGTGCCCCTTTCTGCCGACAGTCCCACCTAAGCGACCCTTCATCTCAGGATACCCCGGGTGGGTATCTTCTCGAAGGCCAAACCAGCGTATGTGGAATTCCGTAACCCCTCGCGGAGTTGTCCTCAACATGCACAAGAAACGGATCGGCTTTCTTTCCTTCGGACATTGGGCACGTGTCCCAGGCTCCCTCGTCCCAACGGCCGGCGATGCCCTGAAACAGGGAATCGAACTCGCCGTGGCCGCGGAGGAACTGGGTATTGACGGAGCGTTCTTCCGCGTCCACCACTTCGCCCGGCAGCAAGCTTCGCCGTTCCCGCTGCTCGCAGCCATCGCAGCGAGGACCAGCCGGATCGAAATGGGTACCGGCGTGATCGACATGCGCTACGAAAACCCCCTCTACATGGCCGAGGAAGCAGCAGCTACTGACCTCATCAGTGACGGCCGACTCCAGCTCGGCGTGAGCCGTGGTTCACCCGAACCTGCCCGGAACGGTGCCGCAAAGTTCGGCTACGTGCCCGGGGACGGTGAGGACGGCGGAGACATGGCCCGCCGCCACACTGCTCTGTTCCGCAGAGCAATCGCCGGGCACGGGGTGGCCGAAGCGGATCCGCATTACGCCGGCGGGGCCACAGGCCTGCTGCCTATCCAGCCCCAGTCGCCTGGTCTCCCACAGAGGATCTGGTGGGGTGCCGGAACCCGGAAAACCGCTGTATGGGCAGCCGAGCAAGGCATGAACTTGATGAGCTCAACCCTCCTCACCGAGGACACTGGTGTGCCCTTTGATGAACTCCAGGCAGAGCAGATCCGGATGTTCCGTGAAGCGTGGGCAGCTGCCGGGCACGAGTTTGAGCCACGGATTTCCGTGAGCCGCAGTGTAATCCCCATCGTTGACGACATCGATAACCACTACTTCGGGCTCCGCGCCCAAGCGGACAGCCAGGACCAGGTAGGAATTCTCGACGGCGCGTTGTCCCGTTTCGGTAAGAGCTACATTGGCGAGCCGGATCAACTGGCCGAGGAGCTGGCCAAAGACGCCGCCGTGCAGGCAGCCGACACGGTCCTGCTCACGGTGCCCAACCAGCTTGGCGTAGACTACAACGCCAAGCTGTTGGGCAACGTCGCGAAACACGTCGCCCCCGCCTTCGGCTGGAGCGCTCAGCACTGACAAAACCCTAGGAAGCCACCGCCACCAGACCGGCAACCGAAGACGATACAGGCTCCACGAATACCCGGTACCCCCGTTCGTGATCGAACCCGTGGATTTCGCGGGTGTCCAAGGCAGCCATGAATTCGAGCGTTTGCCGGGTGACTACTTGACCCGGGACGAGGATGGGGAACCCGGGCGGATACGGCGTGACAAATCCTGCCGAGACCACTTCCTGCCCCGCAGCCACGGCCGCAGCTACCTCGGCCGTGGACAGGTACACCGTGGAGTCGGGCTTGTAGCTTTCAAAGTACGCGGCCCGGATATCCCCGTCCTCGCAGGCATCGTCGGTACGGAAGCGCTCGGCGAAGGTGCTGAAATCCGGGAGCGGGGGAGTGGGGCGGGGTGCATCGGATGAGGCGGGAAGAGTCCGGCGCCGTGCCGAGGGGTGCGGGTTCTCAAAACCCTCGGCGAGCTTCACCAGGACCTCGATCAGGTACGCCACGGAACTGCGGGACGTACCGATGTTGGTCATGAACAGCACCGTGTTCCGTGACGTCTTGTTCACTTGAATGCCGTGATCGTCCATGAGGTAGCTGTGACGGAAAGTGTCGCCGTCGATCCCTGTTTTGCTGATGTCCAGCGTTAGGCGGCTGGGATCGATCACAAATTCGTCCCGCTGCCAGGCATCTTCCAGCTCAGCCAGCCCGTCCCGCAGCGGCATGCTGGAACCGGTTTCACGGTATTTCGAAGCGATGAGGTCCCGCGAGGTCAGTACCCGGAAGTACTTCTTCAGGAGCGGGTGCCGGGCCACGGCCTGGGCCACGGACACTGCGAGGTCGGATTGCCGCTGAACCAGGCCGAAACCTTCCAGCTCCACCTGTCGCCGGCCAATGTCCAGGGAAGCCAGGATCTGGTAGTTGGGGGAGGTGGACGTGTGGGTCATGTACGCCTCGCGGAAGGCTTCCTGGTTGGACCCGGCGAAGTCCTGGTCATAGACGTGGATCATGGAACCTTGGCGCAGTGACGTCAGGGTCTTGTGGGTGGATTGGGTGGAGTAGACCCGGATTCGAGCCTTCGATGGATCCGGAATCAGGCGGGTGTTGAGCCACGCTTCGTCGTCCGCAGGTTCTCCGCTAACAGGGTCATGCAGGGCAGCGGCTTGTTCGGCGTACCTGGCAGCGTAGGCCGGGCTGCCGAACGAAGCTTCCAAGGCGGCAGCAGCCGCCATGCCGGTTCGACGCCGGTACACCGGATGGGAGCGGGCGAAGGCAAACCACGCCTCATCCCACAGGAAAACCAGGTCCGGTTTGATGGCCAGGCATTCCTCCATGACCCTTTCCACGTCATACACGACGCCGTCAAAGGTGCAGTTGGTGAGGGTCACCATTTTCACTTCGTGAAGCCGGCCCGCCCGCCGGTATTCCAGGAGCCTGCGCTTCAAGCTGGCCAGCGGCACGGCACCGTAAAAGGCGTACTTGTCCAAGGGATAGGCGTCCAAGTAGGACACGCGGGCACCGGCGAGCACAAAAGCGTAGTGGTGCGATTTGTGGCAATTACGGTCAACCAGGACTACGTCTCCCGGAGCAAGCAGCGATTGGTGCACGATCTTGTTGGCCGTGGACGTGCCGTTGGTGACAAAGTAGGTTCGTTGCGCACCGAAGGCGCGGGCTGCGAGCTCCTGCGCCTGCTTGATGGACCCGTGGGGATCGAGCAAAGAGTCCAGTCCGCCGGATGTGGCGGACGTTTCAGCCAGCAGGAGGTTGGTTCCGTAGAAATCGGCCATGTCCCGGATCCATGGAGAACTTCCAACGGACGCACCCCTGGAAATGGGCAGCGCGTGGAAGACACTGGCCGGGCGGCGACTGTAGTCCTGGAGCGCCGTGAAGAACGGTGTCTCGTACCTCTCGGCAACCCCGGACAGAAGAGACAGATGCAGGTCCAAATGATCCTGCCTCCGGAAGATCCGCCGGAACTTCCTGGTGAGCGATCCCGCCAGCGATTCGATGGAAACCCCTGCCACCAGATACACGTCCAGCTCGGGACGCAGCCCGGAGATAGCCTCGGCCAAGCCAAGAATCCGCTTGATGGGCCGCGAGTCCTGCAGCTCCGTGGAGGTATGCCGGGCAAGGAATCTCCGGAGGTCGCTGCCCAGCAGATGTGAGCTGCTGATGGCGAAGCCCGGACGAAGGACAACTGACTGGATGGCGGGGTTGAGCATGACGGCAACCAAGGCGTCTTCGTAGCTGGGAACCACGTTCACCGTGTAGGTAAAAGAGTCGGAGGGGCGCCGTTGGGCGGCCATGGTGTTCTTGAGTGCCTCGGCCTCTTCAGGTTCAACGCTGTCCACCACCAGTACCTCAAAGCGGGGGCGCTCGGATGGTTCGGCCTGGTCAACAGCTTCATCGTCAACTGTTTCTCCGCGCGGCACGGCAGCCGTTTCCCCGGAGGAGGCGAGCGGAAGGTTGGCCAAGCCGCCCAGAAGCTGGAACGCGGCCTGGGGTTCGCCGTCGTCGATCAATTGGCGCAACTGCGCCACGGCATCAACCCCGGGCTCAGCCCAATACGGTTCCACCGCCTCCAGGAGGGCGAAAGTCCGTTCGATCTGGGGCAGCAAGCCGGTCTCCTGGTCACGGGTGGAGGCAAGCTGCCTGAGGGCGTATCCCAGGAACTCCCACGCATCGGCACGGGACCGCCAGGCCCGGCTGGGAGTGCCGATTTTGAGGGACGGGGAAGGGTTGCTCATGGGTTTCACTTTCAAACTAGGGGTGTGTTTTGGCTGCCTGGATGCGGCCGCGGTAGGCGTACCACCCGGCAACGAGCACGGGAGCCAGTACCAGCAAGGAGGCCAACACCCATCGGCCGGTCTCTGAGAACCCCATGGTCACCAGGACGAAGGCCAGGAAGGCGAGGGTGAGGTAGGACGTGAACGGTGCACCGAACAGCCGGAACGCGGGACGGACAACCTTGCCGCTGCGTACCCACGATTGGAGCTTGATGTGGCAAAGCATGATGGTGGCCCAGCCGCCGATGATGCCCACGGCAGAAATTTCCAAAACGATTTCAAACACCTGGGACGGGACTACGGCGTTCAACCCAACGCCGGCAAGGGTGATGACAGCGGTGAGCAGGATGCCGCCGTAGGGCACGCCGGACGCACTGATCCGGCCTGTGAACCGGGGAGCCGAGCCGTTGACCGCCATGGAGCGCAGGATGCGGCCGGTTGAGTAGAGGCCCGCGTTGAGGCTGGAGAGTGCTGCGGTGAGGACCACAAAGTTCATCACGGACGCGGAGATGGCGCCTGCCTGTGGGTCGCCGAGGTGCGAGAAGAACGTGACAAAGGGAGATTCCCCGGCTTTGTAGGACGTAAAGGGAAGCAGGAGCGAAAGCAGCAGGACCGAACCCACGTAGAAGATTCCAATGCGGATCACCACCGTATTCACGGCTTTCGGCATCACCTTGTGGGGGTTGGCTGTTTCACCGGCCGCAGTGCCCACAAGTTCCACGGCAGCGTAGGCAAACACCACGCCGCTGATGGCCAGCAACGGTGCCACGGCGCCCATGGGAAACATGCCGCCGTGCTCTGCAATGACGTTGAAACCCGGAACACCAACATCTGTCCGGCCGCCAAAGACGATGAAGCAGATGCCCACCACGAGGAACGCCACCAGCGCGCCCACTTTGACCAGGGCGAACCAGAATTCCATCTCGCCAAAGATCTTCACGGATACCAGGTTCAGGGACAGCACCACTACCAACGCTATGAGTGCGATCAACCACTGCGGGATGTCATTGATGGGTGCCCAATATTGGCCCCAGAATTTCACGTACAGGGCAACTGCGGTGACGTCCACTATGGAGGTCATGGCCCAGTTCAGGAAGTAGAGCCAACCTGCGGTGTAAGCCATTTTCTCGCCGTAGAACTCCCGGGCGTAGGAAACGAACGAGCCGGACGTGGGACGGTACAGCACCAGCTCGCCCAGTGCCCGGAGGATCAGGAAGGCAAAGAATCCACAGACGGCATAAACAAGGACCAAGGCAGGCCCGGATCCGTTGAGGCGGCCACCGGCGCCCATGAAAAGCCCTGTGCCGATTGCACCGCCAATGGCGATCATCTGGATCTGCCGGGGCTTGAGGGTCTTCCGGTAGCCGGCTTCTTCTTGGGCGAAAGCGCTCGACGGCGGAGCGGCGGCCAGGTCTGTGGGGGAGGGAAGGGTTTTGGTGGATGCAGGGGTGGGTATCACTTCGGGGGTCTCCTTTGACTCCGGTGCCACGCGGGGTGGCTCAATACTCCAAAACGTGGGGCTGACTGCTGACTACTGCGCCTGAAATTGGCCGCGCTGCAGGCAGTCTTTGTGGTGTTTGGGACAGTCACCAACTCTAGGTGTCCGCCGCGTCCAACAAATTGGCTGGCGAACCAAATTCAGGGCCCGGCTCTTGTGCCGGGGGGACAACACTGGTGTTCTGAAGGGCCGGTAATGTTTCTCGCTGTGCGTGCCTGCGTACAGGTACCGGCGAGCCCCTCAATGGCGAGGGCGCGCTCGGCTGTTGTGAACTGATGAGGAGAGGAAGCGATAGCTTCGTTGAAAGCTTTGGAAATTGACGACGACGGCGTCGTCACCTTATTGAGCGATGTCCTTGAAGACCTTGGCGTGGACAACGCGCGGTTGCTGGTGGCCCCGGCCGAGGACAACAGGAACGTTCGCGAAACAGTGATTGTTGACGCTGAAGACGAGGATGCCATCCGTTCCGGCGCCTTGGTTATGCTGATCGGCGTCCGGGGGCGCGCGGCGCTGCCTGCCTTGCGCCGGATCATTGCCCACCGCCCCGCAGCTGTAGCAGTGAAGGGCAACGAACGGGAGTTGGAAGCCGCCGCGGAGTTGCTGCAACCTACGGGCATAGGACTGGTAGCGGTGGCGCCCGGCCTGCGGTGGGACAAATTTGAGGGCATCGCGTTGGACCGTGTCCATGAAAACCGTGTCCGCGAGAATGACGGCCGTTTCAGCGATGTGCCGGGGGACAGCCCCACGGCAGTGCATCGGGATCTTTTCGCGATCGCGCAAACTACTGCCACCCTTACCAACGGCCACGTGGTGATTGAAGATCCGGGGAACAAAGTTCTTGCCTATTCGCCGGCCTCCAATGATGTTGACGAGCTCCGCCGTTTGTCCATCCTGGCGCGGCGAGGGCCTGAAAAATACCAAAAGCTCCTCAAGGAATCAGGGGTTTACAAGCACTTGCAGGCCACTGAAGCGCCTGTTCACGTGGAAGCCAACCCGGATGCCGGGCTCCGCGAGCGCGTGGCGATCGGCATTCATGCCGGCAGCCGCGTGATGGGGTACATCTGGCTGCAGGAAGGCGCTGAACCTTTGGCCGCGAACACGGACCGCATCATGGTGGGAGCGGCCCGCCACGCGGCGATCGAGTTGGTCCGGCACCGCAATGAGCAGTCCCAATCCATGCGCGAAGACCGGGTGTCCAGCCTCCTGAGCGGCACGGCCCAAGTGCATTCGCAGGCCCAGTCGGCAGGCATTGATCCGTCCAAACCCGCTGCCCTGGTCCTGATCTCCGCTGGTGGCTTGAGCCAGAGCGCCGCGGGACTTCAACTCCGCAGGGGCGAGCTTTCCAAAGTTGCATCGATCCACGCAGCGGCGTATCGGCCGGGCGCCGTGGTGGGCGCACTCGGCATGGAGACGGCCATTATCCTGCCCGATCTGGACCCGCTCAAGTCCCTCCCTGCCATTAACAGGCTGGTCAACACCATTGTTCGTGACGCCACCACCCACCTTCATTTTCAAGTGCAGGCAGCCGTCGGGCCCATCGTTCCGCGCTTGGATGCGTTGCATGCCACCCTTGATCACGTCCGCAGCGTCCTCAAAGTCATGGAAGCAACGCCAACAGTGCGCGTGGCCTCCTACAGTGACGTTGAAACAACAGTGCTGACCAAGGAACTGCTGGAGCTGCTCGAATCAAGGACCACCCTAAGGCATGCAGGAATCGCCCGGCTGTGCACCCGCTACCCGGAATTCGCGCTGACACTCCTTACCTACCTGGAGTTCTTTGGCGATGTAAACCGCTGCGCCGAAGAACTGGCTGTCCACCGCAACACAGTCCACTACAGGCTTCGCCGTGCCTGCGAAGTGGCGGGCCTGGACCTCCACTCCGCCGACGAACGGCTGCTTGCCCACCTCCAGATCCGGCTCTGGACCTACGCAGGGACCAAGGGCTAGGACCGTGGACATCCAAAATCTCCTCGACGACATCGTCGGGGCCGTGCAGCCGCATGTCGGCCAAGGCAACGTGGCTGACTACATTCCGCAGCTCGGAGCCGTTGACCCCCAACAGTTCGGTATCTCGGTGGCGACCCGGGAGGGGGAAGTCTATTCAGCCGGCGACGCCCATGTGGACTTCTCCATCCAAAGCATCTCCAAAGTCTTCGCGCTCGCCCTGGTGCTGGCCTTCGACGGCGACGGAATCTGGAAGCGCGTCTTCCGGGAACCCTCCGGCAACCCCTTCAATTCCCTGATCCAGCTCGAAAGTGAGGAAGGAATCCCCAGGAACCCCTTCATCAACGCCGGTGCGATCGTGGTGACGGACAGGCTGCTCAGCATTACAGGAAACGCCGCACACGCCGTGAGGGATCTGATGCGGCAGGAAACCACCAAGGAAAGCATCGATACCGATCACCACGTGGCCGGCTCGGAACTGGCCAACAGTCACCGCAATGCCTCGCTGGCGCATTTCCTGGCGAGCTGCGGCAACCTGGAAAACCCGGTGGAGGAAGTACTGAATTCCTACGCGGAACAGTGCGCGCTGGCCATGACCTGCGAAGACCTGGCGCTCGCAACCCGTTTCCTGGCCGCCAACGGTTTGGGGACCGATGGGACCCTGCTGCTTTCACCGGCGCAGACCAAGAGGATCAATGCCGTGATGCTCACCTGTGGAACGTACGATGCTGCGGGCGAGTTCGCCTACCGCGTTGGTCTTCCCGGGAAGAGTGGAGTGGGCGGAGGGATCGTGGCCGTTGTACCCAACAAGTGCTCCATCAGTGTGTGGAGCCCTGGCCTGGGACGGTCCGGAAATTCCGTGGCGGGGGTGGCCGCGCTGGACGAATTCACTACCCGTACTGGCTGGTCCGTTTTTTAGGCGCATGATTGAGGGATGACAGGTACCCAACCCACCGCCGTCGAGTTCCTTTCGCGGCTCCATGCGAGGCAATCCGACGTGGAGCAGGTGAAGTACCAGCGGTACTTCAAGACCGGCAAGGGTGACTATGCCGAGGGAGATCTCTTTCTGGGCGTCCGCATGGGCGAGGTTTTCACGCTCGGCAAGGAGTTCGCGGCCATGCCTCCGGAGGAGATTGAGCAACTCCTGGAGGAGGATATTCACGAGGCCCGGGCGGGGGCTGTGAAGATCATGGCCTTGCAGGCGCAGAAAAAGAAGACCACCGAAGATCGGCGCAGGGAACTGTACGAGCTGTATCTGCGCAGGCATGACCGCATTAACAACTGGGACCTGGTGGACTTGGGCGCAGGGCGGGTAGTGGGGGGTTGGCTCATGGATAAGCCACGCGATCCACTGTATGAGCTGGCTCGTTCGGAGAACATGTGGGAGCGGCGGACGGCGATTGTTGCAACGTCCGCGTTCATCCGTGAAGGCCAGCTGGATGACACCTTCGCGATCGCCGAAATCCTTCTTGGAGACACGGAAGACCTCATCCACAAAGCAGTGGGCGGTTGGGTCCGCGATGCCGGGCGGAGCAGCCGTGAACGTCTGCTGGCGTTCCTCGACGAACACGCGGCCACCATGCCCCGGACGGCGCTTCGTTACGCGATCGAGCATCTGGGCAAGGAGCAGCGGGCCTATTACTTACGGCTCAAGGACACAGTTTCCCCGAACTAAGGCGGGAACTATGTGACGTTGGATTACCCAGCGTTACCGGGTGTTTCCGAGCCTTTGAAGCATGTTACGACGCCGCCCTACAGTTTTTTTCATGGCAATACAGGACATTTACCCCACCGCGCTGCGGCTGCTCGGCCGCCCGGTGCTGGTGGTTGGCGGCGGGCCCGTTGCGCAGCGCCGCGCCAAGGGGCTGCTCGACGCCGGTGCGAAAGTCACCGTGGTCGCTCCCGTTGCCACCGAAACACTTCGCGGACTCGCCGCCTCCGGCCTCCTCACCTGGGCGCAGCGCGAGTACTGCACATCAGACCTCGACGGCGTCTGGTTCGTTCAGACCGCCACCGGCGCAGCCGCTGTGGACACCCAAGTAGCGGCCGACGCCGAAGCGCAGCGCATCTGGTGCGTCAACGCTTCGGACCACGAAGCCTCCGCCGCGTGGACACCGGCCGTTGCCGTGGTGGACGACGTCAAGATCGCCATCAACGCCGGGGGAGACCCGCGCCGCGCCATGGCACTTCGGAACGCAGTGGCCACCGCATTGGAAACCGGGGACCTGCCGCTCCGTCGGCACCGCAAACCGGGAACCGACGGCAAGACGCCCGTTGGTTCGGTTGCTTTGGTGGGGGGCGGTCCCGGCGACTCGGGCCTCATCACAGTCCGCGGCCGGCGCCTCCTGGGCCAGGCCGACGTCGTTGTTACGGACCGTCTTGGCCCGCGTGAGCTGCTCAAGGAACTCGCGCCGGATGTCCGCGTGATCGAGGTTGGCAAGACGCCCGGCCACCACCCTGTGCCGCAGTTGGAGATCAACAGGATCCTTGTGGACGAAGCCCTCAAGGGCAACCGTGTGGTCCGACTCAAAGGCGGCGACCCCTACGTGCTGGGCCGCGGCGGCGAGGAAGCAGAGTTCTGCCGCCAGAACGGCGTCGAGGTTGAAGTGGTGTCCGGCGTGACGTCCGCGATTTCCGTGCCGGCTGCCGCAGGAATCCCCGTGACGCACCGCGGGCTGGCCAAGGGCTTCAGCGTGGTGACCGGCCATGAAGAGCTGTCCGAGGTCCCCGCGCGTCCGGATCACACTGTGGTGTTGCTCATGGGAGTGGGCCAATTGCGCGATTCCGCGGCTGAGCTTGCCGCCTCGGGTCTGCCTTTGGACACACCAGTAGGTATCGTAGAGAGCGGGTATTTGCCGGACCAGCGCGTCACCATCGGCACTCTGGGAACCATCGCGGACCAGGCGGAAGCCGTCGGCGTGGCCAACCCGGCGGTCATCGTGATCGGCGATGTTGTCCGTGTCAGCCCCTTTGCACCGCAGCATTTCAAGACCGCTGACTACAGCACCATCACCCCAAATCGTCCCCGCGTCCGCAGTAACTGAGAAGAAGAAGGAACACAGCCGTGTCAATTAGCACCCCCGTAGGTTCTGCGGACCGTCCGCTTCGCGTCGCCGTCATCGGCTCCGGCCCTGCCGGCGTGTATGCAGCGGACATCCTGACCAAGAGCGAAGCCGTCAAGAGCGGCGAACTCACCGTCAGCATCGACCTCTTTGACCGCTACCCCGCACCCTACGGCCTGATCCGCTACGGCGTGGCACCGGACCACCCCCGCATCAAGGGAATCGTCAACGCCCTTCACAAGGTGCTGGACCGCGGCGACATCCGCTTCTTCGGCAACGTGGACTACGGCACGGACATCTCAATCGAGGACCTCCGCAAGCACTACGACGCCATCATCTTCGCCACGGGTGCCATCAAGGACGCGGACCTGAATATCCCGGGCATTGAACTTGAGGGCTCCTTCGGCGGCGCCGACTTCGTTTCCTGGTTCGACGGACACCCGGACGTTCCGCGTGAGTGGCCGCTTGAGGCCAAGGAAATCGCAGTCCTCGGCAACGGAAACGTGGCCCTGGACGTGGCCCGCGTCCTGTCCAAGCACGCCGATGACCTCCTGGTCACCGAAATCCCGGACAACGTTTACGCAGGCCTGAAGAGCTCACCGGTCACCGACGTGCACGTCTTTGGTCGCCGCGGCCCTGCCCAGGTGAAGTTCACCCCGCTGGAACTCCGTGAACTCTCGCACTCCAAGGACGTGGACATCATCCTCTACGCCGAGGACTTCGAATTCGATGAAGAGTCCGACCGCCAGGTTCAGACCAACAACCAGATCAAGACCATGGTTGGCACCCTCACCAACTGGATCGCCGAGCAGCCCGAGGACCTCTCCGAGCTCAAGGCTTCCCGGCGACTGCACCTGCACTTCCTGCACAGCCCGGTGGAGATCGTGGACTCCGCCGAAACTCCGGGCAAGGTTGCGGGCATCAAGTTCGAGCGCACCGAACTGGACGGCACGGGCAACGCCCGCGGCACCGGCGAGTTCATCGACTACCCGGTCCAGGCCGTGTACCGCGCTATCGGCTACTTCGGTTCGGCCCTGCCCGACGTCGAGTTTGACCACAAGAAGGGCGTAGTCACCAACGACGGCGGTCGCGTCCTGGATGCCGACGGCCAGCACGTGCCGGGCCTCTACGCAACGGGCTGGATCAAGCGCGGTCCGGTAGGCCTGATCGGGCACACCAAGGGCGATGCCCTCGAAACCGTCACGTACTTGCTGGAGGACCGCGAAAACCTGCCGGTCGCAGAGGTTCCCGCGGCAGATGCCGTCGTGGATCTTCTCGATTCCCGTGGTGTGAAGTTCACCAGCTGGGAAGGCTGGCTGGCACTGGATGCACACGAGCTCGCTCTCGGCGCAGCAGCAACCGAGGCAGGCACCTCCCACGGTGTGGAGGTCAAGCGTGAGCGCATCAAGGTGGTGCCGCGCGAGGACATGGTCAACATCTCCCGCGATGGCGTAGCCGCACAGGTCTAACAACAACGCGGGGTCACTTATGCACCTTTCCGGGCACCCGGAAGGTGCATAAGTGACCCCGCGTTGCTTTAACCTGAAGCATGGACGTCGTTGTCATGGAAACTCCCCCGTTGGGCGATCGCAGCTACTTGGTGCACGACGGCTCTGTGGCCTTGGTGATCGACCCCCAACGGGACATCGACCGGGTGGAAGCCGCTGCCCGGGATGCCGGCGTCCGGATCACCCACGTAGCCGAAACGCACCTGCACAACGACTACGTCACCGGCGGTTTGATCCTGGCGGAGAAGCACGGCGCTGAGTATTGGGTGAACGCCTCTGACGAAGTCTCCTTCACCCGTGTCCCGGTGTCAGACGGCCAGGTTCTTCGCGTTGGCCGGCTTGCTGTCACTGTGGTGGCCACGCCGGGCCACACGCACACGCACCTTTCGTACGTGGTGCGGGATGAAGCGCACGACGACGGCGCTGAGGCCGTGTTTTCCGGTGGCAGCTTGCTCTACGGTTCAGTGGGGCGGACGGACCTGGTCTCGCCACATGACACCGCCCGGCTGGCCCATGATCAGTACTCCTCAGTCCGGCGCTTGGTGGATTCGGCGGCGCCGTATGCTGCCCTTTACCCCACCCACGGCTTTGGATCGTTCTGTTCCATCGGCCCGGCGAGTCATCAGGACGCCTCCACCCTTGGCGAGCAAGTGAGCTCAAATCATGCGCTGACGGATTCCAATGAGGACCACTTCGTTTCAGAGTTGCTGGCGAACCTCACGGCTTATCCCGCGTACTACGCCCACATGAGCCCACTCAATGCGGCGGGTGTGGGTCCGGCGAACCTGGACGTGCCCGACTCTGTTGTTCCGGAGGAACTGGGCCGGCGGCTGAGCGCAGGGGAGTGGGTGGTGGACCTCCGGAATCGGGTAGCTTTCGCTGACGCTCATCTTCAAGGCAGCGTGAGCTTCGAGTACGGCCGCGGGGAGAATTTCACCAGCTACCTTGGCTGGGTGATCCCGTGGAACCAGCCGCTCACGCTGTTGGGGCAACGCGAGGAGGTTGAGAAGGCGATCCGTGATCTGGCGAGGATCGGCATCGATAACCCGGATGCCGCCGTCGGGCCTGATCCTGGTCAGTGGTCACCGGAGTCTCCGAGGACGAGCTATCCGCACGGGGACTGGAGCTTCTTGCTGGCGGAGCGGAAGTCGGGGGAGGTGGTGCTGGACGTTCGCCGTCCGGACGAATTCGCGGCTTCGCACGTAGCGGGCGCGCTCAACGTTCCTGTCTACGAGCTCCCCGGCAGAATCACCAAACTGCCGGACGCCAGGTTATGGGTGCACTGTGCCACGGGATACCGCGCGAGCGTTGCGGCTAGCCTCTTGGACCGGGCCGGGCGCGATGTTGTGCTGATCAATGCGAGGTTCAAGGACGCAACTGGGGCCGGGATCGAAATGGCGCCGTAACACCAGCAGGGCTAACGCGGCGACTGGTCCGAGCAGTAATCCAGGTTCCGGTACACGCTCTGAACTGCGGCATCGGGATCGTGGGCTTCCAAGGCATCCACTAGTTCGTCATGGCCTTCGCGGGGAATCCCGTTGAAGCCACCTTTGCGTTGCTGCCGAAGGAGGTCGTTGTGGAACACGCCGCCAAAGGACACATACAACTGATGCAGCAAAGGGTTCCCTGATGCCAGGGCCACGCGCTCGTGGAATTCCCAGTCTGAGCTGGCCCATGTGGGGTAGTCCCCGGCCTGCCAGGCGTCGTGGCGGAGTGCCAGGAGTCGGCGCATTTCGTCCAGATCCTCCATGGTGGCGTGCTTCGTGGCCAGACGGGCGGCCTGGGTGTCCAGGCCGAGGCGAACCTCAACAATGTGTTCCTGGGTGTGTTCCAGGTACATCCGCTGGGCGGCGCCGGACATTTCGCTGTTGGCCCGCACATAGGTGCCGTCCCCGCGACGGACCTCCAACATGCCCGAGTGTGCCAAGGCTTTGATGGCCTCGCGCAGGGTTCCCCGCGAAACACCCAAAGTGGACATGAGCTCAGGCTCGGCAGGAATGCGCTCCTGAAGCGGCCACTCACCGGACTTGATCATGTCCCGCAGCTTGGCGGTGATCTCCTCGGCAAGGGCCGGGCGATGCGAAGGGGTCAGGGTCATGCTGTCCTCGGTCCGGTCTTGGTGGCAGTGCGCTTGCTGGTGAGCAGGTGGCAGGTAACCATGAGCGCCACGGCCACCACGGACAGCAGGCTCAGCGGCAACACCCAGCCGCCGGTGGCGCTGTGGAGCAGGCCCATGCCAAAGGGTCCGATTGCTGCAATCAAGTAGCCCAGCGACTGGGCGATGGTGGAGAGCGCGGTGGTTTCCGCCGTCGAGCGCCCGCTGCGGCTGATGATCACCAGAACCAGCGGGAAGATACCCAAGCCAAAGCCGAACAGGATGGCCGGAACAACCGCCAACGACGTCGGCAGCCAGACCATGGCGGCGATGGCCAGCAATGTGGAGCTACTGGCCAAATACAGCGCGGGTCGGAGCATGCCGGGGCGGGAACCGAAGGCGAGCAGGATCATGCCGGCAGCGACGGAAACCAGTTGCATCACGCCGAACTGCAGGCCGCTGTCCGAAGCGCTGAGTCCCTGCGAGGTAAGAATGTAGGCGAACCAGCTCATCACGGCGTAGGCGAGGAAAGCCTGGAAAGTGAAGATTGCGGTGATGAGGATTCCCAGGCGGGTACGCAGCAGTGGCCACATGGAGACCCGGGGCCGATCAATCTTTGTGGCGTTCCTGTGCGTGTGCAGGACTATGGGCAGGAAGCCGAGGAGGGCTGCGACACCCAGCAGACCCCAGGCAGCCAGGCCCATGGAGGGTGAGCCGAGCTCCTGTGCCAACGGAACGCTGACCACCGCAGCGAAGGTAGCACCACCGGACATGGTGAACGTGTAGAGGCCGGTCATCATGGACGTTCGCTCGGAGTAGTGCTCACGGATGAAGGAGGGCATGGCCACGTTGCATACAGCCAGGCCGGACATCGCCAGGACTGTGCCACCCAGCAGCGCGCCGGTCACCGGAACGCCGCGCACCAGCAAGCCGCCGGCCAGCAGTGCAAGGGCGATTGCAATTGCCTTTTCCACGCCAACGCGGCGCGTCAGCCAGGACGTTCCCATGCCCGCAACCGCAAAGCACAACAGGGGAATGGAGGGCAGGATGGACGCCACCAGGGCGCCGTAACCGAGCACCTGCTGCAGGTCATGGAACAAAGCAGCGGCGCTGGTAATGCCCGCGCGCAGGTTCAGCCCGATGAGCACCACGGCGATGATGCCGACGACGGCCACGACGCGCGTCTTGGGAACAGCCGAGGTTGCCGGGAGCGCAGCGCCTGCTTGGGCGGCGGCCACCTGGGCAGGAGCAACCCGGGCAGGGCTCACAGTAGGGATGTTTCCAGTGCTGGGAGTATAGGGAGTCGTCGCGGCCATAAATAAAGGTTAGACGTTTGACGTCTAATGTCTAGGGTTTTGTGGCGAAGCTCTCCAGGCTCCCTTCGCGGAGAGACTACCGAGGGTTGCGCGAACCCAGTCTCTGGACCGCCAACGCGAGCCAGAGCTGTACACGGTCCGGAGTCTGGGAGGGGTCGTAGCCGGTTAGCTCGGTGATCTGAGCCAAGCGGTAACGCACCGTGTTGCGGTGCAGCGTCAGGGCTTCGGCCACGGCGGCAACGGAGCCGTTGTGGTTCAGGTAGCTTTCCAGTGTGGCCACCAGTTCGGCCCCATGTGCTGCATCGAATTTCCGCAATGGGGTGAGGGATTCGCTGGCCATGTCCGCCAACGGAACGTCCTCGCTGGCCAGCAAAAGCGACGTCAGGCTCAGGCGCTCCGGCTCGTTGACCGGCAAGCCGTGCGCCACGGCGTCGCGCGCTTCAAAGTAGCTCCACCGAAGGCCGTTCGGCTTCGTGTAGGCGCCGCCGATACCAATGACCGCGTGGATGCCGGCTTCCTGCAGATGATCACTCAGGCTCCTGGCCAGAGCGGTGGCCGAGCTGCCGTCGTCGTTGATGACGGTCACCAGGTCCTTCCCGACGACGGCGCTGACGCCGGCCTCCAGTGTCTGGGGCAGGGAAATACTGATCAGCTGTTTATGGTGTGCCGCGGACTCCGCAACGAGCACCACGTTCTTGCGGGTGCTGTTGATGCCGACGCCGGCCAAACGCCGGGCGGCCTCGATGCTCTCCAACGTGCCGTGGATGACGTCGTCCAGCACCTGCCCGGCCATGGCTCGCTGCGCTTGGCGTTGTTTGACCATGTTGTTGAGCTCAACGCTGATGAGGTTTTGCGCGTAGCTGACGATTCCGGAGTCAACAAAAGGCTGCCGGAGCCACAGCGTGCAAGCATCCCTGCGGCCGGTGGGAATCGGATACGAAGCCCAGCCCTCCGCCGTCGGAGCCGGTTTACCCGCCACGCTGTTGTAAAGCTGGGCGCTGAACTGGGTGAGCACTACGTCAGTGCGGAGCATGCTGCCCAATTGCTTGAGGAGTTCATTCAGCCCGCCGCCGGTCAGGAGGGAGCGAGCCAGAATCTGATGCCCGGCGAGGAGCCGCTCCAAATTGGAGTAATGGTCCGCGGAATGCGATTCCGCCACCAACTTGCCGATTGCAATGAACGGAATCTCATAAGGGATTTCCACCAGGGGCAGGCCCCAGCGGTTGGCTTCGGCGATGAGTGCTTCCGGAACGGACTCGTGGGTCAGCCCGATGCCGAAACCGATCCCCACTGCGCCGGCGCGTTGGGCCTGACGAACAAAACGCCGCTGGTCCGCGGCGCTCTTGAGGCGGAGCCCTGTGGTCAGGACCAATTCCCCGCCGCTAAGGAAGCGCTGCGGATCTTCCAGTTCCGTTACGGCCACCCAGCTGATGTCCTGGTTCCAGGTGGTTTCGGCAAGGCCGGCCTGGCGGAGTTTCAGGGAGGGGACAGCTACGAGCGAAGCGAGGGACATTGCCATGCTTTAAAGCGTAACCCGGCACTGGTCAAGCGCACTAAGCGGGGGGTTCTTGTGTGTGCAGCTGGCTATTCCTTGGACCCCCTCCCTGGCATAGGCTCTGATCAGCTAAACCCATGCCCAGACTCCGAAAGAGGGTTGCACACCGTGGTTCAAACCTTGCAGAACTTCATCAACGGCGAATTCGTTACGCCGGCAGGTACGGGTCTTCTGGACATCGTGAACCCCGCCACCGGGGAAATCGTTGCCAAGTCGCCCATTTCGGTGCAGGCCGATGTGGATGCCGCCATGACCGCGGCCAACCAGACCTTTAAATCCTGGAAGAAGGCCACCCCGGGCCAGCGCCAGCTGATGCTCCTCAAGCTCGCCGACGCCGTTGAGGCCAACAGCGAGGAACTCGTCGAAGCCCAGCACCGCAACACCGGACAGGTCCGTTCCCTGATCGCCTCCGAAGAAGTTGCTGCAGGTGCAGACCAGCTCCGCTTCTTCGCTGGTGCAGCACGCATCATGGAAGGCAAGTCCGCTGGGGAGTACTTCGAAGGCCACACCTCCTACGTTCGCCGCGAACCGATCGGCGTGGTAGCCCAGGTTGCCCCGTGGAACTACCCGTTCCTCATGGCCATCTGGAAGATCGGCCCCGCCCTGGCCGCAGGCAACACCATTGTCCTCAAGCCTTCGGACACCACCCCCGAGTCCACCCTGGTGCTGGCACGCCTCGCCGGCGGGATCTTCCCGGCCGGCGTCCTCAACGTTGTCCTCGGCACCGGCGAAACCGGCGCCATGATGGTTGACCACAAGGTCCCCGGCCTGGTGTCCATCACCGGCTCCGTCCGCGCAGGCATCGCCGTGGCAAGCGGCGCAGCCAAGGGCCTCAAGCGTGCTCACCTGGAACTTGGCGGCAAGGCACCGGCAATCGTCTTCAAGGATGCCGACATCAAGAAGAGCGCCGCGGCTATCGCCGAGTTCGCCTTCTTCAACGCAGGCCAGGACTGCACGGCCATCACCCGTGTGCTGGTGGAAGACTCGGTTCACGACGACGTCGTGGCAGCAATGGTGGAGCACACCAAGACCCTGCACACCGGCTCGCAGAACGACGAAGACAACTACTTCGGACCGCTGAACAACGTGAACCACTTCAACGCTGTGACCTCCGTAGTGGAGAACCTGCCGGCCAACTGCAAGATCGAAACCGGCGGCCACCGCGCAGGGGAAAAGGGCTTTTTCTTCGAGCCCACCATCGTCTCCGGCGCCAAGCAGACCGATGACATTGTGCAGAAGGAAACCTTCGGCCCTGTTATCACCGTCCAGAAGTTCAGCACTGAAGAAGAAGCGCTCGAGCTGGCCAACGACGTCGAGTACGCCTTGGCCTCCAGCGTCTGGACCACCGACCACGGCACGGCCATGCGCATGAGTCGCGACCTTGACTTCGGTGCCGTCTGGATCAACACCCACATCCTCCTCACGGCAGAAATGCCGCACGGCGGCTTCAAGCAGTCCGGCTACGGCAAGGACCTCTCCATGTACGGCGTCGAGGACTACACGCGCATCAAGCACGTGATGTCTGCACTCGATGCATAACCCGAATGCATAACGCGTTCGCGTAACCCGTACCTTCACCAGAGCTTCCCAGAAAGGCTAATTTCCCATGACTACAACCGCGAACGAACTCTCGTACCGCATCGAGCAGAAGCGCAACATCAACGGCGCCTTCCCCGGCCCCAAGTCGCAGGCACTGGCCGAGCGCCGCTCCGCCGTCGTTGCTGCCGGCGTCGCCTCCGGCGTTCCTGTCTACGTTGAAGACGCCGACGGCGGCATCATCCGCGACGTCGACGGCAACTCCTTCATTGACCTCGGCTCAGGCATCGCCGTGACCAGCGTCGGCGCGTCCGATCCCGCCGTCGTCGCCGCTGTTCAGGAAGCTGCTGCGCACTTCACGCACACTTGCTTCATGGTCACCCCGTACGAGGGCTACGTTGCAGTTGCCGAGCAGCTCAACCGCCTCACCCCGGGCGACCACGCCAAGCGCACCGTGCTCTTCAACTCCGGTGCAGAGGCTGTGGAGAACGCCGTCAAGGTTGCACGCCTGGCAACCGGCCGCGACGCCGTCGTAGCTTTTGACCACGCCTACCACGGTCGCACCAACCTGACCATGGCGCTGACTGCCAAGGCCATGCCGTACAAGACCAACTTCGGCCCGTTCGCGCCCGAGGTTTACCGCATGCCCATGAGCTACCCGTTCCGTGAAGAGAACCCGGAAATCACCGGTGCAGAGGCCGCCAAGCGTGCCATCACCATGATTGAGAAGCAGATCGGTGGCGACCAGGTTGCCGCGATCATCATTGAACCCATCCAGGGTGAAGGTGGCTTCATTGTCCCGGCCGAAGGCTTCCTGCCGGCACTGTCCGAGTGGGCCAAGGAAAAGGGCATCGTCTTCATCGCTGACGAGGTCCAGTCCGGTTTCTGCCGCACCGGCGAATGGTTCGCTGTTGACCACGAAGGTGTTGTCCCGGACATCATCACCATGGCCAAGGGCATCGCCGGCGGCCTCCCGCTGTCCGCCATCACCGGCCGCGCCGATCTCCTTGACGCCGTTCACCCGGGCGGCCTCGGCGGCACCTACGGTGGCAACCCGGTGGCATGTGCTGCAGCACTTGCAGCAATCGACACCATGGAGCAGCACGACCTCAACGGCCGCGCCCGCCACATCGAAGAGCTCGCCCTGGGCAAGCTCCGCGAACTGGCTGGCGAAGTCTCCGTGGTCGGCGACATCCGTGGCCGCGGCGCCATGCTGGCCATTGAGCTGGTCCAGCCCGGTTCCAAGGAGCCGAACGCTGAGCTCACCAAGGCCGTTGCGGCCGCTTGCCTCAAGGAAGGCGTCATCATCCTGACCTGTGGCACCTACGGCAACGTCATCCGCCTGCTCCCGCCGCTGGTCATCAGCGACGAACTGCTGATCGATGGCCTCGAGGTCCTCGCAGCGGCCATCAAGGCACACGCGTAAGCTTCACCGCTTCGCACAAGGAGGGCCGGGTTCACATCGTGAACCCGGCCCTCCTTTGCTTAACTCTCCCGGCGCGGCAGGCAGGCGGCCATGGGACTACGCTGTGGACGCCGCCTCGCGGCGGGCCTGCTTTTTGAGGACCGAGTTCTTCCGCGTTGTCCGGAGCATGTCCACAGTCAGCAGAACCAGGGCCAACCACACCACGCAGAAACCGATCCAGCGGGCCGTGGTCATGGTCTCGTTGAACACCGTCAGCGCCACAATGAACTGGAGGACGGGGGCGAAGTACTGCAGCAGGCCAATGGTCGTCATCGGCAAACGACGGGCTGAAGCGCCAAAGAAGAGCAACGGCACGGCTGTGATGATGCCGGAGGCCACCAGCAACCATAGGTGCCCCGCTCCCTGGGTGGTCAAGGTGGCAACGCCGGTGGCTCCCAGGACCACCATGGTGATGGCGGCGAAGGGCGCCAACACAACGGTCTCCACGCTGAGGCTGGTGAGGGCGTCAACCTTGGGGCCAACACGTTTCTTCACGAAGCCGTAGAGGCCAAAGCTGAACGCAAGGATCAGGGCAATCCAGGGGAGCTGGCCATAGGAGAACGTCAGAACGCCGACTGCCACAAACCCGATGCCAACTGCTGCCCACTGCAGGGGCCGCAGTTTTTCCTTGAGGACGAACACTCCCAGCAAAACTGAGACCAGGGGGTTGATGAAGTAACCCAATGACGTCTCAACGGCATGCCCTGTGGTGACGCCGAAGGTGTATGTGAGCCAGTTGATGGCAATGAGCACCGCGGCCACGGCAAGTGGGCCGAAAACAGTTCGGTCCTTCACTGCAGCGCCGAAAACCCGCCAAGCCCGCGTGATAGTGATGAGCAAAGCACAGAAGATCAAGGACCAGACGATCCGGTTGGCCACGATCTCGAGTGCACTGGCGGGCATGAGGATGAAGAAGTACAGGGGAAGCAGGCCCCACAGGCCGTACGCGCCGATGCCAAACAGGATTCCCGCCGTCGACTCGCTTCTCACAGGCTTGCCGCCCGATTTCGGCGAGCCGCCGGAACCGCCGGTACCGCCCCCGGCTGTCGTCGTTGGCTGGTTTGACGTGGGTGAGTTGGCAGCTATCTGATCCGGAGTCGACACATTGTCGCCAACACCAGCTGCCCCCGCAATATTCCGCAATCTTTGCCAATTTCTGTGACTCCTGCCATATAAGCGGTCCGGTGTTGGGCGGACATCTAGAATTGGAATCTGCGCGCCCCAACAATGGCGTGGCTCACTGCTTCGGAAGGGCTAACGGTGTCCAACTCAGCCGCAACAACCCCCAATCGTCCGCTTCGCGTTGCGATCGTCGGCGCGGGACCCGCAGGCGTGTATGCCGCGGATATCCTGACCAAATCCAACGAGGTCAAGGACGGGCATGTGGAGGTCAGCATTGATCTCTTCGAGGCGTATCCGGCGCCGTACGGCTTGATCCGCTACGGCGTGGCTCCGGATCACCCGCGGATCAAGGGCATCGTCAATGCGCTGCACAAGGTCCTGGACCGCGGCGATATCCGTTTCCTGGGCAACGTCACCTACGGCAGGGACCTCACGCTGCACGACTTCCGTGCTTTCTATGACGCCGTGATTTTCTCCACCGGGGCCATTAAGGACGCCGACCTGAACATCCCGGGCGTTGAGCTTGAGGGTTCCTTTGGCGGCGCCGATTTTGTTTCCTGGTACGACGGTCACCCGGACGTTCCCCGCGACTGGCCGCTCCATGCCAAGGAAATCGCAGTGATCGGCAACGGAAACGTGGCCTTGGATGTGGCCCGGATGCTGGTCAAGCACCCCGAGGAACTCCTGGTCACCGAGATCCCGGACAACGTCTATGCAGGGCTCAAAAAGTCGCCGGTCACTGACGTGCACGTTTTTGGGCGGCGAGGTCCTGCGCAGGTGAAGTTCACGCCGTTGGAGTTGCGGGAGTTGTCCCACTGCAAGGATGTGGACATTGTCCTGTACCCGGAGGACTTCGAGTTCGACGAAGCTTCGGATGAGGCCATCAAGTCAAACAACCAGATCAAGACCATGGTCAACACCATGACCAACTGGCTGGTGGAGGATCACGCAGAATCGGAGCAGCCTTCCTCCCGGCGACTTCACCTGCACTTCCTGCACAGCCCCGTTGAAATTCTGGACTCGCCCGAAACGCCTGGAAAAGTGTCCGGCATCAAGTTCGAGCGCATGCAACTGGATGGAACGGGCAACGTCAAAGGCACGGGGGAGTTCATCGAGTACCCGGTCCAATCTGTGTACCGTGCAATCGGCTACCACGGTTCGCCGTTGGAGGAGTTGGAGTACGACGCCCGCCGCGGCGTCATACCGAACGACGGCGGCCGCGTCCTGGATGCCGACGGCGAGCCCGTTCCGGGAATCTATGCCACAGGCTGGATCAAGCGCGGACCGGTGGGGCTGATCGGGCACACCAAGGGCGACGCCCTGGAGACCATTGGCTTCCTCCTGGAGGACAGGCTCAACCTTCCCCCGGCTGAAAACCCGGATCCGCAGGCCATTATCGACCTCCTTGAGGAACGCGGAATCGAGTACACCACCTGGGAGGGCTGGAACAGGCTCGATGCCCACGAAGCCGCCCTGGGTGCTGCATGGACCTCCGCCGGAGAGCACGGCGGCGAGGAAAACGGCAACGGTGTGGTCCGCGAGCGCATCAAGGTTGTTCCGCGTGAGGAAATGATCAGGATCTCCCGCGGCTAACCGGGGAGTTTTTGTACAGGTGATGCCCTTATGCAGCCGTTTTAGGGGCTTAAGCTGTACAAAAAGTCCGATTTCCGAACTAGACTTCACGGTACTGTCCCGCCCACCACACGTGCAGCGCACTGTTGTTGCGGACTATCAGGGAGTTCGATGAGGAATCCAATTCATCCGCCGGTTCCAAGCAGCGAGGCCGCGGAACTGTTGCAGAAGCACGCCCTCACCGGGCATGAGCGCCTGGATTCTTTGCGTCTTGGTGTGCCTGAGGACATCGCCGGGTTACGCCGGTTGGTCCGTGAGTCCTGGCAACGTTCGGCGAGCCTGCAAGCAAACCCGGATGTAGCCGAGGCACCTCTTGCCATGGACCGGGATGAGCTGGAGGAGTACCGCCGGCAGCATCCCCTGGCCACCATCATGCCTGTCATCAAGAAGCTCCTGGTTCAACCGAGCCATGACAGCGGCTTGTTGGTTGCGGTGGGCGACGACGTCGGCCGACTCCTGTGGGTTGATGGCGATCCGGTGATGCAACGCCGCGCTGAAGGCATGATGTTCGTGGCCGGTGCTGACTGGTCCGAGGCCTCTGTTGGCACCAGCGCACCCGGCACCGCGCTGGCTTTGGACCGTAGCATCCAGATCTCGGGCGCGGAACACTTCAAACGCTCCGTCCACCCCTGGAGTTGCACTGCTGTGCCCTTCCACGATCCCGATTCCGGCGCGGTACTCGGCGTTGTGGATATCACCGGCACCGAAACCGCGGTGGCCGCGCATACCCTTTCCTTGGTGGAGGCAACGGTTGCCGCGGCCCAGGCGCAGCTGCGCATTGAACGTTTGACGCTGGCCGCCGCCGTCAAGGACAAACCTCGACGCCGGAGTGCGGCCGCCGTCTCCGGTCACACGCTGTACCGGAACAGTCTGCAATTACTGGGCCGCGATCAGGCCTTGCTCAGCATCGATGGCAGGACGGTTTCTTTGTCCGCGAGGCATAGCGAGATCCTGGCCATCCTCAGCAGTCACCCGGCTGGGCTCAGTGCTGAAGATCTTTGCAGCCTGCTGTACCCCGGGGATGGTTCGGCCGTGACCCTCAGGGCGGAAATGGTGCGCCTCCGTAAAGTCATGCAGGAACTCAGCCCGGACGCTGTCCCGGAGTCCCGTCCGTACCGTTTGCCAGTGGAGCTGTTGCCGGATTCCGGCCAGGTCCTGAGTTGCCTCCAGCGCGGCGCGCACCGGATTGCCTTGGAAATCTACAAAGGTGGGCTGTTGCCGCGTTCGGAGGCGCCCGGCGTCGTGCAGTTGCGTGAGAGGGTCTCGCACCTTCTGCGGGAGGCGCTGCTCAGCGACGGGAGCGTCGAATCGCTCCTGAAGTACGCTGAGCTGCCGGAGGCGAAGTACGACGTCGATCTCCGCCTTGCCGTCCTGAAGCTGCTGCCGCCGCGCTCACCCAAGCGGGCCGCCGTCGTGGCTGACTTGGAACGGATCGAAGCGGACCTGACGTTGTGAACCATAGCGAGTGAGCTGACTCACATGGTTGCAACGTAGCTGCAACCTCCCGGCTCCTAGGCTCGGATCAATGGCGATAGCCACCGTGATTCGCAGCAAAGGAGCTAGCAATGACCGTTTACGCACAGCCGGGTGCAGAGGGCTCGAAGGTCACTTTCAAGGACCGTTACGAGAACTGGATTGGCGGCGAATGGGTTGCCCCCGTCAAGGGCGCCTACTTTGAGAACATCACTCCCGTTACGGGCAAGGCCTTCTGCGAAGTTGCCCGCGGCACCGCCGAGGACATCGAGTTGGCGTTGGACGCCGCGCACAAGGTTGCACCCTCCTGGGGCAAGACTTCTGCCACTGAACGCGCTGCGATCCTGAACAAGATCGCCGACCGCATTGACGAGAACGTGGAGCTCCTCGCAGTGGCGGAAACCTGGGACAACGGCAAGCCCGTCCGTGAGACCCTCAACGCTGACATCCCGCTGGCTGCGGACCACTTCCGCTATTTCGCCTCCGCCGTCCGTGCACAGGAAGGCCACCTCTCCCAGCTGGATGAGGACACCACTGCGTACCACTTCAAGGAACCGTTGGGCGTTGTTGGCCAGATCATCCCCTGGAACTTCCCCATCCTCATGGCCGTTTGGAAGCTGGCACCGGCGCTGGCAGCCGGCAACGCCGTAGTGCTCAAGCCTGCAGAGCAGACGCCCACATCCATCCTGGTCCTCATGGAACTCATTGGCGATCTCCTCCCGGCCGGTGTGGTGAACGTGGTCAACGGCTTTGGTGTGGAGGCGGGAAAGCCGCTCGCTTCAAGCTCCCGGATCCGCAAGATCGCCTTCACGGGTGAGACCACCACCGGACGCCTGATCAGCCAGTACGCGTCCAACAACCTCATTCCGGTCACGCTGGAACTTGGCGGTAAGAGCCCCAACATCTTCTTCGATGACGTCGCTGACCAGAACGACGCTTTCTACGACAAAGCCCAGGAGGGCTTCACGCTCTTTGCCTTCAACCAGGGCGAAGTCTGCACCTGCCCATCCCGTGCGCTGGTCCAGGAAGGCATCTACGACTCCTTCATGACCGATGTGGTGGCCAGGACCAAGAGCATCATTCAGGGCAACCCGCTGGATACCGAGACGCAGGTTGGTGCCCAGGCATCCAATGACCAGCTGGAGAAGATCCTGTCCTACATTGACATCGGAAAGCAGGAGGGCGCCAAGCTGCTCACCGGCGGTGCCCGGGCTGAGTTGTCCGGTGACCTGGCCGGCGGCTACTACGTCCAGCCCACTATTTTCGAGGGTCACAACCGGATGCGGATCTTCCAGGAGGAGATCTTCGGCCCGGTGGTGTCCGTGACCAAGTTCAGTGACTACAACGACGCAATCGGCATCGCCAACGACACCCTTTACGGGCTGGGTGCCGGCGTCTGGTCACGCAACGGAAACGTGGCCTACCGTGCAGGCCGGGAGATCCAGGCCGGCCGCGTGTGGGTCAACAACTACCACGCCTACCCGGCAGGTGCCGCCTTCGGTGGCTACAAGTCCTCAGGTATCGGCCGTGAGAACCACGCCATGATGCTGGACCACTACCAGCAGACCAAGAACCTCCTGGTCAGCTACAACGAGAACAAGCTCGGCTTCTTCTAAAAGTTCTTGTACAGCAGATGCCCCTTTGAGCCGGTTTTAGGGGCATCAGCTGTACAAAAACTCCCATCATTCGTACAGATCAAAGGAGATCGTCAATGAGCACCATGCAAGCAGCAGTAGTTACGGAATTCGGAAGCGACCTTGAGGTCAAGGAGGTGGAACGCCCGACGCCGGGTCCCGGCCAGGCGCTGGTCCGCCTCATCACCTCGGGGGTATGTCATACGGACCTGCACGCCGCCGAAGGCGACTGGCCGGTCAAGCCGACGCCCCCGTTCATTCCCGGCCATGAAGGTGTGGGCGAAGTGGTGGCTCTGGGCGAGGGCGTCACAGACGTTGAGATTGGCCAGCTGGTGGGAAATGCCTGGCTCTGGTCCGCCTGTGGAGACTGCCAGTATTGCCGTACCGGCTGGGAAACTCTCTGTGAGTCCCAGCAAAACGGTGGTTACAGCGTGGATGGTTCGTTCGGCGAGTACATGCTGGTGGATACGCGTTTTGCCGCGAGGATTCCCGAAGGTTCGGATCCCGTGGAAGTTGCGCCGGTACTGTGTGCCGGGGTCACTGTTTACAAGGGCCTGAAGATGACTGAGACCAGGCCGGGACAGTGGGTCACCATCTCCGGCATCGGCGGACTGGGGCACATCGCTGTCCAGTACGCCGTGGCCATGGGGCTGCGGGTGGTGGCTGTGGACATTGCCGATGACAAGCTGGCACTGGCCCGGGAGCACGGCGCCGAGCTCACGGTCAACGCTCTGCATGAAGATCCGGCGGAGGTCATCCAGCGTGAAACGGGCGGCTGCCACGGTGTCCTGGTGACCGCGGTCCACCCATCGGCGTTCGGGCAGGCAATCGGCATGGCGCGTCGTGGTGGAACCATCGTGTTCAACGGCTTGCCCCCGGGAGATTTCCCGGCGCCCATCTTCGAGATCGTCCTGAAGGGCCTCACGGTCCGCGGCTCGATCGTGGGAACGCGGCAGGACCTCGAAGAAGCGCTGGAGTTCTACGCCCAGGGGAAGATCAAGCCAACGGTCTCCACCCGGGAGCTCCACGAAGTCAACGCAGTCCTTGACGAGATGAAGCACGCCAAGATCGACGGCCGTGTGGTGCTGAAGTTCTGATGCACAACATCAGCGTGGAAGCTGCGGTGACGCTGCCCGGGGAAGACTTTTCCCGGGTGGCGCTCACCGCGGTGTCCGTGGAACTCCTCCGGAAGCTCTGGGAGCAGCACGGGCCGCTCATGTTCCACCAGTCCGGTGGTTGCTGCGATGGCTCTGCGCCCATGTGTTACCCGGCGGGGGAGTTTCTCACCGGTGACTCCGACGTCCTCTTGGGCCGCTTCGATATCGGAACCGGCGGGGAGCCACAGCCCCTCGAGTTTTGGATGTCCAAAGAACAGTTCAATTATTGGTCCCACACTCATCTAACGGTTGACGTGGTCCCTGGACGCGGTAGTGGATTCTCGGTGGAGTCACCCGAGGGCAAGCGGTTCCTTATCCGTTCCACCCTCATGGACTGGGACGTACCCAGCGTTTAGGGGTAGTCGACTGGTGTGACGAGGCTAACCGGCCTTCGTCCCACCAGTCACACCCGTCACGGCGTTTCGTGGTTCGTCTCACTATCTGGGATAAATATGGCCGTCCATTGGCCGGACACTATTCTTGATGAGTCCTATACCACCCCCCTCCAGAATGTGGCATTTTTATGAACATTTTCAGGACCAAGCCGATCGAGCAGTCGATCGCCGATGCCGACGAGCCCGGGCGCAAGCTGAAGCGAAGCCTCAGTACCTGGGACTTGATGATCATGGGCGTCGCCGTTGCCGTCGGCGCCGGGATTTTCTCCGTCGGTGCCAAAGCTGCTGCAAACTTTGCCGGCCCCGCCGTCACCATCTCCTTTGCCATCGCCGCCGTCACCTGTGCCTTGGCCATCATGTGCTACGCCGAATTCGCCACCGCGATCCCGGTTGCGGGCTCGGCCTACGTCTTTACGTATGCCACCATGGGCGAGGTCCTGGCATGGATCATCGGCTGGAACCTCATCCTTGAACTCTTCACCGCCGCAGCCGTGATCGCCAAGTACTGGGGCATCTACCTCAGCACGGTCTTTGGGCTGATGGGCGTGGAGATGCCGCCGTCAATCCAGGTGGCCGGTGTTGACCTCTACTGGGGTGCGTTCCTCATTGTTGCCATCTTCACCGTGCTGCTGGTGCTGGGGACAAAGTTGTCCGCCCGCGTCGGCAACGTCTTCACCCTGATCAAGATCGCCGTGGTGCTCTTCGTGATCGTTGTGGGCTTCAGCTACGTGAAGTTCTCCAACTACACCCCCTTCATTCCTGCCTCCCAGCCCACCGACTCCGGTGCCGCGGACGTTATGAAGCAGTCGTTCTTCGGCTTCCTCACCGGTGCCGCTCCGGCGCAGTACGGAACTCTGGGTGTCTTCGCCGGTGCAGCCTTGGTGTTCTTTGCCTTCATCGGCTTTGACGTGGTGGCAACCTCGGCAGAAGAGGTGAAGAACCCGCAGAAGACGCTGCCCCGCGGTATCTTCGGTGGCCTCGCAGTGGTCACGTTGCTCTACATCCTCGTCTCCCTGGCCCTGACCGGCATGGTCTCCTACACGCAATTGGCCGAGGTGAAGAACCCCACCCTGACCACAGCTTTCGAGGCCGTGGGCAATACGGACGCTGCCAAGATCATCGCGTTCGGTTCCCTGGTGGGCCTGACCACCGTGATCATGGTGCTGCTCATGGGCCTGTCCCGTGTGGTCCTTGCCATGAGCCGCGACGGACTCCTGCCACGCTCACTGTCCAAAACCAGCGAAAAGCGCTCCACGCCGGCCCGTCTGCAGATCATCTGTGGTGCGGCTGTGGCCGTGGTGGCGGGCGTAACCAAGGTGGATCTGCTCGAAGAAATGATCAACATCGGAACGCTCTCGGCGTTTGTGATGGTGAGCCTGGGCATCCTGGTGCTGCGGAAGAAGCGTCCGGACCTGAAACCGGCCTTCCGTGTGCCGTTCGGAAAGGTTCTGCCGTGGGTTTCCGCAGTACTCTGCTTCTACCTCATGACCAACCTCGCCGTTGAAACCTGGATCTTCTTCGCAATCTGGCTGGTCATTGGCATGGGCATCTACTTCGCCTACGGCCAGCGTCATTCCCGGCTGAATGAGAAGTTCGCCGCGGCCAAGGCCTCTGTTAACAGCACGCCCGAGAGCCGCCAGAGCAAGGGCGACGAGGACGAAGATACCTTTACCAAGGTATAGACCAATGCGAGCAGCTTGTCTGACAGCTGGCTGATCTCGTGGTAGTAGCGGTCTGATTAGCTCCAAGGGCGTCCGGGAACCATAGGTTTCCGGGCGCTTTTGCGTGCTGCCCGCCAGCGCCGGCGAAACGTCTCAGCAGGGCCAGCGTCAGCTACGGCGCTGCATGCTCACCAACCCACTCCACCAGCGGCCTCAGGACTTCCCAGCGGGCCGCAACCTCGTCCTTGGCTGCAGGAGTGGAAAGCCAATCGGGTTGACCCACCTCCACGCCGGCTGACAGCGACTTGTGCTTGAGCAGTTCCGCCCGCGGATGGTCCTTATCGAAGCCCCGCGGAACGGTCTTGAGCTTTTCGCCTTGAATGGTGAAACCTGCCCCCGCCACTGCATCCACAATATTCCGGAGCTCCAATCCACTCTCGGGAGCATCTACCGCAGCGCGGAAACGTGCCAGTTGGGCAGGCGTGTGGGAATGGTACCCGCCGCCGATCAGCAGGCCGTCGGCACTGATCTGGAGATAGAATCCCACCCCCTCCTGGCCGGCAGCGAAAGCCCCTTGGGCTGTCTTGTAGGGAGACTTGTCCTGGGAGAACCTGACGTCCCTGTTGGGCCGGAAAATCTTGGCCGGCCCGAACTCAGGCTCCAGCTCCGAAAGGAGCGCAACCAGCGGTTCCTTCACCTCGGCGTCGTACGTGGCTTTATGCTCCAGCCACCATTCACGGTTGTTGTTCTCTTCAAGCTCGGCGTAGAAATGGAACGCTGCAGCCGGGATACCTTCGAATGTGCTCATACAAGGATCCTAGGGACGGCAACGCCACCCCAGCCATAGCCGGGGTGAGCTATGTGGAAAACAAAAAGAACACCCCGCCGCGGAGAGAATCCGCAACGGGGTGTTCCAGGAAATGCTGTAGAGCAAAGACGCTTAGAGCTTGTTGGCTGCTTCGGCGTCGGACTCGGTCTGACCTGCACCGAGGTTGGCGCGGAGCTTGGCACCAAGCTCGGAGTCAACGTTGGTCCAGTACTGGATGGCGCGTTCCTTGATGTCGGCGTTCTTCACGCCGCCAACGGCACCGGTGATGGTGTCCAGGAGGCGGGCCTTGGCAGCGTCATCGTAAACCTCGCGGTACAGGGTACCGGCCTGGCCGAAGTCGTCGTCCTCAGCGTGCAGGGTGTGGGCGGAGAGGGTGAGCTCGCCGTCGTTCTCCCAACCACCGGCAGGCGACGTGGGCTCAACAGCAGCCGGGCCACCAACAGAGTTCGGTGCGTAGACCGGGGTGGAGGGGGAGTTGAACAGGAAACGACCCTGGCCATCCTGGCTGTAGTTGTTCACCTGGTTCTTGGGCTGGTTCACCGGGATCTGTGCGTGGTTGGTGCCCACGCGGTAGCGGTGTGCGTCTGCGTAGGAGAAGATGCGGGCCTGCAGCATCTTGTCCGGGGAAGCAGCAATGCCCGGCACGAAGTTCGACGGCGCGAAGGTGGCCTGCTCGATCTGCGCGAAGTAGTTCTCCGGGTTCTTGTTCAGCTCCATGGTGCCCACGTGGATCAGCGGGTAGTCAGAGTGCGGCCAGACCTTGGTGAGGTCGAACGGGTTGAAGCGGTACGTCTTGGCATCCTCGTAAGGCATGACCTGGACGTGCAGCTCCCAGGAGGGGAAGTTGCCGTCGGCAATGTTCTCCTGGAGGTCGCGGATGTAGAAGTCAGCGTCCGAGCCGGCAAGCTGCTCAGCCTGGTCGCCCGTGATGGTCTTGACGCCCTGGTTGGACTTGAAGTGGTACTTGACCCAGAAACGCTCACCGGCGGCGTTGATCCACTGGTAGGTGTGCGAGCCGTAGCCCTGCATTTCACGCCAGGAAGCCGGGAGGCCGCGGTCGCCCATGAGCCAGGTGACCTGGTGGGCGGACTCGGGGGAGAGGGTCCAGAAGTCCCACTGCATGTCAGCGTCACGCAGGTGGCTGCCCGGGAGGCGCTTCTGGGAGTGGATGAAGTCCGGGAACTTGATGCCGTCGCGGATGAAGAAGACGGGGGTGTTGTTGCCAACGAGGTCGTAGTTGCCCTCGGAGGTGTAGAACTTCACGGCGAAACCGCGGGGGTCACGCCAGGTATCGGGAGAACCGTTCTCGCCCGCAACGGAGGAGAAACGGATCAGCATGTCCGTCTCGACGCCCGGCTGCAGGAAAGCTGCCTTGGTGTAGGCAGAAACGTCCGAGGTGGTCTTGAACGTACCGAATGCGCCGCCACCCTTGGCGTGTACTACACGCTCCGGGACCCGCTCGCGGTTGAACTGCGCGAGCTTCTCCACCAGGTAGTGATCGGTGAGGATGATGGCACCGTCAGCGCCGACGGACTTCGAGTGCGCGTCGGAGGTTACGGGGGCACCTGACTGAGTTGTTGAAATGGCAGTCATTGTTCTCCTTTTTCTTATTTCTGAGTTACGGAAGTTACGGGAAGCTGTTGTTTGGACTGGCAGTCCTGGCAGATGCCTTGGTACAGGACATCTGCGATCTGGATGGTCATGGGCTTGGAATTTTCGTCCCAATGCGGGGTGAGACAGGGTGCGTGGCCCACGGCGCAATCCACATCTTCCACCTTGCCGCAGCTGATGCAGACGGCGTGATGGTGGTTGTCGCCCACCCGGGTTTCATAGAGCGCCGGGGAGTGCGGAGGTTCAAAGCGGCGCAGCATCTGCAAGTCCGTGAGGTCGCTGAGCACCACGTAAACGGACTGCGCCGTCAGTTCAGGGAGCTCTTTGCGGGCAGCGGCAAGGATGCCTTCTGCCGGGGAATGTGGATGGTGCTGAACAGCGGCGAGCACTGCCAGCCGC
Organism: Arthrobacter sp. 9V; assembly: GCF_902506065.1. Taxonomy (GTDB): domain Bacteria; phylum Actinomycetota; class Actinomycetes; order Actinomycetales; family Micrococcaceae; genus Arthrobacter. Next base: position 1,098,952 of record NZ_LR732912.1, read on the forward strand.
TGTTTGGTCACACGCCGGCCATGGGCATGCAGGGCTGCTGCCCATCCTGCTTGCTCGGCGGTGTGATCTGTCATGCATTCATTGAAACACTTATTTTGAGGAGTTCACAATAAGGCAAGGCTAACTTCCGGTGAACGGAGCAAAACCTCCAGCGGATTGACCGTCTCAGCGGCGGACCGGCCCAAGGCATGAACCCGCAGGCGTGCACCCGCTGTCTCCGATTCCAAGGCCAGGCAACTGAAACCGCTCAGGCCCCCGCTGAGGGGAAGCCCAGCCAACGCAGCGCCCATGGCCAGCAGTTCCGCCGCGAAGATTTCACGCACCGATGCCACAGCCCGAACGGGTTCGATCACTGTATGGCGGGGTCCCGCCTCAAACGCCCGCACCAGCGAACCAAGGGCAGTTGAAGGCCCGACGGCGTCGCCTGCCTCAGGTCCGGAACTCACGGCGGCCTCGGGCCGCCTTCGCCGCAGCGCCTCCCGCAGGGCGGCATCGGTTGCTTCCAGGTGGTGTTCAGGCTCCCCGAGGCGACGGTGGGCCGGCAGCGAAAGCTGAGCTCCCGGCGTCGTGGTTTCTCCGCTCCAGCGCCCAAACAGATGGAAGGTGGGTGTTGAAGACTCAGCCACGGGCTCGCCTATCGCGGAGCCGAGCGGGTGCCACTGGTGGGCGAACATCACGGCATAGCGGGTCGCCCCCAGGACATCGTGGAGGGCGGCGCGTACAAGGTTGTGGCAGAAGAGCCAGTCGGACGCTGAGGGCTGCGCGAACTCGATGGAGGGATCAGACAGCCTGATCAGAATGTGCCCGGCCGTGAGGGGATGACGGGGCCGGGCGATTTCCCAAAAACCCGAACGGTACAGCAAACGTCGCTCCAAGCCCATGTCAACTCCTTCCCCCGGCTGAGCCTACCAAGCAGTTCCCACAGCCAGGGAGAGTTGCGGGAGCTTGCCGCAATGCTCGTTAAGGTAGGACGGTGGCGAAACTACTGGCAGACATCACCCCATTGAAGGAAAGCCCCGCATTTCGGCGACTCTGGCTGGGGGCCTCGGTGGCTGCGATCGGGACCCAACTCACCCTGGTAGCTGTCAGCCTGGAGGTTTACCGGCTCACGCAGGAGAGCTTCTACGTAGGCCTCCTGGGCATCTTTGCACTGGTTCCACTGGTCATTGCCGGGCTCTATGGGGGTTCCGTTTCCGATGCGTACGATCGCCGCAAAGTTGCCCTCATTGCCTCTCTGGTCCTATGGGTCACCACGGCCGCACTGGCTTTGCAGGCGTGGCTGGGAATCGGCAACATCTGGCTCCTCTACGCGCTGGTGGCCGTCCAAAGCGGCGCCCAAGGCATCAACGGCCCGGCCCGCAGCGCCATCATCCCCCTCTTGGTCCGTAAGGATCTGCTGCCGGCAGCCAACGCCCTGAGCATGCTGACCTTTGGCCTGTCCATGACTGCGGGGCCACTCCTGGCGGGCGTCCTTGTGGCCACCATCGGCTTCGGCTGGACCTACACCATTGACGTCATCAGCTTCACGTTCGCACTATGGGGGCTCTTCAAACTCCCGCCCCTGCCGCCGTCCAAGGATGCCGTGCGGCCAGGACTCCGCTCGGTGGTGGAGGGCTTCCGCTTCTTGGGGACACGTCCAAATGTTCGCATGACGTTCATCATCGATCTCATCGCCATGATCTGCGCCCAACCCCGGGCTTTGATGCCTGCAATCGGGGCGGTGATGATTGGCGGCGGCGAAACCACCGTGGGCGTGCTGCTCGCGTCCACGGCCGTGGGGGCTTTCCTTGCCGGGCTGTTTTCCGGGCCCTTGGGGAGGGTCCGCAAGCAGGGCAGCGCCGTAGTGTGGTCAGTGATTGGCTGGGGCGCTTCCATTGCCGGCTTTGGGCTTGTGGTCCTGCTGGCGGGGGATTCAGGGCGCGACGGCGTCACGGCCTGGCTGATCCCGGCTGCCTTGTGCTGTGCCCTCGCCGGGATCTCGGACTCGATCAGCGCTGTCTTCCGCACCACCATCCTGCAATCAGCCACGCCGGACCACATGCGGGGCCGGCTCCAGGGGGTGTTCATTGTGGTGGTGGCCGGAGGGCCCCGGGTGGGGGACATGCTGGCCGGCGGTGTCGCCCGGTTCCTGAGTGAAGGAGGGGTGTTGCTCCTTGGCGGACTTCTTTGCATTGTCCTCGCTTGGGTGGCTTCACGAATGCAGCCCGGATTCGTGGCATACGACGCCAAACACCCGTTGCCCTGAGCTTGCCGGGCATCCGCCGGGCCCGCGCCGACGTAGGCTGACAACGGAACATGGCGGGCGTCGTCGGCGTTAATCCGTACAGAACCGCCACAAAAGCCGAGGAAAGCGACCTGAACAACCGTGCATAAACACAACAATGGACTCAAGACCGCGGCGCTCTTCGGTGTGCTGTGGGCGGTGTTGTTGGGTTTGGGCGCCATAATCGCGGCCGGAACGCGCAGCACCACGCCCATCTGGATCATGGCGCTGATCGGCGTTGGGACCACTGCCTATGGCTACTGGAACAGCGACAAGATTGCCATCCGGTCCATGGCTGCCTATCCGGTCACCGAGGCGCAGGCACCGCAGCTGTACCAGATTGTTCGGGAGCTGTCCGTGCGTGCCAACAAGCCAATGCCGCGGATCTACCTTACACCCACCATGACGCCCAACGCCTTCGCCACCGGGCGCAACCCCAAGAACGCTGCCGTGTGCTGCACCGAAGGCATCCTTCACCTGCTGGATGCCCGCGAACTTAGGGGCGTCCTGGGGCACGAGCTGATGCACGTGTACAACCGCGACATCCTCACGTCGTCAGTAGCGGCGGCCGTTGCCGGCGTGATTACCTCCGTGGGGCAGATGTTGCTGATTTTCGGCAGCGGGGACCGGCGCAACGCCAACCCCTTGGCCACCATAGCGATGGCCCTCTTGGCGCCCTTCGCTGCGTCACTGATTCAGATGGCCATCTCACGCACCCGCGAATTCGACGCCGATGAGGACGGGGCGGAGCTCACCGCGGACCCGCTGGCGCTCGCCTCAGCCCTGCGCAAAATTGAATCCGGCGTCACCCAGCTGCCGCTCCCGCAGGACCAGCGGCTGGTCAACGCCTCACACCTGATGATCGCCAACCCCTTCCGCGGCGGCGGCATGCGGCGGATGTTCTCCACGCACCCGCCCATGAAGGAACGGATCAGCAGACTGGAACGGATGGCCGGGCGCCCGCTTTCCTGAGCTCCATATTCCTGAGCCGCTCAGCAGGTCGGTTACCCGCTGTTCCGTTGCGGGCCATCAACTGAGGTGGCCATCAACGGAACAGCGGCTCCACAACGTAGTTGCCGGCCCAAGGCTAGGAGAACAACCCTTCGCCGATGAAACCGCCCGCCTGGACACCCGGCGGAACCGCGAAGAGGCCCGAGCCGGTGTGCTTCAAGTACTCCACGGACAGGGTGTCACCCTTGGCCAGGGCCAGCTGCATGGGGACATAGTGGGTCCGGGGATCCTTCACGAAGGCAATGAAGAACAGCCCGGCGTCGAGGTGTCCCAGCCCATCCGAGCCGTCGGTGAAGTTGTAACCACGGCGCAGCATCCTCACGCCGCCGTTTTGGTCCGGGTGGGCGAGTCGCATGTGTGAGTCCATGGGAATGAGCGGATCTCCATTGCGGCCCGCCAAGGAGAAATCGGGTGTGCTGAACTCTTCCCCACCGGACAGCGGCGCGCCAACCCCCTTGGTGCGGCCGATCAGCCCTTCCTGTTCGCGCAGTGACGTCCGGTCCCAGATTTCTATGTGCATCTGAATCCTGCGGGCCACCAGGTAGCTACCGCCGGTCATCCAGGCTTCCTTTGCGGCGCCCGCTCCTACCCACACGTGCTCATCAAGCAGTGCGTTGTCTTCGACCTTGAGGTTGTTGGTGCCGTCCTTGAACCCGAACAGGTTCCGGGGAGTCACCTGTGCCCGGGACGTGGAGGAAGTTCGCCCGAAGCCCAGCTGGGACCACCGGACCCGGACTTTGCCAAAGCCGATCCTTGCAAGGTTCCGGATGGCGTGGACTGCCACTTGGGGGTCGTCAGCGCAGGCTTGGATGACGATGTCGCCACCTGTGCGGCCCGGTTGCAGATCGTCTCCAGGAAAGTGCGGGAGATCGATCAGGGCTTCCGGACGGCGACCCTCCAGGCCGAAGCGCGCCTTCCCGTCCTTCTCGAACAGTCCGGCACCAAAACCGAAAGTCAGCGTCAATTTTGCAGCCGCAAGATCCAAAGCTTCGCCGGTGTCCTCGGGCGGAGCATCGTACGGACCGTCCACAGCGCCCGTGGTGCCGGTGGGCACCCCGGTGGTCATGGCCTGTGCCGCTGAAGTCCACTCCTTGAGGAGCTTGATGAGTTCCTTGCGGTCCTCGGTGGTGACGTCAAAAGCGGCCATGTGCAGGCGATCCTGGGCCGGAGTGGTGATGCCGGCCTGGTGGTCGCCAAAGAACGGAACCACTGCTTCGCCGGCCTCGGTGTCCGGCGTGGATGCAGCGGCGGCGGACAGTGCGTCATGCCCCAGGAATCCTGCAGCCAGGCCGGCAACCGCGCCCGCGCCGCCCACTCCCGCGAGCGAGAGCAGGCCACGGCGGGAGACACCTTTGCGGCGGCTTTCAGCGGCAGCGGCCGCACCGCCGTCGTCGGCTTCCCGTGAGGTCACGACGGCGGCAGCCTCACCGGGAGCGCCGTCCCGCCCGCGGTCATGCTCAGCGGGCTCACCGGTGTGCCCGAAAGGGCAGCCGCTCACAGCACCACGGCTGAGGTGAGCTTGGAGAGGGGCTCACCCAGCGAGTCGACCAAAGCTGCGAGCTGCTGGACCTGGTCCTGGCTCAGCTCGTTGTAGTAAACAAAACCGTCGCCCTTGGCGTGCTTCTTGAGCTCGGTTTGAAGGGCCGTGAACTTCTCGTCCAAGGACGTGGCCAGCTCGGCGTCTTTCTGCTCCAGCGCCGGCCTCAGGTTCTCAAAGGCGATGCGTGCGCCGTCAACGTTGGCCTGGAAATCCCAAAGGTCGGTGTGGGACCAGATTTCCTCTTCGCCCGTGACCTTGCCGGTGGCAACCTCGTCCAAGAGCTCCTTGGCGCCGTTGCCGAGCTTGTCCGGGGTCAGTTCAACCGTGCGGGTGCGGGTAACAAGGTCTTCAGTGTCTGCTACCAGTTGCGTGGAGATGGCCGTACGCTCGGCCGGCGTCATGGCGGTGTACTCAGCCGGCGGGAAGAGATCCTTCTCGGCGCGGTGCCAGCCCGTCCATTCCTGTCCTGGCTCAAGATCCGCCTCGCGTGCATCCAACTTGGGGTCGAGGTCGCCGAAAGATTCAGCTACGGGTTCGATCCGCTCCCAGTGCATGCGGGTGGAGGCATAAAGCTCACGGGCTTTGGCGGCGTCACCTGCGGCGAACGCCTCGGCGAAGGCCTTGGTCCCCACAATGAGCTGCTCCGTCTGATCCTTGACGTAGGCGGCGTACTGCTGGGAGCCGTTGTCCAGGAGCTTCTGGAGGTCCGCGTCGACGCTGGGCTTGTTGCCGGACTCGGTGACCTCGAACGAAGCACGTATGCCATCGCCCTGCATGCCCGGCTTGCAGGCCGTGTTGTACTTGCCGGCAGGAGCAGTGACCACCAGGTTCCGGGTGATGCCGGGGCCGATGTTCTCCACTTCGCCCAGAATCCGCAGGCCATCCTCGGCCAGCAGGTAAAACTCGGTCACCTCGGTGCCTTCGTTCTTCACAGCGAAAGTGAGGTTGCCGCTCGACGCTGTGCCTGTGGACACCTTGCACTCGTTGGCGGTGCTGCTGACCTGGATGGGGCCGTCCGCGGCACCTGTGGCCTTTGCGTTGTCAGTGCAGCCTGAAAGTGCCAGCGGCACGGCCGCGGCTGCGCCGATGACGGCAAGGGTCCTGCGAAGTTTGGGGGATCCGAGCATGGTGGGTCCTTATGTTGAGGGAGTGGCGTGACGGGAGGTACCCGGAAAGACAGTGGTGGTCCTATGCCTGCGTAGCGACAGCGGGGACGGGGACGGTGCTGGAAACTTTGGGAGGTGACGAACGGTTGGCCCGGATGTAAAGGAACAGCACCGGGACCACGTACAGCAGCCAGGCGGCGGCCTCGAGCCACGTAGTTGCGGGGGAGAAGTTCAGGGTGCCCTTGAGCAACGTGCCGTACCAGGACGACGGCGGGACGGCGCCGGAGACGTCGAAGGCCAGGTTGTTCAGGCCAGGCAGGATTCCGGCTTCCTGGAGATCATGAATGCCGTATGCCAGAACGCCACCGGCAATGATGATCAGTCCTACTCCGGTCCACGTGAAGAACCGGCCAAGGTTCACCTTAAGCACACCCCGGTGCAGCAGGTACCCCAAGCCGGCTGCCGTAACCAGTCCCAACAGCGCACCGAGTAGGGGGAGCGTAGTTTCGCCCGTGGCCTGGGCAGCGGCCCAAATAAAGAGTGCGGTTTCCAGGCCTTCGCGGCCCACGGCCAGTGCCGCCACCACCACAAGGCCCCAGGCGGCGCCGTCGGCAGCTTTGTCTACTTGCGAGCGGAGTTCACCGCCGAGGCTGCGCGCGGTACGGGCCATCCAGAAGACCATCCAGGTGACCAGTGCGACGGCCACAATGGACAGGCCGCCGCCGATCGCTTCCTGGGCCTCGAACGTCAGGCCGCGGGGGCCGAACGTCAGCGCTGCGCCGAAACCAAGCGAAATGGCAATTGCCAGGCCCACACCCATCCATACACGGGGGATCAGGTGTCGTCGGCCAGTCTTGATGAGGTAGGCCATCAGGAGGACCACGATCAGTGATGCCTCGAGGCCTTCGCGCAGGCCGATCAGGTAATTGGCGGTCATGGGTTTTCTTTCGCTAAGGGGAGGCGTACTTAGGCTCACCTAAGGAAAAAGGATACTTTGACTTGGCTATTACGCAAACTAATCATGCGCTAATGCGCCCGCTCATTACGACAATCGATGTACATGAGGCAGCAAAAAAGCCGGGACGCGGCCCCGGTAACGGGTGCATCCCGGCTTTGCAGCCTGAGGCGCCTCGACGCCTGTTCGCGGGTGCTAGCTGCGGAAGTTCACAAACTGAAGGTCGGCTTCTTCGAATTTCTTCAGGATGTTCATGGTTTCCTGCAGGTCATCACGGGACTTCGAGGTCACGCGAAGTTCGTCGCCCTGGATCTGGGACTTGACGGACTTGGGAGCTTCATCGCGGATGATCTTGTTGATCTTCTTGGCGATGTCCTGGGCGATGCCCTCCTTGATGGTGCACTCCAGGCGGAATTCCTTGCCGGAAGGGAAAGGCTCACCCTGGTCCAAGGACTTCAAGGAAATGCCGCGCTTGATGAGCTTGGACTGGAAGACATCCAGGACAGCCAGGACCCGGTCCTCCGAGTTCGCCTTCATGAGGATCTTCTCGCCACTGAAGTCGATCTCAGCGCCAACGCCCTTGAAGTCGTATCGCTGGGCGATTTCCTTCTGCGACTGGTTGAGCGCGTTGGCGACTTCTTGCTTGTCTACTTTGCTTACGACGTCGAATGTGGATTCGCCTGCCATGACTCTCCTTAGGTTGGGGGCCCTGTGAGGGCGGGTTGGTCTGGCATCCAGCCTAGTACGGAAGGCGGGCGTTGGGGCCGGGGAGTTCTTTCACAGTTCGCTCACAGCGCATGCAGGGTTGGAACTGAGGCTGGCAGTTGAGAGTTGTACCAGTTGGAAGAACGCATCCCCGGAGGATCAGCATGAGCAGCAAGGCCGTCCAGTCCATCAGCAAAACCGCATCTGCAGCAGCAGGTACCCTTGGCACGGCCGCTGTTGCTGCCGCGAGTGCTGTAGCTGCGGCAGCTGTTGCGGCGTCGATCGTGCTGAGCCCCGTTCCCGATGCTGCTTCCAGGATGGACGGCGTGCACGCGGATTTGCTGCGAGCCGTGCAGCTCAACCAGATCACCGCCGAGCAAGCCGAAAAGTTCGAGGCCAAACTGGCTGGACGGATCCTCGGAGAAGCCTGAAATACCGCGAAATCCAAGGCGCTAAGTCCCGATTAGATTCTTCGCTGAAAGTTCTGTAAGGTTGTCTCTGCCTTCGGTTACCGGATCGAAAAGAAACGGTCTCCGGAAGTGATCTTCTTTTGAAGTTCGGCAGATTACCCGAGCGGCCAAAGGGGGCTGACTGTAAATCAGCTGGCAACGCCTACGGGGGTTCGAATCCCTCATCTGCCACCCAAGGAAAATCCCCGGAACCACTGGTTCCGGGGATTTTTCGTATGCCCGGCAAATGTTCTGCCGGCTGACCCGCCTCGTCTGTTCGGCTACCGCCCACATTGAACCGGCAAGCCGAGGGGCACGCCGCTATCCACGGCGTGTCATGCCACAGGGATGTTCAAAGTAGGTGGTGGGGGTACGGGCTGGAGCGTGAGCCCGGGCTAGGCCTCGCGCCCCTGCCTGAATTCGGTGCTTTGCCGGTGCTCCGTGGCTTGCCGAAGTTCCGCGATCTCCATCCGCAAAGCCGCAATTTCCGTCACAAGGTCCGCCAGCTCGGCGCGAACCGGCTCCTCGGCAGCGGCAGCCTTGACTTCCGCAGCAGCTGCCACGTCCTCGGCGTTCTCCTCAATACGTTGCAGGAGCCAGGAAGCAATGGAGGCTGTGACAATACCCAGGACCGCGATCCCGCTCATCATCAAGGCGGCGGCCACCATCCTGCCGATCGGTGTCACAGGGTAGAGGTCGCCGTAGCCCACGGTGGTGATGGTGGTGATGGCCCACCAAGCAGCGTCCCCGAAAGTTTGAATTTTGGCATCGGGGGCGCTTTGCTCCACGTCCAGTACCGCCAGGGCCCCGATGAGGATCAACATGGCAGCTGCACCGGCAACATAGGTGGCAACGCGTCCACGCAGTGTCTCGCCAACTGTGCGCTGCAGGACGGAGAGCAAAGTGACCAGCCGCAGCAATCGCAGGGGCCGGAAGAAGGGAAGCACCACGATCAGAAGTTCGTGGAGATTCCACAGGAACCACCGCATCCGGTCCTCGGCAAGCCAGAGATTGACGAAGTAATCCACGGCGAAAATGCCCCACGTGATCCAGAGGACGACCTCGAAGGGAGTTGCCTCGGCGCCATTGACACGACCAATGACCTGCCACGCGTAGGCCGTGAGGAAAATCAGTGCGGTGGCCATGAGGGGCCATTCAACCAGATCCCTGTATCGCGCTTGAGTCATACGGGAATACTAGCCACAGCCAAAGGCCTGCCCTGACTGCAAACCGATCAGGCGGCCGGCGTTTCCAGCCAGTAACCGTCCAGGTGGTGAATCAGTTGGCGCCCCAGGCCACCTTTGAGCTGGATCCACAGAGTGCTGCGGTCGTTGGTCATGCCGTCGATTGTTCCTTCGATCCGGTTGCCGCGGGCATCCTGGAGAACCACGTACTCGTGGCGGGAGAGTTCAGGCCAAACATCGCCTTGCGGGATGGCGGTTTGCAGCGTGCTCAAAAGGGGTCCCCCTTGTATATTCCATCAATATGAGTTTCAGATATTGTGCACGTCTTTGATGAACCAGCGGTAAACGTTAGTGCAAACGTTGGACATAAACCGTTTTGCCGGAAGGGGGTCCACTATGCGGTCCCGGCATTCCCAAGAAAGTTACTGATGGGTAACATTGAGGAATGCATCTGCTTCTCCGCACTCTCATGTTGCTGTTCACGTCCTCCAAGCGCTCGCCGCTCGGCGTCTGGGAGGAATCGTCGCTGCCCTTGAGGGTTCTCCCAACTGACATCGACATCGCCATGCACGTCAATAACGGCATGTACTTCTCATTGATGGACCTCGGCCGATTCGACCTCATGGTCCGCAGCGGCATCTGGACGCGGATGCGCAAGCGGGGTTGGAGCCCGGTGGCTGCCGGCGAAACCATCGCTTTCAGAAAGTCCCTCCGGCTCTGGCAGCAGTACACCATTGAAACCCGCATTATCGGGCTGGACACCAAAGCCATCTACTTCGAGCAACGCATGGTGGTGGACGGTGAAATTTATGCGCGGGCGCACATCGCCACCCGCCTGGTCCATAAGGGCAAGCCGGTAACGCAGGAAGAGATCATCGCTGAGTTCGGCGCGCCACCGGCTGACCTTGAGCTTCCCGAGTGGATCCACGAGTGGCGCGAAAACAATGCACTTCCCGGAGCGCGGCGTCCAGCCCCGCACGTTTGGAGCTAGACCCCCACATCGCGTCGCTGCAAGGCCACTGCTGCCAACACGATCAGTGCTGCCGAGATGCCGTACAAGCCCGCAGTTGCTCCCCAGTCCGCGCCGTTGGCCACCGGGGAATTGCCATAAGCCCAATGGTACGGGGAGAGGTTCAGCAACCACTCGACGTCGGGACTTTGCCGTCCAACTGCGTTGAACACGTACCCGAGGACAGCCACGGCCGCGCCCGCCGCGATCCCGTACACCTTCCGGCCGCTCAACGCCCCGGCCAGGAGGGCAGCTGTCCCGCTCAGCAGTGCCAACGCGGCGAACAGCAACACTGCTCCGGCGAGATGTCCGACGTCGATGCCCAGTTGGGAGGGTCCGTTCAGTCCCAGCACCAACAGGAAAATAAGGGCGGAAAGCAAGGCGATACGGATCAGGATTGCCAGAGCACGTTCGAGGACTACCTGCACGCGGGTAACGCTGTGGGCGAGCGTCAGTTCGAGCAATCCGGATTCCTCGTCCCCACCTACCGCCGCGGCGCCCCAGCCGATCGAAGCCATGGACATCAGCATGAAACCGATCAGCCCGAACAGGGTGGCTTGGGTATAGCCGGGTCCGGAGGCGATTTGATCGTAGTTCAGGGCTTTGGTCATTTCGGGTGGCAGCGCGTTGATCAGGTCCTGCATTTGGGCACTGCCCCCGATCGAGGGATACAGCGGCAGGTACAGCATGCAGGCCGCCGATAAACCCACTGCCCACGCCAGAGTTGAACGCCACGAGTCGGTCAGGGCCTTGGTGAACAGGGGGAGGATCTTAGGCACGGTGTGCTCCTTCCGCGTGCCGGCCATGAGTTTGATCATCTGCCGGAGCATTTCCGGGAGATGGGCCGGCGCCCTCAGTTTGGCCAAGCCGAGGTGTCTGAGCCGTATAAAGCGTCAAAACGGCTTCCTCCAAGTCCGGCTCTTCAAGGACCAGATCAGTGAGGTTCAACCTTGCCAACGCCTGGACCAACGGCTGAACGTGACCGGACAACGCCGCTGTGGCCTCCACTGTTCCTGCGGCGTGGCCGTCGGTATTCAGCTCCCGTACCGCCACGTTGGTGACGCCGGGCACCCGGGCCAGCAACGCGCCGACGTCGTGCGGTTCCGTGCCGGTGCTGTTGAACCGTAACTGCCGGACAGCCGCCGTCCTGAGCGCCTCAACGGTGGAGACGGTGACGATTTCGCCGTCGCGGAGAATGGCTACGGCGTCCGCAGCCTGCTGGACTTCACTGAGGACGTGCGAGCTGAGGAACACGGTGGCGCCATCATCCACGGCCTCGCGAACCATGGCATGGAATACCTGCTGGACCAAGGGATCCAGGCCGCTGGTGGGTTCGTCCAATACCAGGAGTTCGGGCTTATGCATGAAAGCTTGGAGCAGTCCCAGCTTTTGCTTGTTTCCCTTGGAGAGCTTCCGGGTTTGGCGATCCAGATCGAGGTTCAGCCGTTCGGCGAGGTCAGTGACGTGCTTGGGATCAACGGGCCCGCTGATCGCCGCAAAATGCTCCAACACCCGGCGTCCGGTGGTCCTGTTTTCCAGATGCAGTTCACCGGGAAGGTAGCCGATCCTCCGGCGCAGCGCGGTGCCCGACGAACGCGGATCATGTCCAAGGACGGAAATGGTCCCTGCACTTGGCCGGATGATGTCCAGCAAGCATCGCATGGTGGTGGTCTTTCCCGCTCCGTTCGGCCCGATGACGCCGAAGACCGTCCCGGGTTCCACCGAGAAATTCAGTCCGTGGAGGACTTCCCGGGACCCGAACTTCTTTCGCAAACCCTCCACGACGATTGCCTGGGTCACGGGGCATGCTCCCTTCCGGGGTTGGTGTTTTGTTGTAGGGCATCGCGGGCCGCGTCCAGGAACTGCGAATCGGTGTAGAAGCCGTGCGTGTAAATTTCCAAGGCGGGCAGGGCCAGTTGCCGGAGGAGGTCCGGGCCTATGCCGTGAGTTTCCGGGCCAGCCGTTCCCAGCGTCCGGGAGAGGTGCCGGCCCAGCATGAGGATTGAGAGGCTGTTGGAGGCGATGACGACGGCGGTGGACCGGACGTCGTCGAACTTCCGGATGGTTCCGGCGTCCATCCCGGCGCGAACAATGTCCTCGGTTTGCCTGACGACGGCGTCGAAGAAAGCATCGCCGGCCTCGGATTCATCGCTGAGGGTTCGCCGGATATAGGTGATTTCGTCGGTGTACTGGTCCGGGTGGTTCAAGTAGTCCTGAATCAGGTGCCCCGTGGATCGCGGATCGGCCTTTTCGCGGCCCTGGGTAGCTGTCTGCGCGAGGACATGCTGATCGCAGGCATCCCGAAGCCCGGCTTTGGTCCCGAAATGATGGATCACCAGACCGGGACTTACGCCGGCGGCAGCAGCGACGTCCCTGATAGTGGCGCGGGCGAATCCGTCACGGCCGAAGTGCCGGATGGCGGCGTCGCGGATGCGGGCCCGGGTGGTTAAATCCTCTGCGTCTGAACGCATGTTTAATACACTAAACACTTGTTCAATGGCAGACAAGGGGTACCTGAAAACCCCGTCCCACCGTTTATTCCCGGTGACGCGGGAAGCGAACAGGGCGGGACTTCAAGGGCGGGGTCGCGTACCGTGGAAGCATGGCTACAGTTGACATCACTGGAGAACAGTTCGCATCGACCATCGAGGACAATGACATTGTCCTGGTGGATTTCTGGGCGGCCTGGTGCGCCCCCTGCCGTCAGTTTGCCCCCACGTACGGGGCCGCTTCAGAGAAGCACGCTGACGTGGTGTTCGCCAAGGTTGACACCGAGGCTGAGCAGCAGCTCGCCGCCGAAGCCGGGATCACCTCCATCCCCACGCTCATGGCCTTCCGCGAAAAGGTCCTCGTCTTCTCGCAGCCGGGAGCCCTCAACGGTCCGCAGCTGGAGCAGGTCATCGAGGCCGTGAAGGGCCTGGACATGGATGAGGTCCACGCCCACGTTGCCAAGGCACGTGCCGAGGCTCAGGAAAACTAAGACCACTCGGCGGCTTTTGAGAAATCGAAAGCGCCGGAAAGCATCGAGGTCGCCGGAAAATTCCGGCGACCTCGATGCTTTTAAGGCGTTCCCGCAGGCTTGCCGCGATTTCGCCGGATGACGGTGGCTAGAGCCGCTCGAGCTTGACCGGCTCGGCCAGAAGAGCGCTGAGGGACTCGTTCAGGTCCTGGACAGCGATGCCCTTGGAGTGCTTCTCCAGAAGCTCCTCTGATTCCCAGCGCTCAGTGAGGACGAGCTTTTCCTCAGTGGCTTCGGTCAGTTCGTAACGGATGCAGCCGGGCTCGTTGACGACCTCGTCGATCGCGATTTCCAAAGCGAGCTTCACACGGAAGAACTCGCCTTCGTTGGGGATGAACGTGGCCTGCAGGTCAATGGGTTCACTCATGGCTCCAACACTACCGGCAGGACACGGCGCCGCTGGAGGTGGTTACGGTTCTGTTGCGGGCCGTCCCTTGGTAGCGTTCCGTCATGTTGTCCTACACTGCCGGAGACACTGACGTCCCGCTGCTTGAAGAGACCATTGGTGCCAATTTTGAGCGCATCGCCGCCCGCTTTCCTTTGCGGGATGCGCTGATTGAGGCCGCTGCTGTGCCAGGTGGTGACGCCCGCCGGTGGAGCTACCAAAAGCTTAACGACGACGTCGACCACCTCGCCCGTGCGCTGCTCGCCATGGGTGTGGACAAGGGTGAGCGGATAGGAATTTGGAGTCCCAACTGCGCCGAGTGGACCATCCTTCAGTACGCCACAGCCAAGATCGGCGCCGTGCTGGTGAACGTGAACCCGGCGTACCGGAGCCATGAGCTGGAGTTCGTGGTGAAACAGAACGGCATGCGGATGCTGGTGGTTGCACCATCGGACAAGAACAGCGACTACGTTGGCATGGCCAGGGATGCCGCCCGCAGTTGTCCCGATCTCCGGGAGATCGTCTTCCTCCCGGGGGCACCGGAGCTTGGACTTACTGCAGGCGTCCCGGAAACCAACCACGAACTCACGTACGGTCAACTCCTCACCCGGGCGGACGGCGTCGGGCCTTCAGCATTGCGTGACCGCATGGCGGCACTGGACCCGTACGATCCCATCAACCTGCAGTACACCTCAGGCACTACCGGATTCCCCAAAGGTGCCACGTTAACGCACCACAACATCCTCAACAATGGACATTCGATCGGCCGGCGCCTGAACTACACCGAGCACGACCGTGTGGTGATACCTGTGCCGTTCTACCACTGCTTCGGTATGGTGATCGGGAACTTGAATGCGCTGAGCTTCGGCGCGGCCACCATTATCCCGGGGCGTGGGTTCAGTGCATCGGCGGCGTTGGAAGCGGTTCAGGACTTCGGCGGGACATCCCTGTACGGGGTGCCCACCATGTTCATCGCAGAGCTCGCGCTGGAGGATTTCGCCTCCTATGATCTCTCCACGTTGCGGACCGGAGTGATGGCAGGCTCGCTGTGTCCCATCGAAGTGATGCGCCGGGTGATCGATGAAATGCACATGGTTGACGTCGCCATTTGCTACGGGATGACTGAAACCTCACCCGTGTCCACCATGACCCGCGCGGGGGACACCTTGGAGCAGCGGACCGGCACTGTGGGCAGGACCATGCCGCACTTGGAGAGCCGGATCATTGACCCGGGTTCGGGGGACGTGGTGGAGCGCGGCGTGATCGGCGAGCTCTGTACGCGGGGTTACTCGGTGATGCAGGGTTACTGGGGCCAGCCGGACAAAACTGCTGAGGCAATTGACGCTGAAGGGTGGATGCACACCGGCGACCTTGCCCGCATGGATGAGGACGGTTATCTGGTGATCGAAGGCCGGATCAAGGACATGGTGATCCGGGGCGGGGAGAATATTTACCCGCGCGAGATCGAGGAATTCCTGTACCTGCACCCCTCCATCCAGGACGTGCAGGTCATTGGGGTTCCGGACCGGAAGTACGGCGAAGAGCTGATGGCTTGCATCATCCTCAAGCCTGGCGCGCCCTCCCTGACCGTTGAGGATCTGGCCGAATACTGCCGGGGGAAGCTGGCTCATTACAAGATTCCGCGCTACGTGGACGTCCGCGAAAGCTTCCCCATGACGGTCTCAGGGAAGGTACGGAAGGTGGACATGCGGCAGGACGCGGTGTCCCGCCTTCACCTCTAGGGGCCGTTGCTTTTGATGGTTAGTGGCCGCGATGATCCTGGACCGTCATCCGAGGCCCGAAAGTGGGTTTGCGGAAGCCGCTGAGGTACAGCATCCGGACCAGCCGCTGCCTTTGTCCACGCCACGGTTCCAAGAGCTCGATCATGCCTGCGTCATCGGTCTTTTGACCCGTCAGGGCGTATCCCACGTAGGCGGCCAGGTGGTAATCGCCCACGGAAATTGAGTCCGGGCAGCCGTGGGTACGTTGGACTACTTCGGCTGCGGTCCAAATGCCGATGCCCGGAATGGTCTGCAGCTTGGCACCGGCCTGTGCGGAGTCAAGGTTGGCCAGGCGTTCAAGCGCGACGGCGGACTGCAGCGCCCGCATCACCGTGGCCGAACGCTGTGGTCCAACTCCGGCCTTGTGCCACTCCCAGGAGGGAACGGCCAGCCACTGCCTCGCGGTGGGAGGGACCAGGAGCCCGGCAGGGGCCTTGCCCGGTGCCGGCGTTCCATAGCGATACATCAAATACCGGTAGCCCCGCCTGGCCTCCAACGTGGTGACCTTTTGCTCCAAAATGGTGGGCACCAGTGAGTCAACCATCCGCCCTGTGGAAGGCAGCCGGAGAGCCAGGTTCCGGCGTCGTGATTCTGTGACCAGCCGGGGGAGGGTGGAATGGAAGTCGGGGTCATCAAAGGCGGACCAATCGTCGTGAGCGCCCAACAGCCGGGGCACACCGGCCACAGCGTCTTCTGCTCCTGGTCCCCATGCCTGTGCATCCACGAAGGACCCGGTTCCCAGTCCGCCTCCCGACAACCTCAAGGTGACCGGCCCCGAATCCGTAGTGAAGGCCATCCAGAAACCGCTGGAGTGGGCTGCAAAGGACGGATCCGCATTGCCTCGCATCAGCGGAAACATGGTCTGGTCCAAGCGGAAGGAACCGCCCGGATGCCAGCGGATGGCCGCATCTGCCGCGGCCACAACAACAGGCGGGGCTTCTGCGATGGTCATGTTTTCATGGTCCCACGCCCGGCTGACAATCTGCAGCCGGGCACCCCTAACGGCAGCGACGGCACGGAGCTAGACTCCCTCATGTGGCGTGGGTGGGCCGCGCCATATCCAAGGAATAACTGCCAACATCAAGGAGCGCGAACCATGGGTGGAGTGGTGCATTTCGAGATCCCCGCGGACAACAATGAGCGGGCCAACACTTTTTACCAGAGTGCCTTCGGCTGGACCCTGAGGCCCATGGAGGGCATGGAGTATACGGCCGCGATCACGGCGCCCACCAACGAAGAGACGGGCGCTCCCAACGAGCCGGGGGCCATCAACGGGGCCTTGTTTCCCCGAACGGAAGATCTGAAGACTCCCATCCTCACCATCCATGTGGACGATATTGACGCAGCACTGGGCCAGATCGAGTCGGCAGGTGGCAGCGTGGTCCAGGCCAAGGACGCCGTACCCACCATGGGCTGGTACGCGTACTTCAAGGACACCGAGGGCAACGTCCTGGGCGTGTGGCAGACCGACACCACCGCCGGCACGTAACCCCGGACCACGTCGGGTCAGGTTCCTTAGCGACCAGACGGTAACTTTGTACTTATGAAGTATGCCCAGTCCGTGTTGGACCTCATCGGCAATACGCCGCTCATCAAGCTCAATCACGTCACCGAGGGCATCAGAGCCACGGTCCTCGTAAAGCTCGAGTACATCAATCCCGGCGGATCCATCAAGGACCGGATCGCCGTGAAGATGATCGAGGACGCGGAGAAGGACGGTCGGCTCAAGCCGGGCGGAACAATCGTTGAGCCGACGTCGGGCAACACTGGAGTGGGGCTGGCCCTTGTAGCCCAGCAAAAAGGCTATAAGTGCGTCTTTGTGGTGCCGGACAAGGTGGGCGAGGACAAACGCGCCGTGCTTAAGGCATACGGTGCTGAAGTTGTGGTGACGCCCACTTCGGTGGCCCCCGACAGCCCGCAGAGCTACTACGGCGTCTCTGACCGCCTGGTCCAGGAGATCCCGGGCGCCTTCAAGCCGGACCAGTTCTCCAATCCCGCCGCCCCTGGCAGCCACTTCGAGTCCACGGGCCCGGAAATCTGGCAGGACACGGACGGCCGGGTCACGCACGTGGTCATCGGCGCCGGAACCGGCGGCACCATCACCGGCACGGGCCGGTACCTCAAGCAGGTTTCGGCGGACCGCGCGGAGTCCGACGGCGGCCTGGTCAAGGTCATCGGCGCGGACCCGGAAGGTTCGGTCTACTCCGGCGGCACCGGGCGGCCCTATTTCGTGGAGGGCGTGGGCGAGGACATGTGGCCCGGCAACTACGATCCCGCCGTGCCGGATGAGGTCATCGCCGTGACTGACGCTGACTCCTTCGCCATGACCCGCCGCCTTGCCCGTGAAGAGGGCCTCCTGGTAGGCGGTTCCTCCGGCATGGCCGTGGTTGCTGCGCTGCACGTTGCCAAGGATTTGGACGAATCCGCAGTGGTGGTGGTGATCCTCCCCGACTCCGGCCGCGGCTACCTGGCCAAGATTTTCAACGACCAATGGATGCGCTCCTACGGCTTCCTGTCCGGCGGCGAGGAAGCTTCCGTAGGTGAGGTGCTCAAATCCAAGACGGGCGAGATGCCGGACCTGGTCCACATCCACCCGAACGAAACCGTCCGCGATGTCATCAACATCATGAACGAGTTCGGCGTCTCCCACATCCCGGTGCTCTCTCAGGAGCCACCTGTGGTGATGGGTGAGGTTGTGGGAGCCGTGGATGAGCGCAGCCTCACCAGCAAGCTCTTCCGTGGGGAAGCGAAGCTGGCGGACAAGGTCTCCGAGCACATGGGGGACCGGCTCCCCGTGATCGGCTCACTGGAAACCATTTCCGCCGCGCGGGAGCTGTTGTCCGACGTCGATACCGTCATGGTGACCTTCGCCGGCGCCCCGGTGGGTATCCTGACGCGCCACGATCTCCTGGCGTATCTGAGCAACTAGCGCCCGGCGCTTGATCCAATTGCTGATCCAACCAATCAAACCTAGAGGAGCTTCCATGTCTGCCACCAACAACGCCGGGTTCAACACGCGCGCCGTCCATGCCGGACAGGCTTTCGAACCGGTGACCGGCGCTGTGGTCCCCCCGCTTCATTTCAGCACCACCTACGCCCAAGACGGCATTGGCAACCTTCGCTCCGGATACGAATACGGCCGGGGCGGCAACCCCACCCGCGACGCCCTCCAGGAGCAGCTCGCCGCCCTTGAAGGTGGCGCGGCTGCTTTCTCCTTCGGCTCGGGCCTGGCAGCTGAGGATTCACTGATCCGCGCGGTTGCCCGGCCTGGTGACCACATTGTGCTGGGCAATGACGCCTACGGTGGCACGTACCGCCTGATCAACCGCGTGCTGGGGGATTGGGGCATCGGCAACACCCCGGTGGACATGTCCGATCTCGACGCCGTGGCTGCCGCCGTGGCGGCCAACAAGACGCGCCTTGTGTGGGTGGAAACGCCGTCCAACCCGATGATGAAGATCACCGACATTGAGGCCCTCGCCGCCGTAGCGCACGACGCCGGTGCCCTCCTGGTGGTGGACAACACCTTCGCCTCGCCCTACTTGCAGACCCCGCTCGCTTTGGGTGCCGATGTTGTGGTCCACTCCACCACCAAGTACATCGGTGGCCACTCCGATGTTGTTGGCGGCGCCATTGTGGTCAAGGACGCTGAGCTTGCCGAGAAGATCGGCTTCATCCAGTTCGCCGTGGGTGCCGTGTCCGGTCCGATGGATGCCTTCCTGACCACCCGCGGCTTGAAGACGCTGGGTGTTCGCATGGACCGCCACAGCGAGAACGGGCAGGCGGTAGCCGAGTGGTTGCTGCAGCGTCCCGAGGTTGAAGCCGTGCTCTACCCGGGCCTCCCGGACCACCCCGGCCACGAGCTTGCTGCCAAGCAGATGAAGAAGTTCGGCGGCATGGTTTCCGTGCAGTTCAAGGGTGGAGAAGCGGCAGCCCGCACGGTTGCCGAATCCACCTCGGTGTTCACGCTGGCGGAGTCGCTGGGCGGGATTGAGTCCCTTATGAACTACCCCTCGGAAATGACCCACGCCTCAGTGAAGGGTACCGAGCTGGCTGTTCCGGTCAATCTGCTGCGTCTTTCCTGCGGTATAGAGGAAGCTGAGGACCTGATCGCGGACCTCGAGCAGGCGTTCGCCAAGATCAGCTAGCCCCTCCGAACCAAGGCTGACCAATCCGGCTCTTGTTCGCACTCCTCGCCGCTCTACGCCGGGGAGTTCGAACAAGGGCCGGATTTTCTGTTGGACGACGCAGCAACATCTAGCTTTCTTTAGGGAAGTCAGCTACTTTTAGGCGCATGCCTCTTCGTTCGGACTGGTCTGCCCGCAGTTGCAGCCTTGCCCGTGGCCTGGATGTCCTCGGCGATCCTTGGGGGAGCCTGGTCCTTCGCGAGATCTTCTTCGGCAACGGCCGCTTTGACGCCATCAAGCAACGCCTCGAAGTAGCCGACAATGTGCTCAGCAAGCGCCTGGGATGGCTGCTCGACGCCGGACTACTCGCCCAGCGCCCGTATCAGGACGGCGCCCGCACTCGCCAGGAATACGTGCTTACCCCCAAAGGGGAGGACGCGTTGCCCGTCCTCAACGCAATCATCATCTGGGCTGAGAAACATCTGGATGCTCCCAACGAGGTGTCCCACATGAAGGTCATCCACACCGACTGCGGGCAAGCCACAATGTCAGCGGATACCTGCACCAACTGTGGCGCCCGACTGACTGCCGCCAACACCAGCTGGCACAGCTTCAAACGCAGCGACCATCCACTCCCGCTCGCGGTTGCACCCGGCATCACATCTTTCCCTGAAACGGAGATCCCCGCATGACCGCTCCCGACGTCACTGGGACAACTCCTGAGAAAACAGCAGCTCCTGCCGGCGAACCGCCTGCAAACAAGAAGCGCCGACTCCACCCGGCCTGGATGGTGGCAGCAGTTGCATTCCTTGCACTGGTTGGGGCGGCAGGATTCCGTGCCGCTCCCGGTGTGCTCATGGTTCCGCTGCAGCAAGAGTTCGGCTGGTCCACCACGGTGCTGTCGCTGGCAGTGAGTATTAACTTGGTCCTGTTCGGCTTGACGGCCCCGTTTGCGGCGGCCCTGATGGAGCGCTTCGGCATCCGCAGGGTCACGTCGTTGGCTCTCTGCCTCATCGGGCTCGGTTCAGCGCTGACTGTGTTCGTGAATCAGTCCTGGCAGATCCTGCTGACCTGGGGGCTGCTGATCGGATTGGGCACGGGTTCCATGGCCCTTGTCTTCGCCGCGACTGTCGCCAATACCTGGTTCGCAAAGAGCCGCGGATTGGTGATCGGCATCCTCACCGCAGGCAGTGCGGCCGGCCAGTTGGTGTTCCTGCCCTTCATCGCAGCGCTCGCACAGAACCCGGGCTGGCGTGGTGCTTCGTTGCTGATCGCTGCCGGGGCGCTCGCCGTGGTCCCGCTGGTGCTGCGCTGGCTGCGGAACTCGCCCGCCGACGTCGGGGTCCTGCCTTATGGAGCCGAGGAATCTGTCGCCGCAGCAGCCGACGTCGGAACAACCGCGGCGACGCCGGGCAAGCCTGCCGCTGTAGCAGCGTCGCCCGTCCTGGGGGATTCTCCAAACGCCGCCATCCGAGCCCTCCAAGTGCTCAAGCGTGCCAGCAAGGTCCGCACATTTCGGGCTTTGGCAGCGGGCTTCGCGATCTGTGGCGCCACCACCAACGGGCTGATCGGCACGCACTTCATTCCTTCTGCCCACGATCACGGCATGCCTGAGACCACGGCGGCAGGTTTGTTGGCCGTTGTCGGGATCTTCGACATTGTTGGGACCATCGCGTCCGGTTGGCTGACCGACCGGTTCAACCCCAAGGTGCTGCTGGCCGTGTACTACCAGTTCAGGGGAATCGGCCTGCTGGTGCTGCCGCTTTTGCTGGGCTCGTCGGTGGAGCCGAGCATGATCATTTTCGTGGTGGTGTACGGGCTCGACTGGGTAGCCACCGTGCCGCCCACTGCAGCTATCTGCCGCTCGGTATTCGGTGCCGATGGTTCCGTGGTTTTCGGCTGGGTTTTCGCAGCACACCAACTCGGTGCCGCAGCTGCTGCGCTCGCCGCCGGGTTCATCCGCGACGCCACCGGGCACTACAACTACGCCTGGCTGGGAGCGGCCGCCATGTGCACAGTGGCCGCGGTCATCAGCGCCACCATCCGCAAGGACGCGGTGAAGAAGGCACCCGTCGCGGTTCCCTGAACGTTGCGGGGCCTGCTTTGCGCTCTATTTCCTCACCAAGGCACGCAAAGCGGGCCCAACAACGTAGGTCCAGTGTGTTGTGGGGCCTGCTTTGCGCTCTATTTCCTCAGCAAGGCACGCAAAGCGGGCCCAACAACGTAGGTCCAGTGTGTTGTGGGGTCTGCTCTGCGCTCTATTTCCTCACCAAGGCGCGCAAAGCGGGCCCAACAACGTAGGTCCAGTGTGTTGCGGGGCCTGCTCTGCGCTCTATTTCCTCACCAAGGCACGCAGAGTGGGCCCCACAACGTAGGTCCAGCACCAGGGGTTAGCCGCGGAAGGCCCCGATGCCCGTGATGTGCTGCCCCAGAATCAGGGTGTGAACCTCATCCGTTCCCTCATAGGTCCGCACGGATTCCAGATTGTTGGCGTGCCGCAGCGGTGAGTAATCCAGAGTGACACCGTTGCCGCCCAGGTGAAGGGCCAGCATGGTGCCCTTCTGAATCTCCACCAGCATGTTCACCAGTTTCTCCTGCGTCAGCTGGTAGCCAGCCAGCGGCCGGCCGAACTGGAGTCGGGTTCCGGCGTACTCCAACGCAGCTTCGTAGGAGTCGCGGGCAGCTCCCATGGCACCCCACGCGATCCCGTAACGTGCCTCGTTCAGGCAAGAGAACGGTCCCCGAAGCCCCGAGGCGCCCGGGAGGATGGCATCGGAAGCCAACCTCACGCCGTCGAACTTCACATCGCACTGGATGGAAGCGCGCATGGACAGTTTCGGCTCAATCGGCGTCGCGGTCACACCGGACGTTCCAGCGGGAACCAGGAACCCTCGGATGCCATCATCAGTGTTGGCCCACACCACCATGACGTCCGCAATGGATGCGAGGCCGATCCAGCGTTTGGCACCGTCCAGAACCCAGCCATCGGCAGTTTGGCGCGCAAAAGTGGTCATGGACGACGGATCAGACCCCGCCGTCGGCTCCGTCAGCGCGAAACAGCCGATCAGCTCTCCTGCGGCCATCCGCGGCAGCCACTGCTCTTTCTGCGCCTCAGAGCCCCACTTGTGGATAGCCGTCATGGCAAGGGAGCCCTGAACCGAGACGAACGTGCGGATCCCCGAATCGCCGGCCTCCAGTTCCATCGCTGCGAGGCCATATTCGACGGCGGTCCGGCCGGGGCAACCGTAACCCTCCAGATGCATGCCCAGGACACCGAGCTCGCCCAACTCCGGGGCAATCGCGCGCGGGAAATGAGCGTCCTCGTACCAGCGGGCGATGTTAGGGCGGATCCGTTGCGCGGTGAAGTCGCGGACCCGCTGGCGGAGGGCCAGCTCGTCCGCCCTCAGCAGGGAATCGAGGGCAAGGACGTCGGAGGTGTTCGTCGTTGAATCGCTCATTCCAGAATCCTAAGCGGCCAACCCGCCGGGAAGGAGCGCAGCCTACTCGCCGCGGACCACCCCAACCTCGGCACGCTCGCCCGTGAAGTAACCACGTGTGGAGGGTGCGAAACGGCACACAACAGCCAAAACAACGCCCAGAGCCAACAACAGCACGCCACTGACAAACGCCCCGCCGATGCCGAAGATCTGGGTGTCCCCGTAAGCCGGGTCCCACATCTGGACTGCGGAGATGAAGAACGCCGCAGTCAGGGACAGAGCACCCAGGAACGGCAGGATGCCACGGAACCACAAGTTCCTGGCGGAGTCCCGGAGCGTGGAGCGGAAGAACCATACGCAGGAGAAACCGGTCAGTGCGTAGTAGAACGCGATGAACAAGCTGATGGCACTAATGGAGTCCGAGAGCAGGTTTTCGCTCAGGAAGCTCATGGCAACGTAATACACCACGGCAGCGGCACCCATCACCTGAGTGGAGAAACCGGGGGTCATGAAGCGCTCGTGGACCTTGCCGAACCGGGGAGGCAGCGCGCCGTGGACGCCCATGGACAGGGTTCCGCGGGCGGTGGGCAGAATGGTTGTCTGCGTGGAGGACAGGACGGACGCCAGCACGGCCACAATGATCAGCCAGCCCCAAGGCCCCAACACAACATCCTTCATGGCCAGGAAGACGTCGTCCTGGTTTGCTTCGTTGCCCAACCCGATGCCGTCGGTGCCGATCGTGGCGTACATCATCACCAGGAGGGCCACCGAGACGTAGATCGCCAGCAGGACGGTGGCCGAGATAACGGCGCCACGGCCGGGGGTCTTGGCAGGGTTTTCCGTTTCTTCGTTCAATGCCAGGCAGGTGTCCCAGCCCCAGTAAATGAAGAGTGCCAGAAGGACCCCGTGAACCACGGCCCCGGGATCGGCAAAGGCGCCGGCAGGATTGAACCACTCGAAGTCGAAGGCCTGCCCTTCAGGCGCACCACCTGCGATCCGGAAAACAATGGCCACCGCGAAAATGCCCAGCGAAATGTACTGAATGTAGGTCAGGGTGCGCTGGACGTGCTCGCCCAGCCGGATTCCCCGGTGATTCACATACGTCATGAACACAATGAACAGCACACCCGTTGCCGTCACCAGCCAGGTGTTGTCAGCCAGGGAACCGTCGCCAATGAGCAGCCACACATACTTGCCTGCGATCTGCGCCAGGTTTGCCAGCACCACCACACCCGCCAAGGCCACGCCCCAGCCACCCAGCCAACCAGCCCACGGACCGAACGCTTTGCGGGCCCAGAAGAATGTAGTACCGCAGTCCGGCATGGCGCTGTTGAGCTCACGGAACGCGTAGGCAATGAACAGTACGGGGATGAAGCCGAGGATCAGGATCAGGGGAGTGTAATTGCCGTTGACGGCAACAATGAGCCCCAGCGTTGCCGCCAGTGAATAGACGGGCGCCGTGGAGGCGAGTCCCAGCATGACGGAGTCGCCCAGGTCCAGGATCCCGGCGTGGAGGCCTTTGGAAGGTACGACGGCGGTACGGTCGCCGCCCGCTGAGCCGCCACCCGGCGTCGAGGTTTCAGTGCTCATAGTGCAGCTCCGTAGGAAGTAGCAGGGGGCGCGATGGGCGCCGGGGCGTCAATGGTATTGGGGACAAAGCGGCAGAAGTAGTCCGTGATGGGTCCGTCGGATTCCCGGATTCCACAGCCCACGGATTCGCCATCCACTACCCAGAGGCCCAGGACAGGATGGTTGCCGTCGAAGTCGGGGAGGGAGTGGTACTGCTGGAAACACCAGCCTTCGCGGCCGTAACCACCGGGCTGCTGGATCTCGATGCCCGGGGCATGGATGCGGATGTTGTCGCCCTCGCGTCCGTGGAGCGGCTTGGCCACCCATTCCTTGAGCGGACCGGGATCGCCAAGGTAGGCAGGCAGCAGGTTCTCGTGGTTGGGGTAGAGGTGCCACAGCGCAGCCAGCAAGGCCTTGTTGGACAGCAGCATCTTCCACGCCGGTTCAACCCAGCGCGGGTTGTGGGCGCGCTGGAGGAGACGTTGACCAAAGGGTTCTTTCATCATCAGTTCCCACGGGTACAGCTTGAACATGGTGCTGATCATGAAGTTATCCAGGTCCACGAACCGGTTCAGGTTGGGGTCCCAGCCGATATCGGACATATTGATGCCTATGGTGGTCCAGCCACCTTGGCTCGCAACGTCCCGCATATAGGCGGCGGTCATCCAGTCCTCGCCCGATTCCTCCGCCTCCGAGTGGGCAACGTGCAGGGTGGACATGCCGGTGCGGAACTGCAGCTTTTTCCACTGACGGATCAGGGCCTCATGGATTCCGTTCCATTGGTCCTTCTCAGGGAAGACGTCCTGCAGCCAGAACCACTGGGCCACGGAAGCCTCGATCAACCCGGTAGGGGTATCGGCGTTGTACTCCAGCATCTTGGCCGGACCGCCGTTGCCGTCATAGATGAAGTCGAAGCGGCCGTAAATGTCCATGTCGGCGGCCAGGAGAGACTCCCCGGCAAGTTCCAAAGCCTGCTGCCCGATGCCGATATCTCCCATGGCCCCGGTGGCCAGGTACTTCGCGGCCTCCAAGCACATGATGTGCATGTCCTCGGCAGTTTTCTCGAGGGTTTCCACCTCGTCCACGGTGAACTCGTAGTACGCCGATTCGTTCCAGTACTCGATCTTCCGGCCATCGGGCATGGTGGTAGTGGAAAATACCAGGCCCTGTTCTTCGATCTTTTGCTTCCAGTCCGGCCTGGGCTCGGAGGGCAGTCGACGCACGCCTAGCCTCCCGAGCTTCCGCCGCTTTTGGAGCTGCTTCCGAAGCCGCCGCGGCTGACAGTGCCGCCCTTGGTGCTGTAACCCGTTGAGGACTTCGCCCCGGAAGGGACGTTCTTGGTGTAGCTGGGGTAGGAGCTGCGGTTCTGTCCCACGGCGGGCACACTGGCTCCGCGGGAATAGAAGTACCATGCGTAAACCCCCGAGCTGCGGCCCGCGGAACTGCTGTTGTCGCACTGGTTGTCATCAACGCGTTCGCCGGTTTCCTCATTGAAACAGACCTGTGCGTAGTCGGCTTCCTGCTCGTTGCTTGCAACGATTGCCGTGATGGTTCCCGCCAGGAGGGCAGTCACGCCCAAGCCCACCACTACGGTGCGGCGCTGCAGACGCTTCTTCTTCTTGATTGCCTCGGCCTCACCGCGTTCGCGTTCTTTGGCGAATGGATCAACCACGGGGAGTGGTTGGCCGGGCCTGGGTGCTTCGGCCCCTGCAGGGGGTCCTCCGGCGGGCATTTTCTTGCGCTTGCCGGTGCTGCCCTGCGCGGGCTCTTTTTCAACGGGCGTGAACAGCTCAGGGTGGAGCTCGGGTTTGGGCACCTGCCACGGAGGCGGCTTGGGCGGATTGTTCCCCGCCGCGAAGTCGTCGTTGTTGTCCCTGCTGCCGCCGTTGTTGCCGGCTGCATCAGGGCTGTCTTTCGGGCCCATGTATATCCCCCTGGATAGACCGTTGAAGTGTCCGGCGCCACGCCGGACCAGAATACTGAAAGCAAGCCTAGTCGCTGTGTGCCCCGCAGGCACGGCTCAGGGCCGCGAATGGGGATAAGTCCCCATGGTGGGAAGCATGTAAGGATGTAGCCATGGCGGGACCTGAAGCAAACAGCAACGGCGACGACGGCGTGCTGCTGCGGCTCCCGCCGGTCCGCGGTATTGGCGCCGGACGGGTCATCACGGGATTGGTCCTGGCTGTTCTGCTGCCGCCCGGGATCGAACTGATGGTCACGATCCTGGGTTTCCGTAATTTCGCGATCATCATGCTCTTGCAGTTGGCTGTGGCTGTTGCAGTGGCCGCAATCGGTGGTCTTTGGCCCGCGGTAGTGGCCGCCGTGTTAGGCAGTTTCCTCCTTAATTACTTTTCCGCGGACCCGGTGGGTTCCCTCTCCATAGCCGATCCCACCACCTTGTTCACGTTGGTGGTTTTCCTTGCGGTGGCCTGCGGCGTCGCGCTGGCAGTGGGCCTTGCCAGCCGCAGGGCCCAGGAAGCAGCCCGCTCCGGGGCGGAGGCCACGGCCCTGAGCGAACTCGCCCTGCGCATCCTTAGCTCGGACGGAAGCCTGGAATCGTTCCTTGAGAAGGTGCGCAGCAACCTGGGCATGGAAGCGGTGACGCTGCTGGGTGTTTCCCATTCGGGTGCTTCACAGCAAGGTTTGACTACCCAAGCTGCTGCCCGTTCGCAGCCGGAGTGGCGCGTTCTGGCGGGTGCCGGCCCGAACCCGCCGGTGACCCATGCCGCCGCAGACCATGCCGCCGTCGTCGATCCCCACTACACCCTGTTGCTGCGCGGCGGTCCGTTGTCAGCCCACCAGCAGCGGATGCTTGCCGCGTTCGGGGCTTTCGTGGTGGCTGTCCGGGACAGGCAGCAGTTGGTGGAAAGCCGAAGGGACAATGTGCGGTTGGCTGAGGGCAACAAGATGCGCACCTCCATCCTGCGCGCTGTCTCCCATGACCTGCGGACTCCGCTGGCCGGAATCAAGCTCGCTGTCAGCAGCCTGCGCCAGGAGGATGTGAATTTCCCGAAGGAGGTGGAACGCGAGTTGCTGGAGACCATCGAGGAGTATGCCGACCGCTTGGACCATTTGGTGGACAACCTCCTGGATATGTCGCGCATTACGGCGGACGCGGTCAATCCGCTGTTGACGGGCATCGTGTGGGCGGAGGTGTTGCCGCAGGCGTTGCGGGGAGTATCAAAGGAGCGGCTGCGCAATGAACTGCCGCCCAATCTTCCGCCGGTTCAGGCCGACGCCGGAATGCTCGAGCGTGTGGTGGCCAACATTGTGGAGAACGCCCTGAAATATGCCCCCGACTCCGATGTTGTCCTGACCGCCCGTGCAGGAGAGGGGATCACTTTGGGAGACCGGCCCGCCAGCGAACTGCGGATCATTGATCACGGCAGGGGAGTAGGGCACCAGGAAGTGGTGGATATTTTCCAGCCGTTCCAGCGCTTCGGTGATTCGCCGTCGCTATCGCCCGGAGGCGGGATCAGCGCCGGCGGTGGAATCGGATTGGGATTGGCTGTTGCGAAGGGGTTCACCGAGGCGATGGGTGGCAGGCTCGCTGCGGAGCCGACGCCGGGTGGCGGCTTGACCATGGTGGTCACCTTGCCGCTATGGAGCGGCGGTGCGCAATGACGCTGGTGCTCATTGTGGAGGATGAGGCCCGCATTGCCCGCGCCATGCAGGTGACCCTCCAAGCGCATGGCTACCAGGCGTTGACTGTGGGAAACGGGGTGGACGCCCTGCAAGCCACCGCCAAACACCCCGTGGAGATTGTGGTGCTGGACCTCGGCTTGCCGGATATGGACGGGGTGGAGATCATCCGGCGCATTCGCGGCTGGAGCAGTATGCCCATCATTGTGCTGTCCGCACGGCACGCCTCGGAGGACAAGGTTGAAGCGCTCGACGCCGGTGCTGACGACTACGTGACCAAGCCTTTCGGTTTGGATGAGCTGCTTGCGCGGCTTCGGGTCGCCTCACGCCGGGTTGTTACCGAACATGAGGAACCAACGCTGGCCACCACGGATTTCATGGTGGACCTGGCGGGCAAGAAGATCGTCAAGGATGGCTCGGAAGTGCGCTTGACTCCCACGGAGTGGAACATCCTGGAGCTGCTGGTCCGTAATAAGGGGAAACTGGTGAGCCAGCAGCAGATCCTCACCCAGGTCTGGGGGCAGGCCTACGCGAAGGAAACGCAGTACTTGCGCGTATATATAGCCCAGTTGAGGCGGAAGCTGGAGCGGGATCCGGCCGAGCCCCGGCACCTGCACACGGAAGCGGGCATGGGCTACCGTTTTGATCCTTAGTCCTGACCCGTTTCGGCTTCGCACCTCCGTACACTGGTGTCCATGAACACCGCATCCCTTCTTGCCGTCTGCCGTGTGCACCAGCTGCTGCCCGACCCCCTGGGAAGCGTGGGCGTCACCGGCATGGACAAACGCCCGGTGGAGGGACCGGTGAAGGTTCACAAGCTGGGGCTGCACGGGGATGTGCAGGCAAACCGGCTGGATCATGGCGGGGAAGACCAGGCCCTGTACGCGTATTCGCAGGAGGATGCGGACTACTGGTCAGGTGAGCTGAAGCGGGAGATGCCGGCCGGGGTTTTCGGCGAGAACCTGCGCGTCGCCGGAATCGAAACTACGGGCGCTGTCATTGGCGAACGCTGGAAGATCGGCTTGGAAGTGGAACTGGAAGTCACATCCCCCCGCGTCCCGTGCGCCACTTTTCAACGGGTGATCGACGAGCCGCAGTGGGTGAAGCGCTTCACGCAGGCCGGCCGGGTAGGCACTTACCTCCGGGTGATCAAGACGGGCACCATTTCTGCAGAAGACCACATCCACCGGACTTTCGTGCCCCGGCACGGCATTACCGTTGGCCAGTGGTTCAGCGAACCCAGCCCGGAACTGGTGCAGATACTGCTGGATGCTGATGCCGACGGCGAGATCCGTTTGCAGGAGGACTACCACCCCGTCTTCGAAAAGGTTCTGCGCAGAAACGGGCTCTAAAACCGTTGCAGGCCGGCCTGAAAGTCCGGTGTGAATAAGCTCACCCATGCTTTGCTGCCTCTCGACTCGCGGTGATGGGCCTCTGTGCCCTACACTTGTAATATCCCCCACTCCGGAAATCCCTTTATCCTGCCCAATTCTTGAGGCAGGACTGGTAAGTGTTGGGGCCCGCAAATGTGTGCGGGCATTTTCATAGGGAGAGCCGGCTAAAGAAAACGCTGTACAGACTGCTGGGATAGCAGCCAAGAGATGCAGCGGGAAGTCCTGCCATGGGATTGCGATAGCGCCGGACTTCTTGCGAGAGCAGGGCACCTTTTCCTGTTTCTTGCGACGAGTAATGCGGCCAAGCCCAACCGGGCCGCGCCGACTGCCCTATGGATGAGGAATTTCCCCCTATGACCGAAAATCTCAACGAAAACTTCGACGCCCAGGCCGCTGACGCAGCTGCCCCCGAGTTCACTGCTGCAGCAGAGACCTCCGCACCCGCCGAAGCTGAAGCACCGGCCGCTGCCGCTGCCCCCGTCGAGACTCCTGCAGCTCAGACTGCAGCCCCCGCCTTCACCGAAGCTCCTGCCCCGAAGGCAGAAGAAGAGGAAGAAGAAGGCGTCCGCTTCGTCGATCTTGGTATCGATGGACGCGTTCTGGCCGCCCTGCAGGACGTCGGCTACGAAAAGCCGTCCCCCATTCAGGCTGCCACCATCCCGCTGCTGCTCGAAGGCCGCGACGTCGTTGGCCTCGCCCAGACCGGTACCGGCAAGACCGCAGCTTTCGCTGTTCCGGCCCTTTCCCGCCTGGCTGAGCTCCACGACCTCAACGGCCCGTCCCGCAAGACCCAGGCTCTGGTCCTGGCTCCCACGCGTGAACTGGCCCTCCAGGTTGCCGAGGCCTTCACCTCCTACGCCAAGCACATTGACGATTTCACCGTCCTCCCGGTTTACGGTGGCTCCGCTTACGGCCCCCAGCTGGCCGGCCTGCGCCGCGGTGCACAGGTTGTAGTGGGTACCCCCGGCCGTGTGATCGACCACATCGCCAAGGGTTCCCTGGACCTGTCCGAGCTCCAGTACCTGGTACTGGACGAAGCTGACGAGATGCTGCGCATGGGCTTTGCCGATGACGTGGAGCAGATCTTCCAGCAGACCCCTGATACCCGTCAGGTTGCCTTGTTCTCTGCCACCATGCCGGGCCAGATCCGCCGCATGTCCAAGCAGTACCTGAACAACCCGGCTGAAATTTCCGTGAAGTCCAAGACCACCACGGGCGCCAACACCAAGCAGCGCTACCTGCAGGTCATGGGCCCGCACAAGCTCGATGCCCTCACCCGTATCCTCGAGGTTGAAGAGTTCGACGGCGTCATTGCCTTCGTGCGCACCAAGATGGCTACCGAGGACCTGGCTGACAAGCTGAAGTCCCGCGGCTTCCAGGCTGCCGCCATCAATGGCGACATCCCGCAGCAGCAGCGCGAACGCACCGTTGACGCGCTGAAGGAAGGCCGCATTGACATTCTCGTGGCCACCGACGTCGCGGCCCGTGGCCTTGACGTTGAGCGCATCAGCCACGTGATCAACTACGACATCCCCCACGACACCGAGTCCTACGTGCACCGCATTGGCCGCACGGGCCGTGCCGGTCGTTCCGGTGATGCGATCCTCTTCATGACGCCGCGTGAGAAGTACTTGCTGCGTTCCATCGAAAAGGCAACCCGCCAGCCGGTGGAGCAGATGCACCTGCCCACTGCCGAGACCGTGAACACGCTGCGCCTGGGCAAGTTCGCCGAGCGCATCACCGAGACCCTCGCGTCCGAGGATGTTGCGGCCTTCCGCGACCTCATCTCCTCCTACGAGGAAGAGCACAACGTTCCGGCTTCCGAGATCGCTGCAGCCTTGGCCGTCATGGCACAGGGCGGACAGCCGCTGCTGGTCAAGGAACTGCCTGCCGCTCCTGAGTACCAGAAGCGCGAGCGCTCCAAGGACGGCTTCGGTTCCCGTGGGCCTACCCGCGCACTGACCGAAGGCAACGCCACCTACCGGATCTCCGTGGGACGCCGTCAGCGCGTCATGCCGGGCTCCATCGTTGGCGCCATTGCCAACGAAGGCGGCATTTCCTCCGCACAGATCGGCGGGATCGACATCCGCTCGGATCACTCCTTGGTGGAGCTCCCGGCAGACCTGAGCGCCGATCAGCTGCGCGCACTGTCCCGCACCCGCATCGGTGGCGAGCTGATCAACCTCGAGTTGGATAACGGCCGCAGGCCCAGCGGCGACCGTGGCAGCTACCAGGGTGGTGGCGCTGGTGGTCGTGGCGGCTACGGCGACCGCGAAAACCGTGGCGGCGGAAACTTCAAGGGTGCCGGCGGATTCAAGAAGGACTTCCGCAAGTCCGACGGCGAGCGTACTTCCGCTGACCGTGGCGGCCGCTCCTACAGCGACCGCTCCGAGCGCACCGCAGGCAGCTTCGGCGACCGCGATCGCGGCCAGGCCAGCGGATCCCGCTTCGGCGGCCACGGTGACGGCGCTCGCAAGCCCCGCACTGGCGGCGAAGGCGGACACCGCGATTTCAACCGCAAGGGCAAGTGGTAAACACTCGCCAGTGGTAAACACTGGCAAGTGGTAAACACTTGCTTGGTGGTAAACACTAGGTAGTTCCCGTCAGGGGGTCGGCTTTCGAGCCGGCCCCCTGACGTGTTTAACCCGCTATTTCCAGGGCCCGTCCGATTTCCCCGCAGTTGTACTGCGGGGACATCGAACAAGACCGGGTTCCGTGGGACATCACACCGCCGTACCATCGAGGCACGACCTAACGGCACTACTGAACGCAACGCAGAACACAGGAGGGTGCTCCATGGGATTGCTGGACAACGTGAAGAAGAACCTGGGCTTTGGCGGAAAGGACGCCGGGGAGAGGAGTGGGGCGGCTCCGGTAGACGGGACCGCGGTGAGCCAAGCAGCCGAGGATGCGGCCGCCGTCGAGGTTTCTGCATCGGATCACGCCGCGGCGGAAGCTGCTGCCGCACAGGCGGCCCGACAGCAGGAGGCTGCGGACGCTGCAGCAGCGCAGGAGGCCGCAAATGAGGGGCTGGAGCCCGAGGCCCCGGAAGTCCGCCCACAAGCGCAGGAAGCCGCTGCGGAGGCTGCCGCAGGGACCGGACAGCCAGGGCCCGTGGCACCAAGGGTCACGGAGGTTGTGGTGGAGCAGGGCGACACCATGAACGGCATCGCTGCACAGTACGGCGTGGATCTTGGCGCCCTGATCGCCACCAACGCGGATACCGTCCCGAACCCGGACCGGATCTACCCCGGACAGGTGCTCCGGCTACCCTGACGTCGAGCGTCCAAGGAGCAAACGGCGGCAGCCGCTGGAGCGGAAAATAGATCAGGAAACCGGCGTCTTCGCAAATTGTGTCGGCGCCGTTTTTCCGCGATTTTTCGCCGATTTGTAGCTTCTGAAAACGTCCGGTAGAGTATTTACTCGTTGCCCCCCTAGCTCAGTGGTAGAGCGCGTTCTTGGTAAGAACGAGGTCACCGGATCGATTCCGGTGGGGGGCTCTGGATGAGGGCCTGTGTCAAGGCGGTTTTGACCGGCTTGACACAGGTTTTTCTCATTCGTGGCGGTGTAGCTCAGTTGGTTAGAGCGCACGACTCATAATCGTGAGGTCGGGAGATCGAGCCTCCCCACCGCTACAGAGCAAGACCCCGCAGCTTTCGCCTGCGGGGTCTTTTTTCGTTTGGTGGGACAGAATGGGTCCATGAGCCGAATCGCAATCATTGGCGGCCACGGGAAAGTGGCCCTGCATCTGTCCCGCATTCTGAGTGGCGAAGGTCACGACGTCACGTCTTTCATCCGAAATCCCGATCATGTGGCAGATGTCACGGACACCGGCGCCTCCGCTGAGGTGCTGGATGTGGAAAATTCGACGACGGCGGAACTCGCCCAAGCGTTCAAAGGCCACGATGCCGTGGTCTGGTCAGCCGGAGCCGGCGGGGGGAATCCTGCCAGGACCTATGCCGTTGACCGTGATGCAGCCATCCGCTCGATGGATGCTGCTTCAGAGGCCGGAGTCAAGCGGTACGTGATGGTTTCCTACATTGGCGCTGCCAGGGACCACGGCGTGCCCGCGGACAACCCGTTCTTTGCCTACGCCGAGGCTAAAGCGACTGCAGATGACTACTTGCGCTCTACCGACCTCGACTGGACCGTCCTTGGCCCGGGAACGCTGACCAACGAGCCCGCCACGGGTCTGATCCAGACTGCTCCGGAGAATCCGGGCAACGGCACGGAGACCTCACGGGCCAACGTTGCCTTGGTGGCCGCGGCAGTGCTGGAGCTTCCGGGCACCATCCACCGGACCATCGCATTCAAAGACGGAACCAAAGACGTGGTGGACGCGCTTACGGAGGACTGAGCCGGTGCAGTTACCCGGCCGGGATGTGGCCGGGCCGTCCTACTGGTCGTCTCGCCTGGACTGTCTGCGCTCCGGGATATGTTGGTAGGGAACTTTTCTTCTGAATCCGGGTTTTCGGCCGGGGTGGGGAAGTGCCGTGCAACATCAGGGGAAGCAGGAAAATGGATCAGTTGGCGCTCATTGTCGGGTTGCTGCTTGCCACGGTGGTGGCAGTGGGCTTGGGGGACCGGCTTCGGCTTCCCTATCCGGTCCTGATGCTGCTGCTGGCCGTTGGCCTCACGTTCATTCCGGGCTTCCCCGAGTTCGAGATCTCACCTGAACTGATCCTGCCCATCTTCCTTCCGCCCTTGCTGTTCGCTACGGCCCAAAAGAGTTCCTGGGCGGTTTTCCGGGTGCGCTGGCGGACACTCCTGCTGATGGCTGTGGCTTTGGTTGTGGTGTCCACTGCAGCAGTAGCCGGTGCTGCCTGGCTTATGGTCCCGGGCATCGGCATTCCTGCGGCGATCGCCCTGGGTGCCATGGTGGCGCCGCCGGACCCTGTTGCTGTGGAGTCCGTGGCGGGCCGTGTGCACATGCCGCGCCGGCTTATCACGGTCCTCCAAAGCGAAGGGCTCTTCAACGACGCCGGCGATCGTGATCTTCCAGGCAGCGGTGGCGGCAACCATGTCCGGCAAGGAAGTGGGTCCTGAGGTTATTCCGCAGTTTGTCATCGGCGCTGCGCTGGCTGTGGTGATCGGCATCGCGATGGGTTGGCTGACCAGGTTCATCACCACACTGGTGACGTCAATGGTTGCCCGAAGTGCTGTGACCTTGGTGGTTCCTTTCGCCGCCTACATCCTCGCCGAAGAGCTGCACGCCTCAGGTGTGGTGGCCGTCGTCGTTACCGCCTTGGAACTGCAGCGCCACACGCGGCCGCAGGACGCCGCCGAACGCATTACGCGGACCGCCTTCTGGGACGTGGTGGAGCTGCTGGCCACGGGGCTTGCCTTTGGTCTGGTGGGTCTGGAAATCCGGCACGTCATCCGTGATGAAGGCACAGCCATTTTCGGCATGATCGGTATGGCCGTGGTGGTCTGCATCCTGGTGTTCGTGGTGCGCTTCCTGTGGCTGGGCCTCCTCGCGCTCACCGCACAAAAACGCAGGAACCTGTTGCAACCAACTTCGCCCAAGGAAGTGCTGATCCTGACGTGGTGCGGCATGCGCGGCCTGGCCACCCTGGCGCTGGCCCTGGCGCTCCCCATGACGCTGCCGGATGGCAACGACTTCCCGGCCCGCCACGAGATCCTGGTGATTGCCTGCGCGGTGCTCCTGGCCACCTTGGTCCTCCCTGGCCTGACGCTGCCGTGGCTCATGCGCGTACTGGATGCTACAGAAGACGGATCACATGAACAGGACGCCGCCAAGGTCCTGGCCAAGCGGGCCCAGTCGGCTGCAGTGGCTGCGTTGAAGGACCACGACCTCATGAAGGAACTTCCGGCCGAAAAAGTCACCCTGGTGAAGGAAAAGATGCGGCGCCTCCATGCGGAGCTGCTGGACGGAACGCTAAAGAACGAATCCGTTGCCGAGAAACGCAAGCGTGGACGGGAACTCTCCATCGCCGTGCAGACCATCGCCTTGGATGCTGCGCGCCAGGAAGTTGTGGCAGCCCGCAATGAGCCCGGCACTGATCCGGAAGTAGCTGACAGGGTCCTCCGGCAGCTGGACCTGCGGACGATGTCCATGCCGGAATAGGGTCGATGCCGGACTAGGTCCATTCCGGACGGAGTCAGTCAGCCCGCTGTGACCCGTTTTGGCAATGATGCCGGATAGAGATCGAGGGCGTGCTCTTCCACGTAGTCCAAGGCGTGGCGGATCGCGCCGAGGGACACAATGCCGTCGCCGAGCTCGGAAGTTGCCAGGCGCGGGGGAGTGAAGGTGAACTCCTGAACCTGCTTTTCCATGGCCGGGATCAGGGCATGGGCAGATGCTGCAACGGCGCCGGCAATGACCACCAGCTCAGGATTGACCAACGTGCTGATGGATCCAATAACGCGGGCCATGCGGTGTGCCATGCGGTCCAGGACGTTGCGGGCTGCTTGATCGCCTTCCGCTGCTGCCCTGAAAACCATTTCTGCCGTGAGGGCTTCAGGCTCGCCACCGGATAGGGCCCGCAACGTAGTTTCCGTGCCGGAGTCAAGGACTTCCCGGCCCCACAGCGTTGCGTAGTGGGCTATGCCGTAGGTGTCACCCACACCATCCACGTTGTCCAAGTACCCCAGCTCGCCAAAACCGCCAACCTGCCCATGGAGCAGGCGGCCTGACTCGAGGATGCCGGATCCCAAGCGGTCACCGGCGAGCATGACCACGAGGTTGTCCACTCCCCGCGCGCTGCCCTGCCACCGTTCTGCCAGGGCGGCGAGGTTGGCATCATTTTCCAGGAGCACGTGCCACCCATGGCGCTCGGACACGATCCGGCGCACATCAAAGGATTTCCAGAATTCCTGGGCTGTGAGGACCTCGCCCTGTCGGCTGACCGGGGCGGCCACCCCAACAGAGACGGCAAGAACAGAATCTGCGGAAACGCCGGCTTTCTCCAAGGCGTCGGCCGCTATCCTGTCCAGGACGTCGGCGCGTTCATCTGCGGGGACGTTGTAGGCGCGGAAAGGCATGGTGACCCGGGACAAGGACGTTCCGGCCATATCGGCCACGATCGCGGTCATCTTGTTGGCGCCTATGTCGATCCCGATCACGCTGGCGGCGCCGTCATCAAAAGCGAAGCGCCGTGCAGGCCTGCCCTTGACGTAGTCACCGCCTCCTCGTTGGTTCTCCAGTTCTTCGAGCCAGCCGAGGCGGACCAGTTCATCGCAGATGGAGATGACGGTGGCGCGCGAGAGTCCGGTGGCAGCCATGAGTTCTGTGCCGGTCACGATGCCGGCCCCGCGCATGGCCTTGAGCATTGCGCTGGCGTTGACCCTGCGTACCAGTTGAGTTGACGGTGCGGTCCCGGGCTGCATTCGAAGGCTCCCATTGTTCGGCCGTCCATCGGAACGTTGAACGGTAAACCTAAATTTAGTACATAAATTTATATGACGACGCATTTCAAAGCGTGCTTGACGCTGTGGCGTGTATCACTCACCATGGTTAGCGATAGGCCATAAATTTAGAACCTATCTAAACTTCCGGGTGACGATGCGCTTGCTGCGCTGCCCGATGCAAGGCGGCCACTGAGGTCCGCAAGAAGAAAGGGCTACGGTGTCTGTGAAACTGACACGCTGGAAACACATGGCAGCGGCGGGGTTTGCCCTGGCGCTGGTTGCAGGCCTTGTCTCCGGCTGCACCGGAGACCCGGGATCGGGAGGCCCGGGCGCAGGAGGACGGGGAAAAGAGACCATCCGCTTCACGTTCAGCAAACGTGAAGCCATTGGGTTCATGACCAAACTTGTTGCTGACTACAATGCTTC
Source organism: Arthrobacter sp. 9V (assembly GCF_902506065.1). Taxonomy (GTDB): domain Bacteria; phylum Actinomycetota; class Actinomycetes; order Actinomycetales; family Micrococcaceae; genus Arthrobacter. The sequence continues at coordinate 1,136,325 of NZ_LR732912.1, forward strand.
GCAGGATGACACTGAGGTGGTTCTTGACACCTCCGGAGTGGACGTCGTGTCCGCGAGTTTCGTCCGCGGCAATCCGCCGGACATTGCGCTCGCCAATTACAACATGGAGACTTCCCGGTTCGTCCAGCGCGGCGCGTTGAGTGACCTCTCAGGAACGGCAGCCTCCGCCCGCATCCGTGAGGACCTCAAGCCGCTCATGGATCAATACGGCTCCTATCCCGGCCGGACCAGTGCGCTGCCGTACTCGGTCATGGCATCCTCCGTGATTTACAACAAGGAAATTTTCGCTGCCCACAACATTGAGGTGCCCACTACCTGGAGCGGGCTGATCGCCGCTTGCGAAGCGCTGAAAGCCGCTGGGGTCACACCGTTCTACGCTACGTGGAAGGATGACTGGACCATCGCCCAGGGATGGTTTGACTACTCCGTGGGCGGCCAGCTGGACACCTTGGACTTCTTTAAGAAGCTTGATGCCGAAGGTGTGAATGTAGGGCCGGAGTCTTCGGCCTCATTCCAAAAGGACTTTGATCAGCCCGTCCAAAAGATGCTGACCCTGGCCAAGGAATACGTCAACAAGGATGCTGCAAGCAGGGCGTACGGTGATGGCAACCTGGCATTTTCACAGGGCAAGGCTGCCATGTATCTGCAGGGGCCCTGGGCCTTCAGCGAGATCGCCAAGACCGCACCCGACGTGAAGCTGGGTACTTTCCCGCTGCCCATGACTGAAAATCCTGAGGACTTGCGCGTCCGCGTCAACGTGGACCTCGCGGCCTGCATTCCGGAGGCCTCAAAGCACAAAGACGCTGCGCGTGACTTCCTTGAGTACCTGTACCAGCCGGAGGTGATTGATGCCTACAACAAGTCGCAGCTGGGCTTCACGCCAACCAAGGATTCGGAAAACACCCCCGATCCCCGGATTGAAGGAATGGTTGAGTACTACAACGACGGCAAGGTGTACCAAGGGCCATCCGTGCTGGTGCCCCGGACCATCCCCATCATGAACTACACGCAGGCAATCGTGTTCGGCGCGTCCCCTGCAGCAACCCTCCGCACCCTCGACGCAGATTGGGCGCGCCTGGCCTTCCGCCAGTAGTGCAGCCATAGGGAGTCAGATATATGTCCAGCATCAGCACCCCAGCCACCTCCGGGCACACCGGCCCTGAAAATCGCTCATCCCGGAGTCGCCCATCCCGGGTTCGTCAGACCCCGGGCCGCCAGGATCGGAGCCCGCAACGCCAGAACAGGAAACGGCGGGTGGAACCCATCTTCTACTTGTTCCTGGTGCCCAGCTTGATCCTCTTCACCCTTGCCATCACCATCCCGGGCATCATCGGCATCTTTTTCAGCTTCACGGACTCCATTGGCATCGGCGACTGGAAGTTCATAGGGCTGACCAACTACATTGCAATTTTCAGTGATCCGGCCATCCTGCAGAGCTACCTCTTCACGTTCGGATTTTCCATCGTCACAGTGATCGCTGTGAACGTAGTGGCCTTCCTTCTTGCCGTGGGGCTCACCTCGCGAATCCGGATGAAGTCGGCCCTGCGGACCATCTTCGTGATCCCCATGGTGGTCTCGGGCATCATCATTGCCTACGTTTTCAACTTCCTGTTTTCGAACTCCCTGCCCTCCCTGGGTGCGGCTGCAGGAATTCCGTGGCTGGAAAGCAGCCTGCTCGCCAACCCTGACCTGGCGTGGATAGCAATTGTGCTGGTTACGGCCTGGCAGGCAGTTCCAGGGGCCTTACTCATCTACATCGCGGGCCTTGTTGCGGTGCCCGGAGATGTCTATGAGGCCGCGGAGATTGATGGCGCCAGCAAGTTCCAGCAGCTTGTGAAGATCACGCTCCCGCTGGTGGCCGGTTACGTGGTCATCAACATCATTCTCGGGTTCAAGGGCTTCCTCAACGCCTACGACATCATCGTGGGACTGACAAACGGTGGCCCCGGAACCTCTACCCGGAGCATCGCCATGACGGTGATCTCCGGCTTCAACGGCGGCGACTACGCCTACCAGATGGCCAACGCCACCATCTTCTTTGTGGTGGCCATCCTGATCTCTCTCCTGCAGCTTTCGCTGACTCGCGGACGGAATGCACTGTAATGACCAACGAATCCATGACCACCCGCCCGGTAATCACCAAGAAATCCGGCTCCACCGTTGAACGCGTCAACTGGCCGGCAACCACAGTTCTGCTGTTGTGCGCCGTGACCGTGCTGCTTCCGCTCTACGTCACCGTTTCAATGGCGTTCAAGACCCAGGGCCAGGCGGTGGACGGTAACGCCTTTTCCTTCCCCGCCCCGTTCAGTCTGGACGGCTTTATCCAAGCATGGACTTTGACGAACTTCCCGGTGGGTGCGGCAATGTCTTTGCTGGTGACAGCCGGTACCGTCCTTGCCACGATCGTGCTTGCTGCTTTCGCCTCCTATGCGATTGTGCGGAACTGGGAACGGCGGCTGTTCAGGTACTCGTTCTTCTACCTTCTGGGAGCCATGTTCATTCCGTTCCCCGTGGTTGCCTTGCCTCAGATCCAGCTCACGGGCCGCCTTGGCCTGGACAACCCTTTCGGGGTCATCCTCCTGGCCACCATGTTCCAGTTGAGCTTCAGCGTGCTGCTGTTCACCGCGTTCCTCCGCTCTATTCCGATGGAATTGGAGGAAAGCGCCAGGATCGATGGCGCAACCACATGGCAAACCTTTTGGAAGCTGATTTTCCCGTTGCTGGCGCCTATGAGCGCCACCGTGGGGATCTTCGCTTTCCTTTATGCGTGGAATGACTTCATGATGCCGTCGCTGATTATTTCCGATCCGGCCATGCAGACGCTTCCCGTGCGGCAGAACCTTTTTCAGACGCAGTTCAGCAACAACTACCACGTGTCCTTCGCGTCTTACCTGATGGCCATGGCGCCGGCGATCGTTGCTTACCTGTTCACCCAGCGGTGGGTCATGGCGGGCGTGACACAGGGCGCTGTTAAGGGCTAACCATTGTTGACCTTCACCGGACCGCCGTTTCATACTGGTCCCGGAGATAAATTTAGATTCTAAATCAAAGGAGTTTCGTGAGCACTTCCGCCACTCAGGCACACCGTACCGACACAGACCGCATGTCCGATCCGAACTGGTGGCGCCAGGCGGCTGTCTACCAGATCTACCCGCGCAGCTTCTACGACGCCAACGGGGACGGCCTCGGCGACATCAAGGGCATCACGGCCAAAGTCCCGTACCTGAAAGACTTGGGGATCGACGCCGTCTGGCTGAGTCCCTTCTACCCTTCGGCGCTCGCGGACGGCGGCTACGACGTTGACGACTACCGCAACGTGGATCCCAAGTTGGGAACACTTGAGGACTTCGACGAGATGGCTGCAGCCCTGCACGCAGCAGGGATCAAAATCGTGGTGGACATTGTTCCCAACCATTCCTCGGACCGCCACGAATGGTTCAAGGAAGCGCTCGCCTCACCCAAGGGCTCCGCAGCCCGCGACCGCTACATCTTCCGCGATGGCCGGGGCGAGAACGGGGAACTGCCGCCGTCGGACTGGGACTCAGTCTTCGGCGGTCCCATCTGGGAGCGAATCACCGAGCCTGATGGCACGCCCGGCCAGTGGTACCTGCACATCTTTGCCAAGGAGCAGCCGGACTTCAACTGGGAAAACCCGGAGATCAGGGAAGACTTCCTGAGGACGCTGCGCTTCTGGTCGGATCGTGGCGTGGACGGCTTCAGGATTGACGTAGCCCATGGCATGGCCAAGGACCTTTCCGAGCCGTTGCCCATGAAGGCGGACCTGGAAGCCAAGGCGCACGGTACGGATGGCTTCACCGACGGTTCCCACCCGTTCTGGGACCGCGACGAAGTGCACGAGGTTTACGCCGAGTGGCGCAAACTCTTCAACGAGTACAACCCGCCGCGTACCGCCGTCGCCGAGGCCTGGGTCCACGAGTCCCGCCGCGCCCGCTACGCCAGCCCCGAGGGACTGGGCCAGGCCTTCAACTTCGACCTCCTGCAGTCCGACTACGATGCTTCCTCATTCCGGAAAATCATCACGGACAACCTGGTGGCGGCCAAGGAGTCCGGGGCCTCATCCACATGGGTTTTCTCCAACCACGACGTCGTCCGTCACGCCACCCGTTACGGTCTGCCCAAGGGAGGATCCGTCGCGCAGGGAACCAACGCCGCGCAGGACATCACCGGCGGAGAGCCCAAGGGCCAGGACGGCAAAGGCTGGCTGCTGGCCGGTGCGCCGGCTGAAGAGCTCGACGTCGAACTCGGCTTGCGTCGTGCACGCGCCGCGACGCTCTTGCTGCTGGCGCTCCCCGGTTCTGCCTACCTCTACCAAGGTGAAGAGCTAGGTTTGCGTGAAGTCGCGGAAATTCCGGACTCCGAACGCCAGGACCCGTCCTTCTTCCGCAATCCCGGCGTCGAAATCGGCCGGGACGGTTGCCGCGTTCCGCTGCCGTGGACCGAGGAAGGTCCATCCTTCGGTTTCGGTGCGGGCGAGGCCCACCTCCCGCAGCCGGAGTGGTTCAAAGACTACGCCGTCTCCAAGCAGGAGGGCGCGGAAGGTTCCACCCTGGAGCTCTACCGGAAGGCCCTGCACCTGCGCAGCGAGCTCCAAACCGATGAGGAACTTCAATGGGTGGAGACCGGCAACCAGGATGTGCTGCACTTCAGCCGCCCCGGGGGCTGGCACACAGTGACCAACTTCGGCAGTACGCCTGTAGAGCTCCCGGAAGGAAAAGTCGTAGTAGCCAGCGGCCCGCTGGAGGAAGGCAAGCTGCCTTCGGACACCACGGCGTGGATTCTCAGCAACGCCTGAACAGGTGCGACAGAACAAGGAAGCTGCAGACAATACTGAAGTATGACTAATGCGAACGGGCGGGGACGCCTCATTTACGGCTGCATGGGACTCGGCGGCCCGTGGGACGGAACGTCCTATGGATCGTCGGAGATCGATGAGGCAGCCGCGGTGATCGAAGCCGCGCAGGGAATCGGCATTGAGCTTTTCGACCACGCGGATATCTATCGCAGCGGAAAGTCCGAGGCCGTCTTTGGTGAAGTCCTTGCCCGTTCGCAGGGTCTGCGCGAAAAGATCCTGCTGCAGACCAAATGCGGGATCCGGCTGGGGGAGCGCGGGCTGCAGACCCACTACGACCTCAGCCGCGAAGCCATCCTTGAACGGGTCAACCAGAGCTTGAAACGGCTCCAAACGGAGTACGTGGACGTGCTGCTCCTCCACCGGCCCGATCCCCTGATGGACCCGCGCGAGGTGGCGGACGCCGTCGGGCAGTTAATGGCCGAAGGCAAGGTGCGGCAGCTGGGTGTGTCCAACATGTCCGGCGCGCAGATCGCGTACCTGCAGGAAGAGTTGGAGACGCCCTTGGTGGTCAACCAGCTGGAAATGAGCCTGCTGCGCAGGGATTGGCTGGAGAGCACGGTGTTGGTCAACCATACAGAGGGGCTGGAATACAGCTTCCCGCACGGGACCCTTGAGCACTGCATGGCCACGGGGATTGAACTGCAGGCCTACGGTTCCCTGGCTCAAGGACGGTACACAGGTGCGTCGTCCGCGGAGTTTTCGCCGGCCGAGTCGGCTACGGCGCAGATGCTTGAACAGTTGGCGGGGGAGAAGAACACCACCCCGGAATCAGTGCTGCTGGGCTGGCTGATGAAGCACCCGGCCAGGATCTCGCCGGTCATTGGGACCACCAACACCGGACGCATCCAGGCCTGCGCTGACGCCGCCTCCGTTGCCGACCATATGACCCGTGCCCAGTGGTACGGACTGTGGGTGGCAGCACGGGGAAACAACATCCCCTAATCCCTTTTTAACCCAACTGAGTCGCAGTTGAGGACGTTTGGAAGGCTCAGAACGTCCTGAACTGCGACTCAGTTGGGTGCGGACAGCAACACATGACTACGAGGCGGAGCTGGCCGGAGCAACCACGGAGTACGTGCTCGAGTCACCCTGCAGCGCCTGGCTGGGCTTGCCATCGATGCTCACCGGAATGTCCCCGGCAATGGTCACGCGGTTGAGCTTGCGCGGCTGGCCGTCGTAGTTGTCCGGGGCATAGTGCTGGGTGATGCGGTTATCGAACAGGACCACCTGGTTGGGCTCCCAGTTCACCCGGACCACGTTTTCCGGACGCGTCACATACGCCTGCAACAGACGGATGATGTCCTTTGATTCGGTGTTGGACAAACCCACAATCCGAAGCCGCTGCGCGAAGCCCCCAATAAACAATCCGCGCTCGCCGGTCAGAGGGTGGACCCGCACCACGGGGTGGGCGGTTTCGAACTTCAGGCGGGTGAACTCCTTGCGCCGTTCATCGGCGTTGGCGTGCTCAAGGTTCTTGGGCACAGAGTAGTCGTAATCGTTGGTGTGGATGGCCCACAGATTGTCCGCAAAGCTGCGCAATTCTTCCGGGAGGTCCTGGTACGCGCCGGCCGAGGACGCGATCAGGGTCTCGCCACCGTACGCCGGGAGATCGATGCTGCGCAGGGTGGAGGCCTGCGGCGGGTTGACCACGAAAGTGACGTCAGTGTGCCAGTTGTTGGCCGAACCGTTCTCGCTGTCCACGGGCAGGACATTCTCTTCTCCGTCCACCGAAGCAACCGTGGGGTGCGCCTTGGTCAGCGGCCCGAAGTGCGAAGCGAACTTCACCTGGGCTTCGTCGGTCAGAATGTTGGCCTCGCGGAATACCAGTGCCTTGTGCTCGTTCAGCGCTGCCCTGATCTGAGCCACAGTTTCTTCGCTGAGGTCTCCGCTGATATCAAAGCCACGGATTTCGGCGCCGATGCGGGAACCGAGTTTGGCGAACTCGAGCTTGGTTTCGGTAATGACGGTCATGACGTTTTCCTTACTTGTTGTGATGGATCTTGTTGCGATGGATGCGGCAGGTGCCGCGGGGTGGGTCAGGAAGCGGCAGCGCCCACGGCGGTCCGCCAGCGGGAGAAATGCCGCTCAAGGGCTACCAGCAGGAAGTTCACGCCGAGCCCCAGCAGGGAGACCGTGAGGATGCCGGCGTACATGTCCGGGATGAGGAAGCTGCTCTGCGCGTTCACGATCAAATAGCCCAGACCGGCCTTGGCTCCCACCATTTCAGCGGCGATCAACACCAGGATGGATGCGGTGCCGGCCATGCGGATTCCCGTGAAGATGGTGGGAACTGCGGAGGGCAGGATGACCTTCTGGAAGAGCCTGAAGCTGTTGAGCCCCAAGGAACGGGCTGCCCGGATCAGGAGCGGATCCACGGTCTTCACCCCGGCAATGGTGTTCAGGAGAACCGGGAAGAACGCCGCGTAGGCCACAATGCTGATCTTGGATTCCTCACCAATACCCAGCAGCAGCGTGAACACCGGCAGCAGAGCCAACGCTGCCGTGTTGCGGAAAAGCTCCAGCAGGGGGTTCAGGACAGAATTCAGGCGCCCGTACCAAGCGATCAGGAGGCCCAGCGAAACACCTGCCAGCAACGCTGCGCCGAAGCCGGTGACGGAGCGGGTGAGGCTGGCCGCGATGTGCCCTTGAATGGTGCCGGCTTCAAAGAGCTTGCCCCAAGCCAACAGCACTTCATGCAGCGGAGGGAGGAACACCCGGGTTGATGGACTCGCCAAATACGTCGGCCCAAGCTCCCAGAGGGCCAGGAACGCCAGGATCGCCGCAGACTTCCACAGACCCGACCCCACCGCCCCGGTGACTCGCCGCGCCAAGCCAGGCGCCGGCGTCGTGCCTTCTTCAGTTGCCGGGGAACCAAGGGAACGTTCGACGGCGGTACTTGCCTCAGGCGAACGGCCCGCCTGAGGTGCGGCTTCTCTTGGAGTCAGTGTGGTGGTCATCAGGCCGCACTCCTTTCAGTGGCAGTTGTTGCGGGTTCATCCGGCGCGCTGCCATCGGGCAGAATCTTGCGGTGACCGGCGTTCTGGGCCCTGCGGACTTCGTCATGAAGGAGCGTCCACACCTGGTGGCGATGCTCAACGAACGCGGGGTGGGAGCGGATGTCCTCCTCGCCGGCACGGTCCGGGATGTTGATGTCCACGATTTCCTTGAGACGTCCGGGCCTGGCACTTAGCACAGCCACGCGCTCGCCGAGGTACACGGCCTCGTCTATGCCGTGCGTGATGAAGACGATGGTCTTGCCCGTGGCCTTCCAGATCCGCAGGAGCTCATCCTGCAGCTGCTCGCGGGTCTGGGCGTCCAAGGCGGCGAACGGTTCGTCCATCAGCAGCACATCCGGCTCGTAAGCCAGGCTGCGGGCGATCGCCACCCGCTGCTTCATGCCGCCGGAGAGCTCGTGAGGGTAGCGGTCCTCGAAGCCCGCCAGCCCCACCAACGCAAGATATTCGCTGGCTTTCGCTGCCCGTTCGCGGCGATTCAACTTCTTGCCGTCCGGGCCCACGCCCTCAAGGCCGATCGAGACATTCGCCGACGCAGTGCGCCATGGGAACAACGCGTACTGCTGGAACACCACGGCACGGTCCTTGCCCGGCCCGGTGACGGCTTTGCCGTCCACCAGGACCTCGCCCGAGGTGGGGGTGGAGAGCCCGGCCAGAAGGTCCAGGAGCGTGGTCTTGCCCGAACCACTGGGCCCCACCAGGGTGAGGAACTCGCCGTCGCGGACGTCCAGGCTGAGGGAATCGATGGCGGTGAGCCGGGTGGCGCTGGTTGTTTTGGTGGCCCGGACCGTGAACTCCTTGGTGACATTCCTGAGGCTGATTTTCGCGGTCATTGCTATCCCTTCTTCGTAGCGAGCTCGTTGAACTCGTTGGTGTAGTACTTGGAGGGTGTGAGCTTGTCCTTGACGATTCCTGCCGAGCTGAGCCAGGCCTCCCATTTGGTGAAGTCTTCGTCCTTGATCACGCCTGCGTCCGGGACCCCGGGGCTCTTCCAGAACTTCAGGTTTGCCGTGCTTTCGTTGCGGCCACGGCTTTCGATGATCTTGGTGAAGCGGGCAATGACTTCATCCCGGGGAGTTTCCGCTGCCCACTTGATCGCTTTGGCAACGCCCGTGGTGAAGGTGCGCGTGGTGTTGGGGTTCTTTTGAATGAAGTCGGTGCGGAGCACGATCTGGCCTCCGGCGAATGCCCCGAACAGCTCCACGTCGCTGAACAGCGACCTCAGTCCTCCAGCCTCGATGGCCCGGTCCTGCAGCACGCCGCCAAGTGTTCCGGCGTCCACTTGGCCGCGGCGAATGGCCTCCTCGGTATCGTTCGGTGCCAGCGGGACCAACTGGACTTGCTTGATTTCGTCTTGGCTGAGCCCGTTCTTGGTCAGCCAGGTGTTGATGACGGCTTCGTGATGTGCACCCAGGGTGTTGACGGCGACCTTCTTGCCGATCAGGTCCCGGGGTTCGTTGATGGGGCTCCCGGCTTTGACGTAGTAGCCGCTGAAGGTCTTCTCATCGGACCCGTAGTAGTTGGTGACGGCCTTGACCGGTGCGCCTGCTTCGATCAGCTTGACTACCGCTCCGGAGAAGGCGCCGCCGAAGTCCGTCTGGTTGGTGGCCGCGGACTGGATGTCCTGCGGCCCGCTGGTGGTGTTGCCAACCCAGTTCAACTTCAGGTCCCCGAGGTACCCCAGATCTGCTGCGAGCTCAGGAAAGGTGACGTTGTTGGCGGAGCCTTGGTAACGGAGTTCGGTGACTTCATTGCCGGCTTGGCCGCCTTGTCCGGCTTCGGCTGCACCGCCGCAGCCGGACACCGTCAGCGCTAGTACGACGGCGGCCGCGACGCTCAGCAGGGGCAGGTGCAATTTCATGGGAGCTACTTTCGAATGGGTAGGGATGTGTTGGGTGGCCGGCTTAGGTAAGGGTTTGGGAACCTGCAACGGCTTGGGAACGATGTAAACCCATCCCGACGGCGTGTGGGAAGTGCCCGGGTAACGGCCGGAAATGCTGCGAAACAGCCCGAAACGGAACGAAATCCGAGGCCATTCCCGGCAACCCGGGGACACAAAGACGCCGTGTTGAGCCCTGTGAACAACAGCTACAGGAGGGCCGGATATGACTGGCGGGTACCGCCGTCGGGCGTTCATACTGCCGGACCCCACAGTCATATGGGGTTTAGTTCGTATTGATCCTCACAACCGGGCGCAATTCTTCGCTGTGCGGGCTGCAGGGCGGATACGGTAGATACATGACGTCTAGCATCGCCGCCGAATCGGTTCGGCCTACCCGCAATATTCCCGCCGACATCGCCCGTTCATGGCTCCTTGTGAATGCCATGAAGACGGAGCTTTTTGACGAATCCGCGGGTTCACGGGCAGACGCCATCATCCTTGACATCGAAGACGCCGTGGACCCTTCCCAAAAGGACATCGCCCGCGAGAACGTGGTCAACTGGCTGACCGCCGGCGGCAAGGCTTGGGTTCGCATCAATGACGCCACCAGCCCGTTCTGGGCTGACGACCTCGCGGGGCTGCGCGGCACCCCGGGCCTGCTCGGCGTGATGCTCGCAAAGACCGAGTCCGCGGACCAGGTCACCGAGTCCTACCACCGCATGGACGGCAAGACTCCCGTTGTTGCACTTGTTGAGTCCGCTTTGGGCATCGAGGAAGCCAACCACATTGCGCGTGCTCAAGGTGCTTTCCGCCTTGCTTTCGGCTCCGGTGACTTCCGCCGCGACACCGGCATGGCGGCCACTCCGGAAGCCATGGCTTATCCGCGCGCCAAGCTGGTTGTCGCCAGCCGCGTCGGCAATCTGCCGGGTCCCATCGACGGCCCCACCGTTGGCACCAACCACCCCATCCTGCGCGAGCAGACGGGCATCACCGTGACCATGGGCATGACCGGCAAGCTCTGCCTGGCCATCGACCAAACCACCGTGATCAATGAGGTCATCAGCCCCACGCCGTCGGACGTTGCCTGGGCTACGGACTTCATGAGCGACTTCGAAGCCAACGGTCGAGTCATCCGTGATGGCTCGGACCTCCCGCGTTTGGGGCGTGCCGAGAAGATCATGAAGCTCGCAGTAGCCTTCGGAGTTCAGCCCTCCTTGTAAGCATGCTGGTCAGGTAAACGTGCTTGTCCACGGAGTCGCGTGGGATTCTCCGTCCCCTACGCTGCGGTTATTCACGGCTGACTCGGAGTTCACTGATGTTGCGTTGGCCCAGGGCTCAGCCCTGGGCTTGCGCGTTATCCCCGGTTTGTGGTGCCTGGGGCACACCAAAGTTCATGGCCCGGGGGACCGCACGCACGTGCCGTGCCGCAGTGGATCTGCGGCCGAGCGCGGTAAGCAATGCGGGGCCTGCTTTGCGCGGGACGACTCCCGGCTGATGCACGACTTCCACCGTGGCACCTCCGTTCCCACTGGCCTCCGTGCTTACCTGATGCAGCCACACTGGCTTTACGTGGCCACGTTTGCGAACGGTGCCACCAAAGTAGGAACGGCCTCCGCCCCCAGAAAATGGAACCGGCTCGCTGAGCAGGGTGCTGTGCACGCTTCCTATGTGGCACACGCTGAAGATGGCCGTGTTGTTCGTGTTCTTGAGGACATGGTCACGCGCGAGCTCGGTCTTGTCCAGCAAGTCCGTTCCGCTTCCAAAGCTGCGGGCCTCGTGGAGCCGCGTTCCGGCGTCGAGCTTTTGGCACTGAACCGGCAGCACTCCGGAAGAGTGCGGGAGCTGCTCGGTGGCCTGGCAGTGACCGGATACGCCGTTGTGGAGGAAGAGTGGGAGCGGCCCGCTTTGGCGGAGCAGCTCTGTGGTGCCGCGGGAGCGCGTCGCCATCCGTACCCGGCAACGTTCGACGCCGGAGGGCACGGTTTGCGGATACGCTCACTGTCCGGCCCCATCGCCTTGGCCGGGCTCCCCGATGCCGCGGGTAACGAAGTGGAGGGCAGCTTCGTGGCAGACCTCGGGGCGTTGAAGGGCCGCAAGATCGAGTTCGGCCCCCACACCACGGAAATCCCGGCGCTGCAGGACTCCTTGTTCTAAACCGCACACCCATCGCGTTGTGGGGCCGCTTTGCGTGGTATTCGTGGGTTTTGGCCCGCAGAGTGGGCCCCGCAACGCACGCCGGTAGACTTGGACGGTGCTGGAACAATTTTGGGCTACTGCCTCTACGTCGTACAAAGTGCTGGTTTTCAGCGCCATGGGGCTGATCGCCGTTGGGCTAATCCTGTCCATTGTGGGAAACACCTCCGGGAACCAGGCCTTGGCCCTTGCGTCGCTGCCCGTCATTGGAGTTGGCCTGCTCCTCCATGTCACCGGACTGGTGGTTCGTGGCCAGAAGATCCGCAAGAGCTACAAGAAGTAACGTCCCGGCATAGTGCGCTGCATCCGGGCTCCCGGGGCCGATAGGGTTGGAGCATGAGTATCAATCCGGACTTGCAGGGCCGAAGCTACCCTGCCGCAGAGGTATACGACGTCGGCCGTGAAAAGATCCGCGAGTTCGCCAAGGCTGTAAAAGCCGGCAACCCGGCTCACTTCGATGTTGAGGCAGCCAGGGCCCTTGGCCACAGCGACCTCGTTGCCCCTCCAACATTTGCCATCATCGTCGCCCAGCGTGCCGATGCCCAGCTGGTCCAGGACCCGGAGTCGGGCATCGACTTCTCCCGGGTGGTTCATGCAGACCAGCGATTCACCCACCACCGGCCCATAGTCGCCGGGGATCGCCTGGTTGCCGAACTGCACGTCGACGGCGTCCGGGCCATGGGCGGGGGAGCCATGATCACCACGCGCTCCGAGATTTCCACTGAAGCCGGCGAAAAGGTGGCCACCACAACCTCGTCCATCCTGGTCCGCGGAGAGGGACAGTAACCATGAGCCCTACATTCGAAGAACTGACGGTCGGCCAGGAAATCGGCACCCGCAGCATTGAGGTCACCCGTCAGGACCTGGTCAAGTACGCCGGAGCATCGGGCGACTTCAACCCCATTCACTGGAACGAGGCATTTGCTACTTCCGTGGAACTGCCGGGCGTCATCGCCCACGGCATGTTCACCATGGGCGCCGCAGTGCAGCTGGTGAGCGACTGGGCCGGCGACCCCGCCGCCGTGATCGATTACCAGACGCGCTTCACCAAGCCCATCCTTGTCACGGACACCACCGGCACCGATCAGGCCGGGGCCGTCATTGACGTCACCGGTGTTGTGGGAGCGCTCGACGCCGATGCCCGCACCGCGCGCGTCGACCTCACGGTTGTTGCGGGCGGGCAGAAGGTCCTCATGAAGTCACAGGTGGTTGTGAAGGTCTCTTGAACCAAGCGAACACCTGGCAACATCGCAGCAAACCGGGCGCCACATCGACTGAAATGTCGCGGTGGCGCGCCGCTGTTCTTGCCTCCTATGCGGCCAGCGGCATTGCCTTCGCCACGTGGGTATCCCGCCTGCCCGCCATTCGCGACGGACTGAACCTCACGCCGGGCGGCATCGGCCTCTTGCTGATGTGCATGACGGTGGCCTCGTTCATTTCGATCTCAGCTTCAGGCCTGATTGTGCTGCGTTTCGGCCCCAAGCTGACCACCAGGATCGGCAGCAGCATGGTGGGTGCGGGCCTGGTCACAGTGGGTGTGGGCACCTCACTTTTAGCCAGTCCTCCGGCGGTGGCTGCGGGCTTGGTGGTTCTGGGTCTGGGGACGGCCAGTTGGAACACTGCATCCAACGTGGAAGGGGCCTCGCTGGAACGCGAGTTGCAGCGGCACATCATGCCGCATCTGCACGGTGCCTTCAGCCTAGGAACTGTGGCCGCTGCAGGTTTCGGTGCCTGGGCAGCTGCCATCCACATGCCGGTGTTCTGGCATTTCCTGATTGCGGGTGTGGTTGTCACCTCCTCGGTGGTCTCGGCAACCTTCTGGTTCCGGGCGGAAAAGACCGCTGCAGCTACGCCGGCGTACCGCCCTGAAGAGACGGACACCTTCAAGGATCCCTCCACGGGTCCGCTGCCCGTCCTCTCCGGCGAGCCGGCCGGTGCTCAGTCGGCCGGTGCTCAGCCGGACACCGGGAAACCAGCCCCTCCGCTGGACAATAAGCGGCTCGTGGCTCTTGCATGGCGTGACCGGCGGACTCTGCTGATCGGCGTCCTGGTCCTCGGCCTGGCACTGGCCGAAGGAGCCGCGGGGGACTGGGTGGCTCTGGCACTGGCCGACGGCTACGGCCAGTCAGACGCCGCAGGCGCTGTGGGCTATGGGCTCTTCGTGACGTTCATGACCATCGGTCGCTTCACCGGGACGGTCATCCTGGACCGTTTTGGGCGTGTGGTGGTGATGCGCTGGTGCTCGGCCACCGCCGTCGTGGGTCTGTCCCTTTTTGTGTTTTCTCCTGTTCCTTGGCTAGCCTTTGTGGCGTTGGCGGTGTGGGGCCTGGGCGCTTCCCTGGGGTTTCCCGTGGGAATGTCTGCAGCCGCCGATGACCCGGTGCACGCAGCGGCCCGCGTGTCGGTAGTGTCCACCATTGGCTACGGTGCGTTCCTATGCGGCCCTCCGCTCTTGGGACTGTTGGCTGAACACTTTGGCATCCTGCATTCGCTGCTCGCCCCGTTGGTGATGCTGGTGGTCAGTTTCTTCCTGGCACCCTTGGCTGGCGGGAAGCCGGCCAAGTCTGCGCAGCCCAAAGAAGCCCGTTAGGCTTGATTGGTGACCCAAACGCTGCTTTCTGAACTGACCACTGCTGCCGTTGGCGGGCCCGCGGGCAACTACATTGAGGCCCGCACCGAGGCAGAGATCATCGACGCCGTCAGGTCTGCCGACGCTGCCGGCGAAAAACTCCTGATCATCGGTGGTGGCTCCAACCTCCTGATTTCGGACGAAGGCTACCCCGGTACCGTCCTGAAGGTCGCCTCGGAGGGATTCACCGTGAATTCCGAAGACAGTTGCGGGGGCGTGTCGGTGGTAGTACAGGCGGGCCACAACTGGGACGCCTTGGTGGAACATTCAGTGCTGCACGCCTGGTCCGGGCTCGAAGCGTTGTCCGGAATCCCGGGAGCAACCGGTGCCACCCCCGTTCAGAATGTGGGAGCTTACGGCGCCGACGTTTCGCAAACCATTGCTGCCGTCCGCACCTGGGACCGTGAACGCAATGCGGTGCATACCTTTACCAACTCCGAACTCAAATTCGGGTACCGCGACTCCATCTTGAAGCAGACCACCGTTGAGGGCTCGCCCCGCTATGTTGTGCTGACGGTGGAGTTCCAGCTGCCATTGGGCCGGATGAGTGCCCCCATCCGGTACGCGGAACTGGCTCGTGTGCTGGGTGTCGAAGCCGGCAAACGTGCGTACTCCAACGATGTGCGCAGGGAAGTCCTCCGACTCCGCGCGTCCAAGGGCATGGTCCTGGACGCAGCGGATCGGGACACCTACTCCACGGGCTCGTTCTTTACCAACCCGATTGTGCCTGCTGATCTTGCCTCCACTTTGCCCGAAGATGCGCCCAAATACCCTGCCGGGGACAACGGATTGGTGAAACTCTCCGCTGCTTGGCTGATCGATCAGGCAGGCTTCGGCAAAGGCTTCGGGCTCGAGGATTCCAGTGTCTCCGGTGGGCGGGCTTCCCTGTCCACCAAGCACACTCTCGCCATCACCAATCGGGGTTCAGCCTCGGCCACGGACATGGTGGCCATTGCGCGTGAGGTGCGTGCCGGCGTCGTGAAGCGATTTGGTATTGAACTGCACCCGGAACCATTGCTGATCGGCGTTAGCCTCTAGCGGGTGCGCCGCTCCGCGATCGGCAGGACTTTGTTGAGCAGCAGGAACGTGAGCCCGCAGCTGACGGCTCCCAGCAGGAAAATCTGGCTGAACGCAATACTCTGCGGCGACGGTCCGCTGGGCATGAACAGCCCGGCAGTGGCGAAACCGACAAGGCCCAGGAGCAGCACGATCGCTCCGAGGAGGAAACTGCGGACCTGCGCTGCAGCTGCCGGGTAGAACCATGGCTCCGGGGCGTCGTCGTCGCGGTCGGATACAGGTTGGGTGGCGGCAGCGGTTCCAATGAGAACCGCGGCAGCTGCAGTTGCAACCAGGCTGATGGTCTGGATTGCCTGCATTGAAGGGGAAAGGCTCACCCCTGTTCCTACGGCTACGATCAGCCCTGCGGCTAGCCCGGCGAGCGTGCAGAACCAGCCGGCGGTAGCCAACCACCGGCTCATCGGCCGCACAAACGGAGCAAGGTCACCAAAAAGCATGAACCCATCCTAGGATCCGGTGCTGGGTGACGGCTGGGAGGCACGGCAAGATTCCCTGTACTGGCAGGTGCTTTTAGGATGAAGCATGCTTGCTCAGAGATCCAACCCCGCTCCGCGTGTGATGGGCCGGCTGCGGCTTGCCAGCCAAGGGCTGTTGGGTGGCGGTTTTTCCACCGTGCCAGACGCTGTTCGGTGGATGACCTGCATGCAGGCGCAGGACCTCGGATCAGCATTGTGGGCGGTTGGGCAGCGCGTACCGGGAACGGCTGCCTCAGATGTTCGTGCGGCCCTCGACTCCGGCACCGTGGTCCGGTCATGGCCCATGCGAGGCACCCTGCATCTGCTCGCTCCCGAGGATCTCCGCTGGATTCTGGGCATCACGGGCGAGAAGCTGATGAAGGCGGTAGCTGGTCGCCATCGGGAACTCGGCATCACGGCCGAGGACATTAGCCATTGCCGGGACATTGCTTTCAAAACCTCTGAGGAACTCAAAGCGGCGGGTGCCTCGGGAGCAAGCCGGGAGCAGCTGTTCCAAGCTTTCGAGGACGCCGGCCAAATCACCAAAGCGCAGCGGGGAATACACCTGTTGGGGAGTCTCTGCCAGCGCGCGTGGCTGGTACAAGGGCCCATGGCGGGGACCAACGGCAAAGTGGGCGTCCAGCAGCTGTTCGTGCCGTTCGACCAGTGGATTCCGGACTCCAGGCAGCTGGATCGGGAGGAAGGGATTGCCGAGCTGCTGTTCCGCTATGTCCGGAGCCACGGCCCTGCCACCATCAAGGATTTTTCCTGGTGGAGCCAGATTCCCCTTACCGAAGCGCGCAAGGCCCTCACAGAGGTGCAGGACCGTTTGGTGGACGTGCAGCTCGGCGGTACCAGCTATTGGCTCTTACCGGAGACGGCAGCCATGCTCGACGACGGCGTCCCCGGCTCGCGTGCGTTGCTGGCGCTCCCGGGGTTCGATGAATTCCTGCTCGGCTACCAGGACCGAAGCCTGGTGCTGGCCCCCGGGTTTGCGGAGCTGGTGGTGCCGGGTAAGAACGGGGTGTTCAAGCGGATCATTGTCTCCGGAGGCGAAGTGGTGGGAACGTGGGCCCGGACCGGAGCCGGCAAGGCCATAGGCGTCGTGCCGGAGCCGTTTGCGGGGGAGCTGGGACCATCCGCTGAGCGCTCGTTCCAAGCCCAGGGCCGCGAATACCTGAAGTTCATGGCCGGCTGAACAGGTAAGCCCTGAGGGGAACCGCCAACAACGTGGAAAACCCGCTGTTCCGTTGCCGTGCAGCAACGGAACAGCGGGTTAGCGACGTACTAGGCCGCGACGTACTAGGCCGGGCAGGACTAGAGCTTGCCCGTCACAATGTTGAGCATGCGGCGGAGCGGCTCGGCCGCACCCCAGAGGAGCTGGTCTCCCACAGTGAAGGCGCTGATGTATTCCGGGCCCATTTCGAGCTTGCGGATACGGCCTACGGGGATGTCCAGTGTGCCGGAAGCGGCCACGGGGGTCAGGTCAGCCATGGAGGCTTCCTTGGTGTTGGGAACAACCTTGGCCCACTCGTTGTCCTTGGCCAGGAGGTTCTCGATTTCCGTGACTGAAAGGTCTTCACGCAGCTTGAGCGTGAGGGCCTGGGAGTGCGAACGCATGGCGCCAATACGGATGCACAGGCCGTCCATGGCTATGTGGTCCTTGCCTGCGGTGCCGTTTCCGGTGCCGAGGATCTTGTTGGTTTCCACCCCGGCCTTCCACTCTTCCTTGGACTGGCCGTTGCCGAGGTCGGCATCGATCCACGGAATGAGGGAGCCGGCCAGCGGCACGCCGAACTGGGTGGCGTCAACGCCGGTGCGCTGGGCAGCCAGGACCTTGTGGTCGATTTCCAGGATGGCAGAGGCGGGATCCTGCAGTTCGCTGCTGACCTCATTGTTGAGTGTGCCGAACTGGTTGAGGAGTTCACGCATGTGCCGGGCACCGCCACCGGAGGCAGCCTGGTAGGTCATGGAGGTGCCCCATTCAACCAAGTTGTTCTTGAACAGTCCGCCGAGGCCCATCAGCATGCAGGAGACCGTGCAGTTGCCGCCGATGAAGTCCTTCACACCACCGGACAGGCCGGCGTCGATGACGTCGCGGTTGATGGGGTCCAGCACAATGATGGAGTCGTCGTTCATGCGCAAAGTGGACGCAGCGTCAATCCAAAGGCCATCCCAGCCGCGGTTGCGGAGTTCGCCGTGGACCTGTTTGGTGTAGTCGCCACCTTGCGCGGTGACAATAATGGGCAGCTTGGCCAGCGTCTCAATATCGAACGCATCCTCGAGCTTGCCGGCCCCTTCAGCGAAGGAGGGGGCGGCACCTCCTGCGTTCGAGGTGGAGAAAAATACCGGGTTGATGTTGGCGAAGTCGTTCTCATCCTGCATGCGCTGCATTAGGACGGAGCCGACCATGCCACGCCAACCGACCAGTCCAACGGACGGATTAGCTGCTGTAGTCATTGAACAAGTCTAAACTTTCGCAGCGATCTGCCGCTGTTGGTTACGTCACGCACGCACTGCGCTACGACGCGTCATGTTCCTGCAGGAGCACAGCCTTGCGCTTGCGCAGGGCGAAGAACGCACCAAAGGTAAACACCTGAGTGACAACGATCAGCACAATGATCCCGGCAATTTTGTTGCCGCCCAGAATCATGGTGAGTCCCACAATGGCGGAGATGAGGGCGAAAAGCGGCAGCAGCATGTAGCCCAGCACGAACAAGGTTTCAGGTTTTTTCAGCATGCTTAGTCTTCCTGGCTTTCGTTCCGGCGCCATGTGGTGAACCGGTAGTTGGTGCCGTTTTTTGCGGTGAGCCAGCCTTCGGCCGGGGCTACGGCGTCAAAAGTCCAATCATCACCAAGTTCGGGGGCGTATGTGTCACCCTCCAGGTCGGCGTCGATGATGGTGATGACCGCCAGGTTGGCGATGCCCATGGACTGTTCAAAGATTTCGCCGCCGCCAATGATCCATACTTTCTGGCCACCGGGCGCGAACTGCGATTCCAGCAGTGCAGCGTCCAGGGAGGAAACCACGACGGCGCCCTTCGCCTCGGGTGTGGAAGCCCAGTCAGCGTTGCGGGTCACCACAATGTTGGTGCGACCCGGGAGCGGACGGTACTTTTCGGGGAAGGACAGCCACGTCTTGCGGCCCATGATGACGGGATGGCCGGTGGTGAGCTGGCTGAAGTGCTTCAAGTCCTCGGGCAGGTGCCACGGCATGGAGCCGTCCTTGCCGATCACGCCGGACTTCGTCTGCGCCCACACCATGCCGATGCCCGTCATGCGGGCCGCTGTCTCTTGGGTAAAGATGACGCCGGGAAGCTGCGAGGGAGTCTCGGGAGAGGATGTGCTCATACTGCGATCGGCGCCTTGATGGTGGGGTGGTGGCGGTAGTCCACAACCTCAAAGTCGTCCACGGTGTAGTCAAAAATGGAGTCCGGCTTGCGGAGGATCTTCAACTGCGGATACTCATACGGCTCACGGCTGAGCTGCTCGGCAACCTGGTCAACATGGTTGTCGTAGATGTGGACGTCTCCGCCGGTCCAAACGAATTCACCCGGTTCAAGTCCAAGCTGCTGCGCCACCATTCGGGTCAGCAGTGCGTAGGAGGCAATGTTGAAGGGGACGCCCAGGAACGTGTCCGCGGAGCGCTGGTACAGCTGGCAGGAGAGTTTACCGTCGGCCACATAGAACTGGAAGAACGCATGGCACGGGGGCAACGCCATGTCCTTGAGTTCGGACACGTTCCAAGCCGAGACGATGTGGCGCCGGGAATCCGGGTTGGCCGCCAGGTTGGCCATGAGTTCGGAGATCTGGTCGATGTGTCCGCCGTCGGGTGTGGGCCAACTCCGCCACTGCACGCCATAAACCGGGCCCAGCTCGCCGTCGGCATCCGCCCACTCGTCCCAGATGGAGACGCCCTGATCCTGCATCCACTTCACATTCGAATCGCCGCGAAGGAACCACAGGAGCTCTACGGCCACGGATTTGAAGTGGACCCGCTTGGTGGTGATCAGCGGAAAGCTCCGGGCAAGATCGAACCTTAACTGTCGGCCGAAAACGCTGCGCGTCCCGGTTCCGGTGCGGTCCGACTTGTGTGTGCCGTTGGCCATGACATCGCGCAGGAGGTCTTCATAAGGGGTGGGGATGCTCACGAGTCCAGCTTACTGGTCTGGGCAAGTCGACCCCGAAGCAGGTCCACGAGCGATTCGTCACCAATGCCCGCCTCACGTGCCGTCCGGATCAAACCGTCGACGGCGGCCATCACCGCAGCGTCTCCCCGGACAGTGCCGTGCGGCACCTGAGGCGGCCCGACGACGACAGTCCCGTTCCGTCGTCGTGATTCGATCAATCCCTGCTGCTCGAGCTCTTTGTAGGCGCGTGCCACTGTTCCTGCGGCGATTCCCAGGTCCCCGGCCAGGCTCCGTACCGTGGGCAGGCGGCTTCCTGGTTCCAGAACACCCACGGCTATCAGGGATCTGAGCTGCCGGCGGATTTGTTCGAAGGGTGGCACAGGATCGGTAAGGTCCACCGTGATTCCGGCAGTCATTGTGCTCGTTCGCCAAGGTTGGCGGGCTCACCACGGGGTATGGCGCCGAGCAGGCTTCGGACCGGCACCACAGCGACGATCACCGCGATGGCAGCCAACACCATGCCCACCGTGTTCGCCGGGCTGGGTGCCAACGGATATTCGCCGCTGCCTGGTGGAAACACGCTGTACCAAGCATCGCCGGTGATCATCAGCAGCGCTGCAGCCTGCCCCAGGCAGTAAGCTGCCAGCGTCCTCACGATTCTGTACAGGCTGATGGCCCTCAGTGCGGCGTCCAAGCCTGCGTCAGCCCCACTTTCAGGGATTCCACGACGACGGCGCACGGCAATGATGGCAGCCGCGCCTGAAGCGGCCACTACCGCGGAGAGCAGAAGGGCTGCCGGCCAGGTCTTGTTGGCGAAACTCTGCGCTTCCGCGGCCACGGCGAAAGCCACGGCCACGGCAAAAATCAAGGCGCTTCCGATCGCGAAGGAGAGCAGCCCCCGCGAAACAGGCTGGCGGGGCCAATGCACCTGCGCTTGTGGTTCTCCGTAATTCCGGGCCATCAGCAGCTCGCCGGCTGCAATAACCAGCAAGAGCGCGGCCGCGGCAAGGGCGGTCACGACGGGAAACGCCCAAGGCTCCAAGGGGCGTGAGGTGACCAGGATCGTCACAGTTCCCGCCACAAGCGCAACACCGCCCACTACGCCCAACACTGCGCCGAGGGAGATGCTCAGCCGGGCGGCGCCGTGGGTATGGGGATCGGCGCGGAGTGTTTTAGCGCTCGTGGCTTGCGGAACATTGAGGATCGAAGGGAGTTCGGGGACCCGCCACCACCACATTGCAGCCAGAACTGCCACGTTGATGAGCCCCGGCATGTTGAACCAGGACTGCTGCCAAGTGACTCCCGGGGCCGGCTGTGATGCAAAGTTGCCGGCAACGGTTGCCAGGCCTGCAGCAATGGTTGCCACGGTCCGCAGCAGCCGGTTGGTGGCGACGGTGCGAATCGTCCGGTTGTCCTCGCCGTCGAGCGTTTCCAATTGGCGACGGCGGGCGATCAGGACGAGCACCAGCCACGTTCCCACGGCCAGGACAAGTAGAGCCCCGCCGAGCCAAAAGGCCAGTTCGGATCCCGGAATCCGGCCGTCCTGTCCCTGGAACGGGCCGGGGCCGGGAGGGGTGGTAGGTGTCCGGGGGTCCACCGGTGGCGGAGGAGGCGTAGGCGGCACGGCTGTGTACGCCGGCAAGGCTGCGATCCAAGCAATGGTCACAGCTGCGTATCCGAAGATGGCGGCCGTAGTCCAAGCGAGTTTGCGGGGAAGGAAGTCCCTGATTTTCCGGACCTTGAGCTCTGCGTACCGTCGGGGTGCCTTAGGTGCGGGGTAGCTCAGCTGACCGAGCGCATGGACGGTGAGGCTGGCCACAATCGGCCAAGCGAGGGCGTTGGCGAT
Organism: Arthrobacter sp. 9V; assembly: GCF_902506065.1. Classification (GTDB taxonomy): domain Bacteria; phylum Actinomycetota; class Actinomycetes; order Actinomycetales; family Micrococcaceae; genus Arthrobacter. The sequence continues at coordinate 1,158,424 of NZ_LR732912.1, forward strand.
CTGGTCCGGAGTTGCAGGAGCGTTTGATCCCAGGGAATTCGCGCGGATAATCCCCGTGCTCATGGCCCCCTGCAGGGAGCTGGCCATCCAGCCAATGATGCCCACCCAGAGTCCGTGTGAGGCAACGGATTGTGCATCCGGCTTGGACCAGACCTGCATTCTCAGGAACAGGTACACGATGATGGCACCTACTACCGGTCCCAGGAAAAACATCGATGGCGCAACAACCACGGCAAGACCCCCACATCTTTTGTATCAACCTACTGATACAAAGACGTGAGGGTCAAGCCATAGCGGGTGTCAGTCGTCGAACGGCTTGACCTGCTCCACGGACACAATTTTTCGCTCGGATCCCCGTGCCACCTGGCACACAATCACTTCTCCGGGAGAAAGGAAGGGGTCGGCGGAGGGAAGCAGTGCACGCAGCGCCTGGGACATGTGCTGGCCCAGCTGCTTCATGGCCGTGGGCAGGGCCGGACGATGCGTGCACACTGCGATCGGTACTTGTTTGTCGAACAAAGCCTCCACCGCGGCAGCAGTTTTCTTGGGGGAACGCTGGTGGTTGTGCTCGGTGAGGGCCTCCACCAGTTTCACCTTGGCTCCGCTGGCCTTGGCATAGGGGGCGATGGTGGCAACGCAACGCGCCCAGGGGCTGGTCACAACACGTTGCGGTTTCCACACCTCCAACAGCCGCTGGACGGCAATTGCCTGCCGCTGGCCGGTGGCGGCCAGGGGGCGGTCGCCCTCGGCTTTGGTCCAGGAAGACCGCGGCTTCGCTTTGGCATGGCGGATCAATATCAGCGGCCACGTATCCAGCTCGCCGCGGACGTGCGCCTTCTGAAGATATTCCAGCGGCTCCACATCTGTTGGGTTGCTCAGGAAGCTCGCTGCCCGTTCCGGGCTGCACCACATGACACTGTCCACTTCTTTGCCGTCAGGGCGAAGCGGTGCCCCGTTGACCTTGACTGCCCAGTACCTGACAACCTTCAGGCCTGCACTGACGTGGTAATGAATTGGCGGTAAAGGTATGCCCAGCGGGGCTTGCAGGCCTATCTCTTCCCACACTTCACGGGCAGCGCACTCAGGAACTGTTTCCCCGGCGTCGAGCTTTCCTTTGGGCCAAGACCAATCGTCATAACGCGGGCGATGAATCAGGAGGACCTCAAGGGCACCCTTGGTAACGCGCCAAGGAATGGCACCGGCGGCCACAACGGCCACCGGCTCGCCGGGGTGGTCTGTTTGATCCGCCACGGGAGTATCGCTGTTCAATGGTGTCCTTACCGCCGGGCCGCAGCACGTTGGCGCGAGCGCGAAGCCAGGAGCCAGGACTGCATATCCAGCAAGGGCTTGCCCTCCTCATCCAAATGGTGCCTGGTCCAGTGTCCGCTGTTGTCCAAGTGCCAGCTGGCTGTGCCGTCGTCAACATAGCGACGCATCAGGTCCATGACCGTGGTTGTGTCTTCCTTGCTGGCCAGTTGGACCAGTGCTTCCACACGGCGGTCCAGGTTGCGGTGCATCATGTCAGCGGAGCCGATGTACACCACGGGTTCACCGCCGTTGCCAAAGGCAAAGACGCGCGAGTGCTCCAGGAACCGGCCCAGCACGGATCGGACCGTGATGTTCTCACTGAGTCCCGGCACGCCCGGGCGCAGCGAGCAAATGCCACGGACCACAACGTCCACTTTCACGCCTGCCTGCGAGGCACGGTAGAGGGCATCAATGATGGCTTCGTCCACCATGGAGTTGACCTTGATCTGAACCAATCCGGGCACACCGGTGCGTGCATTCCGAATCTCGGTTTCGATCCTCTCCACCAAGCCGGCACGCACCGAGCGGGGTGCCACCAGCAGCCTTTTGAACGTGGACTTCGGGGCATAGCCGGAGAGCTGGTTGAACAACTTGGACAGGTCTTCGCCCACTTGCTCGTTGGCGGTCAGCAAACCGAGGTCTTCGTAGTAGCGGGCTGTCCTCGGATGGTAGTTACCGGTGCCGATGTGGCAGTAACGGCGCAGTCCGTCCACTTCCTGGCGAACCACCAAAGACAATTTGCAGTGGGTTTTAAGGCCAACGATGCCGTACACCACGTGAACGCCTGCCTGCTCCAGCTTCCGTGCCCAGGAAATGTTGGCCTGCTCGTCAAAGCGGGCCTTGATCTCCACAAGTGCCAGAACCTGCTTGCCTGCCTCCGCGGCGTCGATCAGGGCATCAACAATGGGGGAGTCGCCGGATGTCCTGTACAGGGTCTGCTTGATGGCCTGCACCTTGGGATCTGCTGCCGCCTGCTCCAGAAAGGCCTGAACAGAGGTGGAGAAGGAGTCGTACGGGTGGTGCAGGAGGATGTCCCTGCGGCGCATGGCGGCAAAGACGTTGGCTGCCTTGGATGTTTCAGACTCGTTGAGGTACCGGGACGTGTGCGGCACATGCTTGGGGTAGTGGAGGTCCGCCCGGTCAATGCCGCTGATTGCGGACAAGCCACGTAGATCCAACGGGGCAGGAACGGAGTAGACCTCGGACTCTTCAACACCAAGTTCACGGATCAGCAGTGCCTTGATGTTCGGGTTGATGTCCGTGGTGACCTCGAGGCGCACCGGCGGGCCGAAGCGCCGGCGCAGGAGTTCCTTCTCCAAAGCCTGCAAGAGGTTCTCGGCGTCGTCCTCTTCCACTTCCAGGTCCTCGTTGCGGGTAACGCGGAAGGTGTGGTGCTCCAGGACTTCCATGCCGGGGAAGAGCTTGTCCAGGTGGACAGCGATCACTTCTTCCAAGGCGATGAAACGGGCCACGCGGCCAGGGATGGCGCCTGCCCGCGGTCCGTCCACGGAAATGAGGCGGGGAAGCTGGTCCGGAACCTTGACACGGGCGAACAGCTCTTTGTCGCTGATCGGGTTACTGACGATCACCGCGAGGTTGAGGGAAAGGCCCGAAATGTAGGGGAACGGGTGTGCCGGGTCTACAGCCAGCGGCGTCAGGATGGGGAAAACCTTCTCCTGGAACATGATGCTGATCCGGTGGCGGGCATCCTCATCCAGTTCATGCCAGTGCATGATGTGGATGTGCTCATAGGCCAGGGCAGGACGGATCTGCTCGGCGAAGACCCGGGCATGGCGTTCTTGGAGCCTGTGGGCCTCTTCGCTGATCTGTTCCAGTACCTCAATGGGGCTCAGGCCGGCAGGGGAAGGGACGGCCAGTCCGGTTGCGATACGGCGCTTGAGGCCCGCCACGCGCACCATGAAGAACTCGTCAAGGTTGGAGGCGAAGATGGAGAGGAAATTGACGCGTTCCAGCAGGAAAAGGTCAGGATCCTCGGCGAGTTCCAGAACCCGGGAGTTGAAGGCCAGCCAGCTCAGTTCGCGGTCCAGGAACCGGTCTGCGGAGATATCGCCTTCGGGCTCAAGGCTCGGTGCGAATTCCGGAATATCGATGCGGTCCTGGGTGGCTCGCGAGGCCGGCACTTCCGATGATCCGAAGCGCGGGGGCAGTGTTGCGCCCTTCGAGGTGGATCCGGCGGTGCCGACGGGGTCCGGCTGCATGGGGTTCTCCTAAGCTCAGGACGGGGTTTCCTCCCACATTACAATCAATTCCGGCGCTCGAATCCAAGATGTCACCTGCTTTCCGGCAAGTGGGGACGCGAGGTTAATTTTTGGTTAAAGGCCCATACATCACATCGGTGTCCCAACGAACGAAGCCGAGTTTCTGATATAGAGCTACTGCTGCCTCGTTGTCGGCATCCACGTAAAGCATCACTGCATGCAGGCCTTGGTCCTGAAGGTGCTTGATGCCCGCAACGGTGAGGGACTTGCCCAGGCCCAGACCCTGCGCTGCCGGCGTCACTCCCACCACATAGACTTCCCCGATTGCCGGGTGCGGGCCCTGCCGGGGGTGGACCTTGGTCCAGTGGAATCCCAGCAACCCGCCGTCGGCATTCACGGCCAACAGGAAACCTTGGGGATCAAACCATTCTTCGGCCTTGCGCGCCTCAAGGTCCGCCAGCGTCATGGCCCCCTGTTCGGGGTGGTGGGCAAACGCAGCCCTGTTGGCGGCCAGCCATGCCTGCTCGTCCTGGCCCGGGACAAAGGCGCGGAGGGAAACACCGTCCGGAAGTCCGGCGTCGGGCAGCTCGGCAGTCGAAGACATCAACCGCATCTTCCACAATTCACGCACCGGGCCGTAGCCGAAGCGTGTGGCGAGATCGGCGGCGGCCTCGTGGTTACCGTGCGACCATGCACTCAACCCCTTCAGGCCCCGCTTGCCCTGCAGGGCGTCCAGAAGCCTTCCGGCCACACCCTGGTTGCGGTAGCTGGGATGGACCGCCAACTCCAGGACCCCGCTGCCGTCTTCACTTTCGACGACGACGGCCACGCCGGCCAGGTCTTCGGCGGTGGCCGGATCTGAATCTTCATCGGGGGCATACAGGACGAAGGACAAAACAGAGTGGTCTCCGGCGTCAACACCGCGAAGCATGACCAACGTCTGCTCGGAGAACGGGGGATTCCCGTCGGACTCCCCGGCGGCGGCGGCCAGGGCCCTGACATCCCTCAGCAGTTCTGCGTCCAAGGCGCCATCGATGATCAGTACGGGCCAGTTTTCCGGTTGCGCGTGACTCATGATGCAAGGCTATACGTCCGGTGCAAGGCGCGTGATTTGATGTCCCCGGAAATGGCAGGTAGTCTCAATATCTCGTTCGGCTTTCCGGATTATCGGCAAGTCAGCGCAGGGGGGATCCACCAGTGGGGTGGCCTCGATACGTTCGACCCGTATGTCCTCCACCAAGAAAGAAAAAAGGCCAGGATCCGTGTGGATCCTGGCCTTTTTCTTGGATCGAGTTTGTTCAGTCCGCGCTTCGGAAGCCGTTTACGCTTCGGACAACTCTTCGTCCGTGAGACGGACAAGAGTGAGCCGGTAGCCGACGTTGCGGACCGTGCTGATCAGGTTCTCGTGATCCACGCCGAGCTTGGCGCGAAGCCGCCGGATGTGGACGTCCACCGTCCGGGTGCCTCCGTAATAGTCGTAGCCCCACACTTCGGTCAGCAACTGCTGGCGGGTGAACACCCGGCCCGGATGCTGCGCGAGGTACTTCAGAAGTTCAAACTCTTTGAAAGTCAGGTTGAGGGGCTGTCCGCTCACGCGGGCGGTGTAGCTTGCCTCGTCAATGACGACGCCGGCCGCCCGGATTTCGGTCTGGGTTTCCTCTTCGCCGGGCACGGCACGAGCCATTGCCAACCTGATGCGGGCCTCAACTTCCGCCGGGCCTGCGGAGTCCAGCACGATGTCATCCACTGCCCACGCGGACGAGACGGCTGCCATGCCGCCTTCGGTAAGGATCAGCATGAGCGGGGCGCTAAGGCCGGTGGCCTTCAACAACTGGGTGAGCGAGCGGGCGCCCACCAAATCCTTGCGGGCATCCAGGAAGACGATGTCCGTGGGATCGGTTTCCAGTAGCGCGGTGGGTTCTGCCGGGAGGATGTGCACGCGGTGGTTCAGCAACTCCAAGGCAGGCAAAATGTCCACCGACGAGCCGGTGCTGTTCGTTAGGAGCAGGATGTGCGACATAGTTCCTCCAATGGGCTGTACGCGCATCATCGGGCGTCGAAACCGGAGTTTCACCGGTCGGTCACAGCGCATGTCCGGCCTCTCCCGTTGTAACGGGATCGCGACAAACACGGTGCGCTGTTGAAGTCTGAGTATACCCATCAGTGCCTTGGGACACATGGATTCGTGACGGGCAAGCGCTGGAATTACGACATATTGGGCCGGCTTAAGGCAGGATTGTCGGGAGGTCGTAAGGCACATCGGATTGAGGTCGGCACACAGTGAAGTCTTGGAGCATCGGGGTATTCGGACTCGTGGCGCTCGCAGCCATCGTGGCCAGCACCTTCGTTTCCCGGGAAGCCATGGTGGGTGCCGGCATTGCGGCGTCCGCGGCCGTGGGGATCGGCTGGCCGCATTTCCTGGCTGTTCCGGCCAAGAAGACGCTGGCCGCAGTGATTGGTCTTGCCGGAGCAGGATCGGCTGTGGCTGCCGCGTACATGCCGGCGCCCGGTTTCCTGGACGGTACGCCGGCATTCGTCGCACTGGGCGTGATGGCGGTGTTCGTGGTTCAACTGATCCGGGGCACCGGGCAGGCGCAACGCCTTGAATCCACACTGGGCTGCTCGGCCGGTGTACTGCTCAACTGCCTGGGCGCAGGGTGGATCGCCAGTGCGCGGTTCAACGGCGTCAAGGAGATGGTGCTCGTGGCCGGCCTCAGTGCGGCTGTGGCCCTTCTGGTGGGAATCATTCGCTGGCCGGATCGCATTGTGGCTCCGCTCGGAGTGGTGATGGCCGGACTGATGGGACCCCTGGCAGGCCTGGTCTTCTCGGACATCGCCGTGCTTCCTGCCGCCTTGGTGGGCGCGGTGGTGGGATCGGTCCTGGTGTGTTTCCGTCGGATGACTACCCTCCGCCGGGGACGCCTGAATATTCCGGCAGCCGTAGGAATGGGCGTGGCGCCTGTTTGGGCTGTGGGGGCCCTGGCTTACTTCATAGACAAACTACTCATCTACTAACGGTTAGGATTGCATCATGTCTGTACTCGCATTTGAAATCTTCTTCCTCGTTCTCCTTGGCCTGGCCAGCGTAGCCATGGCGTGGTTTGCGGGTTTTGTCGTCTACCGCCTTTTCAAGGGCCAGAAGTAAAACTTCCGGTCCTGCAGCCCAACAGAGGTAATCGTTGTGCCTATTGAGATCCCTACAGATCTGACGCCTGAACTCGTCCCTCTTTCCTGGCTCATTGGTGAGTGGGAAGGCCGCGGCCGGCTCGGCAGCGGAGACGAGGATTCCGAGCATTTCGTCCAGCATGTGTCATTCACCCACAACGGGCTCCCGTACTTGCAGTACCGGGCCGAGACCTGGCTCAGCGATGACGCGGGCGAAAAGTTGCGGCCCTTGACCGTGGAGACGGGCTTCTGGGCTTTGGAACGGAAGCTTGAAGAGGGCGACGGCGGCCCGGGCCTGATCCCGGCCGACATCGTTCCCGTCCTCAAGACGGCCGACGAAGTCGAGGAGCGCCGCAACAAGGAGGGCGGTTTCGACATTTCAGTGTCGATCTCCCACCCCGGCGGAATTACGGAGCTCTACTACGGCCAAATCAAGGGGCCCCAGATCCAGCTGAGCACCGACATGGTGATGCGTGGAAGCCACTCCAAGGAGTACACGGCCGCAACACGGATTTTTGGCCTGGTGGACGGCAACCTGTTGTGGCGCTGGGATGTAGCCGCCAGCGGCAAGGCCCTTGAAGCTCACGCCTCCGCGTTCCTCCACAAGGTTTCCTGACCCGAGGTCTCACTGCACGTTCCACAGCAACCAGCAGAAGGAGCAGAAAGTGAACACCCACCTCAAGCCGGAAGGTTACGAGGGCCTCAAGGCCGTCTTCTTCAATGGCACACTGAAACCATCGCCGCAGCTCAGCAACACCGACGGCTTGATCAAGATCAGCCGCGACATCATGGAGAAGCAGGGCGTCAGTACCCGCCTCATCCGCACCGTTGACCACGACATCGCCAGCGGCGTGTATCCGGACATGCGTGAGCACGGCTGGAAGACAGACGAGTGGCCCGAGATCTACCCTGAGGTCCGGGACGCCGACATCGTGGTGGTTGCAGGTCCTATCTGGTTGGGGGACAACTCGTCCCAAACCAAGAAGCTCATTGAACGGCTCTACGCCCACTCGGGTCAGCTGACAAGCAAGGGCCAATGGGCGTTTTACCCCAAGGTGGGCGGCTGCCTCATCACCGGCAACGAGGACGGCATCAAACACTGTTCCATGAACGTCCTGTACAGCCTGCAGCACATCGGCTTCACCATCCCGCCCCAGGCTGACGCCGGGTGGATCGGCCCCGTAGGACCCGGACCCAGCTATCTTGACGAAGGATCAGGCGGGCCGGAGAGTGATTTTACTAACAGGAACGCCACTTTCATGACCTGGAACCTGCTGCATATGGCCAAGCTTCTGCGGGATGCCGGGGGAATTCCTGCCTACGGCAACCTGCCGGAGGAGTGGAAGGCGGGCACCCGATTCGATTTCGAGAACCCGGAATACCGCTGATCCCGGAATACCGCTGAGCCACAAGGACTTCTACTACATATGACTTACAAGAGCCCCCTGTTGTCGCGCCCTGGCGCCGTTGAAGATACCGGCCTCGATGCCGGCGTAGCGGCCCACTATGGTGAACCGTTGCGTGAGCAGCGCGCCTTGGCAACCGGTGCCGCCGTCGTGGACCTTTCGCACCGGGGCGTAGTGACGGTGGCGGGCCCGGATCGGCTTAGCTGGCTCAACACGCTTTCATCCCAGCAGCTCACCAACCTTCAGCCCGGTGTCGCCAGCGAACTGCTGCTGCTCAGCGTCCAGGGCCGGATCGAGTTCGATGCCCGCGTTATTGACGACGGCGGCACTGCCTGGCTGATTGTGGAGACCGCAGAGGCAGGTCCTTTGGCCGAGTGGTTGAACAAGATGAAGTTCATGCTCCGCGTCGAGATCCAGGACGTCTCTGAGCAATGGGCCGTGGTGGGTGCCACCAAGCCGGTGGAACAGCTTTCCGGTGGCTTGGTGTGGGAAGATCCGTGGCCGCACGTCAGCCCCGGCGGCTATGCCTACAGCATCGTCCCTGAGGAATCGCACCCCGGCCTCGAGCGCCCTTGGTTCGAGTACCTTGTTCCTGCTGCCGGACTGGAACAAGCTGTGGAAGGCCTGCCCCTTGCAGGTGCCATGGCCGCGGATGCACTGCGGATTGCTGCATGGCGACCCCGCTTGGGTGCGGAGACCGACGAGAAAACCATCCCTCACGAGTTGGATCTCCTGCGGACCTCGGTTCATCTGAACAAGGGCTGCTACAAGGGCCAGGAAACCGTTGCGCGCGTCCATAACCTCGGTCATCCACCGCGGCGCCTCGTGTTCCTGCAACTTGATGGCTCACAGCACACCTTGCCGGCTGTTGGCAGTGTCGTATTTGCCGGGGAGCGCAAGGTAGGTACTCTGACATCGGTGGCGCAGCACTTTGAGATGGGACCTGTTGCTCTGGCCGTGATCAAGCGGTCCATTTCGGCGGAGGAAACCCTGACGGTGATGGACGGTGAAGAGCCGTACATCGCAGCCCAGGAAGTGATCGTCGCCCCCGACGCCGGCCAGGTAGTCGGGCGCCAGACCGGATTCCTGAAGGGACCCCACCGATGAGCCAAGCAACAGGCCCCGACGACGAAACGTTGGCCCTGGCCCATGCCCTGTTCGATGCCGCCCGCGAAGGTGACACCGAGTTGCTGCGTGGCTACTTGAAGGCCGGTGCTCCTGCCACGCTCACCAACGCCGCCGGCGACTCCCTGCTGATGCTTGCGGCCTACCACGGCCATGAGGAGGCGGTGCAGCTCATCCTCCATCACGGCGCGGACGCCAATGCCGCCAACGACCGCGGACAGACACCTCTGGCCGGGGCTGTCTTCAAGGGATATACCGGCGTTGCCCGGGTTTTGCTGGATGCGGGAGCGGATCCCGACGCCGGGACGCCCTCCGCGCGCGATGCCGCCACGATGTTCGCGAGGGCAGAGATCCAGGCCCTGCTGGGCTAACGAAGCTCTTGCATGGACGGCCCGGTCGCTTAGCGGCCGGGCTTTCTTGCGCTCCAATACTCCACGTGGAATAGTTGTTGTGGAATATTCGATGAGAAAGGGTTCCTTTGCCCAAGGTCGCTGAACTAACCCCACTCGGGGTGGCCTCACTGGCGCTCCTTGCCGAGGAACCCATGCATCCGTACGAGATGTACCAGTTGCTGATGGCTCGTCACGAAGATCGCCTCGTAAAAGTACGTCCCGGCACGCTCTATCACGCAATGGGACGGCTCGAGGAGAACGGCCTGGTGGAGGCCACAGGAACGGAGCGGGAAGGCAACCGTCCCGAACGGACCACGTATCGCATCACCCCTGCCGGACATGTTGCGCTCGACGCGCGGCTAAAGGCCATGCTCTCCACTCCCGTCAACGAATACCCGGTCTTTCCCCATGCAATCGCAGAGGCACACCACCTTCCCGCGGCTGTGGTGACGGGTCTGTTGGAGGAGCGGCTTGCAGCCCTGAATGACGATCTCGATTTCCTCGTTCACGCCGAAGCCACGGTGACGGCCAAGGGGTTGGACCGCAAGTACTGGATCGACATCACGTATCAACAAGCAATGCGCCGAACCGAGATCGCGTGGATCCGCGGTCTCCTTGAGGAGTTGGGCAACGGGCGCCTGCCCTGGGATGAACCCCGGCCAGCTCCAACTGAACTTTCAAACAAGCCAAAGGAATCCCTTGGAAAACGTAGCTAAGCCGTGGCCAGCGCTGTGGTCACTTGTGGTGGGCTTCTTCATGATCCTCATCGACACCACCATTGTGTCGGTGGCGAACCCGCGGATCATGGAGGGCCTCAACACGGACATCAACGCCGTGATTTGGGTTACCAGCGCCTACTTGCTGGCCTACGCAGTACCCCTGCTGATTACCGGCAGGCTGGGTGACCGATTCGGGCCGAAGAACCTTTACCTGATCGGCCTGGTGGTCTTTACGCTCGCCTCACTCTGGTGCGGGCTCTCCGGTGACGTCACCATGTTGATCGCTGCCCGCGCCGTGCAAGGCCTGGGCGCTGCCATGATGACACCCCAAACCATGGCCGTGATTACCCGCATCTTCCCTCCGGACCGCCGTGGCGCAGCCATGGGGTTGTGGGGAGCCACAGCAGGCATGGCGGTGCTCGTGGGCCCCATCCTCGGCGGTGTCCTGGTGGACAGCCTGGGCTGGGAGTGGATCTTCTTCGTCAACGTTCCCATCGGCATCGTAGCGTTCATCCTGGTCACCCGTTTCGTGCCGAAACTGACAACACACAGCCACACGTTCGACGTCGTAGGCGTGGTGCTTTCCGCCGTCGGCATGTTCCTGCTGGTCTTTGGCATCCAGGAGGGCCAGACGTACAAGTGGGGAACGGTCACCGGCTTCATTTCCGTGTGGGGACTGATCGTCACCGGGCTTGTTGTGCTGGTTCTCTTTGTCGTTTGGCAGTGGCTCCTGGAACGTCGGGGCGGGGAACCCCTGCTGCCCCTTGGCCTGTTCAAGGACCGCAACTTCTCGCTGGGCAACACCACCATCATGGCCGTGGGCTTCACGGTCACGGCGTTCCCGCTGCCCACCATCTTCTACTACCAGACCGTGCGCGGCCTGACGCCCACCCAGTCGGCGTTGCTGATGATTCCCATGGCCGTCATTTCGGGTGCGCTTGCGCCGTTTGTTGGCAAGCTCATTGACCGTGCCAACCCGCGGTACTTTGCGGCGTTCGGCCTCGTCTGCATGGCCGGAGCTTTGTTCTGGACCGCGGCCTTGCTGGGACCGGACACCCCCATCTGGATGTTCCTGCTGCCCAGCGCCTTGCAGGGTATTGCCAACGCCTTCATCTGGGGTCCGGTATCCAACGCGACCACCCGCAACCTGGAACCACGTCAGGCAGGCGCCGGTTCCGGCGTCTTCAACACCACGCGCCAGATCGGCGCTGTCCTGGGTTCGGCAGCCATTGCGGCCCTGATCCAGTCGCGGCTGGCAGCAGAATTGCCTGCAGCTCCTGCGGGTGCTCCTGTTGGTGAAGCTTCCATGAACGGCGTCTTGCCGGAAGCTCTGCACGCAGGCTTCTCGACGGCGATGAGCCAGTCCATCATCCTGCCCGCCTGCGCGATTCTGCTGGGCGCCGTGGTGGCCCTGTTCTTTGGCAAGCCGAAGTCCGTCAGCGGTTGGGGCGGGAAGGCCACTGGAGTGCCGGCTGTGGAGGAAACTGTAGGCAAGTAGTCCGGCAATTCGGCGGGACCAGCCCACTTTTGGGCTGGTCCTGACGTGTTTGTAGGGCAGAATCAGTCCATCGGGTTGAAAAATGGGCCGGTTCGGTTCCTTGTCAGCCGAGGATGACGCTGGCGTGGAGCCCGCCTGTGGCAAATCCAAGGCTGCGGGCCATCGCGAGCGCCCCTGTGTTGCTGACATCGGCCTTCCACTGCAGGGTCAGGCCGGACGCCAGTGCTTCGTGCGCAGCGATGGAGGCAGCCAAGGTGCCCAGTCCGCGTCGCCGCCAGGGAGGTGCAACAAGAACTCCCATATTGGCCAGGATGCCTTCCCACTCGGAATAGGCGCCGCAGGCCACGGGCGTGGGCTGATCTTCCTCCGGATGCATGATGGTAAAACGATGCTCGAGACCTTGAAGGCCAACCTCGTTGATGTCATCCGGGGGGCACAAGCTTTCAAGGCTGATAGCTTCGGGGTTGCCATGGGAAACCGTGAGCTCTTCGGAAGGTTGTTGAAGTGGCAGATCGTCGGCAAAAAACAAGGCGGAGGATCCAAGCCCGTGTCCGCCGTGTGATCGCGTGATGGTCAACAACGTCACGTGTTGGGCGAGCTCCGTATCGGGGATGGATGCTGCCGCGTCAAGTGCCCACTGCGGTCCCAGGAGTGCTGAGATGCCGAAGAGGCGAAGGAAAACCAGGGTTCCCGCTGAATCATCCACACGGGTAATACGGTTGCTGATGTCCCCGGGGTCAGCCGCTGACGTGGCGAGCCGGGCTGCAGCGGTGGCGAAAGCGTCGTCGTCGAGCCCTAAACGACGAGCCCACGCCAGCTGGATAATGGCAGCGGACGTGGGCTCTAGAGTCATGGATTCAGCCTAGCCGAAGAGCACGGACGCTTCGTCGTAGCGGTGTTGAGGCACGGTCTTGAGCTTGCCCAAGGCTTCCTCAAAGCCCACGTGGGAGATGTCCGTACCCTTCAGGGCCACCATGGTGCCCCAACGGCCTTCCACCACCGAGTCAATGGCGGCCATGCCCAGGCGTGTCGCCAGAACGCGGTCGTAGGCAGTGGGGACGCCACCACGCTGGATGTGGCCCAGGATCGTAGCCCGGGTTTCGATGCCCGTGCGGGCTTCGATTTCGGGAGCGAGCTGATCGGCGATGCCGCCCAGGCGGGGACGGCCGAAGGTGTCCAACCCGCGTTCTGAGTGCGGTGATTCCATGTGGTCCGGAACGAACCCTTCGGCAACCACTACCAACGGGGCGCGGCCGCGATCGTGGGCTTCCTGGACCCATTCGGTGATTTGTTCGATGCTTGCCTTCTGCTCCGGGATCAGTATGGCGTGGGCTCCGGCCGCCATGCCTGCGTGCAAGGCGATCCAGCCGACGTGGCGTCCCATGACTTCGGCGATCATGCAGCGGTGATGGGATTCGCCGGTGGTGCGGAGGCGGTCGATGGCCTCGGTGGCAATCTGCACGGCGGTATCGAAACCGAAAGTGTAGTCAGTGGCGTCGAGGTCGTTGTCCACGGTCTTGGGGACGCCGACGATCTTCAGGCCGGCATCGGTGAGGCGCTTTGCCGCTGCCAGTGTCCCCTCGCCGCCGATTGCGATGATGGCGTCAATCCCAAGGCGTTCCATGTGCGCCTTGATGACCTCAGGGCCGCCCCCGTTTTCGAACGGGTTGGTGCGGGAAGTACCCAGGATGGTGCCACCCTGCTTGGCGATACCGCGGACCATGGTGCGGGGGATGTCGATCACATCACCTTCTACAACCCCGCGCCAACCGTCGCGGAAGCCCACAAACTCCTGGCCGTGGATGGCAATGCCCTTGAGGACTGATCCACGGATCACTGCGTTGAGGCCGGGGCAGTCGCCACCGCTGGTAAGAATGCCAATTTTCATGTTTGCTCACTCATGGCTTGGAGGAATACGTGCAGAGCGCCACGCTGAGCTCCCCATGATTGTAGACGCGCATGTGGGGTGGGACACAAACGGTTACTTTTGACCCTGGCCGTGCGGTATTGGAAACCTGGATGAAAACAACGAAACGCCCCGCTGGTCAGCAGGGCGTTTCGTGCAGTTCGGCTCGATGTAACCGTCACTTACCGCGAGCGTTGGCTGATGAAGGACTCCAGTGCGATCTTGTTGTTCTGGTCCGGAAGGATCAGCCAGCCCAAAATGTAGACCACGAATGCGGGACCGGGCAGCAGGCAGAAGAGCAGGAAGGCCACGCGAACGTACGCTACGTCCACCCTGAGCTTTGCTGCGATTCCTCCGCAGATGCCGCCGATCCAACGCTGCGGACCACGCTTCAGGCCGAGGCCCCTGACGATGCTGAAGAACTTGTCCATGGCTACACCCTTCCGTGTTGTGGTTGCTTTGTCACGCTGTTGCGTCCGGTCACTTGGCCGGGCCCTTTGGTGTGCCCGGACCCTTACGGGCTGACAGGAGCCCACCGACCACCAGTGCTGCCCCCGCGCCGATCATCAAACCGATCAATACGTACGTGCCGTTCAGCGTGACCCAGCCAAGTGTGGAGATGACGATCAGGGCCGCGAGGGCGATCACAATCAACCCCCACACCACTGTTCCAATGCGCGCCTGCCGGGGTTCGGCGTCGTCCGTGTGCTCCACTGTGAAGCTGGGTTCCAGCGGTGGCGTGAGCGGGATCTGCTGGAGGCCTGGCTTCGGCAGCGCGTCCGTGGGGCGGGTTTCAGCGGGACGCTGTTCCCGGGGCAGCGCTTCCCGGGGCAGCGGCTCCGTTGCCTGAAGCGGCTCTGTCGCGTCAAGTGGCTCTGTTGCTTGCGTGGGGCGTGCCTTGCCGGGCTCGTTGGTGTTCATGTCAGTTTCCTTCCTGGATGGTCACGTTGCTGAACGTGCCGTCAATTTCCACCACGAGGTTGGCTCCCGGCTTTTCAGTGTTGTAGAGCGTCCTCTGGTCCTGCAGGCGTCCACCGCGGTCTGATCCGCGTTCGTTGAGGTTGCCGAACGTCATGTCGGCCCTGACCTCCACGGGCACATCATCGGGAATGATCACGGTGACGTTGCTGGCCGTGGCATCAACCGGAATCAGGACCTCGGAGATCAGCGGCGGCTTCAGGGCAATCTCTCTCAAGTCCAAGCGTCCTTGCGCCCCTGTGACGTCGATTCCTTGCCGCGCCTGCTCCAGGCTCGTAGGTGCCCAGTTCACGTCGTGGAAGGTGAAGCGGTCGCCGTTCCTCGGGACCACGTTGAAGATTCCGCCAATGATCAGGGCTGCCACTGCGAGGAAGCCAAGGAACCCTGAGGTCCGCCCGCGAAGCCCGGCCACCAGGATGCCCAAGCCGAGTACGGCTGCGCCTGCAGCCCACACCACGGCGTTACCCGAGTTGCCCAGCTCAATGACGTTGCCGGCGTCGAGCGCTTTCAAGGTGCCGCCGGCGAGGAGTGCAGCGCCCGCAGAGACTGCCACGATCGCAGGACCGGGGCCCTTTTTCTTCGGTGCCGCCGGCTTTGGCTGCCAACCTTGCGGAGGAGTAGGGCCGTAAGGAGGACGCGGACCGGAGGGCGCACCTGGGCCGTAAGAGGTAAAGGGACCCGACGGCGGAACCGGACCGGAACCGTAGCCGCCGGAGGGATTGGGCCGTCCTTGATGCTTGGTGCCGGGCGCCGCTGCACCGTAGACAGGCACTCCGGTGTTAGTGCCGGTGGTAGTGGTGGACGCATAGGACGTTGGCGTGCCGTACACGGTGCTGCCGTAGGTGGTGCTGCCGGGAGCGGCTGCGAAGTCTTGCTGTCCCATGCCGGGAGTTCCCTTGGAAGCCTTGTTGCGTTGAACCAGGAAGTAGATGAGGTAGAAAACGCCGCCCATCCAGAAGAGCGTCCAGAACAGGCCCGGCAGTCCGTTCCAGCCCCAACCCCAGAATCCGCGGCCCAGGCTCGGCAGTCCGATGATGGTGGTGATCAACGCACCGGTCATGCCCCCTGACCAACGGCCCGCAGCGGCTTCCTGTACGTGGATCCGGCCGTCAGGCTCGGGCAGGAGCGCCCAGGCCACGCCGTAAAGCAGCACGCCCACGCCTGCAAAGAGTGCCAGGACAATGAAGATGCCCCTCACAATCAGGGGATCGATGCCGAACCGGTGGGCCACACCGCTCGCCACGCCGCCGATCCAACGGTCCGGCCCACGGCGGATGCCTTGGTTGCGGATCCAGTCGAAGAAGTTCTGTTGGGAACCGGCAGGCGCGCTGCCGGCCGGTGGGAAGGTGTTGCCGGTGGCGCCGCTTCCCGAAGGAGCTCCGGGCTCTCCAGGTGTCCCCGAAGGCGTTCCGGACGTGGCACCCGTGGCACCGGTGGAAGCGCCGGTATAGGCGCTGGAGCCGGATCCGCCGGCGGTGCCTGGCGTTCCGGGTTCCTCTGGGTTCATGCTGTTCGCGTTCATACTTCGATCCTGCCGTCCGAGCCACCCTGCCCTCTACTGGGGGATACCCTGAATGATCCCTGAGAGAGCCCCGAACGAGGCTGGTTTCCGGTCCGGGTCACCCTGATCCGTGTTTGGATTGGTACATGACAACCGCTGTGCAACGCCCCCCGCTGGTCCGCAGCAGCGACCGCATGATCGCGGGCGTCTGCAGTGGACTGGCGGATCACTTGGGCTGGCCGGTCAAGTTCGTCCGGTTGGGCATGATCCTGGCCTGTTTCGCTGGTGGTGCAGGCGTGGCCTTTTACGCGTGGCTGTGGACCATGGTTCCCACTGCTGACGAGAACGCCAAGCGCAACGCCCGCCGGCCGGCGTCGCCCATTGCTCCTGCGGTGAGCCTGCCGCCGGCGTCCGTCCCAACTTCCGGTTCTTCCATGGCGCCAAAAATGTACGACGCCGGAGCGTCTCCGGCGGTGGCCGGCGCACCCCCGGTACCCGGGAACGTCCCTGGCGACCTTCCTGTTCCCGGTAATGGTGTGAGGCCAGGCAACGGTTCTGTCCCGGATGGAGCAGGCACTCTTGCGTCCTGGTTCTCTTTCCGCAAGATCCAATACGGCAAGGAAATCCTGCTCGGAGCGGCGCTGCTCCTGGTGGCTGCAATCTTGATCGCCCGCCAGTTCGGTGTTGACGTCCCCTTGGGAACACTCATTCCAGCCGCCGCCATCCTGGGTGGTGCTGCGATCGCCTGGATGCAGCTCGACGAGACCCGACGAGCCGGCTTGGTCAACAAGACAAAGGCCGATCAGGCAGGTGGATGGACGCGCTTGGCAGCGGGACTGGCCTTGGTGGTGGCAGGCGTCCTGGTGATGGTGTCCGGCTCGGGATCGTGGGAGCAGACCTGGTTGGCATTGCTGGCATCGGTGGCTGTCCTGGGTGGAGTTGCCTTGGTGCTGCTGCCGTGGGGCCTGAAATTCTGGAAGGACCTCGAAACTGAGCGCGCAGGCCGCGTTCGCGAAACTGAGCGCGCGGAGATCGCAGCGCACTTGCACGACTCCGTTCTTCAAACCCTGGCGCTCATCCAGCGCAGGGCCGGTTCTGAACAGGACGTCGTGCGCCTCGCCAGGGCCCAGGAACGCGAGCTTCGTTCCTGGCTGTTCAGTGATCCCGCCAAGGAGTCGGGCCTTCTGGCAGACCGGATCAAGGCTGTCGCGGCCGAAGTGGAGGACTCCCATGGGCATGCCGTGGAGGTCGTGACAGTAGGAGACACCGAGATGACGGATCGGCACGAGGCCTTGATCCAGGCGGCCAGGGAGGCCATGCTCAACGCTGCCCGGCACGGCGGTGGAACAGTATCGGTGTATCTGGAGAGCACCGCCGGCAGTACAGAGGTCTTCATCAAGGACCGTGGCCCGGGCTTCGATCCTGACGCTGTCCCGGATGACAGGCTGGGCGTCAAGGAGTCCATCATCGGCCGGATGAAGCGGCATGGCGGCACAGCGGTCATCAACAGCAGCAGTGACGGTACGGAAGTCCGGTTGGCCCTTCCGTCGATACATGCGGATGCCGGGGAGCAGCGCAACGGCGAACAGCGGAATGGAGAAGCGAAGCAATGAACAACAGCCCTGAGAACGGTGCCGGACGCCGGGTGCGCGTGGTCATCGTGGACGATCACACCATTTTCCGCTCCGGATTGAAGGCCGATCTGGACGAACGCATGGATGTTGTGGGTGAGGCCGGAACCGTGGAACAGGCCATTGAAGTCATAGCCGGGACCCGCCCGGAAGTAGTGCTCCTGGATGTGCACCTTCCCGGCGGTTTGGGCGGTGGCGGACGTGAAGTCATCGCAGGATCTTCGGCCCTGTTGGGCACCACCAGTTTCCTGGCGCTGAGTGTCTCGGACGCAGCCGAGGACGTGGTCTCGGTCATCCGGGCGGGCGCCCGCGGGTACGTCACTAAAACCATTTCCGGCAAGGAAATTTCCGACGCCGTCATCCGCGTAGCCGATGGCGATGCCGTCTTTTCTCCCCGTTTGGCGGGCTTCGTTCTGGACGCTTTCGGTACTGCACCGGCTGACATCGCCGACGACGAATTGGACAAACTGTCCGCCCGTGAACTCGAGGTCATGCGGCTGATCGCCCGGGGTTACAGCTACAAGGAAGTGGCCAAGGAGCTGTTCATCTCCATCAAAACTGTGGAAACGCACGTTTCTGCGGTCCTCAGGAAGCTCCAGCTTTCCAGCCGCCACGAACTCACCAAGTGGGCGGCCGAACGCCGCCTCCTTTGACGCTCCCTCACATCCCGCTGGTTTTTCCCGGACCCTCACTCACATCCCGTCGCTTAAACGCAAACGCTCTTCCACCTGCCAAAGGTGGAAGAGCGTTTGCGTTGGCTGGAAAGCTACTTGGCCTTGCCCAGGAACTCCTGGATGCGGCGAACACCCTCGGCGAGGTCGTCATCGCCCAGTGCGTAGGAGAGCCGCACATAGCCGGACGGGCCAAAAGCCTCGCCCGGAACTATGGCAACTTCAACTTCGTCGAGGATGAGCGTGGCAAGCTCAGCCGAAGTCTGCGGCCGGACCGGACCGTTGGAGGTCTCGAATTCCTTACCCAGCAAGCCGCGAACGTCCGCGTACACGTAAAAGGCGCCGGTCGGCGTCGGGCATTCAACGCCTTCGATCGCGTTCAGGCCGGCAACAATTGCCTTGCGGCGGCGGTCGAAAGCTACCTTCATTTCATCGACGGCGGTCAGCGGACCGGTGAGGGCAGCGGCGGCAGCGATCTGCATGATGTTCGAGACGTTTGAGGTCGCGTGCGATTGCAAATTGGTGGCGGCCTTGATGACGTCGGCCGGGCCGATCATCCAACCCACGCGCCAGCCGGTCATGGCATAGGTCTTGGCCACCCCGTTGAGGATGACAACTTTGTCGCCCAACTCCGGTGCGGCAGTGGCGATGGAGGTGAACTCCACGCCGTCGTATGTCAGGTGCTCGTAGATCTCGTCGGTAACAACCCAGAGTCCCTTGGATGCGGCCCACTTGCCGATCTCCGCAACCTGCTCGGGGCTGTAAACGGCGCCGGTGGGGTTGGACGGAGAAACGAACAGCAGGATCTTGGTCTTGTCAGTCACCGCGGCCTCAAGCTGCTCGACTGTCACCAGGTAGCCCTGTTCGGGTCCGGCGAAGACCTCAACCGGCACGCCGCCGGCAAGGCGGATGGCCTCCGGGTACGTGGTCCAGAAGGGGGTGGGGATGATCACTTCGTCGCCCGGATCCACCAATGTTGCAAACGTGTTGTAAACCGCCTGCTTGCCGCCATTGGTCACCAGGACCTGGGAAGGGTCAACCTGGTAGCCGGAGTCACGCAGCGTCTTTTCTGCGATTGCCTTCTTCAGCTCCGGAAGACCGCCGGCGGGGGAGTAGCGGTGGTATTTCGGCTGACGTGCTGCCTCAATGGCTGCCTGGACGATGTAGTCGGGGGTGGGGAAGTCGGGTTCACCTGCCCCGAATCCGATCACGGGACGTCCCGCGGCCTTAAGTGCCTTGGCCTTGGCGTCAACGGCAAGGGTGGCGGATTCTGCAATGGCGGAGATTCGCTGTGAAATGCGGGCGGTAGTTGTTCCGGCAGACATCTATGTACCGTTCTTCGCAGGCAGCTCGAGGGCTGGATGATGGGATTCGACGTAAACTACCTTATGCTGTTCTGCGGAGCTCCCGGGTGCCTGCAGAACTTTGTGACTGATAATGCTGGTCACAGGCTTTTTAGGACCAGGAGGCTCGGAATCGGGCCGGTTCGACTATCGCGAAATTCTTGCGTAGACTGGTTCACCGGTGTTGAAAAGCACCACAGGCTGAAGTGCGGCCTGAAACATGGATTCGATCCATAGGGTAGTGGCGCAATTGGTAGCGCAGCGGTCTCCAAAACCGCAGGTTGCAGGTTCGAGTCCTGTCTGCCCTGCGCAAGCTGTTCCGGCGGAAACGCCGGGGCACGCGCAGCAACCATGGCTCTGATCAGAGTCGGGTCAACGACTTTGCAAGGTGAGTGAGGACCAGGTGACCGAAACAGCTGCCAGCAGCTCTAAGGGCCGTCCCGCCAAGAAAGCCGATCGCGGCTTCTTCGCCCGTATTGCACTCTTTGTCCGCCAGGTCATTGGCGAACTGAAGAAGGTCGTTGCCCCCACCCGCAAGGAACTGATCAATTACACGCTCGTGGTGCTGGTGTTCGTGGCCATCATGATGCTCATCGTCACTCTGCTGGATCTGGCCTTTGGCACAGGAGTCAGTTGGGTCTTTGGTGGCTCCGGGGCTACGGACCAATAAGCGGATCTGTCCGCAAACTGTGTGAAATTCCTTGTTGATTCAGGGATTTTGCGGGGTTTGCGGAATTGAGCCATTTAACTAGGCATGTTAGGCAATGAGGAAGCAGGAGACCAAGTGTCTGAGCAGGAGCTCGAGGTAAACGAGACTGAGCTGGAAGAAACTGAGGGCGCTACGGCTGAGGCTGTGGAAGAGTCCGAGGTTGATTCTGCTGCGCCCGAATCTGCCGACGCCGAAGATTCCGAAGAGGACTTCGAAGCTGACGTGGACGCCGAGTCTGATGACTCGTCCGAGGCCGATGCTGACGGCGACGATGCTTCGGAAGAGTCCGACGCCGACGACCTTGCAGCCGCTGCTGCTGCAGCGCCGGCCGACCCGGCGGAAGAATTCAAGGGCAAGCTGCGCCGCCAGGAGGGTGACTGGTACGTCATTCACTCCTACGCCGGTTACGAGAACCGCGTGAAGGCCAACCTTGAGACCCGCATCCAGACCCTGGACATGGAAGATTACATCTTCGAGATCCAGGTGCCCATGGAAGAGGTCGTCGAGATCAAAAACGCGCAGCGCAAGGTCATCAACCGCGTGCGCATCCCCGGCTACGTCCTTGTCCGTATGGACCTGACCGACGCTTCCTGGGGCGCCGTTCGCCACACCCCCGGTGTCACCGGCTTTGTGGGCAACGCACACAACCCTGTCCCGCTGCGGCTCGATGAGGTCTTCTCCATGCTCGCCCCGGTCTTCGAAGAAGAGCAGGCAGAGCAGGGCAAGCCCGTCAACAAGCAGAACCAGGCCCCCGTGGCTGTCGACTTCGAGGTGGGCGAATCGGTCATCGTCAAGGAAGGTCCGTTCGAGACCCTCCCGGCCACGATCTCCGAAATCAAGCCCGAGTCCCAGACACTTGTGGTTCTGGTCTCGATCTTCGAGCGCGAAACCCCGGTTACGCTCGCATTCAACCAGGTCACCAAGATCTAGCTGATTCCAAAGTTTCGCTCCAGTCCTGCCTGCTTAGCAGTTCGGGAGCGGCCGGCCGCCTCGCCATGGCGGCCACCAACCTGGGACGCGCTCCTGTGTCCCAGGAAGCTATTGAGAGAAGGACCCTACATTGGCTCCCAAGAAGAAGGTCACCGGCCTCATCAAGCTGCAGATCCAGGCAGGTGCCGCTAACCCGGCTCCGCCGATCGGTCCTGCGCTTGGCCAGCACGGTGTCAACATCATGGAATTCTGCAAGGCGTACAACGCTGCAACGGAATCCCAGCGCGGAAACGTTATCCCGGTTGAAATCACGGTCTACGAGGACCGTTCCTTCACCTTCATCACCAAGACCCCGCCGGCTGCAGAGCTCATCAAGAAGGCTGCAGGCGTTGCCAAGGGTTCGGCTACCCCGCACACCGTCAAGGTTGCCAAGCTGACCCAGGCACAGGTTGAGGAAATTGCTTCCACCAAGATGGAAGACCTCAACGCCAACGACATCAAGGCAGCCGCCCTGATCATCGCAGGCACCGCCCGCTCCATGGGCATCACTGTAGAAGGCTAGTAACCTTCGAGGGCCCTTGTGGCCTTCACCCGCCGGGCAACCGGCATCTGAAACATTGAAATGTCGCAGGATCCTTGCCGGATCCGCGGCTTGTGGCAGGGCCCAGCGCGGTCCGCAGACCACAACTGCACAAGGAGAAATAGCAGCATGGCAAAGCGCAGCAAAGCATATGAGGCAGCCGTAGCCAAGATCGAGGCAGACAAGGTCTACGCCCCGATCGAGGCCATCACCCTCGCGAAGGACACCAATCCTTCCAAGTTCGACGCAACCGTTGAGGTCGCTTTCCGCCTGGGCGTTGACCCGCGTAAGGCTGACCAGATGGTTCGTGGCACCGTCAACCTGCCGCACGGCACCGGTAAGACCGCCCGCGTCCTCGTTTTCGCAACCGGTGACAAAGCAGAAGCAGCAATCGCTGCCGGCGCCGACTTCGTTGGTTCCGATGACCTGATCGAAAAGATCGCAGCCGGCTGGACCGACTTCGATGCCGCAGTGGCAACCCCTGACCTCATGGGCAAGGTTGGCCGCTTGGGTAAGGTCCTCGGCCCGCGTAACCTGATGCCGAACCCGAAGACCGGTACGGTTACTCCGGACGTCACCAAGGCTGTCAACGACATCAAGGGTGGCAAGATCGACTTCCGCGTCGACAAGCACTCCAACCTGCACTTCATCATCGGCAAGGTGTCCTTCGACGTCAACAAGCTTGCTGAGAACTACGCAGCTGCACTGGAAGAGGTGCTTCGTCTGAAGCCGTCCGCTTCCAAGGGCCGCTACATCCAGAAGGCTACCGTTGCCACCACGTTCGGTCCGGGCATCACCGTTGACCCGAACGTCACCAAGGTCCTCGTCGACGCGTAAGCTTCGCGGGCACTTGCTCTGATAAAAGGACCGTCCGGCTTTGCCGGGCGGTCCTTTTTCTTGCCTCCTTCCCTGTTCACCGGCAGAGGTGCGCCGTAGGCTGTGGTGCGTGTCGTCGTCGAACTTTTCCGCCGTTGCCGGGCTGTCCGTAGAACGGATTCAAGTGCCCAAAGACCCCGACGCGATCATGGCAACGGATTTCCGGGCCTTTCATGATCTGGACGTTGCCCACCACCTGGATCTTTGGGGCAACCTGGACCGTTGTTCCACCCTGGCTGAGGCTGTGCTCTTCTGGCAGGGCAACGAATACGAAGAACGGCATGTCTTCCTGGCCCGCCTCGACGGATCTGTGGTGGGCAGCGGCACCCTGACGTTGCCGTTGAGCGAAAACACGACGACGGCGGGCGTGGACGTCCGTGTAGACGCCGCCTACCGTCGGCGCGGCATTGGGACGAAGATCCTCGAAGTGCTGGAGCAGCAGGCCCGTGGACGGAACAGGGTGTCCTTTGACGCGTTTTGCTCCGAGCCTCTGGGGCTCCTGATTCAGGGCAGTGAATTGCTGGAGGCAAAGTCCGGCGCGGGCGGTGTTCCACTGGATTCGGCCTCCACGCGCTTTGCCCTCCACCACGGGTATTCCCTGGAACAGGTGGAAACCAACAGCACGCTGGCCGTTCCGGTGGGAGAGGCGCTCCTGCAGGAACTTGAAGCGCAGGCAACGCAGCGGGCGGCCGGCTATGGCGTTATAGGGTGGCGGAACCATTGCCCTGATGATCTTGTAGAGGCGTTCGCCAAGCTGAAAAGCCTCATGAGCACCGAGGTACCCATTGCGGGGCTGGGTTGGGAGGGCGAGGAGTGGGATGCCACCCGCGTCCGACATGAGGAATCCACTTGGCTGGCAGGCGGGGTCTCTTCCAGTGTGGCCGTTGCCCGCCACGATTCCACGGGGGAGCTGGCCGCCTACACCACGCTCACCCACCGCGAGGCTACCCCGGGAATGGTCTACCAGGAGGACACTCTGGTGGCCCCAAGGCACCGGGGCCATCGCCTGGGCATGCTGGTCAAGATAGCGAATCTCCGGCGTATCCAGGAATTGTGGCCCGCCGCCACGTCGGTAATGACATGGAACGCCAATGAAAACCAGCATATGCTGGCCATTAATATCGCCTTGGGGTTCAAGCCTTCCGGTTTTGACGGCGAATGGCAGAAACGGTTGGAATGACTTTAGACGAGGCGAAGACCGTTCACGTCGAGCAGCTGTGGGTGCCTGACACCTTGGACAGCCCCGATGCCGCTGATTTCCTGGATGCCGTGGAAGTAGGACGCCGGGTCCGCATGGAGACCTGGGGGAGCGACGACCTCGCCTATACGCCCTTGGAAAAGCTATTGGAGCTTTCTGACCCCTATGAGCGTCAAGTGATCCTGGTGGCCAAAGTGGACGGCGTCATTGTGGGTACGGTGGACATCGCCTTGCCACTGGCGGACAACCTTGACCTGGCTGAATTCACCTTGGACATCCTTCCTGAGTTCCAAGGCCAGGGCGTCGGACGTCAGTTGCTGGAAGCCGCGGAGCAGCTCGCCCGGGCTGAGGGACGCATCATGGCTTTGGTGGATACCAATCATCCGGCAACGTCCCTTACTGAAATACCTGAGGACCAGTTGATACCTGGCAGCGGTGCCGGCTTTGTGCCTGTCAGCAGCAGGGAAGTGGACTTCGCCAAACGGGCCGGATACACGCTGCAGCACATTGAGCAGTTCAGCTCCTGCGTGCTGCCCCTGGATTCGAAGCTTGTGGGGGATCTGCAGCTTGAAGCCGAGGAAGCCAACGGTGGCCGGTACACCCTGCACCACTGGACAGACCGTTGCCCCGAGCCTTGGCTGGAAGCTGTGGCGGAATTGGAAAACGCTGCCGGCGAAGTGGTCCGTGAAGAGGGGGAAGAAGACGCTCCCGAAGTTGAAGCGAGTGGAATGGTTTTCGATGCAGCAGTTCTGCGCGAAACCGAGGACGCCGCTTTGGCGCAGGGCCGGCGGACGGTGGTCACCGCCGTCGAGCATGTTGAGAGCGGGCGGCTGGTGGGCCTGACTACCATCAGCGTCCTTGCCCACCGCCAGGACGTTGTTTTCCAGGACGATACTTTGGTCCTGCAGGAGCACCGGGGCAACAAGCTTGGGCTGTTGATCAAGCTTGCCAACATGCAACGGCTGAGCGAGCAGTTCCCGGACGCACGCGTCATCTATACGTGGAATGCGCCGGAGAACAGGTACCTCCTGACCGTGAACAAGCAGCTGGGATTCACTACTGCCGGCGTCACGGGACTGTGGCAGAAGGAACTTCCGGGCAGGTTGTCGGGAGCATCTTCGTCGGAGTAGCCAGGGCCGATTTGGTTTGCTGAACACTCTCCCGTAACCTTGAAGTACCAAAGACCGTCGGTTGATGGGAATCCACTCTTTCGAGCACAGCTCAATTCTGTAGCTGCGCCTGTGAGATAAAAGTGAATTCCTTGACGAAGGACCCTGAACATAGGGCGGCCGGCGCAGGTGAACGAAGCAAGTCTCCACGGATCAAACTGTGTTGAGCCAAGCCCCGTGCATCTGCGCGGGGCGTTTTTAGTTTTAGCTCTCGTGAGCGGGGACCCGGAAGACCGGCTTTATTCCCCGGAAGGAGGGTTATGACAACGCCTAGCAAGGTTTCCGCTGTTGCGGAGATCACCAACGATTTCAAGGAATCGAACGCGGCTGTCCTGACCGAATACCGCGGGCTCACTGTTGCACAGCTCAAGGAACTGCGTGTTGCGCTCGGCCAGGACACCAAGTTCTCGGTCGTCAAGAACACCCTGAGCGCCATTGCAGCCAAGGAAGCTGGAGTTGAAGCATTCAACGATCAGCTCGCCGGCCCTACTGCAATCGCCTTCATCAAGGGTGACGCTGTTGCTGCTGCCAAGAGCCTGACGGACTTTGCCAAGGCCAACAAGCAGCTGGTTATCAAGACCGGCGTCTTCGAAGGCAAGGCATTGGACGCAGCAGGAGTTGCCGCACTGGCAGCCCTCGAGTCCCGCGAGCTGCAGCTTGCACGTGTTGCTGGTGTCCTCAAGGCTCCCGCATCCGCTGCTGCACGCATCATTGACGCCCTGCGCCTCAAGCTTGAAGAAGAGGGCGGCGCATCTGCACCGGCCGCTGAAGAAGCCCCGGCCGCTGAAGAGGCTGCTGCTGAAGAGGTTGCGGCTCCGGCCGAAGCCGCTGAAGCTGCAACCGAAGAGAACTAAGTTCTCCCCTCAATCAAACTCTGGTGCATGGACTGGTTTAGCCCGGATCTGCACCAACTAATGGAAGGACGCCACCATGGCGAAGCTCAGCAACGAAGAGCTCATTGAAGCTTTCAAGGAACTGACCATCATCGAGCTCTCCGAGTTCGTCAAGCTCTTCGAAGAGACCTTCGAAGTTACGGCTGCTGCTGTTGCAGTTGCTGGCCCCGCTGCCGGCGGTGCTGCTGAAGCTGCTGAAGAGAAGACCGAATTCGACGTCGTTCTCGAAGCTGCTGGCGACAAGAAGATCGCAGTGATCAAGGAAGTTCGCGCCATCACCTCCCTCGGCCTCAAGGAAGCCAAGGACCTGGTTGACAGCGCACCGAAGGCTGTTCTCGAAGGCGCCACCAAGGAAGCTGCCGAGAAGGCAAAGGCTCAGCTCGAAGAAGCTGGCGCAACGGTTACCCTCAAGTAACTCGTTTTGCTTGTGGAAGCCCCGTCCGGTTCGCCGGGCGGGGCTTCCTGCGTTTAACCACCCAAGTAGGGGACAGCACTTGCTCTTATGAGACCTCATTGGAGCAAGTGCTGTCCCCTACTTGGGTTAGATGGCTCCGGCGCAGTCAGTTGGGTTCGCTGATGTCCGCGACGATCGCGCCCAGGGCTGTGGTGAGTGCATCCGCATCCACAAACGCACTCCGGCCATGTGCCCCGGCACCCATGGAGATCCGACGACCCGTGATGCTGGCGTCGGCGTACACGGGCCAGGGTGTGGTGCTGCCCAGCGGAGTGATAGTGCCGCGTTCATAGCCTGTGGCGGCCAGGGCAACATCGGCGTGGGGGAGTGAAAGCTTGTTGACCCCCACCAAGGCTCGCAGTTTGGGCCAGGAGATTTGCCGGTCCCCGGGAATGAGTGCAAACAAGAAGCTGCCGTCCCGGTGCTTGACCACCAGCGACTTCACGATGTCTGCGGGGCTGATCCCCAGGATTCCGGCGGCCTCTTCCAAGCTGCGGGCAGCAGGGCGCTCGACGACGTCAACGTCCAGTCCGCGTGCGGCGGCGTCGGACAAGAACCGTTCGGCGCCGTCCATCCCGGCTGCAGCCAATTCCCCAGCCATCAGTCGCGGTACAGGAGGAGGGCTTCACCCTGACCTCCGCCTCCGCAGAGCGAGACAGCGGCTTTTCCGGTTCCCCGGCGCTTGAGCTCGTGGGCTGCATGGAGCGCAAGCCGTGCGCCGGAGGCCCCGATGGGGTGGCCCAATGCGATGGCACCGCCGTGGATATTGCATTTTTCCAGGGGGTAGCGGAGGTCCTTGAGGGACTGAACGGCCACCGAACCGAAGGCCTCGTTGATTTCAATAAAGTCCAGGTCCTCCGCCGTCCATCCCGCACGTTTCAAGGCTTGGGCGATCGCGTTCGACGGCTGCGAATGGAGCGAGTTATCAGGTCCTGCAACCTGTCCTGGCTTGCCAACGACGGCGAGGTAGTCCAGTCCATTGTCCTTGGCAAAGCGGCGACTGGTCAGTACCAGTGCGGAGGCGCCGTCGGACAGGGGAGAGGAGTTGCCGGCCGTGATGGTGCCGTCGGTGGCGAAAGCGGCCTTGAGCGGTGCCAGCGTTTCCACGGTGGTGTTGGGCCTGACGCCTTCATCCGTGGTGAGCACCAGGGGATCGCCCTTGCGCTGTTTGACGCTTACCGGAGCGATTTCGACGTCGAAGATTCCGTCTGCGATTGCGGCCGCGGCGCGCTGGTGCGAGGCCGCGGCAACTTCGTCCTGGGCCTTGCGGTCGATGCCGAGGGTGACGTTCTTCGTTTCCGTGGACAATCCCATGGACTGTCCGTCGAACGCATCGGTGAGGCCATCATGGGCGGCGACGTCCAGTGCCTGGATGGCTCCGTACGTCCAGCCTTGGCGGGAACCGGGGAGGAGATGCGGGGCCCTGGTCATGGACTCCTGGCCGCCGGCAACAACTACTGTGGCATCGCCGCCGCGGATCATGCGTGCGGCATCTATGACTGCGGTAAGCCCGGAGAGGCAGACCTTGTTGATGGTGACGGCGGGGATGTTCCAGCCAACACCGGCGGCGATGGCACTTTGCCGGGCCGGATTTTGACCTGCACCTGCCTGAAGCACCTGGCCCATGATCACAGCGTCCACTTGTTCGGCCCTAACCCCGCTGGCTGCCAGCGCGGCAGCTATGGCATGAGCACCGAGATCGACGGCGGTGAAACCCGCCAATTGTCCGTTGAGCCGACCCTGTGGGGTGCGGGAAGCAGCAAGGATGACAACGTCATTGTCGTCAGCTGAGTTGGTCATGGTCTCTCTTCCGATCCGGGAGTGGTGTAGCAAGGCTATCGCGGAGCGCGCCCCAGCCCATTTCTTCAACAATTGTGCCGTTCGTCGCATTCCTTGGCCGGGGTTCCCGCCTTACGCGCGGATTTCCGGGGGACATGCCCGGGCATTGGTGCCTGCAGCAACCGTGCTTGCAATCACGGACGATCTGGGGTAGACAGGAAGGCTGCTTTGCCGTATTGTAGATATTTGCGTCTTCCCTGTTAACCTTCAGCCTTCATATAGCGGTGGGCTTTACCTCTCAGCTGCGTCCTTGACGTGCCGTTCCGAAACGTGCACTGTCATAAGCGGTCTGGGTCCGGGTCATATAGCGGAACCGGAAAAAGTATTCTGCGGAGCACTCTGCAGAATGCAAACGGGGGAGATCTGAAAACGCCTGAAGGTCTGTGGAAGGATCCCTCTTGGTCGCCTCGAGCACCTCTAATAACGAAACCGCTAACACGGCAAGCACCGATGGTGCCACCCGCCGCCTCTCATTCGCAAAGATTCACGAACCCCTTGATGTTCCGAATCTTCTCGCCCTGCAGACAGACAGCTTTGACTGGCTGGTCGGAAACGAACGCTGGCAGGCGCGGGTAGCGAAGGCTGTCGAGGAGGGCGACCTCAGCGTCGCCACCACCTCCGGACTTGCCGACATCTTCGAAGAGATCTCCCCCATCGAGGACTTCCAGGGCACCATGTCCCTGAGCTTCTCCGAGCCGGAGTTCGCTGACCCGAAGTACACCATGGCCGAATGTAAAGACCGTGACGCCACATACTCGGCACCGCTGTATGTCAAGGCCGAGTTCATGAACAACAACACGGGCGAAATCAAGCAGCAGACCGTGTTCATGGGCGACTTCCCCCTCATGACTGAAAAGGGAACGTTCGTCGTCAACGGCACCGAGCGTGTTGTTGTCTCCCAGTTGGTCCGTTCACCGGGCGCGTACTTTGAGCGCACCGCTGACAAGACCAGTGACAAGGACATCTTCACTGCGAAGATCATCCCGTCCCGTGGTGCATGGTTTGAACTTGAAATCGACAAGCGCGACCAGGTCGGCGTTCGCCTCGACCGTAAGCGCAAGCAGTCGGTCACGGTTCTCCTCAAGGCCCTCGGCTGGACCGAAGGCCAGATCCTGGAAGAGTTCGGCCAGTACGACTCCATGCGTGCAACGCTGGAGAAGGACGCCACCGAAACCCGCGAAGATGCGCTTCTGGACATCTACCGCAAGCTGCGTCCGGGCGAGCCGCCCACAGTCGAGGCTGCCCAGTCGCTGCTGGACAACCTGTACTTCAACGCCAAGCGTTACGATCTTGCCAAGGTTGGCCGTTACAAGATCAACCGCAAGCTCGGCATCGACCGCTCCCTTGGTGACAAGGAAGCCTCGGTCCTGCACGTTGAAGACATCGTTGCCATGATCAAGTTCCTCGTTGCGCTTCACGCCGGCGAGAAGACCCTCATGGGCAAGCGCGACGGCGAAGACCACGAGCTCCGCGTCGACGTCGATGACATCGACCACTTCGGCAACCGCCGCATCCGCGCCGTGGGCGAACTGATTGAAAACCAGGTCCGCACCGGTCTTTCCCGCATGGAACGCGTCGTTCGCGAACGCATGACCACGCAGGACGTCGAGGCCATCACGCCGCAGACACTGATCAACATCCGTCCCGTCGTGGCAGCAATCAAGGAGTTCTTCGGAACATCCCAGCTGTCGCAGTTCATGGACCAGAACAACCCGCTCTCGGGTCTGACCCACAAGCGCCGCCTGTCGGCACTTGGCCCGGGTGGTCTGTCCCGTGACCGCGCAGGCATGGAAGTTCGAGACGTTCACCCGTCCCACTACGGACGTATGTGCCCCATCGAAACCCCTGAAGGCCCCAACATTGGTCTGATCGGTTCGCTGGCATCCTACGGACGCATCAACCCGTTCGGCTTCATCGAGACGCCGTACCGCCTGGTTTCCGAGGGCGTCGTTTCCGACGAAGTCCAGTACCTGACGGCCGATGACGAGGCTGAGGTCCTGATTGCCCAGGCCAACGCTCCTCTGGACCCTGACAAGAAGTTCTCGGAAGAGACCGTCCTTGTCCGTGCCCGCGGTGGTGGAGGCGAGCCTGTTTTGGTTCCCGCTGCAGACGTCCAGTTCATGGACGTTTCCCCGCGTCAGATGGTGTCCGTGGCAACCGCCCTGATCCCGTTCCTCGAGCATGACGATGCCAACCGTGCACTCATGGGTGCCAACATGCAGCGTCAGGCAGTGCCGCTGGTCCGTTCCGAGGCTCCTTTCGTGGGCACCGGCATGGAGCGCGCAGCAGCCGTCGACGCCGGTGACGTTGTCATCGCGAAGAAGGCAGGTGTGGTCACCGAGGTTTCCGCCGAGCTGGTTGTCATGATCAACGACGACGGTACTGAGACCAACTACCGCATCAACAAGTTCGCCCGTTCCAACCAGGGCAACTGCTACAACCACCGTGTCCTGGTCAACGAAGGCCAGCGCTTGGAAGTTGGCGGCATCATCGCTGACGGTCCCGCAACGGACCAGGGTGAGCTTGCCCTCGGTAAGAACCTGCTCGTGGCATTCATGTCATGGGAAGGCCACAACTTCGAGGATGCCATCATCCTGTCCCAGCGCATTGTTGCTGAGGACGTTCTTTCCTCCATCCACATCGAGGAGCACGAAATTGATGCCCGCGACACCAAGCTTGGTGCCGAGGAAATCACTCGTGACATCCCCAACGTGTCCGAGGAAGTCCTTGCAGGCCTGGACGAACGCGGCATCATCCACATCGGTGCCGAGGTTGAAGCCGGCGACATCCTGGTCGGAAAGGTCACCCCTAAGGGTGAAACCGAACTGACCCCGGAAGAGCGCCTCCTGCGCGCAATCTTCGGTGAGAAGTCCCGCGAAGTGCGCGACACCTCCCTGAAGGTGCCCCACGGCGAGTCCGGTACGGTCATCGGCGTGCGCGTCTTCGACCGCGACAACGACGACGAACTGCCCCCGGGCGTGAACCAGTTGGTCCGCGTCTACGTTGCAGCCAAGCGTAAGATCACCGACGGCGACAAGCTCGCCGGCCGTCACGGCAACAAGGGTGTTATTTCCAAGATCCTCCCGATCGAGGACATGCCCTTCCTTGCAGACGGTACCCCGGTGGACATCGTCCTGAACCCGCTTGGTGTTCCGGGCCGAATGAACGTTGGACAGGTTCTGGAAACCCACCTCGGTTGGGTTGCCAAGACCGGTTGGAAGATCGAAGGCGAGCCGGAGTGGGTCAAGAACCTGCCCAACCTGCCCCGTGAAACCGGCCAGACCACCGTTGCCACCCCGGTGTTCGATGGCGCCCGCGAAGAAGAAATCACGGGCCTGCTTGATTCCACCAACGTGACCCGCGACGGCGACCGCCTGATCGACTCCTCCGGCAAGACCCGTCTGTTCGACGGCCGCTCCGGCGAGCCGTTCCCGGACCCGATCTCCGTCGGTTACATGTACATCCTGAAGCTCCACCACTTGGTGGACGACAAGATCCACGCGCGCTCCACCGGCCCGTACTCCATGATCACGCAGCAGCCGCTGGGTGGTAAGGCTCAGTTCGGTGGCCAGCGCTTCGGTGAAATGGAAGTGTGGGCGCTCGAAGCTTACGGTGCCGCTTACACCCTTCAGGAACTCCTCACGATCAAGTCCGATGACATTCATGGTCGTGTGAAGGTCTACGAAGCCATCGTCAAGGGCGAGAACATCCCTGAGCCTGGCGTTCCCGAGTCCTTCAAGGTCTTGATCAAGGAAATGCAGTCGTTGTGCCTGAACGTGGAAGTTCTTTCCACCGACGGAACAACGATCGAAATGCGTGACTCTGATGACGCAGTCTTCACGGCTGCGGAAGAACTGGGCATCGATCTGTCTCGTGCAGAGCCCAGTTCCGTAGAAGAGGTCTAGCAGCTGTTCCGGCGGATGGCTTCATCAGCTGTCCGTCGGAACAACTCCCTCTTCCCGTAACCAAGACTTCAGAATTTAGAGAACAAGAGAGAACAGGGACCATATGTCCAGCGAATCCTCCTTCGGCCTCATGCAGATCGGCCTCGCCACCGCGGAAGACATCCGCGGATGGTCTTACGGTGAGGTCAAGAAGCCGGAAACCATCAACTACCGCACGCTCAAGCCTGAGAAGGACGGCCTCTTCTGCGAGAAGATCTTCG
The DNA here is from genome assembly GCF_902506065.1 of Arthrobacter sp. 9V. GTDB lineage: Bacteria > Actinomycetota > Actinomycetes > Actinomycetales > Micrococcaceae > Arthrobacter. Next base: position 1,191,099 of record NZ_LR732912.1, read on the forward strand.
GCCCGTCCCGCGACTGGGAATGCTACTGCGGCAAGTACAAGCGCGTCCGCTTCAAGGGCATCATTTGCGAGCGTTGTGGCGTTGAAGTCACCCGCGCCAAGGTGCGCCGTGAGCGCATGGGCCACATTGAGCTGGCCGCGCCTGTAACCCACATCTGGTACTTCAAGGGCGTTCCCTCGCGCTTGGGTTACCTTTTGGACCTGGCACCGAAGGACCTTGAGAAGGTCATCTACTTCGCTGCCTACATGATCACCAGCGTTGACACCGAAAGCCGTCACGCCGAACTGCCGAACCTCCAGGTTGAGCATGACCTCGAGAAGAAGCAGATGGTGGACAACCGCGACAGCGACATCGCCACGATCGCCCGCGACCTTGAGGACGAGCTTGCCCGTCTTGAAGGCGAAGGCGCCAAGGCTGCCGACAAGAAGAAGGCCCGCGACTCTGCTGACCGCCAGATGGCGAACGTCCGCAAGCGTGCCGACGCCGACATCGAGCGCCTTGAGCAGGTTTGGGACCGCTTCAAGAACCTCAAGGTCGCTGACCTTGAAGGTGACGAAGGCCTGTACCGCGAACTTCGCGACCGTTACGGACTGTACTTCGAAGGCTCCATGGGTGCCGAGGCCATCAAGAAGCGCCTCGAGACCTTTGACATGCAGGCTGAAGCTGAGTCACTGCGCGACACCATCCAGAACGGCAAAGGCCAGCGTAAGACCCGCGCCCTGAAGCGTCTGAAGGTTGTCAACGCGTTCCTGACCACCAACAACAGCCCGCTCGGCATGGTTCTCGACGCCGTTCCGGTGATCCCGCCGGAACTGCGCCCGATGGTCCAGCTGGATGGTGGCCGCTTCGCGACCTCCGACCTCAACGACCTCTACCGCCGTGTGATCAACCGCAACAACCGACTCAAGCGCCTGCTTGACCTCGGTGCTCCGGAGATCATCGTCAACAACGAGAAGCGCATGCTTCAGGAAGCTGTTGACAGCCTCTTCGACAACGGTCGTCGTGGCCGCCCCGTCACGGGTCCGGGTAACCGTCCTCTGAAGTCCCTGAGCGACATGCTCAAGGGCAAGCAGGGTCGTTTCCGCCAGAACCTCCTCGGCAAGCGCGTTGACTACTCCGGACGTTCGGTCATCGTCGTTGGCCCGCAGCTGAAGCTGCACCAGTGTGGTCTGCCCAAGCAGATGGCGCTGGAGCTCTTCAAGCCGTTCGTGATGAAGCGCTTGGTTGACCTCAACCACGCCCAGAACATCAAGTCGGCAAAGCGCATGGTTGAGCGTTACCGTCCCCAGGTTTGGGACGTGCTGGAAGAGATCATCACCGAACACCCGGTGCTGCTCAACCGTGCACCTACCCTGCACCGCCTCGGCATCCAGGCGTTTGAACCCCAGCTTGTGGAAGGCAAGGCAATCCAGCTTCACCCGCTGGTTTGTGGCGCCTTCAACGCTGACTTCGACGGCGACCAGATGGCAGTCCACCTGCCGCTGAGCCCGGAAGCCCAGGCCGAAGCACGCATCCTGATGCTGTCCTCGAACAACATCCTGAAGCCGTCCGATGGCCGTCCGGTGACCCTTCCTTCGCAGGATATGATCATCGGCCTGTACCACCTGACCACCAAGCGCGTCGGTTCTGCCGGCGAAGGCCGCATCTTCTCCTCGGTTTCGGAAGCCATCATGGCTTACGATGCCCGCGATCTGCACCTGAACTCCCAGGTGAAGATCCGTTTGGACGACTTCGTGCCCTACGCAGGATGGGAAGCTCCGGAAGGTTGGGAGCCCGGTCAGCCGGCTCTCGTTGAAACCTCCCTGGGACAGGTCATCTTCAACCAGACGCTGCCTGAGGATTACCCCTGGGTTGAGGCTGTTGCTGACAAGGGCGAACTGTCCCGGATCGTCAACGACCTCGCAGAGCGCTACCCGAAGGTTGTTACCGCGGCAACGCTGGATAACCTGAAGGATGCCGGCTTCTACTGGGCCACCCGTTCGGGTGTCACGGTTGCCATCTCCGACATCGAGGTACCTACGTCCAAGCCTGCCATCCTGGCGGGTTACGAGAACATGGCTGCCAAGATCCAGGGCCAGTACGACAAGGGCCTGATCGACGACGACGAGCGTCGCCAGGAACTGATCGAGATCTGGAACAAGGCCACCAACGAAATCGCCCAGGCGATGCGCGACAGCCTGTCCCCGATGAACACCATCAACCGCATGGTGTCCTCCGGTGCACGTGGTAACTGGATGCAGGTCCGCCAGATTGCGGGTATCCGTGGTCTTGTGGCCAACCCGAAGGGTGAGATCATCCCTCGCCCGATCAAGTCCTCCTACCGCGAGGGCCTGTCGGTGCTGGAATACTTCATCGCCACGCACGGTGCCCGTAAGGGTCTTGCCGATACCGCCCTGCGTACCGCCAACTCGGGTTACCTGACCCGTCGTCTGGTGGACGTTTCGCAGGATGTCATCGTCCGTGAAGAAGACTGCGGTACCGAGCGCGGTCTGGTCACCCCTATCGCCGTGCCGGACTCCAACGGTGAGCTCGTCCTGGACGAGAACGTCGAGAACAGCGCCTACGCACGTACGCTGGCTGTCGACGTCGTCGATGCCCAGGGCAACGTCCTGGCTGCCGGCGGCACCGACTGCGGTGACGTCGTGATCGACCAGCTGTTGGCTGCAGGCATCACCGAGGTCAAGGTCCGTTCCGTGCTCACTTGTGAGTCCAAGGTCGGCACCTGTGCGCTCTGCTACGGCCGTTCGCTGGCTACTGGCAAGACCGTGGACATCGGCGAGGCCGTGGGCATCATTGCCGCACAGTCCATCGGTGAGCCCGGTACCCAGCTGACCATGCGTACGTTCCACACCGGTGGTGCTGTTTCCGCCGGTGGTGGCGACGACATCACCCAGGGTCTGCCCCGTATCCAGGAGCTCTTCGAAGCCCGTACTCCGAAGGGTGTCGCACCGATTGCTGAAGCAGCCGGCCGCATCACCATCGAAGAGTCCGAGCGCCAGATGCGTTTGGTCATCACTCCGGACGATGGTTCCGAAGAGATTGCCTACCCGGTGCTGCGCCGTTCACGTCTCCTCATTGAGGATGGCGAGCACGTCAGCGTAGGCCAGAAGCTGATCAACGGTCCCGTGGACCCGAAGCAGGTTCTGCGCATCATGGGCCCCCGTGCCGCACAGAAGTTCCTTGTGGACGAGGTTCAGGGCGTTTACCGCAGCCAGGGTATTGGTATCCACGACAAGCACGTCGAGGTTATCGTCCGCCAGATGCTGCGCCGCGTGACCGTCATTGAATCCGGCGACTCCGACCTGCTCCCCGGTGAGCTTGCAGAGCGCGCACGCTTCGAGGACGAGAACCGCCGCGTCGTGTCCGAGGGCAAGGCTCCGGCTTCGGGTCGTCCGGAACTCATGGGTATCACCAAGGCTTCCTTGGCTACCGAGTCCTGGCTGTCCGCGGCTTCCTTCCAGGAAACCACCCGCGTCCTGACGCAGGCGGCCATGGAAGGCAAGAGCGATCCTCTGCTCGGCCTCAAGGAAAACGTCATCATCGGTAAGCTCATCCCGGCTGGTACGGGTCTGCCCCGCTACACAGAGGTCACTGTGGAGCCGACGGAAGAAGCAAAGGCAAGCCTGTTCACGGGCCCCAGCGCTTTCACCGACTTCTCCTATGACGCCCTGGGTGGCGACGGTGCTCCCGAGTTCCACGCCATCCCGCTGGATGACTACGATCTCGGCAACGACTTCCGCTAAACGGAAGCGCCAGCTGCAAAGGTGAAGGCCTCCTGTCCGCAAGGGCAGGGGGCCTTCGCCCGTTTGGACGCCATACACCCGATTAAGGCCCTAGATCAAGCCGTGCTAGACTTTTGTTAATTGTTCTGTGTGGCAGTGGATGAAGGCCGCCGCAGCATCATTTTGGTTTTGTTCTCATGGTGCTGGGTGGAGCCTGTTTCCGGGTTGCGGGCAACATGCGCAACGAATGCCGCACTTTTGCACGCCTACCGGAGTTTCGGCCGGCTGCACGAGCAACGCCAAAGTTCCCACGTTTACCCAGGCTGGCGCCTGTGTGTGGGGGCAGAGATCAAACAACGGAGAACACGAAAGTGCCTACGATTAACCAGCTGGTCCGCAAGGGCCGCACGCCGAAGGTCTCCAAGACCAAGGCTCCCGCGCTGAAGGGCAGCCCGATGCGCCGCGGTGTTTGCACCCGCGTTTACACCACCACCCCCAAGAAGCCGAACTCGGCTCTCCGTAAGGTGGCACGTGTGCGTCTCAACGGTGGCGTAGAAGTTACCGCCTACATCCCCGGTGTTGGCCACAACCTCCAGGAGCACTCCATCGTGCTCGTCCGTGGTGGTCGTGTTAAGGACCTTCCGGGTGTCCGCTACAAGATCGTCCGCGGCGCACTCGACACCCAGGGTGTCAAGAACCGCAAGCAGGCTCGCAGCCGTTACGGCGCAAAGATGGAGAAGAAGTAATATGCCTCGCAAGGGTCCGGCCCCGAAGCGGCCGCTAGTTTCCGATCCCGTTTACGGCTCCCCGTTGGTCACGCAGCTGATCAACAAGGTTCTTGTTGACGGCAAGAAGTCCACCGCAGAGCGCATCGTTTACGGTGCACTCGAAGGTGCACGTGCCAAGTCCGGCGGCGACCCCGTTGCCGCTCTCAAGAAGGCCATGGACAACGTCAAGCCTTCGCTCGAGGTGCGTTCACGCCGTGTTGGTGGCGCTACCTACCAGGTTCCGGTTGAGGTCAAGCCGGGTCGCTCCACCGCTCTCGCTCTGCGTTGGCTCGTGGGCTACTCCAAGGCCCGCCGCGAGAAGACCATGACCGAGCGCCTCCAGAACGAAATCCTGGATGCCTCCAATGGTCTTGGTGCCGCTGTGAAGCGTCGCGAAGACACCCACAAGATGGCCGAGTCCAACAAGGCCTTCGCACACTACCGCTGGTAAAAACTTTCCGGACGCCGCCGGCTCACTGAGCCGGCGGCGAACGTGTAGTCCATCCGAAAGGGAGACCCCGTGGCACAGGACGTGCTTACCGACCTTAATAAGGTCCGCAACATCGGCATCATGGCCCACATCGATGCCGGCAAGACCACCACTACCGAGCGCATCCTGTTCTACACGGGTGTGAACCACAAGATCGGCGAGACGCACGACGGCGCTTCGACGACTGACTGGATGGAACAGGAAAAGGAACGCGGCATCACCATCACGTCTGCCGCCGTGACTTGCTTCTGGGACAAGAACCAGATCAACATCATTGACACCCCGGGCCACGTTGACTTCACGGTTGAGGTTGAGCGCTCCTTGCGCGTCCTCGACGGTGCAGTTGCAGTGTTCGACGGCAAGGAAGGCGTGGAGCCGCAGTCCGAGACTGTTTGGCGCCAGGCTGACAAGTACAACGTTCCGCGTATCTGCTTCGTCAACAAGATGGACAAGCTGGGTGCTGACTTCTACTTCACCGTAGACACCATCATCTCCCGTCTTGGTGCCAAGCCGCTGGTTATGCAGCTGCCCATCGGCGCTGAGAACGACTTCATCGGCGTTGTTGACCTCCTCGAAATGCGCGCCCTGGTTTGGCCTGGCGACGCTAAGGGTGACGTCACCATGGGCGCTTCCTACGAAGTGCAGGAAATCCCGGCGGACCTCCAGGCGAAGGCCGAAGAGTACCGTGCACAGCTCGTTGAGACTGTGGCCGAGGCTTCCGAAGAACTCATGGAGAAGTACCTCGAAGGTGAAGAACTCACCCTCGAAGAGATCAAAGCCGGCATCCGCAAGATGACCATCAACTCTGAGCTCTACCCGGTCTTCTGTGGTTCTGCCTTCAAGAACCGCGGTGTCCAGCCGATGCTTGACGCCGTTGTTGACTTCCTGCCGAACCCGCTCGACGTCCCGCCGATGATCGGTCACGATCCCCGCGACGAAGAGAAGGAACTCACCCGTAAGCCCTCTGCTGACGAGCCGTTCTCGGCCCTCGCCTTCAAGATTGCTGCGCACCCGTTCTTCGGCCAGCTGACCTTCGTCCGCGTGTACTCCGGTCACGTTGAGGCAGGCGCCCAGGTGGTTAACTCCACCAAGGGCAAGAAGGAACGCATCGGCAAGCTGTTCCAGATGCACGCCAACAAGGAAATGCCTGTTGAGGGCGCTACCGCCGGCCACATCTATGCAGCCATCGGTCTGAAGGACACCACCACGGGTGACACCCTGTGTGATGCCAACAACCAGATCGTCCTCGAGTCCATGAGCTTCCCGGAGCCCGTGATCTCGGTTGCGATCGAGCCCAACACCAAGGGTGACCAGGAGAAGCTCTCCACGGCCATCCAGAAGCTCTCCGCTGAGGACCCGACCTTCCAGGTCTCCCTCAACGAAGACACGGGCCAGACCATCATCGCCGGCATGGGCGAGCTCCACCTGGATATCCTGGTGGACCGCATGCGTCGCGAATTCAAGGTCGAGGCAAACGTTGGCAAGCCGCAGGTTGCTTACCGCGAAACCATCAAGCGCGCCGTCGAGCGCCTTGACTACACGCACAAGAAGCAGACCGGTGGTTCGGGTCAGTTCGCAAAGATCCAGATTGCGATCGAGCCCATGGACACCGCTTCCGGCGAGCTGTACGCGTTCGAAAACAAGGTCACTGGTGGCCGCGTTCCGCGCGAATACATCCCGTCCGTTGACGCTGGTATCCAGGATGCACTGAACGACGGCGTCCTGGCCGGTTACCCGGTTGTCGGCATCAAGGCCACGCTGATTGACGGCGCGTCCCACGATGTTGACTCCTCGGAAATGGCGTTCAAGATCGCCGGACGCATGGCTTTCAAGGAAGCTGCACGTAAGGCGAACCCTGTTCTGCTTGAACCGCTGATGGATGTTGAGGTCCGCACACCTGAGGAATACATGGGTGATGTTATTGGTGACCTGAACGCCCGTCGTGGCCAGATGCAGTCCATGGAAGACGCAGCAGGTGTGAAGGTTATCCGTGCACACGTTCCGCTGTCCGGCATGTTCGGCTACATCGGTGACCTCCGGTCCAAGACCCAGGGTCGCGCTGTGTACTCCATGACGTTCAACAGCTACGCGGAGGTCCCCAAGGCAGTAGCCGACGAGATCATCCAGAAAACCCGCGGCGAGTAATCTCCCGGTAACGGATGCAATTCCGGTATCGGGAAGGCATCTGAGCGCTTGAGGCGGGGCTGCGGCGAAAGCCGCGGCCCGGCCCCTGCGCAAACAGGCTCGAGGAACTACCATTGGTTCCTGAATCTGCAATTTCACCAAAACCAAGCCCCCAAGTAGACTTGCTAAAGTTTCTGCCGCGAAAAGCGCGGCCGAGGAGCACGTTCACTTGAAATCGTTCTAGGAGGAACCTGTGGCAAAGGCAAAGTTCGAGCGGACTAAGCCGCACGTCAACATCGGCACCATTGGTCACGTTGACCACGGTAAGACGACGCTGACTGCCGCCATTTCCAAGGTGCTGTACGACCAGTACCCGGATCTCAACGAGCAGCGCGACTTCGCGTCGATCGACTCTGCTCCGGAAGAGCGCCAGCGCGGTATTACCATCAACATCTCCCACGTGGAGTACCAGACCGAGAAGCGCCACTACGCACACGTAGACGCCCCGGGTCACGCTGACTACATCAAGAACATGATCACCGGTGCTGCCCAGATGGACGGCGCAATCCTCGTGGTTGCCGCAACCGATGGTCCGATGGCTCAGACCCGCGAGCACGTTCTGCTCGCCCGCCAGGTTGGTGTTCCCTACCTGCTGGTCGCACTGAACAAGTCCGACATGGTTGATGACGAAGAACTCCTCGACCTCGTCGAAATGGAAGTTCGTGAGCTCCTGAGCTCGCAGGGCTTCGATGGCGATGAGGCTCCGGTTGTTCGCGTTTCCGGCCTCAAGGCTCTGGAAGGCGACCCGGTTTGGGTCAAGTCCGTCCAGGACCTGATGGCAGCTGTCGACGAGTCCGTTCCGGACCCCGTACGTGACCGCGACAAGCCGTTCCTGATGCCGATCGAAGACGTCTTCACGATCACCGGCCGTGGCACCGTTGTTACGGGCCGCGCCGAGCGTGGAACCCTCGCCATCAACTCCGAGGTTGAGATCGTTGGCATCCGCCCGATCCAGAAGACCACGGTTACCGGTATCGAGATGTTCCACAAGCAGCTCGACGAAGCATGGGCCGGCGAGAACTGTGGCCTCCTGCTCCGCGGTCTGAAGCGCGACGATGTCGAGCGTGGCCAGGTTGTCGTCAAGCCGGGTTCCATCACCCCGCACACCGACTTCGAGGCTAACGTCTACATCCTTTCCAAGGACGAAGGCGGACGTCACAACCCGTTCTACTCCAACTACCGCCCGCAGTTCTACTTCCGTACCACGGACGTAACCGGCGTTATCACCCTGCCGGAAGGCACGGAAATGGTTATGCCTGGCGACAACACTGAGATGACCGTTGCGCTCATCCAGCCGATCGCTATGGAAGAGGGCCTCGGCTTCGCTATCCGCGAAGGCGGCCGCACCGTTGGTTCGGGACGTGTTACCAGCATCATCAAGTAGTCTCTACTTGTAGATCGGTGATACTCCGGCCCAGCCGGTAGTTAGCTGGAAGAAACCCCACCGCTACGGCGGTGGGGTTTCTTTTTGCTATAGTTACTCTATCGAATGGATAAAGGCCGTATTCTTACTGCGTCTTCCGTAACCAAGGAGCTTCCATGACTGCATTTCTCATACTGCTGCTCCTCGTCGTCGTTGGCGGGGTGGGCTTTGCAGTCGGGTTGGCGAAGGGACGTAGAAGTGCGGCTCATGAGCCTTCTGCGGGCCAGAACGCCGCTTCATACCAGGCGGGCTTTCTGGCGGGCCATCTGGCTGGTTGGCGGGACGCTGAGGCCAAGGGACTGTACAAGGACGGCTCACCGGGACGGACGATCACTCCAGCAACCGTGAATCCACCGCCCGCTCCGGCTCATGTCCAGTCGCCCGTGTTGCCGGAGTCGCCCGTGTTGCAGGAGTCGCCCGTCTTGCCTGAGCCGCCCATGCAGCTGCCGCCCATGCCGCTGCCACCCATGCCGGCTCCGCCTGTGGTCCATAACCCAACGCCGCGCCAAGCGCCGGCTATCCAAGCGCCCGCGCCGCAGCAGCCTGTTCAGCAGGCGTCCGCCCGGCAGCAACCTGCTTTCCAGGTCACGCAACCGCCCGTACTCCACGAGTCTCCGGAAGCCGCCGCTGCGCGCAAGGAGAAGCGCGATCAGCAGAACATCAACGTCACGCTCTACGTCGCCAGCCTCTTGCTGGTAGCTGCCGGTGCCCTGTTCGTGGGTACAAGTCTTCCGGCCCTCTTCCGTTTCGTGGGGATCTGGTTCATCACCGCCCTGTTCTACGTTTCGGGCATGGTCATCCACTCGCGCGTGCCGCGCCTGCGTCCCGCGGCCGTTGCGTTCGTCGGAACTGGGCTTGCGCTGGTCCCGGTCACGGGCCTGGCCATGTACAACTTTGTGCTTCACAACGGCCCGGCGGCTTGGCTGGTCACGTCGCTACTTGGGACAGCCGTCTACGCGTACACCGCTGTAAGGCTGGACAACAAAGTCCTGGCCTTCCTGTCCCTCAGCTTTGTCGTCTCAACGGCGTGGTCCGGCGTTTCCGTTCTTGGTGGCGCACTGGTTTGGTACTTCACGGCTCTGATCGCAGTGGCAGTTCTCCTGACGGTTGTGTCTTTGCTGCGTCCCGCGTGGCTTCCCCCGCTCTACGTCCGTCCTCTGATGGTGCTGCACCCGGCGCTGGTTCCCCTCGTGGCTGTTGCTGTCACCTTCACGCCGCACCTCTTGTCCAAGGGGGAGTATGCCTGGGTCATGCTGATGTGCGGCATCTATTTCGCTGTGATGTTCTTCGTTCCGCGGGCTCGCTACCGTGTGCAGCATCTCTACGGTGCGCGGGCTGCGTTGACGCTGGCTCTGCTTGGGCTGGTGTGGGATGTCACCGCGAACGTGAGCACTGTGTTGCTGGCCGCGGTGCTTTGCCTTGGAGTCCAGGCGCTGGGTGTTGCCTTCCGCGGCAGGAAGTTGCTGCCCGGCTCCTGGTGGGCTGACACCGTTTCGTGTTTGGCGCTGCAACTTCTCACCTCGGCTATCCTCACCGTGGTGCTGGAGTTCAGGCCGTTCGATGTTCCCAATTATGTTCCCCTCGCCGCCACCATGCTGACTGCCATGGTGATTGGTTGGAAACTGGGCCGGGGCATGGAGTTTACCCCGGCCGGCGTGCTGGCCGCGGCCGGTGCTCTTGGTGGGCTGCTGGGAGCGTGGCCCGTCTCGGTGCTCCTGGCTTCGGCATCGCTTTACTGGTTCCTGCGTGCGTTGATTCGGCCAACCGCTTTGCGTCAGTTCTTCATTCTTGCGGGCAGGGTTGCGCTGACTCTGGCTGTTCCCGTGGCGGTGGCTGGTGCATTGACTGGAAGTTCGGACAGGACTTCCTACTCCTTGATGACGTTCGTGGTCGCTGCAGCTGCACAGCAATTGGTGAGTGCCGGGTTCGCGCGTGGGGGAGTCCTGCTGGTAGCCCCCCAGGCATCGGTGGCCGGCTTTGGCGGTGGCGCTGTGGCAGGACTTCTTCTCTTGCCGATATTTGACGAGGCCGCCGGCCGTCCTATCGTTGCCGCAGCGGTACTCGTTTCTTTGGTGGCAGCTTTGGCAGCGGGCATCTTGCTGTTTCAGCCGGCTCATCCGGCATCAGGTGCCAAGGTTGCCTGGCGTGCCGCGGTGGCCGAAGTCATTGGCCCGCTAACTGCCCTCATCGCGGGCAGCGTGGCAGCAGCCTTCGTGTCCTGGGCGCTGGGAAATGGCGTCCTTCTGGCATTGCTTGCTTACTTCGTGGTCACTGCCCTAAGGATTTCCAAGTCGTTCCACCGGCAGGTTTATTGGTGGCTTTCCCGGGCGGCGGGGACGCTGCTGGTGGTGTCGGCCTACGGCGACGCAACGCAGCATGGCTGGAGTATTCGCTTCGCCGGTGAAGGTCCTTCCGCAGCACTTGTTCTGGTGGTGGCTGCTGCGTTCCAGCTGGTCTTTCCCCTCCTCGCCGGCAGCCGACGCCGCTATCCTCAAGCTTCCGTAGTGGATGCTGGCGTGGTATTTGCCATCATGGCCGGGGCAACCACAGTCCTTGGTCTCACCGGTGCGTTGTTCGGGGGAACCGTTCGGGAAAGCTGGCAGCCTGGAGTTGCGGCGGTAACAACTGCCCTTGCCGCCGTCCTGGTCAGTGCAATTTTCAGACGCCACGCCATTGGCTGGATTTTTGCTCCCGTCGCTTTCGTCCTTCTCCTAGCACTTCGCTGGGGGAACATCCGGGACGTAGAAATAGTGCTGGGCATATTTGCGGCGTACAGCGGCTTCATGATGGGTGCGGTTCGCCAGCGATTGGTCCGCGGTTGCTACTTGTTGGCGGTCCGGGTTCTTGCAGGCGTACTCGTCGCGGTGGTAGTAGCAGACGTGACGGATTCGCCGGCAGCGGTGTCCTTGTGCCTGGCTCTGGTTCTCGTGTTGCAGCACGTTCTGACTTTCGTCCTACGCACAAGTGGTGTTGATGTTGCCTTCCAAAAGGCAACAGTCCACGTCACTTTGGGTGCTCAACTCTTGCTGCCGTTTACTTACTTACTTGCAAGGGATTACGACGGCGGCGGCCGCTGGGTGGCGATGCTTGAGTTTACGCTGGTCGCAGCTTCTGCGGCCCTTGCCTGGCGCATGCTCGACGCCCGCGGATCCCGGTACTTCGCTACCGCAGCAATTGGGGCCGGGGTCATCGCTGCCGGGCCGGGACTCGTATTCCCGGTTTCAACATGGCTGCACCAGCCGCTGCTGGATAAGTCCCAAGTCCCTGTTGTCCTGCTGGCCCTGGCAATGGTCATGGTTGCTGCGCGGATGATGTTCCGCCCGGAGAAGGCGCCCGAGGATTCGGTAGCCGGCGCCACTGAGCGCTGGTTCTGGTTCGTCTCAGCGTTGGCGTTCACACTGGTTGGCGGCCTTCTGACCCTGGGTATTTCGCACTCCCTGACCGGACTGTCCGTGCTGGTCTTGGCGGGCGTCCTGTTTGCGGCCTCGCACTTTGAACGGCTCCCGCATCTGTATGCGGCTGCTGCTCCGGCGGTGCTGGTAGGGGCTGTACCCGCCGTCGACGGTTTGCTGCGGGGGCTGCCTCCGGGAACCTGGAGCGACTACGCTGTCTGGCTCAGTGCCGGTGTGGGGACCGCGGTGCTTCTTTATTCCCTGAGGATGTTCGGCGGGCCTTCAGTCAAGGGGAATGGCTGGCGGCGTATCTCCTTGGCCGCCACTGCCGCCTTGGGGGTTGCAACAGCGGCGGCCGTGGGGCTGGGCCGGGACCAAACATCCATGCTGGGGTTTGTCCTGGTGGTGGTAACCGGGGTGCTGGTGGTGGTTGAGGTACCGCGGGGCAAGTGGGTGGCAGCCGAGCTTGCGGGAATTGTCTCTGTTGCAGCTCTCCAACGGGCGGTGCTCTTCGTGGACGGGTCCAGTCCTGATTTGTTCTGGACCGCGCAATGGTACGTGGCGGCCGGGGCCGTTATAGCAGGGGTGCGCTATGGAATGGGGCATGGAAGGGAAGGCTTCCTTCGCCTGTGCATCACAGCTGGTGCCCTGTCTTTTACGTCATTGGGAACCATCTTCGCCGGAACGTCCTCTCAGCAGCTCTACGTACTCGTGGCACACGTTGTGCTGCTGGCAGCGGGCCTGCTTCTGGCTGAACGGATATTGGTGTGGTGGGGTGCCATCGCCGTAGCGCTGAGCATCATGTGGGCGCTGCGCTCCTATGCCTTTGCCATGCTTGCCCTCGTTGCCCTGGGGCTGATTGTGCTGGCAGTGTGGCGTTTGAACCGCAAGCCGCCAAGCGATGGCGGGCCGGGCCCAAGCGGAGATCCGAGCGGCGTCCCTGGTGCGCGGACCCGTGACGGAATCCGATAATGTTGCAGTCTACGAAAAGAGGAGCGCACCATGGAATTCCTGATTTTCCTGGCGGTCATTGCTGCTATCGGCGGCGGTGTGCTGTGGGGGCGAAAGAACTTCAAGAGCGAGATCGAACGTGCAAAGCGGATACGCCGGGCCAACAAAAACCACTAGGGCGATTCGCCTGGCCTGCTCGATTTAACCCATGCGGGCTACTAGTGATGATGGCGTGCCCGGATCAAGGACCTGTACCAGTAGAACGACTCCTTGGGGGTTCGTTCCAAGGTGTCGAAGTCCACGTGGATCAAGCCGAATCGTTGCGAGTAGCCTGCTGCCCACTCGAAATTGTCCAGCAAGGTCCAGACGTAGTAGCCGCGGAGATCCACATCCTCGGCGAGGCCTCCAGGACCGGTTGCCGTCAATGCATGGCCCAGATGTTCAGCCAGGTAAGTGATGCGGTTGGTGTCCTGGATAGGTCCATCAACGTGGGTTGGCTCGGGAAAGCTTGCGCCGCCTTCTGTGATGTAGACGGGAGGTAGGGCCTCCCCGTACCGGTCCTTCATTTGGCGCAGCAGCAAAGCCAGATACTCCGGTGCAACGGGCCAGCCAAACCCGGTTGTCTCGTACTCCTGGTAGGCGGCCAGGTGGAAAGGAACTTTAGTCATCTCCGGTGACGTTCCAGTGGGAATTTCCGCAGGCCCGGGGCCCGCTGCCACCTTTACGGGGTAGTAGTAGTTGAGCCCATAGAAGTCCAGGGGCTGGCTGATAAGTTCAAGGTCGCCATCGTGGACCGTCCCCAATGAGCGGAACCAAGGTTTCATGGGCAGGGGTGGCTTGGGATATTGGCCGAGCAGTATCGCGTCGGCATAGATGCGGTTGAGTATCAGGTCCAGGGCCTGCGTCATCAGCCGGTCGCCAATACTGGTGCCGGCGGGCTCCACGGGGCAATGCATGTTGGACACCCCGATCTGCCCTTTCACGCCGACGCTGCGGAGAGCCCGCACGGCCATGCCGTGCCCCAGCAACTGATGATGTGCAGCAGGCAGGGAATCGAAAAGCAACTGCCGGCCCGGGGCATGCACTCCCAGTGAGTACCCCTGCACGGTCACGGAGACGGGCTCGTTCATGGTGACCCAGTGATCCACGCGGTCACCAAAGCGTTCGGCGGCGGCTTCGCAGTAGACAGCAAAGCGTTCGGCAGTGTCCCGGTTCATCCACCCACCGGCATGCTCCAGCTCCAACGGGGTATCCCAGTGGTACAGCGTGGCCATGGGGGAGATGCCTGCAGCCAGGAGTTTGTCTATCAGGCGGTCGTAGAAATCCAGCCCACGCTGGTTGACTGCGCCTTTGCCGCCAGGTTGGATCCGGGGCCACGAGAGGGAAAAGCGGTAGGAGTCGACGCCAAGTTCCTGCATCAGGGCGATGTCTTCATCGGAGCGGTTGTAGTGATCGCACGCTACGGTGGGGGAGCCGCCGTCGACTATGGCTCCGGGCTTTTCCGAGAACGCGTCCCAGCCCGAGGGCCCGCGTCCATCTGCGGTCAACGAACCCTCAACCTGGAAAGCGGCAGCCGCCACGCCTAACGTAAACCCCGGACGCAGGCGGGCGGCGAGATCTTCCACAGAGCCTGAATCCTGGGCGTTCATGACCCCATCATCCTCACCGTTTGAAGGCCGGGCAATGGCTCTTCCGGGTCGATTGGCCTTTACACCATATTTCCGCCATACTGGATGAGTTGTTCAAGCGCTTCTTCGTGTCCCGATCCGGATAATGCCGGGTGTCAGGGTCCAGGCTGAAGCCCAAACATAACCCTGAACCCCATGATTGCGGTCGAGTTTGCGTGGAAATCGCGACACGCCCGACCGCGGGGGTCGGTGCGCCGACAAGGTGAGGAACCCGGATTATTCCGGATTCAGCTTGTGCGGCGTGTGGTGGTAAAACCTCAAACGCTTCGGCGGCCACATCAACAGGTAAGTAAACAGAGCAGCCCTAACTAGAGCAGCACTAGCTGAAAGAGAGTCAGGCGACATGGCGGGACAAAAAATCCGCATCCGGCTGAAGTCATATGACCACGAGGTCATTGATGTTTCAGCGCGGAAGATCGTTGAGACGGTCACGCGCGCAGGCGCAACGGTAGTCGGCCCGGTGCCCCTGCCGACGGAGAAGAACGTTTACTGCGTTATTCGCTCTCCTCACAAGTACAAGGACAGCCGTGAGCACTTCGAAATGCGTACTCACAAGCGTCTGATCGACATCATCGACCCCACGCCGAAGGCTGTTGACTCGCTTATGCGTCTCGACCTGCCGGCCGACGTGAACATCGAAATCAAGCTCTAGGGAGGTGCTGAGAGACTATGACCGCAACCCGTAACGTAAAGGGCCTGCTGGGCACGAAGCTCGGCATGACCCAGGTCTGGGACGAGAACAACAAGCTCATCCCGGTAACTGTTGTCCAGGCTGACTCCAACGTCATCACCCAGCTGCGTAACGCAGAGGTAGATGGCTACGTCGCCGTACAGATCGGCTACGGCCAGATCGATCCTCGCAAGGTAACCAAGCCGCTGGCTGGTCACTTTGAAAAGGCAGGCGTAACCCCTCGCCGCCACGTCGTCGAACTGCGTACCGCAGACGCCGCATCCTACGAGCTGGGCCAGGAGCTCTCTGTTGAGATCTTCGAAGCCGGCCAGAAGATCGACGTCGTCGGCACCTCCAAGGGTAAGGGCTTTGCCGGTGTTATGAAGCGTCACGGCTTCCACGGCGTTGGCGCTTCCCACGGTGCCCACAAGAACCACCGTAAGCCTGGCTCCATCGGTGGCGCATCCACCCCGAGCCGCGTCTTCAAGGGCCTGAAAATGGCCGGCCGCATGGGCGCCGAGCGTCACACCACGCTGAACCTCACGGTTCACGCGATTGACGCTGAGAAGTCGCTGCTCCTTATCAAGGGTGCCGTTCCCGGTGCCCGCGGCCAGGTCGTACTCGTACGCACCGCCGTGAAGGGAGCCTAGTTAAATGACTAGCACTGTCAAGGTAGACCTGCCTGCAGAGATCTTCGACGTCCAGACCAACGTGCCGCTGCTGCACCAGGTCGTCGTCGCACAGCTCGCTGCTGCACGCCAGGGTACCCACAAGACGAAGACCCGCGCCGAGGTTTCCGGTGCAGGTCGCAAGCCGTTCAAGCAGAAGGGCACCGGCCGCGCCCGTCAGGGTTCAATCCGTGCTCCTCACATGACCGGCGGTGGCGTTGTCCACGGTCCGACCCCTCGTGACTACAGCCAGCGCACCCCCAAGAAGATGAAGGCTGCTGCACTCCGTGGCGCCCTGTCTGACCGCGCCCGTAACGGCCGTATCCACGTCATCGCTGAACTGGTAGCCGGCACCAAGCCGTCCGCCAAGGAAGCACTGGCGTCGCTGCGCGCAGTCTCCGAGCGCAAGAACCTGCTCGTCGTAATCGAGCGCGCCAACGATGTTGCTGCACTCTCCGTGCGCAACCTCGAAGGTATTCACGTTCTGTACGCAGACCAGTTGAACACCTACGACGTACTCATCTCCGACGACGTGGTCTTCACCAAGGCTGCTTTCGAGGCGTTCGTCGCTGACAAGGCCAAGAACGAGGAGGCCTCCAAGTGAGCGTAACCACCATCAAGGACCCGCGCGACGTCGTGCTTGCACCCGTCGTTTCGGAAAAGAGCTACGGTCTGATCGACGAAGGCAAGTACACCTTCCTGGTGGACCCTCGCTCGAACAAGACCGAAATCAAATTGGCCGTTGAGAAGATCTTCTCGGTCAAGGTTGACTCGATCAACACCATCAACCGTGCCGGTAAGCGCAAGCGCACCAAATTCGGCTGGGGAACGCGCAAGAGCACCAAGCGTGCAATTGTCACCCTCAAAGAAGGCACAATCGACATCTTCGGCGGTCCGCTCGCGTAGCGGAGACCACTTTAACGAGGAAATAAATTATGGGAATCCGTAAATACAAGCCGACTACCCCGGGCCGTCGTGGCTCGAGCGTAGCCGACTTCGCTGAAATCACGCGATCGACTCCGGAAAAGTCGTTGCTGCGTCCGCTGCACAAAACAGGCGGCCGTAACAACTCCGGTAAGATCACCACCCGTCACAAGGGTGGTGGGCACAAGCGCCAGTACCGTCTGATCGACTTCCGTCGTCACGACAAAGATGGCATCAACGCCCGCGTTGCCGAAATTGAGTACGACCCGAACCGCACGGCTCGCATCGCACTCCTGCACTACGTTGATGGCACCAAGCGTTACATCATCGCTCCTAACAAGCTGTCCCAGGGTGACTTCGTCGAGGCTGGTCCTGACGCCGACATCAAGCCGGGCAACAACCTGCCGCTGCGCAACATCCCGGTTGGTACCGTAATCCACGCAGTTGAACTGCGTCCGGGTGGCGGCGCCAAGATGGCACGTTCCGCAGGTGCTTCGGTACAGCTCGTTGCCAAGGAAGGCCGCTTCGCCCAGCTGCGTCTGCCCTCCGGTGAAATCCGCAACGTTGACGTGCGCTGCCGCGCAACCGTCGGCGAGGTCGGCAACGCCGAGCAGTCGAACATCAACTGGGGCAAGGCCGGCCGTATGCGCTGGAAGGGCGTTCGCCCGACCGTCCGTGGTGTAGCCATGAACCCGGTTGACCACCCGCACGGTGGTGGTGAAGGTAAGACTTCCGGTGGACGTCACCCGGTTAACCCGAACGGCAAGCCCGAGGGCCGTACCCGCCGTCCGAACAAAGAGAGCGACAAGCTTATTGTTCGTCGCCGCCGTACTGGCAAGAACAAGCGATAGGAGCCTGGACACATGCCACGCAGCCTGAAAAAAGGTCCTTTCGTTGACCAGCACCTCTTTGTGAAGGTCGCACGGGAAAACGATAAGGGCACCAAGAACGTCATCAAGACCTGGTCCCGCCGTTCGATGATCATCCCCGACATGCTCGGGCACACGATCGCCGTACACGACGGACGCAAGCACATCCCGGTGTTTGTCACTGAGTCGATGGTCGGGCACAAGCTCGGCGAATTCGCTCCCACGCGGACATTCCGCGGCCATGTTAAGGACGACCGTAAGGGCAAGCGCCGCTAGGCGCCTGACTTTACGTCTTAGACGAGAGAAGGAAAGCAATGGAAGCCAAGGCTATTGCGCGTCACATCCGCGTAACGCCTATGAAGGCCCGGCGCGTCGTCAACCTTGTTCGTGGTAAGCAAGCGAATGAGGCTCTGGCAATTCTGAAGTTTGCCCCCCAGGCAGCTTCGGAGCCGGTATTCAAGGTACTTCAGTCGGCAATGGCCAACGCACGTGTCCTCGCGGACCGTGACGGCGTTGCATTCGACGACAGCGACCTCTTCATCACCGAAGCATTTGTTGATGAAGGCCCGACCATGAAGCGGTTCCAGCCGCGTGCCCAGGGCCGCGCCTACCGCATTAGGAAGCGGACCAGCCACATCACGCTGGTTGTCGCAACCCCGGAGAAAGAGGAGGCTCGCTAAGTGGGACAGAAAGTAAACCCGCACGGGTTCCGACTCGGCATCACCACCGACCACGTTTCGCACTGGTTCGCTGACAGCACCAAGCCCGGACAGCGCTACAAGGATTTTGTCCGTGAGGACATCAAGATCCGTCAGCTCATGTCCACCGGCATGGAGCGCGCCGGCATCGCCAAGGTTGAAATCGAGCGCACCCGTGACCGCGTCCGCGTGGATATCCACACGGCACGCCCGGGCATCGTCATCGGCCGCCGCGGCGCTGAAGCAGACCGCATCCGCGGCGAGCTCGAAAAGCTCACCGGCAAGCAGGTTCAGCTGAACATCCTCGAGGTCAAGAACCCCGAGATGGAAGCACAGCTTGTTGCCCAGGGCATCGCTGAGCAGCTGACTTCCCGCGTGGCTTTCCGCCGTGCGATGAAGAAGGCCATGCAGTCCGCACAGCGTGCGGGTGCCAAGGGTATCCGTGTTGCTTGCTCGGGTCGTCTGGGTGGCGCAGAAATGTCCCGCTCGGAGTTCTACCGCGAAGGCCGTGTGCCCCTGCACACCCTCCGCGCGAACATCGACTACGGCTTCTACGAAGCCAAGACCACCTTCGGCCGTATCGGTGTGAAGGTTTGGATCTACAAGGGTGACGTAACTGCCAAGGAACTGGCTCAGCAGGCAGCTGCTGCTCCGTCCCGTGGCCGTGCAGGAGACCGTCCGGGCCGCCCGGGCGGCGACCGCCGTCGTCGTAACGACCGTCCGGCAGCTGAGGCAGCACCCGCTGCCGTTGAAGCACCGGCCGCTGAAGCTGCTGCTCCGGCAGCAGAAGGAGGACAGGCTTAAATGCTTATCCCACGTCGAGTCAAGCACCGTAAGCAGCACCACCCGGGTCGTTCCGGCGCTGCAACGGGCGGCACCAAGGTCAGCTTCGGTGAGTACGGTATCCAGGCTCTGAGCCCGGCATACGTTACCAACCGTCAGATCGAGTCCGCTCGTATCGCGATGACCCGCCACATCAAGCGTGGCGGTAAGGTCTGGATCAACATCTACCCGGACCGTCCGCTGACGAAGAAGCCTGCTGAAACCCGTATGGGTTCCGGTAAGGGTTCTCCGGAATGGTGGGTCGCAAACGTCAAGCCGGGCCGGGTTCTCTTCGAACTCTCCGGTGTCAATGAAGAGGTAGCTCGCGAGGCCCTGCGCCTGGCAATCCACAAGCTCCCGTTGAAGGCACGCATTGTGCGTCGCGAAGGTGGTGAATAGAAATGGCAGTAGGGTCGAAGGATCTCGCACCCGCACAGCTGGACGGTTTCGACAACGAGCGTCTCGTTGAAGAACTCCGCAAGTCCAAGGAAGAGCTGTTCAACCTGCGTTTCCAGTCCGCCACCGGACAGCTGGAGAACCACGGTCGCCTGCGCGCGGTAAAGAAGGACATCGCACGCATCTACACCGTTCTCCGTGAGCGCGAGCTGGGCATTCGTGCCGAGGTTGCCGCACCGGTTGTGGAAGCCAAGGAAGAAAAGAAGTCCAAGAAGGCTGCCAAGGCTGAAAAGGCCGAGGTTGAAGCTGGAGAGGACGCCAAGTGAGCGAGAAGGAAACTGTGACGGAAGCAGCAGCCAGCGCTGAACAGCGCGGTTACCGTAAGACGCGTCGCGGCTACGTTGTCTCTGACAAGATGGAAAAGACCATCGTTGTTCAGGTTGAAGACCGCGTGAAGCACGCTCTGTACGGCAAGGTTATTCGCCGCACCTCGAAGATCAAGGCTCATGACGAAGAGAACACCGCCGGCATCGGCGACCTCGTTCTCATCTCTGAGACCCGCCCGCTCTCCGCTACCAAGCGGTGGCGTCTGGTGGAGATCCTCGAAAAGGCCAAGTAAATCCGACGCCGGGCACGCCTGGCAGTGATTCACTGGAAAGGCCCGCATTCCTCAGGGAATGCGGGCCTTTCCGCTTGTCCAGCCGTTTCGGTTTAGAGCTGTAAACGTGCTAGGATATTGAGTTTGTATGGCGCCACTTGTGCGTCGTCCACTACCTCGTAAACAATCGTGCTGCTGCATACTGCCCCGCGCAGAGTTTTCTGCAAGGGAAGCTGATGCTTGTGGCACGGGCGTTTAGGCCCGTCCTGGCAAAATCCAGACGGGTCAAGAGACACCCCGATCAACCGTTCCGCAAGGCTCATTCCGTATGCATGATTTCGGTCTGAGAACCGGCGCGACGCAAGGAGTAAAAATTGATTCAGCAGGAGTCGCGACTGAAGGTCGCCGACAACACGGGTGCTAAGGAAATCCTTACCATTCGCGTTCTCGGTGGATCTGGCCGTCGCTACGCAGGCATTGGCGACGTCATCGTCGCAACCGTCAAGGACGCTATCCCTGGCGGCAACGTAAAGAAGGGTGACGTCGTCAAGGCTGTCATCGTTCGTACCAAGAAGGAACGCCGCCGTGCGGATGGTTCCTACATCAAGTTTGACGAAAACGCAGCTGTGATCCTGAAGAACGACGGTGACCCCCGCGGTACCCGTATCTTCGGCCCGGTTGGTCGTGAACTTCGCGACAAGAAGTTCATGAAGATCGTTTCGCTGGCCCCGGAGGTGCTTTAGTCCATGGCTAAGATCAAGAAGGGTGACCTCGTTCAGGTCATCACCGGCGCCAAGCAGGAACGTGGCGGCGACCGCGGCAAGCAGGGCAAGGTCCTGCGCGTATTCCCTGACACCAACCGCGTGCTGGTAGAGGGAATCAACCGCGTCACCAAGCACACCAAGGTCGGTCAGTCGCAGCGCGGCACCAAGACCGGTGGCATCGAGGTTGTTGAAGCCCCGATCCACGTTTCCAACGTTGCTTTGGTTGACCCGTCGACCAAGAAGCCGACCCGTGTTGGTTTCCGTCTCGACACCGTTGAGAAGGATGGCGCTACCAAGACCGTCCGTATCCGCGTGTCCAAGGCCACCGGGAAGGACATCTAATGACTGAGACTCTCGAGACTCCAGTAAAGATCGTTCCGCGTCTGAAGACGAAGTACGCAGAGACCATCAAGAAGTCCCTGCAGGACGAATTCAGCTACGCGAACGTCAACCAGGTTCCCCGCCTGGTGAAGGTTGTAGTGAACATGGGTGTTGGAGATGCCGCCAAGGACTCCAAGCTGATCGACGGCGCTGTCCGCGACCTCACCCTGATCACCGGCCAGAAGCCGCAGGTAACCAAGGCCCGCAAGTCGATCGCTCAGTTCAAGCTGCGCGAAGGCATGCCCATCGGTGCACACGCAACTCTGCGTGGAGACCGCATGTGGGAATTCGTGGACCGTCTGGTTTCGCTTGCACTGCCGCGTATCCGCGACTTCCGCGGCCTCAACGGCAAGCAGTTCGATGGCAACGGTAACTACACCTTCGGTCTGACCGAGCAGGTTATGTTCCACGAAATCGACCAGGATTCCATCGACCGCGTTCGCGGTATGGACATCACGGTTGTCACCACCGCCAAGACCGATGACGAAGGCCGCGCGCTGCTCAAGGCGCTTGGTTTCCCGTTCAAGACCGAAAACTAACTACGTGACAGGTCCGTCCGCGCAGGCTCCTAAGAGCAGGCGCAGCGGAAACCGGTACGAGGAAGGGCTATAGCCCAAATGACAATGACAGATCCTGTCGCAGACATGCTCACGCGTCTGCGCAATGCAAACTCGGCATACCACGACACCGTGTCCATGCCGTACAGCAAACTGAAGGCACGCGTTGCTGACATCCTTAAGGCAGAAGGCTACATTGCCGGCTGGAAGGAAGAAGACGCCGAGGTTGGCAAGAAGCTGACCATCGACCTGAAGTTCGGTCCGAACCGCGAGCGTTCCATCGCTGGCGTCCGCCGCATCTCCAAGCCGGGCCTCCGCGTTTACGCGAAGTCCACCAACCTGCCGCACGTGCTGGGTGGCCTGGGTATCGCAATCCTGTCCACCTCTTCCGGCCTCCTGACTGACAAGCAGGCCGGCAAGAAGGGCGTGGGCGGCGAAGTCCTCGCGTACGTCTGGTAACGGGAAAGGAAGAGAATAATGTCACGTATTGGACGTCTCCCCATCACCGTTCCTGCCGGAGTTGAGGTCAAGCTCGATGGCTCCGTCATCAGCGTCAAAGGTGCCAAAGGCGAGCTGAGCCACACTGTGGCCAGCCCGATCGAGGTTACCCAGGAAGAGAACACTCTCACGGTCACCCGCCCGAACGACGAGCGCAACTCGCGTTCGCTGCACGGCCTGACCCGCACCCTGATCGCCAACATGATCCAGGGCGTTACCGAGGGCTACGAGAAGAAGCTTGAAATCGTTGGTACTGGTTACCGCGTTCAGGCCAAGGGTTCTGACCTGGAGTTCGCTCTGGGCTACAGCCACCCTGTCAGCGTCTCTGCACCCGAAGGCATCACCTTCGTAGTAGAGGGTCCGACCAAGCTCTCTGTTGCGGGTATCAACAAGCAGCAGGTCGGCGAGGTTGCTGCCAACATTCGCAAGCTGCGCAAGCCTGACCCCTACAAGGGCAAGGGTGTCCGTTACGCCGGCGAAGTCATCCGCCGCAAGGTCGGAAAGGCTGGTAAGTAAACCATGGCCATCGCAATTAACAAGAAGCGTTCGAACAAGAGCAAGTCTGCTGCACGCAGCCGTCGCCAGCTTCGTATCCGCAAGCGCATCACCGGTACGGCTGTACGTCCTCGTCTGGTCGTCAACCGTTCGGCACGTCACGTATTCGTCCAGGTTGTCGATGACAGCAAGGGTGTAACCGTGGCTTACGCTTCCACCCTGGAAGCTGACCTCCGCGCATTTGACGGAGACAAGACTGCCAAGGCCAAGCGCGTCGGCGAGCTCGTTGCCGAGCGTGCCAAGGCTGCAGGCGTCGAGGCTGTTGTCTTCGACCGTGGCGGTAACAAGTACCACGGCCGCATCGCCGCCGTCGCTGACGGTGCTCGCGAAGGTGGGCTGGCACTGTGACCGTTGAAAATAACGAAAAGGACATTCAGGTGACTGAAGCTGTAGCTGCTGAAGCAACTGAGACCGCTCCCGCTACCGATGACCGCCGCGGCGGACGTCGTGGCGAGCGCGGCGACCGTGGCCAGGGCCGCGGCGACCGTGGTGGCCGTGGTGGCCGCGACGGCGGTCGTGAGGCTGAGAAGAGCCAGTTCGTAGAGCGCGTTGTCACCATCAACCGCGTTGCCAAGGTCGTCAAGGGTGGTCGTCGCTTCAGCTTCACCGCTCTGGTCGTCGTCGGTGACGGCAACGGTATGGTCGGCGTTGGCTACGGCAAGGCCAAGGAAGTTCCCGCGGCTATCGCAAAGGGTGTTGAAGAGGCCAAGAAGTCCTTCTTCCGCGTTCCCCGCGTTGGCAGCACCATCCCGCACCGTGTGCAGGGTGAGGCCGCTGCAGGTGTAGTCCTGCTGCGTCCGGCTTCCGCCGGTACCGGTGTTATCGCCGGTGGTCCGGTCCGCGCGGTATTGGAGTGCGTGGGTATCCACGACATCCTCTCCAAGTCGCTCGGTTCCTCAAACGCGATCAACATCGTTCACGCGACTGTTGCCGCTCTGAAGCAGCTCGAAGAGCCCGCTTCCGTGGCTGCCCGCCGTGGCCTGCCGCTGGATGAGGTTGCTCCTGCTGCTCTGGTGCGCGCGCTCCAGAACCAGAAGGCAGGTGTTTAGTCATGGCTAAGAACCTGACTCCCTCCGACGCCAAGTTGGAGATCACCCAGATCAAGGGCGTCATTGGCGCCAAGCAGAACCAGAAGGCTACCCTTCGGTCCCTCGGCCTGAAGCGCATCGGACACACCGTTGTCCGCAACGCTGACGCCGTGACTGTTGGCATGCTGAACACGGTTCCGCACCTCGTGAATGTAGAGGAGGCGAAGTAATGGCAGAGAACAAGACCGCCGAAGAGACTGCTGAGAAGCAGCACGCTCTGAAGGTCCACCACCTGCGCCCCGCCCCGGGTGCCAAGACAGCCAAGACCCGTGTTGGTCGTGGTGAAGGCTCCAAGGGTAAGACCGCTGGTCGTGGTACCAAGGGTACGAAGGCCCGCTACCAGGTAAAGGCTGGCTTTGCCGGCGGCCAGCTGCCGCTGCACATGCGCCTGCCGAAGCTGCGCGGCTTCAAGAACCCGTTCCGGGTTGAGTTCCAGGTTGTCAACCTGGAGAAGCTCAACGAGCTGTTCCCGGAAGGTGGCGTTGTCACCGTCGAGTCCTTGGTTGAGAAGGGTGCCGTTCGCAAGAACCAGCCCGTGAAGGTGCTGGGCACCGGCGACATCACCGTCAAGGTTGACGTCACCGCCCACGCATTCTCTTCCAGCGCTTCGGAAAAGATTGCTGCAGCAGGCGGAACCACCACTGCGCTCTAGTAGCCAGTGGGGCTGATGCCCGTTGAAAAAGGATCCCGGTATGCGGGGCTTCGGCCCTGTATACCGGGATTTTTTGCGTGATTGTTGACTCTCGATTATTCCGAGGGCGTCACAAGCGGTTAGACTCGGTTGTTGGGTTTCATTGATCCAATCCACATCCTTGTACTTTCTACTCAGGAGGACGCTTGCTAAGCGCATTCGGCCGGGCGTTTCGGACGCCTGATTTGCGACGCAAGTTGTTGTTCACGCTGGGAATCATCACAATCTTCCGCTTGGGAGCTTTCATCCCCTCGCCTGGTGTGAACTACCAGAATGTCCAGCAATGCTTGAACACCGGTGACACCTCGCAGGGCATCTACCAGCTGGTGAACTTGTTCAGCGGCGGCGCGTTGCTGCAGGTTTCAGTGTTTGCCTTGGGCATCATGCCCTACATCACGGCGAGCATCATTGTGCAGCTGCTCCGGGTAGTCATTCCCCGGTTCCAGCTGCTCTATGAAGAAGGCGCCTCCGGTCAGTCAAAGTTGACGCAGTACACCCGGTACCTCACCATCGCCCTCGGCCTGCTGAACGCCACCACCCTGGTGTCGCTGGCCCGATCCGGTCAGTTGCTTCCGGGCTGTAACCTGCCCATCATCCCTGATGAGAGCATCATCACCACCATCCTCATCATCATCACCTTGACGGCCGGCACCGGCCTCATCATGTGGATGGGTGAGCTGGTCACCGAAAAGGGTGTGGGCAACGGCATGTCGCTGCTGATCTTCACCTCGATCGCTGCAAGCTTCCCCGGCTCGCTGGGTTCCATCTGGACGTCAAAGGGCCCGGGAACGTTCTTCATCGTTCTGGCCGTGGGGCTGCTTACCGTGGCCTTGGTGGTCTTTGTGGAGCAGTCGCAGCGCCGTGTTCCCGTTCAGTACGCCAAACGGATGATCGGACGCCGCACAGTCGGCGGCACCAGCACGTATATTCCCATCAAGGTGAACATGGCCGGCGTCGTGCCTGTCATCTTCGCTTCCTCCATGCTGTACCTGCCCGGGCTGATTTCGCAGTTCAACCAGCCGGCGCCAGGGGAGCAGATGGCCCCGTGGGTTGAGTGGATCAACAACAACCTCACCCGTGGCGACCACCCCATCTACATGGCACTCTATTTCGCCATGATTGTGTTCTTCACCTACTTCTACGTAGCCATCACCTTCAACCCTGAAGAAGTGTCGGACAACATGAAGAAGTACGGCGGGTTTATTCCGGGCATCCGGGCGGGTAAACCGACCGCGGACTACCTGCAGTACGTGCTTTCCAGGATCACCTTGCCTGGAGCCCTCTACTTGGGCTTCGTGGCATTGATTCCTTTGGTTGCACTCGTCCTGATCAACGCCAACCAGAACTTCCCGTTCGGTGGCACATCAATTCTGATCATGGTGGGTGTTGGCTTGGAGACCGTCAAGCAGATTGATGCGCAGCTACAACAACGTCACTACGAAGGGCTTTTGCGATGACGAGAATGCTGATCATTGGACCTCCCGGTTCGGGCAAGGGTACACAGGCTGAGCGGATTTCCGAGCGCCTCGGCGTAGTCGCCATCTCCACCGGCGACATCTTCCGTGCCAACGTCAAGGGCGAAACGCCTTTGGGCATTGAAGCCAAGAAGTACATGGATGCCGGCGACTTCGTTCCGGACAGCGTCACGAACAACATGGTTCGCGACCGACTGAGCCAGAGCGACGTCGAGAACGGCTTCCTGCTGGACGGTTACCCGCGCACCACCGCACAGGTTGACTACCTGGACCAGATCCTCGCTGAGGGTGAGCAGGAGCTCGACGTCGTGCTCCAGCTGACCGCTGATGATGAAGAGCTGGTAGCCCGCCTCCTTGGCCGTGCCAAGGAAACGGGCCGTTCGGATGACAACGAAACCGTCATCCGTCACCGTCTGGATCTCTACCACGAGCAGACAGAGGCAGTCGTGGCCAAGTACGCCGAGCGTGGCATCCTCACGCAGGTTGATGGCATCGGCGGTATCGATGAAGTTACCGACCGTGTGCTGACGGCCATCGAGTCAGCCAAGGCTGTTTAGTAGTTCTCCACATAGCCGTTCATCCGGCGTTGGAGTGAGGGGTGTGTCCCGTACTGTGAGTGCGGGACGCACCCTTTTCCTTTTCCACCCAGCATCTGAATTTCGGCCACGCTTCCCGGTACGGGAAAATGGTTGAAGCAGGGGGCCGGTTCGGCCTCTACAGCAAACCTTCCAGAGGAGATCATGGCGTTCGGTCAGCCCCGCATTGAATACAAAACCAACGAGCAGATGCGCACCATGCACCAGGCCGGCCTTGTGCTGAGCCGTGCACTCGACGCTGCCGTTGCGGCGGCCAAGCCGGGTGTCACCACCAAGGACCTGGACGACGTCTTCGCCGCGGTGCTCAATGATGCCGGAGCAAAATCCAACTTCCTCGGGTACCACGGCTTCCCGGCCACCATCTGCACTTCGGTCAATGAGGAAGTGGTCCACGGCATCCCGGGCGGCAAGGTCCTCAATGATGGCGACATCATCTCCATTGACGGAGGCTGCATAGTTGACGGTTGGCATTCCGACTCCGCCAGGACCGTGATAGTGGGTACCGCGGATCCGGAAGACCAGCGTCTCTCCGACGTGACTGAAGCAGCTATGTGGCGCGGCATTGCAGCACTCGCCAAGGGCAAGTTTGTGGGCGACATCGGAAACGCAATTGATGACTACGTTTCCTCGGTCCCAGGGAAGCCGTTGGGCATCCTGGAAGACTACGTGGGCCACGGCATCGGCTCCGAGATGCACATGGCCCCGGACGTCTTGAACTATCGGACCGGCCACCGTGGCCCCAAGATCCGGCCCGGCCTGTGCCTGGCCATTGAACCCATGCTGGTCCGTGGTGACATCGAGACCGCAACACTGGACGACGACTGGACTGTGGTGACCACCGACGGCAAGCGGTCCTGCCAGTGGGAGCATTCCGTGGCTGTCCATGACAAGGGCATCTGGGTGCTGTCCGCCCCGGATGGAGGCGCCGGGCAGCTGGCGCCGCTCGGCGTCGTGCCCGTGCCTATCCCGTAACAACTGCAAGAGAAGAGCCGGGCCGCAAAAGCAGCCCGGCTCTTTCTTGTTCTGAAGCGGTTCCGAAGCGGTTATGCCTTCAGCTTGGGCTTCACATCCTTGGTGTAAATGCCCTCAAGGGTTTTCTTCAGCTCGGTCATGGTTGCTTGTACGTCGCCTTGTTGCGTGAGGATCTTGGCCGCTGACTTTGCCATTTCCTGATCGGCACCCGGCAGGAATACCCGTGCGTTGTCCTGGACCTTGGTTGCCGCCAGTTGATCCATGGCCGTCTTGATCTGTGGTGTTGTTGCAAGGACGGACGACATGTCGGCAGAGAGCCTGGTGGGCATGTAGCCGGTGGCTGCCGAGAAAGCGGCCGTGTTCTCTGGCTCAGTCATGAACTTGAGGAACGTCGCTGCGGCCAGCTGTTCTTCCTTGCTGATGCCGCTGGGAATGCCCAGGCCGGCACCGCCCGTGGGGCAGACTCCGCTGGGTGCCTCCGGGCCGCCGGGCAGGAAACCGACTCCCACGTTGAACTTGGCCGCCTTCAAGACGCCCAACAGAGAGCCAGTGGAGGAAATAGTGGACGAAGTGATCCCGGCGGCGAAGTCGTCTGCCGCTTCTTTGGAGGAGACGCCGGCCCAGCCGTCCTTGTAGATCGAATCCTGCGCCCACTGCAGCGCGGCCACGGACTGAGGAGAGTCACAGGTGATATCCCAATCCTTGGACCAGCTGCCACCCCAGCCCCAGAGGTTGTTCTGCAGGGTCCAGCCGGCGTAACCGGCAAGGGCAGGGTAGATGTATGCGTACTGCGCGCCCGAGGTGGCCTTCAGCTTAGGTGCCCACTCTGCGAACTCCTGCCATGTGGCAGGGGCTCGGTCCGGAAGTCCGGCGGCCTTGAAATGATCCTTGTTGTAGTAGAACAGCGGCGTGGACCGGCCATAGGGGAGTGCCCACTGCTTGTCTTCGTACTTGTAGTCATCCACCAAGGACTTCTGGAAGTCGTCGATCTTGATATCCAGCTGCTTCACCAAGCCGTCAATGGGGATGATGCTGCCGTTGGAGTAATAGCGGAACCACCAGACGTCCGAGAGGACCACCAATCCCGGCAGGCCCGTCTTGGCTGCCTGGGAGGTTTGGAACTTCTGTGCGATCTCTTCATAGTTGGCGCCGGCCGTCACCAGGTTGACTTTGATGTCAGGGAACTTGGCATGGAACTTCTCGATGATCGCCTTCTCCACGTCCTGGGACTTGCCCGGGTGGTTGGTCCAGAAGTCGATGGACGCGGCGGGCTTTACGCCGCTGAAGTCGATCGTTGTGGTGTCCACGGCCTCTGCCGTGCCCGCCGTCGATGGCCCGCCGCATGCGGCGAGGGCCGCAGCTCCGGCTCCGAGGCCTGCCAGCCCCAGGAAGTGGCGGCGGTCAAGGTTGGTGCGCATGGTGTTTCCTCTCAATAAAGTGCTTCGATGCGAATGGTGCGGTTGGAGAAGTTCAGCCGGTGACACTGCCTTGGGTCAGTCCGGCAACGATGTAGCGCTGGAGCGCTGCGAACACCAGCAGGATGGGAACGATCACCAAAACCGCTCCGGCCATGAGGATTCCCCAGCCGGCGCCGTTGCCCTCGGAATTCTGCAGCAAAGTGAGGCCCACGGGCAGCGTCATGGTTTCCGGACGATCAGTGATGATGAGCGGCCAGATGTAGTCGTTCCATTCACTGACCACGGTGACCAGTGCCACCGTGGCGATCGACGGCACTGAGACCGGCACGATGATCTGCCATAGCCGCCGCCAGTGGCCCGCTCCGTCTATTTCGGCCGCTTCCAGAATGGACGGCGGCAACGTCAGGAAATGTTGACGCAGCAGGAACGTGCCAAATGCCGTCCCCAGACCTGGCAGGATGATGCCCCACAACGTGTTCTTCCCACCCATGCCGGCGATCAGGATGTAGTTGGGCAGGATGGAGACCTGCGCGGGGACCATGAGTGCTACCAGGATCAGCACGAAGATCACGTTCTTGAACGGGAAGCGAACAAACACCAACGCGTACGCCGTCAGGATGGCCAGAATGACCTTGATGGTGGAACCCACCACCGTGACGATCAGGCTGTTGGCAAAGAACTGTGCGAACGGAACAGTGGTCATCGCTGTGGCGTAGTTCTCCAGGTTCAATGACTCCGGAAGGATCTTCAGGTCCATGGTGACGATCTCGCCGGGTTGCTTGAAGGAACTCAGCAACATCCAGAGCAGCGGGAGGAACACCACAAGCGTGGCGATGATCAAGGGAACGTAGCCCGTCGCTATGGTCTGGAGGACATTGGTTGCGGACAGAGGGCGCGGCCGGTCATGCTCGGCGGCCTGCCGCGGGGCCTCCCGTGCGGGATCAACGACGACGGCGGGTGAGGGCGCGCTCATGAGTAGTGGACCTTTCGCTCAACGAACCGCAGTTGCAAAACAGTGATGATCAGCAGGATCACGAAGAGGACCACCGAAATTGCTGCTGAATAACCGGCCCGGTTGTACGCACCGAACGCCTGAAGGTAAGCCTCATAAATCAAGGTGCTGGTGCCGTTGCCCAGCGGAGTCATGATGCGGATAAGGTCAAACGCCTGCAAGGAACTCAGCATGGTGGTGATCAGCAGGAAGAACGTGGTGGGTGAAAGCAACGGCATGGAGATGCTGAAAAACCTCCGTGCGCTGTTGGCACCATCCAGCGCGGCGGCCTCCATGACGTCGCGTGGCAATGACTGCAGCCCGGCCAGGTAAACCACGGCGCAGTAGCCCAGGTTCTTCCAGACATACACAACGATCACCATCACCAACGAAAGCTGGGGATCATTAATCCACTGCGGGCTCTGCTGGCCAAAGCCGCGCAGCATCCAGGTGAGTACTCCATAGCCGGGATCGAAAATGAACAACCACACCAAACCAACTCCCACACCGGACAGTACATACGGCGCGAACACAGCAGACCGGGCAAACGTGGTGCCGCGGACCTTGGAATTGAAGGCCAGGGCAACCAACAGACCAAGGACCATGGAACCGCCCACCGTCACCAGCGTGAAGATGGCAGTAGTACCAAGGACCTTGGGAGCATCCTCACTGGTGAAGAAAGTGACATAGTTCTGCAAGCCCACCACCGTGGCCGAAGCAGAGCCGAGGGTCCAATCCAAAGTGGAGTAGTAGATGTTGTTGATCAATGGCCAATACGTAAAGGTGCCGATCAGCAGGAGGTTCGGCAAGGCCATGGCGAGGAAGACCAGGAAGTCCCTGCGGCTACGGCCGGACCAGCCCCTTCTGTCCTGAGCCGGTCTGACTGCCCGGATGGGCGGAACCGCAGGCTCGGGCCTGCCTGCGGGCGCAGCACTGCTGCTGTGAATCTGTTGCGTACACATGAGTCACTCACGATTTCAGGCGAATATGGGGGTGCCAGCTCCCTTGCCGGGGCGGCGAAGACAGGCCTAGCTCACCACACCGAAAGCCACTGTTTTAGCCAAAAGAGGGCCCCGTAGCGATAGTTGGCTTACACTTCCAAGCCCGTTTACTCGGTGTTACTCGGGTGTTCGTACTTGAGGCTTGGCTCCCACTTTGGCGCTGGGCCCCACCCTGCGGTCGGGCTGAACCCCTCGGCGCGCTCGGTCGTGCCTCCCTTAGACGCGCGCTGCCGGGGTCCAGCCCGACCGCAGTTTGTTTGGGTCCCAAGGTGGAGAATGGAGCCATGGGTTCGATCACCGATGTTGCCGGGGTACGGGTCGGGCATGTGCAGAAGATGGGGGAGGGGTGGTTGTCCGGGGTGACCGTGGTGCTTCCTCCTGTGGGCACGGTAGGGTCCGTGGATGTTCGGGGCGGGGGGCCGGGGACTCATGAGACTGATGCGCTGGACCCCACAACATTGGTATCCACCGTGGACGCTGTGGTGTTGACAGGGGGCAGTGCCTTTGGGTTGGCGTCGGCTGGCGGGGCGCAGCTGTGGTGTGAGGAGCAGGGCAGGGGGTTCGCCGTTCCGGGGACCGTGGTGCCGATTGTTCCCGCTGCTGCCATCTTCGACCTCGGGCGGGGTGGCGACGTCAAAGCCCGGCCCGGCGCGGACATGGGTTACCAGGCAGCCGCCGAGGCCTTCGCCTCAGGTGACCACGCCGCCGTCGAGCGTGGAAACGTGGGAGCCGGTACCGGTGCCGTTGTTGCGCGTGGGCAGTACAAGGGCGGGATTGGTACGTCGTCCATCACTCTTGATGGCGGGGTGATTGTGGGGGCCATTGCCATCGTCAATGCCCTGGGATCGCCGGTGGGGCTGGGACCCGGCAGCGCGCGTCTAAGGGAGGAACGACCGAGCGCGCAGAGGGTCGCAGACCCGCAAGCGGAACAGCAGGGACTCAACACCACGCTTGTGGTGATCGCGACGAATGCTGTCCTGGATGCGGCTGAGTGCAAGCGGACTGCCAGTGCCGGGCATGCGGGGCTGGCGCGGGCGTTGGATCCGTCCCATACTTTGGCGGACGGTGACACCGTTTTCGCCCTGGCGACCGGCGCCGTCGAGCTTGACCGAAGTACCGAACAGGCGCGGCAAGTCTCGCTCATAACGCTCCAAAGCGCCGCGGCGGAAGCCGCTCGACTGGCCATTCTGGATGGCGTGCTTGCGGCGGAAAGCGTCTCGACGGCGGCAGGGGACTTTCCGGCTTATCGGCCAGCGGGGGAGTGACGGCTGGAGACAGGTGCGCTACCATGGACGGATTTAACTTTCCGGCTTCATTGGCGTAGAGTTATTTGTTGGTTGTCTGTGCAGCCACGCCCTTTTTAGTGTCGTGGTTCCAAGAGGGCCAAGCAAACAAAAAACGTCCGCTGGATCTTCGGTGCCTAACTGAAGGACGGCGGCAAACAACAGTTAGCGGAGGATATGGCCAAGAAGGACGGGGTCATTGAGATCGAGGGCGTTGTGACTGAGGCGCTGCCCAATGCGATGTTTCGTGTTGAGCTCACCAATAAGCACGTCGTTCTCGCACACATCTCTGGGAAGATGCGACAGCACTACATTCGAATCCTCCCCGAGGACCGGGTAGTGGTTGAGCTGAGCCCATACGACCTCACACGTGGTCGTATCGTCTACCGCTACAAGTAAATTGCTGGGCGGCAAGGCAATAGTGCCTAAGCCGCTCCAGCAGATCAACTGCAAAACACGCAAAGGAACGCCATGAAGGTCAAGCCGAGCGTCAAGCAGATCTGCGACAAGTGCAAAGTGATCCGCCGTAACGGCCGGGTCATGGTGATCTGCGAGAACCCGCGCCACAAGCAGCGCCAGGGCTAATTCCCCCTTCGGGAATATGCGTCCGCAAGGACAAACCTGGGCTGCTAGCCCACGCAAGTAAATAAAGGCAGCACAAGCTGTGCCAGGACTGCATTACAGAGCCTGGTCAGCGAACCCCCGGTCGGAGGCTGGGGCCACACTGAACGTGTGGGTGTACTGCCTACGACCTCCGGTTTATTCAAGGAGTACTGCCACTATGGCTCGTCTCGCTGGCGTAGACATTCCCCGCGAAAAGCGGTTGGAAATTGCGCTTACTTACATCTACGGCGTGGGCAAGACCCGTGCACACGAAACCCTGGCTGCCACCGGCATCAGCGCTGACGTTCGCGTCAAGGACCTGACTGACGCCGAGCTGGTCCAGCTGCGTGACTACATTGAAGGCAACTACAAGGTTGAGGGTGACCTTCGCCGCGAGGTAGCCGCTGACATCCGCCGCAAGGTAGAGATCGGCAGCTACGAAGGCCTGCGCCACCGCAAGGGCCTGCCCGTACGCGGACAGCGTACGAAGACCAACGCTCGTACCCGTAAGGGCCCGAAGCGCACCGTCGCCGGCAAGAAGAAGGCCGGACGTTAATCCCTCGGGATTGATCCGGTTTTCCCCCGATAACTTTCTGTAGGAGAAACAATGCCCCCGAAGACTCGTGGAGCGGTTCGTAAGCCGCGTCGCAAGGATAAGAAGAATATTGCGCTTGGCCAGGCGCACATCAAGAGCACCTTTAACAACACCATCGTGTCCATCACGGACCCGAACGGTGCTGTAATCTCATGGGCTTCCGCCGGTGAGGTTGGCTTCAAGGGCTCCCGTAAGTCCACCCCGTTCGCTGCCCAGATGGCTGCCGAAGCTGCTGCAAAGCGCGCTCAGGAGCACGGTCTGCGCAAGGTTGACGTATTCGTCAAGGGCCCGGGATCCGGACGCGAAACCGCTATCCGTTCGCTTCAGGCCGCTGGCCTCGAGGTTGGCTCCATCCAGGACGTCACCCCCAGCGCCCACAACGGTTGCCGCCCGCCGAAGCGCCGCCGCGTCTAATTAGGTCTTCCCCGCCTGACCGGCCGGGCCTGCTATGGATGGTTTCGATCATCCATCAGCATGGCCCGGCTGGTCAGGCTGGAAACCGAAGCCGATTTCCACCACCTGTGTTGCGTCATATAGCGGATGCTCGCCGAAAGGAAACCTAAGTGCTCATTGCACAGCGCCCCACCCTGTCTGAAGAAGTTGTATCCGAGAACCGCTCCCGTTTCATCATTGAACCGTTGGAGCCGGGCTTCGGCTACACCCTCGGAAACTCCCTCCGCCGTACCCTGCTCTCCTCCATCCCCGGTGCCGCTGTAACCAGCATCCGGATCGATGGCGTGCTGCACGAGTTCACCACGGTTCCGGGTGTCAAGGAAGATGTCACCGAGATCATCCTGAACATCAAGAACCTTTCGGTTTCCTCCGAGCACGATGAGCCGGTTGTTGCTTACCTGCGCAAGCAGGGCCCCGGAGTCGTCACCGCCGCGGACATCGCTCCGCCGGCCGGCGTCGAATTCCACAACCCGGATCTGCACATTGCCACACTGAACTCGAAGGGCAAGTTCGAACTCGAACTGACCATCGAGCGCGGCCGTGGCTACGTTTCGGCAGCTCAGAACAAGTCCGGCGACTCCGAGATCGGCCGTATTCCGGTTGACTCGATCTACTCGCCGGTCATGAAGGTAACTTTCCGCGTGGAAGCTACCCGTGTTGAGCAGCGCACCGACTTCGACAAGCTCATTGTCGACGTCGAGACCAAGCAGGCCATCGCCCCGCGCGATGCTGTTGCTTCCGCAGGCACCACCTTGGTGGAACTGTTCGGTCTGGCTCGTGAGCTGAACACCGCAGCTGAAGGTATCGAGATTGGCCCGTCGCCGACGGACGCTGCCCTGGCAGCTGACATGGCTCTGCCGATCGAGGATCTGGACCTCACCGTCCGTTCCTACAACTGCCTCAAGCGTGAGGGCATCCACACCGTGGGTGAACTCGTTGCCCGCTCCGAGGCTGACCTGATGGACATTCGTAACTTCGGTGCGAAGTCCATTGACGAGGTCAAGGCAAAGCTCGTGGAACTGGGTCTGTCCCTCAAGGACTCCCCTCCCGGTTTCGATCTCGCAGCCCGCGCCGCAGCCATCGAAGAGGACGACGCCGCGTTCAGCGACGACGAGCTCTAAACAGCAGATCTTGGCCGCCGGGTCCAGCGATGGACCTGACCGGCTTACATAACAGGAGAAATAACTATGCCTACCCCCACTAAGGGTCCGCGCCTCGGAGGCGGCCCGGCTCACGAGCGCCTGATGCTCGCGAACCTGGCAGCTGCTCTCTTTGAGCACAAGCGCATCACCACCACGGTTACCAAGGCCAAGCGCCTTAAGCCGTACGCAGAGCGTCTGGTCACCTTCGCCAAGCGTGGCGACCTCGCTTCCCGCCGCCGCGTTCTCGGCCTGATCAGCGACAAGGGCGTTGTCCACGAGCTGTTCACCGACATCGCCGGCGCCGTTGCCAACCGCGATGGTGGCTACACCCGCATCACCAAGATCGGCAACCGCAAGGGCGACAACGCTCCCATGGCTGTCATCGAGCTCGTTCTCGAGCCGGTTTCCCCCAAGCAGGCTGTTGTTGCTGAAGCAACCGCCGCTGCTGCCAAGGCTGCTCCGGCTGCCGAAGCTCCGGCTGCTGAGGAAGAGGTTGTAGAGACCGAAGCTGCTGAAACCGAAGAGGCTCCGGCCGCTGAGGCTGAGGCTCCGGAAGCTGAAGCTGCTGAAACCGAAGAGGCTCCGGCCGCTGAGGACAAGAAGTAATTCACTGAATTCTTCCCAGTAGACTTAAGTCTATGAACGAACAAAAGCCCGCTGCCCCCGTTTTGGGGGGCGGCGGGCTTTTGCGTGTCCGGCTTGATCTTTCGTACGACGGTGGCCCTTTCAACGGGTGGGCTCTGCAGCCGGGTCTTCGGACCGTTCAAGGATCCCTTGAAGAGGCTTTGGCGCTCCTTATGCAGCGACCAGTTCGCGTCACCGTTGCCGGTCGCACTGACGCCGGCGTACACGCCCGCGGCCAAGTGGTTCACCTGGACCTGAGCGAAGCCGAGTGGCTCTCACTGCCGCGTGGGCA
Source organism: Arthrobacter sp. 9V (assembly GCF_902506065.1). Taxonomy (GTDB): domain Bacteria; phylum Actinomycetota; class Actinomycetes; order Actinomycetales; family Micrococcaceae; genus Arthrobacter. The sequence goes on from NZ_LR732912.1 coordinate 1,227,340, forward strand.
CGAACTTGATCCCGGCGTCGCGCTCTTGAGGCGGCTCCGCGGCGCATTGAGCCGGATTCTCGGTGACCTTACCGGAGCTGTTGAAGTGCACGACGCCGGTCTGGCGCCGGAAGGTTTTGACGCTCGCTTTTCGGCCCTGTGGCGAAGGTACAGTTACCGGATTGCAGACGGTCCTGAACGCTGGGACCCTGTTCTGCGTGGCATCACATTGTGGCACAAAGCGCCCTTGGACGTTGCGCACATGAATACCGGTGCGCGTTCGCTGCTGGGGCTTCAGGATTTCCGTTCATACTGCAAGCCGCGCGAAGGCGCCACCACCATCCGTGAGCTGCAAGAGTTCTCGTTTGCCCGTGCCAGCGACGGCGTCATTGTTGCCACCGTTCAGGCTGATGCGTTTTGCCACAACATGGTGCGGTCCCTTGTAGGTTCCGCCTTGCGTGTGGGGGAGGGCTTGGAAACTCCTGCGTGGCTGTACTCGCGCCTCCTGGAGCGTCAGCGCGATGCCAAGTCCGTTCTTGCTGCACCGCACCCTCTGGTGCTGGAAGAAGTTGCGTACCCTTCGGATAGCGATCTGCTGGCCCGGGCCGAACTGACGCGGGCCCGACGCGCATAACTCTTTCCGATCGCGACAATGCAACTTGTCAGGACATGGGAGGACCCCCTCCCGGCTCTGGGTACCGGAAGGGGGCCGTTGTGGCACCTCGTGGTCTGGGATCCGCGAAGTGCCGGTCTGTAGGGCAGAACGCCAGAGCCCTAAAATGTACCGGCTAAATTACTCATCACATTGATGACGGCCGGACCCATGATGACGATGAACAGTACTGGCAGGATGCAGAACATCAAGGGGAAAAGAACCTTTACCGGCAGTTTCATCGCCTGCTCTTCAGCCCTTTGGCGTCGCCTGATACGCATTTGCTTGGCTTGCGTCCGCAGGACATTCGCAATCGCGATCCCGTAGGTGTCGGCTTGAACTATGGCCCCGACAAATGCCCTGAGGTCATGGACGTCCACACGCTCGGCCAGAGCAACGTAAGCTTCCTTGCGGCTGCGTCCTGCCTGCATGTCCTGCAGTGTTCGAAGCATTTCCATGGCCAGCGGTCCCGAGCCATTCTGCCCGGCCCTGGACATGGCTCCTTCAAAACCAAGGCCGGCCTCGACGGAGATCAGCATCTGGTCCAGAGTATTGGGTAACTCAGTCTGGATGGCTTTCTGCCGTTCGGCAGCGCGGCCGTGGATGAGCAGGTCAGGGAGGAAGTACACCAGCAACACTGCGGCCAGGTACAACAGGAAACCCTGGCCCGACGGGGCTCTCAGAAAGAACAACAGTCCCACGAGTCCTGCTCCCAGGGCCAGCGCCGGTTTGACGATCAGGAGGCGTCCAAGGGGCATACCTGCTGGTCGGCCCAACCTTGCCAGCAACTTGTCCAGCCAGATGGTGTATCCCTTGGGGGTCAGCTTGGCGCCTAGGCGATGCAGGTTGAATGATGACGCCTGTGCACCCAAATCGGTGGCCATTCCGGCGCTTCGACTCAAGTTGGTGCGAACGGTCGCAAGGCCGGTACGGTCCACTGAAATGAAGGCCCACGCCATAAAGGCGATGGGAACTACGATTAATGCGACGGATACCCATGCAATAGCACTCATGGTTACTCCCTAGAACTTGATCTTGACGACACGGCTGAGCCAAAACGAGCCCAAGCCTAGAAGGACCACGGCAACCACCAGCATGATCCAGCCCACGGGATGCGTGAAGAGGGGTTGGATGTACGTCCCGTTGGCGAGGCTGAGGTACAAAAACATGCCGGTCGGCAGCGCTATGAGCACATACGCAGAAAGCCGGCCTTCCGCGCTGAGTGCCCGCACTTGGCCCTTTATTTGAGATCGCTCGCGAATCGTTTCAGCCACCTGGTCCAATACCTCGGCCAAGTCGCCCCCCACTTCACGGTGAATTTCGACAGCCTGCGTAGCCCAAAGGAAGTCCTCGCTGTGGAGACGCGAGGCCGCATCCAGGAGCGCGTGGCGTAGATCGCGCCCCAGACGTACTTCTCCTACGATCCTGGCAAACTCTTCCTTGGTAGGTGACTGTGCCTCCAGAGCCACAGCATCGACAGCCCGGAGTAGACTATGGCCGGCCCGCATGCTGCCGGACAGCATTTGCAGGGTGTCACCCAGCTGAGCTTCGAACTGCGCCCTGCGTCGGGATGTCATGAAGCTCAAAACCATGCGTGAACCGATGGGCACTACGATTCCGAAAAGTACTCCCACCAGGAGGCCACCCAGGATGAAGCCGACGACGGCGCCAGTGAATGTAGCGCAGATGACAAACAGCACGTAGTCAGCCGGCCGCATCCTGGAGCCCGCCTGCTCCAGCAGAATTCTGGTTCCTGAGGCACGGGTTGCCGAAACGGAGCCATCAACCAGCGCGACGGCGGAATTAGTGACTCGGGTCAGTACGGAACTTTGGCTGCCGGCATTGGGACGTCTCCGCGACAAAGCGATGGACGAGTTCCTCGAGCGTGGGATGAGAAATATTCCGGTGACCAAAGCCGCAATTCCGAGGAGTATCCCACCGATGAGCAGCAGGGGGCTGGTTGCGGTGATCATCGCTGTCCACCGCCAGCCACCATCGATCCGAAAACGGCTGGTGAGATATGGATACCCAAATCCGCAAAGTGATCTACGAACCGTGGCCGCACTCCTGTAGGAACCGGCTTGCCAAGGAAACGACCATTTGCGTCCATGCCCGCTGAGTAATCGAAGGTGAAGGCATCCTGCAAGGTGACAACGTCACCTTCCATGCCCTGAACTTCAGTCACGTGCGTGATGCGACGGGTTCCATCGCGTAAACGTGAAATTTGTACGACCAGGTTCACCGCGGACGAAATTTGCTCTCTGATGGCCCGGAGCGGCAAATCCATACCAGCCATGAGCACCAACGTTTCGAGGCGGGCGATCGCATCGCGTGGTGAGTTGGCGTGCACTGTGGAAATGGAGCCGTCATGGCCGGTGTTCATGGCCTGCAGCATGTCCAAGGCTTCGCCGCCACGAACTTCGCCCACCACGATCCGGTCCGGGCGCATGCGCAGTGAGTTGCGCACCAAGTCCCGGATGGCAATCTCACCCTTTCCCTCGATGTTGCTTGGTCGGCTTTCCAACCGGACAACGTGCGATTGCTGGAGCTGCAGTTCTACTGCGTCTTCGATAGTGACGATGCGTTCATCTGAAGGCAGAAACGATGAGAGGACGTTCAGGAGTGTTGTCTTTCCCGTTCCAGTACCGCCAGAGACGATGATGTTCAGCCGAGCCTGCACACAAGCGTGAAGCAGTTCCGTGATCTCCGGGCTCATGGTTCCCAACTGGATGAGATTCTGGGCTGTCAGCGGAACGCGGCCAAACTTTCGAATCGTCAGTGACGATCCATTGATGGCAAGCGGAGGAATAATCGCATTGACTCGGGATCCGTCCGAAAGCCGTGCGTCCACCAGAGGAGAGGACTCGTCTATACGGCGACCAACTTTAGAGACAATCCGCTCAATGATTCGGCGAAGATGCTCTTCAGAGCTGAAATGGACGTTGGTCAAGTGAAGTTTTCCGGCAATTTCCACGTAGACCTTGTCGGCACCGTTCACCATAATCTCCGTGACGTCCTTGTCGTCAAGGAACCGCTGAAGCGGCCCAAGACCAAGAACGTCGTCAGCGATTTCCTGGACCAGGCGTTGTCTCTCCTGGGAGGTCAGTGGAATGTCGTCTTCATCAATGACGGCCCGGAGTTCCTCTTTGACGTAACGATGGAGTTCCGCCTCATCCAGTGTGGTGTCTGAAATTCGGGAACCCATACGATCAAACAACGCTGAACTGGTGCGTTCCTTGACTGCCGACAACGCTTGGCTGGAGTCCTCGGTAGTTCCTCCTGATCCCGTTGAATCGGCGATGTAGTCAGGGGTGTGAGTTGCTGGCCCTGCCCACGGATCACCCAATGTTGAGGTACCCGGGGTCTCAACTTCCAGGCCCCGAACAGTCTGAAGGCGTTTTGCGAGGTTCACTTGACTACCGCCCTTCGGTGCAGCTGCTTGTGCGGCCGTTCTTCCCAACCTGGCTTGAACCGCTCCACGAGCTGACGGAGACCGCGGAGCGTGACATCCTTTGTTCCGTCCTGCAGCACAGGAATGCCACGATTGGTTGAGTAGGGGAGTGAACGGGACCGTGGCAGGGTGACATCCACCGGACATCCAATGGTTGCTTCCACATCGACCAACGTGAGCCCGCTGCGCTTGTCGGCGAAGTTCAGGACAACGTGGCGCTGTTCGGGGACCAGCCCGATCTCGTCCAGAATCTCAAGACCATTCCGCAGTCCTCTGATGCTCGGGATATCCATTCCACAAACCCATACGACATCGGACGCACGTTCGAGAGTAGCCAGGACGTTCTCACCAAGGCCCGGTGCAGTATCCACAATCACGTAGTCGAATTCCCTGGCCAGTTGTTCCAGGAGGTGCCCCACCTGTTCCGCCGATATCTGTTCTATCTGGGAGGGGCTGCGGGGTGCGCAGAGGGCATAAATCCCGGCAGGGTGGACAGAGAGATATGACTTCAGCACCATGCTGTCCTGGACTGCCGCGCCGGTCACAGCGTCCGCGATTGTCCTATCCGGGTCTATGAGAAGTCCGGAGGCAACATCGCCGAACTGGAGATCCAAATCGGCGATGACCACCCGCATGGGAGAGGTACGCCCCAAACCAATAGCGAGGTTGGTTGAGATAGTCGTCTTGCCTACTCCGCCCTTGGGCGACATGACCGCGATAATGCGCCCTCCCTGTGGCCCTGCGTCTACTTGTGCACCCAAGCCCCTGCGACGCCCGGCAGCTGCGAGGCTTGCACGCTCCAACAGCGCTCGAATGGTGCCCGAATCCGCGGACGGCTCCAACAAGTCACGGATCCCTGCGCGCATTGCCGGCAGCGCCACCTCGGCTGCATCCGTCGACGCGAGCACTACGCTGATCTCCGGATACTGAAGGTCGAACAGACTGGCCAGGCGAATGGCGTCTTCTGCCTGCAGGCCGGGACCAAGGACAAGGACTTCCAACAGCTGACCTGACAACACGCGCAGGACATCGTCGGGGCCTTGCGGCAAGTAATCGGCAATGATGGACTGCACGTCGCCGTGCATGCCCGAAGCTGCTTGCCTTACGCGCCTTTCGAACTCAACATCAGCCGTGATGACTAGAAAGCGGCTCATTGGAGTACCTCTGCCTTCTTGATGGTGACGCGTGCGCTTTCCTGAGCTTCTGCAGGTTCTTTTGTCAGCCAGATGTCCCCGTACTTGGCGCCGTAAACAATCTTGGTTGCGTCCAGATCGCTACGGGCCAGGGTCACGATGAACGAACCTTCCGGCAGTTGGGTATTGGCCTGCTCGGAGCTTGCCTGGGCTGTATTGCTATTTCGCCCGGTGGCCCGCTGAACGCTGGTCACCAGGACTTTGTGGAAGACGAGCTGCGCTGATGCCTCAGATTCGGCCTGCCCGGATTGGCCAAGCAGCACCATGACGCCCACGGTGTCGCCGGCAGCCAGACGCCCGCCCACCACACGCTGGGCATCGAGTTGAACTGAAACTTCTTGAAGACCGTCGGGCACCGGGACCGAACCCGGAGCCGCCAGGCTGGTGGGATCCACCAGGCGGTTTCCCAGCAAGGCCTCACCGGGCATGAGCTCTGCTCCGGCGACTTTGCCTTCCATCCCGGACAGACTCTTGAGCGCTCCGTTGGGAACAGAAGCCGAAGGTAGGGAAGTGAGCTTGACAGCGGACTTGATCTGCTGGAGATCCGAGCCCTCGGGGACTTGACTCTGAACGACGAGGACGTCAACAGGCTGGAGGTCCTTTTGTGCCCGTGCGTCTGCTGCTTGTACGTATGTGACCAGTAGCAGCGTGCCGACTATTGCCAGCACCACCGCGACTATGCCTCCCAGTAGGCGAGTTTTCACTTGATTTCTCCTTTAGTGCAATGGAGTTTTCTCCCAGATTGGTTACTACTCGGTGAGTTGGACGCCCAAGGCGCCGTACGTGGTTGGGCCGCCCAGAGTCGCGGCCTCCGTCAGACTTACTTTCTTGATGAAGGTGCCGTACAAGCCCGTGTCACTGTTCTTGAGTTTCAAGGAGGATTGAAGGGTAGCCGCATCAGAAGTCATGTAGTCCGTGCCACCACCCGTCAAATGCCATCCCCTGAGCGAAATCTGGGCAAAAGCCTCGATTTTAAACGATTTCGTGTACGGCGATAAAGCACAGGGATTCGTACCCTTGCCCTTTTTCAAAGGGCAAGCGGTGTCGAAAATCGGAATGAGGAGCTGCACAGGCTTGCCCGCTTTGAGCTTTGCCTCCCAGGAGGCGAAAGCGGATGCGCAGGTTGAATCGAAATCCGCGCCCTCGTTGGCCTCGATCCATGGATCGTCGATGTCAAGATGAACATTGCAGGTTGAGCCAGGGTGCTTGAGCCAGCCAAAGCCACCCGGAAGCTCAAAACCGGAGGACGATTTGTGCTTGCAGGTGTACTTAGGGTCATCCGCGAGAGTGGTGCCGTGAACAGGGAAGAACTGCAAGCCCTTGGTGAAGGCGGGGTCCGACTCGCACTGCGAGAACGTCAGAGGTATGGCGTCAGTAGCGGAAAAGCCGCCGAATTTGGCCCGGGCGGAGGCCTTGATGTCCGCCGTCTGAACGCCCAGTGCCCGGGCGAACACCAAGCTGAAGTGGTTATCACCGGAGGTGTTCCGGGACTGGGTGGTGACGTCCACGGTTCCGGTGCTCAGATTTACCGTGGCCACTGGTGCGTTGCTGACGCCGTCGAGGGCGTTCAGCCCGGCCAAGGATGTTGCGGCGGAAGTGGGACCAGCGCAATCGGCTGAGCTGGCATTAGTAGCGCAAGCCTGGGCGATGCCCATGGCTGATGAGTCGGCACCATTCTGCAGCTGGGCGTGTTCGGAGTACATCATGGCCACATCTACGGCGAAAGCTGTCATGCCCAGCAAGGCCACCATTAGCATGGCAGTCATAGGAGCGACGGCACCGCGTTCGGGATCATCGTGCTTCAGCCGCCACATCGCATGACTCCCGTCCCTGAGACAGCGAGTTCAGCCGGCATTCCAGGCACAAGCCCGGGAAAGCCGGTCATCCACGGCGTGCTGTAGGCGATGTTGACTTCCACGTTGCAAGGGCTGGTTCCTGTTGAAGCGATGGAGATGTCGCCAGGGTCCAGATCGACTGAAGGCGCGGCGGCCACACCGGCGGCTTGGGCATCGCCCACCGCATAGCCGGACTCCGACTGGTGAATGGCTGCGTAGCGTGCGGCCTCCCGAGCGGCTTCAGACAATGAAATCTGGATGTTGAAAGCCCGGCCGAACTCAAAAATCCCAAGTACCAGGACGAGGAATATCGGTAGTACAAGCGCGAATTCAACAGCTACCGCGCCAGACTGGCTGTTTACGGTAGAGCGCCGTCGCGTGAGCGCTGTACTCTTCTTAGCTTTGAATCTCATAGCAACTCCCAGAAAACGAGTCCGGGCCGGCTGCAGCCGATGAGAGCATCGGGGCAGCCGGCCCGGGATCGGTAGTGAAGCCGGCCGGTGGGGGTTACGGCAAAGCCTTTTCGACGGTTTCGAAGCCTTTCAGGACGTCTTGGCCCAACGTGAGAACAGTGCCGACGATAATTGCCGCGATCAGGGCCACGAGCAGACCGTATTCAACAGCTGTGGCGCCCTTCTCCTCGGAGGTGAAGCGGTCCTTGACGCCGGCGATGAATGAGATAACTGAAACCATGAGAGATGACATTGGAAAATCCTTCCCAGAATGAAACTTGATTTAGCGAATGATAAATAAGAAATAGCGAACGGTAATTCGCTTGAGATCCGAACTGCCCTTTGTTACCTACGGCCGTTCGGAATTCGATGAGATAAGAATTCACCAGTGCATGCGTAGGCCACAATGCGTAGTCGTACTCGATTTCAATGAGGACCCATTACTTGGTGGCCAAGCCTGGAGACGTTAAGTACTCAGTTTCGACGCCGAAACAGGCGGAAACTACTTGCTTTGCAAAGAAGCCTTATTATTTGCGTGGCACTCTAAAGGCGGAGTAAGGGCGTACTAACCAATGCTTAGTTCATGAAGAAAGCGACGCCCAGCGCTGCTGCGACCATTGCGGGTCCATGCGCCGTTTCTGCTGGCGTATCAGCGCGTCGCAGCCGCAACATCAGCACCGTGAGCACCCCGCCCACCACGAATCCCAGTAGCCCCCCGAGGAGTACTTGCCCCCAACCCAAGTACCCCAAGTACAGTCCCAAGGGTGCTGCGAGCTTCACATCGCCCATTCCGAGGCTTCCCGGCGAAATAAGTCCGAGAATTAGGTAGCCCGCGAACAGGATGGCCCCTCCGGCCAGTGCTCTGAGCAGGTCCACCCAGCCCGGAGTGAGGGCTGAGGAAATAAGTAAGAGCAGAAAGCCGCCACCCAGAAGAGTCACTACAAGGGGGTTGGGCAGCAAATGCAGAGTGAAATCAATCCGTGAAAGTTGCACACCCAGGAGCGCCAGGAAAAGAAATGCCGGCAGCTCCGGCGAAAAACCAAAACGCCACGCAAGCAAGCCAAACAGCAGCGCGGTGACCATCGCCGTCGTGATCCGGACCTTACGGGCAGGGAGGCTGCCGAGCCGCGGCAGTGTGCGCGCGATCATGAGCTCAGCAGCCGGGCTAAGCATCAGCCCAAGGACCGCAAGAAGGAGCAAGAGGCCGGGGCCATCGGTCATATTTCTCCCTTGGTACGGTGCCGGTCAGCTGCGCTACCCCGAGGGGCGGTTACCCCATTTTGACCCGGACGCCCTGATGACGGTATTGTTTAGAGTCGTTGTGCGTGTCCTATCTCGATGACACATGCCTTCCGGGGGATCCAGTTGCAGGATCGCTAACTCCTGAGGCATATCGAGATCTTGGGATAACTGGTACATAGAGCCCTCACCTCTGCTCCGGTAGCGCATACATAGTAGGTACACGCCTCACTGCGTGTCGCCTAAAACATGAACGCCAGAACAAGAACGAGGCAAAACCGTGCGTACGTACACCCCGAAGCCCGGCGATATCAACCGCCAGTGGCACGTCATTGACGCCACCGACGTTGTCCTTGGTCGTCTTGCCAGCCAGACCGCAACACTGCTGCGCGGAAAGCACAAGCCGACCTTTGCGTCCCACATGGACATGGGCGACTTCGTCATCATCATCAACGCTGAAAAGGTTGCCCTCACCGGCGCCAAGCTGGAGCAGAAGCGCGCATACCGCCACTCCGGTTACCCGGGCGGCCTGACCTCCGTCAACTACGCCGAGCTGTTGGAATCCAACCCGGTTCGCGCTGTTGAGAAGGCCATCAAGGGCATGCTCCCCAAGAACTCTCTCGCTGCACAGCAGTTGGGCAAGCTCAAGGTCTACCGTGGCGCTGAGCACCCCCACGCTGCACAGCAGCCGAAGACTTTCGAAATCACCCAGGTCGCCCAGTAGTCCTGGCCACCAACTAAACTTTTTATTACAAGGAGAACCGTGGCTCAGAACGAAGAACTGACCGCCGAAGCCGTCGAGGCTGAGGAAACCCTCACCAGCTACACCTCTGAAAGCAGCAACGCTGCCGAGGATGCTCCCAAGAAGGAGCGCCCGGCACTGACCGTTGCCGGCGCAGCTGTTGGCCGCCGCAAGGAAGCCGTTGCACGCGTTCGCGTTGTACCGGGCTCCGGCAAGTGGACCATCAACGGCCGCACGCTGGACAACTACTTCCCCAACAAGTTGCACCAGCAGGACGTCAACGAGCCCTTCAAGATCCTTGATCTCGAAGGCGCCTACGACGTCATCGCCCGTATCCACGGCGGTGGCATCTCCGGCCAGGCCGGTGCGCTGCGTCTGGGCGTTGCTCGCTCGCTGAACGAGATCGACGTCGACAACAACCGCGCCACCCTCAAGAAGGCCGGTTACTTGAGCCGTGACGCCCGCGTCATCGAGCGCAAGAAGGCCGGTCTCAAGAAGGCACGTAAGGCTCAGCAGTACTCCAAGCGTTAATCCGCTTCGCCCCACAGGGGTATCGAAAGCCCGTTCCGCCGTTTCGGCGGGGCGGGCTTTCGCCGTTAAGAACCCCGTCCGGTAGCCCGGGACCGCGCCGCGGGTGACCCTTCGGCGACTTGTTGAACCAGTGGTGTCCTGACGTCGTCTAAACTTGACCCGATGTCTAGATTATTTGGAACAGATGGCGTCCGCGGTCTCGCGAACGGATTGCTCACCGCCGAACTGGCCATGCAGCTCGCGCAGGCAGCCGCCGTCGTACTCGGCCATGACCGCACTACTGATGGCAAGCGGCCGCGCGCCGTGGTCGCCCGGGACCCCAGGGCCAGCGGCGAGTTCCTTGCCGCCGCCGTTGAGGCCGGGCTTTCCAGCTCCGGTATCGACGTCTACGACGCCGGTGTGCTCCCCACCCCTGCCGCTGCTTACCTCGTGGCGGACCTCGACGCCGACTTCGGAGTCATGCTGTCGGCATCCCATAACCCGGCCCCGGACAACGGCATTAAGTTCTTCGCCAGGGGCGGTCAGAAGCTGCCGGACGACGTTGAGGACGCCATTGAGGCGCAGCTGGGCAAAGAGCCGCAGCGCCCGGTAGGCGCCGACGTCGGACGCATCCAGCGGTTCTCGGACGCTGAGGACAGATACATAGTGCACCTGCTCGGCACGCTGCCCAAGCGCCTTGAAGGCCTCAAGGTAGTCCTCGACTGCGCCCATGGTGCCGCCAGTGGCTGTTCGCCCCAGGTGTTCAAGGACGCCGGCGCTGACGTGGTGGTCATCGGAGCTGAGCCTGACGGCCTGAACATCAACGAGGGCGTTGGCTCCACACACTTGGGTCCGTTGAAAGAAGCTGTAGTCAAGCACGGCGCGGACCTCGGTGTAGCGCACGACGGCGACGCTGACCGCTGCCTGGCAGTGGACCACGAAGGCAACGAGGTGGATGGCGACCAGATCATGGCGATCCTGGCACTGGCACTCAAGGACGCTGGAAAGCTCAAGGACAACATCCTTGTGGCCACGGTCATGAGCAACCTCGGCCTCAAGATTGCCCTCCGCGAGGCCGGCATCACCATCCGTGAGACCGGTGTTGGCGACCGCTACGTGCTGGAGGAAATGCGCGACGGCGGGTACAACCTGGGTGGCGAACAGTCCGGCCACGTGATCTTCTCGGACTTCGCCACCACTGGCGACGGCGTCCTGACCGGACTCCAGCTTGCAGCGCAGGTTGCTCTGACTGGCCGCAGCCTCAAAGAGCTCTCCAGCGCCATGACCAAGCTTCCGCAGCTCATGATCAACGTCAAGGGCGTTGACAAGGCCCGGGCCGCCACCGATGAAGGCGTTGCTGAGGCTGTTGCTGCAGCGGAGCTCGAGCTGGGGGAGACCGGCCGCGTGCTGCTCCGTCCATCAGGCACCGAGGCCCTGGTACGTGTCATGGTGGAAGCCGCTGACATGGAAACTGCCGAGCGCGTCTGCAAAGGCCTTGCAGCCGTGGTCAAGGAGCGTTTGGGCGCCCCCAGCGAAATGGCAGTCTAGGAAACACGCTTTTGAGGCCCGCACCCCAGCTTGAGTAGAAGCAGGGGAGCGGGCCTTAGTGTTTTAAGGCATTACAGGTAGTCCGGCGCTGCTTCGAGCCCGAAATACTCTTCCAAGGTTGCGATGCCCCGAGTAAACATGTCCGTGGCTGCCTCCACACCTATGTACCGCAGGTGCCAGGACTCGTAAAAGTACCCGGTGGTGTCATGGAACATCCATGGGTAGCGCACTACGAATCCGAACTTGTGGGCATTGGATTTGGCCCACACTGCGGCAGGTTGTTCGGCGAAGCAGGGCTGAAAGCTGCACGCTCCCGCGCCGTCGCCAATGTCGAATGACCAGCCCGTCTGGTGCTCGGAGTGGCCAGGGCGGGCGGATGCTCGGTCCGCGGCCGCCTGACCGGTGCTGGCGACGTATCCGTTGTAGGTCGCCACTTGCGTGGAATAGGAACGGTAGCCGGAAGCCAGCGTCATGATGATGCCCTCCGAGGCTGCGGCGCCGAACATCTTTTCTGCGGCAGCCGCCGTCGTGCTGTTGAGCAAGGCCGCTTCGCCGCTGACGGCCAGCTGCACGCCGGGCTGCACCAAATCTGCAGGAACGAAGTCCTGGGGAACCAGAGGCAGGTGCTTGTTGACCACAACCCAAGGACTCGTGGGATCCGTCAGGGAGTGTTGCGGGGCAACGGCCCGCGAAGGCGCAGCACTGGAGGGCATTGCGCTGGGCGCTGGTTCTACAGAGGAGGGTTCAGCAGGTGCAGGCTCAGAAGCCGCTGCGCTGGAGCTGATGGCTGAGGGCGTTGCAGAAGCCGAAGGAACCTCGCTGGCGGCGTTGGCCGCAACCGGGGAGGGCGAGGCATTCTCAGGCGTGCAGGCGGCGAGGACTGCCATTCCCGCACCTGCAGTCAGCAAGCCGGCAAAGACCCGCCGGCTGGGCAGTGGTCGAGGGGCGTTGGGCACTCTAGACCTTCCTCAGCAGCATGCGGCGGATGGAATGATCTGCGTCCTTGGTCAGCACCAGCTGCGCACGTCCGCGGGTAGGCAGCACGTTTTCCTCAAGATTGGGCTCGTTGATGCGTTTCCAGATGCCACGTGCCGTTGATTCGGCGTCGTCGTCGGAGAGCGTTGCGTAGCGGTGGAAGTAGGACTCGGGCTGGGCAAAGGCCGTGGTCCGCAGCTTCCGGAAGCGGTCCACGTACCACTCCTCAATGTAGGAGGTTTTGGCATCCACGTAGATGGAGAAATCGAAGAAGTCGCTGACGGCCAGTCCTTGTTTCCCGTCCATTCGCGGACGGGCGGGGGCCAGGACGTTGAGGCCCTCCACAATCAGGACATCGGGCCGGCGCACCACAACTTCCTTGCCCGGAACGATGTCATAGGTGACGTGGGAGTACCAAGGTGCGCGTACTTCCTCGGCGCCGCCCTTGACTTCGGACACAAAGCGAAGAAGGCCGCGGCGATCGTAGGACTCAGGGAAACCCTTCCGCTCCAGCAGGTGCCGGCGCTTCAGCTCAGCCAAAGGGTAGAGAAAACCGTCCGTGGTGATGAGCTCCACATTGGGTGTACCAGGCCACCGCCGGAGCATTTCCCGGAGCACGCGCGCAATGGTGGACTTGCCCACAGCAACTGAACCGGCCACACCAATCACAAACGGCGTACGTTGTGTCTGCTCGCCAAGGAATGTGGTGGTGGCTGCATGGAGTTGGTGAGAGGCTTCGACGTACAGATGCAGAAGCCGTGAGAGCGGGAGGTAAACCTCCCTCACTTCTTTCATGTCCAGGGGGTCGCCGAGCCCGCGGAGACGGAAGACGTCCTCTTCGTTGAGGGGCTGCTCCATCTGCGCTGCAAGCCTGGACCACGTTTGACGGTCCAGCTCTACAAACGGGGAAGCGCCGTCGCCATTAGCTTCGGTGCGTTGCAAAGTCACGCTCATGATTCTGCCCTCCACAGGGCAGATCAGGAAATGCGCGACGACGGGCAGGTGAATTGTGGGGGCCGGTTGCGTTGAGCGGAGGCCGAGGAGGGGGGATGTCCCACATCAGTTGTTTGCACTAGCCGTTAGGCTTGTACCCATGTGTGGAATCGTAGGCTATGTTGGCAATTCGTCTCGCAAGGCAGCTGGATACAGCGCTCTTGACGTTGTGGTGGAAGGGCTGCGCCGTCTGGAATACCGCGGCTATGACTCCGCAGGCGTCGCAGTAGTGGCTGACGGGAGCATCTCCTCCCGTAAAAAGTCCGGCAAGCTGAGCAACTTGATCGCAGAACTGGAAGCAAGCCCGGTTCCCGAGTCCCTGACCGGCATCGGCCATACCCGCTGGGCTACGCACGGCGGACCCACCGACCGTAACGCGCACCCGCACCTCTCGGACGGCGGCAAGCTCGCGGTCATTCACAACGGCATCATTGAAAACTTCGCTGAGCTCAAGCAGGAACTGCTGGGCAAGGGCGTCACCTTCGAGTCCGAAACGGACACCGAAGTTGCAGCCGCCCTCATCGGTGACATTTTCCGCACCCGGCTCAACGGCGAGGGCGGCAACCTCACCGAGGCCATGCGCCTGGCCTGCCAGCGCCTCGAAGGCGCCTTTACACTTCTGGCCGTCCACGCAGACCAGCCCGACGTCGTCGTGGCCGCGCGCCGCAATTCCCCGCTGGTAGTGGGTCTGGGCGATGGCGAGAACTTCCTCGGCTCGGACGTTTCCGGCTTCATTGACTACACCCGCCGCGCGGTGGAACTGGGGCAGGACCAGATCGTCACCATCACCGCGGACTCCGTGGAGATCACCGACTTCTTCGGCGCCCCCGCCCAAGGCAAGGAATACCACGTTGACTGGGACCCGGCTTCGGCCGAAAAGGGCGGTTTCAGCTCCTTCATGGAGAAGGAAATCCACGACCAGCCGGACGCCGTAGCGCAGACCCTCCTGGGCCGCTCGGACCTCAACGGCAAGCTCACCCTTGACGAAGTCCGCATCGATCCCGAACTCCTCAAGCAGGTGGACAAGATCATCGTTCTGGCTTGCGGTACCGCAGCCTACGCTGGTCTTGTGGCCAAGTACGCTATCGAAAACTGGTGCCGTATCCCCACGGAGGTCGAACTCGCCCACGAGTTCCGCTACCGCGATCCCATTGTTGACTCCAACACCCTGGTGGTTTCCATCAGCCAGTCGGGCGAGACCATGGACACGCTGATGGCTGTCCGTTACGCCCGCGAACAGGGCGCCAAGACGATCTCCATCTGCAACACCAACGGTTCCACCATCCCGCGTGAATCCGACGCTGTGCTGTACACGCACGCAGGCCCGGAAATCGCTGTCGCCTCCACCAAGGCATTCCTGGCGCAGATCACCGCTGCTTACCTGCTCGGCCTGTACTTGGCCCAGCTGCGGGGCAACATCTTCTCCGGCCAGATCAAGGATGTCCTCGCTGACCTGAACAAGATCCCTGCGAAGATCCAGAAAATCCTGGACAACGCGGGACCCCTGCGCGAGCTGGCCCGCAGCATGAAGGACGAGAAGTCGGTCTTGTTCCTGGGCCGCCACGTTGGCTACCCGGTAGCACTTGAAGGCGCCCTGAAGCTCAAGGAAATCGCGTACATCCACGCTGAAGGCTTTGCTGCCGGCGAGTTGAAGCACGGTCCGATCGCCCTGATCGACGACGGACAGCCCGTCTTCGTTGTGGTGCCGTCCCCCCGTGGCCGCGACTCGCTGCACTCCAAGGTTGTCAGCAACATCCAGGAAGTCCGTGCACGTGGTGCCCGCACCTTGGTCATCGCTGAAGAAGGCGACGAATCCGTCAAGGACTACGCAGAGCACGTCTTCTACGTACCGGAGACCCCCACCTTGCTGATGCCGCTGCTGACCACCGTTCCGCTGCAGATCTTTGCTGCTGAACTGGCCGGTGCCAAGGGTTACGACGTCGATCAGCCGCGTAACCTGGCCAAGAGCGTCACCGTAGAATAACGCCATGATTGTTGGCATTGGCGTAGACGTCGTAGACATCGAGCGGTTCGGTCGGCAGTTGGAACGGACACCGGGACTCCGGGACCGTCTGTTTGTTCCTGCCGAGCGGGAACTCAACACCCGGTCCCTGGCCGCCCGTTTCGCGGCCAAGGAGGCTGTGGCCAAAGTACTGGGCGCTCCGGCAGGGATGAACTGGCAGGATTGCTGGATCGGCCTTGACCAGAACGGGCCTACCGTCCAGGTCAAGGGAACGGTGCTTGCCGTGGCCGAGGCCAAGGGCGTCAAGCGGTGGCACCTGTCCATGAGCCACGACGGCGGCATAGCCACGGCTACTGTCCTCGCCGAGGGCTAAAGGGAATTCATAAGCAATGATCAGCGCCTTCACCGGACAACAGATCAGGGATGCGGAACAGCCGCTCCTGGACTCCGGTGAGGGCGCTGTTCTTATGCAGCGGGCCGCCTACGGGTTGGCCCAAGTGGTGGCTCGCGAGGTCAAAAGCAGGCGAAAGCTTGCGGGAGCCAGCGTCAGTGTGCTGGTTGGAAAGGGCAACAACGGCGGCGACGGTCTCTTCGCTGCAGCTTTCCTGGCCGGTCGCGGGATGCGGACGACGGCGGTACTGGCCGCCCCTGAGGTGCACCAGGAGGGGCTGGCTGCTTTTGTCGCGGCCGGCGGGACTGTTCTGAGGTTGGAAGCCGCGAACGCGGAAGAACTTGCCGTACTTTGTGCGGGCAATGACGTGATCATCGATGCGCTGCTGGGGACGGGCGCCCGTGGTGGTTTGCGGGACGCCTCGGCTGAATTGGTGGCGTCGCTCCAGGAGCTGCGTCCACGACTGGTGGTGGCCTGCGATCTCCCCAGCGGACTGGATGCCAACAATGGTGAAGTGCATTGGCCGGTGCTGGATGCGGACGTCACAGTGACATTTGGCGGCGTCAAAGCCGGGCTTGTGACGGATCCCGGTGAAGGGTGTGCCGGACGCGTGGAGCTGGTGCCCATCGGGATCGGCAAATCGCTGGAACACAGCCGGCCTGAAGTCCGCCGACTTACGGCCCCGGACCTCGGGGCTTTGCTGCCCGATCCTGGCCGCCGTGCCCACAAGTATTCACGGGGCGTTTTGGGCGTAGTAGCAGGCTCGCCGCGCTTCGCGGGAGCTGCTGCGCTGAGTGTTCACGCTGCGGCCCTCGCCGGAGCGGGAATGGTGCGCTATGTCGGGCCTCAGGAAGCGGCGCAGCTGGTGCTGGCCCGAACCCCGGAGGCCCTGTGGGAAAGCGATCACCCCGGCCGTGTCCAAGCTTGGCTTCTGGGATCCGGGGTTGACGGGGAGGAACAGTTGCAACGGGCAAGGGACGCCGCCGCATTGGCCCTGGCCGATGACTTGCCGGTGGTGGTGGATGCCGGGGCTTTGAGCCTCCTGCCGGACCGCTGCCCCGCCCATTGGATACTCACACCGCACGCCGGCGAACTGGCAACATTGCTGAACTCGCTTCCCTCGACGGGCAAACGAAGGGTTACCCGCGACGACGTCGAGTCCCGAACACTGCACTATGTGCGGGAGGCCGCTGAACAAACCGGTGCCACAGTGCTTCTGAAGGGTGCCACCACACTGGTGTCCTCGCCGTCGGGCGTTGTTTTCAGCCAGTCTGAAGGCACTGCGTGGATGGCCACTGCAGGCAGCGGCGATGTCCTTGCCGGCGTACTGGGGTCCTTGCTGGCACAGTCTGCGGAGTTGATCCGGAGCGACGACGGCGCGTATGCCTCCTTGGGCCTGGACCTCGCCGACCGCTGGGCTGCCCTGGCCGCCGTTGCCGCGAGCGTTCATGGACGAGCAGGAACCCTGGCATCGGCAGATTTCGACGAAGGTCCTATTACAGCCTCGGCCATCATGACGGCGGTTCCGCGCGTCATTGGTTCGCTCAGCGCGGAATACGACCCAACAAGACCCTAAGGTTGCTGTCGGTGTCTGGGGGCTTGAGTAGGCTTGCAACAGTTGTTCGCATCATCAAGAGGAGAACGCATGGAAGTCTGGCCTGGATCGGCTTATCCGCTGGGTGCCACCTTTGACGGCACCGGCACCAACTTCGCGCTGTTTAGCGAGAAGGCCGAAAAAGTGGAATTGTGTCTCTTCGACGACGACGGCGGGGAAGTCCGCGTAGAGGTTACCGAAGTTGACGGTTATGTTTGGCACTGCTATTTGCCGCAGGTACAGCCTGGGCAGAAGTACGGATACAGGGTGCACGGCCCCTATGACCCCGATGCCGGTCAACGCTTCAACCCCAACAAGCTGCTGCTGGACCCTTACGCCAAGGCCATCCACCGGCAGATCGACTGGGACCCGTCCTTGTTCTCTTACAACATGGGTGACCCGGATTCCCGGAATGACGAGGACTCGGCACCGCACATGATGCTGGGCGTGGTCATCAATCCGTTCTTTGACTGGGACGGCGACAAACTCCTGAGGATTCCGTACCACAAGTCGGTCATTTACGAAGCCCACGTCAAGGGCCTCACGCAAATGCACCCCGAGGTTCCCGAGGAACAGCGCGGCACCTATGCCGGTGTCGCCCACCCTGCAGTTATTTCGCATCTGCAGAAGCTGGGCATCACCGCGATCGAGCTCATGCCGGTGCACCAGTTCGTCAACGACGGCATCCTGCAGGACAAGGGCCTGAACAACTACTGGGGCTACAACACCATCGGGTTCTTTGCACCCCACAACAGCTACAGCTCCAAGGGCGATACCGGACAGCAGGTCCAGGACTTCAAAGCCATGGTGCGGGCGCTGCACACGGCCGGCATCGAAGTCATCCTGGACGTCGTGTACAACCACACCGCCGAGGGAAACCACCTCGGACCCACGCTGTCATTCAAGGGCATCGACAACTCCGCGTACTACCGCTTGGTGGAAGATGACCAGAAGTACTACATGGACTACACCGGCACGGGCAACTCGCTGAACGTCCGCAGCCCACACTCCCTCCAACTGCTCATGGACTCCCTGCGCTACTGGGTTACCGAGATGCACGTTGACGGATTCCGGTTCGACCTCGCCTCCACGCTGGCACGCGAGTTCTATGACGTAGACAAACTGTCCACGTTCTTCGAACTGATCCAGCAGGACCCGGTAGTCTCCCAGGTGAAGCTCATCGCGGAGCCGTGGGACGTTGGACCCGGCGGCTACCAGGTGGGCAACTTCCCGCCGCAGTGGACGGAATGGAACGGCCAATACCGCGATACCGTGCGTGACTTCTGGCGCGGTGAACCCTCCACCCTTGGCGAGTTCGCTTCCCGCCTGACAGGCTCGGCGGATCTCTATGAACACTCGGGGCGCCGTCCTGTGGCGTCCATCAACTTCGTCACCGCGCACGACGGTTTCACTCTGGCCGACCTTGTGTCATACAACGAGAAACACAACGAGGCCAACGGCGAAGACAACAACGACGGCGAATCCCACAACCGTTCCTGGAACTGCGGTGCCGAGGGGCCCACGGACGATCCCACCGTTCTTGGCCTGCGGGCACGTCAGCAGCGCAACTTCATTGCCTCGCTGTTCCTGTCCCAGGGCGTTCCCATGCTTCTGCACGGCGACGAACTTGGCAGGACACAGAACGGCAACAACAACGGCTACTGCCAGGACTCCGAACTCACCTGGATCAACTGGGACAACGTGGACCAGCCCCTGATCGAGTTCACCGCAGCGGTCAGCGCACTCCGGGCCAAACACCCCAGCCTGCGTCGCAGCCGTTTCTTCGATGGCCGTCCTGTGCTTCGCGGTGAAGGCGAGCGGCTCCCGGACATCGTATGGCTCGATGCCGACGCCAGCACCATGTCTCCGTCCGATTGGGACGAAGCTCTGGGACGCTCCGTGGGCGTGTTCCTCAATGGTGACGGCATCCATGGCCAGGATACCCAGGGCCGTCGCATCACCGACGTCAACTTCCTGCTGTACTTCAACGCCGACCAAGAGGAGGTGGGCTTCCGGATTCCTTCCGACGAGTACGCGCCGGCCTGGGATGTCATGATCGATACCGCTGGAGAAGGTGCTGAAGCGGGCGTCATCAAGCCGGACCAGATCCTGATGGTAGGCGGAAAGTCACTGGTGGTACTCCGAGCCCACAGCACTCCGGAAATTGAACCCGATCACTCGGTGGCAGCTTCCCTTGCTGCGTTGACGCAGACCAGCACTCCGGAAACTGCATCCATCACGGCCCCTGCTGTGACCTCCTTGCCCTTCGATTACAAGGGTTCCGAGGCTGAGGCTTCTGAGTCCGAAGCGGACGATGATGAAGGTGAAACGGAGGAGACGGAAGCATGAGGACGCCTGTTTCAACCTACCGGCTCCAGATTCGCCCAAGTTTCACCTTGCAGGACGCAGCTGAGCTCACAGGATATTTGCGTTCTTTGGGAATCGACTGGGTTTACGTCTCACCGATCCTGACTGCCGAGAAGGGCTCGGATCACGGCTATGACGTGACTGATCCCTCCAGTGTTGATCCCTCCCGGGGAGGCCCCGAAGGCCTTGCCGCGCTGTCCAAGGCAGCAAAGGACAAGGGGTTGGGCCTGCTTGCTGACATTGTGCCCAATCACATGGGCGTTGCGTCGCCAAAGCAAAACGCCTGGTGGTGGCAGCTGCTCAAGGAAGGCCGCGGTTCAAAATATGCCGAGGCATTCGACGTCGACTGGGATTTCGGCGGAGGGAAGATCCGCATCCCCGTCCTGGGGAGCGATGACGACCTGGACGAACTGAAAATCGTGGACGACGAACTGCGGTACTACGACCACAGTTTTCCGCTCGCCGACGGGACCTATGCCTCCGGGGACAACCCGCGCGAGGTCCATGCACGGCAGCACTATGAGTTGGTGGGCTGGCGCAGGGCCGACGCCGATCTGAACTACCGCCGGTTCTTCGCCGTGAACACCCTGGCCGGTGTGCGCGTTGAGGTTCCGTGGGTTTTTGATGAGTCCCATGCAGAGATCGTCCGTTGGTTCCGTGATGGCCTGGTGGACGGGCTAAGAATCGACCACCCGGATGGGCTTGCAGATCCCGAGGGCTACCTCGCACGGCTTCGCGAGGCGACCGGAGGGGCGTACCTTCTTGTCGAGAAAATTCTGGAACCGGGGGAGCAGCTGCCGGACAGCTTCGAGTGCGAAGGGACCACGGGATACGACGCCTTGGCTGACGTCGACCGTCTTTTTGTGGACCCGGCTGCGGAGGAGTACCTGAACTCCCTCGACGCCCGACTCCGGAATGCAGAGGCTCCAGCGGATTACCATGCCATGATTCATGCGACCAAGCGCCGGATCGCCGATGGCATCCTGCGCTCGGAAGTCCTGCGGCTGGCCCGTCTTGTGCCTGAATCGCTGGAACTGCCGTTCGCCAAGGTAGCCGATGCCCTGGCGGAAGTCATCTGCTGTTTCCCCATCTACCGGACGTATCTGCCCTATGGCGGGAAGACGCTGATCGAGTCCGTTGAGAGCGCCGCCAAGCAGCGCCCTGACCTGGCAACTGTCCTCAGCCACCTTCAGCCGCTCCTGCTGGATGAGTCGAGTCTGCTGGCTCAGCGTTTCCAGCAGACTTCCGGCATGGTCATGGCCAAGGGCGTGGAGGACACCGCATTCTTCCGTTACACCCGGCTTGGGTCACTGACGGAAGTCGGCGCGGATCCCACGGAATTCTCCCTTCCCGGCAATGTCTTCCACGAGCGCATGGCCCGGCGTCAGGAGCTTCTGCCGCTGTCCATGACAACGCTGAGCACCCATGACACCAAGCGGAGCGAGGATGCCAGGGCGAGGATCTCCATCATTTCGGAGGCTGTACCGGAATGGGAGCTTTTCCTGGGCATCGTCCATGAACTCGCACCCATCCCGGATGGACCCCTCTCCGCATTGGTGTGGCAGTCGATCGCAGGCGCGTGGCCGGCAGATCGCCAGCGGCTACAGTCCTATGCGTTGAAAGCGGCACGTGAAGCCGGGAACTCCACCAACTGGACCGATCCCAACCAGGAGTTCGAGCGCCAGCTGGCAGCCGCCGTCGACGCCGTTTTTGATGTTCCGGAAGTAGCGGCCGCCCTGACGAACTTCGTCAACGAGCTCGAACCCTACGGAACGTCCAACTCGCTCTCTGCCAAGCTCATCCAGCTGACCATGCCCGGCGTCCCGGACGTTTACCAAGGGACGGAATTCAGGGACGGTTCACTGACCGACCCGGACAACCGGCGCCCGGTGGATTTCAAGGCTCGCATGGCCGCCCTGGAAGAGTTGGACGCTGGTGCCAAGCCTGCGTTCACGGATGAAGCCGCCAAGTTGCTGGTGGTTTCGCGTGCACTGAGGCTGCGCCGCGACAGGCCGGAGCTGTTCGCCGGTTACCTTCCGGTGGCTGCCCACGGCGCCGCGGCGGGACACGTGGTGGCGTTCGATCGAGGAGCAGAACGTCGGGGAGCCCTCACAGTTGCCACCCGCCTGCCCAAACGCCTGGCCCGGGAGGGCGGTTGGCGGGACACGGCAATTGAGCTGACAGTGGACTGCCGGGACGAACTCACCGGTGCCAGCTACAGGGCCGGTAGCGTCCCTTTGGCCACCTTGCTGGAGCACTACCCGGTGGCCTTGCTGGTTCCCACGGACTGATTGCCTGACGGTGCGATCACCGCATCGCGTTGATCGCACCGTCAACACCGTCATTGCAAAGCACGCTTGAAACACGTACAGGGGAGCATGATGCTGGAGCACGCTGCTGGAAAAAATCTTTACGATCTCTGGGCGCCGAACGCCGATTCAGTACGGTTGCTCGCCGACGGCCGCGAGTACGCCATGGAGAGACTTCACGACGGCGCCGCTGCCGGATGGTGGCGGGCGCCGGCTGGCGTGGCCGCCCAGGAAGGCGACGGGACGCGGTACGGCTACATCCTGGACGGGGAAGGCCCGTTTCCCGATCCGCGCTCGCGGAGGCAGCCGGACGGTGTTCACGAACTGTCCGCCACCTTCGATCCCTCCGCCCATGAGTGGAAAGACAGCGAATGGAAGGGGCGGAGCCTCAAGGGTTCGGTCATCTACGAACTGCACTTGGGCACCTTCACCCCCGAGGGCACGTTGGATGCCGCTGCCGCAAAACTGGACTACTTGGTGGAGCTTGGCGTCGATTTCATAGAGTTGCTCCCGGTCAACGGGTTCAACGGTGTCCACAACTGGGGATACGACGGCGTCCTTTGGTACGCCGTGCACGAGCCGTACGGTGGCCCGGCAGCGTATCAGCGCTTTGTGGATGCGGCGCATGCTGCGGGCTTGGGCGTCATCCAGGACGTTGTCTATAACCACCTCGGCCCAAGCGGCAACTACCTGCCGAAGTTCGGCCCGTACCTGAAATCAGGGGAGGGCAACACCTGGGGTGATTCTGTAAACCTTGATGGTGCAGGTTCGGACGACGTCCGCCGCTACATCCTGGAGAATGCGGCGATGTGGCTCCGGGATTACCACGTAGACGGACTCCGTCTCGATGCCGTGCATGCCTTGCGCGATGAGCGTGCCGTTCACATCCTCGAGGAGTTCGGGGCATTGGGAGACGAGGTGGAGGCAGCAACGGGGATCCCCAGGACGCTGATTGCGGAATCGGATCTGAACAACCCGCGGCTCATTTACCCACGCCAAGACAACGGCTACGGGCTGGAAGGCCAATGGAGCGACGATTTTCACCACGCCGTGCACGTCAACCTCAGCGGGGAGACCACCGGGTACTACGCGGACTTCGACTCGCTCGCAGTCCTGGCCAAGGTCCTGGAACACGGCTTCCTCCACGATGGCAGCTACTCCAGTTTCCGGGGGAGGCACCACGGCCGGCCTATCCGGCACGATCTTGCACACCCCTCCGCGCTTGTTGTCTGCCTGCAGAACCATGACCAAATCGGAAACCGGGCAACCGGCGACCGCCTCACGGCCTCGTTGTCCTACGGAAAGCTGGCCATCGGCGCAGTGCTGACCATGACGTCCCCCTTCACGCCCATGCTGTTCATGGGTGAGGAGTTTGCTGCCTCCACCCCGTGGCAGTTCTTCACCTCCCACCCGGAACCTGAGCTTGGTAAAGCCACAGCCGAAGGGCGCATCAAGGAGTTCGAACGCATGGGATGGGACCCGGCGGTTGTTCCCGATCCACAGGACCCGGAGACCTTCCAACGCTCCAAACTCAAGTGGGACGAAGCGGCCGAGGGGGAACACGCCCGCTTGCTGCAGCTCTACAAGGATTTGGCACAACTGCGCCGTAACATCCCGGAGCTGGTGGACGGCGGCTTCGGCGCGACGTCCGTTGAGTTCGACGACGACGAACATTGGCTGCAGTTTTCCCGCGGAACAGTGCGCGTAGTCTGCAACTTTGGGGATGAAGCACTCGGGACGCCCCTGGACGGCTCCGTGTTGCTCGCTACCGACGACGAAGCAGTACTGGAAGACGGCACTTTGACGCTTCCCGGCGGTAGCGCCGCCGTCGTACGCGTCCTCTAAGCCGCACAAAGCGAGGTGACGGCGCCCACATAGGGCGGTTTCTAGTGGTCGTTGCAACACTGCTGGTGTTATGTGGTCATTAGTAGATCACGCAGACGCTCGGCTGGGGTATCCCAGTCGAGCGTTTTGCGTGGGCGGCCGTTGAGTTCCTGGGCGACGTAGCCTCCCTCTGCTCAGGGGTAGATCTCGCAAACTTCCGGGACTCCGAGGAAACATCGCTTAAATGCGGCACGGTCGTTGCAACTCCCAAAAATCTAGGGTGTTGCAACGACCGCTAGAACCCAAGTAGCGGACGGCGCCGTCACCTCTCTTTCGGCAGTGGCAGGATGGTACGTATGACTTATTCGGCTGCGGAAAACCGCTACGAAACCATGCCCTATCGCCGCGTCGGACGCAGCGGGCTGAAGCTCCCCGCGATCTCGCTGGGCCTCTGGCACAACTTCGGCGATGACAAACGGTTCGACGAACAGCGCGCCATCCTGCGCCGCGCGTTCGATCTGGGTGTCAACCACTTCGACCTCGCCAACAACTACGGGCCGCCGGATGGCTCGGCGGAGACCAACTTCGGGCGTCACCTGAAGGACGACTTCAAGCCGTACCGTGACGAACTGGTCATCTCCACCAAAGCGGGCTACTACATGTGGCCCGGCCCCTACGGGGAGTGGGGGTCCCGCAAATACCTGATCTCCAGCCTGGACCAGTCACTGGAGCGGATGGGCTTGGACTACGTGGACATCTTCTACAGCCACCGTCCCGATCCTGAGACGCCACTTGAAGAGACCATGGGCGCGCTGGATTACGCTGTCCGGTCCGGCAAGGCCCTTTACGCAGGAATCTCGTCCTACACACCGGAACAGACGATCGAAGCGGCCCGGATACTGAAGGAACTCGGCACACCTTTGCTGATCCATCAGCCCAGCTATTCCATGCTGAACCGGTGGACGGAGAACGGCTCCCCCAACCTGTATGAGTCCTTGGACCAAGTGGGCGCCGGTTCCATCGCGTTCTCGCCGCTGGCACAGGGCATGCTCACCAACCGGTACCTCAACGGTGTGCCGGCCGACTCCCGTGCAGCGAAGGAACGGTTCCTGTCCGAGTCTGCGCTGACGGAAGACAAGCTTGACCGCGTGCGAGGGCTGAACGCGATCGCCGAGGGGCGTGGACAGACACTGGCCCAGATGGCCATCGCGTGGATCCTCCGGGATCAGCCCAAGGGCTCGCCTGTGACTTCTGCCCTTGTTGGTGCTTCCAGCGTGGCCCAGCTTGAGGACACTCTCAGCGCCATCAACAACCTGAAGTTCACCGCAGATGAGCTGACGGCCATTGATGAGTTCGCCGTGGAGTCGGACATCAATCTGTGGGCACAGAAGTAACCTCCTGGAACTGACATAAAACAGCGGAAGCCGGTAGGGAACAAAACCGGCTTCCGCTGTGTTGGCTACAATGCAAGTGTGCGCCGAATGGCGCCGTGCCAATCAGACGTGCCCTGGTCTCTGTCAGGGAAGCGCCTGGCACCTGAGGTTATTTCTCAAAAAGGAGTTCCGTGTCTTCACATCCGATTCGTGTTGCCATTGTCGGCGTAGGTAACTGCGCCGCATCGCTGGTCCAAGGTGTTCAGTACTATCGCGACGCTGACCCCAAGGCCACGATCCCGGGTCTGATGCACGTCGAGTTCGGCAAGTACCACGTCAACGACGTTCAGTTCGTTGCTGCTTTCGATGTCGACAGCAAAAAGGTTGGACTTGACCTCGCAGACGCCATCGGTGCCAGCGAAAACAACACCATCAAGATCGCCGACGTTCCCGCAACAGGCGTGACCGTCCAGCGCGGCCACACCCTCGACGGCCTCGGCAAGTACTACCGCGAAACCATCGTCGAGGCTCCGGACGAAGCTGTTGACATTGTCGCTGCGCTCCGTGAAGCCAAGGCCGACGTCATGGTCTGCTACCTGCCGGTCGGTTCGGACCAGGCCGCCAAGTTCTACGCCCAGTGCGCCATCGACGCCGGCGTAGCTTTCGTCAACGCCCTGCCCGTCTTCATCGCCGGCACCAAGGAGTGGGCAGACAAGTTCACCGAAGCCGGCGTCCCGATTGTGGGCGACGACATTAAGAGCCAGATCGGTGCCACCATCACGCACCGCGTCATGGCCAAGCTGTTCGAAGACCGCGGTGTCACCTTGGACCGCACGTACCAGCTGAACGTCGGCGGCAACATGGACTTCAAGAACATGCTGGAGCGCGACCGCCTCGAGTCCAAGAAGATCTCCAAGACCCAGGCTGTCACGTCCAACGTCGAGGCCGAGCTTCACGCTGACGACGTCCACATCGGTCCGTCTGACTACGTTGCCTGGCTCGATGACCGCAAGTGGGCCTTCGTCCGCCTGGAGGGCCGTAACTTCGGTGACGCTCCCGTTTCCCTCGAATACAAGCTCGAAGTGTGGGACTCACCGAACTCTGCCGGCGTGATCATCGACGCCATCCGCGCCGCGAAGATTGGCCTGGACCGCGGCATCGGCGGCCCGCTGCTCTCCGCGTCCAGCTACTTCATGAAGTCGCCGCCGGAGCAGTTCAACGACGACCTCGCACGCGACAAGGTTGAAGCCTTCATCCGCGGCGACATCGAACGCTAAACACCGGTTACGCCAATCGCAAAAACGCCCCCGCACTCCGGGGGCGTTTTTGCGTCTCCCCGACTCTCTTTCACATCCCTCGGGTTTGGGCCCGACGCTCTTTCACTTCCCTCGGGTTTGGGCCCGACGCGCTATCACTTCCCTCGGGTTTGGGCCCGACGCTCTATCATTTCCCTCGGGTTTGGGCCCGACGCGCTATCACTTCCCTCGGGTTTGGGCCCAACGCTCTATCACTTCCCTTAAGAAAGTGAGAGATGGTTGGCCGGAAGGGCTTGGGATGTGAGAGATGGTCAGAAGAGGCCGGTGGGGTTGCCGTCGGAATCTATGTCCATGCGCATGGCGGCCGGTTCTTTGGGGAGTCCGGGCATGGTCATCACGGCGCCGGTCAAAGCAACAATGAAACCGGCCCCGGTCTTGGGGATCAGCTCGCGCACATGTACCCGGAATCCTTTGGGTGCCCCCAGCTTGGAGGCATCGTCAGTGAAGGAATACTGGGTCTTGGCCATGCAGACGGGGAGCCCTGCCCAGCCGTTCTTTTCGATCTCGGCAAGGCGCTTGAGTGCCGGCACGGAAAATTCCACGCCGTCGGCCCCATAGATCTCCTGCACAATGGTCTGGATTTTGTCCTCCACACTAAGTTCCAGCGGGTACAGGTGGTGGAAGTCGGCGGGCGCTTCCAAGGCAGCAGCCACCTTGGTGGCGAGCTCGTCGCCGCCGTCGCCTCCGCCTCCGCGCCCCCAGACATCGGCAACTGCCGCCTGTACGCCTTCTGCCGCGCACCAGGCCAGTAGCCACTGAAGTTCCTCAGGACTGTCGGTAGCGAATTTGTTGATGGACACCACGGGGGAGATGCCGAACTTCGCCACGTTGCCCACATGCCTCTTCAGGTTTTCGACGCCGGCGGCCATGGCCTCGACGTTCGGCTCGCTGAGGTTCTCTTTGGCAACTCCGCCCTGCATCTTGAGCGCGCGGATGGTTGCCACCACTACGACGGCGGATGGCGCTACGTTGGCGATGCGCGCCTTGATGTCCATGTACTTCTCAGCGCCAAGGTCCGCGCCGAAGCCGGCCTCGGTAACAACGATGTCGGCAAGTTGCATGGCGGTGCGTGTGGCGATCAACGAATTGCACCCGTGCGCGATGTTGGCGAAAGGACCGCCGTGGACCAGTGCGGGGGTCCCTGCGATGGTCTGGACCAGGTTGGGTTTGATGGCGTCCTTCAAGAGCATGGTGAGCGCGCCCTCCACGCCGAGGTCCGATACCGTGACGGGCGTGCGATCGAAGGTGTATCCGAAGGTAATGCGTCCCAGCCGGTCCCGAAGATCGTCAAGATCCGAGGCGAGGCAGAAGACCGCCATGATCTCCGAGGCTACAGTGATGTCGAAGCCATCTTGCCGGGGCACTCCCTGCATAGGGCCGCCGAGTCCTATGATGACTTCCCGCAGTGAGCGGTCGTTCATGTCCAGTACACGCTTGAACGTCATGCGGCGTGGATCTATGCCGAGTTGGTTGCCCTGAAATATGTGGTTGTCCACCAGAGCCATGAGGGCGTTGTTCGCCGACGTGATGGCGTGGAAGTCGCCGGTGAAGTGCAGGTTTATGTCCTCCATGGGCAGCACTTGGGAGTAACCGCCGCCTGTGGCTCCGCCCTTCATACCCAGAATTGGACCCAGGGAGGGCTCGCGCAGGGCGATCATCACCTTGTGGCCGGCGCGGGCAAGGGAGTCCGCGAGTCCCACAGTGGTTGTTGATTTACCTTCCCCGGCAGGAGTGGGTGACATGGCAGAGACGAGCACTACGTTGCCTGGAGCCTTGTCCTGAGGCAGTACGAGTTTGCCCGTATTGATTTTGGCCTTGTAAGGCCCGTAGAGCTCCAAGGCCTCCACGGTGATACCGGCGCGTTCGGCGATTGCTTCGATGGGAAGCATGGTGGCGTGCTGGGCAATTTCAAGATCACTTAGGACCTTGTTTTCAGACATCTTTGTCCTTCGGCTCTGCCCGCAGCGGGGATGCTGCTGCTGGGTTCTTACGCTGTGCGGCACAATCTATCAGTCCGGGAGCGTATACAAGCGAAGACTCAGCGCCCGGGGACCAACAGGCCGCCTACAGCCTCACGGTAGCTTTCCAAGGTGATGGCCGCGGTCCTTTGCCAGCCGAAGGACTCGGCATGGGTGGCGGCGAGCCTGCCCATGTCCTCGCGCGTTTGGACGTCGTCGTAAAGATCCTCCAGGGCATCTGCCCAGTCGGAGGGATCATGTCCGTCCACCAGCATGCCGGTTCGCCCGTCCGAGATAGCGCGGGAGAGACCACCAACGTTGGTGGCCACCACGGGGGTACCGCACGCCTGTGCTTCCAAAGCCACCAGGCCGAAGGACTCGCTGAAGGAGGGCATTACCACCACGTCTGCGGAACGGAACCAGCTTGCCAGCTCCGGTGCCACAACAGGCGGCCTGTGAGTGACGACGTCGGCCAGCCCGGCGTCCTCAATGATGTGTTGGAGGTTGAAGTCTTTTGCCCCGCTGAGGGATCCCAGGATGGTCATCTCCAAATCAATGTCCGGCCGGCGTTTGCGTAGGATTCCGGCGGCCTTAACGAACACCTGGGGCCCTTTGAGCCGCTGGATCCTGCCGGCAAAGAGAATGTGGAAGCTGTCCGGCCTGACGCCCCGCAAGGCACGGGACTTCCGCCGGAACGATGGCGTGAACACTTTGAGGTCCACTCCGGGCGGTGCGACGTCGATCCTGTCCAGGTCCGCTCCATAGTGGGAAACCAGCTCCTCCGCTTCGGCAGGAGTATTGGCAATCAGTCTGGAGGCACCGTCCACAATCCGTTGTTCGCCGTCTTCCCGGCGGCGCGGCTCGGGCCGTTCACCGGATTCCAACACGAGGTTTTTGACCTTGGCCATGGTGTGCATGGTGTGGATCAGCGGGACCCCCCAGAGTTCTGACAACTCGAGCCCGGCCACCCCGGAAACCCAGTAATGCGAGTGGATGGCGTCATAGCGGCCGTGGAGCTGTTGGTGGCGGATTTTGTCGATTTCCTCCACCATGTGGTGCAGAAGCGCCGGCAACTCTTCTTTGGGTAGTTTGCGGCGTGGCCCTGCCATGACGTTATGGACGCAGACGCCGGGGCCCGGATGTTCGACTGCGGGTTGACCGGCTTTGGTGGATCGCGTGAAGATCTCCACCTCAACGCCATTTTCAGCAAGTGCCATGGCCAGGGCGCGGACATAGACGTTCATTCCGCCGGCGTCTCCTGCGCCCGGCTGCTCCATGGGGGAGGTGTGTAACGACAGGAACGCCACACGACGGATCAACGGCACCCGGTCCTCCTCAAGATCACAGCAAAGTCATTTTTGCCCTGCAGAAAACACTACTCCTGCCGTTGGGTAACGGGCCGGGCGAACTCCGCTATGTGGACAAGGCTGCTAGCGTGGCCGCTGTGAGCGAAGAACAATCCTTTGACATCCGTAAGGCAACACCGCAGGACTGGCCCGGTATGTGGTCGATTCTTGAGCCCGTGATCCGAGAGGGCGAGACCTTCACCTGGGACCGCGACACCAGCGAAGAAACAGCCAGGACGAAGTGGATCAAAGAAGCTCCCGGCCAAACTTTCGTAGCGGTGGCCCGCGATACTGGCGGGATCCTGGGAACGGGGGAGTTTCACGCCAACCAAGCCGGTGGCGGAAGCCATGTTGCCAACGCCGGTTACATGGTGGGGGCCAACCACTCGGGCCAGGGCATTGCACGGGCCCTCTGCGCCTACTCCTTGAGCGAAGCCAAGGCAGCAGGCTTCCGTGCAATGCAATACAACGCCGTGGTGGAGAGCAACGTGCGCGCCGTGTGGTTGTGGCAGTCCATGGGTTTCACCATTCTGGCCACGGTACCGGAAGCTTTCAACCACCCGGAGATCGGCTACGTGGGCCTTCACGTGATGTACAGAAAGCTTTAGGACCACAGTTGGGTTAATTCGGGGAAAGCGGCCTCATACCCTGCCAGTAGTTGCCTGCCCAGGGGGAGTGAACCCACCAACGGATGCGCGGCGAACGCTCGGACAGCGGCTTCGCGCTCGCCGGAAACCACAGCGCGGATAGTCAGTCGCTCCACCTCCTTGACGTGCTGCATCAGAGTCAGGAACCGACCCTCCGGCCGTTCCTGCGCGAGCGGCAACGCGCCGTCGGGCGTTACCTCACAAGGAACCTCGACGACGGCGTCCCCGGGCAGGCCTGGCACCGCCGCCCCGGCAGTGGGCCCGGCAAGTGACACCGGTGAGTTGGGCACATTGAGGATCAATTGGGCGGTCCCGCCGCCGGAAAGCGCACGCATGACGGAGAGCGCAACGCGTTCGTAGCCGCCGCCTGCGAGATCGGACTCGTCCCGCTGCTCGCCATGGGTCCTGGCCTCGGCCAGGTAGCCCTCCTCACGGGAACGTCGTGCGGAATCCCAGAGCTCATAGGGGTGCGCATCCTGAAGAAGCGACGGGTACAGCGACTGTTGCTGGCCATGGATGGACGCTCCACGGGTTTGCCGTTGATGTCCGATTGCCTCGGTGGCCTGCGGGGTTTGGTAGTAGTAATAAAGATATTCGTTAGGCAGGCAACGGAGTTGAAGCAGTGTGTGTTGCCCGAACAAGCGGCCTTCCTCAATGGTCTCAAGAGCAGCGTGATCGGACAGGAGGGCCGGTAGTAGATCCCGCCCCTCAGGGGCCAAGCGGTAAAGCCAGCCCAGGTGGTTCAGCCCGTAGTAGCCCACGCCGTCGAGCCTTCCTTCTTTAAGGGGCGCCCCGGCAGCGCGGGCAGCACGCTGGACCAAGCCCCCCGCAGAATCGCAGATGCCGATCACCCGGCGCCCCATTACCGGGACCAGAGCCTCGGTAACCATGCCAGCAGGATTGGTGAAGTTGATGAGCCACGCCTCAGGACAATGGCGACGCATGGCCTCGGCGAGGTCCAGCATCCGGGGAATGGAGCGCAGTGCATACGAGATGCCTCCGGCGCCGGTGGTCTCCTGGCCGAGCAACCCCAGCTCCAAGGGAATCTGTTCGTCCGCGATCCTCCCCGCAGTACCACCGGGGCGGATCGCCGCGAACACCATGTCTGTCCCCGTGAGCGCCTGCCCAAGGTCCGTAGAAACCACGACGACGGGCGCAGGCCCGTGGGCGGTTGGCATATCCCGGAGCACTGCCTCAATGGCGGCGAGCCGTAATTCATCCACGTCGAAGAGCACAAGCTCGTCCACCAAACCCGCGAATGGGCCCTCGCACAAAGCCCTGTACACGAGGGGAACCCGGAATCCGCCGCCACCGGCGATCATGAGCCGCATGGTCCGAGTCTATGCAGGCCCGCAACACTATGCAGCCCAGTACGTGCAGCGTAGTCTGCCGTGCATGGACGCAATGCCCCAGCGACGATTCGACCCCCTGGCTGCTTTGCGGTCGGACGGGGACCAACGGTGTGACCTCCTCCTCACAGGAACGGTTTTCCAGGACATCATCTTCACCGGACTCCCGCACGCACCCGAGCCCGGCACGGAAGTGTGGAGCGAAGGCATGGGCAGCTGCCCCGGCGGCGTAGCCAACCAAGCCATTGCGGCAGCGAGGCTCGGCTTGCGAACCAACCTCGCGGCAACGTTCGGGGACGACGGCTACGGGGATTACAACTGGCAGATCCTGGAAAGCCAGGAGCATGTTGACCTCTCCCTCTCACAGAGAGTTCCCGGCTGGCACTCACCGGTGACTGTATCCATGTGCGTGAACCAGGACCGCTCCATGGTCACCCATGGGCACCCCGCCCCGATCAGTTCCTCGGAACTGATCGGCAAGCCACCCAAGGCGCTCGCCGCCGTCGCTGGTTTAGGCGAGGAACTCGAACCGTGGATGCTCGCAGCGAAGGATTCAGGCACCAAACTCTTTGGCGTGGTGGGCTGGGACCCCACAGGGGAGTGGTCCGAGCGTCGCCTTGACCAATTGGCGAACTTCTACGCCTTCCTGCCCAACGCTCCCGAGGCGATGGCGTTCACCGGTAAAGCCGACCCGTGGGCGGCGTTGTATTCGCTGGCTGACCGTGTTCCGGTGGCCGTGGTAACCCTTGGCCCCCAAGGCGCGGTGGCAGTGGACTCTGAAACTGGGGAAGAAGAATGGGTTCCATCCCTGCCCGTAGCAGCCTCTGATCCCACAGGTGCCGGGGACTGTTTCGGAGCTGCCTTCATTGTGGGATGCCTTGCAGGGTGGAGGCTGGGGGACCGGCTCCGGTTCGCGAACCTTTGCGCTTCCCTGGCGGTCCAGGAGGTGGGAGGCTCATTGGCTGCACCGGGGTGGGGTGACATCGCCGACTGGTGGCAACGGGCCAATGCACGGAAGGAGCGTCAGTCCAGTCAATGGTTGCGGCGCTTCGCCTTCCTGGAACCGATCGTGAAGGACATCCCTGCCGAAGCCCAACGACGAGCCAGGGCCACCATCGCACACTTGTCCGATGCTCAATAGCCGGAGCAGTGCCCCGCAGTTAACCCGAGTTCACTGACAGCACTAGAATCTCTAGGGTGACTTACGAAGCAGCTGCAGATATCGGGATCGGGTCAAGGGCCTCCATAGCAAAGTCAGCGGTGCTGGAGCGCTCCGCCGTGATCGACCTCGACGCTGTGCGGCACAACGTTCGTCAGTTCGTAGGCATCGCCTCTCCGGCTGCTGTAATGGCCGTGGTGAAGGCGGATGCTTACGGACACGGCGCCGTGCAGGTTGCCCGTGCAGCCCTCGACGCCGGAGCGGCCTGGCTCGGGGTCGCGCACATTTCTGAGGCGCTCGCCTTACGCGCCGCCGGAGTGGATGCCCCGCTGCTCGCCTGGCTGCACACCCGCGAAAGCAACTTCCAAGCTGCGGTCGCTGCCGGAATCGACGTCGGCATCTCCGGCTGGGAGCTCGAAGCGGTAGTGGCAGCAGCGCGGGAACAAGAGCGGCCCGCACGCGTACATCTCAAGGTGGATACCGGGCTGGGGCGCAACGGCTGCACCATGGCCGACTGGGACCAACTCTTGGGTCAGGCCATGGAATACCAGGATCAGGGCCTCCTCAGGGTAGTGGGGATTTTCTCCCACCTCGCAGTAGCGGATGAACCGCAACGCCCGGAAACAGATGACCAACTGGCCGTGTTCCGTGAAGCGATCGCCATGGCTGAGGATGCCGGAGTGGATACCGAGGTCCGCCACATAGCCAACACGCCGGCAGCAATATCCCGCCCGGATTCCCACTTTGACCTCGTCCGTGTGGGCCTGGGCATCTACGGACTCTCCCCCTTCGAAGGGGCAACCTCAGCCGAACTTGGCCTGCGTCCGGCCATGACGGTGCGGACACTCCTGTCCAACTGCAAAAAAGTCCCCCAAGGCCAAGGCGTTTCGTACGGGCTCAATTACCGGACCAGCGAAGAAAGCACCCTGGGCCTGGTGCCGCTGGGTTATGCGGACGGCGTCCCAAGGATTGCCACTGGGGGTCCCGTGCGGGTGAACGGCATCACCTACCCGGTGGTTGGCCGGATTGCCATGGACCAGATGGTCATCGACCTGGGACCGTTGTCCCCGGAAGCGGCGGCCGGCCTCAAAGGCGCCGAGGCTCTCATGTTCGGCAACGGTGCCGACGGTGGCCCCACCGCAGATGATTGGGCAGCCGCAGCGGGAACCAACAACTATGAAATTGTGACGCGCATCAGCCCCCGGGTCCCGCGTAGCTATGTCAACGAAAAGCCCTCCAGCGCGGACACCACCGCAGACGCCAAAGCTGCCGACGCCAAAAACGCAGCCGGGACGGCAGTGCTGTGAGCGAAGCCCAATGGGAGCGCACGCTTACGGTCACGACGGCGGAGCAGACCCATGCGCTCGCAGCAGCTGTGGGCGGGGTGCTTGAGGCCGGGGATCTCCTGGTCCTGACCGGTGAGCTGGGTGCCGGCAAGACGACGTTCACCCAGGGCCTCGGCGAGGGCCTGGGGGTCCGTGCGGGCATCATTTCGCCAACGTTCGTCCTTGTGCGGATCCACCCCAATCTTCCTGATGGTCCCAGGCCCGGCGGTCCGGATCTTGTCCATGTTGACGCGTACCGGCTGGACTCGGCCGCAGAGATCGACGACATCGATCTTGAGAACACCATGGACACGGCCGTCACCGTGGTGGAGTGGGGCCGGGACCGGGTGGAGCACCTCTCGGACAGCCGCCTGGAAGTTGACCTGCACAGGTCTGTTGGTGGGGACATTGCGCCGCCCCCCGCAGACGGGGTGGTCTTGGATTTCGATATTGATGACGACGACGAACCCCGCACCATCGTTTTCCGTGGGTTCGGTCCCCGCTGGGTGGAAGCGCCGCAGGTTTTTGAAACAACATCTGAAGTGGAAGGTCATTAATGCTGCTCCTGGCCATTGATACGTCGGCGGTTGCCAGCGCTGCGTTGATTTCGGACGATGCCATGGAAAGCGTGGTGGACTCTTTCGCTACGGAGGACACCCGTAGCCACGCCGAAGTCCTTGCCCCCGGGATTGAAAAGCTTTTGGCAGGTGCGGGCGTCACGGGTGCAGACATAGACGCGATCGTCACCGGTGTGGGGCCGGGACCCTTCACCGGACTCCGCTCCGGCATTGCGACTGCCCGTACCTTGGCTTTCGTGTGGAACAAGCCCTTGTACGGGCTTATGAGCCTGGATGCCATCGCCTTGGAAGTGGCGGAGTCAACGGCTGCCGCCCCCGATTTCCTGGTGGCCACAGATGCCCGACGCAAAGAGGTCTACTGGGCCCGGTACACTTTGGCTGACGGGCGGCTTCCGGAGCTCGTGGAGGGCCCCCATGTGGGCTTCGCCTCCGAACTTCCGGACTTGCCGGTTTTCGGGGCGGGCGCAGGCTTGTACTCCGAAGTCCTCACAGCCAATGAAGACTTCGCGCAGACCCAACCGGATGCCGCCTCGCTGGGTCAGTTCGCTTTGGCCAAGCTCACCGCCGGCCAGGCCTTGTTGGACTCCACCCCGCTGTACCTGCGCGAATCGGACGCACAGGTGCCCGGGCCAAGAAAGCGCGCATTGTGATGGGAGGGACACTGTGAAACTTTCACCCAAACTGGAACTCGCCGGTGTCTCCCTGCGTGAGATGACCGAGGCCGACATCCCGGCAGTGGAGACGTTGGAGCGCCGGTTGTTCCCTGTGGATGCCTGGCCGTTGCAGATGTTCTTCGACGAGCTTGCCCAGCCCGAGACCCGGCGTTACGTGGTGGCAGAGGTCGGCGGGGAGATTGTGGCTTATGCCGGATTGATGTGCATCGAGCCGATCGCGGATGTCCAGACGATCGCCGTCGTGCCTGAATTCGAGGGTAAGGGCATTGGATCCGCTGTCCTGACCGAACTGATTGATGAAGCGCGGCGCCGCCGTGCTGCGGACGTCCTGCTGGAGGTCCGGGCGGACAACCCCCGCGCCCAGCAACTGTATTTGAGGTTCGGCTTCGAACAGATCCACGTCCGTCCCCGCTATTACCGGGACGGTACCGACGCCCTGATCATGCGGCTCGAACTGAACAAACCACAGTCCAATGAAGGAGCCACGGCGTGAGCGGGCAGTATCCGGAACAGTCAAAGCAGCCGCTGGTGCTGGGCATCGAGTCCTCCTGTGATGAGACCGGTGTGGGAATTGTGCGTGGAACCACCCTGCTGACCAACACAGTGTCCTCGTCCATGGAGGAGCATGTTCGCTTTGGCGGTGTTATCCCGGAAATCGCGTCGCGCGCGCACTTGGACGCTTTTGTGCCCACTTTGCAGGAGTCTCTGCAGGAGGCCGGTGTCACTTTGGAGGACATCGACGCCATTGCCGTGACATCCGGTCCTGGCCTGGCGGGTGCCCTTATGGTGGGTGTCTGCGCCGCCAAAGCCTTGGCCGTTGCCACGGGCAAGCCGCTGTACGCGATCAACCATCTGGTGGCGCATGTTGGCGTGGGGCTGCTGGACGGCAATCCAGGGTCCAGCCGCAAGCCCGACGCCGGTGCTGCCGCCGGCTTGGGTGCCGGCAGGCTGCCGGAGAACCTCGGAGCACTGCTGGTATCGGGCGGGCATACGGAAATCCTGCGCATCCGGAGCATCACGGACGATGTAGAGCTCTTGGGTTCAACCATTGACGACGCCGCCGGTGAAGCCTACGACAAAGTGGCCCGCATTCTTGGCCTCGGATACCCGGGCGGCCCTGCAATCGATAAGTTGGCGCGCCAGGGAAATCCCAAGTCCATCCGCTTCCCCCGGGGCCTCACTCAACCCAAATACATGGGTACTGCAGAGGAAAAAGGCCCGCACCGCTATGACTGGTCCTTCAGCGGCCTCAAGACTGCCGTGGCCCGGTGCGTGGAGCAGTTCGAAGCCCGCGGCGAGGAAGTCCCCGTGGCGGACATCGCCGCAGCGTTCCAGGAAGCCGTGGTGGACGTCATCAGTTCAAAGGCGGTCCTGGCCTGCAAGGAGCATGGCATCACGGATGTCCTGCTTGGTGGCGGCGTTGCAGCGAACTCGCGCCTCAGGGAATTGACCGGGCAGCGCTGTACCTCTGCTGGAATCACGCTGCACGTTCCACCGTTGAACCTCTGCACGGATAACGGGGCCATGGTTGCCGCGCTCGGAGCTCAGCTGATCATGGCCGGCATTGCTCCCAGCGGTGTGCGGTTCGCGCCGGACTCGTCCATGCCCGTAACTACGGTGTCAGTGCCTGCCTAGCGCAGCACCAACTACGCGTCAGGCCCCTTGCGCATCTGCTGCACGAGGTCCATGACGACGGCCTGAAGATCGCCGTTATGTTCTGCGGCGACGCGGCGCTGGCGCTGGTAGCTTGCTCCGCGCTCGATGATTTTCAGGACGTCTGCCAGTTCTTCGGAGCAACCGAGCTTGGCCGCAACGGGTTCAAGCCGCGCCACGGTCTCGGCGAGGTGTTCTGTGACCAGTTGCTCGTTGCCCTCGGCGTCGAGAATGATGATGGCTTCCATGCCGTAGCGTGCTGCACGCCACTTGTTCTCCTGCACATGCCAGGGAGGCATGGTGGGGATGCTGCCGCCTGCGTCAAGGATGGAAGAGAACTCGTCCACCAGGCATTGGGTCAGCGCTGCGATGGCTCCTACTTCTTCAAGAGTGGCCAGGCCGTCGCAGATGCGCATCTCAATGGTGCCCAGGTTGGAGACGGGCCGGATGTCCCAACGGATTTCCGACGTCGCATCGATCACGCCGGTGGTGAACATGTCCTGGACGTAGGACTCATAGGCCTCCCAGCTGTCGAACTGGAAGGGCAAGCCTGCGGTGGGAAGCTGTTGGAACATGAGCGCACGCTGGGACGCGTAGCCGGTTTCTTCCCCGGCCCAGTAAGGGCTGGAGGCGGACAGAGCCTGGAAGTGCGGGAAGTAGTTGACCAGGCCGTCCAGGATGGGGAGGACCTTGTCCCTGCGGTCGATGCCCACATGGACGTGAACGCCGTAGATGACCATTTGGCGTCCCCACCATTGGGTCCGCTCGATCAGCTTGGCGTAGCGCTCCTTGTCCGTGACGGGCTGGAGCAGGGGAGGGCTGAACGGGTGGCTGCCTGCGCAGAACACTTCCACGCCCATGGGATCGGTGACTTCGCGTACCGCTGCCAGGGAGCGGCTGAGGTCTTCCTTGGCATCCTTGACGGTCTCGCAGATCCCTGTGACCAGTTCCACCGTGTTGAGGAGCAGTTCGCGCTTGATATGGGGGTGTTCGTCGTCCTCATTGAGGTCGGGGTGGTTCGCGGCGACGCCCTTGAGGACGTCGTTGGCCACTGATACTAATTCCCCGGTGCGTGCATTGACGAGCGCCAACTCCCATTCCACACCCAGTGTCGATTGCCTGGATGGCGCAAAATCAATCTGCACGTAGTCCCCTCATTATTTGGTCTCAGCCGGACACGGTTCCCCGCTGTGGGGCCGCCAGCGGTCGGATCAAGTCTAATGCAGCCGGAACGGAGGTTTCTGCTGCGGTCCTTTAAAGGAAAACCTCCGTCATTTGCTATTGAGAACGCTTCTCAATAGAATCGATGCATGCATCTTACGGTCCTCAGTTCCCTGGACAGCCAATGCCGCGAGTCCGCTGCGGTGAGGCTTGGTCAAAGCCACCAGAATTCCGCAGTGGTCCTTCACGACCTGTTGGACGGCTCCCTGGTGTTACGCCGGGTCCATCGGAACGGCCTGTTGTTCGAGCGCGAAACCACGGTATTGGAGCATGGTTGCCTCAGCTGCACCGTCAGGTTGGATGTAGTCCCGACGGCGGAGCGCCTCGCCTCCTGCGGATTCGACCACGTTGTCCTTGGCCTTCCGCCCGGAGTTGCCGCGGCAATGGCCGTTACAGAGCTTCGGCATGGCCTCAGCCGGCCTGCGGTGATCGACAACGCCATATTTGCGCTGGACCCGGTAGATCTGGAGGACCATGTCTGGGACCGTCACACGCTGTTTGAGTCCGGATTTACGTCCATGCCCACCGATGAACGAACCAGCGGAGAATTTCTGATCGGTGAGTTCGGGCAGGTGGACACCGTGATGGTCCACCCTGGCCTGGGTGCGGTCCTTACTGGTGACCCTCGCGAAGGCAGCGCGCAGTGGCTGCTGGGCGTTGAATTGCTGGGAGAGTTGGCCCCCCATGCAAGCGTTGTGGGCGCGGCTGAGGACTACCGGCCGGGATGCTTCGATGACGCCGAGGCAGCGGCCCGCAACCGGCCCGGCGTCGTGCGTGTGCCCGTCAGCGAAGCGGACGGTTCCTACCGGACGGTGCTCCACAAGGCCGTCCGTCCGTTGCACCCTGGACGCTTCCGCGAGGCCCTTCCTCATCTGGCGGCCGGAACGCACTGGCTGCGGGGCCGGCTCTGGATCGCATCAGCGCCCACAACGAGGATCGCCGTCCAAGGAATCGGGCCCCGTGTGTGGCTCGAAAGCACCGGGAAGTGGTTGGCGGACTGCGTTGAATCCGTGCCGGATCTTGCTCGCCCCGGAAAGGCGGGTGCGGACGTGGACTCGCTCCTCGACTGGCACTCCAGCCATGGCGACCGCGGTACTGTCCTGGCTATCACTGGACGGGCCGAAGACATTGATCAGCAGGAATTCAGTGAGCTTTTGGACGGTTGCCAACTGACCGAAGCAGAGATGAAACAGGATCCCGGCGTCTGGGATGATCCCTTGGAGCTCAGCGACGCCCTCTGAACCAGCAACATCATCCAGGCCAAACACCCAACGCAAAGGAGAAACACCATGAAGATCAGGAATTCGCTGCGTGCCCTCAAGAAGATCCCCGGAGCCCAGATTGTCCGCAGGCGGGGGCGCACCTTTGTTATCAACAAGAACAACCCACGGATGAAGGCGCGCCAGGGCTAAACCCGGCAGTCCGCAGACGGCAGCGCTGAAAGGGCGTTGTTTAATGGGGGAATGCCCATCCTGAACAAAGACATGTCCCTGTGCATTTCGCTTGCGGCCCGGCCCAGCAATATCGGGACCAGGTTCCATAACTATTTGTACGATCTGCTTGGCCTGAACTTTGTCTACAAGGCATTCGCCCCCGCGGACATCGGCCTTGCAGTGGCGGGCATCCGCGGCCTCCCCATCCGGGGCGCCGCGGTGTCCATGCCGTACAAGGAAGCTGTCATTCCGTTGGTTGACGTGATGGACCCGTCGGCCAAAGCCATTGATTCGGTGAACACCATCGTCAACAATGACGGCGTCCTCACGGCCTACAACACGGACTACATCGCCATTGCCCGGCTCTTGCAGGACCACCAGGTTCCCAACAGCCACACGGTGCTGCTCCGTGGTGCCGGCGGCATGGCCAAGGCTGTTGCCGCAGCACTGCGGGACGCCGGGTTCACCGCAGTGACAATCGTGGCCCGCAATGAGAACACCGGCCGTGCCCTTGCAGATCTCTACGGCTTGGACTGGCAGAACGACGTCAACGGTTCAACCGCGGACCTCATCATCAATGTCACTCCACTGGGAATGGCGGGCGCGGATGAGACGGCCCAGTCCTTTGATGACGCCACCATTGCCGCAGCACAGGTGGTGTTCGACGTCGTGGCGTTGCCGTCGGAGACGCCGCTGATCAGCGCTGCCCGAAAGGCGGACAAGAAGGTGATCACGGGCGCGGAGGTCATTGCCATCCAAGCCGAGGAACAGTTTGTCCTATATACCGGCGTGCGC
The DNA here is from genome assembly GCF_902506065.1 of Arthrobacter sp. 9V. Taxonomy (GTDB): domain Bacteria; phylum Actinomycetota; class Actinomycetes; order Actinomycetales; family Micrococcaceae; genus Arthrobacter. The sequence goes on from NZ_LR732912.1 coordinate 1,268,184, forward strand.
CCCAGCCCTGAGCAGGTCCGCGAAGCCTCGGAGTTTTCGCGCCGCTAGGGTTGCCGGACGTTAGGAAGTTACAGGCTCCACGACTATGGCCACTCTTTCCTCGCCGATCCTGGTGAGGACCAGGGTGGCCGTTTTCGTATCCATGCCTTTTGCGGGTTTGGCGGGCAGCAGTTGTTTCCGCAGCTCTTCCGGAGTCACGGCAGTTCCGCGCTTCTTGATATCAAGCACGGTAATGTTGTTGACCTTCACCCACGACTTGAGCGCCTTGACGTTGTAGGGCATCACCTCAAGCACCTTGTAGGCGCGGGCGAACGGGGTGTCGTGCAGCTGGGGAGCGCAGATATAGGCAATGTGCTCGTCCACGAGGTGCCCGTCCAGCCGTTCAGCGACGTCGGCTACCAGTCCTGCGCGGATCACTGCGCCGTCGGGTTCGTAGAGGTAACCCTCAACGGGCCCGACGCCGGCTACCGGGCCGCCGTCGAAGTCTTCACTGCTGGTGATTTCGGCCGCGCCCTGGCTGCCAATCACCAGTGCGGCCCGACGCACACCGGGGCGGGAGACTCCGTTGAACCACAGGGTCACCTCGGTAACATCGCCGCCTACCGAAACCCACTGGGCTTCGCAGCCTGATGGCACGGATTCATGGGGGATGCCGGGGCCCATTTTGACGCCGATGGCCCGGCCTGTAGCCGCCAGGCGCTCCACGAAGGACAACGGTGGAGAGAAAGCCTCGGGGTCCCAGATCCGCTTGGTTCCTGATGTGGAAGTGGTTCGTCGGGCGGGATCCAGCCACACGCCGTCGATCCCCTCCAGATCCACGGACGTTGCGTCGGAGTGCACCACAGTGGCATGCGGAAAAGGCATGAGGTTGATGGTGGCGCAGGCGGCAGTGGTCTCATCCATTTCCACGGCGGTCACGGAAATATCCATGGAAGCCATCGCCATGGAATCCGCACCAAGGCCGCAGCCGAGGTCTGCAACATGGGAGATGCCGGCCTTCGCGAAACGCTCGGCATGCCGGGCGGCGACGTTCAACCGCGTGGCCTGCTCCAAGCCGGCTTGAGTGAACAACATCTGCCGGGCAAACTCGCCGAACTTGGCCTCTGCCCGTGTCCTCAGCCGCGATTGCGTGAGGACCGCGGCTACGAGTTCAGGGGAGTGCCCCGCCTTTCGGAGGTGGGCATTGACGCTGAATGAGTCGGCCTCCCGGTAGGGTCCCAGTGAGGCAAGAAGCTCCCATCCTTCAGTAGTCAGCAAGGGGGCAATCTGTTCCTGCGGTGCGTGAGGCATGGGATCAAGCCTAACGGCGCGGCGCTTGGGAACATGACCGGCGAATCAGCCGGATAGGGTTGTTTTCATGGAAGACAACGCAGCACCACACCCCTCCACCCTGATGAAGTTCGCGCGCCCCGCCCTCATAGCCGGGGTTGTGATCGCGTTGGTCTGCATCGGCCTGCTGATCATCATCTTCGCGTTGGATTCCTTCAATGCCGCAACCTATTCGGTAGCCGGCAAAAGCGTTAACGATGCCACTGATGAAGCGAGGGGTATCCGCGAACTGTACAGCGGCGCCAGGGCCGGCGGAATCATCACGTTGGTGATCTCCGGCGTCGTAGCAGTTGCCGCCGCCGTGCTGCTGTACCTGAAGCGAGGCAACAGTCCGCTGGACGAGGATGACGACGGCGAAGACTACGATCTGGAGGACCTCACCGGCAGGTGAGGAACGTTCACCCATGACGAAATGCTGGCACTCGCCTTGACCGAGTGCTAACGCTTACATAGAGTCTTGTTAGCACTCTCCTCCGGAGGGTGCTAATCACGCCAAGCGTCTTCCGGCACCGCGACGACGGATGTACGCTCCGGCACCCTAGTTCTTAGTCCATGAATCAGCTCATGAAAAGGAGAGTCCGAGTGTCGGTCTCGATTAAGCCTCTTGAGGATCGTATTGTTGTTCGCCCGCTCGAAGCAGAGCAGACCACGGCTTCCGGCCTGGTCATTCCGGACTCCGCACAGGAGAAGCCGCAGGAAGGCGAAGTTGTTGCAATCGGCCCCGGCCGCTTCGATGACAACGGAAACCGCGTACCGGTTGACGTAGCTGTTGGCGACGTCGTCATCTACTCCAAGTACGGTGGAACCGAAGTCAAGACCGGCGGCAACGAGTACCTCGTTCTGTCCGCCCGCGACGTCCTTGCGATCGTCGTAAAGTAACTTCCCGGAGCCCCGCACCGCCGTCGCGTTGGAATCATTCCAGCCGTCAGCGGTGCGGGTTTTCTGTCTTGAAAGGACACAACCATGGCAAAGCAGCTTGCTTTTAACGATGCTGCCCGCCGGTCTCTTGAGGCCGGTATCGACAAGCTCGCCAACACTGTCAAGGTGACGCTTGGCCCGCGCGGCCGCAACGTCGTGCTGGACAAGAAGTGGGGCGCTCCCACGATCACCAACGACGGCGTGACAATCGCCCGCGAAGTTGAGCTTGATGACCCCTACGAGAACCTCGGCGCACAGCTGGCCAAGGAAGTAGCAACCAAGACCAACGACGTCGCAGGCGACGGCACCACCACGGCTACCGTGCTGGCACAGGCCCTGGTCAAGGAAGGCCTGCGCAACGTTGCTGCCGGCGCCGCCCCGGGCGAAATCAAGCGCGGCATCGAGGTTTCCGTTGAAGCCGTCGCAGCCCGCCTCCTGGAGAATGCCCGCGAAGTCGAAGGCACCCAGGTTGCCAGCGTCGCAGCCATCTCCGCGCAAAGCGACGAGGTTGGCGAACTGCTGGCCGAAGCGTTCGGCAAGGTTGGCAAGGATGGTGTCATCACCATCGAAGAATCCTCCACCACCCAGACCGAACTGGTCCTCACCGAGGGCATGCAGTTCGACAAGGGCTACCTTTCCCCGTACTTCGTCACCGACGCTGAGCGCCAGGAAGCCGTCCTTGAAGACGCCCTTATCCTGATCAACCAGGGCAAGATCTCCTCGCTGCAGGACTTCCTGCCGCTGCTGGAGAAGGCCCTCCAGGCCAACAAGCCGCTCTTCATCATTGCTGAAGACATTGAAGGCGAAGCCCTGTCCACGCTGATCGTCAACCGCATCCGCGGCACGCTCAACGTTGTTGCCGTCAAGGCTCCGGGCTTCGGCGACCGCCGCAAGGCCATGCTCCAGGACATTGCCACGCTCACGGGCGCGCAGGTTGTTTCCCCGGATCTCGGCCTGAGCCTGGACACCGTTGGCCTGGAGGTACTTGGTACCGCACGCCGCATCACGGTAACCAAGGACAACACCACCATTGTTGACGGTGCCGGAACGGCTGAGGACGTTGCAGACCGCGTTGCAGACCGCGTTGCACAGCTTCGCGCTGAGCTCACCCGGACGGACTCCGACTGGGACAAGGAAAAGCTGCAGGAACGCCTGGCCAAGCTGGCAGGCGGCATCGGCGTGATCAAGGTTGGCGCAGCCACCGAGGTTGAGCTGAAGGAAAAGAAGCACCGCATTGAGGACGCAGTTTCCTCCACGCGTGCAGCCCTTGAAGAAGGCATCGTTTCCGGTGGCGGTTCCGCTCTTATCCACGCCCTGAAGGCACTGGACGAGTCCCCGGCCGTCAAGGCACTGGAGGGTGACGCTGCAGCAGCTGTGGGCATCGTCCGCCGCGCCCTGGTTCAGCCCCTGCGCTGGATCGCCCAAAACGCCGGCTTCGATGGCTTCGTTGTTGTTGCCAAGGTTTCCGAGCTGGAAGCCAACCACGGCTTCAACGCCAAGTCCGGCGAGTACGAGGACCTGATCGCCGCCGGCGTGATCGACCCCGTCAAGGTCACCCGCTCGGCACTCCGTAACGCCGCTTCGATCGCTGCCCTGGTTCTCACCACCGAGACCCTGGTTGCTGAGAAGCCGGCTGAAGAAGAAGACGCACACGCAGGCCACCAGCACTAAGGCCGCCGTTCCACGGAAGCCCCGGTCATTTTGACCGGGGCTTCTGTTGTTTTCCGGGACGTGTCCGTCAGGTGTCGCGAAGCTATTGTGAGCGTACGACGGCGGCGGTAACCTGACGCTACTAGGGCGGCTTGGGTGCGCCAACCGGTCTGTTCCCGGGTCCGCAAGGTGAGCCATGTCAGTTCCGGATACAGACTTGGATTTGGGACGCTCGGCATTCCACGAGCGTCGTTGGCGTGATGCCCTTGAGTGCCTCACACGCGCCGATTCCGAGGGCGGACTGCCTCCGCAGGACATCGAATTGGCCGCATCAGTGGCCATGCTGCTTGGCTTGAATACCCAAAGCATTGAGTATCTGGCCAGGGCGCACGACGAATTCCTCACCATGGGAGACATCGACAGCGCCGCCAGGTGTGCGGCGTGGTTGGTCATGTTCCTGAAGGACATGGGCGAGCCCGCCCGTGGCAATGGGTGGTTGTCCCGCGCCAAGCACTTGCTGGAGGGGATGCCAGGTCCTTGTGCAGCCGAGGGGTACCTCCTTATCCCGGCTGCCTTGGGGTTGTTGCGCAGCGGAGCCCCTGAGGTCGGGCAGGGACTGTTCTCCAGGGCATTGGAGCTGGGTACCACCTTCGACGACAAAGACCTCCAGGCCATGGCCCGGCTTGGCATCGGCACGTCCCACGTTTCCCTTGGGCAAGTGGAAGAAGGGTTGGAGCTCCTGGATGAAGTGATGGTTTCCGTCACCGCTGGTGAAGTCTCTCCCATCCCGGCGGGCATCATCTTTTGTGCGGTCCTGGGCAGTTGCCGTCTTTCAAATGATGTCCGCCGCGCCCACGAATGGACCGCAGCCTTGGAACGCTGGTGTGGTGATCGCCCGGACATGGTGATGTTCAGTGGACAGTGCCAGGCTTACCGCGCCGAACTCCTGATCCTCCATGGCGCGTGGGAGGAGGCCTTGGCTGTGGCACGCGCCGCCGAAGGCAGGGTTCGGAAGGGCGATCCGGATGCAACGTTCGGATCCTGGTATCAGCAGGGCGAGGTATTCCGCTTGCAGGGTTTCGTGGAGGAAGCAACCAAGGCATACGCTACGGCCGCCGGAACCGGGTTCGAGCCCGTCCCCGGCATTGCACTGCTTGAGCTGGCGGAGCACAAAACGGCCCAGGCGCAAGCCACGTTGCGCCGGGCCATGGCAGGTGCCGACTCAATCAACCGTCGTCGCCTGCTGCCAACCGTCGTCGAGGTTGAACTTGCCGCCGGAGACATGGCTGCTGCCAGGTTTGCGCTGAATGAATTGTCCGAACCAACTCACGAGGACGGCCGGCCGCTCGAACTGGCCATGGCTGCCCACGCAGCTGCGCAGGTGCTGTTGGCCGAAGCCCAACCGCAAGCCGCCCTGAGGGAGTCGAGAAGGGCGTGGCGGATTTGGTACAGCCTCGAAGCTCCCTACGAGGCTGCCCGCTGCCGGGTACTTGCCGGACGTGCGTGCGCATTATTGGGCGATCCCGATTCTGCCGCCATGGAGTTCGAGGCTGCCAAAGCCGAGTTCGCGGATCTGGGGGCGACCCCGGCGGTTGCAGAGGTTTTGGAACTCACTGGCGAGAAGAACAAAGGTGGTTCCCCGTTGACTGAGCGCGAACTGGAAGTGCTCCGGCTCGTGGCCGGCGGGCATGCCAACAGGACCATTGCCCGGGAGCTCTACCTCAGTGAGAAGACGGTAGCCAGGCATGTGAGCAACATCCTCTCAAAGCTCGCCGTGCCGTCCCGGTCTGCCGCAACCGGCTACGCCTTCGAACACGGATTGATTCGCTGAAGACCCACTGCTGCTGCGCAGAAATACCCATGCCCCCGGGTACGAGTGGCCCATTTGACCGATGCGGCCCCGGTGTCCGGGCTCCTAGCGTTGCTCTTATCAGGTCACTGCACAGTTCAGATCACTGCACAGTTCAGATCACCGGGCAGTTCAGTGATCCACGGCTAGCGGGATAGGAGACGATGATGTCCATTAACAGCACTGCGGAGGTTGACACCGTGATTGTGGGAGGTGGCCAGGCGGGGCTCGCACTCGGGTACTGGTTGTCCAGGCAAGGGAGGAATTTCCTCATTCTGGACCAGCATCAAAGGCCAGGGGCTGCATGGCGCCAACGCTGGGACTCCCTGCGGCTCTTCACGCCCGCCAAGTATGACGGTCTTCCCGGTTCCCCTTTCCCTGGCGACCCCCTGGCTTTTCCTACCAAGGATCAATTGGCTGACTACCTGGAGGATTATGTTCGCCGCTTTGACCTTCCTTACGTCCCCGGCGTAGACGTGGAGGACATCAGCCGGGACGGTGAAACATTTCTGCTCCGGGCGGGTGACCGTGAATGGAAAAGCAAGAATGTGGTGATTGCCACGGGTGGCCACCGTATCCCCAAGGTGCCTGCCTTCGCAGGGGAGCTGGATCCTGGCATCCGGCAACTGCATTCGCAGGACTACAAGAACCCGGGCCAGTTGAAGGAAGGTCCTGTACTGGTGGTGGGGCTGGGAAATTCCGGAGCGGAGATCGCCCTTGAAACTGCCCGTTTCCGTCCCACCCTTCTTGCGGGTAAGCCCAGTTCCGAGATGCCCATGCGGCATGGCCGGACTGCTGCACGTTTCGCCCTGCCCCTGGTCCGGTTCCTGGGCTTGTACATCCTCAACCTCAACACACCTATGGGACGGAAAGCGGCCCCTAAGTTCAAGGCCATGGCTGCCCCGCTGATCCGCACCAAGAGCAAGGACCTGGCCGCCGCTGGTGTCCAACTCAATCCCAGGCTGGCTGGTGTTCAGGATGGCCTCCCCGTCCTGGAAGACGGACAGCGGCTGGAGGTGGCCAACATCATCTGGTGCACTGGCTATCACGAGGATTACTCGTGGGTGAAGCTGCCGGCCTTTGATGACCACGGTGAACCGCAGCAAACCAGGGGAGTGGCCAATAGTGTCCCGGGCCTGTACTTCATTGGCCAGGAGTTCCTGTTCTCGGCGGCGTCGGCAACACTGCCGGGAACCTGCCGGGACGCCCGGTTCCTCGCCGGACAGGTTATGGCGCAGCGTTCCAGCGGCCTGATCAAGGTGTAATAGCTCACGTTCGGGAGATTGTGCCGGGCGGCGACGTTGATGGACTAAAGGAGCATCAGCACAGGTCACGCACAGGTTCGGGTGGCACAATGTATGGCTGGACCTGTGCTGATGGGGCTTCGGATGGCGGCCAGGGACACTCTCCCACATGGGTTGCGCGACTGAAAACGCGTAATATTGATGCTTTGTGCCACCGCTCTGAGGAACTGCCTACCGTGACTACGCCAACGATTCCAGCCCCTGCCCACCACGGTAGGCGGGCTTCCGGACCCGTTGCGAAATCCAAGTTCCGCCCCGAAATACAAGGCCTTCGGTCCTTGGCCGTCCTCATGGTGGTGAGCTACCACATCTGGATCGGCAGGGTCTCCGGAGGTGTAGATGTCTTCCTCCTGATCTCAGCCTTCCTGATGACACTCCAGTTCACCGGACGGTACAAACAAGGCCGCCCCATGGATCTTGTGCGCCACTGGCTGCACTTGTTCAGGCGGCTGCTGCCCGCCGTCGTCGTGGTGCTGGTGTCAACGCTCGCGGCAACCTTCATTTTCCTGCCGGCCACGCGCTGGTTTGAGATCGTCCAGCAGACCTGGGCCTCGCTGTTCTACTTTGAAAACCGGCTGTTGCAGGACCTGGCGGTGGACTATTACGCCACTGACCACAGCATGGCCAGCCCTGTACAGCACTTCTGGTCTCTGTCCATCCAGGGGCAAGTGTTCATTCTGTGGCCCATCATCTTCGCCACCGCAGCGCTGGTGTGCCGCCGCTTCGCCCTCCGCTACCGTGCCACGCTGGTGTACGTCTTCGCGATCATCTTCCTGGTCTCATTCGTTTACTCCATCATCTTCACTGCCAGCAACCAGGCGGTGGCGTACTTCGATACCTTTGCCCGTTTATGGGAGTTTGCCCTGGGCACCTTGGTGGCACTGATCCTGCCCGCCCAGAACTTTTCCAAACCTGTCCGTATTGTGATGGGCTGGGTTGGGGTGGCCGCGATGCTCAGCTGCGGGATACTGCTGCAGGTACAGACGGCATTTCCCGGATTCGTCGCTTTGTGGCCAACGCTGGCTGCAGTGGCCGTGATCGCGGCAGGCCAGACGGGGAGCCGTCTCGGTGTGGACCGGATCCTGAGTTCCAAATTCCTGGTCCGGCTCGGTGACAACTCTTACGCCCTCTACCTCTGGCACTGGCCTATCCTGGTGATCGCCCTGGCTTGGAGCGGCAAGGATCACGCCGGCTGGCTTTCCGGTACGGCCATCATTGCGTTATCGCTCGTCCTGGCTTTCCTGACCACCACGTTCGTGGAGAAGCCGTTCCGGGAGTGGAAGTGGCCGGAGGTAAAGCGCCGCCGCTCGGTCATAGCGATCGTGGCGTGCCTGGCCGTGGTGTCCGCGCCCCTCATGGCTTTCCAATACCGTTTGGACCTGGACCAGCAAGCTGCCGAGGCACGGATGGTCTTCGATAACCCCGGTGCCAAGTCGCTCCTGCCCACCTATGTCAACGAAGTGGCTCCGAATGCCCTCACCCAACCCACCGCGGAGAGGATTGGGCGTGACTGGGCCAATCTGCCCGACGGATGCTCGGGTGATACCAAACCTGAATCGCAACTGCTGCAGGACAATTGCAAGCAGAACAAGGTGGGAGCCGATGCCACCAAGACGGTCCTCGTAGTAGGCAGCTCCCATTCCCAGCAGTGGCTTGCCGCCATGGAAGTTTTGGCGGAGCAACACCATTGGCGCCTCTACTCCCTGCTGTACGGGGCGTGCCCCTTCATGACCGAAGATCCCGAGTCCGAGCCGGGCTGCAATGAGTTCAACAGTGAAGTCCGCAGCCATATACGCGAGCATGCGCCGGACGCAGTGTTCATGGTGGGTACCGCGGCTGTTTCCTCCTTGCCGGATGAAAGGCTGACCCACGGTTTTGAGGAGCTCGTTCCCGAGGTCACCGGGCTGGGCATTCAGGTAGTGGCAGTGCGGGACAACCCGCGGTTTAGCTACAGCCTGACGGATTGCGCCCTCGCCAAAGGCGTGGATAGCCCGGATTGCCGTCCGCTCAAGGCTGATGTCCTGGCCGAACCCAGCCCGTTTGATGCTGTGACGGGTAAGTTCCAGAATCTTTCCTTGCTGGATATGACTGACCTGATCTGCGTGGGACTCTACTGCCCCCCGATCATCGGTAACACGTTCGTCTACCTCGATGACAACCACTTGACCAAAACCTACGTCAAGAGCATGGCAGGGATGCTGGATGAAAGGTGGTTTGCCGCGACAGGGTGGCAGCGATGATGGAGTCACGTACCGACGCGCCGGCCATTTCTGCAGATAAGCCGGAGCCCCGGTCCAAGCCGGGCTTCCGTCCCGAAGTGCAGGGCCTGCGTGCCCTGGCGGTGCTGATGGTTGCGGCCTACCATATCTGGCTGGGCAAGGTTTCCGGCGGCGTGGACGTCTTTCTGCTGATCTCGGCCTTCCTGCTGACGTTGTCCTTCACCCGCAAGCTCGAAAGTGGCAAGCCACTGAGGTTGCTGAGGCACTGGCTCCACGTGTTCAAACGCCTGTTGCCCGCCGTCGTGGTGGTCCTGCTTGCCATCCTTGCAGGCACCTGGGCGCTCATCCCGCAGAGCCGGTGGCCTGATGTCCTGACTGAGGCGTGGGCCTCGCTGATGTACCGGCAAAACTGGCAGCTTGCCGCCTTTGCGGTGGACTACTACGCCCAGCAGCATGTGGACGCCAGTCCCCTCCAACATTTTTGGTCGCTGTCAGTCCAGGGCCAGGTGTTTATTCTGTGGCCGCTGATCTTCGCCGGAGTTGCCCTTCTGCAGCCGCTGCTGGCCCGGCTGTTTCCACAGCGTAAAGCCATGGGTCACAGGCAACTGCTGTTTATCGCTTTCGGTGCGGTCTTTGTGGCATCGCTGAAGTTCTCCATTGAGCAGACAGCCACCAATCAGGCCTACGCCTACTTTGACACCCGTGCCCGCCTGTGGGAGTTCGCTTTGGGTTCCCTCCTGGCCTTGGCGATCCCGTACCTGAAGCCGGGACGCCGGGTCCGCGTTGTGCTGGGCTGGGCCGGTATTGCGGCAATGCTCGCTTGCGGGTTGGTACTCCCGGTGGACCGTTCCTTCCCGGGTTTCGTAGCTCTGTGGCCCACCCTCGCGGCGGCCGCAGTTATTGTGGCCGGTCACAGCGGAAGCCGCTTCGGCGCGGATCGTCTCTTGAGTTCGCGCCCGCTGGTCATGCTTGGAGACAATTCATACGCACTCTACTTGTGGCACTGGCCGGTGTTGGTGTTCTTCCTTCTTGCCTCAAGTGCCACCGTGCCCAGCCTCCTGGAAGGCTTGGGAATCATGGCGGTTTCCTTGCTGCTGGCGGTAGCCACCACGAGGTTCGTCGAAGTTCCCCTGCGCAGCTGGAAGTGGCCGGACGTGCCGTCCTGGCGGGCCGCCGTCGTGATTGTCTCCTGCGGTGCGTTGTTGGCGTTACCGGTCTCCGCATGGCAAAGCGCCATCACCGCGGAAGCGGCAGCAATCGCGGGTCAGCCTCACGAACTGACGCCCGGTGCGGCAGCGCTGGCCCCCGACTACGCCGGTGAGCCGAGCGAAGAAGCGCTGATCATCCCGGCACCGGCGGCCATGAAGGACGAGTGGGCCAACGTGGACGGGGCGTGCACGGGGGACAACGTTCCTACAGATCCGGTGCTGGAGGGATGCCTGCAAAATGAGGAACCCGAGGTAATTACCAAGAGGATTGTTGTGTTGGGCGACTCCCACTCCCAGCAGTACATGGCTGCCCTCGGCCCGATTGCCAAGCAGCACGGCTGGGAAGTGGTGACGTTGCTCAAGGGTGGTTGCCGGTTTGGCGCCCAATCGCCCGAGCGCCCGGAGTTCTGCAACGAGTTCAACAGGGCGAGTTCTGCCTACGTTCTGGAGCACAAACCCGACGCCGTGTTCACGGTGGCGTCGCTGACGCACGTGGACGCGCCTTTTGAGACCGAAGTGCCGGGGTACCTGGAGGGTATCAAGCCGTTCACGGACCTGGGAATTGACGTCGTGGGCGTCCGGGACAACCCTCGGTTCAGTTTCAACATGCCTGAGTGCGTCCAGAAAAAGGGCAAGGACTCCCCGGACTGCAACGTGCCGCTTGAACAATCATTGGCTGAGTCCTCACCCTTGGATGACTACCTCGGCAAGGTGGAGGGGCTCTATTTGATGGACATGAGCGACTTCATCTGCGAGCAAGGCACGTGTCCGGCGGTGGTGGGAAATGTTTATGTCTACAAGGACGATAACCACCTGTCCAAGACCTACGTGCAGACCATGATTCCCATGTTTGAAGAGCGGCTGCTGGCCGCTACCGGTTGGTCCGCCGCTTAGGTTCAGCGACGCAGGGCGGGGCGAACGTACGACGCCGTCCTGCCGCCGGCGTTGTTGCCGCCAGTGCCGTTGCTCACACTCGGGCCTCGCGGAATATGGCGATCGGCGCGGAGGTTCTAGTATTTATCCAATACCTTCTGCACAGGTGACTTTTGCACAGGTACCTTAATGCACAGGCCAGTCCCGTAATGACGGGCTGGTCATCAGTTGCAACCCCTACCAGTTAAGCCCCCGGAACCCAGGTAAGAGGCGCACACTCATGACCCAGCCCGAACACGACCCCTTTGGCTTTGTTGGCCTGACCTACGACGACGTCCTGTTGCTCCCCGGCCACACGGATGTCATCCCGTCCGAGGCCGACACGTCTTCCCGCATTTCCAAGCGGATTTCCGTCCAAACACCTCTGCTCTCAGCAGCAATGGACACCGTGACCGAGTCCCGCATGGCCATCGCCATGGCCCGCCAGGGTGGTTTGGGTGTGGTTCACCGCAACCTTTCCATCGATGACCAGGCCGAGCATGTTGATCGCGTCAAGCGCAGCGAATCCGGCATGATCACCAACCCGCTGACCATTGGCCCGCAGGCCACGTTGCAGGAACTGGACGAGCTGTGTTCCCGCTACCGCGTCTCCGGCCTTCCCGTAGTGGACACCGATGGACGCCTGCTGGGTATTGTTACCAACCGCGATACGCGCTTCATTCCGGAATCGGAATTCCCGCTGCGCAGCGTCAGCGACGCCATGACCAAGATGCCGCTCATCACCGGTCACGTGGGCATCAGCCGTGAGGAAGCGTCCCACAAGCTGGCTACCAACAAGATCGAGAAGCTTCCGCTCGTGGACGAGCAGGGCCGACTCAAGGGCCTCATTACCACCAAGGACTTCACCAAGGCGGAGCAGTACCCGTTGGCCACCAAGGACGACGAAGGCCGCCTCCGCGTGGGTGCCGCAATCGGCTTCTTTGGCGATGGCTGGGAGCGGGCCATGAAGCTCATCGACGCCGGCGTGGACGCACTGTTTGTTGACACCGCCAACGGACACTCCCAGGGCGTGCTGGACATGATCCGCCGCCTGAAGTCCGATCCCATTGCTGCCCACGTGGACATCATCGGCGGCCAGGCCGCCACCCGTGAAGGTGCCCAGGCGCTGATCGACGCCGGCGCTGACGGCATCAAGGTGGGCGTAGGCCCCGGATCCATCTGCACCACCCGCGTGGTTGCCGGTGTGGGTGTCCCGCAGATTACCGCCATTTACGAATCTGCCAAGGCTGCGATCCCTGCCGGCGTTCCGCTGATTGCCGACGGCGGCCTCCAGTACTCGGGTGACATCGGCAAGGCACTGGTTGCCGGCGCTGACACCGTGATGCTGGGATCCCTGCTTGCCGGCTGTGAGGAGTCCCCGGGCGAGCTCATCTTCGTCAACGGCAAGCAGTTCAAGAGCTACCGTGGCATGGGCTCCCTTGGCGCCATGCAGTCCCGCGGCAAGAACACGTCCTACTCCAAGGACCGCTACTTCCAGGCTGACGTCTCCGGAGATGACAAGCTCATTCCCGAAGGCATTGAAGGCCGCGTTGCCTTCCGAGGCCCGCTGGCTTCGGTGGCTTACCAGCTGGTTGGCGGCCTCCGCCAGACCATGTTCTACACCGGCGCGCCCACCATCCCGGAACTGAAGGCACGCGGCAAGTTCGTGCGTATCACCCCGGCGGGACTCAAGGAATCCCACCCGCATGACATTCAGATGACTGTCGAGGCACCCAACTACGGTTCCCGCTGATCCATCAGCTGCTAAACAAGTGTTCCCCGTGGAAGTTTCCACGGGGAACACTTGTTTAACCAGACGCGGCAGAATTGTCGGTCCCGAAGAATAGGCTGGGCACATGTCAGAAAAGCCCGCGCAACCGCGGCACCCGGAGTCGGTCCGGCTGAATTCAGTCCCACCGGGCAAGGCTCCGCCCCGCAAGCTGGCCCTGCGGCCGTACGCACGCGCCGTCGGCCAGGTCCTTAAGGTGAGCTTCAAAGCCTCGCCCGGTGCAGTCATCATGAAGGTGGCGGGGTCTTTGATCTCTGCCACCCTACCGCTGGTGACCACTTACTTCGCCGCGCTGACCACCACCGCGTTGGCGGCCGGTTATGCGGGCGACCCCGACGCCGGTCCGCGGGCCGTTCTGTACGTCATCATCACTGCGGCGCTCGGGTTGTTCTGGGGCGCCTTCAACAGCGTTGACCGTTACATCCAACAGCTGATGAGCTTCAAAGTAGGCGCAATCGTGGGGGACATGATGTACCAGCGGTTCCTGGCGCTTGAGTTCTGGCGTTATGACGACAAAGAAACCGTGGATCTTTATGATCGCGCCAAGCGGTTCTCCGATTCGTATGCCCGGGTGCTGGACCGGATAGCAGCCATTTTCACGCAGTTCGTTTCAGTGGTCCTGGCAATCGGTGCTTTGTTGCTGGTCAGTTGGTGGATCGCTGTCATTGTGTTAGTAGCGATCGTGCCCAGCGTGTACCTGCAGTTCAAACTGTCCCGCGAGCAGATCGCCCACTGGAATACGCAGGTGGATTCGCGTCGGCAACGCCGGATGATCGAACAGAATCTGCTCCGTCCCCAGCACATTGCCGAGATGCGTCTTTACGGAATCGTTGCTTACCTCATGGACCTGAGGTCCAGGCTGCGCGATGCTGATGAGCGCAGGCGCCTGGACTTCCAGAAACGCTACATTCCCAAACAGTTGGCCGCAGATGCCCTCCAATACGGAGCCGAGGTTGTGTCCTTGATCTGGGTTGTTGGACAAATCATCGCAAGGGCTCAGCCGGTGGGGCAGTTCCTGTATGTGCAGCAGATCGTCAGCCGTGCACTGTCCACCGCAAACAGCCTCGTCTCCTCTCTGAGTTCCATTGACGAGGACCTTGCAAACCTCAAGGACTACGAGCTTTTCATGGCCCTGCCGGTCCCCGGCGGGAAAGAGAAACCGCTCCCGAACTCGCCAACCACCGTGGAGCTGCGGAACATCCGATTCAGCTACACGGGGAGCGACATCGAGGTCATCAAGGGCATTTCCATGACCATCAAGGCTGGTCAGCACATCGCGATTGTGGGGGAGAACGGTGCCGGGAAGTCCACGTTGATCCGTATCCTGGCCGGACTATACCGGCCTGACTCCGGCCAGGTCCTGCTGGACGGCGTGGACCTTGCCGGGATTGACGTCACCAGCTGGCACCGGCATCTGGCAGTTCTGAGCCAGGAGTTCCTGAAGTATGAGTTCGCCACTGCGGCAGAGAACATCTACCTGGGAGATGTGGACCAGCCCCGGGACGATGCCCGCATTCGGCGGGCGGCCTCTGACGCGGAAGCCATGGAGTTCATCAACAAGTTGCCCAACGGCCTGGAGAACCACGTCAGCAACTGGATGGAGGACCCACGGGGACGCAAGGGAAGCGGGCTCTCAGGTGGCCAATGGCAGAGGCTGGCCATGGCGCGGAACTTCTACCGGGACGCCTCGTTCATGGTCATGGACGAGCCCACATCCGCCATTGACGCACTGGCAGAGCACCGCATTTTCACCCGGCTTTTCGCGGACCGGAGCAGCACCATCATTGCCATCAGCCACCGCTTGGCCACCATCGAGAAAGCGGACATCGTGTACATGCTCGAAGACGGCCGCATTGCGGAGCAAGGAACACACAAGGAACTAGTGGCCTTGAGGGGAAGATACTTCCGGATGTTCGAATCCCAGCTTTCGGCGGACGAGACCAGCCGGAACATTCCCTGACCGCGGACAGGAACCGGGCCCTTGGATTTGGTGGGATAAACTCGAGCAGTGACTTATGAGATTGAGATTGGCCGTGGCAAGCGTGGGCGTCGTGCCTACTCCCTGGATGACATTGCGATCGTTCCGAACCGCCGGACGCGCGACCCGAAGGACGTCTCTGTCTCCTGGCAGATCGACGCCTACAAGTTCGACACCCCCGTGATTGCTGCTCCCATGGACTCAGTGATGTCCCCGGACACCGCCATCGCCTTTGGGCGCCTGGGCGGCTTGGGTGTCCTGGACCTCGAAGGCCTCTGGACGCGCTACGAGGATCCGCAGAAGGTACTGGACGAGATCGCCCACCTCGGCAATGAGACCAGCAGCACCGCCGTGACGCGGCGCATGCAGGACCTTTACCAAGCGCCTATCCAGCCTGAACTCATCAGCTCGCGCCTGGCCGAGATCCGCGCCGCCGGCGTGACTGTTGCCGGGTCCCTGACCCCGCAACGCACCCAGGAGCATTACAAGACCGTGGTGGCTGCCGGCGTCGACATCTTCGTCATCCGCGGAACCACAGTTTCCGCTGAGCATGTCTCCAAGAACCACGAGCCCCTGAACCTCAAGCAGTTCATTTATGAACTCGATGTTCCGGTGATCGTTGGCGGTGCGGCCGGCTACACGCCTGCCCTGCACCTCATGCGCACCGGCGCTGCCGGCGTCCTGGTGGGCTTCGGCGGCGGAGCAACCACCACCACCCGCCGCGCCCTCGGCATCCACTCGCCCATGGCTTCGGCCATTTCGGACGTCGCGGCCGCGCGCCGTGATTACATGGATGAGTCCGGCGGACGTTATGTCCATGTCATTGCCGACGGCGGGATGGGCAGCTCCGGCGACATCGTCAAGGCGATTGCCATGGGCGCCGACGCCGTCATGCTGGGCAGTGCCCTTGCGCGTGCCGAGGAAGCACCGGGTCGAGGCTGGCATTGGGGCCCTGAAGCACACCACCTTGAGTCTCCCCGTGGCGATCGGGTCAACGTCGGTACAGTCGGTCCGTTGGAAGAGGTCCTCTTCGGACCAGGCCACCACACTGACGGAACATCCAACCTCATAGGTGCTCTGCGCCGCTCCATGGCGACCACCGGGTACTCGGATCTCAAGGAGTTCCAGCGGGTGGACGTCGTCGTTTCGCCGTACGCAGGCAACTGACAACTACTCCCTGAAGGCCCCTGTTGGCCGTCGACCTACTACGGCGTCAACAGGGGCTTTTTGCTGACCGGGAAGTTCTCCCCATCGCAGCTCCCGGCATTCCCCCGTAGTCTGACGCGGAGAAGATACATTGCTGGCAAGAAGTGGGGTAGAGAATGGCGCCGGGCATTTATGGGGCAGATATTGCTCAGTTGAGGTCACTGTCCAAAGTGATGGGCACATCGGGTAACACCTTGTCCAACCTCGAGCTGAATATCAACGGCGTTGTTTCGTCCACTGCATGGCGCGGCGCGGACGGTGAGCGCTTTCGTTCCGAATGGTCCGGGAAGATGCGCCCAATGCTCCATAAGGCCAGCGAATCCTTGCGCACGCAGGCCAAGGCGCTTCTTGCCCAGGCCGATGAACAGGAACAGGCAAGCCAGGGATCCTCCGGCTCATCATCCTCGGGATCCACCTCAGGAGGGGCAAGCCAGGGGACCACGCCGTTTTCGCCCGTGGTGGATGCCAACGGCAATACCGTTTACCAAGCGCTGAACTTTACGGCCTCCGGCGCCGGTTTCATCAGTGACATCCTGCTGAACAAGATGAGCAAGGCGAACCTCCTGCTCCGTCAGCCGTGGAGCCTGTTGGGTACTCAGTTCACGCAGATGCCTGGTGTGGGTTACCTGAAGGGCACCCAGTTGCTCAACGGCCTGTCGATGGTGGGACGGGCAGCCGGCGTCTTGAGCGTCATCGGGGGCGTGGCCCAATTCGCTGACGGCTATATTCGCGGCGACGGCTACGCGATGGCCGATGGCGGCATTACTACCGTTCTGGCTGCCGGAAGCTTCATACCGGTAGTTGGCCCCTTCTTCGCCGGGGCCAGCCTTGCCTGGGCCGGCATGGGCTTCCTGGCAAAAGGGCTGGGCTACGATTCCACGTCGGAAATGGTGGTTGACGGTGCCAAGGCTGTTGCCGGCGCCGTGGAGGATGGAGCCAAAGCGGTGGCGGACGGTGCAAAGAAGGTCTGGGGTTGGCTCGGCGGTTGACCTGGCTTCCTGAGATAGCGTGGAACCAGACAACCAACGTGAGGACGGCATGACTGAGACGGCAAACCTTGAGACCCTGCGACTGACGGACCACGAGCTTTTGGCCTTGTTGGCCATGCGCCCAAGCGCCGGTGCGAAGAAGACCAGTGAGTTGTTCCGGCTTTCGGGCGTGGAGGACAAGGCAATCCTCGAACAAGCCGGAATCACCACGCTGCTGGTGCGCGGTTTGGCCGAAGTCGACGGCGAGGACATCGTTCCCGTAGACCGGGGTGCCATTGTGGCGGCTGTAGTTTCCAGCGCTGATGAATGGCTGGAAATGGCATTGGTGACACCCAATACTGACCATGTGCTTTTCACGGCGGGCTCAGAGCAAGGGGCCGTCCTGGTGAATCTCAGCCGCTACGGCGTCCACGAGGTCCAACCGATCGAATCGCGGTCCGGTATGCTCCCGCTCGGGATCGAGATCGCCCGAAGCTACCTCGTAGACGGTCCGGATGGTTTGCCGGCTGCAGCCATGATCAAGCACCACCGGGCCGAGGGCACACCCCTGACGGCCCACCTGAAAGCAGGTGCGGACGGAAGCTGGACCCTGGCCACAGGCGATGAGGAAAACCCTCCGCACCGTCCTGTTCCGGCAGATCAGGCCTTCGACGAATTCGCGGCGGCACTGACCTTCGCATGAGCCAGCAATTCCAGTACCCGGAACAGCCAAACCGCCAGGCTTCCTTGGACTATTGGATCGCCTCCGGTCCTGCCGCCATGGCACCGGTCTCTGCTCCCTCGGTCCTGCGCGACATGGCCTGGAACAGGGGGCAGTACCTGGGGCTTGCCGTTGCATGCCTCGGTGCAGCGGTCAGCATGTTTGGGACCGCACTCCTGGTTCTGATGCTCGCAGGGAGCATCGGGGTTGTTGTTTCCTTTGCCGGCATGGGCCTTGTGTTGTTGCTCATCGCGGCCTTGCTTCGGAGCAAGCTGAACCAAGTGCCCCGCATCCGGCCGGTCATGGGCTCACGGGCTCCGGGTAAGTTCTCCTCCGGCCTTGGGCTTGCGGCCTTCTTCTCGGTGATCTTTGGAGTTGGGCTTTTCCCCGTCGTAAGTCCGTTGCTTGATGAAGGGCCCGCCCACATCATCGGTTTTTTCGCGGCATTCCTCTTGTTGCTCCTGGCCACAGGGAGCCTGTTTGCTGCCCCGGCGTATTTCGCCCAACATGCCCGGGAGCATTTTCGCAGGAGGATTGCTGCCGACCCGCAGCTTCGCCGAGCGCTTGAAGAGATGTCCGTGACATGGCACGACCCCGCGGGGAACCGGCCGTTCGGCCCACTCTGACAGGCGCATTGCCGAAGACCGTCCCTGAGCGCCCTGCCCAAGCCGGCAAGCAACA
Organism: Arthrobacter sp. 9V; assembly: GCF_902506065.1. GTDB lineage: Bacteria > Actinomycetota > Actinomycetes > Actinomycetales > Micrococcaceae > Arthrobacter. Next base: position 1,286,916 of record NZ_LR732912.1, read on the forward strand.
AGTAGGGTAGGGGACTACCAAGCTGTTGCGTTTGAGGAGGGGTCCGATGAGCAATGTTGCAGGCGGTCCGCAGGTACATTCACCGGGAGCACTGAGCCCGGAATCCCGCGCCGCATCAATCGAAGTCTTGAAAGCCACTGCTCAAGCGGGCAAAGAGCTGGACATCCTGATTGTTGGAGGCGGCGTGGTGGGTGCCGGCGCAGCCTTGGATGCCGTTACCCGTGGGCTCACGGTAGGCATCGTCGAGGCCCGGGACTGGTCCTCCGGCACGTCGTCCCGATCCTCGAAGCTCATCCACGGTGGACTGCGATACCTGGAGATGCTCGATTTCGGCTTGGTGCAGGAAGCCCTCCAGGAACGGGGGCTGCTGATCCAGCGCATTGCTCCGCACCTGGTGCGCCCAGTCCCTTTCCTTTACCCTCTGACGCGCCGTATCTGGGAGCGCCCCTATGTGGGTGCGGGAATTATGCTCTATGACACTTTGGGTCTGACCTCCGGCAACAGCCGGGGCGTCCCCATGCATAAGCACCTGTTCCGTCGCGGAACACTCCGCGCAGCTCCGAGCCTCAAGGAAGATGCCTTCGTAGGCTCCATCCGCTACTACGATGCCCAGGTAGACGATGCCCGCTTGGTAGTTAACCTCGTGAGGACCGCGGCGCACTATGGCGCCCACGCCGCGAATCGGGTCCGGGTGGTGGACTTCCTCCGTGAAGGGGAACGCGTTGTTGGCGCCAAAGTGGAAAACCAAGAGGACGGCAGCGTCTTTGAGATAAGGGCCAAACAAGTGGTCAACGCCACCGGCGTTTGGACCGATGAAACGCAGGCAATGGTGACGGACCGTGGCCAGCTCAAGGTCCGCGCATCCAAAGGAATCCACCTTGTGGTTCCGCGGGACCGGTTCCAGTCCACCGTGGGGCTGATTCTTCGCACCGAAAAATCCGTGCTCTTTGTGATCCCCTGGGGTCGCCACTGGATCATCGGCACTACTGATACTGATTGGACGCTGGACAAAGCCCATCCGGCAGCTTCCAGCAAGGACATCGATTATGTCCTGGAGCATGTCAATAAAGTTCTCAAACGCCCCCTGACCCGTGAAGATGTGGAAGGAGTGTACGCAGGCCTCCGCCCGCTGCTGGCCGGGGACAATGACTCCACCGCCAAGCTGTCCCGGGAGCATGTGGTGGCGCATCCGGTGCCCGGACTCGTGGTGGTGGCCGGCGGAAAGTACACAACGTACCGGGTCATGGCCAAGGATGCCGTGGACGAGGCAACCAGGGCCATGGACGAACGCGTTCCATCCAGCTGCACAGAGACCATTCCGCTCCTTGGGGCAGAGGGATTCAAGGCTGCTTGGAACCGGCGCAGCAGGCTGGCAGAACAGGCTGGAGTGCACGTAGCAAGGGTGGAGCACCTGCTCAACCGCTTCGGATCCATGACCCCCGAGGTCCTTGAGATCATCGCCGCCCGGCCGGAACTGGGGGAGCCCCTCCCCGGAGCGGACGACTACTTGGCCGCGGAAGTTGTTTATGCAACTACCCACGAGGGCGCACGCCACGTTGACGACGTCCTGACCCGCCGCACCCGTATCTCCATCGAAGCATGGGACCGGGGTGTGTCTGCTGCGCCTGTAGTAGCTAAGCTGATGGGAGAAATCCTGGACTGGAGCGAAACCCAGCGGGAAAGCGAAATCAGGCACTACCTGGCGCGCGTGGAAGCCGAAAGGCTCAGCCAGCAGCAACCCGATGACGAATCGGCCGATGCTGCGCGCATGGGAGTGGATGACATCGTCCCCCTTCGCTGACCAGCTCAAGGAATTGAGGCCGGCAGGCCACACGGAGGGAACACAACTTGGCTGAACCACTTGACCGGTACGACGCGGAACTGACAACCCCGGATACGGTCATCCTCGAACTTGTTGCCCAGGACAAAATCGACGCCGCAGCGCAACTCGCTCACAGGCTCCACGCAGCTGGCAGGATTACCAATCTCGAGGGCTTTCTGGAGCAGGTGCACTCACGGGAGCACCAGCTTGCCACCGGTCTTCCCGGCGGAATCGGCCTACCGCATGCCCGCAGTGAGTTCGTGGACAGGATCTCAATAGCCGTTGGTGTGACCAAATTCGGGCATGCCTTGGACTTCGGCGCCACTGACGGTCCGGCAACCCTGATCCTCCTCATCGCCACGCCCGCCAGTTCCTTCTCGGATCACCTCGAGGTTCTTGCCACCTTGGCCCGGTCCCTTTCGAAGGAGTCCTTCCGGGAGTCCCTTCGCCGGGCGCACGACACCGAGGTCATTTCCGAACTCATCAACTCCAGCCTGGTGTTTTTCGACCACTAGAGATTGGGGCCCTGCTGACCCATTCCAGGCCGTTTCGTTGTTCTACAGCCGGACGAAGTACGGTTAAGGGGTGTTGAAAACCGCGTTGAAACCCCGCTGGATCGCAGGACTGATCTTTGCACTTCTGCTGTCCGGGGTGTTTGTGCTGCTCAGCCAATGGCAGCTCAGCCGGTCCGCCCAACACGAGCCCCCGGCGCCGTCCAGCATCGAGGAAGTAAAACCCCTGGTGGACGTCCTCCAGCCGGGCGGGTTCTTTCCCGGTTCCGTCTCGGACCAGATGGTCTCCGCCACTGGTACGTATGATCCCGGGAAGCAGGTCCTCGTAGAGGGCCGCCTTTACAACAACCAAAAAGGTTTCTGGATTGTCTCCGCCTTTGCCGTCGACGACGCCCCCACGCTTAAGGGCGCCGGTGCCTCTTCCCGGACGTGGATTCCGGTGGCCCGCGGCTGGGTGGCTGATGCCGCCCAAGCCGGCCCGCCGCCGTCGGGAACCATCACTGTCACCGGTCGCCTGATCCCCTCTGAAGCGCCCGTTCCAAACGTCGACGCCGGTCCGGACCGCGCGTCGGCAGTTTCCTCAGCGGAGCTCATCAACAAGTGGGAAGTGTCCAGTTACCAAGGCTTCATCGCCGCCACCTCCGAAGTTTCGGGCGGTGCCGCGATTCCCCTTGGAGACGACGTCAAGGCGCTCAACATCCCGCCGCAGCCTCCTGCAGAGCAGGTCAACTGGTTGAACCTCTTCTATGCAGTGGAATGGGTTGTGTTCGCCGGGTTCTCGATTTTCATTTGGTGGCGGCTGGTGAAGGACGACTACCGGCGCGACCTCGAAGAAGATGAGGACGAGGACGACGAGTTCGACGACGACGAGGCCACAGCAGCCGGCCAACCCGAGACAACCACAGAACCTACAAGCCCAGAGCCAGAACAAAAGGTGCAGCAATGATTGAGCCAAAACCGGCCATCCAGCCCGAACAGTCCGGACCCAAGCCCAAGAAGCGGCGATTCGGCGGGACAGAAGCACAAATCCGTTCGGCGTTGAAGTTCTATAAAGTCATGGCGTACCTCACCGGCGCCATGCTTCTCCTGCTGTGCGCCGAGCTGATCGCCCGCTACGGCTTCGGTGTCTCACTTTTTGCCGGCGGTACCGACGCAGTGACGGGCCAGCCGTTTGGTTTCGGTTTTGCAGAGTCAGAACCCAAGGGCGTCATTGGCGGCTTCAACATCTCCACCTCGGTGCTCATTGTTCACGGCTGGATGTACGTGGTCTACCTGATTTCGAACTTCCGTCTCTGGTCTCTGATGCGGTGGCCGTTCTCCAAAATGGTCCTCTTGGCGCTTGGTGGCGTCGTTCCGCTGCTCTCCTTCATTGTGGAGAAGAAGTTCCACGCACAGGTGGAAGCGGAACTCGCAGCCAATCCGCAGGCGTCCAAGCGCTACTAGGACGTAAGGGATCCAAATGTGAGATCCCTAACGGCGGGGCCGTTTTGGGCCTCAAGCGCCTTTGCCGACGTGCACCGGGGCGGCCCGGCAAAGTAGTCTTGTCTGGTGACTACTCCCACCGCACCCCAAACTTCCCAGAAGCCGGTGCTGGTTGTTGACTACGGTGCCCAGTACGCGCAGCTGATTGCCCGCCGCGTCCGCGAAGCGAATGTGTATTCGGAAATTGTTCCGCATACCTTCACCACCGAGCAGCTTCTGGCCAAAGACCCGGCAGCCATCATTCTCTCCGGAGGGCCCTCCAGCGTTTATGCGGAGGGCGCGCCGTTCGTGGGTGCTGACCTCTTCGAGGCCGGCGTTCCCGTTTTCGGCATCTGCTACGGATTCCAGGCCATGGCGAACGCCCTGGGCGGCAAGGTGGCCCAGACCGGTTTGCGGGAGTACGGTGCCACCGAAGCACTTCTCGTGGGTGATGCACGCTCCATCCTGGACGGTGTCCCGTCGTCCCAGAACACGTGGATGAGCCACGGAGACTCGGTTCACGAAGCCCCGGAGGGCTTCGAAGTTCTGGCCACGACGGCCGGTGCCCCTGTGGCTGCCTTCGCCAATGATGAGAAGCGCCTCTACGGTGTGCAGTGGCACCCCGAAGTTAAGCACTCCGTCCTTGGACAGCACGTCCTGGAGAACTTCCTGTTCAAGGGTGCGGGCTTGAGCCCCAACTGGACCACAGGCAACATCCTCGAAGAGCAGGTGGACCGGATCCGCCAGCAGATCGGCGACTCCAAGGTCATCTGTGGCCTCTCCGGTGGAGTGGACTCAGCCGTAGCTGCCGCTTTGGTTCAGCGCGCTGTCGGTGACCAGCTGACGTGTGTGTTTGTTGATCACGGACTCCTGCGTGAAGGCGAAGCCGAGCAGGTGGAACGCGACTTCGTGGCAGCCACCGGCGTCAAGCTGTACGTTGCCAACGAGCAAGAACGTTTCCAGTCGGCATTGGCCGGCGTCAGCGATCCTGAGACCAAGCGCAAGATCATTGGCCGCGAATTCATCCGCGCCTTCGAGGAAGCGGAGCGGGCCATCATCGCCCAGGCCGCTGCCGAGGGTGAAAAGATCAAGTTCCTTGTCCAGGGCACCCTGTACCCGGACGTCGTCGAATCAGGCGGCGGTGAAGGTGCGGCAAACATCAAGAGCCACCACAACGTGGGTGGGCTCCCGGAGGATCTGCAGTTCGAGCTCGTTGAGCCGCTGCGGGCCTTGTTCAAGGATGAAGTCCGCGCCGTGGGTGCGCAGCTTGGCTTGCCGCAGGAAATCGTCGGCCGCCAGCCGTTCCCGGGTCCGGGCCTGGGAATCCGCATTGTGGGCGAAGTGACCAAGGAACGCCTGGACCTGCTGCGTAAGGCTGATGCCATCGCTCGCGCGGAGCTCACCGCCGCAGGTTTGGATAACGACGTCTGGCAGATGCCCGTGGTCCTCTTGGCCGACGTGCGCAGTGTGGGAGTCCAGGGCGACGGCCGCACCTACGGCCACCCGATCGTGCTTCGTCCGGTGTCTTCGGAAGACGCCATGACGGCGGACTGGTCGCGCTTGCCGTATGACCTTCTTGCCCGGATCTCCAACAGGATCACCAACGAGGTGGATGGAGTTAACCGCGTGGTACTGGACGTCACCAGCAAGCCACCGGGAACCATCGAGTGGGAATAGCACTTTGAGTGGCCGGCTTCCTTTGGGAGGCCGGCCATTTTGCTTGAATCCGGGGTGCTTCCGTCCTGCCAACCACCGGCAGCTGTGAAATGACGGCGAATTTCGCGTGGAACAGCGTTGCGGAGCGAGGTGTCCGAGGATTCCCGCTACCCTCGAAAGTATGCCGGTATGGTCCAAGGCGTCTAAAGCTAGTACAGAAAAGAAGGCAGAAGTCGTGTCAGTAGGTCAAGGCCAGGAAGAGGGCTCCGAAGAGCTCCGTAAATGGCTGTCTGGTCTCAAACCCGTCACCGGGGCGGACACAATGCTGCGCTTCGTCAAGACGCCTGAAGGCGCTATCGATCTCAGCAATGCCCACCCGTCAGGGCTGGCGCAGTTGCTCGCAGGCAGACGAACACGTCTGTCCACCCTCATCAGGGATCGTCAACAGTACTTGGTGGCGGCCAGGGCGGCCCGCAACATCCGGTCCAAGATCTTCGAGCTCAGCAACGACCGCGGCATAGAGGCCGGGTACTTGTCCGCCGGGACCGTGGTGTGGACTTCCGCCGTAGGAGGCAAGCCCCAGCGCGTTTCGGCACCCGTGATGCTCACGTCCATCGTGCTGACTGTCAGGCCGGGCGAGGACGACTTTGAGCTCCAGCTCACCGAGCAAGCGCGAATGAACCCGGCACTGGTGCGTCATCTGAAGACAGTTCACGGCATCGTTTTCGACGTCAACGCCGTGGCGCGCATGGCTTACAACACTGCCCGGCTTGATCCCCAGCCTGTCCTGGACCGTTTGTCAACGCTGATTCAGCCGATCCACGGTGCCGAGGTGGAGTTCAACCTGCTGGTCACTACGCTGGCTGACTTGTCGGGCAACCTCGATGATCCTTGGATCAACATGAACAACCCCACAGTGGCGGCGCTCTCAACTGCCGCCAACGGTGGAGATATTGAGCCCGAGCCGATCAAAGCGGGCCGGTTCCCCAGCCTGGACCTTCGGGATCCGGCTGATGAACTTCTTTTGCTCGATGCCGACACTGATCAGCAGTATGTGGTGGATGCCGTTCGGGCCGGCGACTCCCTGGTTGTCAGCACCCCACCGGGCAGCGGCCAGACGCAAACCGCTATCAATGCGATCGGTGCGTTGGTCAGCGAAGGCAAGTCCGTCCTGGTGGTGGGAGACAGGCAAGCAAGCCTGGCGGGACTTTCGGGCCACCTTGAATCGTTGGGCCTCGAATCCATCCTCTTCAGGCCCGGCAACGGCACCACGCCGCAGCAGCTCAAAGGCCAGCTGGTCAGGGCCATCATGCGCAATGAGAAAGCGCTTGAACCACAGCTTGGCAACCTCCATCAAACACTGACCGGCCACCGCCATGCCCTGATGGACCACGTAGCGTCCCTGCATAACGTTCGGGAACGCTGGGGTTGCTCGCCCTATCAGGCAATGCAGTCGCTTGCTGAACTGACATCGATACACCCGGCACCCTCCACAACGGTGCGCCTGAAGCGAAGCGTCCTGGACAACATCAAGGATCGTGAAGAACTCGCGGGCCGCCTGCGTCGGGCTGCAGAGCTTGGCAGCTTTAGCAGTGCCTCCACTTCCAGCCCGTGGTACGGCGCCCGTTTGGTGACCCGTAAGGAGACCGAGGAAGCACAGCAGCTTGCGCGCCTGGCAGAGGAGAAGTTGCCGGTCCTGCGGGACCGAATGAAGCAGGTCTCCGATCACGCCGAGATTCGCCTGGGTGAGACTTTCACTGAGTGGGGCGCCCAGCTGGAACTGCTGATCGCCGTCCGGGAGAGCCTGGATAAGTTCACACCGGACATCTTCGACCGTCCGGTGCACGATCTCATTTCCGCCACTGCCAGCTCTGCCTGGCGCCGTGAACGTAATCTTGAGATGCCCTCGATGCAGCGCTCCCGTCTGCGCAGGGTGGCTAAGGAATATGTTCGGCCCGGTGTTCACATTGCGGACCTCCACAGCTCCCTGGTCCTGGTCCAGGAGCAGCGGGCTCTGTGGGCAGGCTACGCCACCACCCAGCGACACCCGGCAGTTCCCTCGGGCCTCGCCGACCTCGGCGCGCTCTACCGGGAACTCGATGGCGAGCTGCGCCGACTTGGTGATGCGCTCAAGCACACCTCGGATGGCGGCTCCCTCCACGGGACACCATACCTGCAACTCATGGAACGGCTGGAGCGGCTTGTTGCTGACACGGCCACGTTGGAGACACTTCCGGAGCGGACGCTCCTCATCGAGGAAATGCGCGAGCACGGACTCGGGGAGCTGCTGGCTGACCTTGCTGCCCGGGAAGTCCAGGCGTCGTCCGTAGCCGCCGAATTGGATCTGGCCTGGTGGCAGTCCGCCTTGGAAGCCATGATCAGCGGTGATGATTACCTCGCCATGTCTGACGGTGATTCCTTGCGCCGGCTCGAAGCGGAGTACCGCCTTGCCGACCAAGCGCATATTGCCAGTGGCGCCGCTCGCCTCCGTTGGCAGCTGGCACAGAAATGGCGTCAGGGTCTTCTTGAGCACCCACGGCAGGCGGAACTGCTCCGTGCGCTGTTGAAGGATGGCCGGGTGACATTGCCCGCGCTGAGCGCCCAGGCGCCGGATCTGGTACCGCTGCTTGTCCCGGTTTGGTCCGTCAGCCCTTACTTGCTCACCGGGGTTCTCCCCGCAGAGCAGAAATTCGACGCCGTGGTGATCATCGACGCCGAATCCACTTCGTTGCAGGCCGTTCTCCCGGCAATCGCGAGAGCGCGCCAAGTGGTTGCCTTCGGTGATGCCAAGATTGCCCACGCGCGCACGTTCAGCGTTGCCGTGGAGCCCCCCGTTGCCGGTGTAGCCAGCCATGAGAACGTGGACAGCGCCTTCAAGGCATTGTCCAGGGTCCTTCCCACATGGCAACTGAACTGGGTCTACCGTGCGGTGGACGAGGACCTGATCCTCCAGTTGAGCAAGAACTATTACGACGGCGGACTGCGCCGTTTGCCCGACGGCAACTCGGTCACGGGCCTGGACCGTTCGATCCACGTGGAGTACATTCCGGACGGTACCGGCTTGCCCGGGGCTGATCACGAGGGCGTCGAGTCCGTCACCGCGGAGGTAAACCGCGTGGTGGATCTTGTCTTTGAACATGCCAGGCTCCGGCCCCGCACATCCTTGGCCGTAGTGACGGCGAGCTTGCGCCATGCTGCCAGGATTGGCGAGGCCATCAGGCTTCAACTGCCTAACCACCCTCTGCTGTCCAGCTTCTTCGGAGCGGGGCCTGAGTCCTTCCGTGTGGTGGACCTCGAGCGTGCCCAAGGTCTGGTGCGTGACCACGTGATCTTCTCCTTGGGCTATGGCCGCACGCCGCATGGCCGCGCGCTCCATTCGTTTGGTCCCCTGTCCACCGAGGGCGGGCGTAACCGTTTCGCCCTTGCGATGACACGTGCCCGACGCTCCATGCATGTGCTCACGTGCTTCCGGCCCGAGGACCTTGACCTCGATCGCCTGGCTCATGGCGCGGTGGACTTCTACGAACTGTTGGACCGTGAGCTCTCCGGAAACAGCAACCTGGGAACTCCTGCCTCCCGTGCTGTAGCCAGCGAGCAGGCTTTGGGCGAAGATCCCCTGGTGGCTGATCTTGGCGAACGCTTGCGCGCCCGTGGAGCGCGGGTGTGGCACCTTTACGACGGCGTGCTGGACATCGCGGCGGCGGCTGACCCGGTACACACCATTGGCCGGGAGGGCGCTGAAATTCCCACCCCCGTCGCCATCGAGTCCGACGGTACTGAACGTTACAGGCGGATGAGCGTCCGGGAGCGGAGCCGGTTGCGGCCGCAACTGTTGGAGCGCATGGGGTGGCGCTACATGTCGCTTTGGACGATCGAGGTCTTCACCGATCCTTCCTCTTGCGCGGACCGCATCGGTTCCTACTTGGGTCTTGAGAATCACCTCGCCCAATCGGCGTCGGCCCACAGTGGTTTCCTTCACGCAGATGGGGAAGAATTGAATACGGGAAACGAGCAGCCTTTGTTGCCTGGAGATTCCCTTGACCATACTGAAAATGAAGTACTCCAAAGCGACGTTCATGAGACAGAGAACCCGAAAGAAGCACCACTGATGGATCAGGAAACAGACGCCGAGGACCGCGCTGCTGAGGAATCCGGGGATAAGATCGTCAGCGGTTCCGGGAACGAAGCTGCGGACCAGAAGTCCACTGCTGGCAAGACGGGTTCCACCGGCATTCTTCCTACCAAAGCCGCGGAGGATGATCCGCGGCGGTGGGGCGATGACTCGGGTTACGACCATGAGCAGTGGCTGAAGGAACAGAAGCCCCCGCACTGGGGCTAAGCAGCGGCGGCGCATTCAGCGGCCGGTTACGGGTTGACCAAAACAAAGAAAAGCTTGCCTTGCGTTGATGCGCCGGCAAGCTTTTCTGCTTGTTGAGGATCGGCGGCCACCACCACCAGTCCATCAGTGTCGCCTGTCCCCAGCCATTCACCTGGCTTGCCGCTTTGGGCCGATGTCCAGAGCACGGGTACTGGGCCTGCAAGAATCTGGCTTTGCCTTGTTTCGTCGTAGGACCCGGATGCGGTGAGGACCACTGTGACGAGTTGCCCGGGGGAGAGAAGCTGGATAGATGATGGATCGGCCATCCGGAGTGGGACGGCAGCCGAGCCCACGGGCGCTCCCGTCAGGAGGCCAGGGCCCAGGAGGCTTGATTCCGAGGGTATCTGGCCCCTGCCGAGGGGGGATGCGAGTTGGCGGCCCACAAAGGCGTCCACGGTGTCCGAAGCTCCGCCGATAGCAAGATCGGGGGGCACCTCAACACTGCTGAAATCAGTGGCGGTAAGGCTGGTCCCCGTTGGCAGGTCCCGGGCTGCCACAAGAATGCTTACTCGCTGCTCCGACGCAGGGGTGAGTTGCTGGACTGCAATACCGGCAGCCACACATAACAGGAGCGCCACTGCCAACCGGCGGTTGCGGGCAAGCCAGGAGCCGAAACCCGGCCGGTAGCCCCGCTGACCAGCCTGAACTCGTGGTCCATTGCGGCCGAACCGTGTGTTGGTCCGGGCGGGGGAAGGCGGAGGCAGGGAAGGCGTACGGCTCAGCGTTGGCCCATCACCGGGGCCGTTCGTCGAGCGTTCGGCGCGGGCGAGGAGGGCGCTGCGTGACATATGTGGCATGACGCCACGTTAGCCAGCTTGCCGGGCCGCAAATAGCGCCAGGTTGACGTATGTGGAAAACGCTTAGCTGGTTGCCGCTGCGGTTGCCGGTGCTGCAGCAGGTGCCGCGGCCGAGGGAGCCGCGGGTGACGCCGAAACGGTGCTGCCCTTGGCATCACGGGAATCAGTCCGGTAGAACCCCGAGCCCTTGAAAACGACGCCCACGCTGTTGAACTTCTTCCTCAACGCACCTTTGCATTCGGGGCACTCCGTCAAAGAGCTGTCAGAGAAGGACTGGACGATGTCAAAGGCATGGTCACAGTCTTTGCAGGCGTATGCGTATGTGGGCACTGAGTTCCTCCTTTAGGACAAAGTTCAGGTCCTGTGCAGCGTTGACGGAGAAATTCCGCCTTAGCAGTCGCAGGGCCTGAGTGCCAATTCTATCATCGGTAGCCAGCGGGTGTACCAGTGGTTGTGCGGGACCTCACTTCCCCACCCGTCCTCGGTCAGCCTGCTCGACGCCGGGATGGAGCTGGATGACTCCGGAAGGCGTCAGAACCTGATGCACGGGTTGATCAAACGCCTCGGCGGGTATGGAACCTGAAGGTAACAAATCGTCGTCAAACACCACTGCGATGGTGGGCGGACGGCCACCGGAAGCGTCGAGGCCCTGAAGGAGCCTGTCATAGTAGCCGCCGCCTTGGCCGATGCGGTTGCCATCGAGGTCTACCGCCGTGGCGGGCATGAAGATTCCCGCGGTACCGGCTACCACTGAGCTTTCAAGGCGTTCACCCTCCGGCTCGTCTATGGGCGCATAGGAAGACCGGACAAACACTGTTTCAGGTGTCCAATGCACCCAGCTCAGGAGCCGCCCCGGCTCGCAGACGGGCAAGAGGACCCGGTGGCCGGCCTGGTGCAGCGAATTAATCAGCGGGATGGTGGGCGGCTCGAAGGCCACGCCGAGGTACACGGCGAAGGTACCGGACGCAGCGGGGGACACCGTTGCCGCCCAAGCTGTGCCGTGCTCCGCAAGCGACCTTCCGGCGCGGGCCAAGTGCTCCGGACTGAGGGTCCGCCTGTGAAGTCGTCGGCTGCTGCGAATGTCTTCCTTCGATGCCATCTGTGTCCGATCCTGTGGTTGAAGCATGCGCGTTGGGCAGCAGGGGTTGTCCACGCAGGAAACCAAATGTGCTATCCACGCGGCGAGGGGTTTAGCCGATGATGTGTTCCGTCCGTTACATTAGTCCGGTGACTCTAGAAAACAACGCTGTCCGTAAGGCTGTCATTCCCGCAGCAGGCCTTGGCACCCGGTTCCTTCCCGCCACTAAGGCGATGCCGAAGGAAATGCTGCCCGTGGTGGACAAGCCTGCCATCCAGTATGTAGTCGAAGAAGCAGTCAAGGTGGGCCTGCATGACGTCCTGATGATTACAGGGCGCAGCAAGCGGGCACTGGAGGACCATTTTGACCGTGTGCCGGCTCTTGAAGCCACCTTGGCTGAAAAGGGCGACACCGCCAAGCTTGAAGCCATTCAGTCCGCCACCAACCTCGGTGACATTCACTATGTCCGTCAAGGTGACCCGAACGGCCTCGGCCACGCTGTCCTTCGTGCAAAGCAGCACGTCGGGTACGAGCCCTTCGCCGTGCTGCTTGGCGATGACCTGATCGATGCCCGCGAGGACCTGCTGAGCGAAATGATTGCTGTTCAGCAGAAGACCGGCGGCTCGGTGGTTGCCCTCATCGAGGTGGAGCCTTCCAAGATCAGCGCTTACGGTTGCGCAGATGTTGAGGACAACGGTGAGGACGGCTATGTGCGCATCAAGCAGCTCGTTGAAAAGCCTTCTCCGGAAGAGGCGCCGTCCAACCTCGCTGTGATCGGGCGTTACGTGCTGCACCCGGCCGTGTTCGAAGTCCTGGAAAAGACGGCTCCCGGTCGTGGTGGAGAAATCCAGCTGACGGACGCCCTTGAGGTGCTCGCTGCCGGCGAAGGTGAAGGCTACGGCGTCTACGGCGTTGTCTTCCGCGGCCGCCGTTATGATACCGGTGACAAGCTCAGCTACCTCAAGGCGTGCATCGAACTTGCTTGCGAACGCGAGGACCTCGGTCCTGAGCTTCGTGAGTGGCTGCCCAACTTCACAGCCGCGCTTCCCAAATAGTCCAGAATGTACGGCTCTGCGATCTGGCCGGTAACGCTGGAAAGCGGAGACCTGCTGCTTCGGCCCATCCGATACCGTGACAAGCGGGAATGGTCCGAAGTCCGTTCGCGGAACAGCGAGTGGCTAGCGCCGTGGGAGGCGTCCAACCCGGCTCCGGGTGGGCGCCTGCCCAGCTACCGCCAGATGGTGGCTTCCTTGAATGAGCAGGCGCGCCAGTCAACCGCTTTGCCGTTTCTTATTGTGGAGCGAACCGCCGGCTTTCGCGAGCCGCAAATCGTCGGACAACTGACGGTCTCGTCCATCGTGTGGGGGTCGGCCATGATGGCCACCCTCGGCTATTGGGTTGATAGGGACCGTGCAGGGCGTGGGATTGCTCCAACGGCGGTTGCAATGGCAACCGACCACTGCTTCCGGGTGCTGGGTTTGCACCGCATGGAAATCAACATCCGACCGGAGAACTCTCCGAGTCTGCGGGTTGTGGAAAAGCTCGGATTCCGCGATGAGGGTTACCGGGAAAGGTACCTGCACATAAACGGCGAATGGGCCGATCACCGATCCTTTGCCTTAACTGCCGAGGAAGTGCCGGAGGGACTCCTGCGCCGGTGGCTTAGAGGATAAACGGGCAGGTCATCGGCCTTTTTGCTCTTATCTCCAGTCATTTGCGGACTCGGCCACGACACACCGGCCGCAATGCCGCCGCACCCGGTGATTTGCTTCTACGGTTTTGAATGTGGACTTCCCTCTCAGCAGCTCAGTGATACTCGTGGTCACTGTCGCGCTGTGGATGGTCTGGGTGGCGCCCTATGTTCTCCGGAACAGGCGGCAACAAGTCCAAACGGCCGCTGTTCCAGCAGAGGCTTTTGACGACGAACCAGACGAAACGCAGGCAGGGGTGGTACTGACTTTGGCACCTCAGCAGGAGAAACCAATGGAGACCATGCACAGCAAAGCACCGGCGTCGCCCCAGGAATCCCCAGCGGCGGAGCCGTCGCTCCGGAAGGCGCCCACCACGCCGTTCACTATCCGTTACGCCCGGCTCACGTTGGCCTTGGCGGGCCTTGCCCTGTTGGTAACGGCCGCGGTTTCCGGAGTTCTACGGATTCTCGGCATCGGCTCAGTGTGGTTGCCGCTGGTGTCGCTCATTGGCGCAGTCCTCGCCGTCGTGACCTTGCGGAAGCTCGCCCTGCGTGACCTTCGCGAACGGCGGGCGCGCCGTGCAGCTCAAGCCTCGCCCATTCCGACGCCTGCGCGTTACCTGCCGAAGGAACCGGCGGCCGAAACGAAGATAACCACGGTTTTCGACGCCGAAGCCACCACTCGTGAAGCTGCGCGGTTGTCCGCCGTGGAACTGCGGGAGGCAGCGCTTGCTGTTGCTGTGGCCGCGGGAGACAAGTCCGCTGAGTTAGCCAGTGACTCCAAGGGTGCCAGTTGGCAGCCGGTGGAGGTCCCGAAGCCCACCTACGTTGATGCTGCCAAAGCGCCCCGTCCGGCTCCTGAGCCATTGGATCTGCCCGAGGCACCAAAGCCCGTTGGCAAGCCTGTGCTGAAACAAAACGTTGAGCAGGCCGAGGCAGCAGGCTCTGTTGTGGCAACTGCCAAGAGCCACAGTGCCCTGAGCAATTTGGATGATGTCCTGCAGCGTCGCCGCGCCTAAGAGCCCATGACAACCATTTGCGTTGCCGGTGGGACGGGCCAGGTTGGCCGTGAAGTCGTCCGGCTGGCAGTGGCTTCCGGTCACAAGGTTTCGGTCCTAAGCCGGCACGTGCCTCCAGTCGGCTCTAAAAAGCACGTCGACGGCGCCACGTACTTTGCGGGCGATGTCACCTCCGGAGACGGTTTGTCGGCCGCTTTGGCGGGCGCCGACGTCGTTATTGATTGCCTTGAGGGGCAATTTGGCAAAGCGCAAAAGCAGTTCGCCGACGGCGGTGGCAGGCTTCTTGGCGCCGCGCAGCTGGCCGGTGTTGGCAAGGCGGTGGCGCTCTCCATCATCAACTGCGACCTGAGCTCGTCCGCCTACTACGCCTCCAAGGCTGCCAAGGAACGGAGGTACGCCGAGTCTGCGTTGCAGACTGCAGTGGTCCGGGCAACCCAGTTTCACGGTTTGGTAGCAATGATTTTCGCTGCTGGTGCCAAGGTCCGGCTGATTCCGACATTCAAAGATGTAAGCCTTCAGTCGATTTCGCCCGTAGACGTTGCAGCAGCATTGCTTGCTGCGGCTGTGGATGATTCGCAGCCGGAGAATCACAGCATGGTGACCATAGCGGGGCCGCAAGCCCTGACCATGCGGGAGATGGCGGAATCCTGGAAGTCAACAACAGGTGCGCGGGGAAGAATTATCCAGCTGCCTTTACCAGGACCGATGGGTGACTTTCTTCGCGCCGGACACAATCTGTCTCCCGAGCAGCCGTACGGCAAGGAGTCGTTCGTGTCGTGGTTGGAAAAGCGCCGGTAAAGTTTGTAGCCTGAGGACACCGGCCGGAGAGTTGAGGCTCGGTTCAGGGGCTATAGCTCAGTTGGTAGAGCGCTTCGTTCGCATCGAAGAGGTCAGGAGTTCGAATCTCCTTAGCTCCACTCTTTTCAAGAGCCGGTTTCCGGAAGCCAAACCGCCGCGTGCTTATGGGCAGTTCAACGTACCGGTGAGGGGTTGGCTTGCCCACGCGTTCGTTGAGTTGGGTATTTTGTAGAAGCCGCGGATCTGGTACGTCCACGTCCCGGACAGGTTGCTCGCGTTCTGGACTCCTGAACTGTAAGACTTACCGGCTGTTTTGCTCATGTCACCGGTGAACTGCACGACGCCGTCAGGGTCAATGATCTTCAACTCGTGATAATTGGCGTACGGGACGGCGGTGAAGGCTCCAACGCTGATCTTTGCCTGGCCGAACCACAAAAACGAATCGCACGACTTCGTCACGGCGACCGTGTTGGCTGCCGGCGCGGTGAGCTTGGCAGCGGCGACGGGCATGGCGCCCGTCTCTGTGTCGTTGAACTGCGCGTGGGCTGGTGAGATCTGGACACCCATCAACAGCAGCACAGCGGCCAGAATAATCGCCGGTACTTGCCAGCTGATGCCCTTGCCCTGCATTGCTCGTTACCGTTCCTGTCGAGTGGATGTTCCACTGTCCAGTGTGCCCAACCGGCCTCAGGAAACGCCTCGGTGAACACTCAAGGTCCGCTCAAGAACGGAATAATCCGCCGTGCCTGTTCAGAGATGCGTGTGCTGCGCGGATGAGGTTGGACCGCGACGCGAGGCAGCGGTCTGTTGTGTGCCGCAGTGACGGGAGCGCTTGAGCGGCGTCCTCGAAATGATTTTCACGGATCATCGATTCCATGGCCCGGCACTGGTGCTCGGTTTCCAAGGCTCCCACCATGGCGGAACTGATCTTCAAGCTGAGGAGTGCGGTTGTGGTCTCTGCCGCGTCGCCCTCGTCCAGTGCGTGGACTATCCTTTCCACCCGCTGCGGGAGCATTGAAAGGTACTGCGCCAGGAACCGCAATGCCGGCTGCGGGTTGCCAAGCTCGTCGGCCAAGGACTGGATTCGACTCAGGTCCCAGTCCCCGGCGGCGGCGCTACGCGGCGGTTTCATCCCCGGCTCCTGCGACGTCTTCCGGGGTTGTCTTGCCCGGGTCTTTGGTCCAGATGGAGGCGAGCATTCCGATCACCAGGATGGCGGGTGCGCCGTACATGAGGGTGTTCATGACCATGGGTTCGCGGAGGGTGCGGATGGCGTTGCCGACGTAAGGGATGGTGGCGATCTGCTTGTCCACGGTTTTGCCTTGAAGGGTGGCGATCCAGGGGTCGATGCCGTTGTTGGCGTCGCCTTTGGTTTGGACTGCGGTGCCGCCGTCTGCGGTGGTGGTGATCTCGGTGATGCGGTGGGTTTCCACGCGTTGGTCTTCGACGGGGATGTGGTAGGTGATGATGTCGCCTACTTTGATGTCCGTGACGGGGGTGGGGATGGTGACGACGACGTCGCCCGGGTTGATCAGCGGGGCCATGGATCCGGTGAGCATGGTGGAGGTCTGGTAGCCCAGGATCCGGGGGCCGATGGCCAGGAGCAGGAACACCAATGCGCCCAGGACCAGCATTCCCACGCCGATGCCCTTGGCTGCTTTGCCGGCGGCCCGGCGGAATGTGCCCGGTTGAGCGGTGGCTACGGTGGTGGCCGCTGCGGGCTGCTTCACAGCGGCGGTCTCGGTGGTGGCCTTCGCGGCAGCTTCGGCGGCCTGAGCCGCTGAGATCCCGACGGCGGCGCTAGCCTCCTCGGCGGAACGTCGGCCATGGACTGCGGGTGCGGTGATGCTGGTGAGAGTGCTCATTGCCTGGCGTTCCTTCCGTGGGGAGTGGAGCTCGTAGTGGGAATCGAGCTTGCTGGTGGGTCAATACCGGCGGACCTGATCGGGCAGGGGGGGCGCCCGACCAGGCCCGGCGGGGCTGGTGGTGGTGCTTACTTGGTGGTTTCGGTGCGTTGGGTGCCGGTGAAGGCGAAGGCGATGGTGGAGGTGGCGCCTTGGAAGGTGTTGTCTGCGGTGGTGGGGAACGCGGTGGTGATTTTGAGGTTGTCGGTTTTGGCCGAGGTCAACGAGGTGAGGTTGTTCAGGGCCTTGTTCGCTGCGATGACGGGGCCGGAGGCCAGGACGGTGCTTCGGGTGCCGGCGCAGTTGTAGGGTGCGGTGGCGCCGGTCCAGGCTACGGAGCAGTTTTCGATGGTCAGTTGCAGGCCGTTGGTGGCGTCTGTGGTGAGCAGGGAGGCGGTGGCGCCGGCGGAGGTGGTGAGGGTGACGTTGTTCAGGTCCGAGTTGCCGGTATTGGCCAGGGTGACGAGTTTTTCGACTTTGTCTCCGGGCAGCATTCCTGCGATGGGGACGTTGAGGGTGTTGGCCGGTCCGGGGGCGCCCAGGGCGATGGC
This sequence comes from Arthrobacter sp. 9V, assembly GCF_902506065.1. GTDB lineage: Bacteria > Actinomycetota > Actinomycetes > Actinomycetales > Micrococcaceae > Arthrobacter. Next base: position 1,304,582 of record NZ_LR732912.1, read on the forward strand.
GACGGTGCCTGCGGTGACGGCTTGGGAGGCGGAGGTGGAGGAGGTGAACGCGCCGTAGGTGCCCATGCCGGCGACGGCGGCTGCGGTGCCTACCAGTGCGACGGAGGCGAGGATCTTGCCGGAGGTGGTTTTGAGGCTGATGGCCATGGGAATCAGTTTCCTTTCGGGAGGCCACCGTGAGACCGGCCGGCCGTTCATTTTCCAGCCTCTCTGGCTGACAAGAACTACTGTGCCGGGCCCGGATCAAGAAGGAATCCTGTGAACGGTCAACACTTCCTCAGGAAAACCTCAAGACTCCCGCAGCGCAGGAATCCGGCCCTGGCTCACGAAGTTCCTTGAGCCTGGAAGTAGGCTGTAACCGTGAGTCAGCCTCTGGTAAATCAACCGCTGGACGAAGGTCCCTTCTATCACGGGACGAAGGCCGATCTCAGGGACGGCGATCTCCTGAGACCAGGCTTCAGATCGAACTACCGTCCTGAAGTGGTGATGAACCACATCTACTTCACGGCCCTACGGGACGGCGCAGGTTTGGCTGCCGAGCTCGCGGCCGGCGACGGTGAACCGCGCGTCTACGTCGTTGAACCCACCGCTGCGTTCGAGGACGATCCGAACGTGACGGATAAGAAATTTCCCGGCAACCCCACCCGTTCGTTTCGCAGCAGCGCCCCGCTGAAAGTCATCGGTGAGGTTACTGACTGGATTCGCTTAACTCCCGAAGCACTGCAGGAATGGCGGGCACGCCTCGCAGCAATCGTCGCGGATGAACGCGGAGAAATCATCAACTAAGGATGTGTCGGCGGCTCCTTCCCGAGCGGACAAGTAGTGCATGCCGCGGGAGCCACAAAAGTCGAGTACCCACTACTCGTGCACCCGCTAAGCGGGGAGCCTTTACTGGATCCAGCGGATCCACGCACCGGCGACGACCCCCCTCGTTCGCTGGAGCTGCCCCAGGATCCGCGGCAGGGGCCGGACGGCATCACCCAGAAGTGCTGTCCGGCCCTGCGCAGAGTGGCCATTGTTTTGGGGACCAAGCATGTATATCGTTAACTATCGTTCAGTATCGTTCGCGACATACAGAGGTGGACCTGATGCACAACTCATTTCCTGCAAACGGATTTATGGGAAACAACCTGGACGGCATGTGGCAGGCCGTGGAGGAGTTTCGCTCGCGGTTTGAAAAGCGCTCCGGCACCCGCGCCGGCCGAGGTGAGTTGAGGACAGCCATTCTGGCTCTTCTGGCTGAGCGCCCCATGCACGGCTATCAGATCATCCGTGAAATCGAAGAGCGCAGCGGTGGAAGCTGGAAGCCGAGCGCCGGGTCGGTATACCCAACCCTTCAGCTGCTGGCCGATGAGGGTTTCGTCAGTACAGAGGAAGCCAACGGCCGCAAAATTTACTCCCTCACGGAGGCGGGCCGCGAGGATGTTGCAAGCGCCGAAACAGCGGCGCCCTGGGAATCCACGGGAAACACTTCAGGTTTCGCAGCACTACCCAAGGCGGGGGTGGAGCTTGCCCAAGCGGCGGCCCAAGTGGGGCGGACCGGAACCCCAAAGCAGGTTCAGGAGGCTGTGACGGTGCTGGAAGAGGCGCGTCGCCGGCTGTATTCGATCCTCGCCCAGGACTGAAGGGAGTGACGTCGCTTCGACGCGACCGGACGGATCCCATGGCCGGGGAAGCCCGTGCCCGCTATCGACGAATCCTCAAGTTTGCCGCATGGCACTTGCTGATGACGTGGTGGTTCGAGCTGTTCCTGCCTCGGGTGGGTCTGCGAAAACTGACTGAGCGCAACCGCCCGCAAAGGATGCGGCGTTTTGCCAGGCGATTCCATGGCCTTGCTGTGGAGCTCGGTGGCCTGATGATCAAAGTGGGTCAGTTCATGTCTTCCAGGTTGGATGTGCTTCCGCCTGAGATCACGGCCGAACTGGAGGGCCTTCAGGACGAAGTGCCGCCGGTTCCCTTTCCCGCCATCAGGGCCCTCGCCGAAGCTGAGCTGGGAGCGCCCTTGGAATCCGTGTTCGCTTCGATCGAGGAGGTGCCCATAGCCGCGGCATCCCTTGGACAGGCGCACCGGGCGAAACTCCTGCCCGGCATAGCCGAAGACACCGGCCTGAGCAGCGTGGTTTTCAAAGTACAACGGCCGGGCATCGACACGATCGTGGACGTCGATCTGGCCGCTTTGCGACGCGTAGGAGGGTGGCTCAGCCGCATCCGCATCGTCTCGAACCGCGCTGACGTGCCCGCCCTGATCAAGGAATTCGCACACACCAGTCTTGAGGAGATCGACTACCTTAACGAGGCTGCAAATTCAGAGCGCTTTGCAGCTGACTTCGTGGACGACCACCGGGTGACTGTGCCGGGAGTCGTTTGGGAACGGACCACACGCCGGGTGCTCACTCTGGAAGATGTCACTGCAATCAAGATCACTGATGCCGGGTCGCTTCGCATGGCCGGGATTGATCCGGCGTCGGTTGCTCCCGTTTTTGCGTCGGTGATGTTTGACCAGTTGTTCACCAAAGGCTTCTTCCACGCCGATCCGCATCCAGGCAACATCTTTGTCACCCCTGATTCCACGTCGGTGGAACGCCCGTGGAAACTAACGTTCATCGATTTCGGGATGATGGGCGAGGTTCCGGCGAAGACCAGAAGCGGATTGCGCAAACTCCTGATCGCGGCAGCGTCGCGGGATGGAAAGGGCCTGGTGGCCGCTATCAGCGATGTGGGGGTGCTGATGCCTTCGGCTGATACGGCTGAGTTGGAACGGGCCATGACGCAACTCTTCTCCCGTTTTGGCGGCATGGGCTTCGCTGAACTTCGCGAAGTGGACCCGCGGGAGTTCCGCGATTTCGGGGCGGAGTTCGGCACGGTGATCAGGTCGCTTCCGTTCCAGCTGCCGGAGAATTTCCTGCTCATTATCCGCGCCATGTCGCTGACGTCGGGGGTGTGTAGTTCGCTGGATGCCCGGTTTAACCTGTGGGACTCAGTGGAACCGTACGCAGCACAGCTGCTTCGGGATGAACGCGGCAACCTCGTCTCTGACATCGCAGGGCAGGCGTTCGACGCCGCTGCTGTCGCCTTGCGTCTGCCGAAACGACTGGACGGACTGGTGACCCGGTTCGAGGACGGAACGCTCCAAGTATCCAACCGTCGTCTGGAACGGCAAATGTCCCGGCTCATCGTGTTGGTCCGGCGAGCTGTGGCGGCAGTGATCTTCGCAGCTCTGCTGGTGGCTGGATCTGTGGTTCGATCCGATGACCTGGTGCTCGGCAACGTGGTGATGATCGCCTCGGCCTTACCGCTGCTCTATGGTCTTTGGCCCGGACGCGGCACTCAGTGAGCCACTTCCGTCGTCGTAGAATTGCGCTGTGACTGAGACCCCCGAACCCCATCCCGAGGCCGCCGGCAAGATGTCCGGCCCTATCCTGGTAGGAGTGATGCCCGGGCAACAGCCGATCGTCGTGGAGCAGGCAGCACAGGTTGCTGCTCGTGCGGGCCTGCGGCTGGTTTGCGCCTATTCCGATGTCACGGTGTATCCCATGGATGGAACAACCGGAGGGCCGGCGGCGCCGATCGACCCCGATGGCGTTGATGGAGCCCAAGGCATCCCGGAAGCACTGGAAAAAGACCTGGCCGAACAACTGGCCGGCATGGATGTTGAGTGGTCCGTAGTACCGCTTGCGGGAGAGCCCGCGCATGCCTTGGCCCGCCAAGCCGGAACCATTGGTGCCTCCATGATCGTGGTGGGAACCCGTGAGCACAAGCTGACTGCTGCGCTCAAAGAGCTGACGGCAGGTTCCGTGGCCCGGCATTTGTTGCATCGCCAGGACCTGCCGGTCCTCGTTGTCCCCGTGAACCCCCGGGTCCGGGACGATCACGATGACGACTGAGGCAGGAAAGCCGGTTCACTTTCACTGGGGCTTCATCGGCATAGTGGCCGCCGGGGGCGTCTTCGGAGCGCTTGCCCGTTACGGCCTTGGACTGGTGATACCAGCGCCGGATGCCTGGCCACTGCCTACCTTGGTCATCAACTTGTCAGGGGCATTGGCCCTTGGGGCGTTGTTGGAAGGACTCTCCCGCAGAGGGCCCGACGTCGGTAGTCGCCGGGTTTTGCGGCTGGCGTTGGGAACAGGGTTCCTGGGGGCATATACGACCTACAGCACCCTCGCTGTGGATGCTGTCCGGCTGTTCACGGCGGATGCGGCGCCCGGAGCTTTCGGGTACCTGGCCGCAAGCTTGTTCGGGGGAGCCGCGGCGACAATTGCCGGCATCTGGTTGGGTGCTTGGCAGCACCGGCGCGTCAGCGGACCAGCTTCGTGACGGTCATACTCCTTGCTCTCGCCGGGGGAGTCGGTGCAGCGGTCAGGTTCATGGTGGACGGTTGGATCCGGCAGCGCATTAAGACCGCACTGCCCTGGGGAACCATCCTGATCAATGTCACTGGTTCCTTTGCTCTGGGGTTCCTCGCTGGACTGATGATGCGGGGCCAGGCGTCCGGGTCCCTGTTCCTGATCCTCGGGACGGGCTTTCTGGGCGGATACACCACGTTCAGTACTTCCAGCGTGGAGACCATCCGGCTCATCCAGAGTGGAAGGACGGGTTTGGCGCTCATCAATGGCCTAGGGTCCATGGCGGCCAGCGTTCTTTCTGCAGCTTCCGGAGTAGGCATCAGCCTGTTGCTGCCCTGACCCGCTGCTGACCTGTTCCTGAGGTGTGCAGTGGCCAAGCTCACCAGTCTGAGTGTCATTGCCCGCCTGTAGGATCGAGCCATGGCTAAGAAGACTTTCAATGAGCTGTTGTCCGCCCAGGTTGCCAATGAGTTTGCGGCCTCCCAGCAATACATTGCAGTAGCTGTGTACTTTGATGGCGAGGATCTGCCGCAGCTGGCGCGTCACTTCTATCGCCAGTCCCTTGAAGAGCGTAATCACGCCATGATGATGGTCCAGTACATGCTGGACCGTAACGTACACGTGGAAATCCCGGGGATCGCTCCGGTTCGCAACAACTTCACCAACGCCAAGGAACCCATTGCGCTCGCCTTGGAGCAGGAAAAGGAAGTCACCCGCAACATCGAGGAGATGTTCCGCGTTGCCCGTGCAGAAGGTGACGCCCTGGGTGAGCAGTTCATGCTGTGGTTCCTGAAGGAGCAGGTTGAGGAAGTTGCCTCCATGACCACGCTGCTGAACATTACTGAACGTGCCGAGAACCTCTTCGACATCGAGAATTACGTAGCCCGCGAGACCGTAGGTGACGGCGGAAACGACACCAGCGCTCCGTCCGCCGCCGGCGGCGTCATCTAACTGGCCCGGGGTACTTGCTTGAAGAAGCCGCTCGAAGCTCAGCTTCCAGCGGCTTCTTCGCGTTCCAATGGTTCGTCCTGATGGGATCGGCCCAGCAGGGATAAACGGCTGGCGATGCGCGCGAGATCCACAGGCAAAACGCTCCCGCCCGCCTCAATGTCCCAGTCAAGGGGGGCGGAGCCGATCAGGAACAAGGTGACGTCTTGGTCGTAGAGCACATCCACCACGTTGCTGAACCGCTGCCACGCCGGGGCGGTAGCGGCATCCCCTTCACTTGGCGACGGGACGTCGTCAATGACCCAGGTCCGGAACGTCTCGGCCAGGGACAGGAAGTCCGAGGTGGAGGTCAGCCCGCCGCACAGTTCCTCATAACTTACCCAGAGAAGGTCAGGGTCCGAGTTCTTGACCACGATCGGCTGGGTTGTGGGCTGCAGGACACGGCTTTGGGATGGTGTTGGCCTGAAGAGGCCGAGGCGTCCTAATTGTCCGGGTGTACCGGGGGAGATGATGCGTCCTGAGCGGAATGCTCCGGTAGCCGTGGCAGGACGGGTTCCCGCTGCCGGGTAGCGACGAAAATCCGAGGCGCCGTTGATCTCCACCACATCCATCATGTCCTTGATGGCCTCAATGGTTGGCAGGAAGTGGTCATGCCACAGGGGATTGGGCAGTAAGTCCTCAGGCGCGTAGTTTGAGGTGACCACCATGGAAACACGGCGCTGCGCCGCAGTTCGTAGCAGGCGCGAGATGAACATGCCGTCGCCGATGTCGTGGACGTGGAACTCGTCAAAGAACAACACGTCGACGCCGTCCAGCAAGGCGTCCACAGACCTCTGGATCGCTGTACCGTTGCCGGACTCCATCCCGTGGAGGCCGCCGTGAAGACTGCGGAAAAAATCGTGGAAGTGGACACGCCGTTTCCGAGCTTCAAGCCTTCCGTAGAAAGCGTCCATCAGCCACGTTTTTCCACGGCCTACAGGTCCGTGAAGGTAAAGGCTTCGTGGCCGCTTTCCGGGAAGCGCCCGACGGCGGCCCGTCACTTGGGCACCAAAAGTGGCCAACCGCTCAGCTGCTGACCGCTGATTGGGTTCAAGCTCAAAACCTGACCTTCCGGCGTCGCGCACTATGCCCGCAAGCAAGGTGCGTGCGGTGTCATGCTGGCCTCGAGGACGTCCCAAGGAGGGCGTCACAGCCAGCCTTTGCGCTTGAAAATGAGGTACATCAGCAGTGCTGCGCCGAACATCAGCCCCACCGCGAGGGGATAACCGAAGTCCCAGTGCAGCTCAGGCATATGGTCGAAGTTCATGCCGTAGACGCCCGCCACGAAGGAGGGTGCGAAGAGGATGGCAGCCCATGAGGAGATCTTCTTGACCTGCTCGTTTTGCGCAGCGCTGGCCTCGTTCTGGCGGTTTGCCGTCAAGGTGCCATCCAGGGTCAGGGCGTTCTGCAACAGGTCCCGGAAGGAGTTCACACGGGAGATGACGCGCTGCACGTGGTCCTCGACGTCGCGGAGGGAGCGCTGCAGTTCAATATCCACGCCGTACTTTTCGAACCCCTTTTCCAGAAGTGCCATCATGTCCGGCAGTGGCTGGATAGCCCGCTGGAACTGGATTACTTCACGGGCGAGCTCGTAAATGCGACGCGACACAGTGCTGTCGCCGCTGAAAAGCTGGTCTTCGATTTCATCGATGTCGTTTTCGAGGCCTGCCACCACGGGGGCGTAATCATCCACCACTTGGTCCAGGAGAGCGTAGAGCACGGCCTCAGGCCCATGGCAGAGGAGGTCGGGGCGCGTCTCAAGCCGGTGGCGGACCCGGGCCACCCCACCGGTTTCGGCGTGCCGGATGGTCACCACAAAGTTCGGTCCGGTGAAAACGTGGAGCTCGCCGAACTCCACCGTTTCGGTCTCGTCCAAGTACCGGGCCGGACGGAGAACTGTGAAGAGGTTGTGGTCGTAGCGCTCCAACTTTGGACGCTGGTGCGCTGAAACGGCGTCCTCCACGGCGAGTTCGTGAAGTCCGAATTCCTGGGCAACGGCAGCCATCTCGTCCTTGGTGGGACGGTACAGTCCGATCCAAGCCATGCCGCCGTGCTCCGCGAGCATCTCAAAGGTCTGCTCGAGGTTGTGAGGGGTGGCGGTGCGGACGCCGTCTACATATACGGCGTTATCGATGATGGTCACTGGTTGAACGCTACTGCATGGCTCCGATGATCGCGCCCGCAATGGTCATAGCCACAAGGTCATGGCCGGAGTCGATGACGGTTACTGCAGCTGGCCGCCCGGCGAAGCCGTTGTGGATGACATGGCCGCCGGCCCGGAATACCAGAGCAAGGATCAGTGCAAAGAAACCGCCGGCAACAAGAGTATTGAGGTCCAGGGCGCTGATGAGGACCGCCAGGAGAATGCTGGTTACGGCCGCGGCCACCATCATGGGGACCCAAATGCCTGGACCGCCTTCAATGTTCTTGAGGTCCTCTTCTGTTTTGCCGATCGCCTGCATCCACCTGCGGCCGAGAACGGCCGGCATGTACCAGACGAAGCCGATCACCATGCTTGAAACGAAAGCCAATAGTACGGCGAACCAGTTGATCTGGGAGATGTGTGAGAGCCAATCCATGACTAAAATCCTAGTGCGTTCAAGCCTCTGACCCGGTGCTCCGGCCCTCTTGCCTGGACCGTGTTGGTGCTGCCGCCATTCTGCCGACAAGGGGCTCAGTGCGGTAGGGAATGTGGGTGTGCAGGGCCAGGACGGTTTCGGTCCTGATGACTCCCTTGGTTCGGAGCACCGAGCGCAAGGCTGACTGCAAATTGTGGGTGTCCGTTGCTACTACCCGGCACCACAGGTCACCGCGACCGGAAATCTCGTGGACCTCCAACACTTGGGGGATCAGGCGCAAGGCGCCAATAACGCCGTCGAGTTCCCGGTGGGTGACTTCAATGGTGACGAAAGCGACGACGTCGTACCCCACCTTTTCGAGGTCCACTTCACGCCCCGCTGCATGAAGCACACCGGACCTAAGAAGGCGCTTGACCCTGCTTTGAGCGGTGTTGCGGGCTATGCCCAGGGCGTCGCTCAACTCGGCTATCTGGATACGCGGATCCTTGATGAGTTCCAGGAGGATTTTCAAGTCCATGGGGTCAAGGGTGTTCAAATGGTCACTCCAGATCACTTGGCTCGCAGTAGTTTGATTATTTTGCTCAATTGTTGCATCTCTATAGACCTTTTGGATTAGTGCTGGTGCAGTCTGTTGCCATCAATAGTTAGCCGGGTTTGCTCTTCCCACAAGGAAAACCAACAGCCCGGCCACCGAGCCCGAAGGCAATGAAATGACTGTCTTGAGCGAACTCCGCATGCGTCCGGCTACCGCCGAACGCTGGGGATGGGATGCCTCCACCACTGCCCGGCTGGTCCTGGCCGGCGTTGTGATCTTTACGTTGCTGGTTGGCGCGAACCTCGCCACGCCCTTGTATCCCTTGCTCCAAGCCAGGCTTGGGATGTCCTCGCTGGGCGTCACTGTTGCGTTCTCCAGCTACGTCCTTGCCTTGGTAGCGGTTCTCATGGTGGCTGGTCATTGGTCGGACCACATCGGGCGAAGGGCAGCGCTGGTACTGGCTGTGCTGGTCGGTTTGGTAGGCGGAGTGATCTTCGCGAACGCGGACTCGCTGCTCACGTTGTCCTTGGGGAGGGCGCTGCAAGGTGTAGCGGTGGGACTCGCCACCGGAGCCAGTTCCGCGGCGCTGCGCGAACTGCTTCCCCAGCGGCCCGATTGGGCCTCCCGCTTCACGTTGCTTTCCTCGGCAGGAGGTGTAGCCGCGGGCCCTGCAATCGGCGGCCTTTTGTCACTTCTGCCGGACCCTACGCGCACCCCCTACTACATCCATGCGGCGGTGTTGCTGGTCGCCTTGGTACCTCTGTGGCTCCTCAAAGCCAGGCCTGCCATCGCTCCGGCGGCAGGACCCAAGCCCCTTAAGGTCCTTGCCCCAAGGAAGCCGTCCATTTCCCGTGATGCGCGGGGAGCGTTCTGGATGGCTGCCTCCACCGGGTTCCTCAGCTTCGCGGTGTTCGGCTTTTGCCTGTCGTTGGCGCCCGGTTATTTCGCCACGGTAGTCCACGCCGATTCCAGGCCCTTGATCGGCTTGCTTGCCGGGGTAACCCTGGGAGCTTCAGCCTTGAGCCAGCTGCTGGGTGCCCGCGGACGCTTCGTTGTTCCTGTGGCACTTGCCGTCCTGGGCGCCTCGGTGGTTCTGGTAGGAGCCGCCGCGGCGTGGTCCAGTCCATGGCTCCTGGTGGCGGCCAGCATTACGGCCGGGGCAGGCCAAGGGATCGCCTTCCGGCAGGTCTTCAACGAGGTAGCCGGAAAGGTGGAAGCCGCACGGCACGCCCAAGTTATCAGCACCGTGTACGTCATCACCTACCTCGGCAGTGCCGTTCCGGTGATTGGACTGGGACTGGCGGTGACGGCACTCGGTCTGCAGACCGCCGTCGTGGTTTTCACCGCCTTGTGCGGTGTTGCAGCCTTGGCGCTCGCGGCAGTGGCCCTCCGGGGTGCCCTGGATTCCTAGGTTGGCTCGATTCCCGGGTTTATTCGGGCAACGGTCCGCGGTTGCCGGGAATGTGCTGGAAGACCATGGTGGTTTCCGTGTGGCCCACCACGGGGTCGGTGGCGAGGTTGTCCAGGAGCCAGTTGCGGAGGTCGTCCGTATTAGCGACGGCAATGTGGAGTAGATAGTCCACCGAACCTGTGGTGTGAAACGTGGAAATGACCGCCGGAAGCTTGGGGACGCGCGCGGTGAAGCGGTCGATCTGGTCGCGGTCATGGGCGCGCAGGCGGACAGCGATGAGAGCCTGAACGGAGCGGCCGATTGCCGGCAGGCTCAAGACTGCTTCAAAGCCCTCAATGATTCCGCGTTCAGAGAGCGCCCTGGTGCGCATGAGGGCCGTAGACGGTGCGATCCCCACCAGTTCCGCCAGCTGCTTGTTGGAAATGCGGGCGTCGTCCACCAACGCTGCGAGAATCCGTTCATCAATCGCGTCCAGTGGCTCTGCGCTGCCGGTGCCTAGCCGAACATTCTTCGTGGGGTTGCTCACGGATCCTCCTGAAAATTGCCTTTTATCCATCTTAGGCGGTCAATTCTTCAGATCCTCTTGGGCGGATGCCCGGCGAATCCGTGCCCGGTCCAGTCGTTGTAGCGCCTCACTGAGCAGCATCAACAGCAGGGGCCAGTTTCCTGCCCCGGGAATGGCAACTGCCAGGACCAGCGCCGCGAGGAAGAGTCCGGAAACAATCCCACTCGCCCGGATGCCCATCACGGCCTCACCCTCAGCCATGTCATGGAGGTCCGGGTGGGACCGCAGATAAGTGCGGGTGAGGAGAAGCATCAGGCTGGTGGCGAACAAGGTTCCTATGTAGACCAGGGGCTGAGCCCAGTCAGACTCCATCTGGGTGGAAAGCGATGTAGCCACAGGCATCACCACAATGGTGAACATCCATGCCACCGTCAACCACAGCAAGCCCGGGTCCACGCGTTTGACGCTGCGGAAAATTTTGTGGTGGTGAACCCAGAACACGGCGATGAGGACAAAGCTCAAACCGAAACCGAGCAGGGCAAACTGCTCCTCGGCCAACCACTGGGCGGTAGTGCCGTCATGGTCAGCCAGTTCACCCACGCTGTCCATCAGAGGCAGGATCAACAGCGTCAGGGCGATCGCCACCACTGCGTCCGTGAACGGCTGCACACGTTCCGGGGGCGACAATTCCCGGGCTCTTGTGACCTGTGTCATGCCTCCGATTGTAGGGGCAGCGGGGGTGAAATCAGCGGGAGTAGCGCGGCGGGCGGTGAACTACCAAGGTGACGGCCGCCGTCGTGCATGAGAGTGCAATCACGCTCAATGCCAAAGCCGGCCATCCAAATGCTTGAAAGGCGAGGCCGCCAGCCCAACCGATCACGCTGGAACCCAGGTAGTAGGACAGGTTGTAAAGGGATGCTGCCTGCGCCCTGCCGGTAGTGGCGATGGCCCCGGTCCATCCGGAACCAACGCTGTGGGCGGCGAAGAAGCCGCCGGTGAAGATCACCAGCCCGGCCAAGACGGCTGCCAGGTTCTCCACCAGGGTCATGGCCAAACCAGCCGACATGATGGCGATGCCCGCCACCAGGACGTTTCTCCGGCCGAACCGGGTGGTCAGTCCCGCGGCCCAACGCGAACTGACCGTCCCGGACAAGTAGGCCAGGAAGATGAGGCTGACAATAGTGGCAGGAAGCCCAAAGGGTTCTGAATGCAAACGGAAGCCCAGGTAGTTATAGACGGCCACAAACCCGCCCATGAGCAGGAAAGCCTGGAGGTACAGCGATAGTAGTTTGGGATTCCCGGCGTGCCCGCCGAGCGTTCGGAGGGCACCGCGGAATCCCATGGCGGGGGACGGACTGAACCGGCGTTGCTTGGGAACAATCACCAGGAACAACACGGCCGCAACGGTTGCCAACAGGGATACCGCCAAGGCTGCGGCACGCCATCCCCAAAGTTCTCCAACGGGCCCGGCTACCAAGCGGCCGGCCAAACCGCCCAAGGTGGTACCTGCAACGTAGGTGCCGGCTGCCAGGGCTGTGTGGACCTTGGTGACTTCCTCATTGAGATACGCGATGGCGATCGCAGGGATGCCGCCCAACGCCATGCCTTCCAACGTCCGCAGTCCCAGCAACACCGGTACGGTGGGTGCCAGGGGCACCAGCAATCCCATCAGCGTGGCAGTGGCGATGCCGATTGTCATGGCACGGACCCGGCCAATCCTGTCCGCGAGGAACGACCATGGAAGTACGGTGGCGGCAAGGCCCACCGTGGCGAGGGAAATGCTCAATGCGGCTTCGGCTGCGGTGATCTGCAGCTCAGAGGCCATGAGGGGAAGCACGGCCTGCGTGGAGTACAACTGGGCGAAGGTGGCGACGCCGGCCAGGGCCAAGGCGGCCAGGACACGGCTATAGCCGCGGGATCCTTTGGGGTGACCGTCCCAGGATTCAGTGCAGGCCACGGAAGTTGCTTTGCTCACCGAGCCAGATTAGGCCGGACCCAACTCCTTGTTCCAATGCATTGGTCATCTAGGATTGATGCAGAAATGCATCAATCAACGGGCCAGCGGAGGACTGCAGTGGAGCCGGATCATCAGCAACTCATTCAGCTTCTCCCGCTGTTGCCCGTCCTTGCAGAGCTTGGCCGCACGGAACACATGACGGAAACCGCGGAAATCCTCGGTGTCCCGCAGTCAACGGTGAGCCGGGCAGTGGCCAGGGCGAGTTCAATAGTGGGAATGGACCTGCTGATCCGGGATGGCCGGGGAATCCGGCTGACCCCCGCTGCCAGGACCCTGCTGCCTTACATCGAGTCAGCTCTCCAGGATTTCCAAGCCGGGCTGGACAGGGTTCGGCACGAATCGGACGTGGTGCGGGGGCGGATCGGGGTTTCCTTCCAACACACCTTTGGTGAAGCGACGCTGCCTTTGCTCATCAGCGCCTTTCGAGGCCGCCACCCGCACGCTGTTTTCGATCTCTGGCAGGGCCCGCGGGACGATTGCTTGACGCAGCTTGCCAACGGGGACATGGACTTCGCCTTGACGGCACCCATCGCTTCGGAGGGGCGTGGCATTCACGCCATGCCGCTGTACCGCGAGCCCCTCCGGGCAGTGCTCCACTACCTCCATCCCTTGGCGCAACGATCCAGTGTTCACCTTTCCGAGCTTCGGCACGACCCCTACATCACCCTTCCCGAAGGAGTAGGACTGAGGGCGCTCGGGGAGGCGCTACTGCGGGAAGCCGGCTTCCGTCCCCGCATTGCCTTTGAAGTTCAGGAGTCCACCTCGGCCCGCGGCTTGGCCTCCGCCGGGCTGGGGTTCAGCATACTTCCGCCGGCAGGGCCCGGCTCGGGAACAGGCCAGTATCTTCCGGAGGCCGAGCTTGGGCTGGTTGAAGTGGCCATCGAATCAGACCTGGCGTTCCGGCAGATCGGTATCGCCTGGCGGGAGCGAAGCTTCGAGCCTGACGCCGTCAGGCTATTCCGTGAACTGGTTACCGAGGAGGGCGGTGAGTTGCTCGCCGAACTTGTCAGAGCCCGTTCAGGAACTCCCTGACCACATCCGCAGCGGATCCTTCCCGTGCCTGCTTCCAGCCTGTCCCGGCCCATAAGTTGAGGCGGTGGGGATCGCCGGCTGCAGATGCTGCAGCCCGGACAGGGCTGGTGAGGTGGTGGATGGCGGGATAGCCCTCGGGCGCGTCCCCGTGATCCCGGACGAATTCATTGACCAGTGAACGCGCCCACCGTCCCGTGAACGCCCGGGTCATGGCAGTTTCTTTGAACGATGGATCGCCTAGCGCATCCTTGTGCAGTTGCCGTGCACCGCTCTCCTCCGTGCGAACCAAAGCGGTACCCACCTGCGCTGCCACCGCGCCCGCTGCCAGCACTTCACGCAGGGCGGCGCTATCGGTGATGGCGCCTGCCGCGATGACCGGAAGTCCGACGGCGTTACGCACCTGGGCCACCAGCTCCGCCGTCGTCCGGGCTGCTTGTCCTCTCCTGCCGGGCAGGAAAGCTGCCGTGTGGCCGCCTGCCGAGCCATGCTGCACTGCGATGGCGTCAGGGCCCTCCTCCGCAGCAGCAAGGGCTTCTTCGACGCTGGTGACACTGGAAATGACCCGGCTGCCTGCCTTGTGCAGGGCATGGATCACCGGCTTACCAGGCAGGCCAAAGGCGAAGCTCACAAAGTCCACGGGATCTGCCAGCAGGGCGTCGATCTTGTCCTGCCATGCGTCGTCGTCATCGAGCCGAAGGGGAGGAAGCGTCACACCGTACCGGGCTGCCTCAGGTTCCAATTCTTTCCGATAGGCCTTAATGAGGGCTCGGTCTTCAGGGCCGGGCGGCAGCTGACGCGGATCCGGTACAAACACATTCATGCCAAACGGAATATTGAGTTGCCGGGTGGCAGCGATCTCGGCAGTCATGGCTTCGGCGCTCTTGTAGCCGGCAGCTATGAAACCCAGCCCGCCGCCCTTATGAACTGCCTTCACCAACGCCGGCGTGGACGTTCCTCCGGCCATGGGAGCTGCAATAAACGGTGTACCAAACAAGGAATCAGGCATGTGCGGTTTCTCCTCTTGACGCTCCAAGCTAGTCTTTCACGGTGAACAATCCTGACTCTGCCCAGCATTCCCACGCCCAGCCGGAGCCCGTGAGCGGCACCGTCATAGGGCTGGACATCGGGGGGACCAAAACGCGCGGCGTGCGTTTCCACAACGGATCTCCGGTTCGCGATGAGAGCGCGGGCAGCTCCAATGTCCAGAACGTCAGCCGCGAACAAGCTGCGGCGAACCTCGCTGAGCTGTTCGGAAAAATCGGTGGCGGCCACATAGATCAGGTGTACGCCGGTGCTGGCGGTATCGACACCGACGAAGATGCCCGGGCGCTCGCCGATTTGATCGCTCCCCAGGCGCCGGGCGCGCGCATCACTGTGGTGCACGATTCCCGCCTGCTGCTGGCAGCCGGGGGAGCGAGTACGGGTGTGGCAGTGATCGCCGGTACCGGCTCGGCAGCATGGGGCAAGAATGAGGCCGGCGAGGAAGCCCGGGCGGGCGGATGGGGCTATCTGCTGGGCGACGAAGGAAGCGGCTACTGGCTTGGGCGCGAGGCTGTCCGTCACAGTTTGCGGCGGATGAACCAAGGCTTGGAGCCCGACCAGCTCAGCCGTGCCCTGCTGGACTCGGTTGGAGTGGAAGAACCCGGCAAACTCATTGCACTGTTCCATTCACCGGACACCGGCCGCCGTTATTGGGCGCAGCAGGCCCGGCTGGTGGTGGAAGCGGCCGACGCCGGCGACGGAACCAGTATGGCGTTGGTGGAGCAAGCGGGCCGCGACCTTGCGGACCTTGCCGAACAGGCCGTTCGCCAACTGGGCCTCGAGGGTCCGGTGATCCTTGGGAGCGGACTTGGCATGAACGTCCCGCGGCTTCAGGAAGCGTTCAAAGCAAAGCTGGCCGAAAACGGCATCACTGATGTGCGCATTCTTCAGCAGGATCCGGTGTTCGGAGTCCCGCGGCTAGTGGCGGAGCAGCAGGCCTAGCGGGAGTTTTTGTACAGCCAATGCCCCCTAAAACGCTTCTTGAGGGCATTAGCTGTACAAAAACTCAGCCGCGGGTTCGTGGGCGCAACTTCACTCCCGGCAGGGGCGGGGCGGGTATGCGTCCGGCTTCCGGCCCTGCGTCGGGACCATGGCCGGGAACGAAGCCAAAGCGTGAGGCGGCGGCAGCGGCGTCGTCGAGCAATCCCTCGGCTTCCCATTCCTCGCGCGCCTTTTCCACTTCCTCGTGCGTCCTGCCCACAAAGTTCCACCACATGAGCAGGTCTTCGCCGAACGGTTCCCCGCCCAAAAGCATGAAGCGGGTTTCGGGCTGCGCGTGGACAGCAAGACTGGACCTTCCAGCGCCGAGGTAGGCCAGCGGACCGGCCTCGATCTCCTGGTCATCGATCACGAGGTGTCCGTCCAGGACCAGCACGGCATGTTCAAAGTCCGGCCGCAACGGCAGTTCCAGGGAGCCTGTGCCGGTGATGTCCGCCCCAACAATGGGGCTGAACATGGTGGCGGGGGAGCGTTGGCCGGCAAATTCTCCCACCATCACGGTTGCCCTGAAGCCTTCGCCCACTGCCACCGGCAGGTCCTTCACCTGCTCAAAGGACGGCGCACGGTGCCGGTGTTCATCCGGCAGGGCAACCCACAGTTGGAGCCCCCGGGACATGGGAATCTCTTCCACCAAGGCACCGGACCCGGATTCGGGGCCGGCTGCAAGCACCGAGAACTCGGAGTGGGAGATCCCGTGGCCTGCTGTCATGATGTTCAGCTCACCGGGCTGAACCACAACATCGCTGCCCACGCTGTCGCGGTGCCGGACCGAGCCCTCCAGGGGCCAGGTGACGGTTTGAAGTCCGCAATGCGGGTGGGGGAGTACGCTCATGGCAACCCGGTCCGGACCGAAGCTATCCAGGAAGCACCACGCGCCCACAGTGGGCAGCCCCCGTTGGGGCAGCGTCCTCATCACGTTCATGGCGCGCACGCCACCCAGGGGAACCTCGCGCTCGGGCCAGAGCTGGACGCAGGGACCTTGACCTTCCGGTGCCGCGGGGCAGACTTCCTGTGCGGGGGAAGTATCAAGATTGGTCATGTGATCATCACCTGTGCATAAATGTTGGAAATTGAGCTAATCTGTTCCACGTGAACAACGCCCTCCTGAGCTACCGCGACGCTGTCCTTTACCGTTCGGGTGAACCGTATCGCATCCTCGCCGGGGCCATCCACTACTTCCGTGTTCACCCGGCCCTGTGGCAGGACCGGCTGCGTCGCCTCAAAGCGATGGGTGCCAACACGGTGGACACTTATGTTGCCTGGAACTTCCACCAGCCTAAGCGCGATGAAGCGCCTGACTTCACCGGCTGGCGGGACGTGGGCCGCTTCATTGACCTCGCCGGCCAGGAAGGTCTGGATGTCATCGTCCGCCCCGGCCCGTATATCTGCGCCGAGTGGGACAACGGCGGCTTCCCGGCCTGGCTGACCGGGATTCCCGGGATCGGTCTGCGCTGCATGGACCCGCTGTTCACCGCTGCAATCGAGGAGTGGTTCGATCACCTCCTCCCGATTCTCGCCTCTCGGCAAGCGTCTGCGGGCGGCCCGGTGGCGGCCGTACAGATTGAAAATGAGTACGGCAGTTATGGCGATGACCATGAGTACATCCGCTGGAACCGGCGTGTCCTGGAAGACCGCGGCATCACTGAGCTTCTTTTTACGGCCGACGGCGGCACGGACTACTTCCTCGACGGCGGTTCCATAGAAGGAACCTGGGCAACGGCAACGCTGGGAAGCCGGGGTGACGAAGCCGTGGCCACGTGGCAGCGACGCCGGCCGGGTGAACCGTTCTTCAACGTTGAATTCTGGGGCGGCTGGTTTGATCACTGGGGCGAACACCACCACCGACGGGACGCAGAGGACGCCGCATCGGAAGCGCGCAAAATGCTTGACCTCGGAGGTTCACTCTGCGTCTACATGGCCCATGGCGGGACCAACTTTGGCTTGACCTCCGGCAGTAATCACCATGGCAGCATGTTGCAACCGACCGTCACCAGCTACGACTCCGACGCGCCCATTGCAGAGAACGGGGCACTAACGCCAAAGTTTCATGCCTTCCGCAAGGAGTTCTTCCGCGCGCAGGGAATCGAAGAGCTGCCCGGTCTGCCCGCTGAATTGCTGGTTGACGCTCCCGTGCTGCCCGCCCGGTCCCTGCCTCTGAGCGATGGTCCGGATCTGTTGGAGTTGGTGCGCTCCGCCGGAACGCCGATTACCAGTGTCAAGCCACTTGGCTTCGAAGAGCTGGGACTCGACGCCGGCATGGTCCTCTACACTTCCGAGGCCATCCTTCCCGGTCGCGCCGATGCTCCCACAGAGAGCCGGTTGAAGATCACCGGGCTCAACGACCGTGCCTACGTGTGGGTGGACGGCACCTTTGCCGGAGTCCTGGACGACGTCACCGGAGCGGAGGGCCTCGCCGTTACGGGAACAGGCGTCGCCGCCAAGCTGGAAATCCTGGTGGAGAACCTGGGGCGCATCAACTACGGCCCCCTGACGGGACACGGCAAGGGAATTCTGCGCGGTGTTCTGGTCAACCAGCGCTACACCTTCCACTGGACGCAGATCCCCGTGGCGCTCGCCGACTGGAAGCTTGAAGACCTGGAAGCCTTGGCAGGAGCCGAATTTGAGGTGGACGAGCCGGCCGACACCTACCTTGCCTTGCCCGATTCCGGAAAAGGCTTCGTCTGGCTCAACGGCTTCCTCCTGGGGCGCTACTGGGAGAAGGGCCCGCAGGTGACTCTCTACGTACCAGGGCCGCTGCTGAACGCCGGCCGGAACAGTATCAAGGTGCTGGAACTCGTGAAGCACGGCAGCGTCGTCGAACTCCGCGAAGAGCCGGATCTTGGACCCGAAGAAGCCGGTCCGATCGAGGCCGCCGAACTTCCGTAGCCTTCGGCGCGCGAGGATTTATGCTGACTTCATGACCCTCCAATTCGATACCCGCCCAGCCGCCTACGCCGTGATTATCCAGGAGGAGAAGATCCTGATGGCGTATTGGAAGCAGGACGGCAAGGAAGGCTGGACACTACCGGGCGGGGGCTTGGACCTGGCTGAACATCCAGTGGATGGCTGCAGGCGGGAGGTCTACGAGGAAACCGGATACGAAGCGCAGATTGAACGCATGCTGGGAATCGACGTCGGACACTGGCCCGGCGAGGCCCGATCCGATGGTTCGGACAAGGACTTTCAGGCCCTCCGACTGGTCTACGAGGCCACCGTGGTGGGCGGCGAACTGACCCACGAGGTGGACGGCAGCACCACCCACGCGGCATGGATCCCTCTCAAGGACATAGAAAAACTCAACCGGGTGTCCTTGGTGGACACGGCACTCCGCTTGCACCGGGAGCGGCCCGCCGATGGAAAGCTGAGCTAAAGCCCTAGCCAAGGAGACCCCATCTTGGCTAGGCTGAACATCGTTGCCGGCTCTCCTGTTGCCGGCCTTGGATGCCGAGGAGGTGGATTTTGATGATTGCAGCGATCTTGCGCGCCCCGCACTCAGTTGCGGCGCGCCGTCATCAGCCCACCATTCCTGTCCCGGCATCCGCCTGCCAAAACTAGGCGGCCGGGCCTCATCAGAGGCATTTCATTGAACACTCACGCTTCAACAAGCGACCCGTTTATCAGTACCACCAAACAACTTTCCGCTGACTCTTTACCGGGGCCCGTCGAGTACGGCTTCACCGATACAACCGCAGCACTTTTCCGTGCCAACCCTGCACCTGATTCCCAGGAATCTGCTGTTCCGGGCAGGGTAGTGCGCTTGGACCGGAACCGGGTTCTCGTGGCCTCTGCCGGAGGTCTCCTGCATCTGCCTTATCCACTTAGCGGCGTTCTGCCGGCCACAGGGGACTGGGTGTGGCTCGGCCACAACAACGCGGGTGAACCCGCCGTCGTCGAGGTCCTTCCACGGCATTCAGCGCTCAGCCGTAAGCGCGCGTTCGAAGCCTCTTCGGAGGAGCAGATCCTCGGCAGCAACATCGACATTGTTGCTGTAGTGGTCCCCGTGGACCGTCCGCTGACCCACAACCGGCTTGAACGGACGTTGGTGGCTGCGTGGGATTCCGGTGCTACTCCACTAGTGGTCATCACCAAAGCCGACCTCGCCCACCTCGCGGACGACGTTGTGGGGGAGGTGATCCTGCAAGCCGCAGGCGTGGATGTTGTCACCACCTCCGCGGAGCAGGGTGACGGCCTCGAGGAACTGATGCAGCACATTCCCCAAGGTGCAACGCTGGTGTTGCTGGGTCCTTCCGGTGCCGGGAAATCAACGCTCATTAATGCCCTCGCGGGGCGGGACGTCCAACAGACGGGCGCGGTGCGGGCCGGTGACGGCAAGGGCAAACACACCACCACCTCCAGGGAGCTGGTGCCCTTGACCGGTGGCGCGGTGCTGATGGACACGCCGGGAGTCCGCGGGTTCGGACTCTTCGACGCAGAAGAGGGAATGGAGGAAATGTTCGGCGATCTTGAGGAACTTTTTTCCAGATGCCGCTTTGCCGACTGCGCGCATCAGGCAGAACCTGGATGCGCAGTTCAAGAGGCGCTCGCCGGCGAAACCCTTGATCCCAGGCGCTGGGCAAGCTACCTGAAGCTGCAACGCGAACTGGCAGCTTTGGCCAGGAAACACGATGCGGCCGCGCGTCGCGCGTATCAGCGCGAATGGCACCAAAAAGTGATGTCGGCGGACCGGGGCCAGCGTGCAGCTGAGCGATACAGGCACGATCAAGCCGAGGACCGCGCGGGGAAGGGTGGCAAGCGACGCAAGCGCTGAACATTGCCGATTCATTACAGAACTCGTGGCGGCGCTGACATCCTCGGTGGTGCTGGCTACGCTGGGTGAAGATTGCTTTGCAGCCAAGTAATAAGAGTGCATATGATCATCTGGCTCTACCGATGTTCTCCACCACAGATAGGTAAGCCCTGGTATGGCCGAAGCCATGATTGAGTTCAAGAGCGTCACCAAGCAATACCAAGGCGGGCAACCGGCGGTGGATGCGCTCACCATGTCCATCGACAAAGGTGCCATTACGGTGTTCGTCGGCCCGTCGGGCTGCGGAAAAACAACTTCCCTGCGCATGATCAACCGGATGGTGGAGCCCACCAGCGGCACCATCACTGTTGCGGGTGAAGACGTCTCACAGGTACCAGCAGCCCAGCTACGCCGCTCCATGGGGTACGTCATGCAGTCATCGGGACTGCTGCCGCACCGTTCCGTGCTGGACAACATCGCTACGGTTCCACGGCTCAACGGCGTTCCCAAGGCCACCGCTCGGAAACGCGCGGCGGAACTGCTCGACGTCGTCGGGCTGGCTTCTGTCCTGGGCAAGCGTTACCCGTCCCAACTCTCAGGTGGTCAGCAGCAGCGCGTCGGGGTTGCCCGCGCGCTCGCTGCTGATCCGCCGGTGCTGCTGATGGACGAACCCTTCAGTGCCGTGGACCCGGTGGTTCGTGATGAACTGCAGCAGGAACTTCTGCGCCTGCAACGGGAGCTGGCCAAAACCATTGTGTTTGTCACCCACGACATCGACGAAGCCACTGTTCTTGGTGACAAAGTGGCGGTCTTCGCCGTCGGGGGCAAACTTGCGCAGTACTCGGCCCCGGAAGAGATTCT
The DNA here is from genome assembly GCF_902506065.1 of Arthrobacter sp. 9V. Lineage (GTDB taxonomy): Bacteria > Actinomycetota > Actinomycetes > Actinomycetales > Micrococcaceae > Arthrobacter. Next base: position 1,325,639 of record NZ_LR732912.1, read on the forward strand.
TCGCGCACCTGCCAACGACTTCGTGGCTTCCTTTGTGGGACGGGACCGCGGTTTCCGGCACCTTGCCTTCAACCCGGCAGACGCCGTTACCCTGCACCCGGTGACCATGGTGAATGCCTCCGATGGACGGCACGCAGGCCGCCAATCAGGGGAATGGGCCCTGGTGGTGGATGACGATTCGCGTCCGCTCGGTTGGTCCTCGCCGCGTGACGGTGCCGGGTTGATCCCCGGGGGTTCACTGTTCCGCAAGGGAGATACGTTGCGGCGCGCGTTGGATGCGGCGTTGTCGTCGCCGTCGGGCCTCGGCGTTGCGGTGGACGACGACGGCCGGGTGGCTGGAGTCCTGAAGGCGCCGGAAGTCCTGGCACTGATCGAAGAAGTCCGCCACCACAGGGAGGATGCCACCTGATGGAGTGGTTCCTTGCCAACAGTGGCATGGTTCTGGGGTTGGCCGGCCAGCACATGGTGCTGGCCATCATCCCCATGATCCTGGGCCTGCTGATTTCGGTTCCTTTGGCCCAGGTGGCCAGACGCAACAGCGTGCTGAGGTCAGTGGTGGCCACAGCCACGTCATTGCTCTACACCATTCCATCACTGGCCCTGTTCATTATTCTTCCCACCATCCTTGGCACTAGGATCCTGGATCCGCTGAACGTGGTGGTGGCGCTGACCATATACGCGGTGGCCCTGCTGGTGCGCGCCGCGATGGATGCTTTCGACTCCGTGGACGATGACCTCAGGAACGCTGCCGTGGCCATGGGCTTCAAACCCCTGGCCCGCTTCTTCCAGGTGGACCTTCCGTTGTCCTTGCCGGTGCTGTTCGCCGGACTTCGCGTGGTGTCGGTCAGCAATATCTCCCTGGTGAGCGTGGCGGCCCTGCTGGGAGTTGGCAACCTGGGTGTCCTGTTCACTGACGGCCTGCAGCGAACGTTCATTACCGAAGTTGTGGTGGGCATCATCGCGATTCTGGTCCTGGCACTGTTGATGGATGCGGTTCTGGTGATTTTGGAGCGACTGTTGACTCCGTGGACCCGGGCAGCAGGCGGAAAATCGCCGCGCCCGGACGCCAACGCGCTGGCCACTGAGCCCAAGGCCGGAACTGCCACACCGCACGCGGCGCTGCGCCCGGACCCGGGAGCGTCCGCATGAACATTTTTGCTGAAACCATCGCATGGTTGACCAACCCCAAGAACTGGACCGGAACCGGGGGAATCCCCACCCGATTGCTGGAGCACCTGCAGTACAGCGGCCTGGTCCTGCTCATCGCGGCGGCCATCGCAGTGCCCATTGGCCTGTACATCGGGCACACCGGCCGTGGCCGGGTGGTTGCGGTTGCCGTGGCCGGCGCTTTACGTGCCCTCCCCACACTCGGATTGTTGGTCCTCTTTGCGTTGCTTGCCGGTAGCGGCCTGATGCCGCCCGTCTGGGCTCTGGTCATCCTCACTGTGCCGCCGCTCCTCGCCGGGACCTATGCCGGCATTTCCAGCGTTGACGCCAACGTGGTTGACGCCGCCAGGGCCATGGGCATGACCGAACTTCAAATCCTCTTCCGGGTGGAAGTACCCAACGGCTTGCAGGTCATGTTCGGTGGTATCCGCACGGCAGTTTTGCAGGTCATCGCCACAGTCTCCGTGGTGGCCTACCTCCCGTTGGGCGGGCTGGGCCGGTACTTGTTCGACGGCCTGGTGCTGCAGGATTTCCCCAGGATGCTGGGTGGTTCCCTGCTCATCGCCGGGCTCGCCATCGCCGTGGACCTGGTTCTTGCCGGTGTGCAGAGGCTTGTTATCTCGCCCGGACTCACCCTCGACTCAATCGGCCGCCAGAAGGCAGCCGACGATCTCACAGCACCGGTTCCCGCCGGGGCTGCCGTTCAAGGAGGTACACCATGAAAAACCCCGTCCCCATGACCCTTACGCGCCGTGGTCTCGGCGGCCTCGCCGCCGGAGTGGGTGTGGCCCTCGCACTGAGCGCGTGCGGTGGCAGCCCCTTGGCCACGCCTTCCACTTCGGCGCCCAGCGGTTCCGCCGGTGGCGGCTCACTGGTGGTTGGTTCGGCTGACTTCCCGGAGAGCCAGGTCATCGCAGAGATCTACGTTGGAGCCCTCAACGCCGCTGGTCTCACGGCAACCTCCAAGCCCAACATCGGCTCCCGTGAGATTTACTTCAAGGCTGTCCAGGACGGCTCCATTGACCTCGTTCCGGACTACTCCGGCAACCTGCTGTCCTACGTGGACACGGAAGCTACCGAGGTATCCGCCGAGGACGTTTACAAGGCACTCCCGGGTAAGCTTCCGGACGGCCTGGCAGTCCTGGAGCCGGCCAAGGCGGAGTCCAAGGATGCCATGGTGGTCACCAAGGCCACGGCCGAGAAGTACCAGTTGAAGTCCATCGAGGACTTGGCCAAGGTCTGCAAGGACTTCACCATGGCTGCACCGGCAACCTTCGAGACCCGTGCCTACGGCTTCCCGGGATTGAAGGCCAACTACGGTTGCGAGCTCAAGGGCCTGCAGCCCTTCAACGACGGCGGTGGCAACCTGACGCTCCAGGCCCTCCTTGAGGACAAAGTCCAGGTGGCGGACATCTACACCACCACGCCGTCCATCGCAGACAATGACCTGGTAGTCCTTGAAGACCCGAAGAACAACTTCAAGGCACAGCAGGTCCTGCCGTTGGTCAAGGAAGCCAAGATGACGGACAAGGCCAAGGAAGCGCTGAACAACGTCTCCAAGATCCTCACCACGGAGGACCTCATCAACCTCAACCGGGCAGTCAGCGGCGACCAGAAGCAGGCACCCAAGGACGCAGCGGCCGCATGGCTGAAGGACAAGGGCATCGTCAAGTAACACCTGAACAAAACCGCGTACGACGGCGGTGACGGACCGGCGGTTTCTAGTGGTCGTTGCAACACTGCTGGTGTTATGTGGTCATTAGTAGATCACGCAGACGCTCGGCTGGGGTATCCCAGTCGAGCGTTTTGCGTGGGCGGCCGTTGAGTTCCTGGGCGACCTCCCTCTGCTCAGGGGTAGATCTCGCAAACTTCCGGGACTCCGAGGAAACATCGCTTAAATGCGGCACGGTCGTTGCAACTCCCAAAAATCTAGGGTGTTGCAACGACCGCTAGAACCCAAGACCCGCGCGGGACCGTCACCGCCGTCGTCGTATGTGTGAGTCATGTCTCAGCTGAACCCCATCACCCGTGTGGCATATTTGAGGAATGGCGAATTTCAAGCAGTCCACCAAGCTTCATAATGTCCTCTACGACATCCGTGGACCGATTCTTCAGGCCGCTCAGCAAATGGAAGCGGAGGGTCACCGGATCCTCAAACTGAACATCGGCAATCCGGCACCCTTTGGATTTGAAGCGCCTGACGCCATTTTGGTGGACATGATCCGCCACCTGCCCAACGCCCAGGGCTACAGCGATTCCCGCGGCATTTTCTCTGCCCGCACCGCCGTCTCGCAGTACTACCAAACACGTGGGATCCAGAACATCCACGTTGACGATATCTACCTCGGCAACGGTGTCAGTGAGCTCATCACCATGTCCCTCATGGCGCTCCTGGACGACGGGGACGAAGTACTGATTCCCACTCCGGACTACCCATTGTGGACCGCATCCGTGGCCTTGGCCGGTGGCCGTCCCGTGCACTACCTCTGCGATGAAGAGTCCGGATGGCAGCCCGATCTTGAGGATATGGAAGCCAGGATCACGCCCCGGACCAAGGGCATTGTGGTGATCAACCCCAACAATCCCACCGGCGCCGTGTATCCGGAGGAGACCCTCAAGAAGATCGTGGCATTGGCGGAGAAGCACGGGCTGGTTCTGTTCGCGGATGAGATTTACGAAAAAATTCTCTACGAAGACGCCGTCCATGTGAACCTTGCCGGGCTCACCGGGGATGACGTTCTGTGCCTGACCTTCAGTGGGTTGTCCAAGGCCTACCGGGTGTGTGGTTACCGTGCCGGCTGGATGGCTATTTCCGGTCCTAAGAAGGACGCTGCGGACTACCTTGAGGGCATCAACCTGCTGGCCAACATGCGGTTGTGTGCCAACGTCCCTGCACAGCACGCCATCCAGACGGCGCTGGGCGGCTACCAGAGCATCAACGATCTCATCCTGCCCGGTGGCAGGCTCCTGGAGCAGCGGAACAAGGCCTATGACCTCCTGAACGCGATCCCGGGCGTCAGCACCCAACAGGCACGGGGCGCCCTGTATTTGTTCCCTAAGTTGGACCCGGAGGTCTTCCATATCCGCGATGACGAGAAATTCGTCCTGGATCTGTTGAAAGAGCAAAAAATCCTCGTGTCCCATGGACGTGCCTTCAACTGGGTTCGCCCGGACCACTTCCGTATGGTGACCTTGCCCAACGTCAAAGACATTGAAGAAGCTATTGGTCGCATGGCGGACTTCCTGTCGAGGTACCCGGGCAACTAGCCTGAGGTCCATAGCCGCGCCACGGGGGCGCGGCCGGGCAGAAAGGCATGCCGATGGCTGCTGCAGTGGAGTTCGCCAAAAGTCCGGCCGAAGTACTGAGGGTGGGGCCGGGGTTCTCGCTGGCAAGCGTGGATTGTGAGTCCACCCCCGGATACACCGGTGGGAAGGCTGATGGGAAAGCGCTGCTGGCCGCTCAGGATGATCGGCTCGAGGAACTGCAGGAAAAGCTCTTTGCCGAGGGGAAGTTCGGCAGCACCAAGCGGCTGCTGCTGATCCTTCAGGCAATGGACACCGCCGGCAAGGGTGGCATCGTAAGCCACGTGGTGGGGGCCATGGATGTTCAAGGTGTTCAGGTGTCCGCGTTCAAGGCCCCCACTGACGAGGAAAAATCGCACGATTTCCTGTGGAGGATCGAAAAGCGGGTTCCCGAAGCCGGGACAGTAGGGGTGTTCGACCGCTCACACTACGAGGACGTCTTGATCCACCGCGTCCACGGGTGGGCCGATGCTTCCGAGTTGGAGCGCCGGTATGCCGCGATCAATGAGTTCGAGGCCGGTCTCGCTGAGCAAGGAACCACCATTGTCAAAGTCATGCTCAACATCAGCAAGGACGAACAAAAGAAGCGACTCATTGCCAGACTTGACGATCCCACTAAACATTGGAAATACAGTCGCGGCGACCTCGCGGAACGTGCATTCTGGGATGACTACATGGACGCCTACAGTGTTGCCTTCCAGAAGACTTCAACGGAGACTGCTCCATGGCACGTGGTGCCGGCCAACAAGAAGTGGTACGCGCGCATCGCAGTCCAGCAGCTGCTGTTGGATGCCCTTAGTGGGCTGAAGCTGGACTGGCCCAAGGCTGACTTTGATGTTGCCGCCGAGCGTGCCCTCGTGTTGGAGTCTTAGCTCGAGGCTCCGGCGTCGTTGCTTGCGTCGCGGGCGGTTGCAAGGCGCTGACGGGCGCCTTCAAGCCAGTCCTCGCAGCGCTTGGCCAGTGCCTCTCCGCGCTCCCAGAGCGCCAGCGATTCTTCCAAGCTGGCACCGCCTGCCTCCAAACGTCCCACCACGGCCACAAGTTGCTCGCGTGCTTCTTCATAGCTCAGTCCGTCGAGTGAATCCGGCGTGGGTGCTGTCTGTGCTGCTTGGTTGTTCTCGGTCATGGTGGTCCTTTGTGAGTGTGGCGGCGTAACCAGCGAATCCAGTCTGATTGAGCGGGTGTGGGCTAAGAGGTGTCAGTGTTCCATAAGCTCGCCCGATCCAGCAGAGACAGCCCTGAACCGTCCCTCAGCTACGCGGATACTCAGGGATGTCCCCTCCGGAGCTTCTTCGGGGCTGCTGACCACGTGGTGACCCGCCTGGTCCTCACCAATGAGCTGAACAACCGCATAGCCGCGGTCCAACGTTTTTTGCGGTGACAGGGCGCGGACCTGCGCACGCAGGTGATGGACTTGATCCAAAGCCCGGAGTACGGCGGTGTTGACCGCAGCATGGGTCCTTCGCTGGAGCCGATGAATGTCCTCGGAGCGGGCGTCCACCATTGAAGAGGGAGTGGCCAATACGGGCCGGGACCTGAGCGCGTGGAGTCTATCCGTCTCCCGGTCCACCATGCGGCTGATACTTCGGCGGAGATGCTCCCGGGCCTGTCGAACCATGGCTAGTTCCTCGGCCACATCCGGAACTATTCGCTTGGCCGCATCCGTGGGCGTTGATGCCCGGAGGTCCGCCACGTCATCCAAAATGGGCCGGTCAGCTTCATGGCCGATCGCACTGACAATTGGTGTGGTGGCTGCCGATACAGCGCGAATGAGGTCCTCGTTGCTGAACGGCAGGAGATCTTCCAGGGCGCCACCGCCGCGGGCGAGGACAATGACATCAATATGCGGGTCAGCATCCAGTTTTTTCAGGGCGGCGATGATCTGCGAAACTGCGGTGTTGCCCTGGACGGCTACTTCACGGACGTCAAACTCCACCGCTGGCCAACGTAACGCAGCGTTGCGCATGACGTCCTTCTTGGCATCGGAATCCCTGCCGGTGATGAGCCCGATGCGGTGGGGGAGAAGCGGCAATTTCCGTTTCCGGGAATCCGCGAACAGCCCCTCGGCCGCCAGCGCTTGGCGCAGCCGTTCGATCCTGGCCAGCAAGTCTCCGAGGCCTACCGGACGGATGTCCTTCACGGACATATTCAGGCGCCCCGTCTTCACCCAGAAGTCCGCCTTGACCAAGGCAACCACGCGTGAGCCGCGCTCCAAGGGTATTTTTTGGCGATCAAGCACCGTTGACCAAACCGAGGCGGGGAGGGAAATTTCAGCGTCAACATCACGCAGCGTCAAAAATGCGTTGCCACCCCGGCGGTTCAACTCAATGACCTGACCCTCAATCCATGCAGCGGGCGCCCGCTCGATGTGAGCCTTGAGCTTGCGGGAGAGTAACTGCAGGGGCCAGGGGTTGTCCGGGCTGGTCTCCGCGGCGGTCCCCGGCAGCGTGGATTCCGGCGTGGGTTCAGCGGACATGGGTAGTCCGTGCCCGGTTCAGTCGCCGTGTTTGTAGCTGCATTGTCATAGTCCTCGCTCAGGGGTGCGGTTGTGAGTGCCAACCGGCCTTCCAACTCTATCCATAGCTTGAGCGAGGCCTCCGACATTTTTTCTGCCATGTGGACAGATCTAGGATGGTGGCATTGCCCCCGAGCCCCGAGGATGACCTTGCGTACTTTTGTTTCAGCATTGGGAGTGATCCTCGCCTTACTCCTCACAGCAGTTGCGGTTCCCACCGCATGGGTTGACCAGAACATTGTCAAGGAAGAGGGGTTTGTCCGCTTGGCGGGTGCGCTGGGCCGTGATCCGGAATTCCAAAGCCGGCTAGCCACTGCCGCCGTTGCCACCTTCGAATCCTCGGTGGATCTTCCAGGACCTATCCAATCCTTGGCGGCCGGTGCACTCCGCAGTGCTACATCGGGTATGCAGTCCTGGAGCGATTACCCGCAAGCCTGGGAGGAGACGGTACGCAACAGCCATAGGCTGAACTTTGGCGCGGTGAACCAAAGCGAAGAGAGCACCTCCAGCACTGCATTGGTCCTCGATATCGGCCCGATGGTCAGGCTCATTCGCGATCACTTCGCCGAGGCCACCCGGATCAGTATTGATGTTCCAGCTGAAAGCCGGGTTTCCCTGGGGGAGCCATCCCACCGCCAATTGGTGGAGCGGGTGGCAGCGTTTGCGCCGTTATGGTGGGTGGCTGCACTCGGTGCTCTTATATCCTTGCTGCTGGCGCTGGTCGCCGCCCGCCGGCGTTCCTTAGTGCTGGTCTTCCTTGGGCTTGGCGGCTTGGCGCTTGCTGCACTGTGGACGGCGGGCGCGGACCTTGCGGGGGGAGTGGTTGGCAATCTGTCCAGCGGTAACGGCGTGGCTGAGCTGTTCAAGGAAGAGTTCCTCACGGCAGCCAAAGCCGGCTTCGGAGAATGGACCCTGACAGCAGCAGTGGTATCCGGTGCCGTCTTTGTGGCAGGCGTCATAGGCTCCTTCGTCTCAGGGCGACGAGGCTCACGTTCGGCCGGCAGCTAAAGTCCGGGCCGATAGCAGGGAGGTAAAGTCAGGCCCGGTAGCATGGAGGAATGACCAGCACAGCAGTTTCCATTCCTATGCCCACGGTGCCCCGCAGACGCCGTTCTCCGGAAGAGGTTCAGGCAGCGGCTCCCGTAACGGGTCCCAAGAAGGTCCTGTTGGCGGCTCCCCGAGGATATTGCGCCGGTGTGGACCGCGCTGTCATTGCTGTGGAGAAGGCCCTGGAGCACTACGGCCCTCCCGTCTATGTGCGCAAGCAGATTGTCCACAACGTCCATGTGGTCAGCTCCTTGGAGGAACAAGGGGCCATCTTCGTGGAGGAGACCGATGAGGTCCCCGAAGGTGCCCTGGTGATTTTCTCCGCTCACGGTGTCTCGCCCGCAGTAGTCCAGTCAGCCGAGGATCGTGGATTGCGTACCATCGACGCAACGTGCCCGCTGGTCACCAAGGTGCACAAGGAAGCAGTACGTTTCGCCAAAGAAGACTACGACATCCTGCTTATCGGCCACGAAGGCCATGAGGAAGTCGAAGGAACAGCCGGTGAAGCCCCGGAACACATTCAGATCATCAACGGGCCGCACGAGGTTGACAAGGTCACAGTGCGTTATCCGGAGAAAACCATCTGGCTCTCTCAAACCACCCTCAGTGTGGACGAAACCATGGAGACAGTTCGTCTCCTCAAGGACCGGTTCCCCACGTTGCAGGATCCGCCCAGCGACGACATCTGCTATGCCACCACCAACCGTCAGGTGGCTATCAAGAAGATCGCCCCGCAGGCTGACCTGGTGATCGTTGTGGGTTCGGCCAACTCGTCCAACTCCGTGCGGTTGGTTGAGGTAGCACTTGAATATGGCGCCAAGAGCTCGTACCGGGTGGACTTCGCGAATGAAGTGGACGAGTCCTGGTTCGAGGGCGTTGCCACCGTGGGCGTGACTTCCGGTGCCTCTGTTCCTGAAGTCCTCGTGAAGGATGTTCTGCGGCTTCTGGCCGACTACGGTTACGGCGAGGTTCAGGAAGTCGTCACTGCGGAGGAAGACCTGCTGTTTTCACTTCCGAAGGAACTGCGCGCCACCTTGAAGAAGGCCGGCGATGTGACACGTGCCCTGGGCGGCCGCGGAAACCGTCCGACGTCCTAGCCCAAGCTCTTTACAAAATTGGCCCGCAGTGGCTGCCTTCCTCCGGGAGGCTTCCACTGCGGGCCGATTCATTTAAGCTTCTTGCCTGTTGACTGCCTTGCCTGTTAGGCGGCCGACTCCCGGTCCTCCACGGCAAGCAGTTCCGGTGCTGCCAAGGCGCGCGGGACAGCTTCAACGGACATCGGGGCGGCGAGGCCGGCGTCGTCCATGGTGTTGAGCTTGCGCGCCGTCGGCAGCACTCGCGCCTCCAGCGTTCCCACCATGGCGTTGTAGCGATCCACGGAGGTCTTCAACGAGCTCCCCAGCTTGCTGACATTCTCACCGAGTGTGCCCATGCGCTCGTAGAGCTGCTTTGCGAGCTCAAACAATTCATGGGCGCTATCGGTGAGGACATCCTGTCGCCACGTAAAAGCCACTGACTTGAGGACTGCCAACAACGTTCCTGGCGACGCGAGAACCACATTCCGGGACAAGGCGTGCTCCAGCAAGGCAGGATCGGCCTCGAGGGCTGACGCCAGAATGGACTCTGCAGGAAGGAAGCAGATCACCAGCTCGGGGGAGTTCCCCGGGATGTCCCAGTACTTCTTGGCCGCCAGAGCATCGATATGAGCCTTCAGCGCCTTTGCATGCTGGGCCAGGAGCGTCTTGGAGTCATGGTTGACGGCGGGACCCACGGACTCCCCGAAGGAGCCGTCCCCGTGAAGCTGTTCCTGCGCAGCGAGGTAGGAGGCCAAAGGGACCTTGGCATCCACTACCAGCTGCTTACCGCCCGGGAGCTGAACCACCAGGTCCGGTCGCAGCGTGTTGTCGTTACGTCCGGAATGAACTTGCTCATGGAAATCCACGTGCCTCAGCATTCCCGAGGCCTCAACCACCCGACGGAGCTGGACCTCGCCCCACTGGCCGCGTGCACTGTTGGAGCGAAGTGCTGAGGCCAAGGCATGCGTTGACCGCAAAAGCTGTTCATCGGACGAACGTGCATCCTGCAGCTGCTGGGCCAGTTGGCCATATTGCTCCACCCTGTCCCTCTCAAGGAGCGAAACCTGCTGCTGTACTGCTGTGAGCTTTTCGGCCACGGGAGCGAGCGCGCGCAAAACGCTGCCGTCCGAATTCCTTGCTGCACTCAGCTCCCGGTTCTGTGTAAACAACAGCCGCCGCTCGGCGTCGGCCGCTGCAAGCTGTGCAGTCACTTCCGAAAGCCGAGAGGAAACGGCGTCGAAGTCCTCTTCCAAGCCCGCGCCCCTGCGTCGGAAGACAACATAGCCGGCCGCGAGACCAATCGCGGCGCCAATCAGCAGCATGAGCAGAGCCAATACCAATCCAAATCCATCCATGGGGCAACCCTGTCACAGGGGTACGACAGTTTTAGCGAGGCTCAGCGCGTGGGCCCCGGTTCGCGGGTGCTGACAACCCCGGACATGCCTCCAGCGGGTAGAATCAATGCTCGTGGCTCTTACTATTGGCATCGTCGGACTGCCCAACGTCGGCAAATCAACCCTTTTCAACGCACTGACCCGTAACCAGGTCCTCGCTGCGAACTATCCGTTCGCAACTATTGAACCCAACGTTGGCGTGGTCAACCTCCCGGATCCGCGTCTGGCGAAGCTGGCTGAAATCTTCGGTTCGCAGAAGTTGCTTCCCGCTCCGGTGTCCTTTGTGGACATCGCCGGCATCGTGAAGGGCGCTTCGGAGGGCGAAGGCCTGGGCAACAAGTTCCTGGCCAATATCCGCGAAGCAGAGGCAATCGCGCAGGTTGTCCGTGTCTTCGATGACCCGGATGTTATTCACGTTGACGGCAAGGTTGATCCACGCTCCGACATGGAGACCATTAACACCGAGCTGATACTGGCAGACCTTCAGACAATCGAGAACGCGATCCCGCGCATCGAAAAAGAAGTCAAGATCAAGAAGCGCGATGCCGCAGAACTGGCCGCCATCAAGGCAGCACAGGCCGTTCTGGAACGCGGCGACACCATCTTCTCCTCGATCAAGAGCGACAAACTGGAGATGGCTCACCTCAAGGAGCTCGGGCTCTTGACCGCCAAGCCGTTCATCTACGTCTTCAACGCCGATGAAGGAATACTGGGTGACCAGGAAAAGCAGGACGAGCTGCGTGCCTTGGTAGCCCCTGCTGATGCAGTGTTCCTTGATGCGAAGCTCGAAGCCGACCTCGTTGAACTGGACGAGGAAGAGGCCCGCGAGATGCTGGAAATGAACGGCCAGAGCGAATCCGGCCTGGATCAGTTGGCCCGTGTCGGGTTCCACACCCTTGGCCTGCAGACCTACCTCACAGCCGGTCCCAAGGAAACCCGCGCGTGGACCATTCGTCAGGGCGACACCGCACCCCAGGCCGCCGGCGTAATCCACTCAGACTTCCAGCGTGGCTTCATCAAGGCCGAAGTTGTCTCCTTCGACGACCTCATTGATGCCGGTTCCATGGCCGAGGCAAAGTCCCGCGGCAAGGTCCGGATCGAAGGCAAAGAGTACGTGATGGCCGACGGCGACGTTGTGGAGTTCCGCTTCAACGTGTGATCCGCTTCGGCAATCCAAGAAATCTGCATTGCCCTCCGAAGGCCGCAGGCAACGAAGTTCAGGCTTCGTTGCCTGCGGCCTTCGCTGTTGCACCAACCATTGCTGTGCCCAGCATGGAGCGGCTAAGAACCGGCAGGTTTCGCGTCATCCTTTTCTGGCTTGGTGTCCACATTGTCGTGGACCTTTTTGGGAATCTTGCCCTCAACATCAGCCGGGATGGGTGGATCTTTCTCTTCATCTGTAGACATCCGCCCAGCATAGTGGCTCGGGGAAATTACCACACAGCGTTGTCTGGGAGATCGACCAGGAAGTAGGACCTGACGATCTCAGCCAGATGGGGCGAGGTGGCGGCAACGGCCCCGCGAAGATTCGATTGCGACAAGCGGGGGAAGAGGGAGTCGCTTCGCGAAGCGGCTCTTTCTTGGGGCCAAAGGGCTCCTGTCCTGCTGTCAGACAGCGAATGCTACCACCGAGTAACGTTTGACTTGAAATCCGCGCCAATTTAGGCATGTGTAGGTTGCGGAACGGTTACAGTTTGGCCAGCATGTCCCATCATCCGGACACAATGTGGGTAGGCTTACACTCACATGTAGGCAACGTCACAGTAGGAAACTGTGCCTGTGCCTGGGGGGAATCACGAATTTCCCCTGCTCAACTCCACGACTCATAGGAGGCGGAATGCGTTTCTCGCGCACTTCCAAAGCTCTAGGCGTAGCGGCGATCATCGCCCTCGCAGCTACCGGTTGCGGTGGCGGCGGCAGCAACGACTCCGGTACATCCGCGGGCGACCCGAACAAGGTCATCATTGCCGACGGCTCCGAGCCGCAGCGCCCGCTCATGCCGGCAGACATCAACGAAGTCGGCGGCGGCAAGATTGCCACGCTGATCTTCTCCGGACTTGTCAGCTATGACCCGTCCGGCAAGCCGGTAAACGAGTTGGCGGAGTCCATTGAAGCGCCTGACGCGCAAAACTTCACCATCAAGATCAAGAAGGACCAGAAGTTCACCAACGGTGACGCCATCACGGCAAAGACCTTTGTTGACTCCTGGAACTACGGTGCGGCAGCAAAGAACGCGCAACTGAGCGCCACGTTCTTTGAGAGCATCAAGGGCTACGACGAAGCCAGTGCAGAGGGTTCCACCGTGGACACCCTGTCCGGCCTGAAGGTTGTGGACGACACCACCTTCACCGTTGAACTCAAGCAGCCTGAATCTGACTGGCCGCTGCGCCTCGGTTACACGGCGTTCATGCCGGTTCCGGCTGCAGCGCTTGCCGATCCCAAGACCTACGGCGAAAAGCCGGTAGGCAACGGCCCGTACAAGATGGCGGAAAACGGTTGGCAGCACAACGTGCAGATCCAGCTGGTCCCGAACCCGGAATACAACGGTCCCCGTAAGGCAAAGAACGGTGGCGTAACGTTCAAGATCTTCCAGAACGACGACGCTGCTTACCAGGATCTGCTGTCCAACAACCTGGATATCCTTCAGGTCATCCCCACCAGCGCGCTCAAGAACTTCAAGTCTGATCTGGGCGATCGTTTCATTGAGAAGCCTTACGCAGGCAACCAGACCATTGCTATCCCGGAATACCTGCCGGAGTGGAGCGGTGAAGCCGGCAAGCTTCGTCGCCAGGCAATCTCCATGGCCATCAACCGGGAAGAAATCACCAAGGTGATCTTCAGCGGTGGACGTCAGCCGGCCAAGGACTTCACTGCTCCCGTCCTGGACGGCTACAGCGACAGCATCCCGGGCTCGGACAACCTGAAGTTTGACGCTGCAAAGGCCAAGGACCTCTGGGCCAAGGCAGACGCCATCCAGAAGTGGGACCCGAACACGGCCTTCACCATTGCGTACAACGCTGACAAGGGCGGCCACAAGGCTTGGGTTGAAGCTCTTACCAACCAGCTGAAGAACAACCTGGGCATCAAGGCAGAGGGCCTTCCGTTCGCAACCTTCAAGGAAGCCCGCGACCTTGCCACTACCGCAAAGCTGACCGGTGCAATCCGCGCTGGCTGGCAGGCAGACTACCCGTCGCTGTACAACTTCCTCGGCCCGATCTACAAGACCGGTGCAGGATCGAACGACGCCCGCTATGAGAACCCCACCTTTGACAAGGCGATCTCTGACGGTCTGTCTGCCCCCTCCGTTGCCGAGGGCAACAAGGCAATGAACAAGGCACAGGAAATCCTGCTGCAGGACCTGCCCGCCATTCCGCTGTGGTACCAGGTATCGCAGGGTGGCTGGAGCACAGGCGTCTCGAATGTTGACTACGGTTGGGACGGCGTTCCGCTGTACTACAACATCACTGGCAAGTAACCGCGAAACGGCGGCGGAGGTGCTCAGTTGAGTGCATCCGCCGCCGTATCACGTTGCAAATCAATGACGCCCAACTCCGGTTGGGCGTCCTTGTGCAGGCTTACTTGCCCCGGCAGGGAACGTTTGCACATCAGACGAAAAGGTTCTTCGATGAACAACTCCGCTGCACCCCTGGACAGGGTGCCTGCTGATCGGGGTGTGATGCGCTGATGGCCACATACATCCTCAAACGATTCCTCCAGCTGATTCCAGTGTTCCTGGGCGCTACGCTGCTGGTTTACTTCCTGGTTTTCAGCCTTCCCGGCGACCCCATTGCCGCCCTGTTCGGCGACAAGCCTGTTAACGAAGCTGTTGCTGCGAAGTTACGGGCTCAGTACAACCTGGACCAGCCTTTCATTATCCAGTATTTGCTCTACCTCAAGAGCATCTTCACTTTTGACCTTGGCCAGGACTTCTCCGGCCGGCCCATTGCCGCCGTCCTCGGCGAGGTATTCCCCGTCACGGCCCGGCTTGCTGTGATGGCTCTCATCTTTGAAGCAGTCTTCGGCATTGCTTTCGGCCTGATCGCAGGTCTTCGCAAGGGCAAGTTCTTCGACGGCACCGTCCTGATTGCCTCGCTGATCGTGATCGGCATTCCGATCTTCGTCCTGGGCTTCATTCTCCAGTTCTTCATCGGCGTTCAGTTGGGGTGGGCTAAACCAACTGTCAGTGCGGCCGCGACAGTGCAGGACTTGATCCTGCCTGCAATCGTTCTTGGCCTGGCATCGTTCGCCTACGTTCTGCGGTTGACCAGGACCAGCGTCATCGAAAACATGAACGCTGACTATGTCCGGACGGCCACGGCAAAGGGCTTGTCCCGCTTCCGAGTGGTCAACGTCCACATCTTGCGCAACTCGCTTATTCCTGTGGTGACGTTCCTGGGTGCAGATCTTGGCACCCTGATGGGTGGAGCCATTGTCACCGAAGGTATCTTCAACGTCCCCGGCGTGGGCAACAGGCTGTATCGGGCCGTCTTGTCGGGTGAGGGACCCACAGTGGTCTCCATTGTCACGGTGTTGGTGTTGATTTACTGCCTCTCCAACTTGCTTGTTGACCTCCTTTACGCCTGGCTTGACCCGAGGATCCGCTATGACTCCTGAAAGTAATCTGACCGGGCAGGACACCACCCGCCGACACATCGAGCACTTTGTTGCCGACCTTGACGAAACGCCGCTCCAGGCTACAGACAAGGTCAAGGAAGACAGTGCTCCTTCAAGCCTGTGGGGCGAGGCGTGGAAGAACCTGCGCAAGCAGCCGCTCTTCATCATCTCGGCCATCATGATCCTTGCCGTTGTGGTGGTATCGCTCTTCCCCGGCTTGTTCTCACAAATTGATCCCTCCAACGAGGCCTGCCAGCTGTCCAACTCAGACGGCGGACCTGCATCAGGCCACCCTCTTGGCTTTACCCAGCAGGGCTGCGATGTCTACGCCCGCGTCATCTTTGGTACCCGGTCGTCGGTGACGGTTGGCCTGTTCACCACCATCGGCGTCGTCCTTTTCGGTGGCATCGTTGGTGCCCTCGCCGGATACTACGGCGGTTGGGCAGATGCGCTCCTGGCACGCCTGACGGACATCTTCTTCGCATTGCCGCTGATCCTCGGCGCAATCGTCATGATGCAGCTCCCCGTTTTCCGTGCGAACCGCACGGTGTGGACGCTGGTGCTGATTCTGATCGTCTTTGGCTGGCCACAAATTGCACGCATCACCCGCGGCGCAGTGATTGAGGTCAGGAATGCTGACTTTGTGGTGGCCGCGCGATCCCTTGGTGTCTCGCGTTTCCGTTCACTGCTGCGCCACGTACTGCCTAACTCGTTGGCACCGATCATTGTGGTGGCCACTATCTCCCTCGGTACCTTTATCGTGGCCGAATCAACACTCTCCTTCCTTGGAATCGGGCTGCCGCCGAGCGTCATGTCATGGGGTAACGACATTCAGGCAGCGCAGGCCTCGCTGCGCTCCAACCCGATGCCCCTGCTCTACCCGGCTATCGCTTTGTCGATTACCGTCCTGAGCTTCATCATGCTCGGCGATGCCCTGCGTGATGCTCTGGACCCCAAGGCGCGTAAACGATGAAAGGCGAAGCCATGAACTCTTCAGTTCACATCAAGGAAGAAATCGCCGGCTCGGAACGTCCGCTGCTGGAGATCAAGAACCTGGCAATCAACTTCACCACCAGTAACGGTGAGGTCAATGCGGTGCGGAACGCACATCTGACGGTCATGCCGGGTGAGACTGTGGCGATTGTTGGGGAGTCAGGGTCAGGAAAATCGACTTCCGCGCTGGCTGCCATAGGACTGCTTCCCGGAAACGGCCGGGTAGCCGGCGGAGAAATTCTCTTTGACGGCGAAGACATTGCGCATGCCAGCGAGAAGCGCATGATCGAGCTCCGCGGCAATTCCATCGGCATGGTTCCCCAGGACCCCATGTCCAACCTGAACCCCGTGTGGAAAATCGGGTTCCAAGTCAAGGAGACCTTGAAGGCGAACGGGCTCCCTTCCGGACCTGAAGATGTTGCAAAGGTGCTTTCCGAGGCAGGCTTGCCCGATGCTTCGCGCAGAGCCAAGCAGTACCCGCACGAGTTCTCCGGCGGCATGCGCCAGCGTGCGCTCATTGCGATCGGGTTGTCGTGCCAGCCGCGTCTGCTGATTGCCGATGAGCCGACGTCGGCACTTGACGTTACGGTTCAGCGCCAGATTCTGGATCACTTGGAAAAGATGACTTCCGAACTGGGTACGGCTGTACTCCTCATCACCCACGACCTCGGCCTGGCAGCCGAGCGTGCGGACAAAGTGGTTGTCATGTACAAGGGCCAGGTTGTGGAATCCGGTCCTTCACTTGAGCTGCTCCGCAATCCGCGCCACCCCTACACGAAGCGACTAGTGGCCTCGGCACCGTCCCTGGCATCCCGCCGTATCCAGGTGGCCAAGGAACAGGGAATCGAATCCGAGGAACTGTTGGCTCCCACGGAGCCCGTTGTTGTTGAAACTGCACTTCCCGAGGACGTCCTGAGGGTTGAAGACCTGACAAAGGTGTTCAAGCTTCGCGGCGGCATTGGAAAGACCACTGACTTCACTGCCGTGGACTCGGTCTCGTTCGCAGTCAAGCGCGGAACCACCACGGCAATTGTTGGCGAGTCGGGCTCAGGTAAGTCAACCGTGGCACAGATGGTTCTTAACCTGTTGGAACCTACGTCCGGGAAGATCATCTTCGACGGCGTGGATACGTCCACCCTCAACAGCAGGGATTTGTTCAAGTTCCGTCGCCGGGTGCAGCCCATTTTCCAGGACCCTTACGGTTCTCTCGATCCCATGTACAACATCTTCCGCACCATAGAAGAACCGTTGAGGACCCACAAGATCGGCAACAAAGCCAGTCGTGAAAAGAAGGTGCGGGAGCTTCTGGACCAGGTGGCCTTGCCGCAGTCCACCATGCGCCGGTACCCCAACGAACTCTCGGGTGGCCAGCGGCAGCGCATTGCCATTGCGCGGGCTTTGGCTCTGGATCCGGAAGTCATCATTTGCGATGAAGCGGTCTCGGCCTTGGACGTCCTCGTCCAAGCCCAGGTCCTGAACCTGTTGGCCGATCTTCAGGACAACCTGGGGCTGACGTACCTGTTCATCACCCACGACCTCGCCGTTGTTCGCCAGATCGCGGACCACGTCTGCGTTATGCAGAAAGGCAAGCTTGTGGAGACGGGCAGCACGGATGACGTCTTCGACAACCCGCGCGAGGCCTACACACAAGCACTCCTGGATGCCATTCCGGGTGGTTCGCTGCTGTTGCCCCCAGAGGTGGCCTGACCGGCGTCGTAGTCTGACTTCGCCGTGAAGCAACAGAGCCGGTGGTTCCCGTCGAAAGGGAACCACCGGCTCTTGCCGTTAAACGCTTGTTGCGGGGCCCGCTCTGCGCGCCAAAGCACTCGCGAAGCGCGCAGAGCGGGCCTCACAATGCCAGAAGCCGACGACGGCGAGGGCTACTTTGCCGGCTCGGCGGTGTCCGGGCGTGCCGTGAGGCCAAGGGCGGTGAGTTCGCGAGCCAGTGCAGCGCCCAACTTTGCATGCCCGGAAGGCTTCAAATGCACGCCGTCCTGGAGATCCCCGATTGCGTCGTAGCGGGTGAGCCAGTCGCCCGCGCTGACGAACGGGATGGCGTGCTTGGCCGCGATGCGTCCTAAGAGGGCGTCGATCTCCGTACGACGTCCTCCGCCGTTGCTCACGCCCCTGGCAAGGGTACCGATCATGGCAAGGGTGCTTCCCGGATAGCTCTTTTTCAGTGCTGCCAGGAGGCGTTCGGCGTTGCTGGTGATCTGGGCGTCGGTGGCACGCTGGGTGGCGTCATTGCCGCCGCCCTGGATGACGATCAACGGGGGATCGCCAAAGGGGAGCACCCAGTCTCCGCGTTGCAAGGCGTCGACGTAGTTGCCGGTCTTCCCATTGCTTGCCACGTAGCCGGTGCCGCCCATGCCCACTACGTGCAGTTTGTAGCCCATGGCTGCGATGCCCTGTTGCGGCCAGGAATCCTTGGGCATGGACTGGGAATCGCCGATGAGCACGGCGGTGTGGCGCACGTCCGCGAGAACCAGTTCGCTGCGGTTGTTCGCTGGGTTCTTGTATAAGGAGCCCACCGGCAAGTTCAGGGAACTAGGGGCAGGGGCAACCCTGAGTGGTTTATCCGCGGCTGCTGTCTGCGCGGGCACGGGCGCGTTTGATCCGAGGGGGGCCGTGATTGGCGCTGGGCTTGGTCCGCAGCCCGCCAGAAGAACGCCTGCGGCGATCAATGGTGCGAGCATGCGGAACGCGGCCGGAGCTTGTCGCATCTTTGTTCTCCACGTGGCACTGGTTCTGGAGCCAATCATGGTCCACGGGACCGGGAAAATCCAGCATCTTGACTTGCGTTTAGGTAACATCACAGGGGTGTGAGCGGGGCCACAATGCGCTACCCAATAGCTTGCTTTTTAGGCTCAGAAATGCATCTGCGTTTAGACTGGATGCAGGTGCCCTGTGTCCCGGGGTCTTTTCGCTGTGTGTTCCGATCAAGTCGATCAGGTATGCGCGCGGATACAAACAGCTGACTTCACCACTGAAACGAGTCATTAACGCATGTCTGAAACCATCACCAACACTGCGTCGCGGAGCGATCTGCGCAACGTCGCGATCGTCGCACACGTTGACCACGGCAAGACCACCCTGGTCGACGCCATGCTCAAGCAGACCAACTCCTTCGCTTCCCATGGTGAGGTTGAGGACCGTGTCATGGACTCCGGTGACCTGGAGCGCGAAAAGGGCATCACCATCCTCGCGAAGAACACCACGGTTGCTTACAACGGCCCGTCGTCCAACGGCGAGACCATCACCATCAACGTCATCGACACCCCCGGCCACGCCGACTTCGGCGGCGAGGTGGAGCGCGGTCTGTCCATGGTTGACGGCGTCGTCCTGCTGGTCGACTCCTCCGAGGGCCCGCTGCCCCAGACCCGCTTCGTGCTCCGCAAGGCCCTTGCCGCACACCTGCCGGTCATCCTCCTGGTCAACAAGACCGACCGTCCCGATGCCCGGATCGACGAAGTTGTCCACGAGTCCATGGACCTGCTCCTGGGCCTCGCCTCGGACCTCGCCGATGAAGTCCCGGACCTGGACCTGGACAAGGTCCTCGAAGTTCCCGTTGTTTACGCGGCAGCCAAGGTTGGCCGCGCTTCCCTGGACCAGCCGGCTAACGGCTCCGCTCCGGAGAACGAGGACCTCGAGCCCCTCTTCAAGACCATCATTGAGCACATCCCGGCTCCTACTTACAACCCGGACGGCGTGCTGCAGGCACACGTGACCAACCTGGACGCCTCGCCGTTCCTCGGACGTCTCGCCCTGCTCCGCATTTACAACGGCACCCTCCGCAAGGGCCAGACCGTTGCCTGGGCACGCGCCAACGGTGAGCTCAAGAACGTCAAGATCACCGAACTGCTGGCCACCAAGGCTCTGACCCGTGTCCCGGCCGAGTCCGCCGGTCCGGGCGAAATCGTTGCTGTTGCCGGTATCGAGGAAATCACCATCGGTGAAACCCTTACTGATGCCGAGAACCCGCAGCCGCTGCCGCTGATCACTGTGGATGACCCCGCGATCTCCATGACGATCGGTATCAACACCTCGCCGCTGGCCGGCAAGGTCAAGGGTGCCAAGGTCACTGCCCGCCAGGTGAAGGATCGCCTGGACAAGGAACTGATCGGTAACGTCTCCATCAAGGTCCTCCCCACCGAGCGTCCCGACGCCTGGGAAGTCCAGGGCCGTGGCGAGCTCGCGCTGGCCATCCTGGTGGAGCAGATGCGTCGCGAAGGCTTCGAGCTGACCGTGGGTAAGCCGCAGGTTGTCACCAAGACCATCGACGGCAAGCTGCACGAGCCGATGGAGCACATGACCATCGATGTGCCGGAGGAATACCTCGGCGCCGTCACGCAGCTCATGGCTGCCCGCAAGGGCCGCATGACCAACATGGCCAACCACGGCACCGGCTGGTGCCGCATGGAATTCATCGTTCCTGCGCGTGGTCTGATTGGCTTCCGTACCCGCTTCCTGACGGACACCCGTGGTGCCGGTATCGCTGCCTCCATCTCCGAAGGCTACGAGCCGTGGGCCGGACCGATCGAATACCGTACCAACGGTTCGATGATTGCCGACCGCGCGGGCGTTGTTACGCCTTTCGCCATGATCAACCTGCAGGAGCGCGGTTCCTTCTTCGTGAAGCCCACCTCCGAGGTTTACGAAGGCATGATTGTTGGCGAGAACTCCCGCGCCGATGACATGGACGTCAACATCACCAAGGAAAAGAAGCTCACCAACATGCGTGCCGCTTCCTCCGACACCTTCGAGAACCTGACGCCGCCGCGCGATCTCACGCTCGAAGAGTCGCTCGAATTCGCCCGCGAAGACGAGTGCGTCGAGGTAACCCCGGAATCCATTCGTATCCGTAAGGTCATCCTGGACTCCAACGAGCGCGCCAAGGCCAACCGCGCCCGCGCCAAGTCCTAGCCCGTACTGGTCTGAACCAGCCCGGAACAGCTGAATGATGAGAAGAGCCGCCGGTTCGGTCCGTGGAATTGCCACGGCCGTACTGGCGGCTCTTTTCGTTGCCCTGGCCGGAACAGGGCTACACCGGCAGGCCGTGGTCTGGTCCGGCGTCGAAATCCCCTGGGGCGTGGCTGCAGCCTTGCTGCTGTTGGCGTCGGTGCAACTGTGGCTCGCTGCCTGGTCCCGCTCAGTGGTGCCGGCAGCGGTGGCAGGCGTGGTGAGCTACGGCGTCGTCGGCGTCTTGTCTTCTGCCGGTCCTGCCAAGCAGTTGATCCCGGGAGACACCGTGGGCAACGTGTGGGTTTTCGGCATCGGCGGAGTGACGTTAATCATGCTTGTTGTTATCAGCCGTTTGGTTCTGAGTCGGACGCGGCCCGAACGGACTGCCGCCGCGGCGGCGGTGGGGGAACCTCTTTCGCCGCAATAACCAGTGCCAACGGAATCTCGACGTCGGACGTGCGGGTCCGGACGGTACAGGAGCCTTCAGCGGTTCCCACCAGATAGCCCAGGGCATCGGTCAATCCGTCCTCGAGCCTGTACCGGACCACCACCCGGATTCCTGGTTCTGCCTGGAGGAGGAATTGTTGGGGCGGCAAATTCGGGGGAGTCACCGTTTCATACTAAGACGCGGGCTAGGTTGGCGTCAGCGCACTGTTGGATAATAGGCTCGGAAGTTCAGTGCCCGGCATGATGCCGGCCGTATTACCCCGGCCATCGCCGGGACAAACCGTGGAGAGGTCTGGGACGTGACGTACGTAATCGCGCAGCCGTGTGTGGATGTCAAGGACAAGGCATGTATTGAAGAATGCCCTGTGGACTGCATTTACGAAGGTGAGCGTTCCCTCTACATCCACCCCGATGAGTGTGTCGACTGTGGTGCCTGCGAACCTGTATGCCCGGTTGAGGCCATTTACTACGAGGATGACACCCCGGAGGAGTGGGCTGACTACTACAAGGCCAACGTGGAGTTCTTTGATGACCTCGGCTCGCCGGGTGGTGCTGCCAAGATCGGCAACACGGGCAAGGATCACCCGTACATCGCTGCACTGCCCCCGCAGAACCAAGACCACTAGGCGGTAGTTTCTGTGATTTCCGCGGCGCCGGCTTTCGGCCTGAACCTGCCTGACTACCCGTGGGAGGCCATGGCGCCGTACGTTGCCACGGCCGCCAAGCACCCCGGCGGGATAGTGAACCTTTCCATAGGCACGCCTGTGGACCCCACACCCGGGTTGATTCGAGAGGCGTTGGCCAACGCTGCCGATGCCCACGGTTATCCCACGGTTCACGGCACGGAGGCCTTGCGGCAGGCTGTGGTGGATTGGTTCGCCAGCCGCCGGGGCGTTCCGGGGCTGGATCCCAAAGACGTCATGCCCACGGTGGGTTCCAAGGAACTGGTGGCGTGGTTGCCGTTCCTGCTGGGTCTGAGCTCAGGCGACGTCGTGGTGCGTCCCACCGTCGCCTACCCCACCTATGACATCGGCGCGTCGCTGGCGGGCGCCACGGCTGTTGCTGCGGATGACCTCGACGAACTGGATCCGGCCACGCGGGCGAAGGTCCGTTTGGTCTGGATCAATTCCCCGGGCAACCCCACCGGCAGCGTCCGCGATGTTGAGTCACTCCGCAAAATTGTGGCCCAGGCCCGTGAGCTTGGCGCGGTGGTGGCCTCCGACGAGTGCTACGCCGAGCTTGGCTGGGGGGAGTGGGATGCCCAGCGTGGCGGGAAAGCCGTCCCCAGCATCCTGGATCCGCGTGTCAGTGGTGGCTCCACGGATGGCCTGTTGAGCGTTTACTCACTGAGCAAACAGTCCAACCTCGCGGGATACCGTGCTGCGTTCGTTGCAGGTGATTCCGCGATCATGGCCAATCTGGTCAATAGCCGCAAACATGCGGGCATGATCGTTCCCTACCCGGTGCAGGAAGCAATGCGCGTGGCCTTGGGCGATTCCGCACACGTCCTGGCCCAGAAGGACCTGTACCGTGGGCGCCGCGAAAGGATTGTGCCGGCGCTGGAGAAGTTCGGGCTGACCATCCACGACTCCAAGGCCGGGTTGTACTTGTGGTCCACGGCTGGAGAAGCCACCTGGGACACGGTGGCGCGCTTCGCTGAACTGGGGATCGTCGTAGGCCCGGGCGTTTTCTATGGAGACGCCGGCAACGGTTTCATCCGGGTGGCCCTCACCGGCAGTGATGAACGAATTGATGCCGCCGTCGAACGGCTTGCCACAGCCTCATAACAATGCTGTGACTTGCACCACTTATAGCGTCATTCCGCCAGTAACCGGACGGCACGGATTAGTTCCGTAGGGTTACTGGCGGTAGCTT
Source organism: Arthrobacter sp. 9V (assembly GCF_902506065.1). GTDB lineage: Bacteria > Actinomycetota > Actinomycetes > Actinomycetales > Micrococcaceae > Arthrobacter. The sequence continues at coordinate 1,349,032 of NZ_LR732912.1, forward strand.
TTTAACTGACTATCAATGGTGGCCTTCTCTAAGAAAGCACTTCGGCCGTTGGAGCCCTGCAACAGTAGGGCCGAAGGCGGCGGCACCAGAAGGTGGTTGGACAAGCGTTCGATAGAGGCCCTGAGGCCTCATGAAGGGGACTCCATGACTGAGACCACCAGCGCGACACTGCGCCATGCCGGCGGCGAACTCGAACTGCCGCGCATCAAGGTTGTAGAAGGAAACGAAGGCTACGACGTTTCCAAGCTGCTGAAGCAGACGGGCGCCGTTGCCTATGACCCCGGCTTCATGAACACAGCGGCCACCACCTCGGCCATCACCTACATCGACGGCGACGCAGGCATCCTGCGCTACCGCGGTTACCCCATTGAGCAGCTCGCGCAGCACTCGAGCTTCCTCGAAGTTTCCTACCTGCTGATCTACGGCAACCTCCCCACTCCCACAGAGTTGGAAGAGTTTGACCAGAAGATCCGACGCCACACGCTCCTGCACGAAGAGCTCAAGGGCTTCTTCGGCGGGTTCCCGCGTGACGCGCACCCCATGCCGGTGCTCTCCTCGGCTGTTTCAGCGCTGTCCACGTTCTACCAGGACTCGCTGGATCCCTTCAACGCGGAGCACGTGGAAGTTTCCACCATCCGCCTGATGGCCAAGCTGCCGGTCATTGCTGCCTATGCGCACAAGAAGTCCATCGGCCAGCCCATGTTGTACCCGGATAACTCCCAGAACCTGGTGGAGAACTTCCTGCGCCTCAGCTTCGGCCTCCCCGCCGAGCAGTACGAAATGGACCCCGTAGTGGTCAAGGCGCTGGACCTCCTGCTCATCCTGCACGCGGACCACGAGCAGAACTGTTCCACCTCCACCGTGCGCCTTGTGGGCTCCTCCAACGCGAACCTTTTCGCATCGGTATCGGCCGGCATCAACGCCCTCTTCGGCCCCGCTCACGGTGGTGCCAACGAGGCAGTGCTGAAGATGCTTCGCCAGATCCAAGCCGACGGCATCAAGCCCGAGGACTACATGGAGAAGGTCAAGAACAAGGAAGACGGTGTCCGCCTCATGGGCTTCGGACACCGTGTCTACAAGAACTACGATCCCCGCGCCAAGATCATCAAGGCAACGGCACACGAAGTTCTGGGCAAGCTCGGCGGCAACGACGAACTGCTGGACATCGCCATGCGCCTCGAAGAGAAGGCACTGGCTGACGACTACTTCATCCAGCGCAAGCTGTACCCGAATGTGGACTTCTACACCGGCCTGATCTACAAGGCCATGGGCTTCCCGGAGAAGATGTTCACCGTCCTCTTCGCCATTGGACGTCTCCCGGGCTGGATTGCCCAGTGGCGCGAAATGATCAATGATCCCCAGACCAAGATCGGCCGTCCGCGGCAGCTCTACACAGGGGAGCCGGAGCGCAACTACCCGGCCAACTAGGACCAAGGCATTAACGACGGCGGCCGCTCACCCTTGGGTTCTAGCGGTCGTTGCAACACCCTAGATTTTTGGGAGTTGCAACGACCGTGCCGCATTTAAGCGATGTTTCCTCGGAGTCCCGGAAGTTTGCGAGATCTACCCCTGAGCAGAGGGAGGCTTTCTTCAGGGCTTTTGATCGATTAGCGAGTGTGACAGAGGCCGCCGCTAGGCTCGGATTGAACCGGAACACCTGCTATCAGTGGGTTCGCAAGGCTGGANACGTCGCCCAGGAACTCAACGGCCGCCCACGCAAAACGCTCGACTGGGATACCCCAGCCGAGCGTCTGCGTGATCTACTAATGACCACATAACACCAGCAGTGTTGCAACGACCACTAGAAACCGCCACCTCGCGCGAGGTGAGCGGCCGCCGTCGTTTCCCTTACGATGCGTTGTATCCGTAGGGGTTGTTCTTCTGCCAGCGCCAGTGATCCTCGCACATCTGGTCCACGGTTTTGGTGGTGGACCAGCCAAGGTCTGCCAGGGCCGAGGAAGCGTCCGCCCAGAAAGCGGGGAGGTCGCCGGCGCGGCGTTCGGTGATCTCGTAGGGGATGGGCTGGCCCACGGCCTTCTCGAAGGACCGCAGGACCTCCAAGACGGAGGAGCCACGACCGGAGCCCAGGTTCCACCGCCGAACCCCGGGGCGCTCAGCGATGTAGTTCAGGGCTGCTACGTGGCCGTCGGCCAGGTCCACCACGTGGATGTAGTCACGCTGGGCAGTGCCGTCAGGGGTGTCGTAGTCACCGCCGAAGACCATGAGCTTCTCGCGGCGTCCCACGGCTACCTGTGCAATGAAGGGGACGAGGTTGTTCGGGATGCCCTGGGGGTCCTCGCCAATGCGGCCTGACGGGTGTGCACCCACGGGATTGAAATAGCGCAGCAGTGCGATATGCCAGCGGTCATCGGCGTTGCCCAGGTCAGAGAGGATGTCCTCGATCTGTTCCTTGGTCCGGCCGTAGGGGTTGTTGGCGCCGATTTCCATCTTCTCGATGTAGGGGATGGGGTTGTGCTCGCCGTACACAGTGGCGGAGGAGCTGAAGACGATGGAGCGCACGTTGTGCTTGTCCATGGCGCGGAGCAGGTTCAGGGTGCCCACAATGTTGTTGTAGTAGTAGGCGAGTGGTTCCTGGACGGACTCGCCCACGGCCTTCAGCCCGGCGAAGTGAATCACGGCGTCGATCTGGTGCTGATCGAAGACGGCCTCAACGGCCGGTTCATCCACCAAATCCACCTTGTGGAAGACTGCGGTTTTACCGGTGAGCTCCGAGACCCGACGGAGGGATTCCTCGCTGGAGTTCACGAGGTTGTCCAGCACAACGACGTCGTGACCGGCTTCCTGAAGGGACAAAACGGTGTGGGAACCGATGTAGCCGGTGCCGCCCGTGACAAGAATTTTCATGGTCCCTACGCTATCGGAAATCGGAGCCACGCCGCTCTGTGTTGAGCGGTGTTGAAGCACGTTCGTGCTAAAAACTACTGGTGCCCAAAATTGTTGATGCCGAAGCCCGGCGCCATGACGTTGTCCAAGCAGTCTTCCGGATCATTGCCAGCGACGGCTTGGAACGGGCATCCCTGAGGGAAGTTGCTGACGAAGCCGGCTTGGCTGTTGGTTCGGTGCGGCACTATTTCGCCAGTAGTGATGAGCTTCTGGTCTTCTCCTTCGGAGTAGTGATCGATCGCATTGCCGGCCGTCTTGAGGCAGCGCTTGCATCCGTGGAGGATGCCTCGCCGGACTCCTCAGAGCAACAGCAGGCCGTGCTGAACCTCCTAGGCCAGTTCCTGCCCTTGGACGAAGAGCTAGCCGTGGATGCTTGCGTCTGGATGGCATTCCGGCATGCTGCCCGGATCAAGCCTGTCCTGGCCGCCGAAGCCGAACGCAGCCACCGCACAGTGGCTGCAGTAGTGGGCCGGCTCATCATGGTCCTGAACCCCGGCGAAGCCGACGCGCAACAAACCCTCGTGACAGAAGCGGAGAGGCTCTTGGCCACCATGGATGGCTTGTGCATGCACGCGCTGCTTCAGCCAGAGTGGATGACAGCGGAGATGTGCAGCGACGTCCTCACGGCTCACCTGCGGTCCCTCAGGACCATTTCCTCCCACGGGTAGGCCGCTCACTTTACAAGAGGCACCTGGCGCCATTACCGTCCGGCGGCATCGGGAATAGACTGGGATATGTCGGGGACCTGCCAAAGGGAGGAATTCGCATGCACGAATCAGGCGGCCCGGGATGGCGCATCACCATGGATACGTCCGGGCCGATGCTCATCGCTCTGTACTTGCGCGATGTAGCGGGACTCGATGGTGCCGGAAAACCCGTACTCTCCCAAGCAGCTCCCAAAGTCCGGCACGCGGACCACAAGCACCTCACCTCTGATGTTGGGGGATTCCCGGCGCTGAAAACTGAGTGGGAGGCGTGGTGGGAGAGCCTGGTGAAGTCGTATCCCAATCCGGCTCCCGAATTGTCACCGCCCAGCTTCAAAGCCTTTGGCAATTCGCCGGCACTCCAGCGCGTCCTGCAGGCGCATTTTGGCTCAGCATTGGGATGGGCCACGGACAGGATCGATGAGTATGCCCACCTTGAGGCCGCTCGTGAGGCCAACGGGGAGACTCATGTCCTCAATGAATTGGTTGAGGACAGGCTCCTGGAGGTGGGCCGCAGTTCCCGCGACTTTGAACTCACCATCATTGAACTGCCACTTAACGAGCCGCGTGCTTGGTATCTGGAACCAAGCACCATGATCATGAGCCACCAGCTGCTCAACGAGCCTGATGTGTTCCGCAGCTACGTTCAGCCCGTGGTGGAGATGCTCGCCTGAGCGAGTTTTTGTCTACGAGAACTTAGGTAGCCGGAGCTGAAACAGTGATGGTGACTGCCTCTGTAGGAGCGGCAGATGGATGCCAGCCGTCTCGCTTCTCCCGGTTCCACGTCTGCCCGGCCACGTCCACCTGCGTGATGGACAACGTCTTGGCGTTTGCCACTGCCCAATGGGCCACAGCCCAGGCCAACGTTCCGGAAGTCTCCAGCTGAACCGAGCGGCCCTGAACGGTGGCCGCTTGGGTGCCGAACGCCGTCGTGAGTTCATCGACGACGGCGGCAGGGTCACCAGCCGCTTCGGGCATCCGCAGTTCGCAGTTCAGCGCCGCCTCGGAGTGCCCGGTCAGGGCAGAAGCGAAGGCTCTGCCCATTCCTTCATGCTGAGCGTAGGCGCGGGGAAAGGCGGAACGTTGGACTGCTTGGGCGGCCTGGGTGATCTCCATGGACTCGTAGCCGGGAACCTTGACCAGGCCATCAAAGAACGCGTTCGCTGCATAGACGGGATCCATGACCTGTTCCTCGGTTCCCCAGCCTTGCGAGGGCCTCTGCTGGAACAAACCGCGGGAGTCGGGGCCGGCGTCGTCCCCGTAGTTGATGTTCCGCAGCCTGGACTCCTGCATGGCTGTGGCCAGGGCAATGGTTGCCGCCCGCGGCGGAAGTCCTCGCCGAACGGAGATGGCCGAGATCAGCGAAGCGTTGGCAACCTGATCGGTGGCGAGTTCATGGCTTTCGGGGCCCACAACGGCGAAGCAGCGCTCCGTGACCAGGGTCTCGGAGCGCTGCAGCACCGCAACTATTGCGTAAACGGCACCTGCCACGAGGGCCAAAGCCAGCACCGCAACGATGGCGCGGCGGAACCGGCGCATTGGTTTATCTCCTGCTAGTTGGCGTGGAGAGCCTCGTTCAGCTCCACGGTCTGGCCCTTGCGCGGAAGAACTTCCACGCCACCGGTGGTGGAGTTACGGCGGAAGAGGAGGTTGGGGACGCCGGAGAGTTCCACGGCCTTGATGATCTGGCTGGTGTCCTCGCCGTTCTCATCCTTGGGGCCGGGAATCCGTACACGGGTGCCGGCGGTGACGTACAGGCCGGCCTCTACAACGGAGTCATCGCCGATGCTGATGCCCACACCGGAGTTGGCGCCAAGCAGGACGCGCTCGCCCAAGGCGATCTTTTCCTTGCCGCCGCCGGAGAGCGTGCCCATGATGGACGCTCCGCCGCCGACGTCCGTGCCGTCGCCGGCTACGACGCCTGCAGAGATGCGGCCTTCCACCATGGAGGTGCCCAGGGTTCCGGCGTTGAAGTTCACGAAGCCTTCGTGCATCACGGTGGTGCCTTCGGCGAGGTGGGCACCCAGTCGGACGCGGTCGGCGTCGGCGATGCGCACGCCTGTGGGTACCACGTAGTCAACCATCCGCGGGAACTTGTCCACGCCGTACACCACAACGTTGCCGCGCTTGCGCAGACGGGCGCGGGTCAGTTCGAAGCCGTCAACGGCGGCGGGGCCGAAATTGGTCCACACTACGTTGGGCAGCTTGCCGAAGACGCCGTCCAGGTTGATGCTGTTCGGCTTCACCAAGCGGTGCGAAAGCAAGTGCAGGCGCAGGTAAGCATCGGCGGTGTCTGCCGGGGCGGCGTCGAGGTCGATCTGTGCGAAGACCACCTTCTGCTCGGTGCCGCGATCGGCGTCCTTGCCTTCCTCGGCAAGTGCCGTGAGTGCGGGATCGGCGTTCTCGACGTCGCGCAAAGACTCGGCGGCGACACCAAGCGCGGGTGCGGGGTACCAGACATCCAACACAGTTGCTTCCCCGGACGCCGAGGTGGCGATGGTGGCGAGGCCGAAGCCATAGGCCGATCGGGGGTTGGCGGGCGCGGTTGCGGGCACAGCAGAGGAAGCAGTTTCAGTCATGGGCCAAGTCTATCCAGCAGGCAGAGGTCGGTTAAAACCCGTCTCACGCCGTAGAAGTCGCATTTACGGTTGATGCCTGGGATTAGGCTGGACGGGTGACCTTGAATCCTGCACCCGCCCTCCTTGACCTTCGCCAGGACGTTGCCTTGCTGACGGCAGCCATCATTGACTTCAACAGCGTATCCGGCAACGAGACCGAGCTCGCCGATGCCGTCGAGTCCGCCCTGCGTGCCATCCCCGCCTACACAGTCATCCGTGACGGCGACGCCATCATTGCCCGGACCGAGCTCGGCCGCTCGGAGCGTGTGATCTTGGCCGGACACCTGGACACCGTGCCCCTGCCCACCGTTGAGGGTTCTCTGGGCACCGTCCCGGCCACCTGGGAGTCCGGTATTCCCGGGGAAGGCGTGCTGTATGGCCGTGGAACCACGGATATGAAGGGTGGCGTTGCGGTGCAGCTCGCGCTTGCGGCAACACTGTTCGACGACGGGCGGCAGCCGGACAAGGACGTCACGTTCGTCTTTTATGATCACGAGGAAGTGGAAGCGACCAAGAGCGGCCTCGGCAGGTTGGTTCGGAACCACGGAGATCTGCTGAAGGGTGATTTCGCGATCCTTTTGGAGCCCACGCACGGCACTGTGGAAGGCGGTTGTAACGGGACCAGTCGTTTTGAAGCCACCACCATCGGCGAAACAGCCCACTCCGCACGCGCATGGATGGGTGTGAACGCCATCCACGCCGCAGCCCCCATCCTGGCTCGGCTGGCCGCTTACCAGCCGGAGACCATCAACGTGGATGGCCTGGATTACCGCGAAAGCCTCAACGCGGTGAAGATCAAGGGTGGAACTGCAGGCAATGTCATTCCGGACCGTTGTGTGGTGGAAATCAACTACCGCTTTGCTCCGGACAAAACCCCTGACCAGGCCGAGGCCCATGTCAGAGAGTTGTTGGAAGGATTCGACGTCGTCCGTACGGACGCTGCTGCCGGCGCGAGGCCCGGACTCAACCACCCCGCAGCTGCGTCCTTCGTTGCCGCAGTGGGTGCCGAGCCCAAGCCCAAATACGGTTGGACCGACGTCGCGCGTTTCAGTGAGCTGGGTATCCCGGCGGTGAACTTCGGCCCCGGCGATCCTCTCCTGGCGCACAAAGACAACGAACACGTCGACGCCGATGCCATCCGTGAGTGCCTGCGTGCGCTGAGGACGTGGCTGGCGCCGTAGCCCTGGAATTCCCGCGCAACAAAAAGAAGGTCCGCAGCTTGGTAGCTGCGGACCTTCTGCTTTAGTGGAGAATTATTTCTTGTCCGTACCCGGTACGTTGACTTCGAGATCCACCGTCTTGATGGCCGACGCCATGCCGCCGGCGGCCTTCTTGGAACCGCGGCGCTCAATCAAGATTGCGATCCGTGAGACCGTCAGGTTGATCAGGATGTAGATCGCAGCGCCCACGAAGAATGCCGGGAACAGGAAGTCAGGGCCCAGGAAGTCGGCCATGATCTGGATCTTCCGGAGCAGTTCCTCGTAGCCCACGATGTAGCCAAGCGAGGTGTCCTTGAGCAGTACCACCAGCTGGGCTACCAAGGATGGAAGCATGCGCCGGACTGCCTGGGGGAACTCGATGGACATCCGCGACTGGAAGCTCCGCAAGCCGATGGCCAGGCCGGCTTCGCGTTGACCCTTGGGGAGGGACTGGATGCCGGCGCGGAGGATTTCAGCAAAAATGGCGGCGTTGTACAGGGTCAGGCCCACCACGACAGCCTGGAACTGGCCCGTGGCGAACACCAGCAGGACGAACAACATCATGAGGACCACAGGCATGCCGCGGAGGAACTCAAGCACCACCTGGGTAGGAATCCGGATCCAGGCGATCAAGGAGATACGCAGCAGGCACAGCGCGATGCCCAAAGGGAACGCGATGACGGCCGCCACGGCAGCCGCAGCCAACGTTGAGAGGATGCCTTGGCCGATCAGGCTCCACACGTCCGGCGCCATGGGGCCGTAGAAGATGGCCCAGCGCTCGGCGTCGAAAATACCTTGCTGCGCCAGCGTGATGACAGCGATAGCCAGGATGCCAAGGATGATCAGGACGCCCGCGGCTGAGCCGATGAGCGAATAGAGGCGGGCCTTTGGCCCGGGGACGTCGTAAAGGACCGATGTCATCGGGCAATCGCCACCTTTCGTTCAACAAAGTGCGCCAGAAGTCCCAAGGGAACTGTGATCAAGAGGTAGAAGAAAGCCACCCCGAGGAGGATCCAGAGGACCTGGTTGCCGTAGTCGTTGGAGAGCTGGCGGCCGTAACCGAAAAGCTCCAGGACGAAGAACGCGCCTGCTACCGAGGAGTTCTTTACCAATGCGATCAGGATGTTGATCAACGGGGGTATAACGGTGCGCACGGCTTGTGGGAGGACAATGAAGCCCAGAACCTGGGTGAAGGTCATGCCGATGCTGCGGGCAGCTTCTGCCTGGCCCACCGGAACGCTGTTGACGCCGGAACGGACTGCTTCGGCAATGAAGGCGGCCGTGTAGCTGCTCAACGCGATGATGGCAGCAACTTCGAATTGTTCAAACTTGACGCCAAGCCTGGGGAGAACAATGGCGGCGAAAAAGAAAATAATGGTCAACGGGGTGTTACGCGCCACTTCAACATAGAACATGCTGAAACCGCGAAGTGCTGCCACGGGGGAAACCCTCATGGCCGCCAGGAGTGTGCCGACAATAAGGGCAATGATTCCTGAAATTACGGAGAGATACAGGGTTCGGAGAAATCCGTCCCAGTATTCGGGGAGGCTTGCTATGACGGCGTCCATGGCTTCCTTTGGCTGCAGCTAATCAGGGAACAGGGTCCTGGATTCGTCAACTGCCGCCACCCGAAGGGGCGGCGGCAGTTGACGGGTCCCGACTAGTAGCGGTTGATCGTAGGAAGTTCAGGGGCGGTCTTGATGACCTTGCCTGCAGTGGCTTCCCAAGCCTTCTTGTAGGTATCGTCCTTGGCGAATCCCTCAAGCTGGTCGTTGATCCAGTTCCGGAAAACGGTGTCGTCCTTCTTCAGGCCGATGCCGTAAGGCTCCTTGGTGAAGGTTTCATCCGAGGCGAGCTTGAAAGCATCCGGTTCCTTGTCCACGTAGCCGGCAAGGATCACGTTGTCAGTGGTGACCGCAACAACCTGCTTGTTGCGCAGCGGCTCCAGGCAAGCGGTGTAGGTGGCCGCGGGGACTACCTCTGCTTTGTACTTCTCCGCGATGGTCTTGGCCGGGGTGGAACCCGTAACGGAGCAGACCTTCTTGCCGGCGACATCCTCGGGCTTGGTGATGGAGTTATCGTCCTTGTTCACCAGCAGCGCCTGGCCTGCTTCGTAGTACGGCCCCGCGAAGGCGACCTTTTCCTTACGGGCATCGTTGATGGTGTACGTGGCGATCACAAGATCCACGCGGCCCTGCTCGATGAACGACTCACGGTTCTGGGAGACCGTTTCTACCCACTCGATCTTGTCAGCCGGGATACCCAGCTTGGCGGCGATTGCCTTGCCCATTTCGACGTCGAAACCGACAGGCTTGCCATCAAGGCCTTTCTGGCCGAACAAGGGCTGATCGAACTTGGTACCGATCTTGATGGTCCCGGCCTTGTTCAGCTTCTCCATGGTGGTGCCGGCTTCAAAGCTCGCCGAGGCAACCGGGGGAGTGGTGGTGCTGCTGCCGCCGCCGCAAGCGCTCAGCGAGATGGCAAGCGCAGCCGATGCGGCCACCAGGAGTGACTTCCTCCGGGTAATAAGAGACTTCATGGTGTTCCTTTCATTGGGTGGCCGCCTTACGGCCGGGGGTGCTGGCGGTAAGGAGCTAGTGGGTCAAGAGCTTGGACAAGAAGTCCTTGGCACGGGTGCTCTTCGGGTTGGTGAAGAATTCTTCGGGGGTGGCGTCCTCCACGATCTGACCGTCGGCCATGAACACCACGCGGTCAGCGGCCTTGCGGGCAAAGCCCATCTCGTGGGTGACCACGATCATGGTCATGCCTTCTTTGGCCAGCTGGATCATGACGTCCAACACTTCGTTGATCATTTCGGGGTCCAACGCGGACGTTGGCTCGTCGAACAGCATCACTTTCGGCTTCATGGCAAGAGCACGGGCAATAGCCACACGCTGCTGCTGGCCGCCGGAGAGCTGGGCGGGAAGCTTCGGGGCCTGGTGTCCGACGCCTACACGCTCAAGGAGGGCCATGGCTTCTTTGTCGGCCGTGCCCTTGGCCACCTTCTTGACCTTGATGGGGCCCAGTGTGACGTTCTCAAGAATCGTCTTGTGGGCGAACAGGTTGAAGGACTGGAAGACCATTCCGACGTCGGCACGCAGGTGCGCGAGGTCCTTGCCTTCTTCGGGAAGCTTCTTCCCGTCGATGGCGATGTCGCCGTCGTCGATGGTTTCCAAGCGGTTGATTGCACGGCAAAGAGTGGATTTACCGGAACCGGAAGGTCCAATGACCACCACGACTTCACCCTTCTTAACCTGAAGGTTGATGTCTTTGAGGACATGCAATTGACCGTAGTGCTTATTGACGCCGTTCAGGGAGACGAGGGCATCGCCGGACGCTTGAGTAGTCATACGACGAATCTAGCGAACAAAGAAGCAAATATGACCACGGTCACGGCAACTTCCTGAAGATCGTGACTGAACAGAAACCTGTCCCGCATCGATGTACCAGACTGCAATGCAAGAAGCGGGTCGCTGCCGCGGAGCAAGCCTCCATCCGCGCTAGCCTTGGGCAATGAGCATGAGCCAGCACCCCGTTCCCCGTCCGGATGCCAACGGTCGCGTCACGGGCACCCACGTGCCCCTCCCCTCGGAGATCGCCCCCGCCAAGCACAAAGGCTCCTTGGAGCTTCGACGCAAACAAGCGGACACGGGAATGTCGGACCAGCATTTGCTCGATACCAGCGGTGCAGGGCAGTTCATCCACACCGATCCGTGGCGTGTCCTGAGGATCCAGAGTGAATTTGTGGAGGGCTTCGGCGCCCTGGCTGATCTGGGTCCTGCTGTGAGTGTTTTCGGTTCCGCGCGGACCAAGCCGGGAACCGAATACTACGAGATGGCCGTGGACGTGGGCCGCAAGCTCGCTGAAGCCGGAGTTGCCGTGATCACAGGCGGCGGACCCGGATCCATGGAAGCCGCCAATAAGGGCGCCGTGGAAGGCAATGGCGTCTCCGTGGGTTTGGGCATCGAACTGCCTTTTGAGCAGGGACTGAACCAATGGGTGGACCTGGGCATAAATTTCAGGTACTTCTTTGCCCGCAAAACCATGTTCGTCAAGTACGCGCAGGGCTTTGTGGTGCTGCCCGGGGGACTCGGTACCCTGGATGAGTTGTTTGAGGCCATGGTTTTGGTCCAGACCCGTAAAGTGACCTCGTTCCCCATTGTGTTGCTGGGTGTTCGCTTCTGGGGGCCCATGATCGAGTGGATCAAGGAAACCTTGGTGGCAGAAGGCATGGTCTCGGAGAAGGACCTTGACCTGATCCAGTTGGTGGATGACCCTGCCGATGCCGTGCACCGCGTCCTGCACGGCGCACCCCTTCCACCTGCCGGCAACGGAAACCAGCGCCCGGAGTAATCCGCTGTTTCTGGCACGATGGACACTGTGAGCTTTTTTCTGGTGTTTCTCGCGATAGTCCTCGTCGGCGCGGCGCTGTACCTCGGTGCCGGAATAGTTCGGGGGCGCTCCATTGGCTTGGGGCTTGAGCAGCCTGTTCCCAACCTGCCCGCGGTCCTGCTGCCCGAGGACGCCAAACCCGGCGATGTGGATTCGCTGCGTTTTGCCCTGGGTCTGCGCGGGTACCGAATGGATCAGGTCGACCAGGTACTGGACGAGCTCAGAGACCTGCTGCAGGCCAAGGACCGCGAAATCGAACGGCTTGGAGCTTTGGTTCAGCCTCGCCTTGAGGACGGCGAAACCGGCCGGACCCCGCAGTGACCCCGCCCATCCCGGAACCCCGGATTCACGCTAATCAGACAGGGACGCCCGCATCACAGGGACAGCGGGGACCCGCGGACCGGGTTTCCTTGGGGCTATCAACCGCGGCAGCAAAAATGGCGGGATGGCCTTGGTGGCTGCAGGTCACTTTGATCTTTGCCGCGGCGCGGCTGGTCAGCGCCTGTATTTTCATGGCGGCCGCTATTCATCAGGGAACGAACCCCTGGTTCCCGCCGGCTCCGGACTATTGGAACTTCATTACGATCTGGGATGGACGCTGGTACCAGGAAGCTGCCGATAAGGGCTACCCGTCGGTACTCCCGGTGGATGCGAACGGCGTTGTCCAGCAAAACGCCTGGGCGTTCTATGCGCTCTTCCCCTTCCTGGCCCGGGGTCTTGGAGCTGCCACAGGGATGGGAACCCTGCCCGCCCTGACCACCATTGCGATGCTGGCAGGCATGGGTGCGGCTTTGGTGATCTATAAACTCTTCCGGGAGTTCGCAGGGAAGCGTGCTGCGCTGTGGGGTGTAGTCTTCGTCTCCACGTTTCCCGTGTCCCCCATCCTGCAGGTTCCCTACGCGGAGTCCTTGAATCTTTTGTTGTTGTCCGGTTCGTTGCTGCTGGTGGTCCGGCGCCGATATCTATCCGCCATCCCGGTAGTGCTTCTGATGTGTCTGTCCAGGCCAACGGGAGTCCCCTTTGCAGCCATGATGGGGTTGCTGTTGCTGTGGCGTTTATGGCAGCGGTTCCGGCCAGCCACCATCCTGTCGGCACCCCCGGCAGCAGGTGAGGACCGGCCCGTGGCGGTGCGCAGTTTGTTCTCCATGGGTGCACTGGTGCTGGCGGCGGGTATCGGAGCCCTCGCCTGGCCTGCCATTGCCTGGGCCACTACCGGTGAACTCACTGCCTACACCCGGACGGAAACAGCGTGGCGGGGGCACGATCTTGTGCCTTTCAAGCCGTGGTTTGATACGGGACGGATGCTGTTTGGTCCCGTGCTGGGTGTGCTGGCCCCGTTCGTCTTCACAGCCCTCTTTGTAGTGGTCATGATGTCCAGGCCGGTTAGGGCACTGGGAACCGAGCTGCGGCTCTGGTGCGCTTGCTACATGGCTTACCTGCTTGTCTTCCTTCATCCCCAGACCAGTACCTTCAGAATGCTCCTCCCACTTTTCCCGCTGGCTTTGGCCGTGGCGCTGCTCTCAAAATCCAAAGCGTACCGGGGCACGATTGTGGTGATGTTTGTCCTTCTCCAGATCGTCTGGGTGGTGTGGCTGTGGGCGTGGGCTCCGCTCCCCGGCGGCGGCGACTATCCGCCCTGACGTGGACGTTTGCCGCGCCGACTGAGTATGTACAAAGTCCGGACAAATGCGCGTTTGATTCGCTACGGACGGGTAATTACGGGATAATGGACCAAGAGCAAGGACAAAGCACCGAAAAGTGCCCGGCCAAGGCGGCCTCCCAAGCGGTGCCGCCGGCTGCAATTGCGACGCGGAACCAGCCCGGCCGGGTTGGCGTGACTTGGGACAAATGGAGGGGATTTTCCTAATGGCGGCTATGAAACCACGTACCGGCGACGGCCCTATGGAAGTTACCAAAGAGGGACGCAGCTTGATTATGCGTGTGCCGCTCGAAGGCGGAGGACGACTCGTGGTCGAGCTCAACGCTGCGGAAGCGGCCAACCTCAAGGAATGCCTCGTAGGCGTTACTGAATAGGCATTTTCACCAGAGTTACAAAGCAGGGCCCGGCAAGCCAGGGCCCTGCATTTGTTTAAGGGTGTTTTCGCACTTCCTGCACGGGGGCCTACTTCTTGACGGCCACCAGGAGTCCGTCGCCCGTGGGCAGCATCGCCGAAGCCAACCGTTCGTCGTCGCGAATGGCCTTGACAATCTGACGCAAAACCACGGTGGTAGCCTCACGTGCTGCCGGGTTTGCCACGCGGTCCTTATCCAGGGCGTCGTTGATCACCAGGGTGCCGCCTGATTTGAGGAGGCGGATTGCCTGTTCCACATACTTGGGGAAGTTTGGCTTGTCGGCATCAATGAACACGAGGTCGTATGCGGAGTCAGTCAGGCGTGGCAGCACATCCGCTGCACGGCCTGAAATAGTGCGGGTACGGTTGGCCGGGCTGCCGGACTCCAGGAATGCTTCCCTGGCGGCCTTCAGGTGTTCGACGTCCACGTCGATGGTGGTCAGCACAGCATGGGGGCTGAGGCCACGCAGCAAGCAAACTCCGGACACGCCCGCGCCTGAGCCCACTTCCACCACTGTTTGCGCTTTTGAAGCGGCCGCGAGCACTGTCAGCACGGCGCCCACTCCGGGGCTGATGGGTGTAACACCCAGCTCAAAGGAACGCTCACGGGCCCGCAACAACACGTCATCTTCAGCCGGCAGATCTTCTGCGTAGGACCAGCTGCTTGACTTGTCGGCACTCATGAAGGGGTTCGCTTTCCGCGGGTAGGGGTGTTTGTACCAAGACTACTGTGTCCGCACCTGTAACCCTGCTGCAGAGCTGCTCCTTGGGGCTGTGTCCGGCACCGTTTTCAGCCCTGCGGAGAAATCACCGGTCAGTCAGGAAATTCCCAGACTAACTTGGGATGATATTGCTCCGGTCATCCATGAGGTGGGCGGCACCGGGCAAACGGTGAACCACAGTTTGAGGGGAGTGGACGATGCCGGCATCGCATGCTGCGCCAGTCCAAACATCGGAAAGCCTTGAGGCCGTCACTGATTGGGTTATGCCCAGCTGGGAGGAAGTGGTTTCAAACCACTCCGCCAAGGTGTATCGCCTCGCCTACCGCCTGACCGGCAACAAGTTCGACGCCGAAGACCTCACCCAGGAGGTTTTCGTCCGGGTGTTCCGTTCCCTGGAGAACTTCAAGCCGGGAACCCTGGACGGCTGGCTGCACCGAATCACCACCAATCTGTTCCTGGACGGGGCACGGCGCAAGAGCCGTATCCGCTTCGACGCGCTCGCAGAGGATGCTGAATCCCGTCTGCCGGGCCGCGAACCCGGCCCGGAGCAGAGCTTTGAGCACAACAACCTTGACCTTGACGTCCAACGGGCATTGGAAGAACTTCCGCCGGACTTCCGCGCCGCAGTCGTACTGTGTGATCTCGAAGGCCTTTCCTATGACGAAGTGGCTGAGGCGCTCGGCGTGAAACTGGGAACCGTGCGGTCCCGCATCCACCGCGGACGGACCATGCTGCGTGAGAAACTTGCCCACCGCGACCCCCGCCCGGCAGAGGCGCGCAAGACGCGGTTGAAGATGCCCCGCATCGCCAGCATTCTTTAGGTTGTCGATGCCTCGACGTCCCCTTCGTCCGGGAGCCCTGTCCCGGCGCAAATTGGCTGCGCTGCGCCATACGCGCAACCCGGAACACCTGCAGCACTGCGCGCAATGCCAAGTAGCGCTACGCCGTGAGCGGCAGTACCTTGAGCGCCTCCGTGGCGCAGCGGTACCCGAAGCCAGCCAGGATCTTGCCGCGCGCTTGATCCAGCACACGGAACGCCTGGCCAAAGAGCCGGGGGAGTTGGGCTCAACGCTGCAATACCCGTCACTCCAACGTCCGTACAGTCGTTTCCGGGGCCTGAGGGTCGCGGGCGTTGCTGTGGCCACCTTGGCGGTCAGCGCGGGTGCCCTGGCTGCGTCGGCCTATGTGATCGCCGGTGATGCTGAACCGCAAGCCCCCTCGGAAGCAAGTGACGCGGGCCTGCTTTCCGGCGCTTGGACGGGTATCCCCGCCGAGGTCATGGTGGGGCCGGCGTTCAGGGCCGGCAGCACGGTCACTTTGAACCCCGGACAGTTGGAGTCACTGCGCGAAGAAGGCTGGGCATGCCCCGAACTGTCCGGTTTGGGTTTCCACGTGGTGTCAGCCCAAGCCACCAGGCACAATGGCAACCCGGCCGTGGAGATCACGCTCGAAAACAACGGCCATTACGCCACCATCGTGGAGGAACACCTGCCTGCCCATGGAACCGGACGTGGCCGATCGACGTCAGCGCAACTGTCCGTCACACAGGGAACCCCCTGGAAGGCCGTCTACACCATGCCGGCGGCCGTCATTAGCTACGCGTCCGACCTCCCCGCTGA
The DNA here is from genome assembly GCF_902506065.1 of Arthrobacter sp. 9V. Lineage (GTDB taxonomy): Bacteria > Actinomycetota > Actinomycetes > Actinomycetales > Micrococcaceae > Arthrobacter. The sequence goes on from NZ_LR732912.1 coordinate 1,365,262, forward strand.
CACTGCCGACGATGCTGTCCCTGAAATCGTCCGCGCCGGGGATTCCATGTCCGCCGCTTCCGCCCCGGAAGATCGGGAGGCATGGTACAAAAGGGTGCTGCGAGGCCTCCAGACCCTCCTCCGTCCTGCCGGTTTAGGAGCGGCACCGGAGACAAGGTAATCTTCGTAACGTGCTTGGAATCAACGGCCCGGAGTTCATACTCCTTCTGATTATCGGCGTACTCGTCATCGGTCCCAGCCGTTTGCCCGAATACACTCAAAAGCTCGCCAACCTGGTCAAGGAAGTGCGTCGGATGGCATCCGGTGCCCGCGAGCAGATCAAAGAAGAAGTCGGCATCGACATCGACGAGGTCGACTGGAAGAAGTACGATCCCCGCCAGTACGATCCCCGGCGCATCATCAAGGATGCCTTGCTCGAGGACGACAAACCCGTCAGTGCCGGAGCCCCTGTGGCCGCTGCCGCAGCCGCAGGCGTCAAACCCAAGACCCCGGTGCGGGTCATCGAGCGACTTGCCGAGGGCGAGGCTGCACCCTTCGATTCCGAGGCAACCTGAGCCGACAGCGTCACAACCTCAGCGGGGCTGGATTCCCAAGGGCATTCCGGACAAACCGCGCGGCCGGGTGGCCAAGGAAGAAGCAATGCCTTCCATGGCTTTCGCGGCAGCCGTTTCAGGTGCTGCCAGAACTACCGGGTGCCCGGCGTCGCCGCCCTCCCTTAGGCGTATGTCCAACGGAATCTGTCCGAGGAGCGGAACGTCGGAGCCTACGGCAGCGCTCAACCTTTCAGCCAGGATGGCACCACCGCCGCTTCCGAACAATTCCATGCGTCCGCCGTCGGGCATTTCCAAGTAGGACATGTTCTCAATGACGCCGGCAACCTTCTGGCCGGTCTGGGTGGCGATTGTACCGGCACGTTCAGCTACGTCCGCGGCCGCTGCCTGCGGCGTGGTGACCACCAGGATTTCTGCATTGGGCAGAAGCTGCGCTACGGAGATCGCGATGTCTCCCGTGCCGGGAGGCAGGTCCAGGAAGAGGGCATCGAGGTCGCCGAAGTAAACATCGGTAAGGAACTGTTCAAGGGCCCTGTGGAGCATGGGGCCGCGCCATGCCACCGGCTGGTTGCCTGCAACGAACATGCCGATGGAGATCACCTTCACGCCGTAGGCTACGGGGGGAAGGATCATGTCGTCCACCTGGGTGGGTTTCTGGGTGATCCCCATGAGCGCCGGCACGGAAAAGCCGTGCACGTCAGCGTCCACTATCCCCACACGAAGGCCTTGGGCGGCCAGTGCACAGGCCAGATTGACGGTGACCGAGGACTTGCCCACACCGCCTTTCCCGCTGGCCACGGCGTACACCTTGGTCAGGGAACCAGGTTTGGTGAAGGGGATGCCGCGTTGTCCGCCGGGACCACGGAGCTGTTCCTTGAGGGCTTCGAGCTGGGCGGGGGTCATGACCTTTAATTCCACGTCTACTGCGGTGACGCCGTCCACGCGGATGAGGGCGTCGGTAGCGTCTTTGGTGATTGTTTCGCGCAGTGGGCAGCCGGCGATGGTCAGTAGAACAGCCACACGCACGGCGCCGGCATCATCGGAAGAGACAGACTCCACCATCCCGAGTTCCGTAATGGGGCGCCGGAGCTCGGGATCAATGACGGTTGCCAAGGCAGCATGCAGCGCCTCGGCCGATGCGGTGCTCATGGGGTCAGGCTCGGCTTTCGGGGTTTTGGGGCGATGTCTTGGCGGTTGAATGTTGTGGACCTGCGGCTCGCGGGGCACGGACTTTGGGTATCTGCTGAGTCCGGGGGCTACGCGATTTGTCGCGTTTTTCCTTCAATTTCTCCTTGACCTTATCGCCTGGCGATTCCGTCCCATCAGGGGCGCCTTCGTTCTCGCGGAGTTCCTCCTGGGCATCAATGATGTCTTCAAGCAGGCTCCGCAGTTCGGTCCGTACGTAGTCACGGGTAGCCACTTCACGCAGGGCGATGCGGAGGGAGGCCAATTCCCGAGTCAGGTACTCGGTGTCGGAGAGGTTGCGTTCGGCACGTTGCCGGTCCTGTTGGAGCGAGACACGGTCGCGGTCGTCCTGCCTGTTTTGGGCCAGCAGCAGGAGAGGCGCGGCGTATGAGGCCTGCAGGGACAACATCAGCGTCAGCAGGGTGAAGCCGAGCTCCATTCGGTCAAACTGCCAGTCCGTGGGAGCGAACGAGTTCCAGGCAAGCCAGAACACACAAAACACCGTCATGTAGACCAGGAACGTAGGCGTACCCATAAACCGGGCGAAGCCTTCCGTGGCGTTCCCGAAGGCGTCCGGGTTCGGTGAGAATTTGGGCAGGATGCGTTGGCGTCCGCTCAACGGCGTGTCAAGGCTGCTGCTGGAGCGTCCGGTGGACTTGGCGGTTCGGGCGTTGATATCAGCCAATGCGGCCTCCAAGTTTCCTTATAGGGGCGTCGTCCTCGTGGGCGCGCCAGTCATCCGGCAACAGGTGATCCAGCACGTCATCAACAGTCACCGCCCCCACGAGGCGGCCGTCGTCATCCACCACTGGGAGTGAATTCAGGTTGTACGTGGCCAAGGTCCGGGCTACTTCGGAGATGTGGGCCTGGTCCGAGAGCGGCTCCAGGTTTTTATCCACGAGGTTGCCCAGCGGTTCCGGCGGGGGGAAGCGCAGAAGCTGCTGTATATGCACCACTCCGAGGAAACGCCCGGTGGGGGTTTCCAAAGGTGGACGGGCAATGAAGATCGATGAGGCCAACGCCGGTGAGAGCTCCTCCCGACGGACGTGGGCCAGGGCTTCTGCCACAGTGGCTTCCGGCGGCAGGATTACCGGGACCGGAGTCATGAGGCCACCTGCGGTGTCTTCGTCGTACTCAAGGAGGCGGCGCACGTCCTCGGCTTCCTGGGGCTCCATGAGTTGAAGCAGTTCTTCGGCCTGGGCAGAGGGAAGCTCGGCCAAGAGGTCGGCGGCGTCGTCTGGATCCATCTCTTCGAGGACGTCAGCGGCGCGTTCCACATCCAGTGCGGAGAGAATCTCCACCTGATCATCTTCCGGAAGTTCCTGGAGGACATCGGCGAGTCGTTCATCCTGAAGTTCACTGGCCACCTCAAAACGCCGTTTGTCGCTCATCTCCTGGAGGGCTTCAGCAAAGTCGGCAGGTTTGAGGTCTTCGTGCGTGGCAACGAACTGTGTTGCGGCCTGGGGCTCGTTGTGGGCGCCGGTTTGGGCATCAGCCCAATTGATGATCAATGTCTCGTTGCGGCGGAGCCTGCCAAAGGGGGAGAGGGAGTGGCCACGGCGGACGAACAGCTTGCTGACAAACCAGTCCTTTGACCTGTGCTGGTCCATGGCGATGTCCTCGATGGTGGCATCTCCACTGCCATCGGCCAGCGTCACGCGGCGGTCGAACATCTCAGCCACCACCAAGGTTTCGGCACCGCGCTGCTCGAAGCGGCGCAGGTTCACCAGACCGGTGCAGATGATCTGTGTCTGATCGATGGACGTAATGCGTGTCATGGGAACGAATACGCGCTTTTTGCCCGGAACCTCAACCACGATGCCCACCACGTGCGGAGCACCACGGGTGCCGCGGGAGAGCACCACAACATCGCGCAACCGGCCAAGACGATCGCCCAGGGGGTCGAAGACGTCCAAGCCCAGCAAGCGCGCGACGAAGACGCGTGAAGGATGTGTGCTCATATTTACAGGCTACCGAGTCTGCTCTCTTTTAGCTGAATTCCAGCCGGTACACATGTCCATGAGACACAATGGGGCTATGTCAAACATTTTTGGTGGTCCCAAAGCCGTTGAGGAGTCCCGCAGTGTTCCCCAAGGGGACACCGTAGGCTCGTACACCTCGTATTTGGATGCCCAAAAGGCGGTGGACTATCTGGCAGACCAGCAGTTCCCTGTCCAGCTGGTGTCCATCGTGGGCAACGACCTCAAAATGGTGGAGCGGGTGACCGGTCGTCTGAGCTACCCCAGGGTGGCGTTGTCCGGCGCCCTGAGCGGCATGTGGTTCGGCCTCTTCGTGGGCGTCATGCTCTCCTTCTTCACCCCTGCAGGGGGACCGTTCTCCATCATCACCTCGGTACTGATGGGTGCGGCTTTCTTCATGCTGTTCGGCATCGTCACCTATGCCACGCAGCGTGGCAAGCGAGACTTCACCTCCACCAGCCAGGTGGTGGCCACCAATTACGATGTGATCGTCGCCGTCGAGGCAGCCCACGAGGCCCGACGCCTGCTTCACCAGCTGCCGATGAACCCGTCCCAGGCCGCCACGCCCCAGGCCAGTAACTACAACCAGCAAAATGCGCCGTTCCAGCAGCCGGGACAGGCGCCCGAGCGGCCTTCCACCTGGAATGATCCTTATGGTCAGCGCGGCCCGGAGCCCACCGGCTCCAGCGCTTCGGAAGGACAGAACGCAGCCCCGGTGAGCCAGCCGGTGCAGGCGCCCACGCCGGCCGCTGTCCGATACCCCGATCTCCCGGATGGCCGTCCACAGTACGGAGTCCGGGTAACTGACGGACAGAACCCGGCGCCGAATCATGCACAGAATGCGCCGCAGGAAGACGGGCAGCAGTCCAACTCCGAGGATTCCGCCAAGCAGTAGGGCGCTCCACAGTTCCACTCTTCAGCAGGGCAAAGGGAAGGCCACCGGATCTCCGGTGGCCTTCCCTTTTTGTGATTTTAACTCCCTGGCTTAGCCCTGGGCTTCCTGGTAGATGCCGGCCATCCAGGACTCGACGTCATCAGCCTTGCGCGGCAACGCGGCGCTGAGGTTGACGGGGCCATCTGCGGTCATGAGGATGTCGTCTTCAATGCGGACGCCGATCCCTCGGTACTCCTCGGGGATGGCGAGGTCTTCGTTCTTGAAGTACAGGCCGGGTTCGATTGTGAAGACCATGCCCTCTGTGAGAACTCCATCGAGATAGAGTTCACGCTTGGCCTGCGCGCAGTCGTGGACGTCCAGTCCCAGGTGGTGGCTGGTGCCGTGAGGCATCCAACGGCGGTGCTGCTGGCCTTCCGGGCTGATGGCTTCCTCGACGGAAACGGGGAGCAAGCCCCATTCGGCGAGGCGCTCGGCCAGCACGGTGGTTGCAGCGGTGTGGATGTCGCGGAACTTCACTCCGGGTTGTGCGGCAGCGAAACCGGCATCGGCGGCGTCGAGTACGGCCTCATAGACCTTCCGCTGGACAGCAGTAAAGGTTCCTGTGGCCGGAAGGGTGCGGGTGATGTCTGCTGTGTAAAGGGAGTCAGCTTCCACACCGGCATCGAGGAGGAGGAGTTCGCCGGCGTTGACGGTTCCGGAATTGCGGTTCCAGTGCAGCACTGTGGCGTTGTTGCCGGAGGCGGCAATGGTGTCGTAGCCCAGTTCGTTGCCTTCTTCGCGGGCACGGGCGAAGAATGCGCCTTCAACTACACGCTCGCCGCGGTTGTGGGTCAGCGCACGTGGGAGGGCACGGACTACGTCGGCGAAGCCTTCCACGGTTGCCGCCACAGCAATCTTCATCTGCTCGATTTCCCACTCGTCCTTGAGCAGGCGCAACTCGGACAGAGCCTCGCTGAGCTTCTCATCCAAGGCGTCGAGTTCGCCGAGATCAAGGTTCTCGGGGTCCTTGGCTGTGTTGTAGCGGGCTGTGTCCACCAGGGCGTCGATGTTTTCATCAGTCTTGCGGACCAGCCGAATGGAGATGCCGCCGATTTCCGGGGCGCCAACATTCTTGGTGATGGCCATTTCAAGCTCGGAGATGTGCGCGGTGGGGAGGCCAAGGCGGGCCTCGAATTCGGCCAGCGTGGGACGCGCACCGATCCAGAACTCGCCGGCGCGCGAGTCAGCGTAGAACTGCTCAGTGTCCCGGCCGGCCAGCGGACGGAAGTAGAGGGTAGCAGTGTGGTGACCGCCGTCGTCGCCCTTTCCTTCAGCCACGGGCTCAAGGATGAGCACGGCGTCGGGCTCGTGGTCCAGGCCGAGGCCCGTGAGGTGGGCGAAACCGGAGTGGGGACGGAACCGGTAGTCGCAGTCGTTGGACCGGACTTTCAGCGGACCCGCGGGGATTACAAGACGTTCGCCTTTGAACTGTTCGGAAATAGTACGACGACGGCGTGCGGCGTGGTCTGCAACGGCGTCACGCGCAGGGGTTACCTGCGGGGCGGGCGCCCAGTTGCTGGCCATGAATGCCTTGAAGGCATCGGACGTGGGCCGTTGCGAGCGGTTGTTGACGCGCTCCTGCAGTGGCTGGGAGGACGAGTTCTGGGTGTTTTCGGCATCGTTCACCGTTACATCGTCCCACCAGTTAAGGGAGGAGGCCAACGGCGCAACGCTCCAAGCGGGGCCGCATCCCATAGGCTGGGAAAGTGAGGATAGACCTGCATGCACACTCGAATGTTTCTGACGGAACCCAGACGCCGACCGGAGTGATCATCTCCGCCGTCTCGGCCGGGCTGGACGCCGTGGCTTTGACCGATCACGATTCCACGGATGGCTGGGAGGCTGCCGCCGCTGCTGCGCGTGAACATGGCATTGTTTTTGTCCCCGGGATGGAGATTTCCTGCCGGACGGAGGAAGGGATCAGCGTCCACCTGCTCAGTTACCTCCACGACCCCGCTCATGCCGGTTTGCTGGAGGAGATCACCAAATCCAAGGATGCCCGGCTCACCCGGGCTGAGCACATGGTCACTTTGTTGTCCGAGGATTATCCGTTGACCTGGGATGACGTGATCCACCATGTTGCTCCCGGTGCTACGGTGGGCCGCCCGCATATTGCTGATGCTCTGGTGGCCGCCGGCGTGGTGGCGGATCGAACGGAAGCCTTTACCTCCATCCTCACCTCCCATTCGCGGTACTTTGTGCAGCACTATGCCCCCAACCCGGCGGTGGCCGTGGAGCTCGTCCGTGCTGCCGGTGGTGTTCCCGTTTTCGCTCATCCGGTGGCGTCGTCGAGGGGACGGATCGTGGGGGAGCGCGCGTACCTGGACATGATTGATGCCGGACTGTTGGGACTTGAGGTTGAACATCGTGACAACCCGGAAGAGGGCCGTGCGTTTCTCCGCGGGCTGGCCGCCGAGCACGGGTTGCTCATGACAGGCTCCTCGGACTACCACGGCGCGGGCAAACCCAACCTGTTGGGCGAAAACACCACATCGCCGGAGGTCTTGGCGCGGATAGAGGAGCTGGCTACGGGAAGCACGGTCCTTCGGTAATGGATCTGCAACTGCTGGCCTCCGTGATCGTCACGCTGTTCGTGATCATGGACCCGCCGGGTACCGTGCCGATTTTCATGTCCTTGACGGCACAGATGTCAGCCAGGGACCGGAATCGCTCAGCGTTCCAAGCTCTTCTCGTGGCCACTGGCGTGATTGTTGTGTTCGCGATCTTCGGGCAGTCCATCCTGAACTACATGCACATCTCCTTGGCGGCCCTGCAGGGTGCCGGTGGCCTGCTCTTGGTGCTCATCGCACTGCAGCTGCTGACCGGCTCAACCAGCGGCGAGGAGAACGCCGCCAAGTACAAGAACGTGGCTTTCGTGCCTCTGGGAACCCCGCTTATGGCAGGGCCCGGCGCGATCGTCGCCGTCATGGTGTTTGTGCAGCAGTCCAGCCAGCTCTCGGAGTACCTGGCTGTGGGCCTGGGCATTGCCGTGGTGTTGGCGTCGTTGTACTTGGCAATGCGGTTCGCGGGTGTGGTGCAGCGCGTCCTGGGTGAAAACGGGGTGGAACTCGTCACCAGGATCGCCGGTTTGCTGCTGTCAGCAATCGCCGTTCAGATGATCGCCGACGCCGTTCAGGCCTTCGTGAAGGGTGCTGCCTGATCCAGTGCGGTGTCTGGCATGGAGCCGCTCCGGAGGAAATCCGCTGTGGTGCCCAACCGTTTCCGCATGACCTCAATGGCCTGCTCATTCTGGTCGACACACACAAACTTACGGCCCAGTTTGGCCGCCACGGCGCCCAGAGTCCCCGAGCCTGCAAAGAAGTCAAGGCACCAGTCGCCCTCGCGGCTTGATGCGGAGACAATTCTCCGAACCAGGCCTTCAGGCTTTTGAGTGGGGTAACCCGTTTTTTCACGGCCTGTAGGCGAAACAATGGTGTGCCACCATACATCCGTGGGCAGCTTGCCCAGCTCTCGCTTGGCGGGAGTGACCAGACCAGGTGCCATGTACGGTTCCCGGTCTACTTCGGCGTTGTCGAAGTGATACTTGGTGGGGTTTTTGACGTACACCAGGATGTTGTCGTGCTTGGTGGGCCATCGGTTCTTGGCGCGTGCGCCGTAGTCATAGGCCCAGATGATCTCGTTGAGGAAGCATTCCCGGCCGAAGATCGAGTCCAGCATCACCTTGGCGTAATGGACTTCCCGGTAATCCAAATGAAGGTACAGAGTGCCATCGTCAGCCAGCAGGCGCCAGGCTTCCACCAGCTTGGGTTCCAGGAAAGACCAGTAGTCGCTGAAGGCGTCGTCGTAGCTGTGCAGTGCGCCCTTGATGGTGTCGTAAGAGCGGCCCTTGAAGCCAACGCGGTCGCCGTCGCCGTCCGCATTGCGGACCATGCGGGTTTCCTGGCGGCGTTGGACCCGGCCCGTGTTGAAGGGCGGGTCCACGTAGATGAGTGTGAAGGCGCCGTCCGGCAGCGTAGGGAGGAACTCCGCGTTGTCCGCGTGCACCACCAAATTGCCGCCGTCCGGCGCCCAAACAGATTCAGTCATTGAGGTTTTTAGGCCTCGGTGCTGCCGGACTGGGCAGCTGCGGTCTCACCGGAAACCACTTCGCCGTTGCGGCGACGTGTGCGGGTCCGACGTGTGCGGGCCGGCTTCTCTGCAGTGTCGGCGCTGGCAGTGCGGGTCTCCGCTGCGGCGGCAGCGGGTGCTGCCTCGCCCTCGGAAGTACGACGGCGGCGCGTACGGTTGCGGCCACCCTCGCCCTTGGATTCACTGGACTCGGTGTCACCGGACCTGGTGGAGCGGCCACGGCCGGCGTCCCGACCGCCGTCGCGCTTGTTCTCACGTCCGGCATCGCGGCCTGAGCCGCCGGAGCGTGCGTTCTTCTTGCCGGTCTCACCCAGATCTTCAAGGACCTCGGCGTCTACGCCTGCCAGGACGCGCTTGTTGCGCGGCAGGCGGCCCTTGGTGCCCTCGGGGATGTCCAGATCCGAGTACAGGTGCGGAGAGGAGGAGTACGTTTCTACAGGCTCGGGAACGCTGAGTCCCAGAGCCTTGTTGATCAGGCCCCAGCGAGGCATGTCGTCCCAGTCAACGAACGTGACGGCAGTGCCCTTGTTGCCGGCGCGGCCGGTACGGCCGACACGGTGCAGGTAGATTTTTTCGTCTTCCACGCACTGGTAGTTGATGACGTGGGTGACGTCATCGACGTCGATGCCGCGGGCTGCGACGTCGGTAGCCACCAGGACGTCCACCTTGTTGTTGCGGAAGGCGCGGAGGGCTTGCTCGCGGGCGCCCTGGCCGAGGTCGCCGTGAATGGCTGCGGCAGCGAAGCCGCGGTCAACCAGTTCCTCGGCAACCTTTGCAGCGGTGCGCTTGGTCTTGGTGAAGATGATGGTGCGGCCACGTCCGCGTGCCTGCAGGATGCGGGCAACAACCTCGGTCTTGTCCATGCTGTGCGCACGGTAGATGAGCTGGCGGATGTCGCGCTTGGTGAGGCCCTCATCATTCGGGTCAGCTGCCCGGATATGGGTGGGCTGCGTCATGTAGCGGCGCGCCATTGCGATGACCGGGCCGGGCATGGTTGCCGAGAAGAGGAGCGTCTGCCGAACGGCGGGGGTGCCGGCAATCAGGGTCTCGACGTCGGGCAGGAAGCCGAGGTCCAGCATTTCGTCGGCTTCGTCAAGGATGACCATCTTGACGTTCTTGAGGCTCAGGTGCTTTTGCTTGTAGAGATCGATGAGCCGGCCAGGGGTGCCCACCACGATCTCGACGCCCTTCTGCAGGGCATCAATCTGGGGTTCATAGGCGCGACCGCCATAGATTGTGGCGATGCGCGCATTGCGCTTGCGTGAAGCGGCTTGGAGGTCGTTGGCAACCTGCACGGCAAGCTCACGCGTGGGAACGATCACCAAGGCTTGCGGTGCGCCCGGGACGGCGAGCTTCGCATACCCTGGATCATCCCGACCGGCCACACGCTGCAGGGCGGGTATGCCAAAGCCCAGCGTCTTGCCGGTACCTGTTTTCGCCTGGCCAATGATGTCGTGGCCGCTCAAGGCCACGGGCAGGGTCATGGCCTGGATGGGGAAGGGATGCGTGATTCCGGCGTCGGCCAGGGACTCAACGATGTCCGCGCGGACGTTGAAGTCAGCGAATGACTTCTCTTCGATCTCGTGGGGCGTCTCATCCGAGATGATCGTTTCCTCGGGTTCGATGGATTCTGTTCCGGTGGAGTCCGTCAGGACTTCGTGGGTATGCAATTCACTCACAGGGAGTTTCCTTATTCATTTGGGCATTGGCGCTGCATGCTCAACGGCGGCGGCGGAGCCGTACCGGAGCACGAACGGGCGCGCAAGCAAGTCCAGTGGAAGCCGATCGCGGGCTATCTAAGTACTGGCACTGGTGACCAGTTGGTACATCTCAAGATCGCGTAGGGGCGGGCTTGTTGAGTTCAAAAATTAACTGAATCAACGACCGGGCATCCATTACTACATGCCCAGTCTATCCTCTGGGGGCCCGAAAGCCCGGATCGCCGCATGAATGCCCGTCAGGGCAGTAGCTCGAACCTGATCTCCCGGCTGGCGATATCGGCCTTCAGCAGCCGAACCCGCACGTTGGTTCCGGACTCCATTTCTCCGTCACACCGGGCTGTGACGGCAGGGTCTGCTATCTGGATGACGCCATAGGGCCCGTTGCCGTTGCCGTTCCCGTTCCCGTTCCCGTTTCCGTTGCCATTTCCATTGGAAGCTCTGGCGCCGGCTCCGTTGGAGGGCTTGGACCCGGAAATGACAACAGCGTCAAATTCCTGGCCGATGTGGTTGGCCAGCAGGGCTGCTTCCACAGTGTCCAGGGCCGCGCGCTCAAGGCGGCCGGCCACCTGGTCCGAGGAGGCCATGATCTCCGGCAACGATGGAAGGGCTTCACGCGCCCACTGAGGGATTTCCCGGTTGTTGCTGAGCGATTCGCAGATCACCAGGACAAAGCGATCGATAAGGCGCCGCAACGGCGCGGTGGTGTGTGCATAGGGTGCCCCGATGGCTGCCTGAATCACCTCTGGAGGCACCTCACCGTCAAAGGGGGTGTAACCGGCTCCCCGGAACAACGTGCCGGCGGAATGCAGGATGGCCAGTTGCTTGGGATCGGACGCGTCCAAGGTCCTCAGGTACTCGCCGTAGCTGACCTGGCCGTCCCAAGGTTTGCCGAGTGCAGAGGTCTGGCGCTTGAAATGGAGCAGCGACCGGTCGTCCGGTGCGGGCATGGTGCGCAGGACGCCCACTTTTCCGTCGAGCATCATCTGGGCGGCAGCCATACCGGTCATCAAGGAGATCTGTGCGTTCCAGTCCTCAACGGGGAGGGACGGGGCAGCAGCGATCCGGTACCCGCCGCCGTCGGTGGCTTGGACAATTTCCTGTTCCGGCAGGTTCAGGCTTGCGCCGCCGCGCAGCCGTTCCAGTTCGACGCGCTTAAGTCCCACTTCCTTGAGGAGCTGAAGGACGGGCGGGGCTGTATGGTCATCGATCTGCTGTTGAGCGCCCTTGTAACTCAGCTTGGCGCGGCTGCGGACGGCCGCGCGCGCAACAGTGACGGCCTGAACTTCGGCCCGGGCATCCAACTCAAAGTCCCAGACGAAAGCACTGCAATCCTGATCGGCCAGGAGACTGCCGGCGTTCTCGCTGATGATCTCCGGATGCAACGGGATCCGGCCGTCAGGTGCGTAGAAGGTCTGTCCGCGCTGTCGCGTTTCGGTGTCCAGGGCGCCACCGGGCGTTACGAAGGAGGGAACATCGGCGATTGCGTAGAAGACCTTATAGCCTTGGCCGGCGCGCTCGATGAACAGGGCCTGGTCCAAATCAGTGGACGTGGCCGGGTCAATGGTCACAAACGGTATGTCCCGCAGGTCCTGAGCCGGCAACTCAAGGTTTTCCACTGCTTGACGTGCTTCTGCCACTGCTTCCACCGGGTATTCACCCGGGAGTTCCAGCTCTGTCCTCAGGGCGGCAAGGGCCGCGGCGAGCTGATCCGACGAGTCGTCGACGTTGGGCGCAATCCGATGATGTGACACGAAAATCAGGTTAGCCCGAAATGCGTCGATAGTCTTGGATGCCCTCGCAGAAGAACCCGCCGTCCCGAACAGGGAGCGGCGGGTTCTTGCCCGTAATCAGTGTGTGCTGCCGGATGGGTTACTGACCCGCCGGGGGTGTCAGGGTGAAGGTTGCGGCTTCCTCGCCGTAGACGTCAGTGATAACCACGGTGGTGGGGCCGTTCTTGATATCAAACGCGATCACTCCCTGCTGTACCTCTCCTGCGGCAACGTTCCCCATGGGAAGGCTGCCCAAGCCTTCCTCAAGGAACAGGGGTTCTCCCTGCTTGCCGTCAGCATCGTAGGCTTCGAAGTTTGTTGACGCAGTGAAACTGGTCCCGGTCACTGTCTCCCAGGACACTTCCAGTACCAGGAAACCTCCGTTGGCAGGTTTCATGTAGGACATGGAGGGGATCTCCCGGGTGTAAAGGGAATCGACCACACCCACCTTTACCGTGGTGCTTTCATCAACGTTCACCGTGAAGGAATTCGCTTCGCTGGCAGTACCCGATGACGGCAACAACGGCCCCTGGCTTGCCGAGGGGAGCGGCGCTATAGGCGTTGTTGCTCCCTGCTGGACTGCAGCAGCTACAAGAGTGAATGACAATACCGCGGAGACGATTCCTGCAATCAGGCCAGCGAACCAGACGACGATGGTGATGATCCATGCCTTCTTCTTGTTCTCCGGGTAACCTGCCAGCGGCCGGCCAAGCTTGTCCCGGGCGTTGCCAGTCAGTGTGATGATGAGGTCCACAATGGACCAGATGCCGAAGCCACCGGCAGTGAGCAGCTTCGCGATTCCGGTCCCGATCTTGCCCAGGTAGAAACGATCCACACCCAAGCCGCCCAGGAGAAGGGCCAGAATCCACGTGGTCATGAACGACTTCGCCGGGAGTGCACCGCCCGGTGTTCCATAGGGGCTGGTCTCGGGTCCGGCCTGGTAGCCCGGTTGTGCACCGTTTTGGAACTGGCCGCCATAGGCGTAGGGCGCTGTGGGAACCGGTGGAATCCCTGATCCGTCCTCGTTTTGGGGCGCGGGAGGGTAACTTGGGTGACTCATGGAAGATCCTTCAGTGAAGTGGGTGCGAGGAGGAGGACTTACGGCATGCAGGGCATGAGGACAGTCGACTCACTTCGAGCCAGCCTAGTGGGAATGGCGCTGGAAGCGGGAACCCAAACCCGGAACCTTACGGCCGGCCGGGGATAGGCTGGCTCCATGGGCATTTCCCCGGACGCCGCAGCCTCCGCCGGGCAACTCTCCGCGGAGTTGCTTGGTGCCATGGCTTATGGGGAACTGTCCGCCTTCGGGCGGCTCTCCCTGGATTCCCGGTATGCACCCACACTGCATGACAGGTCAGTGCTGGCCAAGATCGCGGTGGGAGCCTACGGGAACTTCGCCCTCCTCAGCGACCGACTGTCCGAGATGGGTGTAGACCCCGAGCATGCCATGCTGCCGTTCCAGCGTTCCTTCGATCACTTTCATGAGCGCACCAATCCGGGGGACTGGTTCGAGTCGGTCATGAAGGCCTATGTCATAGACACCGTGTCATCGGACTTCTACAGGGCCGTCTCGATGTTCCTCGACCCAACAACGCAACGTTTTGTAAAACGCGTGGCTTCCCCGGACCAAGCCACTGAGGTCCTCCGCGTCCTGCTCAGGAGGGCCCTGGCCGATGACCCGCGCCTGGCCTCGCGCCTTGCCCTGTGGGGACGTCGTTTGGTGGGTGAGGCCTTGACCCAGGCGCAGCGGGTAGGCATGGAGCACCCCCTGCTGGGTCCGGTGCTGAAAAGCGGCGGGGACGCGCGTGCCGAGGTGAGGTCGCTGACGAGCGAATTGGCCAGGAAGCATGCCCTCCGGATGACGGGCCTTGGCCTCACCGCATAGGACTCTGACGTCGTGGGAGGCTGACCTCGCGCCTCCGGACTGCCCTCAAGCGGGCGGCGGGTCAGACAGTGTCCAGCGCCTGCAGCAGCGACTTTGCTGCCGCCGTCGGGTCCGTTGCCTCGGTGATGGCGCGGACCACAACAATCCTGCTCGCCCCCGCGGCCACTACCTGCTCAACGTTGCTGTGGTCGATGCCGCCAATGGCGAACCAGGGAAGTGTCACCTCGCCGCGTGAACGCTTCAGCGCTTCTGCGGCATATGTGACCAGCTCCGTCCCAACAGCCGCGCGGCCGGGTTTGGTGGGTGTCGCCCAGACCGGACCCACGCAGAAATAGTCCAATCCCAAAGGGCCCTGGGCGGTGGCAACTGCTGCGTCAATTTGTTCGGGTGTGTGGGTGGAGAGACCAATGGCGGTGACGTTCGGCAAGAGGGTCCGGGCGGCGGTCAGTGGGAGGTCTTTTTGCCCGATGTGGAACACGGGAGCCCCGGAAATACTGGCAACATCGGCCCTGTCATTGACGGCCCACAGGCGCCCGTGCCGTTGCGCGACGCTCCGCAGGACGGCCAACATTTCCAGTTCCTCTGCAGCTTCCAGAGTCTTGTCCCGGAGTTGGATGATGTCCACGCCGCCCTCGAAAGCGGCATCCACAAAGTCTTCAAAATCGCCCTGCCGTTTACGGGCGTCGGTGCACAGGTAGAGGCGGGCAGAGGCGAGAGCGTCAGGCTGGGTCATGGAAACCAGAGTAGTTCCTCTAAACTGGGCACGTACTGCGGGAGCCGCGACGATCGTCATATGACTGTCCGGCTGAGAGGGCTTCAGAGCCGACCGCTTGACCTGATCCGGCTAGTACCGGCGTAGGGAAGGAAACGAATGGCAGATTCCCGCCATACCCACCTCATGGCAGACGTGGCCGTCATCGGCGCCGGCGTCATAGGACTTGGCATCGCTCACGAAGCCAGGCGACAGGGCCGGTCAGTGGTGCTGATCGATCCCCACCCGGCTTCGGGCGCAACATTTGCAGCTGCCGGAATGCTTGCACCCGTCAGCGAGCTGCATTACCAGGAGGAAGACCTCTTGGAACTGATGCTTGAATCTTCCCGGCTCTGGCCCTCCTTCGTGAATGGACTGCACCGCGAGGGAAGGGACAGCGGATACCGCACGACGCCGACACTCGCCGTGGGCGCGGATGCCGCCGATCGCAGGGCGCTCGCAGACCTGAGATCAGTGCAGCTTGCGGCCGGCCTGGGCGTTGAACCGCTGGCCCTCCGGGACGCGAGGCAGCGCGAGCCGCTGCTCAGTCCGCAGATTTCCTGCGCTTTCCACATCCCCGCAGACCATCACGTGGATCCGCGGAAGCTGGCGGCATGCCTCTTGGCGGAATTGACATCCCATGCGCCGGACGAGCAATCCTGGGTGCAAGGAGCCCACGAGGGATACGCCGAGGCTTCGCCGGCACGCCGCCTGCTGTGGGACGGCGGGCGCGTCACTGGTGTTCAGCTGGAGTCCGGCGGCGTCGTCCACGCCCAGGAGACGGTGGTGGCCAACGGACTGGGAGCGCCTCAACTGTCCGGGCTTCCTGAAGATCTGAACCTTCCGGTGAGGCCGGTTTACGGCGATATCCTCCGGCTCAGCGTCCCCGGGCACCTACGCCCACTGATCTCCTCCACGGTCCGCGGGATGGTTCACGGGGTGCCCGTCTACATCGTTCCCCGGGACGACGGCACGGTGGTGATAGGAGCGACCCAGCGCGAGGACGGATTGTCGGCGTCTTCCAACGCAGTTTCCGCCGGCGGTGTGTACCAACTGCTCAGGGACGCCCAACAACTGGTACCCGCAGTGGCCGAGCTGGAACTCCTGGAAGCAACCGCCCGCGCCCGCCCCGGAACGCCGGACAACGCGCCGCTCCTTGGCCGGGTGTCCGGTCCTGCAGGCGACGTTGACGGCTTGGTCATTGCCACAGGCTTCTTCCGCCACGGAGTCCTCCTGACCCCTGTGGCGGCAAAGATCGTGGGAGAACTCATGAACGGTTCCGCCGACCCGAGATGGGCGCCCTTCCGTCCCGACCGTTTTACAAGCAGCGCTTCCCTCCCCGCCGTACTCACACCAGCAGCACAAACCCCCACCAAGGAATCCGCATGAACATCAAACTCAACGGAACCGATCACGCAGTCTCCGATGACGCATCCGTCAGCAGCCTCGTCACCGCCATCACCGGTCGTGCTCTTGACTCCCGCGGTCAAGCGGCCGACGGCGGCAAGCTGGGAGTCGCCGTCGCCCGTAATTCCGAGGTGGTGCCGCGCAGCCAATGGGCCGCCACAGCGCTCGCCGACGGAGATGAACTCGAACTCGTAACAGCAGTCCAAGGAGGCTGAAACATGACAACAGCAAACGTTGACGTCCGTACCACTGACGCGCTGGTGATCGATGGCGTCGAATTCGGGTCCCGACTCATTATGGGTACCGGCGGCGCCCCGAGCCTGGATGGCTTGGGTGCTGCGCTTCTTGCTTCCGGCACGGAGCTCACCACGGTGGCAATGCGCCGTTACTCGCCGGCCGAAACAGGCTCATTGTTCCAACTCCTGGTGGACCACAACATCCGTGTGCTGCCCAACACTGCGGGTTGCTTTACGGCCAAAGATGCCGTGATGACCGCGGAACTGGCCCGGGAAGCATTGGAGACCGATTGGGTGAAGTTGGAAGTTATTGCCGACGAACACACACTCCTTCCTGATGCGGTGGAATTGGTGGATGCCACCGAACAACTGGTCAACCGCGGCTTCAAGGTGTTCGCCTACACCAATGACGATCCCGTCCTGGCGCTCAGGCTCGAAAACCTGGGCGCCACCGCCGTGATGCCGTTGGGATCTCCCATCGGGACCGGGCTGGGCATCCTGAACCCGCACAATATTGAGTTGATCGTGTCCCGGGCCTCTGTGCCCGTGGTTCTCGACGCCGGGATCGGGACAGCGTCCGATGCCGCACTCGCCATGGAATTGGGCTGCGACGCCGTGCTGCTTGCCACCGCTGTAACCCGCGCGCAGAACCCGGTTCAGATGGGGGAGGCCTTCAAACACGCGGTGATCGCCGGTAGGCTGGCCAGACAGGCGGGCCGGATTCCACGGCGGGAGCACGCGCTGGCGTCCTCCGCGATGGAAGGCCGGGCAGAGTTCCTTTAGCGGTGACTTCCGCACAATGGAGGAGCAGCCATGTCAGAGCAGTTAACTGCAGAAGCCATCAATGCCGCCCTCGCAGACCTTCCGGACTGGAAGTACTTGGAAGGCCTGGTCACGGTCTATAAAACCTCGACGGCGGCCGACGCCTTGGCGCTCATCGCCGCGATCGGTCGGATTGCCGAGGAACAAAACCACCATCCTGATCTGGAATGGCGGTACAACAGGGTGTTCCTCCGCTACGTGTCCCACGATGCCGGCGGACAGGTAACTCAACGTGACCTCGCCGCGGCCAAAGCAGTGAGCGAAACAACTGCCGGAAAAGGCGCCACCGCGCAGCCGGAGCGGTATCCGGCGTCGTAAAGCGGTTAAGCAACAGTGACCGTCACCCATGGGTGACGGTCACTGTTGCAGTGCGGTATGGCTGTTTTAACCCTAGAGCCGCAGCGCCTTGGTCAGCGCCGCAGTATCGTGCTTGGTGCGCGTCCGGCCCAGGAACACTACTACACCGGCGGCAACAGCGGTTCCCAGGACAATGGGCAAGACCCACGGGATCCAGGTCGCGCCAGGCTGGTAACCCAGTCCGGCGCTGATGAAAAGGATCCAACTCAGGGTGCCCACGGCTGCTGAGACACCGGCCGGCAAAGCGATCCCGTATTTACCGTGCCGCTTGTCGTTGGCCCACACGATGAACCCGGTGGCAACGGTGGCCAGAACCACCACGACGAGAGAAAGCATGAAAACTCCTTAGCGGACGACGATAAGTGGGAAAGCCCTAGAGGGCGCCGAAGCCTACGCGGCGAACTTCCTCGGCGCCGATCTCCACGTAGCCCAACACGTTGCCGGGAACGATGATCTGGCGGCCCTTCTCATCAGTGAGGCGAAGCTCGGAGCCATTGGTGACGGCCTCGGCCACAATCTTGGCTACGGCGTCAGCATCCAAGGAGGATTCGAGCACGATCTCACGGCCAACGTTCTGAATGCCGATCTTTACTTCCACAGCAAGGCCTCCAAGCCAATCAAGTTGTAAGTCAGTCCTCTATTTGTAGCCTAGGACTCTTTGGGGAATCGACTGATTCCGCGCCAAGCTAAACGATAGATCAGATCACTGGCCACATCGAGGTCCAGGTTTCCATCGGTCTCAAGCCAATATCTGGCGCTGACCTGCGCCATCCCGGCCAAACCACGCCCAAGAAGCTGCGCCTCAAGAGGGGGCAGCTTGGTGTCCTCGGCAATGACATGAGCCACCGCATCCGCGAACGTTTTGTTGAAAGTCTCCAAACGCGAGCTGACATCGGGATCGTTGATCAGGTCCGACTCGAACACCAGGCGATGGGCTTGGTCGTCGTCGGCAATGAACCTGTAATAGGCGCGCATGACTGCCTTCACGCGTTCCTTGTTGTCCGTGGTGGAGTTCAAGGCGTTGAGCATTAGCTGCGTCAGTGTTGCCAGGTGGCTGTCCAGCAGGGCCATATAGAGCTCACGCTTGGACGGGAAGTGCTGGTACAGCACTGGTTTGCTCACATGTGCGGCTTCGGCGATCTCGTCCATGGCCGCCCCGTGGAAGCCGTTGGAGACGAAAACTTCCAATGCCGCGTTCAACAACTGTGCCCGGCGCTCGTCGCGTGGCAACCTTGGTGAACGCGTTGTGCCTGCCCGTTCCTGCTTGGCCGGTGCCTCACCGTTTGCCCGTGTGCCGTCAGCCACAGTCTGCCGCCTTTCCTTTGCAGTTATGACTACTCTACCGGGGGGTAATATGACCGGGCGGCATATGCAGGCATACATTGGGGTATGGCCTCAATTGTTGCTGCCCACACTGCTGCGTCCGCTGTCCTTCCGCCCCTCGTTGAACCGGCCGCCGGACTCACGCCGGCCGAGGTGGAGCGGTACTCCCGGCATCTCATCATTCCCGAAATTGGCTCCTTGGGCCAACGCAGGCTTAAGAATGCCAAAGTCCTCGTCATAGGCGCCGGTGGCCTGGGTTCCCCGGCGTTGCTGTATTTGGCTGCGGCAGGAGTGGGCACGTTGGGCATTGTGGATGATGACACGGTGGACCTCAGTAATCTTCAGCGGCAGGTCATCCACGGTGTGAAGGACGTGGGTACGCCCAAGATCGAATCCGCGCGAAAAGCCATCGCTGAGCTCAACCCCTTGGTCAATGTTGTCCTGCATGACCTCCGGCTCGACTCCTCAAACGCGCTGGAGTTGTTTGCGCAGTATGACCTCATCCTGGACGGCGCAGACAACTTCGCCACGCGGTATCTCGTAAACGACGCCGCAGCCATCCTCGGGAAGCCCTACGTTTGGGGATCCATCTTCCGTTTTGACGGCCAAGTGAGCGTCTTCTGGGCCGAACACGGGCCCACGTACAGGGACCTTTACCCCGAAGCGCCTCCCGCCGGCTCTGTCCCCTCCTGTGGCGAGGGCGGAGTCTTCGGCATGCTGTGCGCAGCGGTTGGCTCGCTCATGGTTACTGAGGCCGTGAAGCTGATCACCGGCGTCGGGCGTTCTTTGCTGGGCCGGGTGGCACTTTTTGATGCTTTGGGCGGAAGCTGGCGCGAGATCAAGGTCTCCAAAGATCCGGAAGCCGAACCCATCACGGAACTGACAGACTATGAGGCCTTCTGCGGCGTGACGCCGCCGCTTGCCACCGACCAGGATCACACGGTGACCGCCAAGGACCTCGCCGCAATGTTGGCTGAAAGGGAAATGGGGGAGCGGGACTTCGAGCTCGTGGATGTCCGGGAGTCCGGCGAGCACAGCATTGTGAGCATCGAGGGCTCGGTCCTCATTCCGCAGGGCCGCATTCTCTCCGGCGAAGCTTGGGTTGAGCTGCCGCAGAACAAGGACATTGTTTTCCACTGCAAGGCAGGGACACGCTCGGCAGCGGTCCTCGAGGCGGCACAAAAGGCCGGCTACACGCGGGTCAGCCATCTCGACGGCGGTATTCTCGCCTGGGTTCGCGACGTTGAGCCGGAGAAGCCCGTCTACTGATCATTGCCCGTTCCGGCGTTTATCTGCGAAGCTCAACCATGAGCGAAGACTGGAAAGAGACCCCGCAACAGCCCATCGACTCCGGATTCGGGCACGGTTCCACGGCCCGGGAGGTCATCGACGGCATTGACCTGACCGGCAAAAGTGCGATCGTCACCGGCGGATATTCCGGGCTTGGCCTGGAGACTGTGCGCGCCCTTGTCTCAGCGGGTGCGGAGGTCACAGTACCGGCGCGCCGGCTCCAACACGCCAAGGAAGTGCTGGACGCCGCAGGGCTCGGCGAGGCCGTCTCAGTGGATGAGATGGACCTCGCAGACCAGGACAGCGTTAAAGCATTCGCCCAGCGATACCTGGCCGGCCACGATTCGTTGGACATCCTCATCAACAATGCCGCCATCATGGCGAGCCCGGAACAACGGGTTGGCCCGGGATGGGAAGCCCAGTTCGCCACCAACCACTTGGGGCACTACACGTTGGTGAATGCATTGTGGCCGGCATTGGCTGCTGCTGCTGACGCCCGGGTTGTTTCGCTGTCCTCCACCGGGCACAAACTCTCTCCTATTCGTTTCGATGACCTCAATTTCTCCAGCGGCTACGAGAAATGGCGCGCCTATGGTCAGGCCAAGACGGCCAATTCACTTTTTGCCGTGGAGCTGGATCGGCTGGGCAGAGGCTCCGGAGTTCGGGCGTTCGCAGTGCATCCAGGCGGCATCATGACTGAACTGCAACGGCATCTGCCCAAGGAAGAGATGGTTGCCGCAGGGTGGATGGATGCCGAGGGCACCGTGCGGGAAGGGTTCAAGACGCCGGAGCAGGGTGCAGCAACCTCAGTATGGGCCGCGACGTCCCCGGCATTGGCCGGCAAGGGTGGCGTCTACTGCGAAGACTGCGATATTGCGCGCCCCACGGACAAGGATTCGCCCCTCGCCCGCTATCAGGGAGTGGATGCCCACGCCGTGGACAAGGAGGCAGCAAAGAAACTATGGAACCTGTCCGCTGAACTGACTGGTATGAACGCGTTCGGGTAAGCCTGGCGTCAGGCGCTTTCGGAGCGGATTTGCTCGTGATCCACCGGGCACTCCGCTGCCGGCGCAGCGGCCTGTGGCTGCTCCACCTGGATGCCGTAGAGGGCCTCCAGAGCGGCAACATAGTCATCCTGCTGGCCGTTGGCTGCCAGTTCGCGGGCCCTTACGGTGGGGATGTGAAGGAGCTGCTTGACCATGCGGCGCAGGGCGAACTCCACCTCTTCGGCAGCGGCCGTGCAACCGTGCCGGGCGCGGACTTTTTCCATTTCCGCGTCAAGGACATTCATGGTGTGCCGGCGGAGAGCCACGATGGCAGTGTCCACCGAGCGGGCTTCACGTTCTGACTCGAAGGAGGTGGCCGCACCGTTGACAATTGCGCTTGCCTGCGAGAGTGACTCTGCCTGTTCCTGAGGCGCCGCAAGCCGGACGGATTCAAGCGTCAGGAGTTCAACGCCGTCGAGTTCGCCCACTGCGGGGTCAAAATCATGGGTGAGGGCGAGGTCGATCGCAATCAACGGTTTGCCTGAGTTTGCCCGGACCCGGGCAAGATCTGCAGCTTCCACCCGGTTGTCCGAGCCGCTGCAGCCAATCATGACGTCAGCTGCGGCAACTGCAGCGGGAAGGGAGTCGGCGTCCAGTGCTGTTCCGCCACGAGTGGCTACAAAGCCCTCGGCACGACCGGAAGACGAATAAACAGAAACGTCACTGCAGCCGCGTTCACGCAGGAGCGACATGGTAGCGCCGGCGTAGGCCCCGGTTCCGAAAACCACAACCTTCTTGGTGGACCAATCCTCGTTCTCTGCCAGGTCCGTGGCGAGGTCCAAAGCGACCGAAACGATCGAAAGCCCGCGGGAGCCGAGGGCGGTCTGCGCGCCAACATCCTTGGCGGTCTTGGAGGCGGCCTGGAAGAGGCGCACAAGGCCCGAGCTGGCGGTACCTTCCTGCTGCGCGGTGATCAGTGCCCGGCGTACCTGGCCTGCGATCTCGCGCTCACCCACCACGGCAGAATCCAGCCCGGCGCTGACAGCGAAAAGGTGCCGTGTGACATCCGGACCGGTGTTCGTGGCAAAGGAGCGGGAGACGAGTTGCTCGTTGAGGCCGCTCAGTTCGCTGATCTGTGAAACAAGGGCAGAACGGGCCGCTTCGAGGTCGGCACCGTTGGCGGTTTCGCCGTAAATTTCATAGCGGTTGCACGTAGCCAGGACCACCGCACCGGAAACCACTGAGGAGTCCGTGAGGGCTGCCGAGGCAAGCTCAGAGGAACCGTTGCTCAACTGAGCGACAGTTTCGAGGTCGATGTCGGCGTGTGTAGCCACCAATGAGAAAAGAACCACAGCACCCCAATCATAGCTTTTTCGCAGCCCGGTAGAACAATACTGCGCCGTGGTGATCCCCACGAAGGTCGGTGATCCCCGCCACAACGGCCCGGGCGGGACGCTACGTGACAGCTTGTCGTTATCTTTTGCCCCGGATTTTGGGCACAATCGAAGGCATGACTTCTAGCGCGGCAGCATCCAACAGTACGGCTTCCAACGCACCGGCGGGAACCCTTGGCGCCAACCACCCGCTGAAAGACGGCCGTACCTCGGACTCGCCGTTGATCACGGCCTATCGCGGTGGAACACCGTCCCGCAGGCCCGTCTGGTTCATGCGACAGGCCGGCCGTTCCCTGCCGGAGTACCTGAAGGTGCGCGAAGGTGTGGCCATGCTGGACTCCTGCCTCCGGCCTGAACTCGCTTCCGAGATCACCCTCCAGCCCGTTCGCCGCCACGATGTTGACGCCGCCATCTTCTTCTCGGACATTGTCATTCCGTTGAAGCTCGCCGGGGTGGGCGTGGATATCGTCCCCGGTGTGGGACCTGTTTTGGACAAGCCGGTCCGCACCGCAGCTGATGTTGCCGCACTGCCAACCCTTACGTGGGAAGCCCTCGAACCAATCCGTGAAGCGGTCCGCCTGACGGTTGCCGAACTCGGAAAGACGCCGCTGATCGGTTTCGCGGGTGCCCCGTTCACCCTTGCGGCCTACATGGTTGAAGGAAAGCCCTCGCGCGACCACCTCGGGCCGCGCACCATGATGCACGCCGATCCCGAGACCTGGACCGCCCTGGCAAACTGGGCTGCCGACACCTCCGGCATGTTCCTTCAGGCCCAACTTGAGGCAGGCGCGTCGGCCGCACAGCTCTTCGATTCCTGGGCCGGATCCCTGGGCCTGGCTGACTACACCAAGTATGTGGCGCCGGCTTCCACCCGCGCGTTGGACCATGTCCGCGGACTAGGGGCACCGCTGATCCACTTTGGAACCGGCACCTCCGAGCTTCTGGTGGCCATGCGAGACGTCGGTGTTGACGTCGTTGGCGTCGATTACCGCCTGCCCTTGGATGAGGCCAACCGCCGCCTGGGTGGCACTGTGCCACTGCAGGGCAACATCGATCCCGCCCTGCTGTCCGCTCCGTGGGAGGTCCTTGAAGCCCATGTCCGCGAGGTCATTGCCGCCGGTTCCCACGCGCCTGGTCACGTCCTGAACCTTGGCCATGGAGTTCCTCCCGAAACGGATCCCACAGTCCTGACGCGCGTGGTGGAGCTCATCCACTCCATCGCGGAGTAGCAACAATGCGCGGAGGGCACCCAACGCCCGCGTCAAACCCCGCAGCAACAGCTGCACGGCCACCTGCCGTGGTGGTGGGGGGCGGTATTTCCGGCCTGATCGCCGCTCGGGAACTGGCTGCAGCCGGTTCAGCGGTTACGGTCCTCGAGGCAAGCAGCGCATGGGGTGGCTGCGTGGGAAGCCACGTAGTTGCCGGGCTGCACCTGGACAGCGGTGCGGAGTCGTTTGCCACCCGGTCCTCAGCCGTAGCCGATCTCGCACGTGAATTGGGACTGGCGGACCGGATCGTAGCTCCTCACCCCGGAGGTGCCTGGGTGCAGCTTCCGGACGGGCCGCAGGAACTCCCCAAAACCGGAGTGCTCGGTATTCCTGCCAATGCCTGGGACCCCGAGGTTCGACGATCCCTGGGGCTCGCCGGAGCCATCAGAGCGTCCTTTGACCGCTGGCTCCCGGCCTCCGTAGGGACGTCCTCGGATGTCACCAGCGTTTCGGCTTTGGTTCGTACCCGGATGGGCAAAAGGGTTTTGGAGCGGCTTGTTTCGCCCGTGGTGGGCGGCGTTCATTCGGCTGACCCGGCCTTGTTGGACGTGGACATGGTGGCCCCGGGCCTGCGTGCAGGGATCCGCGCTCATGGCTCACTCGCTGCTGCTGTTGCGGCTCAACGCAAGGGCGCCTCATCCTCCTCCGGGGCATCTTCAGGTCCTGCAAAGGCGGGTTCCGCTGTTGCGGGCTTGAAGGGTGGAATGAACACCTTGGTGGATGCGCTCGTGGCTGACCTGCGGGAGCGGGGGGTGCAGTTGCTCACGGACCGGCGCGCCAGCGACGTCGTGAAGACCCGGCAAGGTTGGCGGGTCACCGCCGGGGATTCACAGTACGACGCCGGCCGCCTGGTTGTTGCCCTTGACGGCCCGGCGGCTGTGGGGTTGCTGGAGAAGTCCTTGCCTGAGCTGTCCGGCCTGCGTCCGGCTCCAGGGCCGTTGGTGAGCCTGGTAACCATGGTGGTGGACTTGCCGCAGCTCGATGACAGGCCCCGGGGGACCGGAATTCTGGTGGCGCCTGAAACCCCGGGCATCAAGGCCAAAGCATTGACCCATGCAACGGCGAAGTGGGATTGGTTGGCTGGCGAAGCCGGTCCCGGCACGCATGTCCTGCGCCTGTCCTATGGCCGGCGGGAGGAAGCAGGCGGTGGGGCGGACGTCGTCATGGATGATGAGTCACTCCTTGCTTCGGCCCTGGAAGATGCTTCCGCGTTGCTGACCGTGCCGGTATCCCGGGCGGACATTGTGGACTGGGATGTGGTGCGGTGGGCAGGTGCCTTGCCCTTTGCCGCCGTCGGTCATAAACAGCGCGTGGCGCAGGCTCGTCAGGTGTGCGCCGCTGCGGACCGCCTTACCGTGGTTGGCGGTTGGTTGGCTGGGAATGGCCTTGCTGCGGTGGTGGCCGACACCCGGACGCAACTGGCCTCGTTGCGTACCGACGGATCCCCGATTTTGTGATTTGCATCACTTCTACGCCTTGTAGAACTGTTCCGTTTCGACTTAGCGGCTGGCACGGGGCAAACTTGAACCATGAGCCACACTTCTGCCGAATCTGTCACTAAAACTGCTGAAACCGAAGAACAGTTCTACACGCTCTGGACGGTCTTCAAGCGCTCGGCCGACGTCCTGCGCAGCGGCGATGCTGCCCAGGAGTTCGAAGCCCTCGCGGAGAAGCTCGCGGAGGGCGGCGTGATCCTCCGGGGCAGCTATGACGTCTCGGCCATGCGCTCGGATGCTGACATCATGGTGTGGCTCCACGGTCCCAAGCCCGAGGACCTGCAGTCCGCAGTGCGCTCCATCCGCCGCAGCAAGCTCTTCGCCGGAACCGAGATCGTTTGGTCCGCCATGGGCGTGCACCGCGAAGCTGAATTCTCCAAGAGCCATGTGCCGGCTTATGCGCGCGGAGTCGAGCCCAGTACCTGGCTTTGCGTTTACCCGTTTGTGCGCTCCTACGAGTGGTACCTCCTTCCCACGGACGAGCGCGGCAAGATGCTCCGGGACCACGGCCTGCTGGGCCGTGAATTCCCGCAGGTCATCTCAAACACGGTCTCCTCCTTTGCCTTGGGCGACTGGGAATGGATCCTTGGTCTCGAAGCACCTGAACTGGTGGACCTCGTTGACCTGATGCGTCACCTGCGCGCCACCGAGGCACGTCATCATGTCCGTGAAGAAATCCCCTTCTACACTGGCCGCCGCGTATCGGCTGCCGAGATTGCCGAGGTCCTCGCATGACCCAGCCCGTTGTCTCCACAGCACCGAACGCCGTCACCGAGCGTGGCCGCCAGGAACCCAAGCAGTATGACGCCGTGCTGCTTGCCTCCTTTGGTGGTCCCGAAGGCCAGGACGACGTCATTCCCTTCCTCCGCAACGTCACCCGAGGCCGCGGCATCCCGGACGAGCGCCTCGAAGAGGTTTCACACCATTACCGTGCCTTTGGCGGCATCAGCCCCATCAACCAGCAGAACCGTGAGCTGAAGGCTGCCATCGAGGCAGAGCTGGCCCGTCGCGGCATCGAGCTGCCGGTCCTCTGGGGCAATCGGAACTGGGACCCGTACATCGCACCGGTACTGCAGGACGCTTACGACGCCGGACACCGCCGGATACTGATGCTCACCACCAGCATCTACTCCTGTTACTCCAGCTGCCGCCAGTACCGCGAGGACATTGGTGTTGCCCTGACCGAAACCGGTTTGGACGGCAAGCTTGAAGTGGACAAGATCCGCCAGTACTTTGACCACCCCGGCGTAGTCCAGCCCTTCCTTGAGGGAACTGCCGCGGGCTTGGAAGAGATCCGCGGCAAGCTGGCCGCCGCCGGCGAAACTGATCCGGATTCGAAGATCCGGGTGCTGTTTGCCACGCACTCCATTCCTACCCGGGATGCAGAGGCAGCGGGAAGGTCCGTGGACGAGCCCCGCGAATTTGCCGAAGGATCCGCCTACGCCGCGCAACACCTGGCCAATGCCCAGGCCATCATGGACACCGTGGCGCCGAACGTTGCCTGGGACCTGGTGTACCAGTCCCGCTCCGGCGCGCCGCACATTCCCTGGCTTGAACCGGACATCAATGACCACCTCGAAGAGATCGCCCCCGACGGCGTCCGTGGTGTGGTCATCGTTCCTCTTGGGTTCGTCAGCGACCATATGGAAGTTGCCTGGGACCTCGACACCGAGGCATTGGAAACCTGCAAAAACCTCAACATTGAAGCCACCCGTGTTCCCACCCCGGGTACTCACGCGGCTTTCGTGTCCGGCTTGGTTGATCTCATTTGTGAACGCACCGTGGAGAACAACATTGCCGAACGTCCCCACGTGACGGATCTGGGCCCTTGGTACGACGTCTGCCGCCCCAACTGCTGCGAAAACTTCCGCGGAGCAAAGCCCGTCATTTCAGAAGTTGGCGTCGGGATCGGCACTGGCCACGACGCCTACCCCGCTCCGGAGGTTGCCAAGTGACCGTTCGCATCGGCACCAGGGCGAGCAAGCTTGCCCTGACGCAGACGCAGCAAACTGCGGACCGGTTGGCGGCCGTGGGCGGCTTCCCGGTGGAGCTCGTGCACATCAAGACCGAAGGCGACGTCAAGACCGGCTCTTTGTCCCAGATGGGCGGAACCGGCGTGTTCGTGGCAGCACTTAGGGATGCCCTGCTTGCTGAGACCTGTGATGTTGCCGTTCATTCCCTGAAGGACCTGCCTACCGGCGCCGCACTGGGCCTGAGCATCGCCGCAACTCCCAAAAGGGTGGATGTCCGCGACGTCCTTTGTGCCCGTGATGGCATGAAGCTCGCCGAACTGCCGGGCGGTGCCAAGGTAGGCACAGGCTCGCCACGGCGTGCTGCCCAACTTCGGGCCGCCCGTCCGGACATTGAGGTACTTGATATTCGCGGAAACGTGGACACGCGCCTCGGTCGTGTTCCGGGCTTGCCGGGAAATGTGACCGATGAAGTTGTCCCGGGCAAATCATGCGATCTTGACGCCGTGGTGTTGGCCGCGGCCGGCTTGGAGCGCATGGGTCGGTTGGACACGGTGAGCGAGTTCTTCGAATCAGACGTCATGTTGCCCGCCCCCGGCCAGGGAGCGTTGGCCATCGAGTGCCGGTCCGCCGACGCCCCGCGCGTGGCCGGTTCCACCGGCGGGTCCAACGGAGTGCTGGCCCAGGCCCTTGCGGCATTGAACGACGACGATACCCGCCTAGCCGTCACAGCAGAACGCGCCGTCCTGGCCAGGCTTGAAGCCGGTTGTGCAGCCCCCGTGGGCGCCTACGCCTTCCGGAAGGGCAGCATGCTGCACCTTGAAGCAGCGGTCTGTGCCGTGGATGGAACCAAGACGGTCCGAGAGAAGAAAGCAACCGACGGTCTCACGGACGTCGGAGCCACGTTGCTCGGCATCGAAGTGGCAGAGCTCTTGCTCGCTGCCGGCGCCGCGGAGATCGCGGACCTTGCCGCGTCCTGATCCGAATGAAATGAGTGGGCTGGCCGGTAGGCGTGTCCTGATTACCAGGACCGCCCACCGTGCGCGCCCCTTGGCTGCGCTCCTGAGCAACCTGGGGGCGGAGCCGCTGGTGCTTCCGCTCATCGACTTCGAACAGGCCGGGGACCAGGCACCCCTTGAGGAGGCCTTGGGCCGATTGAAGGCCGGTGCCTTTGACTGGCTGGTGATCAGCAGCATCACCACCGTCCGGGTTCTGTTGGAGAAGGCCGCCCAACGCGGGATGGCCTTGGCAGACCTTGTCCCATCGGAAACCAAGGTTGCCACTATTGGCCCCTCCTCCCGGGAAGTCCTTGAATCCGTTGGCCTTACCGTTTCCTTGGCACCTACCGATGTCCAGTCAGCGGAGGGTCTCCTTGCTGCGTGGAAAGCAGCCCCGGAACGGGTTTTCCTGCCCCAAGCTGACATAGCGGCTCCCGGCCTGCGTGGCGGCCTTGCGGCTAAGGGAGCAGACGTGACGACCGTAGTGGCCTACCGCACTGTCGACTATCCGGCCCGAGCGGAACTTCGCCTGACAACGGAACTTCCATCCGACGTCGTGATTTCCGTTGCCGACGCACCGAAGACCCTCAGCCCGGAACAGGCGCGGGCGGCGCTGGACGCCGGAACCGTGGACGCCGTGGTGGCCGCTTCTCCGAGTGCTGCGCGCCGTATTGCTGCAACGTTGCAGCCACTGGGCCGTTGCCGGCTGATCGCCATTGGACGGCCGACGGCGGCGGAGGCTTCCCGGCTCGGCCTCACCGTGGCAGCCACCGCCAAAGTACCAACCCCGGACGGCATTGTGGCCGCCCTGCAAACAGTTTTCGCCAACGAAGGGAATCCGCAATGAGCTTTCCGAACCATCGTCCCCGCCGCTTGCGCACAACTCCGGCCATGCGCAGGCTCACCGCCGAGAACCGCTTGGCGCCCGCGGACCTGATCCTCCCGGCATTCATCCGGGAAGGCCTCACGGAGCCCAGCCCCATCAGCTCCATGCCGGGCGTTGTCCAGCACACCACCGAGTCCTTGAAGCGGGCAGCAGCCGAGGCCGTTGAACTGGGAGTGGGCGGCATCATGCTGTTCGGTGTGCCTGAAGTACGTGACGCGCAAGGAACCGCTTCGCTGGACCCCGAGGGCGTCTTGAACAAGGCCATCCGCGACGTCAAGGCCGAGGTGGGCGATGACTTGGTGATCATGGGCGATGTTTGCCTCGACGAATTCACCGACCACGGCCACTGCGGCGTCCTCGATTCCGAAGGCTATGTGGACAACGACGCCACGCTGGAGATTTATGGCCGGATGGCAGTGGCCCAAGCCGAGGCCGGAGCCCATGTGCTGGGGCCCTCGGGAATGATGGACGGCCAGATCGCGGTTATCCGCCAGGCGCTGGAAGAATCCGGACACAAGAACACAGCCGTCCTGGCCTACGCGGCCAAGTACGCCTCAGCGTTCTACGGCCCCTTCCGAGAGGCCGTGGATTCCCAGCTCAAGGGTGATCGCCGGACCTACCAAATGGACGCGGCCAACCGCAGGGAAGCCATCCTGGAGGTTGAACTGGACCTCGAAGAAGGCGCGGACATGGTGATGGTCAAGCCTGCCATGAGCTACCTGGACATTCTGGCCGACGTCGCAGCCATGAGCCCGGTACCTGTTTCGGCCTACCAAATCTCGGGTGAGTACGCCATGATCGAAGCGGCCGCTGCCAACGGCTGGATCGACAGGCGGGGTGCCATCACCGAATCCGTCCTCGGCATCAAGCGCGCCGGAGCCGATACCGTCCTGACCTACTGGGCCTCCGAACTGGCAGGCTGGCTGAAGGAGTCCTGATGTCCTCTCTTCCCCCCGAATCCGAATCTCCCGCCCCGTCTGAGTCTTCTGGACTTTCCGATCCTGCCGCCCCGGTGGCGGCGAACCAGATCCTGCTTGGCCTGAACACTTTCGGCGATGCCGGGGTGGATGCCGAGGGCAACCCCAAGGAGCATGCGCGAGTGCTGCGCGAGCTGCTGCAGGAAGCGAAGCTGGCTGACGCCGTCGGAATCCATGCCTTCGGTGTGGGGGAGCACCACCGCCGCGATTTCGCTGTGTCCGCACCCGAGGTCTTCCTTGCAGCGGCCGCCGCGGTTACCACAAGGATTCGCTTGGGGTCCGCCGTTACCGTACTTAGCTCCGATGATCCCATCCGGGTATTTCAGCGGTTCGCCACAGTAGACGCTTTGTCCAACGGCAGGGCCGAAGTCATGCTCGGCAGGGGCTCGTTCGTGGAGTCGTTCCCGCTGTTCGGTTTGGATCTGGCGGACTACGAAGTCCTGTTCGAGGAAAAACTGGAACTGTTTGACAAAGTCAGGGCGCAGAAACCGGTTCATTGGGAGGGGCGCACGCGGCCGAACGTCAACGGTCTGCAGGTGTACCCCAAACTTGAGCACCACCTGCTGCCCGCTTGGATTGGCGTCGGCGGCACTCCGGAGTCCGTGCTACGTTGCGCCCAATACGGCTATCCCATCATATTCGCCATTATCGGGGGCGAGCCACGCCGCTTCGCACCGTTGGTCAACCTGTACCGCGAGGCAATGGGGAAGTACGGCCACCCCATGCGCCAAATTGCTACACACTCACCAGGATTCATCGCTGACACGGACGAGGCTGCCCGCGACGAGCTTTTCCCGCACTGGCTGGAGCAGCGCAACAGGATCGGCGCCGAACGTGGGTGGGGTCCGGGGAACCGCGGTGAGTTTGACGCCATGTGCGGTCCTGAAGGAGCCCTCTACGTTGGATCGCCGGAAACCGTGGCGCAGAAAATTGCCCTGCTCAAGCGGAATCTCGGTGTGGATCGCTTCGACCTCAAATACAGCAATGGAACGTTGCCGCATCAATCCATGATGCGCTGCATTGAGCTCTACGGCACTGAGGTGGCTCCCCGCGTTGCCGAGCTGCTGGCTGCAACGTAGACCCCGCCTCACTGCTCCTGAATCACTGAAAGAATAGGAACCATGACCTCAAATACCCCCGTGTCCGATCAACTGTTCGACCGTGCACGGTCCCTGATGCCCGGCGGTGTGAACTCTCCGGTGCGGGCCTTCGGTTCAGTGGGCGGCACCCCGAAGTTCATGGTTTCGGCCAAGGGCGCCTACCTGACGGACGCGGACGGTAAGGAATACGTGGACCTCGTCTGCTCCTGGGGACCGGCGTTGCTGGGTCACGCCCACCCCGCCGTCCTCGACGCCGTGCACGCAGCTGTGGACCGTGGACTGTCCTTTGGAGCCTCCACACCGGATGAAGCCAACCTTGCCGCTATCGTCAAGGAACGGGTGTCCGCCGTCGAACGCCTGCGGATGGTGTCCACCGGAACCGAAGCCACCATGACGGCCGTTCGCCTGGCCCGCGGTTTCACCGGCCGCAACCTGATCATCAAGTTTGCCGGTTGCTACCACGGCCACCTGGACGGGCTGCTGGCAGCGGCAGGATCCGGAGTGGCAACCCTGGCTCTGCCCGGCTCTGCCGGTGTTACAGAGGCCACCGCCGCTGAAACCCTGGTTCTGCCCTACAACGATCTCGCCGCCGTCGAGGCTGCGTTCGCAGCGCACGGCAAGAACATCGCCGCCGTCATCACCGAAGCGGCCCCGGCCAACATGGGCGTCGTCACGCCGGGGGAGGGATTCAATGCAGGGCTGTCCCGCATCACCAAGGAACACGGTGCCCTCCTCATCCTGGACGAAGTCCTCACCGGTTTCCGCACCGGCTACGCCGGTTACTGGGGACTGACCGGCCGGCAGGAAGGCTGGGCGCCGGACCTGCTCACCTTCGGCAAAGTCATTGGCGGTGGAATGCCGACGGCGGCACTGGGCGGCCGTGCCGACGTCATGGACTACCTCGCCCCGGTTGGACCCGTCTACCAGGCCGGTACGCTCTCCGGAAACCCCGTGGCCATGGCCGCAGGTGTGGCAACGCTGAGCCACGCAACTCCTGAGGTCTATGCCTACGTTGATGCCCGTTCGCTGGAGCTCTCCGCTGCGCTTTCCTCTGCCCTTGATGACGCCGGCGTTGACCATTCCATCCAGCGGGCCGGCAATCTGTTCTCCGTTGCTTTCGGTACCTCTGCCCGCGGCGTGCACAACTACGACGACGCCCAGCGGCAGGAAAGCTTCCGCTACGCCCCGTTCTTCCACTCCATGCTTGACTCCGGCGTCTACCTGCCGCCGTCCGTTTTCGAAGCCTGGTTCCTTTCCGCTGCGCATGACGACGCAGCCATGAACCGGATTATTGAGGCCCTCCCTGCGGCAGCGAAGGCTGCGGCGGGCGCTACGGCCTAATTCTTCGTGATGCCCCGGCCGCACTGCTTGAAGCAGCTCGGCCGGGGCATCGTTGCTTCTCCCGGGGTAGGCTCGTAGATGGAAACCCACCCCCAACGAATTCACGGTTTACCATGCGCAATTCCCCGTCCACTGCATCCATAAGTGTCAGCATCGCCACGGCAGGAGTGCTCCTGGCAACGGCCGTTGCATGTTCCAGTGGCACAGCGAACTCCGGCCAAACCCCGGCAGAGGGGACGCCGTCGCCCGTCCCTTCTTCGCCATCGGCCGTGCCGACTCCAAGCCCGCAGGCCGCTTCACCCACGCAATCGGCGCCGCCTTCCACGCCGGCCGCTGCCTCGCCTGCACCGGCCCCGGGCACCGTGTCAGCCGCCGAGCAGCAACTCGCCGGCCTCAGCCTTGAGCAGCGCGTAGGTCAACTGTTCATGGTGGCAGCCAAGGCCACCGGCGCCGAACCCGCAACTCTGCAGGCACTCACCAAGTATCACGCCGGAAACGTTTACCTCAGCGGACGCAGCAAAGCTGGAACTGCTCCGACGGCAAACGTTGTGTCTTCTTTGACGAGTACAGTCTCCATTGCCACAACCGGCGGGGTACCACTCTTTGTTGCTACTGACCAGGAAGGCGGGTACGTCCAGGTGCTCTCCGGCCCGGGATTTTCCACGATTCCTACCGCCTTGGTGCAGGCCTCTTCCGGAGCCGCAAAGCTCCGTTCGGATGCGGCGACCTGGGGGAAGGAACTCCGCAGCGTAGGGGTCAATGTGAACCTCGCACCGGTCCTGGATACAGTGACCAGCCCGCAGTTTGCACCCTCCAACGCCCCCATCGGCCACTTTCAGCGGGAGTACGGCTATGACCCCGCCAACGTTTCGCTGTTGGGCAATGCGTTTGCCGACGGTATGAGGGATGCCGGGGTTGCCCCGGTGGTGAAACACTTTCCGGGACTTGGGAGGGTGATTCCCAACACGGATGTCAGCAGCGACGTCCGTGACACGGCCACCACACGCACGGATCCTTCGCTGGAGCCGTTTCACACAGCCATCCAGGCAGGCACCCGTTGGGTGATGGTCTCGAACGCGTACTACGACAAGATCGACCCCGCCAACATCGCACCGTTCTCACCGACCATCATGGACACCATGCTGCGCGCTGACGCAGGCTTTACAGGAATTGTCCTATCGGATGACCTCTGCAGTGCCGCGCAATTGGAGGCCTGGTCCGATGCCGATCGTGCCCTGAACTTCTTTGGTGCCGGCGGAACCATGCTGGTCTGTGCCGATCCCACAAGCATTCCGGCCATGCACCAAGCTGTGGTGCAGAAGGCCGCGGCAGACCCTTCCTTCCGCGCAAAGGTGGATGCCGCCGCCCTCACTGTGCTGCGGGTCAAGGCTGGTCAATAGGGGCGCAACGCAATGCGGAACAGCAAAGAACCCCGCCTTCTGTGAGAAGGCGGGGTTCTTTTCACCGGATTCACTTCCCGGGTATGAGGAGGTTCCTTAGAGAACGTCCGAAAGAAAGCCCTGAAGGCGTTCCGTTTCCGGGCTGCTGAACAGTTGCTCCGGTGGGCCGGATTCAACCACCACGCCGGCGTCCATGAAGGTTACGACGTCAGAGACGTTGCGGGAGAAGCCCATCTCGTGGGTAACCACCACCATGGTCATGCCTCCTTGGGCCAAGTCCGTCATGAGGGCCAGGACACCCTTGACCAGTTCCGGGTCCAAAGCGGAGGTGGCTTCGTCGAAGAACATGACCTCGGGCTTCATGGCAAGCGCGCGGGCAATCGCCACACGCTGCTGCTGGCCGCCTGAGAGGTTGGCCGGACGTGCGTCAGCCTTGTGCTTCAAACCCACCAGGTCCAACTGAGCCAGGGCTTCATCGCGCGCCTGCTCCTTGGACATGCCACGGAGCTTGCGGAGGGCCAGGGAAATATTCTCGGCCACGGTCTTGTGGGGAAACAGGTTGAACTGCTGGAAGACCATGCCGATACGGCGGCGCAGTTCGTCCGGATTGTCCTTGAGCACGGAACGTCCGTCCAGGAGGATGTCGCCCTGGTCCGGTTCGATGAGCCGGTTCATGACGCGCAGGAGCGTCGACTTGCCCGAGCCGGAAGGGCCAATCACGGAGGCCGTGGTGCCCTTCTCCACATGTAGGTCGATGCCGCGCAACACGTGGTTGCTGCCGAAGGATAGATGGATGTTCTTGGCCGTCAATGTGCCTGATGCGAATTCGCTCATGCCTGGGCTCCCTTTCCTACCACGGCTGCTGCTTCGTCCGGTTCCTTCTTCTCCGGCCGGCCGGAACGCATGCGGGCATCAATCCAGTTCACAAAGTGCGTCAGCGGGATGGTCAGCGCCAAATAGAAGATGGCAGCGGCCACGTACGGGGATAGGTTGCCGCTGTTGGCGGCAGCGTCCTTGCCGATCTGGAAAATCTCACGCTCCGTGGCCAAAAGACCGAGCATGAACACCAGCGAGGATTCCTTGATCAACGCAATGAACTGGTTTACCAAGGCAGGAAGAACCCGACGTATGCCCTGGGGCACCACCACCAGGCGCATGGACGAGCCGTAGCTGAACCCGAGTGCACGGGTGGCTTCGAGCTGGCCCTTGTCCACGCTCTGGATGCCGGAACGGAAGATTTCACCGATGTACGCGCCGGACATCAAGGACAAAGCAGCGATGGCCATGGGGTATGGGCTGGTGGACCCTGTCAGTTCGCGAATGATCGGACCGAAACCGAAGCCGATCACCAGAATGGTCAGCACCGGAGGAAGCCCGCGGAGAATGTCCGTGTAAATGCGGGCGACCCACCGGGCTGCTGCGTTCCGGGAAATCCCCATCAGAGCGAGCAGCATCCCAAGTGCAGTCCCGATGATGCCCGAGACGACCGCCAGAACGATGGTATTGGGCAGGCCGACAGCGAACATCTTGGGGAGAACTTCGCCTATTGCCTGCCAGTCAAAGAAGGACTCGGCCAGTTGATTGAGGATATCCATGGAACGCCCTGGTTACTTGGCGGGGAGCTGGACGGCCTTGCTGCCCGGCTTCCAGCCCTGGGGGGTCTGCTCGGCAGCAGTCGGACGGTCCTTGTACCACTCGGCCGTGAGCTTGGCCCAGGTACCGTCAGCAATGACAGCATCCAAGCCGGAGTTCAAAGCGTCGATCAGCGGCTTGTTGTCCTTGTTCACGGCGTACGCGGTGAAGTTCTGGGTGTTGACAACCTTCTCGGCGATCTTCGTGTTGTCGCCTTCCTTGACCTGGCCATCGGCCTGCTGGGAAGGAGCAACCCAAGCGTCGATCTGGCCGTTCTTCACGTTGCCGTAGACCGTGTTGTAGTCAGGGAAACGGACGGGCTCGATCTTGAGCGTGTTCGTCATGTAGTCATCCTGGACGGTGCCCTGGACGACGCCGATGCGGAGGCCTTCCTTGACGTCGGCGAAGCCGGTGATCTTGGAGTCGTTCTTGGTGACGATCGCCATGTAGCCGAAGTCGTAACCGTTGGTGAAACCGACCGTCTTGCGGCGGGCATCGGTGGTGGAGATCGAGGAGGATCCGACGTCGAACTGCTTGTTACCCACCTGGGACAGGAGCGCCGAGAAGTCAGTGGAGGCGAACTCGACCTTCAGGCCCAATTTGTCGCCGATGGCGCGCAGGAGCTCATTGTCGTAGCCGGTGAATTTACCGGAAGGGTCGATGAAGATGTTCGGCGGGGCGTCAGAGAGGGTGCCCACGCGCAGGGTGCCGTCGGTGATAAGTCCCAGCTTGGACTTATCGATCTTGTCCAGCGGCGTTACGTCCGCGGTAGTGAACGTGTCCAGCGATTTCTGGTCGCTGCCGGCCAGCGCATCGGTGGGCGAGCCGCTGGGCTCGGAGGTTCCTCCGCCGCATGCTGCCAGGGAAATCACCAAGGCTGCGGCCACGGGGGCAACAGAGAGCCACTTAGGGGCTTTGAATTTCATAAAGAAATCACTTTCATCGGGTCACGGAGACGTTTCACGGTGGGCGGGGAATGTGGCAACCGAGAGGAGGTTGGCTGCCCTAGCAGACTTCAACCCGCCAAACTTAATTATGTCACCAGCCCACCAACGCACGTTGAATCGAACAAACGGTTGCTTACACCCGATTTACTCGAATAATGTTGAGGCAACCGAGTCCGTGAGCTACGGACTATTTCGGCAGGGTGGACAAGCGTGGAATCCGCGAGCCAATAAGCCCTGCTTGGGAGTGCCTGAAGTTCCTGTGACTTGCGTCGCAGAACGTCATGATGAGGGAAAGTCCGTCGGCCTAGAAGCCGCCCCGGCTTGCATCCTCAGGAGGAAGAACCGGCCACTCGCCCTCAATCACGGCGGTGGGCTTGCTCCGACGCAAGTACTGCTGGAAATCAGCGGCCTGGGATGCCGCCCAGTCTACTTGCAGC
Organism: Arthrobacter sp. 9V; assembly: GCF_902506065.1. GTDB lineage: Bacteria > Actinomycetota > Actinomycetes > Actinomycetales > Micrococcaceae > Arthrobacter. Next base: position 1,402,393 of record NZ_LR732912.1, read on the forward strand.
TGGTGCAGTGTGGAGGCCGGCATCTGCAGCTTGGGGAACTTGCCCGCCATGGCATCCAAGACCCGGAGCGTAGCCAAAGCGTCCGCAGCGGAGGTATGCGCGTTGGTCAGATCAACCCCGTACTCCTCGCATAGCGCGGTCAGGGTGCGCTTTCCCTTGCGGTAGCGGTCCACCTGCTTGTTCATCACGTAGGGGTCCAGCACGGGAAAGCGGCTCAATTGAGGAACGCCGTAGCGGGCGGACTCGGCTGCCAACACCGTGAAGTCATAGCTGGCATTAAAGGCAATGACGGGAGTGCCGTCGTCGAACAGCCCTTGGAGTACCCCGGCGACTTCCCGGGTGACTTCTGCTGCCGGGCGGCCTTCAGCGCGGGCCTTCTCCGTGGAAATTCCATGCACCTCACTGGCTTCGAGCGGGATCTCCACGCCGGGATCCGCCAACCACTCGTGCTCTGCGATGAGCTCGCCGTGGTCATCCACAACAGTGATGGAAGCGGTGACGATCCGCGCTGACCGCGAATTCTTCCCGGTGGTCTCGAGGTCGAATGCGGCACGGGAGAGGGTGTTCCAGGAGCTCATATGTTCAAGCTACCGGGTGGGTCCGACACTCTTTGGGCACGACACTCTGCCGTTACGCTGAACACATGCGGATGGAGTACGTGACGGCGGTTCTGGCTGTCGTAGACCTTGTTCCGTCGGGCTCGGCGGTCGCCTATGGGGACGTCGCTGAGCTCCTGGGCGCCGGCGGGCCGCGGCAGGTGGGCGCAGTCATGAGCCATTACGGAAGCTCCGTAGCCTGGTGGCGCGTGCTTCGAGCCAGCGGGGAGGCGCCTCCCGGCCATGAAGTGGACGCATTGCGACATTACGTGGAAGAGTCCACTCCGCTACATGGCGCTTATGAAGCCTTCCTGGTCACCGGTGAAGGCCGTTGGCGCGTCGATCTAACAAACGCCCGATGGGCGCCTTCGGACTCTGACTTCGATCAACTTGATGTGATCTCCGACCAGTTGGAGCGTCAACTCCATAAATTGTCAGTGCCCGATGATGAAATGACTGTGTGACCGCGACTCCTGCCAAAACCCGCCAAGCACCGGCGGCCCTCCGCCTGCTCCCGCCGCGGGAGACCCACTACGCGGCACCCGGCTTATCCCCGGACCAGCATTCGGTCGTTTCCCTCCGGCAGGGGAGCGGCCCGGTCCTTGTGCCCGGAGGCCCGGGCACGGGGAAGTCAACGGTACTCGTGGAATCCGCGGTGCGCCGAGTCCGTGAAGATGGACTGAATCCGGAGCAGATCCTCATCCTTGCTCCCGGTCGCCACGCCGCCGCGGACTTGCGGGACACCTTCACTGGGCGGCTGGACCGCAGCCTCAGTACGACGCCGGCACGCACCTGGGCGTCGTACGCTTTCGACGTAATCCGGCGGGCAAAGGCTGAAGGTATCCTGTCCTTGACGCGCCCACCGAAGCTCCTGTCGGGCCCTGAACAGGACCTCATCATCAAGGAATTGCTTGAGGGCCATTCCCGTCCGGGATCTCAACTGCCTTGGCCGGAGGACCTTGCGGCGGCACTTCCTACCCGCGGCTTCCGCCACGAGATCCGGCAGTTGTTTGACCGCATCATCGAATCGGGGCGCACTGCAGATGACCTGGTGGGTCTTGCCTACGAGTGCGGACGGCCGGATTGGATGGCGGCTGCCCGGCTTTACAGCGAGTATCGGGATGTCTTGGACCTCCGTATGCCTGAGGCCTTTGACCCAGCCGGTATCATCACCACCGCCCGCCAGATTTTCCAGGATTCGCCGGAGTTCCTGGCCGCGGAGAGGGAGCGCCTGCAACTCATCCTTGTAGACGACGCCCAGGAATCGAACCCGGCGGTGTTCGAACTCCTCGCCGACATCGGCGAAGGGAAGGACATAGTGGTCACCTACTCCCCGGATACGGTCGTGCAAGGTTTTCGCGGAGCACGTCCGGACTTGGTCTCAGAGCTGCCAACGCTGCTGGGCGGCACGCGGCAAACTGTTCTCGAACGTCCGCTGTCGGTGACCCACAGGCACACGCCGGAAGTAGCTGAGGCCTGGACCCGAGTGGCGGCCCGGATATCGCAGCGTTCCGGCGGCCAATTGGCCAGGCAGTTGGAACAACCCCAAATTCAAGAGGGCACTTTCCCGGCACAAGGCCTGGCTGGTCGCGTCGAGGGGCACGTGCTGCCGTCCGCCGTTCACGAGCTGCGCTACGTCGCACAACGCATCCTCGAGGCACAGCTCCGTGAATCACGGGAGTTCAGCGACATCGCCGTGATCGTCCGGAACGGGGGACAGATCTCTCAGTTGCAGCGTTATCTGAGCGGCCAAGGGATTCCGGTGCGCGTTCCGGTAGCGGACTCAGCTGTCCGTGACGAGGTGGCCGTTCGCCCGTTGCTGGAAGCCTTTGCCGTTGTCCTGGACCCGGCCAAGCTGACGCCGGAAACTGCAGTTTCGCTCCTGACATCACGGATCGGAGGAGCCACCGCCATCGAATTGCGCAGGCTGCGGCAATCCCTGCGCGGCGAGGAACTCCTGGGCGGTGGAGGCCGCTCCAGCGACGCCCTGTTAGTGGAGGCCCTGCTCCAGCCTGGTGCTCTGGCCTCGTTGGGAATTGAAGGCAGCTCTGCCCGCAGGCTGGCCCGCATGATCGCAGCCGGTACCGCTGCCGCAGCCGAGCCCGGGGCCAATGCGGAATCTGTCCTGTGGGCTTTATGGCACGCTACCGGGTTGTCTTCCCGTTGGGCGGAAACAGCACTTGAAGGCGGCAACGCCGGGGCTCGTGCCGATCGGGACCTTGACGCCATGATGGCGCTGTTCCATACGGCTGAGCGCTTCGTGGACCAGTTGCCCGGGTCCGGACCCGAACAGTTCCTGGACTACCTGTTGAATCAGGAACTGCCCATGGACACCCTTGCCGCAAGGGCGCAGCTCGAGGCGTGCGTAGAGATCATGACTCCAGCAAGTGCTGCAGGCCGTGAATGGCCGGTGGTAATCGTAGCGGGCCTCCAAGAGGGTGTTTGGCCCAACACCCGCCTCCGTGGAGAGCTGCTGGGCAGCACCGTCTACGCTGACGCCGTAGAGCATGGAGTGGACTACGCTCTCCGGCGTGGACCACTGAGCCGGCTCCGGGATATCCGCTACGACGAACTCAGGAGCTTCTCAACCGCCGTATCGCGAGCCCGTGAAGTTTTGATCTGCACGGCAGTTTCGTCCGAGGATGAACAACCTTCCGCTTTCCTTGATTACGTGTCCCCGCTGGCTTCCGGTGAGTACAAACGCGGTTATACCCCCGTTGACCGTCCCATGACCTTGAGGGCCCTTGTAGCCGAACTCAGGCAGCATGCCCAGGTGGAGGACGCCGGTGTTGGAGACGCCAATACAGCACACGAGGCCGCCCGGATACTGGCCAGGCTCGCCAGCACCCACCCACAGGTTCCAGGGGCGCACCCGGACACCTGGTGGGGCTTGGCGGAGCTGAGTTCCCAGGATGCTGTGGTGCCGCCCGGGGGTACCGTGTCCGTTTCACCTTCCAAGGTCGAAGCTGTCCATAAATCCCCTCTGGACTGGTTCGTCCAAGCAGCGGGCGGGGAAGCTGCCACCGACTTCGCACGCAGCCTGGGCACTTTGGTTCACAGCATTGCGCAGGAGCTTCCCGAAGCCTCGGGAGCGGAGTATGTTGCTGAACTCGTACGCCGCTGGCCCGCCTTGGGCATGAAGGATAACTGGGAGGGAAAGCTCGATTTCCAGCGTGCGGAACTCATGGTCCGGAAGTTGGCCCAGTATGTGCTCCTTATGCGCGCCGATGGCAGAAGCTTGCTGGCGGTAGAGCACGACTTTGAAGTTCAACTCCCTGATGTCACTGTGGACGCTGGCGCCACTGTGGATGGCGCTGGCGCTGAGGGTCCTGAAACTCTTGAAGAGGAGGCCACACGTCATGCGGTACTCCGCGGCCAGGTGGATCGACTCGAAATAGATCAGGAAGGCAGGCTCGTGATCGTGGACCTCAAGACCGGCAAACGGCAACCAGGCAAGGCCGAGGTTGCCCGGCACCCGCAACTGGGTGCCTATCAGGCAGCGGTCCTCAAGGGAGCTTTCCAGGACGCTGGAGTCCCGGAAGCGGGGTTGGCAACCGGCTTCGTTCCCGGCGGGGCCGTGTTGGCCCAGCTCGGGACCAAGACCAAGAGCCCGGCAGTACAGCAGCAGGAACCCCTGGATGCGGCAGATAACTGGGCAGAGACCCTGGTCAATGAGGCGGCATCGCTGATGGCAGGGGCAACGTTCGAAGCACGGCATGATCCCGGCAAAGGCGGGCATGGCGGCCATGGATGCCGTCTGCCGGATATCTGTCCGTTGTGCGCCAGAGGAAAGCAGGTCACCGAATGACAACCGAGCTCCTGGAAGACCTGGCCTCCGGCACCCCGGACTTCGCAGGAGTCCCTGAGCCTAGATTTTCGCCTTCCGAACTTGCCGGTATCCTCGGCGAGAAGAACCACCCTACGCCCGAGCAGGCGGCAATAATCTCTTCGCCCCTCACACCTCGCTTGGTGATCGCAGGAGCAGGCTCGGGCAAAACGGCCACCATGGCGGACCGTGTGGTGTGGCTGGTGGCTAACGGCTGGGTGCGTCCGGAGGAAGTTCTCGGCGTGACATTCACCCGGAAAGCCGCAGGAGAGCTGGCGAGTCGGATAAGGTCCAAGCTGGCCACTCTTCAGCGGATCGCGGCCGAGGATGATGGCAGCATTGGTTTCCCGGAGGGGCTTCTTGGTGCCGACGACCTCGAACCAAAGGTGTCCACCTACCATTCCTATGCAAGCGGCATCGTGTCGGACTACGGCCTCCGGTTGGGTATCGAACGGGACGTCGTTTTGCTCGGTGGCGCGCAGTCCTGGCAATTGGCCAGCGAAGTGGTGGAGTCATACGACGGCGACTACGAGCACTTCACAGCCGCGAAATCCACGCTCGTCAATGCGGTCATCCAGCTTGCCGGGGAGTGCGCCGAGCACCTTCAGGACCCGGGGGAGGTCCGGGAATGGGTTCTGGAATGCGTTGAGGCTTTTGAACAGCTTCCCTATATTGCCGGGGCCAAAAAGAATCCCAGCCAGGCTGCGGGAGACCTCGCGGCCATGCTCCGGACCCGCGCCAGTGTTGCCGATATGGTGGTTCGCTACCAGGAAACAAAGCGCCAACGGGGTGTCCTTGATTTCGGTGACCTCGTGGCGCTCGCGGCGCGCATTGCAAGTGACATCCCGCTCGCTGCCACCACAGAACGTGCCCGCTACAAAGTGGTGCTCCTGGACGAGTTCCAGGACACCTCCCATGCACAGCTTGTCCTGTTCTCACGCCTTTTCGGTCAGGGCCACGCAGTCACTGCTGTGGGTGACCCCAATCAGTCCATCTACGGGTTCCGTGGCGCGTCGGCGGGCCAGCTCTTCCACTTTGTGCAGGAATTTCCTGTGCGGCAAGCGGAGCAGCCCGGCGGCGAGGCATCCTACTCCGTTGCGCCCACCTCCTATCTGACCACTGCCTGGCGGAACGGGAGGAACATCCTTCAGGCTGCCAACACCATTGCAGGGCCCCTGAACAGGGCGGCGGCGTCGGGCGGACCCGCAGGGGAGAGGGAGGCTGCGGGGAGCGTCTCGGTCCCGGCGTTGGTTCCCAGCCCCGCCGCGGTGGATGGAAGCGTAGTGATCGCCCGGTTTGGTACCGATGAAGACGAGGCCGCTGTCATAGCCCGCAATGTCCGTCGGTACCGGAAGACTGTTTTTGAGGAAGAAAAGGACGGCACCGCGGTTCAACCAACCATGGCGGTGCTGTGCCGGCGCCGGGCACAGATGGAATGCCTTCGCCGCGAGTTCGAGCTCCAAGGTATTCCCTACGAGATCGTTGGACTGGGCGGATTGTTGGACACGCCTGAGATCGTGGATTTGGTGGCCACGCTAAGGGTCCTGTCCGATCCTGGACGTTCTGATGCGCTGATGAGGTTGTTGGCCGGTGCGCGGTGGAGGATTGGTCCGGCAGACTTGATGGCTTTCAGTGACTGGTCCCGCTTCCTTGCCCGCCGCAGATCGGCCCCGCCGGCCCGCGACGACTCCTTTGAAGACAACGAAGAACCCGCCATGGCCGTGGTTGAAAGCGATATCACCGATGCCGCAAGCCTCGTGGAGGCCCTTGACTTTCTCCCGCGGCCCGGCTGGACCTCGGGTCATGGAAGAAGTTTGAGCGCTGCTGCCTTGGAACGCCTGACCAGGTTGGCCTCAGAGCTTCGCTCGCTCAGGAGCTACATCGGTGACGACCTCACCACACTGCTGGGCGAGGTGGAACGTGCCATGCTCCTGGACATTGAAGTGGCAGCCAAGCCGGGAATCAGTATTCACCAGGCGCGACGGAACCTGGATGCCTTCCAGGATGCAGCGGCAGGGTTCCTCCAGACATCACAGCGCATTGATTTGCTGGCGTTCTTGTCGTGGCTGGAAGCCGCCGCCTCAGAGGAAGGAGGCCTGGACGTTGCCCCCGCTGAGACCAACCGGGAGGCGGTGCAATTGTTGACTGTCCATGCCTCCAAGGGTTTGGAATGGGACGTTGTCTTTGTTCCTGGCCTCAACGCTGGTTCGTTCCCCAGCAGCAGGGATTCGCGGTGGAGTACGGGCGCAGCTGCATTGCCATGGCCATTGCGGGGCGATCGCGCTGACCTTCCCCAATGGGACCTGGACCAGCCTGACCAAAAGGGATGGCTGGACGCTGAGAAAGACTTCAAATCCGAGGTCCAGCATCATGGTGAGGCCGAAGAACGGAGGCTTGCGTATGTTGCGTACACTCGGGCGAAGTTCGTCCTCTGGGCCTCCAGCGCTGCGTGGAATGGCTCTCGATCCGGAATGGCGGGCATGTCCTCCTTCCTTTCCGAACTGGCGCCGCTTGCGGGACTTGGCCAAGAGGACAACAACGGCGGACCGGTGCATTCCGCCGGAGCGGCGACGGTTCACGCTGAGTCTGTGGCCGAGGAGGCCTTGCCCGAGGAAAGCCCGTTGACCGCAGTGCTCGAGGTTGCACAATTTCCCTATGACCCCTTGGAAGGGCCTTCAGACCCACGCACCGGCGCCCGTCTGAGGCTGACTCCCGGCAGAAGGCTGGCCATGAACCAAGCTGCAGCTTTGGTCCGCGGATACATGGAGGAACCCGCCGAGGCAACCACAGCAGACCTGGCAGGCATGGCCGGGAAATGGTCGAAGGAGGCAGAACTGTTGTTGGACCGGCAACGCCAGCTGAAAACTGTTCAGGATGTTCACCTGCCCAGCCACATTTCGGCATCCCTTTTTGTTGACCTGGGAGCTGACCCCGGGGCTGTCTTGTCCCAGCTGCGCAGGCCGGTTCCTCGCGAACCGGGCATTTTCGCCCGCAAAGGTACAGCCTTCCATGCTTGGGTGGAGGAGTACTTCGGGACAACCGGCATGTTGGACCTTGATGAAGCGCCGGGTTCGGACTCGCACATTGATGAGGCCTACGGCCTGGATGACATGGTGGCCGCCTTCAAGCAGTCCGAATGGGCGCAACGTGCTCCTGCCTTCGTCGAAGTACCTGTAGAAACCCGGATCGGCGACGTCGTAGTCCGTGGGCGCATCGATGCGGTCTTCCGTGATGCTGACGGCCGCTGGCAACTCATTGACTGGAAGACCGGACGTCGCCCTGCGGGCCGGGAACTGGCAACCAGGGCGGTCCAGCTTGCCGTTTACAGGCTCGCATGGGCACGACTCAAGGACGTTCCCCTTGAGAATGTCAGCGCCGCTTTTTACTACGTGGCGGATGACGCCGTAGTACGGCCACACGATCTTGGCAGCGCCAAGGAGCTGGAGTTGATTGTCGAGAGGGCGTTGAAGAGCGGCAGTTGAACTACAGCTGACTCATTGAAGGCTCCGAAAGTCAGGAGCGTTCGGCCGCGCTGAGCGGCGTTACGCTGACCACGCTGATAGCAGCCGTAGAGGTGTCGTCGTAGCCTGGGGTCGTGGAGGCATCGCTGTCCGGGGAGGCCGTCGACTTGCCGGCATCGGGAATCGCGGCGACACTCACGGCCGGAACGCCTGCAGAGGAATCTGACGCTCCCCGCAGGGCAGCCTCGTGCTCAGCGGCTTTCGCAGCTTCTTCGTCCCGGCGCATCGAATCGTCGATGTCGTCGGCAAGCGACTGGAGCATTGATTCTGCTTCTGCGGTCATGCTCCGGTGCCCTGCCGCCATGGCCTTGACCAAGTATTGGGCAAGGGCAAACTCGGCCAGCAGTGCAGCGCGGCGGAGAAGGTGGGCGTCGGGGACATCCCGGCGTGCCTGGGTGTAATGGGTGAGAACCGCCTCGACGAACGAGGCTTCGTTGGATGCCACCAGCCACGCGAAATCGTCCGCAGGGTCGCCGATCCGCACATCCGTCCAGCCCGTCAAAGCTGTGACAGTGTCGTCCTGAACCATCAAGTTGTCTTCATGGAGGTCCCCATGGACCACCGAGGGATTGAATCGCCATAAGGCGACGTCTTCCAGGGCGTGCTCCCAGCGGCGCAGCAGGGTGGCCGGAATCTTGCCGGTGGTGGCTGCTTGGTCGAGTTCGTTGAGCTTGCGCTGCCGGAACTCATTGGCTGAGTAACTGGGCAGATCTGCATTGATGACCAGGGTCAGTGGCAAGTCATGAATCGCCGCCAGGGCAGTGCCCACTTCCCGGGCCAGGTCGGGGCTGCCGGCTGAGAGCTCTTCGATGGAGAGCACGGAGCCTTGGAGGTGTGCGTAGACGAAGGTCGTCAGGGCACCCTGCTGGACTGTGCCGGCGATGGTGGGCACATGAAAAGGCAGCTCGGCCCGGATGGCGGGAGCGAAGGCGCGCAGCACCATGAACTCGGTTTCAAGCCGCGCGCTGGCTTCGGGATGGCGCGGTGAACGAACCCGCCAGCGCTTGCCTTCCGCGTCCAGCAGCAACGCTGAGTCGAAGTCGGCGTCGTCGTCGGGGGAATAGGCGGCGGCCGTCGGCGCCAGGCCGGGCACCGCCGCGGTTGCTATGGCGGCCAGTTCGAGCGGTGTTCTTCTCACATTCTCAACGGTAGATTGAGTGTGGCCTCTGGCCATGATGCAGTGCGGCGAGTCTTCAGATCCGCAGCAAATGCGCAGGTTATCCGGGGCAAAACCCCGCTTTGATACCCAAGCCGGCAATGGCGGGGGAAGGTGTCCACAGCCGGGGACCTTTCAAAATGTTTTTTGTCGGTACGAGTCAGTACGGTAGATACATGAGTTATACGGAGTCACCGGGGCTAGCCAACCACCTGATGGACACTGTCCTTCCCGTTCGCCCTGCCATGGTGGATCGCGGCTCGGGCATCCGCATGAAGCCGGGAATGGTTGAGGAGCTCATCGCCTCCGGATCGGCAAAGGCCATGGTCATTTCTCAGCGCAAAGCGTTGGTTACCACTGATGGATTGTGGCTCGGGGACGCAGCTCCGCTCTGGAATGCTCTTGGTGGATCAGCTGCCGCCGGTGTTGCTGCCATCTATTTGGGGACCACCTTGACGTCGTCTTCGTTGCCGGAAGGCACATCCATCGTGCTGTTCACGGTTGCGGAACCGCCTGCTCCCGGCACGGCAACGGTGCCGTTGGATGCGGAGTGGGCCGGCTTCCGGGACGTCGCGGCACGTCTGGATGCCAAGGACACCGCGTTGTTCATCGAGGCCAGTGCAATCTCCAACTGGCACGCAACCCACACGCATTGCCCGCAGTGCGGGGCACCCACGGATATCGAGGCAGGCGGTTGGGTCCGTCGTTGTCCCAAGGACAATTCAGAGCACTATCCCCGGACTGATCCGGCCATCATTGTCACGGTGGTGGGCCCTGATGGCCGGCTCCTGCTCGGCGGAGGCGGGCCGCTGGATGCCAAAAATTACTCGACGCTCGCAGGATTCGTTGAACCCGGTGAATCTCTGGAGCAGGCCGTTGTCAGGGAAATCGGGGAAGAAGTAGGTGTCCGGGTGACTGCCTGCCAGTACCTCGGTTCGCAGTCCTGGCCCTTCCCTGCTTCCCTCATGCTGGGCTTTACAGCCAAGACGGACGACGCCGTTGCGCGGCCCGACGGCGTAGAGGTCACCCGTGCCCGGTGGTTCAGTCGTGAGGAGTTGCAGGCGGCCGTCTTGAGCGGTGAAATCACCATCTCAACGCGCCTGTCCATTGCGCGTTCATTGATTGAGCACTGGTACGGCGGCGTCATCGAAGACCTCCAGCCGTGACCGAAGAGATTTTCAACAGCGGTGTCTCACTTGAGGAACGCATTCTCGGCGGCTTGGACGAAGAGCAGCGCGAAGTAGCCAGTACCTTGACGGGACCCATGTGTGTCCTGGCGGGTGCAGGCACGGGTAAGACACGTGCCATCACGCATCGCATTGCCTACGGAGTTCACTCCGGCGTCTACAGCCCGCAGAGGCTGCTGGCCGTGACGTTCACTGCCCGGGCCGCGGCCGAGATGCGCAGCAGGCTCCGTGATCTCGGGGTTGCCAGTGTTCAAGCCCGCACCTTCCACGCAGCCGCATTGAGGCAACTGCAGTTCTTTTGGCCGCAAGCAATAGGAGGCACGTTGCCCAGCTTGCTGGACCACAAGGCCAACATGATTGCCGAAGCTTCCCGCAGGCTTCGCCTCAGTACGGATCGCGCATCCATCAGGGATCTGGCGGCCGAGATTGAGTGGGCCAAGGTGTCCATGTTGACCCCGGCTAATTACCTGGAGAACGCGCAAGGGCGTGGAACGCCCGGAGGTTTCGATCTCACCGCCGTTTCCCGGGTGTTCCAGGCTTATGAGGACATCAAGACAGACCGCAATGTCATCGACTTTGAAGATGTTCTGCTGATCACTGTGGGGATTCTTCAGGAGGATCCCAAGGTAGCGGCAACGGTCAGGGAGCAATACCGTCATTTCGTGGTGGACGAGTACCAGGACGTCTCGCCCTTGCAGCAGCGGCTTCTGGATTTGTGGCTCGGGGGGCGGAACGAGTTATGTGTGGTGGGCGATGCCAGCCAGACCATCTACTCCTTTACCGGAGCTTCACCCAAGCATCTCCTGGGTTTCAAAGCCCAGTTTCCCGAAGCGACCGTCGTCAAGCTCATTCGTGATTACCGGTCTACACCGCAAGTGGTCAAGCTGGCCAACGACCTCCTGGGCTCCCGCCGAAGCGGCGGCCCGGTGGCAGATGCCGCGTGGGCTTCGCCGCTCAAGCTCGTAGCCCAACGGCCCTCCGGTCCGGAGCCCCGCTTCATGGAGTGCCCGGATGATGAGGCTGAGGCAGCGGTAGTGGCAGGCAGAATTCAGGAACTGCTCAACACCGGGGTCAAGGCCAGCGAAATAGCCATCCTGTTCCGGACCAACGGCCAGTCTGAAGCGTACGAACAAGCCCTTGCCTCGGCCGGGATCGGCTACCAGCTCCGGGGAGGCGAGAGGTTCTTTGCACGCAAGGAAGTCCGCGATGCCATCCTCCAGCTGCGGGCGGCAACCCGTGCCGTGGCCGAGGGGCCCCAGGAAGCACTGGGGCAGATCGTCCGGGATATCGTTGCCTCACTCGGGTACACGGATGCAGCCCCGCACAGCGGGGGAGCGCTGCGTGAGCGGTGGGAATCCTTGGCAGCTTTGGTCGCGTTGGCTGATGAGCTTGCCATCAGCCGCGGAGAGTCCTTCACCTTGGCTGAGTTCGTCAACGAACTACAGGAGCGCTCGGTCGCCCAGCACGCCCCGACGGTTCAAGGTGTGACACTTGCTTCCCTGCACGCAGCGAAGGGCCTGGAATGGGACGCAGTGTTTCTTGTAGGCCTCAGCGAAGGCCTCATGCCCATTTCCTTTGCAGATACCCCCGAGGATGTGGACGAAGAACGCAGGTTGCTCTACGTCGGCATCACCCGGGCGCGCGAGCACCTGAATCTTTCATGGTCTACAGCCCGCACACCGGGTGGTCGGGCCAACCGGAAGCCGTCACGTTTCCTTGACGGGCTTCGCCCTAATTCCGTGGCTTCCGCCAACGCACGCAGTAAGACGGGTCCCACGCGACGGAAAGCCGCGGCCCCGGCGTCGTGCAAGGTCTGCGGGAGCATGCTGGCCAGTGGAGCCGAACGCAAGGTGGGGCGCTGCAACCAATGTCCGCCAACCTATGAGGAACAAACGTTCGACGCCCTGCGGCAATGGCGAAGGGACGAAGCCCAATCGGCTGATGTTCCAGCGTACGTTGTGTTCACGGACGCTACGCTGACCGCCATTGCAGAGGCCAAGCCTTCATCGCTGGAGGAACTGGCTGGCCTGGCAGGTATTGGCCCCTCCAAGCTCGAACGGTATGGGGAAGCTGTCCTGGCTGTACTCGCTGAGAGCAGCGAACTCTGATGGCCCGCCGGCCCGGCTCCGACGCCGACGTCCCTCACACCACCGATGACGGCGCGCCGGTGGTCGTGCGTCGATCAGCAAGACGGCGCCGAACCGTTGCCGCCTTCTGGGAAGACGGCAGTGCTGTGATCGCCATCCCCGCCAGCTTCACCAAATCCCAGGAACGGGAGTGGGTTCGGCGGATGCTGGCCAAGCTGAAGAAGCAGGGGGAACGCCAAACAGGTTCCGGCAGGAGGCGTCCAGCCACGGACCAAGCACTGGCCAAACATGCTGAACACCTCTCGCAAACGTACCTCGGTGGTCGAGCCGTCCCGTCCTCGGTCCGATGGGTCTCCAACCAGAATTCCCGGTGGGGTTCGGCAACTCCTGCGGACGGCACCATCAGGTTGTCCAACAAGTTGCAGCGTATGCCGCAGTGGGTTATTGACTACGTCCTGGTGCACGAGCTCGCCCACTTGCTGGTGGCAGGGCACAATGCCCAGTTCTGGAAGTTGGTTGAGGCATACCCTGAAACTCAGCGGGCAAAGGCCTTCCTGGAGGGCGTTGCGTTCGCTACATCGCGGGGTATCCCTACGGAACCTGACCCGGAGGGCCACGGCGATTCCGCCGCCGACATAGCTGACTAGGGCGGCAGACGTTTAACGCAGTAACGGCCGCCCGGTAGTGGCGGCCGTTACTCAGCGTTTCTTCCGATGGTGCTGCTTACTTGCTCGGTGCCTCGGGGTCCGTGTTGTCGGTTTCCGGGGCTTGGCCGGATTCGTTCTCTGCGGAATCGCCCCCGGAATTCGAAGCCTGAGTATCGTCTTCGGTGGTTTCGTAGCCGCCGCTCAAGAGCTTCTGCAGGGCGTCGTCAACATCGCTGTCACTTGCTTCGGCAAGGCGCCGACGTTCAGAAAAGCCCTTGGGGTCGTCCAAATCCTCACCTGTTGGCAGGAGATCCGGGTGGTGCCAGATTGCGTCACGGCCGGCGATGCCTCGCTCTTCCTTCAGCGTCGCCCAAAGGGTTGCCGCTTCACGGAGCCGGCGCGGGCGTAGTTCCAAGCCGACGAGGGACGAGAACGCGTGTTCGGCAGGTCCGCCTGTAGCACGACGCCGACGAACGGTTTCACGCAGTGCAGTAGCGGAGGGCAGCAGTTTGTCAGTGGCTTCGGCCGTGAGTTCGTCCACCCAGCCTTCCACCAGGGCAAGCGCTGTTTCGAGCTTCTCCAAGGCGGCCGTCTGGATGGGGGTGCGTTCGGGTGTGAAGACCCCCTGGGACAGTGCTGCCTGAATTCCTTCGGGGTTGCTCGGGTCCAGGTCCCGGGCGAGGTCTTCGATGCGGGACATATCAATGTGGATACCGCGGGCGTAGGCCTCAATGGCTCCGAGCAGATGACCACGCAACCAAGGAACTTGGACGAACAAGCGCGCGTGGGCGGCCTCACGTACGGCAAGGAAGAGCCGGACGTCGTTCTCCGGAAGGCTGAGGCCTTCTCCGAATTTGGCGACGTTGGCCGGCAACAGAGCCATCTCCAGGTCTGCCAGGGGTACTCCGATGTCAGTGGAACTGACAACCTCCGCTGAGAGTGCGCCGATCGCCTGTCCCAGTTGCATGCCGAAAATCGCTCCACCCATGTTTTGCAGCATGGAGGACGCGCCGCCCATCATGGACTTCATTTCTTCAGGCATTTGCTGGGTGAGCGCGTTGGACAGGGCGTTGGCGATGCTGTTGGCTACCGGCTCTGTCAGACGCTTCCACGTCCCCAGGGTCGCCTCAACCCATTCCGCCCGGGACCATGCCCGGCCGATCAATCCGGTTGCCGAGAGGTCAGTTACGGGGTCCAGCCAAAGTTCCGCAAGCCTGAGTGCTTCGTCGATTTCCCTTGCCTGTTGGGCGTTGACGGAAGGATCGCTTCCGGCGGCTGCGACGCGCCGTGCGTTCTCATGGGCGAGTTGCCAATTCACCGGACCATCAGAGGTGGAGCTCATCATGGCCTGAACCTGGGCGAACATCTGCTGAAGGAGTTGGGGATCGTTGGGCAGGCCTGCGGCTTTGGCCAGCTCGGCGGGATCGATGTTGCCCATGCCCTGGCCGCCCATCAGGTTCTGGAGCATTTCTGCCAGTGGATCCTTGGGGGTCTCGTCATCGTCGTTGGACGGATTGTTGGGGTTGGAAGTCATGGTGCCGCCGATCGTCGAACTGGCTGGTGATCTCTTTCACCGTACCGCGCGGCCCGAAGGCTGTCTGCCCGGATGAGGTCCCGTTCGCTGTAGGCAAAGCAGTCCTGCTACTGCAGACCGCGTAGTGTTGATGTTTGGTACGTGCCGCCGCCGCTCGTGGTGGCAGGAGCCATTGATCCGGTCACGCAATGCCGGCATAGAGAGGCCTCAATGCTTACTTCACCCAGCCCCGAGGGCTCATTGAACCCGCGTCAGACGCCCGACGCCGATTCCGCCTCCGTGCCTCCGTCACCTCCCCGTGACGGCCGGTACATGATCATGGTGATCTCCGGTCTCTTGGCACTGGGCCTCGGCATCGGGGCGGCAGCGTTGCCGGTTCCGTATGTCATCGAGTCAGCGGGTCCCACTTTCAATACTTTGGGCAAGGACGGAGACAAACCGGTCATCACTATTTCCGGTCGCGAGTCTTTTCCCGCGAATGGCAACCTTGATTTGACCACCGTGGTCATGACCGGCGGTCCGAAGACTCCCGCAACCATTTTCGATGTGTTCCGGGCCTGGTTGGATCCTTCCAAGGCCATCTATCCGGAGGAGCTCATCTACCCCAAGGGCACCACCGCTGAGCAGACGGTGCAACAAGGCGAAATTGCCATGGAAACGTCGCAGGAGAACGCGGTCGCCGCAGCATTGCGTGAGCTTGAGATCCCGTTTGAGCAGCGGCTTAACGTGGCAGGCTTGTCGGATCCTTCTCCGTCCGCCGGCAAGATCCAGGAAGGTGACCGCCTGGTCTCCATCAATGGCAAGGCCATCACCTCCATGAGCGTGGTTCAGGCAGAACTGGCTGCAGGAGCAGGCGCGCCCGCGGTAGTTGGCTTGGACAGAAAAGGCGCTGCCGTTTCCGAAACCATAACCCCCACCAAGAACCAGGCAGACAGGTACGTTCTGGGCGTGCTGCTGGCAAGCGACTTCACTTTCCCCTTTGACGTCAGCATTTCCCTGGACAACGTTGGTGGACCCAGCGCAGGAATGATGTTTGCCCTGGGAATCGTGGACAACCTCACTCCGGGGGATCTCACCGGCGGAAAACACGTCGCGGGCACGGGAACCATCACAGCCGATGGTGCTGTTGGACCTATCGGAGGCATTGCCCAAAAAATGATAGGAGCCCGCCAAAAAGGGGCAACCATGTTCCTCGCTCCGGCATCCAATTGTTCCGATGTTGTGGGCCACGTACCGGACGGGCTTCAGGTAGTAAAAGTGGAAACCCTTGCCGATGCCAAGTCCGCGGTGGAGCGGCTCGGAGCCGGCCAGGACACGGGGAGCCTTCCCACCTGCACAAACAACTAGACTGACGGTGGAACTTAGCTTCACTGCCACTCGTGGCATAGATGACGGCCTCTGCCAACTCCCAGCGGTAGAGACTGTCAGCACGCGCACACCGACTGTTCACTGACACCAATGAGGTACAGAGTTTGTCCCGTCCCGCCAGCTCCAATCCGCCCGGAAGATCACCGCTGAGACGAGGTGCCCTTACGCCCACTCTCATTGTTGTGGCAGTGGCCGTCGTCGGGTTCATTTTCTTCGCCAATGTGTGGACTGACGTCCTGTGGTACCAGCAGCTTGGCTTCTTCGAAGTCTATATCCGCGAAAACCTCGCCAGGATCATCACGTTCCTCATCGGTTTCGCCATGATGTTTGCCGCAGTTTTCTTCGCCATCAGGATCGCCTACCGCTCCCGGCCCGTGTACGCTCCGGATGCTGAAGCCCGGGACAACCTGAACCGTTACCAGGCCCAGCTCGAGCCTGTTCGCAGGGTTGTCATGATCGGCCTACCTATCCTGTTCGGGCTTTTCGCCGGCAGTGCAGCCGCCAGCCAGTGGCAAAAGGCTCTGTTGTTCTTCAACCAGGAGCCCTTCGGGCAGAACGATCCGCTCTTCAACATGGACATCAGCTTCTACCTGATGACGCTGCCGTTCCTCGGTTTCGTCACGGGTTTCCTGATCAGCATCGCGGTAGTTGCCGGTATTGCCGGCATCTTGACTCACTACCTCTATGGCAGCATCCGCCTCATGGAACGCGGGATCTTTACGAGCCGTGCCGCGCAGATCCATATCGCCGTCACCGGCGCTCTCTTCCTGGTCCTGCTGGGCATCAACTTCTGGCTGGACAGGTACACCACCGTTCAGAGCAACTCGGGCCGCTGGGCCGGCGCACTGTACACGGATGTTAATGCCGTGGTGCCCACCAAGGCGATCCTTGCTGTGGCCGCGGGTCTTGTCGCCATCCTGTTCATCATTGCCGCGGTTATTGGCCGCTGGCGCCTTCCGGTGATCGGTACCGCCATGTTGGTCATCACGGCCATCCTTGCCGGTGGCGTCTACCCGTGGGTCATTCAGCAGTTCCAGGTACGTCCGTCCGAGAACACCTTGGAAAAGGACTTCATCGATCGAAATATCAAGATGACGCGGGCTGCCTACGGTCTGGACAAGATTGATGTATCCGCCTACAACGCCACCACCACCGCCACAACGGGTGCCTTGGCCGCGGACGCACAGACCACTGCCAACATCCGCCTCCTTGACCCGAACCTTATTTCTTCGGCGTTTGCCCAGTTGGAGCAGTACCGTCCGTACTACCAGTTCCCGCAGACCCTGAATGTTGACCGTTACATGGTGGACGGCAAAGTCCAGGACACGGTTATTGCTGTTCGCGAACTGAACCCTGATGGCCTCAGCGCCAACCAGCAGACCTGGGTCAACAGGCACATCGTTTACACCCATGGTTATGGCGTGGTCGCAGCCAAGGGCAATAAGTTCACTGCCGATGGCAAGCCGGAATTCCTGCAGTCGGGCATTCCGTCCAATGGTGTCCTCGGAAACGACGCTTCCTACGAGCCGCGCATCTACTTTGGTGAGAATTCACCTGAGTACTCCATTGTCGGAGCGCCGGATGGTGCACCGAACCGCGAGCAGGACCGGCCGGCGGGCCGTGAAGGCGGCGGCGAAACGCAATACACCTTCAGCGGCAACGGCGGACCGAATGTTGGCAACTGGCTCAATAGGATTCTCTACTCCATCAAGTTCCAGTCATCGGATCTCTTGCTCTCTGATGGCGTCAACGCCGAATCCCAGATTCTTTATGAACGCAATCCGCGCGAACGCGTTGAGAAGCTCGCCCCGTACCTGACCGTTGACGGCAACGCCTACCCTGCAGTGGTGGACGGCCGCGTCAAGTGGATTGTTGATGGTTACACCACCAGCCAGTACTTCCCGTACTCCCAGCCTCAACAACTGCAGAATGCGACGGCCGATTCCCAAACCAGCGCAGGGCGCACAGTAGCCTTGCCGAACAGCTCGGTGAACTACATCCGGAATTCGGTCAAGGCCACCGTGGACGCCTACGACGGCTCGGTGAATCTCTATGCGTGGGATGATCAGGACCCCATCCTGAAGGCTTGGCAGAAGGTCTTCCCCACAGTCATCAAGCCGTACTCGGAAATGTCCGGCGACCTCATGAGCCACGTTCGCTACCCCGAAGACCTCTTCAAGGTTCAGCGTGAACTTCTGGGCCGCTACCACGTGACAGATCCGGACAGCTTCTACCAGAACAACGATGCTTGGAGCGTTCCGAACGATCCCACCGTTTCCGAGGCAGTCAAGCAGCCTCCGTTCTATATGTCACTGCAAATGCCTGACCAGGAGAAGCCGGCCTTCCAGCTGACGTCGTCGTTCATTCCGCAGACTGTCAATGGCAGTGCGAGGAACATTCTGTATGGATTCCTTGCAGCTGACTCTGATGCCGGAAACGAGAAGGGGGTCAAGGCCGATAGTTACGGAAAGCTGCGGCTCCTCGAGTTGCCAACCGACACCCAGGTGCCGGGTCCGGGCCAGGCGCAGAACAAGTTCAACTCCGATCCCACCGTGTCCCAGGCGTTGAACCTGCTGCGCCAGGGGGCATCAGATGTTCTGAACGGTAACCTGTTGACTCTTCCCGTGGGTGGCGGTCTGCTCTATGTGCAACCCGTCTACCTGAAGTCCACAGGTGAGACGTCATACCCCACATTGCAGCGTGTGCTGGTTGCCTTCGGTGACAAGATCGGCTTCGCGCCAACCCTTGACGAGGCACTGAACCAGTTGTTCGGTGGAGACTCCGGCGCTTCTGCCGGGGATGTCGCCAACAATGGCCAGACACCAACGGCGCCTCCGGGCACTACTACACCGCCGGCTGGCCCCACCGATGCCAAGGCAGACCTCAAGGCTGCCCTGGACGAGGCCAACAAGGCCATCCAAGAGGGCCAGGCAGCCTTGGCTAAGGGTGACTTCGCCGGCTACGGTGCGCAGCAGACCAAGTTGTCTGAGGCACTGCAGAAGGCGATCGATGCTCAGGGCCGCTTGGATGCCACCCCGGCTCCAACAACGACGCCGGGAGCTACTCCCAGTGCGACACCCTCGGCTACGCCAAGCAGCTAGATCTGGAGCTGGCTAAGGGCCGGCACTTGCTCCTTTCCGGGGCGGGTGCCGGCCTTTTGCGTAGGGGAGATGCACATCACGTCCCCTCGATTTGGTCTGCCATTCACCGGGCGGTAATGTTGTTCTTGCGACGCGGGGTGGAGCAGTTCGGTAGCTCGCTGGGCTCATAACCCAGAGGTCACAGGTTCAAATCCTGTCCCCGCAACTGGAGAAAAGGTCCGGATCAGTATTCACTGATCCGGACCTTTTGTTTTGCCCCAAACTGCCGCGCCGCACCTCCACAGTCCGGCGCTCTCTCACATCCCTCGGGTTTGGCCCCAACCCTCTTTCATGTCCCTCGTGCTTGAGCGCAACCCTTCTTCATGTCCCTCGGGTTTGGCCCCAACCCTTCTTTATGTCCCTCGGGTTTGGCCCCAACCCTTTTCACTTTCGAGCGGAAGGATGCTTGGTCCGTATCGTCCTAGGATCATGTGAAGAAGGGACAGCGGCGGCCGGCCTGGGATCGGCTTCCGACCCTCGGCCACCACCACAGCCAGGCTCGCAGACAACGGGCGAGTGATCTGCGGCACCTTGAGTGCCATATGGTCAGAAGCACCCCAAGGGGTGCGGTAGAGTTGTTCTTGCGACGCGGGGTGGAGCAGTTCGGTAGCTCGCTGGGCTCATAACCCAGAGGTCACAGGTTCAAATCCTGTCCCCGCAACTGGAGAAAAGATCCGGATCAGTAACGACTGATCCGGATCTTTTGTTTAACGAGTCGCAGGCCTGCCGGGTGCTAGCATCAAAGCCGGATTCGCTGAGGCAAGAAATGGATGGGACGCTCAATGGTCAACGAAGACTATGGATTTGGCCTCAAGCGTGAAGTTCTTCAGAGGGATGGTCCGGTTGCCGTGTATCAGCAGGTGGCTGACGTTCTAACGGACCAGGTTAGCCGGCTGGAGCCGGGATCCCGGATACCCACGGAAGAGACCCTGATGGACGCATATGGCATCAGCAGGACCACTGTCCGGAAAGCGATAGAAAGCCTGGTTATCAAAGGGTTGCTGGTCCGACGGCAAGGCAAGGGTACTTTCGTGATGGCCCAGCGCCCCGTCAAGATGCTGAATCGGCTGGCGCCGTTCATGGAGACGTTTACCGCAGCCGGGATGAAGACTGTCAAGGGACTCATCGAATACAAGTGGATGGAGAAGGACCAGTCAGTACCAGCAAAGCTGGTGTCCGACGACAACCTGGTTCTGGTCATCCGGCGCTCCTACTCAAGCGCCGGATGGCCTTATGCCATCGCGGAGATCTTCATTCCCTCGCACATCGGCCGCCATATCAGTTTGGCGGATGCTGAACGGAACTCTATTTACCAGGTGATCCAGGACAGGACGCTGAAGCCCCTGCACCGCGCCGAAATCACGGTCACCATGCACGCACCGCCTGAGCACCTGGCAGATGCTCTGAACGTGCGCGGGTTCGCCATGGTTCCCCGTCTGGAACGGACGACGCTTGGGGATCACGGGGAGGTTCTGGAGTGCACGGTGACCTACTTCCATCCCAAGGGATTCGAAATCCGCGCCGAGGTAGCAACGGATGTCAGTCCGGGGCAAGACTCACAGGTTCCAGCCGTGGGGTAGGTCAGGCGCGTACAACAGAAGCGGGCCGGATCCCTTTCAGGATCC
Source organism: Arthrobacter sp. 9V (assembly GCF_902506065.1). GTDB lineage: Bacteria > Actinomycetota > Actinomycetes > Actinomycetales > Micrococcaceae > Arthrobacter. Next base: position 1,423,080 of record NZ_LR732912.1, read on the forward strand.
GGCCCGGTTCTTGTTGCAGTATGTGGGCAGCCCGTCCGATTGACGGTTGCAGCCCGGTTTAGCTCCTAGAGCTTGTCGAAGTCAGCTTCATCCACGGTTGCGCCGGATGATGCCGGGGCTCCTGCGCCAATGGCAGGCTTGGAACCGCCTGATTTCAGGGCTGCCAGCCGGGCCTCGATCTCCGTTTGCTCTCCGAGGTCTTCGAGCTGGTTGAACTGGGCATCGAGGCTGGAGCTGGCGAGTTCCTGCTGGCCGAGGACCTTGGCCTCTTCGCGGCGGATCTTCTCTTCGAAGCGGCCAACTTCGCTGGTGGGGTCCATGATGTCGATGCTCTTGAGGGCATCGTGCACCTGGGACTGCGCAGCGGCGGTCTTGGAACGGGCCACCAACTCGTTGCGCTTGGCAGTCAGCTGGTTCAGCTTGTTCTTCATCTGGTCAAGCCCGGTCTTGAGCTTGTCCACTACCTCGGTCTGGGAGGCGATGCTCGGTTCTGCGGCCTTGGCCTCGGACTCGGCGGTCATCTGGCGCTGGATGGCTACCTTGGCAAGGTTGTCGAACTTCTGGGCATCAACGGGATCACCGGCAGCGCGGTACTCATCTGCCTTACGCGACGCTGCCAGAGCCTTGTTGCCCCAGTCCTGTGCGTTCTTGACGTCTTCGTTGTAGTCCGCCTGCAGCATCCGGAGGTTACCGATGGTCTGGGCCACGGCTGATTCGGCCTCGGCAATGTTGTTCGTGTAGTCGCGGACCATCTGGTCCAGCATCTTCTGCGGGTCCTCAGCCTGGTCCAGCAAGGCGTTGATGTTTGCCTTGGCGAGCTGTGAGATCCGACCGAAAATGGACTGCTTAACCATGGTGTTGCCTTTCGTCCTGCTCAGTGGTGACACTGAAATCAGTGATCAGTTGTTGTACCGCTTCTATGCGGGGCGTTGACCCCGCCTAGTCTGTCTGGCTAGAAGCTGCCGGAGTCTCCGCCACCGAAGTCGCCCCCGCCTCCGCCGAAGTCTCCTCCGCCGCCGGAATCGCCGCCGAAGAATCCACCGCCGCCTCCTCCGTCGTTGCCGCCGCCCCAGCCGCCGCCTCCTCCGTTCAGGATGGAGTTAATGAGAATGCCGCCGAGGATGGCACCACCGAGGCCGCCGCCTCCGCCACCTCCGCCGAACATTCCACCGCGTCCGTAGCCCTGATCGGCGTAGCCGAACTGATCGACGTCGGACTGGGCGAGTTGAGCGGCCTGTGCCGCAAGGGAATGCGCCTGCTGGGCATAGGTAAGGGCAGTGACCGGATCATTCCGGGAGATGGAAAGCGCGTAGTCGAGGTTGCGCTGGGCCTCTGCCAACCTCGTCCGAGCCTCCGTGCCCACGCCGCCGCGACGCGCTGTGATGTAATCCGATGTGGCACTGATCTGTGCCTGCGCAGCCATGATGGTTTGCTGAAGTGAAGCTTGCGCTCGGCGGGCTTGCTCCTGCTGATCGCGGACGCCGGACAGAGACTGGTCCAGCGCCTGGTGAGCTGATTCCAGGCGGCTGAGCGTCGCTATGGGATCGATCTTGCCGCCTTGGATCTCGGTCTTGACCTGCGCCAAGGCCGCTTCCACGCCCGCCACAGGACCGGCGAGCTCCGGGTGCGCACCGGACTGAATCATCGCCCGTGCTTGCGCAAGGTCCTGACTCGTTTCCGCTACGGCGCCTTCCAAGGAAGCACGGGCCTCATCCAGGCTGCCGGCCGTCTTGGAGATGGCATCAATCAGGACGTTGGTCTGGTGGAGGCTTTCCTCGGCAGCACGGACGGCAACAGCAGCTAGGCTGTTCTCGCCGTTTGCCAGCTTCTCTTGGGCGGCCGTAGCAGCGTTCTGTACGAAAGCCAGCCGCTCCTTGGCCTGAAGAATGTTGTCGGAGACCTGTGTCAAAGCGGATTCGGCATATTTGACGCGCAAGCTTTCGAGGGACTGCTCTGCGTTGGCGATCTTCGCATCAGCCTCCCTGGCTCCGCTGGTCACGGCCGCCAAGGCCTGGGGCGCGTTCTTTTCAAGCTCGCGCAACGAGTCGAAGTCAGCCTTCTGATCCCGCAGCGAGGCAAGAGCGGCTTCTGAGCGGCGAATGATTTCGCCGAGCCAACTGCGCTGCTGCTCTTCGGTGTCAGGTATGTGGTCATCCAACTGCTGCTGCAGTTTGAAGGACTCCGTCATGTGGCCCTTAGCCTCTTCCAAGGCCTTGGTGAAATTGCCAATCGCCGAATCGCCGTACTGAGCCTGAGCGAAGCCAAGCTCCTGCTCGCTGGACTTAATGGCGTCGTCCGCCTCGATCAACAGCGAGCCGCTCTTCTGGCGGAGCTCGGGAATGGTCAGGCCCGCCAGTGGGTCAAGCTGTTCACCTTGTGGTCCGTAGCTGGCGCTGACAGCCTTGGCGCTGCCCTTCTTGCGCCGGTTACGGAGGTACAGGTATGTGCCTGCGCCACCGGCTGCGACCACACCAACCCCGACAAGCACTCCGACGCCGGCGTTTCCGCTGGGAACCGTCCCGCTGCCTCCGCCTGCTGCGTCGCCGATTGCAGCGGCCGTATCGATTGCGGCCTGGGCAAAGTCAGCCTTCCCCGCACCCAAATTGGCGGCAACAGCATTTTGCGTGATGTTGGACTGCTTTGAGGCGATGGAACTAGCAGAGTTAAGGGCGAAGTAGTATTGCCCGGCCTTGGAGATCGCCAAGATGGCGTCTGCCTTGCCCATTCCCTTGTTGGTGGCCACAGTCTTGGCCCACTCCGAAGGCACCGACGGGTTGGTGAAGGAGTCCACAGTGACGACGTACAGGTTGTACTTGTGGTCCTTGAGAGTCTTTTGAATGGCCTCTTGGACTTCGCCTTTTCGGCTGCCCAGGACGTTGGCATCGTCCACGATGTTTTGGCCGGACGGTATGGTCACCGGATCGGCCGCCCAAGCGGAGGTGGCCGGTAGGGCCAACATTCCAGCCAGGCCGATCACGGCGAGTGCGCGTTTTACTATTGACCGCATGTGCAACCCTTCAGCACGTCTGCGACTGGAACAAGGCGTACCAATCGTCACAGAATGCTCAGCGCCCCCACGCATGGTGTAAAGCCGCAGGTCGCTGTGGCAATTCCTCTTGATTCTATGGTGCACCCCCAAACCCGTCCACAGGAGTGAATATGCCAGCAGCGAAATATAGGAGAGGACTGAATTGTTGACGCGTTGAGGGCCCTCTGGACCAGGGCAAACATGCTCATGAGGTCTTTCAGGAAGCTCCCAGCGAACGTCCGCTTTTGTTCCAGTTATTGGGTACATAGTTGGTGAAGACGAGGATGAAAGGAAGACCCATGACGGAGAACCCAGCGCAGGGCACTGCACCAGAGAACCGCGACCCATCAGAGCCGCGGGATACAACGGGGGTGCACGGCGATTCCGGCGCCACCCGGCAGCAGCCCGCTTGGACTTCGGGGGAGGGGGCCGGGACCGAAAACCAGGCACAGCCCACGACTCCTCTGCCCGCCTTCCAGCCTCCGGCCTCTCCCCAGCAGCCGCAGACCCAACAGCAGCCGCAGCCCCAACAGCCGCAGCCCCAACATCCGCAGCACTACGGCGCTCCGCAGCAGCACGATCCGGCTCACCGCCCCGGTTACCCGCAGCACCAGCCGTTCTACGGTGGCTCGAGCACGGGAAACAACCCCGCTTCCCAGTTTCAAAACCAGCAGGGATACCCGAACCAGCAAGGATTCCAGAACCAACAGGCTCACAACAGCCCCGGCATGCAGCACGCGCCAGGGCACTCTTCGGCAGTTACCACCAAGCGCAAGCCGGCATTCGGCGTCGGTACCCTGGTGGCAAGCATGCTCGCGGCGGGCCTGATCGGTGGCGGTGTAGTGGCCGGCAGTAACGCACTGTGGGATAACCCGGCACCGGCAGCTTCAACAGGCGGACAGTCCAGCACGGTGATCGTCAACAATAAGGATGACGTCAACGTTATTACAGCTGCGGCCGCCAAGGCCTCGCCCAGCGTTGTGACCATCAAGGCAACCAGCGGGAACGAGGGCGGCACCGGTTCCGGCATCATTCTGGACGACCAAGGCCACATCCTCACCAACACTCACGTGGTCACGCTGGATGGTGCCACCGCAAACGCCGCCATTGAGGTCCGTACGAGCGACGGGAAGGTCCTCAAGGCCACCGTAGTGGGTACTGACCCGTTATCCGACCTCGCAGTCATCAAGGTCAGCGATGCCTCCGGGTTGGTTCCGGCAACGCTCGGTGACTCGTCCAAAATCAACGTGGGGGACACCGCCGTCGCCATCGGTTCGCCTTTGGGCCTGACCGGGACGGTGACCGATGGCATTGTGTCCACGCTCAACCGCACCATCAGTGTGGCGTCCTCTGCCGTCCCCGAAGGAACACCGGACGAGAGTCAGGGCGGGGACGAAGGCTTCCAGTTCGCACCGCCTAACGGTGGCCAGAGCCAGAGCACAGCCAACGAGGGCTCGATTGCCATCAACGTCATCCAGACTGATGCCGCTATCAACCCCGGTAACTCCGGTGGCGCTCTGGTGAACAGCAAGGGTGAAGTGATCGGGGTCAACGTGGCCATCGCTTCGGCGGGCAGCGGAACCTCGGAATCCTCCAGCGGCAACATCGGCGTCGGCTTCAGTGTTCCCATCAACCACGCCAAGCGTGTGGCGCAGGAGATCATCGAAACCGGCAAGGCCAGCCATGGCCAGTTCGGCGTGTCAGTTCGTTCGAAGTCGTCCACGGGCAGCGATTCAGGCTTCTCTGTTGGTGCCGAGGTTGCCTCAGTGACCTCGGGGTCTGCTGCTGCAAAGGCCGGACTCAAAGTTGGCGATGTGGTAACCAAGTTCGGTGACTACGCCGTGAGCGACCCCAACCAGCTGACCGCGGCAGTCCGGGAGCAGCCCGCCGGTGCCAAGGTCAAGGTCACCATTCAGCGAGGTGGCCAGACGCAGGAAGTTGAGGTCACCCTCGACGCCGCGCAGCAGTAGGCGCTTTAGCGGCAGGCAAGAACAATTCACGACGGCGGGCGGCATCTCACAGATGCTGCCCGCCGTTTTGCGATACCTCGGCATCAAGGCGGCAACTGCGAAAGCATCGCGCGTAGCTGAAACAGGGCTTAACGCGGGGAGTGGTTTTCTGCGGGCAATATGCTTAGCTAGGACGAGCCCACGCGCTGGGCAATCCACGGCCACGCTGTTGCGGTTGGCCGTCCACAAGCATGGAAGGCTGCTTCGAAGACAGTGGAAGAGACATTGAAGATTGTCGTTCTGGTCAAGCACGTCCCGGACGCCCAGTTTGACCGGCACATTACCGGACCTGGCAACACCACCGACCGTGATGAGAGCATCTTGTCTGAACTGGACGAGTACGCCCTCGAGGCAGCGCTCCAGTTGGCGGAGGAACGCGGCGGACCGAAGGCCGGGAATGAGGTCATTGCTTTGAGCATGGGCCCGTCCGGTGCGGTCAATGCCGTGAAGAAGTCACTCCAGATCGGGGCGTATTCCGGCGTCCACCTCAGCGACGACGCTTTGGCGGGTTCCGATGCTGCCGCAACTTCGCTGGCGCTTGCCGCTGCCATCCGTCATATCTCGGCCGATGGTCGCCCAGTGGATTTGGTCCTGACGGGCATGGCTTCCACCGACGGCGAGACCTCGCTCATTCCGGCACAGCTGGCCGAGCGTCTGCAATTCCCGCAGGTAACCTTCGCTTCCAGCCTTGAAGTTTCGGGAGGCCAGGTAAGCGCCCGTCGCGACGCCGGCGCCTTCTCCGAGACGGTTGAAGCACAGCTTCCTGCTGTAGTTTCGGTCACGGACCAGATCAACGAACCGCGCTACCCCAATTTCAAGGGCATTCTGGCAGCGAAGAAGAAGAAGATCGCCTCGCTGTCACTGGCTGACATTGGCGTGGACGCCTCACAGGTGGGCTTGGCCGGTTCCTGGACGGTGGTGGAGTCCGCAGAGGCACGCCCGCCGCGGACTGCTGGAACCATCATCACGGACGACGGCGACGCCGGCATCAAGCTGGTCGACTTCCTCGCCGCACAGAAGCTGCTCTAAAGGGGACTCCAACCATGGCAAATGCACTTGTTTTCATTGACAACCCGGGAGCAGCTCTCAAGAAGAGCAGCCTGGAGCTCCTGACCATCGCCCGCTCACTGGGGGAGACCGCCGTCGCTTTCACCGGCGAGTTGAACGACGACGTCGCGGCCACCTTGGGTGCCTATGGCGCCACTACGGTTTACCAGCCGTCAGTGGAAGACCTCGACAACTACCTGGTAGGGCCGAAGGCTGCTTACCTGGCTGCTGCCGTGGCAGAGTCCGGTGCCACGGCAGTTCTGTTGGACAATTCGCCTGAGGGCAAGGAGATTGCGGGCAGGCTGGGCATCAAGCTCAACGCCGGTGTTATTACCGATGTTGTGGGTGTTGAGGCTGATGGTACTGCGCACAAGTCGGTTCTTGCTGGCTCGTACAACACCACCGCCAAAGCCACGACTCCTGTGACGGTCCTTTCGGTCAAGGCCAACAATGTGGAGCCTGCTCCCGCCGGTGCCGCCGCTGCACCGGCAACTGCCACGGTCCAGGTTCCCGCCGAGGGCCTGGCGAACTCCGCTCGCATCGCAGCCCGCACGGAGAAGCCTGTCAGTGGACGACCTGACCTCAGCGAAGCGAGGATCGTCGTTGCAGGGGGTCGCGGAGTGGATGGCGACTTCGGACCGCTGGAAGAGCTGGCTGACGCCCTCGGCGCGGCGGTGGGTGCGTCCCGCGCTGCAACTGATGCCGGATGGATCGGCCACGATGCCCAGGTGGGCCAGACCGGAGTTACGGTTTCGCCGCAGTTGTACATTTCTGCCGGTATTTCAGGTGCCATCCAGCAGAAGGCCGGAATGCAGACGTCCAAGGTCATTGTGGCCATCAACAAGGACGCAGAGTCGCCGGTGTTCGAGATCGCCGATTACGGCATCATCGGTGACCTTTTCAAGGTTCTTCCGCAGGCCACTGCAGAGATCAAGAAGCGGAAAGGCTGATCCCTTTGCCTACTGACACCACGTCAGCAAAGAGCCCGTTCGACGCCTCTACGGAGCGCGTCGAGCGGGTGCTTTGTTTTACTGCCCATCCTGACGACATCGACTTTGGCGCAGCCGGCACCATCGCGGCTTGGACGGCTGCCGGCGTCGAGGTCAGTTATTGCATCATGACCGACGGCGATGCCGGCGGCTTCGACCCCGTGGACAGGGAAAGGATCATTGAACTCCGCGCTGAGGAGCAACGAAGGGCCGCCGCTTTGGTGGGCGTCACGGACATTCATTACCTGCACGAGCTTGATGGTTACCTTGAGCCGACACATGGCGTCATCAAGCAGGTAGTGAGGCTGATTCGCCAAATCCGCCCGGACATCGTGCTGACCATGCACCCGGAACGGAACTGGGACCGCCTTCAAAAAAGCCACCCCGATCACCTCGCTGCCGGCGAAGCTGTTACCCGGGCTGTCTACCCGGCGGTGGAGAATCCCTTTGCCTACCCGGAACTGGCCGCTGAGGGGCTCGCAGCCTACAAGCTGCCCTGGTTGTGGTTTATCTCCAGCCCGGATGCCAGGGAGAACCACTTCGTGGACGTGTCTGAGCACGTGGATGCCAAGCTGGAAGCCATCCGTGTCCATGCAAGCCAGCATCCGGATATTGAAGGTATGGACCAGGTTGTGCGGCGCATGATGCTGGCAAACGGGGAGCGCGGCGGCCTGCCCGCCGGGACCAGCGCAGAGGCCTTCCACGTAGTATCCGTCAACGGGTCCAGCACTATCGCCGGCTTCTGACGTTGCCGTGGTGTAACCCGTGTCATATGCTTGATCTCGGTTAAATCATATTTATTCGAGGAAGGCAGACTTTGATGGCGAAGACTGCGCAACAACCCGTACTGGTGATTATGGGAGTCTCCGGTTCGGGCAAATCGACAGTAGCCGGCGTACTTGCCGGGAAGCTCGGATGGGACCTTGCCGAAGGCGACGACCTCCATCCCGAGGCGAACGTGGCCAAGATGCAGTCCGGGCAGGCCCTCAGTGATGAGGACCGGTGGCCCTGGCTGGGCATCATCTCGGCTTGGATTCAGCAACATGTGGAGTCCGGAACACCGGCCATCATCACGTGCTCGGCGCTAAAAAAGAAGTACCGCGATGTGCTGCGCGGGGAAGGCGTTGTTTTTGTTTTCCTTCAGGGGAGCAAAGACAAGATCTCGGATCGCCTTGCCTCCAGGCATGGCCACTTCATGCCACCGTCGCTCTTGGAGTCGCAGTTCGATGCGCTTGAGGAGCCCACAGAGGATGAGAACCACATCTCCTTGTGTGTCTCCGCTTCGCCGGCCGAAGAAGCTGACGAAGTCATTGAACGGCTGGGTCTGCGGCCTCTTGGGATCGCTACTGAAGAGACCGCCTCGTGAAGGCCTTGGAAACGGCGACGCAGGTACAGGAGTGGACGGCGCACGACACCCAACTCCTCGTGGTCGCAGGGCTGGGCATCGCACTGATTGTTGTGTTGATCGCCAAGCTGAAGCTTCACCCGTTCCTGGCGCTGGTTCTGGGTTCGGCCTTTGTGGGGCTGGCTTCAGGCGTTGAACCGGGCAAGGCCATCACCAACTTCGAGGACGGCGTGGGCGGTGTCCTCAAAGAGGTCGGCCTGCTCATTGCCCTCGGTGCCATGCTCGGGAAACTGCTGGCTGATTCCGGTGGGGCAAACCGGGTGGTGGATACCCTGCTGGCCAAAGCAAGTGGCAACAAGCTGGTGTGGATGATCACCCTTGTGGCTGTGATCATCGGGTTGCCGATGTTCTTCGAAATCGGGCTCGTCCTGCTGCTTCCGGTGATCGTCCTGGTGACGCAGCGGTCCAAGATGAAACTGATGCGCATTGCCATCCCGGCGTTGGCCGGACTGTCCGTGCTGCACGGGCTGGTGCCGCCCCACCCGGGACCACTAATCGCCATCAGCGCGGTCAAAGCGGAACTGGGAACAACACTTGGCCTGGGCATCCTCGTGGCGATCCCCACGGTCATTATCTGTGGTCCGCTCTTCTCCCGCCTGGCTGCGCGTTGGGTACCTGTTGACGCGCCGGCTGTGGCCGGTGGCATCGACACCCGGCACGCAGTTGACCTGGGTGAAGTGAAGCGCCAGCCGTCGTTCCTTGTGACGCTGCTGACCACCATCTTCCCCGTAGTGCTCATGCTGTTGAAAGCTTTGGGCGGCATCATCTGGCCGGACCCTGAAACGGCGCCTGCAATCAGGATCTTCTTCGACTTTGTGGGCCAGCCTCTGGTGGCCATGACGTTGGCGGTTCTCCTGGCGATCGTGACGTTCGGATACGCCGTGGGGTTCACGGGCAGCCGGATCACGGTCAAGCTGGGTGAAAGCCTGGGGCCCATCGCCGCAATCCTCCTGATTGTGGGGGCCGGCGGTGGTTTCAAGCAGACGTTGATCGGTGCCGGTGTGGGCGATGCCGTCAAGAAATGGGCCGAAGGTGCCAACATGTCAGTCCTGGTGCTTGGCTTCATCGTGGCGGTAGCCCTGCGCCTTGCTACGGGATCAGCGACTGTGGCCACTGTGACGGCGGCGGGCATCGTGGCGCCGCTTGCAAGCAGCCTGAGCCCGACGCACGCGGCCCTGCTGGCTTTGGCAATAGGCGCAGGTTCCTTGTTCCTGTCCCACGTCAACGACGCCGGATTCTGGCTGGTCAAGGAACTGTTCGGGCTCACTGTTGGGCAGACCTTCAAGACCTGGTCCGTGATGGAGACACTGATCTCCGTGGTGGGCTTCGGCTTCGTGATGCTTCTTTCGCTGGTGTTGTAGCTGCCCAAAGCAACCCAAACGTACGACGGCGGCCGTCCCACCCAAGGGGGGCGGTTTCTAGTGGTCGTTGCAACACTGCTGGTGTTATGTGGTCATTAGTAGATCACGCAGACGCTCGGCTGGGGTATCCCAGTCGAGCGTTTTGCGTGGGCGGCCGTTGAGTTCCTGGGCGACAAGCCCTGAAGAAAGCCTCCCTCTGCTCAGGGGTAGATCTCGCAAACTTCCGGGACTCCGAGGAAACATCGCTTAAATGCGGCACGGTCGTTGCAACTCCCAAAAATCTAGGGTGTTGCAACGACCGCTAGAACCCAAGGGGGACGGCCGCCGTCGTACGTCGTTGGGAGTCAGGCGCTGAGCCCGACCACCAGCACCGGGTCCGTGGTCGGGGCGCTTGAACCGCCGGTGGGCTCCACGGTGATGGCTACGGACGAAGCTGTAGACAGGCCCTTTACCACCGCCGGCTTGGAGAGTGTTTCAGCATCCATGGTGCCCTGCGGTACCGGGGCGGAACCGTCCTTGGGGAGGGTCCACAACTGGTAGACCTTGCCATCGGGCGCAGGTGCAACGCCGTCCATCAGAACCACAAAGGAATCCTTGGCCGATGATGCGGAGATGGTGGCCGTACCACCACCTGGAACAGGAGCAGACTTTTTCTGGACGTCCTGCGCCTGGAGCACCTGGTTGACCGGGTCATTCTGCGAGGAGACGTAGGCTCCCACGCCGATGCCGCCGAGTGCGATGACAGCCGCAGCGGCTGCCCCGACGATCCACCGGCGTGCGCCACCGGCGCGCGTACGTTCTTCACGCTTGGCCCTGGCAACGGCGAGGTCGTCGACGGCGGGAGCCGCCACCCGGGCGGTCGACGGCTCTGCAGCGGGTTGGGCTGCATCCCGGGCGATGTGCTCCATGATGTTCTCCAGGAGGGCGGCCGGCGGCGCTTCTTCGGGGGCGAAGCTGACGGCGAGAGTCTCGCGGGCTTCGCGAACACGCTCCAGGAATTCAGGACCTTCCGGGGCGTCCTTGACGTAGCGGTCAATCATGGCTCGTTCGTCGTCACTCACAGCGTCCAAGGCATAGATTTCCGCCAGTTCGAGCACACGGCCCTCGGCAAGGTCTGTAGCGATGTCGTTGGCAAACATTCTGCGGATAAAGCCTCCACTGGTGTTTTCACTCATATCAACCCACCCCCAGGCATGTCTTCAGGCGCAGCAGCCCGTCACGGATGCGCGACTTGATGGTGGGGACCGCCGCACCGAGGTGCTCGGCAACTTCCCGATACGTCAATCCGCCGTAATACGCGAGGCGGACAGATTCGCGTTGTGTGTCCGTCAGCGTACCGAGGCACCGGCTGACAGCTTCGGCTTCAAGATTGGTATCGGCTTCCTCCGCCACCAGGTCACGGTCCAAGTCCTGGCTGGCTGCACCGTACTTTGCTTCACGGTCAGTTGCCGCTTGTACGGTCCGGACGCGATCGATGGCCCGCCGGTGGGCGATGGTCATCAGCCAAGCCAGCGGGGTCCCAGCGGCGCGGTCAAACTTGGCAGCGCCCTGCCAGACCTGGATGTAAACCTCTTGGGTGGCGTCCTCGCTGAGGTCAGGGTCTATGAGGACGCGTCTGGCCATGCCGAAGACGCGCCGGGAAGTCAGCTGGTAGAACTCGGCGAAAGCCTGCTGGTCGCCTGCTGCCACTTGTTCGAGCAAGCCAGTCAGCTGCGAGTTCAGATCAGTCGCAGAGCCGGTAGCTTCGAAGACCGGGGGGCCGGGATTGTTGGGGATGTCCATCACCGTCCAGCATATGTCGTCCCGTTTGAAACCGGCAGCATCACGGGATTGCGTCGACGGCGCGGCGGTGCAGCGGCTTGCCGTCATCACCCTGGTTTGCAGCGCGCTCACGTAGGCTCCCTCAACGAATCTCCAAGGCAGGAGTTGTCCTGCATAAGGTATTCGGTGCTGCCGCGCCGTTGGATGGGCTAGACCTTGGCGCCGGCAAAACCGTTCTGTCGCCAGGCTTCAAAGACCGCGATGGAGGCAGCGTTGGCCAGGTTGAGCGAGCGCAGTGAGGGTCTCATGGGGAGGCGGACACGGGCGGTGACGTGTGGATCCTGCTTGAGCCAGTCCGGCAGGCCTACGGATTCGGGTCCGAACATCAGGACGTCGCCCTCGCGGTAGCTGATGTCCGTGTAGGAGGTCTCGCCGTCGGAGGTGTAGGCAAAAACCCGTTCCGGCTTGAGGGCAGCCCACGCGGCGTCGATGTCTTTATGGACAGTGACTACGGCCAGGTCGTGGTAATCGAGCCCGGCGCGACGCAGCTTGGCATCGGAAAAATCAAAGCCGAGGGGCTCTACCAAATGAAGTTCGGCCCCGGTAATGGCGGCCAAACGGATGGCATTGCCCGTATTGCCCGGGATTTCTGGAGTGTGGAAGAGGATGCGGAACACTGTCCCATCTTAGTCAGCCCCGTGCGGGCCGGCCGCTGCATCGAGGTGGATCTAGTGCATTCCGCGAAGGAGTCTCGCCAGGACAGGCACTACTACGGTGTTTGGCGCGGGCCCTGAGCTGAGGAAATGCTTGAGTCCCCTTACCAGCCCTGCGGCGTTAACTACTTCCACCGAATTGTTCCCCGACTGGCCCTTGCCGTATTGGTCAATGACAGGTTCGTGAAGATTTCCGTCAGGACTGTGCAGGACCACCCAGCCGGTGACATTGAGTTCGGGAAAGAGGTCCTGCATATGCCGGACGATGTGGGCGAGCTGGGGAGGCGCCACCGAACGCCCGCCATGCCGCAGCGAATGGCCGTCCCAGGCGTAAGCGCCTTTGGGCAGGAGCATGGAACCCACCAATGCCAGCCGGTAGCCGGACAGGACAGCGTGGTCTATGTGGTTGTTGTCCGACGGCGAACGCAACCCGTTGATCAGCCGGGCTGCGGGTATGGCGGTCAGGACTTGCCGGCTGATGAGCTGAACTGTGCGCATTTCCCGCTGGATGCGGGCCTCGGCGCCGAATATGCCGCGTTTGCGGGGGAGGCCGTGGACTTGTTGGGCTGCTTCCTCCGCCGGGATGAGCGGAACCTCGTTGGGGTCCTCGAAGGCAGGAACATAGACTGCAGGATCGCCTGCTGTGTTGCGCTGGGCCCGGGGTTTTTTGATGTTTGTTGTGGCGGAGGGACCCGGCGCGGGAGTGCCTGTGTAATCGCCGGGCCGCGGCTGGCTCACATCCGAGGAGCCGCGCGCGTACCTGCGGTCGTAGTCGGCCCTGCGTTGGGGATCAATGAGAGTTTCGTATGCGAGGGTTACGCGTCGGAACATCTCCGGTTCTCCGCCGTGATCAGGATGGGCTTTCCGGGCAGCCTTGCGGTAGGCCACTTTGATCTCTTTGTCCGTAGCGGTGACGGAGACGCGGAGAACCTGATAGTGCGAACTGCTGCCCTCGGCCAAGCACGGGCCCTTCTCTATGATGTGGTCGCGCATCTGGAGAGGCGCGGTACTGGCAAGTTTATCCAGCCATTATGTGAACGTCGGTAACGGGGTGCGTGGTTCCCGCTGGCATAATTCGAGCTGTGAAACCTCCGGCGGCCGAGAACCCTTCCGGCACGCCGATGAAGATCGCCGTTGCCATCAATCCTGCAGCCTCTTTTGGCGGTGCGCGCCCCGCCGGGCACCAGGCCGTAGCGCACATCCGCGCCGCGGGCCGGGACGTCGTCGTGCTTGAAGCGGAAAGCTATGGCGCCCTGCGCAGTTCCGTGGAGCGGACACTGGCAGAAGGGGTGGATGCCTTGGTAGTGGTGGGGGGTGATGGCATGGTTCATCTGGGTGTCAATGCGCTCGCGGGTCTGCAGATTCCGCTGGGTATTGTTCCCGCAGGGACCGGCAATGATGTGGCACGGCTCTTGGGTTTGCCGCTGAACGACACCGCGGCCGCGTGCCGCCATTTGCTGGGTGCGTTGAAAACCGGCGGGCGCAAAATCGACGCGGGCAGGGTTACCGCAGGTGGCCGGAATACGTACTTCGCCGGTGTCCTGTCTGCCGGGTTTGATGCCGCCGTCAATGAACGGGCGAACTCGTGGAGCTGGCCCCGCGGGAAGAGTCGCTACAACCTGGCCATGCTCAGGGAGCTGGGCTCTTTCCGGCCGATCACTTACACCGTCACTGCCGACGACGTGACGTGGAGCCAGCCCGCTTTGCTGATCTCGGTAGCAAATGGGCAGTCCATTGGCGGAGGCATGAAGATCACCCCTGAGGCTGTGCCCGATGACGGCTGGCTGGACATGTTTGTAGTGAAGCCTCTGACCAGGTTGCGTTTTCTTGCCGTGTTTCCCAAGGTTTTCGCAGGGAAGCACACCAGCCATCCTGCGGTGGAGATCAGGCGCGTCCGTAGAGTGCATTTGGAGGCGCCCGGGGTAGTGGCCTATGCGGACGGCGAGCGCATAGCTGAATTGCCGGTGGACGTGGAGGTTGTTCCTGCAGGTTTGTGGGTTCTCGCCTAGCGGGCAGCTAGACTCGTTCGCGGTGACAGGGCCAGAGGGCAAGGAGACTTAGTGGCGAGCAACGTTCGACGACGATTGGCCGGCTTTGTTGCCACCGGAGCTGCTGGTGTTTTGTTGGCTGGCTGCAGCATTAATGTTCCTGATCCTGCTGCGCCTAAGCCGTCGCCGACGGAATCTACGCTGTCAACTCCCACCATTACTCCGGGTCACGACGCGGCGGCGGTTGCTGCGAAGGACTTGCCGCTTGCGGCAGGGGGCACTTTGGCGCCGGGGGATCCCGTGACGGTCTCCACGCGGTTGGAGGAAGTTCCTGGGTGGTCGGTGTTTCACTCGGCACTGCAGGGCGAAAACAGGTACAAGAAGACTGACGGGTGCACGCTCGCAGTCCGGGTCAGTGTTAATCAGGGCCCTCTGGTGGTGGCAGGCGATGACGCAGCGTCGACCAAGGAACTATTCGCCTACCTTAATGCTGGTGCGCTGGACGGTCTGAAGCCGGCATCGTTGCGTTGGGGAGAAGGATCCGACAAACCGCAGCACAGCGTGGAGTTCCTAAGCTTGGAATCTTCGGCAACATCCGGTGGTAAACCGGCGATTGTCCTGGCTAGGTTATTCAGTGCCCCCGCGTCCTCGGTGTATGTCTCCTTGTCGTGCCCGAATGATGCTGCCTTGACCGCTGCGCGTGCAGAGGTGTTGGCCCGGCTTGTGGTTGTCCCGCCGTCCTGATCGCTGCAGAAAGCGGCTACGGGCTAAAGAAGTAATTCTTGTTTTTAGAGTTACCGTGGATGCATGGGCACCTTTGACCTCCCGTGGATCCGGAAACTCGCAGCGGCCGCTTCCTTGAACGATGAGAACCGCCGAAAGCTATACGGATACGTTGTGGCAGCGGGATACGCGGTGGGTCGGGACGAAGCTGCCTCAGTGTTGGAGCTTCCCCGGAGTTCGGTGTCCTTCCACTTGGACCGCATGGTTGACGACGGACTGCTGCAGGTGGAGTTCAGGAAGTCACCCGGGAGATCAGGACCAGGATCCGGGAGGCCATCGAAGCTGTACTGCCCGGTGGTGGACGAGATTGGAGTCTCCTTCCCTGAGAGGCATTATGACCTTGCGGGCCACATCATGGCAGCTGCCCTCAAACGCGCCGGCGATGGCGCGCCGGTAGCGGCAGCCCTGCAAGAGGTCGCTGCAGCCAAAGGAAGCGAGCTGGGAAGGCCTGACGATTTTCCGGGAGTGCTCAGGGATCTCGGATACCAACCCGTGTCCGACACCTCCGGGGGATACCGGCTGCTCAATTGCCCGTTCCACCGGTTGTCGCAGGACCACAGGGAAGTAGTCTGCGCCATGAACGGCGCGTTCCTGGCCGGAGCTGCGAGGGCCTCCGGACTCAGCGCCGACGTTGTGGTGCCGGTCCCGGACCATGGCCCGGGCCATTGTTGCGCGCGCATCACCAGCCTCAATCAGGACTCCTGAGCAGCGAAGGCTCGTGAACACCCGCATGGCCCGAATGACGGCGTCGGTAGAATAAGAGGGTGCCTGTATACCTTGACCATGCCGCAACCACGCCCCTCTCGGCCGAAGCGCTCGCTGTCATGACGCGCGAGCTGGCGCGGACAGGTAACCCTTCGTCGCTGCACGGCGCGGGTCGCCGCGCCAGGCGCGCAGTAGAAGACGCCAGGGAGACGCTGGCAACTGCGGCCGGGGCCCATCCATCCGAGGTAATTTTCACCTCCGGCGGTACCGAAGCTGACAATCTGGCGGTCAAGGGCCTCTTTTGGGCCAGGCGCGACGAGGACCCTCGCCGCACGCGCATCCTGTGCTCCGCCGTCGAGCATCATGCGGTCATGGATACCGTGGAATGGCTTGAAAAGCACGAAGGTGCAAACGTTGTGTGGATTCCCGTGGATGGCGAAGGGAAGGTCCGGCTCGAAGCAGTCAAGCAGGAAATTGAGCGCGAGCCGGAATCGGTGGCGTTGGTTACCGTGATGTGGGCCAACAATGAAGTGGGCACCATTGAGCCCGTGAGGGAGATCGTGGAGCTGGCGAAGCCGCACGGAATTCCTGTTCATTCCGATGCCGTTCAGGCCTTCGGATCTATTCCCGTGGATTTCCGCGGCTCCGGACTCGCGGCGATGTCCGTTTCCGGGCATAAGCTTGGTGGTCCCGTGGGCGTTGGTGCTCTTTTCCTTGGGAGGGCTGTGAAGCTCACCCCGGTGCAGCACGGCGGAGGCCAAGAGCGCGATGTGCGTTCGGGAACGCTGGATACTCCCGCGATTGCCGCCTTTGCCGCAGCCGCGGAAGCTGTCACTGCGAATCTTGCAGCTGAGCATGAGCGCCTCAGCAAGTTGCGGGAGCGACTCATCAGCGGTGTGCGCGCGGCAGTTCCGGACGCTGTGCTCAGGGGTGCATCAGGCGATGGGAGGCTACCGGGAAACGCGCATTTCACCTTCCCCGGGTGCGAGGGCGACTCCCTGCTCTTCCTCCTGGACCTTGCCGGGGTTGAATCCTCTACCGGCTCCGCGTGTACTGCGGGGGTGCCCCGGCCTTCACACGTCCTCCTGGCCATGGGCCTGGATGAGGACACAGCCCGTGGCGCCCAGCGCTTCACCTTGGGCCATGACTCCACCGAAGAGGATGTGGATGTGCTCCTGAAGGCACTTCCTGAGGCGTGCCTCAGGGCGCGGCAGGCAGGAATGGCCGGGCACGAATCCACCATCCAGACAGCGGCGACTGTAGCCCGGCAAAGCTAGCTGCAGACTTTTGAGCTTGGCCTAGGCCGGCAACAGCGAGTCCAGCGGCACCCCGGGATCCCGCAGCTTTGCCTCATTCACCGGGACACGGGCAGAAATCAAGGCCTTGATGGCTTTCTGAACCCGGCGCTTGTTGACACTCATTCCAGCTACTACGTTGTTCTCCCGCAGCCAGAAAGCAATGAAGCTTCCTTCATCCAGGGAGCCGCGGATCACTGGAACGATTCCTGAAGTCAGTGAAGGAAAGCCTGAGTATTCCATGCTCACGCTGAATTGGTCCGTGTAGAAGTAGGGCACTACGTCCAGCCGGGCGTCCAAACCCAACATGGACTGCGCAGCCACCTTGCCGCCGTTGAGTGCGTTGGCCCAATGTTCACTGCGATGGTGTTCGCCGGTAAAGGGGTGGAGTGCATTGGCAACGTCTCCGGCAGCCAGGATATCCGGCGCGCTGGTCCGTAGTCCGGCATCCACTGGGATTCCATTGCGCAGGGCAAGCCCTGCGGCTTCGGCCAGCGTGGTGTCCGGCACCACACCAACGGCGATGATGACGACGTCGGCCGGAAGGGTTTCGCCGGCGGTGGTGCGGACCGCGGTGGCTCTGCCGTCCTGCCCGTCAATAGCCGCCGCGCTCGCCGGGAGGCGGAAACTCACGCCCTGTTCTTCATGGACCCGCTGGAAATATCTGCCGAGTTCATATCCGATGGCGGCGCTCAGGGGAATTTCTTCGAGTCCCAGAAGCGTGACCTCGTTGCCGTAGGTGCGGGCTGCTGCGGCCAGTTCCATGCCAATCCACCCGGACCCGATCATCACTACCTTCCGGCCCCCGCCCTTAAGGAGGGCTGTAAGTTTCAGGCTGTCATCAAGTGTCCGGAAGGTCATGACGCCCTCCAGGTCCGCGCCTTCGAGTGCGATGGTGCGGGGCCGCGCGCCGGTGGCCAGGAGGAGTTTGGAGTAGTGAAGCCTCCGGCCGCCGGCCAGTGTCACCACATGGGCGTCGGGGTCTACCCGGCTGGCCGGGCTGCCAAGGAGGAGCTCGACGTCGTTGTCCGCGTACCAGTTATCCGGCACCACCAGAGCAGAATCTGCATCCGCTTTGCCCAGTAGAAGTTCCTTGGACAGGGGAGGACGAATGTAAGGCGTCCGGTTCTCGGCGCCCACCAGGGTGACCGGTCCTTCAAAGCCTTCGGTCCGGAGGGTTTTGGCTGCCGTTGCCCCGGCAAGTCCACCGCCCAGGATCACCATCTGATCGTTTGCCATGTCAGCTCGTTTCTAAAACCAATAATTTTGACTTTAGAATCAGAATCCGGGGCGGTCAAGGGGTTTCAGGGCAAACGGCCACGCACGCTAGAATAGATGGGCACGCCGGCTGCTCCCAGCCGGATCAGTTGCTAAAACTCCCACAGACAGAAAGCCAGCATGCGAGTACTTGCAGCAATGAGCGGCGGAGTTGACTCAGCCGTAGCCGCAGCCCGGGCCGTCGAGGCCGGACACGACGTCGTGGGAGTCCACCTTGCGTTGTCGCGAATGCCCGGCACCCTGCGCACGGGAAGCCGGGGCTGCTGCACCATCGAAGATTCACGCGATGCCTGGCGCGCCTGCGATGTCCTGGGGATTCCCTATTACGTGTGGGACTTCTCAGAGCGCTTCAAGGAAGACGTCGTCCAGGATTTCATTGACGAGTACGCGGCCGGCAGGACGCCGAACCCGTGCATGCGGTGCAACGAGCGGATCAAGTTCGCAGCCCTGCTGGAGAAGGCCATAGCGTTGGGTTTTGACGCGGTGTGCACCGGACACTACGCAAAAGTCATTGAGGACGCCGACGGCAATCGGGAACTCCACCGCGCTGCAGACTGGGCCAAGGACCAGAGCTACGTTCTGGGGGTCCTGACCCACGAGCAACTCAAGCACTCCGTGTTCCCCCTCGCGGACACTCCCTCCAAGGCCGAGGTTCGTGCCGAGGCAGAGCGCCGGGGCTTGTCCGTGGCCAACAAGCCGGACAGCCATGACATCTGCTTCATCTCAGACGGAGATACCCGCGGCTGGCTGGCCGAGAAAATTGACATGACCACCGGAGACATCGTCGATGAAACAGGTGCCAAGGTAGGCGAACATCCGGGCGCCAACGCCTTTACCGTGGGGCAGCGCCGCGGCTTGAAGCTGGGCACCCCCGCCGCGGATGGCAAGCCACGGTTCGTCCTGGAGATCCGTCCCAAGGAAAACAAGGTAGTTGTGGGACCGGAAGCACTGCTGGCGATCGACGAGATCCGCGGAATCAAGGTTTCATGGGCCGGTTTGCCCATTTCCGAGGTTGCCAGCGGCGCTGAGTTCGATTGCCATGCCCAGGTCAGGGCCCATGGTGATCCCGTTCCGGCCATAGCCCGGGTGGAGAACGTCGCCGATGATACCGGGGTGGAGCGAGCCCAGCTGGTGGTCACCCTGACGGATCCACTGCGTGGCGTGGCCCCCGGCCAGACCGTTGTCCTGTATCAGGGCAGCCGCGTCCTGGGCCAGGCAACCATCGACGCTGCCCGGAGCCTGCAGCGGGAAGTCCTATAGGGTCCCGAGCCTTCGCAGCAAAAACCCTACTGGAAAGTAAATTTTGTGTCTCGAATCACAAAATAAGGGGTTTGTGACCTTCGAAGTCTGGTTGAATCGTGGAATCAAGAGTGCGCGTCGTCACAAATATCCGACGGCGGCGCGCCGAATCCATCGAACAGAAGGTTCACCAGATGGCACTGAACAAGAAGGCCCTGCACGGCGTTATCGCGCTGGCGGGCATCTCCGCGCTCGCCTTGACGGCATGCACGGGACCCTCCGGCGGCGGCTCATCGTCCGCGCCGGCCGCCGCGGGCCCCATCGCCTACGGCACGACTGACAAAGTCACCTCGCTTGACCCCGCAGGATCCTATGACAATGGTTCGTTCATGGTGATGAACCAGGTCTACTCGTTCCTGCTCAATTCCAAGCCAGGCGGTGCGGAACCCGTTCCGGATCTCGCCGAATCATCGTCATTCACCGCGCCTTCGGAATACACGGTCAAACTCAAGTCCGGGCTCAAATGGGCCAACGGGCACACCTTGGATTCCAAGGACGTTAAGCACTCCTTCGACCGGCAGGTAGCCATCAATGACCCCGCCGGGCCTGCGTCGCTGCTGACCAACATCGAAAGCGTCAGCACACCGGACGCCACCACAGTGGTGTTCAAGTTGAAGAACGCCAATGACCAGACGTTCAGTCAGATCCTCAGCAGCCCTGCCGCGCCGATTGTGGACGATGAAGTCTTCCCGGCCGACAAGATCCTTTCGGATGACGAGATCATCAAGGCAAACGCGTTCTACGGCC
This sequence comes from Arthrobacter sp. 9V, assembly GCF_902506065.1. GTDB lineage: Bacteria > Actinomycetota > Actinomycetes > Actinomycetales > Micrococcaceae > Arthrobacter. The sequence goes on from NZ_LR732912.1 coordinate 1,443,488, forward strand.
AGTACACCATTGACAGCTACAAGAAGAACGAACTTGTCAGCTTCAAGGCTTTCGCCGATTACCAGGGTGTGCTTGGCAAGCCGGCCAACGATGCCGCCACCATCAAGTACTACGCCAGCCCCACCAACCTGAAGCTGGAAATCCAGCAAGGCGCCATTGACGTAGCCTTCCGCAGCCTCAGCGCCACGGACATCGACGATCTCCGCAAGGACTCCAAGGTAGAGGTCCTCACCGGTCCGGGTGGAGAGATCCGTTACATCACCTTCAACTTCGACACCATGCCGTTCGGAACCAAAGCGGCAGGTGCCGATCCTGCCAAGGCCCTGGCCGTTCGCCAGGCCATTGCCAACCTTGTGGACCGGCAAGCAATCGCCGATCAGGTCTACAAGGGCACTTACCTGCCCCTTTACTCCAACGTTCCCAGCGGATTCCTCGGCGCCAACGAGTCCTTTAAGGACGCATATGGCGATGCCGGAAAGCCCAGCCTGGACAAGGCCAAGAAAGTCCTGACGGATGCCGGCATCAACGAGCCGGTGGCGCTGAACCTGCAGTACAACCCGGACCACTACGGTGGATCCTCCGGAGATGAATACGCCATGGTCAAGGAGCAGCTGGAGAAGTCCGGGTTGTTCACTGTGAACCTGCAGTCCACCGAATGGGTCACCTACAGCAAGGCCAGCCGTGCTGACGAATACCCGTTGTTCCAGTTCGGCTGGTTCCCGGACTTCAGCGATGCCGATAACTACCTCACACCGTTCTTCCCTGAGGGCGGCTTCCTGAAGAATCACTACAACAACGCCACGGTCAACGACCTCATCGGCAAGCAACTCACCGAAGCGGACAAGACCAAGCGCGAAGCGGCCATCAAGGACGTCCAGAACGCGCTGGCCAAGGACATCTCCACATTGCCCCTGCTCCAGGGTGCACAGGTGGCGGTGGTCGGAAGCGGCGTCAACGGAGTTGAGAAGACACTGGATCCGTCCTTCAAGTTCCGCCTGGGCGTAATTTCCAAGTAACCGCACCTCTGCGACTAGTTGGGAGGCGGGACACTGATCCGGTGTCCCGCCTCCTTTGCTGACCACCAACATGGCCGGCACGCATGAGACAACCCCGCGTAATCCACGGGCAGGAAATGCAGGTAGCAAATGACAACACTTATTGAGGTACCCGAGGCTGAACCCGGCATCGTTGCTCCCAAGAGCAAGTCCAAAGCCGGGGGAGGGCTGGGAAGATACATCGTGATCAGGTTCTTCCTGATCATTCCCACAGTTTTTATCCTGGTGACACTGGTTTTCTTCCTGATGAGGGTCATAGGCGACCCCATCACCGCATCCCAAGGCGGGCGCCTGCCCCCGGACGTCCTGGCCCAACGCATCCACGACGCCGGGTACGACCGCCCTGTCCTGGTTCAGTACTTCGAGTACCTCGGCCAGCTGATCACCGGGAACTTCGGCACCACCATCACTGACCGGCGTCCGGTAGTGGAGGTGCTGACCACCTTCGGCGCAGCCACCCTTGAACTCTCCATCAACGCACTGATCGTGGCACTTGCAGTCGGCATTCCGTTCGGGCTTATTGCCGCCCAACACCGGGACAAGACCCCCGATGCCGTGCTGAGGTTCTTCGCGATCCTTTGTTATGCAACCCCGGTTTTCTTCTCCGGACTACTCCTCAAACTGACGTTTTCCGTATGGCTCGGCTGGTTCCCGGTGGCCGGCAGGGCCTCCACCCGTACCGAACTGACCATGAGTGCGCTGGCGGCCCCGTCCGGTATTTACTGGCTGGACGCGCTACGCAGCGGAAACTTCACGGCACTCGCTGACGTGGCTTCCCACGCAGTCCTCCCGGCAATCGCACTCGGCCTGCTCACTGCGGGTGTTTTCCTTCGACTGGTCCGCACCAACGTGATCGGAACGCTGGGTAAGGACTACGTCGAGGCAGGGCGCTCCAGGGGCGTCAGCGAGTTCCGGCTGGTGACCAAACACGCCTACAAACCGGCACTGATTCCCATCATTACCGTCATGGGCCTGCAAATTGCCCTGATGCTCGGCGGTGCCATCCTCACTGAAACCACCTTTGAGTGGAAGGGCCTGGGCTATCAATTGGTGCAGTACTTGAATGCCCGCGACTTCGTGGCAGTCCAAGGCATCGTGGTACTTCTGGCCATCATCGTTGCCGTCACCAACTTCATCGTGGATATTATTGCCGCGCTCATCGACCCCCGAGTGAGGTACTGACCATGAGCACTCCTCAGTTGACCCGGCACAAGCAGCCCTTGTCCTCACGGCTCCCGGTGATAAGCCACCTGAAGAAGAGCGTAGGACTCCAGCGGGGCATGCTCATTGTGGGTGTTGTCCTCAGCGGACTCTTCCTGCTCACCAGCATCTTCGCCCCACTCCTCGCTCCATACGGATACTCGCAACTCAGCGACGCTTCCGGCTCGTTTCCCACCCAGGAAGCTCCGGGCGGCAAGCACCTGCTGGGAACCACAGTTGGTGGCTATGACGTCCTTTCGCGGGTGATTTGGGGTTCCCAAACCGCGGTGACCGTAATTATCGTGTCCGTGGCCATGTCCCTGTTCCTCGGCGTGATCCTGGGGCTGCTCAGTGGATACTTCGGAGGTTGGCTGGACAGGATCCTGGTGGTCGTGGCGGACGCCATCTATGCATTTCCCACCCTGCTCCTTGCAATCGTTATTTCAATCGTGATCAGCCGCGGGCAGTCCAGCTTTTGGGGCGGCATCTTCTCCTGTGCTTTCTCCATCACCGTGGTCTTCGTTCCTCAGTACTTCCGGGTCATACGCGCGGAGACCATCCGGCTCAAGGCCGAGCCGTTCGTCGAGTCGGCAAAGGTTCTTGGCGCGTCCAGTGTTCGCATCATCGGGCGGCACATTTTCAAGAATGCCACCCGGACCCTGCCGCTCATGTTCACCCTCAACGCCTCGGAAGCCATCCTCACACTGGCAGGTTTGGGGTTCCTCGGCTTCGGGATCGAGCCCACGTCCGCGGCTGAATGGGGTTTCGACCTCAACAAGGCACTGGCTGATACCTCATCCGGTATTTGGTGGACCGGCGTGTTTCCCGGCATCGCGATCGTCCTTACGGTCCTGGGGCTGACCTTGGTGGGCGAGAGCATCAACGACCTCAACGACCCCCGGATCCGTGGCCGCAAACGCGCGGGCCGTACAACGGCAGCGGTAGCGCCGGCACCGGAAACGCCAACAAACCCGGCAGAGGCAGGGAAGTCATGACCACCAACACAGGAAACGTCGCAGACCGCGAGGGAACCGATCAGCCGGTACTCGCCATTGACCGGCTTCAAGTCACGTTCGCCACCGACGGCGGGGATGTTCATGCTGTGAAAGATGTGAGCTTGAAGGTCGGAGCCGGCGAAGTTGTGGCAATCGTGGGTGAATCGGGTTCCGGCAAAACAGTGACGGCCAAGACCATCCTGGGGCTGCTTCCGGAAACAGCCATCAGCTCCGGCGCCGTGGTAATCAACGGCAACAACGTCATCAGCGTCAGCCAACACACGCTCCGCAAAATCCGCGGCCGCGATGTGGCCATGGTGTTCCAGGAGCCCTCCACGGCCCTTAATCCGGTCTTTACCGTTGGCTGGCAGATCGCAGAAGGCATTCGCGCGCACTCCACCGACGGACGGCGCATCTCCGCCAAGGAAGCCAAACGACGGGCGACCGAGGCACTTCGCAAAGTGGGAATCCCTGACCCTGAAACGCGGGTCAACTACTACCCGCACCAGTTCTCCGGCGGCCAAAAGCAACGTGTGGTCATAGCCGCTGCGCTGGCGCTCAACCCCGGGCTGATCGTGGCCGATGAGCCCACCACGGCCCTGGACGTCACAGTCCAGGCCGAAATTCTCCAGCTCCTGCGCGACCTGAGGGACAACTACGGTACGTCGATCGTCCTCATCACCCACAACATGGGAGTGGTGGCGGATCTGGCGGACCGCGTTGTAGTCATGTATCAAGGCGATGTTGTGGAGGAGGCTCCGGCCAAGGTCCTGTTTGCTGAGCCCCGTCAGGAGTACACCAGGAAACTGCTGGCCGCAGTGCCCCACCTCGGACGCAACTCTGCATCCGAGGGTGCCCGTGGCCGGCTCCACCAGGACGGCAAAATCCTGGTGGAAGCAAAGAACCTCACCATCGAGTACCCGGGGCGTTTCGGCAGGCACGGATTCAAAGCCGTGGATGATGTCAGCTTCACGGTCTCGGAGAATGAGGTCTTTGGGTTGGTGGGAGAATCCGGTTCCGGAAAATCCACCATTGGCCGGGCCATAGCCGGACTGACCAGGACCACCGGGGGGAGCCTTAAGGTCCTCGGGTACGAGATGCTGGACTTCAAGGAGCGTTCCTTCCGTCCGCTTCGCAAGGACATCGGATTCGTGTTCCAAGACCCGGCGGCGTCCTTCAACCCGCACCTCACCATCGGTGAATGCGTCGCCGAACCGCTGCTGATCCACACCAGGCCAGGCGCGGCTGAGGCGAGGAAAAAGGTAGGTGAGTTGCTCGAATCAGTCCAGCTGCCGGCGTCGTACGCTGAACGTTACCCGCACGAGCTCTCCGGCGGGCAACGCCAACGCGCTTCCTTGGCGCGATCCCTGGCGCTCAACCCGCGCCTCTTGATCGCTGACGAACCCACCTCCGCCTTGGATGTCTCGGTGCAGGCCAAAGTCCTGGATCTGTTCAAGGACATCCAGGAGCAGTACGGTTTCGCGGCTCTCTTCATCAGCCATGACCTCGCTGTTGTGGACATGTTGTCCCACTGGGTGGGCGTCCTGTATAAGGGCCGGCTGGTGGAGCAGGGGATTGGCAACCATGTAATGGGATCACCGCAACACGACTACACCAAGAGGCTCATCGCTTCCCTGCCGGTGCCGGACCCTGATGAACAAGCACGACGTCGGGAAGCTCACCGCTCGCTGTTGGGTGGCTGAACCGTCTGGCGGGCAGATGAACGGGCAACGTAATAAGTAAAGAAGGTGCGCCGCTCGCCTTGGCTGGTCGAGGGGAGGGGCGCACCTTCTGCGCGTGAAGCGGTCCCGTACCGGCAAACACCACGGATGCCCTGGCGGCCCCGGATCCGGCGGCAGGTAACACCCGCGAGGGCACCGCCCCACACCATAGACTGGGGTGCATGACCGAGCAGAACAACGCCCTTTCCCATGACGCCGATTCCTTCAACCCGGCAGCGAGCTCCTTGGCCGGCCACGTGGACCGTGCTGTCATGGATGAGCTGCTGTCCATCCGGTCGAGCATCGACAACATTGACGCAACGCTTGTTTTCCTGCTCGCGGAACGATTCAAGGCCACCCAAAAAGTGGGAATCCTGAAGGCCACACACAAGCTTCCCGCCGGAGATCCCGGCCGTGAATCGGCTCAGATTGCACGCCTGCGCAGACTCGCCGAGGATGCGCACCTGGACCCGGCGTTCGCAGAGAAATTCCTTAACTTCATCATCAGCGAAGTGATCCGCCACCACGAAGCAATCGCCGAGGATCACCAGATTTCCAGCCAGCAGGCGTAAACCATGACCGAACTCGATGGCGTACGCGCAAGCGCCACCGCATTGGGGCCGTGGCCCGGCACCGATCCCGCGGAAGCAACCCGGATCATCCGGGGCGAGTTGGGGGACCCACACCTTCCCTTCCTGCCCGAATTGCCGGATCGCGGGGTGGGGTCGGATGCTGCGGGACGGACAGGCTCGTTACTGGTTGACCTGGCACTCGACGTCCAGCCGCACGGCTGGCGCCTGGTGGACAGACCGGGAAAGGACGCCCGCCGCGCCAGCTCGGCATTGTCCACCGACATCAACATTCTGGCCGACGTCGCCGGGGCCGAGGACGTTTCAGCAAGCGAGTTCAAGATCCAATTGCTGGGACCCATGAGCCTCGCGGCAAGTCTTCACCTGCACAGCGGTGAACGGGCACTCCTGGATTACGGCGCCCGCAGGGACATCGCCGAATCTTTGGCAGCCGGCGTCGGAGGGCACCTGGCCCGAATCGCCGCGGCCGTCCCGGGTGTCCGCCTGGTGGTTCAGCTTGACGAGCCGGAGATTGCATCAGTCATGGCAGGGACCATTCCAACGGCCAGCGGTTACCGAACTCTACGATCCATCTCCGGGGAGGAAGTCACAGGTGCCTGGAAGGTGGTGATCGACGCCCTGAAATCTGCGGGCGTCGTGGAGACTGTGGTTTCCGTGCCGGAAATCGAAGCGCCCATCGAGCGGATTCTCGCCGCCGGGGCCGACGGCGTGGCGGTGCCCTTGAAGGCCCTGACAACCCGGCAGTGGGAGCAGTTGGCCGCAGCTGTGGAGGACGGGAAACGTGTGTGGGCCGGCGCGCTTTCCACCACAGACCCCCGGGCACAGCTTCCCCGCACGGCTGAGGTCATCGAAAGCATCTGGAAGCCGTGGCGCCAACTGGGCCTTCCTGCCGCCGGACTAGCCGGACTCCGCGTCACGCCGTCGACGGGATTGGCGGACTTCACTCCGTCAACGGCCAAGGACGTTCTTAAAAAACTGACCCACGTGGCTGACGGACTGGACCAGCTGGCTCAGGGCTGACGTCCATAAGCCTCAGATTCTTTTTTCCCAGCGGTCCGGTTCCGCGTACCGGGGCAGCGCAGTGCCCGGGGCTGCTCCCGGCAGATAAGGCACCAGGCGGTAGTCGAAGCGTCCTGCATAGACAAGCACCAGACCGATTTGTGGCTGGATGACCTTGACTTGGATGCGGTGTTTTCCCTCTGCACTATCCCACCACTGCTCGGCATAAGCACGGGCATCGAGGGCTGCGGGCAGCGGAATGCGCAGGGGGCCCAGCAAAAGCCTGCTGGCTTTGGACACACCCCGGAGCCGGCCCTCGGCAGTTACGCTCACGTCCAGGTCAGTGACCAAGCGACGGTATCGGCCCACGTGGTCCACCAAACGGGCGTTTCCATCCCCGTCCTCAGGCAGGATGGCACTGGTCGTATCGTGGAAGAGGCGCGTTCCTTGAGGAAAGTAGATCTCCCGGCGAGCGGTCAAGGCCGGGCGTCCGAAGGGATCCACATGGGCATGGTTTTCGATCCGAAACGCAATGCCCTCTCCATATTCAGGAAAGAAGGCCTCCTCGCTGCCTGTTAGCGCAAGGAGCGGCCGCAACCACTTCTGCCGGCATCCCACAACATCGAAGACTCCTTGGCCAACTCCGTAGGAGCCGGATCCGGCCGCCAACGAAAAATACTCTTGGAGCTCCGGGGTAAGCCGGGCGAATTCCTCGCCAAGTGCCAGTTGGTAGATGGGGGTACTCATGGCGGTCCTTCCTTGGACACAAGTGGAGCGATATCTTTTGTCGGAGCGCGGACTTACATCCTCGCGTTAGAGCCGCCCGGCTGCTTTCAGCCTTATATAGGCATCAGCGAGCAGTGGGGGAACGTCATGGGGCTCAGCGTCCACCACTTCGGCTCCGAGTTGCCGGAGCTGAACCATCACCGCGGAGCGTTCCAGCAGCGCACGCTCGGCAGCGGCTGCACGGAACACCTGACTGGCGGTGGTCCGCTCTTCCTTCATGACAGAGAGCACGGGATCCCGGACTGAGGCCACCACCACAACGTGCTGGCGGGACAATTGGGCCACCGTGGGGAGGAGCCCTTCTTCGGGGGCGCCGCCGTCGAGCGCCGTTAAGAGCACCACCATGGAGCGGTGCGCCGAGACCGCACGCACCTGGGCGGGAACCTGCTGCCAATCGAGCTCGATCAGTTCAGCCTCCAAGGGGGCCATGGCCTGAACGAGCTGACCCAGTAAATTCCCCTTGGACGCCGATTCCACCCGTGCGCGCAGTCTGCGGTCGTAGGCGAGGAAGTCCACGCGATCGCCCCCGCGCTCGGCCAGTACTGCGAGTAGCAGGGCCGCCTCAATTCCGGTATCCAGCCGTGGTTCATCCTCGATTCTTGCCGCAGCTGTCCGTGAAGTATCAAGAACAATCACCACTCGCCGGTCTCGCTCCGGGCGCCACGTCCGTACCACAACAGAGGTGCGGCGCGCGGTAGCACGCCAGTCAATGGACCGGACGTCGTCGCCGCGGACGTAGTCGCGCAGTGAATCGAACTCGGTGCCGGCCCCGCGGATTTGCACAGCCGCCTTGCCGTCCAGCTCCCGCAGCTTCCGGAGTTTGGAAGGAAGATGGCGCTTGGAATGGAAGGGTGGGAGGACCCGCAGCTGGCCGGGCAGGATGCGTGTTCGCTGCCTTGCCGCCATGCCCAGAGGACCCATGGAGCGGATGGTCACGTGGGGGCTTTTGAGGTCCCCGCGTCGGCTGGGAACCAAGGTTACTGTCATGCGGCGACGCTCACCGGCCGGGATTACAAGGGACTGCGAAGGATTGACGGCCCCCGCGGAAGGCTGCCAGGCATCCCTCACCTCGGCCCGCAGCTTGCGCTTGGTGGGGTTTGTGACAGTCAAGACGGAGTCCGCTTTGCCCTCGAGGGTGACGTTTCCCGGCAGGATGCGATCCAGGGCAAGTTGAGCGGGCGAAGCCGCCAGCACCACATCCAAGACCAGCACAAGAACCAGTCCCGCACCAACAACCAGCACGGTGCTCCAGGTGGGGAAAGCCACCAACGGAACCAGACCCAGAAGGGCCAGCAACACAAAACGACCCGTTATGGCCACTCAAGCCCCCTTGGCCGGCGACGTCCCGTGATCACCGGGGCACCGGGACGGAGGCCAGAATGCTGCCCAGGACATCGTCCACCACGATCCCGTCCATTTGGGCTTCGGGCCGCAGGCCAACCCTGTGCCTCAGGCAAGGCAAGGACAACGCCTTGACGTCGTCCGGGGTGACAAAAGACCTGCCGGACAACCAGGCCCATGCCTTGGACGTTTTGAGCAGCGCGGTGGCCCCGCGGGGCGAAACGCCGAGTTGGAATGACGGCGCAGACCTCGTGGCGCGGACGACGTCAACGATGTAAGCGAGGATTTCCGGGGCCACAGCCACCTGCTCAACGGCAGCCTGGGCGTTGGAAAGCTCGACGGCGCCGGCCACCGGCCGCACGCCGGCTGCGGACAGATTACGCGGATCGAATCCAGCGGCGTGACGTCGGATGACTTCGATCTCCTCAGCCCGCCCGGGCAGCGGCATGGTCAGCTTGAGGAGAAAGCGGTCCAGCTGCGCCTCCGGCAGGGGATAGGTGCCCTCGTACTCCACAGGATTCTGGGTTGCCGCAACAATAAAGGGACTCGGCAGCGGACGGGACACGCCATCGACGGAGACCTGGCGTTCTTCCATTGCTTCCAGGAGTGATGCCTGGGTCTTCGGCGGAGTCCGGTTGATCTCGTCGGCCAGCATGATGTTGGTGAACACCGGGCCCTCACGGAAAGTGAACTCTGAGGTATGGGAGTCGTAGACCAAAGATCCCGTGACGTCACCAGGCATGAGGTCCGGTGTGAACTGGACGCGTTTGGTATCCAGACTCAGCGCCGTAGACAAAGCCCGGACCAAGAGGGTCTTCGCAACGCCGGGGACGCCTTCCAAGAGAACATGTCCCCCGCAAAGCAGGGCGATCAGCATGCCGGTTACGGTGGCATCCTGACCAACTACAGCTTTGCCTACCTCGTTCCTGACATTGAGCAACGACTGCCGCGCCGGATCCTCGAGGGGCTGCCTCTGGCTGGTCGTTCCTTGCGGGGGTGCCTCCGGCTGCAGGGTGTCCGGCTGGGGCGTCGTATCCGCATAGTGGCTGTTGCTGTCCGTGTGGCTGCTCATCGGGCGATCGCTTCCTGTTCGATTCGTTCAATTCGTTGTGCCCACTGCACCAGTTGTCCTTCGCTTTGCGGCCTGAAGTCGATCAGGACGGAGCGGATCTCGGTGGGAGGCAGCTCTACGTGGCGGGCTGTTGTGTCCAGAAGTGCTTCGGTGGTGGCGTCAGGTCCCAGGTTGAAGTGCTTGGCCAGCCGTGACAGGGTTCCTGCCCTCAGGTTCCGGGCGGCTCTTTCCACAGCCCTGGAGTCTTGGTACAGACGTGCACGGCCTTCTGCTGTTTCGGCGGCTTTGACCACCACGGGCAGAGGTTCAAAAACCAGGGGACCCATGCGCCTACCCCGCCATGCGATGGCCAGCAGGGCCACGAAGCCCAGCCACGGTCCCGCAAAGGCAAGCCACCGTGGCGCAAGTTCGTTAAGCGTGGGGCTCGCATTGGACGCCGGGATATCTCCCACGCCGGGGATGTACCACACGAGGTCGGTGTTATTCCCCAACGTTCGGAGGGCGAGGGCGGCATTGCCCTCCAGCGCCAGGTGTTGATTGTCCATGAGCTCCCTGCTGCCCAGAACAATGACCTTGCCATCGGCCGTTTCCGCATACAGCCCGGGTCCGGTTCCACGCGGGGAGTAGCAAACGACAGGCCCTGAAAAGACGGAGCCCTGCGCAGTTACCCGGCCCGCTTCCAGGGCGTCATCCTGGTCGCAGCCGGGTTCAATGTTCTGTGTCGCTTCCGGAACCACGCCGCCGGGGCGGATTTCATCAGTGAGCCCATTGAGTGTCCTCAGCCGCGGGGTAACCACCACAACACGGTCTGCGGCTGCTGTGATCTCCTCAAGCTGGGATCGTTCAAGGAAGCCCTGCGCGTCGAAGAGGAAGACCGTTGTGTCATCCCTGGTTGCCAGCGCATCCAACGTGTCCTCGAACGTCTCTGTCGGCGTGACGGATACACCGTGGCGTCCCAGGATTTCCGCCACCGCCATGCCGCCATCCGGTGCCGGGTTCCGTGCGGATAATCGCCGGGAGTCTGTGGCACCGGCAACGGAATCGATGGCGAGGAAAATCACTAAGCCAACAAGCAGGGCTCCCAGGGCAATCCATACCAAGTGTTTCCGGAACCAGGCTTTGAAGCCTTGCCCGGCTGAACGTCCCGGGGGCGCAGCGTTCTCCCGTACCAGGGGTTCCTTGATTGTCATCGGGGTACCGCAAATCCGGTATTGGCCTGTCCTGCGAAGTCAGGCTTCAGTGTAAGAAGTTCAGCGTCCAATTGGCGGACCGACTCGTAGTCCGTACGTGCTGCCGGGTGCTCGCCGTACCGCACAGCGTCGAAAATACCGGCAGCGTCAATCAGTTTGGCTTGCGCCGTGCCAAAAACTCCGCCCAGCTGAGCGGCGGCTTCATCTGCGGTCCGGCCGGCTCGAGCATCAATGATGTCCCGTTCTTCTGCGGAACGGACCAAAGCACGGAACTGATCGACGACGGCGGCAGACCAGTTGCCGCCGTCGGCTGCTGACGCCGCCCGCGTACGGTAGCCCGCGGCGTCCACAGTGTCGTCGTCTCCGAAGAGGTCGCCGGACTCCTTAGCCCGCCGGGCGTTAAGCCTCGGCCGCACGAAGATGATGGCAGCGACAATGAGCACCAAAGCCAGAAGCACCATCAAGGGGACAGCAAAATCAGGGCCGGCCCCTGATCCACCATCCAAAGATGAAAGCCAATCCATGAAATCCCGCCACATCTGTTCAAGCCAGCCGGGCGTTGCGTCCGGGTACCGGGGGTTGGATAGCTCCTCAACAGCCCAGCGTCGCGCTTCGTCCCGATCCGGTGTGACAGGCGGTTCCATCAAGGCCAATGACGAAAAAATCCCGATTGCTGCTGCTCTCATGCGAGAGGTTGCTGCCCGGGGGGAGTGGATGGAAACTGTCCGCCGCTCGGTGGCCAGGAGGTGTTTCCGGTGTTGCCGGGCACAGTGGAAGGTCCGCCGGGGATGCCTTCAGGATCGGAACCGGTTTCCATTAATCTCATCAATTCAACGTCCAGGCCGTCCCGCCGCATACGAAGGTCCATATAGATCAGGCCGGATACAGACGCTTGAAAGGCGAACGTCACGGAACCCACCAACGCTGCGATTGCCGTGGAAATCACGGTAGTCAAAATCAAGGTGGAGGTCATCGAATCGGGGTCCGGATGCGGAGCAACTACACCACCGACTGCGGCAGAGACCAAAGAAACAGGAATTTGGACAATTTGGGCGATGATTCCGACCATGATGGCTACCACCAAGGTGATGCCGAAGATGCGCCACCAGTTGTTCTTTGTCAGCTGCCAGGACCGGAGCAGGCCGTCGTAAACGCCGGTCCGTTCCACCACGATCACGGCGGGGGCCAGCATCAACTTCAGGCCGATCCACAGGAAGGCCACAACCGCTCCCAGACCCAATGGCAGGACGATCAGCAGCGCGGCCGGCCCCATGGCTGTAAACAACAAGATCGAAATCCCGATCAGCGCGGCAACGGCGAGCAAGCCACCCAAGGTCAGCAGCGCCGCAACGCCCAGCAGCGGCAGTATGCGGGGGATCGCAAGCTTCCACATCTGTTTGAAACCTGTCCGCCGGTTGAGCACAGAGCGCGAGACAGGCACCACCAGAACCCCTTGAAGCACGGATCCCAGGAACCCGATCAACACCGAAACCCCCAGGGTGCCTGCCATGAAGGCCAAGAAGGGGCCCATCGCGTCGGTAAACTCTGCTTCCGAACTGACGGATTCCAAGGACGTCGACATCTGGACCATACCCACCGTGACAAGGCCGATCAGGATTGCTCCGAGGGCTTGTACAATCAGCGCGGAGCCAAACATGGAGGCAGCATTGCGGCGGATCGTCTGGAAAGAGCCGTCAAGGATCTCACCGAACTGCAGCGGCCGAAGGGGAATGACTCCCGGCTTAGGGGGAGCTACGTAGAGAGGTTGACCGTAGGGTGGTCCTGCTGGCCATCCCGCAGGAGGCTGGCCTGAATGATTGTGTCCGCCGCCCTGCGGCGCAGCCCAACCTTGGGGAGATCCCCATTGCGGTTGACCACCCCACTGTGGTTGACCACCCCACTGTGGTTGACCACCCCACTGTGCTTGACCACCCGGCGGCGGATTCTGGCCATGCTCTGGTTGTGACACGTTTCCCTCCCCATAAGATCCGGCCCGCCGACTCCCGACGTCCCCCAAACGGACCTTCGCACCCAGCCTATAGTCCCGCCGTCGTCCCACATAGCACTGCTGCCCAAACGTCCCTCGCGGGGGTAGTGAGTGATGGGTGCAGTACGGTGGAAGTGCTCCGCGGGCGCCATGCCGTGCGCCGCGCCCAACGGGACAAAGACTTGGCGATAAGGGAATATATAACTATGAAGGCACGCATTCTGGTAGTTGACGACGACGAAGCACTTGCAGAGATGATTGGCATCGTCCTGCGCAATGATGGCTTCGAGCCGGTGTTCTGCGCAGACGGCGGCCAAGCTTTGGAGGTCTTCCGCTCCTCGAAGCCGGACCTCGTGCTCCTGGACCTGATGCTCCCGGGCTCGGACGGGATTGAGGTGTGCCGGCAAATCCGCGGCGAATCGGACGTACCCATCGTCATGCTCACTGCGAAGTCTGACACTTCGGACGTGGTCCGCGGTCTTGAATCCGGCGCAGATGATTATGTGCCCAAACCCTTCAAGCCTGCTGAACTTGTAGCGCGGGTCCGCGCACGGCTTCGGCCCGGTGACCAGAAGGCCCCTGAAACCCTGCGTATTGCAGACGTCACCATCGACGTCGCAGGTCACTTGGTGACCCGGGGCGGAGAACGGATCTCGTTGACGCCCCTTGAATTTGATCTTCTGGTCGCTTTGGCACGGAAGCCGTGGCAGGTGTTCACACGCGAACTTCTGCTCGAACAGGTGTGGGGATACCGCCACGCCGCTGACACGCGACTGGTCAATGTCCACGTCCAGCGGCTGCGCTCCAAAATTGAACGCGATCCCGAAGCGCCCGAGGTCGTTTTGACGGTGCGTGGTGTCGGATATAAAGCAGGTTCCTGAGTCCCCGGTCGGCAAGACCGGCACGGAGGGCGGAGGCCCGGCGACCAACAATCCCGGTCCGGCCGGTGTCCATCAAGTGACCCCGGCACCGTCAGAGTCCCCGAAAGCTTCCGCTGAGCACCAGGAAGCGTCGCCGGAGCATCCTGTCACGCCAGATACGCTGCCCGGCAGGAACGTCCGGAGTCTCTCCTGGTTCCTTTCCAGGGCGCGGATCTGGACACGCCGCGGCCTGATCCTGGTTCTTCGTGTTTCGCGGCTGGTTTCTCTTGGCGTGCGACAGATCCGGCCGGGCCTGCGCTTCGTTTGGCGTTCACTCCTGCGCCGCTGGCGCCGGTCTTTGGAGTTCCGAACGGTCCTGACCACATTGCTGCTGGCGGTGACCTCGTTTGCGATTGTGGGCGCATACCTGTCCAACCAAATTGCCAACAACCTCTTTCAGGAGCGGCTGGCCCAGGCGGAATCCGAGTCACGCTTCAACGTCAAGCAGGTCCAGGACACGTTCGACGGCGCCCAGGTCACCGATCAGTCAAGTGTCATCACCTTGGTCTATGACACCTTGACTGCCGTGGAAGGCCGTGGCTCGGTCATCCAGCGCAGGTATGTCTTCGAAGCGGCTCCGGAACAAACAAAACCCCGCAACCGCTGGGTTGAGTCGCGCGCTTCGGACCAGCTGACCGTTCGAGTGATTCCCCCCGAGTTGCGAAAGGCCGTGCAAAGCGGCGGTAAACAGCAGTTCTGGGCCTCGACACAGTTCCCCGTGGGAAATGAGGACAGACCCGGTATCGCCGTGGGAAATATGGTCACGTTCAATGGAACGGCCTACGAGTTGTACCTGATTTACGATCTCAATACCGCTCAACAAACACTGGACGAGATCCAGAATGTGCTGTGGGCGGGCGGGGCGGCCCTGGTCCTCATGATCGGTGCCATTGCCTGGTACGTGACCCGCAATGTTGTCAGTCCGGTCAGCCACGCTGCCGTGGTGTCTGAAAAGCTCGCTGCCGGCCAATTGCAGGAACGCATGGTGGTCAAGGGGGAAGACGAAGTCGCGAGGTTGGGCGCGTCCTTCAACCACATGGCCGCAAGCCTCCAGGAACAGATCACCCAGTTGGCCACCTTGTCGCAGATGCAACAACGCTTTGTTTCCGATGTGTCCCATGAACTGCGTACCCCGCTCACAACGGTACGCATGGCTGCTGAGGTCCTGTTCGATGCCCGTGAAGATTTCGACCCCATGAACAAGAGGTCCGCAGAGTTGCTCTACCACCAGGTTGAGCGCTTTCAGTCCCTCCTTTCAGACTTGCTGGAGATTTCACGCTTTGACGCCGGTGCCGCCGTTCTTGACGCGGAACCACAGGACATCTTCCAAGTGGTCTCCCATGTCATGGAAGGCGCTGCTCCGGTAGCCGCGGAGTACGGCTCGGAAGTGCGGCTGAATGCGCGCCAGAAGAGCATCATCGTGGAGATGGATTCCCGCAGGATTGACCGCATTCTCCGTAACTTGTTGCTCAACGCCCTGGAACACGGCGAGGGGAAACCAATTCATATTTCCGTTGCGGCCAACCATGATGCAGTTGCAGTGTCCGTGCGGGACCACGGCATCGGAATGACCCAGACCGAGGCAGCCAGAGTCTTCGACCGTTTTTGGCGGGCAGATCCTGCACGTGCCCGCACCACCGGGGGCAGCGGCCTGGGTCTTTCCATCGCTGCTGAGGACACCAAGCTTCACAACGGCTGGCTGCAGGCATGGGGACGAAAAGGGTCCGGCTCGAACTTCCGCTTGACGCTTCCACTGCGGCAAGGCGGCACCATTGTGAAGTCTCCGCTTCAGCTCGAACCTGCGGACATCGAATTTCCCGGATCAGCAAGCGAACGGCAGATGCTCGTGCTGGGCCCGGAATCCGGAAGCACTCTGCCCCGGCCCCAAACCCTCGGCGGGCAAGCCGTGCCTGGCGACGACGCAGCGAGGGGTAGCTCGTGAGACCGCTGAGTTCAGGGCGCAGGAGGGCAGTGGTCGCGCTGTTTACTGTGCTGATGGTCCTGCTGGCATCCTGCGCACAAATTCCCCGCTCCGGGCCGGTCGGCAAGAGCAAAGACGAAGGCGCCGGCAACCCCAATGCACCTGTCTTTTTCCCTGCTGCTCCGCGGGCAGGTTCCAGTCCCGAGACTGTGATCGAGGATTTCTACATGGCCGGCAGCGGTTATGAGGATGACTACCCGGTGGCCCGGCAGTACCTGACGCAAGCGCAGTCCGTGACGTGGAAGCCGGACAAGCGGGCCCTGGTGTTTCGAGAGGCACACGTGGTTAAAGCAGCGGGGGAGAACGAGTACCTCTATGAACTCGACCTCGCATATTCAGTGGACGCCGATGGTGTGGCAACCCAGTTTCCTCCCGGCACCAAGGAAACCATTCCCATAACGCTCGAGCAGGTGGAGGGAGAATGGCGGATTTCCAAGGTGCCTGATGGCACGGCCATCCCGGAGGAAACCTTCAAGGTGATCTATGGGGCCAATCCCATCTACTTCTATGACCCGACGTTTACCTACGCGGTACCGGACTACCGGTGGTTCATTAAGAAGAACACCGTCAAGTCCATGACCAGTGCTTTGCTTGCCGGCCCGGCCCCGTATCTGAGAGGGGCAGTAGTCAGTGCCTTCCCCTCCGGGATGAAACTCGCCCGGGAATCGGTGCCGGTTGTCTCCGGTGCGGCGCAAGTTGACCTCTCTGCCAAGGAACTTTTTGACGCCTCCGCCGAGGACCGCCAGAGGATGCAAAACCAGTTGGCTTTGACTTTCCGTAGTCAGCCGGATGTCATCAACGTTCAGCTCCGCGCTGATCAGGATCTGGTACGCGTTGAAGACAACGGGACTGTTCTGCCTCCGGTGCTGGACAAAAGTGTCCCGGCCCGCCAGATCGCTGTGAACAACGGCGATCTGGTGCGCTACGAGAACAACAGGGTCACGCCGCTGCCGGACATAGCGTCGGTTGCCGGTCTCGGTCCGCATTCGCCCGCAGAGTCGCCGGTCTCCCAGACTGCTGCTTTTCTTAATGGGGACAAAACCACTCTTTACTCCATCGAACCGGGGCAGGCCCCGCGGCAACTTACCACCAGAAGCACTCTCACCGGTCCCTCCTTCAGCCCGCACGATTGGGTGTGGACAGCGGGCCCTGGTGCCACCGGTGTTGCCGAAGTGGTGGCTTACAAGCCCACAGGCATAGCTGCCGGTGCCGCAATTCCCAGCGTCACCATGACGCCGGCCTGGCTCACCGGACGAACGGTGAAGGACTTCAGGGTTTCCCGCGAAGGAACAAGGGCGCTTGTGATTTCCGAGGCAAACGGTAAGTCCGCCGTGCAGATTACGGGCATAGTCCGGAACCCGGACGGTGTTCCAAAGGACCTCACTGCTCCTATCACCCTGCTCAGCAACAGTGCCGCTGACCAAGGCGCGTGGGTCAACGGGTCGACGGTAGCTGTAATGTCCGGCTCGGCTACTGCAACGGTGGTTCCGGAGCTCTTGTCGCTGGCATCGGGTGAACCGCAGCAACTGGCACCCTGGGACGGACTAACCAGCCTCAGCGTCGGAAACGGTGCCGAGCAAATTTACGGACAGTCGGCTGCCGGTATTTTCCAACGAGTTGGAAATGGCTGGGAGCTCCAGCTGAAAGGACCTACCGAGCCGGCATTCCCGGGCTGACTTCCCGGGAACGGGCCTGCTTCACTTATCCACATGTCGGGCTACAGGCCCTCCCGGGGTAGGGCCTGCACGTTCAGACTGGGAGGGTGACCTCCTTTTTCCTTGACCTGTGGCTCATTAGCCATCACTTGCGCCGATTCGATCCCGACTTGAACATGCCCCAACATGTTGGCGCGCGTCGTCGTGGTCCGGACCCCCGAAGAACAGGCAGGATAATCGCCACGCTGCAGGGCACCCTGGTTGATCTGCTGGCCGTGCTCATCCCTATGGACTGTGTCTCCTGCGGGAGGGAAGATGCAGTGCTTTGCGACAGTTGCGCAAGGAGGGTCCGTCAGCTGTGCAAGCAGCCGTTCCGGGCCGAACTGGAATCGCCCGCGTTGCTTGATGTCGATGGAAAAGCAAAGATCGGGGTGGTGGCGGCGGGGCCGTACCGGGATGAGCTGGCCCGGAGCCTCCTCGCCTTTAAACACCATGGGCAGTGGCGTCTTGCCGCTGTCCTGGCTCCCTGCCTAAGCAAAGCCGTGAAGACCGCCATTGGTGGCCGCTCCGGCTACTGCCTGGTTCCCGTCCCCAGCAGCGGCAAGGCTTACCGCAAGCGAGGCTTCAGCCCTGTACATCTCCTGCTGTTTTTCATTCGCATGCGCCGGATGCTGCCCCTATGTCCAATTCTTGACGTGCTGCGTAAATCAGGGGAGCCGCCGGCACTCATGGCTGGCCCCGACGCTATCCGACAGGTGACTGGCCGGCTTATTGACGAGGTCTCCGGACATGCGGCCGTGGAGCACGGAGGTGGAGGTCAAAAGGGCTTGGGAAGGGGTGAACGTGCCCGCCGGGTCAGAGGATCCATGAGACTACGGCGCGGACGAACCGGCGAGTTGAAGGGCCGGAAGTGCATTCTTGTTGATGATGTCCTAACCACCGGCGCGACGCTCGCTGAAGCAGCACGGGCGGTCACGGCAGCCGGAGGCGTGGTCTCCGGCGCTGTTGTGCTCGCAGCCACGAGGCCACCAGCCTACGCTTCCATCGCTGCCGTGGACGACCCCGCATCAGTCATTAAGACTCAATGAAAAAATAAGTGGCTAAAGGATGAATAACCGGTGGCGATGAACTAACGTCGGTTGTGGGTACCAAGAAAAAGATGTACCTGTCGATAGCGGCTCGGAAAGGGGCTCGACTGTCCGTCAGACAAGCCCCCAACAGCGCCGTTGTCGTGTCACCTGAGTTATTTGGAGGGCACCATGGAGTTCATGATCAGCGGACGAAATCTGACAGTTTCTGACCGCTTTCGCGAATATGCCGGCGAAAAAATCTCAAAGATTGAATCGCTGGGGGATAAGGTCCAGCGGGTTGACGCAAAGGTTTCCAAGGAAACCAATCCAAGGCAGACGCCTGGCGAGCTCACCGTAGAAGTGACTGTCCTGGGCAGGGGCCCTGTTATCCGTGCCGAGGCCACAGCCGCTGACAAGTTTGCTGCCTTCGATCTCGCGTACAACAAGCTGCTTGAGAGGCTTCGTCGGGCGAAGGACCGTAAAAAGGTGCACCACGGCCGCCACACGCCAAAGGCTGTGCGGGAAGCTACGGCAACACTTGAGCCAGCCAGCGCGAGTGAGCCGCTGTACGTCGAGGCGAGCAATCACCACGAGTCCGCACCGGCGCTCGATGAGCGGTCTCCGTACGATATTGAGAACGACATTCCGGCAGGCGACTCACCTGTGCTGATCCGCCGGAAAGTTTTCCCTGCCGCATCGCTGACCCTCGATGACGCTGTGGACAACATGGAGCTTGTCGGACACAATTTCTATTTGTTCCTGGACAAGGAAACGAACGCGCCTTCGGTTGTATACCGGCGCAGTGGCTGGACTTATGGTGTGATTACCCTCGACTCCACCTGCGAGCCCGGCGAGGAAGCCGTGGAAGAGAAGATCCACGCCTACCGCTCTGATGATCAGGCGGCCACCGCCAAGTAAAGCTTCACCATAGCCACGAAGGGACTTCAATGACCGCTTCGCTGAGCCTTTCACAGGCACGGCGGATCGCATTGGCAGCTCAAGGATTGGCAAAAGCCCGGCCCGCAGGCCCCGTGACTTCACGGGCTGTGGGCCGGACCTTTGCCCGGCTCCAGCTCGTCCAGATCGATTCTGTCAACGTTGTGGCCCGCAGCCACTATCTCCCGTTCTTTTCCCGGCTGGGCAACTATGATCCCCTCATCCTTCAATCGATGGCCAGCCGCAAACCGCGCAAAATGATGGAGTACTGGGCACACGAGGCCAGCTTTATCCGCCCCGAACACTTCCACGATCTGCTCATATGGCAAAAGCGGGCCTGGGTCGGAGCGGGGCGGCTTGATCCCGCCGTACGGCAGGACATGGAAGACCGTATCCTGATGGCCCTCACTGCAGGACCACCCATGACAGCATCCGAGCTGACTGCAGAGCTCGGCCATGAAGAGGACCCGGAGCGGGACAACTGGGGCTGGAACTGGAACATCGTCAAGCGGGTCCTGGAGCATCTCTTCGAGGAAGGCAGGATTTCCGCGGCTTCCAGGACTTCGCAATTCGAACGAAAGTACACCCTCATCTCACGGGTTGTTCCAGACGCCCAACCGATCGACGTCGATGCTGAAGCGTCCCTTGACCGTCTGATGGATGCAGCCGCACAAGCCCACGGCATTGGCACGGTGCGGTGCTTCTCCGACTACTTCCGTACCCCCTTGAAAGCGGGTGCAGCATCAGTGCAACGCCTGGTCCGTGCGGGCCGCCTTGAACGCGTAAAGGTTCGCGGATGGGACAGGGAAACCTTCCAGCATGTAGCCGCCACTCTGCCGCGGAAGGCCACAGGCCGCGCACTTCTCAGCCCCTTTGATTCCCTGGTCTTCGAAAGGCGGAGGCTGGAAGAGTTGTTCGGATTCCACTACCGGATTGAGATCTACACGCCTGCTGCCAAACGGCGTTTCGGTTACTACGTCCTGCCGTTCCTGCTCGGGGAAGCAATCGTTGCCAGAGTGGATTTGAAGGCGGACCGGGCATCCCGTCAGCTTCTGGTGCGCTCCGCTTTTGGTGAGCTGAACGCGCCGGCGGATACCGCCGTCGAGCTTGCCGCGGAACTCAGGCTCATGGCTACCTGGCTTGGCCTTCAAGAAGTGGTGGTCTGGCCGGTAGGGGACCTCGCCCGGGCGGTGTCCGAGGCCTTGGCAAAAGATGGTGTTGTCCCGGGAGAGCAGCTCCAGTCGGACAGTCCGCTCAGAGGTGAACCCGGCAACGTGGCGCTGGTCTCTCCCGTAGACTGAAACAGCCAGAATTCGGCAGCATGAGACTGGGAGCAATTTCACGTGGCATCACTAATCGAAAAACTTCTCCGCACGGGTGACAAAAAGACACTCAAGACACTGCGGAACTATGCCGATTCCATCAATGCCCTGGAAGACACTTTCAAGTCCTTCTCGGACGCTGAAATCCGTGAGGAAACGGACCGGCTAAGGTCCCGTCACCAAGATGGCGAAACCTTGGAAGCACTCCTCCCGGAAGCCTTCGCCGCTGTCCGCGAAGCTTCCTCAAGGACCTTGGGAATGAGGCACTTCGATGTCCAGCTCATGGGTGGCGCCGCGCTACACCTTGGCAACATCGCGGAAATGAAAACCGGTGAAGGCAAAACCCTTGTTGCCACAGCTCCTGCCTACCTCAATGCGCTTTCGGGCAAGGGTGTCCACGTTGTCACCGTGAACGACTACCTTGCCGAGTACCAGTCCGAACTCATGGGCAGGGTCTACCGGTTCCTTGGACTTAGCAGTGGTTGCATCCTGTCCAACCAGGACCCCACTGTGCGCCGGGAGCAGTACGCCGCTGATATCACCTACGGTACTAACAACGAATTCGGCTTCGATTATCTGCGCGACAACATGGCCTGGGATGCCAGTGAACTGGTCCAGCGCGGGCACAACTTCGCGATCGTGGATGAGGTCGACTCCATCCTGATCGATGAAGCACGCACACCCCTGATCATTTCCGGTCCCGCGCAAGGTGACACCAACCGGTGGTACAGCGAATTTGCCAAAGTGGTCCTCCGATTGCAGCCCGACGTCGACTATGAGGTCGACGAGAAAAAGCGAACCGTGGGTGTGCTGGAAGCCGGCATTGAAAAGGTAGAGGACTACCTTGGTATTCAGAATCTTTACGAATCCGCCAACACCCCGCTGATCGGCTTCCTCAACAATGCGATCAAGGCCAAAGAACTCTTCAAGCGGGACAAAGACTACGTCATCCTCGACGGCGAGGTCCTGATCGTTGACGAGCACACCGGCCGAATCCTTGCCGGGCGTCGTTATAACGAAGGTATGCACCAGGCCATTGAGGCCAAGGAGAATGTAGAGATCAAGGCAGAGAACCAGACTCTCGCCACAGTGACACTCCAGAACTACTTCCGCATGTACTCCAAGCTGGCTGGTATGACCGGTACTGCCGAAACCGAAGCCGCAGAGTTCATGAGCACGTACAAGCTCGGCGTCGTACCCATCCCCACAAACCGCGACATGCAGCGCATCGATCAGCCGGACCTCGTCTACAAGAATGAGGTGGTTAAGTTCGATGCTGTCGTTCAGGACATCGCTGAACGGCATGAGAAGGGCCAGCCCGTCCTCGTAGGTACCACCAGTGTTGAAAAGAGCGAGTACCTCTCAAAGCTCTTGGCCAAAGAAGGCATCCGTCATGAAGTCTTGAATGCCAAGAACCACGCGCGGGAAGCGTCCATCGTGGCTCAAGCCGGGCGCAAGGGCGCAGTTACCGTTGCAACCAACATGGCGGGCCGCGGTACGGATATCATGCTCGGCGGCAACGCCGAGTTCACGGCCATTGCCGAACTTGCCAAGCGCGGGCTGGATCCTGAAGAAAACTCGGAAGAGTACGAGGCCGCGTGGCCGGAGGCCTTGGCCGCAGCCAAACAAGCGGTCAAGGACGAGCACGAAGAAGTTTTGGACCTTGGTGGTTTGTATGTCCTTGGCACCGAGCGCCACGAGTCCCGGCGGATCGATAACCAGTTACGTGGACGTTCCGGACGCCAAGGCGACCCCGGTGAATCCCGGTTCTACCTCTCCCTGACGGACGACCTCATGAGGTTGTTCAACTCAGGTGCGGCCGAACGACTCATGAACAGCTCCGTGCCTGACGATGTCGCGCTGGAGTCGAAGCTGGTGTCCCGTGCCATCGCATCGGCCCAAGGCCAGGTAGAGGGCCGCAACGCAGAGCAGCGCAAGAATGTCCTCAAATACGATGACGTCCTGAACCGCCAGCGTGAAGCCATTTACGGTGACCGTCGTAGGATCCTTGAAGGCGATGACCTGCACGAAAAGGTCCAGTTCTTCCTGGAAGACACCATCAACTCGCTCATTGATGCCGCGACTGCCGAGGGGTCCGGCGACGATTGGGATTACAACCAGCTGTGGGCAAACCTCAAGACCTTGTACCCGGCAACCGTGACTTCCGAGGAAATCATTGACGAGGCAGGCGGTAAGTCCAGGGTCACTGCAGAGTTCCTGCGGGAGGAGATCCTCTCCGACGCCCGCCTTGTTTATCAGGCGCGGGAAGAAGCCATCGGCTCCGAGAGCATGCGCGAGCTTGAGCGCCGGGTGGTCCTCTCGGTCCTTGGCCGCAAATGGCAGGAACACCTCTACGAGATGGACTACCTCAAAGAGGGAATCGGGCTCCGTGCAATGGCCCAGCGCGATCCCCTGGTGGAATACCAGCGCGAAGGGTTTGTCATGTTCCAAAGCATGATGGAAGCCATTCGCGAGGAAAGCATTGGCTTCCTCTACAACCTCGAAGTTGAAGTAACACCGGCTGAAGACGTTGTAGTAGCAGACGATTCGGCCTCGGGCGCACATACAGAGCATCACGATCCGCAAATCCGCGCGGCCGGCCTTCAAGCGCCGGAGAAGCCTGCACAGCTCCAGTACACCGCGCCTGGAGAAGATGGGGCGACTCAGACACGCATCGAGGGGCGGGCATCTGGACGCTCAGGCAATCCTGCCAAAGCGGCGAGCCAGGACCAGCGGAAACAGGCAAAGAAGAAGCGTCGCTAGCCCGCTACCGTTATGTGACCTCTTAAAAGGGTGAAGCCCGGACTAAACGTCCGGGCTTCACCCTTCTAATACCGAGGCTTTGACTGGTTGTGCCTACCCAATTTCCAACGCGGTAACCTGCCAAACTCCATCCAGCCGCTCCAGCCTCATGGCAACGGCACGGCACCGCTGTTCTTCCGCCACTACGATGCTTGCCTCACAAATGGATGCGGAAATGGAACAGACCCGAACGGAACGGACCATGGGACTGCGGTGCGGTTGAGAAGTACCTCGGCTTCTGGCTGCGTGCTTTCGCGTCAATGCTGCACGATGCTGGAGGGACACGTAGCAGTCCGAATCCAGTGAGCGGGAGAGTTGGTGCACAGGGCGGGTGCCTGCCAGTACTTCCAGGGCTGCCTGCGCAATGCTCCGGGCAACGAGTCGGACGTCGATGTCCGGTGTGCCCTGGCCGATCGCAGGTGTTGTACGTGATGTGCTCGTACGCTTTGCTGGTCGGGTTGTTGTTGCAAGGGTCATGGTCATACCTCTGGCATTCACTACATGAGCTGCAGCGTGGGGACGCTTTGCTCGATGGCTTCTGCTGGGATGACGCTAGGAATTGGTTTTGAGAATGTGGACGTTTGCCCCTGAGCGGACGGTCCTTGTAAAGAAGGCGGGCACTGTAGGCCCGGCACTGTTGGCTTGGTGCGGGTGGCTAGCTTGGTGCGGGTGGTTGGAGAATCTGCCCCGCAAGCAGCACAGCGGGGTCGCTTCCGATGACTGCCCGGTTGGCGGAGTACCACTTGGGCCACGTCCGTGCGACCTCCACGTCGGTGGCAAAGGGTCCCAACCTGGAGGCCGCAATAGACCAGAGCGAATCGCCATCCCTGACCACGACGGCTGCCTCTGCCGGTAGGGTGGTTGAGCGCATCGACTGTCGGCTGAGCAGCCCCGGATCGGGTACGGGAGTCCTCGGGTGCCACCGCGGGTCATTGGACCGGGAGGCATGGATGTCTTCGGAGAACGGTGGAGTGGAACTCACCCGATTCAAGGAACCAGGCTTCCATGCCGCTTGCCCGGGCGCCATGTTGTGGGGAGACGCACTATGCCAGCCTGGCTCAGGTGACACGATATCCGCTTGGGCTACGCCTACGCCCAGAACATTCAGGCTCATGACAGCCGCCGCGAGCCGCAACATAAAGGCCGGACTGAACTTGGAGAGGAAGTCAGCTCCTTTCCTGCGCCCAGTTCGATGCAACACCGAGGCCAGGAAGGCTATCAGGAAGGTCAGCGCCCACCATGCGACAACCGACAGTCCTGCGGCGCTGGCAGAAAAACCGAGAAGGTGTTCGAAGGTGAAATTCTGCCTGTGCCGCTCAGCATCCTGCCACTGCGCCAGGAGCATATTACCTACAACTACTAAGGTGATCCCCAAGCCGAAAACGAATGCTGCGAGGGCGAAGTCACTACGCCATGCCTTTACCACTGAAGCCCCCATGCTTTGTTTGATGCACTTTGATGCAGTTTGATCTAATTTACACATTCTGAACACATTTGCGTTGTTGTGTCTACTTCCAATCCTGATGTACCTCAAGGATTCGCGACGCACCTATGATGCAGCCTAGTCTGACCACATGAGATGGGACTCTCTCTTCAGCGATTTGGAAGGACAATTCTCGGATGCGCGTGCCTTGGAGGCCGAAGCCGAAATAACAGAGCGGGCAAGGGTTGAGCTCGCAGGCATCGAACTGGGGGACCGTCTCCGTGGAGCCCTGGGAGCGGAAATCAAGGTCGTCCTCATTGACGGACGGGTCTTACGTGGACGGCTGAGCCACGTGGGAAGCGAATGGCTCGTTCTGACGGAGAAGGTGCGGCAGTGGTTGTTGCCTCTTTCCTCCATACTGTCTTACCAAGGCCTGGGGAGAGTGGCGCTGAAGTCTGAATCGCGGATACAGCAGTCGCTGGGAATCGCTTCTGCGCTAAGGGCGCTGGCGCGGGACCGCGCTGAGTTGGTTGTTCATCTGAAGGTGGCGGCAGGTGATGGATACAAGGTGCAGGGAGTGATGGACAGGGTGGGTCGGGATTACTTTGACCTTGCAGTCCTCCAGCACGGCGAAGTGCGAAGGGCCGGCAATGTAGCAACGGTCATGACCATCCCCTTCGGTTCGTTGGCGGCGCTTTGTTCAGCGGGCAACCAGAGCTTCAGCAGCGGCAGTGGCTAGGATCGGCCGGTCTTGACCTTGGCCTCTTCGATCATGCGGCCTGCTTCTGCGTAGCGATCCTCAATGTATTGCTCCAACATCTTTTCCTCAATGCGCCACTGTCCCCGGCCGCCCACTTGAATGGCCTTCAGCTCGCCGCTGCGGACCAAGGCATAGGCCTGAGGTGAATTAATTTGAAGTTGTTCTGCGACGTCCGCAAGAGTCAGGAATCGGGGCATGGCTTCATTTTGCCACCGTTGCTGCCGTTTGGTGTAGTTATCCACAGTTTCGGCCCTTTTGGGGGCAATGGCTTTGGATCCGCGAAAACGCGCCGGTAAGAATAGGAAGGCAGGCGCTTTTGCCATGCCGTAACTCATAGCGGGGGAGCAGGAAAATGGGTCAAAGTGCCGGCGTCGCCGCCAGGCTAAAGAAGCCGTCATGGAAAGATCCCCGGCTACTTATCGGAATCCTGTTGGTTCTCGGCTCCATCGCAGGGGTCATTGCCTTGGTAGGCACTGCCGACAGGACAACGCAGGTTTTCGCGGCCAGGGATGACATCGCGGTAGGCCAGACGATCACGCCGGAGGACCTTTCCATTGTCAAGGTGCGCTTGGATGACGTCGAAGCCGGCTACCTTACTGTGGAGCATGGGCTCGTAGAGGGCAAAGTTGCACTGCAGCGGATAGGCAAGAATCACTTGATCCCTCGCGACAGCCTTGGGCTTGCTGACGCGTTGGACCGCAAACCCGTGGCCATTGCCATGGAGGAAGAACTGCCTGCGCAGGCTGTTCCAGGTGCCAGGGTTGACGTCTGGGTTTCAATGCCGGGTTCCAGCAGTGCTTTTGATGAACCGGAACTGCTTTTGCCGAGCGCTGAGATTGCCGCGATGACTGCCGGAAATTCCACCTTGGGATCGGCCAAAACCACTGTGGTGATGGTGCTGGTGACGGACGAGCAGATGCCAAAATTGCTGGGTGCCCTGGCCAACAAGGCTAAGGTCTCAGTGGTCTGGAATCCCGCAGGCGTAGTCCGATGAGCATTCCTGTTGTTACTGTCGGTTCTGCCCAGGAGGCAGTGGTGGGCGGGTTGGAGCGATTGCACGGCCCCGTGACCGTGGTTCGCCGTTGTTCGGAGCTTGCTGAACTTATTGCTGCCTGCCAAAGCGGCCTCGCTGTGGCCGCTGTCGTGGCAGAAGGTTGCGAGGAACTCACCACTACGCTGGTTGATCGCCTCGGGGCTGTGGGTGTGTCGATCATTGCCCTCACGGATGATCCGGCTGAGACCAGGAGACTGTCCTCCATAGGCGCAGTACCGGCTGTGACGGGCATCGAGGCTGCCGATCTCGCTGCCAAAATCTCGGAGGCGGTGGGTCGCCAGAGCCGACAAAGCGGGCCTGTGCCCGCTCGAGACGCCGGATTTGCAGATCCAGGGGCGGGCCTGAAGTTGATGCCCGTGACGGACCCTGTGGATGAGGCTGCGCCCGGGGGAGGGGGTCAGATCATCGCCGTGTGGGGACCGATCGGCTCTCCGGGAAGAACGCTCCTCGCCGTTAACATCGCTGCGGAGCTGGCAGCGGAGGGAAAATCGGTCATTCTCGTGGATGCTGACAGTTACGGTGCAAGCGTATCGGCTGTGCTCGGCCTCTTGGATGAGTCAGCAGGCATGGCCCAGGCCTGCCGATTGGCGGACCAAGGCTTGCTCGACGTTGAAGCTCTCAGCGCGGTGGCCAGTCCCGTCTTCACTAAAGGCGGGACATTCAGGGTTCTCACGGGTACCACCAGGGCGGATCGTTGGACCGAACTCAGGGCGGGGGCCGTCTCGACGGTTCTGGATGCGGCCCGGCAATTGGCAGATCATGTTGTGGTTGACACAGGTTTCTGCTTGGAATCTGATGAAGAGCTTAGCTTCGACACTTTGGCTCCGCGCCGGAATGCTGCCACACTGCGCAGCTTGGAAATGGCCGATGTCGTCTTTGCCATAGGTGCAGCGGATGCGATTGGAGTACCGCGTCTGGTACGGGGCCTGGCGGAGCTTGAATCCGCGCTTCCGGAGGTATCCCCCCGTGTTGTGCTGAACAAGGTGAAACGCTCGGCGGTAGGCCATTCGCCCAACCAGCAACTGGACGATGCCTGGGACCGGTACGGCCCGGGAGTAGGGGTTGATGCCTATCTACCAGCTGACCCCGGGGCCTGTGATGCCGCCCTCCGGTCAGGCATGGTGCTGATGGAAATCGCACCTGACTCGGCTTTAAGAAGGGCCATAGCCGCATTGGTCTGTGCACCCGTCCAGCAAAATGACAGTTCCTTTGGCCGAACTATCAGAGCTTTGCACCTCCTAAAGCGCTAGGGTCGAGTTGTGGGCTGCAGAGTCGCAGCAATCAACATGTGATGGAGGCGTTTGTAGATGTCGTCAGGATCCAGCGTGGAGGATCGGTCCGATGCAGCAGTTGTCCGTGAAGGGTTCTTCGGTGACTACTATGAACACCTTGCAGAGGAGGATGCACGAGCGTATTCACCTGAGGTCTTGATTGCGCGGGCAACCAAGCACAGAGATGTGGCCCAGTCGCGTCGACCCGGAAACGCCGTCGTCCAAATCGCCGGTGAGCCCGAACGGAGCGTCGTTTATATTGTTACTGACGATATGCCGTTCCTCGTTGACTCCGTCAATGCAGAACTTGTTCGCCAGAACTGCGCAATCCGTTTAGTGATGCACCCGTTGTTCGTAGTCACCCGGGATCGGGAGTCAGGCGAGCTCAGCGGCATTTCAAGGGTCCCTTCGAACGTTGGCATATCAAGTGGCGACACCGCTGCGCTCCCCAGCATCGCCCATCTCCTGGGCGATGGCGATAACGCCTCACATATGGAGTCATGGATCGCGGTCGAAATTGACCGGGTGAGTGATGATGCGCGCGACGAACTGATCGCCGGGCTCCAGCGCGTTCTCGGCGACGTCAGGGCCGCTGTAGAGGACTGGCCCAAGATGCGCAGCAAGGCGCTCGAGCTGGCGGAGGCGTTGGGCGGAGTCACCCACCCTGAGCAAGTGGCCGAACTCAGGCAAGCACAAGACCTCTTGCGTTGGCTCGACAATGGAAACTTCACGTTCCTTGGTTACCGCGAATACGACCTCGTGGATGAGAACGGTGAGGATGTTCTTCAGCTCCGTGAGGACAGCGGTCTCGGGCTTCTGCGCGCCGGGGACACCACGCGTCAAGTCCAGCACCTCACCGATGCCGGCCGTAAGCGCGCAAGGGAGAAGCGCGCCCTGGTGATTACCAAGGCGAATTCGCGCTCCACAGTGCACCGACCCGCCTACCTCGATTACATCGGCGTCAAAAGTTTCGATGCGATGGGCAACGTTAATGGCGAACGCCGCTTTATCGGACTTTTCGCAACAAGTGCGTACACCGGATCCGTGCGCAGTATTCCGATCGTTCGGGACAAAGTGGACGCTGTTCTTCGGAACGCCGGTTTCCCCATCGACTCCCATTCCGGCAAAGATCTTCTAGGGATCCTTGAAACGTACCCCCGCGACGAACTCTTCCAGATCGAGATTCCCGATCTGGCCGCCACGGCCACGGGGATCCAGCGACTCCAGGAGCGTCGGCGGACCAAGCTGTTCCTGCGTCCGGACATCTACGGCCGGTTCATGTCAGCAGTGGTCTACTTGCCCCGTGACCGATACACCACCAGCGTTCGCCTCCGGATCGAGCAGGAACTTCGCGAAACGTTCCACGCCGAGAGCATCGACTACGAGGCCAGGATCACTGAGTCGGCATTGGCTCGTGTTTTCTTCCGGATCAGGTTGCCCCGCACAGCTGAACTGGCCGAAGTCGACGTCAAAGAGCTGGAACAACGGCTTATGCGTGCGTCCCGGTCCTGGAGCGAAGGCATCTCGGAGGTTCTCCGCGAGCACCGGTCTTCCGCGGACGCCGATGTCCTGTCTGCGCTATGGGCCGAGGCGTTCCCTGCCGGCTACCGCGTCGACTACGAAGTGGAAGACGCACTTGAGGACATCGAACGCTTCGAGAAATACGGGGCGCAGGCAGAGCGGGCAGGACGGGTTACCAAGCAAATCAGGCCCGGCGTCCACGTATATCTTCCCGAGGGTGCCGGTGATGCCCTGGAAGAGGATGCCCGGGTCAAGCTTTACTTGATGGAGCCCAAGAGCCTTAGCCAAATCCTTCCCTACTTCCACAACCTCGGCCTTGAGGTCCTGGATGAGCGGCCCTTCGAAATTGAAACCTCAGATCATCGCGACTTCTTCTTGTACGATCTCGGACTCAAGTACCCTGCGGGTGTGGACCCCTTGGCCACAGGGGAGCTTCTGAGCGATTCCTTCGGCGCAGCCATCACGGGCGCTGTCGAGTCGGACAACTTTGACCGGCTGGTGCTCCGCGAAGGCATCCACTGGCGTCAAGTGGTGGTGCTCCGCGCCTACGCCAAGTACATGCGGCAAATGGGCAACACCAACTCGTTCGGATTTATCGCTGACACGCTCTTGGGTAACCCTGACGTTGCGCGGGGGCTTAACGAGCTCTTCTCCGCGCGCTTTGACCCCTCTGTTGCCGAAGAGCAACGGCCCGAACGTCAGGCTGCAGCGCGGACAGCACTCGCGGAGTCGATTGACCAGGTGGCCACGTTGGATGCGGACCGGGTCCTGCGTACCTTCGTGAACCTTATTGAGTCGACTCTGCGGACTAATTACTACCAAAACAAGGATTACCTCAGCTTCAAGCTGGACCCGACATCCATTGAGGGTCTTCCCTTCCCACGCCCCATGTACGAGATCTGGGTTTACTCTCCGAGAGTCGAAGGTGTGCACCTACGGTTCGGCAAGGTAGCCCGCGGTGGCCTACGTTGGTCCGACCGCCGGGAGGACTTCCGGACCGAGATCCTGGGCCTCGTCAAGGCGCAAACCGTCAAGAACGCCGTCATCGTTCCCACGGGCGCCAAGGGCGGTTTCTTCGCCAAGAAGCTTCCTAATCCGGCGGTGGACAGGGCCGCGTGGATGGCTGAAGGAATCGAGAGCTACAAGACGTTCATCCGGGGCCTTCTGGACATCACGGACAACCTTGTTACCTCAGCAGAGGGCGAAAGGCTCGTGCCGCCGTCGGACGTTGTCCGGCACGACGGTGACGATTCATACCTCGTTGTGGCAGCGGACAAGGGCACCGCTACGTTCTCCGATACCGCCAACGGGCTGGCTGCCGAGTACGGCTTCTGGCTGGGTGACGCCTTTGCTTCCGGCGGTTCTGTGGGCTACGACCACAAAGCCATGGGCATCACTGCGCGCGGAGCATGGGAGTCAGTCAAACGGCACTTCAGCGAACTCGACCTTGATACCCAGACGGAGGAATTCACGGTTGTTGGCGTTGGCGATATGTCCGGCGACGTCTTCGGCAATGGCATGCTGCTTTCCCGTCATATCCGGTTGCTTGCCGCCTTTGACCACCGCCACATCTTCCTTGATCCCGCACCTGATGCTGCTGCGTCGTTCGAGGAGCGGCAGAGGTTGTTCGAGCTGCCCCGGTCTTCCTGGGACGACTATGACCGGACGCTTATCAGCGAAGGCGGCGGCGTTTACCCACGTCAAGCCAAAACCATCCCGGTTTCGGAGCAGGTTCGCAAGGCGTTGGGTTTGCCGGACGGAACTACTCAGCTGAGCCCGCCGGAACTTCTCCGTGCGATCCTGCTCGCGCCGGCAGACCTTCTTTACAACGGTGGTATCGGCACTTACGTCAAAGCCAGTTCCGAAACCCATGCTGCCGTGGGTGATAAAGCCAATGACGCCATCCGCGTAGATGGCCGGGACCTGCGCGTCAAAGTCGTGGGCGAAGGAGGCAACCTGGGCCTGACGCAAAGGGGCCGCATTGAAGCCGCGTTGCAAGGGGTCATCCTCAACACCGACGCCATCGACAACTCCGCTGGCGTGGACTGCTCTGACCATGAGGTCAACATCAAGATCTTCGTTGACCGAATGGTTGCGGCAGGCAAACTTGACGCCGCAGAAAGAGCCGGCTTCCTGGCCGATATGACCGATGAGGTGGGAAGGCTTGTCCTGCAGGACAACATCGACCAGAACATCCTGCTTCTCAATGACCGCACGCGTGTGGCGGACTGGAGCCCGAGCTACGAGAGGCTCATGGACTGGCTGGAGAAGTCCGCGGATCTCAAGCGCGATCTGGAAGCACTTCCCACCACTGAAACGCTGCGCTCGAGGCTGGAGCAGGGACAAGGACTCACCTCGCCCGAGCTGGCGGTCTTGGCGGCCTACGCAAAGATCGAGCTCGCTGCAGCATTGCGGGACAGCAACCTCGCGGATGATCCTTGGTTTGCGGACACCATCCGTGACTATTTCCCGAAGCAGCTGCGGGAGAAGTTCGACGCTGAGCTGGACACGCACCCGCTACGGCGCGAGATCATTGCCACGGTGGTTGCCAACGACATCATCAACCTGGGTGGCATAACCTTCGCTTTCCGGGCCATAGAAGAAACTTCAGCCAACGAGGTAGCGGTAGCCAAGGCTTTTGTTGCTCTGCGTGAAATCTATGATCTGGATCCGATGGTGGCTGAGCTGAATGCGCTTCCGGCATCGTTCCCGACCGAACACTGGAGTGAAGTCCACCTGGACATCCGACGCCTGCTTGACCGGGCAGTTCGTTGGGTCCTGGGGCAGGGGATGGCGTCACAGCCCATAGCTGACGTGGTGGAATCCTTTAAGCCCATGCTGGCTCCTCTGCGGGCCAAGCTTCTGGACTACCTCCGCGGCGAGGACAAGACACGCATCTCGGGTTGGTTGGATAAAGCCCGTGGCTGGGAATTGCCGGATCACCTGGCACACAGGTGGGCGGAGCTGTTCGAGAGCTACGCACTGTTGGACATTGCGCGAATTGCCCAAACCGGAAAAGAAGGCGTGGAGGACGTCGCGCACGTGTACTACACGGTGTTCAACCGCTTCCATGTGGATTCGCTCCTGGAACGCATCAGTTCCCTGCCCCGCGATGACCGCTGGCAGGCCCTGGCGCGGGCAGCCCTTCGGGACGACCTGTACTCCACAGTGGCGGATATGACGACGTCGGTCCTTGAATCGACAGCGTCAGGCACCGTGGCTGAGGATCGCCTCAGGGAATGGGAAGGCCAAAATGCCGAACAGTTGGGGCGCGCCAAGACCATGTTCGACGAGGTCAACGCGCTTGAAGCCGACGACATGGCTTCACTGTCGGTAGCATTAAGGCTCTTGAGGTCAATCGTTCGACGCTAGGGTCAGTCCCGGCGTCGCAAATGGAGGTGCAGTGGCAATCTTTACAGACCCCATCAGGGAACACGCTGATTTCGGGCCTGGAGATGCCGAATGGCTGCACCTCCTCGTCGGTGACTGGCAAATGGTTGCTGACTTGGCTTTTGCGGATCTTGCTCTGTGGTTTCCGCATCCGGAATTCGGCTACATTGCCCTCGCCCACGTCCGTCCGTCCACATCGCATACGGTGTTCCACGCGGACTTCGTGGGCGAGGGCATCCGTTCGGATCTGCGCCCGCTGGTAGAAAAGGCGTGGAACAGCCGGTCGATCGAGCGCTCCAGTGAAACGAGTTGGAGCAGCGAGATGGCACTCCGCGTTGAGGCTGTACCGATGGTGCGCAACGGCAGGACACTCGCGGTTGTCACGTCCCATATGGACTTATCGAGCTCACGCATGCCTTCGAGGCTGGAACTGACATATCGCCAGTGCGCTTATGATCTTCTGCGGATGGGGACGTTGGGTCTATGGCCGGATTTTGCCTCTCCGACGGGTTCCCGTCGAGGAGCGCCGCGAGTAGGCGACGGACTCATCAGACTCGACGCCGACGGCATCGTGCAGTACGCCAGCCCGAATGGCGTCTCCGCCTTCCGCCGACTCGGTGAAGTGGAATCCTTGGAAGGTCGTTCGCTGGCGGAGGTGACGGCCGGCCTCCTGAAGGACAGGCGGATGGTGGATGAGACACTGCCCTTGGTGGTGACAGGCCGTATGCCTTGGCGCAGTGAAATTGAATCCAGGGGTGTCAGTCTTTCGCTGCGAGCCATCCCTCTGCGCGATGAACAGCACCGGTTCGGAGCCCTTGTTCTTTGCCGCGATGTCTCAGAATTGCGGCGAAGGGAGATGGAGCTTGTTACCAAGGATGCCACCATCCGGGAAATCCATCACAGGGTCAAGAACAACCTTCAGACCGTGGCAGCTCTTCTACGAATGCAATCGCGGCGAATGGTCAGTGACGAAGCCAAACAGGGCTTGGAGCAAGCGATGCGACGCGTGGCAACCATCGCGCTCGTCCATGAAACTCTTTCGCAGGGGCTGACGCAGAGCGTGGACTTCGACGAATTGATTGGGCGCCAGTTCCGGCTGTCCGCGGAAGTAGCCTCCCCGTCCCAGCAAGTGCGGACTGAACGTTCGGGCCTTTTCGGGGAGTTGCCCAGCGATTTTGCCACTCCGCTGGCTTTGGTCATCAATGAGCTGGTTACCAACGCCGTTGAGCATGGACTTGAGGGGCGTACAGGAACGGTGTGGCTGCTGGCAGACAGAGCAGAAGGCGAGGGCGACGACGAGTTCCTGACCGTCACCATTGCAGATGATGGCGTAGGCCTGCCGGACGGCCAGTACGTCGAGGGGCTGGGCCTGCAAATTGTTCGTACACTCGTGACTAGTGAACTCGGTGGGTCCATCCAATGGATCCCGCGCGAAGGAGGCGGAACCGCCGTCGAGATCGTCCTTAACCTCGCCAGGGCGTAGCCTGGCGAGGCTCGGGTGACTGTTCAGGGAACAGAAGCCAACGAAAAGGCCGCGGACCATATGGTCCGCGGCCGTTTTCGGTCCTGGGGTTTAGGAAGCGCGACGTGCGCGGGCAGCGCGGCGCTTGAGCGCGCGTCGCTCGTCTTCACTCATTCCGCCCCAAACGCCGGCGTCCTGTCCGGACTCCAAGGCCCACTGCAGGCAGGTGTCCACAACGGGGCAGCGGCGGCAGACGCTTTTGGCTTCCTCGATTTGCAGAAGTGCTGGTCCCGTGTTGCCTACTGGGAAGAAGAGCTCCGGGTCCTTGTCGAGGCAGGCTGCGCGATTACGCCAATCCATGCTGATCAGTCACTCCATTCGTGAGAACTAGAAGGGCCTTTTGTGAAAACATTCACGAGAGGCTCCAAAGGAAAGGGGCCCGCATGGGCCCCCTTGGTCGTCTGAGTCAAGCGTTTCATGTTAACGCCTTGTAAACAAGGGGTGTTAGTGGTCGAAATGCTCGGAATCCGTGAGCGATGCATCACATCAGCCGCCAGTGCCCTCACTGCTAGATGACTATGTCCGGTAGTGTGCCAGTGTGTCAAGACCTCCCGTAAACTCAGCCCAGCCCGCTTCCGGCCCGGACGGAAGCGATGATTCCAAAGCGACGGGAAGCCTCGCTTCGAACAGACCCGGCCCAGCTCGCCGGCCCCTGGGAATTGTGATTATCTCAGTGGTTGTTGTGCTTGAAGCACTCGCCCTCCTCGGTGCCGCTGCATGGTACGCATTTGAACTTCTTAGCGGTGCTCCTGTGCTGACTTTTTGGGGAGCGATCTTCACGCTTGGGTTACTGCTGGCCTTCTCTGTGTGGTTGTTCGCGGTAGGCCACTTCTTGTTCCGCGGCTATAGATGGACGCGTGCAGCAGCATTGGTGGCCCAATTATTTGCCCTGACCATCGGCTTTCCCACAATGACCGGCGGGCTGGTGTGGCAGGGACTGGCGATGCTGGTCCCGGCCTTGGTTGCGATTGTTTTCCTCTTTCAGAAAGACGTTGTGGCCTATGCCTCACGAACCGGAGGAACGTCAGCTGCGCTCTGAACACCGGGGACTCGTCCGGTAAACACTCCTTGAAAGGGCGTTGTCTCCCCACCTGCGATGAGAAATCCACGCCCGGGGCGCCCGGTGCGATCGGCTTCAAGTCTTACTCCGAGGAGGTCTCCGTCATGAGGTGTTCCGGGCGCTAACACCAAACCCGTGCCGGAGCTCTGCGCTTCCTTTGCAAGCGGGAGGTGTAAAAGCAGAGATGGCCCTGGCTGTGCCGTGAGGATGATGCCGCGGACTTTTCCGACCAAGCCAGCCAGAGCCTGACGGCCTTGAGCATCAAGTAAATCGGCGTCGTCCACGAGAAGGATGCTGGTGGCGGCGAGGGTCCCCGTTGCAGCCTCGCGCGCCACGGAAAGCCAAAAGGTGCCGGCTGTTGACGCATTCGGTGGGAAAACCCATGAAACCGATGGGTTCAGGGCTTGAAGTGATGCCAGAGCAGAGCTCTTTCCGGAACGTTGCCCGCCAAGGATGATGCTGACTCCGTTTGCGCCCAGGGGCAAGGATCCGGGGACGGCTTCGTCCCCACCTACGCCGACCCACAGTCGAACCTGCACATCGCCATGCGCGAATCGGGGGTGCTCTGAAGGGAGTGCCGGCCCGGCGTAGGACCCGGCCAGCGCTTCCGGCCCCCGAAATCTGGCCAGCAAAGCCCGAAAATCCTCTGCGTTGATATGGTCGGGGAGCGGGCGTATCCGGAACGGCGGTTCGGAAAGCACAAGGTCATCGAAGGGCCAGTGCCCATCCACCGGCGCCCCGCGGAACTGGGCCACAGTACTGTCTGCTTTAGTGAAACTTCCCATGACCACGGCGCGCCCCGGAATTGGCTCCACGTCCGGAAGGCGCGGCCAGTGGAAGCGCGACTCTTCAGTGGAGCCCGCAGGGAAATACGCCCGATTCCGGATTGCGGCAAAAAAGCGTGAGCTGACGAGCTCCCTTTCCCCGGAGATGAGAACTGTAACGCCAAGGGAACTACCGTCCCTGACGATGTCCTGCAGGATTCCTTCTGCATAACCAAACGGTCCGGTCCTCAATGCAGTAGCCCACGAGCACCACCCGGCCACTATCAAGACCAAGGGCGGATTGCCCGCCCCGAATACACCAGGGTTGCGACGACGTTCCATTTCTGCGGCGATGCGCTGCAGGACCCGCGCCGCCAGGTGCAGTTGGTGCAGGCCAACTGCGGCGCCGATGGGAAGCTCGTCGTCGAGGTGACCCAGCATGCCGGTAGCGTCGAGGATGTAGAGGTGGGGTTGTGGCTTCCGGATAGCCAGCATTGCCGACGCAGCCCTGAAGCAGTCCCGCATGCCGCTGGAGTCACTGCCGATCATTGCCAGATGGCCGTCTTCGGAGGGGGACCACAGCAGCGGTTCCATCAATTGGTGGGTAGGGTGGTCGACGATTGCCAGCGGTCCCACTGTCCATTTGTCCTCCATGCCGGAGGCAGCGGCTTTCGAAGGTACGTCTTCGTGCCAGGGAATCGATATGGGCAGTGGCGCTGCTATTGGACGTTTGGGGAGGGGCTTGCCCAGTGACCGCCAAGCCTCGCGGACTATTGAAACGACTTCCTCGGGACCGGAATCCGGGAGGGAACCTTGCTCACTGGCCACAT
The DNA here is from genome assembly GCF_902506065.1 of Arthrobacter sp. 9V. GTDB lineage: Bacteria > Actinomycetota > Actinomycetes > Actinomycetales > Micrococcaceae > Arthrobacter. Next base: position 1,480,705 of record NZ_LR732912.1, read on the forward strand.
AACGGACCCCGGAACGCTGCTGCAAAGCAAGCGCAGCCGACAGTACGGCCTGCCGGGGACTGCCAAGGCCGGTGTTGTCGGATACGGCGGTGTGGGGTGAAAGCGCGAGCGAAGCTGTTTGAAATTCTTCCGGGCTACTCGAAGCTTTGGCGAGGTACGCCCGACCCGGGCTCCCTAACCGTATGTGGGCAGCTGCCTTCGTGTTGATGATGTCCATGGATTCCGCTTCCGATTGCACGCGCATGGCGATGCTTGAGGTCACGTTTGCCCGGATATCGGCGGTCAAAGCCCCTTGGGGACGCTGCGTAGCCATGACCAAATGAATGCCCAGGGACCGCCCGATGGTGGCGATGCGCATGAGTTCACGGAGCGTGCTGGGAGCCTCGTCTACCAGCATGCGGAACTCATCAATGACCAGGACCAGATACGGAACATTGGCGTCGCCGGAGGAGGCTGCACTTCGATACTGCCCAAGATCAGGGACGTTGGCGGCAGCGAATAGCTCTTCGCGGTATCGGATCTCTCCGCGCAGTGAAACAAGGGCGCGCTCCAAGTGGTGCTTGCTGAGGTCTGTTAGAAGGCCAACGCAGTGAGGAAGGCGTGCAAGTGGCTGCAACCCGGACCCGCCCTTGAAGTCAAAGAAAAGGAAAGTTGTGTGATCCGGAGAATGACTGAGGGCCATGGATGCCACAAGGGTCCTGAGAAGTTCGGATTTACCGGAACCCGTGGTTCCGGCCACCAAAAGATGCGGCCCGTCGAGCTTGAAGTCAAAGGCCACCTGACCGTTGTTGCCTGTGCCAAGCATGGCGCTGGGGCCGGGCATCCCGGCCGCCTTGGTCCACCTGCGGAGGACTCTTCGCTGGCCCAGGGGAAGCAATTCAGCGAGTGAACATTCTTCCGGAATCGCCATGCCCGTAACAGGGCCTTCGCCAAACGAAGCGGCCCGCGCCTGACGGCAGAAACTGTCGAAGACTTCGGTGGATACCAAGTCTGGAACGAACGCCCGGGGCTCCCCGCCCGCCTTCAAGTAGCCTTCAGTTCCTGATGGCAAGAGCTTGATGACCGGCGCGGTACTTTGGGAGGAAACGCAGCATCGGAGCACTTGCCACCCGGCCGTTCGTGCGGCCTCCACAAGGGACAGCTGGAATTCCGCGTCTTCAGGTGGAAGGTCATCCACCATGAAGAGCTTGCCGTTCATCTCGCCGTTCGCCTGTTGCAGGGTGGCAAGGGCGGTGGCTGGGCTGTTTGTCAGCGTAACCCGAGGGAGGAACCGGGCACTCAAAGGCAACCTGCTGATTCGGCCCAAAACAATGACAGACGTCCGTGCGGCACTGGGGAAAACGGCTAGCTGCATCAAGACGAAGCGCAGAAGTGCATCTGTATGGTGAGGCTGTCCACAAAGGGTTACTTCGGGGTATTTGGGATCCAAGGTGATCGCTGCGCCCCCAATGGGCGGCTGCCGAAAGTGTGCATCGTCAGGAATGAGCTGGATGTTTGCCACCGCTTGTGTGATTCCGAGACGGAGCCATGCCCCGGGTCCATAGGGGAGGAATTCTGCCGCTGAAGCCGTCGGCGTGGGGGCAGGCGCCTCTCTCCCTACACGTTGCATCGACGACTGTTCCACTGAGGCCGGACTGTGGACTGCAGCAATCAGCTCTGCCGCCGACGGCGAGCAACGGCGTCGGCGTTCGATGTCGTCCTGAACTGCGCGCGCTATGGCCAATTTGCCCTCCACGCGGCCTTTCCGCCCTGTGGTCAACGGGACGAGAAGGCTGATCGCTGAGATCGCGGTAAATCCCAAATACATCCACATTCCTGTGGCCATGGAAAGACCGACTCCGGCCACCAAGGGCAGCCCGGCTGCCAACACCATGGCCAGCCGGTTTCCGTTGCGGCGGGAATGACGTATTTGCAGGGGTTGTTCAATAGACAGCCCTGATTCACTGGTAATCCGAGGTTGAGGACCGCTGTCTGTGAGGACGGTAAAGGTGGAGCTTCCGCACTGGACCGTGGACGAGGACGTCAGCAAAGCCTGATTTATGGATCGATTGTCCACAATCACTGAATTCGAGCGGCCCGCAGCCCTCAGCGTGATGGAGGTGCTGGACACTTCCAAGATCGCGTGTTCCCTGGACATCCCGGGATCCGCTACCGAAATTTCGGCCGAAGCCCTGCCGATTCGATATCGGCCTCGTTGAATGTTGAAGATGGCTCCTGCGCCGGGCCCTGAGTGGGTCAGCAGCATCAGGGAAGAGGACGTATCCTTTTCCTCTCGGTGAAGCGGAGCATGATCGACAAGAACAGCGCCCGGGATAAGAGGCGGTTCTCCCACCGTAAGACTGGTCAGAGGTTGACCCCTGACGGAGAGAAGGCCTGTTCCGCGTGCATCCGTCAAAAGCTGCTGGATGTGAGTCCCGGATGTGCCCTCCGGGACGGCGATGCTGAGCTCCTCCGGTTCCGTAGTTTCAGCGGCACCAGGGGCGCGTACCAATGTGCACTCCAAGGCCATGGGTTCTTCCTCTGCAACTTGGCGGATATTGTTCGTCGGACTGACACACTTCACGCTACGGGCCAGCGAACCCAAGCGCCGGGGCCGTTTTGGCCTATGTGGACAACTTTTCCCAGAGCTCATACACGCGCCGCCTTGACACCGTGGCTTGGTGTCTCAGCTAAGATGAATCTCGTTGTCGCGTGTGCTCAATGAGGAAGGACCTTCACCGGTGATAGTGGTTGCAGAGAGCGCCGATGTTTCAGACAAGGCGGTAATTGGTGATGGATCGAAGATTTGGCATCTGGCCCAAGTCCGCGAGCAGGCCGAATTGGGCGTCAATTGCATCGTAGGACGCGGAGCCTACATTGGCACCGGGGTCAAGATGGGGGACAACTGCAAAGTTCAGAATTATGCACTTGTTTACGAGCCCGCAGTGCTGGAAGCCGGCGTCTTCATTGGCCCGGCTGTTGTACTCACAAACGATACTTATCCCCGGGCGGTCAGCCCGGACGGCGGTCTGAAGAGCGCTCACGATTGGGTGCCCGTTGGTGTCACCATTCGTGAAGGTGCGTCGATCGGTGCCCGTGCCGTCTGCGTCGCTCCAGTGACAATAGGACGATGGGCCACAGTGGCTGCCGGTGCTGTTGTCGCCAAAGACGTCCCTGATTTTGCCCTGATGGTCGGAGTTCCGGCCAAGCGCCACGGTTGGGTCGGAAAGGCCGGTTTCCCGCTGCAGCGCCAGGGCGGGAACTGGGTATGCCCGGAGACCGGCGCCACATATGTTGAACAGAACGAGACCCTTCGAGAGGTAGAGGCATGAGCCCCGAATTCATTCCCCCCGCTAAACCCATCATCGGTGATGACGAGCGCAAGGCAGTAGAGGCCGTGCTGGCCTCCGGCCAACTCGCCCAGGGCTCGGAGGTCGCATCCTTTGAGCAGGAATTCTCGCAGGTCCTCCTCGATGGCAGGGCTGCCGTAGCAGTCAACTCCGGTACGTCCGGTCTGCACCTTGGTCTGTTGGCCGCGGGCATCGGCCCCGGTGACGAAGTGATTGTTCCGTCCTTCACTTTCGCCGCTACAGCCAACTCCGTGGCATTGACGGGCGCGACTCCTGTCTTCGCTGACGTGGACCTGGACCACTACACCCTGGATCCCGCGTCCGTCGAATCGAAAATCACGGATCGCACGGCGGCCATCATGCCCGTCCACCTCTACGGCCACCCTTTCGACGTGGATGGAATCGGCGCTGTCGCTTCCAAGCACGGGGTGAAGGTCTTCGAAGACGCAGCCCAAGCGCACGGCGCGGCAGTCAACGGCCGAAAGGTGGGTACATTCGGTGACTTTGCCATGTTCAGCCTTTATCCCACCAAGAACATGACCTCCGGCGAAGGTGGCATGGTCAGCACCGGCCTGTCCGACGTCGAGCGTCGTCTCCGTCTGCTTCGTAACCAGGGCATGGAGCGCCAGTACGAAAATGAACTTGTTGGTTTCAACGCCCGCATGACCAACATCCACGCGGCGATCGGTCGCGTGCAGCTGACCAAAATCAACGCCTGGACCAAGACCCGTCAGGAAAACGCTGCCTTCTTTGACGCCAACATCGAAGGCGTCGTCACTCCGAAGGTGGCTGAAGGCTACGAGCACGTCTACCACCAGTACACCATCCGCATAGCTGAGGACCGTGATGGTTTCGCGAAGGCACTGCGCGAGGAATACAACGTGGGCTGCGGCGTCTACTACCCCATCCCGAACCACCGTCTCGCTCCTTTCCAGACCTCGGATGATCTGCCGGTTACGGAGGAAGCCGCGGCCAGCGTATTGTCGCTCCCGGTACATCCGTCGCTGAGCCAGGACGATCTTGACCGGATCGTTTCCGCGGTCAACGCCATTGCGAAGGCAGGCAGCTAGTGGCAAATTTGCGTGCAGGTCTCATCGGACTGGGGATGATGGGCCGTCACCACGCCCGCGTTATTCGCGAGCTTGAAGGCGTTGACCTCGTTGCCGTGGCTGATTCCTTCGGGGATCCTCACAACGTAGCCAGTGGACTTGAGGTCTGCAGCTCGGTTGAACAGCTCATCGCGCAGGGAATCGATATGGCTGTAGCCGCAGTGCCAACTGTCCTTCACGAAGAAGTGGCGCTGCAATTGGCTGAAGCCGGAGTGCACTGCTTGGTGGAAAAGCCCATTGCCAACGACTCCGAGTCCGGCCGACGTATTGCCGAGGCTTTTGACTCGCGCGGTTTGATTGGGGCGGTCGGCCACATTGAGCGCTTCAACCCGTCATTGCAAAGCCTCCGCGAACGGCTCGGCAACGGCGACCTCGGTGAGGTCTACCAAATCTCGACCCGCCGCCAGGGTCCGTTCCCATCCCGCATCGCTGACGTCGGTGTGGTCAAGGACCTCGCAACCCACGACATCGATCTCACGGCCTGGCTTGCGCAGAGCAACTTCGTGAACGTCGTGGCACACACAACGTCCAGGAGCGGCCGCGAGCACGAGGACATGGTCACCGCCATTGGTCATCTCAAGAGCGGCGTCGTCACCAACCACATCGTCAACTGGCTCTCGCCCATGAAGGAGCGCACCACTGTGGTTCTGGGTGAGCGGGGTGCCTACATCGCCGATACGATTTCGGCTGACCTGACTTTCATCGAGAATGGGACTTTCCAGACCGACTGGGACTCTGTTGCGGCATTCCGCGGCGTGTCTGAGGGATCGTCCACGCGCTTTGCCCTGGCAAAACGCGAACCGCTCAAAATGGAACACGAAGCATTCCGTGACGCTGTGCTCGGAAAGTCCATGAACATTGTCACAATGGCCGAGGGCCTTGAGACCCTTCGCGTTGCTGAGGCCGTGCTCGAGTCAGCAGGTACAGGCTCCGTGATCTCGCTGTAGCCTTGTTCTCTTAGCAGTATCGAACGGGAGGCCGGCCTTGTGCCCAGCCTCCCGTTCGTTTTTTCGGACAATTGTTGCCCGGTTGCCGCGTGCCGCCGAATCGAGGAACGATCGTAACGTCGGGTAGCCTTGACCAGTAGACGTGGGCATCTCTGTGCCCGCACGCCAATACACAGGAGAGTTTGTGAACGCTGATCTCGTCGTCGTCGGCTCGGGTTTCTTTGGCCTGACCATTGCAGAACGCGCCGCTACCGAGTTGGGGCTGAAGGTTGCGGTGCTCGATCGCCGCCACCATATTGGTGGAAACGCCTACAGCGAGAATGAGGCGAAGACCGGAATTGAGGTACACCGCTACGGTGCCCACCTCTTCCACACCTCAAATGAACGTGTGTGGGAATACGTGAACCGGTTCACCAAGTTCACGAGTTACCAGCACAAGGTGTACACCAGCCACAAGGGTGAGGTGTACCCCATGCCTATTAACCTGGGCACCATCAACCAGTTCTTCCGCTCGGCCATGAGCCCCACGGAAGCAAAGGCTCTCATCGCCGAGCAGGCCGGCGAGCTTGCAGGCACCGATCCGCAGAACCTCAATGACAAGGGGATCCAGCTCATCGGCCGTCCCCTCTACGAGGCCTTCATCAAGCACTACACGGGAAAGCAGTGGCAGACGGACCCGAAGGACCTGCCCGCTGAGATCATCTCGCGGCTCCCCGTGCGCTACAACTACGACAACCGGTACTTCAACGACACGTACGAGGGTCTTCCGGTAGACGGCTACACCGCCTGGATTGAACGCATGGCGGATCACCCGAACATTGAAGTTGTTCTGAACACGGACTTCTTCGACGACGGCGAGTTTGGCCGGTCCTCTGTCCTGGGTCAGGTGCCGGTCATCTACACAGGTCCGGTTGACCGCTACTTTGACTACGCCGAAGGCGATTTGTCGTGGCGCACCATCGATCTCGAAGAAGAAGTCCTGCCGATCGAGGACTTCCAGGGCTGTGCAGTAATGAACTACCCGGACGCTGATGCCGCCTTCACGCGCATCCACGAGTTCCGTCACTTCCACCCTGAGCGCGACTACACCAAGGACGCCACGGTCATCATGCGTGAGTTCTCGCGTTTTGCGGAGAAGGGTGACGAGCCCTACTACCCCGTAAACACCTCCGATGACCGTCAGAAGCTGCTGGCTTACCGTGATCTTGCCAAGGGAGAGAAGTCGGTTCTGTTTGGTGGCCGTCTTGGAACCTACAAGTACCTCGACATGCACATGGCCATTGGTTCGGCTTTGTCCATGTACGACAACAAGATCAAGCCGCACTTTACCGGCGGAGCCAAGCTTGAAAGCGGGGGAGTGGACGCATGACCGCTACAACAAACGAAAGCCAGGAGATCGCCATGACGGCCACTACTGCCGCTGAAACCCCGGCATCCACGGAACAGAACCTGCGGATTGTCCAGCGCGTGATTTTTCCCGCCAACCGCGACCTCGACACATTGCCGCTGTATGTGGATCCTGACACCAACAAGGTTCAAAGGAGCGGCGGGAGCGCCGATGTGCAGGCGATCGGCATGGCACGTAAACTCCACCCGGAGGACATCCTGGGCCGCGGCTCAGTCCAGGTCCGCCGTGGTGAGCGCCTTTCCTTCGGTTCCTACTTCAACGCGTTCCCTGCCAGTTACTGGCGTAAGTGGACCATCGCTTCGAAGACGGTGCTTCACATTGAAACCGAGGGTGAAGGAACGGTCATCGTTTACCGTTCCAACGCTCGTGGCGCAGCCCAGCGTGTTGATTCGATTTTGGTGGACGGCTCGTCCACCAATAATTTCGAGCTGACATTGGCTCCCTTTGGCGACGGCGGCTGGTACTGGTTCGACCTCATTGCCGGCGGTGACGGCATGACGCTCAAGAGCGCTCACTGGGCCGTCCCGGACGAGGGACGCCCGCAGGGTCGTGTCACTCTGGGCGTCACAACGTTCAATCGCGCCGACTACTGCCTCGAAACCATCAAGTCCATTGATGCTGACGCCGGCCTCCGGGAGATCCTGGCCGAGCTCATCATTGTTGATCAGGGCAATAAGAAGGTAGCCGACGAAGCCGGGTTCGATACCGTGGCGGAGTCCATGGGTGACCAGCTCCGAATCATCAACCAGGGCAACCTGGGCGGCTCGGGCGGTTTCGCCCGGAACATGTACGAGATGGTGGTTTCCGACAAGAGCGACTACGTCATGCTTTTGGACGACGATATCGAACTTGAAACAGAGGGCGTTATGCGCGCAGTGGCGTTTGCCGACCTCTGCCGCAAGCCGACCATCGTTGGCGGCCACATGTTCGACATGTACAACAAGTCAGTCCTGCACGCATACTCCGAGGTTGTTAACTTTTACCGGTTCCTCTGGGGTCCGGTGGAAGGACTCGGCAATCACGACTTCTCCAATGCAGGTTTGCGTTCCACGCCGCAGCTTCACCGCCGCTGGGACGCGGACTACAACGGCTGGTGGATGTGCCTTATCCCCAAGACCGTAGTGGAAACCATCGGCCTGTCCCTTCCTGTGTTCATCAAGTGGGATGACGCTGAGTACTCCCTTCGGGGCCGCGCAGCCGGCTTCCCCACAGTGACCCTCCCCGGCGCAGCGGTCTGGCATGTCTCCTGGGCTGATAAAGACGACTCCGTGGACTGGCAGGCTTACTACCACGAGCGCAACCGTCTCATTGCGACGCTCCTGCACTCCCCGTTCCCCAAGGGTGGACGTATTTTGCGGGAGAGCTTGAACACGGACGTCAAGCACCTGGTGTCCATGCAGTACTACCCGGAGCAGGCCCGTGTGATGGCTCTTCGCGATGTGCTGGCCGGACCGGGTAACCTGCACAAACAGTTGCCCACCACCATGCCGAAGCTCCGCGCTATGCGCGAGGAGTTCCCGGACTCGCAGGTCAAGACCGACCCCGCGGCGTTCCCGGAAGTCTTCCGCAAGCGTCCCCCCAAGAAGCCGCAGTCCTACAAGCAGCCCGGCGCGCTGGGCCTGCTTCCTTGGGCAGTGAAGACTGTCCTTAAGCAGACGCTGGCCCCCGTGCGCGATACCGCCAAGGCCAACCCCGAGGCACACGTGGCCCATCAGGATGGCAAATGGTGGAGCCTGGCTCACTTGGACAGTGCCGTGGTGTCGAACGCGGACGGCACCGGAGCTTCCTGGCATTTGCGGGATCCCAAGATGGCACGGCAGCTGGTGGTCGAATCGGCCAAACTTCATGCTCAGCTTTTCTCAAACTGGGAGACCCTTCGGGCTCAGTACCGGGACGCCCTTCCTGAGATCACGTCCATGGAATCCTGGAGGGAAACATTCGAAGCTTCGGAGCCCGGCAAGTAGAAATGACAACTTCCACTGATACATATGCTGTTCCGGGTGTAGGTGCGGGGCTGCTGGACGTATATCGGCGCCGCTACCTCCTCAAATTGATAGTCCGTAAGGAACTCCGTGTAAGGTACCGGGGTTCTGTCCTCGGCCTTGCCTGGTCTTACGTCAAGCCGTTGGTTCAGTACGTTGTGCTGTTCTTTGCTTTGGGAATTGTCCTTCGCGTGGGGGACCAGATTCCCAATTACGCGCTGTACATGTTCTCCGGCGTCATCGTCATCAATTTCTTCTCGGAAGCGTTCTCAAACGCTACGAGGTCGATTGTGTCCAATGCTGCATTGGTCAAAAAGATCTACCTCCCAAGGGAATTGTTCCCGGTTGCTTCAGTGTGGGTGGCGGCAGTTCACTTCCTCCCGCAACTGGTGGTCTTGTTGGCTGCTGCTCTGCTGAACGGTTGGAAGCCGGACATCATGCAGCTCATTGGTGCTGCCTTGGGCTTCGTCATTGTGGCAGTGACGGCAACCGGTTTGGGCCTCCTCGCCGGGGCCATCAACGTCTTCTTCCGCGATGCTGAAAACATCGTCGACATGCTGATGATGATCGTCACATGGACGTCGCCCGTGCTCTATGACTGGACCATGATCCGCCGTCTGGCGCCCCCATGGGTGTTGGTCATCTATCAGCTCAACCCGATCACAGTAGCTGTGGAATTGTTTCACTGGGCCTTTTGGTACCCCACAGTGGATCGTCCGGTCGAACTGCCACCGCATCTGATGTGGACGGGACTTATCGGTCTCGGTATGGCAGCCCTGTTCCTTATCATCGGTCAGCTCGTCTTCCGACGACTTGAGGGCCATTTTGCGCAGGAGGTCTAGATGGGCGCCGCAATAATCGTCAAGGGCCTGAAGAAGACGTTCAATCTTCGCCATTCGCACTCCCTCAAGGAGACGCTTGTTTGGTTGGTGAAGGGGCGGAAAAGCGACCTTAGCAAGAAGTTCGATGCGCTCCATGATGTGAGTTTCGAAATTCAGCCGGGTGAAACCGTGGCTTTGTTGGGCTTCAATGGTTCAGGAAAATCAACGCTGTTGAAACTTATCTCCGGCGTTATCCTGCCGGATAAGGGAACAGTCCGCACTAAAGGTCGCGTGGCCGGCCTCATCGAGGTGGGAGCTGGTTTCCACCCTGACCTGTCCGGGCGTGAGAACGTGTTCCTCAACGCTGCGATCCTGGGAATGACTGAACAGGAAATTAACGAGAAGTTCGACGAAATTGTTGCCTTCTCCGAGATCGAGCAATTCATCGACACCGAAGTAAAGTTCTACTCTTCGGGCATGTTCCTGAGGCTGGCTTTTGCCGTAGCGGTCCACACGCAGCCGGATATCTTCCTTGTGGACGAGATTCTGGCCGTGGGCGACGAACCGTTCCAGAAGAAGTGCTTGGCCAAGATCAAACAGCTTTCGGCTGAGGGACGGACCCTGGTTGTGGTCAGCCACGATCTGGACATGATCTCCCGTATTTGCGACAGGGGAGTCGTCCTTGCTTCCGGTACGGTGCAGTTCGAAGGCCCGGCGGACGAGGCCGTAGCTTGGCTGCGCGACAGTAACTAAAGGATTTCACGCATCTGATCTGCAGGTCAGCCACAGGGCCGCCCCACGTCCTCTCCGGAGGATGTGGGGCGGCCCTTGTTGTATGTGAGGTGAAGTAGTCGGTCTGAAGCGTTTTAGCGGCTCCTTACAAAGAGAGCCTCCGTCCCCTGGCGGGACGGACGCTCTCTTATTTTGAAGACGCCTCCGGGTCCAGGCCGGCTTGGCTAGACAGAGACCTTATCGGCCGACTCCGGAATCGTGTGTTCTTCCGATGCCCTGACGCGACGTCGGCGAATGTAGTGGAATACAGTGAAGACCAGAATCCCCAACCACGCGACTGCTTGAGCGGCAAGGCCCATGGTGAGGCCCGGTGTCGTGAAGGTTATGTCCACTGATGTGGCACCAGCGGGTACGTCCACCAGAATTACTCCGGCCGGACCCTGCGTCAGCTTCTGTGGTTGGCCATCCACTGTGACGGTGTAACCTGGCCACGCGAGTCGGGCAAGGGTCAGCTTTCCTGCCGTACCGTCTCCGGAGAGGGTGATGTGTTCATCATTTCCCTTCCTTACCGCATCTTTGACAGAGAGACCTTTGGAGGCCCAGGAAACGGTGCCTGGGTAAGGCAGTGGGTTCTCCCGCTGAAGGATTGTCCTGGTCTCGTCCGAAGCCACTATGGACCAGCCCGGGGCTACGGTGAGTTGGTCCGGCGCGATCATCGTCTTTTGAACCGCCACGGTTTCCACTTGAAGGACATCGGCTAGGGTGACGTCGATTTCACCTGATGCCTGTTTGAAAAGTTCCGTGTAGGCGAGCGGGCAGGTCTCACCCCGGTAGTTCATGCACAGGGCATTGACGTACGTGGTGAAGCTGATTCCGCTGTAGCGGCCCATGCTGTTGTTGACGTCGGCATTGAGGATCTGGTTGCCATAGAGGAGGCGGCCCTCAGTGAATTCCTCACCGGTGATCTTCATGGTGTTGAAGATCTGAATGGTGTTGCCCCGGTAATTACTGGTGGATTCACGGAGCGTATCTGCGTCCACGGGCGAACCGATCCCGGCAACGGCGTTGTTGGGAACAAACTGCCTGGATTGCATTCCCAAAGTAGCGATCGTTCCCACCACCATCACCGCTGCGAGGCCTCGGTAGCCGAACCGTTTCCAGCCGAGAACGGCCAGCCCCACCAGAACGAGCGTCACGGCCAGAGTGAAGACTTGCCATTTGCCGCCACCGGGGACCATGGACCAGGCCCGGTAGGTTCCAAAACCAAGAATGGCAACGGTGATGAACAACCGTTTCTTCCAGGAACTGGTCTTCAGGCCAGCCGAGGCAACCACGGCGACGAGGACAATGACCCCAAGGTACACGTACTCGATAAGCCGGATCGGCCAGCGGAAGACGAGCACCTGCGAAGGGGCAAAGGTCAGGAGGAAATAGATTCCGGTGATGATGTAGATGCTGAAGATTTGGCGCGAGCGGTTCCGGAAGCTGCGGAAATCAAGCCAAGGAAGCAGCGGCAGGACGAACCATGCCAAATAGCTTGAGGGGACGTTGTCGATGGGAGCCCAGAAGTTATTGATTCGAGGCCTCATGGAGGATGTGCTCATTGTCAGCAGCGATGACATGTCCGGGGAAAGGAACAGGTCATTCAGAATTTCGTTCTGCTGGCGTACTGTCACTGCGGAACTGAGCGGCAACGGGAAGTAGACCAGAACTGCTGTAAGACCCACCAGTGCGCCGACGATGACAATTGGAATGAGGCGACGCCAGTGTCTCATCAGCATCAACTCGACGGCGACTGCTGCGAGGACCAGAATGACGCCGATGGCTCCGTACGGGTTTCCTGCAGTCATGGTGAGGAAGCCCAGCAGGAACGGCAGGAATGGCGAAGTGTTGCGACGAGCGTAGCGTCGGACTGACCACCAGAAGACGGTAATCCAGGCGAAAGCCATGAGACCGCCCGGCCAGCGCGCTGCTTCGTAGAAGAGCGTAAAGCCGCTGAAGGGGATGGCTACGCCGGCTGCCAGGGCAAGTGGCCGGTTGGAACCGTAATCACGGGCCAGCATGAACGTACCGAAAGCCAGCAAAGCGATGAACTGGACGATGATGAAGTAGCTCGCGAGAGACAGGTTCTCGAAGTTCGAAACAATAACTGAATTGACGATGTTGACCGGGTTGAAAATACCGTAGCCCACCTCCGCCACAATGTTGCCGCCCACCCAGCCGCCTGGCTCCATCAACGGGAATCGGCCGGAGCGTATTTCCTCGCCCATGTGCCGCCACAGTGGCAGGAAGGACTGCATCATGTCGTCCCAGTAGTAGAACGTGGGATTGAAGAGTCGGGGAATGATGGAGGCGACGGCTGCTATGGCGGCGGTGACGATGCCCCAGTGCCAATCGTGCTGCAAGAAGTAGCGCCTTCGGGCAACCGGCGGGCGCTGGGCGGTAGCCCCGGAAGTTCCTGCTGTCATGGTGTTGGCTTGCTCCTTAGCGCGCGGCATAAGTATGAAAATCTGCCCAAGGGCCTGCTTGGTTCACGGAAAGCCCGGGGGCAACCGGAACCGCTATTTGGTCTCGGAGATGGGCTCGGCGGGGGTCTTGGGGGCGGACTGTTGCCGCCAGCGGAAATGAACAAAGGCGATACCGACGCACAGGAGGTCCGCGATGGTGAACATGATGCGTGACAAGGCTGCGATGGCTGTAGCGGCGCCGGCGCTCATCATTCCGGCCAGGGCAAGAATGAGGATGGCTTCGCGGGCACCAACGCCGGCGGGAAGCAGGAATGCCAGTACACCCAATGTCATGCCAAGAGCCAACGCCCCGGTTAGCACCAGGAACGTTGCAAGGTCCAGGGTGGCCTCGTGGCCGACCAGGATCCACAAATGCAGGCCAAAGCACAGGTACATCAGAACGCCGAGGATGAAGGCCTTCACCATAGTGTTGGCTTGAATACGCTCAGGAAGCGGGGGGCGGCGGAAGACGCGCAGGACGATGTTGACCAGGAACGTCACAACGTTCGGGTTCATGGCCAGGATCACCACGGGAAGGATCACGTACAGCCACTGCAGATTGGGCTGCCGTTGGACCAGGATGGGAAGTGCCGATGCTCCAACAACCAGAGCTGCTCCAATGGTGATTCCGGTACTCACCAGCGATGCCACGAAGACCTGCGCACGTGCAATGCCATTTTTACGGCCAAGTTCCATCTGCAGCACGAATGCCCATACGGAACCGGGAAGGTATTTGCCGATTTGGCCGACGAGATAGATCTGGTTGAGCACCAATCCCTGGGGTTCGATGTCAACGGACCTCAACAGGCTCGCCATCACGACCCTCCACATGTACATCCCAAGAAGGACACCAGGGATGAGAGCCAGCAGGGACAGCAGAACCTGCCACCAGTGGAGGGCGAAAACCGTGGCCTGAACTTGTGGCCACTGGACAGCAATGAAATACACCGCGGCGGCGAACACGATCACCACGAGGGCGCGTCGTGCAAAGTCAACCAGCTTGGCCTTGGTGCTCTTTGGAGGCGGCTGTTCCTGATTGAGGCGATTCTCGTCCGAAGGTGTTTCTGCGATTGAGTCCGTCATGAGGCGCGCGTCCCCGCGCTGGGAGCCGCGGCGAACTCACGCCGACGGCGGCGCATGGCAACGAGTCCTTTGAACATCTTCACGACGTCGGCAGTCCGGATAGTGGTTTCGCCCGGCTCGTCATCGGGCGCCAGTGTGACGGGCACTTCAACGATCTTGAAGCCCTGCTTCTCAGCAGCGTAGACAACTTGGGTGCTGAAGAGGAACCCGGGGTCGTCAAAGCGGTCAACCATGCTTCTGAGCCACTCGCCATCGACAATGAGGGTCCCTTGGGAGTCTCCGATCTTGGATCCAAGGATTACTTGCCGCAGGGTTTTAAAGCCGAAGGTGGTAATGCCACGAATCGCACTTCGTTCAGTGATCGATTCCTTGTGGGCCTTTGAGCCGATAACAACGTGCGGTTTTGACGCCAGTTTTTTGTCTTCGTCGAGATCGTCCGTGCCGAAGGGGAGGTCGTCCGCCGTCAGGAGTACCCGGCGGCCGGAGCTGGCTTCGATGCCCCTGCGGTAGGCATTTCCCATGCCCTTTTGGCTCTGGAGAACCTGGAAAGTGACGTTGGGGGTGTCCACCGCGTGCTTGAGGGCGACCTCAAGTGTTTTGTCGGAAGAACCGTTCTCTACGATGATGATCTCGGAGGTGCCACTGGTTAAGTAGCCGGAAAGACGGGCCATTGTTGCCGCCAATATCCGTTCTCCGTTATAGACCGGGATCACAACGGAGAGATCCGGTTGGCCTGCCTGGTCGAAAGTCAAGACTCTCCTCGGTAGTTCGTGCCGACGAATTCTTGGACGCCAGCCGCAGCCCGCAACGCTGGTGTCACGAGTTCCTTGCAAACCCTCAGTCTAGTTCATTGTCGGATGCCTTCTGTGGAAAGGCAGAAGCTTCACCGCCGGTGGCAGACGAAAGGGGTGCACCGGATATTCTCCGATGCACCCCTCGAAACGGCAAGCTACGTCAGACCCTTGTTAGGGGAGTGAAGTGAATCCCTGCCATCCGTTGCCCACTTGGCTCCAAGCGAGCCAGCCGCCGGAACCGTTGCCGGGATAGAGCCACAGATTGCCACTGGCATCCCTGGCGAGCACATCGGCTTTGCCGTTGCCGTTGAAATCACCTGGTCCGAGCAGGGCCGTCATGCCGTTCCACCCGCTGCCGATCTGCGTGCGTGTACCCCAGCCACTGCTGCCGTTGCCGGGGTAGAGCCACAAAGCGCCCCCCGTATCGCGGGCAATAACGTCGGTCTTCGCATCGCCGTTGAAGTCTCCGGTGCTGAAGACGGCATTCATGACGTTCCACCCCGCTCCGACCTGGGTCCGACCAGCGCTGAACTTACCCGATCCATCGCCTTTGTACAGCCACAGCACTCCGGAAGCATCCCTGGCCAGGACATCGGATTTACCATCTCCGCTGAAGTCCCCTGGCGCCGCCACAGCTGTGAAGCCGCTCCAGCCGGAGCCGACAACCTCAGGAGATTGCCACCCGCCTGTACCGTTTCCCCTGAAGAGCCAGATCTGGCCGGATGCGTCCCTGGCTAGGACGTCGCTTCGTCCATCGCCGCTGAAGTCCCGCGTTGGAATGATCAGGTTGTAGTTGTTCCACGATGTTCCTGTGTTGACCTTGCCCAACCATCCGCCCGTACCGTTGCCCGGGTAGAGCCACAACGTACCTGCAGCGTCCCTGGCAAGGACGTCATTCTTGGCATCGGAGTTATAGTCCTTCCAGGTATTGGCCGGCGCCGCAGGCAGGGTGTAAGTCTGCGAGGCTACTGCGGACTGGTTTCCAGCAGCATCCACCGCGAAGTACTTGACCGTGGTGGTGGCCCCTGGAGTCACTGACACTGTTGTGGTCCCGGAAAGGCTGGAGACCGTTGGTGTGGAGTTGTCCGTGGTGTAGTAGATCTTCGCCCCGGACTCGGTGGTCAATGTGATTTTCTGACCAAGGGTGAGGTTTCCGCCCACAGGGCTTGCAGTGACCGTTGGAGCAACGTTGTCCAGCACGTACACCTGCGACTGAGGAGCGGAAACGTTGTTGGCTGCATCCACGGCAACGTACGTGATGGTCTTGCTACCCATGGTGATGGGACCGGTGTAGAGCGTACTTGCCGTAGTGGGAGTGGTGCCATTCTCCGTGTAGTAGATCTTGGCATCGGCCTCACTGGCTGTCAGCGCGACCTTGGTTGCAGGGCCGTACGTGCCGCCTACCGGATTGGCTGTCACAGTAGGTGCAGTGGTGTCAGCTACGAAGACTGTGAAGTTGACGCCTGCAACAGTGGTGTTGCCTGCAACGTCCCTGGCCTCTACCTCGAACCTGTTTGGTCCGTTCGCGATGTCCGCATAGACCTTCGGCGAAGTACATGCGGTGAAGGCATCAGTTCCCAAGCGGCAACGGAATCCCGCTACATCCGAGGATGTGGAGCTGAATTGGAACTGGTAGCCGGCTCCGACGGTGGCCCCGCTGGCCGGAGCCGTGATCGCCACCTGCGGTGCAGTCAGATCAGCTGTGACTGTCTGAGCAGTCACGGGGCTGACATTGCCTGCCTTGTCCGTGCTGCGGATCCGCAGAGTATGGGCACCCGCTGTGGTGAGCGTGAAAGTGTCACCAGGTACACAAACTTGGAAAGCGGCATCGGCAGTGGAGTCAACTGAACAGGTCAGCGTAGTTCCTGGCTCAAACGTGGCACCCAGGACAGGCTTGCCGTTGACCACCTGACCGCTGTTCGGAGCAGTGAAGACAGGTGCAGCGGGTGCAACGGTGTCCACTGTGAAGGTCCGTGAAACCGGAACTCCACCCGGGGCGGGCCTTACGGAGAAAGTCTGCAGTCCGTTGAGCAGTGCGGGGGAGGTATAGGTGCCGCCGGTGCAGTTAACCCATGTGCCGCCCATGGAACACTCCAAGGCACTTCCGGCCGGTTCCGCGGTGACAATAAATGTTGGAGTGGTGTCATTAGTGAACTCGAGGTTAGGAGCCTGTGCACCGTTTGCCAGCGTTGGGCCGGAAGTAATCTTGGCCACGGCGCCGCCGAGGATGCTGATGCTGCCCCGGCCGGTTCCCGGAGTCGTGCTCAACTGACCGGGATCATCGAGCACAAGCAACTGTCCGCCACGCATGCCCAGACCGCTGATCTTGGAGAATCCCAAGGCCCATTGGTTGTCCACTGCGCCGGTGCTGAGGTTAAGGCGCGAGACCTTGTCTGCACCCGCCGTAGTGCCGCTGCTCGTCCCCGTGTAAATAACATTGGCATCGTAGTCGTAGAAGATCGAGGACGCGACGCCCACGTTGTAGGAGGCCAATGGTACGTAGTCCGTCATTTCACCGTCGCCCGGGGCCGAGAATGCCCTGAGGCCAGTGGTTTCAAGGACATAGACGCTGGCATGTCCGTTGCTGTCCCAGCCCGCCGCAACAAGACCCAGTGCACGGGTGGCTACCGATGCGATGGATTCAATGCTTGGGTGCATGATGGTGGGGTCGACGATCTTGATGATTGAGCGCGCATTCGCGAACGACAAATAGATGTTTCCGTCCGGGCCGTCGGAAACTGCGTTCGGGCGGACATCGCCATCGAGGACTGTCAGCGTGCTGCTGTATTCGAAGAGGTCCAGCGGAGGGTTCCACACTGCCCGGACCAGATGTGAACTCCCAACAGCTGAGTCCGGAATGAAGACTGTTTCGTCTCCGTTGCCTACGGACCCAGGCGTCGGGTCAAGGACCACTGAGACTCCCGGAACCTTGGGGCCGGGGCCGGCTCCAGGCAAGCTTCCACCGAGGCACGTGTCCTGCTCAATGGTGCCCGCGTTTCCGTTGACTGCTTCAGACATTCGGCAGAATCCGGCAACACTGTCTGACACCCACATCCGGCCAATGGGGTCCAGGACGGTCCCCGCTGGTTTTGTAAGGCCTATCCCTATGATTTGTTTCTGTTGGTCCGCATGGGCAGGGGTGCTTGAAACGACCGCTGTCATACCTGCAACCGTCAGGAGAACCGCAGCGAGTGCCGTGATGACCTTGTGTCCGCGAAGCTGCCAACCGGCGTCGTGCGCTGTTTGCTGTTCCATTACGCCACTTCCTTCAGCCACTTGGTCAGGACTGCGGCTTGTGGTGCCATGGGCGCCAGCGTGAGTGCTCCCTTGACGATGGGAACGCCGCCAAGGCCGTAGAGTGCCGTATTGATGGTTGGGGGATTGTTTCTGGTGCAGGCTTTGATAATCGCCAGACAAATGTCATTGCGCGAGCCTGTTGCCCCGGCTTCCACGGCAACATTAACGGCGGCATTTTCTTCCGCCGCCAATACTTGGGGCTGTGGGCCGACATAAGTCACTACAACATCGGCGAATTTCTTGTATTGAGTGTTTGCCCAAACCTCTTCAAGGCTCGACAAGATGATGAGCGGATTTCCATTAACTCCGCGGCATTCGAATTGGTAGCGCTTTACTGGTTCGGGTCTTTCGACGCGTGGTTTGTCGGCATCGCCGGCATTCGTCACGCCCAGCTTGAATGGCTCAACATTTTCTACGACCTTGACCGAGCAGCCTGTAAGAACGAGACCGGCTAGGCCAAGCTGGACGACAACGCGTCTTGGCATGTCCACCGAGGGATCCCCACTTCATTCGGATGCTCCCCAGCTCCGCATGCAGTTGGATTTTCGCCCCAGCCGTTGCCGGCTGCATTACTCCATCTTCTCCCAAATTCCACATTTGTCACTAGTTAGGACGTCTTTTTCTTCAAGTATTATTCCGGATTGACCTTCGGCGGCCCCGCCGCTTGCCTTGATGCTGCCGTCGGAAGCCGACACTGACCATGTGCAGCCCTCGGGCGGGGTCTTCCGGAGATGAAACTTTCCAGGAACCAGGCCGCCGTTGGCCACGGTGTACTCACCGTCTCCAGCCCGTTCGCCGGATGCCCAGAGTCCGATGACTTTTCCCTGTGGCGCCCTGGGGCAAAGCTCGCTTGCGGCTTGGAGCATTTGCCGGCTGCTGCGTCCGAAAAGGTCGGAAGCTGCGTCGTCGCTGACGCGAGTGCACAACGTCAAGGCCATCAGGTAAGCGTCGAGGCCGTCGGATGGATTGATGCCAGGTTGTGCCACGGAGATGATCTTTGCCTCATCCTCCGTGGGTTCGAAGGGAAGGGGGCCTTCAAAGCTCGCGGTGCAGGAAGCCAACCGGACGTATTCCGTAGAAGCCCAGACCTCCGTAAGACTTGAAAAGGTAACGTCCGGAACAGCCGCGTTGAGGTTCGAACACACGTAAGAGAACCGGCCGGAGTCATCAGGGGCGCCGGCACCCTGACCGCTGCCATTGCCAGGGCTTGTCGGTTCAGTATCCGATGTTGCCGACGAGGATGGCGATGGGGTGGGAGTTGCCGATGCGGAGGTGCCCGGTGGTTCCGTGATTGGGGGTGTTGTGGTGCCGGAACACCCGGCAAGCAGCAGTATCAGCGCCGCAGCAGCGGGGTACAAGGTTCGCATGGTGACCTCCACCTCCATGGTTGTCATAACCGGAACGCCGGTCAATGAATTTGGCCGTGAATCAGGTATCGATCCCGCTACAAAACGGTGAAGGGCATCGTCGAAGGCCCTGCTCCGGGAGCAAGGCCTTCGATGGCGATGGTCCTCAGGCGAACATCGAGGTCAGGGTGTTGATGACTGTTGCTTCCACCCCGGAGGTTCCGCCCTGGAAATGACCGATGTGGCCATAGACAGTCATGGCGCCTCCGGCAATACCCGGGTGGTCAGGGTCCCATCCGCCCTCGTAGCTACCGCCGGCTGAATATGGCGGCAGGAATTGCGCGCTGGGCAAGTAGTAGCACGACTCGTTTCCGTAGCCGCCCACAATAACGCCATTCGCTCCGCCGTACTTTGCCCGGAAGTAGGCAGCGTAGCCGCTCACCAGCTCGCCTCCGACGATCCCGATCCTCAACTGAGGGCTCCCGCCGAACTTCCAGACCTGGAAGGGGCAGGTAACGGACGTTTGATAGCTGCCGCTATCAATTCGACCAATCATGACCTGGGCATGGCGACCGTACCAGGCGGGATTGCCATCCAGATTCGGCAGCCGGGACGCGTAAGCGGCGCGTACAGCCGCCATGTTCCCGGCCGTTGGCGTGATATCCAGCGGAATCTGGACTTCCTTGTAACTGGTCTGCAGGGGACTGCCGATTGCCCTTCCCGGTGTTTGCATGGCAACGTCAACAGCAGCACCCAATGTTGTGGCGTACTCGTCCCTCAGCTCCCAACTGGGCACGCCCATGGGATTTTGGTCTCCGCCCGCTCCCTGCAGGAACAAGGCAAAACATTCCGGGTTGTTGTTCTCGATGTAGTTACATGCTCCGGCGGGATAGTCGCCGTCGAAAAGTGTGCGCATGCCCGCTGCCACAGGGTGGCAGGCATAGTTGAATATCACTGCCGCGGCGTTCCCGTTGGACTTTCGAGCGACGATGACGGGAACGGTGTTCTCGAGATAGGGAAGTCCAACCCTGTTGTACGCAATGCTGGCTGTAGTGACCTTGTAGTCCAACGTGACCGGCGTCTGCGCAGCATCGAGCGCTTCACTTGCAGCTTCCACGAGGTCGTTTTCCAGGTGCTGGCTGTACGTCTCCACCATGGACAAGTCCGATAACCCATAACACATGAACGGGTGGAGAGTATCGATCACCACGGGCGCATTGTGGGTGTGGGTGGACTGGATCAGGATGTCTCCGTTTGACCAACCCGCCAGGGCAAGAATGCGTTGACGTGCCCGCTGGTGGATTGACCTGGGCAGGGCAAGAATGTCAACGCTCATGATCAGATTGGGGGACCCGTTTTCCCACAACACGATTGCCCGGGCCCATAGTGATTCGTAGGGTGCACTGCTGGTAGCCTCCCGGCCGCCATCGAGGGTTCCGTACCCCGCCATGTAGGGATTGACGTCAAGCGGCGGCGAAATGCTGACCTTGGCCGTTGAAACGGTAAACGCCATGAAAGATCACTCCTTGATTGTGCGCATTGGTGACCTTCGCTTGCCCCCAAACAAAGCCCGTTTCCCGAATGCGCTGAACAGCCAATACGTGAGACCACCTTCATTAGATCACGCAATCCTCTGATTTAAGCCAGTCCTCTGACTCAAACATTATTTGTTTCCTTTGCGGAGTTTTTGGCAAATACGAAAGGGCCCGCGCACTCCTTTTCGAAGTGTGCGGGCCCTTCCCTAATTCCATGCGTTGAGCCCTGCCTGGTCTAACTGGCGGGGGAGAGGATTTTCAGGCCGCCCCAGCCGGTGCCCACTTTGGCGGCAGTACCCCAGCTGCGATTCTGCCCCACCGGGTAATAGCGCAGATCGCCTCCGGTTGTCCGCGCCAGGATTCCGGTGGAACCCGTTCCGGCGAATCCTCCGATTGCTCCGAAGCTGTTGATGATGTTCCAGCCAACTCCTACGGTGTCGGCTGCCTCCTGGACGAATGCTCCGCTGCCATTGGATCTGTAGAGCACCAAATCGCCGGCGGCATTCTTGGCCAGGAGATCCATGTTGGAGTCCTTGTCGAAGTCCATCTGAATAATGCCCAATCCGGCCCAACCCGTTCCGATCTGAACACGCGATCCCAGGCCGGTGCCGGACGGGTTGCTGATGTGGAACAAGCGCCCTGAGGGGTCGTATCCCACAATGCTGGGCCTGGCGTCCGACTTCTTCCACGAACCCACTGTGAGCGTCCAGTCCTTCCAACCCGTACCGAGGCTGATCGGCGCCCCATAACCCCGGCCCTTGAAGCCCGGGTAGACGCTGAGTCGCCCATCGCTCCATTGCGCCAGGATGTCCAAGGCGCCGTCATCGTTCCAGTCCGTAAGGAAGCCTGCCTTCAAACCGGTCCATTGCGAGCCGATGAGTTCGGCAGGCAGCAAGGAGGTAGAACCTGATCCCGGGTAGCGGTACAGGTTGCCGTCTTGACGGGCAGCCACGACGTCCTGGATATCGACACCCAAGGTGGTTTCAACGTTGACGGGGGCACCGCTGATAACGTTCGCGTCATTCCATCCCACCCCTATGAGGAAGCGGTTGCCCCAGGTCCCGGACAAAGCAGGGTAGTAATAGAGGTCGCCGTTGGCTGTCCGGACTTGGAGCCCTTGCGAACCGGCGCCGTTGAAACCGGCCGCGGAGCTTACCGATGTCACGGTGGACCAGCCATTGCCTATCACCTGGCTCGGCTCGGAGAGGAAAGATCCCACCCCGTTGGAGCGGTAGAGGCGCATAATGCCATCATTTGTTCGGGAGACGATGTCTTGGTTTCCGTCGCCGTCGAAGTCCAGTTGGTTGAACTGGTGCCCCCCGAATCCTGTCCCGATCAACACGCCACCGCTGAGGGCGCCGGCCCCGGCATTCCTGTAGCGGTATAGGTTTCCGTCGCCGTCCTGACCGATAACACCGGGGTAGGCGTCTTTGGAGTTCCACCATCCAACAGTGAGCGACATCTCCTGCCAGCCGGTTCCCACCAGTAGGGGAGCGAGGAAGCCGCCTCCCGACGCTCCCCGGAAGACCTGGAGCGAGCCGTCAGGCCACTGGGCGAGGATGTCTTGGATTCCGTCCTGGTTCCAGTCAACGACGTGCACGGATTGCGCAGTTGCCCACCCCGAGCCAATGGCTACCGGTCCGGTGATGCGGCCCTGTCCGTCTGCGGGGAAGTTATCAAGGCGCCCCGAGGGCATGGCGGCGAGCACGTCGGCACCGGACCGGATGGAGGGACTGGAAGGGCGGGAGGCGCCTCGTGCAAAGGTTCGTAGCTGGTCATAGGTGCCGTTGAAGATGTTTGAATCACCTTCAAAGGGGCCGGTGCTGCTGTACTGCCACATGCTGTAGTTGCCCCAGCTGAGGGGCATGTCCCCGGGCGAATTCGTGGGGTTGTTCCAGTAGGAGGCGATCCACAGGGGATAGTTTCCGAAGGTGGAGTTGCCCACGCAGGTGTCCCACCAATCGGTGGTGCTGTAGATGACCGGGAAGCGGCCTGTGAGCGCCTTGACGGTGTTTCCGAAATCGGCTGCCCATTGCCCCAGCTGGGCTTTGGACATGTCATAGCACGTGTTGCCGAAGTAGAAGCCGTTGATGGTGCGTCCGGCATAGGGGTTGTATTCGATGTCCAGGACGGGCGGGAGCGTGTAACCGTCAGCCGACCACGCGCCCCCATTGGCCACGAAGTACTTGGCTTGATCCGCACCCGAGGACCAAT
This sequence comes from Arthrobacter sp. 9V, assembly GCF_902506065.1. GTDB lineage: Bacteria > Actinomycetota > Actinomycetes > Actinomycetales > Micrococcaceae > Arthrobacter. The sequence goes on from NZ_LR732912.1 coordinate 1,503,809, forward strand.
TGGGGATCGCGAAGTGGTAGGCACCCCTGACCATCCCCACGTCCCGGGAGCCGTCGTACTGCTGGGTGTAGTTTTCGTTGAGGTAGTAGTTACCCTCGGATGCTTTGACGTAGGCCCAGCGGGAGCCCAGGTTCCATTGACTTTGCCAGTTGACGTTGCCTTGGTGGGCGCTGACATCCTGCCCTGCCACCCCGATGGTGGGGCGCCAATGACCCGTATCAGCCGCCATGGGGACCACGGATTTCACTGCTCCGCCGATCCCTTTGGCTCCGGACGCGGGTGAACTTGCCTTCTGTTGCTTGGCTGACAAGACTCTCGGCGATCGCTGGCCCATTTCAGCGCCACCGGCCGGAATGGCTGCCCGCATGGCTGCTTTCATGGCGTCGGCATCACTCGCAGTGCCAGGCGATGCCTGGGGCGTTGAGGGCTGGGCAACATCAGACCCCAGGGCCTTTGTGGATGGTGCAGGTGCGACCGTTGGGGAAGGTTCGACGGCGGGCAACGGCACTTGCTGGTTGGGCACCGACGTTTCGGTCGGCAACTCGCTGCCGGGGGTTGCCGTGCCGGGGCCGTTTCCGGCCGGACGCGGTCCTTCGGATGGCGGAATTTCCTGGGTGGCCGACTGTGGAGCCGGTTGCGGTCCGGAAGTCTGTGCCCATGCCGGCACTCCAAGGCAACTGCCCCCCACCAAGGCGATAGTAAGCGCCAGGGCTGCGCGTGCCAGTGGGATGCGGTGGGCCGGGTCCATCGAATTAGTTTTCATTTTCACATCCGGCCCTGTACCGCGGCTCAGCGGCGCATGGTGTGGCTTGCGGACAAGCTCCGGGGCGGGCGCTTGCGCATGAGACCAAAGGCCAGCTCCTAACGGGCTTTACCCTAACATTCCGGGACTGGAGTGACTAGAGGGATGAACGATACTGATGTGACAGATGATGAGACTTATCCACATGTGTTTCCCAGCAACTTGAGGCACCGAATCCGCTCGCCTAGCGTGAGGAACTCGAGATGCACCTCTCGTTTAAGTGCTCGTGATCATCGGGGAAAGATGTGGATGCTGTAGAAATCGTCGAGGGAGAAGTCCGCGAACTCATCCGACGCCGCGGTCTGGATCCCCTGGAACAGGCAAAGGATGTGCGGCTCCTGGTGGATGCTGCAGTCAACGACTACGACGAACGGGCATTGTTGGGCCCGCTGCCTTCGCTTGGACACCTGGAGGCCGCCCGGCAGCACATTTTTGATGCTGTAGCAGGATTCGGTCCCCTGCAGCCGCTCTTGGATGATCCCGGCATAGAAGAGGTATGGATCAACGCGCCGCATGAAATCTATGTGGCCCGCAACGGTGAATCCGAGTTGACGGCCATATGTCTCACTGAGCAGCAGGTACGTGACCTCGTGGAAAGGATGCTCAAGAGCTCAGGGCGCCGTGTGGACGTCTCGTCCCCCTTCGTTGATGCGGCCCTTCCGGACGGCTCAAGGCTGCACGTGGCTATCCCGGACATCACCCGGAAGCACTGGGCTGTCAACATCAGGAAATTCAACGCCAGAGCAAGCCGCCTCGAACACCTGGTGGAACTCGGGAGCCTGACGCCCCAGGCCGCCAGATTCCTTGGGGCCTCGGTAGCCAGCGGACTCAACATTCTGGTCTCAGGCGCAACCCAAGCGGGAAAGACCACCATGCTCAACTGCCTGGCTTCAAGCATTGGCTCCCGTGAACGCGTCATTACTGTAGAGGAGATCTTTGAACTACAGCTGCCTTTGCGTGACGTGGTGGGCCTGCAATGCCGTCAACCCAATCTCGAAGGTGAAGGCGGGATTCCCCTGCGGCGACTTGTCAAGGAAGCACTTCGGATGCGTCCGGATCGGCTCATAGTGGGAGAGGTTCGCGAGGCGGAAAGCCTGGACATGCTCATTGCCCTGAACTCGGGCTTGCCCGGGATGTGTACAGTACACGCCAACTCTGCCCACGACGCCGTCACTAAGATCTGCACCCTCCCGCTCTTGGCAGGGGCAAATATTTCGAGTGCTTTCGTAGTGCCCACCGTCGCATCGTGCATTGACCTCGTAGTGCATTGCGGGCGGAACTCAACGGGACGCAGGCAGGTGACCGAGATCCTGTCCTTGGGACGCAGGGTAGAGAACGGGATCATCGAATCCTCAGGCGTTTTCGGAATGGTCTCGGGGCAGCTCCAACCCAGAGCCAATTCCATGCCCGCAGCGGACAAGTTTGCCCGGGCAGGTTTTGATGTGGCGGCCCTCCTGGAGTTGAACTGATGGCGCCGCTCTTGGGGATCGTCGGTGGTTTAGGAGTGTTTCTCGTGTGGTGGTCCGCATGGGTCCAGCCACCCTCTGAACCTAAGACGAAGAGGCCCCGTCGCTTGGACCTTCTCCTGATGTCAGCAGGAATCGAGAAAGTCTCCGGTGGCGGGCTCATTGCCACCTGTGGCGGTTGTGGACTCTTTGCGCTGCTTGCGTTCTATGTAGTGACAGGGTCCCCGCCGGTTTCACTGTGTTTTGCAATTTTCGGTTCCTGGGTTCCTTTTGCCACGGTGCGATGGCGGGCACGGAAACGGAGGAACGCGCTTCGGCAACTGTGGCCGGATGTAGTGGACCATTTGCGCTCGGCGATCCGTGCAGGCCTCGCACTTCCGGAAGCCCTGATCCAGCTGGGACATAACGGACCCGAAGAATTAAGGGAATTGTTCCTCGATTTCGGGGCTGACTACAGAGCTGCGGGTAATTTTGAGGCTGCGGTGAACAAACTGAAAGATCGCCTCGCTGATCCCGTGGCCGACCGCATAATAGAGGCTTTGCGAATGACCCGCGAAGTGGGTGGCTCCGACCTTGGACGAATGTTGGGGACTCTGTCGGGCTTCCTTCGTGATAGCGCTCGGACGCGCAGCGAGCTTGAAGCCCGGCAGTCTTGGACCATCAATGCCGCCCGGCTTGCCGTAGCTGCGCCCTGGATTGTTTTGGTGGTCATGGCCAGCAGGCCTGAAGCCATGCTCGCTTTCAACTCCGGCACTGGCGCCATGGTGTTGCTTGGAGGCCTCCTGGTCTCCGTTTTCTGCTACTCCGTGATGCTCCGCGTCGGTGCACTGCCAGAGGACGAGCGGGTGTTTGGATGAACACGACAACCGCTTTCGCCGTGCTGTGCGGACTGTTTCTGGGTGCCGGATGCTGGTTGATTCTGGTGAGGCTGCCCTTCATGCGGGCAACAAGATTCTCCGATCGGATCGAACCACAGTTGAAGTCGCAGAACCTGGAATCCCGCCTTCTTCGCGGACCCACGCACAATCTCACGCCGTTCGGACCCTTGGAGCGAATTCTTCGACCCATAATTCGCGATGCACTTTCCTCCATGTACCGCTTGAACGTGGGTTCCACGGCCCTTGCGAAGCGACTGGCCCGTGCCGGTTCGACAAAATCCACGCTGGACTTCCGGGCCGAGCAGCTCCTTTGGGCTGGTATCGCCTTTGTGATTGCGGTCCTCGTTGTTGTCGCTGGTGTCAGCGCAGGCAACTTCAGCCCCACCGTGTCATTCATTGCAGTCATTGGAAGCGCTTTGGGCGGCTATTTGCTTCGCGACTATCTGTTGGGGCAGACGATCAAACGGCGGGAATCGAGGATGCTGTCTGAGTTTCCCAGCCTCGCGGAATTAATGGCGCTCGCTGTGGCTGCGGGGGAGAGCGCAATGGGCGCCATGGATAGGGTGAGCCGCAGTTCCAACGGCGAGCTATCCGGTGAGTTCGCCACCATCCTGGCGGATACGCGATCCGGAAAGCCGCTCACGGAATCGCTCCAGGCGTTCTCTTCCAGGGCGGAACTGCCACCCTTGGTCAGGTTCATCGATGGTCTGGTGGTGGCGGTGGAGCGCGGAACGCCCCTGGCAGAGGTCCTCCGGGCGCAGGCGGCGGACGTCCGCGACGCCGCCCAGCGCGACCTGATGGAGTCCGCGGGCCGAAAAGAAATTGCCATGATGGTGCCCCTCGTCTTCGGCGTGCTCCCCCTGACGGTCGTTTTTGCCGCTTTTCCTGCCATCGCTGCTTTGGAAATGAGCCTTTAACATCCCAGCCTCCGATCCACGCGCCAGTCCATTCACCAACCACGCCAACCCGGCGCCGTCTGAAAGTACATTAGGGAAAAACATGAAACGAAGTGTTAAGAAACCGTCCACTGTCTCCATCCTGCTCCTCTGCTCTTCTTGGATGTTCGTGGTGGCAGTCCGGAAGGTGTTGCCCCCGCTGGATGACCGCGAGCGTGGCGACGTACCCGGCTGGGTGATGATTACACTCATGTCCGCCATCCTCGTAGCCGGACTACTTGCCATCGCCACACCGGCCTTGAGCGACCTGTTTAATCAGGCAATGACCAAGGTAGGCAACTAGGACGCGGGATGAAGAACCATACCTGGATCGCCCACCACCGTCCCGGTTTGGTGGCGGAAGGAACGGCGAACGAGCGCGGATCCGCGGTGGTCGACTTCGTGTTGGTCGGTGCATTGCTGACCTTGTTCTTCATGTCGATTGTTCAACTCATGCTGGTCCTGCACGTTCGGAACACACTCATTGATGCAGCCGCTTCCGGGGCGCGTTACGGAACGCTGTCGGACCGCACGTTGATGGATGCCCGGGCCAGGACTGCTGAGTTGATCGGTGATGCGTTGAATGATGATTTTGCCCGCGACGTCACGTCGACTGAAGTCACCATTGATGGGCTCCGAACCTTGGAAGTGACAGTGAGGGCCCCTTTGCCGGTTCTTGGTCTTATTGGCCCCGGTAAAATACTGGAGGTCAAAGGGCATGCAGATCTCCGGGGCTGATATGTCCGAGGCTCGGCTGAACGCTCTTCGGCAAAGGGTGCGCGAAGCCCTGTGCTTGCCTGCCAGGCCTCCGGGCAAAGAGCATGTCGGGATTGCAGGTTCCGGAGCGCAACAGGGCAGTGCCGTCGTGGAATTCACGTTTCTCGCAGTGCTGCTCATGGTTCCCGTGGTCTATTTCGTGGTAACTGTAGGCCAGATTCAAGGGGGTTCATTTGCGGTGGTGGGTGCTGCTGACCAAGCAGCAAAAGTCTTCGTGACTCAATCGGACCCGGCCAGCGCAAGGATTGCGGCGGAGCGCAGCGTGCTGGTTGCCCTTAAGGACTACGGTCATTCACCTGAGTCCACCAGCGTGACCATCACATGTGACCGTGCGGGCTGTTTGTCGGCCGGTACAACAGTGACTGTAACGGTGCAGTTGGACGTTTCGTTGCCGATGATGCCGTTGGGCGACTCACTGAACTTGAAGGCAAGCCGGCTCAGTGCCTCTGCATCGCAGGTTGTGGGGCGTTACCAGTGACCAGTTCGGCATCGAAGGGCGCGCCGCGGGAAGAAGGCCAAATAACGGTTCTCATTGTTGGCTTCGTGCTCTTGGCCCTCCTTCTCGCTTCAGTGGTGATGGCTGCTTCAGCGGTGTATCTGGAGCACAAGAAACTGCTGTCCCTGGCGGACGGAGCGGCGCTGGCAGCTGTGGATTCCTACACGGTGGGGGACATCGGTGGAGGCAATCTCCCGTCCACATCATTGGTGGACGCGAGAGTGTTGGCCGCTGCAAATTCTTATCTCCAAGCCATCAGCGCCTCTTCACGCCATGATCATCTGAGTGTGGCGGGAGGTACGGGCAGCGAGCCCGGCGGCACAGCCGTCGTGGTCCTCACCGCAGTGGTGCACCCGCCTGTGGTCAGTTTTCTGCTGCCGGATGGGATTCTCATCGAGGCGAAGGCCACGGCCCGATCCCGTTTGATCCAATAATGATCCGTATGGGCAGGCCGTGCGGGAGTAACCTTTGGGCCGGGAGTGGGGAGCCCTCAGGGAGTGCAAGGGATAGCGTACGCTGGGATGATCATGGCTGAAATTGATTTTCCCGCGGAAATCCGCGCACTTCGAGCAACGTACAGCTCAATCGAGAACGTCACCGATGTTGATGCCTTAAAGGCTGAGATAGCCGAGTTGAGCGAGCAGGCCGGTGCTCCGGACCTCTGGGACGATCCCGCTTCCGCTCAGGTAATCACGTCGCGTTTGTCGCACAGGCAATCGGAAGTAGAGCGCCTGTCCAGGCTTGCTTCCCGGATTGACGATCTCGAAGTCTTGGTGGAACTCGGCCAGGACGAGGGCGATGAGGATTCCATGGCCGAAGCGGCCAAAGAACTTTCCTCCATCCGCAAAGCGCTGGCGGAGCTTGAAATAACAACGCTGTTGTCCGGCGAGTATGACGAGCGCGAGGCCGTTGTTACCATCAGGGCCGGAGCCGGGGGCGTGGATGCTGCCGACTTCGCCGAGATGTTGATGAGGATGTACCTGCGGTGGGCAGAACGCCATGGCTATCCGACCACCGTCATGGATACCTCCTACGCTGAAGAAGCAGGCTTGAAATCGGCCACCTTCGAAGTGAAGGCGCCCTACGCCTTCGGCACCTTGAGCGTCGAAGCCGGCACGCACCGTCTGGTTCGCATCAGTCCTTTCGATAACCAGGGGCGCCGCCAGACATCCTTCGCAGCAGTGGAAGTCATCCCCCTGATCGAGCAGACTGACTCGATCGAAATTCCGGACAACGAAATCCGCGTCGATGTCTTCCGTTCCTCCGGCCCGGGCGGCCAGTCCGTTAACACCACCGACTCCGCAGTAAGGTTGACGCACATTCCTACGGGCATTGTGGTCTCCATGCAAAATGAAAAATCGCAGCTTCAAAACCGGGCGGCCGCCATGCGTGTGCTCCAGTCGAGATTGCTGCTGGTTAAGAAGGAACAACAGGACGCCGAAAAGAAGGCGCTTGCCGGAGACGTTAAGGCGTCCTGGGGCGACCAGATGCGCTCCTACGTCCTTAATCCCTACCAAATGGTCAAGGATTTGCGGACGGAGCACGAAGTCGGCAACACCTCCGCAGTCCTTGACGGCGATATTGATGACTTCATCGACGCCGGCATCCGTTGGCGTACGGGCAACCGAAACGCCGCAGCCAACTAGGAGCCGGCGGCATGTCGCGGCACACATAAGCGTTCGGATTCCGCGACACGCCTCTGAAAGCTGCCGGATCACAACTGCCCCATGCGTATAGTCGAGTGGCCGGTGCTCTCACTTCCCCCATCGAAAGCCCGCGCTCCGGCTGTTGGACTGGGCGGCTACGTCATGTCCGGCGGGGTACTAAAGGGCCATGATCAGATTTGAGAATGTCACCAAGGTCTACGAGCAGAATGCCCGACCGGCGCTCGATTCTGTGAGCCTTGAGATCAACCGCGGCGAATTCACCTTCCTGGTGGGCGCCTCAGGCTCGGGCAAGTCCACCTTCCTTCGGTTGATCCTAAAAGAGGACAAAGCCTCGTCCGGCTCTGTGTATGTCGCCGGCCAGAACGTTGCCAACATATCGAGCTGGCGTGTCCCGAAGCTTCGGCGCGGTATCGGCGTTGTCTTCCAGGACTTCAGGTTGCTCCCGCAGAAAAACGTCTTTGCGAATGTCGCTTTCGCCATGCAGGTGATTGGCAAGAGCCGCTCCATAATTCGGGAGACGGTGCCGGAGGTCTTGAAGACAGTTGGCCTGGAGGGCAAGGAACGCCGTATGCCCCATGAACTTTCCGGTGGTGAGCAGCAGCGCGTGGCGATCGCCCGCGCCGTCGTAAATCGTCCCGGTATTTTGCTGGCGGACGAACCGACCGGAAACCTGGACCCCATTACCTCGATGGGAATCATGGGAGTCCTGGACAAGATCAACCAGAACGGCACCACGGTAGTCATGGCAACCCACGACGACGACATCGTCAATGAGATGCGCCGCCGGGTGGTGGAACTCAAGAACGGCAAGGTTATTCGCGACGAAGCGAAGGCGCTGTACACCTCGATGATTCCGGTGGTTGGCGAGTCGCGCCGGTTGAGGGACGCCAGCGGCGAGGAGCTCAACCGCGCGCAGGGGGCACAGCTGTGAGGCTTTTGTTTATTCTGGGGGAAATCGGCAGTGGCCTGCGCCGGAACCTCTCCATGGTTATCTCTGTGGTTCTGGTAACTTTTGTTTCCCTGACGTTTGTTGGTGCGGCAGGAATGTTGCAGATGCAGATCAACCAGATGAAGGGCTTTTGGTACGACAAAGTCCAGGTGGCGGTCTTCCTCTGCAATGACGGTTCGACGGCGGTTGGCTGTGCGTCGGGCTCGGCCACCAAGGAGCAGCAGGCAAACCTTCAGGCGATGCTCGAATCCCCGGCGGTCAAGCCGTACATCAACGATTTCCAGTTTGAGTCCCAAGCTGAGGCGTACACGCATTTCAAGGAGCAGTTCTCCAACTCGCCGATAGTGGATTCCGTCTCTGAAGACCAACTGCCGGCTTCCTTCCGGATCAACATGAAGAACCCGGAGAAGTACGAAATCATCAGCGAGACCTTTTCCTCGCAACCCGGAGTTGAGACCGTCAGCGACCAACGGCAGGTGTTGGAACGCATCTTCTCCTGGATGAACGGAGCATCGGTTGCGGCCATAGGCGTGGCAGCGGTGATGATCTTCTGCGCGGTCCTGCTGATCACCACCACCATCCGGCTCTCAGCGTTCAGCCGACGGCGGGAAACGGGCATCATGCGGCTTGTGGGCGCATCAAAGATGGTGATCCAATTGCCGTTCATCCTCGAAGGAGTCATTGCTGCCGTTGTGGGGGCGCTGCTGGCCTCGGTCACTCTCTGGCTCATGGCGCACTTCTGGCTCAACGGTGATTTGTCGCGGCAGTTCCTGAACACGCCGTTCATCTCTTCCACCCAAGTGCTGGTGATAGCCCCGGTGCTGATTGCACTCGGTGCCGGTCTGGCTGGTATATCTTCGCTGTTGACCCTCCGGCGTTATCTGAAGGTGTAGCCGTGGACGCCCGGATTGAAACAACTGCCAAGACAACAAGCGAAAAGGACTCCTGATGACCACGTTGGACCCGAACCCCCTGCGCCGGCGTTTCGCGTCCGGCCATGCCCGGTTTTTGGGGGCGGTTCTTGCGGTGGGCTTGGCAGTCAGTTTGCTGTCCGGTGCCCCGCCTGCAATGGCGGACAGCCTGGAGGACCAGCAAGCTGCCCTGGAAGCAGAAGCGGCCCGGGTTCAGGCCTCGCTGGAGTTTGTTGACTCCAATATAGCCAAGGCGGCAGGTGACTTGGTGATCTACCAGGGCCGCCTTCCCGGCGCCCAGCAAGCCCTGTTGGAGGCTCAGGGCCGGGTTGCGAGTGCGGTCAAGGAAGTCGAGGCGCTGGCTGCCAGGGTTGAGCTTGCCCAGCAGAACAAGGCCAAGATCACAGAGCAGCTGGAGAGTGATAAGCAAAAGATCACCGATACCAAGAAGCTGATCGGCCAGATCGCCTCCCAGGCATATAAGTCCGGTGGCGTGCCCACTAACATTGCTTTGTTGTTCGGATCGAGCGAGTCCGGCAGTCTGACTGAGTCCATGGATTTGGCTGATCAGGCCATGCGTAGCCAAAACGCGGCGATGACCAAACTCACTCAGCAGAACGCTACCAACGTGAACTCCCAGGCGAGGCTTGTAGCTGTTGAGGAAGAGATCCAGGACCTGAAGAGCAAGGCAGACGCCGCACTGGAGCGTGAGAAGTCGGCAAGGGACGAAGCTGCAAGCAAGAAAGCTGAAGTCGACAAGCTGATCGAGGACACCACCCGCCTGAACGGACAGCTGCAAGCGGCCAAGCCCGGCATCGAAGCCAACCTTGCCCGGGTGAAGGCGGAACAGAATACGGTTGCCGCTGAAATCGTTGAGAGGGACCGGAAGCTCAGGGAGGCCTGGGAAGCCGAGCAGCGTCGGATCGCTGAAGCGGCTGCGGCTGCGGCGGCAGCTGCGGCAGCCGCCCAAGGCAGGCCCGCACCCCCCGAGCCGCCGTATTCTCCTCCGCCCGCCGGTTCGCCGTCGGCGTTCGGTCTTCGTCATCCCTTCGCAAGCGCTGTCCCTATTACCTCCGGATTCGGCTGGCGGGCAACACCACCAGGCACCATTGATTTCTACGGCACCGGTGGATACATGCACACCGGGATCGACTTCGGGGCGGCATGCGGCACGCCTGTCTATGCAGCGGCGGCGGGCGAAGTCTTCAATTCGGGGTGGAACTCTGCCGACGGCGGTGGATGGCGAGTGAAGATTTCCCATGGCGTGGTCCAGGGAAACTCGCTGACCACCATCTACTACCACAACAGCAGCATTGTGGTAGCAAACGGCCAGCAGGTATCGGCGGGCCAACTCATCGCATACTCGGGCAGCACGGGTAACTCCACAGGGTGCCACGCACACTTCGAAACCTGGCTGAACAGTGCCGCAGTGGACCCCATGACCCTCCTCTAGGGTTCGGATGGCGCACGGAAGCCCCGCCGCGCTGGCGTACACTAGTTGAAATCCGCATCTAACAAGGAGTTCTACCGTGCCCAAGGAAAGTGGCCGTAAGGTAGTGGCCACCAATCGGAAGGCCCGGCATAACTACCATGTCCTGGATACCTATGAGGCAGGAATTGCCCTCATGGGAACAGAGGTGAAGTCCCTCCGTGAAGGCCACGCCTCCATGGTTGATGGCTTCTGCACCTTCTACAATGACGAATTGTGGATGGAGGGCATCCACATCCCTGAATATCATCAGGGGAGTTGGACCAACCATGCTGCACGCCGACGTCGTAAGCTGCTGCTGCACCGTGATGAACTGGACAAAATCTCGCAGAAGATCCGGGAGTCCGGATTCACTGTTGTGCCCCTTCAGTTGTACTTCCTGGACGGCCGGGCAAAGGTGGAAATCGCCATAGCCCGAGGCAAGAAGGACTACGACAAACGGCAGACCCTCCGTGAACAGCAGGATAAGCGTGAATCGCTGCGTGAGTTGCGGGAACGCAACCGACGCTAGGCAGCAGTGGTCGGGGGAATGATCCACCGGATGAATGCGTTATGATAGGTAGTCCGACAGGAGTTCAAAGACTCTTGGCGGGTTTGGTAACAAAATACGGGGATGATCGGTTTCGACGATGTTAGTCGCGACAGGTGAAGCGGGCCGAGGATGCAGAATTATCTCGTAAACGCTGTCTGCAAACCAATAAGTGCCGAATCTAAGCGCACTGACTTCGCTCTCGCTGCCTAAGCAGTAAGACAGTCCGTCAGCCCGGGGTTGCTATCGCCCCGGTTCCTGGCGTCATTTAGATAGCCACTGCTGTTTGCCTTCGTCATTGAGGTAAACGGGACTCTTAGATGACTGGGCCCGGATCAGCCACCTGTTCGCAGGATGGCTGGGGCCGAGAAAATCCGACGCGAACTGCGCCCGGAGAAGCCCTGACAAAACGACATCGGACGGGGGTTCAATTCCCCCCATCTCCACCCCGGAAAGCCCTCGGATCCTCTGGATCCGGGGGCTTTCTTTTGTTGAAATCATGAGCGTTCACCTAGGGCGTAGTGACTTCCGGACTACCGGCACGCGGTTGGCAGTTGTAGTGGGTAGGCGCCTTGCGGAGGTTTGCGGTGAGGCGTGGCAAGGCGTTGGCAGGAGGCGCGCGATGACTACGGACCGGGCATTCGAAGAGCCTGCGGCCGGGGATGATGAAGCCCTGGACGCTTACTCGCGGATCGTCATACAAGTTGCTGAGTCGGTGACACCCCACGTTGCTGCCATCGAGATGACGAGCACAGACCGCCGCGGCCGGGTTCGCGGGGGAAGCGGTTCTGCTGTGGTCTTCACAGGTGACGGGTACATGCTGACCAACGCCCACGTGGTGGCTGGCATACAGTCCGGCCGGGCTGTCTTCGCAGACGGCAAGCACACGGGGGTGGAGCTGGTAGGCGCGGATCCCCTCTCCGATCTCGCCATAGTCCGCGGACTGAAGGCAGCCCCGCCGCCGGCGTTGTTAGGCAACGCAGAGACGTTGAGGGTGGGCCAGTTGGTTATTGCTGTGGGGAATCCGCTGGGTTTGGCTGGCTCGGTGACTGCAGGCGTGGTGAGCGGATTAGGACGTTCCATTCCTGTGCGGGCAGGGGAGCACAGGCGTGTGATCGAGGATGTCATCCAAACCGATGCTGCGCTCAACCCGGGTAATTCCGGTGGCGCGCTGGCCGATACACGGGGGCGCATCGTGGGTATCAACACCGCTGTTGCGGGTCTCGGGCTGGGCTTGGCGATACCTATTAACACCACAACTCAACGCATAATCGCCGCACTGCTGAAGGATGGACGGGTCCGTCGTGCTTACCTGGGCCTGGTGAGCACTCCGATTCCCTTGGATGCCAGCGCAGTGGTGCGGACGGGCCAGAAGGAGGGCCTGCGTGTGGTGGAAGTGATCCCGGGCTCGCCGGCGGAGGTGTCCGGACTTCAGCCCGGTGATGTGGTGCTGCGCGCTCTGGGCCGTGCGGTGTCGAGTGCTGAAAGCCTGCAGAAATTGCTGTTTGCCGAGGCTATTGGCCGACCGTTCCCGTTGACGGTCCTGCGGGAAGGGAAAACAGTGGAGCTCGCTGCTGTCCCGTCGGAGATGAGCCAGCAGACCTAGCCTGCATCCGTCCTCTGCAAGTTAGTCCTTGCGAACATCTACTACACCTACGAACCGGCTTCCGACGCCTTCATATTCGCTGCGTACGTCACCGAGGAAGAGCTCGGGCAGTTCGCTGTTCCTGTGGGTTCCACAGAAGACGAAGGAGAAGTCCGGCCACCACTTCTTGGGGCGGACAGCCTCGGTGTATCCGCACACGGCACACGTCAGGTGGACCCAGACCGGCCGCTTGCCGGTGCGGTTGGCCCGGGACTGTACCAGCCACGCGGGAGGATTGTCCTGCATGTCCCTGAGCTCGGCCTCGGAGAGGCGGGACGGAATGCCGTGGCGTTGGGCCATTTCCATCGGAATATCCAGGGCCAATGCGGCATCACGTCTGCTAATCACCATTCAACGATACGGGACTTTCACGGCGTAGGCTGTGCACATGACTGACGCAGCGGCTCTGCTCCCGAGTACCCCGCTCCAGAAGCGCGTCCTCGTGGTGGCAATTGTGGCTTCATTCATCGCAATCCTTGATGGTTTTGTGGTGAATCTCGCACTGCCTGCCATCGGGCGGGAACTCGGGGGTGGCCTGGTCATCCAGCAGTGGGTGGTGGACGCGTACCTGCTCACGCTGGGGGCGCTGATCCTGGTGGCCGGCTCGTTGTCCGATCATTTCGGCAGGGCCCGGATTCTTGAATGGGGACTGGCCGGTTTTGCCGTTACCTCCGTGATGTGCGGGCTGGCATGGAGCGGTGAAGTACTGGTGGTTTCCCGTGCACTGCAAGGGATCGCCGGCGCCCTTCTGGTCCCCAGTTCGCTGGCCATGATCATTTCCTCGTTCTCAGGGCCGGCGCAGTCCAAGGCCATTGGTCAGTGGTCCGGGTGGACCAGCGCTGCTGCCATTGTGGGTCCGCTGATCGGCGGCGCGGCTGTGGACCTGCTGTCCTGGCGGGTGATCTTCTTCATCAATGTCATCCCGGCGGTTGCCATTTGGCCGATGCTAGCGGGTTTACGCGCGTCTGACGCCGCCAGGGACAAAAGCAAGACCATTGACTACCTGGGAGCTTTCCTGGCCATGGTCGGTCTGGGCGGCCCGGTGTATGCCTTCATTGAACAGGGGCGGATGGGATGGGGCAGCCCGCAAGTGTGGGTCCCGCTGCTGCTGGGAATAGCGGCAATGGCCTTGTTCCTGATCCATGAGGCACGGACGGCCGAGCCCATGTTGCCCCTGCGTCTTTTCACCATCGGCAATTTTGCCTGGGGCAATCTGGCCACCCTGGCCATCTACGCCGCCATCTCCCTGGGTTTCTTCGTTTTGGGCATCTATCTTCAGCAGGTGGGTGGCATGGGAGCCACAATGGCGGGCATGGCGCTGCTTCCCGGCACTGTCATCCTCATGGTGGGCGCATCCTACTTCGGGGGTCTTGCAGGTAAGTACGGGCCCAGATGGTTCATGACTGTAGGCCCGCTACTGTGCGCTGCAGGCTTCCTCATGGCGCTCACTGTGCAGGAGCCCCTCAACTACTGGACGCAGGTGCTGCCGGGCCAAATAGTCTTTGGAATCGGTTTGGCCACCTTGGTGGCGCCTCTCACGGCTGCCATCCTCGGTGCTGTCCCTTCCGAAGAGGCAGGTATTGGTTCGGCCGTGAACAATGCTGTGGCCAGGATCGCTGGTTTGATCTCGATTGCTTTCGCCGGGGTGATTGTGGGGCCGGCCTTTACCAGGGAAGGCTTGTTCAACGCCTTGCTGGCAACGGCAGGCCTGTTCGCGTTGGGCGGGTTGGCGTCAGCTGTAGGGATCAGGAATCCCGTGCGGGCGGACGCGAGCGCCGCTCTCAGCGAACCTGATGCAGCCTCCGACGACGGCGACGCCGCCGGGCAGCGCAACTGACCTTGGGCGGGCCTTGGGGTCACCGGAGCGGAAGAACGCATCCTTCGTGAGCTTCGGCGCTTTGGACCCACAATGCAGAGGTGACTTCGTCCGCGAGATCGAATTCCCGGCCTTGAGCCCCGCTGCCGATGCGCACCACCAGGGCTCCACCGAACGGTTTACGCCCTACCACTTCAATAGGTGCGTCCAAAGCGATCTCTTCTGCCGCAAGGTACCTGAGGAGGTCCGGATTCTCGTCACTGATCCGCGTGATACGCCCCGAATGGCCCTGATCGAGCTCGATCATGCGGTAGGCGTGGGGCAATTCCACCGAGCCATCGGCTGAGGGAATCGGGTCTCCGTGCGGGTCCCGGGACGGGTGGCCGAGCTTGGCGGACATCCGTTCAATGAACGTATCGGACACCGCATGCTCCAACATCTCAGCTTCGTCGTGGACTTCGTCCCAGCTATAGCCGAGTTCCTCCACAAGGTAGGTCTCAATGAGCCGGTGCCGGCGAACCATGGACAGTGCCAGGCGCATGCCCTCCGGGGTGAGCCTGATGGCGCTGTAGGGCTGGTGGTCAACCAGTCCTTGGTCCTTGAGTTTGCGCACCATTTCGGACACGGAGGAATTGGCTACCCCCAGGCGCTGGGCGAGCTGGGACGACGTAATGGGCTTGTCCTGCCACTCCGTATAGGAGTAGATGACCTTGACGTAGTCCTCAATGGAGGAGGAGGGCGTACTGGTCTTCACACCCCAAGCCTACCGTGGCGCTGGACCTTGCTTCTTGAATGCCCGCCAGGTTTGCGTCATATAGGGCAAGCCGATGGATTCACCGGGGGCATGGCCAAGGTGGTCGTAGAGGTACCATTTCAGGTTTCCCATGACCTTTGCCCGGGTGGCATCATTTGCGCGTAGATAGTAGCTGCGTGACTTGGTCAATTCCATGATGTCCTCCGGCGTCAGGGCATCCTCCCACGTGGTCAGGTGGCTCTCCAGGCCTTCGAACTCCGGTCCGATGACTGGCCGGAAGCCGGGTTTGTGGACATCGCCTGCATGCATGATGCGTGAAAGGCGGTGTACCCAAGGTATTGAAGTGTCCAGCTGATTCCAGATCAGCCCCAGGACGGCATGCGGGCGCATGATGCGTGCAATCTCCGTGCTCGCGGCCAGGGGCTCGCACCAGTGCCAGGCTTGGGCAACGCTGACGACGTCGAATGCTGAGTCCGTCAGCCCTGTTACCTCTGCCGTTCCCTCCACCGCGTTGACGGTGGGGTAGGCCTTTCGCAGTTGCTCCAGCATGTCCGTGGAAGGATCGACGGCGGCCACCTCCAGTCCGCGTTGGACGAGGAGTGCGGTGAATTTGCCTGTACCCGCTCCGATGTCGGCTGCGGTGTGCGCCCCTGGAGGAACGAGCCAGTCCGCGGAATCCGCCGGATAACCAGGACGCACGAGCTCGTAGTGCTCGCCGCCGTCCTGAAAGCTTTGCCCGAGCTCGAGCCTTCGGGTGGCATGCAGCTTTGGACCACGCGGTCCTGCTGGCCCGGGGATGCCGGCCGCATCATGTGCGGCGCCCTGGGAAGGCAGTGACACGCGGAACTCCTTCAAAGGGTGGCTAAAAGTACCCTACGAATTTACCGCATTGCATCCGGCCTTCACCGTTTCTAGTCGACGGTGCAGGGAGCGGCGCCGGCAGTGCCTGGAGTGTTCGGTGCCCACTCGGGGTAGCTGCGGTGGTCGTTGGCAGGAACCCAGCGGCCTTCGTCCACCACGTAGTCCCAGCCCAGTCCGTTGCGCTTGAGTTCTTCGATGCCTGCCAGCAGCCTGGTGGCGTCCTCCAACCGGGACCCCACGCCGAAGCTGGCGCGCAAGGAACCCGAGGGGAGCCCCAGGCGCTTGAGGAGCGGGTGTGCGCAGAAGCGGCCATCACGCAGGCCCACTCCGTGCTCGGCTGCCAGATAAGCGGCAACCAATCCGGCGTCGAATCCTTCTACGGAGAAGTTGACCACACCGATGGTGTCCAGCGAATCAGTGAAGATTTTGTGCACTGTTACGCCGTCGATCGATTCCAGGCCCTTCACCAGGTATGAGCGAATGGCTGCTTCATGAGCGTGCCATGCATCCTGGTCAAGGCCTGCCAGCACCTGAGTTGCGCGGGCGAGGGTTGCAGCACCCAGCACGTTGGGGGAGCCGCCCTCGTGCCGCGCCGGCCCGGCGGCCCAGCTGACTGAATCCAGGCGGGCTTCTCGAACCGCGCCGCCACCAGCCAGGTGGGGAGTTCCGGCGTCGAGCCAGTCCGGACGGCCTACTACCACGCCGGCGCCAAAGGGGGCGTACAACTTGTGGCCGGAGAAGACGATGTAATCGACATCGGCCTCAGTGATGTTGATCCGGCGGTGCGGTGCCAGCTGGGCGGCGTCCACCACGATCCTTGCGCCGTATTCGTGGGCAAGGGAAGCGAGCCGCGCGATGGGAAGGATTTCCCCGGTGACGTTCGAGGCGCCGGTCACGGCCAGGAGGCTGACCCCGCCCTGGGCAAGTTCGCCGCGGAGCTTGTCCAGCGTTTCGGCCAAGGTGGGTGCCGCCACGACGCTGCGGTGGGGGACTCCTTGCCAGGGAAGCAGGTTGGCGTGGTGCTCGATGTCCAGGTAGAGGACCTCGCCGGCGAACTCGCCGTCCACCTGCGGGAGGCATCCGGCCAGCAGGTTCAAGGAGTCCGTGGTGTTGCGCGTGAAGATCACGGAGTCGCCAGGGCGCCCACCAACGAACTCGCGGACGATGTTCCGTGAATTTTCGTACACCGAGGTGCTGATTTGGGAAGCGTATCCGGCTCCCCGGTGAACGCTGGCGTAGTAAGGAAGGACCTCGTTGAGGTAGGCCGAAACAATGGTCAGGGCGGGAGCCGATGCACCGTAGTCGAGGTTGGCGTAGCGGACGTGGCCACCTTGGATCAGTGGTGCCTGCAACTCAGCGCCTGTAACTGCGGCGAGAGGACGTGCCGCTGCGGCTGCCTCCGGCTGGGATTCTTCAACAAAGGAAGGAATGGTGTTTGAGTTCAACGTGACAGTGCTCATGGGACCTCGCTCAAGAGGGACCCCCATAGGGGAATCCGCGCTTGCCGCATCCGTTCCGGACCGGCCGGGTCGTCACCCGGGGCACCCCACCGCGAATGGAGGGTTGCCGGCCAGCAAACCGGGGTTTAGCGCTGGCACTCGTGACCTGTAAAAAAGGCTAAGGCACGTCCGGTGCCCCATCCAAAGCCGCCGCCCATTATTAAGCTCTTTGTTACGTCGAATGGAAATCTCAAGCTTGGCCGAATAAAAAACGGCAGAAGCCCCTCCAAAGGGGCCTCCGCCGTCTGAAAATTCCGTCTCCCGCGTGATCGGCGGTGCGTCCATGATGTTAGAGGAGGTCGTCCAATCCGGGGTTCAGTCGCTTGAGGACTTCCGAGTGCAGGATGGAGTTGGTGGCAAGGGCATTACCGCCGAAAGGACCGTCTTCGCCCTCCAATGAGGTAAAGCGACCACCGGCTTCAGTGACGATGGGGACCAGTGCTGCCATGTCGTAGAGGTTCAATTCGGGCTCGCAGGCGATATCCACGGCACCTTCGGCCACGAGGCAGTACGACCAGAAGTCGCCGTAAGCGCGCGTGCGCCAGATGTCTTCGGTGAGCCCCAGGAATTCGTCCAGGTTGCCGCGTTCCTTCCACCCCGAAAGGCTGGAATATGACATGGAGGCGTCGGCCAGGCGCGAAACATTGGACACCTTGAGGCGTGTTGCCGAGGCGAGGGAGCGGCCCATGTACGCTCCCATGTCCTTGGCAGCCCACCATCGCTTACCCAGGGCCGGCGCGCTGACGACGCCCACAACGGGTTCCCCTTCGTCCACGAGGGCAATCAATGTTGCCCACACGGGAACGCCGCGGACGAAGTTCTTGGTGCCGTCAATGGGATCGATGATCCAACGACGCGAACCGTGTCCACTGCTGCCAAACTCCTCGCCGAGGACCGCGTCACGCGGACGTGAACGGGACAACTGGCCGCGGATTGCTTCTTCAGCGGCCTTGTCAGCGTCAGTGACCGGCGTGAGGTCGGGCTTGGTTTCGATCTGCAGGTCCAGTGCCTTGAAGCGATCCATGGTCTGGGCGTCGACTGAATCGGCGAGGACATGGGCAAGGCGCAGGTCGTCGTTGTACGTGGAAACGGGATGGGTCATGCCACCAAACTATCCTGAATCAGCCGCTGCAGCGGGGAGGTGCAGCTGGCAACGATCAGTTGACAGTGCCCAGTTCCTTGGTCTCTTTGGCCTCGAGCCGTGGGTCTGCACCCAACAAGCGGCGCAGGGATGCCAGCCTGGCCACGCCTGACGGGCCGGCATGGCCGTCATTCACCCACGCATCCAGTCCGCAGTTGGTGGCATTGGCACCGTGCTTGCAGCCGCGGTCGCACGTCTCGGTGCCGGGCTCAAGGTCCGGGAACGAATGCAGGATCCTGTCCGGATCCACATGTGCCAGACCGAAGGAACGAATACCGGGAGTATCGATGATCCAGCTGCCGGAGGGGGCATCGTCAAGCTTAAGTGCCAAGGCCGAGGACGATGTGTGCCTGCCCCGGCCAGTCACCGCGTTGACCCCGCCGGTGGCGCGTTCTGCACCTGTCAGGGCGTTGACCATGGTGGATTTACCCACGCCGGAGTGGCCGAGCATGACGGTGACTTTGCCACCGAGATGTGCATGCAACTGGGATACGGCGTCCTTGTCCAGTCGGGCGGAGAGCCCATCATCCGAGCGGGCGTCGATGCCCCCGGCCTCGGAGTCAGCGGTGCGGCTGATGATCACGGGAAAGTCCAGGCTCAGGTAATTGGCCAGCAGTTCTGCCGGATCCTTGACGTCAGCCTTGGTGATGAGAAGCAGCGGCTCGATGCCGGCGTCGTATGCTGCAACCAGCGCACGGTCAATGAATCCGGTACGCGGTTCCGGGTTTGCCGCTGCAACAACCACCACGAGTTGATCGGCGTTGGCCACCACAACCCGTTCGATCGGATCGGTATCGTCAGCACTGCGGCGCAGGAGCGTCTTTCTTTCTTCCACGCGGACGAGGCGCGCCAAGGTGTCCGGTGAGCCTGAGACATCCCCTACCAGAGCCACGAAGTCGCCGGGAACAACGGGATTGCGGCGTAGTTCACGGGCGCGGGCCGCAATGACAATGCGTTCGTCGGCAGAGTCTTCGTCAACAATTGCCCTGTACCGTCCGCGGTCCACAGTGATGATCCTGCCTATCACGGCATCATCGTGGCTGGGCCGGTCCTTGGTGCGTGGCCTTGATCCTTTTTTGCTGGGCCGGATCCGGACATCGGATTCGTCCCAGGAGCGTGCGTCACGGCCCATGGTCAGTTGCTGGCCTCATCAAGATCGTCGTTGTTGCTGCGCTGCAGCATAGCCCCCCACATGTGGGGGAACTCCGGCATGGTTTTGGACGTCGTGGCGATGTCTTCAACCTGGACGCCCTCGACGGCGAGCCCAAGGATGGCGCCGGCAGTGGCCATGCGGTGGTCGGCATAGCTGTGGACCACGCCGCCGTGCAGGGCAGTCGGGCGGATCACCAAGCCATCGGCCGTTTCTTCGGCGTCGCCACCGAGGCCGTTGATCTCGGCAACCAGCGCAGCAAGCCGGTCCGTTTCGTGTCCGCGGAGGTGCGCTATGCCGGTCAGCCGCGAGGGCCCGGTGGCCAAGGCACACAGGGCAGCCACAGTGGGTGCCAGTTCGCTGGTTTCGTCGAAGTCAGCACCCTTGATCTCCGCACCCCCGGTTACCGTAAGGGTTCCGTCCTTGAAACGTACATCTGCTCCCATGGCAGCCAGGATGGTGCGCCACTGATCACCAACCTGCGTGGTGCCGGCAGGCCAATTGGGAATACGGACGGTGCCGCGTGTGGCCAAGGCAGCGGCGAGGAAGGGTCCTGCGTTGGAGAGATCTTGTTCGATCCGCTGGTCAAAAGCCCGAATGGGACCATGGGAAACCCGCCAGTGGTTCGGTACCGAGTCATCAACGACGACGCCGACGCTGCGGAGGACTTCAACGGTCATGGTGATGTGGTCCAGGCTGGGAACGGGCTTGCCCACGTGCTCCAGATGCAGGCCCTCAACGAACCGGGCACCTACCAACAGCAACGCGGAAACGAACTGCGAGGACGCGCTGGCGTCGATCACCAGGTGCCCGCCCCGAACCTCGCCCGTACCCTCCACAGCGAAGGGAAGGGACGACGGCGTCCTGCCGCCATCTGCCGCCACCGGGACGCCGAGGGCGATCAGGGCTTCAATGATGGTGCCCATGGGCCGGTTACGGGCGTGGGGGTCGCCGTCGAAGACTGTAACGCCGTTTCGCAGCGAGGCCAAAGGCGGAACGAACCGCATGACCGTTCCCGCCAACCCGCAGTCGATCGCGGTCTTGGCCCCGGACATTGCCGGATCCAAGGGAGTAATTTCCAGGTCCGGCCCGAAGTCACCGTCGCCGGGTACCTCGGTAACGGTGGCGCCCAACTGCCGGAGGGCCTGGATCATCAGGGCGGAGTCGCGGGAGTGAAGCGGAGCCCGCAATCGTGAGGGACCATCCGCCAACGCCGCCAACACCAGGAACCTATTGGTGAGCGACTTTGAACCGGGGACCGTCACCGTTGCGTCTACCGGCTCCTTTGCATAAGGGGCCGGCCACAAGGGCAACGTGGTGGCGGACTTGTTTGATTCGGTGTTTGCGGCGGTGGTACCGGTCATGCTTCCTTATGCTCCAACTGCGTTGTCAACGGCCTTGCGAACTGCTTTATCTGCACGCTTGATCTGCTTGCCCGTCACCTTTTTGGCGTCGGCTGCCAAATGCTCTGCCCGCCAAGCGATGCTCGGGCGGCCGGCCGTATCAACGGATGCCAACAGCACACCACCTGTGAGGGAGATGTTCTTCAGCAGCCGGGCCTTGCGGGCGCTGCGGCCTTCCTTGGTGCTGATATCGGCAGAACGCCACTCGACGTAGGAGTTCAAAGCCGACGTCACGGCGAGGACCGTAGCGGCGAAGCGTGAGAGCTTGCCGAGGCCCAGAAGCGCACCCGCTCCGAGCTGTGCCCCGCCAATCACGCGCGCAAGCGTCTTTTCGTCAGCTTTGAAGGGCAGGGACTCGGAAGCGCGGCGAAGGACGGGCGAAAGTTGCTTCGCAGTGTCGTCCGCATTCCGGAGCTTGTCCAGCCCTGCGACGACGAAGCTGGACGCGAGCATGGGACGTGCGAGAAAACGGATAACAGACATGTCTTGCCTCCTGATGGCTTGCCACATTAGTTCGGTGAGTGTTGTGTTCAAGGGGTGCAGTCTGCTCTAGTCTTGCACTTTTGCGGAATATTTACCCGGCAGCAACCGTTGTGAACATCAGGTGCGGTGGAGACCGGACTGCGGCATGGTGTGTGCCGCTTGTTGAACGGAGTTGGTTTTTTGACTTTGGTTAAGGACCGGGTAGTGCTTCCGGAGCCTGGATATGGAATGCAGCCGGAATCCCGGCAGCTGACAGTAGACTTGGCAACGATGAGCACCACTGAACCGGCCGCAGCGGCCATGTACCAGGCAGCCGGCGCGGATGACGACGCGACGGCGGCAAACGACGTCGATCCTGCTTCGGAAACTCCAGAACAGCGGCGGGCGCGCTTCGAGCGCGACGCCATGCAGTACGTGGACCAGCTGTACTCGGCAGCCATGCGGATGGCGCGGAACCCGTCCGACGCCGAGGATCTGGTCCAAGAGGCCTACACCAAGGCGTTTTCGGCTTTCCATCAGTACAAGCCGGGAACCAACCTCAAAGCCTGGCTGTATCGCATCCTGACCAACACGTACATCAACCTCTATCGGAAGCGGCAACGGGAACCGCTGCAGTCCAACTCGGACACGATCGAGGATTGGCAGTTGGCCAAGGCCGAGTCCCATACCTCGGCAGGCCTAAGGTCCGCAGAGACTGAGGCTCTGGACCATCTGCCTGACTCCGACGTGAAGAACGCCTTGCAGTCGATTCCTGAGGAATTCCGGCTGGCGGTCTACTTCGCGGATGTTGAAGGGTACGCCTACAAACAAATTTCAGAAATCATGAACACCCCGATCGGCACGGTCATGTCACGGTTGCACCGCGGCAGGAAGATGCTGCGGGATATGTTGGCGGACTATGCCGCCGAACGGGGCTTCAGGGCCCAAACCGATGATCAGGCCTCGGCCGGAAGCAACAATCAGGAGAAAGAGAAATGAGCGACTGCCAGGGATTGGGCGATTGCGACGATACGCGAATGCAGCGGATCTACGAGTACCTCGACGGCGCATTGACCCGCGAGGACCTCACTGAGATCAAGCAGCACCTGGACACCTGCGAGGAGTGTGCCGAGCAGTATGACCTTGAGTGCCTCATTCGCACCATGGTTAAGCGCTCATGCACGGAATCTGCCCCGGAGAACCTGAAAAACTCCATACTTGACAGAATCCACGCCATTAAGCCAGTGGACGCCTGATCCTTCCTGGATGTGGCAGACCCTGATTCTTTTGAAGGATCAGCGTTAACTTCGAAGGCCCCGGAAACCGCATGGTTTCCGGGGCCTTCGCTTTAAAGCCTGTAACGCTAAGCCGGTGGCTTAGGTGTTGGGACGCTTGCCGTGGTTCGCGCCGCCGCGCTTACGGTCACGACGCTTACGTGCACGCTTGCTCATAGCTGGCCTCCTTCAAGGATTGATACTCAATAAAGCTGCCCTCCAGTTTCGCACATCCGGGTGCTGCGCCGCGAACCGGACCGGGTGGTGTGGTGGTTTAGATCCCCCGTGGAGTCAGGTCCGCAGCGAATTCCTGATCGATATGCGGGCTTGGTCCAATACGGTGCGGACTGTTTCAAGCGCTAACGGGGTGAGTGGCTGGGAGGCGCCATGCTGGCGCAACTCCACGCGGATGTCATCCCGGAAGGACTGGACCAATAATTCAGCTTCCTTGAGGATCCGCTGGCTGTCCGGTGTGTACCCCGCCGTCCTGCCGTTGTATGAAGCCGAAGAAGCGCTGGTGCGGGCAGCCTCTGCTGTGGCGGCCAGATCTGCCCGAAGGCCGCGCATGTTGGTGCGAATGTCCTCGCGCAGGTTGTCGGCGAGCCGCCTCACGGAGGCAGATAT
Source organism: Arthrobacter sp. 9V (assembly GCF_902506065.1). Taxonomy (GTDB): domain Bacteria; phylum Actinomycetota; class Actinomycetes; order Actinomycetales; family Micrococcaceae; genus Arthrobacter. Next base: position 1,527,337 of record NZ_LR732912.1, read on the forward strand.
GCTGTCTTCGATGCCGGCCAACTCTTCACGGCGGCTGTCCAGCTCAGTGCGGCCGGCTTCCGTAATGAGGTACTTGGTGCGGCGCCCTTCAGTCTCCGTAGCAACAAGGCCCTCTTCCTCCAGCTTGCCCAAACGTGGGTAGATGGTTCCGGCGCTGGGGGAGTACGTGCCGCCGAATCGCTCGCCCAAGGCCTTGATCAGCTCGTAGCCGTGCTTCGGACCTGTTTCGAGCAGCGCAAGCAGGTAGAGGCGCAGTGCCCCGTGCGCGAAGACAGGAGCCATCAGAGACCGGCTTCCCCGGAGGCCGGATGGCCGTTTTCCGGTGCGGGCGCCGCTCCGTGCATGATGTAGGTCTTGCCGGATATGGTGTTGGTCCTCACCAACATCAGTTTGTCGTCCGGGCCCACAATAGTGTGGACGTTGCTGCCGGGCTGCGCGTACATCCGGTCATCGATGACCACCGTTCCGCTTGCCGACTTCGCCACGATGTCCAAGCCGACGTCGTGCGGCAGCCGTATGGTGAGGTCTCCGGAGACGGAATTGGCTCCGAGGTCATTGGTGTAGTCCTGGAGATCGAAGCTGAGGTCACCGCTCACTGTGCTCGCGCGCACATTCTTGAATGTCCCGGAGGCGGTAACTTCGCCTGAGACACTTTTGGCGGTCAGGACGCCGTCGTGATTTCTGGCGATGACCTCGCCGCTGACTGTGTTGACGTGCAATTCGCCGCTGGTTCCGTCCGCCAGGACCGAACCCGAGACCGTGTTCAGCCGGGTGCGGCCACTGATGCCCGAGACCATGCCGTCACCGCTGACGGTACCTGCCTCCACGTCGACGCCGGATGGTAAAGCGACGCTGATGATCACCGAGTTTGTGCTCGTGTTGTTGACGGTACCCATCAGGTTACGGAACCAACCTTGCGGTCCCTGGAGTTGGTGGCGTACCTCCAGCCTCCCGTCTACAAGGGTGACCGTCAGGGGATCCCCGGCAACCTCGCTGATCTCAAGGCGCACGAATGGCTCGTGGTGCGTCACGACGTCGAAACGGCCCTTAACGATGCCCAGCTTGAGAGAGCGGACATTCTCTACATCTATGGTTTGCGGGCCCGTCACGGTCCAGACTTCCTCAGACATGATCCCTCCAAGTTGCGATATATCGCGTTGATATACAACACGATATATCGTGATCGCGGGAGAGGCAATGGTCTCTGCAGGATCACGAAGCCGGAGGGTACAACTTACCAATCAGGGCGCGCGCGATGGTGGTGGCAGGATCCCGTCCGTCGGCGGCGGGCGCCAAGTTGGTCCAAACCACCAACGTGACGGAGTTGACGGGGTCATTTCCCATGAAGGTATTGAACCCGGGCAGTTCGCCGGTGTGCCCGTACATCATGCCGAACTTGGCAATTCCCAGCCCGTATGATGCACCGCCGGGGGTATCCGGATTGGTGGGCGTAAGACTTTCAAGCCGCTTCTTCTGGAGTTCAGGTTTCAGGAGCCGACCATCAACCAGTGCTTCACCCAAAATCTTGAGATCGGCAGCAGTGGAAATCCCGGATCCGGCGGCCCAAGCCCATGAAGGATTGACGTCAGTGACATCGTGCGGCGCAAGGGTGCCGGCTGTTGCTTCCTTCTGCATGTCATCGGGCAGAGCCGGATTGGTCATGGTCAGGACGTTGTCGCCATAGAAGTATCCCTGGGGATGGGGCTCCGGAATTGCGTTGGACGAGGCCTCGGGAAAGACCGTCCCCTTCAAGCCAAGAGGATCAAAAATCCGCTCTTTGAAAAGAGTCGCAAGGGGTTTTCCCTCAATCTTCTCTGCAATCAGTCCCAGCAGAACCGTGTTGGTGTTGGAGTAATGAAACCCCTGGCCCGGGGCGAAATAGGGCGGCTGGGCGAAGGCCAGGGCCAGAAGTTCCTCCGGCTGCCAGACTCTTTGCGGATCCTGGTCCATAGCTGTATTGAGCTCGAGGGTCTCGGTGTAGTTGAACAGGCCGCTGCGCATGGTCAGCATCTGTTCGACCGTGATTGCGCTCCCGTTCGGAACGTCGGGGCGAAACTTTGACACCGGGTCGCCCAGTGCCAGCTTTCCTTCCTGCACCAGTTGCAGGACCACCGTGGTAGTCCAGGTCTTCGTGACCGAACCTACCCGGATATGGTCCTCGGCAGACACGGCACGGTTGGCCCCACGGCTCCCCGTGCCATAGGACGCGGTCAGCGAGCCTTGAGGGGTCTGCAACAGCACCACGGCGCCGGGCACAAGAAGTTCCTTGGCCGTCCGCTCGAATTCCGCCCGCAGGGTGGCAGCGTCGAATGGCTGAAGTGAAGCCGACGCCGATGATGGGGCAGTTGACGGAGACGTAGAGGATTCCACCGTTGACTTCGCTGCGGACGTCGATGTGGATGGAACCGGCGGGCTGGAACTGCAGGAGACTGTTGTTGCAAGCGCGGCTGCGGCGACCGCTGCAAATGCTGCTCTGACAGAAACCTGAACGTTCCGCTTCATGGCTACTCCGGTTGAGCGATATTAAGCCATTGGAACCAGCCACGGTGCAGGACAAGCCACGCAATCAATCCGTAGCCCGCCTGGCCCGGTGTTCCCCCATTGGCTGCGAGGTCCGTCCTCCACTGCTCATGATTGAGCAAGGGAGAGAACGTGTCAACGTAGTGATGGTTCCGCCTGGTAGTGACATCTGCGAAGGCCGTGTTCAGTTCGGCCAGCCGCTTGTTCCGGGCGGGGTCCAAGGTGGGTGGCGGACCCACCACAAAAACCTCCACACTGCTGTGGGATGCGCCGTCAAGGATGTTGGCAAGATTCAGTCGGCTGCGTGCCGTGGACAGCCCAAACTCAAGGTCGCGTCCGGAAAGGCCGATCACCAGCCGATTTTCATGCTGATCGCTGAAGCGCCTTCCGGCTTCATCCTGCCAACGCGCAGCAAGGCCCTCGGTGCCTTCCATGGGGCAGGGGAGCGGGAAACTTTCCACCACGACGGAATCCTGGGGCGTGCGGGCCAGCACTCTTCCGAGCCAACCCAAGGCGCGGGGATCCCCCAGGCCCGCGAGCAGTTCATCTCCTACAGCTGCAATGCGCAGCTTCCTGTCTTCCACGGTTACCTCTTCACACTCGTTACGGTCCTTGCACGGTTTGCCGGATCATCGGCCGGTTCGGGAACCGGGTACCTGTCCCATTAAACAGAACTGCCCGGCCCAAGGCGCGCTCATCGCTCCTCAGGCCGGGCAGTTTCGTTTACTTGCGTTCGAATGCCTGCTTGATCAGTGCGTCCTGTTCAGCGGCGTGACGCTTCATGGACCCGGCAGCGGTGGATGCCGAAGCCGGACGCGACACGAGTCGGAGCTTGCGGTCAAGCTCCGGTGCCAGGTTCAGGCCCATGAACGGCCAGGGACCCTGGTTGGCCGGCTCGTCCTGTGCCCACACGATGTCAGCGTTCGGGTACTTGGCGAGCTCGGCATCAATCTCAGCCTTGGGCAGCGGGTAGAGCTGCTCCACGCGGATGATGGCGGTAGAGGTATCGCCGGACTTCTGGCGGTTGGACAGGAGGTCGTAGTACAGACGACCGGAGACCAGGATGACCCGGTCCACATTGGCCGGCTGTACCTCAGGGTCAGCAATGACGGGCCTGAAGCCACCAGTAGTGAAGTCCTCAACAGCCGAAGCAGCACCCTTGAGGCGGAGCAACTGCTTGGGCGTGAAGATGATCAACGGCTTCCGCGGGCGGCTGTAAGCCTGGCGACGCAGCAGGTGGAAGTGCGAGGAAGCGGTGGTGGGGTTGGCCACGATCATGTTGTCCTCGGCGCACATCTGCAGGAAGCGCTCAATGCGTGCCGAAGAGTGGTCCGGACCCTGGCCTTCATAGCCGTGGGGCAGCATGAGCACCAGCGAGGAACGCTGGCCCCACTTCTGTTCAGCCGAGGAAATGAACTCGTCAATGATGGTTTGGGCGCCATTGACGAAGTCACCGAACTGGGCTTCCCAAAGGACCAAGGCATCCGGGCGTTCCACCGAGTAGCCGTATTCGAAGCCCATGGCAGCGTATTCGGACAACAAGGAGTCGTAGATCCACAGCTTCGCCTGGTCATCGGAAAGGTTGCCCAGGGGCAGCCACTCATTGCCGTTGGCGCGGTCGTGGAAAACGGCATGACGCTGAACGAAGGTGCCGCGGCGTGAGTCCTGGCCGGCAAGGCGTACGGGCACACCTTCCATGATCAGCGAACCGAATGCCGCGATTTCACCGAAGCCCCAGTCGATGCCGCCTTCACGGGACATCTGCTCACGCTTCTCCAGGAGCTGCTTGAGCTTGGAGTGAACGGTGAAGCCCTCCGGGATTTCCAGGTGAGCCTTGCCGATGCGGGCCAGGGTCTCAGCGGAGATTGCGGTGGAAGCCGGGGAATTCGTGCCGAAATCAGCCTGCTGGGCAATGGGCCGCTCAATGTCGGAGACAGCCGCGGAGTCCGCAGTGATGATGGGGATCGGCGACGTCTGAGCTGCGTGGGTCTCAGCGAAGACCCGCTCCAGACGTTCCTGGTAGTCGCGGAGCAGCTGCTCAGCTTCTTCTTCGGTGATGTCCCCGCGACCAATGAGCGATTCGGTGTACAGCTTACGAACGGAGCGCTTGGCTTCGATCAGGTTGTACATCAGCGGCTGGGTCATCGAGGGGTCGTCGCCCTCGTTGTGGCCACGACGACGGTAGCAGACCATGTCGATGACAACGTCCTTGTGGAAACGCTGACGGAACTCGTAGGCCAGCTGCGCAACACGCACCACGGCCTCGGGGTCGTCGCCGTTCACGTGGAATACCGGTGCCTGGATCATCTTGGCAACGTCCGTGGAGTACGTGGACGAACGCGAGGACGAAGGCGCAGTGGTGAAGCCGACCTGATTGTTGACGATCACGTGGATGGTGCCGCCGGTGCGGTAGCCGCGGAGCTGCGAGAGGTTGAGGGTTTCTGCCACAACACCCTGGCCGGCGAAAGCGGCGTCACCGTGGACCATGATGGGCAGGACCGGGAAGGACTCGCCCTGGTCCAGGCGGTCCTGCTTCGCACGGACAATGCCTTCAAGGACGGAGTCCACGGCCTCCAGGTGTGACGGGTTGGCGGCGAGGTAGACCTTGGTCTGCTTGCCGTTATCCGAGGTGAAGGTTCCTTCGGTGCCGAGGTGGTACTTGACGTCACCGGAACCCTGGACAGAGCGCGGGTCCTGGGTACCTTCAAATTCGCGGAAGACCTGTGCGTACGTCTTGCCGGCGATGTTGGTCAGCACGTTGAGGCGCCCACGGTGGGCCATGCCGATGGCAACTTCGTCCAGTCCGTCGTCGGCGGCGTCGGAGATGACGGCGTCCAGCAGCGGAATCAGTGACTCGCCACCTTCGAGGGAGAAGCGCTTCTGGCCAACGAACTTGGTCTGCAGGAACGTCTCAAAAGCCTCGGCAGCGTTGAGCTTGGACACGATACGCAGCTGCTCTTCGCGGCTCGGCTTGGAATACGGGTGTTCCAGCTGATCCTGGAACCACTTGCGTTCGGCAGGTTCCTGGATGTGCATGTATTCAATGCCCGTGGTGCGGCAGTAAGCGTCACGCAGAACGCCAAGGATGTCGCGGAACTTGAGCTGTGGCTTGCCGCCGAACCCACCGGTGGGCCACTCACGGTCCAGGTCCCAGAGGGTCAGCCCATAGGTCAGGACATCAAGGTCCGGGTGCTTGCGCTGCACGTACTCCAAAGGATCGGTGTCGGCCATGAGGTGGCCGCGCACGCGGTAGGAGTGGATCAGCTGCTGGATGCGGGCAACCTTGTTGATTTCGTCTGCAGGGTCAACCTGGAGGTCCGGGCTCCAGCGCACGGGCTCGTAGGGGATGCGAAGGGCTTCGAAGATTTCATCGTAGAAGTTCTGGGCACCGAGGAGGAGCTGGTGAACAAGCTTCAGGAATTCCCCGCTGCCGGCACCTTGAATGACGCGGTGGTCATAGGTGGAGGTCAGGGTGAGGATCTTGCTGATGGCGTTCTGGGCGATGATCTTTTCGCTGGCACCCTGGAACTCGGCCGGGTAGTCAAGGGCGCCGACGCCGATGATGGCAGCCTGTCCCTTGGAAAGGCGCGGTACCGAGTGGACGGTGCCGATTCCGCCGGGGTTGGTGAGGGAAACGGTGGTGCCTGCGTGGTCGTCAGCAGTGAGCTTGCCGTTGCGGGCGCGCTTGATGAGGTCCTCGTACGTGTGCCAGAACTCGGCGAAGTCCATGGTCTCGGCCTTCTTGATGTTTGGAACCATCAGGAGGCGGGTGCCATCGGGCTTGGGCATGTCAATGGCGATGCCGAAGTTGACGTGGGCCGGCTGCACGGCGCTCGGCTTGCCGTCGATTTCGTCGTAGTAGACGTTCATCGAGGGGAACTGGGAGAGCGCGCGGACAACGGCGTAGCCGATGAGGTGCGTGAAGGAGACCTTGCCACCGCGGGCGCGGGCCAGATTGGAGTTGATGACCACACGGTTATCAATGAGCAGCTTGGCAGGAACAGCCCGGACGCTCGTGGCGGTGGGCACCTCCAGGCTGGTCACCATGTTGGTGGCAATGGCCTTGGCCGGGCCGCGGAGGACGGAAACGACGTCTTCCTCCGGTGCTGTGGGGGCCTTGGTGCTCTTGGGCAGCTGTGCCGGGATGGGCTGGGCCGTGGCGCCGGCGACGGGCTTCTTTGCTCCGTCCCGGGCAACCGTGGCCGGTGCCTTCTTTGCCGGCGCGGGCGCCGCCGGTGCAGCCTCAGGGGCAGCAGCGGGAGCGGCCGGCGCCTGTGCCGGTGACGCTGCGGCCGGAGCTACCACGGGAAGTACTTGGGTTGGGGGATTAACAGCCGAAGCGGCTGCGGAGGATCCGTTGGAAGAAGTGCCGTCACCGGAAGCAAAGGACTCGAAAAGCGGCCACCACTTGGCGTCGACCGAATTCTTATCCTGTTGGTACCGCTCGTACAGTTCGTCAACGAGCCACTCGTTTCCGCCAAATTCCTCTGGTAGACGGTGGCTGGGCTGCTCTGGCACTTGAAATACGCCTCTTCCATGAGTGTTGTTTTCCCGCTGGCCGCAGATGCTCTCCACAATGACGGGCCAGGGTCCGGGTCCCGCGAACTCAGACCCATGTCAGTCTAGTTAGCATCGTTGGTTAACTGCCAATAGTGGTGACCTAAATCATGTTGCGGCTGACTTAATGGCCATGTCCTTGTTCTTGGAAGCCTACGTGACGCCTGCGAGGCTTCCCGAGCGGGCGGACTGTAGACTGGAATTCTTATGGACAGTAAATCTAGGTGCCGGCCTGGGAACTGTCGGGGGAGCCTTTATGGCACCTCCGCACAGCGTGCCCGTCGAGCCGGCAACACCCGTTCACATGCCCATCACGCGCCGGCCCTCACTGCCGGTGGTGCCGAGGACCGTGCGTCCGCGGGACCCGACCAGCCTCCGCCGGGGCAAATCCCCGCGTCGGAGGCATTATCACCATTGCACGTGCCCACTCTTGGAGTGATGCGCTAAGTGGAATGGATTCTTCTCCTTGCCGGCTTTGCTTTGATTCTTGGCACCGGCTTTTTTGTAGCAGTTGAGTTTTCCCTTGTGGCTTTGGACCAAGCCAGCGTTCAGCGTGCGGTGGATAACGGCGACCACGCCGCCGCTCCGCTGCTGAAGTGCCTCAAGTCCCTCTCGACGCAGCTTTCCAGTTGCCAGTTGGGGATTACCCTGACCACTCTGCTGACGGGTTTCGTGATGGAGCCCTCTGTTGGTCAGTTGTTGGTAGGCCCGCTCGGCTTGTTGGGTCTGGCTCCTGAAGTAGCTCACTCCGTGGCATTGATTGTTGCCATGGCTTTCGCCACACTCCTGTCCATGCTTTTGGGCGAGTTGGTCCCCAAGAACATGGCCATTGCCCTCGCGTTCCCTTTGGGCAAGCGGCTTGCACGCGCCCAGCTGATGTTCACGGCCGTTTTCAAGCCGGCAATCGTGGTGCTGAACGGTTTTTCCAACAAGGTGCTGAACCTGTTCGGCCTTGAAGCCAAGGAAGAGATCTCAGGGGCAAGGACCCCTGCGGAACTCGCGTCTTTGGTGCGGCGCTCCGCCGAGTTGGGGACGTTGGATGCCGGTACTGCCAACTTTGTGGCCCGCACGCTGAACTTCTCCGGGCGCACAGCGGCGGACGTCATGACGCCGCGTATTCGCATGGAAACGATCGACGCCGACCAGCCGGTTTCCGATGTCCTGGACGCCGCGCGGCGAACCGGATATTCCCGATTCCCCGTTATAGGGGATTCCACTGACGACATCCGCGGCGTGGTTCACGTCAAGAAGGCGGTGGCTGTGCCTGCGGAGCGTCGGGCCAAGCTTGAGGCCGGCGCGATCATGACCGATGTCCTGCAGGTCCCTGAGACTATTCACTTGGACGCACTCTTGTCTGAATTGCGCGAAGGAAACCTGCAACTCGCGGTGGTGCTGGATGAATATGGTGGAACCGCCGGCATTGCCACGCTCGAGGACCTTGTGGAGGAAATCGTCGGAGAAGTCGCTGACGAGCATGACAAAGTCCGTCCGGGAGTGCTGCAGAGCGCATCCGGCGACTGGTACTTCCCGGGCTTGCTGAGGCCTGATGAAGTATCCGAGCAAATTCCCAACCTGACTGTTCCGGATGAGTCTGCCTACGAGACTGTGGGCGGGTACGTCATGAGCCAACTGGGCCGTATCGCCAGGACCGGCGACGTCGTCGAAACTGCCGGCGGCACGCTGACTGTGACCAGGATGGATGGCCGAAGGATAGACAGAATCTGTTTCCATCACGTTGAGACGGACACCTCGGCTGCCGAGGACGCCGGGAATCCGCGTCATGAAGCAGGTGCACTATGAGTGACTGGGTAGGAATCGTCTGGCTGGTAGTACTCCTGATTGGCAACGCGTTTTTTGTGGGTGCCGAATTCGCGGTTATGTCCGCTCGCCGCAGCCAGATTGAGCCGTTGGCCGAAGCCGGGTCCAAACGCGCTCAAACAACATTGCGCGCCATGGAAAATGTCTCGCTGATGCTCGCCTGTGCGCAGTTGGGTATTACGGTCTGCTCCCTCCTGATCCTTCAGGTTGCAGAGCCTGCCATCCACCATCTGTTGGCTGAGCCCCTTGAGCTGGTTGGTGTTCCGGTGGAACTGGCAGACATCATCGCCTTTGCCATCGCGTTGCTGTTCGTCACGTTCCTGCACGTCACCTTCGGTGAAATGGTGCCCAAGAACATCTCGGTTTCCGTTGCGGACAAGGCAGCTCTCTTGCTGGCCCCGCCGCTGATGTTCATTGCCCGCGTGGTGAACCCGATTATCTGGTCACTGAACTGGCTGGCCAACCACATCCTGCGGTTGATGAAGATTGAACCCAAGGATGAGGTGTCCTCTTCTTTCACGCTTGAAGAAGTGCAGTCGATCGTCCAGGAGTCCACACGCCACGGGCTGGTGGACGACGAAGCGGGGCTGTTGAGCGGTGCTTTGGAATTCTCGGAACACACGGCTTCACACATCATGGTTCCCTTGGACAAGCTGGTGGTGCTGAAGACCGCGTCCACTCCCGTCGAGTTGGAGAAGGCGGTCAGCCGCACTGGATTCTCGCGGTTCCCGATGATTGACGACGACGGCGAACTCGCCGGCTATCTGCATGTGAAGGACATCCTGTCCATTCCGGATGAGGGCAGAAAGCATCCGATTGCCGAGGGGCGGATCCGGTCACTGGCCAACCTTGCCCCGGATGACGAAATCGAGCAGGCAATGTCCGTTATGCAGCGCACCGGTTCCCATTTGGCCCGTGTGGTGGGTGCAGGCGGGGAAACCCAGGGTGTGTTGTTCCTGGAAGACGTCATTGAGCAATTGGTGGGTGAGATCCGCGACGCCACCCAGGCAACCGGCATCCGCCGCTACGGCGGCCAACAGGTGCAGTAGTTCGCAACGCAGGAGTCTGGCGCTACCCCGGAAGGGGTAGCGCCAGAGCTGTCTAATAGGAATCATTCCTATTTAGGGCTACACTGAAATCTGCCAGTAATTGTGTTTGATTCTCATTTTGAGTAGATCCGAGGTCTTCGTGCGTTCCAACGCCCTCCGCCTGTCCGTGGCCGCTTCAGCAGTTCTTTCAGCACTCCTGCTGTCTTCCTGCGCCGGTACTGCCGGAGCGAACAACCCAGCATCCGGAGGCGCCATTGAGGTTGTCACTTCTACGAACGTCTACGGGGATGTGGTGAAGGCCATCGGCGGAGACAAGGTTAACGTGAGCTCCATCATCACCAAGACAAGCCAGGACCCGCACTCCTACGAGGCAAGCGCCCAAGACAAGCTGGTGATCTCCAAGGCCAGGCTCGTGGTGGAGAACGGCGGTGGCTACGACGAATTCCTCCACAAGATTGCTGATGAGACGAAGGTGGGCCACGAGAACATGCTCAGCGCCGTCGAAGTCTCAGGCCTTGCTCCTGAGGAGGAGGGCCACAGCGGGCAAGCCACCGCCGAAGAAGGCCACACGCACAACCATGGCGAGTTCAACGAGCACGTCTGGTACAGCCTGGACACCATGGGTAAGCTCGCCGATGCCGTAGCGGGCAAGCTCGGAAGCCTGGACGCGGAGTCCGCATCCACGTTCACCGCCAACGCGGACGCCTTCAAGACCAGGCTCGCCGGACTCTCTGGAAAGCTCGCTGCCCTCAAAACGGACAACGATCACGCTCCTGTAGCGGTTACTGAGCCTGTGCCCCTGTACCTCCTCGAAGCAGCCGGACTGGAAAACAAGACACCTGAGGCATACAGTGCCGCCATTGAAGAAGAGACCGATGTCCCGGCGTCTGTGCTGAAGGAAGTTACCGACCTCGTCAGCGCCAAATCAGTCCGGTTCCTGGCTTATAACGAGCAGACTGAAGGGCCTCAGACCGAGTCCGTCAAGCGGGCTGCAGAATCCGCCGGCGTACCCGTCGTGAACTTCACCGAGACGCTGCCGGAGGGGAAAGACTATATCCAGTGGATGACGGATAACGTGGAGTCAGTTTCCTCCGCACTTAAGAAGTAGGCTCCCTGAGACCCGTTTTGGGGTGATGGGCCCCGCAGGCGTCCTAAGATATTCAGGATGGCTGCGGGGCCTTTTCCCTGCCACCAGCCCGGTGGCCAGCACCAGCAGCACAACAACTGTGTTCCACGGAACGCATGGATCGAGGACAACTTTTGACACCGGTAGTGAGCCTCCGCGGAGCCAGCCTGCAGTTCGGCAAGAGGACACTCTGGCGGGACCTGGATCTGGACATCAACCCGGGCGAGTTCTTCGCTGTCCTTGGCCCCAACGGCAGCGGCAAGACGAGCTTCCTGAAAGTCCTGCTCGGATTGCAGGAACTACACTCCGGAACAGTGTCCTTGGGCGGCCACCCCGTGGTACGGGGAAGCAAAAGAATTGGTTACATACCTCAGCAAAAAGCGTTTGCACCGGACACTCCGCTGCGCGCCCGCGATCTGGTTGGACTGGGGATTGACGGGCACCGCTGGGGAATGCGGTTTGCCTCAAGCGCGATCAACCAGAGGATCGACCAACTACTGGGACAAGTCGGTGCGTCGGATTACGCCAGAGTGCCGGTGGGACAGTTATCCGGTGGAGAGCAACAGCGTCTCAGGGTGGCGCAGGCATTGGCTACCGAACCGCAGGTTCTCCTGTGCGATGAGCCGCTGCTCTCCTTGGATCTGCATCACCAGCAGGGTGTCAGTTCACTGATCAACAAGCAATGCCACGAGCGGAACAGTGCCGTTGTCTTTGTGACCCACGAAATCAACCCTGTGATCGACTACGTGGACCGTGTGCTCTACCTGGCCGGCGGCAAGTTCCGTGTGGGCACCCCTCAGGAAGTGATGACCACGGAAGTTCTCTCAGAGCTGTACGAGAGTCACGTGGAAGTCATCCACGCCAATGGAAGGATCGTGGTGGTGGGTCTCCCCGACGCAACCACGCACTTCCATGACGAAGCCCATGCAACCACCGGAGAGGAGTTCTAGGTGGACCTCGAGAGCATGCTGCAGACCATCTTCAACTTTGAAAACTACGGTGAATTGCTGGTCCTCGTCCAGAACTCCATATGGGCGGGTGCCGTGCTGGGGCTCCTGGGCGGGCTTATTGGTACGTTCGTGATGAAGCGGGACCTCGCTTTCGCAGTCCACGGTATCTCTGAGTTGTCTTTCGCCGGTGCGGCCTTTGCCCTGTTGATCGGAGCCGACATCATCTTCGGTTCCCTCATTGGCTCCGTGGCTGCCGCTGTGCTCCTGGGTTTCATGGGGGTAAGGGCGCGGGACAAGAACTCGATCATTGGTGTGATCATGCCGTTCGGACTTGGCCTTGGCATCTTGTTTCTGGCGCTTTATGAGGGCCGCGCGGCTAATAAATTCGGTCTGCTGACGGGGCAGATCGTTTCAGTTGACACGGTGCAACTTCAAGTCCTCGCCGGCACGGCTGTTGTGGTGATGATTGCGTTGGCGGCTATCTGGCGCCCGCTGAACTTCGCCAGCGTGGACCCGGAAATGGCCGAGGCCCGGGGCGTCCCTGTGCGCGGCCTGGCAATCGGGTTCATGGTGCTGTTGGGTGTCAGTGTGGCCTTGTCCATCCAGATTGTTGGCGCGTTGCTGGTGCTGGCCTTGCTGATCACTCCGGCGGCCGCTGCGCTAAGGGTTACAACATCGCCCCGGCTGGTGGTGCTGTTGAGCGTGGTCTTCGCAATGACGGCCACAGTGGGTGGAATTCTCCTTGCTCTCGGCAGCCGGATTCCCATCAGTCCTTACGTCACCACGCTCTCGTTCCTGATCTACGTGGTGTGCCGGGTGATCGGACGGGTCCGTGCCAACAAGGGCTTGAACGGCCGCGTGTCCCGGGACCAGCCTGCAGGCGCCCTCTAAAGCTCTCCTGCTGCTTTCCTGGCAGTGCAATCGGCGCATAGCCCGAAGATTTCCACGGTGTGCGCCACCTCGGTAAAGCCATGTTCAGCAGCGGTCCGGGCAGCCCAGGTCTCGACGGCGGGCGCTTCGACTTCTTCGGCCTTGCCGCAGTTGCGGCACAGCAAGTGGTGGTGGTGGCCGGTGACCGCGCATCGCCGATATACGGCCTCGCCGTCCCCGTTTCGAAGGACATCAATAAGTCCGTCGTCAGCCAAGGACTGCAGGATCCGGTAGGCAGTGGCAAGCGAAACTGAGATCCCCTTGTTCTGCAGCAGCCGGTAGAGCTCCTGGGTGCTGACGAAGTCATCCAATTCGTCCAGGGCGGCACTGACGGCCAAGCGTTGCTTGGTGACGCGCTGCTCCTTCACACCGCTGGTGGCCGGCGTTGCGGTGCCGGTCGTGGCGGAATTGGTGCCTTGTGGCATTGAAAGACTCACTTCCCTGGGGATGCTGGCAAACCCCAATTTTACCAGCAGGGGAGGCTTGGAAACTGTCAGTGGGCGCCCATAGGCTGTCTCCATGAAGCTCACCAAGTACACCCACGCCTGTGTCCGGTTGGAGAAAGAGGGAAGGGTCCTGGTGCTCGATCCCGGGACGTTCTCTGAGTCTGAGGAAGCATTGAGCGGGGCCCACGCCGTACTTGTCACGCATGAGCACAATGACCACATCGATCAGACGGCGGTGCTGGCAGCTTTGCGCAGCAACAACGCACTGGAGGTCCATGCGCCGTCAGGGGTGGCCGCCGCGCTGCAGGAAAACGCAGATGTGGCCGATCGGGTGCATACCGTCGAGCCTGGCTCGGGCTTTGAAGCGGCAGGGTTCAACATACGGACATTCGGGGGACAACATGCCCTCATCCACGCACAAATCCCGGTGGTAGCGAACATCGGATATCTGGTGGATGAGAACGTCTTCCACCCGGGGGACTCGTTTGTAGTCCCTGATGGAATCGAGGTCCAAACCCTCCTTGTTCCCATCCATGCTCCGTGGTCCAAGGTGGGCGAAGTGGTGGACTTCGTCATCTCCGTCCGTGCTCCCAGGGCCTTCCCGGTCCACGACGGATTGCTCAACGAACTCGGCCGCGGGATTGTTGAAGGCCATGTAACCCGGATCGGTGCCCGCTACGGAACCCGATATGAGCGTCTTGTACCGCGCGACTCAGTAGAGGTCTAACCGGTCCAGAGTCCCGTGGTGTGGAACCGCTCCAGGGCCGCCTCGTGAGGTGCGGGGTCCAGGCCTTTCGCAGCCAGCCACCCGGCGTCGTTGTAGCTGCCCGCGTAACGGTCGCCGGCGTCGCACATGAGTGAAACGATGCTGCCCCGGCGACCCTCCGCCACCATGGCGGCCATCAGTTGCCAAACGCCCCAAAGGTTGGTCCCCGTGGATGGCCCTGCGTGCAGGCCGGTGAGTTTGTGCAGGTGCCGCATGGCAGCCACAGAGGCGGCGTCGGGCACTTGGATCATGTGATCGATCACTGCCGGGACGAAGCTTGGCTCAGACCTGGGCCGGCCGATCCCTTCGATCCTGGACGGCAGGCCTGTGGCGGCAGCCGCGTCCCCATCCCGCCAGGCCGGGTAGAAGGCGGAGTTCTCGGGATCCACTACGGCCAGGCGGGTGCTATGCCGGTTGTATCGAAGATAGCGGCCAATGGTGGCGCTGGTACCGCCCGTGCCTGCGCCCACCACAATCCATTCCGGAACGGGGTGCTCTTCCAAAGAGAGTTGCTCAAAGATCGATTCCGCGATGTTGTTGTTGCCGCGCCAATCCGTTGCCCGCTCCGCGTAAGTGAACTGATCCATGTAGTAGCCGCCGGAAGTTTTTGCGGTCTCCTCTGCTACTGCGTAGACCTCCGAAGCATGGTCCACCAGCAGGCACGCACCGCCAAACTCTTCGATCAGGGCGATCTTCTCCGGACTGGTGGTCTTGGTCATGACCGCGATGAACGGCAGGCCGATCAGTCGGGCAAAGTAGGCCTCGGATACCGCAGTGCTCCCGCTTGAGGCTTCCACGATTGTGGTGCCTTCGGTGATCCAGCCGTTGACCAGGCCGTAGAGGAACAAGGACCGGGCCAAACGGTGCTTAAGGCTGCCGGATCTGTGGGTTGACTCGTCCTTCAGGTACAGGTGCACTCCCCAGTGCTCCGGGAGCGGAACCGCGTAAAGGTGGGTGTCGGCCGAACGGTTGTTCTCGGCCTCGATCTTGCGGATGGCCTCGTTGGCCCATGCCCTGTCCTGAATACACGAATTGCTCACCGCATAAGCCTAATGTCTCCGGCGGATGAGCCTAGGCTGGAGACCGGGTGCCGGCAGCAAGGGCACCCATGCCGAAGGAATGAAGGAGAAATGATGGCCACGTTGATGAGTGCCTCGGCACTGGGCCAGCGGCTCGAAACCGGGGAGCGCACTGTCATCCTCGACGTCCGCTGGGTCTTGGGCCGAACGGATGGGCACGCTGAGTACCGGAGCGCCCATCTCCCGGGCGCGGTGTTCGTGGATCTGCCCACAGAGCTGGCTGACCACGCAGAGCCGGCGCTGGGCCGCCACCCTTTGCCCGCCCGTGAGCGCTTTGAGGATTCCGCGCGGAAATGGGGCATCAACGACGGCGACACCGTAGTGGCCTACGACAACAGCGGCAGCATGGCCGCGGCACGTGTTTGGTGGATGTTGCGGAATGCGGGCTTTGACTCTGTGTACCTGCTCGACGGCGGCCTGGCCGCCTGGCGTACGGCCGGCTATCCGGTGGAGTCAGGTGAGGTGCGTCCCGGCGTCGGGAATGTCACCTTGGGTGAGGGTCGCATGCCGGCCATCACGGAGCAGGAGGCCGGGCAGTGGCACCGCGACGGTGTGCTGCTGGACGCCAGGGCAGGGGAGCGGTACCGGGGCGAGGTGGAACCTATCGATCCCAGGGCCGGGCATATACCGGGCGCAGTCAGCGCGCCGACCACGGAGAACGTCACCGCTGACGGCACCTTCCTTCCCGTGGAGGAGCTGCGGCGGCGCTTTGAGGAGCTGGGCCTGGATCAGTCGTCCAGGGTGGCCGTTTATTGCGGGTCCGGCGTGACGGCATCCCATGAGATCGCCGCACTGGAGATCGCAGGATACCGGGCTGCACTGTATCCAGGCTCGTTCTCGCAATGGTCCAACAATGCTTTGAACGATATTGCTGTGGGCAGCACGCCTCTTGGCGTCCAAGCCCCTGGCCCAAGTGGCACGACCACGGCTTCCGGGAGTAGCGTCGGAGCATGACACCCGGACGCCCTGTGCCCCCGCCCCTCGCCAAACCCGTCACGCCGGAAACAAAAGGGGACCGGCCCGGAACGCTGGCGGCAGCCTACGGTGCTACCTCGCCGGAGAGTGGTTTGGTGCCGCTGACTGTTGAACGCCGAAACCCCACAGCCGACGACGTAGAGATCGCCATCGAATTTTGCGGTCTGTGCCACTCTGACGTGCACGCAACGCGCGGTGAATGGCGGGTTCCTCCCTACCCGTTGATTCCAGGTCACGAAATAGTTGGCCGAGTATCCCGTGTGGGCTCCGCTGTTGAGGATTTCGCCCCGGGCGACCGCGTGGGCGTTGGCTGCATGGTGGACTCCTGCCGCGAGTGCGAGAGCTGCCTTGAGGGACTGGAGCAGTACTGCGAGCGGGGCAATGTGGGCACCTACGGTGCGGCGGATCCGCGGCAGGGCGAGCAAATCACCCAAGGCGGCTACTCGACGTCGGTGGTGGTGGACAAGCGCTTTGTGCTAAGGGTCCCGGATGCGCTGGATCCGGCAGCAGCGGCGCCACTGTTATGTGCGGGAATCACCACGTACTCTCCGCTTCGGTATTTCGAGGTCGAAGAAGGCGACTCCGTGGGTGTTGTGGGTTTGGGTGGCTTGGGGCACATGGCCGTCAAGATCGCCAAGGCCATGGGAGCCGAGGTCACCGTCTTCACTACGTCTGAGTCAAAGTTCGAGGCTGCCAGGGAATTGGGTGCGGACCACGTGGTCCTGTCCAAGGATGCAGAGGCCATGGAAGCTGCCAACCGGAGCATCGACGTCATCATAGACACCGTGGCAGCCCCTCATGATCTCAACCCCTATTTCCGGACCCTTCGCCTGGATGGGGCCCTCTTCCAGTTGGGGCTTCCCGCCGATGACATGCCACCGGTCAGCCCCGGCCTGCTCATTCGGAGACGACTCGCTTATGCGGGCTCGTTGATCGGCGGGATCGAGGAAACGCAGGAAATGCTGGACTTCTGCGCAGAGCACGGGGTTGTGAGCGACATTGAGATGGTTGAAGCCGGCCAACTCAACGAAGCGTACGACCGTATGGTGGCCGGGGACGTGAAGTACCGCTTCGTACTGGACACCGCAACACTTCAGGAACCAGCCGAAAGGGCAGACGCATGAGCACGCTCTTCACCAAGATCATCAACGGGGAAATTCCGGGGCGCTTCGTCTGGAAGGACGAGGAGGTGGTGGCATTCCTGACCATCTCACCCATCACGCAAGGGCACACCCTGGTGGTGCCCCGCGAAGAAGTGGATTCCTGGACGCAGGCCAGCCCTGAGTTGCTGGCCAAGGTCATGGATGTGGCGCAGCGCATCGGGAAAGTGCAGGAGTCTCTCTTCAACGCCAAGCGGGTGGGCGTGTTGATGGAAGGTTTCGAGGTGGACCATCTGCACGTCCATGTATGGCCGGCGTATTCCACGGCGGATTTTGAACTCCACAACGTGGACCACAACCCGGATCCCGCCATCATGGACGCCACCGCAGTGAAGCTTCGCGCGGCTTTACGCGATGCTGGCCATGGGGACGCCGTCCCTGAGGGCTGAGTCACTACAACGGGCAGAGTTAACCCGGCGGTGCTTTTAGCACCGCCGGGTTTTTCGTGCCTGTGGGTCTACGCCGGCGCCAGAGCCTGGTTCAGTGCTGTGCGGATGCGCTTCTCCGACACCGAGTAGGCCGTGCCCAGCTCAACTGCGAAGAGGCTCACCCGCAGCTCTTCAATCATCCAGCGCACGCGGGTTAACTCCGTGCCGGCGCGTCGTCCCGGGAGCAGCGCGGACACGGCGTCGTCGTAGTCGTCCTCCAACGCCTGAACCACGGCCATGTTCAGGCCATCGCGTTGGACATTGCCGGGAAGTTTTTCCAGCCGTTTCTCGATTCCCTGGAGGTAACGCGGCAATTGACTAAGCTGTCCATAGCCCGTCTGTGCCACAAAACCAGGGAACACCAGTTGCTCCAGTTGGCTCTTCATGTCATTGAGGGCGCTGATCAGATGCAGGCTGGTGTTGGACTTCAGCTGCTTCTGAATGCGCCGCGTACTGGCCAAAATGCGTTCGACGACGGCTGTCACTGTGAAGACCGTATCAATCAGTTCTGCCCGGACAACCTCGTATAAAGCATCGAAGGCTTCCTTGTTCCACGGCAGATCCTGGGGAACCAATTTGTCGATTGCTGCCAGTGCGCAGTCCGCGATGAGTGCGCTCACGGAACCATGCGGGTTCTGGCTGAACGTCAATTTCTCCGTGTTGCTGAGGTGTTCCAGCACGTACCGGTCAGGTGGCGGGATCCGCAGGGCGAGCAGCCGGATGACACCGGCCCGCATGGCGGCTTCCTGTTCCTGCCGGGTCTGGAAAACCCGAAGCCCAACGGACTTTCCTTCGTCCACAATGGCAGGGAAACCTGTGACTCTATGCCCCTTGACGGTTCGCGTCACCTGACGCTCCATGGTGCCGAAGTCCCACGTGGTGATGCCGCCGCGTTCGGCAAGCAATCCATCGCCGGCGCGGGTTTCTCCGGCGGCAGGCGTGTTGCCGTTGGGCGTGCCTGTCCTATCCGTTCCCTTGCCACCCTTGGCGCGGGACGTCGTCGCGGGCGTGGCGCCGAGCGATTCAGCGATTGCACGGCGGGTAGCCGGTGCCAGCTTTTCCTGGAGTTCGGCAAGATCTTTACCTTCATCAAGTACCTTGCCGCGGCTGTCCACCACCTTGAAGCTCACCCGCAGGTGCGGCGGTACGGCTTCCCAGTTCCAGGATCCGGGGGGAATGACGTGCCCGCGGAGCCGGCGAAGGACCAGTTCCAAGGAGGGCTCAAGTTCGTCGGTGGCGGGATCGAAGTCAGCTTCCAGTGCAGCTGTTGCTTGCCTCGCAACATCCGGGGCAGGCACGAAATTCTTCCGGACCTGCTTGGGCAACGATTTGATGAGGGCCGTCACCAGCTCTACCCGTTGGCCGGGGATCTGCCAGCGGAAGGGGGAGTCATCCATCTGGTTGAGGAACAACACAGGAACTTCAGCGGTGACGCCATCGGAGGGATTGGGGGCCGAGCCGGGCGCCACAGGGTGGAACTCGTAGCTCAACGGGAGCTCGAAGCCCTTGTGGTGCCAACTCTTTGGATATGCGGAGTCGTCCAGTGCCTCGGCATCCTCGCTCATCAGCAACGATTGGTCGAAGTCCAGGAGATCGGGGTCGGACTGGCGGGCGTCCTTCCACCACTTGTCAAAGTGCCGCTCGGAGACCACTTCCTTGCCCACCCGGGCGTCGTAGAACTCGAAAAGCGTCTGATCGTCCACCAGGATGTCCCGGCGCCTCATGCGGGTTTCGAGTTCTTCGATCTCCTGGAGCAAGGCGCGGTTCCGGTGGAAGAATTTATGGTGGGTTTTCCACTCGCCCTCCACCAGGGCATGGCGGATAAACAATTCGCGCGACAACTCCGGATCGACGCGCCCGTAGTTGACACGGCGGTTGGGGATGATGGGTACGCCGTACAGCGTCACTTTCTCGTGGGCCATGACGGCGCCCTGCCGGGAAGACCAATGCGGTTCACTGTAGGACCGCTTCACCAGGTCCGGGGCTACCTGCTCGGCCCATAGGGGATCGAACTTGGCGGCAACTCTAGCCCAGAGGCGGCTTGTTTCCACCAGTTCCGCCGCCATGACGAACGTGGGCGATTTCTTGAACAGCGCTGAACCAGGGAAAATCGCAAAGCGGCTTCCGCGGGCACCGGCGTACTCACGCTTGCGCTCATCCAGGAGGCCGATGTGGCTCAGCAAGCCGGAAAGCAGGCTGATGTGGATGCCCTCATAGTTCCCCACCGGATCAGCTTCGCGCTTGTTGTCCAGCGCGATGCCGAGGGGTTTGGCCATCTGCCGGAGTTGGGTGAAAAGGTCCTGCCACTCACGGACACGCAGGTAATTGATGAACTCGTTGCGGCACAGCTTACGGAACTGTGTGGAAGAGAGCTCGCGCTGCTTTTCCTGGATGTAGTTCCACAAGTTCAGGAAGCCGGTGAAGTCCGACAACTCATCGCGGAAACGTGCATGCTTCTCAGCAGCCAACTGTTGCTTGTCCGTGGGCCGTTCCCTGGGGTCCTGAATGGTGAGGGCAGCCGCCAGGATCATGACCTCGCGGACACAGCCGCGCTTGCCCGCTTCCACAATCATCCGGCCCAACCGCGGATCCACCGGCAGCTGTGCAAGTTTCTGCCCTACGGCGGTCAGTCCACTGCCGCTGCGACCGTTGCCGCCGGCGTCACCGGACTTGGGAGAGGTCAAGGCGCCGAGTTCACGCAGGAGCGTGACGCCGTCGTTGATGGCCCGTGAGTCCGGTGGCTCCACGAAGGGGAAGTTCTCTACGTCTTTGGGTCCACGGGCAACGCCCATGGCGGTCATCTGCAGGATGACGGCAGCGAGGTTGGTCCGGAGGATCTCAGGATCCGTGAACAGCGGACGCGACTCGAAGTCCTCCTCTGAGTACAAGCGGATTGCAATGCCCTCGGACACGCGCCCGCAGCGGCCTGAGCGCTGGTTGGCCGAGGCCTGGGAAACACGCTCAATGGGAAGCCGCTGGACTTTGGTCCGGTGCGAGTAACGGGAAATACGGGCGGTACCGGTGTCGATCACATATTTGATGCCGGGTACGGTCAGCGACGTCTCGGCAACGTTGGTGGCCAGGATGATGCGTCGTTTTCCACCGGGGTTGAACACTCGGTGCTGTTCCTGCAGGCTCAAACGGGCAAAGAGGGGCAGGACTTCCGTCCCGGCAAGGCGCCTGTTTGTTTGGATACGGCCGTTGATCGCCTCGGCGGCATCCCGGATTTCGCGTTCTCCGGAGAAGAAGATGAGGATGTCGCCCGGTGCTTCCTTGGCGAGCTCGTCCACTGCGTCGCACACAGCGTCCAGGGGATCGCGGTCCTCTTCGAGTTCGTCATCCGAGGTGTCGTCGTCCCCGCCCGCAGGTTGGGAAAGGGGCCGGTATCGGATCTCCACCGGATATGTTCGTCCGGACACTTCGATGATCGGCGCTGGATCTTCCTCGCTGCCGAAGTGCTTGGCGAAACGTTGGGGATCGATCGTGGCCGAGGTGATGATGACCTTGAGGTCCGGGCGCTGGGGGAGGATGCGCTTGAGGTAGCCCAGAATGAAGTCGATGTTGAGGCTGCGCTCATGGGCCTCGTCGATGATGATGGTGCTGTACTTCCGCAGCAGTTTGTCCCGCTGGATCTCCGCGAGGAGGATGCCGTCGGTCATCAGCTTGATCTTGGTGGATGCGCTGACTTCGCCGGTGAACCGGACCTGGAAGCCCACTTCCTGGCCAATCTCCACATCCAGTTCAGAGGCGATTCGCTCGGCTACAGTACGGGCTGCCAGCCGGCGTGGCTGGGTGTGCCCGATCAGGCCCTTGTCTCCAAGGCCAAGTTCGAGGCACATCTTGGGGATCTGGGTGGTCTTACCCGAGCCGGTCTCGCCGGCAATGATGGTCACCTGGTTTGCGGCAATGGCCGCCATCAGATCCTCGCGGCGCTCGGAGACGGGCAGCTCTGCGGGGTAGGAAATATGAAGTGTCATGGCTGCTGCCAGTCTACTGTGGCTGCGGTTCGGCGTCCGCGGTGTCCGTCACAGTACCGGCTGCGGCGCTCAGGCGGTGCGAAAGTTCCATGGCATAGGACTTGAATTCACCCGGCTCAAGGATCTCGAAGTCCATGTCCAGCGCTGCCAGATACGCCGCCGGGGCTGCCAGATTGTCCCATCCGGACCGCAGCATGGTGGCCTTGGGGCCGTCGGCTGCAAGGGTGGCGTACTGGGAATTGACGACGGCGGCCACCTCGGCCAGGGGCGCGCGGAGCCGCACCACGACGTCGAATCTGTACGGCGAGCGGGTGATCGACTGCTGCACGTAGGCGGCGAGGTCCTCCGCGGGCAGGGGGCGCGGGGTGTACTTTTTGCGTTCAGATGGCAGGGATGCCAGACGGTCAGCCCGGAAAGTCCGCCAATCCTCCCGCTCAACATCCCAAGCCACCAAGTACCAGCGACGGCCGGTGTCCACCAACCTGTAGGGCTCCACCAGCCGGCGTGCAGACTCGCCGTCGGACTTGACGTAGTCGAAGGAGATTTGCCGCCTGTCTGAAATCGCGGCCGAAACTACGGTCAGTTGTTGAGGATCAACGGTTCCCGCGTTGCTGGGGAGGGTGGTGACTGCGGCTTTCAACATTGCGAACTTGGGTCGCAGCCGCGACGGCAGTACTTGCTCCAGCTTCGCCAACGCGCGGACTGAGGCCTCGCCAATGCCGGCAACAGGACCTGCGGCCACAGAGTTCAATCCCAAGGCTACTGCCAGTGCCTCATTGTCATCGAGCAGCAATGGAGGGAGCTGCGCACCTGCACCAAGTTGGTAGCCGCCCGCGATTCCAGGGGATGCGTGAATGGGATATCCCAGATTGCGCAGTTTGTCGATGTCGCGCCGAACGGTCCGCTCCGTCACGCCCATACGGTCAGCAAGCGCCGGTCCCGTCCATTCCCTGCGCACCTGCAACAGCGATAGCAATTGGAGGAGTCGGGCGGAGGTTTGGATCATGCAAGTGAATCTAGTCCATGTGCGTTCAGCATGGAGGACCGCCGCATCCGGGGATGGATTCGGCGCGCCAGCCGCGGCCGGAGGCGGCCGCGGCTGAAGACATGAGTGCAGTGGACCGGCATGTCCTAGTAGATGCGGGGGTTCCAGTACGGGGTGCTGGGAGCGTCGAATGCGCTCCATGCTTCCTTGGACGTGATGGGCGGGTTGTGTCCGCGGCCATCCTTCAGTAAGGCCGAAATGGTGGCAGCGATCGCGGTGATGAGGACTATGAAGAGGATGATTCCGAAGATTTCCATACCTCCAGCCTGCTCTTGTGGAAGACCAAGAAACAGTGGCAGAAATGCCCCATTTAGATAATTTTCTGCCACACTGGAGTTATGTTGAAATCGGTGGCGGTGATCGTTGTCCCCAACTTCTCGGTCTTCGAATTTGGAACGGCATTCGAGGTTTTTGGCATCGACCGATCGGATCGCGGTGTCGGGGTGCCGGCCTTCGATTTCCGGGTGGTTGCCCCGGAACCGGGCGACGTCCAGATGAAGTCCGGACTGTCGCTTCACGTAAACCTGGGCCTCGAAGCAGCAGCCGATGCAGACCTTGTCATCATGGCGCCGTTCGGCCGGGACCAGGAAATTCCCGAGTCGGTTTTGGAAGCCCTGCGGGCGGCCCATGAGCGGGGTGCGTGGGTGATGTCCATTTGCTCCGGAGCGTATGCTCTGGCACGCGCCGGGCTTCTGGACGGTCGCCGATGCACCACGCACTGGCACTATTCCCAGGATCTGGCGAGCCGTTATCCGACCGCGATCGTGGATGAAAACGTCCTCTATGTGCAGGACGGAACCATCATCACCAGCGCGGGAACGGCCGCCGGGATCGACGCATGCCTCCACCTTGTCCGTGAGGAGTTGGGGGCGAATGTGGCTGCGGCCATAGCGCGGGACATGGTGGTACCCCCGCATCGCGACGGTGGACAGGCCCAGTTCATCGACAGACCAATGCCCCGCTGTGGTTCCGCGCCAATGGAAGCGCTGCTGCGCTGGATGGTGGAACACCTCGACGAGGAGCACAGCGTGAACGATCTGGCTGGACGGCTCCATATGTCGCCCAGGACGTTCGCCCGAAAATTCCGGGCTGAAACCGGAGCGACCCCGGCAGCCTGGCTGAACTCCCAACGCGTGCTGCGTGCGCAGGAACTATTGGAAACCACCGAGCTTAACATCGATGAAATTGCCAGGGAGGCAGGGTTCGGACATTCGGTGCTGCTCCGGCACCATTTCACCAAAGTGCTGGACACGAGTCCCCAAAGTTACCGGCGTGCCTTCCGCGGGCAATTGGCAGAAGCCATCTGAGCCAGCCGAATTGCCGGGGACTAGCCGCGGCTGCCCAGCTGGCCCCGTGACTCTGATCCTTCAGCTTTGGCGCATTCCACCAGTTCCTGCCAAGGGCCGGTGACAGCACGGTCCGGGAGAGTGGCACGGCGTTGGCCTGCCCTGATGGAGTACATGAAGCGGTCAGGCTCGTTGGCTGCCCGCGACTGGCTTTTGGCTTCATCCCAAGGGCAAGCCTCCACGATCGGAACCCATCGATCTTTGTCATCGGGGGAGACCGCGTCCACGCTCCAGACGCGAGTCATCGCTGCAATTCCCCCACTGCGTTGGACCGTGATCTTCATGACCGGCTGCTTCTCGTTCTTTTGCTCCGTAGCCAGCCAACGGCAGGGACGGAAGCGAACAGTCCGGCCCCGCCAGCTGACTAAACCTTGACCTTCACAGTCTCCCACGCCTTCAGGACGGCGTCATGCTCCGCTGAACCGGAACCGAAGAGTTCTTCGGCGGTGGACACGGTGGTCTTGGCAAATTTTCCAAACGTGCATGTCGCGGGGAGGCTTCCGCTGGTCAGTGTGCCGTACCAGATCTGGCCCGGCGCCTCCCACGCATTGCCGCCAAGTTCTGTGGCCACCACATAGAAAGCCTTGTTGGGGATTCCGGAGTTGATATGCACTCCGCCATTGTCAGCACTGGTCCGCACGTACGTATCCATGGAGTCCGGCTGGGGATCCTTGCCGAGGACGTCGTCGTCGTAGGCAGTGCCCGGAGCCTTCATGGAGCGCAGGGCGGCGCCTTGAACCTGGTCCGTGAAGAGCCCCTCACCGATGAGCCAGCTTGCTTGCTTGGCTGACTCCTTCTTCAGGTACTGCTCCACAAGGACGCCGAACACGTCAGACATGGACTCGTTGAGCGCACCGGCCTGGTTCCGGTAGGCCAGGTTGGCAGTGTATTGGGTAACCCCGTGAGTGAGTTCGTGGCCGATGACGCTGAGGGACTTGGTGAAGCGCTGGAAGATCTGCCCATCGCCATCGCCGAAAACCATTTGGGAGCCATCCCAAAAGGCGTTGTCATAGAGCTTCCCGTAATGGACAGTTGCATCCAGGACGAGGCCGGCATCGTCAATCGAGTCCCTGCCGAAAACCTCGCCATACAGGCGATGCGTGCTCCCGAGGCCGTCATAGGCCTCGTCGGCGGCCACGTCCCCAACAGGTGCCGCCCCTTCCTTTCGGACCACACGTCCGGGCAGCGATTCTGAAGACTCAGCATCGTAAATGGTCCGCTTCGGCGGACCGGGCTTGGCCTGGCGGGCACTGGGTGGCGCCGGCGGGAGGGGAGCTGTGCGGATGGCTTGCAAGTCTTTGATGTGCAGCAGAGACTCTTTGGCTGCCCTGGCAACGGCACGCAGCCGGGGCTCGTTTTGGGCGGCTATCTTGCGAAGCATGTACGGCGGGACGATCGAGCACATCACGGCAAACCCCTTTGGCTATCGGTATGACCAACTGAATTCAGCCTAGGAGCAGGGGCGGACATTATTGCGGTTCAGGTCCGGCAAGCCCCGAACTGATAGTCAGTATCCGGGACAAAAAAATACCCCGCCAGCAATGCTGGCGGGGTATTCATTGTGCCCTCGATAGGATTCGAACCTACGGCCTTCTGCTCCGGAGGCAGACGCTCTATCCCCTGAGCTACGAGGGCATCCGGGGTTCCCTCCGTTGCCGGTGGGACGTCCTAGAGCTTAGCAGCCACTGCGCCGCAAATGAAAACCCGGTGCCCCCGCGGCGAGCCCTGCCGGGAACGTTCCGATCAGTAGCCGGCGAACGAGTCCACGCGGACCCGGCGCGCTCCGGCTCCACGTGCTGCAGAGCGCAGGGAATCCACACTCGCCGGGGACCCGGAGACGAACACTTCCCGATCCCCAATGTCCGGAACCAGCTCCTTAAGCCGCGATGCATCAATCCTGGAGGCGCCGGCGTCGAACATGAACTCCGGGGGAGCGGACCCGTCCGCGAGACGCGCGATAACCTTGGCGCCTGACGCCCGCAACTGTTCCACACAAGCCAGCTCATCGCGGCTTTTTGCCAGATACAGCACCACGGTGTCGCGTGCGGCGTCCTTGGCCGCCAGCTGCGACAGGAAAGGAGTGATGCCGATTCCTGCGGCGATGAGCAGGACCGGCTTCCCGGCGTCGTTCGGTAGGACAAAGTCGCCACCCACCGCTGTTGCGGAAACACTGTCCCCTGGCCGAAGTGCAAGCAGTGCTTTCTTCGCTGTGGAAAGGGGCCCGGCGGTGCCCACGCCGAAGGTGACTTCCTCCGCGCCGGGCGGGCTGGTGATACTGAAGACCCGTCGACGCCCTTTCCCATCAGAGCCTGCGTGAGGAAGGTTCAGCTCCATGAACTGCCCTGCCGCGAAGCGCACCGGCCTCCGCGGTTCGAACCTGAACTCAGTTGTGGCCGGTGTGAGAGGGCGCGAACCCTTGAACGTGAGTTGAACGCCTCCACGCTGTCCCAGGAAGAAAGCAATGAGGTTGCCCAACAACAACGCCAGCTCCGGGGAGTTGGCAATGAACCCGAAATTGTACGGAACTGCGAAAACAACACCCACGACGCCGGCAATCGCCAGTTGCTGCCACCGCCGGGGAGGAAGGGTGAGGGGCTCGGAAAGCATGAACCCCACGAAAAACAGCAACGGCCGTTGCGCCAGGGTCTGCCACAGGGCTTGGCCCAATGTCATATTGCGGGCAAGCAACTCCACGGTGATGATGCTTGCAGCAGCCACCAGGAAGACCGTGGCCATGAGCATTTTCCGGGTACGGTACAGGACCATCACCACTCCCGGAACCAGAAGCCAAAGCATGGCAGGCGTGGCAGCCCACCACGTGGCAATGTTCAGCCCGGTCAGACCCGTAATGAACGCTCCCACTGCAGCCGGGTTGAAGATATGCCGCCCACGGAAGGCCAGGGCGTACTTGGAGACGCTGGCCAGCACGCATGCCAAAGCGACCCCGGCCATATCCATCAACCCAAAGGCGGGCCAAAACAGGAAGTACAGCAACAACCCGGTGATCAACGAGGACTCAGTGTGCGGTTTGACCCCGAAGAGCAAGGCAAGCAGCCGGCTGGACGCGTAGGTCACCCCAAGGCAAAGCGCTAAATGGACCAACATCTCAGGCAGGCCAAAGGTCAACCAGCCCAGGACATTCAGGACCATGCTGTAGACCGCCAACACGCCCAGCACCCAGAGAATCAAGCGATACATGGTGAAACGGCCCAACCAGGTGTCTACTCGGGACTTAGCGGCAATCATGTGAACAGTCTCCCCTCAAAAAGGTTCGAATATGCGGCAGCGCCACCGGAGGACACCGTAAGCCACGAGAATTCAAACTCCTCCTCCAATCGTGGAGGTTCAACCATGAACAAAGCCGTGGCCAGTGCGTCGGCCACCAAGGCGCTCGCCGCAATGGTCCATGTAGCCACAGTGGTCTGTATCGGGTGACCCGTGGTCCCGTCCAGAACATGGTGGAGGCCATCTCCCCAAGCACGGCGGTTCGAAGCCGAAGCACACAGTGCAGCGTTGTCCAGCTCCACTGTGCCGATTGCTTGCCGTGGGTTGTAGGGGTGCTCCAACGCAACGGTGACCGGATGGCTGCCCGCGTGCAGCATGTCTCCGCTTCCATCCACCAGGAAGTCGCTGTGCCCCCGATTCCGAAGGACGTCGCCCAACAGGTCAACGAGTTGGCCCTTTCCGGCGGCTCCAATGTCCAGGACCACCGCCTCCTTCACAGCGAGCCCGGTGCCGGACCAGTCAAGGACGTCTTCCCAGGATGGCGGAGCGACGGGACTTCCGGCGGGCATAAGGGTGTAGGCGGAGTCATAACCCAGCCGCTCCAGGCTGGTACCGATCAGCGGGGTCATGGTGCCACCGCTGAGGCGATACAGGGCGCAGTACACCTCTTGGAGGTCGCATGCATGCTCCGGCAACGTGATCCTGCCTGGGCCGCGGGACAGGCAGGAGACTATGGAATCGGACCTGAACCGCGACCACGTCTTGTCGTACGCCGCGACTGTTTCAAGCAGTTCGTCCCGGACAGCAGGAGCAACATCGAGCGGCGTCGAAATTTCCCACTGAGTACCGATCCCTTCGAACTTGCAGGTGCTCCAGCCAGGGTGCGGCATGTCCCGCTACTTGGCCTGGGACTTGATCTGTTCCACGGCTTCGTTGAAGCCGCCGGAAGTCAGTGACGAGCCGGCTACCTTGGATACATTGAGCTCGTCGATGTCCTTACCCACGATCTGCGCAGCAATGCCACTGGCGAACTCACCCTGGAATTTCTTTGTATTGGGGTTGGAGGGGTGGACCGTGATGTTGACAGCAGAGACCTTGTCAGCTGCCAACGTGAGTTCAACACCTACCGTTTCCTGGCCATTTGGGGAGGTGTACGTGCCATCCGAGCTGTAAGTTCCGTCTTTATAGGTGGACTCGCCGGTGGAGGCTGCAGTCTCCGATGATGACGTGCCGGCAGCTGTCGGGCTGGTTGTTGACGCCTGACCGGCTTCCTGGGTAGCCGGATTTTGGGCTGCAGGTGCTTGCGTAGTGGGGGCGCATGCCGCGGCTGTTCCGATGATGGAGAGGCCGGCGAAACCAACGTAGAGGCTCTTGCGGAGTGGCGTAGTCATGGTTCTGCTCGTTTCAACTGGACAAGTCAACTGGGACAAGAATTCGTCAATCGTCATTTTTGTGAATACTGCGGGTATCGGGACAACCACTAAGGCCACCCCCTACGTGTTCACAACGTTGAATTCAGCGTAATGGTTCAGTCTGTGCCGTCTGCGAGCCGTTCCTGTGCGTGGCTTGTGTCCGGATTATCCACATAGGAGAGCCTCAATTCCGCGACTTTGCGGGCCCCCGGTAGGCTAGAAGCGTGACTCCCGAAGAACTCTCTGCTGCCATATCCGCCTGCCTTAAGGACGCCGTCTCTACCGGCGAAATCACCTTGACGGAATCTGCCTTGCCCGAATCAGTGCGAGTGGAGCGACCCAAGAACCGGGATCATGGAGACTGGGCCACCAACATCGCCCTGCAGCTCTCCAAGCAAGCCGGCATGAATCCGCGCGAATTCGCGGGAATCCTTAGCAGCCATCTGCAGGGCATTCCCGGCGTAACCGGGGTGGAAATTGCCGGTCCCGGCTTCCTTAACATCACCGTTGATGCAGCCGCTGCCGGTGCCCTCGCAAAGGCCATTGTTGAGGCCGGAAGCCATTACGGCACCAACCAGGCCCTCGCGGGCCGCGTGGTTAACATGGAGTTTGTGTCGGCCAATCCCACCGGTCCGCTCCACATCGGGCACACCCGCTGGGCGGCCCTGGGTGATGCGATTGCACGGGTCCTGCGCGCCTCCGGTGCGGACGTCACCGCTGAGTACTACATCAACGACGCCGGTTCGCAGATGAACGTTTTCGCCAACTCCGTCCTCTCCCGGCTTCATGGCCGCGGGGTTCCGGAGGGTGGCTACCCGGGCGAATACATTCGTGAACTTGGCGACGAAGTCCTCAAGGCTCACCCCGGCATCCGCGAACTGACCGATGAGGCAGCCCTGCCCGTTATCCGGGCCGCTGCCTATGAGGCACAGATGGCGGACATCAAGACCACCCTGGCGGAGTTCGGGGTGGAGTTCGATGTCTTCTTCTCGGAGAAGGAACTGCACGACGCCGGTGCGATCGAATCCGCCGTTGCCCGCCTTCGGGAGCAAGGCCACGTGTTCGATGACGGCGGTGCCGTTTGGTTGCGCACCACTGACTTCGGTGACGACAAAGACCGTGTCATGATCCGTGCGAATGGCGAACCCACCTATTTTGCTGCGGACGCTGCGTATTACCTCTCAAAGAAGGACCGCGGGTTCACGGAGAAGATCTACCTGCTCGGCGCGGATCACCACGGGTACATCAACCGCCTGAAGGCCATTGCGGCCTGCGCGGGCGATGATCCCGAAGTCAACATCGAGGTCCTGATCGGCCAGCTTGTGTCCGTCAATGGTGCCAAGTTGTCCAAGCGTGCCGGCAACATCATCGAGCTCAAGGATCTCATCTCCTGGCTTGGCAAGGACGCTGTCCGGTACTCACTGGCCCGCTTCCCGGCCGACTCGCCGTTGACTTTGGATCCGGAGCTGTTGAAAAAACACAGCAACGAGAACCCCGTGTTTTACGTGCAGTACGCCCACGCCCGTTCCCGTGGCACGGCGCGCAACGCTGCCGAAGCCGGCGTGGAGCGGCAGGTTGATGGAGTGGATGCCTTCGACGCCTCGCTCCTGGACCACGCCACGGAAAACGAGTTGCTTTCCTACCTGGGCAGCTATCCCTCCATCGTGGCCAAGGCCGCCGAACTGCGGGAGCCGCACCGTGTGGCCCGGCACCTTGAAGTTATTGCCGGGGCCTATCACCGCTGGTACGACGCCTGCCGGGTGTCGCCGCAGGGTGATGATCCTGTCCTGGACGTCAACCGCACCCGACTCTGGCTCAATGACGCCACCAGCCAAGTGCTGGCCAACGGACTCGAACTGCTGGGCGTTTCGGCGCCGGAACGGATGTAAGGCAATGAATGCAGCCGCTGATCACGCATCTCCGCTGGCGCCCGACTGGTTGGCCGTCCCCGCGGACCTCAACGCATTGCAGGAGCCCATGTGGGCCTCCGGAGTAGGGAAGAACGACGCCGGTGAAGTCACCGTTGACGGTATTTCCGTCAGTGAGCTCAAGGAACAGTTCGGAACTCCGCTGTTCGTCATGAGCGAATCAGACTTCCGATCCCGGGCGCGGGCTTTCAAAGACGCCTTCGACGCCGCGTTTGATGACATCTGCGGGGGAGTGGATGTCTACTACGCGGGGAAATCCTTCCTATGTACCGCCGTGGCCAGTTGGGTAGCAGAAGAGGGTCTCCGCCTGGATACGTGTTCGGGCGGCGAACTCGCGGTCGCTGCCCGTGCCGGAGTCGACGGCTCCAATCTCGGTTTGCATGGCAACAACAAGTCTGACGCAGAGATCAACCGCGCCCTGGACATGAAACTTGGCAGGATCGTTGTGGATAGCCTCGACGAACTTGAGCGGGTTGCCAAGATAGCTTCCAGCCGGGGCGAGGTTGCCAAGGTCATGCTGCGCCTGACCCCTGGCGTGCACGCGCACACCCACGAGTTCATCGCCACCGCACACGAAGACCAGAAGTTTGGGCTTTCCATGGCCGGGGATTCCACCGAAGAAGCGGGCCTCTCTGCAGCCGAAGAAGCGGTGGCAGCAGCAACGTCTTACGCCGGCATCGAGCTTCTGGGTTTGCACTGCCACATCGGCTCGCAGATCTTCGAGGCCGACGGCTTTGCCGTTGCAGCGGAGAAGCTACTGGGCTTCCTGGCCGCCATGCAGTCCAAATACTCCATCGTCATGCCCGAGCTGGACCTCGGTGGTGGCTATGGAATCGCCTATACCCCAGTGGACACTCCACGGCCGCCAGCGGAAATTGCGCAGGCGATGGCCGCCGTCGTGCGTTCCAAGTGTGCCGAGCTGAACATCACCCCGCCCCGGATCTCCATCGAACCTGGACGCGCGATTGTGGGCAGTACCACCTTCACGCTGTACGAAGTGGGCACGCTGAAAACGGTCCGCGTGGACGCCCCGGGTGGCGACGACGGGCAGGAGAACGTTACGTATCCGCGGCGCTATGTGTCGGTGGATGGCGGCATGAGCGACAACGCCCGTCCGGTGCTTTACGACGCGGATTATTCGGCAATTTTGGCTTCCCGTGGCTCAAGTGCGGCCCCGCAACTGTCCCGAGTAGTGGGCAAACATTGCGAGAGCGGCGACATAGTTGTTAGAGATGTATATCTGCCCGCGGATGTGGCAGCCGGTGATTTGCTCGCAGTACCGGGTACCGGCGCCTACTGCTGGGCCCTTTCCAGCAACTACAACTACCTGGCCCGGCCTGGCGTTGTCGCTGTACGCGACGGAGCCGCCAGGCTCATTGTCCGCGGGGAAACCGAAGAAGATCTCTTGAACCGCGACATGGGAGTGGCGAATGTCTGAAGTGCGAACCTTGAAGGTGGCCCTGCTGGGCTGTGGCAACGTTGGGGCCCAGGTTGCGCGGATTCTGATTGACGACGCCGAGGCCCTCGCTGCCCGCAGCGGTGCACGCCTGGAACTTTCCGGCATCGCCGTGCGCAATATCGAATCTCCGCGTGACGTCGAACTTCCGCGCGAACTATTCACCACTGATGCCGATACCTTGGTCAAGGACGCGGACCTGGTCATCGAACTCATGGGCGGCATCGAACCGGCCCGCTCGCTGATTCTCACTGCCATCCAAAACGGCGCATGCGTTGTCACCGGCAACAAGGCCCTCCTCGCACAGGACGGCCCCACACTGTACGAAGAGGCCGACAAGGCCGGAGTCCAGCTGTCCTACGAGGCCGCCGTCGCCGGAGCCATCCCCATCCTGCGACCCATCCGCGACAGCCTGTCCGGCGACCGCATCACCCGCGTGCTGGGCATTGTCAACGGCACCACCAACTTCATCCTTGATCAGATGGACACCACCGGCGCTCAGTTCTCCGATGCCTTGGCCGAAGCCCAGCGCCTGGGTTACGCCGAAGCAGACCCCACCGCCGATGTGGAAGGCCACGACGCTGCAGCGAAGGCCGCGATCCTTGCGTCATTGTCCTTCCACACACGGTTCTCCCTGGATGACGTCTATTGCGAAGGCATCACCAAGGTCAGCGCTGCGGACATAGCTTCCGCCAAGGAAGCCGGCTTTGTGATCAAGCTGCTCGCCATTGCCGAGAAGATCGACTCATCAGAGAACGGAAGCGGCATTTCCGTGCGCGTCCATCCCACCCTCCTGCCGCGTGAACACCCGCTGGCTGCTGTGCGAGGTGCTTTCAACGCCGTCTTCATCGAGGCCGAGAACGCAGGTGAGCTGATGTTCTACGGACAGGGCGCTGGTGGGACCCCCACCGCATCTGCGGTCCTGGGCGACCTCGTGTCCGCTGCGCGGCGCTTGGTCCTCGGCGGTCCCGGCCGGACGGAAACCACCACGGGCCACGTCCCGGTGCTGGCCATTGATGCGTCCACCACTAGTTACTACATCGGCCTGGATGTCGCTGACCAAGCCGGCGTGCTGGCCAGGATCGCGCACATCTTTGCCGAGAATGGCGTTTCCATCGAAACGATGCGCCAAACGATCCACCGCGACTCTGCCTCGAACATCGAGTCAGCCGAGCTGAAAATCGTGACGCACCGTGCGTCCGAAGCTGCACTCGCGGCAACCGTCGAGGCCGTCAAAGGCCTGGACGTCATCAATTCTGTAACATCCGTACTGCGGGTAGAAGGGGTCTAAGTGGCTCACCAATGGCGCGGAGTAATCCGCGAATACGCTGATCGTTTGCCTGTAACGGAAGCCACCAAGGTCATCACCCTCGGCGAGGGCGGCACGCCGCTCGTCCACGCGCAGAAGCTTTCCGAGCTGACCGGGTCCGAGGTTTACCTGAAAGTTGAAGGAATGAACCCCACGGGTTCCTTCAAAGATCGTGGCATGACCATGGCCATGACCGCTGCCGTGGAGGCCGGTGCCAAAGCTGTAGTCTGCGCTTCAACAGGCAACACCTCCGCTTCAGCCGCAGCTTATGCCACGGCCGCCGGCCTCAAGTGCGCAGTGCTGGTACCTGAGGGCAAAATCTCCATGGGCAAGCTGAGCCAGGCAATCGCTCACGGCGCCACGCTGCTCCAGGTTGACGGCAACTTCGATAACTGCCTGGACATCGCCCGCAAGCTTGGCGAGGCATACCCTGTGTTTCTGGTGAACTCCGTCAACCCGGCGCGTATCCAGGGCCAGAAAACCGGTGCTTTCGAAGTTGTGGACAGCCTCGGAGATGCCCCTGACATCCACGTACTGCCCGTAGGTAACGCCGGCAATATCACCGCCTACTGGAAGGGCTACAAGGAATACTCGGCGCCCTTCGAGACCGCCAACGGAACTCTTCCGGCTGTATCAACCAAGACACCGGTCATGTGGGGCTTCCAGGCTGCAGGTGCCGCGCCGTTCGTTGCCGGACACCCCATCACTGAACCGGACACCATCGCCACTGCCATCCGGATCGGTAACCCGGCATCGTGGGACAGCGCAGTTGCAGCGCGTGAGGAATCGGGCGGCCTGATCGAAGCCGTCACCGATGATGAGATCCTGGCCGCCCACCGCTGGTTGTCCGCCAAGGAAGGCGTCTTCGTCGAACCCGGCTCTGCTGCCGGTGTTGCCGGCTTGATCAAGAAGCACGCCGCCGGCGAAGTTCCGTCCGGAAAAACCATCGTCATCACTGTTACGGGCCATGGACTCAAGGACCCGCAGTGGGCCCTCCGTACCGAAGACGGCAGCGATGTCCAGCCCGTCAAAGTTCCGAACGACGTCGTCACCGTTGCCGCGGAACTGGGACTGGAAGAAAACTAAGAGTGGAATCAACGCAGCCCACCGCGACCGATCGTGCGCTCGTCGCGGCAGGCCAGCGGCTGACCGTCAAGGTCCCTGGTACGAGTGCCAACTTGGGCCCCGGTTACGACAGCCTCGGCTTGGCCTTATCTATTTACGACACCTTGACGGTGGAAACGCACAGCACCGGAGAGCTTGAGTTCGAGCTCTCCGGTGAGGGTGCCGAAACTCTACCAAGGGATGCCAGCCACCTCGTGGTGCGTGCCATCGATCTTGCTTTGGATCGCCTCGGCTACCAGCGATCCGGTCTGAAAATCATTGCGGACAACGTCAACCCGCATGGTAGGGGATTGGGGTCCTCAGCCTCGGCTGTGGTGGCCGCTGTTACTGTCGCCAATGCGCTGGTTCCTGCAGAATCCCGGCAGGACCGTGACTGGATCCTGCAGCTGACCAGCGAGATGGAAGGGCACCCGGACAACGTCGCACCCGCGATTTTTGGCGGACTGGCGCTGTCATGGCAGGACAGCGAGCAGTACAGCAGCACGCGCGCTGACGTCGCATCCTCGGTTATTCCCGTGGTTGCAGTCCCGGATTACGAGCTGGCTACGGAAACGGCGCGTGGACTGCTCCCGGCCTCAGTGGGCCACCACGCAGCAGCAATGAATTCCGGACGGGCCGCATTGCTGATTCATGCGCTGACTGCCGATCCCGCTTTGCTGCTTCCCGGCACGGAAGACTATCTCCATCAGAGCTACCGTGCACAGGCCATGCGGCCCAGCGCCGACCTCCTCGCAGCCCTGCGGAGTGCGGGCCACGCGGCGGTCGTATCCGGCGCGGGTCCCACGGTGATGGTGCTGGCAGATGGTGCAGACCAAGCGGCCGCGGTTGTTGAATTCATTGAGGCGTTCACCGCAGTCAACACACCCGAGGTCAGCTGGCGTGTGATGACGCTGGCTGTAGACGATCAAGGTGCTAGAGTGGAAGTGCACCGCCGGTAAAGCCGCGGGCAGTTCCCTGATTTTGGATCTCGGTGTTTTGCCGTACCTTTCGTCAACTGTGCCAACGTTGGTGGTGTCGTCTCTTTCCGGCCTGTCTCAGGTGCCGCAGAAATCTCTCTGTTCCCTGAACGCTACGCCGGCTGTCCGGGCAACCGGATCCAGTGATGACGATCAGTATCCGGCCCTGTTGGCCACAATCCATCAGGCACGGCCCAAATCACCGGCTGCAGATCTGAACTGCAGCCCAGAACAAATCATCGCGTCCAGCTCTCGCTCTGGACGCCGTCGAGGGGGAAGGATCCTTCGTGACAGAAACCACTGAGCTGGCTTCAGCTGTGGACACAACATCTTCTGCTGCTGATTCGTCAACTGCAGCAACCACCAAGAGCAGCGGCCTTGCAGGCCTCAAGCTCGCCCAACTTCAGGCTCTTGCGAGCCAGCTGGGCATCTCCGGGGGATCCCGTATGCGCAAGGGGGACTTGGTAACGGCCATTTCGGCACATCGTGCCGGAACGTCCACCACCAAAGCGCCTGCCAAGGCCACGGCGAAGGCAGCCGTGGCCAAGGAAGCCCCGGCCGCAGAGCCGAAGGCTGTACGGGAAAGCAGCGCACCTGCTGACACCGCTCCCGAGGCCCCGGCCCAGGAAGCACCCCGAGGCCGTGGTCGTGGCCGCAGCCGCCGCGCCACCAGCGACGGCGTAGTTGCAGCGGCTGAGACCGCTGCGCCTGCAGAGCCCTCAGCCGCACCCGTTGCTGAAACTCCGGCAGCCGTTGAAACCGGCGAGGCCGCAACAGAGCGTCGTCAGCCCCGCACCCGTAACCGGCGCCGTGGCGAAGCAGCCGCAGCGCCTGCCGAGGCAGCAGAAGCACCGGCCGCCGAGCAGCCCGCTGACCGCACCGAACAACGTGCGGACCGTACGGAACAGCGTGAGCAGCGTGCTGACCGCACCGAACAGCGTGAGCAGCGTGCTGACCGCACCGAACAGCGTGAGCAGCGTGCTGACCGCACCGAACAGCGTGAGCAGCGTGCTGACCGCACCGAACAGCGTGAGCAGCGCGAACAGTCCGATTCTGGCGACCAGCAGCGCGAACGCCGCGACAACACCCGCGGACGCCGTGAAGACAACAACGACGGCGACGACACCGGCAACCGCCGGAACCGTCGCAATCGTCGCGACCGCAACGAGCAGAACGACCGGAGCGACCGTCGCGGGGGTCAGGACAGCCGTGACGGTAATACCCGTAGCGACCGCTTCCGCGACCGCAATGAACGTCGCCGTGGCCGTGCGCAGGGCCCGGACGTTGACGACGTCGAGGTCACTGAAGATGACGTCCTGCTCCCCGTAGCAGGCATCCTGGACGTCCTGGAAAACTACGCGTTCATCCGGACCTCCGGCTACCTTCCCGGCGCAAACGACGTCTACGTTTCCCTGGCGCAAGTCAAGAAATACAACCTCCGCAAGGGCGACGCCGTCGTCGGCGCCATCCGCGCACCGCGAGACGGAGAAGACCGCAGCCAGCAGTCTGCACGCCAGAAGTTCAACGCGTTGGTCCGTGTCACGTCCGTCAACGGCAAGACGCCCGAAGAACTCAAGGATCGAGTCGAGTTCGCCAAGCTTGTGCCGCTGTACCCGTCTGAGCGCCTGCGCCTCGAAACGGATCCAAAAAAGATCGGCCCGCGAGTCATCGACCTCGTTGCACCGATCGGCAAGGGCCAGCGTGGCTTGATCGTCTCCCCGCCGAAGGCCGGAAAGACGCTCATCCTGCAGTCCATCGCGAACGCAATCACCACCAATAACCCTGAGGTTCACCTCATGATGGTTCTGGTTGACGAGCGTCCCGAAGAAGTTACGGACATGCAGCGCACCGTCAAGGGTGAGGTC
This sequence comes from Arthrobacter sp. 9V, assembly GCF_902506065.1. Lineage (GTDB taxonomy): Bacteria > Actinomycetota > Actinomycetes > Actinomycetales > Micrococcaceae > Arthrobacter. The sequence continues at coordinate 1,564,785 of NZ_LR732912.1, forward strand.
ATTGCCTCCACCTTCGACCGTCCCGCCGACGACCACACCACGGTTGCCGAGCTCTCCATCGAACGCGCCAAGCGCCTCGTGGAAATGGGCATGGATGTGGTGGTCTTGCTGGACTCCATGACCCGCCTGGGCCGCGCCTATAACCTGGCAGCACCGGCGTCCGGCCGTATCCTGTCCGGTGGTGTGGATTCTGCAGCACTGTACCCGCCCAAGCGCTTCTTCGGTGCGGCCCGCAACATCGAAAACGGTGGCTCACTCACCATCCTTGCAACCGCACTCGTTGAGACCGGTTCAAAGATGGATGAAGTCATCTTCGAAGAGTTCAAGGGCACCGGCAACATGGAACTCCGCCTGTCCCGCCAGTTGGCAGACAAGCGCATCTTCCCGGCCGTGGACGTTAACGCGTCCGGCACACGCCGCGAAGAGAACCTGCTCTCGCCTGAAGAAGTCAAGATCATGTGGAAGCTGCGCCGCGTCCTTTCCGGCCTGGAGCAGCAGCAGAGCCTTGAACTGCTGACCAACAAGATCCGGGAGACGCAGAGCAACGTCGAGTTCCTTATGCAGGTACAGAAGACCACGCTCGGAGCGAAGTCGGACAACGACAAATAGCGTTATGTGGGGTGGGGCCGTCAAGTAATTTTGCCGGCCCCGCCCCTTCGCGTTGCTGCTGACGTACTGGGTACGTCAGCAGCAACGCTACGACAGGCCCGATGCCACTCCCGGGCCGGCAAAATTACTCGACGGCGGACTCGTCACCTTTGCGTCCGGCCGTCACCTTCGCTGGCCGGCTTATTTGAGCGGTTGGTCGTCAAGACACCAATCGTCGCAACTAGACTTGTCTGCGAGTCGAAAGAGGTTTGAAAATGTTTGAGTCCGTACAGGGATTGCTTGATGAGCATGCTGCTATTCAGGCGCAGTTGAGTGATCCTGCTGTTTATGCCGATCAGTCTGCTGCCAGGAAGTTGGGGCGGCGGTCTGCTCAGCTTCAGGGCATTGTGGAGGCGTACAACAAGTGGCGCGGGCTCAATGATGATCTGGAAGCTGCCAAGGAGATGGCTGACGAGGATCCGGAATTCGCTGCTGAGGTGGTGCAGTTGGAAGAGCAGATTCCCGCGGCCCAGGAGCGGCTCCGGCGTCTGCTGATCCCGCGTGATCCGGACGACGCCCGCAACGTGATCCTTGAAGTGAAGGGTGGCGAAGGTGGCGACGAAGCTGCCTTGTTCGCCGGTGACCTCTTGCGGATGTACATGCGCTACGCGGAATCGCGTGGTTGGAAGACCGAAATGATCTCCGCCACCGAGTCTGATCTTGGCGGATACAAGGACGTTGCCGTCGCCATCAAGGGCAACTCCAATGACCCTGCACAGGGCGTCTTTGCACGGTTGAAGTTTGAAGGCGGCGTCCACCGTGTCCAGCGTGTGCCCGTCACGGAATCACAGGGCCGCATCCACACCTCGGCCGCCGGCGTGCTGGTGCTTCCCGAAGTTGATGAGCCCGAAGAACTTGAAATCAACCAGAACGACCTCAAGATCGACGTCTACCGTTCCTCGGGTCCGGGCGGGCAGTCCGTGAACACCACCGACTCCGCCGTCCGCATCACCCACTTGCCCACGGGCATTGTGGTGGCCATGCAGAATGAGAAGTCACAGTTGCAGAACCGCGAAGCCGGCATGCGCGTTCTCCGCGCCCGCCTCCTTGCCCACCAGCAGGAACAGATCGACGCCGCCAACTCCGAACAGCGCAAGTCGCAGATCCGCACCATGGACCGTTCGGAGCGTATCCGCACGTACAACTTCCCGGAAAACCGTATTGCTGACCACCGCACCGGCTACAAGGCGTACAACCTGGACGCCGTCATGAACGGTGATCTGGAACCCGTCATCCAGTCAGCGATCGAAGCTGACGAGCAGGCACGCCTGGATGCGATCGGCGAATAACGGACTTCACACCAGCCGCGCCGGACAAGCACAGCAGAGTACATCCATGACGTTTTACCAAGGCCAGAGCCTCGCGGACGCTGTTCGTGAGGCTACTGCCGTCTTATCCGACGCCGGTGTGCCCAGCCCGCGTGTTGACGCAGAATTGCTCGCCGACCACCTTTTGGGTGTCGGCCTCGGACGCCTGCGTGCCATGATGCTCGGCGATTCTCCCGCGCCTGAAGGCTATGGGGAACTTGTGGAGGAGCGGGCCGGGCGCGTACCGCTGCAGCACATCACCGGCATCGCTTATTTTCGGCACCTGGAGTTGCGTGTGGGCCCTGGCGTCTTTATTCCCCGTCCTGAAACGGAATCTGTTGTCCAGTTGGTCATCGATCATCTCTTAGGAATCCCGCACCCCAAAGTGGTGGATCTGGGCACAGGGTCCGGCGCCATCGCCGGCTCCATCGCCTATGAGGTCCCGGGCGCGGAAGTTCACGCGGTGGAGTACAGCACCCTGGCGCATGCCTGGGCTGCCAGGAACCTTGAACCGCTTGGCGTCCTGCTGATTGAAGGCGATCTGCGCGATGCCCTGCCCGAGCACAACGGAACATTCGACGTCGTCGTATCCAATCCGCCGTACATTCCCGCCGAAGCCATCCCCACGGAGCCTGAAGTCGCTCTGCACGATCCGCCGGAGGCGCTGTACGGCGGGGGAGCGGACGGCATGGTACTTCCGACGGCGGCGGCGGCCTCGGCGGCCCGGCTCCTTAAGCCCGGGGGTTATTTTGTGATGGAGCACGCGGAAGTCCAAGCCGCATGGATCGCGGGCATGCTGCAACGAACCGGACGTTGGAACAACGTCACCACACACTACGACCTGAACGGCAAGGAACGTGCCACCAGCGCCACACTGGCCAGCCCGTCTCCTGATGAGTGAAAGAATAGCGCTGTGACCACAACCTATAACTGCACTTCCGATGACCAGCGGACTGAAGGGCTTCAGCACGCCCAGCGCGCCATCAGCGAAAAGAAGTGCGTCGTTCTACCGACGGACACCGTCTACGGCATCGCCGCAGATGCCTTCTCGCCGTTGGCCGTGACCATGTTGTTGGCCTCCAAAGGGCGCAGCCGGCAAATGCCGCCTCCGGTCCTGATTCCCCGGGTCAACGCCCTGGACGGGCTGGCCACCGACGTACCTGCAGATGCCCGGGCACTGGCTCAGGCTTTTTGGCCCGGTGGTCTCACCTTGATACTGCACGCACAGCCGTCACTGGATTGGGACCTCGGCGAAACCAAGGGCACAGTCGCCCTCAGGATGCCCGATGACCAGATCGCTCTGGACCTCCTCGGACTCACTGGTCCTTTGGCTGTTTCTTCGGCCAACCGGACGGGTCAGGAAGCGGCGCAGACAGCGTCCGAAGCCCGTCTGCAGTTGGCGGAGTCCGTTGAGGTCTACCTTGAAGGCGGTTTCCGTCCTGTGAAGGGAACTGCTGCCTTGCCCTCGACGATTGTTGACGCCACGTCCACGCCCTTCCGCGTAGTGCGACAGGGAGCCATTGAGCTGGAGCGGCTTCGTGAGATCGTTCCCTCGATCCTTGGCGTAGGGGAAACCATTCCGGCAGAGGTACCTGCTGCGGCGGACGCGACGGTTGAAGAAACTGCAACAGCGGACGATGCTCCGGTCGAGGTCACACAGGCCGCCGCCGTCGAGGATTCGATCCAGGACACGGTAAAGCCGGAGGACTCCAGCAAAGCCAAGTCCGAATGAGTCCGGAGCGTCAACGCGTCCCCGTCCTTGACGTCGACGCCACTCCGATGCGCGTCGATGAGGTCATTGATGCCATGGGCGGGATCATCGCAGCAGGAACAACCGCCACCGTACTTGGACACAACCTCCACAGCATCACGTTGTTTCACTCCCGCCCGGATATCCGTTCCCTGTACCGGAACAGCTCGATTGTCCTCTTGGACGGCGCTCCGGTAGCGATGCTTTGGGGGCTCGCGCACAAGCGCCAACTGCAGGCGCTGGGGGCGGGAACCATGTCTTACCGGCTCGGTTCCATGGACTGGATCCCGGAGCTCGGCCAGGTCAAGGGCCTGGAGCGCATCGCCGTCGTGGGCGCCGGACGGACTGCCAATACAAAGGCCGTGGCCCGTTTGCGCTCCATCGTCCCCGGTGCAAAAGTGGACGGCATGCCCGGTGAGGGCTGGGACAACGCCCTGGAAGACGCTGTAGTGGACTGGTTGGCGGATTTCCGTCCGCAGTTGGTCCTGCTCGGACTGGGGATGCCCCTGCAGGAGACTGTCCTTCACCGCCGGCTCCAGAATCTGCCGCCTGCCGTTTATTGTGCCGTCGGTGGTGCAATCGAACAGGTTGCGGGAATCCAAAAACTGGCGCCGCGCTGGCTGGGACGTCTGGGGCTCGAGTGGGCCTGGCGCCTGGTCCTTCACCCGGGGCGCGTAGCCTACAGAGTTTTCGTTGAACCTTGGAAGCTGGCAGCCCTGCTGATCGGGCGCCGTTTTCAACCATCCAAGACCAAAGGCAAGTAAATGACGTCCCACCCTGTCGTGGTCGCTGTCGTAGTGACCTATAACCGGCGTGAACTCCTCCAAACCACCTTGGATGGCATTGCTGCAGGTACTCAGGTGCCGGACGCCGTCGTCGTAGTGGACAACGCTTCCACCGACGGAACCGCAGAGTTCCTCCGGCAGTACCAAGGTCCGCTGACCACGGATGTGGTGACGTTGAATACCAACGTGGGCGGTGCCGGTGGTTTCGTCGTCGGCATGGAACGTGCCCTGCTCGACCACGATGCGGACCACGTGTGGATCATGGACGACGACACAGAACCGCAGCCCGACGCCCTGCGCGAAGCATTGGACCTCTCCGAGTCTTACAAGAAAGAAACCGGCGACGCCCCGGCGTTCATCGCAAGCCGTGTGGTCTGGACTGACGGCCGCGATCATCCGATGAATCGGATGCGGCCCCGGATGGGCGCGAGCGAAAACCAGCGCACTGCTGCAGTCCGGCTGGGCGCAACCCAGATTAGGAGTGCGTCGTTTGTGTCGGTGCTGATTCGTGCCGAAGAAATCAGGCAGCATGGCCTGCCCATAGCGGATTACTTCATCTGGAACGACGACCTGGAATACACCGCCAGGATTTCACGTAGCGGGACCGCCCTGACCACCAACGCGTCGGTGGCCAACCACCACACGAAGGTCTTTGGTGATGCCGGAGCGGATCCCGGCCCGCGTTTCTACTACGAAGTGCGGAACAAACTCTGGGTTTACACCCGCTCAAGCGCATTGGCGCCGTGGGAGAAAATCCTTTTTACAGGCGCTTCCTTGCGGAACTGGACACGCACGATTGCCGCCTCGCCGAATCGCAAAGTGCTGTTGGCCGGGCTTCTCAAGGGCCTGCGCCACAGCTTGAAGGCCCCTCGTCCCAACGCCCAGGTGCTGAACGGGATCTACGCACTGCGTAACGTCCAAGAGCCTGCCAGGTAGCGTTCACGCCGCGTGAATCCCAGCCAAACACGCTGGAGCTTGGCGGCTGCGTCACAGGGTGGTCACGGCCATTGGCATTAGTATCGTGACTAGAGTCCACAGAAATCCCGCAACATTCGGCACAGCCGGTGCAGGCATGGCGACGGAGTAGTTCCATTTATCCAAAGACAGATTTCCACACCTTGAGCTGCCCGCAACCCGACGGCATTCAATCCCGCCGGTTGCATTCGATGGTCCCTTCTTACCGTTTGTGCGGGCTGCTTTCCGGGGCCGCGTCATGATCATGTACATGCTGATGGCCCTCACGGCGGCCGTTGTGTCATATACCGGGACGTGGGGCGCCCGAGTGCTGGGAAACAAGCTGCGGTTGTACCAACCCATCCGCAGCCGTGACATGCACTCGGCCCTCATTTCCAAACTTGGCGGGCTGGGTATTTTTGTGGGCTTCTTCGCCGCCCTGGTGGTAGCGAGCAATTCTTTCTTCGTCAAGGACATCTTCAGGCACAATGATGCCCCTTGGGGGATCCTGGCCGGTGCCGTGGTGATCGTCGCTGTGGGTGTCGCGGACGACATCCTGGATATCCGTTGGTGGATCAAACTGCTGGGCCAAGCTGCAGCCGCCTTCATTGTGGCCATTTGGGGGGTGCGGATGTCTGTTGTGCCCTTCATTCCGGAACCGATTTTCCTTGAGTCCGAAGTCGTCCAGATTGTGCTCACTGCAGGGCTCATAGTCACCACCATGAATGCCGTGAACTTCATTGATGGACTGGACGGACTGGCAGCCGGAGTCGCCATCATCGGTGGGGGAGCCTTCTTCCTCACCGCGTACTGGGTTCACCGGAACAACCCCTCCACGGATAACTCGGACCTCGCAACCCTGCTGATGGCCATCCTCGTGGGCAGTTGCATCGGGTTCCTTCCACACAACTGGTTTCCAGCCAAAATTTTCATGGGCGACTCAGGGGCCATGCTCATAGGTCTACTCATGGCCTCCGCAGGCGTCGTGGCCACGGGTCAGATCGGATCCGGCCTCTACGATCGCGCCAACGGTATCCCCACGATCGTTCCCATCCTGCTGCCCTTTGCTGTGCTCTCTCTTCCCCTTCTTGATCTGGGGATGGCCGTTGTGCGAAGAACAGCCAGGGGTCAGTCACCTTGGTCCGCTGACCGCGGGCACCTCCACCACAAGTTGGTGGACCTTGGATACTCGCACCGCAGCGCCGTCGTCATGCTGTATGTCTGGACGTGCATCCTTGCCTTCGGCGGCGTCGCCTTTGCCGTGTTCCCCTGGCAAGTCGTGCTCATTGTCCTCATAGCGGCTGCGCTTGTCATGGCTGCCGTGACAGCATGGCCTTACTTCACCCGGAACTCGAGCCGACCGGGGGAGTAGTTGTGACTGTTGGTTATGGTCACAGTTCTATCTCATGTAGAATTCTTACTGCGGACAGTCACTCGCCCGTATCCCCACTTTGAGAATATGGCACCTGTGCCACGAGGATTGGTATCCCCATGACATCCAACGCCGAAACCGGACACTCCTCCGGTAAACGTGGTGTTGGACCTGTTGGCAAGCCGTCCTCGTTGTGGCTCCGGTTGCTTCTTCTTAGCGCCGCATCAGCAGTAGCTGCCACTGCCGTTACCTGCGTGATTGCGGCCTTCATGAACGGCGGGCAGGGCGCGCTTTCAGCGGCGTTCGGTGCCGTGCTGGTCATGCTCTTCTTTGGGATCAGCCTTCTGATTGGCCACTTTGTTGGCCGAAACAACCCCTCCGGCGCAGTCGGCCTCTTTGTTGCAACATATTTCATCAAGGTGGTCGGGTTTGCTGTGGTGCTGTTTGTACTCGGCGCCCCGGAATGGCTTCACGGCCGGTGGTTCCTCATTGGCGCCGTGGTCTCGGTTGTCTTCTGGCAAGCCGCCGAAATCTACGGCTTCAGCAAGGCCCGCCTGCAGATCTTCAACGATCCTGAGGAGCAGAAAGGTGACCCGAATGTCTCCGCGTAAGCGATATTCACGCCCGGCCCCCACTGCTCAGCAGCCTGTCAAACATGGTGAAAGCGCTGAAGCCGGAAATGACGGCGGATACAACGCCGGCATGGCCGTCTTCAGCTACATCATTGGCGGGATCATTGTCTGGAGTTTGATAGGCTGGGGTTTGGATAATCTGTGGGGGACCCGCTGGATTGTGCTCCTTGGCGCTCTGCTGGGAGCCGCAGGAGGGTTCTATCTTTCCCATATGCACGGCCTCACCAGGCAAAGTTCGTCTTCTGGCGAGAGCAACGCAGACAGCGGTCCGTCCACGGACGGGGACAGTAATGCCAAATAATTTCACATGGATTACAGATGCGTCCAACGCGTCCGCATTCCAACCAATGCCCAATGATGGACACAGCAGAGAGGAAACGCGTTGATCGCGCTTGCGCTCCCCGCCCAGGATTCGGGGTCATTCACCCCACCCGGAATCGACGAAATGCACCTGCCGGCAATCCTGCCTTGGGGTGCGCACGATGGATTCTCCAAGCAGATGCTGCTGGTGATCCTTTCGGTCGTCATTATCGCTACATTCTTCATCCTCGCTGCACGTAAGCAGCAGCTGGTTCCCGGCAAGCTGCAGTTTGCAGGCGAGATGGCCTACGGCTTCGTCCGCAACAGCATCGCCAAGGACATCATCGGCGGCAAGGACTTCATCAAGTACGTGCCGCTGCTGTTCAGCCTGTTCTTCTTCATTCTGGTGAACAACATTTACGGCGCCATCCCGGTGATCCAGCTGCCGAGCTTCTCGCACGTAGGTGGCGCCTACGTACTCGCAGGCATCGTGTTCTTCACCTGGATTGCCATCGGTGTCAAGAAGAACGGTATTAAGTATTTCAAGCTGGCCACCGTTCCATCGGGTATCCCGTGGTACATCCTGCTGATCGTTGTACCGATCGAAATCATCTCCAACTTCCTGGTCCGCCCGGTCACTCACAGCCTCCGTCTGTTTGCAACCATGCTGGCCGGCCACTTGATCGTCATGCTCGCCGGTTCCGGCATCGAGTTCCTTGTCATGCAGGAGAACGTCCTGCTCAAGGGTGCTTCGGTACTTGTCCTGGTAGGCGCCGTAGCTATGTACATGCTCGAAGCGTTGATCATGGCCCTGCAGGCATACGTGTTCACATTGTTGACCGCGATCTACATCGAAGGCGCCCTGCACGCCGACAGCCACTAGGCTCCCAAAACTTCCCCTCGCGGGGATGAAGCAACCCAAACAACCTGCCGCACGGGCGGCATCTTGAAAGGAAGAAAAAATGGAAGGCACCATCAACGGCTCCCTCAACCTCATCGGCTACGGTCTTTCGGCCATCGGCGGTGGTATCGGTGTGGGTCTCGTGTTCGCCGCGTACATCAACGGTGTTGCACGTCAGCCGGAAGCTCAGCGTGTGCTGCAGCCGATCGCGTTCCTTGGTCTGGCACTGACTGAAGCTCTCGCCATCCTCGGCCTGGTCTTCGCTTTCGTTCTTTCCTAGTCCTTAGAACCAAGCGAATCCCAAGCACGAGTAGATAGGACGGGTGAAATATGAATCAGCTGATCATCTCAGCCGCCACTGAAGGCGCTGCGGAGGCTAATCCGCTCGTTCCCAACGTCTGGGAAATGGGCGTAGTCCTCGTAGGCTTTGCAGTCCTCATGTACATCGTGGTCAAGTTTGTTGTCCCGATGTTCGAGAAGACCTTCGCAGAGCGCGCCGAAGCAATCGAAGGTGGCATTGCAAAGGCCGAAGCGGCCCAGGCGGAAGCTTCTGCAGCTCTTGAAGAGTACAAGCAGCAGCTCACCGATGCCCGTGCCGAAGCCAACCGTATCCGTGAAGAAGCACGCGCCGAAGGCGCGCAGATCCTCGCGGACCTGAAGGCAAAGGCTGCAGCAGAGTCTGCACGCATCACCGAGCAGGCACACGCTGCCATCGAGTCGGAGCGCCAGGCAGCTGTTGTCTCGCTTCGTTCCGAGGTTGGCACTTTGGCTACCACGCTGGCAGGCCGCATCGTTGGGGAAGCACTCACCGACGACCAGCGCGCCGCACGCGTTGTGGACCGCTTCCTGGCAGATCTGGAGACCCAGAGCGCAGGTGCAGCTAAGTAATGGCAGGTATATCGAGCGAATCGCTGACCACAGCGCTGGCGCAGTTGGAAGCCAAGCTTCCCTTCGCCTCGCTGCAGTTGGCTAAGGACCTCTTCGGAATCCTGGGAACGGTGGACAGCTCGGCTGGCTTGCGCCGCGCCCTGACTGACCCGTCCCGTTCCGGTGACGAGAAGTCGGCGCTGGTCAAGCAGCTGGTTGGCGGGAAAGTCTCCGCTGATGCTGCTGAGATTGCAGGCGGATTGGCCAGCTCGCGCTGGGCATCGGCACGCGATATCGGCGATGCACTCGAGACGCTTGCCGCCACGGTTGTCATTGCCGTAGCTGAAAACAAGTCGGCCGTTTCTGCCTCCGGTATCACGGGGCTGGAAGAGCTGGAAAACGATCTGTTTGCCTTCAATCAGGCCGTCGCCTCCAGCCACGAAGTACAACGTGCTTTGTCTGAGCCGCAGGCATCTCCCGCGGCGAAGATTGCACTGGCCGAGAAACTGGTTCCTGGCAGCAGCGAGGAAGCAAAGGTTCTCATCAGCCAGGCAGTTACGCAGCCGCGCGGTGTCAAGCCGAGCAAGCTCGTCGAGTCATTCGCCAAGCTTGCAGCCAAGCGTCAGCAGCGCTGGATTGCAACTGTCAGCGTTACCCGTCCGTTGACGGAAACGCAGGCCAGCCGTCTGCAGGCCGGGCTGGATGCCCTGTACGGCCGCGAACTGAAGGTCAACGTCAATGTTGACCCCGCACTGATCGGTGGAATTCGGGTCCAGGTGGGTGACGAAGTGCTTGACGCTTCGGTTATCGCCCGTCTGACTGAACTCCGCCGCCAGCTCGCTGGCTAGCGAAGACAAGCACAACTTAACTGATATAAAACCCGGTCATCGTGAGCAACGATGATCACGAAAACAGGAGAGCAGGGACTGCAGATGGCCGAATTGACCATCAACGCCGACGACGTCCGTAATGCGTTGAACGAGTTCGCGGCGTCCTACGAACCCGGTAACGCAGAGCGCGTAGAGGTTGGTCGTGTGACCACCGCAAGTGACGGCATCGCCCGTGTTGAGGGTCTTCCCTCGGTCATGGCGAACGAGCTGCTTCGCTTCGAAGATGGCACGCTGGGCCTGGCCCAGAACCTTGACGTCCGCGAGATCGGTGTCATTATCCTCGGTGACTTCACCGGTATTGAAGAAGGCCAGGAAGTTCACCGTACCGGTGAGATCCTGTCCGTTCCGGTTGGCGATGCCTTCCTGGGGCGCGTTGTCGACCCCCTGGGCCAGCCCATCGATGACCTCGGCGAGATCAAGGCCGAAGCCACCCGTGCATTGGAACTTCAGGCTCCGGGCGTTACCGAGCGCAAGTCGGTTCACGAACCGATGCAGACCGGGCTCAAGGCTATCGACGCCATGATCCCGATCGGCCGCGGCCAGCGTCAGCTGATCATTGGTGACCGCCAGACCGGCAAGACCGCCATCGCCGTGGACACCATCATCAACCAGAAGGCCAACTGGGCTTCCGGAGATGTCACCAAGCAGGTTCGTTGCGTCTACGTTGGTGTCGGCCAGAAGGCTTCCACCATTGCAGCAGTCCGCCAGACCCTCGAGGATCACGGCGCACTGGAGTACACCACCATTGTGGCGTCCCCGGCATCTGACCCCGCTGGCTTCAAGTACTTGGCACCGTATGCAGGTTCGGCCATCGGCCAGCACTGGATGTACGGCGGCAAGCACGTTCTGGTGATCTTCGATGACCTGTCCAAGCAGGCCGAAGCTTACCGCGCCGTGTCACTGCTGCTGCGTCGTCCGCCGGGACGCGAAGCCTACCCGGGTGACGTTTTCTACTTGCACTCCCGCCTGCTGGAGCGTTGTGCCAAGCTCTCCGACGAGCTCGGTGCGGGTTCGATGACCGGTCTTCCGATCGTTGAAACCAAGGCAAACGACGTCTCCGCATACATCCCCACTAACGTGATCTCCATCACTGATGGCCAGATCTTCCTGCAGTCGGATCTCTTCAACGCCAACCAGCGTCCCGCTGTTGACGTTGGTGTCTCCGTCTCCCGCGTTGGTGGCGCTGCACAGGTCAAGTCCATGAAGAAGGTCTCCGGTACTTTGAAGCTGGACCTGGCTCAGTACCGCGACATGCAGGCATTCGCAATGTTCGCCTCTGACTTGGATGCTGCTTCCCGTCAGCAGCTGACCCGCGGTGCTCGCCTGATGGAACTGCTCAAGCAGGGCCAGTACTCTCCGTTCCCGGTAGAGAACCAGGTTGTATCGATCTGGGCCGGCACCAACGGTTACCTGGACGACGTTCCGGTTGAGGACATCAACCGCTTCGAGTCCGAGTTCCTGGAGCACCTCACGCACAAGTCCTCCATCCTGACCACGCTGGCTCAGACCAACGTCCTGGATGACGACACCGCTGCAGCTCTGAAGGAAGCAATTGTTTCCTTCAAGAAGGGCTTCTTCGGCGAGGGCGACAACCACTTGGTTGGCGCCGGCCACGAGGAGCACGCAGCGATCTCCGGCGGCGACGTCGACCAGGAAAAGATCGTCAAGCAGAAGCGCTAGTTCCGATAACCTGCTCCGCCGGGGTCCGAAAGGGCCCCGGCAGGGCAGCACATCGGGAACTTAGGAAAGGATAAGTATGGGAGCCCAGATTCGGGTCTACCGTCAGAAGATCAGCTCGACGACGTCGATGCGCAAGATCTTCAAGGCGATGGAACTGATCGCTACCTCGCGCATCGGTAAGGCCCGCGCCCGCGTAGCAGCTTCACTGCCTTACGCGAACGCGATTACCCGCGCCGTTTCTGCTGTCGCAACTCAGAGCGAAATCGACCACCCGCTGACCACCGAGCCGGAGCAGATCCGCCGCGCCGCAGTCCTGATCATTACATCGGACCGTGGCCTTGCAGGATCCTATTCGGCGAGCGTGCTCAAGCAGGCTGAAGGTCTCACCGAGCTTCTTCACGCAGAAGGCAAGGAAGTCAAGGCGTACCTGGTTGGCCGCAAGGCGCAGGCGTACTTCGATTTCCGCAACCGGTCCTACTCCCGCGTATGGACCGGCGGCACGGACGCACCGGAATTCGAAACCGCCCAGGAAGTCGGAGCTGCACTTCTTGAAGACTTCTCCACTGACTTCGAAGAGGGTGGCGTGGACGAAATCCATGTTGTTTACACCCGCTTCAAGTCCATGGTGACGCAGGAGCCTACGGTTATCCGTTTGCTCCCGCTGGAGGTCGTCGAAGAGGAAGCAGCCTCGGAAACCGAACTGTTGCCGTTGTACGAGTTTGAACCGGAAACAGAGCAGGTGCTTGACGCACTGCTTCCGCGTTACATCGAGTCCCGCATCTTCGCAGCCATGCTGCAGGCCGCAGCTTCCGAGCTCGCAGCCCGCCAGCGCGCTATGAAGTCGGCCGGTGACAACGCTACGGATTTGATCAAGAAGTACACGCGCCTTCGCAACACGGCCCGCCAGGCCGAGATTACGCAGGAGCTTTCCGAGATCGTGGCAGGCGCCGACGCCCTCGCGTCCTAGCCTGAAACGTCTTCGGCTCGAAGCCGCACCTGCACCAAACAGATAAACTTAACCCCACGCCATCTACTGAGTGAAGTGAGAGAGATGACTGCCACTGCTACCGAACACGTAGCTACGGCCGGTGCCACCGGCCGCATTGCCCGTGTTATTGGTCCGGTTGTCGACGTCGAATTCCCGGCTGACGCAATCCCCTCGATTTACAACGCTCTGACCACTGAGATCACTCTCAACGGCCAGACGAAGACCATCACGTTCGAGACCTCCCAGCACCTGGGTGACAACCTCGTTCGCGCCATCTCCCTGCAGGCAACCGACGGCCTGGTCCGCGGCACCACCGTGCAGGACTCCGGCGCTCCCATCTCCGTGCCCGTCGGCGACGGCGTCAAGGGCCACATCTTCAACGTTCTCGGCAAGCCGCTGGACGTCGAAGAGTCCGAGATCAAGGCAGACGCCTACTGGCCGATCCACCGCAAGGCCCCGTCCTTCGCTTCCCTCGAGGGCTCCACGGAGATGCTCGAGACCGGCATCAAGGTCATCGACCTTCTCACCCCGTACATCAAGGGTGGAAAGATCGGCCTCTTCGGCGGTGCCGGTGTTGGCAAGACCGTTCTGATCCAGGAAATGATCACCCGTGTTGCCCGCAACTTCGGTGGTACTTCCGTATTCGCCGGTGTTGGCGAGCGTACCCGTGAAGGTAACGACCTCTGGGTTGAAATGGAAGAGGCAGGCGTTCTTAAGGACACCGCCCTTGTATTCGGCCAGATGGATGAGCCGCCGGGAACGCGTCTTCGCGTGGCACTGTCGGCACTGACCATGGCGGAGTACTTCCGCGATGTTCAGAACCAGGACGTGTTGCTCTTCATCGACAACATCTTCCGCTTCACGCAGGCAGGCTCGGAAGTTTCCACGCTGCTCGGCCGTATGCCGTCCGCTGTGGGCTACCAGCCGAACCTTGCGGACGAGATGGGTCTGCTCCAGGAGCGAATCACCTCCACCAAGGGTCACTCCATCACGTCGATGCAGGCTATCTACGTGCCCGCTGATGACTACACCGACCCGGCTCCGGCAACGACCTTCGCACACCTCGACGCGACCACGGAACTTTCCCGTGAAATCGCCTCCCGTGGTTTGTACCCGGCCGTTGACCCGCTGACGTCCACCTCCCGTATTCTGGATCCCCAGTACATCGGCAAGGATCACTACAACACGGCTGTCCGTGTTAAGCAGATCCTGCAGAAGAACAAGGAACTTCAGGACATCATCGCCATCCTCGGTGTTGACGAATTGTCTGAAGAGGACAAGATCGTCGTGTCCCGTGCACGTCGCATCCAGCAGTTCCTTTCGCAGAACACCTACACCGCCAAGCAGTTCACCGGCGTCGAAGGCTCCACCGTGTCCATCAAGGACACTGTTGAAGGCTTCACGGCCATCTGCGACGGCGAGCTTGACCACATCGCAGAGCAGGCGTTCTTCAACGTCGGCGGCCTGGATGACGTCGAGCGTCAGTGGGCCAAGATCCAGGAACAGACCAAGTAGTATGGCTGAGCTCGAGGTTGAGATTGTCGCGGCGGACCACTTTGTGTGGTCCGGTGCGGCCAAGATGGTGAAGGCCCGCACCAGCGATGGTGAAATCGGAATCCTGCCGGGCCACTCGCCCCTTTTGGCCATCATGGCCGCGGGCGAGCTGGCAATCCAGCCGGTTTCCGGTGATCGCATTGCAGTAGTTGTTGACGGCGGATTCTTCTCCGTCGACAACGATCGCGTGGTGATTGTTGCTGACAACGCCAAATTGGGCGAAGCGGCTACAGCGGGGATCCGATAGCACGACCTTGATGGACGATTCCCTTATTCCGTTCATCGCCCTGGCAACAGCGTTTACGTTGCTGATCATTTCACTGTGCCTTTTCGGGGTGCGCCGCTTCAATCTGCGGCGCGCCCTGGGCACGGTTGACGCCTCCATTTGCATGGCTGGAAACAGCTGGCAGATGGGGGTTTGTCGTTATCAGGACAACGAGCTCGAGTGGTTCCGCCTGATGTCTCTGAGCGTCCTCCCCAAGCACAAGTTCACGCGCAGCTCCCTTGAATTGCTGGGGCGCAGACAGCCCACGGAAGATGAGCTGGTCAGGATTCAGCCTGGTGTGGTGGTGGTCGAGCTGCAGTATGAAGGCAAGGAATTCATGTTGGCCATGAACTTTGATGCCTATGCCGGTTTGTCGTCCTGGCTCGAAGCCGGGCCGGTCATTGGCGTTGGAACCTGGCGTTAGGCGCCATGGATTTTCTTTCCGACATCAGTCTGGTGGATGGGCCATTCCTGTGGTTCAGCGTCGTTTGCGGTTCAGCCGGCGCGGCCTACCTCCTCTGGCGTCGACGCCGCTCCTGGCTTTTGCTGGTCCCGGTTTGCCTGGTGGTGGCCACAGTTGTTGTGGCGCTGGTTCACTGGATTCTCGTGGATCTTATGGCCACATTCTCGGAGAACCTGCCGTTTCAAACGGTGGCATGGGCGGTCCCGGCTGTCGCCGCCCTTCTCCTCTGCGCTGCGCGCTTCCCCCGGAATACCTGGCGAGGCCGCACCCTTAGCGTGGCGGCGATGCTCGGGGTTCTGCTGTTATCCGTGGTCCAAGTGAACCTCTATTTCGGTCTGAACAACACGGTCTCGGACCTGCTGGGTACTGCGGTGGCGCGCGTACAACCACTGGAAGCGAGTCTCAAACGTACCCCGGATGCAAAGCCCGGGCCTGAGCTCTCCGCATGGAAAGCCCCGGACTCCATGCCACGAAACGGCATTCTGCGCAAAGCTGACATTCCCGGCACGACTTCCGGTTTTACCGCACGGGAAGCCTACATTTACTTGCCGCCCGCTTATCAGACGGCAGAACGGCCACCACTTCCCGTGCTTATTCTCTTCGCTGGTCAACCAGGTGGTCCTGCTGATTGGCTTACTGGTGGCCAGCTCCGTTCCCTTCTGGACCAGTTCGCTGAAACCCTTCACGGGATCGCCCCTGTCACGGTGGTGGTGGACCCCAATGGATCAGCCAATGCCAACACCATGTGTATGGACAGCAAGATAGCTTCCGTAGATACGTATCTCTCACAGGACGTACCTGCCTGGATCTCTGAGACGTTGGATGTCTCCAAGGATCACAAGCAGTGGGCCGTTGGTGGGTTCTCCTTCGGCGGCACGTGCGCCATGCAGATGGGAACCTCGCATCCGGAGCTGTTCAGGTCAATTCTGCCCTTCGCTGCCGAGAGGGAACCTGCCCTGGCCAAAGATAGAAACAAAACCATCACAGACTCGTTCGACGGTGATGTTGAGGCATTTGAGTCCAGGACACCATTGGTGTTGATGCATGAACGGGATTTTTCCGGAAGCGGCGTTTATCTCGTCTCAGGGGAGGCTGACCATGAGTTCACTGACTACATGCACGAACTTGCTGAGGCTGCACGAAATGCCGGCTTTGAAACCGAAGAACATGCCATTTCACAGGCCGGGCATTCCTGGGACGCAGTGATACGGGGTATGCCCGGCGGACTTGAATTCCTGGCCGCCCGCTGGGAGTTGCCGCGGTGAGCCTTGCCTTCAAAGGCGTGATCCAACCTGCATTGGGGCAAGCAGGGCGCCATGTGCGGTCAACACCGTTTACCACGCTTGTTCTCATCCTTTTTGCGGGCTTGTCCTTGGTTGCCGATAGCTTTCTGACGGGTCCACCTCAGTCCTGGCTTCCTTTTGCCAGTGTTTCGCTGGAGGGTTTGAGGTCGGGTGAATGGTGGTCTATCTGGACGTCGCTGTTCTTCGCGACCAATCCTTTGGCTTATGCAACCGCCGTTCTGATGATCCTGTTCCTCCTTGGCTTGGCAGAGCGACGCTTGGGTTCCCTGCGTACAGCAGGGGTCTTCCTGGGTGGTCAGTTCACGTGCGTATCGGCGTTTCTCCTGGTAACCCAAATTGCGCAATACCTTGGTGATGGCTGGCTTTCGGGGATGGCCGACATTCGGCTGATCGGCCCCTACGGTGCAGTCCTCGCTACGGTGTTGGCCGCCAGTGCGCTCCTGTCCACCTTGTGGCAGCGGCGCCTGCGGACAGTGGTAC
The DNA here is from genome assembly GCF_902506065.1 of Arthrobacter sp. 9V. GTDB lineage: Bacteria > Actinomycetota > Actinomycetes > Actinomycetales > Micrococcaceae > Arthrobacter. The sequence goes on from NZ_LR732912.1 coordinate 1,581,925, forward strand.
TCGCCATTTCCTTGCTGTTGGTGCTGTATGTGGGACACGCAGAGACGGTGGTTGGTCTCCTGGGCGCGCTCATTGGGTTGCTTACCGGGTGGTGGCTGCAAAGCAGCCAGGGCCATCTCCACCTGCACAGGTCAACCAGCCGGGAAATCCGCAACCTTCTTTCACTGACCATGGCAATTTTCGCTGTGGGTCCCATCGTGACCGCGGCCGCTAAGAGTCCTGCCGGACCCTTGGCTCTCTTGCGGGATGTCATTCTCAATCCGCTACCCACCCTCAGCCAACTGGAAAGCAGCTGCGGCGGAACCATCGACGTTGCCTGCCTTGAAGTAACCCGGCAAGGGTATACGGGTCCGTTCGGATTGGCTTTGGCCGTGGTGCCTGTTGTATTGCTCCTGATTTGTGCGGACGGAATGAGGCGCGGACGCCGATTGGCGCTGGGGATCGCAATCGGCGTGCAGTTGGTGGTGGTGGCCTTGTCCACCATCTACCTGGGGCTGTTTGCCGGCATTCCGCGGCCCCCGGGCCGGCCACAGTCGGGCATGCTCAATTCGCCTGTGGTACACATCATTCCGCTGGTAGTGGTTCCTTTGGCCTTGGCACTGCTCCTGTTCGCGTACAGGGGCCACTTCAGGGTAGAAACTTCGGATCGTCTCCGCCGGAAGGTGTTCTGGCTGGTCGGGCTGACCGGGGGAGGGTTGGGTCTGAGCTATACGGTGGTGTGGTTTGCCTCCGGCGGGTTGGTTCGCGACGGCGGCCTCCTGGGTTTGGTGGCTGAACTTGCCAGGCAGTATCTCCCCGTTCCCCTTCCCGGGGTATACCGTAAGGTCTTCGCAGAGCGAGATGTGCTAGAGGTCTTCCTGTTTTCCTACTCAGGCACCTTGTTTTGGTTTGTAGCGCTACTTGGTGTGTGGGTGCTGCTGATCCGCGGACATCACACAGGAGGGCTTGACCGTCAGGCGCGACACGCGGCCCGTGCTCTGGTGAAGCGGGGCGGGGATTCACTTTCGTGGATGGCGCTCTGGGAACCGAACAAGTACTGGTTCACACCGGATGGGTCCGGGGGAGTGGCCTACCAACAGCACAGCCACGTGGCGTTGACCTTGGCCGGCCCCTTTGGTGCACGCCAGCATCACGCGGGCACCGCCAAGGGGTTCTTGGATTACTGCTCCCGGCATGCGTTGACGCCTTGCCTCTACTCTTGCACAGACGAGCTTTGGCCGATGCTGGAGGCCCGTGGTTTCCGCCGGGTCCCGGTTGCACAGGAGACCCGGTTACGCATCAGGGGTTTGGAGTTCAGGGGCAAAGAGTGGCAAAACGTCAGGACCTCCCTTAACCGTGCTGCGAAGATGGGGATCACGGCGAGCTGGGGTCGATACTCCGAACTCCACCATGGAGTGCGTGCCCAAGTAAGTGAAGTCTCGGAGGAATGGGTGGCACAAAAGCGGATTCCGGAAATGGGCTTCACCATGGGCGGTCTGGACGAATTGGATGACGACGACGTCCTGTGCTGCGTTGCTGTGGACGGGGCTGGCTTCGTTTATGGCGTGACCAGTTGGCTTCCCGTTTATGAAAACGGCGTGGTTGTCAGCTGGACGCTGGACTTCATGCGGAGGCGCGGCGATTCTTTCCCGGGGGTCATGGAGTTCCTGATCGCGTCGGCCGTTTTGCACTTGCGGGACTCCGTGGAAGTGATTTCCTTGTCGGGTTCGCCTCTTGCCCGTGAAGAGGGCGAAATCGAGGAGCGTGCCAAAGGCCTGGCGGGAATACTGGAGGTGGTGGGACAGGCTTTGGAACCTGTTTACGGATTCAGGTCATTGGCGTCGTTTAAGTCCAGATTCCAACCTGAGTACAGAACGTTATACATGTATTACCAAGACCCCTTGCAACTTCCTGCAATTGGACGTGCGCTCAGCAGGGCGTACCTTCCAGGATTGTCAGTCCGGCATTCCGCACGGCTGCTCAGAAGCTTGGTTGGTTGAATGGTCAACGCTTATTCGAAGTGCGCTTTTGGTATTTCTTCATGGTTGGTAATAGTCGTTCTGAAGAAGTCTTTGATAGGGACCGTGGCTCCTGGCATTAAGACGCGTTGACCCCGGCTCGAAAGCCAGGGTCAACGTGTTTGTTGTCCTTGCAAAAGGCAGGGATCAACGGGTAAGACTAGACGACCGTAACGCCGGTTGCCTGGGGGCCCTTGGCTCCCTGACCGATCTCGAACTGAACGCGCTGGTTCTCATCGAGGGTCTTGAAGCCACCGGTCTGGATCTCGGAGTAGTGAACGAAAACGTCGCCATCCGCGTCATCCGGGGTGATGAAGCCGAAACCCTTTTCGGCGTTGAACCACTTGACGGTTCCCAGTGCCATGTATATCTCCTCATTTTGGAACTTCAGTCCGATACACCTCGTACCGGGTTTGTTACTCCGCGAGAAGACCTGAATACCGAACAAGCCGAAGCTTGATTGATTAGCAGGAGCTTCACGCTCGCAACTGGTCTTGCGAGCATGAAAAACACCTACACAAAGACTGCTACAACACTTTCATGTGCTCTGCCGGAGGTCAACGGTCTTTTGCCCAATTCAGGAAAATTTTCGGTAAAAAGAAGGTAACGTCCGCTTCCCCAATTCATCAGGATCCTTTTCCAAGGAATCTGAAACCGGGGAGCTAGGACAGCCACTGCCCATTGCGCATTACGCCCGTCAGTTCCAGATCTTGGTTTGTTACAACAACGTCGGCGCGTAGTCCCCGGCGGAGCCCACCTATTTCGTCGGAAAGTCCCAGGACTGCGGCCGGGACCGCGGTCGCTGAGCAGATAGCGTCCGGAAGTCCGACGCCGGCAGCCACAGTTTTGCTGACCACTTCAAGGAGAGTGGAGGTACCTCCCGCTATGGATCCGGTGGCGTCGAGTGTGGCCACGCCTTCGCTGACGGTGACCGGAGACGGGCCGAGCATGTAGCTGCCATCGGACAATCCTGCGGCGGCCATGGAATCGGTGACCAGAACGATGTTTCCTGCTCCCACCAGTTGGAAGACCGTTGCCACCGTGCTCGGGTCCAGGTGCGTTCCGTCGGCAATGAGTTCAACAACGGCCTTTCCCTCTTGGGCCATGCGCAGGCATGCAGCCACGGGTCCAGGGGCGCGGTGGTGCAAGGGCGGCATCCCATTGAAGAGGTGCGTGACGGTGGGCAGCGAGCTGACGCCGTCAAATCCTGCTGACTCGAGTCCCTCGCGGGCTGCAGCCAGCGACGCTGCGGCTGTGGCGTCGTCGCAATCGGTGTGACCCAGCGAAGGCGTGACGCCATGGGAAGTCATCAGGTCCACCAATGCAGCCGCCCCGGGAAGCTCCGGGGCATAAGTCATGGTGGCCAGTTTGCCGGCCGCGGCGCCCACCAGCTCGTCCATGAGTTCCAGGTCAGGTTCCAACAAATAGTCAGGGTTCTGGGCGCCGCAGCGGGCGTGGGAAAGGAACGGGCCTTCCAGGTGAATGCCGGCCACCAGCCCCTCGTCCACGAGCTTCACGTAGAGCTCAATGCCTCGGAGGAGGTCTTCCCGGGGAGCGGTGACCATGCTTGCCAGGAAGGTGGTGGTTCCTGATCGATGGAGAAAATCCACGGCCTTGCGTGCCGAGGCTTCCTCGCCCCCGGGGAAGTCTCCGCCATTGCCGCCATGGCAGTGCACGTCAACGAGGCCGGGAAAGAGGTAACTGCCGCTGGGAATGCCCAAGCGGATGGCGCTTTGAAAACCGTCGAACTCTTGGGGATCGAAGTCGCTGGCCGGTCCTGCGAAAGCGATCCTGTCGCCGTCCACGGCAACCAGGCCGTCTTCCACCACCTCGCCGTCGCTGACAAGCGTTCCTCTGATGATCTGATGGCTCGGAGCGGAAGAGGAGGGAAAAGGGGATGCAGCAGTCATGGTTTTGATTCTAGTGGCCTGCGGCATAGTCTCCCGAAGACAGGAACTTAGAAAAGCCGTGACTCGCTGTCATCCACGCCACGCATGGCGTCATAATCCAGCGTGACGCAATCGATCCCGCGGTCGTTGGCCAGGACCTTGGCTTGGGGTTTGATCTGTTGCGCGGCGAAGATTCCCCGCACCGGCGCCAGCAGGGGGTCGCGGTTCAGCAATTCGAGGTACCGGGTGAGCTGTTCCACGCCGTCGATGTCTCCACGGCGTTTGAGTTCAATGGCAACAGTGGCGCCGTCAGCGTCCCTGGCCAGGATGTCCACGGGTCCGATAGCCGTGAAGTACTCGCGGCGTATAAGGGAGTAGCCGGACCCCAGGAGTTCGATTTGCTCGGCAAGGAGCCTTTGGAGGTCTGCTTCGACGCCGTCCTTGATCAGGCCGGGGTCGGTGCCGAGCTCATGCGAGGTGTCGTGCAGTTGCTCGTAGATGTTGATGATGAGGCGATCATCTGTTTTGGCGGACTGAACGGTCCACTGTTCCACCACGCCTTCCTCCACTTCGGTCTCCTCAGGTGAAGTGACCCGAAGGGTCGCAGGGGGGCTCATCCAGTTCAGCGGCTTGTAGGAGCCGCCGTCGGAGTGCACCAACACCGAACCATCCGCCTTGACCAGCAGAAGCCGGGTAGCGAGGGGGAGATGGGCCTTAAGGCGGCCAACGTAATCAACAGAACAACGGGCTATGACGAGTCGCACCCGCTCCACATTACCGTCTCACCATCTTCAACACGGTGGCTGGGGCAGAATGGAACCATGCCCCGCTCCAACCGTCCTCGTCGCAACGCGTCCAGTGCACGCTCCGGCAATGCCGGAGGCAAGTGGACAGAAGCGACGCCGGAGCTTGACCTGGAGCGGGCACGTGGCGGAATCGCCAGGCGGGAAAGCGCTCCGGATGGTGACTGGATAGTGCGTACCATGACGGCCAAGAAGGCGGAAAAGCAGTACATCTGCCCAGGGTGTTCCACTGCGATCGTCCCGGGGATCGCGCATCTGGTGGTGTGGTCTGACAGCCACTTGTTCGGACAAGCGGCAGGGCTGGCCGAACGCAGGCACTGGCACACCAACTGCTGGACGGGCCGGACGTACCGGTACCGCTGATTCCTTTAGGCTTGGTTGCATGACTTTCGACCCCGCCTCGTTCGTTTTCACCCCGCAGGACGCGCCCTCGGAAATCCGCGCGTCAACGGTCCTGCCCGCCGTGCGCGAGAATGTGGAATTCACCACAGAGGACGGCAAAGTGCTGCTGGGCGAGCTCGCGCTCCCGGAATCGGGAGAGATCACAGCCACGCTGATTACCCTCCACCCCTTGCCCACCCACGGTGGATTCATGGATTCGCACGTGTACCGCAAGGCGTCCTACAGGCTGCCTGCGCTGGCGGGCGTTGCGGTGCTGCGCTTCAATACACGCGGTACGGCGTCGCCACGCGGTACCAGTGATGGCCGGTTCGAGGAAGGAATCGGTGAGCGCTACGACGTCGAGGCAGCTGTCCGTTTCGCCGTGGAACGCGGGCTACCCAACCGGTGGCTTGTGGGGTGGTCTTTCGGCACTGAGCTTGCCCTCATGTACGGGGCGGTGGAGCCCGTGGCGGCGCTGATCGAGGGTGCTGTGTTGCTTTCCCCGCCCCTACACCGTGCCACGGACGTCCACCTTAAGGAGTGGGCGGAGTCAGAGAAGCCTCTGACGGTTCTTGTCCCTGAGCATGATGACTACCTTCAGCCTGCCGAAGCAGCCCGGCGATTCAGCCTGGTTCCGCAGGCCCGGGTTGTCGGCGTCGACGGTGCCAAGCACCTCTGGGTGGGCGAGAAGTACGCTGCCCGCGTCTTGAATGAAATCGTCGACGACGTCACTCCGGCAGGTGCTGGCGCGCACGGACTGCCTCGGGAGTGGGCGGGGCCCGTAGCAGTCAGCTAGTGCCGGTCTTGCCGGACGATGAATACTTCCTTGATCAACAGCATGATCGCTGCTGCGGTGGGAATGGCGATCAGCGCACCCAGCACCCCCAGCAGGCTGCCGCCGGCAATGACCGAGATCACGGCCACTGCTCCCGGAACGGCAACTGCCCGCTGCATGATGCGCGGCGAGATGAAGTATGCCTCGAACTGGAGGTAGGCGAAGTAGGCGATCGCATAAATTACGGCTGTCTGCCAGCCGGCGGTGAGAGCTACCAGGATGACCACCACAGCGGCGATCATTCCACCCACCAGGGGAATGAATGCCAGCAGGGCAACAACGAAGGCAAGCAGGACGCTGAACGGGATGCCCAGGATGGTCATCAGGATGAAGGCGAAAATTGCGTTGAGGAGTGCCACGCACACCTGGCCGATCACGTAATTGCCCACCGAATCCGTGATCGCCTCGGAGAGTGCCTCAACACGCGGACGGCGGGACCGGGGGGCCAGGCGGTAAGCCCACTTCTTCATGGACGGCAGGGCGGCCAGGAAGTACAGGCTCAGGACCAGAACGATCAGTGATCCGAACAGGCCGTTGGCCACTGTGGAACCGAAACCGACCACACCTCCGAAGATGCCGCCCATTGCCTCAGGGTCTTTGACGAATTTGTCCAGCTCTGTGGTGATGCGGTCGCGCACGCCAAATTGGCTGTCAGCGTTGCGGAAGAAGTCGGAATCGAGGAAGCCGCGGATCCATTCCGGGGCTTGGCGGACGATTTCCGATACCTGCTCCACGATGGTGGGAATCAGTGTGGCGAAGAAACCGGCCACCGCGAGCACCAGCGCTGAGACGGAGATGAGAATCCCGGCGGGCCGGGGGACCTTACGGCCTTCAAGCCAGCGCACCACGGGATCCAGTCCAAGGGCAATGAACAGTGCGGCCACGATCCACAAAATGAGTTGGGTGGTGTTGCTGGCGACGTAGAACACGGCCAGGGCAATACCGACGCCGGCGGTACCCATGAATCCCACATACACAGGATGCTGGGACGACATTCTCGGGCCAGGGGCGCCGAAGCCATGGTCGTCCTCCGGATGGAAGCCTTCGCTGCCCTCGTCGGACTCAGCCTCCGGTGGCATCTCAAAGCGCACCCGGTTTCGGGCGCCGGGAATGGGCTGCCGAAGCCTGCGGCTGATGGCAGCGAGACGTCCGGTGCGGACAGGAACCGTCGTAGCCTTGCCCTCGGAAGCAGCACTTCCCGCTATAGGGGAATCCACCGAACTTGAGCCAGGCTCATCGGAGGGACGGGGCTCCATGTGGTCTTTCACGCGGTTTAGCTGCCTTTTCAGTGGTGGTACAGGGTGGACTTAGGCGTTGGGAGGCCCGGAGATCATGATCATCGCCACACTATCAGGAGCGCGGAATGGCACCGGAGCGGCGCGGTGGCGGGCTTTTCTGCATGTCAGGGAGATCGCCTCGATCTGACTCTCTGATAACAAAACGGTTACCCTTGAAGTTCAACGACCGCTGATGATAGGTGATCCTGTGCGTTTGAAGACTGCAGCCTTGCTGGTGCTGCTGGGCCTGCTGACGATGCTGGCCGGTATTGGCCAGCTGACTTTTTGGGCCCCCGCTGAGACCGTGACGGCGTCGGTTCCGAGCGATACCAAAGCTGCCCCGCTGACCGTAATCGACCAAAAGTTGATTGACCTTCATGACGGGCCGGTGAAGATCAAGATCCAGGGCGAAGGCAACTTCATCGTCGCTACCGGACGGCCGGACGACGTCGAAGCCTGGGTTGGCAAGACGGCCCACAACACGCTGACGGGCGTCTCCTCGGACCAGAAGTCGCTGGAAGTTTCCACCGCAGACGGAGAGGCCACGGCGCCGTCCCCGGCTGGATCCGATTTGTGGGTCAGCACCGAGAACGCCAGTGGCGATCTGGACTATACGTGGAACCCTCCCGCTGAAGGTGAGTGGTCCCTGCTGGTAGCCGGCGACGGTACCCAGCCTGCGCCGTCGTCGATTTCCATGACCTTCCCGAACAACGCCACCACCCCCTGGGCGGTGCCGCTGATTGTTCTGGGCATCATCATCATCCTGGTGGGAGCGGCACTGCCGTTCATCGCCAAAGCCCTCCGTAACCGGCGCAAGGACGACGACGATCACCCGCGCGATGGTGGGGAAACCACAACGCTGCCGATCCAGTCCTCAACAACACAGTCGCCTGAGATCAAGTCGACGACGGTTCAGTCCCCTGAGGTCAAGTCGCCTACGGGTGAGGAAGGCCCCCGTCGTGGTGCCGGAGCTGCCGGAACAGAAGGGCCGGCCCTCCGGATCACGGCACTTGCTGCCACATTGGCTGCGGTCATGGTGGCCGGGACAGCGATCGCTGCCCAGGCCACCACGACCCCCGAGGCCACGCCGGCTTCCTCCGCCGCAGCTCCAGCCGAGGGCGGAACGCCGGTCATGCTGGAGTCCCAGCTGCAGCGCATCCTTGAGCAGGTAGCCAGCACTGTGGATGCAGCGGATGCGGCGAAGGACGCAGCAAAGCTGGCTCCGCGCGTCGACAAGATGGAACTGCAGATCCGGACACAGAATTACAAGATCCGGTCCACCGTTTCTGCGTACGAGCCGCGCATGCCGGTCCGGGCTACCAAGCTTCAAAGCAGCGTTATCAGCACCAAACGTGACTGGCCGCGTACGGTCTTTGCCCTCACCCAGGGCGAGGGCAACGTTGTGCCGCAGGTTCTGACCTTGGTGCAGCTTTCGCCGCGTGAAAACTACAAGCTGTGGGGTAGCGCGCCGCTCCAGCCTGGCACCAACTTCCCTTCCTTCCCGGTTCCGCGCAAGGGAACAGAGCCAGTACCGGCCAGTGACAGCACAGGATTGGCCTACAGCGGTAACCAGGCTTTGGAAATACTGAGTGAAATGCTCACCAATCCGGAGTCGCCCAACCGCAGCAAGCTGGCCGATGGGCAGTCCTCTCCGTACATTGCAGGGGCACTGGCCTACCAGGCGGACACCGTAAAGAACGGAACCAGCGCCAACTTCAAGTTCACCCACACGCCGGTTACCAACCAGACCGTGGTGCTGAGGACTGCGGACGGCGGGGCCGTGGTTGTGGGACGACTGGACTTCGCTTTTGAGGGCACGCCCAAGGCGGCAGGGGACAAACTCATCCTAGAAGACGATTCCGCAGTGTTCGCCGGTGGGAAGGAAACCACCACGGGCATGGTTCTGAACTTCGCTGAATCAGTAGCCGTGTACATTCCGCCGGCAGGTTCTGCCGATCCCATGAAGCTCGTGGCAGCTACCCGCGGGTTGGTCGGGGCCAGCTTCAAATAGGGCATACCCATGGCAGGGCAGCGGCTAGAGTGGACGGTATGAGTTCGCCCGGATACCGACCCACTCCAGCCGCTGCCAGCCAGCTCAATCTTCGCGGTGCCGTTGACCTTTCGTCGCTGCGCCGCCCTGCCGCCCCGCCGGCGCCCGCGCCTTCTGCCCCAGCCGACGGCGGATCATCTGCGGATGCCACCCCGCCGGGGGGCGAAACCGGCAAAGCGCCACTTCGGGTAGATGCCACCGAATCGAATTTCCAGGATCTGGTGCAACTCTCAGCACAGATCCCCGTGCTCTTCCTGCTTTGGTCGCGCTACGCACCGGAGTCACCTGCCGTTCTCGAAGCAGCCGAGCGCGTTGTGGAAAGCTACGGTGGCCGCTTGGTCCTTGCAGCCGCGGATGTTGACACTTTCCCCCAGCTTGCACAGGCCTTCCAGGTTCAGGCTGTTCCCACAGCAGTTGCTGTGGTCAAGGGACAGCCCGTCCCTCTTTTCCAAGGTCCGGCAGATGATGAACAGATCCGGAACCTTGTAGAGGAACTCCTGAAGGTTGCCGCAGCCAACGGCGTCGCGGGCAGCATCAGTGACGCTGCCGCGGCAGAAGACGCGGAGCCGGCGCCTCTTCCGCCACTTCACCAAGCGGCCATTGACGCCATTGAGGCCGGCGACTACGCCGGGGCAGTAGCGGCCTATAAGCAGGCTCTTCTCGAGCAGCCTGCAGATGCCGATGCCAAAGCCGGTTTGGCGCAGGTTGAACTGATGGCAAGGTTGGAAAAACTCTCCGCACCCGAGGCAGAGAGTCTCCGTGACCTGGCCGCGAAAGAACCGGACAACGTCCAGGCTCAGTTGACTGTTGCTGACCTCGATATTTCCGGCGGCCACATTGACGACGCCTTTAAGCGCATCATCACCTTCATTGGCAGGAACTTCGGGCCCGAGCGCGAGACTGCCCGTGTACGCCTCCTTGAGCTTTTCGAGGTTGTAGGTACTCAGGACGAGCGGGTGGCCAAGGCCCGGCAGGGGCTCGCGAGGGTTCTTTTCTAGTGCCGTCCGCCCTGTTCACGCCGCTTCAGCTGCGTTCCCTCACGGTTGCGCACCGTGGCTGGGTATCGCCCATGTGCCAGTACAGTTGCCACCCGGAGACCGGCGAGGGCGTTCCTCACGACTGGCACTTGATGCACCTGGGCTCTTTTGCCGCTGGCGGTGCCGCGTTGATCCTTACCGAGGCAGCTGCGGTTAACGCCGCAGGCAGGATCAGTCCGCTGGACGCCGGCTTGTACTCTGATGAGCAAACCGCCGGATGGGAGCGGATAGTGGCCTTCATCCACCGGCATGGTGCTGTTGACGCCAAGATCGGTGTCCAACTTGCACACGCGGGACGCAAAGCATCCACGTACTGGCCGTTTTCCGATCGCTCCGGCTCTGTCCCGGAAAGCGAGGGTGGCTGGGTCACCGTGGGCCCGGGCAGCGATCCTTTTGACGGCTATGCTTCCCCGGAGGTTATGAGCGAAGAGGATATCCACGCTGTGGTGGCAGACTTTGCCGCCGCTGCCAAGCGCGCGGTGGACGTGGGTTTCGACACCGTGGAGATTCACGGAGCCCACGGGTATCTGCTTCACCAGTTCCAAAGCCCGCTGATCAACACGCGGACGGACCGCTGGGGTGGCAGCGAAGAAGGGCGTAACCGGCTGATGCTGGCGGTGGTGGATGCTGTCAGGGAAGTCATTCCCGACTCAATGCCACTGCTGCTCCGTATCTCCGCATCGGACTGGGCAGAGGGCGGGGTTGACGTGGAGGCCTCAGTGCGGCTGGCCCGTGCCGCTGCCGAACGCGGCGTTGACCTGGTGGACGTCTCCAGCGGCGGCGCAGTTGCGCATCAACAGATCAGGGCCGTGCCCGGCTATCAGGCCGGGTTCGCCCAGCAGGTGAAGCACGACGCCGGTGTTCTCACCGGTGCGGTTGGCTTACTCACCAGCCCCACCCAGGCCGAGGATATTGTGGCCAACGGCAGGGCAGATGCGGTTTTCATGGCCCGTGCCGCCCTGCGTGATCCGCACTGGTGGCTCAGGGCTGCTTACGAACTGGGCCATGACATCAGGTGGGTTCCGCAGTACCAGCGGGCGGTTCCCCGCCACGGCTTCTAGGACCTCCGCGGGTTTCTCCCGGCAAGGTTAGGCTGGGTTCATGACGGAATCACGCCATGAACCCACGCCCATCTCGGAGCCGCCACCCGCAGCTCCACCACAAGCATCCGCTTCACCACATGCGGCTACTACACCGCAGGTAGTTCCACCACAAGCAGCCGCTTCGACGGTTCCCTCGGCAAACTCCGCCGGTGGAGCGCCTTTGGCTGCCCTGTCCATCCGAGGCCTGGCCAAACGATTCGGTGAGAAAATCGCCGTCGACGGCGTGAGCCTGGAAGTGCCTGCCGGATCCTTCTATGGAATGGTGGGTCCCAACGGTGCGGGCAAGACCACCACGTTGTCCATGGCCACGGGCCTGCTGCGGCCGGACTTTGGCACGGCATTGATCCATGGAGTGGACGTGTGGGCGCGGCCGCTGGAGGCCAAGAAGCTCATGGGCGTCCTGCCCGATGGCGTGCGCTTGTTTGACCGTTTGACCGGTGAACAGCTGGTGACCTACTCCGGATTGCTCCGCGGCATGGATCGTGAAGTGGTGAACTCCCGGGTGCCCGAATTGCTGGCTGCCCTTGATCTCCAGGCGGATGCCGGCACGCTGGTTGTTGACTACTCGGCAGGTATGACCAAGAAGATTGCCTTGGCCTCTGCACTGATTCATGCTCCGCGCCTGCTTGTCCTTGACGAGCCCTTTGAGTCGGTTGATCCTGTCTCTGCGGCGAATATCAGGGGCATCCTTGAGGGATACGTGGCTTCCGGCGGTACGGTCATCGTCTCAAGCCATGTCATGGATCTTGTGCAGCGCATGTGCAGCCATGTTGCCGTGGTGGCTGGTGGACGTGTTTTGGCGGCCGGTTCCGTGGACGAGGTCCGCGCCGGTTCCTCGTTGGAGGAACGCTTCGTCCAGTTGGTGGGCGGCGGACACCGGACGGAGGGTTTGGAATGGTTGCGCACCTTCTAAGGCTCAAGTGGCGCCTGCTCCTCAACGGGTTCAAGCGCAGTCCGTGGCAGCTGGTAGGCATGGCCTTGGGGCTTCTTTATGCGTTGGGATTGCTGGTCCTCCTGATTGGAGGCCTCATAGCACTGCGGTGGGCTGATCCTGAGATCGCCCACACTGCAGTGGTATTGGGTGGAGCGGCCGCTGTCCTGGGGTGGGCCATCATTCCGCTCGTCGCTTCGGCGGCGGACATGACCTTGGACCCTGCCCGTTTCACCACGTTCGCCATCCCACCGAGGCAGCTCCTGACGGGCCTCGCCCTGGCGGGGTTCATTGGTATCCCCGGTCTGGCCACGCTGCTCACGGCCCTGGGCACGGTGGGCACCTGGTGGCGCAGTTTCCCGGCAGTGGCCGGCGCTTTGTTGGGCGCCGTTCTGGGTGCCGTTACCTGCATTGTCCTGTCCAAGGTAGTCACGACGGCGACGGCCGGCCTCGCGGCGTCGCGGCGCTTCAAGGACGTCAGCAGCATTATTGTGTTCATCCCCTTGGTGCTGTTGGGACCCATCATGATGGGAGTTATTGAAGGCGTTCGCGGAAGCGCCGATTACCTGCCCGTGCTGGCCCGGGCTGTTTCCTGGTCCCCATTGGGGGCAGCGTGGTCTCTGGGTGGCGATCTCGAATCCGGCAACGTTGCCGCCGCCGGGCTCAAGTTCCTGATTTCCGCGGCGACCATTGCCGGTCTTCTCCTGTGCTGGCATGTTCTGCTCCAGCGGGCGCTGGTGACGCCACCGTACTCCGGAGGGTCAGCAAAGAAGGGGGGAAAGCTTGGGCTGTTCGGGCTTCTTCCCGGAACACCGGCAGGTGCAGTTGCCGCCCGGGCGTTGGTCTACTGGATGAAAGATCCACGGTATGCGGCATCCTTGGTTATTGTTCCGCTGTTTCCGGTCCTCTTTTTCTTCAGCGGGTCCCAGAGTGGCAGCTACGGACTCCTCATGATTCTTGGGCCGTTGACCGCCTTCGTCATGGCTTGGTCCATCTGCGCGGACGTCTCGTATGACAACACAGCCTTTGCGCTCCACCTCGCGGCGGGTGTCCGGGGCCTCGACGACCGCCTTGGCCGCGCGTTGGCTTGCTTGGCAATTTCCCTTCCGGTGGTTCTGTTGTTCACCGTCGGACCGCTTTTTGTCACCGGGGAGTGGGCATGGCTCCCCAATCTCTTGGGCCTGTCCCTCGGTACTCTCTTTACCGGCTTGGGGCTCTCATCGGTGATTTCTGCAAGGTACAACATCGCTGTGCCTTTGCCCGGGGACAGCCCCTTCAAGAAACCGCCGGGAAATGTAGCCCAGACGCTGGCAGTTCAAGCCGTTGGCATGGGCGTTCTGGCGCTTCTGCTCGTTCCCGAGCTTGCCCTGATATCTGTCCAGGCCTTCAGCGGAGGTAGTGAAGCCGGATGGATCAACCTGATTGTTGGTCCTGTGTTGGGGGTCATCCTGTTCGTGGTTGGCGTCCGCTTGGGTGGAAGATGGTTGGATGCGCGGGGGCCGGAGATGTTCGCCCAACTCAGCGTCAACCGTTAATCGCGTAACAACCATGCCCTGTAGGTGGGACATGGGATAACGTCTTTGTCAGATAGCTCAAAACTACGAAAGGCCGTGACGATGGAAGTTGTCATTCTCCCTGGCACCAAACAGATCGGTGCACTTGCAGCCGATGCCATCGAAGCGCTGGTTCGCCGTAAGCCCAATGCGGTCCTGGGTTTGGCAACGGGCTCGTCGCCCTTGCCCATCTACGACGAATTGGCCAGCCGCTACGAGGCCGGGGGGTTGGACTTCAGCCAGGCGCATGGTTTTGCTTTGGATGAATACGTGGGGCTTGAAGCGGGACATCCCGAGTCCTACCGCGAAGTCATCCGGCGCGAGTTCACCAACCGGGTGAACATCAAGCCGGAGAACGTCCACGGGCCGGACGGTGCAGCCAAGGACCTTGAAGCTGCATGTCAAGGCTATGAAGACGCGATCAAGGCCGTAGGCGGGGTGGATCTCCAGATTCTGGGCGTGGGGACAGACGGCCACATCGGTTTCAATGAGCCGGGGTCTTCCTTGGCATCGCGCACCCGCATCAAGACGCTGATCGAGCAGACGCGGAAGGACAACGCCCGCTTCTTCGACAGCATCGACGACGTTCCCCACCACGTGGTCACCCAAGGGCTGGGAACCATCATGGATGCCCGGCATGTGGTGTTGGTCGCAACGGGCGCCCAGAAAGCCCAAGCCGTGAGGGATTTCGTCGAGGGACCGGTAGCTGCCATTTGCGCTGCATCCATCCTTCAGATGCACCCGCACGCCACGATTTTGGTGGATGAAGCTGCTGCGTCATCGCTGAAACTGGCCGATTATTATCGGCACACTTACGACAACAAGCCGGAGTGGCAGGGACTGTAGACGGTAAGATGTTTGGCATGACTACGCTTCCTCCGGATCCATTCGAAAACGACCCCATGCGAGAGCTTTCCGGAGCCGGAACGTCCACTGCCACCATTGAGCGCGAGGAAACGCGCCAGGAAGTGGAGCCCGGCGACCGCGAGCGGTTTTCGCACTACGTCCGCAAGGAAAAGATCATGGAGTCGGCCCTGACCGGCGAGCCCGTCATTGCCCTGTGCGGCAAAGTCTGGACGCCGGGGCGCGATCCCAAGAAGTTCCCGGTCTGCCCGGAGTGCAAGGAGATTTACGAAGGCCTCCGCCCCGGCAATGACGGCGGAAACAACGGCGGCCCGGGCAACTCCAAGTAGTGGGTGGGAAAAGAACACCGGCCCTATCTGATCATCACCGGTTTACGGTCTGCTTTGGCGTGCCCGGAAAACCGGAAATGACCATCACCCCGGGGGAATTGGTATGACAGAAACACTTTTTGGTGGACCATCCCTGCCTCCGGCGTATCCGGAACGTGCCGCCTGGGGTACGGCGCCCAAGCTCCGTGCATGGCAGCAGGAGGCGCTGGACCTCTACATGAACCGCAATCCCAAGGACTTCCTTGCCGTGGCAACGCCCGGCGCCGGTAAGACCACTTTTGCACTGCGCATTGCCACCACCTTGCTGGACAGCGGAGTGGTCAACAGGATTACCATCGTTGCCCCTACTGACCACCTGAAACGGCAGTGGGCGGACGCCGCGGCAAAGGTCGGGGTAGCCATTGATCCCAACTTCAAGAACTCCGATGGCCAACACGGCCGCGGTTTCGTGGGCGTCGCAGTCACATACGCCCAGGTAGCAAGCAAGCCCATGCTGCACCGGGCGAAGACCGAAGCTGCCCGCACCTTGGTGATCCTGGACGAAATCCACCACGGCGGCGAAGCGTTGTCCTGGGGAGACGGCCTGCGCGAGGCCTTCGATCCTGCCGCGCGACGCTTGTCCCTGACCGGCACCCCGTTCCGGTCAGATACATCGCCGATTCCCTTTGTTGAGTATGCCGAGGACCGCGACGGCATTCGCCGATCCAAAGCTGATTACACCTACGGCTACGGAAATGCACTGCGGGACCACGTGGTGCGTCCCGTTCTGTTCATGGCCTATTCGGGCCAGATGCGCTGGCGGACCAGTGCGGGCGACGAGATGGCGGCGTCTTTGGGGGAAGCTGCCGTAACCAAGGACATCACTTCGCAGGCGTGGCGTACGGCGTTGAACCCTACCGGCGAATGGATCCCTGCCGTCCTTGCTGCTGCGGATAAACGCCTTGGCGAGGTCAGGCGGACTGTGCCGGATGCCGGCGGCCTGGTGATTGCCACGGATCATGATGACGCCCGCGCCTATGCCGGTCAACTGAAGAAAATCACGGGCCAGTCGCCCACGGTAATCCTTTCCGATGACTCCAAGGCTTCGAGCAAGATCGAGGAGTTCTCCGCAGGGGACCAGCGCTGGATGGTGGCTGTCCGCATGGTGTCCGAAGGCGTGGACGTTCCACGGTTGTCGGTGGGCGTCTACGCAACCTCAACTTCAACTCCACTCTTCTTCGCCCAAGCTGTGGGGCGCTTTGTGCGTGCCCGCAAAAGGGGTGAGACGGCGTCGGTATTCCTGCCATCTGTACCCCCGCTCATGATTCTCGCCAACACCATGGAGGCAGAGCGTGATCACGCCCTGGACCGCCCGGAGAAGGACGAAGACGGCCTCTTCAATCCTGAAGAGAACCTCATGGCGGAGGCTAACCGTGAAGACAAGGCCTCGGACGAGCTCACCAAGGGCAAGTTCGAAGCTTTGGATTCCCAAGCCTCCTTCGACCGCGTTCTTTTCGACGGCGGCGAGTTCGGCACCGGGGCAGACATCGGTTCTGATGAAGAGCTGGACTTTCTTGGAATTCCAGGGCTGCTGGACGCCGAACAAGTAGGCACGCTGTTGCGTCAGCGTCAGCACGAACAGCAATCGCGAAAGAAGCGCCAGTCGCCTTTGGCAGCTGCGGCTTCCCCTGCGGTGCCTGACCACCGCATGCTGATGGATTTGCGCAACGAGCTGGCCAAGAACGTGGCGGCGTGGTCAGCCCGCACGGGAACACCGCACGGCGTGGTTCACACCAAGCTGCGCGAAGTGTGCGGCGGTCCCGCTGTGGCACAGGCTAACGAGGAGCAGTTGCAGGCGCGCCTGCGCAAACTTCAGGATTGGTTCATCGGCAGGAAATAGCTGGATCCAGCATCAGCGCAAAACACAGCAAGGGCGCCGCAGTTGCGGCGCCCTTGCTGTGTTTCCAGCGGTATCAGGGAGATTCAGTCGCGTTCGACCTCGACGCCGGCGGCTTCCATTTCGTCGTAGGCATCGCTGAGGTCTTCGGCGATTCCAGCGGTGAGCCCGGCAATCACCGTGGTGGTGTATCCGGCCTGGACAGCATCCAATGCTGTTGCCTTCACGCAGTAATCCGTTGCCAGTCCCACCACTACCACTTCCTCGACGTCGTGGCTTTGCAGCCAGTCATCGAGACCGATCGCGTCTTCGTCGAGGACCTCCACTGTGGCCGCTCCGGCTTTGAGGTCGCCGGTGGGGACGTCGTCTTCAGGAGCCAACACTCCCTCAAAACCTGAGTAGGCCGCGGTGTATTGCCCTTTCCGGAAGTACGCGTGGATGTATTCGGGATCCAGGTCCTCGTGGAGTTCGGCACCTTTGCTTCCGGCCCTGCAGTGCGGGGGCCAGGAGTCCACCATGTCCGGGGCCTCTGAGAAGTGCTCGCCGGGCTCGATGTGCCAATCCTGGGTGGCCACGATGTGATCGAAGTGTTGCTGGTTGGCATCCACATACTCCGTGATGGCATTTGCCACGGCGGCACCACCAGCAACGGCAAGCGTTCCGCCTTCGCAGAAGTCATTCTGGACATCGACGATGATCAGGGCCCTGGACATCAGTTCTCCTCGTAGACGGTGGGGATGGCAGCCTCGCCCCGCTGGAGGCGGTTCACTACTGCGGGCAGCTCGGCCATGGTTGCTGCGTGCCGTTCCCTGGCCCGGATGACCCCCTCCGGTCCGGTCCATCCGGGTAGCACCTCGCCGTTCTTGACGAACTGGTGGAGCAGCTCGCGGTCGTTGCCGTCGTCCTCCGGGCGGTGGCCGATCCCAACGACTTCCTGGGTGGCCCGGCCGCGTTCATTGAGCTTCCGGAGAGCGTATTTGCGTCCGCCCATGCTTGCCTTGTTCTTGGCGGCCTTCGCAACCGAAATGAACTCACCGGCGTCGTTGGTGCGGCTGACAAGTTTGTAGACCATGCTGGCCGTGGGAGCGCCGGACCCTGTGACCAGCGAGGTACCAACGCCGTAGGAGTCCACCGGAGCCGACTGCAGCGCCGCGATGGCGAATTCATCCAGGTCCGAGGTGACCACAATGCGGGTGTTGACGTTGCCGAGGTCATCAAGCATCTGCCGAACCCACTGCGCCTGGGCAATGAGGTCGCCGGAGTCCAGCCGGACAGCGCCCAGTTTGTCACCGGCCAGCTCGACGGCGGTGCGCACCGCCGTCTCGACGTCGTAGGTGTCCACCAACAGTGACGTACCGGGGCCGAACGCCGCGATCTGTGCCTCAAAAGCCTCACGCTCGGTGTCATGGAGCAGGGTAAAGGAGTGCGCGGCTGTGCCCACGGTCCTAATGCCGTAGCGCCGTCCGGCTTCGAGGTTGGAGGTGCTGGCGAAGCCGGCAATCACGGCGGCGCGGGCTGCCGCCGTCGCCGATTCCTCCTGGGTGCGCCGGGAGCCCATCTCGATGCAGGGGCGGGTGCCGGCTGCCGACGTCATCCTTGATGCGGCCGAAGCAATGGCGCTGTCGTGGTTGAGGACCGAGAGGATGAAGGTTTCAAGGATGCACGCTTCGGCGAACGTGGATTCGACAATAAGGATGGGGGAGTTGGGAAAGTAGGCGTCGCCTTCGGCGTAACCCCAGATGTCGCCGCTGAATTTGTAGTCCGCCAGGTAGTCCAGGGTTTCCTGGTTGACCACCTTGTTTTGTTCCAGGAATGCGAGCTCGTCTTCACCAAACCGGAAGTCCGCTATGCCCTCCAAGAGGCGTCCCGTGCCGCCTACCACGCCGTAGCGGCGGCCGTCCGGCAACCGTCGGGCAAATGCTTCGAACACCGAGCGGCGGTGCGCGGCGCCCGAGTGCAAGGCTGCCTGAAGCATGGTCAGCTCGTAGTGGTCTGTGTACAAGGAAGTTGCGGGGTGGTCCCACGACGTAGCTCTACTCACGGATTCACTCTAGTGCGAGCCGCCATAGAATGGACAGATGAGCCCTAGCGTTGCGTACGGCACGGACATTGATGAGCGGACGAAAGCTGCAGAGCAGTCGTCCACCGATGTCCTGACAGCCCCTGATATCCCGTGGAACCTTGTGATCTGGAATGATCCCGTGAATCTGATGAGTTACGTAAGCTACGTGTTTCAGAGTTACTTCGGCTATTCCGAGTCCAAGGCCCACAAGCTCATGATGGAGGTCCACAAGAAGGGCCGGTCCATTGTTGCCCACGGCAGCAAGGAACAAGTGGAGCAGCATGCCGTAGCCATGCACGGCTTTGGTCTGTGGGCCACGGTTGAAAAGGCCGCGAGCGGCAACGAAACACCCGGAAAGGGCGGCCGCCAGCGTGGCTAAGGCATTCAAGTACGGTCTCAAGGGCATCAGCGGATACCTCGAACCCGCCGAGCGCGACCTCCTGCGCGGCTTGCTGGACGACGTCATCTCCATGCTGGAGTCAGACGTCCGGGAGAACGAAGACCCTCTGGCTGCGTTGATCGGCCTGGATATGGACGTCAAGCAGCCCAGCGACCGTGCCTTGCTGCGTTTGTTGCCGAACGTCATGAAGGACGACGACGGCGGTTCGCTGGAGTTCCGCCAGCTCACCGAGCGCTCTGTCCGGGAAAGCAAAATCGGGGCCTTGAGGGCGGCCGCTCTGGGCTTGGACAAGAACGAGCTTGTTTTGACGCCCGAGGATGCTACCCGATGGTCAATGGCGCTGAACGATGTCCGGCTCGTTCTGGCCGAACGCCTGGATATTCGCGATGAGGCCGATGCTGAGCACATTCACAGCATGCAGGACTGGAGCCAAGCCGAAGACGTGGAAAGTTACCTGGCCCTTGTTTACAACTTCACTACGTGGCTCCAGGAGTCTTTGGTGCAGGCGATGATGGCCGCAAGGCAGGCGAAATCCTGAGCGCGACAGCGGCTTGCCGCTCCTGCCCGGAAACAGATCCGGCTGCCCTGTGACACATCAGACACGAGGCGGAGAGCACAGTTAATGGCCGCACACCCCGGGAAGCCTTATTCTCGAATAATTATGACTTCAGACTCGGGTTCGCCAATCAACGCATTGGGCAGTGAAGCCCCCATCGGCAACGGGCAACTCATAGGGACACGTCCAATCGGCATTTTTGACTCAGGCGTGGGCGGGTTGACGGTGGCGCGATCCATCATCGACCAGCTTCCGAATGAATCAATCCTGTACGTCGGCGATACTGCAAACGGCCCTTACGGCCCGTTGCCCATTGCCGAGGTTCGTGCCAACGCGCTGGGCGTCATGGATGAACTGGTGGATTCCGGCGTGAAGTTGCTGACCATTGCGTGCAACTCCGCCTCCGCCGCGGTGCTCCGCGATGCGAGGGAGCGCTACACGGCCCGTTATGGCATCCCGGTTATTGAGGTCATCCAGCCGGCAGTCCGGCGCGCAGTCTCGGCTACCCGTTCGGGCAAGATCGGTGTGATCGGAACCTCTGCCACAGTAGGGTCCAGAGCTTATGAGGACACTTTTGCTGCCGCCCCGGACCTGACCATTACTTCCGTGGCCTGTCCGGCGTTCGTGGAATTTGTGGAAGCCGGAATTACCACCGGACCTGATCTTCTGGCGGCTGCCAATGAGTACCTTGAGCCGCTCAAAGTGGCCGGAGTGGACACGGTTGTCCTGGGCTGCACGCACTACCCGCTGCTGACCGGTGTCATTTCGTTCGTCATGGGCGAGGACGTCACACTGGTTTCCAGTGCCGAGGAGACTGCCAAGGATGTCTACCGGGCCTTGGCCAATCACGGCATCCAGCGGACGGAAACGCGGGCACCCAGCCACGAATTCATAGCTACCGGTGATGCCACCCAGTTTGAGACCCTGGCCCGCCGCTTCCTGGGTCCTGAGGTTCTTTCCGTGAAGCACGTGGACCACGTCGCGGCCCAGTACCCCACAGGCAGCCTGGCTCGTATCACACCCGAAATGCTGGAAGCGGCAAGGTCCGGCGCCGGTCTGTCCCGCCGTTCGTCCTTCGTTGAGCCGGAAAACACCTTGAGCCGCAGCACAACCATGGGACGTGGCCTGTGAAGCTGACCATCGTGGGCTGCACAGGCTCCTTCCCCGGTCCCGGTTCGCCGGCGTCGTGCTACCTGGTGACCGCCCACGACGGTGAGCGTGAGTGGAAAATCGTGATGGACCTGGGCAGCGGCGCCTTGGGCGCCATCCAGCGGTACACGGATCTGGAAGACATCGACGCGATCTTCCTCACGCACCTGCACCCCGATCACTGCATGGACCTTTGCGGCCTGCACGTCGCGGTCCGCTGGAAGCCCGGCGGATGGGGCAGGGATCGACTTCCGGTTTGGGGTCCTGCAGCTACCGCGGACAGAATGGCCACGGCATATGGGTTGGACCTCGATCCCGGCATGCACGAGGAATTCGACTTCACCAACTGGACCGAACTCAAACCGGTATCAGTAGGTCCTTTCACAGTGACCCCCTTCGCCGTGAACCATCCTGTCGAAGAGGCCTATGCCTTGCGTGTCACCGCCACGGAGCCGGGCAAGGACGGCGTTCACGTTACCAAGGTCCTCACGTATTCGGGGGATACCGATTCCTGCCAGGGTCTTGAAGACGCCGCGAGGGGCTCGGACCTGTTCCTGTGCGAGGCTGCGTTCGAGGAAGGCCGGGATGACGGTATCAAGGATGTTCACCTCACCGGCAAGCGCGCCGGCGAGGCTGCCATGAATGCCGGCGCCAAGCGACTCCTCCTCACGCATATCCCAGTGTGGACTTCACAGACCAAAGTCTTGTCCGAGGCCAAGCCGGTCTTCACCGGTGACGTCGCTGTGGCCGTCGCCGGAGTTCACTACACGATCTAGTTTCGCGGCGTCCTGGTCCCCCAGGCGTCCAGGTTTGCCGACGTCTTGGTTGCCGTGCGTCGGAATGCTGCCGCCGGCTTGGCTAAGCTGGAACCATGACTTCTGAAGCTACAGCCACACCCGTTATCCGCGCCGACGGCCGGACCCCGGACCAGCTGCGCCCTATCAGCATCACCCGCGGCTGGTCCAAGCAAGCCGAGGGTTCGGCGCTGATTGAGTTCGGCAACACCCGGGTTCTGTGCACGGCTTCATTGACTGAGGGCGTGCCCCGCTGGCTCAAGGGTGAAGGCCGTGGTTGGGTCACGGCCGAGTACGCCATGCTTCCGCGCGCCACCAACACCCGTTCGGACCGTGAGTCCGTCAAGGGCAAGATCGGCGGCCGCACCCACGAGATCTCGCGTCTCATCGGCCGCTCCCTGCGCTCCATCATCGACACCAAGGCCTTGGGCGAAAACACCATAGTTTTGGACTGCGACGTTCTGCAGGCCGACGGCGGCACTCGTACTGCCGCGATCACCGGCGCCTATGTGGCGCTTGCCGAAGCCATCCGTTTTGCCCGTGAGAACAAACTCATTGCCCGTAACGCGCAGCCTCTGGTGGATACCATTGCGGCCGTCTCTGTGGGGATCATCGATGGCGTCCCCATGCTGGACCTCCCATACGTCGAAGACGTTCGTGCGGAGACGGACATGAACGTTGTGGTAACCGGTTCGGGCAAGTTCGTAGAAGTTCAGGGCACGGCCGAAGGTGCTCCCTTTGATCGCGACGAGCTCAATGCCCTGCTGGATCTCGCCCTCCTGGGGACCACCCAGTTGTCCGCTATCCAACGAGAGACACTGGCGGAAGCTCCGTGAGCGGCACTCCCGCCTCAGGGGTCCCGCGCCTCGTCCTGGCAACACACAACAAGGGCAAGCTGAAGGAACTCCGCGAATTACTCCGTGGCCAGGTTCCAGGGCTCGACGTCGACACCCAGGTAGTGGACGCTGCTGCGGCGGGTGCCCCGGATGTCGCCGAGACCGGTGTGACCTTTGCTGAGAACTCACTTCTCAAAGCCCGCGCAGTAGCAGAAGCCACAGGACTGATAGCCATCGCCGATGATTCCGGCCTTGCCGTTGACGTCCTGGGCGGGGCGCCGGGCATCTTCTCGGCGCGATGGTCCGGTTCTCACGGTGATGACGTCGCCAACCTGAACCTGTTGCTGGCACAGCTCTCTGACGTCCCGGATCCCTTCCGGGGGGCTGCCTTTGTTTGTGCGGCTGCTCTGGCGGTCCCGGGTCCTGACGGCATTGCCCGCGAGACCGTGGAGTACGGCCAGCTGGAGGGGACCCTCCTGCGCGAGCCCCGTGGCGAAGGTGGCTTCGGATACGACCCCGTGCTGCAACCGCAAGGAATGGACCGCAGCTGCGCCGAGCTCAGCTCTGAGGAAAAGAACGCCATCAGCCATCGCGGGCAGGCGTTCCGTGCTTTGCTG
Organism: Arthrobacter sp. 9V; assembly: GCF_902506065.1. Classification (GTDB taxonomy): domain Bacteria; phylum Actinomycetota; class Actinomycetes; order Actinomycetales; family Micrococcaceae; genus Arthrobacter. The sequence continues at coordinate 1,605,264 of NZ_LR732912.1, forward strand.
CCCGCCATTGTCTCTGCCTTGTCTGAGCCCTTGTCTGAGCCGAACGCCAACTAGCTTTTTCCAGGAGCGTCTGTTGGACCAAAAAAGGCACCCCGCCAGCGCGGGGTGCCTCTTGTTCTTGGAGGTTCAGCGGAGCGTCAGTGCTCGTTGCCCTCGTGTTCTTCGATGAACTCCTCCACAGGGTCGGTGCCTTCGGCTGCGGCCTTTCGTTTGGCCATGTACCCGCGTCCGACTTCAATGAAGACGGGGATGACCGAGAGCAGGACGATGACGATGAAGATGATGTCCAGGTTGTGGCTGACCCACGGAACACGATCACCAAGAAGGTAGCCCAGCAGGGTGACGCCGCCGCCCCAGAGGACGGCGCCAATGACGTTGAAGAGGAAGAACTTGCGCTTGTCCATCTGGGCAACACCCACGATCACGGGCACGAAGGTGCGGATGATGGGCACGAAGCGAGCCAGGATCAGCGCTTTTCCGCCGTGCTTTTCAAAGAACGCATGCGCGCTCTCCACATTCTCCTTCTTGAAAAGCCTGGAGTCCGGACGGTTGAAGATTGCAGGCCCGGCTTTGGAACCGATGAGATAGCCGGTCTGGTTGCCGAGGATGGCCGAGACGATGATGAGAGCCGCCAAGGCCCAGATGTTGAACTTGATGGTATCCGTGGCTACCAGGAGACCGGCTGTGAACAGCATGGAGTCTCCAGGCAGGAAGAAGCCCACCAAAAGGCCCGTCTCGGCGAATACGATGCCGCACACCAAGAGCACCACCCATGGCGCCAAGGCAGGATCGGCGAGGAAGATCTGGGGGTTCAGCCAGTCCGGCAGGAACGAAGCCGTAGGCGGCGAAACCGGGCCCGCGCCCCCGATTGTGGATACGGCAAGGTCGCTTATCGCAGAAAAGATCACCCATCAAGCCTACTTGACGGCCGTCGTCGGGTTTTTCGGGACCAATACTTGGTTCCTGGTCTGCCTCCACAACTGGACGCAGCCGTACGTGCGTCACCGGAATGTCACCTTGACCACAATGAGGGCCCGAAGGGCCGCCCCGCCGCAGAAATCGGCAGGGGCGGTCTTTTCCGGCTGTAATCTTGTCCAGTGGCATTGGACTTTACGGCGATCGACTTTGAAACAGCCAACGGCTTCCGGGGCTCGCCGTGTTCGGTGGGCCTCAGCAAAGTCCGCGGCGGCGTTGTTGTGGAGGAAGCCTCCTGGCTCATGCGTCCGCCGGAAAATCACGATCACTTTGAGTTCCACAACACCCGCATCCACGGCATCCGCGCCGAAGACGTGGCAGGCCGCCCCAGGTTCGGGGAGCTTTTCCCGGAAATCGGCGCTTTCATTGGGGACGACGTACTCGCCGCCCACAACGCTGCCTTCGACCTCGGCGTTATTCGCTCAGGACTGGAAGTCTCGGGCCTGGCCGGGCCGGCTTACGACTACGTGTGCACCGTGATGCTTTCGCGTCGCTGCTATTCACTGGTCTCGAATTCCCTTCCTTATGCCGCAGAGGAAGCCGGGGTTCCCCTGGTCAACCATCACGACGCCGCCGAAGACGCCCGCGCCTGCGCCGGCATTCTGGTGGACATCGCCAAGCGGAACAATGCAAACAGCATCGCCGAGCTCTACCTTTCCCTTGGCTTGAACCTTCCGAAGCAGCCCGCCTTTGATCCCGCGCTTGGGCTCTCCAAAGCCACCGTATCCGCGCTCGCGGCCAGGACGGGAAGCGCGGCGGAACGCACACTTGAACGTGCCTTGGACATCACGGGTGGCTTCCAGACCTGGCCGGAGGAGGGGCCAAACCCGTTGCCGAACCCGTCCGCGGAACCCGGACACCCGCTCTTCGGCCAGACGGTGGTGTTCACCGGTGACCTGGCCATCACCCGGCCGGAGGCCAAGTCGCGGGCCGCGGACATGGGCGCACGTCCGGAAAGCCGGGTCACTGCGCGGACCACTGTGCTGATTGTTGGTGATGGCTTCGTGGCAGGCGACCTCCGCGCCGGCAGACTCACAGGCAAAGCAAAGCGGGTCCTGGAGCTCCACGCCAAGGGCCAACAAATCGAAGTTGTGTCCGAGGGTGAGTTTCTGCAAATGGTGGGCGGGGCGTAACCTCCGGCCGCAAGGCCATCCGGTCGTACTGCGCAACCGTCCAGCTTCGCTGGCAGCGTTCAGCCGGACGTAGCTCCTGACTAGCCGGTGGTGACGGCAAGCAGTTTGTCAGCCATCCCGCGTATGACTTCCGGTGCCTCCAAGGCCTCCAGCCAGTCGGCCGGCAGGCAGTCCTCACCGTAGTAAGCTCCCATGATGTTTCCGGCAATGGACCCGGTGGAGTCGCTGTCGCCACTGTGATTGATGGCCACTGTTATTGCATTGCGGAAATGCTCAGCCGGCGTGCTGCCGCTGGTAGCCAGCGCAGCGTAAAGCCCCACGGCGAGCGCCTCCTCGGCAACCCAGCCCTCGCCAAGGGCTGTGGTCAGTTCTTCCGGGTTCAAGAGGGTGGGCTGCAGTGAAAGCTGAAGGGCGGCCTCCAGGCGTTCCGACAGTTCGGGTGCTTTGGTGGGGACGGCGTTGACATAGCTGAGGGCGTCGACGGCGGCGGTACGGAGGTCGCTTCCAGCCACGATGTTGTGGATCAGCAAGCTGAACGCTGCCGCGCTGAGCCGTGCAGAAGGGTGTCCGTGTGTCAGCGAAGCAGCATCCGAGCTGAGCTTGTACACCGCTTCGCGTGAAATGTGGGGGATGAGCCCAAACGGGGCCGAACGCATCACTGTGCCGCAACCTTTGGAATCGGCATTGACCGGACGTGCAACTGTTCCCATCTCGCCCGTTGCCAATCCGCTGAGGCAGGCGTTTCCGGGGGCCCGGCGGTGACGCAGGACCTCTTGGGCATCGATCCAGCGAGGCTGCGGCACGGGAGCCGAGGAAGCAACAGCTACGTCCTGGGTGGCGAGCCAACGCAGATAGGCCAGCCACAGGCAGGCAATCTCGTCGGCCGCAACGCCATCATTGGCCCACTCGAGGGCCTCCACCAAGCCGTCAACGGTGTACAGCGTCATTTGCGTGTCGTCCGAAAAGTGGCTGCCACCTTCGAGCTGACCGAAGGATGTCAGGCCCGCGGAACCGTAGCGGGCGCGAACTGCGGCAATGGACTCGAACTCCACTGCATACCCGAGGGAATCACCCAACGCTCCGCCCAAAAGCGATCCGTGAACGCGGGACTCGAACGAAGGAACGGCTGGGGACTTAGGATCAACACTCATGCCAGTAACTTACCGTGTCTGCCCACCTCCGCTGATATGGTGGGGAAGCTGCCCGGCACTGACAAAACTTGGAGAAATTCTTTGCGTGAACCTGCTTGGCGACGGACAGGCAAGACCCCCGATTACAGGTTTTCTCTTGCGAACGAACGTACCTTCCTTGCCTGGATCCGTACTTCCTTGGCCTTGCTCGCCGGCGCGGTCGCCGTTGACCAGCTGGCTCCGAACATCGCACCTACACCCGTTCGCCTGGTCCTCTGTGTGCTGCTTGCCTTGGTAGGGGCCGGGCTTGCGGTCCTGTCTTACCGCCGCTGGGGGCAGATGGAAGCGGCGATGCGCAACGATCAGGCGCTCCCGTTCTCCAGGGTCATGCTGTTCATGACCATTGTGGTTGCTGTCGCGGCGTTCGCCTTTGCGGTGCTGATACTGGTGGCGCGATAAAGATGGAAGCCCGCGATCCCGGGTTGCAGCCCGAGCGCACTACGTTGGCCTGGCGCCGGACGCTGATTTCCCTGGTAGTGGTGGATTTGTTCATCTGGCGTAGCTGGCTGACGTCCGAACCCTCCACCGGCAACCTCGTGGCCAGTCTTCCCGGACTGGATTACCAGGGGATTTGCGCTGTCATGGCAGCCGCAGCCACAGTCGTTCTGGCATCCGTTGTGTGGGTTCGCTCACGTCAACTCCGTGCCGGCAGCGAGGCAGCATCGGTCGGACTCATCATGGTTAGCACGTTGGCTGTAGTGGGACTTGGGGCCACGGCCATCGCAGCCATCGCTCTGGGTGCTTAGGCTCGCGGGCGGATAAGCTCGGAGACGGGATTCAGCAACTGTCCAGACTCGGCTGGCATGATACTCAGTGGATTTGCACGTGCAATGCCCCTCCAGCACCAGCACCAAATGCCAGCGACGCCGCGACGCAGCCGTTCAAACCGGCATCCACACCAACTGTAAGGACTTACGCAACATGACCTCTCCTGTACACGCCGCACACGAACCCCAACCGGGACTTGTTTCCCGGTTGTTGGCTGAAGCTCTGGGATCGATGTTCGTTGTGGTTGTCGCAGCTGGAGTCGGGATTTTCTCCAATCCCGGTGCTGCCCCCTTGCCTGTAGCCCTTTCGACCGGCCTTGCGGTGACAGCAGCCATGCTGGCCTTCGGCCACGTCTCAGGAGGCCATTTCAACCCCGTGATCACCCTGGGCAATCTGATCGCAGGCAGGATCCGGGCTGTGGCTGCCCTGGGTTACGTGGCGGCGCAAATCATCGGCAGCGTGGTTGGTGCTGCCTTGATCTATTTCGTGGTAAGCACGGTGCCCGTCCTCACCGACGCCAGGGCCGCATTCGATGTCGTTTCGCCGGGTTTTGGTGAGCATGCCGCCGCCCAAACACAGCTGGCAGGAGTTCTGTTGGTGGAAGTTCTTGGCGCGGCCCTGATTGTGGCAGTGTTCCTCGGCGCCACCGCGGGCCGTCGGGCTCTTCCTGCGGTGGCCCCCTTCGCCGTTGGCCTGAGCATGGCTGTTTTGCTTCAGCTCGGCCAGGTGCTGGGAAACCTTCCTTTCAACCCTGCACGGGCAACAGCCCAGGCATTCTTCAGCTCGCCGTGGGCTCTTGAGGGCCTGTGGCTGTTCTGGGCGGCCCCGCTGATGGGTGCGGCGCTTGCCGGCCTAGCCTTCCGTGGCTTCCAAGGTCTGTCATCTTCTGCCGTCGCCGTGCCTATGGACGTCCAGGGCGGCAGTGATGGGGTCAACGACTCCTTCACTGCCAACGACGAGCCGGTTGAGGGCATTGAAGCGGAGGAATCCGTTGCGAAGCCTGGCGCCGCGCCTTCCCGGGCGGTTCCGGCTGCGCCGGTCAACGATGACGCCCGGGACTTCTTCGACGGTAAAAAGAGCAAATAGCCATACGGGCTCGACGGCGGACGGCTCGCCTGCGCTTTATTGTCGGTGCCCGGCGGTTAACTTGGGAATATGCGGTTACTACACACTTCCGATTGGCACCTTGGCCGGTCATTCCATGGCGTTGGCATGCTTGATGCCCAACGCAACTTCGTGGACCAGTTGGTGGCGCTGGTGGAATCCAGGTCCGTTGACGTCGTGCTGATCGCCGGAGATGTCTACGACCGCGCTTTGCCCGGGCTGGATGTGGTCAAGCTGCTTGACGACGCGCTGGTGCGCATCACGCAGGCAGGGGCCAGTGTGGTCTTGACCAGCGGCAATCACGACTCCGCCATCAGGCTGGGCTTTGCTTCGCGACTGCTGGAACGCGGGGGAGTCCACTTGAGGACGCAAGTGGAGGAGCTTGACGTACCTGTGCTGTTCCCCTTGTATACCGCCCAGGACAGCGCAGGGATGGGGCAACTGGCTATCTACGGCATTCCCTACCTTGAACCCCGGCTGGTCGCTGAGAGGTTGGGCGCTGAGAACCCCAACCATTTTGATGTCACCCTGGCAGCTGTGGAGCTGATCCGGAAGGATGTTCAAAAGCGCCGCGCATCCGGACCGGTTTATCCGGTAGTACTGGCACATACCTTTGCCAGTGGCGGCATTACCTCCGAGAGCGAACGGGACTTGAGCATCGGTGGGCTGGGCGCCGTTCCGCTGGATCTCTTTGAGGACTTCGCCTACACAGCACTGGGTCACCTCCATGGGCGGCAGGAGTTGGCGCCCAATGTCCGCTACTCCGGGTCTCCTTTGGCCTATTCGTTTTCAGAAGCCAAGCACCGCAAAGGTGCCTGGCTTGTGGACCTTGACACCCACGGCGTCGCCGTTGTTGAGGAGGTTCTGTGGGATGCTCCAAAAGCACTGGCCACGTTGCGCGGCACGCTGGAGGATTTGTTGGGGGACACTGAGCACGCGTGGGCAGAAAGCGCCTACTGCCAAGTCACCTTAACGGATGCACAACGGCCCGCTCAGGCCATGGAGAGGGTCCGCGCCCGTTTCCCGGACACCCTGGTTCTCTCCTTCGATCCCCAAGGTGTGCAAGCCCGGACCTCTACCAGCTACAGCAATCGTCTGGCGGCGGCAGAAGATGACCTCGGAGTCTGCTGTGGCTTCCTGGACCATGTCAGGGACCGGGGTGCGAACCATGCCGAAGAGGCTGCACTCCGCGAAGCACTGGAAGCTGTCCGGTTGCAGGAGGCGGGGCTGTGAGAATCCATCGTTTGGACATTGAGGCTTTTGGCCCGTTTGCAACACCCCAACACATTGACTTCGACCATCTGAGTGCACAGGGGCTTTTCCTCCTCAACGGCGCCACGGGGGCCGGAAAGACCAGCATTCTGGATGCCATCTGTTTCGCCCTGTACGGCTCCGTTCCCGGCGCCCGCCAGGAAGGGAAGCGGCTACGAAGCGATCATGCCGCGCCGGGTGCGGAGCCCCGTGTGGTTTGTGAGTTCTCCGCGCGTGGCCGCCGTTTTGAGGTGACCCGATCTCCGGCATGGGACCGGCCGAGTGCCCGCGGCCGCAATGGATTCACCACCCAGCAGGCCAAAACCCTGCTTCGGGAACGTGTAGCCGGGAGTTGGGAAGAGAAATCTTCCAGGAATGACGAGGTTGGTGCGGAGCTCGCGGACGTCCTGGGAATGGACCGGGAGCAGTTCACCCGTGTAGTGATGTTGCCACAGGGAGACTTCGCCGCTTTCCTTAGGTCCAAGGCCAATGATCGGCTGGACCTTCTCCAGAAATTATTCGGCACGCAACGATTTGAAGCTGTTGAACGCCAACTCCTGCAGCAAGCAGCCGAGGCAACCCGTGCCGTGCAGGAGAATGCCTCAGAGCTTAAAGTGCTGCTGGACCGGGTTGCTTCGGAGCAGGACCAGCTTAACCTTCCCGCTGCTGCTACTCAGGCAAGTGGGAACCAGCCGGGACCGGAGCCGAAACAGCAGCAGGGACAGGAGCCGGAGGCTTGGCTGGCCGCCGTGGAGGCAGAAGCGCGGGCTGAGTGGAAACGTCGCCAGGACGAAGCTGCTGAGGCAGAGTCGGTGTCCACCGGCCTTCTGGAACAGTTCCAGGAGGCCCAGGAGAGATCTCTCAGGCATGGGCGGCTCGCTGCTGCGATGCAGCGGCGGGTGCTGCTGGAGCTGGCAGCGCCCCGGGCATTGGAGAACAAGGAGATGCTCGGAAAGCATCGCCGGGCCGCTGTTCTCAGTGGGCAGCTCGAAGCAGTTGATTCGGCAGCGCGCAAAGTCGACGTTGCCGACGCACGGGCTGCGGGCGTCCGCGAGAAGCTCGGGGCATCGGGCTTGGACGCAGGCAATCCTGACGTAGCTCTGGAAACCGTCAAGGTCGGTTGCGCGGTTGTTGAGGCCCGGCTGGCCGATGAGCAGCGCTTGGAGGCGATCACAAAACGTCTCGCGACCATGCGTGAGGATAGGGCCGAACACCAGGCCGCTGCCGAGGCTTCGAGCACCCTCCTGGAACAGTTACGCGTAGACATGGCCGCCGTGGAGTCGGAGATTCAGCCTCTGGAGCCGTTGGCAGGCCAACTCACGGAACTGGAGCGGGAGGTTGCTGGAGCCTCAGGGCTGGTGGAGGTTGTGGCCCGGCACGCAATTGCCGGCAGGGAGTTGGACGGGATTACCCGGAAGCATCTCCAGGCCAGGACCGCATCGCAGGACCTCCGGCAGCAGTGGCTTGATGTCCGTGAACTCCGGCTTGCCAACGCAGCGGGAGAACTGGCGGCATCGTTGGAGAGCGGCCAGCCGTGCGCCGTTTGCGGAAGCGAAGAACATCCCCGCCCCGCCGAAGCCGTACAGTCAGCTCTCTCCCTGGCTCAGGAAGAGGAAGAAGCCAAGGAACGGTTTGAGGCAAGTGAGAAAGCCCTGGGGCGCCTCGCTGAGCAACTGTCCTCCGCAGCACAGGTGCTCGCCGGACTGGTGGCCCAGGGTGGTTCAGTGGATGCTGCAGAAGCCGAGTCCAAACTTGTCTCTGCCCGCCAAGCTGCCTCGGAGGCCCGCAAGGCTGCGGGGGAGTTGGAGAAGCTCCGCACCCGGCACGAGGACCTCAGCAAACGGATTGCGCTGGTGCAGCAAGAGCACGACGAATCCGTGAACGCGGCCGCCCGCGCCGCCTCGGGAGTGAACCTGCTTCAGGAGCAGTGTGCTGCCCTTGAAACAGAACTTGCCGGCTTGAAGGACGGCTTCCCCAGCCTCCGCGCGCGCTTGAAAGCGCTCATGGCTGAGCGCGGGCTTCTGCAAGCAGCCGTGGATGCAGAACGGGAACTGGAACAGGCACAAGAAGCCGCCCACGAGGCCGTCGCTTCCCTTGAAAAAGCCTTGGCGGAATCCGGATTCGCTTCAGCTGACGAAGCCCGCCGGGAAATTCTGTCGCCGGCCGATGTTGTGGGCCTCGAAAAAGACCTGGCCGATTTCGAGGCCGAATCGTCCCGCTTGGACGAGCTGTTTGGCGGTGAGGACTTGGTCCTTGCCGCCAAGGAAGCCAGCATAGGCGAACTCCCCTTGGCAGAGGCCGAACTTGCTGAATTGAAGCTGCTTGCTTCCAAAGCCGCGGATGATGCACGGGCCAAGGCCTTGGCGGCCGGCCTTGCAAGTAAGTCCGCGGATACGGTCGCCCGGCTAGGCAAGGAGTACCGGACCCTGGCGCTCGCCGGAAAGGAGCCAAGGAGCCGGGCGCATATGCTGGCGGAATTGGCGGACACTGTCCGGGGATCCGGAGATAACAACTACCGCATGAGCCTGAACACTTATGTCCTGGCAGCAAGGCTTGAGCAGGTGGCCATGGCAGCCTCCGAGCGCCTCGTGGCCATGAGCGATGGCAGGTACACGCTGCAACATACGGATGCGAAGGCAGCCAGAGGTGCAAAGTCGGGCCTCGGACTTGAAGTCGTCGACGAATGGACGGGTCAGAGGCGGGACACTTCCACCCTGTCCGGTGGTGAATCGTTCATGGCTTCATTGTCCCTGGCACTGGGCCTAGCCGATGTGGTGCAGCAGGAAGCGGGAGGCGTGGACATCGAGACACTGTTTGTTGACGAAGGCTTCGGCAGCCTGGATGAGCAATCCCTGGAGCAAGTGATGGACGCTCTTGAAGGACTGCGCGACGGCGGCCGGGTAGTTGGCCTTGTAAGTCACGTCGCGGAAATGAAGCAGCGGATCACCAACCAGCTCCAAGTGATCAAGGGCAGGAATGGTTCCAGCGTGCGGATTTCCGAAGCTGTTCCGGTCTAAGACCTATCCGATAGACTTAACCCGTTACACAGGGTCGCGCGCATCGGGAGGAGGGACGATGCGCATTCTTTAGCGAACCCGGATTAATGGAAAAAACTTCTGTAGCTTCACAGCCTGTATCGCAGGCTTCTTCACGCCCCTCACGCTCGCCCGGCCGTTTCGCGCGGCTTCCCGAGTTGGCTGGACCTGGCTTTCTGCCCTTGGGGCTCTTCGCCAGGCTTCCCTTGGCCATGCTGACGGTTGGCACCCTGACCTTGGTTACTGCCGTCAGCCACTCCTACGCTATTGGGGGCATGGCGGCCGGCGCGGTGGGCATCGGCTCAGCCTTGGGCGCTCCGGTGTTGGGTTCCCTGGCCGACAAGGCCGGCCAACGGATTGTGCTGCTGGTCGCAGCAGTCATCAACAGCCTTGCCGTGGCGGGACTTCTCGCCGCTGCCTATCTCACCACCGGGTACGGTTCAGTGGGTGATGCAGTTGGTGTGCTCATTGCAGCTTTCCTCGCCGGAGCCAGCTGTCCCCAGGTGGGTCCCATGGCCCGTGTTCGCTGGATGGCACTGACCACCCGCAATTTATCCGCAGCCAAAGGGGGCAGGAGTGTCGCGGCCAATCGGGCTGACCTGGATACGGCGTTGTCCTATGAAGGCACCGCGGACGAGGTCACTTTCGTCCTCGGCCCTGCCCTTGTAGGGGTCTTGGCGTCCGTGGTGGCACCGTGGTTGCCGCTCACTTTGGCCGCCGTCATGACTATCACCCTGGTTCCTGCCTTCGCGGTTCATCCAAGCCAGCTTGCGGTGGTGCCGGCGCCACGGAAACCCCGTGCCGGCCTCGCGCCGTCAAATGGACAGGTGCCTCCAATCGGAGAAGTGGCTTCCAGCGGAGAGGTGCCTCCCGTTGAGCAAACCACCCAGGCTCCGCAGCGGCGGAACCGTTGGGCCGCGGCCGTGGTGGCCGTCCCGGTGCTGGCCATGGTGTGCATGGGTACCTTTTTTGGGGCAACACAAAACGCCCTGAGCGCTTTCTCGGCACAGTATGCACCGGCCGAGATCGCCGGACTTTTGTATGCCGTGATGGGCCTGAGTTCAGCCGTGGCAGCGCTGTCCGTAGCTTTTTGGCCGCAACGGTTCAGCCTGGCTTCGCGGTGGGTTGCCGCGGCGCTGGCGATGTCCGTTTTGTCGCTCCTGCTGCTGCTTCCTGCGGGTATCTGGCCCATGGTTTTTGTCCTGCTGATTCTGGGCATCCCCGTGGGGCCGGTGATGGTGACAGTGTTCAGCATCGGTGGAGTGGTAGCACCGGCCGGTCGGATGGCGACGGTGATGACGGCGCTGGCCAGCGGAATCGTGGCCGGAACGGCGTTGGGCTCCTACCTGGCCGGGCAATTGGCGCAAACGCAGGGAGCCGGTGCGGCGTTCGTTGTTTCAATGGCGGCCGCGGGTGGCCTCTTGCTGCTGGGCGTTCTCACGTCCCTTGTCATGAAGCGCAGGCCTCAGGCGTAATCGAGGGCCCCGGCGAGGGACGCAGCCATGAGTTCCACTAAGCGCAGGGACCGTTCGTCGTCGGGGTCGGCCAGATGCTGCATGCTGATGCCGTCAATTCCGGAAATGAACAAACGGGTGATGTCCTCCAGGTTGGCGGGGACAGGTTCTCCCGCGGCTTCGGCGGCGGCACGGAACAATTCCAGAGTTGAGCTGACCCAGCCGTCGTACATGGAACGGTTCATGAGCAATGCCTGGGATTGGTCTTCGGTCTCTACCCGGAATCGCCGGAGGAGCAGCTCAAAGGTAGTGACCTGCTCGTGCGGGTTCTCCAACATGCGACTCCAGATGCGTCGCGCGTGGGCGCCCACCATGTGGCGTAGTCCCATTCCGGGATCGGCCACGGGCTCCAAAGCCTTGGCGTAGTCCCGGCTGAGGAAGTTGTAAACCTCTTCGAGCAGTTCGTCCTTGCTTCGGAAGCAATAGTGCAGGGCGGCAAGCGGGGCATCGGCTTCGGTGGCGATTCGTCGTGTGGTTGCTGAGGCGAGGCCGTCCTGGGCGATCACTCGTGCTGCGGCTTGGACGAACTGCAGGCGCCTTTCCTCGGCGGGAACCCTGGCCATTCATGCACCTTCTTCTTTTTCAACCGGTCTCATCGATCGTAGGCGCTATCCGCCGTGACGTCCTTGTGGCCGTGCCGGGGGCGGAAAAGTCCTCCAAAGAAATTTTACATCAAAACCTAGTCAAGTGACCCAGTCAAGCGACATACTTCTTTCAGGAACGTTGTCTGCATCACATTTCGATGCCGTGAACTGAGGAGAACCGATGGAAGACTTCGCTGATCTGGTGATCATGAACGCCTCGGTCCACACCATGGACCCGGCGGTCCCAGGGCGCCTAAGCGATGCCGTCGCTGTCAAGGGAGGCCGCATTGCCGCCCTGGGCTACAAAGACGTCAGCCAGTGGATCGGCCCCGCTACGCGTGTCATCGACGCCGCAGGTGGTGCTGTCATTCCGGGCATCAACGACGCCCATCTCCATTTCGTTTCAGCTGCCATGGCCGCCTTCGGGTATGTGCGCTTGGAGCCGGCGGTGGCACCTGACTGGGCGGCCGTCGTCAACGTCCTGGAATCAGCGCCGGCGGGGGAGGACGGCTGGGTGCGCGCCCATGGCTGGGACGAAGCCCTGCTGGGACAGGCACAGGGGTTTCTGCTTGATGCGAGGCCGGGCACGCCCGTTGTGGCATTCGACAGCACAGGACACCAGTTGTTGGCCAACGGGGAAGCCCTGAGAAGGGCCGGCATTGACGCCGCAACCCCGGACGTTCACGGCGGCGTCGTGGCCAGGACCTCTGACGGAAGTCCTACGGGATTGCTCCAGGACGGAGCCATGGAACTTCTTTCTCGGTCCATGCCGCCGGTCCCTGAATCCACGCTGCGGCCAGCCCTGCTGGCGCTCCAAGAGCAGCTGCATTCTCTGGGCATCACTTCCCTCACCGATCCTGGTTTGGGTCCGGCAAGCGCGGGGCTTATGGATGGTGCAGGTTCGACGGCGGCACTTGACTTACTGGGTGACCTCGCCGAAGCGAACCAACTGACCATGAGAATCAACGTCCTGATGCTCTTCGCGGGAACGGGCGGAGCCAATGCCCATGCGGTTGAGGCGGGTCTCCGCAGCGGATTGGCCGCTGCCTATCTGAACCGCGGCCTCAACCCTGAACAGTTGCGGATCGCGGGGGTCAAGATCTTTGCCGACGGTATTCCCCGCAGCGGCACCGCATGGATGAGTGAGCCCTACGGCAAGGCATGCACGCACGGAAGCTTGGTGATCCAAGGGGCCAGCGACGCTCAGCGGGTTGCTGAGCTGCACAAAATCCTGGAACTGATCAACGACGCCGGGTTGCAGGCGGGGGTTCACGCCACCGGGGACGCGGCCACCGCCGCCGCAGTTGAAGCCATCATGGCTACAGCCGACGGTCCGAAGAACCGCGCAAGGTCATCAGCTAACCGCCACTACGTCATCCACGGGGCCTTCGCGGATCCCGGCATGCTTCACACCATGGCCTCCCACGGCATTGGCTACAGCACCAACCCGCTCATCCGCCAAGAGGCCGGCGACATCATGCGCCAGGTTCTCGGTGAGGACCGCTTCTCCCGGCACCAGCCCCTGCAATCGGCGTTTGGAGCCGGAGTTCAAGTCAATTTGGCCTCCGATGCCCCCGTGACCAGTCCCGATTGGCGGCGCACCGTAGTGGCAGCCGTCCGCCGTGCCACTCGTTCCCAGCCGGGCGCCCCGCATGATCCGGAGCGGATTACCGGGCTGCAGGCACTGACTGCCATGACCATCAACGCCGCCTGGCAGGACCATGCGGAGCACTTCAAGGGTGCTTTGACTCCCGGGATGGCAGCAGATTTGTGTTTGTTGTCCAACCCTTGGCCGGTGGACGAGGAGATCGAAAAGCTCCTCGACACAGAGGTCAGGCTCACCCTGAGCGGTGGCCGAGTAGTCCACCAGTCCGCGTAGTCCACCGAAGCAACGTAATCGACCAATCAACGTAAATCACCCATCAAGCAGCTGGAATTCCCTTCCAACCATCCGTGATTCAAGGAGCACCATGCGACGCACAATTCCCTTGGCCCTGGCCGCAGTTTTATCCATGACTTTGGCCGCTTGCGGCGGCGGGTCCAACCCGGCCGCCGCGCCGGCCGCCGGTGGAACCACCACCCTCAAAGTGGGCACCATTGGCATCGGTTCGGATGCCGCTATCCGTCTTGCAGCTGACAAGGGCTACTTCAAGGAGCAGGGTCTCAACGTCGAGACTTCTGTTATTGCCAACCCCCCGGCCGGCATCGCAGCTGCCCAGAGCGGTCAGATTGATCTCACCTACACTCCCTCCATCCCGCTCTTGAATGCATTGAGCCAGAACGTGCCATTGAAGATCATTGCCGCAGCTGACGGTTACAAGGATGGTGCCAGCGAAGGAGCTGACCTGAACCGCGTAGATGACACCGGGCTTCTGGTACAGCAGACGTCCGCCATCAGCAGGCCCAAAGACCTCGAGGGAAAAAGCGTCAGCGTCCCCGCCCGCAAAGCACAGTTGGAGGTCACGGTCAGCAAACTGGTCAAGGACGACGGCGGAGATCCCGCCAAAGTGAACTGGATGGTCCTCGATCCCTCATCTGCACTCCAATCACTTAATTCCGGACGGGTGGACGCCGCATCCCTCGTGGCCCCGTTCACGTCCAAGGCCGCAGCGGAAGGCAACAGGCTCCTGGCCTCGCCCGGCGTCGAGTTCTTTGAACAGGGCGCTATTGGCCTGTGGGTAGCCGGGGCGAACACGGTGAAGTCCAAGGAGAAGGCGCTGGAGGGTTTCAAAGCTGCCATCTACAAGGCGAACGCTTACGCCAATGGTCACGTAGATGAAGCCCAGCAGCTCAGCGCCGAAATCACCAAGACTCCGCTGGACGTGGTCAAATCCGGTGCCGTGAACTACTGGCCCGAAGAGGTCCGCCCTGAAGACATCGAGCGCGCCAACAAGAACCTTGCCGACCTCGGCTTCCTTAAGGAACCCGTGAAGCTGCCCGCAGACGTAATTTTCGGGAAGTAGGCAGGAAGCCATATGGGAGATTCATCATGAAAGCATCCATCCGCCCCTATGCGTTCAGTACCTTGGGCATCGTCGGAGCTTTGATTATCTGGCAGGTTCTCGCTGCGGCCAACGTGGCAGGAAACGCCCTGCCGACTGCCACCGCGGTGTTCACTACGCTGGCCACCATTTTGGGCACGGGCACGTTCTGGTCCGCTCTTGGCGCCACTATGGGCATCGCATTGCTCGCGCTGGCTTTGGCGGCGCTGGCGGGAGTAGTCCTCGGGTTGCTCATAGGCAGCTTCCAATCCGTGCGGTTCGCCACTTTGGCAGTGCTGGAATTCCTGAAGCCGGTCCCGCCGATCGTTATCCTTCCCCTTGCGGTGCTGGTGCTTGGCCCCACTGCTGAGATGTCGCTGTTCCTGGTGGTCTTCGGGTGCTTGCTCCCCATCGTCATGCAGACCGTGGATGGTGTTCAGGGGACCGATCCCGTGGCACGCGATACTGCCCGCTCCTACGGCATGGGCGAGGGAGAAATTCTGGCGCGGGTGGTTTTGCCCAGTGCCATGCCCTACATCGGGACAGCCATGCGGGTGGCAGCTCCTGCTGCCCTTGTGGTCACTGTGGTGGCAGGCCTCCTTGGTGGGGGTCCGGGCTTGGGCCAGAGCATTTACCAGGCACAGGCTGCGGGTGACTACGCCAGCCTCTACGCTCTGGTGATGGTCCTCGGTGTCCTGGGTCTGCTGTTCCAAGGTGCTACCCGGTTGGCCGAGCGCCGGGTCCTGCACTGGCATGAGTCCTACCGGGAAGTGGTGCCCTGATGAGAAACCTCGCAATCCGAAACTGGGTGATCGGTGCAGGTACCCCGGTGCTGCTGTTGGCGGCCTGGTGGTTCCTTTCCGCCAACTCCATCGATCCGTTTTTCCCACCGCTGGAATCCATCCTCATCCGTTTCCAGGAGCTGTGGCTGTTTGACCACTTCCAGTCCGATGTCCTCCTGAGCCTGGGCAACCTGTTCCTGGGCTTTGCCATCGCAGCGGTGGCCGGGGTCGGTCTGGGCTTCGCCACTGCGCTGGTGCCTCCTGTCCGGTGGATGATCGATCCGTTGATCCATTTCCTCCGTGGTATTCCTCCCGTGGCACTGGTTCCGATCTTCATCTCCCTCATTGGCTTTGGTACCCAAATGCGCGTCACCAGCATCGCCCTGGCGGCTTTGTTTCCCACCATGATCGCCACGGTGGACGGCATCCGCAGCGTCAGCACCGATCTCATGGACGTTGCCAGGGTTTACCGGTTGAGCCGAAAGGAGCGGGTGCTGAACGTCCTCCTGCCGGCGGCGATGCCCCAGATCTTCTCAGGACTTCAGGTGAGCCTTCAGGTGGCCTTCATCGTGATGATCGCCAGCGAGATGCTGGGGAGTTCGCAGGGAATCGGAGCCATGACCTTGTTGGCACAGCAGAGCTTCATGACCGCTGACATGTGGGCCGGCATCCTGCTCCTGGGGGTCATCGGATTCCTGGTCAACATCCTGTTCAGCCTGCTCAAGCGCAAGGTTTTGTCCTGGTACATCGGATCCCGTCGCATGGCGCGTGCAGCATGAGCGCCCCGCAGGTCCCGACTCTTCCCACCCGAAACAGAAAGTCCACCATGGCACAGCAACCAGAAACCCGCATCAGTGCGACCACACCTCGGTTGGACGTGGCGCATCTCGCCAAGACCTACGGCAGCGGCGAAAAATCACATACGGTCATCGAAGACCTCACCTTCACCGTGGATGCCGGCGAAGTTGTCTGCATCGTTGGTCCATCAGGGGTTGGAAAGACCACACTCCTGAAATGCCTGGCCGGGCTCCACCCGGCCAGCAGCGGACGGGCAGCCATTGACGGGCGAACCATCAGCGGCCCGCCACCGGAGATGGCCTTGGTTTTCCAGGACTACAACCGCTCGCTCATGCCATGGCTCACTGTGCGAAAAAACCTGGTCCTTCCTCTGCGGCACCTCAAGTTGCCCGCAGCGGAACTGAAGGAGCGCTGCGACAGTGCGCTGGCCGCCGTCGGCCTGTCACATGCCCACAACCAGTACCCCTGGCAGTTGTCCGGCGGCATGCAGCAACGCGTGGCTATTGCCCGGGCACTGGCGTATCGGCCGGAGATCCTCATCATGGACGAGCCTTTCGCATCAGTGGACGCGCAGACCCGCTTTGACCTGGAGGATCTGTGCCTGAAGATTCGGAAGGACTTCAACATGACCATCTTGGTGGTAACCCACGACATTGACGAGGCTGTCTATCTGGCAGACCGCGTAGTGGTCCTCGGGTCCCGTCCCGCCCGCGTCCTCAAAGTGGTGGATGTGGACCTGCCGGCACCGCGCGACCAAATCACCACACGTTCGCTGCCGGACTTCGCCCGGCAGCGAACCGAAGTGCTGTCCCTCATCAAGAGGCCCGCGTGACGGGGCACGGAGCGGCGTCCGCGGATCGCCGGCCCAATGTCCTCTTCATCATCGCTGACCAGTTGCGGGCCGACCACCTTGGCTTCGGCGGTAACGCCACAGTCAAGACGCCAAACCTGGATGCGCTCGCAGCCAAGAGCGTGGTTTTCGAGAATGCCACAGTGGCCAACCCGACGTGCATGCCCAACCGTGCCAGTCTCATGACCGGACGATGGCCTTCTGCGCACGGCACCCGCTGCAACGGCATCACCTTGGACCCGTTAACGCAGACTGTCCCGGGTTCCCTGGGCGCGGGAGGCTACCGCACAGTGGGCGTGGGGAAGCTGCACCACCAGAACATGGGGTGGGAGTTTGAACCGCACCAAGCGGAGGAGATCCGGGCTACGGACCCCCTGTTGCTGGACTCGGGTGTCAGCGATGCCCGCCGTCAGGGTTTTGCTCCGGGCTGGGATCAGTGGGAGAACCGCGACGCCCACGATGCCCGGTTCATACCGCTCCCCGCGGACTACTACGGGTACCAGCACGTGGACCTTGTGATCGGCCACGGGGACCGGCCCGGCGGTCACTACGTCCATTGGGCGCGGGAGCGCGGCGTTGACCCTGAAACGCTGGGAGGTCCGGGAAATTCCTCCAGCACATACGGCGGCTGGGATCAGGTGTACCAGACGGCCATCCCGGCAGACGTGCACCCCACCAGCTATGTGAGCGAGAAAGCAATCGAGCACCTGAAGGATGCTGCGGGTCAGGACCAGCCCTTCTTCATGTTTGTCTCCTTCCCGGACCCCCACCATCCGTTCTCGCCACCGGCAGGATATTCAGACCTTTACGATCCTCAGGACCTGCCGCTCCCGCTTGGATTCGAGCAGGGCCATGCCGCCTCGCCTGCCCACGTGCGGAAGATGGTGGAACACCGCGGAAAGCCGAACATGGACCCCACCATGACATGGGCGGCCACGGAGGAACAGTACAGGTTCGCAGCGGCCGCCCAGTATGGCCTGATCACCATGATGGACGAGCACATTGGCCGGATCCTCGATGAGCTGGATCGCCAAGGCCTGGCCGAGGACACCATAGTGGTGTTCACCAGCGATCATGGAGACCTTTTTGGCGATCATGGCCTCATGCTTAAGCACTTTGTCCATTACCGCGCGGTGACCAACGTCCCCTTGCTGGTGCACCTTCCCGGGACCTCCGCGCGGCGTACACGGGCCCTGGTTTCCAGCGCGGATTTGGCCCCGACGCTGCTTGAGCTCTCCGGGTCAAAGGAGTACCGGGGGATTCAGGGGCGCTCTCTTGTGCCTCTTCTGCGCGGGGATACCGATCATCATCGGGACGCGCTGTTGGTGGAGGAGGAACAACCCTTTGGCTTGGACGGGTTGCCGGGACCGGTCCGTATGCGAACGGTCATCACAGCTGAGGGCAGGCTGACCCGCTACTTCGGCTCCGGGATTGGCGAGTTGTACGATCACTGCGAAGACCCCGGGGAGCTGGCTAATCGTGCGGGCAATCCTGCCTATGCCGGATTGGAAGAACGGCTCTTGCGAACCATGCTGGAAGAGATGGCAGCCCTCACGGACCAAGGAACAGCCCCGACGGCGGCGGCCTAGTCAGCGGTCCGGCGAGCTGTCAGTGGCTGTTGCGGTAGCCGGTGGGGGAGTTCCCGAAAGCTGCGCGGAAGATGCGGCTGAAATGGGCAGCATCAGTAAATCCCCACCGTGCCGCGATGGCTGTTACGGGTCGATCGGCCAGCACTGGGTCCCTAAGGTCCCGCCGGCACCGTTCCAGTCGCCGCTGCCGGATGGAGGCAGCCACTGTGGTTCCGATTTCCTGGAAGAGGTCGTGCAGGTGCCGGGTGGAGATGTAGTGTGCAGCGGCTATGGTTCCCGGGGAGAGCTCGGGGTCACCCAGGTTTGCCTCGATGTAGTCATGGATGCGGCCAAGCAGCAGCAAATGTGGATCCCTGCCTGTTTCGATCAGTTGATCGAGTTCACCGTTGAAGAGCGTGGTCACCAGGTCCAAAGCGTTATGGACCAACCGGAGCCCGTTGGTGCCGGAGAGGGCCTCGAGGTTATCGGCCAGCTTTACCAGGAAGGGGCTGATGAGTTCGCCCAGGCCCTCATCGCCCGGAATGCGCAGGGCCGTCACATGTCCCATTGCTTCAGCAGGCAAGTCCAGCAGGACATGCGGGAACATGAGCACCAAAGTGCGGAAGTCGTCGTCGAACGTTAATTGGTACGGGCGGGAGGTGTCGTAGATGGAGAGGTCGCCGGGGAGCAGCACTGCCTCGCGTTCGTCCTGAACCAGACGACCCGATCCCGCCAGCTGGATGCTGAGTTTGAAGTAGCGTCCTGTGGACTTGCCAATCAGCTCCGGTGTGCGCTGGACAGTGTGCGGCCCGGCGGTAATTTCCACTACGGAGATCTGTCCCAGCACCCGTGCACGCATGGTGCCGCGGAAATCAGTGGCTTGGAACGATGAATTGTTGGGACCTGTTGCCAACAGGGGAACGAAGGAGGTGGAGATTGCCTTGCTCCACTCCTGGAACGACTCCGCCACGATGGTTTCCACAGTTGCGGGGCCCGTATCAGCCGCGACGGTCATCAAACTCCTTTTAAGTGGCCCGCGGCGCCGCTGCCACTGATGCCGGGAATGCCCGGTTGTGCGGACGTGAGCTTGCCCACGATTCTACACCGGGCGGCCCCTGCGCCCGTGCTTGCGTGCACCGACAAACACCCTGCCGTGTGAGACAAGTCACCTAGGTACCTGGCGGTGGAAGATTGCGGAATGACAGACACCGTGCCGCGCAATCTCCCGCGGCACCGAGGCAGGAGCACACTATGAGCGTGGACAACCCCGTCAAGGGCAGGGCCGCCGGAGCCGCAGACATTAAGAGGCGGCTCGGCGTACCGGCAGTAACCTTCATGATTATCGCGGCCTCGGCGCCGCTGACTGTGCTCGCGGGCGGCGTAACCACCACCTTCGCGGTCACCGGCGTCACCGGCGTTCCGCTGTCCTTTTTGATCCTTGGCGCAATCCTCGCCCTGTTCGCTGTGGGTTACGCCGCAATGAGCCGCTACGTCACCAATGCCGGGGCCTTCTACGCCTACATTGCGCAAGGCATCTCAAGGCCGGCCGGCGTGGGAGCATCGCTGATTGCCCTCATGGCCTACAACCTTATGCAGGTGGGCATCTACGGGTTGTTCGGCTTCACCGTCTCATCGCTGCTGTCCGCCCGGCTTGGCATCAGCGTGCCGTGGTGGATTCCCGTGCTGGTGTGCATCGCAATCGTGGGATGGCTGGGCGTGAACAGGGTGGACCTGTCCGCCAAGGTGCTGGGTGTCCTGGTTGCGCTGGAGTTCCTGGTGGTCATTGCCTATGACGTCATCAGCCTCGCAGTGGCACCCGAGGGCATCAGCGCAGTAACCTTCAGCCCGGAAAGCCTGTTTGTTCCCGGGATCGGAGCGGTCCTCTCGTTCGGAATCGCGGCTTTCATGGGCTTCGAATCCGCTGCCATTTACGGTGAAGAGTCCAAGGACCCCAAGCGCACCGTAGCCCGGGCAACCTTCGCTGCCGTTGGCATCATCGCTGTCTTCTACGCAATCTCTGCCTGGGCCATGACCGTCGGTGCGGGACCTTCCGCCGTCATTGAGGCAGCCACCACCAATGGCCCGGACATGATCTTCGCCTTCCTCGGCACGCACGGCGGCGTGCTGCTCAGTGACATCGCCCAGATCCTCTTTGTCACCAGCCTCTTCGCCGCACTCGTCAGCTTCCACAACGCCGTAGCCCGCTATTTCTTCTCCCTCGGCCGCGAGCGTGTCCTGCCGTCGGCCCTGGCCAAGGTTCGGGCCGAAAGCGGGGCACCCTTCGCCGGTTCTCTGGCGCAGACGGTGATTGCCGTCGTCGTAACCATCGCCTTCGCTATTGCCGGCTCCGGCTCCGAAATGGGCGAGCTGTACCCCGTGCTGACCATGTTCACGTGGCTAACCAACAGCGGCGCCATGGGGCTGGTGCTGCTGATGGCCGTGGTGTCGGTGGCGGTGATCGGATTCTTCCGCCGCCAGCGGCACGGGGCAAGCCTATGGGTCAGGGTGATCGCTCCCGGCCTGGGTTTCGTGCTTCTGGCCGTTGTCTTTGTGCTCATCATGGCCAACTTCAATGTCCTGCTGGGGCAGACCGAGTCAACAGCGGCGTCGTTTGTCCTGCCGATGCTGGTGCTGCTGCCCGGAGTTGTTGGTCTCATCTGGGGCCTGCGTCTCCGGCGCTCGCAGCCGGAACTGTATGCCCGGATCGGCCATGGGTCTGAAGACTGAGAACCTCTCAATCAGAAAGGAAGCCCCGGCGAACGTTCCTCTCGCCGGGGCTTCCTTTCTGTGTCTGGTTGTTTACATTCCTGTAGCCGGGTTGAGTCCCGGGCTGTGATGGCTGATGCTGATCAGGCGTCCGTGTGCGCCGAAAGTGAAGTGCACCGGTTCAGTGCCTGCCTCGTCCCATCCGAAGAGGCTGCCGTGGGACCTGATGGCGTGGGGATCACGGTGGTCCGCGATGGTGACTGAACCGCAGGGGATGACTTTCTCCCGCCATGTGAACACGAAGATTCCGGGGCGGACCTGAAAAACGGTGTTGGAATCCGTGTCCGCCAGTCCGCGCTCAGGACCCGCCAGACACTGCCAGGTGTACCAGGTGGGGCTCAGATAGATGTGCTCATAGGCGTGGGATTCGCTGTAGACCCACTCAACGCGGCGGCCAATGAGTGCGTTGCTTTCTGAAATTGCCGCTCCCGTGCTGAGGTGACCATCGAGCGTCCCTGGGCGGAAATCGTGCTGGACGGCGACGCTGGAGGCCGTTGCCCTGCCGAGCGCGGCGCCAATGTAGAGCGCCCTGCCGTGCAGCAGGTCAAGGACCAGGGAGACGGCAAGCCTGGGATCCTGTTGGCTCTGCCATTGGGCGTAGTACAGTTCCTCGGCTACCAGAAAGGCCTCATAGGGGGCGGTTCCTGAATGGCCGGCTGCAGCCCAGTGAACTTCTTCGTCGCCGAAGCTGAACGTCATGGGGCCGCCGTCATTGTTGAGGGAGAACTGTTTTCCTGCCAGGTCTTGCACAATGGGGGCTTTATTGGCATCGAAGCCGGGCGCCAGGCCGTCCAACGGCAGCCAGTTGGAGGTGTCTAGGAGATTCAGGCTCATGGGTTCCTTCTCGGGCTCGAAAGAAGGACCGGACGGCATGTCCGGTCCTTCATCCGAGTATTCGCTTCACAGCCACCATCGTCTTGTGCTGTGGGGCACAGCGCTTGACCTGCAAGGAAAGGATCAGGCCAGTTGGCTTTCGATCCGGGCAGCACTGGCGGCGAGCGCTTTGCCCACGGCATCGGCGTCTTGATCCAGGCGGATATAGACGACGGCGATCGCTGCCGGCCGTCCGCCCGGGACCCGGATGGGGGCGGCAATGGAGGATAGGCCGGCGATGACTTCGTCATGGCTGGTGGCATAGCCGAGGCGACGGGCTTCGTGGGCTTCGGCGCGGTAGGGGTTCGGGGCTCCTACTTGCTGCCACCGCTCTTCGGTCATGGTTGATTGGATGGCAATCCCCGGGGCGCCGGTGGCGATGGGGTGGCGGTTGCCGGGATGCTGGGCGAGGGCGGTGCCGGAGTGCCGTGGTTCAACGGTGACCAGGTTGACGCATTCCTGGTGGTCCCACACCGCGACGAAGGCTGTCATGTGCAGTGTGTTGGCCAGTTGCGTGAGTTCGGGGAGCGCGGCTGTTTGGAGGCTTCGTGACACGCCGCGGGCCAGGACTGAGAGTCCTGGGCCGGGTTGAACGCGTCCGGAGTCGTCGCGCACCAGCAGCGAGTGGTCCTCAAGTGTCCGGAGGATTCGGTATGCCACGGAGCGGTGGACGCCCAGGGCTTCGGTGAGTTCGGCGATGCTGAGGGGGCGTTCGGCGGCCGCGAGGATCTCCAGCGCGCGGATTCCGCGGGAGAGGGTTTGCGACGGCGGAACCTGGGTTGATGCTTCAGGTGGGCCCTTGACGTCGCTGCGGGGATTCATGCGAACCATTCTATGGTGGCCCACACCGCAGGGGTCTGTGCTTTGGCTCACAGGTTGTAGTATTCTTTCCTAACTGACCGTTCTGTCGGTTAATGCAAGTCAAGCGCCGACCAGTCACTCTCACCCCATGGAGTTCCAATGACCGCAACTTCCACTGTCGACTCCCCGTCAGGCCCCAGCAGCAAGCGCGAAGAGCGCAGGGTACTGGCCGGGACGTTGGTGGGCACCACCATTGAGTGGTACGACTTCTTCATCTTCGCGCAGCTCACGGCTACGCTGTTGGCCCCGTTGTTCCTTTCTCCACTTGAGAAGTCCAATCCCGGAGTCGCGCAGCTCCTGTCGTTCGCCACAATTGGCATCAGCTTCCTGTTCCGCCCCCTCGGGGCGTTCGTCGCCGGACACCTCGGGGACAGGATGGGCCGCAAGGCTGTACTCGTCATGACACTGGTCATGATGGGTGCTGCCACTGCATTGATCGGCTTGCTGCCCACCTACGCCACCATCGGCGTCTGGGCGCCCATCTTGCTGATCACCCTGCGCGTGCTCCAAGGGTTCTCGGCCGGTGGAGAGTGGGGCGGTGCTGCACTCATGGCTGTGGAGCATGCGCCGCTCAAGAAGCGCGGGCTCTTCGGTGCTTACCCGCAGATCGGCGTTCCCATCGGCATGATCCTGGCCACGGGCCTGCTGTTCCTGCTGCAGTCGGGAATGTCCAAGGAAGACTTTGCTTCATGGGGCTGGCGTGTGCCGTTCTTGTTGTCGGTGGTCCTCATTGTGGTGGGCTACCTCATCCGCCGCGCTGTTGGTGAGAGCCCTGTCTTCAAGGAGATCGCCCAGCGGAAGGCCGAGAGCAAGGCGCCCCTGGGCGAACTGTTCCGTAAGAACAAGAAGGTAGTTGTTCTTGCAGCGTTGATCTTCATCGCCAATAACGCCGCAGGCTACCTGCTGATTGCCTTCTTCATCTCCTACGCCACGCGTACCTTGAAGATGCCCACGCCGCAGGTACTGTTGGCCACCACCGTGGCGTCCTTCGGCTGGCTGATCTTCACCATGGTGGGCGGCTGGTTGTCGGACAAGATTGGCCGCGTCAAGACGTTCCTGATCGGTTACGGCCTGGTCTTCGCCTGGATGATTCCCATGTTTGTTCTGATCGATTCCAAGGACATCGTGCTCTACGGTACGGCCCTGTTCGTCCTCACCATCGGCTTGGGCCTGTCCTACGGGCCCATGTCCGCCATGTACGCCGAGATGTTCCCGGCGCAGGTCCGCTACTCCGGAATCTCCATCGGTTACGCATTGGGCGCCATCCTGGGTGGTGCTTTCGCTCCGCTGATCGCACAGGCGCTTCTGGACACCACCAAGTGGTCCGGCTCCGTGGGCATCTACATCATGGTTCTGTGCGTGATCTCCGCAATTGGCGTGATCCTCGCCAAGGAAACCCGTGGCCGTCCGCTGGGATACAGCGTTCACCACTAACAGGGGACAAGGAAAAGACGGGCGCGGTCCAGCTGGACCGCGCCCGTCTTTGCGCTGCTAGCGCCCGCCTGCACCGGCACCTTTGAGTTGACCTACGACGTCGGCGTCGGTCAACTGCTCGAAACGTTCGTAGAAAGCGCCAACAGCATGGAACTTGCCGGGCGTGTGCAAGGCCATGACGAAGTCACATACCCGGGCCAAGGACGTTGAGGCTTCCAATGATGCCACGGGCACCGCGGCCACCACCGTAGCTGCACCGCCGGCCCGGACTGATTCCACAGCTGCCCGCATGGTGGCGCCTGTGGCGAGTCCGTCGTCGGTCAACACGACTGTCTTTCCCCGAAGATCGTGGTCGATGCCCGGATATGTTTTGGCGCGGCGGATCAGTTCGGCACGTTCATGGGATTCCACGGCATCCAGGGCGGACTGGGAAATTCCGTGGGCGAGGATGAGTTCCTTCAGGGGCCTGTTGACCATTCGAAGGACGTCGCCCTGCGACCACGCCAAGGCCCCGAAGGCGGTCTCGTCACGGCCGGGGATGCCCAGCTTGCGGACCAGTACGGCACCGAAGGGCAGGTAAAGCTCTGCAGCTGCTGCAGCGGCTACCGGGACTCCGCCACGGGCCAGGCCCAACACGATGGTGTCCGGCCGTTCCCTTAGTTGGGGGAGTCCTTCAGCCAGGCGTCGACCGGCTTCCGCGCGGTCCTTGAAACGCATGCCCATCTGCTCCACTTCCACGTAATTCGTTGCATGTCCAGCCTACAGTCCACACCTTGCCCGGTGCGGCCCCCGCTGAAAGCATGGCCTTGTGAACAAGCCCATCGGATATTGGATCAAGAGGCTCGACGCCGCACTGGACGTCCAGTTGGATGCCACCCTGGCCAGGATCAAGCTCACCCGACGCCAATGGCACATCTTGGGTGCGCTTTCGGATGGTGCCATGCTGCCGGATCAGCTGGAGGACATCCTTCAGCCGCTGTGGGGTGGCGATACCAGGCTGCGTGAGCGGGAACTTGCTGCCTTGGTAGGGCATGGGCTGATCACCATGATCGATCACAGGCTGGCACTGAGCGAACGTGGCCGGGAGAAATACCACCAAGCCCAACGCCTGATCGACGATGCACGCCAGGACTTATCCATGGGAATCGGCATGGACGAGTACGCCATGGCATTGAGCGTGCTGGAACGGATGAGCCTTAACGCCGAGCGACTGGCCCGCTGAGACTGCAGGCAGCCTGAGAACTACACCCCGAGGAATTGAACGGCAGCTTCCTTGAACGCCCGGCTGGTTATCACGTTGGTATGAGTACGCCCCGGGATCACCAGGGTCTCCACCATGCCGCCGCGTTTTCCGGCGAGAGCGGCCAGTTCCGGCATGGTGGTTGCCCGTTCGTCCTTCTCTCCGGCTACCAGCAACAAGGGCATATGAGGGGCGGCTTCGGCGGGATCGAAGGGTTCGCCTTTGATGGCCTCAATCAGCGACAACATTGCAAACAGGTTGTTGCTGGGCAGCATTTGGGCCATCTTCAGCAGCCCGGCCGTGGACGCGTCCTCAATGGGCGTGCCGTCGGATAGATGCCGCTGGGCGGCAATGAGGTCGAAAGCGGCCAACGGATCAGCCGAGCTGGGTCCGCCCAACACGATGCGGTGAACCAGGTCCGGCTGGGTGGCGCCGAATTCCCATGCCAGCCGTGAACCCAGAGAGTAGCCAATGACGTCCAGGCCGGTGGAAGGGTCGCCGTCGCGCAGGGGCCGGGCTCCGGCGTCGGTCACTATTTGGAGAAGGTCGGCCCGGATACGGCTGGGTGTGTACGAGTCCAGGTCCTCAGGGGAGTGGCTTCTGCCGTGACCGGGGAGGTCGACCGTGATCACCCGGCGTCCTGCATCCTGCAAGGTGGTGATCCAGCCGCTGTCCACCCAGTTCAGTTTGGTGGAGGAGGAGAAGCCGTGGATCAGCAGGACAGGCCGCAGGCCGGCATCGGTGCCGGGCTCGTGGACTTCCACATACAGCCCCGGGTCCGTGCCCTCAACTGTGTGCCTGTGCTGTTCCATGGTGTGCCTGCCGGTCATCATGTCAGTCCTCATCGAGTACGGCGCTCAGGCGGACCCGGCGCTTGGGTGCTTCGTCCTTCGGAACAGTGCCCACGATCCCGGCGGTGTCATCCGGGACCTCGAACACGATCAGCGGCTCGCCAACGTTGATGGTCTCACCGGGCGCTCCGTGAATACGCACCACTTTACCCGCCTGCGGGCTGGGCAATTCGAGGGCTGACTTGGTGGTTTCGAGCTCCACGATCGGCTGATTGCGTTCCACCTGCTGACCTGGCTCCACGAGCCAGTCCAGCACGGTTGCCTCAATAAGGCCTTCGCCGAGATCGGGAAGCGGGAAGGAAATTTCAGCCACGGCGGTACTCCAGTACACGTTGGATCCCAAAGAGGATGCGATCGATGTTGGGGATGTATTCGTCTTCCAGGTCCCCGGAAGGATAAGGCACGTCAAAGCCGGTGACACGCTCCACCGGCGCCTTGAGCGTTGCGAAGCAGCTCTGTGTGATGAGTTGGGCCACTTCGGCACCCAGCCCGGAGGTCAGCGGCGCTTCATGGACGACGACGGCGCGCCGCGTCTTCCCCACGGAGGTTGCCAACGCTTCAGCATCAATCGGCTTCAGCCAGCGCAGGTCCAAAACCTCCACGTCGATTCCGTCTTCGGCTGCCAGTTCGGCAACCTGCAGGCAGCGGGCCACCATGGCACCCCAGGCAACGAGGGTGAGGTGGCGTCCTTCCCGGGCCACGCGGGCGCCCGTGAGGTCGCCGCCGTTGGACGTTTCGGCGTCGTGCGTTGGTTCGCAAGGCACCGCGGAGGTGAGGTCCACGGGCCCCTTCTGCCAGTAGCGGGACTTCGGTTCCATGAAAATCACCGGGTCCGGCCGGGTGGCAGCGTACTTCAGCAGATGGTAGGCATCGTGCGGGGTGGACGGGGAAACCACTTTGAGCCCCGGGACGTGGGCGAAGAGTGCCTCCAGGCTTTCGCCGTGGTGTTCGGGTGCGCGGATGCCGCCGAAGCTGGGTACCCGCAAGGTGATGGGCATGGGCAGCGTGCCGCGGCTGCGGTAGTTCATGCGGGCAATCTGGCAGACGATCTGATTGATGGCCGGGTAGGCAAAACCGTCGAACTGGACCTCGGGGATGGGGTGGAAGCCTGCCATGGCCAGGCCCACGGACATGCCGAGGATGCCGGACTCGGCCAGCGGGGTGTCGAAGACGCGGTCCTGGCCATGCTTGTCCTGCAGTCCGTCGGTAATGCGGAAAACCCCGCCCAGCCGGCCGCAATCCTCGCCGAAAATGACAGTCTTGGGGTTCTCGGCCAGGATCTCGTCCAAGGCCCGGTTGAGTGCCTGTTGCATGGACATCTGCTGGAGGCCTGCTGCGGCAGTCTCAGTGCCGGCCAGCGCCGTGGTGGTCTCAGACATGTTCGGACTCCTCGCGCCACGCTGTGGCCTGGGATTGAAGTGCGGGCGTTGGTTCCTGGAAGACCATGCTGAACATTTCAGCCCCGGGCCGCGGACCCAGGTCCGCTATGCCCGCACGGACTGCTTCTTCTTCCTCTTCCGCGAGGCGCTGTGCCTCAGCGAAGAAGGCGTCGTCGGCTACGCCTTCGGCGAGGAGCCGCTGCTTGAAGCGCTCCAGCGGATCAACGCCGGCATCCAGGCGTTCCTCCTCCAGCGTGCGGTATCGGCCGGGATCATCTGCGGTGGAGTGCGGGCCGCGGCGGTAGGTCATGGCCTCGATGACTACAGGGCCATCGCCTGCGCGGCAGTGTGCGAAAGCCGAACGCGTCGCTTCGTAGACCGCTACAACGTCATTGCCGTCCACCTGCAAGGAGGGAATGCCGTACCCTGCAGCACGGGCCGCCACGGAGCCGCCGGCTACCTGGTGTTCGGTGGGGACTGAGATGGCCCAGCCGTTGTTCTGAATGAAGAAGACCACGGGGGCCTTCATGACGGCGGCGAAGTTCATGGCTTCGTGGACGTCGCCCTGGGAGGAGGCGCCGTCGCCGAAGTAGGTCATGGCTACGCCCATCCCACCCCTTGCGTGGTCGGCCAGGGTTTGGCCGTGGGCCCAGCCCACTGCATGCAGCACCGAACCTGCTACTACTGCCTGGATGGGGGCGAACCTGGACTCCAGCGGGTTGTACATGCCGCCGTGCCACGTGGCCTTGTGCGTGGACATGTAACCCACCATGTCCAGGCCCATGGCCCGGGCTACCCCCATTTCGCGGTACGTGGGGAAGACGAAGTCGCGCGTCCGGTCCACGGCGTACCCGCTCCCGACCTGAGCCGCCTCCTGGCCAAGCTCCGGAGCGTAGCCGGGAATGATGCCTTGGCGCTGCCAGGCGACCGCACAGGTGTCCAGGTGCCGTACGGCTGCCATGAGCGTGTAAAGCTCACGAAGTTGATGGTGGGTGAGCGGGGCCGCGTCATCATCGACGGCTCCCCGCACGGCTTTGGTAGTCATGGTGTGACCCTAGTCACCGGGTGGGCGTGTGCGCAATCAGCTCAGTTCAAACGGAACACTTTGTACAATTTGGGCAGACTAAGAAGCCCCGCACAGTACAAACTGTGCAGGGCTTCTTCGCGGTGATAAGCAGAACGGTTATTCGACGCGCGTGGAGTGCTTGGCAGCTTTTGCCCTGGCGTTGATAAAGCAGCCGGCTGCGATAAGGACGATCAGGACGAATGTTCCGATCAGTTGCCCGGCACTCTCCGGGTTGGCGAAGCCCACCACCAGGATCAGGCCCAGCAGGGCAAGGCCCACAAGGGTGAGGACGGGGAAACCCTTCATGCGCAATGGCAGCTCGGTGCCTTCCCTGTCAGCCCTGCGGCGAAGGATGAACTGGGACACCAGTGCCGTACCCCAGACCACCAGGCAGGTGGAACCTACCAGGTTCAACAGCGCAGGCAGGATTTTCTCCGGAAACAGGAGTTCGAGAACCGTGGCAATAAAGCCGAAGGCAACAGAAATTGCGACGGCGGCAACGGGAACCTTCGAGCCACTGAGTCGGGACAGGAAGCGTGGGGCTTCGCCGCGCTCCGAGAGGGAGAAGATCATGCGGGAGGCGCCGTACAGGTTGGCGTTGAGGGCGGACAGAAGAGCGACTACGGCTACCAGGGTAATGGCGGCGCCGGCTCCCGGGATGCCTGCCAGGTCCAGGACGCCCGCGAACGGAGACTTCAGTCCTTCAGATCCCACGGGGAGAACGGCTGCGATCACGAACACTGAGCCGATGTAGAAGACCAGGATGCGCCACACAACCGTACGGATGGCCTTGCCGACACTGTGCGCGGGATTTTCGGTTTCGGCGGCAGCAACGCTGACGATTTCGGTCCCGCCAAAGGCGAAGATCACCACGAACAACGCGGCGGCGATGCCACCGATCCCGTTGGGAGCAAAGTCGCCGAATGCGGAGAAGCCGGGGGAGGGGACGTTCGGCAGCCAGCCGAACAGCAGGGCAGCGCCGATGAGCAGGAAGATGATGATTGCGGCGACCTTGAGGATGGCGAACCAGAACTCAAACTCGCCGAAGTTGCGGACGCCCACCAGGTTGATGCCGGTGAACACCACCATGAAGACCAATGCCAGGACCCACACGGGGATGACGGGCCAGATGGAGAACAGCAGCCCGGCCGCACCAAGGGCTTCGGCGGCAATGACCACCACCAGTTGAAGCCACCACAACCAGCCGATGGTTCCGCCGGCAGTCCTGCCCATGGCTTTTTCTGCATACACGGAGAATGCGCCGCTGTTGGGGTTGGCGGCCGCCATCTCGCCAAGGGCCCACATCACCAGGATGATCAGTGTGCCGGCCACGAGGTAGGAAATCAGCACTGCCGGACCGGCGGCCTGGACGCCCGCTCCCGAGCCCAGGAAGAGGCCTGCGCCGATCGCGCTGCCGAGCCCCATCATGGTGAGCTGGCGCGGCTTGAGCGAGTGGCCGAGGCCGGAAGTTGGGGCAGGAGCCGCGATGGACTTCGTTGTCATACGTGTCTACCTTCTATGGATTGCATGCTGGTTTGGCGTGTTGGCCTCATGGGCGTGGCACGCGGGCGTCGACGACGCAGCAAGAGCCGTGGAATAATTCTCGCAGTTTGTAAGATACATCACTTTTTGCTGTAGCGATGTGATGGGTACGGATCCCCGGGGACAGGAACTTTGATGCTGGTCGATGCGCTTGATGCAAAAATTGTACGTTTCTTCACTGATTCACCGCGATCTTCAGTGCTGGAGGCCTCCCGCGTGCTCAGGGTGGCCAGGGCTACGGTGCAGTCCCGGATCGACAGGATGATCGAAAACGGGGTCATCGGATCCTGGGTTCCACAGCCTGATCCGGCCAATTTCGGCTTTCCCGTGGTGGCGTTCTGTTCGGTCACCATCACGCAGGAGATCGGCCACGACGCCATCATTGAAAGCCTGGGCGCCATCCCGGAAATCATCGAGGTCCATACAGTCACGGGAAATTCGGATCTGATGGTGAGGATCGCGGCGCGGTCCAACCCGGATATGCAGCGCGTCCTGGATGCCATGATCGCCACCAAGTCGGTGGTCCGGTGCTCGTCGGTCATCGTCCTGAACAGTCACATCCAGGGCCGCACTCTGCCGTTGATGGAAGCGGCAGCCAAGCCAGTGTGACGTGAAGCATTTTGCTTGGCGCCTCTTGAGTCGTACCATTAGTTCTAGTCAAGGTGACTTTAACTAGTGCTTCGCTGTAAATGGGGAGCATTTCGGACGGCGATGAAGCGAGGTGAACGCCGTGAACACCAACTCAGCCAACGTCGCCGAGCGGCGGCTCGCACCGCCGTCGTTGGCTATTTCAACGGTGATCTTCGCCCTTCGGCCCAGCGAGACGTCCGGGCGCCCCACACTATGGTTGCCACTGGTCCGCCGCATCCGTGAGCCGTACAAAGACATGTGGGCGCTCCCCGGAGGACCCTTGGCCCATGACGAATCGCTCCAGGACGCGGCTTCCCGGAACCTCCGCGAAACCACCGGCCTGGCACCCCATTACCTCGAGCAGCTCTACGCCTTCGGAGGCCTCCACAGGTCACCCACCCAGCGGGTCGTCTCAATCGTGTACTGGGCCCTGGTGCAGCCCACCGAGGCCGCCCTTGCTGATGAATCCGAGAATGTGCGCTGGTTCCGGGCCGATAGGCTCGGCGAACTGGCCTTCGACCACAACGCAATAGTGGACTACGCCCTGTGGCGGCTCCGCAACAAGATGGCCTACGGGTCCATTGCGTACCACCTGCTGGGGGAGTTCTTCACCCTCGCCCAAGTCCGCGAAGTCTACGAGGCTGTGCTGGATCGCCAGCTCGATCCCGCAAACTTCCGCAGGCACGTCAAGGCAACACCGGAAATCGAAGAAACCGGTGAATACCTGCAAGGCGGTAAGCACCGCCCGCCACGCCTCTACCGCTTCACCGGCACGCCCGGCCTCGGGCCAGATAACAGGAGTACACCATGAGCAGCGTCAACACTGCCGTCCAGCTGATCACTCGCGAAGAAGCCGAGAAAGGCCTCTCGCGCGCAGGGTCCACGTGCAGTCCGGCCTTGGCCAGGGGCCCCTGGGAATACGATCTCGCAGAGTCCCTTGTCGGTGAGCCCGCCTATGGCCCGGGTGCCTCCAGCGACGACGTCGCCCCCAAAGCCACGCCGCGCCAAGGTCAGCTTCCCGAAGAGTACAAAAAAGCCACCGACGCCGAACTGGACGCCCGCATCCGGGCCGCCAAAGCGACACTCGGGGACCGTGCCGTCATCCTGGGCCACTTCTATCAGCGTGACGAAGTCATCCAGTACGCGGACTTCGTAGGCGACTCCTTCCAGCTCGCCAATGCAGCCCTGACCAAGCCGGACGCCGAGGCGATCATCTTCTGCGGCGTCCACTTCATGGCCGAGACAGCGGACATCCTCTCCACGCCTGAACAAGCCGTCATCCTGCCCAACCTCGCCGCGGGATGCTCCATGGCGGACATGGCAGATGAAGATTCCGTGGAGGAATGCTGGGAGCAGCTTGAAGAAATCTTCGGCACGGAACCGGACAACTCCGGACGGGTGCCGGTCATCCCCGTCACCTACATGAACTCCTCTGCTGCGTTGAAGGCGTTCTGCGGGCGGAACGGGGGAATTGTCTGCACCTCCTCCAACGCCAAAGTGGTTCTGGAGTGGGCCTTCGAACGTGGTCAGCGGGTCTTGTTCTTCCCCGACCAACACTTGGGCCGCAACACCGCCAAGGCGCTGGGCGTCCCGCTCGAGCAGATGCCCATGTGGAATCCGCGCCAGGAACTGGGCGGCAACGACGAACAAGCTTTGCTGGACTCACGCGTCATCCTCTGGCACGGCTTCTGCTCAGTACACAAGCGCTTCACCGTGGGCCAGATCGAGAAAGCGCGCCAAGACTTCCCGGGCGCCAACGTCATAGTCCACCCTGAATGCCCCATGGAGGTTGTGGACGCCGCCGACTCTGCCGGATCCACGGACTTCATCAAGAAGGCCATCGCCGCCGCCACCGAACCCGCAACGTTCGCCATCGGCACCGAGATCAACATGGTGAACCGGCTCGCCGCCGAAAACCCGCAGCACACCATTTTCTGCCTCGATCCCGTTATTTGCCCATGCTCCACCATGTACCGCATCCACCCCGGGTACCTCGCCTGGGTTCTGGAGGAACTCGTGGAGGGGCGGATCGTCAACCGCATCACCGTTGACGACTCCGTGCAGGACAACGCCAAGATTGCGCTGGAACGCATGCTGGCAGCCAAACCTGCCTAGACAGACCGGCATCAGCCAACCGGCACCAACAGACCGGCACAACTATCCGGGCAAAACCGCCCGACTAGCCGAATCGAGCCTCACATGACTACAGAGAGCCTTACCGGCGGGCCCGCCCCCCAACGGCTGGTCGTCGTCGGAAGCGGGATCGCGGGACTGTACTCAGCCCTGCTTGCTGCAGATGCCGGCGCGGAAGTGGTGCTGTTAACCAAAGGTGCCCTGGCCGACAGCAATACTTACTACGCCCAAGGCGGGATCTCCGCTGTTTTGGATGAGCCGGCCCCCGGCGATACTGTGGCAGCCCACATCGCGGATACTCTCAAAGCCGGAGCGGGCCACTGCAATGAAGAAGCTGTCCGGGTGTTATGCACCGAGGCGCGGACGGACATCGCAGGGCTGGGACGTTTCGGCGTTCGCTTCGACCTTGACGACGACGGCGATCCCGCCTTGGGTCTCGAAGCCGCCCACTCAGCGCCACGCATCCTGCACGCCGGTGGCGATGCCACCGGTGCGGGGGTCGCCGCCGCGCTGATCAAGACCGTTCTGGACTTCCAGGCAGCAGGAAAAATCCAGGTCATCGGGCACGCCCACGTCACCTCGCTCTCTTTGGGTGGAGAACAGGGAAGCCGCGTGGTGGGAGCCAACTTCCTTCACGACGGGCGCCACCTCGGCGTCCACGGCGACTCCGTCCTGCTCGCCACAGGGGGAGCCGGGCAGCTGTTCGCCCAAACAACCAATCCCGCAGTGGCCACGGCAGATGGCCTGGCGCTCGCATGGCGTGTGGGTGCAGCCGTGGCAGACCTGGAGTTCTTCCAATTCCACCCCACCTGCATGGTTCTTGCCGAGGACGCCCGGGAAACCGAGGGCAATAGCGACCCCCTGCTCATCTCTGAAGCAGTTCGTGGAGAAGGTGCCATCCTGCTCGATGCCAACGGCCACCGCTTCATGCCCGACTACCACGCTGACGCCGAGCTCGCCCCCAGGGACGTCGTCTCCCGCAGCATCGCCCTGCACCTGGCAAAACTCGAGGACCTCAACGGTCACGTTTTCCTCGATGCCACCGTGATTGAACAACAGCGGGGCCGGGGCTTCCTGGCCAAGCGCTTCCCCAACCTCAGCAAACGGACCAGGCAAGCCGGAATCGACTGGACCACCCAACTGGTCCCCGTGGCACCAGCGGCCCACTACTGGATGGGCGGGGTGGTGACCGACCTCTACGGCCGGACCTCCGTTCCAGGGCTCCTGGCGGCCGGCGAAGTGGCCTGTACCGGGGTGCAAGGTGCCAACCGCTTGGCGAGCAACTCCCTCCTCGAAGGCCTCGTGTTCGGAAGGCGTGCCGTTGAGGGTTTCCTTGGCTTGTCCGGCGGGTCGCCAGACGCAGTCCCTCTGCGTGCTAACTCGGCCGCGGGCGGCCTCGCTTTTACGCACGCTGCCGGGACTCCGCCAGTCGACCAGAGCGAACGCACCACTCACGCGACAACGGCGCTGTCGGGACCTCTGGAACTACCGGTAGTTGACCTCAACCCGGTTCCGTCCAACAGGGACTTGTTCGCGCCATCGCTCGCCCGGGGGCACGACGTTGTCCCGAAGCCGGTTTACTGGGAGTTTGAGTCTTTGCCTGGGCCGGGCGCCCGGGAGGTTTCTTTTGCTCGCGCGGGAACGTTTTCCCGGGGGGCTTTGCGGCGGTTGATGACTGCCAAGGCCGGTGTGTTGCGTGATGGCGTTCTGATTCGTGAGGCCGGGGTGGCGTTGGCGGCTTGGGCAGGGGATGTTCTGCCCTTGAATGTTCCCGATTCCCTGGATGTTCGGGTGCATGAGGATTCGAATTTGTTGCTGGCGGCGCAGTTGCTGGTGCATTCGGCCCGGGAACGGCGGGAGTCATTGGGGGCGCACTACCGCAGTGACAGCGTGCAGGAACCCGCCGTCGTCGAAGATTTTGACAAGCGTTACACCATGAGCCGGAAAGTGAGCCTCGTCCATGACTAACCTGACCCTCCCTGCAGCCCCCGTCCGGGACATCCTGGAGCGGGCGTTCGCGGAGGACGCGCCCAGCGGCGACATCACCTCTCAACTGCTGATCCCCGCTGACGCCCGTGCAACGGCAGTGTTGAACGCGCGCGTACCCGGCGTCTTCAGCGGCGGAACCGTCTTCCGCGATGCCATGAAGCTCGTGGACCCGGGCACTGAGGTGGAGTTGCTCTTCGCCGACGGTGAAGCGTTCGACGCCGGAACCCACCTCGCCCGGGTCAGCGGCAGTGCCCGCTCGGTGCTGCTTGCCGAAAGGGTGAGCCTGAACCTGGTGCAACGGATGAGTGCCATCGCCACCAAGACCGCGGAGTTCGTGCGTTTGGTTGAAGGAACACGGGCACGGATCACTGACACCCGCAAGACCACGCCCGGCCTTCGGGTCCTGGAGCGCTACGCAGTGCGCTGCGGCGGGGGAGCGAACCACCGATACAGTCTCTCCGACGCCGTACTGGCCAAGGACAACCACCTGGCCGTCATGACCGGAGGCGACTCCGGCAAACTGACCGAGCTGCTGATTGCCGCGAAAGCCCAGCTGGGCCACACCACACACTTCGAAGTTGAGGTGGACCGGGCCGATCAGATTGAGCCCGTCCTGGCGGCCGGCGTGGACACCATCATGCTGGACAACTTCTCCATCGAGGAGCTCCGCGCCGGCGTCAAGCAGGTAGACGGGCGTGCCGTGGTGGAAGCCAGCGGCAACGTGAACATCAACACCGTCACCGAGATCGCTTCTGCGGGCGTGGACGTCATCTCCATTGGCGGCCTGACCCACAGCGTGAGCGCACTTGACCTGGGCCTCGACGTGGTTCTAAAGACAGCCTGACACCCATGATCTTCCTCGACGCCGCAGCCACTACTCCGGTTCGCCGTGAGGCCCTTGAGGCCATGTGGCCTTACCTGAGCGGTGAGTTCGGCAACCCCTCCAGCCATCACAGCCTCGGTGAAACGGCAGCAGCCGCGCTCGCAGAGGCCCGCGCCGGCGTCGCGAAGGTCCTCAATTGCCGCGCCGGCGAGGTAACTTTCACCTCGGGAGGCACGGAAGCGGACAACCTTGCGGTCAAAGGCATTGCGTTGGCCCGGCACGGGACGGACCCTTCGCTGAACCGCATAGTGATCAGCGCGATCGAGCATCCAGCCGTGGAAGAATCAGCCCGCTACCTTGAGCGCGTGCATGGATTCAGCGTGGACGTGCTCCCGGTGGACGCGGAGGGATTGGTCTCCGTTGATGAGCTTCGGGCGGTGTTGGGGTCCCAAACCGCTGTGGTGAGCATCATGTACGCCAACAACGAGGTTGGAACCGTCCAGCCCATTGCAGCATTGGCGGCGGTGGCCCGGGAAAATGGCGTGCCGTTCCACACGGACGCGGTACAGGCCGCCGGATGGTTACCGCTGGACGTCAAAGCGCTTGGGGTGGACGCCTTGAGTATTTCGGGGCACAAACTTGGTGCGCCCAAGGGATCCGGTGTCTTGTTCACCAAAGGCCGCCTGCGCGTCGAGCCCCTGGTTCATGGTGGGGGACAGGAGAAGGCGAAGCGCTCGGGCACGGAGAACGTTGCAGGGGCTGTGGCACTGTCCACCGCGCTCAGGCTCTCACACGCTGAGCAGCCCGGACAGGCAACACGTGTTACCGAGCTGAGAAATCAGTTCATCCAGCGGATCCTCGCCACCGTACCCGGCGCCCTGCTCACCGGACACCCCACCCAACGACTCCCCTCGGTAGCCTCGTTCTGCTTCCCCGGAACCAGTGGCGAGTC
Source organism: Arthrobacter sp. 9V (assembly GCF_902506065.1). Lineage (GTDB taxonomy): Bacteria > Actinomycetota > Actinomycetes > Actinomycetales > Micrococcaceae > Arthrobacter. The sequence continues at coordinate 1,642,336 of NZ_LR732912.1, forward strand.
GGTGCTGCTGGAGCTGGAGCGGCTCGGCGTGGTGTGTTCCAGTGGCTCGGCCTGCGCGGCGGGATCAGATGCGCCCTCGCCAGTACTGGTAGCACTTGGCATCGCCCCGGAAACCGCCCAGACGGCTGTACGTTTCAGCTTCACATCAACCATCACAGACGCCGAGCTGGAACAAGCCGCCGCCGCTGTGGAAACCGCCGTCGGGCGTGTCAGGAACTTGACTGCCCCGCAACAAAAGCAATAACCATTGCCTGGGTGCTCAGACGTGCCGTGCGCGCCTGAAAATCCAATGCCGCAGCAAGGTAAACCTGACCGCTGTGGCCACGAAACCGGACAACGTAGTGGTCCACAACTCCTCAGTGACCGTGGCTTCCGGCCGCAGAAGATGCAACACGCCCAAGCTCCCGCCGGTAATGATCAGCGCGATGCCAATCACTATCACTCCACTGAGGTGATCCTTCGCACGCTTTTTACGGCCGGTGATCTTGAACGTCAGCCTGCGGTTCAGTGCAGTGTTCATCAACGAGGTCACAATGAGGGCAACGGCGTTGGCCAACTGGGGATCAATCCATGGACGCAGCACGGCGTAGATGGCAAGCGAACTTGCCGTGCACACGATTCCAACGCCTGTGAAACGGATCAATTGCCGCACTACCGGGTACTTCAGGAGTCCGCGGTGCCGTTTGCGCTGCTGGCTATGTGGGGGAGATGGGCGTAGCTCTGTGGCCTCCGCAGCTATCTCCATGGGTTAAGCCTGACACACTAAGCGGGCTGATGTTCCCATGAAGCGCCGGTGACGGGGTTGTAAAGCTCGCCGATTCCTTCTATACGGCACATCACAGTGTCCCCTGGTTGGATGCGTGCGCACTCTGCAGGGAAGCCTGTGAGGACAAGATCGCCGGGCTGGAGGGTCATGAACGAGCTCAGGTAGACCAGGATCTCCTCAACTTTCCAGCCAAGGTCCGCTGCACTGGCTGTCTTGAGGGCTTTGCCGTTGTGGACTATGCCGATCTCAAGATCCGAGTGGTCCAGGTCTGTGACCATCCACGGGCCAGCCGGCGTGAAGGTGTCCTGGCTCTTTGCGCTGATCCACAACTCGTCGCTCTTCTGGAGGTCGCGGGCGGAGACGTCGTTGCCGATGGTGTACCCCAGAATTGCCGATCCCGCCGTTTCCAAGGTCAAGCCTCGCGCAACCCGGCCCACCACCACCGTCAATTCAGCTTCCGGATCAACGTAACCCACGGAGGAGCTCAGTTGGATGGCTTCGCCGGGGCCGATCACGCTGGACGCGGCTTTGTGGAAGGCCTGTGGTGGCAGGTCCCGGCCGGGTTGCCCGGTGTTGTGCGCCATACCGAAGACGTTCACAGGCACTGAAGGAGCCAGGAAAGTAAACGCGTCTTGGTTGACCACCGCCCCGAGCTCCCATCCGTCCCTGAAGGGGCTGTTGGCATTTGCCCTCGACGCCGGAAAAGGGGACTCCACTACAGTCCACCGGTTGCCTTCCACGGAGTCGAAATCGGGGGAGTCGTTAGCCACAAAGAACTGCTCGTCAGGAAACTGGCGGGCAAGGCCCAAGCCGTCCTTTGGCGGTTCCCGTACGGGCCGGACACGGGCGATACGTCGGGGAAGAGGCGAAGTCATGATGACATCCTACGTCCTCACCAAGCGATGGTTGCCGATGTGAGGCCCGCTTTACGCCCTTGCGCGCACCTTTGGGGGCGCAGAGCGGGCCTCGCAACGCATCAGGCGAGAGGGGCGGATCCGAAAGCAACACTGAACCGGTCGCACCACAACACCACAGATGTCAGGCCAGCGATGTCCGTTCCGGCCGGGAGAACATAGTTGTGATTGCCGTGCGTGGCTTTGATCGGCCCGAGGTCCACATAGCGGCCGGACCTGTACTTGAACCAATCACCCCCGGCCTCGAGGCTGCTCAACCAGACCTTCACGTCAGGGCCGTCGCTGCTGGCCAGGTCCTCAAGCCGGAGCAGATGGCTGCCATCAGGGAGCTTCACCAACCGGGCGGTGCCAGTGGTCTCATGCTCTTGTGATTGGAAAGTACCCGAGCCCAGAATCACGGGTGCCGCAGGCGCTGCCGGGGAAGGTGGCTTTGCGGGTTCCAACGTTGGGGGAGCCGATGCGCCCGCTGAACCGGCCGCGGTGGGCAGAGGTTCATTGACGCTGCTGCTGGTGAAGATGCGCCACGGTTGGAACAGGGCCGCCCCCACAACCACCATGCCAAGGACCACCACAGCTGCCAGAGGTGCAAGTATCCTGTGGGTCCGGATCACGCTCCGCAGCCTGTCCACGCTCCGCAGCCGGGTCAAGGGACGCTGTCTGTTCATGGTCCAACCGTAGGCTCCGCGGTACGGCTTTGGGGGTTGCCATTGCTTACAAGACGGTGACGCCACCTTCACGCACCATGCCGAATCAACTGCCGTGGAGGAAGAACACAGGACCCGGGCTTAGAATCCGTTCCATGCGTCTGGCGATCATCGGGTTGGTCCTCCTCGTGGCTGGTGGGATCACCGTGGCCACGGGTGTCCTGCCCTGGCAGGAAGTGGCGGTCCTTGTGGACCGGGTGGCGCCCATCCTGGGCTTTGTTGTTGCCATGACGGTGGTGACAGAACTAATCAGCGAAGCCGGTGCTTTCCAGTGGATTGCCCGCCACCTGCGCGGATGGGGGCGGGGCCGGAGCGTCCTGCTGTGGCTACTTTTGGCCCTGGTTGCCACGTTGAGCACTGTCTTCCTTTCCTTGGATACCACCGCGGTACTCCTCACCCCGGTAGTGGTCACGGTCGCACGCCAAGCCGGCCTCCCCGTCCTGCCCTTCGCACTGACCACTGTTTGGCTGGCTAACACTGCCAGTTTGTTGCTCCCGATCTCCAACCTCACCAACCTCTTGGCGCAACACAGCCTGGGCGGCATCAGTCCCGCACAGTTCGCCCAACTTATGTGGGCGCCCTCTTTGGCCGCTGTTCTGGTTCCTTTGGCCTTCATAGGGGTCATCTTTCGGCGCGAACTGCGCAAGACCTACGCCCTTGATTCCGCCCGTCCGCCCATCTCACGCTTATCCAGCGGCGGCACTGACAGGGTCCTGCTTGCGGGCAGTGCAGTTGTCCTGGTGTTGCTCCTTCCGGCCCTGGTTTCCGGGGCCGCCATATGGATCCCCGCCACCGCGGCGGCAGTGATCCTGGCGGCCATGTTTGCCTTCCGGCGCCCCAAGGTACTCAAGGTGACGCTGATCCCATGGTCACTGCTGTTGTTCACCTGCGGACTTTTCCTGGTGGTTGAGGCCACCCAATACCTCGGTGCGTCCCGTTTGCTCGGACAGGTGGCCGGCGAAGGCGGCGGGTTTGTTGAGCTATTGAGGTTGGCCATGACCGGTGCCCTCGGGTCCAACGTGGTCAACAACCTCCCTGCCTACCTCCTGGCCGAACCATTGGCCGGAAGCCCGGAGCGTATGGCAGCGCTGTTGGTGGGCGTGAATGCGGGGCCGCTGATCACGCCGTGGGCGTCACTGGCCACCCTGTTGTGGCATGACCGGTTGCTGCGCATGAACGTGCTGATCAAGTGGAAAGGATATGCGGTGTTCGGCCTGATGGTTGGACCCCTGACAATTCTGGCGGCAGTAGGCGCGCTCGCAGTTTTTGGCCGTGGCGGACTGTTGGGTTAGCCCAGGTAGAGCTCTCCCACCGGCACCTCTGTGTCCAGCCGGTTTGCTGGTCCGGCCAGAGGGCACGCCCAGGCTTCGTTGTAGGCGCACGATGGGTTGTAGGCAAAGTTGAAGTCCAGGACAAATTCTTGTTCGGCCCCGGCCCTGCGCGTCCCGTGAAACGAGCCCTTGACAGTGTCCAGAAGATACCGGCCTGCTCCGTAGCTTCCGCCGTCCTTGCCTGCGGTTGCATCCCGGAAGGGTACAAAGATGCCGCCGCCATAGCTTCGCAGCTGCCACGCGGCCAAGGAACCCAGCCTGGGCAGCTCAAAAGTTCCGATCCTGATGAAGGGCACCACCCCGTCAGTCCCCGTTCGGACGTTCATCTCCTGGCCCGCTCCTTCGGGTGACAGCGCGGCGTACCTCCGGAAGGAAGGATCGTAGCCGGCAGTCTTAAGTCCGGAGAAGGAGGCCTTCATGTCCGCGGTCAGCGCTGAAGCAGGATGCGTAGCAAACATCAGATCCCGTTCCTGCCGCCAGAACGTGTGTGCGTCGAAAGGGTTGGTGGCTGCGAGTTGACGCACCTTGTCGTAGAGGGCGAACGTCCGTAGCCGCCAGTCGGCTATATCAACCGCTGACATGGTGGGGACATCGTCCTCGAAGTAGTCCTGCTGATCGGGAGCCATACCCTCAGCCTAGTCCTGTGCGTGTCGCGGGATCGCCGCCGATAGGCTGTTGTCATGAAGGGCATCCTGAACTTACGCTGCGCTCCCAGGCGGCTTGCCGTGCTGACACTGGCGATCAGCGTCGTCGCGGGCACGGCAGCGTGCTCCGCCGAAAACAAGGGCCCGCAGGTAACTTCCACGGATTCCGCGCGGCCAAACAGTTCGGAATCGGAGACGGCAACACCGGAAAGCACGACGCCGGCATCGGACTCTGCGGCAGCCTCACCTTCGGCAACTCCCGGCGAACCAGCAGGCACCGCCAGCTCATCGGCCAGCGCCGGTGCGAGCCCGGTGGCAACGGCGGTGTCGTGGAAAACGTATACAGATGCCGCCAAGACGGTCAGCTTCGAATTACCTCAGGAATGGATTGCCCAGTCGGCGACTCCGGAGGCTGGATCGTTGGCCAACGCCGTGAAGGTAGAGATCAAGGATGCGGAAGGGCGCTATGTGGCCACGCTTCACACCGGGCTGCCTCAAGCCGCGCCTGTCAACTGCCCGGCCGGGCAGGCGCGCCCCTATGTGGTGATCAGCAGCGTGCCTTTGGACATCCCGCACTCTGACGGCCCGGATACCATTGACCCGCGTGTGGTTTTCCGCGTGGTGCAAGGCTACAAATTCTTTGGCTCCTACGGCATCACCAACGTGGTGGCGGGTGCTGATGGACAGTCCTGCGAGCTGCGGAACAGGGTTCTGGGTCCTGCCGGAAAGGGGGATATCTCTTTTGGGGACGTCCCGTCGATCCATGCTTTCGCCGCTGATGAGAAGGTGGCCCCGGCCAAGGCTTTCGATACATTGGACCTGGCCGCGAAGTACGCGGTTCATGGTTCTGAATTTGCGAATGTCCAGCGGATGCTACTGTCTCTGAAGGTCAATCTGTAGCCCTGCGATTGGCTGATTCACCCACACGGCGGCCATGGGCTGCCCGCCGCAACCCACCCCGGAGATCAATGGAACGCAATGTTGCTGCCTCGCTCGTTTTCAAGACCGCAGCCAACACCAAGGTGGCCATGGCCATAGCCGTCGCCAAGAATCGCGGTTACGAGTCCGTGGTGGAAAATCTGACCATCACAAGTGACGGTGCCGAGGTTCCTTTTGCCGAACTCGGCGACCACCACGGTGGACGCTTTCATTACATGGAGTTCACCGAGCCGAGCGAGGTGACAGTGGATTATCGGGCAACGGTCCATGGTTTTGGGGAGCCGGACACATCCAGTCCCATGGAACTGATCAGGTACGTCAGGCCCAGCCGGTACGCGGAGTCGGACAGGCTGCTTCCTACCTCCTATGCGGAGTTCGGAAGCCTGCACGGTGCCGAACTGCTCCATGCAGTCCGCGATTGGGTGAACGGGGAACTGCGCTACGTCAGCGGGTCCTCGCGGGGGACTGATGGAGCCGTGGAAACCTTGCTTCACCGGAAAGGTGTGTGCCGTGACTTCGCTCACCTGGCCATCGCCCTCTTGCGGTCAAAAGATGTTCCTGCGCGCTTGGCTGCGGTGTATGCGCCCGGGTTGAGCCCGATGGATTTCCATGCCGTTGCAGAGGCGCACATCGACGGTGCTTGGCACATTATTGATCCCACCGGACTCGCGCCCCGCGAATCCATGCTCCGCATTACCGCCGGGCGGGACTCTTCAGATACGGCGTTCCTGTCCACTGTGGGGGGCAGCCTCACCCTGAAGACACTCAAGGTCAGTGCCTCAGTCAACGGAGAGCTCCCGGTGGAGGACCCCCGGGAGCTCATCAGCTTGCGTTAGTGCGGAGAATTTCCTAGTGTCCGGCCACTGAAGCGCGAAGTTTCTCCGTCAGCCGCAGCAGTTCCTGTTGCTCCGCGGCTGTGAGCGCAGGCGCAACCAGATTGGCGATGTCCCGCACATGTTCACGGCCGATGGTTTTTTGGAGCTCGCTACCGGCTTCGGTGAGTGAGAGCAGGACTCCCCGGCCGTCGTCGGGCGCTGTTGTCCGCTCCACTAAACCGCGCTTTTCCAAGCGGTCCACCAACCTGCTCAGGCTGGACTGGCTCAACAGGACTTTGTCGTTGATTTCATTGAGCCGAAGCTGGCCCGAAGGGCATTTGGACAGTGTAAACAGGACATCGTATTCCTTGACAGGGAGTGTCTTGAACGCCGGTCCCGATTGGAGCTTCCGCATCACCGCCACCTGGGAGCGGAACAACGACTCCCAGGTTTCGGCGGCGAGGCGAACGGCGGAGGACGCCGAAGGGCCGGACATCAGGCGTCCTGCCCCGCAGCACCAGCGGTTGCGGATTCCCCCACCTTGGCTTCCAAGGCGGCGGCAACGCGCGAGGCGTGCGTGGGTGCGTCAGGCACGTGAGCAGGCTTCATGGCGGCATATTCCTTTCGGAGAACCGGCAAGACTTCTTCGCCGAAGAGGTCCAACTGCTCCAGAACGGTCTTCAACGGCAGGCCTGCGTGGTCGATCAGGAACAGTTGGCGCTGGTAGTCGCCGAAGGCCTCACGGAAGGTCAGGGTCTTCTCGATGACTTCCTGCGGGCTGCCCACGGTCAGCGGAGTCTGGGAGGTGAAGTCCTCCAGCGAGGGTCCGTGTCCGTAGACCGGTGCGTTGTCGAAGTACGGGCGGAATTCCTTCACAGCATCCTGGGAGTTCTTCCTCATGAAGAACTGACCGCCAAGGCCAACAATTGCCTGGTCTGCCGTGCCGTGTCCGTAGTGCTCGTAGCGCTCACGGTACAGGCCGATCAGCTGCTGGTAGTGCTCCTTGGGCCAGAAGATGTTGTTGGCGAAGAAACCGTCACCGTAGTAGGCAGCGACTTCTGCGATCTGTGGCGTGCGAATGGAGCCATGCCATACGAAGGGGGCGACGTCGTCGAGCGGCCGTGGCGTGGAGGTGAAGTTCTGCAGGGGTGTGCGGAACTTGCCGGACCAGTTGACCGTGTCCTCATCCCACAGCTTGCGGAGCAGGCTGTAGTTTTCGATCGCCAGCTCGATGCCGTCCTGGATGTTCTTTCCGAACCAGGGGTACACCGGCGCGGTGTTGCCGCGGCCCAGGACCAGATCCACGCGGCCATCGGAGAGGTGCTGGAGCATGGCGAAGTCTTCGGCGATCTTGACCGGATCATTGGTGGTGATCAGGGTGGTGGCCGTGGACAACGTGATGCGCTCGGTCTGGGCTGCGATGTAAGCCAGGGTGGTGGTGGGGGAGGAAGAGAAGAAGGGGCGGTTGTGGTGCTCGCCGATGGCGTACACGTCCATGCCGATTTCTTCGACCTTCTTGGCGATGGCAACCGAGGCCTTGATGCGCTCATTTTCCGTAGGTGTGTGGCCCGTGGTGGGGTCAGTGGTGATGTCGCTGACGCTGAATACGCCGATCTGCATGATGTGCCTTTCTCCCTGCCCGAGGTCCCGGGCTCTGTAAACAGTGTACCTCAAACTAGATGCATTTGCATGTATCGATACCTGTAACAGGTCAGGCCCGGGAATTGTTCCAGGGCCTGACCATTAAGGGTGATTCTGCTGAGAGCCCGCTATTCTGCGGGATGGTGGGCCGCGCGGCGGCCGGTTACACGAGGAATCATGCCAGTGGTCCAGTCCTGGAACTCGCCCGAACCGGAACTGCCGTTGCGGCCGGTCCCGTCGCCGGATGTAACCGTGGGCTTATCCAGCAGAGCCTTCTGCAGGTCCCTCTTCTCCCGGCGGCCTTCCACCAGCTTGTAGAGAACCGGAACCAGCACCAACGTCAGCGCGGTGGACGAAACCAGCCCGCCGATGACCACGATCGCCAGCGGTTGAGAGATGAACCCGCCGCCACCTGTGAGGCCCAACGCCATGGGGGTCAGGGCGAAAACAGTTGCCAGGGCGGTCATGAGGATGGGGCGAAGGCGCTGGCGGGCACCGTGGGTGATGGCGTCAGCGACGTTCGTGCCCGGACTGCCGTCGTGTGGTTTGCGGTATTGGTTGATGAGGTCGATCAGCACGATGGCGTTGGTGACCACGATGCCCACCAGCATCAGCATGCCGATCAGCGACGGCAATCCCAACGGAACACCTGTTACCAACAGCAGTCCCACGGCGCCGGTTGCTGCAAACGGTACGGAGACCAACAGGATGAGCGGCTGGATGAGCGACTTGAATGCGGCCACCATGATCACGTAAACGATCGCGATTGCGGCCAGCAGGGCAAGGCCGAGCTGCCGGAAGGACTCAGCCTGCTGAGTGGTGGCACCGCCGATGGTAGCCGTCACCCCTGCGGGCAATTCCACTGCTGCCAGCCGCTCCTGAACTGCGGTGCTCACGCTGCCCAGATTTGATCCGGAAGGCGTCACGGTTACCCGTGCCGTCCGCTGTCCATTGCTGCTGGTGATGGAGACGGGAGTGTCAACCTGCTCGACGGCGGCAATCGTCTGCAATGCCACGCCTCCACCGGCTGTGGGGAGTTGGAGTGCACGTACGGCGGCGATGCTGGTAAAGCGTGTGCCCTCGCCGATTTGCACCGGGTAATCGTTCGTCTCAATGCGGACCGTCCCGGCCGGAATGGGGCTCACCGTGGATGCGAGGAATGCACCCACCTGCTCTTCGGTCAGTCCGGCCGCTACTGCTTTTGCCCTGTCAACCCGGACCTGCACCACCGACTGCTTGGAAGCAAGGTTCGTGGCCACTTCGGAGCTGCCAGGGACACCCTCCATGGCTTTGAGCATGGCATCGCTTGCCGTCTGCAGGTCAGCTGAATTTGCGGCCCTGATGGTGATGTCCACTGTGGAGGACGTGCCGAATCCGCCCTGCTGGGATCCCACCGTGATTTTGCCGGCGGCTCTGCCCAGCTTGGCCCGGACCTCGTCCTGGAGTTTGCTTTGGTTCACTTTCTCGTCAGTGACAATGGTGAACGTGGAGTTGGACGAGCCAGTGGAGGTCAGTGCAGCAAAGCCTGTCTGGGCGTTTCCGGAAGTGACCTGCACGTCCTTGATGCCTTCAACGCCCTTGAGGGATTCCTCAACCTTGGAAGCTTCATCGCTGGTGGCCTGCAAGCTGGTCCCCGCCGGAAGAACCTGGCGCACCGTCATGCTGTTCTCACCTGACCGGCCCAAAAGGTCAGTGGCCAGGAGTGGCGAGACTGCAATGGTGGCTACCAGAATCAATGCCGCTGCTGACAAGGTGATCACGGGATGTTTTTGCGTCTTCGCAAGTATGGGAAGGTAACCGCGCTGCAGGCGGCTCCGCTGCTCCGCCTCCCGGGCTTTCTCCGCAGCTTCCTTTGCAGATGCTTGTGCCTCAGCGTCTGTTCGGGGGGAGGGGAGGAACCAGTAGGCCAGGACAGGCACGATTGTCAGGGAAACCAACAGCGATGACAACAGTGCGATGGTCACGGTCAAGGCGAAAGGCCGGAACAGCTCACCAGCGAGGTCGCCCACAAAAGCGATGGGGAGGAAGACGGCCACAGTAGTCAAAGTGGAAGCCGTGATGGCCCCGGCCACTTCCCTGATGGAGGTCAAGATGGCTGTCAGCTTGTCTTCGCCGTAACTCAGATGCCTCTTGATGTTCTCGATCACCACGATCGAGTCGTCAACCACGCGCCCGATTGCAATGGTCAGGGCACCCAGGGTCAGGATGTTCAGCGAATAGCCCGTGGCCGAAATGCCGATGAAGGTAATCAGCAGAGACAACGGGATGGAGACGGCCGTGACCAACGTTGAACGTACGGACATCAGGAAAACCAGGATGACAGCCACGGCGAAGCCCAGCCCGAGCAGCCCTTCGGTGGTGAGGTCCTTGATGGACTTTTCAATGAAGGGAGCTTGGTCGAAGACCGGAGTGAAGGTGGCGTTGTTCCCTAGTTCCGTTTCCATAGGGCCGACGGCGTCCCTTACGGCATGCGAAATCGCCACCGTATCGCCCTCGGGCTTCTTGGTGACGGAAAGGGCCAATGTTGGCTTACCGTTGGTGCGCGTGATGGAAGTGGCGGCGTCGTCTTCAATGCTGACGTCGGCAACGGCCCCGATCGTGGCGGCATTCTTAGCACCGGCCAAGGGGAGTCCCTTGATGATGTCCAGGGAATCCACAGGGCTACCGAGCTGGAGGGACAGGGTCTTGCCCTGATCTTCAATGGTGCCCACAGGGACCAACGTGCCGTTGTTCTTCAGCGCATTGCTGATGGACTGGACAGATGCTCCGCTGGTTGCCAGATCCGAAGCTCGTGGCTTAATCAGGATGTGCTGGCTGGAACCGCCGGTCACATCGGCGCCCCGGACGCCCTCGATCTTCTGCAAACGGGGAACGCTGAGTCGCAGGAGATCAGCATTCAGTTCGCTCAGGGGCTTGTCAGAGGAGACCGCCAAATAGACGATCGGGAAGTCGCTGATGTTGCCCGCGATGGATTGGGGCTCGACGTCGGCCGGCAGCACCCGCTTTGCGTTCGAGATCGCCCGGTCAATCTGGTTGCGCGCCCGGTCCAGGTTGGACCCGTAAGTGAACACCATGGTGATCTGTGAAACGCCGTTGCGGGACGTTGAACTGGTGGATTCAAGCCCCTCCACGCTGTTCAATGCTGTTTCCAGCGGCTGGCTCAACTGTTTGTCCACAACCTCCGGAGAGGCGCCCGGCATGGAGGTCACCACGGTGATCTGCGGAAACTCGATGGAGGGGATGAGTTCCTGCTTGAGTGAACCCATGGTGATCACGCCGAACACCGCTGCAAAGACGGTGATCAGCGCGATCAGGGCCCGGTTTCCCAAGGACAGTTTGGCCAAGCGGAACATTGCATTGACTCCTGCGGTCTACGTAACGATTCGACTGACGGGAACCGGCCGCAGCCCCGGGTGTGGCCTAGCTTTGGATGGCGTTGGCCACTTCCAATTGCAGTGACTTGGCGGTGCTTGCTTCCAGTTCGGCGGCCAGGTCAGGGTTTTCGTTGAGCTTGACGCCGTAGCCCGGCATCATGTCCTTGAGCTTGGATTGCCACCCCTTGAAGTTCTTGGGGAAGGACTTCTGCAACAGTTCAATCATGATGGGCACAGCGGTGGACGCTCCGGGGGAAGCGCCCAGCAGTGCGCCGATGGAACCATCGCGGGAAGCAATGACTTCAGTGCCGAACTGCAGGACACCACCCTTCTGCGGGTGTTTCTTAATGATCTGTACACGCTGGCCGGCAGTGATCAGTTCCCAATTGCCCCCGGAAGCTTCCGGGTAGTACTCGCGCAGGGCCTCAACCTTGGCCTCGTGCCGTTTGGCAACCTCCTTGATGAGGTAGGCGGTGAGGTCCATGTTGTCCTTGGCTACGGCCAGCATGGGAATGATGTTTCCGGGGCGGATGGACAGCGGAAGGTCCAGGTAGCTTGAGGTCTTCAGGAAGTTGGTGGAGAACCCGGCGTACGGGCCGAAGAGCAGGGAGCGCTTACCGTCCACGTAGCGGGTGTCCAGGTGCGGGACGGACATGGGCGGCGCACCGACGGACGCCTGGCCGTAAACCTTTGCGCTGTGCTGCGAGGTGACGGCGTCGTCCGTGCAGCGGAAGAACTGGCCGGAGACGGGGAAGCCGCCGTAGCCCTTGCTTTCAGGGATGCCCGATGCCTGGAGCAGGTGGAGTGCGCCGCCGCCGGCTCCGACGAAGACGAACTTTGCGTGGATGCGGCCGTGCTCGCCGGACTTGGGGTGCTTGATGGACAGATCCCAGCCACCGCCTGCTGCGCGGTGGATGTTGGTGACATCATGTCCGTAGTTGACCTCGGCACCGCTGCCCTGCAGGTAGTCCGTCAGCTCACGGGTCAAGGCGCCGAAATCGACGTCGGTGCCTTCAGCGGCGTGCGTTGCGGCCACGCGCTGCTTGCGGTCGCGGCCTTTGACGATCAACGGGGCCCACTTGGCGATCTGGTCCTGGTCCTCGGTGTACTCCATGCTGCGGAACAGCGTGTTGGGCTTGAGAGCCTCGTACCGGGTCTTGAGGAAGTTAGCGTGGTCATCGCCAATCACGAAGCTCATGTGCGGAACCGTGTTGATGAAGCCCTTGGGGGACCCGATGACCTTGCTGTCCACAAGGTGGGACCAGAACTGGCGGGAGAGCTGGAACTGCTCGTTGATGTGCAAGGCCTTGGACGGGTCCACGGAACCGTCTTTTGCTGCGGGGGAGTAGTTAAGCTCACACAGCGCAGCATGGCCCGTGCCGGCATTGTTCCAGGGTCCGGAACTCTCGAGCCCTGCTTCGTCGAGTCGTTCGAACAGGGAGATGGTCCAGGTGGGTTCAAGTTGCTTGATGAACGCACCAAGGGTGGCACTCATGATTCCACCGCCAATAAGGACGACGTCGGCATGTTGAGTCTTGGAAATGAAGGTCACGATCAATCTCCGTTAGCGGCGGCACTGGCTGTCACAGAATATCCCCGCGCAGACTCAATACTGAAATTGCGGGGAATCGTCAAGGCTTTAGGCGGACGTTTGTGAAAACTTCGTTGAGGACCGGGGACGCCGGGTAGCTTTCCACCTTGTTGGACAGAGCCAGCGCCGAGATGGGGAAGGCAATGGGCACAGCCGGTACGGACGCCGCGATCTCCGCGTTGATGGCCTGGTACTGCGCGTTACGGTCATCGCCGTCGGGCATGGCCCTCGCGCGTTCTATCTTGTGGAACACTTCTGAGTCCGCGTACCCGAACTCGGCGCGGGTTTCGCCGAAGAGCGGTCCCAGGAAGTTGTCTGCATCTGCGTAGGACCCGTTCCAACCGAGCAGGTGAAGTCCCCTGTCGCCGGCCGACTGGACTCGTTGGAGGTAGCCGTCTTCCCAGTCGATGGGAACCGGCTTGATGTTGAAGCCGACAGCGACGAGTTGGCGGCTGAGCTCCGCGTAGATCTTCTCGGGAGTGGGCATGTACGCCCGTGTTGCGTTGAGCGGGTAGTAGAACTTCAGCTCTTCGCCCTTGTAGCCGGCCTTCTTCAACAGCTCCTTCGCTTTCTCCGGGTTGTATCCGAGGGAAGGAGCGTTGTTGTTGAAGCCGCTGAGTTTGGGCGGCACGAACTGTGATGCCTGTGCCGTGTTGTCGATGAAGAACTTGCGGATCAAGGTCTGTTTGTCGATCGCCATCTCGATCGCTTGGCGCACTTCAGGCTTTTCCAGTGGTGCAACGGCCTGGTTGATCCCCAAATACATCACCGAGAAGGGGTCACGCTGGATGATCTGGACACCCTTTTTGACCAATTGGTCAAAGGTCCCGGAGGTCACGAGGTCGTAGGCATCAATCTTGCCGTCAAGGAGGGCCTGCTGGCGTGACTCGGCGCGATCGTAGGGGATGAAGTTGATGGTTGCTATTTGGCCTTTGTTGCCCCAATAGCCTTTGTAGCTGGACAGTGTGAGCTTTTTCTCATCCCACCCGGTGAACTCATAGGGTCCCGTGCCTACCGGATGGCCGGCATAGGTGGACATGGCCTGGCCGTTCCGTACCTGGTCAAGGACGTTGGCTTTCTGCGCCTCCATGGCGGCAGGGGATGAGATTGCGAAGGCCGGCAGCGTCAGTGCCTGAAGGAACCCGGTGAACGGGCGCGTCAGATTGATCCGGACATCTCCGGCCGAGACCACCTTGCATTCTTTAAAGATGGAAAACACCGGCTGGTCCGAGTAAGCCTTGAAGACGCTTTGGAAGGAAATTCCGGGCGCCTGATTCCGGAGGTCTTCCGGAAACGTGAACCAGCGGTTGAAGTTGGCGCATACAGCCGTTGCATCAAATGCAGTGCCATCGTGAAAGGTCACGCCGGAACGAAGCTTGAAGTCATAGCTGAGCCCGTTGTTGCTGTCCTTCCACTCCGTGGCGAGGAGGGGAGTGGTTTGCCCTGTTTCGCCATCCACCCCCACGAGTCCTTCGAGGACCTGGCGGGTGACCCGGTAGGACTCGGAATCGGCGGTCACGGCAGGATCAAGGCCCAAAGGCATGGACGCTGTACCGAAATTGAAAGTTGCTGTCGGTTCAACAGTGGGGGAACTGCCGGTGGACGACGACGGTGACGGTCCCGGGGTTCCGGTGCACCCTGCCAACCCCAAAGCCAGTACGGCAGCTCCGAACTGCATGCTTAGGCGCCGCATTTTGCTGCTTGCCACTCGTGTCCCCTCAAGCCGGTTGGAAGTGCTGTGGCCGGCTTCGGCCAGACCGCATTCCAGTCTAGTTGAACGTCCTGAGTGCGCTTTCCAGCACACTTCCAGGAGTCCCCCGGCTGCTTGAGGAGAAAAATACCCCCGGTCCTGCAACCGGGGGTATTTACGTATCTGTGCGCAAGGGGGGACTTGAACCCCCACGCCCGAAGGCACAGGAACCTAAATCCTGCGTGTCTGCCAATTTCACCACTCGCGCTGGCAGGCAATCAGCCGCATGAACAGAGGGCCACTGCCTTTACCGGCCTCCAGTGTACCCGCTAGTTGTCCAGCTTGAGATCCCGCCGGAGCTTGGCCACGTGCCCGGTGGCGCGCACGTTGTATTGGGCCAGGGAAATCTTTCCCTCGGGGTCAATCACCAAGGTGGATCGGATGAGTCCCATGTAGCTGCGCCCGTAGTTCTTTTTCTCCCCCCAGGCCCCGTACGCCTCGGCTACTGCATGGTCCTCGTCCGAGAGCAGCCGGAAGGTCAGCTGTTCTTCTTCGGCGAACTTTGCAAGTGCCTTGACGGAATCGGGGGAGACGCCCACAACTTCGTATCCGGCAGCCTGCAGGGACGCCAGCGTGTCGCGGAAATCGCATGCTTCTTTGGTACATCCGGGAGTGGAAGCCGCAGGGTAGAAATAGAGGATGGTTTTGTGTCCGCGAAGGTCCGACAAGCTCACGCTTTTGCCGGTTTCATCCTGAAGTGTGAAGTCCGGGGCGATGTCGCCCGGGATAAGTCGTTCAGCCAAAATATGCTCCTTGCCAATGTTCGCGATTTTTCAGTTTAGTGGGAGAAGCCGCGTCCTCCCCGCTTCCGCGCATATACTGTCGGCATGCCAGATATGGAGAGATGGCCCACCACCCGCTTGCTTTCGACAGCTGCGCGCCTGGTGGAAATCTCGTGGAACGAAAAATTGAAGTCCATCGGTCTTACCCACGCCGGTGTCATTGCCATGCAAGTGTTGGCTGCCAAGGGTGCCATCACCCAGGCGGCGTTGGCCGAAGTTGCACGGGTCAAGGCCCAGACGATGGGTACTACCCTCGCAAGGCTTGAGCTGCACGGGCATGTCACCCGGCAACGTAGCGATTCAGACCGCCGAAGTCACGTGGTGACCCTTACTGACGCCGGTATTGCAGCACTTGCAGAAGCTGTAAAGCTTGAGCAGGATGTTTTGTCTCCCGTTGCCGTGGATACCGCGCGGCTTCGCGAGGAACTTCGGATCGTTGTCCGGGGCCTGGCCGGGCTGCCGGCGCCGGAGCAAGCAGACACCGATTTGCCGCAAGCCTGACCCAAGACCCTGGCCGGGGCTTCCTTCGGGTGGCTCCGGCAAGAAAACGTAAAAAGGCTCCGGATCGTCTCTACGATCCGGAGCCTTTTCTTGTGGTGCACCCCCCGGGACTCGAACCCGGAACCCATTGATTAAGAGTCAATTGCTCTGCCAGTTGAGCTAGAGGTGCGGCTATTGTTTCGGTCCATTAGAGGAATTCGCATTCCCCGTTGACCTCCGCAACGACAAAAACTCTACACCAGTTTTTTGTGGCCAATGACCACAATGGGCAAGGCGTGATGTACGCCATGTAGTTGGCTTTCAGAACTGGAGCGAATAACACAAAAGGCCTTGGAGTGATATTCACTCCAAGGCCTTTTCCTTGGTGCACCCCCCGGGACTCGAACCCGGAACCCATTGATTAAGAGTCAATTGCTCTGCCAGTTGAGCTAGAGGTGCAGCTGTTGATTTCGATCTCACCCGAGAGCTTTTCTTTCTCCGGCGATCTCCGCAACGACATGTAACTCTACACGACTTCCGCCGAAGTGGGAAATCTGCGGCTCCCCGCCGGTGGCTTCACCCGCTTAGCCTCAGAATCAGCGCAAAATCAGGGTTCTTGTTGTTGCTGATCACCCAAACGGTACCGTCGGGAGCGCGTGCAACATCCCTCAAGCGCCCATATTCTCCTGTGAAATAAGCCACAGGCGAGCCCGCCGTCTCGCCATCCAGCGGAACCGCCCAGAGCCGTTGCCCTCTAAGAGCACCTGTATAGGCAACACCGTCAACAATTTCGAGCCCGCTGGGTGAGGCATCGGACGTAGACGGCCAGACCACTTTCGCATCGATCAGGCCGCTGCGGCCCGGGGCTCCGGTCACTGTGGGCCAACCGTAGTTGCCTCCAGGGATGATCAGATTGAGTTCGTCATCCACATCCGGGCCGAATTCGCTGGCCCAAAGACGTCCGTCGCTGTCCCACGCCAGTCCCTGCACGTTTCGGTGCCCGTAGCTGTACACAGGATTGTCGCCAAAAGGATTCCCCGGTGCAGGGCGGCCCTCGGGCGTGAGCCGAAGGATCTTGCCACCCAGGGCGTTTCTGTCTTGGGGCTGTTCCCGGCGTTGCGAGTCGCCAGTGCCTACGTAGAGGAATCCATCCGGGCCGAACCGGATCCGGCCACCGTTATGCGTGGAGGCCTTGGGCATTCCCGCAAAGATCACCTCAGGCTCACCCAAAACCAAGGAACCGCCTGTACCCCCGGTCAGTTTCATCCGCGCAACCCGGTTATCGCCCGGAGAGGTGAAGTATGCGTACAACCAGCGGTCCGATGCGAAGTCTGGAGAAAGAGCCAAGCCCAATAGGCCGCCTTCTCCGCCAGGGTCGACGCCGGGCACCGTGCCAACGGTTGTGGCTTGGCCGTTTCGGATGCTCTTGATCCGGCCGGAGTCGCGCTCGGACACCAAAGCTGTGCCGTCCGGCAAGAAGACCACCGACCACGGCAGCTCCAGTCCGACGTCGAGCTTTTGAGCCACTTCCGGTACAGCAGTGGTGCCTTGGCTTAGCGATGTCCGGGGTGTGGCCGCGGTGCCGGGCGAGGACGGGCTGCCGGTACATGCCGTCAAGACAAGCAACGGGGCAAGCAGCAGGGCAAGAGCAAAGGCAGGCACCAGACGCTTTCGACGTCCCGAAGGGTGCCTGCCTTTGTTCATGACTGCCGTATTTCTGTATTCCTGACCGGCGGCCGGGTCTCAGTGCCTGCTTCGGCGGGGTGGCCGGAAGCCGGCAGCTTCGGCGTGGGCGGATGATTCGAACCACACATCCGCAGGTGCTTCGTCATAGCCCGCAGTATCTTCGTCGTGGTAAGTCATGGCAGATGCGCTGGCTTTGACGGGATAAGCGTCCCCTGGTGAGCTGGAGGAGCCTGTACCGTAAGGGTGCTCGACGGCCAGATGACCTGAGCCCGCCGAATCTTCGGCCGCGGCGGACTCGGCCCCAGGCAGTGTGGGTGAATGGGCGTCGGTGTACTCGTGGTGATGGATCGGGGCGCCGCCGGCATCCGTCCATGAAGATTCCCACTCCGCCTTGTCTGCCGCAGAGTCCGTGCTTTCTGCGTCCATACGCGCTTCCCCATAAGCCTCCGGGGCAGAGGCGGCCGGAGAACCTGCGTCCCAGTCATCCACATCGCCGGCGTCTGCCGCGTGAACCTTCGCCTCAGTGTCCACTACGGGTTCGTCCACTACCGGCTCCGCAATCACAGGCTCCGCCACGGAAGGGGACGCGATGACAGGTTCCTCAACGGTCAGCCCTGGTGTTGATGCCGGCTGAACGTCAGAGGCGACAACCGCCGGTGAATCATTGACGACGGTAGACGGCCCGGGCTCCACGTCAGCTCCGGCGGGGGAGGCGCCGTGCGTCTCGTCGGTGACATCAGGTTCGTCCATTGTTGGGCCGCTGCCCTCGGCGGCTGACTTTCCAAGATTGGTCACCCCCGCCAAACCCGCCACGCCAGCTGCGGCTACTCCGGTATCCGGTATGGAGCCGGTGTTGCCGGACTCCATCGCTGCTGGTGCGGTAGTGCCGGATGTTCCCGAAATACGGTCATCGGCGGGAGCTTGGCGTGAGTGGGTGTCGATATTTCCCGTCTTGTTGCGGTTCATCAGCCACCAAACAATCGCGACAACCAAAACAATGACAATGACCCAAATTAACCAGTCCATGGTGAAGGCCCTTCTGCTCACAGGGGTGCAGCTCGTGGTATTCCCGACGTTACGTGCCTGCAATTGGGCTGTCCAGCGTTTGACCTGCTGCTTCGCCCGAAATTATCAGTTTCCTGACTATACGGGCGCGGGGAATAATTCGGGGCGGGGTATTTCCCTTCAGTCGCCTAGTCTGGCTCCATGGACTTCAAAAGGCTGCAGATTCTGCGCGAATTGGCAGACCGGCAAAGTGTTGGCGCCACCGCCGAGGCCATGAACGTCACGGCGTCGGCGGTTTCGCAGCAGCTGAAAACATTGCAGGCGGAGATTGGCGTCGTCCTGGTGGAAAAGGTGGGCCGCGGAGTTCAGCTTACGGAAGCGGGGCTGGCCATGGCGGCTGCGGCATCGGATATAGCCACTGCCATGGCACGGGCCGAGTCCACCATTGACACCTACCGGAAAGGTTGGCAAACGAGGGTCTCGGCAGCCTTCTTTCCCAGTGCCGCGGAAATGCTGCTTCCCGGAGTGTTGCACCGGGTTGCCTCCGTGGAAGGGTTGAGTTTTGATGCCCATTTCGAGGACCCGGGCACCGCCCGCTTCGCTCCCTTGGTGGCCGATTACGACGTTGTCCTGGCGCATAGCGTAGACGGCCCGGAAGTGTTCGCGAGGAGGGGACTGACTGTAGTGCCGCTTCTGGAAGAGGCGCTGGACGTAGCGATGCCCGCCGGTCATCCTCTGTCCGCCAAAGCCAGGCTAAGCCCTCAGGATGTTGTTGATTACCCGTGGATCGGCGTACCTGAAGGATTCCCTTTCGACACCGTGCTCCGCCAGATTGAACTCCATGCGGGCAGGCAGGCCTCCAGGGGCCAGCGGTACCCGGATCTGAGAGTGCTTGAGGCTTTGGTGGGGGCAGGGCACGGCATCTGCCTTTTGCCCCGCTACACGGCCCGGGCAAGTGCACGGCGTGGCCTGGTTCTTAGGCCGCTCACAGGGGTGAAAGCGAGCAGAAGCATCGTGGCTTTGTCGCGGCAGGAGGTTGCCGCCCGGGCCACCATCGGCATGGTTGTGGACATGCTCAAGAGCGAGGCGGCAGCCATCGCCAAGGAACTCGATGAATCGCAATAATCGAAAGTCCGGGCTTAACCCGGCGTGCAACAACGTCCTGCAGCGCCCGGTACACATAGACTTTGGACCATGACTGACACCACCAGGATTGCGACAGAGAATACCCCGGACATCAAACCCCGCAGCCGGGTGGTGACCGACGGCATCCACGCAGCACCTGCCCGTGGCATGTTCCGTGCGGTGGGCATGGGCGATGACGACTTTGCCAAACCGCAGATTGGCGTTGCCAGTTCTTGGAACGAGATCACACCTTGCAACCTTTCCCTGAACCGCCTCGCCCAAGGCGCCAAGGAAGGCGTCCATGCAGGCGGTGGTTTTCCCATGCAGTTCGGCACCATCTCCGTCTCGGACGGAATCTCCATGGGTCACGAGGGCATGCACTTCTCCTTGGTTTCCCGCGAGGTGATTGCAGACTCCGTGGAAACAGTGATGCAGGCCGAGCGCATCGACGGCTCGGTACTCCTGGCCGGCTGTGACAAGTCCCTTCCGGGCATGCTCATGGCTGCTGCCCGCCTGGACCTTGCCTCGGTCTTCCTTTACGCAGGCTCCATCATGCCCGGCTGGGTCAAGCTGGAAGACGGCTCGGAGAAGGAGGTTACCCTCATTGATGCCTTCGAAGCAGTGGGTGCCTGCGCCGCCGGCAAAATGAGCATGGAAGACCTCACGCGCATCGAGAAGGCCATCTGTCCCGGCGAAGGCGCCTGCGGCGGCATGTACACGGCCAACACCATGGCGTGCATCGGCGAAGCCCTGGGCATGTCCCTGCCGGGTTCAGCTGCCCCACCCTCGGCAGACCGCCGTCGCGATGATTTCGCCCGCAAGTCCGGCGAAGCGGTAGTCAACCTTCTGCGCCTGGGTATCACGGCCCGCGACATCATGACCAAAAAGGCGTTCGAGAACGCCATTGCCGTCACCATGGCCTTCGGCGGCTCCACCAACGCCGTGCTGCATCTGCTTGCGATCGCCCGCGAAGCCGAAGTTGAGCTGACGCTGGACGACTTCAACCGCATCGGCGACAAAATCCCGCACCTGGGGGACCTGAAGCCGTTCGGCCGCTACGTTATGACCGACGTCGACAAGATCGGTGGCGTTCCGGTCATCATGAAGGCACTGCTCGACGCCGGACTGCTGCATGGTGACTGCCTCACCGTTACCGGCAAGACGCTCGCTGAGAACCTCGCCTCGATCAACCCGCCGGATCTGGATGGCAAGATCCTGCGCGCCCTGGACAACCCCATCCACAAGACCGGCGGCATCACCATCCTTCACGGATCCATGGCCCCCGAAGGCGCCGTAGTGAAGAGTGCCGGCTTTGACGCCGACGTCTTTGAAGGAACTGCTCGTGTCTTCGAGCGGGAACAGGGTGCCCTCAGCGCGTTGGATAACGGCGAAATCAGCAAGGGGGACGTCGTTGTCATCCGCTACGAAGGACCCAAGGGCGGGCCGGGAATGCGTGAAATGCTGGCCATTACCGGAGCCATCAAGGGCGCAGGCCTTGGCAAAGATGTCCTGCTGCTGACAGATGGCCGCTTCTCGGGAGGAACAACAGGCCTTTGCATCGGGCACGTGGCACCCGAAGCCGTCGACGGCGGGCCCATTGCCTTTGTGAAGGACGGCGACCGTATCCGTGTGGACATCGCTGCCCGGTCCTTCGACCTCCTCGTGGACGAGGCGGAGCTCGAAGCCCGCAAGGAGGGCTGGGAGCCGCTTCCCGCCAAATTCACCAAGGGTGTGCTTGCCAAGTACGCCAAACTCGTCCACAGTGCATCCACCGGGGCGTACTGCGGCTAATTCCTGTTATGGACTCCGGTTGTCACCAGACAGCCGGAGTCCGGCAGGCGGACATCGCTGTCCAAATAGTGAGATACGATAGTGGTCAATTGACACGTATCTCACTTAGAGGGAACACTGAACGCATGATCACATTCGTTACCGTCGGCGTCGTCGTCCTTACCAAGCGCGTGGCTTAGCCCGACTGGTAACGAACCGTCACGCGCAAACCCCTCGAAGAGCCGGAAGGCTGAGGGGTTTTTTTATTCCCCCGAAGCAAGATCCATCTATTGAAGATCCACTAAGGAAGAGTCCGATGAGCAAAGGATCGCCGATCAGCCCCTCGCTGATGGCTGCAAAGTCCGCTGGAGCCCACAAAGCTCCGGAAAAGGTCGACCGTACGGCTGAGGCCGTCGTCGTCGACGCTGCTGCACCTCTCTCTCCTGTACTTGGGCCGAACACCGTTGTACCCCCAACGGTGATGTCCGGCTCGCAAGCAATTGTCCGCTCGCTCGAAGAACTCGGCGTGGACGATATTTTCGGTTTGCCCGGTGGCGCGATCCTGCCCACCTACGACCCCTTGATGGCCTCCAGCATGAATCACATCCTGGTCCGTCACGAACAGGGAGCCGGCCACGCCGCGCAAGGCTACGCCATGGTTACCGGACGGGTTGGCGTTTGCATCGCCACCTCGGGACCCGGTGCCACCAACCTCGTTACCGCCATCATGGACGCCCACATGGACTCCGTGCCCATGGTTGCCATTACCGGCCAGGTATCCAGTGGAGTCATCGGCACCGATGCCTTCCAGGAAGCGGACATCGTGGGAATCACGATGCCCATCACCAAGCACTCGTTCCTGGTCACTGACCCCAACGACATCCCGCACGTTATGGCAGAAGCGTTCCACCTGGCATCCACGGGCCGCCCGGGCCCTGTGCTGGTGGACATCGCCAAGGATGCCCAGGTGGGCCAGATGACCTTCTCCTGGCCGCCCAAGGTGGACCTGCCCGGGTACCGTCCCGTGGTGCGGGGCCATAACAAGCAGGTCCGCGAAGCTGCCAAGCTGATCGCTGCCTCCAGCAAGCCGGTCCTCTACGTGGGCGGTGGTGTGGTCAAGGGCCATGCCTCAGCAGAGCTCATGGAACTTGCGCTGGCTACCGGTGCTCCCGTGGTCACCACCCTGATGGCCCGTGGTGCTTTCCCGGATTCGCATCCGCAGCACGTGGGGATGCCCGGCATGCACGGCTCCGTCTCCGCCGTTACCGCCCTCCAGCAGGCCGACCTCCTGATCACCCTCGGAGCCAGGTTTGATGACCGCGTCACCGGTGTGCTGAAGACCTTTGCCCCGTTTGCCAAGGTCATCCACGCTGACATCGATCCCGCGGAAATCTCCAAGAACCGCACTGCCGACGTCCCCATTGTTGGTTCCGTCAAGGAAATCATTCCCGAACTCACCGAAGCCGTGAAGACGCAGTTCGAACTGAGCGGGACTCCGGACCTGGATTCCTGGTGGGCCTTCCTGGGCAACCTGCGGGATACCTACCCCTTGGGCTGGACCGAGCCTGAAGACGGCCTCACCGCACCGCAGCGCGTCATCAAGCGCATCGGTGAGCTCACCGGTCCCGAAGGTATCTACGTAGCCGGCGTAGGCCAGCACCAGATGTGGGCGGCGCAGTTCATCAAGTACGAACGCCCTCACGCCTGGCTGAACTCCGGCGGCGCAGGAACCATGGGATACTCGGTTCCGGCAGCCATGGGCGCCAAAGTTGGTGAACCGGACCGCGTGGTGTGGGCCATCGACGGTGACGGCTGCTTCCAGATGACCAATCAGGAGCTGGCCACCTGCGCCATCAACAACATCCCCATCAAGGTTGCCATCATTAACAACTCCTCCCTGGGCATGGTCCGCCAATGGCAGACGCTGTTCTACGAGGGCCGCTATTCAAACACTGATCTGAATACAGGCCATGACACCGTCCGGATTCCGGACTTCGTGAAACTGGCTGATGCCTATGGTTGCGCAGCACTGCGTTGTGAGCGCGACGAAGACATCGACGCCACCATCCAGAAGGCGCTCGAAATCAATGACCGCCCCGTGGTCATCGACTTCGTCGTCAGCCCCAACTCGATGGTGTGGCCCATGGTGCCTTCGGGCGTCAGCAATGACCAGATTCAGGTTGCCCGCAACATGACCCCGGAATGGGAAGAGGAGGACTAGGCATGAGCCGTCACACACTGTCCGTTCTGGTCGAAGACAAGCCCGGCGTGCTGACCCGCGTGGCCAGCCTCTTCGCCCGGCGTGCATTCAACATCAATTCCCTTGCTGTGGGACCCACCGAGGTTCCAGGCATGTCCCGCATGACGGTTGTCGTCGACGCCGACGGCGACCTCATTGAGCAGGTCACCAAGCAGCTCAACAAGTTGGTCAACGTGATCAAGATCGTTGAGCTGACTTCCGAATCTTCCGTACAACGTGACCACATCCTGGTCAAGGTACGTGCGGATGCCGCGACACGTCTGCAGGTTACCCAAGCTGCAGACCTGTTCCGTGCCGCAGTCGTCGACGTCTCCACAGACTCGTTGGTGATTGAGGCAACCGGTACCCCCGAGAAGCTCGCTGCGCTCTTGTCAGTGCTCGAGCCGTTCGGCATCCGTGAAATCGTGCAGTCCGGCACCTTGGCCGTTGGACGGGGATCCCGCTCCATGAGTGACAGGGCGCTCCGCTCCGCGTGAGCAGTGCGTCCAGTACCGCAGCACCACAATCAATATCTAAGAAACCACTCAAGAGGAGTTACGCAAGTGACTGAAATGTTCTATGACGACGACGCAGACCTGTCGATCATCCAGGGCCGCAAAGTAGCGATCGTTGGCTACGGTTCCCAGGGCCACGCCCACGCGCTGAACCTGCGCGATTCCGGCGTCGAGGTCGTTATTGCCCTGAAGGACGGCTCCAAGTCGGCCGCCAAGGCAGAAGATGCAGGCTTCACGGTCAAGAACGTTGCGGACGCTGCCGAATGGGCAGACGTCATCATGATCCTGGCACCGGACCAGCACCAGCGCTCGATCTTCAACGATTCCATCAAGGACAAGCTGACCGAGGGCAAGGCACTTGCCTTCGCACACGGCTTCAACATCCGCTTCGGCTACATCGAAGCCCCGGCCGGCGTTGACGTCATCCTGATCGCTCCGAAGGCTCCCGGCCACACCGTTCGCCGCGAATTCGAAGCTGGTCGTGGTATCCCGGACATCATCGCCGTTGAGCAGGACGCTTCCGGTTCCGCATGGGACCTGGCAAAGTCCTACGCCAAGGCAATTGGCGGCACCCGCGCCGGCGTTATCAAGACCACCTTCACCGAAGAGACCGAGACCGACCTCTTCGGCGAACAGTCCGTCCTTTGCGGTGGTGTCTCCCAGCTCGTCCAGTACGGCTTCGAGACCCTGACCGAAGCCGGCTACCAGCCGCAGATCGCCTACTTCGAGGTTCTCCACGAGCTCAAGCTCATCGTTGACCTCATGTGGGAGGGCGGCATTGCCAAGCAGCGCTGGAGCGTTTCCGACACCGCAGAGTACGGCGACTACGTCTCCGGCCCGCGCGTCATCACCCCCGAGGTGAAGGAAAACATGAAGGCTGTCCTCGCGGACATCCAGAGCGGTGCTTTTGCCAAGCGCTTCATTGACGATCAGGACAACGGCGGCGCCGAGTTCAAGGAACTGCGTGCCAAGGCAGAGCAGCACCCCATCGAAGAGGTAGGCCGCGAACTGCGCTCCCTCTTCTCCTGGCAGCAGCAGGACGCCGACTACGTCGAAGGTTCCGCAGCCCGCTGATCCTTTAGTGCATGAGCCCCGCGGCGCATGCCCTGCACGGCGCCCGTCCGGCCAACACAGCCGGGCGGGCGTCGCCGTTTTACCCGTCGTTCTCCACCGATTTGCTCAGCAGCCTTGGCTGTGAACTTCTTCACAACAGCTACCGGTCCGGCCGTAACATCCCTCCCCGGCACCGGAATCCCTGCCCGAATTCGATATTCTGGGCTGGTCCCGGCGCCGTGCCCCGGGCCACGCATCCGCTCCTTGTCCAGTTCTGTCCCAAAGTTGTCCAAAGTAAGGTGCCACCCGTGTCAGCCAGCAAACCCGTCGTCCTCCTCGCCGAGGAACTTTCGCCCGCCACAGTCGAGGCATTGGGCCCGGACTTTGAAATCCGACAGACCGACGGCGCTGACCGTTCCCAGCTGCTGTCCGCAATTGCCGACGTCGATGCCATCCTGGTACGTTCGGCCACCCAGGTGGACGCCGAAGCCATAGCTGCAGCCAAGAACCTCAAGGTCATCGCCCGTGCAGGCGTAGGACTGGACAACGTGGACATCAAGGCTGCCACGCAGGCCGGCGTCATGGTGGTCAACGCCCCGACGTCCAACATCGTCTCTGCCGCAGAACTTACCGTGGGCCACATCCTCAGCCTCGCCCGCCACATTCCGCAGGCCAGCTCCGCGCTGAAGAACGGCGAGTGGAAGCGCTCCAAATACACCGGAATCGAACTCTTCGAAAAGAAGATCGGCATCATCGGCCTGGGCCGGATCGGCGCCTTGGTGGCGGCGCGTCTGCAGGGATTCGACACCCAGATCCTGGCGTACGACCCCTACATCACTTCCGCCCGTGCGGCCCAGTTGGGCGTCCAGCTGGTGACCTTGGATGAACTTCTGGAGAATTCAGACTTCATCACCATCCATATGCCCAAGACACCGGAAACGGTGGGGATGCTCGGGGCTGACGCCTTCCGCAAAATGAAGGAAACCGCCTACGTGGTCAACGTGGCCCGCGGTGGCCTCGTGGACGAGGAAGCACTCCACATTGCGCTGAAGGAGGGCCAGATCGCCGGAGCCGGCGTTGACGTCTTCGTCAAGGAGCCCAGCACGGACCTGCCGTTCTTCGAGTTCGACAACGTCATTGTGACCCCGCACCTTGGTGCGTCCACTGACGAGGCCCAGGAGAAGGCCGGCGTTTCGGTGGCCAAGTCCGTCCGTCTCGCCCTTGCCGGCGAGCTTGTACCGGACGCTGTGAACGTGGCCGGCGGAGTCATCGCTCCGGATGTCCGTCCGGGCATCCCGCTGATCGAAAAGCTGGGCCGGATCTTCACTGCGCTCACCCACGCTTCACTGACGCAGATCGACGTCGAGGTAGCCGGTGAGATCGCCGCACTGGACGTCAAGGTGCTTGAACTTGCTGCACTGAAGGGCGTATTCGCGGACGTCGTCACAGAGCAGGTCTCGTATGTGAATGCGCCGGTCATCGCTGAGCAGCGCGGCATCAACACCCGCCTCATCACCACTCCGGACGCCGAGGACTACCGCAATGTCCTGACCATCCGTGGCGCACTCAGCGACGGTTCGCAGATCTCCGTTGCCGGTACCCTCACGGGTCCCAAGCAGGTGGAGAAGCTCGTGGGCGTCAATGGATACGACGTCGAAATCCCCATCAGCGAGCACTTGGTTGTTGTGGCCTACGCGGACCGTCCCGGCGTGATCGGAACCATCGGCCACATCCTGGGCATGAACAACATCAACATTGGCGGCATGCAGGTGGCCCGCCAGACTGAAGGCGGCCAGGTCCTGGCCCTCCTGACCATTGACAGTTCCGTTCCGCAGCAGGTTCTGGAGGCCATCAAGGCCGGTATCGGTGCAGATATGGTCCGGGAAGTGGACCTGGAGGACTAGCACTGATCCTTATCAGTGAGGTTCGCGTGCCGGCGACACACCCTGGCACGCAGGAGTGGCCGGTCTGCTTACAATGGCTGGGTCCGAAATTCGGATCCGGCAGCAGGCCGGCCACAACTTTTTGCACATACAGCCCGGTATCCCTCTGCGCCTTTGAGGAATCACGGAGCATGTGTGCGCGCCCGCAATCAAGGTCTCAGGGAGCCCAATGAACGCCGTCCAAAGGTTCATCAGAAGCCGTGTGCTGCTGCTGACCGCGGCCATTTTGATCGTCGCCATGTGCTTGTCCGTCCTCGTCCAGAGCCAGTCGCAGGCGGCTCTGAACAGGACAGTGGACGAGAACTCGCGGGGACTCTACGACATCCTGGTTCAGGCAAAGCCTGACCAGTCACAAGATGGCGACGGCGGTGCATTGATCCAGCCGGAAATCGCCAACGGCCAGGGCGGGATCAGTTTCGAACAGCTGGAAAAGATCCGGACCATGGGCCAAACCGCTGTGGCCGCACCCATCAGCCTGGTTTCGCGTGTTTCGCAGAACCTCGAGGCTCCGCGCCTCAATGCCATGGACTACCTGGGGTACAACGCCGGACTCGCCGGCGCAATCACTGCGGGGGACCCCTCCGCCATGGATTCGAGCAAGTGGCCTGCAGCAGAATCCGTGCTGTCCGATTCTCCCAAGAAGTACCGTTTGACCGCTTCTGCCACGAGCTCTGACGGTGTGAACCAGCAGACCCTTTTCAAGACCAGCGCAGAAGGCACTTTGGGCAAGGGCCGCCTGATCCAGGAAAAGACTGCCGGCGGCACCAATGTCCGGATCGCCGGCCCTGAGGGCGAGACGGGGGTCAAGTTCCCGGCCCCCGCGCTGGGCTCGGAGCACAACCTGTTCAATCTCTCCGTGGCGCTTCCCTTGGCGCCGGAGGTGACGGAGTCCGTCGTCGCCGTCGACCCCGCCGCTGAGCGTGCGCTCCTGGGCTCCGCAGGAGACTTCCTGGCGCCGCTGGAGAAGGCTCCTCCGGCAGATGCCCGTGATGCCGGCGCCATTGGACGCCACTTTGAAAGTCTTTTTACCACCGGCCTCAGCATGGACCAACTGGAGGAAGGCCCGGATTTCCTGGGCGTCAAGCTCAAGTACTGGGCACCTCTGATGACGCAGTACCAACAAGCCAAGCGCGACGGCCTGTTGACCGATGATTCCCAGGCCATCCCGCTGATTGTTCGCTCCGGTACCTCCCTTGACCTGCAGTACTCGGTGAAGATCGAGGAACTGGACGCAAGCGGCAAGGTGGTCAATGAAGTCGGCACCGTAACGCGGTCCTTGGACAAGGACTACCTGCCGTTCGTGTCCAAGTCCCCGTTTGCCCTCGAATGGCCGGGATCCACTGACCACAGCCAACTGCTGGGCAGCACGGCTTCCTTTAGCCAGGGCCTGTACAACCCGGCCACCTGGAGCACGGCATTCGCTGCCGCTCCGCAGTATCAGGACGGCGATGAAGCCGCCAACGGAGCAACGGACAAGAGTGCTACGCCGGGGGATTGGGTAACGGTCAATCGTCTGCCGGAGAAGTCCTCCTTCGGGGTGCCCGTGGACCAGACACAGCGTAAGCCCGTAGACGAGCGTTCCTACCGGGAAGACCTGGAAACGGGCAAGAAGCCGGCTACGCCTCTGCCTATGGTGTACGGAACTTTTGACCCCGCCGCGGTGAAGGCCGCTGCCGGGGACGTCAACAAGCTTCCCCTGGGCGGCTATGACCCCACTCCCATGACCTTGAGCAAGGATGCTGAAGGCAAAGAGGTGCAGGGCACGGAACTGAAGCCGTCCTTGAGCGCTACGGGGCTGGTCAGCCAGTCCGCCGGTGCCATTACCGACTACTACGGCCTGGCGGCGGCGCGTGGTTACGACACCAACGCCGACGTCATTGACGCGATCCGCGTAAAGGCATCGGCAAGCGGCAACTGGAAGACGGCGCAGCCCGAGGTGGAAAAACTTGCCACCCAGATCCGTGAGCTCGGCCTCGAGGCCACAGTGGTGGCCGGTTCTGCCCGCGAGGACGCCAACATCTTTGTTCCCGGCTACAGCAAGGACGACGCCGGCAAGGAGTCGCCGCTGGGCACCGTGCAACAGTCGTGGGTTCGCCAGGACGCTGCCGACGCCGTCTCCGGCTCCCTCACCGGAACCAACATCACCCTGCTGTTCCTGACGCTTCTTGGCGCCACCCTCCTGACGGGTGCCTCCACCGTGAGCTACATCCGCCAGCGCCGGAGTGAAGCCGGAATCCTCCGCGCCATGGGCTGGACACAGAAGCGCATCCGATCCTGGGTACTGGAAGAGTTCGCCGTGGGTGCCGCAGCCTTGGCTGCCGTAGGCCTCGTGTTGAGCTTGCTCAGCTGGAACATAGCCACCGTGATCGTCTCGGTGACCATGCTGGTCATCTACAGTGGCGCAGCGTTGCTGGCCGCCCAGCAGTTGCGACACCGCGTGGTCATTGATCAGGAACCACAGCACGACGAACGCCTGGTGACTGTGGACTCGCCCCTGACATTTGCCAACAGGCAGTTGACCACCAACCGCTTCAACTCCATCTCCCTTGCTGTGGCCGTGGGTGTGTTCGGTGCTGCGGTGGGTGCCCTGATTTCACTCCTGATAGACATTCCCCGGGCTGCCGGCGCCAGTGCCCTGAGTGGTCTGGCCGCAGCAAGCATCGCCTTGCCGAGTGTCATCCTTGCTGTCTTCGGGGTAGTTGTTGGGCTCCTCCTGACCTTGGTCACCGGCCGGTTCGAACTCCATGCCAAACGCGAGTACCTCGGTACATTGCGTGCCATGGGCTGGAACCCGGACATGCTTGGCCAGGTTCGCTTCTTTGAAAACGCACTTGTGGGCACCGTGGCACTTCCCCTGGGTGTCCTCGGCGCCCTGGGGCTGGGACTGCTCCTGGCACCATATGCGGCTCTTTGGGCCGGGCTGGCCGGTCTGCTGGCCGTAATTTGCTGGATTCCGATTGCAACGAAAGTAGTCAAATGACTGACAACCTCAACCCCGAGCTGACGGCTACCCCGGGATCCGCGGAAGAGTCATTGCAGACCCGTGCCAACACCATCGTGAGGGCCACGGATCACGCAACACCCCTTGAACTGAGCCGGGTCACCATCCACTATGGTGGCGACAAAGGCGGCGCCGAGGAAGTCGATGTTGTGGACGACTTCAACCTCACCCTCCATTCGGGCGAGATGCACTGTATCGCGGGACGAAGCGGCTCCGGTAAGACCAGCATCCTGACGGTCAGCGCCGGACTCACGCTCCCGACGTCGGGAAAGGTCTTCTGGGAGGGCCAGCCGCTGGACGCCATGGGGGACGACGAGATCGCGGACCGTCGCCGCGCACTGATCGGTTACGTGGACCAGGGCGGCGCCTTGATTGACGGTATGAGCGCCTTGGAGAATGTCCTGCTCCCCGCTGTACCCGATGGCGAAGTGGAACAGCGTACCGAGATGGCCAAGGACCTCCTGGATCTGGTGGGCCTCGGCCGCCGTATGCGGCACCGTCCAGCGCAGCTGTCCGGTGGCGAACGCCAACGCGTAGCCATCGCCCGCGCCCTGATTCTGGGAACCCGCGTGCTTGTAGTGGATGAGCCCACAGCCAGCCTCGACCGTGCGGCTGCCAACCGCATCATCGGGATCCTCAAGGACACCACCAGCGATGGCATTGCCGTTCTGGTTGCATCCCACGATCACGAGCTGGTACGGCTCAGCGATACGCTGACCGAACTTAACTAAGCTATTCCATCCCGAAAAAAGGTAACTTCTTAGAGTGACGTCTCCAGAGAAATCCCCGTTCTACATCACCACCGCAATCAGCTACCCCAATGGCGTGCCGCACATCGGCCACGCTTATGAGGTCATTGCCACTGATGCCATGGCACGCTTCAAGCGCCTTGACGGCCATGAGGTGTTCTTCATGACCGGAACGGACGAGCACGGACTCAAGATGCAGCAGTCGGCCGAGAAGGAAGGCATTACTGCCAAACAGCTCGCTGACCGCAACTCGGCAGCCTTCAAGCAGATGAGCCAGGATTTGGGGATCTCCCACGACCGCTTCATCCGAACCACGGACCAGGACCACTACGCCGCCTCACAGGCCATTTGGAAAAAGATGGAAGCCAACGGCGACATCTACCTGTCCAAGTACGAGGGCTGGTACTCCGTCCGCGACGAAGCATATTACGTCGAGGACGACACCGTGGTGAAGGAGGACGGGCTCCGCTATTCCAAGGAAACGGACACCCTGGTTACCTGGACAGCTGAGGAAAGCTACTTCTTCCGGCTCTCCAACTATCAGGAAAAGCTGCTCGCCCTCTACGAGGAGCAGCCCGAGTTCGGCGCGCCGCAGTCCCGCTTCAACGAGGTCATCAGCTTCGTCCGCCGAGGCCTGGAAGACCTGTCCATCAGCCGCACCACGTTCGACTGGGGCGTCCCGGTTCCCGGCGATGAGAAGCACGTCATGTACGTCTGGGTTGACGCCCTGACCAATTACCTCACCGGTGTGGGCTACCCGGACATCGACTCGGAGTCCTTTAAGAAGTTCTGGCCCGCAGACGTCCATGTGATCGGCAAGGACATCTCACGCTTCCATGCGATCTACTGGCCCGCCTTCCTCATGAGCGCAGGGCTGGAACTGCCCGAACGCGTCATGATCCACGGTTTCCTCACCAACAATGGCGTGAAAATGTCCAAGTCCTTGGGCAACGTTGTTGCGCCGCAGGATTTCGTGGCCCAGTACGGTTTGGATCAGTGCCGCTACTTCTTCCTCCGGGAAGTACCTTTCGGCGCAGATGGCAACTACAACCACGAAGCAATCGTGGGCCGCATGAACTCTGACCTCGCCAACAACTTCGGCAACCTTGCCCAGCGTTCGCTGTCCATGGTGGCAAAGAACTGTGAAGGCAAGGTCCCGGTTCCCGGCGAATTCACGGCCGAGGACAACGCTTTGCTGGCGCAGGCCGGGCAGTTGCTGGACACTGCGCGTGCCGCCTTCGACAAACAGGAATTCAGCCGTGCGCTCGAAGCGATCTGGACTGTCTTGGGCGATACCAATGCGTATTTTGCGGAGCAGGCTCCGTGGGTGCTGCGCAAGACCGATGTTGAGCGCATGAACACCGTCCTGTATGTCACCTTGGAGGTTGTCCGCATTGTGG
Source organism: Arthrobacter sp. 9V (assembly GCF_902506065.1). Lineage (GTDB taxonomy): Bacteria > Actinomycetota > Actinomycetes > Actinomycetales > Micrococcaceae > Arthrobacter. Next base: position 1,674,553 of record NZ_LR732912.1, read on the forward strand.
CGATCCTCGCCCAGCCGGTGATGCCGTCGTCGTCCGCGAAGCTCCTTGAGGTTCTGGGACAGCCGGAAGGCGAATCGCGCCAGTTCGCCGCGATTGCAACGCCCATAGTTGCCGGAACACAACTCCCGGCGCCAGCTCCTGTTTTCCCGCGCTACGAAGAACCCGCCGAGGCGTAAACCCTCCCTCACATAACATCCATTAAGAGGAATCGCTCTCTCACTTCCCATCGGTATGACCGCGGGGAGTGAGAGAGCGATTCTCGTTTGGCGTGATGATGTGAAAGCGCGATTCAGGCTGTGGCCAGTCCCTCCACCGGAGACAATCGAGCAGCCCGCCGGGCAGGAACCACGGAAGCAAGGAGACCGGCCACCACGGCTACTCCAAAGACAGCCGCCTCCTGGACCCACGGCACCGCCGGGACAACAGTGGCCACGCCTCCCAGGGTTGCCTGCGCGCCGAGCCAGCCGTAAACGATGCCCATGCCTGCCCCGAGGATTGCGGCCACGCCCGCAACGAGGACTGCCTCGATGGCCAGCATTCCGCGAAGTTGGCCCCTGGTCAGCCCCAAGGCACGCAGCAATGAGTTCTCACGTGTCCGCTCCAGGACTGAAAGGGACAAGGTGTTGGCCACGCCGATCAAGGCGATCACCACTGCCACCCCGAGGAGCCCTGTAACCACCAACAACAGGACGTCGATGATGCTGTTGAAGGTCACGCGTTCAATGGCTGCGCCGCTGACAGTGCGCTCATGCACACCCAATGCTGCGGCGATCTCCTTCTGGATGGCCTGCACGCGATCCCCGGACACGGAATCGTCCAGTTTTACCCACACCATGCCCGGCGTTTCAGGTAGTGCGCCAGAAGCGATGCTCGAGGTTTCCACAAAGGCAGGTACATGACGGGTACGCAGGACCTTGGCGTCCAGGGAAACGGTACCCACCGCCGTCGTGATGCTTGCAGGGCCTTGCGGAGAATCCTCGGGCAGGTAGACGGTTCCTACGGACGGCTTCAGGTGGGTGTCGCGCAGCACCGATTCAGCGTCGGCGGCGGAGAGCCCATAGATGGTCCTGCCGCCGTCGGGTGTCGCCTCATCATTCAGCGTTCCCAGAGGCTGCAGCAGCACTGCAGTGCTGACGCCGTCGAGCGCTTTGATCCGGGATAACGCCTGAGCAGGGTTACCGGCGTCCACTGCGGTCTGAGCGGACAAGTCCACCGGATAGTTTTCAGCCAAGGTGTCGTTGAACGCCTGCCTGGAGGTAGCTGCCCCTGTCATCATGAGGGACACCAGGGTGACGCCGATCAGCAAGGCTGCGGCAGTGGCTGAGGTCCGGGCCGGGTTTCGGGTCGCGTTGACGGCGGCAAGTTTGCCGGGTACCCCGGCCGGTGCCGCCAGTCGCCCCGCCATCGCCACCACTGAGGGGATGAAAAGGGTGGAGCACAGCAGGATGCCCACGAACGAGGCTGCACCGCCAAGCAGCGCCACCATCAAGGAAACAGTCATGCTGCCATAGACCAGCAAGGCGGTTCCGCCCAGCAGTGCCACCAGGCCAAACACCAGGCGAACCTTGCCTCGTCGATTGCCTACGGAGGCGTCGTCGGCCGGGCGGAGGGCCGCTAGCGGAGCCACGGCTGTGGCCGCCTTCGCGGGTACCAGTGCAGCCACAACGGTTAGTAATGTTCCAGCCACCAGCCCGACGATAATGGCCGACGGCGGTACCGCCAACGTGGCGAAGGCCTGTTCGGGTTGGGACTTGGCCCAGGCAATCAAGCCCGTCATCAGACCAGTGGCAGCGAGGACGCCCACCACCGAGGAAATGAAACCGACCACCAGCGCTTCCACCATTACGGATCCACGGATCTGGGCCCGGCCCGCGCCAAGGCAGCGTAGCAAGGCCAACTCCCTTGTCCGTTGGGCCACCAAGACGGAGAAAGTATTGGCTACCACCAACGTGGAGACGAGGATGGCCACGCCAGCGAAGGCCAGCAGCACAACGGTCAGCTGATCCTGTCCGGCACTGAGCATGGCCACAGTGGAGGTGACCTTCTCCTGCGCCGTTTCCAGCATGGGCTCAACGGCGCCTGCTGCTTCCATGCGGTGGGAGATGAAGTCCTTGGCGGCATTGACGTCTTCGCCGGGCATGAGGGTGAATTGCAGCCCGGAGTATCCGGCGCCCGCGTCCTGGACGGCGTTCAGTACTGACTCGGAACCCACCAGTTGGGCAGCCGAGGAGGAGAAAGGATCGTTCGTTGCCTTCGTCAGACCCGAAATGGTGACCTTTGCCGCCTTCACCGGTCCTGCACCGCGCAGTTCCAAGGTGCTGCCGACGGTCAGCCCCAGGTGCTCAGCCGTCTTGACATCAATCACCGCTTCCAAGGCCTTCGACGGCATGGAACCGGAGGACAGCACAGCTCCATCAAGGGAAGCCGGCGCCGCATTGCGCAGACGCCCGTACTGTTCACCACCACCGGCCTCGAAGGTTACGTAAGTGGAACGCTCGGCGTAGCTTTCCTCCACTGATGGTGAGGAAGCCGCCGCATCCACCGCCGCCTGCGTGAAAGGCTCCCCGTTCTTGGACGTAGCAACAAGGTCCGCATTGCGGTACGCCTCGCCGATGCTCGCGCCCAAGGACGCGTTGGTGCTCGCGCCAACCATGAGGGTGGCCGAAAGGAACATGACGGATAACATGACCGCCAACCCAATGGCGACGAACCGCCGGGCATGAGTGGTCAATTGGGACAGGGCAACCCGCAACATGCCTCAGGCCCCCAGCTTGCCGAGGGCGGTCAGCACAGAATCAGCCGTGGGTTGGTTGATCTCACCCACCAAGCCTCCGTCGCTCATCAGCACCACGCGGTCCGCATAGCTCGCCGCAACAGGATCGTGGGTGACCATGATGATGGTTTGCCCCATTTCCTGGCTGCTTCGGCGCAACAACGCCAAGACTTCGCCGCCGGCCCTCGAGTCGAGGTTGCCGGTGGGTTCGTCCCCAAACACGACGTCGGGACGCGTCAGCAGCGCGCGGGCAACAGCCACGCGCTGCTGCTGGCCTCCGGACAGCTCATGTGGCCGATGCTTCAACCGGTCCTTGAGCCCCAGGGTGCTGACAACGGTATCCAGCCATCCCGCGTCGGCCGTGCTTCCGGCCAAAGCCAGCGGCAGTGTGATGTTCTGCTCGGCAGTCAAAGTCGGGACCAGGTTGAACGCTTGGAAAACGAAGCCGATCCGCTCGCGGCGGAGGGCGGTGAGTTGGCGGTCGTTGAGCCCGGTCAGCTCGGTGCCGCCCAACACGATCTTCCCGGAATCCGCAGTATCCAGCCCGGCAAGGCAGTGCATCAGCGTTGACTTGCCGGAACCGGATGGGCCCATGATGGCAGTGAACTTTCCGGCGTCGAAGCTCACGGAGACCTTGTTCAGGGCGGTGACAGTGGTATCGGCACGCCCGTAGCTTTTGCTCAGCTCATGGGCCTCGACCGCTGGAGGGGCAGTGGTACCGTCCGAACCTGAGGGTGGGCGGGGTCCTGAGGGGTGGGGGAGAGACGTGAAAGTTGTCATGGTTCCACGCTATGTTTCAGCCATGCCCTGCAGGATCGGGCGGTGGTCCCATTATCCCGGCGGCTTCCTCATACCGTGGTCTGAACTTCTAAGTGCCCGGGGCCACAACACCGGTCTCATAGGCAATGACCACAACCTGAACGCGGTCCCTGGCGCCAAGCTTTGCCAGGATATGGCCCACGTGGGTTTTTACCGTGGCTTCGGAAAGGAAAAGTCCCGCTGCAATTTCCGGGTTGGACTGACCCTGTGCGATCAGTTGGAACACCTCACGCTCCCTGGTGGTCAGGCGCTCCACGGCGGCAGCATGTTCAGTCTGTTCAGGGGTTTGGGTCCTCAGGAGGGGTGCCACGTGGTCAAGCAGCCGCCGGGTGGTGGAAGGGGCAATCACGGCGTCGCCGCGGTAAACGGTGCGGATGGCCTCGAGCAGTTCCTCCGGCGGGGCGTCCTTCAGGAGGAAGCCGCTGGCACCTGCTTGGATGGCGGCCAAAGCGTACTCATCCAGATCGAACGTGGTGAGGACTACGATCTTGATCTCAGCCCGTTGGGAGCCGGAGGGCTGCGCCGCAGCTTGTTCCAGAATGCGTCGGGTTGCTTCAATGCCGTCCATCCCCGGCATGCGCACATCCATCAGGACCACATCCGCGGCGGTGGCGCTGAGGGCCTGGACGGCCTCGATCCCGTTTCCCGCCTCAGCAACCACTTCAAGATCCGGCTGGGAATTGATCAGCATGCCAAAACCGGACCGTACCAATTGTTGGTCATCAACGAGAGCCACCCGAATGGGCGCGGGAAGTTCAGTCATGGCTAGGCCTCCGAATAAGGGATGAAAGCGGACACGCGGAAACCGCCGCCCTGCACCGGGCCTGCGGTCAAGGAACCATCGTAGAGGGAGACCCGCTCGCCCATTCCCGGCAGTCCGTTACCACCACCGGCGGTGGGTGGATCGGCAGCGGCACCCCGGCCGTCGTCGAGGATGTCCAACTGCAGTCCGCGGGCCTGCCACGTGAGGGTGACGCCCGCCGTCGCCTTGGGTCCGGCGTGTTTCATCACGTTGGTGAGTGCTTCCTGAATAATTCGATAGGCGGTGAGTTCGGCTCCGGCGGGGAGGGGACGGCGGGGGACTCCGGTCTGTTCAAAAGTGATCTGGAGGGTGGCAGCGCGGAATCCGAGGAGGAGTTCGTCCAGGTCCGAAAGCCGGGGTTGTGGACGCGTAGGGGAGTCGTCGTCGGAGCGGAGGACCCCCAGCAGTCTTCGCATCTCGCCCAAGGAGTCCCGGCCCGTGGCTGCGATGGTGGCCAGGGCTTCGGTGGCCAGCTCGGGTTTCGCTGCAGCAGCGTAACGTGCTCCGTCCGCCTGGGTAATGATGACGGACAGCGAATGCGCCACGATGTCGTGCATCTCACGGGCAATGTGGGAGCGTTCATCTGCAGCAGCCAGTTTCCGCTCCTGCATCTGTTCCACTTCGAGCCTGCGTGTCCGGTCCTCCAGTGCCTGAAGCTGAAGCCGGCGGACGCGCGTGAGGTCTCCAAGCGTCCAACTCACCAACACCAACATCCAGATGAGCACGGTGTAGAGCGCGCCTATGGTAAGGCCGAGAATTCCGGATTCGGCGGTAGTGGAAAAGAGCCGGGTTGTGAGCATGACCCCACCCAGGAGGCCGGCCAATAGAACTGTCCGGCTCGCCCACGCGGGTCCGTAAGCAGCCGTCGCGTAGATGACCAGCGGCACCGCGATCTGGCCCGCCACGGGTTCTGCGGCCACAGCCCATTGGATGAGGCATACCAGGATGACGACGCCGGCCGCCACCGCCGGGCGCGTCCGGCGCCAAGCGAGGGGGAACAGGAGGCTGCAGGACAGGAGGAAAAGCCAAGGCCTATCTGCCACCAGATACACCGGACCGAAGAGGAGAATCAGCAGGCAGGTTGCCGTCATGTCCACTTTGAAGCGGTTGATCCGGAACCATTCGTACGCTGCGTGCCTTCTATCCACGCTATGACTCTATGCGCTGGGTCCCGGCACGGGCATCATGCCCTGGTCTGAGACTCCCTGCGCATTGCTAACGGCGGGTGTTCGAGGAGTGAGACGATTTTGACCAGCATGTGGATTGCTTGGCTAGATAGAAGCATGAGTGCAACGTCCATCAATCTCGCTGTCATCCCTGGCGACGGCATTGGCCCCGAGGTCATCGCCGAAGCCGTCAAGGTTCTGGAAAAGGCTGTCGCCGCTGAAGGCGTTGCCCTCGAGCTGACAAACTACAAGCTTGGTGCCCAGCACTGGCTTGAGACCGGCGAGACCCTGCCGGATGAGGTCCTGGCCGATCTGCGCACCCGCGATGCCATTCTCTTTGGCGCAGTGGGCGCCGCTCCCGGCGATACCCGCATCCCCTCGGGCATCATTGAACGCGAGATGTTGCTCAAGCTCCGTTTCAGTCTGGACCACTACGTGAACCTGCGCCCGTCCCGCTTGTACGGAACCGTCGGCAGCCCCCTGGCAAACCCCGGCACCATCGATTTCATTGTGGTCCGCGAAGGTACCGAAGGCCCTTATGTGGGCAACGGCGGCACGTTGCGCGGAGGCACTCCCCATGAGGTGGCCACCGAAGTTTCCCTGAACACCGCCCACGGTGTGGAGCGCGTAGTCCGGGACGCTTTCCGCCGCGCCAACGATCGCCCCCGCAAACACGTCACGCTAGTCCACAAACATAATGTCCTGGTTTTCGCCGGACACCTGTGGAAGCGCACCGTGGAGGCCGTGGCCAAGGAATTCCCCGAGGTCACCCATGACTACCTGCACATTGATGCAGCCACCATTTTCATGGTGACTGACCCTTCCCGCTTTGATGTCATCGTCACCGACAACCTGTTCGGCGACATCCTCACCGACCTCGCTGCTGCCATCACCGGTGGCATCGGCCTGGCGGCATCGGGCAACATCAACATGGACCGTACGGCACCGTCCATGTTTGAACCCGTCCACGGCTCAGCTCCGGATATCGCCGGGCAGCAGAAAGCCGATCCCACCGCGGCCATCCTCTCCGCAGTGCTGCTCCTGGACCACCTTGGCTACACCACGGCGGCCCGCAAGATCGAAGCGGCAGTAGTCGCCGACGTCGAAAGCCGCACCGGCGAGCCACGCAGCACTGCTGCCATTGGCGACGCTATTGCGGACGCACTTTAGGCCCGATTCTCAGGCGTAAGCTTGTGTTGAATTATTTACCTGCTTCCCTGGTCCATCGCTGAACCACACCCTTTTTGGGACCCGGTTCGGCCCTGCCAGGTAGCTGACTGTGGAGGAAACATGACTCAGACTGCCCATGGCGTCGAATTCAGCCAGCAGCTTTCGGAAACCCCGAAGTCTGCTGAGGAGCGTGCAGCCGTCCTGGCGAACCCGGGCTTCGGCGACTACTTCACCGACCACACCGCCGTCGTCGACTACAAAGTTGATGCCGATGGCAATGGCGGTTGGCAGAATGCCCGGATTGAGCCTTATGGCCCCATCTCCCTGGACCCCTCGGCGGCTGTCCTNATGACTCAGACTGCCCATGGCGTCGAATTCAGCCAGCAGCTTTCGGAAACCCCGAAGTCTGCTGAGGAGCGTGCAGCCGTCCTGGCGAACCCGGGCTTCGGCGACTACTTCACCGACCACACCGCCGTCGTCGACTACAAAGTTGATGCCGATGGCAATGGCGGTTGGCAGAATGCCCGGATTGAGCCTTATGGCCCCATCTCCCTGGACCCCTCGGCGGCTGTCCTGCACTACGGCCAGGAGATCTTTGAAGGTCTAAAGGCGTACCGTCATGCTGATGGTTCCGTGTGGACCTTCCGGCCCGAAGCCAACGCGGCGCGTTTGAACAAGTCCGCACGCCGCCTTGCCCTCCCGGAACTGCCCGAAGAGTACTTCCTGGGCGCCATCCGCGAACTCGTCCAAGCTGACCAGGAATGGGTTCCTTCCGGCGATGGTGAGGCCCTGTACCTGCGCCCCTTCATGATTGCCACGGAGGCGTTCCTGGGTGTGCGTGCTGCCCGTGAGGTCTCCTTCCGCGTCATCGCTTCTCCTGCCGGGAACTACTTCGGCGGCGAACTCAAGCCGGTCTCCATCTGGATCTCCCGCGAATACGCACGTGCAGGTCGCGGCGGTACCGGTGCTGCCAAGTGCGGCGGCAACTACGCCGCTTCCCTGATCGCGCAGCAGGAAGCCGAAGCGAACGGGTGCAAGCAGGTCCTGTTCCTGGACCACTTCAACGACGACGCCGTGGAAGAGCTCGGCGGCATGAACGTCTTCTTCGTCATGAAGGACGGCTCCCTGGTAACCCCGGCCCTGAGCGGGACCATCCTTGAGGGCGTCACACGCATGTCCGTCATCCAGGTGGCCAAGGACATGGGCCGCGAAGTCACCGAGCGCAAGATCACCCTCGACGAATGGCGCGACGGCGTGGCATCCGGTGAGATCACCGAGGTCTTCGCATGCGGTACGGCAGCAGTGATCACGCCGATTGGTGTGCTCATGGACGCCACCGAATTCATTGGTTCCGAGGACGCAAAGGCCGGGGAAACCACCATGGCCATCCGCACCCAGCTCCTGGGCATCCAAACCGGAACCGTCGAGGACACCCACGGCTGGCTGACCCGCCTGGTCNCCCTCGACGAATGGCGCGACGGCGTGGCATCCGGTGAGATCACCGAGGTCTTCGCATGCGGTACGGCAGCAGTGATCACGCCGATTGGTGTGCTCATGGACGCCACCGAATTCATTGGTTCCGAGGACGCAAAGGCCGGGGAAACCACCATGGCCATCCGCACCCAGCTCCTGGGCATCCAAACCGGAACCGTCGAGGACACCCACGGCTGGCTGACCCGCCTGGTCTAAGTTTCGGCGAACAGAACGCACGACGGCGGCCCTTCCCCCTTGGCAAACAAGCGGAAGGGCCGCCGTTCTGCTTTTCCCACACGCTCTTCCACTTCCCGCGGGCTTGCGGCGAACGCTCTTCCACTTCCCGGCGGGATGTGAGCGGGCGTTGACGCGAAGGGCTTGGGATGTGAGAGAGCGCGCGTTCAGTGCCAAGATGGGACGGTGACTTCAGAATCAATGGCGACTCCAGGCAATTCACCTACCAACGGCTCTTCTCTGCAGCGCAGCAGTGAGCTCACGCGTTTCCGATTGGCCCCGAACCCGGGTCCGATGAGCCTGGACGGCACCAATTCCTACGTCATCGGTGTGCAGGGCTCCGGCCACGTGGCGGTGGTGGACCCGGGCCCCGAAGACGAAAAGCACTTGTCCGTGTTGGCATCGGCTGGTGTTGTGGATGTAGTCCTCATTACGCACAGGCATGCGGACCACACAGAGGCTTCGGCGCGTTTTCACCAGATCACAGGGGCGCCGGTACGTGCTGCGTTGATGGAGCATTGCCACGGCGGCGAGCCCTTGGAGGACGGCGAAGTCCTGACGGCGGGTGGCGTGGAGATCCATGTGGTGGCAACGCCGGGCCACACATCCGACTCCCTCTGCTTCCACCTCCCTTATGACGGTCCAGCCGGATCCGTCCTGACCGGCGACACCATCCTGGGCCGCGGAACCACTGTGCTGGATTACCCGGATGGCCGGTTGGGCGATTACCTTGCCAGCTTGGACCGGCTGGAAGCACTAGGCCCTGCAACCCTGCTTCCCGCACACGGGCCCGTGCTTCCGGCTTTGGACAAGAAGTGCCGCGAGTACCGGGATCACCGGGAACAACGGCTCGATCAAATCAGGGAGGCGCTTAAACATCTGGGAAATGAAGCGTCCATTGCTGACGTCACTGATGCGGTTTATCCCGACGTCGACCCTTCCGTCAGGTGGGCTGCGGAGACTTCGGTCGCAGCCCAGCTGGATTACCTTCGAGGCCAGGGCCGGACTGTAGGCTTGAGTCCATGCGTATCGCCCGGTTTGTAGTTGATTCTGATCCCCTTTACGGCGTTGTTGAAGGTGAGCCCGGCAGTGAGGAAATCACTGTCATCAACGGCGACCCCTTCTTCAACGGCGTGGAACGTACCCACGTGAAGCACAAGCTTGAAGACGTACGGCTCCTCGCTCCCATCATTCCCCGAAGCAAGGTCATTGGCGTCGGCCGGAACTTTGCCGAGCACGCCGCCGAGCTCGGCAACGAGGTTCCCCAGCAACCGCTGCTGTTCCTGAAGCCGAACACTTCGGTGATCGGCCCCAACGATCCCATCATCCTTCCTGAATTCTCGGAGGAGGTTTCGTTCGAAGCTGAGCTGTGCGTGGTGATCGGCAGGATCTGCAAGGACGTTCCCGAGGACCGGGCTGATGACGTCATCTTCGGCTACACCTGCGGCAACGACCTCACGGCCCGCGACGTCCAGAAGACCGACCTTCAGTGGGCGCGGGCCAAGGGATTCGATACCTCCGCGCCTCTTGGTCCCTGGATTGAAACGGACCTGGATCACGAGGACCTGGCTATTCAGGGCCGTCTGAACGGCGAACTCCGCCAGGACGGGAGTACCAATCAGATGATCCGTGGCGTTCGCGAGCTTGTCTCGATCGTTTCGCACGCATTCACCCTGCTTCCGGGCGACGTCATCATGACCGGAACCCCCGCCGGTGTTGGCCTTGTCAGCGAGGGCGACCGTTTCGAAGTGGAGATTGAAGGCATCGGCCGACTCTCCAACCCGGTGGTTCGCCGCTAGGCACCCCGCCAATCGCCAAACCTCGACGGCGGCACTCGCCTCACATATGAAAGGCGAGTGCCGTCGTCGGCCCCTAACCCGGGAAAACGGAGCGGTGCCAAGCGGTAAAGTTGGAACCACTATGACTACTGCTTCTGCGTCGAACGCTGCCTCCAGCGCCATCCCTGCCGTCAACGCCGAGACTCCGGTCCGCGTCCGTTTTTGCCCGTCACCCACGGGAACGCCGCACGTTGGCCTGATCCGGACCGCTCTGTTCAACTGGGCCTACGCACGCCACACCGGTGGCAAGCTGATCTTCCGCATCGAGGACACGGACTCGGCACGCGACAGCGAAGAGAGCTACCACCAGTTGCTGGACGCCCTGAAATGGCTCGGAATCAACTGGGATGAGGGCGTGGAAGTGGGCGGACCGCACGAGCCGTACCGCCAGTCGCAGCGCGGCGATATCTACCAGGACGTCATCGCCAAGCTCAAAGCCGGGGGACACGTCTACGAGTCCTACTCCACCCCCGATGAGATCGAAGCCCGTCACAAGGCTGCCGGCCGCGACCCCAAGCTGGGCTATGACGGATTCGACCGGCACCTGACGGATGAGCAGCTGGCACAGTTCAAGGCCGAGGGCCGCGAAGCTGTCCTGCGCCTCCGCATGCCTGACGAGGACCTGACGTTCAACGACCTTGTCCGTGGTGAGATTACCTTCAAGGCGGGTTCAGTTCCCGACTTCGCTGTTGTTCGCGCCAACGGAGCTCCGCTCTACACCCTGGTGAACCCCGTGGACGACGCCCTGATGGGCATCACCCACGTACTCCGTGGCGAAGACCTGCTGAGCTCCACGCCGCGTCAGATTGCGCTGTACCGTGCGCTGTACGCAATCGGTGTGGCCGAGTACATGCCGGAGTTCGGGCACCTGCCGTACGTCATGGGCCAGGGCAACAAGAAGCTGTCCAAGCGCGACCCCGAGTCCAGCCTGTTCCTGCACCGGGAACGCGGCTTCATACCGGAGGGCCTGCTCAACTACCTCTCGCTGCTTGGCTGGTCCTTGAGCGCGGATGAAGACATCTTCACCGTGGAGCAGTTGGTGGCCAACTTCGATATCCATGACGTCCTGGGCAACCCGGCGCGTTTCGATATCAAGAAGGCCGAAGCCATCAACGGAACCCATGTGCGGATGCTCGCGCCGGAGGATTTCAAAGAACGCTTGGTTCCGTACCTTCGTGCTGCAGGTTTCGTAGGGGAAATCCTTACGCCTCGCCAGGAGGAGATCCTGGCCGAGGCGGCCCCTCTGGTCCAAGAGCGCATCACTCTCCTGGGCGAAGCCCCCGAGATGCTGGCCTTCCTCTTCAAGGCCGATGACGCCATTGATGTTGCCGACGACGCCCGCAAGGGTCTTCCGCAGAACCTGGAGGAAGTACTCGATGCTGCCTTGGCGGCATTGGAACCGATCGGTGATTGGACGGCAGAGAACATCCAGGCCGCCCTTAAGCAGGCCCTGGTGGAGGACCTGGGCATTAAGCCCCGCGCCGCGTTCGGGCCTGTACGCACCGCCATTTCAGGACGTCGCATTTCTCCGCCGTTGTTCGAGTCAATGGTGATCCTCGGCAAGGATTCCTCACTCGCCCGCGTCCGCGCCTTCCGCGGCTAGCAGCAAGAAGCAGTCATGGCTATCGCGAGTTCTTTTGGCACCGTTCGTGGTGTCCTCTTCGACATTGACGACACCTTGGTGGACCTTGAGTACGCCATGACAACCGCGCTCCGCGATGTCAGTGAGCATCTCCTGCCCGGCCTGGACCAGGCCGGGTGGGTGAAGTTCGGGCGGATCTTCACTCATGAGACCACGCACTTCTATGACCGTTATCTGGCCGGCGAGCTGACCTTCAACGAGCAGCGGCTCCTACGGGGCAGGGCTGCTTTGGGACACTTTGGCGTGGAGCTCCAGGACGGGGAGGAGTCCCAAGCCTGGGTGGCCGAGTATCACCAGCGCCAGACGGCGTACGTGCGGGCATTTGAGGACGTTGAAGGCGTTCTTGATGCCCTCGATGCTGCAGGTATTCCGTACGGCGCCGTGAGTAACAATGTTCATGACTACCAGCGGGCGAAGCTTGACGGTGCCGGCCTGTCCAGGATCAAGATCCTCGTAGGAACGGACACGGTAGGGGTGCCGAAGCCTGACCCCGCAATATACCTTGAAGGCGTTCGGCTGCTGGGTACCGGGCCGGCGGAGACCCTGTACGTTGGCGACAACAGGCTGCTTGATGCTGACGGGGCGACGGCTGCAGGCTTGATCGGCGTGTGGCTTAACAGGACCGGGGAAGTGGTGGAAGAGTTCGCCGGGCGTCAGGTGGACTCGCTGTCGCGGCTGCTGGTGACAGCTCCTTCCGCGGCATAAGAATTGTGTGATGCAGGTAACGGCTTTCGGATTTGTGCAGGTGACCAGACTCCGGTAGAGTCATTACTCGTGCTGAGGGGCACGGAGGGAAAAGCTGAGGGAAACCAAAGCGTACAACTCCGGTCCGAAAGTCACTTTGGGATATGGTGTAATTGGCAACACTACGGTTTCTGGTACCGTCATTCTAGGTTCGAGTCCTGGTATCCCAGCTCTGAAAATCCGCTTGTATTAGCTGGAAATTCGGATGTTTCAAGTCGCTCAGTCGATTTGGAGCGAAGCTGAAAGTGTGAAATACTCATTCAGCTTGATCGCCGGAAACGGCGTAAAAAGTACAGGGCCCCATCGTATAGCGGCCTAGTACGCCGCCCTCTCACGGCGGTAACGCGGGTTCGAATCCCGCTGGGGTCACCAACGAATCCCCCGGAACTACGGTTCCGGGGGATTTCTTTTTTTCCGGTTTGGTTCTCTGTGCTTGCGCCGCCCCTGTGGCAGGGATCGGGCTGGCATGATGATGCTGTGACCGCAAATGATGATCAGAGAACACCCAGGGCCAGCCAAGCTGCCCAAGGCGCGGCAGCCGCCGTCGAGACCTTGGAAGCGGCCCGTGCAGAACTTGCTGCCACAACCCTTCCGCTCGCCGTGCCGGAGGTCCGTGAGGCCCGCCAGTGGATTCGTGAGTCCCTGGCGCAACTGGACGACTATGTAATTCCCCGCTACCGGAGTCTGGATGCTCCGCTGCTGGCGGTTGTGGGCGGCTCCACGGGCGCAGGGAAGTCCACGCTGGTCAACGCGCTGATCGGCTTCCCGGTGACCCGCGCCGGCGCTATCAGGCCCACCACCCGCCAACCCATCCTCCTCCACCATCCTCTGGACGCGGAGTGGTTTGAAGGTCAGCGGATACTTCCCGGCCTGGACCGAATCCGCGGCACTGTTTCGTCCAGTCCTCTTCCGGCGCATCAGGCAGGTGCCGCCCCCGACGCGCAGGCCATCACGTCATTGGTTCTGGTGGGACACGCAGCAGTGCCCCAAGGAATAGCACTTCTGGATGCTCCCGACGTCGATTCGATCTCCGATGACAACCGCAGGCTCGCCGGGCAACTGCTTGCTGCCGCTGATCTCTGGGTGTTCGTCACCACAGCAAACCGCTACGCAGACGCCGTGCCTTGGCGTCTGCTCCTGGACGCAGCGTCGCGGGATATCACCGTAGCCGTTGTCCTGGACCGTGTTCCCGCTGCTGCGGAAGAGGAAGTCAGGACCGACCTCCAAGCAATGCTGGACCGCCAAGGGCTGGCTGAGGCGAAGCTCTTCGTTGTTCCGGAAAGTGCCTTGGACGGGCTGGGGATGCTTCCTGAGGATTCCGTGATCCCCTTGCGCCACTGGCTGGGTGCCCTGGCCGCTGATGCAGCCGGACGGGCGGAGGTGGCCCGACGAACCCTCAATGGCGCTGTTAAAGCGGTCAGTGTCCGGTTGGAGGGCATTGCCGGCGCAGTTGCTGCCCAGGATGCCGCCGCACACGATCTCCGCGAAACGAGTGTTGTGGAGTATGAGCAGGCGCTTTCGCGCATTCTCGAAGCCACGAAGGACGGCGCATTGCTTCGCGGTGAAGTGTTGGCCAGGTGGCAGGACTTCGTGGGAACAGGTGAGTTCTTCCGGGCGCTCGAGCAGAATATCGGGCGGATGCGGGACCGTGTGGGAGCCTTCTTCCGCGGCGAGCCCGCTCCGGCTGTGAAGGTTGAAACTGCCATTGAAACAGGTTTGCAGGCGGTGATTCTGGATGAGGCTGCGAACGCAGCTGAAAACGTGGACAGGCGCTGGCGTGCCGATGCTGCCGGCCGGGAGCTTTTGGGTTCGGATGACCTGTCGGGGACCAGTGATGGCTTTGACGCGAAGGCCGCAGCCGCCATTCGATCCTGGCAGGAAGGGCTGATGGAGATGATCCGGACCCAGGGACAGGGCAAACGAACGCAGGCCCGGTGGCTGTCCTTGGGGGTTAACGGGCTGGGCGCCGCGCTGATGGTGGTGGTGTTTTCCATGACTGCCGGCCTGAGCGGATTGGAGATCGGCATTGCAGGGGGAACGGCCGTTGTTGGCCAGAAGCTGCTGGAAGCGGTGTTCGGTGAGGACGCAGTGCGTCGTCTGGCCCAGCAGGCCAGGGATGATCTGCATACTCAATGCCAACGGCTCCTGGATGATGAGAGGGAACGGTTCCTTGGCCGGGTTGAGGCCAACAATCCTGGTTCCGGAGATGAGCTCGCCCGATTTGCCCACGCATTGCGTGGCCTGGCAGGGGCCGCATGAGCCGCCACGGACAGGTCCGTGAGTCCTCGCTGCTGCAGCGAAGGCTGGAGTCCCTCAATACCGCGCGGGAGCTTGCTGAAGGTGTTCTCCCGGATCCGGAGCTGCAATCCGTCTACGAGGTTCTGGAGCGTGCCACCTCGCGGCGGTCACTATCGGCAGATCACACTGTGGTGGGATTTTTCGGGGCCACAGGCAGCGGAAAGTCCTCCTTGTTCAATGCTGTTTCCGACAGCGAGCTCGCAACTGCAACTGCGCGGCGGCCCACTACGTCTGCACCTTTGGCAGGTATTTGGGGTGAGGAAGGCAGCGGACCTTTGCTTGATTGGCTGGACGTCAAGGAGCGGCATGCCCTGCCGCCTGTCCCGGGGCTTGCCGATGACCACACCGGGCTGGTGCTGCTGGACCTGCCCGACTTCGATTCCACCAGATTGGAAAATCGGGAGATCGTCCAGCGCATGGTAGGCATGGTGGATGTCCTGGTGTGGGTTCTGGACCCGCAAAAATACGCCGACGCTGCAGTTCATAATGATTTCCTCCGGCCCATGGCCTCCCACGGAGCTGTCACCTTGGTTGTCCTGAACCAGGTGGATAAGCTCACCCCCTCTGACGCAACCGCCGTGATGCAGTCCTTGGAAGGGATCCTGGCGCGGGACGGACTGGGCAAAGTCCGGGTCCTGAGTGCATCAGCGATAACGGGCGACGGCGTTCAGGCCCTCCGCGGGGCCATCAGGAAGGTGGTGGTTCAGCGGGAGGCAACCACGGAGCGCTTGGCAGCAGACGTTACAAAGGCGGCCAAGGAACTTGCCGTGGCCTCGGGTGAGGGTGAAGCCCAAGGCGTCAAGGGTGGAACGAAGGCCCGCCTTGCGTCTGAACTCTCGACGGCGGCGAACGTTCCGGTGGTGGTGGACGCCGTTGAGCGATCTTTCAAGCGGGAGTCGGCCAAGAGGACAGGGTGGCCTGTTACACGGTGGCTTTTGCGTTTCCGTCCGGATCCGTTGCGACGGTTGAACCTGGGCAGGGATGACGCCAGGCCGGAGCTGAACAGGACGTCCCTGCCACCTGCCGGCGCGCCCGAGAGGGCACGGACGGATGCGGCCGTGAGGGATTTTGCGGATGAGGCGTCATCGGGTGCTCCTGGTCCTTGGCGTGCTGCCATCCGCAGTGCGGCAAGGGACGGGCGGGAGGAGTTGCCTGACGCACTTGATCAAGCCATTGCAAGCACTGACCTGTTGGCGGGTAAACGTCCCCTTTGGTGGGTGCTTTTCAACACCCTCCAATGGATCGCGCTTGTGCTCGCAGTAGGTGGCTTGGGCTGGCTGGGTGTTTTGGCGGCACTCAGCTACTTCCAAATGCCAGTGCCGGAGGTGCCCCGAACTGAGGGGTGGCCCTGGCCCACCTTGATGGTTGCCGGGGGAGTAGTGCTGGGGATCGCCCTTGCCATCACCGGGAGGATTCTTGGCGGTTGGGCGGCACGGGTCAGGGCTTCAAGGGCAAAAAGGCGGTTGCGAGCCGCCGTTGCGACGGTTGCTGAGCAGAGGATCGTGGAGCCCGTGGAGGTGGAAATTATCCGCTTGAAAGCCTTTAATGCCGCCCTGAAGTCTGCACGCTCCGGTTAGAGACCCGCAGCGGCGTCCCTGACTTTGATGAGGG
The DNA here is from genome assembly GCF_902506065.1 of Arthrobacter sp. 9V. Lineage (GTDB taxonomy): Bacteria > Actinomycetota > Actinomycetes > Actinomycetales > Micrococcaceae > Arthrobacter. The sequence continues at coordinate 1,691,123 of NZ_LR732912.1, forward strand.
TGCGCAGGTTCCTGGTAGTGGTGCTGGCTTTGTAGCGCGCCTTGGCCGAAAGCTTGCTGAACGGACTGTCCAGCGTCCCGCCGGCAGGGGCCAGCCAGGCGGAAGCCTCCGGGCCGAGTCGCACTTGTTGCACTCCACCGAGCTCTTGGCCGGCTTGGAACAGTTCGTCAAGCATGGCTGTATCGGAGGAAAGGGTGATGTAGCTGTGCGTGGATTTATCGTCAGCCGGATAAGGGCAAGCGTCCACCAATTCGCCAACCCTTTCAGCGGTGAGGACAACCACCCAGGCGTCGTAGCCAAATCTGTCCCGCAGGCACTTCTCGAACTGTGCTTTGACGTCCTTGGCACTGAGTTCGCTTTGCAGCACTACGTTCCCGCTGGCCAGCAGGGTTTTGACCTTGGTGAACGGGAAGTCCTTCAGGGCCGATGTCAGCTCAGCCATCTTGATGTTGATGCCGCCTACGTTGATGCCGCGGAGAAAGACTGCGTAGCTGTTCACGCTAGTCGTTGTTCTTGCGCAGGGCTTCGGTCAGGACCCGGGCGGCATTGCAAACCACTTCGGCGTGAAGGCGGCCCGGCTGGCGGGTGAGGCGTTCAATCGGACCTGAAATGGACACTGCAGCAATGACCCTGCCTGAAGGCCCGCGAACGGGGGCTGAAACCGAGGCGACCCCGGGCTCGCGTTCGCCGAGACTCTGACCCCAGCCCCGGCGTCGTACGCCTGCCAGGACGGTGGGCGTAAAGCGGGCGTTTTGCAGTCCTTCCAAGAGGCGGTCGTGGTCTTCCCACGCCAGGAGGACTTGCGCGGCAGAGCCGGCTTTCATGGAGAGCTGGGTCCCCACCGGAATGGTGTCGCGCAAACCGATGGGCCGCTCTGCGGATGCTACGCAGACACGCCAGTCGCCTTGCCGGCGGAAGATCTGCGCGCTTTCACCCGTGGCGTCACGGAGCTGAATGAGGACGGGGCCTGCAGAGGCGATGAGCCGGTCCTCACCGGCAGCGGAGGCGAGTTCCACCAGCCGGCTGCCCAAGACGAATCGTCCTTGGATATCCCGGCTTACCAGGCGGTGGTGAACCAGTGCCAGCGCAAGCCGGTGAACTGTGGGCCGGGCAAGGCCTGTGGCCGCCACAAGCTGCGCAAGAGTGGTGGGCCCGGCCTCAAGGGCATCGAGTACTTGGGCCGCTTTATCAATGACACCGACTCCACTAGAATTGTCCATGTAATGATATTGCCGTCTCAATATCTGAGATGCAAGTTGTTTCGCTGGCCTATTTTGGCGCCGGGCTGCTTCAGTGGAACAAGAACAACGCAACAAGCCAATCGCAGTGAAGGGAGCAAGGCCGTGGGAAAGACACTGGCCGAGAAAGTCTGGGACGCGCACGTAGTGCGCAAGGGTGAGGGCGAAGGAGCCAATGCCCAGCCAGACCTTCTCTTCATCGACCTGCACCTCGTCCACGAGGTAACGTCCCCGCAAGCCTTTGAGGGCCTGCGCCTGGCCGGCCGGCAACTGCGCCGGGCCGATCTCACCATCGCCACCGAAGATCACAACACTCCCACGTTGGACATCGACAAACCGATTGCGGACCTGACCAGCCGCACACAGATTGAAACCCTGCGTGCCAACTGCAAGGAATTCGGCGTCCGCCTCCACTCCCTTGGCGACAAGGAACAGGGAATCGTGCACGTGGTGGGCCCGCAGCTGGGCCTGACGCAGCCGGGTATGACCGTGGTTTGCGGCGACTCGCACACATCAACCCACGGCGCGTTCGGTGCGCTGGCCATGGGCATTGGCACCTCCGAGGTGGAGCACGTCATGGCCACCCAGACGCTGTCGCTGAAGCCGTTCAAGACCATGGCCATCAACGTCGAAGGAACCTTGCGCCCCGGCGTCACCGCAAAAGACATCATCCTGGCTGTTATCGCCAAAATCGGGACCGGCGGCGGTCAGGGATACGTGCTCGAGTACCGTGGCTCAGCCATCCGTGCACTGTCCATGGACGCCCGGATGACCATTTGCAACATGTCCATCGAAGCCGGTGCCCGCGCCGGAATGGTGGCTCCGGATCAAACCACCTACGACTACATGCAGGGCCGCCCCCACGCCCCCGAAGGCGCAGACTGGGATGCCGCCGTCGAGTACTGGAACACGCTGAACACCGACGCCGATGCAAGCTTCGACGTCGAAGTCGACCTTGACGCTGACACCCTGGAGCCGTTCGTGACCTGGGGGACCAACCCGGGCCAGGGCGTCTCACTGTCCGCCAAGGTGCCCTCGCCTGAAGAATTCGGTGACGAGAACGCCAAGGCAGCTGCCGAGCGCGCCCTGCAGTACATGGGCTTGGAAGCCGGCACCCCCATGAAGGACATCCGTGTGGATACCGTCTTCCTGGGATCCTGCACCAACTCCCGCATTGAGGACCTGCGCACTGCTGCAGACATTATCCGTGGTCGTCAAAAGGACCCCAACGTCCGCATGCTGGTGGTACCAGGTTCTGCCCGCGTCCGGCTGGAGGCTGAAGCAGAGGGCTTGGACAAGGTTTTCAAGGACTTTGGTGCCGAATGGCGTTTCGCCGGGTGCTCCATGTGCTTGGGCATGAACCCGGACCAGTTGGAACCGGGGGAGCGCTGTGCTTCAACATCCAACCGAAACTTTGAGGGACGCCAGGGCAAGGGCGGCCGCACGCACCTGGTCTCGCCGGTGGTGGCTGCGGCCACGGCTGTTCGAGGCACGCTGAGCTCACCGTCGGACCTTGAGTCCGCTGCCGCAGGCACCCTGTCCGGAATCGCAGTCTAGGAGGATCCCATGGAAGCATTCACTACCCACACCGGCATCGGCGTTCCACTGCGCCAGAGCAACGTGGACACGGACCAGATCATCCCCGCTGTTTACCTCAAGCGCATTACCCGCACGGGGTTTGAGGACGCTTTGTTCGCCGCCTGGCGCAAGGACGAGTCCTTCATCCTGAACCAGGCACCGTTCAACGCCGGCTCGGTCCTGGTGGCCGGCCCCGACTTTGGTACGGGATCATCCCGCGAACACGCCGTCTGGGCGTTGAAGGACTATGGTTTCAAGGCCGTCCTGTCCTCACGCTTCGCTGACATCTTCCGAGGTAACTCCGGCAAGCAGGGATTGCTGGCTGCCCAGGTGGCCCAGGACGACATCGAACTGATCTGGAAAGTCCTGGAGAATCATCCCGGTACTGAAATCAAGGTGGACCTGGTTTCCAAGACGGTTGAATGCGGCAATGTGGTGGCACCGTTCGAGATTGACGACTACACGCGTTGGCGCCTCCTGGAAGGCCTCGACGACATCGGCCTGACCCTTCAGCATGAGGAGGACATCACGGCATACGAGGCTACGCGCCCGTCCTTCAAACCGAAGACGTTGCCGGCGAAAGTTGATGCCCTTTAACCCTTGGCATGAGGCCGCCACCTGGCGGCCAATGGACCGGCGGGCCCCCTTCGGGAGGCCTGGCCGGTCCTTTTTCGTTGTGGTATTTCCGGAGCCTGATCAGCGGCGCGTCGGGCGGTTCCATTTCGGATCGGTAAAGCGAGCTTCTATGCTTAGCTGGAGCCTTTGTAAGTTTGGGGGGCGAGTAGTCGTGAGGAAACCGGTATAGATGAGTAGTGTTCTGACAATCCGCGGTGGCGTCCCGTTGACCGGGCGCGTGACCGTTCGCGGTGCCAAGAACCTGGTGCCCAAGGCCATGGTGGCGGCGTTGCTGGGCAGCGAACCATCGGTGCTGAGGAACGTGCCGGAAATCAAGGACGTAGAGGTTGTCACCAGCCTGCTGCAGTTGCACGGCGTGACCGTTGTGAAGGATCCCGAATCGGGCGACCTCACTTTGGATCCCAAGGACGCGAAGACGGCCTCCAGCACGGCGATCGATGCCCATGCCGGTGATTCGCGGATTCCCATCCTGCTGTGCGGACCGCTGATCCATGCGATCGGCGAGGCCTTCATTCCGGATCTGGGCGGGTGCAAGATCGGCGACAGGCCCATTGACTATCACCTGAACGTGCTGCGGCAGTTCGGCGCCGTGGTGGAAAAGCGCCCCGGCGGCATCCACATCTCCGCCCCGAACGGCCTGCATGGAGCCAAGATTTCGCTGCCTTATCCCTCGGTGGGGGCCACCGAGCAGGTCCTGCTCAGTGCAACACGTGCGGAGGGCATCACCGAACTCATTGGCGCGGCCACGGAGCCGGAGATTATCGACCTCATTGCGGTCCTCCAAAAAATGGGCGCCATCATCAGCGTCCAGACGGACCGGACCATCCGCATTGAAGGCGTCAAGGACTTGCGTGGCTACAACCACCGTGCGCTTCCGGACCGCAACGAATCCGCATCCTGGGCGTCTGCTGCCTTGGTTACGCGCGGCGACATCTTTGTTGAGGGTGCTTCCCAGCGGGACATGATGACCTTCCTCAATACCTACCGCAAAGTTGGCGGTGGCATGGACATCGGCGACGACGGCATCCGTTTTTACCACCAGGGCGGTAAACTCTCCCCGCTGGTCCTGGAGACAGACGTCCACCCGGGCTTCATGACGGACTGGCAGCAGCCCTTGGTGGTAGCCCTTACGCAGGCGGAGGGTGTCTCGATTGTCCACGAGACTGTCTATGAAAACCGTTTCGGATTCACCGAAGCCCTTGCGCGCATGGGTGCGAACATTCAAGTCCACCGCGAGTGCCTGGGCAGTGTCCCCTGCCGGTTCGGGCAGCGGAACTTCCTGCACTCAGCCGTGATTTCAGGTCCCACTCCGCTCAGGGGCACCGACATCGACATTCCGGACCTCCGGGGTGGTTTCAGCCACCTCATTGCAGCACTGGCTGCCACAGGAACTTCCCGGGTTACGGGCATCGACATCATCAACCGCGGTTACGAGCGCTTCACCGAGAAGCTGGCCGGCCTGGGCGCCGATTTCGATATCACCACCACCAAGTAGCGGGGGCTCCTTTGAAGGAATCGGCCAAGAGCCGTGCAACGTTCGTGCTGCTGGCCGGCCTCGCCCGTCCGCTGATGAACCTCTTGATGTCCAAGAAGTGGGAAGGGTTGGAGAATCTTCCGCCCGGCGGCTTCATCGCCGCACCCAACCATTGCACTGAGATCGATCCCATCGTGATCGGACACATGGTGTACAACCAGAAGCGGCCACCGCACTTCCTCGCGAAGACGGGCCTCTTCAAAGTCCCTGTACTGGGATCGCTGCTTCACGCCACACGCCAGATTCCCGTTGAACGCTCGACGGCGGGAGCGAACCGCTCGCTGCAAGTCGCCAAAGAAGTGGTGGACGCCGGAGGTGCCATCATCATTTATCCCGAGGGCACTCTCACCCGGGATCCCGATCTGTGGCCGATGAAAGGCCATACAGGGGCGGCGAGGCTTGCGTTGCAGACCGGTGCGCCGGTGGTTCCCATGGCGCACTGGGGTGCACAGGAAGTTTTCCCGCGGTATGCCAAGCGGTTCCATGTGTTCCCTCGCAAAACTGTTCGCGTGCTGGTAGGGAAGCCTGTTGATCTCAGTGCGTTCAGCGGCCGGCCCATGGACCGGGCAACACTGACCGCCGCCACGGACGTCATCATGGACGCCATCACTGAGCTTCTTGAAAAACTTCGAGGTGAAGATGCCCCGGCTGAGCGGTGGGATCCGGCTGTCCACAAACAGTCCAAGCACGGCCGCTTCATCCAAGGCGGCTCTCCTGATGCGCAAGAAGGGAATGACAGCGAGTGACCACCGTGGACGGCACCGTCAACACACCGGACGTTGTGGCTGTTTTGGGGGCGGGATCCTGGGGAACCACGTTCGCCAAGGTCTTGGCGGACGCAGCTGCGGCTACCGGATCCGAGCGCAGCATCCGGATCTGGGGACGCCGTTCCGAGGTGGTGGAGCAAATCAATGCTTCGCACCGCAACGAGCAATATCTCAAAGATATTGACCTCCCACCTTCTGTCACGGCCTCAACGGACGTGCAGGAAGTGCTCAAGGAGGCCACGCTGGTGGTCCTCGCCGTTCCGGCTCAATCCCTGCGACCGCAACTCGGAGAGTGGAAACCGTTTCTCGCCCCGGATGCCGTGGTTGTCTCCCTGATGAAGGGACTGGAACTGGGCACGGACGCCCGGATGAGTGAAGTGATTGCCCAGGAGTTGGGTCTTCCTGAGTCGCGTGTGGCAGTGGTCTCCGGCCCCAATCTGGCGATGGAGATTGCCAGGGAGCAACCAACGGCATCCGTTGTTGCTTGCAGCGATGCCGAGACCGCTGCTGCCATAGCGCTGTGCTGCACGGCACCGTACTTCCGGCCCTACACCAGTACCGATGTTGTAGGCGTGGAAATCGGTGGAATCGTCAAGAATGTGATTGCCCTTGCCGTGGGCATTTGCGAAGGCCGGCAGATGGGTGACAACACCAAGGCTTCCGTGATCACACGTGGACTCGCAGAGACGTCCCGGCTTGCGCTGGCCCTTGGCGGAGAAGCCCACACCATGGCCGGTCTTGCCGGTCTCGGAGACCTTGTTGCCACGTGCTCTTCAGCCCTCTCACGCAACCACACCGCAGGCAGGCTTCTTGGGGAAGGTCTCACCCTTGAGCAAGTTGCTGAACGCATGACCCAGACAGCAGAGGGCATAAAGTCCGGCCCTGCTGTGCATGAACTCGCCGGCAAATTAGATGTTGAAATGCCTATTACTGCTGCCGTCGTGGCGGTGCTTGAAGGCAGAATGTCCGTTGATGACCTGGGGCCGCGACTACTGGCCCGGGCACTGAAGTCCGAAGGCGACTACTGATGGTGACTGACCAATCCACCCCCGTGACGGGCCGACCCCGCGTAGCGATCCTTTTTGGAGGGCGCTCCAGCGAACACGCCGTCAGCTGCGTCACCGCGGCCGGTGTCATGGGCGCGATCGACAAAAACAAGTACGAAGTCATACCGATCGGCATTGCCAAATCAGGCCAATGGGTTCTTGCCTCGGGCGACACCAGCCAGTGGTCCCTGAGCTCTGCAGCGCTTCCGGAAGTGGCGCCGTCGGGCAAAACCGTCACTCTGGCCGAGGTGGGGGGCGAGCATCAGCTCATCGTGACCGAGCCCAATGCCGTACCCCTGGAACTGGGTGCAGTGGACGTTGTCTTTCCCTTGCTGCATGGGCCGTGGGGAGAAGATGGAACCATCCAAGGCCTCCTGGAGCTTTCGGATACCCGCTATGTGGGCGCCGGCGTTCTGGCGTCGGCAGTGGGAATGGACAAGCACTTCATGAAGGTGGTGTTCGAATCCGCCGGGTTAAGCGTTGGCCCGTACGTGGCTGTTACGGACCGTGAATGGATCACTGACGCCGAGGCTGTTCGTAAGCGCGTGGACAAGCTTGGATTCCCTGTATTCGTCAAGCCTGCCCGTGCAGGCTCGTCCATGGGTATCTCCAAGGTGGACTCGATCGAAGGGCTGGACGCAGCAATAGAGGAAGCCCGCCACCACGACCTGAAGCTGGTCATTGAAGCAGGCATCGTGGGCCGCGAGATCGAGTGTGCGGTCCTTCAGGGCCGTGGTACCGAGGCTCCCCGTACGTCCATGCCCGGAGAGATCGCCGTGGCAGCAGGAGAGCACCAGTTCTACGACTTTGCGGCCAAGTATGTTGAGGACGGGGCTGCGGCCCTGAGCTGCCCGGCTGACATGCCGGATGAAGCAATCGCACGGGTGCGTGAACTCGCTGCAGTTGCTTTTGACGCCGTCGGAGCAGAAGGACTCAGCCGTGTGGACTTCTTCTACACCCCGGCCGGGGAGCTGATCATCAACGAGATCAATACGATGCCAGGGTTTACGCCCAAGAGCATGTACCCGCAGATGTGGGCGGCATCCGGTTTGGCCTACGGTGACCTGATCGATGAACTGATCCATCTGGCCCTGACCCGCAAGACAGGGCTGCGCTGACCTCACAGGAATTGGATTAGCCTCGCCGGAGGTCCCTACTGTGCGGAGGGCAGGTTCTGAAGGTCTTCCTGGCCCACGCACTTTCCTGTTGCCTTGATCTTGCCAACCGCAGCTGCCAATTCCGTCAGCACAGTTGCAGAACTGATGTTCGCTGCCTCAAGTTTGACCGGATCAATCAGGATTTCGGTGGCAGGTTGGCGACCGAACGTGGTCAGGGTGTAGACGGGATCGCCTTCCTTGATGACCCAATCGATGTCATTGACGCTCACGCAACGGTCCGTAGTGGGGCCGGGAACATTGACGCCGCAGCGGAGAATGACCTGGGAAGGATCGCCCCAGGCCGCAGTCGCCTGGCTGTTGGTTTTGCGAAGGGCAGCATCGCCGATCTGATCGGGAAGGGCAACCATCATGGGTGCGCAGGCAGGGTTGGCAGCATCTGCGGCTGCTGTGACGTCCACGGCCGGGGCGCAGGCTGACAAAGCGGTGACGGATACGGAAGCCAGGGTGATGGCCAGAGCAGTCCGGCGCAGGGTCTTTCGGTGCATCCGTCCAGCCTATCCCGCACGCGCTGGCTGGAAGATCCGCCTTGTCGCAGGTCACATTCCGGTGGACCGCCTGTTGAAATCCCGGGCGCAAGCCCCGTTGGAACGCCGCGGGGAAGTGCCGCATTATCCTGTCGGTGGGTCACGATACCGTAAAGCAGTGCCGGGATAAGATCCGGATGCAGTGTCACCGGAAAGGCCGGGAGTCGTGTCAAGAGAAGAATCGAGTGCAGTGCCAGTAGAACAGTTGACCGTCCAAGACCTCTCGGAGTCTGCGCTCCTCGCCAGGATCTTTCCGCGACTGCATCACACCCCCTCCGTTCTGCTGGGCCCCGGCGATGACGCTGCCCTGATCGCAGCACCGGATGGCCGGACCCTCATCTCCATCGATACCCAGACGCAGGACCAGGACTTCCGGCTTGAGTGGCCCAACGGCTACCGGACCACCGGATACGACGTCGGGTGGAAAGCCGCGGCGCAAAACCTCAGCGACATCAATGCCATGGGCGGCAGCGCAACCAGTCTCGTGGTGAGTCTGACAATGCCGCCGGAAACGCCCGTCGCATGGGTTGAAGCGTTTGCCGATGGACTGACGGCGGCGATTGTGGGCCTGGGTGCCCCGGACTGCTCGGTGGCCGGGGGAGACCTGGGCCGCGGGCGCGAGCTGGCGGTGACTGTCGCCGTCGTCGGCACGCTTGCCGGTTTGGCGCCGGTACTGAGGTCCGGTGCCAGGCCCGGGGATGTGTTGGCAGTTTCGGGGACGTTGGGGAAGGCAGCTGCCGGCTGGGCACTGCTGGAAAGCGACATTCCCTTGGAAAGCCTGTCAGCGGAGTTGCGGAGTTTGGTGGAAAAGCAATGCAGGCCGCTGCCTCCATTGGCCGCCGGACCTTTGGCTGCGCGTGCCGGCGCCACCGCCATGTTGGACATTTCCGATGGCCTGATGCGCGACGGAAGCCGCATGGCCGAAGCGAGCAACGTGGTCCTGGATTTCGATCCCGCGGCCTTGGAGAATTATGCAGTTCCTTTGTTACCCGCAGCGACGGCGCTTGATGCAGATGCCATGAGATGGGTATTGGGCGGGGGAGAAGACCATGGTTTGCTGGCCACGTTTCCGGCAACTATTCAGCTACCCCAGGGCTTCACTGCGATAGGCTCGGTTCAAGCCGTTGTCGAGCCGCCAGGCAGTGGCGTCCGGATTTCCGGGCAAACTGCGGACACCGTTGGATGGGATCACTTTGCAGACTAAGATCGCCGCGAATGCGCACGCCATGAAACGTTGGCTCGGCAAGGCGGAGGTGGTCCTGGGCAACCATAGCGACCGACTGAACGCGATTAACATTTTTCCTGTCGCTGACGGCGATACCGGAACCAACCTGTACCTCACCGTCCGGGCGGCCGTCGCTGCCTTGGGTGGAACAGCCACTGATGCTACGGAAACCGGAAACGACGTAGGGGCCTTGCTGTCCCGCGCCGGGCAGGCAGCCATGGAACAGGCCCGCGGCAACTCCGGCACCCTTTTTGCCGTGTTCCTGTGCGCCGCTGCAGAGCCCTTGGCCGGCAAATCGCGCCTTAGCGCGCCGCTGCTTGCAACTGCGCTGAACAGGGCACAGATCCGGGCCTGGTCTGCCTTGAGCGAGCCTGTGGCCGGCACTATGCTCTCGGTCTTGGAGGCCGCCGCACACGCTGCCCAGGCTGTAGACGCATCCCAGAGCGGCGACGACAGCAACCATGCACTGGGGCTCTCCCTGGACGCAGTGGTCGAGGCAGCCTACCAAGCTGTAGTCCGGACCGAGGATGAGCTTGCCCAGCTGCATGAAGCACGGGTTGTGGACGCAGGAGGCGTAGGGATGCTGTTGGTCCTCGATTGCCTGCGCGCCGCCGTCCTCGGCGAAGAACTCCAGGATGAACTGCTCGATGGCCTCCACGGTTACAAGTTGCAGGATCCGCACATCCATGAGCGCATGCCGGCCGACGACGGCGTGGAAGTCATGTGCACCATCAACCTTTCGCCGTTGAACGCGGCCATCCTCCGGCAGCGCCTGGACGAGATGGGCGAATCGGTGATTATGAGCCAGGTGGGCGGAGCTCAGGGCAGGGATGATGACGACGACGAATCAAGCGTCGAAGTCAGCTACAGATGGCGCGTTCACGTACATGTCCCGGATCCGGAGCCGGCAGTGGCACTTATCCGTTCCTTGGGAGAGCCCACCGATATCGCGGTCAGCCAATTGGCCATACCGCGTGAGAACGGCGAGGACCCTGCCACTGACGAAGCCTCGGACAGCGAGGCCGGCAGCTTTCACGAAACCTTCAATGTTCCGGGCCCGTCACGGCATGAATTCTGAGCTGGAACTGCCCCTGGAACGTAGGATAGGCAAGCGCTCCGCTGCCGTCATCGACAAACACTTGGGCCTCAAAACCACCGGAGCTTTGCTGAACTACTTCCCGCGCAGGTACTTGAGCCGTGGTGAACTGACGCCCATCAGTAACCTTCCGCTGGATGAGGAAGTCACGCTGATTGCCCGGGTACTGTCGAACAGCACGCGCCAAATGCGGGCGCGGCGGGGTTCGATCACGGACGTCGTGGTCACTGACGAGGCCGGAGGAGCCGGTGTTCCGGGTACGTTGAAGGTCAGCTTCTTCAACGGGTTCCGGGCCAAGGCAGAACTTCTTCCAGGCCGACGGGCCATGTTCTCGGGCAAGGTATCGCGATACGGCGGGGCCCTTGGGCTGACCAACCCTGACTTTCTTCTACTGGACGAGGACCCCGAAGCCGAGGGTTCCGTGGATCCCGAAAAGCTCGCTGCCATGCCCATCCCCGTCTATCCTGCAACGGCCAAGTTGACCAGCTGGTCCATTCACAAGGTGATTATGGCTTTGCTGCAAACCATGGACCTTGATTCCATGCAGGATCCACTTCCGGCAAGCATCGTCCGAAGAGACGGGTTGCTTAGCGTGGCTGAGTCATACCGGTTGATCCATTCACCCGAGGTCGCCAAAGATTGGCAGCGCGCCCAGGAGCGCTTCCGGTATCAGGAAGCCCTGGTGCTGCAAACGGCCCTGGCGCGGAGGCGCGCCCAGCTTGCCGCTGAAGAAGCCACTGCGCGCCGCCCGCGCAAGAACGGTCTTCTCAGCAAATTCGATCAGAACCTGCCCTTTACGCTGACCGCCGGCCAATCCGCCGTCGGAAAGACGCTGGCTGAAGAGCTCGGGCGCGACAATCCCATGAACAGATTGCTCCAGGGAGAGGTGGGTTCGGGCAAGACGATTGTGGCCCTGCGTGCAATGTTGCAGGTTGTGGATGCAGGGGGCCAAGCTGCGCTCCTGGCTCCCACCGAGGTCTTGGCGGCCCAGCATTTTCACTCCATCCGAAAAACTCTGGGGGCGCTGGCCCGTGACCAGGTCTTTGGTGGTGCGGGCATGCTCGGTGGTGACCCGGCCCAGGAAGCCGTGCAGGTGACGCTCCTGACCGGCTCCATGCCTACGGCTGTGCGCAAGCAGGCAATGCTGGATGCGGCCTCTGGAAACGCCGGCATCGTCATAGGCACTCATGCTCTGCTGAGCGATAAGACCAGCTTCCAGGACCTCGGATTGATTGTGGTGGATGAGCAGCACCGCTTTGGCGTTGAGCAGCGCGATGCCCTCCGGGCCAAAGCACAACGGCCGCCGCATTTGCTGGTCATGACCGCCACGCCGATTCCCCGCACTGTGGCCATGACCGTGTTCGGCGACCTTGAAACTTCCATCCTCGATGAACTGCCGGCCGGGCGCGCACCCATCTCTACGCACGTGGTGGGGCTCGCGGAGAATCCCGGTTGGGTGGACCGCATCTGGAAGCGTTCACGCGAGGAAGTCGACTCCGGTCATCAGGTTTACGTGGTGTGCCCCAAGATTGGTTCGGACGACGACGGCGACTTCAGCCCGGGCGAAGCGGAACCCAGCGATGCGGACCTCGCAGACGAAGGCCCGGCGCGGGAACTGGCTTCGGTGACGGCGGTTGTCGAAGCCCTGTTGGAGGAGCCGGCGCTGGCCGGCGTCCCCGTAGCGCCGCTTCACGGGCGCCAGGATCCGCAGTTAAAGTCGGAGACCATGGCTTCGTTCGCCTCCAACAACACCAAAGTGCTCGTGTCCACCACCGTCATTGAGGTGGGTGTGGATGTCCACAATGCCACGCTCATGGTGATCCTTGATGCCGACCGTTTTGGCATCTCGCAGCTCCACCAGTTGCGCGGCCGGGTGGGCCGCGGCGGATTGCCGGGCACATGCCTGCTGGTGACTACTTTGGAGCCCGGGCATCCGAGTCGTCGGCGCCTTGACGCGGTGGCTTCAACAACGGACGGTTTTGAGCTGTCCCAGGAGGATTTGAAACTCAGGAGGGAGGGAGACATCCTGGGTGCCTCGCAATCGGGCGGACGCTCCACGCTGAAGTTGCTCCGCGTACTTGAGCATGAAGACATCATTGCCCGGGCACGTACCGACGCCCAAAACCTGGTGTCCGAAGACGCGGCCCTGGACCATCAGCCCGCCTTGGCCGCCGCAATCGACGAATATTTGAACCCTGAGAAGGAGGCGTTCCTTGAACGCGGTTAGAGATCCCCGCACGCGCCGGCGTGGAGAATCCCTGTGAGCCGGATCATCGCCGGAGTCGGTGGTGGAAACCCGCTGACCAGCGTCCCCGGAACGGCCACGCGTCCCACCACGGACCGGGTAAAGGAAGCGTTGTTTTCCCGTCTGGAGTCCTTGGCCGTCATTGACGGTGCCCGGGTGCTGGACCTTTACGCAGGTTCGGGGTCCTTGGGCGTTGAAAGTGCCAGCAGGGGAGCCCGGACCGTGGACCTGGTGGAGTTCGATGCCAAAGCGAGCGATGTCTGCCAGCGCAATGCGGATCTGGTGAACCAGCTGCTCGGCGGCAAGAGGGTTTCTGTTCATCGTTCCAAGGTGGAGTCATTTTTGGAGCGCGCAGGCGATGCAGACGTGTGGGACCTGATTTTTCTTGATCCGCCTTATCCCTTGGATGAGCCGGCTCTGGGCGCTGTGCTGGCAAAGCTGGCGCCGCATGTGGACGGGGGGGCTGTTGTGGTGGTGGAGCGGAGTTCGCGGAGCCCGGAACCGTCATGGCCGGAGGCGTTGGAGTGCTTCGCCGACAAGAAGTACGGTGAGACCAAGCTGTGGTTCGCTGAACCGGCCTAAGGCTGCGGGTCTTTAGGGGGCGCTAGCCTGATATTGCGTCCAGCGCAACGCCCGTGAGGACAGTGGCAGGGTGGGGGCCGTGGGTCAGCAGTTGCGCTGTCCACTCCTGAGGCCACGGTTTGCCGGTGCCCACCAGGACGATGTTGCCCGGGTAGCGTCCTGCGAACATCCCGGTTTCAGCGAAGGCTGCCACATCCTGCATGGCCAGGCGCAGTGCGGCCACCTGGCTGCGAACGAGCGTCAGTGCAGGTTCGTCCCCCACATTGATGATCAGCACGCCGTCGGGCTGGAGCCGCGCCGCTGCTTCTTCGTAGAATTCGCGGCAGGCGATATGGGCAGGGGCCTCCGGCCCGGAGAAGATGTCCAGAATCACGACGTCGAACATCACCTGGGCGGGAAGCTCAGCCAACGATTCCCGGGCGTCGCCTATAAGTGTGGTCAACGCGGTGCCCTCAGGCATGGGCAGATTCTGGAGTACGAAGTCCAGGAGTTCCCGCTCAAGCTCTACGGCGAATTGTTCGGAGCCGGGCCGGGTGGCTTGGATATAGCGTGCCAAAGTGAGGGCCCCCGCGCCCAGGTGGAGGGCTTTGATGGGCTTTCCGGGCTCTGCCGCCAAGTCAACTACATGCCCGATCCTTCGCAGGTATTCGTAGAAGATGTGGGAGGGATCGGCCAGGTTCACATGGGATTGTTCGGCGCCGCCAATGCTGAGGATATAGCTGCCCTCAATAAGTGTGTCGGCCTCGATCCTCGCGTGTTGGCCTGTGGTTCGCAGGAAGCGCGTTGCCTGGTGATGGCCGGAGCCCGCGGCGTTCAGAGCCTGTCCTTGAGGGTGGCGAGCCGTGCGGCGGCATCTTCGAGGACGTCGGTCTTCTTGCAGAACGCGAATCTGAGCAGGCTGCGTGTGCGGTCCGCGCCTTCCGGATGGCAGAACACGGGGACCGGGATGGCTGCCACTCCAACGAGCCCCGGCAAGCGCCTGGCCAGTTCAACGGAGTCGAGGATGCCCAAGGGGGCAGTGTCCACGTTGATGAAGTAGGTGCCGCTGGGGTTGTACACGCCGAATCCGGCAGCGCGCAGCCCCTTGGCAAGGATGTCCCGTTTGCGGCGCAGGGTAGCGGCGATGCCGGTATAGAACTCATCGGGAAGGCCCAGGCCTACGGCGATGGCGCTTTGAAATGGCGTGCCGGAGCTATATGTCAGGAACTGCTTGACGGTGCGAACCGCGGCTACCAAATGTTCGGGGCCGGTAAGCCAGCCGATTTTCCACCCGGTGAAGGAGAAGGTCTTACCCGCAGAGGAGATGGTGATGGTGCGTTCGCCGGCGCCGGGTAGCGAGGTGATGGGAAGGTGCGTCACGCCGAACGTGAGGTGCTCGTACACTTCGTCGCTGACAATGATGGCACCGTACTTTGCGGCCAGGTCCACAATCCTGGCCAGTACGGATTCCGGGAAAACGGCGCCTGTGGGGTTGTGCGGATTATTCAGGAGGACAACCTTGGTGCGGCTGCTGAAGGAGTTTTCCAAAACGGTCAGGTCGGGAAGGAAATCCGGGGCCAGCAGGGGAGCCGTAACGTGTTTGGCTCCGGCCATGCCGATGATGGCGCCGTAGGAGTCGTAGAAGGGTTCGAAGGTAAGGACTTCGTCGCCGGGTTGGACGAAAGCGAGCAGCGTGGCTGCTATGGCCTCTGTGGCCCCTGTTGTGACCAGGACTTCGGTTTCCGGATCCGGGGTCAGCCGGTAGAAGCGTTGCTGGTGCGCGGCGATGGCTTCCCGGAGTGCCGGAACGCCTTTGCCGGGGGCGTATTGGTTGGCGCCGGCCGTGATGGCGGATTGGGCCGCGGCCTTGATCTCTGCCGGGCCGTCTTCGTCGGGAAACCCCTGGCCGAGGTTGATGGCGCCGGTGGACACTGCCAGGGTGGTCATTTCCTCGAAAATTGTCACTCCCAGGCCTCCTCCGGGGGAAAGCAGGTTGGCTCCCATGGCTGCCCGCTGCCAGGGTGCCGGCTTGGTGTCCCGGGGAGTGCCGGCGCTCAAATCAAGGGAAGGGCTGCTGCCTGCGGATGCCATGTCAGCCATGGTATCCCGGCGAAGTCATGGGGTAGGTTCGTCTCATGAGACGCGCGGTATGCCCTGGATCCTTTGACCCTATCCACAACGGACATCTCGAAGTCATCGCCCGGGCTGCCGGCCTGTTCGACGAAGTCATCGTGGCCGTGTCCACCAATTACGCCAAGAAGTACAGGTTCAGTCTTGAGGACCGCATGGAGATGGCCCGCGAAACGCTGGCCTCCTTGCGCGGGATCATCGTTGAGCCCATGGGTGAGGGGCTGTTGGCTGAGTACTGCCGCCACCGGGGTGTTTCAGCCATAGTCAAAGGCCTTCGCTCATCTTCGGATTTCGATTACGAACTGCCAATGGCCACCATGAACCGCCAGTTGACCGGCGTCGAAACGGTCTTCCTGCCTGCCGAAGCGCATTACCTGCACCTTTCCTCTACCTTGATCAAGGAGATCAACGTCCTTGGTGGTGACATCTCGGACTTTGTCCCCAAATCGGTGCTGAAAAGGCTTCTCGCTGGCGAGCCGGCAACGGATCAGCCTCGCAAGGGGTAGGCTTGACGGGTACCTTGCGCCCTTAGCGCGGAGTTCCCAAGCTGAAACCACTGCGCATTCACCTGTGCCCGGCGTCGGTTTGAGTCCTCAAGCGTGATCAGGCTAAGATGGTACGTCGGTCATATGTTCTACAGGAGTTCTCATTAAGCGAGATGCAAGTTCGCCCTTGGCGCTGGTAGTCAAGGACCTTGGACGTAGTCCAGGGACCATGCGGACACTCAACGAGCATGTACCTGCGCCAAGTGACCTTGGTGTGGCGCTCATTGGCGTAAAGGAAGGCTCGGATATCGAGCTGGATCTTCGTCTTGAGGCCGTACACGAAGGAATTCTGGTATCCGGAACCGTAGACGTCGAAGTAACGGGCGAATGCGGTCGATGCCTGGATCCCCTTGCGTATGACCTTGAGGTCAATGTGCAAGAACTTTTCTTCTATGAAGGTGTTGAGCTTTCAGGCGAAGAAGACGATGAAGAGCAACGTCGAGTCGAGTACGATCTGATCGATCTTGAGCCGGTGTTGCGGGACGCAGTTGTCACTATGCTGCCGTTCCAGCCGGTGTGCCGGGAAGACTGCCAGGGTCTGTGTTCCGAATGCGGAGCGCGCCTGGAAGACGAGCCGGGGCACCACCACGAGGTCATTGACCCTCGCTGGGCTGCCCTAGCTGATCTGGCTAAGACTGACCGGCAAACCGATTAGTAAGTGTTCGTCTAAGAGAGAAATGAGATAGCCGTGGCTGTTCCCAAGCGGAAAATGTCTCGCGCAAATACACGCGCCCGCCGTGCCCAGTGGAAGGCAACTGCCCCCAACTTGGTCAAGACCATCGAAAACGGTCAGGTTACCTACAGCCTGCCGCACCAGGCAAAGGTCGTTACTGACTCTGCCGGCACCGCGCTGTTCCTTGAATACAAGGGCCGCAAGGTCGCAGACGCCTAATCTGCCGTACAGGCTGACTAAGGATGTCTTCAACTGAAGAGCTTCTGAAGCGTCTCGGTGTCTCGATTGACACCGAGACGCTTCGTCTTGCTCTGACACATCGCTCATATGCGTATGAGAACGGCGGGATTCCCACCAACGAGCGCCTCGAGTTCCTCGGCGACTCCATTCTGGGATTCTCCGTCACCGATTCTCTTTACCGTGAGAACCCCTCGCTGCCCGAAGGCGAGCTCGCCAAGCGACGTTCCGCCGTCGTCAGTACGCGTGCCTTGGCTGGAATTGGCCGTGAGATCGGCGTTGGCGAATTCATTTACCTCGGGCAGGGCGAGAAGCTGACGGACGGCAAGAACAAGGCCTCCATCCTGGCTGACACCATGGAGGCGTTGATTGGCGCCACCTATCTCTCGAACGATATTGAGACCGCACGCCAACTGGTAATGCGCCTGGTGGGCCCGCTCCTGAAGGATGCCGGTGCACTTGGGGCAGGAACTGACTGGAAGACCAGCATCCAGGAGCTCACGGCGAGTCGGCAACTGGGTGCCATCCATTATGCGGTGGAAGGCTCAGGGCCGGATCACGCCCGGACCTTTGAGGCAGTGCTGAATATCGGTGGTACACCGTACGGCCGGGGTTCCGGGCATTCCAAGAAGGAAGCGGAACAGGAAGCCGCCGCCGATGCCTGGCGCGCCCTGACCGCTTTGGATCCCACAACTGCCGGTCCTGCTTCCTCCTGACCTATGCCTGAACTTCCCGAAGTAGAGGTAGTCCGCCGGGGCTTGGCCCGTTGGGTCCGCGGACGGACCATCACCGGCGTGGAGGTCCTCGATCCCCGCTCCATCCGAAGGCACGCGCTCGGAACCGAAGACTTCATCGGCAATCTTGAACATGCCACGGTGCTGGATGTTGTACGGCGAGGGAAATTTCTCTGGATGCCCCTTGCCATGTCCGGCTCGCCAGATCCTGGATTGGGAACCGACGGGGAGAACCTCTCAAAGGTGGCGCTGATGGCGCATCTGGGAATGAGCGGGCAACTGCTGATGCAGGATCCCGGTGTAGCGGATGAAAAGCACCTCAAAGTCAGAATCAGGCTCAGTCCCGTAGCTGACATGCCCCAACAACTGCGGTTTGTTGACCAGAGGATATTCGGTGGCCTGTTCGTGACGTCGTTGGTGCCAACGGTAGACGGCGGTCCTGGAGGCTTGGGCGAAACGCCGCTGCCGGAGATTGCGGAAGAAGCATCCCACATTGCCAGGGACCCGCTGGACCCTTTCTTCTCCTTCGACGCGTTCTACCGAAAGGTCAAAGGCCGGAAGACGGGCCTGAAGCGTGCGTTGCTGGATCAATCGGTGATTTCAGGAATCGGCAACATTTATGCTGATGAAGCCCTGTGGCGCGCCCGCCTCCACTACGCCAAGGCCACGGATACCCTTCGCAGGGCAGACGCGGAGCGCTTGGTTGAGGCTGCGAAGGACGTCATGAATGCCGCCCTCGACGCCGGGGGGACAAGTTTTGACTCCCTCTACGTCAACGTCAACGGCGATTCAGGGTACTTCGCCCGGTCACTGAATGCCTACGGACGTGCTGGTGAACCCTGCGGCCGCTGCGAGTCAATCGGCCTGCGGAGCATCATGAAGAGGGAACAGTTCATGAACCGTTCCTCCTATACCTGCCCGGTGTGCCAACCGCGGCCGCGGAATGGACGTTGGTAGGCCCAAAACTGTTCCGGAATCAGGGTGGCAATGGCAGACTGTCCCCATGAACAGCTTGGCGCGTCGAATCGCCATCGCAAGGTTGAACGCCACCACAATTTCGGTGGCGTCAGTTCTATCCGCTGTGTTTTCTGACATAGCCCACCAACCTTTTGGCTTCACGGTCACTGTGGACATGCCATGATGGCGCGGCGGCTGGTGCTTGCAGGCATTTGCCTTGCTGTGCTGATCGCAGCCGTCGCCATCGTCCTGGACCAGATGGCCGGGAAGCCAGGGCCTTCTGCTGCACAAAGCACCTCGACATCCGCTCCGGGTGCAGGCTCGAGCGCCGGTGCGTCAGGGGGAGCGGAATCAGGGGCTTCCGGTGAGGCTCCGTTCCCCCAGCAGACGTCCGGCAGTCCGTCCTCGCTCACCGAAGGCGGCGGAAGCGGCAGCGGCAGTGGGGGCAACAGCGGTGAGGGCGACGGCAGCCCGGCCACGGCTAAGCCGCTTGAGGTCCTGCCGCCGGTAACAGCTACCCCCACGGGCTTGCCTGAACCTGCTGCCCCCGCCCCGTTGATTACCGGTTCCTTGCCTCAGCCGGGCAGCGCTGCCGGTGAAGTCGTGGATGGTTGGCCCGCAGGCGTCCTGACCTTGCCCGAAGGTACAACCATTGGTTCCACGTCAGTGTCCACCTCTGGTGACGTCCTCCAGGTTGCCGCGGATGGCATCATTGCCAAGCCACAGGCTGAGGTATTGGCCTCCTTCCGCCAGTCGTTGGTGTCCCACGGGTTCTGGTCCGAGGCCGCCCCGGCTACGGAGGGTGCCATGGCCGAACGATTCGTACGAGGCGCGGACACAGTCACGGTCTCGGTGTCGACGACAGGTACAGGCAATTCACGCTTCCAACTTTTGGGCAGCCTGCGCACGGCGGCGGACTAGGGGCAGCGATGTACATTTCACTCTCGGACCGCGGTAAACGGAACAAACCGGAGGGAACACGAACGGCACTATCGAGCGAAGTGCCGTTCCGTTTGTCTCCGGTCATCCTGTGGTTGGGAATTGTGAGTATGGTGACCGATGTTTCCTCGGAATCGGTCACTGCGATCCTGCCGCTGTATGTGACCGGTTTCCTCGGTTTGTCCACCATTGCCTTCGGCTTCATCGATGGCATCAACCAAGGTGCCAGCGCGATAGTCAGGATTGCTGCCGGCTGGGCTGCGGACCGCAGCGGCCACCCCAAACGGATAGCATTGGCGGGCTACGGCTTATCCATGCTCGCCAGGATCGGTTTCCTCGTGGCTGGAGGCTTTTGGGCGATCACGGCGATCGTCGCCGGCGACAGAGTGGGCAAGGGTATTCGCACGGCTCCCCGGGATGCCCTCATTTCAGTGTCTGCGCAGCCTGAGCATTTGGCCCGCTCCTTTGGCGTCCACAGGATGTTGGACAACATCGGCGCGGCAGCAGGTCCTTTGATTGCGTTCTTCGTTTTGCTGATGATCCCCAACGGTTTCAGTACGGTATTTGTGGTGTCACTGGCCTTCGCAGTGATTGGTGTGGCCGTCCTGGCCTTGGTGGTGCCGGATATCAAGGCACGTGGGCTTCAAGGCATGGAGGAGCGCGAGGCCCGGCGGCTGTTTGCTTTTTCCTGGAGCCACCTGAAGGAACCGGGGCTGGGCAAGCTGCTGATTGCTGCGGGCCTCCTGGGCTTGGTCACCATTGGCGACGGCTTCATCTACCTGGTCCTGCAGGCGCGGGATTCTTTCGCCGTTCAATGGTTCCCGCTGTTGTTTGTAGGCACCAACGTGATGTTCCTGGCGTTCGCCATTCCGCTGGGCCGGCTGGCGGACCGGATGGGGAAAGTCCCGGTGTTCGTAGGCGGACACATTGCCTTGCTGGCGACGTATCTTCTTGCTGCTGCACCTTTCGGAGGGCTTTGGGCGACCATGGGCTGCCTGATTCTTCTGGGGGCGTTCTACGCAGCCACCGACGGCGTCCTGGCCGCCTTGGCCAGTCAACTGACACCGCCGGGGAAGCTTGCCACGGGGATCGCGTCTGCGCAGACGGTGGTGGCGCTCACCAGGATGCTGGCATCGGCAGGTTTTGGGGTCCTTTGGTATGCACTAGGTGCATCGACGGCCATGGTGTTGGCGGGCGGATTGTTGGCTTGCGCTGTTATGGCTGTGGCCTTCATCCTTCGTGGCGCACGGGTTGCACCGGCAGAGGATTCGAGCAACGTCGCATGAGCGGTTTGCTGACGGAAAGCAAGCTGCGGTGGGGCGCCCTCCTGGCCGTCACGGCACTTGTTGTTGTTGCGGCCGGTATTTACGCGGTGGCGGCTTACCAGCGTTTCGAAGAGAGCCGAACTGCAGCGTCGTCGGTGGGTGTCACGGGGAGCCAGCCGCTGCCTGCCGGTTCCTTCATCCTCTTCCGGAACACTGCTTCGGGCCAAGGCTATGGAAACGCAGCCACGGTCCCGCTGTCCTCTCCCGGCGGCTCCCGGGCCGTGAGCGGGCAGGAATGCGATCGCGTTTACGGAACGCCGGAAAAGGTGGTCTGCCTGAAGACGAACCGGGGGCTGGTGACAGCGTTTGAGGCTGCTGTCCTGGACCGCAACTGGCAGCAACAACGGGTGTGGCCGGTTCCGGGAATTCCCAGCAGGACCCGCATCAGCCCTGATGGGTCCATGATCGCCACCACGGTATTTGTCTCCGGCCACTCTTACGCCGCCGCGGGCTTTTCGACGGCTACAGAGATCAGCTTTCAGGACGGCACAGCCGGAAACCTTGAGGATTTCGCCTTGATGGTCAACGGTGAGCGGCTGCTTGCCACTGATAGAAACATATGGGGTGTCACGTTCGCTCCCGGCCAGAGTGATGTTTTCTACGCCACGGCCGCTTCTTCCGGACGCATCTGGCTGGTGCGGGGGAGCCTGTCCGCCAAGACCCTGACCGCTATTCACGATCATGTGGAGTGTCCGTCAATCTCTCCTGACGGTACACGTATTGCGTATAAGAAGAACGACGGCGGGGCGCTGACAGCTCACTGGAACGTCGCTGTGCTGGACCTCGCTACGGGACAGGAAACCGTCTTGTCAGAGAAGCGCAGCGTTGATGACCAGATCGAATGGCTGGATAACCAAAACCTTCTGTATGGCTTGGCTGATGAAACCATCGAAGGCGACAGCAACATATGGAAGCTGGGATCCGTACCCGGGTCCCAACCGAGCCTCTTCATTGCTCATGCTTGGTCGCCCAGCGTCGTTCGTTAAAGGCCTCCGCGGAGAGTACCCCCGGATCAAGCCGGCGTTGCCACGCGGGTGTTGCAGCATAGGTCCGCCGGCACCCGGCCCGGAGTTCAGGGGTCGGACGCCGGCGGAAGAAACTCGCCTGCGGTCAGGGATCAGCAGACCTGCAACAACCCGCAAAGGAGGCCGCCGGTTTGTGTGGGACTCGGCGAGGGGCTCGGAGTTGCCGTGGGCGTCGCCGTCGCCGTCGGAGTTGCTGTTGCGGTTGGTGTGGCCGTGGCCGTGGCCGTGGCCGTCGGAGTCGCTGTCGGTGACGGTGACGGCGCTGCCTGTTGTTGGGCCGGTGCAGTGGTGGAGTACACCACGTCAACAAAGTAGTTCGTAGCGTTCCAGGAATTGTTGGGCATCACGCCTCCCGTGCCGTACCGGTACCGCCCGTTGTTCGGGCCGATGGCCGTGAAGACCCCGCTTGTCCACGTCTGGTTGAAGAAGCCTTGGGTCGAGGAGTAGCGGCCGTTCGGTGCCCGGTAGGACACCACGTACGTCTGCCCTGTAGACAAAGCCACCGGTGTTGCCAGGGTAGCGGTTTGCCAGCCTGTTGCGGTCTCGTTGGTGAAGGTCACCTGAGCCAGGCGGGTGCCGGCCGCATTCCAGAGCGAGCCCACGTGGGTTCCGGTGTTACCGGTTCCCTTGTAGAAGCGGATGCCTGTCACATTTCCCGCTTGGGAGACGGTAAACGCAGTACCCAGTTCCACAGACAGCGCATCAGAGTTCGAAGCTGTCTGTGGAATCAACGATCCGAAAATAGTGGAGGACTGCACAGATGCTGCGGCAGTGGTGAATTGCCAGTTGCTTGCCGGCAGGGTCTGACCACTCAAGGAGGCGACACCGGAAACGCTTGCGGAAATCACAGTATTGGCCGGCAGGACGGCCGCTGGTGTGAAAGTGATGGTCCGGGCGTCCGCAGACAACGCAGCCGTCCCGGCGATCACCGAGCCGTTCGCTGTCAACGTGAAGGAGGCGCCGGGCTTGATGGCGGTAGAGAACGTGATGGATGGTTTCACATCCGTGGGAATGGCGGTGGCTCCCGGCCCGGGTACCTGCGCGCTGACGCTTAGCGGCGGCGCCGCTACCGCGAACACCAGATCCACCAGGTAACTTGCTGTGGATGACGTATTCGGGAAGTCACTGCTGTAGGAGTACGCCCCGGAATCCGGTTGGGTCTTGAGCGGACCGCTGGTGAAGCCGTCGCCAAACCCTCCGGAAGTGTAGGAGTATTTGCCGGTAGGTGTCTTGTAGGCGGCGATGTACTCTGTGTCCGCCTGGATGTTCACAGCTTGGCTGAAGGATGCCGTCTGCCACCCTGTGCTGGATTCGTTGGCAAAGGTCACCGTCGCCAGGACCTGGCCGGCTGCCGTGTACAAGTATCCGGTATGGGTCCCGGTGTTGCCGGCCGACTTGTAGAAGCGCACTCCGGTTACCTGGCCGGCGGTGTCACTGGTGAATCGGACGCCCAATGACAGCGGGACCCCGTCATTGACTTCCAGGGTTGCAGGCGTCACCGTATCCGCGTACAAGGTGCAGGGGCACGCACCAGGTGTGCCCGCCGCCGCGACGGTGGTGAATTGCCACGATCCACCACCGGACATCGGTTGCCCGGATACAGCAGTCGCCGTCACCGTTGCCGTGTAGGAAGTCCCTGCTGCCAGCGATGCTGCCGGGGTGAAGGTGACTTTTCGGGTAGTTGTGTCGTAGGCAGTGCTCCCGGTAACTGACACCCCTGCCGCGGTCTTGAGCGTTAGTGCAACGCTCGAGGTTACTGCGGCTTCTGAGAGGACTGCGCTGACCGTAGTGTTGAGCGGGACGCTCGAAGCGTTGGGGATCGGGTTATGGCCGCCCACCGTGAACGGTGGTGCAGAGACCAGCACCACGACGTCCACCAAATAGCTGGAGGAGGACCGTGAGGAGGGGAAGTCCCCGCTATAGGTGAAGGCTCCGGCATCGGAAACGGTCCTCAGGGGGCCAACGCTAAGTCCCTGGCCAAAGCCGTTGGCAGTGGCTGAGTAGGCTCCCGTGGGTGACTTGTACGACGCTATGTATTCAGTGTTTGCCGTGATCTGGACCGGCTGGCTGAACATGGCTGTCTGCCATCCGGAGCTGCTTTCGTTGGCGAAGGTTACCGTCGCCAACTGCTGCCCGCCGGCTGTGAAGAGTGTGCCCGTGTGGGAGCCTGTGTTGCCCGCTGACTTGTAGAAGCGGATACCGGCAACCTGCCCGTCAGAGACACTGGAGAAACGGACACCCAATGTCAACGGCACTCCATCCTGGATCTCTGCAATGCCCGGGGTGACGGTGTCGTCATAGAGGCTGCAAGGGCAGGAACCAGGCACCGACGCGGTGGCTGCCGTGGTGAACGTCCACGTGCCGCCTGAGGTTACTTGGCCTCCGGTGCTGTCTGTCCCTGCCAAGGTCGCCGTGTACACGGTGCTGAAGGCAAGCTGCGAAGTAGGTGTGAACGTAGCCTTTCGTGTTGTCGCATCATAGGTGGCAGTACCCGCCACCGGTCCTGCAGAGGACTTTAGGGTCAGCTGGACGCTTGCCGCGGTGACAGGCTTGGAAAACGTTGCATTGACCTTGGTGGTGACAGCAACGCTGGAGGACGAGGGGATGGGCGATTGTCCCGTGACCGTCAAAGGGGAGGTGTCCACGGTGCTGAAGACCGCGTCAACAAAGTAGTTGCCGCCATTGAAGCTCGTGGTCGGAAAGCTTTGGGATGTGCTGTAAACGCCGGCGGGCTCAGCACCGAAGCCACCGGCCACCTTCAGCGGGGGATCGGTGAATCCAAAGCTCGCCCACTGGAAGTCCTTTGTAGCGTAGTGCCCTCTTGGGGCCCAATAGGAGACCGTGTATTTCTGTCCGGCCGTAACAGGCACTGGCTGGCTGAACAGCACGCTCTGCCATCCCGAGGCCGTCTCGTTGGCAAACGTGGCGGTGGCCAGTCGCGTACCGGTGGAGCTCCACAATGAACCGATGTGCGCGCCGGTGTTCGCAGTGCTCTTGTAGAAGCGAACCCCTGTGATGAACCCGTCCACGGAAGGACTGAACCGCATGCCCATCTCGTAGGCGCCGCCGTCGCCGGAGTCCGTAGTCGCCGGTACGGTTTGGCCGAAGACGGTGTACGGGCCAGTGAGGGTCAGGTTCCTTGTGGTAGCAGGGCCTATATTGGCGCTGTCATCTACCGCCCGTACCTGCACCGTTGCCGTGGCCAGGCCCTTCTGGATGTAGGTATAAGTCCAGGACGATTTGCCTTGTGCCGGATGCCACGTGCTGCCCCCGTCGGTGGAAACCTCGACGCCGGCCACTACGCCGCCGGTGTCCGTGGCAGTTCCGCTGACCGTGACACTGTTTCCCTGCGGGACGGTGGCGCCGTTGGCGGGGGCCGTGATGGACACAGCGGGGCCAGTCGAATCAGTACTGGCGCTCGCAGCAACGAGTCCTGCCGCACGTGTTGCCGGTTGGGCTCCCATGTCGGCAAGAAGGTTGATTTGTGCCTGACGCATCCGCACATCAGCGGCCGCGCCATCGCCGTCGTGTTCCTGGTCCAGACCCCAACTCCATTGGACGCTGCCGGCTGAGAAAACCAACGCCCCGCTGGCGGCCCGGTAAAGGGTCACGTTATGGGTTGTGGTCCCTGGTTTGACCGTGTTGCCGTAGTCCTGCAGGTATTCAGCGACGCTGCCGACTGTTGTTGAGAGCCGGACGAGGCCCGCTGGACGGAAGCCGTTGTCCAGGTCCTCGTCGGACTCGTAACCCACAGTATGTGGCGCCAACGCGGCTGTGGAACCTGCCGCCAAGGAAGCCAACGAGGTATTCCGCCACAAGCGCGTCTTGCCTTCCGCGGCTGATACCGTCACTGGCAGGTCGGAGTAGTTGGACATGTAAAGGGTGCCTGTCAGGCCGTTTTCAGGCAGGCCGCCGCCGTTCGCCTGGGAAGCAAAGCGGGGGTCCCTCCACGTGCCTGTCCATTGGCTTGAGGGGTCAATCTTGTCATTGCTCCAGGTTTCCTTGTAGCACGTCAAAGTCCTGCCGGCAGCGCCGTCCACGGAAGAAGGTTCAAACCGCGTGCGCCAATACATTTCGTTGCCGGAGAGGAACTGAAGGTTGACGCCTGCGTCACGTGCGGCAGCAACGCTGGCCCTCTGCGGTCCGGACCAGTATTCGTCATGCCCTACGGAAAGAAACACCTTGTGGTTGAGCAGTTCCGCACCATTGCGGTCCACATCAAGTCCACTGACATAGCTGACGTCATAGCCGTTTTGCTCAAGGAACCGAACCATGGGGTATTCGTTGGCGAAGTAGAAATCGCGGCCCCCAATGCCGTCGCGCGTGTTCACGGGCCGGTTGTAACTGACTTTGTATGCACGCCCGTTGACTGCCCCTTGATAGAAGTCGGCGCCGCCATAGGTGTTGTACGCCTGCCACGTCTGATCAGCCGTCTGGAACACAATTGAGGATCGATTGCCGTCATTGCGGACAATAAAGGTGATATGGCTTTGGCCGCCGGTGTCCGGCCTGGTGAGCAGAGCCACATAGACCCCTGAGACCGCCGTCGCCGGTACCTGCCAGGTTGCTGAAACAGCCCACGTGCCGCAGTCGTATAACTCCGTGGTGAGATCGCTCCTGCAGGCAGGTTGGGTTTGGCGTAAGACCGAGGGAGTCACATCGGCGATCTTTCGGGCGCCGTTGCCGCCGTACCAGCCGGTCCGGTAAATCGCGATGGTGTAACTGGGTGCTTTGGTGTCCACCTTGAAACGGATGGGCTGCCCGGCGTTAACGCTGATCTCGGTGGAGAAGCCCTGGATGCTGTCATCCCCGGCGCCGTCAATATCCCACTCCGATGGCGGGCTCCCTGGTTTGGAATTCTCGCAGACCACCGGGTTGACTGCCGGATCGCACGGCCCTGCCGCGACTGCGGCCGGCGCTGCAAGGGGCAGCAGGGCGGCCACCATGGCAAGCACCAAGGGCACAAGGAAACCCTTGAAAACCCGCTGCGGTTGGGTAGCTGAAGGACCGGGCATGAGAACTCCTGGAGTGGTACGCCGATTGCTAAGACAGGGCCACGCAAATAAACGCAGCCCCTGCTTGCCGCTCCCCAGCCAGGGTCAAACCAAGATCTTCAGTTGTGAACTGCAGGGTTGGTACGGATGAATGTTCCAAAGATCGGGACCGGAACCGGCAATGACCGAACAGAAGTTCAAGCCGAAGCCGGATCACAGGAACGAATCCGCCAAGTAACCCTTGGCAGGAGTGTAGGGGTGCGGCATGGCGGCCGCAAGGGCTTCCGCTTTCAGATCCGCAGATTTTGCACAAACCGCAGTAGATTTAGTGGATACAGACACCCGGGCCATCCAGGAGAACCGAAGCGCCTTGCACCTGAAAAGTTTGACTGTCCGAGGATTCAAGTCGTTTGCGTCGGCCACCACCTTCGACTTTGAGCCCGGCGTCACCGCCGTCGTGGGTCCCAACGGATCAGGCAAATCCAACGTAGTGGATGCCCTGGCCTGGGTCATGGGAGAGCAAGGCGCCAAAACTCTTCGCGGCGGCAAAATGGAAGACGTCATCTTCGCAGGTACTTCCGGCCGTCCACCCCTGGGCAGGGCCCACGTTGCACTGACAATCGACAATGCGGACAACGCACTTCCCATCGAGTACAGCGAAGTGACCATCTCCCGGACCCTCTTCCGCACGGGCGGTTCCGAATACGCCATCAACGGCGCACCCTGCAGGCTCTTGGACATCCAGGAACTCCTCTCCGACTCCGGACTGGGCCGCGAAATGCACGTCATCGTTGGACAAGGGCAACTGGACCGCGTGCTCCATGCCACCCCCGAGGACCGCCGGGGTTTCATCGAAGAAGCTGCAGGAATCCTCAAGCACCGCCGCCGCAAGGAAAAGACTGTCCGCAAGCTCGAAGCCATGCAGGCCAACCTTGCCCGGCTCGGTGACCTCACGGCAGAGATACGGCGGCAACTCACGCCCTTGGGTAAGCAAGCGGAAATAGCCCGCCGCGCCCAGACGGTTCAGTTCGATGTCCGCGATGCCCGCTCCCGGCTCTTGGCGGACGACCTCGTTCAACTGAGAACCACCCTTGAAAAGGACGTTGCTGACGAAGCAGCCCTCAAGGAACGCCGCCAGGTGGTTGAGGCAGGGCTTGGCACGGGCCGGCGCCGCCAAGCTGCCTTGGAGCAGCAAGCCGCCCAAGCCACACCGCGGCTGAACGCCGCACGCGATCATTGGTACCAGCTGTCGGCAAACCGGGAAAGGCTGCGCTCCCTCGGCTCCCTGGCCACCGAACGCAGGCGGCTCCTGGGCTCCGCAGAGGCGTCCCCGGACACTGGACGCGATCCCGAACAACTTGAACGCCAGGCTGCCCGGGTCCGTGAGGAACAGGCCGCCCTTGAACACGACATCCTTGCCAAACAGGCCGCGCTTTTGGAAGCCACTGTGGCGAAGGACTCAGCCGAAGCGCTCGCAGCCGCGGAGGACAAGCGCTTGACGGCAATGCTGAGGGCAGCAGCAGACCGCAGAGAAGGGTTGGCCAGGCTGGCAGGGCAAGTGGCCGCCGCCAGGTCCCGGGCTGAGGCTGCCGAGGCTGAACGTGGTCGCCTGAGGGAGTCCCTGGCTGCCGGTGATGAACGTCGCCGCAAGGCTCAGAGCGAGTTCACCGCCCTCGAGTCTCAAGTAGCGGGCGTTGAAGACGGCGAAGAGAGCCTCGATGCCGACTACGAGGACGCCAACGATCTCCTGGATGCAGTCGTGGCGGAGATCGAGGAACTGAAAGCTTCTGAGAGGGAAGCTGTCCGTGAGAGGGACGCTCTGACGGCGCGGCGGGATGCCCTACAGCTTGGGCTTAACCGCAAGGATGGTTCCGGAAGTCTTTTGACCGCCGACGGCGTCCTTGGACCTTTGGCGGCGCTGGTTACCATCGAACCGGGATATGAAGCAGCCATAGCTGCTGCCTTGGGGAGCGCCTCGGATGCTTTGGTGGTTGCCGATCCGGACAGCGCTGTAGCGGCCATCCGGATGTTAAAGGATGACGACGCCGGCAGGGCAGCCCTGCTTCTTGCCGGCGGTACTGCCGCAGCTGAAAACGCCCGAGCCAACTCCGCACTTCCTGTCGGAAGCCGTTGGGCGGTGGATGTTGTCACGATTGCTGATCCCGCTATCCACGGAACGATCGGGCTCCTGGCCCGTACCGCCGTCGTTGATGACCTGGAAGCGGCGGCTGCCCTTATCGCCGAACATCCCGACCTCAGGGCCGTTACCCGTGAGGGTGACGTCCTCACCTCACTGACAGTCACCGGTGGCTCCGCCAGCGCGCCGTCGCTGCTGGAAGTTCAGGCTGCAGTGGACGACGCCGTTACCCGGCTCCAGGAGGTCACGGCGCGTTTGGAACGTGGACGCTTCGCTTTGGCCGGGGCGCAATCGCGCCGTGCCGAGGCACAGGATCGCGCAGACGCCGCGTTGGAACGCCTGCATGAATCGGATGCCCGCCTTGCCGCTGTAGCTGAGCGACTCGGTCATCTCAACTCTCTTCTTCGCAGCGCCGTTGGCGAAAGTGAAAGGCTCGCTGCGTCCATGGCCAGGGCTGAAGCCAACATCGCAGAAGCACAGCTGGATCTTGAAGTCGCGGCAGAACGTCTGGCAGCGGCTCAGGAAGCTCCGGACGAAGAACCGTCCACGGATCGACGGGACGAACTCGCAGCCCAAGCCAGGACTGCCCGGGCAGCCGAAACCGAAGCCCGCCTTGCCCTCCGGACGTCCGAGGAACAGTTGGGAGCCATCAGCAACAGGGCGGCATCCCTTGAGCGGGCCGCAGCGACCGAGCGACGTGCCCGGGAAGAGGCCGCCCGACGCGCGCAACGCCGTCGCGCGCAGGCACAGCGTGCGGCGGCAGTCGCCTCAGCGGGGGAACAGGCTCTCGGGTTTATTGATGTCTCGGTGGACGTTGCCGGCTATGAGCGTGACCTTGCCGAACAACAGCGGGAGCAGCTGGAGAAGGAACTAGCCGAGGTCCGCTCCGGCAACGACGCCTTGGCCCGGGAGCTTGCCGAACTGACGGACTCGGTGCACAGGGATGAGATGGCCCGGACCCAGCAGCGGCTTCGCATCGAGGCTTTGGAAACGCGGTCCGTTGAAGAACTGGGTCTCTCCGGCGAACAACTCGTCGCCGATTACGGCCCTGATCAACCCGTTCCGCTGCCTCCTGGAGCCACCACGGATAAGTGGGCCGAACTCCGGGCCCCCGTTGATGAAAACGGCGAGGCCATCATTGAGGGGATTCCGTTCGTACGGGCTGAGCAGGAGAAGAGGCTGAAGAAAGCCGAGCGCGAACTCGCGGCTCTTGGCAAAGTCAACCCGCTGGCGTTGGAAGAGTTCGCAGCCCTGGAAGAGCGGCACCAGTTCCTCAGCTCGCAGCTTGAAGACCTTAAGTCCAGCCGCAGGGACCTGCTGGACATCATCAAAGAAGTGGACAACCGTGTTCAGCAGGTGTTCACGGAGGCCTTTGCTGACACCTCAGCACAGTTCGACCACGTCTTCGCCAGGCTTTTCCCCGGCGGTGAGGGCCGCTTGGTACTCACCGACCCCGACGACATGCTGACAACCGGCATTGAAGTGGAAGCCCGGCCGGCGGGCAAGAAGATCAAGAGGCTTTCCTTGCTCTCCGGTGGCGAACGCTCACTGACGGCAGTGGCATTGTTGGTGGCCATCTTCAAAGCCCGGCCGTCGCCCTTCTATGTCATGGACGAGGTAGAGGCGGCGCTGGACGATACCAACCTGGGCCGGCTCATCACCATCTTTGAGGAGCTGCGTGAGTCCAGCCAGCTGATTGTGATCACCCACCAGAAGCGCACCATGGAAGTTGCAGACGCGCTGTACGGAGTGACAATGAGGGGCGACGGCGTCTCAACAGTCATCAGCCAGAGGCTCGGTGCCGGGGCATAGCTTTGTGAGAAGGTAGGGGAGTGAACGATTTCCTACCCATAATTCTGTCCATTCTCGCTGCGCTCGTCGTGGTTGGCGGACTGGTGCCGGTACTGATGAAAGCCCGGAAGACCGGCGCCAAGTACCCCGGCACGCGTGACGCAAACGATCCCGTCCAGTCATCGGCAGCAGGCGGCGGAACCCTTGTGGAGGACCGCCCGGACGCGGTCAAGGCCCCGGCTCCCACTTTCGACGGGGCGGTGGATGATACCGATGTCCCGGACGACGTCGCCGGGCTCGAGACCATCGCCATTGACACTCCGGCACCGGTGGAAGGCAGGCTCACCCGCCTTCGTGCCCGCTTGATCAAGTCCAACAACATTCTGGGCAAGGGCCTGCTGGCTCTGCTGTCGGGCGACAAGATCGACGAAAACGTGTGGGACGAGGTGGAAGAGACCCTCCTCCTGGCTGATCTTGGCACCGAACCCACCATGCAGCTGGTGGATGCCCTGCGTGAGCGCGTCAAGGTGCTGGGCACCCGCAGCCCCGAGGACGTCAAGGCGATGCTCCGTGAGGAACTCATCAAGCTGGTGGATCCGGGCATGGACCGTTCCTTGAACGTCGAGCGCAAGGGTGACCGTCCCGCCGTCGTGCTTGTTGTTGGCGTGAACGGTGTAGGCAAAACCACCACCGTGGGCAAGCTGGCACGTGTTCTGGTAGCCGAGGACAAGGACGTCCTGTTGGGCGCCGCTGACACTTTCAGGGCTGCTGCTGCCGAGCAGCTGGCCACCTGGGGACAGCGCGTCGGTGTGCCCACCGTGAAGTCTGACATTGACGGCGCCGATCCTGCTTCCGTGGCCTACGAAGCCGTGAAGGCAGGCATCGATCAGGAAGTCGACGTGGTCATGGTTGATACCGCAGGACGCCTGCAGAACAAGACTGGGCTGATGGATGAGCTCGGCAAGGTCAAGCGGGTCATTGAGAAGCTGGCCGAAGTGGATGAGGTCCTGCTGGTCCTGGACGCCACCACCGGGCAGAACGGACTGAACCAGGCGCGCGTCTTCGCCGAGGTAGTGAACATCACGGGCATCGTGCTCACCAAACTTGATGGAACTGCCAAGGGCGGCATTGTTGTGGCCATTCAGAAGTCACTGGGTGTTCCGGTGAAGCTCATTGGCTTGGGTGAAGGCCCGGACGACCTCGCGCCGTTCGACGCCGAAAGCTTCGTGGACGCACTGCTCAACTAACGTGCCTCACCTGACTGGCTGGCAGCAGGGGTTGTTCTGAAAACTCAGAGCACCCCGCCGCCAGTCAGTTTTTGGGTTTAAGGGGTTCCCGTGCCGGAAGCCAGGCCACGGCGGTGAGGAGGAGCACGCCTCCGGTGATGCCGAAAGCCCAGCCGTAGCCCAGGCGGTCAGCGAGGAGCCCGGCCACGATCGGACCGATGATCGCCCCGGTGTCCGCGGCCATTTGGAAGATGGCCAGTACTTTCCCTCCCGAGCGTCCGCGCCCGATGACATCAGCCACGGCGGCCTGCTGCGCAGGGCCCAGTAAGCCGGAGCCGAAGCCTGCCACTGCGGATGCGATGAGGAATCCGGTCAGGTCCGTCGTGAGCCCGATGACGCCGGTGGCCGTACCTGTGATGAGCAAACCAGGGATCAGAAGCGGCTTGCGACCCCAGAAATCTGCGAGCCGCCCGCTGAAGGTTAGTGCCAAGGCGTTACCCACGGCGAAAATGGCCAGTGCCCACGCCGCGGTCTCCGGAGCGGACTGCAGGACTGCCACCGCGAAAAGCGGAATGGTGGCCATCCGAACGCCGAACGTCACCCAGCCGTTCCCGAAACTGGAAAAGATGGCGGCACGGTAGGCGGAGTCCGCCAAGGCTTCTTTGACCGTCATGGCCGGGGCAGGTGCGGTGTCCTCCGCCGCGTTGCCTGGGCCGCTGAGCATGGTCCGCACCACCAGGGCGGCCACCAGCAGCGCTCCTGCGTAGGCCAGGAAAGGTACCCGGAGGCCGAAGCCTGCCAGCAGACCTCCCACTACCGGGCCCAGCACGCTTCCGATCAGAAATGCGGAGGCATAGGCGCCGGACACGCGACCCCGTCGCTCAGGCGGGGCGAGGCGAATAAGCAAGCCCATGGCGGCAACGGTAAACATCACCGAGCCGGCCCCGCCCAGACCCCGGAAGATCAGCAGCTGCCAATAATCCTGCGCGAAGGCGCACGCCGCGGTGGAGACTGCCACGATCAGCAAACCGCTGACGTAGACATTCCGTTCGCCGAACCGTCCAATCAAGGCGCCGCCGGCCGGGGCGAAGACCAGCCGCATGAACGCGAAGATACTTACAATCACCGCCGCAGCAGTGGCGCCAACATCGAAGGTGGTGGCGAACTGCGGCAGAACCGGGGCCACCAAGCCGAAGCCCAGCGCAATCAGGAACGCCGCAGCCAACATCACCTTGATATCGCGCGGGAGGGGAGTCTTCTCCGACCTGATCCTTGGGGCTTGAACGGATCTGGGCGACTCAGTCATACAGTGCTGGTCCTTCTTGTGGATTCTCGGTGGTACTTCTGGGGCTCATGAGGTGTGTGTGGTCCAAAACCGGACATTTCCAGTGAAGTCCGACGCCTGAAACATATCCGTAACACCGGGGATATGCACCATTTACGTTGGGGAGGTTGTTGTAACGAGCCCGACATCTAAAACCTGCGCAGGTGAAACACGGCGGCACAAAACTCTTAAGCAGGACGCAAACGGCGTCAGGACAGCGGTTGAACCGCAGAACCAAGCAAGAGAGGAACGTGCACCATGGAACTTACCGCAGGTCACGTATGGGTCATGGTGGCGGCGGCACTCGTGCTGTTCATGACACCTGGTCTGGCATTTTTCTACGGCGGCATGACACGCGCCAAGGCAGCCTTGAACATGATGATGATGAGCTTCATCTCCATCGGCATCGTCGGCGTCGTCTGGGTGCTGTGGGGCGCATCAATGAGTTCCGGCGAAGGCTTCCTGGAGATCGTGGGCAACCCGTTCGCCACCTTCGGTCTTGAAGGCATCAACACCCCGGATGGCTTGATCAAGGTAGGCTACGCAGCCACCTTCGCCATCATCACCGTAGCTCTCATCAGCGGTGCTATCGCTGACCGCGCAAAGTTCGGTGCATGGACGATCTTCGTACCGGTCTGGGTCACCCTGGTTTACTGCCCGCTGGCCTACATGGTGTGGGGCGGCGGCCTGTTCGGCCCCGAAGGCGCAATCGGCAAGGCCCTCGGCCCGGCCATCGACTTCGCCGGTGGCACCGTGGTGCACATCAATGCCGGTGTAGCTGCACTGGTTCTGGTACTCATCATTGGTAACCGCCGCGGCTTCGGCAAAGACCCGAACCACCGCCCGCACAACATCCCGTTCGTGATGCTCGGCGCAGCCATTCTCTGGTTCGGCTGGTTCGGCTTCAACGGTGGTGCAGCCACCACTGCCGAGCAAGGCGGCCTCATCTGGATCAACACCCTTGCAGCCCCGGCCGCAGCCATGATCGGCTGGCTCATCACCGAACGTATCCGCGATGGACACCCGACGTCGCTGGGCGCAGCCTCCGGTGTGGTTGCCGGCCTTGTTGCCATCACCCCCGCATGTGCCAATGTCAGCCCTGTTGGTGCCCTCGGACTCGGTGTAGTTGCCGGTGTAGCATCAGCGCTTGCTGTGGGCCTCAAGTTCCGCTGGGGCTTCGATGACTCCCTGGACGTTGTTGGCGTCCACCTCGTGTCCGGCATCATCGGCACCGTGGCTCTGGGCTTCATTGCCCTTCCCACGGACGGCGTCGGCGGCGGTCTCTTCTACGGCGGCGGGATGACGCAAATGTGGGCACAGCTGGCAGCAGCCGGCATTGCCATCGCTTTCTCGGCCATCATGACGGCCATCATCGCCTTGGCTATCCACAAGACCATGGGCTTCCGGGTGTCCACCGAGCAGGAGAACGTTGGCGTAGACCTCAGCCTCCACGCTGAGACGGCTTACGAGTTCGGTGTCAACGGCCACGGTGGCAGCTTCCAGCCGCTGCACGAGGCCATGACAGGAAAGTCGGAGACTGCGGCAGAGAAGACCCCCGCAGAAGGCAAGGAGAGTGTCCAGGCATGAAGCTCATCACAGCGATCGTCCGTCCCGAAAAGCTTGAAGCAGTCCGCGAAGGCCTCGAAGCTTACGGGGTTCAAGGGCTGACGGTCAGTGCGGCCAGTGGCTACGGCCGTCAGCGGGGCTACACCGAGGTGTACCGCGGAGCGGAGTACAACGTGGATCTTCTGCCGAAGATCCGCATCGAGGTCCTCGCCACGGATGAGCAGGCAGACGACATCCTGGATGTTCTCATCGCCAGCTCAAACACAGGCCGAGCCGGTGACGGCAAGGTGTGGACCGTGGATGTTTACGAAGCAGTCAGGGTCAGGACAGGGGAGCGCGGCGCAGCCGCAATCTAAGCCCTCCGGGCAACAAAGTCCTTACCGAAGCAAAAAGCGGGCCGGGTACCAGTCAAGGTACCCGGCCCGCTTGCGGTTGTGGAGGGCTTTCGTTAGTCCACGACGCCGGTGGGCCAGTTCGCCGGGCCCGCGCCGCCGGCGTCGTACTCTTCCAGCGGGACGTCGCCGCCCTCCCAGGCGCGCAGGACCGGTTCGATGATCCGCCAGCAGTCCTCCGCGGTATCTCCCCGAACAGAGAGCAGGGGGTCGCCGTTCAGAATGCCTTCGAGCACTTCACCGTAAGGAAGCATTCCGGCTGCGTTGAGCTGGGCCACCAGGCTTGCACGGTCCAGGCTGAAGATGTCGCCGGGGCCGTTCACATCGACGTCGAGTTCCAGTACATCCGGTCCGAAACCGATCCGCAGCTGGTTGGGGGAGTCCACGCCGGTGAAGCCATTGGGCAGGTGGGGGACCGGCCGGAAGGTGATCACCGCTTCCTTCCGCCGGCGTCCCATGGCCTTGCCGGAGCGAAGGATGAACGGGACACCCTTCCAGCGCCAGTTGTCTATCTCCACCCGGACCTCTGCCAGGGTTTCGGTGTTGCGGGAAGGGTCAACGCCTTCTTCGGCAGCGTAATCCGGCACCGGCCGGTCGCCGAGTGTCCCCGCCTTGTAACGCGCCCGGCGTGTGGTGTCGCTGTACGGGGCTTTGATGCTGCTGGCCCGCAGCACCGTCGCAACAGCGTCACGCAGGTCCCGTTCCTCAATGGTGGCCGGGGCATCTATGGCAAGAAACGCCATGATGTGAAGGAGATGGCTCTGGATCATGTCGCGCAATGCGCCGGCAGTGTCGTAGTACCTGGCCCGGCCCTCAAGTGCCAGGTCTTCATCAAAGATGACCTCAACCTTCTCGATGTGGTCCCGGTTCCACACCGGTTCCAGGAACCTGTTGGCGAAACGAAGTCCCAGGATGTTGAGCACCGTGGCTTTGCCGAGGAAGTGATCCACGCGGTGGATGTGGTCTTCCGGGACCAGGGCAGCGAGTGTCTTGTTGAGCTCATGGGCAGATTCTGTTCCGGAGCCGAAGGGCTTTTCCATCACCAAGCGGGTTCCAGCGGGCAGTTGATCCCGGTGGAGCACCTCGCAGGCCTTCTGGCTAACGTGGGGCGGCAGGGCGAAGTAGATGGCCACCGGCCCCTCCAGCTTGGCCAGCAGCCCGGCCAGCGGGCCGTCAGCGGTGACATCCACCTGATGATATTCGGTGGTCTCCGCAACGGCAGCCACGTCAGCGCGGCCTGCTGCGTCGGCGGCGCTTGATGCTGCAGCGAACGCAGTGTTGACCCGTTCCTGCCACTGCCCGGGGGACCACGGGTCAGAACCCGCACCCACCAAACGAAGGCCGGGGGCCCGGCCGGAAGCCAGGAGTCCGGCAAGTCCGGGCAGAAGCAGCCTGCCTGTCAGGTCCCCGGACGCGCCGAGGATGAGCAACGTTTTTACAGTTGTTTTGCTGGTCACTGTGCCAGCATGCCATCTTGCAGGTGCGACTTGGTACCCTAGATAGTCGAGTCCCGTAGTCGAAACAGAATTGTTGGCTGAGGCACATGTGCCGGGGCAAGAATGATCAGGACTATGGCGTGCCGCATTGGCCGCCATTCGTAGACCATCGAAAGAAGTGCGCGGCGCGTGTTCAATTCACTCTCTGACCGGTTGACAGCAACCTTCAAGAACCTTCGTGGCAAGGGCCGCCTCACCGAGGCTGACGTCGACGCCACCGTTCGTGAGATTCGCCGTGCCTTGTTGGATGCGGACGTTGCAGTATCCGTGGTCCGCGAGTTCACCGGGCGTATTCGTGAACGCGCCTTGGGCGCCGAAGTCTCGGGAGCGTTGAACCCGAGCCAGCAGATCGTCAAGATCGTCAACGAGGAACTCAAGGAGATCCTCGGCGGCGAAACCCGCCGTATCCGTTTGGCCAAGACCGGCCCCACCATCATCATGCTTGCCGGCCTCCAGGGTGCCGGAAAAACCACCCTTGCCGGCAAGTTATCCAAGTGGCTTAAGTCCCAGGGTCACAGCCCCATGCTGGTGGCTTGCGATCTTCAGCGTCCCAACGCTGTAACTCAGCTCCAGGTTGTTGGGCAGCGCGCGGGAGTTCCCGTGTTCGCCCCGCACCCCGGCGCCACCTCCGAGCTTGAGCACCCGGCCGGCGACCCCGTCGCCGTAGCCAAGGCCGGTGTGGAGGAAGCGCGCCAGAAGCTGCATGACGTGGTGATTGTTGACACTGCCGGTCGTCTTGGCGTGGATGCCGAGATGATGGATCAGGCCCGCCGCATCCGTCAGGCGATCATCCCCAACGAAGTCCTCTTCGTCATCGACTCCATGATCGGCCAGGATGCCGTAAACACGGCGATGGCGTTCGATGAGGGCGTCAACTTCACGGGCATCGTGCTGTCCAAGCTCGACGGCGATGCCCGCGGCGGCGCCGCGCTGTCGGTTGCGTCCGTCACCGGCAAGCCGGTGATGTTTGCCTCCACCGGTGAAGGCCTGGATGATTTTGAGCTCTTCCACCCGGACCGCATGGCTTCCCGCATCCTGGACATGGGTGATGTCCTCACCTTGATCGAACAGGCCGAGAAGGCATGGGACAAGGACGAAGCTGCCCGGATGGCGAAGAAGTTCGCCGATCAGGAAGACTTCACCCTGGACGACTTCCTCGCCCAGATGCAGCAGATCCGCAACATGGGCTCCATGAAGAAGATGCTCATGATGATGCCGGGTGCGCAGAACATCCGCCAGCAGCTGGAGAACTTCGATGAAAAAGAGATCGACCGCGTCGAAGCAATCGTCCGCTCCATGACTCCGCACGAGCGTGTTGCTCCGAAGATCATCAACGGCTCACGCCGTGCACGTATTGCCAAGGGTTCCGGTGTGCATGTGTCCGAGGTCAACGGCCTGCTGGAGCGTTTCGCCCAGGCCCAGAAGATGATGAAGAAGCTCGCCCAGGGCGGCGGCATGCCGGGTATGCCGGGAATGCCTGGCCTCGGTGGTCCTGGCGGTGGACGCAAGGGCGGCAAGAACGCGCCCAAAAAGAAGGCGCGCTCCGGCAACCCTGCCAAGGCAGCCCAGGAGCTTCGTGATGCCGAAGCCAAGCGGGCAAACGCAGCCTCCGCAGCTCCCACTGGAGCGGCTTTTGGCCAAGGCGCAGCAGACTTTGATCCGTCATCGCTCAATCTTCCCAAGGGCTTCGAGAAGTTCCTCGGCAAATAGTCCGTAGCTGACATCCCCACCGCTTCGCTGTTTGGGATGGCCGCTGTGGGGATGGTCGCTGTTGAGATGTCTGAGCCGTGGAATAGGCTGAATCAATGCATAAGCAGCGCGTAGTCTTCGTCCACGGCATGGGCAGTTTTGGTGCTGCCGCATGGCCGAAGCAACATGGCATGGCCCTTGCTTATGACGCCCTCTTTCTTCGGCGGCACGGCTTCGATGCCCTTGCGGACCCTGTGGAGGCGGACGTCGCGTCGGACATCACAATAGTTATCAACGCTTTGGTTGATTCCGGCGGCGGTCACATCGTTGCCCACGAACAGGGAGCAATTTCGGCCATGCTGGCCGCCGTCGAGCGCCCTGACCTGGTGTACTCGCTCTCTTTGGTGGAACCGTCCTGCTTGTCGCTGACGGCTGAACTACCGGCCACCGCTTCGTACAGGGCCCTCATGGAACCTTTGTTTGAGGTGCGGGACCAGCTTAACGACGCCGATTACCAGCGCGAGTTCTACAGGCGCGCTTTCTCGGCCGAGACGGGTGGGTTGGACACCCCTGAGGCCCGGCGGTCTGCCCATAGGCTCCGGCTCCAGGCCCCGCCGTGGGAAGCCCCGCTTCACATTGTTCCGGGCGTCCCCACGCTGGTTCTTACCGGTGGATGGGAACCCTTATACGAGGAA
Organism: Arthrobacter sp. 9V; assembly: GCF_902506065.1. Taxonomy (GTDB): domain Bacteria; phylum Actinomycetota; class Actinomycetes; order Actinomycetales; family Micrococcaceae; genus Arthrobacter. Next base: position 1,730,626 of record NZ_LR732912.1, read on the forward strand.
ATCGCCGGCTACCTCCAGGAGACCGGCGCCGTCCGCCGGGTGGCAGCGGGCGGGCACCGGCCCCAGGATTCCGTTGACGGCGATCAGGCTATCCGCTCCTTCATCGCCGATGTTGGCCGTGCCATGTCAGTTCAGGCTTCCTGAGCTGACTCCAGTGCTTCTTTGGTTCCGCTGCTGACCTGGTTCGCGGGAATCTGAAGCTCCGGTAGGTACACCTTTCCACCTGATGCCATGAACTCCTGGCTCTTTTCGCGCATCCCCTCATACATTCCGGCGATTGCTGCCTGCGATTCGGCCGAACCGTACTCATCCCGGATGTCCTGGCTGATGCGCATCGAACAGAACTTGGGACCGCACATGGAGCAGAAGTGGGCGGTTTTTGCCGGTTCCGCCGGCAGTGTCTCGTCGTGGAATGCTTCTGCCGTGACCGGATCCAGGGACAAAGCGAATTGGTCCCTCCAGCGGAACTCAAACCGTGCCTTGGACAGTGCATCATCACGTTCATGGGCGCCCGGATGCCCCTTGGCGAGGTCAGCTGAGTGCGCCGCGATTTTGTACGTTATGACACCGGTCTTGACGTCGTCCTTGTTGGGGAGCCCCAAGTGCTCCTTCGGTGTCACGTAACAGAGCATTGCCGTGCCGTAGCGTGCAATTTCCGTGGCGCCGATAGCTGAGGTGATGTGGTCATAACCGGGGGCTATGTCAGTCACCAAAGGACCCAACGTGTAGAACGGGGCACCTTTGCACAGCTCCTGTTGGCGCTCCACATTTTCGCGCACCAAATGGAAGGGAATGTGGCCGGGGCCTTCCACCATCACCTGGACATCGAACTCCCACGCCCGTTGTGTCAGCTCTGCGAGCGTATCCAGCTCGGCGAACTGCGCGGCGTCGTTCGCGTCTGCAATTGAGCCCGGACGCAGCCCGTCTCCCAAGGAGAAGGCGACGTCGTACTGCGCGAAGATTTCGCACAGCTCGTCAAAGTGCGTGTAGAGGAAGTTCTCCTGGTGGTGCGCCAGGCACCACCCGGCCATGATGGAGCCGCCGCGGGAAACGATTCCCGTGACCCGGTTGGCGGTTAGTGGCACGTACCTGAGCAGGACGCCCGCATGGATGGTCATGTAGTCCACGCCTTGCTCGCATTGCTCAATGACGGTATCGCGGAAGATTTCCCATGTCAGCTTGTTTGCCTCGCCGTTCACCTTTTCCAGCGCCTGGTAGATGGGCACTGTTCCGATCGGGACGGGCGAGTTGCGGATGATCCACTCGCGCGTGGTGTGGATATCCTCTCCCGTGGAGAGGTCCATCACGGTGTCAGCGCCCCACCGGGCTGCCCACTGCAGCTTGTCCACTTCCTCGGCTATGGAACTGGTGACCGCCGAGTTTCCAATGTTGGCGTTGATCTTGACCAGGAACGCTTTACCGATGATCATCGGCTCGGATTCGGGGTGGTTGATGTTGTTGGGAATGATCGCCCTGCCCGCGGCGATTTCACGGCGCACCAGTTCAACATCACAGCTCTCACGCAAGGCGACGAACTGCATCTCCGGCGTGATGATGCCTTGTTTCGCATAATGCATCTGGGTGACGGTCCTGCCCGGGACTGCGCGGCGGGGTACCGGCTGCGCACCCTTCCATTCCGCTGACGCTGATCCTCGCCGAACGGCGGATTTGCCGTCGTCCAGCAGGTTCCGTTTGCGTCCGGAATAGGCCTCAGTGTCTGCGCGGGCTTCAATCCAAGGCACACGGAACGGCGCCAGACCTACCACGGGATCGCTGCCCGGGCCTTCGGTTCGGTAAACCTGTAAAGGCGGGTTGGCTTGGCCGTTGGGCGAGGGTTCCAACGCGATCTCCGTAACAGGGACGCGTATTGAATGCCGGGGATTTTCCAACCAAGCCAAGGAATGGGATTTCAGAGATTGCGTAACAACCTGATTTTGGGCAGGGCTGTGCTGTGTTTCCGTGGTGCTCAAGGGACTACTCACTTCCTTCGCCGGCATTACCCGGACAGGTTCAACGGTCGCAGACTGCATCAGTCCGATCTCAGCCCCTGCAGGGGCCCCCGTGTGGTCGTAGACGAAGCTACCACAGCTCCGAACAGCCGCCCAGTCATAAACATCAAGAGGGTTCTGCCGCACCATCCCGCTACGCTTTTATGATGGCCAACATCATCGAATTCAGGGGTCCTGCACTTGTCTCGGCGCACGAAGAGCGCCAAGGTCTGTGGTCCGTGGACGGTACCTTGACGTTCCAGCGCCCTGCTTCTGCGCCGGACAGGGTGTTGGAGGGCTGGGTCCTGCCGGGTCTGGTTGACGCCCACTGCCACATCGGACTCGGCGCAGGAGGAGCGGTGGATGAGCAGGCTACCCTCCTTCAGGCCCAAGCGGACCTTGAGGCCGGGACGCTGCTCATCCGCGATTGCGGATCACCAGGCGATACCCGCTGGGTGCAGCAACGAACAGACCTGCCCCGGCTCATCCGTTCAGGCCGGCATATTGCCCGAAGCCGGCGATACCTCCGAGGACTGGGCCACGAAATTGAGCCTGATGAACTTGTTGAGACCGTCCGAAAGGAAGCCCGGGACGGGGATGGTTGGGTAAAACTGGTGGGTGACTGGATAGATCGCAGCATTGGTGATCTCGCGCCCTCCTTTCCCGCCCGGACCGTGAAGGAAGCCATCTCAGCGGCACATAATGAAGGCGCCAGAGTTACGGCTCACTGTTTCGGTGAGGACACGATCGATCACATGCTGGATGCCAACATCGATTGCATTGAGCACGCCACCGGTCTGCTTCCCAGACATCTTGCGCGTTTGGTTGAACAGTCAGTTCCGATTGTTCCCACGCTGGTCAATATCGCTACTTTCCCGGATATAGCCGCCCAGGCTGCGCCTAAATTTCCGGATTACGCGGAGCGCATGCTTCGGCTCTGGGATGGTCGTCGTGAGCGCGTGTTGGAGGCCTTCGAGGCGGGGGTTTCCATCTATGCCGGCACAGATGCGGGCAGCGTCATCAAGCACGGCCGGATTACGGATGAAATGCAGGAACTGCACGACGCCGGCCTGCCGCCGGCGGCGGTCCTGCACGCCGCAACATGGGGCGCCCGGGCGTGGCTGGGGGCGGAGGGTATCAGCGAAGGTGCGAGTGCCGACGTCGTAGTGTGCAGTGAGGATCCGAGGCGCGAACTTGCGACTGTTGCAGCGTTAAAACACATCGTTATACGCGGCAAGGTGGTCCGTTAGGGCAGAAAGTGCTCCATTAGGAATAAATTGAAGCTTCAAGTAATTTATAGAGGTAGGAAGGTGCCGATGCGCGGCAACCTCAGAACCGGGAGCTTCACATGACCTCATCATCCAGCCAGGATCTTCTGCCTGCCGAACTCACCATGGGCACCGTCATGCTCAAGGTGGGCAATATGAAGGTCATGAGCGATTACTACCAGCGTGCCCTTGGTTTGGAGGTTGTGGCCGAGCAAGACGGTGGACTCTACCTGGGACGCGTGGGTAAGCCGGTGGTCCACCTGGCCCCGGCAGCCGGACTTCAGGTCCCGGGGAGGGGGGAAGCCGGGCTGTTCCACACGGCAATACTGTTCAAGGACCAGCCATCGCTTGCCGCGACGATCGCCACCGCCGCGGAATACGAACCCCGTGCTTTCGCGGGGAGCGCTGACCACCTGGTCAGCGAAGCCTTCTACTTCACCGACCCCGAAGGCAATGGAATTGAGCTTTACTACGACAAGCCGCGCGAGTTCTGGCAGTGGGACGGCAAGAATGTTGTGATGGACAACGTGGCGTTGCCCCCGCAGCGCTTCCTCCAACAGCACCTTAGTGAAGCCGCCGTGACAGGCCAGCTCGAGGCCGCGGCGGGCATTGGCCATGTTCACCTGCAGGTGGGTGACGTGGAGACTGCGCAAGAGTTTTACGTGGAAACCCTTGGGTTCGAGCGGACCGCAGGTTGGCACGGCCAGGCACTGTTCGTTTCGGCAGGTGGCTACCACCACCACATGGCCATGAACGTCTGGAACAGCCGGGGAGCAGGCCCGCGAAAGGACACCCTGGGCTTGGGTGAAGTACTGATCGAGGTCCCCGCCGGTGACGACATAGCAGCGCTGGCGGACCGACTCAAAGTTGCGGGTGTGCGGAATCATCACACCGGAGCCGAGCTCCACTTCGAGGATCCCTGGCGGAACAAACTGCGGGTTGCAGTCCGCTAAAGCCAAATCCGCCGGATTGCCCGCGTGTCCGATGTGCTGCACTAGGCTGGACGGAGACGGCGCGGATCCATTCGGTTTCCGTGCCGCCGCCCCGTCAGCACAAAGGAATGAGAGCACTTTCCATGGGCTTTGCCGAAATTTTTGTAGCCACCCACGACGAAGCACTCAAGCGGGCTGCGGCCCTGGATAAAGGTGCGGATGTGACCGGACCGGCCGTGCGGATTGACGGCATTACCGACTTCGAGGTCGAACAACTGGGTGATCTTGCAGGTCAGGCCGTCCATGCCGCGGGAGCTGATTACGAGCTTGCCTTGGTGGATGTCACCAGTGATGCTCTCCTGGGTGTCCCCGAAGCCATGGTGCGGGCTCTTGCCGAGCTTCTCACTTACGAGAGCGAAGGCGACGCCAACGTTCTTGACGACGTCGCGGCCGCCTGGGCGGCGCAGGAGGATATGCCGTTCGACGCCACGCAATCGCGCCAATATGTCCAGCAGCTGGCTGTCCTCGCAACGGACGCTGAGAAGGCGGAGCGGACCGGCCTCTACGTCTGGTCTGAATGAGGCTCCGGACGGCGTTGGACCGCACAATATAGGGGAGTGTGGGCAAGAACACGCCGGCCCTCGTGCCCGAAGTCGTATTTACTCCGGGCATCTGGCACAATAGACAGGTACTCGATCGGTGCGGCCCCTCTCTCCGTGCTCGTATCTTGTCCTTCGAACCGTCAAGTATGGCCCGCCCCACGGGTGCAGAACGTCGGGTTCAACCTCGTTTCAGAAACAGGAGTGACCACAAAAGTGGCCGTAAAGATTCGCCTTAAGCGCTTCGGTAAGATGCGCGCACCGTACTACCGCATTGTCGTCATGGATGCCCGCGCCAAGCGCGATGGCCGTGCCATCGAAGAGATCGGTAAGTACCACCCCACCGAAGAGCCGTCATACATCGAGGTCGCTTCCGAGCGCGCCCAGTACTGGCTTTCCGTTGGTGCCCAGCCCACCGAGCAGGTTGCCGCGATCCTCAAGATCACCGGTGACTGGCAGAAGTTCAAGGGCCTGCCGGGCCAGGAAGGCACCCTGAAGACCAAAGCTCCGAAGGAAGCCTTCGTAGCCCCGGAGAAGGGTTCCGTCATCATTCCGGAAGCCATCACCAAGAAGGCCAAGAAGGACGAAGCCGAAGCTCCGGCCGAGGCTGAAGCAGAGACCACCGAGGCTGAGTAAGTTGCTGGCAGAAGCGCTCGAGCACTTGGTCCGTGGGATCGTTGACAGCCCTGAGGATGTCAAGGTCAGTGCCAAGAACAACCGCCGCGGGGAATCCCTCGAGGTGCGCGTTCACCAGGAGGACCTCGGACGGGTGATCGGCCGTCAGGGACGCACCGCACGCGCTTTGCGCACTGTGGTTGCAGCCTTGGCTGGTGGCGAGCAGGTCAGGGTTGACGTCGTCGACACCGACCGTCGCCGGTAACGCGCTCAGCACTACTTGTCTTAGATCCGGCCCCTTCACCGAATATGGTGGAGGGGCCGGATTGCTTTATCCATCATTTCCTGTTCATTGCCGGAACGCGGCGTGGGCATTAGAAGAATTCAGAGGAACCCATGCAGCTCCAGGTGGCCCGGATCGGCAAACCCCATGGCATTCGCGGCGAGGTTACGGTGCAGGTACTCACCGACGCCCCTTCCGAGCGCTTCGTCGCCGGAACCGAGTTCGTGGTGGAGCCGGCCTCCGCTGGCCCCCTGACCATCCGCAGCGCGCGGTGGAATAAGGACATCCTCCTGCTGGGTTTCGAAGAGATTGCCGACCGCAATGCGGCCGAGGTGATCCGGGGGGCGAAGCTCTTCATCGAAACCGAGGAACTCGACGACGAAGACGACGACGAGGGCTGGTACGAGCACGAGCTGGTTGGCTTGGAAGCCCGGGTTGGTTCGCAAGTAGTGGGCACGGTCGCCGCTCTTACCACCCTGCCCGTCCAGGACCTGCTCACTGTCAAGGCTGCGGACGGCAAGGAAATCCTTATACCCTTCGTCGATGAAATCGTCCCGGAGGTCAACGTCCAGGATGGCTACATCCTCATTACTCCGCCGGCGGGCCTTTTCGAGATCAATGACGAGAACCCCAAGGAGCCCAAGGACAGCGCCGGGGATGATGCCTGAATGAGGATCGATGTTGTCAGTATCTTTCCTGAGTACCTTGCACCGCTGGAACTTTCACTCATAGGCAAGGCCCGCCAGGACGGGTTGCTGGAGTTGAACGTCCATGATCTGCGTACCTTCACCACGGACAGGCACCGGACGGTGGATGACACCCCCTACGGTGGTGGCGCCGGAATGGTCATGAAACCTGAACCGTGGGCCCAAGCGCTGGAATCGGTGGCCGCAGTCCGTGAAGGCTCCAAGCCGGTCCTGATTGTTCCATCGCCGGCAGGGGAGAAGTTCAACCAGGCCCTGGCCTACGAGCTCGCAGAAGAAGAGCAACTCGTCTTCGCATGCGGCCGCTATGAAGGCATTGACGAGCGCGTTATTGATTGGGCTCAGGACCACTTTACTGTCCGGCCTGTCAGCCTGGGCGACTACGTCCTCAATGGTGGCGAGGTGGCAGTTTTGGCCATGGTGGAAGCGATCGGCCGCCTCCTGCCAGGAGTGGTGGGCAATCCGGAGTCACTGATTGAGGAATCCCACTCTGATGGCCTTTTGGAGTACCCCGTTTACACCAAGCCCTCAGCGTGGCGGGATCATGATGTTCCTCCCATCCTCCTCAGCGGCAACCACGGCAAGATAGCGCAATGGCGCCGGCATGAGCAGTACCGCCGGACCGCCGAGCGCAGGCCGGATCTCATGGAAGGGTTCGACGCCGGTGTCCTGAGTCGCGCAGACCGGCAGGCCCTCGCGGACCTCGGGTACGACGTCGTTGATGGCCGCCTGCGTGCCAAGCACGGCGGCAAGACGGAAAACTAAGCGCACTTCCCGCCGTCGAAAGTTGCGGGGGGACGGGCAGTTGGCCGGATGGTTGCGACTATGGCAGAATTAACCCTTGTGTCTGCTGGGCTGACACCTGCCACAGGGGGAGTTCAGCCAACAGTCGGACAACCCGGCGATGCCAATCAGTGGCGGAGCCGGACACTAAGAAACTTCGGCGGAGATTTCCGGTATGCCTTCGTGCGCCGGGCTTGTCTGCCGTAACCCAAAGTGAATGACCTGTGGCGTTCACCAGGAGTGGATTAATGCATATCCTCGATAGCGTAGATGCAGCCTCGCTGCGTAATGATGTTCCGGAGTTCCGTGCGGGCGACACCCTCAAGGTTCACGTCAACATCATCGAAGGCAAGAACTCCCGTGTCCAGGTATTCCAGGGCTTCGTCCTGGGCCGCCAGGGTGACGGCGTTCGCGAAACCTTCACCGTGCGCAAGGTTTCCTTCGGTGTCGGCGTAGAGCGTACCTTCCCGGTACACTCCCCGATCATCGACAAGATCGAGGTCGTCACCAAGGGTGACGTCCGCCGCGCCAAGCTTTACTACATGCGCGCACTGCGCGGTAAGGCTGCAAAGATCAAGGAAAAGCGCGACTTCGCCAAGTAAGTCCTCCGACTTATGTAACGGGTCCAGGATTCGTGCCCGGTTGTTCCGGAGCAATCCGCAACGCAACAGGGATACGAGTCATGGACACATCAGAACGCCAGCCCCGGAAACAGGGCTGGCGTTTTGTTTTGCTCGCACTGGTGTTGGCCGTGGCCATCAGCGGTTTGGTTCGGTCCTTATGGCTGGATGTCTATTACATCCCGTCCGAGTCCATGGAACCCTTACTCGAAGAAGGGGACCGGATCCTCGTCTCGCGGACGGCCTTCGATACTGAGCCGATACGCCGCGGTGACGTTGTGGTCTTCGACGGCCGAGGTTCCTTCGCCCCTCTGAGCAGTGGACAGGGGCCTTTTGTGGATGCGGTGTCGGCCGCAAGCCAGTGGTTCGGGCTCACGGGCAGCGACACCACCTACGTCAAGCGGGTCATTGGGGTGGGCGGGGATCACGTCCAATGCTGCGATGCAGCGGGGCAGCTCACGGTGAACGGTCAGGTTCTTGAGGAACCCTATCTGTATCCGGGAGACGAACCCAGCCAGCAGAAATTCGACGTCGTGGTCCCTGGGGACCGGCTCTGGCTCATGGGTGACCACCGTTCCCGTTCCGCTGATTCGCGGGGGCTGCTGGGTGCCCCGGGTGGCGGCATGGTCCCCGTTGAGCGCGTTTTAGGCCGGCCGGTCCGGATTGTCTGGCCACTTGATAGATTTGCAGAGGTGCCTCGCTCAGCGCAGGCCGAAACACCACCGAGGAACGGACAGTAAATGCCGGACAAAGCTCCAGAGAATCCCGAGCGGTACGACGACGACGCCCGGCTCTCGGACGGAACGGCCAGGGCCGCGGGCACGGCTGAGTCCCGCCCCGTTGACGACGTCAGGCCCGGTGCAAGCGCCGCAGCGGACGAGTCACGGTCGAGGGATTCCGAGGGAGGATCCCACGCAGCTGAGAAACCGCGCAGGAACCCCGTGCTCGTATGGGTCAAGGAGATCGTCACAGTAGTGGCGATCGCCCTGGTGTTGTCCTTCCTTCTTAAGACTTTCCTGTTCAGGGCGTTCTACATCCCGTCCGAGTCCATGGAAAGCACTCTGGATGTCAACGATCGCATCTTCATCAATCTCCTGGTGCCTGGTCCCTTCGATCTCGCGCGCGGGGACGTTGTGGTGTTCAGGGATACGCAGGCTTGGTTGCCTCCAGTGGCGGCGAAGCCTGCCGGGCCTATGGACTGGGTGGGAGATGGCTTGGAGTTCGTTGGTTTGGCTCCTGATAATACTGATCAGCATCTGGTCAAACGCATTATTGGTCTTCCGGGCGACAGGGTTTCCTGCTGTGACGCAGAGGGCCGTCTCTCCATCAACGGCGTGCCGGTTAACGAGACCTACATCAACCCCGCTGAGGTGCCGCAGCCGAAGACCTTCGATATTGTGGTTCCGGAAGGAAAGGTGTGGGTTATGGGAGATAACCGCAACCACTCCGAAGATTCCCGGATGCACCAGGAGGTCAACGGCGGTTTCATCAACATTGAAGATGTTGAAGGCAAAGCCACCGTCATTGCCTGGCCCATTAACCGTTGGACCATCCTCGATAACTATCAGGACGTTTTCCGTGACGTCCCTGAAGGCACCCCGGCAAAGTAAGGTTCTTGGCAAACTCATGGCATCAACGGCTACCGGCTCCAAGGGCAAAGCTCCGGCCAAGCCCGCCACAAAGGCCAAATCCCCTGCGAAGGCCAGGTCCACCGCTAAGGCCAAATCCACGGCGAAGGCCAAGAGCCCGGTGGATTTCCCTACCTTGGATATCGAACGCTCCTTCCTATCCTCCGGCGTGCGCTTGCTGGCGGGTGTGGACGAGGTTGGCAGGGGAGCGTTGGCGGGGCCGGTCAGTGTTGGGATTGCTGTGGTGAATCTTGAAGAGCACGGTCTCCTGGCTGACGTCAGGGACAGCAAGCTGCTCAAGCCCGAGGACCGGGACAGGCTTGAACCCTTGGTTCGTGAATGGGCTGTGGCCTCCGCTGTAGGGCACGCTTCCTCCCGGGAAATTGATGACATTGGCATCATTGCTGCGCTGCGCCTGGCAGGTACCCGTGCCTGGCTGGAGATCCTCGCCGGTGGCATCACTCCTGACGTTGTCTTGCTCGATGGCAGCCACAATTGGTTATCGCCGGACGTTCAAGCTTCACTCTTCGACACCCAGGACCCCGGTCCGTGGTGCGAGGCGCCGGTGCACACCAGGATCAAAGCGGATATGAGCTGCCTTAGTGTTGCCGCTGCCAGCGTTTTGGCCAAAGTCGCCAGGGACCGGATCATGGTGGACCTTCATTCGGAAATTCCCTCCTACGGCTGGAATGTGAATAAGGGCTATGCCACCTCTGCCCACCGGGACGTCATCCGGTTGCAAGGCCCCAGTGTCCATCACCGCACCAGCTGGAACCTCACCGGTCCTGAACTTGCCTGAAGCGTGCCTGACTCGGCCTCCTGACCCGCGCCGGCACCACGTGTGGCGCATGGTGACCGGCTGATAGTGCAAGATGGAACTATGAGCGCCGAGGACCTTGAGAACTATGAAACCGACATGGAGCTTCAGCTCTACCGTGAGTACCGGGATGTTGTCGGTCTGTTCAGCTATGTAGTGGAAACCGAGCGGCGCTTCTATCTGGCCAACCACGTGGACCTGCAGGCCCGCAGTGCCGACGGCGAAGTTTACTTTGACCTCACGTTGCAGGATGCCTGGGTCTGGGACGTCTACCGTTCTGCCCGGTTCGTCAAGAATGTCCGGGTGATCACATTCAAGGACGTCAATGTCGAAGAACTGCCCCGGAGCGAGGACCTGGCTTTGCCGAAGGATGGCGGACTTGGCGACCTGGGAGATCTCGGCAACTAGGCCCCTTTATCGGTCAGTATTCCTCCACAGGGCTGACTTCATGAGCTTTACCCACATAGCGCAGTGACCCCCTGCCGCCGCGCCCCGCCAGCCTGAAAGCTGGTGTTTGGAGGTGGTGGTCATGAGAGCAAAAGACCTGCTTGGCCGTAACGGTGAAGCGCTGGCGGCGGATTTTCTGGAGAACCAGGGAATGCGGATCGTCGATCGCAACTGGCGGTGCCCGGACGGTGAGATCGACATCGTGGCGATCGAAGGTGACACGTTGGTTGTTGCCGAGGTAAAGACCCGGAAGAGCTTGAACTACGGTCATCCTTTTGAGGCTGTGGACGCAGCCAAGCTTGCGCGTCTTCATCGGCTGTCCTCATCATGGTGCCGGGAGCATGACCTGGACGCGCTGCGAAGACGAATAGATGTTGTGGCCGTCATTGACAGCGGCATCGGTGAGCCGCAGCTCGAGCATTTGCGCGGTGTTGGCTGATGGGTGTCGGGCGCAGCTACTGCGTTGCCCTGCTGGGGCTGAACGGTTACATCGTGGAGGTTGAAGCCGACATCGGTCAAACCCTCCCGAACTTCATCATCCTGGGGTTACCCGATGCAGCTTTAAACGAAGCCAAGGAGCGCATCCGGTCGGCCGCCCAAAACTCCGGAATCCCCTTGAGCAGACGGAAGATCACAGCCAACCTGATTCCGGCCTCCCTTCCCAAACGGGGCTCAGGATTCGATCTCGCCATTACTATGGCGGTACTCCATGCGGCCGGTGACATCCGCGAAATCAGCGGGACCGTGTTCATTGCGGAGCTTGGGCTGGACGGCAGATTGAGGCCAGTACGTGGCATCCTTCCTGCCGTGATGGCCGCGGTTCAGTCAGGCTACCCGGATATTGTGGTGGCTGATGCCAACGCTGCGGAGGCTTCGCTGGTCCCTGGAGCGAGGGTACGCGGTTACAAGACCCTTGCCCGGCTGGCCTTCGACTTTGGCGCGGATCCCAGGGACCTCGCACTCGATTACAACCCCGTTGACGTCGATGTGCCTGATGATGACGCTGAGATGGCCCCGCTGGTACCGGATCTTTGTGACGTGTCGGGGCAAGCCGAGGCGCGGCGTGCCTTGGAGGTAGCCGCAGCAGGCGGACACCACATGTTATTGACCGGACCACCGGGGGCCGGTAAGACGATGTTGGCAGAGCGCCTGCCAGGCTTGCTTCCGGACCTGACAGATACAGCGGCCATGGAAGTGACCGCAATCCACTCGCTGGCCGCTGTCCAGTCTTCAGCTGCGAGTCTCATCCGCAGGCCTCCGTTTGAAAATCCCCACCACAGTGCCACCTCTGCCGCCATTATCGGTGGAGGCTCGGGACTTCCCAGGCCTGGCGCCGCTTCACGTGCGCATCGCGGTGTCTTGTTCCTGGACGAAGCCCCTGAATACGAACGCCGGGTCCTGGACGCCCTCAGGCAGCCTCTGGAGAGCGGAGAGCTGGTCATACACCGTTCGGCGGGAACTGCAGCCTACCCTGCCCGGTTTCAGCTGGTACTTGCCGCAAATCCCTGCCCGTGCGGCAAAGCGTCGGGGAAGGGCATGGACTGTACGTGCACTGCCATGATGCGCCGCCGTTACTTCGGCCGGATATCGGGTCCGCTGTTGGATCGTGTGGATATTCAGTTACAGGTTGAACGGGTGTCCTTGGCTGATTTTGGCCAGGCCGGCGAGGAAGAAGATACACACACTGTCGCTGCACGGGTTTCGGCCGCCAGGGAACGGCAACTGGAACGTTTGCAGGCCATGGGGCTTGAAACCAATTCACAGGTGCCCGGGCGCACCTTGCGGGGGGAGTTGAGGTTGGCTCCAGTGGCCACCCGGATCCTGGACACTGCGCTGGAACGAGGCACCCTCACTGCACGAGGCTACGATCGCGTCCTTCGGCTGGCATGGACGCTCGCAGATCTGGGGCACAGCGATACACCGGACATCGATCATATTGGCCAGGCCTTGGGACTGCGGCAAGCGGCGGCCGCGACATGAGTAATACCGAATCGAAGGGTTTCACGGCCATGGCTGTACTGGGGAAGCAAGACAAAGAACGAATTGCCAGGGCGGCACTGTCCCGGCTCATGGAACCACAGGATTCCGTAGGCCTGGCATTGGTCCAGGCCGTAGGGGCGGTGGAAACCTTGGGTATCGCGAGCGGCGAGCTGGCGTCAGGTCCGAACCTGGAAAGGGAGATTTCTTCATTGCTGGTTGATGCGGGAGGGGCATCTTCGTGGGCCGGATTACCTGCGAGCATTCGTCGATGGGCGCCCCGCGTCAGGGACCTTGCACCGGAACGGGACCTTGAAACCATGAACAGACTTGGTGGACGGTTGATCATCCCGGGCGATGAATTGTGGCCGGAGCAGCTGGAAGCGCTTGGCCTCCAGGAGCCGCTTTGCTTGTGGTGGCGGGGCCAGGAACAGCCGCTGCCAATCGCCGGACAAGCGATCGCCTTGGTTGGGTCGCGGGACAGCACCAACTATGGCGCATCCGTCACAGGCGACCTCGCATTTGGCCTGGCTCAGCGCGGATTTACCGTGGTTTCCGGCGGAGCCTACGGCATTGACGCCCATGCCCACCGTGGAGCCCTGAGCGGTGGTGTCGCCACCGTGCCCACCATCGCCGTCATGGCAGGCGGCGTGGACCGCTTCTACCCTTCAGGTAACGAAGACCTCCTCAGGGCAGTATCCACTCAAGGGGCTGTCATGTCAGAGGTACCACCAGGTTCCGCTCCCACCAGGTACAGGTTCCTGCAACGGAACCGGATCATCGCGGCTTTGGCTTCAGTGACGGTGGTTGTTGAAGCACGTTGGCGATCCGGAGCCCTCAATACGGCCCACCATGCAGAAACGATCGGAAGGGTTGTTGCGGCGGTGCCTGGCTCCATTCACAGTGCGAACTCAGCGGGCTGTCACCGTCTCCTCCGGGATGGGGGAGCCGTCTGCGTCACGGACGTCGGGGAAATTGCCGAGCTTGCAGGGGGCATAGGTGAAAGTGCAAGTGAGGACCGGGACGCCCGGGCTGCCGTGCACGATGGACTGTCCCTGGAGGATCTAATTCTTCTGGACGCCTTGCCGCTCCGATCCGTCAGTTCGGTGGAGAAGCTGACTGTGGTAGCAGGTCTGAGCGTGGAAGCTGTGCGTGCGGGCCTGGGGCGGTTGGGTCTGCTGGGACTGGCCAGCTCCGAACGGGGTGCCTGGAAGAGGACCAAGACTTCATAGCCCCTGAGGAGAAGCATGGTGGTGAGGAAAAGCATGTTGGTGCGCCTGGTTGGCGCCTTCGGCTGGCACAGTGGGAAGGGTGGACGGACAAACATTGCCAGCACCCCTCCAAGATGCAATTGAGGGCTTTCGACGCTACCTGGAAGGCGAACGAGCCAGGTCGGTGCACACAGTCCGCGCCTATTTGGCCGATGTTGAGAGTCTCCTCGGCTTCGCGGTGTCTGAGGGGGTGCAGGAACTTGGGCAACTGGAGTTGGGCTCTTTACGGCGCTGGCTTGGAGCGCAAAGCGAATCGGGCATGGCAAGGGCCACGCTGGCGCGCCGGGCAGCAACGGCCCGCTCCTTTACGGGCTGGGCGCTTCGGGAGGAACTCATCGGAACAGACCCGGCAGTCCGTTTGCAGGCGCCCAAGAGGGACAAGTCCCTCCCAGGGGTCCTTCAGCAGCAGCAGGTCACCAGGATGGTGGATGATCTGAACGCTGCGGCCGCTGAAGGTGGTCCAATCGCGTTACGCAATAGGGCAATGGTGGAACTCTTATATGCCACCGGGGTCCGTGTCGGTGAACTGGCGGGGCTGGACATCGATGACCTTGATCCTGATCGACGTACGTTGCGCGTGCTGGGTAAGGGTAATAAGGAACGCACCGTTCCATTCGGTGTTCCGGCAGCTGTGGCGGCGGATGACTGGCTCAGGCGAGGCAGGCCGGCAGTGGTGACGGCCGCGAGTGGGCCGGCCTTGTTCCTGGGACTGCGTGGCAACCGGGTTGATCCGCGCCAAATCCGGGCAGTAGTCAGCGAGCTGCTCCAAGCGTTGGGCGATACATCCGCCACAGGACCGCACGCGCTGAGGCACAGTGCGGCTACCCACTTGCTGGACGGGGGAGCGGACTTGCGCGCCGTGCAGGAAATTCTTGGGCACAGCAGCCTTGCGACTACGCAGATCTATACCCATGTGTCGGTGGACCGCCTTAGGAAGAGCTACCAGCAAGCGCACCCAAGGGCCTGATGGTGTCCCTCAATGCTGCACTGGCGGAAACGGGCAGGGTACGGCAAAATGAAAGCACCACGGGGAAACCTTCAATTCACGGTTGAGGGTTAGAACTGTGCCAGTATCGTCTGTAGTAGTCACAACCAAAACTTAATAGCCTGTCAGGGCCCTTTGATTTCCAAGGCATCCGGCAGCAACAGCAAACATCCAGGCAGAGGTCGTTGGGGAAGACGTACCTACAGCTATGGAGGATGGAATGTCTGTTGCAACAACCCGCGGTGTCTTGTTCGTGCACTCGGCCCCTACAGCACTTTGCCCGCACGTTGAGTGGGCCATTGGATCGGTCGTGGATAAGCGAACCGATCTGGAGTGGACCCCGCAACCGGCCGCGCCGGGAATGTTCCGGGCTGAGCTGTCGTGGACCGGCGCTCCCGGTACGGGGGCTCAATTGGCGTCTGCTCTGAGGGGCTGGGCACACTTGCGTTACGAGGTAACGGAAGAACCCAGCCAAGGTGTGGACGGGGCACGGTGGTCGCACACCCCTGAGCTCGGCATTTTCCATGCCGTCACTGATGTCCACGGCAACATCATGGTCACAGAGGATCGTATCCGGTACGCCTACGAGTCCGGCGCCGGAGATCCCTCCGCTGTTTATCACGAGCTCTCATTGGCTTTGGGCGAGGCATGGGATGAGGAACTGGAGCCCTTCCGCCACGCGGCTGAAGGTGCTCCCGTGCGGTGGCTCCACCAGGTTGGCTAGCGGCAGTCCATTGACGGCGCTGACTCGAAAGCGTCTCCCATAGCAAAGAGAAGGGCCCCACCTGTTGGTGGGGCCCTTCTCTTGTCTCAAGGAGACGTTGGTCCAAAGTTGAACTCAGACGTTCCGGACTGCAATGACGGCGTTGTGGCCGCCGAAGCCGAACGAGTTACTCAATGCCACGATGTCTCCGGCAGGAAGATCGCGAACGGAGGTCACCACGTCGAGGGGGATCTCCGGGTCCTGGTTTTCGAGGTTGATGGTGACCGGCGCCTTGCGTTCGTAGACGGCCAGGACGGTCAGTACGGCTTCAACAGCCCCTGACGCTCCCAGGAGGTGGCCCATTTGCGACTTGGTGGCGGAGACCGCAACGTTGTCCACGTGGGTCCCCAGGGCAGCGCGCAGGGCTGTGTACTCGGGCTTGTCACCAACAGGAGTGGAGGTGGCATGGGCGTTGACGTGCACCACGTCCTCGGCTTGGATCCGGCCATCGAACATTGCAGCCTTGAGGGCACGGGTGGCCCCAAGGCCCTCAGGGTCCGGTGCTGTGATGTGATAGGCGTCGGCAGTCACCGAGGTTCCGGCGAGTTCGGCGTAAATGCGGGCGCCCCGGGCGATTGCGTGTTCTTCGGCCTCCAAGACCAAAGCGCCGGCGCCTTCACCCATAACGAAGCCGTCACGGTCGCGGTCGTACGGACGCGAGGCTCGTTCGGGTTCGTCGTTGCGACGGGACAAGGCCTGCATGGAGGAGAACGCGGCCATAGGCATCGGGTGGATAGCAGCTTCAGCACCACCGCACACTACAACGTCCGCTTTGCCGGAACGGATCAGGTCCAATCCCAAGTGGAGCGCTTCAGTACCGGACGCGCACGCCGATACGGGCGTGTGTGCTCCGGCGCGGGCGCCGAGGTCGAGGCTGACCGCTGCTGCCACGCCATTGGGCATGAGCATGGGAACGGTCATGGGCAGGACCCTGCGCGGACCCTTATCCCTGAGGGTGTCCCACGCGTCAAGGAGCGTCCATACGCCGCCGATGCCAGTGGCGAATGCTACGGCCAGCCGGTCGTGGTCAATGTCTTCAAGGCCGGAGTCAGCCCACGCCTCGCGGGCTGCGATGACCCCAAACTGCGTGGAGGGGTCCATGCGCTTTGCCTCTACGCGGCTCAGGACCTCCAGCGCCGGCGTCGAGCACCGGGCAGCAAAGTGGACCGGGAGGTCGTATTTGGCCACCCACTCGTCGCCGAGCGTGTGGGCGCCGGAGACCCCTTTCAGCGCGTTCTGCCACATTGTGGGTACGTCGCCGCCGATGGGAGTGGTGGCCCCCAGACCGGTTATGACTACTTTGCGTGCCATGCGATCACTCTCTGTCGGATAGCCGTCCCGCATGCGCGGTACACAGGGGGAGGCTTGAAAATCTATGGGTGTTACTGCGGCTGTGCCGGGCGCAAGGAAGGAAATCCCGGCCCGGCACAGCTGGTGTCAGGACTAGGCCTGTGCGTTGGCGATGAAGCTGACTGCGTCGCCGACGGTCTTGAGGTTCTTGACCTCTTCGTCCGGGATACGAACGCCGAACTTCTCTTCGGCGTTGACGACGATCGTCATCATGGAGATGGAATCGATGTCCAGGTCCTCGGTGAAGGACTTGTCCAGCTCGACTGCTTCGGTGGCGAGGCCGGTTTCTTCGTTGACGATTTCAGCCAGGCCGGCCAGGATCTCTTCGTTGCTAGCCATTGTTGGCTCCTTTTCTTGTTGGACCGGCTACTGCCGGAAAGGGGGCAAACCGCGGGTTGCGGTTTGGGTTTGTAAGTCGTATTCAGTTGGCTGCCGGTGGCCCGAAGGAGACCTGGCCTACGGCAGAACCACTACCTGGGCCCCGAAGACCAGTCCGGCGCCGAACCCGATCTGCAGGGCCAGGCCGCCGCTTAGCTCAGGGTTCTCCTGAAGCAGGCGGTGTGTTGCCAGCGGGATGGATGCCGCGGAAGTGTTGCCCGCTTGGGCGATGTCGCGGCCGATGACAACAGATTCGGGAAGCTTGAGCTTCTTGACCATCTCGTCGATGATCCGCATGTTCGCCTGGTGGGGGACGAAGGCAGCGAGGTCGCTGGCTTCGATGCCCGCGGCATCCAGGGCCTGCTGGGCAACCTTTGCCATCTCCCAGACAGCCCAGCGGAACACGGTTTGACCGTCTTGCCGCAGGGTGGGCCACACGTCCTGGGTAGCCGAAAGAATGGCGGGATCGTCGATTTCGTCGGAGTGCCGCGCGGATTCACCCAGCTTCTTGACGTCCTCGAGCGAGTGGGTCATGCCGATGGCGTCCCACTTGCTGCCGTCCGATCCCCAGACCGAGGGGCCGATGCCGGGAGTGTCGGACGGGCCAACCACTACAGCGCCTGCTCCGTCACCGAGGAGGAAGGAGATAGTGCGTTCGTGGTTGTCAATCACGTCGGAGAGCTTTTCCGCACCGACAACCAGGACGTATTGGGCTGCACCGGAACGGACCAGGGCATCGGCCTGGGCCACCCCATAGCAGTACCCGGCACAGGCGGCAGAGATGTCGTAGGCCGGTGCCGGCGTTGCGCCCAAACGCTCGGTGAGCGCAGCGGCAGCCGACGGCGTGGCGTACGGGTGCGTCACGGTGGAGACGATCACGGCGCCCAGCTGGGACGCGTCAATTCCGGCTTGCTGGAGCGCTTCGCGTGCAGCGCCTTCTGCCATGTCGATCACGCTGACATCAGCAGCAGCGCGGTGGCGGGTGATAATGCCGGTGCGCTGGCGGATCCACTCGTCCGAGGAATCGATCCACTGGCAGACGTCGTCGTTGGTGACGATGACATCCGGGCGGTAGGCGCCGATGCCCAGAATGCGGGCATTCTCGTTGATAACAGCCTTGTTCAATACGGGAGTGCTCATGCCTGTCCCTCCAATTCTGCGAAGAGCGCCAGAGCCGCGGACAGGTCGTCCGGGGTCTTGACGGCAACAGTCTTCACGCCGGGCATGCCGCGCTTGGCGAGACCGGCGAGCGTTCCGGCAGGGGCAAGCTCAATGACACCGGTGACGCCACGCTCAACCAGCGTTTCCATGCAAAGATCCCATCGGACGGGCCGGGAGACTTGAGCGATCAGGCTTTCCACGGCCGCAGGACCTGCCGTAACTTCCTTGCCGTCGAAGTTGGACAACAGCGGGACGGCCGGGTTTTGCGGGGACAAGGACGGCTTGAGCGCTTCAAGGGCGCTGACTGCCGGTGCCATGTGGGACGTGTGGAAGGCCCCGGCAACCTTGAGCGGGATGATGCGTGCCTTGGCCGGCGGGTTATCTGCCAAGGCCTTGAGCTGCTCGAACGTTCCGGCGGCGACTGTTTGTCCGGCTCCGTTGACGTTGGCCGGAGTGGCCCCGGCGGCTTCGATCGCGGCCAGGACCTCGGCGGGGTCTCCGCCCACAACTGCGCTCATGCCCGTGGGCGTCACGGCAGCTGCTGCGGCCATGCTGTTGGCGCGCTCCCGAACGAAGGTCATGGCCTCGGACTCGGTAAGGACTCCGGCAAGGGCAGAAGCTGTGATCTCACCAACGGAATGCCCCGCGAGGATCACGGGAAGGGTGCTGAGTTCGACATCGAACAAGGACTTGGCAGCAACCAGCCCGGCAGCGACGATCAGGGGCTGCGCTACGGCAGTGTCCTTGATGGTCTCTTCATCCGAAGTGGTTCCGTGGGCCTTGAGGTCAATGCCTGCGATTTCGCTCAGTTCGGCCAATTGGCCTTCGACGGAGGGGAGTTCCAGCCAAGGGGCCAAAAAACCGGGGGTCTGGGAGCCCTGTCCAGGGCAGACGATTGCAAGCACGTATCCAGCTTTCCAAATTGCCACGTGATCCACTGGTGTTTTGGTACACCAAGCTCACTGGGTCAGTTTGTAGGAAGTCTACAACGGTTCAGTTCTGTGAACGTGACGTGTGACGTTCGGGCGCAGCTTTTGGTTGGGCTGAAAGACGGCCCACCACCAAGGCTGTTTGCAGTACAAATGCCTCGCGGGGGAGTAGCGGATCCCATCCTGTCACGTCGCAGACCCGCTTCAAACGGTAGCGCACGGTGTTGGCATGGACGAACAGTTCGCGCGCCGTGGCCTCCAGTGAGTGGCCGAGTTCCAAATAGGTCCCCAGGGTCTCAACAAGGCCGTTCGATGCAGCCAGCAATGGCCTGTAAATGTTCTTGATCAGTGATCTGCGGGCCGCATCATCACCGGAAACAACGCGTTCCGGAAGGAGGTCGTCGGCCGCTACGGGGCGCGGCGCGGAAGGCCATGCGCGGGCTGCGGTGAGCCCGGCGAACGCCGCTTGGGCAGAGCCGCTCGCCTCCAAGAGGGAACTCGCTTCCGGGCCGTAAACTACGGCCCCGGGGGCGAAGAGCTCACTGAGCTTGACGTACGCGGTGTCGCGGTCCTGCACACCTCCGAGGATGAGGATGAGCCGGTCACCCTGGATTCCCACGAGCGCATCTTCGGCGAAGCGCCCGGCGGTACGGCGTAGTTCGCTGACGTAGCTTGCACTTGGCTCCGAGGGCGAATTTCCCACCATTACCGTGAATCGTTCCTGCGCTTTCCAGCCGAGGGCTGCGATTCTGGACCTCAACGCATCAGTGTTTTCACCGCGCAGAATCGCGTCAACAATCAATGCCTCTAGGCGCGTATCCCACGATCCACGGGATTCCGCAGCCCGCGCGTACACATCTGCGGCCGCGAAGGCCACTTCCCGTGAATAGCGCAGGACGGCTTCCCGGAGTGAAGGTTGGTCCGATTCCGGCGCGATGACGGGAACTTGATCCTCCACGACTTCCACAACGATCCGGATCAGTTGCAGGGCCTTTTGCAGGCTGATGGAGCGGGTCAGCTCCGTAGGGGCGTTGCCGAAGACGTCGGTAAGAATCCACGACGGCGAACTGGGGCGTTCGTACCACGTCACGAAGGCAGCTATGCCGTTCTGGGCCACAAGACCCAATGCCGAACGCTCATCAGAGCTCAGGCGACTGTACCAAGGCAGTGATTTCTCCAGCTGCCGCATGGTGCTGGTGGACAGTTGGCCCACATTGGCGCGGAGTTGCCGAAGGGTTTCGGCCTTTTCGGGTGACAATGCCTGGGGCGCTGCCTTGCGCTTGGTAGTTGTTTTGCTCGGCTCTGCCATGGAACGAGCATACGGCCCATCCCGGACAAGCTCCATTTGTGAGAAGGCTACAACTGCAGTTGTTGCTGGTCACGTCCTTGGCATGCGTGCCCCAAGCCGGTTAAGCATGCCTTTGCGCGGTTAACGCCCGACGGCGGCCCTCACCTTTGTGGTGAAAGCCGCCGTCGCGGTTAATGCTGGTGCTTGCAGGAGTTACTGCACCATCAGTTAGGCGTCGCCGCCTGCGCCGCCGGTGGTGCCGGCATTGACATCCAGGAGCCGGTACTTCTCGATCGCCTTTTCCAGCGCGCCTTCTTCAACTTCGCCCTTGGCGGCGAGGAGTTGGAGGGTTTTGGCGACGATGGAGTGGGTGTCGTTTTTGAAGTAGCGGCGTGCGGCTTGGCGGGTGTCGGAGAAGCCGAAGCCGTCTGCTCCGAGGGAGGCGAAGTCGTTGGGGATGAATTGGCGGATTTGGTCGGGGACGGCTTTCATGTAGTCCGAGACTGCGATGACTGGTCCGGTGGTGTTGGCGAGTTGTTCGGTGATGAACGGGGTGCGTCCGGGTTGTCCNTGGAGGGTTTTGGCGACGATGGAGTGGGTGTCGTTTTTGAAGTAGCGGCGTGCGGCTTGGCGGGTGTCGGAGAAGCCGAAGCCGTCTGCTCCGAGGGAGGCGAAGTCGTTGGGGATGAATTGGCGGATTTGGTCGGGGACGGCTTTCATGTAGTCCGAGACTGCGATGACTGGTCCGGTGGTGTTGGCGAGTTGTTCGGTGATGAACGGGGTGCGTGCGGGTTGTCCGGGGTTCAGGAAGGCGTGTTCTTCGGCGGCGAGTCCGTCGCGTCGGAGTTCGTTCCAGGAGGTCACGGAGTAGACGGTGGCGGCGACGTTCCAGTCTTCGGCCAGGATCCGGGCGGCTTCGAGTGCCCAGGGGACGGAGACGCCGGAGGCGAGGATGTTCGCGGTGGGCCGGTTGTTGCCGTTGTTCCCCTCTGTTGCGGCCGCGGGGGCTTCTGCGAGTTTGTAGATGCCTTTGAGGAGCCCGTTGATGTCGAGGTTTTCCGGTTCCGCGGGTTGGGTGATGGGCTCGTTGTAGACGGTGAGGTAGTACATCACGTTTTTATCTGACGCAGCTCTGATTCCTTGCGCGTCAGCGTTCTCGCCGTACATTTCTTCGAGGCCGTGGCGGATGATGTGGCCGATTTCGTAGCCGTAGGCGGGGTCGTAGGTTTTCACGGCGGGGTTGGTGGAGGCCAGCAGGGGTGAGTGTCCGTCGGCGTGTTGGAGTCCTTCGCCGGTGAGGGTGGTTCGTCCTGCGGTGGCGCCGATGATGAATCCGCGGGTCATTTGGTCTGCTGCGGCCCAGAAGGAATCTCCGGTGCGTTGGAAGCCGAACATGGAGTAGAACACGTAGATCGGGACCAGGGGTTCGCCGTGGGTGGCGTAGGCGGTGCCGGCGGCGGTGAAGGCTGCCACGGCTCCGGCTTCGTTGATGCCGGGGTGGATCAGTTGTCCGGCGGGTGATTCTTTGTAGGCCAGGACGAGGTCGCGGTCCACGGAGAGGTAGTTCTGGCCTTTGGGGTTGTAGATTTTCGCGGTGGGGAAGAACGCGTCCATCCCGAAGGTCCGGGATTCGTCGGGGACGACGGGCACGAACCGGGCACCGAAGTTCTTGTCCCGCATCAGGTCCTTCAACAACCGGACGAAGGCCATGGTGGTGGCGGCTTGTTGTTTCCCGGACCCGCGTTTGGCCACTTCGTAGGATTTGGCCTCGGGCAGGGTCACGGGGGTGTGGGTGCGGCGGCGTTCGGGGACGAACCCGCCAAGTTCTGCCCGGCGATCCATCAAGTATTTGATTTCGGGGGCGTCCATGCCGGGGTGGTAGTACGGGGGACGGTAGAGGTCAGCGTCGAGCTGGTCGTCGCTGATGGGGATGCGGAGGTGGTCACGGAAGGCTTTGAGGTCTTCCATGGTCAGTTTCTTCATCTGGTGGGTGGCGTTGCGGCCTTCGAAGTGCGGGCCCAGTCCGTAGCCCTTGACCGTTTTGGCCAGGATCACGGTGGGTTTGCCCTTGAATTCGGTGGCTGCCTTGTACGCGGCGTAGACCTTGCGGTAGTCGTGACCGCCGCGTTTGAGGCCCCAGATCTGTTCGTCGTCCAAATCCGCGACCATGTCCTTGGTCTGCGGGGATTTGCCGAAGAAGTGTTCCCTCACGAACCCGCCGGACTCGGCCTTGTAGGTTTGGTAGTCACCATCGGGGGTTTCGTTCATGATTTTCACCAACGCCCCGTCTTTGTCCGCTTCCAGGAGGTGGTCCCATTCGCGGCCCCAGACGACCTTGATCACGTTCCAGCCCGCACCGCGGAAGAACGCTTCGAGTTCCTGCATGATCTTGCCGTTGCCGCGGACCGGTCCGTCCAGGCGCTGGAGGTTGCAGTTGATCACGAAGTTCAGGTTGTCCAGGTTCTCGTTCGCGGCGAGCTGCAACAGGCCACGGGACTCGGGCTCGTCCATTTCCCCGTCACCCAGGAACGCCCAGACCTGCTGGTCGGAGGTGTCTTTGATGCCACGGTTCTGCAAATACCGGTTGGACTGGGCCTGGTAGATCGCGTTCATCGGGCCGATACCCATCGACACGGTCGGGAATTCCCAGAAATCAGGCATCAGGCGCGGGTGCGGGTACGAAGACAGGGCATGGCCGGCCTTGGACTTTTCCTGACGGAACCCGTCCAAATCCTCTTCCGTGAGACGGCCTTCCATGAACGCCCTCGCGTACATGCCAGGGGAGGCGTGGCCCTGGAAAAACACTTGGTCTCCGCCCGAGGGGTGGTCCTTGCCGCGGAAGAAGTGGTTGAACCCCACCTCATACAACGTCGCAGCCCCGGCATAGGTGGAAATGTGCCCGCCCACACCAATATCAGCCCGCTGCGCACGGTGAACCATCACCGCAGCGTTCCACCGCATATACGCCCGGTACCGGCGCTCGAACTCCTCGTTCCCCGGGAACTCTGCTTCCTGGTCCACCGGGATCGTGTTCACATAATCAGTGGTCGTCACCATCGGCACACCCACCGACCTGGCACCAGCACGCTGCAACAACGAACGCATAATGTACTGGGCACGCTCGGTACCCTGCTCCGCGATCAACGCATCAAGGGACTCAATCCACTCCGCGGTCTCTTCCGGATCACGATCAGGCAGCTGGGCAGTCAACCCGCTGAGGATGTGTGAGGTCTCTTCTCCTGCAGCCACGTCCAACCTCTACAAGGCCGTCTCGTCGTGGTTCGTCCGCGTCACCGAGCTCCGCGACCGCATGGGCCAGCTCAACCAGGACATCAACTGGGTGCCGGACAACGTCAAGGACGGCCAGTTCGGCAAGTGGGTCGGCAACGCCATCGACTGGTCGGTCTCGCGCAACCGCTACTTCGGCACGCCGATCCCGGTGTGGCAGTCCGACGACCCCGAGTACCCGCGCACCGACGTGTACGGCTCACTCGCCGACATCGAGCGCGACTTCGGTCGCCTGCCGGTGAACGCCGAGGGCGAAGTCGACCTGCACCGCCCGTTCATCGACGACCTGACGCGGCCGAACCCCGACGACCCCACGGGCACCTCGACGATGCGCCGGATCACCGACGTGTTCGACGTGTGGTTCGACTCCGGGTCGATGCCGTACGCCCAGGTGCACTACCCGTTCGAGAACCGTGAGTGGTTCGAGTCGCACAACCCGGCCGACTTCATCGTCGAGTACATCGGGCAGACGCGCGGCTGGTTCTACGTCATGCACGTGCTCTCCACCGCGCTGTTCGACCGACCCGCCTTCCAGAACGTCATCAGCCACGGCATCGTCCTCGGCTCGGACGGCCAGAAGATGTCGAAGTCGCTCCGGAACTACCCGGACGTCTCCGAGGTCTTCGACCGCGACGGCGCCGACGCCATGCGCTGGTTCCTGATGTCCTCGTCGGTGATCCGCGGCGGCAACCTCGTCGTCACCGAAGAGGGGATCCGGCAGGGCGTCCGCGAGTTCATGCTGCCGCTGTGGTCGACGTACTACTTCTTCACCCTGTACGCGAACGCCTCCGGGGAGTCGGGCTACCAGGCCACCCGGAGCACCGCGAGCACCGACGTGCTCGACCGGTACCTGCGCTCCGCGATCAACGCATCAAGGGACTCAATCCACTCCGCGGTCTCTTCCGGATCACGATCAGGCAGCTGGGCAGTCAACCCGCTGAGGATGTGTGAGGTCTCTTCTCCTGCAGCCACGTCCAACCTTCCTTTAGGCGCATGCATCGGCGCCTCAAGTCCGGCAGGGTATCTGCCCGTCGTGAACGCGTCGTGTGCGACATCTCTGTTTCAACAGCCCGGTCGGATGCGCCGGGCAGGTCTTGTGAGCGCTTGGCTGCCTGTGGAACTTCACGGGGCGATCGCCCTGCAGCCGTAGCGCTCATGGCCACTCTAGCTTTCGAGGCGTCGCGATGCGTAGCCGTAGGGCCCCGGGGGCGTTGTATGTCACACTCCCGCGGCCTCCGTGACGCAAAGCACGCAATCCTCGTGGACTCGAAACACCGTGTGGAATGCGGAATATGGCCGCTGGCTGGGACAATAGCTTGAAGCACACGCCCAAAGGGTGTTGGCTGTTAGTAATGGAAGTCACTGCAAAAGGAGGAAACGTGAGCGAGGCCGACGCCGCCACATCGGTAAATGTGGCGGAAAGAATGGGTTTCAAAGATGGGGATCTGATTCAGGAACGCGGCTACGACGACGACGTCGATTTCGACTTGCGTGACGACATCGAGGATGTCACAGGCTCCGAGTTGTTGGATGAAGATGATCATGACGTCGTGGATGCTGTCGTTTTTTGGTGGCGGGACGGCGACGGTGACCTTGTTGATGCCCTCATGGACTCGCTCACCAACCTGAAGGAAGGCGGAGTTGTTTGGGTATTGACGCCAAAGTCAGGCCGTGACAATTACGTATCTCCGGCAGACATCCAGGATGCCGCGCCCACCTCCGGGCTGCACCTCACCACCTCAGCAGGTGTTTCAAAGGACTGGAGCGCCACGCGTTTGGTGCCTAAGAAGAACAAGTGACCGAACTCCAGCAGGCACCCTCCTCCGTGCTCGCCCCCCGAACAGGGCAGCTTGCACCGGATTTTGAACTGCTGAATCAGTACGGCGAACCTGTTCGCTTGACCGACTTCCGGGGCGGCAACGTTGTTGTCGTGTTTTTTCCCTTTGCTTTCTCCGGTATTTGCACCGGGGAACTCTGTGAGATTCGCGACAACATCGCTGCCTTCAAGGATTCCAGTGCCACAGTACTGGCTATCTCCGTAGACAGTAAGTTCGCCCAGCGGGCCTACGCTGAGCAGGAACAGTTTGGCTTTGACCTCCTGGCGGACTTTTGGCCACATGGAGCGGTAGCGAGAAACTACGGTGTCTTCGACGAAGCCAGTGGTATGGCATTGAGGGGGACCTTCATCATCGACGCCTCGGGAATTGTCCGTTATGTGGTTGTCAACCCGCGTGGCCAGGCAAGGGACTTTGCCGAATACCGTCAGGCGTTGTCGTCCTTGGCGGGGCAGTAGCGGTGAGCCATCACAGCCCTGGTGTTGGTATGACCGGATTCGCCAGCATGGCACCTTCGCCGGTGGCGCAACTGAACCCCGAGGAACTGGAAGCACTGAGGGCTGCCTCGGATCTTCTCGGGGGTAAGCGCTTGGCGGTTCTCACAGGTGCAGGGTTGAGTACCGATTCCGGGATTCCTGATTACCGTGGTCCTGGCTCTGCGCCTCGGAATCCCATGACCTTCCAGGAGTTCATTGGGAGTGAGGCGAATCGTCGCCGCTATTGGGCACGGAACCACATAGGGTGGTCTCACCTCAGGCACGCCGATCCTAATGCCGGCCATGTTGCGGTCGCGCTCCTTGAGCGACGCGGTTTGCTGACCGGACTCATCACGCAAAATGTTGACAGGCTCCATGAGGACGCCGGAAGCGTCAATGTGGTGGATCTGCACGGCCGCTTTGATCAGGTGATTTGCCTCGAAAAGGGTCACACCTTCAGCAGGCGTCTGATCGCTTCGGTCCTTGAAGAGATCAATCCGGGTTTTCTGGAAGCCGCGTTGGAGTCCGGCGTGGTGGAAATGGCCCCGGATGCTGACGCTACGGTGGAGGACTCTGAGCTCATCACATCGTTCGTTATGGCTGTTTGCCCCATCTGCGGCGGGACGTTGAAGCCGGACTTTGTCTACTTCGGCGAGAACGTCCCCAAGGATCGTGTGGCCCGTGCGTACCAGATGGTTGATGACGCTGATGCCCTCTTGGTTGCGGGATCGTCGCTGACTGTTCAGAGTGGACTGCGCTTCGTGCGTCACTGCGCAAAAGCAGGAAAGCCGGTAGTCATCATCAACCGCGGAACTACCCGTGGGGATGAGTTTGCCGAGCTGAAGCTGGAGCTGGGAGTCAGTGGCGCGTTGGACTACCTTGCGCGTTCACTGCCTGATCTTCCACCGGCTTCTGCGTCGATTGGTGTTTCCGGCGGTTGATCATGTAGAGTCATTGTTCGTTGGTTGAAGCGCTGAGGAAGTTACGAAGCGTGGATTCAGCGGTTTGGGTCTTTAGCTCAGCTGGTAGAGCGCCACGTTTACACCGTGGATGTCATCGGTTCGATCCCGGTAGGACCCACTGAACAAAAACCCCGTCGTCCGAGTCGCAAGGCTTGGAAGGCGGGGTTTTTTCTGTCTACTCCTCCTTTTCGCGAGCCTTTAATGTCGGAGCACCGCCCTAGGGTTCATTTCATGGAACAGGTATACATCCCAACGGTTGACCCAGGTGCGCCGGCAGTAATAGTGCGTGGAGGCCGGGAGTGGCGCCTGGTTGTGGAACCTGTCCGCTGGTTTGAGCGGGTTGCCTGGTGGGAGCAATCCCGGCGAATGCCCCGAGGGCAAGGGCGGGTTGATATTGAAGTCCGGCAGGTCCAGGTTCGCTTGGGAAACAACCCGGCATCCGGCATCGTCACTTGGGAATTGGTGCGGGATGGTTCCGGTGGGGGCTGGTGGATCCGAGGCGAGGAACTCGCTGCGGCATAGCCTTGGTCCGGCAAATGGATGAGCTCTCCACCACGACTATTGGGGGATGCCGCGGTGGAGAGCTCGAAGATGAATATACAGAGAACTTTTGAGTTTGAAAAGTATTGCCTGCGTCAAGGGCGGAAGCGCATTTGGTCAGGACCCTGCTCCGTCATTCGCATTCCACTATGATGAGTATTGTTCAGCAGAATGAACACTTGATCTGCGATGTTGAAGGAGAATCATGGCCGATTCCCGCGCCCCACGTTCTGAAGGGTTGGGTGCCTCATCGCCGGCGCCCGCCGTTACCCGTGCCGCTGCGGTGCTTGAGGCGCTTGCAGAATCTCCGGCGGGCCGGCTGACGCTGAGCGACCTTTCCCGCGAACTTGGCATCCCCAAGTCCTCTACGTCCAATTTATTGTTGGCCCTTGAAGAAGCGCGCCTCATCACCAGGCAGGGGGCGGATTTTGCGTTGGGAAGGAAGCTCGTTGAATTGGGAGCTGCTTATCTCAGCCGCCTCGACGAAGTCCAGGAGTTCTACAAGTACTGCGAGCAGGCTCCCACACTGTCCGGGGAGACTGTGAGGATCGCGATGCTCGATGGCGACCATGTCATTTACCTGGCGAGATACGAGGGCCACCCCGCGGTCAGGTTGACGTCAAACATCGGCGACAAGATGCCTGTCTCTCTCTGCGGTGCGGGTAAGGCCCTGATCGCCCAGTTGCACGATCACGACATCGACTCGATGTTCCCTGATGGCTTGAAGCTTCCCACCATGACTGCCAACTCGCTCAGGACTGCCGAAGAACTCAAGGCGCAGATTGCTGCGATCCGCCAGCGGGGGTACGCGTTTGAGGACGAAGAGTCCACTGTGGGGGTGGTGTGCCTGGCTGTGCCCGTCCCCACTCATGGCGCCCATGGCCCAAGTCTGGGCTTGTCCGTGACGGCGCTGAAGGCCACGTATTCCGAAGAGCAAGGTGCCCTCATGGTCAAGGAACTCAAGGAGTTGGCCCGGTCTCTGGGCAACCCCATGGGCTAGTCTTCCAGCACCCTCCAAATAAATCTGATTACAACCTTGGCACTGAGTTCAACAAGCTGTACGCTGTTCATCATAGTGATCTTGGCGGTGATGCCATCACTATCTCGCTGGGCCAACGGGGGCCCGGGGTGATTTTGAGGGAGTGCTTGTGATAACTCGTGCAAATGAAAAGCTCGCAGCCGAGGCTGACGACGCTGTAGTTGAGCCGGAACAGCTCCGCAGGGCTACGTTGGCCAGCTCTGTAGGTTCCGCGCTGGAATACTATGACTTCTATATTTACGGCCTGGCGTCGGCGCTCATCTTCGGCCCGCTGTTCTTCTCACCGCTCGGCCCCGATGGTGCGCTGATTGCATCCTTCGCCACCTATGGTGTCGGCTTCGCAGCACGTCCGTTCGGCGGGTTGATCTTCGGTTACATCGGGGACAGGTTCGGCAGGAAGATGGTCCTCATTCTGACCATTGCCTTGATGGGAACGGCGAGCTTCGCCATTGGACTGCTTCCCACGTTTGAACAGGCCGGAATGCTCGGCGCTGTTCTGCTGGTTACGCTGCGAATCATCCAGGGACTGGGTGCAGGGGCGGAGCAGGCGGGCGCGACAACGCTGATTTCAGAAGTGGCTCCGCGTCGGCGTCGCGGGTTCTTCGCTTCCCTGCCGTTCGTCGGCATCCAGTTGGGCACGCTCCTTGGTGCCGGAACTTTTGCGCTCATCACGATGGCCGATAAGTCCGTCCTTCAGGGCTGGCTGTGGCGCGTGCCCTTCCTGGCCAGCTTCATTCTGATCGCAGTGGCCATCTTCATCCGGCTCAAGCTCAAGGAAACCCCTGCTTTCAAGGAGCTTGAGAAGCACAAGAACGTGGTCAAGAACCCTATCGGCGCCCTCTGGAAGCACTCAAAGAAGAATGTGTTGCTTGGTATCGGTCTTCGCATGGGGGAGAACGGGAACTCGTCCATCTACTCCGCGCTGCTGGTGTCCTTCATGAGCATGCCGGCAGGTGTCTTTGCAGGCAATAATTCAATCGGTCCTGTTGGCTTGCTGATTGCGGCCGGGTTCGCCGCGGTTCTGGTGGTCACTTTCGGTGCACTCTCTGACAGGTTTGGTCGTGTTCCTGTCTACCGCTATGGCGCATTGTTCCAAGCGGTCATCGCGGTCCCGGCGTTTTACTTGGTCACTTTGGGCAACGTCACACTGGTGTGGGTAGTCATGGCCGTAGGCATCGCAATCGGCGTTCAGTCCATGCTTGGTCCGCAGTGCGCGCTGTTGCCTGAACTCTTTGGCTCGCAGTACCGCTTCACCGGGGTGGCCATGAGCCGCGAGATTTCAGCGGTTCTGGCCGGTGGCCTGGCTCCGCTGCTCGGCGCACTGATGTTGGCCGCAACCAACCATTCCTGGCTGGTCCTTGCCATCTATTCGCTGGTTCTGGCACTCATCTCCTTCGTGACAACATTCTTCACGCCGGAGACTGCAGGCAGGGACCTCGTCAGCACCGAAGACGCGAAGTAGTTTCCCGGGAACCGTCAACAACCAGACGGAGTAACCCGCAAAAACGAATATCATCAGCGCGGCACCCTCCATATGGAGGGTGCCGCGCTGCTTTGTTCGGGGATGCAAATTTGTTCGGGGGATGCAGGTTCGGACAGACACAGAAATGCGTCCGGAGGGTGTGGTGGCAAAAGACCCGTGGCAGTGCAGAATTGGTGCAGCGAAAGAGGAGCGTGTCCATGACGGCTACCAAGGGCCTTGCGTCACCGGAAAGTCCAGGTCAAGTCCGGGCAGGTGGACGAGGTACCGCGTTCAGGCCTGAAATTCAGGGCCTGCGTTCCTTGGCCGTGCTCATGGTTGTTTCGTACCATATCTGGTTTGGGCGGGTTTCCGGTGGGGTGGACGTCTTCCTGCTGATTTCGGCGTTCCTGATGACCCTGCAGTTCGTGGGCCGCTTCGAGGATGCCCGGCCGGTATCACTGGTGCGGCACTGGTTGCACCTGTTCTGGCGGCTGCTGCCCGCCGTCGTCGTGGTGTTGCTTGGTACGTTAACGGCCACGTACGTGGTCATTCCCCGCACCCGCTGGATTGAGATCGTCAACCAAGGCTGGGCGTCCCTGTTTTACGTTCAAAATTGGCTGCTCCAGCGGCAAGTGGTCAACTACTATGCGGCCGATCACAGCGTGGCCAGCCCTTTTCAACACTTTTGGTCGCTGTCCATTCAGGGACAGGTGTTCATTATGTGGCCGGCCATCTTTGTTGCCACTGCCTGGTTGTGCAGACGCTTCAGCCTGCGCTATCGGGCCGTGTTGCTGGGGGTCTTCGGGCTGATTTTTGCCGCATCTCTGGCGTACTCGGTCTACTTCACTGCCGCCCATCAGGAACTGGCCTATTTCGACACCTTTGCACGGTTGTGGGAGTTCGCCCTGGGCACCCTTGTGGCGCTCCTGCTTCCTTATTTTCAGCCCCACCGCGGCCTGAGGAGCGTGCTTGGGTGGGTGGGGGTGGCGGCGATGTTGAGTTGTGGCGCACTACTCCAGGTTCAGACCGCGTTTCCCGGTTACGTAGCCCTGTGGCCCACCCTCGCGGCCGTAGCCGTGATCATCGCAGGACAGTCGGGAAGCCGCTTCGGGGTGGACCGCATCCTTTCATCCAAGCTCCTGGTAGGACTGGGTTCCACTTCCTATGCTCTGTACCTGTGGCATTGGCCGCTGCTGGTCATCACGTTGGTGTGGATGGGCCAAGACCATGCCGATGCTTTAACCGGTGCCTTGATTGTTGGCGTGTCCCTGCTCTTGGCATTTCTCACCACACGGTTTGTGGAGCAGCCTCTGCGTGCATGGCGGTGGCCCGAAGCCAAACGACGTCGCCTGGCTGCGGCCGTAATGGTTTGCCTGGCCGTGGGGGCCGCACCGATGGTGCAGTTTGGGTTCCAGCAGCAAGCGGAGAAGAACCTGATCGCCAGACAGGATGCCGATGACAACCCGGGGGCGCGGGCTTTGCTGCCGGGCTATGTTGATCGGGTGGGTGAGGGTGCGCGGACGCTGCCTACCCCGGAGCAGCTTCCGGAGGACTGGGGAAAACTGGACGGCCCATGTACCGGCGATCTCCGCCCCGCCGATCCGGTGCTCTTTGCCGAGTGTCAGCAGAATGACGTCAACACTGATGCCGTGAAGACAGTCTTTGTGGTGGGTCAGTCCCATTCCCTGCAGTGGCTCGGGGCGATCGGTCCGTTGGCGAAGGAACAGCACTGGCGTGTACAGGCCATCACTTTTGGTGCCTGCCCCTTTATGACCGAAACCGATGAGGTGGGGGACGAATGCAATGCGTTCAACCGCAATGTTCGTGAACATATCCGTATTCATCGGCCTGATGCTGTCTTCCTGGTGGGGACGGCAGCAGTTCCCGACTCACCGGAGGAAGACCTCACCTGGGGTCTTGACGAGCTGGTCGGCGAAATCACCGATCAAGGTGTGGAAGTCATCGCCATGCGGGACAACCCGCGCTTCTCCTTCAGTCCCAGTGAGTGTGCCATGGCGTCCGGGGTGGATGATCCGCGTTGCCGGCCGGCCTTGTCTTCGGTGCTTGCCGAAACCAATCCGCTGGATCAGTTGGAGGGCTCTTTCACCGGGTTGTCGATTTTGGACATGACGGACCTCATTTGTGAAAGCACGTCTTGTCCTGGGATTGTGGGCAACGTTTACGTCTACCTCGACGACAACCACCTCTCGAGCACTTATGCCAGGACCATGACCGACGCGTTGTCCGAGAGGTGGTTGGAGGCCACAGGATGGTAGTTGCCGGCCTAGTAGAAGTGGACCGGATCAACGAGGTGGGGAAGTTCCCCGCCATCCAAGAAGGTGCGTAGGTTGCTGCAGAATCGTTCTGCGATGAGCCGGTTTTCGGCTGCGCTCAGTGCCGAGGTATGCGGTGACACCAGGACGTTGGGGTGACTCCACAGGGGGCTGTCTTGTGGGAGCGGTTCCACCGCGAAAACATCGAGGCAAGCGTATGAAACCTGGCCGTTGTTCAAGGCCTCGAGCAAAGCGTCCTCATCCACTACGGTGCCTCGGCCCACGTTGACGAAGACGGTGCCCGGTTTCATGGCGGAGAAAATGTGGCTGTTGAACAGCTTTTCTGTATACGGCGTGCCCGGAAGTGTGTTGACCACTGCGTCCGCCTCAGCCAGCAGACCGGGCAGGCCCTCGTTGTCTGTGACCTGGTGGATCCCTTCAATGGCTTCAACGTTGCGCTTGGTTCCGCTGACGGTCATCCCCAGGGCTCGAGCGATTCGGGCGGTTTCCAGGCCGATTTCACCGAGGCCGGCGATCACCACCCTGGATCCGTTGGCCAGCTTGGTTGGCGTCCTCAGATCAGGCCAGACCTTGGCTGCTTGGTCTTGTGCCATTTCTGAGCTGCGCTTGAAACCATTGAGGATGCCGAAAGCGGAAAACTCTGCCAGTGGCAGGGCATGGACGCCTGCGGACGTTGTCACACGGAACTTTTGCAGAGTTTCGGTGTCAAGCCCTGAAGCTTTCACCGCGCCGCCGGCTCCCGCGGCCATGGCATGGATCCATTGCAGGTGGGGGTTGCTGCCGGCGATACGTGCCAGGCCGGCCGGGCTTTCGTTGGGGAATCCGTACAGGATCTGTGCCCGGTTCAGCAGGTCCCAGTAGCGTTCCTCCTGCTCTGGTGTGCGCTTGAATCCGGGATCACCGGCGTGATCGGCCGGGAAACGTTCCGGCGGGAGGAGTTCGGGTTCATAGAGAACTGTTATGGAGGGATCAACGGCGCGGATCAGCTCTACATGCTCGGCTTCGAGGGGTACAGCGATGGCGATGGTAAGTTCATCAGTCGTCATAGTGTTCATCATACTGAATGGAGGCTAGGATATTGAACAGATTAGTCCTGAATGACCACAAAGAAGTGAGGTGTTACCTGTCGTGACAAGCACACGCGTAGGCTTCGTTGGCTTGGGTCTCATGGGAGCGCCCATGGCCTCAAACATTGCCAAAGCCGGTTGGCACGTCACCGCTTGGAACCGATCGGAGGCCGCCTTTGAAGGTCTCTCCGTCCAGCGCGCTGCCAGCGTCGCCGAACTACGCAACGAAGACGCCATCATCTTCATGCTCCCCGACCTTCCCTTCATCGAAAAAGCTGCAGCGGACTTGCTTGAGTCCTGGCGGAGCAAACCGCCCGTGCCTGGTACCGCCGTCGTCATCATGAGCAGCGTTTCCCCTACCGGAGTCCGGCAGTTTGGTGAAGCAGTCCACCAGGCCTCCAGCGGCAATGCAGTGGTGGTGGACGCTCCGGTCAGCGGTGGCACCGCCGGCGCCGGCAGCGGAACCCTTGCCATCATGGTGGGTGCCACCGAAAGCCAGTTCCAATCGCTCAAGCCGCTTCTCGGAACCATGGGAACCACAGTGCGCCTCATGGGGCCCTTGGGATCGGGGTCGCTCGCCAAAGCCTGCAATCAGCTGATCGTAGGAACCACGACGGCGGCCCTCGCCGAAGCAGCCGAACTCGCCGAACGCTCCGGCATGGATGTGGACGCTCTGTATGACGTCCTCTCCGGAGGGCTTGCCGGGAGCAGGGTTCTGGACAATGTTGGTCCCCGGCTGGCCGCCAAGGATTATGCCCCCACCGGACCGGCCAAGTTCATGCACAAGGACCTGGGCTTCGTGATCAGCAGCGCCGAAGCCGTTGGTTCCGCTGTTCCCATGGCGACCGCGGCAATCGACCTGTACGCCGAACTCAAGCGCCAAGGGCTGGGGGATCAGGACCTGGCCGTCGTCCGCCAAACCATCGCGAACCTCAGCCGGATATCAACCGCATCGGCCAATAACAACTGAACCGGCCCAACCGAAGAAGGAATGAAAAACAAACTATGAGTGGACTTTTTGATCTGACCGGGCGGGTTGCCTTGGTCACTGGTTCCAGCCGGGGGATTGGCAATGCCTTGGCCAGAGGGTTGGCCGACGCCGGCGCCACGGTGGTGTTGAACGGCATCAGTCCGGAACGTCTCGAAACAGCCCACCAGGCCATGGGTGTCGACTACCCAAAAGGGCGGATCCACAGCCGCGCGTTCGACGTCACGGATGCCACGGCCGCGGCTGCCGGAGTGGCGTGGGTCGAGGAGAACGTCGGACCACTGGACATCCTGGTAAATAACGCCGGAATCCAGCACCGCGTGCCCATGCTGGACCTCGACGTCAAGGACTGGGACCGGGTCATCACCACAAACCTCACCAGCGCCTTCCTGGTAGGGCGGGAAGTGGCGAGGCACATGATCCCCCGGGGACAAGGAAAGATCATCAACATCTGTTCAGTCCAGACGGACCTGGCCCGCCCAACCATCGCTCCCTATGTGGCCGCCAAAGGCGGACTGCGCAATCTGACCCGCGCAATGACAGCCGAATGGGCGTCCAGCGGGTTGCAGATCAACGGCATTGCGCCGGGGTACATCCACACGGAAATGACCCAAAACCTGGTGGACGATCCTGATTTCAATTCATGGATCCTAGGCCGGACGCCGGCCAACCGGTGGGGGACGGTGGCCGATCTTGCCGGGCCAACGGTGTGGCTTGCCTCGCAGGCGTCCAACTTCGTCAACGGCCAGACGATCTTCGTCGACGGTGGAATGACGGTGGTGGTCTGATGAGCATCACCCTCCCGGCCACAGGCCTCGCCGTCGTTGCCCACGGCAAGGGCGATCTCAGGGTTGAAGAGATTCCACTGACCGCACCGGCCCCCAATGAATCAATCGTGGAGATTGCCTACGGCGGGATCTGCGGCTCGGACCTCCATTACTGGCTGCACGGTGCAGCAGGGGAGTCCATCCTCAAAGAACCCATGGTCCTTGGACACGAAATTGTGGGCGTGGTGGTCCGGCAAGCAGCCGATGGCAGCGGCCCTGGAGTGGGAACTGCCGTGGCCGTCCACCCCGCAACGCCGGCACCCGGAGATGTCAGATACCCCGAGGACCGGCCCAATCTCTCCCCGGGCTGCACCTATTTGGGCAGTGCTGCCCGGCATCCCCACACGGACGGCGCCTTCAGCCGCTACGCCAACCTGCCCTCAAGGATGCTGAGGCAACTGCCGGAGAGCCTGGAGCTTCGCACAGCAGCACTGGTTGAGCCCGCCAGTGTTGCTTGGCACGCGGTTGGCCGCGCGGGCGATGTCAAAGGAAAGACCGCACTGGTCATCGGCAGCGGACCCATCGGTGCGCTCGCCGTCGCCGTCCTCAAGCGCGCCGGGGCAGCCAGGATCGTCGCCGTGGACATGCATGACAAGCCCCTGGAGATTGCCCGTGCCGTCGGCGCCGATCAAGTCCTGAAGGGCGATGATGCCGAGGCCATCGCGGCAGTGGACGCCGACGTCGTCATTGAATCCTCGGGAAGCCATTTTGGCCTTGCCTCGGCTATCAAGGGCGCTACCCGTGGAGGCAAAGTGGTGATGGTGGGTCTTCTGCCCTCAGGACCGCAGCCCGTGTTCATCTCCCTGGCCATCACCCGGGAGTTGGAGCTGTTGGGCTCGTTCCGCTTCAATGACGAGATCGACGATGTCATTGCTGCCCTGGCCGACGGTTCGTTGTTTGTGGACCCGGTTGTGACCCATGAGTTCAACCTCTCCCATGGCCTGGAAGCCTTTGAAGTAGCCAGGAACTCAGCCGAGTCCGGCAAGGTGCTGCTGAATTTCCAGCAGTAGCCGGCTAGTTTTTGGCAACAGGGACGAACACGCGGGGCTGGTCATCCCAGCTGGGCGCCAGCTCCGCAATGGTCTGCCGCATTATTTTGGCCGCCGCCTCGCGCGCTAAGGAACCGTCTCCGGCATCGATCGCGTGAGCCACGTCCATATGCCACTGGAGTGCCTGCTTCTGGGGGTGTTCGGGCATGAGCCCGTGGACGGTCCTGCCTGTCAGGGTCTCCGTGACCTGCCCAATCAGGTTGGCGAACATTTCGTTGCCGGAGCCGGAGAGGACCAGTGCATGGAACCGGATATCGAGGTCAAGGAACCTGGCCATGTCCCCGGCATCCCCGGCTTCCTTCATGGCAAGGGAAATGCCCACCAATTCCTGCCGAAGACTTTCGGGGGCGTTGCCGGCAGCCAGTTCTGCCGCTACCGGCTCGACGGCGGAACGCAGCTCTGCGAGCGACCTCAACTGGGCGCCCCGTCCCTCGCCGGCAAGCCGCCACCGAATCACCAGAGGATCGAAGGGGTTCCAACGGTGTGCCGGCAACACCCGGATACCCACGCGTTTGATCGTCTCCACCAGTCCCAGGGACTGCAGGACACGGACAGCTTCACGGACAACGGAGCGCGAGACTTTGAGTTCGTCTTCCAGATGCTCGGCGAGCATGACATGGCCGGTGGGCAGGGCGCCGCCGACGATTCTGGTGCCCAAGTGCTCTACGGCGCGGTGGTGGAGGCTGGTTGACATAGAGGTAAGCATAGTGGCGCGGCGCCATCCGGCGCGCAGTGGAATCCGGGGCCGCATCATAGACTGTTTATGACGCGGCGCCGTTCCAAAACGTGGGCGCCGCTTTCCCGAGCATGGTTTAAATACGTATGGTTTATTACAGCCCTTGGTTTTGAAATCGCTTCCTGCGTGCCCCCAGGGGGGTAGGTGGGACTGTTTGTACACGAACGAATTGGAGTTTTGATGTCAGCACACATCGGTGTCACCGGCCTTGCGGTGATGGGCGCCAACCTGGCCCGCAACCTTGCCCGCAACGGCTTCACCGTGGCTCTCCACAACCGCTCCGTGGAAAAGACTGACGCCCTGCTTGAAAAGCACGGCACGGACGGCGACTTCATCCGCACGGAAACCCTGCAGGAACTTGTAGATTCCCTCGAAAAGCCCCGCCGTGTCCTCATCATGGTCAAGGCAGGCGCTCCCGTTGACAACGTGATTGAGCAGCTCGAACCATTGCTCGAGGCCGGCGACATCATCATCGATGCCGGTAACTCGCACTACGAGGACACCCGCCGCCGCGAAGCCGCGTTGGCCAAGAAGGACCTCCACTTCGTCGGCGTCGGTGTGTCCGGCGGCGAAGAGGGCGCTCTGAACGGCCCCTCCATCATGCCCGGCGGCTCCCGTGAGTCCTACGACGCCCTCGGCCCGCTGCTGGAAAAGATTTCCGCCAAGGTGGACGGCGAGCCCTGCTGCGCATGGATCGGCACGGACGGCGCCGGCCACTTCGTGAAGATGGTCCACAACGGTATCGAGTATGCCGACATGCAGGTCATTGGTGAAGCATTCGACCTCCTCCGCTCCGGCGCCGGCATTGAGCCCGCTGAGCAGTCAAAGATCTTCGCTGAGTGGAACAAGGGCGATCTGTCTTCCTTCCTGATCGAAATCTCCGCCGAGGTCCTGGGCCACGTTGACGCCAAAACGGGCAAGCCGTTCGTGGACGTCGTCGTGGACGCCGCAGGCCAGAAGGGCACGGGGCGCTGGACCGTCATCTCCGCCCTGGAACTCGGTTCCCCGGTCTCCGGCATTGCCGAGTCCGTGTTCGCCCGCGCACTGTCTTCCCAGACCGAGCAGCGCAAGCTGGGCCAGGAACTGCTGGCCGGTGAAGAAGCCACGGTAGAGATCCCGGAGACGTTCGTTGAGGACGTCCGCCAGGCACTGTACGCGTCCAAGCTGGTCTCCTACGCCCAGGGCCTGGATATGCTCACCTCCGCTGCCAAGGAATACGGCTGGGACCTGAAGCTTGATGAAATCGCTTCGCTTTGGCGTGCAGGCTGCATCATCCGTGCAGAACTCCTCAAGGACATCACCAAGGCGTACGCCGCTGAGGAGAAGCCGGCAAACCTGCTGTTCGCCCCGGCCTTCACCAAGGCAATCGCTGAGGCACTTCCGGCTTGGCGCCGAGTAGTAGCCACGGCTGTACAGCTGGGTATCCCCGTACCGGTGTTCTCCTCCTCGCTGGCCTACTACGACGGCCTGCGCCGGAAGCGTGTTGCCGCTGCCCTGATCCAGGGCCAGCGCGACCTCTTCGGCGCACACACCTACGGCCGCGTGGACACCGAGGGCACGTTCCACACCCTCTGGGGCGAAGACAAGTCCGAGATCTCGGCCGTCGACACCCACTAGCAGTAGCTATCAGCAGCCGAAGGCCGGTTCCTCCCAGATACGCTGGGTGGAACCGGCCTTTGCCGTACATGGAGACTTTATTTTCGCTGCTTGCGTTACCTATCTGAAGGAGACCAACCGTGGCATCCCGCATTGCGTTTGTCACCGGTGCCTCAACCGGAATTGGTTTTGACACTGCCATTGCTCTCAGTGCAGCCGGCTTTACTGTTTACGCAGGCGCACGTCGTATAGACAAGATGGAGCCGTTGAAAGAGCACGGCATCACCGTCCTGCCCTTGGATGTCACCTCGGAGGAATCGATGACTTCCGCGGTGGCGTTGATTGAAGCTGCCCATGGCCGCGTTGACGTGCTGGTCAACAACGCCGGGTACGGGTCTTACGGCTCGCTGGAGGAGGTTCCGCTGGCTGAGGGCCGGCGACAATTCGACGTCAACGTTATGGGTTTGGCGAGGATGACCCAACTCGTGATTCCCGGGATGCGTGAAGCACGCGCGGGCCGGATCATCAATGTCACCTCCATTGGCGGCAAGATATACGAGCCGCTGGGCGCTTGGTACCACGGCACCAAGTTTGCCGTGGAGGGAATGAGCGATTCCCTCCGGCTGGAGTTGCGGCCGCACGGTATCGACGTGGTAATTATCGAACCATCGGGAACAGACAGTGAATGGGGAACCATAGCGGGGGAGGGCCTCCTGCTTGCTTCCGGTGATGGGCCGTACAAAGATCAAGCCCACATTGTTGCCGCTGCGCTGGCGTCCACATCCTCAACAGGCCACGTGGTGTCTACGCCGGCGAGGGTTGTGGCGGGAACCATAGTCAGAGCCGCAACGGCAAAACGCCCCAGGACCCGCTACCCGGTGGGTAGGGGTGCCTGGAGCGTGCTGGCACTGCGCAGAATACTTCCGGACCGCGCCTTCGATGCCGTCTTCTGGAATTTCTACCGAAGGCTGGCCGGCTAGATCCGGTATTCGATGTAGTATTCTGCCGGATCCACTGCCGGTTTGGTTTCGGATCGTGCATCACGGTGTCGCCACGTTGCGGGGATGCCGGTGATGATGGATTCCGGCGGGGCGTCCTTGACCACCACGGCATTGGCGCCGATGGCGCTGCCGGCACCGATGGTGATGGGACCCAGGACCTTTGCGCCGGCGCCGATGGTGACGCGGTCGCCGATGGTTGGGTGGCGTTTGACCTTGGCCAACGAGCGGCCGCCCAGAGTTACGCCGTGATAGATCATCACGTCCTCACCGATCTCGGCAGTCTCACCAATGACCACGCCCATGCCGTGATCAATGAAGAACCGCCGGCCGATGGTTGCCCCTGGATGAATCTCAATTCCGGTAAGGAATCTTGCCAGCTGGGAAATCAGGCGCGCTGGAAATCGGAGCGCCGGATTCTTCCAGAGCCGATGCGTTATCCGGTGCGCCCAAATGGCGTGCAGGCCGGAGTAGGCGAAAAAGTTCTCAAAAGAGCCTCGAGCCGCCGGGTCGTGGGACCGGGCGGCGTCGAGGTCTTCCTTAAGCCTTGCGAAGAAGCTCACAAAGACCTTTCTACAGGAAATGAAGGTTTGCGGGCGTTGTCTTAGCCGCGGATGTCGTCGAACAGCACGGTGGAGATGTAACGCTCCCCGAAGTCACACACGACGGCGACGATCAGCTTGCCTGCGTTCTCGGGACGCTTGGCCAACTCCAAAGCACCCCACACAATGGCGCCGGAGGAAATGCCGCCCAGGATACCTTCACGGGCACCGAGTTCACGGGCTACCCGGACTGAATCTTCCAGGGTGGCGTCAAGGACTTCGTCGTAGACGTTGGTGTCCAGGATTTCCGGAACAAAGTTCGCCCCGATGCCCTGAATCTTGTGCGGGCCAGGGGCTCCGCCGTTGAGGATCGCGGAGTCCTTGGGCTCAATGGCCACGATCTGCACGCCGGGCTTGCGCTCCTTGAGGACCTGGCCAACACCTGTGATGGTGCCGCCTGTACCTACGCCGGCAACAAAGATGTCCACTTCACCGTCGGTGTCTTCCCAGACTTCCTCGGCAGTGGTGGCGCGGTGGATCGCAGGGTTGGCCTCGTTGGCGAACTGCTGGGCCCAAATGGAGTTCTCCGTGTTGGCGACAATTTCCTGCGCCTTCTCCACGGCGCCGCGCATACCTTCGGACCCCGGAGTCAGGACGATCTCGGCGCCGTAGGCCCGCAACATGACGCGGCGCTCGGTGGACATGGTCTCAGGCATGGTCAGGATGACCTTGTAGCCACGCGCTGCACCTACCAGTGCCAAGGCGATGCCGGTGTTGCCCGAGGTACCTTCGACGATGGTTCCGCCAGGCTTCAAGGCTCCGGACTTTTCGGCAGCATCAATGATGGCCACGCCGATGCGGTCTTTGACGCTGTTGGCCGGGTTGTAGAACTCGAGCTTGACTGCAACGGTGGCGTCGAGGCCTTCGGTCAGCCGGTTCAAACGAACCAGCGGAGTGCGGCCGACCAGCTGCGTGACGTCGTCGTAGATCCTTGCCATGAAAATTACGCCTATCTCTGAAGAGGGAATGCTGAGGTCAGCCTAACCAGCGGGATCGAAACGCTGCTAAGCAGTAAGCCATGCAGAGTAATATTTCCGGGCCTTTGCCAACTTCGGGTTGATGATCACCTGGCAATACCCCTGATAAGGGAACTTTGCATAGTAATTCTGGTGGACTTCCTCGGCGTCGTAAAACTCCGGAAGGCGGCTGACCTCGGTCACAATCGGATCGGACCAGAGAGACTGGTTGCGCTCGATAGCTTCCTCGAACAACACCTTTTCTTCCGTGGTTGTGTAGAACATTGACGAACGGTACTGGGTTCCGACGTCGTAACCCTGCCTGTTCAACGTTGTGGGGTCGTGGAGGGCGAAGAACATGTCCAGGATGACTTCTTCCGGAACCACGGTTTCATCGAAAGTCACCGCCACGACTTCCGCATGGCCAGTGGTTCCGGAACATACCTCGTAGTAATCGGGATTGCGGACGTGGCCACCGGTGTAACCGGACACCACAGAGCTGACGCCGCGGGTCTTCTGGTAAACGGCATCAAGGCACCAGAAGCAGCCGCCGCCAAGTACGAAAGTTTTCATGTTCTCTTCAATGGAACGGAGGGCCTGATGATTCCCGCTTCACCTTACGGGAGAATTACGGCACCGGGGAGGTGCCACGGAGCGGCGGCTACCCGATGGGGGCTCAGTAGGGAAGAAATCGGGCTCAGTAGGGAACAATAAGAGCATGGAAGCAGTAAACACCCACATTTCCGATGTGGATTCCGTCGAAGAGGACGAGACAACGGACGCCGGCGGTGATCCTACGCTCGGCC
Organism: Arthrobacter sp. 9V; assembly: GCF_902506065.1. Taxonomy (GTDB): domain Bacteria; phylum Actinomycetota; class Actinomycetes; order Actinomycetales; family Micrococcaceae; genus Arthrobacter. Next base: position 1,772,933 of record NZ_LR732912.1, read on the forward strand.
AGGTGTTGCTGGCTGTGGAGGAACTGTGGCCGGAGTCCCTGGCTGAAGACTGGGATGAGGTGGGCCTCGTGGTTGGCCGTCCTACCGCTCCCGTTACCAAAGTCCTCTTTGCCGTGGATCCCACGCTTGCCGTGATCGATGAGGCTGTGGAGTGGGGGGCTGAGCTGCTGATCACCCATCATCCGCTGCTGCTCAAAGGGGTGAACTCTGTGGCAGCCACGTCAGCAAAGGGCCTTGCCGTACACCGCTTGATAGAGGCCGGGACAGGGCTTTTGACCGTTCATACCAATGGAGATTCCGCCGTTGGCGGGGTTTCCGATGTCCTGGCTGACGCCTTCGGCCTGGAGAATGTCACACCCTTGACGCCGGCCAGCAACGGCTTGCCGGAGGAAGGCATCGGCCGGGTGGGCGACCTCCCTGATCTGGAGACGCTCGGTGATTTTGCTGCCCGCGTGTTTGAAATGCTTCCCGCTGTGGCAGGCGGAGTCCGGGTAGCCGGAGACAAAGACGGCCTGGTCCGGCGAGTTGCCGTTTGTGGTGGAGCCGGAGACAGCTTGTTCGACGCCGTGCGGGCCAGCAACGCTGATGTTTACGTCACGGCAGACATGCGTCACCACCCTGCCTCCGAGGCCCGGGAAGGCGCCACCAACGGCCGGCCCTACTTGATCGACGTTTCGCACTTTGCCAGCGAATGGCTATGGCTGCCTGCTGCCGCTGACGCCTTGGGCAACGTGCTCGCGGACCAGGGCTACGACGTCGAGATCCGTGTCAGCGGCACCAACAGCGATCCGTGGGACTTCATACTCACTCCCGGCGGGGACTAGAGTCTAGAAGATACGGACAGCCCTGATGCATAGTGGCGGTTCGGCCGGCCTGATCCCCAGAGCCGGTGGCTAACAGCGGAGGTAAGCGTGGCGAAGGCAGCACCGGCAGAACAATTGAAATTGCTTGAACTGCAGGGACTGGATGCCAAGCTCAGGTCGCTTGCCGGCCGCCGGAAGGTTCTGGAAACGGATCCACGAATTACCGACCTCACGGATGCCCTGAACGTAGCCAACGGTGAGCTTGGCTCGGCCAAGGTTGCCGTCCATGACGCCGAAGCCGAGCTTAAGCGCGCGGAAGCAGATGTGGAGCAGGTAGCCACCCGTATTGAACGCGACGAGACCCGGCTTAACAGCGGCACTGGCCTGTCCAAGGATCTGGTGGCCCTGCAGAGTGATATTGCCTCCCTCAACAAGCGTCGCTCGGACCTTGAAGATGTTGAACTCGAAATCCTGGAACGCTTGGATACGTTGCGGGAACGTCAGGCTGCCCAGCAGGCGATCGTTGACGACATCCAGGGTTCCTTCGGAAGCATTCGGGCTGAACTGGATGAAGCTATTGCCGAGATCGCGGCGGAAGAAACCGTAGTTCGCGGGCAGCGGGCCGCCTTCACGGAATCCCTGGACGCCGGCGTTCTTGCCATCTATGAGAAGACCATTGCCAAGCGGGGAGTTGGCGCAGCCCGGCTCTTCCACGGTAAGTCTGAGGGCTCCGGCATGATGCTCAGCCCCGGCGACCTCGCTGAAGTCAAAGCCGCAGCTGAAGACGAGATCGTCTTCTGCCCGGATTCAGGCGTGATCCTGGTTCGCTCAGCGGAGTGGAACTAGCCCGCCAGGACGATGTTGAGCGCGTGCGGCTTGCGGGCCGTGCCCTCAACAAATTCGGCAGTCCACATTTCAGTGGCAGCCTTCAGAAGTTGCTCCGGTGATGCCGGCGCCTTACCGCGCCTGGTCAGTAAGTGCCGCGCCAGTTCGCCGCGGGTGTGCTTGGCGAAGTGACTGACAACCGTTCGCTTGCCGTTCGCCTCGCTGAAGACGTTGACGTTGACCGTCTGTGACGCCGGCGGAGCCCAGGCTGCGGCATAAGTGCTGGAGCGGCAGTCCACTAAAAGTTCGCCTTCGCTCCGCGAAGCAAGGGCAGCGGTAAGTTGCGGCTTCCAGTAAGAGGCCAGGCGTCCGACGTCGGGCAGTGCCGTTCCCATGGACAACCGGTAGGCAGGCACGTGGTCACCAAAGCCAATGGCACCCCACAGGGCAGAAACCACCAGGATGGATTCGTTGGCCTTGCGGCGTTGGGTTGGCGTCATGCTGTTGTAGCCCAAGGCGTCGTACAGGACACCTGAATAGACCTGGTGCGCGGGCGCGGCCGGTTCGACATGCAGCCTCGTATTGCGTTCGACGTCGTCCTTCAAGGATGCGCCAACCCCCAACAGTGCCAGTGCGTCTTCGTGCGCGCTCACCAACCCCAGCGCGTCGAGCACCTTGGCCCGGTAGGGGTTCAGTTCTGGAAAGCTGAGCGAATCCCAGTTGATGGACGGGCCCTTGGCAGCAGGGGTCTTGCCTTCGGAAGGCGGCAGCAGAATCAGCACCAGTAGATATTACCGTCGGACTTCAGCACGTCCCGACCCCGGTAGACTGGACAGCGGATGGGTCGACCAGGCGGTCGCGCGTCACGAAAGTGGCTCGAGGAACGTCCGGGCTCCGCAGAGCAGGGTGGTGGGTAACGCCCACTCGGGGTAACCCGCAGGCCAGTGCCACAGAGAACAGACCGCCTGCGCGTTGTGATGTTTTGCATCACGGGGCAGCAGGTAAGGGTGAAACGGTGGTGTAAGAGACCACCAGCTCCCTGGGTGACCGGGGAGGCTAGGTAAACCCCACCCGGAGCAAGGCCAGACAGGACACGTTTGAGGGCTGCTCGCCCGAGTGTCCGGGTAGGCTGCTGGAGGGCGTCGGCAACGGCGTTCGTAGATGGATGGCCGCCACTCCCTATCCGGTAACGGCAGGGATGACAGAACCCGGCGTATCGGTCGACCCATCCATTTATGACCGCCGCCAATCAGACGTGTGAGTGATTTCACGCCGCCGGACGGCCTATGCCCCTTCCTTCCGCCCTAGAATGGTTACTGAACGTAGATGTTCTGCCGCCGGGACTGCGTTCGCAGCCGGCGGATTTTCTTTGCTCTCGTTCAAGGCGCTGTGGGTGGACCGAAGCCCGCCGGCGCATGTGCCGCAGGACTACTCCGGGCGGCCGCTGCCATCTGCATACGAGGACGTATGTGGTTGACCCAAGGAAGGTAGTTCTGTGAGCCAGACGTCAGATTCTTGTCTTGATAAGTGGATGGGCCGGGAGGCTCTCGCCGAGGCCATGATTCCGGTAATCGGCCGGTTGTACCGGGAAAACAATGTGGTCACGAGCATCCACGGCCGGAGCCTGATCAACAAGTCCACCATGAACATCCTGAAGGCCCACCGCTTTGCGCGCCGGATGAGTAACCACGAGCTGCTGCTTGAAGAAACCGCACCGCTTCTGAATGCGCTCTCGGAGTTGGAACTCGGCGCAGCCGCTATTGATATTGCGCGCTTGACCGAGAAATTCCGTGCCGAAGGCAACGGTGCCTCGCTGGACGAATACCTGCGCGCCGAACTCGCAGAAATCGTGGGAAAGCGTGGCGCTGACGATCGCACCAGCACCGACGTCGTGCTGTATGGCTTTGGCCGCATCGGCCGTCTCCTGGCCCGCATCCTGATTGAGAAGGCGGGCGGCGGACACGGGCTGCGTCTGCGCGCGATCGTTGTCCGCAAGGGCGCTGAGAACGATCTCGTCAAGCGAGCTTCCCTGCTCCGCCGTGACTCCGTGCACGGTTCTTTCGAGGGCACCATCCGGGTTGACGAGGAAGCCAACACCATCACCGCCAATGGCGTCCAGATCCAGGTCATTTACTCGGACAACCCGGCCACGGTGGACTACACCGCTTACGGCATCAAGGATGCGTTGGTAGTGGACAACACAGGCCGCTGGCGCGACGCCGATGGGCTTTCCCAGCATCTGCAGAGCAATGGTGCAGCCCGCGTCCTGCTCACTGCGCCGGGCAAGGGCGAACTCAAGAACATTGTCCACGGCATCAACCACCGTGACATCTCGGATGAGGACAAGATCGTCACCGCGGCATCCTGCACCACCAATGCCATTACGCCGGTGCTGAAGGCCATCAACGACAAATTCGGCATTGTTCACGGCCACGTGGAGACGGTCCACTCCTTCACTAATGACCAGAACCTGATTGACAACTTCCATAAGGGCGATCGCCGAGGACGTTCTGCTGCATTGAACATGGTCATCACGGAGACCGGTGCTGCCAAGGCGGTAGCCAAGGCGCTCCCGGAACTGCAGGGCAAGCTCACGGGCAATGCCATTCGCGTACCCACCCCGGATGTCTCCATGGCTATCCTGAACCTCAACCTTGAAAAGGGCACCACGCGGGATGAAGTCAACGACTTCCTCCGTGAAATGTCTTTGCACTCGGACCTGCGCAAGCAGATCGACTACATCGATTCGCCGGATGTTGTTTCCACCGACTTCGTTGGCTCCCGCCGGGCAGGCATCGTTGACGGCCTCGCCACGATCTCCAATGACAAGAACCTTGTGCTGTACGTCTGGTACGACAACGAGTTTGGTTACTCCTGCCAGGTTGTTCGTGTCATGGAGGAAATGGCCGGCGTGAACCCGCCATCATTCCCGGCGCGCGACGTAGTTGCTCCCATCGCCGTGCTGGAAGCGGCCGGAGCCTAGGAACTTTGAAGTATTGGCAGGTTCCCCGGCTGCGTCACTGGTAACAGCCGGGAAACCTGACCAAAATGGGTTCATGGAAAATGAATCAACGTTGGAACATGAAACCACGCTTGAACACGCCTTGGACGTAGCAAAGGCCAACCACAAGCAAGCCCAAAAACTTCTGGATCAGGCCATCGCAGCCAACGCCGCCGGAGACGTCACGGATCAGCGCGTAGAACAGCTGCGAAGCCTCCTCGCGGTGGCAACAGAGGACCTGCAGCGTGTGACGCGCGAGCAATAGTCCACCGGTGCTTCACTTCCACATGTGACTCCACCTCCACAGCGTGACTCTTCCTGCACACTGTGGATATCGGCTCTGACTGTCGGGGCAATGTCCTACGCTCGTAGGACATTGCTTTCCCTCGGATGGAGTCTCTTGAGTACTACTTGGTCTGCCTACAAACGCGCCCGCAGAAGGTCACGTCAAGCCTGGGCCATTCTAGGATTGGCAGCTGCAACGGTGGTCGCTGGTCTCTCCTGGTACTTCACCACTGGACAATTCAACGCTGCTGAACCATGGGCAGCCGGACCCACCGAAGCACCTGTTTTCAATCCTGACTGGATGAAACCACTCCGCGGCGCGGCCCCCGTTGCCCCTGAGAAGGCAAGCGATGCCTTGGAACGGCTTCCGGTGAAGGGGCGGGCGGCAAAATCGGACTATGACAGGTCCGCCTTCGGTCAGGCTTGGGCAGACGCTGACCGCAACGGCTGCGATACCCGCAATGACATTCTGCGGAGGGACCTCGCCGGGGTTCAATTCACGGAGGGTTCGTCCTGCAAGGTCTCCGGCGGTAGCTTCCACGAACCCTATACAGGGACGCAGATCACTTTTCAAAGAGGCCAGGACACCAGCTCTGCTGTTCAAATCGATCACGTGGTTGCCCTCGCCGATGCCTGGCAGAAGGGCGCCCAGCAACTCACTGTTCAGCAACGGCAAATGTTCGCCAACGATCCCCTGAACCTGATCGCGGCAGACGGTCCCGCCAACGTCAAAAAGGGTGCAGGGGATGCAGCCACCTGGCTGCCTGCCAACAAGAACTTCCGCTGTCACTATGTCGCACGGCAGGTCTCCGTTAAGACGGCCTATAAGCTCTGGGTTACCCAGGCCGAAAAAGACGTTATGAAGAGGGTTCTTTCTTCCTGCCCGGAGCAGGAAACCATCTACAGCGCCAGGTGACCGTGCCCGAGCTGCCAGGTGCCGCCGTCGTCGATCCGTTCCAGGACCACGCGCTGAAGTGAGGTCTCCCGTGGGAGCTTATCCAAGGCATCGAGCCCCCGCTGCCTAAACGTGAAGTAGATGGCATCAGTAGGAGCGTCAGTGCAGCGATCCAGCGTGAAGCGCCGGGCAAAGGACGCGATGTTGCTCTGAGGCAGGCGCTCAACCAGGTAAGGGTCCAGCATCCAGGAATCACACGTGGCTTTGCGGGCAGGCTTGTCAGGAAAATGCCGGGGGAAGAACCACTTGGCCTCGTCGAAACTGGCATCCACCAGATCAGGGGAGAGGCCACCATCTTCGGGAATATGGACGCCAAGAACCCACTCTGAGCCTTGGCCCCCGGCAGGCACCAGATGCCCCCCGGCAGGCACCAGATGGAATTGCAGCCGGCCCAGTCGGAACAGATTTCCTGCCATATGCAATGTCAGCCAAGCCCAGGTATCCAGTCCAAAGCGACCGTGGACCCTCCGATTGATGCGCAGCTGTAAACCAAGATCGGCCAAGGAAGCAGCCGAGACGTCCGGACTGATGCCCAGATCCAGATGGTAAGCGTGAACCACCGGGGCGAACCGAAGGAGGGCCTCGATCCAGACAGTCTCCTCGCCGTCATTCCGGACAGCGCCCCCATCCCGTCCGGCATCCTCTGCCCGGATGCTGTCCAGCGGAAAGGTTCCAAGCCTCTCCTGCATTGCCGTGATCGCCCGCAATACAGGCTCTTCCGGAGGCGTATCCAGGAGACGCGCGCACTCAACGGCGTCCTCGCCGGTAATGTCCAGGAGCGTCAAAAGCTCCACATGCTGGGTGACTGCCATGGCTCAGTGTCCGAAAGGATCGGGATCGACACCAGGCATCCAGGTCAGGCCGGGCACGCCCCAGCCATTCCTTTTGGCTTGCTTGAGCGCCTTTTTTGAGTAACGGTCCACCAGTCGGTTGACGTACAGCTTGCCGTCCAGGTGGTCGAACTCGTGCTGCAGTATCCTGGCGAACCAGCCTGTCGCCTCAAAGTCCAAAGGGTTGCCGTCACCGTCGAAGCCTTGAACCCGCGTCCATTCAGCGCGCTGCAACGGGTAGTACTCCCCGGGGAACGACAGACATCCTTCAACGTGTTCGTCGGGATCGGGAAGTGCACCTGAAACTTTGGAAAGTGTCAGTACCGGATTGACCACCACGCCCTGCTCGGGAACGTCGTCGTCGTTGGCGTACTTGTAGACAAAGAGTCTCTTACCAACACCGATCTGAGGGGCAGCAAGCCCGACACCATTGGCGGCATCATTGGTCTCGAACATGTCCGCGATCAAGGTGCGGAGTTCGTCGTCGAAAACCTCCACCTCGCTTGCCCGGCGGTGCAACACAGGTTCGCCCCAGATGGTGACTGGCAGGACGGTCATTTCAGTATTTCCTTCGTCTAGCGCTGTAGCCCGGTTAAAAACGAAAGGCCGCACCGGATAACCGGTGCGGCCTTTGTGGAAACCGGCTCTGGAGCCAATCTCGGTGGGGTGAGCTACGGGGGTTGAACCCGCGACCTCCTGGACCACAACCAGGCGCTCTGCCAACTGAGCTAAGCCCACCATGTGCCTTTTTCGGCTGAACCGTTTGACCGGCTTTCCTTCAAGGCAACGACAAATAGCTTACCTGCTGTTTTGGGGTGCAAAGTCCACTTTTGCCGGTTTTCGCGAAAAAACCTCTAAAAATGGTGCAGATCACACCCTCTAGGCAGATCCCAAGGTCTCCGCCGTGGCAATGATGTCCTTGGAAATGCGCTGCGCCGTGGCGGTATCCGGTCCCGGCGCCGGAACAAACACTGCTTGGCGGTAGTAACGAAGCTCGTCGATGGAGTCTTTGATGTCGCCCAGCGCGCGGTGGCCGCCATGCTTGGCGGGAGACTGGAAATAAGCGCGGGGGAACCAGCGGCGTGAGAGTTCCTTGATGGTGCTGACATCGATCACGCGGTAGTGAAGGTGTTCCACAATGTTGGGCATGTCCCTGGCAAGGAACATCCTGTCCGTTCCCACGGAGTTTCCGCCCAAGGGAGCCTTGCGAGGATCCGGGACCCACTTTTCGATGTACTCAAGGACCTGTGCCTCGGCCTCGGCCATTGTCTTGCCATGGGGGAGCTCGTCCAGGAGCTTGGAGCGGGTGTGCATATCCCGCACGAAGTCGTTCATTTGCTCCAGCGCGGCATCATCGGGCTTGATGACGACATCTACGCCGTCGCCCAGAATATTGAGCTCGGAGTCTGTCACCAACGCCGCGACCTCTATCAAGGCGTCGTTAATGAGGTCCAAGCCGGTCATTTCGCAGTCGATCCAGACGATGCGTTCATTAGTAATAGGCACGCGCCCAGCCTATCGCTCAGTGGCTTCGAAGTGCTCCGATGGTACGATTTTTGAGCGCGGCAGTGTCGTTTATTCCTGTTGCCGAAAGCCCCCATGACGCAGAATTTTGACCCGAACACAGCGGGTGAACGATTGGATGACGACCACATGACGGTGCCAGTACCCGCCGCCCAGTTGGCAGGGGCAGCAACGCCGTCAACCGACGCCGTAGCCGGCGAGGTAGATAACGCACGTTCGCCATTGATCGCCGGCTTCATCGGTTCGATGTTCATGGTGTTCGGTTCGTTGGGCGTTGGTTGGCTTGCGCCGGTCTCCGAGCTCCGTCGCCTCCCGCTGTTCATCTGGATGCGAACGGAGGGGGTGGGGGTTGGACTTTCCATAGTTTTGCTGGCCATGGGTGGCATGTTGCTCGTCCGTGCCTGGCTTCGCCTGGGCCAACGCGTCCGGGTGTGGGGCCTGGAAGCCCGCAAAGTGACACTGCAGGCAGTGGCGGCCTGGGGCCTCCCGATGATGTTCACCGTTCCCCTTTTCAGCAGGGACGTTTATGCGTATATCGGCCAAGGCCGGTTGATGGTGGAAGGCATTAACCCTTATGAGAACGGCATATCGGCGTTGCCCAACTACTTCCAATTGGGCGCGGACAAGCAGTGGACAGAGGCGCCGGTGCCTTATGGGCAACTGTTCCTGTGGATTGAACAGTTTGTGGTGTGGGTCACCAACGTCCAGCCGGAAGCAAGCATCATGCTCTTCCGCCTGGTGGCTGCAGTCGGTGTGGTTCTTTGCATCATCTACGTGCCGAAACTGGCCGAACTCCACGGTGTAAATCCGCACAGGGCATTATGGCTGACAGCTGCCAACCCGCTCTTTCTCACTAACTTCATTGCCAGCGTCCATAACGACGCCCTGATGATCGGGCTCGCACTGGCAGGCCTGTACTACTGCGCTACCCGTCGCGTGATTCCCGGGCTCGTGCTGGTCACGCTCTCTATCTCAGTCAAGCCGATCACGGTGGTATTCCTTCCCTTCATTGGACTCCTATGGGCGGGCAAGCATGCCTCCTGGCCGCGCAAATTCCTTTACTGGTTCCTTACGGCGGCTCTGAGTTTCGGACTGCTCTACGCACTCAGCCTGGTCAATGGCTTTGGATTTGGGTGGATCAATGGGCTTTCCGCACCGGGAAGCGTAGCAATCTGGTATGCACCCGTTGGCCTCATCGGTTTGGCTGTCGCTTCGATTTCCAACGTTTTGGGACTGGACGGGGCAGTCATGGCCAAGGTGGTTTATGACGCCGGCAAGGTCCTCATGCTTGCAGCTGTTGGCTGGATGATCTTCCGGGGAGACTACGACCGACTCATGCGGCGACTCACGTTGGCATTTGCTGCCATCGTCCTGCTGGCGCCAATGATTCAGTCGTGGTACGTCGTGTGGTTGATCCCCTTGTTTGCCGTCACCGGAATCCGTAATGACTGGCAGGTCAAGGCGCTGTACTTCGTTGTGTCGTTCTTCATGGTCTACGCCATCTCCGACCAGTTGGACGTCTTCCCATACCTGCAGAGTGAAGACCTGGGCTTGGCACTGTTGTTGGCCCGCATCGGGGCGGCCCTCATCGCGTTGTTCTTCGCTATCTACCTTATTTTCATGGATCCGAAGACCAAGACCTTATTCCGGGTCAGAAGCGAATCCGGGCTGCGTCCCATTATCTGAAGACACCGTTGGGTTCGGTCAGCAGCCATGCTGCTCAGCGGGATGGCAGTAGCCGCAAAGCCTCGCGGGTGGACAGCGGACTAAGCGCATCTACATTGTTGGTAACGAACTGCCTGACCCATCCAGGGTCCGTTTTGCTGTATTCACGAAGCGCCCATCCAATGCCCTTGCGTATGAAGAACTCCTTGTCCGCCAGGTTCGAGGTGATAACGGCTTTCAGAAGGCCGGCATCAGTCTGCGATTTGGCTCCCAGCTGTGCGGTGATGGCTGCCCGCCGGATCCACATGTCCTCATCCCTGGACCACTGGAGGAGTGTCGGAGTCATGGTGGATCGGTGGGCGATCAGGAGTCCACCGATCCGATGCGCAACTCCGTCCACGAGGTCCCACCAAGCACCGGTACGAACAATTTCCTCGTAGATGGGCAGCATGTGCAGGTCTTCCTTAACCATTCGCAGGCCTGTCAGGTCGATGGCTGCGTAGCGCTCTTCACGGGCCTCAGCATTGCGCCACAGCTCAAGAACAACGCGGCGCAGATCATCCGGTGACGCTACGGGAAACTGCTTCACTGCCGCCTTTACAATTCTGCGTACCTCGGGAACCCGGACGCCCAAAGAGGGCATGTCGGACTTCATATATGCCTGGGCGCCGCGTGCCCGGTCGGCGTCGGCGGCTGAATGGAGAGCAGCCCGGATAGATGGCACCAGGACGTTGTTGGTCATGCCACAACTCTAGGGTCCGTGATGACTCCACGGGATTCCTGAAGTAGCCAAGGAATCTGAAGGCACTCGCTCCCGCTATGACGCCGCCGTAGAGTGGGGAGATGTCACTGCTGAAATCACCGGACCAGATTGCAATGATGCGTGAGGCCGGGCGCGTTGTAGCAAATGCATTGTCCGCCGTGCAGGAGCACGCTGGTGTGGGTATTTCACTGAAGGAGCTCGACGACGTCGCGGCCGCCGTGATCTCCGACGCCGGCGCGAAGCCCGCTTTCCTCGATTACCATCCCCGGTGGGCGGCTGTGCCATTCCCCGGAGTTATTTGTACCAGCGTCAATGACGCCGTGGTGCACGGGATCCCGAATGGATATGTCCTTGAGGACGGCGATCTGCTCAGCATTGATTGTGGTGCCTTCCTGGAAGGTTGGTGCGGCGATGCTGCTGTCAGCTTTGTTGTAGGCGCCGCGGCCCCGGAGGATCAGGGCTTGGTGCAAGCCACGGAAGCGGCACTTGCGCGCGGCATCGATGCAGCCCGCGTTGGCAACAAAATGGGTGACTTGGCCTATGCGATCGGTGGTGAGGCAAAGCGTGCGGGCTTCGGGCTGTTGGCTGACCATGGTGGGCACGGCATAGGCAGGACAATGCATGCCGAGCCTCCCGTTCCCAACCTCGGCCGCCCTGGTCGGGGTATGAAGCTTGCAGAGGGCCTCGTGATCGCCATTGAGCCCATGTTGATCCTGGGTGGCAAGGACGACTACTACCATGACGAGGACGAATGGACTCTTCGTTCAGCAAACGGCCGACGCGCTGCCCACAGCGAACACACCATAGCCATCACGGCTGACGGTCCGGTCATCCTGACGCTGCCATAGGCGACGGTTCCGGTCCATAGCACCGCATTATTGTTCCCGTGAACCCGCTTTTCTCTTCTGGAGCCGGACGACGGGCCGCCCCGGAACCGATTCTGAAATTGGATGGAAGCCGGCAGCGGTGAAAAGGGAGAGTGTGCCGTGGAACAGCTCTGCGGCTGTCGCCTTGGTTCTTTGATCGGTATCCACCGGGTATGCCTCAATTACCTCAGCACCGTGATGGAAAGCGTGGTCAACCGCGGCAGTCAGCAGCCTGGAGGACACGCCCGTGCGCCTGTGCCGAGGTGCCACGACGAAGCAACTTACCGACCACACCTTGGCTTGTTCCTGCATCTCTGCATCCACCGCCCTAAGTACCTGTGACGTTTTCAGTCGCGGGTAACTTTGCCGTGGCTCTACTGCGCACCAGCCGACCGGACTTCCATCCCGGAAGGCCAGAACGCCGGGCGCCGCACCCGACTGAAACGCTGACTTCAACGATTTCTTGCGGTCTCCCGGGGATGAGGTTGCCCAGTCTTTGGCGCTAAGGGCGAACCACCGGCACCAGCACCGGGAGGGTTCGCCCTTGGTTCCGAACAATTCCTCAACGGCCAACCAAGTAGCAGGAGCCGTTGTGATCCTCGAAGCAGCATGGTTCTGTGCCATGGACCCAGAATAGGCTTCACCCGTAGGGCTGGTCCCGCAGGCGCATGGGCTTTGGCGCGACGATCAAACGCCGGCACCCACCAGTTCCCCTGTTGTGGTGTTGACCAGTAGGGGGCCCGTGCCGTCAGGATTGTCCAGATTGCTTGCGATGGACTCGTCTTCCGGCGGAATTTGCTCGTGGTCCTCCGAGTCCCACTCGTTGCTGCTATCCAAGGGCCCGGCCGCCTCCACAGCAGGCGCTGAATCGGCCGGAGCTGAGGACCCATTCATTCGGGTGAAGTTGGCGGAGCCCCACATGAGGTCGTGCCCTACTGATTCGGCGTCGATTTCGGCTACATGATAGACGCGGCCCTCGTGTTCCCATTGCCGCAGCCGGAGCTTCCCAACAACGAGCACCCGTTGTCCCTTCTTGATGCTGCATCCAACATGCCCGGCGAGGTAGCGGAATGATTGAACGGTGTACCAATTGGTGTTTCCATCCACCCACGTGTTGGTGGCTCGATCATAGCGGCGCTCAGTAGTTCCGAGGCGGAACGATGCAGTGGCGGTGCCCCGCGTAGTGGTGGAACTCTTGACCTCCGAGGCGACGAAGCCCCGGACGCTGATCATGTCATTCATTGATGGTCCTTCTCGGTGTAGGGAAGTGCCTGTCCGGCTCTTCCAGCTTCATCCAGTGAAGTCCGGGAGGGGAGGGCCGCAGTTGCGTATGTGAATAACCTTGGAAATACAGCCACTGTGGAGGAGTAGAAGCTGACTGCGTGGTGGTGGCAAGCGGTTTGACGATCACACTGTAAACTCTTTGTGGCGCAAGCGGCCCACGTTGGCACTACGCAGTGCGCCCCAGTAGCTCAGGGGATAGAGCAGCGGCCTTCTAATCCGCCGGTCGGGGGTTCGATTCCCTCCTGGGGCACAGAGATACCCCCTTGGATCAACGTCCAAGGGGGTTGTTCCTTAAGGCCTTGACTCGAGAAACTCCTTGAGATTTTGGAGAACCACCTGCCAGGTCGCTGTGGATTGATCCACTTCTTCCTGACTCGAATTGTTGCCCTGGCTGATGGTCACCGTTGTTCCCCCGGACTCTTCAGTCACTCTGTATTCCACGGTGTGGTGGTTTTCGGGAGCGTCCGGAAGCCCCGACGCTGGGCTGTAATGCGTGGTCTTCAGCAACTTCGGGGGATCGAAAGCAAGGATGGTGCCGCTGTCCTGGTACGGCTTCCCGTTGTACTCTCCCTCATACGTAATCGGATCACCCACCCTCCACGTCGTAGTGACGTTGGTCCCCAGGAAGTACTTCCTAATAAGCGCCGGGTCTGTCAATGCCACCCAAACTTCTTCCGGCGTGGCGGCCACAACGGTCGATGCCACCGCATCCTGAATTTTTCCCCTCATTGTGAAGATCCACCTTTCGACCGGACGGCGGGAAACCCCTGTAGGGGAAACGCTACGCCGGTCAATACGCCACGTGAATGGTGCAACCGGCGCTGAATGGCAGAATGGCTAGGTGATGAGCAGGCGAACCGCACAGGCAAACGGCAGGGCAGCAGAGACATCGGGAGTCCGCGTGGCCGGATGGGTGCTGATGATTGCCGCAGCACTGACGATGACCGCTTGCACGGCAGCGCCGGCGTCTTCACCCGTGCAGCCCACGGCTTCCTCCTCTGCATCCGCTGGTCCGCAAGCCACAGCGAGCGTTGATCCTGCTGTTGCAGCAACCACCTCGGCCGTGGAGTCCACTTTGAAAACCTTGGTTGCCGGTAACGCCAAACCCGACCGGGAGGCGTTGAGGGCTGCCTTGGTCTCAGCGGGCATCCCCAAAGATGCTGTGGAGGTTTCCGTGAGCCGCACGCCCACGGGACTCGACGTCGACGCCATGGAAGCCGCCGCGCGGACCGGCGACAGCTGCGTCATGGGGCAAATCCGCGATGGCGGCGTAGTAGTCACCGTGCTGCCCGTGTTGGCAACAGGGAAATGCTTCGTGGGAGACGCCCGCTAGTTCCGCCGCAGTGCCCCGAATGTGAGTTAAGTACGCCTACCCATTAGATTTAACGGCATGGCGGAATTCATTTACACGATGACCAAGGCTCGCAAGGCCGTTGGCGACAAACTTATTCTGGACGATGTCAGCATGTCGTTCTTCCCTGGCGCGAAGATCGGCGTCGTGGGCCCGAACGGTGCTGGTAAGTCCACCATCCTCAAGATCATGGCCGGACTGGACACCCCGTCAAACGGCGAGGCCCGCCTGAGCCCCGGCTACACCGTGGGCATCCTCTTGCAGGAACCGCCGCTGAACGAGGAAAAGACTGTCCTGGGCAACGTCCAGGAGGGCGTTGGCGAGATCTACGGCAAGATCCAGCGTTTCAATGAGATCTCCGAAGAAATGGCCAACCCGGACGCGGACTACGACACGTTGCTGGACGAGATGGGCAAGCTTCAGGAAGCCATTGACGCTGCGGACGCGTGGGATATCGATTCCCAGCTTGAGCAGGCCATGGATGCACTGCGGTGCCCGCCGGCTGATTCAGACGTCACGGTTCTGTCCGGTGGTGAGCGTCGCCGCGTAGCGCTCTGCAAGCTTCTTCTGCAGAAGCCTGACCTCCTGCTCCTTGACGAGCCCACCAACCACTTGGACGCTGAGAGCGTACTGTGGCTGGAGCAGCACCTCTCCCAGTACCCCGGTGCAGTTCTCGCCGTGACCCACGATCGCTACTTCCTGGATCACGTGGCTGAATGGATTGCAGAAGTCGACCGGGGGCACCTCTACCCGTACGAGGGCAACTACTCCACCTACTTGGAGAAGAAGAAAGCCCGCCTGGAGGTTCAGGGCAAGAAGGATGCGAAGCTCTCCAAGCGCCTTACCGAAGAACTTGAGTGGGTGCGCTCAAACGCCAAGGGCCGCCAGACCAAGTCAAAGGCCCGTTTGGCCCGCTATGAAGAAATGGCTGCAGAGGCTGATCGCACGCGCAAACTGGACTTCGAAGAGATCCAGATTCCGCCGGGACCGCGCCTGGGCTCCTTGGTCATTGAGGCCAAGAACCTGAAGAAGGGTTTCGATGATCGAGTACTGATCGATGGGCTCTCTTTCTCTCTTCCCCGCAACGGCATTGTGGGCGTCATCGGCCCCAACGGTGTGGGTAAGTCCACACTGTTCAAGACGATTGTTGGCATGGAGCCTTTGGACGACGGTGAGCTCAAGATCGGCGAGTCCGTGAAGATCTCCTATGTGGACCAGTCCCGAGGCGGCATTGACCCCAACAAGTCCCTCTGGGAAGTGGTCTCCGAAGGCCACGATTTCCTTCAGGTCGGTCACGTTGAAATGCCTTCGCGGGCCTACGTTTCCGCTTTTGGTTTCAAGGGTCCGGACCAGCAGAAGAAGGCAGGTGTGCTCTCCGGTGGTGAGCGCAACCGCCTCAACCTGGCACTGACGCTCAAGCAGGGTGGCAACCTTCTCCTCCTTGACGAACCTACTAACGACCTCGACGTCGAAACCCTGGGTAGCCTTGAGAACGCCCTTCTCGAATTCCCGGGCTGCGCCGTAGTGGTATCGCACGACCGTTGGTTCCTTGACCGGGTAGCCACCCACATCCTCGCCTATGAAGGTGATGACGAGAACCCCTCCAAGTGGTACTGGTTCGAGGGTAACTTCGATTCCTACGAGGAGAACAAAGTGGAGCGCCTTGGGCCCGATGCCGCCAAGCCGCACCGCGTGACGCACCGCCGCCTGACCCGCGACTAGAATCAAGCCGCAAACGTAGAAAGGCCGGTCCCGCCAGGGACCGGCCTTTCTGTATTAACGCGGACCAAAGGGTCTACGGAATCCGGACCATGCCTTCCTGGGCCACGGTGGCAACATGTTGCCCGTCCCGGTTGAAGATGCGGCCGGTGGCCAGTCCGCGGGCGCCTTGGGCGCTGGGGGATTCCTGGACGTAGAGCATCCACTCATCCACACGCACGGGACGGTGCCACCACATGGCGTGATCGAGGCTGGCTACGCTCATGCCGGGCGTCATCCAGGCGAGGCCGTGCTTGCGGAGTATTGGCTCCAGCAGTGTGTAGTCGCTCGCGTATGCCAGGGCTGCCCGGTGGAGGTTGGGGTCCTCGGGCAGGGGGCCAATGGTCTTCATCCACACAGCGTTGGTAGCTACGTGGTCGGCAGGCGGGGACACGTAAAGGGCGGGGTCGATGTGTCGGACGTCGAAGGGCCGCTCAGAGGACATGTGCCGCGCCATGGGGTGGTCGTAGTGGGACAACAGCTCGGCGGTGCTGGGCAGGGATTCCGGATCCGGGATGCCTTCGGGCATCTGCGCTTGATGATCCAAGCCGCTGTCTTCCACTTGGAAGGAAGCGATCATGGAGAGAATCGGCACACCGTCCTGGTAGGCGTGTACGCGGCGGGCGGAGAAGGACCGGCCGTCCCGAAGCCTCTCCACCCCGAAGGTGATGGGCTTGTTGGCATCACCCGGGCGCAGGAAGTATCCGTGCATGGAGTGGGCCACGCGGTCCGGCTCCACGGTCCGCATACCGGCCATCATGGACTGCGCCAGGACCTGGCCGCCGAAAACACGATGCCGGGGCTGCTTTTGGGACGGACCGAGGAAGATGTCCTCGTTGGTCCGTGCTCCGTCAAAGTCACCGAGGTCCAGCAGGCCGATCAGCACTTCCATGGGGTCTTCTACGGGTGCTTCCACCTCGAGGCCAGCGTTCGTCTCAGTCATGGTTCGACTTTAGACGCCGCCCCGACCCCTCTCAACCGGGGACATGCCGGTAGAGTCGATGATGTGACAGACGTCTTGACCCAGTCCTTCCGCTTCGCCGATCCCCGTGACCTCGCAGACCTGCGAACCTTCGTCACGAGGGCAAAAAGCATCGACGACGGTGCCATCCGCCTCCAGGCCGCCGGCAACGTCCTGGCCGCCTACGTGTGTGTCCTGAGGCCTCGCATCCTGGGCGAATCCACTCCCACCATCCTCGGCCTGAGGACCATGGCACTGGCGGAGCCTGCCCACGCCGACGTCACCGTGACGCTCGCGTCCGTCATGGACCGACTGGCCCGGTCAGGTGCCGATGACGTGGAACTGCCCATTCCGCCGTCTACCGTTTCCGAGTCCTGGGCGGGCGTCGGCGCTCCCAGGACGGGGTGGGAACCCCAAGGAACGGTTCCGGACGCAGAGCTCAAGTCGGCCGCTGAGGCAGGCATCGCGGAGGTGGCCGGCGTCATCCCTAACCTGGCTGGTGCCGCGGTGGTCAACAGCGCCAGAGCGGCCGTGTGGGGCCGGGAACTCCCGGGTTTGGACGAGTTGCCGGCCGGTGCGGCCTTCGCCGCTTTTGGTTTGGGTTTCCTGGGTGACGCCGAGCAGAAGATCTTCCGCAATGGCCGCTGGTTCCGCCTGAGTGGCCCCCGCGGCCACGTGCTTGTACGTACCGGTGCAGGATTGGGGCTGGGCTTCTAGACCTCAGGGACCGGTTGAAGGACTGTTGACCATGGTCAGCGCTGCCCGCTCCATGTAGTCCCATAGCGTGCCCTCATGCAGGGGCGGGAGCTCCAATGAGTCAACGGCCGTCCGCATGTGGAACAGCCAGCGGTCCTTGGCTTCGGGGGTGACCTGGAATGGCATGTGGCGCATACGCAGCCGTGGGTGGCCGCGTTCTTCACCGTAAGTGGTGGGGCCGCCCCAGTACTGCTCCAGGAACATGAGGAAGCGGCGCTTGGCCGGGCCGAGGTCTTCCTCGGGGTACATGGGCCGCAGCAGGGGATCCGTGGCAACGCCGTCGTAGAAGACGTCGATCAGCTTCACGAACGTCTCGTGCCCTCCGATTGCGGCGTAAAAGCTGTCCGTGTAGGCGGGTTGGCTGAACGGATCGTTCTGCATCAGTTGGCGTCGGGGACCGGCCTGCGGTGCCGGTGGCTGTCCGCCTGCAGTGTTACTCATTGGACTTCTCCTCGGCTTTGGTGACGCGCGGTGCGCCTGCTGTGACGGGTGCAGCTGCAGCGTCGCTTGGGTCGCTGGGGTCAGGTGTCTCCACCGGCACGTAGTCGCCCTGTGATCGGTTGCCCACGCGGAGGATTTCACCGTTGCGCAGGTACCAGATGGCTCCGTCCTCAGCGCGGACCCTTGTAATGCGCAGGCCCACCGATTCAACGGTACCAATCACTTCGCTGGTGACAATGACGTCACCGATCCCGTATTGGTCCTCAATGGTGATGAAGATTCCTGCGAGGAAGTCACGAATCAACTGCTGGGCGCCGAAGCCGATGGCAACACCGAGGATTCCAACGCTGGTCAACAGCGGTGCCACATCAACATTCATGTACTTGAGGACGTAGATAATCACGATCACCACCACCACGACGCTCACCAGGCTGGTGAGCAGGGAACCGATGGTCTCGGCGCGCTGGGAGCGGCGTTCGTGATCCAGTGCACGGATCGCCGGTTGCACCCATTTGAAGTGCGGCTTCTTGAAGAAGGAACTGCCCGCGGACACTCGTCGCGTAATACGCAGGATGATGAACCGTGCCACGATCCACACAGCCAGGCCTACGCCCACTGTGATGAGGATGGACATGAGGTCAATTTTTTCGGGTTCGATGTTGATGGTCTCCGCCAGGGGGATGGAGGTCAAGGTTGAATAGCTCCTTGTCGTCGGCCCGTGTTCGCCGGGCGCGGAACACTCTGTCCACCTACAACCCTAGCCCCGTAGCGTGACGGTATGCGCATCCTGGTCCTCGGCGGTACCGCCTTCCTGTCGGCAGAAATTGCACGGCAGGCCGTTGCCGCCGGCCACAATGTCACCTGTTTGGCGCGGGGCACCTCGGCTGTCCCGCCCGACGGCGTCACTTGGGTAAGGGGCGACCGCGCCTTGGGGGCTGCGGCCTTCGCGGAGGTAGCCGGCGGCTGGGATGAGGTGGTGGACGTCTCCCGTGATCCCGTGCAGGCAGCTGTGGCGCTGGATGTGCTGGGCCCGGCCGCAGCTCATTGGACTTTCGTGTCCAGTTGCTCCGTGTATGCGGACCACTCGGTACCCGGTGCGGACGAGGGCGCGGCACTTTTGGAGCCCTTGCCTCAGGGGCAGCCTGGCACCCCGGAGACCTATGGAGAGTCCAAGTCGGCGATCGAGCACATGACGCTTGCGGCCGTGGGGGAGAAGGCCCACATCGTTCGCGCCGGGCTCATTGGCGGGCCTGGGGATGGTACTGACAGATACGGCTACTGGCCGGCCCGCTTGGCTGCGAATGCTGATCCGGTGCTGGTCCCGGATATCCCGGATGATGCTACGCAGATCATCGATGTCAGGGACCTCGCAGCTTGGATCCTGCAGTCGGCCCACCAAAGGCTGACTGGTGCCTACAACGCCCTCGGAGAGGTGGTGCGGTTCGAGGATTACCTGGAGGAATCCCGGCATGCAGCCGGGGCGACGGCGGAAGTCATCCTCCGGGTTCCCGAAGAGTGGCTGGTGGAACAAGGGGTGGATCACTGGTCCGGACCGGATTCCTTTCCCTTGTGGTTACCGGAAGGCCATGACGGGTTTCAAGCGAGGACCAACCGCGCTGCACGTGAGCTTGGGATGACCTTGAGGCCGTGGCAGGAGACCCTCGCGGCGACGCTTGAGGATGAGAGGCAGAAGGGTCTGGACCGCGATCGGAAGGCCGGCCTGAGCCGTGCCACAGAACAAAAGCTCGTGGCACTCTGGCGGGAGCAACAGCGCTAGGCCGCGTCCGCCGTCGTCATGGGTTCATGGAGTACCGGGAAGTTGACGCTGCGGGCGATGAAACAGACCTGGTTGGCCTCGTGGTGAAGCTGCGGCACCAAGCCGGCGTGAGCGGGATCGGCGATGGTGACGTTCGGTTTTAGTGTCACGCTCTCGAACTGGCCGCTGCCGTCACGATTGAGCTTCATGAGGCCTTCGGCGTTGTCCTTATAGCCGGTCACCACCACCCCGTGCTTTACCGCCACATGCAGGAAGGACAGCATATGGCATTGCGAGAGGGCTGCCAGCAGCAACTGTTCCGGGTTGTAGCGGCTCCGGTCCCCATGGAAGGTGGGATCTGCCGAGCCCTGCAGTGTGGGCAGACCCGGGATTTCTATGTCATGGTCCCGTGAGTATCCGCGATAGCTGGCCGTGCCTTCGCCGAGGTTTCCGGTCCAGCGGACGGTCAGTGCGTAGTGGTGTTCGTGGAGGCCCATGCGGACAGTCTAGCCAGATGGCATTCACTGTCCGCACGGGCCTCATAAGCTGCAGGTCTAAACGTCGGCCGCCCGCGCGCGCAGCGCCCGTGCCACGCCGTCGCGGTTTTCCTGCATCATGCGGCGCAGCGCTGCACTGTCCTCCGGAAGTCCTGCCAGGAATTCATCGGTGCGGTCTACGGTCGCTTGTGTGGTGAGCTGCGCAGGGTAGAGCCCTACCACGATCTGCTGGGCCAGTGCGTGGGTGCGTTCCTCGACGATTCCGGGAACGGCCGAGAAGTACTTCTCGGCGAACGGCTCCAGAAGAGCTGTGTCCGTGACACGCATGAAGCCGGCCACGGCAGAGGCCTGCAGGGCGTTGGAGAGCTCTCCCTTGACCACGATCGCGTCCCAGGCTGCTGCCTTGGCTTCAGGGGTTGGGATGGCAGCTTTGGCCAGTGCTGCCGCATTTTGGCCGTTGGAGGTGTTGTCCCGCGCAAGCTCCTCATCAATACGGGCTTGGTCCTGCCGCCCACCGGCCACCAGGGCGGTCAGCAACTCCCAGCGCATGTCTTGGTCGATGCTGAGGCCTTCAAGTGTTTCCGTGCCGTCCAGGAGGGCCTGAATTCGGTCCAATTGCCCGCCGCTGCGTGCCAACTGGGCATAGGACTTGGCGAATTGCAGCTGGGCATCAGAGGCCGCCACTGCGGTGGAAGCGAGTTCCCACAGCTTGTCTGCGGCTGCGATCGTCGTCTCGAGCTTGTGGTCCGCCGCCACATAGTAGGTCAGGGTGGTGGCGAGCTGGCGTAGCTGGACCAGTATGACCGAAGAATCTGTTTCCGAGGCGATGTTCGCCAGGATCAGTTCCACATAGCCGCGGGGAGGGGTCTCACCATCACGGGCAGCATCCCAGGCCGAACCCCATACCAAGGTACGCGGCAGGCTGGCGGCGAAGTCCTTCAGGTGGGCCGTGGCGGTTGCCAGGGAGTGTTCATCGAGGCGGACTTTCGCGTAGGCGAGGTCGTCATCGTTGAGCAGGATGAAGTCCGGCCGTGCTTTGCCAACCAAGGCAGGTACGTCGGTCCGTTGGCCATCGACGTCGAGTTCCTCGCGGTGGGTCCGTTCCAGCTTGCCCTCACCGGTAAGCGAATAGAAGCCGACGGCGAGGCGGTGCGGGCGGAGCGTGGGCTGCTCATCGATCGCGGTCTGCAGGATCGCGAAAGCGCTGATGGTGCCATCGGCGTCAACGGAGAGCTCGGGAGCGAGGGTGTTCACGCCGGCAGTTTCCAGCCAGAGCTTGCCCCATGCGTCCAGGTCGCGGCCACTGGCGGCCTCGAGCTCCACCATGAGGTCCGCGAGTTCGGTGTTCTTCCAGGCATGCTTGGCGAAATACGTCCGGACGCCGGCCATGAACTGTTCCGGACCCACCCAAGCCACCAATTGCCGTAGCACCGAAGCGCCCTTGGCATAGGTGATGCCGTCGAAGTTCACTTCCACGTCTTCGAGGTTGTTGATTTCGGCGAAGATCGGGTGTGTGGTGGGCAGTTGGTCCTGCCTGTAGGCCCAGGTCTTTTCCACGGAGGCGAAGGTGGTCCAGGCGCGATCGAATTCCGTGTTTTCCACGGCGGCCAGGTGGGACATGTATTCAGCGAAGGATTCGTTGAGCCAGAGGTCATTCCACCAGCGCATGGTCACCAGGTCACCGAACCACATGTGTGCCAATTCATGCAGGACGGTGATGGCACGGCGCTCAATCTGGGCCCCGGTGACCTTGCCGCGGAACACGTAGCCTTCCAGGATGGTCACCGCACCGGCGTTTTCCATGGCTCCCGCGTTGAATTCAGGGACAAACAACTGATCGTACTTTTCGAACGGGTACGGGAATCCGAACTGTGCCTCGAAGAACTCGAAGCCTTGGCGGGTGAGCTGGAAAATGTTGTCCGCGTCGAGGTACTGCATGAGTGACTTGCGGGCAAACACTCCCAAGGGAATGACCCGACCGTCGGAGCTGGTCACATCGGAGCGGATTGACTGGTATGGCCCGGCGATCAATGCGGTGACGTAGGAGGACAGGCGCGGCGTCGGCGCGAATTTCCACACCGAACGAGCCAGGCCGTCCTCGGCAGCAGGCGCTTCAACGGGGACCGGAGTGGGGGAGTTGGAGATCACGTCCCAATGCGACGGCGCTGTGATGGTGAAGGTGAAGCTTGCCTTCAGATCGGGCTGCTCAAAGACGGCGAACATGCGCCGGGAGTCGGGAACTTCGAACTGAGTGTAGAGATAAACCTCACCATCAACAGGGTCAATAAAGCGGTGGAGGCCTTCGCCGGTGTTCATGTACGGAGCATCGGCCACCACTACCAGTTCGTTCTCTGCCGCCAGATCCGGGAGCTGTATGCGGACGCCGTCGGAAACCTCCGAGGGGTCCAGCTCGGTGCCATTAAGGGTCACGCTGTGGACTGCAGCTGTGATGGCATCGATGAACGTGGACGAACCCGGCTCTGCGGAAAACCGGACTACGGTGGTGGAGCCGAAAGTTTCTGCTCCCTGAGTCAGGTCCAGGGTTACGTTGTACGACTCGACGTTGAGCAGTTCGGCGCGTTTCGCGGCTTCATCGCGCGTGAGGTTCAGGCCTGGCAAGTGGTGCCTCCGAAGATTTTGGGATGACCGGCCGGACATGACCGGACGCTGGTGTGAAGCCATTCTTTCACTCCCCGCCCGGAAGGCAAGGAGCGGGCACCATAGTGTCGCCCCACGGAGTAGCGTTGGATCATGGCATCGTTCCGGGAAACCCTCGATTTCCGCGCACTGAGGTTTGCGGTGGCTTTTCCGCTGCTGCTCGCCGTCGGGTTTGTGGTGTGCGCCCAGATGCTGCGCAACAACCTCCCCAATCCGGTTGCGGTGATGTGGAACGCCGACGGCGGCAGTTCGTTCGCGCCGTTCGGAGCCTATGTGGCCGGCGGCGCTGCCCTCATCACCTTGTGCGGGTGGGCGGTCTTCCTCCAAGCGGTATCCATCACCAGGCCTGTTCTCATGCGTCGCGTCATGATGGGCCTTGGCCTTACGGTGAGCCTTTTCATCACCACCGTGGTGGCAGCAGGGCTGGTGGGCCAGTCCGGCCTGGCCGATGCGCGCGAGTCCCATGTGGACCCGATCGTCCTGGCCATGGGCAGCGGCGCTGCCCTCGCTCTGGGCGTGGTGATGATGTTCGCCTTCAAACCTGACCCCCGCTGGACGCGCGAGGACGATGTCGCACTTGCCCAAGAGCTGCGGCTTCTTGAGGACCCGGATCTCGCCCGCGATACGCTCCGGCTGTGGGTGCATGCCCGGAGTTCGGTTTTCATCATGATCGTAGTCTCGGCGCTGTTCCCCGCGGCATTGATAGCCGTGGCTGTTCCTTGGCTTGGAGCTCTGGTTGCAGCGGCTGCCTTGGTTGGCGCAGGGTTCCTGTTCGCCCGGGTACGGGCCGACAGGGGAGGGCTTCAGGTGTTCGCCGGGGGGATTGTGCGCGTCCTGACCGTTCCCGCCGTCGACATCGCTGCGGCGGCGCCGGCTGAAATAAAAGCGGCAGATTATGGGGGGTGGGGTTGGCGCCACCATGACGACGCCACCGCGATGCTCGTAGGAAGCGGCCCTGCGGTCGTCGTAAGGAAACTTAACGGAGGCCGGGTGGCGCTCAGTGCGGGAACTGCGGCCTCAGCAGACAAACTCGCTGGAGTCCTCAACCGGGCGGCGCATCGAGCCCGCGGCGACGGGCAGGCCCAACAACCCGGGTAGCGGTACCCTAGGTAGCGCATCCCTCATCGTCGCGCCCGGCCATATGCCGCATCCGCGCGCCAGAAAGAACGGACTTCCTGTGACTACACCCCGCGTCCACATCGCTACGGACCACGCCGGCATGGAACTCAGTGCCCACCTGGTCAGCCACCTCACGGCCAAAGGCTACGAAGTGGTGGATCACGGGCCCAAGGAGTACGACGCCTTGGATGACTACCCTTCTTTCTGCATCAATGCGGGCCTTGCCGTGGTGGCAGACCAGAAAGCCGGCGTCCACGCCTTGGGCATCGTGTTGGGCGGCTCGGGCAACGGTGAACAGATTGCTGCGAACAAGGTCAACGGCGTTCGTGCCGCGCTGGCCTGGAACCTTTCCACTGCCAAGTTGGCCCGCGAGCACAACGACGCAAATGTGGTGGCTGTTGGTGGCCGCCAGCACACCGTTGAGGAAGCTACCGAACTCATTGAAGCCTTCCTGCAGGAACCATTCAGCAACGACGAACGCCACGTTCGCCGCATCGGAAAAATCGCGGTGTATGAATCCACCGGCGAGATCGTTGAGTAGTGCCTGAGGGGCACTCGGTCCATAGGCTGGCCCGCCAGTTCCAGGATGTTTTTGGGGGCCGGCGCTTGGATGTTTCCAGCCCGCAGGGCAGGTTTTCTGCCGGTGCGCAGCTCCTGACGGGGCACGCCATGGTGGAGTCCATGGCTCACGGAAAGCAGCTGTTTCTCAGGTTTGACCATGAGCTCTTCCTGCACGTCCACTTGGGCCTCTACGGCGCTTGGAGTTTCGGCGGCGATAGTTCCTTCACCGGCGCGTCCAGCATTGGAGCTCCGCGCCGCATCGGCGAACGGGAGAGCGGCTCCGCCGCCGAAGACGGTGGATATTCAGGACCGCCCGCGCCGGTAGGTGCCGTCCGGGTCCGCTTGGTCTCGGATCATGGCTGGGCGGACCTCCGTGGTGCCACCACCTGCGCGGCGATAACGGCAGCCGCGGCGGCTGCGGTGTTGGCACGATTGGGCCCGGACCCGCTGCACAATCGCGAAGGTGATCGCGAAGAGTTCATCCGCCGTCTGCGCCGCCGCAAAACACCCGTGGCGCTGCTGTTGATGGACCAATCCGTCCTGGCCGGCGTAGGCAACATTTACAGGGCCGAGGTACTGTTCCGGCAAGCAGTGGATCCTTGGACACCTGGAAGCAGCATTGATGCCGAAACTGCCGGCCGTCTCTGGGATGACACCGTGGACACCATGTCCGATGGCGTCCGTGATGGACGGATTGTTACGACCCCATCCACGTTGTGGACCGGCGGCGGGGTTATAGCGCCCGACGCCGATGCCCACTTTGTCTATAAGCGGGACGGATTGCCCTGCCGCGCCTGCGGGACGCTGGTGGGGATGACAGAAATCGGTGCCCGCAAACTTTACTGGTGCCCCGGCTGTCAGGTGTGAGAACACTTTCCACATAACAAGTCTCCAAGCAACAGCAAAACTCCAAACAACAGAAGGGCCCCGATCCGTGGATCGGGGCCCTTCTGGTTGGAGGGGACGACGGGAATCGAACCCGCGTAATCAGTTTGGAAGACTGAGGCTTTACCATTAAGCTACGTCCCCAGGACGGATATCCGTGTTCCGGACATCTTCCCGGTGGCTGTTGAAGCCGGGTACAACTAAACCTAATTCCGGCGGCAGTGTCAAATGTGCATTCTGGGCCCGCTTCCCCGTAGACTGTCCTGTGCATTCGGGGTGTAGCTCAGCTTGGCTAGAGCGCCTGCTTTGGGAGCAGGAAGTCGCAGGTTCAAATCCTGTCACCCCGACTCTGTGTTTGTGTCCGCTTCAGGGACACGACAGAACCCCATACCCACAAATTCAGGAGTACTTAGACTGTGAAGAGCGCTGTCGAGAACCTCACCGCAACGCGGGTCAAGCTCAACGTTGAGGTTCCCTTTGAGGAACTGAAGCCGAGCATCGATGCCGCGTACAAGACCGTTGCTTCGCAGATCCAGGTTCCCGGATTCCGCAAGGGCAAAGTTCCCTCCAAGCTGATCGACCAGCGCGTTGGCCGTGGCTACGTTCTGGAGACCGCCATCAATGATGGCCTCAACGGCTGGTACCAGGCTGCAGTTCAGGAAACGGGCGTCCGCCCCCTGAGCCGTCCCGAAGTTGAAATCACCGAAGTTCCGGACCCGTCCGCAACTGATGGCGAGCTCAAGTTCCAGGTAGAGATCGATGTCCGCCCCGAAATCGAGCTGCCGGACTACGCCGGCATCAAGGTTGAGGTTGCTGCTGCTGAGTCTTCCGAAGCTGACGTGGACAAGGCCCTGGACGAACTGCGCGGCCGCTTCGGCACGCTCAAGTCCGTTGAGCGTCCTGCCAAGAACGACGACTTCCTGACCATCGACATCACCGCCACGATTGACGGCGAAGACATCGATTCCGCTTCCGGCCTCTCTTACCAGGTTGGTGCCGGCACCATGCTCGAAGGCCTCGACGAAGCCGTGACCGGCCTCTCTGCCGACGAAGAAGCAATCTTCGAGACCACACTGGTGGGCGGCGACCACGCGGGAGAATCCGCTCAGGTGAAGGTTGTTGTCAAGGCCGTCAAGGAGCGCGAGCTTCCCGAGGCTGATGACGACTTCGCTCAGCTCGCCTCGGAGTTCGACACCCTTGCCGAACTCCGTGAGGACCTCGCCAAGCAGGCTTCCGACTCCAAGGTAGTGGAGCAGGGCGTTGAAGCCCGCGACAAGGTTCTGGACAAGCTCGTTGAGCTTGTTGAGGTCCCGGTTCCGGATTCCGTCGTCGAAGAGCAGATCGAAGCTCACTTCAACCCGGAGAACGCACACGGCGAAGGTGACCACGACACCGAAGAGCACCGCGCCGAAGTCAAGGCCAACACCGAGCGCGCCTTCCAGAACGAGATCATCCTCGACGCCATTGCTGACAAGGAAGAAGTAGACGTCAGCCAGAACGAGCTGATCGACTACATCGTCACCACGGCAAGCCAGTACGGCATGGATCCCAACCAGTTCGCCCAGATCATTGATCAGAGCGGCCAGGTTCCCATGATGGTTTCCGAGGTTCGCCGCCGCAAGGCACTGGCTGTTGTGCTTGGCCAGGCCGAGGTAGTGGACTCCGAGGGCAACAAGGTTGACCTCACTGACTTCGTCCGCCCCGCAGGCGAAGCAGCAGCCGAAGAGGCTGCTGCCGTTGAAGCAACCGAAGAAGCTGAAGTTGCTGCAAGCGACGACCCCGCAGCAGTGAAGTTCTAGTCAAGTACTTCAACCGGCCCCGGATCAGACGATCCGGGGCCGGTTTGCTTTAAGGGCTGAACATTGATGCTGAGAGCAGACGTGCGCCGTCAGCGAACAGTGCGATTTCGGCGAACAAATCGCCCGTGAAAACGGTTAGTGTCCAAGTAGTGAAGTTCAGTGAGGTCACTGGCACCAGCGAGAGGTAAGTACTTATGTCACAGCAATCAGAGGCTCCCCGGATGGCAACTGTCGATCCCGCAGCCCAGGACAACTACATCTACAACCGCCTGCTGAAAGAGCGCATTATCTGGCTCGGCTCTGAAGTCCGTGACGAGAACGCCAATGCCATCTGCTCTCAGCTCCTCCTCCTCTCGGCCGAAGACCCGGAGAAGGACATCTACCTGTACATCAACTCCCCGGGTGGTTCCGTGACGGCCGGCATGGCCATCTACGACACCATGCAGTTCATCCCGAACGATGTCGTCACGGTGGCAACAGGCCTGGCCGCGTCCATGGGCCAGTTCCTCCTGTCCTCCGGCACCAAGGGCAAGCGCTACGCAACGCCCAACGCCCGCATCCTGATGCACCAGCCCTCCGGCGGCATCGGTGGTACGGCCTCGGACATCAAGATTCAGGCCGAACTGATTCTGCACATGAAGAAGGTCATGGCCGAACTTACGGCAGAGCAGACCGGGCAGTCCGTGGAAACCATCCTCAAGGACAATGACCGCGACAAGTGGTTCACGGCCACGGAGGCCCTGGAGTACGGCTTCTTCGACAAGATCTCGGCGCACGCCGGTTCTGTTGCCGGTGGCGGCGGAACGGCCAACCAGTCGAACTCCGACAACTAACCGGCACAAAGAACCACTGAAACCCAGGAGTAAAGAACATGAACTACAACTTCGGATGGTCTGCCGGTAATCTCCCGTCCAGCCGTTACGTCCTGCCCCAGTTCGAGGAGCGCACGCCTTACGGCTTCAAGCGCCAGGACCCTTACACCAAGCTGTTCGAGGACCGCATCATCTTCCTTGGCGTCCAGGTGGACGACGCGTCAGCTGATGACATCATGGCCCAGCTGCTGGTCCTGGAATCAACTGATCCGGACCGCGACATCACCCTGTACATCAACTCGCCGGGTGGCTCGTTCACGGCCATGACGGCCATCTACGACACCATGCAGTACATCCGTCCGGAGATTCAGACGGTGTGCCTGGGACAGGCGGCCAGCGCTGCTGCAGTCCTGCTCGCAGCTGGTACGCCCGGTAAGCGGCTCGCCCTGCCGAACGCCCGCGTCCTGATCCACCAGCCGGCCCTTTCCGGTGGGCAGGGGGGACAAGCGTCGGACCTGGAGATTCAGGCGGCGGAAGTCATGCGCATGCGCACCTGGCTTGAAGACACGTTGGCGCACCACTCGGGCCGTACGTCCGAGCAGGTCAACAACGACATCGAGCGTGACAAGATTCTCACTGCTGCGGATGCACTGAGCTATGGTCTCATTGACCAGGTTCTGGACTCGCGGAAGATCAAGCCTCAGGCAATTACCCGGTAGCAAGGATTCGGACGCCGGTGTGGTTCACGAAATATGGACCGCACCGGCGTTCTGTTTCCACCCAAGCAGCCCATTGTGACCTAGAGTGGATGTTGTCACGGTGGTGCCAACCGCGGCGCAGCCGCACACTTGAGTACGGCGTGGAGCCGCATCACCCGCATGCAACGAAGGGATTCCCACATGGCTCGGATTGGCGAGAGCACGGATCTGCTGAAGTGTTCTTTCTGCGGAAAGAGCCAGAAGCAGGTACGAAAGCTGATTGCCGGGCCCGGTGTTTACATCTGCGACGAGTGCATCGAGCTCTGCAACGAGATCATCGAAGAAGAGCTCGCTGAAGTTTCCGACCTCGGCAGTTTTGAACTCCCCAAGCCCCGCGAAATTTTCGACTTCCTGCAGGAATACGTCATCGGCCAGGAGCCGGCCAAGCGTTCGTTGGCAGTAGCTGTCTATAACCACTACAAGCGCATCCAGGCAGGACACGCACCCAAGGCCGGCAGCCTCGGTGAGGGGTCCCATCACGAGGATGTGGAGATCGCCAAGTCGAACATCCTTCTGATCGGCCCTACAGGCTGCGGAAAGACGTACCTCGCCCAGACACTGGCGCGCCGTCTCAACGTCCCGTTCGCCGTAGCTGACGCCACCGCTCTAACGGAAGCCGGCTATGTTGGCGAGGACGTAGAGAACATCCTGCTCAAGCTCATCCAGGCTGCTGACTATGATGTCAAAA
This sequence comes from Arthrobacter sp. 9V, assembly GCF_902506065.1. Lineage (GTDB taxonomy): Bacteria > Actinomycetota > Actinomycetes > Actinomycetales > Micrococcaceae > Arthrobacter. The sequence goes on from NZ_LR732912.1 coordinate 1,802,534, forward strand.
AGGCCGAGCAAGGTATCATCTACATCGATGAGATCGATAAGATCTCCCGGAAGAGCGAAAACCCTTCCATCACCCGCGACGTTTCCGGTGAAGGTGTGCAGCAGGCTCTCCTGAAGATCCTGGAAGGCACCGTAGCTTCCGTTCCGCCCCAGGGCGGCCGGAAGCACCCCCATCAGGAATTCATCCAGATCGACACCACCAACGTTCTCTTCATCGTGGCCGGAGCCTTCGCCGGACTGGAAGACATCATTGGTTCGCGGTCCGGGCGCAAGGGCATCGGCTTCGGTGCGCCGCTCAACGAGGCCCGGGACAATGTTGACACTTACGGCGAAGTCATGCCGGAGGACTTGCTCAAATTCGGCCTCATCCCGGAATTCATCGGACGGCTTCCAGTGATCACTACAGTCTCCAGCTTGGACCGGCCGGCGTTGATTCAGATCCTTTCCACGCCAAAGAACGCTCTGGTGAAGCAATATCAGAAGATGTTCCAGCTTGATGGTGTGGAGCTGCAGTTCGAGGATGACGCCTTGGACGCCATAGCGGACCAGGCCCTTGAGCGTGGCACGGGCGCACGTGGCCTCAGGGCCATCATGGAAGATGTACTGTTGCCCGTTATGTTCGACCTCCCCAGCAGGGATGACATCGCAACGGTGGTGATCACGGCCGACGTCGTTGCCAAGACCGCACAACCAACCATGATTGCCCACGACGTCGTCGCCAAGCGCCGGAATAAGTCGGCCTAGCCTCCTGTTGGCCTAAACAAGACGGGGTGCCCTTTTGGGGTGGCCGTCATGTCGCTTTCATACCCTTCAGAGGAGTTACCTGTGTCCGAAGAGAACGTCAACAAGGCTGAGTTCTGGTTCGACCCCGTCTGCCCGTTCGCGTGGATCACTTCCCGCTGGATCGGCGAAGTGGAACAGGTCCGGGGCATCGAGACCGAATGGCACGTCATGAGCCTCTCAGTGCTCAACGAAGGCCGCGACCTTCCCGGGAATTACCGGGCCATGATGGATGACAGCTGGGGCCCGGTTCGAGTGATTATCGCAGCCCAGGAAATCCATGGCAGTAGCTACGTGAAGCCCTTGTATGACGCCATGGGGGAGCAGATCCACCATGAGGGTAACAAGGACCGTGCCTCGGTGATCCAGAAGGCCCTGGCTGAGACCGGTCTTCCCGCTGAGTTGGCACGATTCGCAGACTCGGACGAATATGATGCCAAGCTGCGCGCCAGTCATGAGGCCGGCATCTCGTTGGTTGGCCAGGACGTTGGAACTCCCGTGGTGGCCGTCAACGGCACGGCGTTCTTTGGTCCGGTCCTGACTCGTATTCCCCGCGGTGAGGAAGCCGGTAAGCTCTGGGACGCCACGGTAACTCTGGCAGGCTATCCCCACTTCTTCGAGCTCAAGCGCAGCCGTACCGAAAGCCCCGAATTCAACTAGTCCCCGAATTCATTTGGCGGAACCTTTACTTGAGGAACCGTGAGGTACGCCGATCGGCCAGGATCTTCCCATTGGTCTGGCACGTGGCGCAGTACTGAAGTGAGGTGTCCGCAAAGGACACCTCACGGACGGTATCCCCGCACACCGGGCAGGGCTGGCCGGTTCTGGCATGGACTCGGAAGTTACTGCGCTTTGTGTCTTTGAGCTCGCTGGAGGGTTTGCCGGCTGCTGCGTTAACGGCGCCCACAAGGACTTCCTGCATGGCTTGATAAAGCCGCGCCACCGTTGCCTGATCCAGGGACTTGGCGCTGGCAAAGGGTGAAATCCTGGCGGCGTGGAGAATCTCATCACTGTAAGCGTTGCCGATTCCGGCGATCACGCTCTGGCTGCGCAGGAGTCCTTTGATTTGCTGCGAGCTTGACCCAACGATGGCCGCCAAGGCATCCAGATCAAAATCGGGGCTGAGGGGCTCCGGTCCCAGCGTGGCTATGCCCGGTACGTCCTGAGGATCTTTAACCACGTAGATGGCCAGGCTCTTCTTGGTTCCCGCTTCGGTCAAGTCAACGCCGATGTGCGCGTCGTCGGCAGGCCGGTGGAGCAAGAGCCGTGCTGAGATGTTGCTTTTACCCATGCGCAACCCGGCAGAGGATGGGTGTTCGGTGTACCTGACCCAGCCGGCTTTGGCTAGATGGAACACAAAGAACAGGCCGTCAGCATCGAGGCATACGAACTTGCCGATGCGCTGTGCACCAAGAATGGTCCTGCCTTCAAGTGCCGTGAAGGGCGGGTCCGCCGTCTTGAGTGCCGAGAAGGAGTTGATGCGGACCTCAGTCAGCACGGCTCCACGGAGTTGGGTATCCAGGTACATGCACAGGCCGTGCACTTCGGGCAGTTCCGGCATGGTCAATACTCTGCCATAGGTGGCCATCCCGTGGCAGGAGAACTACAGGTTTGTAGTTCTTTCCGAGGCCTTGTGAATCGTCTCCAACGGGACAACAATGGGTTTACCCACTTCGAAAGAAGAGGGACACGGAAACCAAAGATTCAGTGATTGCAACCAACGCAGCCTCTGGCGAAGTTGGAAGCAACCTACCAGTGATGAGGTAGGAAGACCTGAAATTCCAAGGATTCCGCCAGACTGTCAAGTCATCACCGGACAGCCGAAAAGTCGAAGCCCCACCAACGGCAAAACGCTGATGGGGCTTCCCCTTTGCCCAAAAACTTCTGCCCAATGGGCTGTGGGCTACGGCTGTGACGCAGGCAATTCCTCGGCCGGTGCCAGCTCCACATCGCTGACCGTCAGTTCGCCTTCACCGGACTGGAGGGTGATCTCCTTCGCGTTGGCTGCTGCCTTCAGGTCACCAAGGCCGGCTTTCAACTGGGCTACCAATACTTCGGATGCTGTGATGGATGCAGTCAACACCACGGTCCGCTGCTTGACCTTTGCCTCGGACTTGGCCTTTCGGATACCGCTAAGGGCAATGCCCACGGTCCCGAGCATGGTGGTGTCACCATCGGTGATCTCCAAAGCTGCGGGCCAGGGGGCACGGTGAACGGATCCTGTCCGCCACCAGCCCCAGACCTCTTCGGTTGCGAAGGGCAGGAACGGCGCAAACAGGCGCAGGAGCGAGTCCAGCGTGGTGGCCAAAGCGGCCAGGACCGAGGCCTGTTCCGACTCGCCGGCGGCCCCGTACGCGCGGTCCTTGATGAGCTCCACGTAGTCGTCCGTGAATTGCCAGAAGAACGACTCAGTGATCTGGAGGGCGCGGGCGTAGTCGTAGTTTTCGAACGCCTTGGTGGACTGGGCAACAACGTCTGAGAGTTGTGCCAGCAGCGCCCGGTCCAGTGGGTTGGTCAGCACGGACAGGTCAGAGGTCACCACTGAATTCTCGGTGGCACCGAGGTTCAGGACGAACTTGGAAGCGTTCAGCAATTTGATGGCCAGGCGGCGGCCGATCTTCATCTGGGCGATCTCGTAGGCCGTGTCAGCACCGAGCTTCGCGGATGCTGCCCAGTAGCGGACGGCGTCCGAACCGTACTCGTTCAGCACATCCGTGGGTACAACTACGTTGCCCTTTGACTTGGACATCTTCTTGCGGTCCGGGTCAAGGATCCAGCCTGAAATAGCCGCGTGCTTCCACGGGGCGCTCTTCTGGAGGGCATCCGCCCGAACTGCAGAGGAGAACAGCCACGTGCGGATGATGTCGTGTCCCTGCGGGCGGAGGTCGAACGGGTAAACCTTGGAGAACAGTTCCTCGTCGCGGCTCCAGCCACCCACAATCTGGGGGGTCAGAGATGACGTGGCCCAAGTGTCCAGCACGTCGGCGTCACCCGTGAAGCCGTTGGCTCGGTCGCGCTGCGATTCTTCGAAGCCGGGTGCTGCATCCGCGGCAGGATCCACCGGGAGCATCTCGTCAGAGGGCAGGATTGGGTTCTCGTAATCCGGGTTGCCTTGGGCGTCCAGCGGGTACCACACGGGGATGGGCACGCCGAAGAAGCGCTGGCGGGATACGAGCCAGTCACCGTTGAGTCCGGCGATCCAGTTCTCATAGCGGGAACGCATGAACGCGGGGTGGAAGGCGATTTCATGGCCACGGGCGATCAGGCGTTCACGGCGTTGCTCGTCGCGGCCGCCGTTGCGGATGTACCACTGACGGGAAGTGACAACTTCCAAGGGCTTGTCACCCTTTTCGAAGAAGTTCACCGGGTGGGTGATTTTCTTCGGTTCGCCGTCCAGCAGATCGGCTGCCTTAAGCAGTTCAACTACGGCTTCCTTGGCCGAGAAGGCGGTCTTGCCGGCGATCGCGGCGTAGGCTTCCTTGCCTGCCTCGGTGGTGATCCACTCCGGGGACTCGGCAATGATGCGGCCGTCGCGGCCCATAATGGCGCGGGTGGGCAGTTGCAGCTCGCGCCACCATGTGACGTCGGTCAGGTCACCGAAGGTACACACCATTGCAATGCCGGAGCCCTTGTCCGCTTTGGCGAGGGGGTGGGCCTTGACTTCAAGCTCCACGTCAAAGAGCGGAGACTTCACAGTCTTGCCGAAGAGCGGCTGGTACCGTTCGTCGTCCGGGTTGGCCACCAAAGCCGCGCAGGCCGCGAGCAGTTCCGGGCGGGTGGTCTCGATGAAGATCTTTTCGCCGTCTTCGGTGAAGAAAGGGTAGCGGTAGTACGCGCCGGCCACTTCGCGGTCCTCAAGCTCAGCCTGGGCAACAGCGGTACGGAACGTCACATCCCAGAGAGTGGGTGCTTCGGCCATGTAGGCGTCACCGGCAGAGAGGTTCGCGAGGAAGGCACGCTGGGACACCGCACGTGAGGTGTCGTCAATGGTGCGGTAGGTCAGATCCCAGTCCACGGACAAGCCAAGGGTCTGGAACAGGTTTTCGAAGACCTTCTCGTCCTCAACAGCGAGTTCTTCACACAGTTCGATGAAGTTCTGGCGCGAAACGACGTCGAAATCGCGCTGGTTCTTTGCCGGCTGTGCCGGGGGCGTGTAGTCGGCCTTGTAAGGGATGGCGGGATCGCAACGCACACCGTAGTAGTTCTGGACACGGCGCTCGGTGGGCAAGCCGTTGTCATCCCATCCCATGGGGTAGAAGACGTTCTTGCCGGTCATGCGCATGTAACGGGCCTGGACGTCAGTCTGGGTGAAGGAGAACATGTGGCCCACGTGAAGCGAGCCGGAAGCCGTGGGCGGGGGAGTGTCGATCGAGTAGACCTGCTCCCGGGTGGTGTCCGGGTTGAACTTGTAGGTTCCTTCCTTCAGCCAGCGCTGCGTCAGGGCAGCCTCAAGGCCTTCAAGGGCCGGCTTGTCGGGAACGTTGATGGGGGCGGTGGCGGGCGTGTCTGTACCCTGCGTTGATTCAGCCATGGGTCAATTGTTTCATGGCCTGGCGTTACCTCCCGCCCGTGGGAGGAGCATGCGCCCCGATAAGGTAGTGCCATGACTTTGGCAGAGCACAACACACCTTCCGGACACAATGCAGGGAACAACAAGACGGCGGTGGTCACCGGTGCCAGCACAGGCATAGGTGAGGCAACGGTGAAGGCTCTGGTTTCTGCAGGTTGGAAGGTTTTTGCCGTGGCGCGCCGGGCCGACCGGCTCGACGCCTTGGGAGCGGCCACCGGTGCTGTTCCGTTCCGGGCTGACATCACGGCCGACGACGACGTCGCCGCCTTGCTGGCCGCGGTCACCGAAGCCGGAGGTGCTGACACACTCATCAACATCGCAGGCGGCGCACGGGGTGCAGACACCATCGCGAACGCAGACACCGAAGATTGGGATTGGATGTACCAGGTCAACGTCCTGGGCACCATGAAAATCACCCGGGCTTTCCTGCCCATGCTCAGGGCAAACGGCGAAGGCACCGTCCTGAACCTGACATCCACCGCAGGGCTTTCCGCCTACGAAGGCGGGGCGGGCTACAACGCAGCAAAATTTGCCCAGCATGCCATGACCAACGCCCTGCGCCTGGAAGAAGTGGGCAATAACGTCCGCGTCATCGAGGTGGCTCCCGGACTGGTGCAGACTGAGGAGTTCGCACTGAACCGGCTCGGCGACAAAGACGCGGCGGCTAAGGTCTACGCCGGGGTGGAAAAGCCCCTGACAGCCGAGGACGTGGCGGGAGTAGTGGCCTACTCGGTCTCCTTGCCGCACCATATTAACCTCGACCAGATTGTGATCCGCCCCGTGGCGCAGGCCGCGAACCACAAGCTGGTCCGCAAAGAAGGCTAACCGGCCGGGACGATCAGAGTGGCCATGATGGCCGCATGGTCGCTGCCGGGAATCTGGTGAACCGAGTAGTCACTGCTGCCGATACCGGGTGAGGTGACCATGTGGTCCAGCACTATGCCCGGAAGCGGAAGCCCTTCCATAGGCCAGGTGGGTGAGAACCGTGCACCGGAGGCTGTCCCTACGTCCACGAGCTTCCTGCCATCCTGGACGCCCGCGCGGGCGTCCTGCCGACTCAGGCCAGTGTCCAGCAGCGCCCGGAACTCGGAGTGGTCATACGTAGCGTTGTAGTCGCCCATCAGCAACTGATTCCCTGGCCTGGACGCCTGACGGGCTACTTTATCCAGGTCGCTCCGCCACTGACCGATCCGCTCGTCCACCGGCGGCAGTGTGTGCACGTTGGTCAGGCTCAGCGTGGACTTGGCGCCGGACGCCGGGTCCGTCAGGAGGACCCGCATGACGTCCATCCGGAACGGGGTGTCCGGCAAAAGCCCCACGGCCTCAAGCGGAAAGACGGAAAACACAGCGCCGCCGGACGCGTCGTCGTTGGGTTCACTGAGGAGGTTCGGTAGCACCTCTTCCATGCCGGCGGAGTGCAGGGCATCCTCGAGGCCCTGTGTGTGCTCCTGGATGGTGAGGAGCTGAATCCCGTTTTCGCGGACGAGCCTCACAATGGTCGCTGCATCCGCCTCCCCGTATTCAGAGTTGAGGCTCATCACCCTCAACTGGACTGCGGGCGTACCGGCAGGTAAGGACTCCGGCTTTCCGGCGTCCAGCGGGAACAGCCACAACAGCTGAACCGCCAACAGCGCCACGGTGGTGACGATGACCCAAAGCCTTCGCCCCACAACAGCAAGCGCCAGGGCCAGCGCTGCCGGCAGCACCAACCATGGAGTGAAGGACAGCAGCTGCACCACAATCAAGGGCCATTCCACGGGAATGGCCCGGAACATCGACACCCCGGAAACGGGCAGTGCAGCAAGCAGCGCCAACACCGACCACACCACCGAAGCGCGGCGTGGCACGGGGCGGGCTTCCATCACGGCCGGTATGGGGTGTGTCATGGCCTTGAGTCTATGCACCACCACACGCACCGGACTCCAACCACAGGATGAACTCGCGGGTAGAGCAGGCGCCGCACTGACGCTAGACTTGGGGGAGCAGCTTTGACCCGGCCATCACCGGTGAGCTTCCGGAAGAACAGCACTGACCCCTGCAAGGTGGCCTGCGCCCAGTAGAACCGGACGGGTAAGCCCGTCACAGCAGTAATGAGAGGCCGGAACATCCATTCCGGTAAGTGAGGTGGTACCGCGGTACCTGCGCAGCCGACAGGCAGCACAGAAGCCGTCCTCGCATCCTGACAGTCAACCAGCTATCACAGGATATGAGATGACCCACTACCCCAAGGCCTCAGCGTCTTCTTCCGGCACGCACGGCGTGTCCGCTTCCGTGAAGTTCCCGGAAATCGAAGAGCGCATCCTCAAATACTGGGATGAAGACGGCACCTTCCAGGCCAGCATCGACCAACGCGATGCGGGCAAGGACGGCAGCAACGAGTTCGTCTTCTACGATGGCCCTCCCTTCGCCAACGGCCTCCCGCACTACGGCCACCTCCTCACCGGCTACGCCAAGGACCTCGTAGGCCGCTACCAGACCCAACGCGGCAAGCGGGTAGAGCGGCGCTTCGGCTGGGACACGCACGGCCTCCCAGCCGAACTCGAAGCCATGAAGCAACTGGGCATGACCGACAAGACCCAGATCGAAGCCATGGGCATCGACAAATTCAACGACGCCTGCCGCGCCTCCGTGATGAAATACGCCAACGAGTGGAAGGCCTACGTCACGCGCCAGGCCCGCTGGGTGGACTTCGAGAACGACTACAAGACCCTCAACGTCGAGTACATGGAATCCGTGCTCTGGGCCTTCAAGCAGCTGCACCAGAAGGGCCTCACCTACAACGGCTACCGCGTCCTCCCGTACTGCTGGAAAGACGAAACGCCGCTGTCCAACCATGAACTCCGCATGGACGACGACGTCTACAAGAACCGCCAAGACCAAACAGTCACTGTCACGTTCCCCATCAAAGCCGGGGACTCCGAACTCTCCAAGGCTCTTGCCGACGTCCAGGCACTCGCATGGACCACGACGCCCTGGACATTGCCCACCAACCTGGCGCTCGCCGTCGGGCCGGAAATCTCCTATGCCGTCCTGCCTGCAGGACCCAACGGCGTCAAGGCAGCCTCCGCTGAGGCGCCGGTATCGGGCAGCTTCCTGCTGGCAACTGACCTTGTGGGGTCGTACGCCAAGGACTTGGGTTACGACGACGCCGCTGCCGCGGCTGCCGCTGTTGTGTCCACCCACACGGGCACCGAATTGGCGGGCCTCGAGTACGAACCGCTCTGGAATGATTTTGCTGATGCCGAGAAATACGGCACGCAGAATGCGTGGCGCTTCCTGGTGGCCGACTACGTCACCACCACCGACGGTACGGGCATTGTCCACCAGGCTCCGGCCTACGGTGAGGATGACCAGAAAGTCTGTGAGGACGCCGGTATCCCTGTGGTCCTATCCGTGGACGAAGGCGCCAGGTTCCTGCCGCTTTTTGCCAACGGCGAGCTTGCCTCGATCGTCGGTCTCCAGGTTTTCGACGCCAACAAGCCCATCACACAGGTGCTCCGTGCCGACGGACGCCTGGTCCGTCAGGCCAGCTACGAGCACAGCTACCCGCACTGCTGGCGTTGCCGGAACCCTTTGATCTACCGCGCCGTGTCCTCCTGGTACGTGGAGGTCACCAAGTTCAAGGACCGCATGTCCGAGTTGAACCAGGAGATCAACTGGATCCCGGGCAACGTCAAGGATGGCCAGTTCGGCAAGTGGCTGGACAATGCCCGCGACTGGTCCATCAGCCGTAACCGCTACTGGGGTTCGCCCATCCCCGTCTGGCAGTCCGACGACCCCGAGTACCCGCGGACCGACGTCTACGGTTCCCTGGCCGATCTTGAAGCCGACTTTGGCCGGCTCCCCATGAACAATGAAGGACAGGTTGACCTGCACCGGCCGTTCATCGACGAGCTGACCCGTCCCAACCCGGACGACCCCACAGGCAAGTCCACCATGCGCCGTGTAGAAGACGTTCTTGACGTGTGGTTCGACTCCGGGTCCATGCCGTACGGCCAGGTTCACTATCCGTTCCAGAACGAGGAATGGTTCGACACCCACAACCCCGCCGACTTCATCGTGGAGTACATCGGACAGACGCGCGGCTGGTTCTACATGTTGCACATCCTGTCGACGGCGCTGTTTGACCGACCAGCGTTCCGCAATGTGATCAGCCACGGCATCGTGCTGGGCTCAGACGGCCAGAAGATGTCCAAGAGCCTGCGCAATTACCCGGACGTTTCCGAGGTCCTGGACCGCGACGGCTCCGACGCCATGCGCTGGTTCCTCATGTCCAGCCCCATCCTTCGCGGCGGGAACCTTGTGGTCACCGAACAGGGCATCCGCGACGGCGTCCGCCAGGTCATCCTGCCGCTGTGGAATGTGTACAGCTTCTTCACGCTCTACACCAATGCTGCCAACGGTGGCGCTGGTTATGAGGCGAAGCTGCGCTACGACGGCTACGCCGACACTTTGGATCAGTACCTCCTGGCCAACACCGGGGACCTGGTCCGCACCGTCACCGCAAGCCTGGACAGCTACGACATCTCCGGAGCCTGCGATGAACTGCGCAGCTACCTGGACATGCTCACCAACTGGTACGTCCGCCGGAGCAGGCAGCGTTTCTTCGACGAGAACGTTGACGCCTTCGATGCCCTTTACACGGCCCTCGAAGCAGTGTGCCGCGTCTCTGCCTCCTTGCTGCCGCTGGTTACCGAAGAGATCTGGCGGGGGCTCACGGGTGGCCGTTCGGTCCACCTGGCTGACTGGCCTGACGCTTCGCTGTTCCCGTCCAATCCCGGGCTGGTTGAAGCAATGGACCGTGTACAGCAGATCTGCTCCACCGGCTCCAGCCTGCGGAAAGCTGCGAACCTGCGCGTCCGCTTGCCCTTGCAGGAACTGACTGTGGTGGCACCTGGTGCGGACGCGCTGGAAGGCTTTGCCGCCGTCGTCGCCGATGAACTGAACCTGCGTTCGGTCCGCCTGCTGGACGCAGCGACCGCCTCGCCTGAAGAGTTCGGGATCGAGCAGAAGCTGGTGGTCAACGCGCGTGCCGCGGGTCCGCGCCTGGGCAAGAACGTGCAGCAGGCCATCAAGGGTTCAAAGTCCGGCGACTGGTCTGTCAGCGACTCTGGCGTTGTAGTGGCTGGCGGCCTGGAGCTTGAGCCGCAGGAATACACGCTGGAGACAGTGGTGGCGGAAACGGCCGACGGCGGCAGCTCGGCTGTTGCTGTTCTGCCCGGCGGAGGTTTTGTGGTCCTGAACACGGAGGTCACTCCGGAACTTGCTGCCGAGGGGCTGGCCCGCGACATGGTTCGCGCTATCCAGCAGGCGCGCAAGGACGCCGGACTGAAAGTGAGCGACCGCATCCGTACATCCGTAGAGGCCGCTCAGGACGTCGTTGACGCCTTGGAAGCCAACGCGGAGCTCGTCAAGACCGAAACGTTGACCTTGGAACTGGAGGTTCTGCTGGCAAGCGTTGAAGAACCCCAGGTCAGGGTTGCAAAGGCAGGGGCCTGATCCATGACTGACGAATTTTCGGTTGAGAGTGTCTACGCGGAACTTCTGGGCCGTGCCCCGGAAAACAAGATGGAACCGCGCCTGGCTCCGTTGTTCCGTGCCATGGACGTCTTGGGGGAGCCGAACAAGGCGTACCCGATCATCCACATCACCGGTACCAACGGAAAAACTTCCACGGCCCGCATGATTGAGGCCGGGTTGCGGGCTCACGGGCTGAGCACGGGCCGTTACACCAGCCCGCACCTGTCCAAGGTGACAGAACGCATCAGCATCGACGGCGAACCAGTACCGGACGCCACGTTTGTGCGCATCTGGGACGAAATCCACCCTTATCTGGAGATCGTGGACAGTGAGCTTGTTGCCGACAACCAGCCGCGGCTGACCTACTTCGAGTGCCTCACTATCCTGGGGTTTGCGGTGTTCGCTGACCAGCCTGTTGATGTTGCCGTCATGGAAGTTGGATTGGGAGGCATCACCGATGCCACCAATGTGGGGGACGGCCAAGTCTCGGTGATTACGCCGATTTCGCTGGACCACACGGATCTTCTGGGCGACACCACTGAGGAGATTGCCTACGAGAAATCGGGCATCATCAAACCGGGCGGCTTCCTGGTCAGCGCCGCACAACCGGTGGATGCTGCGCAGGTGCTGTTGGAGAAAGCCCGCGAAGTGGACGTTCCGTTCCGGTTTGAGGGCGTTGAATTCGGGGTCGAGTCCCGGAGCGTTGCCGTGGGTGGACAGGTCCTCACCATTCAGGGACTGGCCGGACGCTACGAGGACCTGCTGCTGCCGCTCCATGGTGCCCACCAGGCCGAAAACGCAGCGGTCGCCGTCGCCGCCCTGGAAGCTTTCTTCGGTGGGGGAGAGAAGGAACTCGACGCCGAGGTACTCAAGGAAGCCTTTGGCACGGTAACCTCACCCGGCCGGCTCGAAGTAGTACGCACTGCCCCCACCGTAGTGGTGGACGCTGCGCACAATCCGGACGGCATCCGCGTCTCCGCCGAAGCAATCCAGGAGGCCTTCAGCTTCAGCAAGCTGGTAGTAGTGGTTGGCGTTCTGCGGGAAAAGGATGCCGAAGAGATCCTTAAAACCCTCAAGGAGTCCCTCGGTGGACTGGCTGAGGAGTTCTGCTTCACCCAATCCAACTCCGCCCGCGCCGTTCCGGCGGCGGAACTGGCCGAACTCGCCGTCGACCTCGGCTTCGGTGAGGACAATGTCCACATCGCCGAGAAACTCGACGACGCCTTGGAGTGGGCCATTGAGCGTGCCGAATCCAATGATGACCTCGCCGGCGGCGTCCTGGTGACTGGTTCCATCACTGTGGTGGCCGAGGCCCGGATCCTCCTGGGAAAGGCGAGTGCCTAGCATGGCGAAAATGACCAAAGCCCAGCGCGAGTGGCGGCCGGGCATGCCCAAAAAGCGCCGGTCCACCAAGGTGATGTTCGCTTCCACCGTGTTGCTGCTCGAAGCGTTCGTCGCCTTCTTCGGCACACTGGCGGTCTTTGGCTTGAGGCGCGGGGAAGTTGACCCCGGCATCATTTTGGGGGTGGGCATTGCCCTGACGGTGGTGCTGGTTTTGGCCTGCGCCGTGCTCTCCAAGCCGTGGGGCATCGCCCTGGGCTGGGTGCTGCAGCTGGTGCTGATCCTCACGGGCTTTGCCGAACCCACCATGTTCATTGTGGGGATCCTGTTTGCCATCTGCTGGTGGTACGGGATCAGGGCAGGCATACGGATTGACCGCGAGGTGGCCCAGCGCGACCGCGAGCAAGCCGAATGGAACGCAGCCCATGGTGACCAGGCCGATCCACAAACCCCGTAAACTGGCTGGGAAAACCACCTACCTACCGCATTGGAGCAACTGTGAGCATTGAACGGACCCTTGTCCTGGTCAAGCCCGACGGCGTCGCCCGCAACCTGGGCGGAACCATCCTCGCCCGGATCGAAGCCAAGGGCTACACCCTGGCGGAGCTGAAGAAGGTCAACGCCACCCGCGAGCTGCTGGAACAGCACTATGAGGAACACGTGGGCAAGCCGTTCTACGAGCCACTGGTTGAGTTCATGCTCAGCGGACCGGTCATCGCGGCCGTCTTCGAAGGACACCGCGTGATCGAGGGCTTCCGCTCGCTGGCCGGAACCACAGATCCCACCACCGCGGCACCGGGCACTATCCGCGGCGACTTCGGCCGCGATTGGGGCCTGGCTGTCCAGCAGAACCTGGTTCACGGTTCCGACTCGGTTGACTCCGCCGAGCGTGAAATCAAGATCTGGTTCGAGGGCTAAACACCCCCCCCGAGATAACAGTTAAGGCCAATGTTCTTGATGAACATTGGCCTTAACTGTTATCTCGCGAGCAGTGGTTCTATGCTGTCGAGGCTACGAAAAGGTGCATGAAGGAAAAGAAGATCGTGGCGATCACGGCTACGTACAGCAGAGCCACGATGATCCACCCATACCCGGACAAAAGCTTCACCACTGCCGGCGGCGCTTTGATGACTCCGGTGGTGACATTGCGGATGGTCACCCAAACGAACAGGGGGATCATGGCGGCCCACACCACCATGCAGAACGGGCACAGCACGTGGATGACATAGAGCGCCTGCGACCACAGCCACACAACAAAGGCAAAGCCGAGGGTGACGCCGGTTTGCAGTCCCAGCCAGTAACCCCGTGAATACTTGGCTCCGGCGAGGATGCCCATAGCCGTTGTGATGATCACGGCAAAAGCGACGATCCCGATGAACATGTTGGGAAACCCGAACACCGAGCTCTGCGGTGTCTGCATCACTTCACCACAGGAGATGAAGGCATTTACATCGCACACGGTCACATGGTCGGGATCCTTGAGCACCTCAAGTTTCTCCAGCACCAGGGCGCCGGATGCCAACCAGCCAATAATCCCGGTGATCAACAGCAGCCAGGCGAAAGGCTTGTCGCGGACCGTTGCAGGGAGGTCATCCCGGTAGGCGGATGCGTCCTCCACACGGCTTGTGGCTTGATTGGCCAGGTTTTCCCTGGCGGTGCTTGGCATCGCGGATGTAATCCTTTTCGACGAATGGCCCGGAAGCCGGGAATGGCTCTTGGGAGGATTGTAACTCTGAAGACTGGACGCAGGCCCCAGCAAGAGGGTGCGAACGGCGACACAGCGGCCTTCGCAGGGAATGTGCAGGGGTGTGAGAGAATGAACATGGCCGGGAGTCGATCCACATTCGTCATCCGGTCCGGTGACTTTGTTCCCAAGACCGCCAGTATGAGCTGGGCATGCCTGGATCACGTGATCCCCGGTAGGCCCGCCATGACAATGGACGGCACCTGGTTGTGGCAGCAGAACAACGGGTTTCAGAATAAAGCCGCCGGCCTTCCAGGGCTGCCGCACCCCAATGCTGGTGCGAACCGGAAGGCATACTGCCGACTTCTGTCAACGCCTGCGGGTTTTGACAATATTTGCTCCACTGGGCGCCGGATGTGGCGGTGTCGCTGGGGCAGGAGTGTTGCCACATATGGATAATGACCAGGTTGTAGCCGTTAATGACGAGGCAGCTCCCGCGGAAACTGCGGAAGCTCCAAAGAAAGCCACCAGGACCCGGCGCAAGGCTGCGCCCAAGGTTGCTGTCGACGCAGATGCACCTTCGGCGGAGGTCTCCGCTCCGGAAGGTGCCGCCGAAGCCACTGCGGCACCGGTGCGCCGCACCCGTTCCCGCAAGAAGGTGGAAACCGCCGAGCCGCTACCGGGCTTGGGCGAGGAAGCCACTGCCGAACCGATCCCCGCATCAGCTGACGAGCCTGCCCCCGAAAAGCCGGTCCGTCGTCGTCGTACTACCAAGCCCAAGGCTGAGGCCGTGGAGGCGACTGCTGCTGCGGAAGCAGTCGAGGAAACCACGACGCCGGGAAACAGCTCCCAGCCCGAAGAGCCTGCCGCTGAAGATCCGGCCCCGGCCGTGGAAGCCGCTGCGCCTGCAGCCGAGGAAGCCGCAACGCCCGAAGCCGGGGAGGCCGCCTCCGAGGAGCAGGCCCCGGCAGCATCCACCTCCCTGTTCATGGAGCCCGTTTCCATCACCTCCATGATCTTCCAGGCTCCGGACCTCACTACTGTTCCCCGTGTTGCCCCCGTGGAAGAAAAGGCGGAGGAGCCCGAGGAGGAAACCGAAGCCGGTGCCGAAGGCGAGCTGGACGACGCCGGAAGCCGTCGTCGCCGCAGGAGCCGTGGTCGCCGTGGCCGCCGCGGAACCGAGCGCGAGGAGAACGAGGCTGAAGACAGCACCGAGTCCGAGGACGAGGACGCGCCGGCAGCCGAAGCCCTCGAAGAAGGCGTGACGTCACGTCGTCGCCGCCGTCGTCGTCGTGGAGACCAGGATCTTGAACTGACGGGCGGCTCGGATGATGATCCGCCCAACACGGTCACCCGCGTGCGCGCCCCGCGCCCCATCACAGAGACGGCTCCGTCCAACCGCGTGACAGGCGTCAAGGGCTCCACCCGCTTGGAGGCCAAGAAGCAGCGCCGCCGTGAATCGCGCGAGACGGGTCGCCGCCGTCAAGTGATCACCGAGGCTGAGTTCCTGGCCCGCCGCGAGTCCGTGGACCGCCAAATGATTGTCCGTCAGCGCGACGACAGAATTCAGATCGGTGTCCTGGAAGACGGTGTGCTCGCCGAGCACTTCGTGTCCAAGACCCAGCAGGACTCGCTGATCGGCAACGTGTACCTGGGCAAGGTCCAGAATGTGCTGCCGTCCATGGAAGCTGCTTTCGTAGACATCGGACGTGGCCGCAACGCCGTCCTGTACGCCGGTGAAGTCAACTGGGATGCGGTTAACCTTGAAGGCCAGCCGCGCCGCATCGAGAACGCCCTGAAGTCCGGCGACTCCGTCCTGGTCCAGGTCACCAAGGACCCCGTGGGCCACAAGGGTGCCCGCCTCACCAGCCAGATCTCCCTTCCTGGCCGCTACTTGGTATACGTGCCCGGTGGTTCCATGACCGGCATCTCCCGCAAACTCCCCGACGTTGAGCGCAACCGCCTCAAGCGCATCTTGAAGGACCGCTTGCCGGAAAACGCCGGTGTCATTGTCCGCACAGCCGCTGAGGGTGCCTCGGAGGAAGAACTGACGCACGACATCAACCGTTTGCGCGCTCAGTGGGAAGGCATCGAAGGGCAGGCCTCGTCCACCAAGGTTCTGGCTCCTGAACTCCTGTATGGCGAGCCGGATCTCACCATCAAGGTGGTCCGTGATGTCTTCAACGAGGACTTCTCCAAGCTGATCGTCTCCGGTGACGACGCTTGGGACACCATCGAGGCTTATGTAACGTACGTTGCCCCTGACCTGGTGGGCCGCCTTGAAAAGTGGACCAAGGATCAGGACATCTTTGCTGCCTGGCGCATCGATGAGCAGATCCACAAGGCCCTGGAGCGGAAGGTCTTCCTGCCGTCCGGTGGTTCGTTGGTCATTGACCGCACCGAGGCCATGACTGTGGTGGATGTCAACACCGGCAAGTTCACCGGTAGTGGTGGAAACCTTGAAGAAACGGTCACCAAGAACAACCTTGAAGCGGCCGAAGAAGTGGTTCGTCAGCTCCGTCTGCGCGACATCGGCGGCATCATCGTTATCGACTTCATTGACATGGTCCTTGAATCCAACCGCGATCTCGTGCTGCGACGCATGGTGGAGTGCCTCGGCCGCGACCGCACCAAGCACCAGGTGGCCGAGGTAACGTCCCTGGGCTTGGTCCAGATGACACGCAAGCGCATGGGCACTGGCCTGCTTGAGGTCTTCGGCGAGCAGTGCGAGCACTGCGCCGGCCGTGGCGTAGTCACTCACGACGAGCCCGTTGAGCACCGCCGCGCCAACGTGGTGGCTGCTGAGCATCACCGCCCCCAGGCCGAGGTCCAGCAGCCTGCTGCACGGACCGAGCGCAAGCGCCGCCGCGGGAAGGGCGGGGGACAACCTGTTGCCGAAGCTCCCGCGCAGGTCCATACGACGACGTCCACCCCGGTTGCTCCTGCCACCCCGGCTGAAACCCAGGATCCTGCCCGGCAAGCCAAGGCCGAGGCCACCAGGGCTGCCTTGGCAACCATCGCAGCTGCTGCGCACGCCGCGCACTTGCACGACGACGAAGTGCACCGTGCTGAAGAGCAGGCGCGGGCCGGCGTGCAACACGAGCCAGCCAGCCCGGCAACCGGCAGCGAAGCAGCAGCGACTGCCCGCGAAGCAGCTGTCCAGGAAGCGGCTGTCCAGGAAGCAAGGTCCACTCCGGTCCTTCGTTTCGGCGGGGAAGAAGTTGCCTTGCCGTTCGTGGAGCACCACGAGGAACCGCCGGCGGCCAAACCGGCAATGAGCCTGGATCTCCTGGCAGAAGCTTTCTCCCACCTCGGCGCTGCTCCGGAAGCTGCTGCTACCCAGGAGGCCGCCGGGTCCTCGAAGACGGACTCTCCGGTACAGGCTGCAGAGGAAGATCCCCAAGCTGCTTCAGCTCCGCGGGGTCGTCGTGGTCGTCGCAACCGGAGCGCCAGCAGGGCCCAGGGTGCGGCCAATGAGACCAGTGTGGAGCACCACGAGGTGACCGCATCAGCAACCCGAGGCTCAGCTCATGAGGCCAAGGCGCCTGTGGAGCCGGCTAAGAAGGTATCCACGGATGAGCCCATCATCCTTGGAGTCGGGGTTCCGGCCTCGGAGCTCTAATGAGACAAGCCGCTCTTATAGCGTAAAAGCCGCCGGGAGGGCCCTGTACCAACTGCCATTGGCAGTGGTGCGGGGCCCTCTTGCGTCCCCTTCAGTCCAAGGCAGGGGAAGCATCCCCTGGTCACATCGGGGCTTTGGCGTGGTTTGGTTCCCGCCCCACATATCTTCCCGGCTAGGCTTGGGGACTGACACGGGGTGCCGGGCGTTGGGCCAGGCTGAGATCCAGACCCGTTGAACCTGTCCGGTTAGCACCGGCGAAGGGATGTCTTCATGGCTTTATCAACATACTCATCCGTGTACCCGATCGACGCTCCCGGGACTCACACGGCGGCCCGTGCCATTCCACGCATTCTCAGTATTGCCGGCTCGGACCCTTCAGGTGGTGCCGGGATTCAGGCGGACCTGAAGAGCATCGCAGCGCTGGGCGGGTATGGCATGGCTGCAATCACGGCCCTGACTGCGCAGAACACCGTGGGGGTCACGGCTGTCCACGTCCCGCCCGCGCACTTCCTGCGTCAGCAACTGGACGCCATCAGCGCTGACATCACCATTGATGCTGTCAAGATCGGAATGCTTGGCGATGCTGCCGTCATTGACCAGGTCAGGGACTGGCTCGAAGAGGTGCGCCCCGCCGTCGTGATCCTTGATCCAGTAATGGTGGCAACCAGCGGTGACCGCCTGTTGCGGGAGTCCGCAGGGAAGGCCCTGCGTTCTCTGCTGCCTCTGGCTGACCTGGTGACACCAAACCTTCCGGAGCTGGCAATGTTGCTGGGGGAGCCCGAGGCTGCCGATTGGGGATCGGCGCTGGACCAAGGCAAACGGCTTGCTGCGGAGTATGGCAATACTGTCCTGGTCAAGGGCGGCCACCTGTCGGGTACGGAGTGCCCTGATGCTTTGGTGAACACCACGGGGCTGCTGTCGCGGGACGTGGTGGAGGTGACGGGACCTCGCGTGTTGACGATGAACAGCCACGGTACCGGTTGCTCTCTATCCTCCGCCTTGGCCACGGTCCAGGCCCGCACGGGTGACTGGGAGGCTTCACTGCGGGAGGTAAAGCTTTGGCTGCAGGGTGCGTTGACTGCCTCGGAAGAACTCCGGGTGGGGCAGGGGATCGGGCCTGTTGATCACTTCCACCACCTCCGGCGGGCGTCATCGCCGGGTGCCTTTGCTGCGACTCTGTGGAAAGCGGCTGTTCCTGAACTGGAGTCAATCTACGGGCTTCGGTTTATTCAACAACTTCAATCCGGTGAACTCCCCGAACGTGATTTCGCTTACTACCTTGCCCAGGATGCGATCTATCTCAACGGGTATTCAAGGGTCTTGGCGCGTGCCGGCGCGCTTGCCCCCACCGAGGAAGAACAGCTGTTCTGGGCTAAGGCCTCTCAACAGTGCTTGGAAGTGGAGTCGGAGTTGCACAGGAGCTGGTTGAGCACCCGCGAGGCCTCCACGGAGACCGGTCCGGTCACCAAGTCCTACGTGGACCACTTGCTGGCAACGTCTGCTTCCGGCAGTTACGCAGTGGTCCTTGCAGCTATCCTGCCCTGCTACTGGCTGTACGCGGAGGTAGGCCGGCAGCTGCATGCCGCCTATATGGATGCCGGAGCCCCCGCCGATCATGCATATGCCGACTGGTTGACGACTTATGCTGACGAGGACTTCGCTGCGGCAACGCGGAAAGCGATCAATCTCACTGATGCTGCAGCAGCCGCCGCTTCTGACGTGGAGAGGGTCGCCATGATGGACGCCTTTACCCAGTCCTGCCGCTACGAGACCGCGTTCTTTGATGCCCCCAGGTTGTTTGCTTGAGCTTTTCCGTGCCGCGCTTCCGCAGGCTCACCTCCGCAGGATTCAGTGCGTTTGCAAGGACACGTCCGCGCGTCCTTGGCCGAATCGCGTTAATCTCGCTCAAACACGGTAGGCTGTATGGGCACGGTGCCGGGAGGGTCCGTTACAACTGGTGATGCAAGTCACCAGGTAGCCTCCGGACCCGGCCTAATTTGCAGCTGAAGGTCAAACTAGCGTAATCTTGATCTTCGGTGCTTACGCCAACACTTGGGTTATGCCCCTTGGAATTGTTCATGGGATGACTCGCGGACTTCGATCAGAAGTCCACGGCGTTGAGGCACAGCGCGAACCAGGCCTGATTCCGGTCCAAGGTTCCGCACGCAAATTTTGTAATAAACGTCGAGAGAAGTGAGTACCCAAGTGGTGTACGCGATTGTCCGCGCAGGCGGCCGCCAAGAAAAAGTTTCCGTTGGAGACTACGTAACGCTGAACCGCGTCCCCGGTGGAGCCGGTAGCACGCTTGAGCTGCCCGCATTGCTCCTGGTTGACGGCGAGAAGGTCACCTCCGCAGCTGCGGAACTGGCCAACGTCAAGGTCACGGCTGAGATCCTTGAGGACCTCCGTGGTCCGAAGATCGTCATCCAGAAGTTCAAGAACAAGACCGGCTACCGGAAGCGTCAGGGTCACCGTCAGGAACTGACCAAGATCAAGATCACCAGCATCGCGTAACTTTCGTTACCGCTGTTCAGGTTTTTCAGTTTCCCCAGAAATTTAGAGGCAGGCATTTCACATGGCACACAAAAAAGGCGCGAGTTCCACTCGCAACGGTCGTGACTCCAACGCTCAGTACCTGGGCGTCAAGCGTTTCGGTGGTCAGGTAGTTTCCGCTGGCGAGATCATCGTTCGCCAGCGTGGAACCCACTTCCACCCCGGTGCAGGCGTCGGTCGCGGTGGCGACGACACCCTGTTCGCACTGCAGGCCGGTGCGGTTGAGTTTGGTACTCGCCGCGGCCGTCGCGTAGTGAACATTGTTGCTGCTGCAGCTGCAGAGTAACAACAAGTTCTGAACCGGTGGAGCGGGCCAAGCGGCCCGCTCCACCGTTCTTTTAACCGCATTACAATCGACTAGGGCGCTTTAGCGCACTGGTTTTTGCAACAGCTGGCAACAGCAACAAACGCTGTAAGACAGCAACTGAGGAGATCCACGTGGCGAGCTTTGTAGACCGGGTAGTCCTGCACGTATCCGGCGGAACCGGCGGCCACGGCTGTGTCTCTGTCAAGCGGGAGAAGTTCAAGCCGCTCGGTGGCCCTGACGGCGGCAACGGTGGCAATGGCGGCGACGTCATTCTTCGAGTCTCGGCTCAGACCACAACACTGCTCGACTACCACCACGCTCCCCACCGCCACGCCACCAACGGCGGCCCCGGCATGGGTGACTGGCGAGGCGGCAAGAACGGTGAAACCCTGATTCTTCCCGTGCCCGATGGCACCGTGGTCAAGACCAAGGACGGCGAAGTCCTGGCTGACCTTGTTGGCGAGGGTACTGAGTACATTGCGGCCGCCGGCGGCCAAGGCGGCCTGGGCAATGCATCCCTTTCATCCCAGAAGCGCCGCGCCCCGGGCTTTGCGCTGCTGGGCATCGAAGGTGAGTCCAGCGACATCGTCCTGGAACTGAAGTCGATTGCAGATATCGCGCTGGTTGGATTCCCTTCTGCCGGTAAGTCGAGCCTGATTGCAGCCATGTCTGCTGCCCGGCCGAAGATTGCCGATTACCCTTTCACCACCCTCATTCCCAACCTTGGCGTGGTGCAGGCCGGCGAGGTCCGCTTCACCATTGCCGATGTTCCCGGCCTGATTGAGGGGGCCAGCGAGGGCAAGGGTCTGGGCCATAACTTCCTGCGTCACGTGGAGCGTTGCGCCGCACTGGTGCACGTCCTCGATTGCGGAACCCTTGAGTCAGACCGCGATCCCCTCTCCGACCTCGCCATCATTGAAGCCGAACTTGAGAAGTACGCAGTGGACATGAGCTACGCCGGCGTTGACGGTGAAGTGGTGCCCCTTAATGAGCGTCCCAAGCTGGTAGTCCTCAACAAGGTGGATCTTCCCGACGGCAAGGACATGGCCGAGTTTGTCCGCCCTGACCTCGAAGCCCGCGGATACCGCGTCTTTGAAGTATCGGCAACAAGCCACGAAGGTTTGCGTCAGCTTGGCTTTGCCATGGCTGAGATTGTCAAGGCAGCAAGGGATGCCGTTCAGACTGCCCCGCCCAAGGTGGCACCTCCGGTCCTGCGTCCCCGCGCTGTCAACGAGTCCGGCTTCAAGATCCGCCGTGAGGAGAAGAACCTCGAGCCGCTGTTCCGCGTCTTGGGTGAAAAGCCCGTGCGGTGGGTCAAGCAGACTGACTTCACCAACGAGGAAGCCATTGGCTACCTTGCAGATCGCCTTGCCAAGCTTGGCGTGGAAACCGAGTTGTTCAAGGTTGGCGCCAAGCCGGGCGACACCGTGGTCATTGGTGAAGATGACGGCGTGGTATTCGATTGGGAGCCCACCATGATGGCCGGTGCCGAACTCCTGGCAACGCCCCGTGGTACTGATATTCGCGTTGCGGACATTGGCGACCGCCCCACGCGTTCACAGAAGCGTGATGAGCAAATTGAGCGCCGCGAAGCAAAGGCAGCTGCGAGGGCCGAGCTTGAAGCTGAGCGCAAGGCCGGTATTTGGACTGAGTCCGTCAGTGGTCGCCGCGCCCAGGCAGTGAAGGAAAGCCACCTGGATTCCGGTGATGACGACTAGGACCCTCGACGCTCCGGACACGGCTGAGGGCCTTGAACGCCAAGCCCTTGCCAGCGCCAAGCGCATTGTTGTCAAAGTGGGGTCATCCTCACTGACCAGCATCAAGGGGGGCATCTCCGAAAAGTCCCTCACGGGGCTGGTCAATGCCCTTGCCGAAAAGCGCAACGCGGGTACTGAGATCATCCTGGTGTCCTCTGGTGCCATCGCTGCCGGTCTTGCTCCTTTGGGCCTGGCCAAGCGGCCCAAGGACCTGGCCACCCAGCAGGCTGCCGCCAGCGTTGGGCAGGGGCTCCTGATGGCGCGGTACACGCAAGCCTTCAGCGCCCATGGCGTAACAGTGAGCCAGGTGCTGCTGACTGCCGATGACCTCATGCGCCGGACGCAGCACACCAACGCTTTCCGCGCCTTGGACAGGCTGCTGAACCTCGGCGTGGTACCGGTAGTCAACGAAAACGACACCGTGGCCACCCATGAGATCCGCTTCGGCGACAACGATCGCCTGGCTGCGTTGGTGGCACACCTGGTCCGCGCCGATGCGCTGGTGCTGCTTTCCGACGTCGACGCCCTCTACGACGGCCCGCCGTCCCAAGGGGCTCAACGCATTCCGCTGGTCCGTGGTCCGCAGGACCTCGAGGACGTGACCATCGGCAAGGCGGGCAAAGCCGGCGTAGGAACCGGCGGCATGATGACCAAGGTGGAGGCAGCGTCCATTGCTGCCGGCTCCGGTATCCACGCCCTGGTGACTTCAACGGCCAACGCTGCCGCAGCTTTGGCCGGCGAAGAGGTTGGGACCTGGTTTGCCGTGAACGGCAACCGCAAGCCGGTCCGCCTTCTCTGGTTGGCGCATCTGGCCACTGTTCAGGGCAGGCTGATGCTCGACGACGGCGCGGTGAAGGCTGTGCGGGACCGGCATAGGTCACTCCTTCCCGCTGGGATAACAGAGATCAGTGGTGACTTCGAAGCCGGAGACCCTGTTGAGATGGTTGCCCATGACGGGACGGTGTTGGCACGGGGCCTGGTGAACTACTCTTCCGAGGAACTCCCGCGCATGCTGGGCCGTACTACCCAGGAGCTCGGACAGGCCATGGGCCGCGGCTACGACCGCGAAGTTGTTCATGTTGACGATCTGGTGCTCCTGAGGGCCTCGCGCTCATCTAAACTTGGAGCATGACTGAAGCGCTGACCCCTGACGCCCCTGTGATCTCCGACGTTTCCGGTACGCCCGGCCAGACGCCGGAGAACCCTGCGGCGGGCGGCGTGCCGTTGTCGGCGGAAGATGTTCAGGCCGCCGTTCACGCCATCGCGGACCGCTCCCGTAAGGCTGCCCGCCGCATGGGCCAGGCAAACCGGGCGTGGAAGGACCGTGCCCTGCGCGCGATCGGAACTGCCTTGGTGGAGAACCGGAAGCACGTGCTGGAGGCCAATGCCAAGGACGTGGCCTTGGGCCGCGCCAACGGTACCTCACAGGCACTTCTGGACCGTTTGACCTTGACCCCCGCACGCATTGACGGCTTGGTGGCCGCTTTGGAGAACCTGGCGGGTTTGCCCGATCCCGTGGGCAATGTGGTCCGTGGACAGACGCTTCCCAATGGACTGCGCTTGCGCCAGGTGAACGTCCCCATGGGTGTTGTGGCCGCTATTTACGAGGCCCGCCCGAACGTCACGGTGGATATCGCGGGACTGGCACTGAAGAGCGGAAATGCAGTTATCCTGCGCGGGGGTTCCGCCGCCGCAAACACCAACGAGGCACTGGTTCGGATCCTTCGCGAAGCGCTGGATTCCGTGGGCCTTCCCGCCGACGCCGTGCAGACCGTGGATCAGTATGGGCGGGAAGGAGCCAACGTGCTGATGCGCGCCCGCGGCCGCGTCGACGTCCTTATTCCCCGCGGCGGACGCGATCTCATCCAGACTGTGGTCACCAACTCCGCTGTGCCTGTCATTGAAACGGGCGAAGGCAATGTCCATATCTTCATCGACGAGTCCGCGAACGAAGAAATGGCCGTGGAGATTCTCCTCAATGCAAAGACGCAGCGTCCCAGCGTCTGTAACACGGTGGAGACCCTGCTGGTGCATTCCGGCGCCACCGTGCTGCCTGCCGTTGCCAAAGCGCTGCGTTCAGCCGGTGTCACGCTCCACGTGGACGAGCGGATCGCTGCTGCCTTGGGCAAGGACATTGAGACTGTTCCCGCTGATGACGAGGACTGGGCCACCGAATACATGGACCTCGATCTCGCCGTTGCCATGGTGGACAGCCTGGATGAGGCTGTCAATCACATCCGGACCTGGACCACCGGCCACACGGAAGCGATCCTCACCAACAACCTGGCCAACGCTGAGAAGTTCATTGCGGACATTGATTCTGCAGCTGTGATCGTCAATGCCTCCACCAGGTTCACTGATGGCGGCGAGCTCGGGCTAGGGGCCGAAGTAGGTATTTCCACCCAAAAGTTGCACGCCCGGGGTCCCATGGGCCTTACGGAACTGACCACCACCAAGTGGATCGTCCAGGGTGAGGGCCAGATCCGCGCCTAGCAACGCGGTAACATAGAACAGAAGTCCGGAACGGTGGGGAGCCCTGCCGTCGAAAATCCTTTGAGAACCAACTAGGGGAGAAGATGCTGTTTCAGCAGATCGCCACGTCCATTGCCGCCCAAACTGAAGGCGGCCACGAGGAACTCGCTCCGTTGTGGGCCGAGCCGTGGGTCTTCGGCGTCGTGATGTTCACCCTCATGCTGGTTCTGCTGTTCGTTACCCTTTCCTACACCAACCTTGGCAACCGCCATGAGGCTGTGGAAGAGCACGCTGATCCGCACCGCCAGCACCCCAACAAGCACACGCACGGCCAAGGCCACTAACATTATCGCCGCAACACCGCGTGGGGAGGCGGGGCGCAGGCTCCGGCTGGGCGTGATGGGTGGAACGTTTGATCCCATCCATCACGGCCACCTTGTTGCTGCCAGTGAAGTGGCAGCAAAGTTCGGCTTGGATGAAGTTGTTTTTGTTCCTACAGGCCAACCGTGGCAGAAGTCGCACAAGCTGGTCAGCCAGCCGGAGCACCGCTACTTAATGACGGTGATCGCCACAGCTTCGAATCCAAGGTTCACAGTCAGCCGGGTTGATGTTGATCGTCCGGGCCCCACGTTCACCATTGATACCCTCCGTGACCTCCGTGAAGAGCGTCCTGACGCTGACCTTTTCTTCATCACGGGCGCAGATGCCTTGGCTCAGATCCTTTCGTGGAAGGATGTGGACGAGTTGTGGTCCCTGGCTCACTTCGTCGGCGTTACCCGTCCCGGACATGAACTCAATGATTTGGGGCGAACCGATGACGTCAGCCTGTTGGAAGTCCCCGCCATGGCAATCTCCTCCACGGATTGCAGGACCCGAGTGGGCGCAGGGAATCCGGTCTGGTACCTCGTACCTGACGGAGTGGTGCAGTACATCGCAAAGTATGGACTTTACGCAGCGCCCGCCAATGCAGCGGAGCTGACGCCCGCACTTTCCGCATCAGACGACCAAGCACGTACTGAATGAGTTTTGAATGAGCAGCCAGGACCAGCGACCCATCCGCAGCAGGCGTGAGCTTCGGCGCGCCCGGGAAGAACACCCCGACGCACAGCAAGTGGAGACCTCCGCGCCTGCGGAGGTGGAAAACCCTCCGCACACTGAGCGTCCCAACGGCCGTAATCGACGTGCCGCCGATGTTCCGGTGGATGCCGTGGGCCCGGCAGCCCAGGAACGTTCCTCCCAAATCCGCGCCAGGGATCGTGCAGCCCTGCGCACTATCAAGGAACTGGCCGACAAGGAAGAGCAACTCTCCGGCGGGGGACCCCCCACACGTCGGCAGCTGCGTCTTCAGCAACTTCAGGCCGAAGTTGCCACCTCAATGAATCCCATTGTTCCCGCGCCCGCGGGTTCAGTTCCGGCGTCCGGGCCTGAAAAGGACGCACCGCAGCCGAAGTCTCCGGGCGCTCCCGTGCGCCCGGCGGATGCTGCGGGGAACAGCAAGGCCCCCGCGGAGTCCGAAATGTCCGTGGAGCAGGCACTTGCTGTTCGGCAACTGATCGCCGCCCAGGTGGAAAATCAGACGGCAAAGCTGGAGCATATTGCCGAGCAGGATCCCTTGGCTGTGGATCCTGATGTTCTTGCCCAGCAGATTGCCCTCGCCGAGCGTGCTGCCGTCCTGAACAAACGTGCCGCCGCCAAGCAGAAGCTTGCCGAGAAGACCCAAACTGATTCCGGAAAGAGCACCCCTGATTCCGGAAAGAGTGCGCCGGTTGCCGGAAAGCCGGATTCGGCTACCGGGGGGAACGGGAAGTCGCCGTCCGCCACTGCAGGTCCGTCCACGGCCAACAACCTCGCAATGGTGACTCCGTTGGAGTTCGTCAAGATGCCGGGAATCGAACGTCCTGTCATGAAGCGCCCCAGCACGACGTTTGTCCCGCTGGTCACTTCAGCCGGGCCGAAAGTAGGCTCCGGGCAGGCTCCCGCTAAAAAGCCGGGGACACGTGGCCGCGCCGGCGTTCTTGCCCGGGCAGAAGCGGTAGCGAAGTCGGCCCGTAACCGAGCCGAGCCTACGGCGGAGGCAAGCGAAGAGGGGCAGCGCCTGCCGGTTTCGGCCAGCGCCGCGTACGGCCTCGACCCCCTGGACGCCAACACTGCAGGCCTGGCCCGCGCGCAACGAAACAGGTTGATGCAGTTCGGCGTCCTGGCATTGGGCATCGTGGCCCTCATCGTCGGCATCATTATGATCACCAGCGGCTAATTCCGCTGAACAACGGCTCACGCCAAACATAGGCCCCTGGCCACAACAAGGAGTACCCCGTGTCTGCACATGAACAATCCATTACCTTGGCCCGTCACGCCGCGCGTGCCGCGGCAGAGAAACTTGCCGAGGACATTGTCGCGCTGGACGTCAGCGAGCGATTGGCGCTCACCGACGTTTTCCTGATTGCATCGGCTCCCACCGAGCGTCAGGTCAACGCCATTGTTGACGGTATTGAGGAAGAACTGATGAAGCAGGACCTTCGTCCTGTACGCCGCGAAGGACGATCAGAGGGTCGTTGGGTTCTGTTGGACTACGCGGACATCGTGATCCATGTCCAGCACTCCGAGGATCGAGTGTTCTACGCTCTGGAGCGGCTGTGGAAGGACTGCCCTGTGGTGGACCTCGAATTGGGTGATGACGCTTCTGCCAAGGCTGTTTCCGTTGAGGATTCCGAGCACTAAGAGCAGCGGCCAGCCGAAATATGTCCGATTTGGAATTTTCGGAAATGCTGTTCTAAGATATTTGAGTTGCTTCGGCGCGGAAAGCTGAAAAGCTGAACGTGAAGCAGCAAGAATATGGGGCTGTGGCGCAGCTGGTAGCGCACCTGCATGGCATGCAGGGGGTCAGGGGTTCGAGTCCCCTCAGCTCCACAAATGAGGCCCTGCCGTTTTCATGAATCACATGAAGACGGCAGGGCCTTTTTCGTGCCCGGAGTCCGTTTCGGGGCTCCGTGCGAAAAATCTCTCTGAGTGGAACTCCGGCCGGCAGTACAGCTAGCTCGTGGCTGCCGGACGCAGCACCGGCAGCATGAACTGCCACATCTGTTCGATCCTGAGCATCAGGTCCTCACGTGATGTCAGGACATCGGAAACCATCTGAACCCCGGTGAAGGAGGCAACCAGGTATCTGGCAAAGGCTGCGGAATCAACGTCGGCGCGGACGGTGCCATCCATGGCTGCCTCCAGCAGCAGTTGCTCTGCTGTGTTGATCCAGTCCTGGTACGGGCCTGAGACGTCAGCGTCGAAGGCAGAGGCTTCGAAGGTGAGCCGGATGCCGCCTTGAACCACTGGTTCGTCCAGGAGTTGTTGCCCGAACATTCTGCAGAGTCCCATGAGCCTGTCCAGGGCGGGTGCTTCCGAGGCCGCTATCTCGGACCCGGCCGCCAGCACGATCGCGTGCTGTTCCTCGATCACGGCCAGCGCCAATTCCCGCTTTGAGGTGAAGTGGAAGTAGAGCGCACCCTTGGTCACGCCTGCCCGCTTGGTGATGTCGGTGAGGCTGGCGTTCCCGTAGCCGACTTCGGCGAAAACCCTGCCCGCGCCTTCGATGACGGAGAGCCGGGTGTCTTTCGCGCGTTGTTGCATCGGTGGTGGATGGCCTCTCGGGTGAGGTGGGAGACGGAGGGCCATGCCGCCGTCGAGACTCCACAACGCTACCATCGGGGGCCTAACGGACGGCAGAGCTGTAAACCGACTGAACGGTTTGGTTTTGGGCGAATGAGAATCTAGACTTTCAGAGAGCCCGCACGCTTTATCAGGCGGCTCCAGCGCAGCTGGTTTTGGGGGGAGGTGCGGGGGAGTAATCCAACGCACCTCAGCTGCTGCCGGCCTCAGCAGGGCAGGCGGGAGCAGTGATGCAGCTCATGCTGCAGCGATTTCGCTTCTTACGTGAATGTGGTTAGTATTGACGAGTTGCTTCGACGGGAAGAGAAATCAAACCGTTTGCAGTCAATGTAGTTTCAGTAAAATCCGGGGCTGTGGCGCAGCTGGTAGCGCACCTGCATGGCATGCAGGGGGTCAGGGGTTCGAGTCCCCTCAGCTCCACTTCGGTTGAAAGACCCCGCTCATTGAGCGGGGTCTTTTTTTGTTCCAATTCACGCTCCTGGAACTATCCGGCGGGGCGGGCGAATTCGGCGCCGCTCACAAATTCAACGCCTTGGAACGCCTGGTCACCTACCACGTGAGCGTTGTGACCCGGCGGGATGGAGTAGGAATCGCCGGCCGAAATGCTGATTTTGCCGCCGTCGTTGGTTTCTACTTCCAATGTGCCGGAGACACAGAATCCCACGTGGCTTAGCTCGCAAGAGTCGGTGCCAACTACGGGTTTGACGCAGTCGGCCCAGGTCCAGCCTGGTTCAAAGGTCATTCGACCGATGGTGTACTCTCCCACGGTGACGAGGTCCAGCACCGTCTTGTCGGGGCGTCTCGTTTCGTCGGGAGAGTTGTGGGACTTTACTTCAAGGTTCGTGACAACATTGACACTCATGGCTTCTCACAGAGGGAGGGGAGCCCAATGGTAGGTGGATCCCGGTGCCTGGCTCCAGAGGCCGCCGCGACCTATGCCTGCTTCCGCCGGGGTGCGAGGGCATGGCAGGTGTTTGCATCGTGCAAGCACTAGGTTCCTCCCAAGCCACCCCAAAGTCGAGACAGTTAAGCATGAAAGCGAGAACCGCACGGTGACGGTAATGGATGTTGAAGCGCTCTTGGGTAGTTTGAGCAGGCTTCCTGACGTCGAAGCGGAGAATCTGCAGGCCTTTGACGCCACAGACAGGCTTCTGCTGGAAACGGCTGCAGATCTGCTTGCCCCCGACACCAAGGTAGTTGTCATTGGCGACCGCTACGGCGCTCTGACTTTGGGCGCCCTGGCCGGGCTCGGCGTTGGACATGTACGCGTCAACCAGGATCTTTTCACCGGAAGGCTTGCGCTGAAACGCAACGCCGCATCTTCCGGTTTGGATGGTCTCTTCACTGAGCACCCGTTGGGCCGGGAATTACTTGATGAGGCCGACGTCGTGCTTCTGCAGTTGCCTAAATCGCTGGCTGAGTTGGAGGAAATCGCCGACGCCGTTGCCAGGTTTGCAGCCCCGCATGCAGTCCTGCTCGCCGGGGGTCGCGTCAAGCACATGTCCCTTGGCATGAATGCAGTACTGGAACGTTATTTCTCCTCAGTCCAGCCGCAACTTGCCCGTCGGAAGTCCCGGGTCCTGATGGCGCGGGACCCCAAGTCAATTTCTGTTGAGCTTCCCTTTCCGGTGGTGGAAACCCTCCCGGAACTGGGCATTACAGTGTGTGCGCACGGTGCGGCTTTCTCCGGCGCCCGCCTGGACATAGGTACACGCTATCTGCTGACGTTCATGGACCGTATGCCGCCCGCCCGGCGGGCTGTGGACCTGGGTTGCGGAACCGGTATTCTCGCCACCATGTACGCCCTTCGGCATCCGGAAGCCCGCGTAGTGGCCACCGACCAATCCGCGGCGGCCGTGTCATCAGCCAAGGCCACCGCAGCGGCGAACGGGCTGGGCGGGAGGGTGGTGGTGATTCACGATGACGCCATGTCCACCTTGGAGCCGGGCAGCGCAGACCTCATCCTTCTGAACCCTCCGTTCCACTTGGGAGCCAGCGTGCACGCAGGGGCCGCGCTGAAAATGTTTCAGGCCGCAGCCCGGGTCCTCGCTCCGGGCGGCGAGTTGTGGACCGTCTACAACAGCCACTTGCAATACAGGGCTGCCCTTGAACGGCAGATCGGGCCAACAGTGGAGGAAGGCCGGAATCCGAAATTCACGGTAACGCGCAGCCGCAAGTCCTGAGCGGAATCCAAAAGCAGTTGAGCGCATGCCGGCCACTGCACTCCAACGGCATCGTTACCAAGCCCTGATGCCGGTGTCCGCGTGTGCTCATATCCGTAAGGGCAGCGGTATCGTACGATTCAGACAAAGACCAACATCGACGAAGTTCATCCCAATGACGAGGGGCATCAGTGACTGAGATCCGGCAGCCGACACCGAGGCGCGGAACCAACCTTCCCCGCATGGGGGACTTCAATCTAACCGTCATTCTGGAGGCGATCCGCCGCTCATCAGGCGGCCTTAGCCGCGTTGAGTTGGCCCAGATCGTGGGCCTCTCCCCGCAGACGATTTCCAACATTTCCAGACGTCTGCTGGATCAGCAGTTGATCATGGAGGCCGGCAAGGAAGGGTCAGGGCCCGGCAAGCCCAGGACCATACTGCGCCTTAACCCAGCCGGGATGTACGCTGTGGGCGTTCACCTGGACCCGGCCGTCATTACCTTTGTTGTTCTGGATCTGCTCGGTGACGTCGTCAAGCATTCCCGCATGGCCACCCCCGGCGGGGATCCGGCAGGGGTAATCACCAGCATCGCAGGACAGATCAATATCCTCATCGAGGAATCAGGGGTGGATGCGTCCAAGATCGCCGGACTGGGCGTCGCTGTTCCCGGCCCGATCGACCTCGACGAAGGTTCTGTGGTGGAGCCGCCGCTCCTGACGCGATGGAACCGCGTACGGATCAGGGAAGCTTTGGCCGAAGCGACCGGCATGGAAACGCTGGTAGACAAGGATGTGACCAGCGCCGCTGTGGCGGAAACCTGGGCTGGCGGAGCCAGCGGTGCCGGAAGCTTCGTGTTCATGTACATGGGAACCGGCATCGGCTGTGGCATTGTCCTCAATGACGAAGTAGTGCGCGGGACCTCGGGCAATGCTGGCGAAATCGGACACATCGTCGTAGACCCCGGCGGTCCGCAGTGTGACTGTGGGCTGCGTGGCTGCGTGAAATCCTCGTGCATCCCGCAGGTGCTGGTGGCCGAGGCCGAGGCCGCTGGTGTTCTGGAAGGGCACCGGGCCGGAGCGGACGGGCCTGAAGTCCAGGAAAGATACGCCCAGTTGTGCGACGCTGCAGATGCCGGTGACAGTAAGGCAATCGCCATCCTGGACAAGTCCGCAACACTGGTTGCACGTGCCGTTTCCGTAGTGACCAACACTCTGGACGTGGAGCGCGTCGTCTTCGGCGGTCCGTTTTGGGGGCGCATGGCGCCGTACTTCATGGCCCGCGTTCCGGAACTGTTGGAGAAAAACAACGCAGCCCGCATGATCCACGATCTCGAGGTTGTGGGTTCCGGGGTAGGTGAAGACGTTGGCGCCATTGGTGCAGCCTGCTTGGTTTTGGAGCACATGCTGGCACCGCGGGCGCAGCGGCTCCTGCTGGAAGGCTAGCTTCAGGCAGGACAAGTAAATATCCACAAGGCTCGGCCACGTCGCAGGTGTGTCACGGTGAAGCATGGGGGCTGCAGCCACGTTCGACTGAATGGAGCAACATGCGCCGCCCAGTGATAAAAGCACAGGTGAAGTTCGCCGCCGCCCTTGTTTCAGTCGCTGCCGTACTTGCGGCAGCGACGTCTTGTTCTTCAACGCCTGAATCTGCGGCGGGCAAATCCCTGAAGATCGTTTATCAGAAGACCAATTCGTTCACGGCCTTGGACGAGGCCATGCAGGACGCAAAGAAAGAATTCGAAGCCTCCAACACCGGAGTGACAGTGGACCTCCAGCCCATCCAGGCCGATGACGACGATTATGGGACCAAGCTGGCCTTGGCTCAGCGGTCGGGTGACACGGCACCGGATGTCTTCTATGAGGACACTTTCAAGGTGCGTTCCGACGTCGACGCCGGCTACCTGCTCAAGTTGGACGGTTATCTTGAGAAATGGGATGACTGGTCGGAGTTCAACGAAGCAGCCAAGGAGGCCGGCCGTGCGGACGATGGCGGTATCTATGCGGTTCCGTTGGGCACCGATACCCGGGCAATCTGGTACAACAAGGCTGTCCTGCAGAAGGCTGGAATTGCGGTGCCTTGGCAGCCGAAAACCTGGGACGAGATTCTGAGCGCTGCCCGCGCAATGAAGGCCGCAGATCCCAATGTCATCCCCTTCAATATGTATGCAGGTAAGGGCACCGGCGAAGGGACTGTCATGCAGGGCTTTTACGAGCTGCTGTATGGCACGGACAGCAGTTTGTATGACCCGGGTGAAAAGAAATGGGTAGTGGGTTCCCAGGGATTCACCGACTCCTTGGCATTCCTGAAGACTCTGTATGACGAGAAACTCGCCGTGAGTCCCGCCGAAGCGCTGGACGCCAACGTCTGGAAGAAGGTTTTTGGCGAGTGGTTCCCGCAAGGCAAACTTGGCGCAACCGTGGAAGGTTCCTATTCGCCGTCGTTCTGGCAGAAAGGCGGCACCTATGAGTGGGCCGGCTATGAGCAGGACATGGGCGTAGCGATGTTCCCTACACAGAAGGGGCAGGATCCCGGCGGCGTGAGCATGTCCGGCGGTTGGACCTTGGCTGTGGGGGCCAAGAGCAAGAACCCTGAGCTTGCCTTTAGCTTCCTTACCACCGTGCTGAACAAGAAGAATGCCCTTGCCTACAACGTCAGCAATTCCCAGATCGCCGTGCGGACCGACGTTGCCTCCGAGCCTGATTACTTGGCAGCCAACCCGTTTGTGAAGGATGTATCGGACTTGGTGAAAGTGACGCACTACCGGCCTGCGACCGCCGATTACCCCCGGATTTCCACTGCCGTCCAAGTAGCTACTGAGTCGGTCATCACGGGTAAGCAAAGTCCTGAGGACGCAGCGGCTGAATACGATGCCACCGTCCGTAAGCTGGTAGGTGAGGACAAGGTCCTGGAGAAATGAGAATTCGCCGCTTCCTGCGGCTGCTCCCGGTAGTTCCGTCTGTTCTTCTGCTCCTGGTATTCCTGCTGGCTCCAGTGCTGTGGTCCTTTTACGCATCGTTTACGGACGCCGCGTTGTCGGGGAAGGCTGCGAGGGATCCGCAGTGGGTGGGTGCGGAGAACTATGTTCGGATGTTCAGCGATGACTCCTTCCCGTTGGCGGCGTGGCTTACGGTGGTGTTCGTTGCCGCGTCCGCCGTGGTGGGACAGAACGTGTTGGGCTTGGGCATTGCCTTGCTGATGACGCGATCGCGCAGGGCAACGGCATCGTGGGTAGGAACCGCCGTGGTGGCTGCTTGGGTGCTTCCTGAGATTGTGGCAGCGTTTGCCGCGTATGCCTACTTCAACAGGGACGGAACGCTCAACCAAGTGCTGGGTTCCTTTGGAGGCGAGGGACCGGATTGGTTGTACTCGTTTCCCTTGGTGGCAATCGTTCTGGCGAACACGTGGCGGGGGACTGCTTTCTCCATGTTGGTCTACAGGGCAGCGTTGGCCGATGTTCCCCGCGATGTGGCAGAAGCGGCACTTATGGATGGCGCCCGAGGCTGGCAACGGCTCGCCTTCATCACGCTTCCGCTGATACGGAGCAGCATAGCCACCAACCTGATGCTGATCACGCTTCAGACGTTAGCCGTGTTTACCCTGATCTGGGTGATGACTGCAGGCGGTCCTGCCAATGCCAGCACCACGTTGCCCGTATTGGCGTATCAGGAGGCCTTCAAGTTCGGTGACATCGGCTACGGCACCGCTGTTGCTTCCGTACTGATTCTCCTGGGCATGGTTTTCGGTGTGGTGTACGTCCGGCTGCTACGGGAGCAACGGGCATGATCACCAGGGCCAAACCGGGTGCGGACATCGCTTTGGCGGTAATCGGTGTGTGCTTTGTTGCGCCGTTGCTGTGGTTGCTGTTGGCAGCCTTCGATCCGCATGCCGGTTACCAGACCAAAGTTCCGGTGGCGCCATCGGTTGAGAATTTCCGTGCTGTGATGACTCCAGAGTTGTTGTTCCGGCCTTTGGCCAACAGTTTCCTGTTGTCAGCGGGTACTGCCGTGGTCAATGTCGTTGCTGCTGTTCTCGCCGCGTATCCGTTGTCCAGGTACCAGTCCCGGTTCAATAAGCCGTTCTTGTATACGGTGCTGTTTGGAACGTCGTTGCCGGTGACGGCCATCATGGTGCCTGTCTACGGTCTGTTTGTTCAGCTGCAGTTTCTGGATTCCATGGCGGCCACAATCTTTTTCATGGCCACCACCACTTTGCCCATGGCGATTTGGATGACCAAGAACTTCATGGATTCGGTGCCTCTTGAATTGGAGGAAGCAGCGTGGGTGGACGGGGCATCGAGCCTTGTAGCACTGAGGCGCGTTGTGTTGCCGCTGATGAGGCAGGGCCTGGGAGTGGTGTTTATCTTCGTTTTCATCCAGGCATGGGGGAACTTCTTCGTCCCTTTCATCCTGTTGCTGTCCACCGGCAAGCAGCCGGCCGCGGTGTCCATCTTCAGTTTCTTCGGCCAGCACGGCGCTATTGCTTATGGCCAGCTGGCGGCGTTCTCCATTCTCTATTCGGTTCCTGTGCTGGTGCTTTACGCGCTGGTATTCCGTGGCATGGGAAACTCATTCGCCCTCTCCGGCGCTATGAAGGGCTAGCTGTTTTTCAGTCGATGTCCTCGATGATTTCGCCGTAAGGTATTGATTCGTCCAGGTGGGCTTGGTGGCCCGTGGACCCTGTGTTGTAAACAATCCGGACTCCGTGCCGTTGGTCCGCTGCGGATTGGAGCAGGACCGGCCGTACGGCGTCAATGACGTGCTGGTCCTGGGAAGCGAGGTAGTTCTGATAGGCGGCTGGTAGCTGATGCATGGCAAAAGGATAGACCTCCGGAGTCCACATGGGGAGGGGTCCCCATTGCGGGGTGGATCCAGGAAGGCTTGGATAGAGTGGCCGTTTGACATCAACGCCAGCGAGGGGACCACGAGTGCAACAGATCACAGCCATGGCCGGAATCGATGCCCCGGATATGGCGCGTGCCCAGCAACTCGTGGGCAGCATCGTCCGCAGCTTCGAAAATAAAGTGGTGGGCCAGGCGAGGCTGCGTGAGACGTTGGTTATCGGCTTGTTGACCGGGGGCCATGTGCTGTTGGAAAGCGTGCCCGGCCTGGCCAAGACAACAGCGGCTCAGGCCATAGCTGAGTCGGTGAGTGCAGAATTCCGCCGGATACAGTGCACACCGGACCTGCTGCCCAGCGACATCGCGGGTACGCAGATTTTCGACGCCGCCAAAGGTACTTTCGTCACGCAACTGGGACCGGTTCACGCCAACATTGTCCTGTTGGACGAGATCAACCGATCAAGTGCCAAGACGCAGAGTGCCATGCTCGAAGCGATGCAGGAACGTCAGACCTCCATCGGCGGCGAGTCCTATCCTTTGCCGCAGCCCTTCCTGGTGCTCGCCACACAGAACCCCATCGAGCAGGAAGGGACGTATCGTCTTCCGGAAGCACAGATGGACAGGTTCATGCTCAAGGACGTTCTTGACTATCCGAGCCCTGCGGAGGAAGCCGAAGTCATCCGGCGGATTGACTCCGGAGTATTCAGTGCGGAACAGAAGCCTCCGGCCGCTGCCTCCCTTGACGCTGTGATGCAGGTTCAGGAATTGGTTCGCAGGGTATATATAGATCCGGCGATCGTTCGCTACATAGTGGGGCTCGCGTATGTCACCCGCAATGCTTCACAGTATCTGGAGCCCCGGCTGGCCAACGTGGTGGAATTCGGGGCCAGCCCGCGGGCGAGCATAGCGTTCAGCCAGGCAGCACGCGCCATGGCCCTGCTCAAGGGGCGTGACCACGTCATTCCTGAGGACGTCAAAAACCTCGCGCATCGGATCCTTCGTCACCGCATCATCCTCGGATTCGATGCTGTGGTTGAGGAAATTTCCGTAGAAACCGTGATCGATGCCGTGTTGGCATCCGTTCAGACGCCGTAGCGGGGCCGGCACGTGCCCAGCCTCCTCCGCCGCGTTAAATCGAAGATGTTCATCTTCGCCCACCGCCGGACACTGACCCTACTGGACGGCGAATACGGTTCGGTTTTCAAAGGCCGCAGCCTGGACTTCGATGAACTGCGCGCGTATGTCCCTGGCGACGAGGTCCGGGACATCGACTGGAAGGCCACTGCCCGCCACGGGTCACCACTGGTCAAGCGCTACGTGGCAGTTCGCCGCCACTCCGTCCTCCTGTTGGTGGATACGGGCAGGAACATGGCCGCGCAAGCATTGTCCGGGGAGCCCAAGAAGGACATTGCCGTCCATGCAGCCGGAGTGCTGGGTTACCTGGCTTCCCGTCACGGTGACGACGTCGGTCTCCTGCACGGGAACGCCACTGCGTCCAAGTACCTCCCGCCCAGCAGCGGCGAAGAGCATCTGGAAAGGCTGCTCCGCGAAGTGGATGCGAGCGCATCCCTGGAGGCGCCGGCCAGTGGGATCGCCGAACAGTTGGATTACGTGTTGAGGTACTTGAAGGGCCGTTTGCTCATTGTCGCCGTTGCGGATGAGTTCCTGCCCGATACCCGTACGGAGACTTTGATGCGCAGGCTGCGCGGCCGGCACGAAGTACTGTGGTTGACCGTGCGTGACGCCCGACTCGCTGCCGGGCCCGACGCCGAACCCATTGAAGGGTCAGGGAGCCTTATGGCCGAGAGCACCGATGTAGGCACGGGGCAAGGAATTCCCTTTTCCCTGGCCATAAACGCGAAGGTTCGTGCCGCCTACGCTGCGGCAACACTGGAACGCGAGAGGCAGCGGCGGGAAGTGTTCTACCGGCTCGGGATTGCAGAGGAACAAACAACCGGCAGTGAAGACGTCCTGACCTCAGTCTTCGCACTCCTCGAAAAGCACCGCTCACGGGCTTTCACGGCAAAGACCTCCGGCAGGGGCGGTACCCGTGCAGGATGACGCAGGCTTCTATTCACCTCTGCAGTATCAACCGCACTGGTTATGGCTTGGAATCGTACTGGTGTTCCTCATTGGAGCCTGGTACGCGTGGATCCTCCTGTCCGGCCGCCAGAAGGCTCCAGCCCACCCGGGTGCTCCGGCCCCACGTTTTCCTAACCTTGAGTCACTTCGAACCGCTTGCCTGGCTGCAATCGACGCCACAGCAACGGACGCCGACGCCGGCCGCTTGCCCGAGCGCGACGCCCACCAAAAGCTGAGCTTGCTCGTGCGCGAGTTCGCCGGAGCAGCCACCGGCCTGCCCATGACCTCCATGACCCTCGAAGACCTCCACCGCCACGAATTCAAAGACCTGGCATCAGGTATAGCCGGAATCTATCCCAACGAATTCGCATCCGTGCCGGTTCACTCCGTCAGGCATTCAGCAGAAGCCGCGCGAGAGGTGGTGCGCGCATGGAACTGAGCTACTGGTGGATACTTCCCTTGGCCGCAGCAGCGGTGACCTTCACCGCCTGGCTGTATGGCCGTCGTCGTTCCTCAAAGACCAGACCCATCGCCCACGGTGAACGGCTCACCGGTCTCCCTGAATACCAGCAGGCCCTACGCCGGCACCGCACACGCCTGGCGCTCGCAGTGGTGTTGGGCGCGGTGTTCCTCGCTGCCACCGTCACGGCCGCGGCGAGACCCGTCCACCGCACAACAGAACAACCGGAAATCAGGAACAGGGACATTGTGCTGTGCCTTGACGTGTCCGGGTCCATGACCAGCACAGACGCCGCCATCGCAGCAGTATTCGAAGACCTGGCCAAGGAATTCGACGGTGAAAGAATCGGGATGGTCATCTTCGACAGCAGCAGCGTCCAACTCTTCCCGCTCACCGACGACTACCAATTCGCCGCCCAACAGCTCACCCAAGCCAAGGAAGCCTTGGACAGCGGTACAGGGTCCTTCTTTGACGGCACCTGGAACGGAGAAGGCTCCTCCCTCATAGGTGACGGGCTGGCATCCTGCGTGCAGAGCTTCCCCGGCACCGAGGCAGGGGAGCGCTCGCGGTCCGTGGTTCTGGCCACGGACAACTTCCTCTCCGGTGAACCCATCTTTACCTTGGAGGAAGCCGCAGCCGTGGCCGCCGACAAAAAAGTAAAGGTCCACGCGCTCAACCCCGGAGACATGGACTATGGCGGGCAACCCGAGCAGCCCGGAGGCCTGCTCAAGGCAGCAGCTGAACAAACCGGTGGCAGCTACTTCACCTTGGATAGCCCGGACGCCGTGCCGGGCATCGTCCGGAAAGTGCAGGAGACTGAAGCCGCCAGCTACCGTGCAGCGCCCCGGGTAGCGATTGCTGACGCCCCGGACTGGCCATTGGGAGTCGCCTTGCTTGCCGGTACAGGCATGCTGCTGCTGGGATGGCGGCTGGAACCATGACCTTCGCACCCATCATCCCCTGGCCCCTGCTGGCCCTGAGCTTCGTCACCTTGCTGGGCTTCACCGCATGGACCCTCGCTCACCGTGGACGAAGCCGGCCGAAGCGAACCTGGCAGCCGGCAGCGTTGCGGAGTGCCGCCGTCGCACTTCTACTCCTTGCAGCTCTGCGGCCCGGCTGGGATGGCGGGCAAACCCAAACCGGCACAACGGACCTGGACGTGTTCTTCGTGGTTGACACCAGCACCAGCATGGCCGCGGAAGACTACAACGGAACCAGCCCCCGGCTATCAGGAGTCCAACAGGACGTCATGGCCATCGCCAAAGAACTCGCCGGAGCCAAATTTTCGCTTATCACTTTCGACAACAAAGCCACCGTCCGCATGCCCCTGACACAGGATGCAACAGCACTACAAACCGCCATGGCTACCCTGCAACCCCAAAACAGCAGGTACGCCAAAGGAAGCAGCGTGACCGGAGCGGCGCAACTCCTGAAAGAAAGGCTCGAAGCCGCCAAGCAGCAACACCCCGGTCGCCCCGCTCTGGTCTTCTACGCCGGCGACGGTGAAAACACCAGTACAGAAGCGCCGGCTCCCATGGACGCCGGCAATGTGGCCGGGGGAGCGGTACTCGGCTACGGAAGCGGGCAAGGCGGCCGGATGAAGGAAACCTCCAAAGCCGACGCCGGTTATGTGAGGGACAAAACCTCCGATACCCCGCAGGACGCCGTCTCACGGATCGATGAAGGCCAGTTGCGCTCTATCGCAGACCAACTCCACGTCCCTTACACCCACAGGACAGGCACCGAGCCAACCTCGGAAATGCTGAGCCAAGCCCGCCCCGGTGCCATGGGCGCAATAACCCCTGACGCTCCGGGCCGTGTGGAACTGTACTGGCTGCTCGCCCTGGCCGCGTTCCTCCTGGCAATCCAGGAACCCTTGCGGCACTTCACCGCCCTACGATCCCTTCGGCCTGCCATGCGGAAGGAGCCCGCCCCATGAACCAGGACAACTCACGACGACGGCGACGCCGGCTCGCGCTCTGGTCAGCGCCACCTGCGCTCCTGGCGCTCGCCGTCGCCGCGAAGCTCTTGAGTGTTGGTGTGCTGGGCGCTTCGGCCGGGCAGTCCTTCGACGCCGGCGAACAGGAGGGGGTGGCCAATGCGGCGTCGTGGCTGCAAGTGGCCAACCTTCTGGAACCCCATAAGGGACTCTTCGCCTCGGGCGACGCCCACGTTATGGCTGGTGACTTCGCTTCTGCACGGAAGGACTTTGAGTCGGCGTTGGCGGCGGGGGCGGGCGTTGATGAATGCAGGGTGCGCGTGAACCTGGTGTTGAGCATAGAGAAATTGGGTGACGGGGTCGGGGAACCGGATGCTGCGGTCCAATTGTTCAAGGAAGCCAAGGCCGCAGTGGAAAGTGCTCCGCAGCAATGCCATGCGGCCGGGCCGGCAAACTCAGCTGGTGAGGGTGAGAGCCTGGACGCGGCTCAAGACCGTCTCAATGGCAAGATCTCTGCGGGTAAGTCGCCAACCGAGGACCCTTCCGCACCTACCCAAGACACCCCATCAGCCCCCAACCAGGAGCAGCTTCAGCGGCTTGAAGAGAGTGCGCAACAAGCCCAGCGTGGTCGTTCCGAGGGCCAGGAGCGTGGCGAGTACCTGCGGGGGCCGGACAAAGCCCCGGGCGTGGACCGGCCGTGGTGAACTTAGCCAAATTCAGGAAGGGGGCTACTCCCACAGGATTTCGTCGTCCACCACGCCGTCTTCGTCGGCGGCCGCCACCAGCAGCTCGTCCGTGAAGTGTGAACCGAGGGTGAAGTCCAGCACGAAGTACCGCTCCGGCTGGCCCGGGTAGATGGCAACGTGGCCGAGTTTGAGGGCTTTGAGGAAGATGTCGTTGGTGAGCTGGCCTTTGTCGGTGACGCCGAAGACGGACTCGAGTTGCTCTTCTTTTAGCTGGGAGCTGTGGAAGTGCAGGAATTGTTGGGGGTTGGTGCCGTCCTGGTCCAGTTCGTCGGCGATCATTTCCCTGACTTGATCCACGAGCTCGGGCAGGAAGCGCAATCTGTAGTCCACCTTGCGCATGGCCGCCTCGTCGAAGTGGTCGTGCGCGGTGACGTTGAGGTCCAGCTCCAGCTGGTTGCCGCCGAGTTCGTGTCTTGCGACGAAGCAATGTTCACGCCCGTGGTTGAGCTCGATCTCCCCGAAATGTTTGCTCGCTACCTTGCCCATGTGATCAATCTAACCCCAACAACGGGCGGGTTCCAGCACTTCGCACCAATTCACCTTTTGAGGTTCCGGCCCTTGACAGGAGCGGATTTCAGGGGGTGGAGCCCGCTCTTTCCCGAGGTGTCCCGGAGGGTGTCCGCAAGCAACTGTGTGAACAACTGCACTTGGGCTGTGCGCTTTTCATTGATGAGCAAGGCGAACACATTCCGCGCCAGCCGGATGTCCGGAACGTCAAGGACCACGACGCCGGGCGGTCGGTTCCGCAGCGCCAGTTCCGGTACCAGCGAGGCACCCAGGCCGGCGGCGGTCATTTCCAAGCTCGCATGGAAGTCGTCGCTGTATGCCACCACGCGGGGGTGGAGGTTGCAGCTGGCGAAGAGGCGTTCGATCACCAGGGCATCACTGGTGCCGGGGTGGTGGACGATCCATGGCATGTCCGAGAGGTGTGCGGCTTCAATCTCGGCGTCTTCCCGGATTTTCCAGGACGCAGGCAGCACTACCCGGAAGTCGTCGTCGCCAATCCACTGTCGCTCCAGTGAATGTGGCCATGCCAGGCCGGATTGACCCACCTGATAGACCAGCGCCACATCCAGTTCGCCGCCGCTGCGCAGGCCTTGAATGGTCTGCGCCGGTTCGGCCACGGAGACGCGCAACTCAATGCCCAGCCCGTTCCACCTTTGGTTCCGCAAAATCTCCGGCAGCACGTAGGTAGCCAGGCTGGGGAAGATACCCAGCCGCAGTTCCTGCGCGGGGGAGTCGTTGGTCCTCGAGGCTGCTGCCATGAGAGCCTCGACGTCGGTCAGTACCTTGGACGCGTGCCGGGTCATGGTCATCGCGGCCTCCGTTGGAATAACGCTGCGTGCTGACCTTTGGAAGAGTTCGACGCCGGTATCGCGTTCCAGCGCTGCCATCTGTTGGGAGACTGCCGAGGCTGTGTAACCGAGCTGGGCGGCAGCGGCGGCGAAGGATCCCAGCCGGGTGACCTCCATCAAGGTGCGGAGATGGAGAAGGTTGACCATCAGCCGATTTTAGCTGTTCGCCACGCCACATTTTCAAAGTGTCACGACACGCCGTATCCGGGCGACACGCTGGAGATTAAATGTGGCTA
Source organism: Arthrobacter sp. 9V (assembly GCF_902506065.1). Classification (GTDB taxonomy): domain Bacteria; phylum Actinomycetota; class Actinomycetes; order Actinomycetales; family Micrococcaceae; genus Arthrobacter. The sequence goes on from NZ_LR732912.1 coordinate 1,844,616, forward strand.
AGTAGTCCACAGGGTGTGGATGACATCTCTCAATTCGGCGGAATCGCGGACATTTTGAGAGCCCTTGCCTGTGGACGAGCGGTGGATTGAATGACATACTTGTAATACATCATCTTGGGGTTCCAGTTCTTCTCTTGCACTACATGTAGTATCGATTTACGGATTGAGCGGGAAACCAGCACAAGACAAAATCAGAGCGTGTTGGCTGTCACGGCAGCCCGCGGGCCGGTATCGGATTCAGTAGTTAGTTCCGGTTGAGCCCGCCAGATACGAAGAGCGACAGACTTCAACTAAGGGGACAGGGATCATGACCGTAACGGTTTACACGAAGCCGGCCTGTGTTCAGTGCAACGCAACCTACCGGGCACTGGACAAAAAGGGCATTGCCTACCAGAGCGTGGATATCTCGCAGGATGCCGAGGCCCTCGAGCGTCTCAAGGCGCTGGGTTACATGCAGGCGCCGGTTGTCGTAACCGAGCAGGACCACTGGTCTGGCTTCCGCCCGGACAAGATCGAGGAACTGGCCCAGGCCGTTTCCTCCGTGGCCTAAGTTTCATTCAAACTTCGCCACCACAGCACACTAAGAATTCCTATGTAGTGGAGGTGACTCCCATGGCACCGCTGGCAGCGGCACCCGTACGCGATGCTGCGGAAGCTGTGACCACGAGGAGTCACCTCATCTACTTTTCCTCGACCTCCGAGAACACCAAACGATTCGTCCAAAAACTGGGTACGGATGCTGCACGCATCCCGCTATATGCCCAGGATGCTCCGCTGAGAGCCCTCGAACCCTTTGTCCTTGTACTGCCCACTTACGGCGGGACAAACGGCGAAGGTTCCGTGCCGAAGCAGGTCATCAGATTTCTTAACGATCCCAGGAACAGGGAACTGATCCGCGGTGTTATCGGAGCAGGAAACACCAATTTCGCGGACAACTACTGCGCGGCGGGGGACATCATCTCCGTCAAGTGCAAGGTGCCGCATCTTTACAAATTTGAACTCATGGGAACGCCGGAAGACGTTCAGCGGGTCAACGAAGGGCTGGAAAAGTTTTGGACACAACTGTCGCAGAAACAGAAGTAACCGGGGGCGCTGTGGACACGGTCAAGAAGCCGCTGCCTGAGGCTTTCAAGGGCTTGGGTTATCACGAGCTCAACGCCATGCTGAACCTGTATGGCCCCAACGGCGAGATCCAGTTCGAAGCTGACCGCGAAGCTGCCCACCAGTACTTCCTGCAGCACGTGAACAACAACACGGTGTTCTTCCATGACCTGGAAGAGAAGCTCGACTACCTGGTGAAGAACCAGTACTACGAGCGCGAAACCCTTGACCAGTACACGATGAATTTCATCCGCGACCTCTTCAACCGCGCGTACAAGAAGAAGTTCCGCTTTGAGACCTTCCTCGGCGCTTTCAAGTTCTACACGTCCTACACGCTGAAGACTTTTGACGGCAAGCGTTTCCTGGAGCGCTACGAAGACCGCGTCTGCATGGTTGCCCTGCACCTGGCACGCGGCGACGAAGACCTGGCGAACCGCCTCGTCGATGAAATCATCGACGGCCGCTTCCAGCCGGCTACCCCCACGTTCCTCAATGCCGGCAAGGCACAGCGCGGCGAGCTCGTCTCCTGCTTCCTGCTCCGTATCGAAGACAACATGGAGTCGATCGCCCGCGCCATCAACTCCGCGCTTCAGCTTTCCAAGCGTGGCGGCGGTGTGGCTCTCTCGCTCACCAACATCCGCGAGCACGGTGCTCCGATCAAGCAGATCGAAAACCAGTCCTCCGGCGTCATTCCCGTGATGAAGCTTCTCGAAGACAGCTTCTCCTACGCCAATCAGCTCGGTGCCCGCCAGGGTGCAGGTGCCGTCTACCTGCACGCCCACCACCCGGACATCCACCGCTTCCTGGACACCAAGCGCGAGAACGCTGATGAGAAGATCCGTATCAAAACCCTCTCCTTGGGTGTTGTGGTTCCGGACATCACGTTTGAGCTCGCCAAGAAGAACGAGGACATGTACCTCTTCTCCCCGTACGACGTGGAGAAGGTTTACGGTGTTCCGTTCTCCGATATTTCGGTGACCGAGAAGTACTACGAGATGGTTGACGATTCCCGGATCAAGAAGACCAAGATCAGCGCCCGCGAGTTCTTCCAGACCCTCGCGGAGATCCAGTTCGAGTCCGGCTACCCGTACATCATGTTCGAGGACACCGTGAATCGGGCCAACCCGATCGACGGCAAGATCACCATGAGCAACCTGTGCTCGGAGATCCTGCAGGTTTCCTCACCGTCCATCTACGCCGAGGACCTCAGCTACGAGACCGTGGGCAAGGACATCTCCTGCAACCTCGGTTCCATGAACATCGCCAAAACCATGGATTCCCCGGACTTCGGTCGCTCCATTGAGACCTCCATCCGCGCCCTCAGCGCCGTGTCCGATATGTCCTACATCAACTCCGTGCCGTCCATCGCGCAGGGTAACGCCCAGAGCCACGCGATCGGCCTCGGCCAGATGAACCTCCACGGATACCTTGCCCGCGAGCACGTCCACTACGGTTCCGAAGAGGGCCTGGACTTCACCAACATCTACTTCTACACGGTGCTGTTCCACGCTCTGCGCGCCTCCAACCGTCTCGCTATTGAGACCGGCCAGAAGTTCGGCGGCTTCGAGAAGTCCACTTACGCATCCGGTGAATTCTTCGACAAGTACACCGAGCAGGAATGGGTTCCGGAAACGGACCGCGTCAAGGAACTGTTCGCCGGCCACCACATCCCCACCCAGGATGATTGGCGCGAGCTGAAGGCTTCGGTCATGGAGCACGGTATCTACAACCAGAACCTGCAGGCCGTGCCGCCTACCGGTTCCATCAGCTACATCAACAACTCCACGTCCTCCATCCACCCGGTGGCCGCCAAGATTGAAATCCGCAAGGAAGGCAAGATCGGCCGCGTTTACTACCCGGCTCCGTACCTGACCAACGACAACCTGGAGTACTACCAGGATGCCTACGAAATCGGCTACGAGAAGATCATTGACACCTACGCTGCTGCCACGCAGCACGTGGACCAGGGCCTGTCCCTGACACTGTTCTTCAAGGACACCGCCACCACGCGTGACATCAACAAGGCGCAGATCTACGCATGGCGCAAGGGCATCAAGACCCTCTACTACATCCGTCTCCGCCAGCTCGCGCTGGAGGGCACTGAGGTGGAAGGCTGCGTTAGCTGCATGCTTTAGTCAACCCTTACCGGTTGATTAGTTGTGGCCTTGGCCGCATCCAAAACTAAAGATTACGACGGCGGGCCACCACCCGCCGTCGTAGGCTTATCTCAAGAAAAACCATCGCTTAAAGGGGATGAAATGACCGAAAAGGTCAAGCTGCTGACACACGTCGAGGCCATCAACTGGAACAAGATCCAGGACGACAAGGACGTGGAAGTCTGGAACCGGTTGGTCAACAACTTCTGGCTCCCGGAGAAGGTGCCGCTGTCCAACGACGTCCAGTCGTGGCACACCCTGACGCCGGACGAGCAGCAGCTCACCATGCGCGTTTTCACGGGGCTCACGCTCTTGGACACGATCCAGGGCACCGTGGGCGCTGTTTCGCTGATTCCGGATGCGATCACTCCGCACGAAGAAGCCGTGTACACCAACATCGCCTTCATGGAGTCGGTGCACGCCAAGTCCTACTCGTCCATCTTCTCCACCCTGTGCTCCACCAAGGAGATTGACGACGCTTTCCGCTGGTCCCTCGAGAACGAGAACCTGCAGAAGAAGGCGCAGATTGTCATGGACTACTACCAGGGCGACGATCCCCTGAAGCGCAAGGTTGCCTCCACGCTGCTGGAGAGCTTCCTGTTCTACTCGGGCTTCTACCTGCCCATGTATTGGTCTTCGCGAGCCAAGCTCACGAACACCGCTGACCTTATCCGCCTCATCATCCGTGATGAGGCCGTGCACGGTTACTACATCGGCTACAAGTTCCAGAAGGGCCTGGAGAAGGTTTCCGAGGCCCGCAAGCAGGAAATCAAGGACTACACGTTCGAACTCCTCTTCGAGCTGTACGAAAACGAAGTCCAGTACACGCACGACCTCTACGACGGAGTCGGCCTGGCCGAGGACGTTAAGAAGTTCCTGCACTACAACGCCAACAAGGCCCTCATGAACCTCGGCTACGAGGCCATGTTCCCGGCTTCCGTCACCGACGTGAACCCGGCCATCCTGTCGGCCCTGTCCCCGAATGCGGACGAGAACCACGACTTCTTCTCCGGCTCGGGCTCCTCCTACGTGATTGGCAAGGCTGTCAACACCGAGGATGAGGACTGGGAGTTCTAAGCAGACGTCTTTGGAAGGCGGACAGCGAGCAGTCGCTGTCCGCCTTTTTTGTGTCTGATCACGTTCTAGACGACGAATGCCCTGGCAGGGGCGGTGCTTTTGAATGGTAGGTGTGGCCGGTTGGGGTGCTGATTTCCAAGGTATTCACATCGGCGTGAACCTCTCTGCTGCTCCACCCGGGGTTTTCTTTGGTGTGGTTGCAGGCTTCGCATAACCCGGCACTGTTCCCAAGGTTCGTTTTGCCGCCGGAACGCCACGGAACCACATGGTCAATGTGCCGGATGGGCGCGTCGCAGTAGGGCGTGCGGCAGGTATCGTCGCGGATTTCAATGAAACGCCGCAACCGGCCCGTGAAGAGCCTGGCCTTGGAATCGGTAGCAAGGAGTTCTCCCGTAGCCGGCGCCGTGTAGAGCCGGCGAAGCCAAACATCGAACTCCGGGTCCCGTGTTGCTTGGGCCGCCCCCGCTAACTGGGCTTCCTGCGTTGCGCCCGCTGACTGGGCCGCCCCCGCTGACCGTCCGGAACCGAGCATCCGACGTGAGCTGCCGCCCGGGCCCCGGGCGACTAGCTCCCTTGCCCATTCCGCCGGGACGATTCCGTAGCCTTGCAACCGCGCTGGTTCACTGTCGCCTTGGAACAGGGTGCGGTCGGTCATGACCAGGTCCAGGTTGATCCCCGCGAACCCACCCGGTGTACCGGTGACCCGTTGGACCAAAGTGTCCGCCATGACTTGGCCACGGGTCCGGACAACCCCGCCAGGATTTGCCTCCCCGGTGGAACGCGCCGAATCAGCCGCCCGTGTCAACGCCGCGTACACCGCAACGCCTTGGGCCACGGGAAGCAGGGCGGTCAGGTACGTCATGGTGTCCGGCGCAGGACGCAGACTCACGGTCCGCTCCGCAGCAGCACGGCTCGCACGACCCGCCACCGACCGCGGATCACGACGGTACGCGGCAGCCTTAGCCGCCGCAACGATCGCCCGATCACCCTTCCCCTCAAAGGTCCCGGCATCCGGGGCGAGCTCCTCGTCCACAGCAGCCCGGTCCTCAGCACTCAAGCACGCTGTTTCTCTCACCAGAAGCGTGGCCCGCCACTCATTCAACAACCCCGAATTCAACGCCGCCAACGTGTGTGGCATCTCCGTGACAAGAGCCTTCGCAAACCCCAACAACCTCGAGCCACGATTCGGGGACTCTCGGCGCGCCAACGCCACCTGAGCACCCACCCCCTGACCACGCTCCGAGGCAGGCACACCGGCATCAGCCTGCTCAGCACGCTGGGCCAGATCAAAAGCCACAGCAACCCGCGCCTGCAAAGCCGTGATGGCCGATTTCATCTCCTCCAGCACCCGCAACTGCTCGATCAAATCACTACTTACGGTGCCGCACTGAGCCACGCTCCGGGATGCGGCCCAAGGCGCAACGGACGTCGTCGTCTGCGCTTGCTTTTCCCGGATCTGCTTCATGATCCCAGTCTCGCAGGGGGCACTGACATTATTGGACCCTTGCCCGGCAACGGCGTTGAGCCTCCCACCCTTGCCCGCGTCTTCACATCAGGAGAGGATCATCACATCGTCTGGAAAGGTTCACCATGGTGCAGCTGGAAAAGTTCGAGAAGTATTTGATCGAAGAGTTCTACGATGACTTCCGCTCGGGGGAAATGTCGCACACGACGTTCACCCGGCGGGTGGCGTTCATTATGGGAAGCATGACCGCGGCCGCTGGGGCCATGACCTTGGTGGGCTGCACTCCCGAGGAGGTTCCCAGAACCACGGACCCAATGCCCATGCCTTCGCCCTCGTCCTCCGTGGTCTCGCAAGGGACGGCGGCAACGTCTGGGAACGCCACAACCGTAGTTCCCAACGCCAAGAGTCCCTTGTCTGTCCCGGAAGGCGCAGCTGGACTGAGAACAGCAACCATCACCTTCGACTCCGGTGGAACGGAAATCAGCGGCTACCTTGCCAGGCCCGAGGGTGGGCAGAAGGGGCCCGGCGTGCTGATCTGCCACGAGAACCGCGGGCTGACGCCGCACATTCAGGACGTCGCCCGGCGCTTCGCCAAGGAAGGCTACGCCGCATTGGCGCTGGACCTCCTCAGCAGGGAGGGCGGCACGGCCAACATGGATCCGGATGCTGTCCCGGGCGCGCTGACGCAGGCAGGGGCCCAACGTCACGTGGATGATTTCAAAGCCGCTTTCGAGTACCTCAACGGCCAGGAATTTGTAGAAGAGGGCAGGATCGCCATGATCGGTTTCTGCTTCGGCGGCGGCATCACCTGGCAGGCGTCCACGGAAATCGGCGGGCTCAAGGCCACGTCAGCCTTCTATGGTCCCGCGCCGGACCTGGCCAAAGTGCCCACCATCAAGCCGGCCGTGTTCGGTGTCTATGCCGAGAACGACGCACGCATCACCGGAGCCATGCCGCAACTCCAAGAAGCGCTGGACAAGACCAGCGTCAAGCACCAGCTCAAGGTGTACCCCGGAGTGGACCATGCCTTCCACAACGACACCAGTGAACGCTACGTGGAGGCCCAGGCAACGGCAGCGTGGAACGACACCCTGGCGTGGTTCAAGGACAACCTCTAAGCCGCCCTACCCGAAGTCAGCCCTGCAGCCGTGCAGCTTCACTCGCCAGCTCGGCCTCCAGGGTCTCGATGCTCGGCAGGCTCGCCACCAGTTCGTCGGGCAAGGAGTCAGCAAGGGAGGTTTTCCACTCCGCAATGCCCACGGGAGCGTTGAATCCACGCAGTGCATACTCTGCCACCACGCTGTTCTTCTCCTTGCACAACAGCAGTCCGATGGTGGGTTTGTCGTCAGGATGCGCCATGAGATCATCCACGGCTGCCATGTACATGCCAAGCTGACCCAGGAAGCCGGGCTCGAACTTCACGGCCTTCAACTCGATCACCATGTAGCAACGCAACTTCAGGTGATAGAAGAGCAGGTCAGCGAAGAATTCGTCGCCGGCAATCTCCAGCCGGACCTGTTCGCCCACGAAGGCAAAGCCTTGGCCCAGCTCCAACAGGAATTTCTCCACATGTTTCACCAACTGCAGCTCCAAGTCCCGTTCAGTGTGCCGGTCAGTCATGGACAAAAAGTCGAAGACGTAGGGGTCCTTGGTTGCCTGCTGCGCCAGATCCGAATCTGCAGGAACCATGGTGGAGGCAAAGTTGGTGATGGCTTGGCCTGATCGCTCGTGCAGGCGCGTTGAAATCTGGTGCGTCAGCACGTTGCGGGACCATCCGTGTTGGGCAGCCGCCGCAGCGTACCAAAGGCGCGTGGCGGCGTCGTCGAGCTTTTCCAGCAGTGCGATCTGGTGGTACCAGGGCAATGTTGCAAGCGGCGCTTGCAACATTGGGAAGTCCGGCCAAGCCTGGGCAAAGCTCTTCATGTACCGCAGGTTTCTGGGGGAGAAGCCCTTTGCTTCCGGAAACCGCGTGCGGATGTCGGCAGACAAGCGGGTAACAACCTTGGCGCCCCAGCCTTGCTCGGATTCACGTTCCGCAAGCTGCCGGCCGATGCTCCAGTACGAGTTCAACAGCTCGCTGTTGGCCGCCGCCACAGCCCGGGTCCTGCCCACGCGGACCTCCTGAGCCACAGTGCTAAGCAGTGTGGGGTACCAGTGGGGCATGGATGAAGCAGCCGGGACACCCGGAAAAGATGCTTCTGTGGCGAGCTCTTGGGACGTCATGGTGCTCCTGTCGATTGCTGGTGTGACCACGCTAAGGTGAGGCACTGACAAAATAGACGAGTGAGTGAAGCCGGTGAATTCGTGGATTACACGCTGCAGATGGAGTCCACGTGGGAGAAAGCTGCGGAGGCCAGCGAGCGTCTGGGCGGCCGCCTGAAGGTGTACGGCGCGTCCGTGGGTGCCGTGCGCGGAACCATCCGGGACACCCTCAAGCGGTACAAGAACCTGGACCACGACGACGTCACTGCCCTCAGCTCGGAGCTGTGGGCCGAACCTGTGTTTGAACGGCGCCTGGCAGCAGTGGTTCTGCTGCAAAGCAAAGTGGGAGTCCTGGTCAACACCGACCTCACCCGTATTGAAGGCTTCATCAGGAGCGCCGGCACAAGGGAACTGGTGGATCCCCTGGCTGCGGACGTCGTGAGGCCGTTGATGGCGCGCCTGGACGGCCTCGCGAAGGAACGTGCCCAACGGGTACTGGAACGCTGGGCTGCAGATCCGGACCCCGAACTACAGCATGCGGCGGCTCTGGCAACAGGTACCGCCACCCCTTGATATGCACCTGCGAGCCGCCTAGCGTTTCCCTCACCACATGCCAGTGAATTGAGAGGCAGGCTAATCGATGAAATCGCTGTGGTTGGACCGGGAATCCCGCTTCATGTCCGACTCAATCCCCGAAGAAAAGCACTTTGACACCATAGTTGTAGGCGCCGGGCTCACCGGAATGGTGGCCGCCCTGCTGTTGTCCAGGTCCGGCCAGCGGGTAGTCGTCTTCGAAGCCCGAACACTGGGGGCGGTGACCACCGGCAATACCACCGGCAAGCTGAGCCTCCTCCAAGGTGGAGCACTCTCGAACCTTCGCGGCCAGTACTCCCTCAAGGTGGTGCAAGCGTACGTGGAGGCCAACAAGAGCGGACAGGCCTGGCTGACGCAGTACATGGAGCAGCAGGGTATCCCCTTCCAGCGCCGGACTGCGGTCACGTTCGCAACCACCGACGACGGCGGCCGGCGGCTCCGCGAGGAGGCTGCGGTATCGCGGGACGCAGGTTTGGACGTCCACTTCAGTCGTGACCCCGGGCTGCCGTTTCCGGTAGTGGAGGCGTTGGAGCTGGAAGGTCAGGCCCAGATTCACCCCATGGATGTCTTGGAAACACTCGCCAGGGACATCCGGGACCACGGCGGCATGATCGTCGAGGACATGCAGGTGCAGAACGTCGGTTCGGAGCAGCCCATGGAGGTCTCCACCCGCAAGGGCACTTTCACGGCCGACACTGTGGTGATTGCTACGGGCACCCCCATCTTGGACAGGGGCCTGTACTTTGCCAAGCTTGAGCCAAACCGCTCCTATGCTGCAGCGTTGAAGGTCCCGGGCGAGATCCCGAAGGGGATGTACCTGTCCATCGATTCGCCCACCCGTTCCCAGCGCACGCAACCAACACCTGAAGGCGAGCTGCTCCTGGTGGGCGGATACGGGCACACGGCGGGCCGGGCGAAATCGCCGAAGTCGCATCTGGATGACCTGCTCGGTTGGGCAACGCAGCACTACCCGGGTGGGGAGGTCACACACACGTGGTCGGCCCAGGACTACCAAGCCACCAACCTCATGCCGTTCTTCGGCAAGCTTCCCCGCGGCCATGGAAGGATCTTCTTTGGCACCGGCTACAACAAGTGGGGGATGAGCAATGGGGTCGCTGCAGCCCTGTCCATCACCTCTGACATCCTGGGCGGCCAGTCCGACTGGGCAACTGTGATCCATCACCGCGTCACCTCACCCCAAGGTGCCCTCCAGGCGGTACGGCTCAATGCGAGCACTACCAAGCGAATGGTGGAGGATAGGGCAAAAATCAAGGCTAATGCTGAAATCACAGACCAAACGCGCCCCGAAGAGGGAACGGGCGTGGTGGGGCTGTACAAGGGTGAACCGGCAGCAGTCTCCACCGTGGACGGCAAAGTTTGCATGGTTTCCGCGAGCTGCGCGCACCTGGGTGGAATTGTGAGCTGGAACGACGCCGAAAAGTCCTGGGACTGCCCCCTGCATGGTTCGCGCTTCACCCCGGAAGGAAAGTACCTCGAGGGCCCGGCGACGCATCATTTGCAGAAATCGCCGGTCAAGAAGAAGGACTAGCTCAGCCGGTCGACGCGCCGTTGGGCTTGGTCCGCGGCGCGTCGTTGCTGTGTTGCCGCACGTACGGCACGTTTTTTGTCCGATTCCGCAGATTCGGCATCACGGGTGATCCCAATGAGTTCGGCTTCCAGGGTGGCCAGACGTTTCTTGAGGTCTTCAATCCCGGATTTGAGGTTTGCCCGGCGTTCTGCGAAGTCATTGACGGTGTCCCACGCTGCAGATGCTGCCGCTTCCGCTTCCTTGGCTGTTTGGTCTGCGGCCTCGAATTCGCGGCGGGCCTCTTCCAATGCTGCTTTTTGCTTGGCTGCCCGCCGATCGGCCAAGGATGTGGCTTCGTCCTGAGAGGATTTCTGCGGGGGTGCCTTCTCCTTGGACGGAGCGTCTCTGGAAGGCGCCACGTTCTTGGAAAGTGGCGCGGGTTTGGTCTTGGCTGAACGTTTGGCAGGCGCATTTCCAGCTTCAGTGGCGGGCTCGTCGTCGGGACCTGCTGCAGCAATGGCACCAGTGAGGTCAACGGCCTCGAAGCCGCTGCCGCTGAGCCCCCTTACCAGCCTCCCTGTTTTTACCGCGGCAGCGGCTCCGGCATCGGCCATGGCTGCCCTGAATGTCTGCTCAACGTCGGATGCTGCGGCTGCACTCAGGGGAGCGCCAAGCTCGGACGCAAGATCCTTGGCCGCATGCACGGCAGCTGTCAGTTGGCTTTGGCGTTGCTGCCCCAGTTCACGGAAGGCTTCTGCGTCGCCATCCTCCTGAGCGGTTCGCAGAGAAACACCAAAGCGTACGACGCCGTCAATCACCTCGGGCTTGTGAACGGCGAGCATGTTGATGGCCCAGGCGCCGGCGGCCGGCTTGGGGAGACCGCCAATCTCTTTGGCCAAGTCCTTCTGGTCGGCATCCTTGGCTCTGCGGGCCAGTCCGGCTCGTTCGGCCGTGAACTCACGAGGTGTCACGGCGTACAACTCGTTGGCGGCGTCGCGGAGGTCCATGCACTCATCCTAGGGTTTCTCCACAACAGACCACGGGACCGAGTCTTCATTGACCCGCGGCTTAGGGTAGCCTAAGTCGAGTGGATCAGATCATGAGTTTGCCTTTCGGCGTCGCACTCGCGGTGCTCTTCGCTATTGTGATGATCCGCGTCAATGTGACCTACTGGATCGGGCGGGGAGCCGTAGCAGGTCTCGCTCACACCCGCTTCGGGAGCTCGTTGGAACGGCCCAAAGCAGCCCGCGCCCAGGCGCTGATCCAGCGCTGGGGTCCCTACGCCGTCGTACTCTCTTTTCTGACCATTGGCCTCCAAACGGCCATCAACCTCGCAGCCGGTGCCGCCCGCATGCCGCTGCGACGGTACCTGCCGGCAGCCGTGGCAGGTTCTGTCGTGTGGGCGCTGCTCTACGCGACCATTGGTCTTGCTGCCTTGGAGGCTTGGCTGGCGGTAGCGGCGGCCTCACCCATAGGAGCTGCAGTGGGTGTAGCGGCCTGGGCGGCAATTAGTGCTTGGGTTCTCGTGTTCCGTCGGCGTCGGACGAGGGCCAAATCAGCGGATACAGTGGTCTGAGTTCTACAGCTGGATCGGCGAAAGGCCTGAGTTGACTACTGCATTACCGGAACTGGCGGACGGCGACTTTTACTACGAGTCTCTGGGCGAGGGCCGTTACAGGTCCACTATCCATGCCCAGGGTGCATGGAATCCCCACGAGCAACATATGGCTCCCGCGTCGGGCATCATCGCAGATGCCTTGGTCCGTCACGAGCCACGGGATGACGTCCGACTGGCGCGAATCAGCTATGAAATCCTTGGGCTGATTCCCGGCGGTGAATTCCAGATCACCACCTCGACGTTGAGGCCGGGAAGGACCATTGAACTCATCCAGGCAGAACTGTCAGCGGGAGGCCGTGTGGCCATCCGTGCTGCCTCCTGGCGCATGGTCACCAGCGACACCAGCGCTGTTGCGGCAGTGGAAGATGAGCCCATGCCGGCCCCTGATGAATGCAAGCCATGGGACGGCGCCAGCGTATGGCCAGGGGGATACATCCGGTCCCTGGAGATGCGAATTGCCGAGGGTCACCGTCCGGGATCCGGCAAGGTGTGGATCCGCACGTCCCACCCGCTTACGAACAACCGTGAAAGTTCTGATCTGGCCCGCCTCATGGGCCTGGTGGATACCGCCAACGGCATAGCAGCCCGCGTTCCTCCGGGGGAGAACAGCTACATTTTTCCCAACGTTGATCTTCAAATCCATATGTATCGTGCCCCATCCGGTGAATGGTTGGGCCTGGACAACAAGGTCTCTTTTGGAGCGGACGGCATCGGGCTGACGTCCACCGTCCTCCATGATGTCAACGGACCCTTCGGGCGGGCCGAGCAGATCCTGACCTTGAGGAAAAGCTAGTGGCCGGGACGGGAGCAGGGTCACGCACGCTCACGGTCTACCGCCAGACGGAATCCATGGGTGCAGCGGGAGACCTCGACTTCGCTTTGGAGCTGCTTCAGCGCGCACGTAACGGCAAGCTGGGCCCCTCCCTGCGCCTGTACCGACCTCAGCCAACTGTTGCTTTCGGTCAGCGCGATGCAAACTTGCCGGGGTTTCACGCTGCGGAGGAGGCCTGCCGGGAGCTCGGTTTCGAGCCTCTAATACGCAAGGCCGGAGGCCGTGCCGCTGCGTATCACCAAGGGACGTTGGTGATCGATCACATCGAGCCGCACCCGGACGCAATCGTTCGCGCCAAGGCGCGCTTTTCGGAGTTTGGCGAGTTGTTGGCCGGCGCCCTCCGCAGCGTTGGTGTCCATGCCGCCGTCGGCGAAATCCCGGGGGAGTACTGTCCGGGGGAGTTCAGTGTCCACGGTGAGGACCCTGATTTCCCTGCGCACCGTATTAAGCTCATCGGCACGGCCCAGCGCGTTGTTTCCGGAGGCTGGCTCTTCAGCTCAGTAATTGTGGTGGAAAACTCCAAACCTATTCGCGAGGTCCTGGCAGCGTCGTACGCCGCGCTTGGCCTGGAATGGGACACCGCCACGGCCGGGGCCGCCAACGACCTTCTCCCGCATCTGGACGTACCAACCGTGGAGGACGCTGTGATTGAGGCTTACCGCGGTTACGCAGAGATCGTCGACGGCGACTTCCGCAGCCTGGTGGGGTAACGGGATTACCGTCCCAGGCTGCGGAAGGAGACCTCGTTCGGGTCAGTGACCCCGCGCGATCCACTCATCCAAGTGAGGCTTCTCTGCACCGATGCTGGTGGAGTCGCCGTGGCCAGTGCGGACCACGGTTTCCTCCGGCAGTGAGAGGAGCCTGGTCCTGATGGACTCAAGGATGGTAGGGAAGTCGCTGTAGGAGCGTCCCGTCGCGCCAGGCCCTCCTTGGAACAGCGTGTCTCCGCTGAAGAGTGTGTCCTCGCTGGCCAGGTGCAAGGACACGGAGCCTGGAGAGTGTCCGGGCGTGTGGATCGCCTTCAGTGTTGCACCGGCAACAGTGAATTCGTCACCATCTGCGATCGCGACATCCGGATCAGCGTCCGGGAACACGGCCTTCCACAGCATCCAGTCGTCTTGGTGCAGGTGGATGGGGGCGTTGACGAGCTCCCTGAAAGCGCCCGCGGAACTGATGTGGTCGTCATGGCCGTGCGTCAGCAAGATGGCTTTGACGGTTCGGTCACCCACTGCCTCCCGGATTGCTTCGGGGTTGTGGGCGGGGTCGATGACGATGCACTCGGAGTCGTCGCCGACTATCCAGACGTTGTTATCCACATCCCATGTTCCGCCGTCGAGGGAGAATGTGCCGGAGGTGACCACGTGGTCAATTGTTAGGGTGCTCACAGCTCAACCACCGATCGGAGGACTGCGCCTTCGTGCATTTTATCGAACGCTTCTTCCACCTGGTTGATGGTGATGCGCTCTGTGACGAAGGCGTCCAGGTCCAGCTTGCCCTGCTTGTACAGGTCTACCAGCATGGGGAAGTCCCGGGAGGGCAGGCAGTCTCCGTACCAGGATGATTTGAGTGATCCGCCGCGGCCGAAGACGTCCAGCAGCGGCAGTTCCAGGGTCATTTCCGGTGTGGGAACACCAACCAGGACAACAGTGCCTGCGAGGTCGCGGGCGTAGAAGGCCTGCTTATAGGTTTCGGGACGTCCGACGGCGTCAATCACCACGTCTGCGCCGAAGCCGCCCGTGAGGGCCCTGATTTCTTCGATGGGATCAGATGCGGACGAGTCCACGGTGTGGGTCGCGCCGAGGTCCTTGGCGCGCTCGAGCTTCTTTGCGTCGATGTCGACGGCGATGATGGTGGTGGCCCCTGCGAGCGCGGCGCCGGCGATGGCTGCTACGCCCACCCCGCCGCAGCCGATGACGGCAACGGAGTCGCCTCGCTTGACGTTGCCGGTGTTGATCGCTGCGCCCAAACCTGCCATGACGCCGCAGCCGAGGAGCCCCACTGCGGCGGCATCGGCGTCGGGGTCTACCTTGGTGCATTGACCGGCAGCCACCAGGGTCTTTTCGATGAACGCGCCGATGCCGAGGGCCGGTGAGAGTTCCGTGCCGTCTTCGAGTGTCATCTTTTGGGTGGCGTTGTGTGTGTTGAAGCAGTACTGGGCCTGGCCCCGGTTGCAGGCGCGGCAGTTGCCGCAGACGGCTCGCCAGTTGAGGACAACGCGGTCCCCGGGGGCTACATCGGTGACGTCGGGGCCGACTGCGCTGACGACGCCGGTGGCTTCATGGCCGAGGAGGAATGGAAAATCGTCGCTGATGCCGCCGAGCTTGTAGTGGAGGTCTGTGTGGCAGACGCCGCTGGTGAGGATGTCCACCAATGCTTCGCCGGGGCCGGGCTCGGGAACCAGGATGGTTTCGAGGGTTGCGGGGGCGCCTTTGGAGCGGACGACGACGCCTTTGACTGCGTGGACCATGGAGAGATGTTCCCTTCGGGCTGTTTGGGGAGCGGGTCCTGTTTAAAGACAAAGGGGCCCGCTACGGATTCCCACTCTGTCTATCACAGGTGACAGACAGAGTGGGATTGTTCCGTGCGGGCCCTCAACTGTGGGTGGCAGCCTATGCGGCCAGACGGCTCTCAACCTCGGAGGCGGACGGGTTGGTGGCCGCGGTTCCGTCGGGGAAGAGCACGGTGGGCACGGTGCGGTTGCCTCCGTTGAGCTGCTCGACGAGTTCGGCGGTGCCATCGACTTCTTCGATGTTGATCTCGGTGTAGCCGATGCCCTTGGCGTCCAGCTGCTTCTTCAGGCGGTTGCAGTAGCCGCACCAGGTGGTAGAGAACATGGTGATGGTGCCGGAGTCGGGAGTGAAGTCCACAGAGCTCTCCTTGGTATTTGGTGGTTTGCACGGGATGGTTCGTTGTCATCAACGGTAACCCGCATCCGAATAATTCCCGTTGGGCGGCGAAGCAGGGTTACGTCACATGCCTGTGCTGGTGCGTTGTGCGATCAGAAGGCAGACTGTTGCCATGTGTGGACGCTATGTGATGGCTCGTGCGGTGGGGGATTTGCTCGCCGATTTCGATGCCGAACTTGAAAACGAGATTGCGCTGGAGAAGTCATGGAACGTGGCACCGACCGATGCCGTTCCCATTGTGCTTGAGCGGCTGGTTGACGATGCCGTGAAACGGCAGCTTCATGTGGCGAAGTGGGGCCTGGTTCCCTCATGGGCCAAGGACCCCAAGGGTGGTGCGCGGCTGATCAATGCCAGGAGTGAGACGCTGCTGGAGAAGCCGTCTTTCAAGAAGGCCGCTGTGGCCAGGCGTTGCGCGGTTCCGGCGGATGGCTATTACGAGTGGAAAAAGGGTGAGGGGAAGAACAAGCAACCCTATTATGTGCACCCGGGGGGTGGGCATGGTCTGGTTTTTGCGGGCTTGTATGAGTGGTGGCGGGATCAGTCGGCATCCGATGATGATCCGGGGCGTTGGTTGTTGTCCATGTCCATCCTCACTGCCGATACCCCTACGGTTGATGAGGCGAAGACCCGGCGCAGTGCTTCGGTGTTTGACGAACTGACGTCACTTCATGACCGCGTTCCGTTGCCCATGAGCACTGAGACGATGGAAGCGTGGTTGGATCCGCGGGAGAAAGACGCCCAAGGGTTGGTGGATCTGGTCCGTTCCCGGGCACACGACGCCGCGGCTGGGTGGACGTTGGACGCGGTGGGCGCCGCGGTGGGTAATGTCCGCAATAACTCACCGGAACTTATTGAACCGGTGGAAGCGCTCTTTTAGGGGTCAGAGAGCTTCGGTGACGGGCACGCCGGATTGGAACTCCCGGCCGTCGGCTTCGCTGAAGCCTGTCATGACATGGCCTTTGCTGAGTCCGTGGATGGCCGACATCGGGAAGTTCCCGGTGATGACGTTTCCGGAATGCTCCACGCCCTTGATGTCGTAGTTCTCCTCCGCGCTGAGGGAGTGGTTGAAGGAATAGAAGGAGATCGCCTCGCCGTTCATGAACTCGATGCCGAGCCTGCGCTGTGAGGAATAGTCCTCGCTGGCAGCAACAAGGCCCACGACGTAAGCGCCGGAGCCTGGTATGTTGCCATCGATTTCAAACCGTGCCACGAGGTTGTCCTCTTCGGCGGAGATATTGACCTGCTTCAGGAGTGCGTCATTGGTGCTCATGCCACAATCCTGCTCTGCGGACCGGCTGGCGTCCACCCCTTGGCTCTCATCCTTCCAAGAGTCGCCGGATGCTCCTCGCCACGGCGGCACGGTCAATATCCTGCCCTTCACGGGCGGTCAGCAGGTGCATCGCCAGGCCGTCGCTGTAGTCGGATACGGACTCTGCCCGGTCCCGTGCCTCTGATATATCCAGGGCTTCGAGCAGTTGTGCCAGCGCCGATACCAGGCGCTCGTGCCCGGCGGCCACAACGCCGGGCTGGTCCAGGGCGAAGGCGAATCTGGCGCGGGTCAGTTCGGCGTTCTCCTGCGCGAGCCCCAATACTGCTTCGGCGATCTGCCCGGCCAAGGCGGCTACCGACGTCGGGATGACCATTCCACCCTGCTGCAGCAGAAGGCGGTCGCGTTCTTCAACGCGGTCGACGGCGGCGCCCATCAGTGCGGCGCGGTTGCGGAAATAGTTCGAGGTAGTTCCTACGGCAACGCCGGCTTGAGCGTCGACGGCACGGTGGGTGAGTCCCTTCAGGCCTTTGGCGGCAACAACGGCCAGGGCGGCGTCGGCAAGTTCTGTTCGGCGGTCCGGCATGGCGAAAGTCTAGCTTCAACCCCTATGGATACTACAAATGTAGTAGTACAGTGAGCCAATGGAAAAAGTGGACATCATTGGTGGAGGAATCGCTGGACTGGCGCTCGCAGGCATGCTGGACCCCGGCAAATTCGAGGTCACCATCTTCGAGCAGAGACCTGAACTCCCCGCTGTCGGCACAACACTGGCCATGTGGCCCGAAGCGCAGCAGGCGCTCTCAAAGCTTGGGCTCCTTGGCGCCGTCCGGAGCCGCGGCGCCATCATCAAAACCGGGGCACTTCGCAGACCGTCGGGAGAACCCCTGCTCTCCATGGAAGGCGAAGGGCTGGTAGGAATATCCCGGCCCGAGCTCCTGAAGCTTTTGGACAGTGCAGTTCCCCGCTCTGTGCACCGGGAAGCAGGCAGGGTGGAGCGCCTGCCGGATGTTGCAGGCTTGACCGTGGGGGCGGACGGGGTCAACAGCGTGGTTCGGCGGGAACTCCTGGGAAGGCAAAGCGCAGCCAGGCCCACACCGTTCCTGGCCGTCAGGGGTGTCATTCCCGGAACCCCGCACAAAGAGGACATCGGCGAATACTGGGGGCGTGGTCAAATATTCGGGCTGGCCCCGGCCGGAGGCGGGAGCAACTGGTATGCCTCCTTCCGCTCGGACCTTGGGCCGGAAAAAGTAGACGTCGCCGAGGCCCTTGAAGTGACCAGAAACCGCTACGCAAACCACTCTCGCGCTGTTCAGGATGTACTCGCAAAAGCCACCCCGGAAACCTCCCTGGCCCAACGGATCTGGATTTCACCACCCCTGGCGCACTACGCGCAGGGGAATACTGTGCTGGTGGGGGACGCCGCCCATGCCATGACCCCCAACCTGGGACGGGGCGCCTGCGAAGCGTTGATCGATGCCGTGACGCTGGGAGGACTTCTGAACGAGCTGCCCAGGGAAGAGGCGCTCGCGGCTTATGGCAGAAAGAGGGTCATCCGCACGCAACTACTTCGGATTGCTTCATCCCTCATGGGGAACGTGGCGCTCGCCCGGAGTGCACAACCGATGCGCGACGCCTTGATCAAACAGGTGGGGAAGCGGGTGTCGCGAACCCGGGAGAAGGCGCAAACTTCGAAGTAGGTTTTGCCGGAGCGTCAGCGTAAACTGGATTTATTCGAACATACTTTCGAATCAGGTTTTCCGGCGTGAAGAGGTGAAAATATGGGGCTGTTCAGTGAATCAATAGCTGTGAACTGCACGGACACAGGCCAGCCGCAGGGAGTCCAATGGAAAGGCACACTGTACGCAGTAGCCAACAAACCTGAGCGTTGGTATGAACGCCGCCAATGGTGGGTTGAAGAAAACCGTGCCCCCCTGGGAAGCGGAGCCGGGCTGGTTGACCACGAGATCTGGCGGGTACAACTCCAACCCTCCGCAGCTGAAACAGAAACCAGCCACTCCATCACGCTGGACCTCGTCCGCCACCTGGGCAGCGGCCGCTGGAGACTCCTGCGCATCCACGACGCCGCGCCATCCCGCGCCGTAGAACCCGAAGAAGCAGCGTGAACCTTGAGCTTTACCCACCTGCACGTCTCCACAGCCTTCAGCGCACACTACGGCGTCTCCTGGCCTGAAGAACTGGCCCAAACAGCAGCAACAGACGGAGCCACGGCTCTCGCCTGCACAGACCGTGATGGCCTGTACGGCACCATCAAACACCTCAAAGCGTGCATGGACGCAGGCATCCACCCCATCGTCGGGGTAGACCTCGCAGTATTCGACGACGACGGCGACCACCGCACACAAGTCTCCGGCCGCGTCGTCGTACTCGCCCACGGAAACAACAACGGCGCCGGATACAGGGCACTATGCCGCCTCATATCCGACGCCCATGCACGCACCTCAGGAAAAGCCGGCGGAACAATCCCCGTTGCAGTCACACGCGGAGAACTCGCCTCAAGAACCCTCCACCCCAAAACCCTCAAACCAGTCCTCACCGTACTCATAGGACCAGACTCCGATGTAGGCCGAGCCATGGGAGGCCGCAAATACCTCAAACCCAGAACCCTCTTCAAACAATGGATCGACGCCATGCCTCCCGGCACCATGGTGGCCGAAGTCGTCTCCCACCTCAGCGCCCCGGGAGAACCACTCAGCACAGCCCACGCAGTACGAATGCTCAAGCTCGCCCTCGAATACAACATCCCCGCAATACTCAGCAACGCCGTCCGCTACTGCGCACAGGACGGCGCCGCCACCGCAGACGTCCTCGACTCCGCCCGCACCCTCAAATCCCTTCCGGAACTCTCCACAGAACCCCTCCTCCAACCAACAGGACAGGGATGGCTGAAAACCCCTCAGCAAATGCTCCAACTCGCCAAAGAGATCATGAACTCCGCAGGCCAAGGAAAAGCGGACCTCACCAAGCTCCTCTCAAACACCGAAGCGCTCGCAGACAAATGCCGCATCGACCCCATCCTGGACATGGGTTGGAAAAGGCCGGTAGTCCCCGAAGCCTCCATCATCGGCATCGATGCAGACCCCATGGTGGAACTTTCCCAACGCTGCGAAGCAGGAATCAACAGACGCTTCCCCGGCATCAACGGGGATGCAGAAAAGCAACTGCACTCGCGGTTGGAGCATGAGCTGGGGATCATCAGCCGGCTCGGGTTTGCCTCGTACTTCCTCACAGTGGCAGAGGTTTCAAGGATGATCCTCGATATGGGTGTGCGGGTAGCCGCCCGGGGATCCGGCGCTTCAAGCCTTGTCAATTACCTGATCGATATCAGCCAGGTTGACCCGATACGCCACGACCTCATTTTCGAACGTTTTCTCTCCGGTCGTCGGTCAACCCTTCCTGACATCGATATTGATGTGGAAAGTGCCGAAAGGCACAACGTCTACCGAAAGATTTTTGACCGATTCGGGGCCGAGCGCGTCACCTTGATGAGCATGCAAAACGGGTACAGGGCGCGTGGTGCCGTGAGGGATGCCGGTATGGCCTTGGGAATGCCGGACGAGGAAGTCGGTGAGATTGCCAAGCAACTGTGGAGATTCTCTGCACGCAAATTCAGGGAAGCCCTGGTGGAGAAGCCCGAGCTTCGGGATTTTGCCGGCCGGGTGGAGCGGGGAGCCCTGGAGGAGAATCAACAGTTGGATCTGTTGGTGGATCTCACCGAAAGGCTGGATCGTCTGCCCCGGCATATTTCAATGCATCCCTGCGGAGTGATCTTGGGAGATGCCACTCTCCTGGATAGAACCCCTGTCCAACCCAGCGGGTTGGGCCTGCCCATGAGCCAATTCGATAAACACGACATGGATCCCATGGGGATGCTCAAGCTGGATGTCTTGGGCGTCCGGATGCAGAGTGCAATGGCCTTCGCTGTCCGGGAAGTGATTCGTCTTCATCCCTCCAAAGCTGAAGTGGTCGCAGCAGGGAAGCACCCGGTGGAGCCAGGTGGAAGTGGTCCTGACTACATTGCTCCTGACGGCAGGATTGACCTCAACTCCGTTCCATTCGACGATGAACCCACCTATGAACTGATCCGCAGTACCCACACACTTGGTTGTTTCCAAATCGAATCACCGGGACAGCGTGAACTCATTGGCAAGATGGCTCCCAGGGAATTCAACGACCTCATCATCGATATCTCCCTTTTCAGGCCCGGACCCATGAAGTCGGATATGGTGCGGCCCTTCCTGGAGCACCGGCACGGCTTTGCTCCTGAGATTTATCCCCATCAAGACCTCAAACCCGTCCTCCAGGAAACGCACGGGGTGACCGTTTTCCATGAGCAGATCCTGAAGACCTTCCACGTCATGACCGATTGCGGTTTGGACAGGGCTGACGAGTTTCGCCGCGCCCTTGGTGACGAAGTGCATGAGCCGGGAGTAGAGAAGTACTTCAGACGAGAAGCAATAAAGAAGTACTCACCCGAAGTAGTGGATAAAGTCTGGGGAACGCTGAAAGCCTTCGGCAGTTTTGGCTTCTGTAAGGCCCATGGCGCTGCCTTTGCCGTACCTACCTATCAATCGGCCTGGCTCAAAGCCCACCATCCGGAGGCCTTTCTGGCAGGGCTATGGGAACACGATCCCGGGATGTATCCCAAGCGGCTGCTGGTAGCTGAGGCACGACGTCTTGGCATTCCCATCCTGCCTTTGGATATCAACAGGAGCCAGGCGGAATACAGAGTGGAGAAGATCCTGCACGGCCCGGATCAGGGCAAGCTGGGCATCCGCCTGAGCCTGACGGGCATTTATGGACTTTCCGGAGCGGAACTTAAGAGGATCGTTGCCGGGCAGCCTTACGACTCCCTGGCAGACCTGCGGGCCAGGGCAAGGGTAAGTAAGCCGAACATCAAAAGACTGGCCCAGCTGGGCGCCTTTGATGCCTTGCATAAGGACTCCGGTGGAAAAGCCAACCGTGCTGACTTGGTGCACCATTTGCAGGCCCTGCAAAGCAGCGCCACCAAAAAAGCTCCGGATGTCATTGAGGGCCAGCTGTCATTTGCCCTGGGTGATGTTGAATTGAGAAACCTTGCTCCCGAACTTCCTGAGCCAACCATGGTGGATAACGTCAGGGCAGAACTTGATCTCATGGCTGTGGACGTCAGTGAACACTTGATGGAAAGCCATCGACCCCTCTTGGACAAACTGGGGGTCACAACTGCCGATAAGCTCCTGGGCTTACGCAACGGAACCGAAGTCCTGGTGGCAGGGGTCCGGGTTGCCACCCAGACCCCTCCCATGCGGGGCGGGCGGCGTGTTGTCTTCATCAGCATTGATGACGGCACCGGTTGTGTGGACTCTGTCTTCTTCCATGAGGCCCAGGAAGAGTCCGGACCTTTGCTGTTTGGTACCCGCCTGCTGCTGATCAGGGGAACCACCAGGCGGACCGGGCCCAAAGGGATCAGCCTTAGTGCCAGCAAAGCCTGGGACCTCAGCCGTCCCGAAGAGTTGCCCTATTCCGAGCTTCTTCCTGCTGAGGCTGGGCTATCGGACGAATACACCCGTCATGGGCCGCTCCACGGTATCTCCAGGAACCTTGCCATTACAGGTCTGGGAAGCTGAACCTGCAACAAACTCCTGCCTCGAGCAGCCCGATCCGGCCACGGCGCGCTGCTTTGGACGCCTTCACCGAAGCAGATACGATTGACGGTGGCTGGCTGTGGTCCCCGTACGCCACAAGCTATGAAGCCTTAACTATGAATAGGAGACACCCGTGTCAGATGCCCAACAGATCACCCTCATCGTCGATGGCGAAGAGACCAAGGTGACGGAAGGGACTACCGGCGCGGAACTCTTCTTCGAGCGCCGCGACGTCGTTGTAGCCCGTGTCAATGGTGTTCTTAAAGACTTGGACCAGGTACTCACCGAGGGCGCTGACGTCCAAGGCGTCACCATCGATTCCCCCGACGGTCTCAACGTTCTTCGCCACTCCACAGCTCACGTCATGGCCCAGGCTGTGCAGCAGTTGCGCCCCGATGCCAAACTCGGCATCGGCCCTTACATCACTGACGGCTTCTACTTCGACTTCGACGTCGCTGAGCCGTTCACCCCTGAAGACCTGCGCACACTGGAAAAGATGATGCAAAAAATCATCAACCAGAACCAGAAATTCGTGCGTCGTGTTGTCACCGAGGACGAGGCCCGCCAAGCCATGGCCAACGAGCCCTACAAGCTGGAGCTGTTGGGCAAGAAGAACGACTCCACGGACGCCGCGGAAGGCGTCAACGTTGAGGTCGGTGCAGGCGACATCACCATCTACGACAATGTGGATCGCAAGAGCGGCGAGAGCATCTGGTGTGATCTTTGCCGGGGTCCTCACCTGCAAAACACCAAGATCATCTCCAACGCCTTCGCCTTGACCCGTTCTTCCGCGGCATACTGGCTCGGCAACCAGAACAACCAGCAGCTGCAGCGCATTTACGGCACGGCGTGGCCCACCAAGGAAGCCCTCAAGGCGTACCAGGAACGCATTGCCGAAGCTGAGCGCCGCGACCACCGCAAGCTCGGCGTGGAACTTGACCTCTTCTCCTTCCCCGATGAACTGGGCTCCGGCCTGCCTGTGTTCCACCCCAAGGGCGGAATCATCCGCAAGGCCATGGAGGACTACTCCCGCCAGCGCCACGTGGATGCCGGGTATGAATTCGTCTACACACCCCACATCACCAAGGGCCACCTCTACGAGGTCTCCGGGCACCTTGACTGGTACAAGGACGGCATGTTCCCGGCGATGCAGGTGGACGCCGAATTCAACGAAGACGGCTCTGTGCGGAAGCCGGCTCAGGACTACTACCTGAAGCCGATGAACTGCCCCATGCACAACCTGATTTTCCGCTCACGGGGCCGGTCCTACCGCGAACTTCCGCTGCGGCTGTTCGAATTCGGTTCGGTATACCGCTACGAGAAGTCCGGCGTTGTGCACGGCCTGACCCGTGTCCGCGGTATGACACAGGACGACGCCCACATCTACTGCACCCGCGAGCAGATGAAGGATGAACTCACCACTACGCTGAACTTCGTGCTGGGCCTTCTCAAGGACTACGGTCTGGATGACTTCTACTTGGAGCTCTCCACCAAGAACGAAGAGAAGTTCGTTGGTGACGATGCCGCCTGGGAAGAAGCCACCCGCACGCTTTCCGAGGTCGCTGCTGCCTCGGGTCTGGAACTGGTTCCGGATCCGGGCGGAGCAGCATTCTATGGTCCCAAGATCTCTGTCCAGGCAAAGGATGCACTTGGCAGGACCTGGCAAATGTCCACCATCCAGTTGGACTTCAACCTGCCGGAGCGTTTCGAGCTGGAGTACCAGGCAGCCGACGGCACACGCCAGCGGCCCGTTATGATCCACCGGGCACTGTTCGGTTCCGTGGAACGCTTCATGGGCGTGCTTACCGAGCACTATGCCGGAGCCTTCCCGGCCTGGCTCGCCCCCGTCCAGGTAGTGGGCATTCCTGTGGCCGAGACCTTCAACGACTACATGTTCGACGTCGTGGGACAGCTCAAGGCGGCCGGCATCCGTGCCGAGGTGGACATCTCCTCGGACCGGTTCCCCAAGAAAATCCGCACAGCCAGCAAGGACAAAATCCCGTTCGTCCTGATTGCAGGTGGAGAGGACGCCGAAGCCGGTGCAGTGTCCTTCCGTTTCCGGGATGGCAGCCAGGACAACGGCGTTCCAGTGGCCGAGGCGGTCCGAAGGATCGTTGACGCCGTCAAGAACCGCGAGAGCTGACGGAACGGAAACAAAGACGGTGCAGGAGAACACAGGCGCGGCACATGACCTACCGGGTGACGCCGACGTAACCGATGACTTCGGATTGGCGGGCGTACCGGATGCTTTTCAGCGCCTGTGGACTCCGCACCGGATGGCTTACATCAAGGGCGGGCAGGATCAATTCAAAAACAAGGATGATTGCCCGTTCTGTGTAGGACCAACCCGCTCGGACGAGGAATCCCTGATCGTGCATCGGGGAAGGACCTGCTACGTTGTCCTCAACCTGTTCCCCTACAATCCCGGTCATCTGTTGATCTGCCCTTACCGGCACGTCCCCGACTACACAGACATCACCGTGGAGGAAACGGCCGAGTTCGCTGAACTTACGCAGACGGCGATGCGCGTGCTGCGGAAGGTTTCGAATCCGAGCGGCTTCAACCTCGGCATGAACCAAGGCGTGACCGGAGGTGCCGGCATCGCCGCGCATCTCCACCAGCATGTGGTTCCGCGCTGGGGCGGGGACGGAAACTTCTTCCCCATCATCGCCCAGACCAAGGCCATCACGCAGACACTCGATGAGGTCCGCAAGCTTGTGGCCGAAGCCTGGCCGGGGGAGTCGAATGCTCAATAGGCATGCGCGCGGCTTCTTCACTTCACTTTTTACTCCTTTAGCGCGTTGGCTCCTCAAGATCGGTGTGTCTCCGGACGCCGTGACCATTGCAGGGACCTTAGGGGTGATTTTGGGCGGGCTCGTCCTTTACCCGCTGGGCTTCTTATGGTGGGGCTCAGTGGTGGTTGCGTTCTTCGCCTTCTCGGACGTAGTGGACGGAATCATGGCGAGGCTGCAGGGCCGCAGCGGAGGTTGGGGCAACTTCCTGGATTCCACCCTCGACAGGCTCGCTGATGGCGCCATTTTTGCAGGCCTCACCATCTGGTTTTTCACCGGTGGTGACGATCCTGCGATTGCTACTGCTGCCGTCATCTGCCTGGTTCTTGGAATGGTTGTTTCCTACGCCAGGGCCAAAGCGGAATCCCTGGGTTACCAGGCCAGTGTGGGAATCGCAGAACGTGCAGAACGACTCGCGTCCGTACTGTTTATCACCGGGCTCACGGGGCTGGGCCTGCCACCTGTTGTTCTATTCGGGACGCTGATCCTTTTGGCCCTGGCGAGTGTGATCACCATTGTCCAGCGGATGTCCACCGTGCGGCGGCAGGCAATGGCCGAAGCAGACGGAACTGCCGCAGCGTAATGCTCGAGAGGCCAGTCGCTCCCAGGGAACTGGCAACCGACCAAAGTCGTTCCAGCTCAATTGTGCAGCTGACCTACCACAGCCCGCTTTGTTGCCCTCTACAGGGGTAATGAATGTACTGCCGGCATGCAAGGTGGGACTACTATTACTAGTACTTGGTCACCTTGACCTGAAACCCGGTGTGCGCTGATTGCGGTCGTGTGGCTGCGCGCGCCTCCGGCAAGAAGGTCGTTTATCTACCCATAGGGGTTTTTGTGTCTACACCAGATGTAAGCAACGAAGCCGGTTCGTCCGCGAACAGCGTCACGGGCAGCAGCCGCGTCAAGCGGGGCATGGCGGAGATGCTCAAGGGCGGCGTCATCATGGACGTCGTTAACGTCGAGCAGGCCCGCATCGCTGAGGACGCCGGTGCCGTCGCCGTCATGGCGCTCGAGCGCGTACCTGCCGATATCCGCGCCCAAGGCGGCGTCTCCCGCATGTCGGACCCGGACATGATCGATGCGATCATCGCCGCGGTGTCCATCCCTGTGATGGCCAAGGCCCGCATCGGCCACTTCGTTGAAGCACAGGTCCTGCAGTCCCTCGGTGTTGACTACATCGACGAGTCCGAGGTCCTGACCCCGGCCGACTACATCAACCACATCGACAAGTGGAACTTCACCGTTCCCTTCGTCTGTGGTGCCACCAACCTGGGTGAGGCCCTGCGCCGCATCAACGAGGGCGCGGCCATGATCCGTTCCAAGGGCGAGGCCGGCACCGGTGATGTTTCCAACGCCACCGGGCACATGCGCAAGATCCGCTCGGAGATCGCCAAGCTCGCAGCCCTCCCCGAGGACGAGCTGTACGTTGCGGCCAAGGAACTGCAGGCCCCGTACGAGCTGGTCAAGGAAGTTGCCGCCACCGGCAAGCTCCCCGTTGTCCTGTTCACCGCCGGTGGCATCGCCACGCCGGCTGATGCTGCGATGATGATGCAGCTCGGCGCCGACGGTGTGTTCGTTGGTTCGGGTATCTTCAAGTCCGGCAACCCGGCAGAGCGCGCCGCCGCCGTCGTGAAGGCCACCACCTTCCACGACGATCCTGACGTGATCGCCAAGGTCTCCCGCGGCCTGGGCGAAGCCATGGTGGGCATCAACGTGGACGAGATCCCGCAGCCGCACCGCCTCGCAGAGCGCGGCTGGTAAACAGCAGGAGAACTACGACGCCGGGCCGGTCACCTTCCAAGGTGACCGGCCCGGCGTCGTACTAGTCCAGTCCTCGGCGTTTCAGGAGGGGTTCCAGCTTTGCGTCACGACCTCGGAAGGCGGCGGAATGACTCCAAGGGGTCCCTGCTGTTACCCCGTGAGAGCAGCTCGGACCTGAATCGTTCCCCGTTTGACCGGGTAAGGCCACCGTTTTCCCTGAACCACTCCACGGTGTCGGCGTCCAGCACCTCGCTCCAGATGTAGGAGTAGTATCCGGCTGCGTAGCCCGCGCCGGCGAAGATGTGCTGGAAATAGCCCGTCCTGTATCTCGGTGGGATCAGGGGGTGGGCGATGGCTGCATCGGCCAGTGCCTTGGCCTCGAAGGCGAGAACGTCATCCGGCACCTCCGCCTCGGAGATGACGTGCCATGCAAGGTCAAGGAGCGCGGCTCCGAGGTATTCGGTGGTGGCGAATCCTTCTCCCCACAGCATTGAAGCATTGAGTTTGTCCACCGTGTCCTGGGGGAGCGGCTCTCCCGTGGAGTGGTGCCGGGCGTAGTTGCCCAGTACCTGAGGCCACATGATCCACATTTCGTTGACCTGGGAGGGGTACTCCACAAAGTCCCGCGGTACGGACGTTCCGGAGAACCGCGGATAGGTGACATCGGAGAATAGGCCGTGCAGCGCGTGGCCGAACTCGTGGAAGACCGTACGGACCTCATCCAAAGACAAAAGCGTGGGCTCGCCGGGAGCCGGTTTGGTGATGTTGAGGTTGTTGATGACAACGGACCGCGTTCCCAGCAGGTGGGACTGATCCATCAGGGAGTTCATCCAGGCACCTCCGCGCTTGGATTCCCGGGTGTAGTAGTCGCCCAGGAACAGCCCGAGGCCACTGCCGTCTTCATTGCGGACCTCCCACACCGGGACATCCGGGTGATAGCCCTCCAGGTCGTCGCGTTCATGGAAAGTCACCCCGAAGAGCTGTGTCGCCGCATGGAAGACGCCGTCATTGAGGACAGTTTCGAGGCTGAAGTAGGGGCGGAGCGCCTGCTCGTCCACCTGAAACTTTTCCTTGCGAACCCGGGCAGAATAGTATGCCCAGTCCCATGGTTGGAGTTCGTGGCCCGCGGCTTCCGCCAACGCGTCCGCCTCCGATTGCGCATTCCGCACGGCCGCCGGCGCCAGCCTACCCAACATGGCTTGCACTTCGCTGAAACCGGGCGCCGTCTGCTGGTCGACCACCAGCTCTGCGAAATTCGCAAAGCCCAGGAGAGCTGCCTTCTCCGCCCGCAACCGGACAGTAGCTTTCACCAGGTCGCGAACGTCCAAGGGGCCGCCATCAGTGCCGCGCGCCAGGGACGCTTCGTAGAGGCGACGGCGGATGGACCGGTTCTCCAGGAACGCCAGGGCGGGCTGGTTGCTGGGTTGGATCAGGGTCAGCAGGAACTTGCCGTCATGACCTGCAGACTTTGCTGCTTCCGCGGCACCGGTGATCACTTCCGTTGGCAGGCCGGCGAGCTCACCGGCGTCGTCAAGAAGCAGAGCGGCGGACTTCATGGCTTCCTTGACGCGCTGACCAAATTCGGTCCCCAAACGGGACAGTTCGGCGTTCACCTCACGCAGGCGTTGTTGCCCGGCATCATCGAGCTGAACACCGGACTGTCGGAACTCCTTGAGGTACTCCTCCACCAAGCGGGCCGACTCCTGATCCAAGCCGGTGGTATTGATCGCTGCGAATCGCTCGTAGAGCTCCCGGTTCATGTAAAGAGCGTCCTGATGCGCTGAGAACTTGGGGGACAACTCTGTTTCCAGCGACTTAATGGTGTCAGAAGCATCTGCAGAAACCATTGTAAAGAACGCCGCGGCGGCCCTGTTGAGGAGAAGTCCGGACCGCTCCATGGCCATGGCTGTGTTTTCCAGGGTGGCCGTCTCAGGGTTATCGGCAATCCTGGCGATTTCGCTGAGATGCGCCGATAAACCTGCCTCTATGGCCTCGGCATAGTGCTCTGGCGAAATGCCGGAGAAGGGCGGAAGCCCGTAGGGCAATGTGCTGGGGCTCAAGAGCGGATTGGTCATGAAGTGACTCTTTCACGTAAGAATCGTGTCCTCAAGGGCGGCACGCCCTGATCAGCAGGGCTTCGGCCGTAGGATGAAATTCATGGGCAAAATCACATTTTCCGTGGGCCGGTTCCGCCCTCACAAAGCGGCACTCGTGGTCAGTGGCATGGTTCTTGCCTTCTCACTGAGCAGTTGCGGCGTTATTGCAGAAAACGATGACGCTGAGCGCAGCAGCGCTGCTTCGGCACCGGCCACCGGGACTCCAAGCCCAGCCCGTACCCCCGCACCAAACCCCACCCCAGGCAAGGGGCCTGCTTGCCCGGAACTCCGCTGCACCTCCATTACCGTGACCGGGGACATGTTGGTTCATACCCAGCTCTGGCAGCAAGCCAGAGCTGACGCTGCAGCGTTGGGACAGCCGGGGTACACATTCGTTCCGCTTCTGGAAGGGCAGCGACGCTACATCCGCAACAGCGACCTCGCCATCTGTCATCAGGAAACGCCCGTTGCTACACCGGAGGGTCCATTCTCAGCCTACCCGTCTTTCAACGTGCCACCGCAAATCATCACGGCCTCCAAGGATGTGGGCTACAAGGCCTGCACGACGGCCAGCAACCACACCATTGATCGCGGGACTGAAGGATTGCTGCGAACATTGGACGCCCTGGATGCAGCAGGCCTGAAGCACACGGGCTCGTACAGGACAGAGGCCGCATCCAAGGAGATTCTCATGCTCCAGACGGACGCTGCCAAGGTGGCCGTCATCATTGGCACGTACGGCCACAATGGTCAGATTCCGGAATACCCTTGGCTGGTTGACGAGCTGGATCCAGCGGCAATGATCGCGAAGGCAACACAAGCCAAGGCGCTTGGAGCTGACATTGTGCTGGGCGTCATGCATGCCGGAGATGAGTACGCCAGTGAAGCCAACGCCCAGCAGCAGGACGTTGCGCACGCGTTGGTGGACAGCGGCCAGTTCACCATGATCTACGGTCACCACACGCATTCGGTGTTGCCGATCGAAAATTACAAGGGCACGTGGATCGTCTACGGTTTGGGCAACGGTGTCACCGAATTGTCACCGTGGTATGTCCTGAACAATGAAGGGCTGCTGGTTCGGGCGCAGTTCAGCCAGAACACTTCAGGGGTGTGGACTGCTTCGGACCTTGCTTGGGCACCGTCGGTAATCGTTCGGGATCCGTACCGTTGGTGCTCCGTGGCAAGCGACGCACCGCAGGGAGTCTGCGCCACCCCTGCGGCCGATGCTGAGACCCGTCAGCGTACCAAATCAGTAGTTGAGTCGATGGGCGCAGCCACCGCTGGGGCGCATGAACTGCTGATCACCAAAGAAAAGTAGCGCTCAGCGCGGCCGGCGGGCGGCGTGTTCACGCGCAAGGCGTGCATAGTCGTCGTCGGGCGTTCCCGGCACGAAACTACCGAACTTGCGCTCGGCTGCCGTGCGGATCAGGAAGTCGGCAATGGCCGGGTTCTTCGGGAGCAACGAACCGTGCAGGTAGCTCGCTACAACGTTGTTGTAGCGGGCGCCCTCGTGGCCATCTTTGCTGTTGTTGCCCGCGCCTTTTGTCACGGTGCCCAAGGGCTCGACGCCGGGTCCCAACGTGGTCTGCCCGCTGTGGTTCTCGTAGCCAAGGATGTCGCCGAACTCGGTGGACTTCATGGTCACGTTGCCGATGAGTCGTTCATCCGTGCCGCGCGTTTCAACGTCGAGGATGCCGATGCCGGGAATGACAGGTCCTGTGCTGGTTTTAAAGAACTTCCCAAACAACTGGTAGAGCCCGCAAATCACCAGCATGGGCGCGCCCTCCTCCGCCAGTTGCTTCAGCTGAGCGGCGCGCGCCTGGAGGTCGTTCTGAATGACCAGCTGGCCACTGTCCTGCCCGCCTCCACCCACAATGATGTCGATGTCGTCCGGGAATTCGTCACCCACGTTGTACTCGAGCAACTCCGGGGTGTAGCCATGCCACTTGATCCGTTGTTTGAGGACCAGGGCGTTGCCCCAGTCGCCGTAGATGTTCATTTCGCGCGGGTAGAGCTGGAGCACGCGGATTGTCCCCTTGCTGGACTGGTTGTCCGGCGTGGGATGGGTATCTGGTGTGGGCTGGGCTTCCGAAGTCATGAGACCACCTCAACTATGGTGATTTTGGCCAGTTCGCGGCGGATGGCGAGCATGGAAGTGTAAGTGCAGAAGACGCGTTTGGGCTTGCCCCGGGAACCGTCGATGAAGGCGCGCAATGCTGCTGTGATGTCTGGTTCCACCACTCCGAAGTGAACGTCGTCATATTGAAGGCGAAGCGCCATGTCGTAAGCGCGTACGCCGGTGAGGACTTCAACGCCTCCTTCGCGCAGGGAGTCGAACTCGACGTCCCACAGCCAGGACATGTCCCTGCCGTCTGCGTAGTTGTCGTTGATGGCGATCATGGTGGCGTATCCGCCGGCGGGAAAGGACTTCAGCCCCAGCCGGAAACCGCTGGGGTTCTTCACCAGCACCAGTTCCAGTGGTTGTCCATCCACTGTGAGGCTTTCACCACGGCCGAAGGCGGGAGCAACTTCCCCCAGAGCCTTCACTAATTTGGGGGTATCAACGGGTCCGGTTCCCATAATGGACCTCGCTAGCGACAAAGCCGCCGCTGCATTGAAGATGTTATAGACGCCACGCAGCTTCATGGATGTGGTGACGGTTTCGCCGTCGAACTCAAAATCGGCGTCCTGGGCACCGACCCGTCGGAGCACGACGTCGGCAGCCGGCAGGTCTACGTCCTCGCCGGTCTCTGCGGCAACAGAGGTCCCTGACGGGGAGGGGCCGATGCCGGTGGTGCGCATCTCGTCGTCGTTGGGGAAGGTGCTGCGCAAAGACTCGTCGAGGCCGAAGTAGCGGACTTCGGGATGGTGAACGGCGTCAAGTGTGTTGATGGCTTGGGCAATCCGGGCGACGCGGGGGTCTTCGCGGTTCAGGACAACGGTATCGGTGGTTTTGGAGGCAATGTGCTCCAGAAGCCGGGCCGTCTTGTCGATTTCACCGAAGCGGTCCAATTGGTCGCGCAGCACGTTCAGCAGCAGGCTGAAACGCGGCTCCACTTTGTTGACGAAGTGCACGGCGTGAGCTTCGTCCAGTTCCAAAATGGCGATGTCTGCGTCGAGGCGGCCACGCCAATCCACATCGCCCAACAGGGAGGCAGCCACACCACGGGTGAAGTTGCTGCCACTGCGGTTGGTGAAGACCTTCAGGCCTTGGCTTTCGAGGAGCTCCACCACCATCTTCGTAGTGGTGGTCTTGCCGTTGGTGCCACTGACCACAGCTACGCCAAGGGGGAGCGAAGCCAGCGTTCGCTGCATGAAGCCGGGATCGATTTTCTCAACCACCAAGCCGGGAAAAGCTGAGCCTCCGCCCCGGAGCCGGGACAGTGTGCGGACCAGCTTGCCGAGGGGAACGCTGAAGGAAAGCATGCTCTGTAATATATCCCAGTCAGGGCATGGAGCCGGCGACCGGCATGGCCGCTTGGCAACCGCGGGCAGCGTCACGAAGGCCGTGGACCACTATGATGGTCGAATGACCAACCCCCTTTCCGACGCTTCGTCACGCGTGGGTTCAGGACTCCGGATCGGCGTGCTGGCTCTCCAGGGCGACTTCCGCGAGCACATCCACGCTGTAGAGGCCGCCGGCGCCACCGGCGTGGGTATTCGCCGCCCTTCAGAGCTCGACGACATTGACGGCCTGATCATCCCAGGCGGCGAATCCACCACCATTGACAAGCTCTCCCGGATCTTCGAAGTCCGTGACCCCCTTCAAAAGCGCATCGCGGAGGGCTTGCCGGTTTATGGCTCCTGTGCCGGCATGATCCTTTTGGCCAATGAAATTGCCGATCCCGCAACTGACGTGAACGGAAATCCCCAGCAGACGTTTGGCGGGCTGGATATCACGGTCCGCAGGAACGCTTTTGGACGTCAACGTGAGTCCTTCGAAACCGACCTTGATTTCAAAGCCCTTGATTTCAGCGCAGGGGAGTCCGGCGTGGATCCCGTTCACGCGGTGTTCATTAGGGGTCCTTGGGTGGAGCGAGTTGGCCCGGGCGTGGAAGTCCTTGCCCAGGTTGACCCCGATCACGCCAGCCACACGGCTACTTTGCATGGAGTGGCTAGAATTGTTGCAGTGCGTTCGGGCCAACTGCTGGCCACCTCCTTCCACCCGGAAGTGACGGGAGAGAAACGCGTGCATGAACTCTTTATTCGAATGATCAGAGGAGAAGCGTAAAGCATGTCAGGCCACTCCAAATGGGCGACCACCAAGCACAAGAAAGCCATCATTGACGGCAGGCGTGCAAAGTCGTTCGCAAAGCTGATCAAGAACATCGAAGTTGCTGCCCGCATGGGTGGCCCGGACCTCGCCGGCAACCCTGGCCTGGAACTTGCGGTCACGAAGGCCAAGAAAACTTCGGTTCCCAATGACAACATCGACCGCGCCATCAAACGTGGGGCAGGCCTCACCGGTGAAGTGGTGGATTACACCGAGATCATGTACGAGGCCCGCGGTCCTCAGGGTTCTGCCCTGTTGATCGAATGTCTGACCGACAACAAGAACCGCGCTGCATCCGAGGTGCGCCTGGCTATCTCACGCAACGGCGGCACCATCGCCGATCCCGGTTCCGTGAGCTACCTCTTTGCCCGCAAGGGTGTTGTCGTATTGCCCAAGAACGGCCTCAGCGAGGATGACATCCTGATGGCGGTCCTGGAAGCCGGGGCCGAAGAAGTCAAGGACAGTGGTGAGAACTGGGAAATTCACTCGGAGCCCTCTGACCTTCAGGCCATCCGCGACGCCCTGAAAGAAGCCGGCATCGATTACGACACCGACGAAGCCGAATTCGTTCCCTCCATGCAGGTGGACCTGGACGTTGACGGCGCCAAGAAGTTCATGAAGCTTGTGGACGCCCTTGAAGACCTGGACGATGTCCAGAACGTCTACAGCAATGCGGACCTCAGCGAGGAAGTCCAGGCTGCCCTCGACGCCGAATAGCCGGCCCAGGCGCACCGCGTCAGTTTGATACATAGCAGCTTTGCATCAACCAGGAAGGCCCGGACTTGACTCTTCGCGTATTGGGAGTCGATCCGGGCCTTACCCGTTGCGGCATCGGTGTAGTGGACATAGAGAAGAACCGCAGGGCCACCATGGTGGCAGTGGGGGTGGTGGGGACCTCTGCTGAACTGACGCTGGATAAGAGGCTGCTGGTGATTGCCCAGGCCATCGATGAATGGCTGGACCTGCACAAGCCGGACGTCGTCGCCGTCGAACGTGTCTTCTCGCAGATGAATGTCAGCACCGTGATGGGCGTAGCCCAAGCATCAGGCGTTGTGATCGTGGCGGCCGCCCGGCGAGGCATCCCCGTCGCGTTGCACACACCCTCGGAGGTCAAGGCGGCAGTCACCGGCAGCGGCACCTCCAACAAGGATGCTGTTACCAAGCTGGTGACCAAGATTTTGCGGCTGGATGCACCGCCGAAGCCGGCCGATGCTGCGGACGCTCTTGCGCTGGCCTTGACCCACGCATGGCGGGCAGGAAGTGGAATGGGCTCAGCAGGGGGTGCGAACGGCGAGGGAGGTCTCACTGCCGCCCAGAAAGCATGGGCTGACGCCGAAGCAAAAGCGCGCCGCAAACGCTGATTGTCAGCTCCCCTTGCTAGGGTATTCGTAGATATGTTCGGATAGTCCGCTTTGGTCGCAATACTGACAGCAGTATGACGCAACGGAGCAGGCAGTATTTCAGGAGCCGGGTCTTGATCAGTTTTCTCCGTGGAACCGTAGCCCACGTTGGTTTGTCCACCGCTGTAATCGACCTCAACGGTGCGGGAATGAGTGTCTTCGCCACACCGCAGACCTTGAGCCACCTCAAAACAGGAAGTGAAGCCAAGCTCTTCACGTCCATGATCGTCCGCGAGGATTCCCTGACGCTGTTCGGCTTCGCCGACGACGACGAACGCGAAGTCTTTGACGTCCTGCTCAGCGTCAGTGGGGTGGGGCCGCGTTTGGCCCTGGCCGTGCTGGCCGTGCACGAGCCGGAGGCCATCCGCGTGGCGGCGCATACCGGTGACAGCAAGACGTTCACCAAGGTGCCGGGTATCGGTCCCAAGGTAGCCGGCAGGATCGTCCTCGAGCTGGCCGGAAAGCTGGTGCCCCACGGAACCGGAACCGGTACCGCTCCCGCCGCAGCTCCCAACGCCGAATGGAAGCCGCAGGTTGTCGCAGCCATGACAAGCCTGGGATGGTCCGAGAAGGACGCCAACGGCAGCATCGATAAAGCCATGGCAGACTCGCCGGAACTCGTGGACGCAGGAAACGTGGCCCAAATCCTTCGCGCTACGCTTCGCTGGCTTGGCCAGGACGGCGCCCGCGCAGGCAACCGTGTAGGCAGCCGTGGCTGAGCAGTCACTCGTCAGCGGGGGAGAGGAACCGGAAGAGCGGGTCATTGAGGCCGCTCTCCGGCCCAAGAACCTGCATGATTTCGTAGGTCAGCACCGCGTTCGCAAGCAACTCGCCCTGGTACTTGAAGCCTCAAAGATGCGTGGCCGCAGCGCCGATCACGTTTTGATGTCCGGGCCTCCAGGACTCGGTAAGACCACCCTTGCCATGATCATCGCAGCAGAAATGAACGCACCCCTGCGTATCAGCAGCGGCCCGGCCATCCAGCATGCCGGAGATCTGGCCGCCATCCTCTCCTCGCTCTCGGAGGGCGAGGTCCTGTTCCTTGACGAGATACACCGCATGTCCAGGCCGGCTGAAGAAATGCTGTACATGGCCATGGAGGACTTCCGCGTGGACATCGTGGTGGGCAAGGGTGCAGGGGCAACTGCCATTCCCTTGGAACTGCCGCCATTCACACTGGTGGGCGCCACAACCCGTGCAGGGCTTCTACCGGGTCCGTTGAGGGACCGCTTCGGCTTCACCGGCCACCTTGAGTTCTATTCAGTGGAAGAACTTGAACTCGTCCTCCGGCGTTCTGCAGGTCTTCTGGACTTGAAAGTGAACTCTGCGGGTTTCACGGAGATAGCGGGCCGGTCCAGGGGAACGCCGCGTATTGCCAACAGGCTCCTGCGCCGGGTCCGTGACTGGGCCCTGGTTCATGGCATTGATCAAATTGATGCACGTTCGGCCTCTGCGGCGTTGGATATGTATGAAGTGGACGAGCGCGGCTTGGACAGGCTCGACCGCTCTGTCCTCGAAGCCCTCATCACCAAGTTCAACGGTGGCCCTGTGGGTCTGTCCACTTTGGCCATTGCGGTGGGCGAAGAACCAGAAACCGTGGAGACCGTTGCCGAGCCGTTCCTGGTCCGGGAGGGTCTTTTGGGCCGCACACCCCGGGGGCGGATCGCCATGGCGTCCGCTTGGACCCACCTTGGCTATGCCGTCCCGGCCGGAGTCTTTGGTCAGGAGACCCTTGCTCTGTTCGGTGAGGACGAAAACCACGCCGAAAGCGTCGATACCATCGGTTAACACGCTCTGTTCAGCTTTTCCCACTAGACTGGTATGACGCTCGGCACGTTCGAGTCCTTGATCAATGCCGCTCTTGCGGATCTGCCAGGGACGTTGCCGTGAACCAAAACGTAAGTACAGAACGGAACTTCCCTGTGGATCCAATGACCATATTGCTGTTCGTCATGCTTGGACTCTTTGTCTTCATGATGTTCCGCCGAAACAAGAAGACCCAGCAGCAGCAGGCTGAAATGCAGTCAAAGTTCGCTCCGGGCGTCGACGTCATGACCAGCTTTGGTCTCTTTGGCCGCATCGTGTCCATTGACGAAGCCGAGAACAAAGTCGTGATTGAACTTTCCCCGGGTAACCAGGCCACGGTTCACCGTCAGGCTGTCACCAAGGTGGTCGAGACGACCCCCGAGGAAGCTCCGGTCGTTCCGGATGACGCTTCTTCCCTGACCGCCGCGCAGACTGAAGCTCCTGCCGCCGTCGAGACACCCGAAGAAACCATCGCGCGCCTCAACAAAGAGGACAAGAAGGACATCTAGCTCCGTCAGTCGCGGCGACACCGCGCAAGGCAACTTCTACGGCAGCGGAGAGCCGCCGGCAGACGCTTACCAGCGTCGGCCGGCGGCTGTCCGGCGATAACAGGAAGATCGATAATGGCACGGACCGGCCCCAAAAACTCAGCCCGCAGGGTGCTGACCTGGCTTGGAGCAATTTTCGTTGTATTAACCGCTGTCCTGGCTGGCGGAGTAGTCACTGGCAACGCCAGTT
Source organism: Arthrobacter sp. 9V (assembly GCF_902506065.1). Lineage (GTDB taxonomy): Bacteria > Actinomycetota > Actinomycetes > Actinomycetales > Micrococcaceae > Arthrobacter. The sequence goes on from NZ_LR732912.1 coordinate 1,881,879, forward strand.
GGGCTCCGAAGCTTGCTCTGGACCTTGAAGGCGGAACCCAGATGATCCTGGCACCCCGGGTGGAGGGTTCCAGTGAGATCAATGAGGAGCAACTCAACCAGGCAGTTGCCATCATCCGGCAGCGTGTGGATGGCTCCGGTGTTGCCGAAGCCGAAATCAGCACCCAGTCGGGCCGGAATGTTGTGGTCAGTCTTCCGGGAACTCCTTCCAAGGAGACCCGCGACCTCATTCAGGCATCGGCGGACATGAACTTCCGCCCGGTCATCACCTATGGTGATCCTGCGGCTGTACCGGCAGAGCAGCGGACCCCTGAGGATCAGCTTCCCAAGCCCACGGCGGCGCCCGCAAATGCCAGCGACATCAACTGGGTCACTGCGGACATCGTCAAGGAATTTGAGGCCCTCGATTGTGTGAATCCCTCCGCTGAAAAGCGCGACCGTTCGGACCCCGCCAAGCCGCTGGTTACCTGCGAGGCGGCCACGGACAAGACTCCGGCCATCAAATACATCCTTGGCCCGGTTGAGGTCAAAGGCCAGGACATCAGTGATTCCACCTTCACGCAGGTTCAGGGTGCCCAGGGTTCCGTGACCAACAGCTGGGGCGTAAACATTGTTTTCAACCCGGATGCCACGGCCAAGTTCAAGGCAGTCACCGAACGCCTGAACCAGTTCTATGTTGCGGCGCAGGCCCAGGGTACCGACGATCCCAAGTCGCAGTTCGCAATTGTCCTGGACGACAAAGTGCTTTCCGCCCCGCGCGCCCTGGCTGTCATTACGGACGGGAAGCCCCAGATTACGGGCAACTTCACCCAGGCGTCCGCGAAGGCCCTCTCGGATCAGCTCCGCTTCGGCGCCCTTCCCATTAGCTTTGAGATTCAATCACAGGAGCAGATTTCGGCCACGCTTGGTGGCGATCAACTTCGCCTCGGGCTGCTGGCGGGCATGATTGGTCTGTTGCTCGTTGTTGTCTATTCCCTCTTCCAATACCGTGCTCTTGGCCTGGTAACCATCGCCTCCCTTGTGGTTGCCGGTGTGCTGACCTATCTGGCGATCGCGATCCTTGGGTGGACGGAAAATTATCGCCTCTCCTTGGCCGGTGTAGCCGGCCTGATCGTGGCCATCGGCCAGACTGCGGACTCATTCATTGTTTACTTCGAACGCATCAGGGATGAGCTGCGCGAGGGTCGTGGACTGGTCTCCGCCGTGGAGAACGGCTGGAAGCGGGCCAAGCGCACCGTGCTGGCCTCCAAAGCCGTCAACCTTCTCGCGGCCTTGGTCCTGTACTTTGTTGCTGTTGGCAACGTCCGCGGTTTTGCCTTCACCCTTGGCTTGACCGCCTTGGCTGACCTCCTCGTGGTGTTCATGTTTACGCACCCCATGCTGCAGGTTTTGGCGCGCACCAAGTTCTTCGGCGAAGGACACCGGTTCTCCGGACTTTCTCCTGACCGGCTCGGCGCAGTCCCGCTCTACCGTGGCGCCGGCCGACTTCGCACGCCTGCCGAAAAGCCCGTAGTGGTCAGGCCGCGCAACGCCGGCGCTGCTGCCGAAGCCGAACGTCGCATGACCATCGCCGAGAGGCGCCTTGCCGAGAAGGGCCAGCTGACTGGTACTTCGAACGGCACCAAGGAGGAGAAGTAATGACTACGAGCTTCGCGACCTTCGGCCATGAGCTCTACACGGGCAAGCGCTCGTACAACTTCGTCAATTCGAAGAAGATCTGGTTCCTCATTGCGGCCGTCGCCGTGGCGATCTCCATCCTGGTTCCGGTCGCCAAGGGCGGCTTCAACCTTGGGATCGAGTTCCGTGGCGGTTCGGAATTCACCGTTTCGAACGTGAGCACCACGGATGCCGCCCTCGGCGAAAAGGCCGTTCATGACGTGGTCCCGGGAGCCATTCCGCGTGTAGCCAACGTGGCCGGCAACACCATGCGCATCCAAACGGACCAGTTGACCGATGACGAGACGAACCGGATCAAGGATGGCCTCACCAGCGCCTACGGGGTCACCGAGAACGAGGTAACGTCCAACTTCGTGGGACCAACATGGGGTCAGGACGTCACGCGTCAAGCATTGATTGGACTGCTGGTCTTCGTTGGATTGGCAGCTGTTCTGATGGCGCTGTATTTCCGAACTTGGAAAATGTCATTGTCAGCACTGGTGGGCATGCTCGTCACCATGTTCACCACAGCGGGTGTTTACGCGCTGAGCGATTTTGAAGTCACGCCGTCGGCAATCATTGGCTTCCTGACCGTCCTCAGCTACTCGTTGTATGACACAGTGGTGGTCTTCGACAAGATCCGCGAGAACACCTCGGACATTTCCACGTCCACTCGCCGCACTTTCGGCGAAGAGGTCAACCTTGCTGTCAACCAAACCCTGGTCCGCTCCATCAACACCATGATGGTGGCCATTCTTCCGGTTGCAGCGATCCTCTTCATTGGCGCCGGGCTTCTCGGGGCAGGTACGCTGCGGGATCTTTCATTGGCCTTGTTTGTGGGCATCCTCATTGGTACTGCTGCCACGATCTTTATTGCGGCACCGCTGTATGCATGGTTGCGCCAGAGCGAGCCTGACTTGGTGAAGCAAGCCAAGAGGGTTGCCCATCGCAGGACTGAAGCCGCAGTCGGAGCCTAGACAGTCTCTGAACAGCCCTTTGATTTGCCTTGAGCCGGCCTCCGCACCAGTGCGGAGGCCGGCTCTTTGACTTGCCTGTGTCATCGTCATGTGCTGCCCGGTTGCAGAAGCATTCACCTGCGGGAATAGACTGGGAGAATTAAATCGGTTGTGAGGGGTACTTCTGTGGAAGAACGTGCGACGTCGGCACCACCGGCGGGCGGGGATGACAGCCGCAAGGCTGTGGCAGTTCCGGCAACGAGCGTGCCCGGACGGACTGCAGCGGCGGTTCCGGTCGATGCTCCCGGCGTGCGTCCCACCTTCCCGGGACGGAGGGAGCGCACCCGTTCCCGCCTGGCCCGCCTGACAGGCCGGGGAGTTGCTCCGTACTCACCCATTCTGGAACCACTGCTTCGTACAGTCAGGGCGAATAATCCCAAAGAGGACTTCGATCTGATCCAGCGCGCCTTCGCTGTGGCAGAGCAGAGCCATCAGGGGCAAAAGCGAAAGAGCGGTGATCCTTACATCACCCACCCGGTGGCAGTGGCCACCATCCTGGCCGAGCTCGGCATGACCGGGACAACGTTGGCGGCGGCATTGCTGCACGACACCGTGGAGGATACTCCGTACACACTGGCGGACCTGACGCGCGACTTCGGCCCCGAAGTTGCCATGTTGGTAGATGGCGTCACCAAGCTGGACAAAGTGAGTTTCGGTGAAGCTGCCCAGTCGGAGACGGTTCGCAAGATGGTCGTCGCGATGGCCAAGGACATCCGGGTACTGATGATCAAGCTGGCGGACCGCCTCCACAACGCGCGTACCTGGCGTTTCGTTTCTGCGGAGTCTTCGTCGCGCAAGGCCCGTGAAACCCTGGAGATCTTCGCACCGTTGGCCCATCGCTTGGGCATGAACACCATCAAGTGGGAACTGGAAGACCTCTCATTTGCAGCGCTCTACCCCAAGGTGTACGAGGAAATCGTGCGCATGGTGGGAGACCGTACGCCTGAGCGGGAAAAGAGCCTGAGCGTTATCCGCAACCAGATCGCGGATGACCTTCGGACGGCCCGGATCAAGGCGACCATCACGGGCCGGCCCAAGCACTATTACTCGATTTATCAAAAGATGATCGTCCGCGACAAGGACTTTGACGACATCAACGACCTCATGGGCGTGAGGGTGTTGGTGGATTCGGTGCGGGACTGTTATGCCGCACTGGGAACTCTGCATTCACGGTGGAACCCGCTTCCGGGCCGGTTCAAGGATTACATCGCCATGCCCAAGTTCAACATGTACCAATCGCTGCACACCACCGTGATTGGCCCGGGTGGCAAGCCCGTGGAGATCCAGATCCGCACCCACGAAATGCATCGGCGCGCAGAGTATGGCGTGGCGGCCCACTGGAAGTACAAGGACCAGCCCAACCGGACCGCACAAGGTCCCGGCAGCCCTCGTGACGGCGACATGGGCTGGCTGCGGTCGCTGGTTGACTGGCAGCAAGAGACCTCGGATCCCGGAGAATTCCTGGATTCACTTCGCTACGAGATCAACGCCCGGGAAGTGTTCGTTTTCACCCCCAAGGGCGAAGTCATGGCCCTTCCGGCAGGGTCAACCCCTGTGGACTTCGCTTACGCCGTGCATACTGAGGTGGGCCACAGAACCATTGGCGCGCGTGTCAACGGCAAGCTGGTTCCGCTCAACAGCGAACTGAACCATGGTGACTGGGTTGAGATCTTCACCTCCAAGGCAGAAGGTGCAGGCCCCAGCCAAGACTGGCAGCACTTCGTCAAGTCGGCTCGAGCGCGCAATAAGATTCGCCAGTGGTTCACCAAGGAACGCCGCGAAGAAGCTATTGAACGTGGCAAGGACATGCTGACCAGGGCCATGCGCAAGCAGAACCTGCCCCTGCAGCGCCTGATGACTCACGACGCCTTGTCTGCGGTGGCAGAGGACTTCCACTATGTTGACATCTCCGGCTTGTACGCGGGTGTCGGTGACGGTCACACATCAGCCCAATCCGTCATGGAAAAGCTCGTCGAGCACCTGGGCGGCCATGAAACGCCCGACGAAGACCTCGATGAAGTCAGCATCCCCACCCAGGTTGCGAAGTCCAAGTTCTCGGACTCCGGCGTCATTGTGCGCGGCGTGGGCGATGTCTGGGTCAAGTTGGCCAGGTGCTGCACCCCGGTACCGCCGGACCCCATCCTGGGCTTCGTCACCCGTGGTTCAGGAGTCTCCGTCCACCGGACAGACTGCACCAACGTCTCCGGTCTCCGCGACCAGCCGGACAGAATCGTTGAAGTTGAGTGGGCGCCTACCCAGTCCAGTGTGTTCCTGGTGGAGATTCAGGTGGAAGCTTTGGACCGGAAGTCCCTTCTGTCCGATGTGACCCGTATCTTGTCCGAAAATCATGTCAACATCCTCGCTGCATCTGTTCACACTTCCAGTGACAGGGTTGCGATTTCGAAGTTTGCTTTCGAGATGGGCGATCCCAAGTACCTGCACCACGTATTGAATGCGGTCCGCAGAATCGACGGCGTTTTCGACGTCTACCGGACCACGGGAAACCGGCGCCGCAGTTAGCGAGGTTCCCGGCCGGCAAGGTTTCAGCTAACGGATATCTGTTGAGGCCAGTTGTGCCAAGGTAGCCAAGGCGCGCCGTTTGTGGGGGACCCGCGGAGCGGCTTCGACGGCCAGTATGAGGAGCCGGAGCTTGATACCGAGCTCCTCCCGTGCCAGGAGGCGCTTCAGGGCCGGTAACGCGCGTTCCGTTTCCACGTGGAGGGCGATGTCAGCTGCGGTACGGAGCGGGCTGCTGACCAGCATCCCTCCTAGGCTGACCACGTCCATTTGTCCCAGCCGGACTTCGTGCAGGCTGCATGCTGTGCTGCCCCGCAGGCTTGAAATGCGGTGTTTCGCATCAACCAGCAGCGACAAATGCTCCGGCGGCTTGGCGCAACCGTAAATCCATGCCGCCGTAAGCCGTCCGGCGACCACCTTGGTCCGAATCCGTTCCGGGACTGTCAGGGCCGCTGCGCGGGCTCTGAGACGGTGAGTGACAGCCACACCCGGTGAAGCATAACTCTTCCCGTACAGAGGCAGCAGGATGCCATCGAAAGCCATGCCCTGCAGTTCGTTCCACGAAAAGATACGGCTGGGGGAGTAGAGCTCGGATATGACCGGCTCCTGCAAGTGGGGGGCTATGACAGCGGGGACCATTCATTGATCATTCCGTGCGGCCGCCCTACGAGTACAGGCTCCGTCCGGGTTATGTGGATAACCTGAACGGAGCCTGCAGGAGAACTGCTTACTCAAAAACCCCCTATGCGAGGTCGCTGGCTGAGCGCTGGATCTGGTCGAGCCATGCCTGACGTGCTTCCAAGGCCTCGCGGGCGGCCTTGATGCGGCGCTGGTCACCGGCCTTTTCAGCCTTCTCGAGATCTTCCTTGAGGCCTGCGATGGCAGACTCAAGTTGCGACAAGGCGCTGTTGGTGCGGGCCTTGGTTTCCGGGTTGCTCCGGCGCCACTTCTCTTCCTCAGCTTCACGGACCGCATCTTCAACTTTGCGAAGCCCGGCTTCGATCCTGCCCATATCGGCGCGGGGTACCTTGCCGGCGTCCTCCCAACGGTCCCTGATGGACTGGAGGGCCTTCTTGGCAGCATTGAGATCGTTGATAGGCAGGAGCGCCTGCGCCTCAGTGACCAACTGTTCCTTCACGGCGAGGTTCGCCGTGTATTCCTGGTCGATTTGATCGTTGGCGGCCTGCCGGTTGCTGAAGAAGACGTCCTGGGCGGCGCGGAAGCGGCCCCACAGTGCGTCATCATCCTTGCGGCTCGCACGCGGAGTTGTCTTCCACTGGTCCATCAGCCTGCGGTACTCGCCCGCTGCGAATCCCCAGTCAGTAGACGTGGAGAGGGCTTCCGCCTCTGCGATCAGGGCTTCCTTGGCGGACTTTGCAGCGGAGTTGTTGCTGTCCAACTGCGAGAAGTAGGCGCGGCGGTGACGATCAAATACCGTCCGGGCAGAACGGAAGCGCTTCCACAGCGCGTCTTCGTTGCTGCGACCGAGCCTGACACCGCTCTTTTGCGCTGCCTTCCACGTTTCAAACAGCTCGTTCATGCGTGCGCTGGAGGTCTTCCACTGGATCTGCGCGGGGTCCTGGCCGGCAATGGTCTCAGCTTCGGCAACAATTGCTTCCCGTGCCGCGAGCTCGTTGGCGCGAACCGCCTCATGAGCGGCCTTCTCCGACTTTTCCAGTTCCACGATCTGCGTAGACAGGGCATCCAGGCGGGCCTCGGCAGCACGGATGTCTCCCACCATGTTGCGCTCAGCAAGCTGTTCACGCAGGTGAGTGACGGTCTTCTGCATGTCCGTGGCGGGAGCTTTGGACTCTACGCGGTGTTCCAGGAGAACTACCTGTGCGATCACGTCGTCGAACTTGCGGGCAAAGTAACCAAGTGCCTCGTCCGTGCTGACGCCCGGGTACTGACCAACAGCGATCTCCTCCCCGTCCAGCGTCAGGAAGACATGGCCATCACCTTCAGCGCGTCCCCATTTGGCTGCCTCGGCGAGAGACGCAGCGGACACCGCGGGAGCCGCGGGAACGACGGCGGCGGGAGCCTTGGGGCGGGCCGCGAAGGCTGCCGGGGAAGGCGCTGCGGAGGGTGTCGGACGAGGAGCAGCCGGTGTTGCGGGCTCTGTGGCCGGCGCTTCCGCCTGGACTGCGTCGTTAGCGTCCGCTGCGTCGTTAGCGTCCGCTGCATCTTTGGCTGCCGTTGCGTCGTCGGCCTGAACATTCTCCGCCGGAGCCGGCGTACCGGCGCCGTTGTTGCCGCTTGCCTCGACTTCTTCTTCGTTGGCCACTACTGCTGTTTCGTCGGATTTCTGACTGTCTGTCACCGCTAAAAGTCTTTCGCTTGGAGGGAACTGCTCAGGTAATGCACTCCGGGCCGGGCCTGGAGCTGGTTACTTCAGAGAAAACGAGTCTATCGTGACAGGTGCCACAGGGGCGCCGTCGCTGGCATTTCCGCCGGGTTTGAGGCCTGCTGCCGCAATTTTGGCGACGACGTCGAGGCCGCTGGTCACCTTGCCCACCACGGTGTAACCTCCGGCGGTATCAGCCGGAATGGTGGTGTCCTTGTAGACGATGAAGAATTGGTGCCCGTTGCCGTAGGCGTTATTGCCTGTTCGTGCCACGGCAATCGTCCCGGCAGGGTACTTGTTATCTGCGGGAACATTCTCCAGCGGACCCCACCGGTAATTTGCGTCCTCGGCCCCGTCTTCGGTTTTGGCGCCACACTGGAGGAGACCGAACGTTTCGGAAGTGGTCAACCGGTGGCAAAAGGCGCCGTTGTAGTAGCCGGCGTCGCTGAGGGACTTGAACACTGCGGCAGCCTGCGGTGCTGCGGTTCCGTTCAATTCGATGCCGAGGACTCCGCTGTTCAAAGCGAGCTCGCCGGTGAAAGTCTTTCCAACAGCCGTTTCCGGGCCGGGGATGTCGGCGCTGTTTGACGCGGCAGGCGAAGCGGAGGGCGAGCTGAGCCCTGCTTCAGCAGCGGCAAACTCCGCCTCAGTGGGGTTGGAGCTGAAAACGGTCAATTGCAGCACTACGGCCAGGACCACTGCCACGCCGGCCGCACTCACGGCGATGGTGTTGTCCCTTTTGCGTCGCTTGCCCTGTTCCTGCCGCAGGGCACGCTTGGCTTCCATCTGCCGGATGCGCCGTTTTGCTTCGCGGTCATCCCGCGACCTTGTTGCCAAGAGTCCTCCTGATTGTGTCCACATTCGATGGCTGCCGACAGGAACCGGGCATGCTGCATTAGATGTGCACGCGCGGAAAGCATAAACTGGCTGCCGCACATAGTTTATGCATGACCGGCTGGACGCCCGCCCTGTAAACGCCGAAAGGGCGTTTAAAGCTGCGGTGCCTTGCCAGCGTCAGCTTTCTTCGAGGAGACATTCCACCATGGCACGTACCGCCTCCCTGTCCGGATTCCCCGAGTGGCTTCCCCAGGAGCGGTTGGTGGAACTCCATGTGCTGGATACGCTCCGGAAGACGTTTGAACTCCACGGATTTTCGTCCATAGAGACCCGTGCTGTTGAAACCGTGGGCCAGCTGCTGCGCAAAGGCGAGATCGACAAAGAGGTCTATGGCCTGAGCAGGCTCCAGGACGATGAAGGTGAGGACGTCAAATCTGACAAGTCCGATCCCAACGCCTTGGCCCTCCACTTCGACCTGACAGTTCCGTTCGCCCGCTATGTGGTGGAAAATGCCGGCTACCTGGCATTTCCGTTCCGCCGGTACCAGATCCAGAAAGTCTGGCGGGGTGAGCGGCCTCAGGAAGGCCGGGCACGCGAGTTTACCCAGGCAGACATCGATGTTGTGGGCGACGGCGAATTGCCGTTCCGTTATGACGTCGAAATCGCGTTGGTAATCGCCGAGGCCCTCAGCGCCTTGCCCATCCCGGACTTCCGGCTCCGTATCAATAACCGCAAGCTGGCCGAAGGCTTCTATCGCGGGATCGGACTCGCCGACACTGCCGGGGTACTGCGCAGCATCGACAAACTGGAGAAGATCGGCGCCGAAAAGGTCGCCGGACTGCTCAAGAGTGAGCTCGGAGCTACGGACGAACAGGCTGGTCTTGCCCTGGAACTGGCATCGATCCGTACCGAGGACGCCTCCTTTGTGGACCGGGTCCGCGCACTCGGGGTCAAAGATGATCTCTTGGAAGAAGGCCTGAGCGAGCTTGAGCAGGTTATCCAGGCAGCAGTTTTGCGCGCTCCCGGGAAAGTCATCGCGGATCTCAGCATCGCCCGCGGCCTGGACTACTACACGGGCACCGTTGTTGAGACAGTGCTGGTAGGCCACGAGCAGCTGGGCTCCATCTGTTCCGGAGGCCGCTATGACGCGCTGGCGAGCAAGGGCAACCGGAAGTTCCCCGGCGTCGGCCTCTCCATTGGTGTCACCCGGCTTGTGTCCCGCATTCTCAGCCAGGAACTGGCTGCCGCGTCGCGCACAGTGCCGACGGCGGTGTTGATCGCCTTGAACTCGGACGACAGCTGGTCCGCCGCGCAGGACATTGCAGCCCAGTTGCGCGGCCGCGGAATTGCCACGGAAGTTGCAGCCAAGGCTGAGAAGTTCGGAAAGCAGATCAAGTTTGCGGACCGTCGCGGTATCCCGTTCGTGTGGTTTACCGATGACGACGGCAAGCACCAGGTCAAGGACATCCGTTCAGGCGAACAGGTTGACGCCGATCCCGCCAGTTGGATGCCTGCTGAAGAGGATTTGCACGTCCGGGTCACCACCGCCGGCTGAGGTCCAACGATTGTTCCAAGGCTGTGGCGGGAGCCGGGGCCGGGGAAGGTAAACTCGGACGGGACCGTCTTTGCAGCGGTCCCTCTATATTTCATGCTGAAAGGAATGCTGTGCTGCGCACACATGACCTCGGATCTCTTCGTTCCGAGCACATTGGACAAACCGTTACCCTGGCCGGCTGGGTGGGGCGCCGCCGCGATCACGGCGGCGTTGCATTCGTTGACCTGCGTGATGCGTCCGGTGTAGCCCAGGTGGTTGTCCGTGAGGAAGAAGTCTTCCACGGCTTGCGGAACGAGTACGTCCTGCAGGTGACAGGCACGGTCAACAAGCGTCCCGAAGGCAATGAGAACCCTGCGCTTGCAACCGGTGAGATCGAGGTCATAGCTGACAAGGTTGTCGTCCTCAACACCTCTGACCCTTTGCCGTTCCAGATCGACGAACACGTGGAGGTCGGCGAGGAAGCCCGCCTCAAGCACCGCTACCTGGACCTCCGCCGCCCCGGCCCCGCACGCAACATGCGTCTGCGTTCGGAGGCAAACCGTGTGGCACGCGAACTCCTGCACCAGCGCGGCTATGTGGAAATCGAGACTCCCACGCTCACGCGTTCGACGCCGGAAGGCGCCAGGGACTTCGTTGTTCCGGCACGTCTGGCCCCCGGTTCATGGTATGCCCTTCCGCAGTCCCCGCAGCTTTTCAAGCAGCTCCTTCAGGTGGGTGGCTTTGAGAAGTATTACCAGATTGCCCGCTGCTACCGCGATGAGGATTTCCGCGCGGACCGCCAGCCGGAATTCACTCAGCTGGACATCGAAGCCAGCTTCGTGGACCAGGACGATGTTATTGAGCTGGGCGAGGCAATCGTCAAGGCGCTGTGGCAGCTGATCGACGTCGAGATCCCCACGCCGATCCGCCGCATGACCTACTTGGACGCCATGGCCAAGTACGGCTCGGACAAGCCGGACCTGCGTTTTGGTGTTGAATTGACTGAGCTCACGGAGTTCTTCAAGGACACCAACTTCGGCGTCTTCAAAGCGCCTTACGTCGGCGCCGTCGTCATGCCGGGCGGGGCATCCCAACCGCGCCGCACTTTGGACGGCTGGCAGGAATTTGCCAAGCAGCGCGGACACAAGGGCCTGGCTTACGTCCTTTTCAAGGAAGATGGCGAACTTGCCGGCCCCGTCGCCAAGAACCTTACCGACACCGAGCGCGAGGGCCTGGCCGACGCCGTTGGCGCCAAGCCGGGCGACTGCATCTTCTTCGCCGCCGGTGAAAAGTCCGCGGCGCGCGCCCTGCTGGGTGCTGCCCGTGTTGAGATCGGCCACCGTACCGGCCTGATCGACCCCAAGGACTGGGCATTCGTCTGGATCGTGGACGCGCCAATGTTCGAGCCCGCAGCCGCAGCTGTCGCTTCCGGTGACGTTGCAGTGGGTGCCGGCCAGTGGACGGCAGTGCACCACGCCTTCACCTCGCCCAAGCCTGAGTTCATGGATACCTTCGATCAGGACCCGGAGTCGGCACTTTCCTACGCTTACGACATCGTGTGCAACGGCAACGAGATCGGCGGCGGCTCCATCCGTATCCATGAGCGTGAGGTACAGGAGCGTGTCTTCCAGCTCATGGGCCTGGACAAGGAAGACGCCGAAACCAAGTTCGGCTTCCTTCTTGAAGGTTTCAAGTACGGCGCCCCTCCCCATGGCGGCATGGCGCTCGGCTGGGACCGCGTGGTTGCCTTGCTTGCCGGAGTGGAATCCATCCGCGACGTCATTGCCTTCCCGAAGTCGGGCAACGGCTATGACCCCCTGACGGCCGCACCGGCTCCGATCACGCCGCAACAGCGCAAGGAAGCAGGCGTCGACTTCAAGCCTGAGGCCAAGCCGGCGGCAAAGCCGGAAAGCAAGTCCGAATAAGTTCCTGCAATTGGCTCCTCACTCAGGTGGGGAGCCTTTTGTGTTGCAGCCAAGGAAGGATTCCTGATGGTGGAGCAGGCGTTCCTGGAATCGCTCATGGATCAGGCCTGGCCTGGTCTTGATCGCGAAGAGCTTGACGCGGGAAACGCGGGGGAGTGGGTCCTGCGTGCCTCAGGCGGAGTGACCCAGCGGGCTAATTCCGTATGGCCCCGCACATCCCTCGGCGCGCAGGGCGAAATCAAGGGCCTTACGCGAGCCGTGCGTGCAGCCTCGCAATGGTACAGGCTTCGCCGGCTTCCGTTGATCTTCCAAGTCTTCGAGGACCCCCGCACCTCCACCCTCAATGCTGTCCTGGATGAGCAGCGCTTCACGCGGCAATCGGCTACAAGGATCATGGTCCGCGGCGCGGAAGGCCTGCCGGTGAACACCTCAGTCCGGGAGGTTGACCTGGCTGGGGAACCGTCCGGGGAATGGCTTCAGGTGTGGTGGTCCGTGGATGGCCGTGGCGGCGACGCTGAGCTGGCCGTAGCGCACAAGATTCTTATGGCGTGCCCGGCGCTGTATGCAATGGTGAGGGACGACGACGGCGTTCCCGCCGCCGTCGGGCGTCTGGCCTTGGTGGACGGCTGGGGCGGTATCTACAGCATGGCGACTTCTGCAGAGCATCGAAGGCGCGGTTATGGGACAGAGGTTCTGGCCGCGCTACTGAACGCCGGAGCCCAACAGGGTCTCAAGGGATTTTGGCTGCTCGTCACCGAGGGGAATTATGGAGCGCAGATACTCTACTCGAACGCCGGATTCACCCACCACGGCAGCTACTTGTACCGGCAGGCACCCCTGAAGCGGGCGTCCGGCGGCTGCTAGAAATGGCTGTCAGCCGGGCGGATCGGTCACCGTGACGCGCACGGCGCAGGCGTCGGCAGCGGCCTTGGCCAGCACTGCGGTTTTTGGAGCTTGAACGTCCAGGAAAGCCAAACGTGTTCGCCCGGACAAGGCCCTAAGCAACGGTTGGGCGAGAACCTGCTCCACCAGTACGCGGTCGCCTCCCGGAACGATGTACTCAATGCGGTGGTCGTTAAAGATCCGTGCAGCGTGTTCTGCTGTGGCCTTGGCTTCAAGGAATCGATTGCCGCTCTTTGAGGAGAGGATCGTGGCCCCGCTGGCAGCGGCTATGGCGTATCCGCCCTTGCGGACCAGCAGCAGGCCAAGTCCTCGTTCCTGGTTTGAAAGTGAAGCCAAACGGTCAACTTCGTTTGCTCCCCGGCCCGGACGTCCATCGGCAGGCCACGGGGCTTTGAGGCGTGCAATCGCTCCGTCGGCTGCCCGCAACAGCACCCCGTCGTCGTCGAGGTCTTCATCAACCGGACCATGGCTGGCTGCGAACCGTTCCACCCAACCCTGCAACCTGGCTGCGGGCACCAATGCCACACGGCTGCCGGGACTCTGATGAGCGGCAGATGCTCGGCGATCCACGTCGATGTCTCCTTTGCTGGAACTATGAGTAGCCTATCCATGTGGAAGATCTCTTTGGTGCCGGTGCAGTTGACGACGATGAGTCCGGCGATCTGCCTGCCTCCGGGGGAACCTCCGATGCCCACTGGATGGCTTCCCAGCGGAGTCCGCTTGCGGTAAGAATGCGTCCCCGGTCCTTGGACGAGGTGGTGGGACAGCAGCATCTGCTGGGGCAGGGTTCGCCTTTGCGGCAGCTGGCTGCAGGTGCTGAGGCCAAGGGCCCCTCTGGCCCCAGTTCGGTGATTCTTTGGGGTCCACCCGGCACCGGGAAGACGACGCTCGCCCATGTCATTGCGCGCGGCCCAGGACGTAAGTTCGTTGAATTGTCAGCCATTACCGCCGGTGTCAAGGACGTGCGCCGCGTCATGGATGAGGCCTTGACGGCCCGGGACCTTCACAAGAAGACCACCGTTCTTTTCCTCGATGAGATCCATCGTTTCAACAAGGCCCAGCAGGATGCCCTGCTCCCTGGGGTGGAGAACCGTTGGGTGGTGCTGGTGGCCGCCACCACTGAAAACCCATCCTTCTCCGTGGTGTCGCCTCTCTTATCCCGCTCGCTCCTGCTCACCCTGAAGCCGCTCACCGATGAGGACATTTCCGGTCTCCTCCAGCGTGCTGTGGCTGACGCCAGGGGCCTTGCCGGCCGCGTGGAGCTAAGCGCTGAGGCGTTGGACCATCTGGTCAGGCTGTCCGGAGGAGACGCCCGCAGGGCGCTGACCGCACTGGAAGCCGCTGCAGGCGTCGCATTCGGTGACTCCGCTGCGGTCCACAGTGCTGAGGCCGGAACCATGGGGCAAGAGGAAGATGGTGAAGCCGACGACGGCGAACCCGGACTTGCGAACGACGGCCTTCCCGACGCCCCTGTGGTGGTGGAGCTCCGCCATACTGAACGCGCGTTGGATGCTGCGGCGGTCCGCTACGACCGCGCCGGTGACCAGCACTACGACGTCGCCAGCGCGTTCATCAAGTCCATCCGGGGCTCGGACGTGGACGCTGCGCTGCATTATTTGGCACGCATGCTTGAGGCTGGTGAGGACCCCAGGTTCGTTGCGCGGAGGATCGTGATCTCGGCCGCGGAGGATATTGGCATGGCCGATCCCACTGCTTTGCAGACCGCAGTGGCAGCCGCGCAGGCAGTGCAGTTGATCGGCATGCCGGAGGGGCGGATCGTACTGGCCGAAGCGGTGGTCCACTTGGCCACCGCGCCCAAGTCCAATGCCGCGTATATGGGGTTGAATAAAGCCGTGGCAGATGTTCGTGCCGGCTTTGGAGGGGGTATTCCCATGCACCTTCGTGACGCCCACTACCCGGGAGCAAAGCAACTGGGCCATGGGAAGAGCTATAAGTACGCCCATGATGAACCGCACGGTGTGGCAACCCAGCAGTATCCGCCGGATGACTTGGTGGGAAAGGACTATTACCAGCCCACCAATAACGGAGCTGAACGCGATATTGCCGCCAGATTGGAACGGCTTCGCAAGATTGTGCGTGGAGAGTAGAACCCCTTCTCGCCCGCTCCGGATGGCAGCCATGCCCATGGTAGGATTGATCCTTGTCTGGCATGGCCCGACGCACAATCCCACTGAAGATTCCTTCAATAGTGCTGTGCGCCCGGGCTAGTAGCAAGAGGTAGCGGTTGGCCGATGCTCTCCCTGATGGAGGCCAGTAACACTGACACACCGCAGTAATTGGAAGGACACAAGTGGCTAACAACACTCGTGCTCGCCGTACCGCACGCCTTTCGCGTGCACTCGGCATTGCTCTGACCCCCAAGGCCGCCAAGTACATGGAGCGCCGTCCGTACGGCCCCGGCGAGCATGGCCGTGCCCGCAAGAAGCAGGACTCCGACTACGCCGTACGTCTGCGCGAAAAGCAGCGTCTGCGCGCCCAGTACGGCATCCGCGAAGCCCAGATGACCCGTGCCTTCGAAGAAGCACGCCGCACCAAGGGCCTCACCGGTGAAAACCTGGTTGAGCTCCTCGAAATGCGTCTGGACGCCCTCGTGCTCCGTGCAGGCTTCGCCCGCACCATTGCACAGGCCCGCCAGCTGGTTGTGCACCGCCACATCATGGTTGACGGCATCCGCGTGGACCGCCCGTCCTTCCGCGTTGGCGAAGGCCAGCTCATCCACGTTCACAGCCGCTCCGAGGTTATGCCCCCGTTCCAGGTGGCAGCCGCTGGTGCACACGTGCTGAACAACGTGCCGGCATACCTGGACGTCAAGATTGACGCCCTCCAGGCCCGCCTGGTTCGTCGCCCGAAGCGCTCCGAGGTCCCCGTGATCTGCGAAGAGCAGCTCGTCGTCGAATTCTACGCTCGCTAAATTTCAGCAGCGCATACAAAGAAGCCCGTGGCACACGCCGCGGGCTTCTTTGTCTGTAAGGTACCGGGCCAATATAGGTAAGGTACTGGGGGAGGCCTTGCCCAAAGCCGGGGAACCGGCCGGGTTGAGGCAGCGAAACGATCCAAGGAGAAGAGTTCTATGTCTGGTGGCGACATCGCCGGCCTCATCGCAGCAGGAGTTTTTGCGCTCCTCGTCCTGCTTTTGGCCGTGCCCATTTTGAAGCTGGGCGGCGTTTTTGATGAAGTGCGGACCTCCATCCGTTCCATCAGCGACGGCGCCACGCCCCTGATGGATGAAGTTACTGCAACAGTCACCACCACCAACCAGCAGCTGAAGAAGGTTGACGGCATCGCCTCCAACGTCTCCGACGCCTCGGCCAACATCTCCGCGCTGTCCTCGCTTGTTGCAGCCACGGTGGGCTCGCCGTTGATCAAGGTGGCCGCCTTCAGCTACGGCGTCCGCTCGGCGTTCGCCGGCCGCCGTACACCGTCCTCCGGCCGACGCAGCCGCTGACCCAACCAGCCGCTGAACCAGCCGGATGGTGAACTACCCGGCTGCTGACATACAGGGAGACCTCATGAAACGAATTGTGTGGATGGGCATCGGCGTCGCCATCGGCGTCATTGCATTCCGTAAAATCACCGAAGCCCAGGCCAGTCTTGGACCGGAAGGTCTGAATCGGGCCGTGGGCAGGATGGCAGATGGCCTGTTCGACTTTGCCGATGCCGTGCGTACAGGAACACATCAGCGCGAAGAGGAATTGCGGGCAGCGTTGGGTATCGAGGACGCCGTAGCCTCGCGCCGCTAGCGGCTGCGGTTCGCCCCCGCGCCCTCAACAGGGCAGAATGGAAAGCTGCGGAACGGCACCAGCCGGTACCGCGCACATCGTGTGCAGTGAATTGAGAAGGGTAAGTAATCAGCTAATGAAGTCGCAGGAGATCACCAAGCGCTGGGTGGACTTTTTTGTCAACAAGGGCCACACCGCCGTTCCCTCCGCGTCGCTCGTTTCCAGCGACCCGTCCCTCCTCTTCACTGTGGCTGGAATGGTGCCTTTCATTCCTTACCTGACTGCGCGCGAAGAGCCTCCCTACAGCCGTGCCACGAGCGTCCAGAAGTGCATTCGCACCGGGGACATTGAAGAAGTGGGCAAGACTGCCCGCCACGGCACGTTCTTCCAGATGTGCGGCAACTTTTCCTTTGGAGATTACTTCAAGGAAGACGCCATCAAGTTTGCTTTCGAGCTGCTCACTACCAGCGTTGACGACGGCGGGTACGGACTTCCGGCCGATCGCCTCTGGGTGACGGTCTACGAAGAGGACGACGAAGCCAAGGAGCTGTGGCTCAAGAACACCGCAATTCCCGCTGAGCGAATCCAGCGCATGGGCAAGGCTGATAACTACTGGTCCACCGGCCAGCCCGGCCCCGCGGGTCCCTGCTCGGAGATCTACTACGATCGCGGTCCTGCCTACGGCATTGAAGGCGGCCCCTTGGCCGACGAAACGCGCTACATCGAGATCTGGAACCTCGTGTTCATGCAGTACCAGATCGAGAACGTTCGCTCCAAGGTGGACTTTGACATCGTGGGTGAACTTCCGCAGAAGAACATCGACACCGGCCTGGGCATGGAACGTCTTGCGATGATCCTCCAGGGTGTTGAAAACATGTACGAGACCGATCAGGTCCGTCCTGTGATCGACAAAGCCGCTGAACTGTCCGGCCGCGAGTACACCTCGGCTGAATCCCCGGAAGATCCGCACCATACCGACGATGTCCGGATGCGTGTTGTTGGTGACCACATTCGTTCCGCTTTGATGCTCATCGCCGATGGCGTTGCACCGTCCAATGAAGGCCGCGGCTACGTGCTGCGCCGCCTGATCCGACGCGCTGTTCGCGCCATGCGCCTGCTCGGCGTCGAAAAAGCCTGCTTGCCGGACCTTCTTCCGGCCTCCCGCGACGCCATGAAGGGTGTCTACCCGGTGGTGGAGACCGACTTCGCCCGGATCAGCCGTATTGCCTACGCCGAAGAAAAGGCGTTCCTGCGCACCATTGCGTCCGGTACTGCCCGTCTGGAAGATGCAGTAGCCGAGTCCAAGGCTGCCGGCGTTCCCCTTTCCGGCGCCGACGCCTTTGCCCTGCACGACACCTACGGCTTCCCGATCGACCTGACCTTGGAAATGGCCGAAGAAGCCGGCCTCAAGGTGGACGAAGCAGGCTTCCGGGCTCTCATGCTCGAGCAGCGCCAGCGCGCCCAGGCCGATGCCAAGGGCAAGAAGGGCGGCCACGCCGACCTCAGCGCCTACCAAGAGCTTCTGGGCAAGGGCGAAACCGTCTTCACCGGTTACGACGAACTTGAAGGCGAAGCAAAGGTCCGGGGCATCGTCAGCGGCGGCCGACCGGTGGCGCACGCGTCCACCGGCGACGAAATCGAGCTGGTCCTCAACGAAACCCCGTTCTACGCAGAAGCCGGCGGACAGTCTGCCGACACGGGCATCATCACCGGCGACGGCTTCGTCGTGGAGGTTCTGGACGTACAGCGACCCATCAAGGGCCTCAGCGTTCATAAGGCGATTGTCCGTGAAGGTGAGATCGGAACCGAAGCTTTGGTACGCGCCGCCGTCGACCGGGAGCGCCGTCACGCCGCAGAGCAGGCCCACACCGGCACGCACATTGTGCATGCCGCGTTGCACCAAATTCTGGGCCCGGAAGCTACACAGCGGGGTTCGTACAACAAGGCCGGATACCTTCGCTTCGACTTTGCCTGGGGCGAAGGCCTCAGCACCGCTACACGCTCCGAAATCGAAGAAGTCTCCAACATCGCCATCCGGAACAACTTCCGGGTAGACACCAAGGTGATGGGGCTCGCTGAGGCCAAGGCGTTGGGCGCCATGGCTCTCTTCGGCGAAAACTACGGCAGTGAAGTGCGTGTGGTGGAGATCGACGGCGAGTGGTCCCGTGAGTTGTGCGGTGGCACCCACGTAGCCAACACGTCACTCATTGGCAGCCTCTCCTTGTTGGGCGAACAGTCTGTTGGCTCCGGAAACCGTCGTGTTGAGGCCTTTGTTGGCTTGGACGCATTCCGTCACTTGGCTGCCGAGAGGGCCCTGGTTTCCGAGCTCACGGATCTCTTGAAGGTTCCGTCCGGTCAGCTTGCCGACCGCATCTCCAGCACCCTGAACAAGCTCAAGGCCACGGAGAAGGAACTGGACCGCCTCCGCAAAGAGCAGCTCGCAGCAGCGGCCGCCAACCTGGTGGGTACCGCCAAGGATGCTGCCGGTGTTCGGGTTGTAGCCCACGACGCCGGCCAGGTGGGTGGAGCTGATGATTTGCGCAACCTTGCCCTCGATCTCCGCAATCGTCTGGGTTCGGAACCCTCCACCGTGGCTGTTGCTGGTGTCAGCAATGACCGTCCCGTCATTTTGATCGCCACCAACGAGGCTGCCCGTGAAGCAGGGGTAAAGGCCGGAGTGTTGGTGCGTCTGGCTGCGGGAATCCTCGGCGGCGGCGGTGGCGGCAAGGACGACGTCGCCCAAGGCGGCGGCACCGACGCTGGGAAGGTCTCTGAGGCCCTCACAGCGGTGGTGGATGCGATAGCCAAGCGCTGACGGTGGATTCCAGTACTGAAAGTGACGTCTACCCCCGCGGCATCAAGCTGGGGGTAGACGTCGGTACCGTCCGGGTGGGTCTGGCCATCTGCGATCCTGACGGGATCCTGGCCACCCCGTTCAAGACGGTGGGGCGGGACAACAAGAAAAACTCCGATGTGCGGGCAGTGGTCAAGCATGCTGCCGGCTTGCCGGCCGTGCAGATTTTTGTGGGCCTACCCCGCACCATGAAGGGCGAGGAGCGGGCATCCGCGCAAATGGCCATGGAGTATGCAGAACTGCTCACCAGCGAGCTTCTCCGCGCCGGTTTGGACATTCCCGTAAACCTTGTGGACGAGCGACTTTCAACCGTTACGGCACACCGCAACCTGCACGAAGCTGGCATGAGCAGCAAGAACCACCGTAAAGTGGTTGATCAGGTTGCCGCTGCCGGAATACTGCAGCACGCAATCGACATGCAAAAAGCCAGAGGAACGGACGTTGGCCGCCGAGTGCAGGCACCGGTGCAGTCCGAAAAACCCAGCAGTGCCCCAACGCTGCGGGCTGCCTCCGGCAGTGAATCCGATTCTTCTAAGAGGGGACTGCAATTGTGAGCCCGGTCAACAACGACCCCTCCAGCGGTACCGCCGGCGGCGGTATGCCGCTCACCCGCAAAGAACTGCGGGCGCGTGAACGATTCCTCGCCACGCAGAACCACAATGTGGTGCCCGTTCCCGAAGCGACTCCGGGGGAGGCAGCTTCCACAGAGGAGAGCGAGCCGGAATTGCCCCGACCGGTACCGGCGGCACAAGCTGCCGCCGCGCGTCCTGTACCCACGGCGCCCCCAACGCCCGTGGCACCTCCAACGCCGGTGGCACCTCCAACGCCGGCCGCACCCCCGGCATCTGCGGCGTCCTCAGCTGGCACGGCGCAACCCCCGGTGAATTTCCAGGAGGCTGATCATGCCCCGGCTCCCGCCGCTGAAGCGCATGGTGAGCCGGAGAGCCACGGTCAGGCAGCCTCTGAGCATGACGGCCAAACCCTCGAGGGCAATGAGCACGCCACGGTTGAGCATCCTGCAATTGAACATCTGGATACGCCGGACGGTGATCTCCATGCCCATGATCTCCTTCACGGTGAGATAGAACACGATGCTGTTTCGGCGCTACATCCGGAGGTGCACGCTGGTGGCCATGAGTACGTGGAGCACCATGCGCACTACCCCTTGGATACTCATGACGAACTCCATCATGAGGAAGTCCACCATGACGTTCTTCTTGATGACCATCCCCACGATCTGATCCCCGCTCCGGCGAGTCCGGCGTCCAAGGCGGCCGCTAAGAAGGCCCGTCGTCGTCGTCGTGTCCTGGCCCTTCTGATCACGCTGGGCGTTTTCGTTGCCGCGATCGCCATTGGTGCCCAGTTCCTGAAGCCTTTGCTGGGCATGGACAAAGTCACTGACTACCCGGGTCCGGGCACGGGATCGGTAACCATCACGGTGCCGGAGGGGTCCGGTCCCAAGGCCGTAGCCAACGACCTCGTTGCCAACCGTGTGGTGGCTGATTCTGATACCTTCGTCAAGGAGTTCCTCAACGAAGGTGGAGAGTTGTCACCCGGCTCCTTTACTTTCCGCACCGAGATGAAGAATTCGGATGCCGTGGCGGTACTGGTGAACAAGGATGCCTCCAAGGTGATGTACTTCGCCCTGAGCGCGGGACTGCGTATCAACGAATCGCTGGAGGCTATCTCCAAGGGTTCGGGCATTCCGATGCAAGAGCTCAACACCCTGAATCAGGCACCCGGTCAGTTCGGTGTTCCGGCCAAGGCCAAGAACCTGGAAGGATTCCTTGCCCCGGGCGAGTATCGCTTCGACCTCGGGACGCCGGCCAAGGACATCATCCAGAAGTTGGTGACCACCACCCTTGATGAGCTCAAGGCCCAAGGGGTTACCGACCCCGCCAAGCAGTACGACACCGTCACCATCGCCAGTATTGTTCAGGCTGAAGGCGGCCAAGCGGACTACGGAAATGTTGCTGGAGCAATCTACAACAGGCTCAAACCGAACAACGTCGAGACCAGCGGCTTGATCCAGTCCGACGCCACGGTGACGTACGGTCTGGGTAAGAAGTCGTTCCACCTCACTGAGGAAGAAAAGGCCGATAAGTCCAACCCCTACAACACCTACGCCAACGTCGGGCTGCCGGTGGGGCCCATCGGCTCACCGGGTAAGACAGCCATTGATGCCGCAGCCAAACCCACACAGAACGAGTACCTCTACTGGGTGACCATCAACCTCGATACCAAGGAGACCAAGTTCTCCAAGACGCTGGCTGAGCACAACACCTATGTGGAGCAGTACAACGCATGGTGCCAGGCCAATGCGGGACGGTGTGTGTGAGTCGTCGTGCCGCAGTCCTGGGGCACCCGATTTCACATTCAAAGTCTCCGGCACTGCACTCCGCTGCCTACGCCAAGTTGGGCGTGGACATCAACTACTCGGCGATCGATGTCACCGTGGAGGGGCTTCCTGCCTTCATGGACTCCCTCCGGGGTGACCAGGCCTGGTGCGGCCTTTCGGTGACCATGCCGTTGAAGTCGGCCATGGTCAAGGAAGTCGATGACGTACGTGGCGCGGGTGCCCACCTTGGGGTTATCAACACGGTGGTATTCGAGCACGACGCCGGACAGGTGCGTCGGGTGGGTTATAACACCGATGTGGCCGGCATCGTCGAGGCAGTCCGCTATGCGGGTGTGGTTGGGGCGCCCCGCACGGCCATCCTCGGTGGAGGCGGCACCTCGGCCGCGGCCGTCGCCGCTGCGAAGGAACTCGGTGCCAGTCAGGTGGACGTTTTCGTCCGTGACGCAGGGCGTGCCGGTGATGCGCAAGCCGCCGCTGCCGCCGTCGGAATTGCGCTGGCCGTCCGGCCTTTGACGGAAGCGGCTGAGGCGTTGGCCGGGACGGATCTGGTGATCTCAACGTTTCCACCCCGTGCCGCTGATTCCCTGGCTGAGAAGCTTGCAGCGTTGCCCGGCTCCGCGGCTGGAGTCCTGTTGGACGTCGCCTACGACCCTTGGCCGAGCCGTCTGGCCGAGGTGTGGCACGGTCGCGGGGGAGCAGTGGTCCCGGGACTTGAGATGCTGATGTACCAGGCTGCCGAGCAGATCAGGCGCTTTAGCGGCTGTGATGTCGATGCCGCCGTCATAGATGTGATGTGCGACTCAGTCGGGCTACCCCGGCGAGTGTTCTAGAGGCCCTACATGGCAGGATTGGTTATATGTTGCGTTGGTTGACTGCCGGTGAATCCCATGGTCCGGCCCTGATCGGAATTATTGAAGGCGTGCCTGCCGGTGTTGAACTCACCAGCGGGCAGATTCGTGACGCGTTGGCGCGTCGCCGCTTGGGCTATGGGCGCGGTGCCCGCATGAAGTTTGAGCAGGACGAGGTCACCATCATGGGCGGCGTCCGGCATGGTCTGACCCAAGGTGGCCCTGTGGCCATTCAGGTCGGAAACACAGAGTGGCCCAAGTGGGAGCAGATTATGTCTGCCGACCCCGTTGACCCTGACGTCCTCGCCGATCAAGCCCGCAATGCACCTCTGACCCGACCACGGCCGGGGCACGCCGATTTCACGGGCATGCAGAAATATGGGTTCGACGAAGCCCGTCCGGTCCTTGAGCGTGCCAGTGCACGTGAAACCGCTACGCGCGTGGCCCTTGGTGCCGTTGCCGCCGGATACCTGAAGCAGCTGGGCATCGAGCTGGTAAGCCATACCGTCTCCATTGCCAGCGTGGCTGTCCCCGAAGGCAGGCCTCTGCCATTGCCCAGGGATGTCATGGCCCTGGACGCGGACCCCTTGCGTTGCTTCGACCGTGAGACCTCGGACGCGATGGTGGCAGAAGTGGATGCTGCCCACAAAGAAGGCGAAACCTTGGGTGGCGTGGTAGAGGTCCTGGCCTACGGACTTCCGCCCGGACTGGGCAGCTACGTCCACTGGGATCGTCGACTCGACTCCCGCCTGGCGGCCGCTCTCATGGGTATCCAGGCCATCAAGGGAGTAGAGGTAGGCGATGGCTTCCTTACGGCGGCTCGCCGTGGATCTGCGGCCCATGACGAGATCCTCAAGGATGACAACGGAAAGATTGTTCGCCAGACCAACCGGGCCGGTGGCATCGAAGGCGGCATGAGCATTGGTGAAGTGCTTCGGGTTCGCGCTGCCATGAAACCCATTGCCACGGTCCCCCGTGCGCTACGCACCGTCGACGTAAGCACCGGCGAGCCTGCCAAGGCGCACCACCAGCGCTCAGATGTGTGTGCAGTTCCTGCAGCCGGCGTGGTGGCTGAGGCCATGGTCGCATTGGTCCTGGCTGAGGCTGTTGCCGAGAAATTCGGCGGTGACTCGGTAGCCGAGACCCAGCGCAACCTCCAGGGGTACCTTGAAAGCATCCCGGCCACCTTGGACTCGGTCGGCCGGTAGTGACCCGCGCTATCCCGGATGGCCGGCCCGTTGTTCTGGTTGGCCCCATGGCTGTCGGAAAATCGGCGATTGGCCAGCAGCTTGCCCACCAGCTGCGCCTGCCTTTTGTGGACACTGACGCAGTGGTTGTGGCTGCCCACGGCAGCATTGCCGATATCTTCGCCGGCAGGGGTGAACACGCCTTTCGCGAGATTGAAGCGCGGGCTGTAGCCAAAGCCATTGAATCCGCGAGGGTGGAACCGGCCATTATTTCCCTCGGCGGTGGAGCTGTGCTTGACTCCGGAACCCAGCAACTGTTGGAGGAGTGCACGGTGGTCTACCTGGAGTGCGACGCGGAAACCGTCGCGGACAGGATTGCCCGGAACACCGGGAGGCCATTGCTCCAGGGCGACGCCATGACCCGCTGGGAGGCGCTATTCGCCACCCGGCGGCCGGTCTATGAGCGACTTGCTGACATTGTCATGGACGTCCGTTCCGGATCCGTGGCGGAAATCGGCCTCCATTTGGAGGAGCGGCTGCTCCAGCATGCAGCCTTGAAAGAGGAAGTTGAAAAGTGAGCAACGAAGCAACTGTCATCAAGGTGACCGGCCAGTCCGTTAACGAAAACTACGACGTCGTGGTGGGCAGGGGCCTGCTGGACACCCTGCCGGCCAAGCTTGGTGAACGTGTCCGACGCGTTTTAGTGATCCACCCACGGGCGCTCCGCCTGACCGGCGATACTGTGCGGGACGAGCTCGAAGCCGCCGGTTTCACGGCACTCACGGCTGAAATCCCGGATGCCGAGGAAGGCAAGCACATTCAGGTGGCTGCATTTTGCTGGCAAGTGCTGGGCCAGAATGATTTCACCAGATCTGATGCCATCGTGGCAGTCGGCGGCGGTGCAGTAACTGACCTTGCCGGCTTTGTGGCCGCCACATGGCTCCGCGGAGTCAAAGTTATCCACATGCCCACCAGCCTGCTGGGCATGGTGGATGCTGCGGTGGGCGGGAAGACCGGGATAAACACCGCCGAAGGCAAGAACCTGGTGGGCTCGTTCCACCCGCCGGCCGCTGTTCTTGCTGACCTCGATACGCTCCAGACCCTGCCGAAGAATGAGCTCATTTCCGGCATGGCCGAGGTCATCAAATGCGGCTTCATCGCTGATCCTGCCATCCTGGACCTCATCGAAAAGAACACCGACTCCGTGATGGACCCGGGATCCTCTGTTGTCCGTGAGCTGATTGAACGTGCCATTTCCGTGAAGGCCGATGTTGTCTCCCAGGACCTCAAGGAATCCGGCCTCCGCGAAATCCTGAACTACGGGCACACCCTGGGCCATGCCATTGAGCTCGTGGAACGCTACTCGTGGCGTCACGGGGCCGCTGTTTCAGTGGGAATGATGTTTGCGGCCGAGTTGTCTCGGAGCGTAGGCCGCTTGTCCGATGCTGACGCGGACCGGCACCGCACCATCCTGGAAAGCCTGGGTTTGCCCACTACATACCGGAAGGATCGGTGGCAGGGCCTTCTGGACGGGATGCGCCGGGATAAGAAGTCCCGCGGTGACCTTCTCCGGTTTGTTGTCCTCGACGGCGTGGCCAAGCCCGGGATCCTGGAAGTTCCCGACACCTCACTCCTGTTTGCTGCATACCAGGAGATTGCATCATGACGGTCACACTTCGTGAAGGCGTGAGCGACTGGCCTACCGCAGGATTCCCGGGAGTCCGGATGAACCCGGACACTTTGCTTCCCGTGGTTGTCAATGAGGAAGTCATGGAGTCCGCACTTGCCGCTTCTGAAGACCCTGCGGATCGGATCATGGCACTTTTGCTGGACAACCAGCCCAAAGAAGCAGCAGAACTCCTGGCCGAGGCCCGCTATAAAGATCCGGAGTCATTCCGGCTGAGGATTTTTGAGGCCGAAGTTCACCGGGCAACCAACCGCTTAGACCGTGCTGTCCAGTTGTTCAAGCATCTGTTGCAGGATGTCCAGGGTAGCCCGAAGGAAGCAATTGTTCACCAGTACCTTGGCCGGGCATACTTCGTCAGCGGCAACGCCCTGGCTGCATCCGAGGAATTCGCCAGAGCTTTGGACCTGCGGGTAGCCATGGCCGCTGATGCCGCGTTGATCTACTCCTCCGCAGTAGCCCTTCAACGGGCCCGGAATGTCCTGGAACTCGCATCCTGAAGCCCGGCGAAACACTTCCCGCAAGCCTTGGACGCATTTGCCGGTAGAATGGTTCTTGGATTTTTGATAAATACGCGCTGGCGGGCCGTTTGGTACGCCTGCTTGGCATAGATAGCTGGCAGCTAGAACCAGTGCGATAACCAGAGGATACGAGTGGCAACCACAAACGACATCAAGAACGGGACCGTACTCAAGCTCGAGGGCCAGCTCTGGAACATCATTGAGTTCCAGCACGTCAAGCCTGGCAAGGGCGGCGCCTTCGTCCGCACCAAGATGCGCAACGTGATGTCCGGCAAGGTGGTCGACAAGACCTTCAACGCCGGCCTGAAGATTGAAACCGCTACGGTTGACCGCCGTGATTACCAGTACCTGTACCAGGACGGCGAAGACTTCGTTTTCATGGACACTCAGGACTACGACCAAATCACAGTGTCCGGCGCGACTGTGGGCGACGCCACCAACTTCATGCTCGAGAACCAGATGGTCAACATTGCCATCCACGAGGGCACGCCGCTGTACATTGAATTGCCTGCGAGCGTCGTACTCGAAATCACCTACACGGAGCCGGGGCTTCAGGGCGACCGCTCCTCAGCCGGCACCAAGCCGGCAACAGTCGAGACCGGCTACGAAATCCAGGTACCGCTGTTTGTTGAACAGGGCACCAAGGTCAAGGTCGACACCCGGGATGGCAGCTACTTGGGTCGGGTCAACGACTAGTGAGCGCACGCGGTAAAGCCCGTAGCAGGGCGCTTGAAGTACTTTTCGAAGCGGAGCAACGTTCCGTTTCAGCTTTCGACGCGATGACAGCCCGCCGGGAGAAGACGGATCTTGTCATCAACCCCTACACCGTGGAAATCGTCGAGGGTGTTGTTTCCATGCAGGCCACCATCGATGAGTTCCTGCAGACGTACGCCCAAGGGTGGACGCTGGAGCGCATGCCGTCTGTTGACCGCATCATTCTCCGCATTGGTGCATGGGAGCTTCTCTACAATGACGAAGTTCCGGACGGCGTAGCAGTCAGCGAAGCTGTGGCTCTGGCCAAGACCATGTCCACAGATGAGTCGCCCGCCTTCATCAATGGGCTCCTTGGCCGCCTGCAGAAGCTCAAGCCGTCGCTCCTCGCTTAAGCACTCTTCGTGTGATGAGTTAGACGCCATAAACGCAAAAGGACCCGCATCCACTGGATGCGGGTTCTTTTGCGTTATTGGAGAACTGCTGCCCTGAGTGTGGGGATGGTCATGAGAAGTTCGAGCTCGTCGTGCTGATGGACGTGGACGTCGCGGCCGCTCAGTATCCGCTGCCGGGTAAACGCCAGTGCTGTGGCCCCCTTGATGAACGACTTCATCTCGCTGCCACGCCCGCGCGAGGACGCCCAGCGGATAGCATGCCGCCGCCCTTGTGAGGTAGCCAGCATTTCGACTTCTGCCGGAGTGAACCAGCCCGCCCGGGCGTATTCGAGGAGCCGTTGCCGCGTCAGTTTTCCTTCAGCGACGCGGAGCAGGATGATGCCCGCTGCTGCCACGAGGAAGATCGGGACCTGGACTACGAAGTACTCCACCAGGAAGTTCTGGCCCATGCTGTTCCATCGGTTGTGCAGGAACATCGCGGGCAGCAAGCCGACGAAGAAGGCCAGGATTGCATATCCTGAATGCCACTTGCGGGCGGCGAAGCCCATGATCAGTCCGGTTGTGCCCGTGAAGACTGCGTGCGCGAACGGTGACATGACACCCCGGAGGATGAAGATGCGGATGAGGTCGGTGCTTGGATCGGAGGAGGACGCTATTTCGCGGCCGAAGTAGAGAATGTTTTCCGTGAAAGCGAAACCGGCGGCGATGGTGAACGCAAACACCACCCCATCAACAGGACCGTCAAAGTACTTCCGTGCGGCAAGGATCAGGACCAGCAGTCCGAGTGACTTGGTGAATTCCTCCACGATGGGCGCTTGGACCGTGGCCATGAAGTAGGTGAATGCCTCTTCACTGGAGGTGGGGGCGGCAAGGGCGAAGAGCGGCTGGATGAGAAGCGTCCCGGCAATGGAAACCGCGGCACCCCACGTAAACGCGAACCACAGAAGCCTTTTGGGCTCGGGCTCCCAGCGATCGATCAGGCGTACCGTCAAGAGCACCACGGAGAGTGGAATCAGGGAAGCGATGAAGCCGATCACAAAGCCGGTGATGCCGGTGTTGCCCAGCAGAAACGGCACCACCAGGAACAGGCTGCACAGGATCAGGACGGTTGCCCCGATGAGCAGGGGGAGCGTACCCCGGGACCGACGTGCTTGCGGAGCTGGTGGCACGGCCCAAGGTTGCCGGGGGAGCGTTGCCGGATTACCGGGGGCCGGTTGGTAATTCCCGGGCTGAACGCGGCCGATCCACGTAGGGTTTGCGCCAGGCTCCAAGTAAGGCCGCGGATAGGGTTGTCCGCCTGGGTGGCCGTGGTGGTTCGTGGTCATGGGCAAGAGCCTATTCCACCGCATGGACTGTGAGCTTAAACTCACTGCTCGTGGCTGACCCGGGTGAGGGTGGGCAAGGGGCGCTGTGGTAGCTTTGAAAAGCAAATATTCCTTTTTTAATTCCGTCCCGTGAGGCGGGGAAAGGGGAGACGAGCGATGACTGAAGTCACTTCAGCGCACGTGCCGTCGCGGGTTGTTCTCAATCAGGCGGACATTGATCGTGCGCTCACTCGTATCGCCCACGAGATCCTCGAAGCCAATAAAGGCTCCCAGGACCTGGTTCTGTTGGGCATTCCCAGCCGCGGTTATCCGCTGGCCGTGCGGCTTGCCAACAAGATCGCTGCAGCTGACCCCACGGTAAATGCAGACACCATGGTGGGCCAGTTGGATGTCACCATGTTCCGGGATGATCTTTCCCACCAGCCTACGCGGCCCCCGCGCCACACCCGGCTGCCGTTGTCAGGCATCGATAACAAAGTTGTTGTCCTGATTGACGACGTCCTGTACTCAGGTCGGACGATTCGCGCCGCTTTGGACGCCTTGGTTGATCTTGGCCGCCCTCGGATTGTGCGTCTTGCAGTGCTGGTGGACAGGGGACACCGCGAGCTTCCCATCCGGGCAGATCACGTTGGCAAGAACCTGCCCACTTCCTCATCGGAAAAGGTCCGGGTCCACCTGGAGGAGATCGACTCCGTGGACGGCGTGCCCGTCAACGAGGTAGTTATCGAGGCCGGCAAGTGAAGCATCTCCTTTCCACCGAGAACCTCAGTCTTTTCGATGCCATCCGCGTTCTGGACACGGCCGAGGAAATGTCCGCCGTCGGCGAGCGTGAAGTGAAGAAACTACCGGCACTCCGCGGCCGGACGGTGGTGAACCTCTTTTTTGAGGACTCAACCCGTACCCGCATCTCCTTTGAGGCCGCAGCCAAGCGACTCTCAGCCGATGTCATCAACTTCGCCGCCAAGGGCTCCTCGGTTTCCAAGGGAGAGTCACTCAAGGACACGGCGCAGACACTGGCAGCCATGGGCGCGGACGCCGTTGTGATCCGTCACTGGGCCTCTGGCGCGCCTCACCGGCTTGCTGCCACCGATTGGATAGACGCTGCGGTCATCAACGCGGGCGACGGCACCCATGAGCACCCCACCCAGGCCCTGCTGGACGCGTTCACCATGCGCCGGCATTGGTCGCAGGTCAACGGCACCGAGTCCACTGGGGCGGACCTCAAAGGTATGCGGGTAGCGATTGCCGGTGATGTCCTGCACTCGCGCGTTGCCCGTTCCAATGTCTGGTTGCTCAGGACCCTTGGAGCCGAGGTGACTCTGGTGGCGCCGCCTACCCTGCTGCCCATCGGCGTCGAGCATTGGCCTTGCAAGGTCAGCTACAACCTGGACCAGACCCTGGAAGCGGGAATAGACGCCATGATGATGCTGCGAGTCCAGGGGGAGCGGATGAACGCCTCGTTCTTCCCCTCAACCCGTGAGTACTCACGCCGCTGGGGTTTCGATGACGCAAGGCTCCGGGCACTGGATGATCTGGGCATGAAAGACACCATCATCATGCACCCCGGCCCCATGAACCGCGGCTTGGAGATTTCATCGGCGGCCGCCGACTCTCCGCGTTCAACCGTGCTCGCCCAGGTGCGAAACGGTGTTTCGGTCCGCATGGCCGCCCTTTACCTGCTGCTCTCCGGGGATTCCCGTGAAGCCGCCTCGAACGTAAGCCAGTCCACAAAGGAGACCAACTGATGGCCGAGAACACCTACTTGATCCGTGGGGCCGCCATCCTCGGCGGCGAAGCTGAAGACCTCTTGATCCGCGACGGCATCATTGAAGCACGGGGCAAAAACCTTTCCGCCGATGGCGCGACTGTGATCGACGCCCAGGGCCTCGTTGCGCTGCCGGGCATGGTTGACGTCCACACCCACTTGCGCGAACCCGGCCGCGAAGACGCCGAGACCGTAGAGACCGGCACCCGTGCTGCTGCCCTGGGTGGTTTCACCGCTGTCCACGCCATGGCCAACAGCAACCCGGTGGCAGACACTGCCGGCGTGGTGGAGCAGGTTCACAGCCTCGGCCGTGCCTCGGGCTGGGTGGATGTCCGCCCGGTTGGTGCAGTCACTGTGGGGCTGGCCGGAGAGCAACTGGCAGAACTGGGCGCCATGGCGGACTCCCGTGCCCAGGTCCGGATGTTCTCCGATGACGGCATCTGCGTCCACGATCCCGTCCTGATGCGCCGTGCCTTGGAATACGTCAAAGCGTTCGACGGCGTAGTGGCCCAGCACGCGCAGGAACCCCGCCTTACCGCCGGGGCACAGATGAACGAAGGCACTGTCTCGGCAGTGCTTGGACTCACCGGCTGGCCCGCTGTTGCCGAGGAAAGCATCATTGCCCGCGATGTCCTGCTGGCCAAGCACGTTGGTTCGCGCCTGCATGTTTGCCACGTTTCCACGGCAGGTTCGGTGGAAATCGTGCGTTGGGCCAAAGCGCGGGGGATCAATGTTACTGCCGAGGTCACCCCGCACCACCTGCTGCTCACTGATGAACTGGTCCGCAGCTACGATCCGGTCTACAAGGTCAACCCGCCGCTGCGCACCGATGCCGACGTTCAGGCGCTCCGGGAGGGCCTGGCCGATGGCACCATCGACGTCGTGGGAACCGACCACGCCCCCCACCCCAGCGAGCACAAGGAATGTGAATGGGCGCAAGCGGCCATGGGCATGACCGGCCTTGAAACCGCACTGTCGGTCGTGCAGGAGACCATGATCGAAACCGGCCTCATGACCTGGGCTGATTTCGCCAGGGTTACCTCCTTCACGCCTGCAGTCATCGGGCGCGTCGCTGATCAGGGCCGTCCGTTGGAGGTTGGCGAACCTGCCAACGTCATCCTGGTGGATCCGGCTGCGCGTTGGACGGTTGACCCGCATAAAATGGCAACCATGGGCCGCAATTCACCGTTCAAGGGCAAGGAGCTGCCCGGATCCGTGGTGGCCACCTTCTTCAAAGGCCACCCCACTGTCCTCGACGGTCAGCTCAACACGCCTTACAGGTACCCGGCAGTCAGCAGTAACTAATGGATAACCAAACACTGACCGTGCTCATCACGGTGCCGCTGATCGTCCTCGTCCTGGCGATGATCTGGTGGGGTTGGCGGAACCGGCTGAGGCGACAAGCCGACGTCGAACGCCTCCCCGAAGTGCCCGGGCAGCTGACACCGGCCACGGTGGTGGCGGAGGGCCAGTACGTGGCCACCACCACGGCCGGCGACTGGCTGGACCGGATAGCAGTCCAGGGCTTGGGTATCCGTACCAACGCGGAACTGAGCATTCACGCTGAAGGCGTGCTGTTCGACCGGTCCGGTGCCGCGCCGATCTTTATCCCGCGCTCCGCACTGGTGGATAGCCGCGAAACCAACGGCATGGCCGGAAAGTTCGTCGAAAAAGACGGACTACTGGTCATCAACTGGAAGCTGGGCTCCCGTGAACTGGACACTGGATTCCGTTCCAGGCATGCCACCGACAAACAGCTCCTCCTCGAAGCCCTCCAAGAATTGATCTCCGCAGCCCCTCAGGCAGATGCCGATAGTGGAAAGTAATAAAGTGACGGATAGTAACGCAGCCACCGCCCCCACCCCCTCAGCAGCAGTACTCGTGCTCGAAGACGGCCGCATGTTCCGCGGCCGCAGCTACGGAGCCCAGGGAACCGCTCTGGGTGAGGCAGTCTTCGCCACCGGCATGACCGGCTACCAGGAGACCATCACAGACCCCTCCTACGCCCGTCAGTTGGTGGTCCAGACTGCCCCGCACATCGGAAACACCGGAGTCAACAGCGAAGACGCTGAATCGCGCCGCATCTGGGTGGCCGGCTACATCGTGCGCGATGCAGCACGCCGACCCTCCAACTGGCGCTCCGAGCGCAGCCTCGATGAAGAGTTGGTGGAGCAAGGAATCGTTGGCATCCAGGGCGTTGACACCCGTGCCATCACCCGGCACCTTCGCGAGCACAAGACCATGCGTGCAGGTATTTTCTCCGGTGAGGCTGCACAGGCCACCGACAAGGAGCTTCTGAACGCCGTCCTGGCCAGCGCTCCCATGGAAGGTGCAGCGCTGGCTGAGGAAGTCTCCATTGATGAGGCCTATGTTGTGGAACCCAAGGACCACGGCTGGGAAGGCGAGCCACGCTTCTCCATCGCGGCTGTTGACCTTGGCATCAAGGCAATGACACCGGTGCGCTTTGCAGAGCGTGGGGTGCGCGTTCACGTCCTGCCCGCCACCTCCACCCTGGAAGATGTCAATGCGGTCAAGCCGGACGGCTTCTTCATGTCCAACGGACCAGGCGACCCCGCCACGGCAGACCACCAGGTCTCCCTGCTGCGTTCGGTACTTGACGAAAAACTTCCGTACTTTGGCATCTGCTTCGGTAACCAGATCCTGGGCCGGGCGCTGGGCTTTGGCACCTACAAGCTCCGTTACGGCCACCGCGGCATCAACCAGCCCGTCATGGACCGCCGCACGGGCAAGGTGGAGATCACCTCGCAGAACCACGGCTTCGCCGTTGACGCGCCGCTCAATGGTTCCACTGTGGCGCCGGAAGAGCGCTTCGGACGTGTGGAAGTCAGCCACGTCTCCTTGAACGACGACGTCGTCGAAGGACTCGCCTGCCTCGACATCCCCGCGTTCTCGGTCCAGTACCACCCCGAAGCCGCGGCCGGGCCGCACGATGCCGCCTACCTCTTTGACCGCTTCATCGACCTCATGGCCGACACCAAGTCCAAGGCCACAGGCGCCAACTCCACCGATTCCAAGACTGAGGACACGAAGTAATGCCCAAGCGTACAGATCTCAAGAGCGTCCTTGTCATCGGTTCCGGCCCCATTGTGATCGGCCAGGCGGCCGAGTTCGATTACTCCGGCACCCAGGCCCTTCGCGTCCTCAAGGAGGAGGGCCTCCGCGTCATCCTCGTGAACTCCAACCCGGCCACCATCATGACCGACCCCGAGTTCGCTGATGCCACCTACGTGGAGCCCATCACTCCTGAGGTGCTGGAGAAGATCATCGCCAAGGAGCGTCCGGACGCCATCCTGCCCACCCTGGGTGGCCAGACCGCCTTGAACACTGCCATCGCACTGGACAAGAACGGTGTGCTGGAGAAGTACAACGTGGAGCTCATCGGCGCCAACATTGCCGCGATTGAACTCGGTGAAGACCGTGAGAAGTTCAAGGGCGTGGTGGAGCGTTGCGGTGCCGAATCAGCACGCAGCCACATCATCCACACCATGGACGAGGCCTTTGCCGCTGCCGAGGACCTCGGCTACCCCATGGTTGTCCGTCCTTCCTTCACCATGGGCGGCCTGGGCTCGGGCTTGGCCTACAACGAGGACGATCTCCGCCGAATTGTCGGCCAGGGCCTCCAGTACAGCCCCACCACCGAAGTCCTGCTCGAAGAGAGCATCCTCGGTTGGAAGGAATACGAGCTGGAGATGATGCGCGACAAGAACGACAACGTCGTTGTTGTCTGCTCCATCGAGAACTTCGATCCCGTGGGTGTCCACACCGGTGATTCCATCACGGTTGCTCCGGCGTTGACCCTGACGGACCGCGAGTACCAGAAGCTGCGCGATGTCTCCATCGCCGTGATCCGCGAAGTCGGCGTAGACACCGGCGGCTGTAACATCCAGTTCGCCATTGATCCCGCCACGGGCCGTGTAGTGGTCATCGAGATGAACCCGCGCGTATCCCGGTCCTCTGCGTTGGCCTCCAAGGCAACCGGCTTCGCCATCGCCAAGATCGCCACGAAGTTGTCCCTGGGGTACACCTTGGACGAAATCCCCAACGACATCACGCAGAAGACGCCGGCCTCGTTTGAGCCCACGCTGGACTACGTAGTGGTGAAGGTTCCGCGCTTTGCTTTCGAGAAGTTCCCGGCCGCGGACAACACACTGACCACCACCATGAAGTCCGTGGGTGAAGCCATGGCCATGGGCCGTAACTTCACCGAAGCCCTGCAGAAGGCCCTTCGTTCTTTGGAGCAGAAGGGCTCGCAGCTCGACTTCAGCTCTGTGCCGGAGTACGAGGTTGCCGAACTCATCGAGAAAGCCAAGCGCCCCACAACGGACCGCCTGCACCAGGTGCAGCGTGCGCTTCTGGGCGGCGCCACGGTGGAAGACCTCTTCGAGGCCACAAAGATCGATCCCTGGTTCCTTGACCAGCTGCAGCTCCTCAACGAAACCGCGCAGGAAATCCGCAAGGCCGGCGTTCTTACTGAGGAAATGCTGCGCAACGCCAAGCGCCATGGCTTCTCCGACGAGCAGATCGGTGCTCTGACGCACAACAACGAGGCTGTAGTCCGCGGCGTCCGCCAGGCCTTGGGCATCCGTCCGGTGTACAAGACGGTGGATACCTGTGCCGCCGAGTTCGCCGCCTACACCCCGTACCACTACTCCTCTTACGACGAGGAAGATGAAGTTGGCCTGCACGCCAAGCCCTCGGTGATCATCCTTGGCTCCGGCCCCAACCGCATTGGCCAGGGCATCGAGTTCGATTACTCCTGCGTCCACGCCTCCATGGCGCTGCGCAAGGCCGGCTATGAGACTGTGATGGTCAACTGCAACCCGGAGACTGTCTCCACGGACTACGACGTCTCCACCCGCCTCTATTTCGAGCCGTTGACCCTTGAGGATGTCCTTGAGGTCATCGCCGCCGAAGAGCGCACGGGTGGGGTAATGGGCGTCTTCGTGCAGCTCGGCGGCCAGACCCCGCTGAAGCTGGCGCAGCAGCTCGCCGACGCCGGGGTACCCATCCTGGGTACCTCGCCGGAAGCTATCGACCTCGCGGAGCACCGCGGCGCTTTCGCCCGCGTCCTGGATGAGGCCGGACTGACCTCCCCGAAGAACGGCACGGCCGTATCCTTCGAGGACGCCAAGAAGATCGCCGACGAAATCGGCTACCCGGTGTTGGTCCGTCCGTCCTACGTCCTGGGCGGCCGCGGCATGGAGATCGTCTACGACGAAGCAAACCTTTCCCGATACATCGCCAACGCAACGGAAATCACCACGGACCACCCGGTGCTGATCGACCGCTTCCTTGAGGACGCCGTCGAAATTGACGTTGACGCTCTCTTTGACGGCACGGACATGTACCTCGGCGGCATCATGGAACACATTGAGGAAGCCGGTATTCACTCCGGTGACTCTGCTTGCGTGCTTCCGCCGATCACCCTGGGCAACAACGTGATCGAGCGCGTGCGCACGGCAACCCGTGCCATTGCCGAAGGCGTTGGCGTCCGGGGCCTTATCAACATCCAGTTCGCTCTGGCCTCCGACGTCCTGTATGTCCTTGAAGCCAATCCGCGTGCTTCACGCACTGTTCCGTTCGTCTCCAAGGCAACGGGCGTGCAGATGGCCAAGGCGGCTGCGCTCATTGGAACAGGCGTCACCATCAACCAGCTCCGCGGCGCCTACAAGATGCTGCCCGAAACCGGCGACGGTTCCACCCTGCCGCTGGACGCCCCGGTTGCCGTGAAGGAAGCAGTCCTTCCTTTCAGCCGTTTCCGTACTCCTGAAGGCAAGGTGGTGGACTCCTTGCTCGGCCCTGAGATGCGCTCCACCGGTGAAGTCATGGGCATTGACAAGCACTTTGACACGGCGTTCGCCAAGAGCCAGGCAGCGGCCAACAACGCCCTGCCCACCGAAGGCAAGATTTTCGTCTCGGTAGCCAACCGTGACAAGCGTTCGGTGATCATGGGCGTCAAGCGCCTCTCGGACCTGGGCTTCGAGATCGTTTCCACCGGTGGCACCGCTGACGTCCTGCGGCGTAACGGCATCCAGGCGACTCCGGTGCGCAAGGTTGCCGAGGGCAGCAGCGCAGAAGGCGAAGGCACCATTGCTGATTTGGTCATCGCGGGCGAGATCGACATGGTCTTCAACACGCCCTCCGGTGGCGAAGCCCGCAGTGACGGATATGAACTCCGTGCCGCGGCCACGTCCATCGGCATTCCTTGCATCACCACCGTTGCGGAGTTCAACGCAGCCGTGCAGGCCATTGAGGCCCTGCGAACCTATGAGTGGTCCGTGACCAGCTTGCAGGAGCACGCAGCAAACCTCAAGGCAGCAATGGAAGCGGCCAATGCCTGAGCCTGTCTCACCACAGCAGGAGCTGCAGCCGGCCCGGGAGTCCTTTGGCTCCCGGCTGGCTGCGGCCATGGCGGCCCGCGGTCCCCTTTGCGTCGGCATCGACCCCCACCCGCAGCTCCTGGCTGAATGGGGACTGAACGACGACGTCGCCGGCCTGGAGCGTTTCTCGCTGACGGTGGTGGAGGCCGTGGCTTCCCTCGCTGCCGCGGTGAAGCCGCAGGTGGCGCTTTATGAGCGCCACGGCTCGGCCGGCATGGCTGTACTGGAACGCACCCTCACCGCCTCGGCAGAGGCGGGCGTGCTGAGTATCGCGGACGCGAAACGCGGGGACATCGGCTCCACCATGGCGGCCTACGCGGATGCCTGGTTGCGGGATGGTTCTTCCTTGGCTGCGGACTCGGTAACGCTGAGCCCGTACCTGGGATTTGAGTCGTTGCGCCCTGCCCTTGATCTCGCGGCGCAGCACGGCAGGGGAGTGTTCGTGCTTGCGCTGACCTCCAATCCTGAAGGAAAGTCCGTGCAGCACGTTGGGGGGAGCGATTCGGTAGCGCGCAGGATTGTGGCCGCAACTGCAGCTGAAAACCAGCGCTACAGCGGAGCCCTGGGTTCCGTTGGCTTGGTTGTCGGCGCCACCATCGGCTCCGCGCTTGAGGACCTGGACATCGACCTTGGTCCGGTCCGCGGCGCGATCCTTGCCCCGGGACTTGGTGCCCAGGGGGCCACTCCTGCTGATCTGCGAGCGACGTTCGGCGATGCTTATCCCACGGTCCTGGCCACCTCCAGCCGGGGGATTCTGTCCGCGGGTCCTTCCGTGGCAGATCTCCGTGCCGCAACAGAAGAGACGCTGCGGGGACTGCTTTCCTAGAGCGTTGGTTCAACTCATTGCGCAACGGAGCCCCTGCCGGTAGGTTCAGGATCAGTCCGCGTGATCTGGATCACAATGCGATCTGACAGGGGTTTGGCAGTGGGCCTTAAAGAGCTGACACCGCAGGAGCGTTCCGATGCGCTTGAGAAGGCTGCCAAGGCGCGGGCCGTGCGTGCCGCCGCCAAGGAAAGACTCAAGCGCGGTGAGGTGAGCGTCGCGGAGTTGATTTCCTCCGGAGCTACCGATGACGCGATTGCGCGCATGAGGGTGGTGGAATTGTTGGAGGCCCTGCCTGGCATTGGCCCGGTCAGGGCTGCCGGGATCATGGCGGAGATAGGGATTGCAGGATCCCGGCGCATCAGGGGGTTGGGAATTCATCAGGCCCGGGCGCTGGTAGATTTTATGGATACCCAACAAAGCGTTTAACGCATCTCCCCGAAGGAATCCGTGAGCAAGAAACCCGGACTGACTGTCCTTGCAGGCCCCACTGCCGTTGGCAAGGGAACCGTATCCACTTACATCAGGGACAACTACCCGGAGGTCTGGCTCTCAGTTTCGGCGACAACGCGGGCTGCGCGTCCGGGTGAAAAAGACGGGGTTCACTACTTCTTCAAGTCCGCTGAGGAGTTCGACTCCCTGGTGGCCGATGGTGAGCTGCTGGAGTGGGCCGTAGTGCATGGGCAGAATCGCTACGGAACCCTCCGCAGCACCGTTGACGCGGCCATCGCCGACGGCAAGTCGGTGCTTCTGGAGATCGACCTCCAAGGCGCACGGCAGGTCAAAGCGGCCGTCCCGGATGCAAATTTCGTGTTCCTGGCACCGCCCAGCTGGGACGAAATGGTGCGCCGCCTGGTGGGCCGCGGCACAGAAACACCCGAGGAACAGCAGCGCAGGCTGGAAACCGCTAAACTGGAACTTGCTGCTGAACCGGAGTTTGACCACACCGTCATCAATGACGACGTACGCCGGGCAGCGGACGAGCTTGTTTCACTCATGGGGCTTACCCCGCACCAGCGCTAAGCGCTTGCACTTGTTGGCCCGCTAAAATTTGGAGAATTCGTGTCCACGAACCTTGAAGGCATCATCAACCCGCCGATCGATTCGCTGCTTGAGGCTGCTGATTCCAAGTACGGCCTGGTCATCTTCGGCGCCAAGCGCGCCCGCCAGATCAACGCCTACTATGCACAGCTGCACGAGGGCCTGTTCGAGTACGTCGGTCCGTTGGTTGACACCAAGCTGAACGAGAAGTCACTGTCCATCGCCTTGCGCGAGATCAACGAAGGCCTGCTGGTTTCCACACCGATCGAGCCCGCAGAATAACAAAGACTGCCTGTTGACGGAGGTCACGTGCGCATAGTCCTCGGAGTCGGGGGAGGGATCGCAGCCTACAAGGTTGCATCGCTCCTCCGGCTTTTTACTGAAGCCGGTCACAAGGTGACGGTCATTCCCACGGAAGCTGCCACCCGATTTGTCGGAGTGGCCACCTGGGAAGCCCTCTCCGGCAACCCTGTGAGCAACAGCGTCTTT
Organism: Arthrobacter sp. 9V; assembly: GCF_902506065.1. Lineage (GTDB taxonomy): Bacteria > Actinomycetota > Actinomycetes > Actinomycetales > Micrococcaceae > Arthrobacter. The sequence continues at coordinate 1,920,753 of NZ_LR732912.1, forward strand.
GACGACGTCGAGAAGGTCAACCATGTCCGCTTGGGGCATGAGGCCGACTTGATCGTGGTTGCTCCGGCCACCGCCGATCTCCTTGCCAAAGCTGCAACCGGACAAGCGGGCGACCTCCTCACCAACACGCTCCTGATGGCCCACGGGCCGGTTCTGTTTGCTCCTGCCATGCACACGGAAATGTGGCAGCATGCCGCAACCCGGGCCAACGTGGAGACCCTGCGCAGCCGCGGCGTCACGGTGTTGGAGCCCGCCTCCGGGCGCCTGACGGGTGCCGATTCCGGCCCGGGCCGTCTGCCCGAGCCCGAAGCCATCTTTGCAGCTTCCATGGCTTTGGCCGGACCTTCCCTGGACAGCGGAGAAAACGCGACACCTGCCCCGCATGCATCCTTGGCCGGACGCACCGTCACCATTTCGGCCGGTGGGACCCGTGAAGCTTTGGATCCCGTCCGTTTCCTGGGTAACCGATCCTCCGGCAAGCAGGGCGTCGCGTTGGCCGCGGCGGCTTTGGCAGCCGGGGCAACGGTGAGGTTCCTCGCCGCGCACATGGACGTCCAGCCGCCTGCCGGAGTGGAGCTTGTCCGCGTTGAATCCGCCTTGGAACTACGCGAGGCCGCGCTTGAGGCGGCAGTGGACTCCGACGTCGTCATTATGGCCGCTGCCGTGGCGGATTTCCGTCCGGCGGAGGTCTCGGATACCAAGATCAAAAAGGTGGACGGCGAGGATGCCCCTGTTGTGCGTTTGATCCGGAACCCGGACATCCTGCACGAACTGGTGGAGCGTCGCAATGCAGAGGGCGGCCAGCAGCTGATTGTGGGTTTCGCAGCCGAAACGGGCGATGCCCAAGGCGACGTCCTGGAACATGCAACTGCCAAGCTCAAGCGCAAGGGTTGCGATCTCCTGGTGGTAAACCAGGTGGGCATTGGCCGCGTCTTCGGACAGGATGAGAACTCTGTGGTCATTCTGTCCGGTCATGGAGCCGAACCGGAGTCGGCCGCCGGCTCAAAGGCCGACGTCGCCGCTGCTGTGATCGACCGGGTGGGGACTGAACTCACACGGGTATTCCCGGCCATGTAACTGAGCCCACACCCGAATTCTTAGCAAAGGGACACACGGCAGATCCCGCCGTCCCGCAACCCAGTAAGGTGGTCGAGTGACTTTACCGCTGCACCATGAACACCATGGCACCCCGTCCAAGCTCCGGCTCTTCACGTCCGAGTCTGTCACTGAAGGGCACCCGGACAAGATCTGCGACCAAATCAGCGACTCCATCCTGGACGCGCTGCTGGCCGCTGATCCTGAGTCCCGTGTGGCCGTTGAAACCATGGCCACCACGGGCTTGGTGCACGTGGCCGGTGAGGTCACCACCGACGCTTACGTGGAAATTCCGCAGATTGTCCGCGAGACCATCCTGGGCATCGGCTACGACTCGTCCGCCAACGGATTCGACGGAGCCCGCTGCGGCGTGTCAGTGTCCATCGGCCAACAGTCCAACGACATCGCCGGTGGTGTGTTCAACTCACTTGAGGCCCGTGAAGGCCGCCAGGAGGACGATTACGATCTCCAGGGTGCGGGCGATCAGGGAATCATGTTTGGCTATGCCAGCGATGAGACGGCGTCTTACATGCCTACGCCCATCTGGCTCGCCCACCGTCTGTCTGAACGTCTCACCGAGGTCCGCAAGAACGGCGAGCTGGCCTACCTTCGCCCGGACGGCAAGACGCAGGTCACGGTAGGATACGACGGCGATCGGCCGGTGTCCGTGGAAACGGTGGTTATCTCCAGCCAGCACGCCGAAGAGGCAAGCCTTGAGCAGCTTCGTGCGGACTTGGCCAGCTACGTGATTGATCCCGTCATGTCCGCGTCCAACCTCGATATCTCGCACACTGCGAATATCCTCAACCCTGCGGGCGCCTTCGTCATTGGTGGTCCCGTAGGCGACGCCGGGCTCACTGGCCGCAAGATCATTGTGGACACTTACGGCGGATTCTCCCGCCACGGTGGCGGCGCGTTCTCAGGCAAGGATCCGTCCAAAGTTGACCGATCAGCGGCTTATGCCATGCGCTGGGTCGCCAAGAACGTGGTGGCGGCAGGACTGGCCAAGCGAGCTGAGATTCAAATTGCCTACGCAATCGGCCAGGCACGCCCGGTTGGAACCTACGTAGAGACTTTCGGCACGGAAACCGTTGACCCGGCCCGCATCAGCGAAGCGATCAACGAGTTGTTCGACCTCCGCCCGCGTGCCATCATTGATGCCCTTGATCTCAAGCGTCCCATCTACGCCAAGACGGCGGCGCACGGTCATTTTGGTCGCGACGACCCCGATTTCACGTGGGAACGCCTGGACCGGGTGGCCGATCTGAAGGAATACTTCAACGCCTGACCTGTTTTTGCAGGGGCACCCTGTAATGTCAGTGCCCCATGATTGGCTGGTGCCACAGAGATGCCCGCAGCGGGTCGATCCCGCTGCGGGCATCCCGGGTTAAGAATGCGTGGGTTTTTCCACGCTCAGAGGTGGAGGTGAAGTGCATGGCAGGACACGAGGCCCAGCCGTCGTTGCTTCAACCCTCGTTGCTGCAGGGCTTTCCGGATCGCGCGGCGGCCGATGGTCCGCCACTCGCGGCAGAAAATCCGGTGGCGCGGGTGGTGCTCGAGTCGTCCCTGCCCCATTTGGACAGGCCCTTCGACTACAGCGTTCCAGCCGGGCTTGGCGAGGTGGCTGTGCCTGGCGTCCGGGTGAAGGTCAAGTTCAACGGCCAGGAGCTCAACGGCTACATCATCGAACGGCGCGCAGATTCGGATGCTGCCGCACCCCTGAGCACCCTGCACAAAGTGGTCTCGCCGGTTGCGGTCCTCACCCCGGCCGTCATGGAGTTGGCAGGCACCGTCGCTGCCCGATACGCCGGAACCCGCAGCGATGTCCTTCGAACCGCAATTCCGCCGCGGGTAGCCAAAGTGGAGAAGGAACTGCTGGCCGGCGAGCTGAACGCGGGCGTGGTTGACCTGAAGCCGGACACCGGGGCAAAAGCATGGTCTTCTTACGGCAATGGTGAGCCATATCTGCAGCACCTCGGAAGCGGCGGTTCCCCCAAAGCAGTGCTCACTGCTCTTCAGGGATTCGGGCCCGATGGTTGGCCGGCTTTGGTCGCTACGGCAGTCGCCACGGTTCGTTCCTCAGGACGCGGCGCGGTGGTGGTGGTGCCGGATTACCGCGATCTTGAGCGGTTGGAGGTAGCGCTTGGCAACGTCCTGCCCGCATCCGACGTCGCCCGGCTAACTGCTGATGACGGGCAAACTCCCCGCTACAGGAACTTTCTCAGGCTTCTGAGCGGTGCAGCGGGAGTGGCTATCGGCACTCGTTCGGCGGCTTATGCCCCCGTACACGATCTAGGTTTAGTGGTGTGCTGGGACGACGGCGACGACCTCCACATTGAGCAACGGGCTCCTTATGCGCACACCAGGGAAGTCTTGTTGTTGCGTGCGGAGCAGGAGAACGCTGCGTGTCTGATGGCCTCGCACAGTCGAAGCACCGAACTCCAACGCCTTGTTGAGATGCAGTGGGCGGTGCCCATTGAAGCTCCGCGACCTACTGTCCGCGCCACGGCACCCAGGGTTCTCAACACTGCGGACAGCTTCGAACAAGAACGTGACCCTTTGGCGCGCATCGCGCGTCTGCCCGGCGCGGCGTGGCGGGCGGCGAAGGAAGGCTTAGAGGTGGGCCCTGTCCTGGTCCAGGTGGCCCGGGCCGGATACGCCCCGTCCTTAGTGTGTGAGACGTGCCGGGAACTCGCGCGGTGCAATGCCTGCCAAGGCCCCTTGGCAGTATCCAGCAGTTCCGCCATGCCCGCATGCCGCTGGTGCTCCACACCCGCCCCGCAATGGCGCTGCAGCCACTGCAGCGGGACACGGCTGCGCCGGGGAGCGGCGGGGGTTATGAGGACTGCTGAGGAACTGGGGCGCGCCTTCCCCGGCAAAGCCGTGGTCACCTCTTCAGGCGAGCACATCAAAGCAACTGTCCCTGATACTCCCGCCCTGGTGGTTGCTACGGTGGGCGCTGAACCGGTTGCCCCCAACGGTTACGCGGCAGCCCTGTTGCTGGACGGCAACTCATTGCTCCGGCGCGAGAACCTTCGCGCAGGGGAGGACACCGTCCGCCGGTGGTTCAATGCCGCCTCCCTCGTGAAGCCGGCCGGCCAAGGGGGCCTCGTGGTGATTACTGCCGACGACACCGCGGCGACGGGAGCACTGTTGCGGTGGGATGCCGCCGGCTTCGCCTCACGCGAACTGGCCCTCCGAAAGGAACTGCAGCTGCCGCCAGCGGTGCGGGTGGCATCCGTGACCGGGTCGAGGGCCGACGTCGTGCATTTTGCCGAAGCCTTCGACGCCAGCGCGCCGCGGGGCACCAAACTCCGCAGCGCGGGGCCCGCCCCGATTCAGCTGTTCTCCGGCGCGCAACCGTCTGCCGGCGAGGCCGATGCGGACGTCAGGACGCTCTACTTCATTCCCTACGCAGATGCCGCAGAAACCACCCGTGCCATGCGGGCTGTGAAAGTCGCCAGCGCTGCCAAGCGCACGTCCGGGCCGGTGCAGTTGCGTTTGGACGGGGTGGACATCCTCTAGCCCCGCCGGGGCCTTGCGTTAACGCTGATTGCGTTGACGTCCAGCCACGACTTCCTGGGCGGCAGCCAGCAGCTGCCGGGCCGATTCGTCCCAGTTGAATTGCGCAGCGCGTTCCACCGAAGACCGGGAACGCTCCTTCCAGAGAGAGTCCTCGCCGAGCGCAGTTACAGCCGCAGCGAATTCCGCCGCCGATTCGGGGTGGACGTAGCTCACTGCGTCACCGCCCACTTCACGGAAGATGGGGATATCACTTGCTATAACGGGAGTGCCCAAGGCCATGGCCTCCACCAGCGGCAAGCCGTATCCTTCAGCTCGTGACAGGCTGACCAGTGCGGTGGCCCGCAGTAGCAGTTCGTCGTATTCGGTGTCAGTGACACCGTTGTGGAACACCACCTTGGCTCCGGAGGGAACCAACGCCTCCAATTCAGCTTTGCGTTGGGGAGTGATCCGGCTGAGCAAGTGCAGGGTGTAATCCTCCAGCCCGGACATCCCCCGGATCATGGTTTCCACGTTCTTGTAGGGCATGAACGAACCCATGTAGAGCAGCGACTTCTCTGCGCCGGCTTCAGGGTCCCGAGGTGTTTGACCGGGTTGGGGTGCGTTCCCTACGATGCGAACCGGACGCTTTGTCAGCTTGTACTTCGCCATGAGGGCCTCAGTGGTGCGGCTGATGGTGGCCACAATGTCCGCGCGGTTGAGCAAAAGCCGCTGAGGCCAGAACGCCTTATGGTATAGCCTCCAGAGCAAGCGCACCGGTGCGGGCAGGAAGCCCGGAGGAGCCGGGTGTTCGTAGTAAATGAGGTCGTGCAGGGTCAGGACCAGCCCGTACTTGCGGCCCAAGGTTCCCATGGTCTGCATGGGACACACCACCACGTCAGCGCCCAAGGGGTTGACTTTGCGGGCCACGAACAATTCCAAGGGTGACAGCGGGCTGTTGACCATCACGTATGGGACGTCCGGCAGTAGGGCCAGTTGCCGCTTGTCGCTGATGAGCATGGTGACATCGGCGATTTTGGATGTTGCGGCTATGAGGCTGGAACCGTAGCGGCTGATGCCATCGTGATGGTCCGTTCGGGTAAAGCGGGCGTCGATGACAATTTTCACGCGGGATGTTCCTCCAGGAAGGTGCGGATTGCTTCAGCGGCCGGAACCGGCGTCTCGTAATGGATGAGATGCCCGACGTCGGGAATCACTTCCAGCGTGGCCTCTGGTAGTCGCTTCATGAGCTTGTGCTGGTTGGGAAGGGTGGCAATCTCATCTTTTTCGCCGGCAATCAGCAGAACCGGGAGGGTCAATTGCTCAGCGACTTCAGCTACGTTGCCTGAGACGGAGGCCTTGAACGATTCGAGCAGGCTCTTCCTGTCGGCGAAAGCACTGAAGTAGGCGTCGTGCTGGCCGTGGATGAAACGGCGAAGGTTCTTGTCTTTGGTTTTGGCCATGGTGATGCTCATGATGCGAACGATCATCCGGTTGCGAAGGACGGCAAGTCCCAGCGGGCGGGGAAGTTTGGCGGATACCTGGTAGTAGAGCACCGCCAGCTTGGTCATGATGCCTTTGGGACCCTCCAACGCCGGAGCGGCAATGGGGTTGATGAGGATCAGCGGGTAGATGGCTCCCGGATTCGCCGCGGCAAAGTGGCTGGCGACGATTGAGCCGAAGGAGTGGCCCAGCAGCACAGTGTTGTCATCCAAACCAAGTGCGCTCATGAAACCGGAGATGAACTTTCCATAGCGTTCAACGGTGTGTTCGTCCTCGTGGAAGGGTTCCGAGCTCCCGAAGGCAGGCAGGTCCGGCATGATAATGCGCATTTCGGGAAGGTGATCGGCCACTCGCAGCAATCCGTGGTGGTCTCCCCGGAACCCATGGATGACCAGGATGGTGCGGGTCTTCGGCGTGACGCGGACCGGTTGGTACGTCCAGTACGCAACCTTGCTGCCGTCCACTTCGACGCCGGAGGCGCTCGTCCTGCCCGGCAGGGTTGTGCTGAAGAATTCGTTGGCGGCCTGCGCGCCAAGGGAGGGGTGTGCCCCCGGCGTGGAGTGTGTGGTGTCCACGTTGTCCATACGTTTGGTCCCTACTTCACGTTGTCCGGGTGTGATCCCGTTCGATGATGGCGTTCGAGTGCTGCCATGCCGTCCATGTCCGCGGCGTCCAGATCGAAATCGAAGACGGCGAAGTTTTCCTTGATCCGCCCCGACGTGCTTGCTTTGGGGATCACCAGGTTTCCCAACTGTAGATGCCATCGCAGAATGATCTGGGCCGGCGTGCGGCTGTACTTTTCAGACAGCGAGAGGATGGCGGGGTCCGCAAGTACCTGCCCGCGGCCAAGGGGGCTCCACGCCTCGGTGCGGATTCCGAGTTGCTCGTGAAAAGTCCGCAACCTGCTCTGCTGCAGCCAGGGGTGCAGTTCAATCTGGTTGACGGCGGGAACCACCTCGGCCTTTTGCATCAGCTCGTCGAGATGTGCCGGCTGGAAGTTGGAAACACCGATCGCCCGCACCTTGCCCTCCCTGTAGAGGGTTTCCATGGCTTTATAGCTTTCGATGAACAAACCGCGCCCGGCGCACGGCCAATGGATGAGGTAGAGGTCCACGTAGTCGAGCCCAAGGTTCGCCATGGATGTGTCAAAGGCGCGCAGCGTGGCATCGTAGCCGTGGTCATCGTTCCAGACCTTGGTGGTGACGAAGACGTCCTCACGAGTGAGTGCGTGCACGGATTCACCGGAGCCGCCGGTACTTCTGTTGGCTTCGGTCGCATCTGAGATTGCGCCGCCCAAAGCCCGGCCCACACCTACTTCGTTGCCGTACATGGCTGCGGTATCAAATCTTCGGTAGCCCTCGCCCAAGGCCGTGGAAACCAACGCTTCTGCATCCTGGGCGGGAACTTTGTAGAGTCCGTATCCCATGCGGTCCATCTGTACGCCGTTGTTGAGCGCCAACCTATTCGATGTCAGCTTGGAAGGGGATCTCATAGCAACGACTCTACCTATTCCTTGCACGATTGCTTCAGGAATGGCCGTTGAAACTCACCAGGCGTCGGGCTGAGGCTTCGTCCAAAATAAGGTCTGTTGCCAGCCCGGCCGCCAAGGCTCCCTGGAGTCCGTTGATTTTGGACGCTCCGGAGACCACGCAAATCCGCCGCCTGACTTGACGCAACTGTTCATGGCCGGGACCGGTGGACCGCTCATTAAGGGTGATGCCGTCCGAGGAACCGTCGCTGCGGAAGAAGACCGTTGCCACGTCACCTACGACGTCGTCGGCAGCCAGCATGGTGAGATCGTGTTCATCCAGGTAGCCGCCGGCGTACACATGGCTAGGGTAGTCCGAGTCCACTGATCCGACGCCGAAGATGGCGATGCTCATGCGGGCCTGCAAGTCCAGGATGCGTTGAACGCTGCGCTCATTCCACATGGCTGTCTTGGTGGAGGCATGATCAAAAAATGCAGGAACGGGGAACTGCTCCACGCGCGCACCGTACGCACTGCCGAAGCGCCGCATGATGTCACTGGCATAGGTAATTCCTGTGGTTTGCATGTTTCCGGCGCCGTTGAGTTGAACCACGATGCTGTCGTGGGTCACCTTGCGGGTGAGGTGCCGGCTGACCGCGCTCAGGGTAGCGCCCCAGGCCACGCCGATGATTGCGTTTGAGTCCACCAGGGGGCCGATTGTTCTTGCAGCCTGCATGGCTACGCGGTCCAGGGTCTCGGCCTCGTTGAGAGTATCCAGCACAGGAACCACGTGGACGTCCACGCCGTACTGGTTCCTTATCTGGCTTTCCAGCTCAGGACCTGTATCGAACGGGCTTCGAATCTGGACCTGAACCAGGCCTGTTTCCCTCGCCGAGGACAACAGCCTGGAGACAGTGGAGCGCGACGTCCGGAGCTCCCGGGCAATCGCATCCATGGTCAGGTCCTGGAGGTAATACATCTGTGCAGCCCGGAGCGCATCCGAGTGACGTGATCGTGCCATCTCATTTCCTTACTGCACGTTTGTGCAAATAGCTTGACTCCATTTTCCACCTTCGCAAGATTAGTGGTGAACGGTGCAGCAGCGAGTGGCGCGGCGCACGAACCAAGCCCAAGGGAGCAGTTTTGGGACACAACAAGATTTCCGGTACCTCACAGCACACTCAGCGCGACTCCGTCGTTGCCCTGCAGGAGCGGCCTTCGGCCAAGGTACTCATCATCGGCGGGGGCATCAACGGTGTGGGAACGTTCCGCGATCTCGCCCTCCAAGGCGTGGACGTGGCACTTGTTGAACGCGGCGACTATTGCCAGGGCGCCAGCGGAGCTTCCTCCCACATGATTCACGGCGGCATCCGCTACTTGGAGAACGGTGAGTTCCGCCTGGTCCAGGAGTCCGTGGTAGAGCGCAACAGGCTCCTGCGGATCGCTCCGCACTACGTGAAACCGCTGCAGACCACCATTCCGATTTTCAGCACGTTCTCCGGCATCCTGTCAGCACCCATGCGCTTTCTCACCCACAAACAGGGCAAGCCCAAGGAACGCGGCGCGTTCCTCATCAAGGTCGGCCTGAGCATGTACGACTTCTTCTCCCGCGACGGCGGCAGCGTACCCCGCCACCAGTTCCACGGCCGGACCAAGGCCCTGGCGGAACTTCCCAAACTTCCTTCAAATCTGAAGTATGCGGCCACCTACTTTGACGCTTCCGTCCATAACCCCGAACGCCTGACCCTTGACGTCCTGCAGGACGGCGAGAAGGCAGGCCGGGGCGGGGGACTGCCGGGCGGCACAGCCCGCGCCAGCAATTACGTCTCGCTCGTGTCCATGGGCTCGGACGGTGTCCGGCTCCGAGATGAACTGACCGGCAAGGAATTCGACTTCCAGGCTGACGTCATCGTCAACACCACAGGTGCCTGGGTGGACCTCACCAACCAGGCCATGGGCGCGGTCAGCAAGTTCATGGGCGGCACCAAGGGATCGCACATCGTCCTGGACCACCCGGAACTGCTCGCAGCCTGCAACGGCCGCGAAATCTTCTTCGAGCACACCGATGGCCGCATCGTCCTGATCTACCCCATGGGAGACCGCGTCCTGGTTGGTACCACAGATGTGGATGCTGACATGTCCGAAGACGCTGTATGTACTGAAGAAGAAATCGACTACTTCTTCGATCTCGTCGGCCATGTTTTCCCCACCATCAAAGTGGAGCGCGATCAGATCGTGTACAGCTTTGCCGGTGTTCGTCCCCTGCCGCGCCACGACGCGACGCAGCCGGGCTTCGTCTCACGCGACTACCGCATTGAACGCAGCGTCCGCTCCGGCAACGACTCAGTCGCGACGCCGGGCGGTAAGGCCGCCGTCGTGCTCAGCTTGGTGGGCGGCAAGTGGACCACCTTCCGCGCCCTCGCCGAGCACATGACCAACGACGTCCTGCGCGAACTGGGAATGGAACGCAAAGTCTCGACGGCGAAACTCGCCATCGGTGGCGGCACCGGCTTCCCTGCCACGGAACAAGGTGAGCAGGAATGGATCAAGAAGCACATGGGTCCGGGCCTGGACGCTGACCGCGTAGCTGTCCTGCTGACCCGTTACGGAACCAGGGCCGAGGAAGTCATCAACTACCTGAACGCCGGACACGACGCGCCACTGCGCTCCACCCGCGAACTGAGCATTCGGGAATTGGCTTTCATGGCAGAGCACGAGCAAATTGGGCACCTGGTGGATGTCCTCATCCGCAGGACCTCGCTCGCGTTCCGTGGCCTTGTCACCGGCGAGTTGCTCAATGAGATCGCAGCGGCATTGGCCGGGCCACTCGGTTGGGACGCTGCAGCCCGTGAGGCAGAAATCCGCCACGCCCAGGACGTACTGCAACGGTTCCACAAGGTAGACGTGCACAGTCTCGTAGCCTGAGCCCAGGCAGCGGAAACAGCTTGACCGTCCCAGCGTGCGGTAGGGACGGAATGGGGTAGGTGGGCCCGCCAGGGGACCACCACACCGGGACGGTTCCGGAGACAACGGAACCGTCCCAACAGCCTCTTCACCCGCGAGGAGGCTGACAACAGAAAATGAGGAGTCAAAGATGTCTCTTGGAATTGTTTTCCTTTCCGAAGTATTCGGAACCATGATGCTGACCCTGCTGGGTTGCGGCGTCGTGGCAAACGTTGCGCTCAAAGGCACCAAGGGTTACAACGCTGGATTCTTGATGGTGACGTGGGGCTGGGGTATTGCGGTCTTCGCGGGCGTTTTTGTGGCCGCAAAGTCCGGTGCGCACCTTAACCCGGCCGTTACTTTGGGCCTGCTTGTCAACGGCAAAGCCGAGTACGCCCCGGACGTGGCCGTCACGTTCGCTTCCACCTTGACGTACTTCGGTGCTGAATTGCTGGGCGCCTTCCTGGGTGCAGTTCTTTGCTGGCTCGCTTACAAGCAGCACTTCGATGAAGAACCCCTCGCAGCGAACAAGCTGGGCACCTTCTCCACCGGCCCGGCCATCCGCTCCACCGCCTGGAACCTCATCACCGAAATCATCGGCACGTTCGTTCTGGTCTTCGTCATCCTGACCTTCGCCGGCACCCCCAATGAACTTGGTCCGCTTGCCGTTGGCCTGCTTGTTGTCGGCATCGGTGTCTCACTGGGTGGCCCCACCGGCTACGCCATCAACCCTGCACGTGACCTCGGCCCCCGCATCGCCCACGCTCTGCTACCCATCAAGGGCAAGGGCAGCAGTGACTGGGCCTACTCCTGGATCCCGGTGGTAGGACCGCTGGTTGGCGGCGCCCTTGCAGGCGTAGTTGCCCTATGGGTCCCGGACATCATGCCGGCAATCGCCGGCTAGTTCTGCACAGGCTCGCACCACCCACCCGCACGTTGTACATCATCACCTGATTAGCCAACAACCCAGACAAGGACGTCACCATGAATCAATACGTCATCGCCATCGATCAAGGCACCACCAGCTCCCGCGCCATCGTCTTTGACCACACAGGCAACATCGTCTCCACCGGCCAAATGGAACACGAGCAGATCTTCCCGCAGGCCGGCTGGGTGGAGCACAACCCCGCCGAGATCTGGAACAACACCCGGGAAGTTATTGCCTCCGCCCTGTCCAAGGCGAACCTGACACGGCACGACATTGCCGCCGTCGGCATCACCAACCAGCGCGAAACCGCCGTTGTGTGGGACAAGAACACCGGCGAGGCCGTCTACAACGCGATCGTCTGGCAGGACACCCGCACACAGCCCATCGTCGACGAACTGGCACGGGACGGGGGAGTGGAGCGCTTCAAACAGAAGGTGGGCCTTCCGCTGGCAACGTACTTCTCCGGCACCAAGATCAAGTGGATCCTGGACAACGTGGAGGGTGCCCGGGAACGGGCCGAAGCCGGCGACCTCCTCTTCGGCAACACCGATGCCTGGGTCCTCTGGAACCTGACCGGCGGCGTGGACGGCGGTGTGCACGTCACCGACGTCACCAACGCCTCCCGCACCTTGTTCATGGACCTCGAAACACTCCAGTGGGACCAGGAAATCCTGGACGTATTTGGTGTCCCCGCCTCCATGATGCCCGCCATCAAGTCCTCCTCTGAGGTTTACGGCCACGTCCACACTTCGCAATTGCTCCGGGAAACACCGGTGGCCGGCATCCTTGGTGACCAGCAGGCAGCAACCTTCGGGCAGGCGGCATTCCAGCCGGGCGAAGCCAAAAACACTTACGGCACGGGCTGCTTCCTGATCTTCAACACCGGCGAAGAGATCGTTCACTCCAAGAACGGGCTCCTCACCACCCTCGGATACAAGCTGGGCGACGCAAAGCCGCACTATGCCCTCGAAGGATCCATCGCCGTCACGGGATCCCTGATCCAGTGGCTCCGCGACAACCTCGGCATGATCAGTTCCGCTCCTGAAGTAGAGGAACTGGCCGCCGGCGTAAAGGACAACGGAGGCGTCTACATCGTCCCGGCCTTCTCCGGACTGTTCGCACCATATTGGCGCGCCGATGCACGCGGTGCGATCGTCGGGCTCACGCGGTTCGCCAACAAGGGCCACATTGCCCGCGCGGCACTGGAAGCAACTGCTTTCCAGACGCGCGAGGTACTCGACGCCGTCAACGCTGATTCGGGTGTACCGCTCACGGAGTTGAAGGTCGACGGCGGTATGGTGGCCAACGAGGCTCTCATGCAATTCCAGGCAGACATCCTGGGCGTACCGGTTGTTCGTCCGAAAGTGGTCGAAACCACCGCCCTCGGCGCGGCCTACGCTGCCGGCCTCGCCGTCGGCTTCTGGAAAGACCTCGGTGAGCTCAGCGCAAACTGGAACGAAGACAAGCGCTGGGAGCCGCAGCTTCCGGCAGAGGAGCAGGAGCGTCAGCTGCGCCTCTGGAAGAAGGCCGTGACAAAGTCCATGGACTGGGTGGACGAGGACGTGAAATAAGACCAGCGACATGGCGCCTTAGCTGTTATGGGGGCCCCGCCCGCTTCGCGGACGCCCGAAGCCGCTCCCGGGCCCCCATAACAGCACGGCGTCATTGAGCCGGTCTGCAAGCCACGTGCTGGGCCGCCAACCGTGATTCGTCGGTGAGTGGATGGATAATCGTGCGCTATTGTAGATCTATGCGTGCGATCCTTCTGCTTAGCTAGCCGCTCGGCTTTCATAGCCGTGCGGCCGCCCCTCCATTTGTTGAGGGGCTTTTGTGTGTCCGGGACATTCCGGTGACATAGCAGGAGTCAAAACCGCCATCGAAGAACAGAAGAGGGCAGCAGTGAGCGTTCAGCCGGAGACAGAGACCGGAACAGCACCAACAGCCGCAGCCGAAGCGCCTGAAGAGGGCGTCTACAGCTTCGCTGCGATGGAAGCCAAGTGGCCGCAGGTCTGGGAAGACCTCAAAGTCTTCACCCCCGTCGACGACGGTTCCCGGGAACGCCGCTACGTGCTGGACATGTTCCCCTACCCCTCCGGCGACCTCCACATGGGCCACGCGGAAGCCTTCGCCATGGGCGACGTCGTAGCGCGCTACCTGCGCCAGAAGGGCTTCGATGTCCTCCACCCCATTGGTTGGGACTCGTTCGGACTGCCCGCGGAGAACGCGGCGATCAAGCGCAACGCCCACCCCAGCGAGTGGACCTACGCCAACATTGACACCCAGGCAGCCTCCTTCAAGCGTTACGCGATCTCTGCCGACTGGTCCCGCCGCATCCACACCTCAGACCCCGAGTACTACCGGTGGACCCAGTGGCTGTTCAAGCGCTTCTACGAGCGTGGCCTGGCGTACCGCAAGGACTCACCGGTCAACTGGTGCCCCAAGGACCTCACCGTCCTGGCGAACGAGCAAGTTGTCAACGGTGCTTGTGAGCGTTGTGGCACACCCGTCACCAAGAAGTCCCTGAACCAGTGGTACTTCAAGATCACGGACTACGCAGACCGTCTCCTCGAGGACATGGATCAGCTGCAAGGTCACTGGCCCGAGCGCGTTCTGGCCATGCAACGCAACTGGATCGGCCGATCCGAAGGCGCCCACGTGCGCTTCGTCATCGAAGCAACCGAGGACCGTGCCGAGCGCGAAGTTACTGTTTTCACCACGCGGCCTGACACCCTCTACGGTGCAACGTTCTTCGTGGTCGCAGCTGATGCCCACCTGGCACTGGATTTGGTGACCCCGGAACAGCACGACCAACTGATGGCCTACCGCGAGAAGGTCAAGGCACTCTCCGAAATTGAACGCCAGTCCACCGAACGTGAGAAGACCGGCGTCTTCACCGGCCGCTACGCCATCAACCCGCTCAACGGAGAAAAACTCCCCGTATGGGCCGCCGACTACGTCCTTGCCGACTACGGCACAGGCGCCATTATGGCCGTCCCGGCACACGACCAGCGAGACCTCGACTTCGCCAAAGCCTTCGGACTGCCCGTCCGCGCAGTGCTGGACACCGGCGCCGAAGACCCGGCAGAGACCGGTGTTGCCACTGCCGGCGAAGGCACGCTCAAGAACTCCGGCGAACTGGACGGGCTGACCAAGTCCGAAGGCATTCCCGCAGCAATTGAGATCCTGGAGAAACTGGGAACCGGCGAGAAATTCGTCAACTTCCGGCTGCGTGACTGGCTGCTGAGCCGCCAGCGTTTCTGGGGCACCCCCATCCCCATCATCCACTGCGGTGAGTGTGGCGAAGTGCCGGTCCCCGATGACCAGCTTCCGGTGAGGTTGCCGGACAACCTCCGCGGTGAGGCCTTGTCACCCAAGGGAACTTCTCCGCTGGCTGCCGCCGTCGAGTGGGTCAACGTTCAGTGCCCCAACTGTGGCCGTGCTGCACAGCGGGACACGGACACCATGGATACGTTCGTGGACTCGTCCTGGTACTTCCTGCGGTTCGTCTCGCCGGACTATACCGAGGGTCCGTTTGATCCCGAAAAGATCAACAACTGGATGCCTGTTGGACAGTACGTAGGCGGCGTGGAGCACGCCATCCTCCACCTGCTGTACGCCCGCTTCTTCACCAAGGTCATCAAAGACATCGGCCTGATCGAGGCCAACGAGCCGTTCTCCGCGCTGCTTAACCAAGGTCAAGTACTCAACGGCGGCAAAGCCATGAGCAAGTCCCTCGGCAACGGTGTGGATCTGGGCGAGCAGTTGGACAAGTTCGGCGTCGACGCCGTCCGCCTCACCATGGTCTTTGCCTCCCCGCCGGAGGACGACGTCGACTGGGCGGATGTGTCGCCGTCGGGTTCTGCCAAGTTCCTGGCCCGTGCCTGGCGCCTTGGCCAGGACGTCACCAGCGAACCCGGTGTGGATCCTGCCACCGGTGACCGTGCCCTGCGCACCGTTACACACAAGACCATTGCCGATGCCGCTGAGCTCCTGGACAACAACAAGTTCAACGTGGTGGTTGCCCGCCTGATGGAACTGGTCAATGCAACCCGCAAGACCATCGACTCTGGTGCAGGTGCTGCAGATCCCGCCGTTCGTGAAGCCGTTGAAGCCGTAGCAGTAATCCTGAGCCTCTTTGCGCCCTACACGGCCGAAGACCTCTGGAACACCCTGGGCCACCCGGCCTCGGTAGCAAATGCGGGCTGGCCACAGCACGATGCCGCCTTGCTGGTGCAGGACACCGTCACCGCCGTGGTTCAGGTCCAGGGCAAGGTTCGCGACCGCCTGGAAGTTTCACCGGACATCACTGAGGACGCGCTGCGTGAACTTGCGCTGGCCTCCGACAACGTCCAGCGGGCCTTGGACGGCCGCGGCATCCGCACGGTGATCGTGCGGGCACCTAAACTGGTGAACATCGTTCCTGCCTAGCAGGTATTGAGCGGCCGCCGGCAGTCTGCCGGCGGCCGGCCATCATCTTTGGAGGTCGCGTGCCTGAGCGAGAACCACCTGCATGGCTGTGGCTCAAAGAAAGAGTGGCGCGTCTGCGGCAACCAACCGCGCCGGCTCCTGCCGCTGAGGTGCCGTTGGCCGCCGTCGTCAAGACTGCGATCGTCACTGATTCCGCAGCAGCGCTGCCTCCGGACTGGGTGTCTGCCTTCACCGCCGACGGCCGCCTCGCAGTTGTTCCCATGCCGGTGATGGTGGGCACCGAAATCTACGGCGAGGGCGAAGACGACATCACCCAAACCCTGTCCTTGGCCCTCGCTTCGGGCGCCTCGGTAAAAACGTCACGGCCATCACCCGGGCAGTTTGAGCAGGCGTACCTTGCTGCCCAGCGCCACGGTTTCGAGTCTGTGGTGTCCATCCACATTTCATCCGAACTTTCCGGGACCGCTGATGCCGCCCGACTGGCCGCCGCACGGGTCACTATCCCGGTTGAGATAGTTGACTCACGTACCGTTGGCATGGCACAGGGAATGGGTGTACAGAGTGCGGTCGTAGCAGCAGCCGACGGCCAGGGAGCGGCGGAAGTCCGCGGCTTCGCCGAAAAGCGCATGGAACGCACCAGGGTCTATTTCTACGTACCCAGCCTCGAACAACTGAGGCGCGGTGGCCGCATCGGTGCGGCAGCCTCCTTGTTCGGTACCGTCCTTGCCATCAAGCCCATCCTGGCGGTCGACGGCGGCAGGATCGTTCCGCTGGAAAAGGTACGTTCCGCTGTGCGCGCCATAGCCCGCCTTGAGGAGATTGTCGCCGCGGATGTCGCTTCCCGCCCCGCAGGCCAACAGCGTTTGGCGGTTCACCATTTTGGTAACCAGCTGGAAGCCGAAGCCTTGGCGGCCCGCTTGACCGAGCAATGTCCGGACTGCCCGGCGCCCCAAATCAGCGCGCTCCCGGCCGTTCTGGCAGCACATGCAGGATTGGGCGTTCTTGCGGTCATCGTGGGGGAGAGCAGTACGCCTACGGACTGATCCCTGGCCTTATCCACATAGAGCATTTTGGCCACGTCGTTCCAGTAGTGGTAGCCATAGGCTCGAAAGATGCCACGCCGGAACCGGGACGCCTCCCCAGATGCCGCAAGGCGGGCAGCCCGGCAGCGTTTTACTTCCCGATTGGGTTCGGACACTCAAGCCCTTCCACTATTACAGTTGCCAGTCGAGCTTGGTTCTGCTTTTGATGATCCAGACCCCGACGTCCAGATGCAGCAAACGCGAACCCGGTGGCGCACCCCGTGGAGGGTAGCTGCCTTCTTGGCCATCTTGGGCGTTGGCATCATTGCTTGGCACTTGTGGCAGTCTGCTGTTGGACAGCCACGCTCCGAACCGCTCAGTCCGTCACTTTCCTCCAGTTCTGCATTGCCGGAATCCCCGGTGTCCCCTCAGCCGGAAGCAACAGATGCCGGTGAGAGGGTGGTGGTGCACGTGGCCGGTGCCGTGCAGAAGCCCGGCATCGTGTCCCTGCCCCAAGGAAGCAGGGTCTTTCAAGCGATACAAGCCGCCGGGGGTGCTGCGTCCGACGCAGACCTTAACGGGCTCAACCTCGCCGAAGTGCTCAGTGACGGCGTGAAAATTCACGTGCCGGTCATAGGGGAGATGCAGGTGGCACCATCCCCTCCTGGTGGCGGCTCCGGCAGCAACGGGGGAACCGCGGCCCCCGCGGCCAAGGGGGCGAAGGTAAACATCAACACAGCCACGCTGGAGGAATTGGGCACTCTGCCCAGGGTCGGGCCTGTAACTGCACAAGGAATCATCGATTGGCGAAAGGAGCACGGACCTTTTGCTTCTGTAGATGAACTTGACGCGGTTGAGGGCATTGGACCCAAGCTCATGGAGTCACTCAAAGACCTGATCGCGGTACAGGGTGGCTGAGCCACTGGGGTTGACCGGGCTTGCTCGGCCTACAAACACTACAGGTAGCCCAACGCAAGCGAAACGCATGGACCTTAGGCTGGTCCCTGCTGTGCTGGTGACCTGGTTCGTTGCTTTTGCAGGGTCGCTGATTGGTGCCGCTCTATCAGCAGCTCTGGCGACGGTCATGGCGCTGGCGGGGGCCCTGCTGCTTGTGGTGGCACGCAGGCATCGCCCCAACGCGCATAGGGCAAGAACCATATGTGCCACCCTCGCACTGGCAAGTGTTCTTGGTGCGGCGGTGGCTGTAAGTTGCGCTGTCACGGCCAACGCACGGGAACAGGGGCCGTTGGCTCAAGCTGTGGCAGGGAGTAGTGGTGTCCTAATCGAAGTTCGCATCACCGCAGTTCCTGCAGAGGTCCCTATGCCTGGCCACTCCGGCGGAAAGCGGTGGTCTGCTGCTGCGGCCTTGGTTGAGGTCACTTCCAAGGGTTCCGTAACCCGGGGTTCCGCAAACGTGATGGTGGTCGGTGGCAATGGCTGGCAGGACGTGCGGCCCGGTCAGCGCGTCAGAACCTCAGGAACGCTGAAAGCTGTACGTGAGGGACAGTCGGATGCCGCTGTCCTGTCCGCATCCTCAGCACCTGTTCTCATCGCGGATGATTTTGATGTCCGGCAGTCTGCTTTGGACGTGAGAAGACAGTTCGTCAGTGCATCGGCTTGGCTGCCTCCGGATCCGGCTGGCCTGTTGCCGGGAATGGTCACGGGGGACACCAGCGTGCTGCCGGAAAGTCTTGAGGCGGATATGAAGACAACGGGCATGACACAACACAAATCGGGATAGGCAGTGTTATGAGTAAGCGTCGAAAAGCAACGATGGCGAGTGCTGAATGAGCCGCCCTGACGCGGCAGTCGTAGAACAACGAGGGCGGGACACTTTCCACCTAACGACACCACCTCAGTGGGCGTTGTCAAACCACCACCCATCATCCAGTAACAGTCGGCATCGGCATGCGCCGGAAGCCATCAACTTCCCGCTGGCGCTTCGAGGGCTGCATGATGTTTGAGGACAATTGCCCCAACTCACACCCCGGAAGACCACACCATGGAAATGCGACCCAACGCCCAAGCGGAACCAAGTATCAAAACCATGATCATCCAGCACTTCGCACTAATCGCTTCAGGGGTTCTGGTGGTCTTTTGCGCCATTCGCATTCTGATTTTTGCAGCAGGGGACGTGAGCATCGCACTTGCTGTCCTGAACACTGGACAGCAATTCACTATCCTCACCTCCACACTCTTCTCCCTGGTGTCTGCAGCCTCCTTCTTCGGGCTCTTTCTCCCACAACTGAGCAAGTACGTGTTTCCAAACGTGCCGGCCTCCAAGAGCATCCTTTCCACGGGACTGCAATCGGTCCTACTTCCGTTGTGCGTAATTGTGGCTATTTTGACCCTTCCGGTCCTCCAAATTGCCATGGGCACGGCGGGCTTGGCGCTTCTTGCTGTAATGAGCCTCATCCAAGCCAGAAAAAGAAAGCGAGGCACGGCCAGAAAGGCCACAGATGCAGTGAACAGAGGCTGGATCCAGCGGGAAGGGCCAACATTTCTGGTCAGCATGATCGTTGTGACACAAGCCACTGCTCTCGTCAGTACTCCGTGGGTCCCTACCGAAACGATCAGCGTCAATCAGGGCGACCAGCAACGGGAGATCTCCGGTTACGTGATCGGCGAGCAAGGGAAGCAAACGTTGGTGGTCGCCGTCAAAAGGAATGCTGTCACATGGATCAGTGAGGACAACCTCAAGGAGCGATTCCTCTGTGCCAGCGGCGGAAAACTCCAAGATTGGTACTGGAAGCCATTGACCGAGGTATTCCCTACCCCAGCTGCCGCCACGAGACCGGCACGGCCAGAATGCAAAGAAGGATAGATCGATCCGTCGTGTGCCTGACAACTTAGAAGGACGTGATTCGGATGCTTGGGAACTAGCGGATCCGATTCTTAGCCTTGTTGGCGTTAGCGCGGTTCTTAGCCTTGTTGGCCTTAGCGCTGGCATCTTGCACTTGCTCCCACGCTTCGTGGCAGTAGTTGTAAGCCATAGTGCTGATAGTCAGCGCGAAAGAACCGCCGAGAAGGTAGATCGAAATCAAGACGACCCACTCTGCAAGTGGCGTGGACCCTCTGCCCGCCGCTATGTGAAGACAGAGTATTGTCGAGAAAATCGCCCCGGCCGCTGCCACATAGCGAGCAACATTGTTGATAAAGCCGGTCCATGCGTAGAACCGGGGACGATTGATCGCGGATACCCTGGGCAGCAATTTCTGCTCGAGCATCATCGCGATCAGTAGGGCGGGAAAGACCTGGGCGACAAGGCCAGCGAAAGATTCAGAAATCTGCACGCCGAATATTACCCCGATACGCCCCCATCACCTACAACGCCGTCAGGGTGGCGCGTCCAAATGCGGATGCGCCACCCAGCCCGCTAACTAGGAGTTGCGGGCAGCCGTACGAGCATCCGCGGCATCCTTGAGGCGCTGGAGTTTCGCTTTCGACTGGTAGACATCATGAAGGATGAGATCCATGAATGTCAGAACGCCGTCAGCGTCCTCAGCGTCAACTGGCACCGTGAAATCACCATGAGCCATGTCATTCCCAAAGACGCGAACCGTGTTGGCGGTATCCTTGGCGAACTGGTTAATGAGCCCGGCAGTGAACATGGCTTCGATCTTGTTGTACAGGCTGCCGGTGGTGATTCCGTTTTCCTTTGCAACGGATTCGATGACCGCTCGGGCCATCAGTATGGATGACATAAGAGCATCAATGCTGCGGCATTTGTGGGCCTCTGATGCGGGAATTCCCACAACGTCTGGGACGTCGGGGAAGTCTTGGCCCTGGACATACCTTGGGGCCCAGTCTGAAGGATCGTTTTGAGACCAGAAGTTCACATTGTTCCCAACATCGCCCGCTGTCGTGGGCCGCTGCGGACGCCGGAGTCCGCCGACATTGAGACGCCCACAGTTGTCACACCTGAACGACGACTCGTTCCATCCAGTGCCCATTCCGTTCACGTCAGGAACCCAGTTACCTGGCCCAATTACTGTCATGTGGCTATGCGTCCCGCAGCGGCCGCAAGTTGTGCTTGCCATATTTCTCCCTCGTCGTCGGCCCTGATCCTGATCCTGATCCTGATCCTGAATAAACATACCGGGACACGACGCCGCCGCTGAAAAGACAAGAAACCGCCTGATCCGCACGGAGGCCGCTGTGGCGTACCACCCGCAGACTGTTGCACTCCTCCATCAACGCCGCCGGACACAAGCAAGACCGGTCAGCCGCCTACTGCGAAAGAAACCCCGGGAGCCTCTTGCCCCACTGCACCCCGCGCAGCCATTCCGGGCACCGGTTGTACTCATCGATGTCCCACTCTGATTCAGTGACCGGCCGGACCGATTCCTTGGGCAACCAAGCGGTGAGGCTGTCCTTGTCATCGTCGTACCAGTTGACGCTGATCTGCGTGCCGTTCCAGTACTTCGCCTCGGCATAGACAGCAACCGTCCCGCCGGCCTTCAGCGGCACTTGCGCGAGCACTTTGGGGTAATGGCCCATCTCCCACGATTTCACCTCGTTCACGGGCCCCTCGCGCTCCGGGTGAGCAAAGTCGTACCTCTGCCCGTCAAGCAGGAACGATGTGGGCGGGAGGATTGGCATGGTTCCATGTTGCCCTAAATCCCAAGGTGTAGCGCGCTTGCCCTTTGGGTGTAGCGCGCTATACTTTCTATATCGGACAAGGAAGGAGGTACGAATGGAAGTACTGGGACTGGCAGTTATGACGGCCAGCCTGATCGCGGCGATAATCCAAATCATCATCGCGTGGCCCCGCAAAGGGAAAGGCAGACGTCGTAAGTAGCCAATAAGGGAACCGGGCTAGAGAAAGTAGCCCGGTTCCCCTCCCAGCCTACCTACCATTCGAAAACATATGAAGATCACCAAAGACCCACTATTCATCACCATCATCTTTACCGGCATCGCCATCGGGGCCGGGGCCATGCTCGCAGGTGACAAGTACCCGGCAGCCAGTCTTGGAATCCTGGCCGCATGGGTGGTCGCTGCGGCGATTGCAGCGGTCATCCTCACGAAGCGTCGCCGGCATGGTTGAGCTGGAGAAAGTGCGGGCGGCGGCCGAGGCGAAGACCAAAGCCACCGCTGAGGCAACCCGCCTCGAGCTGGAGCTCCGTGAGCTGATCCAGGAAGCGTTCGCTGACGACAACGTCCGGCTCAAGGATCTGATTGAAGCCACCGGTCTATCCAAGGCGAGGCTGTACCAGATCCGGGACGGTAGGCGCTGAATGGCGAGCATGAGGACCACGGGCCGCAACCGGACCACTGAAGAGGGGCGTCAATGAAGATAGTCAATGTTGGTAGTAGCTTTCCGCAGAACCCGGTAGCCGCTACGCGAGATTGCCCTGCTAAGTCCAGCAATCTGGGGTTTGAAGTGTCCTGTGTCCTAGCGGCGGGGCATGAGGGCCGGCACATTGCTGCCAACGCGGACATGGTTGTTGTCGAAGCTTGGGGACAGTAACGAGAAAATGCCCTCATCCGGTCAGGGGTCCTATGCCGGCTGCACGTGCCCACCCTGGCATGACCCACGGTTCACAGCACCGGTGAATCCGAGCCGCGAGCTGCAGAGAGAGAACTAGCGTCCTCGTCCTGCCGTCTTCCTTACCAATTCGCACAGCACTGCCCTCGAAGTGGTACCCGTCTTTCGGAGGGCATTGGAGATGTGGTTTTCGACGGTGCGGACGCTGATCTCCAGATATTCCGCGATCTCCCAGTTCGTCATTTCGCCGGCCAGGGCGGACAACTCGACTTCGCGGGGTGTGAGTCGGACGCCGGCGGGGTTTGCCGTTGGCGCGGTGTCCGGTTTGGGGAGCAAGGCAACCACCTGTTCGGGGCTGAGTTCTGACTGCATTTCTTCAAGGGTGCCTGCCATATGTTCGTTCGAAAGGGAATCGGAGGTCATCTTCCATTCCTTACCGTTGAGGGAGAGCTGTCCAGCCAGCACGGCCGCCTGGACGATTCGAACAACGAGCTTGGGGTTTCCTTCCGAAGCGGAGACGAGCCGTGCTGCCGCCGCCCTGGTCAATGGGTTTCCGAGCGTCCTTCTTGCAAGCGAACTGGTTTCTGAATCGGAGAGTGGATGCAACCGGATGACGGCTTCGGAGCGTCTAGCGAGCAGGGCTAAGTGATCCTGCCCCAAGGGTGTGGACGCTGGAGCTGAGGTCACGAGCGGGCAATCAGTACGCCGGAGAACGTCTTCGAGCACTGCGAGGGAGTGCTGGTCGACGTATTGGATGTCATCGATCATTATGACGGGCTGGTGTTGGGCTGCGAGTTGGGCGGATAGTGCATTGGCGAGGTGAACGACTCTTGTGCGTCCTGGCCTTGTGGCCAACTCGAGGGCGTCAATTGCAGCGAGCGGGATGTTCCGCTGGGTGCGGAGGGCGTTGATGACGCGGGGTGTGTGGCCGAAGCGTTCCAGCCGGGTTACTAACTCCGCTATTACCGTCGACTTGCCGCTGCCCGCGGCTCCAATGATCCGAACGCCATTTCCGGGTTTGATCATTTCGATAGCTCGCCCGATCTCTCCTTCGAACAGACCTTCTGTTTCTTGTTTTGCCATTCCACAACTCCACTGCAAACCTAGGGCTGTCCTGATGCCGAACAGCTTGGACTCGACGAACGCCATTTCTTCATGCCAGTGGCGGTCTCGTGGGCTTCATGACGGCGGGCAATGCAAAAGAGCCCCCACCCAGGAAGGGTGGGGGCTCTCATGTCTATTTCTTGGAGCGTTTTCGCGTGTCTTGGACGCTCAGGTCACTTACCGGGCTCATCAAGAGGTGTTTGGCTCCGTAGTTCGGCGTTCTCGCGGAACCGAGGACAGCGCGGGTAAGCCAGTCGGGGAGGCGTGGTTCCAGCCAGCGCCAGAACGCGTACCAGGCACCGATGAGGACGGCCGCAACAACGGCGGACAGCGGCGTCCCGTACTCAAGCAATGCCACGCGGTGGGGTTCAAGGACCGGCAGCAGGCCGATTGTCCAGCCGATGAGTGAACCCCACAGGGCGGGGACAACGGTCCGGAGAAGGGACGTCAACATGCTCAGCCTTCCGTTGCAGCGAGTCGGGCACGGATAGCCTCAATGACAGCTTCGGCGTTGGCCTCGGTAACCAGTGTGGCCAGCGCTCCCGGAGAAACGCTATCCGCAATTTCCACCAGCACTTGGCCCTGCCCGAGCTGCTCGGTACGTACGTTTGCCTGGTCTTGGATGACCGCGATTTCCTTGCCATCACGAACAACGGTGGTTCCCCACCAGACTCGGGTGGGCAGTGCATCAAACGCTGCCCTTGTTTCCTCCCGATGCGCCGTCACGCGCT
Source organism: Arthrobacter sp. 9V (assembly GCF_902506065.1). Lineage (GTDB taxonomy): Bacteria > Actinomycetota > Actinomycetes > Actinomycetales > Micrococcaceae > Arthrobacter. Next base: position 1,944,967 of record NZ_LR732912.1, read on the forward strand.
TCTGAGTTTCGATCAGCACCTTAGCGAGGCCAGGGTTATCCATGCGCCCGTCCCAGGCGTAGTCGCCTAGGAACACGTCGTTGATGTGGTCCTTGATTTCTTGAACTTCTGCAGCAGACAATTCGTCCTCCTGTGGGGATTGGGTGAAGCCGGTGTATTCGATGGAGTTGCTGACATTCACTACCCGAACGGTTTCGATGTCCTCGGACCAGCCGAGGTACATCAGTGGCAGGCCATAGCGGGCGTAGTAGCCCATAAGGTCCGCGAGGTTCGGGTGATGGTGTGGGACGGTTGAGTCGTCGCTTGTGGAGAAGATCGAACCGTCCGGCGCGCGCAGGACCACATGGCCCAAAGGTTCGTCGGCCATGAAGAACCACAACGGCACCCAAGCGTCCGGGAAATTCTGATCCCGATGCTTATATTGGGCGTTGGACCAGCCCGAGGTAGCGGACGGGTAGACGCCGCCGAGACCGAACGTTTCGCGGACGTACTGAAGGCAGTAGCCCGGTTCGCATGGGATGTGCGGGTTCGGCGTTATGAGTTGGGCTGTCATGAGGTGCCTCCTGTTTTGGTTCCGTAGCGTTCGTGCAGGTCATCGACCTTTCCGGCCAGTTCCTTCTGCTGCTCATCGGACTGCTTGGCGATGCCGATATGCTCCGCTAGCACCTCGGTCACCACGTCCAGCCTTTCCAACGCCTTATCGACGTCGTCGCGCAGGTTGGTGCTGTGCGAGTTCTGGACTTGGGCGCGTAGCGTTTCGAGCTGTGCCATGACTCCTGGCCGGGCAGGTTCGATGACCTCCCCTGATGCATCCTTGCGCTCCGGGGCGCCGTTCCAGTCCGAACCAATGGTTTCCAAGCCCTTGAAGATTTTGCGGAACGGTCTCCAGAACTTGAGGATCACGGCGAGGCAGGCGGTGATGACCGCGAGCGTCGAAATGATTTCACCAAGGGTCAGCCCGGCAAGCCATTCATTCATTGGTCCTCCAGCCGTTTGATCGCCATTGGGGTTAGGCAGGTAAGGCTTTGAAGGTGTCAAAGTCTGATTGGGTGTTGCCGCCTGCTGATCCGATGGCTATCAGACCTGCCCGTGTTGCTGTTGCGTAGGCCGCGTCGGTGAGGGTCAGTAAGGTCATGCCGTTTACCCTGCCCTCAATGGTTGATCCGTTGCAGCGCAACGAAAACCTGTCCCCAAGCACTGGCCGGTCAGCAGCGCCGGAAGCGGGCCCGTTCAGCAACCAGGTCAACACGCCACCGTCGAGCCTTGCCAGCAGCCAGCGGCTTGAGCCCGCACCAATGTACGCGGGGCCGAAGAAGAACCCGGACGTTCCGGCGGAGTTCGCGCGTACCATGACACCCGCGAGGCCCGTTTGGACCGTCGTGCCGTTGGCCGCCCAAACCGCCTCGACCTCCGCCGCGGGAATACCCAGGTCAATGAGGCAACCGGATTTCCCGGCCTCAATGGCTTTCACGCGCAACGCGGTTCCGGTGAGCGCGGGGGCTTCAGCGTTATGAACCGCAGCCCATGTCTTTCCGCCGATTTCTGTGGAACCCAGCACCGTCCCGGCTGCCCGGGTGAAGTTGTCTTTGGCGAGGATAGCGCGGGCCTTGGGTAGGGTGTCGGAGAATGTGGCGCCGATGGCGCGGATGATGGCGGTCATGGTTAGTCCTTTCAGGCCCAGCCAAGGGCGCGAACGCGGGGGGAAGTTGCTGCGGTGATAACGGAATAGCCCGCCCCGTTGGGGTGCAGGCCGTCCGCCCGTAGTGAGCGGGGGACAATACCCGTGGCGATGTCGGTAACGTCACCTGCCGTGGGGGTGATCCCGGCAGTAGCAAGGCCGTGCGTCAGGGCGAAGGAGTTGATGTCAACGAACCGCCGCCCCCACCGGTGCGAGGCTCGCCGGTTCCAGGCCATAACAGCGTCCCCGGCAGTGGTCCCAGGCGCTCCGGTGGCGCCGCACCATTCGCCAATGACTAGCCAACGATCATGCGGCAGCCAGTCGATAATGGCTTGAACCACCCCGAAGGTGTCATCGGATTCTGCCGAGTCCGGCAAGCCGAGCCCGTTGATGGCGGTATGGATGATGACCACACCACCGACAGCGGTTTGCGCGAACGATGGCATGAACGAGGCCCGGGCGCAGGGTGTTGCTGCTCCGGCTGTGTCCCTGGTGAAGAAGTACTGATCTCCGGCAAGGTGCGCAGCCCCGGATGTGGTTCCGGCTGGGCGGGTGATCGTGAGCTTGCCGGGGATCCCGGCAAGAGAGCCCCGCAGCCCTGTCAGGCCGTCGTTGTTCTGTCCGGTCGCAACGTTGGACCACAGCAGCGGCCACGCGGTATTCAACGCAATGCCGCGACCCTCCAGGTCCAGCTGGACTTCTACCGGCCCGGTTGTTGGGATGGATCCGCCCACGGGGTGGAGTTCCCAGACGAGCGCGCCGATGCGGGCGGCGATGGTGGATGCAATTTCACCACCAACGCCCAGGGTTGCGTGGGACGGCCAGCCCAGCGCAGTGCGCAGGTAGTCCGCTTCGGTGCCGTTCGAGGTGAACGAGTGCCCGATCGTTGTGATCTTCTTAGCCGCGGGCGGGGTCAAGGCGTTACGCATCGCTTCTACCGAGTGCGCCGGCCAGCCGCCGTCGTCCGTTTGGGCAATGACGCCTGCACGGTCAAAAGCATCCACGGCCACGAATGAATACCCCTCATAAGCGAGGCCTTGGAAGAGGCCGAACACTTGGGCCAGCAGCTGCTGAGACAAGGTCGTGGGGGTGCCGTCCTTGGTCGCTTCGAGGAAGTTACGCCTGCCGGCCTCGTCGGTGATGGCCAGCTCAACGTCCGTCTCATCCGAAAAGGCCGACTGTAGCAACGACCGGATGGCGAGTTCACCGTTCACGGCCGCTGCCGCTGCGTCGGTCACGGTCGAGTCCGCAGCAATGGCCTCCGCGACGAGCGGACCGATCAACGGTGGCAATTGAGTCTCAACCATGGGTGTCACGACCGCGGAGACCTGCCCAGGGATGTTGGCTCGGCTGATTCCGGCGTCAACCTGCGCATCTGTGGGGGCTCGCGCGAACTCGGCGGCCTGCGCGGCTGCTGCCTGTGCGCCCTGAGCCGCAGTTCTAGCCTGCTGTGCCTCCGTCTGCGCAGCCAGCGCATCCTCCCGCAGCCCCTTGTAGCTTGAGACCACGACTGTGAGCCCGCCCCCAACGAGTTTGAGCTGCGGGGACGTCGTGACCATCCAGGGAGTCACGGCGTCGCCCGTTGAGGTGATCGGGTTCGCCAACGGCATGCCGTTCAAGTCCTTCAGCACAAGGGGCACCGCGTTAAAGGTGTCATCTGCGTCATACACAGTGACTGGTGCGTTTGCGGCCCTCTCGAATGTGAACGGATCAGCAACCAGCGCGGGGTTGTGGATGTAGTCAGTCATGGGTTCTCCTTTTCGGGCCACTCCAGCGGGCCGGTGGGAATTAGCTGATGCCCCCGCGGGCGATCCAGCAGGCGTTGAGTGACATCCAAAGTTCGGCGGCCGCCGTGGTTGCCACTGAGTAGGTGAGCTTTCCGTCCGGGTATGCGTAGCCAATGGCTTGCACCATGTGTGGGGCTGACATGCCTACCGGGAACGGTGTCTTTGCTGGGGGTGCGGCCCAAGCTGGGATCGCCCCGAACTGGTATTCCTTCTGGTAGTCGTGTTTAACGACAGCGACGTTATGGCCGACGCTGCCTGCGAGGCTGATCAGCCCGGAGGGGTGCACAGTCCATGAAGGGGCGGCATAGGCGCCGCCGTAGTTCTTGTATGGGGTTCCCGTCATCGATAAGGCCGAGGTCACACTGTCCACGGCCCAGGCGGGGGATCCGGTAGGGTCCGGGGTGTATCGCCATGCCCGGGAACCGACTTGCACGCGGGAACCGGGCACATCGAGGTAGCCGAGGCTGAGGAAGTCGTTGGCGTAGATCCCGCCTGGGCCGGCGAAGCAGCGTAGATCCACGATTGCTGTGGGCTGTGTCTGCCCCGCCGTCCACTGAACCAGCCACAAGGGTTGTTCGGCCAGCACGCCGGGGTTGTGCTCGCGCACCGGGAGGGCTTTGCTGGCCCCGCCTGTGACCTTCGTGAAGGTGGTTACACCTGCTAATGGCTGCCAATTGCGCCGCGCAACGATCATGTCCCAGCGTGTCCCGGAAGTGATTGGATCGCATTGGACGGTGGCAACAGAGTCGCTGCTGTCCATGACGCTGTCTCCGTACCCTATGCCGGCAGAGAGGTTCACTGCCCGTGCTGTGGAGGGGTGCGGCGACAGCTTCCAGTGCGACGGGTCCAGAACCCCGTAGTCAGCGCCGCCGATCCTCGGGAAGAACCTGGCAGACTGAAGTTCATCAACGCTTCCGTCATATCCGATGGAGGTGATGGTCATCTGCTGCTCCTAAAGTCTCTGATGTCCTGCGAGTTGCGTTTGATGGCGCGCGCGAAGATGAGGTCTGCTGAGTCGGTGATATCCCCTACCTGGGGTGTGATGTTCAGGCCCTTGTCGCGGGTCCATGAAAGTTGGGCTTCTCGGAGCAAGTCGGTGATAAGCAAAGACGGGCCAACCCGGAACGGGATAATGTTGCCGACCTTCAGCCCGTTCCTGCCGTAGCGGAATTCCTTCGTTTCGGAGAGCGTTAGGGACAGCCCTGACTTCTCGGAGGTCTCCGCCAGAGTCTCTGCTGCGCGTTGGCTGTACACGTCACCGTCTTCGGTGTCCCTGGCATCCCGGAACACTTCAATGACGTCACCCCATTCGGCCTCCCGGGATGCGGCATTGAATGCTTGGAAGGCCCGAAGAACGCCTTCGCCCTTGCCTCCGATGACGCCACGTGTCGCTTGCGGGGCTTCGTTACTCCAGTCCCACTCCGTGACCACGCCTGATGCTTCGCTGAGCTCCTGTTTGTAGAGGCTCGGTTCGAAGACGTCCAGAACCAGACCGGCGCCTGACTGCTTGATGGTAACGCCGAGGCCGGCGGCCTCCACTGCCGGGAACAGCCGGTCGTAGATGGGGTGGAAGCGGATGCTCGCGGTGATGGTGGCCCCGCGCCCCAGGCTGGGAGCCACGGTAAGGGGCCGCCCTAGCCGGGTGACAATGTTCTTCTGAACAATGTCCTTCAGGACCGCCTCAGCCGGGCCTGTCACGGTGTAGTACTCGACGCTCTGGCCGCCGAGCCCAGCTGTGGGGACTGGCCAGCCCAGCGTGTTGTTCAGCAGCCGGAAGTCGTCTTCCACGGTGACAGAGACTGTGCCCTGCAGGTGCGGGCCGTGGCCGCCACGGATACGAACAGGCCCAGAGATGATCTGTTCGCCCTCGTACTCACATGTAAGCCGAGCGCCTGAAGTGTTCAGCAGGCCAAGCTTGGCGTTCGCCGTGGACACCGTGATCTCCAGTGAACCGGCATGGTTGAACCGCGGCGTCGCGTGGACCTCGATAGCGTCACCCAGCCAGCCTGTCCGGTTGAACGCCTGGTCATAGATGGTTAGCTTGAAAGGGTTCTTCACCAAGCCCTCCTATACAGGGGAGTGATTGCGGCACGGATAATCCCGTCACCAGTCATGCTGATGTTGAGGCGCCGGTCTTGCCCTGCAGGGATGGGCGCAAAGTTTGCTGTCCCAAGGTCCACGGTGCGGTCCACCGGGTTGGACAGAATCTCCGGATCATCGTTGGTTGCCGGCATGTAGGTATACATGACAGCGGTCTGAACCGTGGGGTCAGTGTTCACTACAAGCGCCTTGCCCGCAGGAACTACGAAAGGGACCTCCACGACGGAACTTCCAACACCAACAGATGCGTCGGTAGAGCCCCCAACGATCGTCCATACGGGCCATGCATCCTCGTCGCCCGGGTTGTTGATCGACGCGTTTGCCATGGTCGAGCCGGAGCTGATATGAAACGGTGGGCCTGGGAAGAAGTCCACAAGCACGTTGCCATTCCAGACGCGGGAGACTTCCGGCCCGGACCAGAAAGGCGCGTCAGCCACCAAAGCAACCCCGTAGGTGGCCCAGCAGCGCTCGAACGGGTCATGCTCAAACGGGTGCCCGCCGTCGTCCTTGAACCTGCAGCGTAAGGATCGTGAGGACCCGTCCGGTGTCGTGATGGTCCATATGCCGTACTTCTGCGGGTCCATGGTCTTCCAAAATGCCCGGTCCAAGTCGATCCAGCCCTGCGTGCTGGCATCCTGAAATACGCACAGCGGCCAGAACACCCGACGGGGATCCGCGACAGCGCCACGGAACCACTGCCCGGCAACGGATGGTGAGCTTTGCACCCATTCCGTGAAGGCCGGCATCGCCAGGCCCTCAACGCCAGCACGGATCAGACACACACCACCGGAGGGGTCGTTCAGGTCCCACACGGAACCATCCCAACCCGTCCAGGTGACGCGCATACCAACCCACAAGGGCACGGGTGGGGCAGGAGGCACATATGGCGCCGCGTAGACGATTTCCATTTAGCCTCCTGCCGCTACTGCGCGCAGCTGCGTGACCTGGACGGTCCGCCGCTTCTTCGTTTCCATCTCGGTGACGATGTGTTCTGGGTTCCCGTAGACGGGGGCGTTGAAGTTCACCACCGTGCCACCGGCAACAGCAGAACGTGCCGCCGAGGTCCCGTTAGTGGTGGAATTGCCCAGGTCAGGAACGTTTGGAATGGTCACGAGCTGCTTAGCTGCGGCCGCCACGGACTTCACCTTGTCGAGGATGCCCAAGCGCGCACCTTCGCCAACCTGCTGGCCAACCTCGAACCGGAACCGCCGCGACGGGGACTTGATCCCAAGGAAGCCCTTGACACCATCCAGCATCGCCCCGCCGACGTCCTTAATCGCGCTCACGGCGCTGTCGATCATGCCCCTAGCGCCGCTAATAAGGCCCTGAACGATGTTTTGGCCGACGCTCACGAGCCAAGTGCTTGCCCCGGATAGGGCTCCCATGATCTTGCCGGGCAGGTCGTTGAAGAAACCGAGGAACCCGGAAATGAACCCGGCGACTCCACTTGTGATGTTCCGCCAGGTTGAAGCGAAAAACGATCCGATGCCGCCAAGGACGGAGAAGACAACGTTTCCAGCGATGCCCAAGCCGGCCTGAATGACTGACCAGACGATTTGTATTGCTCCGCTAACGACAGCGATGATCGTGTTCCAAATGCCGCCGAAGATGTTCTGGATCCCGGACCAGACCTGTGACCAGTTCCCGGAGATAATCCCGGTCACAACCTGGATGACGCCTTGGACGATTTGCATAGCGGCTTTGATCACTTCAGCAATCACACCGAAAACCGTCACAACAACTGGCATCAAGGCTTGAATCACAGGGATCAACAGGCCCATGATCTGGGTGATCAGCGGAGCAATGGCCGCAATGACCATGCCGAAGATGCTGATCAGCGGAGGCATAATCGACGTGACCAGGCTGATAAAGATCGGCGCAAGCTGCGACACCAGCGTGGTGATGAGCGGAAGCACCGCACCCAGGACCATCGCAATTACCGGCGACAGCATGGTGAACGCGTCACCCAGCATCGAAACGAGGCTGACAATGCTCGGCATTACCGCGATGAAAACACCGCTCAGGACGCCGATAAGCGTTTGAATTAAGGGCTGAACGGTTGTCAGAGCAGAGCCCAGCACCCCAGCAAGGGCCATGCCCAGTTGCCCTACCGCAGCGGCCAGAACAGGCAGGACCGGTTCCAGTGCCTTGAAAAGCAGGCCGATGGGGGAGAAGGACTGGAACAGCCCCAGCAAAGTTGGTGCAAGCGCCTTGAAAGCGTCAACAACCGGGCGGAGCGCTCCGCCTACCCCCTGAGCTCCGTCCCGGATGCTGAACAGGAAGCTGACAAAGCCCGAGTCTTCCTCAACGTTGAATGCTTCACGCAGGTTGCCGGTGAAGTCGCCGTTGGCGAACACATCAATCAGGCCACTAGCGGCCTTACCTGTCCACTCGAAGGCCTTGCCGAGACCACCGGAAAGAAGGTTGATAGCCCCAGTGATTCCGGGCTTCATCTTGTCCAGGGCACCCATCAAGCCCGAGTTGATCGTGGCCTGAAGGTTGCCGATGGCACCTTCGAAGGTCTTGGTGGACTTGGCAGCCTCCACAGCAACGGGGTCGTTACCGAGCTTCATCAGAGCTTCGTTGAACTCGTCCGCCGTGATCTCACCGGCGGCCATCGCGTCACGAAAGTTGCCGGTATACGCGCCAGCCTCTTCCAAGGACCGCATCAACGGACCAGCAGCGCCTGGGATGGCGTCCGCCATCTGGTTCCAGTTCTCCGTGGTCAGCTTTCCCGCGCCCGCGGTCTGGGTCATGACCATGGCCACTGACTTGAAGGTGTCAGCGTTACCGCCAGCGACGGCGTTTAGGTTACCCGCGGCCTTGGTCAGGCCCGTGTAGTCCTTGACGCCGTTCGATGCGAGCTGCGCGATGGTGTTCTGGATCGTCGGCAGGTCAAAGACCGTCTGATCCGCGTAGTCCTTCGCAGCTTTGGAGGCATCCTCGATAGCTGAGGTGTCCAGCCCGGCGAAGTCCATCGTGGCTTTGAACTTGTCCGTGGCATCGCTAGCCCGGGCAGCCTCGGCCACGAAACCGCCGAAGACCCCAGCGCTTGCCAGGGCAATCGCCGGACCAACGAGGGCCTTGAAGCCCCTACCAAACCGGCCACCCGCATCTGATCCGGCTTTGTCAGCCGCTTCCTTGGCTTTGTTGCCCTCTTCATCAACGGCGCTCTTGGCTGCCCCGGAGAGCTTTGACTTGATGCTCTGCCAGCCGCGGGCGAACCTGCCAGAGGCTTGCTCGCCCGAGGAACCGGCGGCGTCCATGGCCTCAGCCAGCTTCGCCTGGGACTGCCGTAGCTGGTCCGATACGGTGATGGTCTTACCGCTGGCTTCGGCCAGCTTGCGCTTCGCAGTAGCGAGGCGCTCCTCTGCGGCCAGTACACGAGCACTGCCCTGCTCACCCTTGGCCCGGGCCTCGTTCAGAGCAGCCTCGGCCACACGAACCTTGCCAGTGGCGTCCTGCTCCGCCAGGCGCGCGCTGGAAAGGGCCTTAGCGCCGGAAGCAATTTGGGCGTTGAGTTTCTTGATCAGCGCTTGGCCAGGATCTCCGGCGCCGACGTTGAACGCGGAACTGAAGGTCTTGCCACCTTCGCGGCCAGCGCCAGAGGCCTCGGAATTGACTGAAGAACGGAACCCCCGGAACGTGGGGAAGATTGCTATCTGCCCGGACCCGACTTCATCAGTCACGTGCAACCCCTTTATGTAGTTCTGATTTGCCCGAAAGCGCTGTACTGCTTCAGCTGAGCCTCGGCTTGGGCGCGTTCCTCAGGGGTGATCTCTTCAACGGGCTGGTCTGCGGGCCACGGCCAATCCGGGACATAAGGCGGAGTGCCCTTCTCCCGGTTCACATTGATCGCCTGGGCGAGTGAGGCTGTGGCCAGCATCTCGGCGCGGCTCATTGGGTAGGCCCAGCCCGAAACTGCAGCGAACAGGTGCGAGCCCATGTCCTGCAGGACCTGCTCGGCTAGCTCGACAGCTTCCCAAACCGGCAGGGATCCGCCGATGTCCTCGACGGATACCCCCAACCGGCGGAAGTCGTAGGCTATTGCCCCTCGGTGTTCTCGGAGGAGTCCGCCGAGCCAACGGATTTTCCCATGCTCACCGACATCCGGGCGGCGAGGGCTTGGCTGTATTCCGTCAGGATTTCGGCTGCGTCAGCGGTGTCTAGCTCGTCCAGGGCCTTGTTATTGGCTGCGCTGAAGATCTTGGACATGAAAAATTCGAACTCTTCGAACTGGGTCTTTTCCTCGCCGCCCATGAGTTTGCGGACGGTACCGAATTTGACGGTCAGAGGCAGAGAAAGTTCGCCGTTGGGGGTTTGGCACTTCAATACGTTCTCGACAACGAGGTACTTGGGTTTGGGGGCTGCTGCGCGGGCCATTGGATCTCCTATGGGATGTGGTGGGTTTGATGGGTTGGTGCTGCGGTCCCGCGCTCACCCATCGAAAGCGCGGGACCACAGGTTTAGGGGAGCCGGTGAGGCTACGGGGTGGTGGGCAGCGGGATGAGCCACTCACCAAGGTGCTGGTTGTCCAGCTCGGGGGACCGGGACACGGAGAAGGTCACTTCGTAGCCGAGGACCTTGCCGCGTTCGGACTTGTCTTCCTTGACGGACTTCACGCCGATGTTCGCGGCCACACGGCGCCGGATGACGCCGTTCTTGAAGATCTCCTCCGCGAACACGACGTACCGGGCGGAAGTGCCGCCGCCGTCGATGGTCATGTAGCCGTTGGCGTCAGCGTTCTTGCCGCGGATGATCGAGCGCACGGTCTCGTCCGTCTGGGCGAACTTCACCTTGAGCTCAACATTCGCGAGGCCAGAGGGAAGGGAGAAACCGTCCTGCCAGAAGGTGATGGCGTCGCCATCGGCCTCCATGGTCCACTCGAAGCCGCCATCCTCCGTGAGAAGGCCGGGGATCTTGAAGTCCACCGGGAGTACGAAGTCCAGGGCCTTGCCAGCCACGGGAGTGGGAACAGCGGTCCCGAAGGGTGCGAAGCCGATGTGACCGGTTACCGGTACACCAACAGCCTCGACGTCGTTGCCGAAAGAATCAGCAGCCATTATTTGCCTCCAAATAGAAAAACCATCCACAGGCGTGAATGGCTGGTTGATTGGTTTGGCGTGGTGCTATGGGTACGCGTTGCCGACTACGGATAGATCGAAGGTCATGTACCGGCGCGGCTGGCCGCCCTCATCGAGCACCTTGAAGGGGCCGTTGGAGCCGCGGACGTTTGCCACTGGGTTATCAAGCTCAGGACCTGCGCAGTCGCTCATGATCATGTGGACGACGTTGGCCAGGTCAGTGGCCATCTGGTCCGTTTTCCCCAGAACCGTGATGCCGACGCTGGGTTCCTTGGTGACGATGGATGAGGTGGACCCGCTGTCATCTCGCACGACGACGGTTTTCTCTCGGGCGGGGTCCGGGAATCTGTTGCTGACGAACACATTGGCTGTCAGCGGCGTCCCGAGCGCGGCCAGCTCGGCCCGGAGTCTGCTTGTCAGGTACAGCTCCAAGTCAGTGAACAGGACACGCTTACCCACTCTTTTTCACCTGCTTCAGTGCGCGCGCGAGGTTCCCTGTCTTCGACTCAATGAGCATGGTTTTCCAGTCACTGCCCACCACAAGGGCGACGTTCCTGTTATCCGCGGACTTGACCTCAACGTGCAGGCCGTTCACGTAGTCAGCTTCATCGACAGGGGCGGAAGCCTTGGCAATGGCAAGGGCCTTCTCGGCCACGTCCTTAGCCATCTGCGTGACGCCGGCGGACTTGCCGATCCGCTCGAAGAACTTGTCATTGAACTGGACACCATCAGCCATCAGCCCTTGACCTTCCTGATGGGGAACTCATCGCCCGGGCGCCAGCCAGTGAAGGCATTTAGCCAGGCAGCGTTTTCTCCGGTCACTTCCCAGACGCCAGAGCGGGCAACGATCCTGTCTGCCGGCTCTACGTCCATGTCGGGAGGGCCGTAGATACTCATGCTGGTTGTGACCGTTTGCCGGTTCTCCGTGGTGCTCTCGACGCTGGAGGATGGGCCGATGGCCACACCCTCAATTTCCAGTTCGTCTGGGTTGTCCCAGTCACGTTCCGTGGATTCCCCAGAGTACGGGTCATTCACGAATGGAGCGCGCTGGCGGGTGACGGCTTGACCGTTGGCTAGTGGGAACATCAGGCCCCCCACACCAGCTTGTAGGGTGTCAGGATGTCCTTCTCTGACTGAAGCAGCGGCAGGCTAATAGGGGCGCCATTGACAGTGCCGTAGGAGACTCCCATGGGGCCAGCGTTCTGACGGACCACAGGACCTATTTGCTGGGCTGCCCTGCCTGCCACGGTAGCGACGACGCCGGCGACGTCCGGGGCCTCTGTGAAGCCGTGCGTAAGCGTGATTCGAACGCCCCGGTTCTTCCGTGTCCAGCGCCCACAGGAGAGTGTGAGGAGCCCCGCTGCGGACCAATCGAGGGCGGGCAGAACGTCGGCCCCGTCGTTGGTGCATGCGGTGACATCAATGATGTGACCGGTGGGCGCCAGCAGGTCTGTGCCGCCGTCCCCGTCCAGTACCAACTCTTCGGTGACCTCCGGCAGGATGTGCCAGCCGCAGAACTTGCGGACTTCAGCAGTTGCGGCGTCAAGCCAAAACTGCGGGTTGGTTGGGAGGACGCCATTCTGCAGCGTCAAGATCGGTGGTGTTGCCATCAGACGCCCTCCCTCCCGTTACTTATTCGCCGGTGTAGCCGACTTATTGGCCGGAGCTTGCTGCTTGGATGCGGCTTCGGCTGCCTTCTTTTCAGCGGTGGCCTCTGCTGCCTTTGCTTCAGCTGCAGCCTTGTCCTCGGCGGCTTTGCGCTCAGCGGCGGCCTTCTCCTCGGCTACCTTGCGCGCGGCCTCATGCTCCGCTGCAACATCGTCATCTACCTGCACCGTGTGCGGGATCCCGTTGATGCTGATCTCGATTTCCTTCATGGCATGGCTCCTTTCAGGCCCACCACACCGTGGCCGCTGATCAGATCAGCGGCCACGAGCTGCGGGGTTGCTTAGGCGGGTGCTGCGTTGGACAGGGTGACCTTGACGAAGGCTGCCGGCTGGCGGACAGCAAGCGCCAAGCGCTCTTCAGCACGGATCGTCACCATGTTGTTGGTGAAATCGTCGCCGTGAGTGTTAGTGCCCTCCACCCGGACGCCGCCCTTGCGGTAGACCGTAGCGGCCTGCTTTCCTGCGCCCACCAGGACCGTGCCCGCGGCGATTGCCGAGGTGACGATGGTGTTCTTGCCCCACAGGGGCGGATCCTGCAAGATACCTCCGTTGCCGTACTGGCCAGCGAAGAAGCCACCTGCGAAGTACTGGCCGTTGCCGTCCTTCGCCAGACGCTGCTTCTGGTAATCAATCGGGTTGATCACGATGCCGTCAGCGGTAAGGCCGGTGGCGGTCTGCACCTTGGTGAGGCCACGGAAGATCGCGTCAGCGTTGTCCGTGTTGTTGGCCGCTGCTTCGGTCTGGACGCCAGAGCGGTTCAGGATGCCCCGGACGTTGGTGCCGGTGCCGTTGCCATTGAGCAGTTGTGCCTCTTCGAAGAGACGCAACTGGTAGAGCAGGCGGTTCTCGATTTCCGTGACCAGGAACGCGGCGTCCTCGGTCATTTCGTCGGAAATCTTGATGAAGCCGGCGATCTTCGCCAGGGTCTCAGTGACCTTGTCGTAGTCGGGGAAGTGCAGCTGCGGCTTGGCTCCTCCTTCAGCGACCGTCGTGAAGGCACCTTCAACGGTGGCCTTCTCCACGAAGTAACTGATGGCATTGGAGGTCAGCGTGCCGGAACCAAGCCAGTCGGCAATGGTCAGGCGTTCCCGGAAACCGCGAACAATGTTCGTGTCGATTTCCGGGATGATCAGGCCGTTACCCGTGGTCGTGACCAGGTGCGAGTCCGAGGCTGCCTTGAACTCGGGAGCCGCGATGTCGAACCGGGAGCCCTTGGCGCTCAGGAGAGCGCCGTGGGCGTGCTTCACGAAGTGATGGCCGAGAGAAAGGATTTCCGTTCCATCGGCGTTCTTCTTCTCCGACTCGGGCATTGCCCCGATGGAGGCGAGGAGCTGATCAGCGTCCATCGCGGACTTGATCTGCTCGTCAAAGGCTTTGATCTCCTCCACAAAGGAGCGGATCTGGCCTACTTCGTCGGACGTCAGCGCGCGCTCGGCGGCTTTTGCACCTTCTGCGATAGCGCGTGCCTTCTCGGCAGCGGCCTCTCGCTGTTCTTTGAGCTTAGCCATGGTGGCTTCACCTTTCTTAGAAATGAACCCCGGCGGATGCCAGGGCGATTAGCGCGAGAGCTGCTTCCGGGTCGTCGTTGCGCGCCTTGACTTCCACGTGGTCCTCACCCTTGGCCGTTTCCGGCTCCTGAGGCTTGCCACCCTTCGGTTCCTCGTCGCTGACGTCCGTTCCGTCAACCTCTATTACCTCGGCCAGTACCTCTTCGAGGAGGCTCTTTGCCTGAGCGAGGCGGTCTTCGTTCTTAGCTGACAGGGTTCTGCCAGCCTTGAAAGCTGTGATGGCGTCTTTCACGCCGGTCAGTTCGGTCTCTTGGTTTGCACCAACAGGCACTACCGAGACTTCGTGGATTTTGAGCTTGCGCAGCTCGTAGTACCAGCCGCCCTCTTCCGGTTTACGGTCGACCCATGCGCCTTCGATCACGTCGTAGGCGAAGCTCATCTGGGTGACGCGACCCTCTTTGATGAGCTTGTGGGTTTGCTTGCCGTTGGCGGTCTCCAGATCCAGCTGGACCTTCACGAACAGGCCGCGGTCATCCTCGTAAGCCTCGACCGTCTGACCGATGTTCATGTAAGGGTCATCCATGCGGTGAGCCCAGTAGCAGGGGATGCCTGAACCCTTGTCGCCGTACTCGGCCAGCGAGTCAGCGAACGCGCCCTGCAGGACGATGTCCCCGTAGGAGTCCTTGTTGCCAAAGACCGAGGCGTAACCGGTGAACTGGCCTTCCTCAAGCGAGGAGTCAGAAGCGGCCTTTAGCTCGATCAGAGCTGTTTTCATCTTGATCATCAGATTCCCTCCAGTGCTTTCTGCACCAAGGCACCTGTGTCAGCGCCCTCGCCGTGCATTCGTTCTGCTTCTTCGTTGACCTTGCGGGCGATGAAGACAGCAAATTGGTCGTTCATGCCGGCTGCCTTGAGGTCCGCAGTCAGTTCGCGGTCCCACCTTTCGATGTCCCACCAGTTCTCGAGTCCGCTGGCGCGTTTGGCTGCTACGACCGTTCCCTGCCGTTCAAGGAATTTCCGTAGGACGTGCTCGAAGGAGTTCTGCCCCGCGCCCGGGCCGCCATCCTGTGGCGAGGCCTGGCCGCCCACAAGGACGTTGAGAGGAACGATTAGTTCGTCTCCGCCGTCAACGGGTTTGAGGTTGAACAGCTTGCGGGCTTCGTTGCGGGTCTGCCATGGCGCCCCGGTGGCTGTAGACACCACGTTGGACTGCTCCTCGAAGGACCCGCGCAGTTTGGCCTCCACGTTGAACTCCACGTACTGATTGGGTGGCGCTCCAAGCATTGGCAGGAGGAAGGTGTTGAAGCGATCCTCGATCATCCTCAACACCGGTCCCAGAGTGTCCCCATACAGGCCGCGGCGGAACTCCCGCACGTTTGCGAAGTTCGCGTTGTCCAGCATGCCGATCATGGTCGGGTTCACGTGGTAGACCTGAGCGACAGTCTCCAGGGAGAGCTTTGCGGACTCGACAAACTGGTCTTCCTTCGCCGCGAAACCAGCACGCTTGTAGTCCATGCCGTCTTCGAGAAGCGGAGTGTCGCCAGCTCGTGAGCCGCCGTCTCCGGTGAAGGCCATCCACATCTTGTCGAAGCGGCGGCGTGCCGCGTTGTCCCAGGACGGGGCGTCCTTGGGGCGGGTCAGGATGCCGCCGAACCGGCCAGCCTTCTTCCAGATCTGCTTCCGGTAGACGCGCGCGTGGTGTTGCTCCTCGAGGATCAAGCGCAGCGTCTCGACTCTGGAGGTCCCGGCCTTGGTGTTTGCCGGGGTCCAGCCCTTGAAGCGGCAGACTTGGTCAGGAAGGAGCTTGAGTAGGCCCCCGTCAGTTTGGCTGACATCGTAGCGCTCGACCTCGAAGCTGTTTTTGTACTTCGGGGTCACCCACGCCGCGGGGATCACTCGGACTGTCTTGCCGCCGTCAAGGTTTGGGAGGGCCACAACGTAGACATCCTCGTACAGGGCCCAGTCTCCAACGAGCGCGTAGAGCAGCTCCGTGAGAGTGTCACTTTCGTTGGGCTTGCCCAGCACATCAGCAACCGGACCTGTCCGGACGCGGTTGGTTTCCTCACCGTCACGCTCGAACAGGTGCAGGTTCAGCTGGGATATGTTCCGAGCGAAGAAATCCACGACTGTGCGGAGGTTCGGCTGCGATTCCCACATCTTCTCGATGCTGTATCGCTCGACGCCGTCCTGGTCAGACATGAAAGCGGTCCCGTGGACATATCCGTAGGGTGTCTGCCCTTCGACCTTCCCCGGAGTCTTCGAGGTGAACAGTCGTGTCAGTTCGTCCAGGACGCCCATGCTCACCACCAATCCGGGTTGTCTTCTTCACCCATCGCCACATATGCGGAGACGGTCGCGGGCTCTTTGTGGACGTCCAGTCCGTAGAGTGCGTAGTTAGCTGAGATGACGGACGCAACGTCGACCAAGGAGCCGATACGGTCCCAGACCTGCATGTTGCCGAGGGTCTTGGTCACGCCGCCGGATATGGCCATGTCCAGTACGGGTTGTGAGCGGTGGAATACCGTGCCAGCCTCGACGTGGTCCTTGAACTGCCCGGCGGAGGAGCCCAGCTCCGACCCACCAACTTGGATGACGTTCAGCCCAAGCTTCTCGAGCGGCTCGATGAACTCGATGGCTGGAGTGCCTTTAGCTTGGACGGCCACATCGGTCGTGCCAGCCTTGTCAGCGATCTTCTTGATCGCTTCAGGCGCCCACATCATTCCGGCTCGCTGCGCCACGGTCTCAACGTGCCGGTTGCCGTCTTCACGGAAGCCGGCCACAGATACGTAGGTCATCGACCGGTCAGCGGAGGTGTCCACGCCGATGACCACAGGAGAGTTGGGCGCGATCTCAGACTCAAGATCGCATTGCGAAGCCCATGCAAGGGGGTCGATGTATGTGAACACTGCCGCTGTCACCCACTGACACAGAACCTCGGTGCGAAACACGAACTCGGGGTCCGTTTTGAGGTCCGAAAGGATCGTTTCCCACTCGATGGTGTAGCCGAGCGATGGATTCGCCTGGGCGATAGCCTCTGGATCGTCCTTCTTGCACCCGTCAGGGGCAGACCATTCGAACAATCCGAGGGTTAGGTCATTCTTGTTCGCGTACTCCTCGACGGACTGGATGCCGGTCTCAACGTACTTGTCCCACTCGTTGACCGACTCCAGCGCAATATCGCGGAGGTGGCGCAGCACAACGGACTTCGCGTCGCCAGCGTTGGAGATGCCCCACAGCTGCGAGTTGAAGATGGCGTTCATGGTCTTCGTGACCGATGACCAGGCGTCGAAGTTCTGCTGCTCGCGGAGTTCGTCCATCAGGACCCGCGCGGCGGACTTGCCACGGCCACCTTTACGGTTGGCTGCCTTCACGCGGTACTTGGCGCCCGACTTCAGCCGGATGGAAGTCTTGCCGTTGCCAAGGACAGGCTTCAGGGTCTTGGACTGCAGTGTGGGGATCCCGGCTTCGTTCTCAGGATCCGGATCGCAGTAGGCGTTCGTGCGGTCCCATGCCTCTTGGGCAGTGTCGAGATCCTGCGCGGTGCCAAGGATAAGGAAATCGCGGGGCTTCACGTGCTCCGGGAATGCTCCAGAGTCGACGTACAGCCAGTACAGGCACAGCACCGTGAGTAGCGTTGTCTTGCCGTTCTGCCTGCCAACGAGGATGCAGAGCTTCCGGAAACGGTAAGTGCCGTCCTTGTTCAGCTCCAGAGCGTGAATCAGCAACCATTTCTGCCACGGGAACAGCTCCAGGCCGAGGATCACGCTCGCGAAGCGGATCACGTCGAAGCCGAGCGAGGTTTTCGGCGTCAGCTTCCGGAGAGGCTTCGTGAACAGGCGGGGTGTTTCCTTGCCCTTCAGATCACCCGGTGCGCTTCTTCTTCCTGCTGAATGCTGCAAGCTCATCCTCCGGTTCGGGCGCAGGAGCGGCACCCTTTGCCCCAGCCGCGCCGCGGGCGGCCGGCGTCAAGCCAAGAGCCTCGCAATACTTCAGGTAGGTGGGGATCGACACGTTATCCAGCGGGGGAGGCTTCACGTTGTCCTCGCCAGCACGCTCCAAAACCAAGTCCCGCAGCTGGTCCTCGGTGTCGATCTTCCGAGCCAGGAACTTCAGAGCAGCAACAGCACCCTTATCCGTCGCTTTCAGGTGCGTAGCAGCGTCCAGAGCCTTCACCGTCGCGTCGTAGATCGTGTCATCAGGCTCCGTTGACAATTTCGAGCCTCCGAACTATCGCGTGTGCGTGTGCGCGACCCCCTCAGGGGCCTCGGGGAGGGAGGAAGAGTGCAGGCGGGAGGTGTACCGCCCGGAGGGTCTCCCAAGAGTTGGACGCCCCTACCCCTGCCAGGGTGCTGCGTATCCGACAGTGAGAAGGTGCGGTGTCTCTGTGAGTCCGAGGAGCCGGGTTAGTACCTCTGCAGTGTCATCGATGCCGTACTGGACTCCTTCGCGGGGTCCTTGGTTGATGAGTGTTCGGTACCCGATGATGCGTGGGTCCTTCTGCTTCAGCCCATGCTCTCGTCTGATGTGGCTGGCTTGGTCGCTGTTCGCTACGACGAGGACGCGCTCTGTCCCATCGGGTGCGTCGAGTAGCCACTGCATTGCGAGTGTCGTCTTACCCTCTTGCCTGCCACCTGTGATGACGTGCAGTGGTCCGTCCCTGAATGCTGGGTTCTCTACGAGCCGGCGTCTGATGGTTGATCGTTCGAGTCCGAGGATGTGAGCGCGGGATGGTGCGAGGCGCAATGCCCTACCGATCATCCGTGTCTCTGTGGGCTGGCTATTGCCAGCGTCTGTAGTAACCATCGATGCGCTCCTTGTTCGGCTTATGCTCAGGGTGTTCGCAACTACCTACCCGAGGAGAGTCAGCAGTGGCCCGCAAAGAGTCCGAGTACGCATGCCCGAAGTGTGAGACCCAGCTGGTTGAGAGGTGGGAGATGGTCGATGACGGGAGCATCAACCACGTCAAGGAGTACCAGCGCGTTGGCCGACCTTACTGCCCTAAGGGTCACAGCATTGAGTGGACGGCGGCGGGTACGCCTGCCTAGAGCCAGTCTCTACTGAGCGTGCCAAGACCGGGCGCCGGGGCTCTGTTGC
Source organism: Arthrobacter sp. 9V (assembly GCF_902506065.1). Lineage (GTDB taxonomy): Bacteria > Actinomycetota > Actinomycetes > Actinomycetales > Micrococcaceae > Arthrobacter. The sequence goes on from NZ_LR732912.1 coordinate 1,963,885, forward strand.
CTCGGCGCCTGTTGCATTCAGCGTGTGATGCCCGGAAGTTAGCTGGGTCCTCTTGGTGCTCTGGGTGTGTGGACACTGGGTAGTAGTGATCCAGTTCGAAGCGGGACGGGTCGTTGTCGTCTACCGGTTCGTAGTTGATGGGCTGTGAGCAGAGCCAGCAGCGTGCGTCGGCGTCTTGGCATTCACCCTTGAACTTGAGCTTCTGCGTCTGCATGTTGCGGGTGGTCTTGTGATGCTGACTCACTCCACCTCCATGGTGTGGTGTTGCGTGCGCCCGCAGGAAGTCCCATGACAGGCACATCCGAGGGGAGCCCGGTTCAACCTTCGGTTCGAAGAGATGCCGTTGACGGGCGCACGCTGTGTTGAGGGAACACCTCATTCAGAAGCTATGGAGCTTCCGTGGGCTGACAGGATTCGAACCTGCATCTCTGGAGTGGCCCCAGCCAAATTCCATCGCTCTTCCAATTGAGCTACAGCCCGGGCAGGTTTCGGGGCTTATGCACCTGCCAGCTATCCCAAGTTCCGTGGTGCAGCCCCACAGCTCACTGCTACTCACGGAAACGGACCCCTATGCGTCTCCCCAAGAGACGACGAAGGCCCGGACTGTATTGGGGATAACAGTCCGGGCCTTCTGCCTGAAAGTAGAGACACTTCCGCGGCGGTACCACTAGTTTAATTCAGATCGGCGTGGATTAAAAGCTAGCGGGTGGGCGTGTTGATGGCGGCGTTGAGGTGGTGCATCTCAGCTCCCACCCATGCTGATCCGCAGTTGCCGCACTCCACCCATGCCTCGCCGTTGAACGCGTGCCCAGTGAGGCAGCGCTTCCACCTGGACTCGTCCTCCTCGAACGCCGTGTAGAACAGCTCCCCACACTGCGGGCAAGGGGCGTCGATCACGAGCGGCTTGGCTGGCTGAAACACCTGCTCGATGGCGGCCACCCACTCCGCGGTGAACTGCTCGGCTTCCTTCCGCGGGCCATCGTTCACTGATGCCACCCGCGCCCATGCCTTCATGGAGTCCTCCAGCGACCCATGCTTGACACCCGGGAAGAATTTGCCGTGCTGGAAGAACACCACGGACTCGATGCGGAGGTACAGGTCATAGGCGGACAGGGCCAGTGGTGCCGGTGTTCCGGACCCTCCACCCTGAGACGATCCGCTGATGCCTTTGCACGCTACCCGCAGCTGGTCCAGCAGGGGCGGGGCTTTGACCCATTGCGGGCCGTTGTCCGTTTCAATCTTGTGTGTGGTCTCCATGGTGAGCTGGTCTACGTTGGTTGCGAGGTTCACCGTGGCTCCCCTGGGTTGCGGCGGTTGACGGGCGTGGCGCGTGAAGCTTCTGCCCGTATCAGGGCCACTCGCTCCTCGTCGGCCTCTTGCCGGCGCTCTTGGAAGTGGCAGCCGCAGGCGCGTCCCTTAGCGCAGCGGTACGGGGTCCAGCAGCAGGACCGTTTGCAGTTCTTCACTTGGCCTGCCCTCCATCCTTGGCCGGCCTGCGTCCTCGCATGAGTGGCGGCAGGAAGCCCAGCTTTCGGCACTCTGTGACCGTGAGCTGCCGGCGGCATCCACTGCACTCCCAGGTCGGCTGCTCCGAGTTACTTGCGACGCCCCGGTACTCTCGGCATTCATGCTCGGCCACGTAGTTCAGGATGATCGTTCCGTTGGCCAGGCTCGCCCTGTACTCGATGCGGTCCTTGGCAGGGATCTTGTAGCGCTTGTTCGGCTGGCCCACGCAGTAGAGACGCCGGGTCTGGCCGTCCGGGAAACTAACCGCGAAGAGCTCTGCCATCAGACGGATGTCCCTGAACTCAGGGTGGTAGTAATTCAACGTCTCGATGCCCACGGTGATGTGCGCACCGCTCCATCTCACGTCAGTGCCACTTTGCAATGATCCGCTCTCGACAGCTTTGGAGATGATCTGCATAGCTTCATAGGTTGTCGGCTTGGGGATGCTCACAGGTCAGCTCCTGATTGGTTGATGGTGACCAAGACCCCGGGGGTGCCGTGATAGGTCTTCGCTGCGGTGATGTTCACAACCCGGGCATCGTCAGTGATGACGCCTCGAAGCTGCTTGGTGGTGGACAGGGAGTCCATGACAGCGCGGATGAGCTTGTCCAAGTCGGGCTTGACCGCGGGGAGCGGCCAGCGGGGGCGCTGTGGCGGGGCGAGCTGGAACACGAGGCTGACGGTGATCGGGCCGTCGAGCGGTTCGCCTGTGTGCTTTGCCATGGTCGCTGCGCGGATCTTCAGGCGCCATTCCCGCAGTTTCGGGGTGACTCCGACGATGCGGCCTCGGTAGTTGTTCACTGAGCCCTGGGGGACAGGCGTGCCGGGAATGAAAGTGTGAATCACTGGGCACCTCCCTCGCTGGGGCCGGCCAGCGCGTAGTCGACTCTGGTCGTGGGAGCTGCCATTAGCGCCGCTGCGTGGGCGAACAGGTCCAAGAACGAGTGCATCCACTTGCTATCAGTGAGAGTGACTGGCTGTTTGCAGATCCTGCACTTGCCTTCGAGTGGCTTAGAAAGGTGGCTCACTTTCACCACCTCCGAATCCTCCCTGTGGAGCGGTGCCCCAGCTGCTGCTGTCGCTGGTGCTGGGAGTTGCCCACTGGTCTTGCTGTGCGGGCTGGTTGCCCCAGTTGTTGCCGGTGTTTGTGGTGCCGCCAAAGCCTCCAGCGCCCTGGCCGCCACCGTTGCGTGATGTGCGGGTTACCTTCGCGGTCGCGCTCCTGAGCGAGGCGCCGATTTCGTCCACTTCCAGCTCGATCACTGTGCGCTTCTCGGCCTGCTTGGTTTCATAGCTACGGGACTTCAGCCGGCCTTCCACGATGACGCGCATGCCCTTGGTGAGGGACTCGGCCACGTTCTCGGCCATTTCCCGCCACACCGAGGCCCGGAGGAATAGGGTTTCTCCGTCCTTCCACTCATTGGACTGCCGGTCGAACGTCCGGGGAGTAGAAGCGATGGTGAAGTTAGCCACCGCGGATCCGCTCGGGGTGAAGCGCAGCTCGGGATCGTTCGTGAGATTGCCGATGATCGTGATTGTTGTTTCGCCTGCCATGTTCAGGCCGCCTTTCGTTCTGATTTGAGTTCCTCGAGGAGGTCCGGCCGGAAGCCGTACCAGTGCCGTTCATCCACCTTGACCACTGGCGCGCCCATGTAGCCGAGTGCCTTGACTGCCTCCAATGCGGCCAGGTCCTGGCTGATGTCAACGGTTTTGAACGTGAAGCCTTCGCGTTCCAACCAGTCCTTGGTCAGGGTGCACTGGACACATGAGGGCTTCGAATAGACGGTGACTACCAAGTGACTGCCTCTTTCTGTGGTTGGTCCCAGCCGTAGTACTTGCGCCGGGTTTCGGGGTGGATGTTGTCTGCGGTCCACGGGAACGGGCCGCCGCGCTCCAGACGTTTAGGCCAGTCCGTTTGCTGGTTACGGTCACCGCGCCAGCGCTGGATAGTCGCGCCAGTGGTGCCGTCAGCCTCGGGGGCGAGCCCAAAGCCGAACTCCGGCCAGCCCATGAACGCAGCTGAGCCACGAGGGGACAGGTCGCGGGCCTGCTGGCCGTTTCCCTTGGGGGAGTGGCCCTCCATGACCATCACCAAGCCGCGGTCCCGCAACGAGTCCAGCGCGGTGATGAGCGGGGCCGCGTCGTCGTCGTTGTTGATGCCGTTCGGGACCATCTTGTAGATCGGGCCGATGAACAGGACGTCGGGCCGGTTCTTGTCCACCAGGCGGTGGATGGCACCCAGCGCGGCGTCCTTGGTGATGTCGATCCGGCCTGTGCAGGCAAGGTCGATGTTGGACGGGTCGTTGCTGCCGTAATGGCAGGCCTTGGCTGCCATGCCACGTACTTCGCGCCGCCACTGGCCCTCAGTGTTCTCAACGTCGACCACCTGCACCCGTAGCGGGTCGATGTGGTCAAGGCTGACTGGGTTGATGCCGGCGGCGAACTGGACAGCCATCTGGCGGATCCATGTGGACTTACCGAAGCCCTCGAACCCGGTGATGATCATCCGGTCACCGCGTTCGAACAGTCCCGGCACCAGCCAGTCGTGGTCTTCCTCGGTGGCAAGAACCTCGCCCAGCTTCTTCGAGTCGATGCCCTGTCCGGGGGTGTTGTCCCGGATGCCCTGCAGGTCCTCCATCGCGTCACTGAGCGCCTTGGCCGGTGGCAGCCCTTCAGCGGTGGCCTGCTGGATGAGCCGTTGCCCGGCAGACCGGAGCGCCCGCTTCACGGACGCCTCCCGGACCTGCTTGGCGTAGAACTCCACCGTGTGAGCCGAAGACGTGCCTTCCATCCAGGCGAACACTTCCGTGATCTGCAGGGCCTGCTGCCCGCGAGCTCTCAACTTCAGGTACACAGACCCTGGCTCGATGGGCTCCGACGTCGGATGCATCTCCTGCATGGCCGCGAACGCCTCGCCCAGTACGTGCGACTGAAAGTCCAGCGGGTTCACGATCTCAGTGGCGAAGCGGACAGCATCCCGGGACAGGAGGCAGGCGCCGATGACGTAGTGCTCTGGTGTCATTGGTTCGCCCACCCATACTGCGACGGGACGGCCCCTGTGGATGCCACCGGCTTTGCCTTGCTGAGCCACATCCGGAAGGATGCATCCCAGTCGCGCTGGCGCCGGTCGTTGGCCTGGGCGTGAAGCTTGAACCTCTCAGCCTCTCCTGAGAAGTCGAGGCTCCGAGACGCTGCGTAGCTCCTGTGCGCGTCGTTCGGTTGCCAGGTGGCAGGGAGTGGACGCTCCGGCTTCTTACGTTCCCCCTGCACCCCCTCACCGCTAGGTGAGGTAGTTGTAGTAGTAGCTGTAGATGTAGGCAACCCTTGGGCTTGGGCGTCGTTTACCCTAAACAGCGGGGTAACTTCAGGGGTAAGCCCTTGGGTAAAGGCTGAAATGTCGGTGCCCGTTCCCTTGACCAGTGACATGACCTTGGGTTGCCTAAACGCTGCCCACTCCGGAAATTCAGCATTGAGGCGCTGCAGTTCGAAGGTGATCACTTCCCGGATGCGCTTGGAAGCCACATCCGCGTAGGAGTTCACCATCGAGATGGAGAGTTTTGGCTGCTTGAGAAGCCCGTCATGGCGCAGGAATGACCTGATCAGGATCTCTTCTGTCTCGTCATCGATGAGTACGAAACGGCTTGCCTGAAGCCCTTCCGCTGCCGCCCGAATGGATTGCGGCGTCATATCCCTGGTCATTGCTGCCAGGCGCGCCGGCCTCCAATCGGCTACGCCTACATAGCTGAGCCTGGGGTGAGTCATCAGTAGCCAGTACAGATGCTGTTCGATGATGGTTAGGCCCCGCCAGTCCTCGTCTGTATGGATCGCGGTGTTGATGTTCGCCCTGTCACGCGCCAACGTATTCCACCTCCCCAGCGACCCAGCGGGCCTCGAACTCTTCGAGAGTCAGCCGTGGGGTGTGCTGCCAGTGCTCGATGAGCTCCCAGGATGCATAACGCTGGGCGCGATGGGCTGAGCCAGTGAAGAGGTCCAGCCCATCAATGTGCAATGACCGACCTAGCCTGTTCACCAGCACGCCGCCGGTGGCCTCCAGAGCCTGGTCGTAGGCGTGCTTGATGTAGCCGTCGTAGGCGTCACGCATTTCTTTCCAGCGCTCGGCCGCGTGTGTGAATATTGCGCTTGCCATCAGCGCTTCACCTCAGAGGTGCCCCGCAGGCCTGAGGCTTCAATGTCCCCCATGCTGCACTGCAAGGCATAGCCCACGGTGACAGTGAAATAGGATGTGCTGGTGAATAGTGACGAGATTTGGCTGCTCCAACTGTGGAGCGGCGTATTTGGTGCGGCAATCAGTGCCGTCCTCGCAGCCGGGGTGGCCATTCTCGTCGTGACTCTGACAAACAAGCACCAAACAACGCTGTCCCAAAAAGCAATCGACGAGCAGCGGAGGCTCGCCGAGGTTGCTTTGGAGGAACAGAAAAGGCAGTTTGAGCTGACGCTTAAGCGGCAGAGCGAAGAAGCCCGGCAGGACCGACTACGACTGGCCGTCCATGATGCCGTGGCGGCAGCCGATGATGTAGCAATTGAGTATGACAAGGGCCTTGACGCCATCGATGCCATATTGCAGAGAATGCGATCAGCCGTGTTTCGTTGGAGTACCGAGGTTTCCGACCGCAATGCGGTGAAAGAGGTCATGCGCTGGCCGCACCACACTGCCAATTTGGCCATTGCCGCCGCGAAGAGTCTCACGCCTGACGGGCCGCGTAATACGCCAGAGTTCGAACGGCTGATCTTTTCCACTGAAACATTCATCTCGCTGTTTTCGGCCATTCCTCGCCAGGGCGACGCGGAGACAATCCGGGGCATGAAACTGCTAGCACAGGCTCGTAAACATCCCGACGCGCTGGCCGCCGCTTTCGAGGCGAGGGGTAAGTAGGCTGGCCCAGATGCAGGGGATGGTGCCGTTGCTGCTGGGGTGGGCCGGCTCATGCTGCCACGCCCAGGGATTCAGCGCCGATCATGATCAGGTCACGGGCCGCCGGAGGAGTGACCGCATTGCCGGACTGCTTGACCTGCTCCCGCTTGTTCCCGGTCATGACGTACTCCCTGGGAAACGCCATGCCCGCCATGATTTCGTGGGGTTCCAGCATCCGGAACGTGCAGTCCTCAACCTTGGGCGGCTGCACTCCCATCAGCGCATGGTGGTTGCCGCTGGCAGCGAAGGTGTCCAGCGGGTCATAAACGTCCTTTGGAGCGTTCTGCCCGCGCAGCGTGACCATCGCGTAACGGTCCACGGTGGTCAGCGTGCCGATGGGCTTGTCCATGCCCTGGGGTTTGCTTGAACCGTAGTAGGGCATCAGCAGCGACTGGTGGCCCGCAGTTGTCAGGGTCCGCATGGTCTCCTGGACCGGTGTGGTCATCTCTGCCCCACCGGTGTTGTTCCGCATCAGGTACGCCTCGGGATAGCCCAGCAAGCCCGTTTCGTTCCGCGTGGTCTGGGTGCGCATCGCCTGGGCGATCTCCTGAGCTTCCTTTCCGTGACGACCTCCAACCGGAACCAGCAGCCCGCGAGTGTAAGAGGTGGTCTGCGTGCGGAACGCTTCGCGGTCGACGTCGGACAGGATGGGAGCACCGCGGACTGCATCCACGGCCAGCCGAGCTCCGCCGAAGCGGTCAAGGCCTGCCTGAATCCGGGCCATGGTTTTCGGGGACAGCGGCTTGTCGCGATCCCCGATCCTTTGGCCCTTCAGGGTCCAGTCGATGGCGTCAGCAGCAGGCAGCCAGCCGGGCTCAACGATGGCGTTCTTGCATGAGGTGTGCGGGCAGCGGAAGTTGTACTGCGCACGGTAGCGCCCCCAACGTTCGGCCTTCTTGAAGACTTGCAGAGCATCAACCAGGCCATGCTCAGGGCAGACGGCCTTTGGTCGGAGGCGGTCGAAGTTTGGTCGCTGGTTGCCCTTCTTCCAGAACACCACGTACATGCGATCCCGGGACTGGGGAGCAGGGAGCCCTCCGAGCTGGGCGTGCATGCTGTTCATGTAGACGATGTGGTGCTCGTAGCCGAGAGCGTGCATGCATCCGAGCCACTGGTCGAAGAACAACCAGCGGGCGGCGTCCACGACGTTCTCAGTGAAGATCAGCTTGTAGTCGTGCTCTTCGGCGTAGCGGACAACATCCCACATGGTGGCGCGGGACCTATCAGCGGCCTCGTCAATCTGCTCGCCAAAAAGGGCGCCCTGATGGGTGACTCGCTTCTTGCCCTTGGCCACTGAGTGGTTGGTGCATGAAGGCGACGCCCACAGGATGTCAGTGGTGAATATCTTGCGGGGGTCGTATTGGCTGATGTCCTTTTCGATGTGCAGGGCGTCGGGGTGGTTGGTGTTGTGGGTTTCGATGGCGCGGGCCCAGTGGTTCATGGCAATGGCTACTTCGATGCCTGGGACCATGGTTGCGCCGGTGGATGAGCCGCCGGCGCCGCAGAACATGTCGGTGATGGTGAGTTGAGTCATGATGTTGGCCTCCAGTAGGCGCGGTGGGGTGCTCGGATGGCAGGGGCTTCTATGACGACGACGTGCCCTGAGCCGCCTGATCCGGGGATCTTGGCTGCTTCGGTGATGTAGCCGCGGGGCTGGCCGTCGATCTTCACTCGATGGCGCTGAGCGACAGCAGGCAGGTCAGCGAGGGCGAGCTGCAGCAGCTCGTCGTTCGTGGCGCCTGATGCCTCGTTGTTGACGATGGGCCAGATGGCCCTGAATGTCTGGGTCTCGGTCGTTGCGGTCACCGTGCCACCTCCAGCGCGGTACGGGAACCGTCGACCTCAAGTCGCCATCGGAACCCAGACCAGTCCTCCAGAGGTGTCATGTCCGGGTGTTCCCCAATGCCCAATCGGAACCCTCGTCCTGCTGCCTCGATGGGGTGCGCCTCAACGTGACCGTGGCACCGGGTTGTACCAGTGCCACACATCAAGACCAGGTTCGCTGGGCCGTTGACCCATGCTTGCTTGGTGCCTCCCATCCCGCGTGATCTGCGGTGCTGAAGCGAGTACCAGCCGCTGCTGGTGTCCACGTGGCAGCCGCACCACTGGCATGTGGACTGGTCCCGCTTGATGACCGTCTGGCGGACCTTGGGTGTTGGGCCGCTCATTCGCCTCGCCCCGCGACTTGGTACATGGCGCGGACACTGGCTCCGATGGACTGGTACGCGCGCAGCTCCGATTCCAGAGCCTTGGCCAGCCGGTCGGCGTAGCGGTAGGCAGCGTCGGCTACGTCCCGGGCGCCCCGGGTCTCAGCTGTTGCGAGGTCGGCGGCGTAGCGCTTCTCATGAGCCGCGCCCTTGTGCTCCATGTAGGCCGCTGCGTAGGCCAGATCATGATTCCGGTCAGCGGTCGTGAAGGTGATGTATCGGTCATTGCAAACGCTGGCGGACTTGGCGATCCGCTCACTGATCTCACGGATGCGTTGCTCGATGGCAACGGGGTTCAGTACGTCGTTACTCATGGTCGCCCGCCGATTTGTGGCAAGTTCGGGTCAAGCTGCAGCGGGATCCCGCCGTCACGCCACGCCTGGACGAGGGACAAGCCCTTGTCCTTGGCCGTGTAGGTGATGGTGAACTTCGTGGGGTCGCCCGGCAGGCGGTGTTCGATGCCTTCCACCAGCTCGCCCTCATCGGTCACGAAGGAATCGCCTGCCAGCTTGCAGTCAGCGGCGATGTGCTCCACGGCGGACGGCCTAACCCGCACCTCGGTCCAGCCCTCAACGGGCGGGTGCTCCACGGTCTCGATGAGGTCCGGGCGATACTCGCGGCACCAGTCCAGGAGCGCACCGTGATCCGTGACCACAGACTCGGCTTTGGCCTCGGTCAGGGTGATCTGGGCAACCTTGTCGCCATCCGGGTTGAACACGCTGAAGGACTTGTTACCGGTTTCCTTGTACTGGGCAACGAGGTCCTTCAGGGCAGCCTCGCGGCCGATCTTGTTGGCATCCACGATCACGGAGGTCATCGCGTTCATGACCGCCGTGCGCAGGGTCTTCTCTTTGAAAGTCAGCTCAGGCATTGGCGAGTACCCCTTCGATGGGTGTTGCTTCTTGGATGGAGGCCTCTACAGCGCCCATGTAGTGATCAGGGGCTCCGGCGTGCTTGGCCGTGTGCCGTAGGGCGGTCAGGCGCTCCAGATTGCCCTTGGCGTTTACCAAGGCGGCAGCCCAGTCGGTTCCTTGCTGCTGCGGCTGCGGGCGCTGAGCCCGCTCATAGGTGTCGGCGTCCGGGTCGGAGTCATCCGTGGGCAGAGTGAAGACCTGCAGCAGGCAGGTTCGATACGCCACTGACATAGCTTTGGCTGTCGCTTTGTCGCCCAGGTCGAACGATTCAGCCGGGACCTGAGCCACGAACTGGTCACCCTCAGGCCCGATGAACGTGTAGTCCACGATCAGCACTGGTGCCGTGGCTACCTTCCCTCCAGACAGCTGCTTGGAAGCGTCACGATGCTCCACCTTGGACGGGAACACCATCACGCCGTGCTTAGACATGGCAGCCGAGACGGCGTTGACCACTGCATCCACGCCACGGAAGTTGAAGTTCTGCTGCGTGTTGCGGCCATCCTTACGGACGGCACCGACGTCCTCGCGAACCTTGACGATTGCTTCGTGAACCTTCACAGCTCTCCCTTCCGCCAGGCATCGGCGTCGTCAGTTGCGCGCTGATCCTTAGCGTCCGCAACCGCGTCATGGTCGATGCCCTCGGATTGCTCGAGGAGCCGGTCATGGTTACGTGCCGGGATGATGGCGAGACCGGCGAAGATCGCCCCGACAAACACCACGAGGAACGGGCCGTTCAGCATGGGTCACCTGCCCACCCGAGGGCCGTCGAGACAGCGAGGTCAAATGAACCAGGTAAAGAGGTTTGCGCCTTGCCTGTCGCGGGGTTGATTCGGTCGGCAAACCAGCTGACGCCCGACCGAACAACGCGCGGCTTCACGGTCAGCGACTGGTCCCGGAGTCTCACGTGGTCACCAACCGGCCGAAGGTGCGGCGGATAACCTGCGCCTGGGTTGAACTAAGCGGGGGATACCCGGCCTGCTTGATGCTGGCAGCCGCCCGATTCACGAGCTCCTGCTCCTTTGGGGTGAATGGGCACGTCTTCATGCTGTGAGTTCCTTCGTGCTGGCGGTGTACAGGCGGGTGATGGCCGAAGCCCCGGCTGGGGTGATCTTGAGGGTGTGCATGACCTCGCCCCCACGGAACCGGGGAGCCTCATGGTTGAGCACGGGCTGGAAATAGGCCTTCTTCTCCGCGTAGGCGGAGTACCGATTGCGCTTGACCTTCCGGCCATGGGTGTTAGACCAGCGCTCATCTGACTGGCAGTACATCCACTTCTTCGCAGTCAGGTATTGGCGTAGCTCCTGCTCTCCGACGTCGAGGCTCGCTGCTACGGTGCGGAAGCTCAGCAGGTCATGCTCGGCAACAAACTGGTCTACGTAGGTGACTTTCGGGGCCGCTGCTTCGAGCTGCTGGGCTTGCGCGTGTAATTGGAAGTCCTTCTCCGCCATCGTTGCCTGCGCTTCGAGGAGCGCTGCTGCGAGGAGCTCCTTACCAGTCAGGGCCGGTGCCGTTCCATAACTTCCTGTCTTGCGAAGCGTCGGCAAGACTTCGTGTGTTACCCAGCGCTGGAAGGACTTTATTTGTTCTTGCATGGATGAACTAGCCACATATCCGGCCTGGCGCTGCATGATGACTGTGTACAGGCCAGGCTCGGAGATAACGGTCGCCTCTTGTGCGCCCCCTGGGGTGCTCACCATCTGCGCCCCCTTGTCATCACGGTCAATGACGCGGCTCATATCGCTGGCTTTGCGGTATCCCAAGACGGATGAAACGTCAGATGCGACAAACCATGGTTCCCCGTCAACCATCAAGGTCCGGACATGTTGGCCGTTGAAGTCGAAATTCCTCACGGCGGTCATGCGGCCACCGCCAGAACGATTCCATCGGGGACTGCTTGCGTGGAGCACAGGCGGTCGGCTCCGGTCACGGGGCCGCTAGGAGGGGTTGGTCGGCTGCGTATAGTTGCCATTGAGATTTGCTTTCTTGTCGAGGTCCTCTCCTGGTGCATCAGGAGGGGACCTTTTTCATATCTGAATCAGTGCTCTGCGACGGGTGGAGCCTGCCGCGTTTGTCATTCGATGCGCGCGAGAGTCCTCTTTTCGGATGAAGAGTTCGTCCAGGTCCCGTTTGAGCCACTTGCAGATTTGGGCCGCCAGGTCTTCCGAGCACTGCTTCATGGTGCCGGTCTCCAGTGCGGAAATTGCGGCCTGACTGCACTGGCAAAGGATGGCCAGCTGGCGCTGATTGAACCCCTCGCGTATGCGTCGCTCTTTCAGCTTTTCGCGGTTGATGGGTTGCATGTACACCTCCCCTCTGAGTCGCTGTTTTGGTCGACGGTAGGCGCTGGGCGCCGGCCTTACTGTTCCCTGTCGCAAGTACATGTCTACTCCTCTGATTTGATTTTGACAAGTAGAGCTTGCCTCAATTCTCACCCACTTGTCAACACGCCGCCGCCGGATGCACTGGGGGATAAGGAGAGTAGGCGGTTTACTTGTATCTGAATCTCATACCCAGACTTCAACAAGTAGTACAACTGCCGCAAGGATTGAGCCATGGAAAGCACTGAACTCTCGCTGCGTCAGATCGCCCAGATGGCCTCTGACAACAACGGAGGCGCTAAGGGCCGTGAACTGGACCGGATCGCTAAGAGCAAGGGCCTGACGCTCTCCTACACGACAGTCAACAAGATCATCGCCGGCACCTACACTTCCCGCCCAGGCATCAAGACAGTTGAAGCCCTGGCGACGCTCGCAGGGGTGCCAGCGGCCGAAGCGTACAAAGCCGCAGGCATCGAAGCTCCCCAAGCATCGCTTGCGGAACAACTGCCGCCGGACGCGGACACTCTGACGCCAGACCAGCGTCGCGTAGTGATCGACCTGACCCGTGTGTTCATCAAGCAGAACCGGCTGGTTCACGAACTACGGCAGGAGGTGGTGGGCAATGCAGATCATCCCGCCCCCATGAATCGAGCAGGGGAGAGCCCTGCGAAACGACACCTCAAGCCTGTGGAAGTTGAGGACGGCACCGTGCCGCTCCCGGACAACTGGCAAGACATGGCGGCCTACAAGGGTCCAACCAGCCACCGCGACCGTGAACGCCAGTGGTCTGAACGCGGCGAAGAATCACAGGAAGCTGAGAATGGCAACGAATAGGGGAGAGGGAACTCTATTTAGGACTTCAACAATATGACTAATGGTTGGCCGGACGGGTGGGGTGATCCGCCACCACCTGTAGAGTGGTTCTCCGCTCAGAATGAGGACTGGCTAGCGCCGCCGGCACCCGCCCCGCTTCCGAGTCGAACGCCGCTCTGGGCTTACATCGACGAGACCGGCGACCGGGGAAGCGTGACAGTGGCCAATTCCAGCCCCATCTATGGGATGGCCTGCGTCCTGGTCGATCAACCCGCCGCCAGTCGGCTGCAAGCCGCTGTTGCTCGCCTCCGCAAAGACTTCGGCGTCCCGGACGATCGGGACATGTCATGGAAAAAGGACCTCAAAAGCCACTCGCGTCGAAAGCATGCGGCGGCAGTCCTCGGGGCAGTCCCTGGCGTGACAGTCCTGTTTGTCTACTACCGCAAGGACCGCATCACTCAAGGCACCTACCATACGGATCAGCAGCGTGCCTACGACTACCTTGCCCACAAGATGCACAAGGCCATTCTTTGGGCCACCCAATTCAGCGGGTACTTCAGCGTGGCTATACGCTTCGGGCACGTACGTCACCACGACCACAACAAGACCAAGACTTACCTTGAGGGACATCGAGACACCAAAGCCGCCCAAGCCCTCGTTCAGAGGGAGCTGAAGTGGGTGGCCTCCAAGGACCACAGTGAGTCTCAGGCCGCAGACCTTTACGGTGGCTTCCTCAAATCTGCTATCTGGGAAGACGAATACGGCTCATTCGAGGGAAGCTACATAAAAACGATTTGGCACCAGATTCGACAAGCACACCTGTGCGGCAATTCGTACAGCCCGCACTGCGCCATCCCCTTGGGCATCATGTCCATGCCGGAGAGCTACCTGGTCACACAGCACGACTGGTTTCCGTGTGGTGCCTGCAAACACAAAAAAATAACACCCTTGGTGCCTCTGGGAGCGGATCCACTTAAGGAGAGAGGTGGCAGCACCTCGCGCGTTTTTCCCAGTAGGCGCCAAAGGCGTCATTTCATGTCCAGTATCGCACGGCCGGCAGACAGAAAGCCACACCCAGGTTAGGTTCTGAAAACGCCTGGCCTTTGCTTGACGTTACCAGCCATTTTCGCGACATAAATGGGATGCCGGGCACACATTAAGGTGTGTTTCATCCCTGGGAAACTCTTCAGACTCTAGCCAATGTGACGCTTTCGTGGATAGTCATGCCCGACGGCGCCCCTGGCCGCACCAACGGCCGTGACATGATCTGGTTGGACCGAGCCCTCAACCAGGTCGAGCGCCGCTGCACGCTCACGCACGAGCTGGTCCACATCGAGCGCGGCCACACAAGCTGCCAACCGACCGCCGTGGAAAAGGCAGTTCGGGTGGAAACGGCCCGGCGCCTAATCTGTCTAGACGACCTGGCTAAACAACTCGCCTGGTCCAGATCCCTCACCGAACTCGCGGAGGAACTCTGGGTCACCGAGGGAGTGCTGCTGGACAGGCTCACGTCCCTTACGTCAGCAGAATGGGCCACCCTCAAGACTGTCGAAACACAGACCTGAGACTGCCATGCCCCAACAGCCTAAGGCAGCCAAGTGATTTCAATAAGCGACGGGTCGAAAGTCGAGTGCCCTCGTCCTGCCCGGAGGATCCGCACTTTCATCATGGAGCGTACAACCTCGCGCTGTTCCATGAGTTCAAGGCCATCCCACCCGGCGACGATGCATTCCGCATCAAGGGTGGCGGTTTTTGGTTTTGAGGCTGACGCGAGGGCCTGCCGTTTGGACTGCAGCTGATTAAGGATGGAGGTTTCCACGCGTGCAAGACCCTGGGGTGTGAGGGACCCATCGGCGGCCTGCTGGTAGAAGCCGTTCAAGCGTGCCTCCAAGGCACTGATCTCATCAAGCATGGGAGAAGTATCTTCGCCAGCGACGGCAGCGGCCGTGTCCATCACTGACTTCTCTTGGAGCTTTTGCAGCAAGACGTGAGCAACGTAAGCGTCCGTCTTCTCAACGTTCCTCGACGCGCAGTAATTGACCCGGCACTGGTACTGGTCTTTGCCACGGGTGTGCCGCCGAACCATCGAACCATCGCAGACGCCGCAGGTCGCTATGCCGGTGAGTAGTTGCGCCGGTGCGCTGCCTCGCTGCTTGGACCTCGACGGGTCACCAAGAATGCCCTGTAACGCGTGGAACGTCTCACGATCGATCACGGGCTCCCAAGCGGCATCGCCAATGATCTTCCCTTGATAGACCCGGTATCCAGCGAGAGTAGGTGACTTTAGAAGTTCCGTAAGCCTGGCCGGCGCCCAAGCTTGAGTCTGGCTCATGAGGCCGCGGGATTTGAGATCTTGAGCGATCTTTCGCATGGACTCACCAGCGAGCACGCGCTTTGCTGCCTCACGAACAACAGGCGCCTCTTCGGGGTGCGGGTACTGCCTGATCAGCACGCCTGTGCTGTTGTCGTACTCGCGGGCATAGCCGTAGGGGATCTTTCCATGCGGCTTGCCAGTCGCTGCGGTCTGGCGCATCGCTCGCATGATTCGCTCACGGGTCTGGTCTGACTCTCGCTCACTAATGAGTGCGTCCAGGCCTGTGCTGAACGCGTCATCTGGGCGGGTGAGATCGTAGAGCTTGCCCGAGTAGGACCATTGAACGCCAGCGGCTCGGCACACCGCCCGGAGCGCTACGTACACTTCAAGGTCACGCGTTGCTCTTGACGCTTCCCACGTCACTACAACGTCGAACTTCTTCGCTGCAATATCGACCATGAGCTGATCGAAGTGAGGACGATTCTTCTTGGCGAATCGGGATGCGGAGCGATCGTTGTCCGTGTAAATGGCGGAGGCTTGCCATCCTCGGCGCTCCACCTCGGCCCGGCACTCCTGCTCTTGGGACGTTACGGAGCGTGCATTTGCAGTACGGTCAACAGACACGCGAGTGTAGATGGCAGCCTTCACCTGATAACACTAACATTCGGGACTTCACTCATCTGACTGCGGTCAGCGGCGCTAATTGTAGTTTGGTGCTGGGAGGCTTCATTCTGTTGGCGAGATGCCTCAGGTTGACCCGCCCGCTCGCAGGAGCTTTTGCTGCATGCGGCCTCATGGCTTTTGTTGTCCTGGCAGGTCCGGATCCGAGCGTTCTACGGGCTGCCGTCATGGGGACCGTAGGGCTGGCCGCATTGGCCGGAGGACTGCGGGGTCGGTCCCTGACCTTCCTCTGCCTGGCCACCATTATTCTGTTGCTGCTGGATCCGGGTATGGCGGCGAACGTCGGGTTTCTCCTGTCGGTTCTGGCAACTTTGGGCATAGTACTACTGGCCACCCGCATTGCATCCTGGATTCCTTCCATGGTGCCGCGCTGGCTTGCCGCCGGAGTGGCGGTGCCACTGTCCGCCCAATTACTGTGCGGCCCCGTCATCGTGGCCCTCCAACCCCAGTTCACTCCGTACGCGCTGATCGCCAACGTGGTGGCTGGTCCGTTGATAGCACCGATAACGATCTTCGGAACCATTGCGGTCCCGATTGCCGCCGTTTTTCCGTGGTTGGCGGGGGTCCCTGTCTCTGTAGCCGGCGCCTGCGCGGGAGGGGTGGCAGGCTTAGCCAGGTTCTTCGCCCATCTGCCGGGGGCGGCCCTGCCGTGGGCAGAGGGACCAGCCGGTATCACGTCCATGGTGGCCTTTTCGATGATGACGGTACTCCTCGTCTGGGGATCGCTTCATCCGGTGCGGGTGTGGACAGTCATCGTTGGGCTGCATAGGGTCCTGGTGAGGCTCCTCGGTCGGCGGCCTGCGCCTCGGCGACGGCAATTCCCCCATTAATCTCCGCATCCAGTAGGCTGCGAGGGTACTTGTCAGGCTTGGGAAATGCGCACCTTCAGTCATGGCTCATCAGAATGTTGAGGATGGGACTTCAGCTGTGCGCACTCCAACACCTTTGGACCCATGCCAAAGCGACGCTGGCCGCGGTACATCCCGGCTGCGTATTGGCTTGGGAATAATGCTGGCCTTCCTCTTGGTCCTTGCTTGTCGGGTGGTAATTGTCCAGGGCTTCGATCCGACCGGGCTTGCCAATGCCGCCAATGATCTGCGTACTCAGTCGTCCGTGTTGGGTGCTTCGCGCGGAAAGATCGTGGATGCCTCAGGGGTTGTGCTGGCCGAGAGCATCATCCGCTACGACATCGTAGGTTCTCCCCGAGAGAACAACGGCGCTGAGACCTTCCCGCGGCTTGGTTCTGATGGAACCATTGGTGATGTTGCCCGTGATGATGGGTTGAGCGAGCTGGCCCAGGCGCTTGGGCGCTCGGTGGAGGACATGAAAACTGCTCTCACGGGCGATGGCCAGTTCGTTTATCTGGCCCGTTCTGTTTCCCCGGCAGTTGAGTCCATCATTGCCGAATTGCGGATTCCCGGGGTTACCTCCCGTCCGGTCCCGCATCGGACGTATCCGCTCGGTTCGGTTGGGGGCAGCATCGTCGGCTATGTCAATGAAGAAGGCGGAGCTGCGGGCATCGAGCAAACCCTCGACCACAAGCTCATGGGTGTCGACGGTGAACGGATCTTCCAGATTGGCGCTGACGGGATCATCATCCCCACGGCCGCGAACCGGATTACTCCGCCAACGGACGGAGAAACGGTGAAGTTGTCCATCGATAGTTATCTACAGTTTTACTCGCAGAATGCGATCGAGAAGCAGGTGCAGGACCAAAGCGCCGAGTACGGGAACGTCATTGTGGTGGAGGCCAAGACCGGCAAGATTCGCGCGATGGCCGAGACAGGAACCGTGGATCCTAATGCCCCGGGGGCGACGCGACCCGAGGACCGCGGCGCAAGATCT
Organism: Arthrobacter sp. 9V; assembly: GCF_902506065.1. GTDB lineage: Bacteria > Actinomycetota > Actinomycetes > Actinomycetales > Micrococcaceae > Arthrobacter. Next base: position 1,981,416 of record NZ_LR732912.1, read on the forward strand.
GTTACAGCGGCCATTGAGCCCGGATCGACCGAGAAGGCCATCACAGCCGCTGCCGCCATCGAAGAAGGCAAGATCGACCCCTTGTCGCAGCTGCTGGTTCCGCCCACATACACCGTGAATGGGCAGAAGTTCCAGGATTCCTTTGTTCATGGTGAACAGCAACGCACCTTCGCGGGGATCATCGGTGACTCGATGAACACCGGCACTGTGATGGTCGGTGAGAAGCTCACTCGTGAACAGCGCTACGAGTATCTCCGGAAGTTCGGCATCGGCCAGAAGACAGGCATTGCACTACCTGGCGAGTCCGCAGGGCTGTTGGCTCAACCGGATGAGTGGGACTCCCGGCAGGAATTTTCCGTGCTCTTTGGGCAGGGCCTATCGCAGACGCCGCTGCAAACTGCCATGGCGTTCCAGGCCATTGCCAATGGCGGCGTGCGGTTGCAGCCACAGTTGATTGAGTCCGTGGTGGACAACGACGGCGTTGAGCATGTTACTGAAGCCGCGGCCGGCACAGCGGTCATCAGCCCGGAAACAGCCAAGCAAGTGCGGGACATCCTCGAAAGTGTGGTTACTGCCGGCGGCGCCAAAGACGTGAGCGTCCCCGGATACCGTATTGGCGGTAAGACCGGCACAGCCGAAGCGGTTGCCGACGACGGGACCGGATTTGACGGCTACACGGCGTCCTTTGTAGGGATGGCGCCCATGGAAGACCCCCGTTACATAGTGATGGTCAATGTGCAGCGCCCGAAGGGCAACATCTACGGCGTCACCCAGGCCGGCGTGTTCAACGACGTCATGGCTCAGGTGCTCACCAAGTACCAGGTGCCGGCAACGATGACGTCATCTGTCAGCCTGGCGCAGAAGTACTAGAAGAACTGGTCAGCTACTAGAAGAACTGGTCGGCGGGAAGGTCACTCGAATGCGTTAGTGATGCCGCGGGACCTTTGGCCTCGATCCCCGTCGAGCAAGGGGCCACCATTAAACGTGGCAAACTTGAAGTCTCCAAAGTAACGTCCGGAAGGAACCACCAGTGGCTGCTGCCCAAAACACCCGGGCCAAGAGCGTCGCGGCGAACACCATCACCTGGCGCGATGCGGCGCCTGCCGCCGTGGTCCTGATCATGGGCCCGGAAGAATATCTGGGCATCCGCGCCATGGATGGCATCCGAACCCAGGTGCGGAGCACCACCCCTGACGTCGAGCTCAGCCGGCTGAACGCGGGCTCCTACGAGGCCGGCTCCCTGGCGATGGCCGTGACGCCTTCCCTGTTCGGCGAGCAAAAACTCATTGAGGTTGAGGGTCTGGAGTCCATGAACGATGCCTTCCTGGCGGACGGATTGGCCTACCTCCAGCATCCCGACCAGGACGTTGTCCTCGTCCTGCGCCATGCCGGGGGAGTACGTGGCAAGAAGCTGCTCGACGCCGTGAAGTCCGCCGGCTGGCCCGTCATTGATTGCCAACCGCTGAAGAAGGACTCTGACAAGACGGCATTTGTGGTCTCCGAGTTCAGGGCCGGCGGGCGCCGCATTGAAGGGGAGGCCGTGCAGGCGTTGGTGAACGCCGTAGGTGCTAATCTTTCGGAACTCGCAGCTGCGTGCAGTCAACTGATCGCCGATGCCACCACAGCTGTCACCGCTGACACCGTGGAACGTTACTACGGTGGCCGGGTTGAAGCCACGGCTTTCAAGGTGGCCGATGCCGCCATGGCCGGCAACGGACCGGTGGCACTGTCAACATTGCGGCACGCCCTGGCCACCGGCGTTGATCCGGTCCCCTTGGTAGCGGCTCTTGCTGCCAAACTGCGGACGTTGGCCAAAGTTGCCGGCGCCAATGGTTCACCGGCCACCATTGCCAAAAATCTTGGGATGCAGCCGTGGCTTGTAGAGCAGGCCCAGCGCGATGTTCGTCGCTGGACACCGGATGGTTTGATCCGCTCCATTCAGGTCATCGCAGAAGCGGATGCCCAAGTGAAGGGTGAGGCGCGTGACCCTGTCTACGCAGTGGAGCACGCGGTAACGGTGATAGCCACCTCGGCCAGTCGCCGCTGAAGCGAGTAAGCGAGTAAGGCTATCCCGCAAACTCCCGCTTAAACCCAAAGGCCGGCGCCCAATGGGCGCCGGCCTTTTGATCAGCTCAGTCGAACTGGAAAAACCTTAGAGTGCGTTGACCTTCTTGGAGATCGCCGACTTGCGGTTTGCAGCGTTGTTCTTGTGAATAACGCCCTTGCTGACAGCCTTGTCCAGCTTGCGGCTGGCAGCAACAAGTGCAGTTCCAGCAGCATCCTTGTCGGCAGACTCAACGGCGGTGTTGACGGCGCGGATGGCCGTCTTCAGCTCAGACTTGACGGCGTTGTTACGCAGGCGAGCCTTCTCGTTGGTGAGGATGCGCTTCTTCTGGGACTTGATATTAGCCACGTATGAACTCTCTTTTTAATGCGGAAATGGTCTAGAGGGTTTTCAGGTTGGCCATCGACTGAGCGGCGTGGGGATGCCTATGGCAGCCAACCATGAGTGGCCGTCGACCTGCACGGACACACAGCTATAAAGGATAGCAGAAAGTCCGGGCTCACGCAGAACTGTGCGCATGGGACTGCTACTGCCGGGCTTGGAGTGCCCTGGCTACTTCCTGGAACTGCGACTTTCCCAGAACCGCACCCTCGCGACGGATTGCCGTGGGATCCAGGCGGATAACGCGGCTCACGTTTATTTCGCTGGGCCTGCCTTGCCGATCCCAGGCACCGGCACCAATATCAACGTACTCACCAGCCCTGTGGCCGTTGTCGTGGTCCTTCGAGGTGAGCATCAACCCCAAAAGCCACTGCCCATCCCGCCCTATCAGAAGCACTGGACGGTCCTTTCCCTGCGTGTGGTCTTCTTCGTAGGGAACCCAGCTCCACACGATCTCGCCGGGGTCCGGCTGGCCATCCGGCTTGGGGGAGTAATGGACGGAAGCCTTTCCCCGAAAGTCCCCCGGGTAGTAGCCGGGTTGACGCCCGACGGCGGTGCGCCGGGTTCGCGCTGTGGAGGCGCCTTTGGCGGACGCTCCGGTCGGCATGCCGGCTTTGGTGGTGCTGCCTCCGAGTGCCTTGAAGGATCGCAGCAGAAGTTTGCCCAAGGGGCGCAAGTCGAAAGCCATGTGACAACGCTACAGCCGGATGCTGCCAATGCCGGATGCGCAATGTACGGCGAAGCGCCGGTTCATGGGAGACTAGAGGATCAGATGCGCGGCGTGTTCCGGCTGGCCTATGCCCGGTTCCAGGAATCGCCGTGCGAGTGTCGACAGTAAGGATCCTGCGTGTCTCCCATGGCCCGCACCGCACCGGTGCCCGCCGCAACAGATCCGGCCATCATCCGGAACTTCTGCATCATTGCCCACATTGACCACGGTAAGTCCACCTTGGCCGACCGCATGCTGCAGTACACCGGCGTCGTTAAACAACGCGACATGAAGGCCCAGTATCTGGACCGCATGGATATCGAACGTGAGCGCGGCATCACCATCAAGTCCCAGGCTGTCCGTATGCCGTGGGAACTTGATGGCAACAGCTATGCACTGAACATGATCGATACCCCTGGCCACGTTGACTTCACGTATGAGGTTTCCCGCTCGCTCGCCGCCTGTGAAGGCGCAGTGCTGCTGGTGGATGCGGCCCAAGGCATTGAAGCCCAGACCCTTGCCAACTTGTATCTGGCGATGGAAAACAACCTCACCATCATTCCGGTGCTGAACAAGATCGACCTCCCGGCTGCCCAGCCCGAGAAGTACGCGGCAGAACTTGCCAACCTCATTGGCGGCGACCCCGAGGACGTCCTCAAGGTTTCGGGCAAGACCGGAGTTGGCGTGGAGGCGCTGCTGGACAAGATTGTCCGCGACCTCCCCGCGCCGGTTGGCGACCCGAACGCTCCGGCCCGCGCCATGATCTTTGACTCCGTCTATGACACCTACCGCGGCGTAGTGACCTACGTCCGTGTAGTGGACGGCATGCTTCACCCCCGCGAACGCATTCAGATGATGTCTACCCGCGCAACGCACGAGCTCTTGGAGATTGGTGTCAGCTCCCCGGAGCCCACACCGTCAAAGGGGCTTGGTGTCGGCGAAGTGGGCTACCTCATTACCGGCGTGAAGGATGTCCGCCAGTCCAAGGTTGGCGATACTGTCACCAACCTCGCCAAGCCGGCGTCGGAATCGCTGAGCGGCTACGCTGACGCAAAGCCGATGGTCTTCTCCGGTCTCTACCCGCTGGATGGCACGGATTACCCGGTACTCCGTGATGCCTTGGAAAAACTGATGCTCAACGATGCTGCGCTGGTCTATGAGCCCGAGACGTCCGCGGCACTGGGCTTTGGGTTCCGCGTAGGTTTCCTTGGTCTGCTTCACCTCGAGATCACGCGTGAGCGCCTTGAGCGTGAGTACAACCTTGACCTCATCTCCACAGCTCCCAACGTGGAGTACGAGGTAACCCTTGAGGACAAAAAGGTTATCCACGTCACCAACCCCAGTGAATACCCCACGGGCAAAATCTCCGAGGTTCGCGAGCCCATGGTTTCTGCAACCATCCTCGCGCCCAACGAGTTTGTTGGGTCCATCATGGAACTCTGCCAGAGCCGGCGAGGCCAGATGCGCGGCATGGATTACCTGTCCGAGGACCGGGTTGAGCTTCGCTACTGGATCCCGCTGGCCGAGATCGTATTCGACTTCTTCGACCTCCTGAAGTCCAAGACGCGTGGCTACGCTTCGCTGGACTGGAAGGCCGACGGCGAGCAGGTGGCCGACCTCGTGAAGGTTGACATCCTGCTGCAGGGTGAACAAGTGGATGCCTTCAGCGCCATCACCCACCGGGACAAGGCTTACGCCTATGGCGTGATGATGACCGGCAAGCTCCGGGAGCTTATTCCAAGGCAACAGTTCGAGGTGCCCATCCAGGCGGCTATCGGATCCCGCATCATTGCCCGCGAGAGCATCCGGGCCATCCGTAAGGACGTTCTTGCCAAGTGCTACGGCGGTGACATCACCCGTAAGCGCAAGCTGCTCGAGAAGCAGAAAGAAGGCAAGAAGCGTATGAAGATGGTGGGTCGCGTGGAGGTGCCCCAAGAGGCATTCATCGCAGCTCTGACCACCGATGAATCCAAGGACAAGGCCAAGAAGTAAATGCCCAGCGTCCTACCTCTGGGCGACCCGGCACCTGCGGACGGCATCTTGCCTCCGCAGGTGTTGGCCGGGGTCGAGCACCGCAAATTCGGGCTCTATGTCCACATTCCGTTTTGTGCCGTACGTTGTGGCTACTGCGATTTCAACACCTACACGGCGACGGAGCTTGGCGGGGGTGCCTCTCAGGACGCATACGCGTCTACGGCCGTCTCTGAGCTGGATTTCGCCGCAACGGCGCTGGATGCCTCGGGTTTGCCAAGACGTCCACTCAGTACTGTCTTCTTTGGTGGCGGTACGCCAACCCTCCTCCCGGCTGAAGACCTGGCGCGGATCCTGCGCGCCGCCGTCGATCATTGGGGACTTGAACCCGGCGCGGAGGTTACTACCGAGGCGAATCCGGATTCCGTAACTCCCGAGTCCCTCAAAGTTCTGGCGGATGCAGGCTTCACCAGGGTCTCTTTCGGCATGCAGTCCGCAGTCCCGCACGTTTTGAAGGTCCTGGACCGCACCCATACTCCCAGCCGTGTGCCCCTCGTTGTACAGTGGGCGCGTGAAGCCGGGCTCGCTGTCAGCTTGGACCTCATCTACGGCACGCCGGGGGAGTCCATGGCCGACTGGCAGTTGTCCCTTGAAACTGCACTCTCGTACCAGCCTGATCACATCAGTGCCTACGCATTGATCGTGGAGGACGGCACCAAACTGGCCGCCCAGATACGTCGCGGTGAGGTACCCGGCATTGATGACGACGACCACGCGTCCAAATACGAGCTGGCTGAGAAAATGATCTCCGAAGCGGGCCTGAACTGGTACGAGGTCAGCAACTGGTCAAGGACGCCCGAACAGGCGTGCCGGCACAACCTTGCCTATTGGCGTGGAGATGACTGGTGGGGCATTGGCCCCGGCGCCCATTCGCACGTGGGAGGTGTCAGGTGGTGGAACGTCAAGCACCCCACTGCATACGCCTCAAGGCTCGGGAGTGGAAGCTCGCCGGCCGCCGGACGGGAAACCCTGGACGCCGAAACCCGGGAAGTCGAGCGCATCATGCTTGAAGCCCGGCTGGGCACAGGATTGTCCGTAGATGCTTTGGATGGGATCGGACGCCACGCAATGGCCGGTCTCATTGCGGACCAACTGGTGGACCCGGTGCAGGCATTCAAGGGCCGGCTGGTTCTGACTCTGAAGGGCCGTCTTCTGGCTGACGCTGTGGTCCGAAGGATTTTGCCGGACTGACCCCGCTACTTCATCCAGCGAAGGTTGACCTTGTAGCGGTGGGGCTGACCGTGGTTTACCCGGATGCCCGCCGAGACTGAGAAGCACGTCAGTGCCACCCAGATAGCGGTGGCGATAACGGCGAAGATATTGCCCACTACGGGGAGCAGCACCAGGATGTTGGCCAGGACTGCGGCGATGGTGGGAGGCAGCGTAAAGTTCAGCGCTTCTTTTGATTCCTGCGCAGTGAACGGCCCGCGATCCCGGAAAATCAAATAGATCAAAAGGGACGGAAGGCATCCCAGGATGCCGCCGAAGTGGGCCAAAGTAGCCCATTGCCTGTCCTCGCTGGCCGTCAACGGCAGTGCATTGGCAGGCGCGCCATGGTACTGGGGCCGGCCTGCGGCGCTGCCCGGTTCTTCAGGAGCGTTATCTGCCACGGTGTCTTCCCTTTGCTGTAAACGATGCTGCGGTGTTGCTGTCCCAGAATACCGGCCTGAACGCCCTTCCCTGGACCAACGCCCCGTTGACACGGTAGTTGGTGTTGGCTGAGGCTCCCCGCGTCAAGGAACTGTGAGGAAATCAATGACTTCTTCGACGCGACCCAACAGTGATGCTTCGAGGTCGGCATAGGTGCGGACTGCACCCAAGAGCCGTTGCCAGCCCAAGCCTATGTCTTCAGCGGTCTCATGCGGCCAGCCGAAGGCGCTGAGGATCCCCGTCTTCCAGTCGGTCCCGCGGGGAACGGCAGGCCACGCCTCAATGCCCAGGACCTTGGGCCGGATGGCTTGCCAGACGTCCACGTAGGGATGGCCAACAATGAGGACGTTTCCTGCAGCCCCCGGCACTGTCATGGCATCGGCTGCGATCCTGGACTCTTTGGAGCCGGGGACGAGGTGGTCCACCAGGATGCCAAGCCTGCGACCAGAGCCCGGATTGAACTCTGCGATGGCGGATTTCAGGTCGTCAACGCCATGCAAAGGTTCAACCACGATGCCTTCCACCCGGAGATCGTCACCCCAGACCTTCTCCACGAGCTCGGCGTCGTGCTTTCCTTCCACCCAGATGCGGCTGGCCTTGGCTACCTGGGCGCGTTGACCCTTAACCCTCACGGAGCCTGAGGCCGTCCGGCCAGCCGGAACGGGGGATGTGGCGGAGCGCGGTGCAGGAGGCATCAACCGTATGGCCTGTCCTTCGAGGAGGAACCCGAATCCCAACTGGAAGGACTTGGTCTTTCCGCGGCGGTCCTCCAGGGAGACCACGTGCATGCCGCCGGATTTCTCAACGCGGGTGACTTCGCCCACCCAACCGGACTGGACGTCCTCGAGGACCATTCCCCGTTGCACAGCTACTTCCGGCAGTTGCTTTTTGGCTGGAGCTGACAGATCCTGCGGACCCCAATTGTTCAAAGCCAAGGAATTCCTACCTTTTGTGCTGGTTTATGGTTCGGGCCGAAGCTGCCCGCGGCAGGTTTCAATGCTAACAACGGGGTAGCTCATACTAGACTTGTTAGCACTTGGGCATGTTGAGTGCTAAATGTGGAGGTCCGATTGAGATCACGCGTTGACCGGTCGTAGGGACCATGGCAGTCGTCAGGAGGTGGAGCAATGAGTGAGCCGCGCAAGCTTGAGGTGCTGCGTGCCATCGTTGAAGATTACGTGCATTCCAGGGAGCCTGTCGGGTCCAAGGCCCTTGTGGAGCGGCACCATCTTGGCGTTTCCAGTGCCACCATCAGGAATGACATGGCTGTTCTGGAAGAGGAGGGCCTTATTGCTGCACCCCATACCAGCGCAGGCCGAATCCCCACAGACAAGGGCTACCGTCTGTTCGTTGACCGCATTTCGCAGGTCAAACCCCTGTCGGCAGCCGAACGCAGGGCCATCCACTCATTGCTCGAAGGCCCGGATGATATTGACGACATCCTGGAGCGTACTGTCAGGCTCCTTTCCCAGCTGACCAACCAGGTGGCTGTAGTACAGTACCCGCATTCCAATCGGGCGTTGGTTCGTCACGTGGAATTTGTCCTGCTCGCCCCCAAGCAGGTCCTTGTGGTCCTGATTGCGGACACAGGCAGCGTTGGGCAGAAGGTGATCGACGCCGGCACTGACGTGAGCAACGAGGCCTTGATGCTCTTGAGGTCCCGGTTCCTTGGCAACATTGCAGGCACCCAGCTGGCCCTTTTGCCGCAAGTGCTTCCTTCGGTAGTTGCACTGTGCCCTCCGGAGCTTCGGGGCCTTGCGCAGACGTTGGCCCAGGGGCTGCAGTCACTCAGCGACACCAGCCGCGAAGAGCGCATCCTGATGGCCGGAACCGCAAATCTGGCCCGCTCCAATGTGGACTTCCCCCTGAGCATCGGACCGGTGCTCGAGGCACTCGAGGAACAAGTTGTCATGCTCCGGTTGTTGTCTGACATGGGGGATGATCCCCGCGGCGTCACTGTGAGCATAGGCCGGGAGAATCCCTACGATGGTTTGGCGGAGGCGTCCGTCGTAGCAACCGGCTACGGCTCCGGTGCCAAAGTGGGAATTCTTGGCCCCACCCGTATGGACTATCCCACCACCATGGCGGCAGTTCGCGCCGTGGCCCGTTACCTTTCCCGCATTCTCGGCGGCTGAACACCGGTCCGAGGAAACATCCGCAGTACAACTAGGAAGAGATACCGACTTTGAGCAGCCACTATGACGTTTTGGGAGTCTCGCCGGAAGCCACCGGGGAAGAGATCAAAAAGGCGTACCGCAAGTTGGCGCGGAAACTGCACCCTGACGTAAACCCCGGTGAAGATGTCGCGGAACAGTTCAAGGCCGTAACCCACGCCTACGAAGTGTTGTCCGATCCCCAGAAGCGACGCGTCTACGACGCCACGGGCAATGAAAACGGAACCGACAACGGTTTTGGGGGCGGCTACGCCGGCCAGGGTTTCGCGTTCCAGGACATCTTTGACACCTTCTTCGGCGGAGGTGGAGGCCACGGTGGACCGGCTTCCCGGGTGCGTCGCGGCCAGGATGCGCTCATCAGCGTCCGCATCGATCTGAAGGACGCCGTGTTCGGTGTCAACAAGAAGCTCGAAGTGGACACCGCCGTAACTTGCCCCACGTGCGAGGGCAGCTGCTGCCGCCCGGGCACCCACCCGGAACGATGCGACATTTGCGGTGGCAGCGGCCAGGTCCAGCGGGCCGTCCGTTCCATCCTCGGCCAGGTCATGACCACCGCCCCTTGCGGTTCTTGTGAAGGCTTCGGCACGGTCATTAAGGACCCCTGCAACGAGTGCAACGGGCAGGGCCGGATCCGCAGCCGCCGTTCCCTCACCATCAAGGTCCCCGCCGGTGTAGCCACCGGAACACGCATCCAGTTGTCCGGACAAGGCGAAGCCGGTCCCGCAGGCGGTCCCGCCGGCGATCTCTATGTGGAGATACGGGTCAACAACGATTCCATGTTCATGCGTGAAGGAGACGACCTCCACGCGACACTGAGCGTGCCCATGACGGCAGCAGCACTCGGCACCGAACTGCAGCTGGACACCTTCGACGGCGCACAGGACATTGACGTGAAAGCCGGTACTCAGTCCGGGGAAGTCATTACCCTCCGCGGGTTGGGTGTTACGCATCTCCGGGGCTACGGCCGCGGCGATCTTAAGGTGCATTTGCACGTGGAGACCCCAACCAAGCTCGACCCCGCCCAGGAGGAACTCCTGCAGCAGCTCGCCAAACTGCGCGGTGAGCAGTTTACCGAAGGAAAGCTTGTGGCCAGCGGCGGCATGTTCGCGAAGCTTCGGGACAAGCTCGGTAACCTGTAGCGGTGAGTAATCCGGTCTTCTTTACGCCCACGGGTAGTCTCGACCATTTGATCCCCGGGTCCACCTTCGTCCTGGAGGGTGCTGAGGCCCGCCACGCCGTCACGGTCAAGCGGTTGGCTGTGGGAGAGCCCGTGGACATAGCAGATGGATCGGGCATGCGGTTGACCGGAACTGTGGTTGACGCCGGTTCCAGCACCCTTACGGTTGAGGCGTCGGAGGTCCTGGTCGAGCACCAGCCGGAGATCCGGCTGGTGCTGGTTCAGGCACTCGCCAAAGGTGATCGCGACGAACTGGCCATTGAGACTGCCACGGAACTCGGAATAGATGCGGTCATTCCTTGGCAATCCGAGCGGGCAATCGTGCGTTGGAAGGGTGAACGCGCAGCCAAAGCGCACGCGAAATGGCAATCGGTGGTCACTGCGGCAGCTAAGCAGGCACGGCGGGCTTGGATTCCTGAGGTGCGCTCCATCGTGGACACCAGCGCTTTGGCGAAGGCCGTCGCCGCCGCTGACCTGGCCATCATCCTCCATGAAGACGCCAAGAACCCTTTGCGGACTGTCCTTGATGAGTCACATGCGTTTCTGAATGGAGACGAAGGGACTCCGCGAGAGGTGCTCTTGATCGTTGGACCGGAGGGCGGTATCTCGCCGCGTGAGGTAACCCGGCTTAGTGACGCTGGTGCCGTAACGGCACTCCTGGGTCACCACGTCTTGAGGTCCTCGACGGCGGGGCCCGCCGCCGTCGTTCTTGCAAGTGACGTTCTGGGCCGCTGGTAGCAGCCCTCCCCGGCAGGAAGTGCGAAAAACGTCCTACGCAGCAGTTATCCGACGTTGAACAAGCGGGTGTCGATGCTCGTTTCGATGGTTGCGCCGGCCTCATCGACTTGGGAAACCCGCAATTCATACTTTCCGGCCTTCAATTGGGCGCTGAAAGTGAAGACTCCGTATTGATCCGGATCACCGGTTGCCTGCGTCTGTCCCGTGAACAGGCTGGTCTTTTCGCCCTTGCCGTTCTCTTGAAGGATCTGCCAGCTGACGGGCTTTGAACTGTCGGTGCTACGGCCATTAAATTTGACCGCACCTGCAGGCAATGTTGTTTCCTCTTGCGGATCAATAATCCATAGCGGCGCCACGAGGGATGCGTTCCGTTCCATGGGTTGGCCGAGCTTTATTTGCCCGAACGCCATGTAGTCCTTGTGCCCGTCAACCAATATGACAACTTGGATTTGCTGGCCGGAGTTGATGAGCCCCGAGGACGATGCTGCTGCAGTTGCTGTGTAGACCAGTTGTTGGACGGCACGCTGTGCCATTCCGGCGTCGAGGTTTGAGTTAAAGGCATCACGCGAAATATCAACAGTGATGACATTCTTGCCGGAGATGGACGTAGCCAAATTCTCCGGGGCCTGCCAGGGCGTGAAGAAGTCGTGGTCCAGGGGTTTTTCAGACATCATGATCCGGAGTGCGGTGGTCACAGGGTTTCCGTCCCCGGAGATGTCCCGGAACTCGCGGTAGAGGTAGACCTCTTCCTTGCTGCGTCCAATCCAGTAAACCGGGATTTTCGTGGAGGCTTGCGTAGTTTCAAGCGGTGCGTGACTGGCCGGTGCGTCTTGAGCGGTGACCGGCGGGGAAATGGTGCTGGCTTCTGTGCCGCCGCCGTTGGCAATGCAACCCGTCAGCAGCAGGACAGCAAGCATCGCCGGCACGGCAATGACGGATTTCGTCCGCCTGCTCGCGCCGTTTCCGATGCTTGATGGCTCCGTAATGGGTGTCCTGCCTCACTGTGTGTCTCGTGGCAGCCCGGCCGCCGATCCCCGGCCGCCAAGCCGGGACGCAAGGTGCTGATGTCACCCGCTATGCCAGCTTGGCACATCGTCGACGGCAGTCAGCCGGGATTCGGCGGACCGGCGCCAACTGAAACATGATTGATACCCGCTTGATGCCGAGTTGAGACAATATGTATGACATGACGGCAAAGGTGCTGCCAGCGAAGCCGGTTTCGGGTCATCGGGCGCCGTGCTGGCGTAGGATTGAAGACATTCCGGCATCCGGACGGGCGTGTTACAGCGGCCACGAATGTCGAATTGATGGCGTTAATATGACCAACCGGAGGAGAAAAGGCCTAAGGCCAGCACTATGAGTGAATCTTTGAACGGGCGGCTCAGGACCGGAAACGGCAACCAGCCGCCTACCGAGTTCCCGCACACACTACCGGGTACGCGCACTGAAGTTGTCACGTTCGACAACTCCGACCAAATGGTTCACTCGTTGGGCAGCCACGACGAAGCCTTGCGCTACATCGAGGAACAGTTCCAGGACGTCAATTTCCACGTCCGCGGCAACGAGCTCTCCATGACCGGCCCTTCCACGGTCATTCCACGCGTGATGCGCCTCTTGGAGGAAGTCCGCGGGCTCGTGGCGAAAGGGACCGTGGTTACCCCGGATATCCTTCAGCAGCTGGTGTCCCTTTTGAGGGCCCAGTCCGTGCAGAATCCGGCCGATGTCCTCACTCATAACATCCTCTCCAGCCGGGGCAAGACCATACGTCCCAAGACGCTGAACCAGAAGAACTATGTTGACGCGATCGACGACAATACGGTGATTTTTGGAATCGGTCCTGCGGGTACCGGCAAAACTTACCTGGCCATGGCCAAAGCCGTGCAGGCCCTGCAGACAAAGGAAGTCAGCCGGATCATTCTGACCCGGCCTGCCGTGGAAGCGGGGGAGAGGCTTGGCTTCCTCCCCGGCACCCTAAGCGACAAGATCGACCCCTATCTTCGCCCGCTTTATGACGCGTTGCACGACATGATGGACCCTGAGTCCATTCCTCGCCTGATGGCTGCCGGAACCATCGAGGTAGCCCCGTTGGCTTACATGCGCGGACGTACGCTGAACGACGCCTTCATCATTTTGGACGAGGCACAGAACACCACGCCGGAGCAGATGAAGATGTTCCTCACCCGTCTGGGTTTCGGATCGAAAATGGTGGTCACCGGCGACGTCACGCAGATCGACCTGCCGTCCGGTTCGACGTCGGGTTTGCGGATCGTCCGGGAAATCCTCAAGGGGATCGACGACGTCAACTTTTCCATCCTGGAAGCAACAGACGTCGTGCGGCACCGCTTGGTAGCGGATATCGTCTCCGCCTACAGCACGTGGGATGACGCTCATAACAGCCAGGTTGCACACACTCAGTACAAACCCGGAGCGCAAAACAAACGTGGAGAACGTCAATGAGCATTGAAGTCAACAACGAGTCCGGTGTGGTGGTGGACGAGGCACAGTTGGTGACGTTGTCACGCTTCATCTTTGAGCGGTTGTACATTCACCCCCAAGCTGAACTGTCCATCCTCTTGGTCGATGAACCGGCTATGGAGAAACTGCACATCGAACTGATGGACGAGCCCGGAGCTACGGACGTTTTGTCCGTGCCCATGGACGAACTGACACCAGGCACTCCGGACAAGCCCACGCCGCAAGGCATGCTGGGCGACATTGCCATTTGCCCGCAGGTGGCCGAGGTGCAGGCACGTAATGCCGGCCACGCCACGCAGGATGAAATGCTGCTCCTGACCACTCACGGCATTCTTCACCTGCTTGGCTTTGACCATGCCGAGCCGGAGGAAAAAGCAGAGATGTTTGGTTTGCAGCGGGAACTGCTGTCTGAATTCCTGGGCAAGGATGCCCCCATGGAGACCATGCAGTGACCTCGATCATCCTGGTCGGCATGGCGCTGGTTTTCCTCAGCTTTGTTGCCCTGCTGACCGCAGCCGAGGCTGCGTTCAACTTCCTGCCCCGGCATGAGGCTGAACAATCCATAGTGCGAAGCAAGGGCAAGGCGCTGGGGGGTATCCTCAAGAATCCGATCGCACATATGCGCGCCCTCCGGTTCTGGCGAGTGTGGTTCGAGATGGCGGCAGCAGTCGCCGTCGCGGTGGTTCTGCACAGCATGCTGGACAACGTATGGCTCGCCGGGCTTGCAGCAACGGGCATTATGGCGGTGATCGGCTTCGTGCTGGTGGGCGTTTCGCCCAGGCAGCTGGGCCGGGCCCACTCCGGACCCGTCGTGCGTTTCACGGCACCGCTCATTAGGTTCCTCTGCTGGATACTGGGGCCGATCCCCGGATGGCTGGTGGCTTTGGGACAGGCAGTTGCGCCCGGCGCGCCGAGTGGGGACGATGCTTTCGTCAGCGAGGAAGAGTTCCGCGAATTCGTCGATCGTGCTGCGGAGTCGGACATGATCGAAGACAACGAAGCGGAACTCATTCATTCGGTTTTCGATTTCGGAGACACCTTGGTGCGTTCCGTCATGGTTCCCCGCACGGACATTGTCAGCATTGGTACTGGTTCGGATCTCGAAACTGCCATGGGCCTGTTCCTTCGTTCCGGTTACTCGAGGATCCCGGTCATCGGAGAGAACACTGATCAGATCCGTGGAATTCTCTACCTCAAGGACGTGGCAGCTGCCATGCATCGGCGGGAGCCGGGACTGCAGGTCCACGACGTCGACTCGCTCGCGCGGGGCGTGCGGTATGTCCCGGAATCGAAGCCGGTGAGCGATCTTCTCAAGGAACTCCAGAAGGAGTCCACGCACGTAGCAATCGTCATTGACGAGTACGGCGGCACGGCCGGATTGGTCACCCTTGAGGACCTCATTGAGGAAATCGTTGGCGAGATTGTGGATGAATACGATGCCGCAGCGGAAGAGGCTGTCGACCTCGGCGATGGCACGTACCGCGTCAGTGCCCGGATGAGCATCGATGACCTGGGCGAACTTTTCGATATTGATCTGGACGACGACGAAGTGGATACAGTGGGCGGGCTGTTGGCTAAAGCCCTTGGCCAGGTCCCCATTGTGGGGAGCGCTGTTGAAGTGAACGGAATATCGCTCCGGGCCGATAGGCTGGAGGGTCGCCGAAACAGGGTCAGCCACATCATTGCGGCAGCCATGCCAAAGGAAGACACTGACTTTGAAGACCTACTCGATGACGCCGACTCAACGCAACAGGGAGTTCCACGTGAGCAAGCAAAATAAGAAATTCGACGCCGATGCAGATTTCGGTGGCTTCCACGCGGGCTTCTCGGTGCTTGTGGGCCGGCCCAATGCGGGAAAGTCAACACTGACCAATGCCTTGGTGGGGCAAAAGGTGGCCATCACCTCCGCCAAACCGCAAACAACGCGGCACACCATCCGAGGAATTGTCCACCGCGAAGATGCCCAATTGATCCTTGTGGACACCCCGGGTCTCCACAGGCCACGCACTCTGCTGGGGAAGCGTCTGAACGAGCTTGTAGCCGATACGCTGGCGGAAGTGGACGCCATTGGCTTCTGCCTGCCGGCCAACGAAAAAATCGGCCCCGGCGACAAATACATCGCGGCTCAACTGGCCGCCGTCGGTCGCAAGCCCATTGTGGCGCTGGTGACCAAGACCGACCTCGTGGACCGTCAGGCGTTGACTGAGCAATTGCTGGCGGTAGCCGCGTTGGGCCGCGACGTTCTGGGTGAGCAGGGCTGGGCGGACATCGTACCCGTGTCTGCCGCCGATGGTTTCCAGGTTTCTACCGTTGCCGACGTCCTGATCAGCCACATGCCGTCCTCACCACCGCTTTATCCCGACGGGGAGCTCACTGACGAGCCTGAGGCTGTGATGATCGCCGAGCTTATTCGCGAAGCGGCCCTTGAGGGCGTCCGCGATGAGCTTCCCCACTCACTGGCAGTGGTAGTGGAGGAGATCGTTCCGCGTGAAGGCCGTACCGAGGACAACCCGCTGTTGGATGTTCGGGTGAATCTTTACGTCGAACGCCCCTCCCAGAAGGCGATCATTATCGGCAAGGGCGGAAGTCGGTTGCGTGAGGTGGGAACCAACGCCCGTAAGGGTATTGAAACGCTTCTGGGCACCCGGATCTACCTTGATCTTCACGTTAAGGTTGCCAAAGATTGGCAACGCGATCCCAAGCAATTGGTCAAACTCGGCTTCTGATGTGCATCACTGGATCCGGCGTGGCTCGGGGCTCCATAAGGAACTTCCCAGAAACGGCAACTATGATTGCGGGGATCCAGCTGTTTGATGAAAGGTAAACCAAATAGTGCGACGTCGTGACGCCCGCCCGCAGGGCACCGGCACCGCTGGCCCTGCAGGGGCACGCCATGGGGAGGATGCCGACGGCACCCCTCGCCACATGAAGGCGCCCAAAGGGCTCCCACTTTGGTTGAAGATTGTTACCGGCGTAGTCTCCGTTGCGCTGGTTGCAGGCGTTGCCTTTGCCGCTTTTTGGTTTATCCGGCTGCAGACCAACATCACCAAGGCGCCCTTGAGCGCTGCGGAAAGCCGTAATGCCGGTGACGCCCTGGCCGACGACAAAACGGATCGTTTGCAGATCCTGATCCTCGGTTCCGATACCCGTGATGGCAAGAATGCGGAATACGGCAGTACCGAAGACTCCACTGGCTACGGCCATTCGGACGTCATGATGCTGCTGGACATTTCTGCGGACAACAAACGGGTCAACGTCTTGAGTTTTCCGCGGGATCTGTTGGTTGACGTGCCGCAATGTACCGATCGCACCAATAACCAGACATTCCCAGCCCGCAGTGGCGTAATGATCAACGAGGCCATGGCTGAGGCTGGAATTGGTTGCGCCGTGGACACCATCAACAAGCTCACGGGCCTGGAAATCGATCACTTCATGATGGCTGACTTCAACGCTGTCAAGGAGTTGTCCCATGCCGTCGGCGGTGTCAAAGTCTGCGTCAGTGATCCGGTCTTTGACCCGGACTCGCGGCTCCGGTTGGCCAAGGGGGATTCCCTGGTTGAGGGCGAACAAGCCTTGGCGTTCCTCCGGACCCGGCACGCTTTTGGTGACGGAGGCGACCTCGGCCGTATCAAGGGCCAGCAAGCGTTCCTCTCGTCCCTCACCAGGAAGCTCAAAGACGAGGGAACTCTGGGCAACCCGCAGAGGCTGCTGCAAATTGCAGACGTGGTCACCCAGAACCTGACGGTGGACGAGGGACTCGCTTCAGTTCCTTCGCTGCTCACCATTGGCGGGCGGCTCAAGGATATTGACGTTTCCAAGGTGGCGTTCGTAGCGGTGCCCACGCAACAAGCCGCAGTTGACCCTAATCGCTTGGAACTCGTCGATCCCCAGGCATCACAACTATTTGCTGCACTTCGTGCCGACTTGGACCTCACAACACCGGGTGCAACGTCTTCTCCCGCACCGAGTGAAAGTCCGGCCCCGCAGCCCACGGCCACCACTCCTGCCGCGCCGGCTTACGACAAAGCGATTCAGCCGGTGGCTGTAGCCAACGGCAGCGGAGTTCCTACCAGAGCCCAGGAACTCATGACCGTGCTGACCGGCAACGGTTTTACCCAGGCAGTGTCTTACCTGGCCAATCCGGTGGATCAGACAGTGCTCTACTACGGCCCTGGGTTCGCTGACGTGGCGGCCGATGTAGCTACACTTTTCGGTATCCCGGCCGCGCAGGTTCAGGAAGCTCCGGGTGTAGCGGGAGTGCAGCTTTACGTGGGTACCGATTTCGGTACGGGTACCGCTTACGGAGCGGCCTCTGTACCGCCCGACGTGGTCAACCAAACGGCCAGCGATGCCGTGTGTCAACAGGTGAATCCGGACTACATAGATCAGTAGCGACGCGTTCCCGCAGGGGACATAAAAAGTGAAGGCCGGTCCAGTTATCGAACTGGACCGGCCTTCACTTTTTGCGGAACTACCAGATGCTGACTCGTTCGCCTGGTTCCATCCACATGCCGTCGGTTTCAGTGACGGCGAAAGCTTCATGGAACGCGTCGAGGTTCCGGGCAATGGCGTTGGTGCGGAACTCGTTGGGGGAGTGGGGGTCGGTAGCCAGCCTTCGGATAGCTTCTTCAGTGCGGATTACCTGGCGCCAACCGGCGGCCCACGACATAAAGAACCGTTGGAACCCTGTAAAACCGTCAATGACCTCCGGCCCGGCCCCGTTCAAGCTAAGGAGGTAGGCCTTGTACGCAATGGTCAGGCCGCCGAGGTCGCCAATGTTTTCGCCCAAGGTCAGCTTGCCGTTGACCTTATGTTCCGGCGCGGCATAAGGCGATAAGGCGTCGTACTGGGCAACCAATTTGGCGGTGAGCGCTTCGAACGCCGTGCGGTCGTCCTCTGTCCACCAGTTCCGGAGCGCACCGCTGCCATCGAACTGGGACCCTTGGTCATCGAAGCCATGACCGATTTCGTGGCCGATCACTGCACCGATGCCGCCATAATTCACAGCATCATCGGCGTCCGCAGTGAAGAACGGAGGCTGAAGGATGGCTGCAGGGAAAACGATCTCGTTGAGCATTGGATGGTAGTAGGCGTTTACCGTCTGCGGTGTCATGAGCCATTTTGTGAGGTCAACGGGCTTGCCGATTTCGTCCAAGTGCCGATCCACGTCCGCGTCGTGGGCGCGCTCCACATTGCCCAGAAGATCGGTGGGGTCGATCTCCACCGCGGAGTAGTCGATCCACTTCTCCGGGAAACCAATTTTTGGACGGAAGGCGCCCAACTTCTTGAGGGCTTCCTTCTTGGTTTCCTCGCCCATCCATCCCAGGGAGGAGATACTTTCGCGGTAGGCCTCGATGAGGTTTGAGACCAGTGTCTCCATTCTTGCCTTGTGTCCGGCCGGGAAGTGCCGATCTACATAGATCTGGCCTACAGCTTCGCCAAGGGCTGCTTCGACGACGGCCACCCCTCGCTTCCACCGTTCTTTGTTCTGCGGCGTGCCACTGAGCGTGGTGCCGTAAAAGTCGAAGTTCGTGGCCACGAACCCGGATGACAGATAGGGGGCGGCCGAGCTGAGGACCCGAAGTGTCAGCCATTCCTTCCAGGTTTCCAGCGACTCGGACTCAAGCAAAGCCGCAGCGCCTGCAAAGAAGTCCGGAGTGCTAACCACAATTTCACTTCGTTTTGCAGGTTCCACCCGTGCTGCCTGGAACCAGATGTCCAGAAGGGGGAAAATCGCTACGGCCTCATCTGCAGTCTTGAGGTTGTACGTCTTTTGGGGATCACGCAGGGTGACGTTGTCCCAGTGGTGGGAGGCCAAGGCGGTCTCAAGTGCGATGATGCGCTGTGAGGCAGCTTGCGCGTCAGGGATGCCCCCAAGGCTGAACAACTTGGTGATGTAGTCACCGTAAGCAGCCACAATGGCCGCGAACTTCTCTTCACGGTAGTAAGACTCGTCCGGCAAACCCAGGCCACCCTGTCCGATGTACAGGAGGATTCGTTCGGGGTTGCCGGCATCCGGGGCAGGGTAGATGGAGAAGAGACCCGAGACGTCGGAGCGGAACAACCGTCCCATCAGGGCGGCCAGTTCATCTGCGGAGCCCACCGCCCGCACCTCATCAAGACGGCCCCGCACGGGGTCCATTCCTTTTGCTTCGGCTGCTTCTTCGTCCATGAAGCTGGCATAGAGGCCGCCGACTTTTTGTTCGATGCCGGTAGCTGATTGTCCCTTGGCGGCGGCTTCTTCGATGATCGCCTTGACGGCTAACTCGGCGCCATCCCGCAAAGCCGTAAAAGTGCCCTCAAGAGGCCTGTCATCGGGGATCGATGTGCTGTTGAGCCATGCGCCGTTGACATGCTGATAGAGGTCGTCCTGGGGCCGGACGCTGTGATCGATATTGGAAAGAGAGATCCCCGACTGTGGCACTGTGGCTCCTTGTGTGGACACTGCAGCCGGCGTTGCCACCGTCGCTGCGTCTGCATAGTGGACGTTGCATGAGGTGTTGCACTGTCATCATACGCATCGTGTTACTGTGAATTTGTGCGTACGGCGATGCTTCTTCTTAGCTGCCGCGGCGAGGCCTGAAAGCTATCTGAAGCTGGGCCATCCTCGCCGCGGAGTTCCGTTGTGTCCGGCTAAGCTTTCACTTAGTTCTTAGAGAAAAGGCCACACGTCATGCGTAATGCACAAAAGCCCTCCGGTATGCCGACTCACCGCTACCTGCCGTTCCAGGATCAGATTTCCGTAGAGGTACCTGACCGCACTTGGCCGGACAAGGTGATCACCAAGGCTCCGCGTTGGTGCGCAGTTGACCTGCGCGACGGCAACCAGGCCCTGATCGATCCCATGAGTCCTGCCCGCAAGCTGAAGATGTTCCAGCTGCTGGTCAAGATGGGCTACAAGGAGATCGAGGTTGGGTTCCCCTCCGCGTCACAGACAGACTTCGACTTCGTTCGACAGCTCATTGAGGGTGGCCATATTCCGGATGACGTCAGCATCCAGGTTCTGACGCAAGCCCGTGAACACTTGATTGAGCGCACCTACGAGTCTCTGGTTGGCGCCAAGCAGGCCATTGTGCACCTGTATAACTCCACCTCCGTACTGCAGCGTCGCGTCGTGTTCAACCAGGACGAGGACGGCATTCTGGACATTGCCCTGCAGGGTGCCCGCTTGTGCAAGAAATATGAGGAAACCCTCACGGACACGCACATCACCTATGAATACTCGCCGGAGTCCTTTACCGGAACCGAGCTCGAATATGCCGCCCGCGTGTGCAATGCCATTGCAGACGTTTTCGAGGCATCTGCTGATAAGCAGGTCATCATCAACCTGCCTGCCACCGTTGAAATGGCAACCCCCAACGTCTACGCCGACTCGATCGAGTGGATGCACCGCAACCTGCACCCTCGTGAGGGAATCATCATCTCCCTTCATCCCCACAACGACCGCGGAACGGGCGTAGCTGCTGCTGAACTCGGCTACCTGGCAGGTGCGGATCGCATTGAAGGCTGCCTGTTCGGCAACGGCGAACGCACCGGCAACGTGGATTTGGTAACACTGGGCTTGAACATGTTCGTGCAGGGCGTTGATCCCATGATCGATTTCTCTGATATCGATGAAATCCGCCGCACAGTGGAGTACTGCAACCAGCTGCCGGTTCCGGAGCGCTCACCCTACGGTGGCGACCTCGTTTTTACTGCCTTTTCCGGCTCACATCAGGATGCCATCAAGAAGGGCTTCGAGGCGCTGGAGAAGGATGCCGCTGCTGCCGGGAAGTCGGTGGACGACTTCACCTGGCAGGTGCCGTACCTGCCCATCGATCCCAAGGATCTTGGCCGCAGCTACGAAGCCGTCATCCGCGTCAACTCGCAGTCCGGAAAGGGCGGCGTTGCGTATCTGCTGAAGAACGAGCACAACCTGGATCTGCCCCGTCGGGCCCAGATCGAGTTCTCCGGAGTCATCCAGCGCCGTACCGATGCCGTGGGCGGCGAGGTTAGTGGTGCCCAACTGTGGCAGATCTTCCAGGACGAATACCTCCCCTCCGACGAAGAGCAAGCGCAGTGGGGCCGCTATGGTCTGGGTAGCGTGAGCACTGAGACGGACGAATCCGGTGCAATGACCATGAACGCAAACCTGCGGATCGATGGCGTCGAAGTTCGCCGGACGGGCCACGGCAATGGGCCCATTGCCGCCCTGTTGGACATACTGCACCACGACGGCGTTGATGTGCGGGTGTTGGATTACAGCGAGCACGCTCTGTCCGAAGGTGGCAGCGCAAGCGCGGCAGCATACGTCGAATGCGCCGTGGGCGAGCGGGTTTTGTGGGGCGTGGGAATTGATCCCAGCACCACTACGTCGTCCCTCAAGGCGCTGATTTCGGCAGTAAACCGGGCCGTCCGGGACGCCCAGGCTTAAGCATGCGCCGTGTGGTGACGGGAAATACCGTCACCACACGGTCCGGCGAACACTGCCGGACCTTGGCATAGTGCGAAGATTAGATGTGGCCAATCCGTCGTTTGCAGCACGGTCCTATCGGGACGATGCCGTGGTGCTCCGCACCCACAAGCTGGGCGAGGCGGATCGAATCATTACTTTGCTGACCAAGCATCATGGCCAGGTACGCGCTGTTGCCAAGGGTGTCCGCAGGACCAGTAGCCGCTTCGGAGCGCGGTTGGAACCGTTTATGGTGGCGGATCTGCAACTTGTCCAAGGCCGGACCTTGGACATTGTGACCCAAGCCGTGGCGAAGGGGGCATATGGCAGCAGTATCGCCGCCGATTACGGGCGTTTTACCGTAGCCGCCGCCATGACGGAGACTGCCGAGAAGCTCACGGATGCCGATACTGAATCAGGGACGGCCCACTACAATCTGCTGGTTGGTGCCTTGGCTGCGTTGAGCCGTTCGGACCATCCGCCGGAACTCATTCTCGATTCCTACTTATTGCGGGCATTGGCCACCGGCGGCTGGGCGCCAAGTTTCACCGATTGTGCACGTTGTGGCCGTCCCGGTCCTCATACAGCTTTTGCCGCTCCCGTAGGCGGCATGGTGTGCAGCGACTGCAGACCCCCTGGTTCACCGGCTCCGGCGCCGGAGACTGTGGTGCTTCTCAGCGCCCTGCTGACTGGTACCTGGAGCGTTGCCGACGCTTCAGATCCTCGGCACAGGCGGGAAGCAGCCGGCCTAGTGGCAAGCTACCTGCAATGGCACCTTGAGCGGGCCTTGAAATCACTCAAACACGTGGAGCGAAGCTGACAGTGGTACTTGGAAAGAAAAGCAAAACAACGGCGGCAAGGACGGCTCCCGTCGTTGCTCCCTATGGACACCCTTCCGGTGCTGTGCCGCCGGGCATCCCGAGCGAGTTCATCCCGCAGCACGTAGCCATAGTCATGGACGGCAACGGGCGTTGGGCCAATCAGCGTGGCCTTCCCCGGATAGAGGGGCACAAAGCCGGGGAGCCTGCGCTTCTGGACGTTATGGCGGGGGCCATTGAACTCGGAATCAAGTACGTCAGCGTATATGCGTTCTCCACCGAGAATTGGCGCCGCTCGCCCGAGGAGGTTCGCTTCCTCATGGGATTTAACAAGGATGTACTACGTCGCCAGCGCAACCAACTCGATGAGTGGGGTGTCCGGATCCGCTGGGCCGGCCGCCGCCCCCGACTGTGGGGTTCGGTAATCAAGGAGTTGGAGGAGGCTGAGGACTATACCCGCGCCAACGACACCTGCACCTTGACCATGTGTGTTAATTACGGCGGCCGTGCGGAAATTGCCGACGCCGTTTCAGCGATTGCGCACGACGTCGCCGCCGGACGCTTGAAGCCGGGATCTGTCTCCGAGAAGACGATTCAGAAGTATCTGGATGAGCCCGACCTTCCCGATGTGGATCTGTTTCTTCGCAGCTCGGGTGAGCAGAGATTGTCCAACTTCCTGCTCTGGCAATCGGCCTACGCAGAGTTCGTCTTCATGGACACTTTGTGGCCGGACGTGGACCGGCGGACACTGTGGGACGCCGTCGAGATTTACGCGCAACGGGACCGCCGTTACGGCGGGGCCGTAGACGCCGCGCCCGCGGCCAAGTAGCTGGTTCACTCGCTAAGTAGCATGCCCCTGCTAACTCAGTAGGGATAGGCCGCCAGCCACACTGCTACGTCGCGGTACGCCTGTTGACGAACGGTGCGCCTTGAGAGGAAGACGTCGTGCAGGGCCCCGGGGTAGCGGAACACGGCAGTCCGCCGGGCAAGGCCGAGCGCCCTCCGTGAGGTTTCCTCGACGTCGATGACAGCATCGGCGCGCATGAGGTCCGCAGTCCATTCTGCCTGGATCCGGGTCCGCCCGGAGAGGAGTACCAACACCGGTGCGTCGATGTTGAGCTTGCGTTCCACTGCCGCGTGCCCCGCCAGAACTGCTTTTGTCCACCCGGCGCGGATGGGAAACGAAGCCCGCGGGCGCCATACGGGGTCCAGGATCCATTCGCCATGTCCCTCATTGCTGACGCTTTCCCAGTACGCAGGCATTTCCGGGAATTTGAAGGGACGTTTCGGGTCGGTACGGGCAAAAGGTTCCACCAGATGCATGGCTATGCTTCGGACCAGACTGCTTCCCTGGAGTTCGAGCCAGGGCGAATTCAGGACGAGTGTACCCAGCCGACCGGGATTGCGGTCGGCCCACAGAGCCGCGATCAACCCTCCCAGCGAATGGGCGAGCATGTGGATGGTGGGCGGCGTGGCACGACCGGTCCTAAGGGCAACGTCCCGTTCTATTTCACGCAGGGCCGCGGCGAGCTCTTCGTCGTAAACGCCCAGGTCCGAGGTGTAGCCAGGCGTCTGTCCCGGCAAGAGGCTGCGGCCGAACTTTCGAAGGTCCAAGGCATAAAAGTGAAAGCCCGAAGCGGTCAGGTACTCCGCCAGTTCGGTCTGCAGGAAGTAGTCCGCCCAACCGTGCAGGTAGAGAACAGCTCTCGGCGCTCCGCCGGGGTCAGTTGCTGCAGGGCGCCGTCTGCGCTTGGTGAAGGAAGTAAGGAAGTCAAGCACACCTTGCGTGGACGGCTGGGTTGCCGGCGGTGCATACCTGATGAGGGTCGCCTTCACCGGCCCTTCCTCATCGGCTTTCATGGGTAGGTCCATGAACTCGTAACCGTGGCCCAGAATGTCGGGTTGCCACAGTGAAACCGATTCCTCCGTGGTGGTCATGTCCCTCCTTTTGGCCGATGCTCCGGCTCATTGTTGTCCATGAATCCGTTGACCCACCTGGCAAGCCGCGCGTAGGCGTCCTTCCGCACGGCAGGGGCCGACAGAAAGACGTCGTGGAGGGCGCCGTCGATTCGTTCCAAGGTAACTGTCCGCCCCAAGGCCATGGCCCGTAAGGCGATGACCCCCACGTCCAGCACGGCATCCGAACGGCGCATTGACTCCTGCCACACCATGCCGTTCGCGCTGGTGGTAGAGGTTAGTACCAGGACCGGCATCTCAAGCTTCAGGCCCCGGGCCACCTGTGAGTGGCCGGCGAAGACAGCACTCAGCCAGCCTGCGCGAACCGGGAATGCCAGCGGTGGCCTATAGTTTTCATCCAAGGTCCATTCCCCTTCGGCGGTGCTGCTTATGCTGCGAAAGTAGAAGCCGCGCTCCGGCAACCGCAAGACTGTTTCGGGGCGGAGCTTTGCGATAGGGGACACCATGGCCTGGGCGGCGCGGCGGACCAAGGAACTGCCGTGCATCTCCAGCCATGGACTGTCCAGAATCAGGTGTTGGACATCGTCCGGATGACGGCTGGCCCACAGTGCGGCCACCAAACCTCCGGTTGAGTGCCCCATCAGGGTCAGGCTGCCTTTCGGGGATGCGGCACGATCGTCATGAATGATGTCAATCGCTTTTTCGATCTCGGCGTCGTAGTCGGTCAGGTTTGCTACGTAACCGCCCGGCATGTCGGCTTGGAGGCTCCGGCCGTGGTTGTGCATGTCCAGTGCGTAAAAGTCGTAGCCTTGCTCTGCCCAAAAAGAAGCCAGCTCGGTATTAAAGAAGTAGTCACTCCACCCATGCAGGAAAAGTATCGCGCCGTAACGCTTCTGCGGTGACTGGCCGTCATTGCTTGGGTCGTTACCGGGCTGGACCCTGTGTCGGATCAGGGTGGCATGCCGGATCACGCCATCGGGGCCTGTGGCGTCAAGGCCGCAGGACTGGAAGTCGGTTCCCAAAATGTCGGCGGTCCACTCCATGGCTCCAGCTTAGACACTGGCAGCGGCATGGCGGCCCGCCGCCCTGCCGGTAAACAGGCATCCTCCCAGGAATGTTCCTTCCAGCGCCCGGTAACCGTGGATACCCCCGCCTCCGAATCCGGCCGCTTCACCGGCAGCATAGAGGCCCGGGATGGCCACACCATCGACGTCCAGCACCCTTGAGTTCAGATCCGTAGTGATTCCGCCCAAGCTTTTCCGCGTCAATACCGACAGGCGGATGGCCATCAGGGGTCCGTGTTCAGGGTCCGTCAACCGGTGTGGGGGAGCAACCCGCATGAGCTTGTCGGTTGCGAATCGTCGTGCCGACCTGATGGCCGCCAGTTGGAGGTCCTTGCCCAAGCCACTGTTTACCTGATTGTCACGTGCCCGGATCACTGCATCCAGACTGGCGGCGTCTATCAAGGAGGTTCCGGCGAGCTGGTTCATTTTCGTTGCGAGACCTGCCGGCGTCGATGCCTGAAGGAAGTCAATACCCTTATCCATGAAACGCTGGATAGGCGCATCCGCTGCGGGCCGGAGCCGTGAAGCAAGCAGCCGCACATCCTTATCGGTCAGATCCGGGTTCTGCTCGGACCCGGAGAGCGCCAGTTCCTTCAGGGCAATGGTGCGGTTGAGGACAAACCACGAGTATCCATGCCCCGTCCCCACAATGTGCCGAAGTGCTCCCAGCGAGTCAAAGCCCGGGAAGAGCGGCGCAGGTAGCTGACAGCCTTCTGCGTCCAGCCACAGTGAGGAAGGGCCGGGCAGTATCCGGATCCCATGCTTGGGCCACACCGGATCATAATTGTGGATTCCTTCGGGATAGTGCCACATCCGGTCGCCGTTGATCAGGGAAGCGCCGGCAGACTCAGCCGCGGACAGGAATTCGCCATCAACGGAGGCCGGTACTCCACTGAGCATATAGTCGGGTGCCGAGTGCCCGGGCCATTGTCCGCGCACTGCCGCGTGGTTTCCGCCGATGCCGCCGGTGGTCACCACCACTGCATCTGCGGTCGCCTCAAAACTCCCGACGGCGGCGCGCCCGGACGCCTGGCCCCTCGCCGCCGTCGAAGTTTCCAGTACGTCGCCGGAAACACCTGTGATCCTGCCCGCCGCGGTGGTCAAGCCCAATGCCCGGTGCCTGAAGTGGAGGCTGACCCTGCCGGCACCGATGCCTTCTCGCACCTTGGCGAGGAATGGTTCAACCAGAGCCGGACCGGTTCCCCATGTGACGTGGAATCGGGGCACGGTATTGCCGTGGCCCTGCGGCCCATATCCGCCACGTTCAGCCCATTGCACCAAAGGAAAGATGCCGACGCCCAGACTCCGCAGCCATGCCCGCTTCTCGCCGGCGGCAAAGTTGACATAGGCCTCCGCCCACTCCCGGGCATGATGGTCCCTGGAACGATCAAACGCTGCCGAAGCAAGCCAATCGGTCAAGGCAAGTTCGGCGTTGTCCTTCACCCCCAATCGCCGCTGTTCCGGTGTGTTGACCATGAACAGACCGCCGAATGACCAGTGCGCCTGACCGCCAACAGATGCCCCCGGCTCCTGGTCCAGGACAGCCACCGTTTTACCGGAGGCATACGCTGTGGCTGCGGCAACCAGTCCGGATAAGCCGGCGCCGACCACCACGATGTCGGCAGTGACTTTGTGATTCCCATGATGTGCGTCACGATTTTCCAGCGGCATGCCTACATGCTAGCGGCAGGGCAGGTCACGGGTTTGGTCAGTGGTGGCTAAGCGGGAAAACTAGGACCATGCGTGTTTACCCCACATTCTTTAAGCTGGCCTTCTCCTGGATGGACGCCGAGAAGGCCCACAAGATCGGCTTCCAAGGAATCCGGGCGGCCCACCGTTCCGGCGCCGGGAGAATCCTCGCCAGGATGACGGCACCCGATGCTTCCCTGCGCACGGAGGCGCTGGGGCTCACCTTTCCCTCGCCGTTCGGCTTGGCGGCGGGCTTCGACAAGGAGGGCCACGGCATCGAGGCCCTGTCCGAGCTCGGCTTCGGTCATGTGGAGGTGGGAACCATTACCGGCCAGGCGCAACCAGGCAATGGAAAGCCGCGTCTTTTCCGTTTGATTGAGGACAAAGCGGTCATCAACCGCATGGGATTCAACAACGACGGCGCCTCAGCAGTTGCGCCAAGACTCAAGTCAGCCCGGGCTGCCTTGCAGCGGCTCTACCCGGACGTGCGCCCGGTGATTGGGGTCAACATCGGCAAAACCAAGGTGGTGGAGCTCGACGACGCCACTGAGGATTACTTGGTGAGTGCCCGTAGCCTGGCGCCGGCTGCGGACTACTTGGTGGTCAATGTCAGCTCTCCCAATACCCCGGGGCTGCGCTTGCTGCAGAATGTGGAAACCCTTCGCCCCCTCCTGCGGGCAGTTGGCGATGCTGCTGACGACGCTGCCGGGCGGCATGTTCCCCTTCTGGTCAAGATCGCGCCCGATCTCTCCGATGAAGATATCGACGACGTGGCACGGCTTGCGCTGGACCTGAAACTAGACGGCATCATTGCCACCAACACCACAATCTCCCGTGACGGGCTCGTCTCGGACATTACAAAAGTGGAGTCCCTGGGGGCCGGCGGCTTGTCCGGTGCACCCCTCAAGCAGCGGTCCCTGGAAGTCTTGCGCAGGCTTAAGGGCTCGGTAGGGGACCAGCTCGTCCTTATTGCGGTGGGTGGCGTTGCCACTGCGCAGGATGTCCAGGACCGTCTGGATGCCGGGGCCACCTTGGTGCAGGGCTATACCGCTTTCCTCTACGAGGGTCCCTTCTGGGCTTCGCGGATCAACAAGGGTCTTGTGAAACTTCGTCGGCGGGCAGCCCGCTAAGGCTGTCAGGATCCGTAAGAGCCTGTTTCCCAAGCACCGTGGAACAGGAAAGACCCCGGACCATTGGTCCGGGGTCTTTCCAGGTTTGCTTCGAGGTGCCTGACGCCTAGGCGGGGTACTGTCCGCGCTTTACCTGGGGTTTGGGAAGGCGGAGCTTGCGGAACTGGAGGGCTCGCATGCAGCCGTACCAAATTGAGCCGCGTTCCACCTCGCCGAACTTCTCCGTAAGGCGCTTCCGAAGTTTGCGCGAGAGGATGAAGACGTCAACGAACACGGCGAGGAACATGATCCAGAAGCCAATAAGGACGTAACTGATGCCGGCGCTGGTGGGCGGAATGATCAGCGAGATCACCACGAACAGCAATGCTCCGAACATGAGGTACTCGCCAAGGCTGAACCGTGCGTCAACGTAGTCACGCGTGTATCGCTTTTGGGGGCCCTTGTCCCGGAGAGGCAGGAACTTCTCATCGCCCGTATCCAGGGCTTGCCGCATCTTCTGCCGCTGGTCTTGGATGGCTACCCTTTCCGCTGCCTTGGAGGCTTTACGGTCGGTGGGAACCAGCGGGCGCTTGCGGGCCGCTTCCTGGTCCCTCCGCTTAGGCGTTGGGGCGCCCTTACCGGCACCGGACTCCGGTGCGGTGGCGTAGGCCTGATCTACTACTGATTGAGCGCTGGGCTCTTCCTTTTTGCGTCCGAACACCCATACAGAATACCCCTGAAGAAGGTGGTGCACGTTACGTGTCCGCCCGCTGGCGTCCTTTTGAGGTGCGTGCAGCCCTGCGGTTCCGGTGGTGCCTGCTAAGGAGGAAGAATCCCCGGCGGTAAAGTGTGGCCATGACTTCAGCACATGCGGAGATCCCGCAGAACAAGCAAGCGCACTCCGGCTCTACTCCCGTCGAGGCGCTGACCACGGCGGTCAACGAATCCTTTGATGCCACACTCGCGTCACTGGAAGATTTGGTGGCCATTCCCGGTATTGCCTGGGCAAGCTTCGATCCGGCGGAACTGGATCGCAGCGCCGACGCTGTTGCCTCCTTGGTTAAGGACGCCGGTATGGAGGACGTCCGGGTCCTTCGCTGCAACAAGGCAGACGGTACGCCCGGTGGTCCTGCCGTCGTCGCGCGCCGGGCTGCCGCGGAAGGCAAGCCGACCATCCTTCTCTACGCGCACCATGACGTCCAGCCGCCAGGAGACCGGAGCCTTTGGAACTCCGAGCCGTTCATCGCCGAAGAACGCAACGGCCGGTTGTACGGCCGCGGTGCTGCCGATGACAAAGCAGGGATCATGGCGCACCTTGCGGCCTACAGCGCAGTAACCAAAGTCCTCGGGGAGGACTTCGGGCTAGGCGTGACGTTCTTTTTCGAAGGCGAGGAAGAAGCGGGCTCGCCCACTTTCCGGACCTTCCTTGAAGAGCACCAGGAACTTCTCCGGGCGGACGTGATCGTTGTTGCCGACTCCAGTAACTGGAAGGTGGGCGTCCCGGCCCTCACCACCAGCCTTCGCGGACTGGTGGATGGAACCTTCGAAGTCCGTGTCCTGGAGCATGCAGTACATTCCGGCATGTTCGGCGGTCCCGTGCTCGATGCCCCTACTCTTTTGTCCCGGCTCATTGCCACACTTCACGACGACGCCGGCAACGTGGCAGTGGCCGGCCTCGTTGGACGGGACGAGGTTGCCGTGGATCTCGCCGAAGCCGACTACCGCGCCGATGCATCAGTGCTCGACGGCGTGAAGCTGGCTGGTAGCGGCACCATCGCCTCGCGTCTGTGGACCAAGCCGGCATTGTCCATCATCGGAATGGATGTCCCCGCAGTAGACGTTGCGTCCAACACCCTCATACCTGCAGCGCGTGCAAAGTTCAGCATGCGTTTGGCCCCCGGCCAGGACCCTGAAGCCGCGATGGCAGCACTGAAGCAGCACGTTGAAGCCCGTGCACCATTCGGTGCGAAGGTGACATTCACCCCGGGGGAGAGGGGAAATGCTTTTTCCACTGATACAACCTCCGCTGCAGCGCGGGTGGCCCTATGGGCGCTGGGGGAGTCGTGGGGCGTCAAGCCGGTGGAAATGGGAATCGGAGGCTCCATTCCCTTCATTGCCGATCTCCTGGAGATGTATCCGGAAGTCCAAATTCTGGTCACCGGCGTGGAGGACCCCGATTCCCGCGCGCACAGCGCCAACGAATCCCTTCATATCGGGGACTTCCGGCATGCCGTGTTGGCAGAGGCCCTGATGCTGGCGCGGCTCAACACCGAAGGCTTGGCTGAGTAAGCTCTTCCGTCGCGCCGGGAACAACCAAATGCTGTACGTGGTTACGTCAGGAGTTATAGCTAAGCGCCTGCGCGACGTAGCATTAGCTATAACCCGTACGTAATTGGGTAAGGGCGGGCAGCGCTCCGGCGCCGCCGCCAAGAGCTTCATAAGAAGGTAGGCCAATGAGCACTGCAACCAACGAAAACAGCACCGGAGCACAGCTCGTCACCAACGACGACGAACTGGCCACGCACGAGGTCAATCTGACCGACGTCGCCGCGGGCAAGGTCCGCAGCCTCCTCGAGCAGGAAGGGCGCACAGACCTTCGGCTGCGCGTTGCAGTCCAGCCTGGAGGATGCTCGGGCCTGATCTACCAGCTTTACTTCGATGAGCGCCTGCTCGACGGAGATGCTGTGCGCGACTACGACGGCGTTGAGGTCGTAGTGGACAAGATGAGTGTTCCTTACCTCAGCGGTGCAAGCATTGACTTCGAAGACACCATTTCGAAGCAAGGCTTCACCATCGATAACCCGAACGCCGGCGGGTCTTGCGCCTGCGGCGATTCGTTCCACTGATGTGAGCCATCGCCGCATGTCGGCGCCTCTTCGAGCGAGTTTCACATCGTTCGGAGCCACGGCGCTGACATGTGCGCGAAAACCGCGTGATAGCGGTAAGCTCTACATCGGGTAGTAAAACTTTTAGTGTGCCCGGTGAGCCTTCGGCCTGCCGGGAGACAGCAACAAGAGGAAGGGCCGTCTGTGAGTTCGCAGAACCGAACCGGCAGCCGACGCATAAAGATCACATCGATCACTGGCTTGGCACTAGCCGGCGCGTTGGTTTTGACCGGATGTTCACCAGAGGTAGAGAAGGGTTGGCTGCCTACAGAGCGCGGCACGACCAACCACACTGACCGGATCATGGACCTCTGGGTCAACTCATGGATCGCCGCCTTGGCAGTCGGTATTATCACGTGGGGCCTCCTGGTCTGGTGCATCATCGCTTATCGTCGCCGCAAGGGCACCACGGGTTTCCCCAAGCAGCTCAGCTACAACCTGCCGCTCGAGGTCTTCTACTTGACCATCCCGCTGTTCATGGTGCTGGTGTTCTTCTACTTCACCGATCAGGACCAGCGTGCGATTGATGACCGCTCCCAGCCTGCCGACGTCGTTGTTGACGTCCGTGGCAAGCAGTGGGCCTGGGACTTCAACTACAAGCAGGGCGAGGTCATCAACGAAGACCTCCACGAGGCCGGCGTCCAAGCTCACTTGACCGGCAACGAAGTCGACAAGGAACTGCTCCCCACCCTGTACTTGCCCGTAGGCAAGTCAGTGGACCTGGAGCTGAACTCCCGCGACGTCATCCACTCATTCTGGGTACCCGCCTTCCTTCAGAAGCGCGACATGATCCCGGGCAAGACGAACTACATCAGGTTCACCCCCACCAAGGAGGGCACCTTCGATGGCAAGTGTGCCGAACTCTGCGGCGAATACCACTCCGAAATGCTTTTCCGCGTCAAGGTTGTCTCCGAGTCTGAATTCCAGGCCCATATGGACAAGCTTCGCCAGGAAGGCAACACGGGCCTCCTCGGTGCGGAATATGACCGCAACCCGAACCTGAACGAATCCAAGTAAGGGAAGCGACGTGGCTACGTACACTCAATCCGCACCGGGGATCCTCGAAGCTCCGGTAGTTCCTAAATCCAAGGGGCGCATCGTCGTCAATTGGATCACCTCCACCGACCACAAGACCATCGGGTACATGTACCTGATCGCGTCCTTCGTGTTCTTCTGCCTCGGTGGAGTCATGGCGCTGTTGATCCGCGCTGAACTGTTCGAACCCGGCATGCAGATCCTGCAGACCAAAGAGCAGTACAACCAGATGTTTACCATGCACGGCACTGTGATGCTGTTGATGTTTGCGACGCCGCTGTTTGCGGGCTTCGCCAACGTCATCATGCCGCTGCAGATCGGTGCCCCCGATGTCGCCTTCCCGCGTCTGAATGCCTTGGCATTCTGGTTCTTCCTCTTCGGTTCAACCATCGCCGTGTCCGGCTTCATCACCCCTCAGGGTGCTGCATCCTTTGGCTGGTTCGCTTATGCGCCGTTGTCCAACACGACGTTCAGCCCCGGCGTCGGTGGTGACCTGTGGGTCTTCGGTCTGGCACTGTCCGGTTTCGGAACCATCCTTGGTGCCGTCAACTTCATCACCACCATCATCTGCATGCGTGCACCCGGCATGACCATGTGGCGCATGCCGATCTTCACCTGGAACACGCTGGTTACGGCAATCCTGGTCCTGATGGCATTCCCGCCGCTTGCAGCTGCGTTGTTCGCACTCGGTGCTGACCGCCGCTTTGGTGCCCACATCTTCGATCCCGAAAACGGTGGTGCAGTTCTCTGGCAGCACCTGTTCTGGTTCTTCGGTCACCCTGAGGTGTACATCATCGCCCTGCCGTTCTTCGGCATTGTTTCCGAGATCTTCCCGGTCTTCAGCCGAAAGCCGATCTTCGGGTACAAGGGTCTTGTCTACGCGACGATCGCCATTGCAGCCCTCTCCGTAACTGTGTGGGCACACCACATGTACGTCACCGGATCTGTGCTGCTGCCGTTCTTCGCCTTCATGACCATGCTTATTGCTGTGCCGACAGGCGTGAAGTTCTTCAACTGGATCGGTACCCTATGGCAGGGCTCCATTACCTTTGAGACGCCCATGCTCTGGAGCATTGGCTTCCTGGTCACGTTCCTCTTCGGTGGTCTCACCGGCATTATCCTGGCTTCGCCGCCACTGGACTTCCATGTTTCGGACTCCTACTTTGTGGTGGCGCACTTCCACTACGTGGTGTTCGGTACGGTTGTGTTCGCCATGTTCGCAGGCTTCTACTTCTGGTGGCCAAAATGGACTGGCAAGATGCTCAACGAGCGCCTTGGCAAGATTCACTTCTGGCTGCTGTTCCTCGGCTTCCACGGCACCTTCCTGATTCAGCACTGGTTGGGTGTAGAGGGTATGCCGCGTCGTTACGCCGACTACATGCCGCAGGATAACTTCACGTGGATGAACCAGTTCTCCACCATCTCCTCCTTCGTCCTGGGTGCTTCGCTCCTGCCGTTCTTCTGGAACGTCTACATCACCTGGCGCAGCAACAAGAAGGTGGAAGTGGATGACCCGTGGGGCTTCGGTGCTTCGCTTGAATGGGCAACGTCCTGCCCCCCGCCGCGTCACAACTTCACTTCCTTGCCCCGTATCCGCTCCGAGCGCCCGGCCCTGGACCTTCACCACCCGGAGTTGGCCCAGGTTCACACCGCCGAGGCCCCGTCACCCGCAGCAGCTGTTCTGGGTAACGCCGACCAAAGGGACGTCAGCAAATGAAAATCGAATCGTGGCTCTTCGGAGCAGGAGTCTTCTTCTTCGTCCCCGTAGCAATCGCCTATGGCTTCCTTACGGAATGGAACGAATGGGTGGGCGTCTTGGGCATCCTCCTCGTGGGTGGCCTTGCAGGCATGATCGGCGCGTACCTCGGATTCACTGGTAAGCGGATCGGCATGCGACCGGAAGACCGTCCTGATGCAGAGGTCCACGAAGGCGCCGGCGAGCAGGGGCACTTCAGCCCGTGGAGCTGGTGGCCGCTGGTCCTTGGACTAGCTTGTGCCGGAGGATTCCTCGGTCTTGCAATTGGCTTCTGGGTGACCTATGTTGCAGGCGGGCTCGCCCTCGTAGCCCTTGTTGGCTGGGTTTTCGAATACAGCCGCGGCGATCACGCACACTAATTAGTCGCGAACACAAAGCTGGGCCCCACCATTTGGTGGGGCCCAGCTTCTTTTTAATTGGGCGTCGTCGGAGTTTTGCAAGAACCGTGCCGCGGTCTGGTACGCGCTGGACCGTCCGTGAGGTGTCGCGGTGCGGAAGGTTTCTCGTAGGCCGCTCTCAGCGGGCCTCAGCACCCTCCAGGACAGCCGACAGCGCTAGCAGCGCACTCTGAGCCCCCAACAAGGTTTGGTCTTCGCTGAGTGCCTCAGGAGCCACTTCCAAGAAAACTACGCAACCCTGTTCAAAATCTTCGGTCATGACTTCCAGCAGCGAACGGGCGTCAACAGGAGGGCGGTCGTGCTTGCGGATGGTCACCGGAAGCCCTGTCTCAGTGACAGCACGAACGAACACTGCGGCCGCTCGTGCGTGCAATCCAATTTCGGCGGCGACGAAGGACATCTGCTCCGGCAACCCAGCTCCTCTATTACGCGACGGAGACCGTCTGAAAAATGTTCCGTACCAGCGTAGCCGTCTGGACAAGGCGTCTTCCACCTTCAGCCAAGGTGGTCTAGACCTCCACCTTGGCTGATTTATCCTAGAAGCATGACTCAAATGCTGGACGCCTGCCGTGGCTGAGGCAGCAAAAATTGCCGGTGAGATCGACCGGGCCAGTGGTACACCCATTTATGTACAGCTCCGCGAGATCCTGAGGACGTTCATTGCCCAGTCCTGCCCGCCAGGGTCCGCGCTCCCGTCGGAACGTGATTTGTCGGAACGGTTTGGACTGGCCCGTATGACTGTCCGGCAGGCTATTGACGCTTTGGTTGGCGAAGAAGTCATTGAGCGTGTTGTGGGCCTTGGAACCTTTGTCCGGAAGCCGAAGCTGGACCTGCAAGTGAAACTGACCTCCTATAGCGAGGAGATGCAGCGGCGCGGGATGGTGCCCGCCGCCAAAGTTCTGAGCTTCGAACAAATAGCCGCCAGCGCATTCCTGGCCAGGGAGCTGCAACTGGACGAAGGTACGCCGTTGGTACGGTTCCGGCGTCTGCTGCTTGCCGATAACGAACCTATGAGCGTGGACGAGAACTTCATTCCTGCTCACCGGGTGCCGGGGTTGCTGGATGAGGCACCTCCAACCTCGCTCTACAACGTGTTGAGCGAACGTTTCGGCCTGGTGATGGAGTGGGGTGAGGACATGATTGAGGCCACTGCAGCATCTCCGTCCACGGCCAGGCTGCTCAACGTTGACGTTGGAGCTCCGCTGCTCAAGATTCAACGGCATGCCTTTGTTGCCCGGGCAATGGTGGATTACTCTGTCTCCTACTACAGGGCTGACCGGTACAAACTGTGGGTTCCGTTGCAGCGGCCAGGTATCCGACCCACACGGAACTATTCCACGGGCTACCGTACGCAATAGCCGCCGACGGTATCTGACGGCTCTGAATGCGTGCAGGAGATCAAAAAGACATAAAAGAAGGGCCCGATCCACATGGACCGGGCCCTTCCTTATGTTTCAGTGCTGAACCCTCAGTGGCTCAGGCTCTTCTGGTCTTCACCAGCCGTGATGGCCTCATGGTGGCCATGGGCGTGTGCGGCTTTGAGTTCCGCCGGTGTTGCCGGGGCAACGCGGTCTTCGAAGAACCAGCGGGAAAGTGCCGCGCGGCGCTTTTCCTTGCCGGTAACGACGCCATGTTCATTCGGCTGCGCCGGGAGGGGTGCGGGTGATTCAAACCCGACGAGCTTGTAACGCTTGTACTCATCCAGCGGAGCATGGACCTCGATGAATTCACCGTGGGGGAGTCGTACAATGCGGCCAGTCTCGCGACCATGAAGTGCAATTTCCCGGTCCTTGCGCTGAAGGGCCAAAGCAATTCGTTTGGTGACCACGAAGGCGATGATCGGGCCGATGAAGAACAGCGTCCGCAGCCAGTACGTCACATCATTCAAGGAAACGTGGAAGTGCGTTGCAATGAGGTCGGAACCAGCCGCTGCCCACATCACGCAGTACCAGGTGAAGCCTGCAACACCGATCGCCGTGCGGGTGGGGGCGTTGCGCGGGCGGTCCAGGACGTGGTGTTCACGGTTGTCCTTGGTGACCCAGCGTTCAATCCACGGATACATGAACAGCACCGTGAAGATGATGCCAGCCGGAACAAGCGCAGGGAGCAGGACGTTCAGCGTGAGGGTGCGTCCGAAGATTACCCACTCGAAGTGGAAGTCGTTGATGACACCCGGCATGAGGCGCAAGGCGCCGTCGACGAACCCGATGTACCAGTCAGGCTGGGTGCCTGCCGAAACCGGGGAGGGGTCGTACGGGCCGTAGTTCCAGATCGGGTTGATGGTGAACGCCGCCGCCATGAGCGCCAGGACGCCGAAGACGATGAAGAAGAATCCACCGGCCTTGGCAGCGTATACCGGGCCGAGGGGGTAACCGACGACGTTGCCGTCGTTGCGTCCCGGACCGGGGTACTGGGTGTGCTTGTGAACAACCACCATGAAGAGGTGGATGACAATCATCAGGAGGATCAAAGCCGGAACCAGCAGGATGTGCAGAACGTACAGGCGGCCGATGATGGCCGTTCCCGGGAATTCTCCACCGAAGAGGAAGAACGAAGTGTAGGTACCAATAACCGGGATGGACTTGATGACGCCGTCGATGATGCGCAGGCCGTTGCCGGACAGCAAGTCATCGGGGAGCGAGTAACCGGTGAAGCCGGCTGCCATTGCGAGAATGAGCAGCACGCCGCCCACAACCCAGTTCATTTCGCGAGGCTTACGGAAAGCACCCGTGAAGAAGACGCGCAGCATGTGCACACCGAGGGAGGCCACGAACAACAGGGCTGCCCAGTGGTGAACCTGGCGCATGAACAGACCACCGCGGACATCGAAGGAGATGTTCAGCGACGAGCTGTAGGCAACGGACATTTCGACGTTGTACAGCGGCGTGTAGGAACCCTGGTAGTGGGTTTCCGCCATGGACGGATCGAAGAAGAAGGTCAGGAAGGTCCCCGACATCAGCAAGATGACGAAGGAGTACAACGCCACCTCACCGAACATGAACGACCAGTGGTCGGGGAAGACCTTCCGGCCGAACTCGCGCAGGATGCCGGAGCCGCCAACACGCTCGTCCACGAAGTTGGTGAAACTACCAACCTTGGTCTTCGGAACGAAGGGGGCTTCAGCTGTTGATGAGGCGCTCATGCTCGTCACGCTCCCAGTAACTCGGTCCTACAGGTTCTCTGAAGTCGCTGGTGGCGACGAGGTAGCCCTCTGCATCAACTGCGATGGGCAGTTGGGGGAGCGGACGGCTTGCCGGTCCGAAGATGACCTTGCATTCCTGCGTGAGGTCAAAAGTGGACTGGTGGCAGGGGCACAGGAGGTGGTGCGTCTGCTGCTCGTAGAGAGCAACCGGGCAACCGACGTGCGTGCAGATCTTGGAGTAAGCAACGATGCCGTTGTAGCTCCAGTTTTCGCGGCCCTCGGAGGGGTTCAACGAGTCCGGGTCCAGGCGCATCAGGAGAACGACGGCTTTTGCCTTCTCGTTCAGCTTGCCTTCGTGGAGTTCGTTGAGTCCTTCGGGGATTACGTGGAAGGCCGAACCGATGGTGACGTCCGACGCCTTGATGGGAGTGCCATCGGGGTCGCGGGTCAAGCGCTTGAGCTTGTCGCCCTCAGGTGCCCACATGGTGTGTGCCAAGGCTTTGTCCGGACGCGGACCCAGATCGCCAAAGATGGCGAGGGCAGGCAGTGGAGCAAGAGCAACGGCACCAAGAAGGGTGTTGCGGATCAAAGGGCGGCGCTTAATGCCGGTCTCGTCCACGATGTCGTCGACGATGCGGACAGCAGCCTGGCGATCTTCTTCGGTACGGATAGCGTGACGCTCTTCGGACACTTCGTGATCGGGCATCAGAGCCTTGGCCCAATGCACGATACCGGTGCCGATTCCCAGCATTGCAAACGCTGTACCCAGGCCCAGAAGCAGGTTCTGGGTGCGGATGGTCGCAATCGAGGTATCGTCGCCCAAGTCGATGGCAAAGTATGCCACCAGGAACACCAGCGTACCGATCACTGAGGTGCCAAACAGAATGGCTACCTGACGCTCGGCGCGCTTTGCGGCTACCGGGTCCGTGTCAGCCAGGCGCAAACGATGCGGAGGGAGCCCAGGATCCTGGAACTTCTCCACCTCATTCTGACCAGCCGTAGCTACGGTGCCCGAGTGGTTCGGACTGCCGTCACTATGGTTGCCCATAATTCGCCTCATCCTTCTCTCGTTGTCTCGACCGGGGCCGAGTTATTTTCAGTTTCAAACTGCTGACCGTGCAGCAGAAGTTTTTATTGTGTCCGGGTTAGGACGTACGGGAGGTCAACCAAATGGTGAACGCGATGATGACGCCCAATCCGGCTACCCAAACAAACAGACCTTCAGATACCGGGCCAAGTGAGCCCAGGTCTGCACCGCCGGGTGATCCGTTGGCTTCGATGGTCTTCAGGAAGGTGATGATGTCGCGCTTGTCCTCAGGGGTGACGTTGGAGTCGTTGAAGACGGGCATGTTCTGCGGGCCGGTAACCATGGCTTCATAAATGTGCTCAGCGCTCACACCAGCCAAGGCGGGGGCAAACTTACCGCGGGTCAGAGCACCACCGGCAGCTGCGGCATTGTGGCACATTGCACAGTTGACTCGGAAGAGTTCGCCACCATTGGCTGCGTCTCCCTTTCCGTCGAGGAGGTGCTCCTCGGGAATGGCCGGACCTGCGCCCAGAGACGCTACATAGGCAGCGAGTTGCTTGGTCTGTTCCGCATTGAACTGGGCGGGCTTCTGCTGGGCCTGCGGGCCGCTCATCTGCATGGGCATGCGGCCGGTGCCAACCTGGAAGTCAACTGCAGCAGCACCCACGCCGACCAGCGAGGGGCCGTCCTGGGTTCCGCTGGCACCCATGCCGTGGCAGGTGGCGCAGTTGGCGGCAAAAAGCTTGCCGCCTTGCTCTACGTCACTTGCGCTGAAGCTTGTGGTGTCGGCCTTGGCCTGGTTGACAGTTGTGGCAACGGCGTACAGCCCACCAGTGAGGAGGAGGCCCATCAGCAACAGCGCAATGGCTGCCAGTGGGTGACGTCGCTTCTGCGATAGTGCCTTCACGTGGTGGTTCCTTTTTTCGATCCTGCGTCGGCTCCGCGAGCCGCTTCTTGAAATTCTGCCTCTTGTAGAAAAAGAGTCAAAGCCGGGCTTACTTGAGGACGTAGATGACCAGGAAGAGGCCGATCCACACAACGTCAACGAAGTGCCAGTAGTACGAGGTGACGATCGCCGACGTCGCTTCAAAGTGTCCGAACTTCTTGGCCGCAAACGCTCGGCCAATGATGAACAGGAACGCGATCAGGCCGCCGATGACGTGCAGGCCGTGGAAGCCCGTGGTCATGTAGAAGGCGGAGCCGTAAGCGTTGGACGACAGGGATACATGCTCTGAGACGAGCATCGCGTATTCCGTGGTCTGGCCGGCCACGAAGAAGGCGCCCATGACAAACGTCAAGGAGAACCATTCGGTCATGCCCCAACGTGTGAACTGGAGGAGCCCACCGGTACGGCGCGGCTCGAGCCGCTCGGCGGCAAAGACGCCCATCTGGCAAGTAAACGAACTTGCCACAAGGACGATGGTGTTGACGAGCGCAAACGGGAAGTTGAGCTTGGCCGTCTCCTCGGCCCACATCAGTCCGGATGTGGAGCGCAGGGTGAAGTACATGGCAAAGAGGCCGGCGAAGAACATCAACTCACTGGACAGCCAAACAACGGTTCCAACAGAAACCAGGTTGGGGCGGTTCAGCGTCGGGTGCGCCGGGGTACTGGGGGCATGGGTCGCAGATGTCACAAGGACATTATGTCTGTAAAAGTCCAGACTTCCCAATGCAAACCACCGATTCGGGAGACTTTTTCTACAAAGACGCGAATTCGCGCGGAAAAGTTCCCGGTCGTGTTCACATTGGTCATCGGCGTGGCTGGCTCGATAGCATCAGGGAGTGACTTCTCCGGAAACGGCACCTGCAGCCAGCAATAACTGGCCAGGGCTCATCTCAGCACTGATCAATGGCGACGACCTTGCAGTGGGCAACACAGAGTGGGCCATGAACACGATCATGTCCGGAGAGGCTACTCCTGCGCAGATTGCCGGTTTCCTGGTAGCGCTCCGGGCCAAGGGAGAGACGGTTGAAGAACTGGCCGGCCTCGTCGAGGCCATGGTCCAGCATGCCAATCCGATCGACATCTCCGGCGAGAAGCTGGATATTGTGGGAACCGGAGGAGACCGCCTGAATACGGTGAACATCTCCACCATGGCCGCCCTTGTGGCGGCCGGCGCCGGCGCCAAGGTGGTGAAGCACGGCAACAGGGCCGCTTCGTCCACATCGGGCTCGGCCGACGTTCTGGAAGCCTTGGGCGTGCGCTTGGATCTGTCAATCGAACAAGTGGCCCGGAACGCCGAAGAGGCCGGAATCACCTTTTGCTTTGCCCAGGTCTTCCACCCCTCGTTCCGTCACACGGCAGTTCCGCGCCGTGAGCTGGCTGTACCCACAGCCTTCAACTTCCTGGGCCCCTTGACCAATCCTGCCCGTGTCCAAGCTTCGGCAGTCGGCGTGGCGAATGCCCGGATGGCGCCGTTGGTAGCGGGAGTATTGGCTCGCCGAGGCAGTCGGGGACTGGTCTTCCGGGGCGACGACGGGCTCGATGAGTTAACCCCTACGGGACCTTCCACAGTGTGGGAGATCAGGAACGGGTCAGTCAGGGAGCAGGTCTTTTCGCCGAAAGATCTGGGAATCACTCCTTCTACGGTTGCCGACCTTCGGGGAGGTGACGCGGCCGCCAACGCGGAGGTAGTGCGTGAGATCCTCGATGGCAAAAAGGGTCCGGTCCGCGACGCGGTTTTGCTGAATGCGGCTGCCGGACTTGTGTCGATCGATCTTGAAGCCGAAGGGAGTCTGGAGGAACGTATGCGGTCAGCTTTTGTGCGGGCTGCAGACTCCGTTGACTCCGGCAAGGCCGCCGAAGTTCTTGAAAAGTGGACCGCCCTCAGCCAAAGCTGAGGACCAGCGGCTTTTACTCGAAGCCGAGTGCGAAGGCGGCGTCCAGATCGTGCTGGGAATACGCCCGGAAGGCGATGTGCGTGGTGGTGTGGACCACTGAGGCAACCTTGGACAGGCGATCCGCGATGACGTCCGCAAGTTCGTCGTGTTTGGTCACCCTCGCCACGGCGATGAGGTCCCACTCGCCGGTGACGGAATATACCTCGCTGATGCCCTGAATGGCCGATATCTGTTCAGCGGTCTCCGGTATGCGTGAGGCATCGGTCTTGATCAGGACGAAAGCGGTGATCACGTGGGGCCTTTCCGGAAATGCTTCGTTGCGGACGATTTCCAGCCTAGTCCATTCTTACCCGCCGGGGCTCGATCACGCCCGGCGTTGCCGTTTGCGCGATGCCCGCAACAGCAGCGCCGCGATGAGCCGGTATCCGAGCAGGAAAACACCGAGGCTGACCAATGCAACCAGCACGAACGGCACCACCACAGTCTGGGCCGTGGCCGCTCTCAGCAGCATTCCCACAGCGACTGCGCCAATCCATATACCAACTCCGGAAGGCCACACCGCCAGCGGTGCCCGCCAAGCACGAGTGAGGCCCCAGGCTATCGCTGCGCCTGCCAGGAAGGGCCACGCGGTAGCGAAAGCGCCTGCAATGATGTCACCGCGCGCATGTGCGTCCCGTCCGATGGCAGCGAAGACAAGAATCAACAAAAGATCGGCAATAGCTGCGGGGATCCACAGTCGTGAAGGTGAAGACATACTCATGACACTATCCGTGGGCCGGCTCCTGCGCGAAAGCTGTTGGTGGTGGGCCGTTGTGTTGGTGATTCCACGGCATTAGCCTCTGACGGGGGGCAAAGATTCCCCGGTTACCTGAGGAGGCACATGCAGAAGATTTCGACCTGTCTATGGTTCGACAGTCAAGCGGCTGAAGCCGCAGAGCTCTATACTTCCACCTTCGAAAATGCATCCATGGGTCAGATAGTGCCCGGGCCTGATGGAAGCGCGATGACCGTTGAGTTCGAGATCGAGGGACGGCAGTTCATGGGTCTCAACGGACGGCCGGATGTCGAGTTCAATGAGGCTGTCTCACTGGTGGTCAACTGTGAGTCCCAGGATGAAGTGGACAAGTACTGGGAGGCGCTGTTGGTTGGGGGACAGGAGAGTCGTTGCGGGTGGTTGAAGGACAGGTTCGGTTTGTCGTGGCAAATTGTTCCCACGGCAATGTCCGGACTCCTCGGCGGCCCGGATCCTGCCGGTGCGCAGCGCGCAATGCAGGCAATGCTGGGGATGAACAAACTCGACATCAATGTTCTACAAAGGGCTTACGACGGCGACTGACGGCCATGGGGGACAGGCGCCCGCTGGCGCAATTAGCATTGCCGCACGGCGATGCGTGACCATCTCAATAATGAGGAGAACTGACCAATGACAACCCGCCTCAATCCGTACATCTCATTCCGGGACAATGCCCGGGATGCCATCACTTTCTACGAAGCTGTCTTCGGTGGAGAACTGAACATCAGCACTTTTGGCGACTACCAGGCCAGTGAAGATCCAGCCGAAGCCAATAAGGTCATGCACGCCATGTTGGTAACTCCGGGCGGGCTGGCGCTGATGGCTGCTGACACCCCGAATGGCATGGCATACAACCCCGGCGACAATATCTCCGTCTCCCTGAGCGGTGAATCGTCGGACGAGGCGGAGCTCCGCGGGTACTGGGACAAGCTCGTCGACGGCGGCACAGTCACGGTGCCGCTGGAGCTGGCTCCTTGGGGTGACACCTTCGGAATGTGCGTTGACAAGTTCGGGATCGGCTGGCTCGTCAACATCGCCGGAGCCCAGCCGCAGTAGCCGTCCCCGTCAGCACAGAAAACAACTGCCCCGCAGAGTAATTCTGCGGGGCAGTTGTTTTTCTGTGTTCGAACCAAGTGATGCGTCTTCCATCAGCTGCAGGGGAGTGGCGTGTCACTGCCTTCACGTTGGCAGGCAGTCCTCGCGTAAGGGACTACGCAGCGCGATGAAAGCTTCCCCTAACCTCTCGGTCTTTGGCCAGACTCCCAACGGCACTGACAAGATTGTCACAGACATCTCATGGCTGTCACAAAATGGGTAACAAAGTGAAAAAAGAGATGACAGTATCAAATTAGTCTGCTGTTAACGTGCGGTAAACAATCTGACATCGTCTTGTCGGCACTGTGACTGGATGATACGGTTTCGCTTGATCTGCAGACTGGCATTGGGCAAGTTACATACATTGCGGAAGCGACCGATATAGGTGAATACCCGCATTTATCTCAAGGGAAACAAATGAAAAAGTCCCTCATGGCGCTTATTGTCGCAGGAACAATTGTGTTCGCAGGTGTAGGCCCGGCCGTAGCCAGCTCCTACCCGGCACCTGGTAATGAGCAGGGAGTTGTCTCTGACGGGACTATTGACCGCGGCGAATCCATTACCTTCTCCGGGGTTGGATACATCCCGGGCGAGACGGTCAACATAACCTTTGCGAAGAGGGGTGGTCCGCAGGGGAGTGCTCCAGCCGACTTCGCCGTTACCGCCGACGCCAATGGTGCCGTATTTACCAGCATCACGTTCGAAGATGCAGGCAATTACGTGATTGCCGCGGTCGGTGTGGATTCAGGAATTATTCGCTCCGCCCGCGTAACCGTAAACAACGGTAACCACGGACGCGGAAACAACGGCAAGGGTAAAGGGGGTGGCAATGATGCTTCCGAATTCGTTCCCGTCTCCAGCGTTAGCGACGCCGGTGCAACAGTGGGATCGGACAAGGAATCTGCCGGCTCCAACCTGATTGTTTGGGGGCTCGCTGGACCTGGCGTACTGGCAGCAGGTGCCGCATCGGTAGCGGTGGTTCGCCGACGTGGCGGTGCCACCTCCTCTGATTAGACATCTCCGTCCGAGAGGGTGGGTGCTTCCTTGAAGGAGCGCCCGCCCTCTTTTTTGCGCTGGCCAGGGACGCATGGCTGAGCAATCGGGGGATGCGAGCGTTGATTCGATGAGCTGCGCAGAATATAAGCGGGAACTGCACTTATCAGAACGCACCGCGGATGGGAATGGGGCAGCATGGATTGGTCTTTTGCAGTTGGTGACTCTGAAGCAAAATACATTGAACCGCCGGCAGAAGTCGGTGCGCCGGTGCGCGAGGCTGCCAAGGTATATTCGCAGGCTTCGGCCACCGCCAGAAGAGCCGCCGACGAGCTTGCAGAGGCGATTCGGGTGGCCGCTGAAGCTGGCTACGGTGACTCATGGATCGGCACTTACACTGGCCTCGCGCAGGCAGATGTAAAGCGTGTC
The DNA here is from genome assembly GCF_902506065.1 of Arthrobacter sp. 9V. Classification (GTDB taxonomy): domain Bacteria; phylum Actinomycetota; class Actinomycetes; order Actinomycetales; family Micrococcaceae; genus Arthrobacter. The sequence continues at coordinate 2,026,238 of NZ_LR732912.1, forward strand.
ATATCCGGAAAACCGCTCTACTAGGTTTCGGGCCCGCTCTCCAATCTAGGTGGTGCTGTCTCCTGTTTGGGCTAGCGCAGCGTAGCCGGCCATTGGAACGCCGGCATCGCAAGCGTGTTTGTGGATGACCTGGTGGCTGAGCCCAGGGCGTTTGCGACCAGGGTTGGCGGAAGTTCCTGGACGAGGCCGCGGAGGGCGGTATTCGCGGGTCCAGTTCAGCCGATTCTGCAATCGGATCATTTCTACTTTACATAATGTGGATTATCGGCGTTATGTTGGAGCTCCCGGGAGGGGTTGCTCAGGCACGCTGCTGCCCAAGCGTGCCGCCGCATTCTTCTGGATTTCCGCCGCCTTGGCTGAGTAGTCGGCGATGATGCGCAGCTCGTCGTCTGTGTAGCCCTCGAGTAGCTCGGTCAGGCCGCTCATGAAGTCGACAAAATATGGCGTGGCGGCAGTTACCTGGTCGCCGATCAGTTCTATCAGGACCTTCCGCTTATCCTCGTCGTGCCTGATTCTGCGTGCTATTCCCTTACTTTCCAGGCGCTGCATCAGTCCAGTGACTGATGCTGGCGCCAGGCCCGAATGCTGACAAAATTCCCCAGCCGTCATAGGCCCGAACCGCAGCAAAATGTCGATCGCTTTGCCCTCCGTGGCGGACAACCCGCGCAGTTCAGAGAGCTTCGTGTGGAACATGACGGCCGCCGTCGAGAGTTCCCTGCCGGAGGTAAAAACCTCGTCAAGCAGGGCCTTTCGTGCATCTGAATCGGTGTCTGACTGCATCCACCGAGGCTAGCAAGGTATTTCGTGATTCCGAAAGGATTGACGGGTGCGCTCGTGGACAGATATATTTCGTTCGACCGAACGAAATATATCTGGAGGCGGAAAATGTTGAACTGCATAGTGGTTGGTGGCGGCATTGCCGGGCTTTCAAGCGGCATTGCACTGCACAAGGCCGGTCACCGGCCTCTGATATTCGAAGCCTACGGAGTGCCTTCAGATGGCATAGGCGGCTTCCTGACAGTGGCGGTAAACGGCTTTGATGCCTTGCATACCCTCGGGCTCAAAGCGGCGGCGGACCACTTGGGTCCCCTGATGTCCATGTACCTGGGAAGCAACGGCAAGCACCTGGTGGATTTCGACTATGGCGGGACGCTTCCTGATGGCACCACCGCCCGCACCATGACCCGGTCCGAGCTGTACAGCACGCTGCGGGATGAAGCGGGCAGGCGGGGCATTCGCATTGTCTACGACAAGCGCTTGACTGCGGTGAACGAAGCGCGCGACGGCGTTCACGTCGTCTTCCACGACGGAACCACAGCGGATGGAGACCTTGTGGTTGGTGCCGACGGGCTTCATTCACGGGTCAGAACACTGATCGACCCCTCGGCGCCTCCACCCAGGAATATTCCCCTCCTCAACACTGGCGGAATAGTCCCGGCAGGAGTACTGCGGCCGGGACTGGTGGACGTCGAAGCCGGCCGGATGAAAATGGTCTTCGGTAAGCGCTGCTTTTACTGCTACATGCAGGATCCCGACGGTAGCATCTGGTGGTTTGCCAACCCCCTCCAACGGTCATCGGAAGACCCCTCCACGTTTGACGCCGACGCCCGAAAGGCTTGGCTGACCAAGCTCGTCGCCGGTGACCGCACGATCATGGAGGCCATCATTGCGGCTACGGAAGAGATCATCAGGCCTTACACCACCTCGGACTTCCCCAGCATTCCGCGCTGGCACCGCGGCAGGCTTGTTGTGGTGGGCGATGCCGCGCACGCGGCTTCGCCGTCGTCGGGGCAGGGAGCTTCCATGGCAATCGAAGACGCCGTGACGTTGGGTCGCGCGCTGCAAGGCCTGGCGCCGGAGTCGATACCGGCGGCGTTGGAGCGCTACGAGAGTGAACGCAGGATACGGGCGGAGTCCGTGGTGGAATGGGGGCGCAGAAATGCAGAGCCCAAGGTCCGCGGCCAGTTCAAGAGGGTTTTCGAGGACCTGCTCCTACCCATGGTTTTCCGCGGAATGGCAGGCAAGTCGAAGGACAATTTCGATTGGGTGTATAGGCACCATATTGAGTGGGACACCGCTAATTCAGCTGCCAAGTGACCGGCTATGGCTGGGGAAGAACCCGGCGACGGAACTGCGGGCCGATGTGACATTGCCGGCCCGCAGCACGCGAATACGTCAGGCTACGTAAGCGGCCAGATGCTTGCCGGTCAGCGTCGACTTTCCTGCGACCAGCTCAGCCGGCGTCCCGGCGAAGACGATCCTGCCGCCGTCGTGACCCGCGCCAGGGCCAAGGTCAATGATCCAGTCCGCATGCGCCATCACCGCTTGGTGGTGTTCGATGACGATCACGGACTTTCCGGACTCAACCAGGCGGTCCAGCATCCCCAGCAGGTTCTGGACATCGGCCAGATGCAAGCCGGTGGTTGGCTCGTCGAGAATATAGATGTCACCCTTCTCAGACATTTGGGTGGCTAACTTGAGCCGCTGACGCTCACCGCCGGACAACGTGGTGAGGGGCTGGCCCAGCGTCAGGTAACCGAGCCCCACATCGGCAAGGCGGTCCAGAATTTTGTGGGCTGCAGGGGTCCGGGCCTCGCCGTCGCTGAAAAAGACCACGGCCTCATCAACAGACATTGCAAGCACCTCTGCAATATTGCGTCCCCCCAGCCGGTACTCCAGTACGGCTGCTTGGAATCGCTTTCCCTCGCACTCTTCGCACGGCGATTCCACGGTGGCCATCACGCCGAGGTCCGTATAGATGACGCCCGCGCCATTACACGTGGGGCATGCGCCTTCCGAGTTCGAACTAAAGAGGGCGGGCTTAACACCGTTAACCTTGGCGAAGGCCTTGCGGATGGGTTCCAGCAGTCCTGTGTACGTGGCAGGGTTGCTTCTCCGCGAGCCCCTGATGGCCCCCTGGTCGATGACCAGTACTCCATCGCGCTGGGCTACTGATCCGTGGATCAGTGAACTCTTGCCGGAGCCGGCCACGCCAGTGAGGACGCATAGAACGCCAAGGGGGATATCGACGTCGACGTTCTTGAGGTTGTTTGTTGAGGCGTCCCGGATTTCCATGTGGCCGGTGGCGGTACGCACGCTGTCCTTGATGGAAGCCCGATCGTCCAGATGGCGCCCGGTGATGGTGTCACTCCCCCGTAAACCGTCGAGGTCACCTTGGAAACACACTGTGCCGCCGCCGGTTCCGGCGCCGGGTCCGAGGTCGATCACATGGTCAGCGATAGCAATGGTTTCCGGCTTGTGTTCCACCACCAGCACCGTGTTCCCCTTGTCCCGAAGCTGCAGCAGCAACTGATTCATGCGCTCGATGTCGTGGGGGTGCAGGCCAATGGTGGGCTCGTCGAAGACGTAGGTGATGTCGGTGAGAGATGAACCCAAATGGCGGATCATCTTGGTCCGTTGGGCCTCTCCCCCGGACAGCGTGCCGGCAGGCCGGTCCAGGGACAGGTAGCCCAGGCCAATACCGGCGAAAGAGTCCAGAAGGTGTTGGAGACCCTTAAGCAAAGGCGCCACGGAAGGTTCATCAAGTTGGCGCACCCAGTGGGCGAGGTCACTGATCTGCATGGTACATACGTCAGCTATGCTCTTGCCGTTGATCTTGGAGGACCTGGCTTCCGGGCTGAGCCTGGTGCCTTCGCACTCCGGGCAGGTGGTGAACGTGATGGCCCGCTCCACGAAGGCACGGATGTGGGGCTGCAGGGCGTCAACATCTTTGCTGAGCATCGACTTCTGGATCTTGGGAATCACGCCTTCATACGTGAGGTTGATGCCCTCCACCTTGATTTTGGTGGGCTCCCGGTACAGGAGATCGTGCAGCTCCTTTTTGGTGAACTTGGCGATTGGTTTGTCCATGTTGAAGAACCCGGAGCCGCTGAAGATGCGGCCGTACCATCCATCCATGGTGTAGCCGGGAATGGTCAGGGCGCCTTCGTTCAGGGACTTGGTGTCGTCATAAAGGGCCGTCAGGTCAAAGTCATTGACCGCTCCCATACCCTCACAGCGCGAACACATGCCGCCCAAGCGATTGAACGAGGCTTTCTCGGTCTTCGTTTTGCCTTCGCCGCGTTCCACGGTGATGGCACCACTGGCTTTGACCGTGGGTACGTTGAAAGAGTAAGCGTTGGGCGAGCCAATGTGGGGTTGGCCAAGACGGCTGAACAGGATCCGCAACATGGCGTTGGCATCGGTGGCGGTACCCACGGTTGAGCGCGGGTTGGAGCCCATCCGTTCCTGGTCCACGATGATCGCAGTGGTCAACCCTTCAAGAACGTCGACGTCGGGACGGGCCAGGGAGGGCATGAAGCCCTGCACAAAGGCGCTGTAGGTCTCGTTGATCATTCGCTGCGACTCTGCGGCGATGGTGGCGAAGACCAGTGAACTTTTCCCGGAGCCGGAAACACCCGTGAAGACGGTGAGCCGGCGCTTCGGGATCTCGATGCTGATGTCTTTGAGGTTGTTTTCACGTGCACCCTGGACCCGGATCAGATCGTGGGTGTCCGCCACGTGGGACCCGGGAGGTTGCGTGTCCGTGCTCGCGGCCATAGTCATGATTTCTCCATCTGTTAGGCGGCGCTGCCCAACAGTCCCCCGTCGGCGTCGCCTGGCTCTCACTGACCACCCTCGGCCAGTAGCTTCGATTCTGCCATTGTCTTCCAAGGTTTACTCGCTAAGAATGAAGCATGCCGGTATACATGAGGTCCCTTGAAACCGCAGTTCCGCAAACCATCCTTGTCCAGCAGCAGGCCCGAGACGTTTTTGCATCGCAGCCGGGACTGACGAGGCTGGGTACCCGACTCGTCAGTACCTGCTTTGACTCAGCAGCCATAGACACCCGATACACCGCGGTTGCTGAGCTGAGCCTCGACGCCCATCCCGAAAATCCGCTGTTCTTTGACCCTGAAACCAACCGTGTCCTGAGCCCCAGCACCAAGGTCCGGAACGAGATCTTCGCAACTGAAGCCACCAAGTTGTTCGTCGAAGCCGGCAAGGCTGCAGTGGCCGGGGCGCCCGGGATAGACCTGGATGACATCACGCACGTCATCACCGTCTCCTGCACAGGTTTCTTCAATCCGGGTCCTGACTACAAGGTAGTGAGGGCTTTGGGCCTCAATCCCGCTGTGCAGCGGTACCACTTGGGATTCATGGGCTGCTATGCAGCCTTTCCGGCCCTCAAAGCAGCCAAGCAGTTCTGCGTTGCCGACCCAACCGCGGTAGTCCTGGTGATCTGCGCAGAACTCTGCTCCCTGCATGTCAGGACGTCGAATGATCCGGACACGATCATGGGATCTGCGATTTTCGGCGACGGCGCGGCAGCCGCCGTCGTGAGCGCGCGTGAGCTTTCCGGACCGGAACCAACCATCAGGCTCGATCATTTCGAGACTGTACTGACCCCGGTAGGTGAAGAAGCCATGGCCTGGAACATTGGCGACGAAGGATTCGAAATGGTGCTGGGATCGTACGTCCCGCACATTATTGAAGAACACATCACCGGTGCCCTGGCCCCGCTGCTCGCCAAGGAACCGTCCTTGGCCGGCCGGCCGTATCGGGACATAACCCACTGGGCCATACACCCCGGCGGCCGAAGCATCCTGGACAAAGTGGAGTCCAAACTCGAACTGACGCAAGAGCAGCTGGTGCCCGCACGGGAGACATTGAGGGAATTCGGCAACATGAGCAGTGCCACCGTGTTGTTCGTGCTCAAGTACATGCTGGAGAAGCCGGCAACTGAACGCGAGGAACGGATCTGTTCCATGGCATTCGGCCCGGGCCTGACGGTGGAAACGGGACTCTTCACGCTGGTCTCCCCTGCCCTGTGAGTCCATGGGGGTCCCTCAAGTCAAGGGACGTGGAGGCAGTCGAGGAGATGGACAGGGACGACTGCGACCCCAAGCGGCTGCGCAGGACCTACGCCCGCTTTCCGGTGGTGAACAGTTTGTTGTCCGGATGGCGGGGAACGTATCGTCGCCGCCTCCGTCCGATGTTGGCCGGGAAAAGTTCAGTGTCAGTGCTGGACATCGGATGTGGCAGCGGGGACGTGGCGAGGAGCCTGGCAAGGTGGGCCAGACGGGACGGCTTCCAGCTGGCAGTTACAGCCATCGATCCTGATGAAAGAGCTTTCGCGTTTGCATCCCGAACAGCCCCGGTGGAGGGTGTGGTGTACCGCAAGGCGCACAGTTCCGAGCTCGTGGCTGAAGGCCGGATGTTCGACGTCGTCATTTCAAACCACATCCTTCACCACCTCGATTCCGGGCAACTGCGGGCCGTCCTCCATGATTCCGAGTCGTTGAGCCGTGGCCTTTGTCTCCACAACGACCTGAACCGCAGCTACATCTCTTACCTGTTGTTTCTGGCAGGCTTCTGGCCTTTGGGCGTTGGCTCGTACATCTGCGGGGATGGATTGACGTCCATCAGGCGCAGCTACACCGCGGAAGAACTGAGAGCTGCCGTGCCGGGCTCCTGGTCGGTGGAAAGAAACGGACCGTGGCACCATCTGCTCGTCCACGATCACGAGGAGGATCGTGGCTGACGTCGTGATTGTTGGCGCCGGGCCGGTAGGCCTGTTCATGGGCTTGCTATTGCTCCAACGGGGGCATCGGGTCAGAATTCTGGAGCGCCGGAGCACCAGGAGCAACCGTTCACGGGCCATTGGTATTCACCCGTCGGCGCTGGCGGAGCTGGCACGGGCGGGAATTGCCGGTCAATTGATAACAGCGGGGGTGCAGATCACCCGGGGCGTCGCTTACAGCCGGAGGCGACGCGTGGCCGAGCTGGCGTTCGACGGCGACTCCGGCTTCCCTTTCATTCTGGCCGTGCCGCAGACGGTCACCGAGGAAGTCCTGGAGCTGGCGGTTCGGAACCTGGATGCCGGGGCCGTTGTCCGGGGTGCTGATGTCCAGGAGATTGCGCAAGACCTCGATTGCGTGCGCACCATCGCCGATTGTCCCGATGGCATCCGGGAGTTCCGTAGCCGGTTAGTGATTGCTGCAGACGGAGCTCACTCGCGCATTTGTCGGCGCTACCAGCCGGGCCTGCCGGAACGGAGCTATCCGGACTGCTACTTCATGGGGGATTTCCCGGATAACACCGGTCATGGCTCAGACGCCGTGTTGTATTTGGAGCCCGAAGGAATCGTGGAGTCGTTCCCACTCCCACATGATGTCCGCAGGTGGGTAGTGAGGTTGGGTACGCCCGAAAGGGACCCGACGGCGGGCGGGCTGGCTGATGTGGTGGCGCACAGGACGGGCGAGGTACTTGATGTTGCCGGCAACTCGATGCTCAGTGCTTTCGACGTTCGGTCGCGGCTGGCTCACCGTATGGTTCATGGCAGGGTGGTGCTGCTTGGCGACGCTGCCCACGAGATCAGTCCCATTGGCGGGCAGGGCATGAATCTGGGCTGGCTTGATGCCGCGGCGCTGGCCCCCATAGTGGATGCATCCTTTCGGGGTGCCGATGTTGGGCGTCACCTGGCAGAGTTCGAGAAGACGCGCAGGAAGGCAGCACTGCGCGCCTCGCATCAGGCCGGATTGAACATGGCTCTGGGAAGGCCATTATGGCCTCAAGCCATGTCTGCGAGGAACGCATTTTTCGCCGGTGCCTTGGAAGTGCCGGCGATTTCAGGGTTCGTGGAACGGCGTTTCACCATGCGTTAGCGGGTGCGGACGTTAGCTGGTCCGGGGCCTTGGCGGATCCGGGGCCTCGGCTATTCAGGGCTCGTGTAATAGCAGTCGTACGTGTCTTGGCTGATGATCAGCCCGTCCCGCAGCTCGAACACCGCGGTGCTCCTGGCCCGGATGGTGTCTCCGCGATCCCAGTAAGGAAGGTCCAGCAGCAAGGTGGCGGACCAGTTCATCTCCAGCACCACGCGGTTGTCCTGGCTCGTTGCGCGAACCACGTCAAAGCGCTGACGGGAGACGATGTCCTTGCTATGGTCTGCGCCCGCCAACGTCTCGGCAAGGTTTCGCGTTGAGCCTGTTTTGGATAAGGCGTGCGGCCACTCCGTGAGTTTGAAATCGTCAGCAAGGAAGGGCCGGATCTCAGCAGCACCGCCGCCGGCTTCAACAGTTCGAACGAACCCGAGTACACAATCCAAAGGGGTGGAATCGATCATTCGTCGAGCCTAGCTCACGCTGGGGAATGTCTCACTGCGCGTTAGGCTCACTGTATGACGCACCAACCTCATCCTGAGGCCACGAGCCCCGCCACGGACTACAACCCCATCCGCATACGTGACGCCGTCCGCCGTTTGCTGGATGCTGAAGGGCTTCCGCCCATAGTGCAGGCCGGACACCCTGTGTTGCGCCAGCTGGCAGCGCCCTACGACGGTCAGATTGACGATGCCGAGCTCACGGCCTTCTTGGAGCAAATGAGGGCTGTCATGCATGACGCACCGGGAGTTGGCCTGGCCGCCCCTCAGCTGGGCATTCCTTTGCAGCTTGCCGTACTGGAGGACAAGTACCCGGTGGACCCGGAGTCAGCTGCCGTGCGACACAGGGAACAGTTGGAATTCCTCGCCGTCATCAACCCGCAGTACCGCGCACTCGGAACGGAGACGGCCTCGTTCTATGAAGGATGTCTCTCCGTCAGCGGCTACCAGGCTGTTGTGACACGCCACCGCAACGTGGAGTTGCGCTACACCAATTCCGCGGGCGAGCCCGTGGAAGAGTGGTTCTCCGGCTGGCAAGCCCGCATCGTGCAGCACGAAACTGACCACCTCCAGGGCGTCCTGTACCTGGACCGGGCAGAACTGCGGTCGTTGTCCAGCAACGCCGAGCACTCCGCCCGCTGGTCGGCTCCGGAAATTGACGAGGCACGCCGGTCTCTGGGGTTCCTTCGCTGACCCTGGCTAATCGTCCAGGCGATTGATTCCCGTTGGGAGATACTTTGCCCACCAACGGAGGATGTGCTCAAAGCGCTGCAGGCGGTGATGTGGCGTGCCCGAGCGTGACAACTCGTGATCCTCCCCCGGGAAGATCAACAAGGATGTGTCCACACCCTTTGCCCTCAGATGCGCGTAGTAGCGCTGGCCCTGTTCAACGGGGCACCGGAGATCGTTCTCACTGTGAATCACCAGGGTGGGTGTCTCTACGCGCGCAACAACCGCCATGGGACTTTGGGTCGCCATCTGCTCGGCTGTTCCTCCGATGTATTCGTTCCCGAAGAACCACCCGATATCAGCCGACCCTGCAAAGCTGACGGGGTCCAGGAAACCGCGCTCGACGATCGCGGCTTTGAAGCGGTGGTCGTGGGCGATGGTCCATGCGGTCAGGTACCCACCGTAGGAACCTCCCATGATCCCCACTTGGTCCTTGTCCAAGGAAGCAAACGAGGCCAATGCTGAGTCGAGGAATGCCAGGACGTCTTGCATGTCCACAGTCCCCATGCGCTCTTTGACTGCCCGGCCGTGGGCTTGCCCGTAACCGGATGATCCCCGCGGATTGCACATGAGAACCGCGTAACCGGCGGCGGCGTAGACCTGGGCTTCGTCGAAGAACGACCCGGTGTATTGGGAAAAGGGGCCACCGTGAATGGTGAGGAGAACGGGGTGGGGGCCAGGTCCCTCGGGGAATACCACCCAACCGTGAACGGGATGACCATCGGTGGATTCGGCTTCGAAGTCCAGGGGCTCCGCCACCCGGGAGTTGTTGCGCAAGTGGGCTGAGAAGTCCGTGAGGAGGCGCATCTCGCCGCGTTCCATGGAGGCGACATCGCCTACGGTTGCGGCGTCGGAGAAACTCACGGCGATCTCCCCGTTGGCAGCCACTGTGGCCCCGGTAACTACCCTGGCACCATAAACCAAGGGGGTGATCACGCCATCTGCCGTGATATTGAGCAGTTCCACGCTCCCCATTGCTGTATTCAGCACCAGTACGCTGCCCGGTCCGCTGGGTTCCAAAGGTCCCGAGACGTCCAAATGGTCCACATCGGTGAGCGCCGCCGCCTCTCCCCCGGCAACAGGCATGGCGTACAGAACGGCATTGCGGGCCACAAAGTCCTTGCCGGTCCCACCCAGGTCCTGGGCCGTGTAGAAGAGCCAACGGCCATCAGTGGAGGCCCGAACAGCAGTGACAGTCTGCAGGCTTTTGTTCAAAGGTTCGACGGCGGCTGGCCGGCCGCCGTCGGCGTCCACCCGATAGATGGAGGTGACGAGGTCGTCGTCGTGTCCTTCATGGAGAGCGGCGGTGAAGTAAAGGTGCGAGCCGTCAGCTGAAAAGCAGGGCGACTCATTGTCCGAGTCACCAAAGGTGACCTGCCGTGCAGAAGGGATTCCTGTCACGTGCCGCGCAGGCTGTTCGCGCGCGGCCCTACCGCGGGGAGCGACTGCCGGCTCTCCACCCAGCTCCGGGACTTCGACGACGAACAACTGCAGGCGCTGGTCCCCGGTGTAGCCGAGGCCGTTCATCCGGTATTGATTTGAGGCGATCAATCGGGCGTCTTCTCCGCCGGAGGTGACGCCATCCACCGTTCCATAGCGCCCCTGTTCCGGAACGCGGGCTTGGAACACAATGCGGTGGGAGTCAGGTGCCCACACAAATCCATCCACGCCGGCATGCTGATCTGTGATCCGTTGCGGCTCGCCGCCGGCAGCTTCCACGACGAACAGTTGTGGTTTACCGTCCGGTTCACACCTCAGGAAGGCAAGAACCAGGCCATCCGGAGAGAACGCCGGAGAAGTGTCCCTGAAGCCCCGGGTGATGCGTCGCGAATACTTGGTGGCGTCCATGGGGATGCTCCACAACTGACCCACGTAGCTGTCGGCATCAAAATCGGGCCTCGTGACGGAGACCACCGCCTTGGTGCCGTCGGGGTGGATCGCCGGGGCGGACAGGGAGTTCAGCAGGTGCAGTTGCTCGGGTTTCACGATGGTGAGCCTAGCCCGGCAGTGGTGCCCCGGGCCCCAGACACTCCGCCCGCCGTAGGATTGGAGCCATGTTCTCCCATGCCGTTGCCGCCCTCCGCTGTCCTGTTTGCCGAGGGACGCTCCAGCTAAGGGATGGCGGGCAGCCGACGCTTGCCTGTGAGGCCGGGCACCTGTTCGACGCCGCCAAGCAGGGCTACTTCAACCTGCTGACAGGCAAGGGTACGGTCTTCGAAGCTGATTCGGCAGACATGGTGGCCGCCCGGTACAGGTTCCTCGATGCCGGTCACTACTCCGGCCTCGCCACGGCCGTTGCAGAAGCTGCTGCTGGTTCACTCAAGGGTCCAGGTGCCCTGGTTCTGGATGCCGGCACCGGCACCGGCCACTATCTGCACGCGGTCCTTGAGAGGTCAGGGGCAGCGGGCATAGCCATGGACATCTCCAAATTCGCGTTAAGGCGCGCCGCCCGACTGAATCCTGCGGCCGCCAATATTGTCTGGGACGTTTGGCGTCCGCTGCCCATGGCGGATAACACCGCGGACGTGGTGACAGTTGTCTTTGCCCCGCGAAACCCCGCAGAGTTTGCCCGCGTGCTTCGTCCCGGCGGCTCCTTGATTGTTGTGACGCCCCGGCCGGGCCACCTTGCCGAGATCGCGGGCCGGACAGGCATGCTTGGCATTGAAGCCGGCAAGGAAGAGCGACTGTTGGACTCCATGCGGGACTATTTTGACCCTGGCACCAGCCATAGCCTTGACCTTCCCTTGAGCCTCACCGGATCCGAGGTTGCCGACCTCGCCTACATGGGTCCGGCCGGACACCACCTCCAGCGTGAAGAGTTGGCGGAATTGGCAGCGTTGGAAGGTTTGGTGTCCACCACGGCGAAGTTCAGGATCAGCGAATTCCCCGTGTCCTGACGTGGCCCGGAACCTCGGGCTAGGATGGAAGAACAGCGACTGTGATCCCGTCCGCGGGATCCGGGACCAAGGGGGAAATGATGTTTGAATGGCTCGGCGAGAATTGGTGGGCTCTCTGGCTCACGGTCTTCCTCGCGTTCGCAGTGGTGGAGATGCTCACCCTGGACCTCTTCTTCATCATGCTCGGCGGCGGAGCCCTGGCCGGGTTGATCGCCGACTTCGCGGGTGCCGATTTTTGGCTTCAAATCGTAATTTTTTCCGTGGTCTCCCTCCTGATGATTGTCTTTGTCCGTCCTGTGGCCATGAAGCACCTGCATAAGGGGCCGGCGGAACAGCGCAGCAACATAGACCGGCTCATTGGTCAGCCTGCCCTGGTCATCGAAGCCGTGAGCGGAACCAGCGGACTGGTCAAGATCGGCGGCGATGTGTGGAGCGCCCGCAGCACGGCCGGTGTTCTCGACGCCGGTGCCACAGTTCAGGTCACCAGGATTGACGGTGCGACGGCGGTAGTAGCCTCGCCTGCCGAGAACAGCCCGCGCTAAGGCGCGCCTTTGAATTTAAGCAGTTGCCGATGCGGGCAGCCTGCCCGCGTTCAGCCGCATCAAACCACGCAATTGGGGAATGAAGGAGATGTATGGACGGCTTAGGAGGAACAGCAGCAGCAATTGTGCTGATTGTTCTCGTCATTTTTGTCATCATCGTGTTGGTCCGTTCGGTGAGGATCATCCCGCAGGCACGCGCCGGCGTCGTTGAACGCCTCGGCAAGTACCAGCGGACACTCAACCCGGGGCTAACCATCCTGATCCCGTTCGTCGACAGGCTCCTGCCGTTGCTCGACCTCCGTGAACAAGTGGTGTCGTTCCCGCCTCAGCCGGTGATCACCGAGGACAACCTGGTGGTCTCGATTGACACCGTTGTTTACTTCCAAGTAACTGATCCCCGGGCTGCAACCTACGAGATCGCCAACTACATCCAGGCCGTGGAGCAGTTGACCACCACCACGCTTCGCAACGTGGTGGGTGGGCTCAACCTTGAAGAAGCCCTCACCTCCCGGGACCAGATCAACGGTCAGCTGCGCGGCGTGCTTGACGAAGCAACGGGTCGTTGGGGAATCCGTGTTTCCCGCGTGGAGCTGAAGGCGATTGATCCGCCCCACTCCATCCAGGACTCCATGGAGAAGCAGATGCGCGCAGAGCGGGATCGTCGTGCAGCAATCCTGACTGCTGAAGGTACCAAGCAGTCACAGATCCTCACTGCAGAAGGCCAGAGGCAGGCAGCCATTCTTGCAGCTGAAGGTGACGCCAAGGCAGCCATCCTGAGGGCGGACGGCGAAGCCCAAGCCATTCAGAAGGTCTTCGATGCCATTCACAAGGGCAACCCGGATCAGAAACTCCTTGCATATCAGTACCTGCAAACCCTCCCGAAGATCGCCGAGGGGAGCTCGAACAAACTGTGGATCATTCCCAGTGAAGTCGGCGAAGCACTCAAGGGCATCGGCGGCGCACTCGGAGGGAACAACGGGGATTCCCCGGTTGGCCTCTTCGGCGGCGCTGAAGAAACCAGGAAGCCCGAGCCTGAGGGAGCGCACCAACAGCCGCGGCCGGCTGAATAAGGCCACGTACGGTGACAGCGAACGGTCAGCCCACTCGGGCTGGCCGTTCGTTGTTTGTGGCATTTTTTGAGTAGTGGGCGACGATCCGCGTATAATGGGATATTTGTCCGGCTGGTTCAGCGTGGATGGAACATAAAAGCTTGGCCAGGCGTTGCAATTAGTGATGCAAGGTGTGCAGAAGTAGTCCGTAAGGAACGTGAAAACGGCTTACGGCTAGCGCGGGGTTCCTGCTCCGCGAACAGACAGAGGGAGTAATCATGAGCGATCGCAGCCTGCGGGGTATGCGTCTTGGCGCCCAAAGCATGGAAACAGAATCCGGCGTTGAACCGGCACCGCGCCAGCGGGTCGAGTACCGTTGCGAGGATGGCGAGCAGGTCTTTGTGACCTTCTCCTCCGAGGCAGAAATTCCCCCCGTTTGGGTTTCGAAGACCGGAAAGGAAGCGCTGCTGGTTGACGGCGAGCGTCCTGTGGATGCCAACGAGAAAGCTGTCCGCACGCACTGGGACATGCTCCTGGAGCGCCGCAGCCTCCCCGAACTGGAGCAGATCCTTGAGGACCGACTCAACATCCTGCGTGAGCGCCGCGGAGAGCGCCGCTCCGCATAGTTGGTGGATTGTCGAAAATACGACCACCGAAAAGGCCGGGTCCGGCTTCCCTTGCGGAAGTCGAACCCGGCCTTTCTTTGTGCTGGAGATAGCGTTTACGTGCTGGAAGCAGGCTTACTTAGCTACTGCAGGTGATTTGCGGGTGAGCTTTGCCCACCGTGATGCGAGGCCCCACTTCGTGACGTTGATCATTGCCTCAACCACGATGTTGCCACTCATCTTCGATGCCCCAAGCTCGCGCTCGACGAAAGTGATGGGGCGCTCTTCGATGCGGAGCCCAAGTTTGGCCACCCGCCACGCGAGGTCAACCTGGAAGCCATAGCCAACCGACTCCACCTCGTCCAGGTTCAACGCCTCCAACGTACTGCGGCGGAAGGCACGGTAGCCCCCGGTGACGTCCTTGATCTTGACGCCCAGCATGATGCGGGCATAGGTGCTGCCAATTCGGGAGATTGCCTGACGGTAAAGCGGCCAGTTAACCACGCTGCCACCGGGAACCCATCGTGAGCCCATGGCAAGATCCGCCCCGCCCTCAACGGCGTCAAGGAGAAGCGGCAACTGCTCAGGCTTATGGGAACCGTCGGCGTCCATTTCCACCAGCACCTCATAGCCTGCGGCAAGACCCCACTTGAAGCCTGCGATGTAGGCAGCTCCAAGGCCTTCCTTGCCCTTGCGATGGAGGACATGTACCTGGCTGTCCTCTGCGGCGAAGTCGTCGGCAAGCTTTCCCGTGCCGTCAGGACTGTTGTCGTCGACCACCAGGACATCGGAGTGCGGCACTGCGGCGCGCAGCCGCCCCAAGGTCACGGGGAGCGATTCCAGCTCGTTGTAGGTGGGAATGATCGTCAGGACACGCAAGAAGAGGCCTTTCCTTGATGGAGCGGTCAGTGTGCCGGAGCAGCCCAAAGGCTGGCATTCTGGCGCAACTCTCCATTATAGGACGACTACCAGGGCCCGTTTGGCGGATGTGGTGTCAACCACATCCGCGGATGGTGGCCCTCTTCGTCAGATCCTGAGTGACTCGTGGGCGAACAACTCCTGACCCTCGCGCACCGTTTGCAGGCATCGGGGGTCGCTGCCGGTGTCCAGTGCCGGCAAAAGAGGTGTTCGTGCCCGGGGATCTGTACTCCATGACTGCACACGGCTGTCAGCTACCTGCACCATCAGTTCCTCCACTTCCCAGACAGCGAAACTGGCAGGAGCGCCCGGGACCAGCTGCCCCATCAGTGGGTTCCGATGCTTGGTAGCCCGCCACCCGGCACGCGTGTGTCCCAGGAAAGCCGCCCGGGCAGATATTCTCTGGTCCGGGTTACTGTGCTCCAAACACGCCCGAACGCTTGACCATGGGCGGAGCGGGGTTACCGGGCTGTCGCTACCGAAGGCTATGGGGACGCCACTCGCGTAGAAGGCGGCAAAGGGGTTCATGCTCCGGCTGCGGTCACCCAAACGCTGTGCGTACAAACCACCTGCAGCACCCCAGGCGGCGTCAAAGACTGGCTGAACGCTGACCGTCACGGAGAATTTGGCCAAGCGCTCGATTGCGGACTGGTCCGCCATCTCCACGTGCTCGAGGCGGTGGCCGGCCGCCCGGACACGCTGCTCCCCCACCTCGGCCGCTGCGGCGTCAAATGCATCCAGCACAGCACCCAGGCCGGCGTCACCAATGACGTGGAAGCCGGCTTGGATTCCCAGCAGGGAGGTGGACACAAGGTGTTTGGCGGCGTCGTCCACGGAAAGGTACAAACTGCCGCGCTGGCCGCTTGCATCTGAGTAGTCGTCCACCAGGGCCGCCGTACGGGATCCGATGGAACCATCCATATTCAGGTCACCGGCAAGGCCCAGAACCTTGGTTCCCAAGCTGTCCAGAATGGCCTGTGCGTGGTCCTGTGAGGTGGCAAGCTCGCCCCAGTACGGAAGAATCTCAGGTGTGTTCATTTGCCCGTTCCATGACGCGGCCATCATCAGATCTTCAGGCCCGCAAATGTGTGGCGCGGACATCTCGGCCAAGGCAACGTAACCGTGGGAAGCAGCTTCGCGCAGGGCCAATTCCTGGTAGCTGCGCCGCTGATGCTCTTGGAAATTGCGGGCGGCACGCCGGGCAGCAGTGTGCGCCTCCCGGACCACGCGGGCCTCCCCGGAGAAACCGTCGAGGTTGTTCAGAGCTGCTGCCGCAGCCAGCGAGGATGAAACGAGGGCTGAATGGACATCGATGCGCGAAAGGTAGACGTGCCGTCCAGAGGCAGCCCTTTCGATCTCTTCCAAAGTGGGGAGCGTGGAATCGTTCCACACAGTCTCATCCCAACCGTGACCTAAAACTGTGCCAGCCCCGCTGGCGGAGGCAACGGCGTCGAGCAGTTCCCTGGCTGAACGTACCCCGGCGAGCTGCAGCCCGGCCAGGGCAATGCCCGTCTCCGTGAGATGTACATGAGAATCGACGAAGCCCGGCGCAAGCAGGGCCCCTTTGAGGTCAATGATCTCCATGGAGGAGTCAGCGATGGAGGTGGCCGCCTGCTCGGAGCCGACCCAAGCTACGGTATCTCCGTCCACCACCATTGCGGTGGCAAAGGGATCTGCTGCGGTATAGATCGAACCATTGCGGTACATGGTGACCTTGCGGTCTTTGGCGTTGCGTTCCGGGCCGGCTGGCACGCCTGGCTGGTTCATGCGTTGTGCTCCTTGAGCGTTGAAACTGTGTATCAGGAAAGGGGCTGGTTATCAGGAAAAGCCGGCTATCAGGAAAGGCCGGCTAGGCCACGGTGGAGTAAGCCACCACGCCGCGACGGACCAGATCAATGGACTCCCGGCAGACGCGAGCCAAACGCGGGTCCAGTTGCGGAATTTTGGCCAGTTGGTCCAGAAGGTCCACCACTTGCTTGGCCCACCGGACAAAGTCACCGGCGGCGAGGTCGGTTCCGTTGAGCACATCCTGAAGGTGGCGCCCCTTGGCCCACTTGTACATGGGCCACATCAGACCCAGCTCGGGTTCGCCGGTCAAGGGCAGCCTGTTGCGTTCCTCGGTATCTTCGAGCTGCGACCATTCACGGATGACGATGTCTACAGCCGATTCCAGGGAAACCGAAGGCATTCTGGGCCGTAGCCCACGGTCTTCCCGTTTGGCCTGGTACACCAGGATGCTGGCGAGCGAGGCCAGTTCAGCGGCGTCGAGGTCGTTAATGGCGCCGCGACGGACGGTCTGTGAGATGAGCAGGTCCTTCTCACCGTAGATCCGCCGGAGCCTTTGCCCATCAGCGCTGATGGTGGCGTGTCCGGCGTCGTTGGTTTCGAGGTAACCGTAAACCGAAAGAACATCGCAGACCCGGTCGAACGTCTTGGCAATGGTGTTGGTCCTGCTTTGGATTTGCCGGACCAAGCCGTCGGTTTCCCTGCGCAACTTCCACCAACGCTCGGACCACCTGGCGTGGTCTTCGCGTTCGCTGCAGCCGTGGCAGGGATGGGCACGCAGCGCGCGTCGAAGATCTGCAATTTTCTTCTCCTGATCCGGCAGGCGGGCCCCGAGGCCGAAGTCTTCGTGCCTGCTGTTGTTCCGGCTATGGGGAGCGTCTTCGTTGATTGCGTGCCGCATGGCCGAGGCAAGGTCCCGGCGGGCTTTGGGAACTTTGGCGTTGAAGGATTTCGGAATGCGGATACGTGTTACAGGCGACACCGGACCGTCGAGGTCGTGAACGCCGATGCGTCGCAGCTGGTTGTCAGAAGTGAGCACTGAAGGCCGCGGTTCCCTGGCATTGCGGTCCACCTCCAGCACCACTGCATGTCCTGCCAGCCGACCACTGTAAATGTTGATTACATCGCCAGGGATCAACCGTGTGAGGGAATCGGCAACATGGGACTTCCGGGCGCGCTGATGGTCGCGGGCGGCAAAGTTCTCAGCGTCGCTGAGTTCCCGCCGAAGCCTTCCGTACTCTGTGAAATCGCCCAGATGGCACTGCATGGATTTGGCATAGCCTGCCAGCGACTCTTCACGCCCACGAACCTGCCGCGCAAGCCCCACCACGGAACGGTCGGCTTGGAACTGAGCGAAAGAAGATTCAAGGATTTCACGGGCCCTGACCCGGCCGAACTGGGCAATCAGGTTGATGCTCATGTTGTACGTTGGCCGGAAACTGGAGTTCAGCGGGTAGGTTCGTCGGGACGCGAGGCCGGCAACGGCGGCGGGATCAGTCCCTGGCTGCCACAGCACCACTGCGTGGCCTTCGACGTCGATCCCTCGGCGGCCGGCGCGTCCGGTCAGCTGGGTATACTCCCCCGCGGTGATGTTGACGTGTGCCTCACCGTTGAACTTCTCCAGCTTTTCCAACACCACGCAGCGTGCGGGCATGTTGACGCCAAGGGCCAGGGTTTCGGTGGCGAAGACGGCTTTGACCAGGCCGTCGGCGAAGAGCTTTTCCACCACTTCCTTGAAGGTTGGAAGCATTCCCGCGTGGTGGGCGGCGAAGCCCCTGATGAGTCCGTCACGCCAACCCCAAAATCCGAGGACGTCGAGGTCGTCTGCCGGAATCTCGTGGCTGGCCTCATCAACCCGTTGGGCAATGATCTGCTGCTCTTGCTCAGTGGTCAGCCACAGTCCCGATGATGCGCACTGGGCTACGGCTGCGTCACAGCCGGCCCTGGAGAAAATGAACGTGATAGCAGGCAGGAGATCCTGGCGCCTGAGGCTCTCGATGACCTGGGGGCGGCTGGCCTTCCGGACAGGGCTACGCTGCTCTGTATGCTGCCGTTCATCACGGTAGCGGTCCTGACGCCGGCGGCTGCGCCCCCCGTGTCCGAACCGGCCATTCATGTTCATCCGGCTCTCTGAGCGGGCCATGGCCAGCAGGTCCGGGTTGACCTCGAATTCGGGGCCGGTGACCGCTTGGCGGGCTGTGTTCGCTGCGGAGCGCTTGGCGGAGATGCGTCGACGATCCGTGGTGGGGGGTTCGGCCTGAACCTCGTCTGATTCGCTGAGGTCGGGGACCTCGGTTTCCTGTGCTCCCGGCGCCTGGGGGGCGATCTCGTCAAAGGTGGTGTCGCCTGCAAAGAGATCCACTATTTCCCGGCCCACCATGACGTGCTGCCATAGGGGTACAGGGCGGTGCTCGGAGACTATGACGTCGGTATCGCCCCGTACGGTGTCCAACCATGCGCCAAACTCTTCGGCATTCGAAACTGTGGCACTCAGCGAGGCAACCTGCACTTCGCTGGGCAAATGAATGATGACTTCTTCCCACACGGCGCCGCGGAAACGGTCCGCCAAGTAGTGGACTTCGTCCATCACCACAAAGCCCAGGTCTCCCAGGGTTTCAGAGTCGGCATAGAGCATGTTCCGAAGAACTTCGGTGGTCATGACCACCACGGGAGCTTCGCCGTTGATGGTGGTATCGCCGGTCAACAGGCCAACGTTGGCCGAACCGTATTTTGCCGCCAGTTCCGAGTACTTCTGGTTACTCAACGCCTTGATGGGTGTGGTGTAAAAGGCTTTGAGCCCCCGTTCCAGGGCCAGGTAGATGGCGAACTCGCCAACGATCGTCTTTCCCGCACCCGTGGGAGCTGCTACCAGGACACCGCGGCCCTCCTGGAGCGACCTGCACGCTTCACGTTGGAAGTCGTCCAGTTCGAAGTCCAAGGAGCGGGAGAACGCACCAAGATAAGTTTTTGACTCAGCTGCCCGCTGGGCTGCCGCCTGGTAACGGTCTGATGGAGATGAAGACCCGGAAATAGAGGACATGCATCAAGCCTAGTGGGCCGAGGTCTAGAGATTCTCCAGATCCGTGGCCGGGGTTGCGATGTCTGCAGTGGCTTCAGTCTCGGCTGCGCGTTTGATGGCCCGGCGCTCACGGCGACGGTCGTTCAGAAGGCAGACTCCAATGGCCGCGAAGAACAGGAGCAGCATGGGCGCTGCAAGGTAAAACATGCTCATGGCATCAGCGCCGGGGGCAGCCATCGCAGCGAACAAGCACACCAGGAAGATGGTGATCCGCCAGCTCTTGACGAGCTGCTTGCCCTTGACGATTCCGGCCAGATTCAATCCCACCAGGACCACCGGTACCAGGAAGGCGATACCGAAGGCCAGCAGGAGCCGGAGGACGAAGGCCAAATAGATTTCCGCGCTGATGAAGTTTGAACCGCCCACGGGAGTGAAGTCGGTCAGCACTCGAACAGCATTGGGCAGCACCAGCCACGCAAGCAGGACACCACCGACGAACAGCGGAACCGCTGCTGCCACGAAGGATAGCGCCAGGCGCCGCTCCTTCTTGTGGAGGCCCGGAACAATGAAGGCCCAGAGCTGGTATATCCAGACGGGACTTGAAAGAATAACGCCGAGGAAGACCGAAACCTGGACCATGAGGTCGAAAGAACTGGCCACGCCATCAAAGTTCAGCGTGGCAGCCCGGCCCTCTTTTTCGTTGAGGTCCTTGATCGGCTTGATCAATGCTTCCAGGAGCGGCTGGTAGACGATGAAGCCCACCACTGTGCCCACTATGACGCCGATTGCAGCCTTGAAGAGCCGGTTTCGCAGCTCCTTGAGGTGATCCAGGAGCGCCATCCGGGCTTCGGGGTTGGCTTTGCGCCCCTTCGTTTCTACCACTTCTCTTTAGACGCGGTTAGAGGGCGGTACGTCAGTCTCGCCGTTGGTCTTGGTGGTGACGTCCGGGTGGCCCACAACCTTGCCTTCAACGGCGTCGGACCCGTCCTGGGAATCTTTGGTCTCGGATGAACCGTCCTTCTTCATCTCCCGGACTTCAGACTTGAAAATACGCATCGACTGCCCGATGCTGCGCGCCATGGACGGCAGCTTCGGCGCTGCAAAGAGCACCAGAGCGAGGACGATGATGATGATGAGATGCCAGCCTTCGAGCCTCATGTGGGGAGGTCCTTTCCTTTTGGATACATCCTACGTCTATCTGAATTCAATGTCGTGCAGGGACTGCGGCTGACCCCGCTCGGCTTTGCGCTTGACGCGCCGCTGACGACGATCTTCCTGGCGGAAGGCTTTGGCCGTCAGGTAATCATGACGCATCTGATCCGGGGAGGCAAAAATCGCGGACCCCGGTTCGGGCCGCGGTTCCGCGGCCTCAACGTCGGAGGTTTCCGGAGCTGGGGAAAGATTGCTGAAACGTTTACCCGCGGCAGACAATTCATGAACAGTTGCCATGAATTTCCTGTATAAGCGGTACCCCAATGTCAGGAAAAGGAGCAACGAAAGGGCTATGAGCGCGATCCACAACAGGATCCAGAACCACCAAGGCATTTGAGTAGTCTAGCCAGCCTTGGTCCCCGTTGGTGAGTTGTACTGAACCAAAGCTGCGTCGATCCACGCACGGGTTTCCTGACGCAAGTTCCCCGGTTCGAGAATCCGCACTGAACCCCCGTGCTGGGAAACGAACATCGGCAGCCAACCTGCGTCGCCAAATCTCACCTCGGCGAGCAGGCCGCCGTCGGGCAGTTGGGCGGTGCGTTCGGCGTAGTAATCATCCGCCAGTCCGGCACCCTGCCGGGTCAGTTGGAGGGTCACCAGGACGTCGTCGTCTCCGGGTGTGAACAGCCGTGCCGGAAAATCCTGCCCGGCGGTTGCGGCCCCGGAGACAGCCCGACCATTGGGCTCCAGGGTTTCCACCCTGTCCAGCCGAAAGTTTCTGATACCGGCCTTGCTGTGGCAGTACGCCTCGAAGTACCACGTGTTGTCCAGGGAATAGAGGCGCAGGGGGTCAACATCGCGCTCGGTCACTTCATCGCGTTGCAAAGAGAAGTACCTGAGCCGCAGCTGCTGGCCTTCCCTGATGGCCTGGGTTATGACGGCAAAAGCCTGTGACTGTTCGGGCGCCACCGACTGGCCGGACACGGAGCCGGCCAATCTGGCTGCCTGCCCTGCCGCACCAGTCAACTTAATGGTGACCGATTCCAGTGCACTGCCGGACTCGTCCTCAGTCATGCCGGCCAGCGCAGGCAGGTCTCCCAGCATGGCCAGCCCGGTCAGTAATGCTGCGGCTTCGTCCTCGCTGAAACGCACCGGCCGGTTCAGGTCCAGGTGCTCGGAGATGTAGACGTGGTCGTTCTCCCACTGAATGTCCAGGAGGTCGTCCGGATAGCCCTCGGGCAGGCCCGAACAGATGAGGATCTTCAAGTCATCGATCAAAGCCTTGCGGCTGATGCCAAAGTGGTCAGCCACCTCCTGGATGTGCAGGCCCTGGTGGTGGACCAGGAAAGGTACCAGTTGCAACATCCTGGCCAGCTGGTCTTCGGAGGTGCGCTTCCGTGCCCGCGGCGCACGTCCTGCTTCGGGAAACTCAATAGGTACAGGCGGGGCGTCGTCAAAGTCCGCGGCGGCTGTGAGGCGGCGTACGACGGCGGCACGCAGTTCCGCGGGTCCAGCCACCAACACACGGGGCCCATAGGATGCCAGCTCTTCAGCAAGCTGCTCCGGATCCCGGAAATCAACCGTTATTCGGTCATGGCCACTCTTGTCTGGTGCTTCTTCGACGGATGTGGCCTTTTTGCGCAGGGCAAGCAGTCGGTCCTTTTCGACATCAAGGGTGGCTTGCTGAACGGGGAGTTCTTTGAGTTCGTCCAACTCAGCCCGGGCGTTGAAGCCTTCAGGCGGCTGGAAGGTGCTGCCGGTAATCACGCTTACTGCCGTGGTCATCCGTGAGAGTCTGAAGAGCCTTTTGGCCCCTCTCCCCCGGTCCAGGCCAACGAGGTACCACTGACCGAAGCGGCTGCCCAAGCCCCAAGGCTCTACTTCGCGGACCTCCTCCTGACCCGTTCTGATGGTCAGGTAGCCGAACCGGACCGGATGCTTGCCATGCATGGCTGCTATGACGTCATCAAATGCTTGTCCGGCAGGCTTGATCCGCGGCTGCACACCTGCAGGAAGGTCCACGTCGGTGAAGCCTCCGGCGGCCTGCAACTTACGCACGGCGTTGGCGGCTGCAGTTCCCAATGCGGCTCGTTCCCAAAGCTGCGCAGCAAGCAGCAGGATGGTGCTCTCTGCAGGCGTCAAGCTCACGTCGGGAAGGCGATTGGAGTCTTTGCCGATCCGGTAACGGGCCGAAGCGGGGTCATCGGCGCCAAAGTTGCGGGGATCCATCAAAGTTTCGATCTCAAAGCCGAACTGCTTCAAATCCACTTTGTCGCGCTCAAACATGCGGCCAAAGGCGACGTCGTTGTCCGCGGAATCGTGGTAGACCTTCTCGCGCAGCACAGCGCGCGGGAGGCCCACTTTGGTATTGAGCAAAGCCAGGAGAAGGTTCAGGAGACGTTCAGTGCGGGATGCGGACACGGTTGCTACGTTACTAAAGACCTGCCCGAAAGCAGCAAGGCGCGTCACCTGCCGGTGAAACCGGAAGGTAACGCGCCTTGCGAAAAGACAGGGTCCTAGCGGACAGCCACGAGGTCCACCACGAAGATCAAGGCCTCGTTGGGCTTGATTGCTCCACCGGCGCCACGCGAGCCGTAGGCGAGCTCCGAGGGGATCTCCAGGCGACGGCGACCGCCTACCTTCATGCCCAGCAGGCCTTGGTCCCAGCCCTGGATGACCTGACCGACGCCAACGCGGAAGTCGAGCGGAGCGCCCCGGCCCCAGGAAGCGTCGAATTCTTCGCCCGTGGACCAGGCAACGCCCACGTAGTGGGTGGAGACGGTGTCCCCGGCCTTGGCTTCGGGGCCCGTGCCCTCAATCAAATCCGTGATGACGAGGTCCGTGGGAACGTCGCCTTCCGGGAAGTCGATTTCGGGCTTGGTGCGGTCAAAGTCACGCTGACCAAATGACATGGGTGCTCCTTGGGTTTTGGGGACGTAAAACTTTTCAGGAACCAGCTTAGCCAGAACCCGTGTCAGTTCTTACTTCTTGCCGGTGATCTCGACGACAAACACCAACGGGCCTGCAGGCTTGCCCTGGGCAGCGGCGCTTGCGCCATAGGCGAGATCCGTGGGAATGGTCAGGAGAACCTTCGAGCCCACCTTCTGGCCCGTAAGTCCAAGCGTCCAGCCCTTGATGACCTGGTTCAGCCCGAACGTAGCGGCCTCGCCGCGGTCATAACTGGAGTCGAACTTGGTGCTGTCCTCCCAGCGCCAGCCGGTGTAGTTGGCATCAATGGTGTCGGAGTCCTTCAATTCCTCTCCATTGCCCTCGGAAAGGACCTTCACCGAAAGACCTGCAGGGGCATCAGTCTTGGGAATCTCCACTGAAGGTGCGCCCTTGTCATCAAAGGTCACCTTGGGCAGCTTGCCGTCCTTGTCCAGCTGATCGGTCTCTTCCTTGCTCAGAAGGCCGGGGGCGTCTTTCGCCGAGGCAATCTTGAAGATCACCAGTTGGGAGGAGGCAGGAGCCGAAGGAGAGGCGCCGTCCGACGCCGAGGAGTTACCTGGAGCAGCGATGGCTACATGGCTGCCTACCTTGGCGCCGATGATGGCGTCAAAGATCAGCTCATTGCCGGCTTTCATCTGCTCGGAGAGTTCGATTGCCTGGGGTCCCTTGGCGTATCCGTCCTCAAGGGTCTTGCCATCGGCGCCGTCCACCGCGATGAACACCAGTTCGGCAATCTGGCCCATTTTGACGGGCTCGCCATCGCCTTCCTTGACAACCTTGACGGTGGGGCCTGTTACTGCCAGAGGCTTGGAGAATTCGATGCCGGGTGCTTTGTCATTGCCGTTGTCCGTGACCTTAAGGGAGTCGAGCTTGGAGACGTCACCCACTGATTTGCTGGTGGGCTCGGCAGCCGGTGTCTCTCCACCTCCGCACGCGGTCATGAGAAGCAAGGCGGGAAGGAGAATTGCTAGGAGTCGGCGCACAAAAAGACACTTTCGTCGGGGCAAAGGGACACTCGGAAAGGCGCGTAGCGCATCCAAGCAGGGTGTATCTCGGGAAGAGACCACTATCCAGAATAGCCCGTGAAGCTGGGAGCCAGCTTATAAACCGTTTTAGCCCATGGAGTCCAAGAGGGCATCCACCCGCTCGTCAACGTTCCGGAACGGATCTTTGCAGAGGATGGTTTGGTGTGCGCGGTCGTTGAGTTTCAGGTGCACCCAGTCCACTGTGTAGTCGCGGCCCAGCTCCTGTGCCCGCCGTACAAAATCTCCCCGCAGTTTTGCGCGTGTGGTCTGGGGTGGAGCGTCCACAGCATCCTTGACATCGGTTTCAGTGACCAGTCTGCGTGCTGCACCCCGGGCCTGCAGCAAGAAGAAGATGCCGCGTTGCCGGGAGATGTCGTGGTAAGTAAGGTCCAATTGGGCAATCCGCGGTGAATCGAGGCTGAGATCGTGGCGGCGCATGTAGCCGTCCATGAGCTTCTTCTTGATGGCCCAGTCCACTTCGGTATCGATGGTGCTGGTGTCGCCGCTTTCAATCGCGTTCAAGGTCCGCTCCCACAAGTCCAGGATGAGGGGAACGTGGGCATTATGGGCACCATTGGCGGCAACAAACTCGGTGACCTTGTTGAGGTATTCCCGCTGAATATCCAGGGCCGTCAGCTGGCGGCCGTTGGCCAAGCGGACCAGTGCGCGGCCGGTGAGGTCGTGGGAGATTTCGCGGATGCTGCGGATGGGATTCTCCATGCGCATGTCACGCATAATGACGCCGGCCTCGATCATGCGGAGGATAAGGTCCACCGTACCGACCTTGAGCAGCGCCGAGGTCTCGGACATGTTGGAGTCCCCCACAATGACATGAAGGCGCCGATAAAATTCGGCATCCGCATGCGGCTCATCGCGCGTGTTGATGATGGGCCTGGACCTGGTGGTCGCCGAGGAGACGCCTTCCCAGATATGGTCGGCCCGCTGAGAGAAAGCAAACGTGGCACCGTGGGGGGTCTTCAGTACTTTGCCGGCACCGGCGATCAGTTGCCTTGTCACCAGGAAGGGAATCAGTATCTCGGCGAGGCGGGAAAACTCTCCGCGGCGCGGTATGAGGTAATTCTCATGGCTGCCATAGGAATTGCCCGCGGAATCGGTGTTGTTCTTGAAAAGGTACACCGTGCCGTTGAAGCCCTCGGCGGCGAGCCTGGCCTGCGCCTCGTCAACGAGGTCGTCCAGGATAAGTTCGCCGGCCCTGTCATGGGCGATGAGCTGGGCGAGGTCATCGCACTCCGCGGTGGCATACTCCGGGTGCGAGCCCACATCGAGGTAGAGCCGTGAACCGTTGGTGAGGAAAACGTTCGAGGACCTGCCCCAACTGACCACCTTGCGAAAGAGGTACCGTGCCACTTCCTCGGGCGCCAAGGGACGCGAATCCGGACTGGAGTACGAAATCCCGAACTCAGTTTCGATGCCAAATATCCGCTTATCCATCTCAGCTCTCCTCTGTGAGCAACCGGGTCATGTCTTCCGGCAGAAGCCGCCGGAACGCCCTGCGGGACCCGCGGTTGCTTTCCGAAGCGCGGTACAGCACAGCGGCTTCGACGGCGGTGGCGGGTAGTTCGTCAACTTCCTTGTTGGTGGCCAGCGCACGCAGCGCCAGTTGCATGGCGCCCGCCAAGGTGAGTTCGGGCTCCCAAGCCCCATTGACGACGTCGGAAATCTGGTCGGCGAGCCCGCCCATCACCACAAAGCCGTTCTCATCGGCGATTGATCCATCAAAGGTCAGGCGGTACAGGTGATCCTGCTCTTGGGTGAAACCAACCTCGGCCACAGCCAATTCCACTTCGAACGGCTTCTGCTCGGCCGTAAACACCGCACCCAGGCTCTGAGCGTAGACACTGGCCAAGCCGCGCGCCGTCACGTCCTCGCGGTCGTAGGAGTATCCGCGGACGTCTGCGTAGCGGACTCCTGCTTGCCTCAGGCTTTCAAACTCGTTGTACTTGCCCACTGCAGCGAAGGCGATTTTGTCGTAGATTTCGCCAATTTTGTGCAGCGATGGCGAAGGGTTCTCGGCGATCAACGCAATGCCGTCCGCGCAGCTGATCACCACAACAGAGCGCCCGCGGGCTATGCCCTTCCGTGCGAAGTCCGCACGGTCCTTCATCAGCTGCTCCGGAGAGACGTAGAACTGCTGGGTCATATCAGGCCTCCCGTCCGGCGGCAGCCCGCGATTCAACAATTGCGCCGGCTATCGCGGCCAGGTCGCGTTCAGGTACACGTCTATTGCCGGAGCGATTGACTGTATAAACCACCGGCCACAACTGCCGGACGGGGTCAGGCCCGCCGGTGGCGGAGTCGTCGTCGGCGGCGTCGTAGAGTGCCTCAACGGCCACAGCAACGGCATTCTCTTCAGACAGGTTCGGCTTCCACAGCTTCTTCAGGGCTCCGCGGGCGAACACCGAACCGGAACCAACGGAGTGATGCTCCTGCTCTTCATATCGCCCGCCTGTGACGTCGTAGGAGAACAAGCGGCCTACACCGGAGCTTTGATCGAAGCCTGCGAACAAGGGAATCACTGCCATCCCCTGCATTGCCATGGGCAGGTTTCCGCGGATCATGGCGCCCAGGCGGTTGGCCTTACCAACGAGGCTGAGGAGTGTGCCTTCGATTTTTTCGTAGTGCTCCAGCTCAACTTGGAAAAGCCTGGTGATATCAATCGCAAGGCCTGCGGTACCAGCGATACCGAGAACCGAGTACTCGTCCGCCGGAAACACTTTCTCGATGTGCCGGCTGGCGATGATGTTGCCCATGGTGGCTCTGCGATCCCCGGCCATCAGTACGCCACCGGCGTAAGTCAGCGCGACGATCGTGGTGGCATGCGGGGACTGCGGCACCATTCCGGCGGGTAACGATTGATTGAAGGGAAGGAGTTCGGGACGCGAGCGTTGAAGGTGCTCCGTGAAAGAAGACGTTGCCTGGGTGGCCAGGGGGCCGGTTGATGGGTCCTGCATTGCTGCACTCCTTCGACTCTGCATTCCGATGCCCGGCGGCCTCACGCCGGCCGGGCAGTACATCCTCTGGCGGATCCGCCTACTGGCCGCCCTTTTGGACAAACGCCCTGACGAACTCTTCGGCGTTGGATTCAAGGACGCCGTCGATTTCGTCGAGGAGATCATCCACGCCTTGCGTGGCGTCCGAGGCTTGTGCCTCCGGTGCTGCCGGTGGCGCCTCCGGTACGTCCACTTCGGTCTCGGTTTCCCGTGACTGCGGTTGTTGCTGCTCCTGTGATGCCATTTCTTTCTCCCTACTGTCAGTCTCCTAAGGACAGAGACTTCCTACTGCCATATTGCCACGCTGAGCGGTGCTGCGGAGGGCTTTGGCCGTCGACGGATATTCCTGTGGCGGGCATTCCTCAACTCCTCACAGCTGGTGGCGCCTGACCCAACAATTCGGCCAGGAACGAGGCAGCATCCGCGTGGCGGTCAAAGAGGGCGCCGGTCAAAGCCTTGGTTCCCCTCAAAGGCTCCCGCGTGGGCACCCGCTGCAGTTTACCCAGCCCGGGCACATCAAAAATCACCGAGTCCCAACTGGCGCCCACAACGTCTTTGCCGAAGCTGGAAACGCAGCGCCCCCGGAAGTAGGCCCGCGTGTCCGACGGCGGTTCGGTCACCGCACGGGTGATGTGGGCGTCGTCCACAATTCGCATCATCCGATCCCTGGAGAGCATCCTGTAGTAGAGGCCCTTCTCAGGCCGGATATCAGACCATTGAAGATCC
This sequence comes from Arthrobacter sp. 9V, assembly GCF_902506065.1. Lineage (GTDB taxonomy): Bacteria > Actinomycetota > Actinomycetes > Actinomycetales > Micrococcaceae > Arthrobacter. Next base: position 2,054,806 of record NZ_LR732912.1, read on the forward strand.
ACCAAGCCGAGCCGGGCATCCTCCCACGCCAGTCCGTCACGGTTCCGGTAGCCCTCAAGAAGTGACTTCTTGGCCACCCACTCCACGGACGATGCGGCGGCATCGGGATCCGTCCCCAAGGTTGTCAGTGTGGCCTCCCACTGAGACAGGACCTGATGCGTGTGGCCGTCTCCGGTGACTGAATCTGCCACCCCGGTCTCCTGGGCCAGCTTGGCGGCTGCCTCGAAATACATCCATTGAAGTTCGAGGGCTGTTACTCGTCTTCCGTCCAGGAGCCTGACGGTTGTGGTCAAAGTGGTGTCGTGACTGACGGCCTGGAGCGCTTGGACGGGTTCATGGACTTCGATTTTGGGTGCCTGGCCTGCCTCTATGAGGCTAAGGACCATGGCCGTGGTTCCGAATTTCAGGAAGTTCGAAGCCTGGCTGAGGTTGGCGTCCCCAATGATGACGTGGAGGCGCCGGTATTTGTCGGCCGTGGCGTGTGGCTCGTCCCTGGTATTGATGATGGGGCGCCGGATGGTTGTCTCCAGTCCCACTTCTGCTTCGAAAAAGTCCGCCCGCTGGCTGATCTGGTAACCGGGCGTTGAGCCGTCCTGCCCCAGCCCCACCTTGCCTGCGCCACAAATCACCTGACGGGAGATGAAGAATGGCGTGAGCCCGCGGATGATGTCCCCGAAGGGTACAGAGCGGGGCATGAGGTAATTCTCATGCGAGCCGTAGGACACAGACTTGCTGTCAGTGTTGTTCTTATAGAGATTGATGGCCGGAAGCGATGGATCGGCAGCGACCTTCCGAACCGTGGCCAAGGCCACCAGGTCACCGGCGGCATCCCATGCCACGGCATCGCGTGGATTGGTGACCTCCGGGCTGGAGTACTCCGGGTGAGCATGGTCCACATAAAGGCGTGCACCATTGCCCAGGACCATGTTCATCAGGAGGGAACCGGACTCGTCTGCTCCGTCCAGTTCCAAATCCTGGCGGCCATATGCCAAGGCGACCGCTTCGGCGTCGAGCACCGGCGGTTGGTCCGTCAGCTGGCTCGGATCTGCTGCCGCCTTGTCCATGGTCCAGCCGCGGGCGTCGTGCAACGGTTCCTCGTCCGTGTAGTCCCATCGTGTCTCCGCCCCGCCGGCCGCCCGCTGCCGGGTCACAGTGGCATATGCCTGAATGATCCGGGCGGACATCATGGTGGCGTTGGCACCTGGAGCTGACGGAGCATGGATCCCATATTCAGTTTCCGAGCCCATGACGCGCATGGCGCCGCCTGCGGGGAGTTTCTCTGCGGGTGAACCCTCGGGCCTTGCTGTCACAGGTACTGACCCGTGTTGGCGGTGGTTTCTATGGACTTACCGGGCTCCTGACCGGCCTTGCCCTGAACAATGGTCCTGATGTAGGTGATCCTCTCGCCCTTCTTGCCCGAAATCCTGGCCCAGTCATCCGGGTTGGTGGTGTTGGGCATGTCCTCGTGCTCACGGAATTCATCCACAACGGCCCGGAGCAGGTGATCGATCCGAAGACCCTTCTGGTGGGTGGTCAGCAAATCCTTGATGGCGTACTTTTTGGCACGGTCCACTACGTTCTGGACCACGGCGCCGGAATTGAAGTCCTTGAAGTACAGCATCTCGGTATCGCCATTGGCGTAGGTGACCTCAAGGTATTCATTGGACTTCTCTGTGGAGTACATTGCCTCCACCGTGCGCTGGACCATGGCATCCACAGTGGCCTGGACGTCGCCGCCGTACTCCGCCAGGTCCTGAGGATGGAAGGGCAGGTCAGTTGTGATGTATTTGGCGAAGATGTCGGCGGCAGCTTCGGCGTCGGGTCGTTGGATCTTGACCTTGACGTCGAGGCGACCGGGACGAAGGATGGCGGGATCGATCATGTCCTCACGGTTGGAGGCGCCAATAACGATCACGTTGTCCAGACGCTCCACGCCGTCGATTTCACTGAGCAGCTGAGGCACGATGGTGGTTTCGACGTCCGAGGAAACGCCGGTACCGCGGGTGCGGAACAACGAGTCCATTTCGTCGAAGAAGACCACCACGGGGCTGCCGTCCGAAGCCTTTTCACGGGCACGGGAGAAGATCAGCCGGATGTGCCGCTCAGTCTCTCCCACGTACTTGTCCAGGAGCTCGGGCCCCTTGATATTGAGGAAGTAGCTCTTGAGATCGGTGTTGCCGGCACGTTCCGCTGCCCGGGCGGCAAGGGAATTCGCTACTGCCTTGGCGATGAGGGTCTTGCCGCAGCCTGGAGGACCGTAGAGGAGGATGCCTTTAGGGGCCTTCAGTCCATGCTCGCGGTAGAGGTCCGGATGGAGGAACGGCAACTCCACGGCATCGCGGATCTGCTCGATCTGCGGGCCAAGGCCGCCGATGTCCTGATAGGTGATGTCCGGAACTTCTTCGAGGACCAGGTTCTCCACTTCGGCGCGGGGAACCTTCTCCAGCGCATAGCCTGTCCGTGAGTCGAGGGACAAAGCATCGCCGACTTTCAGGTGAACACTTTGGAGCGCCCCCGACAACCGGACCACACGCTCTTCATCGGCACGGCCAACCACCAGCGCCCGGTCCTTGCCCAGCATTTCCTTGAGGGTGACAAGTTCGCCTGCACGTTCGTAGCCGAGGCCCGCCACTACCAGCAGTGCCTCGTTGAGCAGAACTTCCTGCCCGACGGCAAGCTGATTGAGGTTCACGAGCGGGCTGACGCCAACACGCATCTTGCGCCCCGCGTTGAAGATGTCCACGGACTCTTCAGTGGCGGCTTGTCCTGAACTGCCGGCAGCCGGCTGCTTCCGCGGGTTGATCTGCACCACGGTGCCAAAGCTGTATGGGGGTTGGCCCTCCTGCTCCAAGGCGCCCTTCAAGCGAAGGATCTCAGCCTTGGCTGTTTCCAGCATGCTGACAAGTTTGCTGTTGTTCTGGGTGGCAGCAGCCAACTGGCGGTCGATGTGGCGAAGTTTGTCCCGAAGAATGTTGATCTGCCGTTCGGCAACAGTCAGCTCACTCGAGGTCTCCGGCGGTTGAACAGCGCCGAGCCTCCGGCCTGCCGCATTCTCCGCTTCGCCGTTTGCATCTTCCGGCGTCGGCCGTCCAAGGTCGTTGTTTGACGTATCCACGATTCATCAGCCCCTTCCTGCGCTTAACAAGACCTTAGTCCCGAAAAGCTCAGGGTGCTGTGTGACATTCGGAATGCGAACCCTATTGTGACCTTTGTCAGTTTGTGACTGAGGGATCATCCTGAACGTTGGTCCCGGCAATTGCGTCACGCGCTGCACGTCGCAGTTTCTTGTCAGAGACGGCGCGCTCCCCCACTGCTGCAGGGGTCCAGGCGTTGAGGTCCTCTTCGCTGAATTCAGTCTTGGACGGGCGGCGCTTCACCGAAATTCCGGTGACTCCCTCAGCCAGGCGGCGGGTAACCAGGAGGAAACCGGTGTGGGCCACCATGCGGTGGTCCGGACGAACAGCCAAGCCCTCCAGGTGCCAGCCACGAACCATTGATTCCCAGGCATCCGGCTCAGTGAAGCGGCCATCAGCGCGGATCGCTTCGGCGGTGCGGGACAACTGGGTAACAGTAGCCACGTAATTGATCCAGACACCACCGGGTGCCAGGACAGTGGCCACAGCGTCCAAGCACTCCCAGGGAGCGAGCATGTCCAGGACAACCCGGTCCACGGAACCCGGGGCTTCTGCTTTGACAACCTCTTCCTGGAAGTCACCCAGGGAGATCTGCCATGCGGGATGGGGACCGCCAAAGATGGTCTCAACGTTTCCACGGGCGATGTCCGCGAATTCTTCGCGCCGCTCGAAGGAGTGGAGGTAGCCGCCGTCGCCGACTGCGCGCAACAGGGAAATGGAGAGCGCACCGGAGCCGACACCTGCCTCAACCACCCGCGCGCCGGGGAAGATGTCCGCCATGGTGACGATCTGGGCGGCATCCTTGGGGTAAACCACTGCCGCACCACGGGGCATGGACAGAACGAAGTCAGAGAGCAGCGGGCGCAGCGTCTGATACTGCTGGCCAACGTTGTTGCTGACCACGGAACCATCAACCTTGCCGATGATTTCATCATGGTTCAGGAAACCCCGGTGGGTGTGGAAAGCCCCGCCCACCTCCAGCGTGATGGTATTCATCCGCCCGCGCTCGTCCGTGAGCTGGACCCGCTCGCCCACACGGAAAGGCCCGCGGCGTCGTGCAGCACCCGTCGGCTGTGCGGCCGGACCGTTGGCTGACTCGTCAGTGCCTGTGCTTGCTGCGGGGGCGGCGGTTTCGCTGCTCATGTGGTGTTCCTCGCTCCTGTACGGCTGGGCCGCGGTGTCTGACCGGCTGGTGGGCGCCAAAAAGTCAATGGCTCTACTTTTGTCTAACCGCCGGCATGTAACTCTACCGGCAACGCAGTCAGGCGCGCCCGCTCCTGCGTGCTTCCTTACCTGTAATGGCAGTCACTACAGCTTGTTGCCGAAGCAGCCCCGTGACGATTCCGTTGTGATCAACCACAGCGTATTCGCCGCCGTCCAGACGAGCCAAGTACTGGATCAATTCCTGCCCCTTGGACCATTCAGGGACATAAGCGCCGGCACCCAGGGCGTGTGACACGGCGGTAACGGGCGTCGTCGCCGCAGATGCGGCGGGCACTCCGAGGGTTGCGCTGAAATCCACAACGCCTTGAGGCTTGCCGTCCGGACCGCAAATGACGACGGCGGGACTTCCGGCCGGTGAGATGGCCAGGACGTCTGCCACCGTGGCCGAGTTCGCCACTCCTACTGCAGGTTCTGCCAGGCCGGCGGCACTGACCAGGTAGAGGCGGCTGCGCAGCTTCGCGTGGTGGATGGAGCTCGAGGCGCCCATCCAAAGGAAACCACAGACGAGCACGGTGATGAGTATGAGGCTGATGTCCAAGGGGGTGCCGTTAAGGAGTGGCAGTCCGATGAACCAGATAACCAGCGCGGCGACGATGATGCGACCTGACCAACCGGCGGCGATGGTGCCTTTGTCCTGGCTGCCGGTGGCTTTCCAAACGGCGGACTCCACCAGGCGGCCGCCATCCAGCGGCAGGCCGGGAAGAACGTTGAACAAGCCGATCAGGAGGTTGGCCCACATCAGGATGTTCGCGAGGGTATCCGGGACACCACTCAGAACACCGGTGGAGAGCACGGCCCACATCCCGGCCGCCAAAACGAAGTTGGAGACAGGTCCGGCCAGGGCGACCACTACCGAGCGACCCGGCGAAGCTGTGAAGCTCTCAAATTGGGTATGGCCGCCCCAAAGGTTGAGCACGATTTTTTCCGAGGGCCAATTGAAGGCCTTTGCACTGAGAGCATGCGCCAACTCGTGGACCAGCACGGATACCGCAAGGAGCAAGGCGTATCCCAAGGCGACGAAATACGCTCCGACGCCGAGATCGGGCGTTCGAACCAGCAGCGCGGGGCCGTACACGATCACCGTGAAGCCAGCGATAATGAACCACGAGTAGGCCAAGTAGACCGGAATGCCGGCGATTCTCCCGAGCGGGATACCATCGCGTTTTTTGCTTTGTGCGTGGTGCGGTGTGGACGGGCTGGTCACCTAGTTGGCCCCTTCAAGCAGGTTCGCTGCGGCGAAACGGTCAGCCACGAGTCGTTGGAGATCCGGTGCCGTACGGCCAACCAGCGTAGGCCACGTGATCATTCGGGGGTCTTCCGGAAGGGGCACTTGATGGGGAATTCCAACGGTGACCACGCCTGATGCAATGGCCGCGGTGGCTCCCGGGATGGAATCCTCGAGGGCAACGCAGTTGTGGATGCTCACGGAAGGATCCTCCAGCCTCAGCCTCTCTACGGCCGTGAGGTAGGCCTCCGGGTGCGGCTTCCCGTTGGTCACGGAATCGCCGGTGACCATGAACTCAAAGTAGGGCTTGGGAAGGCTCTCCACCACAACGCCGGCCAACGGGCCCTCGGACATAGTGACCAGGGCGCAGCGAATACCGGCCTGGTGGAGGTCGTCCAGCAGTTCGCGGGCACCGGGCCGCCAAGGAACCTCTTTACGGACCTGTGTGATCACCTGTTCGCTCAATGTGTCCACGATTTCGCGGGCCTCGAGCTCGACGCCGGCGGCCTGGAGGACGGCCGCCGAGTGAAGCAAGGACTGTCCCACCAATTGCATGGCTTGCTGGTGGGACCAGCTCCCGCCGTGGGACTCAACCAGCTCCCGCTCGGCAGCGATCCAATAGGGTTCGGTGTCCACGAGTGTGCCATCCATATCCCAGAGCACGGCTTTGAGGAGGGGCTGGCTGGGTGAGGAATGCATGGTTTCCAGTCTACGTGGAACCTGGCGGGCGGCCGTCCGCGGGTTGCGCTGTGGGCGAATCGCGGACACGCTTCGGCGTGAAATGCCATGCATCCACAAGGGTCTTGGACGTAGGGTGAGTGGATGAACAGTGTGGACGGGACCCCCGAAGGACAGGACATCACCGCGGAGCCCGAGCGTTTCCTCAAGGAACCCGCGGACGGCCAGCGTGTCACCGTAATGCTCGCCGCGTTTGAGGGCTGGAACGACGCCGGTGAGGCCGCCAGTGATGCGCTGCACTACTTGAACAAGCTCTGGGGCGGCAAGAAGGTCGCCACGGTGGACGCTGAGGAATATTACGACTTCCAGTTCACCCGTCCCACTGTGCGGCGGACTTCCTCGGGCGCGCGAAAGGTGAAATGGCCTTCAACGCGTATTTACAAAGCCGAAGTCCCGGACAGCAACGTGGATGTGGTTCTGGTACTCGGTACCGAACCCTCCTACCGTTGGCGTGCTTACACCACCGAGATACTGGTCCATGCTGAAGCCCTCAAGGTGGATTCAGTGATTCTGGTGGGCGCGCTGCTCGCTGACGTTCCTCACAGCCGTCCCATCCCGGTGAGCACCACCACGGAAGACAGTTCCCTGCGGGAGCGCCTCAACCTGGAAGCCTCACAGTACGAAGGGCCGGTGGGCATTGTGGGTGTCCTGGCAGAGTTCGCAATGCTTGCAGGTCTGCCTACGGTCTCGCTGTGGGCAGCGGTTCCCCATTACGTTGCCCAACCGCCCTCCCCCAAGGCGCAGCTGGCCATCCTGCACAGGATCGAAGACCTCTTGCAGGTCCCGTTGGACAGCCAACCTTTGGCTGAAGAATCTGAAGCCTGGGAACGCGGAGTGGATGAGCTCGCAACCGAGGACCCGGAGATTGCTGCTTATGTACGGCAACTCGAAGAAGCGAAGGACACCGCTGACCTGCCGGAGGCATCCGGGGAGTCCATAGCCCGTGAATTCGAGCGTTACTTGAAGAGGCGCGGTAAAGAGCGTCCCTAAGAGGCCGCTTCCCCTGAAAGAAGCTACGGCCCTGACATGAAGTCAGGGCCGTAGCCGTTACCTGAGTTGCCTGGGTTATTGGGTTGCTTAGACTTCAACCCCGAGTAGCGCATCGATGGCGTCGCTAACAAGCGCGGCATCCTGTGCTGAGCTGTCCGCACCGGAGCTGGTTGCTTCTTCTGCCCAGTGATCGACGACGGCGATCGCACCGGGAGCGTTGAGGTCATTGGCAAGTTCGTTGCGCATCGCTGCTATAACGGACGCCGCTGAGCCGGCAGGGGCGTGGTCCAGGGCCTGGCGCCATTGCTTGAGCCGTTCCTTGGCTTCGGCAAACTCTGCTTCGGTCCATGACCAGTCGGAGCGATAGTGATGGGCAAGGATGGCAAGTCGGATTGCCGCAGGTTCCTCCCCGGCAGCGCGAAGTTTTGAGACAAGAACCAGGTTGCCCTTGGACTTGCTCATCTTCTCCCCGTCCAGCCCCACCATGCCGGCGTGTGAATAGTGCCGGGCCAGTGGAACCCCGGAGAGTGAATAGGCATGGCCCGCGCCCATTTCATGGTGCGGGAAAACCAAATCCGATCCACCGCCTTGGACGGTGAAGGGGGCGGGAAGGTACTTCTGCGCGATCACCGTACATTCAATGTGCCAACCCGGACGGCCATCGCCCAGGGTGGCTCCGGGCCAGCTGGGCTCGCCCTCGCGGGCAACGCGCCACAGCAAAGGATCCAAAGCATGGCGCTTTCCGGCCCTGGAAGGGTCTCCACCCCGTTCAGCGAACAGCTCCAGCATTTCCTTTTCGCCCAGGCCGGAGACGTCGCCCAGTGTCCAGGCATCTGTGGCGTCCGAGCGCTTGCCGGCAGTCTGGACGTCGTAGTACACATCGCCGTCCGGATCTCCTTCGGAGCCGGCAACGCGATAGGCCACGCCGTCGGCGATGAGCTGCTCGATGGCAGGAACTATGTCCGGGATGGCTTCGACAGCACCAATGTAGTGGTTCGGCGCGAGGACGTTCAGGGCGTCCATGTCTGTCTGGAACAGTTCGATCTGGCTCTGGGCCAATTCGCGCCAGTCCACGCCGGTGGCTGTGGCGCGCTCCAGAAGGGGATCGTCTATGTCCGTGACGTTCTGTACATAGGAGACCCGGACGCCGGCATCGCGCCAGGCACGGTTCAGGAGATCAAAAGCCACATAACTGGCCGCGTGTCCCATATGCGTAGCGTCATACGGGGTGATGCCGCAGACATACATTGATTGTTCCGGCTGTCTCTCAATGTCCACCACCCGGCCGAGGGCTGTGTCATACAGCCGTAGTTGCGGCAGAGTGCCGGGCAGCTCAGGTACAGGGCGGGAGGTCCACGATTTCACGACTCAACCTTAGTGCTAGGCGCTGATCACATTGAAACCGAGCAGGACATACAAAGCCAGGCCCAGGAGGATCCGGTACCAAACGAACAGCCGGTAACTGCGGGTGGAGACGAACTTCAAGAACCAGCCGATGATGACGTATCCCACCACGAAAGCGATGACTGTGGCCAGCGCAGTCTCGGGGAGGCCGTAGGGACCACTAAGACCTTCGTTGGAAACGGTCTTGTAGAGCTGGTACAGGCCACTGCCAAACACGGCGGGTATGGCCAGGAGGAAGGAGTACCGGGCAGCCGCTTCACGGGTGTACCCCATGAGGAGGCCGGCGGTGATGGTGCCGCCGGAGCGGGAAACACCGGGAATCAGGGCCATTGCTTGGGCGAAGCCGTAGAGAATGCCGTGCTTGTAGCTCAATTGGGTGAGATCCCGCTCCTGCCGGCCAATGGCGTCGGCAACAGCGAGGATCATGCCGAACACGATCAGCATGGTGGCAACGATCCACATACTGCGCAGCACTGACTCGATCTGGTCTTGGAACAACAGGCCCAGGACGATGATCGGCAGGCTGCCCAGGATGACCAGCCAGCCCATGCGGGCATCCGGATTGTTGCGCTCCACCTTGCCCGTGAGGGAGCCGAACCAGGCCCGGACGATCCTGACGATGTCACGCCAGAAGTAGACAATCACGGCGGTTTCCGTGCCCAGCTGCGTGATGGCCGTGAAGGCAGCACCGGGGTCCGAGGCATCGGGAAGGAATGAGCCCACGATCCGCAGGTGTGCGCTCGAGGAAATCGGGAGAAATTCGGTGAGGCCCTGCACCAGGCCCAGCAAGGCTGCTTCTATCCAGTTCACGTGAATAGACCCTACGTCATGAAGTACTCCAACTCCCCGTAAGCTAGCTGCTATGCAGCAGCGTTATGTCGGAAACAGTGGATTCCGTGTGTCCTCATTGTCCCTTGGAACCATGTCCTGGGCCCAGGAGACTGACGAGCAGGATGCTGCAGAACTGCTCCACGGATTTGTTGCCGGCGGAGGCACTGTTGTGGACACCGCCGCTTCATATGCGCATGGCCGGGCAGAGGCCATGTTGGGATCCATGCTGGGCGACGTTGTGGCCCGCTCCGAGATTGTGATTTCCACCAAAGCCGGCGTGTCGTCGTCCGATTCCAGGCGAAGTATCAACGCATCCCGGGGCGCGATGCTGTCCGCCCTTGATGCCAGCCTCGCGAGGCTTGGCACGGACTACATCGATATCTGGTTCGCTCACGAGTGGGATCCGAACGTGCCCTTGGACGAAACGCTCTCTGCCTTGGAGCTCGCCCAGCGGAGCGGACGTGCCCGCTATGTGGGGATCTCCAATTACAACGGCTGGCAAACAGCCAAGGCAGCGGCCGTGGCCGGGTTCACCCTCGTGGCAAACCAGTCCGAATATTCCCTTGTCCAACGCAAAGCAGAGGCCGAACTCGTCCCTGCCGTGGAAGACGCCGGACTGGGGTTGATGGCGTGGGCGCCCTTGGGCCGTGGCGTACTCAGCGGTAAATACCGGGGGCAGATTCCTGCCGATTCCCGTGCGGCGCAAAGCCGCCTGGCCGGTTACGTTGAGCCTTATCTTGAGTCCCCCGCGTCCCGCGTAGTGGAAGCCGTGGCGATGGCAGCCCGTGGACTGGGCCGGACTCCCATGGATGTATCCCTCAGCTGGCTGCTCTCAAGGCCAGGTGTTGCCACCGCAATCATTGGCCCCAGAAACGCTGTTCAGCTGAAGGAACTGCTGGACGCGCAATTGACGGTTCTGCCGGCCGAGATTGCGCGCGCCCTTGAGGACGTCTCAGCTGCCTAGTTCCCGCTATTGCCGGTCCAGGATGTCCAACAAGTAGCTGCCGTAGCCACTCTTGGCGAGTTTGGCGGCCTGCTGGCGGAGTTCGTCATCGCTCAGGTAGCCCATGCGCCACGCCACCTCCTCGGGAGCACCGATTTTCAAACCCTGCCGGTTCTCGGTGGTACGGACATAGTTTGACGCATCATTGAGGTCGCTGAAGGTCCCGGTGTCCAGCCAGGCAGTACCCCGCGGAAACTTCTGCACATGCAAGCGGCCAAGCTCCATGTATGTCCGGTTGATATCGGTGATCTCCAGTTCCCCCCGGGCAGAGGGCTTCAGGTCCTTTGCCATGGCAACTACGTTGTTGTCATAAAAGTAGAGCCCCGGAACGGCATAGTTGCTTTTGGGGACTGCGGGTTTTTCTTCGATGGAGATGGCCATGCCCTGCTCGTCGAACTCCACCACACCATAGGCGGAGGGGTCCTTGACCCAGTAACCGAAGATCGCACCGCCGTCGACGTCAGCGTAGTGCCGAAGCTGGTTGCCCATGCCTGGTCCGTTGAAGATGTTGTCACCCAGGATCAAGGCCACGTTGCCTGTTCCGATGTGGTCCTCCCCCAGGATGAAAGCCTGGGCAAGGCCGTCGGGGGTGGGCTGCTCGGCATAGCTCAAATTGATGCCGAACTGTGAGCCATCTCCGAGGAGCCGCTGGAACTGCGCGGCATCACCGGGTGTAGTAATGACCAGGATGTCGCGAATTCCCGCCAGCATCAGGGTGCACAGCGGGTAATAGATCATGGGCTTATCGAACACCGGAACCAGCTGCTTACTGATTCCGAGCGTGATGGGGTGAAGCCTTGAACCCGTTCCACCTGCAAGAACAATTCCTCGCAAACCTGCCGTCCTCACCTATGCCCCGAAATGCCGCGGGCGGTTACTCTAGGGCCATGCAGAGAATCCTTGTCACCGGCGGGGCCGGATTCATCGGATGCAACTTTGTCCACTACATCATGGAGCACACCGCGCTCCATGTCACGGTGTTGGACAAACTGACTTATGCCGGCAACATCGAATCCCTTTCCGGTCTGCCCCCTGAGCGCTTCACCTTCGTCAAGGGCGACATCTGCGATGCCCCGCTGGTTGACGCGCTGACGGAATCGGTTCACGCCGTGGTGCATTTCGCAGCAGAGTCCCACAACGACAATTCGCTGCAGGACCCCCGCCCCTTCCTGGATACAAATCTTGCGGGGACGTTCACCCTGATCGAAGCTGCGCGAAAGCACAGCACACGCTTTCATCACATTTCCACCGATGAGGTCTATGGCGACCTTGCCCTGGATGACCCCCGGCGGTTTACTGAGAATTCCGTCTACCGGCCAACAAGTCCCTATTCGGCAACAAAAGCGGGTTCGGATATGCTGGTCCGCGCGTGGGTGCGCTCCTTCGGCCTGAAGGCAACCATCAGCAATTGTTCCAACAATTACGGCCCCTACCAGCACGTGGAGAAATTTATTCCGCGGCAGATTACCAACATCCTGGACGGGAACCGGCCGCGCCTTTACGGCAACGGAGGCAACGTTCGCGACTGGATCCATGTAGAAGACCATTCCTCCGCAGTGTTGGCCATCCTGGAGGGTGGCCGTGTGGGCGAAACTTACCTGATTGGCGCAGACGGGGAACGGTCCAACCGGGAGGTTGTGGAGATGCTCCTTGCCTTGGCGGGCCAGCCCCGGGACGCTTATGAGCTGGTGACGGACAGGCCGGGCCATGACCTCCGGTACGCCATCGATTCAAGCAAGCTGCGAGGCGAGCTTGGGTGGGCGCCAGGGTACCCTGACTTCGACGCCGGACTGGCTGACACGGTCCAGTGGTACAGGGATAACGAATCCTGGTGGCGACCGCAGAAAGCAGCAACCGAGTCCAACTACGCAGGCCAAGGACACTAAAGCGTGGAACAGGGACAGCAGCTACGTTCGAGAATCACGCCCATCCCCGGACTGCTGCTCTTTGAGCTTCCTGTTCACGGGGACGGCAGAGGCTGGTTCAAGGAGAACTGGCATCGCGCCAAAATGCTTGCCGCCGGACTGCCGGACTTCGGCCCGGTACAGAACAATATTTCCTTCAACGCCGCCCGTGGAACCGTCCGTGGCATCCATGCAGAGCCCTGGGACAAGTTCATTTCACTGGCATCGGGACGGATCTTCGGCGCTTGGGTTGACCTGCGCGAGGGGCCGGCGTTCGGAACACTGTTTACCGCAGAACTGACCCCTGGCCAGGCCATCTTCGTCCCGCGCGGTGTGGGCAACGCCTTTCAGACCCTGGAGGATGACACCGCCTACACCTACCTGGTCAATGACCATTGGAGCGCGGAGTCGCAAAGGGACTATACGTTCCTCAACGTTGCCGATGAGCGGGTAGCCGTACCATGGCCGATCCCTTTGGAGAGTTCCGTCGTCTCTGATCAGGACAGGAAGCATCCGCGACTCGGTGACGTTGCCCCTATGAGCCGGAGGCGCACCTTGGTCCTTGGCGCGGACGGCCAGCTGGGATCCGCCCTTCGAGTTGCTTTCGCGGATGACTCCACAGTGGAATTCGCCGGCCGCGCGCAGTTCGACATCACAGCTGAGCCCTCCTACCAGGCAGTTACCTGGCGCAATTACTCCACCATCATCAATGCCGCTGCTTTCACCGGGGTGGATGCTGCTGAAACCGCGGAAGGACGTTCAGCTGCCTGGGCCATCAACGCTGCTGCTGTTTCGCGTCTGGCGCGTGCCGCCGTCGAGCATTCATTGACGCTTGTCCACATCTCAAGCGACTACGTGTTCGACGGCACAGCCGAGGTTCACATGGAGGACGAGGTTCCCGCTCCCCTGGGCGTTTATGGACAGAGCAAGGCGGCCGGAGATCTCGCGGCAGCCACCGTGCCAAGGCACTACATCATCAGGACCAGTTGGGTGGTGGGCGAAGGGAAGAACTTTGTTCGAACCATGGCCTCGTTGGCCACCCGGGGCGCCTCGCCAACGGTGGTGGATGATCAATGGGGGCGGCTGAGCTTCGCTTCTGACATCGCCTCGGGCATTCGTCACCTGCTCCACAGCAAAGCCGCCTATGGGACGTACAACCTCAGCAATGACGGAGAACCACAGACATGGCATGAAATAGCGCGCGATGTCTACCGTCTGTTGGGTGCGGATCCGGCTCTCGTGGCGCCCATCAGTGCAGCGGATTACGCCAAACCCAACACTGCTCCAAGGCCGCGCAGCAGCGTGCTGGATCTGTCAGGAATCCGCGCGACCGGATTTGATCCACCCCCGGCGCCCCTGCGACTGGCTGAGTACCTCAAGGGCCTGGAACTCTAGCGGAGTGAGGAGAAACGTCCTAAAGTAGCCGTACGGCAGCCTCTCTTGCAGGAGGCCGGGAGACAACTCAAATGAACATGTTGACACGGCGGCACAGGTCCGCCACCGACGATCCAGGCAGTGCAGCAGCCTCGGATCGTCGGCCACATGGTGATGCCTTGAGTTGGAGCCGAGAATGCTGCTACCGAAAATCATGCCCACTGGAGAGCTCCTCCACAGGGCAGTCCCCCACCTCTACCCGCGACGCGGTGTCGCCGTCGGAAGACTCCCCGATCAGCGTCAACAAAAAACTGCCGGTTCCGGCGTCCCGGCATCGGAAACCCCCTGGGTGAGTTTGGGAGGTGCCCCGGTAAAGCTCATGGACGCTGAGGGCGCCCTTCGGGAGATTCTTGATCGTGCCGCCGCCCCTGATGGGCCACCTCTGGGTGTTTGTTCCGCAAATTTGGACCACATCCGGCACTTTGGAACCGGAAGCCGCTGGATAGGCACGCTGGACCCGCCGGGGCCCGTTGAATGGTTGACCCTGATCGACGGAGCGCCTTTGGCCACCGAGGCACAACGAATCACCTCGAAGACCTGGCCGCGGTTGGCCGGCAGCGACCTCATTCAACCCCTCCTCGCCGGCGTTGCTGCACGGGGGCTGCACCTCGGATTCCTGGGAGGATCCGAGGAGACCCAGAAACTGATCGCAGGGAAATTTGCAACAGAGCGGCCTGAGCTGGCGGTTGTGGGCTGGTGGGCTCCGGCAAGGTCCACGCTGGGGGACGCCGCCGCCTCCCGCAAGCTTGCCGAGGAGATTCGGGCGGCCGCCCCCGACGTCCTGGTAGTGGGTTTGGGAAAACCCCGGCAGGAACTCTGGATAGCAGAGTACGGGCACCTGACCGGTGCCAAGGTCCTGTTGGCATTCGGTGCCGTGGTGGACTTCCTGGCAGGAAATGTTCGGCGTGCTCCCCTATGGGCCAGCTCGCACGGCCTTGAATGGGCGTGGCGCCTCATGCTGGAACCCCGCAGATTGGCACGCCGCTATCTGGTAGAGGGGCCGGAGGCGTATGTGAAGCTGAGGACTTCGAGCAGTTGCATCCTTGAGAGAAGAACCCGGTTTTCCACCACTGGCAATCCTGTCCCGGAACCCGTGCCCAGCCGGGCTCCGGGATCGTTCGTGCCTGTCACCGAAGCGGCCGACGTCGCCGTCGTGGTTGTCACCTATAACAACGCTGACGACGTCGGACCGCTGATGGCAAGCCTGCGCAAGGAAGCAGCCGAGGTGTCCATCAAAGTGGTGGTGGCGGACAATTCCGCCGATGAGCGAACGGTGCTGGAACTCGCCCATCACCCTGATGTCACAACGGTGCGAACGGGGGGAAACCTTGGTTACGCCGGTGGAATCAATGCCGCGATGACCGTGGCAGGGGAAGCCGGGAGCTACCTGATTTTGAACCCGGACCTTCGCGTGGAGCCGGGCGCGGTGACTGCCATGCTCAGACGCATGAAGGAGCAGGGCGCCGGCGCGGTGGTACCGGTCCTGCTGGACGATGACGGCAGCATTTACCCGTCGTTGCGCCGTGAACCGGGCGTTCTGCGAGCGCTGGGTGATGCGGCTTTGGGTAGCCATGTGAAGGGCAGGCCGGGTTGGTTGTCTGAGATGGATTTTGACCCGGAGAGTTATTTGCATGGGCACCGGGTTGATTGGGCTACGGGTGCGGCCCTCCTGATCAGTGCTGCGGCTGCGGGTGCCGTGGGTGCTTGGGATGAGCAGTTCTTTTTGTATTCGGAGGAGACGGATTATTGCCATCGGGTGAGGGACGCGGGTTTTGGCATCTGGTTTGAGCCTTCCGCACGGATGTGGCATGAGCGTGGGGGTTCGGGGTCTTCGCCGCAGTTGGCTGCCCTGATGTCGGTGAACCGGGTCCGGTATGCGGCGAAGTATCTTGGGCGTGGGCGGGCGCTGGCTTTCCGTGGTGCTGTCCTGGCTGCTGAGGTTGCGCGTTTGAACAAGCCGGGGCATAGGGATGCGGCGTTGGCTGTGTTGAGTCAGCGGCGTTGGGAGGCACTCCCCCACGCGACGCAGGGCTCGAGGGCGGGCATGCCATGACCGGGGCCCATCCTTCCGGTGCGGTGATCATCCCTGCACATAATGAGGCCGGGGTTATCAGCAGGACACTTGAGGCCTTGGGCGAGGTTATCGGGTGGGGCACAGTTGATGTGGTGGTGGCGTGTAATGGGTGCATGGATGGCACGGAGGCCATTGCGTCCCGGTACAGGGGTGTTCAGGTGCTCAATGTTCCGGAGGCGTCCAAGACTGCGGCGTTGAACGCTGCGGACCGAGCAACGCACCGCTGGCCGCGCCTTTACCTGGATGCTGATATTGAGGTCAGTGCCCCTGCGCTTCATTCGGTGTTTGCTGCTTTGGAAGGCGGGTCCTTGTTGGCTGCGCGTCCTGCTTTTCGGTATGACACCCAGGGTGCTTCTGCTTGGGTGAGGGCGTACTATCGCGCCCGTTCCCGTATTCCGGGGACTTCCGAGGGGCTGTGGGGTGCGGGTGCTTATGCGTTGAGCTTTTCCGGGCACCAGCGGTTGGGGGCTTTCCCTGCACTCACCGGTGATGACTACTATGTGGATCGGCTGTTTTCCGCCCATGAGAAAGCGGTGTTGCCCACTGAGCCCGTGGTGGTTCGGACGCCTCGGACGTGTGCGGCGCTGTTGTCTGTTCTTCGGCGTACCTATAGGGGGAATGCTGAGCAGGATAGGGTATCCGGCGGGGCATCGACCGGGCGGACCGTGCGGCAGTTGCTTGCCTCGGTGAGGGGGCCGCTAAGTGTCTTTGATGCCGCTGTCTATGTGGCTTTCGCCGGTGCGGGCCGCCGTCGTCCGCTGTTCAGCCGTAAGGCGCTGCCCCGCTGGGAGCGGGACGATAGCAGCCGTTAGTCAGTAGCCGCAGCTCCCGCCGCCCTCGATGCTGTAGAGGTGCACTGCGTTGCCGTCAGCAAAGGCGTCGGTGAAGGTTCCCTCCACTATGGGGATGGTCCGGTTTTCATCAATAACGACGGCGGTGCTGCCGCCGCATTTCACAGTGAAGGTGGCCGTTCCGCCGGTGCTCTTGTTCGCTCCTGCGAAAACGTAGACGCGGCCGTCGTGGAGTTTGGTGGCCAGGTCCACTGGTCCGGTGACTGTGGTGGCGCCGTCAAGGAAGGGGGCGTTGAGGACGGGGGCGAGGTTTTTGATTTGCGTATTGACTGCAGTGACTGCCGGCAGGGTTTCTCCTGGGCAATCCCGCAACACGTGCTGGGTGACGCAGTCACCGCCGAAGCTGTGGTTGAAGTAGACGATTCCGCGGGCTCCGTGGATGAGGCTGCTCCAGACTGCTGCACGTATTTGCTGTCCGGTGATGGTTCCCGCCTGCGGTGAGTCTTCAAAAGGGTGTCCAACTTCGACGAATCCCCAGACGGGTGCTTTTGCCTCGGTGAGCTTTCGGATGCGCTCAACGGTCCATCCGTAGTTGGCCGCGAGCCGGCATTCGGACGCTGTCAGGTCCTTGGTATTGCCGGTGATTGCTCCGCCCTCTGTTTGGGCGCAGATGTTGGGGTCAGTGAACCAGTAGTTATCTGCTGATACGAGGTCCTGGGTTCCGTTGATGAATGCCCGCGACTGTTCGTCCGAGAGCCAAAAGGTTACCCCTTTGCCGTAGTTCGCATAGGTCATGATTCCTGCCGGTGCGGACGTGCGCAGCTTCTTCTGGACCGTGTAGCCGCATTTGGATTGTTCCGGGACGCAGATAGGGCCTTCACCCGGGTACTTGCCGGTCCAAGGAGAGTCCCCGGCGCCGGCCCACATGTCCACTTCGTCACCCAGGGCGTAACCGGATGCTTGGGCTGCCGGGTACGTGGGAATGGCGTGCATACCTGAGGCCCGCACGAGGTTGAGATCGGAGTCTGTGGTTAGAACGACGTAAGTGTTAAGTCCGGCGGCACGGTCCTTTGCCACATAGTCCTTTTCCAAAGCGCTTTCGAACCACACGCCAACCGGGAAGAATTCCGGTTCGATGGGTAGGCCGTTGGTGAACCGCGAGTAGAAGCCGAGGCCACCATCGATTTCGCGGACTTCCATGCCGGGTAGGTGCGTCGGTGTGCTGTGAGGTGATGGGGTTCCTTGTTCTGTATCGGAGAGCGGGCCAGGCATGGGGAGGCCAATGGCGACTGCAGTTGCTGCGATAAGGCACAGGGCCATGACACCGAGTATCGCTGTTGTTGTCCGCTTCATGGTGTCCGCTTTCCTGGCCGGCTTTCCAAAGTTGCTACGTCGCTTCAGCGCCGCTTTGACGCGTTGGTTGCGTTTGATGGGTTTGTCGTGCCAGGCGCCACAGCGCTCCGGCGATTCCGAGCATGAAGAAGAAGAGGCTGGCCGCCATGGGGAAGGACAAGCCGTCGAAGAAGGCGAAAGTCACGGCAATCGCGGTGATTGAGGCGAGGACGGCCTGACTGACTTGGCGCATTTGATCATCCGTGGCCAGCCTGCGGGCACGCAAGGCACAAATGATGGCGCACAGAATCAGGGCTACGAAGGCCGTCAGTCCTACGAAGCCCAGTTCCACCAGAATGCCGAGGAATTGGTTGTCCACGATCACGTAGTCCGGTAGGAATGTTCCGAATCCGCGTCCTGCGATGGGGTTGTTCGCCAGCATGCCAAAAGCTGTGGTGTAGGCGCTTGTCCTGGAGTTGATGCTCGGGTCCGCGGTTCCAACGGTGAAAAGACCTCGAAGTGTGCCTAGCATCCCGGGAGTGAGCATGTACATTCCCGCGGCGAGAACGACCCCGAGCAGCATGGCCCTTAGCCGGACTTTTTTCGGCCAGGACGGAATGAGGGCAAGGACTGCGACGCCGAAGGCCATCAACGCCGACCTTGAGACGGACAGGACGGCAGCTGCAGAGATGGCGGCCACAGGAAGCCAACGCAGGAGCCTGCCTTTGGTGCGGTCTGTCATGGCTAGCGCAATGGCGATAGGGAGGGATGCGGCAAGCACCACTCCATACTCCAAGGGGTGGCTGGCCATGCCTGCCGCACGCACGAATCCTCCTCTGGATTGGACTCCTGTCAGCTCGGAAGCTGCGCTGAACCCCGGGATGCGGATCCACTCCACGAGCGATGAGCCCGTGACGAACTGCATCAAGCCCAGTGCTGCCGTTGCCGTCCCGGCAATGACGAGCCACCGGAGCACTTTGATCAGCGTTTGGCGGCTGGAGAGTCCGTCATTAATAAGCAGAAAAATTCCGGCCCAGCTGGCCAATCTGATGAGCCCGCTGTCTGCGGGGCTGGCTTCTGAATCAGGCACGCCGTGGAGCATCGCCAACGAATAGCTTGTTAAGGCCACGGCCAGGAAAATCGCCATGGCGATTCGGACTGCTTGGACCCCTGCGCGCGTTGGTGTTGTCCGTTGCAACTGATAGAGGAGCCACCAGGCAAATGCCAGAAGTCCGCACAGTGTGGTGGGGCGGCCAACGGATCCCAGCGCGGTGAGGGTCAGATTGGAGGGAAACAGGCACGTTGCGAATAAGTAGATGATGACAAACCATGAAACGTCCTTCCGTTCCGAGGTGTCCAAGTAGCTGACGCCGGGCGGTAAGTTCGTCTTTTCATTGCTTGGATGCATTACGACCCTCCTTGAAGAGTGGCGGTAAGGTTTTGCCTCCGGCGTGCCAAAATGCGATCAGCGTAGAGGGTAAGGAATGATGTGAGGGCCAAGGACAGGCCTGCCCACACCACGGCCCCTTTGATGCGGGTCACCGGCGTTCCTCCCCCGAAGATGACTTCCGCTTGTGACGGAGTTGTCTGTGTGGAAATGAGGTCCGCCTTGACGGATGCTTCGTTTTGTAGGCGAATCGTGGCGTCATTGATGTGGTCGAGTACTCCTGCAAGGACCTGGTTCACTCGTTCGGCGCTGGTGTCCACTACTTGGACCTTTAGCACCGGTTGGCTGAACGTTTTGTTCCATTGCCCGCCGTTGGCGGGAAGAGTCACGGAGAACCCTTTTTGAACACCGGCCCCGTAGAGGGTTCCACGGGTCAGGGCGAGATCTATCGATGGTGCTTCCTGATTGACGCGACGCCGGACAATGTCAGCGAATTCAGTTAACGTCATGGCGCTGCCACCGGAGATCCAATAAGCCGGTTCGCGTTCAGGGGCGAGGAAAGTAACGTCAGCTTCAGTCCAAAAGACAGGTTCTGAAGAGCGGATCGCACCAAGGGCAGCCATGCTCAGGGCCAGTCCGAGAGCCACCATATACCAACGGCGCAGCAGGATACCGAGGATGGTTGAGGCAGTCATGACTAGCTTGAACCCGACGACAACGGCATGGCGCGTCGACCTGGAGGAGCACTGTCCTCTTCCGGGCGTACATCGGTCCTTGAGGCTTCCTTGCGGCGGGCCCTGGTCATCAACAAGCCATCCAGCAGGACGGACAGGACCAGCGTCAGTGTTATCCCGCCGGCCGCGGAGATGAGAACCAGCTGTGTGCGGGCCTTTACTTCAGGGACGGCTTCCCGGTCCACCAGAAGGCTCATTGTGGTGATCCTTGCAGGCACTGCAACGTTGAGGGCTTCCTGCATGTCATTGAGCGAGCGGGGAGTTTCATCCATCACGGCCTTCAGGAGTGCCGTGGTCTCCTCGGGGTTGTCCGCAGTGGCCGTAATGACCAGGATCGCGCCGCTGGTGCCGCGGTCTGGTTCTGCCACGTAGGTTGCCGAACCATAGTTGGCCAGGAGCCGTTCCCTGACAGGCTGTGATGTGATTTTTCGGATCAGGATGTCAAGAGCTTCGCTCATTCCGCCCAGATAGAGATATGGGTTTCCCGCATCGCCGATGCTCTGACTCGATGGCATGAGGACGAGGCTGGCCTGCGACTTGTATTTTTCCGGGGCGGTGGTTTGGACGGCCAGGCACAGCAGTCCGGTAACAAGAATGCCGGCAACCACCACATACCACCGCCGGGCTACGCTCGCGAGAACGGTACGCAACTGCATTATGTGCTCCCAATGTGACGGGGAGCCTGATAGGACACCGGCTCCGTGGTTGGCTGCTGAGCTAGAAGGGAAAGCAGTCTTTCTGCCCTGACATCCCACGTGTGCTCCTGCACCGTGGTTTGGACGAGCCGCCGCTGGTGACCGGTCAGGTGGGTCGCCAGGTTCGATCGAACGAGCTCCACAAAGTCACGTGACGAAGTTGCTATGTTCACGAATTCCGAGCCGATCCACCGCGTAGCCGGCAGGTCAGTGGCAACAACGGGCAACCCGAAAGCGAGATATTCGAGCGTTTTGAGTGGAAAGCTTGACCGGTTGAATTCGGACGTTGTGTAAGGGGTTAGACCTACAGTGGCTGTGCCCAGCACTTTTGCGAGCTCGAGACGTGACACCTCGCCGAGCCATTGAACAGTGGGCCAGGACAGGAATTCGTCGAGCCGTTTCCTGGCGGACGGTGCACGTTCGGTTCTGGGGCCCAACACCATGACTGGAATCCCGGACCGCCCCAGTTCGCTGAGTGTGTCAAAGTCCAGGCGTTCATTGAGTTGACCGACCAACACAGCCACGGGTTGGCGGGCGCCTACGGCTTCGGCCAAAGCGGGCGCCCTGCAACCATTTGGAAGGAATTCCACTGTCCTGCCCGAGAAGGCAGAAATCTTTTGTGCCAGTCCGGGCGACACTGCCGTGACGAGGTCTGCGGCAGCGATGTTGGCGCGCAGGACCCGTTCAACATGAGCAGCGGACAAACCCATGAGCTCCGAGGAGGCAAGCCAGTCATCGGTCACATGCAGAAGCCGGGGTGCCGATAACCCGCGCGGGAACTGAACCAAGGGGGAAGCGTTGATAACCGCGGCAATGCGGTCGGTCACCCTTGTGGCTGTTGACTGAATGGACGAGCTGGCGATGACCTCGGTTGAACGCCGTATTAGTGGCCGGCTGAAGCCAGGTAAGGCAGGCAGACGCAACCTCTCAACCGAGTTGGTTACCCTCTCAGTTACTCCCCGAAGGCTGCCAAGGGCGTGACGACGAACCTCTGCGTTCCTGGCTACGGAGATTGGCTGATCCACCCAGATGACGTTCGCCCGGTTACTCAACGCCTCCGCCAGAAATCTATCCGTTCCGGGAACTCCATCCCATTGCCCACCAGAGATGTACATGATGGTGCCGCTCATGCCCGCACCTCCGAGGATCTGGTGGACGCCGTGGCCGCCATCGCTACAGGACGGGAATTGAAATCGTCCATCGGCAGCCTTTTCAGAATGCGTTGGTAACGTCGTTTTCCGACATAACCGGCATACCTTGCCGCTGCGGCCAGTTCCGAGCCCAGAATCGAGGCCGGAGCAGGGCGGGAAGCGGCAAAATCCTGATAAAGGCGAAGCTGACGTGGGGCGGCGGATTCAAGGGAGAACCTCTCCTCGACGACTTTTCGGCCGTAAACGCCCAAGGTGTTACGCAATTGCTCATCATCCATGAGCCCTCGCAGGATAACGCCCAACGCTTCATGTCCCTGGCCTGCTGTACCCGGACCGGATCCGTACCATCCTTGCCACAGAAACGTAGGCAGGGAACGGGGCGTCAGCAGCTCCCAGAAACCACGCTCACCCTGCACCACAAGCGGCTTTCCGAAGGAGAGCCCACGAAGCGCTGAACCTCCCATGCCCAGCACCACATCTGCAGCAGCGTAGGCGGGTCGGGGATCAGACAATTCACCTGTCAGCGTTACCGTCTCCCGTCCAGTCGCCGCGTTGACAAGCGCAGCCCGGGCACCCACCTCGTCCCTGGCCGGGCCCGTTCCCGCAATGATCAGCCGCACGGGCCGCTCAGCCGACATCAATCCCACTGTGTCCATGGCGCTCATGATCCCCTCCAGCTTCAGCTCGTACGCCAGACGGGTAACGCACACAACGTTCAGGACACGGTCGGTCAGGCCGACGGCCCGTGTGAACGCGTCCAGGCCCGGCGTCGTGGAAACCTGGTTGGCTTCCGTATCCACCGGCGGTTCCATCACGTGCACAGTCCCCCTGCCGCGTGAAACCTCCCACTGATGGATTTGCCCGGTCCCCACCATGAGGGGCATGGACTTGGGGATGAAGGGAGCCACAGCCATTGACATGACAGTGGCCACGGCCGTAGAGCCAGGGACCAGTTTCGAAGCGGCAAGGCACTCCAGCGCCGGCGGCCACTCATACCCGTGGAGAATGTCCACCCTGCGCTCGCGGACCGTACGTACCAAGGCACTGATCACAGCGGGCGAGGGTCGCTTACCCGGAATCGGTGCGGGAACGAACTCCATGCCCCGGGAAACGGCCACGTCCGCCAACGGACCCGGCTGCCCAAACAACACCACCTCATGACCCAGGCTTTGGGTCGCGGCACCCAGCTCGATCGCATTGAGCTGGCTGCCGCCCATACGGAGGTCGTGCGGATAAACAAGGATCCTCATGACGGTGACACGTCCCGTCCACGGCCCCAGCGCCTGACGTCCCGCAGGTCTTGACGTCGAACAACCATCAGCAATGCCATCGCAATAATGCCAACGCCCGTAGACGCGAGGACGGCTCCGAGCGGAAAATCGATGGCATCCGTCAGCGCAAAACAGCCCGCCGTCGTCAGGGCAGCCAACGCAAATGGAAACCAAAGCCGCTTCCCCACAGCCACCAGCGATACGTTCGCCCGTCGCAATGCCCTGAGGTAGAGAGGCGAGGTGACCAGCAAGGCTACCAGCACCGGCGCTGCAGCAAGTCCAGGCATCCCTGCGAGCGCACCACCGCCCAGCAAGGCCGGAACCAGGGCGAACAGTGCAATTACCTGCACATTCAATATGGACAGCGATGATCCCAGAACCACCAAATAGTCGTAGAGCAGTTCATGGAGGATACGGAACACTGTCAGCGGGGCCAACCACATCAGGGCCGTTCCCGCCGGGGCCCAAGCTTCCCCATAGACCACCCTGACAAGAGGCATGGCGCATCCGATCATGACCGCCGATACCGGCAATACCACCACCGACAACGCGCCGATCATGGCCAGCAAAGCTTCCCTCATGTCCTCGGGCCGGTCCTGCAGCCGGGCAAACGTTGCCGGCGCCACGCTACGCAGGGGTTGGGACAGCAGGCTTGAGGGCCACCCCGCCATATTGAAGGCCATTACATAGAACCCCAGAACTACCGGACCAAACAGCCGTCCCGCAATGAGCTGGTCAACGTAGCCCACCGCAAAGACCACCGCACTTGCGCCGGCCAGGGGAAGGCCGAACACCAGGAGCTGCCTGGCGGACTGCGGTGAGAATCCGAAACGGTAAGGCAGAGGTGAGTAGATGAGGAACAGAACACCAGCCACCAAACTGGCCAATACGCGGCCAATGGCCAAGCTCATGGCGCCCATTCCCGCGATCACCATTAGCAAGGAGACGCCAGCCCCCACCCATACATTCACCTGGTCAATAACCATGCGCTGGCCTTGCCGGAAATTGCGTTGCAAAAGGGCCGCAGGGGTAGCCACCAGTCCATTGAGCACAATGCAGAAAGCCAGGACCCTGACCACATCGGTTGCTGCTTCGTTGCCCATGGCGGAAGTGAAGTAGGGCGCAGCCACATAGGAGGCGCCAAACAGCAGGAGGCTGCACGTCACTGAAATAGTAGTCACGGTGGCAGCCACTGATTTCGGATCACCCGGCCAACGAACGATCGCCAGGCTGACGCCCAGCTCGTTGAAGCTCAAGACCGCAACCAGGGCAACAAACGCAACGGCGTACGTTCCGAATTCCTCGGGTCCAAGCAAACGTGCGAGCGCTATTCCAATGCCGATTGTCCCGATCCTGGTGATGAACGCATTGACCACGCTGATCACAAAGGCTCTGTTGGGCGTCGGCGTACGCCGTGAAGCGACCGGGTTCCGAAGTGTCACTGGACACCCTCCAACTCCGGCGTGTTTCCCCGGCGGATCACCTTTGCCGGCACGCCGGCCCAGGTTTCATCATCAGGAACATCGGCAAGGACCGCGGCCCCCATGCCTATGGTTGCTTTCGCACCAATGCTCAGGCGCTCGCGGACACTGGCATTCATTCCAAGGTATGCGGCCCTGCCTACGTGGACATTGCCTCCGAGGGACACCCCGGAGGCAAACGTGGCGTAGTCGCCGATCAGGTCATCGTGGGTGAAGGTGACCCCTGGCATGGCCACAACGTGCTCGCCTATGGTCACGGACGCAGTGATGCTCACATGGGCGAGGATGATGCTTCCCCGGCCGATCACACATCCCTCGGGAACGTGCACGGACGGATCGATCGCTGTGGCGTAGCGGTTTTCGTCCAGCCCCAGGGCACGGAGCCTCATCACGACGCTTTCCCGGCCGCTCCCTGATCCAATGCAGATTAGCAGCAACGCATGGGGGTAGTTCATGGCCTCACGCACAGGACCCAGCACGTGGGCCCCGTCCACTACACGGCCGAGCTTGTCTTCGTCGTCGTCAAGGATCCCTACGACGTCGAACGGCCCGCTGCTGCGGACCATGGCAAGCACCTCCCGGGCGAGGCCGCTTGCAGCAATGAGGAGTAGTTCACTCATGGCTTTCCCGCCGCGCGGAGCACGGAGTCGATGACGCGGATTTGGTCGTGCAGCGCCAGTTCGTGGTAGAGCGGGAGGATGAGTGTGTGGTCAGACAACCATTCCGTGACGCCCAGCTCAGCGTTACCTGAGTCTGCACCGGCGTAGGCAGGCTGCCGGTGCGCGGCCATGATTCCGCGTCGGGCAGAAATGCCGTCCGAGGCCAAATGTGCCATGAGAGCTTCACGTCCCAGGGGGAATGCCGGACCCACTTCCAGCCAGCACGATTGGAAGTTGCTCGTGCCATACCCGGGATCGCCCACCAGCCGGAGTCCCTCTACCCCGGCAAAGGCACTCGCGTAGGCAGCAGCGAGTTCGCGCCGACGCCGGACAGCGGCTTCGAGGCGCCCGAGTTGGACGATTCCGACGGCGGCCTGAAGATCGGTCATGCGGTAGTTGAACCCGATTTCGAGGTACTCCTCCGAGGGGGCGAGCAGGCTGGCATGCCGGTCAGCGGCAGAAACGCTCATGGCGTGTTCGCGGAGTCGCCGTGCCCTGTCACCGAAGTCCTGCCGCGAAGTGGTGAGCATGCCGCCCTCTCCTGTGGTGAGGATCTTGCGCGGGTGGAAGGACCAAGCTGCCACCTCCGCGTTGGCACCCACCGGTAGTCCGCGGTACCGGGAGCCGATTGCGCACGCCGCATCCTCCACCACCATGATCCCGAGGGGATCACAAAGGGCCCGGATGGGTTCCAAATCAACAGGGACACCACCTTGGTCAACGGCGATGACCGCCCGCGTAGCGGGAGTCACGGCGGCCTTGATGGTTGCCGCCGTGACGCAGCCTGTATGAAGATCGACGTCGGCGAAAACGGGCCGCGCGCCCACGTAAGTAGCGGCATTTGCGGTAGCGATAAACGAGAAGGAGGGCACCACGACGTCGTCGCCGGTTTCGACGCCGGCAACAATGAGGGCCAAATGCAGTGCCGAGGTACAGCTCGAGGTTGCAACGGCGAACGCTGCATTTTGACCTGCCGCGAAGGCGTCCTCGAATTCGCGTACCTTGGGCCCCTGGGCTACCCATCCGGAGGCGATGACCTCAGCGAGCGCTTGTGCCTCTTCTTCACCGAGCCAGGGCTTCATGACATCGATGCGGCCCACTTGGGTTTCGGAGATGGTCATCGCGCACCAACTGCCGGTACAGACGGGCGGCCTACCGAGCGGGTTGCGGCAATTTCTTCCCGCAGCGGACGCCACCAGGAGACGAGTGTACGCAACCCTTCTTCCAGATCTACGGCGGCCTCGAAGCCCAGGTCTTTCCTGGCTGCCGTGACGTCGGCAAGGCGTCTGGCAACACCGTTGACGGCGCGCTCGGGACCGTGTTCCAGATGAAGTGGTGAGTCCATGACCTTGAGCAGGGTTTGTGCCAGTTCAGCGAGGCTGGTTTCGGTTCCGCTGGCCACGTTATAGACGCCTTCGCGGACATTGCTGACTGCAGCCAGCACATTGGCCCTTGCGACGTCCGCGGTGTGGATGAAGTCCATGGTTTGCTGTCCGCTGCCGAAAATCAGCGGAGGCTTGCCATCGACTATTCGCTCCATCCAACGGACCAGGACTTCGGTGTACAGGCCGTGGACGTCCATGCGGGGACCGTAAACGTTGAAGTACCTCAGCAGCACATAGTCCAGGCCTGACATGGCGCGGAAGCTCCTGGCCATGCCTTCGTTAAAGGACTTAGCCGCGCCGTAGAAGGTGTCGTTGTTGTGATGGTGGTGGCTTTCCTTGGTGGGAAATTCTTCAGCCATTCCGTAAACGGAGGCGCTTGATGCTGAGATGAGCTTGTCAACCTTGTGCGCCGCGGCAGCCTCGTAGACGTTGAAGGTCCCATCCACCAGCACTTCAAGGGCCAGCCGTGGCTCTTCCGCGCATTGGGTAATGCGGATGGCCGCCTGATGGAAGAGCAGATCCTTGCCGCGGGTGAGGTCGTGGACGAGGTCGCGGTCGCGCAAATCGCCTTCAACCAGCAGCACCCTGTCAGTGGAAAGTGCGTCGTCAAGGTTCGCGCGTCGGCCCCTGACGAGGTTGTCCAGGACGTCTATGTGCGCCGCACCGGCGTCGATCAGCTGGTCAACCAGCGTTGAGCCTATGGTGCCGGCACCGCCGGTAACCAGGATGCGTGCCCCTGAAAGCTTTTTCACCGTGCAACCTGAAGGGAGACTTCATTCCCGGCCACTATGGTTGATTGTCCGTCGGTACCCAAGCTTCGCGTGACGGCTTCGAGGACGGACAATACGCGGAGCCCGGATTCGCCGCTTGTGCGTGGCGTTGTCCGGTTGCGGATGGAGGAAGCAAGTTCGCTCACTACTTGGCCAAGCGGCTCCCGTTCCTGCAGGGCCGGGGACCAGGTGTCCCCCAGCCGGTAAGAAATGGCTGAAGTACGCTTGTCCGCGGCAGACCTGGGCTGATGTTCCAGGCTGACACCACGGTCGTACACGCTCAGGCGCTGCTGGGGATTGAGGTCGTCCCACACCAAGGTCCTCTTTGACCCGCCGATGATCATTTGGCGGATTTTGGTGGGGCTGAGCCAATTCACGTGAATGTGGACCATGGCATCGTTGGGCAGACCGAAGGTGAGGTGTCCCACGCAGTCCCTGCCGGTTCCCAGGGGATCTGCGCCGTGGGCCGAAATTTCCGTAGGGTGCAGGCCCCCGGGCAGGACGAAGTCCAAAATGGACAGATCGTGCGGGGCCAGGTCCCAGAAAACGTTGACATCCGGTTGGACCAGGCCAAGGTTGATGCGGACGGAGTCCACATACAGGATCTCACCCAGCGCGCCGCTGGCCACCAATTCCTGGATCTTGAGGACCGCCGGCGTGAAGCAGTACGTATGGTCTGCCATGAGGACCAGACCCCTGGCCTTCGCTTCTTCCACCATCTCCAAGCCCTTGGCGCGGCTATCAGCCAGCGGTTTCTCCACCAAGACATGTTTGCCTGCGCGCAGGGCCGTCATCACCACCCCATGGTGGGTATGTGCCGGCGTCGCTACAGCTACCGCATCGAGGTTGTAGCCATCCAACAGCTCATCCAGGGATTCGACCACGGCCACCCCGCCTACGCTCTCTGCGAGCTTCATACCTCGCTCGACGTCGAGGTCGCAGATGGCTACCAGGTCCCAGTCCGGGCTGGCTTTGAGGTTCCTGGCGAGGTTGGGGCCCCAATATCCGGCTCCCACCACAGCGATGCGAAGCCTGGGCACTGGTCCGTGGCCGTTCAGTTGTCCTGATGGAATGGTTCGTATGGTCATTTCCCACTCTGCTTCTGTGTTGACAGTCCGATTCGTTTGGTGTTGTTCGACTCCTGGCCAGTAGCCCTTGGCTAGTAGGCTCCGTTCGGTTGGATCATTGCCCTGAAAGTTCGCCACATGATCATGAGATCTCCCGCTATGGACCAGTTCTCCACGTAGTAGAGGTCCAGTCGCACGGCCTCATCCCATGGCAGGTCGGACCGCCCGTTGATCTGCCACAGGCCGGTGATGCCGGGTTTGATGAGCAGCCGGCGGTGCGTATGACGTTCGTATCCGCTGACTTCCCTGGCCAGTGGCGGCCGCGGCCCCACCAGGCTCATGTTGCCCACCAGGACATTCCAGAACTGGGGCAATTCATCCAGCGAGTATTTACGCATCCATCGTCCGCACCGTGTGACCCGTGGATCCCCGCGGATCTTGAACAGGACGCCCGCTCCCTCATCCTGGGTGTTGAGCTCCTCCAGTCGGGATTCTGCATCCACAACCATGGAACGGAACTTCAGCATGCGGAACGTGGTGCCCCTCCTGCCAACCCGTTCCTGGCGGAAAAGAACGGGTCCGGGGCTGTCCCGGTGAACTATGCCGGCGAGGAGCAGCAAGATCGGTGACAGGAGCAGCAATGCCGAGGCCGAGACCGTGATGTCCATCAACCGCTTCAGCGTGTGCTTACCCCCGGAATAGTGGGGAATGTCCACGTGCATCAAAGGAAGGCCCTCCACCGGCCGCCAGTGGATGCGCGGGCCGGCAACGTTGGTCAGGGCTGCGGCGAGGACAAGTTCGGCCGCATTCTCCTCGAGCCGCCATCCGAGCTCCTGGATGAACTGATTTCCGCCCGGCACGGGGCCAGCCACAATAACTGCATTGGCCCCTGTTTGACGGACAGTATCTGAAATGCCGTAGATCGATGACAGGACGGGGACGCGCAGGTGGTCCACCTTCAGGACCGCGCCACGCCGGGCGCCCGGGAGGCATGCTCCGAGGATGTCGTAGGCAGCACCGGACTTCCGGTTGATCTGTTTGATGACGTACCTGACATCTTGGGGTTCGCCTACAACAATGGCGCGGGAAAGGCAGCGGCCACGGGACTTTTCGTGGCTCAACCATCGGCGGAAACTCCATCTGCTGCCGGTGAGCGACACTAAGCCAAGCGGCAAGGAGACCAGAACGAACGAACTGACCGCGTCAAGCCGGAAAACCACGGCCACAATCCCCAGGAATCCAAAGACCCTGAAACTGGCTGAGAGGACGCGCTTGTACTCCTCCGGACCAACGCCAAGGACTTTGGGATCACGGGTGCGGTAGACCTCCAAAGACCCCAACCACAGGAGTCCTAGTATCAGTCCCATCGCCAGGTGGCGGGTGTACTCGGGGCTTTCGGCAGATAATGACAACCCGCGGGTGTTCAGGGCGAAGCCGGCGAATACAGAAGCAGCGACCAAGGCCGTGTCCGTCAGGCGAAGACTGTTGGTGAGTGACTGCGCCCAATCGGTGCGGCCTCGGCGGGTGGACGTGCTCCGTGGAGCTTCGCGGGTGACTGGCGGCACGAAGTCCAGGGTGACCTCGGACTTTGGTGCCGCCAGTCCCGCCTTTTCGGACAGTTGTGCAGCAACGGTCCTGTCAATCCAGGGAGACGCCGGCGGATTGACGTCGACGATGGCAGTTTTTGCGGGAAAGACTGAACGCACTGAAGCGTGGTCCGCGCCCTGGGGTGCAGCTACCTTGCCCGTACGCAACACTGGAACTTTCACCATGTCAGCCTTCTTTGCAGACCTGCCATTGCCTACTAATCAGTGAAGCGGCGGCGCTGTGGTGGCGCACCAGTAGTCGGTACTCAAGTTTGCGCAGGATTACCCATGACACCTACGTGCGAGTACCTAGCAGGCAACCACGGCACTACGTGCTTTGTTGCAGTCCTTGAAGGCTAAAACGGCAGAAATCACTGCCGGAAACGGCACCTTGGATCCCGCAAATGACACAAAAAAACCGGCCACCTCGAGGTGGCCGGTTCATCCGGGTAGTCAGTCCTCCACAATCTCCAGATCTTCGTCCAGGACGTCGTCGTCTTCATCATCCTCGTCATCAAAGACCTGCAGCGGAGTAACCTCGGAGTAGGCCTCGTAGAGGGCATCTTCATAAACCTCGAAGGCATCAGCGACGGCGAAAAAAGCCGCCTCCACGTTGGGGTCGCCTTCACCCCGCCGGGCCGATGCGGCAGCCAGATGTTCTTCCAGGGCGGCAGTCAATGATTGAAGCGCGACACGCGGATCGATGCTCATGACTTCACGTTAGCCGGAAAAAGACGAAAATGGAGAGGGATGAGAGAACAATTTCCGGGCAGCTCCGTTGAGCGCCAACGAGACTACGCACGTCAGTACGAATACCTCGTTCTGACGGTAGGACCTGACGACTCGCTGCCGGAAGCCCGGCGACGACTCGCCGAACACTCCGAGTACGGCAAGTGGGAACTCGAGCGCAGCGTGCTCTACCTGGGAGGCGGGCGACGCTTCTGGCTTCGCCGCAAAGTCTATTCAGTTCAACGAACCGTGTAACTCGGAGGCGCCACCCGGCCGGGTTGGTGCGGCTAGTCCTCCAGCTGGCCCAACCATGCATTCGCCACGGTGTTATGGGCGGACTCGTCGTTGGAAGGATGGAAGATTCCCGCCAGGACATCCCTGTACAACCGCTCCATCTCGGACCCGCGGAAGTAGCTGGATCCTCCTGTGACACGGATCGCCAAGTCCACTACGTAGCGTGCGTTTTCAGTGGCCCGCGACTTCAGTCCTACAAGTTTGGGGAACCATTGGGCTCCGTGGTCCACCAGGTTGTCCACGTCCCTGGCCAGGGATGAGATTTGCGGCGCGATCCCATCCATGGCCAGGGCAGCGTCGGCCACCTTCCAGCGGATATCCGGGTCCTGGGCATAGCTACGGCCACCGTGTTTCGCTGAAACCCTGCGCTTCACATTCGCCACCCCCAGGGTGAAGGCACGCTCGGCAACGCCGGTGTACACGGCGGCGAGCAACGTCTCGAAGCATGCGAAGATCGCGAAGAAGAGAAGGTCTTTTCCAGGTCCCACGGGCAATTTGCGGAAGATCCGCTCCGCCGGAATCACGGCCCCGTGGAGGAGAGTGGTGTTGGAGGCACTGGCCCGCATGCCCAGCGTGTCCCAGTCGCTTAGCGTTTCATGTCCCTGTTCATCACGCCGGAGGAAGCCAAAGACCAGCTCCCCTGCACCTTCCCGCGCCTCGGAATCCTTGCCGAAGGTTCCCAGGCGGGTCCAACCCCGGGAGAGGCTGGTGAAGATCTTCCGCCCGGTGAAACGGTAGCTCCCGTCAGGCAACGGCTCGGCAACAGTCCCGGAATCGAACAGCATGGAATCGTTGCCCGCTTCGGAAATGCCGAAAGCAAAGATCTCGCCCTGCCCCGCCTCCTTTAAGACGAACTCCAGCGATGCGTCACCGCGGGCGGCCATGACTTGCGCGACGCCGGTCCAGACCAAATGCATATTGACGGCCAACGCTGTGGCCGGTGCGGCCGTGGCGAGACGCTGCTGCAAGGAAGCCACCGCTTCGAGTCCCAGCCCGAAACCGCCGTCGGCCTCCGGCACAAACAGTTTCAGGTAACCGGCTGCGGCCAGCTCTTCAAGGTCTTCGTGGAAGAACTGGTTGTTGTGGTCGTAGCCGGCGGCGCGCCCGCGAAGCCGTTCAAGCAGTTCGTCGGGAAGGATTTCTTCGGGAGTCATGACGGAGGGCTCCTTCTAGTAATTGCTCAGCAACGTGTTCAGGACCCGGGCTCCAAACTGAAGGGATTCTGCCGGCACGCGCTCGTCAACGCCGTGGAACATTCCCGTGAAGTCCAGATCATCGGGCAGCATCAGGGGGGCGAAACCGTAACCGGTGATCCCGATCTTGCTCAGCGACTTATTGTCCGTGCCACCTGAGAGCGTGTACGGGAGGACTTTCGCGCCCGGGTCCTCGGAGTGAAGGGCATCGATCATGGAATCCACCAGGTTCCCGGCAAACGGTACTTCCAGGGAAACGTCCTTGTTGACGTAGTTGATCTCGATGCCGTCTCCGGCGAGTTCTTTGATGGTCTCGAACACCAGCTCTTGCTGGCCCGGAAGCGTGCGGCAGTCAACGAACGCCTCGGCCGACTCCGGAATCACGTTGTGCTTGTAGCCGGAGCGCAGGAACGTGGGGTTGGAGGTGTTCTGAAGGGTGGCACCAACAAACCGCGCCACTGTGCCAAGCTCCTTCAGAAGGATGTCCGGGTTGTCGGCATCAAACTCGACGCCGGTCAGTTCCGTGACGCCGTCCAGGAACTGCCGGGTAGTGGGAGTGAGCTCCACGGGCCACTTGTATTCTCCGATCCTGGTGACGGCCGCGGCCAAGCGGGTTACGGCATTGTCAGTATTGATCTGGGAGCCGTGGCCTGCCCGCCCATGGGCGAGCAAACGCAACCACGACAACCCCTTTTCCGCCGTTTGCAGAAGGTAGGTCCGCTGTCCTCCGATAGTGGCGGAGAAGCCACCCACTTCCGAGATCGCTTCGGTTGCGCCGTCGAAGAGTTCACGTCGGTGTTCGACGGCGTACCTGGCACCGTAAGTGCCGCCGGCCTCTTCATCGGCGAAGAAAGCGAAGATGATGTCGCGTTTGGGTTTGCGTCCCGTCCTGGCGAAGTTGCGCATAACGGAAAGGATCATGGCGTCCATGTCCTTCATGTCTACGGCACCGCGGCCCCAGACCAGGCCGTCCTTCAGCTCGCCGCTGAAGGGATCTACGCTCCATTGGTCCTTGAGGGCAGGAACCACGTCCAAGTGTCCGTGAACC
Source organism: Arthrobacter sp. 9V (assembly GCF_902506065.1). Taxonomy (GTDB): domain Bacteria; phylum Actinomycetota; class Actinomycetes; order Actinomycetales; family Micrococcaceae; genus Arthrobacter. Next base: position 2,088,340 of record NZ_LR732912.1, read on the forward strand.
ACCAGGGCGTCGGCCGAGGGATCCTCGCCGGCCATGCGCGTCACCACGTTCGCTCGCCCCGGCGCGGACTCAAAAATCTCGGCTTCAAGGCCCACTTCGGTGATCAACCCGGCGGTGTACTCTGCTGCTGCACGCTCTCCCGGTCCGGTGTCGTCGCCAAAGTTGGAGGAGTCGATCCGGATGAGCTCCTGGCAGATCCGGACAACTTCGTCTTCAGGGCGGATGACAGACATGGAAACTCTCCTTGCGTGGCTGGGCTGCAGGTCCGGGTGACGAGGGCTGCGGTATGCGCGGCGTCTGACGTCCCTTGTTCCCTCAGCCTACCCACCAGCGGTTGCAGACGTCAGAATTGTGTGTCGTAGCGCCGGCCGGGCTGGTGCTGGATCTGCCCGGAGCGGTGCCGATTTTTCAGCGACCTGAAACCGTGTTAGAGTTTTTCTCGCTGCTTCGGAGGAAAGTGAAGCGCCGAAAGGCGCAAAACGGACTATCTGAACACCACCTGCGCGGGTGGCGGAATGGCAGACGCGCTAGCTTGAGGTGCTAGTCCTCGAAAGGGGGTGGGGGTTCAAGTCCCCCTCCGCGCACCATCGCAAGGCCTGGAATCCATGGATTTCGGGCCTTGTTTTGTTTGCCTGGCTTTTCTTGCTGTTCACATGGGCAGCTGTTTCTTGCGAGCTTCATCACAACTGTTTCTTCGGTTGTCCTTAACGAAAAATGGCGGCGTCCACCTGGTGGTGGCCGCCGCCATCTTACGTTTGGGTTGGTGTCGTGCTTCAGGCCAGGGCAGTAACGCTCCCGGTGAAGTGCCGCCTGCCGCTACGGGGGTTCCACGCAACATAGTCCGAGCGTTTCCAATTTCCGGACTCCGTCTGCAAAGTGGTGATGTCCAACGCAACGCGTGCCGGAAGAAAGACCGGTGCTTCAAAAGTGACATCCCAGGCAAACGAGTCCGCCTTGACGGCTCCTACGTCCGCCAGTGCCCGGGAGGCCAAGTACATGCCGTGGGCAATGGAGCCCCGCAAGCCAAGGGCCTTGGCCGAGAGGACACTCAAGTGAATCGGATTGAAGTCGCCGGAAACTGCGGCGTAATTCCTGCCTGTGTCCAAGTTCAGTTGCCATACCGCGGTGGGATTCGGAGGGACGAATTCGCTGGGCCCGGTGGCGCCATTGGGACTGCCCGGTTTGTCTATCCCTGGCAGGAAGACTCCCTTGGCCAAGTAAGTTGAGGTCCCGCGCCACAGCACTTCATCGATGGAACCGGCCCGGACTTCTGAGACCACATCCAACTGCGTTCCGGCTTTGTGCCCGGCGAGGTTCTCCGCCCAGGATCGGATGTCCAGATCTTGGGCGAACTGAATGGGCGCCAGCTGTTCAATCTTGTTTCTCAGATGGATCATGCCCAGAAGCGGCAGCGGAAAGTCATCACGGTTCATGACGCTCATGGACACGGGGAACGCCAAGGCATGCACGTAGCCGGCAGGCAAGGTATCGCTGGCCGTCTCCCCTACCAGATGCTGGTAGGCCGTAAGATTCCCGACGTCGGCCCGTACTCCCTTGACCTCGTGACTGACAGCAGGAAGCCGCTTCTTGCCCGTGGATGCTCCGAGGACCCGACGACGGGCTGCCGTTGCGGCTGCATTGACGTACAGCTTGGAGAGCGAGGGCAGTTCGTCCAGGACGACGGGCTGGGGATGGTTCATGCTCCCACCAGTTGTTGCCCGCAGACGCGCAGCACTTCTCCGGAGATGCCACCGGAGGCGTCGCTGGCCAGGAACGCGATGGCCTCGGCCACATCCTGGGGCTGGCCGCCCTGCTTGAGAGAGTTTAGCCTGCGCGCAGCCTCACGGATCGCGAACGGCATCCTGGCAGTCATCTCGGTCTCGATGAAGCCCGGGGCAACAGCGTTGATGGTCCCGCCAAAAGGTTCCAGCAAGGCTGCCGTGGACCTCACCATGCCTATGACACCACCCTTGGATGCGCCGTAGTTGGTTTGCCCCCTGTTTCCGGCGATTCCGCTGGTGGAAGCAACTGAGACGATGCGCGGCGAGTTCTTGAAATGCTCCGAGGCCAGAAGGGCTTCGTTGATTCTCAGTTGAGCGGCAATGTTGACGGAGATGACTGACCGCCAGCGGGCCTCATCCATGTTGGCAAGGAGCCGGTCGCGGGTGATTCCTGCGTTGTGAACCACGATGTCGAGCCGGCCGTGGCGTTCCACCGCGTGTTCAATGATGCGGTGTCCGGCGTCATCCCGGCTGATATCAAGCTGCAACGCCGTCCCCCGGACTTCATTGGCTACAGCTGCCAAGTGGTCACCGGCAGCCGGGATGTCCACAGCCACAATCTTTGCTCCGTCGCGGTGCAGGGTCCTGGCGATCGCTGCACCGATCCCACGGGCCGCGCCGGTAACAACTGCAACTTTCCCGGCCAAGGGCTTATCGGCGTCGTTGGGCAAGCTGCCTGACGTTGAACGGACGGTGAGGAACTGTCCGTCCACATAAGCGGATCGGCCGGAGAGGAAGAACCGCAGCGCACCCAGCGCCGAAGGACTGGTGGTTGCCAGATGTTCATCCAGGTGCTCGTCTAGGAGAATGCCGTTGGCTGTAGCGCCCGCCCGCAGTTCCTTGGCGAGGGAGCGTAACAAGCCGTCAATGCCCTGCCGTGCAGCAGCAGATGCCGGGTTCCCGGCTGACTGCGAAGTCCGGGAGATGGTGACTACACGTCCGTTGGGCGCCAGGTCCCGCAAGGAGGCGCCTGCCGTAAGGACGGGTTTGCCAAGGTCCTCCGGGTGCTGGACGGCGTCAAGGACCAGCACGATTGCCCCCAGTTTCTCTTTGGGCAACGCGTTCCGCCGGACGTCCAAGCCCCATCCAAGCAAAGTGGTAGCCAGATCATCTGCTCCGGCGCTGTCGCCACTGACCAGGACCGGGCCGGTAACCAGCGGCGCGCCGGGTTGGTAGCGGCGAAGCACCACCGGCTGAGGCAGACCGAGCCTTTTGGCTACGTCCTTCCCCAATCCATGGCTCACCAGCTGTGTGTACTTGTCAGTCATGTCGCTCCCCCTACGCTGCTTCCAGAATGGCTACGACACCCTGACCGCCGGCGGCGCACACCGAAATCAGGCCACGGGCAGGACGGCCATCGACGGTGCCCTTCTCATGCAGCATCTTCGCAAGTGAAGCTACGATCCTGCCACCCGTTGCGGCGAACGGGTGGCCGGCGGCCAAGGAGGATCCGTTGACGTTGAGTTTGGCACGGTCAACCTTTCCGAGCGCACCGTCCAGGCCCAGGCGGGTCCTGCCGAATTCTTCGTCCTCCCACGCAGCCAGGGTGCTCAGCACCGTTCCGGCAAAGGCCTCGTGGATCTCGAAGAAGTCGATGTCCTCGAATGTGAGCCCGTGGCGGGCCAGAAGGCGCGGAACCGCGAAGACCGGGGCCATAAGCAGGCCGTCCTTACCGTGAACAAAGTCGACGGCGGCTGCCTCGCCGTCCAGAACAGTAGCGAGCTTGGGCAGACCGTGGGCATCCGCCCATTCACCTGTTGCCAGCAAGACCGTGGATGCGCCGTCCGTCAGGGGTGTGGAGTTACCGGCGGTCATGGTTGCCTCGGAGCCCAGGTTCTTGCCGAAGACGGGCTTGAGGGTGGAGAGCTTCTCCAGCGTGGTGTCCGCGCGGAGGTTGGAGTCCCGGTTCAGGCCGCGGTACGGGGTGATGAGGTCATCAAAGAAACCCCGTTCATACGCTGCTGCCAGGTTGCGGTGGCTGTTGTACGCAAGTTCGTCCTGGGCTTCCCGGGAAATTTTCCATTGCGCAGTTGTGAGGGCCTGGTGCTCGCCCATGGACAGCCCGGTGCGGGGCTCTCCCGTATTGGGGGCATCGGGGGCCAGATCTTTGGGTCGAATCCGGCCGATGATCTTCAGTTTCTGTACGGTGGTCTTCGCCCGGTTCAGATCCAGCAGGATCTCGCGCAGTCCTTCGCTGACGGCGATCGGGGCGTCGGATGCAGAGTCCACCCCGCCGGCGATTCCTGATTCAATCTGCCCCAGCTTGATTTTGTTGGACAGCCCGAGGACGGTCTCCAAGCCGGTGGCACAGGCCTGCTGGAGGTCATAAGCCGGAGTTTCCGGCGACAACGCAGAGCCGAGGACGGCCTCCCGGGTGAGATTGAAGTCCCTTGAGTGCTTAAGCACTGCCCCGGCTGCTACTTCGCCAATACGTTCGTCCTGGAGTCCGAACCTGGCAATGAGCCCTTCCAGTGCGGCGGTCAACATGTCCTGATTGGAGGATTTAACATACGCGCCGCCGGTTCGGGCGAACGGGATGCGGTTGCCGCCCACAATAACTGCCGAGCGCGTTGCGCGGGGGGCGGTAGCCGGGTCCGAGGGGCCATTCGTAGTCACGTCTGCTGCAGCCATGCTTGTCTCCTTCGATCAATGCCAGTTACTGATACCCAGCGTACCTGATACGCTGGGTATCGTGAACAGTCGCCACGAAGAATCCGCCAGCACCGCAGGCTCTCCACAGTTTGCGGTTGAAGTCCCCGGTGCCCTCGCGGCCGGAGCCGTTATGGATGGACGTGCGGCCCGGTGGCAATCCCATCGTGAGGAGCGCCGGCGGGAACTCATCAAAACCGCCCGAAAGGCCGTCCATAGGCTTGGAAGCGACGCCTCCATGGAGGACATCGCCGGCGCCGCAGGTACCTCGAAGTCGGTCTTCTACCGCTACTTCGGGGACAAGGCAGGCCTTCAGCAAGCAATGGGCGAAGTAGTGCTGGGACAAATGCAGCGACGCATGCAGGAGGCCGCGCAGCTGGCCCAAACCCCCCGCGAAGGACTGTTCGCCATGGTCTCTGCTTATCTGCAGATGGCCGAATCCAGCCCCAACGTCTACGCGTTCATCACCCGCCTCACCCCCGGTGAAGCCTCAGCGCAGGACGCCATTGCCGCCTCCGGTGCGCTGGGACACTTTTTTGAGCAAATCACTGACATGATCGCCACGCCCATGCGGGAGTACTTGGGCGAAGAGAAGGAAGCGGTGATTGTGTACTGGCCCACCGCTGCCATCGGGCTGGTCAGGAACGCCGGGGAAATGTGGCTGGGGAGCCCGGCAGGCACTTCCAAGCCGGACCAGGAAACAATGGCCGCGCAGATCACGGACTGGCTGTGCCTCGGTATAGCCCCGGCACTCAAGGCATCCACGTGACACCAGCAATGACTCATCAGTTGTCGGAACCAAAGAAGGAAGCAACATGACTGAAGTAGTGGACCGGACCGCATCCGCCCAGCACCCCACGGGCAGTAAGGGCGCCGCTGCCACTGGCGCCGAACCCGTGGTGGATGTCGCCGCCCTGGGCGAGCAACTCCTCGGCAAATGGGCGCACATCCGCCATGAGGCCCGCAAAGTGGCGGGCAATCCGGTGGTGCAGAAGATTGAAGGCCTGCACCACACCGAACACCGCGCACGCGTATTCGAGCAGTTGAAGTTCCTGGTGGACAACAACACCGTCCATCGCGCCTTCCCTACCCGTCTGGGAGGTTCGGATGACCACGGCGGCAACATAGCCGGTTTTGAAGAGATCGTCACAGCTGATCCGTCCCTTCAGATCAAGGCCGGCGTCCAATGGGGTCTCTTCGGCTCTGCAGTGATGCATCTCGGCACCACGGAGCACCAGGACAAATGGCTCCCCGGGATCATGAGCCTCAAAATTCCCGGTTGCTTTGCCATGACCGAGACAGGCCACGGCTCGGATGTGGCCAGCATTGCCACGACTGCAACTTACGACGAAGCCAATCAGGAATTCGTCATCAATACCCCCTTCCGGGCGGCGTGGAAGGACTACATAGGCAACGCGGCAAATGATGGCCTGGCCGCTGTTGTGTTTGCCCAGCTGATCACCAAGAACGTCAATCACGGTGTCCACGCCTTTTATGTGGAACTCCGCGATCCTGCTACCAAGGAGTTCCTTGCGGGCATCGGGGGCGAAGATGACGGGATCAAGGGTGGACTAAACGGCATCGACAATGGCCGGCTGCACTTCACCGATGTACGCATCCCCCGTACCAACCTCTTGAACCGCTATGGCGACGTGGCTGTGGACGGCACGTATTCCTCCACCATCGCAAGCCCGGGACGCCGCTTCTTCACCATGCTTGGAACGCTGGTCCAGGGCCGTGTTTCCCTTGACGGCGCCGCAGTGGCTGCCAGCAAGCTGGCGCTCAAGACCGCCATCCAGTACGCCACTGAGCGTCGTCAGTTCAACGCCTCCTCGAGCACTGATGAGGAAGTCCTGCTGGACTACCAGCGTCACCAACGCCGCTTGTTCACCCGGCTGGCCACCACCTACGCTGCCAGCTTCGCGCACGAACAGCTTTTGCAGAAGTTCGATGACGTGTTCTCCGGCGCCCACGACACCGATGCTGACCGTCAGGACCTGGAAACGCTGGCCGCCGCCCTCAAGCCCCTCAGTACCTGGCATGCCCTGGACACTCTGCAGGAATGCCGCGAAGCGTGCGGCGGCGCAGGTTTCCTGATCGAGAACCGGTTTGCTTCCCTGCGAGCGGACCTGGATGTATATGTGACGTTTGAAGGAGACAACACCGTCCTTCTGCAGCTTGTTGCCAAGCGGCTCCTGGCGGACTACGCGAAGGAATTCCGGAGCGCTGACTTTGGCGTCCTTGCCCGCTATGTGGTGGATCAGGCAGCCGGTGTAGCTCTTCACAGGACGGGCCTGCGGCAGGTGGCCCAGTTCGTGGCCGATACCGGTTCGGTTCAGAAGGCGGCTTTGGCGTTGCGGGACGAGGAAGGTCAACGCACCCTCCTGGCCGACCGCGTTCAGTCGATGGTTGCCGAAGTAGGTGCTGCGTTGAAGGGGGCCAACAAGCTTCCCCAGCACCAAGCCGCCGCACTTTTCAACCAGCACCAACACGAACTCATCGAAGCAGCCCAAGCGCATGCCGAACTTCTGCAGTGGGAGGCCTTCACTGAAGCCCTCGCGCAGGTAACAGATGAGGGAACCAAACGAGTCCTGACGTGGCTGCGGGACTTGTTCGGCTTGTCGCTGATTGAGAAGCACCTCTCCTGGTACCTCATGAACGGAAGGTTGTCCATGCAGCGCGGCAGGACCGTTGGTACCTACATCAACCGCCTGCTGGTAAAAATCCGTCCGCACGCCGTGGATCTGGTTGACGCCTTCGGCTATGGCCCGGAGCATCTCCGTGCCTCCATTGCCACCGGCGCCGAAGCAACGCGTCAGGACGCCGCCCGCGAGCACTTCCGTGAACAGCGGGCCAGCGGCAGCGCACCCGCGGACGAGAAGACGCTTCTGGCACTCAAGGCCTCCAAGGCCGGCAAGTAGCACTCGGGTTTCTCCGCAGTTATGACCAGCGGCTAAAGCACCACCAAACCAGCGGTTAAAGCACGACGGCGCCGTCCGCGCCAAGGGGCGGTTTCTAGTGGTCGTTGCAACACTGCTGGTGTTATGTGGTCATTAGTAGATCACGCAGACGCTCGGCTGGGGTATCCCAGTCGAGCGTTTTGCGTGGGCGGCCGTTGAGTTCCTGGGCGACGTGCTCGAGGTCTTCGGGCCCGTATACGGAAAGGTCCGTGCCTTTTTCGAAGTATTGGCGTAGAAGTCCGTTGGTGTTCTCATTGGACCCTCGCTGCCAAGNAAGCCCTGAAGAAAGCCTCCCTCTGCTCAGGGGTAGATCTCGCAAACTTCCGGGACTCCGAGGAAACATCGCTTAAATGCGGCACGGTCGTTGCAACTCCCAAAAATCTAGGGTGTTGCAACGACCGTTAGAACCCAAGCTGGGCGGCGCCGTCGAGGTTTGGCCTGCTGTTGGAGCCTCGGGGGTTACCGCAGGACCGAGCGGTAGACCTCAAGTGTTGTCTCAGTGATGGACTCCCAGGAGAAGTGCTCCTCCGCGCGGCGACGCCCGGCGATGCCCATCTCGCGTGCCCGCGCGGGATCGGCTACCACCTCATTCAGGGCGGCGGCGAAATCGCTCACGAACTTTTCCGGGTCCAGCGGCGTACCCGTGCCATCGGTTACCTGCTCCAGTTCCACCAGAAGTCCCGTTTCGCCGTGCTGGACAACCTCGGGAATGCCGCCCGTGGCGCTTGCCACTACGGCGGCTCCACAGGCCATGGCTTCAAGGTTCACGATTCCAAGGGGCTCGTAAATCGAAGGGCAGGCGAACGCCGTGGCATGGCTGAGGACCTGGATGAGTTCCTTTCGCGGCAGCATCCGCTCAATGAGGATGACTCCCTCGCGCTTGGCCTGCAGTTCCTCAATGAGGCGTGCAGTCTCGGCGGCGAGCTCTGGAGTGTCCGCGGCCCCAAGACAAAGGACCAGTTGGACGTTCTCAGGCAGGCTGGATGCGGCGCGGAGCAGGTACGGTACGCCCTTTTGGCGGGTATTGCGTCCCACAAAGACAACGCTGGGCTTGGCGGGGTCGATGCCCAGCGCACGGATTGCGTCATCCTCTTCGTCGCGTTCCCAGAGAGAAACATCGATCCCGTTGTGGACCACGCGGACCTTGTCCGGATCAACATCGGGGTAGCTGCGGAGGATGTCCTGGCGCATGCCATCGGAGACGGCGATGATCGCCGCGGCTGCTTCGTACGCGGTCTTCTCAACCCAGGAAGACAACGCATAGCCTCCGCCAAGCTGCTCAGCCTTCCAGGGACGCAGCGGCTCCAGACTATGAGCACTGAGCACATGGGGAATGCCGTGGAGCAGCGAGGCAAGGTGTCCGGCCATGTTGGCGTACCAGGTGTGCGAGTGGACAACGTCCGCTCCCGCAATGTCCGGAACAATCCTCAGGTCCACGCCCAGGGTCTGGAGGGCGGCGTTGGCATCGCCGAGGTCTTCGGGCGTGGCGTAGGACGCCACAGTGGCCCCATGATAGTCGGCGTCACGGGGCGCGCCGAACGCCCGGACATGAAGGTCAACGTGCTTTGCCAGCACCCGGCTGAGCTCGGCAACGTGGACACCGGCACCGCCATATATTTCCGGAGGGAACTCTTTAGTCACAATGTCTATTCGCACGCTAACCAACGTAGTCGTTCCGGCGTATGTGTTCTAGTGTGAAAGAGTCCGGAAAATCGGACTTTTGGGGGATACGAAGACGTACGGGGAGCTGTGACCATGGCGTTGAAGAAAGTTCTGGCAATAGTATTGGCAGGCGGAGAAGGCAATCGACTGATGCCGCTGACGGCGGATCGGGCCAAGCCCGCGGTTCCGTTCGCAGGCGGCTACAGGTTAATTGACTTTGCACTATCCAATCTCGTTAATTCGGGATATTTGAAAATCGTGGTACTTACGCAGTACAAATCGCACAGCCTTGACCGGCACATCTCGGAAACCTGGCGCATGTCAACTCAACTGGGCCGTTATGTGGCTTCTGTTCCCGCGCAGCAGCGTGTGGGCAAGAGCTGGTTCCTTGGCAGTGCCAATGCAATCTATCAATCGCTGAACCTCATCCATGATGACGCCCCGGACATCGTGGTAGTGGTCGGCGCTGACCACGTGTACCGCATGGACTTCTCCCAAATGGTGGAGCAGCACATTGCGAGCGGCGCCAAAGCCACGGTAGCTGCAGTACGGCAACCGCTGAACATGGCCAACCAGTTCGGCGTGATCGAAGTAGACCAGAACGATCCTCAGAAGATTGCCGCTTTCGTGGAAAAGCCGGCCAGCACCCCCGGGCTGGCAGCTGACCCTACTCAGTTCCTTGCCTCCATGGGCAACTACGTCTTCAACGCAGACGCCCTGGTTGAGGCTTTGCATGTGGATGCAGAACGTCTCGATACCAAGCACGACATGGGCGGAGACATCATTCCGTATTTCGTAGACCAAGGCGAAGCCGGCGTCTACGACTTCACGCTCAATGACATCCCGGGCGCCACGGATCGGGACCGGACGTACTGGCGCGACGTCGGTACCATCGACTCGTTCTACGACGCTCATATGGATCTCATCTCCCCTGTGCCCATCTTCAACCTCTACAACTCCGAGTGGCCGATCTACACGCGCCAGAGCATCTCGCCCCCTGCGAAGTTTGTCCGTGGCGAGAACAACACAGTGGGAACGGCTCTCGATTCCATTGTTGCCAGCGGCGTGGTGGTTTCCGGTGGAATCGTTGAAGGTTCCGTGATCTCCAACGACGCCTACGTGGCGGCAGGAAGCCGTGTTCAGGACTCGGTATTGATGGACAAAGTCCGGGTGGGCGAGGGCGCCGTGATCAAGCGGGCCATTCTGGATAAGAACGTCAAGGTTCCAGCGGGCGCGGCTATCGGCCTGGACCCCGCCTTGGATAAGGCGCGCGGATACAAGGTCACGGAGTCCGGCATTACGGTGCTGGCGAAGGGCCAGGTTGTTCCCGAGCCCGGTGAGGCAGAGCTTGCTTTGTCTGCGCAGCATCGCCGCGGACTGCCGGAAGCTGTCAAGGCTGCCACCCATGATGATCCCGACATCCGCGACTCCGCGGAAAAGGTGGCGGCCGGCATCCAATCACGCGTGGCCGATGCCGCGGCGCAGGCCGCCTCGCATTAGCAGGTAACTTCGCCGCTGACGCAGACAGAACCCGAGGCAGGCCTCCGGCTCCCAAGGCTGTAAAATCAGGTCAATGAGCTCCACCGATCTGACGCCTGAAGAGATCCAGGCCTGCCTCAAGGTTCTGACCACGATCCACGTCTATGACGAAGAGCACCCGGACTACGTTGCTGTCCGCCGTGCCACCGGCAAGATGTTCAAAGCCGTCAAACGCCACCGCCGTGTCACCAAGCGCGATTCCATCGCAGAGGCCGACCGCGCCGTCATCGCGATGACTGCTACGGCTGCCCCGGACCGCATTGACGACGAAACCCGTGGCAACAAGCTGGCCCCGTCCGCTACAGGCGAGATAGCAGGCCACCTCATCCGCTCGCGACCTTGCTACATCTGCAAGAAGCACTACACGCAGGTAGACGCTTTTTACCACCAGCTCTGCCCTGAATGCGCAGCCTTCAGCCACAGTAAGCGCGATGCCCGCACGGATCTCACAGGAAGACGCGCCTTGTTGACCGGCGGGCGCGCCAAGATCGGGATGTATATCGCGCTGCGCCTGCTCAGGGACGGCGCACACACCACCATCACCACCCGCTTCCCCAAAGACGCTGCGCGGCGATTCGCTGCCATGGAAGACAGCGGCGAGTGGCTGCACCGGCTCCGGATCGTCGGTATTGATCTCCGCGACCCGGCACAAGTGATGGCCCTGACCGACTCACTCAGCGAGGCGGGCCCGCTGGACATCATTATCAATAATGCAGCCCAAACCGTGCGGCGCTCCGGAAATGCCTACAAGCCCTTGGTCGATGCAGAGGACGAGCCTTTGCCGGCGGCTCTTGAAACCGCAAACGGTGGCCCCGAGCTGGTAACTTTCGGGCACGCCCATGACAAACACCCACTCGCCCTCGCCAGCAGTGTCACCGAACATCCCGTCCTGGCCGGCGATGCGATCACCTCTCTGGCGCTCTCCACCGGATCGGCGTCGTTGGAACGGATTGAATCGGGAACGGCGATCGATGCCGGCGGCCTTGTTCCGGACCTCGCCTCCATCAACAGCTGGACCCAGGTTGTGGACGAGGTGGACCCCTTGGAGATGCTCGAAGTGCAGCTGTGCAATGTCACGGCGCCCTTCCTGCTGGTTAGCCGCCTTCGCGAAGCCATGAAGCGGTCCACCGCCCATAGGAAGTACATCGTCAACGTCTCGGCCATGGAGGGACAGTTCTCCCGCGCCTACAAAGGCCCCGGACACCCCCACACCAACATGGCCAAGGCTGCGTTGAACATGATGACCCGCACCAGCGCCCAGGAAATGCTGGATTCAGACGGCATCCTCATGACCGCGGTGGATACCGGATGGATCACGGACGAAAGGCCGCACTATACAAAGGTCCGGCTCATGGAAGAAGGATTCCATGCTCCTTTGGATTTGGTGGACGGCGCGGCGCGTGTTTACGACCCCATAGTGATGGGCGAAAAGGGTGAGGACCAGTACGGCGTATTCCTCAAGGATTACAAACCGTCACCCTGGTAGAAAACCTCGGGTTTGAGTACAGATAAGGCCCTTAAGAGCAGTTCTTAAGGGCCTTATCTGTGCGGGAACTCAGCGCCTAGGCGAGGCGCGTGATCTCCACCGATACGGAAAGACCGGAGCCGCCTCCGCCGGAGAGGATGCCCTTCAACGGGGGAACGTCGCGGTAGTCACGGCCGCGGGCTACGGTGACGTGGTAGTCCCCTGCCGGCTTGTGGTTGGTGGGGTCCCAACTACGCCATTCTCCATCCCACCACTCCAACCATGCATGTGATTGGCCGGCTACAGTTTCGCCGATGTCCGCCGAGGAGCGTGGGTGGATATAGCCGGATACGTACCGGGCCGGTATGCCACTGCAGCGCAAGGCGCCGATGGCCAGATGCGCCAGGTCCTGGCAAACACCTTGGCGCTGGGACCATGCTTGTTCGGCGTTAGTGGTGACCCCGGTGGTGCCCTTCATGTAGGTCATCTCGCCGGCCATCCACGCAAATACGGCAAGCGCGGCCTCATGGGGGTTCTTCCCCTTGACAACGTCCGGAATGATCTCAAGGACCTCCTCACCCGGGCCGCTGAGACGGGACTGGGGCAGCCAGTCGCTGAATTCGTCCTGAACCTTCTCCGAGGCAATGACGTCCCATCCCACGATGTCATCTTCTGTTGCCACCCGTTCGGTGCGGTGCACCTCAACAGTAGCTGTGGCGAGGACCTCAAGGCTCTCGTGCGGCATTTGCATATCAAACGCGGTAACCCGCGTGCCCCAATAGTCACGATAGGTACTGACTGAAGCCTGATGCGGGGAGACTTTGAGCGAAGCTTCCAGGACTACCTGCTGACCGTCAGTCAGCGGGGTCATCCGGGCCTCGTTGTAGGACAGGGTCACCCGGCGGTTGTACTTATAGGCGGTTTTGTGAACGATGCTCAGCCGGGTCATGAAACTTCTCCCACCCAGGCGTGCTCATCAGCCTGATTGAAGTACTTACGGGAAATGGCGTCCGATGCTTGCGTCACTGCCTTCTGCACACGTTCCATGTGTTCAGGCAGTTCGGACATGAGATCGTCCGTGCGATGGAACTCGAGGAACGTGCGGGCTTGGCCCACGATTCGACGGGCATCGTTGATGAATCCGACACGCTGTGCCGAAGGATCCAACTTTGCCAGGCATTCATCGGCATCGCGCAACGCATAGACGATCGAACGCGGGAACAATCGGTCCAGCAGCAGGAACTCCGCCGCGTGCTGGTCCCCGAACGCCGCCCTGCGGGTCCGGATGAACGACTCGTACGCTCCCGCGCACCGCAGCATGTTCACCCAGGACATTCCAGCTGACTGGACATCGCGGGTGGACAACATGCGGGCAGTCATATCGGCGCGTTCCAGGGAACGCCCGAGCACCATGAACAACCAGCTCTCATCATGGCTGACCGTTGTATCCGCGAGACCGCGGACCATGGCGGTGCGCTCCAAAACCCAGTTGCAGAACCGGTAGGTCCCTACAACGTCCTTGCGGTGTTGATTGAGTCCGTAATAAGTGGTGTTAAGGCTTTCCCAAAGAGACTGGGAAACAGTCTCGCGGGCACGCCGGGCATTTTCACGCGCTGCGCCCAGCGAACCTGCAATGGAAGACGCGCTGTGCTTGTCATAGGCCAGCGCGTGGAGGAGTTCAGGGAGGCCGAACTCCTCACCTTGCGGTTTGGCACCCATAACGGCAAGGAGCTCCCGGGCGACGCTGCGCTGTTCCTCAAGGGGCAGGTGGTTCAAGCGCTCAAGGTGTACATCCAAAATCCTTGAAGTACCATCGGCGCGCTCAACGTAGCGTCCGATCCAGAAGAGTGACTCAGCAATGCGGCTCAGCATGGAACTGCCTCCTTCGCGTGGTGCAGATCGAAGTTCAAATGTTGATGGAGCGCCATCACTGCTGCTGCTCCGTTTGGCGGTCCCGCCAGTTGCTTTCCACCGGCCACACCGACACTTGCTCGCGGACCGTGACCGATTGGCGGGGAATGATTTCGGCCGGCAGCTGCGGAGAGTCGGCCAAAACCCAGGTGTCCTTGGAGCCGCCTCCCTGGCTGGAGTTCACAATCAAGGAACCCTCCTTGAGCGCCACGCGGGTGAGGCCGCCGGGCAGGACCCAGACGTCGTCGCCGTCGTTGACTGCGAAAGGACGCAGGTCCACGTGGCGTGGGCCGAACTTATCTCCGGAGAGTGTGGGTACCGTGGAGAGCTGCAGAACCGGCTGTGCGATCCAACCGCGGGGATCGGCAATGACGCGCTTGCGAAGGGCGTCAAGCTCGTCCTTGGTGGCGTCCGGTCCGATGACCAGGCCTTTACCGCCGGAACCGTCCACGGGCTTGACCACCAGTTCCTCGAGGCGGTCCAGAACATGCTCCCTGGCTTCCTTTTCCTCAAGCCGGAAAGTGTCAACATTGGCGATGATCGGCTCTTCGTGAAGGTAGTACCGGATCAGGTCAGGGACGTAACTGTACACGAGCTTGTCATCGGCTACGCCGTTGCCTACAGCGTTGGCAATGGTCACTCCCCCGGCGCGGGCGGCATTGACCAGACCGGGGCAACCGAGCATGGAATCGGAGCGGAACTGCAGCGGGTCCAGGAAATCGTCATCGATGCGCTTGTAGATCACATCCACGCGCTGCTCACCGGCTGTGGTCCGCATGTAAACACGGTTGCCGCGGCAAATGAGGTCGCGGCCCTCAACGAGCTCCACGCCCATGAGTCCTGCAAGAAGGGTGTGCTCAAAGTAAGCGCTGTTGAACACACCTGGTGTCAGGACAACCACGGTGGGATCGTCCACGCCTGCGGGAGCAGTTTTGCGCAGGGCCGAGAGGAGGCGCCGGGGGTACTCCTCCACCGGCCTGATGTGCTGCTGACCGAAAGCCTCGGGCAAGCCCTTGGCCATGGCGCGCCGGTTCTCCAGGACGTAACTGACCCCCGACGGTACGCGGACGTTGTCCTCAAGTACGCGGAATGTGCCGGCTGCATCACGGACAACGTCAATACCGGAAACATGGACGCGGACGCCGCCAGAGGGCTCGAAACCGTGCACCGCGCGGTGGAAATGTGCGCTGGTGGTCACCAATTGGCGCGGAATCACACCGTCGGTGACCACAGCCATTCGTCCGTAAACGTCGTTGAGGAAAGCCTCCAAAGCTTTGACCCGCTGGGCAACGCCGCGCTCCAGGACATCCCACTCGTCGGCGGGAATGACGCGCGGAACAATATCCAGGGGAAACGGCCGCTCCTCCCCCGCGTAGTCGAACGTCACGCCACGGTCCAGGAAGGTGCGTGCCATGGAGTCGGCGCGGGCGGTGACATCCGCCAGGGAAAGCTCGCGGAGAGCTCCGGAAACCTGACCGTAGGATCTTCTGGCAACGTGGCCTTGGGCAAACATCTCGTCATAGGCGCCGCTGCGCGCAGCGGCCTCGGAGTAATCCTGGAATAGGTCAGACATGGGATTCAGGTAATCACCTTTTTGAGTCGGGCGCATTACGCGCTGGTTGTGTCGCCGTTTCCGGATGCTCCCGGTTCGCCTTCCGTGCCCCCATCCGGCAGGGTTGAGGCATGCCCTTCAAGAGTCTTGCGCCCCAGCTGTCCCGGCTGGGGCCCGGGTTGGTCCTGAGCATCGCCGCAACGGGTCTTGCCTTCGCCATCCATAGCGTTTTTCCGGCTGTCCCGGCCATGACACTCGCTGTTGCGTTGGGCTTGCTCTCAGCAAATATACCGGGCACTGCTGTTCTCACCGCGGGGCGCGCCCGGCCAGGACTCGACTTCGCAGGTAAGCACCTCATGCGTGCCGGGATCGTGCTGCTCGGCCTCAAGGTCAGCATCGGTGATGTCCTCGGCCTTGGGTGGCTGTCCCTCCTGCTGATCGCCGCTGTGGTGTTGGTGAGCTTCGCCGGGACTTACGGGTTGGCGCGTCTTCTGCGCCTCCCCGGAGAAGCTGCCCTCCTGATCGCCACAGGTTTTTCCATTTGCGGGGCGTCCGCGATCGGGGCCATGGCAGCTGTGCGCCGGATCAAGCATCAAGACACCGTGCTCCCGGTAGCTCTGGTGACACTCTGCGGCACCCTCGCAATCGGTGTTCTGCCCCTGCTCATGCATCCACTGAACCTCAATCCCGAACAATTCGGGGCGTGGACCGGTGCCTCCGTGCATGACGTCGGCCAGGTGGTGGCCACGGCGCAGACCGCCGGTACCTCGGCACTGGCGATCGCCGTCGTCGTCAAATTGACGCGCGTGGTTCTGCTGGCGCCGGTCGCGGCTGCCGCCGGGGTGCACCAACGGGTGGTCCACATGAGGAAACGAAATAATGGCGGAGATGATCCTGCTGATGGCTCCGAGGGGCGGTTCCCGCCTGTCGTCCCACTTTTCGTGGTGGGTTTCCTATCTATGGTGGCACTTCGATCACTGGGTTGGGCACCGCACGCCGGACTGGAAATTGCGGCCGCTGTCCAAGACATTCTCTTGGCAACGGCGCTGTTCGGGCTGGGTTCGGCCGTGCGGGTACGCACGTTGATACACACAGGAGGGCGCGCCGTTCTGGTGGCACTGGGCTCGTGGCTGCTCATCGCCTCCCTGGGCCTTGGGGCTGCATGGGTCATGATTAGATAGCTGTGTGTCGAATCACAATCTCTCGCGCGATGAAGCCGCAATCCGTTCAGCCCTGATCACCACCCACAGCTACGACGTCACCCTCGATGTCCGCGACGCGGCAGATCCCGCTGTCGCCGGGTATTCGAGCACCAGCACGGTCTCCTTCTCAGCCGACCCCGGCACCGCTACCTTCCTGGACTTCATTGGCGGCGGTGTGCAATCAGTGGTGCTGAACGGCCGTGGACTGGACGTGGGAACAGTGGTGGACGGCGACAGGATCATCCTGGAAGGCCTCGATGCCGAAAACTCCGTGACCGTTACCGGGACAGCGCTCTACAGCCGCTCCGGTGAGGGCATGCACCGCTTCGTGGATCCCGCGGATGGCCAATGCTATCTTTACACGCAATACGAGCCCGCGGACAGTCGCCGCGTCTTCGCCAACTTCGAGCAGCCGGACCTCAAGGCCGAATTTTCTTTCCACGTCATTGCCCCCGTCGGATGGGAAGTTGCGTCCAATGGGGTGGAGGAGGCGCGCACGCCGGTGGCCGGCGACTCCTCTGCCGTGCTGTGGGATTTTGCCACCACCAAGCGAATGTCCACCTACATCACCACGGTGCTCGCCGGCCCGTACTTCAAGGCCACGGATCACTGGGGAGCAATGCTCGACGACGGCACCCGGCTTGATGTGCCGCTGTCACTTTTCTGCCGCGCCTCCTTGGCAGGCTCATTCGACACCGACGAACTATTCCGGCTGACCAAGAGCGGGCTGGCGTTCTTCAACGACCTCTTCGCCTACCCCTACCCATGGGGCAAGTATGACCAGGCGTTTGTGCCTGAATACAACCTTGGCGCCATGGAAAACCCCGGGCTGGTGACGTTTACCGAGAAGTATGTTTACGCCTCGCGCGCCACTGATGCCCAGTACCAGGCACGAGCCAATACCCTCATGCACGAGATGGCACACATGTGGTTCGGGGACCTTGTGACCATGAACTGGTGGGATGACCTTTGGCTTAAGGAATCGTTCGCCGACTACATGGGAACCTTGGGCGTGGACCGCGCTACCGACTGGGACACGGCATGGGTAAATTTCGCCAGTAAGCGCAAAGCCTGGGCCTACGTGCAGGATCAATTGCCCACCACCCACCCGATCGTGGCGGACATCCCGGACCTTGAGGCCGCCAAACAGAACTTTGACGGCATCACCTACGCCAAAGGCGCATCGGTGTTGAAGCAACTAGTGGCCTATGTGGGTTTTGATGCCTTCATCGCCGGGTCCCGCCAGTACTTCCGTGACCACGAATTCGGTAACACGTCCCTGCGGGACCTCCTCCAGGCGCTCAGTGCTGCCTCGGGCAGGGACCTTGCCCAGTGGGCACGCCAGTGGCTGCAAACATCCGGAATCTCAACCATTGCCGCCGACATCGCTGAAGACGGCGGAGTCATGGGTACCGTGGCGCTCCAACAAGAAGCCATCGATCCCCTCACCGGGCACCAGGAACTCCGTCCGCATCGTATGCGGCTGGGCTTGTATGACGCCGACGCGGCCGGTGCCTTGGTCCGGACGGAAAGCATCGACGTAGATGTTGCCGGTCCCAGCACGCTGGTGACCGAATTGCAGGGAAAGCGCCGGCCAGCGCTGCTTCTGATCAACGATGATGACCTCAGCTACGTCAAAGTCCGGTTGGACAGCGAATCCGAGCACACAGTGCGGACATCCCTGAACAGGATTTCGGACCCCATGGCACGTGCTCTTTGCTGGACCGCGCTCTGGGATTCCGCGCGGGATGGCGTCACTCCAGCGGCGCGCTACGTATCCGCCGTCGAGCAGTTTGCGCCCTCTGAAACGGGCATAGGTGTCCTGCTTAATGTGCTGGGCAACGCTGCAGGCGCCATTGAACGGTACGTGGCCGCGGAGTCCCGCGCCCGTGTGCGAAAAGGCTTTCTGGGAGTAGCCGCTGAGCAGCTTAGGTGTGCTGCACCCGGCTCTGATCAGCAACTCGCCTGGGCCAGGACTCTGGCCGACGTCTCCCGGCACGGAGAGAGCCAACAAGGCCTGGTGCGGGAAATCCTGGAAGGCACCACCGTGGTTGAAGGCCTGGCTGTGGACGCTGAACTGCGGTGGAGCCTGTGGCAGGCACTGGCAGCCCATGGACAGGCGTCCCTCGCTGAGCTGGACCGGGAGCTTGACTCTGACACCACAGCCTCGGGCAAAGAAGGCCATGCTCTGGCCGCCGCAGCCCGACCCGAGGCCTCAGTCAAGGCAGCAGCCTGGGATTCGACCGTCAACAGCACCGGTCTTTCCAATGAGATCCTCAGCGCAACGATAGCCGGGTTCGTTACTGCTCCCGCAGATCTCTTGGAACGCTACATCGAGCCCTACTTTGAGTGCCTTGAGCGCGTCTGGTCCGAACGCAGTATTGAAATTGCCGGACGGATTGTCCGTGGCCTCTTCCCAGGAGCCCAGGATCATACCGAAGGCACGCTGCCTGCCGAGCATCCGGTGCTGGTGCGGACGGACCAGTGGCTTCATGACCACCCTGACGCTCCCCGAGCCCTGCGGCGCATAATCATCGAGCAGCGAAACCACCTGCTGCGGGCGTTGACCGCCCAAGCGGCCGGCTGACCGGGGAAAGCTGACCGGGAAGCCCTAGGGAACCCGGTTCAGCCATTCCTCGGTGCCGAACTTTTCATCCACGCGCTTCCTGGCCTCTTCGAGCTCGCTTTCGGTGAGCCGGGATTCAACAGCACCATAGCGCTCCATGAAGACATCCTTCATGGCGCCAATGATTGCTGAGCGTGCAAGGCCTGTCTGGCGACGCAAGGGGTCCACGCGCTTCTTGGCGCTACGGGTTCCCTTGTCCGAGAGCTTCTCCTTGCCGATGCGCAGGACATCCACCATCTTGTCGGCGTCGATGTCATAGCTCATGGTGACGTGATGGAGCATGCCGCCGTTCGCAAGCCGTTTCTGCGCTGCACCTCCGATCTTGCCTTGATCGGTGGCGATGTCGTTCAGGGGTACGTAAAAGGCGGTGATGCCCAACTTTTCGAGCGCTGCCATCACCCACGCATCCAGGAACGCATAGGAGTCGGCGAAGCTGATTCCGTCCACCAGCGTCTGCGGCACGTACAGCGAATAGGTGATGCAGTTGCCCGATTCCATGAACATGGCACCACCGCCACTGATGCGACGCACCACGGTAATACCGTGCCGCGAGACGCCGTCCGGATCCACCTCGTTGCGCACCGACTGGAAGCTTCCGATCACCACGGATGGTTCTTCCCAGTCCCAAAAACGCAAGGTGGGATTACGCCGGCCATCTCCCACCTCGGTGGTGAGCACCTCATCCAAGGCAACGTTCACCTGCGTGGGCAGAACTGTTGGCGGGATCACCTCCCATTGGTGGTCTGCCCATCCGGTGGCCTTGGAAAGCGCCCGGCGTATTGCCACAGCCACCGCTTCGGCGGAGAAACCGAAGAGCACGGCACCTTTGGGCAGTCCGGCCGAGACTGCCTGGGCGATGTCTGCCGCTGTGGAGTTCTCCGGTAGGCCGGTCAGTGCCCGGTTGATGTCCTCAAGGGCTTCATCAGGCTCCAGGAAGAAATCACCGCTCAGCGAAACCCGGGAGAATCGCCCGTCCGTTATGTCCAGGTCCACCACGACGAGTTTGCCGCCCGGAACCTTGTATTCCCCGTGAAGGCGCGAGGAGTCGCTGCGGAGGTCTGATTCGTTGGCCGGGTGGGAAGTCATGGTCTCCATCTTGCCGGAAAACGCAAAAGCCCGCATTGCCGAAAGATTCAGCAATGCGGGCTTTGAAAAAGCTTGGGGTGAAGTGGTTACTTCTTGCCGCCGAAGCCCTTGAAGCGGGCGTTGAAGCGCTCGACGCGGCCAGCGGAGTCCATGATGCGCTGCTTGCCCGTGTAGAACGGGTGGGACTCCGAAGAGATTTCGACGTCGATAACCGGGTAGGTGTTTCCGTCTTCCCACTCGATGGTCTTCGAGGAAGACACGGTGGACTTGGTCAGGAACTGCGTACCGGAAGCCAAGTCGTTGAAAACAACAGCTTCGTACTTCGGGTGGATATCAGACTTCATAATGGGACCTTTTGTTCACGCAGCTGGATTTTGCCAGCTGCCAGGTATGAATGGAGGTGACCCTCTGCTGCAATGCGGACATTTCAGCGGACGGGCCAACAACCAATCATAGCGGAAACGGCCATCCGGCACGAACCTCGCTTAGTCGCGTGGACGGAGTTCCCAGAACGCCACGGCCGAGGCGGCAGCAACGTTGAGGGAATCGACCCCTGCCCGCATGGGGATTTTTACGGCTAGATCGACTGCGGCCAACGTCTCTTCGCTCATGCCCGCCCCTTCAGTCCCAAGGACCAGCGCCAGCTTGGGAATCTCACGGGCCGCAAGATCGTCCAGGTCCACAGCGTCGTCCGTCAACTCCATGGCCGCCACAGTGAAGCCTTGCACTTTCAGTTGGCTGAGACCGGCCGGCCAGCTTTCAAGTCGCGCCCAGGGCACCTGGAAAACGGTGCCCATGCTCACGCGAACGCTGCGTCTGTAGAGGGGGTCCCCGCAGCGTGGCGAAACGAGGACAGCATCGACCCCCAGCGCGGCGGCGGATCGGAAGATCGCCCCCACGTTTGTGTGGTCCACAATGTCCTCCAGAACGGCAATTCTGTGCGCATTTGCCAGAAGGTCCGCCAGAGGAACAGGCGCCGGCCGGTGCATGGCAGCCATGGCACCGCGGTGTAGATGGAACCCGGTAATTTCTTCGAGCAATGATGCTTTGCCGATGAAGACCGGGACGTCAGGGTGGGCCTTGAAGACGTCGTCCAGGTCCTCCAGCCATTTCTCCGCCAGAAAAAAGGAACGCGGCTGGTGGCCCGCCGCCAGGGCCCTGCGGAGGACCTTGGAGGATTCGGCAATGTACATGCCTTCCCGGGGCTCGCGCAATTTTCTTAAGTGAACATCAGTGAGCGTGGTGTAGTCCGTCACACGGGGATCATTGGCTGACTCAAGATAGTGGAAGGTCACCGGGTGATCATTTCAGCAGGTTGGCGATCATGAAGCCAAGGGCCACCATGCCGAGGGTGAAGATGACCGCCCGGAGAACCCGGGGAGACAACTTCCGGCCTACTTTGGAACCGACAAGCCCGCCAATGGTGGAGCTCACGGCGATGAGCAAGACCACGAGCCAGTTGATGCGGTCAAAGGCAAAGAGAAGATAGGAGATAGCCGCTACCATGTTGACGCCCAGCACCAGGAAGTTCTTCATGGCGTTGGCGTTCTGCATGGTTCCACTGAGGAACACCCCAAGGATGCCCACCAAAAGAATGCCCTGCGCAGCAACGAAGTAGCCGCCATAGACGCCGGCCAGGTATACCAAAACCACCAGGAGGATGCCGTGGCTCCGGTCCCGGATGGCGTGTTCAGGGTTCTCTTCCCTGCTTCGCACCCAGGCCTGCAGCTTGGGCTGGAACAGGACCATCAGGAGGGCAAGGACCAGCAGGACCGGGGCAACATAGTGGAACACCTTTTCCGGCAGGTGCAGCAGCAGCCAAGCGCCTGTGATGCCTCCAAGCAATGACGCAGGCAGCAGCTTCAGAAGTTGCCTTCCGCGGCCTGCCAGCTCGCGGCGGTATCCCCAGGCTCCCGCCGCTGTGCCGGCAACAAGGCCCATGGCGTTGCTCATGGAAGCGACTACAGGAGTGATGCCAAGGGCAATGAGCACGGGGAACGTTACCAGCGTGCCGGAACCGACCACCGCGTTGATGGTACCGGCCCACAAGCCCGCGAAAAAGACCAGGATGCTGCTAAAGATTTCCACTGTTGAGACCTGCCGGCTTAGCGGCGAGCGGTGGCAGTGTAGCGGCCACCGCTTTCCGAGACGTCCAGGGCGAGACCGAAGGTGTTGCTGAGGTGCTCCTCGGTGAGGACTTCCTTGATGGGACCGGCAGCAACCACTCCGCCTTCACGGAGCAGCATGGCATGTGTGAATCCAGGCGGTACTTCTTCAAGGTGATGGGTGACAAGGACCATGGCAGGAGCTGCTTCGTCCTTGGCGAGTTCGCCCAGCTTGTGTACCAGTTCTTCGCGCCCGCCCAGATCAAGGCCAGCTGCAGGCTCGTCGAGCAGCAACAGCTCCGGGTCTGTCATCAGTGCGCGGGCAATCTGCACGCGCTTGCGCTCACCCTCGGACAGCGTGGCAAAGGTGCGGTTCAACAGGGGTCCCATCCCCCAGTCATTGAGCAGGGCGAAAGCCCGGCGTTCGTCGTCGCGCTCGTAGCCCTCGCGCCAGCGACCGGTGACGCCATAGGCTGCGGTCACCACCACGTTCAGGACGTTTTCGTGCTCCGGGATCTGGGTGGCCAGTGCTGCCGAAGAGAGGCCGATGCGGGGGCGCAGTTCAAAGACATCAACGCGTCCCAGCGTCTCATCGAGGATTCCGGCCTTGCCGCTGCTTGGGTGCATGCGGGCGGCAGCTATCTGGAGGAGCGTGGTCTTGCCGGCGCCGTTTGGCCCCAGTATGACCCAGCGTTCGCCTTCGTTGACTTCCCAGTCAACCTTGTCCAGCAGGGTCTTCTTGCCTCGGACAACGCTGACGGAAGCCAATTCCAGAACATCACTCATAGCAGTAGACACTAGGACAAAAACGCACATGACTGATAACCGGTGTTACTCCTGCTCTAGCGGCCGAAACGAATTCGGGCGCCCGCAGCACTCTCAGTAGGATTGAGGCCATGACTTCGAACTTGGCTGCAGTCAGCTACGGCGTGAATTTGTCCCCCGCATCACTGGAGAATGTGCTCAAAGTACTGGCCGGCGCCGGGGCATCGGTGTCGTCGGAATCACACGGCGGAGATGACCGCTTCGGTGTCCATACCGCCGGTCTGTTAGTGAGCGGGGACGCGGACCTCGCTACCATGAGGCGGCTGGTCGCAGAGGCCGCAGAAGAAGGGGTGGACACTGCTGTTGTCCCTGTTGCCCTTCGGGAGGCCTCCCGGAAGCTCTTGATCATGGATGTTGATTCCACCCTGATCCAACAAGAGGTCATCGAACTCTTGGCAGCTCACGCGGGCAAGCGAGAAGAAGTGGCTGCCGTCACCGAAGCTGCGATGCGCGGCGAGTTGGATTTTGCCCGGAGTTTGCATGCCCGCGTTGCCGTCCTCGCCGGACTTCCTGCCGCCGTCGTCGATTCTGTTCGTCAAGAGGTGCGCCTCAGCCCTGGTGCTGCCGAACTGGTAGCGGCGTTTAAGAAGGCCGGCCATGTGGTGGCGGTTGTGTCCGGCGGATTCAATCAAATCCTGGGTCCGATCGCAGATGACCTTGGCTTGGACTATTGGATTGCCAACGAGCTGGAAATCGTCGACGGCGCGTTGACCGGTAAGGTTCTGGGCGCGGTTATCGATCGGGCCGCCAAGGAAAAGTACTTGCGCGAGTGGGCCGCGGCTGAGGGAATCGGCCTTGAGCACACCATTGCGGTGGGCGATGGTGCCAATGACCTTGACATGCTCAGTGCTGCCGGCATAGGTGTCGCCTTCAATGCCAAGCCAGCTGTCCGCGCCGTGGCTGATGCAGTGATCACCATGCCGTATCTTGACGCCGTGCGGCATATAGCGAACGTCTGACGTCCTGGCGTCACGTCCCCTACGGCGCCTTGTTGTCCTCCCACAAAGCACCGGCGTGGTTTCGCGTCGGTGCTTTGCCGTACCCGGGTGCCTAGGTGCCTTCTTTCGCTGCATAAGAACCATGGCGAAACACTAATGCCAATTTCGTGACGCGGAAACTGCAATTATTTATGGAATTGTCACCCTTTGAGGATGAGGTCAAAACCCGTGGTCGCGGTAATAGTATTTTGCTTTGCCGGTGGTATTTGTTGTGTAAAGTAAGACCCTCATCATTAACTCCCGCGGAGAAAGCGGCAGGCCGGTATGACAAATTGCGAGGGCAGGAAGTGAACCGTTCCGAGCGCACCTGGAAATGGTGGAAACGCGACGACCGATTCCAATCAACTGCCCACGACCCCGACGCCGCCGATGACATAACAGAACAGGAACAACTCGATATGAGCACACTGGATGAAGCCATAAAGCAACTGCTGGCCATCGAAGGATCCACCGGTGCCGCCGTGGTGGACTACACCAGCGGCATGGCCCTGGCCCAAGGCGGAAGCCCTGGCTTCGACCTCGGCGTTGCTGCAGCAGGGAACTCAAACGTGGTGAGCGCCAAACTGCGGACCATGGCCGATTTGAGCCTCAACAGCGACATCGAAGACATCCTGATTACCCTCGGAACCCAGTACCACCTCATCAACGTACTGAACTCGAGTGGATCAAAGGGCCTATTTGTCTACCTCGTGCTGGACCGCACCTATGCAAACCTGGCACTTGCCCGGCACAAGCTCAAGAACCTTGCCAAGGACATCACCATCTAGTCCCGCTGGGAACGGCAAAAGGGGCGGCGGCGCGTGATGCGCCACCGCCCCCTTTTTTTCGCAGCGAAGACCGCTCGGGTTAGGTCCTCACACGCCTCGCATCGCTGCCGCCCGATTCGAACTTCACGCCCAACATATGGTGTATCAGGACGTCCTCGTTGGTATTGGCATTAGCCTCGATGGTGACTAGTTCGCCGTCGCGCATTACACCAACCCTGTGGCACCAGCTGATCAGTTCGGACAGATCGGAGGACAGGAGGATGATGCCCACGCCTGTTTGGCTGAGCTCGTTGAGCATCCGGTAAACGGCTTCCTTGGCGCCGATGTCTATGCCGCGGCTTGGATGGCTGAGGATCAATACATCACAGTCAGTGGCCATCCATCTGGCCAGCTGCACTTTCTGACGGTCGCCGCCCGACAGCGTGCTGATATTTCCGTGGATGTTGGTGGTGCTGATGCGCATGCGTCGAATCACGTCGGCAACTCCGCGCAGCTGTGTGATCTCATCCCGAAGATTCGGCTCTCCCTCATCAGGGCTGAGCTGAAGGCCTTCCACAATGGTCCCTGTGCCACTGGGATCTTCAACAGCATCGGACAAGTATCCGATTTTCAAGCGGCGGGCATCCTGCACCGTGCGAACTGTCACTTCCTGGCCGTGGATGAAGATGTTTCCCGAGGTGCCGGGACGGACGCCGGCAAGCGCTTCGACCAGCTCGTAGACCCCTGAGCGATGAGTTCCCACCAGCCCGAAAATCTCGCCTTTGGCCACATTGAAAGTAACGTCGCGAACTTTGTCCTCCATGCCGAGGCCCACTACCCGCAGGAGTTCATCACCGTCAGGGGCATCGCTGGGCCGGGAGCTGCTTTCGAGCTCATGCTGAAGCAGAAGGAAGGCCAGTTCCTCGACGTTGGTGCGGCTGGCCTCCAGGATCTTGTGCACCCGGCCTTCCCTGAGGACGGCTATGCGATGCGCAATGGATCGGACCTCGTCCAGGCGATGCGTGATGTAAATGATGGCCCGTCCTTGACTGACCAGCATCCGCAACACCTGATGGAGTACGGCGACGTCATGGTCAGGAAGCGAGGCAGCCACCTCGTCCATGATCACCAACTGAGCTTCTTCGGCAACCATCCTCAGCACTTCCACCAGAGCCTGTTCAGCACGGATGAGCGATCCGATCCTGGCGTCGGGATCCAAGCTGACGCCGATCTCCCGTATCAGTTCGCTTGCTTGGTCGCGGAGTTCCCCATGCGGCTTGTCGGCCTGGAAAGTGCCGCGAAAAATGGCGCTTGCGATGGTTAGTTGGGGGTCGATCGTGAAGTTCTGCGGGATGAGGCCAACGCCGCACGCTTGAGCTTCCTCGATGCCTTCCGGCGCGTACTTTTCCCCGGCAAGGGTCATGAGCCCGGTTTCGTGTTGGTGGGAACCGGCCAGTACGCCCATCAAAGTGGTTTTGCCTGCACCGTTTGTTCCGATCAGACCCAGGATCTCGCCGCGTCCTAACGAAAGTGCAACGCCTTTAAGGATTCGTCGATGCTCATACGAGGCATGAATATCTTCTGCGTGCAATAACAGGTCCAAAGAAAGCTCCTAAGGCAATGGGACAATAAACGCCCCTGTGAGTCCTCCGCGAAGCTTCCACTGCTATCTGAGGTGGCAGGCGTGGCATGGACTTTCCACCTGGGTTGTGCGGCCCGCATAAAATCAAGGACGAGGGCGCTTTTGAGAGTCAATCAGATGAAATCCCATAATGCAAAGCGATATAACTGAAACAACAATTTGCATTTCGTGATGCGAAAAACTGAACTATTTATGAAATCGTCATTTTCCTGGAGTATCCGCTCGTTAACGCAGCAGCGGCCCGGGACTCGTGTCCCGGACCGCTGCTGGAGGGGTGTGCGCTGCTGGCTACTCGGACGTCTTGTCGAAGTAGTCGGCACCGCCCACATATTCGGTGTGACCGGTTTCGACGTCGGCGGTTACCATCTTGGCAACCTCAGCCGCGAACTCCTCAACGGAGTACAGCTTGCCGGCCTCTGCGCGGCGCGCTTCAATGGCTCCCGGGTTGGAGCGATCAAGCAAAGTGGCCGTCACGGTGCCCTCGATCATGTCCCCGGAAACAACAACAAGAGAGATGCCCTTATCCGCAAGGTTGGGCAGGAGAGCGCGCAGGGCGTCCTCGCCGGCCCGCTTGCTCTTCGCCACAGGCTCATACTCGGGCATGGTGGGTACGGTCTCCACAAAGTGCGCCTGGTGGCTGGTGACAAAGACCACCCGGGAGCCCTCGGGCATGAGGGGAACGGCTGCATTGAGCATGTTGACCTGGGCATCGCGGTTCAACTTGAGTGCGTACCCTTCCTCCATGCCCGATTCCATGCCGCCGGAGGCATTGAGGACCAGGATGTCCAGGGAGCCGAATTCCTCCATGGCGGTACTTGCCAGTGCGTGAACACCTTCATCGGTAGTGAGGTCCGCACCTACCGCGGCGGCACGCCCACCCGATGCCTGGATTCCGGCTACTACCTTGTTGGCGCGAGGCGCCTTCTGCCGGTAGTTGACCACGACGGCGGCACCCTCACCTGCGAGGATCTTGGCAACTTCGGCACCGATTCCGCGGGAGGACCCCGTAACGATCGCGGTCTTGTTATCCAGCATTCCCATTCGTGCTCCTTTTGTTCACTTCATCCAAAATTCCGTGGGCTCGGGTTCCATCTTGCCAGCGGGACGCATGAAATACGTTGTGGCTCCCGAACAAAAACTGCCGTCCAGACTAGTTGCCTAGTGGCCCATCCCCAAGCCGCCATCTACTGGAATCACGGCTCCTGAAATGTATGCGGCCTCGTCACTGGCAATCCAGCGCACAACGTTTGCTACCTCGGAAGCTTCGGCGAAGCGTCCCGCAGGAACGCTGGCCAGGTAGGACTTCTGAGTTTCCTCGGGCAATTCGGCAGTCATGTCTGTGTTGATGAAGCCGGGTGCGACAACGTTGGCCGTTATACCCCGGCTGCCGAGTTCGCGCGTCAGGGATCGCGCGATGCCCACCATGCCTGCCTTGGAAGCCGAGTAGTTGATCTGGCCAGGAGCGCCGTACAGCCCGGAGACAGAGGAGATGAGGACGACGCGGCCCTTGCGCAATCTGATCATGCCCTTGGATGCCCGCTTGATAACACGGAAAGCGCCGGTGAGGTTGGTGTCCAGAACTGAGGTGAAGTCGTCCTCGCTCATCCGCAACAACAGCGTGTCCTTGGTGATACCTGCGTTGGCAACCAGGACCTCCACCGGTCCATGGGCTTCTTCAACGATTTTGAATGCAGCGTCGATTGACGCCTCGTCCGTGACGTCGGCCTTAACCCCCAGGATCCCCTCAGGCAGTTCTGATTCACTTCGGTAGGTGACGGCAACGTTGTCGCCGTTGGCAAGGAACGATTCGGCAATAGCGAGGCCAATGCCCCGGTTGCCGCCGGTAATGAGGACGCTGCGGCCGGTGGATGCTGCTTCAGACATGCTTTCGCTCCAGGTTCCGCGGCATTGCCATGCCGCTATGAGAGAGAGGGATTTTCCTGTGTTGATCCTATCTGCAGCCCGCCGCAACCGGCGGGTAACCGGTGATCAGCGCGGTTTGGGTGGGTACGCCCTTGGTGAGAGAATTGGGGAAGGCCTTTGGAGCGTGATGATTCAGTTGTGACACGAGAAAACAGTCCCCTGCAGCAAGTGCCCGGGGAACCGGACGCTTTTTCCGGCGACCCCGAGGTCCACAGCATCACGGATGCCGCTGCCGCGCACTCCGAAGACATGCGTGATCGCATGATCAAGTACGCGGTAGCCATGGGTATTCGCATGGTCTGCATCATTCTGATTTTCGTGGTTGATGGCTGGTTCAAGATCATTGCCATCGCAGGCGCTGTCTTCCTGCCGTGGATTGCGGTGGTGATAGCCAACGGCAATGACAAAGCCGAGGACCACAGTGAGTCCTTGCTGGACTACGTGGCCGTCCCTGAACTTGAACGCTCCCCCGAGCCTGAAGAACCTCCTGTGGACGCGCCAACAGTACTCCAAGGGGAACTGGTGGATGACGAAACACCGGGCAAACCAGAAGGCCCCGCCACGGGCCATGCGAGCGAGGCCGGACATCCCGGCGACGAACGGGCGGCTTCATGAATATTTTCAACCTCGGCGGCCAAGGTAGGGCCAGCGGGGAGTCCGAACGCGCCACAGGACCGGCCACGTGCTCCCGCAAAGGGTGCCGTGCCGGCGCAGAGTGGCAGCTCTTGTGGAACAATCCGCGCATTCACACCCCCGATCGCCGTAAGGTGTGGCTTTCGTGCGGTGAACACCGGGACTGGCTGGAGGATTACCTGCAGACGCGTGGCCTCTGGAAAGAAATTCTCCCGTTTACGGCCAGTCAAACAACAGCGAATGAGGCTGGCTGAATGTACCGTTTTCTGTTCTCCAGCAAGTGGCTGGGGTACTTCGTGCTGGCTGTTATTTTCGCCACAGCCTGTGTTTTCCTGGGCCGTTGGCAGATGGACCGCAGGGCTGAAACGCTGGCGGAAATCAATCGCGTGGTGAGTAACTACTCGGCCACCCCCATCCCGTACTCGGAGATCAAGGGCCAATTCGACACCTTGGACCCTGAAAGGGAATGGACGCAGGTTGAGCTGCGCGGCAGCTATGACCTGGATGGCCAGAGGGTTGTGCGCAACCGGCCCCTCAACGGCCAGCCGGGCTACGACGTCGTTGTTCCTTTCAGGCTGACCACCGGCGAAGCTGTGGTAATCGACCGCGGTTGGCTGCCCATCGGCAACAACACGCCAGGCCGCCCTGACGTTATTCCGGCTCCTCCCACGGGTGAAGTCACAGTGGTGGCACGCCTTAAGCCCGCCGAACCCAAGTTGGACCGTGGCGCGGTGGATGGTCAGCTGGCCTCCATTGACCTGGCGAGCTTCGCAGGAGAACTTCCCTATCCGATCGCCACAGGTGCGTACGGGCAACTTGCCAGTGAAAATCCGTCGGTGCAGCCGATGCCCACTCCCTTCCCCAAGCCTGCCACTGAAGAAGGAACACACCTTTCCTACTCTTTACAATGGTTCGCCTTTGGCGTCCTGATGTTCATCGGCTTTGGCTACGCGGCACGGCAACAGGCCCGAAACGCTGCAATTGATGCTGAAGAGGAAGAGGACGAACAGATTCTCGCAGCCGGAGGTACTCCTCCCAAGCGCGCGCCTGCTCCGCGTAAGAACAAGCGGCCAACGTCCGAAGAAGAGGAAGACGCAATCCTGGATGCACAAGGCTACTGATTCAATCCCTGGCTCTGTCCTCAACGTAAAGTCAGCGTTGATTCTTGCCGGCGCTCAGGACACCGTCCGGATTTTCGAGGACAAGGTCCCGACGGCGGCCGCCGCTGCCGCTGTTCTGGGGTGCGAAGTTGCTGCCATCACCAACAGCCTGATTTTCGAGCTCGATGGCGCACCTTTGCTCATCCTCGCCAGTGGTGCGGCCAAGGTGGATACGCAACTGGTAGCGACACAACTGCGCACAGCAAAGATTCGCCGCGCCAAGCCCGACTTCGTGCTGGAACACACCGGCCAGGAGGTAGGCGGAGTAGCGCCACTGGGCCACCCAAAGAAGCTAAGAACCATCCTGGACACTTCACTCCAAGAACACCCACTGCTGTGGGCAGGAGCCGGAGACCACAACTCCATGTTTTCCATCAGCTACGAAGAACTAGCACGCATCACCGCCGCCGAACCCCTGCCGGTTCGATAACTCGCATGAGGTGACTTGGCCACCAGCGGAGCGGAGAGGTTGATGTGCGTAGCGTGCGTCCAAGCGAGGAACGAGCGAGCACGCGGCACATCAACCACGCCGCGCAGCGGACGCAAGCCAGCGCACGCAACCACACAGCACCGCGCAGCGGACCGCCAGGCAGGCTTAAGCGAGCGTGATCAGGTCCAGGTAGTCTTCGTTCCAGTGGTCCTCTACGCCGTCCGGAAGCAAAACAACGCGTTCCGGATTCAACGCTGACACTGCGCCTTCGTCGTGGCTGACCATGACCACTGCGCCGCTGTAGTTCTTGAGCGCGCCCAGGATTTCGGCACGGCTGGCGGGGTCCAGGTTGTTGGTGGGCTCATCGAGGAGCAGCACGTTGGCGCTGGAGGCCACGATAGTAGCCAGGGCCAGGCGGGTCTTTTCGCCGCCGGAAAGGACGCCGGCAGGTTTGTCGACGTCGTCGCCGGAGAACAGGAACGAACCCAGGATGCCGCGGACTTCAGCGTCCTTCATGTCCGGAGCCGAAGACCGCATATTTTCCAGGACCGTGCGGTCGACGTCGAGCGTTTCATGTTCCTGGGCGTAGTAGCCCACCTTGAGGCCATGCCCGGGGATGATGTCGCCGGTATCCGGCTTGTCCACGCCGGCAAGCATGCGCAACAGGGTGGTCTTACCGGCGCCGTTCAAGCCAAGAATAACCACCTTGGAGCCTCGGTCGATGGCCAGGTCCACGTCTGTGAAAATCTCCAAGGAACCGTAGGACTTGCTCAGCCCTTCCGCGGTCAGCGGTGTCTTGCCGCAAGGTGATGGATCAGGGAAGCGCAGTGCGGCCACGCGGTCGTTTTCGCGCACGGCCTCCAAACCGCTCAGGAGCCGTTCAGCACGCTTGGCCATGTTTTGGGCTGCAACAGCTTTGGTTGCCTTGGCGCGCATCTTGTTTGCCTGGTCAATCAGGACCTGGGCCTTCTTTTCTGCGTTGGCGCGTTCACGCTTCCTGGCGCGCTCATCCGTTTCGCGCTGGAGCAAGTAGCGCTTCCAGTCCATGTTGTAGTAGTCGATCTGGGCACGGTTGGCATCCAACAAGAACACCTTGTTGACGGTTGCTTCGAGCAAGTCCGTGTCGTGGCTGATCACGATCAGGCCACCCTGGTGGTTCTTGAGGAAGTCGCGCAACCACGTGATGGAGTCGGCGTCGAGGTGGTTTGTGGGTTCGTCCAGCAGCAGGGTCTCGGCATCGGAGTAAAGGATGCGCGCCAGTTCCACACGGCGGCGCTGGCCACCGGAGAGGGTCTTGAGGGGCTGGTTGAGGAGACGGTCCGGCAGCGCAAGGTTTGAGGAGATGGCGGCGGCTTCAGCTTCCGCTGCGTAACCGCCACCGGAGAGGAACTCAGCCTCAAGCCGGTCATAGCGGTTCATTGCTTTGCGCTGGACGGCGGCGTCATCGCTGGCCATGTCCTCGTGGGCCTTCTTCAGCTTGCCTACCACTACATCGAGGCCGCGAGCGGAAAGGATGCGGTCCCGTGCCAGCTGTTCCATGTCCGGGGTCCGGGGATCCTGCGGCAGGTAACCGATCTCACCGCTGCGGGTGACTTTACCGCCTGCGGGAAGCCCTTCGCCTGCGAGGACCCGGGTAAGGGTGGTCTTGCCGGCGCCGTTACGCCCGACGAGTCCAATTTTGTCCCCTTTGTCCACCCTGAAGTTGACCTGGTCCATGAGCAGGCGTGCGCCGGCGCGGAGTTCGAGGTCCTGGACGGTAATCAATTCGGGTGATGCCTTTCAATGGGGAACGCTCGCGGGGACCGGTGGGTCCGATAAGTGCGGCGGGGTGGCCGTGAGAACAGCCTGTTCAAGTCTACCGGTACCCGGGCCGCGGCCTGACATCGGGCCAGCAAAGGAGAAAACTGTGCCGACGGCCAAAGAATTCCGGGCCAGTGTTGTGGAAAGACTCCAAAATCCCGCTGCCGTCCCCTCCGTACTCTCAAGAACAGGGGAAACAAGAACTTTCATCGCATCGCATTACATCCGATAGGACCGTCATGAGCCAGACCAACTCTTCCACTTCCGTTGACACGCCTCAGCGCACCGCATCCTCCCGAAAACGCTGGACTGCCACCGACCTTGGCCTTATTGCTGTTTTCGCTGCCCTCGTAGCTGCCTCCGCGATCCTCCCCGGCATCCCGGTGGGCGCCCTTGGTGTTCCTATTACTTTGGTGACCCTGACGGTGATGCTCAGCGGATTGGTGCTGGGAGCCGGGCGCGGGTTCGCCGCCGTCGGGCTGTATGTGTTGCTTGGTTTCGCCGGGCTGCCGATCTTCAGTGGAGGCCGCAGCGGGTTGGGCATCCTCGCCACGCCCTCTGCCGGTTACATCATTGCGTTTCCGATGGCGGCAGCCGCAACCGGCTACCTCGCATCGGTGGTCATCCGCAGGACGGTGAAGTTCCGTGCCCTGTGGCTCTTCGCTGCAACCATGGTCAGCAGCATCGTTGTCATCCACGCTTTGGGTGTCCTTGGCATGATGGTCAACGCCAAGTTGGACTTTCCCAAGGCCTTCCTCGCCGATCTCCCCTTTGTCCCCGGAGATATCATTAAGAACGTCCTGGCTGTGATCATCGCCATGGCAATCCACAAAGCCTTCCCGGATGTCCTGGTACGTCGGGTCAAGTAAAACGGAAACAATCGCTCCATGAATTCCATCAGTTTCAGCAGGGTTTCGGTGCGTGTCACAGTCGATGGCAGCGACACGCCCAAAACCCTGCTGCACGATTTTTCCCTGAACCTGACAGAGCGCCGGATCGGAGTAATCGGTGCCAACGGTTCCGGGAAGTCCACGCTCCTGAGGCTCATCAATGGCTTGGTTGAACCGAGTGAAGGCTCTGTAGCGGTCCACGGGGACAACACTGTTGCCGACGTCCGTCGTGTCCGGGGCAATGTGGGTTTCGTTTTCACCGATCCCCTGTCCCAACTGGTGATGCCCACTGGCCGGGAAGACGTTGAACTGTCCCTGCGCCGTTCCATCAGGAATTCGAAGGAGCGGGCGGCCCGGGCAGAAGTAGTCCTGGATCGATTCGGCTTGCTGCATCTGGCCGATCAAAGCATCTATGAACTTTCCGGCGGGGAAAGGCAGCTGCTGGCCCTGGCCGCAGTCCTTGCCGTCGAACCCGCTGTGCTGGTTCTGGACGAACCATCCACTCTCCTGGACCTCCGGAACCGCGAACTCCTGCGGCGTACGGTAGCAGGACTGGGCCAGCAGGTCATCATGTCCACGCATGATCTCGACCTCGCGCTTGATATGGACCGGGTGCTGGTGGTGGAGGCCGGGCGCATCGTGTTCGACGGCGATGCTGCCGGGGGCGTCGCCCGATACCGTGAGCTCTGCGCGGCTCCGCTGCCTGGTGCCCGCTTGGGTGATGTGTCCAAGTGAGAGGCCATGGTTTCTTGATTGCGAACTATGTTCGTGGAGATTCGATCATCCACCGCACTCCCCTATGGGCGAAGTTCCTGGTGGTGGCGGCCTGCGGAGCGGCGTCCTTCCTTATTGTGGACTGGGCCGTTTCGCTGATGATTTTCCTCATCATGTGCGGAATGTTCTTGCTCACCGGCGCCGGCTTCCATCGACTTCTCCGGGCTATCTGGTTAGTGGCGCCTATCCTGCTGGTAATTGGACTCTTTCAATGGTGGCAACTCGGTGGGCCCACGGCGGCCCGAATAGTGCTGAACGTGCTCGTCTGTGTGGTGGCAGCATCAGTCCTGACGGCAACAACTCCCGTGCAGGACCTGCTTGACGGCGTGGTGGCCATGGCAAAACCATTCCGTCGTTTCGGTGCCGACCCGGAACGTTTCGCCCTGACTATCGCCGTAATGCTCAGGAGCATCCCCTTCATCGCTGGCGCATTCTCTGACGTGCGGGACTCAGCGCGGGCACGCGGCCTTGAACGCAATCCCCGCGCACTGGTACTTCCCGTCTTCATCACTACAGTGGCGTATGCCCGCCAGACCGGTGACGCGTTGGCAGCCCGTGGGCTGGGGGAACCGGAGAGGGACTAAGCCGGGAGGCGCCTGGACCATGGTGCTAGAGCCGTATGTACTGCAGCAAAGCTGCGGTTCCCATGCCTCCCGCGATGCTGATCATTGCCAACGCCAGCGCGCTCTCGCCCCGCAATGCATGGCTGCGGCGCGCCTGCGCCATCAAGCGGGTGACCAGGACCGCGCCGGAGGCTCCGTAGCCATGACCCAAGGCCAGCGCTCCGCCGTCAAGGTTCGCTTTTTGAGGATCAACTCCCAGGTACTCCAGGCAGGCGATGGCCTGGGAGGCGAAGGCCTCGTTGAACTCCACCAGATCAATCTCTGCTGCGGCCAGTGCGTGGCGCTCCAGAAGCCCTTGGGCAGCATGGGCGGCTCCGATACCAAGGAGTTCCGGATCAACCCCCGCAGTGTGGCAGCCCAAAACCACCATCCCGTCAACCGCGCCAAGCGCACGGGCGCGTTTCAGCGACGTCACGACGACGGCGGACGCTGCGTCCGCGTCGAAGCATGAGTTCGCTGCCGTGACTGAACCGCCCGCCACGAATGCTGCAGGGAACCTCGCCATCAGCGGGGCGCGCAGTGAAGCCC
Organism: Arthrobacter sp. 9V; assembly: GCF_902506065.1. Lineage (GTDB taxonomy): Bacteria > Actinomycetota > Actinomycetes > Actinomycetales > Micrococcaceae > Arthrobacter. The sequence continues at coordinate 2,123,850 of NZ_LR732912.1, forward strand.
TGGGGCCATCGTCAGAGTCCACCAGTTTTTCTTTGCCTTGAAGCGGAACAATCTCCTCCGCAAAGACTCCCGTTCTGGCGGCTTCAACGGCTCGATGATGGCTCCGGAGAGCGTACTCGTCCTGTCTCTGGCGCGTCACGCCGAATTGACGTGCGACGTTCTCCGCCGCAACACCCATGTCAGGGTCCCCGAACCGTTGCGGCACAAAGCTGGCCCGGGAGTAGAAGTCGAGTCCGCCGTCGTCGCTCCTATTTGCCCGTACCGGCGCAGTACTAATACTCTCAACGCCGCCAGCCAGAAACAGCGGGTCACCGCCGGCGGCAACCAGCCGGGATGCCAGAGCAATGGCGTCAAGGCCGGAGCCGCACTGGCGGTCAACAGTGATGCCTGGAACACTGATGGGCAAACCAGCCTGGAGCGCGGCGAACCTGGCCACATTCCCGCCGCCGCCCACGGCGTTCCCCATGATCACGTCCTCCACGTCCCCGGGCTCCACCCCTACTGCTTCCACGAGGGACTCCAGTAAAGGTGCCAGGAGGTCCGGCGCGCGGAGACTCTTCAGCTGACCGTTGGCGCGGCAAATCGGCGACCTCAGCGCAGCAATGATCACCGGCTGCCGTGCCTCATCGGATCCGCTGAGCAAACCTGAACGGTTGCTCAAAGACTTCGCCATAGGCAAGGGCCCGCCGCTATGCAAGGGCTCGCCGCTATGCAAGGGCCCGCGCCCGGGGGTCATGATTCTTGACCCAGTCCAGGAGGACTTTTCTGCTGATCTTGCCCCGGTCCGTCATGGGCAGTTCCGACAACACGAAGTACTGCACTGGCCATTTGTCCCGTGCCAGCAGCCCATCCAGGCCCGTGCGGAGCTGGGTGGCAGTAAGCGCACCACAGGCAGGAACGACGCCGGCAATCACCTTTTGGCCGCGGATGTCGTCGGGCGCACCAGCGGCAACAGCAACATCCACACCGGGTACGGATGCGACGGCAAGCTCAACCTCATGCGGGTAGACGTTCTTTCCCGAGGTGATGATCATGTCCGAGCGCCTGCCAAGGATGTGAAGGGTACCGTTCTCCAGAAAGCCCTGGTCTCCCACCGTGTACCAGCCATCCAGGCATCGCAAGGCCTGCCCGTCGTCGCCCCACAGGTAGCCGTTGCTGACCATTGGGCTGCGGACACTAATGTTTCCGTGCTCGCCCTCCGGGAGTGCCCTGCCCGCGTCATCGAGGATGTTCAGCTCTACCCCCGGAAATGGCAGGCCGATGCCTGTACCGCCGGCGTCCAACGGTTCACCCGCAGCCAGTCGGGTACCGGAGACAAAGCTCAACTCAGAGGCACCGTAGTACTCGAAGATGGCCGCGTGTGGAGCCCACCGACGAGCCGCCTCCAACGTACGGGCATCCAACTTGGAACCCGCGCAGATGATGCTGCGGATGCCGGAAGCATCAACGTCCCCGGCCAATCCCCTCTCGCTAAGCAACCTCAGCGCCGTGGGAGCCAGGACCAGGCGGGTGATGCCATCGTGGTTGATGGCAGCATGGGCGTCGCCGACGTCGAAGGATTCAAGGGTGTGAAAAGCTGCGCCCGCGTACAGGCACTCCGAGAGGGCGTAGAGGTTCAGGCTGGCCGATAACGGCCCGGGGGCAAGGGTCCGATCGTCCTGTGAGAGGCCAAAAAACTCTACGGAGGCCTCGAACGACATCTGCCATGAACGCCGGGACCTGGTGAAGGCTTTGGGAACCGACGTGGTCCCGGACGTCAAGCCGATAAGGAAGGTGCTCGCCGGATCCCCGTCCACCAGTTCCGCCTCAACCGGCCTGCTGGTCCCGAGGACGCGGGAAGAAACTTCATCGATCATCGGTGCAGGCCACTCCGGGTCCAGAACGGCACAGCGACGCTCCCCCGCAACAGCAGCCGCATAGCGTTCCACGAAGCGGACAGAGTTGGGCTCAGCCAGAACAGTAGTGGCTGGGGCAGACCCCACCAGGCCGGCTGCGGCGTCGCGGAGTCCCGACCAGGTGAGCCGGCCGCTACCCACAACGACGGCGGTGTGGTGGGGGCGCTCCTCGGCCCAGAGCTGAAGTTTATCCAGGAAAGGCATCCAAACAATTTTACGGCAGTGTCCGGCACCGGGCACCAAAAGTGACGTCTATTCTGACTGTATGAGTTTCAATGACGGCGCACAGCTTGACCCCTCCCAGGTGGAGGACCGACGCGGCAGTGGCATGGGCCGCGGGACAAAAATAGGTGGTGGCATCGGCGGCGGCATAGTGGTGCTGCTCCTGGCACTCTTTGGCATCAATCCCAACATCCTTGGGGACCTGACCGGGGGCGGAGGCCAACCCCCCGCCGTCGAAAGCGGCAGTGCGGGAGCAGGCGGCCTCCAGGAATGCCAGACCGGTGCCGACGCGGACAAACGACTGGACTGTCGGATCACCGGCACGGTGAACAGTCTGAATGCATTCTGGCCTGATTACCTGGCGGACTACAACGTCCAGTACCCGCGTCCAAAGACAGTGATCTTCAGCGAAGCCACCAACACCGGCTGTGGGGCTGCCACGAGTGCCGTGGGTCCGTTTTACTGCCCTGCAGACACCACTGCCTACTTCGACCCCGGCTTCTTCGATGAACTGGTGACCCGCTTTGGCTCCTCCGGTGGTCCTCTTGCACAGGAATATGTAGTGGCTCACGAGTTTGGACACCATATCCAGAATGTCCTCGGAAACCTTGATCAGGCGCAACAGGACCCGCAGGGGCCCCAATCAGGAGCCGTCCGGGTGGAACTCCAAGCTGATTGCTATGCGGGGCTGTGGGTCCGGCATGCCACGACTCAAACGGACGCCAGCGGCAAACCGTTCCTTGACCCCCTCACCCAGCAGGACCTGCAGGATGCGCTCTCCGCCGCTTCCGCAGTCGGCGACGATCGCATCCAGGAAGCAGCCACCGGCCGCGTCTCACCCGAGTCATGGACGCACGGTTCCAGCGAACAACGGCAGAAATGGTTCTATCAGGGGTACACCACCGGAGACATCAACAAGTGCGACACCTTCGGTGTAACTGCTCCATAAGGCACGACGAAATGAAAAAGGAAGGGTTCCGGGTGATATACCCGGAACCCTTCCTTATACCCGCTGAGCGGGCGAATGCTGATCAGATGTTGAAGCCGAGGGCCCGCATCTGGTCCTTGCCGTCATCGGTAATCCGCTCGGGACCCCATGGCGGCATCCATACCCAGTTCAGGCGCCAGTCATCAACTACGCCGTCAAGGGACTTGCCAACCTGCTCTTCAAGCACGTCCGTCAGCGGACAGGCCGCCGTGGTCAGTGTCATGTCGATCAGGAGCGCGCCGTCGTCGTCGGAGTACTTGAGTCCGTAAAGGAGGCCCAAGTCCACAATATTGACCCCGAGCTCGGGGTCAATGACGTCCTTGAGCGCTTCCTCGACGTCCTCGAGGCTGGTTCGCGCCGTGTTGATTTCGGTCATGGAACGATCCTAACTAGGCCTGCACAGCAGGAGCAACGGCAACGCCGGCGCCTGGGGCGTAGCGGTCGTAGCCCTCGTCTTCAAGGCGGTCTGCGAGCTCGGGGCCGCCCTCTTCAACAACCTTGCCGTCAACGAACACGTGAACGAAGTCCGGCTTGATGTAGCGCAGGATGCGGGTGTAGTGGGTGATGAGCAGCGTGCCCATGTTTCCCTCTTCGTGGGCGCGGTTGACGCCCTCGGAGACAACCTTCAAGGCGTCCACGTCAAGGCCTGAGTCGGTCTCATCAAGGATGGCGAACTTCGGCTTGAAGAGTTCCAGCTGAAGGATTTCAACACGCTTCTTCTCACCACCGGAGAAGCCCTCGTTGACGTTACGCTGTGCGAAATCGGCGTCGATACGGAGCTGCTGCATGGCAGCCTTGACGTCCTTGGTCCACGTGCGCAGAGCCGGCGCTTCGCCGTCGATCGCGGTCTTGGCGGTGCGCAGGAAGTTGGTCATGGTCACGCCGGGAACTTCCACCGGGTACTGCATGGCCAGGAAGACGCCTGCACGGGCGCGTTCGTCGACGCTCATTTCCAGAACGTCCTCGCCGTCCAGCGTGATGGTGCCGCTGGTGACGTTGTAGCGCGGGTGTCCGGCGATGGTGGAGGCAAGAGTGGACTTACCCGAGCCGTTGGGACCCATGATGGCGTGTGTTTCACCGGTCTTAATGGTGAGGCTGACGCCCTTCAGGATCTCCTTGGTGCCCTGTTCCGTCTCGATGCTGACGTGCAGGTCCTTGATCTCAAGAGTTGACATGCTCTTCTTTCTTTCCGTTCGTAAGTCTGGCGGTACTGGGCGCTCAGTAGTGATCTACCGAAGCGCCGTTCACAACGTTGGTCACATCCACGTAAACGTCGTCTCCGTCGATGGTGACGGCGAAAACCGGGACGGGATCATAAGCAGGCAGCTGGAGAGGTTGTCCGCTGCGGAGGTCGAACTGGGAACCGTGTCCCCAGCATTCGATCGCGCAGCCTTCAACCTCACCCTCGGACAACGAGATGTCCGCATGCGAGCAGGTATCGGCGATGGCGTGGATCTCGCCCATCGAATCCTTGACGATGGCTACGGGGTAGTCATCGATCAGGACACGCAGCGCTTGCTTGACCTGGATGTCATTGGCGTTGCATACCAGTTCGCCCTTGGTTTCTTCACTCATTGTTGCTCTGCCTGGCCTGTCTTAGTTGTCGGTCGCGGCGAGTTCGCGCTCAACGGCTGCGGTCAGGCGATCTTCGATCGCCGGGACCTTGATCTGCTGGATGATCTCGTTGAGGAAGCCTCGGACCACCAAGCGGCGGGCAACCTTTTCCGGGATGCCGCGGGCCATGAGGTAGAACAGGTGCTCGTCGTCGAAACGTCCGGTGGCGCTGGCGTGGCCCGCACCCTCAATCAGGCCGGTTTCGATTTCAAGGTTGGGAACCGAGTCGGCCCGTGCACCGTCGGTGAGCACCAGGTTACGGTTGGCCTCGTAGGTATCCGTTCCTTCTGCTTCCTTGCGGATCAGGACGTCGCCAACCCACACGCTGTGTGCATTACGGCCCTGAAGGGCGCCCTTGTAAAGAACGCGCGACTTGCAGTTGGCCACTGCGTGGTCAACGAACAGGCGCTGCTCAAGGTGCTGTCCGGCGTCGGCGAAGTACAGGCCGAACATTTCGACGTCGGCACCGGGAGCCGTGAAACGCGTGGACGGCGTGACGCGAACGAGGTCGCCACCAAGGCTGACAACGATGTGCTTGAACTTCGCGTCGCGGCCGATCTTTGCCTGCTGGGATGACGCGTGAACCGCGTTATCTGCCCATTCCTGCAGGGAGACAACGGTCAGCTCAGCGCCGTCCTCAACAATGATCTCCACGTTCTCGGAGACAACAGCGGAGCCCTGGTGATCCAGAACAACCACTGCCTTGGAGAAGCGTTCTGCCACAATCACGATGTGCTGGGCCGAAGGTGCCTCACCGGCGCCGGTGATCAGGACGGAAACTTCGCTCTCGGCCTGCAGCTCGGCAGGAACGGTGACCACAGTGGCCTCGGCGAAGTTCTCCCACGCGTTGGCGGACACAAGGTCCTCGGGGATGGCCGCCTGGCCAATGCGCTTGTCATCGCGGCCAACGGTTTCAACAACGACGCCGGCCGGTGCGGTGACGCTGACAGCCGGAGCTTCGCCGTTAAGGACGTCCGTGTGAAGGCCGCGCAGTCGCTTCAACGGAGTGAACCGCCAGTCTTCCTCAAGGCCGTTCAGCGGCTTGAAGTCTGCCTTCTTATAAGAAGTCAGACGCCCTGCGCGGGAGCTGTCGGGGATGCCGACGCCGCCACCATGAGAGTGGCTCTTGGCCGAAGCGCCGCCGAGTGGACCAGCAGAAGGCTGCTCCGACGTCGTGCTGGTGTTTGTTCCGGTGTTGACGGGCGAAAGGTTCTCGCCTTCCTCGGTGAAGCCGTTGATAAACGGCTGGGCCGAGGGCGCGCCGATGCGCGCCTTTTCAGTAGTGATATCAGTCATTGTTAACCGACGGACCCTTCCATCTGCAGTTCAATCAGGCGGTTCAGCTCAAGAGCGTATTCCATGGGCAATTCACGGGCGATCGGCTCGATGAAGCCGCGCACGATCATGGCCATGGCCTCGTCTTCAGGCATTCCGCGGGACATCAGATAGAAGAGCTGCTCTTCGCTGACGCGTGAAACGGTGGCCTCGTGGCCCATCACCACGTCATCCTCGCGGATGTCGATGTACGGGTACGTGTCCGAGCGGGAAATGGTGTCCACCAGGAGGGCATCACAACGGACCGTGTTGGCCGAGTGCTTTGCGCCTTCGCGGACCTGAACCAGGCCGCGGTAAGCTGCGCGTCCGCCGCCACGGGCCACGGACTTGGAAATGATGGAGCTCTTGGTGTTCGGTGCAATGTGCACCATCTTGGACCCGGTGTCCTGGTGCTGGCCCTCGCCGGCGAAGGCGATGGACAGCGTCTCACCCTTGGCGTGCTCGCCAACGAGGTAAACGGCCGGGTACTTCATGGTCACCTTGGAACCGATGTTGCCATCGATCCACTCCATGGTGGCGCCCTCTTCGCAGATAGCGCGCTTGGTCACCAGGTTGTACACATTGGTGGACCAGTTCTGGATGGTGGTGTAGCGGACGCGGGCGCCCTTCTTCACGATGATTTCCACAACAGCCGAGTGCAGTGAGTCCGAAGTGTAGATCGGAGCCGTGCAGCCTTCGATGTAGTGAACGTACGAGTCCTCGTCTGCGATGATCAGCGTGCGCTCGAACTGGCCCATGTTTTCGGTGTTGATGCGGAAGTACGCCTGGAGCGGGATGTCCACGTGAACGCCCTTGGGCACGTACACGAACGATCCGCCGGACCATACGGCCGTGTTCAGCGACGCAAACTTGTTATCGCCCACCGGGATGATGGTGCCGAAGTACTCCTGGAAGATCTCCGGGTGCTCGCGCAGTGCTGTGTCCGTGTCCAGGAAGATGACGCCCTGGGCTTCCAGGTCCTCACGGATCTGGTGGTAGACAACCTCGGACTCGTACTGGGCTGCTACGCCGGAGACGAGGCGGCTGCGCTCAGCTTCGGGGATACCAAGCTTTTCGTACGTGTTCCGGATGTCTTCCGGAAGGTCTTCCCACGTTGCCGCCTGCTTCTCGGTGGAACGCACAAAGTATTTGATGTTGTCGAAGTCGATGCCGGAGAGGTCTGCACCCCAGGTAGGCATGGGCTTACGGTCGAAGTACTTGAGGCCCTTCAGCCGCAGATCGAGCATCCATTCGGGCTCGTTCTTCTTCGAGGAGATGTCGCGGACGACCTCCTCGTTGAGGCCACGACGGGCGTTGGCGCCGACGTCGTTCTTGTCGGCCCAGCCGTACTCGTAGTTTCCGATACCGTGCAGTTCGGGATTCTTCTCCAGAATCTCCGAGATCACAGTGCCGTCAGCTACCGCTTTCTCTGCTATTTGGTCCGTCATCACGGCCTTTCTTGCTGGTTGTTTGATTCCTGGTACGGGTCCCCGGACTGCTCTGCGACATCCGGAGATGACGTGGCAGCCGGGCGCCCGGTAGGTATGTGGGTGGTGCAAACATGTCCGCCTTGCGCGAGTGTGGAGAGGCGCCGGACATCGACGCCCACCAAACGCGAGAAGACCTTGGTCTCGGTATCGCAAAACACGGGAAACTCTGCCGCGAGCCGCTGAATAGGGCAATGACCTTGGCACAGTTGGACGCTTGACAGCGCCGCGGGCAGCGGAGCTTTGGCCTCAATGGAATGGGCTGAAGCTACGAAGCGATCGCGACTAAGTGCCTTGGAAAGTGCCATGGCCCGGGCAGTGATGTCATCACCCGCGGCCTCGACCTCAGGAGCATAGCGCCGTTCCATGTCCGAGAAGCGTTCCTCGGCGTATTCACGGACTGCACCTTCGCCGGCGAGTTCCTGAAGGCGGCGGAGGGCTGAGCTGGCGATGTTCAGGTAATCGTCGCCAAGAGTGGACTGTCCCTGGGAGCTCAGGACGTAGCGGCGTGCGGGACGTCCCGCGCCGGAACCGGCCTTGGCCACACGCTTGACCTCGATCACGCCGCTGCGCTCCAAGTGATCGAGGTGGCGGCGGACTGCTGCCGGCGTAAAGCCGAGGAGGTCGCCGAGTTCAGCAGCGCTCACCGGGCCGTTCTCCAGGACGGCGCTCAGGACGCGGTCCCTTGTGCGGTCATCCGCGTCCGGCAGCGCAGGCGGGGCAACGAAGGCCTCTGCTGCTGCAGCATGCCGTGAGGGCATGGAAGTTGGACTGCTCATGGAATACACAACACAATCATGTCGTAATTTGTTTCATGCATCCAGTAAGGCAAGACTGACCTTTGCAAGCTGCCAAGTGTGACCGTACTACTTCCCGTAGAATACTCTGGTGCGATCCCCCGATTCTCCTGTCCTCACCATAGATGGACTCATTAAGGATGTAGGCCCCCTGGCCTCCCTTGACGGCAAAATGCTCAGGGTGGTCAGCGGACTCTCCCTGGTGGCCGAACGCGGCCAAGTGACTGCCTTGTTGGGAGCGAACGGCGCCGGTAAAACCACAACCCTGGAATGCGCCCAAGGCCTCCAGAAGCGAACAGGCGGCAGCATCTCCCTGCTTGGCGGGGATCCGGATACGGCGGGTGCCCACTTGAGATCCCGCGTAGGTGTGATGCTCCAGGACGGCGGCCTCCCGCCGTCGGCCCGTCCCATACCGCTGCTGCGACACATTGCCGGCATGTACCAAAGGCCCATGAACGTTGATGACCTGGTGGAACGCCTGGGCATCAACCAGTTCAGCCGGACCAGCGTGCGCCGCCTTTCCGGTGGACAAAAGCAGCGGCTGGCCCTGGCGGCAGCGCTGGTGGGAAATCCCGAAATCCTGTTCCTCGACGAGCCCAGCGCCGGCTTGGATCCGCAATCCCGGCAGATGGTTTTTGACCTCATAGCCGAGCTTAGGGATGCAGGGATGGGCATTGTATTGACAACCCATCTGATGGATGACGCGGAGCGCTTGGCGGACTACGTCTACATCATCGACGGCGGCCACAACGTAGTTGAGGGAACAGTCGCCGAGCTGCTCCGGCATGATCATGCCGGGGACTCTGCCATTACGGACCGGACGCTCTACTTCGACGCGCCTGCCGGACTCGACTTTGCCGGAGCTTTGGGGCCGGACCTCCAGCTGACTGAGACACGCTCCGGGAGCTACTCGATCACGGGTTCCATCGCGCCGAAAGATCTGGCGGCACTGACAGCCTGGTGGGCTGAACGGAACATCATGCCCGCCTCACTGCGCTTGGAAGCGCGCAGTCTTGAGGACGTGTTCCTGGACATTTCAGGAAGGGACCTCCGATGAGTAAGTTGCTTTCCCCCAACGCCGGACCGGCATCGTTGCCGCGCCGGATCATGCAACAGGGGCGCTATGAGACCATCACCATGCTGCGTAACGGTGAACAACTCATCCTCGCTGTGGTCCTGCCCTTGATGGCGCTCGTGGGCCTGGCTGTCACTCCGTTGCTGGACGGCCTCGGCGGATCCCGCGTCGACGTCGCCACGCCGGGGATCCTGGCGCTATGTGCCATGTCCACGGCCTTCACCGGCCAAGGCATCGCCACCGGCTTCGACCGGCGCTACGGCGTTCTCCGATTCCTTTCCACTACTCCCCTTGGCAGAGGCGGACTCATTGCCGGCAAGATCCTGGCCGTGTTGGTAGTCCTTCTTCTTCAGGTAGTGGTTGTGGGTGCCGTTGCGGGCATGCTGGGGTGGCACCCACGGCCGGAGGCCTGGCTTCCGGGGCTCGGGCTGCTTATTCTCGGCGCCGCTGCATTTACTGCGCTTGGCCTGCTGGTTGCCGGTACTGTGCGGCCGGAAGCTACCTTGGCCATCACCAACCTGCTGTGGATTCTCCTCGGGGCTCTGGGCGGAATTGTGGTCCCGGCCGAACGATTGCCCTCGTTGCTTCAAGGCATCGTTCATTTCCTTCCTTCCGGGGCATTAGGGCAAGCGCTTCGGGACGCCTTCCTGTTGGGCATCGTTCCCTTCCCCGCTGTCCTGGTCCTCCTGCTGTGGACCGTACTGGCCGGCGCCGCGGCCATCCGATGGTTCAAGTGGAACTAACCCGTCCAGGCACCAACCACCAACGCAGAACTGAGAAGTGAGACGACTGTGAGCACGGCATCACGCCTACCGAAAACTGTCCAGAGATTGACATCCAAGCTGCCCACGGAGGTCAACAAGGCCGTGCGTCGTTTGGCGTTGTTCTCGCTCATAGGGCAGACCATTCTGGTGGTGACCGGTGGCGCCGTGAGACTCACCGCTTCCGGCCTTGGCTGCCCCACGTGGCCGCGCTGTACCAGCGATTCGTTGGTGAACACCCCGGAGATGGGCATTCACGGCTTCATCGAATTCGGTAACCGCTTGTTGACCTTCGCGCTTGCGGCTGTTGCCGCCATGATGTTGGTGTACCTGTGGAACCTCCGCAAGGAACGTCGCGATCTCTTCTTGCTTGCCTTGGGACTTCTTGCCAGCATTCCGGCTCAGGCAATCATCGGTGGAATCACGGTTCTGTCCGGCCTCAACCCCTGGGTAGTGGGCCTGCACTTCCTCGTCTCCATGGCCCTGGTGGTCTTTGCCACCCTGTTGGTCAACCGGGCTTACGGGCGGACAGGGCGCTTCATGAACCGCACCTTGACGCCACTTCCCGCCGTCGCCCGTCCTGTAATGCTTGCCGTGGCAGTTTTCTCCGCACTTTCGGTGATGCTGGGCGTCGTCGTGACGGGAGCCGGGCCTCACGCCGGAGACGCAGATGCTCCCCGCAACGACCTCGACTGGGACCTCTTCTCCCACATCCACGCCGTTCCCGCGTACCTGATCACGGCCGGGACCCTGTTCGCTGTGTTCCTGGTGTTTCGCCACAAGATCGGCGGCCCTTTCCGTACCGCGGCCTACCTGCTGCTGGGTGTGACACTTTTGCAGGCTGTCGTCGGCTTTACCCAGTACTACAACGGGATCCCGGCCCTCCTGGTCGGTGCACACATGTTCGGTGCTGCGGTTCTGATGAGCGCCTCAACCAATGCGGCCGACGTGGCAAAGCACAGCCCACTTAGCTAGCCCCGGATCAGCTGGGCCGGATTCGCCCGCGAGGCCACTGCCGCCGGATAGACCGCAGAGAGAAGGCCGCTGAGAAGTCCTGCTCCAATACCCCAAAGGGCCGCAGTTGCCGGGATTACCGGGACCCAGCCCTCGTTTTCGGCGTAGGCAAGCGCCGCGCCCACGCCTACGGCAGAACCGGCCGTGCCGCCCAGTACACCCACTACCGCCCCTTCCATCAGGAACATGGAGGCCAGAGCGCTCTTACGCATGCCCAGCGCGAGCCTGAGTGCAATCTCCTGGGACCTCCCAAGCACTCCTAGATACATGGTGGTACCGGCACTGAGACTCGCAATAACCAGTAGGATCACCGAAACGATCGCCACCATCCGGCCGAGGTCCGTGTTTATTCCGTGTTTGAGATCCCTCAGGTCAGCAACGGTCTGCACCGTGATTGCCTCGGCTGCCGCGGGACTGAGGGCCTTTGGGAGGACTTCCGCTATGGCCGCAGGCGCGCCTGTGTGCGTACGAAGGACCAAGCTCGCGTTCACCTTGGTTGACGCTATTGGGTAGGACCCAACGCCGACCACAACGGCGCCTTCCAGGACAGGGTCCCGTCCCGGATCGTCGATGATTCCTGCCACAGCCACTGGCTCACCGTAGAGCCAGATGACGACGCCGGGTCCCGGCTTTGCGATGCCCAGTTGGCGAGCGGCGCCCTGACCGAGCACCGCCACCGGGGCCCCGAATGAGTTGTCCAGCAAGGCGCTGTCTCCGGACAAGAGAGTTGCGCCCTGCAGCCGAAGGTAGGCGGCGTCGGCGATGCGGACTCCACCAATGAAAGCGGGTGCCTCCAGCACGGCCCCCGGACGGAAAGTCGCCGGTTGAGCTTCAGTGGCCGGGAGATCGGCCACAACGCCTGCATCGACGACCCCAGACAGTAGCCTTGATGCTGCCAGGTCAGTAGACACCTGCTTCCAAGAGGCATATCCGCCGTCCCGTGTAGCCCTCACTTCATCGTTGGATGCCGCGTCTATGCGCGCGGTAACCTTGACGGCAGCACTTTCACTGAGCCCTACGGCTGCAACCAAGCCGCCGCTGCCGAGAAGGAAGGCAAGCACCAAAAGCAGCGCCTTGGCCGGGCGGATCGTCAGGGTGGAGAGCGCGTCAGCCGTGAGGTCGATGATTTCGTCGCGACGCCGTCGGACCAGTTTTGGTTGGCCTCCCTCAACATACGTGTGTTCGTGGGCGTCGTCGTGTACGCGGACCTTATGTCCTGTGTCCTCTACGATTTCGCCATCCCGCATGGTGACGATCCTGTCCGCGGTAGCTGCGATGGCGGGATCGTGGGTGACCATAACCACCGTTGTGCCGGTCAGCTGGAGCTCGCGGAGGTGGTCAACCACTATTTGCCCATTGGCGGTGTCCAGGCTTCCTGTTGGCTCATCGGCCAAAATGACATCGGGAGCACCTATGACTGCCCTTGCCATCGCCAGGCGTTGCCGCTCGCCACCGGATAGCATAGCGGCGGGGGTGGCTGCGCGACCCTCCAAGCCAAATCTTCGCAACGTGGGAATGACCAGCCGATTTTGCTCTTTCCAGGCGACTCCGCGTGCCCGGAGGCCCAGGACGGCGTTCCGGGCGGCGGCATCCCGACCCACCATATGCGATTCTTGGAACACGAAGCCGAATACGCGTGCCCGGAGTGACGCCCGCTCAGCGGCCGGTACCTCCCCCATATCGTTCCCATGGACTAGATACGAGCCGGCGGTCGGTGTGTCTAAAAGGCCCAGAATGTTGAGAAGAGTTGACTTGCCGGAACCCGAGGGCCCTACGATAGCCAGGAACTCGCCCGAATAGATGTCGAGGTGCACCCCGGACAGGGCTTTGGTGCCAGGAAATCCGCGGCTCGCATTTCGCAGTGAGATAATTGGGCTAGGGGATTTGGGTTCAAGGACGTGCTCTTCCTCTCCTTTCCCACTCACGGCAGCATCACCTTGACTCCCACATCGAGGCCTTCCACATTGTCGATCGCAGCCCATCCGTCAGCCTGCGCTGTGACGGTGACGTCAACCCGGTGCGGACCAGCTTCTCCGGCTACCTGGACATAGGCGACGCCCATTTCCTGTCGGATGGCGAGGAGCGGCACCGCGAGCGTCTCAGCCGGTGCGTTCCCGGACGTCACCGTGACAGATTGCTGCGGAGCCAGGCCTGTCGTCCCCGGCGGAATCGACGCTGTGATGTCCATCCCCGGAATGATATTTCTGCTGCTGTCCCCCTCGGTGAATCCACCTACCGCAGTCACCGTGGTAGTCACCGCCAGTGCTCCTGCTCTGACAGTGACTGAAGTTCCGACAGCGAAGCTCTCCGCTTGAAGGACATCTGCCCTCGCGACGATGGTGTCGTCGGAGACGGAAATCTGTGCGACGACCCCGTCCTCGGCCAGGACCGCGCCAGTCCCGGCGAGGGAGGCAATTCTGCCTGCATCACCGGGCACCTGGACGAAGTCCCGCCAGCGGACCATAGCGGCAGGTGCGGCCTTGGCCCCTGCCATGTTGGTTGACTCGGTAGGAGCCGAGGCCGGCGGAACCGGGGCTGGGAAGCCTGCATTTCCGTACCAGGTTTTCAGCGCTTGTTGTGTCTGCTGGTCAAAGGTGCCATTGGTCTTCACGGCAAGCCCAAGGCCAGCCAACGCCGCCTGAAGTGCCCGCACGTCTGGTCCGGAGTCGCCCGGGATGATGTCCCTGTACAGCGGAACGCTGGCTGGCATAACGAGGAGGGGGTGCCCGGAAACGACGGCGAGCAATTCACCTGGCTCCACAAAATCTCCCACCGCCTTGGGCGTGGAGGTAAGAATCAACCTGTCTGTACCGTCTGCCAGGCTGGCAGTGACAGGGGACGTATTCCCGGCCACCACCATTCCCGCAAGCGTGACTTGTTGGGCCACTGCGCGACGTTCAACGGTGGCGGAAACGGGAATCACGGCAGTTACATCTTGCTGGGACGTGGCCAAAGCAGCAGCCTGGGAGCCAGCCCAATAGGCCGCGACCAACCCTGACAAGACCAGTGCTACGGCCACTAACAATAGCCACCAGCGGGGTACCCGCTTCATGGCGGGGCCACTTCGGTGCAGCTCAAAGCCGCGCATCGGCCACGCCGTGATCGCGAAGAACCTGCTTGGCCCGCTCAACCGAGGCCTTCTTTTGTTCAGCCAAAGCGTTAAGTTCGGCCTGATGCTCTTTTATCAGGGCAGCTTGGTACTGCGCGAAGATGTCATACGGTTTTCGGGCACCCCCGCTGGACTCCTTGCAGTCAACGTCGAGTACAGCAACGCGGATTTCGTCCTCCTTGGAGCCACCCGACTCGACAGTCCAGGTATCACCGGCGCCCAGCTTCAGTCCCTTCTCAGCGAGGCATTCCTGCCAAGCTTCGCGATACGCAAGATATTCAGGGTCACGGGCCGTGAGCCCTACGGCGTCCTGAGTAATCTGTTGCTGGACTGAGAGATCACCTGCCAAGCCTTCAAGGAGTTCCGGGAAGCCGGCACGCCCCACGGTGTTGCTGCACTTGGCCTCTGCCCGCTCGCGCTCCGGGCTTTGGCCGGGTCGTTCCGCCTGTGCAGGCAACAGGCCTGGAATTATGCGGATCTGTGGCAGATTTCCGTTCTTCGCGGCCAACGACCGCGACCATTGTCCGTACCTGCGCTCCTGAAGTGCTTTTCCGTCACCGCCCCACGTGGCCACAGTGAAACCGGCTTCCTCAACGCAGTCATAGATAAGGAATGCCACTGCGTAGTTGACCAGAACGTTCTCACGGTCCGAGTACCAGTAAGCACTCATCGGTAGCACCATCTCCCCGGTGGCCTCATTGAGGATAGCCCGGGCTCCAGCTCCAAGTGCACGGTCCACGGCGGGAAGGCTGCGGGTTGGAACCGGAGCCGGCGATGAGTCAGTCTGCGCGGAGCAGGCGGTTGTCATGCAGGCAACCACCAGCAAAGCCACGGCACTGCGTCCTGCGAGCCCAAACCTCTTTGGAATTGGCAATGCCTCAGCCCCAAACGCTCGTGATTTCATCGTCCCAGTTGCGGTTAGGCGTCATGTAGATGCCGCGCAGATCATTTGATGCATTGCCTGCACGAAAGACCACACTGTTGCCAACAAAGTTGTTGTCAACATAGAGGTATACGTAGGGTGAAGCCGGATCTGAGGCCGGTCCGACCACCACGGAACTTCCCTTGTCATTGGCGTCGACACCCACGTTGTACGTGACCCAACCGAAAGATCTGGAGGTGCCGGTGAACCAGTAGTTGTCGTACAGGCACACTCGGCCGCTGGAGCACGTGGGTGCAGCTTCGGCCGCAGTGACTCCACCAAATACCGAGGCTGAAGCAAGTGCAAAAACTCCGGCGGTGCGCAAGATGTTCTTCATGTATGTCCCCTAGGTTCGTGCGATGCGGAACCACTCTGTTCCATCACGAACGCTAAGGCTTCGAGGCCAGCACCTAGACGCGTTTTCACGAATTAGGTGGCGTTTAAGCACGAATTAGGTGCCCCAAAGCCCCAAACTAGGTACTGCCTCGGGGCTTCTAGGTGCTGGCCCGTGACGTCCCGGAGCCTCGTCATTCTCGTCGGCCATACTGGTCATGTGCAGATGACAACGGTGTTGGTGGAAGGTGAGAGCGACCGTCTCGCGGTGAAAGCGTTGGCTCAGCGGCTGGGCCATGATCTGCAAAGACAACGAGTTTCGATCGTTCCGATGGGTGGGGCTACCAACATTGTCCATTTCCTCGACCGCTATGGCCCGAAGGGAGAAAACCACCGGCTGCTGGGGCTCTGTGACTCACGTGAATCCCTGGGCATTGCCCGCGCCCTAACCAAGGCAGGCATGGGCTCTGCTTCGCTGATCCAGCTGGGGTTCCAGGTCTGTGAGGCTGATTTAGAGGACGAACTTGTTCGTTGCCTGGGCGTAGACGGGGTGCTGAGCGTCATTGCAGAACAGGGTGAGCTCGCATCGTTTGAGCTTCTTCAGCGGCAGCCGTCGTTGCGGGAGCTGCCTCTGGAAAGACAACTGCGGAGGTTTTTCGGTGGCCGCAGCGGCAACAAGATCCGGTATGCGCCCCTGCTGGTCTCCGCACTGCCCTCCGGCAAGGCACCTCCCCCGCTGGATCGATTGGTTGCATCCTTTGAGAACTGAGGGAGCGTTGGGGTTATGCCCGAGGGACGTGAGGGAGCGTTGGGGTTATGCCCGAGGGATGTGAGGGAGCGTTGGGGTTATGCCCGAGGGACGTGAGCGGGCGGTGCTAGCCGCCGACGATCGGCGACCCGATGAACGGATCCACAGCCAAGGCGATGAACAGCAACGTGAGGTAGCTGATGGAACCGTGGAACACCTTCATGGCGCCCTTGTTGGAGACGTCGCCACCCTGAGCACGCTTGTACAAGGCGTGGCTCTCGTAAAGGAACCATGCACCGGCGGCAACGGCGACGATGGTGTAAACCCAGCCTGCCCCGCCCGCCGGGACCATCAGCAGTGAGCAGGCAACCATGGCCCACGCGTAGAGGACTACCTGTACGGAGACTACCTTCGCACCGGCAATGGCGCCGAGCATTGGAACGTTGGCGTTACGGTAGTCCTCGCCGTACCGCATGGACAGCGGCCAGTAGTGAGGAGGCGTCCAGAGGAAAATCACCATGAACAGAACAATGGCAGGCCACTCGACCGTGTTGGTGACTGCCGCCCAGGCGATGAGAACGGGGAAGCATCCGGCAGCGCCGCCCCAGACGATGTTCTGGGCTGTGCGCCGCTTCAGGATCATGGTGTAGATCACTACATAAAAGACGATCGCACCGAGGCCCAGCCAAGCCGAAAGCGGGTTCGCGCCGAACCATAGGATGGCGATGGAGGCGGCGCCCAGGATCCAGGCGAAGATCAGGGCCTCTCGCGGAGTCACCTCACCGGTGACCAGCGGACGCTTCTCCGTGCGGTGCATCAGTTTGTCGATGTCGCGGTCGATGTAACAGTTGAAGACACCCGCACTGCCGGCAGCGAACGCGCCGCCAACCAGGGTGGCGAGGATCAGCCCGATTGAAGGGAAACCGCGTTGAGCAAAGATCATGGTGGGCAGTGTGCTGACCAGGAGCAGCTCGATGACCCGCGGTTTGGTCAGAGCCAGATACGCCTTGAATTTACGGGACATTCCGATGCTTCCCCGGGCCGGGGACGCGTTAAGGGGCGTATCAGTTGTGCTCACGGCGGCAGTCACTCTGTTCTATGCTCTGGGGTTCTCGCAGCGGCTGCCGTCCCTCAAAACGGGCGCACGAACCGCTGCTGGCCTCCAAATATCATACCGTGGCGGAAAGAGGGCCGATGTCCGCAAAATACGTCAATGTTTCCGAATCTTCACTCCCCCGCCGGGCCATCGTGATTCATATAAGGGAATTTCTGTCCAGTTAGTGGGATTTCCTGAGTTCCATGACACGTTTAGGGCTAAGCTGTTGAGCAGATCAGCACACGTTGACCATCCGGGAAACCGTATTCTCGGATATCCGTGCGTCTGGATGAGAGATCAACGTTTCAATGGTGAACGGCTGGTAGACACATTGCAGCGGGCGCCATCCTGTGCTTCCTGCGTGCCGTGTCCGTACGCCTGCCGTCAGCACAGAGAGGGGCTCGGTTTTCGTGCCACATTTGGAAGAGCAAGAACTGTCATGGACCGATCTGGACAAGAAGGCAGTTGACACCGTTCGCGTGTTGGCCGCTGACGCCGTGGAGAAGGTCGGAAACGGCCACCCTGGTACGGCGATGAGCTTGGCTCCGGCAGCGTACCTGCTGTTCCAGAAGCTGATGCGCCACGATCCGAAGAACCCGGACTGGATCGGCCGCGACCGGTTCGTCCTGTCCCCCGGTCACACGTCTTTGACCCTTTACATCCAGCTGTTCCTCTCCGGCTACGGGCTGGAACTGAAGGACCTTGAGGCACTGCGTACCTGGGGTTCACTGACCCCGGGACACCCCGAGTACAAGCACACCGCAGGTGTTGAAATCACCACCGGCCCGTTGGGCCAGGGGCTTGCCTCGGCTGTTGGCTTTGCTTACTCACAGCGTCGCCAGCGTGGCCTGTTCGACGCCGATGCTCCCGCCGGCGAATCGCCGTTCGACCACACCATCTGGGTGATCGCTTCCGACGGTGACCTCCAGGAAGGCGTCACCTCCGAGGCTTCCTCACTGGCCGGTCACCAGGAACTGGGCAACCTCGTAGTGATCTACGACGAGAACCACATCTCCATCGAAGACGACACCGACGTCGCCTTTACCGAAGACGTCCTCAAGCGCTACGAAGCGTACGGCTGGCACACCCAGCGCGTGGACTGGACCAAGACCGGCGACTACGTCGAAGACGTCCAGGAGCTCTACTCGGCGCTGCTGGCTGCGAAGGCTGAGACGAACAAGCCGTCCATCATCTCGCTGCGCACCATCATCGGCTACCCGGCACCAAAGAAGCAGAACACCGGGAAGATCCACGGCTCTGCCCTGGGTGCCGAGGAAGTCGCAGCACTGAAGACTGTCCTTGGTTTCGATCCGGCCAAGTCCTTCGACGTTGACGAAGAAGTTCTGGCCCACGCCCGCAAGGTCCTGGACCGCGGCGCCGACGCACGCGCTGCCTGGCAGGAGAGCTTTGAAGCATGGCAGTCCGCCAACCCGGACGCCGCCGCCCTGCTGGAGCGTGTAGAGGCCAAGAAACTGCCGGCTGAGCTCGATGCAGCACTTCCCGTGTTCGAAGCAGGCAAGGACGTTTCAACCCGTGCAGCCTCAGGCAAGGTCCTGAACGCCGTCGGCCCGGTCCTGCCTGAGCTCTGGGGCGGTTCGGCCGACCTCGCCGAGTCCAACAACACCACCATTGAGGGTTCGCCGTCGTTCATTCCGACGTCGCGCTCCACGGATGCCTGGAAGGGCAACCCGTACGGTCGTGTGCTCCACTTTGGTATCCGTGAGCACGCTGCCGCCTCGATTGTGAACGGCATCTCCCTGCACGGTCGCACCCGTGCCTTCTCCGGCACGTTCCTGATCTTCAGTGACTACCAGCGCCCGGCCATCCGCCTCGGCGCGCTGATGGGTGTGCCGTCACTGTACGTGTGGACGCACGACTCCATCGGCCTGGGCGAAGACGGCCCCACCCACCAGCCGGTGGAACAGCTTGCCTCGCTGCGCGCCATCCCGGGCCTGGACGTTGTCCGCCCCGGTGACGCGAACGAAGTTTCCGCAGCGTGGAAGGCCATGCTGGAGAACCACGAGAACCCGGCCGGCATTGTCCTGACCCGTCAGAACATCCCCACTTACGCCCGCGGCGAAGGCGAAGCAACAGGCGACACGTTCGGCTCCACCGCAGGTGTGGCCAAGGGCGGCTACGTGCTGGCCGAGGCCTCCAAGGACGGCGAAACCGTTGACGCGCAGGTCATCCTGATCGGCACCGGCTCGGAAGTCCAGCTCGCCGTGCAGGCCCGCGAAGCATTGCAGGCCGAAGGCATCGCAGCACGCGTCGTGTCCATGCCGTGCGTTGAATGGTTCAACAAGCAGGACGAGGCCTACCGCGAGTCGGTGCTCCCGGCATCGGTGAAGGCCCGTGTTTCGGTTGAAGCCGGCCTGGCTCTGGGCTGGCGTGAATTCGTCGGTGACGCCGGCCGTTCCATCTCCCTGGAACACTTCGGCGCCTCGGCTGACTACAAGCGGCTCTTCAACGAATTCGGCATCACCGCCGAAGCTGTCGCCGCCGCCGCCAAAGACTCCCTCGCAGACTCCAACGCATAACCGTCTGCTTCCCTCTCACAGGAGAAAAACACATGTCAAGCACTCCCACGCAGCAGCTTTCCGACGCCGGCGTTTCCATCTGGCTCGATGACCTCTCCCGCACCCGCCTGGAAACGGGCACGCTTCAGAAGCTCATTGACGAGAAGAACGTGGTTGGTGTGACCACCAACCCGTCAATCTTCCACGCCGCGATCACGGCCGGTACGGACTACGATGCCACCATCGCAGCGAAGGCCGCGGCCGGTGCCAGCGTCGAAGAGACCATCTTTGAAATCACCACGACGGATGTGGCCGACGCCTGCGATCTTTTCGCCCCGGTAGCCGCCGCCACCAATGGTGTGGACGGTCGCGTCTCCATCGAGGTGGACCCCCGCCTGGCCTGGGACACCGCAGGAACCATCGCCGAGGCCAAGCACCTCTACGCGAAGGTCAACAAGGACAACGTCCACATCAAGATTCCGGCAACCCTGGAAGGCCTTGAAGCCATCACGGCAACCCTGGCCGAGGGCATCAGCGTCAACGTGACCCTGATCTTCTCCCTGGAGCGCTACCGGGCCGTCATCAACGCTTTCCAGTCCGGCCTTGAGCAGGCCAAGGAGAACGGCCACGACCTCTCCAAGATCCACTCCGTGGCATCTTTCTTTGTCTCCCGCGTTGACTCCGAGATCGACAAGCGCCTCGACGCCATCGGCACCGATGAAGCCAAGGCACTCAAGGGTAAAGCCGGCGTTGCCAACGCACGCCTTGCCTACCAGGTCTACGAAGAGCTCTTCTCCACTGAGCGCTGGGCAGTGCTTGCCGAGGCTGGCGCACTCCCTCAGCGTCCCCTGTGGGCATCCACCGGTGTCAAGGATCCGGCCTACCCGGACACCCTTTACGTAACCGAACTGGTGGCGGCCGGCGTGGTAAACACCATGCCGGAAAAGACACTGGACGCCACGTTTGACCACGGGGTAGTCACTGGTGACACCATCACCGGCACTTATGACGAAGCCAATGAGACCCTCAACGCCCTCGAAGCCCTCGGCGTCTCCTACAACGACGTCGTCACGCTCCTTGAGACAGAAGGCCTTGAGAAGTTCGTGGGCTCCTGGAAGGAACTCCTCGCCGACGTCGAAGGCGCACTCGCCACTGCACGGAAGGCTTCCTAACTAACATGAGCACCATCAGCTACGACGCCAGCGGTGCCGCCCAAGAGGCCATCGCGCAGCATATTGACAGCTTGGTTGAGGAAAAGATAGCAACCCGGATTTTCGCGAAGGACCACACACTGTGGGGTCCTGAGGCCGAGTCCGAGTCTGCGATCCGTCTCGGCTGGGTAGAAGCTGCCACTGTGTCCCAGCCTTTGGTTGAGGACATTGTGGAACTTCGTGATGCCCTTCGTGCCGAAGGAGTGACCCGCATTGTCCTGTGTGGGATGGGTGGGTCCTCCTTGGCTCCCGAGGTCATCGCCGGTACCGCCGGCGTCGAGCTGACCGTGCTGGACAGCACAGACCCCGAACAGGTCAGTGCTGCTCTGGCAGACCGTTTGGCGGAGACGGCAATTGTGGTTTCCTCCAAATCCGGTTCCACCGTTGAGACCGACTCCCAGCGGCGTGTGTTTGAGAAGGCGTTCAACGACGCCGGTATCGATGCCAAGAGCCGGATCATCATCGTCACGGATCCTGGTTCGCCTTTGGACAAGGCTTCCCGCGAGGCCGGTTACCGCGCTGTGTTCAACGCCGATCCCAATGTAGGAGGCCGCTTCTCGGCGCTTACTGCATTCGGCCTTGTTCCGTGTGGTCTGGCCGGTGTGGACATCCAGGCGTTCCTGGACGAAGCGGAGGAGGCAGCTGAGATTCTCAATGAGGATTCGGCTGACAACATTGGTTTGGCTCTTGGTATCGCTTTGGGTGGTACCAACCCTCTGCGCAACAAGATTGTCATCGCCGAGGACGGCTCGGGCATTGTGGGTTTCGCTGACTGGGCTGAGCAGCTGATCGCGGAGTCCACGGGCAAGCTGGGCACTGGTGTCCTGCCGGTGGTTGCAGGCCCGGATTCCCCGGAGGCCCATGGCGGAGCCGCCGACGTCCTGGCGGTACGCCTGGTTGGTGCTGATGACGACGTCGAGCTTCGTGAGAACGAGGTTGCGATCGCCGGTGGCCTGCCTTCGCAGATGTTCGTGTGGGAGTTCGCCACTGCAGTAGCGGGCCGTCTGTTGGGCATCAATCCCTTTGATCAGCCCGACGTCGAGGCTGCCAAGGTTGCTGCGCGCGGGCTCCTTGATGCCCGTCCTGAACCCACCCCGGCCGCGTTCACCGATGGAGCCGTGGAAGTACGCGGCGGCGAATGGCTCGGCTCCGCGTCGACTGCCACAGAAGCTGTGCAGGCGCTCCTTGGCCAGTTGGGTCCGGATGGTTACTTGAGCGTTCAGGCCTACCTGGACCGCATTTCGTATGCGCCACTGGAAGGTGTCCGTGATGAACTCGCGGCCGTGACCAGGCGTCCAGTGACGTTCGGTTGGGGTCCGAGGTTCTTGCACTCCACCGGCCAATTCCACAAGGGTGGACCGGCCATTGGAGTTTTCCTTCAAGTAACGGCAGCGTCAAAAACGGATCTGGAGATCCCGGAGCGGCCCTTCACGTTCGGCCAGCTCATTGCCGCACAGGCCTCGGGCGATGCCCAGGTGCTGGAAGGTCACGGCCGCCCGGTATTGCGCCTGCACCTCACCGATCGCGCGGCGGGTGTAGCTCAACTCCAGGAACTCGTCTCTGCTTTGGCCAAACAAGCCAGCGCACTCGAAAGCTAAGGCACAGAACCAGACATGCCAGAAACTAGGAACGGCACTGCCCGGAATCCTTTGCGGGATCCGCGGGACCGGCGCCTGAACCGCATTGCCGGGCCGTCGTCGTTGGTGTTCTTCGGAGTTACCGGTGACCTCGCCCGTAAGAAGCTCATGCCGGCGGTCTATGACCTCGCCAACCGTGGTCTGCTCCCTCCGAGTTTTGCCTTGGTGGGTTTCGGACGTCGTGATTGGGACAACGCTGAATTCGCCGCTGAGGTGAAGGAAAACGTCAAGGCTCATGCACGGACGAAGTTCGATGAAGCGGTGTGGGAGCAGTTGGCTTCGGGTATCCGTTTTGTTCAGGGCGAGTTCGACGACGACGACGCTTTCGAGCGCCTCGGTGATGTCCTGGATGAGCTGGACGAAACCCGGGGTACCCGGGGGAATCATGGATTCTACTTGTCCATCCCGCCCAAGGCGTTCGAGCAGGTTTGTCGTCAGTTGTCCAAGCACGGTCTGGCGCAGGCGAAGCCGGGCCAGTGGCGGCGAGTGGTGATCGAGAAGCCGTTCGGCCATGACCTTGAGTCTGCCCGTCAGCTCAATGACATTGTGGAATCGGTGTTCCCGGCTGATGCGGTGTTCAGGATCGACCATTACCTGGGTAAGGAGACGGTGCAGAACATCCTGGCGTTGCGTTTCGCGAACCAGTTGTTCGAACCGCTCTGGAACGCCAATTACGTGGACCACGTCCAGATCACCATGGCCGAGGACATCGGTACGGGCGGGCGTGCAGGCTATTACGACGGCGTGGGTGCTGCCCGTGACGTCCTGCAGAACCATCTGCTGCAGTTGCTGGCGCTGACGGCCATGGAAGAGCCCATTTCCTTCAATGCCGATGATTTGCGGGCGGAGAAGGAAAAGGTCCTCGCTGCGGTCAAGCTGCCCGATGACCTGTCCACGCATTCGGCGCGTGGTCAGTTCACCGGCGGCTGGCAGGGCGGTGAGGAAGTCCTCGGGTATTTGGACGAGGACGGTATTCCTGCTGATTCGAAGACGGAGACGTTTGCTGCGATCCGGGTGGATATCAATACCCGCCGGTGGAACGGTGTGCCGTTCTATCTGCGCGCCGGTAAGCGGCTGGGCCGCCGCGTGACGGAGATCGCGGTGGTGTTCAAGCGTGCACCGAATCTGTTGTTCCGTGATCATGGTGAGGATGACTTCGGCCAGAACGCCGTGGTGATCCGTGTCCAGCCCGATGAGGGTGCCACAATTCGTTTGGGTTCGAAGGTTCCGGGCACGCAGATGGAAGTCCGTGATGTGACCATGGACTTCGGCTACGGTCACTCCTTTACCGAGTCCAGTCCCGAAGCTTATGAGCGGCTGATCCTGGATGTGCTCTTGGGCGAGCCGCCGCTGTTCCCGCGCCACCAGGAAGTGGAGTTGTCCTGGAAGATCCTTGATCCGTTCGAGGAATACTGGGCCGGCCTGGATGAACAACCGCAACCCTACGCGCCCGGCAGTTGGGGTCCGGCTTCGGCCGATGCCCTGCTGGCCCGTGACGGACGAACCTGGAGAAGGCCATGATTGTAGATCTTCCCGATACCACTACTTCAAAGATCTCCAAGAAGATCATGTCCCTGCGCGAGCAAGGCGGCGTGATCGCTTTGGGTCGCGTACTGACGTTGGTGGTGGTGACCAAGTCCGGGCAGGAAGAAGAAGCCATCGAGGCAGCCAATGAAGCCAGCAGGGAACACCCCTGCCGGATCATTGTCCTGGCCGACGCCGGCGTTGAAGGACCGGACCGCCTCGACGCCCAGATCCGGGTAGGCGGCGACGCCGGCGCATCCGAAGTCATCGTCCTGCGCGGCCACGGGCACATGGCACACGAGAGCGAATCACTGGTGGCCGCGTTGCTGCTGCCCGATGCCCCGATCGTGGCTTGGTGGCCGCACGGCGCCCCGGAAAGCGCCTGTGAGACCTCCATTGGCCGGATCGCTCACCGACGCATCACCGATTCAGCCAACGAACCGGACCCGCGCCTGGCGCTGGAGAACATCCGCGCAACGTACAAGGCCGGGGACACCGACCTCGCCTGGACCCGCCTGACCAACTGGCGCATGCAACTCGCCGCGGTTTTCGACCAGGTTGACAGTGACCCTGTATCCGCCGTAGCCGTTGAAGGGGCTTCCGACTCCCCCAGCACCCTGCTCCTGGCCGCCTGGCTCAGCTTGGCACTGGAAGCGCCCGTGACGATTGTGGCTGACCCTGCAGGTACCGGCATCCGTCGGGTCCGTCTGACGCGCGCCAGCGGAGACGTTCAGCTCTTCCGTCCCGGTTTGTCCGTTGCGGAACTGACCCAACCAGGGCAGCCTGCGCAGCGCATCACACTCCCCCGGCGAAGCCTCAAGGACTGCCTCGCCGAAGAACTTCGAAGGCTCGACCCCGACGAAGTCTTCGGAGAAGTGATTACGATGGGACTTCCACTAACCAGCCAGAGGAGAGTCCAGACCAGTGCACGCTGAGCCAAGAGTAAGCATCCACCCCGACTCGAAAGTGCTGATGGCCGCAATTGCGGCGCGCCTCATCACCAAGCTTGTGGATGTCCAGGACAAGCACGGCGAGGCCACGGTGGTCCTCACCGGCGGAACCGTTGGCATCGGAACGCTGAAAGCTGTGGCCGATTCCGCCGCGGCACCCGCCGTCGATTGGTCGAGGGTTAACTTCTGGTGGGGTGACGAGCGATTTGTGTCTGCGGACAGTGAAGACAGGAATACCCGGCAGGCCCATCAGGCATTGTTGGCCCATCTGGCGGTCGATCCGGCCCGGGTTCATGAACCCGGTTCCGCCGACGCGTATGCCACAGCGGACGAAGCAGCAGCTGCATACGCTGAGGAACTCAAGGCAGCCGCCGAGGCTGAGCACGCAGCGGACACGTCCGACACCAGGCCTGAGCAGCCCGGCATACTGCCGCGCTTTGACATCCTGCTGCTTGGCGTAGGACCCGACGCGCACGTCGCGTCCCTCTTTCCGGAGCAAGCCGGAATCCGCGAGAAGACCCGGACTGTGGTGGGCGTAGAGAACTCGCCAAAACCGCCGTCGTCGCGGATCTCTTTGACGCTTCCAGCGATCAATACCGCCCAGGAAATTTGGATGGTTGTTGCCGGCGAGGACAAAGCAGGAGCAGTGGGCCTGGCCCTGGCAGGTGCCAACCCCGTCCAGGTTCCTGCAGCTGGTCCTGTTGGGCGTGCAAGGACGTTGTGGCTTATTGACGAGAATGCGGCGTCACGAGTCCCCCAGCAGTTGGTCCGGAAGGACCCCGCGGGCGCGTAACCGATCCAGCGCTCCAGCCAGGACTACTTCGGCGTCCTGGCTGGAGCGTCTTTCTTTAACGTAATCCAGGTGCGATTTGAAGACCTCGTCCTCGGGCCTTGTTGGGGCGGGATTGCCTGCATCCCGTGTTGCGGGGGCGCCGCATTTGGGGCAATCCCACGTCTTGGGTATCTGTTCGTCCGGGAGTTTCAGAAAGACAAGCCGCGTTTCATGTCCCTTGGCACACCAATAGGGGACGCGAATACGCGGCACTTGTTGTCCGGGACCGTGGTCGCTCTGATGGCGAGGTGTTGAACCTGGGGCTACGCCCACGCGGGTGCCCCGATATCCAGACGTGCCATGAACCATGTTCGAACCCCTCGCGACTCGGTGGTTGGCCGTCACGGCCTGCGGGCCTCACGGCCAACAGGGTCAGTCTAGTGCGAGGTGCCCGACGGCGGCAGTAGCTGTGGGTGGCATGGGCAAAGAAAAAGGGAGGCTCCTTTTACGGAGCCTCCCTTTCGCGGAATGACTAAGAGTCGCCACCCGAGGTAAATCGCATGATCAGGCCCAAGCCGATGATCACGGCTCCCCACGTGATGCCAAGAATGATGGTGAAGCGGTTAAGGTTACGCTCGGCTACGCCGGACGAACTCAATCCCGAGCTCATTCCGCCACCGAACATGTCGGACAAACCGCCGCCACGTCCCTTGTGCAGGAGGATGAGCAGCGTCAGCAGGAGGCTGGTGATGCCCAGCAGTATCTGCAGAATGACTTGAAGAACGTCCACGACGGCCTTTCGAAGAAGCGGAAAACGGGAGCCGGACTAGTCCGTGACGAGGTGGCTCTCGAACCTGACAATGTTAGCAAACTCGGCGGGGTCCAGGCTGGCGCCACCCACAAGCAATCCGTCTACATCGCTTTCAGCCATGATGGCTGCAGCATTGTTGGCCTTGACGGAACCACCATACAAAAGGCGGGTCTTCGCTGCGACGCTTTGGTCGAAGAGTTCGGCCAGCTCGGCACGGATGGCAGCGCACATTTCCTGGGCGTCTTCGGGCCCTGCGACTTCGCCCGTACCGATCGCCCAGACGGGCTCGTAAGCAACCACAAGTTCGGATGCCTGCTCAGCGGTGAGTCCTTCTACTCCGGCGCGCAGCTGGGCCAGTGTGTGCTCTACGTGGGTCCCGGCCTGACGGACTTCAAGACCCTCGCCGACACAAAGAACCGGAGTGACCCCGTGACGGAAAGCAGCCTTGACCTTGGCATTCAAGACTGCGTCGGACTCGTTGTGAATGGTACGGCGTTCGCTGTGGCCCACCAGGACGTAGGCACAACCCAACTTGCTCAGGAACTGTCCGGAAATGTCACCTGTGTAGGCGCCGGAATCGAACTGGGAAAGGTCCTGGCCGCCGTAGACAACTTCCAGCTCGTCACCCTGGACCAGGGTTTGGACGCCCCGGAGGTCGGTGAACGGAGGGAAGACGGCCACCTCTGCACGGCTGTAATCGTGCTTGGCATCGGACAGTGTCCAGGCCAGCTTCTGCAGCAACGTGATGCCCTGGACGTGGTCCATGTTCATCTTCCAGTTGCCGGCGATGAAGGGTTTGCGGACGAAATTGCCATTGGCAGAGGTAGTCACATGAACTCCAAAGAAATGCGTTGAGAAATGGAACGGCCGGCAGGACGCAGGTGGCGCCCTGCCGGCCGGTTGATGCTTAGCGGTCCAGGACGCTCAGGCCGGGAAGTTCCTTGCCTTCAAGGTATTCCAGGCTGGCGCCGCCCCCGGTGGAGATATGGCCGAACTGGGAATCCTCGAAACCGAGGGTGCGAACGGCTGCTGCGGAGTCTCCGCCGCCAACCACCGTGAAGGCAACCGTATCCGTCAAGGCCTGCGCAATGGCGCGCGTACCACTGGCGAAGGCTTCGAACTCGAAGACACCCATGGGGCCGTTCCAGAACACGGTCTTTGCCCCTTCGATCTGGGCTGCGAATGCAGATGCTGATTCCGGGCCGATATCAAGGCCGATTCCGGAAGCACCGAAACGGCTGTCTTCAATCGCGTCTGCCTTGACGACCTCATGCTCAGCATCGGCAGCGAAACGGCTGGCGACCACTACGTCTGTGGGGATCACGAAGGAGGTACCCGCATCGGATGCGCGCTTGAGGTAATCCTGGACGACAGGAATCTGGTCTTGCTCGAGGAGACTGCCCGCAACCTTGTGTCCGGCTGCTGCCAGGAAGGTGAAAAGCATACCGCCGCCCACCAGGATGGTGTCAGCCTTGCCCAGCAGGTTGTCAATGACAGCCAGCTTGTCTGAAACCTTGGAGCCGCCAAGAACAACGACGTAAGGGCGCTGAGTATCCGTGGTGAGTTTCCGGAGAACCTCAACTTCGGTGTGGACAAGATCGCCCAGATATGACGGCAACCGGGTCGCGACGTCGAATACGCTGGCGTGCTTGCGGTGGACAGCGCCGAAGGCGTCGTCGACGAATGCGCCGTTGCTTCCGGTGAGGGCAACCAGCTCGTCAGCGAAGGCGCCGCGCTCGGCGTCGTCCTTGCTGGTCTCGCGGGCATCGAACCGAACATTTTCCAGGACGAGGACTTCACCGTCCTGGAGGGCGGCTGCAAGCTCCTTGGCGGAGTCCCCCACCGTGTCTTCGGCCAGCTGGACCTTGAAGTCCGCAAGCTCGGCCAGGCGGGCGGCAGCGGGCTTCAGGGAGTACTTGTCCTCGGGGGCACCCTTGGGGCGGCCGAGGTGGGCGGTTACGAGCACACGGGCACCGGCGTCCGAGAGCTTCTTGAGGACCGGAAGGGAGGCCTTGATGCGGCCGTCGTCGGTCACTGCAGAGCCGTCGAGCGGCACATTCAGGTCACTTCTGACCAGAATGTACCGCCCGCGGACACCTTCAGCGATGAGTTCGTTGAGGGTGTGAGATGTCATGTGTCTACCCTAGCCCAGCTTGGATGCGACGAGCTCCGTGAGGTCTACGAGGCGGTTGGAGTAACCCCACTCGTTGTCATACCAGGAAACAACCTTGACCTGGTTGCCGATGACCTTGGTGAGGCCGGAATCGAAGATGGACGAAGCGGGGTCTCCGACGATGTCGGAAGAGACGATCGGGGCGTCGGTGTAGGACAGGATGCCGGCCCACTGCTCGGACTCTGCGGCAGCCTTCACAGCGGCGTTGACTTCCTCGACCGTGACTTCGCGGGAAACAGTGACCGTGAGGTCGGTTGCCGAGCCGGTGGGCACGGGAACACGGATGGCGTAGCCGTCGAGCTTGCCCTTGAGTTCCGGCAGGACCAGGCCGATTGCCTTGGCCGCGCCGGTGGAAGTGGGAACCATGTTGATGGCGGCAGCGCGGGCACGGCGGAGGTCGCCGTGGGGGCCGTCTTGCAGGTTCTGGTCAGCCGTGTAAGCGTGGACCGTGGTCATGAGGCCACGCTCGATGCCGAAGGCGTCGTTGACAACCTTGGCCAGCGGGCCGAGGCAGTTGGTGGTGCAGGACGCGTTGGAGATGATGTTGTGCGCTGCAGGATCGTAAAGATCGTGATTCACGCCCATGACGATCGTGATGTCTTCGTCGCTGGCGGGTGCGGAGATAAGGACCTTCTTGGCTCCGGCGTCGATGTGCTTCTGCGCTGCCGCGGCCTTGGTGAAGAAACCGGTGGATTCGATGACGATGTCGACGCCCAGTTCGCCCCAGGGGAGGTTGGCGGGATCGCGCTCAGCAAGGACCTTGATGGACTTGCCGTCGACTACCAGGTTTCCATCCACAACTTCCACAGTCTGGGCCAGACGGCCGCCCACGGAGTCGTACTTCAGGAGGTGCGCGAGGGTCTCGGGGCTGGTGAGGTCGTTGACTGCCACGATCTCAAGGTCTGCGCCCTGGGCCAGTGCTGCGCGGAAGTAGTTACGGCCGATGCGGCCGAAGCCGTTGATACCAATACGGGTGGTCACTATGTGTCAATCTCCTTGGTGCTCTTGCAAGCACGCCTAGTGAGTCGGATCAAATATTTCCAACTAACAGACCCCGCACGCCGTTGGGCAGAGGTGATTATCAGATCGGAGGGCGACCAGCCACATTGCTGAAGGCTAACCGCCTTCCGTGATCCATCTTACGTTTAACTAAGCCTGCCCCCGCAACTGCGGAGGCAGGCTTTTCAGCATTTCGCCCTAATTCACGCTAAAGGTGACTTTTATTACATCCGCGTGAACCGGATCTCACCACTTAGAGGACGATGAGGCCCGTGGCGTTGGCGCGTGCAGCTTCGAAGCGCTTGGCGACGTCCACCCAGTTGACGATGTTCCAGAATGCCTTGACGTAGTCAGCCTTGACGTTGACGTAGTCCAGGTAGAAGGCGTGCTCCCACATGTCCAGCATCAGCAGCGGGGTGGTGCCCACTGCCACGTTGCCCTGCTGATCGTAAAGCTGTTCGATGAGCAGGTTTCCACCGATGGGCTCGTAAGCCAGGAAAGCCCAACCGGAACCCTGCAGGCCAAGCGCAGCGGCGCTGAACTGTGCACGGAAAGCATCGAAGGAACCAAAGGCGTCATCGATGGCAGCAGCCAGTTCGCCCTCAGGCTTGTCGCCGCCGTCCGGGGAGATGTTGTTCCAGAACACGGAGTGGTTGATGTGACCGCCGGTGTGGAATGCGAGGTCCTTGGAGAGGCGGTTGATGTTGGCGAAATCATTCTTCTCGCGCGCATCGGCCAGCTGGGAGAGGGCGTTGTTGGCGCCTGCAACGTAGGCCGCATGGTGCTTGCTGTGGTGCAGCTCCATGATTTTTGCCGAAATGTGCGGCTCGAGTGCTGCGTAGTCGTAGCCGAGCTCGGGCAGAACGTACTCTGTCACGAAATCCTCCAATGTAGTGGACTGACGTCCGGTTGGTAACTCTCGTTATGTCATCCGGCCAGCGGGCCGGCCGGAAATCCTTGGCGAAGAAGACTGCATCTTGCCTCCACGGGGAACAACCCGCGGTTGCCTTGCAGTATTTCCTCCGCACGTTTTCGATTCTATGGGTGTGAGCTACTCGTCCATCATTTCAGGAGTCACATTTGCCTCCGTGCCCGGGATGCCCAAATCCAACGCGCGTTTGTCTGCCATGGCCAGAAGCCGGCGGATACGTCCCGCTATTGCGTCCTTGGTCATGGGCGGATCGGCGAGGCGGCCCAGTTCATCCAGGCTCGCCTGCTTGTGGGCCACCCGGAGCTCGCCGGCGTATTTGAGGTGGTCCGGGACGTCATCTCCCAGGATCTCCAGAGCACGGTCCACCCGGGCACCCGCTGCTACAGCGGCTTGCGCTGAACGGCGAAGGTTGGCGTCATCAAAGTTGGCAAGCCTGTTGGCTGTGGCCCGGACTTCCTTTCGCATGCGCCGTTCTTCCCACACCATAAGGGCGTCATGGGCGCCCATTCGGGTGAGGAGGGCAGCGATGGTGTCGCCGTCGCGGATGACCACCCGGTCAACACCGCGCACCTCGCGGGCCTTGGCTTGGATCCCCAGGCGGCGGGCTGCACCGACCAGTGCCAGTGCGGATTCAGGTCCGGGACACGTCACTTCAAGGGAGGAGGAGCGTCCCGGTTCCGTCAGTGAACCGTGGGCCAGAAAAGCACCACGCCACACTGCCTCGGCATCGGCTGCCGAACCATTGACGACCGCCGACGGAAGACCCCTGACAGGGCGTCCGCGGCCATCCAGCAAGCCCGTTTGGCGGGCAAGTGCCTCCCCGTCACGGACAACCCGGACAACGTAGCGGCTCCCCCGGCGCAAACCGCCGCCGGAAACAACGATGATTTCGCTCTGATGTCCATAAACTTCGGCGATCGCTGCCCGGAGGCGGCGCGCCGTGGAAGCGAGGTCCACTTCGGCCTCGATGACGATCCGTCCCGAGATAATGTGCAAACCGCCCGCAAAACGAAGCATTGCCGAAACTTCCGCCTTGCGGACCGAAGATTTCTTGATGTCCAGCCGGGACAGTTCGTCCTTGACCGACGCAGTAAGTGCCATCGCGTGTTCCTAACTGTTCCCGAAAATATCGTGGTACGCCGCTGCCAACAGCAGTGGATCATGGACGGGGCGGCGCCTCGACGCCCCTACTCTACCCAACACCACTTCGGCGCCGATCATCGCTGCCGCCTTCTCAAAGGCCTTAAGATCCTGCACGGCGGCAGGATCGGCCAGGACTACGTCCACCGTGAACTCCGGCGCATATCGGCGCAGGACGTCCAGGTGATCCGCTGCCGTCATGCCGGAGGTTTCCTTGGTTTCGACGTCCAGGTTCATGGTGAGGCAGCGTTTGGCGGCCGTGTCCCCCAGTGCGCGCCGAAGCTCAGGCAAGAGCAGATGCGGCAGAACCGATGTGTACCAGGAGCCGGGGCCCAGGATGACCCAATCGGCAAGCTCAATCGCCGTAAGAGCCTCGGTGCAGGCCGGAGCGGCTTCAGGCAGGAGCCTGACCTCTTCCAACTTCCCGGCCACAGCACATTTGGCCTGCCCCCGAACACTCCGCAGTTCATGGCCACCATCCGGCAGCTCCACACGGGTCTTGCCCTCGATGGTGAGCGGAACGCTGGACATGGGAAGCACCTGTCCACGGGCACCCAGCAGGGCTCCTGCCCACTTCAGGCCGGCAACAGTGTCCCCCAACAGTTCCCACAGTGTAACGATGAGCAGATTGCCCATGGCATGGTTGTCCAGCGAACCGCCCTTGGCTGAGCCTGCCTCGAAGCGGTGTTGCATGACGTCACGCCAGGTCCGGCCCCAGTCCGTGTCATCACAGAGGGCACTCAGCGCCATCCGCAGGTCTCCGGGCGGGAGGACGCCGTACTCATCACGCAGGCGCCCGGAGCTGCCGCCGTCGTCAGCCACTGTGACGATCGCCGTCAGCTCGGAGGTGAGCAGCCGCAGAGCGGACAGCGAAGCCGCCAGGCCATGACCCCCTCCGAGGGCCACCACAGACGGGCTCTTCTTTTGCTGGCTGCCGGGAACGCCCTTGGGCGGGATGAGCGGGAGCGGTCCCGTCAGAACCCCCACTATTCGCGTCCCAGGTCGCGGTGGGTGGTGGTCACGGTGACACGAGGGTACTGCGCCAGGCGCTTTGAAAGTTCCATGGTGACAGCCACTGAGCGGTGCTTACCGCCGGTACAACCGACAGCCAGCGTGGCGTAATGCTTGTTTTCCTGGCGGTAACCATCCAACACCGGTTCCAGAGCCCGTACGTAGCGGTCCACAAATTCCTGGACCCCGTCCGCGCCAAGGACGTAGTCGCTGACGTCCTGGTCCAAGCCGGTGTGCGGCCGAAGCTGGGGCACCCAGTGGGGGTTCGGGATAAAGCGGGCGTCCGCTACGAAGTTCGCATCCACCGGCAGCCCATACTTGAAACCAAAGCTCATGACGTTAAGGCGAAGTGTCACTGGCCCCGTATCGCTGAAAAGTTCCGTGATGGCAGTGGCCAGGCCGTGGACGTTGAAGTCCGAGGTGTCCAGCACGACGTCGGCATGTTCGCGCAGTTCGCGCAGGACCTCACGCTCTATCCCGATCCCGTCAAGGATCCTCCCGCCGCCCTGCAAGGGATGCGGGCGGCGGCCCTGCTCGAAACGGCGGACCAGGACGTCGTCGTTGGCGTCCAGGAAAAGTACCCGGAAAGTGATGCCACTGGCACTCAGCGCCCCCAATGCAGTCTGGATGTCTGTGAAGAGGTCCTTGCTGCGAACGTCCACCACTACAGCCAGCTTGGGAATCGACTTGGGCGCATGCGACACAATTTCGGCCAACGTGCCCAGCATCTGCGGAGGAAGATTGTCCACTACGTACCAACCGTGATCCTCCAGGGCGTCAGAGGCGGTGCTGCGTCCGGCACCCGACATGCCGGTTACCACCAGCAACTCCGCTTCTGGTGGCTTGACGGGGGTCAGGCCGTCCTGCTCCGTGCCGGACCCTGCCGTAGCCTCATCCATCAGTTGTCCCCGTTTCGTAGGAAGTGGTCATTGGAAAAAAGATCGTGGTGGCCGCTTGGGGCGCAGTGGAGCAAGCTGCCGGTTACAAGCGCCCGGCAGCACAATTGCGCCGACCGGCCAAGTTCTTACCCTAGCTAAGATTCAAGGATTTCGCCGGTAGTCATGTTCACCGCAGGTGCCGATTCACCTGTATCAGCAGCAACACCAAGGTGCTGCACCACTGCGGCCGCCAGCGCCGGTCCGATTCCCTTGGCTTCCGTCAGCTCTTCCACTGACGCGGCTTTAATCTTTTTGAGCGAGCCAAAGTGTGCCACAAGGGCCTTGCGTTTGGCCTCACCCAAGCCGGGAACGCCGTCCAGGGCCGAAACCGTCATCGCCTTGCCGCGCTTCTGCCGGTGGAACGTAATGGCGAACCGGTGGGCTTCGTCACGGATCCGCTGCAGCAGGTATAGCCCTTGTGACGTTCTGGGCAGGATCACGGGGAAGTCACTGTCAGGCAGCCACACTTCTTCGAGCCTCTTGGCCAGACCCACCACGTACACGTCATCAATGCCCAATTCCGCCAGGGCGCGCGCAGCCGCATTGACCTGCGGCTGCCCGCCGTCCACCACTACGAGGTTGGGCGGGTAGGCGAACTTGGCCTTCGGGGCGGGTACTTCAGCGTCCGACGGCGGAAGGTCGGCGCTGCTTTTGGCGACACTTCGCGTCGGGTTGATGATCTCCCCGGAAACGATGGGGACCTGGGCCGCTTTGTCCGTCAGGTAGTGCCTGAAGCGACGGGTAAGGACGTCGTGCATGGCCGCAGTATCGTCGGAAGCTGCAGGGCCCGTAATGGAAAATTTTCGGTAGTCCGACTTCTTGGGCAGTCCGTCTTCCACCACCACCATGGAAGCCACCACATTGGTCCCCTGGACGTGGGAAATATCGAAGCACTCGATCCTCAGCAGCGGAACCGGAATCTCCAGGGCCTCCTGCAGCTCCTGGAGCGCAAGGGACCGGACGGTAATGTCGCCTGCGCGCCGGGTCTTGTGAAGCTTGAGGGCTTGCTCTGCGTTATCACGCACTGTGGACATCAAAGCGGCCTTGTCACCGCGCTGCGGGACCCGAATGTCAACGCGGGCTCCACGCAAGCCACCCAGCCATTCGGCCAGTTCAGCATGGTTGCTGGGGTTCTGTGGGACCAGTACCTCACGTGGAATACGGCCTTGAACCTCGCTGTCTTCCCCGTACACCTGTTGCAGCAAATGTTCGATGAGCTCCGGCGTCGTGGCGTCCTCTACTTTTTCCACCACCCAGCCGCGTTGCCCGCGGACCCGGCCGCCGCGAACGTGGAACACCTGTACGGAAGCTTCCAGTTCATCCTCGTGGAGGGCAAAGACATCCGCATCGGTATCCTCGGCGAGGACCACGGCGTTGCGCTCAAAGACCTTGCGGAGTGCGATGATGTCGTCCCGGAGCCCGGCAGCCCGCTCATAGTCCAGTTCCGCTACGGCGGCAGACATGTCCTTTTCGAGCCGGCCAATGAAACGTTTGGCTTCCCCGCCCATGAAAGAACAGAAGTCCTCTGCAAGCCCACGGTGCTCATCCGGTGTAACGCGTCCAACGCAGGGTGCCGAACATTTGTCGATATATCCCAGAAGGCAGGGCCTTCCGCTGGACTCGGCCCGCTTGAAGACTCCTGCGCTGCAGCTCCGCACAGGAAAGACCCGTAGGAGTGTGTCCATGGTTTCCCTGATGGCGCCGGCTGTATAGGGGCCGAAGTACCGGGTGCCTTTCCTTCTTTCGCCACGCATTACCTGCACCCTGGGGTACTTCTCACCCATGGTTACGGCAAGGTAGGGATACGTTTTGTCATCCCGGAACACCACATTGAACCGTGGCTTGAATTCCTTGATCCAGGTGTATTCCAACTGCAACGATTCCAGCTCGCTGCCCACCACGGTCCATTCAACGCTGCTGGCCGCGTGGACCATTGCATGGGTCTTGGGGAGAAGACCTGCAGGGTTGGCGAAATATGAATTCAGCCTTGAACGGAGGTTCTTTGCCTTGCCTACATAGATGACCCGTCCATGGGGGTCGCGGAAACGGTAGACGCCCGGGGTGGTGGGAATTTCACCCGTTTGGGGCCGGTAACTTGCTGGATCTGCCACGTTTCCAGTCTAGTGAACCGGAACGACAGTCATTGCCACTGGCTGCATGCTGCGGCCTTCCGGGTACCCTGCGTTCCGAAGATCAGTCGACAGACTTGCTCTGGTTATAGCTGGTGGACCGTTCCTGCCCGCTGAGCACGGCAATGGCATCCATGATCTTGTCAGTGACTTCGCGCCTGGCCGGCAGCGAATGGTCCGGGCCGGTCTTGTCGAAGTAGAGAGGCTCGCCCACCTTCATGGTGAAGTGTTGGGGGCGCACCGCGTTCTTGTCCGCAGGTTGCAGCTTCTCAGTACCGATCAGGCCCACCGGAATAACCGGAGCACCTGTCGTGAGGGCAAGCCAGCCCACTCCCGTCCTGCCGCGGTACAGAATGCCGTCCCGGGACCGGGTGCCCTCAGGGTAAATGCCGATGCCCTTCCCGGACTCCAGGATGTCCAGCAGCGTCTTGAGCGCCTGTACGCTGGCCGCCTGTTCGCCGCGCTCAACGGGAATGGAACCCACAGCCTCGAAGAACGACTTCATCACGGCACCTTTGACGCCCTTGGTGGTGAAATATTCTGCTTTGGCGAAAAAGGCTACAGGGCGGGGCATCAGCGCCTGGACAATGACACTGTCCAGGAAGGAGAGATGGTTGGGGGCAACAATGAACGGTCCATCCTTGGGAACGTTCTCCAGTCCAATGACAGTAGGCCGGCATGTGGAGGAAATCAGGCCACGGGTTGTCCACCGGATCGCATCAAAGACTGCCATCGTTTTGTACCTCGCTCAGGGCTGCCGTACGGACAGCGTCAAGTTCTTCAATTTTGGTGCGCAGTTCAAGGGCGGTACTTACAACGGCCACTGCTCCGGCTTCCTCAAGTTCACCCTCGGATGCGAACCCCCAGCTCACGCCGATGCAGTCCAAGCCGTTGGCCAGGGCGCCAGCGACATCCTGGTGCCGGTCCCCCACCATGACGGCAGGCTGCGAGTGAAGGTCCTTCAATGCGGCACCGACGATCTCAACCTTGCCCGGCGCCGTATTGGCCCCCAGGGATTCGTCGTCTGCGGCCCCACGAATGGAAACAAAGAAGTCAGCAATTTTGTGGTGCTCCAGCACCAGCCGTGCAATGGACTGTGGCTTTTGTGTTGCGACCGCTACGGGCCTGCCGGTCTCAGCGAAGAATTCAAGGAGGTCAAAGATCCCGGGGTACAGCTTGCTCTGGCCAATACCGGTTTCCCTGTAATGGCTCCGGTATCGCTCAATGGTCTCATCCACCAATTCACCGGGGACATTCGCCAAATGCAGAAGGGAATCGCTGAGTTTGGGACCCACCATGGAATTCAGCACGGCTTGTTCCGGAACGGGGAGGTCCATTTCCCGGAGGGCCGCAGAAATGCCTCCTGTGATACCGCCGGCAGGATCGACAAGGGTGCCGTCCAGATCGAATATTACGGGCACCGTTGTTTGAGTCACCGGGTTAGTTTCTCACGAGTAGCGGCATGCCTGAAACTCGCATGCCGCTACCGGAATACTTCCAACGTCCTGAAGATATTCCTGCTGTGGCCTTCAGGGGCCCGTGGATAACTATCCGAGAATCTCAGCCAGGAAGGTCGCCGTGTGGCTCTCAGTGGATTTGGCCACCTGTTCCGGTGTTCCCGTGGCCACGATCTTTCCGCCGCCGGAACCACCGTTGGGGCCAAGATCCACAATCCAGTCCGCGGACTTGATGACGTCAAGGTTGTGTTCAATGGTGATCACGGTGTTGCCCTTGTCCACCAAGCCCTGAAGAACCATGAGCAGCTTCCGGATGTCCTCAAAGTGCAGGCCCGTGGTGGGCTCATCAAGGACGTAGATGCTGCGCCCGTTGGAGCGCTTCTGGAGCTCGGCTGCAAGCTTCACGCGCTGGGCCTCACCGCCCGACAATGTGGTTGCGGGTTGGCCAAGCCTGACGTAGCCAAGGCCCACGTCCACCAGGGTGTTCAAGTGCCGTGCAATGGGGGTGAAGGCAGCGAAGAACTCGGCACCTTCCTCGATGGGCATGTTCAGGACGTCGGCAATGGTCTTGCCCTTGTAGTGAACCTCGAGGGTTTCCCGGTTGTACCTGGCGCCGTGGCACACTTCGCAGGGAACGTAGACATCCGGCAGGAAGTTCATTTCGATCTTCAACGTGCCGTCGCCCGAACAGGCTTCGCAGCGCCCGCCCTTGACGTTGAAGGAGAAGCGACCAGGCTGATAACCGCGGACTTTGGCTTCGGTGGTCTCGGCGAAAAGTTTCCGAATGTTGTCAAAGACGCCGGTGTAGGTGGCAGGGTTGGACCGGGGCGTACGGCCGATGGGGCTTTGATCAACGTGCACCACCTTGTCAAGGTGCTCGAGCCCGGCTACCGTGCGGTGACGTCCGGCAACCTGCTTGGCTCCGTTGAGTTTGTTGGCGAGGACCTTGTAAAGGATCTCGTTTACCAGCGTGGACTTGCCGGAGCCGCTGACGCCGGTTACCGCAGTGAAAAGTCCCAAGGGGAACGTGGCATCAACATTGTTGAGGTTGTTCTCCTTGGCACCTACAACTTTGAGTTCACGCTTTTTGTCATACTTGCGGCGCTTGGTGGGAACGTCAATCTTGCGGCGTCCGGACAGGTAATCACCCGTCAGTGAGTCCGTGTTCTCCAGAAGCTCCTTGTAGGTACCGGAGTGCACCACCTGGCCACCGTGCTCGCCGGCGCCCGGTCCGATGTCCACCACCCAATCGGCCTCGTGGATGGTGTCTTCGTCGTGTTCCACCACGATCAGCGTGTTGCCGAGGTCCCGGAGGCGGGTGAGTGTCTCGATCAGCCGCCGGTTATCGCGCTGGTGCAAGCCAATGGACGGTTCATCCAAAACGTAAAGGACACCCACCAGCCCCGAGCCAATCTGGGTGGCCAATCGGATGCGCTGAGCTTCGCCGCCTGACAGGGTCCCTGA
This sequence comes from Arthrobacter sp. 9V, assembly GCF_902506065.1. Classification (GTDB taxonomy): domain Bacteria; phylum Actinomycetota; class Actinomycetes; order Actinomycetales; family Micrococcaceae; genus Arthrobacter. The sequence continues at coordinate 2,162,888 of NZ_LR732912.1, forward strand.
AGGGCGCTCGAGGTTCAGGTACTCCAAACCTACGTCCAGGAGGAAGGTAAGCCGGGCCTGGATTTCCTTCAGGACCTGGTTGGCGATCTGGGCTTCCCTGCTGGTCAGGGTAAGGCTGCCCAGGAACTCCGCGCACTCACGCATGGGCAACGCTGCAACCTCGGCGATCGACTTGCCGTTGATGAGCACCGACAGCGAGGCTGGGTTAAGGCGGGCGCCGTTGCACTCGGGGCAGGGAATCTGGCGCATGTACTCTTCGTACCGGTCGCGTGCCCAGTCGGAGTCTGTTTCCCCATGCTTGCGGTGAACGTACTGGATAGCACCCTCAAAGCCCGTGCTGTACTTACGCTCACGGCCAAAGCGGTTTTTGTACTGAACAACAACCTTGTGGTCCTTGCCGTGGAGGACCGTATTCCGGACCTCCTTGGGCAGTTTCTCCCACGAGGTCTTCATGGAGAAGCCAAGTTCATGTGCCAAGCCTTCAAGGAGCCGATTCCAATACTCCGTAGTGGCCGTGCCGAGGGCCCAAGGTGCTATGGCGCCCTCGCCCAGGGAGAGCTCAGGGTTGGGAACAATCAGTTCTTCATCAACTTCCAACCGGGTACCGATGCCGCTGCAGGCAGAGCAGGCGCCAAAGGGATTGTTGAAGGAGAATGAACGGGGCTCGATCTCATCGATTGCCAGCGGGTGCTCGTTGGGGCATGCCAGGTTCTCTGAGAAGGCGCGGATACGTGCGGGGTCCTCGGCGTCGAGGTCCACGAACTCCACCAGCACGCGGCCCTCGGCGAGACCCAGTGCAGTCTCCACGGAGTCGGTGAGTCGTTGGCTGATCTCGTCCTTGACCACAAGGCGGTCCACCACAACCTCAATGGTGTGCTTGAACTGTTTACCGAGCTTGGGCGGATCGCTGAGCTGAACCAGCTCGCCGTCTACGCGGGCGCGGGAATAGCCCTTGGCCGTCAGTTCCTTGAAGAGATCCACAAATTCGCCCTTGCGGCCCCGAACAACGGGTGCCAGGACCTGGAATCGAGTGCCCGGATCCAGCTCCAGGAGCTGATCCACAATCTGTTGGGGCGTTTGACGGGCGATGGGCTCGCCGCAAACAGGACAATGCGGACGGCCTACACGCGCCCACAACAAACGCATGTAGTCGTAGATTTCGGTGATGGTGCCCACCGTTGAACGCGGATTCTTGCTGGTGGACTTCTGGTCAATGGACACCGCAGGCGACAGGCCCTCGATGAAATCGACATCAGGTTTGTCCACTTGGCCGAGGAACTGGCGTGCGTACGCGGACAGCGACTCCACATAGCGACGCTGGCCTTCAGCGAAGATGGTGTCGAAGGCCAGGGATGACTTGCCGGAACCGGAAAGCCCTGTGAAGACGATCATTGCGTCACGCGGGAGATCAAGATCCACGTTGCGCAAATTATGTTCCCGGGCACCCTTGACCACCAAGCGGGAAAGATCCGGCTTGACGGGTTTGGTATCGGAAAGGGCGGAGACGCCGTTCAAGGCGTCCATGGCGGTATCTTCAGCTAAGGCTTTGGGCACCTACCAATGCTAATCGAAAACTTCTTCGAATTTCCATGTCGTGCCTCACATGCTACTGATCGGTATCAGTGGGCGTCGTAGGCCGCGGCGAGAAGCTGCACGGCCTCGGCGAACGAAGCGCCTTGCGCCTTGGCAGCGGCAGCGTATTCCGCGGCGACACCCGCCAGTGCTCCCCAGCGGTCATCCCGCGCGCAGACTACGGTGCCGTTGCGCCCCCGCGTAGCGACGACTCCGGCTGCCTCCAGTTCCTTGTACGCCCGGGCCACCGTGTGCGGGGCGACGTCCAGCACCCCGGCCAGATTGCGAACCGGAGGAAGCTTGGCGCCAACGGCCAGGACCCCGGCATCCACGAGTTCAATGATCCGCAGTCTCAACTGCTCAAAGAGGGCGACAGCACTGCCGGTGTTGGGGCGCCAGCTTCCCGGAAAATCTCCAGTGGGAGTCACAGGGAACTCCGGTCCGGCGCCGGGTCCACCCGCGGCATCTGTTGTTCGAAGCGTCCATGGTCCATGCCGAGAATTAGACCAGCGACGCCGGGAAGGGACAAGCCGTCACGGCGCGGGAAAGTGAATACTACGTACTGCGATGATTTCTGCCTGTTCATGCCGGCTTGTGGGCTACGGCGAAAATGCGCCGGAACGGAAAGACCGTTCCGTGGCTCGTCGAAGGGTAGGCCTCGCGGAGGAGGGCCGAATATTCGGCTTCGAAATCAGCAGCCTCCTCCGCCGTCAGGGCAGCCAACACCGGACGGAGCCCCGTGCCGCGGACCCACTCAAGGACCGGGTCCTCCCCCTGCAGCACTTGTTGGTAAGTGGTCTCCCAAGCGTCTGCCGCACATCCGGCGTCGAGCATGATCCCCAAGTAGTCCGCAGGGCTGCCCACCACACCATCGTGCCGAAGCACGCCGCTCAACCGCCCGGACCACTCGCTGGATTCGGCCAATTGGCGCATAAGCGTATGGGAAGGGGAGGTGAAGTTGCCCGGAACCTGCATGGCAAACCACGCGCCTGGCTTGAGGTGGCGAAGCCAGCCGGCCAGCATTTCCTGATGCCCGGGCACCCATTGGAGGGCGGCATTGGTGACCACCACGTCAGTATCTGCGTCCGGATACCACTCCGCGATGTCACCTTGCTCAAAGGTCAACCCGCCGGGCTGTTGTTCGTGCGAGTGCTGAGGAAGTGCCTGGCGCCGAAGGGAATCCGCCTTGCGCAGCATGTCCTCCGAGGAGTCAATGCCCACAACCCTGGCCATTGGCCAGCGGTCAGCCAGAGTGGCGGTCAGGTTCCCTGGCCCGCAGCCAAGGTCAACCACCTTCCCGGGTTCCACGGAACGCACCCTTGCGACGAGGTCATGGAATGGCCGGTCGCGATGGTTGCCGAACTCCACGTATTTGGACGGATCCCACTTCATTGAAAGCCTCCTTGGGTCTGGCATCCCTGCTGGGCTGAGCCTAAACCGTGCGGGCACTAAGCTGGAAACCAATGAAACTTCTTGAGCAGCTTCCCGGTTCCACCGCAACAGGTCCCTTGGACGCGGACGAAATCTACACACGGTTCGTGGAGTGGACTGAGGGCCGCGGGCTGCAGCTATACCCTGCGCAGGACGAGGCCATCATGGAACTCGCCTCCGGCGCCAACGTCATCCTTGCCACACCCACAGGATCCGGTAAGTCGCTGGTAGCAATCGCAGCGCACTTCGAGGCCATGGCGCGGGGCCAGCGGAGCTATTACACCGCGCCGATCAAGGCTCTGGTCTCCGAAAAGTTCTTTGCCCTTTGCGAGATCTTTGGTGCAGAAAACGTTGGCATGATTACCGGCGATTCCGGGGTGAACCAGGACGCGCCCATCATTTGCTGCACGGCGGAAATCCTCGCCAACATTGCACTCCGTGAAGGCTCTTCGGCCGAGCTTGGTTCCGTGATCATGGACGAGTTCCACTTCTATTCCGACCCGCAGCGCGGCTGGGCATGGCAAGTGCCGCTCCTGGAACTTCCGCAGGCACAGTTCCTTCTGATGTCGGCCACTCTGGGTGATGTCTCCCGGTTCGAGACCGGCCTGACAGAGTTGACCGGGCGGAGCACCACGACTGTGAGTTCGGCGGAGCGTCCCATTCCGCTGCATTACTACTACCACCTCACCCCTGTTCACGAGACGCTGGAAGAACTGCTCTCCACCAAGCAGGTCCCCGTTTATGTGGTTCACTTCAGCCAGGCGGAAGCCATTGAGCGTGCCCAGAACCTCATGAGCATCAACATGTGCAGCCGTGCCGAAAAGGACAGGATCGCCGAGCTGATTGCCGGATTCAGGTTCGCCGCCGGCTTCGGCAAGACGTTGAACAGGCTTGTCCGCCACGGCATTGGCGTCCACCACGCGGGCATGCTGCCCAAGTACCGCCGCTTGGTGGAACAGCTCGCCCAGGCCGGCCTCCTCAAAGTCATCTGCGGAACCGATACTTTGGGAGTGGGCATCAACGTGCCCATCCGGACAGTGCTGCTGACTGCCTTGAGCAAGTACGACGGCGTACGCACCAGGTCACTGAACTCGCGCGAGTTCCACCAGATTGCGGGCCGTGCGGGCCGTGCCGGGTACGACACCGCCGGGACTGTGGTGGTGCAGGCCCCGGATCACGTGGTGGAAAACACCAAGGCCATGGCCAAGGCCACCGCCAAATTTGGCGACGACCAGAAGAAACTGCGCCAGGTCGTCAAGAAAAAGCCGCCGGAAGGGTTTGTGTCCTGGGGCGAGCCCACCTTCAAACGGCTCGTCGAGTCTGTTCCAGAGCCCCTGACGTCCAGTTTCACAGTGACCCACGCGATGCTGCTGAACCTGATGGAACGGCCAGGCGACCCCTTCCAAGCGACCCGACGGTTGCTGAGTGAGAACCATGAGAGCCGCCCTGCGCAGCTCCGGCTGATGAAGAAAGCCTTAGGGATCTACCGGGAATTGTTGGCCGCGGGTGTGGTGGAACGCATTCCGGACGACGAACAGGAGGCAGAGGGACGCTCGGTGCGGCTGACTGTGCATTTGCAGGCAAACTTTGCCCTCAACCAGCCCCTCTCCCCCTTTGCCCTTGCCGCCTTGGAACTCCTTGATCCCGAGTCTCCGTCCTACGCCTTGGATGTAGTCTCCGTCATTGAGTCCACGCTTGAGAAGCCTCGCCAGATTCTCTCGGCCCAGCAGAAGAAGGCAAGAGGCGAGGCAGTCGCCGCCATGAAGGCAGACGGTATTGAGTATGACCAGCGCATGGCCATGCTGGACGAAGTTACCTACCCCATGCCCTTGGCGGAAATTCTTGGCGAGGCGTTCGAGGTTTACCGCAAAGCAGCCCCTTGGGTGGGTGACTTTGAGCTTGCTCCGAAATCGATCATTCGGGATATGTACGAGCGTGCCATGAACTTTGGCGAGTTTGTGCAGTTCTATGGATTGGCCCGCTCCGAGGGCATTGTCCTGCGCTACCTTGCCGATGGCTTCCGTGCGCTGAGGCAGACTGTTCCCCAGGATTCCCTTCGCGAGGACCTTGAGGACCTGATTGCCTGGTTGGGCGAACTGGTGCGCCAAGTGGACTCCAGCCTGCTGGACGAGTGGGAGGAACTAACATCAGGTCTTGCCCCCACCCCC
>NZ_LR732912.1:2168153-3304847 GCF_902506065.1 Arthrobacter sp. 9V
CGCCTCCGCTGCTGACTTCCAATATCCGGGCCTTCAGGGTGATGGTCCGGAACGAAATGTTCCGCAGGGTTGAACTTTTTGCGGATGAGGATTCAGCCGCTTTGGGCGAACTTGATGCCGACGCCGGCTGGGAGGCAGAGCGGTGGGAGGAAGTCCTGGACGACTACTTTGACGAACATGACGACATCGGCACCGGGCCCGATGCCAGGGGTCCGGGGCTTCTGATCATTACCGAGGAACCAGGCACCTGGAAGGTCCGCCAGATCTTCGATGATCCTGCGGGCAACCACGACTGGGGTATTTCCGCCGAAGTGGACCTGGCAGCGTCCGATGAGACCGGCACCGCCGTGGTTCGGGTGACAGACGTCAACAGGCTGTAAGCTCGCCATGGAATCGGTCCCTGATCTGTCAGCCGGCTTGCGCGAGGCGGAAGCCCTGCGCAACGAACCGGCGGCATCCTGTGATGGTTCGCGTCGCTGGTGGGGCGGCGCCTTGGATGTGGAGGGCCTGGCAGTGGGGTCCGTTCAAAGCGCAGCCACAGCGCTGAATGCATTAACGGGTTCTCCAGGCAGATACTCGGTTGACTCAGGACTCGTTGCGGCTGCTTTTGATTCGCTGGGCCACCTTCGGATTGAGGGACCGAAGCCGCAGGGCTTCGCTCCGACGTCCGGATTCCGGCCCACTGCGGACGGCTGGATCCGCCTGCACGCCAACTACCCGCATCACGCTGCGCGTTTGATGGAGGCCCTTTCTGCCAGGACACCGCAGGACGTGGACCGGGCACTGTTGTCGATGACCTCCCGGGAGGCCGAGACCGTGATCGTGGCGCACAAAGGCGTGGCCGCCGCCGTTCGGAGTCGGGAAGAGTGGGTTTCTTCAGCCATGCATCCGGGGGCTCGCTCCGGGCCGTGGATCAGCCTCTCCCGTCACGAGGCGCAGCCCCGGGGTTGGGCTTCCTCGCCGTGGGTGCCCGCCGGGAACCCGTTGCGGCCGCTGGATGGCTTGAAAGTACTCGACCTTACCCGCGTGATCGCCGGGCCAACCGCCACCCGCCTCCTGGGGGCGCTTGGTGCTGACGTTCTGAGGATTGATCCCCCGTTCCTTCCCGAGCTGCCTGAGGCTTTCATTGACGAAGGGTTCGACAAACGCAGCGCTGAAGCTGATTTCAGGAAGGCCCGGGACTTGTCGGCTGTTCATTCTCTTGTGGCCTCTGCCGATGTGGTGGTCAGCGGCTACCGGAACGGGGTCCTGGACAAATACGGATTGAGCCCGGAAGCGCTGTTGGCTGCCAAGCCCGAGCTGGTGGCGGTCACCTTGACGGCCTGGGGCAATAGCGGGCCGTGGCGGGAAAGGCGGGGTTTCGACAGCCTCGTGCAGGCAGCCTGCGGGATTGCCGTGACTTATGGTCGGCAGGACGACGACGGCTGGAAGCCTGGTGCGCTCCCCGTCCAGGCCCTGGACCACGCCACCGGATACGGGTTGGCGGCGGCGGTGCTGACTCTACTGGCAGAGCGAATCAGGACCGGAACAGGAGGCTCAGCGGTGCTCTCCTTGGCGCGGACGGCGGAGGAACTCTTCGCTCTGCCTGCCGGCGGCCATGACAATCCTGTCAGCTCGTTGCAGGAGCCCGAGTACATGTTTGCGGACAGTCCCTACGGCCAGCTCAGATTTGTTGGACCACCTCTCGTTGTACAGGGAATGCCACTCACATACGGCCGGACGCCGGTGCTCTACGGAACGTCTCGCCTTGCATGGAGGCAGGAAGCCGGCTAGCCCCTAGTAAGCTCGAACGCATGAGTGTAATCCGCCCCGCCACCGTTGAAGATGTTCCTGCGATCCTGCGTATGATTCACGATCTTGCCATCTACGAAAAGGAGCCGGACGCCGTTAAAAACACTCCGGCCATGCTTACCGAAGTACTCTTTGGCGAGAACCCGCGTGTCTACGCCAGCATTGCCGAAAACAGTGCCGGTACAGTTCAAGGTTTCGCCCTCTGGTTCCTGAATTACTCCACGTGGGAAGGCGTTCACGGTATCTACCTTGAGGACCTCTATGTAGTTCCGGATGCGCGCGGCGAGGGCCATGGCAAGGCTCTGTTGCAGTACTTGGCTGCCACCGCCGTCGAACGTGGTTATGCCCGGGTGGAGTGGAGCGTCCTGAATTGGAACGAGCCCTCCATCAACTTCTACAAAAACCTGGGTGCATTCCCCCTGGAGGAATGGTCAACGTTCAGGCTGACCGGGGATGCCCTCCAGGCCTTTGGGGCGAACATCGGCGAGGCCAAAGAGGCACTCACCCATGGCTGACGCGTCCGGAGGTGCTCAGCACCGTATCCAAGCCCGCCATGAGTTCCGCGGACTCCGGACGGCGGAGCACTACTTCACCGTCCCCCTGGTGCACCACCAATCGGGAGTTGCCGGCGAGACGATCACCATCTTTGCAAGGGAATACTCCTCCACAAGCCATTCGCCGGAGGAGGCCGCCAAACTGCCATGGCTCCTCTATCTTCAGGGTGGGCCGGGCGGCCGGGGTAACCGGGTCACTTCGCTGTCCGGCTGGATGAAGGCAGCTGCGAAGGATTTCCGCATCCTGATGCTGGACCAGCGCGGAACCGGATTGTCCTCGCCGGTAGAACGGCAGTCTTTGGAGCTCCGGGGCGACGCCACTGCGCAAGCAGATTACTTGACCCACTTTCGTGCTGACTCCATCGTGGCCGACGCCGAGTACATCCGGGGCGTTCTTGGTTCCGCCCCCTGGTCAGTGCTGGGACAGAGCTTCGGTGGGTTCTGTGCGCTGACGTACCTGTCCTTCGCGCCGGAGGGGTTGCGCGAGGTGATGATCACCGGCGGCCTGGCCCCGCTCCAAGGTTCAGCGGACCGCGTTTATCAAGCAACGTTCCGTCGGGTTGCCGCAAGGAACGCAGAATATTTCTCGTGGTATCCGGAGGACAGGGAACAAGTGACGCGCATTGCCCGTCACTTGGAACAGCACCCTGAATTTCTGGCGAGCGGTGAGAGGTTAACGCCCGAGCGTTTCCAAATGGTGGGATCCTTCCTCGGCGGCAACGCAAGGGTGGATGCGCTCCACTACCTTTTGGAGGACGCGTTCATAGAGACGCTCGACGGTGAGTGGTTGTCCGAATCGTTCCTTGAACAGGTACGGGGCCTTGTCAGCCGATCGGGCAATCCGCTCTATGCCGTCCTTCACGAGTCCATCTATGGTCAAGGCGAGGCAACCAACTGGGCAGCCTGGCGAGTCCTGGAGGACTACCCTGAGTTCAAGCCCGATGCCGATGAGCCACTGCTCACCGGAGAAATGGTGTACCCCTGGTACTTCGAACAGGACCCGTCGCTCGTTCCCCTGCAAGGTGTTGCCGAAGAACTAGCGGCCAGGAAAGACTGGAAACCGTTGTACGACCCCGCCCGGTTGGCGTCCAATGCCGTCCCTGTCGCGGCCGCCGTTTATAGAGACGACATCTACGTGGACCATGATCTCTCGATGGAGACCGCCGCAGCCGTCCGTGGACTCCAAACCTGGGTCACATCGGACTTCCACCACGATGGCATCGGCGAAGACGGCGAGGGCATCTTCACAAGACTTTTTGGCATGGTCCGCGCTTATCGCTAGCCGGATGCGGCGTCGGCTGCCCCGTTCATCAATGCTGACTTACGCTGGCGACCAATGGCGAAGGCCGCCAAGGCCAGCACCGCTGCGGCGAGAACGCTGGAAGCCATGTTCAGGCCTTGATAGCCGATCCACGCAAGGAGCACGCCTGACGTGGCGCCTCCAAGCGCGCCCGCAGCACCCATCAGCGTGTCCGAGACACCTTGCACGGTGACCCGCTGATCGGGGTCAATGCTCTCAGCCAACAGCGTTGAACCCGCAATTGTTGCCGCAGACCAGCCAAGGCCCAGAAGAATCAGTCCTGCAGTCACCAACACGGGCTCGTGCTGGCCGAATCCAGCAATGAACACGGCCACCAACAGGAGTCCGTGACCCATGGCAATGGTCTGAAAGCGGCCGGCCTTGTCCGTGAGCCACCCCCAGAGCGGCGACAGGGCGAACATACCGGCGATGTGAAGAGAAATAGTGATGCCGATAACCACCAGTGCGTCCGTGCTCTCAGTGGTCCCGCCATGGTGTCCCTCGTGGGATCCGCCCACAAGCTGTTGAAGATGCAATGGTGTCATGGACATGACCGCCACCATGACGCCGTGCGCAGCTACCACTGCCGCCAGCGCCACCATGGCCTGAGGCGATGAACGCACGGCACGAAGACCTGACCGGATGGTTCCCCGCACAGGCTGCGTTGCCGGCGCGCTGCCTGAATCAGCATGACGGGCGAGGCGTCGGGCCAGCAACAAGGGGTCCGGACGCAAGCCCGCGAACAGCAGCCCGGCAGCCAAAAGCAGACCCATTGCCGAGAAAACGAAAGGTCCTGCAATGGGCGGCAGGCCAAGCGCCGAACCTAGTGCGGCGCCGGGCTGAATGAGGTTGGGACCTGCCACAGCCCCTATGGTGATGGCCCAGACCACGGTAGATAAGGATCGTCCGCGGCGCTCGGGTTCGGCGAGGTCGACGGCGGCGAAGCGTGCTTGCAGGTTCGCCGCCGTGCCCAGGCCGAGGAAGGCTGCGCCCAGCAAAAGCAGCAGGAACGAACTGCTCATTACTGAAGCAATCACAAGCAATGCACCGGTCATCGCGGCCAACAGCCCGGTGACGAGTCCAACGCGCCGGCCGCGCGTCTCAGCCAACCTCGCCAGCGGAAGAGCGGCAATGGCTGCGGCCAGTGTCAGGACGGTGGTGATGGAGCCTGCCCAGGCCTCAGAACCTGACAAGTCCACGGCCAGCAAGGACCCGATGGACAGGGTGGCACCGTTGCCAACCCCGCTGAGCAACTGTGCCGAACTGAGCAGGAAAACAGTACGGCGCTGAACCCGTTGCGGGTCCAGCGCCGTAGCAGAAGTGGTAGTCACTTCATGAGACTACAACTTTTGAACGTCGGTTACTCTGCGTCGCTCAAGCTCTTCCTGGCATCTTCCTCGAGGCGGGCATCCAGTTTGGCTTGCCGTGCTTGCGGGCTCATAAGGCTGGCCACCACTGCAACGATGATGGTGCCCACAATGACTGCCAATGAAACGTAGGTGGGGATCTCAGGAGCCCACTCGATGTGGTGGCCGCCGTTGATGAACGGGAGCTCGTTCACGTGCATGGCGTGCAGGACAAGTTTTACGCCGATGAAGGCCAGAATCACGGACAGTGCGTGCTTCAGGTACACCAGGCGTGTCATGAGTCCGCCGAGGAGGAAGTACAACTGACGAAGGCCCATCAAAGCAAAAATATTGGCAGTAAACACGATGAAGGCACTCTGCGTCAGGCCGAAGATCGCGGGGATGGAGTCCACAGCGAAAAGCAGATCCGTCAGGCCGATGGTCACGAAGACGATCAGCATGGGGGTGAAGACCTTCTTACCGTCGACGACGGTCCGCAACTTGCCGCCGTCGAACTTTTCGGACATTGGGAGGACCTTGCGAAGGCGTGCGATCAGCGGGTTCTCCGCGCCTTCTTCCTCGTCCTCGCCCGAATCCTTGGCCTGCTTCCAGGCCGTCCAGAGCAGGAACGCCCCGAAGATGTAGAAGACCCAGCTGAACTGTTCAATGACCACTGCGCCCAGGGCAATGAAGATGCCGCGAAGGATCAGCGCAATGATGATGCCCACCATCAGCACTTCCTGCTGGTACTTTCGGGGCACGGAGAAGCGGGCCATGATGATGATGAATACAAAGAGGTTGTCAATGCTGAGGCTGTACTCAGTGACCCATCCGGCGACGAACTGGCCGCCGTACTCAGGGCCGGCGAAGGCGAACATGGCAACTGCGAAAAGCAGCGCCAGCGCTACATAGAAGCCAACCCACAGGCCGGCTTCTTTCATGGAAGGTTCGTGGGGACGCTTGACGACCAACAGGAGGTCGATAGCCAGGATGATTCCGAGAACGACAAAGGAGCCGATCTCAAACCAGACGGGAAGCTGCATTAAAGGTGCCTTTCGCAGGGTACGGGAAAGCGGTGTAAGTCTCTCCGGCCTGCCAGGGTGCGATGAATGCAAAAATTTGGCGGCCCGCTAGATCCGGCGAGGCATCTGTGCCTTGCGTGCTGACGGACGTAGCGCTTGGGATACTCCCCTACGTGACCTCAACTTTACCTTAGGCGTGCCCGGCGGACTGCATCTGACGTAATTCGCGCTTCAACTCCTTGACTTCATCACGGATGCGGGCGGCGACTTCGAACTGCAATTCAGCAGCGGCACCGTGCATCTGTTCCGTCAGTTGCTCGATAAGGCCCACAAGGTCCTCAGCGGGAGCAGCGGCCAGGCCGTCCTGGCGAACCGTGGCAGCACCCTTGGCAGCGGTCTTGCTGCGCTTGGCACCCTTGGCCAGCCGGTTGTTGTTGAGCAGTTCCTGGGTGTCGGCGTCTTCCTTGGCCAACTGATCGGTGATGTCCGCAATTTTCTTGCGCAGCGGCTGGGGGTCAATGCCGTGGTCGGTGTTGTACTGCACTTGGATGGCACGGCGGCGGTTGGTCTCCTCAATGGCATGGGCCATGGAGTCAGTGATCCTGTCTGCGTACATATGGACTTGGCCCGAGACGTTACGGGCGGCACGGCCAATGGTCTGGATCAGGGAGGTGGAGGACCGCAGGAAACCTTCCTTGTCGGCATCCAGAATGCTCACCAAGGAAACCTCTGGAAGGTCCAAGCCTTCGCGGAGCAGGTTGATACCAACCAAGACGTCGAAAACGCCCATCCGGAGTTCCCGGAGCAGTTCCACCCGTCGCAGAGTATCGACGTCGGAGTGCAGGTACTCCACCTTGACACCATGTCCCACCAGGTAGTCGGTAAGATCCTCCGCCATGCGCTTGGTCAAGGTGGTGACCAGAACGCGTTCATTCTTTTCCGTACGGGTCCGGATCTCGCCGAGAAGGTCATCGATCTGTCCCTTGGTGGGCTTGACCACTACTTCGGGATCGATGAGGCCGGTGGGACGAATGATCTGCTGTACATAGCCATCTGCCTTACCGAGCTCATACTTGCCCGGGGTGGCGGACAGGTACACGGTCTGGCCGATGCGTTCCAGGAATTCGTCCCATTTCAGGGGCCTGTTATCCATGGCCGAGGGAAGCCGGAAGCCGAAGTCCACGAGGTTCCGCTTCCGGGACATATCGCCCTCGTACATTGCCCCGATCTGCGGAATCGTGACGTGCGATTCGTCCACTACAAGCAGGAAGTCATCCGGGAAGTAGTCGATCAGGCAGTGTGGCGCCGTTCCTGGCTCGCGGCCATCAATGTGGACGGAGTAGTTCTCAATGCCGTTGCAGAAACCCATCTGCTGCATCATCTCGAGATCGTACGTGGTGCGCATCCGGAGCCGCTGGGCCTCCACTAACTTGTTTTGGCCTTCGAGGACCTTCAAACGGTCCGCAAGTTCATCCTCAATCCGTTTGATGGCTCGTGCCATACGTTCAGGACCGGCTACGTAGTGCGAGGCCGGGAAGACGTACATCTCCTCTTCGTCCCGCAATACCTCACCGGTGAGGGGATGGAGGGTTTGAATGTTCTCGATCTCATCACCGAAGAACTCGATTCTGATGGCAAGTTCCTCGTACATGGGAATGATCTCCACGGTGTCCCCGCGGACCCGGAATGTGCCCCGGTGGAAGTCCATGTCATTCCTCGCGTACTGCATGGAGACGAACTTCCTCAGGAGGTGATCCCGGTTCATTTCCGCGCCCTTGCGGAGCGTGACCATGCCTGCGATGTACTCTTCCGGCGTACCCAGACCATAGATGCAGGACACCGTAGCCACCACGATCACATCGCGCCGGGTGAGCAGGGCGTTGGTGGCCGAGTGCCGAAGCCTTTCGACTTCCTCATTGATGGAGGAGTCTTTTTCAATGAACGTGTCCGTCTGCGCTACATAGGCCTCGGGCTGGTAGTAGTCGTAGTAGGAGACGAAGTATTCCACTGCATTGTTGGGCAGGAGTTCCCTGAACTCGTTGGCCAGCTGTGCGGCCAGGGTCTTGTTCTGGACCATCACCAGGGTTGGGCGTTGGACCTGCTCAATGAGCCACGCCGTGGTGGCGCTCTTGCCCGTACCTGTGGCACCGAGGAGGACGACGTCTTTTTCGCCGTTGTTGATTCGTTCGGTCAGTTCGGCAATGGCGGTGGGCTGATCTCCGGCAGGTTTGAACTCACTGATTACTTCGAAGGGCGCGACGACACGATTGATCTCCTGGGCAAGACTCATAAAACCAATCTACCCCCGCCCCAGGACAGCTACTGTCCGCGTTTGCCTTCAGCAGAAGAGATATACGACGGCGGCGTGAAGCCTGTGCGGTTCAGCCACTGGGCGTGATCGGGTTGTGCGGACTGACCGACCCGTTATCACGCGGAGCTCCGGAGCTGTGGTAGAGGCTATTTGCCAAGGGCACCAGCCGGTGTTCCCACAAAGTATCCACCGCTGCGAGCAACTGTTCCCGGGTTCCGGAGTTGTCCAGAACAACGTCGGCAGCGGCATTCCGTTCAGCGCGCGTGGCCTGTGAGGCCATGCGGGCCATCGCTTCCTCGGTGGTCATCCGTCGAAACTCCACCATGCGTTGGATGCGTATGTCATCCGGGGCATCCACCACCACCACCAGGTGGAAGTTGCGGCCCTGCCCTGTTTCGACAAGCAAAGGAATGTCCTGGACCACGATGTCCTCGGGGCCGGCCTTTGCCACCATGGCTGCGGCTGCCTCGCGGACCAGCGGGTGAACGATGCCGTTAAGCACCTCGCGCTGCGAAGGATCTTTGAATACGATGGCTCCGAGCTTGGGCCGATCAAGCTTTCCCTGTGAGTCGAGAATGCCCGGGCCGAATGCGTCCACAACGCGCGCCAGCCCGGGGGTTCCAGGCTTCACCACTTCCCTCGCAAGGTGGTCCGCGTCCACCAGGATCGCGCCCAATTCCCGCAACCTTGAGGCCACCAGTGATTTTCCCGAGGCGATGCCGCCCGTCAGCCCAATCTTCAGCACCCTCCAACACTAGACTGAAGCGGTGGAAAATGAGGAAGACAGCCGCGCGACAACATACACAACAGTCGCGGCCGGTTCGGACTTCCGCCACGAACTGGAAATCCGGAGGTCTCGTTTCATCACGGTCCTGCGGCGGTCACCCGACGAGGAAACTGCCCGTTCACTGGTCAGTGATCTTCGGCGTGAATTCCACGACGCCCGCCATCACTGCTCAGCTTTCGTCATAGGTCCCGATCGCATGGTTCAACGGTCCAGCGACGACGGCGAACCATCCGGTACGGCTGGGATCCCCATGCTGGAAGCACTTATCAAACGTGAGACTTCACCAAAGGTGGCAGACCTCAGCGACGTAAGTGTCGTCGTCGTGCGCTATTTCGGCGGGGTTCTCTTGGGAGCGGGCGGCCTTGTCCGCGCCTACTCCGAATCCGTGTCCGCAGCATTGGACCTGGCGCCGTTGGTTCAGCGGCGTCGGCTTCGATTGTGTGCCATTGATGTCCCCCACTCCGATGCCGGCCGCTTGGAAAACGAACTGCGCAACGCCGGGTATGTCATGGCCGAGACAGGATATGAGGCCCTGCACGCGGTTCTTCGAGTGGCCCTGCCTGATGAGGCAGGCACCATCTCCGAGGCCCACGCACGGCTGGCTTCCCTGACGGCAGGGAATCTCCAGCTGCGGCCGCAGGGAACCAAGTGGGTAGACCTTCCCGCTCGGTAAGGTGGACCCGCTGAGTAAGTTTAAGCAAAAGGACCCCCGCCCGGAGGCAGGGGTCCTTCTTTGGCTATTCAGCACATCCCGTGAGGGAGGCGGAATTAGTTGCCGGTCAGCTTCTCACGCAGTGCGGCGAGTGCTTCGTCGGACGCCAGGGTACCGCCGCCGGTGTTGGACTCAGCAGCAGCCGGCTCCGAAGAGTAGCTGGTGGTGCCGGAATCGCTCTCACCGGACGTTGCAGCAGCAGCGTCGTCAGCAGCGTGCTGGGCAACCTGCTTCTTGTGAGCTTCCCAACGGGTCTGGGCGTCAGCGTACTGCTGCTCCCAAGCGGCGCGCTGGGTCTCGTAGCCTTCGAGCCATTCGTTCGACTCGGGGTCGAAGCCCTCAGGGTACTTGTAGTTGCCCTCTTCGTCGTACTCAGCGGCCATGCCGTACAGAGCGGGATCGAACTCGGTGCTGTCAGCGTCAACGCCCTCGTTAGCCTGCTTGAGGGAGAGGGAGATGCGGCGACGCTCGAGGTCGATGTCGATGACCTTGACGAACAGTTCGTCACCAACGGAGACAACCTGCTCTGCCAGCTCCACGTGGCGGACAGCCAGCTCGGAGATGTGCACGAGGCCTTCGATGCCGTCTTCGACGCGAACGAACGCACCGAACGGAACCAGCTTGGTGACCTTACCCGGAACAACCTGGCCGAGGGCGTGGGTGCGGGCGAAGGTCTGCCACGGATCTTCCTGCGTAGCCTTGAGCGACAGGGAGACACGCTCGCGGTCCAGATCCACTTCGAGGACCTCGACGGTGACTTCCTGGCCAACCTCGACAACCTCGGACGGGTGGTCGATGTGCTTCCAGGACAGCTCGGAAACGTGAACGAGGCCGTCTACGCCGCCCAGGTCCACGAATGCACCGAAGTTGACGATGGAGGAAACAACGCCCGGACGAACCTGGCCCTTTTCCAACTTGTTGAGGAACGTGGAGCGAACCTCGGACTGAGTCTGCTCGAGCCATGCACGGCGGGACAGCACAACGTTGTTGCGGTTCTTGTCCAGCTCGATGATCTTGGCTTCGATCTGCTGACCGATGTACGGAGCGAGGTCGCGGACACGACGCATCTCCACGAGCGATGCGGGCAGGAAGCCACGCAGGCCGATGTCCAGGATGAGGCCACCCTTGACAACCTCGATGACGGTACCGGTAACGACACCGTCTTCTTCCTTGACCTTCTCGATGTCGCCCCAGGCGCGCTCGTACTGAGCACGCTTCTTGGAGAGGATCAGACGGCCTTCCTTGTCTTCCTTGGTGAGAACCAAAGCTTCGACCTGATCGCCAACGGCGACGACGTCACCGGGATCAACATCGTGCTTGATGGAAAGCTCGCGGGAAGGGATGACACCTTCGGTCTTGTAACCGATGTCGAGCAGAACTTCGTCGCGGTCGACCTTGACGACGGTACCTTCGACGAGGTCTCCGTCGTTGAAGTACTTGATGGTGGCGTCGACAGCTGCGAGGAAGTCCTCAGCGGTACCGATGTCGTTAATCGCGACTACGGGGGTACCGGGCTTCTCGGTGGAGGTGATGGTCATGTAGTAGGGGCTCCGTTGTGGATAGTAAGTCGGTCAGGCAAACCGCTGCCGCCCGGGTCCGGACGGCAGAACACGGCAAATTACCGGGTCATCCTGATTTGTGGATTAGTACAAATGGATGCATGCACGTAGTACACGCCCGTTTATTCTAGTCGCATTGGCAAAGCGGGGTCAAAAGGAGTGCTACAGCGTCAGGACGTCTCCGTGAAGTTGACCGGCAGAATTCCAAGCTTTCGAGTCATCTCTACGGCGACGTCGTCATAATACGCAGTCCCCGGACGGAAGAACCGGGCCGGATGTCCAGTGAGTTCCTGCAAAATGCCCTGATTGCCCATCAACTCGTCGTAGGCGGCTGCAATCGTGGCAGTTCCTTGAATGCCGTAAGCCGCCCTGCCGTTAACTGAAAGCGGAAGGTGGGCGGTGCCGTGATTGGCCAGTTCAAACAGCGGATCGGCTGCCACTCCTGAAAACCCTTCGTCGGCTCAACGTCTCCGTCACGTGGAGTCCCCATTCCCTGGGCTGCCTTCGGGCAAACTCTGCCACGATCTGCTGCTTGCCCGTACATCCGGTCAGCGCAGCTGAAGCAAAGCCTGCCATTCCAAGCAGCACTGATCGCCGGCCGGCCAACGGCCGCCGCTTGGAATCCCCCATGGATGTCCCTATCTGATGGTGACTATTTGATGGTGATGGTGGTGGTGGCCGGCGCCTTCTAGAAGTGCGTCAGGCAGTGCGCCGAGCGTTCGGCAGTAAACAGCTGCTGCGCCAGGAAGGCCGCTCCGGGAGTGTGTTCGGCGACGCGACCTGCCGCCGCCAAGGTCACAGGCGACACAGCCCCGAGATAAATCGACGCGAGGTCGGCGGCGTCCAGGCTGAGGTCCGGCGTCTCGCCGGGCGCCTCAGTCACGACGGCGGCAGCGTCGCCGTCGGACTCAAGTACCCAGGTGCCGCCAGCCATATCCAAAGAATCGCTCACATGGAGCACCAGCTTGCCTGCCACCGGGAAGTGGCGGGCACGCAGGGCGGCCGGTGTGTCCAGGATCCGGAGCCAGAGCATGTCTCTGATTTCAGAAGCGTCTATGCATCTGGGATCAACCAGTGCCCACACCAGGGGATCGTCCACGGGTGCTTCCGCCCAGGTCACTTCATCGATGAGATCGATGCTGCCAAGGAACCTCCACAGGTCCAGGTAAGCGGCGTTGCTTGCCGCGACGAGGTCCACGATTTCCATGGTGTACGGCTTGTGTTCCCAACCTTTGAAGCGGTAGGAAACGTAGCCATCCAGCGCGCCGGACTGATCGTAGTGGAGGGCGCATCGGACGGAGGTATCCGGCTTGCCGTCGTGGCCAATGGAACCGGAGGCGAGCAGCCGGTAGTACTCCTGCCGGTCGACCGAACCCGGGGAGAGACGTTGGACACGTTCGAAGACCTGCGGGGCTACGTCCATCAACACCGAGGGATCGGCCACTTCAACGGTTCCCTCGGGCAGTCCCCGGAGCTGGAACCGGGGGCCGGTATCAACTTTGATGCTTCTCTCGAAGGTGGCCACACCAAAACCAAAGCGCCCATAGACGGACGCCTCGGACGCCGTCAGGGCTGCCATGGCGAGGCCATCATCCTTGGCCGCTTCCAAGTCGGCGGTGATCATGCCACGCAGGATGCCGTTCCGCCGGTGGGTGCCGCGGACCGTGACGGCAGTGACGAGGTTGCAGTCGAGTTGGCGTCCAAAGCCGATGTTCAAGACCTTACGCATGGTGGCATACGTTGCCACCGGAACGTCTGCCCCAAGAGAGTGCTCCGGCACGCTGCCATTGACGTAAACAGCCGTCAGCTCGCGCTGATCTTTTTGATAGGCGGCCAGGGTTTTGGCCAGGTACTCATCATCGCGCCGCTGCTGGTGGAATCCGTGGGAGACCGCCTGTACCCAAGTGGTGCAGCGGCTGTAGCCGGCGTGCTGTGAGTCAGCTACAGCGGGGAATCGTTGGACGGTGTACTTTCCGGACGTGTTTTCATTGGGATCGGCCACGCTCTCGAGCCTAGCCAGACGCCGAAGGGCGCGCCACCATCTCGGCGGCGCGCCCTTCGGCGTTCCCTTGAATGCAGTGCCGGGTTAGTGGCCGGCCTCGTACCAGCTGGAACCGACGCCGATCTGGACATCCAATGGCACAGACAACTCAGCGGCGGAGCCCATCTGTTCGATGACCAGCTTCTCGACGGTTTCGCGTTCCCCGGGGGCAACTTCCAAAACGAGTTCGTCGTGGACCTGAAGCAGCATGCGCGACTTGAGGCCCTGGCTGGCGAGCTCTGCAGAGACGCCCAGCATGGCCCGCTTGATGAGGTCCGCAGCCGAGCCTTGGATGGGCGAGTTCAGGGCGATACGTTCGGCTGCTTCGCGGGCCTGACGGTTGGTGCTGGTCAGGTCAGGAAGGTAACGGCGACGGCCTTCAATGGTGGCCGTGTAGCCGTCGGTCCTGGCTTGATCCACTACTCCCCGCAGGTAGTCACGCACGCCGCCGAAGCGGTCGAAGTAATCCTTCATCAGTGTCCGTGCTTCATCGACGGAGATCTCCAACTGCTTTGACAAGCCAAAGGAGGTCAGGCCATAAGCCAAGCCGTAGGACATTGCCTTCACCTTGGAGCGCATGGCGCTGGTGACTTCGTCAGGCGCCACGTTGAAGATTCTCGATCCAACGAACCGGTGCAGGTCCTCGCCGTCGCGGTACGCCTGGATCAGCGCTTCGTCGCCTGAAAGATGTGCCATGATGCGCATCTCGATCTGGGAGTAGTCGGCCGACAGCAAACACTCATAGCCTTCGCTGACCACGAAGATGCCGCGGACCCTGCGGCCTTCCTCGCTTCGGACGGGGATGTTCTGCAGGTTGGGGTTGTTGGAGGAGATGCGGCCGGTGGCTGCGATGTTCTGGGCGTAGGTGGTGTGGATGCGAGCGTCATCGGCGACGGACTTCTTGAGCGTCTCCACCATCTGGGCAAGCTTGGACGACTCACGGTGCGCCATGAGCTGGACCAGGAATTCGTGTCCGGTCTTCTCCAGCAGGCCCTTCAAGGACGCTGCATCGGTGGTGTAGCCCGACTTGATCTTCTTGGTCTTGGGCAGACCGAGTTCCTCGAAAAGGACTGTCTGCAACTGCTTGGGTGAACCGAGGTTTACCTCGTGCCCGATCGCAGCAAAAGCCTGTTCCTGGGCGTTCTCGATCACCTTGGTGAGGTCAGCGAGCTGCTCATCCATGCGGTCCGTGGATACGAAGATGCCGGTCAGCTCCATCTGCGCAAGTACGCGTGCGACGGGAAGTTCCAGTGTGGTCAACAGGGCATCAGCCTTGATCTCGGCAAGTTCCGTTTCGAAGTGCTTGCTGAGGGCGTGCACGACGGCGGCATGCTGGACAAGCGCTGCGGCGGCAGCCTGGTCTGTTTCGCCGGAGAGGTCCAGCTCCAACTGCCCGGACTGGGCAGCGGCTGTGGCAAGTGTGATCTTCAGGTGCACTTGGGCGAGTTCGGCAAGATCATAGCTACGGCGGTCCGGCTGGATCAGATAGCCGGAGATGGAGGTGTCATCCACCACGCCTTCCAAGCCGAGGCCACGGTTGTGAAGAGCCTTCAGGGCTGACTTGAACTCGTGCAGCACCTTGGCTTCCTCGGGGTCCTTGAGCCACCGCGCAAGGACCGACTCCGCTGCAGCGTCCAGGCTTGTCAGTTCGATGTACGCGGCTCCGTTGCTTCGGACAACAGCCAGGGCGCTTGCGTCATCACCGATGCGTCCGGGCACCAGCTGCACTGCCAGCGCCGAACGCACGCCGGACCCGGCTGCGAAGAAGGACTCAAGGCCTGCGGCGTCGGTGAGGACGGAGTATTCCGGGGCTTCGATGGTATCCGGAGCCTCTCCGGCGGTGTCGTCACCGTAGAGATCGAACAGCCGCGTGCGGAGCGTCCGGAACTCGAGTTCCTCAAAGAGCTCTTCAATCGCTTGGCGATCCGGACGGGGCTCGTGCAAGTCAGCCAACGTGACGGGCAGCTCAAGGTCTGTCAGCAGCCGGTTAAGCCTGCGGTTGCGCTTGACGTTCTCAATGTTCTCCTTGAGGGCTCCGCCCACCTTGCCACCGATCGAATCAAGGTTTTCCAGGATGCCTTCGAGGCCTCCGTAAAGGTTGATCCACTTGGCAGCGGTCTTGGGCCCAACGCCGGGAACGCCAGGCAGGTTGTCGGCAGTTTCGCCAACAAGCGCGGCGAGGTCCGAGTACAGGCCGGGCTTGACGAAGTACTTCTCTTCGATGGCGGCGGCGTCCATCCTGGGAATGTTGCTCACGCCCTGCTTGGGGTACAGCACAAAGACGTTGTCATTGATGAGCTGGAAGGCATCCCTGTCCCCGGACACCAGCAAGACCTCGAAGCCTGCGGCGTCGCCCTGCGCTGCCAGCGTAGCGAGGACATCGTCGGCTTCATATCCGGGCATGGCGATTGTCCGGATACCCCAGGCTTCCATGACCTTGGCTATCAGACGGATCTGGCCTGCAAACTCGGCGGGCGTGGCGTTACGGCCGCCCTTGTATTCGCTGTACTCCGCCTTGCGGAACGTAGTGTCATCCGAGACGTCAAAGGCCACTGCAACGTGTGTTGGCTTCTGGTCCTTGATGAGGTTGATCAGCATGGACGTGAACCCGTGCACGGCGTTGGTGTATTGCCCCCTGGCCGTAGAGAAATTCTCTGCAGGAAGGGCATAGAAAGCCCGGAATGCCATGGAGTGGCCGTCCAGGACCAGCAACCTTGGCCGGCCCTCCCCCGTGGCGCTGGTGGAAGTTGAGGCAGAGGGGGTGGGTGCTGTCGCGATCGCAGCAGCTTGGGCCGTTGGAACCTGGTCCGGTTTGGTTGTTTCACTCACAGGTGCCAGCCTAGTTGGCATGATGGACAATTTCACGCCGAACCGGTTTGTCGACGAGCTCAATGAAGCAGGTGTTCCGGAAGAATTCCACGATTGGCTCTCAGCGCATGGCGTTGGTGCCCTGGTGGTGAAACTGGGCATCCGGTTCACGGAAATGAGCGCCGAGCGCATCGTAGCCACCATGCCGGTGGAAGGAAACACACAAGTGGCAGGCATCCTGCACGGAGGCGCCCACGTAGTCCTGGCAGAGACTTTGGGCTCTTTCGCAGCATCGCTGCATGCCGGCCGCGGACGCCATGCAGTGGGCATTGAGGTGGGCGCCACCCATCACCGTTCGGTGGCCGGCGGAACGGTGACAGGCACCTGCACGGCCATCCATCTTGGCGGAACCTTGGCAACTCACGAGATAGTTATCACCGACGACAAGGGCCGCAGGCTCTCAACTGCCCGGATCACCAACATGATCCGGGACAACCGCCACTAAGCCTGGCCGCCGGGCCGCGGCAGCCGGTAGTGCAGTTCAGCCGCGGCCCCGCCAAGTATCTTCGACGAGACCAACTCGAGCGGCGCCGTCGGGCCGTTGAGCGGCAACAGCCGCTTTCCGGCACCGAGCACCACAGGAATGATGGTGACGATCATCTCGTGGAGCAGTCCGGCATTGGCGAACTGCGCAACGAGGTGTCCACCGCCCACCAGCCAAACGTTTTTATGGCCTGCATCCCTGAGCAGGTCCGGTGCAAACTCGCGCACGTCACCGCGGACAAAGGTGACGTTTGATCCTGCCGGCGCCGCGTATTCATGGTGGGTGAAGACCCAGCACGGGGTGTCCGGGTACGGCCATTTGCCGGGTTCGTGCTCCATGAGCCACCGGTAGGTGTCGCCGCCCATGGCGATGCACCCGACGCCGGCCATGAAAGTTTCGATGCTCTCATTGACGCCTTCGGCGTTGTCGAACTGCAGGAGCCAGCCGAGGTCGTCGTCCGGTGAGGCGATGAAGCCATCAATGGTTGAAGCTACGTAATACTGGAAAATCGACATGGCCTCAGACTAGGACAATGCCCCCGGCCAGGACAGGACCGGTTGATCAACGGCCGGCGGGGCTGCCCGCCTTCCCCCGGGAGGCTCCTTTTGACGCAGCCCGTGGCGGTGGACTTTGAACCGGCGAGTCCGTGAGTGGCTCCGCAGCAGGTGGAATTGTGCTCCCTGGCAAGGCTGGCTCGTCGTAGAAGAAGGTGACGGTTCCGGCTACCTCCACCGTGTCAGTGATGGAGATCCGGATGGTCTCCCTGCCTTCAGCCGGCGGCATCCGCAAATACAAGGCCTGGTAATCCCCTCCCCCGGACACGATGTCCGGAACCGTGGGGACACCATCGAACAGGACGCTTCCTACCCGAACGTAGTAGCCGTCCAAGCGAACAACAGTGCCACCTGACCTGGGTCCGGAAGCGCGGGGCATACCAACAACCGGGCGCAAGTCTTCGTCCACAACGGTCAGCCCCAGCAATTGTCGCGGGCACGCTTCGCCGGGGCCTGGTTCGGCTGTGAAGACACCACCGGGATTGCTGCGGTACTGAGCCACCACCAGTGCCGATGTAGCCGCCACCCGAAACTCAAGGCACTGCTTTTGCGGGATCCGCGGGGTCTTGGCTACGGCGATGGAGGCTTGCTCCCAGTCGTCGTGGTGTCCGGTCTGCAGTGCCCTGCAAACGGCGGCGCCAGCCATCCAGACGGCAGCGTCTGCTGCGCCTTCGACGCTCCGGGCCAAATCATCGCATTGGAATTGCTGAAGCATGAGGTATCGCTGGCCCGGGGCGGGATCAGCGGAACCGATGGGCCCCGTGGGAACCCAACTCACGACTGTTGGATTTTGCGGGGGTACGTTGGCAGAGTCCTCCGGAGCGGGCCCGGGCGGGTTGCCGCTGGTGGAATTGCCGGACGGCCCGACGGCGGTGGGTTGCGCCGGCGTCGCGGGGGCCCGGGGAGATGTTTCCGGTGGCGTGGTGGGCTGCGGCGACGTTGGCTCTGCCGGGGCAACCTGAGCAGTGGGCTGCGCCGATGTGACCTGGCTCGTGGGTGCCGCCGGGGACGAGCCCAAGTTCGAGTCGGACGGGAGGTTGTCTGCTTCAGGAGGCGAGCAGGCCGAAAGTCCCAGTAACAGGGCAGGAACCAGCACCAGTCCGATGAGCTGTTCCCTGGCGCGGAACGTCATGGCGGCCCCATATCTGCCGGTTGGAATCACGCAGCTATGTGCATAACTACACAGCTGATTATTCTCCTTGGAAGACCTGACTGCCAGAAACAGCTATTTGGCGAAGTAGGGCACGATCAAATAAATGCCGAAGAGCACAGCCGCGGCGCAGAAAGCAAAGCAAACGTAGGCCAGGGAACGCACCAATGCGGGCGACTTCTGCTGGGCGTCACCAGCGATGGCCGTGAGGCGTACACCCAGCGAATAGAGCACCACCAAGGTAACTGCGGCCACCAGGGTGACTCCGGCAACCTGCAGCAATTCCAACCATTTCATCGCTGCACATCCTCGCTTGTGGTGGGCTTTCGGGATTTCTTTTTCTTCCGGAACCGCACGGCGTGCCCGGCTTCTTCAACTTCGACGGCGTTATGGTGGCCAACGTGCGACCTCCGGGAAACGACGAACATGAAGACCACCGCAGACGTGCCTACGACTGCGGCGATGATGACGCCTACGACGCCGATGCTCACCAGGAGAGCGGTCAGCGCGCCCACAATGGCCGAGGCCGGCAGTGTGAACAACCAACCCAGAGCAATCTTGCCGGCGGTACCCCATCGGACGGACGTCCCCTTGCGGCCAAGACCCGAGCCGATGACTGAGCCGGAGGCAACCTGCGTGGTGGAAAGGGCGAAGCCCAGGTGCGATGAGGCCAGGATGGCCGAGGCGGTGCTGGTTTCAGCGGAGAAACCCTGTGCCGGCTTAACCTCGGTGAGTCCCGAGCCCATGGTACGGATGATGCGCCAGCCACCTGCATAGGTACCGATGGCGATGGCCAAAGCACAGGCTGTGATGACCCAGAACTGCGGGCCGCTGCCCGGAGCCTGAGTGCCACCTGCGATGAGCACCAGGGTGATGATGCCCATGGTCTTCTGCGCATCATTCGTTCCATGCGCGAGGGCCACAAGGCTTGATGTGAAAATCTGTCCAGTGCGGAAGCCGCCACGTTTCTGCGTGAGCTTGTCGCCCGTTTCGGGATCGTGCCGTGAGGTCAGTGCATAGGCCAGACGGGTACAGATGTACGCTACGAGTCCGGCGATGAGCGGCGCGAAGACGGCGGGCAGGATCACCTTCTGCAGCACGGTCTCAAAGTTGATGGAGTGGAAGCCGATGCCCACTACTGCTGCGCCGATGAGGCCGCCGAACAGGGCATGCGATGAACTTGATGGCAGGCCCTTAAGCCAGGTGATCATATTCCACAGGACGGCACCCATAAGCCCGGCAAAAATGATGTCCGGCGTAATGTGAATGCCCTCTGACCCTTCCCGGATCAGTCCACCGGAGATGGTTTTTGCCACTTCCGTGGAGAGGAATGCGCCGACGAGGTTGAGCACGGCAGCCAGGGCGACAGCCGTCTTGGGCTTGATCGCCCCCGTTGCGATAGGCGTAGCCATCGCGTTGGCAGTGTCGTGAAACCCGTTGGTGAAGTCAAAGAATAGGGCCAACGCTATTACCAGCGCGACCATGAAGGTGATATCCACCTGTTGCCCAATCTGCAGAGTCGACGACGTTCAGCAGTTTCACTTCCCCATACCTGCCATCCACAGCATAGTTCAGCAAGTGTTCAACTGACTCGGCTTGCGGGATTCACTCCGGCGGGCTTGAAACCTTAAGAATCCTACGTGCCTTACGGTGAGCGGACAAACGTGCGGGGGCCCGGGTTCACCCCAGATATGCCCTGACGGCCGCGAGGTCACGACGGGAAAGACCCTTACGGGGATCCGGTGAGATGCAAAGCACATGGTCTTGTTGGTATTCGGCCCAGGATCGCGCGTCCGACTCCTGGCTGAGTTGATCGTCCAGCCATATGATCCGATCGCTGCCCGAGGTGGCCAGGTCCTTTTGGAGGGCCACCAACTTCCACCACTCGGGGGCTTCATCCCAGCCCAGGCTCGATAGCACCGGCCAGTCTTGTCCGTTCAGGCCGATGGCGGGGCAGAGAAACTCCGGGGCGAGGCCCTCCCATGTGGTCAGCCAGACAAATCGTGCATTGGGGTGACGGGCGAGGTCGTTGAGTTCAACAACTACTTCCGGCGCAAAAGCGACGTCGAGGATTCCGGCGTCAACGAAGCTCCACTCGCTTCCCCAATCGGTGGTTCCCATGGGACTGAAGGGGTTCACCACGCCGTCGACGTCCAGATAAACGGACACCATCGCAGCGGCACCTTGGCTGGTGTTCATTGCCACTCCCCTTCCCCCAAGTTTGAGCATCAGCCTACGCGAGAACTACGGCGCAAAGTCCTGGCGCTTGGATCATCGAGAATCAAACTCTTGACGTGCGTCATGCAAGTGATATTCTCGAACCATGGAAAAGCCACCAGTCCATTCCGCCCACAGCGTCCGCGACATCGAGGACAGCGTCCGCACCGATTTCCGGCATGCCATGTCCTACGGCGGTTATTTGGACCTCGACAGCCTGCTCAGCTCCCAGCACCCGCTCAGCGAACCCGAGCACCACGATGAATTGCTGTTCATCATCCAGCATCAGACCAGTGAACTTTGGCTGAAGCTGGTCCTGCACGAACTGTTGGAAGCCAGGCGGCTTTTCGACGCCGACAACCTCGGCAAGGCGCTTAAGTGCATCGCCAGGGTCAAGGCCATCCAGCGAACCATGACCGAGCAGTGGTCCGTGCTGGGAACCCTCACGCCGCGCGAGTACGCCCAATTCCGCGGCTTCCTGGGGAGCTCGTCAGGCTTTCAGTCGTATCAATACCGCGGCGTGGAGTTTCTGTTGGGCAACAAGAACCGCGGGATGCTGCGCGTCTTTGAAAGTGAACCAGAGGCCCATGCCCTGCTCAGCCGGCTCCTGGAAGAGCCCACGTTGTATGACGCGTTCCTGAGGGTCCTCGCCCGCGCCGGATATGACATCCCTGCCGACATTCTGGAGCGGGACAGCAGCGAACCGTGGACGTTCCGTAAAGACCTTGTGCCCATCTTCCAGAAGATCTACGAATCGGACGACACCCCTTGGGGCCTGTATGAAGCCTGCGAAGATCTGGTGGACATTGAGGACAACTTCCAAGCCTGGCGGTTCCGCCACCTACGAACGGTCCAGCGCACCATCGGATTCAAGGTAGGCACCGGCGGATCCTCGGGAGTGGACTTCCTGAAGCGGGCCCTGGACCTCACATTCTTCCCTGAGCTCTACGCCGTCCGCACCGAGATCGGCAACTAACCACACCGCCCGGCCTCTGCCACCCAACACTTCCGCAGGAGGAACAATGACTACAGCACAACAGACCCAAAAGCCAACATCGGCCGAGTTGGACGCCGCTGATCCCCTCGCCGCACAGCGTGATGCTTTCTACGCGCCCGACGCCGGTCAGCTCGCCTCGTATTTGGACGGCAACTCCCTTGGGCGCCCGCTGAAGGTCACCTCCGCGAATCTTGCATCCTTTGTTCACGACGCCTGGGGCAGCCGCCTCATCCGAGGGTGGGACGAACAGTGGATGGACGAGCCCACCGCAGTGGGAGACCTCATCGGCAAGGTGACTCTGGGTGCGGCCCCGGGGCAGACCACAGTGGGTGACTCCACCTCGGTAATGCTCTACAAGATGATCCGCGCCGCCGTGGATGCCCAGCCGGGCCGCGACGAAATCATCATCGACCGCGACAACTTCCCTACTGACCGGTTCATCATTGAAGGCATTGCCAAGGAGCGCGGTGCCACCATCAAGTGGATTGCTGCCAACCCTGCCAGTGGTGTTCGCGCCGAAGACCTGGACGGGCTGCTGGGCGAGCGGACCGCCGTCGTGGTCCTCAGCCACGTTGCCTACCGCTCCGGGTTCCTTGCCGATGCCCAAGGAATCACGGCCAAGGTGCATCAGGCCGGCGCCCTGATGTTGTGGGACGTGTGCCATTCCGTGGGTTCAGTGCCCATGGAACTAGACGAATGGGGCGTGGACCTTGCGGTCGGCTGCACCTACAAATACCTCAACGGCGGCCCCGGCTCGCCCGCCTTCGCCTATGTCAACTCTTCGCAGCAGGATCGCTTGCAGCAACCCATCTGGGGCTGGATGGGTGCAGATAACCCGTTTGGAATGACGGAGTCCTACGAGCCCGCTCGGGGCATTCGCAGGTTCATCACCGGAACACCTCCGGTGCTTGCCATGCAGCCGATGAAGGACATGCTGGAACTGATCGCGTCCGTGGGAATGGATGCTGTACGCGAGAAGTCGATCAAGCTGACCGAATACGCGATCGCACTCTCCGAGGAACATTTGGTCCCCCTTGGTGCAGAAATCGTCAGTCCCCGGAACCCTGCGGAGCGCGGCTCCCACATCACCGTGGACCACCCGCTCTTCGCTGACGTGACGGCCAAACTCTGGGAGAAGGGTGTCATCCCCGATTTCCGTCCCCCGCACGGCCTGCGCATTGGACTCTCGCCCCTGAGCACCAGCTACGCCGAGGTCGAGTTGGGAGTCGCAGCCATCCGCGAGGCCCTCTCCGAATCACTGTGAGCCGGAAATGAGTGCCGTCCTTGACGACATGGACTCCCGCCCCGGGAGTACAACATCCTTGCTGCGCACCGTTATTGGGCTGTATCTGCGTGATGCAGGGGGGTGGATGTCCACGAAGGACATTGTGACCCTCATGGAAGCCTTGGGTACCTCCGGAACAGTAACCCGGACCGCCCTGGGGCGGCTTCGCAAAAAAGATGTGGTGTTGCAGGAGTCCCGCCAGGGTTTGCCGGGGTTCACGCTGACCAAGGGCGCCGCAACCATGCTGGCCCGCGGCGACCGCAGGATCTACAACCCCCGGAGTATGTCGGAGTCTGATCCGTGGTGCTTGATTTCCTTCTCCATTCCGGAGACGGAACGCGAAAAACGGCATCAGCTACGGCGCCGGCTGCATTGGATCGGCTGCGGGACGGTAGCTGCCGGTCTCTGGATCTGCCCCGACTCGCTGCGGTTGGAGGTGGAGGAGATCCTCGCAGATCTGGAGCTGCGGGCCATGGCCACCATCTTCGTGACGGAAACTCCGCTGGTGGGCGGCACCCTTCAGGATGCC
This sequence comes from Arthrobacter sp. 9V, assembly GCF_902506065.1. Classification (GTDB taxonomy): domain Bacteria; phylum Actinomycetota; class Actinomycetes; order Actinomycetales; family Micrococcaceae; genus Arthrobacter. The sequence goes on from NZ_LR732912.1 coordinate 2,191,661, forward strand.
GCCTCCAAGTGGTGGGATCTGGACGCCGTAGCCGAACTCCACAGGGACTTCATCAGCGAGCACGGATCAGGCGGCGTCAACGGCGTGGGTACGTGGCTGCCTGCCGGTCACCAGGTGGAGCCATCTCCCGAGGTTTTTGCGGCGTACGTCCAATGCATCGACCGGTGGCGGATCATCCCGTACCTCGACCCCGGACTGCCGTCGGCTTTTCTGCCTGCGGACTGGCCCGGGGCTGAAGGTACTGCCTTGTTCAGCCGGATAGTTGCTGCCTATTCGGAACCGAGTGGGGAGTTTGTGCGCAAGACGCTGAGTGCTTCTGCTGACTAGCTTCGGTTCCGGGCTGCGACGCCCCGCCAGTAGGGCTCCCCGAGCTGTTCGATGGGCGTCTTGGCAGTCTCCCGGGAGAAGAAGGCGGCCACTCCTGCAATTGCCATGCACAGGACGGCGAAGCAGGCCACCGGGAACCAGCCGTCGCTGCCCTTGCCGAGGAGCAGGCCCGCAATCAATGGAGCGAATCCAGCAACCACCAAACCCAGCTGGTTGCCCAGGGCCATTCCGGAGTACCGGACCGGCGCGGCAAAAAGCTCGGCAAAGTAGGCGGGCCAGATCCCGTTGAAGCAGGAGTAGAGCAAGGTCATGTTCACGAATGCGGCAGCAAAAACCAAGAGGATGTTGCCGGTGGACAGGGCCCCGAAGTAGGCGAAGATCGTCACCGAACAACCGATGGCCGCCGTCAACAACAGAGGACGCCGGCCCACCCGGTCAGAGATCCTGGCGGCCAAGGGCATCACGAACATGGACAGGCCGATTGCCACGGCATTGACGGTAAGAATCGATGCTTTGTCGAATCCCGCAGCTCCGGTGGCATAGGACAGGCCGAAGACCGTGAAGATGGTTTGCATGACCGACATGATGGACATGCCAACCACCTTGACCACATCTGCCGATTGAAAGCGCAGGACTTCCCGGATCGGCATCGGCGCAACTGACTTGCGCTCCTTCGATTCTTCGAACACCGGCGTTTCATCCAAGTGGGTCCGCACCCAGTAGGCGATGGCCAGCACCACGATGGAAAGCCAGAAAGGTACGCGCCAGCCCCAACTCATGAGTGCTTCTGTGGGAAGCGCCGCAACGGGGATGAAAACAAGCGTGGCAAGCACCATCCCTGAGGCATATCCGGTCATGACAAAGCTGGTGAAGAACCCACGCCGGCCCTCGGGAGAGTGTTCCAAGGTCAGCGTGGAGGCGCCCGCCGATTCGGCACCGGCGGAAAAGCCCTGCGCAAGGCGGCCCACCACCAGAAGAATCGGAGCCCAGACACCGATCTGGTTGTAGCTGGGCAGGAAACCAATACCCAGGGAAGCAAGGCCCATGACGCTCAGCGTGATGAGCAGAATCTTCTTCCTGCCCAGTTTGTCACCGAAATGGCCCATCACCAGTCCACCCACCGGGCGGGCGACGTAGGCCACCCCGAAAGTAGCGAACGCACCGATCAGGCCAACGGCAGGGTCATCTGAAGGAAAGAAAAGCGGACCGAACACCAAAGCTGCGGCCGAGCCGTAAATAAAGAAGTCGTAGTACTCCAGGGTGCTCCCCAGGAATGAGGCCAGGGCCGCTTTTCCGGGGGTCTTGCGCAGCGTTGCGGGCTGCCGGGTAGTGCTTGTCATGCGATTCTCCTTTGAATGGCGCAGGTTCGAAAATTCCGAGGCTAAAGCGGAAAATCAACGGCGATAATTTGCTCGCTGTTGGGGAACGAGTACTTTTTGAGCGGTTCATGCAGCGGGTGCGTGTTGTAGACCTCAAGGTCTTCCACGGCATTGAAGTCAGCAACGATCGCGTAATCGAACGACCTATCCTGCTTCAGCACATCCGCTCCGTGGCTGAGGCTCAAGAGCCCTGGAACGTTGCCCTCCATCCGGTCCAGGCCAGCGATCCATGCAGCCCTCTCCGCGGCTGGAAAGTCCGGCTTGAATTTGAAGAGCACTGCGTGGCGGATCATGCTCCGACTCCTGGATCAGCGCCGGCTCCGGCGCCCACGTACGCTGCTGAAACGGATTCTTCCGAGACGTACTCTGCCGGTTGCCCGGCTATGGTGCGGCCTGCGAGGTACCCCATGGTCATGATGGGACCCAGCGTTGCCCCGGCGCCCGGGTATCCGGCAGCATAGGCATTCTCCGTGGTGTTTCCAGCGGCGAACAGCCCGGGAATTGCTTGTCCGTCCACGTCCAGGACTCTTGCCGAACCATCGGTGGCAACTCCCCCGTTACTGCCGAAGGCACCATTGACCACTTCCATGGCATAGAAGGGTCCTGACTGCAAGGGTCCGAGGGAAGGGTTGGGCCACGGGCAGTCGTCATCGCCCCAGTACTTGTCGTAGGCGCTTTCGCCGCGCCCGAAGTCAGGGTCCTGTCCCTTCAGGGCGTCTTCATTGAAGCGAGCCACCGTGGCTTGAAGGTTATCCGCGGGGACACCAATCTTTGCTGCGAGTCGGGCCAATGTGGGAGCTTCCACCAGGTAGTCCGGCGTCGGCTGGCCCGCACGGTGGGCGAGGACGCCGTAGCGCTCCAGGTAGCTGTGATCGAACACCACATGCGCCGGTGTGTTCAAGGTTTGGTTGTTGGGCGAATCCCATGACTGGAGGCATCGCGCGAGGTCGTTATAGTTCTGGGATTCGTTGGCGAAGCGGCGGCCATGGCGATTAATCATGAGGGAGCCCGGACCTTGCCGCTCGAAGCGGAGCAGGGTTCCAACAGGTTGGCCGTCCCGACTGTCTCCGGTGATGGACATCGGAGCCCACCATGCTTCCCGTGTGCCGCGGGTTTGTGCACCGATTCTTTGAGCCATCCTCAGGCCATCGCCGGTGTTCGAAGGAGGCGAGCACATGATGTACAGCCGCGAGGCCAGCAACGAGTCCGCCAAGGACTTGTCCCATTCGAAACCGCCCGTGGCGAGAACTACGCCGTCGTTTGCGTGGAAAGTTTCGCCCGACTCGAGCTGGACGCCTGCTACCCTGCCGGCGTCGGTCAGCAAACGATGTCCGCGTGCGCCAATCACCAACGCTGCGTGATCGCGGACAAGGCTAGCAAGAAGCATCGAAACCAGCGCCTGCCCCTTGGCCACCAGGCCTTGCTCCTGCCGCTCTTTCAGCTCCTGCCAAGGGAACTTGGTGAAGGCGCCCCAGTTTTCATATTCCTGCATAGTGAAGGGCGCCCGGCCATCCGAGCGAACATGGACCGCGAGCTTCCCGAGTCCTGCACGGATGTTGTACAGCTCAGGTTCAACTGTCCTGCCACCTTCCACCGAACCCGGGAGGTCCTGACGGTAGTCCGGGAAGTTGTCCAGGAAGATAAACCGTACGCCGCATTCGTCTTCGGTGAAGCGGAGCATGGTGTCGCCGTAGTTGAGCGCGGCGTCAAGCAGCTCTTCGCGGCTCCGGCCCCTTGCCACGGCCCTGATGTACTCAGCAGCGGCCGCCTTGGAGTCGTTCAGCCCCGCCTGGCGGGCGTGGTGGTTGTCCGCCACCCAAAGCATGCCGCCGGATACAGCCGAGGTGCCGCCCAGCAGCTCGGTCTTTTCCAGTACGACGACGGACTTGCCGGACCGTGCGGCCGTTGCCGCTGCCGTCAATGCCCCTGCGCCGGAACCGATGACGACGACGTCATAGGTATCTGATGGTGTGCCGTTGATGAATTGCATGGTGGTACCTCTCAATAGAGCGATTCAATAGAGCGATCTGGTCAAAAAGTGACCTGGTCACTCAAGAAATGTGGAGTTCCGGGTGGAGATGCTGCTCAAACCGCCGTGTAACCGCCGTCGATTACAAGCTCTGAACCCGTGGTGAACCGGGATTCATCGGAGGCCAGGTAGAGGACTCCGTAAGCGATCTCGTCAGGTTCGCCCTGCCGGGGAAGCGGGTTTCCACCCACCAACTGCTTGTAGTAGGCCTCCGCACCAATGTCCGACTGCTCGGCCGAGCGGCGGCTCATCCGGGTGTTCATGGACCCTGGATGAATGGAGTTCACCCTCACACCGTGGACGCCGTAGGTTGCTGCATCAGACTTGCTGAGCAGCCGGACTGCGCCCTTGGTGGCGTGGTACAGGGGCACGTTCCGCCCGCCGGTCAATCCATGGATTGAGGAAAAGTTGATGATGCTGCCTGACCGCTGACGGATCATGCCCGGAACAACGTGCTTTGTCATGAGCCATACGCCCTTGACGTTGACATCGAAGATGAGATTGAAGTCATCCACAGTGGCGGTGTGGCTGGCTCCCGCCGGGCCGATGATTCCCGCCGCGTTGACCAGGACATCCGGGGTTCCGTGCTCCGCAACAACCTTGCGGATTGCTTCGACCACGCTGGCTTCGTCGGTGACATCGACGTCGTACTCGGTAATTCCCGGATGGGTGCCCGCAGCACCTGTCCCAGCCCGATCCAGGCTGGCCACCGTTGCTCCATGATCGGCGAGCAATCCGGCCGTTGCGCTGCCGAGGTCTCCCCTGCCTCCGGTGACTACGGCAATTTTGCCGGCCACCCGGCGGGCCATTGACTTTGTAGTTGGCTGCGTTGTTGTTCTCACCACAAATCCTCCTGCCGCGGCGTTGCGGCTGCTGAAACTTCGTTCGGATGCAGGGCAGCACGGAATGGACCCACAAGGGCCTTGCTTAGTGGTGACCGGGCGACTTGCCCTGCTTGGTTCCACTCTGCCAGCGCGGCTGTGAGTGGAACCACAGTGTTACCGATGAACGGGAATCAGATGCTTCCGTTGCTTTGCCGAAGGGCGCCTTTGAGTTCTCCGCGCCACCCCAGGGCGCGGGAGATTCCGCGGGCTGCCGTCATCAGGACAGGCACCCGGATGGTTGGGTTTTCCTCATTCCTTGGAACCACCACACTCAAGGCAGCCACCACCGTATTGGCGCGACCGAAGACGGGGACTGCAATTCCGCTGGACTCAGGGACGATGATTCCAGGCATGGAAGCGAACCCCCGTTGACGTATGCCCGCAAGGTGTCGTCGCAGTTCTGCCGGGTCGGTCAGCGTCGAATCAGTGAACTTTTGCAGCGTTCGGGACAGAAACAAGTCCTGATAGGCAGGTGGAGAATACGCCAACAGCACCAAGCCGGAGGAAGTTCCATGGACCGGAAGCCGGCCAGCTACCTTGGTGATGTCCACCATGGAGTCCCGGGAACCGATTCGCTCTATGTAGAGAACTTCATCGGAATCCAGGATGCCCAACGTGGTGGAGTGCTGGACCACCGACTGCACGTCCTCCATGAATGGCAGGGCAGCCTCGCGGAGGCCAACCATGCGGGAACTCCTGGATACCAGCTCCCACAACCGGGTGCCCACCCGAACCTCACCGTTGGCTTCCCGTTCCAGGAGGCCTTCACCCAGGAGTTCGTCCACCAGACGGTAGGTGGTTGTCACCGGCAGGCCGGAACGCCGGGCCAACGCGGCGACGCTCATGGTGCGGTGGGCGTCGTCGAACGCTCCCACCAGGCGGACTACCCGGCGAATAACAGACTCGCCCGAGGACGAATTGGCCATCTCCTCAGTTCCCGGACTTCACGCGGGAAACGAACCGGAATCTGTCGCCGCGGAATGCGCTCCGGGTCCACTCCACCGGCGCGCCGGATTCATCCCTTGCCAGGCGGTGCACCACCAGCAACGGTGCACCCATTTCGATTCCCAGCAGCCTGACATCCGCCGGACCAGCGAGGGCGGTTTCCACGGTGTCCTCCACATCGGCTATCCGGATCCCGTAAACGCTGGACAGGACCGCATAGAGTGAGCCCGTCTTGGCCAGATTGGACTTGAACCGGGGCAGCTTGCCGGGAAGCCACGCAATTTCATGCGCCAACGGCTCACCGTCAATGAGGCGAATCCGCTCGAGCCGGGTCACCGGCTTACCTTGATCAAGCTCCAAATGCGCGGCAACCTCTGCATCTGAACCCACGACATTGAGGGCAAGAAGCGTCGAGTCAGCCTGCAGGCCTTGGGTGCGGGCGTCATCTGAGAAGGAGGTGAGCTGCCTGACGTGCGTCACTTTTGGGGGCGCCACGAACGTGCCGTGGCCTTGGATGCGACCCAGCTTTCCTTCGGCCACGAGCTCGCTGATGGCCTGCCTCACTGTGGTCCGGGACGTGGCATATTTTTCCGCCAACGCACGCTCTGTGGGAATGAGGGTGCCCGGATGAAGACCTGCTATGAGCCCGAGTACCTCAGTTTTCAACAGGTAATACTTAGGGGTTGCTTGCGCCGCATCACTGGACATATTGGACATCCTACTTATAGACAACGCCATTGGTCTATGCCAATGTTGATCCCGTTGGTCTGAACCAACGGGCGGTAACACCCACTGAGACCATAACTTTTCACTGGACCAAGGACAAAGATGTCGATCATGTTGTGCTCAGGGACAAGCCGCCCACCCGGCGGAGTGACCTTCGGTGTACTGGCTCTCCTCAGGTTTATGTTTGTCCAAAGGTTCGCACTCGAAACGAAGGGCCGTCAGTTGGAGGAAATACAGCGAAAGAACAGTGAATTGGCGGAGATCCTGTGAGTCCCGCTGTTCTGGGCCTTCACCTTGGTGGCTCAAAGACGCACGCCGTGCGCTCAGACGCTTCGCCGGGCGGCGTTGATCCTCAAAGTGGTACCGGCATTGAAATCACTGAAGCCAGTGCCAACCTCTCCTCCGTTGGGCACCAAGGGGCGGACGCCGTGCTGCGGCGGATCGCTGCAAGCGTGGGTGGCGGAATTGAAGCCGTTTGCGCAGGTGCCGCCGGAGCGGACACCCCGGCGAGCCGTGCTGTCCTGGCCGCCCTGCTGACCGAACATTTTCCCGGCGCCAGGATCGACGTCGTGCATGACACCCGAATTGTGTTGGCCGCAGCGGGGCTCGAGGTCGGCGCGGTGGTGGTTGCCGGCACCGGCTCCGTGGCGTGGGGCCGGAACCACGAGGGGCGCGAGGCCCGCAGCGGAGGCTATGGTTACCTGTTGGGCGATGAAGGCGGCGGCTACTCGGTGGTGCGTGATGCCGTCCGCGAGGCTTTGCGGGAGTATTACGCAGGGCTGGAACCCGGCACGCTGGTCAGAGCCTTGATGGCGGCGACAGCGAGCGTGGATGCGTTGCAGCTCATGGACTCGTTCTACGCCAAGCCGGAACCTGACCATTGGGCTGGTCTGGCTCCCCTGGTACTTGACTTGGCGGCTGAGGGCGACCCGGCGGCGTTGCGTATCCAGGCTGAGGCGGCCCATTCCCTGGCAACGCTCGCGCGCCAAGTCATGGGCGAGTTGGGGCTGGACCTACCGTTGGTGATGGCCGGTGCCCTGCTGGTGAATCAGAGTCAACTGGCCGGGGCCGTGGCGCGCAAGGTTTCCTTGGAAGATCCGTCCTCAATCCGGATTTTGGCTCAGCCTCCGGTTCACGGTGCGGTGGAATTGGCCCGGCAGCTGACCAGGGACTGAGCCATTCTGATGCATTGGCGGGCGGCGGTTCGGGGAGCGATCAGGGGCAGGTGATCGCTGGAGCCAACCGGAGTAGTCTGGACTCATGCCCCTCATCAGCGGTGGTTGGTAACAATGGCGCGGGCCCGGCAGCGGTGGCTGCCAGCTCTCTTTATTCCCGTTGCCTTGGCGATTGCCCTGATGTTCGGCTCAGTCCAGGCAGGAGCCAGTGTTTCCCTCCCGCCCAAGAGTGCTGAAGAAATCCTCGCGCTGATTGCGCACACCGAGGTGCGGGCGTTGTCCGGCACAGTGAAGCAGGACGCCGACTTGGGGCTTCCCGAGCTACCGGCATCCGATTCGGGCATAGCCCCGGGGGCGTCCTCTGGCTTGGAATTTTTGACTGGATCCCACATAGCCCGTGTCTATGTAGATGGACCCCGGAAGGCACGGTTGCAAATTTTGGACCAGATGGCCGAACGCGACGTCATTGTCAACGGCGGGGATGCATGGTTCTACAGCTCAAAGGACAACAGCGCCACACATCTGAGCCTGCCCGCAACACACATGCAGGCACAGGACATGCCAGCGCCGGACATACCAGCGCAGGACATGCCAGCGCCGGACATGCCGACGCCGGCGACCATGGCCAGCCGTTTCCTTGCAGCTGTTGATGCCAGTACGGAGGTCACTGTTGCTGAGGCTTCATCGGTGGCCGGCCGGAGTGTCTACTCTCTGATCCTCAATCCACGCAGTTCCGAAACCCTGGTTGAGTCGGTGAGCATCGACGTCGACTCCGAAACGGGCCTGCCCTTGGGTATCGAGGTGCGGGCCAAAGGCCAGTCCGAGCCAGCCTATTCGCTGGCTTATACACAGCTGGACCTCTCCACGCCGGATCCCTCGCTGTTTCAGTTCACCCCGCCGCAGGGTGCAACAGTGACTGAGAAGGCAGCGCCGGCGAAGCCAACGCCCACTATGACCCTTCCCGCGGAGCCCACACCCGATCCAGGTGTCACGGGGCAGGGCTGGGATTCAGTGATCTCCTTGCCGGCTGGGTCTGTTCCGGCCGGGTTCGCCTCTGATCCCCAGCTGTCTCAAGCCCTGCAAGCTGTGGACGGTGGACGGGCCGTGACGACGTCGTTGCTGAGCGTGCTGATTCTCGACGACGGCCGTGTCTATGCAGGCATGGTGCCTTTGGAACGACTCCAGTCAGTCGCTGCCGCCCAGTGAACGAATCCCGGACCGCAGCCTCTGTTGGTGCAACTGAACATGCGGTTCCTGTCCGGACCCCTGACCTGGCGATCGAAACTCACGGACTGGTGAAGCGCTTCGGCCACCGGTCCGCCGTGGATGGTATAGACCTCGCTGTGCCCCGCGGCTCGGTGTTCGGCTTCCTGGGACCAAATGGTTCGGGAAAGACCACCACAATTCGGGTGCTGCTTGGCCTTGCTTCGGCCAGCAGCGGGGACGTCCGCGTTCTTGGCAGGGAGATGCCGCAAGCCTTGGCTTCTGTCCTTCCGGAGGTTGGTGCGTTGGTGGAGGGTCCCGGCTTCTACCCTTTCCTCTCGGGTACGGCAAACCTGGTGCGCTTGGATGCCGCCGACCCCCATGCGTCGGCCTCCACCAGGCGGCGGCGCGTCCACGACGCCCTGGAGAGGGTGGGCCTCAGCCACGCGGCCGGTAAGAAGGTCCGCGCTTACTCCTTGGGCATGAAGCAGCGCCTCGGCCTTGCCAATGCGATGCTCAGGCCACGGGAGCTCCTGGTTCTGGACGAGCCAACCAACGGTCTGGATCCCCAGGGCACCCGCGAAGTCCGCAATCTGGTTCGCTCCCTCGCCGCCGGCGGCACCACCGTGTTCGTCTCCAGCCATCTGCTGGCGGAGGTGGAACAAATGTGTTCGCACGTGGGCGTGATGAGTGCCGGCCGTCTGGTGGCCCAGGGGCTCATTGAGGAGCTGCGGTCTGCCGGCCAGGCTCACGTTGTGGTGCAAACACCCGACGTCGAGTTGGCGTCCGGGGTGTTGACGCGCCTTGGCCTGGTTCCCGGTGAAGCACCAAATAAGGGAAGCACGTGGGAAACCACAGCTGTGTTGGCCACCGGTATCAACGGTCATGTCCCCGAGGCGATTGTTGCTGCCTTGGTTGCTGACGGCGTACGTGTCCGTGGCTTCACGGTGGAGAACGCGAGCTTGGAAGAGCGTTTCGTCTCCTTGACCGGTGAGGGGTTTGACGTTGTCGGCTAAGGTTGCAGGTCCTGACCGGGAGGGTGCGGTGCGTCCAGGGCCCGGGTGGGCGCTCTTGGGCTCGGAGTTGTTGGTACTGTTCCGTCGGCTCCGCACATGGGCAATGCTGCTCGCCCTCGCTGCCGTGCCCGTCCTGATCGCCGTAGCCGTCAAGTTGTCGTCCCGGCCCACCACGCCCGGCCGGGGTCCACTCTTTCTGGACCGCATTACCCAGAACGGCCTCTTCGTTGCTGTGACCGCCTTGGTGGTGTGTGTCCCGCTGTTCCTCCCACTCACAGTCGGGGTGGTGGCCGGGGACACCATCGCCGGTGAGGCGAACCTTGGAACCCTGCGCTACCTGCTCCTCGCTCCCGCAGGACGGATTCGGTTGTTGCTGGTGAAGTATGCGGGGGCCGTCGCTTTCTGTTTCGCTGCCACAACCGCCGTGACAGCGTCCGGTGCCCTGGCCGGCGTCGTGCTCTTTCCTGTGGGTCCGGTGACTTTGCTGTCCGGGGACACCATCAGCGTTGGCGAATCAGCTCTGAGATCCTTGCTGATTGCTGCCTACATCACCGTGTCCCTGCTGGGTCTGTCTGCTATCGGCCTCTTGATCTCCACTTTTACCGATGTACCGGTGGGGGCCATGGCTGCCACCATTGTGCTCTCCGTGGTGTCCCAGGTGCTGGACAACCTGCCCCAGCTGGAGTGGCTGCATCCGTGGCTGTTCAGCCATCACTGGCTTGGCTTCGCGGACCTGCTGCGACAGCCCGTCTCGTGGACATCATTCGGCCTGAACGCGCTCCTCCAAACCGGGTACATTGTGGTCTGCGGCGCGCTTGCCTATGCAAAATTCTCCAACAAAGACGTCTTATCCTAGCTTTGTCGTAGGCTCTTTCCATGGCCAGATTCTTTGATGTGCACCCGGAAGATCCCCAACCACGCGCCATAGGCCAAGTGGTAAACATGCTCCAAGGCGGCGGCCTGATCGCCTACCCCACCGACTCTTGCTACGCGCTTGGCGCCCAGATAGGTAACAGGGAAGCCTTGGACCGCATCAGGTCCATCAGGCAACTGGACGACAAACACCACTTCACCCTGGTGTGCAAGGACTTCGCCCAAATGGGGCAGTTCGTGATGTTGGACAACGACATCTTCAGGAGCATCAAGGCTGTGACACCCGGTAGCTACACCTTCATCCTCCCGGCCACCCGGGAAGTTCCCAAGCGCCTCCTGCACCCCAAAAAGAAGACTGTGGGTGTGCGCATACCGGATCACCGCGTGGTCCAGGCTCTCTTGGCCGAGCTGGGCGAACCCCTGCTTTCCAGCACACTCCTGCTGCCGGATGAGGAAGAACCTTTGACCCAGGGCTGGGAGATTAAGGAACGCCTGGACAACCAGGTGGACGGCGTTATTGATGCCGGCGACACCGGTTCGGAACCCACTACCGTGATCGATTTCTCCAGCGGCGTGGCCGAAGTTGTGCGGTACGGGACCGGCGATCCCTCGCGCTTCGAATAGGAACCACCGGTTTACTCCTCCGGCTTCCGTGCCCGGCTCGGCTGAACCCGCATAGGCTCACCCGGCATCTTGGGGAATTCCGGCGGGAACGGCATTTCACCTTGTCCGTTTTTTACGTCGCGCTCCCACCATTTGAGCAGAACATCGATCTCACCAGGGTGATCGTGCATGGACGCCCAAGGGTCTCCAACCTTCGCCAACCGGTCCGGGACGGTCTTGATGGTGTACTTCGCCGGATCTGCCTTCTCCAGTTCTTCCCACGTCAACGGGCAGGAGACTTGGGCAGTGGGTACAGCGCGGGGGCTATAGGCTCCGGCAATGGTCCGGTCCCGGTTGGCTTGGTTGAAGTCAACGAATATCCGGGTTCCGCGTTCTTCTTTCCACCACGCAGTGGTGACCTTGTCCGGCATGCGCCGCTCCAGCTCGCGTCCGGCAGCGATCACTGCATGGCGGACATCGAGGAATTCATGTTTGGGATGGATGGGCGCATATACGTGGAGTCCGCGGTTTCCGGAGGTTTTGATGAACGCGGTGAGTCCTGCTTCTTCCAGCACGGAGCGCAGTTCCACTGCGGCCGGAATGGCGTCGTCGAAGTCCGTGCCGGGTTGTGGATCAAGATCGATCCTCAGTTGATCCGGGTTGTCCGATTCATTGGCCCGGGACGCCCAAGGGTGGAAGACCACCGTATTCATTTGAGCGGCCCACACCGCAGCCGCCGGCTCGTCAATCACCAACTGGGGGTGCGAACGCGCGCTGGGGTAGGTCACGGGTACGGAACGGACGTACTCCGGCGCGCCCTTGGGCGGGTTCTTGGAGAAGAACATTTCGCCTTCAATGTTCCCGGAGTATCGCTGGAGGCTGATGGGACGGTTTCCGTTGGCCGCGACAAAGGCTTCCCCCACGTCAATAAGGTAATTGGCGAGGTCCAGTTTGGTCAGTCCCGCCTCAGGCCACATCACCCGGCTGGGACTGGAAATTCTGACCTCCCGCGGGCCGTGGGGACCTGGGACAGTAACGGTGGTTGCTTCGCTCGCCATGGCCACAAGCTACCTCGTTTATGCCGTTCGCGTCAGCACCCGGCGGGTTTTGGCGTGGTGGGTAATGATGGATGCATGCCAAACACTGAAACATCCGTGACCATCGTGGTGGGGGAAGCCGAGGTATCCGCCCTTCACATCCTGCCCGAAGAGCCCTTCGCCACCCTGGTGGTGGCGCACGGCGCCGGAGCAGGAATGGAACATCCGTTCCTGCAAGGTTTCGCTGAAGCGATGGCGGACCAAGGCGTGGCCACGTTGCGCTTCAACTTTCCCTACCGTGAGGCTGGGCGCCGATTTCCGGACCGGCCGCCACTTGCCATCGCAACGTGGCGGGCCGTGATGGACAAGGCAGCAGAATTCAGTGCGGGTGAGCCGTTGTGGGCTGCCGGTAAATCGTTCGGTGGCCGCATGGCTTCCATGGCAGTGGCCGAGGGCATGCCCGCACGGGGTTTGGTGTACCTCGGCTATCCGCTCCACGCCCCCGGCAAGCCGGAGAAACTGCGGGATGAGCACCTCTACGGCGTCACAGTGCCCATGCTCTTTCTCCAAGGCACCCGCGATACTTTTGCTACCCGGGAGCTGCTGGAGGCAGTGGTGAAAAAGATCGGCCCGACGGCGACGCTGCAGTGGGCGGAGGGTGGAGACCATTCGTTCGCCGTCAAGGGTATAAAGCGTGGAGCGGCCGAGGTAGGAGCTTCCCTGGCGCCTGCAGTTGCCGCCTTCCTGCGGGCAAACCCCTAGGGCTGCTTGGGCAGAGGTTCGTGACGGAGGAAGGACCGGCGGAAACGGCCGGTTCCTGCAGTGAGGGCGCGGAGTTCAATGGCGTAGCGCAGAAGCTCCTGGTCCGGTACTTCGGCGCTGATGTCCGTTCCCTCTCCGTCAGCGGCGGTGGTGCCTGTAACCCGGCCCCGGCGTCCTGACAGATCGCTCATCACGGCACCAACGTATTCGTCGGGAACGCTGATGACAACGGAAGAGACCGGCTCCAGCAACTGCATTTTTGCAGCTGCCGCGGCTTCCCTTAGGGCCAGGGCGCCGGCAGCTTGGAAGGCGGCGTCGGACGAGTCGACGCTGTGCGTCTTACCGCCCACCAGTGTCACCTTGATGTCCACTACGGGGAATCCTGCTGAGACGCCTTTGAGCATTTGTGAGCGGACCCCCTTCTCCACGGAGGAGACAAACGTCCCTGGAATGGCACCGCCCACGATTTTGTCCGTGAATTCAAAGCCCGCACCGCGGTCCAACGGCTCCACCTCGATGTCACAGATGGCGAATTGACCGTGCCCACCGGATTGTTTGACGTGCCGTCCATGCCCGGTGGCTTTGCTGGCGAAGGTCTCCCTGAGAGGAGTGATGACATCCACGGTTTGAAGCTTGACACCTTGGTTGCGTAGTCTGTCCAGGACCACTTCCGCGTGGGCTTCCCCCATGCACCAGAGGATGAGCTGGTGAGTGTCCTGGTTGCGCTCCAATCGAAGAGTAGGGTCGGCGGCAGCCACTTTGCCAATGCTCTTTGCCAGCGCATCCTCATCACTGCGTGATGCCCCTTCTATGGCTACAGGCATCAATGGTTCGGGCATGTTCCAGGTCTCGATCAGCAGCGGCGCCTCGCGACCGGAAACAGTGTCCCCCGTTTCGGCGCTGGCCAGTTTACTGATGGCGCAGATGTCACCGGCAATGCACTGTGGAACGGCTTTGAGACTCGAACCCACAGGCGAGTAGAGGTGCGTGATGCGTTCATCGGCGTCGTGGTCCTCGTGGCCCCGGTCCGCTAAACCCCTGCCTCCAATGTGAATGGCGGAGTCTTCGCGCAGGGTCCCGGAAAACACCCTGACCAAGCACACCCGGCCCAGGAACGGGTCCACGGTGGTCCGCACCACCTCAGCGGCCAAGCGCCCGTCGGGATCGCACTCCAGCGGCTTTAGTGAGGAACCGTCGAGTTTCATGACGGCCGGCGCACTGCGCTCCAACGGCGACGGCAAAGCATCGGTCAACAGTGCCATGAGTTCGGGAAGTCCAAGACCGGTTTCTGAAGATACAGGCATCACGGGGAAAAAGCTCCCGCGTCCCACGGCCGTTTCAAGATCGGTGATCAAGTCCGCAAGGGGGAGTTCTTCGCCGCCCAGGTACCGGTCCATGAGGGTTTCGTCTTCGCTTTCGGCAATGATTCCTTCGATCAAGGGTCCTCTGGCCGCTTCCACGTCCGAGGCCGGCGTCACGTCTTCGGCCTCCGTACCGTGGAGGACGCCGATAAGTCCGGCGTTGCCAACAGCGGGGAGGTACAGCGGGAGGACTGACTCGCCAAACGCTTCCTGGCAACGCACGACGGCGGCGCTGAAGTCTGCGCGCGGATGGTCCAGTTTGCTGACCACCACTGCTCGCGGCATCCGGATTTTCTCACACTCACCCCACAAGGCCACCGTGGCACCGTCAATGCCATCAACGGCCGACACAACAAAAAGGGCCGCATCGGCGGCCCTCAAACCTGCGCGCAGTTCGCCGGTGAAGTCTGTGTAGCCGGGGGTGTCGATCAGATTGATCTTGATGTCCTCCACCAATATCGGCGCTACGGACATAGTGACCGAACGTTGCTGATGAATCGCTGAAGGATCCGAATCGCTGACCGTGGTGCCTTCGCTGATGGACCCCATCCTGGTGATGGCACCTGTTGCGGCCAGCAAGGCTTCCACCAGAGTGGTCTTGCCCGCAGCGGAATGGCCCACCAGTGCCACGTTGCGAATTTTGGCGGGATCGCCCGGCGCCAGGACAAAGCCGTTATCGCCCCGCCGGGCGTCGGAGGTGCCGGAGCCCGGCCCCTTGACCGTCTCCCGCGTCCCCTTCGTGGACATGGGCACCTCCTGGTGTTGTATCCCGGCACGAAGTCCGAACACATCCGGTTCGAACGTTAAAGAGGATTGGACACCCTGGAGCGACCACAGGGCAAGGCCTCACAGTAACCAAAACCGGACAACCGCCGTCGGGCACCCGACCTCGGTCAACCACCGGCCTAAACGGCGAGCATTCCCCACAACAACCAGACGGACGCGAGGGAGCACCCGATGATTACCACCGTGAATCCTGTCAACCAGACGAACGCAGGGACACCTGTAGTGCGGCCAAGGATGAAGGCGTCCGACGCCGAAAGGCGGTTGCGACGCCTGGTATGCACACCGGCAAGTTTGAACAGGTCCCGGACACCGCCCACGGAGAGTGCCACGCCGAGTGCCAGCACCACATAATTGACAACCGTGGGGTTCCCGAACAGGATCAGGAGTTGGGCAATTGCGGCACTCAACACTGCCACGAGGATTCCCGTGAGATTCCGCAGGAAGATCAGCGAGACGAGCAGGATCAAGGCCCCTATGGACATGGCTGCACCGGCCCGGCCGGTGGCAAAGGCGACAATCAAGCACAGACCGACTACGGCGGGAGCCGGATAGCCCCAGAATCCGGACCACGCTGCTCCGAATGCACTCCGCCCGCTGCTGACAAGACGCCCCGAATGGTCCAGGCCTATCCGGAGCCCGTGGACGAATCGTCCCGTCATCAGCGCGGCATAAGCATGTCCGAGTTCGTGAACGAAGGTGACGTAAAGTCCGAACCATCGCCACGTGACACGCGGGATGCTCAGCACTACGGCGCACGCGAGGATGCCCAGCAGGGCAGGCAAAGGTACCGCTGTGGTGTGGGTGTCGGTGAAGCCGCGGGTTACCGCGGCCCACCAGTCTTGCACCAGGTTCACAGGACTACCAGCCTCACAGGACGCTCGATTGAAGTCGGGAATGCAGCCCGGCAATGAGAATCTCAAGACCGAAATCAAAGGCTGCCTCGGCTCGCTCCTCCGATGGACCGGCGTGGGCCAAAGCGTCGGTGAGTGCGGGGTAGCCGTGGGCGGGTGGTGCCCAGACGAGGTCCGGAGCCGCAAGGTCCAAGGCGAAGCCGAGGGCGAAGCTGTCAATAGTGGAGATTGCCGACATCACGTCCCGGCCGCGGAAACCTGCCGATTCCAAGGCCACAGCCAGGTTCTCGTAGAGGGCCATGACCTGGTTATCCTGCACAGTTTGGAGGACCAACAAGGGCGCTAGTTTTGGATGGCGGGCGAAGGCATCCCGGTAGCTCCGGACGATGGCGCGAAGGGACGCCTCCCAGTCCTGCTCATCCTTCAGGACATACGGGCTCTCGGAAATGATCCGGCCCCGCATGAGCTCCAGGATCTCCTCCCGCCCGCTGACATGGTTGTAGATGGAGGACTGGCTTACGCCGATCCGCTTGGCCAGTTTGGGCAGGCTGAAGTCTCCTGCCTCGTCCACCAGCTCCAGGGCGGCAGTGACGAGTGCATCGATGGATATCAGCGGGACCAGCGGGCGTGCCATTGAGGTGTCTCCATTCAGGTTGTTGTTACGACTCTAGCCAGAACTTTGCTTCGAAGTATTGTGCCCGGGGTCACAAGGACCTACGATAAACGAAAGCCTTTCGCTTAGTGTTCGGCTTTCACCCGAATCCCCCTCCCCAAACACCTGAGGATCCCCATGTCTGACCTCGAAACGCGACCCCCGGCAGCAGACGCCGGCAATGGGCTCAAAAGAAATGCCATAGGCACCGGCGGCATCGCCTTTCTGGTGATCTCCGCTGCTGCCCCCCTGACCGTTATGGCCGGCGTCGCGCCTGTAGCAATTGGCGTCGGGGGCATAGGCGCCCCCATGGGTTACGTCATTGCCGGAGCAGTCCTGCTGGTATTCGCCGTCTCCTTCATGGCCATGACAAAGCATGTCAAAGCTGCCGGCGGCTTCTACACCTACATCACGTTGGCCATGGGCAAAACGGTAGGGCTGGCCGCAGCCATCCTGGCGATCGTTTCATACAACTGCCTCCAAATCGGCGTCTACGGATTGTTCGCCGTCCAGACCCAAGGCATGCTCCGAGCCCTCTTTGGCCTGGATGTGCCGTGGCCCGTGGTGGCCCTGGTAGCCATTGCGGCGGTCTGGTTCCTCGGCTACCGGGGCATCGACGTCGGCGCGAAAGTCCTTGGAGTCCTGCTAGTCGCCGAGACCGCCATCCTGGCCATTATGGGCCTCGGAATTCTTGCACGCGGCGGCGCCGAAGGCATCAGTTTCTCCTCGTTCTCACCCGAGCATGCCTTCACTCCAGGTGTCCTTGCCATCCTGGCCGTCTGCTTCGCCGCCTTCATGGGATTTGAGTCCACCGTGCTGTATCGTCGTGAGGCCCGGAATCCGGACAAGTCGGTTCCCCGGGCAACCTACATCGCCGTGGGTTTCATGTCCGTGTTCTACGCCTTCATTGTGTGGACCGTCATCCAGGCTTTCGGCGATGGAAACGTAGTTACCGCCGCCGGTGAACTGGCCGATGGGATGTTCTTTGCCACCATCAACCAATACGTGGGGCCCTGGGCTGAAGTGGTCATGTACGTGCTGATCGTCACCAGCGTCTATGCCTCCCAGCTGGCCTTCCACAATGCCATCAACCGCTACGTGTACATGCTCGCCAAAGACGGTGTGCTGCCCGCGTTCCTCGGCAGGACCCACCCCAAGTACAAGTCCCCGCACCGTGCCGGACAGATCCAGACCATCCTGGCCGCCGTCGTCATCATCATTTGCCCCATCGCCGGCGCTGACCCGTATAAGCAGCTGCTGATCTGGGTCAACACGCCGGGCATCTTTGGAATTGTGGCGCTGCAGGGACTGGTTTCCGTTGCTGCGTTCATTTACCTGCGGCGTAACCCGGCGGCAGCTACCCACCGCCTGCTCATTCCCTTGAGCCTGGCCTCGGCCGTCCTGCTGTTCGGTGTGGCAGCGTTGATCGCCATCAACATCGAACTCCTCACCTTTGCAGACGCACTGACCAACACCATCCTTCTGATGGTTGCGCCCGTTGTTTTCCTTGCAGGCCTGCTGATTGCCCGCAGACTGCGCACCACCCGCCCTGACGTCTTCGCCCGGATTGGAAGCTTCGAAACCCATGACTCCTGACCTCATTGTCCTTGCCGACACCATTCACACCATGGATGAGCAACATCACGCTCAACCTGACACCCATCAACAACCGGTCCAAGCTGTCGCCGTCAGCGGCGGGGTGATCACCGCCGTCGGGAGCCGCCAGGATGCCGGTCAGTGGCAGCAGGCGGGCACACGAGTACTGGACCTCGGAAGCGCGACGCTCACCCCAGGGCTGGTTGACTGCCATATCCACCCGGTATTCGGCTTGGACCTCACCATCGGCGTCGACCTCACAGGCGCTGCGTCGCTGGCTGAAGTCCTCACGCTCCTCCAAGCAGAAGCAGGGCACGACGGCGGCTGGTTGCGTGGATGGGGATTGAACCCCAACGCTTTTGGAACAGTCCCCCTGCACCGAAGTGCCCTCGACAGCATCAGCGGCGAACAACCCGCTTTCATTCGCTTGTTCGACGGCCATTCAGCACTGGCTAACAGCCGCGCACTGGAACTGGCCGGAATCCACGGCAGAGTCGAATTTGACCAAGCCTCAGAGGTGGTCTGCGACGCAGAGGGTGTTCCCACCGGTCTCCTGCTTGAAGCCGCCGCCATGGAGTTGGTCCAGCGCCATATCCCGCAAGAATCCTTTGCCCGGCGTAAGGAGCGGCTCGGCGATCTCCTGAGGGACTTTGCGCGCTCGGGACTGACCGGTGGCCACATCATGGACCACAGCGCAGAATCCGCCGAACTCTTTCAGGCGTTGGAGGCCGAGGGCGAACTCCCTCTCCGGCTCCGGGCCGCGCCCTGGTGCATGCCGGGCAGTAATGAAGCCAACTGGAAGGAACTGGCCCGCAGCATGGGTACAGGCGGGCGGCGCTGGTCCATTGAAGCCATCAAGCTGTTCGTCGATGGCACGGTGGACAATGGAACGGCCTGGCTCTACGAACCCGACGTGCGCGGCCAGTCAACTGCACCGTTCTGGCCGCGTCCGGAAGAATACTCCGCCGCTGTCCGGTACTTTGCCGCCCGCGGTATTCCCACTGCCACGCACGCAATCGGCGACGCCGGGGTGGACCATGTGTTGGTTGCCCTGGAATCCCTGCGTGACGCGGTGCCTGCCGACGTTCTGCGGCGTACCGTCCACAGGATAGAGCACCTGGAAACTGTCCCGGATGAGCTGGTGGCTCGTTTTCAGGGCACAGGAGTGGTGGCGAGCATGCAGCCCACCCACTGCACCCACTATTCCTTGGCTGATCACAGCGACAACTGGTCCACCCGGCTCGGCCCTCAGCGCGCGGGAAGGGCCTGGCGATGCAGGGATCTTCGCGACGCGGGAGTGACGCTGGGTATCGGCTCGGACTGGCCGATAGCTCCTTTCGAGCCGCTTCCGATCATTGCGGACGCCCAGTTGCGCCGGAGATCGGGAAACCCGGATCAGCAGCCCATTGCACCATCCCAAGCCCTCACCGCGCTTCAGGCCTTGGAAGGCTACACGTCTCACGCTGCCAAAGCTGCAGGGCTGTGGGACGTATCGGGCTCCATCACAGTTGGCAAGCGGGCAGACTTCACTGCCTTCGAACTCGATCCGCTGACTACTGCCCCGGACGACTTCGCCGCGAGCAGGGTCCTGGGAACGTTCGTGGATGGCGAGGTCCAGTTCATGCTGGAGCGGCTCGTTTAGTCTCCGGCAGCGCCACCCCACCGGGACTACATTCGCTTCTTCGTCTTGGCCGTTGCAGGAGTTGTCCACGGGTCTTCGGGCCAGGGATGCCTGGGGTAGCGCCCACGCATCTCTGCCCGAACCTGGGAGTAGGGGCCGGACCAGAAGGACGCGAGATCATCAGTGACGGCCAACGGTCTTCCCGCCGGTGACAGCAAATGAAACAGCACAGGGACCCTGCCGTCCACGAGGCGCGGCGTGCGGTCCCAGCCGAAGCATTCCTGAAGCTTAACCGCTACAACCGGGCGGTCGTCGTCGTGACCCGTTCCGCCGTCATCGGAGACCTCGGGATAGTCGATCCGGATACGCGAACCGCTCGGCACCAGGAGCCGCTCCGGTACAAGGTCCTCAAGCCGGGCGGCGTCGGGCCACGGGAGCAGACGCCTCAAAGGGTCAACCAGATTGATTGAGGTCACGGGCGCGCCGGCCGCCATGGCCTCCAGCTCCGGGCCCAGCCATTCCTGCAGCCTGGACAGCAGGGCCGGCTCCCCAACGTCCGGCCACGGATTCCCGAGCTCACGGTGGACCATGGCCAGGCGCCGGCGGAGCGCATCGGCTGCCGTGGACCAACCGATCACGGACAAGCCGGATCTTTCCAACGCCGTGGACACTGCGTGACGCCCGGTTTCAGCGGTGGGGCGAACGGGCGTCGAAGACAACACAATGGCGCCCAGGCTGCGTTCCAGCCGCGCCATGACGCGGCCTTGGTGGAATTTCGCCTGCACCTCCTCTGTGAGGATGCCCGGCGCGGCGATCGCCGCAAGTTCCCCTGACAACGGCGCGGCCGAACGGATGACAGCGCCAGTTCCCGCAGCATCGCGTCCTTGTGCTCTCGACACCTCGGCCACGGCAAGCCAGTCATACCCGGACAATGAACTGCTTGCAGGGAGCCCGGCGCGCGTCCCGGACGAAAGCAGGTACGTGGTGGATCCATCACCGGGTACGCGCCTGGCGATGCGGTCGGGGAAGGCCAGCGCCACCACAAAGCCGGGCGCTTCCCTCGCCGTGACGTCCGTGGCCGGCCGGGGATTCGCGACGCCGGCAGCCTCCTCACGCGGGCGCGTTTCCTTCCCTGCCAGCGTTTCCATTCGCTTGACGTCCTCGGCGAAACGACGGGCGGCAGGGTCTGACCCCGAACGCAGCAGAGTCAGCAGCTTGGTCAGGTCAGCGCCGGGCGCTCTCTGGTCACCGGCCACGAGGGCCACTGTTTCAGCGGTTACGCGCCTGCCCACCACGGTGGAACCGTCCAACAAGGCGCGGGCAAGCCGTGGGTCGGCAGGGATGCGGGCCAAAGTTTTGCCCGCGCCGGTGACCGATCCATCTTTGTTCACAGCACCGAGTTCCCGGAGAACTTCCATGGCATCCTTCATGGCAGCCGACGGAGGCGCGTCCGGCAGCTTGAGGCCAGAACCGCCCGGCGCTCCCCAGCACGCAAGGACCAAGGCTGCACCGGTGAGGTCAGCGACGGCAATTTCGGGCGTCTGGTGCGCGGGCGCCGCGGCAAAGGCCTGCTGATCGTAGCAGCGGACCACAGTGCCCGGACCTTGTCGTGCTGCACGGCCTGCACGCTGGTCCGCCGACGCCCGGGAGCAGGAGACCGTCACGAGACCGGACATGCCACGGCCGGAGTCCCGCCGTGGTTCCCTTGAAAGACCCGAGTCAATGACCAGGCGGACGCCGGGGACTGTGAGGGACGATTCCGTCAACGACGTGGACACGATGATCCTGGGTTGCCCGCCGGGTCCGCGGCCCGATACCGCCCGGTCCTGGGCGTCCGGACCGATCTGGCCGTGCAACTCAAGTACTTCCACACCGGGTGGCAGCTGCCCCCGAAGACGAGCGGCGACGTCGGCGACTTCCCGGGCGCCAGGAAGGAACACCAGTGCGTCTACCTCGGGGTTTCGGCTCAGGGCAGCTGTGTAGGCGGACGCCGCTGTGACGGCCACATGATCGAGGAAACTTCTCGAGACTCCCCGGGCGTCCAGGCGATGCTCCCGCGCGGGAGCCCACTGGACCTCCAGCGGGTAGAGCGCGGAAGGACAGTCGACCACGGGAGCCGGCCAGTCGTCGTCGAGCCCTGCTCCCCCTGCTCCCAGGAGTGCTGCAAAGCCCTGCGCATCGAGGGTGGCCGACATCGCTACCAGCGTCAGGTCGCCGCGCAGCTCACGGACTTCCGCGAGCATGCCCACCAGGAGATCCGTTTCCAGACCACGTTCGTGGACCTCGTCCAGGACCACAGCATGAACGTCCTCCAGCCCCGGGTCAGCCAGGAGGCGCCGAAGCAGAATTCCCGGAGTGACGAATTCCACCACCGTGTGGCTGCTGACCTTGCTTTCACCTCGAACGGTATAGCCCACCCTGCCACCCAGGGCGCTTCCGTCCAACGAGGCCAAGCGCCGTGCCGCTGAACGCGCGGCCACACGCCGCGGTTGGGTGACGACGACGCGTGGCTGGCCGGGAATCCGTTCGGACACGAGATTGGCCAGCAGCGGAGGGACGAGGGTGGTTTTGCCTGTGCCTGGAGGAGCCTGGACAACTACGGCTCCCCCAAGTTCAGCGCCGCCGGCGCGGGCGGTCAGGGCGGCGGCAAGGTTCGGGAGCGAATCAGCAAAGACCAGGCCCGTACCGATGGTGTCCAGTCTGAAAGTCACCAGACCATTGTCCACGCTGAGCGGTACTGGAAAGGCCACGCCCCGTTACGGGGCATGGCCTTTCCCGTGATGCTTGCTTCGAAGGTGCTGTGTCCCTAGCCGATGGTGGAGGCGTCAATGACAAAGCGGTAGCGGACATCCGAGGCAAGGACGCGCTCGTACGCTTCGTTGATCTTGCTGGCCGGGATGACCTCGATCTCTGCGCCAAGGCCGTGCTCCGCGCAGAAGTTCAGCATTTCCTGGGTTTCGCGGATGCCACCGATTGCAGATCCTGCAAAGCGACGACGACCCGTGATCAGCGAGAACACGTTCACCGGCAGTGGTTCGGCCGGAGCGCCAACGTTCACCAAAGTGCCGTCCAGCGTGAGCAACTGCAGGTAGGCGCTGATGTCGATCGAGGCGCTGACCGTGTTGACGATGAGATCGAAGGTGCCGGCGAGTTCCTCGAACGTGGAGGGGTCACTGGTGGCGTAGTAGTGGTCGGCACCCAACTTGAGGCCGTCTTCCATCTTCTTCAGCGACTGCGAGAGCACGGTCACCTCAGCACCCATGGCGTCTGCAATCTTCACTGCCATGTGGCCGAGTCCGCCCAGGCCAACCACGGCAACCTTCTTACCGGGTCCGGCGCCCCAGTGGTGCAGTGGCGAGTAGGTGGTGATGCCTGCGCACAAAAGGGGCGCGGCGACGTCGAGGTCCAATCCTTCAGGAATGGTCACTACGAAGTCTTCATTCACCACTACGTTGCTTGAATAGCCGCCCTGGGTAATGGTCCCGTCGCGGTCAACGGAGCCGTAGGTGCCCACGTTTCCCTTGAGGCAATACTGTTCCTCGCCCGCCAGGCAGTTCTTGCACTCCTTGCAGGAGTTCACCATGCAGCCGACGCCAACGCGGTCGCCCACCTTGTGCTTGGTGACCTCCGAGCCGACCTCGGTGACGATGCCGGCTATTTCGTGGCCGGGGGCCAATGGATACTGCTGCGGGCCCCAGTCACCCCGGACCGTGTGGATGTCCGAGTGGCAGATTCCCGCGAACTTAATGTCAATGTGGACGTCGTTCGGCCCCACTTCGCGGCGCTCGATGGTGGTCAGGGTCAGGTCACCCGTGGCTGAGGGGGCAGCGTAAGCGTTAGCGGTAGGCATGTTTCTCCTGCGTGGTTCACTTTGTTGGATAACTCCATCTAACCCTGATTTCCTGAGTGGAAGGAGTTACTGCTGTTAGGGGTAATGACAGGGACTCCCTCAGTGGGCCGAACGCCTTACCGTTTAAGCATGGACAACCGGACCGAAACGCGTGACTTCCTCTCCACAAGGAGGGCGAAGATCACACCTGAGGATGCAGGGCTGGCCGCCTACGGCGGTAACCGCCGCGTGCCGGGCCTTCGCCGCGGTGAAGTAGCCATGCTGGCCGGAGTAAGCGTGGAGTACTACACCCGATTGGAGCGGGGAAATCTGGCGGGAGTCTCCGAAAGCGTGTTGGAATCCCTGGCGAACGCCCTTCAACTGGACGACGCCGAGCGCGCTCACCTGTACGACCTCGCACGTGCAGCGAGCGACGGCGG
Source organism: Arthrobacter sp. 9V (assembly GCF_902506065.1). Classification (GTDB taxonomy): domain Bacteria; phylum Actinomycetota; class Actinomycetes; order Actinomycetales; family Micrococcaceae; genus Arthrobacter. The sequence continues at coordinate 2,215,756 of NZ_LR732912.1, forward strand.
CAGGTCACGACGTCGGCCGGTCCGAAAGCAGGCAATCCGGCCTGGCGTTCAACTCACCTTGGATGCGATCACCGGGTCCCCTGCCTTTATCCGCAACGGCCGTTTGGACCTCTTGGCCACCAATGCACTGGGCCGCGCCTTGTACTCGGACATTTACGACAGCCCCGCGGGACCGCCCAACCACGCCCGATTCCTTTTCCTCGATCCCCGCAGCCATGACTTTTACGCCGACTGGGAACGCGCCGCCAATGACACCGTAGCCATCATGCGCACAGAGGCGGGCCGAGATCCTTATGACCGTGGACTCAGCGATCTGGTGGGCGAACTGTCCACCCGCAGCGAGGAATTCCGGGTGCGTTGGGCCTCACACAATGTCCGGCAGCACTACACCGGCAAGAAACAATTCCGTCATCGGATAGTGGGAGATCTGTTCTTGCTCTACGAAGCCCTGGAGCTTTCCGCCGACGCCGGCATGACCTTGACGGTGTACAACGCCGAGCCCGGCACAGGCACGGATGACGCTCTTAAGCTCCTCGCAAGCTGGGGGGCCACCACTCTTACAAGCCCTGAGGATTCAAGCCTTCGCCTGGACCTTCACAATAAATAGATTCTTCAGCACGTCACCGACGGAGTCTGCCTGGCGCAGACACGCCGAGGTGATGCGAAAGTGCCCGGTTTGCTGCCCCCGCTGTAAGAACCTGGTGCCAACTTTCCGTCACCCGCTGTTATACGAGGCAGCTAAACCGTGGGCGCAAATGGGCACGGGCTAAAAATGTCAGAGCCCCGTGACAGGGTTCTTGTATGGGAATCATCGGGCAGATCGTGGCAGGGCGGCCGGCTTCGCAGCGCGCCTACGCTTTGCTGCGTCAACGCGCCCTGACCTCTTCCAGTGGACCTGCCCGGGTGCCCGCTTGTGAGCATGCGTTTAGGTACACGACGGCGGCAGAGACCCTCGCGGGTACCTCTGGAAACGCTGAGCTGCTTTCCGGGCTGGAGTCATGGAGCGGCTCATCCAGGGGCACTGCTGATGCGGGCGTTGGGTCAGGGGTCGTGCTGACGGGTCATTCCGTGGACCAGTCCGTGGATCCGGGAGATAACCGACGCGCGGATCCCCTCTCGGTGGCTGGCCAGGGCGCTTCCGGAATGATGGCGGCGCCCGGAAAGATGGTGGCGCCCGGGATGATGGCGGCGCCGCTTGCGCAGGCGGATGAAGCTTTGAGGACGCTTCGTGAAACCGTCATCGATGAGGTGCGATTGTTGGGGTTTGTGGAGGCTGCTGATTTTGCGGGAAGGGTTGAGGAGATCTCCCGGAGCGTGGAGTTCTTGCAGATTGTTGCGGCGCAGGCGGTGGAACGGTCCCGGAACGAAGCACAACAAGCCGGTGCAGGGCGGACGTCGCCCACTGGAACAGCGGCTTCCCAGGAGTGGCGGACGGGCTGGACTGACCCGGTGCCGGGAACCGACACGGCGTCAGTTTCCAACATGGACGGCGACAGTTCCACCACGGGCACAGGGACAGGCTCAGCGGAAGGGGGTCCCGGGTCCGCGGCCAACGTTCTGGATGATGGGTACCGGGACGCGGCGCAGTTCCTTCGGGCACGGTTGCGGATCGGGATCAGTGAAGCACGGCGCCGGCTCGCCCTCGCCCCCAACGTCCTCCCCCAGGCAGGGATGACCGGCCAAGAGATCCCGGCCCGCCGCGAAACCCTCGCCCAAACCGTCGGGACCGGGCTGATCTCTTCGAAGTCCGCGACGATCATCAGCACCGCCCTGGACAAAGTCCGGCACCTCACCGATCAGGACACCATCACCCGGATGGAACACTCCCTGACCGCCACCGCAACCGAAACCGACCCGGACTTCCTCACCACCATGACCAAACGCTGGATCGACTCCATCGACCAGAACGGCCCCGAACCTTCCGAAGAACTCCTCCGCCAACACCAAGGCGCGTTCCTGCGCAAACGACGCCGCTACGGGCTGCACCACATCGAAATCTTCGCCACCGACGAACAATACGAAACCCTCACCACCGCCATGAACACCGCCACCAACCCCCGACTCACCACCAACGACACCAACACCGACAACGACACCGGTAGCGGTGCCGGGGCCCGGAGTGGCGCCGGGGCCGGCGGAGCAGCACCCGGTGTTGGCGGGGAAGCCGGCGGTGTTGGAGCCGGCGGAGCAGCACCCGGCACCGGCCCTGACCTGGACCGCCGCTCCCGGGCACAGAAACTCCTCAACGGCCTCGTCGGTGCCTGCAGCGTCGCGATGACCACCGGGAAACTCCCCTCCAACGGCGGCTACCGACCCCAACTCGCCATCACCATCGGCTACCAAGAACTCCTCGAACAACTCACCAACCACCAACAGCACAGCAAAGGCGCAGGTGTGGGTGCAGCTGCAAGTACGGGTGCAGCTGCAGGTGCAGGTTTCGGGACAGGCACAGGTTTAGGGACGGGCACAGCGACGTTCACCGGCCCGATCTACCCGAACACCATCCGCAAAATCGCCTGCGACGCCGACATCATCCCCATCCTGCTCGGCAGCGACTCGCGCGTCCTGGACATCGGCCGCACCACCCGGATCTTCCCACCCCACATCCGCAAAGCCATACCCCACATCGACCCCCACCAAACACCACGCCGCAACCACCACCACACACCCCAACGAACATAAACACGCGCGAGGACCATAAGCACGCGCAGAAACAGGGGGCGGGCGCTGCGCCGGGTGGTGAGGCCGGGTGAGTCCAGCCCGCGTAGTGACGTGCGCTGCCCCGGCATGTTGCCATAGCGCGAGACGCTCCTCCCCCGCGTGGTGACGTAAGTTGCCCTACACGTAACAAGGGTGCTCGGCGCTTCTCCTCCCCCGCTTGGTGACGTAAGTTGCCCTACACGTAACAAGGGTGCTCGGCGCTTCTCCTCCCCCGCGTGGTGACGTAAGTTGCCCTACACGTAACAAGGGTGCTCGGCGCTTCTCCTCCCCCGCTCGGCAACATGCGCTGCCCCGGTGCAAGACCGGACGCCGCCCCACCTTTGCTGCAGGGAGCTGGACATCCCGCACAGGAAACCAACTTGCCTGCCCCTTGGGTGGCGGTGGTCTGCGATAACTGGACGAGGTGAAACTGTTTGCCAGTGAGTCCTTCGGGTGCCCGGAGACGGGCCAGTTCAGTCCCGGTCAGTCAATGGCAAGCGCCAACAGCAAGGATCCCCCGGACGTATCCGGAGGATCCTTTGTACGATGTCGCCTTTTCGGTGGCCTTAGTGGCCGCCTCCTCCGAGGACCCCGGCTTCAACAGCTTTTGTCACAGCGTCAGCTTCGGCTTGAGTGAGCTTGCCGTCCGTGACGGCTTGGTCCAGCCTGGTCTTCAGCGCAGCCGCACGTTCCGCCTGTCCAGCCGCCCGGATTTCTTCCAGCGCGGTGGTGACCTTGGCTTCGTCAACACCCAATGCTTCGGCGAGCGACTTCGCCATGGCTGCATCCTGTGCTGTGCGGTCCGGCTTGGTTCCTTCGGCAGGAGGCGTGGTGGGTTTGTTCGCTTCACGGAAGGCTTTCAAGGCTTCGGTTACCTTGGCTTCGTCCACACCGAGCTTGGTGGCCAGTTCAGCGGCTATCTGTCCACGATCGGCCCCACGTCCGTGCCCACCAGGCTTTCCGCCACGGTCGGACGGCGTGCCCGCATCAGTAGACGAGGTAGCGCTCGGGGAAGCTGTGGAACTCGGCGACGGTGTGGTGGCAGCCGTTGCAATGCTGGTTGCGCCCAGCCCTGCTCCCAGCGCCAAAGCTCCGGCTGCAACTCCCAGCGTGATTCTCTTGGTTTTCGACATATGCCTCTCCTCAATGATCCGTTGGTACGGCTTGTGTCTGAGGGACGGTCAATGGTTCCGTCCTCTTAACACGATGGGAGACCCACCACAGTCCAAGCTGTTTCGAACCTGTCATTCGGCTGTGAAAATTGACCAGCAGCTGTGAGATTGTGTCTTAGCGGACCTGATCCAGCGCGTCCAGAAGCCTTTTGACCGATCCACCCAGATTCCACTCTGTTGCCAACTTCTCCAGTTCAGCGCGGGCATCTCCGGTGACGGGGCGGAGCTCAGCGCCCGCCGCTTCAAGGCTGGGCACCTTCAGGTCACGCACAACATTCACGACGGCGGGAGCCACTTTGAGATAGTCAGCGGCTGCAGACAGCTTGCTCCGCATGGTAGCCGACAGGCCGCCGTCGGGAGCTTCCGCCGCGTCCAGCAGCCCTTCCAATGACCCATAGGTACCGAGTAGTGACGCCGCCGTCTTTTCGCCGATGCCGGCAACGCCGGGGAGCCCGTCGGAGGCATCACCGCGGAGGGTTGCGAAGTCCGCGTATTGCCGGGGCAGCACACGGTACTTTCCCACGACTACGACGTCGGTGAGAACTTCCAGGTTCTTCATGCCCCGTGCGGTGTAAATGACGCGGACCGCACGGTCATCGTCCACAAGCTGGAAGAGGTCGCGGTCACCGGTGACCACATCCGTGGGCATGGCTGCGTGGCTTGCATAGGTGCCAATGACGTCGTCCGCTTCGTGCTCGTCAACGCCCACTACCGCTATCCCGGCGAGCTCCAGGACCCGGCGGATCATGGGAATCTGTGCCTCAAGCGGGTCCGGGACAACCTCTATGTCAGCGCCGTTGGAGACGATTTCCGCGACCCTGTGTTGCTTGTAGCTGGGGATCAGGTCCACGCGCCATTGCGGGCGCCAATCGTTGTCCCAGCATGCCACCAGATGTGTGGCCTCATAGTCAGTAGTGAGGCGGGCAATCATGTCCATCAGCCCACGCACTGCGTTAACTGGCGTTCCGTCGGATCGACGAATGGAATCGGGCACGCCGTAGAAGGCGCGGAAATACAGGGAGGCAGTGTCCAGGAGCATCAGTCGCGGCATACCTGATCCTGACATGTCTGCAGTCCAATCCGGAGGAGGCCGCACAAGGTTCCGGCATAAGACTAGCCAAAGACTTGAACAGCGGTGTGAGCCGCATTACGATTGTCTGAGCGATAATAGAACAGCGTGTTCTATTATCGAACAACTAATCAAATGCAGTAGCCCACAAAGAAGTGAGGAAAGCCCGTGCAGTTTCACCATCACGGTTACGTATCCGGTGACCCCCGAGTTGAGCCGGCCGCCGGTGTAGGGATCGATCGCCCGGCCGAGCTTCCTGACGAGGTTGACGTCCTCATCGTGGGCACCGGCCCTGCCGGCATGCTTACGGCGGCTCAGCTGTCCCAATTCCCGGACGTGACCACACGTATTGTGGAGCGGCGTCCGGGGCGTTTGGCCATCGGCCAGGCGGACGGTATTCAAGCCCGCAGCGTAGAGACGTTCCAGGCCTTCGGATTTGCTGAGCGCATCATCGCGGAGGCCTACCGGATCACGGAGATGGCGTTCTGGAAGCCGGACCCTGCCGACCATTCCCGGATTGTCCGTGCCGCCCGGGCCGTGGATGACCCCGCAGGAATCAGCGAGTTCCCGCACCTGATCGTGAACCAAGCCCGCGTCCTGGACTACTTTGCGGAATTCATGGCCAACTCCCCCACGCGGATGAAACCCGATTACGGTTACGAATTCCATGGTCTCCATGTCAATGGAGAGGGCGACTACCCCGTCACCGTCACGCTCGCCCACACCTCGGGGCCGAACGAAGGCCAGGAACGGGTCATCCGCGCGAAATATGTTGTAGGTGCTGACGGTGCCCGCAGCAAGGTGCGTGAGTCCATCGGATGTCACCTTGCCGGCGATCAGGCCAACCATGCGTGGGGTGTCATGGACGTGCTGGCAGTGACCGATTTCCCTGACATCCGAACCAAATGCGCCATCCAGTCCGGAACCGGTGGCAGCATCCTCTTGATCCCTCGAGAGGGTGGGCACCTGTTCCGCATGTATGTGGACTTGGGAGAAGTCAACCCTGCGGACAAGGGTGCGGTGCGAAAGACCACCATTGAGCAGATCATCCGGAAGGCCAACGACATCCTCCACCCTTACACCCTGGATGTCCGCAACGTCGCCTGGCATAGCGTGTACGAGGTAGGCCACCGCCTCACGGACAGGTTCGACGACGTTCTGCCGGAGGAGCGCGGTACGCGTACCCCGCGGGTGTTCATCACCGGAGATGCCTGCCACACTCACTCCGCAAAGGCCGGCCAAGGCATGAACGTCTCCATGCAGGACGGCTTCAACATCGGCTGGAAGCTAGGTCATGTCCTGGAAGGACGAAGCCCCGAAAGCCTGCTGGACACCTACTCGGCTGAACGCCAGGTAGTGGCGAAAAACCTCATCGACTTCGACAAACAATGGTCCACGCTGATGGCCAAGAAACCTGAAGAATTTGAGGACCCGGCGGAACTGGAGACCTTTTACACCAGCACGGCCGAGTTCCCGGCCGGCTTCATGACCCAGTACTCGCCCTCAATGCTGGTTGCGAAGGCAGAGCATCAGGAATTGGCCGCCGGCTTCCCCGTGGGCAAACGCTTCAAATCGGCCCCGGTCCTACGGGTTTGCGACACCAACCCCATGCACCTGGGACACCACGCCAAAGCTGACGGCCGGTGGCGTATCTACGTGTTCGCCGACGCCGCCCCGGCAGGCACACCTGGGCCAGTTGCGGACTTGGCCGAGTGGATCGCGAACTCGCCGGACTCGCCGCTGGCCGCCACGCCGTCGAACCTTGACCGCGACGCCTGGTTCGACGTCAAGGTGATTTACCAGCAGGACCACACCAACGTTGATATCAACGCCGTACCCGCAGCGTTCAAGCCCACCGTAGGACCCTTCAAGCTCACTTACCTGGAAAAGGTCTTCGGCACCGATCCCAGCAACGACATCTACGATCTGCGCGGGCTGAGCCGTGACGGCGTGATTGTGGTGGTTCGACCAGACCAGTATGTCGCCAACGTGCTGCCCCTGACAGCCACCGCAGAGCTCGGCGAATTCTTCGCCCCGCTGTTGTCGGCGGGCCGGCCTGCCAGCGAAACCCAGCCGGGCTTGGTCAGCAACCAGGCGTAGGGGCAAGGGAGAATGCCGGGGAGTCGAGTATCAACTCCCCGGCAGTTCCATCGCCACACCGTCTGTGCTGTTCTATAGTGTCGGAGCCGTCAGGCAGAATGTGAGTCATGGGGCGTTGGAGCGAAGAGACAGTCATTAACGCAGCCCCGGACTCATCCTCACTGGCAGCAGCGCGGAAGCTTGCGCATCCCGGCCCGTGGTCGGACTCCGGCAGCAATGATGTCCTTGTATGGGGCAAATGCCAAGGCAGCGGAAAAACACCGTACCAAGTAAGTGTGGACATCGTTGCGCCCGCCTACCGATGCTCCTGCCCCAGCCGAAAGTTCCCCTGCAAGCATGCCCTTGCACTGCTTCTCTTGTGGTCCAGGGGTGAAGCAGCCCAAGCAGGAGCCAACACCGCTGATTTCGCGCAGGCGTGGGCCGATCAACGAGCCGATCGCGCCACAGCCAAAGAACGCCGGCAAACCGAGCAGCCCGCCGATCCTGAAGCACAGGCTAAACGTCTGGCCGCCAGGCTGGCCCTCATGGACGCAGGGGTGAGTGACTTTTCGCGGTGGCTAACGGACCTGGTCCGGACAGGACTCGCTGCTGCGCGCAACCAGCCATATTCCTGGTGGGATGGGGTTGCAGCCCGCTTGGTTGACTCCCAGCTTCCCGGCTTGGCCGAACAAATACGGGAGATGGCTTCCCAGGTCCACGGCAGGACGGACTGGGCTGAGCATCTTCTCCTTCACGCGGGTCGCTGGTGGGCCCTCACCAAGGCATGGTCAGCCAGGGACACCCTGTCCCCTGAAGAATTCGCTGACCTCAAGGCTGCCCTTGGGTGGGCCACGGCGTCTGCCGATGTACAGGACACGGAGTCTTTGGCTGGCCCATGGCTGGTTCTGGGAGCTCACCGGAGCGAGGACGGACGACTACAGCAACAACGGACCTGGCTTCAGGGGCCGGACGGAACCGTGGTGGTGGTCCTAGATTTCGCAGTACAGGGCCAGGGTTTGGCTGCTCCGCAACTCGCCGGGGCCCTGCTTGATGTCACACTTGCCCGCTACCCCGGCTCAGCACCGCAGCGTGCCATGTTCACTGGACCTCTCACTCCTCAAGGTGCGGCCACTGGTCTCGGCCCCGGGAACAGCATTCGGCAAGCGCTCGAGGATGAGTCCGGCGCGGTCGCCCGCTCGCCATGGCGGCCCAGGATTCCTGTGTTGTTGGGTGGTGTCATAGTCAACCCCGAGGGAAGTGGCTGGTTGCAGGACGGAAACGGCGACTCTCTTCCTTTGGTGGACGCTCCCCTGGACTCCTTGCTGGCACTGACTGGTGGCCATCCGAGCCATATTTTCGGCGAATTGGAAGATGGCCGCCTGCGTCCGCTGACCGTCGTCGTGGATTCAATGGTGGTGACCCCATGACCTGGTTGGATGAACTCCGAACGGCAGCACTGGTGGGTACGGGGCGGCACGACGCTCCCCCTCCACCCGCCGAGCTGGGATTTCGCGCGCCAGAGGACCTTGGCCGCGAGGAATCCATGTTGGACCAAGCCGCCCTGGCTGACGTGATGACCCGGGCGACGCGGACAGCATCCGCGGCGCCGGACACCGGACTTTTTTCACCGGCGCCTGTCGACACAGAACCACAGGCCGACGGCGAGGCCGCCCGCCTTCTTGAGCTTTTGCTGACCCAGCCACCCGTGGGTCTTGAGCTACGGACCAGCTGATAGTGGACTGGTTGAGGTTCGCAGAAGAATCACGACGACGGGTCCCTCACCGGCTGCTACCGGCCTTGCTGACGCTGGCCGAGACCAAATCCGCGGTTTTCAGGCATCTGGAGCCTGCCATCGGTACCCGCGGCCGGTGGATGCAAGAGATCAAGAACCCGTCTTCACCAGATCCTGCAGCTCCTACGGCCAACCTCTCAAGCTCTGAGCCTGCGGCGGATTACGGTCCGCTAGGGGGACGTAAACCTTCAGATGCGCGTGTCCAACTCACGGAGAACTGGACGTCGCTCAGCGCCAGGGAACGGGCCGGCACTTTGGCGCTGTTCGTCGGCAACCTCCATAACGATGACGAAGCATTGCTGGAGCGGGCCTTGGACGACAAAGCCAAAGGCGTACGGGACGTTGCCCTTAGGCTCCTGGACCAGCTTCCCGGGAGTGCGCGCGCGGGCCGCATGGCCGCCCGGCTAAGACCCTTGCTTCACGCCACAGGGCTTCTGAGCAAACGGCTGGAGATCGACCTCCCTCCGGATCCTGATAAGGAGGCGCTTCGGGACGGAATTCCGGGTAACCCGCGCAACAGGGAACCGGATCGGATGTCACGGTTGGAAGCCATCATCAAAGGCGCCCCGCTGGACGTCTGGACGTCTGTGACAGGCCGTAACCGCTCGGCCACCGTTGCGTTGCTGCGAGAGGAACCGCGGATCCTGGATGCAATGATTGCTGCAACGGCAGCCCGTCAGGACGCTGAATGGGCCCGCGCACTTCTTACGGCGGCGACGGACAGGAGGCTGCTGGATTGCCTCCCTCCGGAGGAGCGGGCACATTGGCTGGAGAGGCACGTCAGGCTAGGCAGCGACGAACCACTGACACTGGCTCCGCTCCTGGTAGACCTGCCGCAGCCGTGGTCCGCGCCCTTGGCCGACGCGGTACTGACAGTGATTTCCGGCAAGGACGGGGGGCGGCTGGCCGCCCTGCTGGCAGAAGACCTGCCCACCGCCTTGCCACCGGAGGCCACCGAGCGTTGCCGGCAGCTTTTAGCGCAAACGGACAAGGACGCCGCCCGGCGCCGTGTGCTGCGCGATGCCGTCCAATACCAATCATTCAAACAATCCCTGACGGAGGCTTTCCGATGACCGATGCCCAGAACGCCCCAAACGTTCTTCGCGCCCACGCCGAGAACGCGTACGCCGATGAACTTGGCGCTTTGGACGCTGTTGACGACCGCCCCCGCCCACCCAGCTGGCGTCTTTCTCCCTGGGCTGTGATCACGTACATCCTCGGTGGAACCTTGGCCAACGGTGTTCAGATCAGCCCGAAATATCTTGGCTCCGAACGCCTGGTGGAAATCGCAGTGGCGTCATTGGCCACAGACCGCGCTCTCCTGCTGCTGGGTGTTCCCGGAACCGCAAAGACCTGGCTTGGTGAGCACCTGGCCGCTGCCATCTCCGGTTCTTCCACGCTGGTGGTGCAGGGCACCGCGGGCACCCCGGAAGAGGCTTTGCGGTACGGCTGGAACTATGCCCGGTTGCTGGCTGAAGGCCCCTCCCGCGCCGCCATGGTTGCCGGTCCGGTGATGCGCGCCATGGAGACAGGAAGCTTGGTGCGGGTGGAGGAACTGACCCGCATTCCCTCCGATGTGCAGGACTCCCTCATCACCATCCTGAGTGAAAAAACCCTGCCAATTCCCGAGCTTAACGAGGAAGTCCAGGCACGGAAGGGCTTCAACGTGATCGCCACCGCAAACAACCGCGATAAAGGCGTCAACGACCTCTCGTCCGCCCTCCGGCGCCGATTCAACACAGTAGTCCTGCCGCTCCCGGACAGCATCGACCAAGAGGTGGAGATTGTGACCACCCGTGTTCGCAGCCCGGGTGAGTCCTTGGAACTGCCGGCCGATCTGGCAGCCCTTTCCGAGATCCGCAGGGTGGTCACCGTGATGCGGGAACTGCGGTCAGGTGTAACTCAGGACCAGCGCACCACCATCAAGTCGCCATCGGCCACGTTGTCCACGGCAGAGGCCATTTCCGTGATGACCAACGGGCTGTCCCTGGCAGCACACTTTGGCGATGGCACGGTCCGTGCAGAGGATGTCGCGGCCAGCTTGGTGGGCGCAGTGATTAAGGACCCTGTGCAGGACCGCGTGATCTGGCAGGAATACCTGGAGACCGTGGTGCGTAACCGTCCGGAATGGAAGGACCTTTACCGGGCCTGCCGCGATCTTGAATCTTCCAACTGAAACATGACCGACGTCCACATTCTGGGGATCCGGCACCACGGTCCGGGTTCGGCACATTCGGTTGCGGAAGCCCTTGCAGGGCTTCGACCTGATCTGGTGCTGGTTGAAGGGCCGCCGGAGCTTGACCAGGTCATCTCACTGGTCACCGATCCGGATATGGTTCCACCGGTGGCCGGCTTGATCTACGCGGTGGACGAGCCCCGCTTGGCTTCTTTCTACCCCATGGCCTCCTTCTCACCGGAGTGGGTGGCAATCCGGTGGGCACTGTCCACGGGCAAGTCCGTCCGCGCCATCGATCTGCCCGCAGCAAATACCTTCGCGCTCAGGGCCGAAGAGGAACGGGCATTTGCGGCCTTGCCGGAAGCGGAGGAGGAAAAGACTACCGAAACCACGTCCGACGACGGCGGGCAGCCTGCCGCCGTCGTTGAGGACCCTCCAGCGGTTTCACAACAGGCGTACCGGCCCGATGCGATTGGCATGTTGGCAGAAGCTGCAGGCTACAGCGACGCGGAGCGCTGGTGGGAGGACGCCGTGGAGCACCGGAGCACGGACCCCGTTGAACGGTTCGAAGCCCTCATCGAGGCCATCACTGAGATCCGGGCCATGGATCAACGTCCCGCGGACCATCCTGACGTCATGGAAAATAGCCGCCGCGAAGCTGCCATGCGGCGCCTCCTGCGGGCGGCCATGCGTGAAGGGCACGAACGCATCGCAGTGGTGTGCGGCGCCTATCATGCTCCGGCGTTGGTGCCCGCCCGCTTTCCTGCCGTTTCAGCCGACAACAAAGTCCTCGCCGGCTTGCCAAAAACCAAAGTTGCCGTCACCTGGGTTCCGTGGACATCGAACCGGTTGAGCCTGGGCAGTGGATACGGAGCAGGAGTCACGGCGCCGGGCTGGTATCAACATCTGTTCGCACACTGGATTGCCAACGACCCCACGAAGGACGTTGCCACCACGTGGTTGGTCCGGGTAGCCCATGCGCTCCGCAAAGAGAATTTGGACGCGTCCACAGCGTCCGTTGTGGAGGCAAGCAGGATGGCTACTGCTTTGGCTGCCGTTCGCGGGCGCCCCAGCCCTGGTTTACCGGAACTGGATGATGCCGCGCAGAGCGTTCTATGCGACGGTTCTCCCCTGCCCCTGACCTTGGTTCACCGTGAACTGACTGTTGGACGCGAGCTCGGAAACGTTCCGGACTCCGTGCCCACGCTCCCATTGGCAGCGGACCTCACCGCTACCCAGCGCAAGCTCCGCATGAAGCCCAGCGCCATGGAAGAGGTCATGGTCCTGGACCTGCGCAAGCCCAACCAGTTGGCCCGTTCGGTACTCCTCCACCGCCTGGCGCTGCTGGGCGTGGACTGGGGTCAGCCAACGGACACCGGCAGGACCACCGGCACGTTCAAAGAAGCGTGGACCCTCCTGTGGAAGCCCGAGCTGGCTGTTTCACTGGTGGAAGCAAGCCGCTATGGCACCACTGTTCCCTCCGCCGCTGCCACGATTGTCTCTGAGCGGGCGCAGGCAGCCGAAGGCCTGCCGGTCCTGAGCAGGCTTCTGGAAAGCTGTCTCCTGGCCGAACTGCCCGACGGTATTGCAGGCGTCGTGTCTGCCCTGGCGGAACGTACCGCCCTTCAACAGGACGTTCCGCCCCTCCTGGAAACCATCGCCCCCTTGGCCCGCACTTGCAGGTACGGAAACGTCCGCGGAGTGGACGTGACCGATGTCCGCAGAATCCTGCGAGCCACAATGGTTCGCGCGTGCGTCGGACTGCCCACCGCCTGCGCCGGCCTCGATGACGATGCTGCAGGGGTGATGCGCAGGGCAATCGACTCCGCGCAGGACGGTCTAAGCATCATGCCGGAGCTGCCATTGGATGATTGGCATGCTGCCCTCTCAGCGGTGGCCCACTCGGACACGATTCATGGCTCCGTGGCCGGCCGCGCCACCAGGCTGCTGCTGGATGCGGGCCTGGTGGAAGGACCAGACGTAGCAACACGGCTCAGCCGTCGTTTGTCCACAGCTACACCGGCCCCGGAAGCCGCTGCATGGTTGGACGGCCTGCTGTCCGGCGACGCTACGTTGCTCATCCATGATCGGCGCCTCCTGCAGATTGTTGATGATTGGGTGGAAGGCGTGCACGATGACGTCTTTGAGGACGTCCTGCCCTTGGTCCGAAGGACGTTCTCGGCTTTTAGCAGGCCTGAACGGCGGGAAATCGGAGAACAATTAAGCCGGGTGGGCTCTGCCGGCGTCGCCGTTGAATCCTCCCCCATGGACCTGTCGCGTGCGGGTCCCGCGCTACAAACCATGGCAAGAATTCTGGGATGGAAGGCAAGCGCATGAACCAAGATTCAGCCACGACACGCACGGCTGACGCGATGGATAATTCCGCTGCGGCCGGCCGGGACCGCTTGAGCCGTTGGCGTTTGGTCCTGGGCGGTCACGAGGCTGACGGCATCTCCACAGAGCATGGTGAGCCGGTTCAGCTCTCCGAAGATGACGTTCGCCGCGATCAGGCATTGGAGGAACTTTACGGTGACGGATCCACCCGACGGGGAGGACTGGGCTCGTCCGGACCACGGGTTGCCAGATGGCTTGGCGACATCCGCGGGTACTTTCCTTCCTCGGTGGTCCAGGTCATGCAGGCCGATGCCATGGACCGGCTTGGGCTAAGACAACTGCTTCTGGAACCGGAAATGCTCCGGACCGTTCAGCCGGATATCGGCCTGGTGAGTACCTTGGTGGGGCTCGGCCGGGTGATCCCGGAGGCGTCGCGGGAGACCGCCAGATCGGTCATTCGGCAGGTCACCAAGGAGCTTGAAGAAAGGCTACGGGCCAAGACCATTCAGGCAGTCTCCGGGGCGCTCAACCGTTCCGCCAGGACCCGCCGGCCCCGGCACAGGGACATCGACTGGAACCGGACCATTGCCGCCAACCTTAAGCATTACCAGCCTGAGTACCGGACGGTTGTGCCCGAGCGGCTTCTTGGACATGCACGGCGGAGCACGGAGATTCAGCGCGAGATCATCCTCTGCATTGACCAGTCCGGGTCCATGGCTGAATCCGTGGTCTACTCCAGTGTCTTTGGTGCTGTCCTCAGTTCGCTTAAGTCAGTGAGCACCAGACTGGTGGTCTTCGACACCGAAGTGGTGGATCTGACCGACGATCTTGACGACCCTGTGGACGTGCTGTTCGGCGTGCAACTGGGCGGCGGCACGGACATCAATCGTGCCCTCGCCTATTGCCAGGACCAGATCACCAAGCCCGTCGAGACCATCCTCGTGCTGATCAGCGACCTCTACGAAGGTGGCATAGCTGAAGAAATGCTGCGTCGTGCCGCGTCCATTGTGGGCGGAGGAACCACCATGATTGCTTTGCTGGCGCTCAGCGACAGCGGCCATCCGTCCTTTGACTCCAGCCACGCGGCAGCGCTGGCCGGGATCGGTGTACCCGCCTTTGCGTGCACGCCGGACCTTTTCCCGGACATGATGGCCGCTGCCATTGAACGCAGGGACGTCAGCGAATGGGCGGCCTCCCAAGACATCCCTACGAGTCACGAAAAGTAGCCTGTAACTGCCAAAGGCTCTGGCGAAGCACACGGGACGGGACGAGAATTAGCTGGTGGTCCATCCTCGCACCGGCGAGGGCGGCGACACCCTGAACGACGCCGCCCGAAAGATCCAACGCGTGTACTTGACATTGACGCTGGGCAATACGGTTGCGGCCTCCTTCATCTGGGGCATCAACACCCTCTTCCTGCTGGATGCCGGGTTGAGCAATCTTGAGGCGTTTGCCGCCAACGCCTTCTTCACGGCGGGCATGGTTCTGTTCGAAGTCCCCACGGGCGTGATTGCTGATGGCTGGGGGCGGCGTGCCTCGTTCCTGCTGGGAACGGTGACCTTGGCCGTATCAACCTACCTGTATTTTGTGATGTGGCAGATCTCCGCACCGTTCTGGATGTGGGCCGTGGTCTCGGTCCTCCTGGGCTTGGGCTTTACGTTCTTTTCGGGTGCCGTTGAAGCATGGCTCGTTGATGCACTGCGCTTCTCGGGCTATGAAGGCGGGCTGGAATCCGTGCTGGGTCGCGGGCAGATGGTTCAGGGCGTAGCCATGTTGGTGGGCTCGGTGGCCGGTGGGGTGATAGCCCAGGCTACGAACCTTGGCGTACCCTTCCTCTTGCGCGTGCTGGTGCTGCTGGCCATGTTTGCTGTCGCTTTTGGGCTCATGCACGACGTCGGCTTCTCACCTGAGCGTTCAACGCACCCTCTTCGGGCCACCAAAGGGGTGCTGGACGCCTCGATCGAAAACGGTCTGAAAAACCCGCCCGTCCGTTACGTCATGTTGGCGGCACCCTTCACTGCCGGCGTCGGCATCTATGTCTTCTACGCCTTGCAGCCGTACCTTCTGGACTTGTTCGGTGACCCCAAGGCTTATTCAATCGCGGGTCTGGCAGCAGCGATCGTGGCAGGCTCCCAGGTCCTGGGCGGTTGGCTTGCCCCTCATGCCCGGAGGCTGTTCCACAGGCGGACCACGGTACTGATCGTTGGCTCTTTGGCTGGCTGCGTCATCCTGCTGGTTCTGGGATTCACTCGTGTCTTTTGGGTGGCGCTGGTCCTGCTCGCGCTGTGGGCCGTTGTGGGCTCCGCTGCCACTCCCGTTCGGCAGGCGTATGTGAACGACATGATTCCCTCCAAACAGCGGGCTACCGTTTTGAGCTTTGATTCGTTGATGGGTTCCAGCGGGGGCGTAGTCATCCAACCGGTCCTGGGCCGCGGAGCAGACCTTTTCGGCTACCCGGCGTCGCTGGCAGTGGCGGGCGTCATCGAGCTCATAGCTTTGCCGTTCCTGCTGGCCAGCAGGAAGCAGGGTGCGTTGGCCGATCGCGCCAGTAAGGCCGAAGCGGCTCCGGGCACGGAAACTTTGACGTAAGCTCCCAATGCGGCTCGAATACCAAAGACTGACACCACCACTACTGAAAGCGCGGTTGCCACGTGATTTCCCTGCACCAGGACGCCCAAGGATTCATCCGGATGAAACGGCACTTTCCCGCCAGCACCGAGGTGTCCGTGATCTTTGCCGACGGAACCGAGGAAGTCTTCACGGCACGGCGTCTCAATGAAATTTACGACGAAGCGCTGGCCACCTACCGTGCGGCGAACCATTTGGATGCCAAGGGCTTTGACCGGGGCCCCAGGAAGAAGGTTCAGCAGGGTATTGAATTCGTTCCCTTGTCACCGGGAATGTCCGGCTGACCAAGCTTCCTGGGGGTCAATCCCGTTTGCCTGAGGCGTGCTGGACGCAGAAGGGTGTCCAAGGCCGGGCCTCGAGCCTGCCCTCGGGAATCGCCACACCGCAGACCTCGCACCGCCCGTACGTTCCGTCCGCGATCCTGGCCAGTGCCGCCTCGATCTGCTCCAAACCCATCCGGCTTTGGCCCATGAGAGCGGACGCCTGGGAAAGCTCGAACGCTATGGTGCTGCCTTCGGGATCGTGTTCGTCGTCCACATTGGAATCCTGACGGGCGAGACTGACCGAGGTGATGTCGCTTCCCAGCGCCGTCAGCAACTCGAGTTTCCGATTCCGTTCCTCCTCCAGGAGAACCCGAAACCGCTGGGCATCAACCATGGCGGGTCATAGTTCCACGGTGCCGCTCTCACCCACGCTGAACCGGGAGTTGGTGACCTTGGACTTGACCCATTGAAGGACCGTAGCAGCGGTTCCACCCGGGCTGGTCCAGTACTCCGCTGAATCTGAATCAACTCGAAGCAGGCAAACCTCAGGAGTGTCAGGGCCATCGGGGAACCACGCCTCCACCACTTGGTTCCACATCTCGTGGATCTTCTGCCGATGCGTGACAACCTCGGCAGTCCCGGCCACGGAGACCCACTCGGTGTTCTTGCCAAAGGAGACGTTGACCCGCGGGTCCTGGCGCACATGGGCAACCTGCGAGGTTCCCAGGCCGGTAAAGAACCACATGTCGCCGTCGTCCTTGACTTCCTGGACGGCCAGCGGCCGGCTGACCAGCGCACCATCTTCGTTAACGGTGGTGAGCATTCCGATCTTGGAGTCGTTGATGATGTCAGTGACTTTGTTGATTTCTTGTTCTTCGGTCATTCTTCGCCTCACTTCTCCTACGCTGGGGACTCTCCCCCCAGCCACCCTATTAGTAAGGCTACTGATTTGCTAGGTGGACGAGGAATGTCGCAGGCCGGACACAACGCAGGTCCTCCCATTCTTTTGGGAATCATGGCGGGGCTTCATCCGTTCTCATTGAGAGTGACACGCCGACGGCGGTCAGGCTTGCCATTGCATGGCAGGCAAAAAGGACGGGAAGTTTGGGGACTGCCATGACGTTGAATGAAACCATAGACCGCCTGAAGACCGCGCACCTGATGGTCCGCGACGCCGACGAGTGGGACGGACTGAGCGCTGCCCTCGTGGAGGCCTATCACAGCAATAATGATGACCTCATAGAGCAATTGCAGCCGCCGTATCTCCAGTCCTGGCGGACGGTCACCCACTACGTCCTGCGCGATCCCTTCGACGCCGCCGGAATCTCCGTGACCGAGCCCGGCCGCCCCTGGGGCATTGCCACGCTGACCGCCAACGGCATCAGCCGCGAACCGGTTCTCTGCCACGTAGACCTGACGGTTCCCGGAGGTCCGGCCGAACTGGAGTTGCTCACCTTCGCCGAAGCCATGACGTATTACGCTCAGTGCCTGGCGCCACTTCTCGAACACACTGGTGCTCGTCAGGAACAGAAAACCCGGTAGGTCAGCGGTTCCTTTCCTGCGCCTCCTTTTCCTGTGGCGCCGTTTGTCCCGCCCGGTGTTTGGGGCAAGGGGGCTGGGCTGGTGCGGATTTACGGCTGGGGCGCGGGCTGGTCCAGAAGCTCCCTAAGCCTGCTGTTGGCGTCGGGAATCTCAGCTCCGTGGGAAAACAGCATCCTTCGGGGCGTCAAACGGGCAAGCTTCCCAAGCGATGCTTCAGCCTCTGCCGGGTCAGCAGTGAAGGGAGCCGGAGGCCGGACCATTACCCCGTTCATGCTGCCCACGGCATCACCCACGAACAGCAAGCCTTCGTCTTCATGCAGGAGGCTGATGTGGCCTTGAGTGTGACCGGGGGTGTGAATGACCCGCAGTCCACGAACGGAAGCACCTTCGGCTGCGGATTGCACCTTCGCTTCGAAGGATGCACGGCCTGAAGTACGAATTCCGGAAGAAACAGCTGCGGCATCTGCTTCACCCGCCCACACCAGAGCATTCCCTGCCTTTTCAAGGACATCGTTCAACCCGCCCACATGATCGGGATGTTGATGGGTGATCACAACATCGGAGATGTCAGCCCAGCCTGCTCCCATGCGTTCCAGTGCCTCGTTGATATCGATGGTGTTATCCCCCATGCCGGTGTCGATCACAACAATTCCGCCTGGTAAAGGCAGCAGGAAACACCGAACGTCAAAACTGATTTCCGTGGGCCCCGCTACCCCTGCGGGCATATGCACTTGCCGGACAATGACTTCCGGCTGGAACGGGCCTTCCGGGTGGGTTTCAAAACCTTGACGCATCATCAGCCCTGCCGTGTCGGTGGTGGGCCGTCAATAACAGTGGGGATGTACTCCAGTAGCTGGGACCTGCCATCGAACGTGCGGCTGGCCACCAGTTCCAGGGAAACATCCGGGTATCCATCATAGATCCGCTCGCTTCCGGTCCTGCCGGTGATCACGGGAAAGATCACCAGCCGATATCTGTCCACCAGCCCGGCCGTCAGGAGTGAACGGCAGAGGCTAAGGCTGCCCAGCGTGCTGAAGGTTCCGGATCGGGACCTCTTCAGTTCCCTCACGGCCTCCACGGCGTCTCCGGAAATCAGCTCCGAGTTAGGCCACGCCAGGGGTTCTTTCAATGTTGAGGAGAAGACGATTTTAGGCATGGCGGCCAACCCGCTGAGGCTCGCTCCCTCTTCTTCTGAAAACGCTGAATCATCATCAGAAGCCTGCTGGGACATACTGGACATTACCCGGTACGTGTTTGCGCCCATGAGTGTGGTGAAGTCCTTCTTCCCCTCTTCCTCAAGCCAGGCCAGATACTCGGGGCCCTCAAGTCCCCACCAGCCGGGCCACCCCTCGGCAGATGCATAGCCGTCCAGGGAAATGATCAGGTCCACCATCAGGGTGGCGGTGGTCTCACTCATAGCACTCTCCTCGGTTTAGCCGTGCGCGTTGACCATGCGCGGGAAACGCTAGTCCTGAGCGATCCGGTGTTCAAGAGCCTGACGCTGGAGGAGGAGCATTAGAGAAAAAGAAGGACGAATCCGCCCAGGGTGCTGACTATCCCAACGCCGGTTAGGATCCACCCCAGAATCAATACTGTGTTGTCATGGCGCGGGGGCCGCAGCGAGCATCGGGAGGGATGGCAAAGGTCATAATGGACCACCACGGACCGCGAATCTATACTCCCGTCCAGGGCGGGAATGTCCAGCAGGACTTTTTGATCCTCATTAGATTGGTCCTGCCATTGCAGTCCCAGGAATCCTCCTGCCGCGAACTGTTCTCCGTCCGCCGTTCCCCAGACACAACGCCGCCCGGCAATGATCCATGCGCTGATTAAAAGTGGCACGCCCGGAACGAACCCCACCCATGTCATCATCTCCAGGATGGGGCCGAGGACTTCAAGGGAACCGGCCATGACTCGATCCTAAGCGCCTAAGGACGTGGACCGAGGCTCTCTTTCAGATCACGGACGGGGATCTCAGGAAATGCTCGTCGCTGCACCATGGGATCGAAGGCCGCCGCGCCAGACTCCATCCAAAGCGCCGCGGTGGCCATTCTGGCCAGAAATGGCGAGAACGGCCGCGCAGCCACGGACATTATGCGTAAGGCGGGCACCGGAATGCGCTTGATTTCGCCTCCTCCGCCGTTGGTCAGGATGGCAGCGGCGAGCTCATTGAGGGAATGGACCCCGGAACCCCACTCAATGGTTTGCCCTGGTAACGCTGGATCGGAAATAGCCAGACCCACCAGGGCTGCGGCGTCAGCAGTGGAGGTGAATGTCACTGGTACGTCGCCTGATCCCAAAACGAGCACCTTACCACCCGTCTCAAGTGGCTGACTCATGACGGTCAGGAACTGTTCCAGATTTGCGCTCATTCGTATGATCGTCCAGCCCATTCCCGAGGACTTGAGCGCTTCCTCTGCGGCAAACTTCATGCGGAGAAAGTTGGTCGGCGCGTCGGCAGCGGCGCCATGCATGGACATCATCACTACGTGCCGAACGCCGGCGTCTGTGGCCGCTTCCACGAGCCGCAATGCACCGTCGCGATCAACGGTGCGAGGTGTGCCCCCTTTTTTCAAGCCGAATCCCGATGCCGCAAAGACCACCTGCCCGCAACCCTGAACAGCACGCAGGCAGTCCGACGCCGAGGACAAGCTACCTCGGAAGACCTCGAAATCGCCATGATCCCGTTCCGGGAAAGGCTGTGAGTGGCCGCGCGCCATAATGCGGAAGGCTATGCCGGCTCGTGCAAAATCCTTCGTGACGCGCGCACCCAAACGCCCTGTGCCACCGACGACGAGAATCATGGCTCCGGCCCAACAGGAAGTACCGGACCCGCGGTTGTTCGGACAGCGATATCTATGTCACCCGAAGCACGTTCCACGGGCTCGAGGTAGAAATGTACGCCGACTAGTTTCCCTTGGTCCACGGTGAAGATCGCCACCCCCGCTAGTTCTACGGCCGGTCCGTCGCGACGATTGCCATGAAGACTCCATTCAACCCAAACGGTTCGTTCATCAGCAGCAGCCGCGTTGTGGACTTGAAGCGCCAGGTCCGGAATGCCTGCGAAAAGACTGGTCCAGTTGGCCCTGACCTGCCGGGTGCCGGCGAAGTTGCGCTCCGGATGATTGGGGGTGATGTTGATGTAGTTCTCGGAAAATTCTGCCACCAACGCTTCAAGGTCGTGATCCCCCGCCGCGGCGAACATGCGCCGAACCGGACCTTCCGGGAGGGATTCCAAGCCGGCCACGATGTTCATCTTGACTCCCTTGAGCTCTACGTCCCCAGGTACCTCTGGTATCGTCAATTCAATACAGTTCTCTGTATTGATTGGAGTCTAGGGTTGATGATGGAGACGGTCAAGGGTCCTGAGGCAACATCGTCGGCTCGGCGCGGCTATGACGCGAGCCGTCGTCGTCAAGCTGCGGAAGCATCCCGGCAGACAGTGATTGATCGTGCCCGCCATCTGCTGCTGACGCAAGGATTCGGCGGGACCACCGTGACCCAGGTGGCAACAGCCTCCGGCGTCTCATCTGAAACCATTTACAAATCCTTCGGTGGCAAGGCCGGTTTGGTACGGGCCATCCAACAGCAAAGCCTTCTCGGGTCGAAACAATCAGCAGCGGAGCAGCGTTCTGAGTTGGCGCAGCGGACCGCGGAGGATCCGCTGACGCTGATGCACCACTTTGGCCTACTTGCCGCAGAGGTCAGTCCGCTTGTGGTGCCCATCAACCTTCTTATCCGTGATGCCGCATTGACCGGCCACTCAGCTATGGCCGCGTTGTTGCAAGAAGTCGAGGAGGCGCGCCACGGCAGGATGCTTCGTAACGCGCAGCATCTGCTTGACCGGGGATTCCTCCGAGCCGACGTGAGCGCGGAGCAAGCCGCCGATGTCATGTTCGCCTGCACTGCCCCTGAACTGTTCGAGGTCCTCGTGATGAAACGCGGCTGGACAGCGGAGCAGTTCGGCTCCTTCATTGCCTCAACTCTGATGGCCAATCTCGCCAGTGGCTAGAGGGTCCGGTCATGATGCCGGCAGGTATTCGGGCAGGTGCAATGAGGGTGCGCCGATGATGTCAGCCGGCACCACCTGACCATGTAGGCCAATCTGACGTGCAAGGCTTGATCCATGGACCTGGAAATTCCGCCGTCGCTGACCATCCCCGCTTCGGAACTCCGCTGGCGGTTCTCCCGCTCGTCAGGACCGGGCGGTCAGCACGTCAACACCACGGACAGCCGGGCGGAATTGACGTGGAATGTTGCCGAATCCCCCAGCCTGACAGATGAGCAGCGGCAGCTTCTGCTCAGGCGCCTGGGAAGAAGACTCGTCGGCGGCGCCATCACAGTCACGGCGTCGGAGGAGAGATCCCAGTTGCGCAATCGTGAGATCGCAGTGGTCAAGCTCGCTGAACTTATCAGGGCGGGCCTTGTCCCGGAGTCGGTGCGGCGCGCCTCCAAGCCAACACGTGGTTCCGCCCGCCGTCACCGTGCAGCAAAAGAACTCAGGTCCGCTACCAAGCAACAACGACGCCGGCCTGCCGCCGAATAGCCCGACTCCCCTGTTCGTGACGGCCGTTAGCGGGACCCGCCGCGATGGAAGACGCGGACGCCCCACGGCCCCGGATCAGGTTTTCTTGATCAGGTCCATGAAGCCTTGGAGATGTTCGGCCATGTCCACGGATTCGTCGTAGAGCCAACTCAGTTGAATCCCGTCAACCAGGGCTGTGATTTGCCGGGCCAGGACAGCCGGCGGGAAGCCTTCCCGAAGCCGTCCGGCGGCAAGTTCGCGTTCGAGTTCGGATTGAACCGAGTCTACGAAGTCCTGATTGCGCCGGAGCAGGAAGTGATGGGCCGGGTGGTCGGGGCTGATGGCTTCGGCCCGCAGGGTTGCATCGAGGTGGATCACTCCGCGGATCCCGGCGTTGTGCCGCATGACGGCCGGCACCGTTTCGAGGAGCCCCTTCTCACTGATGAGCTCTTGGCGCCACGGGCCTTCGCGTTCTTCGCGGAGGACCAGGACGGCCTCCAGCAGCGCTTCCTTACTCCCGAAGTGGTGGAGAAGTGCAGTGTGGCTGGTACCCACCGCCTCAGCGATTTGGCGGATGGAGAGGCCCAGATACCCCTTTTCGGCGAACACCCGGAAGGCTGCCTCCACCAATTCCGCGCGCTTCTTCGCGCCGTTCGCATAAGGGGCGCGCTTTCCCGTACGGCCCGGGCCGCGGGTTTCCTGATCCATAGGTAGACCTCCTTTGAACGAGGCTACCAAGTTTCCTTTCCACTTTGGTAAAGAAATCTGCACGAAACTATTCCAATGTGGTCAAAGTTTAGTTAACGTTGCAGGAAGACATCACGGGTCGGTCCGTCAACGGCCCGCATTACCGGTCACAAGGAGCCAACGGTGGCTCTGGTCCAAAGGAGGATTCTCATGGGTGACCCCACAGCTCACGTCATTGAAACAGCCCAAGCGCAACAGCAACCACAGCAACAGCAGCCACAAGCGCAACAACAGCTACAGCCACTGTCCAGCAAAAAGACCATGGCGTTGGTCCTCATCGCCGCACTGGGCATGTACATCATGAGCCTGACCCTGGGCACAGCACTCTCCCTGCGCCTGGCAGCAGTAGACCCGGCAGCGAAGGAGACAAGCTATGGCATGGCCGTCTCCATCAGTTCGCTGCTCCTGCTCGTCACTATCCCGCTGACCGGAGCACTCTCTGATCGCACCGCGGGCAGGTTTGGCCGGCGTCGCCCATGGATCATTGGGGGGCTGGTCCCCGCATTGCTCGCCGCAGCTGTGATCGGCACCGCGCCCTCTACTCCGGTCATAGTCGCGGCCTACGTGGTTGCATTGGTCTCTGCCCAAGCTGCGTTCAACGCCTACGCGGTCATTCCCATTGAGGCCCTTCCGGACAACAAGCGGGCACGTGTGATGGGTGCCATGGGCATGGCCGGTGCGCTGGCAATGTCCGCGGGGTCCTACCTCGCCGCCTGGCTGGTGGACGCGCCGCTGCTCATGATGTGCGTACCTGTTCTGTTGGCGCTCGTGTGCAGCATTCCGCTGCTGGTGCTCTACAAAGATCCGGCGAAAACCCGCGCCGAGCTGCCGCCCCTTGACCTCAAAGGCCTGGCGAAATCGTTCCTCGTAGATCCACGGAAGCACCCCAACTTCGCGTGGGCCTGGGTTTCTCGATTCCTCGCCGGCATTGCCATGACTGCGCTGTTTGCCTACTTCATCTTCTTCCTGATGGACGGGCTCGGCATGCCGATCGCCGAGGCCGGAAAGAGCGCCGGCCTGCTGACACTGATTTCGGCTCCCGTCAGTATCCTCTTCTTTACAGCCTCCGGCTGGCTCTCAGACAAAATCGGCCGCCGCAAGCCGTTCGTCATTGGCGCGGCGCTCCTCATGGCCACTGCATTGGTGCTCGGCGCCACGGCAACATCCTTCGAACAATTCATCGTGGCCTGGATCGTCTTCGCGATGGGTCAAGCGATGTATCTCACCGTTGACCTGGCCCTTTGCGCCGCTGTCCTCCCCGATGCCCGGGACACCGGCAAGGACATGGCCGTCTTCAGCCTCGCCCTCAGCATCCCCAACATCATCGTCCCGGCCGCCGCCCCTGCGATCCTCGCTATCGGCAGCGGCCACAACTACGGCTTCCTCTGGTCTGCAGCCGCCGCGCTCTGCGCCTTGGGAAGCATCACCGTCACGTTCATCAAGGGTGTCCGCTAAACAGCGGACTGCCTATCCAGACAAACAGACACATAAAGGAACCTCCATGACCACCTCCCAGTCTTTCCCCGTCGGCTTCCTCTGGGGAGTCGCAACCGCCGCCCACCAAGTTGAAGGGAACAACGTCAACAGCGACACGTGGCTCCTGGAGCAATTGCCCGGCACCATCTTCGCCGAGCCCTCCGGCGACGCGATCGACCACTACCACCGCTACCGCGAGGACATTGCACTCATTGCGAGCCTCGGATTCACCACCTACCGGTTCTCCCTGGAGTGGGCACGGATCGAACCGGAGGAAGGCCAATTTTCGACGGCGGCCCTGAACCACTACCGCCGCGTGCTGGAAGTATGCCACGAGCATGGCCTGACGCCGGTTGTCACGTTCCATCACTTCACCTCGCCGGTGTGGCTGCTTGCCGCCGGCGGCTGGGAGGATGCAGCGACGCCGGAACGCTTCGGCCGCTACTGCGATCGCGTTACCGAGCACCTCGGCGACCTGATCGGCGTCGCCTGCACGCTCAATGAACCAAACCTTCCCTGGCTGCTGAAAGAAATCGGCATTGGTGGCGGTCCTGCGGAAAGCCGCGGTCAAGTACCCATCTGGGCGGCAGCTGCGGAGCACCTCAACATCGAGGCAGCGAGGGTTGCCCCGTTCCAATTCACCGTCTCCGAGGCAGGCTTCGAGGTGAAGCTCGCAGCACATCACGCCGCTCGCAACGCCATCAAGACCCGTTATCCCGAGCTCATGGTGGGATGGACGCTGGCCAACACCGACATTCATGCCGCAGCTGGTGGGGAAGCCAACGCTGACCGTATCCGCCGCGAAGTTAACGAGCGCTTCCTGGAAGCTTCCCGGGGAGATGACTTTGTGGGCATCCAGACCTACGGCCGCACCGTGTTTGGAGCCGAAGGTCTTGTCCATGCCGGGGACGGCGTGCCCACTAATCAGATGGGCGAGGAGATCTATCCGGAGGGCTTGGAAGCGACCATCCGCGAAGCTGCGCGGATTGCGGAGATCCCCGTGATCGTCACGGAGAATGGCCTGGCAACCGAGGACGACACCCAGCGTTTGGACTACCTCCGCACGGCAGTTGCCGGCGTCGCGTCCTGCTTGGCTGACGGCATTGATGTCCGTGGCTACATCGCATGGACCGCGTTCGACAACTTCGAGTGGATCTTCGGATACGTTCCCAAGTTTGGACTGATAGCAGTGGACCGGACCACGCAGGAGCGAACCCCCAAGCCCAGTGCCTACTGGCTGGGCGGCGTAGCGCAGAACAACGGCGGATCCCTTGAGGTCACCGATTCCGCTTCCCTCCTCAACCAGCCTGCCTAGCACTGCCCACCTGAGTACGCACCCAAAGCCCTGATACTGGAGATCACCTGATGACTACCTGGCACGCGCGCATGATTGCTGCGGACACCGACTTTGACGGCGCACCGCTGCTTCGCGGCGAGTTCCGTCTTGACGACAGCCACGGCGACGTTGAGTCCGCCACTCTGTTCCTCTCCGCGCTTGGCGTGGTGGAGGCATGGGTCAATGGCCGCCGGGCCTCGGAAGACCTGCTCACTCCGGGCTGGTCCAGTTATGAATGGCGGGTCCGTTACAGCGAGCTCGACGTGACCGAAATGGTAGCCACAACCACCGTCATTGGGCTCGCTCTCGGAAACGGATGGTACCGGGGCCGGCTGGCGTGGTCGGGGGGTTCGAAGTACTACGGCCATGAGCTCGGCGCGTTCGCTGAACTCCGGGTCAGGTTTACCGATGGCTACGAGCAAGTCATCGGAACGGACGAATCGTGGACGGCCGGCCCGTCGGCCACCACGGCCAACGACTTATACGACGGACAGTCCATTGATGCCCGGCGTTTTTCCGATGCCTGGTTGTCCCCCGGCTTCTCCTCCTCTGAATGGTCGGCCGCCAAAGTGCTCGACGACGACCTCAGCCGCCTTGAGCCATACATCGGCCCTCCCGTGCGACGCCAGATGGAACTGCAGCCGGTAAAGGTATGGACATCCCCCGCAGGTAAGGTGCTGGTGGACTTCGGCCAGAACCTGGTTGGCTGGGTCCGGGCCACGGTTACCGGGCCCTCGGGTCAGGTAGTGACGGTACGTCACGCGGAGGTACTGGAAGAAAACGAGCTGGGTACCCGCCCCCTCCGCTCGGCGGAAGCGACTGACCGCTTCACGTTGTCCGGCGGAGAAGATGTTTTTGAGCCGACACTGACTTTTCACGGTTTCCGCTACGCCGAGGTTGAGGGGTGGCCAGGCGGCGCCGATTCCCTTCGCGACGGCGGCGGCCTGACCGCCGTCGTCATCAGTTCGGACATGAAGCGGATCGGTTCCTTCCAGACGTCCAACCCGCTGCTGAACCGCCTGCACGAGAACGCAGTGTGGGGTATGCGCGGCAACTTCGTGGACGTTCCCACGGACTGCCCGCAGCGCGACGAGCGGTTGGGCTGGACCGGTGATCTTTCTGCCTTCGCACCCAGCGCGGCGTTCTTGTTCGATAGCCGCGACTTCCTGAGGGATTGGCTGCGCGACCTGGCGCTGGAACAAAAGCGTGACGATGATTTGGTGCCGTTCGTGGTCCCCAACGTCCTGAAGTACATCGAACAGCCTGCCGAGTTCGGCGCTCCGGACAGCGCAGCGGTCTGGAGCGATGCCGCAGTGTGGGTTCCGTGGGCCCTCTGGACTGCGTACGGGGACAAGCGCGTGCTGGAGGAGCAATTCGAGTCCATGACCGGGCATGCCCGTCGGCTTCGGAACAAGCTCTCCCCTAACGGTTTGTGGGACACCGGTTTCCAGTTTGGAGACTGGCTTGATCCCGACGCCTCGCCGGACCAGCCATGGGCCGCCAAAGCTGACAAGCATGTGGTGGCGACGCTGTGTGCGTTCCGGACGGCGTCGTTGGTGGCCGCTACCGCAGCGGTCCTCGGGAATGAGGCCGCTTCAACTGAGTTCGGGGACATGGCATATGCGCTCCGAACCTCGTTCGCGGAGCACTACATCTCTGATGGGGTCATCCTTAGCGATTGCACAACTGTCTATGCGCTGGCCATCGTGTTCGGAATCCTTAATGACAGTGACAGGGAGTTCGCCGGTGAACGGCTCGCGGAACTGGTGGCAAAGTCAGGGTTCCGGATCTCTACCGGCTTTGCCGGCACACCGTTTGTCACCGATGCACTCACGGATACAGGACACCTCGAAGAGGCTTACAGATTGTTGCTCCAAACCGAAAACCCGTCCTGGCTGTATTCGGTAAGCATGGGTGCCACCACGATCTGGGAGCGCTGGGACTCGATGCTGCCCGACGGCACGATTAACCCCGGCGAAATGACCAGCTTCAACCACTACGCGCTGGGCGCCGTGGTGGATTGGATGCACAGGACCATCGGCGGAATTGCACCGCTGGAACCGGGATACCGGCGCATCCTCATGGCCCCCAGGCCCGGAGGCGGATTGGAATGGGCGCAGTGCAGTCTGGAAACCCCGCTGGGATTGGCTTCGGTGAGGTGGGAGCTCGTTAACGGACGCCTCGAAGTCTCGGCCACTGTGCCGGATGGCAGCGAAGCCGTCCTCCGGCTTCCCGGCAGCGAGGATGAAATTGTTGGGTCGGGCCGGCACAGCCGGAGCGTGCGCCCCGCAGAGCTCACCTTCCAATGATTGAAATCACCGCTCCGCGCCACGGGTGCAATGAGCAAAGCTACTAACAGGCACACAGTCCGACGAAGGAAAGAAGGAACCACATGTCCCTCAGCGTCGAGGAAATCAACAAAGCACTCCCCCTGTCCAATACGCTCCCGGGCGAAGCGGTCCCTTACTACATGGCCTCCGGTGAGGGCATCCGTTATGAGGTCAACGGCCAGCTGGTCACCGTGATCGCCCGGGCAGCGGACACGGGAGGGATCTTCAGTGCAGCCTATATCTCGGGCGGCATGGGAGCGGAGTCTGCCTTTGTCACCCACGCAATCGAACACAAAACCCTGTACGTCTTCGACGGAATCCTCCACGTCTGGCTGCCTGGCGAAAGCCGCATCCTGACTCCGGGAGACTCCGTGGTCATTCCCCCCGGCACCCCGCACGCATACCGGATGGCCAGCCACTACACGCGGTTCCTCAACTGGATGACGCCCGGTGGCGCAGAAGCGTACTACGAACGCGTAGGCGCGCCTGTCAACTCCCACGTTCCACCCGCACACGCAGGCCACAAGCTGACCATCCAGGAGCAGGAAGAAGTGGGCGCCGAATTCGGTCTCACCTTCCCTGACCTCGAACGCGTCCAGCCCGGCTTCCAACAGAACGCCGGCCTGCCGGCATCGCTGAGCCCGTACTTCCTCAGTGCAGGCGAAGGCGAACGGCTTGTCAGTTACCAGACCATGTTCTCCTACCTTTCAAGGCCGCAGAACACGGGCGATACCTACTTCGCCGTTCACACCAAGGGTGCCAAATCCCCTTACATCCCGCTGCATTTCCACTCCGAGCACACCGAGAACTTCCTCTGTACCGAGGGCCGCATGTGGCTCTACGCCAACGGACGGGAAATGCTGCTGACCAAGGGTGACTTTGTCCATGCCCCCGCCGGCACCATCCATTCCTTCGCCTTCGACGCCCACAACACCCAAATGGTTGGCTTCTTGACGCCATCAGTGTTCAACGGCTTCTTCGAGTACTTCAACAAGCCCACGGAAGACTACATCTACACCGAGGGCGGTGAGCCCTACATGGACGTGGAAGGGTTCGGTCGGGCCCAGGCTGAAATGGACCTGACAGTGGTTGGTCCTCCTCCGCAGCGCCGGGTGGCTTTGGACATCTAGCAGTCGCAGCGCATGCACAACGAAGAAGGCCCGGATCCTGTGAAAGGATCCGGGCCTTCTTCCTTTTCGTCTACCCGGTTATCCGGGAATGGCTGCTTTGACCAGGGCACGGCCGTAGTCGTTGCCGTTGGGGGTGCGGACTACGGTGTGCATGTGGAACGGGGCGGGTTCGTCGTTGTCAAGGAAAACGCCGGTGTGGTGGTCCAGCTCAAGGATGACCACGGGGCTCTGGATGCGGAAGTAGAAGGCCTCCTCGCCTTTCCAACCGCCAATCCATGAGAAGTAGGTCTCCCCATAGTGCGCCTGGATCTCACGGATCCGGGCAGCTCGTGGTCCAGAGGGCAGGTAGGCGATGGAGTCCTCCACGATGTTGTCCAGCAGGGACACCGCCGCAGCCGGCATCGAACTGACCAGGATGCCCTCATAGGGAATGACCCTGTTGTCCTGGAAGCAGCCCGCCAGGTGCCGTTCGTCCCCGGGATGCAGGCGCCCCTCGGGCATGGAGGGGTCCTGCATGCGCTCGAATATCACAGCCTCGGCACGGAGCGCCTCCGGCAGGGCATCCATCAGTTCCCGCGCCCACTGAATGCGTTCTTTGAAGACCTTGACGCCCTGGTGAGGGCCGGCGTCGATCCCGTCCGGTTCAGCACCCAAAAAAACCGGTGAGATGACCAGCCGGCTTCCAACCACAAGGCAGTTCAGTGCCACATGGTGGCCGAACAGCTGCCAGCCCCAAGGTTCGGTTTCGGAAGGGTCTCCGTAGAGCGCAAAGTTGTAGCTGAACTCGTTCATGAGCAGCGGCAAGTCCACCAGATCACCAAGGAAGCCGTTGATCCTCATCAGATTCCGTGCCAAAGCGTAACCCTCGGCGCTGAGGCTGGCCTCAACTACAGCCAAGGCAGCTTCCCTGACGGCAACGTCCAGCTGATCCAGGCGCAGTCCGGTGTCATGCTGCATGAATTCGGGGTTGGCCCAGCTTTGCCATTCGTAAGCGTCCACGGCGTAAGTCAGCCGCTCGCGCTGCGCCGGGCCCAGCAACGCAAGCAGCTTCTCCGCGGCAGCAACCATGTCCGACGTCGGAGCCTCCTCGCCGGGACGGGCTTCAGTTTGCGGGAACAAGCCTTCGCGCACCACACCATCGTTGGTCACGCCGGCAAACGGCGCCGGGTATAGCTTCTTCCAGCCCTCAATCATGGGACCGGCGAAGGAATCGTCCTTGGCGGCTTCCGCGTAGGAGCGTGCATCCAGGCCGCGAAGTTTCGCTACCCGGGGATGCTCCGGCGCGTAAAGGTATTCACGAAATGACGGCGTCGGCATGTGCGCTCTCCTTGATCTCTGATGCTTCACTTTCTGATGCTTCGGGGCGGGTCCATCCCGCGGCGACAGGCAGGGCGTGAGCCGCAGCTTCCGCGGACGAACCGCGCCAGGCTACGTGCTGGTCAGGACGAACAAGAACGGCGGTGGCAGCCCAGAGATCCGCCATGGCAAGCCCGTTCACGGCCGGCCCTACGGCCAGCACGGTCAACGGCACGCCCTGTTCGGCGGCTGTCGCAAGGACCCGAGCGTAGACATCCTCCACCACGGCACCACCCAGGGTTTCGGCGTCGACAAGCAGCGTGAAACCGGGACCAAGAACGTCATAGAGGGACGTTGAATGATCCAACCAGGCATGCGGCAGCAGGGCTCCCGGCGTGGCCGAGGGCGTGTAAAGGATGGGATCCTCGGCGGGTACGGGCGCTCCATCGGGGACAACCAGAGGAGACCCCGAGTAGGAATAGCCGAGGACCAGGCCCAAAGAGTCGAACTCACTTTGCTTGACCGCCAGGGCTGCGCGAGCGGTTGCCCGCGCGGCATCGCCGGCCGCTCCTTCAAGCTCCAGCGCAGGATCTGCAAAGTGGTATGCGAGCGCTTTGCCGTTGGCTGCGGCGTCGTTGATGGTTCGCTGCGCAACCGGTCTGCGTTCAACACCATAACTGTCAAGCAATGCCGGTCCCGCCCACCCTTCCAGGGCGGCAGCAATCTTCCACGCCAGATTTGCGGCGTCCCCTATGCACGTGTTGAAACCGTGCCCACCCCACGGTGGATTCTGGTGCGCGGCGTCTCCCACCAGGAATACCCCATCACGGCCATAGCGGGGAGCCAGGAGCATGCGGGCTGTCCAGGGATCCGTGGCAATCACATCAACATCGACGTCGGCCCCAACCAGAGAACGGACCAGCCCAACAGGATCCACATCCTGGGTACCGGCGGCAACGTCCACCCCTTGGATGATGGCCCACCAGATCTGTTCCATGTTCATACGGCCCACCATGCCGGCCGTCCCGGGGCCAAGGACCCAGTACTGGACGGCGGGGTCCAGGCTGATGGTGTCGGCGAGGTCAGCGGAGCGGAAAAGAATGCTGATATTGGACAGCGCTGCCGAACCGCCCTCAAGTCGTATTCCCAACCCACGGCGGACTGTTGACGAGCCGCCGTCGGCTGCTGCCAAAAAACTGCTGCGAACGGTCCTGGAGGTGCCCGCCGCGTCAACCACGGAGACCAACTGTCCTGAATCCGAGGCCGCATGGGACTCCACCCGCAATCCCGTCAGCAACCTGGCATAGGTAGATGCCTCAACTGCTTCCCTGAGCACAGACTCAAGCACGGGCTGCGGCACCTGCTGCCCGCATTCAGGCTGCGGGGCGTAACGTCCGGTTACAAGCTGGAAAGCGTTCGGGAACCGCCGAATTTCACGGCCCGTCAACGAGGAACAGAAGATGACGTCCTGCGCGAACTCCACCGGGAGCGGGGCCGCCTTCCGCAGCGCCTCAGACAGCCCGATCCGGCGCAGATGCGTCATGGTGCGGGTGTTGGTGGTCTTGGCGCGCGGCCGATCCTGATCGATGGTGGTGCGGGGCTCGATCACCAGGCTGCGGATCCCCCGTTGGGCAAGGTCCAAGGCGAGGAACAACCCGCTGGGCCCGCCACCGGCGATCAGGACCGGGATCTCATCCGGCAGATCTGCCGGACGCGCACTGTGCACGGCACTCATCACGCCCTCGTCCGGAGTGAAGGATCACCGATGGGGGTCACCAAGGTACCCAGTTTGTCGATCTCAACCTCCACGGAGTCGCCCGCCTTGAGGAGCCACTGCGGCGTCCTGGCGTAGCCCACGCCTTCGGGCGTACCGGAGGCAATGACGTCACCGGGGTGAAGTGTGAAGGTCTGGCTGATCAACGCGATAATGGCAGGGACGGAGAAGATCATGTCCCTCGTATTGCCGTTCTGCACCTCGATCCCATTCACACGGGTCCGGACCTGCAGGCCATCACTGAGATCGCCAACTTCGTCCCGGCTGACCAGCGGGCCCAGCGGGCCGGTGAAGTCGCCGTTCTTGCCCAGCGTCCACTGAGAGGTCAGCTTTTGTGCCCGGCGGGCGGTGATGTCATTGAACGTCGAGTACCCGAACACAGCGTCCTCCGCAGTAGCCTCGTCCACTGACTCGACACGTTTGCCGATGTACGCGGCCACCTCTGCCTCCCAATCCAAACCCTCTTCATTGCCGGGCACCGGAACGGGGACGTTTCCCACGGACAACGATGCCGTCCAACGGCCGAACAGGGTGGGGTGTGAGGGCAACTCCTGGTCCTTGTAACTGCCCTCTGCCGCGTGCGCCCTGTAGTTCAGGCCCACACAGATCACACGGGCAGAGGCCGGAACCAACGGCACCTCGGTGAACAATTCGCGCTCGCCGCCGCCGGCAGGATCGGTGATAATCGCCGGGGCCTTCTCCTGCCAACGGGCCGCGTCAGCCCAGAAGTCCGTCACGGACGCCAGCGGGAAAACGCGCTCGCCGCTGAGCGCCGCGACCCAGGTTCCGCCGTCGTGTTTGATGCCTATGTACTGCATTGTGGGCCTTTCAGCTTCGCCCGCGGGCGATATTTGGTAGGAGGGCATGGCAAGGAGACCCCGTGGGGTGATGCAGGTTGGTGATGGAAAGTTATGGGTGGGCCGCTTGTTGACGGAAGAAAGCGACAGTGGCGGCGAGCGCCTTCCCGGCCGCGGCCGGGCTGCCGTCAGGGAGCTGCCACATGTGGTCCGCGTCCTCGATCAGGAGAAGTTCGACGTCGGCGCCGGCCTTCTCAAGTTCGGCCGCAAGCGACTGTGATTGGGCTGCTGGAACGAAGCGGTCAGCGGTGCCGTGGATCAAAAGGAAGGGCGGAGCATGGGAGCTGACGTAGCTGATGGGGCTCGCGGCTGCTGCCTTGTCCGGCTGCTCTGCCAGCACAGCGCCCACCAGGAGTTCCTCGCGGGAGCCGGGGTCGCTGGCGCGGGCAACGGCGTTCGGCAGTGCTTGCTCCCCCATGTGCACCAGGTCTGTGGGCGGGTACCAGGCGGCGACGGCGGCGACCAGGTCTTCGCCGGCCTTGGAGGCTGCGAGACCTACAAGGCTGGCCAGGTGCCCTCCCGCAGAGTCACCCCACGCATAGATGCGGTCCGGGTCCACTGCATACTGATTGGCGTGGTCCCGGAGCCACTGCACTGCGGCCTGCGCATCATGAAGCTGCGCAGGGAACTGTGCTTGGTCACTGAGCCGGTAGTCCGCAGAAACCACCACGAACCCGGCTTCAGTAAGAACATCGAAAGGAGTCAGGTCAAAGCTGTCGCAGACGGGTCCCAGGGATGAACGCTCACCGACGCGCCAGCCGCCGCCGTGGAAATGAACGACGGCCGGGCGGCCTTGCTGGTGGGGCCCGTCTTGTCCGGCGGGCAGGTAGAGGTCCAACAACAGCGGGCGCGAACCGTCCTCGCCGGTACGGGCGAATTCGATACTTTTCAGCACGCGACCTTCCGTCATCATTGATTCCCTCTGTTGCCTCAGCGGGATCACGTTTGTCCCGGCCTGTTCATCCAAGAATGTAGGACCGGCGCTTGAACCTGAACCGCCGATTCCAATCATTGAAACCGTCGCAGCCGATGTTAGCTCGGCAGCGAGGAAGGACAGCCCACGCTGCACAATATCCATGGCGGCTGAGTGGTTCAGGAATCCATGGGTGGCTCCCTGCTCCAGCCTGTACCGGACGGGGACACCGGCCTGACGGAGGCTGTCAGCATAGTGCTCTGCCGAGGTGCGAAGATCATCGTATTCGCAGGCCAGGACTGCCGTGGGTGGCATTCCGGAAGGGTCCGCATTACCTGGCACGGCGTAGGAGGACGCCATGCCTACGGGACCGCCGATGTAGTTCTCCAGCATTCGCCGGCAGTCGTCCGGGGTGAGACGCAGGATCCGGGGAACGGCCGAGAACGTTCCGTCGGGATCGGCCAACGGAAGCAGTTCCGAGTGCAGGAAGGGATAGGCCAGGAGCATCTTGGCGGGCAGCGGCTCTCCGATGTCGTTCAAGTACATCGCGGCGCCCACAGCCAGGTTTGCCCCGGCGCTTGCACCGCCCAGGCACAGTGTTCCCGGAACAACCCCGAACTCTTCGGCGTGGCCGGCCGCCCAGAGCCAAGCAGCGAGGGCGTCTTCGTGCGGAACCGGGAAGTGCACACCTTCCCGCGCCAGGCGGTAGTCGACGGAGAAGACTACCCCGCCGGTACGCTGAACGAGTTCGCGGGCCAGCTGGTCAGCTTCCCGCATGTCCAGGTCGCCGCCGGTAAATCCACCACCGTGCAGCCACACGAGTCCCGGTACGCCGGTGTCGGCAAAACCGGGCTTCGCCGGGCGCCTGGTTCCGTAAACGCGGATGGGGACCGCTCCGCTCGGACCCGGGGCGTGGACCACGCAGACCGGTACCTCAGGAAGTGAATAGTCGAAGCCGCCCCCATTGAAGGCCTCGAGCCGTTCGGCCCCGGACGGATCCGATAGCAGTTGGGCAAAGGACTCTACCCCGGCCACATGCACCATGGCGCGTGCAAGCTGGCGATCCAGGGTCATGGCTGGACTGATTCGGGCGGCGGCGGTATTTTACCCGGCATTGGGGATTCCGCCATGCCAAATTCTCTCCGGAAGTAGTCAACGGACGTGCCAAGGATTCCGTCCAGCTGGTCTTCGGCAAAGAAGAAGCAATGGTCAGCACCTGGAACGATGATGAGCTCGTGCCGGACGCCCGCCTGACTTAGCAGGTCTGCCAGAAGTTCGCTCTGGGACAGCGGCACCAGGCCGTCTGAGTCGCCGTGAACCAGCAGGAACGTCGCAGCATCCGGCGTCACGTAGTTGCTCGGACTGGCCGCGTCCAGCACCACCGGATCAGTGGAACCACCTACCAACATGGTCTCCGGGTGCACTGACGTTCCCTCAGGCACAGCAGCCAGCAGTGCCGGGCCCATCAAGTCATTTGCCGCCGTCATCGGGGGCATGTGGTTCAAGGAGGACACTCCGAAGAAGTCCACCACCGCACTCACGGAGCTGGACTGTCCTTGGACGCCCAGGCCGCCTTCGAGGTCTTCACGGGTACCGGTGAGGCCAAGCAACGCCGCGAGATGCCCACCAGCGGATTCTCCCCAGGCTCCGATCCTTTCCGGATCGATCCCAAGGTCACCTGCGTGCTGGCGAAGATACCGGACCGCTGCCTTGATGTCGTGCAGTTGCGCAGGGAAGGGCGCTTCCAACGAATGCCGGTAGTCCACGGTGGCGCAAGCAATACCGGATTGGTTCAGGAGGCGGAACACCGAGTCCGGCGCGAACGTTGGGGGTAGTTCGCGGCGGTCTCCCAGCTGGAATGCGCCTCCATGGATCCACACCACCAGTGGTACGGCTGAAGCTGCCGCCTTGCGCGGAAGCCAAATGTCCATGGATAGTCGCCGGAAGCCTACGGCAATTGCATAGCTGAGCTCGCGGTGGACCATCGAGTCATCGGATACTGCCACTGGCTGGCCCGGTGCATGGAAAGCCGGGAACGGAGGCGGGGTGGGCGCGCGGTGTTCGGCGGTCTCTAGTGTCATGTGTTCCTCCTGGAAGCTTCGATGAAGTTGGTGGTAGGAAAGCTTGCTGGTAATTCAGGCGTAATGGCAGGCGACATCCGATTCGCCCACACGGCGCAGTGCAGGTCGTTCGGTGGCGCAGAGCTCAGTGGCCAACGGGCAGCGCTGACGGAACGGGCAGCCACCCGGGGTTGCCGCCGCGGCGGCGGCAGTGCGGATCCCCAGGGATTCGCGGACAGCCCGCCTCTCCGCCTGTTCCGCGGGCCGGGGAACCGGAGACGCAGCCACCAAGGCCTGGGTGAAAGGGTGTTTCGGGTTCTCTGTCACAGCGGCGGCGGGGCCCGATTCCATCACTTGCCCGCGGTACAGCACCACCACGCGCCGGGCCAGGAACTGGACCACGGAGATGTCGTGTGCGATGAACAGGTAGCTCAGCCCCCGTTCGTCCCTCAGGTCGGCCAGGAGGTTCAGCACCTGCGCTTGGGTGGAGAGGTCCAGGGCGCTCACGGCTTCGTCGCAGACTACTAGCTTGGGCTCGCAGATGAGCGCGCGGGCCACGGAAATGCGTTGGCGCTGGCCGCCGGAGAACTGGCTCGGATACCTGTCCACAGCATCCCGTGGCAAGCCCACCCGTTCCAGCATGTCCTCGGCCCGTGTCCGGGCATCCGTCGCGGAGATGCCTCGAACACGCAACGGCTCTGCCAAGGAAGCGCCGATTGTCTTGCGGGGATTCAGGGACGAGTTGGGGTCCTGAAAGACGGCCCTGAGCTCACTGCCAGTGGTGCGGCGCTTGCCGGAGTTGGCGTGCGTGATGTCCTCGCCTTGGAATTTCACAGAGCCGCCGGAGACCTTCTGCAGTCCCAGGATCGCTTTGCCGATGGTCGACTTGCCGGACCCGGACTCCCCTACGAGCCCAACGGTTTCGCCGGGCTGGATAGTGAAGCTGACGCCGTCGACCGCGGCCGACGCGGCGGCTGCCTTACGCCCGCGGCCGTACCGGACTACCAGATCCGTGACTTCAAGCATGGGTGTCTGCTGGACAGTGGTGTCCTGCCCGCGGCGCAGTGGGGTTTCGATGCTCATGCCATGTCCTTTTCAATGATGTCCAGCCGATGCCGGGCGGGAACTTCCGCCGGGACGGTGTGCTCCGCAGGAAAGTCGGTGTGCTCCGCAGGAAAGTCGGTGTGCACCCATGCCAGTCCTTCCACGGCCAGTTCGTCGGCCTTGACGCAGCGAACCAGGCCCGAATCTTTTCCGGAAGCCAGCAGCGGTACGGGTACCAGGCATGCGGAGCCGGCGAACTGGCAGCGTGCTGCGAAGCGGCAACCGGCAGGCCAGTCCTTCGGCTGCGGAACCTGGCCTTTGATGGTGGCAAGGCGCTCGGGCATGTCGTGTGCGGTGTTCGCATGGGGGTCGGCAGCGAGGAGGGCCAGCGTGTACGGGTGCCGGGGGTCGTCCAGGATGTTGACAGTGGAACCGTTCTCCACCACTTGACCGGCGTACATGACGGCCACCTGGTCGCAGATATCGGCAACAACGCCGAGGTCGTGCGTCACCATGACCACAGACATTCCGGTGTCCTTCACCAGCGACCGCAGCAAGGAGAGGATCTCTGCCTGGACGGTGACATCGAGTGCCGTTGTGGGCTCATCTGCCACCAGGAGTCGGGGCTGCCCGGACAGGGCCAAAGCGATGGCCACGCGTTGGGCCATGCCGCCGGAGATCTGGTGCGGATAGGTCTTGAGGATGCGCTTGGCATCGACAATGCCCACCTTGTCCAGCAAGCTCAGCGCTTCGGCTTTGGCGGCAGCTTTACCCACGGAGCGTAAGCGACGTATCGCGGAGATCAACTGGTATCCCACACTGAACATGGGATCGAGTGCCCGCATCGGCTCCTGTGAGATCAGGGCGACGTCGCGGCCACGGATGGCCTCCATGTCCCTATCCGTCGCGGCAGCCAGGTTCTTGTTGTTCCAGAGGATCTGCCCGCCCGTCACAGCCACACCGGAGGGCAACAGCCCCATGAGCGACAAGGCAGTCATCGTCTTACCGCAGCCTGACTCCCCAACCAGGCCCAGAACGGTGCCGGGTTCGACGTCGAACGAGACGTCCGTGACCAGCGGAGTACCGCCGTCGACCCCTACGGAGAGTCCCCGGACACTGAGCTTGCCGGCCTCAGGCGAGTCATGGACCGGAGGGGCAGAGGCTGCCGCTGCAGCAGCCTGGTCCGCCCGCCTGCGGCGGATGGACGCTGAGGGCAGGTGCGAGGCCGTAGCGTTAGGGGCTTTGCCCAGGGCGTTGCCGATGGCGTTGGCGGAAAGCACCGTCAGTGCCAGCACGACGCCGGTGGGAACCATGAGCCACGGGGCGTCATAAACGTGCTGTGACGCGCTCTGGATCATGCCGCCCCAACTGGGCTGCGGCAGGGGCGGACCAAAGCCGATGAAGGCCAGGCCTGCTTGGATCAGCAGACCCACCGCGAAGATCAGCGCGGATTGCACCACAATGGTTGTGGCCAGGCCGGGCAGCACGTGGCGGGTACTGATGGCCAGTGGCCCCAGACCATCCACCTTTGCGGCATCCACATACAGCTGGTTCTGCAACGACTTGGCCTGGCCGAGCATCACCCGGTAGATCCCGGCGGAAATCAGCACGCCGAGGATCGCCATGATCAAAGGGATATTGGTGCCCACGGCACCAATGACTGCCAGGATGATCACCGTTCCGGGAAGCGACATCATGATTTCGGTGACGCGGCTGATGATGCCCTCGCCCCGCTGGCTGTTCGCCGCTGTCAGGGCCAGCAGAGTGCCGAGTCCGACGCCGACGATCACCGTGATGAACGAGGTCCCCAGGGTTTCGGCTGCTGAGGCGAAGATGCGGCTGAGGATGTCGCGCCCCAACTCGTCCGTTCCCAACCAGTGCACTGCAGTGGGGCCGGTGAGGACAGCTGTGAAATCCTGGTCCTCTGTTTTGAAGGGCAACCACCACGGCGCAGTCAGGGAGGCTATGACCATCGCAGCGAGCCACACCGTGCCGGCGAGACCGGCCGGGGAAGCCAACAGGCGGTGGCCGGAGAGCTTTGTGAGCGCGTTCTTGCGGGGGGTGGAGGGAGGAGTCGCCGGGAGTGTGGGAATCATGAGGCACGCAACTTCGGGTCAAGGAATTTGGTGGCGAGTTCAAGCACCAGGTTTACGGCCACCACCACAACTGTGGCGATGACTACAACGCCTTGAACCGCAGGGGCATCGTGGGTGCTGACGGAGGTTTGGACGGCTTGTCCAAGGCCCGGCATGGCAAACAGCTGCTCGGCAATGACCGAGCCGCCGAACAGGCCGATGAACTGGAGCGCGATGCCGGCCACAATCGGCAGGCTGGCGTACCGCAGGGCGTGGACGTACAGGATCTTCCACGTGGGGGTGGCTGTGGCCCGGAGGGTCCGGATGTGTTCCTGCTGCAAGGCCTCGAGCATTGAAGCGCGGGTCTGGCGGGCAATGAACGCAGCGCCGCCCACCGCCAAGGTGATCACCGGGAGCGCCAGGGACATCGCCCAGTCTTGTGCTGACACTTCAAAGGGCACATAGCCCGTGGCCGGGAAAACCGAGGATTGGACGGCGAAGAGGTAAACGAAGATGACGCCGATCCAGAAGGCCGGCAGTGCCACGAGTAGTCCAACAAACCCGCCGATCAGCTGATCCAGGAACCCGCCGCGAACAGCCGCGGTGACTCCCAGGACTATGCCGAAGACAGCGCTGAGAACGGTAGCGCCTGCGGCGAGGGAAGCGGTAACCGGAAGCCTGTTGGCAAGGTCTGCGCTGATGGACCGGCCGTCAATGAGCGAGGCTCCGAAGTTTCCTTGAACCGCCTCAACCAACCAGCGGAAGAACTGAACCACCAGGGGGTCATTCCAACCGAGGCTTTGGTTCAACTGTTCTATGGCTTCCTGCGAAGCACCTGCTCCCAGTGAGACTGCGCCCGGGCTGCCGGGCATGGCGTGGACCAGCAGGAATGCCAGCACCGCCACCACCAAGACGGTGGCAAGCGCCATCAGCAGGCGCTTGGTGACAAACATTGCCATGGTGACCTCCATTGGTCGGGCCGGACGCCAAGCTGTTGAGGGCGTGGCGCCCGGCCTGTTCGGTGGATCAGTTGGTGGGTGCGTAAGAGGAGAGCAGCGGATACACGTTGGTCCCGGCGAACTTCACCTGCTGGACCTTTTTGGTGTTGTAGCCCTGGTTGGTAAGGGATTCGTACAGCGGGATCATCCAGCCGGACTCAACCAGGCGCGTATTGAGTTTGGTCAACGCGGCCTTCCTGGCATTGTCGTCCTTGGCCGCTGCCGCTTCTGCAGTGGCAGCGTTCAGCTGATCGTCCGTAGCCTTCTGCACGTTGGTGAAGCCGCTCAGGATCGCTCCGTACATCAATCCAACCGGGTTGTCCCAGCCCAGCGGGGCGTAGCCCAGGGGCGTCGTGGCAACAGCAGCGAATGCTTCGTCTGTGGAAGCCGCCAACTTGACGTTCATGGTGATTCCCACGGCGGCCAGATCTTTCTGGACGGCCTGGAGGTCAGTCTGCGTCTGGGGTCCGGCAAGGATGGTGAACTCGAAGCCGTCGGCGTATCCGGCCTCAGCCAGCAGGCTCTTTGCCTTGGCGGGGTCGTAGGCGTACTTGGAGTTCAGTTCTTCAGTAAAGCCTGCCGAATCCTTGGGCAAGGCGTTCCATGCCGGGATGTCTCCCTTGTGGAGGGCATCAACCAACGCTTGGCGGTTAATGGCGTACTGGAAGGCCTGGCGAACCTTCTCGCTGGCAAAGGCCGGTGATGTTTTGCCGATCTTGTCGAACGAGATCATGGTCTGCACGGTGCCGCCGATTTGGGAAACGCCAACGCCCTTGGACTTGGCGAAGTCCACCGTGGGCGAAGTGAGGGAAGCAACGTCTGCCTGACCGGAAACCAGGGCGTTCGCCCGGGCCTGCGGATCCATGATGACGCTGAACGTGATCTTGTTGTACGGGTACTTGGAAGCATCCGCGTTCTTCTCATTCTTGGTGAAGACGTACTTATTGCCCTTGACTGTGGCGGCGCTGTCCAGCGTGTAGGGGCCCGAGCCGTCCGGCGTTGTGGCCAGGCCGGCGGTGTCAGTGACAGCGTTCTTGCCCACGATCATGCCCAATGTGGAGGTGAGGTTCTTTTCAAAACCGGGTTGGGCCTTGGCAAAGGTGATGGCTACCTGGGTGGGCGTCACCACATCAACGGACGCAATTTCCTGAGCGCCGCCCTTGGCAACGGCTGAGTAGGCACTCAGGGCAGTGTCACTGCGGCGGTCCAGGTTGGCCTTAACCAACGCTGCATCCAGCGTGGAACCGTCGGTGAAGGTGACGCCTTCCTTGAGTGTAAGTGTCAGCACGGTGTTGTCCGCGTTGTAGCTGAATTCCTTGGCCAGGCCCGGGCCGGCGCTGCCATCGGGCTGCAGCGTCATCAGATTTTCGTACAGGCCTTCGAAGAACTGCCGCTGGGCATCCGATACCCGCAAGGGGTCGTAGCCGAATGACGCGCTGTCGCTATCGGTGGCAATGGTCAGCGTGCTCTTGTCCACGGCGGACGTGGCTGCGGTACCGCCGCCACAGGCTGTCAGGGACCCCAGAAAGAGCGCCCCGGCCAGGACGGCCGCGCTCCGACGTACAGGTGAGGAGATGAGATTCATGTGCTGCGCCTTCGCATTTGTGATGGAATCGTGAGTCGGGATGTGGGACCGGAGGCCTGGAGGTGGTCGGCTGTGACCTGCCCGGGCCGATCCGTCGGCGCCCTCTCGTCAGATGGCTTCCGGTAACCGGCTTCTTCAAGAGTCGTAGGCGGGCGGCACTTTGCCCCCTGTGGATTTCATTGGTTGAAACAGTATTGTGGTGGAGATCACTGCGGGATATTGAAAGGATTCATCAGGATGCCGATCCAGGATGGGGACACCACCGAAAAGCCGCTGCGCGGCAAGCGGCCCAAGCAGGGCGAACCCGTCATTGACCGCGCCTTGAGCCTGCTGGCGGTCTTCAGCGACCGTCGTCGTGCATTGACGCTGTCCGAAATGGCGCGGCTTGCCGGCATGCCGGCCCCCACTGCCCTGCGGCTCATTGCACGGCTTGTGGCATGGGGTGCCCTGGAGCGATTGGAAGACGGCCGGTACGTGGTGGGCGTCCGCTTGTGGGAAGTGGCGTCTTTGTCGCCCCGCGGCCACGGCGTTCGCGAGATCGCATTGCCTTACCTTGAAGATCTTTTTGCAGTGACCCGCCACCACGTCCTGCTGGCTGTTCGCGACAAGAACGAAGCAGTCCTGATCGAACGGCTCTCCTCAAAGGAGGCAACCGAAGTCGCCTATCGCGTTGGTGGCAGAGCGCCGTTGAGGTCTACGGCGGTGGGCCTGGTCCTGCTATCGGGAGCCGACACGGCGTTCCAGGAGTCAGTCATCAGCCAACCTCCCGATCTCGAAGTGGGAGTGGACTCCATGCCGGAAGGCCAGTTGAGACGCACGTTGTCCGACGTCCGGCGAACCGGGCTGGCAATGATCCGCCGCACGGCACCGTCGCGAACGGTGTCCGTGGCTTCACCTATTTTTGGCGCCGAGGGCCTGGTGGTTGCCGCACTGTCCATCGTGGTGCCCGACGGC
This sequence comes from Arthrobacter sp. 9V, assembly GCF_902506065.1. Classification (GTDB taxonomy): domain Bacteria; phylum Actinomycetota; class Actinomycetes; order Actinomycetales; family Micrococcaceae; genus Arthrobacter. The sequence goes on from NZ_LR732912.1 coordinate 2,258,611, forward strand.
GCGACGCCTCCCAACGTCCTGGCTCCTGCCGTGCAGGCCACCGCAAGGGCAGTGTCGCGAAACCTCGGTTTCAACCCCGGCCCAAGCGAAAGTGTGCGGATGCGCTAAAGTCCGTCCGCAGCAGCGGCGTGTTCCGGGGTCAGGAGTGCGCGGGCCAGCCGGCGTGAGTGGTCGCGGATTGCCTCAACAAGGTCCACCTCCCCGCCTGACAGCACCCATTGCAATTGCAGGCCATCGCTGACGGCAATGATCTCGCGCGCGCAGCCGCCCACGTTGGTGCCAGGCTCCAGGAAACCGCGCTCCACCCCGTCGCGGAGCCGTTGGGCAGTTTCGTCCACGGCCCGCTGATACCACGAGGCATACAACTGGTGGGCCGGCGTTGTGGCGTCCGCTGCCTCGGCAGAGATCAGCACGAACAGCTCAATCAGACCCGGCTCCCGAACGAGCTCGCGGGTTGATTCCACCATGTTCCGAAACACCTCAAGCGGATCATCCTCGCCATCATGCCGCCGGGAACCCCACCACAGGGCGGTTTGCTCAAGGCGACGTTCTGCCACAGCGAGCAGCAGGTGCTTCTTGGACCGGAAGTGATGGAGGAGGCCGCTCTCGCTGAGCCCCACATCTGCGGCGATCTGCGAAAGCGGCACCTTGTGGTAGCCGGACGCGGCGAAGAGCCGGGTGGCCACGTCCAGGATTTCGGCACGCTTGGCGCGCCCCACTTCGTAGCTGCCGGTTTTTCTTCGCGTTCGCACGTTCTCAGGGTAGTCATACCGGCGATCCGTAAAAACAGTGCATGCATGGTTTTTATGATCTAGCATTGGCGAAAGCGGCAACGCTGCCGGCTTTTCCCAGAGGAGCTCCCGTGATCGATCAACTATCCACCGCACCACGCGATGCCCTGCGTGAGGCCGCCTGGATCTCACCTGTAGAAACAGAGGCGGCCGCACCCGGCATGCGCCCTGCCTACTGGCTCCGAAGCAACTTCACCTGGACTACCCAGGACGGGAAAGCCACCATCCATGCAACTGCCCACGGCCTCTACGAGCTGTTCGTCAACGGCAGCCGTGTGGGTGATGAAGAACTGACTCCTGGTTTTACCTCATACCGCAAACGCCTCCAGGTGCAGTCATGGGACATCACAGACCTGCTGGTCAGCGGGGAGAACACCATATGGGCGCTGCTGTCGGATGGATGGTTCCGGGGGCGGCATGGATTCGAGCGTCGCGCCGATGGATTCGGCAGGGACACCGCCTTCCTCGCCGGCGTTTCCACTCCAGCCCGCATGCTGGCAGTGACAAACAACGCCTGGCGTTCGAGCGAAAGCCACATCACCCGCGCCGACCTCATGGACGGACAGACGGTGGACTTCCGGCTCTACCATGCCCGGAATGAGTCCACGACGCCGGATGGCTGGGTACCAGCGGTTACCCGCCAAGGCGGGCTCTACGACAATCGGGAACGCCTGGTTGGGCCGAATGCTCCGCCTGTGCGCCGCGTTGAGGATCTCAGCCCAGCCGGCGTCTCGGTTCCGATGCCGGGAGTAACCGTGGTGGACTTTGGTCAGAACATCAACGGCTGGGTCCGTCTAAGCGAACTCGGCCCTGAGGGCACACTCACCACCCTCCGCCATGGAGAAGTCTTGGATGAAGCGGGCTTGGTAAGCACTGAAAACCTCCGTGCCTTTGACTTCACCAGCAAGACTCCCCTGCCCGCCGGCCAGGTGGATGAAGTGATTTCGGCAGGTCGTCCCGGAGACGTTTTTGAGCCACGGCACACCACGCATGGCTTTAGGTACGTGCAGCTCGAAAGAAGAGGCAGCCCCGTCTTACCCGAAGACGTCACCGCCGTAGTGGTCCACACCGGCCTTCAACGCACCGGCACCTTCGAATGCAGCGATTCCCGCCTCAATGCCCTCCATGACGCCATCCTATGGAGCTTCCGCGGCAACGCTTGCGATGTCCCCACGGACTGCCCGCAACGGGAACGGTCCGGGTTTACCGGCGACTGGCAGGTCTTTGTGGATACGGCCGCCCTCATGTTCGATGTCTCGGGATTCAGCGAAAAGTGGCTGCAGGATCTCACAGCAGACCAGTGGCCGGACGGCCGCGTACCCACCGTGGTTCCCAACCCGGCCGGTGATGGACCCTCCGGCAACTTCTTCGAGGATCTGGCGACGGGCTCAGCCGGGTGGGGCGACGCCGCCGTTCTGGTTCCGTGGTCGCTTTGGCGTGCCTATGGCAACAAGGACGCCCTGGCTCGAGCACTGCCGTCCATGCGGCGTTGGGTTGATTACGCCGCCTCAGCGGCAGCCTCCGCACGCCACCCGGACCGGGAGGCCGTAAAGCCCACGCCCCAACCCCACGAGAAATTCCTGTGGGACACCGGCTTCCATTTCGGGGAATGGCTGGAACCGGACAGCCCACCGAATCCGGACCCCTCCCGTGATCACGGGATCGTGGCAACGGCCTTCCTGTTCCGCTCCGCTACCCTCCTGGCGAGGACCGCGAACGTTCTGGGCGAGCAGGAAACTGCAACTGCGTACCAATCGTTGGCCGCCAGCGTCCGTGCTGCCTGGCAGGCAGAATACCTGGACACCGCCGGGCGGCTAAGTGAAGAATCACAGGGCCACTACGTCCGGGCCCTGGCGTTCGGCCTGGTCCCCCCGGAGCTGGAGGACCTGACTGCCGCCCGGCTGGCGGAGCTCATCCGACTCAACCATGACCGCCTGGGTACAGGCTTCCTTTCCACCGGCCTCCTGCTGCCGACGCTGGCGGACCATGGCTACCTCGAACTGGCCTACGAGCTCCTGCTTGCCAGTGGCACACCTTCATGGCTTGGCATGCTCGAATCCGGTGCCAGCACCATGTGGGAATGGTGGGACGGCGTCACCAGCAGCGGCGCCCGGGGCTCCTTGAACCACTACAGCAAAGGCGCCGCGGGGTCCTTCCTCTATACCCATTTGGCCGGCATCCAAATCCCGGAAAACCCGGATGAGGCCGGGACCGCTTACCGGACAGTGACCATAGCACCACAGCCCGGAGGGGGCATCACCTCAGCGAGTGCCGCCGTCGTGACGCCCCACGGGCGGATCAGCAGCGACTGGACCAGTTCCCATGGGGTGTTTAGCCTCCACGTTCAGATTCCGCACGCCGTGCGGGCGTGTGTGCGACTGCCGGATGGGTCTGTGCACGCTGTTACAGGGGGCTCGCACCGCTTCAGTGCGCCGCTTCTTCAATCCCGCACCATTGGGCGATGAACAATGCGATGCTCTTGGTGATCCGCCGGATGGACTCCACGGAGACTCGTTCATCGAACCCATGAATGGACTCCGAAACGGGGCCGTACACCAGCGTGGGAGTGTCAGCGTAGAGAGTGAATACCCGTCCGTCGAGGTAGCCGGGGGTGGTGAAGCTGCCCAGCTCCGTGCCGAACACCTGCGCATGAGTGCGCTCCAGTACTGCTTCGGCCTCGCTGCCCGGCTCCAGAACGTACCCTTCGGCGAAGAAACCCGTCTTTACCGGAACGGCGTCAATGGGCTCCTCACCGTGGCCCAGATTGGCCAGGCATTCCTGAAGCTCGGACCAGGCGTGATCAGCACTGATACCCGGATAGATCGCTGCCCTGACGTCGAACTCGCACCAGGCCGGCACGCTGGAAGGCCAGTCGCCGCCCACTATTCCGCCGAAGTTGAAGTTGATGGGATGATCCAGATCCTCGAAGTATGGATGGTTGGCCCGTTCAGTGTTCCATTTACCTTCCACCTCCCGAAGGGCGGCGATGGCTGTGTAGGCGGCGTCAATGGCATTGAAGCCCGAGCCCATTTCCCTGGGGTGGGTAGGGTTGCCGGACACCCGGACCTTGAACCAGAGCACGCCCACGTTGGCCCGCACCAGCATGTCTTCCTCGGGTTCGGGGATGATCACGGCGTCCGCCCGGTAGCCGCGCATCAGGGCAGAAAGCGAACCGTTCCCCGTGCATTCCTCTTCCACCACCGACTGGAGGTGAATCCGGCCCGCAGGTTCGAAACCGGCGGCACGGACGGCGTCGAACGCGAACAGGTTCGCCGCCAGACCCGCCTTCATATCCCCTGCTCCGCGCCCGTACAGCCACCCGTCAATGACAGGCGCGTCCCACGGGGAGCGGGACCACATATCTGCAGGCCCTTCAGGGACGACGTCAACGTGGCCGTTCAGGATGAGTGACCGCCCGGTTTCGGCGCTCGGCTGGTAGGTGCCCACAACGTTGGTGACGTTCTCGTAGGAGACTGTCACAGCCCCGTGCCCCGAGTGAGTGGAAAGTTCCTCCGCGTCCAGTTCCCACTGGTCCATTTCCAGCCCGCGGCCAGCCATCGCAGCATGGAGAAGGTCCTGAGCACTGCCCTCCTTGGTGCGGAGGGAGGGATGCTTGACCAGTTCCCGGGTGAAAGCCAGTTGTGCGTCGAAGGCGGCGTCCACGGCGTCGAGGATTCGCTGTGACTGTTCGTCGGTGATCATTTTAGGATTCCTTGGTTCTGTTTAGCCCGCTCTAGTGATCCCGGACCAGTCGCTTGTCTTCCACCCGCAGGCGCTCACCGAGGAAGCCGCCCACCGCGGTCAGCAGCGAAATGATGGCAAGGATCAGGGCGGCGCCCCAGGACTGGTTGCCGGAGACTCCGAGCATGGCGGTGGCAAGCAAGGGCATGAACCCACTGGTGGCACCTGCGATGTTGTACCCCAGAGCCACACCCGAGTAGCGCAGTTTTGGCGGAAACAGTTCGGTCAGCAGGGCACCGTTGACGGCATAAGCGACAGCAATCAGCATGATCCCCACAGTGATGGCAAGGGTGATCAGCAGCGGAGACTTGGTATCGATCATGGCGAACAAGGGGAAAGCCATGATCGCGCTGGCGATGCCACCCCACATGGTGACCTTGCCAGGGCCGATCTTTTCGGCAAGGCGGCCCATGAAGAACGTCACCACGATCTGCGCCACAGCAGCGATCAGGGTGGCGTTGACCATGACGTTGCGGTCTATGTGAAGGGTGTTGGAGCCGTAGCTGACTACAAAAGTGGTGATCATGTAGAAGCCGCCCACGCCAAGCAATGCGGCCAGAACTGCTACCACCAAGCGGCCGCTGGCGTTACGGAAGACTTCGAACGCAGGAACCTTGGACGTCTCACCCATGGACAGGAGGTCCTTGAAGATGGGCGATTCCTCAACCTTGAGGCGGATCCAGAGGGCAACACCGAGCATAGGGAAGGCCAGCAGGAACGGAATACGCCAGCCCCATGCATCGAAGGCCTCGGAGGGGAAGAGCAGGACCAAGGAGAACGCCCCGGACGCAAGCAGGGTAGCAACCGGTGATCCTACCTGGACCAGTGCTGCGTAGCGGCCGCGCTTTTCGGCCGGGGCATGTTCCACGGCCATGGTCACCGCACCACCCCACTCACCGCCGACAGCCAAACCTTGGACCAGCCGCAGTACCGCCAGCAAGACAGGGGCGGCCAAACCAATGCTGCCAAAGTCAGGCAACAGGCCGATCAAGGCCGTAGCAACGCCGATCATCACAATGGTGATGAGCAGCGCCGGCCGGCGCCCGAACCTGTCGCCGATGTAACCAAAAATCATTGCCCCCAGCGGCCTCGCTGCGAAGCCGACACCAAACGTGGCAAAAGAAGCCAGCAGCGCCGCGGTGGGGTCCATATTGGTAAAGAAGAGACGATTAAAGACCAGTGCGGCGGCTGTGCCGAAGAGATAGTAGTCGTACCATTCCAGCGCAGTGCCGACGAAGGCGGCGCGGGCAATTTTTCCGGCGTCCTTGCCGGAGATCACCGGAGCGGTACCCTCTGAGGTTGGAACGGGATGTGAGGTGGTCACGATGTGAGCCTTTCGAACAGGTGGAGTGTAGTTCGCATCCTGCGGCCGGGATGTTCCGGCCGTTGGTTGGGGAGTTATCTTCGACACTAAGCCAGTGAGAACGCACTCATCAATGACAATATCCACCCGCCTTGCATGAGCTAATTGTGCAAAATCACAACTCCTCCACCGAATCCTCGTAGCCGCTCAACACCACCAGTGCCAGAGCAGCCTGGGCCGGGACCGTCAGATCCAAGCCGATCACTTGCTGCAGGCCATGCAGCCGGTTCACTGTGGTGTTCCGGTGGCAGTAAAGTTCCTCCGAGGTCTCCTTAATGGATCCGGTTCGTCCGTAGATCCGGGCCACTTGAAGAAGTCGCTGGCGTTCATGGGACGTGCAACCGTCCAAGGCCTCGGTGATGCGTGCAGAAAACCCCGGCAGCGCTTGCTCCAGCAAAGCGGAGGCGATTCCCATCCAGGTATTCTCCACCGTTGCCAACCCGACACCCGGGCTCCTGTTGTTCGCCAGCACAAGGGCGCCCCTGGCGGCCGAGGGGACCGAGGCGAGTCCCTTGACATCAGGCACGTAGCCGGCAGGAAATTCCGGGCCGGCCTCCCGCCAACTCCGGTTCTTCCGTTGCTGACGAAAGATGTATAGGGCTCCGGCATGCTCGTAGAGGAATGCCCGGGATTCTGATTCGAATTGACGCTGGGCATGGGCGATGTTGCCGGCCGTAACTCCCAAAACTTCAAAGGTGCCCGCAGCCTCCACACCCAAAGCCGCAGCCATTTCCTGAAGGTCACCAACGCTCTGAACCTCGCCTGCGGTACCGGGATCACCGTTGATCCCCGGATTGCTGTTGAAGAGGCGGGACAGAATCCGCTGCCGGTAAAGCTGCTTATTCCTGGTCAACCGGGCCTCCTCCTCGGCGTACGCCTGTTGGATGCTGCTGACATAGCCTTCCACCGTGTCCAGGACCCTGGTCATGTTGGCCACCAGGAGAGCGATTCCGGAGTCCCCCGCAACTCGCTCAAGACCCTTCCAGAGAACGCGGAAGTCATTTCTGATGGCTTCCAGGAAGGCATCAAGCGGGACTCCCTGGCTGGCCCGACGCCTCGCTATTTCACGGGGAAGGGCCTGCAAGTCAGGCGGTAGCTCCATTCCCGCCATCCGGAGCAGCAACAGATCCATGGTGTCCTCTGCTGTGCGGTAGATGTCCTCCGCAGGAACCAGGGCTTGGCCATAAGAGATCTCGGCAAACCGCTCAAGGAAGTCGCTGACCAACAACCCCCGTTCCTTCCATAGTCGTCCAATCAGGCCGGTCCATTCGGGCTCGGTTGAGGGCGGAGGGTTGAAGACCCGGGCCTTGGGCGAGACGGCGCCGGGACGTTCGGGAGAGTCTGGGTTCATACGTTGATTTTAGGCAAACGCCCAAACCATGTCATCAAGGCGGCGGCTTTTGTCCATTGAAGTAGCTATTTTTCCAGCGTTGAATGGAAGTCGGCTCCATTTTGCTCCGGACATCCCGGGCCCTATCAAAGAGGATTCATGCTGGTAGACCTCCTGATCCGCAACGCTCACATCCTGACGCAGGATCCCTCCCGCCCTGTTGCGGAGAGCCTGCTTATCCATGACGGGAAGATACTTGCTGTTGACCCCGACGCCGGCGCAGCCGCTCTTGCCGCCCGGACCATTGACGCCGCGGGCGCTACGATCGTCCCCGGCTTCAACGACGTTCATGCACACACCGTCTGGTTCGGGCTGGGCCTGATGGAAGCAGGCTTGGGGTCAGTGGGGAGCCTTGATGAGGTTTACGACGTCATCGGGAAGGCAGCGGCGTCGCTGGGACCCAAGGAGTGGGTGATCGCCTCCGGCTTCAGTCCACTGCTTCTCGACGGCGGGCAGCCGGATCGCGACCTTCTTGACGCAGCCGCCGGCGGACGTCCCGTATGGATCAAGCACTCCTCCGGTCACGCCTGCACGCTCAACGGAGTAGCACTGGCCCTGATCGAAGCCGCAGGCGCTGACATACACGCCGGGGTGGACGGCGGTGCAGTTGTGATGGGGCCCGATGGCCGTCCCACCGGGCTGCTCGAAGAAAACGCGATGCGGCTCGTCCAGGACCTCCTGCTTCCTTATCCCCTGGAAGCCATCGAACGCGCGCTTGATCTGGCAACCACCCATTACCTGAGCGAAGGCATCACCAGCGTCACTGACGCCGGAATCGCGGGCGGCTGGATCGGGCATTCGCCCCAGGAGTTCGCGGCCTACCAGAACGCAAAGGACAAGGGCCTGCTCAGCGTCAGGATGCAGCCAATGATTGTGCTGGACGCCCTGCGTCCGTTACAGGGACACGCTTCAGACGCAGTAACGAGTGGCCTGGATACCGGTATACGTACGGGCCTGGGAGATGACTGGCTCCGTCTTGGTCCCGTAAAGATCTTCAGCGACGGCTCACTCTTGGGCAGCACCGCCTATGTCACGGAAGAGTACATCGGTTGTACCCACAACCACGGCTACCTTCAGATGGATGCGGAGAAGCTGCGCGACGCGGCGCTTAGGGCTTACAGTTCCGGCTGGGCGGTTGCCATGCATGCCATTGGGGACCACGCAATCGACCATGCGATCGATATCCTCACTGAAGCCCAGGAAACGTTCGGGCTCAATGCCCTGCCCAACCGGATTGAGCATGGAGGCGTTGTCCGGCCCGATCAGCTGGACAGGATCGCCGAAGCCGGAATAATCCTGGTGCCCCAGCCCCACTTCATCACCGAGTTCGGCGATGGGATGGCACGTTTGCTGGGACCCAAACGCACACTGTGGTCATACCCGGGCAAGAGCCTGCTGAACAAGGGCGTGATTCTGCCTGGCAGCTCCGACCGGCCCGTTTCCAACGGCCGTCCGCTGGATGTCATGCAATCTTTCGTGGAGAGGCTTACCCCCTCCGGAGAAATCTACGGTCCCGCCGAAAGGATCACCGCGGCAGAAGCCTTGGCAGCGTACACCACGGGTTCGGCTGCAGCTACGGGTACTCAAGACATCAAAGGCCGGCTATCCCCCGGATATTTGGCTGACCTGGTATTCCTCAACCAAGACCCCACCACCGTGGAGTCCTCTGCAATCGGGGCTACCCGGGTCCTGGCAACCATGGTGGGCGGTGACATCCGATACGGCGCGGATAAGTTCCCACCCCGGCTTCGAACCGAAGAACTCGAACCAGCACTGCCACTTCAACCAGCACCGACAACTAAGGACTCAGCATGAGCAGCATCTTCCCCGACTTCCTGGACGACTTCGCGGCAATGTCCTCCTTCGGCGCCACCAGCGGTGGAGGCGTTGACCGGCAGGCCGGTACCCAGGCAGACCACGGCACCCGTGAATGGTTCGGACAATGGTTGGCCCGGAATGGATACACAGAATCAGTGGACGAGGCGGGCAACCAGTTCGGTACGATCGAGCTGGTTCCGGGTGCTCCTTACGTTTTGCTGGGGTCCCACCTTGATTCACAACCACTGGCAGGTAAATATGACGGCGCTTATGGGGTGCTTGCCGCCGCCTCGGCCGCCAAGGTGGTTGCAGCAGAAGCCCGGACCGGGAAGCTGAACCCTGTCTACAACCTTGCAGTGGTGAACTGGTTCAACGAGGAAGGTAGCCGCTTCACCCCCAGCATGATGGGAAGCTCGGTCTTCACGGGGAAGCTCCCGCTAAAGGACGCCTTGGCTACTACTGATCACAGCGGAACCACCGTGGCCGAGGCTCTGGCCGGTGGGCACATTTCCCCCGACGGTACCGCACCTGTCCTGAACAACGTGGCCCGCTACGCTGAAATCCACATTGAACAAGGCCGGAACCTCGAAGAGAGCGGCACGCAGGTGGGGTTGGTTGACCGCACGTGGGCGGCCAGCAAATTCCGGGTAACCGTGGACGGCGCCCAATCCCACACCGGAGCCACACGAATGGAGGACCGGAGGGACGCCCTCTACGGTGCTGCCCTGCTGATCGCCGCTGCCCGGGAACTTGCCGCCGAGTTTGAACCGGGCCTGTTGCACACTTCGGTGTCCGAGTTATACGTCCTTCCCAACTCACCGGTCACCATTGCCAGGCAGGTCACCATGAACCTTGACCTGCGGTCCCCCGATGAGGAAGTGCTGGCCCGCGCAGTAGATCTTTTGGGGAAATGGGCAGGCGAGGCTACCGACCGGTCCCGCACGGAGATCAGCCTTGAACTGACGCATCACTGGGGTTTGGTTGCCTACCAGCCCGAGGGCGTGGCCCTGGGTATTGCCAGCGCTGAACGCCTCGGCTTCACCCATACCAACATCATGACGGTAGCCGGCCATGATTCGACCAACATGAAGGACGTAGTCCCCACAGTCATGCTCTTCGTGCCCAGCGTGGAGGGAATCTCGCACAATGAGGCCGAGTACACCCGGGATGAGGACGCGCTGCGTGGGGTGGAGCTGCTTGCCGAGGTGACGCGTCGTCTTCTTCAGGGTGATCCGGGTTAAAGCGATCCGGGTTAGGCCGACTTGAAAGCTACGTTGCCGCTGGAACCAAACCAGGTGATGGTACCGCCCTGGTAGTTCTGCACCACGGCGCCTGCGGACACGTACTCATCGGAAATGGGGTAACCGAGTTTGCCCTTTTCGTATCCATGCTGAGCCCAGAGACCGCGGATTGCTCCCATGCTGACGTGGGCGCCACTGGCTGGCGAGTAGTAGATGGAACCGTTCTGGTAGACCTGCCCTACGCCGGCGTTCACCATTCCACGGATTTCGTCCGTGACCGGGTACCCCAAGACCCCGGTCTCGTAGCCGAGGGAGGCCCATTTGCTGCGGATCAAGCCAGTGCTGACATGGGCTCCGGTGCCAGGGGTGAAGTAAATGGAGCCGCCCTCGTATGCCTGTCCGATGCCACCTTGGGACATGCCGGAAATTTCGTCCGTGGTGGGATAGCCCAGGTAGCCTCGTTCGTATCCTGTGGCACCCCAGGCAGCACGGATGGCACCCATGCTGATGTGCGCTCCTGTGCTTCCACCCCAATAAATGGATCCGTACTGGTAAGCCTGTCCCAAAGCTCCACGCACCATGGGCACTTCATCCGACGCCGGGTATCCAAGGAAGCCGTTCTCGAAGCCCGTGGAACCCCACTTGCTGCGGATCACGCCGGTGCTGAAGAAGGTACCGGAAACCGGGGAATGATAGATGGAGCCGTATTGGAAGGCCTGGCCGGCGCCGCCGTTCCTGAGCCCATACATCTCATTGCTCACGGGATCCCCCGCGTAGGCAGGCCCGCCAATCGCGGCATATTTGTTGGTGATCGCCCCAAAGGGGGAGCTGCTGAAGGGAGTAAAGACGTCCTCCACCGCGCCCATAATGATGCGGTCCCCGGGCCGGTTGGTTTTCAGAAGCTGCGTCACCGTGCCCAGATGCGTAGAAATGCAGCCCGCACTCGGCACGTTGCCGGCATGGAAAAAGATCGCGAAGGAAGCCCCCTGGACAGTGGGCATGTCCGGATACCTGTTCCAGTTGATGACCGCGGCTTGCTCGTAGAAGCCTTGGTTCATGAAGGTCCACAGGTTCTCATCGGATTCACCCCCGACACCCTCGAAGTATTGGTTATAGGTGGGTCCGTGCTCTCCGCCCCAGCGGGAATCGGGGTTCACGGTGTAGTACTTCAACGCAGTTCCCGGATTGGATCTGCCCAAGGCCTCCGTGAAACTGAAGCTTCCGGTGGGAGACTTCCAAGTGTCTTCCCATGCCAGGTTCTGCGCAGAAAACCCCTTGGACCCGGCGAATCCGGTGGTTTGCCACTCCTGCACGTACCCGCTGCCGGACCGGACACAACCCGTGATCAGCACGGCCGACTGGGAACGGTCCGTTGCAGTGGCAAAGGTGACACGATTGGCCGCGTACGACGGGAATTTCACCTGCCCGAAGCTGAGCCGCTGGCACGGGTTGTGCACCTGGGAGCCCGCCTCGGCCGGTATTGCGAACACCAATGACACCGCCGCCAGGGCCACCGCAAGGAACCAGGCACACAAAATTCTTCTGATCATGAGTCTTCCCCCAACGAGACAATCCGCAAGGGCAAAACGTGCCCCCACAAAGAAGGTTATTGGTCTCCTGGCTGATTCACGCAAATGGCCACAACTAAAAGTGTCGTTTGATGATGCCCGATAGAGTCGTATCAATGGACAGTAATCTGACAGTTGACCCGCGTACAGCTCCCCAGCAACCCACAATGCCCGAAGCTGACGCCCAAGACGGCTTCGTCAAGGTCCGTGGAGCACGTGAGAACAACCTGCACAACGTGGATGTAGACGTTCCCCGCGATTCAATCGTCGCGTTCACCGGAGTCTCAGGCTCCGGAAAATCGTCCTTGGCGTTCGGCACCATCTTTGCCGAAGCCCAACGCCGCTACTTCGAGTCCGTGGCCCCCTACGCCCGCCGGCTTATCCAACAGGGCCACAATCCCAAAGTCGAAATGATCACCGGGCTGCCACCCGCCGTCGCACTTCAACAACGCCGCGGCACGGCCACCGCCCGTTCCAGCGTTGGCACGCTGACGACGCTGTCCAACTCGTTGCGGATGCTCTTCTCGCGAGCCGGAAGTTATCCGGAAGGGGTGAGCCAACTGGATTCCGATGCCTTCTCCCCCAACACCGCTGCCGGAGCTTGCCCCGAATGCCACGGACTGGGCATAGCCCACACTGTCACGGAGTCGTCCCTGGTTCCTGACCCATCGCTCAGCATCCAGGATGGTGCGATCGCGGCGTGGCCTGGCGCGTGGCAAGGAAAGAATTTGCGGGACATCCTCACGCACCTGGGTTATGACGTGGACACGCCATGGCGGAAGCTTCCAAGAAAGGACCGCGACTGGATTCTCTTCACCGACGAGCAGCCAGTCGTGGAGGTGACGCCCCAGCGTGACCGCGTCGCGAAGCCGTACAAGGGCCGGTTCTGGAGTGCAAAAAGCTACGTGCTCCATACTCTGGCGGACTCCAAGAGTTCCACTATGCGTGAGCGGGTGCTGCGCTTCATGGAAACGGGACAGTGCCCGCTGTGCGGTGGCAGCGGCCTCCGCCCGGAAGCGCTCGCCGTCACCTTCGCCGGGAAAACCATCGCAGAACTCAACGCGCTACCCATGAGCGAACTGGCGGCCATCATCCGCCCCACCACGGAGTTGACCGGCGCCGGCACTGCTTCCCGTGCGCAGACCTCCGGTGAAGGCAACGAGGTTGCCGTCGCCATCACCCGCGACCTCCTGAGCCGCGTCACAGTACTCCTGGACCTTGGCTTGGGTTACCTCGCCTTGGGTAGGCCCACGCCCACCCTCTCCCCGGGGGAAATGCAGCGCCTCCGGATAGCCACACAACTGCGCTCGGGGCTTTTCGGCGTCATCTATGTACTTGATGAACCGTCCGCCGGACTTCACCCGGCCGATGCCGAGCCGCTGCTCGCGGTGCTCAACCAGCTGAAGAGCTCAGGAAACTCTGTGTTCGTGGTGGAGCACAACATGGATCTTGTCCGGGCGGCCGACTGGTTGGTCGACGTTGGTCCGGACGCGGGTGAGGGCGGAGGGCACATCCTCTACAGCGGCCCGGTGGCCGGGCTGGCAGCTGTACAGGAATCCGTGACGCGGCCCTTCCTGTTCCCGGAATTTGCGCCGTCTCCGCATGAACCTCTTCGATCGGATAATGCGAGTCAACAGGCAAAGCCAAGGCCACCGAAAGAATGGCTCACACTTCACAACATCAACAGGCACAACCTTCGCGACGTCCACGCTGAGTTCCCGTTGGGCGTATTGACAGCAGTGACAGGCGTGTCCGGCTCGGGTAAGTCCACCTTGGTCAGCCACGTTCTCGCCGAAGTGGTGGGCGCTGCGCTTCATCCGGAAACTCCTGAATCAGGAAACCAAGCTGCAGCCACTCCACAAACACCCGACGCCGTGGGGCTGGTGTCCGGCCTCCACCAGCTGGATCGCCTCGTCAAGGTGGACCAAAAACCCATCGGTCGGACGCCTCGCTCCAACCTGGCTACCTACACCGGACTCTTCGACGGAGTCCGGAAGGAGTTCGCCGCCACCGATGAAGCACGTTCCCGCGGCTATGGCGCAGGACGGTTCTCCTTCAACGTAGCCGGAGGCCGGTGCGAAACGTGCCAGGGTGAAGGCTTTGTCTCCGTGGAGTTGCTGTTCCTCCCTGGCAGTTACGGCCCCTGCCCCGAATGCCACGGTTCACGCTTCAATCCCGAAACGTTGGAAGTCACCTACCGTGGATGCACCATAGCCGAGGTCCTGGGCATGACCGTGAACGCAGCATCTGAGTTCCTGGCTGAACTTCCCGGCGTCGCCCGCAGCCTCCAAACACTTCGAGAGGTGGGCTTGGGCTATCTTCGCCTGGGCCAGCCCGCCACGGAACTTTCCGGCGGCGAAGCACAGCGCATCAAACTCGCCACCGAGCTGCAGCGCATCCAGCGCGGCCACACCCTGTACCTGCTGGATGAACCCACCACCGGATTGCACCCGGCAGACGTCCAACTCCTGATGGCCCAGTTGCACAAGCTTGTGGATGCCGGGAACACGGTCATCGTGGTCGAACATGAGATGGATGTTGTGGCAGGTGCGGACTGGGTGATCGATCTGGGTCCCGGCGGTGGCGATGCCGGTGGGCAGATCATGGTGGCCGGCCCGCCAACCGTCGTCGCGGGTTCCTCAACGAGCCGGACCGCACCCTACCTGACCGCCGCGCGCGGACTCTGAACCTAACGCCGGGGAATATTGCGCAGATTGCTGCGCGCCATGCTGACGGCCTCCCCGGCACCGCGGTTCAGCACCACTTTGGACATGGCCGTAGCGAAGCCAATGACCTGCGAGCCCGAAATTTTCGGCGGAATGGACAGGGCATTGGGATCAGTGATGAGCTCCACCAACGACGGCCCCGGGTGCGCGAAGGCCGCCCGGTACGCTGACTCGATGTCCGCAGGATCCGTCACGCGCACGGCATGGAAACCCAAGGCCCGGGCCACTGCAGCGTAGTTGGCGTCCGGCACGTCCACGCCGAAATCCGGAAGCCCATCCACCAGCATTTCCAGTTTCACCATGCCCAGCGTGGAGTTGTTGAAGACCACCACGTTCACCGGCAGCTGGTGCGCGGCCACCGTGATGAGCTCACCCAGCAGCATGGACAGTCCACCGTCGCCCGAGACGGAAATGACCTGGCGTCCGGGATAAGCCACCTGCGCGCCAATGGCGTGTGGAAGGGCGTTGGCCATGGATCCGTGGAGGAACGAGCCGATCAGCCTGCGGGTGCCCAGCGGGTTGATGTAACGCGCGGTCCAGACATTGCACATGCCGGTATCGGCTGTGAAGACAGCGTCCTCCGCCGCCACTTGGTCCAGAAGTGAAGCGGCGTACTCCGGGTGGATGGGCTGCTTCTTCTCCACTTTGCGCGTGTAGGCACCCACGGCCTTGTTCATCAGGCGATCATGCTTCTTCAGCATCTGGTCAAGGAAACGCCGGTTCTTCTTCGGCGTGACCAACGGCAGCAGGGCCGTCAGGGTGGGCAGGACATCGCCATGAACTGCAACGTCGACGTCGGTTCGCCGTCCCAGCCGCTGTGCGGCCCTGTCCACCTGGGCCGTACGGGTGTCCGGCAGGAATTGGTCGTAGGGAAAGTCGGTGCCGAGCAGGATGAGCAAGTCTGCGTCTTCAATGCCCTCCGCTGCCGCTCCATAGCCGAGCAGCCCGGTCATGCCAATATCGAAAGGGTTGTTGTACTGGACGAAGTCCTTGCCACGTAGGGAATGACCAATGGGCGCGTTGACCAATTCGGCCAAGGCGATCAGTTCATCGTGGGCGCCTTCGACGCCCGCTCCGGCGAAAATGGCAACCTTACCGGCGTCGTTGATGGCGTCCGCCAGATCGCGGACGCTTTCCGGATCCGGAACCAAAACGGCTGGCCGGAACGTGGCAGGAAGTGGAGTTGGCGCCGTAGCCTCAATGCCGGCGATGTCGCCCGGCAGGGTGACAACAGCGACTCCCCCAAGCCCTAGGGCGTTCTGAATAGCGCTGTGCATGACCCGTGGCGCTTGTTCGGCGGTACTGATCATTTCCGAATACACGGAGCATTCATTGAACAAACGGTCCGGATGGGTTTCCTGGAAGAATCCGCTGCCGATCTGCTTGCTGGGGATGTGCGAAGCGATAGCCAGTACAGGCGCCCCCGTGCGATTTGCGTCGTACAGCCCGTTGATCAGGTGCAGATTGCCGGGGCCGCATGACCCCGCGCACACAGCCAACTTGCCCGTCAATTGGGCCTCCGCAGCAGCTGCAAAGGCTGCTGCTTCCTCATGGCGAACATGGATCCAGTCGATGCCGCCCTTCTTTGAGCCTCCTGTTTGCCGTACAGCATCCACGATTGGATTCAGGCTGTCGCCAACAATTCCGTAGATCCGCTGCACCCCGGCAGCCTGGAGTTGTTCGATGAGTTGGGTGGCAAGTTCCTTGGCCATAGTGTGCAGGCTCCCTCAGTGGTGGTGGTGGGCTGACAGGGCCAATATAGTCGGCCCCACCCGGTCTCACCTGGGAATGCCTGCGGCTTAAGCTGCCAGCCGAGTCTCGAAGAGGCGCTCCGCCAGGCTCACCACGTGGCCCGGCACATTTGCGTCGTTGCCGCTGCTGCCGTGACCGAGGAAAACGGCAGTTCCACCAACGGTGTCCTCAAGGGGAACGCCCGCCTCCCGGATCAGGACTTCAGCGCGCGGGTTCAGGGGCAAAGGGAGGTGCATTGCTTGGTCGTTCAGAAGAACATGCCAGCCATTTCCCGTTATTGCTTCAATATTTCCTGCCACAAGGGACTGATAATTTTCGACTGAATTCTCGGTGGGCTCTACACGAACAGGCGCATTGAGCTGTGCAGGAATAATTAGAGCATAAATTAGCTTCGGCATAGCTTGAAGTTCCTTTTCTCCATGTCAACACCTCTCCTTTCCAGCCTCACAGGGCAGGCAGCTGCTCTTTAGCGCTGGTTTTTCCTAGGCTTCGCAAAGAGGTTTTCACTGCCTTCAGCCTTCGCTCTTTTTTCTGCCCGCTTTTCCAGTATGGACTTGCCGGACTTCTTGGATTTGGAACTGGATGGCGACTTACCGGACATTTTTTCTCCTTCAATATTTGGGTATGACAACACCATATCAACTTATATTTTTAAAGCCAGCTACCGAATTTATGGACCCGAAGCGAACCCTGTCTACGCATTTTCCTGAACAATGCTCTGGCCCGGTGACCGGTTAATTGCTAGCGTTGCCGCATGAACCCATCGAAGCCCCCGGCTGAGATCCTCAACATCGCCGGCCACGAGGTCCGAATCTCCAACCCGGACAAGGTGGTGTTTCCTGAGCCGGGGGTGACCAAGCTGGACCTGGTGAACTACTACCTCGCCGTGGCCGAAGGGGCACTACGTGGGGCAGGGGGCCGCCCCATGGTGCTCAAGCGCTTCCCCAAGGGCATCGACGCCGAACCGTTCTTTCAAAAGCGCGTGCCCGAGAACCACCCTGGCTTTATTGACACGGCAACACTCCATTACTCCTCCGGTACCTCCGCAGAGGAAACGGTGATCCGGGATGCTGCCGGCCTTGCATGGGTGGTGAACCTGGGATGCCTGGACCTCAATCCACACCCTGTACGCGCCGAGGACCTTGACCACCCCGACGAACTACGGGTTGACCTGGACCCGATGCCCGGAGTCGACTGGTCCCGGATTGTTGACACCGCCTATGTAGCTCAGGAGGTACTGGACGACGTCGGCTTGGTGGGCTGGCCGAAGACGAGCGGCTCCCGAGGGCTCCACATCCTGGTCCGCATTGCACCGCAGTGGTCTTACCGCGACGTTCGCCTCGCCGCGGAAACACTTGCCCGCGAAGTGGAAAATCGCGCTCCCGGACTTGCAACGGCCAAATGGTGGAAAGAGGAACGCGGTGAGAGCGTGTTTGTGGACTTCAACCAGAACGCCAAGGACCGCACCGTAGCTTCCGCCTACTCGGTTCGTTCCCGCCCCGACGCCCGCGTCTCAACCCCGCTCACATGGGAAGAAGTCCGATCCGCACGCCCAGGGCAGTTCACCGTCCGCACAGTGCCCGCACGTTTCCGGGATATGGGTGACCCCCACACAGGAATCGACCAGGCTGCCGGCTCGCTGGACCGACTGTTGGCCCTTGCAGCTGAGCTTGGTCCTGCTGAGAAAGCACCCAGGAGCGGAGACGGATCCGGTCGCCGGGTTTCAACCATGCCGCTCATCGAGCTGGCCCGGACCAAGACCAAACCCGAGGCCCAGGCGGCACTGGATGAGTGGAAGGCCCGGCATCAGGATGTTGTTTCCCTGCTGCATCCCGCCGACGTCCTGGTGGACGGGATGCGGGGATCCAGCTCGCTCTGGTACCGGGTGCGGATTAACCTTCAACATATTCCCGAAGACCGGCGTCCGCCCCAAGAGGAACTCATTGCAGACTACGACCCATGGGCGGGTAAACAATGGCCGGGCCGGCCGGCGCCCTGAAACCGCGCATGATCTGCAGCGCAGCAGTTATGGCGGACAGCGGCGCGTGGCGGTAGCTTGGGAGTACTTTTCCTTGAAGCAGCCGAGGTACCGGAGGCACTGCCGATGCAAGGCTTGTCCACGTCGCTGGTCCTGATCGCCCTCATGGCGGTGGTTGCTCCTCTTGCCGGCAGGTTCCTTAATCGCTGGGTCAAAGTGCCGATCGTGGTCTTTGAGATTCTCCTTGGCATCCTCTTAGGTCCCAGCCTCCTGGGCTGGGTCCAATCCACCTCGTTCACCGATACACTGGCCGACTTCGGGCTGGCCATGCTGTTCTTCGTGGCGGGCAACGAAATTGACTTCACAGCCATCCGCGGACAACCCGTCTACCGCGCCTCCACAGGCTGGGTGATCTCCTTGGCGGCGGGCATCGGGGCAGGTTTTGTCCTGGTTCCCTCCCCGGAGGCTGCCGTGATCATCGGCGTTGCCTTGTGCTCAACGGCCTTGGGCGCGTTGCTCCCCATCCTCCGCGACGCCGGCGCCTCAACTTCGCCAATCGGTGTGGCAGTCACTGCCGTGGGCGCTGCCGGCGAATTTGGTCCGCTGATTGCCATCTCGCTGTTCTTCAGCAGCAAACAACCGGGAGTGGCATCAGGAGTCCTTCTGGGGTTCGTTCTCTTGACCGGAGTGGCAATCTACCTGGCTTCCCAAGCGCGGCACACTCTGTTCCACGCCCAAGTATCGGCGACTCTGCACACCAGCAGCCAGTTCGCCATGCGGTCCATCCTGTTGATTCTCAGTTCGCTGGTGGTGCTCAGCATGGTCTTGGGACTGGATATGCTGCTGGGTGCCTTTGCCGCTGGGGTTTTGTGGAAGGTGACCATAGCACGCGCTCCTGAATCGGACAGGAAGACTATTGAGACGAAGATCGATGCCGTAGCTTTCGGTTTCCTGGTACCCATCTTCTTCATCGACACCGGCATTGATTTCGATCTGGGCGCCCTGACCTCCAGCCCCTTCGCCCTGGCTATGGTCCCGCTGTTCCTTGTCCTACTGCTGATCATCCGTGGCCTGCCCTCATTGCTCGCAGCACCCCCCGGGTCCAGCCCAAGGGACAAAGGTGCGCTCATGCTGTTCGGTGCCACAGCGCTGCCCATCATCGTGGCCGTGACGACCATTGGCCGGGAACACGGACTGATCACCACTGGAATTTCGTCCGCCCTCATCGGTGCAGGGATGCTCTCGGTGCTCCTGTTTCCTTTGCTGGCGCTTCGCCGGTTGCGCCGCCCGGAAGCGCTGACCGCCGGGCTGCGCCCGCCAAAAGCCTGACGCTGCGCAACTGACGCTGCGCAGGGAACTTGTTTGCCCGGAAGCCTGCCGAAAGTGTTGCCCCCGGCGGAACCGGCCCATAGGCTCATAACGTGAGTGGCAGGGACGGCAAACCGACCAGCGGGACCGACCAGCGACCCGGGTGAAGGAAATAAAGGCATGGCAACAGGAACAGTCAAGTGGTTTAACGCTGAAAAGGGTTTCGGATTCATCGCCCCGGACGATGGAGGCCCGGACGTGTTTGCTCACTACTCAGCAATCACGTCCAGCGGATACCGTTCGCTGGAGGAGAACCAAAAGGTCCAATTCGACATCACGCAGGGCCCCAAAGGCCCGCAGGCTGAAAACATTCAGCCCGCCTGAGTTCAGAACATAAGGTTCAGAACTTAACGTTCACAATACAAAGTACGTAACGGGAGACCGGCCGGGCCTATTGGCCTGACCGGTCTCTTGGCGAATCTTACGCCCGGCCTTTGAGGATAAGGTGCCAGTACACCTGCGGGAACATGTCGCGATCCACCCACCAGGAGAGCCGGCTTTCCTTCCATGTGGGCACCTTGGGGATGGTGGGCATCGGTTGGTAATTGGCATCGAACTCGGCAAAGACCACGGTTCTCCGGGAAACAGTAAACGGACACACGGAATATCCGTTGTACTTCGCGCTGAGAGCTTCGCCTTTTCGTGCCGAGAGCAGATTCTTCGCCAGGACCTTTGTCTGCTTACGGAGCGCGCCGCCGGCCTTCGAGTTGGCAGTTCCCGCAGCGTCCCCCAGTGACCAGACGTTGGGGTACCTCGAATGCCGCAACGTCCGCGTGTCCACCTCCACAAAGCCGTGATGGTCTCCAGGCGCCGGCAAGTCCGTCGTTTTGAGCCAGTCCGGTGCTGACTGGGGCGGAACGGCGTTGAGGACGTCGTAGCGCAGTTCCTCCGAGCTGTTGTCCTTGTTGTTGCGGATAGTGGCCACGCGATCGGCAGCATCCACTGCCACGAGTTCGCTGTTTGTCCGCAGTTCGATGCCGTACTCGGCGATATTGCGGTCAAGCTCACGGTCAACCTCGGGGATGCCGAAAACTGTGGGATAAGGCTGGACCATCACAACCCGGATGCTCTCCAGGACGCCCTGCTCCCTCCAGTAGTCACAGGCCAGGTACATGGGTTTCTGGCTCGCTCCAGCGCATTTGACCGGCCCCGGGGGCATGGTGAAGATGACCGTGCCGGAGGTCATGGAGCTCAACAGTGTCCAAAGTTTCGGGGCAAGCTCAAACTCGTAGTGCGATGCACCATACGGCGAGTGCACGGACGCTGCCAGCCCCGGCACTGCATCCCAGTGATACTGCAGTCCCGGGCACACCACAAGGTGCTCGTAGGTCACTGTTGAACCGGAGGCCAGCGCCACCGAATTGGACTTGGCGTCCACATCCATTGCCCTGTCCTTGATCCACGCCACGCCCTTGGGCGTTACGGATTCCTGGCTCCGGACGGCTTCCTTCACCAGCGCCCTGCCACCGGCAATATGGGAGAACAGCGGCTGGTAGAGGTGGTGCTCCTTGGGTTCGATCAGGGCAATGTCCTTGATGCCGTACCGCTTCAAACGTGCGGCCAGGGACACGCCGGCATTGCCCCCGCCGATGATCACCACCTCGTGATGCCGTGCCACCCCTAGCTCTTTTCAGTCAATGCGGAGCCCTTGTGCGCTGCCCTGGCACCGGTTTTCCCGGATTCCACCACGTACTGGGGCTCGTCCTCACTGGCCACGTGTTTGTTTCCATCCAGTTCAAAGTCACTCGTCTTCTTTTCCACGATCTTTCCGTGCGTCTTGCCCTGCGGGGTGTTCCACTCCACGTGTGTTCCCTTGCTCAGTGCCATGTCCGCTCCTAGTGTGGTATCCCGGTCCATCTTCCGCTGCTCCACAATAGTAAGCATGGTGATCATTTATGGCCACGTGGTGGAGCAACCGGAAACCACGTACTGCGGAAAGGACTTTCGATGCTGATCTGCGCCACCTGTGCCGTGGAACGCGAGGAACCCATACCGGATCTCTGTCCGATCTGTGCCGACGATCGGCAGTATGTCCCCGAGGACGGACAACACTGGCTTAGTTTGGACCAGCTCGCCCAAAGTGGAGGTCAGGCCGTGCTGGAGCAAAATGAACCCGGACTCATAGCGGTCAGTACTGAGCCGAAGGTCGGTATTGGCCAAACTGCCCAGCTTGTGGTGACCTCGCAGGGCTCATTGCTCTGGGATCCTGTGGGTTTTCTCGATGACGAAGCTGTGCAATCGATCCTTGAGCACGGTCCGGTTGTGGCGATCGCCGCCAGTCATCCGCACATGTTTGGTGTGCAGGTGGAATGGTCGCGCCGCCTTGGCAACGTTCCGGTCCTGGTGGCGGAGGCAGACCGGGAATGGCTCGGCCGCACAGACCCAAGCATCGCTTATTGGACCGGCACCGTTTCGATTTCCGAGGGGTTGGCCCTGCACCAGACAGGCGGGCACTTCCCGGGCAGTGCTGTAGCGCACTGGGCCGCCGGTGCTGACGGAAAAGGGGTTCTGCTGACCGGTGACAGCGTTTTTCCCAACCCTGATCGGCGCACGGTCGCCTTCATGCGCAGCTACCCGAATCGCTTGCCACTCTCCGGAGCGGTGGCGCTGCGAATCGCGGCCCAACTGGGAAAGCTTGAGTTCGACCGGATCTACGGCAACTTCAACAACGTCATTTCTTTCGGAGCGAAAGACGCCCTGCTGGACTCTGCCCGGCGGCATGCAGCTTGGACACGGGGAGACTTTGACCACCTGACGTGATGTCCCCTCCGTAGTACTCGGCCAGCTTTGCCAGTCCTTGATCAATGGAGACGGCAGGTGTCCAGTTGAGGAGGTCGCGGGTGGCGCGTTGATCGAACCAATGGGCGGTAGAGAGCTGCTCAGCGAGGAACCGGGTCATGGGCGGCTCCTCTTGGCGTCCTGCCCGGATCCACAATTTCTCCACTACCGCTCCGGCTGCCCGCGCCAACTCACCTGGAACAGACCACGACGGCGGGGCCACCCCGCCTGCCGCGCAAATGCCTGCCAGCAGCTCGCCGATGGGTCTGGGCTCACCGTTGCTGACCACCACGGCTTTGCCATGGACGTATTCCATACGGTGCAGCGCTGCGACGATTGCCGAAGCGGCGTTGTCCACATACGTTGTGTCGATCAGGGCAGCGCCGGAGTCAAGCAGTGGTAGCCTGCCGCGTCCCGCGCGCGCCAGAACGCGTTCAACCAACTGGGTGTCGCCGGGCCCCCACACAATGTGGGGGCGCACTGCTGCCACCCGCAAATCGGCACCGTCGGCCGCGAGGGCCAGCAATTCAGCCTCGGCCTTGGTACGGGCATAGTCACCGCGCGCATGCGGCGGGTCAGCTTGCTCCGCATCGGAGCCCATGATGGCTGCACCGGAGTGGGCAACAGACGGTGAGGAGACAAACACCATGTCCCGCACTCCGGCAGCCCGGCCAAGGCGCAGCAGCAGGCGGGTGCCTTCAACATTTACGGCATCAAATTCGGCCGCGTGCCCGGTGATGGATACTTTGGCAGCGAGGTGGACCACTCCCTCTGCACCATCCAGTGCGCGCTGGAGGGCGTCGTCGTCGTTAATGGATCCCCGGAAGTCTTCCACGCCGTCCACCCCTGAAGGGCGGCGCTGAAACGATGCTACGTCATGGCCCTGACGCACCAGCTGCCGGGCCACCTCGCCTCCAAGGAGTCCGCTGGCGCCGGTGACAAGTACCCTCATGGCTTCCCCGGACGGCCGCCGGCCAGCACCCGTGAGGCCCAACGTGCCAAGCGGGTCCGGTCGATCTTGGCGTTATGCCTGATGTCGGTGGGTTGTGCGGGGACTACGAGCACGGCGCTGACATCGACGCCCGCCTCGGAGGCTGCTCGTCGGACACTCGCTGCCAGTTGCGGCGCTGCCGGACCGGCTTTGGAAGCAGGGGGAACGGTCTCGACGACGGCCACCACAGCTTGCGTCCCCAAAGGGCCCACTCCGGCGATGGCGGCCATCCGCACAGTGTCCAGGCGTTCAATGGATTGCTCGGCACCAACCGGCGTCACTACAGCCCCCGGCGCCGTCACCACATGGGCAAGGCGTCCCTCCACCCACAGACGGCCGGCAGCATCGAAGTGGCCTACATCTCCCGTTCGGTGCCATCCCTTCACGCCGACGCTCTCCCGTTGGGTCAGCCAAAGCCTGTCATAGGCTTCTTTTACGTGCGGCGCGCTGACCAGGATTTCCCCGGTCACACCGGCTTCGGTGCCTCGATGCTCTCCGGATGCGGTTCCATCGGCCTCCAGCGGACTGATCGCCAACCGGGCGCCATGCACGGGCGTGCCCACGCAGACCCCGTTGCCGGCTCCAAGTACAGACCCGGCCACAGCATCCGCGCCAGCGGCCCGAATTTCCTCAAAGCTGATGTCTGTGACCGGCAAAGCCTCCGTCATCCCGTAGGGCGTATGAAGGGAAGCCTGGGGCATCAACTGTTGCACGTCGGCCAGGAGTGACTCCGGCACCGGCGCACCGGCAGACAGGAGCAACTCCACTTCTTCGAGAGCCTTTTTGAGCGACCCGCTGAGGTTATCCCGAGTGGCCACGACGTTACGCAAAGCAGCCGGAGAAGCGAAGACTACAGTCGCCTCAATGGCACGTACTGCTTCCGCCAGTGCCCGGGCCGTCAAAGTGCGGGGGGCGGTGACGTCCATGGCAGGGGTCACCGATACGGCCCCCAGCGCGGGGCCCAGCAACGCAAACGGCGCGAACCCCGCCACCAGCCGGGAACCTGCACGGATCCCGAACGTGGCCGCAACCGTGTCCCGCATCGCAGCCAACTGCCGGTGGGTGTACAGCACGCCCTTGGCTGGGCCCGTGGAGCCGGAGGTAAAAAGCACAGCGGCCGGAGCATCCGGGTCCACCTTGTCCATGTGCAAATCTTTGGAGCGTTCGGCGGCGGTTTTTGTGCCGCTTCTTGCCAAGGCAGCCAGTGAGGTCTCGACGCCGAGGATCCGACGGCGGGCGGTTGGGAGATCCTGAACGCTGATCCGGCGTCCCGGCCAGCCAAGTACCGAGGCAGCTGCCAACGCCTTCTCGATGCCGATCAGGAAGTCGGCGGTAGCGCCCTTCACCGCGCGGCTCATTCCCTTGATCCCCAAGCCGGCGTCGGCCACAACCACTACCGCACCCAAGGTCAGGCAGGCGTACAGCGCCACGGTCAGCTCGGTGCCCGGCGGAACCATCAGACTGACGCGGCTGCCACGGCCCACTCCGGCTTCCCGCAAGCCCTCCACCAGATCCGCGATCTTCCGGTCCAATTGCTGCCAGCTGAGCGAACGACTCACGCTGCCGTCGGGCGCCATCTCTGCAACAGCGACTTCTTCCTTGGCGGGTCCCGACGCCATCTCACTGAGCGAGTCCCGAAGGGGGCGGAATGCTGCCTTCTCTTCTCCGGCTGGCTCCACTTTGTGGGCTGGCTCCACTTTTTCGGCTGGCTTGTGGGACTGGTGGCCGTCGGTAGCTTCAGTCAGCGGAGCGGCATCACCCTTGATTTCGCTGCCGTGCAAGGCAAGCCAGTCAAAGATCGGCGCGGCGATATCCCTGTCCTCCGCCACGAGGTGTCCGGCCCCTTCAAAGCGATGCACGTCCGCGTGCGGGAGACGGCCAATAAGGTCCTTGAGGTACCGATCCGAGAAGATCGGATCTCTGGGACCCCATAGCATCAGGGCAGGAACCTCCAGCCCGCGCAACCCCTCCGCTACTTTGCTCAGCGTTGGGTAGCTGGGGTGGGTTGGGTCTGCAGGGATGTCCGCAACAAAGTTCCCCACCCCGGCGCGGCGCCCGGCTCCACGGTAGGGAGCCATGAACGCCCTTCGCACCTCATCCTGCAGCGGCGGGTGGGCCAGTGAGTGCGTCACGCGCAGGAAGGCGTCCGACGTCGTGGTTCCCCACCGGTGCACCGCGGGGTGCAAGGCAAGCCGGAGAGCTGCCGGGATGGGCGTATCCGCCGGGTGGTGCACGGCGGTGTTGGTCAGCACCGCGCCTGCCAGGAGTTGCGGGTGCTCCAGCGCCCAGCCCATGCTGATGACTCCACCCCAGTCATGGCCAACCGTCACCACCGGCCCCTCCAGGCCCAGGTTGTCCGTGAGGTCACCGAGATCATTGATCCGGTCAGCCAAGCGCCGGAAGGTGCCGGTGCGCTCGGAATAGCCCATGTCCAGCTGGTCCACGGCCACAACCCGCCACGGATGGTCCGGGTCTGCTCCCGCGCTCAGCAGGGTTCGCCACAGATAGGACCAGGTAGGGTTGCCGTGCACACACAGCAAGGTACCGATGGGAGTCAGGCCGCGGCGCGTGAGTTCGGTCCCGTTATCCAGCACATGCCAGCGGCGGACTGCCCCCGGCGCATCCACCTCCGAGGTGGAGTTAACCCGGACGGTGCGGGACCATTGAGGGTCCACGCCGGGCCAGTTGGCGGCTACCAAACGATTTCCACCATTCCTGCGTTCAGTCCGGAACCCACGCCCATGCACAGGACGCGGTCACCTGAGGTCAACGACTGTGCTTGGGCCGCGAGTGTCATGGGAAGCGATGCAGGACCCACATTGCCCCAGTGGGGGAAAGTGATGGGCACCTTGTCCGGGTCCAGATCTATGGCGTTGATGATCGCTTGCGTATAGGCGTTGCTGACCTGATGAGTGACGTAGCGGTCCATGCTGGCCCAATCCCACTCAGGCTGGGCCTCATGCCAGGCATCCACCACAAGCTGCAGACCGCCGTCGAGCAATCCCTTGGTGTCGGTGTGCATGCCATCGATGCCCCCAACACACAGTTCATGATGTTCGGTGCCCGCACGCATGACGCCTCCAACAAGCCGGTGCGCCCCCGGGTGCTCATCAACGGGGCCGAGGACCGCCGCTGCAGCCCCTGATCCAAGTGTGAGCGTGGCGAATTCGCGGTTGAAGTCTTCGCGCGTGGTTTCAGGCCGCTGGAGCCGGGCCAAGGTGGCTTCCTGTGTGCCCTGTGCGTCCTCGCCATTGACGATCACCGCGTACTTGATCTGCCCCGAATCGATCATATTGGCTGCCAGGATCAAGCCGTTCACAAACCCGAGGCAGGCGTTGGCCAAGTCAAAGTTCATGGCCGAGGACGGCAGGCCGAGTTCGTGGTGAATCTTGACCGCCACGGAGGGTTCGAGGTTGCGCCTGGTCACGGAAGTGTTGATCAACAAACCGATTTCCGAGGCTTCTACGCCCGCCTCAGCCAAGGCTTTTGCCCCTGCTTCCACAGCGGCGTCGTCGAATGAAGTGCCGTCGGCCCACCAGCGACGGTGCGTGATGCCCGCAACCCGCTCCAGCAATCGTGGTGGAAACTTCAGCCGCTGCAGGGTCGAAGCCAATCTCCGGTCGAAATCCGTGGAGCTCACTATCCTCGGAGCCTCTACGCTGCTCACCGAGAGCAGCGCGGTGTTGCTGTGCCGGAAGGTCGCATTCCCTGCCAAGTTAAGCCCCTGTTCGTTTCTGTCCTGCCTTCATGCGGTGACTGTACCCATAAAGTGCAACCCCAAGACGTTAACTATGCCGGTGTGGACCCGTTCCTGCATATTTGGCGCACGCCTCTCCTATGTGAGAGTGCACACTCATGCCACAGCTGCGCCATGATCCCGGCCTTGGAATTACTCATTCGGCAACGAGCAGCGCTTGGGGCGCAGCCTGCTTGATTCGAGTTGTGATCCAGCGGAGTTGGACTTCTGTCTCTTGATGGCATTGTTCCACCACGGACAACAAAGCAGCATCGCGAAGGGCCTGTCCTGCTTGTTCCACCACAGTCCAGGTAATGTCCACCAAGCCGGCCAGCACATAAAGGTCCTGCAGATCCCGTAGAAGGCCTACCGGCCCGCTGCGGGTTTCCGAGAGTCCCTGGGCGTGGAGCCGTTCCGGCTCGTCATCCGAGCCCCCTTCCCCATAGCGCTCAACAACAGGTGACAAGAGGTCCACGTGATGCTCGCACTGCGCGGCCAGGCTTTGACACAGGAAATGGATATCCGGCTCGTCGCCGTGACCTTCGGAAACCTGGCGGAATGAGCTTGCCAGTGTCTGTTCACCCCGGTGGAGCAGTCCAAGGTAGATATGGAGGTTCACAGCTGCCGCCCTTCCGGCCGGGACGCGGTGGTGGCGGGCGCCGGGGCCGGCCCGGTACCGTTTCCGAGCCTTTCCACCTTGACGGCTGCGTTCTTGAAGATCGGCTGCTTGGACACCGGATCCCATTCAGTGAGGGTCAGTTCGTTGGCAGCAGTGGCGTGCCGGCTTGTTTCTCCGGCGTCGGCGCCGCTGTCCCAGTAGCCGTAGTGGAACGGCGCAAAGACCGTCCCTGGGCGGACCCCGCTTACACGGGCAGGAGCTTCAATACGTCCCCTTCGAGAGGTGACGCGCACGATGTCGCCCTCGGAAATTCCCAGCTCCGAGGCATCCTTCACGGATATCTCCACCCACATTTTGGGGGCTGCCGCATTCAGTTCACGGGAGCGCGCCGTCTTGGTACGGGTGTGGAAGTGATAGGCAGTTCGGCCTGTGGTGTAACGGAGTGGATAGTCGCTGTCAGGTTCCTCGTGCGGCGGATGGTACTGAGTGGTCTTCAGAAAAGCCCTGCCGTTGGGTGCCGAAGCGCGATAGGACGCGGGTTCCACTTCTGCTCCCGTGAGCAAGTCATGCCCATAATTTTCGCAATAATCAGGATCAGTAGGAAAGAGGCCATCTGCGTAGAGCCGGGTGGTGCCGTCAGGATTCCCGTCATTGCAGGGCCAAGGTATTCCGCTGCCGCCGCGAAGTTTGGCGTACGTCAACCCCGTGTAGTCACATGGCCGTCCCCGCGAGCATTCCTTCCACGCCTCGAACGCCTCTTCAGCGCCTTCCCAGGTGAGCAGGGGCGAACCGTCCAAGGTTGTGAATCCCATGCGCCGGGAGTAGTCCAGGAATATCGACAGATCACTGCGGGCAACACCGGGAGGATCCACGGCCTTATCCGAAAGGTGGACCACACGGGAGGCGTTGGTGAACGTGCCTGTCTTTTCGCCCCAGGCGGCCGCGGGCAGGACAACGTCGGCCAGTTGCGCCGTTTCGGTCAGATACATGTCCTGAACCACCAGGAACAGTTCGTGTTTTGCCAGGATGTCCCGGATGCGATGAAGCTCAGGCATGGACACCGCAGGGTTGGTGGCTGACACCCAGAGGAAATTGATGGATCCCTGCTCTGCGTAGCGGAAGATCTGCAGGGCGTGGGTGGGCGGTGCCCAGTGGGGAATGATGGCCGGGTCCACATTCCACAGCTTCGCAAGTTCCCCTATGTGCTCCTGGTTGCCCCAGTTACGGAAGCCCGGAAGGTCGCCATCGGCACCGCATTCCCTGTTGTTCTGTGCTGTGGGTTGACCGTTCATCTGCAAGAGTCCGGCTCCGGGCCTCCCGAGCATGCCCCGCAGCAGGTGCAGGTTGTTGACCTGGCATGAGGAGGCGGTGGCCTGTGAGGATTGATAGAAGCCCTGGAGGACCGTGGACAGTACGTTGCTTGAGGTGCCGAAGATTCGCGCTGCTTCCCTGATGTCGGCAGCGGCGACCCCGCAGACGTCGGCAGCAGCCTCAGGCGTCCATTGCTCCACTGTGCCTTTCAACTCGTCAAAGCCAAGGGTGTGCTCTTGGATATAACGGGCATCCAACCAACCGTTCTCCAGCACTTCGCGGATCAGGGCGTGCATGAGCGCCAGATTGGTACCCGGCCTGACCGCCAAGTGAACGTTTGCGTGCCTCGCGACCTCTGTGTTGCGCGGATCAACGCAGACCAGCTTGGGCGGCGTTGGCCCCTCAAGGCGGTCCAGGACGCGGGACCAGAGGACTGTCTGTGTCTCCGGCATGTTGTGGCCGTAGAGGAAGATCGCATCGCAGCTGTCAATGTCTTCATAGGCGCCGGGTTGACCGTCAGCTCCGAAGGTTTCCTTGAGTGCGGTGGCTGCCGTAGCTGTGCAGAGCCGGGTGTTGCCGTCCATATGGGGAGTCCCAATGCCTGCCTTGCCGATCACGGCCAAAGCGTAGTACTCCTCCAGGAAGAGCTGGCCGCTGGTGTAGAAGCCGTGACTCAGGGGTCCCTTGTCCGCCAAAAGTTGCTTGCTGCGTTCCACAACCCTGCTCATGGCCGTGTCCCAATCAGTCTCTACCAGGCGACCGCCCTCGCGGATGAGGGGCCGGGTGAGGCGGTCCTTGTTGACAACTCCCTGCCAACTGGCGAACAGGCCTTTCGGACCGAGGCGTCCCTTGTTCACGCGATCCTGAGCACGTCCACGAATGCCCACCATGACCCCGTCTTTGACGGCAATGTCACAGCCGCAGCCATTGCTGCACAGCACGCAGGCAGATTGAACCCAGTGATCGACGTCGTCTTCCTTGAGATTCCCGTTCAAGGCGAAGTCAACGCGGGCCGGCCAGTCTCCGCCGGCCGCAAACGGTGTCCGTGTTCCCCAAATATCGGTGATGCGATCCGCCATCATGCACCTCAACTAACTGGATGTCCTGGAGTCACTCCAGAAATATCAGGATACTTACCATCCGTCCAGAGGCAGGACGGCTGGCCTGCTGACGCTTGTGCATTCGCCGGGCATCTAGCTCTCCCGTGCCTTCCGGGTTGCCGCGTCGTTGGCCTTCTGCAGCGCCTCCACCAGCTCATCCTTGTCCATCTTCGAACGACCCTTGATATCCATTTCCTTGGCCCGCCGGTAAAGGTGCTCCTTGGAAGCATGGGCATCCACTCCCCCGGCTGTGGGCTTGCTGGAGTTGATACCCCCCTCGGCCCGGTCATCGGAAGGTCCGCGCTCCTCTTTGGGCTCCCAATGATCACCCACCTTCTCGTAACTGTGTTTCAGAGCCGCGAAAGCAGTCCGCGCCGCCCGGCTTGGATCGTTGTCATAGGTCTCCATTGCCGAGTCGTAGGTCTTCGCAAAGGTGTCCTGGGCCTTCTGCTCCGAGCGTTGAAGGGTTGACGGCAGTTCGTTCTTGCGGGCGTGATCGTTCTTTCCGGTCTTGGGCATGGCACTCAAACTCCCTTACGTCATGGTTGTCTTCGAGTAATCCAAGTCTGGTGGCAAGCAATGGTCCGGATCAAGAACCGGATGGGCTACAGCCAGGCGACCATTTGACCACTGAAAGTTGGCTGCTACCATCGAGGGAGAAAGTATGTCCTATCAAGCGAACAAATGGCTACATGCCCTCGGACACCCGGATAGGGAGACCAAGGGGCGGAGCCTGAAACCCGGGGTATTCCAGTGGTTACCAAACTTGGTCTCAACATCGACCGTTCCTCTCCCGTGCCCCTCTACCACCAGGTGGTCCAGGGCATTGAGGCAGCCATCCATAGCGGAGTGCTGGAACCGGGAAGCCGACTCGAAAACGAAATAGACCTCGCGGCGCAGCTCAACCTCTCCCGGCCAACCATGCGTAAGGCCATGGATGAACTGGTCCGTTCGGGCCTTCTGGTCCGCAAGCGCGGTGTAGGAACCCAAGTGGTTTCCAGCCAGGTTCGCCGGCCTCTGGAGCTCTCCAGCCTCTTTGACGATCTCACCAACAACGGCAAGAAGCCCACCACCACCGTGCTGAGCTTCTCCCATGAGGAAGCCGACGCCGCCACCCTTGCGGCGCTGGAACTTCCCGCCGGCTCCAAGGTGTACCACTTCACCCGCCTTCGAAAAGTGGGGGGCAAACCACTGGCCCTCATGGAAAACTGGGTACGCGACGACATCGCCACCATGGACGAGGCGATGCTTGGAGCAGAGGGCCTCTATGCGATCCTTCGCCGCGGTGGCGTCAACTTCCGTCTTGCCACACAACGTATCGGCGCCATGATCGTCAATGACTACCAAGCGCCGCTCTTGGAGACAGAGGTAAATTCTGCCTTGGTCACCATGGAGCGCACCGCTGTTGACGATACCGGCCGCCATGTAGAGACGGGTCACCACGTCTACCGCGCCGATTCCTACAGTTTTGAAATGACACTCGTACAACGCTGATAAAGCCGAAAATCCGGTGCAGCTGACACAAAAGGATTCCCCTTCCATGACCAATTGGGTTTACCCGCTGGGTTCCGCTGCCGACGGCGTGTGGGACATCTCTCTCGGCACGTCCGATTCCGCCACTGCCGTTGAGGGCTGGGCCCACACCGGCCTCAAGGTGGCCACCCTCGCGGCGGGCGCCGCCGTCGAACTTTCCGCTGTTGCTGAGGAGCGCATTGTGGTGCCGCTCAACGGAGCCTTCACAGTTACGGTGGACGGCGTCAAACACGCCCTTTCAGGGCGGACCTCCGTATTCCAGGGGCCCAGCGATGTCCTGTACTCGGGCACCGGAAAGTCCCTCACTATCAGCTCTTCCGACGGCGGTCGTGTGGCTATCGCATCTGCCCCCGCCCATGCCTCGTACCCCACCCGGCTGGTTACGGCTGCCGAGACGCCCGTTGAATTGCGGGGCGCCGGCAACTGTTCACGCCAGGTGCATAACTTCGGCACGCCGGCTGCGCTGGAAGCGGACCGCTTCATTGTGTGCGAGGTCATCACTCCCGCAGGCAACTGGTCCTCCTATCCCCCGCACAAGCATGATGAGGAAAAGGACGGCGAGACCCACCTCGAGGAGATCTACTACTTCGAGACGCAGGTAGCCGCAGGTTCCGGAGCTCCGTCCGACGCCGATGCGATCGGTTACCAACGGGTTTACGCCTCTGATGAACGGCCCATTGACGTTTCGGCCGAGGTCCGCACCGGCGACGTTGTTTTGGTTCCCTATGGCTGGCATGGCCCTGCGATGGCAGCACCAGGCTATGACATGTACTACCTCAACGTCATGGCAGGCCCTGGCCCCGTCCGTGAATGGCTGATCAGCGACGACCCCCACCACGGTTGGGTACGGCAAAGCTGGGATAACCAGGGCATCGACCCCAGGCTGCCGTTCGGCGGCTAGCTTAGGACGTGAGAATGCCCTCCTCACATCCAGTGGATGCGAGGAGGGCATTCTTGGGTGGAAATGTCAGCTGGACACCTTGAGCGCAACCTTCACGGCCACACCACTCGCCAACGATTCCTGAGCTGCATCCGCCACCCGGGAGGCTGCTACCGCGTCCTCCGGGGTGCAGGGGTTCCCGCGTTCCCCCATCACCAGTTCAACAAACGCCACCATTTCTGAGCGGTAGGCCTGATCAAAGCGCTCGGCAAAGGTCTGATGCGGATTTCCTTGGGGAAAGGTGACTCCGTGTTCAGCCGAAGACACGGCCGTCTTTTCATCCAAGCCCACCATGACCGACCCCGTGGAGCCTTGGACTTCCAGGCGGACATCGTGACCGGCCCCGTTGTACCGGCTGGCAGATACTGTTCCCACCGTGCCGTCGTCGAAAGTGATGAGCGCCAAGGCCGTATCCACATCACCTGCTTCTCCTATCCCGGGGTCGCCATTATTGGAACCTTTGGCGTAGACCTCCACGATTTCGCGGCCGGTCAACCAGCGGAGGATGTCAAAGTCGTGGACCGAGCAGTCCCTGAACAACCCGCCCGAGGTTGCCAGGAACGCGATGGGAGGCGGTGCCATATCGCAGGTGACGGCGCGCAGCGAGTGGATCCATCCCAACTCCCCGGCCTGGTAGGCGCGCCTGGCCTCCACATAGCCGGCATCAAAGCGCCGCTGATGGCCGATTTGTACCACGCCGTTGTTCTCTCGGATGTAGTCCAGCACGGGCAGGGCATCGGCAACATTCAGGGCAACTGGTTTCTCGCAGAAGACCGGGATGCCCGCATCCACCCCGGCCCGGATCAACTCAGGGTGGGTGGCCGTTCCCGTGGCAATGACCAGGCCATCAATGCCGGATTCCAACAGTTCCCCCACCGAAGGCACGAATTCTGCACCCAAGCCGGCTGCGACGGAGCGCGCGTGGTCCGTGGCAACGTCGGTGAGCATCAGGCGGATATTGACGCCCCTGCGGGCAAGGGTGTCCTTGAGGGCGACGATGTTGTTTGCGTGCATGACGCCGATGCGACCCACACCAACAAGACCAAGAATGACATCACTCATATTTTTCCTTCAAAGGTAGGAGCTTTTGGATGGGGGAACACCACGCCGAGTTGGCGACGAATTTCATCGGCCACTTCCAGGGTGGCGATAGAGGCCGCCAGAGTCCGTTGGCTGAGTTGCGTGCTGCCTGCGGTAACAGCCCTGGCCACCGCCGCGGCCTCATAATGAAGGCCTTCGAAGTGTCCGCCAGCTGGTTCCTCGTGGCGTAACCGGGTGCCGTCGGGGAACCGGACTTCGAACGCGCCGGGCATGTTGAAAGGCCCCTCGATCGCCAAAGTGGCTTCCGAGCCAACAATGGTGGCCGCAGTGGGCGTGAAGTTGTGCAGGTGCGTGTTCACCACAGCCTGGGCACCGCCGTCGAACTGCATGACAGCCGATAGCTGGGCGTTGACCCCTGATTCATGGGGTTGACCTACGGCGTGCAGCCGCTGTGGACTTCCCAACACTTCAGTGATCAGGGCCAAAGGGTAAGTGCCCAGGTCAAGAAGCGGACCGCCAGCCAACACCGGGTCGAAGATGCGGTGCGAGGGATCAAAATGTTCACCATACTCGGCAACGACCGTTGTGATGGTGCCCAACATCCCGGTCTCGATTATCTGCCGGATGACGTCGAATTTCGGGAGGAAGAACGTCCACAGTGCTTCGGCGGCAAAGACTCCTGCGGCCTCGGCCCGGAAAGCAATATCCCGCGCCTCGTATGCGTCCACACCGATCGGCTTTTCAACCAGGACGTGCTTGCCGGCGTCGATTGCCATGACAGCTGCCGTGTGGTGGTTGGTATGTGGCGTGCATACATAAACGATGTCCACCTCCGGGGCCGCGGCCAGTTCCTCATAGCTGCCGTAGGCAGAGGGGATGTTGTATGCCTCAGCAAAGGCTTTGGAACGCTCCAGCGAGCGGGACCCGACGGCGGCTATCACCTGCCCGGTATGCGCTTGGATGGATTCGGTGAACCGTTCTGCAATCCACCCTGGGCCCATGATGCCCCATCGGAGGACAGGAGCATCGCGGGATGCCGGGATGCGGGAATGAGGGAGCGTCGGTGGTGTCACGAGTAACTGACTTTCGTTGAGGTTCCATCGCTATGCAAAGACTGGATCATGGCTTGCGCAACGAGGGAGGCGTTGAGGCCGTCCTGCGCGCCGGCAAGGGGCGGGGTTTCTCCGTTGGCGAGGGCAGAGATCCACGCCTGCAGCTGGAGCCGGTAGGCATCGGCGAAGCGGGGGCGCCAATCGGGAGCGATGGGGGCTAGCTTGGCTCCATCCTGTTCGATGCCCAGAAGAGACGATTCCTGGAGTGAGGTGGTTCCCAGTTCGGAAACCACCTCGCAACGCGTCGTGTACCCGTACTGGGCATTGAGATACAGTTCCAACGTGGTGAGAGTCCCGTCCGCAGTTCGAAGGATCATGAACGACGGGTCCCGCAGGCCGGGTTCGGCACGCCGTGTACTCCGACCGGCCTGCCATGAGACTTCGGTGACAGGCGAGTCCAGCAGCCAGGGAACAATGTCCAGTTCGTGGATGGCCGAGTTGGTGATGGCGGATTCCGCGGTTGTTCCCGGTGCTGCGGCGCCATTTCTGCTGACACAGTGCACCACGAGGGGCTCACCCTGCTCCCTGCCCAGCACGGAACGGCGCAAAGCCACGTAGCCCGGATCGAAGCGTCGCATAAACCCCAGGGACAGCAGCGAAGCGCCCGTCGCGGCCACAATGTCCGCGTCTGCTTCCACTACCTCCACGCTTTCCAGAAGCGTGGGCGCCAACGGCTTTTCGCAGAGTACCGGGGTCATTGCTTCGAAGCATTCCAGCACCAAAGCGGCGTGCGTGGAATCGTGCGAGGCGACCACGACGGCGTCTACCTCGCTGGCATTGATCAGTTCCGAGGGGTCTGAGGTGATGCGCGCAGTGGGAGGTGCGGCCGCTGCGGCACGGTCGACGTCGAGATCTGCCACGAAGGTGACTTCGGCACCCCCGATGGTGGTGGAGAGGTTCCTGATATGGTCGGCGCCCATGATTCCGGCGCCAATAACACCTACCCGGATCGGCATGGTGCTCCCTTCTGTTGGGGGTCTGTGTGGCTGGGGCAGCTGTTACGGACAGCGTGGCGGGGTGCTCCTATGTACCGGAGCACCCCGCCACCACGTTGCCGTCGAACCTGCGCGGTCCTAGGCGTGTTTCGGAGCGCCGGCGTTCACGCCGTCTGCCACTTCCGCCACCTCGGCTTTTACCTCTTTCACTACATCGCCATGCCCGCCCAACTGCTCCAGCTCATGAGCCAGTTCGGCAAGTTCAGCGCCTCCGGCCATCTGGGCGGTGAGTTCGTCCAGGGTGATGTCCTTCTTGTCGTAGTAGCCGATGGATTTGCCACGCTTAAGAAGAAGGAAGCGATCACCCACCGGGAACGCGTGGTGGGGGTTGTGGGTGATGAAGATGACGCCAAGGCCGCGGTCGCGGGCCTGGAGGATGTAGCGCAGGACCACGCCTGACTGCTTCACGCCCAACGCCGCTGTGGGTTCATCCAGGATGAGCACCTTCGCACCGAAATAGACGGCACGGGCAATCGCGACACACTGGCGTTCACCACCGGAGAGCTGTCCTATGGGTTGCTCAACATCGCGGAGGTCGATGCCCATCTCGGCCAGTTCCCTGAGCGTGATGGCCTTCATCTGCTCGACGTCCATGTACTTGAACGGTCCGAAGCCTTTGGTGAGCTCGGAGCCAAGGAAGAAGTTCCGCCAAATGGGCATCAAGGGCACCACTGCAAGATCCTGGTACACCGTGGCGATACCGGCGTCCAGGGCATCGCGGGGTGATCCGAACTTCCGTTCCTCACCCATGATGTTCAGGTTGCCTTCGTCGTGCTGGTGAAGGCCGGCGATGATCTTGATCAGCGTTGACTTGCCGGCACCGTTGTCGCCCAGAACACAGGTAACGCGGCCGTTGTCCACGGCCATGGTGACCTCGCTCAGCGCGATGATGTTGCCATAGTGCTTTCCCACTCCGTCCAAGGACAAAAGGTGGACAGGAGTGTGGGTAAGGGGGTCACGCTCATTTTTAAGCAGCGTTTCCTGGTTGATGGCTTTGGAGTTCATTTCCCGGGCCCCTTACTTCAGTTCCGCACGGCGTTTGACCACCAGGTTGACGATGGTGGCGAGCAGCAGCATCAGGCCCAGGAAGAACTTGAACCAGTCCGGGTTCCACTGCGCGTACACAATGCCCTTGTTGGCCATGCCGAAAATAAAGGCACCGATAGCACCACCCACTGCCGAACCGTAGCCGCCGGTCAAAAGGCAACCACCGATGACGGCGGCGATGATGTACAGGAACTCGTTTCCAACACCTTCGCCGGACTGAACCGAGTCAAAAGCGAAGAGGTTGTGCATTCCAAGGATCCAACCGCAGAATCCCACGCCCATGAAGAGTCCGATCTTGGTGGCCTTCACGGGAACACCCACTGCCCGGGCAGCGTTTGCGTCGCCTCCGACGGCGAAGATCCAGTTGCCCACACGGGTACGCATCAGCACCCAGGTGGCAACGGCAACGAGGGCTATCCACAGGAAAACGGTGATCTTGACTTCCACTCCGCCCAGGTTCACCGATGAGGCAAATACTGCCTGCGCCGAAGAAAAACCGTCCATGTCAGAAATGGAAGGAGATGAAACACCGCCGCCGATCATTCGGGTCAAACCAAGGTTCAGGCCCGTCAACATCAGGAACGTGGCCAGGGTAACAATGAAGCTCGGAAGCTTGGTCTTCATCAGGATCCAGCCGTTGATGAAGCCAATGGCCAGCGATACCACCAGTGCCAAGCCAACGCCTACCCAGACGTTGGTGCTGAAGTACCAACTGAACATGGACGCGGTCAGGGCAGAACTGATGACCGCAACGCCTGTGGATAGATCGAACTCCCCGCCGATCATCAGCAACGAAACACCCACGGCCATAATCCCGATGGTGGAACTTCCATAGAGGACGGTAGCGAATGATGCGGGCTGCAAGAACGTGGGAGAAACCAACGAGAAGAAGATAAAGAGGACTATTGCACCCACGAGGGCGCCGACTTCCGGGCGACCAAGCAGTTTCTGAAGAGGATTGCGCTTGCCGACCCGTTCATCGCTGATGGGGAGGGGTGCTTTGGATAGGGTTTGTGTCATGGCATTCTCCTGCTAGGGCCGGGTTCGGCGGGTTTGGGGCCCGGGGAACCCGCTGGGAGCATCCTTAGCGGATGCCTTCCTTGGCGAACTTGAGGACATCGGGAGCCGAAGACTGATCGATGATGGAGGGTCCGGTCAGAACAGGAAGGCCGCCGCCCACGTGGATTCCACCACGTTTGACCTGCCACAGCGCGTCAATGGCGCCATAGCCCTGCAGCCACGGCTGCTGGTCAACGGTGAAGGCCACCTTGCCATCAATGATGGCCTGTGCCAGCTCGCCGTTCATGTCGAAAGATGCGACTTTTACTTTGCTTTGGAGTCCCAATGACTCCACAGCCTTGTTGATGGTCAGAGTGAAGGGTGCGCCAAGGCCGATGATGGCGTCCGCGTCCGGTGTTGCCTGAAGTTTGGCCGTGACCGTGGAGGAGACCTGCGTCATATCGGTGCCCTGGACGAACAAATTTTCTGTCCCGGCGACCTTGGATTTCACACCTGCACACCGCGAGTCAAGGGCAACGTTGCCCTGCTCCATGATGACGCAGATAGGGTGCTTCACGCCCAGTGAGGCGAGCTTCTCACCTACGGCAGCGCCAGCCAGGTTCTCATCTGAACCGAAGTGAGTGAAGGCACCCACCTGTTTCCAGACATCTGCGCCGGAGTTCAGGCTGACCACAGGGATTCCCGCGTCCTCTGCCTTCTTGAGGACGTCCTTCAGGGCGTCGGGCTTAGCCAAAGTGACTGCAATGCCGGCCACTTTCTGATCAATGGCCTGCTGGATCAGTTGAGCCTGCCGGCCACCCTCGGGATCCGAGGTGTACAGGAGTTCAACGTTGTCCTTCGCAGCAGCTTCCTCGGCACCCTTGCGGAGAATGTCCCAGAAGGTGTCACCGGGGGCAGCATGGGTAATGAGCGCTACTTTGATCCGTTCGGTCGAGGCCACTTGGCCTCCACCTTCACCACTGCCCGATCCGTCGGTTTTACCCCCGGTGCTGGAACACGCGCTGAGTGCCAGCAGCGGCACGACAGCCGCAACGAGGGTGGCCTTACGCCAGGAAAATTTACCCACTTTGAATCTCCTTTGATGACAGCTCCGGGCTGCCACTTTGCAGCCGTCGGATTGCGCCTACATTGATCATGGTGACCCGCAGCACATAAGTCAATAGTTTGTCCTGACATTAGGATGTAATCACCTAACTTGCCTTATGCGTCATCGCGTGGGGCATACGAAAAAGGGCAGCACCGCAGGTTAATGCGGTACTGCCCTTGGACAAGTGGGCAACATGTCCCACCCGGGAATGGTCAGCGATCCTTTGAACTCGCTGCAGCCGTTGCTGCGACGTTCTTAAAGTAATGTTCCAGGTCCTCAAGGCTCTTGTCCTTGGTCTCGGGAATGAACTTGAGTGCGAACGTGATGGCACCGACACCCAGTACGGCAAAGACGAAGAAGGTGTTGGAAAGACCAATGGCAGCGAGTAGTTGCGGGAAACCAAAACCCACCAAAAAGTTGACGATCCACAGCACGAACGCAGACGCGCCCATCCCAAGGCCACGGATTTTGAGGGGGAAGATCTCCGAGAGCATCAACCAGGTCACCGGTGAGATCGCCCCCTGTTGGAATGCCAGGAAAGTGACAGTCAAAGCAAGGATGACGAACCCGCGCGCCGTACCTTCCGGCAGTATTAGCGAGAACACTCCGATTAACAGCAGGGCGCTGGTAGTGCCGATCTGTCCGGTGATGAGCATTTTCCGGCGGCCCACCTTACCTAGAAGCCAGATGCCCGCAAACGTTGCAAGAACGGAGATCACACCGTTGGCGATATTGGCTGTCAGCGCCGCTTCCCTGCCGAACCCGGACTCGGCAAGGATCTGTGTGCCGTAATACATGATGGAGTTCACGCCGGTGATCTGCTGGATCACTGCCAACCCAAGCCCCACCATGAAGATCCGGCGCAGCCAAGGAATG
Organism: Arthrobacter sp. 9V; assembly: GCF_902506065.1. GTDB lineage: Bacteria > Actinomycetota > Actinomycetes > Actinomycetales > Micrococcaceae > Arthrobacter. The sequence goes on from NZ_LR732912.1 coordinate 2,298,533, forward strand.
CCCAGGTCCTTCCAAGAGCCCATTTTGGACTTGTAGTCCTCCACGGCCATGGCTTTGACGTCCTCGAACTCAACCCGCGCCTCCTCCTGGGAACGTATGCGGCGCAGGACGCTGAGCGTTTCACCGAAGTTGCCAATGGAAGCGAGCCACCTCGGGCTCTCCGGCATGAAGTTCATGCCGATCCACAGGGCTATGGCTGGAAGGGTTGCAATCACCAGCATCCAGCGCCAGATTCCCCCGGCTTCACCAAAGGTGTTTCCCAAGTAGGCGTTGAAGATGAAAGCCAGCAACTGCCCGGTAACGATCATGAGTTCGTTCTGGGTGACGATCCGCCCGCGCCGTGCACTTGGGGAAACTTCGGCAAGGTACACCGGCACAGTCACGGAGGCTCCGCCAACGGCCAAACCAAGGACAAAGCGGGCAACAACCATCACTTCAGTGGTGGGCGCGAACGTGCAGGCAAGCGTCCCCAGAAGGAAGATCATGGCCAGGACCATGATCATCCTGCGGCGGCCGTGACGGTCCGCGAGGCGCCCACCCAGGAGAGCTCCGAACGCTGCGCCGAACAGAAGTGAGGATGTCACCAGCCCTTCGGTCAGGGGTGTGAGTCCCAGGTCCTCCTGCATGTACGGCAGAGCACCGTTGATCACACCCGTGTCGTAACCAAAAAGCAAGCCGCCGAACGTGGAAATGATGGTGACGGTCCGGAGCGCCCTCTTGTGGTTACCGGGCCGCTTCATTGAATAGACGGGTGGGGCAGAACTCACGCCGTGACCTTTTGAATATGCTGCTTCATGGTCTCCAACTGGTAGATGGAAACTTCCTCCGCATTCTCATCCTCGGCGAAGACGGACGAAACCATCACAGTGTTTTCCTTGTCCAGGAAACCGATCTCCTTCAGGCCGCCAAAGAACTCGTCCCAGTTCACGTCGCCGTCGCCGATCTTGAGGTGCTGGTGTACGCGGACAGCGTTACCTGGCGGGTTGGTGATGTAGCGGAGGCCGTGGGAGGCGTGGTGGTTCATGGTGTCCGAGACGTGCACCAGGCGAAGCTTGTCCCCTGCTGCCCGCATGATCTCCAACGGCTTGTTGCCCATGTGGAAACTGTGGGAAGCAACGTACACCATTCCGATGTTCGGTGAGTTCACTCCCCTGATGACGCGGAGGGCCGCCAGGCCATCTTCTACGAAGTCGTCCGGATGCGGATCAATCAGAACATCCAGATCCTCGCGCTCAATAATCGGGAGCAGCTCCTCCATGGAGCGGTAAAACGCACGCTCTGACTCCTCCGCCTTCTCCGGACGGCCGCTGAACTCTGTATTCATGGTTTGGACACCGAGGTCAACTGCGATCTGGATGGCCCGCTTCCAGTAACGGACTGCGGCCTCGCGGGCATCCTCATCAGGCCCGGACCAGCGCAGGACCGGGAGGACCGAGGCGATTTCGACGCCGGCGTCTTTACAAGCCGCTTTCAGCTTGCCCACCAGTTCATCGTCTGCTTTGGGGTGGTTATAGAACGGGATGAGATCCGCGTGCGGGGTCATCTGCAGGTACTTGTACCCCAGATCGGCCGCCACGCGCGGGAACTCCAACAGCGTGTGGCTGTGATGGAAAGGTGTGGGATCCAGTGCAATCTTCATGTGGTCGATCCCCTACTTGTACAGTTCCGGCTTGGTGTTCAACTGCACCTGGACCTTTTCGCCGGACTTCTGGGCTTCGACGCCTGCCTCGCAGCAGGCCGCGGTAGCGTAACCGTCCCAAGCGGTGGGACCGCCGATTTCATCGCGGAGGGCGGCGTCAACCCATGACTGGATTTCGACGTCGTAAGCAGTGCCAAACCGTTCCTCAAAGCCGGGGGTGACGTTGCCGCCCCAGGTGCCGGCGGTCTGGACGTACGGACCGTTGTCCCCGCCGATGCTGACAATTCCTTCTTCGAAGGATGCTTGGGTAGCCACTTGGTAGCCGAACTTGGCGTTGACGTAGATTTCGACGTCGGCCAGTACACCGGATTCGGTTTCCAGCAGGACATGCTGGGGATCGTGCTGTCCGCTCGGGGCGCTGCGGGTGGCTTTGCCCAGACGGACCTGCACCGACGTGATTTCTTCGCCGGTGAAGTAGCGGATCGCGTCGAACTCGTGGACTACGGAGTCGTTGATCAGCATCTCGTTGGTGAAGCCCTCCGGCGTGCTGGGGTTGCGGTGCTGGTGGTGCAACATCAACAGCTCCCCCAATTCGCTGTTTCGGATGATTGCACCCAGCGCCGAGTACTCGGCATCGAAACGACGCATGAAACCCACCTGGATGCGCTTGTGACCCAAGGACTGCTCGGCCTGGACAACCTTCCAAGCGCTATCGGCGTCCGGCGTCAGGGGCTTCTCGCACAGAATTGGAAAATCCTTCTCCAAGGCTTTGTACAGGATTTCCTCGTGGAGGAAGCCCGGAGTGGCGATCAGGACGGCGTTCACGTCGCCGTTGTTCAGCGCCTCATCGGCACTGGCAAGAGCCACGGCGCCGTCGATTCCCTCAATGGCAGCTTGCGCCCGGGCAAGATCAACGTCGACGACGGCGGCTACTTCAGCACCGTGGATGCGTGTGCTGAGGCGCTTGATGTGGTCCGCACCCATGCGGCCTGCGCCGATGACGGCAACGCGGAGAGTCTTGGTCACTGTATTTGTCCTTCGTGAAGTTCTTCTGGGTGGGGTGTTGCTGGCCGTGTTGCTGGCCGTGTTACTGGACCCTGGTGCGGGAACCGCAGGACAGCAAGTAATTGCGGGTCCGCTTGGCGATGGGCATCGGCACATCGAACGCTACCGGGTACATGTCCTGCTCCACGATGCCGAAGATGGGCCGGTTGAGCGCTTCCACTGCTTCGATGACGGCGCGCAGGTCCGGCAGGCCGTTGGGGGGTTCGGTCATGACGCCTGCGAGGTTGGCAGCTGCCCAGGTCATGTTCTTTTCGTTGACCTCGGCCAGGACCTCCGGGTTGATCTGCTTGAGGTGCAGGTAGCCGATCCGGTCCGGATAGTTCTTGATGAGTTCCAGGCTGGAAGCACCGCAGTACTCAGCGTGGCCGGTGTCCAGGCAAAGGTTCAGATACCGCGGATCTGTCGACGCCAGCAGGGTTTCTATGTCCTTCTGAGCACCAACGTGCGAGTCGGCGTGAGAATGGAACTGCTGCTGCAAACCGAAATCCTCCAACAGGACCTTGCCCATGCGGTTGTGGCCCGCAAAGAGGTCCGCCCACTGTTCGTCGGACAGTTCACCGTTCTCCACGGCCTCCCCGGTGACGTCGTCACGCCACATGGCGGGGATGACCACAATGTGTTCTCCGCCCATGGCCGCAGTCAGTTCGGCAACTTTTCGGGCCGGTTCCCATGCTTCGTCGTATTGCCTGGCGCCTCGGTGGAAGGCCGTGAAGACCGTCCCTGCGGTGACCTTGAGGTCCCGCTGCTTCAGTTCCTCAGCCAACCGGGTGGGGTCGCTGGGCAGATAGCCGTAGGGACCCAGCTCGATCCACTTGTACCCGGACTCTGCGACCTCATCCAGGAACCGTTCCCACGGAGTCTGTTGTGGATCATCCGGGAACCATACACCCCAGGAATCAGGGGCGGTGCCGATGATCAGTTTGTTCTCGACATCAGTCATGACAGCTATGTCTTTCTTTGGGTGGGGTCAGTTGGAGGGGAAGTTGTAAGAGGCGCCGGAGGCGTGGGTGGGCTCGGGCCAGCGGGAAGTGATGACCTTGCCGCGGGTGTAGAAGGAGACGCCTTCGGGTCCGTAGATGTGCTTGTCGCCGAAGAGGGAATTCTTCCAGCCACCGAAGGAGTGGTACGCCACGGGGACGGGCAAGGGTACGTTGATGCCTACCATACCCACGGTGACGGAGCGCTGGAACTTCCGGGCGTTGGCGCCCGAGGAGGTGAAGATCGCAGTGCCGTTGCCGTAGGGGTTGGAGTTGATCAGCGCGATGCCTTCTTCGAGGTCGGCAACGCGGACCACTACCAGGACAGGCCCGAAGATTTCCTCGGTGTAGGCAGTCATTTCAGTCTTGACGTGGTCGATCACGGTGGGGCCTACCCAGAAGCCGTCTTCGTGGCCCGGGACCACGAGGTCGCGGCCGTCCACCACCATGGCAGCGCCCGCGGTTTCGGCTTCCGTGACGATCTTGACGATCCGCTCCTTGGAGGCCGGGGTGATGACCGGACCCATTTCGGCGTCGGGTTCGGTGCCGTTCTTGACCTTCACGGCCAGCGCGCGCTCCTCGACCTTCTTCACAATCAAGTCAGCGGCGTCTCCGACGGCGACGGCAACGGAGATGGCCATGCAGCGTTCCCCGGCGGAGCCGAAAGCAGCGGCGGCGAGGTGGTCCGCGGCGTTGTCAAGATCCGCGTCGGGCATCACGATTGCGTGGTTCTTCGCACCGCCCAGGGCCTGGACACGCTTGCCGTGCTTGGTGGCGGTCTCGTGGACGTATTGGGCGATCGGGGTGGAACCAACAAAACTGATGCCGTCCACGTCCGGGTGTGTCAGAAGCCCGTCCACGGTTTCCTTGCCGCCGTGCAGGACCTGGAATACGCCGTCGGGCAGCCCGGCCTGCTTCCACAGCTTGGCCAGAAGCATCGAGGCGGAGGGGTCACGCTCGGAGGGCTTGAGGATGAAGGCGTTGCCGGTGGCGATTGCCATGGGTGCCATCCACAGCGGGACCATGACGGGGAAGTTGAACGGCGTGATGCCGGCGACGACGCCCAAGGGCTCGCGGAAAGAGAAGACGTCGATCCCGGTGGAGACCTGGTCCGAGTAGTCGCCCTTGAGCAGCTGCGGGATGCCGCAGGCGAACTCGATTACTTCCAGGCCGCGGCCGATCTCGCCCTTGGCGTCTGAGAGGACCTTGCCGTGCTCGGCGGTGATCAACTCGGCCAGCTCATCCACGTGCGCCGCAACCAGCTCGCGGAACTTGAACAAGACCGCGGTGCGCTTGGCCAGGGAAATATCGCCCCACGAATCCGCTGCCTTGCGGGCCGCGGCAACCGTGGCGTTCAAGTCCGCCTCGTTCGCCAGTCGAAGCTCAGCGGATACCTGGCCGGTGGCCGGGTTGTAGACCGGCTGGGTGCGGTCTCCCTCGCCGGTGGTTTCAGCGCCGTTGATGAAGTGGTGAATGGTGGTCAATGTGGTCGTCGTCGACATGTGCGGACTTCCTTTTTAGTCTTTGGGGTTTCTAGCCCAGCAGCTTGCGCTGGCGGTTCTTGTGCTGCGTATAGGTCTGGTAGGCCTGCCGGGTGGATTCGAGATCGGAAACCTGTGAGACCGGAACGTCCCACCAGGATTCGGAGCTCGGCGCGTCCAGCAAAGGATCGGACTCAACATGGATCACGATCGGCCCGGTTTCCGGGGCGGCTTTTGCTTCCTTGATTGCGGCGCCGAGGGCTTCGATGACGTGCTCCCCCGGTTCGATCCTGATGACTTTCGCACCGAGTGATTCAGCGTTCGTGGCGAGGTCGATGGGGAGGTTCTCACCGGCGTCGAAGCTGTGCTGTTCCTTGTCCAGGACACGGTACTGCGTGCCGAAGCGCTGCGACCCGAGGGTTTCGGAGAGCGAACCGATGGAGGCGTAGCCGTGGTTCTGGATGAGGACCACGATCAGTTTGATGCGTTCGGCGACGGCGGTGACCAGTTCGGTGTGCATCATCAGGTAGGAGCCGTCCCCCACCATGACCACCACGTCCCTGTCGGGGCCACCTGCGGCGGCTTCGGCCAGCGCGGCACGTTTCACGCCCAAACCACCGGGGATCTCGTAACCCATGCAGGAATAGGCGTACTCCACGTGGTAGCCGAACGGGTCCCGCACGCGCCACATTTTGTGCAGGTCGCCGGGCAGCGACCCTGCCGCGCAGATGACAACATCCTGGTCATCCATGGCCTTGTTCGTTGCGCCGATGATCTCGTTCTGGGCAGGCAATGGTGCGTAACGGGTTTCGAACGCCTCATCCACCACCGAGTTCCAGCGCTTCTTCTCCGCGGCGACCTTTTCTTCAAGATCAGCACCAACGCGGTATCCGCCCATGGCGTGATTGAGCTTGACCAATGCCTTGCGGGCGTCAGCGACGACCGGCAAGGTGGTGCCGTGCTTGTACGCGTCGATCGGGGCCACGTTGATGTTCACGAACTTCACGTCCGGATTCTGGAACGCCGTGCGGGAGGCCGTGGTGAAGTCCTCGTAGCGGGTTCCGATTCCGATGATGAGGTCCGCTTCCGCAGCGATGGCGTTGGCAGCCGTCGTACCCGTTGAGCCGATGGCACCGAGGGATTGCTTGTGGTCCCACGGCAGGACGCCGACGCCGGCCTGCGTGTTTCCCACGGGGATACCGGTCAGCTCAGCGAACGTGGCGAGCTCATCATTGGCATAGGCGTAGAGGACACCGCCTCCGGCGATGATCAGCGGACGCTTTGCGGCACGGATGGCCTGCACTGCGCGGCGGATGTCCTCGTCCTCGGCCTCGGGACGGCGGATCCGCCACTCCCGCTCAGCCAGGAACTCTTCTGGCACATCGAAGGCCTCTGCCTGGACATCCTGCGGCAGCGAGATGGTTACCGCACCGGTTTCAGCAGGGTCCGTCAGCACCCGCAGACCGTGGTGGAATGCGGAAAACAACTGCTCCGGACGGGACACCCGGTCAAAGAACCTGGACAACGGGCGGAAGGCATCGTTGACAGTGATGTCATAGGCGTACGGGAGCTCCAGCTGCTGCAACACCGGATCTGCCGCCCGGGTGGCGAACGTATCGCTGGGAAGCAGCAGTACCGGCAAACGGTTGGTTGTAGCCAACGCAGCACCTGTGAGCAGGTTCGAGGAACCCGGACCGATGGAGGTGCTGATGGCGAACGTCTGGCGACGACGCGTGTGCCGTGCATAACCGACAGCCTGATGAACCTGGGCTTGCTCGTTGCGTCCCTGGTAGTACGGCATGATGGCGGGGTCCGCGGCCTGGTACTGCTTCAGCGCCTGCCCCACACCGGCTACGTTCCCATGGCCAAAAATGCCGAACGTGCCCGGAATCAGCCGTTCACGGAACTCGAGGCCGTTGACCGAGTCCACGGTGTACTGCTTGGAAAGGAACTCCACCACGGCCTGCGCCACGGTCATCCGACGGGTTGCTGTACCCATTGCTAACTACTCCGATACTTTCACTGGAATACGGTTTGACATGGTGCGCTCATCAGCAGCGGCGGCCCCAGGGGCGGGTTTGTTCAGCAGGGAAGCCGCAGTTGCAACGGCAGCCGCCACATCGCCGTCGTGCGGGTAAAGCAGCGTCCTGCCCACAGTCAGGCCGCGTACACCGGGCAAGGCAAGAGCAGCCTGCCAGCTGGCGAAGACCTCATCCTGGCTTCCATCCGGATCACCGCCCAACAGCACAGTGGGCATGGTGGTGGAAGCCATGACGCGCTCCATCTCGGCTACCACCGGAAGCTTCATCCACGTGTAGGCGCTGGTGGACCCGAGTCCCTCGGCAATACCTACTGACTTGATCACTGCGTCTGCGCGGAGGTCGTTGCGGACCTTGCCGTGAGCATCACGGACAGAGAGGAACGGCTCCACCATGGCGATGAGCTTGCGCTCGGCCAACGAATCGATGGCTTTGGCTGTTGCTTCAAGAGTGGCCACAGTGTCCGGGTCACCCAGGCAGATCCGGGTGAGCATTTTGCCGCCATCTGCACCCAGTGCCTCCAAAGCCGCAGCGGTATGGCCGGTAAAGCGATCATCAAACTCGTTCACCAAGCCCGCCAGCCCCCCGCGGTTCATTGAACCGAAAACGAGCTTGCCTTCCAACGCTCCCAACAACAGCAAGTCATCCATGATGTCCGGCGAGGCAAGAATGCCGTCCACGGCGGGGTTGGCCAACGCAATTTGCAACCGGTCCAGAAGGTCCCTTCGATCCGCCATGGCCATGGGCAAGGGGCCAACGGACAGGGCACCGCGCGCCGGATGGTCGGCGGCGACGATGAAGTTCTGGGTGCTGTGCTTCAGGCCGGGATGCCGGCGCCGGGTGGCTGCAGCGCGTGCCACGGCCTCGGGGTCCTCCAAGCGGATACGGCTCAAGTGCTCGTAACGGCGGGGGTCATCGTTGAAGTTCAACGAACTGCTCCTTCTTCGAGGATTGACGCGTCGAGAGTGGAGGCTTTGGGGGCCGAAGCTGCCGGGGCCTTCGCTGTCCGGGCCGCGCCCGGGATGGGTCGGCCGCGCTCGGCGAGCAGCGCGTTCACCTCATCCGGGGTCGGCATGGCATCGGCGCAGGAGAGCCGTGAGGCCACAATCGCGCCCGAGGCATTTGCGTAATCCAAGACCTCAGACAGCGGCCAACCGGAGAGAAGCCCGTGACAGAAGGCGCCGCCAAAGGAGTCACCGGCGCCCAAACCGTTGACGGTTTCCACCGGGACGGGGGCGGAAACTACGCGCTCGGTACGCGTCTTGGCCATGACACCTTCCGGTCCAAGCTTTACTACGGCAATCTCGACGCCGGCAGCGAGCAAGCGGTCCGCCTGTTCGTCGGGCGTGCCCTCCCCCACTGCAACAGCGCATTCCTTGTCGTTGCCGATCGCCACCGTCACGTGCGGGAGGACCTTGGCAACCTCGGCCCGGGCTTCTTCTTCGGAACTCCAGAACATGGGCCGGTAATCCAGGTCCAGGATGGTGAACTGGCCTTCCTTGAGCCCGGTGCGGGGACGGGCCTGGTGGGCCTTGATGTGGGCCTCACGGCTGGGCTCCTGGCAGAGGCCGGTTACCGTGGACCAGAAGATCCCTGCGTCACGGATCGCGTCCAAGTCCAGTTCTTCAGCTTTGAGCTGCAGGTCCGGAGCTGTAGGAAAGCGTCCGTAGAAGTACAAGGGAAAATCTTCCGGCGGCTTGATAGCGCAGAATGTCACGGCCGTGGGGTATTCCTTGACCGCCGAGACGAACGAGTCGTCCACGTTGAACTTGTGCAGCTCCCGGTGAAGGTAGTTCCCGAAAGCGTCATCGCCGGTGCGGGTGATAATTCCTGCGCGCCGCCCGTGACGGGCTGCGGCCACGGCTACGTTGGAGGGCGAACCTCCGAGGTACTTGCCGAAGGACGTCACGTCCTCCAGGTCCACTCCGATGTCATTCGGGTAGATATCAACGCTGATGCGCCCGATCGTAAGCAGTTCGTGGGTCACGATGATCGTTGACCTTTCTCTTGTGAACTCTGAACCTTTGAGCGCTGGGCCCCAATGCCTTGCCACCCCTCAGTGAGCGGGGCCACATGACTACTTTGCACCAGAATCAATGTCCTGTCAAAGGTTTGTACTGACATATTTACAACATGACACGGCGCTGATTTACTTGCGCGGTACAGCCAGTTCTCCGGTGACATACTGGCTGCGGCCAAAGCCGAATGACCAGTCGCCCGGCGAGTTCTCCACGTAGCCCACAAAGACATCCTCGCCCTGGACTCCCACCTCAGCCAGACTGCTGGCAATGGCCTCAAACAGTGAGCTCTTTGCTTCCTGGCTGCGCCCGCCCTGGGTGAAAATCTGAATCATTACAACCCCGGAAGTGCGCTGGAAACCAAGGCCAGCGTCCTGGGCAACAATTTGACCCTGCTTGTGCTCGGTGAGGATGTGGAAGTAGTCCTGCTCCGGTATCCCATACTCCGCAAGGATGGCATCGTGGATGGCACGACTCAGTGCGGACAAGTCCTCCGGGGTGCGGCCTTGGTTGACGTCGATTCGAACAAGCGGCATGTCTCTTCTCCTAAGTTTGTCCTGTCATACTAACAAACAGAATCTCCTGAGCTCAAGGCTTCACTGATTCACTTTGCGCCAACAACGACAAACCCCCTGCCCGATGGGCAGGGGGTTGGCATGGTCCCTATGTTCAGCGGGCAACGTTTCAGAGATAGTCGCCGCCACGTTCACGGGCAATTTCCAGCAATGTTGAGTGGAAAGCCACCTCAGCAGGGGCATACACCTTGTCCTGACGCTGGGCCAGGAAGACCCTGCGCAGCGGGGCGTGGGCGCCAAGGCTTAGGACCCTGACATCCGGATGTTGCAGGGCTACTGCCGTCTTGGGAACAATCGCCACACCCATGCCGACGCTGACCATTGCCTGGGCCTCTTGGTAGTCGTTGGCAAGAAAACCGATGTTCGGCTCAAAGCCGGCGTCATGGGCGGAGCGCTGAAGTACTTCCACAACCGGGTGGGCCTCCGCGCGGACTATCCAGGACTCCTTTCGAAGGTCTCTCATACTCACCTCATCACGATCCGCCAAGGGATGCCCCTTGGCGACCAGGATGACCGTGCTCTCCTGGAACACTTCCGTGATACGAATGGCTTCGTCATTAAACCGGTTCCAGGGATAGTCCCAGAGCAAGCACAGTCCGGTCACTCCGGATTCAAGGTCCGAGACGAGTTCGTCAAAACGGGCGCTGCGCACGGACAGGCCAATGGCAGGGTAGCGCTTCTTGAAGGCGCGGATCACCAAGGGCAAGAATGAGCCTGCCAGCGTAGGGAATGTGCCCACTGTCAGCGAGCCACGATTCAACCCGGCAATCTGGCCGAGGTCGGACCGGGCTGCCCGCATCTGTCCAACGATCTTCCGGGCGTGACCGGCCAGCACCTGACCTGCCTCCGTTGGAACGACACCGCGCGAGCGTCGGTTAAGGAGCGGCTGCCCCACTTCCTGTTCCAACTTTCGCAGTTGCTGTGAGACAGCAGAAGGCGAATACATCATGATGTCGGCCGCCGCCGTGATCGAACCTTGCTCAACAACCTCCACCAGGAGGGCAAGCCTGCGAATATCAAATAAGTCCAGGTTCTCATAGTTAAGCATTTCTTCACTCTTCTCTGTCTTTGGTTCATTCTATGCAGCACTGCGCCATACAGCGGCAGTCGCATGGAAAAAAGCGCGCTTTTGGAGATTCGCAGTGCGCTGTTTCGCTTGAGCGGACAATGAGTGAAGCATCACTACATTCCCCCTCAATTATTCAACATTGTCTTCATATGTGATCCGGATCATCCTCGTAACAGGCAATAAATTTTGCAGGGATGCCAAGGGAGGCAGGAACACCATGAAGATCGAAGCCGAATGGATGCGCGGAGGCACCAGCAAGTGCTGGGTCTTTGAAACTGAACACTTGAATGAGGCCAACGCCACCTTGGACGATCTCCTGCCCCGGCTCTTCGGGAGCCCGGATTCCCGGCAGATCGATGGCGTAGGCGGAGCTACATCAACCACCAGCAAGGCAATGATCCTTAGCCGTCCGGCGGACAAGGAGGTGGATGTCGAATTCACTTTCGCCCAGGTAGGGATCGAAGAGGCAGCAGTTGATTGGGGAAGCAACTGCGGAAACTGCTCGGCCGTGGTCGGTCTCTACGCCATCGAGAAGGGCTGGGTTGTGCCCAATGGCGATTCCACCCGGATCGTCACCCGCAATACCAACACGGGCCAGATCATCATCCAACGCGTTTCAACTCCCGCCGGCGCCCTGCCGATCGTCCCGGACGCACAGATGCCCGGCGTCGTGTTTCCCGGTTACCGGGTAGGCCTTGGGTTCCAGGATCCTGCCGGCAAGACCACCGGTCAGCTACTGCCCACCGGCTCGCCAACTGACACGATCGTTGCCGGCGGAACCAGCTGGACGGTGTCCATGGTGGACGCAGGCGCGCCTGTGGTCATGGTCCGGGCCGAGGAGCTTGGACTGGACACTGCCCGCTACGACACGTGGAAAGCCGGCGTGGAATCGCACCTGGACACCCTGGACCAGATTCGTCGCCAGGCGGCGGTGCGGATGGGCATGGCGTCTACTCCCGCCGAAGCCGCACGGGCTGTACCCAAACTTGCAATCGTCGGTCCTCCCGAAGGGCCCGACGCCGAAGGTGACGTGAACGTCATGATGCTCTCCATGGGCAAACCGCATCCCGCCCTGGCCATCACCGGCAGCATCGCCCTCACGCTTGCGGCCCACACACCCGGCACCGTACTGAACACCATTGCCGGCAACACGGAGAAATCAGTTCTGAAGCTCAGGACGCCTGCCGGCGTCATCGAAACCTGGAGCGAGGATCAGGACGGGTCCGTTCTGGTGGGCGTTGACCGAACAGCACGCACCATCGCCTCCAGCATCATTCACCTCCCGGAGACTCTCGGCAACGTCGCCGAAGCCTCACTAGCAACAGCCACTCGATGAGGAGAACCACCATGGCTAAGACTATTTCCACACCAGCCCCCGAGGCTGAGAGCGACATCCGGGAAGTACGTTCCCAGCGTCCCAACAACCGCCGCCGTATCCTTCTGATAACGGTTGCCGCTTCTGTGATCCTGGGTCTGGCTGCCATCCTGTTCGGGGGTGCCATCTTCAACCCGGCGGCCACCCCTGAATCGGAGCCCACCATGACCGCCATCCAGATCATCCCGCTGGTAATTCTCGTGGTGATGTTCGTGGTCGCCACCAAGTGGCCATTGAATATCGGTGTGATGGGACTCGTGGCCTCCTTCGGGGTGGGCTACTTCATGCTCGGTATGACCGATAAAGAGATCCTGGCCGATTTCCCGTCAAACATCGTGATTACCATCATTGGCGTCACGTACTTCTTCAGCATGGCGCAGAGGAACGGGACCATCGACATCATCGTCCAGAACTGTGTCCGTGTTGTCCGCGGCAAGACCCTGCTTCTGCCGTGGGTCTTCTTCCTCCTGGCGGCATCACTGACTGCTTTGGGCACCTTCTCCCCCGCAGCAGTAGCGCTGCTGGCACCCGCTGCAATAGGGCTGGCCTACGAATCACGCATCCACCCCGTTCTCATGGGTGCGTTCATCATCAACGGAGCGCATGCCGGTGGCTTCTCCCCCCTCTCCGTGGCAGGTGTGCTGGTGCATGACATCGCCGTAAAGAACGGTTTCCCGATCTCGCAGGGCGCACTCTTCGGAGCGAGCTTCGCACTGAATCTCATCCTTTCAGTCCTCACCGTGGTGTTGTTCGCCATGTTGGGCAAACTTCGCGACGGCGCTGCAGGCCAACACGCCGATCTTGAGGCGCGCGCCACCCGGCCGCATGGCCAGCAGATCCTCACTTTGGGACTGATTGCGGCGATGCTCATCTGCGCTTTGGGCTTCCACATGCCGATCGGCTTCGTCGCCCTCTCGGCAGGACTCCTGCTTGCGCTGGTCAACATCAAGGAGCACCAGACCTTCATTGGCGGCGTTTCCTGGTCCACCGTCCTCCTCGTCGCCGGCATGATCACCTACGTTTCCCTCCTTCAGCACATGGGTGTCATCGACACCCTCGCAGAGCAAGCCCTTGCCCTCGGCGCACCGCTCCTCATTGCCTTGGTGCTCTGCTACGTCATTGGCGTCGGCTCAGCCTTCGCCTCGTCCACCGCACTGCTGACAGCTTTCATTCCCCTGGCTGGCCCGCTGCTGGCCACAAGCTCACTCAGTGCCTCGGGGACCGTGGCGGCCCTGGCGATAGCGGCAACCGTGGTGGACGTATCCCCGTTCTCCACAGACGGTGCCTTGGTGGTGGCCAACGCGCGCGAAGACGACCGTCAGCGCGTCTACAAGCAGCTGATGATGTACGCCGGCGGAGTGGTTTTGGTGGCACCCGCACTCGCTTGGGCGCTGCTTGTACCCACAGGCATCATGTAGCTCCGAGGAGTAAACGAACACCGAAGAAGAGGTTCGGTACGCGAAAGGAACCGCTCCAACACACCATCGCAACAGGTAGCCCGACCGACGGGCGCAGGGGCGCGACCCATCGCACCAAGGGCAGGACCACCAGTGGTCCTGCCCTTGGTTTTACCCTGCCATGCTTGCGTTTGTCGTGCACTCCACGCTACGCCCGCTCGACTCTCATAGAGGGCAGGAAGGCATCTTTGAAGGGGGTAATGACATACCCTCCCGGCCAGGCAAGCCCTGGTGTTCACTGGGAACTGAAGCGCAACCTGCAAAAGAGGGATCACATGGATATCACGCTCAACAATGGACTCAGCATGCCGGCTCTGGGGCTTGGTGTCTTCCAAAGCGCCCCTGAAGAAACCACGGCGGCAGTCCTGACCGCACTGAACACCGGATACAGGCATATTGACACCGCTGCCGCGTACGGAAACGAACGGGAAGTCGGGCAAGGGGTACGCATTTCAGGCCTGGACCGTTCGGACATTTTCATAGAGACGAAAATATGGGTCAGCGACTACGGACATGACCGGGCCCTTCACGCCTGGGACAAAGCGGTTGGAAAACTGGGGGTGGAGTACGTGGACCTCTTCATCCTGCACCAGCCGGCTCCGGACCGGTTCGAGAAGACAATCGCCGCCTACAAGGCGCTTGAAAAGCTGCTCGCTGACGGTCGTGTCAAGGCGATCGGTGTCAGCAACTTCATGCCACACCATCTGGAGCAACTGCTCGATGCCACGGACGTCATCCCTGCCGTGAATCAGATTGAACTCCACCCCTACTTCACCCAACCGGAGGTCCAGGCAGCCGACGCCGAACACGGAATCCTCACCCAGGCGTGGTCGCCCATCGGCGGGATCACCTTTTACCCGGGCTGGGGCGGCGAGGACCGCCGGAACGTCATGCAGGACCCGGCTATCGCCGCCGTCGCGCAGGCCCATGGGAAGACCCCGGCGCAGGTGATGCTTCGCTGGCACCTGCAGCAAGGCCGCTCAGCCATCCCGAAGTCCATACACCCGGGCCGCATCGCCGAAAATTTCGACGTTTTCGACTTCGAACTTTCGGAAGCCGAAATCGCCGTCATCAACGCGCTCCACAGTGGTGTACGGAGCGGTCCGGACCCTGACGAAGCCCGCGAAGAGCGGTTCGCCTTGGTCATTCCCGAGGCCTGAACCAGGGAGGACCTTTCCTTCCCTCAAGGGCGGCCTAGGGCGTGACCTTGAGTTCACGGATGGTCAGGTTCCGGAACGTGGCCGCTCCTTCATGGGCGTAGAGACGGATGCCGTCATCGCCTTCGAGCGGGAAAACCCGATGCGAGTGCACCACACGCCCATCCCCCACGAACATCTCCGCACTGGTCAGATCCACCAGGATACGGAGTGTGAGTCTCCCTGCGGAGGGATCCATAGGGGTCTGCGTCTCACCCGCCGTGGGGTTGATGGTGGGGCGACGATTTACATAAGTGAACGGGCCACCCAGGAAGGCACCCACAGCCACATGCCTGCCCCCGCCTGGCGCCCGGCATACCTCCAGCCCGAGATTGGCTGGTGGCGCAGCAGGATCCCACACCACCTCACAGCTCAGGTCATAAGCGCTGGAGCGGACCGTCAAGTCATGGGTACCCACAACCGCCACATCACCGAGCATATGTGTGCGCTTCACATGGTCACCCAGCGCAGACGTGGGCGTGGACACAAGGTAATAGGTGCCGTTTCCACGCTTGAGCCGGACATCGCGAACGATCATGTCATCGCCGTTGTAACCGTCAGTGACCAAGGTGGGCGTGTTGTGGGGGTAGTCCCAAAAATTGGCCCAACCAATTGCCCGGCGGAGGGTTGGGTCCTCCGCGCCCGACGCATCATGATGCGGATATGTCACTGCCCCATAGAAATCGAAACCGTAATCCAACCATTCCGGCTCGGCGCGGTCAGGGGTGAAAGAACTGCCGTCGAAAGCCCCGGTCCAATAGGCATACGTCGCTGGAAGTCCGCGGCCCTTGCCGTTCGCACTGGTACCCAAGACCCAATGCGAAGTGCCGTCGTCGGCAGTCATCCGGAAGAGGTCAGGGCACTCCAGCAGCCCCAGGTCGCTGCGAAGGAATTCGCCAACACGCTGCCAGGACCGCAGGTCCGGGGAGGTGTAGAAACCCAGCTTCTGTCCCTCGGCATTGGCCATGAACCACCGGGCACGGTCCTCATCCCAAATAACCTTGGGATCACGGAAATCATGCACGCCAGGGTTGGGCAGCACGGGAGCATCGCCGCCGGACTTGAAAGAGCGCCCTCTGTCCGTTGAATACCAGAGGTACTGCGCCTGCCGGCCTTCCGGGGCCTGCGTCACAAGGGCTATGACCGCACCCGCACCGTATCCGGCAGTATTTGCCTCATCAACCACCAGGCATCCGGACCAGCAGTCACCGTTGCCGTTGCTGAACTTTGGAATCGCGACCCCGCGGTCCCGGAACGCGACGTGATCGGTTGTAGTGGCCCGACGCCAGGATGTGCCGCCACCGCCGTTGATGTAATCAGCGTTGTACAAGTAGTAATAGTGGTACTCCCCGTCCAGGTAGATGGGTCGCTGGGGATCGTTCTTCCAGTTATCGGAAACACTGAAGTGACAAACCGGGCGCATCCGGGAAGTTCCTTTCGAAGGACCACCCACCGCAGAGGCGGGACCAACGGGACCGGACAACGCCAACGAACCGCCGAGGGCAAGCGCCCCGGCGCCGGTCAGGAGTCCGCGGCGAGAGACTGATGGAGATTTTTCCAAGGTTTTCACTTCCGTCCAGGCAGGAGGCTGCGGGTCTCTTCGAACACCTCAGCCATGGCCCAAGCATCAAAGGACAGAAGCCGCACCGAACCTTCAGTGGCTGCCAGCGTCACGCGCTCGCCGCCCAGGGTCGGATAGACACGGGCTGTGAGCGGCTTCCCGTTGGCGAAAACTTCGACGGCGGAGCGGTCCACCAGGACGCGCAGGCGAACCCGCCCGTCCGCCATGGGAAGAGGGCCGGACTTGTCCTCCACATCCACGGCGGGGTCCAGGCTGCTGCCCGTCCGATCAAGGCGGAGAGTTCCGGCTGAGGTTCCGTCAGCTGCCCGGCTCAGCACTATAACCGTCTCCTCTTCACCGTCGGTGGACGCCAGCACTCCGAGCCGAAGCTCCGCACCGGGAGTCAGTTGCACGTCCAGCTCAAGATCCAGTTGGTTCCCGGACGCCCCCGTAGCAACCGACGTTCCGGCCCCCACCAGCACCTGGGCAGGAACGTTGACGTGGTTCCTGCGCAGCTTGGCGATTTCGGGAACAGGCGCAAACAGCAAAGTCCCGTCCGGGCCCACTGTGGTCACCCGCGGGAGGCTCATCACTCCGGACCAGCCGGCTTCCACCATGGCTGCGTCGCTTCGCCCTTCCTGCATCCAGCCGAACATGATCCGCCGGCCGGACTCATCCTGGAAGGACTGTGGAGCGTAGAAGAAGCGGCCACCATAGTCCAAGCGGTGCAGCGCCTCCGGCTTGAAGGTGTCTCCGGCGTAGCGTCCGGTCCAGTACAGCGGGTGGCGGGTCTCGCCGTCGTCCCATGCTGAGAAGACCAGCACATCCGGGGAGTTCTGCGCAGGTGCCGAGCCCAGGGATCCTTCTCCTGCCCGGAAGAGGTCGACGCATTCCCACATGGTCCCGGTCCAGTCCGTGTCTGAAGGATCGCCCTGGGAAGCATCGCCGATGACCAACGGACCAACATAGTCCCAGTACCGCAGGTCTTCTGACTCATACAAGAACGCCGTTCCGCCCCGGTTGCGGATTCCTGACCCCACCAGTTGCCGCCATATACTGCCTTCACGCCACACGCAGTGATCGCGGTAAGCGGTAATGTCCACGCCTGCTGGCGGGGCTGCAATCACAGGGTTGCCTGGATCCTTGGTCCACTCCACAAGATCCGGGGATCCGACTGCAACGCAGGGCAGCTCCTGATCCTCAAACCGTCCCGAGTACACCAAGGTGGGCGTGCCGTCGTCGTTCACCAACACCCCGGACCAGCAACCCTCGGCGTCCGGTCCCGCTGAAGGTTCCAACGCTACGGGCTGGTCTGTCCAGGTGACCAAATCCGTGCTGGTGGCATGGCCCCACTGGATGTGGTGGTGGAAAGCACCTTCCGGGTTGTACTGATAGAAGAGGTGGTAGGTGCCGTTCCATTGGCTGACCCCGTTGGGATCGTTGAGCCACCCGGCCGGCGATACAAAGTGGAATCGCGGGCGGAGGGGGTCGGCCTCGGCACGAGCCAATAGTTGGTCCCGCGGAATGGTGGCGAGCGGGTGGGTAATTTCAGTCATGCGGAAGCCTCTTCTTGAGCGTTCGACGCCGGGTGGCTGGATGGAATTGGTTCGCTCGCCAAAGCATGGCCTCCGGCCGCAGCCCAGGGCCGGTAGAGATGGCAGCGCACCCAGTGGCGGTTCTCGGGGTGACCCACCTGGTGACGCACCGGCTCATCGGACGAGCACGCCTGATCCGGGTCGCCGTCGAATACGCACTGCGTTGAGGCCATGACCGCTTGGCGCAGTTCTGCCCTGCGGACCGGATCATACGAGCCTGCCCGGGCCGGGTCCGGGACAGCTGAAACCAGGAGCTGCGTGTAAGGGTGCGCCGGGTTGGCCAGGAGGTCCAAAGACTCGCCTTCCTCCACCAGTTCACCCGCGAACATGACCGCGGTGCGGTCCGCTAAGTAGCGGGCAGACGCGAGGTCATGGGTGATGTAGAGCATGGAGATGCCCTGATCATCGCGGAGCTTGCGCATCAGGTTCAGAACACCGATACGGACGGAAACGTCCAGCATGGACGTGGGTTCGTCAGCCAGGATGACCTGCGGTTCAACGGCCAGGGCACGGGCGATGGCAACGCGCTGGCGTTGGCCGCCGGAGAGCTCGTGCGGGTAGGAATTCAGCATGTCGGGCTGCAGGCCAACAGTGGTCATGAGCTCTTCGAGCCGCCTTTGGGTCTCTTGCTCGGAACCGCCGCCCTTCCCGTGAATCGCCAATGAACGCCGCAGGAAATGATCCATCCTGTGGGCCGGGTTCAAGGAACCGAAGGGGTCTTGGAAGACCATTTGCAGTTGGGATCGGAACGCACGGGACGCTTGGAAACGGTCGCGTTTGAGGACGTCGACGCCGTCAATCAGGATCTCGCCTGAACTCGGCTTTTCGAGCCGGGCAACGCAGCGGGCCAGGGTGCTCTTACCGGACCCGGACTCCCCCACGAGTGCGACGATCTCGCCCTTGCCAATGCTTAAATCGATCCCGTGCAGCGCGCGAACGGAGTCGCGGGAGAACAACCCGCCAATCGGGAAGGTCTTTCCCAGTCCTCTGATCTCCAGGGCCGGGGTGCCGGTGCCGGATACGGTTGATGGTGCCATGAGTGAATGGCTCATCGCGCAGCTCCTTCCAGGTTGATGGCATCAATGACCGAGGCGTCGTCCTCAAACGGAGCCACAAAGTGGCCGGGTGCAACCTCGGCGAGGTCCGGAATGTTCCGGAACTTCACGCCGTCGGGCAATCCCGTCAAGGGAACCCGAGGGCCGGTGAGCGGCGGAAACGCGCCCATCAGGGCTTGGGTGTAGGGGTGGCGGGGATTGGCGTACACGTCCTGGGCCTTTGCCGTCTCTACGATCCGGCCGCCGTACATCACGGCCATGCGGTGTGAGAGTTCCACCATGAGGGACATGTCGTGCGTGATGAACAGTACGGAGAAACCGAGCTCGCGCTGCAGATCCTTGATTTGAGCCATGATCTCCTGCTGCACCACCACGTCCAAAGCAGTGGTGGGCTCGTCAAGGATCAAGAGGGATGGCTGGAGCGCTACTGCCATGGCGATCACCGCTCGCTGACGCATGCCACCGGAGAGTTGGTGCGGATAGGACTTGAGCCGTGCCCGGTCAATCCTCACCAGTTCCAGCAGTTCACCCGCACGCCTCAATGATTCCCTGCGGGAGTAGCCGGCATGGGTGGTGAAAATGTCCACAATCTGCTCCCCGATGGTCAGCACCGGATTGAGCGAGTTCATGGCCGATTGGAACACCATGGCTACGTCCTGCCAGCGGAAACGCCGCAGCTCTTCCGGACTCATGGCCAGGACGTCCTTGCCACCGAAGGAAATGCTCCCACCGGCGATCTTCGCGGGATCCTTAAGGAGCCTCATAATCGAGTTGGCAATGGTGGACTTCCCGCAGCCGGACTCCCCTGCGAGGCCAAACACCTCACCGGTGCCAATGCTGAAGGAAACGTGGTCCACGGCGGTGGTGGAGCGGGTGTCGCCGATGTACTTGACCGTGAGGTTCTTGACCTCCAGGACGGGCTCGTGGGTGCCGAAGGAAACCTGGGAAATAGTCACGAGGCGGCGCTCCTTTCGGCTTTCATGGATGTTGCTTTGGGCGTTTTGATCTTTCGCAGCCGAGGGTTGGTGACCTCGTCCACGGCGTAATTGATAAGGGCAAGGGCGAAGGCAACCAGCGCTATGCATACGCCGGAGGGTACAAAAACCCACCAACTGCCGGTGAGCAGCGCGCCTTCATTGCCGGCCCAGAAGAGGTTGTTTCCCCAGGAGACTGTGCTGACATCGCCCAGTCCCAGGAACTCCAGGCCAGCTTGGGCGCCGATTCCGTAGATCACGCAGGCCAGCAGGGTGCCCATGACGATCGAGGCCATGTTGGGCAGGATCTCGCGGAACATGATCCGGCCGGCGCGTTCGCCGGACACTACAGCCGCGGCCACAAAGTCCTTGGAGCGGATGGACAACGCTTGTGAGCGCAGCACGCGTGCTGAGCCTGCCCATCCGGTGACCACCAGTACCAGGATCACGGTGCCCAGGCCTGGAGGGAGGAAAGCGGCAAGGATGACCAGGAGCGGCAGGCCGGGCAGGAGCAGGAAGACGTTGGTCACCAAGGACAGTGCTTCGTCAATGAATTTGCCGAAGTACGCCGAGGCAAGGCCCACCAGAATGCCGATGAAAGTGGAGGCCAAGCCCACGGTCAGTCCCACAAACAGGGAACTGCGTGAGCCGTGGACGGTCAGGGCAAGCACGTCCTGACCTTTGGCGGTGGTGCCCAGCCAGTGCTCCCCCGATGGTTCCAAGGAGGCCATCGCGGTGATCCTGGAGGGGTCGCCCGGAAACAGCACCGGAGCCAGCAGGGCCAGGGCAATGAAGATGACCATCACCACCATGCCTGTCAGCGCCTTCTTGTTGCTGATCAGACCGTGAATGAAGCTGCGGTTGGGCTTGCGGACAGCCGGCGTGGGGGCGGGCTGCTTCAGGAGTGCGGTTGTCATGATCAGTCCTCTAGTTGCTGCGCACGCGCGGGTCGAGACGGACGTAAAGGATGTCCACCAGGAAGTTTGCAAGCAGCACAGCGGCGGTGATGGTCAGGAACAGGCCCTGCATGAGCGGATAGTCCAGGCCCTGGACGGCGTTGAGGAGCTGATAGCCAACGCCGGGGTAGGCGAACACCACCTCAGTGAGCAGCGCACCACCCACCACGAATCCCAATCCCATGCCAAAGCTGGTCACCGATGGGAGCATGGCGTTACGTGCTGCGTAGCGGAACATGATGCGTCCGGGGCGCAGTCCCTTGGCTTCGGCCATGGTGATGTAATCCTCGGAATTGGTGGCAATCATGGTGTTCCGCATTCCGAGCATCCAACCGCCGATCGAGACCAGCACAATGGTCAGGGCCGGCAGCACAAGGTGCGCACCGACGTCGCCGATGAATTCCGAGGTAAACGCAGGCTCCAAACCGTCAGTAAACGCATGGCGGATAGGGAACCAACCCAGCACCACGCCGAACAGGTACAGCGCACCCATCGCAAGCCAGAAGTAGGGGAACGAACCGATGAACACCAGCACAGGGGGTAGCGCTGAATCGATCGCGCCGCCTCGCCGCCAAGCTGCCAGGATGCCCAGCAGGTTACCCACGACGGCGGCGATCACCAGCGCGGTTCCGCCCAGCAGGAGTGTCCAACCGATTTGGGACGAGATGACCTCGGTGACCGGGGTGGGGAAACGGGAGATGGAAACACCCATCTGCCCGGTAAAGATGTTCTGCATGTAACCGATGTATTGCTCCCAAATGGGCCGGTCATCAACACCCAGCAGCTTGCGCAAGGCCTCGATCTGTTCGGGTTGCATTCGGTCCTGGGAGCGGGCGAACATGCGGGACACGGGGTCTCCCGGCATGAATCGCGGAAGCAGGAAATTCAGGGTGATGGATGCCCAGAAGGCGATCAGGTAGAAACCCAGGCGGCGCAGGATGAAGCGCACGGTTTCCCTCCATTCGGGAATTGCGGGAATTGCGGAAAGAAAGGACGGCACGCCCGGCAGCATGAGCGGTTCGGCATCAAAGCTGCCGGGCGTGCGGTGTCAGGCCAAAGACGACCCGTGGATGGGCCACGATGACCCGGGGATTATTTGCGCGGTTCCAGTGTGGTCAGCACCAGGACGGTGGTGGGTGACTTCACGGAAAGCGTGGCGTAGGGGTTGTCCTCCGTGGGCCATCCGGTGAATCGGGTGTCATTGAAGGCACCCCATTCAGGGCCGGAGAACAGCGGAACCACCGGTGCGACGTCGTTGTACTCTTCCTGTAACTTGTTGGCGATGTCCTTTTGCTTGGACTCGTCGGCCTCCGCCACAAAGTCGGCCAGCAGGGCATCCGCCTTGGTGTCGCCGAAACGGTGGTAGTTGTCAAAGGTCTTGGTGCCGACCGGCTTCACGCTGGCCGTGCCCATGGTGGTGTTGAAGTACTTGTACGGGCTGGGATCGTTGGCACTCCAGACAATGCCCGAGTCGAAGTCACCGGTCTCGTACCCGGCAACCACTGCAGCCCAGTCCGGAGACTCCACCTTGGCCGTAACGCCCACCTCGGCCAGGTTCTGGGCGATCACGTTGGCCACCGACAGCCAGTCAGAAGACGTGGCGCCTACGGAGATCTTGAACTCGAACGGCTTCCCGTCCTTCAACGTGCGTTTGCCATCGGCACCCTTGGCGTAACCTGCCTTGTCCAAAAGCTCGTTGGCCTTCTGCACATCGTGGTTGGTCCAGGTGCAGTTATCCTTGACCGCCGCGTTCTTCCACGTCCCATAGTTTCCGGAGAGACCAGTGCAGTCAGCCGGCTTGGCGTAACCGCTCATACCGATCTTGGTCACCTGATCGCGGTCCACGGCCATGCTCAGCGCTTTGCGGACATCAACGTCATTGAAAGGTGCTTTGGTGGTGTTCAGCTGCCAGTTGATCATGGCACCGGTGGCAGGGAACCAATACTGGCGGTGTTCCTTGTCCTTGGAAACAAAGGTCTTTTCAATGTTGGGGATGTACTGGGGTGCCCAGTCCACGTCTCCGTTGGCGGCGGCGAGGTTGGCGCCGTCGTTACCTGCGAAAGCAAGCATTTTGATGCCGGCGATCTTCTGCTTTTCAGGCTGCCAATAATTGGGGTTCTTTTTCAGCACGAAGGACTGGGCTTGGAAGGTGTCAACCTCTGTGTAAGGCCCGGTACCCACCGGCTTTGCGTTTGCATCCTTTTCCGGGTCAGGCAAAGCGGACCAGATGTGCTTGGGCAGGATGATGAGCTGGCCCACGTCATAGAGGGCCGGAGACCACGGTTTGTTGAAGTTGAACGTGACCTTGTTGCCCTCGGCCGTGACGGTGTCCAAGTACTCGAAGCCGCCCTTGATCTTTTTCTGAAGTTCAAAGGTGTACGAAACATCCTCGGCCACCAGAGGCTGGCCGTCGGACCACTTCACGCCGTCGCGAAGGGTGAACGTGACCGATTTGCCGTCTTCTGCGGGCTTCCATTCTGTGGCCAGCCACGGAATCGTTTCTCCCTTTGCCGGGTTGAAGATCAGGAGCGATTCGTAGATGGATTGCTGAACCATCGGGTTCACCGTGGGAGCGAACGGGTTGAAGTTCTGCACGAACGTGCCCATGTCCTCACGCGGAATAGTAAGGAACGCGCTCGCGTTGGCTCCGGCGTCGGATGTGCTGGTCTTGGCGACATTTGCCGTGCAGCCGGTGAGCAGCATCGCGCCCACTGCAAGGCTTGCCGCCGTTATCCGGGCAGCCCGGAAGTATCGGGGTTGTGTCATGATGGTTATCTCTTTCCTATCTTCATCGTCCAAGGTGAAGGGGTGGGTAAGGGTTGCTCTTCGACGTTGATTTCGCGGTCAGACCGAAGAGCGTTCTAGCAGCGGACAGTCGACCAATTGCTGGTCGGCAATAATCGGCTGTCCTGCTGTAAGAGCGGCGAGTGTCCGGACGCCCAAGGCGCCCATTTTTTCGAACGGCAACGCAACCGTGGTCAACTTTGGCCGCAGGTAGGCCGCAATGAGTTCCTGGTTGTCGAAGCCAATTACGGCGATGTCACCGGGGATGGTCAGTCCCCGTTCTTTGATGGCGTCATAAGCCCCCATCGCCATACGGTCATTGAGGCAGAACAGAGCCGTTGGCCTCCCGCCCTCCGGGTAGCGATCCAGAATCCGGCAAGCGGCCTCGTAGCCGCCATCAGCGGTGGCATATCCGGATATCACCAATTCCGGGTCCAGCTCCAGTCCGGCGGCGGCGAGTGCTTCGCGTGCACCCTCCAAACGCCCCACCGCAGCAGGAATATTCGGGTCGAGGTTGATCACACCGATCCGGGTATGGCCTGCTTGGAGCAAATGTTCCACTGCAACCCGGCCGCCCCCGCGCTCGTCAGGGACGATCGAGGGAAGCTTTCCGTCTGCGTCATAGCAATTGATCAACACGGTAGGCACTTCATTGGCGGTCTGCGGGACGTGGACGCCCCGGTGAAAGGTAGCTGCGTAGAGAAGTCCTTCCACCCGTTGTTCCAACAGCTTTTCAGTAGCAGCATCCTCCAAGCCTTGATTGGGTCCTACGGCATCGGCCTGGTCGGAGGGCGCGATGAGCAGGAACCGGCGGTCAAGCCAGGCTTGGTCCTGGGCACCTTTGATGATGTCCACGGCGAACGGTGCCGTGACGATCTCTGTCACGATCCCGTACCAGTCACTGCGCCGGGATGCCAGCGCACGTGCTCCGGCGTTGGGGCGGTAACCCAACTCCTGTACGGCCTGGTTGATCCGAGTGCGGGTTTCCTCGGAAATGCTGGCGTTTTCGCGGTTGCTCAGCACAAACGAAACTGCAGTCCGGGAGACGCCGGCGTGGTTGGCGACGTCCTTCATGGTGACTCCCCGCTGCCGCACAGGGACGGCCTCGCCAGGGGTGGTTTTCGCCATTGAATGCTCCGGGTGCTGTTGTTCGATCCGAGGGTGAAGCCAGAATTTCGCGCTCTGGCTGCTTGGCGGATAACACTGTTGGTAACGCGCGTTACTCGCCGAACATGTGACTCAGGTTACCCGCGTTACTTCCCCTCTGTCAACAGGGTGTTCGGAGGACCGAAAATGGAGGGGCGTAGTGTGGACGTTGGACGAAAGGAGCACTTCATGAAGAAAATCCTCATGGTACTGACCAGCGTTTCCGAGCTCGGCGATACGGGCGAGAAGACCGGCTACAACGTAGCCGAAGCCGCGCACCCTTGGAAGGTCTTCAAAGATTCAGGCCACTTCGTCGATTTTGCCTCCATCAAGGGCGGCCAGCCTCCCAGTGACGAGGTAGACACCGATGACCCCATCCAGGTTGCCTTCACCAAGGATGAGACCACGCGTGCCGGGTTGTACAACACCGCCCGCGTTGACGTGGTGGACCCCGAACAATACGACGCCGTGTACCTCGTGGGCGGACACGGCACCATGTGGGACTTCCCGGACAGCGAAGGACTGCAGCGCCTGGTAGCCAGCGTTTACGACGCCGGCGGCTTGGTGGGCGCGGTATGCCACGGTCCGGCCGGACTGCTGAACGTGGAATTGAAAAACGGCTTCCGCCTGGTCCAGGGGCGGGACGTTGCCGCCTTTACCAATGACGAAGAAGTTGCCGCAGGTAAGGACAAGGTCATTCCATTCTTCCTGGCGGACCGCTTGGAGGAGCAGGGAGCCCGCCACGTTTCCGCAGGCGTGTTCGAAGAGAAAGTGGTGGTGGATGAGCGCCTGGTAACAGGCCAGAACCCAGCCTCAGCGGCGGGCGTCGCCAAGGAAATGGAGAAGCTCTTCGCCGAGGTCATCCACCAGGAAAAGGCCGAAGAGCAACATGAGGCAGAGGCGCTGCGTGCTGAGAAGGACGCCGAAAAGAGTGCCAAGAAGGAAACAGCGGACTCGGAGCACTAGTCTGCTGACACTTAGCGGGCTGACCCCAGTCCACCGGCACTAGTCCCCCGGCACTGAACCGAACGGCCCTCACCCGCGGGGGCCGTTCGTCGGTTAACGGGCTAAGCGGCGGTGATGCTGACCGGATGCGCCGTCACGGGAAAGATCTCGTGGAGCTGAGAACAGGCGCGCTGCACAACGGATCGGAGCCACACGCTGGCAGGATCCTCCGTCCTGGAAGGATGCCAGTACATGGCTTCCACCAAGGCCGCTTCCAGCTCTGCGGAGAATTCAAGGACTTCAATGTTCGCCCCCCGCTGCGCCCGGGAGGCAAGCATGCGCGGAACCAGTGCCACAAGGTCCGAGCCCTCCACCAAGAGCGGAAGGGAGAGAAAACCGGCCACTACGGCGGCCACACGTCGTCGGACACCCCGGGACTCAAAGAGTTTGTCCGCGGGGGTGCTGATCCCTTCGCCGAAGTAGCCTACGGCGTGTGGCACCCCGACGAGGTCCTCCAAGGTCAACCGTGGCTGCTCCAGAAGCGGGTTCCCGGCATCTGCCACAGCCACAAAGCTGTCCCTGAACAATTGTTTCGTGGCGCCCTGCATCTTGTAACCCATGGGCCCTACCAGCAGGTCCATCCTGGAGTATTCGGCCAAGGAGCCCTGCAGGCCGGAGGTTGGGACGAAGTCCACAGTGACACGCGGAGCCTCCTGCTGCAGGATTCCGCGTAAGGGACCAACAATGAGCGCGGCCGCATAATCGGATGCGGCAATCACAAACTCACGTTCGCTGGTGGTGGGGTCGAACCCGGACCGGACACGGGTGGCCCGCTGGATGTGGAGCATTGCTTCATCAACCAGCGGGACCAAAGACTGTGCAAAGACAGTGAGCTCATAGCTGCGGCCGTTTCGGACCAAAAGTTCGTCGTCGAAATGCCTCCGCAGCCTGGCCATCGCCGCGCTCGTGGCCGGCTGGCTTAGCTGGAGCCGTTCGGCGGCACGGGAAACGTTCCGCAGCTCCAGCAGAACCTGGAGTTGCGGCAAGAGGTTTAGATCCAGGTTCTTCATACCCCTAGGTTATCCACCGGCGGAGCGCATTAGCCGGTGATACTTGCCGGCCGCGGGCCCCGGATCAGGACCGCAATGAGCGCGATCGCACAAGCCACACCCAGCGCGCCAAGTGCCAGGCTCAGGTTCCCCAGTGCGGCAGCCGTTGCCCCGAGGACTATGGGCGTCAGGAACTGACCAATGAACAGGGTGGAGGTCCAGATGCCGGTGCCACGGCCGCGCTGGGAGAACTCCAGACCGTTCACGGCCCAGGTCAGCAGCGTTGGCAACAGCACGCCCGTTCCGGCGCTGGCTATCACCGCGCCAAGAATGGCCAGAGGGACGCTGCCGGCCACAGACACCACACAAAGCCCGACGGCGGCCAGGCCGAAGGCGCCCGCCAGCAGTTTCCGGGTACCCAACTTGGCGAGGTACCGGAAGGAGATAGCGCCCGCGGCAGTGGCCAGCGAAGCGATGGCGGCAGCCGCGCCGATGAGACCAGTGTCAGTCACGCCCAGACCGGCAATGACATAGGGCAGGTGAACGATCAAGGCGTAGAACACAATGCCACCAAAGAGCGTCACGGCCGCCGGTGCAGCGATCTGCCGCCAGGGCACCGGCTGCTTGGTGGTGCCCGTCTCATGCGCGTTGGTCTTTGCCGGTTCCCACAGCTTGAACATCATGGGGATGACCAGCACGGCACTGACCGCGTACAGCCAGAACGGTGTCCGCCAACTGATGCTGCCCAGAGCGCCGCCGAGGGCGAAGAAGGCCGTGGCGGCCAGTGCGCTGACCATGGTTTGAAGGCCCAAGTACTTGTTCCGCTGCTGGCCTGCGTAGTAGTCGGTAATCAGCGTGGTGCAGCAAGTCATAATGGCTGCTTCCGCGATTCCCACACCCACTCGCGATAAAGCAATTGCGCCAAGGGAGTCCAGCCAAAGTGGTGCCGTTCCGAAGAGTGCGTACGCCAGCATCGCCACAATGAGCAGTTGCTTGCGTCCTACGCGGTCTGCCACGTACCCGGCCAGCGGAGAGAACAGTGCCACGAACAGGGCCGGCAGGGTAAGGACCAGCGGAACCAGGATGGCCACACCGGCGGTATCGACAAAGACCTGGTTCAGGGTGGGAAGAACCGGGGCCAGCAGCACTGCGCCCAGGACGGGCATGCAGCTGCCGGCCACCAGCAGCGCTGCTTGGGTTTTTCCGGCCGTTCGGCCTGAGGCAGGTGGACGGGTCCGGGTTGCAGTTGGATCCATGGTGCTCATGTTGTTTTCCTTCGCCTTTGAAGATGGTCCCGCGAAGTGGCAGAAGCGCCCGGAGGGACTGCATTTACTGTGGCAAGTGCTCTGCGGGCGGAGAATAGCTGTTTCGGTATAGGAGGTATCCATCGCATGGATATCTCCTTGCCCCGTCAAGTATTTGTTGGACGGATAGTTCCTATCAGATAGTTGCCCTTCTCCGAATACGTGATGTGGCTCATGGTTGTTACAGGACCTGCAGATAACTGTCCGAGCAATCAGAGCACTAAGAAGGAATTCACCGTGGAAACTCCCCTCTCCCATCTTGCCCACCTTGAGATCACCACGCCGGACGTTGAAGCCTCGGCGCGGTTCTACGAAGAAAAGTTCGGCATGCGCGTCATCGATCGGGTGGATGGCAATGTGTACCTGCGCTGCTGGGGCGACTACTACCGCTACAGCCTGGTCATCACTGAAGGACCCGAGGCATCCTTGGGCCGTATGGCTTGGCGCACCAACTCCCAGGCCGCGCTCGAAGCCGCAGCAGCACGGATCGAAGCAACAGGAGTGCAGGGCACATGGACTGCCGGAGGACACGGTTTCGGCAAGGCCTACGAATTTACCGGTCCTTACGGCCACCACATGCGCCTGTTCTACGACGTGGAAAAGTTCGTAGCTGAGCCTGGTTTCGAGTCCACCTACCCGGACCGCCCCGAACGCCGCAGCAGCCACGCAGCTGCTCCGCGATTCCTGGACCACGTCACTGTGGCTGCCTCCGATGTCCGGGGATTCGCCAAATGGCACAACGAAGCTCTTGGCTTCCGCGTCATGGCCTTCGTGGACCTTGATGAAGCACCCATCACGGTCTTCTCAGTACTGACCACCAACGAGAAATCGCATGATCTCGGCGTGGTCCTTGATACCTCCAAGCGAGCCGGCCGCGTCAACCACATCGCGTTCTGGGTTGACGCCACCGAAGACCTGCTCCGTACGGCTGACGTGATGATGGAAAACGGCACTCCCATGGAATACGGGCCCTCCATTCATGGCGTAGGAGAGCAGAACTTCCTGTACTTCCGCGATCCCTCAGGTCTGCGTGTGGAGCTGAACTCAGGCGGCTACCGCAACTACGTCCCGGACTGGGAAGCCAGCACCTGGAAGCCCTCGGAAGGCTCCAACAACTTTTACAAGAACGGTGCCATGCCGCACTCCATGACCGAGTCCTTCCCGCCGGCTGAAGGTTTCACCGCAACAGAGGAAGGTGCCTCCGCAGAAATGAAGGAAGCCCTCCTGAACCCCTACGCCAAGCAGGGTCGGGGCTAGAAGTCATGGCACACGCAACATACTCCCTGATCCGTTTCCAGGAACCGGGCCACGTCAAAGCCAGGGCAGGCTTGCTGATCGGCGAACGTGTCCTCACCCTGGACGGGGACATCAACTCTTTGATCCAGCACTGGGAAACCACGGAAAGCGAGCTGGACCAGCTCGCAGCCTCGGCAGGTCCGGACGCCGGACTGGCGCTGTCCGCCGTCGAGGTCCTTGCACCGGTGGAACCTGCCCAAGTCCTCCAAACCGGTGCCAATTACCGCAAGCACGTGATTGACCTCGCTGTGGCCCACCGCGAAGCCGGCCAGGACGCAGAAGAAGTACGCTCCAAGACCGAAGCCATGATGGACCAGCGCGCCGGTCAAGGAACGCCCTACTTCTTCATCGGCCTTCCCACGGCCATCGCTTCGGCTACAGATGACCTCACCCTGCCCGCTTACAGCAAGTCCCACGATTGGGAACTTGAGCTCGCAGCAGTCATAGGAAAGGAAGCCTTCCGGGTCAGCCCCGAAGAAGCACTCGAGCACGTGTTCGGGTACACCATGGTCAATGACATCACCACGCGCGAGTATGTGTTCCGCAAGGACATGCCGGCCATCGGCTCGGACTGGTACCGGGCCAAGAACGCACCGGGATTCCTGCCCGCGGGTCCCCTGCTGGTACCGGCCAAGTTCTTCGGCGATCCCCAGAACGTCCAGGTGACCCTGAAGCTCAACGGTAAAGCCATGCAGGACGAATCAACGCAGGACATGATCTTCGGTGTGGCCAAGCTGGTCAGCGAAGCATCCCAGACCATGCCGCTTCGGCCTGGAGACCTTGTCCTCACCGGCAGTCCTGCCGGAAACGGCCAGCACTGGGGACGGCTCCTGCAGGACGGAGACGTCATGGAGGGCACCATCACGGGCTTGGGAACCCAACTCATTCACTGCAAGGATGAACAGTGACTGCCGACGCCGTGGATACCCATCTGATCCGGCCCTCGGATCCGATGGCCAGCATCGCAGCCGCCGCGGAACGGTACAACAACTGGGGACGCTGGGGCGAAGACGACGTCCTGGGTACCCTCAACTTCATAGACAACGGCAAGCGCGTCGAAGCGGCACAGCTGGTGAAGTCAGGCGAAGCATTCTCCTTGTCCCAACCGTTCGACACCAATGGCCCGCAAAAGGGGTGGCGCCGCCGCACCAACCCGGTCCACACCATGACGGACACCGGGGTGGACGCGGAGCGCGGAAACCAGGGATTCCCCCATGGATTCGGTGGGGCTGATGACGTGATCGCCATGCCCCTTCAATGCTCCACGCAGTGGGATGGGCTGGGCCACATCTTCGATCGTGGCAAAGCTTGGAACGGGCGGGCTGCAGGAGATGTGGTCACCTCCGAGGGCGACCTCGTGACCGGGATTGAAACTGCCGCGGCAAAGATCGTCACCAGAGGTGTCCTGCTCGATGTTGGCCGCGCACTGGGTCCGGAGCTGGGCCGGTCAGACGGAGAGCTGCCCGACGGTTTCGCCATCACCCCGGAGCATCTGGTGCGCACCATTGAGCGCCAGGGTCCCGGCTCGGCAGTTCGCCGGGGTGACATCGTAGTGATCCGCACAGGGCAATACACGCGGGTCCGCCGCGAAGGTTGGGGCGACTACGCCGGTGGCTCCGCTCCCGGTTTGTCGTTCAGCACGGCCCCGTGGCTGCATTCCTCGGAGATCGCAGGAATCGCCACGGATACTTGGGGATTCGAAGTCCGGCCCAATGAATTTGAGGGCGCTTTCCAGCCGCTCCACCAGATTGCCATCCCCAACCTGGGGCTGTTCCTCGGTGAGATGTGGGACCTGGACGGACTGGCGGAAGCCTGTGCGGCGGACGGCAGGTATGACTTCATGCTGACCGCCGCGCCACTCCCCATCACCGGCGCGGTGGGTTCACCGGTGAATCCGATCGCGGTCCGCTGACACGCCGCCCGTCAACGAACGCAGCACAATAGGCAGTATGGCCGTCACCACAAAGGAGTCAAAGATGGCAGCAGTACAGAAGGTCGGAATCGTCGGAGCGGGAGCTGCAGGACTCACTGCAGCGATCCTCCTGGCCGATGCCGGGATCGAGGTGGAGGTCCTGGAGAAGGCCGCCGAGCCGCAAACCCTTGGCTCCGGCATCACTTTGCAAGGCAATGCCCTGCGCATCCTGCGCCATCTGGGTGTCTGGGAACAGGTGGAGGCGAAAGGGTACGCGTTCAGCACACTGGGCCTTCGCGCCCCGGATCCCGCAGGAACTGTGATCGCCGTCCTGAATGACATCCGGACCGGTGGTGACGATCTCCCCGCAACCCTGGGCATGTACCGGCCGGACCTGACTGCCATCCTGCGGGACCGCGCCTTGGCGGCAGGTGCCCGCATCACTTACGGCCAGGCGGTCACGGAGATAGCTGACGACGGCGGCAGTGTCACCGTCCGCACCAGCGACGGCGGCACCTCCGCCTACGACCTCCTGATCGGCGCGGACGGACTCAATTCCACAGTCCGCAAAGCAATCGGCATCGAAGAGGCGCCCAAGCCCACAGGTATGGGAATTTGGCGCGCATTCGTGGAGCGGCCGGAGGAAGTGGTCAGAACAGACCTCACCTACGGAGGGCCGTGTTTCATTGCCGGTTACTGCCCCACCGGCCCGGACACCATCTATGCCTATCTCGTAGAGAAGGCGCAGGAACGCAATCATGAAGACGGTCCCAAGGTGATGGCTGATCTCGCCGCTGCCTACGGAGGCCCCTGGAAGGACATCCGCTCCAACCTGGATCACGGCGCCCGCATCAACTACACCTGGTTTACCTCACACCTGGTGGAAGGGCCCTGGAACCGCGGGCGTACCGTCATCATCGGCGACGCCGCCCACAGTTGCCCGCCGACGGTGGCACAAGGCGCGGCCATGGCTTTGGAAGACGGCGCGGTTCTTGCGGAACTGCTGATCGCCGCAGACCACGTTACCGAGACCCTCTGGAAGGAGTTCGCGGACCGTCGCAGCGAAAGGGCAACAGCCGTAGTCCGGGCTTCCGTGCAGTTGGGGCAGTGGATGCTGGACGGCGTCCGGGATGCAGATGTTCCGGGCCTGATGAACTCGCTCTCCACCATGCTCAAGGAACCCGCATGAACCACATTGACACAACCCAAAACCCCACAGTGGATGTCCACGCCCATGTTCTGATTCCTGCACTGCAGCAGGTGGTGGCCACGGCTGATCCTGGAGGATTCGCAGAGCTGCAGGCTTTGGAGGTCCGGCGCAACGGAGGCGAATCCATGGCGAACTCCGGCCTTATGATCAAGGAAAGGTGGCCGCAGCTCACAGATCTTGATCGTCGCCTGGCGGATATGGATTCCCAGGGAGTGGACGTCCAACTGGTGTCGCCCTCACCGTCGCACTACTACTATTTTGCCGATGAAGAGCTGGCAATGCAGCTTGCCAGGCAGGCCAACCAGGCTGTCCGCGATCTTGTGCAGCAAGCACCCGAACGGCTGAATGGGCTG
The DNA here is from genome assembly GCF_902506065.1 of Arthrobacter sp. 9V. GTDB lineage: Bacteria > Actinomycetota > Actinomycetes > Actinomycetales > Micrococcaceae > Arthrobacter. The sequence goes on from NZ_LR732912.1 coordinate 2,331,564, forward strand.
GGATTGGTTCCCTTGCAACACCCGGCGCTCATGGTTGAAGCCTTGGAACACGCGGTTCTTGAGTGCGGCTTGTTGGGTGTGGAGATCGGTTCCTTCGCAGCCACAACCGGCGACCCTGAGCGCAGCACTGTTGAACTCTCAGACCCGCGCTTGGAACCTTTCTGGGGCCGGGCCGTAGAACTGGGCGCAATCGTGTTCCTGCATCCCTTCGGCTGTTCCCTGGACGAACGATTGGACCGCTTTTACTTGGCCAATACTGTCTCCCAGCCCGCCGAGAACGCGGTGGCACTGTCGCACTTCATTTTCAGCGGGGTGCTTGACCGCCACCCGGACCTCAAGGTCCTTGCCGTCCATGGGGGCGGCTACCTGCCAACAACCATAGGAAGGTCAGATCGCGCCTGGAAGGTGCGCCCCGAGGCTCAGCGGTGCGCCGAACCGCCGTCGTCCTACCTTCAGCGCATCTTCTTCGACTCTCTGGTCCACAGCCCCCGCGAACTGCGTGGTCTCCTGGAAGCTGCAGGGCCCGGACAAGTGCTGCTTGGCTCGGACTATCCCTTCGACATGGGCTCCGAGGATCCAGTCGGGGAGGTCCATGCAGCGGGGCTCAGCTCAGCCGATGCCGCCAAGGTTCTTAACGGGAATGCTGCCACTCTGGGCATCACCGCTGCGGCTGCGCCGGCCGCCAGATCCACAGTCTAAGGAAAAACACATGGTCAAGATTGCCCGCTGGAATTACGACGGCGGTACGTACTCCGGGTTCGTGCACGACAGCAGTTGCTTTGCCTTGCCCCAGGGACAATCCACGAATCACCTCTTGGGACTCGGGCTTGTGGCCACTCTGGAGATCGCCTCGGAAACTTTTCGGACGGTACCTGCGGTTCCGCTGGCCGAGGTGCAGCTGCTGGCCCCGCTCATACCGGCCACCATCAGGGACTTCGTGGCATTCGAAGAGCATGTGGAAGGCGTCAGGAAGAGCATAGACGGCGTGGCCGGAGTGGTTGCCGAATGGTACGAGGCACCCACGTTCTATTTCACCAACCCGCATACTGTGACAAGCACCGGCGAGGTGATTGGTATTCCGGCCGGATGCAGCGAACTGGACTTCGAAACCGAGGTGGCCGCCGTCGTCGGGCATGTACCCGGAAGTGACGGCAGCAACTTGTCCGCCGCGGAGGCCCACCGGCACATCTTTGGCTACACCGTGCTCAACGACTGGTCTGCCAGGGATCTTCAGCGCCGCGAGATGAAAGTGAGCCTGGGTCCGTGCAAAGGCAAAGACTTCGCAAACACTTTGGGACCCTGGATCGTCACGGCTGATGAGTTCGAGCACCTGCACGATCAGGAAGGCTTCCTCCCCATCTCCATGTCAGTGGAAGTCAACGGGCGGCCCATTGGTCAGGATCTGCTGTCCAACATGGGCTGGCCGTTCGGTGAGCTGGTGGCCTACGCATCCCAGGACTCGGTAGTGCGTCCGGGCGATGTGCTTGGCTCAGGGACGTGCGGCAGCGGCTGCCTGGCCGAACTCTGGGGACGGAACGGTGCCAGGACTCCCCCACCGCTGCAGACCGGCGACGTTGTTCGCTTGAACGTAGAGGGAATCGGCAGCATCGAGAACACCGTGGGTGGGCGGCGGGAAGCCGTCACCAGGGTCGGCGCGCGGAACCGCCCCCGGAACCGTACTGTTTCCATGGTTACTGGTACCCAGGGCTGAGTTTGTCCCGGGGCGAGCGTTTCGCCTGTCTGGGCTTTGGGACGTCAACATATAATCCGAACATGCCAATTTCGCGTTTCTACCCAGATAGCCATTCCCTGCCGTCCACCCATGAGCAGGCCGGGGCGGTTCTGTGAGCGGCGGTCTGGTAGCGCTTTTGGATGATGTGGCAGCTTTGGCCCGCATTGCGGCTGCATCTGTGGATGACATTGCCGCCGGTGCCGCCAAGGCCGGGGCCAAAGCCGCCGGAGTGGTCATTGATGACGCCGCTGTGACTCCGCAGTACGTGTCCGGGGCAGACCCGTCCCGCGAACTGCCCATGATCAAACGGATCTTTTGGGGCTCACTGCGGAACAAACTGGTGATCATCCTCCCGGCGCTGCTGCTGGTCAGCGCCTTTATCTCCGGCGTCATACCTTTTATTCTCATGTTGGGCGGCACCTACCTCTGCTACGAGGGCGCAGAAAAGGTCTGGCACAAACTGCGCGGCCACTCCTCGCACGGGGCGGCGCCGGCGGTCCAGCGCGGCCCCGAAGCCGAAGCCAAAGTAACCAAGGGCGCCATCACCACCGATTTCATCCTGTCCTGCGAGATCATGGTCATCGCCATGAACGAGGTAGCAACTGAGTCTTTGTGGGTGAGGGCGTTCATCCTGGTGGTCGTCGCAATCGTGATCACAGTTCTCGTTTACGGCGCGGTGGGGCTCATCGTGAAAATGGACGACATCGGACTGCACCTGACCGCCAAAGACTCCGCGGGCTCCCAGCGCTTCGGCCGCCTGCTCGTCAAAGGAATGCCGGCTGTGCTGGCTGCCATCACCTTCATCGGTACCATCGCCATGCTGTGGGTTGGTGGTCACATCATGCTGCAGGGTGCTCACGACCTCGGCTGGCACGCCCCTTACGACCTCGTGCACATTCTTGAGACGCCCTTCGCCGGGGTCCCCGTGGTGGGCGGCTTCCTCGCCTGGCTGGTGAACACCCTGTGCTCGGCAATCCTGGGCGTTGTCTGGGGCCTGGTCATCATGCTCATCCTGCACCCGCTGCTCAAGGTGCTGCCGTTTAGCAAGAAGGAGGAAGGGCACGAAGAAGGGGACCTCCGCGCCGCGATCTCCGGCCATAAGCCCCCGAAACACAGCGACGATCCTGTCTCCTAAGGGGCTACTCACGACGCCGTAATCTCGAGCAACGTCACGCCGTCAACACAATAAAACGATCAGGGCAGGGTGGGGCGCGCCCCGCCCTGCCCTTGTCATGAAATGGCCGCGCCCATCTACGTGCGCATCCTGATAAGGCCGCGGATTGAATCCCTTCTGTGCCATCTTTGCCGGCAGGCAATCCCGTAAGTCCAACCTTAACCGTTGATTCGGATATAGACCGTTGGTGTCTTGTGTTGTGATCCATAGCATTGACCCATCGCACTTACACCACCCAAGGTCCCTGCGACATGGAGATCAACCGGAGAGCAGACCCTCTTCCCGAATCTCCGTCCCGGCAACAGTCGGCCCTGCCCTGCCTTCGGGCAGCGCAATTCCTTCCCGCAAGCCCATGCCGAGCCGTGCTGCGCTGCAGAAACTCGACATGCGCAGCCCCCGCATCTTTCGCCCGCGTCGGCGCACCATCATCACCAGGAGACAGCATGTCTGAATCAAAGAGCACGCCAACAAGTCATCAGGTTCCCCCAACAAGACGTCGGGGCTCCATGGTCAGACCCGCCGGACGCGGCCCGGGGACGTTCGTAAAGGGTGCGATCATCCTGACCACCTGCGTCCTTGCTTTATCAGCGTGCACAAATGCGTCCGGGTCAGCTGCCGGCCCCGCACCGTCCGGTTCGTCCAATTCCACGTTTGACGCGGCCAGCGTCACCCCGGATCAAACGCTCGCGTCCCAGGTCCCGGCGGCTATCAAGTCCAAGGGCACCTTGATTATTGGTTCCGACACAACGTACGCTCCGGCTGAGTTCCTCGGTGGTGCCGATAACCGCACTCCCATGGGATACGGAGTAGATCTGGCAAAGGCCATCGGCGCAACCCTGGATCTGAAAGTGGACGTCCAGACGGCAGAATTCACAGGAATCCTTCCCGCCCTCGGCCCCAAATACGATCTCGGAATCAGTTCCTTCAGCATCACCAATGAGAGGCTCGAAGCCGTCAACTTCGTCAGCTACCTCAACGCCGGAACAACCTGGGCCGTCCGGAAGGGCAACCCCAAAAAGTTCTCCCCCGATGACGTCTGCGGAAAATCCGTGGGAGTCCAGACCGGAACAACCCAGGAAGATCCGGACCTCAAGAACCGCAACGAAGAATGTATCAAAGCGGGTAAACAACCCATCAATATCGTCACCCTGAAGAACCAGACGGATGTCACTACACGCTTGGTCAATGGAAGCCTCGACGCCATGATTGCCGAATCAACCTTGATCGGTTACGCCGTCCAGCAGACTGGCGGAGCCGTAGAGAAGGCCGGAGGCGTCTACAACACCTCCCCGGTGGGAATCGCTGTCCCGAAGAATGACACGGCACTGGCTGAACTTGTCCAAAAAGTGGTGGCGAAGCTGATAGCCGATGGTAGCTATCAGCGCATCCTGGATTCCTGGAACAACTCCGACGGCGCCATTACCAGCCCCGAAGTCAACCCTGCGGTGAAGTCATGAGCCTTACCGCCAACCCACCCGGAATCACGCACAGCGACACTTCACCGGAGCTGATCAAGGCGATTCCTGTCCGCCACCCCGGCCGCTGGGTGGGAGCCGCCATCATTGTCCTCGTGGCCGCCGTCGGCATCCAAAGCCTGGCCACCAACCCCAACTTCCACTGGGATACCTTCGGCCTGTACGTCCTCGACGAAAACGTTATCCGCGGCGTCGGTTGGACCCTGTTACTCACCGTTCTCTCCATGGCCATTGCGGTGACCCTGGCGATCTTGCTGGCCTTCATGCGCCAGTCAGAGAACCCCATCTACCGGTGGTCAAGCTGGTTCTGGGTCTGGTTCTTCCGGGGCACCCCTGTTTACACCCAGTTGATCTTTTGGGGATTGGTAGCCGTCCTTTACCCCAAAATCACCCTTGGCCTTCCCTTCGGTCCGGAACTGCTCAGCCTGACAACCCAAGACCTGCTGAACGCTTTCTGGGCTGCCGTTCTTGGCCTCGCCCTGAACGAATCGGCCTACCTGGCAGAGATCTTCCGCGCCGGCCTGAAGTCTGTGGATAAGGGACAGATTGAAGCCGCCGAAGCCCTGGGCATGCGTGGCACCAAAATCATGTGGCGCATTGTCCTTCCGCAAGCAATGCGCATCATCGTTCCCCCAACCGGCAATGAAACCATTGGAATGCTCAAGACAACCTCCTTGGTGCTCGCCGTTCCGTTCACCTTGGATCTGACCTTTGTCACCAACACCCTTGCCAACAGAAGCTACCTCCCCATCCCGTTGCTCATCGTGGCGGCATTCTGGTATCTGGTGGTCACCAGCATCCTGATGGTGGGCCAGCACTTTATCGAGAAGCACTACGGAAAAGGCGTCGATATTTCCACTCGCATCACCGTCAACCCGGCGGCCCTCCAGGCGGCCGGCGCAAGCGTCAACCCGGACCCCATCAAGACCCCGAATGCAGCACCGACCGGAGAGGAGGGTGGCCGATGACCGCTTCTGCGGACGATCTGGTCAGGATCGAAGGAGTCCACAAGTACTTTGGGGACCATCACGTCCTGAGTGGAATCGACATGAGCGTCAAAGAAGGTGAAGTCGCAGTCCTGATCGGCCCCTCAGGGTCAGGGAAGTCAACGCTCCTTCGCTGCATCAACCATCTGGAGAGCATTAGTGCCGGCCGGATTCGCGTCAACGGGGAACTCATCGGATACCGGGAACAGGATGGAAAACTCCACGAGCTTCATCTCAAGGACGTTGCCCGCCAACGCCGGAACATCGGCATGGTTTTCCAGCGGTTCAACCTCTTCGGCCACAAGACCGCCTTGGAGAACATCATCGAGGCACCCATCCAAGTCCGGGGGCTCGAAAAAGTTCCTGCCAAACGGCGCGCCCAGGAACTTCTCGACCGGGTTGGGCTCGCTCATCGGGCCGACTACTACCCCGCGCAGCTCTCCGGCGGCCAACAACAGCGGATTGCCATTGCCCGTGCCCTCGCCATGGATCCTCAGCTCATGCTCTTCGACGAACCAACGTCGGCGCTGGACCCCGAACTGGTGGGAGACGTCCTGGATGTCATGAAAGACCTCGCGAAATCGGGCATGACCATGATCGTAGTGACGCACGAGATCGGTTTCGCGCGGGAGGTGGGAGACACTCTGACGTTCATGGACGGCGGAGTCGTTGTGGAGTCGGGCAATCCCCGCGAGCTGATAGCAAACCCCCGGCACGAACGGACTAAAAGCTTCTTCAGCAAAGTCCTGTAAACGTCGCCCACCGCAACTGTGCACTAAAAGTGCAGTATGATGCCTCTATGGACTATTCATCCTGAACGTCCTGGACAAGCAGCGGACGCCCGGGAGGGAAACCAGCATTGAGAACCACAAAACCCACGGTCCCACCATGGGCGCTGACCGTAGCAGCCATGTTTTCCATCCAACTGGGCTCCGCTCTGTCCGCAGGGTTGATGCCCGCTCTGGGGCCCATCGGCACGGCCTGGCTCCGGCTCAGCATGGGCGCGCTCATCCTCCTCCTCCTGGCCCGTCCGCCGCTGAAGTCCCTGGGGCTTCGTGACGCCCCGGCAGTTCTCGGCCTCGGGATCGCCGTTGGCATCATGTCGGTGACATTCCTCGCCGCCATGGAACGCCTTCCACTCGGCACCGCTGTAGCCATTGAGTTCCTTGGACCGCTCAGCGTCGCCGCCCTTCGAGGGCAGGGAGCCCGCTCATTGCTCCTCCCGGCAACCGCACTGGCAGGAGTCCTCCTGCTCACCGAGCCTTGGGCCGGTCAAGTGGACCTGATCGGCGTCGGCTTCGCCGCCTTGGGCGCTATCGGGTGGGCAGCGTACGTCCTGTTGACCCAAAAAGTGGGGGATCGTTTCAGCGGAATCGGCGCCCTTGCGCTGACAATCCCCATAGCCGCCCTGGTGGTAACACCATTCGGGCTGCCGCAGGCTTTCGGACACCTCACCTGGGAACTGGTGGGCGTCGCAGCCGCCCTTGCTGTACTGATTCCAGTGCTGCCTTACATCATGGAAATGCGGGCACTACGTTCAATGACGCACACAGCCTTCGGCACCCTCCTGGCCTTGGAACCGGCCATCGGCCTCCTGCTCGGCATGATCGTGCTTTCACAGTCACCTTCGGCTCTCCAGCTCCTGGGAATAGTGCTGGTGGTCTTCGCTGGCGCAGCGGCACAGCGCGGAGGGCGCCGCCAAAAACAGTCCTTCCCACCTGAGCCCCCTTCCCCTACCTCTTGCGGCACCGCTAACACGGCTGGTAGCACCACGCCGGGTTAGAGCCCACCAGCGGCCTTCCACTTTCCACAGTGGAAGGCCGCTTTTTTGCTTTGCTGCAATAGTGCCGGTCTGCCCTGTGCCGGATAGGAACGAACTGCCCGCATTTTTGGGCGTTTCGGCATCTCCAACGAGCCATTTGTACCTAGGAGACTGACACTCCCTGGACCGAGGCTTAAAGAACAGCATTACCGCCCTACCAAGGAGATCGAAGTGACTACTTACAACCTGGCCCTGATCGGTTTCGGAGGCGTCAACCGCGCCTTGGCCGAACTCATCCGTGATGAGCCCCAGCGCTTCGCATCCCTCGGATTCGAGCTCCGCGTCGTAGCCATCACCGACCTCGCCTTTGGCTCTCTGGTTCAAGGCGACGGCATCGACCTTGCCGCTGTCCTGGCCATGCCCCGCGGATCTTCGTTCGACGGGCTCCCGGGCGGCAGCTCCGACCCCCGCAACGAAGACGTCATCAAGAACAGCCCGGCCGACGTCGTCGTCGAAGCGACCTTCACAAGCCCGGTCGACGGCGAACCTGCCGTTTCGCACGTGAAGTGGGCCATCGAATCCGGCAAGCACGTCGTGACCACCAACAAGGGGCCCGTCGCTCTCCGAGGCCCGGAACTGAGCAAGCTGGCCGCAAGCAACGGCGTCCGCTTCGAGTACGAAGGCGCCGTCATGAGCGGCACCCCCGTGATCCGTCTTGCGCACAAAATGCTCGGAGGTCTGGAATTGAGCGCTGTTCAGGGCATCCTGAACGGCACCAGCAACTATGTGCTGGGGCGGATGGAGGCTGGCTTGCGACTGGACGAGGCCATCGCCGAAGCCCAGGATCTGGGATACGCCGAAGCAGACCCCACCGCTGACATTGGCGGTTCCGACGTTCGATTGAAGGTGGCCATCCTGGCCAACGAACTTCTCGGCGCCAACATTGACCCCAATGACGTGAAAACCACGGGCATTCAGGACATCACCAGTGATGACGTTGCCCAGGCCTTGGCAAACGGCCTCCGCTGGAAGCTCATTGGTGAGGCCCGCCGTGAGAGTGATGGCAGCATTGTTGCCGCCGTTCGGCCCGTCGCACTCCAGGCTGATCACCCGCTGGCCGGCATTTCCGGTGCCACCAACGCCGTGTCCTTCACCACCGACCTGCTCGGGGCGGTCACCGTTTCCGGTCCGGGTGCCGGCCGCGTCGAGACTGCCTACGCCCTCATTTCCGACATCATCTCCGTGGACGAATTCGTCAAAGGAGCCGTCCGTGCCTGAAACAGCCATCATCGAGACAAAGAGCGCAGCCACCATCAACGAGCTGGTGGTGCGCAACAAGTTTGACGGCACCATCCTGGCCACACTGGGCCAATGCACAGAGGCGGACGTGCGCGTAGAGCTCATCCGCGCAGCCGCGGCCGCCCCCAACGCTGCAGCCATGCCGCGCCACGAACGCGGCCGGATTCTGGACACGGCCGCGGACCTTCTTCAGGAGCGGTCCCAAAAAGTGGCGGAACTCATCGTTGCCGAAGCCGGCAAGACCATCAAGCAGGCCCGCAAAGAAGTTTCCCGCGCGGTGAACACCCTTAAACTCTCCGCAGCGGAAACCCGCCGCAACGTCGGGGAAGTAGTCCCGTTCGATTCCTTCGCAGGTTCCGAGAACCGCCAGGGATGGTTCACCCGGGAGCCGCTGGGACTCATTGCCGCCATCACCCCGTACAACGACGCATTGAACCTGGTGGCTCACAAGCTTGGCCCGGCCATTGCCGGCGGCAATACCGTCATCCTGAAACCCTCCCAGCTGACTCCGCTCACGGCCATCCTCTTGGTGGACCTGCTGCGTGAGGCCGGCCTGCCTGCGGAGTTCGTCACCGTAGTCCTGGGTGACCGCACCATCGCGCAAACCATCATTTCCTCCAAGCTGGTCCGCATGGTGTCCTTCACCGGAGGTTTTGCCACTGGCCGTGCGATTGCAGCGAACGCCGGCATCAAACGCCTGTCCATGGAACTCGGCGGCAATGCGCCGGTCATCGTCTTCGATGACGCAGACCTTACCGCCGCCGTCGAAGCCTGCGTTTCCGGTTCTTTTTGGGCAGCGGGACAGAACTGCATCGGCGCCCAACGCGTCCTTGTCCAACGACCCGTATTTGATGCCTTCGTGCAGGACTTCGTCGCCCAAACCGCGGCTTTGAAGTCCGGTGACCCCCGCAACGAACAAACCGACGTCGGACCAATGATCAGTCATGACTCCGCCGCCGAAGCGAAACGAAAGATCGATGACGCCGTGGCTGCCGGGGCTCAACTCCTCACCGGAGGAACCCTCAACGGGCCGGTCCTCACACCCGCCGTGCTCACCTCGGTGCCCCGCACTTGCGAGGCTTGGAGCGAGGAACTGTTCGCCCCCGTAGTTTTGGTGGAACCGTTCGACACCGCTGAGGAAGCCATCGAACTGGCCAATGACAGCGAATACGCCTTGCAGGCCGGAGTGTTCACCAAGGACCTGGGCCGGGCCTTGGCCACCGCCAAGGCGATCGACGCGGGCGGAGTGATGATCAACGACTCCTCGGACTATCGACATGACGCAATGCCTTTCGGTGGTTCCAAGTACGGCAGCATGGGCCGCGAAGGGGTCCACTTCGCCTACGAGGAAATGACCCAGCCCAAAGTCATCGCGATCACCTCATGAACACAGGAGTAAGAATTGAACAGGACAGCCTGGGCTCCATGGCCGTCCCGAAGTCCGCACTGTGGGGAATCCACACCGAGCGGGCCATCCTCAACTTCCCCATCAGCGGTATTCAGCTGGGAACCCATAGGCATCTGGTCCGAGCCCTCGCGTTCGTGAAGAAGGCGGCGGCGCTGACCAACACCGAGCTGGGCCTCATCCCGGCAGGCATTGGCCACGCCATCGTTGCAGCCTGTGACACCGTGGCCTCGGGAGACGTTGACCACGCTTTCCCGGTGGATGTCATCCAAGGCGGCGCCGGAACATCGACCAACATGAACGCCAATGAGGTGATCGCCAACCTTGCCCTGGATGCCCTGGGTTATGCCCGTGGCTCCTACGATGTGGTTGATCCGATCGGTCATGTCAACAAGTGCCAGTCCACCAACGACGTCTACCCGACCGCGGTGCGTTTGGCTCTGGTGTTTGCGCTGGAAGACCTGCTGGAGCGCCTGGCACTGCTTTCGGCAGCGTTTGCCGAACGGGGCCAGGCGTTCTCAACCATCCCGAAGGTTGGCCGGACGCAGTTGCAGGATGCGGTGCCGATGACCCTCGGCCAGGAGTTCACCGCGTTCTCCGTGACGCTGGAGGAAGACCAACGGCGGTTGCGCGAAGCGGCCGCCCTGCTGCGGGAATGCAGCCTGGGTGCCACAGCGATCGGAACCGGCATCACGGCCGAACCACTTTATGTTGAGCGCGTCATCGACCAACTCTCGGCCGTGAGCGGGGTGCAACTGTTCCGCGCACACGACTTTGTTGAGGCCACGTGGGACACCGGCGCCTTCATGACGTTCTCAGGTGCACTCAAACGCACCGCCATCAAGCTCTCCAAAATCTGCAGTGACCTGCGGCTGCTCTCCAGCGGACCACAAACAGGACTGGCGGAGATCCGGCTGCCCCCTCGCCAGGCAGGTTCCTCGATCATGCCCGGCAAGGTCAACCCGGTGATCCCGGAGGTGGTCAACCAGATTGCATTCTTCGTGGCCGGGGCCGACCTCACAGTCACCATGGCTGCCGACAATGGACAGCTTCAACTGAACGCCTTTGAACCGGTGATCGCTCACGCCCTGCTGCAATCACTGAGCTGGCTGACCAACGGGACCGATGTATTGCGGGACCTTTGCGTGGATGGCATTGAGGCAAATGAGGCTTTGCTGCGGTCCCGGGCCAGAGCTTCGACGGGGCAGGCTACTGCGCTGCTCCCGTTGCTGGGCTATGCCGTGGCGGCGGAACTTGCCCACCGCGCCCTTGCATCGGGGGGCAGTGTCATGGACCTCGCCGTGTCCGAGGGTTTGCTCCTGCCTGAGCAGGTCCAGTCGCTGATGATCACCTGACCCGATGCTCACATAAGAGAGCAGCCGAGCCGGCGCTGCGGAACCATATGGTTTCGCAACGCCGGCTCTTCCGTATTCGGGTGGACTCTATTGGCTCTACCGAGGCAACTGCCGATCGATAACGGTGGAGAGGGACAGGGCCGTGGTGGTGTCGCGGACCCCGGGAAATTCGGAGACCTGTCGCCAGATTTCCTGGATCCTTGCCGCATCAGGCGCCTCTACCCTGGCGATCAGATCAAGCTCCCCGCTTACGACGTCGCACGTGGTGATTTCCGGAATGGCCCGCAATCCGGCAATGACGTCACCGCCCCTCATCCTGTCGTGGCGCTGAATCAGGAGCACTGCGTTGACTGTGGGATTCCCATCCCCTGCCGATTCCCGAATGGTGTAGCCATAAATGAAACCATCCCGTTCCAGACGTTCAACGCGCTGTCTTACAGCATTACGTGAAAGCAGCACGGTCTCGCCGAGTTGGGCCAGGCTGATGCGGGCGTTTCGCCGAAGTTCGGCAAGAATCTGCGCGTCAATCTCATCGCGTGGATTCTTTGGCATGAGCACTCCTGAGTGATGGGTTTTGAACGTGTGTTTGGGCGATACCGCGCAAGGCATCAATAACAACTGAGACTGCTCGGTGAACCACCCGTTCGGGTCGGACCAGCATGTCCACGTGACGAACTGTTTGCACGTCTTCAAGGGGGCGCAGGACCACATCCTGCGAGGCGGGAATCCTCACAGTGTGCCGGGGCAGCAACGCCAAGTGTCCACCTTCGGACACCATGGCGGCGGCTGTGCTGAAGTCATTGATTCTGTGAACAACCCGCATTGGGTACCCGGCAGCAGCAGCCACGGCGTCAAGCATGTCCGCCGGCGAGAAACCGGCATGGGTGGAAATCCACGTCGTCCCCACCAGGTCCATGGGTTTCAGTGTTTTCTTCATGGCCAGATCGTGGGATGAGTGCATGGCAACATCCATGGGTTCCCGCAACAGTGACAACACGGCAAGCCTATCCCTGGGCCAGGGGGGTGTGTGGCTCATTCGGTGGGCGATCACTATGTCATAGCTGGCCGTCAGGGCCGGGAATGAGACGCGATCGACGTCCTCATCCACACATTCAACCACCGGGAATCCCTCCGTATGTTCCAAGGCAGCCAATCCAGGGAAAAACGACATGGCCGCACTATGGAAAGCACTGACGCGCACTGTCCGATCAATGCCGCCAACAAACTCATCAACCGTAGCTTCGGCACGGGTAATAGCCTCGGAAACGGCAATTGCAGCCACTGCCAGGGCCTGGCCCGCGTCCGTGAGTTCAACGGATCTCCCCCGCTTCTGAGTCAGGGGAGCTTTGAACTTGCGTTGCAGCGCGGCAAGTGACTGGGAGACTGCCGAGGGACTTACCCCAAGAGCGCGGGCGGTAGCGGCAACACTGCCATGATCACCCAGCTCACGCAACACACTGAGTTGATATGGATCCATAAGGCCTACCTTAATCGTTGGTAACAACATATCCCATTGGCCTGCTGTTTCTTGCTCCCTAACATTGAGTTCACGTCACAGCAGGGCTCCCGGCCTGAGACCCAGCGTGACCACTTCTGCGAAGAGCGCGATTCACAGATGCGCCCTTCGTGAGGGCGAACATACTTCTCTGCAGACCCAGGTCTGGCAACAACGCTAGGAATTTCTTCAAATGTCTCCACTTCCTCACATCCTCTTTCGCAAAACGAACCCCGGCATGCACCATGAATCAGAACAGCCCGCACTTACTCGCAGCATGGGAACCTTTCAGCTCTCCATGCTGGGTATTGGGGCGACTGTCGGTACAGGGATTTTCATCGTCTTTTCCCAAGCTGTACCAGTGGCCGGCCCGGCCGTGATTTGGTCCTTCGTCATTGCAGCCCTCGTCGCCGGGCTCACAGCCCTCTGCTACGCCGAGATGGCCAGTGCCATCCCGGCGTCCGGCTCGTCCTACTCCTACGCTTACGCAACCGTTGGGGAGTTCCCCGCCCTCGCCGTCGGAGCGTGCCTTCTGCTGGAGTACGGCGTCTCGGGTGCGGCAGTGGCGGTGGGCTGGTCGGAGTACCTGAACCAGGCTTTGGACAACATCTTCGGGGTCCGTATCCCTGAAGCGCTTTCCAGTGCTCCGGAAGCCGGGGGCATGGTCAACCTGCCCGCCATCGTCCTGGTGGCCATGTGCACGCTGCTGCTGGTGCGTGGAGTCAATGAATCAGCCAAGGCCAACGCCGCCATGGTGCTGATCAAGCTGGCCGTTCTGGTGATGTTCATCGTGGTCGGTGCCACCGGCTGGAACCAGGACCACTTCTCCAACTTCGCCCCTATGGGCATCGCCGGGATCACTGGCGCCGCCGGCATCATCTTTTTCTCCTACATTGGACTCGATGCAGTCTCCACCGCGGGCAACGAAGCCAAAAACCCGTCCCGCTCCCTACCCTTGGCCATTTTGATCACTCTCGGCGTCGTCACGGCGCTTTACATCACCGTCGCTGTAGTAGCCATCGGAGCGCAAGAGACCTCGGCATTCGAAGGACAGGAGGCGGGCCTGGCCGCCATTCTCCAGACCGCGACCAACGCCAGTTGGCCCGGCACGGTCCTCGCTTTGGCGGCCATCGTGTCCATTTTCAGCGTCACCTTGGTGGTGCTGTACGGTCAGACGCGCATCTTCTTCGCGATGAGCTCAGACGGGCTGGTTCCACCGATCTTCTCCCGTGTCAACGCCCGAACCCGGACACCTGTTGCCGGCACGGTCATCACAGGGTCCGCCGTCGCCGTGCTGGCGGGCCTGCTCCCCATTAATTTCCTGGCGGAAATGACCAGCATTGGCACACTGGTGGCTTTCATCGTTGTTGCACTTGCCGTGTTGATCCGACGCGCCCAGCACCCCGATCAGCCCGCTCCGTTCAAGGTCCCGTTCTACCCGGCCGTGCCCGTTCTTTCCGTCCTGGGATGCCTGTGGATTATCAAGGATCTTCGCTCCATCACCTTGATGGCTTTCGGTGCATGGCTCCTGCTGGCGACACTCTTCTACTTCACTTACTCAGTTCGCCACTCCCGGCTACGCCAGCGAGATGAGGCCGAACCAGTTCCTGTGGCCTGAGCAGCCCCTTCTGCATCGATTGAAAGTGCACTACAAGTGCAGTATGCTGCATTTATGGACGAAAATATCGCAACCCTGGCTACGGCGATCGGCAGCCGCGTCAAGCACGAGCGTCTGACGCGCCGCATGACGCTGGATCAGCTGGCCGAGGCGGCCGGCGTGAGCCGCCGCATGCTCATCAATGTTGAACAAGCCACCATGAATCCAAGCGTCGGCACTCTGCTGAGAATCAGCGACGCCCTGGGCGTCGGGCTGCCGGACTTGGTTCAGTCCCCCGAACCCAAAGCAGTCAAGGTCACCCGCACAGGTGAAGGCGCAGTGCTCTGGAGCAGCGAGGCAGGCGGACGAGGCATACTGGTGGGCGGAACCGAGCCGCCGGAAGTGGTCGAATTATGGGACTGGACGCTGGGACCGGGCGACGAACACGCCAGCGAAGCCCATACCTCAGGCACCAAAGAGCTCCTGCAAGTTCAACAAGGCACCGTCACTGTTGGCGTAGCAGAGCAAACGTTCGTCCTTGAAGTGGGAGACTCGGTGACCTTCCCCGGGGACGTAGCCCACTCGTACAGCAACAGCACCACCGAGCTGGCACGGTTCTCCCTCGCAGTCTTTGAACGCGGCGTCGGATCAGGACATCGGGAGGCAAACGATGCATAGCAGCCAAACCCACCAGGAAACCCTTGACGCCGCCCATGTGGAACCCGCTGTTTTCGAGCTTCGGCCCGATTACCGTGCCCTGCTTATTGCAGTGGATGGCCTCACCCCGGGGGTCAGCGATGCAGCAAGCAACGCGCTGCTGGAGCAGGCCGAGGCGGCTGCCCGGACTGCCCTGAGCGAACAGAAGGTGGAACAACTACCGCACGTTGCCGCATGGCGTGAGGCCTACCAAGGCTTCGGCGCCAAGCCCAACCGCACACGCAACAGCCTCGAAGCACTGATCCGCCGGGCGGACGCGGGCCTCCCCAGAGTCAACAAGCTCACAGATCTTTACAATGCCATCTCAGTCCTGCACCAGATTCCGCTGGGCGGCGAAGACCTCGCCCGTTACAGCGGAGCACCACGACTCGTCCGCGCCACGGGCCAAGAACCGTTCGACACGGTGGCCAATGGAGAACCAATTGTTGAATATCCCGATCCCGGCGAAGTCCTCTGGCGCGACGACGACGGCGTCACTTGCCGTCGATGGAACTGGCGCCAAGGCCGCCGCACACAGCTGAGGGATGAGACCACTTCTGCCTTGTTCATCCTCGACGCCCTGGAACCCATGAGCACCGCATCACTGTTTGCCGCAGGAGATGATCTGACCAAGCACCTGGCGGGCTTGGGCTCAGCGGTAACGGTCACCCAACGCCTGCTCCAACCCGGCACCACATACTCTGACCGCTGACTCCGCCCGTTGACGGGATGTACCCTCCGAAAGGAAACATGAACAATGAACCGCACACCTGATAAGCACAACAGGGCCTCCGTCCACGACGCCACCTGGGCCGTCCACGGAGGAAACAACATCGACAAAGGCACAGGCGCCCTCCGCACCCCCCTGATCATGGCCAACTCCTACGTTCTCCCCGAAGACCCCTCCGACATGGACTGGTCGAGCGTTGACGACGGACTGGTCTACACCCGAAACGCCGGCGCCAACCAGGTGGCGCTGGAAACAAAACTTGCCGCCATGGAAGGCGCCGAAGCCGCAGCCGCTTTCGCCACCGGCGTCGCAGCCCTCCATGGAGTGTTCTTCGCCCTCCTCAAATCCGGCGATCACGTGGTGGTTTCCAACGTCACCTACGAAGCCGTCTACCGCCTCTTCGGGGAACTTCTTCCGGAAAAGTACGGCATTGAAGCCACCTTCGTTGATGCGGACGACTTGGACGCAGTCCGGGCAGCCGTTCGTCCGAACACCAAACTGATCCACGCCGAAACCATCGCCAACCCCACCACCAAGGTGGCCAACGTTGCCGCCCTGTCCAGGATCGCCAGGGACGCCGGCGTCCTACTGACCATTGATGCCACGTTCACACCGGCACCCTTCTACCGAGCCCTCGACGACGGCGCAGACTTGGTCATCCACTCACTGACCAAGTACATCAACGGCCATGGCGACGCCATGGGCGGTGTGGTCATCGGAAACCGCGAACTCATCCAGCACATCCGACACGATGCAATCGTCGATGCCGGCGGCGTCATTTCACCGTTCAACGCCTGGATGATCATGCGCGGCTCGGTAACGCTACCGCTGCGTCTCAAGCAGCAATTTTCCAGCGCCGAGAAGGTAGCCGCCGTCCTCGAAGCCGATCCGCGGATTGCTTACGCCCTCTACCCGGGACTTGCTTCGCACCCGCAGCACGAACTGGCAGGCAAACAATTCGGCGGCCGGGGTTACGGCGGCGTTCTCGCCTTCGCCGTTGAAGGTGACTCGAACACCCAGAACACCTTCGTGAAGAACCTGCAGGTCATTACGTCGGCAGTCTCGCTCGGCCATGACGAGACGCTGATTGTCCACGTAGGTCCGGATGCCCGCGGCGGCTCAGAGAACTACCCTGATTCATTCCACAAATACGGCCACTTGCGCCTGTCACTCGGGCTTGAAGACCCTGAAGACATCATCGATGACATCCTCAGCGCCTTGGACAAGACCTTCGGGGACAAATAACCACGAAACATGCGAGAGCCTGGGACGGACGTCAATTGCAGCGTCCATCCCAGGCCTTGCATTTGCTCTTCGCTCCATTCCGGAGCGGCAGCCCGGTTCAGGTTCGCGAACGCTCCCGACGTCGGTCCACCACTGAGATGGTCACGGCCAAGAGAGTGATCCCGGCTGCCAGGCACAGGGGAATCCGGGACACCGGTGCAATGAGCGCGCCCGCCAATGCCGTGCCGGCCGATCCGGCAGTGATTTTCAAGGCGCCGATCCAGACGAATACCTGGCCCCTGACAGCTGGCGGCGCATATTCGCTGCGCGCTGCCAACGTGGAGGCGAAAAAGTAGGAATTCAGCACCCCGGCGCAAGCAAAGGCTGCAACCGCCGTCGGGAAGGTCCCGGCTGCCGCTGAACCGCACAAGGCGATTCCTACCGCAGCAGCCAGCCAGGTCATCAGCGGATCAGCGTCGGTTCTCAGCGGCCGGATCATGACGCCGGCTGATCCCAGGAGCCCGCCGAGCCCGTAGGCGGCGGTCAAAATTCCTGCCGCAGCAGGCACTACGTCCAACTCGCCCGTGAAGGCCACGGCGGAGATCGGTAGCGCGGCCACTGATAAGGCCACCACAACAGTCATGTAGAGGGTTCGCCGAAGGGGGCCGTTGGAAATCATCATCAGCAGTGTCCGGCCAGGCCGGGGTACCTCCGCGGCAATGGTAGCCGGAGCCGTGTAGGGCAATAGCCTGATCACAGCGGCTGCAACGAACGTTGACCCTGCAAGGATGAGTGCGGCAGTGGCCGGATCGGCCCAGGCCGAGACCGCCGCAACCAAGGACGGTCCGATCGTCCCACCGATCCCGTACGTGGCTACATCCCAACCCTGGGCACGCCTTTGACTGGTCCTCTCCGGTCCGGCGATTGCTGCCAACCTGCTGCTGATGCCGCCTGTGAGGAGTGGACCCACCAGTCCCGATGCGATGAGAAGAAGGCCGGGCACAAGGGGCGGAGTCACCGGGAAAAGGAGTACCGCCGCAGCAAGGGTTGTACCGTGAATCATGCACGCCCACGCGATAATCGTCCTGCCATCCCTGGCGGTATCGAGGCGGCGGGCGACAAGCGGACCGAAGAGATGCGGCGCCGTGATGCAGGCACCCAGGATGCCAGCCAACCATCCTGGTGCACCGCTGGTGGTGGCCAACAGGACTATTGCTACAACCGCCCCGCCATCCGCGCTGCGCGCCAAAGTTGCAGCCAGGACATAGCGTGCAAGCCCTCCGGAAGTCCCTGATGGGTTAGTCCCGGCTAGTGGATTGCTCCCTGCCAGGCCAACTGCCATTCTTACGGAGCTCTCTTCCTTTGTTGGCGACGATTTATCCTGTGACAACTGCTAAACCTCCACACCACATAGCCGGATGGCCTCGGCCACCTTCTCCCGGCCTTCGGCATCAAGCCCGCGGAGAGGCAGCGGCAACGCCGAAGACGGCACTACGCCAAGATCCTCAGCCAGAGCCGCAGTGACGCGCAGGCTTCCATAAGTGCGGAACAGGGACCAGATGGGCTCCAGAGCCGAGGATGCGGCCAAAGCCAGATCCTTTCGGCCCGCGAGGGCGTGATCAACAAGGGTCCTTGCCTGGTGGGGCAGGACCCCGGCAATCACCGAGTACCAAACGTTGCATCCGGCCAGCAGTGCCTCGGCGGCAACCCAATCACCGCTGATGCCCAGTGACGTCCCACCGGGCAGTCCCGCCCTGAGCCTGGAGATTCGCTCAGCAACTCCCCCGGCTGCGGGCGGCGGAATTTTGATGGAGGCAATCCCACGGATCCCGGCAACCCTGGCGTGCAGCTCGTCACTGAAAGTGAACCCGGTAGTGCCCGGATTGTCATAGACAACCACAGGAAGATCGGACTCTCCTGCCACAGTCTTGAAGAGCCCGAAAACCTCAGTCTCGGAAAGCTTCTGGTAAGAAACCGGAGCCAGCAGCAGAGCCGAAGCGCCGGCACTTTGAGCATCAGCTGCAAACATCAGGACGTCGCGGGTGCGTACAGCTCCGACGCCGGCCAGAACCGGGACACCGCCGGCAGCTTCAACGGCAGCTTCAAGGACTGCCCGGCGTTCATCGCGGGAGAGATAGGCGTAATTTCCCGTTGAACCAAGAACACCGAGCGAGTCCGCACCGGCCTCCGCGGCGCGGCTCACCACCTTGCCAAGGGCATTGAGGTCCACGCTTTCACCGTCCATGGGGGTAAGGGGAAATGCGCTGAGGCCATTGAACACTGGTTCCTACTTTCGTCGTGCTGCAGGAACGCAGCGCTTCAGGTGACTGATATCCATGCTGCCAAAGGCTTTGGTCCTACACTAGGTCCAAGAATGAACAAGACTGGAGGACCAAATGAGGGAAGCTGAGCTACCGATCGAGTTGGACAGGAACAGTCCGAACCCGCTGGCCGCCCAAGTGGCGAGCCAGCTGCGGACGGCCATCCTCAACGGCCTCCTGCAACCGGAGCACACGCTGCCCGCGACCAGAAGACTCGCCACTGAACTAGGCATTTCCCGAGGCGTCGTTGTGCGGGCCTTCGAGCAACTCTCGGGCGAGGGATTCCTTGTGAGCAACGGCGCGGGCGGAACCAAAGTGGCGGTCCGCCCGGACATCAACAGCCGCCCTCTTGAGGACAGGAAACCACGCAGCGCTTCACTACAGGCCGACGTGATCGATCTGACGCCCGGCCGCCCCTCCGGATCACCGTTTCAGGACAGGCAATGGCGCAGTGCGTGGAAGTTGGCTGTTGCGGAGCAAGGCAAGATCCAGCTCCCACCGGCGTTGGGTGTTACAGCCTTGCGTGTTGCCGTGGCTGATCACTTGGCCGTATCCAGAGGCCTGGCTGTGGATGCTGATGACATCATCATCACTGGGGGCACCAGCGACGCACTGCAACTCATCGTGGCAATGCTCCGAAACCACACCGCCCAACCGCGCATCCTGGTTGAGGACCCCGGTTACCCTACCGCCCGCCGGGTCATGACGGCGGCAGGTGCACGCATCCAGACAGTCCCCGTGGATGAGAACGGCTTGAAGAGCTCCCAGCTGGCCGCACTCAAAGACGTCCCCGATGCTGTCCTGGTAACCCCCAGCCACCAATATCCTTTGGGCGGCAGGATGGCCGTTCAGGAAAGGCTGGGGCTGCTGAAATGGGCTGAGCAGCACGGTGTACTTGTGCTTGAGGATGATTACGACAGCGAATTCCGACACAGCAGAATGCCGCTCCCCGCCGTCGCATCCCTGCCCGGCGGAGCCGACGTAGTACTGCTCGGGACGTTCTCAAAGAACCTCAGCCCGTGGCTACGCTGCGGATACCTGGTGGTTCGCGGCGACGCCGGCCAGCAGCTGAAGGCCACGAGGGAAGCACTGGACACACCGGTCGCCGGCATACTGCAGTCAGCCCTCGCCCATTACATGCAGGACGGCGGGCTTTCGCGGCACGTAACACGCGCCAGGCGCGAATACGCGCACCGCCGCTCACTCCTCATGGACAGGCTTGGTTCCAGGCCCGGCCTGGAGCTCTCAGCCCTCGACGGCGGTCTCCACGCCGTAGTTCGGTTCACGCACCCTGAAGCCGCGGAGGTTGCGGCCAAAGCACTGGCCCTTGGGGTGCGGGTGGTCCCCTTGTCCGGATATTACGCTGACCGCCCGCCTGAAAATGGACTGGTCCTCGGATACGGGGCCGTCACAGATCTGCAGCTTTCCAAAGCACTGAGCATTCTGGCGGGCATGATCGGCGGGGTCGGAGAGGGGCCCGTTGCACGTCAACTGTGATGAGCACAAAGGCCTCAAAGTGCATTGAACTGCCCTAATAGTGCATAATGAATTGATTGCAGTGTTCACCCGCCCCATCGCATCACGGTGCAGATGAGGGCCTCCCTTTAGCAAGGAAAATGTCATGGCCTGGCTTGTACTCATACTTTCCGGCGTACTCGAAGCAGTTTGGGCAACAGCGTTGGGAGCCTCCGACGGCTTCAAGCGCAAGTTCCCAACGTTCATTTTCATAGCCTCGATGGCCGTCAGCATGGCCGGCCTCGCTTACGCGATGACAGAGCTGGCAACGGGAACTTCCTATGCCGTGTGGGTAGGGATCGGCTCTGTCCTCACTGCCTTGCTGGCCGTCCTCCGCAAGCAGGAAAAGCTTTCCTTGCCGCGCGCCGCACTCCTCACCACCCTGATCGGGTGCGTCGTCGGACTGAAGGTGGTCAGCTGATGCACTGGATGATTCTTCTTGCCAGTGCCGTCCTGGAGGCCGTATGGGCCACCGCTTTGGGCTACAGCGGCGGATTCACCAACCTTGTGGCAACGGGCGTCTTTGCCCTCGGACTCATACTCAGCATGCTCGGCTTGGGTTTTGCAGCCAAACGCATCCCGATGAGCACCGCCTACGCAGTGTGGACCGGCACGGGGGCGGCATTGACGGTTACCTGGGCAATGATCGCCGGAAGCGAGGAACCCACTGCGTTGCGGGTCCTCTTCCTGGCGGGCATCGTCGCCTGCGTGATCGGCCTGAAGCTGGTGCCCGCCAAAACCGTGGAGCTGGAACAAGCAGAACAGCA
Organism: Arthrobacter sp. 9V; assembly: GCF_902506065.1. Taxonomy (GTDB): domain Bacteria; phylum Actinomycetota; class Actinomycetes; order Actinomycetales; family Micrococcaceae; genus Arthrobacter. Next base: position 2,353,097 of record NZ_LR732912.1, read on the forward strand.
TCCCATGTAGCGCAATTACTTTACCCGGTTAAGTTAATCATTTACTGTGATCTGAAGGTGATGCGCCGTTGCATTCCCCTGAGAAGACAGGACCACATTGAAATCATCAAGTGAGTTTCTTCGCCGCCTAAGGACATGCGGCCTAACCGTACTCATTGCCGCCCTGGCATGCTCAACAGCCGGTTCGGCCACGGCAGCTCCTCCGCCTTCGCCGGGCAGTTCCCTTCCTCCTGAACGGATCTCGATCGTGGATCCCGACGCAACACCACGGACAGCCTCATTGTTTGCCTATTTAAGGTCACAGCAGGGCAAAGGCATCCTTTTCGGCCACCAGCAGGACACGGAATTTGGCGTGACCTTCCCCGCGGAAAGCGCGGACGGTTTCCAGTCCGACGTCAAAGCTGCCACGGGAGAACATCCAGCCGTATTCGGCTGGGATTTTGGTCACGATGGCTACGGGTCCGCACCAGGCAGCCCCACGCCCGAGGAGAACTTCGAGCACACAGTCGGCCTGGTCAAAGCCGCAGACAAAATAGGAGGCGTCCAAACCTTCTCCGCCCATATGGACAACTTCGCCACCGGCGGGGCATTCGACGATACCGACGGCGGAGTGGTGCCCCGGATCATGCCGGGCGGGGACAAGAACCACGCTTTCACTGAATACCTTGACCGGGTGGCCCGGATCGCCAAGGCCGCTGTGGATGAAAACGGCGAGCCCATCCCCTTGGTGTTCCGCCCATTTCACGAAAATGCAGGCTCGTGGTTTTGGTGGGGAGCAGCACACGCCTCCTCTTCCCAGTACATTGAATTGTTTCGTTACACCGTGGAATATCTGCGGGACACCAAAGACGTGCACAATTTCCTCTACTCCTATTCCCCGGGTGGCGGCTTCAGCGGCACCCGTGATGCTTTTTTGCGGACATACCCTGGTGACGACTTTGTGGACGTGCTCGGTTACGACAACTACGACAGTTCAGGCGGCTCGCGGCAGTGGTTGGATGGGCTGGTAGCTGACCTGGGTACGATTACGCGCCTGGCAGATGAGCGGGGCAAGGTAGCGGCCTTGACTGAAGTTGGTGTCAGTGGCGCACTCAAGGAGAACGGTCAGAACGCGGATACCGCTTGGTACACCCATGTGCTGGCAGCACTAAAATCGGACCCCGCTGCCCGGCGCATTGCCTGGATGCTGACATGGACAAACTACGGGACCGGGCAGTTCTTTGTGCCGTATCCGGCTACCGGGGCGTTGGCCGAGCACGAAATGCTGTCCGACTTCCGCGCCTTTGCGGCGGATGACTTCACGGTTCTCAGCGACGGATTATCCAGGCGCGAGGTCTGGCAGCGAAAAGTAAAGACCGCGGACCATGCACCCGCCATACATGTGGTGTCCCCCGTTGATGGCGCACGAATTACAGAGCCGAACACCACGGTGCGCGTCCGTGTCAGTGACGCCAAAACCAAGAGCATCTCATTCACCGTAGGCACTGACAGGGTCAAACATCCACTGACCTATGATGCTTCCTCCGGGTACTTCACCGGCACCTTGGCTGTACCCGAAGCTGCCTTGGTCAATACGCGGACCGACCTTACCGTTACTGCAGAACTCACCGGAAAAAACCGCCTCATTGCCCAGCAGCAGTTGGTACTCGGAAAGAAGCCTGCTGCCGCTCCCGGTGTAGTGGACGACTTTGAGTCCTACGCCGATGAGAGTGAGCTCCGGGCTACTTACAGCGCGGTGGGGGCTAACAGCATCTCGCTGTCCAGCAGCCCTGTGGGAAGTGGTGAACGCGCGTTGCGCTTCGACTACGACTTCGGCCTCCAGAACTACACCGGAATCACCCGCCGGATTGAAGGCGACTGGTCGGGCTACAGCGCCCTTTCCCTGTGGTTGAAGGCGGACGGATCGCAGCAGAAAATGGTCCTGCAACTGGTGTGCGGTGGAGTGGCGTATGAGGCGTATCCCTCCCTCAACGGAACGGAAGGGCAGAACATCAGCATCCCCTTTGCCGATTTCCGGCCGGCACCCTGGGACATCGCCAATGCCTCGCGGCGGATTACAGCTGAAGATCTTGCGGACCTCTCCCAGTTCAACATTTTCATCAACCAGGTCCCCGACGGAAAGACCTCAGCGGGAGCCATCTATCTGGATGACCTGAAAGCAGGTTAGACCGATTGCAAGGCCACTGGTTGGTTAATGCTGTGTTGGAGCATCAAAGCGGCGGCACCCACCGACGCCGCGTCGGTAACTTGCGTGGCCAACCGCACCGTTACACCGTGTTTCCGGGAGGCGAAAGCATCCTCTCTGAGCCTCTGGTCCACCACGGGCAAGTACAAAGAACCTGCCGTGGTAAACGAAGGTCCGGCGAAAGTCACCGAATCCAGATCCAGGATGTTGACCAAAGCCAGGACTGCGTCCGCCACATACTCTGCGGACTCCTCAATGAGGCCCACTGACAAAGGGTCGCCGTGGACAGCAGCTGTTGCAATCACTGCGAAATCACTAAAGGGATCGTTGTCGTCGGAGAGCTTCACCATAGTGGTCCGCCCCGCAGCCATGGCGTGGCGTGCCCTCTCGGCAACAGCCCGGGGCCCTGCCACTTCCTCAAGAGTCAAGCCCGACCGCCGGTCTCCTTGGAAGCGCACGCTACCCAAGGGACCGGTGTTCGAGCTGGCGCCTCGATAAAGCGACCCGGAGATGAGCAAGCCGGCGCTGATGCTGGCTCCCATATACAGAGTGCAGTGAGCCGTTGCATTGGGGATTGCCCCGCTCCAGAAATCGCCCATGGCCGCCGCCGTGGCAACGTTGTCCAGCAACGTCGGCAGGCCAGTAGCTTCCTTCATGGCCTCCCTCACCGGAAACCCCTCCCATAAGGGCATGCTGGGCGACGAAAGGATGGAACCGGCGTCGAGGTCCAGGGCGCCGGGCGCCACGAGGCCGATACCCGCCACGATGTTCCGATCTTGGCTTGCCAATCCCAGGAGTGCATTTACATGGCCGGCTACGCCCTGGACCACTTCCTGCGGATTTCTCGATCGCGCGCCGCGGACTCGTGTTCTGGCCAGGACTGACCCTGCAGCATCGGTCACGAGGACAACAATCCAGTCCGCACCCAACTGGACTCCCACGCTGCAACGTGCAGCCGGATTGAGTCCGAGAAGTACGCGCGGTTTGCCCTTTGCCCCGGTGAAGGTCCGTTCCCCCGTCTCCACCAGCAAGCCTTCACCCAGGAGAGACCGGACAAGATTGGAAATGGAAGCCTGTGTCAGACCGGTTCTTTCAGCTAATTGGACGCGGCTGACCGGACCTTCTGCCCTGACGCGGTCAAGGATAAGGGCCCTGCTGGTGGGGGTAATGGACGCGGAGTGCAGTACGGTCATGGGTACTTCAGGGCTCGGCTCATGTGCTAAGTATTGCCGGTCGAAGCCATACTTAGCACATGGACAATGCCGCAGCAGTAAGAATCCGGCCGCCTCGTTTCGGGCTGGGTGTTCAAAGTAAGAACGGACCGCACGGCACCGACCCGTTCTTTGAGGATCTCCTGACCGGGATGGAAGAGGCGCTCGACGTGGCAGGTGCCAGCGTTTTCCTGCGGCAGTTCACTTCCTACCAGGAGGAACTGGAGGCCTACCCCCGGTGGGCCGAAAGCGGGGAGGTGGACGCTGTGGTTATAGCGGATTCACAAGCGGACGATTCCCGCGCAAAACTTTGCTTGGAACTCGGATTGCCCGTTGTCATCCTGGGCGGCCCTCCCGTGGCGGGCGCCTCGCTGGTTGACGTCGATAATTCCGGCGGCATGGAGATGGCCGTCAACTACCTCTCCGGCCTCGGGCATAAGGTCATTGGCCGCGTTTCCGGGCCGGGACACCTTCACCACACAAAGTCCAGGAGTGAGGCCTTCGACCAAGCTCTTGAACGCCGGGGAGTCACAGGGTTGTCAGTGGAAGGTGACTATTCGGCGGAATCGGGTGATCTGCGAACCCGGGAGATCTTGTCAGTTCCGACTCCTCCAACCGCGGTCATCTATGACAACAGCATGATGGCTGTAGCTGGTTTGGGCGCAGCCACGAATCTGGGCGTTAAAGTTCCCCACGACGTTTCCTTGCTGGCGTGGGATGACGGGCCGGCTTGCCGGCTCGCCTCTCCGCCCCTGTCCGTTCTGAGTCTGGATGTCCATGAGCTGGGGCGCACGGTGGCTGATGTTTTGATGGAGACATATTCAGGGGCAGTCCAGACGGTGGTCCATGTACCCACGGGGCGCATCGTTCAAAGAAGCAGTACCGCCGGACCGGACGGCGCGGGACCAGGACAATCACCAGATCCCGCGCTCGATCCGAATGCCTGAACGCGAATGGCCCGAACTACACGCTTTGGACGTGGAGCACCAGCGCCTGGGCAGGCCACAGCAGCGGAATCTGCAGGCCGTCCCGCACCAGCACGTTCCCTGGAAGCGTGATTTCACCGGCAGAAACCCATGGTGGCGTGATCCACCCATGCCGCGCCTCGCCGAGTTCCTTCCTCACCCTTACCCGATAACGGCGGGACACATCCAAGCCATGCAACCTGACCCGCTCCGGCAGCGCATCTTCCAAGGTGGCAACCGACGCAATGGTCCAGACGCCCTCACTCTGATCAGGAAGTACGGCGCCTGTCACCCGCAGGGCAGGATCAAGGACATCGGCATGGACTGAAACACCGGTGTGGAGAATATGACGGAGCTCTTTGTAGAGAGCACCAAAAGCGCGCACTGTTTCAAGCTCAACGGGGCCGCATTCCAGCAGATTCCATTCGAAGCCGGCGGATCCCATAAGACTCGTCGCGGCCCTGTAGGACAAGTCCACCGTGCGGCCTGAGCTGTGCGACGTCGTCGGACCAACATGACCTCCCACCATCTCAGGAGGCAGCAATAACTGCGTCCATCGCTGGATGTCCTGCCGCTCAACGGCATCGTTGGAATCCGAAGCCCACACCCTGTCAGCAAACTCCAGGATCCCCAGGTCCGTCCTGGCTCCTCCGCTGGAACATGACTCGATTTCCAGCCCCGGATGGCTTTCCTTGAGTTCACGAATCAAGCGGTACGTGGCCAAGGTATGTTCGTGGATACCAGGAAGACCGGAGTGAACGGATTCCACCAGGTCCCGGTTGTGGTCCCATTTGATGAAGTCGATCCCAAGCTCGTCGATCAGTGCGCTCATCTGGTTCCGGACGTGCTCGTAGGCGCCCGTGTTGGCCAGGTCCAGGACGTATTGCGTCCGCCAGGACAGCTCGTCCGGGGAGGACCATATATGGTCCGGGTTGTGAAGCAGCCAATCGGGATGTGCCCTCGCAAGATCCGAGTCCAGATTCACCATCTCAGGCTCGAACCACAGGCCGAACTGCATTTGAAGGTCATGGACCCGTTCCGCCAACGGGCCCAGCCCCTCAGGCCACACGGAATGATCCACTGTCCAGTCCCCCAGACCCTTGGTATCGTCTCGGCGTGCCTTGAACCAGCCGTCGTCCAGGACGAAACGCTCAACTCCCACCTCGGCTGCACGTTCTGCCAGGCGCGTCAGTGTGGCCGGATCATGATCGAAGTAGACGGCTTCCCAGGTGTTGAGCACCAACGGCCTGATACTGCCGGGGTGTTGGTCCCGCGAACGCAATGCCTGGTGGAAACGGGCGGATAGTCCGTCGAGCCCGGCATCGGACCATGCAAACCAGGCTTTGGGAGTGCTGTAGCTTTCGCCGGGAGAGAGCCTGATTTCACCTGCCCGCAGCAGTTCACCAGCTCCCAGCAGCGTCACTGCCTCGGTCATCCGGTCAGTGCGATAGGTGCAGTCGGCGCTCCAGCCCAGGTGAACGGACCACATTTCTCCCGACCGGTTCCGGGGCTCGCCGATGCTGGCAATTTCCAAGTGTGGGGCATCGTGTCCGCCCCTGCCTCGCCGTGTTTCCCGGCTAACTGCGCCGCGTGGCATTTGAGTGGTGAAAGGAGTCTTCTCTCTGGTCCAGCGCCCCGTAAACGACGTCAGATGGTCAGCGGTCTTCGGAAGCGGCAGGGTGGCTTCCAACCAATGCACGTCCAACGGAGTCTGTCCTTGGTTGGTCACTCGATGCACCACCGTGAGGACACCACCGGACGCCAGCACGAAATCTGAGTGCAGTTGGAGCCCGTTGCTCAAATCTGAAGCACTAATGCCGGCCCGGTGTTCTGTTGCGGTGACCTCGTCGACGGTCCATCGCGGGAAGACCGGCTTTCCCTCCCGCGTCACGGACAGCCCCGGCCGCCCTGCCCAACCGTCACCTTCTTGAGGAAGGACGCTCAGCTGCCAGGCGGCGTCGAGCGTTCCGGGCGCCGTCTGGCGGCCACCGGCGAGGGTCATCGCCTCGAGGTCGCCGGCTTCCAGCGGCCCGACGTCGGCGCCCCACTGCAGGACCGACGGAAGCCCTGACGGCAGATGCCTCAGGACCATGCTGACGCCGTCCCGGCGTAGGACGGTGAACGGCTGCACTTGCTGCGCCGTTGATGCGGACTCTAAGGACTGGGACATGCTGTTCTCCGGATCTTCAGGGTTTGAGGCTGGCAAATTGGGGCGGGGTACGACGTGTGAGGAACGACGGCGGCGCTGTCCTGCGCTCTTTGGCGTCGCTGGCGGTGCGAAGAACCTGTAAAGACCCTCCGATTGCTGCTGCGAGCGAACCGTGCGAGGACAGGACAACGCTGATGGGTTGCAGTTCACGATTGAATGCGGCGGCATTAACCGTCGCTGAGATGTGGTCCCTCAACAGCGTTCCCGCTGTAGAGAACGCGGGCCCTGCCAACACCACGGTGCTGAGATCGAAAAGGTTCACCAAGGTCACGGCGGCCTGCCCGAGACCGCGTGCTGCGTCCTCCAAAAGGTGGCGGGCGGCAAGGTCACCTTCCACTGCTGCTGAGGAGATCCGGTTGAAATCATTGAGCGTTTCCGCTGGATTGTCCTTGAGTCCCAACCGCCGGCGAAGGGGAAGATCCCGGACTGCGCGGGCTACCACTGCAGCTGTACCGCAAAGGTTTTCCACGCAGCCCCTGTTGCCGCATTCGCACGGCGGGCCGGATACATCCAGGGTTATGTGTCCGAGTTCAACCGTGTTGGAGCCTCCGCCGCGGTAAACCTCCCTGTTCACGACGGCTCCGCCGCCCAATCCGCTCGCCATGTAGATCACCCCAAAAGATTCTGCGGAGACGTCCCCCAGCCACTGCTCGCCCATGGCCGCGGCCGTGGCGTCGTTTTCGAGGATGACCGGCAATCCGGTCAGCCTGGAAAGTGTGGAAACCAGCGGAAAGCCGTACCACTGGAGAGTGGGCCGGGGTGCAAGGAGAGTTCCGTCCACACGGTTTTGTGGTCCGTGCGTCACCAGGCTGATTCCAAGAACGCTCTCGAACGGCACTTTCTCGGCCTCCAGCAGGTGGTGAATGCGGGACGCGAGAATCTCCAGCATTTCCCCGGGGGCATGGCTACCCGAGCCTTGCAAGGTTTTCTGTGCCACCAAGCGCCCGGTGAAGTCCGCCAGCACCACGGAGCTGGTGCATCGGTCCATCTGGACTCCCACCGCGTAGTGGGCCTGTGCACGGAGACGGAGGAGACGCCGGGGTTGCCCGCCGGTTGAGCGCGCCTGCCCGGCTTCCTGCACCAGACCGTCGTCGAGCAGTTCCCGGATCACATTGGTGATGGTTCCCGGCGTGAGGCCGGCAGCTCCAACCAATTCAACCCTGCTCACAGTTCCGCGGGTGCGCATGATGTCCAAAAGCCGGGCCTTCGTTGTTGGCGCCGGCGGTGGATGCGTGCTGATGGTGGTCATCCTTTTCCATTTCACTCGGGTCAGAGGTTCAGTTCCATAATAACTTGACTCACTTAATTTAATCACCTAACTTTTTCATAGGCCGTGATCCACGGCACACAAAACCCCAGCCGGTCACAGCGGTCCGGCTAGATGAAAGGGACCAGAGATGCTCCTCACCTCTCGAAACCGGGCTGTCAGCTTCCGGCGCAGCACCCTCGCTTTGGCCGTCGGCGCAACGGCACTGGGCCTCCTCCTCAGTGGTTGCTCAGGCGGCGGAAACTCTGCGGCAAACGACTCAACGCTGATCGCCTACACCGGCCAGGCCGGCGATTACCAAATCAACTTCAACCCCTTCTCCCCCTCGCAGGTTGCCGGGCCGGGCGCGATCTTCGAACCGCTCTTCTACCAGAACAAGGCCTCGGCAGATGCCAAGCCCGAGCCCCTGCTGGGGACGGAATTCGCGTGGAACGCGGCCGGAACGCAGTTGTCCGTGACACTTAGGGAGGGCGTGAAGTGGAGCGACGGCGAAGCTTTCACAGCAGATGACGTAGCCTTCACGTTCAATCTCCTCAAGCAGCATCCGGCCCTGAACAGCCTGGGCTTCAAGGGCACCGTGAACGTGGTGGACCAGAATCACATCACGTTCGTTTGGGACACTCCGGCCTTCGTCACAGGACCGGACATCCTCACCCAGGCCGTGATCGTCCCCGAACACATCTGGTCCAAGATCAACCCTGAAACCGACGTCGTGGAAAAGCCTGTGGGAACCGGCGCCTACCAACTGGCCGATTTCAAGCCGCAAGCATTCACCCTCAAAGCCAACCCCACCTACTGGGGCGGCGAACCCGCGGTCAAGAACGTCCGGTACATTGCCTTGTCGGGCAACACCGCCGGCGCCGACGCCATTGCCTCGGGCACCATCGACTGGCAGACGGGTCCTGTTCCGGACATTCAAAACGTGTCCAAGAACTTCCCCAAGTATGAAAAGCAGACAGTGGCCCAGAGCCAGCAGGTCCTTGCCGCCTGCGCAAACGTCCAGCTGGGCTGCTCGGGGCCGCAGACGGATCCTGCCGTCCGCAAGGCCCTGTATCTGGCCATTGACCGAACCCAGCTCAACAAACTTGCCTACGAAGACACGGCCTCCCCCATTTCGCCGTCCTTCGCCCTGACAGACACGCAGTCCGAATGGATCTCGACGGCGGTCAAACCCGCCGTCGCGCCCGAAACGGCAGATGCCTCCTCCGCTCAAAAGACCTTGGAGAGCGCCGGTTGGGCCAAGGGCAGCGACGGAATCTATGCCAAGGACGGCCGGAAGCTGACCCTGACAGTTGAAGTGGTGACGGGCTGGACCGACTACATCACGGCGATTCAAACCATTTCAGAGCAGGCCAAGGCGGCAGGCATCGACGTTCAGGCTTCACAGTCTTCCTGGAACGAATGGACTGACAAGCGCACCAAGGGCAAGTTCCAGTTGGCCATCGACTCCCTCTACCAGGGGCCGGCCGCGGATCCGTACTACGTTTACAACTACTTCTTCTCCTCCGCCACTTCGGCCCCTGTGGGGCAGTCGGCAGGAACCAACTACTCGCGCTACTCGAACCCCACCGTTGACGCGGCCCTGGAGACAGTCAAGAATCTCCCCTTCGACAACAAGGCGGAAAGGCAGCAGCAGTTCGACGTCATCCAGTCAGCCATCGTTGAGGACATGCCCTACATCCCGGTTGTCACGGGCGGCACCACCAGCATCTGGAACAAGGCCAAGTTCAGTGGCTGGCCCAGCGAGGACAACATGTACGCGTTCCCTGCCGTGTGGTCCCGCTTGGACGCGGCGCAGGTCTTCAAGTCCCTCAAGCCTGCCGAAGGCTAAAACGTGAATTACGTCATCCGAAAACTGGGCTTCTACGCCGCTGCACTGTGGGCGGCACTGACCCTGAACTTCATCATCCCCCGGTTGCTGCCCGGCAACCCCGTGGACATCCTGCTGGCAAAGCTTCAACAGCGGGGAGGCAGCATCACCGAAGAAACCCGAAAGTCCTATGCCATCCTCCTGGGCGGCGACGACACCCAGCCCATCCTGGTGCAGTACTGGACCTACTTGGTCAACATCTTCCAAGGTGACCTCGGCGTATCCATCAGTTACTTCCCGGCCAAGGTTACCGATGTGATCGGAGCATCGATGCCCTGGACCGTGATCCTGGTGGGCGTATCCACCATCATCGCGGCCCTCCTGGGAATCCTGCTCGGAGCCTTGGTTGGCTGGAGGCCTGGCACGTGGTTGGACTCACTGGTTCCGGCAACCACTCTCCTTGCAGCTGTTCCGTACTTCTGGCTGGCACTGGTTTTGGTGTACATCCTGTCCCGTGGACTGGGACTGTTTCCGGGACAAGGTGGCTACAACGTGGTCCTGGACCCCGGCTTCAACGGACCCTTCATCCTGTCAGCAATAGAACACGCCATCCTTCCGGCGCTCACCATCGTCATCGCGTCCCTCGGTGGATGGCTGCTGGGGATGCGCAACATGATGGTCTCCACATTGTCCGAAGACTACGTCCTGACGGCCCGGGCCAAAGGACTTCCGGATCGGTGGATCCTCCGTAACTACGCTGCCCGCAACGCAGTGCTTCCGTCCGTAGCCGGATTTGCCATCTCACTGGGGTTCGTCGTCTCCGGCTCCGTGGTCACTGAACAGGTCTTTTCCTACCCCGGGATCGGATCCCGGTTGTTGGCGGCAGTAACCAACAACGATTACGCACTCATGCAAGGCGTGTTCCTCTACATCACCATCGCTGTCCTGGCAGCGAACCTCCTGGTCGACCTCCTCTACAGCCTGGTCGATCCCCGCACGCGGGCCAGGGGCTAAGGAGCAGATTCACATGACCAACATTCAATCCATGACTGGACATTCTCCGGCCAATCCCACGGAAGATCCGGCCACCATTTCTCGGGGCCGTGGCCAGCGCCCCAAGCCGGCTTGGCGCCTCATGCTCCCCACCCCCACCCCTTGGCTGATCACCGGTCTCCTACTGATCGGGTCCATCATCGTGTTCGGAGCCATAGGTCCGCTCTTGGTGGGCGACCCTGCCGCCATCAGCAATGTGGGGCTCAGCGGCCCCTCTGCCGAACACTGGCTGGGCACCACCCAAACCGGCCAGGACGTCCTCGCCCAGCTTGCCCACGCTACCCGCGGATCACTCCAGATCGGGTTCCTCGTGGGCGTCCTTGCCACGGTCTTGTCAGCCTTCTTCGGCATTTATGGCGCGTACATCGGCGGATTCGCCGATGAAGTCTTCTCGTTGCTCTCCAACGTGTTCCTGGTGATCCCCGGGCTTCCACTGGTGATCGTCATCTCCGGGTTTGTCCCCCGCGAAAGCCGGGGGTTATGGACCATTGCCGTGGTGCTGGCATTAACAAGCTGGGCAGCCTCGGCCCGTGTCCTCCGGGCGCAAACCCTGTCCGTAAGGAACAGGGATTACGTTGCAGCGTCCAGGGTGTCAGGCGAGCGCGCCTGGCGTGTGATCGCCGTCGAAATCCTGCCCAATCTCCTGCCCGTCCTGGCCTCCCAGTTTGTCTTCGCGGTGATCGCCGCAATCCTTGGCGAAGCCGGATTGTCATTCCTGGGTCTGGGGGCTTCCAGTTCATCCACGCTGGGAACCATGCTGTTCTATGCCCAGAACGGTTTCGCCCTGCCTCTGGGCGCATGGTGGTGGTTCCTGCCGCCGGGCCTGATGATCGCCTTGTTCGGCATGGGGCTCTCCCTGATCAACTTTTCCATTGACGAGATTATCAATCCCAAGCTCAAGAACGCCCGTTTGGTTCGCAAACGTGCTCGCCAAGCAGCCAGGATCCAGAAGAAAGCAGTCACATCATGAGCGCAGATCTCTCCCTGGAGCATGCGCCCGTCCCGACATCCCGAGGGCCTGTCCTGTCGGTCAAGGACTTGAGCGTGGTGTATGAAACGGAGCATCCTGTCCCGGCCGTCAAGAACGCAAACTTTGAGCTTGGCCGTGGTGAGATCCTGGGCCTTGCCGGGGAGTCCGGCTGCGGGAAAACCACCCTGGCCTATGCCATCAACCGCCTGCACCAGCCGCCGGCCCGGATTTCGTCCGGCCAGGTGACCTTCCACGACCGAGATGGCCGGGACATCGATCTCCTGGCTTTGGAGGACGAAGCACTCCGCCGTTTCCGGTGGTCCAAGCTGTCCATGGTTTTCCAAGGCGCCATGAATGCCCTGAACCCCGTGCGCACTATTGGAAATCAGCTGGATGACACGTTGCGGGCGCACAAGCCAAACCTTAGGAAGGCGGCGCGCCAGGACCGGTGCGCAGAGGTTCTCACCTTGGTGGGCGTGGACCCCAAGCGTTTGCGTTCATATCCGCATGAGTTGTCCGGTGGAATGCGCCAACGGGTGATGATTGCCATGGCCATGCTGCTGGAACCACAGGTGATGATCATGGATGAACCCACCACGGCTTTGGACGTAGTGGTTCAGCGGGACATACTCCGGGAAATCGTGAGGTTGAAGGAAGAACTGAACTTTGCCGTCATCTTCATCACTCATGACCTCCCGTTGCTCTTGGAGATCAGCGACCGCATCGCTGTGATGCTTCGCGGCGAAATTGTGGAACTGGACACCGCCGAGGCCCTTTACCGTTCCGCATCGCACCCCTATACCCGCAAACTGCTCGCTTCATTTCCCAGCCTCAGCGGTGGCAGAGGGGCGTTCATCCGTTCGGGCGAGGAGTCCGACTTTGACAGGGACAACAACTTTGAGGAGCAGTCATGACGTCTGTCTCGGTGACCAACCTGACCAAGGACTACGCCCTGCGGGACGGAATCCGACGGCGGAACCTGCGGGCGGTGGATCGCGTCAGCTTCGATTTGCTACCGGGCAAAACGGTGGCGCTCGTGGGCGAATCAGGATCAGGTAAGTCAACAATCGCCAAGCTGCTGACAAGAATGGAGAAACCTACCTCCGGCACTATCTCCGTTCAGCTGGATGACAAGACGCCCGTGCTGGGATCTGTTTACCGCCGGCACGTCCAGATGGTGTTCCAGGACCCGTTTGCGTCATTAAACCCGTTCCATTCCATTGAGCACCATATTGCCCGCCCCCTGAAAATCCACGGAAGGACGCGGACTGCGGCCGAAACGCATCACCGCGTTCTGGAAATGCTTGAACGCGTTAATCTGACGCCTGCGGAGGTCATCGCAGCCAAGCGACCCCACGAACTTTCGGGAGGACAACGTCAGCGCGTTGCCATTGCCCGGGCGCTGGCCCCGGGTGCCCAAGTCCTGATTGCCGATGAGCCGGTTTCCATGCTGGATGTGTCCATCCGTTTGGGCGTGCTGAATCTGCTGGGCAGGCTGCAGCGGGAGGACAATCTTGCCGTTCTCTACATCACCCATGACCTCGCCACTGCACGGCACTTCTCCGACGAAATCCTGGTCCTGTACCGGGGCCGGATAGTGGAGCGCGGGCCGGCGGATGACGTCATCCTCAACCCGCAACACCCCTATACCCGGCTCCTGGCCCAGGCCGCCCCTGATCCGGAACGGCTCGGAAAGGTGGCCGCCAGTGAGCTTCCCCCGGATCGTGACGCCATAGACAACACTGTGTGCTTCAACCACTTCAGCAAACGGTGGGTGCACATGGATGAAATCAGCGCAGACCTTACAACTCTCGAAAACCGCTAGGACACATAATGATCTCCACGCCCTTGAACGCAGGTTGGACCGTTTCTCCCGTCGCAGGTCCGGTACCCGCCAACATTCCGGCAGGTATCCCGGCCGAAGTGCCTGGTTCAGCACACACTGACCTGCTTCGGGCAGGACTCATCCCGGATCCCTACTTGGATGACAACGAAAAGAAGCTGCAGTGGATGCACCATGTGGACTGGCGCTACGAACTCCCGCTGACGCTTCCTGTACCGGACGCTGAGGAGCGCGTTGATCTGGTCTTCGATGGTCTGGACACCGTCAGCAGCATTGCTCTGGGAACGCAGGAGCTGGGCCGCACGGCCAACATGCACCGCTCCTACAGGTTCAACACCCGCGCGGCCGCTGGCGGCATCCTCCTTGATGGTAGTCAGCAAACACTGGCGGTTACCCTGCGGTCAGCAACTGCCTACGCGGAGGAACTCCGATCCAGCCTGGGTGACCGGCCCAGCGCCTACCACCCGGTTCCCTTCAACTTCGTCAGGAAAATGGCGTGCAGCTTCGGATGGGACTGGGGCCCGGACCTGAGGACAGCGGGGCTGTGGAAGGAAGCCAGGATTGAGCGGTGGTCCATGGCGCGCCTCGCCCACGTCACTCCCTTGGTGACTGTCAGCGCGGACGGCACGGGACACGTGGAGCTGCGGGTTTCCGTTGAACGCTCGGGCTTGGGCCAGGCGGGCGAACTCACGCTGACGGCCAGTGTGCTGGGGCAGACAGTTACAGCTCACCTCTCCGCTGACAGTCAGTCAACAGTCATCACCCTGGACGTGCCGGACGCCCCGCTCTGGTGGCCTGCAGGTTACGGTGAGCAGCCACTGACGTCCCTGCAACTCAACTTGCAAGGACCCGACGGCCAGGATCTGGATGCCTGGGAACGGCGGATTGGTTTCCGCACCGTGCAGGTGGACACCAGCGAGGATGGGAACGGCACAGCGTTCACGCTCCTGGTCAACGGCACGGCAGTCTTTGTCAAGGGCGCCAACTGGATTCCGGATGACCATTTGCTGACACGGATCACCCGTGACCGGATCAATCGCCGGCTGGATCAGGCCCTCGGGGCCAACATGAACCTTCTGCGTGTATGGGGCGGAGGGATCTATGAAACCGAGGACTTCTACTCGGCTTGTGATGAGCGCGGAATCCTGGTGTGGCAGGACTTCCTGCTCGCCTGCGCCGCCTACCCGGAGGAGTCACCACTCTGGGAGGAGATCGAGGCTGAGGCCCGCGAAAACGTAGTGCGGCTTGCACCGCACCCTTCCCTGGTGATCTGGAATGGCGGGAACGAAAACGTGTGGGGACACGAGGACTGGGGTTGGAAGGAAGAACTGGGAGGTGCCAGCTGGGGAGACCGCTACGCCCACGAACTCCTGGGCGCCATTGTGGCCGAACTCGATCCCACACGCCCCTACTGCGATAACAGCCCCTACTCCCCCGGGCGGAAGCCGGAGGACATTCACCCGAACAACCCGGACCACGGAACACATCACCAATGGGAAGTCTGGAACAGGATCGACTACTCCGAATACCGAAGCGAAGTGCCCAGGTTCTGTTCGGAATTCGGTTTCCAAGGTCCGCCAACCTGGCGGACGCTAAGCGACTTTGTGCACGCGAACGACGGCGGACCGCTGGCTGACGCTGTCAGCCCCAAGGAAGACCCCGTCTTCCTGGTGCACCAAAAAGCCGACGACGGCAACGGCAAGCTCGACCGCGGCCTTGCCCCGCATGTTGGTATCCCGGTTGACTTCGAGGACTGGCACTGGGCTACACAGCTCAACCAGGCCCGTGCCGTGCGCTACGCAATTGAGCACTACCGCTCCTGGTGGCCGCGCACTGCCGGCTCCATCGTCTGGCAGCTCAATGACTGCTGGCCCGTGACATCGTGGGCAGCAGTGGACTCCGAGGAACGGCCCAAGCCGCTCTGGCACGCGCTTCGCCTGGCCTACGCTCCGCGGATCATTTCCCTTGGAGAACGCGATGGGCAGCTGTCGGTGTCATTGGTCAATGACTCGGACCAGCCGTGGGCCGGAACGGCTACTTTCTCCCTGCAGACCCTTGATGGCGATGTCCGGAGCCACCACCAAGAACAGGTTGAGGTCCCGTCCCGTAGTGTTCTCACCCTGCCGGTGAAGCCGGAACTCCGTACCCCGCAGGACCTGTCCACTGAAGCCCTTGTTGTCAGTATGGGGCCCGCGCGGGCAGTGCACACTTTTGTGGAAGACATCGATCTGCGACTCAGCCCTTACCCGCTGGAGTCTTCAGCCAAGGCCGTGGACGGTGGTTATGAGGTCACCGTGAAGGCGCTCTCGCTGGCCCGTGACATCACCCTTCAGATTGACCGGGTGGATCCAGCCGCCAGTGTCGATCACGCCTTGGTCACCTTGCCTGCAGGCACGGAGTGGACCTTCACCATAACGTCCGCCGAAGGCCTGGATCCTGCAGAGTTCATCAGTCCTGTGGTACTCAGGACGGCCAATGACCTGCGGGCCGTACCCACCCAGGCCCTCGCCTCAACTGTTTCAACAAGCGCATAGAGGACCACCATGACACATTCCTTTAGTGCAGAACTCACCACGGGCTTCAGTAACCGGACAATCAGCTCCGGCTGGCACATGCGGCTTGTTGAGGGACCGGCACCCCGCAGGGTTTCGGGCCAATTGATCCCCGCGTCGCGGCCGGGAGCCATCACCCAGGACCTCACATCGCTTGGTCTACTGCCTCATTCCGCAGAGTGGGTGGCGCAGTGTGGATGGGAATACAGCGTGGACTTCCCCTGGCGTTCGTCAGGGGAAGGACGCACGAAGTTGATCTTCCGCGGCCTTGCCCCAACTGCCAGGGCAAGTATTAACGGGCATGCCCTGCGGCCTGGCGCTGGTCCGGAATCAGCGTTCCACGACGTTGATGCCTTGCTCCTGAACGGCATCAATACCCTCAAGATTATGCTCACTCCGGGCGCTCCACCCACGCCGGTGGCTACGGACCCCTTCATCAGCTGACGAAAGCAACTCCTGTGATCACTCCTTCCACCGTCGTCGCCATTGACGGCGGCCAGTCTTCCATCCGTGCCAGGCTCCTGGCCGGGACAAGCACCGAGCTGGAGCGGGAATTTCCTCCTCTCCTCACCAGCGGACCGCTCATGCCCCAGCTCGAACGTGTCATCCGCTCAGTCCTCACCAATGAACCAAGGGAGAATGTGCACGTTGCTGCAGCGCTTTCCGGCCTGACGCCGGCCAATGCCGATGCCCGCGGAGTACTGCAAGCCTGCGAAGATCTGGGCGTCACGGCCATCCGTCTGGCACACGACTCCATCTCCGGCTACCTCGGTTGCCTCGGCGGGCGCGGTGGAGCAGCGCTGGCTGCCGGAACCGGCGTCGTGACCCTCGCTACCGGACCCGGCGGATATTCGCGGGTGGACGGCTGGGGGAACATCATGGGTGACGCCGGAAGCGGGTACTGGATTGGAAGGGCCGGCCTGGACGCCGCCATGCGGGCACACGACGGCCGCGGGCGTCCAACGGCGATTCTGGACATCATCCGACGAGACTTTCCTGACGTCGAAACGGCGTACATAGACATCCAGTCCAATCCCGAACGGATCTCCTTTGTTGCTTCCTACGCCCGAGCCATCATTGACCTCTCCGAACACGACGACATCTCGGCCCGGATTGTTGCTCATGCCACTGACGAGCTTGCCCTCTCCGTAGGAACCAGCCTAAGAAACACCGGGTGGGGTCCGGAGGACAAACCCGCGATCAGTTGGGTGGGAAAGATTCTGTCAAACCCCAGGGTTGCCTTACCGCTCAAGCACAAACTCGAACACGCGTGGCCATATGCGGAAATACTCACACCCTTGGGCGGCCCCTTGGATGGTGTGGCCCAGCTCGCCGTCCTTGCGCCGGACCACCCGCTCCATCCACAGCTCTATTCCGCGTCACTACATGGCTTGTCCTAGCCGAACCGCCTTCCACCATGCCACCGTTATCCATCAAGAAGAGTTCAGACCAGCCAGCTCCACCAGCGTGACCGCTCCGGTTCCGGCGTCGGTTCGGGTTCCGGCTCTTCACCCAAGGCCAACGCTGCCTCGACGAGGTCGTCACCCGTAAGAGTCATGACAGCCTCCCGATCGAGTGCGTCCAGACTCTGTTCCTCGTCGAGCGAGAGCCGGAGGGCCTGCCTGTTGAGCGCCTGCTCAAACAACGTTCGGGCGAAACGGGCATTACCGGAATCCTCTCCAGCGTGAAGGCCGGCAAGGATTCGTCGCAGCATCTGGTCCGCGCCAGATTCCAGGGTGTACTCATGCTGGGCCAGCATGCGGTGGAAAATCGTCTGGAGTTCCTCAACCGAGTAGTCCGGGAACGTGATCTCACGGGCGAACCGGGAGCGGAGCCCGGGGTTGGAGAGGAGGAAAGCTTCCATTAACCGCGGGTACCCGGCCACAATCACCACCAGCCGGTGGCGATGGTCCTCCATCCGCTTGAGCAGGACCTCGATCGCCTCGGGCCCAAAGTCCATTCGGCCGTCCTCGGGGGCCAACGCGTAGGCCTCGTCGATGAACAAGACACCATCCAACGCGCGTCGGATTACCCGGTCTGTCTTGATAGCGGTTGCCCCGACGTACTGCCCCACCAAGCCCGAACGGTCCACCTCAACCAAGTGTCCCTTCTGCAGCAAACCCACAGCCCGGTACATCTCCGCCAAGAGCCGTGCCACCGTCGTTTTGCCCGTCCCGGGGTTTCCGAGGAACACCAGGTGCTGGGAAGTTGCAACCTCCGGCAGTCCGTGCGCCTTTCGGCGGGCTTGGACTTGAAGTAATGCGACAAGGGCCCGTACCTGTTCCTTCACGGTCCCCAGTCCCACCAACGCATCGAGCTCGGCCTGCACCTCGGACAGTGGCCGGGCGGGCCCGGGACGCGCGCCCATGACGTCGCCCATAAGATCGTCTACGCGCTCCGAACCGGACAGCTTGAGTTGATTGGCCAGATGGCCAATGGTTTCGCGCAGGTCGTCGAGCGGATTGCGGCTTGCAGCCATACATCCACTGTAATACCCGGTTTCCCGCCACGGGACAACGTCCGGTCACGCTGCCCTCGTACGGGTGGTTAGGCTGGGTGGATGGCCACAGTTATTCTCGTCCGGCACGGACGCACCACAGCCAATGCCACGGGGCTGCTCGCCGGGCGGGCCCAGGGTGTCAGCCTTGATCAAACAGGGCGTGACCAAGCAGCTGTTACAGCGGATCGCCTCGCAGCGGTGCCGTTGGCAGGGGTGGTGTCCAGTCCCCTTGAGCGTTGCCTGCAGACCGCCCAATTCATCCTCGATCGCCAAGCTGCCACGCCTTATGCCCCGGTGGATCCCGATCTCACCGAGTGTGATTACGGCCAATGGCAGGGCCGCTTGCTCAGTGACCTCGCCACAGAGGACTTGTGGCCGGTGGTGCAGTCGCAACCATCCGCCGTCGTGTTTCCCGGTGGTGAATCCATGGCCGCAATGCAGGCCCGGTCCGTGGCAGCGATTCGCCGCAACGATGCCGCCTTTGAAGCCGAGCACGGGCCAGGTGCCGTGTGGGTGGCGGTCAGTCACGGCGACGTCATCAAGGCCATCCTGGCCGACGCGCTCGGCATGCACCTTGACCTGTTCCAGCGGATCAACGTGGGCCCGGCGTCCGTTTCGATCGTGCGCTACGGGCCCGTTCGGCCGAGCGTCTACGCAACCAACACCGATGCGGGCGATCTCTCCTGGCTGTCAAACGGCATGGATGCCGGCGACGCGCCGGTGGGCGGCGGCGCAGGGCAGAAGGCGCCATGAACCTAATGTGCCTAAAATACTGACATGCCTACACGTGTTCACGAGTTTGTCTGGCCTGATCGGGTTGTAGTCGGCACTATCGGCGTTCCGGGGTCGCGGACGTTCTACCTGCAAGTGCGCGCAGGGAAGCAGATCGTGAGTATCGCCTTGGAGAAGCAGCAGTCGGCGGTGCTTGCGGAAAAGATCGATGAAATTCTTGATCAACTCATCACGGTGGACGGCAACCCGTTCAGCGTACCTACAGGGACTCCCATTGAACTTGTGGACAACGATCCCCTGGAGCCCGTTGAAGAACAGTTCCGCACCGGCGCCATGAGCCTGGGTTGGGATCCCACCACGGCTCAGGTCGTCATCGAGGCCTACCCTATCTCGGATGTCGATGCTGAAGACGACGAAACCTTTGATGAGGACGAGCCTGATGTACCCGAAATGTTGCTGGTGAGAATACCGGTGGGCACCGCCCGCGCGTTCGCCAAGCGCACCCGCGAGATCGTTGGGGCAGGTCGCCCGGCGTGCCCGCTCTGCGGTTATCCCGTGGACCCCGACGGGCACACCTGCACCATTCCCGAGGTCTGATGCCGGCGCCGGACCTCATGGCCGCCGAGCTCACGCTTACCGGCCGCATCACGACGGCTTCAAACGCTACGTTCCTGGGCAGCATCGGTGATGTTGAGGTGGTCTATAAGCCCATAGCAGGCGAAAGTCCGCTGTGGGATTTTCCGCACGGCACCCTGGCACAGCGAGAGGTGGCCGCCTACCTGGTCTCGCAGGCGTTCGGCTGGGACATCGTTCCACGCACCTGGTTGCGCGATGGTCCCTTGGGCGAAGGAATGGTGCAGCTCTGGAAGGAACAGGACCCCAGCCAACGGGCGGTCAACCTCCTGGCAACCAATGACATACCCAAAACAGGCTGGAAACGCGTTCTCGAAGGACAGGATGAGAGCGGACAGATGGTGGCCCTCGTTCACGAAGACTCGCCGGCGCTTAGGCGCATGGCCGTCTTCGACACAGTGGTCAACAACGCCGACCGCAAAGGCGACCACATTCTCGCCATGACCGACGGGCACCGGCACGGAGTGGACCATGGACTGACATTCCACCAAGACCACAAGCTGCGCACCGTGCTGTGGGGTTGGCTGGGTGACCCTCTCAGCGCCGGGGAACTCGAAGGCATCGGCCGTGTTAACGACGGGCTCCAGGGTGAGCTGGGCCAGGACTTGGCCGCGTTGCTTACTGCCGAAGAAATAGCTTCGCTCGCCGTCCGATGTGAACGATTGCGCTTGGCGGGGCGCTTTCCGGCTCCGAGCGGTGAGATGTCGGCGGTTCCCTGGCCGCTCTTCTAGATAATCAGGGGTCCACGGATGACGGGCTACCGGTCCCCCGGAAAGCCGCCTGCCGTCGTCGTACTTTAAGCAACGCACGACGACGGCGGCGGCTTATGGGCTCAGCATCAGGCCGGTAACTGGCTGGCTACCCGGGGCGCCTCCGGTGCCGGCAAACCCTCTCCAGCCTGGCCATATAGCCAGTCGTTGTACTGGAAGTCGTTGTCTTTGCGGCTCTTGAACAGCAGGTTGCGCAGGGTTCGGGCGAGGCCGGAAACGTGCCAGGATTCGCCCCATACGCGGGCGGTGCGCTGAACACGGGCAGTCCTGGTGGCTCGGGCGGAGTTGAAAGCGGCAATCGCGTCATCCCACGCGGCCGGATCAACGCCGTCGGTTGTGAACACCGTGCCTGCAGTGACATCCTGCAGCACGGCGGCGTCCTCGAGGGCCTGGCAGGCGCCCTGCGCGAGGTACTGGAGCATGGGGTGGGCGGCGTCGCCCATCAGGACCATGCGGCCGGCAATCCAGTTTTCAATAGGGTCGCGGTCGTACATGGGCCAGCGGATCCCGGTGCCTAGGTTCGCCAGTGCAGCCTGCACTGCCGGGACGCAGTCCTTGTAGGCTGCCTGCAGCTCGTCCACTCCGCCGTATTGCTCTTCCCCGCGTTCAAAGGACGGCGACTTGAATACGGCCACGGTGTTCAGCAGTTCACCCTTGCGCAGCGGGTACTGCACCAGGTGGCAGTCCGGTCCGAGGTAGACCACCACGTCTTCGAGGTCCGTGGCAGGGGTTTCCGACGTGATCGGGACAGTTCCCCGGTAGGCGACGTAGGCCGAGGAAACGGGTTCATCCGAGGCCACCAGCGGCCGGAGGGTGGATTTGAGTCCGTCGGCACCGATCACTACGTCCGCTTCGTAATCCACGCCTGCTTCCGTGTGCGCCACTGCCCTGCCGTTCACGGTATCCACGCTGTCCACCATGACGTCGTTGATCAGGTTGACGCCCGCAGCAACACAGCCCTCAAGGAGAACCCGGTGCAGGTCGCTTCGGTGAATCACCACGTAAGGTGCGCCGTAGCGTTCCTCAAATTCACCACTGAGTGACTGCCGCGTGAGCTCCTCCCCGGTGACGGCGTCACGGAACACCAGGTGCTTGGGCTGGACACCGATTTCCAGTGCCTTCTCCAACAGGCCCCAGCGCTTCAGGACACGTGAGGCATTCGGTGCCATCTGCAGGCCTGCACCTACCTCGCCGAACTCGGGCGCCCGCTCCACCAGGGTGACGTTGGCGCCGTTTTCGCGGAGTGCCAGGGCTCCGGCGAGCCCGGCCATGCCCCCTCCCACAACCAGGACATCAGTGGAATTGGGGTACTCAGACATTTCTTGCTCCTTGCGGGTTTTTCGAGGTGATTTTGATTCCGACGCCGGCCAGCAGGACCGCTGCGATGGCTGCGGCACCGGCGAATGCGAGGAAGTTGGAGTTAACGCCCATCCCGGCAGCCAGAAGGAGGCCGCCCACCTGCGGTGCTATGACGGCGCCGATGCGGCCGGTGCCCAACGCCCAGCCGAGCGCAGTTCCCCGCAAATGGTCCGGATAGTGGCTGGCCACAGCGGCGATGATGAGGCACTGGGTGCCGTGGGTTCCGACCCCGGCAAGCACCAGCGCAAGATAGACCACAGCTACGGGCGGGCTGACCAAGAGGGCTGAGAGTCCGACGGCGGCGACGGCGGCTGCCGCTATCGCCGTCGGAATCGGACCAAACCGCGTCCCCGCCCAGGCCGTGATGACGGAACCTGCTACGGCGCCGAGGTTCAGTGCCAGCGCAAAGGTCAGCGCCGACCCCAGGTTGTATCCGGCCAGCTGCATCAGGTTGGGCAGCCACGTGCCCAGGCCATACCAGGCGAACAGGGTGGCTATGGTGGCGAGGGCAAAGAGTATGCTGACGCCCAAGTACGGCGCGCGGAGCAGTGATCCGAATCCGGCGGAGCCTTTGGACTTCCGGCCTTTCGCCGTCCCAGGCGCCAACGTCTCGGGGATGAATCGGAAGCCCAGGGGCACCACGATCACCAGCGCCAGCACGGCTACCAGGAACATGGCCTGCCAGCCGAAAGCGGGAATCAGGGGAATGCCCACCAACGCCGCGAGGGATCCGCCGATCGGGACACCGGACATCATGAGCGTGGCAATACTGGAGCGCCATTTTGCCGGGACCAGCTCGGCAACCAGGGCATTGGCAGAGGGCACCAGCCCGCCCAGCCCAATGCCAGCGAGCAATCGCAAGCCGCCAAAGACGGCAGCGTTGGGCGCAAAGGCGCACAGGATGGTGAAGATGGAGAAGACGATCGCGCATCCGAGGATGGTCTTGCGCCGCCCCCAGGAGTCGGCCATGCGGCCGGCGAAGATCGCGCCGATCATCATCCCAAGAAATGCCATGGAACCGATGGTCCCGGCCGTGGCCTTGGTCAGACCCCACCCTGTCCCGGAAATCAGGGAGGACTGGACCGTGCCGTAAACAATGAGGTCGTAGCCGTCGAAGACCACCAGCAGCCAGCAGACCAAGACAGCCAGAGCCGAACCTTTGGAGAATCGCGGAACGCCTTCAGTGGTGGGAACGTCAGCGGCGACAGTTCCGGATGATGGCCCTTGCGACGCTGCAGCGGGAAGTGTGTGATTCATCCCACCACTGTCAGGCGGTCGGGGCACCCATGGCCATACAATTCTGTTGTGCAGAACACTCCCACCTCGCAGCCGAGCCGAAAGCCGGCTCAGAACCGTAAACCGGTTCAGAAGCGCCCCACCTACTCCATCGAGGCGGTGGACAATGCCTTGCAGCTCCTACAACTCCTCCGTGACGGTGGCGCTCTCCGCCTCAAGGACGCAGCCGCGGAACTGGGTGTTGCTCCTTCCACCGCACACCGGCTTATGGCGATGCTTGTTTACCGGGGCTTCGCCGTCCAGGACGAAAACCGCCGCTACGTTCCCGGACCGGCCATGGGCGTCGGTCCGGCGGGACTGAGTTGGACGAGGCTGCTCCGGGACCTGGCGCAGCCACATATGGAGCTCTTGTCTTCGCAACTGGATGAGACCGTCAACCTGATGGTCCGCGTGGGCACAAAAGTCCGTTTCCTGGCCACAGTGGAAGGCAGCAACGTCCTGCGCATCGGCGACCGGCAAGGCACTGTGATGCCGGCCGATAAAACTTCCGGCGGCAAGGTCATGTTGTCAGAACTGGAACCGGCAATGATTGATCAACTGTTCCGCAGCCACAACGCCGAAATAGGCGGCGACACCATCCCCGACGCCGAGTATCCGGCGTTTCTGCGCGAGCTGGACAGCATCCGCGGCAACGGCTTCGCGGCCAACTTCGAGGGCACGGAGGAAGGCGTCAGCGCCCTCGGCATGGCGCTCCACAACCGGCATGGTCACGTAGTTGGCGCTCTCAGCGTCGCCACCCCTGCCACACGATTCCGGAAAGTGTTCGATGCCGGATTGGTTGCCGCCTTGCGCGAAACCTGTCGCCAGTTGGAAATCGACATCGCAGCAAACCCCGCCGCGGGTGCAGACTAGAAGGCCCCGCAACGCACCTCTTCCTTGCATTGTGAGGCCCACTCTGCGCCCCAGACGCGTGATTTAGCGCGCAAACCAGGCCCCGCAACGCACCTCATCCTTGCGTTGTGAGGCCCACTCTGCGCCCCAGACGCGCGATTTAGCACGCAAACCAGGCCCCGCAACGCAAGGGAAGTTCTGCATGACAGAATTTCCTCGGACAGCCAGTGGTCCGTCCGTAGGGTCGAACTACGCCAAGAGAACTAACCGGACCCTAATCGAGGAGGCCCCGTGTCCATCAGCGCCGAGAACACGACACATGAATCAGTGGCCGCCAGCCACGCTTTGCCGGAGCCCACTCCGGAAGAAGCAGCTCAACTTGAGCAGCTCTACAAGGATTTCGCGGCGGGGAACATGGTTCCGTTGTGGACGGAGATCGGCGATTTGATGCCAATGGTCCCTACTCCGAAAGCAGTCCCGCATGTGTGGCGTTGGAACGATTTGTATCCGCTGGCCGCCCGGGCCGGGGATCTGGTTCCGGTGGGTCGGGGTGGTGAGCGGCGGGCCATAGCCCTCGCGAACCCCGGCCTCGCTGGCACTCCCTATGCAACGCCAACGTTGTGGGCTGCCATCCAATACCTCGGCGCCCACGAGGTTGCCCCGGAACACCGCCACTCGCAGAATGCGTTCCGGTTCGTGGTCGAAGGCGAAGGAGTCTGGACCGTGGTGAATGGTGACCCCGTGGCGATGCGCCGCGGTGACTTCCTCCTCACCCCCGGCTGGAACTTCCACGGACACCACAACGACACCGATCAGCCAATGGCCTGGATAGACGGACTGGACATCCCGTTCGTGCACTACGCCGACGCCGGGTTCTTCGAGTTCGGCACCGAACGGGTCACCGACGAAGCCACCCCGGATATCTCCCGCTCCGAACGGCTCTGGGCCCACCCCGGACTGCGGCCCCTCTCCGGGCTGGATGACACCACCAACTCCCCCATCGCCGCGTACCGCTGGGAACACACCGACGCCGCCCTTCGTGAACAGTTGCTGCTGGAGGACGAAGGCCACCCGGCCACAGTGTCCCAGGGCCATGCGGCCATCCGGTACTCGAATCCCACCACGGGCGGGGACGTCATGCCCACCATCCGGGCCGAGTTCCACCGACTCCGCGCCGGCGCCACTACCGAGCCCCTCCGTGAGGTGGGTTCCAGTGTCTGGCAGGTCTTCGAAGGCACCGGCACCGTGACCCTGAACGGTGACGCCAAAAAGCTGTCCAAGGGCGACCTGTTCGTGGTCCCGTCCTGGCAGGAATGGTCCCTGACGGCCGACAACGAGCAGGCAGGATTCGACCTGTTCCGTTTCAGCGACGCCCCCATCTTCGAACGCCTCAACTTCAACCGCAGCTACACCGAAGGACGCAAGTAAATGAGACTCCTCACCCTCCGCACCGAAACCGCCACAGGCAAAGGCACCGTCGCCGTCCGCCAGGACGGAAACACCCTCACCGAAATCGACGGGTTCGCCGATGTCGGCGCGCTGCTGGCCCACCCTGCGTGGGAAACCACTGCTGCGGCGGCCAAAGGCGCAACGCACGCGCTCGACGGCGCCGACCTCGCCGCCGTCGTGCCCGCGCCGGGCAAGATCATCTGCGTGGGCCACAACTACCGCAACCACATCAAGGAAATGGGCCGGGACATTCCCGAGCACCCCACCCTGTTCGCGAAGTACACCGAATCGCTGATTGGCCCGAACGATGACCTGGCGTTGCCGCAGGAATCGGACACCGTGGATTGGGAAGCCGAACTAGCCGTGATCATCGGCCAGAAGGGCCGCCGCATCGCCGAGGCCGACGCCGCAGAGCACATCGCCGGTTACGCGGTCCTGAACGACGTCAGCATGCGCGACTACCAGTTCCGCACCATCCAGTGGCTCCAAGGCAAGACCTGGGAGAACTCCACCCCGTTCGGCCCGGCCCTGGTCACCAAGGAAGAATTCACCGCCGGCCCGCTCATGACCTCGGCCGTGGACGGCGAGATCCAGCAGTCCACCCCCACCGGCGACCTCGTCTTCACCCCCGAATTCCTGGTCTCCTACATCTCCACCATCATCACGCTGAACCCCGGAGATGTGATCGCCACCGGCACCCCCGGCGGTGTGGGCCACGCCCAGGACCCCAAGCGGTACCTGCAGGAAGGCCAGGTCCTGGTCACCACCATCGAGGGGCTGGGCCAACTGAACAACCGCGTGGTCAAGGAAGCCTGATGGCAGCCCGCCACGACCTCGCCACCGATCCGGGCCTGCAGGAAGAACTCCTCCAGGCCCGGCGGGGCACCGCGTTCTTCGCCCGCAAACTCAACGAACTCGCCGACGCAGAGCTCGACGGCGGGACGCTCCTGCCGGACTGGACGCGCCGTCACGTCGTGGCGCACGTTGGGTACAACGCCCGCGCGATTGCCCGCCTGGTTGAATGGGCGGCCACCGGAGTGGAAACACCCATGTACCCCTCACCCGAAGCGCGGAACCACGAAATCAACTTCGGCGCCACACTTTCCCCCATCGCCTTGCGGAACCTGTTCGACCATTCCGCGGTCCACCTGTCCGTTGAATGGCGCGACCTCCCGGACGCGAGCTGGGCCAACGAAGTCCGGACGGCCCAAGGCCGCACAGTCCCCGCGTCCGAAACCGTGTGGATGCGCACCCGCGAAGTCTGGATCCACGCAGTGGACCTGAACAACGGCGCCACCTTCAACGACGTCCCCCCAGCTGTACTGGAGCGACTCTTGGGCGACATCACAGGGGCGTGGAAAACCCGCGGCACCGACACCGGACTCCTCGTCAAAGTCACGGGCACAGACCTCGCGTTCGGCGACACGAGCGCAACGAACCCGACGATCATCAGCGGACCCCTGGCAGCCGTCGTCGAATGGGCCACCGGCCGCGGCACCAACAGCGTCACAACCCACGGAACCCTCGCCAACGGGACTACGCCCGCCGCACCGAACTGGATCTAGATACCCGACCGCGATTGTCACTGCGTCCGGTACAGGAACGCTGGACGCATCTACGTTGATCTATACCGCAGCCGCAGACCTTTGATATATTAGTTAAGTATTAGATGTCTACGAACGACTCTTGACTCAACGAGGAGTACAAAGCATGCAGCAATTCGCGCATCGACTCGACCGGCTCGGCACCGAAACCGCCTTTAGCGTCGCCCAGGCTGCGGCGGCCTGGAAGGCGAAAGGGAATCTGGTTTTTCCTTTCCACCTTGGTGACATCAACATCCCCACCGCCCCTCACATTGTCGAAGCGATGACCAAGGCAATCGCTGACGGATACACGGGCTACTGCCCTGGTCCCGGCATCCCCCAGCTGCGCGAAGCCCTCGCCGAGGACATCGGATCACGCCGTGGCATCAGCCTGTCCCCGGATAACGTGGTGGTGATGACAGGCGGCAAACCGGTCATCACCAAGTTCCTGCAAACAGTGATGAATCCCGGGCAGGAAGTGTTGTACCCGAACCCGGGCTTCCCCATCTACGAATCGCAGATCGAATACCTCGGAGGCACAGCAGTACCGTACCGCTACCTCCCCACCAGCCAGGGCTTCTCGATTGACCTCGATCAGGTACGCGCTTCCATCACCCCGAACACCGTGGCGATCATCTACAACGACCTGCAGAACCCGATTTCCGCTGAGTCCACCGCAGCTGAGCGCGAGGCAATCGCCCGGATCGCCCAGGAGCACAATCTCTGGGTACTGTCCGACGAGGCCTACTTCGAGACCCGCTACGAAGGCGTCTCCAGCTCCATTGCCTCCATCCCTGAAATGGCTGAACGCACCGTCATTCTCTACACGTTCAGCAAGAAGTTCGCCATGACAGGCTCACGCCTCGGCTGCGCTGTAGCGCCCCTCGAGATCGCTAAAGTACTCAGCACCCTGAACACCAACGATGAGTCATGCACCACGCACTACGTTCAGTGGGCAGGCATTGCAGCGCTCCGCGGAACGCAGGAACCCGTCCAGCAAATGCTCGACATCCTGCGTGAGCGCCGGGATGCCGCCTGCGAACTCGTCAACTCCGTTCCCGGGATGCACGTGGCTGTGCCCCAATCGACGTTCTATCTCTTCCCGGACGTTACTGACGTCATGGAGAAAATGGGCTACACGGCAGTGGGCGACTTCGCCAGTGACGCCCTGTACAAGACCGGTGTTTCTTTCTGCACGCGGGAGCACTTCGGCCGGCGCCAGCCTGGCGAAGAACGGCAGTACATCCGCCTGGCCTACTCAGGCATCGACGTCGCCGACATCAAGGATGGCCTGGGCCGCCTCCGCGAATGGATCGTGAGCGCATGAGCCGGGTGGTCGTCACGGGACGCATCCCCGACGCTGCCATTGAAAAGCTCCGCGCCGAACACGACGTCGACGCCTGGGACGGTCCTGAGACCATCAGCCGCGATGAGCTCTTGCGCCGGGTCGCCGGCGCAGATGCGATCGTGTCCCTGCTCACCGAAAGGGTCGATGCAGAACTGCTCGACGCCGCCGGTCCGCAGCTCAAAGTCGTGGCGAACGTCGCCGTCGGGTATGACAACATCGACGTTCCCGCCTGCAGCGAACGGAGCATCGTGGCCACCAACACTCCCGGGGTGCTCACCGACGCCACAGCGGACATCGCCTTCGGCCTGATCCTCATGGCCACCAGGAGGCTCGGCGAGGGCGAGCGGCTTATCCGCTCCGGCCAGGCGTGGAAATGGGGAATGTACTTCCTGCTCGGGTCCAGCTTGCAAGGGAAGACCCTCGGCGTCGTAGGGATGGGCGGCATCGGCCAAGCGACCGCACGCCGCGCCAAAGCCTTCGGCATGGAGATCGTCTACCAGTCCCGCAGCGAAATCGACCCAACGATAGCCGCAGACTTGGGTGCCCGCCGGGTGGACCTCGACGAACTACTGGCCGTGTCCGACGTCGTGTCAGTTCACTGCCCCTACGGTCCCGCAACTCATCACCTGATCGGGGCCGAACAGCTCGCCGCGATGAAGAGTTCTGCTTTCCTCATCAACACCGCGCGCGGAC
Organism: Arthrobacter sp. 9V; assembly: GCF_902506065.1. Taxonomy (GTDB): domain Bacteria; phylum Actinomycetota; class Actinomycetes; order Actinomycetales; family Micrococcaceae; genus Arthrobacter. The sequence continues at coordinate 2,382,356 of NZ_LR732912.1, forward strand.
CCATCGTGGATGAGGATGCACTGGCCACCGCCCTCCGGGAGGGTGTAATTGCCGGTGCCGGGCTCGACGTCTACGAGAAAGAACCTAGCGTCCACCCAGGACTGCTGGAGCTGGACAATGTGGCGCTCCTGCCGCACCTGGGCTCGGCCACCGTGGAGACGCGCACAGGCATGGCCATGCTCGCGGCCGATAATGCACTCGCGGTGTTGAGCGGGGAACGACCACCCGCGCCTATCGCCTAGCGGAGCGGCCGGACAAACAAGCTGACTCTGAGGGGGTGTCCGCGCTTTCCGGGCGCCCCTTCACTGCCCTCCTCAACTCCGGGCCACGGCCTGGAATCCGCAGCGACGTCGAAATGGAGTTCAGTAGGGTTAGGGTGACCCCGGAATGAGGACCACCCCCATGAACACCCCTGCCAGCAAGACTGCCGTGGATCGGCACTACGACTTGATCATCATCGGCACAGGATCCGGAAACTCCATTCCCGGGCCTGAGTTCGAGGACCAATCGATCGCGATCATTGAGGAGGCATCGTTCGGCGGGACCTGCCTGAACGTCGGCTGCATCCCGACGAAGATGTATGTGCATGCCGCCGACGTCGCGCTGCAGACCGCAGAGTCCGGGAGGCTGGGCCTGGATGCCGAGGTCAACTCCGTTGACTGGCCGGGCATGGTGTCCCGCGTCTTCGAGAACCGCGTGGACCCCATCGCCACCGCCGGTGAGGAATATCGCCGCGGACCACAGACCCCGAACATCGATGTCTACGACCAGCACGCCGTTTTCGTTGGAGAACGCACGTTGCGCACGGGCCAAGGGGTCCACCAGAGAACCATCTCCGGTGACCAGGTAGTGGTCGCCGCCGGCTCCCGTCCCGTCATACCGGAGGCCATCGCGGCCTCGGGCGTGCCGTACCACACCAACGAGGACATCATGCGGCTTCCGCAGCTACCCAAATCCTTGGTGATCATTGGCGGTGGCTACATCGCCATGGAGTTCGCCCACGTCTTTGACGCCCTCGGCACGGACGTCACCATCATTGCCCGCTCCACGCTCCTGCGGAACCTCGACGAAGACCTTCACGACCGTTTCAACGCCCTGGCTGCCGAGCGCTTCGACGTCCGGTTCGGCCGGACCACTATGGCCGCGGACCAGACGGAGGAGGGCATAACCCTCAGGCTCGACGACGGCTCCACCGCCACCGGGGAGGTACTGCTGGTAGCCGCCGGACGCATCCCCAACGGAGACCTACTGGACCTGCCCTCCGGCGGGATTGAGACGATAGGTGCCGGGCGCCTCAAGGTAGATCAGTACGGCCGGTCAACTTCGGCACCAGGGGTCTGGGCGTTGGGCGATGTCTCTTCCCCCTACATGCTCAAACACGTCGCCAACGCCGAGATGCGAGCGGTGCGCCACAACCTGCTGAACCCGGAAAAGCTGCAGAAGATGCCACATGATCACGTCCCCGCCGCGGTCTTCACCCACCCCCAGATCGCCACGGTAGGCATGACCGAGTCCCAAGCCCGCAAACATGGGCACAACGTCACTGTGAAAGTCCAGGACTACGGGGACGTCGCCTTCGGCTGGGCCATGGAAGACACCACCGGCATCTGCAAACTGATCGCCGATCAGGACACCGGTAAACTCCTCGGCGCCCACTACATGGGTCCACAAGCATCAACCCTGATCCAGCAAATGATCACCGTCCTGGCCTTCGACCTCGACGTACGCCAGTTCGCTGCCAAGCAATACTGGATTCACCCGGCACTTCCCGAAGTCACCGAGAACGCCCTGCTCGGTCTAAAGTTCAAGTAACCGGGCAGGCTTGTACCCACCAAACCTCTTAGGCCTTGACCGAGACGTACCTCACGCCTAGAGTTCTGATATATGAGTCATATGTCACATTGTGCCGATCCTGATCAGAGTCTTGTTCTTCTGGTGCCGTCAGTGCTTGCACCGAATCCGGAAGGGGATAAATCCCCATGATTCATCCAGCCAGGACGACGGACTCCGCAGAGACCTCCGTGTCAAAAGAGACCAATGCAAAGTTCAAACGCCGCTTCATGGTGCGGCTTGTCGCCGTTTTCATCGGTGGGATGTTCCTCGACGGTTACATCCTCGGAATCATAGGGCCCGTCACCGGGCCCATGCGGTCAGAGCTCCAGCTGGACGAACTATCTTTGGGGCTGATCGCCGCAGGCCCACTGGTTGGTATCTTCGTCGGCTCACCGCTGGCCGGCTGGGCAACCGACAAGTTTGGACGCAAGCCCATGTTCCTCCTGGATATGGGCCTGTTCCTGATCGCGTCAGGAGCCCAATTCTTCATAACCTCCGGAGACGGAGCCGTGATCCAGCTGGTCGCAATCCGGTTCCTGATGGGCGTCGCGATCGGCGGCGAGTACTCAATCGGCGGACCCCTCCTATCAGAGTTCTCCCCTCCAAAACTCCGTGGTCGATTGCTCGGGCTGACCCTGATCGCCTGGTATGTGGGTTTCATGATGGCATTCATCATCGGCACCCTCCTGCACGACGCCGGCACCCCATGGCGCCTCGTCATCGGCACGAGCACCATACTGGCCTTGGTCCTGTTCGTTGCCCGCTTGGGCCTCCCGGAATCTCCCAGCTGGCTCATTACGAAAGGACGGCGAAAAGAAGCACTCGCGATCGCCCACAGATACGTCGAGTCGCCCCAGATGCATGACAGCATCACCGAAGAGATTAACCTGAGGATGGTCCAGGAGTCCCAGGCCGCGCAGGGCAGAACCAAAATCAAGGCTGCTTCCATCGGAATGCTGTTCTCGAGGCAGTACTGGCGCACCACCCTCTTCACTGCAGGTTTTTGGTTCTGCGCGGTCACCCCGTACTTCGCAATCGCAACCTTCGCCGACGACGTGCTCAACCAATTCGGTTTCGGCGGCGGCTGGACCGGTGGCGTTGGACTATCCGCACTTGCAGCCGCGGGGGTCGTTACCACCGTGCTACTTATAGACAAGCTCGGCCGCCGAATCCTTACCGTGCCCGGGCAGTGGCTCTGTGCAGGCATCCTGCTGGTGATCGGAGTCTGGGCGGATGCACCGGCGATCCTCGTGCTCGTTCTATTCCTGGCTTTCTCCTTCTTCAATGCCGGCTACACCACCATGACCCAGGTCTATCCCGCAGAGGTATTCCCCGGTCACCTCCGCGGCATTGGCATGGGCTTCTCTGCCGCATTCAGCCGCATCGGAGCCGCGCTTGGCACCTTCGCCTTGCCATGGGCCATCAGCAACATCGGAATGGGTCCAAGCATGGTCGTAGCCGCAGCAGTCGCGCTCCTCGGCGCAGTCCTCTCGCAGTGGCTCGCACCCGAGACGAAGGGCCGCACCCTCGCCGAAATCTCAGCAGACTTCTCCCACTGAAGCGGCTGTACAACGGCTGCGGACTTCGTGTCAGAACCAACGGCCGTGGACATTCTTGACGGCGTCTTCCTAAACCCGCCGACGACGACTCAGTCGGCGCCGGGCCGGACGGCGGCAAGATCCGGACCGGCGAGGCGTCGTCGAGCTCGTTGAAGTACTCACAGGAGGTTACCTCTCCTGAGGACGAGCCAGGAACAACGCTCCGACGGCAGCCAATCGAACTTCTTCCGACTGGAGAATCCCGACCGGGAAGACGCATGACGTCCCGATAGGATCCGCTTTCGAGCCCCGGTTTGAGTCAGCCGGCAGTCGTCGCGGAATGACGTTGGGCGTGCAATCGAAGACTGGCCAGAAAGTCGGCAACGATCAGCCGCGCATCAACGTGTTGGCACATTCGCCGGCGGGGAGATGCGCTCGTAGTGTCGAATCTACTGGTCACTTCCTCGAGCCCGGTGACAACCAAAGGGGCGCTATCACCCAGGCACCACAACGGACCGAATTTGATAAAGTCCGGGACTTCCAAGCCGTGAAAGTGATCCCATAGCCACCTACCTACGCGGCTGCCACCTTTAAGTGCCTCATCGAGCTCCGCCACGGAAATGACAACCTGTTGGTAGGCCTCCAAAGGAAACTGGTCAATTTCCAGCTGCTGATTTGCAAAGACGAACTGCGCAGCCATGGGGTCAGTGAAGTAGTTGTACTCATCGTGATCCAACCCCTTGGAAGATCCACCGACCCAAGCCAGCTTGAACCGTGATGCAATCCCGGGCTCCTCCAAGAGCGCATCTGCCACGTTTGTGAGCGGCCCTGCGCACACCAGCGTCAAGGGCAACTCGCCCTCGTCACGCACTGCCTCAATGATCGCTTGGGCCGCCGGATTCTTACGGATCCGGCCTGTAAATGCCGAATCCGGTCCTGCTTGTACGGTTGCGTGGCCACGTCTATCCAAGATGTCCATCAACTCCAGTGCAAGTTCGGCTCCAGCCTGAGCCTTGCCGGCAGGCGGACCAAACATGGGGTTGGTAAGCGAACTTGTGATTGCAACGATCCGATTAGCGGGTGCCATGGCGTGGTGGGCAAGCCCGACGAGTCCGTCCGGATCGCCGGCCCAGTCGTTGTCCAGGACCACTCTGCTCTTTGCTGCGATGCTTATCATTGACATGCGGATTTAGACCTCTCCTGAAGCAGTAAATTCCATGGTGGCTCGTGATCTGGCCGGTCGCGACGTGGGCCCTCAAATGTACTCCAATATGGCCTAAGTTTGGTGGCCAGCGCGCCCGAGCGCAGATGCGAGGAAGCAATGGCTGCTGTCGTTAGGAGACCACCCGAAGAGTGCTTCAGCTCCCCAGCGGTGTGTGGCGTTGAAGACCGCTCAGGAATTGGTCCACGGCTGGTGACTGCGTTCGTCCCCTGGCGGAATAGAGGGCCGTCTGTGGACGCCCGCTGAGCGGCCTCGTCACTACGCCGGGCATCTGAAAACGCCGGACGGATTCGGGAAGGATTGAAATCCCCAAACCCGCAGCTACCAGCCCAAGGACGGTTTCCTGATGGATGGTCTGCTGAACTACCTGTGGAGAAAATCCCAGACCGTCAAACAAGCGGTGTATCCGGGTCACGAACCCCGGCATCAGGCGGTAAGGGAACAGGATCATCGGCTCCTGTTCCAAATCTGCCGGCCGCACTTCCCCGCCCAGGGCCAACGGGTGTGCCTCAGGCAGGACGGCAACCAAGTCCTCGGTGCTTACGAGCTCCATGGTCAGTCCCGGGACCTCTCCCGGATCACGGATAAGCCCCAGGTCCAGGTCGCCGTCGAGCAGTTGTTCAATCTGCTCGCCACTGGTTAGTGGGCTGAGGATCAGTTCCACGCGGGGGCGTTCCCGTCGGAAGGCCCTGATGGCTTCGGGGATGGTGGTGTAGCTGGCCGAGCTGACGAAGCCCACCTTGATCCGGCCACTAAGGCCCGCTGCCACGCTGGCAACATCATCGGCAGCTGCATCAAGTTCGACTACTGCGTGCTGAACGCGACGCTTGAAGGCCTCGCCGGCAGATGTGAGGGCAACGCGCCTGGTGGTCCGGTCAAACAGCTGAACCCCAAGCTCACGCTCCAGCCGTCTGATGGCGACAGTGAGCGGGGGCTGGGTAAGGTGCAGCCGCTCTGCTGCCCGGCCGAAATGTAGCTCATCGGCGACCACGAGGAAGTACCGGAGCTGACGCAGTTCCATCTTGATTCTTTCGATTGACGCTAATAATTGCTACACAAATGATATTGGACGCAGCACCATTCGGGATGGGTAACTGGTTGAAGCGGAATCAACGCGTCAGCCACAACACAGGGGATCCATCCATGGAATCGATCGAATACGTCGTCGTCGGAGCAGGACTGTCAGGGGCCGCCACGGCTTGGCAGCTTGCCGCCCAAGGCCACGAGGTCGCGTTGCTGGAGCGCTCCACACCAGCAAATAATGCTGGAAGCTCGCATGGATCTGCGCGGATTTTCCGCTACGCCTACCCCAGCGAGTTCTACACCGGCCTGGTCAAGGAGGCCAAAGCCGGTTGGGACGAACTCGCCAACGTGAGCGGCAAACAACTCATCAAGCCCACAGGTGCGGTGGACTATGGAACGGTCAGGCAGCCTGAACGCCTTGCCGCGGCCCTGTCTGCACACGGCATTGACCATGAGCTCCTGTCCCCCACCGACGCTCAGGATCGCTGGCCGCAGATCGCTTTCGACACCCAGGTACTCTGGCACCCCGGCGCCGGGGTAATCGACGCCCACGAATCAGTTGCTGCCATGGTCGACCAGGCAGTTGCCCATGGCGCACAACTGCACACGAACTGGGCTGTCACCTCAATCAGTGGATCCGAAGGCGCATTCATCCTCACCTCCGACGATGGCCGGTCCCTTAGGGCCGGCAACGTCGTCGTCGCCGCGGGTGGATGGCTGCCTCAGCTACTTGATCACCTCTCTCTTCCATCCCAGTGGCTGGCCAATATGCCGGCCCTCGAAGTACGCCAAGAGCAGGCCTACCACTTCCCCTACGCAGACGTGGCACGTCAGAGCGGATCCCCGTGGCCCACATTCATCCATAAACGCGCAGGTTGGGAGGCTTACGGCTTGCCCGGTGGCCGGGATGCGGGTTTCCGCGGCCAGAAGGTCGCCGAGTACAACGGCGGTAAGGTTCTGCCGTCCGCCGCCTACCAGGACGGCCTGATTGACCCGGTCAACCGACGGCGCGTTGTTGAATACGTCGAAAAGTACCTCCCCGGCCTCATCCCGGAACCCTACGCGGAGACCACTTGCCTGTTCACGAACACACCCACGGAAGACTTCATCCTGGACCGCACTGAGGGCATCACCATAGTCTCCCCTTGTTCCGGCCACGGCGCTAAGTTCGCACCACTGATCGGCCAATTTGCTGCGGATCTGGCCACTGGCACCGGAACCGCAGCAGACCAATTCCGCCTCGCCACCGCAGGAGCAGGAGCCCGCTCATGACCCGAACCACCGGCGCCTCTTCAAACAAAACAAGCACGACGACGGCCACCGTCACCGGGCTCATGTCCGATATCGCCGGCACCGGCACCGACCCTCTTCGCGGCGGATACACGCGCCCCGTCTACTCGACCGCCGAACTTGATCTCCGGACCTGGTTCATCGATCAAGCCACCAAACGCGGCCTCTCCGTGGAAACGGACCGCAATGGTGCCATCTGGGCTTGGTGGGACATCCCGGGCGGCAACCGCAGTAACAGCATCGTCACCGGCAGCCACTTGGATTCGGTCCCCGGTGGAGGCCCCTTCGACGGACCCCTCGGAGTTGCCGCAGCCCTCGCCGCCGTTGACATCCTCAAGGCCCGGAGCCCCATCCCCAAACGGCCGTTGGCCATCGCCGTGTTCCCCGAAGAAGAAGGATCCCGCTTCGGCGTCGCCTGCCTCGGGTCCCGACTCCTGACCGGCGCCATCGATCCCAACAAGGCCCGGAACCTTCGCGACCCGGACGGCAACACCTTCGCGGACATCGCCATGGCCAATGCTCTTGACCCCCGCTACATAGGCCGGGATGACCAACTCCTGGGCCAGATCGGGGCGTTCGTGGAACTCCATGTGGAACAAGGCCGAGGACTCATCGATCTCGACCAGCCCGTCGCCATTGCCTCCTCCATCCTCGGCCACGGCCGTTGGCGGCTCAGCATCCATGGACAGGGAAACCACGCCGGGACAACGCTCATGGCCGACCGGAACGATCCCATGGTGGCTGCATCCCGCGTAGTTGTCACAATTCGTGACGCCGCGCGGAACCAACCCCATGCCCGTGCAACCGTCGGGCGACTGCAACCCGTTCCCAGCGGCACCAACGTCATCGCCTCACGCGTGGACTTCTGGCTCGACGTCCGCCATCCGGAGGATGCCATCACCGCATCACTGGTTGAGGCAATCCACCACGAGGCCAGGCTGATCGCGGCCGATGAGGGCTGCACCGTTGAACTGACTGAAGAATCCCTCAGCCCCACCGTTCACTTCGATCCGGGCCTGCAGAAGCAACTCCAACTCGCCCTGCCCGAAGCACCGATCCTCGACACCGGAGCGGGCCATGACGCGGGAGTCCTGGCAGCCCTCGTACCGACAGCCATGGTTTTCGTCCGGAACCCCAGCGGTATCTCCCACTCCCCGGAAGAACACGTCGTGGACGAGGACGCGGAGCTAGGGGCACAGGCTCTAGCAGAGGCACTGGCAACCCTCATGAACTGAACCCCGCAGAGCCAGTCCTCGAAAAGAAGTAACACGTTGGAAACGTTCGGTTGACGGATGTGAAATGCCCAACCTGTTTACTGTCAGTAATTCATGTTTCATGAAGTTCAATCGTTTAGGAGTGTCATGTCTACCCAAATCAACTTCCGGTACCTTAGCGAACCCGACATGATCAAGGCCGGGGTGGGCGATCTCGTGCGCTGCACCGACGTCATGGAGGAAGCTCTTGTTCTCTTGCGGCAGGGTGACTACCGGATGGCCGGTGAGAACGGCAACTCCCACGGCGCCATGATCACCTTCCCCGCGGATCCTGCATTTGAGGGCATGCCCAAGGACGGACCGGACCGGCGCTTCATGGCCATGCCGGCGTACCTGGGTGGCCGCTTCGGCACCTCGGGTGTGAAGTGGTACGGCTCCAACACCGAAAACCGCAAGAAGGGACTCCCCCGCTCAATCCACGTATTCGTGCTCAATGACAGTGACACCGGCGCGCCACTGGCGATCATGAGCGCAAACCTGCTGAGCGCCTACCGCACAGGCGCCGTCCCCGGCGTCGGCGTCAAACACCTCGCAAAGGCCGACGCCAAAGTCGCCGCCGTAGTAGGCCCGGGCGTCATCGCCCGTTCGGTCCTCTCGACCACCCTGGCATTGCGCCCCACGATCGACACCCTGTACGTCAAGGGACGCAGCGCAGGAAGCACCGGTACCTTCGTGGACTGGGCGAAAGCAACCTTCCCCCAGCTCACCAGCGTCAAGCCGGCTGAAACCATCGAAGAAGCAATTGGCGAGGCCGATGTAGTCATGGCCACTACCTCCACCGACGCCGCCGGGAGCGAGGCCTTCCCGTACTTCCCGAAGCACGCCATCAAGCCCGGCGCCCTGCTGCTCCTTCCCGCCGCAGCCCGGTTCGACGACGACTTCCTCCAGGGTGACGCCCGTCTGGTCATCGACGCCGAAGGCCTCTACCAAGCATGGCTCGAAGAATACGGACCCACCGCCTACCAGATCCTCGGCATTCCGGGATCACACTGGTTCGGCCTGCTCGAGGAAGGCAAGATTCCGGCCTCCAAGATCGAAGAGATCGCGGACATCGCCACCGGAAAACTCCCCGCCCGCCGGGACGATGAAGAAATCATCCTCTACTCCGTCGGAGGAATGCCTATCGAAGACGTCGCCTGGGCCACCGATCTCTACCACGCCGCCGAAGAGAAAAACATCGGCACCGTCCTGAACCTCTGGGACACCCCGGCACTCGCATAAATCCAAGACCCGTGTGGGGGCAGTGGTCACCTGCCCCCACACGCACCAACACTCAAGCACCCGACGAACTGCTTTTGAAAGGGCATCCCATGGATTCCGGAAATGTCGCCTGGCTGCTGGTCAGCTCGGCTTTGGTCTGTTTGATGATTCCCGCCTTGGCCCTGTTCTACGGTGGCATGGTGGGCTCCCGGCGCATCCTGAACATGATGATGATGTGCTTTGGCGGCGTGAGCATCGTCGCGGTTCTTTGGGTCGCCTTCGGCTACTCCGCAGTTTTCGGTAACTCCGTGGGCGGATTGGGACTGATCGGCGATGCCACGCAGTACCTGGGTTTGGAACAGCTCCTGGCCGAAGATCCCAATGCCCCTGTTCCGTCGGCGCTCTTTGCCGTCTTCCAGCTCTTCTTCGCGGGGATCACCACCGCCATCATCGGCGGTGCCGCAGCCGGACGCATGAAGTTCGGTGCATGGATGCTGTTCGCGGCCCTTTGGTCAACGCTCGTCTACCTGCCGGTGGCGCACTGGGTGTTCGCCCTCAATTCCACTGACGGCAGCGTCACGGGCGGCTGGATCCTCAATGGCCTCAAAGCCATCGACTTCGCCGGCGGAACAGCCGTCCACATCAACGCAGGCGTCGCAGCCCTGGCCCTGTCGCTGGTGCTCGGCCGCAGCGCAGGGTGGCCCAAGAGCGAACACGTCCGTCCGCACAGCCGCCCGCTGGTTCTTGTGGGCGCAGGGCTGCTGTGGGTCGGCTGGTACGGATTCAACGCCGGATCAGCCCTCGCCGCCGGAAACACCGCATCGGTCGTCTTCCTGACCACCGCTGTGGCTGGTGCCGCTGCGCTCCTCGGATGGATCGCCGTCGAACGCCTCCGCCGCGGCCGCGCGAGCAGCATCGGGGCCGCATCCGGCCTGGTGGCAGGTCTCGTTGCCATCACCCCGGCGTGCGGCGCAGTCAGCCCACTGGGGGCCATCGCTATTGGAGCCATTGCCGGAGCCGTGTGCTCCCTGGCCGTCGAATGGAAATACCGACTCGGATTCGATGACTCACTGGACGTTGTAGGCGTGCACCTGGTGGGCGGTGTCATCGGCACACTGCTGATCGGCATCTTCGCCACCGAAGCCGCACCGAACAAAACCGCAGGCCTGCTCTACGGGGGCGGACTGGGCCTCCTGGGAACCCAGGCCCTGGCCACTGGCGCCGTGCTGATCTATTCCTTCGCCGTGACGTGGCTCGTGGCAAAAATCGTCCAAGTCACCATCGGCCTGCGCATCCGTCCCGAAGAGGAAATGCGCGGCATCGACATCGCCGCACACGCCGAGGAAGCCTACCTCGTTGACGAAGAACCCGAAATGCTCGGCTCCCCATCACGCTCATGAATGGCGCTCAGTCCGCTGGACCCGCACTTAGTGTGAAGCGACTGCCAAAAAACGAATGGGGAGTTCGATCAGCCGCAGTGGTCCGTGAGGACCATCAGCCTCGAACAACAAGGAGTCTCCCGGGGCGAGCACGTACTCATAGGATCCGTGGCTATACACCATTTGGCCTTCGAGCATATAGATGAACTCCGTGCCGGTGTGCTGAAACTGCGGGAAAACATCAGAGGCACTGGTCAGCGTGACCAGAGACGGTTCGACGGCCTGTTCCCGCCGCTTAAGAGACCCCAGCAAACGATACTCGTGGCCGTGCCTGGTCCCGGTCCGTACCGTCATGCTGCCTTCCCCGGCACGAGTGAACGAGGCTTCGCGTTCCGTATCAGCTCCTTGGAACAGTGCTGTGACAGGGACGTTCAAGCCCACGGCCAGCCGTTGAAGGGTTGTCAGCGAACAGGAAGTGCTCGCTGACTCGATCTTGGAAACCATTGCCTTCGACAGACCGGTGCGGATGGCAAGTTCCGCGGCCGAGATCCCTGCCTCCACCCGATGACGCCTGACTTGTAGCGCAATAATTGCTTCAAGAGCGCCCGGTTGCCTACTTTCAGCCGAAGACGAGTCCGCCGTGAATGGTGTGTTCGAGGCGCTCTCAGTTGTCATGACTCGAGTATAGGCAGGCACCGCCGGCCTCGGAGCGAGTCGCCCGGTCTACGTGCAATCTGCCAAAACGGCCTGCGCATCTCCTTGCATCGCTTTCAGCCCTTGTCCTGTCAGTACTGAGAAACGCGGAAGACGGCCTCGTCCACATCCGATGAACGAAGCCGTCCCGCCGCTGATGCCCTTGCCAGGGTTTAGGATGCCTCCGCCGGGATCTGGTCGTACCGCACGGATTTGACGGCTTCCATCACTGATTGCAGTGTTTCCGGATTCCGCCCGGTGATCAGCTTGACGTGTCCTGAAAGGACGGTCTGATACCCCTCGGCAATGGCGACTTCAGCGGTGACCAGCTCGTCGCTTGCCCACATGTGGCCGTCCGCGCTGGGAGGCATGGAAGGATCGTAGGTCCTGGGGATGCCGATTGAATCGAAGAAGGCGAGCCGCTCATCATCCGAAATCGGCTGATAATCAATGGGTGCGCCGTGTACCTCCGAACCAATGCGCGCAATGTCTTCAAAAGTCAGCAATTCAGGTCCCGTTATCTCATAGACGGCGCCTTCATGCTTTTCTGCGGCAAGCAGTACAGCGGCGGCGCTGCGGGCCACATCTGCTTTCGCCGCCGGAGCCAACCGCCCATGCCCCGTCGCCTGCGCCATCACACCACAGGCTGCCGCGGGAGCAACAAGGATGTTGCTGATGATCTCCGCATACAGCGCATTGCGGAGGAATGTGTAGGCTACGCCGGAGTTCCGGAGATCCAATTCGCTCTGGTAGTGGTCCTTGGCTGAGAGAGCCGGGTTGGTGGGATGGATACCGCCCACAGAGGTATACACGATGTGACGGACACCGGCATGCTGTGCAGCGGCAATGGCATTCCGCGTCTCAGCGACCCTGCGACCAAGGTTCAGTCCACTGATGAGAAAAAGGATCTCGCCGCCCGCATATGCCTCATTGAGGGACTCGGGCTCCTGGTAATCGCCCCGCATGACCCGGACTCCGGGGTTCTTGTGTTTGTAGAGCTTGTCCGGTGTCCGCGATACCAGGGTCAATTCGATGTCCGGGTCAGCTGCCAAAAGCAGTTCAGTAACCCTGCGTCCAAGATCTCCCGACGCCCCGCTGATGATGATACGGCCCACTTCAGGCCTCCTTTGTTTGGTTTCTTGTTCCCGGCCTCTTTGGCGGAAACGGTGGTACAGGTGGTGCAGTGTCAGCCGAGCGGACCCCAGAAAGTCTCCCCGCCATAGGTGTCGGACATGGGGGACAGCGCTTCGGGCCAAACCTCGGGATCCACTGCGCGTCGTTGCGATGGCGCCCGGACGGAGCCGTCCCATCCCACTTGTTCCATGTAGTAGTACAGCTGCATGACGTGACCGTCAGGATCCACTGCGTGAACCGTGTAATCGACACCAGGGTGGATGTCCTGCGGCAGGTCCAGAAGTTTGACGCCGCGCTCTTCGAGGAAATCACGTGCAGCTTTCAGCTGTTCGTAGGAACCAAGCTGGATACCGAAAGAAAGCAGCGTGGTGTGCTCGCTGACACCGAGTTTTTTCCGGAGCTCCATGGGAAAGAGGCCCAGGCTGTGGTGTTCGGTATTGGTCCTCAAGAAGACAGCACGGTGCCCGTCCACCATCGTCTCTTCGCTCTTAACCAAACCGAGCCGCTGTGTGTAGAACTCTTCTGCGCCCGCGACGTCCTCGACGAAAATGCTGACCGGTCCAATACGCACTGGCTTGAAGGGCCTCGACAGTAGCACGCCGCCGACGTCGAACGTTTTGGGTAACTCATCCACCCAGCGATAGCCGCTGGTGAGGTCCACGCCCTCCGATTCAGCATCGGCCAACTCACTGCTCTCGGACTTGGTCGGCAGCGACGGGTGCTCATTGGCCCACGGCCACAGGACTTCGGGTTTGCTCCGCCCATCCCATCCCACCTGTTCGATCCCGTACTCGAGCTCGTTGGTGTGCCCTGTGGGGTCCGGGAAGTACGTGTGCCAGTTGGAACCCGGGTCCCGGCCGTACCGTTCGATCTTGTTGCCCAAGGACTCGAGCCACAGCCGGGCCTGGACCACTTCGCGGAGGCTGCCAACCTGCCACGTGATCTGATTGATGGTCAGATCCCCCCTGGCCGGAGAGTCCATATGGTCCACCCAGGCCTTCGGCATCAGGACAAAGGTGTGGTGATCACTGTTGTGGCGAAGGAAATAGATGTGTTTGTCAGCGAGTCCGTCCAGCCACGTACCTGGGTCGTACTTTTCAAGGTTCAAAGCGTCGGCCACGTGGAACCCCAGAAGATCCCTGTAGAAAGCCAACGATGCACCGGTGTCTTCGACGCTGATGCCGAAATGGTTCAGCCGGCGGATTTTGAAGGGACGGTCGTAAAGCACACCGCCCACATTGTGCTGCTGTTCGCTCATGATGCTCTTTCTTTGTCGTGGTCCCTTGAACGCCTGGGCTACACCCAGGCAGAGAGGTGATCGCAGTTCTCAGGCATTCGGGCTGATGACTTCGTTTCGAATGGCGCCAATGAGGGCGGAGGACACCTCCACCACATCGCCGGGTTTCACGAACAGGGCATCCGGGTGCGAGCCATCCGTTTGCTGGCGGCTTGAATCCACTGCAGTTCCCTTGGGTGTTCCGCTGCTGATGAGATCACCCGGGTAGAGCGTGGTGTCCGCGGACAGATGCTGGATGAAGGTGGAGAAGTCGTGAACCATGGACTTGGTATTGCCGCTTTGCCGGATCTCACCGTTCACCCGGCACTCCAGCGGAATGTCCTGTGGGTCCAGGCCCTCGTTGACAACGATCCAGGGCCCGATGGTTGCCGAGGTATCAAAATTCTTTGAGTGCATGAAGTCCGGCCCAAAAGACACGTTGTCCCGGATCGACCAGTCGTTGTGAAGCGTGTATCCCCAGATGTAGGGAAGGGCATCATCCCGGCCGATATCGCGGCCCTGCTTCCCGACGATGATCGCCACTTCGGCCTCATAGTCCAGACGCCGGGTTCTGGCGGGGTACCGCACAGGTTCCCCGTCCGCCCCTACTGCCCGGTGGTCCTTCAGGAAATACTTGGGTCCGCCTTGAACCAGCCGATCCAGGACCTCGGCGGTGTCATTTCCCGCGCTGTTCTTGCTGGCGGCTTCCATATGGTCAAAGAAGTTGGCCAACGCACAGTAGATCCGCGATCCCTGGGCCACCGGGGCGTGCAGATCGGTGTCCCCGAGGTCAAAGAACAAGACCTCCCCATCGAGTCCCCGATCGTCGGAGGCTTTGGACCACAAATGGTCGACGGCGGTTTGCGCGCCTTCGAGAGCCCGGTTTCCTTCGGCGATGAACGCCCCGAGCTCCGCCGGGACCTCCGCGTCGGCCCGGGCCTGGGGCCGCGCCTCCTGCGAGTTTTCAGCGAGATACTTTGCATAGGCGGCGTTGGCGTCCACCACCTTGTTTTCCACAATGACGCCCACACGTCGGTGGGGGCCAAAAACAGCGATCTTCATGTGTTCTCCTGGGTATGTTTCGTTTTGTTGGTCTGGCGCGTTCTTGTGATGTGGCGCGGCCCAAGAGCCGCGCCCCCTCACTTCAGGGGGTCGACCCCGACGTCCTCAAAGACGCGCGCGTCCGTTGGGGTGAGGCTGTAGATGGTGAGGCTCTGGATCTTCCCGTCCCGGACAGTGAAGAAATCGCCCAGTTTGAGGCTCACCCCGTTGGCATCCAGGTCGATCTCCACAGCTACGTGGTCTCCATGAACCACCGGAGGATGGGGGCTGGGCGTCATCTTTCCGGCGGTCAGTCCGTTGCGATACATCCGCCTGATGGCATCGGCGCCTTGCAGGGTTCCTGCAGCATTGGTCAGCCGCGCATTCGAAGCAAACAGATCGGCTACGGCTTCTGCGTCCCCGGCCTTCACGCCGTCGAAGTAGGCTGCGACAATTTCAGTTGAGTCAGTCATGTGGTGTTGTCTCCTTCCACTGCAAACCGTTCCGGTTTACGTCGGGTTGGCATGGGGGCCGGTGTCAGGCGCTGAGGTACTTGGCAGATGCGTAGATCGATTTGTATTCCAAGTACGCGTTGATGCCCTCGGGTCCGAGTTCCCTGCCCACTCCGGAATCCTTGAACCCGCCGAAGGGGGCCCCGAGGTCCAGCGTGTAGTAGTTCAGTCCTATGGTTCCTGTGCGGACGCGCCGGGCCACAGACAAGGCCCTGTCCTCATCGGCACTCCAGACGGATCCGCCCAGACCGTAGTTGCTGTCGTTTGCCATCCGCACAGCGTCCTCGTCGTCGTCGAACGGGATCAGTGCCATCACGGGGCCAAAGACCTCTTCCCGGGCCAGGCGGTCGCTGTTGGCCACATCGGCAAAGACGGTGGGCTCAACGAACCACCCCTTGTCAGCGCCGGCAGGACGGCTTCCCCCCGTCACCAGACGGGCGCTGGAGGCTTTTGCCATCTCGATGTAATCCATCACCCGCGCCAGATGCTCCTTGGTAGCCATGGGCCCCATGGTCACTGTGGGGTCCAGCGGGTTCCCTACGTTGTAGGAGGCAGCAAAGCTCCCCACCGCCTCTACGACTTCCTCGTAGCGTGAGCGTGCAATGAGGATGCGTGACTGGGTGGTACATGTTTGGCTGTTGTTCAGGAATGAAGCGTTGTCCAATCCGGACAGCAGCGTGTTGACGTCACCGTCTTCGAGGAAGAGGGCGGCAGACTTGCCTCCCAGTTCAAGGGTGCATCGACGGATCAAGCGACCGCATTCGGCGCCAATGATCCTGCCGGCAGCCGTGGAACCAGTGAAGGCAATCTTGTCCACCAGAGGATGTGACACCAGCGCGGCCCCTGCGTCCCGATCCCCCAGCACAATGTTGAGGACACCGTCAGGCAGTCCTGCAGCCTTGGCCGCATCAGCAAAGACGTAGGAGTCCAAGGCGGTTTCCGGAGACGGCTTGAGGACCACCGTGCAACCCGCAGCCAAGGCCGGTGCAATCTTGAACATGGCCAGCGCTTGCGGGAAATTCCATGGTGCGATTGCGCCAACCACACCCACCGGCTCCCTTCGGACAATGGTGGATCCTGCCTGGCTGGTACGCACTTCTTCCAATGCCAGGTTTTCAATCACGTCGGCGTAGATGTTCAGGAGAGCTCCCGGAGCACCTCCATTCAGCATCTGTGAGAGCCCGATCGGCATGCCGTTCTCCCTGGAAACCAGTTCGGAAGTGCCGGCGGACCGCAAGTTCAGCTCACTGGCGAACCGCCGAAGCACCTCAGCCCGTTCCCGAGCCGTCGACTTACCCCAAGGCCCTTCGTCGAGGGCCCGCCGGGCTGCCCGGACGGCTGCATCGATATCTGCTTCCGTCCCCATGGCGGCTACGCCAATGACCTCGCCAGTAGCTGCCTCCACCTGGTCCCGGAGCAGATCCCCGGTTGGCTTGGCCCAGACACCGTCAATAAAGAAATGCCTTCGGTCCAGATCATGTTGCTTCTCAACGATGAGGGACATGTGTTCTCCTAACTAAGATTTGTGGAACTTCAGGACGCCCCGGCATCAGGCCGGGAGGTTCAGGAACGTGCCTTGCAGGAAGATCAGCGGCGGGTTGGTGGCCCGGAGTTCCAGGGACTCGACGCGACCAACAACCTGGTAGTGGTCCCCGATGAGGTCGATCTTGTAGCGGGTGCATTCCAGCGTGACAATTGCATCGTTGAGCAGAGGCACTCCCCTGCTGGACGGGGTCCAGTCGACTTCATCGAAGCGGTCCTCCGAGCGACGGGAGAATGCCTTGCAGAGCGCGGTTTGGTCCTGCCCCAGGATGTTGACTCCAAAATGGCTTGCTTCGTAGAGGCGGGGCCACGTTGTGGATGCCTTGTCCACGAAGAACGCCACCAAGGGCGGTTCCAATGACACGGACGTGAAGGAACCTACCGTCATTCCTACGGGCCCGGACCTGGTGCCGGCCGTTACCACCGCGACGCTTGTGGGCACGTGGCCCAGAACCCGGCGATAGGTTCGTGATGGGTCCTCAGCTGGTGCTTGGGGAATGGTGGGGATGGACATGGTGACCTTGCCTTAAAGGTTGATGGTGGGTTCCAGGCCCATCAGGACCCGTCCGTAGGCTTCTTTGCCGATTTCCGGAGTGACAAATGCGTGCCGGGCGGCGATTTCGGAGTCACGCCAGATCTGGTTGAGGACGTTGGCCTCGGCAAATGACCCTGCGCCGTTGGCGGTCATCAGGGCATCAATTGCCTGACCAACAAGTTCGGCAATAACCCCGGTGTCGTTACGGATACGTGCCCGCGTGGCAAGATCCAGCTGCTCCCCGGCATCAGCGGCGGTGTCAATGTCCAGGCACATGCGGTTCAACAGCAGCTCGGACAAGTGCAGATTCGAGGCTGCCTTGGCCACTGCCAGTTGGTGCGTCGGTGAATCCTTGGCATTGTTGTAGATGGTGTAGGCCACCGGCTTGGACGGAAGCTTGGCCAGGGTGATCTCCAGTGCGTGGCGTGCCAAGCCGATCTGCGGAGCAATCAGGATCGCGGCCGCAACGGCGTTGAACGCTACGTTTGCCATCCGGTCCTCTTTGTACGGTGACAAAAAGTTGGAGCTGAGCATGTTGCTCAGGCGCTGAACCCGGTGGTCCGGCACAAAGTGGTCCTGAACCACGATCGTGTCACTGCCAGTGCCTTTCATCCCTGCCACGAACCATGTTGGTTCGATCGTCCAGGCTTCAGCCGGAATCAACGCCAGCGCCATCGGATCATCACCGTCGAGCAATACACCCAGCGTTGCCCAATCTGCAGCGAAGGAGCCTGAGGAATACGGCCACCGGCCGCTGACGAGGTAGCCCCCGTCAACACGTTCACTCTTGCTTCCGGGGCTGAATGTTCCGGCCACCTTGGCCAAGGGATTACTGCCGAAGACTTCTTCCTGAGCCTGCTCGGAAAAGGTAGAAGCAAAGCCGGTGCCCACCATCATCAGCGTTGTAACCCACCCTGTGGAACCGTCACCCCGGGCAATTTCCTGGGTTACCTCCACAGCCGTGCGCAAGGAGGCCCCCATTCCCCCGTGACGTTTGGGTACCAACATCCGGAACAGGCCGGCCTCTTCCAAAGCTGCAACCACTTCCGGAGCCACACGGCGGGCCTCCGAACCTTGAGCCGCGAACTCCCTGACCAACGGAACCAGGGAAGTAGCACGGGCTACTAACTCGGAATCAGGCACGTTGGTATCGGACAATTCGGTGATTGACGTCGCTGTCATGGTTCCTCTTTCATATGGGTGAAATAAAATCGGCAGACTTTTCCGACGATCTTCGGGTGAAGTATGAAATGTTCTTCAGTAATCGCTCAGATGCTGCTTTGTGTAATAGGCTGCGTGAAGCACCTGCGGCTTTTGGGCGGAGCGAGAGTCTTCACAGTCGGGCCAGAAGTTATCAGCTGAATCTGCGTTGCCAGCATCGTTCGTAGTGTTTAGGTCTGTAGAGAAAATGGAATATGCAGCGGGTTTCACAATGCCGGGAAAGGATACATTCATGCCCTTCCGGCAGGTGTCTGGATTTGCTGTTCTGCGCTTCATCGCGCTTACCTTCCAATTTCTCCAAAGTGTTGTTGTGGCTGTATCCAGTGTGCTCTGCTGCGCTTGGCGAGGGACGGGTCAAATGACCCAATCCAGTACCTGTATTGTTGTCTGCATCACAGGAGGGTCATGAGTAACGAGGCAGTGACTGTTGGCTCCTCGGGGGGCCACAACCTAACCAGCTTCATTGGTCGACGCAATGAACTCGGAGCAGCAAGGGAGCTGATGTCACGCTCCCGTCTCCTGACGCTGACCGGCCCCGGTGGAGTCGGCAAAACCAGGCTTGCTGCGGAGCTTTCAGCCCGCACCCGGAAAGCCTTTCGGGACGGTGTATGGATCGTTGAACTTGCAGCCTTGGAAGACGCTTCGCTTGTGGCTTCGCAGATTGCCGCATCCCTGCGGCTGCCCGATCAGTCAAACAGGTCCCCCGCGGAGAGGCTTGCGGACTATGCACAGGACCGCCAACTGCTTCTGGTCCTGGATAACTGCGAACATCTGCTGGGTGAAGTGCCCGCCTTGGTGGCAAAACTCATGGACACTGCACCCCAATTGCGGGTGATAGCAACCAGTCGGGAGCCCCTGGGGATCTTCGGAGAACAGGTCTATCAAGTGCCGCCGCTCAGCGCCCCCTCTGCCGCAGATATCGAGGCCGGAACCATAGAGTCGTTTGAGTCCGTCCGGCTGCTGGTTGACCGCGCAAAGAGCGTCCATGCCGGATTCGAAATCACCGAAGGCAACAGGCAGGCAGTCGCCGAACTGTGCCGGATGCTGGATGGGATACCTCTTGCCATTGAGCTTGCGGCAGCAAGACTTCGCTCTGTCTCAGTGGTTCAGCTCGTTGAACGACTTGATCGTCGCTTTGAGATATTGACGGGTGGGAGCCGCGCGGCCATCGCCCGACAGCAAACCCTGAAGGCGGTGGTTGACTGGAGCTACGAGCTCTGCACCCGCGAAGAGCAAATGTTGTGGGCCAGGCTTTCCGTTTTTCCCGCCGGCTTCGATGTGGAAGCCGCAGAAGAAGTGTGCGGATTTGGCGAGATCAACAAGGCAGACGTCCTGGATCTTTTGGACCATCTTGTTGCAAAATCGTTGGTGGTTGCCGGGAACGTCATTGATCACGCATCCTCAAGCGACCAGCCGCGGCGGTACTGGCAACTGATGACTTTCCGCGAGTACGGAGCATCCTTACTTGAACGCCAGGGCGAAACGTCTGATCTACGCCGGCGGCAGCGGGATCATTACCTGGCCAAAGCCGCCGAAACCGTAGCAACATGGTGCGGTCCGGAACAGTCGAACCGGCTCGCCGCCGCACACCGGGACCATGCGAATATCCTCTCAGCCTTGGAATGGTCAGCAACCACCCCGGGTGAGGAAGTAGCCGGGATGGAGCTGGCGGCCCTGCTGAGGTACCACTGGATAGCCGGCGGAAAACTGTCCGACGGGCGTCGATGGCTCGAGCGGATGCTAACCCTTGCCACAGATATGACGCCTGAACGTGGAAATGCACTGTGGGTGGCAGCGTGGGTGGCTCTTCTTCAGGGTGATCGGGACCCGGCTCAAGCATTTCTGGTCGAAAGCCGTCAGATCGCCACAAACCTGGAGGACCCGGTTTTGGCCGCGCACGCTGATCACTGGCAAGCCTTGTGTGAGGTTCTAGGTGGCCGAATCGAGCTTGCCGTTGAGCTGTTCGGCAGAGCAGCAGCTGCCCATCGACTTCAAAACAACCACGCTTCCGAACTCACAGCGAGGTTCCTGCTGGCGTGGACCCAGATGTACGCGGGTCGGATCGAGGAGGCGTTGGCCACCTGCCAAGAGGTCCTGGCTGGAAGCAAAAAGCACGGGGAACGGTGGAGCCTTGCTTACGGCTACGCTGTGATGGGCCTCTGCCACTGGCACCTGGGCCAGCTCGATGACGCGCGGACATGCCAGATCAATGCATTGGAGATCCAGCGGGATTTTCATGACGGGCTATGCATCGCGCTCGTTGTAGAGCAAATGTCCTGGACGGCAGCTTCAAGCGGCCGGTTTGAAACAGCGGCCACCCTTCTTTGTGCGGCTCAGTCTGTTTGGAAAGGGATCGGCACCACGGTCTCCGCCTTCGGTCCCCTGGAAACGGACTTCGCGGAAACAACGGCCCGTATCCGGCACGGGCTGGGAGAGTCGCGCTTCCAAGAGATACTGAACGGCGGAGAGGCCATGTCCACGGACCATGCCGTAGAGCTTGCGTTGAACCTCGCCATGACGTCCTATGTTTCACCCGCCACACGCACCCTCGATGACGGCCGCCATGCTGCTCGCCGGGCCAAGAAGCCGGAATTCGCCAGCGCATACGCCACAGGAGGACCGACGCTGACTGAGCGGGAGGAACAAGTGGCAAATCTGGTAGCCCAAGGGCGGAGCAATAAGGAAATAGCCGCCGAACTGGTGTTGTCCCCCAGAACAGTCAGCGGACACATCGAACGCATTCTGTCCAAGCTCGGGTTTACCTCGCGCACCCAAGTAGCCAGCTGGATAGCCGGTCGCTCTTCCGGCCCGTAGTGGGAGAGCCTGTCTTCAGTTGCTGACGGGGGCTTGGGCTACTGCGTCGTCCTGATCTTCAACGTCCCAGCCTGCCCAGGGATAAGCCACAATACTCCCGGAAGCCGGGCGTCCGGGAAACCGTGGAGACGGGGACCGGGGCGTGGATGGCGAGACGAAGTGCAGTCCCGGTAATGTTCCGAGGCTGATGCCGATGGTGGTCATGGGGACTCCTCATTGAGTAAGGTACTGTGCCCGCTTCTGCGGGCGACTATGACCAGCGTGCGCTTTTTTGAACGAAGGAACAAATACCAATTACAACAATTGCCATAGCCCGGGCGTATGGCCGGCGCGCATAGGTTGGTAATATTGCAAACATTGTGCGGGCTCAGGTTTTTTCGCTACATTGTTCATCATCGGCTGCGCCCAGGCAGGGAAACCCATATTTCCTCCCCCACGGTTTTGGAAAGGTATCAAATGATTTACGAACATGCCGAACTCAGGATTAATCCCGGAACCGAAGAAGAGTTTCTCAAAGAGACTGCCGCAGTCAGGAGTCTGCTGCTGGCTGCCCGGGGTTGCCATTCGGTGGAATTACAAGCCAGCGTGGATATTCCGGGCACATATTTGCTGAGGGTGGGTTGGCAAAGCATCGAGGACCACACCGTTGTTTTTCCGGGCACAGCCCAAGCCGAAGATCTGTACAAAATTCTCATGGCGCACTGCGTCGAAGCACCCCATGTTGTTCATTTCAGCGGGCAGGACGTACTGAACCCCCAGTGACCCGGACCACATATGCCCCGCGCAGGCATGAAGCGGAGCACCCAGGCATCAACCGGGGCACTCCGCTTCCTCTGCTGCACTGCTGGAATCAAATCACTGGAACCGCAGCTCCAGCATCCTCGGCCGCCACTTCCTTGGCAGGACGTTGAGGTACCAAAAGCGCAATGAGGCTGATGATGCCGATTGCGACGATCAGGGCGGACACATAGATGGGGTCGTTGCCTCCCCGCGCTGCCAGTAGCGCAGTGGCCGCCAGCGGCACCAGGCCACCGCCCAAAGTCGCCGATACCTGATAAGCCAGTGATGCGCCCGTGTAGCGTGATTGCGCACCGAACATCTCGGAGATGAATGCGGCGGTGGGTCCGTAAACCATGGCTTGAAGCAGCGGGTTTCCAATCAGGAAAGCCAAGAACAACAAGACCAGATTGTCGGCGCCAATCATCAGCCAGAGCGGGTGAATCAGGACGATCATGCCGACGACTCCGGTGATCATCACCTTGCGTCGCCCGATCCTGTCCGACAAAGCCGCGAACATGGGGATGGTAAACACATGGATGACCTGGGTCGCCAGGCTGATCCACAGAACATCCGCGCGGCTATGTCCTGCGGCAACGGCATACGGCATGGCGAAGGTGGCCAATAGCGACTGGACCGCGAAGGCCATGATCGTTCCGAGGCAAGCGACCACCACCGCACGTGGGTATTTCCGGAGGACCTCCAGGAGCGGATGTACGCGGCGTCGTTGTGACGATGCCGCCTGCCGCTGTGCTTCCAGGAAGACGGGCGATTCTGCCACCTTGAGTCGCACGAAGAGTCCCACGCCCACCAGAACGGCGCTGAAGAGGAAAGGCACGCGCCATCCCCAGCTCATAAAGGACTCCTCCGGCAACAAACTGCTCAAGGTAAACACCACTGTGGCGAGGGCCGCGCCTGCGGGGCCGCCCATGTTGGCAAAGCTGGCGGAGAAGCCGCGCCGCTCAGGGGTTGAATGCTCCATGGCCATCAGCGCGGCACCGCCCCATTCGCCGCCCACGGCGATGCCTTGAATGATTCGAAGCAGAATCAACAGCAGTGGCGCCAACTGCCCGATCATCGCTTGCGTTGGCAGAAGCCCGATGCAGAAGCTCGCGCCTCCCATCATGAGCATGGTTAGGACGAGCATTCGTTTACGTCCAAGACGGTCCCCGAAGTGCCCAAAGATCAATCCGCCAACGGGTCTGGCAAGATAGCCCACGGCCAGGGTTGCGAACGATGCCACGATGCCCAGCGCCGGCGACATGTTGGCGAAGTAGAGAGGGGCGAACACCAGACTCGCCGCCAGCCCGTAGAGCAGAAAATCATAGAACTCTATCGCTGTGCCCATGAAGCTGGAGAAGAGCACCGTCTTCATTCGGCCGGACGTTTTAACAGACACTGAAAACTCCTTTGTTTGATGCGCGTTAAATTTCTTGGATGACCCCGGAGCCGAGGCCGGTACCGGCCTCGAGTCAGTAGGCCATCAAGAGGATCTGGTCCCGCCCGTACTGCAGGCCCGGGTGGTACTCACTGAGGTGGCGTTGCACCTGGAGGACAAGCTCATCGTCATCGCTCCCTTCAAGGAGGGAGCCGCAGGGGCATGAAACGTATCGACGGCGGTTGGTGGTCATGGCACTGGCACCGTTGCGATTACTGGCTCCAGGCCTGCCACAAGTCCCGGGAGTTGGTCCCACGCCACGGGTTGGCGAAGCTTGGCACGGAGAGAAACGAATTCCTGGCGCCGTTCGAAGGCCAGGACTCCGCTGACAAAATCACCTTCCCGGAAAAAGAACATCGATCCGTCATCACTCCGGCTGGAAAGGACTGGTTGCCCCGCCGTCTGATAGCCGGCCCACTGCACCCGTTGACCATGTTGGTCCGACCAGAAAAAGGGAACACTGACGAATGGCGCCAGCGGCGCCTTCTCGATGAAACTCACAGCATTCAGCCCTGCCGCCCGGCCTTGCTCGGCCGCCGTCGTCCAGTGCTCGATCCGCATGGTGGCGTCGAAGCGGCCATTGGGCCATCTCACGGCGTCGCCCGCCGCGAACACCCCCTGGCAACTTTGGAGGTAGCGGTCTGTGAGGATACCGTTTTCGAGCTCAATACCGGAAGAGGCCAACCATGAAACGGCGGGCCGGACCCCGATCCCCACCACGATTACGTCTGCGGCGACTTCACGACCGTCACTGAGTGTCAGGAATCGCCGGCCATTTCGTTCCACTGTGCCGGTTGCACCCACGCCAAAAAAGGTGTTTACCCCATTGATGCGGTGCAGATCTTCGTAAACAGTGGAAACGGCTTCTCCGAAGCGGATTAACGGATGCTCCGAGAGGTCGATCAGTGACACTGCACGCCCCGCGCCAGTAAGCGTGGATGCGAATTCCCCGCCGATGAAGCCCGCGCCGACAATGGCCACGGACCGCCCCGTATCCGCGAGGCTCCCACGCAGGGCCACTGAATCTTCGAAACGCCTCAACACGAAAACGTCGCTTTCGCCGCGGAAAACCGGTGGCATGATCGGTTCACAGCCCGTAGCGATCACGGCTGCGCGATAGAGGAGATCTCCCTGATCAGTGCTGATCACCCGGCGCCGTGGATCAAGGGCCGTGGCGCTTTGTCCCAACCGAAAATCCACACCCTGCTCCTGCAGAGCCCGCGCCGAAGGGTAGATCAGCGACTCGATATCGAGCTCACTGCTTAAGGGGATCTTGGAGAGCGGGGGCAGCTCATAAGGCAGGTGGTCTTCCGAACTGATGACCGTGACCTTCAATTCAGGCGCCCGGCGGCTGGCGGCTTCTGCTGCGCGGAGCGCCGCCGTCGAGCCCCCGATAATCGCTATGTCCGTGGTGTTGTGGAGCATGCCTGCACTTCCTGTCTCGTCTAAAAGTGAGCTGAATCACCGCTTTCCTCTACTGTGGGACTGGCGCTGATATTTCACAAATACCAAAATGTGACGCTTTGTATCTACGGAATATATGGCATGTTCTATGCGAGGTCACTCCCGTTCAGCGCGGCCGTGACAAGCCCGCGGATTCCCTCTTCGGTCAACGGCCGCGGGTTTGCGTACTGGTTACGGGTTGCCAGGTCAACAACCGTCTCGACGTCACTGTCGTCCAACCCGAGGCTGCGCAGTGAAGCCGGGGCGCCCAGTTCCACGCTCAGCCCCCGGATGTAGCGGGCCGGGTCCTGCGCTCCAGTGGCACGCTGCAGGGCCGCAATTGCCTCGGGGGCAAACGGGGCGTTGTAGTGCAGTGCGTATGGGAGCACTACCGTGTGTGTCTCAGCGTGGGGCAGGTTGAAGGTGCCCCCTAAAATGTGGCACAGCTTGTGGTGGAGGGACATTGTGGTGGCCCCCAACGTTGCTCCGCACAGCCAAGCACCGTAAAGGGCATCCGAACGGGCCTCGGGATGGCCCGGGTTTCCCGCAATCAATGGCAGGGCACTGATCATGGCGCGCGTTCCCTCCTCCGCCATCTGCGAGATGATGGGCGAGGCATCGGGTGCGTACAGGGCTTCCACCGCATGCGCTATGGCGTTGAAACCACTTGTAACGGACATCCCCACTGGCAACGTCAACGTCAGATCGGGATCGTAGATGACGCTTGTTGGCAAAACTTTTGGGTCACGGCCGGTCTTCTTCCCACCGTCGGCGGTGAGTCCCCAAATGGGGGTCATTTCCGATCCGGCATAGGTTGTAGGCACGGCAATAATGGGTGCGCCGAACTCCAAGGCAATGGCTTTACCCAACCCGGTGGTGGACCCGCCCCCCACTGCAACGTATCCGTCAGCATCAGCCGCTTTGGCTGCCGCACGGGCACGGTGTGCTGACTGGATAGGCACATGCATCTCCGCTTCGGCATGGACACCCGCACTCGCATCGCCCAGTTGCCGGGAGACGTCCCTGGCCAGCTCCTCCTGAAACGGGGTAGACAGAACCAACACCCGTTTAAGGCCCAGGGCTTCAACTTCTTCGGCGAGCTTCCTAATCGACCCTGAGCCGAAAACCACCCGCATCGGCAGTGCTTGATAGCTGAAATCCTTCATGAGGACACCTCTTCGTGGACATGGTCACTGTGATTGGGGGTGCGGAATTCGGGGTGCAGTCGAATGTCAACGACGCCCTCAACGAAGGGGGAACCCACACCGAATGCTGAGGCGGCCAGAGGGTCTTCGTTGGTGGTGAAGGGCGTTATGAGGCTTTCCTTAACCGCGAAGACAGCGTCGGAGTCAATGTATTCACTACCGCCTATGAAGATGTGGGTTGTCAGTTCCTTGAAACCCGGCGCAGAGACAATGAAATGGATGTGCGCGGGCCGGTAAGGGTGCCTGCCCGTGGCATCAAGCAGGTTTCCCACCGGTCCGTCGGTGGGAATCGGGTAGTAACTGGGAACAACACTTCGGAAAAAGAAGGCGCCGTCGTCGTCGGTGCTGAAGAGACCCCTGCCATTGCCAACGGTCTGAATGCCAGGCTGCTGAACGTCGTAGAAGCCTTTGGTATTGGCTTGCCACACGTCAATCCGCGCATTTGGAAGCGGACTGCCATCAACTGAAAGGACCCTCCCCCTGACCACGCACACCTCGCCGTCGCTCTCCGGTGAGATGTTCTCGCCAACGTTCCGGGCCGGGGACTCCACCATATGGAAGGGCCCCAGCACAGTGGAATCCGTTGCATCCGGAGTCTCGGCGTCATTGATGGTCTCCACCAACATGGAAACTCCCAGGACGTCGGAGAGCAAAATGAACTCCTGCCGGACGTCGTTGCACTTTTTACCGGTTGATGTGAGGAAGTTGATGGCCGCCTCCCACTCCGGGATGCTGGGGCTTATCTCACGGACAAAGTTGTGGAGGTGACGCGTCAAACTTTCCAGAATGACCTTAAGCCGTTCGTCCGAGGTGTTCTTGAAGCTGTCTATGACAGCCTCGGTCAGCGATTCCGGGCCGAGATCCGTGGTCATGGCTGACTTCCTTTCGATGTCTGCCCGGAATGGTCTCGAAGAAACGCCCTGAGCGCAGCCGCTGCCGCCCGGGGTTGCTCCAAGGGAAGAAAATGACCGCTCTTTTCGATCAGGACAAAGCGGGCATCCGGGAGTCCCTTGGCCAAATCTTCGCCCAGTTCCGGGGGTGTGATGGTGTCCTCCGCCGCTCCAACAACCAAAGTGGGGCAGTTGAGTCCCGCCAGGTCGTCCTGGCGGTCGTTGCGGTCCAAGACCGCAAGCTGCTGGTCGACGAAAACCCGTTCACCAAGATCCCGGGTCATGGTTTCCACAACCTTCAGGACCGCAGGGATTCCCCGGGATACGGCGGGGGCCGTGCGGCTGATGGCTTCCTGGAACCCTCCGGACTCCACAATGGACACAAGGTTCCGGGAGTTCTGCCGGCGGTCCTCGGGGGCGGCGATCGCGGAGGTGTTGAACAAAGCCAAGGCCTTGACGCGCCCCGTGTTCCTGAGCGCTATCTCCAGCGCGACGTAGCCTCCCATGGAGATCCCTACCAGCACAAACTCCCCGGGAGCCAAGGACAGGACGTGATCCGCCATGGCTTGGATGGTTTGCCCTTCGCCGCGAACCACCGTGCAGTCGAATTCCCCGTTGAGTTCATCGATGACCGGCTGCCATAGCCGGGAGTCGGCGCCCAAGGCGGGCAACATGATCAGTGGAACAGTCTTCATTTCAGGTCCTTCCTTGGTAATGGCGGCGGAGGTCATGACGCTGCCCCGTCGACGTGGAGCACGGTGCCGGAGGTAAAGGCGGCGGCGTCCGATACGAGGTAGGCCACAGCCGCGGCGATTTCGTGGCCGGTTCCGGGCCTGCCAACGGGAATTGCTGCAGAGGTGGCGGCCCTTTCCTGTGGCTCCATGGACTCGAACGAATCCCTGACCCGGCCGTTGGTGGGAAGGATCAACCCGGGGGCAACGGCATTGACGGTGATGCCGGTGCCGCCAAGGTCCTTGCCCAGCTGCTTTGTGAGGCTGACAATTCCACCCTTCGACGCCGCATAAGCCAAGCGGGCACCCACGGTTCCGGATGGGCCGGCAAGCCCGTCGGCTACCAGCGATGAGAAGTTCACGAT
Source organism: Arthrobacter sp. 9V (assembly GCF_902506065.1). Taxonomy (GTDB): domain Bacteria; phylum Actinomycetota; class Actinomycetes; order Actinomycetales; family Micrococcaceae; genus Arthrobacter. The sequence continues at coordinate 2,410,732 of NZ_LR732912.1, forward strand.
GCGCCCGTAGCCGCGTTTCAGCATGACCGGAACCGCGTGCCGGGCGCACAGGAAGGTGCTGGTGAGGTTGCTCTCGATGACGGAGCGCCATACATCGCCGCTGAGTTCGGATAGTTCACGGACCACCGCCGTGCCGCTTCCCCCGGCAGCACAGACCACTGCATCAATGCGGCCGAATTCGGCCTCAATACGGGCGAACACCTCCGCAACCACGGCCTCGTCGGCAAGATTTCCGGTCAAAGTCAGCACCTTGGCTTGCGGGGCTCCGTGGTTCAATCGCGTAGCGGCTTCCTGAAGCGCTGGCTCGGACACATCAAGCAGCGCCAGATCGAAACCGTCGTCTGCCAGACGGTCTGCGATGTCATTTCCGAGTCCGCCACCTGCGCCAGTGATGACAGCAACCGGGCGATCATTCATAGGGTGACTCACGCTGAGCCCTCTTCTTCCTTGGTAGCCAGCGCGTGGGCGCCGGACGTGAAACGGTCCAGTATGGCGTGTGCGCGGCGGAGCACAGGAGCGTCCACCATGGACCCGTCAACAGTGGCCACACCTCCCCCGCTGTTGATGGATCCGACAACGCGCCGTGCCCACGCGACGTCATCGTCTCCGGGGTGGAAAATGTGGTGGACCACGGCAACCTGCCGGGGATGGATGAGGAGCTTTCCGGTCATCCCCAGCTCCATGGCAGCGCGCAAGTCCCGCGCCAGACCGGCGTCGTCGTCGTACTTTGTTGTGACGCCGTCCAGCGGTCCTGGCAGGCCGCTTGCACGGGAGGCCAGCACCAGGGTTGACCGTGCCATCAGCATGGCGCGCTGGTTGGGGTGGGCCTCAACGTCCGCCGCAAAGTCAAGCTCTCCGAAGGCCAGGCGGGCCACACCGCGGGCACCGGCCAGCGACGTTGCTGCCAGGACTCCCGCAGCGGACTCCACCAGTGCAATGACGGGGCTACCCAGCGTTTCATGGACACTGGTAATCTGCGCGGGGCGCTCCGCTTTGGGCACCATGACCCCCAGGAGACCGGCGAGCCCCTTCAGCGGAGTAACGTCCTGCCCTGACCTGATCCGCACCACGGCCTGGCCAGTGGCCCCCAACCACGTAGTGACCTCTTGCAAGGCCACGCCCTGGTTCACGCCGTTCACCGCGTCTTCGAGATCCAGTACCACGACATCAGCGCCTGATTGCTCGGCTTTCCCGAAACGCTCAGGCCGGTCACCAGGGACAAAGAGAAAAGAACGGGCATCCTGAAGTTTCTTCCAATGACTCATGATGTTTCCAGCACTCCGAACTCTGCCAGTACGCGCTCCGTGTGTTCGCCGACTTCCGGCACGGCGCCCATCACAGGCTCCTGCCCCACGAAGGTGGCAGGAGGAATGAGTGCCTTCAAGGGTCCAACCGGTGAATCGTAGTTGCGCCACCGGTTGCGTGCCTTCAGCTGGGGATGGTCCGCGAAGCCGCGCATATCCCGCAACAACGCGTTGGCGATGCCGGCTTGTTCCAACAGGTCCAGCACGTCCTCAGCCGAGTATCCGGTGAGGGCCTCCTCAATGGCCGAGGTGAGGTCGGAACTGTGCAAAACGCGCAGGGAATTACGCGCGAAGCGCTCGTCCAGTGCAAGCTCGGCGCGCCCCAGCACACGTTCGCAGAACGTTGCCCACTCCCGTTCGTTCTGAATCCCCAGGAAGACCTGCCGGGAATCACCGCAGGTGAAGGGGCCGTAAGGAGCGATTGCAGCATGGGAAGAGCCGGTCCGCTGAGGCGGCGCATCACCGTACACCGCGTAGTTCATGGGATAACCCATCCATTCACCGAGCGCCTCAAGCATGGACAATTCGATGGTTGCCCCCTCGCCGGTCTGCCCTCGCTGGAGCAGCGCAGTAAGAATTCCTGAATAGGCGTACATTCCCGAGGCAATGTCCGCAATGGAAATCCCTACTTTGGACGGTGTCTGGTCGGTGCCCGTTATGGACACCAGTCCCGCCTCGCACTGCACCAACAGGTCGTACGCTTTCTTGGATGAATAGGGGCCGTCCGCGCCGTAGCCTGAAATGGACACATGTATCAGCTCGGGCCGCTCCGCCCGCAGGGCCTCCGCGCCCAGTCCCAAGCGCTCCGCAGCGCCAGGGGCAAGATTCTGGATGAAGATGTCAGCGTTCCGGACCAACTCGTGTACCGCACGATTTCCCTCGGTGCTCTTAAGATCCAGGGCCACTGACTCCTTGGACCGGTTCAACCACACAAAGTGACTCGCCATGCCTTTGACGGTTTCGTCATATCCACGGGCAAAGTCACCCGCTCCGGGCCGTTCAATCTTGATGACCCTTGCACCAAGGTCGGCGAGCTGACGGGTGGCAAACGGTGCTGCCACTGCCTGCTCAAGAGAGACGACAGTAACGCCGCTCAGAGGAAGCATGATAAAACTCCTAAAAGTAATGGTGCCGGCTTGCAGACGGAGGCAGATGCGTTTTACGTCAATGAACAAGCGACGGCGTTTCAAGCGTTTTGGTGAAGAACAGAACCTCTGCTGCCAAGTCGGGATCGTTGCCCATCCGCCGGAACAATTCCAAGTCACCGTCCCTCTGAACCGGGTCAGAGGAGTGGAAGATCAGCCGCTTGTTCGCGGTGGCTCGGGGACTGGCCTTATCAATAAAAGCGGAGCGGCGTAGTTCCGAGTAGGCATCCAGGACGGATTCTCCTGCTCGTCCTGCAATGACTGCTCCCAGTGCTTCGTTCAGAACATAAGAGTCAAACAGGCCCATGGTCAGGCCGAAACCGCCTGTCGGGTTGGTTGCATGGGCAGCATCACCGGCAAGGAGAACGCGGCCAACCCGGTAGGTTGGAGCACTGCGCTGGTGCATCCGGTAAGGCGCAATGGCATCCAACGTGATGCCTGCAGCCACCTCAGGGCCAAAAATCTGCTCCAAAAACCGCGGCAACCGCTCCACGACTCCCTCTTCCGGGAGCACTGCGTCCTCCATATAGGTGTACCGCCAGAGCCCATGCGGGCCCGAATTGTCGATCTTGACGATGATTGCCCCCAAGACGTCGTCCACATAGAACGTCGTTTGGGCCCACCCTTTCCGGTCATCGGGAAACCGGATATTGGCCGCGACAAAGCGCTCTGGCCACGTAAAGCCTTCAAAAGGAAGATTCAGTGCGTTGCGCACCGCGGATCCGGCTCCGTCAGCACCGATCAGCCATGGCGCCCGCAGCCGGACAGGATTTCCATCGTGTTCAGCTGCGACTCTGACCGCAGATTCGTCCTGGGAAATCCCAGTGATCTTATGTCCCCACAAGACACGTGCATTGGGAAGTTGTTCAAGGTGGCGGAGAATGATCCTGGCCAGCGCGCCTTGCCCAAGGTGGAGGTTATGCGGGTGCTTTACACGCCCCTCCAGGGCCTTCAAACCGTAGTGGATCGTCTCGCCCGTGTCCCGGACGTGATGGGCATAGTCCTGTTTCAGGAATCCCGCCTGGGTGGCGTCATCATAAAGCCCAAGCCGTTCCAAGCCATCCAGGGTGGACCAGTGGTAGAGAATCGCCCGCGGGGCGTCGTTCGGCTCGGAAGAGCGTTCGACGACGGTAACGTCCAGCCCCTGCTGCGCCAGGCCCAGTGCATTGAGCAGACCAGTAGGACCGGCCCCGGCCACAATGACCTGTTGCTCGTATTCCATGTTGCCTCCGTTGTAAACCCTGTGACGTGACGTCAGCGTCACCTCCTTCACTAACCGTGATCCACCGGGCGTCATACTTCAAATACCAATTTGTAGGGGTTTCCATATACTGAATGGATGGATCTTCGAAACGTTCGGTACTTCATTGCCGTGGCCGAGAACGGCTCCATTACTGAGGCATCCAATGCCTTGCGCATATCCCAGCCGCCGTTGAGCATGGCCATGGCCAAACTCGAGAAGGAGCTGGGAGTGACCCTGTTTGACAGGAAGCCCCGGGGGATCGAACTGACGGCTGCGGGCGAGTACCTGCACCACGCCGGCCGCCGGCTCCTGGCTGAAGAGCGCAGGATCTCGGACACTCTCAAGTCCATGGGTCAGGGGCTTGCGGGCGAACTGCACCTTGGGTGCGAACCGATGTGCCTATGGCGGATCGGCAGTACCAAAATTTCCCAGTTCCTCTCGATATATCGCAATGTGACCCTCGATCTCACAGACGCCAATCCCAGGGTGCAACTGGACCGGCTCGCTGATGGCACACTCGACCTGGCCATCATGCCGATCGTGGCCGAGGAGCCGCTGCAGGCCGTCAACGGGGTGCATTTTGATGTCACAGTGGTGGACGAGCTGCCCCTGACGCTGATCGCCCCCAAGGCCTGGGGCTTGGATGAATCCGAACCCTTGGATGTGGCGTCACAGAAAGATTCCACGTGGATCCTTCCGGCGCGGATTCCCGGCGTGCGCATTCTCTGGCGCATTTGGGCCGATAAATTTGCACCATCCGGAGCGGCCCCCACCGAGGTAATTCAAGTGCCTACCGTCATGACCGCCGCGCAACTGGTGGGGGCCGGCGTCGGGGTTTCGTTGTCCAGCCTGGAAATGGCCCGCCTGCATCCCGACGTAGCCCGGGTTCCTGTGGTGGGCGGATGGCCTAACGTCCCGATCGCCATCGTGCGGCGCAAGGAAGGAATCGTCACGCCAATCGCGGAGCGATTTGTCGAGCTGTTTCAGGGTGACTGAGCAGTCAGGGCAGCTCGACCAACGACAAGCGGTATATATCCTGTAGATGGATACCCCGCAATATTGGTATTTGTGAAATACCTCGAACAGCAGCAATCTGGACCATGAACCATTTGAATGGTCGCTGCACCCCTTGCCCGGATAGCCGGGCCGCAACGGCCCAAGGATTTACGAGGAAGGGCATCCCCATGATCAAAGTCAACGTGGACCTGCAACGCTGCGATGCCAATGGCACCTGCGCAGCCTTAATGCCGGACGTGTTCCAGATCGAAAAAGACGGAACCCTGGTACAGCTGGCATCAGAGGTCCAGGATGATCGCGAAAACGATCTTGAAGAAGTGATTCTTTGCTGCCCGATGGGAGCGATCTCACGGTCATGACCGCCACAGTGCCAACCTTCGAGCTCTTCTCCCCGCACGCTGCGGATCACGCCGGCGGTGCGCTGGCCCAAGGGGGAATCGCGGCCGGTTCCGACGGTTACGCCGTCCTCTCCTACCAACTTGCCACCGAGGTGCTGCGCAATCCCCGGTTCGCCAACTCAGCATTGAGGCTGATGGAAGAATTTGGCATCAGCAACGGTCCCGTCCATGGATTCCGGGCGCGGAGCATCATCATGCAGGACGGGGCGCAGCAACTACGGTTGCGTACTCCACTCGCCCGCTTCATGGGCCCGGCAACAGTCCAGAACACCCGTGAGGTGCTTACGGAGATCGTGCGGGGGATCTTCAACGATGTGGACGACACGAAACCGATGGACTTCCATTCCAGCGTAGATCGCAGAATCCCCTCCTTGGTCTACTGCCACCTGGCCGGAGCTCCGCAAAGCGACGCGCCCATGGTCCAGGAGTTGTCCGAGCGGACGTTGGCCCTATTGGCCAGGGATCCCAGTCTTAAACCCGACATCCTCGCGGCGTACGACGAACTGTTCCAGTACCTTCAGGATCTGATGCAGCGCAAACGACAAGCGGGCTTGGGCGAGGACATGCTGTCCCATCTGATGACGCTCGCCGACGACGGCAAACTCACCGCCCAGGAACTCTTTGACGAAGCGACGTCCATGCTCGAGGCAAGCTCCGTGAATACAGGACACCAAATCGGCCTGGTGGTGTGGAACCTGCTGGGCAACCGTGAAGTCTGGCGTGAGATCGTAGCCGATCCTTCATGGATACCCGCTGCGGTCATGGAAGCACTTCGCCTCTACCCCCGGACAGGTGTGATCAGCAAGATCGCCGAAGAGGAAATCGAGGTGGGCGGCACCACCATCCCGGCGGGGGCCGACGTACACGTTGCCGTATGGTCCGCCAACCGGGACCCGGAACGTTTTGAGAAGCCCGGTGAGTTCATTCTGGGCAGGGAGCGGAACCAGCCACTGACGTTCAGCACCGGCCCACACAACTGTCTTGGCCAAGGACTCGCAAAAGTGGAAATCGAGGAAGTCGTGGCTTACCTGGCCCGCCATTATCCCAACGCCCGCGTGATTGACGATGCCACGAAGATCACCCGGACGGCCGGCCGCTGGACCATCAAGCAACTCACCATTGATCCCGGCACCCGGGCTGAGGACACCCATGTCATCTGAGAACCCCGCCCCGGAGTCGCTGACGGAAATACTCTCTGCACACTGGTCCGGAACGACCTTCCATGACCTCCCGCCTGAGGTGGTGTCCACCATGAAGGACCACATCCTGGACACGTTGGCGGTGGCGATGGCAGGCATCCCGTCAGAGGAGTCCCGTCGCGTGCGGCATGCACTGTCCGGTATGTCCAACGGCGGCCCCTGCCTTGTGTGGGGCACCCGCGAACGGCTTAATCCCGCCCACGCGGCGCTTGCCAATGGGACTTCCGCCCATGCCAGGGATTTCGACGACGGCGGCGGCCCGGGACACGCCGGCTCAGCAACCCTTCCGGCAGCGATTGCTGCTGCCGAACTTCTAGGATCCAGCGGCCGGGACCTCATAGTCGCCGCGTGCGCCGGATACGACATCAGTTACCGGCTTTTGCAGGGAGTCGGCGGATTCGCCGCCCATACCGATCGCGGCTGGCACTCTACCGGAACCTTCGGCACCTTCGCGGCTGCCGCCGCGTGCGCGAAGATTTTGGGGCTGGACCCCGCTGCATTCGCCAATGCTTTGGGAATTGCGGGTTCCTTTACCGGGGGAATTTGGGCATTCATCGAGGACGGTGCGTGGACCAAAAGGCTGCATCCGGGTAAAGCAGGCGAATCAGGCATTGACGCGGCCTTCCTGGCGAGGGCGGGCATCACCGGCCCGCATCAGGTCTTTGAGGCACCGTGGGGTGGAATCATAGCCACCTATGCCGGCGGTAGGGGTTTTCCGGAACGGGTTACTGCCGGACTGGGCCGGATCTTCAACGTCTCCACTTCCTATCTGAAGCCATATGCCTGCTGCAGGGGAAGCCATTCGACAATCGATGCCGTGATGCAGCTGATCTCGGAGCGGAACCTGCAGCCCTCCGATGTCAGCAGCGTCACTGTCACCGCGGGGACAACTGCCATCAACATGCTCACCGTTGATCCCATAGAAACCGTGTTCGACGCTCAGTTCAGCCTGCCGTACGCCATCAGCGTGGCACTGGAAAACCGTTCAGTGGGGCTGGACCAGTTCGATCCACCCCGAATATCGGAACCCCGCATCCAGGAAACCTTCGCCAAGATCTCCATGGTGTTGGACCCCTCAATCGAACTTGAAGACGGACCTCGCCTTGAGTTCGAGCTGACGTCCGGTGAAAGAATCACGCTCCTTGCCGGAAACCCGACCGATGCCAAGGGGTCTGAAAAGAACCCCATGACCCATGCCGAGGTGGTCGCAAAAGCACGGTCCCTCCTCCGCCCCTACGGCAACGAGGCCACCGCCCAGCTCATCGAGGCAGTGGAAAACCTGGATTCCGAGCCCACCCTTGACAACCTGGTCAGCGCCTTGGGCGCCACACCCCTAGCCAATTGGAGAGAGACCCACCATGACACCAACAACCTTGACCGAGCGGGTCGTGCGCACTGAAGTCATCGCTTCTGAGCCGGTAGAGGCCCTGGCTGCCGCACTGGACATCGACGTCCCTTTCACCCAAGGCACGTCCGTCCCCCCACTCTGGCATTGGCTCTATTTGTTGGAGCGGAACCGCCACAGTGAACTCGGTCCGGACGGACATCCCACCGTAGGCATTCCTGCGCCCCCCGGTCCCGGACGGCGCAGGATGTTCGCCGGAGGGCGCGTCTCAACCTTCGGTCATCTGACCGTTGGAACGCCGGCTACAAAAGTCATCTCCATCGCAGGCTCCGTTGAGAAGACGGGCCGGACCGGACCACTGACGTTCACCACGGTCCGTCATGAAGTCTTCCAAAACAACCAGCTGGTCATCCGTGAAGAACAGGACATCGTGTACCGGGCTCCTGGCAAAGGATCGCTCCCTGCCCCGCAATCCCCTCCTGCGCCTCCGGCGGGTCCGGTGCTGAGTCAAGCTGCCGATGAACGCCTGCTGTTCAGGTTCTCCGCACTCACGTACAACGCGCACAGAATCCACTACGACCTCGATTGGTGCCTGAACGAGGGGTACGACGGGCTGGTGATTCACGGCCCGCTGCTGGCGCTGATGATGGGCGAGCACATGCGCCGTGAGGGCATCGGATTGTTGGGCAAAACTTTCAGCTACCGGCTTGCCTCCCCCATGACCAAGCCGCAGACCTTCTCCATTGTGCCTGGCCCGGACGGCTTGGAGAAGGGCGCGGAAGCCCGCAGTGCCGACGATGCAATTTGTGCGATCAGCACCCTGTCCGAGGTCTGAAAGAGGCAACCCCCGGAGGGGATCACCACCCGGTTCCCGGTGCGGATTTCACCATCTGCCCGTCAGCCACCGTTGGATTGGTGGATCCCCTCCGCAAGCGCCGTGAAGGTATGGATCCAGCCGCCCGCTTTGCCACTGGCAGTAACGTAGGCGTCCTTCGTTCCAGGCTTGATCGCAATGTTGGTAGCTGACAATATCTCGCCCCCTTTGGACGGAATGGTGATGGTGGCTGTTTGTTGTCCTGTGGCGTCGAAGACAATAATCGCCGCCCGGTTGTGAAATCCGACGTAGAGATTCCCATCAGCGTCAACGGCCAAGGAATCGATTTGGCCCATGCCCGCGCTGACGTGGATCGCCGGATGAGCTGTGCTTACTCCACGGCCATCGTCGGTCAACTGGATGTAATCGATCTGGTTTGCGGTGTTCAGGCTCATCCACAACCCGTCAAACCCGGGTGTAAAGGCGACTCCGTTCGGGGAGGCCAACCGATCCGCCAGCACCGTTGGCTCGGCCGTGGCACCATCAATGCGAATCAGCCTTCCCTGCGGTTTCCAATATGGTTCCCGGGCTCCCGCAGCATCCGTCACATAAAGGTTGCCCGCACGGTCGAAGCTGATGTCGTCCGCGTGCAGCGTCGCCCCGTTGACGGGACCGGAATGGAACACCTGCCGGTCCTTGCCCTCAGGGGTCATGCTGATGATGGTGCCCAGGTAGTCCGTCAGGTAGAGGCGCCCATCGCGGGGGCTGAATTGGGCCGATGTGACAGCACTGGTGCCGTCCGTGAAAATGGTCCTCTTCTCCAATGAGTCCACGTCGAGAGCCATGACCTTTGGCGCCCCTGGCGGTGCCGTCACGTCCACAAAATAGAGGTCACCGTCAGGACCCACCACGGGCCCCTCCAACAGCGTCATTCCGGTGGATGGGTGCACCGATGTGACGTTTGCCAGAGCCTTGGCACTCTGTTCCGACGGCTTGGGCTTTTCTGCTCCAGCCCCGGGTTCGCCGGAAGTACCCGCCGTGCAACCGGACAAGACAAGGACAACCGCAACCGCAATAAAGCCCAAGTGTGTCCGGAGCGGCTTCCCCCGATCAGGCCTCATTTGCCCGCCACGGTTTGGCTGGCCCCCGGCTGTCCCGGAACAAGGACGTCGCCCATGTCGCCTTCCCGCCATTGCCGAAGTATCCGGTGAAAAGCCACAGGTCCTGGACTGAATGAGCTGCCGGAGATCGCTCGAGTGCCTTCGCCGTTGTAATACCCAGGAGTGCATTCTGCTTGGAAGTGCGATGTGTCGGCTGCTGTGTCAGCGACGGTCTTGACCCAGTTATCCTCGGCCTCACGGGTCGGTTCGATCACCCGGGCCCCCACGGCCAGGCCCCTGGCGATGACCGCGGAAATGTGCTCGGCTTGTTCCTGCAGAATATGGACGAAGTTAACGGAATTGGCGTTCTGCAGTGCGCCAAGGTGGAAGAGGTTGGGAAAGCCGTGGCTGTAGAAGCCATGCAGGGTGCGCAGTCCTCCTGCCCATGTTTCCAGGAGTGAGCGTCCACCTCTCCCCCGGACGGGCAAGGAACCGGAGAGCACACCCGAGACGCCGACGTCGAAGCCGGTAGCGAAGATAATGCAATCCACGTCGTAGTGCGTTTCGCCTACCACGATCGAGGACTCCGTCAGGCGCGTGATGCCTCCGTGGTCCGCAGTATCCACAAGTGTCACATTGGGCCTGTTAAATGTATGGAGGTAGGTATCGCTGAAACATGGCCGTTTGCACATGTACCTGTACCAGGGCTTGAGAATCTCTGCCGTTGCGCGGTCCTGCACCACTGCATCCACACGCGCACGGAGGCGGTTCATGGTCTCAAAGTCCTTGAGTTCATCGCGTAATTCCCGTTCGGCAGGGGCGAGGCCTGCGTCCACCGCACCGGAAAGGATCTGGCGTTGCAGCTGGATGGTTTCAGTCCACCCATCATGGACAAGGCTTTCCTCTACCTGTTCCCCCGCCAGGACGGACATGAAGTTCTCCATCCGTTCGCGCTGCCACCCTGGCTTGAGGGATGCTTCCCAAGATGGGTCTGTCAGGCGATTTCCACGCACGTCAATGGTGGAGGGCGTTCGCTGAAAAACGAGCAGCTGCTCGGAGTCGCGGCCCAGATGCGGAATGACCTGGATGCCTGTGGCTCCTGTGCCCACTACTGCCACCCGCTTGTCCGAGAGTCCGGTCAAACCGCCGTCCGCTGAACCACCCGTGTAGTCATAGTCCCAGCGGCTGGTGTGGAAAGTATGTCCTCGAAACTTCTCCATGCCCGGGATCCCCGGCAATTTGGGTTGTGTCAGTGTTCCCGAGGACGTGATCACGAATCGCGCATGGAACTGATCCCCGCGGTCCGTTTCGACAGTCCACACCTCCGCAGCCTCATCCCAGGTCAGCGCGGTTGCCCTGGTCTGAAAGAGTACATCCCGGTACAGGTCGAAACGCTTCGCGATGGCGATGGCATGCTGCCGGATCTCCTCACCGGGAGCGTAACGCCACGCCGGCATGTACCCGACCTCCTCAAGGAGCGGCATGTAAACGTACGATTCGATATCGCAATGAATGCCCGGATACCTGTTCCAGTACCACGTGCCGCCCACGTCACCTGCCTCGTCCATCAGGCGAATGGACTCCACCCCGGTCTCCCGCAGCTTGGCGGCGGCCAGCAGCCCGCCGAATCCGGCGCCGATGACCAGCACTTCCACTGAGTCAGTGCGGGGATCCCGCCTGATGGGCTCGGTGTACGGATCCTTTGAGTAGTACCCGAACTCACCGGCTGCGCTTTGATACTGCCCCAGGCCCTCCGGCCGGATACGCCGGTCGCGCTCCTTGCGGTACTTTGCGCGGAGCCCTTCAACATCCAGCTCTTGTGGGTGCCTCGTTTGGTTGTTGACGCTGTTCATGAATCATCCTCGCTTCGGCTATCAAAAAAGCTTAGCTTTAAGCTAAGTAATTCCGCAAAGCCGGGTCCGCGATATCTTTAGTGGCATGGCGGAATCAGATGATCGGGACGCAGCACAAAAGAGCATCGACGCTTTGGCAATAGCCATCACCATCCGTTCCATTCCCCGCATCCTTCAGCCACTGTTGACCACAGACTTGACCATCCAGCAGCTGAAGGTCCTCTCCGTTGTGGTCACCACGGAGAGTGGAGCTACTGGAGTGGGATTGGCTGAGTCCTTCGGTGTCTCCATGGCATCCATGTCCAAGCTTGTCGATCGCCTCGCGGCGGCGGGGCTGGTCGCCAGATCCACTGATACAGAGGACCAGCGGGTCAGGCGGATTTTTGCAACCGACCTTGGACGGTCGGTAGTTCGCGAACTCATGGCTGCGCGTCCCGAACTAGGTGGTGAGGTGCTGGCCGGGCTGACGATTGAAGAGCTCCAGGCACTCGAAACCGGCCTGAGGGCCCTTGATCGCGAGCTGCGGGAAGCAAAAAGCCAAGAGAATGCCGGCCCGGAAACCTTAGGGTGAGCTGTACGTGAAGAGGCTGATGATGGCGTTGGAGCCCAGGGCCTCCATTCCCACGACGCGGCCGGTAAAACCTCCCGCAACCTCTGTTGACAAGTAGCGGCCATCAACGGCCGCGAGTTCCTGGAAATCAGCCCCGGCACCCACTCCCAGGAGTAGCCGGTCCGGACCCTTGCGCTGGCCGGCCGGGCCGTCGTACGGTACCGAGCGGATTGTCAGGGCGCTGCTTTCGGATACGGCATCCAAGACAGCGAGGTCCTGATCCGTGGGGCCGATGACCACACGGGCAGCCACTTTCCCTCCGACCCGTTGAACAGTTGCCTGGTGAAGGTCATCAATGCGCACCGTGAGCGCCAGGTCACCGATACCCTGAACGCTGGCGGTCCATTCGAGGTCTGTAGCCCGAACTGCGAGGAGCCGCGATGCCCGCGCGTTCGCGGGTTGGCGGCCGGCAAGCAGCGTCAGTCCATTCTCGCCCGGCGTGGCAAACGAGCTCGGATTAACTCCGGGTGCAAGCCACCGCGGGTGTAGCCGGCCCTCAAGGAATCTGTCCTCGAACGAAGTGTCGATCTCAGGCACAGTGAATCGATCCTCTGCCACGACGGGCCAGTCCTCCACCCAGTCAATTCCGACGATGAACGTCTCCCTGCCGTTGGTGTGCCACTTGGGGAAAGAACCGCGCGGGCGTGTCCCGAGATGTACCATCGCCCAGCTGCCGTCATGAAGCTCCAACAGGTCACCGTGCCCCACCGCCTGCACGGGATGTGAAGTGCTGCGGTGCGTCAGAATCGGATTTGCAGGGCAAGGCGAGTAGGGGCCGTCAATGGTTTCTGCACGGGCTACGGTGATCATGTGACCAGCTGCGGTGCCGCCCTCCGCGGTCAGGAGATACCACCAGCCATTGCGTGTGTAGACATGCGGCCCCTCAACATGGGCCCCACCCGAGCCGCGCCATAGTTCCCGCGCCGGGGACAACGCGATTCCAGTCGCCGGATCAATCCGCGCCTGTGAGATGCCGCCTCCAATGACGTCTGCCCACGTGATAAAGCAGTCGCCTCGCTCGTCCCAGGCAAGGTCGGGATCAATGCCAATGAGTCCCGGCGTGTAGACCGGATCGGTCCATGGACCTGCCGGGTGATCGGCCGAGACAATGATGTGTCCCTCCCGCACATCATGCAGGTTCGTTGTGATCATCCAGAAACGGCCATTGTGATAGCGAATCGTCGGGGCATATATGCCCCCGCTCGCACCCTCGATACCGGACACCACATTGAGTTGGCCGTCGCGGTCGAGCACATTGCCCACCTGGTGCCAGCTAAGTAGGTCGCGGCTCGAAAAGACAGGAGCTCCGGGGAAGTATTCGAAACTGGAGTTAATAAGGAAATAGTCCTCGTCTGCTCGGCATATTGAGGGATCCGGGTGGTAGCCCGGCAGGATTGGAGTGCTCACTGGCGTCGTTACTTTCTCTCGGGCCTCTTGCGGGCCATCAGTCTTCTTCAGGCGAGTCGATGAAGCGGAAGAGCGTTTCAAGCAGGTGCAAGGTTTTGCGCTGCGGGTCCAGGAGGAACTGAATCCGGAGACCGTCTATCATTGCCATCACCATGGTGACTTTGTCGTCAGCGCTCAGTTCCTCACTGTCTTCAGATGTGGCGAGTCGCTTGCTGGTGAAGTGATCACGCATGCGCTCGCGTCGGGCAATGAAGAAGTCGTGGGCAGGATGCTCCGGATTGGTCGCCGCGATGGTAATTGATAACCAGTTCCGCATGTGGTCAGGCCGGGCGAATTCTTCAGCGAGAACGGTGCTCAACACCGACTCCCGGGGCACTTTGGCCTGCACGATCCGGGTGGCCAGCTCGGCGTCGTCGGCGTCCCGCTCCGCCAGGGCGGCCAGGAGGAGGTCATCCTTGGTGGCGAAATGACGCAGAAGGGCTGCGTGGGTGACACCGGCCCGCGAGGCAATATCCCTGAGACTTGCCCGCTCGTAGCCATGCTCAGCGAAGCTGGCCGAGGCAGCGCGCACGATCTCTGCCCGTCGGGCCGGTGTTGTGGCATAGGGGCCCCGCCTGCCGGAGCTGACTTTCTTGCCGGCCTTCTGCTCTGAAGTGATGGTCACGAACAGCCTTCTCTCGTCAACGGAAACCATTTTGTGCGCTGGGTCTTGTCAATTGTAACCACTGTGACTACTATTCACGAATAGTAACCATCATGGTTACCCTTTGCTGGATCGACCCACGTCTCCCAGCTCTCGTCCGCGACGCAGCGGACGGGCCATCTACTGTATTGAGGAGTCATTGGTGACTACTGACAAGCACGGGGCTCCGCGTCTCGCCGGCGGCATCGCGGCCGCCGAACCATCGCCGGGCAGTCATCTGCCGGTTGGCCCGGTCGAACTTCCGGAGCTCACGGACGAGCCACAGATCCCCATGAGCAGGGGCTACATTCTTTGGCTCATGCTTGCCAGCTTCGGTGCATCCATCGCCATGATGGTGCCACTGTCCTATGGCATCGCCGTGCGGATTACTGAGCTCGCTCCCGGCCAGGAGCAGATGCTCGGCTTCATTACGGGCACGGCGCAGGGCGTCTACCTGATCGTCAGCCCGCTCATCGGCATCTGGAGCGACCGCACGCGATCCCGCTTCGGCCGGCGCGCGCCCTTCATCTTCCTGGGAACCGGCATCGGCCTGGCCGGCCTGGTTGTCATGGGGCTGGCCCCGAACCTTCTGCTGGTGGGCGCCGGGTGGATCCTCGGCATGGCCGGTTGGTCCATCTCCGGTGCCGCCATCCAGAACCTCATGGCTGATAAGTTGCCGGAGAGCCAGCGCGGCCGGGTCTCTGCTTTGACCGGTCTGATGACCCAGATCGCTCCTGTTTTGGGCATTGGCGTTGCATACGCTGTTTCGTCGAACACCTTCCTGGTGTTCGTTGTACCCGGCGTGATCGGCGCAGTCCTCCTGGCACTGTTCCCGCTTATCAAGCCTGAGGGAAGCTCGCAGAATATCCGCGTTGACACGCGGGTCACCTTCCGGTCAGTGGTTGCCAGCTATGGTTTCAGTGTCCGCAAGTACCCGGACTTCGCGTGGAACTGGCTGGGCCGTTTTGTCTTCTTCATGGGCCTGTACTTCAACACCACCTTCGGCACCTTTTTCTACGCCCAGCGCCTTGATCTCCCGGTGCGGGAAGTTGCCGGCGTCGTTGCAACCATCGGCATGCTGGGTGTGGTGGCCGCTGCCGCCGGTGCGCTCCTGGGCGGATTCCTGTCAGACAAGCTCAAGAGGCGCCGGTTGTTTGTCCTGGTTGCTGCGACCCTCTTCGTCGGCGGAGCATTGGCTGAGGCATTCGCGTGGTCGCTGCCCCAACTGATCATTGGCGCGGTACTCATGCAGACTGCCATTGCCGTGTTCGCCACCGTGGATCAGGCCATCATCTTCGCCATTCTCCCCAACCGGACCGAAACGGCGCGTTACATGGCCGTGGTCGCCTTCGCCCAAAAGATTCCAAGCGCCGTGGCCCCTCTTCTGGCCTCCGTGATCATCACCATTGGCATCACAGGAGCGGACAAGAACTACACCTTCTTGTACCTTGCCGGTGCCGCTCTGGCGCTGATCGGCGGACTCTTGATCTCGCTCAAGGTCAAGTCCGTCCGCTAACCGCCGGCATCGGCAGAAGATTAAGGAAAATTCATGGCCCTCGTGCCCTATCACCTCACTGTGGACAGCGGCGGAGACCAGTTCCCCGTCACAGGTCCATCCCCCAGGCTCTCTTGGAAGATTCCCGCGGACGCAGTAGCAACGGCGTATGAAGTGGAAGCAACGGTCGACGGCGTGGCGCAGCCACTGGCGACCCTGGACCACAGGCTCCACGTTCAGTGGCCATGGGCGGCTCTATCGAGCCGTCAGCGCGTCATGTGGCGCGTACGGATTGCCGGGGACTTGAACGGATGGTCGGCTTGGTCCTCTTTTGAAGCGGGACTTTTCGACAGCGACTGGACGGCGTCCTGGATTTCCCCGGTGGAGCAGGAAGGGACGGCGTACGGCCAACGTCCGGCTTATAGCCTCACCACGGAATTCACGGTGGACGCGGCCGTAAAGTCCGCCCGACTGTACGCCACAGCCCTTGGTGTATACACGGCTGCGGTCAACGGAGGTAAAGCCGGGACCGCTGAATTGTCCCCCGGGTCGACGTCGTACGACCATACTCTTTATGCCCAGGCCTCCGACGTCACGGCGTCGCTGGCCCTTGGAATCAACGTACTGTCCATTGAACTCTCCGATGGTTGGTACCGGGGGCAGGTGGGGGCATTCCGCCACCCGGCCGACTGGGGAACTACATTGGGCGCCCGCGCCGAACTGCACATCGAAAAAGTTGATGGATCCCGCCAGGTGATTGTCACCGACGGTGACTGGACGTCCGCACCGTCAACCACGACGCGAGCGGATCTCATGGAAGGACAGACGGTTGACTTAGCCGCTCCGGCGGTACCGCCGTCGAAAGTTCTGCTCAACGCCATTGACGCCCCTGCAATCAACTGGTCCCCCGCCCCGGCAGTGCGGGTCATCGACTCGCGGCGGCCAGTCAGCGTCACACAAATCAGGCCGGGCGTGTGGATCGCGGACTTCGGACAGAATGCCTCCGGATGGATACGGCTCGAGGATCTCGGGCCACAAGGAACCAAGACGGTGATCGAATACGGCGAGTACGTAGACAGCGATGGCGACCTCTCCACGTCACATTTGGACTCTCACAAGCCGGGGGAACCCACCAGAATCTTCTCCCAGCGTGACGAGGTCACCGCAGGAGCAGTCGCTGAAATCTTTGAACCCCGGCACACTGTCCACGGTTTCCAGTTCGCACGCATCAGCCGCAACGGAGCGCCTTTGGATTCTTCCAGGCTCGCCATGCAGGTTGTCCATAGTGATCTCCGCCCAACGGGTGCCTTTGAATGCAGCAATGAGGACCTCAACCGCCTTCATCGCATAGGAGAATGGAGCTTTCTTGGAAATGCCGTGGACGTCCCCACGGACTGCCCTACACGCGAACGACTGGCGTGGAGCGGTGATTACCAAGTGTTCATTTCCACAGCTACCCGGCTGCGGGATGTGCTCGGCTTCAGCCGGAAATGGTTGCAGTCCGTTCGCGATGACCAGTTGGCGGATGGCCGCATTGCAAACTTCTCCCCTGATGGCCGTGGTATCAAGAACCACTTGGACGATCAGTTTGCCATGATGACTGGATCCGCCGGGTGGGGCGATGCGATCGTTGCCGTTCCTTGGGAACTGTACGAAGCCTACGGAGACGAACAGGTCCTCGCTGAGAACTGGGACGCGATGCTCCGTTGGGTCCGGTGGGCCCTGGACATGGCGCGGACAACCCGCCACCACTCCAGGGTTAAGGAATCTCCGGAACCGGAACCTTTTGAGCAGTATCTGTGGGACGGCACATTCCATTGGGGTGAGTGGACGGAGCCAAAGCAGCGCGATGCCGACGGGCGCCTGATAGATCCCATCCAGGACAACCCGATGGCATGGTTCATGGAAGACAAGGGCGAGGTAGGCACTGCATACCTCTACCGGTCCACTTCCACGCTTGCCAGAGTTGCCGCCGTCCTTGGACGATCCGCCGAAGCAGCTGAGTGGACTGCGGTTTCTGAAGCCGTTCGCAACGCCTGGCAGGCAGCGTATCTGCATGCGGACGGAACAACGGACGCCGATACCCAAGCCAGTTACGTGCGGGCGCTGGCATTTGGCCTGCTGCCGGCGGATCGCCGGGAGCCCGCCGTCGACCGTCTGGTTGAACTCATCCGGTCCGCAGGCACCCACTTGGGAACAGGTTTCCTGTCCACCGGCTACCTGCTGCCCGTTCTGGTGGAAGCCGGCAGGACCGACGTCGCCGATGAATTGCTGCTTCAGCGCACGGCTCCGTCGTGGCTCTACATGGTGGACAAGGGCGCCACCACCATCTGGGAATCCTGGGAGGGAATCGACCAGAACGGCGACGCCCATGATTCGCTGAACCATTACAGCAAGGCAACCGTGCTCCGGTTCCTGCACGAGCACACTCTGGGATTGCGGCAGGCCAAAGACTCTGTGGCCTGGCGCTCACTGGTCATCGCACCCACCCCCGGCGCTTCAGTTACCTGGGCCCGCGGCTCACACGAAACACCTAACGGCACCATCAATGTCCACTGGTGGATCGAGGGTTCCGAGCTGCATATTGATGCCCACATTCCGGCAGAGACAACCGCCTGGATCATTTTCCCCGATGGATCCGAACACGCTGCCGGACCGGGCACCTTCCGCGCCGCAGCACCCCTGGTTTCCGCCGGCATCAGCGTTCCAAGTCACGCCTGACTCAACCTGCCAACTGCCTGACCCAGGCAATAACACGATCAAGAAACGAGAATCCCATGACAACTTTCCCCGCCAACTTCCTCTGGGGTGCCGCTACCGCCGGCCACCAGATTGAAGGAAACAACGTCAACAGCGACTGGTGGGCACGTGAACTGACCATGCCCGGCATGGAGCTCTCCGGGGACGCATGCGACAGCTACCACCGTTACCGTGAGGACATTGACCTGCTGGCCGATGCCGGCTTGACCTCGTACCGCTTCAGCTTGGAGTGGTCGCGGATCGAACCCGCACCCGGAGCCTTCTCCAAGGCAGAACTTGCCCATTACCGACGCATGATCGAGCACTGCTTCTCGCGGAACGTCACCCCCGTGGTCACCTTGCAGCACTTCACCACTCCCCAGTGGTTCGCGAACGACGGCGGTTGGTTGGCTCCGGACGCATCGGAAAAGTTCCAGCGCTACGTCAAGGAAACCACCACCATCCTGGACGGGGTGGAGTGGGTGGTGACCATGAACGAACCGAACATGCAGGCAGCAATCATGACCGCCATGCGCCGCATGCAACTTGCCGGGGACGCTCAGTGGCAAAGCCCCACCGTCGAGGGCACCGAAGAAACCAAGCAAACGCACAGTGACTTCCTGACCTACGCTGACCCGGAAATAGGCAGAGCATTCACCACCATCCACCATGCCGCCCGGGAAATCATCCGCGCGAACACCTCCGCCAAGGTGGGATGGACAATTGCCGCCGGCGCGCTCACTGCCGCCCCGGGTGGGGAGGAAAAGCTGCTGGAGATCCGATACGGCAAAGAAGACGTCTACTGGGAAGGCAGCCGCGGCGATGATTTTGTTGGCGTGCAGGCCTACTCCAGCCAACAAGTGGATGCCAACGGGCTCGTCCCGCACCCACCGCACCCTGAGAACACCTTGGTGGGCACCGCGTACCGGCCCGATGCATTGGCCATGGCTGTGAGGCACGCGTGGGACGTCACCGGGGGCGTCCCCGTGCTGGTCACGGAAAACGGCATCGCCACATCTGATGACGAGCAACGAATCCGCTACACCGCTGAAGCGCTGCAAGGCCTGCACCAGACCATGAACGAAGGAATTGACGTGCGGGGCTACCTCCACTGGTCCCTGTTGGACAACTTTGAGTGGGGTCACTGGGAACCGACCTTCGGCCTGATTGCAGTGGACCGGGAGACCTTCGTCCGCACACCCAAACCCAGCCTGGCCTGGCTTGGCCGCGTGGCGCAAAGCAACAACCTCGACGTCGAGGTTTCAGCATGACCACAGCGTTCGCCGACGCTTCGCTCACCCCGGTCAGGGACCTGCTCTCCCTCACCGGACGCCGGGCAGTTGTCACCGGCGGGGCACAGGGCTTGGGCAAAGCCATCGCAGCACGACTCGCCGAAGCCGGCTCCGACGTCCTCATCGGGGACGTCAACGCCGATCTCGCCAAGGAGACCGCAGCCGGGATTGCCGATCGTTTTCCCGTCCGCGCCCTCGGCTTCGGCATGGATGTCAGCGACGCCGGGTCGGTGCGTCTCGGAGCACAGGAAGCCCTGGAGTCCTTCGGGGGCATCGACATCTGGGTCAACAATGCCGGCATTTTCCCCAGCGTCCCGGTCCTGCAAACCAGTGACAGCACGTGGGAGCAGGTTTTCGCCGTGAATACCCGCGGCGTCTTCAACGGCTCCCGCGAGGCCGCCCGTCATATGTCCAACGGTAAAAACGGCGGCGTCATCATCAACATCGTTTCCACCGCAGGATTCGGCGGGACGGCGCCAGGCTTATCGGCCTATGTCGGGTCCAAGCACGCAGTTCGCGGCATGACCAAACAAATGGCCTTGGAATTTGCGCCCATGGGGATACGGG
Source organism: Arthrobacter sp. 9V (assembly GCF_902506065.1). GTDB lineage: Bacteria > Actinomycetota > Actinomycetes > Actinomycetales > Micrococcaceae > Arthrobacter. The sequence goes on from NZ_LR732912.1 coordinate 2,430,942, forward strand.
TGCTCGGTGTCGCCCCCACCTTCGTACCAACCGAAGGCAACATGGCCGCTGCCGCCCAACACGCCCCCTCCAGTGGAACGGAGACCATGGACGTCATGACGAACAGTCTCATTGGCCGGATCGGAACGCCGGACGACATTGCACGCGTCGTCCTCTTCTGTGCGAGCGACCTGTCCACCATCATGACGGGCAGCACGCTTTTGGCTGACGCCGGCCAGACCATCTAGCGCCAAGGGCGGACAACTCTTCGGCCGGTTACGCGTGCTTCAGCAATGCACACGTAGCCGGCCGATTTTCCACTATCCAGGAAAGTGCAGAATGCCGGCTGACGAGGCACCAGTGCAAACAAAAAAAGCCAAAGCAACTATTTATGATGTAGCACAACAAGCCGGCGTTAATCCTTCAACAGTTTCCAGGGCTCTCAGTAATCCGGGAAGAGTAAGTCCGCAAACGCGGCGACTGGTTGAAATAACTGCCGGGGTTCTCAATTTCCAAGCGAACCATTCGGCACAAGTCTTGCAAACGGGATCAACAAGAATGCTGGGACTTCTTGTTTCAGATATAACCAACCCAAACTTCTTCGGCATTCTGCGGGAAGCAGGAAGAGTAGCAACACAGCAGCAGTACAGCGTGGTGCTTGGCAATGCGGCCGAATCCGCTGCCACCGAACTGTCAGCGGCGCGGCGGCTTATTAAGACAGTCGACGGCCTCATCCTGGTCAGCCCCCGCATGAGTGAAAGCAACCTTCAACTACTTGCCGCCACAAAGAAGGTTGTCGCCATCAACAGAGAGGTCAGCGGCATAGACTGCGTTGTCCCTGATCCGGACAGGGGCGTCAGCCAGGCAGTCCGTTTTCTGGCAGGGAACGGACATCAGAAGATCGTCTTCGCCGCCGGACCAGAGATGTCCTGGATGTCAGCCCGGCGCTGGGACGCGGTATCCGATGCGTGCGAGTGGTGCCATGTCACCGCAGAGCGCATCGAGTCCACATCCCCCACCATTGACGGTGGCAGAAAACTGGCCCGGACCATCAAAGCCTCGGGAGCTACGGCCGTGATCACGCATAACGATCTAATGGCTATTGGCCTGATGCACGAGCTTCAAGGTACCGGCATTGCCGTTCCCGAAGCCATCAGCATTGTGGGCTTTGACGACATCTTTGGTGCTGACTTCACCACTCCGTCCTTGTCGAGCATCAGATCCCCGCTGGGAGAGTGCGGATCGCTGGCCGCCGGGCTGATTCTGAACTCCTTTGCCGGCACTCCGCATGACCCTCAAAGCGTGATGGTGGACACCGAACTGGTCATCCGAGGATCTGCAGGTCCGGCAAGGAGTGCGTCATAGGCCGCTTTCAAAACCGAGCGTAGGTCAATTTACACTGGCCCAACTTCCCGCATCCTCCCACTTTCGAAGAAGAAGTACTCCATCTATGGTGTGCCACTCAGTTTTCAATTATTCTTTATACATGGACTCCACAACGTCACCCCGGAAACGCTACGCGAAGACCCTTGAGCGGCGTTCGGCTGTAGCCCGGGCAGCCCTGGACATTGTGCTCGAGAAGGGCCACCGGGCTTTGACCACAGCTGAAGTTGCAGCGCGTTCGTCCATGAGCGAAACTGCCATGCTCTACCACTTCCCAACCCGCGATCACATCCTCGTGGCAGCAATGGAGCTGGCCGACCAGGAGTATCGCGCAATCCTCACAGCAGAGTTCCATGTCATCGACGGAGGAAACTCCGACTGGCCACCACCGGCAATGGCGCACCTGACGCTGGATGACCAGGCCACAACCCGCCTGTTTCTTTCCCTCAGCGCGGAGGCAGTGGATCCCGGACACCCCGCCCATTCCTACCTGAAGGCCCACCACGAACAGGTGGTCTTTGAGTTCGCAGAAGGAGTGAGGAGACGCCAGGCAAAGGGGCTCGCGGATCCAGCGCTGGACCCGGACAAGGTTGGCCGCCAAATGATGGCAGCCTGGAGTGGCCTGCGGATGCAGTGGCTCATTGATCCCACCCTTGATCTCACCTCAGCAGTTTCCCAGGCGTTTCTCGCACTTAATGGGAACCCACTCATGAAGTTCAAACAGCAACTAACAGAGCTTATGTCCACAAGTCAATAGACAATTCCCTAAAAGCACCCTTCCGGGTCCACCGCAATAAACTCCACCGCCTCGATCTTCGAAATGCATTGTTTCGTTTATCAGGGGGTCATTTGTCGTACCCAAAGTGAGACTTGCGGAAGAAGATTTAATTCTAAATATATTTTTGGCAATCGGTTGCCTTTTGGCTTTTCCAATGCTTTGCTAGTGATTACGGTCACTCCCGGCTAAACGGCCCGGACAATGGCCCTCCATAAATCTCCAAAAGCTTTTCCTCAATGACAAAGGAGTCCCAAGACATGTTTCCTGTCTTGTCCCGAACCACATCACTGACCCGTGCGGTCGTAGCCTCAGTCGCGGTGGCGGCACTACTTTCCACAGCGGCCTGCTCCTCTTCCGAACCAGCATCGGAGGCAAGCAATTCCTCACGCAACGAGGAGCTCAGCATTGCCGTTCAAGCCCAGCCGGCTTCGTTGGACCCGGCCCAGCTCGCAGAAGGACAGCAGTCCTACATTTGGGCATCCATTTTCGACACCCTTCTCATGGTGGACAAGGACAACAAGATCCGTGCGAACGCGGCTGAGAGCTGGGAATATTCCGATGACCTCCGCACGCTGACCCTCAAGCTTCGCAGCGACCTGAAGTTTAGTTCCGGAGACGCCGTCACCTCCAAGGACGTTGCAGCAACTTTGGAGAGGACCAGGACCACACCGGGCCAGCAACAGCCCAAGCTCGCCAAGGTTTCTTCAATTTCCGCTCCCGATGCGTCGACGATAGTCATCCAGCTTTCCGCTCCTGAACCATCGTTGCTGAACTATCTGGCGCAGGCCACAGGCGTTATTGGCGACGCGGACACGCTGGCATCAGAGACCACCAAGCTGCGCCCAACAGGCTCAGGACCCTACGTCCTATCGGACAAAACTGTGGACGGCACCGAGTACGTCATGGAACGCCGGGATGACTACTGGAACGCCTCGGCCTATCCCTTCAAAACCGTGAAGGTCAAAGTCATCCAGGACCGGACCGCCCAGTACAACGCGCTCCAGGCAGGGGAAGTAAAGGCAGCCCTGATTCAGGCCCCGCAACGCAAGCAGGCCGAAGGTGCCGGATTCACAGTCAAGGAGGTGCAGGCTACTGCCGCTCTGGTTCTCGTCCTGGCCGATCGGAAGGGAGAACTCGTTCCTGCCCTGGGCAATGTAAAGGTGCGCGAGGCCATCAACATGGCCTTTGACCGGGCACAGGTAGTGAAGGCCCTCCTCAACGGACTAGGCAAGCCTACGGTCCAGGTGTTCGACCCCAACAGTGGAGCCTACGATCCCGGGCTTGAAGATACCTACAGCTTCGATCCGGCGAAGGCACGCAAGCTATTGGCCGAGGCCGGATACGCCGACGGTTTCTCCATGACGATGCCAAGCACGGTCATCTCCCAGTCCTTCGAGCCTGTGATCACGCAGGCTCTTGCGGACATCGGAGTGAAGGTGACGTGGGAACCCGTGCCTCCGCAGAATACAGCGTCATCAATTGCCTCGAAGAAGTACCCGGCAGTTCTTTGGTTCTACGGTCTGAACAGCGCAGGCCGTCAAGTCGGCGACATGTACGCCCCTGAAGCCTTCCTCAACCCCTTCAAGTGGCAGGACCCCGAGTTCGACACGTTGCTGCAGTCCATTGCCACCGAACCGGACGATACAGCCCGTGATGCTCTGTATAAGAAGGTCAACGAATACACCGTAAAGCAGGCATTGAACGCACCGATCGCCTACGTAGGCACGCTCTGGGCCACAGCTCCGGGCATTGATTTCCTCCCTACCGGGGTGGTTTTGCCTACCGTACGTGACTTCGGCCTGTCCGGAAAATGATGCCAACCAGGAGCTCAGGGACGCCAAAGGAAAAGCCGAGAGTCCACTCATGATCAGTTACGCCCTACGACGACTTGGTGCAGGCATTGTCCTTGCCCTGCTCGTCACCTTAATTACCTTCTTCCTCCTCAGCGGCTCCTTGGAATCCGTTGCCCGCGAACGGCTGGGGGCTACTGCGACTCCAGAGTCCTTGAAGGCATTGATGACCGAACTTGGCTTCGATCGGCCGGCCATCGTCCAATACCTGGACTGGCTCGGCTCCGTCCTGACCGGGGATTTCGGTACCTCCCTTTTCACCAGTCAACCCGTAGCCCCGGCCGTTGCCGCCCGGCTGGGTGTGACCCTGTCGCTCGTGGTCACAGCGCTCATCATCACTGTGATCGTCAGCGTTGCGCTGGGCGTCTGGGCAGCCACAAGGGGTGGACTGGCTGACAAGGTCTCCCAAGGCTTGTCCTTGATTGGCTACGTCGTCCCCGGCTTGCTCATCGCCATTGTCCTGGTGGCTGTTCTCGCGGTGAATTTGAAGTTGCTGCCGGCAACCGGGTTCACTCCTTTCGCTCAGAATCCGGGGAAATGGGCCACATCAATCACCATCCCCGTCATTGTGCTCGTCATCGGTGGAGTGGCCAGCATGGCCGCACAAATCCGCGGCTCAATGATCGGGGAGCTCAGGAAGGACTACGTCCGTACGCTGAGGACCCGCGGGGTACCAACACGCTCAATTGTTCTTCGCCACGCGCTTCGGAATGCGGCGAGTCCTGCCTTGACGGTCCTGTCCCTTGAATTCATTCAAATGCTCGGTGGTGCGCTCATCATCGAGAACGTGTTCGCGCTTCCTGGCTTCGGCGCCTACGCATTCAACGCCTCCCTCCAAGGCGATATCCCCATCATCATGGGCATCACCCTGTTCAGCGTCATGTTGGTGGTCATAGTGAACCTCATTACAGACGTCGTGAACGGCTGGCTCAACCCGAAGGCGAGAATCTATTGAGCATCGAAGAACTCGGCGTGGATCCGGGGCTTGCATCCCCACCCCGGAAATCTCCGCTAAGGAAACTCGCCAAGGACCCCCAGGCCATCATCACTTCGGTTCTGCTGCTTGCCATCATCATCCTGGGTCTCCTGACGCCGTTGATTGCGCCGCATGATCCCAATGAGGCCCAACTCAATGCCATCAACGCGACACCCGGGACCCCGGGGTACATTTTGGGGGCCGACCAAAACGGGCGCGACATCGCTTCGCGGCTTCTGCATTCAATCGGTACCAGCCTGATCGCAGGATTAATCGGTGCCAGTGTTGCCTTGACCATCGGCATCACCTTTGGCCTGATCGGCGGGTATTACGGCCGAAAGCTGCGCAGCGCAACGGAGTGGGTCTTCAGCCTCATCATGACATTTCCGGGGCTCTTGCTGCTAATAGTCCTGATGCCGGTCACCAAGGGCGACTACCGGGCAACCATGCTCATCTTTGGGGTACTGCTCTCCCCCGGCGTATACCGTATCGTCAGGAACCTGGTCCTCGGGGTCAAGAACGAACTCTACGTTGACGCTGCGCGGGTATCGGGGTTGTCCAACCTGCGGATTCTGGGTCGGCATGTGTTGTTTGCTGTCCGCGGTCCCATCATCGTCGCCACCGCATTCCTTATCGGCTCCGCAATCAGCCTCCAGTCCGGCTTGGCCTTTCTCGGAGTAGGGTCAACACTGGTTCCCAGCTTTGGCGCGATGATCGCCGACGGCTTCACGAATCTCTACGTCGACCCCACCCAATTCATCTGGCCCAGTGTCATGCTTGGGACACTGACAGCTTCCCTTGTTTTGCTGGGGAACTCACTGAGGGACGCCTTTGAGGGCGTCAGACTCACACCCGTGAAAGCCCGGGCCGCACAAGCCGGCCGTATCCCCGCGAAAGACGCCGTCCAAGGCTCGACGACGGACCTTCTGTCCGTCCGAGACCTGGGCATCGCTTACCCCACACCCTCGGGCGAACTCAAGGAAGTAGTGAAAGGGGTCGAGCTCACGTTACAGGCAGGTGAAACCCTGGGCTTGGTGGGTGAATCCGGCTCAGGAAAGACACAAACAGCTTTTGCCATTCTTGGTGTGCTTCCGCCGGAGGCCGTGGTCACGCATGGCTGGGCACAGCTGGCCGGCCGCAATTTGATTGGCCTTTCCGAACGGGAGTTCCGGACCCTTCGTGGACGCGACATTGCCTACATACCCCAGGAACCCATGTCCAATCTGGATCCCTCCTACACAGTGGGCGCTCAACTCGTCGAAGGCATACGCGCCTCTGCACAGATGTCACGGCGGGAGGCAAGAGCAACAGTAATGGACCTTCTGGTGCGTGTTGGAATTGAACATCCTGAACGGACTTTTGACTCTTATCCCCACCAGATCTCCGGCGGAATGGCCCAACGCGTCCTCATTGCAGGTGCGGTGGCCAGTCGTCCCAAACTCCTCATCGCCGATGAACCCACCACTGCCCTGGATGTCACTGTCCAAGCCGAAATCCTGGACCTCATAAGGGACCTGCAAGCCGAAATGGGCATGGCCGTGTTGCTTGTGACACACAACTTCGGCGTGGTGGCAGACATCTGCGACCGGATCGCCGTGATGCAGGATGGCCGGGTTGTGGAATCAGGGACAGCACTGGAGCTCTTCCGGGAACCTCAACATCCCTACACGCAGATGCTCCTCGGATCCATCCTTGACGAACACACCGTTCGGACCGACCAACCCATTTCCGTCTCGGCGGCTATCCCGGGGAGTAATTGATGACACAGCAGTTGTTGAACGTGGAAGACCTTCGCGTCGCCTTCAAGGGCCGGGGCTTCAGGCCCAGGGAAGTGGAGGTCCTGCACGGAGTGTCCCTGTCAATCGCCAAAGGTGAGACTCTCGGCGTCGTGGGGGAATCAGGGTCCGGCAAAACTACCATTGGCCGGGCCGTCCTTGGGCTTGTCAGGCCCGCATCGGGCCGCATCACCTTCCAAGGTTCGGATATCACCCACGCCACGCCCAAGGAACGCCGTCAGTTGTCCAAAGACATCCAAGTGGTGTTCCAGGACCCCTACACGTCCCTCAACCCATCCTTGACAATCGGGGACACCCTAAGTGAGCCTCTGGTGGTCCAAGGAACAAGTGCCCCTGAAGCCCGGACCCGGGTACGGATGCTGTTGGATCAAGTCGGCCTGCCCGGGGACGCGGCCGAACGTTTGCCCCGGGAGTTCAGCGGCGGACAACGACAACGAGTAGCCATAGCCCGGGCCCTTGCGCCCGAACCCAAACTCATTGTCTGCGACGAACCCGTCTCGGCATTGGACCTTTCCACACAGGCCCGCGTCATGGACCTCTTCATCGACATCCAAAGGCGCACAGGCGTTGCCTACTTGTTCGTCTCACACGACCTCTCCGTGGTCCGGCACATCAGCCATCGCGTCAGCGTGGTCTACAGGGGGGACATCGTTGAAACCGGCCCCGCGGACCGGGTAACTTCCACGCCCGAGCACCCCTACACCCAGCGACTGCTGCTGGCTGCACCCATCGCAGACCCTGTGGAACAGGAGAAACGCCGGGCAGATCGTCATCGCCTCGCTGAGCTGCACCGGAAACAGCAAGTCCAGGCGGGAGTTCCAGGATGACGGTTGGAACCGTGGATGAGGCGCGGCGTCCCCAAGCTCCATTGCGGTGGGCTATTGCCGGGGCCGGAACGATCTCCCGCAGCATAGTGCCGGATCTACAGCTCCTGCCCGGAAATCACGTGGAAATGATCTTCAGCCGAAACCCGGCGAAAGCTGCCGGCTTCGCAGAGGACTTCGGCCTGGACAGGTGGACCGGGGACTTCGATTCGCTTGTCATGGACCCTGACGTTGACGTTGTGTATCTCGCCACGCCGTTCGCTACCCATGCTGCCATGGCGCGCCAAGCGCTGAATGCCGGCAAACATGTGGTTGTCGAGAAGCCCATGGCACTGAATGCGGATGAAGTGCAAGACCTCTTTGCACTTGCCGAACGCCAAGGACTCTTCCTCATGGAAGCAATGTGGATGAAGTTCAACCCCGCATTCGAACACCTTTTCGAGCTGCTCCGCACCGGAATCATCGGAAAGCCTTCCAGCATCCGCGCAGGATTTGGCTTTCCCTTGATAGCCGATGGTGGCAGCAGATGGGATATTGAGCGCAGCGGAGGAACGCTCCTTGACCAAGGGATCTACCCGGTGACACTGGCCCACTCAATCTTCGGTGAGCCAACATCCATAACGGCCAATGGCCGCCTGAGGGCCGACGGTCTCGACTTCGCCGAACATTTCACCCTTGACTTCGCAGGGGGCGAGTTTGCGCAATGCGCCAGTTCAATGACCGAATTCGTCGATCCCTCCGCCTCCATCAGCGGCGCCAAGGGCTGGATCACCATCCCAGGCATGTTCTGGACATCCACCACCCTCCAAATCCACGCAGGTTCCTGGGAAAAAATGTTCGCCCCTGAACCCATCGATCACGCCCGCGAGGGCAACGGCTACGTCCCCATGCTCAGAGCCGCCGGCGAAGCAATCCGTGCCGGGGCAACCCAACACCCGGTACATCCGGCAAAAGACACGATTGCCGTGTTCCGCACCCTGGACACCATCGCAAGCCAGTTATCTCATTGACAGCCAAGCAGGAGAAAATACATTGCTTAAGCCCCGCTCTACAACTACCCGCGAACTAATCAACCTGGACGGCCTATGGCGCTTTGCCTTGGAGGATCCCAACGTCCCGGAACCCTGGAGAGGTGTTCTGGGAGGAAATCTCGAGGCCGCCGTACCGTCGAGTTACAACGACCTTTTTGCCGACCAGAAGATCCGGGACCACGTGGGCTGGGTGTGGTACCAGCGGACCGTACGTGTACCGCGGGGCTGGACCGGCGAAAGAATTTTGCTCCGTTTGGACGCAGCTACGCACGAGGGCAAGGTCTATGTTGACGACGTCCTGGTAGCCCGGCACGTAGGCGGCTACACACCTTTTGAAGCAGACATCACGGACCACCTCTCGCCCGGAGATGAATTCAGGCTCACGGTTGGGGTGAACAATGAACTGACCAGTGCCACTATCCCCCCGGGCAGCATCAGCGTCAGCCAGGACGGGCGACGCCAACAGACCTACCTGCATGACTTCTATAACTACGCTGGCCTGGCACGATCAGTGTGGCTCTACAGCAAACCAGAACGCCACATTAGCGACATCACTGTTGTTACCGGCGTTATTGGCCGGACCGGCGTCATAGACTATTCGGTCAAAACAAGTCACAAGACGCCGGTCCGCGTCCGGGCTTTGGATGTTACAGGCCAGGAAGTTTCATCGGCCGAAGGCACTCAGGGGACACTCACTATCGAGGATGTCTCGCTGTGGCAACCCGGCGCAGCCTACCTTTATAACCTGGTGGTAGAGCTCCTCGACGGCGAAGACGTCATTGACAGTTACACGGAACCGTTCGGTGTGAGGACGGTGGAAGTCCGCGGGACCCAGTTCCTCATCAATGGAGAGCCCTTCTACTTTACGGGCTTCGGCAAGCACGAGGACACGGCCGTCCGGGGCAAGGGTCACGATAACGCCTACCTTGTGCACGACTTCCAGTTGTTGGACTGGGTGGGAGCCAACTCGTTCCGGACCTCGCACTACCCCTATGCGGAGGAGGTGCTGGAATTCGCGGACCGCCACGGCATCGTCGTCGTCGATGAAACCGCAGCCGTCGGGCTGAACCTGGGGGTGCAGGGAGGGCTCACAGGGGTGGGCCCCAAACCCACATTTTCACCGGAAACCTTCAACCACGAAACCCAAGCAGCCCACGCGCAGCACCTCCGCGAGGTCATCTCACGCGATAAGAACCATCCAAGCGTTGTCATGTGGAGCATCGCCAACGAACCGGCCTCCAACGAGGACGGCGCACGGGAGTTCTTCGAGCCTCTCGTCCAGCTCGCCCGTGAGCTCGATCCAACCCGTCCCCTGACCTACGCCGCCGTCATGTTTGCCACCTTCCAGAACGACAAAATCGCGGATCTCTTCGACGTCCTGAGCATTAATCGCTACTACGGCTGGTACATCTTCACCGGGGACCTTCAGACCGCAGAAAATTACCTTGAACGTGACCTCCGCGGTTGGGTGGAGGCCTTCGGCAAACCCATCATGATGAGCGAATACGGGGCAGACACCATGCCGGGACAACACTCCATCTGGGACATGCCTTGGAGCGAGGAGTACCAGCAGTCCTTCCTGGCCATGAACCACCGGGTCTTTGACAGGATTGACGGCTTTGTAGGGGAACACGTCTGGAACTTTGCCGACTTCCAAACGTCCAACGGCATCCACCGTGTGGACGGCAACCGTAAGGGTGTTTTCAGCCGGGATAGAAAACCAAAAGCAGCAGCACACGCCCTGCGTGCCCGTTGGACTGGTCTCAAGCGTGCCAAGCCCGCTGTGGAGGAAACAGAAGTTCTTGAAAATGTGCCAGCCGAGCTCAATGCAGCACCGGCTCTCGAAGGAGCAAAATGACCAACCACACCAAGGCACTGACCGGCTCCCGCCCTATTCGGGAATGGCTCGCCCATCCCGCTGGCGGTCCCCTTCTTCGGGGAATGCTAAAGGAGGCCGGTCAGGACGAATCAGCCCTGAAACCCATCGATCACCTTGCACTGCAACAGCTCGTGGAACTCGGTGGCGGACAGTTCCCGCAGTCTTTACTTGATCATCTGGTCAGGGAAGCAAATGGGGGAATCGAACCCGAGGCGGACGCCGAGGACATCGACGACACCCTTTGGCAAGAACGCATCACCGATGGCAGATTCCTGGGTAAGACTGTGATCGTCACGGGCGCCGGCTCGGGTATCGGCCGCGCCACTGCCTCCAGGATTGCCAGGGAAGGCGGACGGGTGATTGCCGTAGACATCGCAGCTGCCCGGCTTGAGGCACTGGCGATGGATCACCCGGAGGCTGAGGTGGTAACCGTCCAGGCCGACATCACCAAGGAAGAAGACATTCTGAGGATTGTTGAAGCCGCTGGAGACCGGGTATATGCGTTGGCAAACGTCGCCGGAATCATGGACGACATGACCCCGTTGCACGAGGTGGCCGATGAGGTCTGGAACCGGGTGTTCGCGGTCAACGTGGACGGAATGTTCCGCCTGACCCGCGCCGTACTTCCGATCATGATGGCCGCCGGGCGCGGTTCGGTCGTAAATGTTGCCTCCGAAGCTGCACTACGTGGCAATTCTGCAGGACTGGCGTACACCGCTTCCAAACATGCAGTTCTCGGACTTACCCGCAGTACCGCCTTTATGTACGCACCTCAGGGAATCCGCGTCAACGCAGTGGCCCCGGGCCCGGTTGCAACAGGCATCGAGGCCACCTTTGGATCCGAGCTCGGCGCGAACCGGTTGGGACCCTTCATGCAGATCATTCCCCCTGTTGCTGTGGCCTCGCAGTTGGCTGCCTCCATCACGTTCCTCCTCAGCGAAGACGGAACCAACATCTCCGGAGCCGTCCTGCCATCGGACGGTGCGTGGTCAGTTCAGTAGGTGCTGAACTGACCACGACGTCGCGCAAACCACCATTCTCAGCTCAAGCCCGCGACCGCCAGGATAACGTGAGGTTAGAACAGGGTCTCGCTTCGGACGACGTTGATCATCGGTGAGAGCAACCGCATGAGACTGATGGCTTGATCGTGTGCTTCGTCGTTTTGGCCTGCGCAGCCGTCCTCGACGACGGTCACGTACCGGCCGGCGTCGGCGGCTCCAAGGGCGGTGGAGAGCACACAGCAGTCGGTGGCCACGCCCGCAAGAATGAGCTCTCCCCCCACAGGGATGAGCCCGGCCATTGCCTCGCCCCATTTGGTGAAGGTCGGCAGGTCCATGGAGCTGCCGACCTCCACCCCTGGAAGCTTCAGATCCCAGATCCGGTCAGCGGGATCCAAGCGCATGCTCGACCAGCGGTCATAGTAGGACGACCATGAACCAGGTTCTGCCGGGTCCGGGACGAATCGAGTGGCCACTGGCTCGAATCCTGCGGATACCAGGCGGGCGATGGTCCGCGCCGCTTCGTCATAGCGCGGAACGTGCCAATCCCCCTCCTGACGGAATGCCCGCTGCATGTCGATGATTACCAGCTGGCCTTTCGCCTCGCTGTTCGGTGTTGCTGGCATCGGGGTGTTCACTGTTTTCGGCCTTCTTAGTGTGCGTAGGGGTCGGCGATGCCGATGTATTGGGTGGTGGTGTATTCGGCGATGCCTTCGGAGCCGCCTTCACGGCCGAGGCCTGATTGTTTGACGCCGCCGAAGGGTGCTGCGGCGTTGGAGATAACGCCGGCGTTGAATCCCACCATGCCGAACTCAATCTGTTCCGCGACCCGGAGTAAACGGTTGATGTCGCGGCTGTAAAGGTAGGAGGCGAGGCCGTACTCGGAGGCGTTGGCCAGGCCGATGGCGTCCTGTTCGGTCTCGAACGTGGTCACTGGGGCGACGGGTCCGAAGATTTCCTGGCGGAGGATGTCCGCGTCGTTCGGTACGTCCGCGAGCACGGTGGGCGGGTAAAAGTAGCCGGGACCCTCCGCGGGCTTACCACCTGTGAGGGCGGTAGCACCGGCGTCGACGGCGGCACGCACCAGGGCGTGCACGTCCTCCCGCGCTCCGGCGTCGATCAGTGGCCCGACTTGGGTGGACGGTTCGGTGCCGCGGCCGGTCACCAAAGCGCCCATCGCGTCCGCGAACTTGGCCGTGAACTCCGCAGCAACGGAGGAGTGGACCAGGAACCGGTTCGCTGCGGTGCAGGCCTCACCCATGTTCCGCATCTTCGCTGCCAATGCCCCCTCCACCGCCTTGTCCAGGTCCGCGTCCTCGAACACGATGAACGGGGCGTTGCCGCCCAATTCCATCGAAGTGCGCAGCACGTTCTGGGCTGCGTCCGCCATCAGACGCTTCCCCACCGGGGTGGAGCCGGTGAAAGAGACCTTCCGGAGCCGGGAGTCCGCGAGCAGCGGCCCCGAGATCCCGGACGCGGAAGAAGACGCGACGACGTTGAGGACACCCGCGGGCAGGCCGGCGTCGAGCATGGTCCGGGCGAAGTACTGCGCCGTGAGTGGCGTGAGTTTGGCGGGTTTGAGGACCATGGTGCAGCCGGCGGCGATCGCGGGCGCTACCTTGCGGGTTGCCATGGCCAGCGGGAAGTTCCAAGGCGTGATGAGCAGGCATGGGCCCACGGGTTTGTGCTGGACCAGGATTTTGTTCTTGCCTTCGGGGGTGGTGAGGTACCGGCCGTAGTCCCGGACGGTTTCCTCCGAGAACCAGCGCAGGAACTCGGCGCCGTAGGTGACCTCGCCGCGTGCTTCGGCCAAGGGCTTGCCCATTTCCAGGGTCATGAGCAGGGCGAAGTCGTCGGCTCGTTCGATGACGAGATCAAACGCACGGCGCAGGATCTCGGCCCGTTCCCGCGGCGCGGTCCTAGCCCAGGAAGCCTGCACGGCATCGGCGGCGTCGAGGGCTGCCACGGCGTCCTGGCTCGTGGCGGACGCGAGCGTCGCCAGGACCTCACCAGTGGACGGGTCATGGACATCGAACGTCCCGCCGTCGGACGCGTCACGCCACCGCCCGCCGATCAGCAAGCCGGTGGGAACGGACGCCAGCAGCTCCGCTTCCCGGTCAATTGTCAAAGTAGCGTGTTCGGCCACGGATGGCTCCTTAGTGTGGATGCTTCATGTTCTGGATTGCAGGGCCGCCATTCGCCTCGCGGTTGGGCATTCTTCCGTGGAGGACGGTATCCAGCCAGGGAACCCGGTTGGAGAACCGCCGGATCTTATCCGGGGCGACCCATCGATAGCTGTCGTGTTCGTAGTTGATCTTTAGCCGACGCCGGCGACTGACTGCTGTATAGGTATGGATCAACCACGGGTTGCCGGCAGGGTCATGGATCTCAAGCTGGTTTCCAACCGTGAAGCTGTCAAGATCCTGGAGTTCCAAGCCTGCCTCTTCCTTGAGCTCGATCAGTGCTTGCTGGAGCGGGGACACGGCTGGCTCGAGGTATCCGGTAACGCAGTGCCAGAGACCACGCTCATGCCCTACAAACCGGCTGCGTTTGAAGAGGGCGATCCTGCCGCGCCATTCCACTACTACAGCCACGACTGTCCGGGTTGAGCAGGATGCGTATAAGTGGGCTTCCGGGCTTGTCCTCTGCAGTGTTGTGGTGCTCAACGGGGGCTCCTTTGCAGTTGTTTCCCTGGCATCTGGCGGCGGAGACATCGGCAAGGTTGGGGAGAGCCCGGGTGGCCTACTCCCCAACCTTGCCTGTGGTGCGGTTACAGGGTTTGTGCGCCCGGGCTCCGGTCCAGCATTTCCAGTCCGGACAGACGCTTGCGTCGATGAGTCAGCATGTACGTGCCTGCTGCGATGCCTGCACCAATGTAGTAGGAGAGGTCTCCCATCTGGGGGAACGCTGCGGCTATGGGGCCGGTGTAAATCGAGGACATCCAGAACGGAGACGACAGCACTACGCCAGCTACCCAGGCCACGAAACCCCACTCGAACTTACGGCTCTTATCAAAGAGTTCCCGCAAGCCCCTATCGGTGCGTCGACCTCCGAACAAGTAGTCGCAGACCAGGACAGCTACATAGGGGGCGATGCAGTAGGCGGTCAGATTCAAGAACGCGGTGAAGCCCTCGTTGAACCCTGTCTGGCCCCACTGAGCCACCAGATACGAGGCGACACAGATGAACACCACCGCAGTGTGGCGCTTGACCGGCACACCCATGGTTTGGATCGAGATTGCACCGCCGTAGACGTTGAGGAAGTTCTGCGTAAAGGAGGACAGGGCTACGACGCCGAGTCCCACTGCAGCCCAAGGACCCATGAGCTCTTTCAGCGCACCGATGCTGTCCGTAGCCGTGGTGGTGGTTCCCAAAAGGGTTCCCAGGATGCCCATCCAGACCAAGGTGACGAAGTTGCCAAGCATGGTGGCCCAGCCTGCACCGCGTCGGTTCGCAGCCGTGTTGGGGAGGTAGCGGGAGTAGTCCGAGGCGAAGGGCATCCAGGCCACGATGAAGGAGAAGAACCAGCCAAAGAAGATGATCCACCCTCCCAAGCCGTTGAAGCCCGCTGCCGTGGAGTTGAAGTCAGTTTCGATTCGTCCGTTGGCTGCAGCTACTACGGTGATAAAAACGAACCCGATCACCAGGACAAAGGACAGGATTCGCTGCAGGAAGTGGATCAGGTTGTAGCCAATGACAGCTACTCCGAGCTGGACTCCCATGAGGATCAACGATGAAAGCCAAAAGGGAATATCCGTGAGCAGCGCAATCGCCTGGCCACCAAGGATCACTGTCACTGCAGCCCAGCCGATGCCGGCGAAGACGTTGACATAGGCCACCGGGAACAGGTTGCCTATGAACCCGAGCGGGCCGCGTCCCTGCATTTGTTGCGGAATTCCGAGGCGTACGCCCATTGCCGAGAGGTAACCCATCCCTGCCGAAGAAAACACTCCGGCAAGGACAATGGCCAGGGCTGCTGCCCAGAAGGGCAGGCCGAAGTAGGTGGCACTGAAGCCCAGGACGACGATGGGGAAGTTCATGCCGGCAGCGAACCAGAGGAAGAACTGGGAACGCGGCTTGCCGTGACGCTCCACCTCGGGGATGTGCTCGATGCCGTAGGGCTCGATTTTAGTGAGGCTATCGCGGTAGCCGCGGTCCTCAGCAACGCTGCTTTCTGCAGCGCGGATGGTATCTGGGCTCATTATTGTCCTAATGTTGGAGACGCACCTAGGTGCGCTGCTTACGAGCAGTTCGGTCGGCGCGGTTGGTTTCCTGTCCGAGGATGGTTAGCCGCGCCGGCCGTTTAGAGTTCGGCGAGTTCTGCGCCGTCGAAAAAGTGCCCGGCCTTGTAGACCATGGGTGCAGTTTCACTGATTTCTGCATGGCGGACCCTGCAGATGAAGACCGTGTGGGTCTTGGCTTGGAAACGTTCCTGGATTTCAGCTTCAAGGGAAGCGGCCGAACCATCCAGCAAGGGACTTCCCTTGGGCCCGTCATGCCACTGGAGTTCGGCGAACTTGTCCGGAGCTTTCGAGGCAAAGGTCTTTACAGTGTTCAGCTGCTCCGTGCCGAGGATATTGATGCCGAGGTGGCTCGAAGAGAAAAGGGCCGGGTAGGTGCTGGAGGTCTTCTGCACGCAGACCAGCACCAGGGGCGGTTCCAGGGAAACAGAGCAGTACGAGTTGGCTGCCAACCCCTTCGGAGTATCTCCTTCTTTTGTGGTCACTACGGTGACTCCGGTGATGAACTGGCGGTTGAAGGCCTTCATCAGCGAGGGGTCCAATTCTGCGAACTCCCCCGCGCCCTCTCCACCAACCGGAACAACGGGGGCAGCGATACCCCGGAGGGGCCGGATCCCCAGGCCGGCCAGCAGTTCGCTGCCGTCCCACGTGACTGTTTCTTTCACGATCTTGCCGTCATTGAGTATCAGGATGTTCGAGCCACGGGTCTGGACGGTGAGGCCGGTGGCCGGAACGCCCAGGTATTCGTGGGTGTGGGTTCCTGTGGAAGTCCAGAAAACGGCGACTGTGCCGGTTCCTTCGACGACATCGTCGACCGTTGTGCGCAGATCCGGGAAGGCTTCCCGAACGGCAGCGATCTCCGACTTGAGTCCGGCGAGGTCGACGGTAGCGCCCGTCGCCTTGCTGGTGCGTGTGTAGCTGGGGGTTACGAGGCCGTCCAGGGCGTCAAGGTCTCCCCTGTCCCAGGCGGCGAGCCAGGCTGAAGTGATGAGTGGTTCGAGCGTCTGTTGCATACCAATGACGGTAAGCTAGCTCACACGTTGAGGTCAAGAGGGCATGCAAAATAACAGGTAAATTGCGGAAATTAGGGGTTTCTAGTCCAAAAGGGCTCAGGCCGTTGACGTCACTGATGTATGCAACATAAGCTGTGATGCATGCAAGAGAACGTGGAAGAAGTAACCGCACCGTCTGACCGCGACGGACTGTTGGATCGAATCCGACGACTGGTCCTGGGTGGTGACTTCCCTCCGGGCGCCGTAGTCCCTGAGGCATTCCTGGCTCAGGAATTCGATGTCAGCCGGACCCCTATCCGCGAGGCATTGAAGCAGCTGCAGCATGAGGGACTGGTGGAGATCCGCCCTAAAGTGGGCACCTTTGTTCGGGAGCCAACGCGGAGGGAGATCATTGAGCTCTTCCAACTCAAGGAGTCCTTGGAGGGCCTCGCAGCATCCCTTCTTGCGGGCCGGGGGGAGGTCCCCGAGCTGGCGATACTGCGACGGAACCTTGAGGAGTCCGAGATGACATCGCTCACTCATGACACAGATGCTTATGCCCGGCTGGTCCACGAGTTCCACTGGACGATCGTCCGGGGATCTGATAACCGGAAACTCATTGAGCACTACGAACGGCTCATGAACCAGCTTGCTTACCAGCGTCTGGTGCTGCGCACGGTTGAACACCCCGGGAGGCTCGAAGCTTCCACACGTGAACATCGTGCGGTCCTGGAGATGATCGAGCATAAGGACCCCTTCGGGGCAGAATCCGCCATGAGGAACCACGTTCACGCCTCGTCCCGCGAGGCGCTGACCGACCCGGCGAACGATCACCGGTACTAAAGGAAAAGAACCAATAATGAACGATCCACAGAACAGCATCCGCAAAATTGTGTACTACAGCGAGGAAATCCTCCTCGAGAATGGCCAGGCCCCGGCCATTCCGGCAGTGCGGGCGACAGCCGCTGCCGTAGTCACCAACCCTTGGCTGGGAGGCAAGGCAACTGATGACCTCGGCCAGGAAGTGGTTCAGCTCGCTCCGGTGCTTGCACGCAAGCTCACCGATGTCCTAGCTTCAAACCTCGGCGGCGTGGAGGCCATCGAAGCCTTCGGCAAAGCGGCGCTTGTGGGCAGTGACGGTGAAATTGAGCATGGCGCCGCCCTCATCCACACTCCCTTTTTTGGCAATCTTGTCCGCGAGTACTTCGAAGGCGAGTCCATTATCTGCTTCGCAGACGACCGTGCCGACGCCGGCGCCTCGCTCGTTGTGCCCCTCTGGCACAAGAATGCGGCAGCAACCCGCACCCACTACCAAACCATCACCACGCGCATCGGTGACGCACCCCGTCCAGGCGAGATCGTGGTGGTCCTCGGCGCCTCCACCGGGCCCAGGCCCCACTCGCGCATCGGCGACCGCCTCACCGACCCCATCGTCAAAGTAGAAACCCTAGGAGAACTTGTTTCATGAGCATTCGTAAGATTGTCACGCTGACCGAAGACGTCCTCACCGAAGGGGGCAGGGACGTCAACCCTGCCGCCAGGGTGGCCGTCGTGGCAGCAATCATCAAGAATCCCTGGGCCGGTCAAGGTTTCGTCGAGGACCTTTCTGAAGGTATCAACGCCCACGCCTCGGACCTTGGCGCGCTGCTCGCTCCGCGTGTACTCGAAGCCCTTGGTTCCCCCGCCGAGGCTTACGGTAAGGCCGCAATCGTGGGTTTGAACGGCGAAATCGAACATGGTTCCGGGCTTATCCACACGCTTGCTTTCGGAAATCACTACCGTGACGCCGCCAAGGCCACCACCCTCCTGCCGGCAGTGGAAAAGCGCGGGCCTGCCGGCGTCGTATTCGACATCCCGCTCAAGCACATCACCGACGCGACCATCAGGTCCCACCACCAAAGCATCGAGGTACGGATCAACGATGCCCCGCACGCCGATGAAATCGTGATCGCTTTGGCCGCAGCAGCCCAGGGACGACCCCAGCAGCGCCTGGCCGCCTTCAGCACGGAAGAAAAGTAGGAGCACTACCGGTGAACCGCGCCCGCATCGCCCTCATCCACGGAGTCGGGCTCGACGGGTCCATGTGGGGGCCGCTCCGTGAATTCCTGGAACCGGAATTTGACATCCACATCATCGAGCTCCTGGGCCACGGTGACCGTGGGGAGGCCATCGAAGGAATTACACTGGCCGGGCTCGCTGCCGATGTGGCCGAGCGCCTGGAACCCGACACCCACGTTGTGGGGTTCTCGCTGGGCGCCCTCGTCGCCCAGCATCTGGCCCGTTACCGGCCCGACCTGGTGGCGTCGCTTGTTTCCGTCGCCTCAGTCTGCGACAGGACAGCCGAAGAGCAAGCGGCCGTCATGAGCCGCCTGGCTTCAGCGGAAGCCAATTTCCCTGGCACCGTGGAAGCATCCATCCGTCGCTGGTATCCGGACGGCTCGCAAGTGGCGCCGGAAGTCATCGAATCAACCCGGAAGGTCCTGCTGAGCAACGATCCCCGATCGTTCCTGGCCTGCTACCGGGTGTTCGCCACAGCAGATGCGGAAATCGCACCTGAGCTTCCGCGTATCAAGGTTCCCGCGCACGCCGTAACCGGGGAACTTGACCCAGGGTCAACCCCGGAAATGAGCTCACGGCTCGCTGCCGCCATTCCCGGCTGCACTTACACCGTTATCACAGGGGCCAGGCACATGATGCCGGTGGAGCGTCCCCAAGAGCTCGCCAAAGACCTGACAGCCTTCATCAAGGAGCATTCACATGTCCACTGAACGCCGCTACGAACACTTCATCAACGGCGACTGGGTTGCGCCGTCGGGCGGGGAATACTTCGAGAGCAGCAACCCCGCAACGCTGGACGTCCTCTACCGCGCCGCACGCGGCAACGAAGCCGACGTTTCCAAGGCCGTGTCTGCCGCTTCCGCGGCTTTCGAGAACCCGGCGTGGCGGGATCTGAGCCAGACCAAACGCGGTCACCTGCTCCGACGACTCGGCGACTTGATCGGCGAGCACGGCGACGAGCTCGCCCGGATGGAGTCCTTGGACAACGGCAAGCTCCTGCGTGAAATGCGCGCCCAGCTCGCTGCCATGCCGGAGTACTACTACTATTACGCCGGCCTGGCCGACAAGATCCAAGGCGACACCATTCCCGGCTCAAGCCGCACCATGCTGAACTACACGCTGCGTGAGCCCCTGGGCGTGGTTGGTGCCATCACGCCGTGGAACTCCCCACTGACACTCACCACCAGCAAACTGGCCCCGGCATTGGCCACCGGCAACACGATCGTGATCAAACCCTCCGAATACACCTCGGCTACCGTCCTTCGCCTCGCAGCCCTCGCCGATGAAGCGGGGTTCCCGCCCGGCGTCATCAATGTCGTGACAGGATTCGGTGCCGAGGCCGGTGCCGCACTGGTGGATGATCGCCGTTTGGCTAAGATCTCCTTCACCGGTAGCACCGCCACGGGCGCCCGGATCGCTTCCTCCACTGCAAGCCGCTTTATCGGATCAACACTGGAACTGGGCGGGAAATCCCCCAATATTGTGTTCGGCGACGCTGACGTTGCCAACGCGTCCATGGGAGTGGTGGCCGGTATTTTTGCTGCTGCAGGCCAAACGTGTATCGCCGGAAGCCGTGTCTTCGCGCACAAATCCATTTACGACGAACTCCTCGAGCGCGTTGCCAATCGTGCCCGGAGCATCGTCATTGGCGATCCCCTCCTGGACGCCACGGAACTCGGTCCGCTGGCGTTCCAGGACCAGCGCGACAAAGTGGCCAGCTACGTGGACCTCGGCGTCTCGGAAGGCGCAACTGTCCTCACCGGTGGAGGGCGGCCCGACACCGGACTCGGCGGGTACTTCTTCGAGCCCACAGTCCTCACTGACGTTGACAACTCCATGAGGGTGGTGCGGGAAGAGATCTTTGGCCCCGTGGCAGCAATCATGCCGTTTGAAACAGAAGAAGAAGTGGTCCGTCTCGCCAACGACACCAGCTACGGACTCGCCGCCGGCGTCTGGACCACCAACCTGGCCAGAGCGCACAGGATGGCGGGCCGTTTGGAAGCAGGAACCATTTGGGTCAACACCTACCGCACCATGTCTCCCCAATCACCAAGGGAAGGCTTCAAGACCAGCGGCGTCGGGGTGGAACACGGCATGGAAAGCATCCGTGAATACACGCGGGTCAAGAGCATCTGGATCAACACAGACGAGTCCCCTATTGCAGACCCGTTCATCATGAGGAGCTGAGGATCTTGCCACTTATTGAAGTCTCCATCGCCCAAGGCAGAACACCCGAGGAACTCCGGACGCTCATCCACGAGCTACACCGGGCCGCCGAGGTCTCCGTGGGTGCCCTACCGGAAAACACTACGGTCATCATCCGCGAAATCCAGCACGAACACTGGTCCCGCGGCAACCAGACCATCGCAGAACGCAACTCAGCAGCAACGGAAACAGCAGAAACAAGGAGTCAATAATGCGCTTTTCCCTCTTCGTCCACATGGAGCGCTGGGACGAATCCGTTTCGCACCGCGAATGCTTCGAGAACCTGACGGAGCTGACCCTCCTGGCGGAAGCGGGCGGATTCAGCACCGTTTGGATCGGTGAACACCACTCCATGGAGTACACCATCTCCCCCAGCCCCATGCCCCAGCTGGCGTACTTGGCGGCACGCACGTCGCGCATTCGCTTGGGTGCGGGGACCATCATCGCTCCGTTTTGGAATCCGCTCCGGGTTGCCGGAGAAACGGCACTTCTGGATGTCATCAGCGACGGCAGAATGGAAGTAGGACTTGCCCGTGGCGCCTACCAGTTCGAGTTCGACCGCCTCACAGATGGCCTGCCCGCAGTCGACGGCGGCAAGCACCTTCGCGAAATGGTTCCGGCCGTGCGCGCCCTCTGGCAGGGCGACTACGCGCACGACGGCGAGGTATGGCAGTTCCCCACCTCCACCAGCGTCCCCAAGCCGGTCCAGAAACCCACCCCGCCCATGTGGATCGCTGCCCGCGACATCTCCTCGCACGAGTTCGCAGTGGCAAACGGATGCAACGTCATGGTGACACCCCTGATGAAGGGCGACGAGGAAGTCGAAGACCTCGCGCGCAAGTTCGATACCGCCGTCGACAACAACCCCGGGGTCCCCCGGCCGGACCTCATGGTGCTCCGTCACACCCACGTTCACTCAGCCGATGAACCGGAAGGTTGGCGCAAGCCCGCCGAGGCCATCAACAAGTTCTATAGGACCTTTGATGCTTGGTTCGGGAATAAGACCACTCCGACGAACGGCTTCCTCGAGCCCAGCCCCGAAGAGAAGTTCGCCGGCCGCCCGGAATTCACACCGGAGTCACTCCACCAAACGGCGATGATCGGCACTCCTGAAGAAGTGATCGAGCGTATCCGCCACTATGAGGCCTTGGGTGTGACGGAGTTCAGCCTCTGGTCCGACAACAGCCTGTCCCATGAAGAGAAGAAGCGCTCATTGGAACTCTTCATCGAACACGTAGTACCCGCCTTCCAGGAAGTACCGGCAAACGCCGCCCGGTAGCTCAACAGAACCCTGGGTGACGACGACGGCGGACTTGCCCGCCGTCGTCGTCTGTCCCGTGCAGCCGCCCATCGTCGCCCTATACTCAGGAGGTGATTTCCCTGACCCAGATTGGTGCCACCGCCCTTGCCTGCGTAGTCCTTATCGCCATTCCCGGCCCCAGCGTCATGTTCGTTGTGGGAAGGGCCCTGACGTATGGGCGACGCAATGCAGTCTTGAGCGTTTTGGGGAACGCGATAGGTTGCTACCTCGCGGGAGTCGCCGTCGCGTGTGGTTTAGGGCCGCTGTTGGAGCGCTCTGATCTCCTGTTCCAGATCATCAAATGGGCGGGCATCGCCTATCTCCTCTGGCTTGGGGTCCAGGCTTTCCGCAAAGCCGGTTCCGCGTCTGAGGCATCACCTGCCATCACAGGGTCCAGGTCCGGATGGGAGGCCGTGCGCACCGGAATCATCGTGGGAGTGACAAACCCCAAGAGCTTTGTTTTGTTCACCGCGGTGGTACCGCAGTTCATCAATCCGGCCGCCGGAGACACTACTCTTCAGATTCTCCTGCTGGGCCTCATTCCGCTGTTCATCGGCCTTGTCACGGACACTACGTGGGCCCTCTTGGCCAGCCGGGCCCGCATCTGGCTGGCCAGGTCACCGCGGAGGATGACCACAGTTGCGCGTGGCGGCGGCGTCTCAATCCTCGGCGTCGGAGTCTCGCTCGCCCTGAGCGACACCCGCCCCTGAGCCCCGCCACCCGGACTGTGGGCAGGTGCCCTGGAGAGCGACGCGTCTTCGACCCTGTGGCGGAAGAGCAAACACTGGAGCCGCGCTGCATAGCTATTGCTGCGGCGTCCACACCCAGTCCCTGATTTCGGGGAGGTCCTCAAAGTGCTCGCGGATGTAGCGGGAATGGGCGTCCAACTGCGTACTGCAAAGCTCCAGCAGTTGGTCTGTGCCTGCAAACTGCCCATGTGCCCGGCCTAATGCTTCCATCACCAGGTGGTACCGGCTGACCTTGTTCAGGACCACCATGTCGAACGGCGTGGTGGTGGTGCCTTGTTCGTTGTAGCCACGGACATGAAACCGCTCGGGATGCGGGCGCCCGTGCAGGAGTTGGTGGAGAGCCCTTGCGTATCCATGCCAAGCCATCACCACGTCCACGTCGGCGGTGAAGATTTCTTCGAACTTGTCCTCCGCCAGTCCATGTGGATGCGAGTCCGGAGGTGGCAAGACCATGACATCCATGACGTTGACTACACGGACGGATAAGTCAGGGACGTGCTGCCTGAGCAGCCAAGCGGCCGCCAACGTCTCTTGTGTGGGAACATCTCCGGCGCATGCCAGGACAATGTCGGGCCCCTTGCCGGCTGAGGTTCCGGGAGTTTCATTTCCGGCCCATTCCCATGTGGATGCACCCACGGATGCGTGCTTCCGTGCCTCTTCGAGCGTCAGGTACTGAAGATGTTCCTGCTTGTCTATGACCACCAGATTCACGTAGTCCTTGCTGTTCAGCATGTGTTCTGCGGTGACCAGCAGGGTGTTTGCATCAGGAGGGAAATAGATTCGTGTGACTGTACTGGACAGCGATAGGACCGTGTCGATGAGACCCGGGCCTTGATGGCTGAAGCCGTTGTGATCGTTACGCCAACAGGTGGAGGTCAGCAGGATGTTCAGGCTTGGCCCGGGATGCCGCCACTCCAGCTCCCGCGAATGTTGGAGCCACTTGGCGTGCTGAATGGTCATGGAAGCACTTACCATCGCAAACGCCTCGTAACTGGCGAACAGGCCGTGCCGCCCCGTCAGCACGTATCCTTCCAGCCATCCCTGGCACAGGTGTTCTGAAAGGACTTCCATGACGCGTCCGCTGGCGGAAACATGGTCGTCTGCGAGCGCGGCTTCCGTGGTCGCAGCTGGTTCGAGGAGGCATCTGTCGGTGGCTTCAAAGACTGCGCCGAGTCTGTTGCTGTTGGTTTCGTCGGGGCAGAAGAGGCGGAACCGGGGGTCATCGGCTGTTTCCATGTAGATATCGCGCAGCATCTCCCCTAATGGTTTGGTGCTCCCGTGCATCACGCCTCCACGGGGAACAGCCTCGATGGCGTATCGATCGAGCGCGGGTATGGCCAGGTCTCGGCTTCGCATTCCGCGGCTGGCAGGCAGTGCGCCCATGCGGAGATCGCCGTCCGGGGCGAGTTGTGCGAGTTCGGGAATCAGCCGGCCATCGGCGTCGAACAGTTCTTCCGGCCGGTAGGAACGCATCCACGTTTCAAGTTGCTTGAGGTGCTGGGGGTTTTCCCTGACTCCGGCCAGCGGGACTTGGTGGGAGCGGTGGGTTCCTTCTACGGGCTTTCCGTCCACTGTGGCCGGTCCTGTCCATCCTTTGGGGGTGCGCAGGATGATGGCCGGCCATCGTGCGGGCCCGGTGACTCCCTCTGTGCGGGCATGAGATTGGATGGTGCGAATTGAGGCGTAGGCCGAATCCAATGCGGAAGCCAAGGCAGGATGGACGACGGCGGGATTGTCGCCGGAGACGACGACGGGATCCCAGCCGTGCGCTTCCAGAAGCAACGTTACTTCCTTGTCTGAGCACCTACCCAGGACGGTGGGGCCGGAAATCTTGTGACCGTTGAGGTGGAGGATAGGAAGTACTGCCCCGTCCCTGAGCGGGTTGATGAACGAGGGCGCCTTCCAGGAGCCCTCGAGCGGACCGGTTTCGGCTTCCCCATCACCGACTATGCAGGCAACTATCAGGTCCGGATTGTCCATTGCCGCGCCCGTGGCGTGCATCAGGGAGTAGCCCAGTTCGCCGCCCTCATGGATGGAGCCAGGTGTGGCCGGGCCTACGTGGCTGGCGATGCCTCCCGGCGTCGAAAACTGCCTGACCAGTCTCCGGAGCCCTTTCAGGTCCTTGCCGACTGCCGGGTATACCTCCGAGTAGCTGCCTTCCAGATAGGTATTGGCGACGACGGCGGGTCCCCCGTGGCCGGGACCGGCCACGAACAGAACTTCCGCACTTGTGCGACGAATAAGGCGGTTGAGGTGTGCGTAGATCAGGGACAGCCCGGGGCTTGTGCCCCAGTGACCCAGAAGTCTGGGTTTGATGTGCTCTACTTTCAGCGGCTCCCGGAGTAGTGGGTTCTCCTGCAGGTAGATCTGGGCAACTGTCAGATAGTTGGCCGCGGACCAATACCGGTGCAGGACGTCGAAGTTCTCAATGTCCGGCTCAGTCCCGGCAGTTGTTGCGTTCTCGTCCAGGCTCATGTCGCGTTCAACCTTCCTAAGGGGCCATTGCCAGCAAGGCCGCCGTCGATTCTGCAATGGCACGTTCTTCGTCGCTTGGCACTACCAGCACGGGAAATGCTGAGCCCATGGCGCTGATTTTGCGGGTGCCTTCCTGGGCGGAAGTATTCAGGTCCTCATCAAGCCACAGCCCCAGTGGTCCTAACCATGCGACCACTCTGTCCCTGAACAGCGAAGAGTTCTCACCCACGCCGCCGGTGAACACCAGAGCGTCAGGCCGGCCAACCACCATGGAGTAGGCCGCTACGTACTTGGCGAGACGGTAGGCAGCCATGTCCAATGCGAGAATCGCATCAGGTTTTCCGTGGAGAGCAGCGGCACCAATTTCACGCATGTCTGCGGTTCCGGCCAGTGCCAACAGGCCCGAGCGGTGGTTGAGGATGTCATCAACCTCCGCGGCAGTTGCACCGCCGCTCTGCATCAGCAAGACGATGGAGGGGTCCAAGTCTCCCGACCGCGTGCCCATGATGAGGCCCTCCAGCGGGGTTATTCCCATGGAGGTGTCCACGCTAAGCCCCTGTCTAACGGCGGTGACGGAAGCCCCGTTGCCAATGTGGGCCACCACTGCACTTAGAGACGCAACACCGAGAAACGCTGCAGTGTCACGGCAGGCCATTTCCACCGAGATCCCGTGGAACCCGTAGCGCCTCAAGGGGTGGGCCAAGTACGCGTCCTCCGGTATGGCATAGCGGGCGGCGAAGTCGGGAATGGACCGATGGAACGCCGTGTCAAAGACGGCCACCTGTGGAAGGGCGGGCCAGTGTTGGGCGGCGGCGGCAATGCAGGCAATACTGGCGGGGTTGTGGAGCGGCGCCAAGGGACTTAGTCCTTCAATGGCGGATATCACCTCCGCCGTGATACGAACCGGGGTGCTGAACTGCTCGCCCCCGTGGACGACGCGGTGTCCAATCGCCTCCGGAGGCGTGGATCCGGGGTTTTTCAGGGTTTCGTTCAGCTCTTCAAAGGCAGCGTGGAGGCGAGTCGCGCTGGAACGCTCATCCGGTGGCCAGTCGACCTGTCCGGAGGCAAGAAGGGCAGCAGCCGGATTAGTAGCTGCTGTGTCATGCAGGTGGTATTTCAAGGATGAGGAGCCCGGATTCAGCACAAGAACGCGCATGTTCTCCTCTCACTTCCGCGGGACGGGATACGGTCGTTGCCTCTCCTGTGGACCCTAATGCACTAAGCCGTTCAGCGGGAGGGCCTTCCGGCCCTTGCGACGGCGGGCCCACCGGTCGATAGTGGAGACCACCACCATTGGTCATCCGAAGGGAACGCCGGTTCGTGAAGATGCAGATCCTCGTTGCCCTTGACGGCTCACGGGCAGGCTCAGCTGTGGCGGACTGGGCCGCTGCCCGCGCGGACTCCCTTGGCCTTGGCCTGGCCCTGGTCCATGTGGTTCCCGGGGAGTGGGCCTACCCCCGGGAAACGGACCATGAACTGGCCGAAATCCGCGCTGAGGACCTGCTCAACAGCGAAGCACCACGGCTGGCGGCGGCCTTTCCCACCTTGGATATCACGACTCAACGGCTATCCGGCGAACCTGCTGAAACGATCGCATCCCTTTCATCGGGCCGCCCGATGGTGGTGGTGGGGACAGACCGCGGACCGGGCACTGAAGGGCAGGGATACGGTTCGGTCAGCTTCCAAGTTGCTGTCAGCAGCAAGTGCGACGTCGCCGTGGTCCCGGGAGTTGGTCCTCAAAAGCGGTCCGGTGTAGTGGTTGGCGTTGACGGCTCCCCTGAGTCATTGGATGCTCTGGATAAAGGGGCGGAGGAGGCTCAACGTTTGGATGATGAATTGGTCGTTATCCATGCCATAGGTCCGGAAGCCAGGCTTGCCGAGGACGGGAGTGTCCTCAGCATGGCTGTCCAGCGGGTCCACCAAAAGTTCCCGGCCGTCGTCGTGAACGAAGTCCTGGATTCCACCCGTGGCCCCGGAGAGGCGCTGATAGCCGCTGCAAGAGAAGCGCGGCTGCTGGTCATGGGCTGCAAAGGGCGCGGAGGTCTGAGCGTGCTGCTGGGATCTGTTGCCCAGCATGTGCTCACGCACGTGCAGTGCCCCACCATCCTGACCCGCCCCTAGCCGGCGGTGCGGGGTGGGACTTCCTGGGTTTCGTCGTCGTGAACGTCAGAGGCTGCCGGATCCTTTGGCGGCCACCACTTCGCCGGAGGGGCAATGACGAAGCGGCGACCACTGATCTCCGTGGGAGTAATCCTCACCAATATGTCCTTCGCGCCAGGCTGCCAAGGCGACAAACCGGCATCCACGGCTTCCTGGATGTCCTCAGGCTGGGTGAGGAACTCCGGCCTGCCCTTGAGAATGACACTCCAAGCGACGGTTCCGTACCGGTTGAACCCATCGGCTTCAAGGGCAATCACTGCCCCTTCGCGTAGGGCATCATGCTTCGTCCCCGGACCCGTCCTGAAAAGAAGCGTTCCGTAATTCGGAACATAGTTCACCGGGAAGATCTCCGGCTCCCCGCCGTTGATCAGGGCGATCCTGCCCATGGACACCGACTGAAGGTACTTCCAGCAGTCGTGGACGCTGAGCTCTTTGGTGTCTGGATCCATCGATGTGTTCTCCATGGGGCGAGCCTATCCCGTCCGGCTAGGCCCTTATAGGGCAGAAGGTCCCTCCCGACCGTGCCCTTCGACCCTAGACGCGGACAGTTCCCCGGTGGAGTCTTTCATCGAACAGGCATTCCTGCATTGGAGAGAAGATGTCCCTTGGGAACACACCTCCGGCCTCGCTGTCCCAGACCCCGGGCGCCGAGGGCCTGAGTTCTCAGACCGCCACCGATTTGTTGCGACGATTCGGACCAAACGTCCTGCCCACCGCCAGAAAGGTCCCCCAATGGCGGAAGCTGCTCGGGGAACTGACGCACTTCTTCGCCCTGATGCTGTGGGTTGCAGCGGGACTCGCTTACGTGGCAGGCATGCCACAACTGGGCATAGCAATCATCATTGTGGTGATCGTCAACGGCGTTTTCGCCCATATTCAACAGGAACGCGCCCAACACGCAGCCGAACGATTGCAAGGCCTGCTCCCGGCCGAAGTCACTGTCCGGCGGGATGATCGGCTTCAGAGCGTCCACGCCAGTGCTTTGGTACCCGGAGATGTGGTGGTCCTGACCGCAGGTGACAGGTTGCCGGCAGACGTGCAGCTCATCTCAGCATCAGCATGCAGCGTCGATGAGTCCATGCTCACCGGAGAGAGTGAGGCCGTACCCAAAACCGTGACGGACATAGCGTGGGGCGGAACGTTCCTGGTCAATGGCGAAGCGGAAGGGCAGGTGACCGCCACCGGCGCCAACACCAAGCTGGCAGCCATCGCAGCGCTGACCAGCGGCACCACATCTCCGCCAACGCCTTTGACCCTGGAGCTGCGCAGAATAGTCCGCTTGGTCGCAACTGTGGCGCTCGCCGTCGCCGGGCTGTTCTTTGTGGTCTCGCTCCTCGTCGGAATTGTGTGGCGTGATTCCTTCCTGTTTGCCATTGGAGTTGCGGTTGCGCTGATCCCCGAGGGCTTACTGCCAACGGTTACTTTGTCGCTCGCTATGGGTGCACAGCGGATGGCGTCGAGAAACGCACTCGTCCGCAACCTTGAAGCCGTGGAGACCCTTGGCTCCACCACCTTCATTTGCACCGACAAGACCGGTACGCTGACGCAAAACCGGATGAACGCCGTCGAGGTCTTCACGTTGGAGGGGCCGCTATATGTCAGCGGTGACGGCTATAAGCCCGAGGCCCTGGTGGAAGGGCCGGGACAGTCATCCGCCCTCCGGGTGGCCGGTGCAGCCCGAGCCGCTTCGCAGGGGCGCGCAGTGCTCCATGGCGACGAATGGGTGGCAAGCGGGGATCCCATGGAAGCAGCGATCGACGTTCTGATGCGCCGCATTTTGGGAAGTGAACCACAGGAACTTCAGCCATCGGTACGGTTCGCTTTCGACGCCGACCGTCGGAGAGAGTCTGTGATTGTGGGTAATACCCTTTACTTGAAGGGAGCTCCGGAATCCGTCCTTCCCCTCTGCGGAGTCGAAGCCGCTCAACTGTCCCAAGAAGTAGAAACCATGGCTGCCAAGGGCCTGCGTGTCATTGCTGTCGCCACGAGGGAGCTCCCTGGAACAGCCGGTAGCTGGCGCAGTCGGCCCGCAGAAGAGGCTGAGCGGGACCTCGAAGGAATAGGCCTCATTGGCCTCCATGACCCACCCCGGCCGGAAGTGGCCGATGTCATCAAAACCGCCAGGGGTGCGGGAATCCGCATTGCGATGATCACCGGCGACCACCCTTCCACAGCAGCCGCAATTGCACGGGAAATCGGGCTGCTGGGGCACCCGGACCTGGTCTTTCAAGGTGCGGACCTCCCCCACGACGAACAAGTCCTCGGGGCCCTCCTGGACCGTGATGGAGTGGTGGTGAGCCGGGTTTCACCCGAACAGAAACTGAGGGTGGCCAAAGCCTTGCAGAGCCGCGGCCACGTTGTTGCCATGACCGGCGACGGCGTCAATGACGGTCCCGCTTTACGTCAAGCCGATATCGGCGTGGCCATGGGACTCAGCGGCACCGATGTGGCCCGTGAGGCCGCAGACCTTGTGCTCCTGGATGACCATTTCGCCAGCATCGTCGCCGCCATAGAACAGGGCCGGGCCACCTATTCAAATATTCACCGGTTCCTCACTTACCACCTGACTGACAACGTCACTGAACTCACGCCCTTCGTGATCTGGGCACTTTCCGGTGGTCAATTCCCGTTGGCCCTCGGCGTCCTCCAGATACTCGCCTTGGACATCGGAACCGATCTGCTTCCCGCGTTGGCCCTCGGGGCGGAACCACCAGGCAAACGGGTGTTGAGCCGGCCTCCCGAAAAACGGCATCTCCTGGATCGGCAACTCATGCTGAGGGTGTTCGCGGTCATGGGTCCCACGGAGGCGTTGTTCGCCATGGGTGCTTTCTCTGTGGTTCTCTTTGGCAGTGGTTGGGGCCGGGGGGATCCGTTGGACCCTGGAGTGCTGATGGGGGCGTCAGGATCTGCGTTCACGGCGGTGGTCCTTGGCCAGTTGGCAACTGCCTTCGCTTGCCGCAGTGCTACGGCTCCTGCGTGGAAACAGGGATGGTTCACCAACAAGTTACTGCTGTGGGCCGTAGGGGTGGAACTGGCGGCGTTGGCACTGTTCCTCTACGTACCTCCCGTTGCAGGCATCCTGGGTCAGGCCCCTCCTCCCCTCTCTGGCTTTGCCGTTGCGCTCCTGGCGATTCCCGGCGTGCTGGGCGCCGACTGGCTCTACAAACGGCTGCGCCACGGAGGGGCTCTCCCCCGTTAAGGGCAGCTTGCCGGATCCGTGCCCTTCGACCCTAGTGACGCGGGCACGTGGAAGAGCAGGCTGGTCCCATGAATACACAATCGCGCTCTGATCGGATCGTTGTCGGCGTTGACGGATCCGAATACTCCTCCAACACCTTGCAGATGGCCGGCCGCATGGCAGCTGCGTTGGGAGGCCCCCTGGAGGTGATCACCTGTATCGGAATGTCCGACTACTACATGGCCTCGCGATTCGAGCCCGAACTGACACGCTTCACCACGGAATTGGAAGACACTGCCAAGCGGCTCGTCGATGAGGCCTTGGAACGAGCCTTCGGTGCAGGCCGCCCCGAGGATCTAACAGTGACGGTCAAGTTCGGCGAACCGGCCAAAATCCTTGTCGAAGAAAGCCATGGCGCACAACTACTCGTCGTGGGGAGGCGGGGCACCGGTGGATTCCTCAATCAGCCCATAGGATCCGTCAGCCGGGCTTGCTCGGCCCACGCGAAGTGCCCCGTCCTGGTGGTCACTCAGGACGAAAAGAGCTAGCTCTACCCCTGCGCTTGGACAGCGGTGATGGCAACAGTGTTAATGATGTCTTCGATCGTCGATCCCCTGGACAGGTCATTGATGGGTTTGCGGAGCCCCTGAAGGATAGGCCCGACGGCGACAGCACCGGAAGACTGTTCCACGGCCTTGTAGGTGTTGTTGCCTGTGTTCAGGTCAGGGAAGACGAAGACTGTCGCCCTTCCCGCGACAGCAGAGGACGGCAGTTTTGAACTCGCGATAGCCGCATCCACCGCGGCGTCATATTGTATGGGCCCGTCCACCGCAAGATCCGGCCGGGCAGCCGCCACCATATCCGTGGCACGCTTGACCTTGTCCACCGCCGTTCCGGCGCCGGATACGCCAGTAGAGTACGACAACATAGCCACCCTTGGCTCGACGCCAAACTGCGCCGCCGTCGTCGCCGTTGCGAGCGCAATGTCCGCCAGTTGCCGGTCCGTTGGATCCGGCACCACAGCGCAATCCCCGTACACCAGCACGCGGTCCGGAAAGAGCATGAAGAACACCGAGGACACAAGTCCGGTGCCGTGCTGGCTCTTCATGAACTCCAACGCCGGCCGAATCGTGTTGGCCGTGGTGTGAGCCGCTCCGGAGACCATCCCATCGGCCTCCCCCAGGTGGACCATCATGGTGCCAAAGTAGGCGGCATCGAGCATGACTTCCCTGGCCCGTTCCAGGATCACGCCTTTGTGGGCACGCAGCCGCTGATATTCCATCGCGAATCGCTCACGTAATGGCGAGTGGGCGGGGTCGGTGATGGTGATGCCACCCACCTCGATGCCCTCGGCCTCGGCAAGCTCCCGGACCGCCGACGGGTTCCCAAGAAGTGTCACGTGGCACACATCCCGGCGACGCAGAATCTCGGCCGCACGCAACACCCGGCTATCTGTGCCCTCAGCCAGAACGATGCGCTTCTTCTGCTGGCGGGCACGTTCCACGAGGTCATTGAGGAAGCGCAGCGGCGTCATGGTTGCCGGACGCGGGAGCGCCAGACGTTCCAGCAGCTCCCTTTCGTCAATGGAGCGGGCCCAGATGCCCAGAGCGGCAGCGAGCCGGCGGCTTTCTCCAGTGTGGATCTCGCTGCGGACGTGCGAGACCCGTTGAGCAGTAGTGTAGCTATCCTCGGTTTCAGCGAAGACGGGGAATGGCGCATGTGCCACCAAAGGCAGCACGTAACCCGCAGGGACCAAGCCATCCGTCAGGATGACTCCGGACGGCGTGGGCAGCTCCGGTGACAGGGCCGATCCAATGCAAGCCAGGACGATGTCTGTGCGATCCCCGGGAACAATCACCAGGTTCCCGGGCTCGAGCAGCCGCAGGAAGTTCTCAACATTCATCGCAGCCACTCTCACGCTGCCCACGTCACGGTCCAGCTCTGCACTGCCCGAGAGCTGTTCAAGCGACAATGACATCGCCACATCTGCCACAGTGGGCGCCGAGATCTCAGGAACCTCGGGAATCACATAGCTCGGCAGGCTTCCCGTAGCTGTCCTCATGGTTCCCCGGGCTGTGTCGATGTCTGCTGGCCGGGCCCGGTTAACAACCACCGACAACACCGTGCATCTGGCTGCCTCCAGCTGCCGTGACGCGTCGGCCACAGTCTCGGTGATCTCCCGCGGACTCAGGCCCTGGGCCCCGATGACAGCAAGAACCGGCAGGCCCAGATTGTTGGCCAGTTGGGCGTTCAGCTCGAACTCCCTGCCGGCGTCCGGGCCCCTCAAGTCCGAACCGTCCACCACAACCACGTCACATTCTTCGGCGATGCGTCCGTACTCCTCGAGTGCCCGGGAAGAAACCTCGTCCTCGCGGCCTGCCGCCAGCGCTGCCCGGGCATCCGCCAACGTCATTCCGCCCCGGCAGCGGACTGACTCCATCTTGTATTGCCTGCGAAGCATCAGGATCAGCGGGTCGTTGGCAGGATCTGTTCCGGTCACGATTGGCCGGTAGAAGCCGAGGCGGCCTGTTCTGCGGTGCAACGCGTCAGCCATGCCCAGGACCACCAGTGACTTCCCTGCTTCCGGCGCAGCGGACAGAACATAAACGCCTTGGACCATGGTGTATTCCTCCGGGCCGATCATCCGATGCTTCAGGTTCCACCCAGCGGGCCCTCAAGACCAGAGCCAAAGGTCATGGTGGCAACGTTTCCTCTCGGGACCTTGGACTCTGTTGGTGGCGGGGAGCCGGTCATAGGCTCGGGAGCATCGAAACCAACGGCAACGCGGCGATTCGCAAGCAGCCACCGCACCCAGGAGACACAGACCATGGAAACCGACGAACGCCCCGGAACCGTCCTGTCCGAAGCCGACTCATGGAGGGTTCTGGAACGAAACCAACATGGTCGTTTGGCAGTCAGCGTCCTTGGTGAACCGGACATCTACCCACTGAACTTCATCGCCCACAACCAGCGGCTGCTGGTCAGGACGAATCCGGGAACCAAACTCGCTGAGCTCACTGTCAATGAGAAGGTTGCCTTCGAAGTTGAGGAGATCGTCGACGCCGAAGCCTGGAGTGTTGTCCTTAAGGGGACCGCCAGGGTGATCGAGTCACAATCGGAGATCGACGAAGCGGACAAGCTGCCCTTGAAGCCGTGGATTCCGACGCGCAAATACACCTACGTGGAGATCACCCCTACCCGGGTCCATGGCCGCCACTTTGAACTCGGTGATGAGCCGGAACGGTATTGACCCCATGGCCGTCCGCAGCGTGCACTGGCACAACAGACCGTCCGGGACCTAAAGCCCTCAGGGCGTTGAGAATCGTGGCAAGATCCACCAGCTCCTGCAGCAGCGCCCCGGCGACGGCCGGAATCATGCCTAACGAGGCCATCACCATCAGGCCGAGGCTCAGCAGTATCCCAGTCCAGATACTGGTTCGGGCGATGCGAAGAGTCCGCTGCCCGATGCCAACAGCCACCGCGGCTTTGGACAGATCGTCAACCATAATCACCACGTCCGCCGACTCGCTGGCCGCAGTGGCGCCTTTGGCACCCATGGCGATGCCGACGTCGGCCGCTGCCAGTACCGGAGCGTCGTTGACGCCGTCGCCCACCATCATCACTGGCCTGAGCCGAACAGCGGCTATGGCAGTGACTTTGTCAGCAGGCAGGCATTCGGCCATGACGTTGTTGATGCCCGCCTCCGCCGCGATGTGTTGGGCTGTCGTTGCAGAGTCTCCGGTCAGGAGCATGGTCTCCACGACTCCCAGCCTCCGAAGCTCCGTCAGGGTTGCCTCCGCATTGCGCCGCAACGGATCGCTCATGATCAACGTGCCGGCGAACCGGCCATCCACGCCGACGTAAATCCCGAGATGGCCTCCAGGCAGTGGCATCTTCTCGAAGCCGGTCACCAAGGAGCCGACGTAAGCAGGCTTTCCCACCACCACGTGGTGGTTTCCGCAGGCCGCCGTCACCCCGTTGGTTGCATGTTCGCTCGCGCTCGTTGCCGGTACAAGCCCCAGACCCCGCGCCCTGGCGGCTGCCATGACTGAAGCAGCCAGGACGTGGGTGGAATACTGCTCGGCGGAGGCCGCCAACTGGAGCAAGTTGTCTTCGGACAGTTTCGAGGCAGGGGCCACCCGGATTCCGGCCAGGGAAGGATTGCCTTGGGTGAGGGTCCCCGTCTTGTCGAAAACGGCGGTCCTGACTCTGCTGAGTTGCTCAAGGGTCCCCGCGTTTTTGATGATGATACCGGCGTGGGCGGCCCTGCTGGTCCCTGCAAGAAACGCGACAGGTGCCGCTATCAGCAAAGGACAGGGGGTAGCTACCACCAGAACCTCAGCGAACCGTCCGGGATCCTGGCTGAAGAACCACGCAGCGCCAGCCAGCACCAAGGCAACCAGCGTGAACGGCACAGCATATCTGTCGGCAAGCCGTACCGTCGGTGCGCGGCTTGCGGCAGCTTCCTGGACCAAGGCAACTATTTGGCTGTACTGGGAATCTGCCGCAGTTGCGGTGGCCTTCATTCGTACGGCGTCGGCCCCGTTGATCGAGCCGCTGAGCAGCAGGTCGCCTTTGGTTCGCTCAGCTGGCAAACTTTCGCCGGTCAGCGCTGACTCGTCGAAGATTCCGACGTCGGACAGCAAGGCACCGTCCACCGGAACCAACTCTGACGGTCTGACCAACAGCACGTCCCCCCGCGCCACCGCCCCCACCAAGATATCTTCCACGGGCATCCCGGGCCGTTCGCGGTGTGCGTTCCGCGGGGACCGGTCCAGAAGTGCACGGAGCTCCCTGGTAGCGCGGCCTTGGGCAAATTGTTCCAGAGCTTCGCCGCCTGTCAGCATCAGCACCACAATCAGAGATGCCAGGTACTCACCCACCGCAACAGTCGAACAGATGGCCATCACGGCCAGGAGATCTATCCCCCAGCGTCCGTGCAGGAGTCCTTTGATCATTGTCCCTGCCCGATAGAGGGCAACACTGAGGGCAAAGATACTCGCCAACCCTTGGGCTGGCGGAATTTGTCCGACGACTGTCAGGACCGCGACGGCGATCAGCACCACCAAGGTTGCTGTCACTAAAGGAAAACGCGAAGCCAGCTGTAGCAGATGATGTCTCATGTCCGCGGATCAGTCATGAGAGGTTCGGCTCAGAACCACCTTCAGGGCGCCCGTTTCCCCAGCACGCGAGAACGTGTCATAGGCGTCCATGATCTGCTCGAGCTCGAAATGATGGGTAGCGAACTTATCTGCGGGCAGCTTGTGTTGGGCCACCAAGCGAAGCAGCATCGGAGTGGTGTTGGTGTTGACCAGTCCCATGCTGATGTTGATGTTTTGAATCCACAGATCCTGGAGGGGCAGCTGGACGGGTTTTCCGTGGACCCCGATGTTGGCTACGTGCCCGCCCGGCCGGACCAGGCGCAGGGCCATGTCAAAGGTCTCCGGAATTCCGACGGCTTCCATGGCCACGTCCACCCCGGCGCCATCAGTGAGGGCGAGAACGTCCGCCATCCATTCGGGGTTGCTGGGATTGACCGTGTGCGTGGCTCCGAAGCCGCGGGATTTGGCGAGGCGGCCCTCGTCCGGATCAATGGCCACCACGGTGGCTGCGCCGTGCAGTCCGGCTGTTGCCATGGCCGCCAGGCCTATGGGTCCCGCCCCCACGATCGCCACGACGTCACCCGGGACCACGTGCCCGGCCTGGACGCCGATTTCGAAGGCCGTGGGCAATATGTCGGAAAGCATCACGGCTTCGGCATCCGTTACGCCGTGAGGAAGTTTGTGCAGGGAGTTCTCCGCATAGGGAACCCGGACGAATTCGGCTTGCGTCCCGTCAATGAGGTGGCCGAAGATCCAGCCGGTTCCAGCTTGTCCTTCATCACCAAGACAATGGGAAAACAGTCCTTTCCTGCAATTGCCGCAATGCCCGCATGACTTGATGCAGGAGATGATGACCCGTTCCCCAGGGCTGAGTGAACTGACCGAACTTCCAACCTCGGTGACGGTCCCCACTCCCTCGTGCCCGAGGATGCGACCCGGCTGGACAGCCGGGACATCCCCCTTGAGGATGTGCAAATCCGTACCGCAGATGGTGGTGGTGTCGATGCGCACGATCGCGTCGGTGGGATGCAGGATCACGGGATCCGGAACCTCTGTCCAGGACTTTTCGCCGGGGCCACCGTAGACGAGTGCCTTCATTGTGTTAGTCCGTCCTTGTAGTGCCTGGCTGAAACACCGGGCGTACGTGATGGCACTGCCGTTCGACGGCGGCACTCGGGTTGGACGTCATTCCAAACCTGCCCGGGTGGCATCGTCGAGCGGACTCCACCATGTCAACGGTGGAGTCACCTCAAAGCGGCGACCAGTCAAAGAGGTAGGAACGATCCGAACAAAATGATCCTTCCGCCCCGCCTGCCACGGGAAAAGCAACAGACCAGCGGTGTCCAGCACTTCTTGGGTCAGTTTGATGCTCTCTGCTGATCCTTTGACCACCACGCTCCACGCGACACCGGAATTTTGGTCTACTCCATCGGCTTCCAACGCTACCGGGATATCGCTGAGGGCAGCGTGGAGCTTACTCCCCTCGCCGGTGCGGAAGACCAGCGTGCCGTGATCTGCTTTGTAATTGATGGGAAAGATGTCGGGATGGTCCTGCGCCCAGACTGCGAGCCGGCCCACGGAGACACTGCGCAGCAGTTCCCAACACTGCTTGTTGTCCAGGACCTCAGCTTCCGGCACTGTGAGTTTGTTCGTCATGGTTTGACCGTAAGTCCGGTGGCGCCAGGGCAACAGGGCACAAAGGCCTACACACACTCGGGGCCATGGCCCGTTCAGAAGTGCCAGAGTAGTCTGGCAGCAAGGAGCCCTTAGGGTCCGTCGCAGGATTTCCAGCATTCTTCGAAAGGAACTTGTGAACGACTCGGAAACACCTGAGCCGCAGCCCAACGTTGTACCGAGGATCCGGATTGAAGACCTCCTCAAGGACTTCGTTGGCCGCGCCGGGGAACTTTTGCAGGCACAGGAAAGAACCCGGGGTCTACTCGAAGCAGTTGTCGCCGTAGCAGAGGACCTGAGTCTCGAAGCGGTGCTCAACCGCGTGGTGACCTCCGCCTGCCAGCTGCTTCAGGCCCGCTATGGGGCCTTGGGCGTCCTTGGCGAGGACAACGCCCTCAGTCATTTCATCACCGTGGGCATAGACGACGAGCTCGCTCAACGCATCGGCCCGCTTCCTACTGGCCACGGCGTCCTCGGACTGCTCATCAGCGAGCCGGCACCGCTGCGCCTCCACGATCTCAGCCACCACCCTAAAGCCTATGGATTTCCGCGACACCACCCACCCATGAAGTCATTTCTTGGGGTTCCGGTACGGGTAAGGGACGTGGTGTTCGGCAACCTATACCTGACCGAAAAGGAAGGTGGCGGGGACTTCACTCCCGAAGATGAGGACCTGGCCGTGGCGCTGGCTGCAGCGGCCGGGGTGGCAATCGAGAATGCCCGGCTGTATGAAGACGCAAGGCGACGGGCATCCTGGCTGGAAGCCTGCATGGACGTTACAGGAAGAATGCTGGGCGGCGAGCAAAGGGACCAGGCTGAGAACTCGGCTCTGGACCTGATCGCGGCGAGAGCCCTCCGGGAGTCAGGTAGCCATCTGGCCTTGATCCTTGTTCCATCCCCGAATGGTACTTACGTAGTTGCCGGCACCGCCGGAGCGCACAGCACCGATTTCGCTGGCGTGTCCTTGGATATGGAAGCCCCCGAAGTCCAGGCAGTTGCAAGCACCGGGAAGCCAGTATGCCTTGATGATTCCCCGAAACTGCTCGGCATTGCTCGTGAAGGAGCCGCAGCCAAACTCTTGATCATCGACCTCAGCGCCCAAGGAGCCCACCACGGCCTCTTGGTCCTTGCCCGCGATCCCGGTACCGGCTGTTTTTCAAAGACCGATGCTGAAATGGGGGCGGTCTTCGGTTCGCACGTTGCCCTCGCACTGGCCCTGGAACGGATTCACCGGCTACGGGAACAAGTAGTGGTCTTCTCCGACAGGGACAGGATCGCCCGGGATCTCCACGACCTGGTCATACAACGTCTGTTCGCAGCTGGACTGAGCGTTCAAAGCCTACGGCATTTCACCACCGGCGAGTCTGCCTTGAGCAGGATTGACGCTGTCACGGAAGAACTGGACACAAGCATCCGCGACCTCCGGAACACCATCTATTCACTGCAGGACAATAGCCGTGAACGAGAGCCGTTGAGCGGCCGCATCCTCCAGTCCATCCAGACCGCTGCCCAGTCCCTGTCCTACGCGCCACATCTAACGTTGGCTGGCCCCGTTGACTCGGTAGATGACGACGCCATCATCAAACACCTGCTGGCCGTCCTGTCTGAGAGCCTTAGCAATGCAGTGCGCCACTCAGGAGCTCAATCGATCAATGTCTCCGTATCAGTGGCCAACGGACGCCTGAACCTGGAAGTCGTGGACGACGGATGCGGGTTTGTGGAGCCTGCCCCGGGAAACGGTCTGGCCAACTTAGCCCGACGTGCTTTGGAGATGAACGGCACCAGTACCATCGTCAGCACGCCTGGCAACGGGACATCCGTGAGATGGTGTGTTCCGCTCAGCTGATCGTTCAGCGCAGGGAACCGGCATCCTCTCCAGGTGTTTGAGCCATGAACACCGCCGCCTGGGTTCTGCGCTCAAATCCGAGTTTGGCCAGCAGGGATGAGACGTAGTTCTTGACCGTTTTTTCTGCGAGGAGCATATCCTCGCCGATTTGGCGGTTGGTCATACCTTGTCCAACATATTCAAGGACCCGTCGCTCTTGGGGCGTGAGGGATGCCGTTCTGGGATCTTCCCTCTTTGGAGCCGTGAGGCCCTGAATGATTCTCGTCTTGACAGCTTCGTCGAACAACGACTCGCCGCCTGCGGCTTTTCGTATGGCGCCGAGGAGGTCTGTGCCCCCAATTTCCTTCAGTACGTAGCCTGCGGCCCCCGCAAGGACAGCGGCGCGGAGGGCTTGTTCGTCGTCGTAGCTTGTCAAAATCAGGCAATTCACTGCAGGGTCGATGGAGCGAACGTCCCGGCATACCTCGATTCCGGTGCCGTCCGGCAACCGGGCGTCCAGAACAGCTACATCGGGACGTAATGCGGGAATCCGGCGGGTCGCTTCTTCCGCCGAACCGGACATGCCGACGACCACGAATCCTTCGCCTTCCAAAAGTTCCTGGAGGCCTCTACGAACCAACTCATGGTCGTCGAGGATGAAAATGCGGATTGGCTCTCCGGGGAAAACGCCTGTGGCCTGGCCTGCTGTTTCCGGGCGATCCATGATTCTCCTGTCCGGCGGCGGATAGCCGCGATATCGAGAGCTCGTATTGTGGCCCTTCCAAATTCTTGCTGACTGCCGGCCCTGCCCACAAGGGCCCAAGGACCCTGCCGCTAGTGGGACTTCAGGCCACGTCGGGAAGTGCTTTCGTGAGGGTCTGGGCTGGACATCATGATCGGGGCCGAGGTGGTTCGGACCGGAGCAAGGACTTTCGACCCTTACCTGCCCTAGGTAACCGGTACAAACTGGCAACAAGGCCCCGGCCGACGTCCGGGGAACCCATCAACGAAGAACGGGCCCAGCCATGAATGAAGCAATCGTCGTCGGCGTCAACGATTCCCCCAGCAGCGAGGCTGCCATGGGGTGGGCCATGCATCGAGCAGCCACCCTGAGGCTGCCGGTACTGCTTGTCCATGCAGTGGACGACCGGTGGGTGTACGACGCCGTGGGGTACAACGAGTGGATCCGGGAATCCGGCGTCAACTTTCTTGCTGCTGCAAGGGACCGGGCCGCCAAGATGGAACCTACCGTCAAAGTGACCACCGATCTCGTCTCGGGCGGAGTCGGATATGCATTGGGCAAAAGGTCTAAAAAGGCAGCCATGGTGGTCATCGGTTCCGGCCATGGTTGGGCCGGCGGCTCCCTGACCGATCGTGCA
Source organism: Arthrobacter sp. 9V (assembly GCF_902506065.1). Lineage (GTDB taxonomy): Bacteria > Actinomycetota > Actinomycetes > Actinomycetales > Micrococcaceae > Arthrobacter. The sequence continues at coordinate 2,471,773 of NZ_LR732912.1, forward strand.
TTACAGGTTGCTGCCGTTGCACATTGTCCTGTCGCAGTTGTCGGTGAGCACGACATGACTAACCGCAAAGGGATCGTGGTGGGCGTGGATGGTTCCGAAGAGTCCACACAGGCCGTCGCGTTTGCCGCGGCCGAGGCCGACCGCCAAGGCCAGGAGCTGACTGTTCTCCATGCCTTCCTCACGCCGGAACCTTGGGTTACCCGCGGTGTTCCCCACACCAACTACTTCGAGGTCATCACAGAAGAGGAGCGCGTAGTCTTGGCCGAGACCGTCGCCGGCTTGGCGGACAAATACCCGGATTTGGTGGTGCATCGGGTCCTCGACACTCACAAACGGCCCGCGGAAGCATTGCTCGCGGCCGGGGCCACTGCACAGTTGCTGGTGGTCGGCAGCCGTGGACGGGGAAGTTTCAAACGGCTCTTGTTGGGCTCGACAGCGCATGCGGTTCTCACCAAATTGCCGTGTCCTACGATTATTGCGCGGATCAGCCCGATCAAGCACTCCGACTGAGAGCAACGCCGGGCAGTCATTTCATGCTTCCTTTTCCGGGGTATGCACTACAAGAACCGGGCAATGTGCGTGAGCGACGCAGGCGGAGCTGACCGATCCCATCAGTAGACCACCGAATCCACCGTGGCCGCGTCTGCCGACGACTATCATTTGCGCTCCGCGGCTGGCTTTGATCAGTCCTTGCCGAGGATGGCCTTGTTCCAAATGGGAGACCACGTTGTCCGGCACCTCAATGCCGAAAGCCTTCTCGACCGACTCCTTCAGCACTTGCCCGGCAGCTTCCTCAAAACCCGTGACACCCACGGCCAGATAGCCCTCGTAGACCGGCGGGAAATCCCAATACGCAATGGCCTCAACCGTTGCGCCCAACGGGACGGCAAGACGCCGGGCCTCCCGGAGCGCCTCGATGGACGCGTCCGAACCATCCACACCCACAACAATCTTGCCCCATGACCTGTCCTGGTCCATGCCGTCCTCCTAGCAGCTGTGACGTTCCTTCCTGCCAGAATGGCGTGAACAAACAACATCAAACAGGGCCGAAGGTCACATTTCCCGAAGCCCATCCCCCAACCACGGACCTGACCTTGGTTGAAATCAGCAGGCTTCCTACCCCGCTTCCTGTAGAACGGCGCCGGCAGGTTCAACGCCGGCAGCCGTGACCGTGACTTTCGGCCCTGTTTCCTGCGACACGCATGCTGGAGGGTAGGCAGGAGGGTGACCGCTCCCGCCACAGGAGTCCACGCGTTCGGACAAACGCCCGCCACCGGAGAGATTCCCGCCCAACTGCATGGGCTGAGTAACCCTCGGCCATCGCCAGAGCATACGGAAACCAGAGGAGCACATGATGGCAAGCTTGCTTGACCCCCGCAAGATTATTGTTGGCGTCGACGGATCCCAAGCATCGGTGGAGGCGCTACGCCAAGGACAGCGTATTGCAGTGGCGCTCAACGCACCGCTTGAAGCGTGGGGGTGCTGGGAGATGCCCTTGGGATACGAGGGATATCTGGCCATGGGCATAGATGGATTTGCCCATGATGCCGAGGAGCAACTCGATAAGGCCGTGGTGGAGGCTTTCGGTACGGAGAAGCCCAGGAACGTCAGTTCCCGGCTGCTCCAACGTTCGCCCCGTGCAGGGCTCGTTGAAGGCAGCAAGCATGCCTCACTTTTGGTGGTAGGCCGACGCGGTCACGGTGGTTTTGGGGGACTTCTTCTGGGTTCGGTCAGTTCGGCCTGCGTCGCGCACGCGCACTGCCCGGTCCTGGTGGTCCACTCCCCCGAAAAGGGCCATTGAGATGACCACCAGGAGGATGTCCCAACCAGCAGTTCGAGGGCGACTGGTTGCCGGGCCTTTGGGCACTGTTGGAGGCCGGAATGCGGCCGTAGGATCTGCACATGACCGACAAAAACACGGTTCCTGAGGCAGAAGTAATCGAACCGGACGATTGTTGGCGCCTCTTCGCCCCTTCATGCTCCGAGCCATGAACGATGAAACCGTCTCGCAAAGAGGTGCAGCATCCCATGCGGTACACGCAGGGAACTTCGCTGCCGTGCTGCGCAAATGGACTGGCGCGTACCTTGGGCAGGATGAGATTGACTGGTGTTTCAACGTTTCCTACAGCGTCATCGCGCGAAGGCTTGGTTTGGGAAGCACCATGGAAGGAAGCGGAAAGCTGGAGTGGCCGGAGATCTCGGAAAAGCTGACGGGCATGGTGACGTCCTACCTTATGGCCAGTATTCAGGAACCTTCCAGTAAGGCATAAATCTCAGCAATACCGGCTATCCAAAAGCTCGTCTTCCTGACGCTTCCCGCCTCTCGGCATAGTGGAAACAAGCAAATAATTTTCACTGCCGATTGGAAGGAGTCCGCCGTGCACGTTCGCGTCAGCCCCGGATCCGTAGCCCTCGACGAGCCCGACGACTGCAACGTTCGCGCCCACGTGGAAGCTTACTGACGAGTTGAAAATGGACGAGTCAGAGGAAATGCCTGAGCGTTAGACGAGGCAAAACTACACGTCGTTGTTCCTGCGGACGCGTCGTGTCGACTCGCCAGATATGTCTAGCCACCTGGCATTGGCTGTTCGCGGAACAGTCACCAGGTGCCAGATAGCGGGTTCATCGTTTGAAGTTGGCATCAAGGTGCCCTCGCTCACAAACAGCGCAGGGCTCATACTGTCACCCGGGGACCACCAGCCTGATGCAGGACAATGTTCACCGGTTAGGGCTCGACGAAATGCGCGCTTCTTCATTGGGTTTACTCACTTATCTGTACTTGGCATCGAGAATGCCGAGTTGACACGGCTTGCACGGAGGATGTCTTCAACACGTTCTATGGCAACTCCGAAGAGAATCTGAGAGCACCTTTCTCCACCACCTTGTAGCCCAACCCCAACAAGGGCCGAAACTTAGACCAGGCGGGTCAGCCAGCCGTGGGTGTCCTCGACGGTTCCGGTTTGGATGCCCAGGAGCTGGGCGCGGATGGCCATGGTGGTTTCCCCGGCCTTCGCATCCTCGGAACCAATGAATTCGGTGGCGTCCATGAGCACACCAATCGGCGTGATCACTGCTGCCGTACCGCATGCGAAGACCTCGGTGATCTCACCGGATGCCACGCCGTCGCGCCATTCGTCGAGGGTGATCTTGCGCTCGGTGACTTCGCGGCCCATGTCCTTGGCCACCTGGATGACGGACATGCGTGTGACGCCCTCAAGGATGGTCCCGCTCAGGGCCGGGGTNGGCGGCGTTGGTCGTAGGCGACCACTGCGGGCATGGCAGCCCAGAGGTCGATTGCCTTCTTCATGTTTGCCTCGGGCGAGGAATCCTCGGCCAGTTCGTGCCGGGCGCCGAGCACGGAGGCAGCCGTGCGGCAGACGTCCATGGGGTGGGCGGTGGTGGGCAAGGCGTCCACGACCGTTTTGACCACGGGGTCCAGGGCGCGGCCTGCGCGTTCCCGGCCCGCGAATTCCGCGAGCTGGGTTTCGTTGGGCAGTTCGCCGTTCCACAGCAGGTACGCCACTTCTTCGAAGCTGCACTTGGCGGCCAATTCCTGGACCGGGTAGCCGCGGTACAGCAGCGAGTTGGTCTCCGGGTTGACCTTCGAGACGGCGGTGTAATCCACCACAACGCCGGCCAATCCTCTACGAACTTCGGGCGCTTGCACTACTTCCTGCTGAATGGTCATCGTGACTCCTTTGTCATTGTGAAGAGCGAGGGCGCTTCAAAGTTGAATACGCCGGTATCGAATTGGTTATAGGCCTCGTAGTCGACGAGTTCGTAGAGGCGCGCACGCGTGAGCATTTCGCCGACGCGTACCTCTTGAGTACCCAGCCTCTTGAGGGTGTTCAGGGTTCCCTCTGCCGCCCGCATGGCAATGCGGAGGAGGGTGACGGGGTAGATGACCATGTTCACGCCAACACCCTGGAGCTGCTCGACGGTGAAGAGATCGCTTTTGCCGAACTCGGTCATGTTGGCCAGGATGGGCACGTCCACGGCGTCGCGGATGGCCTGGAACTCGTCCAGGTCGCGCATGGCTTCGGGGAAGATCGCGTCGGCGCCGGCGTCTACGAGTGCTTTGGCGCGGTCCTGCGCGGCCTGGATTCCGTCGACTGCCCGGATGTCGGTGCGGGCCATGATGAGGAAGTTCGGGTCCCGGCGGGCGTCTGCTGCGGCGCGGATGCGTTTGGTGGCGGTGTCGATGTCCACCACGTTTTTGCCGTCCAGGTGTCCGCAGCGTTTGGGGTTGAACTGGTCCTCGATGTGGCAGCCGGCCAGGCCGGCGTTTTCGAGTTCCTGGATGGTGCGGGCTACGTTCATGGGTTCACCGAAGCCGGTGTCTGCGTCCACCAGGGAGGGCAGGTCCGTCATGCGGGCGATCTGCCCTGCCCGGGTAGCTACCTCGGTCAGGGTGGTCAGGCCGATGTCCGGGAGGCCGAGGTCGTTGGCCAGGACGGCGCCGGAGATGTAGACCCCGGCGAAGCCCTTCTCTTCGATCAGCCGTGCCGAGAGCGGATTGAACGCACCGGGGAACTGCTGCACTATCCCTGAAGACAGCAATTCCCGCAGCTTTACGCGCTTCTGCTCCGGAGTGACTTTGGAGTACAGCATTTAGAACAGTCCCTTCGGAGCTGCCACGAAGCAATTCTTGTCAACGCGGACTTCATAGGTTGGTGTCATCAATTCATCCTGGAATTGGCGGACGGAGAACTTGGCGCGCTCGGATGCCCGACGGGTGTTCCTCAGAGCCGGGACGACTAGTTTCGGTAGAGCAGAAGTGCTTCGCCTTGGCCACCCCCGCCGCAAAGGGCCACTACTGCCCTTCCTGTGCCGCGGCGGAACAGCTCTTTTGCTGCGTGCAGCGCAATCCGCGCTCCGGACGCGCCGATTGGGTGGCCCAGCGCGATGGCTCCGCCGTGTATGTTGCAGCGGTCCAAGGGAATGTTCAGTTCTTTGAGGGATTGCACAGCGACAGCCGCGAAAGCCTCGTTGATCTCGATGAAATCGAGTTGCTCTACTGTCCACCCCGACTTGGCCAGTGCGGATGAGATGGCATGTGCTGGCTGGGAATGCAGAGAGTTGTCTGGACCGGCCACTTGGCCGGGAGCGCCCACAACTGCAAGTATCTGGCAGTTGAGGAGTTTCCGCATTTGCCCGGCTGGTGAGGACAACGGCTGCAGCGCCGTCGGTGAGTGGGGAAGCATTGCCCGCTGTTATGCTCCCATTTGCGTCGAAAGCTGGAGGGAGTTTGGCCAGGGTCTCCACGTCCGTGGCGGGGCGCACCTGCTCGTCATGCTTGAGGACTCGGGGCTCTTCCTTTTTTGGCCTGACGGTGATGGGAACGATCTCGTCGTTGAAGACCCCTCCCTGGGCAGCTTGGGCGGCTCGCCGGTGTGAAGCCGCTGCCACTTCGTCCTGCTCGAGCCGTTCAATTCCGTGAACTTCGTTTCCGCGCTCCGTAAGAATCCCCATGGAGACGGCCTCCTGGGCGTCACTGAGCCCATCCCGAACGAGCGAATCTTCCATGATCCCCTGACCGTAGAGCCAACCCTGGCGTGCCCCCGGCAGCAGGTGCGGACTCCTTGTCATGGACTCCTGTCCCCCTGCCACTACCACTTGGACGTCTCCGGCACGGATAAGGCGGGCGGCGTCAATAACGGCGGTAAGACCCGAAAGGCATACTTTGTTCACGGTCGTTGCGGGCGCTTCGGGCCGAATGCCGGCTTTGAGCGATGTCTGGCGGGCGGGGTTTTGACCTGAGCCGGCTTGGACTACTTGCCCTATCACGACTGCGTCAACCAAAGAGGGATCGATTCCTGCCTTTTCGAGTGCCCCGCTGACGGCAGCCGCGCCGAGATCTACGGCTGTCAGGCTGGCCAGTTGGCCGTTTAGCTTGCCGTGTGGGGTTCTGGCTCCCCCTACGATCACCACGTCGTCCGGTCGTGGCGGGATGTGTTTTACTGGCGAGTGCTTGTTCATGTGTGTCCTTCGGGATAAGTCGTGGGCGTCCGGGATGGAGTTCTCGTTTAGCGGGATGCCATCCGCAGGGCGCCGTCCATGCGGATGGTTTCCCCATTGAGGTAGTCGTGTTCAATGATCGATAGGGCGAGCTGGGCAAATTCCTCGGGGCGGGCCAACCGTTTAGGGAATGTGACGTCTGCGGCGAGGCCTTTGCGCACCTCTTCGCTGACGGACGCCATCATGGGGGTTTCAACAATGCCCGGTGCAATGGTGTTCACTCGTATGCCGAACGGAGCCAGGTCCCGCGCAGCAGGCAAGGTCAGGCCCACGATTCCGGCCTTTGATGCGGCATAGGCGGATTGGCCTATTTGCCCTTCAAACGCCGCGATCGAGGCCGTGTTGATGATGACACCGCGCTGTCCTTGCTCATCGGCGGCCGTCTTCGAGATTGCTTCAGCTGCGGCCGACAGAACGTTGAACGAACCCACTAGGTTGATTTGGACAACTTTCATGAAGAGCGCGGAGTCATGGACTCCTTTGCTGCCGAGGATTCGCATTGTTGGCAAGATCCCGGCACAGTTGACAACCGTCCGGAGAGGGAGTCCGGCTGATGCCTTCACGATGGCAGTGCGGACCTGTCCTGGGTCGGTGACATCGGCGGCGAGGTACTCCACGCCGGCCACGGGCTCAGCGTTCTGGATTGATTCCTCCAGATCCACGGCGAATACCGAGCAGCCATTCAGGGCCAGTGCACGAACGGTTGCCGCGCCCAGTCCAGACGCGCCACCGGTGACGATTGCTGCGGTGTTGTTGATTTCCATTGAGGTGCTCCTCCGTTGGGGTGTGCTGAAGTAGGTCGCGGGGGTATCAGCCGAATGCGGAGATCCCGGTTACCGCCCGGCCGACCAAGAGGGCGTTGATTTCGTAGCTTCCCTCGTACGAATAGATGGCCTCGGCGTCCGCAAAGATTTTCGCCATCTCAAAGTCGGTACTGATTCCGTTTCCGCCAACGATGGACCTGCCAAGTGCAACGGTGCTGCGCATCAGACCTGTACAACTCGCCTTAGCCAGAGCCGCGTGGTCCATGGTGAGCCTCCCCGATTCCTTGAGGCGGGCAAGCTGGATCATAAGAGAGAGCGACATGGTGGCGTTTCCGGCCATTCTGGCCAACTGTTCCTGAATGAGTTGGAATGACGCGATGGGTTTGCCGAACTGTTGCCTCTGCAAGGCATAGGCCCGGGCAACGTCGAATGCTGCAAGCTGCTGTCCCACCGCTTGCCAGCTGACCCAGACCCGGGAGTGCAGGAGAAGGGAATTGGCGTCACGGAAAGTGTTTGTTCCGGGCAGCCAGTTGGTGAAGGGAATTCGAACGTTATCCAAAGTGATGTTGGCGTTTTGGATTATCCGAACGGCGGTCTTGTTGGTGATTGCCTGTGTATGGAAGCCCTGGGTGCCCTTTTCTACGATAAAGCCCTTGATTTGCCCGTCTGCGGTGTCACGGGCCCACACCAAAACGTAATCAGCGAAAGTGGCATTTCCAATCCACCGCTTGTGGCCGTTCAAGATCCAATCGCCGCCGTCTTGGGTCGCCGTCGTCTGCATTTCCCGTGAGATGTCCGATCCGTGCAGCGGCTCTGTGAGGGCGAATGCTCCAATTTTTTTGAGCGACAGCAGCTCGGGAAGAATTCTTCGGCGATGGTCCTCAGACCCGAGTTCCCTGATGGCGGCGGTGAAGAGCTCGTCATGCACCCCGAAGAAGGTGGAGATGGAGGTATCAGCACGGGCGAATTCCATCTGAATCAAGCCCGCTAGCAAATGTCCTTGGCTGTTCAGGCATGTCAGTTGCTGTTCGGCAAGACGGGGAAGGAGTTCGAAGGGGAATTCGGCTCTGTTCCAATAGTCAACAGCTAGGGTCCGTACCTCTTGCTGAAAGAAGTCCCGTGCGCTCTGGAGCCTGGCGTATTCCTCTGAGGTGAGGAGGTCGGAGAGGAACAGAAGGTCGGCTTCAGGGTATGGCGGTAGGTCCTCATGCTGGGCAGTGGGTGTGCATACCGTCGGCATTGCCTCTTTGAGCACTGGCATTTTTCCTCTTTTCTTATCAGGGTCAGCTAATGGTGGATTTGTGCTACTGGAGCTTGCCGATGGATCTGAGTTGTTGTTCGGATATCAGGATCTGGAATCCCGACCCCTTGTCCACCACTTGCCGGCCGAAGCCATGCCCCTGCTCGAGCCAGATGACGCGGCCGTCTGTCGAAACTGTCTCAACGACACCCATACGAAGAATGCGTCGGTCCTGCCAAACATGAACCATGGCTCCGATGAGGATGGTCCAGTCAGTGACCAGGAAGGCTTGGTTCGTCTCCATGTCCGGCCTGTCTCATGTCTCTCAGGTTGGCTGCGGGCGTGCTCTATAGAAATGCGAGCCCTGGTTCGCGGAGCAGAGCAGCGGTGTCGGCCAGCAGCTGAGAACCTTGCTGCCCGTCTATGATGCGATGGTCGAAAGAGAGAGCCAGTTGAAGGATGGACCTTGGTTCGATCCTTTCCCCGCGTTCGTCCTCCACAACCCAGGGAGTCCGACGGACAGTTCCGACCGCCAGAATCGCAGCTTCCCCGGGGTTGAGTATGGGGGTTCCGGAATCGATGCCGAACACGCCGATGTTTGTGATGGTCACGGTGCCTTGGGACATAGCCTGAGGTTCGGTTTTGCCCGCACGGGCCGTAGCTGCCAAGTCTCCAATCGCTCCCGCTAGTTCGAGGAGGCCCATCTGCTGGGCGCCTTTGACGTTGGGAACCATGAGACCGCGGGGTGTGGCTGCCGCGATGCCTAGGTTGATTTGCGCGAATTGCACGATCTCCTGAGCTTCCTCGTCCCAGCTGGCATTTGCTTCCGGCGTTCTTTGAAGTGCCTTCAGGAAGGCACTGGCTACGAAGGTCAGAGGCGTGAGCTTGATTCCTGAGAATTCTCTGCGGCGACTGATTTCGGCCTTCAGTTCCAAAGTGCGCGTGATATCGACGGCGACGAATTCTGTGACATGCGGTGCCGTGAATGCTGACTGGACCATCGCTGCGGCAGTGTGTTTACGAACGCCCTTAATGGGAATTCGGATGTCGCCGGGGGTGACTGCTCCTGCAGAGGCCGGCTGAACTGCAGGAGCGTTGGATGGGCTGACCGAGTGTGCCTCCCTCAGCACATCTTCGCGGGTCCTTATTCCATCGTTACCTGTTGGTTCGATGGTGTGAAGGTCCAATCCCAGGTCTTTCGCCAGCTTCCTCACCGGCGGGCTTGCTTTGGGCCGGCTCACTGATACTGCGGGAGCGTGGCGAAACTGCTTCTCTGGTCCCGTTGTCCGCGACCGCCGTCGTTTGGCCACGGTTTCCCGGGCCCCATAACCCACCAACAGCTTCGGGTTCCGATCATCGGCCACAGATTCCTTCGCATCCGTGGATGGCTGGTTTGTGCTGGAGTTTTCGGTCAACGAGGTCGTTATGCTGATGATCGCGCGTCCCACATCAACTGTTTCGCCCTGTTCGGCCAGCAGTTCGCGGACTTCTCCTGCGAAGGGACATGGTAGTTCCACCAGCGATTTTGCGGTTTCAATCTCCACAATGGCTTGGTTGACCGTGACATGGTCTCCGCTCTTGACCAACCATTTTACGATTTCTGCTTCTGTGAGGCCCTCACCCACATCCGGAAGGGCAAATTCTTTGATAGTCATGGTTCCGGTTCCGTTAGTAGTTGAAGCTCTGGTCAACGGCGTCGAGAATGCGGTCGAACCCGGGCAGCCAGTCTTCTTCAAGCCGGCTCGGTGGGTACGGCGTGTCGTAACCGGTGACCCTGATGATTGGAGCCTCCAAAGAGTGGAAGGCTGCATCTTGGACTCGGGCGGCGATCTCCGCGCCCAATCCTGCCGTGCGGGAAGCCTCGTGGGCGACGACCAGACGACCGGTGCGTTCTACTGACTCGATGATCGTGGCATCATCAATCGGGGACAGTGATCGGAGATCAACAACCTCAATGCTGCGGCCTTCTTCGGCGCATACGTCGGCGACTTTTTGGGCCACGGGAACCAGGGCCCCGTAGGTTACAAGAGTCAAGTCATTTCCGGGTCGGACTACAGTTGCCTTCTCCAAAGGCTGAGGCGCCCGGGCTGGGTCTACCTCGCCTTTGAGCCAGTAGGAGCGCTTGGGTTCGAGGAACACCACAGGGTCCTGGCTGCGCACTGCCAAACGGATCATGTCATATGCCTCCTGCGGCGACGACGGGCTGACCACCTTCAGGCCTGCAGTATGGGCAAAATAGGCTTCCGGAGACTCGGAGTGGTGCTCGATCGCGCCGATACCTCCTCCGACCGGTATACGGATTACTACAGGTAGACTCACTCTGCCCTCTGATCGGTGCCTGTACTTTGCGAGCTGAGTAATGATCTGGTTCAGTGCAGGAAACACAAAACCGTCAAACTGGATCTCGCAAACCGGTCGATAGCCTGCCATTGCGAGACCTATGGCACTTCCGATGATCCCTGCTTCACCCAGTGGAGAATCCACGACCCTTAGATCGCCGAAGCTCTTTTGGAGCCCGTCGGTGACCCTGAAAACTCCGCCCAATTGGCCGATGTCTTCTCCCATCAGCATGACTTTGTCATTCTCTTCCATCGCTTCCCGCAGCCCGGCGTTCAGGGCGTGCGCGATCGGCATGGTGCTCAGCTGCTTGCTCATTCTGCTGCCTCCACAAACGCCTTATGGTCATTCATTTGGCGTTCAAGTTCTGCTGTGATGTCGGTGTACGTAGTTCTAAAGGGCAGATCGGGGGCAGGGTCCTTGGCGGAGCGGCAGCCGGCCCTGAGCCTTTCGGCCAATTCCTGTTCTTCCTGGGCGATCCGATCTAAAAACGATTGATCAATTAGTCCAGCTGCTGTCAGATAGTTGCTGAGGCGTTCGATTGGGTCCAGTGATGCCCATACGTCGTTTTCTGCGCCTGAGCGGTATCGTCCGTCATCGTCCGAGGTCGTGTGCGGATTGCGCCGGTACGTGAATGCTTCGATGAGCGTTGGGCCGTTCCCCGCTCTGGCCGATGCCATTGCGTCGCGGGTTGCCGCCAGGCATGCCAGGACGTCGTTGCCGTCGACTCGTATGCCGGGAAAACCGAACCCTTGGGCGCGCTGTGCGACGGAAACCCGGCTTTGGACAGAGTAGGGAGCCGAAATCGCCCATTGATTGTTTTGACAGAAGAAGACAACCGGAAGATTCTGGGCCGCAGCCCAGATGAACGCCTCGTTGGTTTCTCCTTCGCTCAAGGCCCCATCACCAAGGAACACCAGGACCGCACGGTCACGTTCAGGATTGCCAGTCCCGACGTCCCCGTCGCGCACTATGGCCATCGCATATCCCACTGCATGAAGGGTTTGGGCGCCAATGACCAGTGTGTAGAGGTTGAAGTTGTTCTCCGTGGGATCCCAGCCACCCAGGGTTGTGCCTCGAAAGAGTCCCAAGAGGTTTACCGGATCCACCCCACGGCACCACGCCACACCGTGTTCGCGGTAGGTAGGAAAAACAACGTCCCTTTCCGCCAGTGAGGCGGCGGCTCCTACTTGTGCTGCTTCCTGACCCAGCAGGGATGGCCACAGTCCAAGTTCTCCCTGGCGTTGCAGCGCGATTGCCTCGGTGTCGACCCTGCGGGTCATGATCATGTCTCGTAAGAGGGCAGCGCCATCTACGGTGTCCTGATCAAGAGACAAATCAGGGTGTGATAAAAGGTTTCCATCCTGGCTTAGTAGCTGGATTGGTTCGGCAGTCATGCGCGGCCTCCTGTTGCATCGGCAAGACGGCGCTGCACAATTTCCCGAGCTGCCATTGCCGGGGTTTTCGAACCATCCCGTGCTGTGCTGAGCATCTCGGTGACCGCGGCGCCGATCATTGCAATTCGGGTAGTTACGTCTTCTACGCCTGGATCGCAGACCTCGGATGAGACCTGAATCAAGCCACCGGCATTGGCAACGTAATCGGGTATCCAGAGGGTGCCCTGTGAGTGGAGTTGGCTTTCACCCTCCGCAGTCAATAATTGATTATTGGCAGCACCACAAACCAATCGCGCCCTCAGGGAGGGGATTGTCGTTTCGTTCAGGGTGGCTCCCAAAGCACAAGGAGCGTAGACGTCGATTTCCTGATCCAGTACTGCAGACGCTGTGGCTATCCCGGGATTAGCTTGGACGGTGCGCTCCACCGCCTCGGGGTCACGATCGGCAAGGACCACTTTCGCACCTGCGTCCACGAGCAGACGGACAAGCTGGCCCCCAACCTTTCCCGCACCTTCTACACCGACGCTGCGTCCCGAAAGCCCCGCACTGCCCCAAAGGTGTACCGCGCCGGCTTGCATGGCCGAGTACACACCCAAGGCCGTAGAAAACCCGCTGTCTCCGGATCCTCCCGTGTTGCGGCCTACCACCCAACGGGTTTGGGAACCAATGATGTCCATGTCGGACGCCGTCGTCCCCACGTCCCCTGCAGTGATGTATCCGCCCGCAAACATGTCCACGAACCTGCCGTACGCTTCAAGCAGCTCCCGAGACTTTTCAGTCCGGGGGTCCCCGATGATTACCGCTTTGCCACCGCCAAGCGGAAGTCCAGCAGCGGCTGCCTTGAGCGTCATTCCCTCGGACAACCGCAGGACATCTGTGAGGGCTTCCTTTTCATCCCTGTAGGGAAAGAAGCGTGTTCCCCCCAGTGCCGGGCCGAGGGAAGAGTCGTGGATCGCCACGATCGCCCTCAGTCCCGTATCTCTGTCACGAATGATCCGTACGAGTTCGTGACCGCTGGTCTGATCAACGTCGACGTCGAAGGTACCGTCCCTGCCCATGTCGGGCTTGATCAATAACGCCGCATACACGTGGTGCCTCCTGATGCCGGATAATTGGATCCAATATGGATCTGTTCCACAATCGTGATGTAAGCATGGTGATATGGTCAACACATTCGTTAGCAACTATACGAATCGTCCACTTGGCGCGATGCACTCGAAGGGGCAGCTGAACAAAATGATCACCATTGACAAGCTTGACGCCGAACTCCTCAAGCGGCTGCACAGTAAGGCCAGGGTGGGAGTAGCGGAACTGGCAGTGCAACTGCGAATTTCACGGAATACGGTTCTGGGAAGACTTCAACGGCTGGAAGGCGCAGGCATACTCAAGGGATTCGCCCCTGTGATGGACTTGGAGGCAGCGGGCATCCCCGTCCAAGCCTTCATTGGCTTGGAATTGGACCAGCGCCAGCTCGCAAAGGTGGTCGATGCACTCAGCAGGATCCCGGAGGTTCTTGAAGTCACTACGCAGGCAGGACGCGAAGACCTCATGGTCCGGGTTGCCTCCACCACCCTGCAGGGAGTTCAGTCCGCTGCAGCCAGAATGGTGGACATTCCCGGCGTTCGGCACACCAACACAACGCTTACGGTCTCCACCCCGCTGCCCTATCGGGTTCAACCACTCCTGGATCATCTCACTAAGGACTTAGGATGGGGCCGATCCACTCCCCTTCCCGCCAGCGCGGAAGTAGACGAGAACTAGACTCACAAATTGGATCCAAAAATGGAAAAATTGAATACACTAGGCTCATGACGCACACAGGTTTTGCAACGAAATACACGACGGCGGCTGCGACGCCTACCCGGCCCACTCTTCGGGGCTCGTTCGGCATGAGCGCCTCCACCCATTGGCTGGCTACGGCGAGTGCCCAGTCTGTTTTGGAGCGTGGGGGCAACGCGTTCGACGCAGCCGTAGCGGCTGGCTTCGTGCTGCACGTCGTTGAACCCCACCTCAACGGGCCTGCTGGTGACATGGTGGCGCTCTACGCACCCAGGGGCCGGGATCCGCGCGTTCTGATGGGTCAGGGACCAGCTCCGGCGAGAGCCACTATTCAGCACTTTACCGCGGAGGGTCTCGATTCAGTGCCTGGTGCCGGAGCGCTTGCGGCAGCTGTCCCGGCGGCCGTCGAAGCCTGGATGACATTGCTGGCCGACCACGGAACGTGGGAATTGGCAGAAGTGCTCGAGTACGCCATCCACTACGCAGAGAATGGTCACCCTTTAGGTCATCAAGCGGCGGCAGTGATCGGCACCATGGCAGTGCATTTTGAGCAACACTGGCCTACTTCCGCGTCGCTTTGGATCCCGGACCAGAAACTTCCGGCAGCGGGGGACAACGTCAAAAATGTAGCTTACGCCAATGTCCTGAAACGATTGGTTGAAGCCGGTAGCGCGGCTAATACGCGCCAGGGCAGGATCCGTGAATCCCTCAAGGAGTGGAAGGAAGGTTTTGTCGCCCAAGCCCTTACCACTTTCGCACGCAGGCCCCATAGGCACTCGTCCGGAACAGATCACGCGGGAGTTATCGGCCTCAGTGACTTCTCTGACTTCAACGTCTGCAGCGAAGAACCGGTATCCATGGACTTCCGTGGAACGACTGTTGTCAAAGCGGGTTTCTGGTCGCAGGGACCGGTACTTTTGCAGTGTCTGGCTATCCTTAAGAATTTCGACGATGAACATTTGGATCCATCAACAGCCCTCGGCGCCCACACCATCATCGAAGCACTGAAGCTCGCCATGGCTGACCGGGATTCCTTTTACGGTGACTCGCGCGCGGAGCCGGCCGATCTCACAGCCTTGTACTCCGACGCATACGGCAGGGACCGGGCTCAGCTCATTTCGGACTATGCATCAAAGGACTTCCGGCCGGGAGCTTTGCCCGGAATCCCTGCGCACAGGCCCCCACTTGTTAATGCCCTTGATTCGACCTCCGCGCTGGGCGCCGGCGAACCCACCGTCCGGATAACGGGCGAAACCCGGGGAGACACTTGCCATCTGGACGTCGTCGACAGATACGGAAACATGGTCAGCGCGACGCCATCGGGCGGCTGGTTACAGTCCTCCCCCGCGATCCCCGAGTTGGGCTTCGCCCTCGGGACGCGACTGCAGATGACGTGGCTGGACGAATCCTCGCCTTCGGCACTCCGTCCAGGGGCCAGGCCCCGAACGACACTAAGCCCCACGCTGCTGATGCGAGATGGCCGTGTGGTCGCTTCCTTGGGATCGCCGGGCGGTGATCAACAGGATCAGTGGCAGCTGCTCTATCTACTCAGGACGCTTGTAGGAGGGTATGCGCCCCAAGAAGCGATAGATGCACCGACATTCCACACCAGCGCCCTGGCCAGTTCGTTCTGGCCACGAACGTGGAACGCACTGGGTGTCATTGCCGAGTCTCGTCTTCAGCCTGAGGTCCTGGCCGAGTTAAGGGAAAGGGGCCACGACGTGACCGTGGTCGACGCCTGGTCCCTGGGGCGCCTATCGACGGTCCTCAGGGATCCCGGGACCGGTCAAGTCAGTGCGGCCGCAAACCCACGAGGCAATCAGGGCTACGCCGCCGGTAGATGACCTTCCTTCTCTGCGCTGCTTCAGTCACTACATCCCTACAGGTATTTGATTCAGATAGGATCCAATTGACTGAAATGCGTTAGCATCGATCTTGGAGGACCCAATGACTGACCCCACTGACAGTGACACCCGCCTTCAACCAACCGAAGGGCGGGCACGCACCGTCGACTTTCTGGTCAACGCACTTCAGGAACGAATTAGCGACGGCGAGTTCGGTGTCGGGTCGTGGATTCGGCAGGAGAGATTGGCCGAAGAATTCGGGGTCAGCCGGATGCCAATACGCGAAGCGCTCCACCGACTCCAGGCACTCGGCGTCGTCGAGATTGTCGCAAACCGTGGCGCCCGCGTGAAGATGCCCTCCATGCGCGATATTGCAGAGGCCTTTGAGGTTCGTGGCGTACTTGAAGGCCATGCGGCATTCCGCGCGGCACGCGGCTGCACTCAGGCCGAAATGGACAAGCTCCATGAGGCAGGGCAATGGTTTGAAGCGGCCGCCGAAGAAGCGCGCAAGGGATTCAACGAGAAGGCCAAGGAACTTTGGTACAAAGCCAATGAGCTCTTCCATGGCACCGTTATCCAAGCTTCCGGCAACAGGCAGCTCAGCTTGAGCATCAACGCCCTGCATCACCGGATGCCGAGAAACCTGACATGGTCAGCGCTCGGAGGGGACCCTCGATTGCTCAGCGACAATGCAGAAGAGCACGTGCGCATCGCGGACGCAATCGAAGAACGGGACTCCGAACTTGCGCGCAAACTGACCATTGAGCACAGCGCCCGGGCACGGGAACTTGTCGAAATTCACGTGGGATCACAAACGCAACAAGGCTGACAGTTACTGCGGTCATAACTTTGAGTCATTTTGGATCCAATTCTCGCCGCTTTGGATATCATTAGCTTATGACATATTCAGTTGATAGCTCCTTTACGATGACCCACCCCCTCCGCCGGCTCACTGACTTGAGCGGGGCGGAACTGTGAAAGCTAGAAATCGCCCCAAGGTGGCGACGATTCACCTTTGGCTGATGCTGGGTTTGACGTTCTCCACCGGGGTGGCCGACGCCGTGGGATACCTAGGCCTCGACAAAGTCTTCACCGGCAACATGACAGGGAATGTGGTCATCCTTGGTATGGCCCTGGCCGGCGCGGATGGACTACCGATTGTTGGCCCCGCCGTTGCGCTCGGGGGGTTTATGGCCGGCGCAGCAATAGCCGGGCGCGCACTTCGAGGGCTGAAAGCAGCATGGTCCGCCGTCACCACCGGGATCCTGCTGGGTGTAGGCCTGGCCCTGACCGCACTGGCTGTATATCTGGGGCTTGAGTCCGCCGGAGCCCCGGAATTGAGCGAGATTGCCGTCGCTGCGGTCATGGCAACGACGATGGGTGCCCAAGCCGCCGCAGCCCGACACCTGGGTGTCAAAGATGTCACTACGGTGGTCGTCACTTCGACCATTACCGGGCTCTCTGCGGATTCTTGGTTGGCGGCCCGCATCTCCCAACCGTGGCCGCGGCGCCTACTGGCGGTTTTGCTCATCAGTGCCGGCGCAGCGGTCGGCGCGGTTCTGTTGACAGTGCACCTGGCCCTTGGCATCGCCCTTTCAGCAGCAATCACCCTCGTCGCAGCTGTCGTCGGCCATCTTTCGGGGCGGCCGACGCCGGTGCCCGAGTCGCAAACTCAGGTCGCCGCACTTTAGCCGCACCGAGCTCACATATATCCATAAAAACGGCTGTGCGGATCGAAGGCCGCCGACCACGAGCTGGCCGGCGGCCTGACCCCAGCGAATTCGATGATGCCCTGCCGGCGCCAATGCTCTTTTCGGATTGCTACACTCGTCCCCGGCTGGGTTTCAAAATTAATGAGCCCGGAAATTTCCCCGATGAGGGCGGCGGCGCGACTTTCATTACCTGACTGCCACGCCGCCATGGCCGCGGCAAGCACCTCCGGACGGGTGATCCCGGCAGCCATTCCAACTGCTCCAGCGCGAAGATCCTCCACCAAACCCAACCCCCCGAAGCCCCCGATGAGGCGACACGACGTTGTAGCCGCCAGATACTGAATGGTCGCAAACGTAGGCTCAGCCTCGCATTTGATACCTGCGATGAAATCCAAGCCTGCAACGGCCGTCGAGAGATCCTCGGCGCTGATCCGGACGCCCGTGGCACGCGGTAGATCCTGAACCAGGATCGGCAGCCCCGTAGCCCGGTGGACGCCCTGAAGATGACCGCGGAATGTCGCTGAGTCGCTACTGGTAACCGGCACCATGATCGCCGAGAGTTGCCCCCGCAAGGCTCGCGCCAGCTGCCCGGCTTCCAGCAACGCTTCACTTTCGCTCACCGACATAACCGACCCTACTACCGGTATTTTGCCGGCAGCCTCCGCAATCACTTCCATCGACAGCAGCTTCTCACTCATGGAGAGGCTACCCGGCTCGGCGATAACACCAAGGCCTACCAGCGTTGTACATCCTCGCTCGACCAGCGTCAGCGCCAGCTGCCCCAGCGAATTCTCATCAACCCCCTTCAGATCCGCTAGGAATGGCGTTGCAACCATGCCCCATAGATCCAAGGGAGGTTCTGCGGTCGGACCGGCGCCGGTCCGGGATGCTTCTGCGTTCGTCAAGTTCTTTCCCATCATGGAAGTGCTTCGCGCCTCTGGTGGCACCAAGCACCCAGGCGACAGAAACAAACGGTGAATTTTCCGTGACGGGTTGACGCCGCCACCGGATGCGTGCGATATTCGTCACATCAAATCGGATCCAATTCTACACATTTACATCCAATCCTTGGAATCGAAGCGGCCCTGTAGCAGCTCGCTCCGGCCAAGAACGGATCGACCAGGAGAGTCATGACGGACGCACAGGGCACATACCCTCCCACCCCTGGAGACAAACTGATCTTCGAAAACGAGAGGGTCCGGGTGTGGTCGATGACCATCCCCGCCCACGGCATGTTCGATTACCACCAGCATTTCCACGACCATGTGATCCTCTGGCCCGAAAACGGACACGTCCAAGGCCAGGAGCTTGGAGATGACGATTGGTCACTGGAACAAGTCGCCCAGCCCGGATACGTCGCTTTCAAGACTGTCGGTTCATCAGGACCGCTTGTTCCTCACAGGGTCCGAAGCCTCGACGATCATGCAACGACGCACTACATCATCGAGCTCATCAGCGAAGAGTCCCCCAGCGCAACGGATTTGCCCACAGTCGCCAACGACTTGGGCAAAGTCACCGACTTACGCAACAGGTACTGATTCGCTCCAGGGCCCTACCAGCCATCACCCGCCCTCCCCAACGGGCGGGAACACTTTAGGAGTAAGAAAATATGACCGTTCAGGGCAGCGCCGCAGACGTGGCACAATCTGCTTCACCCGGACTAAAAAAGAACACCATCGGAGCCTTTGGGATGACCTTCATGGTTATCGCCGCAGCCGCACCGATGACAGCAATGGCCTCAAACCTCTCCATCAGCCTTGCACTTGGGGTGGGTGCCGGCACCGTAGGTCAACTGATTCTCGTGGCAGGACTCTTGGCCATCTTCGCAGTTGGCTTTGTAGTCCTGAGCAGGCACGTCACCAACGCCGGAGCGTACTACGTCTTCATCGGTTACGGATTGGGAAAGCGGACTGGAGCGGCCTCCGCCTTTGTGGCATCCGTGGCGTACAACATGGCTGCAGGAGGGATGATCGCTGCCACCGGCTACTTCGCGAGCCTCACTGTCGAGTCTTACACCGGACTCAGTGTGCCTTGGTATGTCTACGGAGCAGTCGCACTCGTTGTAACTGGGGTGTTGGGTGTTCGCGGCGTCGGAATAGCCCAACGCTTCACCACGGGCATCTCCTTGATTCAGTTCGGTATTATCATTGCCCTCGGCGTTGCAATCCTCCTGCAACGTCCCGAAGGATGGTCGTTGGCTGCTTTCTCTCCCTCCGCTGCATTCAACGGCAACATCGCCATTAGCTTGGTCTTCTGTGTGCTCTCCTTCGCCGGATTCGAAGCAACTGCAATATATGGCGAGGAAGCGAAAGCGGCCCGCCGCAGCATCAAAATTGCGACCTATAGTTCCCTGATCCTCTTGGCTGCCGTTTTCGTCTTCTCGACCTGGTCCATCGTGTCGGCCTTCGACGACGTTCAGTCCGTGGCTCTTGAGGATGCCGGGACCCTGGTATTCCGCACCGCTGACATGTACCTGGGTCCTTGGTCCGGCGGTGTGCTGAGTACCGTGGTGACTGTCAGCTTCCTGGCCGCAGCAATCGCCTTCCACAACATGGCGGCGAGGTACCTTTTCGCACTGGGACGCACAGGCCTCCTCCCCAAACGCCTGGCCCGGACACACTCGCGGTTCGGCACCCCCTATATCAGCTCAATGGTCCAGATTGCCATTTCCTTTGTCATGCTGGTTCCGTTCGTCCTGACACAAGCCGATCCCATAGTGAACCTGTTCCCGGCTGTTTCAGGCATTACATCGCTGTCGCTGACCTCACTTATGATCGGCTGTTGCGTCAGCATCATCGTCGCAAGCACCCGCAAGCTCCTTCCCGAAGGACTCTGGGCAACCATCGTGGCCCCGGCGATCTCGGGAGCCGGCCTGCTCATCATCGTGATCATCATCGTCATGAACTACCAAGCGGTCACCGGAAGCGACTCCCTAGTGGTGGCCCTGATGCCGGCCATCCCCGCTGCGGCTGCAATCTATGGAGCCATCGCTTACAGAAGGCGCCACGCCGCTGACCTGGAGGAACATCTTAGGGAGTAGTGGGACTTGGATGCGGAGCCCTTCGTGGCTCCGCATCCAGGCCAGCCGGTCCGTCCGGCCCTCTTTTTTGTCCGCCTTGTCGAAACAGAATTCGGTTTCTGTACCTCAGCAGCCCAGAGGTGACCAGGGCTTTGAGTCCCGAGTAGAAAGCAAGCCGCATGTTCCCAGACCACGAGCCAACCAGCGACGAATCGGGCACCCATATTTCAACGCTCATGCCAGCGTTCGATTATGAAGAACTAGCTCCCGCTGAGCTGCTGCGCCCACCTCCCCAGAGGGTGCTCGATGGCTGCCTTAGCCACCTGAATCTCTCATATGCTTCCCCCCTCGGCTGGAGGCCGCTGCTTCTGGACGTTCACCTTCCGGAAGGATCAAAAGGTCCCTACCCTGCAGTTGTGTACGTACACGGAGGTAGCTTTCTAGGAGGAATCAAGGCGATGGGACCATGGCAATCCCTGCCTGCGCAAGGAATAGCCGTGGTCTCGGTGTCCTACCGCCTGTCCGGAGAAGCCCACTTCCCGGACCCCGTCGAAGACGTCCGCGCCGCTGTGCGATGGACGCGGAGGAACGCCGAAGCATTCAACTTGGATGCCAACGCGATCGCCCTGTGGGGAAGCTCCGCCGGTGCCTACCTTGCTTCCATGGCCGCCGTTTCCGGAGAACTTCCTTTGAGCCGACCCATCGGGGACGATCTCGATACACTCACACATGTCTCCGCGGTCGTAAACCACTACGGCATCTCGGATTTCGCGAAGCTAAGTGAAGACGCGTTTGAGAATACCGAGCATGAGAAGGAAGAACTCGCCGGAATCATTCGTCAGTTCCTGGGCTTCGATCCCATGAAGAATCCAGAAAGAGCAACCCAAGCCACGCCACTGCAAGTTGCCCGGGAACGAGGAGATTCTCCACCGTTCCTGTTCATGCATGGAGACGCTGACCATCGCGTTGGCCTTGGCCAAAGTATTCGTTTTCACGAAGGGCTCTTGGGTCTCGGCCGGAGTTCCACGTTGGTAACGCTGGCTGGGGCCGAGCACGGAGACCAGGTATTCTCTCAACGAGAAACAGTCCAGCAGGCTATCACCTTTCTGCGGGCATCCTGGGCTGACCCAAGTACCAGAGCCCCCCGTGATTAACGCAACCAGCTCCAAGTCAGTCCAGGAACGGAGCCGTCGCTCGGCTCAACGAATACTCGGAGCCACCGAGAAAGCACTTGATCTCCACGGCTACTCGGAATTCAATATGGCTTCGGTGTCAGCAGGCTCTGGACTGTCGATAGGCGCGCTTTACGCACATTTCGCGAACAAAGAAGCGCTGCTTCGTGAGGTGAAGAACGACGTACTGACCAGGCTTGAGCTCAAACTCGAACAGCGGCTCCAAATCACCGCGGACGATGTTGAAAGTACCATAGATGCTTTCGTCACCGAACTGTCAGGTTCACTCACGGATCAACGGAAACTCTTTGCATTCATCTTCGCGCAGAGCGTTCACGATGCTGAGATGCGCAAACGTGGGTTCCTGTTCCATCAGAGACTCAAGACAATTCTGCGCCACACCCTGCTTCTCAACCATCCTGGCAGGGACACTGGTTTCGATGAATCTGTTGACTTCGTATACGAACTTATGGTGCAAGGCCTTCTCATGCGCGTCACATCATTAGGGACTATCACCGAGGCTGAACACGTGTATGACGGGTTTCCCAACCCCGAGGTTTACGAGAGGGAACTCATCCGAGCAGTCACCTCATATCTACTGCGCAGCGTGCCGTCCCAAAAACTTCGGCGCCCAGCCAAAACGCACAACAAATCCTAACCATCCCAGAGAGGCCACCATGCCACAGGAAGTCCCAACCACCCAGGATGCGCCCTCCGCGTCCACCAACACTGCTCGCACCCGCACTGCACTCATCGTGGGCGCCAGCATGGCAGGTCTCTCTGCGGCCGCCCAACTCTCGGCTGTCGGCTACAGAACAACAGTGGTTGAGAGATCACCGCACTTGAGACTGACTGGAACGCCTATCGACGTCCGCGGCGAAGCGTTGGCCGTCGCCGGGAAAATGGAAATTCTTGAAGACCTGCGTAAGAACAGGGTAAATAGTGATGAACGACCAGTGTTTACCACTTTCGTCAACGAAAACGGGGATGCTGTTGCCCAACTACCCTTGGAAATGGCCAACGACTCCGACGATGACATCGAGATCTCCCGTGAAGCGTTGATTAACATCCTTCATGCCAAGACGGACGGGACCACCGAATTCGTGTATCGCGACTGGCCGGTTTCCATCACTGATGGTGAAACAAACGTTGTTGTGCAGTTTGCAAGCGGGGAACAGAAGACCTTTGACATCGTCGTGGGCGCCGATGGGATTCACTCTTCAGTGCGGCGACTTCTGATTGGTCCGGAAAGCTTGTATCGAAAGCACCTGGGCGTTTACTACGCAATCGTCGACCTCCCCCGCTCCAGCAAAGGTATCAGCGGCGAAAGCCGAACGTTCAACTGCCCGGGCCGGATGGTGGGGATCAACGACTACGGAGACCGCTCGTTCGGTGTTTTTGCCTACAGAGGCCCGGAAACCGAATACGACTACCGAGATACAACAGCGCAGAAGAAGCTCCTTATACAAGCATTCGAAGCAGAGCAAGGATGGCACATCCCGTTTCTTCTCGATGCCGCGTGGGAAGCCTCCGAGATCTACTTCGACTCCGTCAGCCAAGTTCACATGCCCCGATGGTCCCAAGGACGTGTAGTGCTGGTCGGGGACGCCGCGCACGCGGCATCGCTATTCTCAGGGAGGGGAACATCCTTAGCGATCATGGGTGCTGCCATCCTCGCTGAAGAACTCCACGCTTCCGATCACGCACATGGAGTCGCATTCGCCCGGTACGAGTCCCGCCTCCGGCCTGCTGTGGTCAAGGCGCAAGAGGGGGTCTTGGAAGCACGCGACTTCATGGTGCCGGAGACCCAGGACCAAATTGATGAGCGAAACCGACAATTTCCCCTGATTTCACTCCCGCTGGCCTAAAAACATCACAAGGCGGCTCTCCGGGATACCGGACAGCCGCCTTCTGCGAACATTCACCCCGACCAGCGCCGCACCGCCATCCGCAGACCCCAGCACGTCAGCCAGCCCAGCAACTGCAGCGAGTAAGCCTGGCAGAAACCGCATCAACTCTGTGGTCGGCGCGTGCCGCAGGGTCGGAGTTCCCTGTTGACTTGGGTGGCGGAGCGTGAGCTTTCGCTCGACCTGACAAAACGTCCATTATCGGCGCTGGCGGATCACGCACACTCAGTCTCTGGCTCTGCGTCGGGCCCATTCGAGCGCGGCCACAACGCTGGTAGACGGGCTACTTAATAACGACCGGGTTGACCGGTGCGCCCGAGCCGCCAACAATCTTCATAGGAGCGGCAGTGTAGAGGAAAGTCCATTGCCCGTCAGAGGAGCAATCCTCGGCAAGTTTATCCAAGGCGATAATTTCCGTAAATGCGATGCCCAGGTTACGCATGAGCGCGTTGTGCAGTGGAAGGTCAACTCCGCTGACCGGGTCGCGGGTGACCTCGTTGCCGATGGTATCAGTGACTAGGTTGGGTATTTCCATATCTCGGAACCACTCCACTAGCTGCGGGGAGTAGGTCAGGCCAGGTTCTAGGAAGTCGCGGTAGAACTCCGTTTCCTCCGTTTCGTAATAGGAGCCGACCCAGCCTGTGCGAATAAGTAGTATGTCGCGTTTATGGATGGTGACACCCTGTGCTGACGCAGCAGCCACCAGGTCCTCATGGGAGAAAGTTTCGCCTCTTTCCAAGGCCGCTTTGCCCCGAAAGCGCGCGATGTCGATGAGGATGCCCCTTCCCACGATTCCGCGTTCTGCTATAGGGAAGACGCTGGCCTTCTTCAGGCTCCCGATGGTTGTCTCTGCGGCATACCCATTGTAAATTTTTTCGCCGTACCACATATGCCCCAACGCGTCGTACTGACTGGTTCCCTGAAGATACATGGTGATCACATCATCGGCGTATTCAAGATCGCCATTGAAGCTAGGGCCTGTCCCACAGAGAAAATTTCTCCGGTCCATGACGTTAGTCCTCACTGCGGTCTTTCGGCCGGGCCAGATCGGATCGCCTTCTGGATTGCCAATTGGAATGGCCAGAGTAAAACTCTTCCCGGTACGGATTTCCGCCGCACCGCGCTGAGCTTCTTCGACTGTAAGGTAATTCAAGGAGCCGACTTCATCCTCGGGTCCCCACTTCCCCCAATTCTTAGGCGAATCACGTAGAAGTTCCTGCAATGTGGGCGTGCCCAGGGTTTCCTCGGTCTCAGTCATCGCTAGCTCCTTAGGTTTCTCGGGACTGCAGCACCAATTGCTGAAGAGATTCTTGTGATCGGCGTCAATTCGGTCGATCGCTCTGGCCTCAGTGGCGAGGTGCCGGTGGCGCAGACTAGGGCGGAATGATGACCAGCTCTCGCGGCTTGGCATCCCTGCCGGCTACAGCGCCGTATTCCTAGGGAGTCCAGGCACTAGGCAGCCCAAGCACGGAGGCGCCGGTTTACCGGGGCGATTCAGTCAACTTGAAAATCGTTGAACTGTCGCCATCAAAGGTCATCTTGCGGCCGTACCCGTCGATCCATGACCAGAAATAGGAGGCATCATCACCTATATCGTCGACGGTGGCTCTTAGGATTGGAGACCCAGGTACTTGGACGAGCACCCTGTCCCCCTTGTTGAGATGCACCCAATCGTCATAGCCCACTCTGCAAACGTGCTAGTCCCCCGCTGGGTGCACATCCGGGATTTTAATGTTGGTTTCCATGATCTTCGATCCCATTTCCGTGGCGGCCGCTGGCTCCTCCGACTGTCAATTCGTACCGGACAGTCAGGATTGAAGCTGCCTAACGGCCATCTCTTGATCCAAATTACATCAGTGGGCCAGCCACACGACCTGGCCCACTGATGTTTTTAGGACCAGCTTTTGATGAACTCAAGAACTGCCGAGTCAACCTCTGCGGGCTTTGAAGCACTCAGGAAGTGATGACCGCCTTCGATGACCTCCAGCCGGACCTCCCGCGCACCAGTGAACATGAGGATTTCTTTTTCTGCATTGGCCACGGAATAGACCTTGTCCTCTGAGCCGTGCAACCACAGCACGGGTGAAGTAATGTCCCGCAGTCGTCCATGAAGCCCGTCACGGTCCCTGAGGTTAATGGTGCTGAGCAACAGCCGTCGGCGACCGTCGTCTCCGGAGTAGTTGGAACGGTAGGTAGCCAGCCAGAATTTGCGTTCCTCAGGTGCGAGTCCGCCCAGTGCAGCGTCAAAGGTATCGTCGACAAACTGCTCGGGTACCACCCATTCGTCCGGTACCGGGTCTGCGAAGGCCTCGATGAAAGGCGTGCAGAATTCCGGGGCATCCCAACAGCCGAGCTGCCGGCTTTTGAGGGTCTCGGAATCCATGGACGAGCCCAGCGGAATGATTCCCCGGACTACTTCCGGCGCCAACAAGGCCATGCGCGCCGCTATCCATCCTCCTTGGGATGTCCCCAGCACGAAGGCCTCGTTGATACCTAAAGCGGCCAGGGCCTGCAGGTTGGCGACTGCGCTGTCCCAGTAAGAGAAGTGTTGGTAGGACGCTCTTGTACGGCCGTGACCGTAGGGTTCAAGTGCCAGGAGGTTCACTGCCGACGTCAGGGCGGCGTTGGCGAACTGGGGCCTATAGAGTTCAGCAGATGTGGTGTAGGAATTGATCAGCACCAGTGTGGGCAGATCCGGGTTATATTGACCGCTCAGTGTGTATCCAACCACTGATCCGCCAAGGTGCGGGACGCTTACGGTCTGCTCGATCTTTCTCATGTTCCTATTACTTTCTTCCTGTTGTGAGACTCGTTGGCCGGAGGCTGCGCCTGGAGCCAGTGGTATGGATGTCATGCTGATTCTTGGCTCGGTACGGATTCCGTTTCCTTCAGTGCAGAAGTTTCCCCTGCTACTTCGGCACGGGAGCGGGCTGCGCGGAAAAGGCCGTCAACTCTGGACAGCTCGGCGTCGCTGCTTCGACGGGTGAGACTGACCAGGACGTAAACAATCAGATTCACGATCAACCCAACCAAACCGGCTCCAAACCCGCCGAGCCACGGAATTGCGCCACCTGTATCCATGTACGGAATGGTCAGCGCCAGGGCTATCACTGTGCCGATAAAAAGCCCCGCGATGGCTCCGTCCTTGTTGCCGCGGCGCCAGATCAGTCCACCGAAAATAGGGACAGCCAGCTGGATGATTGCTTGGTAGGCAAGCTGGGCCACTCCGGCCAGGTTTGACCACCCGTAGATCTGATTTGCGATGACTGCTGCAATGATGGCGGCGCCCGCCATGGATCCTTTTGCCAGATAAAGTTCCTGCTTATCACTCAACGGCCGGATCACGCCGACGATGTCGTTGGCAACCTGCGTCCCAAGGGATTGTGTGACACCGTCAACAAATCCCATGCTGGCCGCAAAGACGATGAGCAACGCAAAGGCAAGGAGCCAAGTTCCACCAGCGTCTTGCGTGAGGGCGAAGAAGGCCGACAACGGATCCGCCGAGGCAAGGGACATGGGCGCGGCGCAAAGCGCCACAGCCATAAGCAACACGAAGAAAACAAAGCCGATCACCATGGCTTGGAGGGAGCCCTTCTTGACTTCCCGCACACTCCCGGCGGTATAAATCCGGGTGAAAATCATGGGCCAGCACAAGCTGCCGATGATCCCGGAAGCGACAATTCCGAAGTAGAACCATTCGCCGCTTTCTGAGCCGTAGCCTGGGAGGCTTAGCTGCGCGGTGGTCAGCTGTTCAAGATTCGAGAAGCCGCCGAAGTAGAAGATCAGCAGGCCCAAGCACAGCACGGCAGAACCGACGTATGCCACGATCCCCTGAACCATGTCGGTGACGATCAGTCCACGCATGCCCATTTGCACAGTCCAGAACTGACGAACTACGAGCACTGCGATACCGATCAGAATCGAGACCTCGAACGAGAGATTTCCCAAGGAAGCCCATTGGATGACCGCACCCATGGCAATGAGTCCGAGGATGAGCCAGGGAAGTAGAGCCACCACACTAATGGCGCTGCTAAGTAGCTTCAGTCCAGGACTGTTGTAGCGCAGGGACAGCAGGTCCGACTGAGTTCGTAGGTCGAACTGTTTGCCCCATTTCCACACTGGTCGCGCGATGAAGTACATGGCGAGAACGCCCAAAGTGGAATAGACGAGGAAGTACAAACCAATGACACCGCTGACCACGGCAAATCCAAAGACCGCAGTAAACGTTGAGCCGGGCCACCACGAATTGGTGTAAGCCATTGATACGAACCAGCTGGAAAATGACCTTTCGCCCACCGCATAGCTGCTGAAATCCGAGACGCTGCGGCCATGCTTGGTTTTATGCAGCACAAGGACAATAAGCAAGAAGAATGCCGCGAGGACTCCGAAAGTGATAAGCATCAGTCCAACTCCCCCCGCCGTCCCTCAACACGCCACAGGCCGTAAGCGACCACGATGGGTGCCGCCGAGATCAAAAGGAGATACCAGATTGAGCCGGGAACGCCGGCAAACAGCTTGTGCTCTGCAGAAAGTGGGATGTACAGCGGCGGCGCCAAGGCCAGCACAAATATCAGGGTGAACAGCGTGCCGAAAAGTAGATTAGAAAAGGACCGCCTGTGAATCTCTGCGCGTTCCATGATGCCTCACTTAGGACTATGTTTGGGGGTGTCATCGTTGACAAATCCCAGCCTAAGGAAGCCCCGCCCTCAGTGATATCGGTCACGTGACGTATCTTTTCCTCCCTATGAAGAGTGAATGAGTCGAAGTCCCTCGCGGGTAACAAGTGCGGCTGCTTCAGCACGGGATGAAACCCCGAGCTTTGCAAGGATGTGTTCGACGTGAGTCGAGACCGTTCGTCGGCTAACTACCAGCTCATCAGCTATCTCAGGGTTACTGACGCCATCAGCAAGAAGCGTGGCGATCTGAAGCTCTCTGGGAGTTAGCCCATAGGGCGGTAACACTTCCCGCTCTGCCACAAGGGCCGTGTTTTGTACACATCGTGTGATGCTGATTCTGTGGCAAGTCCCCTGACCGTCAAGCCAGATGTAGCTGCTGTCCCCATGACGGGCGAGCGGCAGAAGTAGCGGCCATAACGGTCCGTCCGATTGGAGTGTCTTGCCTAGCTCACGGCCAGCAATGGTTTGGTCAAAACCGGCAGCTATCACCGCCACGTTTGCGTCGCCATGCAATTCTTCGGCCAGGAGCCGGTACGGTTGGGATGGGTCACAGGCGGCGGCAAGCACCGGAAGGAACTGCTCGACAATTCTCCTGGCTTCTTCTGTTGCAGACCGTTCCCCCAACCAATTCATATGGATGGCTCCCACGTGATGCCCACCGGGCAACCAGAGACTGGCAGATATGCCTTCGTTAAAGCCTGCCGGTCGGAGATATTCTTCGGCCAGGGGCGTGAAGGCAAAATGAACGTCCCAATCACGATCAAGGTCTGCCCATCGGAGAGCCTGACGAACCCGGTTCCGCACCACACCGAACCCTGGATTCCTGGTTTCCGGGATGAAGTTTTCAAGCAGTTGTGACACGGCGTCCTCGGAGTAGCCGTCCGAGGTGAGTTTCTGGTGCTGAGATCGCTCCCCGGCAGGGTTCGACGCTGAAAGTAATACAGCATCACACCGCACCAGGTCGCGAAGGAGTCTGGTAATTTGCTCTGCGCGCTCAAGAGTGACCGGAGTTGCTGCAAAGGGAGTTTCTAATGCTGGATAGGCGCGCATTGAACCATTCCTAGTTGGGAGAATATGTTGATTCCCGGATGACCAGCTCCGGGGTCAGGCGCTCAGAGGACGGATTCTGTCCCTGGAGAACGGAAACGAGCAGCTCCAGCGCCCGGGTGCCCATGGTGTGCAGTGGTGAGCGCACGCTGGTCAAGGGCAAAGGCAGCTCTGCTGCGAGCTGAGTGTCGTTGTAGCCCGCCACGGCGACGTCCTTGCCCGGATGCAGTCCCGCGTCCCGCACTGCACCGAGAACACCAATAGCGGCGAAGTCATTGACAGCAAAAATGGCTGTCAATTTAGGGTTTTGTTTGAGGAGGTGTTCCGCTGCCTCATGGCCGCCTCTCGCATCGAAAGCGGAATTGACTGTTAGCACTTCAACGCCGGCTTTTCGGTACGTATCGACAAAGCCACCGCTCCGGTCCACGCCCGTGCTGGCGAAAGGTTCGCCAGCGACTACGCCAACCTTCTCGTGCCCAAGGTCCAGAAAGTGCTCGGCAACAAGGCTGCCTCCCAGATAGTCATCGCAGGTCACGGATGGATACTTGGACGCGTACCGGCTCACGAGAACGAAGGGAACTCCGCGCGCCGCCACTTCATCGAGTACAACTGCGTCACGGTGCGCGTCGCCGAGGATGAGGCCATCGACGTGACGGGACAAAGCCAAATCAATTCTGGCGCGCTGTTCGGCCGGGCGGTCGTAAGTGTTCATGACAAACGTGGCGAGTCCATGGCGGGCACCCGCGTCTTCCACCCCCTCGTAGATAGTGGCGAGCACCATGTCAGATAACCGGGGAACCAATACTCCGATCAGATTGCTTTGCGCCGTTCGCAGGCTCTTTGCGTGTGGGTTGGGCCGATAACCGAGCCGCTGAGCCCAGTCACGCACTGCTGCTGCCGTAGCCGGTGATGCCGCGCGCGAAACCTCCTCAGGAGAGCCGCTGAGAACCCTCGACACTGTCGAGACGTCGAGCCCTGCCGCCTGCGCGATCGTTTTCAGCGTGACCGAGCTGCTTTTATATCTACCTGGCATCGTTGAAAACTTCCTCTGAGATTTGAGTACAAATCTTACCAAACGATTGTCCCAAACGTTTGGGTATGGTTACATGCAATTCAACCAACACCATCTCAATTGCAAAGAGGGACGTATGCGATCGGCCGAAGCACGACTGAAGACTCCCCCTGGAGCTGGGTTTTTCGCCAACTTTGGTGTTTCCGAGCTCGCCGGCATGATGCGGAGTGGGCTTATGACCCCAGCGGATCTTGTGGAAATTGCCTTGCAGGAGGCCCACCGCTGGCAGCCTTCGATCAACGCGTTCGTCTCGTTCGATGAGAACGGCGCCCACGCTGCGGCGTCGAAGGCTCGCACTGAACTGGCCTCGGGCATTGATCGGGGGCCGCTGCACGGCATTCCTGTTGCCGTTAAGGACGTCATCGATGTACGAGGAATGCCAACAACTGCAGGTTCGCGTCACCGAAAAAACCACCTAGCCCGTGAAAACGCCGAATGCGTTGAACGGCTCGTCCAGGCAGGGGCGATCATTATTGGGAAGACCACGACCCACGAATTTGCGAACGGACCCACCGGAGATCGCTCTGCCACCGGCCCTACGCGCAACCCACACGATACGGACCATATGGCTGGTGGTTCGAGCAGCGGGTCCGCTGCCGCGGTTGCCGCTGGCATCATCCCGTTGGCGCTCGGTACCGACACCGGCGGCTCCGCTCGCATTCCGGCGTCTTGCTGCGGCGTTGTAGGGCTCAAACCAACCCACGGAGCTTTGCCCACCCGCGGGATGGTGCCTTTGGCACCATCCCTGGACACCATAGGTTTGCTGGCCCGCACCGCGGCCGACTGTCTCCTGCTGTGGACCGCATTGAGGGGCACCCGGACTATAGCTCTCCCCCCTGGTATCGGATGGATCAAGCCGGATTCGATCTATCCGACCCAGCCTTCAATCACTTGTACGGTCCGAAGCAGGGTCGATCAACTTCTCACCGGGGAAGCCGACGTCCAGGAAGCCAGTGACCTCAGAGAGGCATACAGGATCATCCAAGGCAGTGAGGCATACGCCCAACATTCTGAGTTGATATTCAACTCGCCCGAACTTTACGACCCCGAAGTACTCGCGCGGTTGCTTTCCGGCGGCGAGATTCCAGGGTGGGAGTATGTCAAGGCGATGGAGCTTAGGCACAGTGCCCGCCAAAGAATCCAGCCTCTGCTGAATCGGTACGGGGTTCTGGCACTTCCGACGATCCCCCTGACCCCTCCCCGGCTCAACAGCCGTATGGAGTTCATCGACGGGAGCAGCCTGGAGACCCGGAAGGCTCTTCTCTCCCTAACAAGCCCATGGAGCGTTTTAGGACTCCCGGCCATCTCCATTCCAGCGGGCACAGCCGAAGGGCTGCCGGCTGGACTACAGCTGATAGGTCCCCCTGGAGCCGAATCCCAACTCTTGAGGGTGGCCGCGCAGATCGAAGAGACCCAGTACCCGATGAAAGGAAACTGATGCGAACACTTACCTTCAACCGCGAAGGAACAACTTTGACGGCGGAGCTGCGAGAGGGTAGCGGTCCGCCGGTGGTGATTGTCCCTGGGGTGATGTCGGATGCGTACACTTGGCGCCCGGTCGCCAACGCTTTGAACTTGGCCAACCCGGTAATAGTCCTTAACCGCCGCGGGCGTCTGCCCAGTGGACCAACCGGCCAAGGGTACTCAGTCCGGACTGAAATTGACGATTTGCACCACATCCTCAACACTCTCGAAGAGGACGTTCACTTGTTCGGCTGGAGCTATGGCGGACTGATTGCTCTGGAAACGGCGACAGAGCGACGCAACCTCCATTCTGTCATCGCGTATGAGCCCGTCTCCAGCCCGTTCGGATCGAACGCCCTTGAACCCCTGCGTCTTGCTCTTGGGAGGGGCGATTTGGACAGCGCAGTCGAGGTGGTAAAGCGGGTCATGGCCGGTTACTCCGCCGAATATATGGCAGCCCTGCGTGCAGACCCGATTTGGCCTGTCCTTCGTCCTCTTGTTCACCCCCTGGTTGATGAGCTGGCTGCAATAAATGACCATGTTGCAGCGCTCTCTCGATACAGGGAAATCACCGCTCCAATCACCCTGATGCTTGGCGAACGCAACGAAGAGAAGCCGCCATACGGTATCGCTTTCAATGTCTTTTCGCGTGCCCTTCCCGACGCCCAGATCGTACGCATGGCAAATCAGGGCCATCTTGCACACAGTGAAGCGCCGGCCGTTCTGGCGGAGCACCTCACGCAAGCTGTCTTGAAGCACAACGAATCCCAACACTCCAGCTAGTTCGTCATTGCCGTCACGAAATATTCAGGCTTCCGGTCAACCTACTCACGGCGCCGTCGCTGGCAATGCTTACGCACGCCACCGGTTGGTCAACGTTGACTCGTCACTAGGATGCGCCACGGTCCGCGACGAGCGTGGATCGCTCGTTGGTCATCGGCCCGGGTAAACCACGGCTTTGAGCTGGCCGGGCTGCCTGCCAGCTTTGAGGGCGTCCTCGGACTCAGCGAGTCCAAACTTGCCGGTGACCAGGATGTCCAGGTCTACTTTGCCCTCCGCGAGGAGTTGGATGGCGAGGGGCCAGGTGTTGGTGTAGCGGAATACGCCGGAGAGCCAGATCTCGCGGTTCTGGATGAAGGAAACCGGCAGTTCGACGTCGTCCGCGCCGAGTCCCACCAGGATCACGCGGCCCGCGGGTCCGACGGCCTTGATGCCGGAACGCACCGCTAGAGGGGCGCCGGAAGCGCCTATAAAGGCGTCGACGCCGAGCCCTTGCACGCTGTCCGTTTTCGCGTTCAGCGCGTGGGTGGCGCCGTGTTCCAGGGCGAAGGCGAGACGGTCCTCGGCGATGTCCGTGATGTAAATTTCACTTGCGCCGAAGGCCCGTGCGGCCTGCGCCGCAATGACGCCGATCGGTCCGGCGCCGGCGATCAGGACCCGGCTGCCGGGCTTGATTTCTGCGCGTTCGCACGCCCAGAGCCCGACGGAGAGCGGCTCTATCAAGGCGGCTGCTTCGTCGCTGACGTTGTCCGGGATGTCGTACGCGAAGTCGCTTTGGATGGTGACGTACTCGGCAAAGGCGCCGTCCACGGGAGGCGTCGCGTAGAACTCCATTTCCGGGCAGAGGTTGTAGCGTCCGGCCTTGCATTGCTTGCAGGTTCGGCAGGGGCGTTGCGGCTCGACGGCGACTCTCGCACCAATGCGGGCGGGGTCCACTGAACTCCCGACGGCAGCAATCCGCCCTGCGAGTTCGTGGCCGAGGATCAAGGGGTGGTCCACTATGTAATCGCCGATCCGCCCGTGCTCGTAGTAGTGGACGTCGCTTCCGCAGACTCCGACCGCTGATACCTCCACCAGCACCTGGTCGGCGTCGAGGTGCGGGATGGGCAGCGTTACCATGGTCATTTCCCCTTGGCGCTGCAGGATGGCCGCACGCATGGTGGCTGGCAGCTCCGGCTGGTTAAGCAAGGGGGTTTGGGTCGTTGAGGTTGTCATGATTTCGGGTCCTTTGGAGTTGATTACTTGACCGCGCTGAATTACTTGACCGCGCCGAGCGAGAGGCCCTGGACGAGCTTGTCCTGAGCCGCGAATCCAGCGAGCAGCACTGGCAGCGAAATGACGACGGCAGCCGCGCAGACTTTGGCTAGGAAGAGGCCTTGGCTGGAAACAAATCCGGTCAGGAACACGGGAGCAGTGCCTGCCACAACGCCTGTGAGTACCCGGGCCAACAGCAGTTCGTTCCAGCTGAAGATGAAGCAGATCAGGGCTGTGGCTGCGATGCCAGGCATCGCGACTGGTGCGATCACCTTGCGCAGCGTGAGGATCAGGTTGGCGCCGTCGATCTGGGCCGCTTCCAGCATTTCGACGGGGACTTCGGCGAGGAAGGACCGCATCATCCACACTGCGATAGGCAGGTTCATGGAGGTGTACATGAGGATCAGGAACCAGATGTTGTCCAGTGCGCCAACGGTCTTGGCAAAGAGGTACAGCGGCAGGATCGCCGCGACCACCGGCATCATCTTGGTGGAGAGGAAGAAGAACATGACGTCCGTCCACTTCTTCACCGGCCGGATGGACAGGGCATAAGCGGCGGGAATGGCCAGGACGAGCACCAGAACCGTGGACAGGATGGAGGCCGTGGCGGAGTTGATCAGCGAAGGCCACGGGCTGACGCCTGAGGTCTCCCCGAAGAACTCCTTGTAAGCGTCCAGGGTGAGATTGGCAGCCAATGACGGCGGGTTGGTGGCGGCGTCAGTCTCGGAGTGGAACGAGGTCAGGATCATCCAGAGGACGGGTGTGGCAAAGAGCAGCGCGAGCAGCCAGGCGGCGAGACCGGCGGCCGTGTTGTTGCGGGTGGGGTCCATGCGGGACTTGCCGCGACGGCGGGTTCCCGACGGCGTGCTGGACTTTTCAGGCGTGGTGCGGGCTGCGGCAGGACTGAGTGTGCTCATCGTGCTGCCTCCTTCTTGAAGAGCGAGAAAACGGTGCGGAGGGCGAAGGTCGCCACGAGGATGGTGCCAATGACCACCACCACGCCGGCCGCGGAGGCCAGCCCGTATTCATTGGCGTAGTAGAACGTCTGGTAGATCGCGTAAGGGAGGTTCGCTGTACCCAGGCCACCGGACGTAAGGGTGAAGACGGCGTCGAAATTCTGGACAATGTAGATGGCACCCAAGAGCCCCCCAAGTTCCAGGTACTGCCGCAGGTGCGGGAGTGTCAGGTGCCGGAAGATGGCCCACGGTGTGGCACCGTCCATCTGGGCTGCCTCTACGGTGTCCATGGGCCGGGACTGGAGGCCGGCCAGCAGGATGAGCATCATAAATGGAGTCCATTGCCACACCAGCGAGATGATCACGGCCATCAGCGGTGCTTGCGACAGCAGGTCCAGCTGGGGAGGAGTATCGCTGCCGAACAGGGACCATGCCCACGTCAGGATGCCGTTGATCAGGCCGTAGGTGGGGTTGAGCAGTGCGTGCTTCCAGATCAGGGCAGCGGCCACGGGCACTACCAGGAACGGTGCAATCAGCAGTGTCCTTGCCAGTCCGCGTCCGATGAATTTCTTATCCAGCAGCAGGGCCAGGCCCAGGCCGATGACCAGACTCGCCAGGACCACGGCCACCGTGAGGAGGATGGTGGTGAAGATTGCTTGGCGGAGATCGGGATCTGTTAGGACCGTGACGTAGTTCTCGAAGCCGGCGAAACCGGTGGTGCCGGGGCTCAGGCTGTTCCAGTTCAGGAACGAGATGATCAGGGTCACCACGAAGGGGAGCTGGGTGACGATGATGAGGAAAATCAGGGCTGGAAGCAGTGGCGCGCGCCGTGCCCAGGCCAGGGCGCGTTCCCGCGATGCTTTGTTTCGTGAAGGTTTGGCTGTGGCATGTCCCGGGCGGGAGATGCGCGCCGTTGCGGTAGTCATGATGTTCTCCTGCGGTTCGGTTATTGCTTGTTCTTGTATTTGTCGCCAACTTTTTGCGCGGCTTCCTGGCCCTTGGTCAAGGCCTCAGCCACGCTCCCCTGTCCGGCAATGGCAGAGCTGACGCCTTGGGAGACGTTGGTGCCGAGAGCGGCGAACTCGGGGATGCCGACAAACTGGATGCCGACGGCGGGGCGTTCCTGGAGGCCGGGGTTCTTAGGGTCTGCATTCTCGATGGCAAAGCGTTCGGCTTCGAAGAACGGGGCGGCGTTCTGGAAGTCGGCGTTCTCATACGTGGAGATGCGCTTGCCTGAGGGCACCTTTGCCCAGCCGAGCTTGGAGGCGACCAGTTCTTCGTATTCCTTGGAGCTGGCCCATGCGATGAACTTCTCAGCGGAGTCTTTTTTCTTGGAAGCCGCTTGCAAAGCCCAGGACCAAGTCCACAACCAGCCGGAGGATGAGGTTTCTTTCACCGGGGCCTGGGCGTATCCGATCTTGCCCTTCACCGGGGAAGCTTCGGCCTCCAGCGCGCCGGCGGCCGAGGTTGCGTCGTACCACATGGCCACTTTGCTTTGCGTCAGGTTATTCAGGCACTCCGTGAAGCCTGCCTGGGCTGCACCGGCCTGGCCATGTTCCCGCACCAGTTTGGTGTAGAACTGGGTTGCTTCGGTGAATTCGGGCGAGTTGACCTTCGCGTTCCAGTCTTTGTCGAACCAGGTACCGCCGAAGGTGTTGACCACCGTTGTCAGCGGCGCGAAGACCTGCCCCCAACCAGGCTGGCCGCGGAGGCAGATGCCCTTCATCCCGGGTTCCGCGCCGTCCACCTTTGCGGCGAGCTCGGCCACTTCATCCCAGGTGGGCTTCTCCGGCATGGTCAGACCCTTGGCATCGAAAACGTCCTTCCGGTACATCAGGAAGGAGGATTCACCATAGAACGGCTCACCATAGAGTTTGCCGTCCGTGCCGGTGAGGGACGCAGTGTAGGCGGGCAGAATGTCGTCCTGCTTGAACTCGGGATCCTTGGCCACGTTGTCCAGAGGGGCCAACCAGCCGTTGGCGGAGTAGAAGGGGATCTCGTAGTTGGACAACGAAGCGACGTCGTATTGTCCGGCCTGGCTGGAGAACTCCTGGCTGATTTTCGCCCTGACATCGTTCTCCGGCAGCACCGTGTAGTTCACGCGGATGCCGGTCTCCTTGGTGAAGTTATCCGCAGTGAGCCTCTGCAGGTCTTCCATCTGCGGGTTGTTGACCATCAGGACGCTGATGCTGTTCTGGTCACCAGCTCCGGTTCCGCCCGCTCCGGCGCAGGCCGTGGCGGTGAGCGCGATGGACAAAGCGCCGGCTGCAAGGGCTGCCGCACGTGTTTTTGAGCGCATTGAGGACTCCTTCGTTCTTCGGGGGGGTGCGCAGTCTCCGCACTCCTACTACTGCGTGGAAGTACAAGACCTGGGCAAGGCATTCGACCGGATGACCGGGGCGCCTCGCTGTGTTCCTCAAGATTAGGCGTGTGGGGTGGGGCACAACTAGCGTCATAGATGACGCATACTGATACTTATTTTCCCTACCAGTTGGAGGCCCCGTGAGTTCCACCTACACCCACGATGGTGCTGCGGCGCGCTTGGCCCAGCGGCTCCTGGGCATGCGGGCCAACCGCGAAGTGATCCCCGAAGACCCGAACCATTCCGTCCGTTGGCACCAGCACGACTACCCCAGCCCCGTGGCGCGTTGGAACTATCACCCTGAATACGAGATCCACCTCATCCGAACAGGATCGGGAAAATTCATTGTGGGTGACTACATTGGCACCTTCGAGGCCGGACACGTTTCCCTGGTTGGGTCCGGGCTCCCCCATGATTGGGTCAGCGACCTCGAACCAGGGGAACTGCTTCAAAATCGCGATGCCGTGATCCAGTTTGACGGAAGGTGGGTTGAACACGCGGCAGAGCTGGTCCCGGAGCTGGCGGAAGTGAAACCGCTGTTGGAACAGTCAGCACGGGGCATAGAGTTTTTTGGCCATACGGCGGAAGTGGCAGCCGCGTCCATTGAAGCCATGGGCACCTCCACGGGTTTGGAACGGCTGCATCACCTGCTGGCATTGTTTGCCACCCTTTCCCGGGCACCGGACCACGAACGCAAATACCTCGCCGACGAATGGTTCCGACCGCAATTGGACGGCCAGGCAGAAGCCGTAGTGGACATCGTCTTGGAGTACGTCTTCAGCAACCACGCCGGCAGCGTCTCCATGTCAGAAGCAGCAGCCATGGTGGGCATGGCAGAGCCCACGTTCTCCAAATACTTCAAACGTGCGACCGGCCAGAACTTTTCAGATCTCGTCCGGAAACTGCGATTGGCCCACGCACGCCGCCTCCTGGAACGAACCGATAAGCCCGTCTCGGACATCTGCTACGAGGTGGGATTCAGCAACCTGTCCAACTTCAACCGCCATTTCTTGGCCGATGCGGGCGAGAGCCCTAGCCAATATCGCAAACGTGTGCAGGATTAGCCTCTATCCTTGGATGACACTCCTGCAGTCTTGGCGTGGTTCAAGGGCACACCACGTTGTTCTGTCGATTTATGGTCGCAGGTGAAGATTAAATACCCTCGTATCGTCGAGGCCACCGCCTACGTGAATTTCGAAAGCACCCGGTTCCACAATGTAAAGACCCTCGTTGTCCCAGAAGCCCAAGTCATTCCAGCCCAGCTCGAAGGAAAGCGTTATGGTCTCGCCAGGTTGCAAGCTGCTTCGGGTGAAGCCCCGCAGCCGACGGACCGGTTGGGCGAGCGAGGCAACGAGGTCCCGGATGAACAGCATTGTGACTTCATCCCCTTTACACGGACCGGTGTTCGTCACATCTATTGTCACTTCTATTGACTGACCGGCGCGAAGATCCTCCATGGTGATCCGGGAGTGCGTGAGGCTAAGATCCCCGTACTCGAATGAGGTATAGCTGAGGCCGTGACCGAAAGGGAACTGGGGTCCGAGGTCAAGATCCTTGTACTTCGAGGTGTAATGGTCGTCCGTGTTGCCGGGACCCATTAGCGCAACATCAACGGCAGCGCCGTCAAGGGAGCCCGAGACCGTGGCCGGACGTCCGGTGTTTTCGTGGTCATAGTAGATCGGCACCTGACTGGACGATCGGGGGAAAGTCATCGGCAGCCGACCTCCAGGGTTTACTGCGCCACTCAAGGCCCGCGCCACCGCCCGAGGCCCCTCCAAACCGGAATGCCAAGCTTCAAGAATTGCGGGCACAGCACCAATCCATCCGCTGGTCACCAAAGGCCGCCCGTTGAACATGACGATGGCCACCGCTGCGCCGGTTGCGGCGACGGCTCGAATCAACTCCTCCTGAGCACCCGGAAGCCGCAGATCACTGCGGGAACTAGCTTCGCCGGTCAGCGCAGAAGGCTCCCCTACAGCAACTACAACGGCGTCGAAGTCCGCAGCGTCAGCCACTGCATCGGCTATATGGCCAGACTGTCCCCCGAAGAAGCCAGTCCCTTCCCTCACTGTCAACGACCATTCAGGGCACTCTTCCCCAATGGCGTCGGCCAGGGAGCCGGTAGGCTCCGCAAACGACTGAATCCATGCTCCGAGGTGGTCAGTACTCTCGGCATAGGGCCCAACCAGCAGTACACGTTTCGGCGCCGGACCAAGAGGCAGGACAGATTCATTCTTGAGTAGCACCAGACCCTTCTCAGCGGCCATAAGCGTCGCCCGGCGACTGGCGGGTGAGGGAGTCGTCACCTCGTGGTCTGCTTCCCGGTAAGGATCATCGAACAGACCAAGGGCAAGCTTCAAATTCAGAACCCGGCGAACGGCATCGTCCACGCGTTCCAAAGGAACGTCCCCGGGGCTCAGTCGCAAACGGCCGTCATCGGAAAGAACATTTCCGCCCATTTCGACGTCGAGTCCGGCAGCAAACGACTGCAGGAGTGCGTCCGGCAGGTCTTCTGCGATGCCGTGATCAAGAAGGTTGACCACGCCGTCTGCATCTCCCACCACCACGCCATTGAACCCAAATTCCCCTTTGAGGATGCTTGTCAGCAGGAGGTGGTTGGCGTGGGCGGGACGGCCGGATACGGTGTTGAAGGCCGCCATAACGGTTGCCACACCGGCGTCAACCGTTGCCTTGAACGGTTCGAGGTAGACGTTTCGGAGCCGCTGCATGGAAACATCCACCGTGTTGTAATCCCGACCACCCTCAGCCTGACCGTAGGCCACGAAGTGCTTGGCGCAGGCAAGGATGGAATCCCGATCACGCAGCGACTCGCCCTGATAGCCACGCACTTTCGACGCACCAAACACGGCGTTGACGTAAGCGTCCTCTCCGAAGCCCTCGACAACGCGTCCCCAGCGCGGGTCTCGGGATACATCGATCATCGGTGAGAACGTCCAGTTAACTCCCCCCGAGGCCGCCTCATGCGCAGATACGCGAGCGTCGGTTTCAGCCGTCGCCGGATCGAAGCTCGCAGCCTGCGCAAGGGGAACCGGGAAAGTGGTCCGCTGTCCGTGAACGACATCCAAACCCACCAAGAGTGGGATCCCGTGAGGTGTCTCTTCGCGGGCAATCCTCTGGAGTTCATTGGTGGATGCTGCGCTGCGGGGCCAAAAGACCGCTCCGATGCCGCTGCGGACCAAATCCGCAGCGTCCTCCAGTCGGGGCCGGAAGGCTATCTGAAGCTGGGCGAGCTTTTGTTCCCACGTCATCGACGCGACGAGAAGGTCAATGACCCCTTCCTGAACAGGGGCTGATGTCACAGGTATTTTCCTTTGGTCAGTGGACGGGATTGCAACTACAGCGGGCTTTGGCGTTCAGTCCCGGAGGGTCAGCACCTTCTGGTCCGCGCCCCCACCCGGCACGGGCATATAGGAGATCCGAAGCCGTTCACTCACAGCGACGGCATGATCGCCCGCGGTCAAGCCACCGCCCTTTGCAACGGAAACCGTGGCGACTTCCCCCATTTCCCATCGGTCATCAAAAACGCCTGGGAGGTCAGTCAGCTGGTACGTATTGCCGTGAACCGTCAGTGACACCGATGCGGCCGGAGCAGTTTCACCGTCAATGGTGACCTGAACGTCTTCCACCATCGAAAGACCTAAACCGCGGTAATACGGAAGTCGAACGCCGAGCTCAAAGCCAGTGACGTCGTCGCCGTCCACGACGTTTCGCAGGGTGTCCTCCACGATGATGTATTTATCGAACATTGGTTCCTCCCACGGTGGAAATGCCGACCCTAGCGGCGGCGTCGATCATTGGTTCTTCACCGAGCAAGCGTTCGAACATTCGGTGCTGCCTGCGGACCTGCTCAACGCTGTCCACGTCAAAGATGTCCTGGATGTGCCGGTTACCCTCGTACTCGCTGGAAAGGTAACCGCTGTAGCCGCCCTCGATGAGCACCGGGATGATCTTGTCGTAGGGGATGCTGTACTCCACGCCGTCATCGGTCATCTCGTAGAACTTGGCTTGGATGTGGTGGATCAGCGGCATGTGTTCAAGCATCACCTTGGGGTCATTCCAGGTGAGGAAAGTCGAGAGTCGTGCGATCCCTTGTTCCACTGGGTTGGCACCCATGTAGTTGAACGTATCCATGAGGCCGTGCACGTCCCCACGGTTGTTGTAGGTCTCCACTGCGAGCTCAACGAACTGAGGCCGGGCGCCATCACGCAAGGCGCGATCCGACATGACCCGCGGGAAACGTTCAACAAACGTGCCCATGTCCGGCATGAATCCCAAGGCCGGCGACTCCAGCCGATGCATTACTTCCAGGTGCCGGATGATCCACGGATGTTCGTAGTGGAAGGGAGCATGAACTTCCAGGAGCAGCTTCAGGCCCAGCTTCTCAGCGTAAGGAGCGCATGCTTCCATGACCTCCGGAGGGGTATTGATGATGGCCCGGACGTACTTTGCGCGGAGCCTTTTTGCGATGTCCAGGTCTTTACGTACTGACTCGGTCATCTCATCCAGTGTCATGACGCGGCCGGGGTAGCGCTTGGTGTCCAGGAAAAGGTCCGTGGCCACAGTGGTGGTGCCGTACTTCGCCATCCATCCGTCCCAGGTGCGGTAGAACTCGTCCCCGGGATTCGGGTAGCCGGTCATGGACTGTTCGGGAATGATCTCAACACCGAAAGCCCCAATGGATCCGGCTTCCCGGACACAGTCCTCCAGGGACATTTTCTTCAGGAAGCACTCTTCCTGGTAGCTGTAGAAACTGACTCCACGCTTGATCTGATGGGCGGTATTCAACACCCGGCTCCTCGTGTTTGGCACGCTGTATGCGCGACATTTCGCACCGACCAACGACGGGCGTATTGCCACGGTACCGGCGGAGTCCCACAAAAGGCAGTGCCCGGAAGATCACGAACACCGATGCTGCGCATCCACAGATCGAATGACCACAAGCGGCACCGCCGCAGTTTCAAAGGGTAGCGTTTTTACAGGTGCCTGCATCGATTGAGAACGCTTCGTGCGCTGATGCTCCCGGGCACTGTGCGCCGGGCTCACCACCAGGGCACTGACGTAATCCGCGAAGGATTCCACCGTGAAAACCGAATCTGATATGCATGGCCAACCTTACGACGTCGTCATTGTTGGCAGCGGCCCCTCCGGCTCCACGTATGCCCGCATCCTCCACGAAGATGCTCCACAACTCCGGGTGCTGATGGTTGAAGCCGGACCGCTGCTGGCCGGGCAACCAGGTCTGCACGTGAAGAACCTGCCGGACCCACAATCACGAGCCGCTGCACAGCTCGCGTCCCAAGGCCCTGTCACCTCCCTTAGCACCGAGTCACCAACACCAGGTCCGGGACGCCCTGGAACGTTCCTGTTGCGTCCCGACGAATTGGCTCCCCTGGCGGGGATGCCGGCGGCAGCCATGTCCAGCAACGTGGGCGGCATGGGCGCCCATTGGACCTGTG
This sequence comes from Arthrobacter sp. 9V, assembly GCF_902506065.1. GTDB lineage: Bacteria > Actinomycetota > Actinomycetes > Actinomycetales > Micrococcaceae > Arthrobacter. Next base: position 2,514,050 of record NZ_LR732912.1, read on the forward strand.
CCTGTCCACGGCCCGGAGGATCCGAACGGATCACGTTCCTCGACGACGGCACCTTGGACGCAGCGCTTGCCGATGCCGAGCGGATCCTGTCCGTCACTTCGGAGGCGTTTGAGGACGCACCATTCGCGGCTGAGGTCCGGCGTCGACTTGAGGGTGAGTTTCATCGTCCAGTGCCGGCGGCAGTCAAAGCGATGCCGCTGGCTGTTCAAAAGCATCCTAATGGCACCGTCACGTGGTCAGGGACCGACGTCGTACTTGGTCCGCTGGCTGAACCGAAGACGCACGGCGACCGCTTCGAGTTACGTGATCAAACGCTGTGCCAACGCGTAATGCTCGACGGCGGACGCGTCACCGGAGTCGAGCTGAAGGAGCTCAGAACCGGCGCTGTTTCCTTTGTGAGCGCTCCGATAGTCGTCGTGGCAGCTGATGCCCTCCGGACCCCGCAGATTCTTTTCGCTTCCGGTATCCGCTTGCGCGCTCTGGGCCGCTACTTGAACGACCAGCCGCAAGTGATCACTGCCGTCCGATTGCCGCATGACGTTGTCGAAGCCGGGACGGTAGCTGCTGCCGCGGGTGCGGCACAACACAGCGGAGTCTCCTGGGTTCCCTACACGGACCAAGAGCCCTTCCACGGCCAAGTCATGCAACTTGATGCATCGCCCGTTCCACTCGCAGAAGATGATGATGTAGTGCCCGGATCCATCATTGGTCTCGGGTGGTTCTGCGCCACGGAAACCGTGGAAGAGAACAGGGTTGAGTTCGACGAGAACGCGTTGGACCACTACGGGATGCCTCGCATGAGCATCCAGTACCACCTGACATGGAAAGACCTGCAGACCATCGAAGCAGCCAAGGAGTCAGTCACGCGGGCCGGGAAGGCGTTGGGAACTTTCCTGGATGACAGGCCGCCCTTCCTCCTGCCAGCGGGTTCGTCATTGCACTACCAAGGTTCGGTTCGCATGGGCCAGTACGACGACGGTCGCTCAGTGTGCGGTCCGGACAGCCAGGTCTGGGGTGCTGACGGGCTGTATGTTGCCGGCAACGGGGTCATCCCCACATCCACTGCCTGCAATCCGACGCTGACTTCTGTGGCCTTGGCGGTGCTGGGTGCCCGGGCCATAGCTGACCGCATCCAGTAAGCACACAGACAGCGAAATGGCGGTGTCACCTTTGAGGTGACACCGCCATACTTGTGAAGCGTCAGCGCTGGGAAACGTCCAGCAGCTTGATGCGAGCAGCGCTGATTGTGTCACTTTGAAGAACCTGCAGACGCTCATCACCGTTTAGGTGTCGTCCCTCTTGCCAACCATCGAACGTCAGACGAAGCTCCCGCACCGAGTCCACCTCCAGCACCGAGTCTGCTCCCTTAAAATCGAACAGCGCGCCTTGGCCCACAACCAGGAACTCCAATGGTCCCGTCTCAATGATGAGCCCGAATGGACGGTTGTCACCTGGAGTGTGCCCGTGTGCGGAGCCTTCGGTCTCCCCCGGCAACTCCGCAGGCGGCGGCAGGACTACCCCTGCGTCAAGGAGCATGGCCCGGTATAGCTTCGCTGCGTTGCGGATGCTGACAGTGATCCCGCCGAAGTTGGTGGCAACGTCATCTTCGTCCTGTTCCAAGGCAAACCCGAAGATTCGCCCATCCCGCTGCGCATCAACAATCTCCCGGGTAAGGGAAGTTATGGCCTGACACGCCCGGCTGTATTGGTTGCCCGCACGTCCATCCTCCAGGCCGAAGACATGGTAGCCAAAACCTCCGAACCGGCCCACCGCGAGGAAGGCATCTCCTGCCCGGAATTTGGCCTCCGGGATGAAGAGCACATTCTCCGGCAGAGCGTACTGGGCCATGATCTCGGCAGAGTTGGGGACATAGATATCCGGGGCAAGGAAATCCAGGGCCGGGGCAATTGCCTGCCACACCGGCAACATCTTCGCCGTTGGACCGCCACTCGGGTAATTGCCTGGCAGATCCTGGCCGGGCTGCGGTCCAATCCATGCGTTGGCGTAGGCCGGAAGATTCAGTATTTCCTTGCCAGCGGCCGCCAGACCACCGACGTACGTGGCAAACGCACATGCCATGAACGCCTCGTCCGCGTTCGGATTACCGTCGCCGAAGTGCTCTTCCCAGCTGGCATCAGAGGTGGTGATGGGATGGAGAACTGCCGCCAGCGAGGGATCGAATGAGTGCTCATTGTTGGCCAGGGCCTTCCTGAGTACTTCCGGTACAGGCGATTGCCACGCGGTCAAAGCTGCTGCTGAGCGGTCCCTTCCTGCTCCGAGGAGTCCGACTTCGTTCTCCACCTGGACCATGATCACGGTGTGCCGTGTATCCGTCTCAGCAAGGTGGGCCATGAAGCGGCAGTACGCTGCTTTGTCAGCTTCGTAGAGGTTCTTGGAAAAAACAGAGAGTGTTGGGCGGGGCATGGAGCCTTTGTAGGAAAAGGGAGTTTCCATGGTTTGCGATCCGCGCTCAGCTCGGGGAAAGCGTGATGTGTCACCTCGTACCCACGACGGCGCGTAGGTGGATGAAGCATTCTTGAACGCTCCAAACCAGATGATGACGAGCTTCATGCCAGCCGATCCAGCATCTTCTATGAGCCCATCAACGGCGGAGAAATCAAAGACACCTTCAGATGGTTCTATCTGGTCCCACGCCACTGTTGCGATCACTGTGTTGGCTTTGGACTGAGCAATCTTTGCCCACAGTGGTGCCATGAACTGGCGATCCGAAGAGCTGGAATTGTGCAGCTCACCGCCAATACAGAGGAACGGTTCATCGTCAACGATCAGTCGGGTGTGGCCGGCATAGCGTTCAAGTCTGGGGAGGGACGGCATGGTCTTCTTTCTTATTAACTGCGGTCATGGGCCACGGGGTCTCTAGCCCTGGAGCGCCCGATACCGGAAGTTCCTGAATTTGACGTGGCCGGAGCCGGTAGCGAACATCGCGGGGCGCAGACTGAGCAGTTCGTCCGCGGTGTTGGTGTTGTAACCGGAAACTTCAAACCGCAGGCCGTGGCGCGTCCAGTCGATGCCATCGGTGCTGTAGTACTGGGTGACAATGTTTCCGTCGTTGACGATGCGGAAATGGATCTTCGTCGCAGAGGGCGCCGGTTCACGCCAGTAGGGAATATCCCTGCCAGCCCGGTAGCTCTGCAAGCGGGTGCCGTCGTGGCCCATGCCGCAAAAGAGCCGGTCACTGTAATAGAGCAACAGACCTCCTTGGGCGCCACCAACGAACTCGGCCTCGACGCTGATCTCATAACGCCGGTCCCCCACGATGCAAGTCAGCGGAGAGCTGTCTGATGGGTTGGTGCCGCGCGCCGCAAGGACGAGTCCGTCATCCAAGGAAGCCCGGAGATACTCATCCTTGGACGGAGCATGGAAGGACCACTGAATACCGAACCGTTCCTCAGCAAAGTCGTCAGAGAGTTCGATCCCATGGCGTGTTTGTCCCGAACTGGAAACTTCAGGAAGCGGCGCAGGCAGCGGTTTGGAAAGATCTCCACCGGCTGCACGCGGCCAGCCGTCCTTGTCCCACCCGATAGGCTCCAGCAAAGTCTGCCGGCCCAACGTGGTGAAGCCATTTTCATAGCCGTGATAGATGCTCCACCATTGGCCGCCTGGTCCTTCAAAGAGTGTGGCATGTCCTTTGCTCCACCATGGTTCCGTGGAATCCCAGGTTCGGATGATCGGATTGGCGGGGCAGTCTTCCCAAGGCCCGTGAACCGAACGCGAGCGGGCTACTGTGACCATGTGCCCCGTGGGCGGACCGGCAGTGCCGCCCACCGCCGTCGTGAGATAGAACCATTCGCCGCGCTTGGTGAGCTTTGGACCTTCGAGTGCATAAGCCTCGGTGACCCAATCATCCGGATAACGCCAACCGTCGTAAACGTGCTCTACCGGTCCGTCGGTTGATAGCCCGTCGGAGCTCAGGCGGACGCGGCTCACGCCGCTGAGGAAAAGGTACCGGTGGCCGTCTTCGCCTACGACGTGGCCTGGATCGATGTGACCGTTGATTCCCAGGTTGGTGGGTTCGCTCCACGGCCCGGACATGGAGTCCGCGTGAATCACGTAGATCTGTGGTGGCGCGGTGGGGTCCGGGGATACGGCAGTGGAAATAATGGGAACGTAGATGTAGTACCTGTCCCCCACCTTGCACATGTCGACGGCGAAGACGTTTCCGATCGGTGTTGGCAAGGCGGCGCCCAACGGCCGCCAATTGAGGAGGTCGCGGGAGTGCCAGATGATGAGTCCGGGAGTGGACTCAAAGGACGAAAACGTGACGTAGTAGTCCTCACCGTCCTTGAGGATGGCCGGGTCCGGATGGTCGCCTGCGAAGACCGGATTTATGTAGGTCCCATCGCCGAGATCAGCGCGACGCTGGCCCTCGACGTCGGTGGTCAATTCGAGTGAACTCAAGATTTGACGCCTCCTGTGAAGCCTTGGATGAATTGCTTCTGTGCCACCAGGAAGAACGCCAGGATGGGGATCATGGAGATGATGATGGCTGCGAAGATCACGTTCCATTGGGAAACGCTCTCGCCAACGAAGTTGTAGATCACCACTGGCAGGGTGACGGCGTCTGAACCGTTGAGGAAGATCAGCCCGGTGAAGAAGTCGTTCCACACGATGAGTCCGGTGAATATCGCCACGGTGCCGGTGGCTGGCGAAAGCAGCGGGAAGATGATCTTACGGAACACGGTGAACCGGGAAGCTCCGTCGATCTGGGCGGCTTCTTCGTAGTCCCGGGCTATGCCGTTGGTAAATCCCATGTAGAGGAAGATCGAGATGGGCAGCAGCGCACCGGCGTACATAATGATGGTGCCGGCGTGGGTGCCCACCAGGCCGACGTTTCGCATACCCACATAAATGGGGATGATGGCGGCCTGCGCGGGCAGGACCATGGTCACCAGGATGAGTCCCATGGCCACTTTGCTGAGCTTCCCGGTCCGGCGGCTCAGCGTGTAGGCAGAGATGGATCCAACAGCTACCAACACCAGCACGCTTCCCGCGGTGATGATGACGCTGTTCAACATCCCATCCATCAGCGTTGCCTGGCGGCCGCCGCGAATGGCTTGACCGAAAGCATCCAAGGTGGGGTTGGTGACCAGTTGCATGGCCGACGTCGTGAGAGCGTCGTTGCCGTTCTTGAGGGCCAGGTTGATCAGGAAGTAAAACGGCAGCAGGAAGATGAGGGCAACCAGGATCAGCAGTGCCTCGCGGAGGAAGGTCTTCTTCGTGTAACGGAACATGGCTGGCTAACCTTTGGAATTCGTACGGAGGAGGAGGCGCTGGGCCACCGTGAGGATGATGATGATCACGGACATGACCAAGGCAAGTGCGGCACCGAATCCGAAGCGGCCCATCACAAAGGTCTCCTTATAGATGGTCACGGCGAGGGTTTCCGAAGCCCCGTAGGGACCGCCACCCGTCAGGGCCTGGATCTGGTCGAAGACGCGGAGACCGTTGATCAGCATGAGTGTCATGGCGATCACCACGGACGGCATGATGGCCGGCAGGACCACGTAGTTGAACCTCTGCCAAAGGCTCGCCCCGTCAAGGGATGCGGCCTCTTCGAGTTCCGGCGATACTGTGGCCAGTCCGGCCAAGTACATGACCATCACCAAGCCGACGTTCTGCCAGACCATGACGATGATGATCGCCGGAAGGACGGTGGACGGATCGCCCAACCACGTCCGTTGCAAAGACTCAAGTCCGATCGATGCCAGGAATTCGTTGAGCGGGCCGTCTTGTTCGAAGATGAACTTCCAGATGTAGGACGTTGCCAGCGAGCTGAGGACCACCGGAGCGAAAATCAGCGTACGGATGACATTGCGTGATTTCACGGTCCTGTTGAGGCCAAGAGCAAGCAACAAGCCAAGGACGTTTGTGAGGACCACGAACGAAATTCCGATGATGAAAGTGTTGATGAGGGCTGTGGTGGTCGGGCCGCCTTCGGCTATTGCTGCGAAGTTTTCCCAGCCCACAAACTTCCACTTTCCCAAGCCTTTCCAGTTGGTGAAGGCAAAGAAACCTCCAATGGCGCTGGGGGCATAGTGGATGAGCACCAGGGCCAGGAGTGCGGGGGTGAACCACCACCACGTTGCGAAGCGACGCTCGGTGTTGCGGTCACCTTTGCGGCTGTTCTGTTTGCCGGAGCGGGGCTGGCGCCCGGTGACCCGGGCGCCTTCCGCTTTGTGCTCAAGTTGTGCGGTCATGGGAAGTTGTTCCAATCAGGGTTCGACGCCGTGGGCTAGGCGCCGCGGTCGTATTGCTCGTCCATGGTCTTCAGAACCTGGTCAGGGGTGGCCTGACCGGTCAAGAGGCCCTGAATACCGGTGCCGAGCGAGTCGTAAACGCCGCTGTTGGGCCAGAGGTAGTTGGGCTGGGAAACGATCTTCTTCTCAGGCTCTGAGAAGTACGGTTCCAACGACGGGAACTGTTCAGGCACCGTGCTGGAAATTGCCGAGGTGACGGATACGTTTCCATTGGCCTTGGCCAAGGCGTCCTGGTTGGCGGGCTGGGCCAGGAATTCAAGGAACTTCAGGGTGGAACCCTTGTGCTTGCTGGCAGCATTGACGGCCAAGGCGTTGCCGGGGCTTGCGATCAACCGGGTGTCCTCAGCCTTCTCTCCCGGGAGAACCGCTACGTCGAAGGAACCGTCCTTGACCTGGGCCCTGAGTGCAGCAACGGCACCTGCAGGAGCAAATGCTGCGGCCACTTTGCCCTGGGCAACTGACGGGAAGAGCTGGTCAAAGCCGGCACCCGCTGCGCCATCCTGGTAGCAGCCAGCGTCTTTGAACTTCACGATCTGCTCAAGGACCTTCTTCCAGTCGGAGTCAGCAAAGGTGGTTTCCTTCTTGGCGCGCTTGGCGTCCCACTGTGGATCCTTGGCGTAAACAAGCGAGGCGGACAGCTGCATCGCCTGCAGACCGGTGTTGGCACCCGAAGTTCCTGCTACCGCAAAGTACGACTTGCCTGCTGCCCGTACGGTTTTGCACTGGGTGATCAGTTCGTCCAACGTGGCGGGTTCCTGGAGGCCAAGCTCTTTCAAAACACCCGTGTTCTGCAGCATGGTGATGGGTGCGAGGTCGGCCGGAACGGCAAAGACCTTGTCCTCGTCGTAGTACAGGTTCTTGGCGGAGGCTGGAATCGCATCCGCTGCCCACTTCTGGTCCGTCAGGTCCTGCAGGTAGCCTGCCTCGGCCAGTGAGGCAAAGGACTGGTTGTTTCCGCGCCCTGCCGTAACGTAGAAAATGTCCGGCGCATTGCCTGCCTGGAGCTGGGTGCGCATGGTCTGCCCGTGCTGGTCGTTGGGCGATTCAACCAATTTAACCGTGATGTTCGGGTTCTTGGCCTTGAAGGCGTCAATCAACGTCAGGTAAGGGTTTCCGGCGCCGCCGCCGGTGAATGCGGGGGTTGCCAGGGTGATCTCAACCGGGCCTGTCTCTTCTGCGATGGGTGCGTTGCTGTTCGCATCGCCCCCACCGCAGGCGCTCAGCGCCAATGCGGTGACGGATGCCAGCGCTGCAACGGAGAGGAACCTCCGGCCAGCGGGGCTTGGTGCATTCTTCATGGTGGGGCCTTTCATGACGTCGTTGTCCTGCTCGCCATAGCGATCAGTGGATTCGAGCCGCATCCGGGAAATGTTTCCTGGATCACAAGCTGGCTCCTGTCATTCAAGGTAGGTCAGGTCACAGCGGCCATGGAAATAGTTATCGTCTATGCTCACCATCTTCTCTCCGCATGCCTGCTTTCCCCCATGGGTACATGCGCAGGTTTTAGGCTGAATTGAGAAGTCGCGGCATGAGCCGTCTCCCCTACGTAAGGATGTCCCTGTGCCCGAAGATGCCGCAGCCACCCCTTCCCTCGAAGCAGACACCCTGTTCCCGGGTTTTGTGGATCCGCCGCTTTCGGCCCGCCCGCGGGTTTGGTGGCATTGGATGGATGGGAACGTGGATGAAGCGGGAATCGTCAAGGATCTCGAGTGGTTGGCAGCGTCCGGTGCTGGTGGCGTTCAAGCGTTTACAGGGTCCATGGGTGTCCCCCAGTACACCGCGGAGTGCGTAACCTTCCGCTCTTCGGCATGGCAGTCGGCCATCGCGTGTGCGGCGTCCACAGCCACAAGGCTCGGGCTTGAACTGGCGATTGCAACGTCAGCCGGCTGGAGCGCCACGGGCGGCCCGTGGGTTGCCCCGGCCGCTGGAATGAAGAAGCTCGTTTGGAGTGCCGCATGCGTGACCGCTGCTCAGGCGGGCCGGCCACAACTGGTTGCGCCGCCGTCGTCGTCGGGGCCTTATCAGGACATTCCCTTCGCGGCCGTCCGAAAGGACCCGATCGGCGTACCGGACTATTACGAAGACCTGGCCGTCTTGGCGATTCCCCGGGAGGGTAGCCACTTTCCGCTGGATACGGGTCGCTGCACTGCGAGCGCAGTAACTACAGGCAACCGGAAGCTGAGTTCGTTGGCGGATGCCCGATTCTGGCCTGCCCTGGAACTCTCTTCAGACGGTGATACCGCGTGGATCATGACGGAATTCGAGCAGCCGACTTCAATTTCGTCCGTGCGGGTTGGCCTACCGGTCCCTCACGGCTTCGGAGCGCCGCCTGCCCCCAAAGCCCGGTTGGAGGCCAGCCTTGACGGCGTGACCTTCAGCTTGGTGGCAGAGCTCCCGGCGTCGGGATCGCCGGTTCGTTCCACGAGTTTTCCTGCCGTGACCGCCCCCATCTTCCGGCTGGTCCTTGAGACGGGAAAGGGCCACAGTTTCCCCATTGAACCGGGCCTCAGGCCCTTGCCCGGTTTAGCCTCGTCCATTAATCCAGCCTTCAAGGTGTCAGCCTTTCAGCTCTTCTCCGGTGTACGCGTCAACCGTGCGGAGGAAAAGGCCGGGTACGCGCCCGCCCCTGACTATTACGCGCTCGACGGCGGGCCGAGCCAACCGTCCGATGCCGTCCGCCCGCAGGACGTCCTTGACGTCACGGCGTACCTGCTTCCTGACGGAACGTTGGACTGGGTACCTGTAAGCGGAGAATGGACTGTCCTGCGCTTTGGTTACTCCTTGACCGGGCATCTCAATGCTCCGGCGCCTGTTGACGCCACCGGCCTGGAAGTGGACAAACTGGACGCGGGTCTGGTCACCGGATATTTCGAGGATTATCTGGGATTCTTTGAGGACGCTCTCGGCAACGAGTTGGAGGGAATCTCGGCTCTGCTCAGTGACAGCATCGAGTCCGGCCCGCAAAATTGGACGGCGGCCATGCGCAGCGAGTTCCAAAGGCGTCGCGGTTACGATCTTCTGCCATGGCTGCCCACCATCAGCGGCATCATTGTGGGCAGTGCGCAGCAGAGTGACTCCTTCCTCTGGGACCTCCGGAAGACCATCTCCGAACTTCTCGCAGACAACCACTATGGAACCATTGCCGGAATAGCCCGTGAGCGCGGCCTGACATATTACGCGGAAGCGTTGGAGGATCATCGGCCACAGCTCGGCGACGACCTCGAGATGCGCTCCCACGCTGACATCCCCATGGGCGCCATGTGGTGTTACGAGCCCGACGAAGGACCCCAGCCAACATATGTTGCGGATCTTCGGGGTGCCGCTTCCGTTGCCCATGTCTACGGGAAAGCAGCAACCGGCGCCGAGTCCATGAGTGCCTTCGGGAAGCCGTTCACTTATTCACCCCGTAAACTCAAGCCAATCGTTGATATGGAATTCGCGCTGGGAGTTAATCTCCTGAACATCCATACATCGCCCCATCAGCCCGAGACCGTTCCCAAGCCCGGCATTCCTCTGTCACCGTATCTTGGTCAATCCTTCACCCGGAACGAAACCTGGGCGCATGCAGCGATGCCGTGGCTCGATTACATAGGCCGTTGCAGCTACCTGCTCCAGCAGGGCACATACGCCGCTGACGTCGCATACTTCTACGGCGAGGAAGCACCCCTCACAGCTGTCTTCGGTGACACAGCTTCGGAAGTGCCTGAGGGGTACGGCTTCGACTTCATCAATCTTGACGGCCTGCTGAATCACCTCAGCGTCACCCCCGACGGCGGTCTGCTCACCACTGGCGGCACAACCTACCGTTTGCTGTATCTAGGCGGTTCCAGTCGCCGGATGACCCTGGCGGCCGTCCGGCGCATCACGGAATTGCTCGACGCCGGAGCCACCGTTGCCGGGTGGCGTCCCGAAAGCTCCCCCAGCCAAAGTGACGACCCCACCGTGTGGGCTGCCGCCGTCGAGAATCTATGGGGCGGGCATCCTGGCCTGCTGGACCTTTCGGGCGTGGCATCGGCACACGGCGTCGCCGCTGTACTCGCCAGGATAGGCGTGGACGCCGATTGGGCGATGCGGGCTTCAGAGGCCGCGGTGCTGCCAGTCATCCGCCGTCATCTGAAAGACGCTGAACTCTACTTCGTCAGCAACCAGCAGGATCGCCAGGAACAGGTGAGTGCATCTTTCCGGGGCGAGGCATGGTCGGCGGAGCTTTGGGACCCTGTTAAGGCGTCCCGCTCCGATGTCAGTGTCCGCTCCGAAGCGGGCCGGACCGCCGTCGACCTCCACCTCGAACCATTCGGTTCGGTCTTCATTCTTCTCCGCCCGCATGGCGGCCGCGCTGCAGCTGTCAACCATCGTCAGGAAAGTGCTACCGCAGAGCAGCTGTTGGAGGGTCCGTGGGAAGTAGTCTTCGACGGCGACGGCCAGTCACCGTCCGCACTCGTGTTGGAAACCGCGGCACCCTGGAGCGGGCCGAACGCCGGCCATCACACGGATGACGTCACGTTCTTTTCAGGAACTGCGACGTATCGCCATGCGTTCTCTGCTGATGCGATACTGTCCGGGCCGCCCCAACGCTTGCTTCTGGATTTGGGAGATGTCAGCGACCTTGCCGAGGTTCGGCTCAATGGCAAACTTCTGGGCACGCTGTGGACCCACCCCTTCATCATTGATATCAGCGACGCTGTCCAAACCGGAAACAATGTTCTGGAGATAGCTGTGACCAACACCTGGTGGAACCGGCTGGCAGGCGATGCCGGGGAAGGCAACCCCCAGCGTCCGGGAGCATCCATCTTTGAAGCCAATGCCGCGACCTTGCCGGCCGGCCTTCACGGGCCGGTCCGGCTCCTGGCCAGAGCGGGATAGGGCCCCGCTGGCCAGCGCCTAGCCGACGTCTTTGTGGTCGGCCAGGCGCTGCTCCGGCATGAAGACAGAGAGCAATACCCCGACGGCGAAGATGCAGGCCAGCAACCCGAAGATCGGGAGAAACGCGTCCGTGTAGATGCTGGCCACACCGGACTGAAGCGCCGGGGGCAGTTGCTGGACCGCCTGGGGATCGGTGACCATCGACGGCGGCAAACCTAGCTTGTTCTCTGCTGAGCCCCGGGCGAGCATGGTCGCAAAGAGTCCACCGAAGACCGCTGTGCCCACCGTGACCCCGAGTTCACGAAGATAGCCAAGGGATGCGGTCACGCTACCGACCACGGAGTGCGGCATCGCGTTTTGCGCCGCCACAACGGTGATCTGCATGAAGCTCCCCACGGCCAACCCCAAAAGTGCAAGAAGGAGACCCACCACCGGCAACGGGCTACCGGGCTGCAGGAGCCTGAGGCCAATGGCTGCTGCAACGGCGAGCGCCGACCCTGCCAGAGGGAAAATCTTGTACCTCCCTGTACGGCTGACAAGCCATCCGGTGAGGTTCGTAGAAACCATCATCCCCAGGACCATTGGCAGGAGAATCATGCCGGCCACGGAAGCCGAGGTGGAATACACCATCTGCACGTAGCTGGGAAGGTACGCCACCACGCTGAACAGGCCGGCACCGATCACCAGGCCCAGACCGGCCGCATTGACCACGGGCCAGCTCTTGAACATTTTCATGGGGATCAGCGGGTGCTTGGATCGGATCTCCACCACCACAAAGAGCACGCCGGAAACGGCCGCCAATACACCGATTGCCCAGAGAATCCCTGCGGCTATATCCGGCTCCGTGCCCAGCGAAATCACCGCTACCAACGAACAGGTGAAGACCACCATCAGGAGGGTGCCGGGCCAATCCACGCCGCCCGATCCGCGGATGGTCTTCAGGCGGCGGAGCGAAAACGCCATGGCCAGAGCCAACAGGCCAACGGGAAGGTTGATCCAGAACACCCACCGCCACCCAACGGTGTCAGTAATGGCGCCACCAACCAAGGGGCTGATGACTGTGGCAATACCAAAAACGGATCCCAGCGGGCCCAGGTATTTTGCCCTCTGGCGCGGCGGTACGAGGTCGGCGATGATCGCCGGCGGGAGCACTCCGAGTCCCGCACCGCCCAATCCTTGAATGCCACGGAACAGGGAAAGCTGGAACATGTCCTGGGCGAAGCCGCACAGGACGGATGCCCCCAGGAATATGGTCAAGGCCACCATCAGGAGCATCGGCCGGCCGTACCGGTCCCCCAACCGCCCATACACAGGCATGCCCACCGTCATCGCCAAGGTGTAGGCCGTAATGATCCACGCCATGTGGCGGGCACCGTCCAGCTCGCCCACCACGGTAGGCAGGGCCGTGGCCACGATGGTGTGGTCCAAGGCCCCCAGCAAAACGATGATCAGCAACGCGGCGTAAAGCGGGCCGATCCGGACCTTGGGTGAAGCTTGGACTGACGCATCGGAGGGCATCACCGCATCGGATGGCACTACCGCATCGGATGGTTCCAGGGGCTCAGTGGCCGACGTTGCAGCAAGAGCAGGAGAACCCTCAACATCGTCGGGGCTGGTGGGTGGGGACAAGTTTGAACGGCGCACCGCAACCTCGTTCTGGGAGAGCCAGCAAAGGTGGCTCGATACCGGCCAGATGCGCGCCCGGGGGAACGTTGACCCTCAGCCGACGGGCCCCGAGGGCCCCGGTATCCCCACGAACCTATCACCGGCGCACATCCCCGGACCGGGGGATGAAGCATCGGAATTCGCGATAGCGCGCATACTTTGGAACTATTTCCGCACCAGCCTCTCCCCCACGTTTACTGGAGGAAATCTCAACGAAGAGGAGAGCAAGACGATGACACAGAGCATCCGCGCTTCCACTGCCGAAACGCACGAGACCAGCCCCGAAAACGCTGCTTGGTTCCGCTACGTCCTCGGCCAGTACCCCACCGGCGTCACCCTGATCACGGCTGCGCCCGGCGACGATGAGCCCGCAGGAATGGTGGTGGGGACGTTCAGTTCGGTCTCACTGGATCCGCCCCTGGTGGCGTTCATGCCCGATGTCCGCTCCACAAGTTGGCCCAAGATCAGGGAAACCGGTTCCTTCTGCGCGAACATCCTCACCGCTGGACAGCAGGATGTTTGCCGCGCATTTTCCCGGAAAGCTGAGGACCGCTTCAGCGCCAATCATTGGGCAGACACACCATCGGGCAGCCCGCGGCTGGAGGGGGCGGCCGCTTGGATTGACTGTGACATCGAGGACGTCATCCGCTCGGGCGATCACGACATCGTTATTGGCCGCGTCAGAGCATTGGGAGTGGGGTCCTCCAAGGAACTGCCTCTGCTGTTTCTCCGTGGCGGCTACGGTTCCTTCACCATTCCCTCCATCATTTCTCCGGCTACCGCCCTCACGAGGCACGTTAAGGCCGCGGATGCTGCACGCCCGGTTATTGAAGCACTTGCCGAAGAGTTGAAGCTTGAAGTCCTGGTGAGCGGAGTCGTTGACGATTCCGTTGTAGTCCTCACCGCCGCTGGTGTGGACAGCTCCCCCGGGGGCTCACCATCACGCGTAGGGGTCTCTTTCGGCCTTGCCGCTCCGCTTGCACCGCTCCACGTGGCGTGGGCAGGCGAGGGCGCAGAGAAGCGTTGGATCGACAATGCCCGTGAGGTGGTGGGCAAGATTGATGCCACCCTCGCGCACGCCGAGTTGGAGCAGGTCCGTTCCCTGGGATACGCCGTATCCGTGGATGTGGGTGCAGCCGCTGAATTTGAACGGATTGTCCACGTACCCAGCGACACCGCGGCACCTGATCTCAGCGGTGTCCTGCCCCTTCTCATCGAACGGGCAGCATCCTCCGGGCCTGCCGCATTGGATGATCCTGCAGGGGTTACGTCCTTGCACGCCCCCGTTTTCGATTCGGAAGGGCAGGTTGCCGTGACGCTCACGGTGAACGGATTCTCCGGGGATGACTCCTTGGCCCGGCTTGAAGACTGCCGCGACAGGCTGGCTGCTTCGGCTGCGGCCATCACCCAAACGATCGGAGGCACTCCCCCGAGCGCCATCGCACCATAGTCCTGGCAGCCTATTGACCTGGGGTGTGACGCGTCCCATAATTAGTATCAGTATTCTAATTCGGATTTGGAGAACCTCATGGTCAACCTTCTGACTGCGGACCTCAACCTGCTGGTTGCCTTGGACGCACTGCTCGTCGAACAGAATGTCACGCGGGCAGGCGCCAGGATCGGTATAAGTCAACCGGCCATGAGCTCGTCCCTCCAGCGGCTACGCAGGCAGTTTGATGACCAGCTGCTGACACGCGTTGGTGCAGCCTATGAACTCACCCCCCTGGCACAGGTCCTCAAAGAAGACGTCGCCCAGATCCTCCGCATGGTGGAAAGAACCTTTGACGCGCAAGCCGTATTTGACCCCGCACTGTCAACCCGGAGCTTCCGGATCGTCACTTCGGACTACTGCCTTACAGCGCTGTCCGGGAGATTGATGAGCATGCTCCAAGAGGAAGCACCCGGAGTGCAGGTTCATTTTGATGCCGTCACCCCGCAGGCCGTGGAACGCATCAAGGAGACGCTTCAGTCGGCAGATCTCATGCTCATTCCCAAGGGTCATTTTTCCGGCTTTCCGCATACCGAGCTATTTACCGATAACTGGGTATGCGTCACAGGGGCCACGTCGCCGGAAAGAACGCTGACCGTAGAGGAGATGCGGGACGCCCGCTGGGCGAGGCTCTTCGGGACTGAGGTTGATTCAACGTTGGCGGACCGCAGGGTCTATGACCTCCAACTGGGCGAAAGGACGGACATCATCGTGGACAGCTTCCTGATGCTTCCGTTCGCCGTGGCAGGAACAGCCCGCCTGGCCCTCGTCCAGGAGAGGCTCGCACGAATGCTGGCCTCCGTGGCCGGCGTCAGGATCATGCAGCTTCCCATCAGCCTTCCCACTTTGGTGGAGTGCGCCTGGTGGCACCCCTCCAAGACAGCTGACCCCGGGCATCAGTGGTTCCGCCGGCTGGTAGCACGCGCCGCAGCGAAGCTGGACGCCGAAGCCACCGACAACCCTGTCACCCGAACATCAGAAAAACCCGAGGCAGAACGAACCTTCGAGCCACAGACGGCTCAACACGTTCTTGCCTGACACAAACACTTCAGGAGTTCCCATGCATTTTTCTTTGTTTCTCACCTCCCGTTCCCGCGGCCCGGAGGAAGACCGCCCTGTCATGCAGGCCATGGTGGAGCACGCCGTGGATGCCGAGCAGAAGGGATTCGACGCGGTCTTCCTTCCCGATCATCACTTCACCGGGTACGCTCCCCCAGCCAGTGACCCCTTCGTCTTCGCGGCATACCTGGCTGGAAAACTCGAACGCATGCACTTCGGATTCTCGGTGCAGACCCTCGCGCTCCACCACCCCGTCCGCTTTGCAGAGCGCCTCGCACTGCTGGACCAGTTGACTGCCGGCAAGCTGCTGGTGGGTGTGGGCAGCGGAACTACGCCTGAAGAAATGATCGGCTTCGGGGTGAATTACCAGGACAGCTCACGCCTGGCCAACGAAAACCTGGAGATCGCAGAGCGGCTCTGGGCGAAGAAACCAGGCGACGATCCGGTGGTCTTCGACAACGGCCACTACCGCGGAGCAGTTGTGTCCCGCATTGTCCCCGCTCCGTTTACCAAGCCGGAGCCCCGCGTCATGTCCGTCGCTGCGCGTCCTTCCAGCGTGGAACGCGCCGCCAAGAACGCCCAGCCTGCCTTCATCCTCGCTTTCACACCTCCCGTGATTGACAGCGGAAACGCCTATGAGGAAGTGAAGAAGAACTTCGGCATTTACCGCACTGCCCTTGAAGCGGCCGGCCATTCAGATGAGGCGGTCAAAGCGGCCCTGGAGTGGACCACCCACTCCTACCAGCACGTGCACATCGCGGAAACGGACGAGCAAGCTGCCGCCGAAATGGACATCATCCTTGAGCAGTACCAGGAGACCGTGGAGCGCGAACACGCTGCCAACAAGGCGGCCGAGCAAATCAGCGGCGTAGATCTGCGGCCGACGCCGGACGCGCGCACGGAGGGCTATAAGGGCACCTGGTGCCTTTACGGCAGCCCCGAAACCGTGGCTGCTGAGCTCCGGAAGTACGCTGATCTGGGAATCGGTAATGTCCTCATGGCGATCATGGGAGGCCCCCTCACCGATGAACGCCGCCGCTTCACCGCTCAAACCATGCGACTCTTTTCAGAGCGCGTTCAGCCCCTGCTGCGGACCGCAGAATCCGCTACTGACACAGAGAAGGTCGCGGCACTGTGACGGCGGGTGCGGCCACCAGCGAACAAGAGATAAACGTCGCTGGCCCCGACCTCACTGGAGCAGAACTCACCGGCGGCCTGAACGGCTGGAGCACGTCGGCAAGCGCAGGCGCCGGCGTCGAGGAAATGGTCCTCCTGGATGGCCCGCTGGGGATCGTCAGCAAGGCCATGGATGAGCGCGACACGTCCTTGATCATGCCCTCGGGCACGGCGCTCGGTGCTACGTGGAACCCGGAGCTGGTCTCAGAAGTAGGCCAGGTCATCGGTCAGCAAGGCGTGGAGCGTGGGGTGTCGGCCATCCTGGGACCCAATCTGAACATGCCGCGGTCTCCCCTCACGGGCAGGGGATTCGAGATGTTCTCCGAGGACCCCTTCCTGACCGGAGTGCTGGGAGCTGCCTGGGTGGATGGCGTTCAATCCCAAGGTGTGGGCTCATGCACCAAGCACGTTGTCGCCAATGACACCGAAACCGAACGACGCCGGATGAACTCCCGCGTGGATGAGGTCACCTTGCGCGAAACATACCTTAGGCCATTCGAGACTGCCGTTCGATCAGCCAACCCGTGGATGCTGATGATGGCCTACAACCGGGTCAACGGCACCCACTGCTCGCAGAACGCAGAACTGATCAGCGTCTTGAAAGATGAATGGAACTACGACGGCGTGGTCGTCTCCGACTGGTACGGCGTGGACGATACCGTCGCTGCTGCCAATGCTGGGCTCGATCTGGAAATGCCCGGACCCGCCACGTACCTTGGCGCCCGCTTTGGTGAGGCAGTCGCCGCCGGTGACGTTGCACCCCGGAGGCTGCGTGACGCCGTCGAACGCGTCACCAGGCTCGCGGATCGGACCGGGCGCCGTTCGGGCGGAACTGCGACGGCACCCGCCCAACTCCGCAGTCAGGAAGAGCAGCGGGCAATCCTCCGCAAGGCTGCCAGCGAATCATTCGTCCTGCTCGAAAACAAGGGCAATGTTCTGCCGTTGGACATGTCAGGGATCAAGACGCTTGCCGTCGTGGGCCCCAACGCGGACAAGCCGTGCTTCCAGGGCGGAACCTTTGCCACGGTCCGACCCGAAGGTGAGGTTGTCACCCCGCTGGAGGCCATCCGCGAAGCCGCCGGACCCGGTGTGGAGGTTCTCTACGAACCTGGCGCCGCGCCGTCTTCGGCTCTATCCTTGACGGACCTTGGCAGCGCAGCACCGGACGGCACGCCCGGCGTTCTTCTGGAGGTCCTGGCAGCAGGCGACGCGGAAAACGTCCTTTACAGCGAGGTGCGCAAGGCATCAGCATTCGTCTGGTTCGGACCCGTTCCAGGTCTTGGGGCAGGCGTTCCGGGGCGCGCCCGCATCACGGCGCACTTCGACCTGCCCGAAACGACCCGGTGGACCCTGGGTGCGGGTGGAACCGGCGTTAGTTCCCTTCGGGTAGATGGCAGCGAGGTGTTGGTGGTTCCACCGCCCGCGCCCGATGACGTCATGGGAGTCGTGGCCCGCGCAGACACACAGGAAGTTGCTTTGGACCTTCCCGCCGGGAATGTCCAAGTGGTCATCGACATGGCCTTCCAGCCCGGACGCGTCCAAGCCATCACCGCCGTCGCAACACCCGCACAAGTAAGGGACCCCCTGACTGCAGCGGTTGAAATCGCGGCCCGCGCCGACGCTGTGGTGATCGTCATCGGTGATGAGCAGGGATCATCACGTGAAAGTGCAGACCGCACGACGGCGGCGCTCGACCCCGCGGACGACCGTCTGGTTAATGCGGTAGCTGAGGTCGCTACGGAAACCATTGTGGTGGTCAACGCCTCCAGGGCAGTGATCTTGCCGTGGGCGGACAAGGTCAAGGCTGTGCTCATGGCATGGTTCCCAGGGCAGGAATTTGGTCGCGCTTTGGCCTCCGTCCTGACCGGTAATGCTGCTCCCTCAGGGCGCCTTCCGGTTTCTTTCCCCCGCCGGGACGAAGACATTCCTGGATGGGGAACCGGACTGGATTCCGAACTTACGCTGGACTATGCAGCCAGTGAACCCATGGGCTACCGGCATTTCCAGACTACGCATCGTCAGCCCCGTTACGCGTTCGGGTACGGCCTCGGTTACACCACCTTCGAACTCTCAGATGCCGTCGCTTCCGTTGGCTCTTCTTTCCGGCGGGAAACTGCCAGCGACGGCGTCAGCGGTCTCTACGTACGGGCCACCATCAGCAACACTGGCCGCTTTCATGGACGGGATGTCCTGCAGGCCTACGCCAAGGCGCCCGGTGAGATGGACTTCAGGCTGGTCGGCTTCGCAGCGGTGTCGGTAAACGCGGGCGACACCGCAGAGGCAGAGATTGCCTTGGACGCCCTGGGGTTCAGGCGATGGAACTCTTCGGGATCTGGATGGACCGTGCCGTCCGGAGATTGGGAGGTTCGCGTATCCCGGAGTGCCTCTGATGAAGGAATCCTCTGTAGGATCGCGTTGTGACCCTTCCGGAGACCAAATCCCGCGAACCCAAGCAGGCCAGGAGCCGCCAGTCGTTCGAAAAAACGATCGAGGCGGCCCTGGCCCTGCTCGAAGAGCGGGGCAACGACGAGTTCACGCTGGCCGACGTCAGCGCCCGGTCAGGCGTGTCCATCGGCTCCATCTATGCGCGCTTCGAAGGCAAGGAGGACCTCGTCAGCGTTGCCCACGGCCGGAAAATGGACGACATCGACGCCGTCTCCAACCATCTTTTTGGGGCTCTGCCGTCCCACGCGGAGGATGGCTTGGAAGCCGTGGTCCGTGAAGCCATGGACGCGACCATCGAACTCCTTAGGCGGTACGCGGACATTCTTCGCCCCTTCATGCTCCGAGCCACGAATGATGAAACCGTCTCGCAAAGAGGTGCAGCATCCCATGCGGTACACGCAGGGAACTTCGCTGCCGTGCTGCGCAAATGGACTGGCGCGTACCTTGGGCAGGATGAGATTGACTGGTGTTTCAACGTTTCCTACAGCGTCATCGCGCGAAGGCTTGGTTTGGGAAGCACCATGGAAGGAAGCGGAAAGCTGGAGTGGCCGGAGATCTCGGAAAAGCTGACGGGCATGGTGACGTCCTACCTTATGGCCAGTATTCAGGAACCTTCCAGTAAGGCATAAATCTCAGCAATACCGGCTATCCAAAAGCTCGTCTTCCTGACGCTTCCCGCCTCTCGGCATAGTGGAAACAAGCAAAAAATTTTCACTGCCGATTGGAAGGAGTCCGCCGTGCACGTTCGCGTCAGCCCCGGATCCGTAGCCCTCGACGAGCCCGACGACTGCACCAGCTTCAAGGTGCTGTTGTCCGAAGCGGCGCGAGACAAACTCCCTGCCTTGCTCAGGACCACATCAGCGGGGCAACTCGACGACGGCGATGTCCTCGTCTCGGTCGACTGGATCCGCAACGAATGCGCCGGCCGGATCGGCATGGGCTGGAATTATCGCTTTGCCAACATGCTGGTCTACGCCGCCGGTAAGGGATGGCTGAGCGAGGACGGCAGCCACGTTCGCGCGCACGTCGAAGCCTACTGATCGGTTGGAAATGGACAAGTCAGCATGGCACGTGCGGCCCGTGATTGATGGTGAGGCGACCGGCGGAGACGAAATTTTTGACCCTGAAGGGCCTTCATTTCTCCTGACGGTACAGTCCTCCGGCCGCGCCTTAACTTTCATGCTCCTGCGGGACCTTACGCCGCGCTCTTAGACGAAGCCCGGCTACATGGCGTCATTCCTCGTCCGTGCCGGTTCGCATTGCTAAAGGAGGCCCCGGACCTGCTCGACGACATCCTCGCTATAGAAAAAAGCGGGAACTACTGGTCTTGAGCACAGCGCTTCAAGTCGTATTGTACCCAGGGGTTTGCCGTGTCCGAGGTGGGACTCGAACGGGATTCCAAGCCTTGCGACCGCTGGTAAGTGGAGGAGACATGCGGAATCCGGGCCAGTCAGCCCCAGTACGACCCGATCCGGGACGCAAAGAGTGGACGTTGTCCACACTTCTCGTCCGGACCGGCAGTACCCGCAGGGTCGCAACAATAGCCTGCCAGAGCCCCGGGCTCTCAAGTATTTGTTAGCCGCGCCCTGAGAGAGTCCATGAGCACACTGACGCCTAGCTCAAAGGTGTGATCGGCCCGCGCCCTGCCCCGCTCGCCTGACTCTAGGAGGCGTCTCAAAGTGCGTGTCTCCTCGTTCGGCTGCCAGATATCGTCCGGCGCGGCGAGATCGAGGCCGAAGCCGATAGCAAATGCATCGAGGACGGCGATGATCGAGAGGATCTCTTCTTCAAGGAAGCCGCCGTCGGCGAGGACCGTTGCCAGGTCATCATAGGCCTCCACGACAGTGGGGCTGGTCATGGTCTTCCCGACGAGCAGCGGCACCAGGCTTGGATGATCTGCATACGCCTGACGCTGTGCACGCAACATTGCCAGAACGTACTCCTCCCAGCGTTCCCTTGGTAAATCGACGCGATAGGTGGCCAGGAGACGGACACGCATGAGCTCGACGATGCCGTCCATGCCGTCCACGTGGTTGTAAAGCGATGATGACCGCACTCCGAGGTGTCGCGCGATCGCGTTAACTCCGAAAGGCTCGCCGGCACGGGATAGGGCGAGGCCGGCGTCTCCGATGATCTCCGGCGACAAGCGCGGAGTGGATGGCCTGGACATGGGATGACTCAACTCTCAGCAGAAATTAACTTCGACAATACCGGGGCTTCCCTAAGACTTCTCCTTCATGCATACTAATGAACACCATTCATTTACGAACATCATTCGTTTTAGGATGACGTGCTCCACGAAGGGCACCGCACTGCCTCCCCCATCCCGCACCTTTCGTGCACCACCTGCTCCCTGGAGTCCTCCATGACAGCAATCGATTTCGGCACACGAGTGCCACTCCGCCTACCCACGGCCACCGCCACCTTCGCAGTGGGCATCGCCGGCTATCTGGGCGTCAATCTCTCGCCTTACATGATCACAGCCGTACAAGCGGCCCTAGCCATTGACGTTCTGGAGGCGAGCTGGATCGTCACCGCGAGCCTGTTCCTCACGGCGCTGGCCGGCTTGGTGATCGCTCCACTATGCGCGGGCACCCTCCGCAGCACCGTAGCCCGGGTGGGCCTTACAATCGCCGCGCTCGGCTTCGGGGCAGCGGCCCTTGTGCCCGCCCTCATGATTCCGGGTCTCCTCGTCGGTGGCGTCGGCGCAGGTGGGGCGATCGCCGCAGCAGGCGCCGCAATGGCAGCCTTCCGAAATCCCGAACGCGTCGCCGGTATCAGCGGACTCGTGAAAGGCGGCCTCGTCACGATCGTGATCGCCGTCATCCCGCTCATCGGGCTCGCTCCGATCACAGTCTTCGGCGCACTCTCCCTGTTCAGCCTGCTCGGACTGCTGTTCTCGACGTGGCTGCCGGCCGCTCCCGTCCTCGATCCGCAGGCTGGCGCCGCTGTGGCGGAGGCCATGCCGATCGAGGTTCCATCGACAGGGGCAATTCGAATCACACCCGCCCCCTCCCCCACAGTGAAGCTTGCCGGGTTCGGACTGCTTGTCGTTTTCACGCTCTGGGCTGTGAGTGAGGATTCCCTGTGGGCGATGGGCGGCGTAATGGGTGCCGACCAGGCGGACCTCACACCAGAAGGACTCGGTATCGCTCTCAGCGGGGCTACTGCCGGAGCGCTCATCGCCGCGGTGCTTCTCATGATCGTCGGCGACAAGTTCGGACGCGCCGTGCCGCTGGTGATCCTGCTGCTGGCGGGCGGCGTCCTCAAGATTGTTGAGGGTTTCACCACCGATCCCACGGCGTTTATTGTCGTGTTCATCGCTTGGAACACCGTCTATGCTGTCGCGTTCATGTTCTTCTTCGCCACATCTGCCGCACTCGACAGTGGCGGGCGTTGGTCCGCACCCATGCTGTCGGTCTACCTCGTCGGGTCAGCCCTGACGCCTGTGATCGGCGCCGCTCTGATCAACATTCTCGGTTACCAAGGCTTCTCGATCACCCTCGGTATTGCGAGCTTCATGCTCGCCGTCCCGGCTGGGGCAATAGCCCTACTCACCACGCGCCTGGAGCGCACCAACACCCACCACATGGAAGAGATAAACGCATGACTCGCACGCTGTACCGCAATGCCCGCTTCTTCACTGCAGACCACCCGCAGTGGGCCGACGCCGCCGTCGTCGACAACGGCTCGTTTGTGTTCGTCGGCACGGAAGCTGACTCTCCTGCGTGTGATCGGGTGGTGGAACTCGAGGGACGGCTCGTGCTACCCGGCTTCACCGACGCCCACACACATTTGCTCCTGACGGGCGGTGCGCTCGGTCAGGTCGGCCTCACCGATGCCGGTACACTCGACGAAATTCAAGAACGGCTGCGCACGGCACGGGCCCATGCCAAGGATGAGATGTACGGTGGCGGCTGGCTCTTTGACGCCATCGACGGCGGTGCTCCCACCGCCGTGATGATCGACGCCGCGGTTTCCGACATCCCTGTCTACCTCTTCGCGAACGACTATCACTCATGCTGGATGAACAGCGCGGCGCTCACGAGACTCGGCATCACCAGTGACACACCCGACCCGATTGGAGGACGTATAGAACGTGACGCCGACGGCCAGGCCACCGGCATGCTGTACGAAACTGCGCTCAAGTTTGTGTGGTCACATCGTGACGCGATGACCACAGACGCACAGCGGGACGCCGACATCGACCGAGTAGTGGCCGCCTACCTTGCATCTGGCGTTACTGCGGCTGTAGACATGGCCCTTGAGGAAAATGGACTCGCCGCGCTCAACCGCGCCGCCGAACGTGGAGCGCTACCTTTGCGGATCGACGCGCACTGGTTCATCCTCAACACGGGACAGGACGCCGCCAATCTCGCACAGGTGGCCCGCGCTGCCGAGCTCGCGGCGGAAAACCATCCGGGCGTGCGTGTTCTCGGCATCAAGTTGCTGGTGGACGGCACGATCGACGCGTGCACCGCAGCGATGAAACACCCCTATGCCGACGGTTCGAACGCCGAAACGATATGGCCCGCCGAACGGCTGTTCCCTGTGATCGCTGCGGCGGATGCTGCGGGTCTTCAGATCGCGATGCATGCCATCGGGGACCACGCCAGCACACTCGCATTGGACGCGATCGAGGATGCCATGGTCGCGAACGGCGATCTTGATCGTCGCCATCGCATCGAGCACCTGGAATACGCGGCACCCGGCACGGCCGAACGGATGTCCCGGCTGGGTGTGACCGCATCGATGCAACCAGTACACGCCGACCTCGCGATCTTCCCGAACTGGAGTGCGCAGCTTGGTGACGAACGGGTCGACCGCGCATTCGCCTGGTCTGAGTACGAGGATGCAGGGGCGCTGCTCGCGTTCTCCACGGACGCCCCAACCGCCCCCTTCGAGGCACTCACCAACATGTACGTAGCTGCCACCCGATCCTCCGCGCTCAATCCGTCCCTTCCGACCGAGCAACCGCAGTACGCCATGCCGCTGGAACGAGCTATCACACACGCTACGAGAGATGCTGCCGCGTCGGTTGGCGACGGTGAGTGGCGCGGCCGTATCGCTGTGGGGCAAGCCGCCGATTTCTGTGTGCTCGACACCGACCCATTCACCGATGGTGAGTCGTCGCTGCTCACCGCCCGCATCGTGCGCACGTTCATCGCAGGACGGGAGGAGTACTCGGTGGAGTAAGGCGGAGCCGCATGATCGCTGCACCAACATGCAGTGATCCCTGATGACCTTCGGGTGAACGGTATTCCACCCGCATCCACGCGTCATCGGGCAGCTCGTGTCCCTCGCAAACTCGAAGTGCCCGTGGCGATCACCACGGGCACTTTCAGTTGACCATATCGCTTGGGTGTTCATTTCCGCGATGGACGGGCCATGCCCACGACGGCGGACCCGCGCGCTCACCTGGGGTCAGTCGAGTAGCGCTACGCCGAACTCGGCGACGACGGCCCGCAATTCCCTGACGTAGTGCTGTGCTTGGTCGGTGAGCGGGATCGCGGCGTGGCCGATCCAGCCGATCTCTATGCGTTCGTCAACGTCGAGAGGGATGGCGACGATCTCCGGGTCGAGCTCCCCGCTGATGATGCCCGTGGAGATCGTGTAGCCGTGGAGCCCGATCATGAGGTTGAAGATTGTGGCACGGTCAGAGACCCGGATCTCCTGCTTACTGGACATGGTGGAGAGAATCTCTTCGGCGAAGTAAAAGGAGTTGTTCGCACCTTGATCGAAGGTCAGCCGCGGCATCCCGGCGAGGTCATCGAGGGTCGCACGCTCTTTTGAAGCGAGCGGGTTGTTCCGTGCGACGAAAATGTGTGGATCGGCGAGGAAAAGCGGAGTGAACGCGAGCCCGGATTCCCGGAGCAGCTTGTCGATGACCTTCCGGTTGAAATCGTTCCGGTAGAGGATGCCTATCTCGCTGCGCAGCGTCCGGACATCCTCAATGATGTCCCAGGTGCGGGACTCACGGAGCGAGAACTCGTATTCGGCCACATCAGTGGCCTTGACCATCCGGACGAAGGCGTCCACCGCAAAAGAGTAGTGCTGCGTTGACACCCCGAGCAGACGTCGCCGCGGTGGCCTGCCTAGGTAGCGCTGCTCGAGGAGCGCAAACTGCTCCACGACCTGCCTCGCGTAGCCGAGGAACTCTACCCCGTCGGCGGTGAGGGTGGCCCCGCGGGCGGAACGAACCAGGAGCGCACGGCCAACCCGGGCCTCAAGGTCCTTCATCGATGCGGACATTGTCGGCTGCGCTACGTAGAGAAGATCGGCAGCCGCGGAGATCGACCCCTCTGCTGCAACTTCTATGAAGTAGCGGAGCTGCTGCAGGGTCAATCCGCTCGATATCTGGGCCATAGGAAAATTCTATATCAATGCATAGCAACCACTAGTTACCTGATATCCCTCGCCAGACTGCACTATGGATACATCCCCTTCGGAAAGGCCGTCTCCGGCCCATCAACGGAATGGCAGCACATGGCAGACGACTTCACCTTCAGCATCACCACCACCCCCTTCGACGAGGACTACTCCCCGTCGGAAGGCTCGCGGATCACCACGAATTTCGCCAACTTGGCACGGGGCGAGCACCGCCAGGAGAACCTCCGCAACGCCTTGACCATGATCCGGCGCCGCTTCAACGATCTGGCAAGCTGGGACAACCCGGACCGGGACCGTTACACGCTCGAGCTTGAGATCGTCTCCGTGCAGATAGAGTTCACTGCCGAAGGTACGGACCAGAAGTTCCCCCTGTTCGAGGTTCTCGACATCCAGATCGTCGACCAACTGAACGGGGTCCGCCACCAAGGAATCGTGGGGAACAACTTCTCCTCCTACGTCCGTGACTTCGACTTCAGCGTGGTACTGCCGGCGGCATCAGCGGAGGCAGGCAAGCCCACCGTTCCCGAGGACTTCGGCGATCTGCACGGCAAACTGTTCCAGCAATTCCTCGATTCCCCGGCATGCCAGGAACGTTTCCCGCAGCCGCCAGTGGTGTGCATCAGCGTCTCCACGACCAAGACGTACCGGCGAACGGAAAACCATCACCCCGTCCTGGGCGTCGAGTACCAGCAGGACGAGTTCTCACTGACCGACGCGTACTTCGCAAAGATGGGGCTGCAGGTCCGCTACTTCATGCCACGCGGCAGCGTAGCGCCGCTGGCCTTCTATTTCCGCGGCGACCTGCTCAACGACTACACCAACCTGCAGCTCATCGGCACGATCAGCACCATGGAGACGTTCCAGAAGATCTACCGCCCGGAAATTTACAACGCGAACTCCGCCGCCGCCGTCGTCTATCAGCCGAGCCTGGGAGAGCAGGATTACTCGCGGACCCAGATCGATTACGA
The DNA here is from genome assembly GCF_902506065.1 of Arthrobacter sp. 9V. Taxonomy (GTDB): domain Bacteria; phylum Actinomycetota; class Actinomycetes; order Actinomycetales; family Micrococcaceae; genus Arthrobacter. The sequence goes on from NZ_LR732912.1 coordinate 2,540,383, forward strand.
CCGCGTCGAGCGCAGTCAGCTCGCGGTCACCCAGGCGAAGTACACCGAGGAACACTTCATCACGCCCCACAAGGATCTATTGGACCAGTGGACCGCCAAACACCCCGCTCTCGTCAACTGACCCACGGAGAAACGTCAATCATGAACACACTTTTGCCCACCACCGTTGTTGGAAGCCTGCCCAAACCCTCGTGGCTCGCACAGCCCGAGACTCTGTGGTCTCCCTGGAAACTGGAGGGAGATGCGCTGCTCGAGGGCAAGCAGGATGCGCTGCGCATCGCCATCCATGAGCAGAGCCGACGCGGCATCGACATCGTCAGCGACGGCGAGCAAACCCGCCAGCACTTCGTCACCACCTTCATCGAGCATCTCAGCGGGGTCGACTTTGAACAGCGCAAGACCGTGCGCATCCGCGATCGCTACGACGCGAGCGTGCCCACCGTCGTCGGGCCGGTGCGCCGCGAGCGGCCGGTATTCGTCGACGACGCGAAGTTCCTCCGCGCAACCACCGACCGGCCGATCAAATGGACCCTTCCCGGTCCCATGACCATGGTGGACACGCTCTTCGATGACCACTACAAGAGCCGCGAGAAGCTGGCCTGGGAGTTCGCTGCGATCCTGAACCAGGAAGCGAAAGAACTGGAGGCGGCCGGCGTGGACATCATCCAGTTCGACGAGCCCGCGTTCAACGTCTTCCTCGATGAGGTCAAGGACTGGGGCGTGGCTGCGCTTGAGCGAGCGGCAGAAGGGCTGCGTGCGGAGACCGCCGTACATATCTGCTACGGCTACGGGATCAAGGCAAACAACGACTGGAAGGCGACGCTCGGCTCGCAGTGGCGGCAGTACGAGGAAACGTTCCCGCTGCTTCAGAGCTCCAGCATCGACATCATCTCGCTGGAATCCCAGAACTCCCACGTGCCTATGGACCTCATCGAGCTCCTCCGCGGCAAGAAAGTCATGCTCGGGGCAATCGACGTCGCAAGCGAGACCATCGAGACCCCGGAGGAAGTCGCCGACACCCTCCGCAAGGCCCTGCAGTTCGTCGATGCGGACAAGCTCATTGCCAGCTCCAACTGCGGCATGGCCCCGTTCCCCCGGGACGTCGCACTGGCCAAGCTGAGTGCCCTCAGCGCAGGGACGGATATCGTTCGCGAGGAACTCGAGCGCTCCGCACCCAAGGTGCCATAACGATGTTTCACGCCTACCCCCCAGACACTTGGCTCGGGGCTCCGGAGCAAAGCTTCCCGTCCTCCCTCTCGGCTGACGAATTTAAAGCACTGTTTCGTGGCCACCCGGGCGGTGTCGCCGTCATCACGGCGGATGCCGGCGAAGGGCCGGTGGCACTGACAGTATCGTCGGTGGTGTCAGTGAGTGCCGAACCTCCGTTGCTGATTTTCTCGGTCTCGGCACTGTCCTCAGCATCGGCCGTGCTTTCCCGCGCTGAAACCGTCGTGGTGCACCTGCTGGACGCGCACGACGTCGACCTGGCGAAGTTCGGAGCGACCCCCGGCGCCGGCCGCTTCAACCAGACACACCGCTGGTCGGCCCTTGCAACCGGCGAAGCGGTGTATGACGACGTCCGCGCCTGGGTGCGCTGCGCCGTCATCAATCGCATGGAGGTAGGGACATCCACCATCATCGCCGTTCACGCCCTGGAGTCCCGCGTGATGCGTGACGTCCCAGCGGGAGAACCCGGCGACGCCCTGGTCTACCACAACCGTTCCTGGCACCGTCTGGGCGAGCATTCCAAGCTCGACGGCTAAGCGCCTCGCCAACAACGCGGGGCGCCAAGCCGAACAGCGCACGACGGCGGGAGGTAACTCCCGCCGTCGTCCTCGTTAACGTCGGCGCGTCCATCGACTTCCTGAACGGCTCGGATGCAACCCTGATCTGCACGCATGCGATGAGGGATGATGGCACTGTGCCAGAAATTAAGAAGTGGGAATTCAAGCGATTGATTGACGAGCTCTCAGATGACCAGTACAGCCTGGTCATTCAAGCACTTCGGGACGCGAGGCTGACATGGCCGGGCTGGACCGACCGCCTCAGCCCAACGATCGACCCTCCAAAACCAGCCGAGCCGTTCAGATTTCATATCCCCTTGATGCGACTCGTCTCGGCACTCGATCTGGTCAGGACGGGGGCTGACTACTCCCCTACAGGCGCCACCAAAGGCGGCATCTGGCTGCAACCCCTTCAAGACGGCGTAAGAATGTGTTCAAGCAGCGACTTCGCCGCAGCCATCTGCGACCTCGAAGCAAACGTTGACGTCCCAGGAACTGCTGTCATCGACTCTCGCGAGTTCTGGCAGATTGTCGATGCACTCCGGAAAGGGCTGCCTTCGGCGGCGCGAGCAGCCGCAATAGCAACGATCGAGCATGACGGAGAAGAGCGAGCACGCATCAGCGTTGGTGGGCGGTCCCACCTAGCTGCAATACTGACCCGCGTTATTGACGAACCCGAGCTACCCCCGCGAGCGGATGCCACGGTCAGGGTGCATACAGTTGCAGGTTTCAAGCAAGCAGTCCCTTTCGCATCAGCTTCCGCTGGGAGCAACACGACCGGCCCGGACCCCCGAGAACCAAATCAAGTGGCCCTCCGAACCTTGGATGGGCGCCTCGTCCTCGATGCCATCGACCGGTACTCCTATGCCCAGTCCGCCGTCCTCGCCCGGCACGACTCAGACTTCACCACTTCCCTTAATAACCGCTGGCTTCAGGACGTCACCCAAGCAATCAGCAGCGGCGAAATCCACCTCGGTGAGACAACATCGCCGGCGGGCAAGAAGCTCGTCATGATCGCTGGAAGCCACTGGGCGGCTTGGACAAGCAAGGTTGCCCCCTGGAAAGAAACCCATAATCCTGCCGACTGCAATATCACCGCGTCGGCGACGTTCAATAGCAAGAAAGTCTTCTCCTATCTCTCCGAGGCAAAACGCCTGGCCGAGTCCTCGCGAACCGGCTACAAGAGCGGGATCGTCAGAGTGCAGCTGGAGCAGGATTTCCTACACATCTCTTCTGCCACTAGCCAAGAGACCGCTCGTACCGGTTCCATCCGTGTCGAAGCGCAAACCAATAATCAACAACCCGCGAGCACATATTTGGCAGTTCAGCGACTGCACGGCGCACTACGACACTTCACGAACCACGACGTCACGATCCACCTCACTGACACCACCGCGGTTTACCTCACCACCCCTGGATACCACCCAGCGACCACCCTCCCGCTCTCTGGGCGATACCCGCACGAAAGCGCCGGAACACTAGCCTCGTCGGTGGGTGGCGGAGTGCTCGCTCATTTCCCACGCCCCCGACGTGGCAGTTGGCAGCCAACAACAAAGAGTAATCGGCCAATCGGAGCGGCCAGCCAGCTCCGCACACCTAAGTATTCTGCGTCATGTCAATAACTAAACTTCCAGCTGCGAACAAGGACAAGTTCGCGCAGCATCACTTCGAAACACCGAATTCCGTGAGGGTGCACGCAGCCGGAGGCAACTGCGGGATAAGGGAGGTACCTCTAGCCCGTCACCCGCCCCGGAATCGCGGAAATCAGTTGGCGGGTGTACTCCTGAGTGGGGCTGTCCAGCACTTCGAGTGCCTCCCCGATTTCCACCAATTTCCCGGCCTGCATCACCGCCACGCGGTCTGAGATTTGCTGCACCACTGCAAGATCATGCGAGATGAACAGGTAGCTTAAGGACTCCTGCGCTTGCAGCTCAGCCAACAACGACAGGATCTGCGCTTGCACGGAAACGTCCAAGGCAGACACGGCTTCATCCAGCACCACCAGCTCCGGTTTCAACGCCAAGGCCCGGGCGATGGCCACACGCTGACGTTGGCCGCCAGAGAGTTCCGCCGGACGACGGGAACCGTAGTCCACGGGAAGATGGACTTCCTCAAGCAACGCCTTCACCCTGCCCTTCCGATCAGCCGGTGTGCCGTCCGCAAAGGCCCGCAGTGGCTCGGCAATGATGTCCTCCACAGTGAAACGAGGGTCCAGAGATGCGTAGGGACTCTGGAACACCACTTGGAACCGGCGTCGGAGCTGGCGCAGCCTCTCTCCTTTCGCACTGGCCAGATCCACGCCGTCGAACACCACCGAACCGGACGTCGGTTTGTCCAACCTCAGCAACAAGCGGGCAACAGTGCTCTTTCCGGAGCCGGACTCCCCCACCAGCGCCAAAGTTTCGCCGCGGTTGATATTCAGCGAAACATCGTCGACGGCGGTCAGCGATCTTGTGCCTCCGGTTGCACGCGGAAGTGTGAAGACTTTCCTGAGCGACTTGGCCTCCACCAGAGTTGAGCCGGACGCAGTACCGCCGGCCGGCGTCGTCCCCCGGTCAACAACTGGCACCGTTGGCCGCAGCCTGCGCGGGTTCAGCCCCGGTGCCGCTTCAATGAGTTGCCGGGTGTAGCTGTGCTGTGGGCTTCCCAGCACAGCCGCTGCTGACCCTTCCTCCACAATCTCTCCGCTACGCATCACAATAATGCGGTGCGCGCGGTCAGCCGCGACGCCGAGGTCGTGGGTGATCAGCAGGACCGCGGTCCCCCGCTCCTCGGTCAAGGCAGCAATGTTGTCCAGGATCTGCCGCTGTACCGTCACGTCCAGCGCACTGGTGGGCTCATCAGCGATGACCAGTTTCGGCTGGGCAGCAAGCGCTGTGGCAATGAGGACACGTTGGCGCATGCCACCGGAGAACTGATGAGGAAACTGGCGCGCCCGGGAGGGAGCGTCGCGGATTCCGGATTCCTCCAGCAACCTGACGGCACTCTGCCGCGCAGCCTTCCTGGGCTGGAGCCGGTGGATGGTGAGCGCTTCGGCCACTTGTTCGCCCACCCGTTGGAGGGGATCCAATGACGCCGTGGGGTCCTGCGGAATCAGCCCGATATCCTTGCCGCGCACCCCCTGCCACTCCTTGCGCGTCAGCTGCGTCAGGTCCGTGCCGTCGAAGGTCACGCTGCCGGACAAAACTCGGGCGTTGCCAGGCAAAAGGTTGATGATGGAATGCGCCGTGGTGGTCTTGCCGGAGCCCGACTCCCCCACAATCGCCACGACTTCGCTCGCCCGGACCTCAAAGCTGACACCCGCCACCGCGTTCCGCGGGGATCCGTCCACCGCATAGTCCACACGTAGGTTCTCCACCTTCAACAGCGTTTCAGCAGGGGAGCTCATGGCCGGTTCCTTTCAGAGTCTTGGAAAGCATGCGAAATACGGTTGGTGGACAGCACGACGGCGGCAATCACCACGCCCGGCAACGTCACCAACCACCACGCAGCCACCAGGTAGTCGCGACCTCCGGCCACCAGTGAACCCCATTCCGCAGAGGGTGGTGGTGCGCCGAACCCGAGGAAGCTCAGCGATGAAATCGACAGGACTGCCATGCCGAACTCCAGCGCGGACAAGGCCAGAACCGGGCCGGCAGCGTTGGGGAGGACATGTCGGAGGAGGATGGAGTGCCACCCGACGCCCGAGGACCGTGCAGCCTCAACGTACACAGCAGTGCTCACCCGGAGGGTTTCAGCCCGCATGATCCGGGCGAAGTTGGCCACACTGGCAATACCCACCGCGATTGCGATGTTGATGGTTCCGAAGCCGAGCACCGTGATGAGAGCCAAGGAAAGCAGCAAGCTGGGAATGGCCAGCAGCACATCCATGACGCGCATGATGGCGTCATCCACCCACCCCCTGATGGAGCCAGCCAGCAAACCGAGCGCCGATCCCGCAACCAGGCCGACGGCGACAGCCACAGCCGTGGCAGCCAAGGACGTCGCCGAGCCGTGGACCACCCGGGAGAACAGGTCGCGGCCCAGGCTGTCGGTTCCAAACCAGTGTTCCGCGGACGGCGGTTTGAGCCGCGACGACGGAACACCCGTGTCCGGAGGCCACTGGGTAAAAGCCTCGGGAACCAACGCCCACAGGATCACCAAGGCAAGGACCAGCACGGACAGCACCAACCCCGGCTTGGCCACAGCCTGGCGGACCCTGAGGACCCAGCCGCGGGCAGAAGCCCTGCCAACGGCACTCGGTGCAGCGGATCCCACGGAGCTCGTGGGTGGCTTTCCGTCCGACGAGCTGCTCTCAGCAGACGTAGGTTCCCTCACAAGTTGCTGCGTCATGATGGCCCTCCTAGACCTTGGCGCCGCGCGCTGTGTTGATGCGCGGGTCCACGAGCGGGTAGATCAGGTCAATGATCAAGCTGGTGATGACAAAGATGGCGGCTGCCAGGACCACCAGGGTCTGGACCACCGGGATGTCCCTGCTGTTGACGGCTGTGACAGTGAGCCGCCCAATGCCTGCTCGGGAGAACACTGTCTCGCTCACCACTGCACCGGCCAGCAGATTTCCCACCAAAATTCCGAGCATGGTCAGCGTGGGAATGGCTGCGTTCCGGAGGGCATGGCCAAAGTTGATCAGCGCTTCACTGGCTCCCTTGGCCCGGATCTGTTCGATGTATGGTTCGCCCAACGTTTGGCGCAAGCTGCGCGTCAGCAGCTGGGCGATCACGGCAGAGGTGGGTATGGCCAAAGTCAGGGCTGGAAGCACGAGGCTCTGGCCGCCGTCGTTCCCTATCGCGGGAAACAAGCGCAACCGGAAGGAGAAGAACTGCAGGAGCAGGAGGCCGATCCAGAAGGTGGGCACCGCGATGCCCAAAGGCGGTAGCGAGGAGAAGGCCTGACGGATCCAGCGGTTGCGGCTGAACGCCGCAACCACTGCCAAGGCACTGCCCAGGAGCACCGCGAGTGCGAATCCCGCTACAGCCAACTTGATGGTCTCCGGCAGGACTTCCGCCACAGTCTGAGTTGCAGGGACACCATTCTTGATGGATAGCCCGAAATCCAGCTGGAGCGCCTTGAACAGCGCCACGAAGTATTGCTCGTAAAGAGGCCTGTCCAAGCCATACTCCGCGCGCAGCTTCTCCACGAGTGCCGGATCCACTGCGTTCTGTTCGTCCCCGCTGGCCATGATGCTGACGGCGTCGCCGGGCAGCAAGTACAGGATCAGGAAGGACACTGTGTAGGCGGCCCAGAGGACGAACGCGCCTTGCAGCAACCGTTGGCCGATGTAGCGGATCATGGGATTCCTACTTGCTCAGCCAGGCGTCATAGAAGTCCAGGCGGCTGGAAGCTTCGAACGTGAGGCCCTTGACTTTGTCGCTGGCGGAAATAGTGGTGGACAGCTCATACAGCGGAATGGAGTGGGCGTCCTTGATCAGGATTTCCTGTGCTTCGTCCACCAGCTTCTGGCGCGCGTCCTTGTCCAGCGCCGCGGCCTGCTCGCCCAGGACATCGTCCACTGGCAGCTTCTCGCGGAGGTTGCTTCCGCCACGGGCTGTGGTGGAGGCGAAAACGGTGCGCAGGACATCCGGGTCGCTGCGGGTCAGGTTGCCGTAGGAGAAGTCATAGGTCTTGTCAGCCTGGGCAGCCGTCACGTCCGCAATGGTGGTGAACTTCAGCTGCAGGTCCACGCCGATCACTTTGAGCTGCTGCTGCACGAGTTCCAGCACTTCCTTGGGTGACTGCCAGTAGGTGACCTTGAAGGACAGTTTCTCGCCGTTCTTCTCGCGGACGCCGTCCGTTCCCACCTTCCAGCCGGCATCGTCCAGGAGCTTCTTGGCGCCATCGGGATCGCTCTTCAGCAGCTCGCTGTAGTCCTTGAAGTACGGCGTGGTGTGGGAGAGAACGCCCTTGGCCGGCTGGTCCGCTTCGGTCAGCAAGGTCTTGGTAATTTCCTCGCGGTTGATGGCCTTGGAAATGGCCTGCCGGACGGCGGTTTCCTTGAGCTTGGGGTTGGTCTGGTTGGCGTACAGGTTGTAGACCACACCCGGGTTGGCCCGTGTTTCGTTCCAGAAGCCGTTGCCGTTGAACAGGCTGATGTCAGCGGCGGAGATCGCTGCCGTCGCATCGATCTGGCCGGACTGCAGGCTGCCCGTGCGGTTGCCTGCCTCGGGAATGATCTTGAAGGTGACAGTGTCCAGGTAGGCCTCGCCCTTGTTGCTGTTGGTGGCGGCGGGCCAGTTGTAACCGGCCCTGCGTTCCAAGACAGCTTCCTTGTCCACGGTGTAGCTCTTCACGCTGAACGGCCCGGAGCCGGAGAACTTCCCGGCGCAACGGTCAGCTTCGGAGAGCGTGGCAGATGCCGGGGACAACAGGCCCAGCGTGAACGTGGACGTTGCCTGGAGGAACTGCGCGTTCGGCTTGGAGAAGTCCACCACCACGGTCTGCGGGTCCTTCACGGTGATGGCACTGACGTCGCTCAGGTAAGTAGAACCCAGCGTTGCCTTGGCACCGAGTGCTTTGATGGCCTCAAAGTTGGTCTTCACCGAGGCAGCATCAATCGCCGTGCCGTCTGCGAACGTCGCACCGCTGCGGAGTGTGAACGTGAAACTGGTGGCGTTGGTGTTGGTTTCGAACTTCTCCGCCAGCCACGGAACGATCTCGCCCGTCTTCGGATCCTGAGACGTCAACGACGCCACGGTTTGGCGGGCAATCGCGATCGCATCGTTGTTGCCCACCTGCTGCGGGTCGATGCAGCCGCGATCAACGGACACCGCGAAGTTCAGGTTGCCACCGGAGACCGGTGTGGCGTCGGCACTTTGCTGATTGCCGGCGTCGGCCCCTCCAGCGCAGGCTGAAGCCAGGAGCGCAAAGGCTCCCAGGACGGAAACGACGGCGGCTGGTTTCCACAGCTTGCGCGCTGAGGTTGGGTTGGGGACGCTCATGCGACTTCTTCGCTTTCAGTGAGTTTGGTGCTGGTGAGTGATCCGCGGCGGGTCAGCGGGGCGCGGAGGCCGAGGTTTTCGCGGAGGTTGGTGCCTTCGTAGTCGGTGCGGTAGACACCGCGGTCCTGCAGGCGGGGAACCAGTTCGTTGACAATGTCATCCAGCCCGCCGGGGACAATCCACGGGGTGATGTTGAAGCCGTCAACTGCGCCGGTGTGGGCATACTCGGCGAGTTTGTCCGCAATGTCGTCGTACGATCCCACCAGACCGCGGCCGTTGAGCCGGGAACGGGCAGCAACGAACTGACGGATCGACTGCCCGTTTTCCTTGGCGTCCGCGCGCCACTGGGCGGCGAGGTCCTTGGCGCTCTTCCCGTGGAAGGCGTTGCCGCGGGTGGGGTTGGTGACGTCCACAATAGGGTCGATGTCCGGCAGCGGACCGTCGGGGTCGTATTCGGTGAGGGTGCGTCCCCAGAACTGTTCCAAGTAGGCGATGGCCGTTTCCGGACCCACCTGCAGCGAGCGGACCCATTGGTGCTTTTCTTCCGCTTCAGCAGCTGTGGCACCGAGGATGAACTCCTGGCCGGGGAAAATCTTCACGTCATCTGCCGGACGCCCGGCCTTGAGGGTGCGGGCCACGATGTCGTCGCGGAACTTCTTGGCGTCTTCCAGTTCCGGATGTGCCGAGAAGATCACGTCGGCGTTCCGCACGGCGAAATCACGGCCGTCCGGCGAGTCCCCGGCCTGGAACAGAACAGGGTGCTGCTGGCTGGAACGCGGCAACCTGCCGGTGATTTCGACGTCGAAACTCTCATCCTTGCGCTTGACCGTGGTGATGGCGTCCTCGCGGAGCCAGCGTGGATCCTTCCGGGACCCGGCGATTGCGCCGTCAGCCCAGGAATCCCAAATGGCCTTGGCCGTTTGAACGAACGCTTCGGCCCGGACGTAACGGTCCTCGTGCTTGAGGAACCCGCCGCGCCTGAAGTTGGCACCGGTCCATGCGTTGTCCGTGGTGACGATGTTCCAGGCAGCACGGCCGCCGGACAGCAGGTCCAGGCTGGCCAGGCGGTGGGCAAGGTCCGCGGGATCGTTGTACGTGGTGTTCTGTGTGGCAACCAAACCGATATTCGTGGTGATGGCTGCGAGCGCGGCGAGGGCGGTCTGCGCGTCGGGACGGCCCACGACATCCAGATCGTGGATCTTTCCAAGGTGTTCCCGGAGGCGTAGTCCTTCTCCGAGGAAGAAGGCGGAGAAGAGTCCGCGCTCTGCTGTCTGGGCGACCCGGCGGAATGACTCAAAGTCGGTTTGCGAGCCGCTCTGCGGGTCCTTCCACACAGTGGTGTGGTTGACGCCTTGGAAGAAGACACCGAACTGGATCTGGCCGTTGCCTGCGATGCGGTGGTGGTTGGTCATGGTTCTGCTCTCTGAATCTGGTGGCCGTGGGCTCTTGGCGGCGGGCGGTGGTCAGGCGGCGGTCAGGCCGCGGCGAAGCGGTTCGCGGGACGGGGAAGGCCGAAGGATTCGCGCAATGTGCTTCCCGGGGCCGGCGGTACCACCAGCCCGCTGCGGAACAGTTCCGGGAGCACTTTGTTGGCCAATTCAGGCAGGTCCACATCCAGTACCGCTGGCTTGAGGCGGACGCCGTCGGCTGCTGCGAACAGCGTGGTGAGCAGTTCCACCAAGCCTTCGGCGCTGCCCACGTAGCGGGCACCGCCCGTCCACTCTTCGTACGAGTCCAATTCGGCAAGACGGTCCTGCGCGGTCTGCCCACGGGAATCGAGGATGAGGTCCAGCTCCACTAGGGTCCTCGGCGCACCCGCGGCAGCTGCTTGGGCTGCTTGCGGGAGTGCGTCCGTGGTGACTGCGGAGACCAGGGCAACGTCAGCCTCGACGGCGGGGATCAGCTCAACGGGCGCGAACACCACTACCTGCCCTTGAAGTGGGCGCGGGATGATGGACGGTCCCTTGACGGAGAAGCGTTCACCTTCAAAGTCGGCGTAGTGCAGCTTGTCCCGGTCCAGGTACCGCCCGGTGGCAATGTCACGGATCACCGCGTCGTCTTCCCAGGAGTCCCAAAGCCGGCGGCTGGCTTGGACCACATCCGCGGCTTCGCTAACTGCCTCGCTTTCTGGCAACTGCGTGCGCCCCACGGAGCGGGCTTCCTTGGCCAGGTTGTCCCCGGCGACCAGCCAACCCGCCCTCCCCAAGGAGGAGTAGTCCAGGCTGGCCAGCTGCGTAGCTACATGGAACGGCTCGGTAAAGAGCGTTCCGGCTTCCGGGACCAGGCCGATGGAGCGGGTGATGGGCGCCGCGAAGGCTGCCCGCTGGATCGCGTCGATTCGTCCGGGGATCCCAGTGGAGCCCGTGTCCACCACGCGGGTGTCCTTGAACGTGGCCAGATGGAAACCGGCGATGTCCGCTGCCTGGACGGTTTCACGGATCCGCTGGCCCCCCAATAGCGCCTGCGGATCATGGTGGGCCTTGCGCCACGACGCGGGGTGGGCGCCGTCGCCGTCGAGCTCCACTGCGATGACGCGGGAGCGGAATTCGGGTACAGGTGTGGAAGGCATGATTCTCTCTTTCAGAGGCCGCACAGCGGCCGGGACGACATTCACTTGCCGCAGATGCGGCCTGGTCTGTTTCCGGAGCACCCCGCCACGTAATGCCTGAGGGTTGCCGCAGCACGAGCCGGTCCTTGGCGTGCTGACTCTTGACCTGAACTTGAATCTAGGAGGCTGTCCAAGGAATGTACAAACCGCTGGACTTGCGGCGTCAAGGCGGGAAATACCACGTCAAAGGCCTGCTGGAATCGTCATTTTCGGGCTTTTGAAGGGTCGGTTGTGACGGCCCGTTTCGCCGGATTTCGTTGGATTTAGCCCGGTTGAGCGGGGTGACGGATCGGCTTTGGGCTCTGCGCTGGGATCCGTAGTGTCGTGCCATGCCGAAGCCTCCCGTTACTCCCCTGTCCGTCCTTGACCTGAGCCCGGTGTCCGCCGGTCAGACTCCCGGCGATGCCCTGCGGAGCACCGTTGCCCTTGCCGCAGTTACCGAGGCTTCCGGCTACTCGCGGTATTGGCTGGCCGAGCACCACCTCAACACCGGCGTTGCCGGGTCAGCCCCGCACATTCTGGCCGGGTTGGTTGCCTCGGCCACCAAGACCATCAGGGTGGGGACCGCGGCCACCTTGCTGGGGAACTACAGGCCGCTCCAGATTGCCGAGAGCATTGGAACGCTGGCCGCCGTTTTCCCGGACCGTATCGACCTTGGCTTTGGCCGCTCAGGTCCGCCCAAATCCCCCAGCGATCCGGCTCCCGGAGTGGTACCCGCTAATTCTTCCGAGCCCACCGATCGTGTGGTCGACGGACTTCTGGTTCCTGCGCCGCGCCCCATCTTCGGTGCGGTCCTGCCCAGGAAGTTCCGGCTGCAGGGCGAGCTGCTGGGCCGCTTCCCCGGAGACACGGACAACTTCGAGAACGACATCCAGGACATCATCGGATTTTTCACCGGCGAGTACAGGACCAAACACGGCGAGGAAGTCACCGCGATCCCCGCCCTCGGCCAGGCGCCCCAGTTTTGGATCCACGGGTCCACCGCCGGACCCAGTGCCCGCTTGGCTGGCAAGCTGGGCCTCCCCTTCGGCGCGAACTATCACGTAGCACCGGCGGGCGTTCTGGACTCCATTGCCGAATACCGGGCCCACTTCGAACCCTCCGCGGCCTTGCGGGAACCGCATGTGATCGTCTCAGCGGACGTGCTGGTAGCCCCGGAGGAACGCCAGGCCCAGCGCCTGGCCTTCGGCTACGCCCAGTGGGTTCACGGGATCCGTAGCGGCCAGGGTGCCATCCCGTACCCGTCACCGGAGGATGCGCTGGAGCTTTCCTTGGACGCCGAAGCCGGGGAGCTCATCAAGGATCGTCTGGACACCCGGTTCGTGGGCGACCCCCACCAGGTCAGCGAAGGACTCCGCACTTTGCAGCGGGCCACGGGTGCCCAGGAACTTCTCATCACCACCATTGCCCATGACCCCGCCGACCGGCAGAACTCCTACCAGCTGCTGGCCGAGGTATGGGGTCTCTAGCGTTTCCGATTTTCCAATCACCACCTATATAAGGGAGCACCATGTCCATTGAAACCGCCGTCCAAGAATCAGTCCAAGACACCCAGCTGATCACTGCCGATGCCGCTGCCAAGCTCATCGAAGAAGGTGCCCTGCTGATCGACGTCCGCAGCGAAGGCGGCCGCGCCAGCACCGACGCAGTCCCCGTCGCTGTGGTGGTGAACCGCGAGCACGTGGAGGAGGACTTCAGCCCGAAATCCGCGCATCGGCTGCCCCAGGTCACCGGCACGGACCAGAAGATCGTGGTGTTCTGCGGCTCCGTGAACGGTTCACGACCCGTCGCGCAGAAGCTCAAGGTCCTCGGCTACGCAAACGCTGTCCACGTGGACGGTGGCTTCCCGGCCCTCCGCGACGCCGGCGTCCCCACCACCGGGCCCACCGCACCGCCCGCCGAAGCGGCACCGCCCGCCGCCACCACTCAGGCGTCCACCGATTCGGTGGCTTCCGAGCGCTGAGTACCTGCCGCCGTCGGACCTTCCGGCGTCAGCACCAGTGCCGTCGTCGCGGCTTCCCTTCCGGAAGTCACGACGGCGGCACTTGTCTTTGTGAGGTCCCGCGCCTCGCGCAGCCAGTCGAGTCCGCCGGCGAGCAAGGCGACACCCAGCAAGATGCAGCACATGACGATGCCTTGGTGGAAGGCGTCCTTGGAGGCTTGGCCGGTGGCCGCGCCATGCGCTTGAAGGAACATTCCTGCAGCCGCGGCGGAGCAAAGCGCCGCAGCGAACCGCTGGCTGAGTTGGTAGAACCCTGCAGCCACTCCGGCGGCGCCCACGGGCGCATGGGCGAGGGTGAGTGTCTGGTTAGGCGCGACCACCAGGCCGGTTGACACACCTTGGAGAAGCCCGACGGCGGCCACCGCAAGAGCCGCTGTCCCGCCGTCGAGCCCCTGCACAAAAAGGTCCTTGGCAATCAGGCAGGCCAGACTGCCGAGAAGCGCGTACACGATCCCGGCCCGCCCGTACCGGACCACGAAACGCCAGCTGAAACTCGACGCCAGCAGCATGCCGGCGGCTTGCGGCGCAAGGATGGCTGCCGCTGCCAACGGAGCCATCCCAGTTCCAGAGAGGAAATAGAAGGCGGTCACGGCCGCCATTCCGGCACCCACACCGAATTGGCAGAGTGCCACCACTGTTCCCAGTGCGTAACCCTTGGATTTCGCCAGCGGGGCACTGAGCAACGGGGTTCGGCCACGCCGGTGGTACAGGATCTCCCAGCCGGCGAAGGCGAGGAGCGCACCGGCACCGACAGCCAGCGACGTCACAGCAATGGTGCCCGCGCCGTAGATCGTGGGAATGAGTGATGCCACCACCACTCCGCCCAACAGCAACGCGCCCATGACGTCGATGGACGGCTTGGCGTTTCCGGGGTGTCTGCCTGCCGGCCGCGGGAGGAGGCGGAAGGCAAGTGGCACCAGGATCAGCACTAAGGGAACGTTCGCCAGGAACAGGATCCGCCATCCGATCGCGGGGTCGCCCAGCGAGAGGACGAGTCCCCCAAGCAGTGGTCCGCACACTGCAGCGGAACCACCGGCGGCGGCGTAGGCGCCCAAGGCCTTCGCACGGTCCTGTCCCTTATAGATGTCCTGCAGGAGTCCGAGAACCTGCGGGTTCAGGGTGCCTGCACCAAGTCCTTGGAGGAGCCTGGCGATGATGACCAGCGAGGGGTCTGTGGCCAGGCCACCCACCAGGCTGGATGCCCCGAAGACGGCAATGCCGGCGATGAAAAGCGTGCGCCTCCCGACAATGTCGCCCAGCCTACCTGCGGGAACCAATGCGACGCCGAACGCCAGCGAGTAGCTCGCCAGGATCCACTGCACGGACCCGGAATCGGCGTGCAGGGAGGCGGACATCGCGGGAACGGCCAGGACAAACATTGACTGGTCTAGCAGCGTGATGAATCCGGCGCCCAGGCAAAGCCAGAGGGCGGAACGTTTAGCGTGATTTCCGTGGCCCATGATTGTGGACTCTAGGCGGGTTCTGCCGGGTCCGGGCATCGCGAGACACCCGGTTAAGGGGCGTTAATCCGGGTTACCGCCGGTGACTCGTTTATGACTCTTTGGGGCTTGTCCGCCGACGCTCCGGTCATGGAAGGACGCAGCGGGAAACGCTTTTTTGTGGGGCGATGTCCGCGTCTTAGCGTGGCCGCATGACCGTGTATGAATCAATCCTGGACGCAATCGGCGGCACTCCCCTGCTTCGGCTGGAGCGGCTGGGCGAAGGTGTCCGGCCCCGCATCTACGCGAAGCTCGAGTTCCAGAACATCGGCGGGAGCGTGAAGGACCGGGCCGCACTTTCCATGATCCGGGCCGCAGAACGGGCCGGTTTGTTGGAGCCCGGCGGGACCGTGGTGGAAGGGACCAGCGGTAACACTGGCATCGGGCTGAGTTTGGTGGCCGCACAACTGGGGTATCGCTCCGTGATTTTCGCTCCGGCGGCCACAGCTGCTGAAAAGATCCGCCTCCTGCGCGCTTTCGGAGCCGAAGTCCATCTGGTGGCTGATTTCGTTCCGCGATCCGATCCTGGCCACCTGGCCAACCGGGCAGCGGCCTTCGCGGCCTCCACTCCCGGGGCCTGGCTCGCCCTGCAGTACGACAACCCAGCCAACCCGCAAGCCCACGCGGAGAGCACCGGGCCGGAGATCTGGACCGACACCGCGGGGTCGGTTACGCACTTTGTGGCCAGCGTCGGGACCGGCGGGACCATCAGCGGAACCGGCCGGTACTTGAAGCAGGCCAGCGACGGACTGGTGCAGGTCATCGCCGCTGACCCCGAGCACTCGCGCTATGGAGGGGGCAACGGCTCGCTCAAATACACGGAGGGCGCCGGCCACCCCCTGCACCCGGCGTCGAAGGAAGACATCTGGCCTGAGGCGTTCGACACCGCATTGGTGGACAAATACATCAGCGTCAGTGATCGCGACGCCATTTTCACCGCCCACCGTGCCGCCCGCGAGGAAGGACTCCTCATCGGTGCCACCGGCGGGACCGCCCTGGCTGCTGCCTTGAACCTCGCCGAAACCTTGGACGAGGAGCACACCATCGTGGTGGTCCTGCCGGACTCGGGCAGGAACTACCTGTCCACCTATTTCGACGACCACTGGCTCGCCTCGCTCGGCTTCCTGGAACCCCCGACGCCGGAAGGAACCATCCGTTCGCTTCTCACCACTGCGCCTGCCGGAGTGCAGCTTTTGGCGAGCGACCTGACAGCGGCGGAGGCCGTCGTCGAACTTCACTCCCGGGGAATAACTCCGGACGAGCCGGTGTTCCTGGTCCTGGACCGGGGCCAGAGTTTCGGGACCGTGCATCCACGCGAAGTCATGGGAGTGGTGACCCTACGTTCACTGGGCGACGTTGAGCCGGCCACGCCGGCGGTCACTGCGGCCATCCCCCACCGCACGATTGCCGCGGGACTGCCGGTTACGGAGGCAGGCGCGGCCGCGGACCCGGATTCCGGCGCTGGTGCAACGCCGGAGGTCATCGCGGTCCTGATCGACGGCCGAATCGCCGCCACTCTCCCGTAGGTGGCGTTGCTTCCTCACCTGCTTTGCCGCCTTGGATGCTCAGAAACAACCGGGAAAAGTTGGATTGGGCGAGGACTGCCCTCAAAGAGGGTTAGGAAGCGTCGGCCAGCACCCGTGCCCGGGCAGCGGCTTGGCCCGCCCGGAGTTCCTCGGCCGTGCGGCCCTGCTCCCGATGCGCCACTTCCTGCTTCAACTGCGGAATGACGTGCTGGCCAAACTCCAGTGCGTCCGGGACGAAGTCGTACCCGCGGAGGCCGAAGATCTCGAAACCGAGGTCGTGGTAGTCCAGGATCGCTTGGGTGACGGTGTCGTAGCTGCCCACCAACGCCGTCGCGCTTCCGCCCCCGCCACCCGCTGCTTTGGCGAGGGCCGTCCAGAGGGCGCGGTCGTGCAGGTCAGCTCGTTCCGCAGCGGCGAGCAATCGCTGGGTGCCGGCGGCTTCGGGCTTCTGGTTGTAATGGCGGACAGGATCAATGACCTCACCGGCAGACCGTCGCGCCTCGAACGTTCCAAAGATCGCGTGCGCTTTCTCCCACGCCAGCTCATCAGACGCAGCAACAATGGGCCGGAACGCGATCTGCCAACGCAATGGTTCAACGCGCCCCAGAGCAGCGGCCCGTGCAAGGATCTGCTCTTGCTGTGAAGCGGCGTCGGCCAGCGGCTCGCCGAAGAGCGCATAGATGTCTGCTTCGGCAGCGCCCACAGACCACGCGGCCTCGGAGGAGCCGCCAAAGGAAATACCCGGCCTCTTCCCGGCAAAGGGCGCCAGCCCAGAGGCAAAGTCCTCAAAGCGATAGTGCTCGCTGTCCCAACTGAACGAATCCCCCGACCATGCCCGCCGAACGATCTGCATGTACTCCAGCGTCCGGCCGTACCGCGCATCCTTGGCCAGGAAATCGCCCTCGCGGGCTTGGTCCGTTTGGCTTCCGCCGGTGATGAAGTGCACGGTCAGCCGGCCTTGCGCGATGTGATCCAGCGTCAGGAAGGACCGGGCGGCGAACGTCGGGTGGGAAACGTTGGGCCGGTGAGCCAACCTCAACTGGATTCTCTCCGTGTTCGCCGCGACCCACGCCGCGTGGACTGAAGGATCCTGCGTGGTGGAGTTGTAGGCGAACAGGACGTGGTCCCAGTTGTTGTCCTCGTGGATCCGCGCAATCCTGGCGGCGTACGCGGGGTCAAAGAAAGATGTGGTGGCAGGGGACGTCTCCGTGGAGTCGTTACCGGCACCCATACCGAGGAATTCGATAGGCATGTTGTGGCTCCTGAAAGTTAGCGGCGGAGGATGCGCTGGGCCAGGAAGTTACCCAGCAACTGCGCGGCCTGGACCATGACGATGATGATCAGGACGGTCACCAGGGTGACTTCCCAGTTGAACTGCTGGTAGCCGTACATAATGGCGAAGTTGCCCAGCCCACCGCCGCCGATGTACCCGGCCATGGCAGACATGTCCACGATCGCGATGATCATGAACGTGTAGCCCAGGATCAGGGGTGCGAGCGACTCCGGAATCACCACGGACCACAGGATGTGCAGCCTGCTGTCACCCATGGCCCTGGCAGCTTCCACCACGCCCGGGTCTGAGGCCACCAGGTTTTGCTCCACTACCCGGCCAATCACGACGCCGGCCATCAGCGCCATGGGCAGGATGGCCGCCGTCGTGCCAATAGTGGTGCCCATGATGATCAGGGTCAGCGGCGCAATGGCCGTGATGAAGATGATGAACGGGATGGGCCGGATGATGTTCACCAGGAAATTCAGGAACGAGAATACGGCCCTATTGGCAAACAGGTTTCCGGGCCTGGTGGCGTAGAGCGTGACCCCCAGCGCAAGCCCGGCGATGCCGCTGAGCAGGACGGTAATGACCACCATGTAGATGGTCTGTTGGAAGGATTCGCCCAGGACGGGCAGGAGGGTTGTCCAGTCGGTCATGGCTATTCTCCGGCGTTCGCGGGGACGGTGGCTGGGACTTGCGGAACGGCACTGTCGGCGGGGTCCGCCGTCGGCGTTTGGCGTTCGACGGCGGTGACGTCGCCCAGCTCGGCGAGCGCGGCGTCAATCGCGGTTTCGCTGCCCGTGAGTTCGTAGGTGAGTGTGCCCAGGATCTTGTTCTGGATCTCGGTGACACCCCCGAACACCACACTGGAGCCCACGCCATGGCGCGCGAACGTGGCCGCAACCAGAGGGGTCGGCGCTGCCTCGGAGATGCCGATGGACACAAGCTGGCCCGGGTGGGCTGCGGCGAGGCGGCTGACGGTGTCCACTTCCGGCGTGCCGTGGACGGCTGTGGAGACGAAGCGCTGGGTGGAGTCGCTCTGGGGGTCGGCGAATACGGAGTACGTGGGTCCGGTTTCCACTACCCGGCCGGATTCCATCATCACCACGGTGTCGCAGATTTCGCGGACAACGTGCATCTCGTGGGTGATCACCACAACGGTGGTGCCGAGTTCCTTATTAATGCGGCGGAGCAGTCGGAGGACGTCGCGGGTGGTTTCGGGATCCAGGGCGCTGGTTGCTTCGTCAGCGAGGAGGATGTCCGGGGCGTTTGCCAGCGCACGGGCAATGCCCACGCGTTGCTGCTGTCCGCCGGAGAGACGGCGAGGGTAGGAGCTTGCCTTGTCCGCGATACCCACGAACACAAGAAGCTCCTCTACGCGCGGCTTGATCTTCTCCTTGGGCCACCCTGCCACCTTCAACGGGTAGGCGACGTTTCCGAACACGGTGCGGGACTTCAGGAGATTGAATTGTTGGAAGATCATGCCGATGCCGGCACGGACTTTGCGCAACTGGCCTTCTGGGAGCGAGGAGATGTCCTGGCCCTTGACGAAAACCTGGCCCTCGGTGGGACGTTCCAGGCCGTTGAGAAGGCGGACCAGCGTGGATTTTCCGGCACCGGAATATCCCACAATGCCCACCACCGTGCCTTCTTCAATGTCCAGGGTCACATCGTCCACGGCGCGTACTGGGTCCGGGCGCTGGCCGCGTTGTCCGGGATGGCGTCCTTGGACCGGGAACACTTTGCTGACGCCGCGCAGCGAAATGATCGCGCTCACCGGTGCCTCCTTTTGGGGTTGATTGGATGCCTATTCCAACAGCGCCCCGGCTTCCGAATCGAACCCAATGAACCCATGTGACCTGCGGTTTCTTTCCTTGACGGTGCGCGTCGGAGTGTTGCGAGGGCGTTCGATTCTCACTGTGCCAACTGCCTAGCGTGAGCCAGGGGGAACACCCCGTACTTTCCATTCGCACCAATATCCTTTGTACGGAGAAGCATCATGAAGAACCGCCTGTTAGTGGCCGCCGTCGGCCTGATCGCCGCCCTATCTCTCTCGGCTTGCGGGGGTGCTTCGAGTGGTTCGACACCCGCGGCGAACACCAAAGTGGTCATTGGCGTCGACGACGGTGCTGAGGAGCACTGGACCTTGCTGAAGAACAAGCTGAAGGATCAGGGGATCGATCTTGAGGTCAAGAACTTCACCGATGGCGCGCAGATCAACACGGCCACCCAGCAGGGTCAGGTGGATATCAACCTGTTCCAGCACTTGAAGTACTTGTCGCAGTTCAACGTCAACAGCAATGGCACCCTGGTTCCGGTGGGCGCTACCGCCGTGTACCCGCTGGCGCTGTACTCGGAGAAGTTCAAGTCCGTTGAGGAACTGCCGGCTGATGCCGAGGTTGCCATTCCCAACAACCCCACCAACCAGGCCCGGGCCCTGCTGAACCTGCAGACCGCCGGCCTGTTGCAGCTCAAGGATGGCGGCAACTCGCTCTCCACCCCGGCTGAGATCACCTCGAGCAAGATCAAGGTTGTCCCGGTGGACAGCAACCAGACGGTGAACGCGCTCAAGGGAACCACGGATGCCGCCGTCGTGAACAACACGCAGGCTCAGAAGGGTGGGCTTGGCGACGAGAAGATCATCTTCAAGGAGGACCTGAACTCTGAGTCCCTGGCGCCGTACATCAACGGCTTCGTGGTGAAGGCTGACCGCAAGGACGATCCCACCTGGAAGAAGATCGTGGAGGCTTACCACTCTCCTGAAGTCGAAGCCTCGGTCACCAAGCTCAATGACGGAAATCTTCAGTTCAAGGCTGACTGGACCGCGGCCAAGCTGCAGGAAGTCCTCACCGCTGAAGAAGCTGCCATCAAGAAGACCAAATAGCACTTGAGAGGCAGCGGCCCTGCGCCACAGAAGGGCTGCCGCCCCTCAACCTCCCTGACCCCGAAGAGCACCCAAGAGCACCGAAGCAGGCCCATGAACCAGACACTCATCCGTGAACGCCAGCAGATCCATTTTTTCGCCTACCTGGTGGGCACCGGCATCCATCTGGCTTCATGGCGCCACGAAACAGCCTTCCCCCAGGCGAGCATCGATTTCGCCCACCAGGTACAGCTCGCCAAAACTGCCGAGGACGCCAAATTCGACGCGATCTTCCTGGGTGACTCCCTCGCAATCGACGAGACGTCCAATCCGGGTATCCTTAACCGCTTCGATCCCATCGGCCTGGTCACGGCGCTTGGCGCGGTTACCAGCCACATCGGCCTGATCGCCACGTCTTCCACGTCCTACGACGAGCCCTTCAACTTTGCCCGCGCAGCCCTTACCGCGGACCACATCAGCGGCGGCCGCGTCGGCTGGAACATCGTCACCACGCGGGACCTCACCAACAGCACGGCCGGCAACTTCAGCGCCGATGAGCACTTCGACCACAGCCTCCGCTACCGCCGCGCTGAAGAGTTCGTGGAAGTTACCAAAGGACTGTGGAGTTCCTGGGATACGGACGCTTTCCTCTACAACAAGGACTCCGGCAGCTTCTTTGATCGGCGCAAACTAAGCCGTCTGGATTACGAAGGCGAGTTCTTCAAAGTTGCGGGTCCGCTCAACATCGGGCCATCTCCGCAGCATTCGCCGTTGCTGGCCCAGGCCGGCACTTCTGGCCCCGGGCAGCAGTTGGGCGCCCGCTTTGCCAACGCCCTCTTCGCGAGCCACCCCGACATTCCGCAGGCGCGGCAGTACCGGGAATCCGTCCGGGACCAGGCTGCGGCGTTCGGCCGAAATCCTGATGAGATCTACGTCTACCAAGCCATCTCTCCCGTCGTTGCAGACACCCGTGAGGAAGCCGTGGAACGCATCCGGGAGCTGGACAACCTCATCACTGACCAGCAGGTGCTGGATTTCCTGCAGGAGTACTTCGCTGACCACCTCGACTTCACCGGGCTGGGAGCTGACGCCACCGTGGCGCAGTCAGGCATTCCTACCATCGCGCAGCCCAGGACCGATTTCCGCTCGGCCGGCGAGCAGATCCGGGGCCGCGAAGATGAGGTAACGCTCAAGGATCTCTACTCGATCCTCACAGGCGACAAACGCAATCCCGACTTCATCGGAACCCCACAGCACGTGGCCGATTCTTTGGCTCGGTGGCATGCAGAAGGCGCCGCCGATGGCTTCAACCTCATGTTCTCGCTGCTCCCCCAGGACCTGGAGCGCTTCGCCTCCGAGGTCATTCCCCTGCTTCAGGAGCGTGGCCTCGCCCGCCGTGAGTACTCGGGCACCACCTTGAAATCGCACCTCGGACTCGATCCGCAGCTGAAAGGATAACCATGACCACTACGTCGACAGTCGCCGCGGGCACAATAGTGATTCGCGAGGCTCTTGAGGATGAGTACGACGCCGTGGGCCGGCTGACGTACGAAGGTTTCGGCCACCATCTTCCCGGGGCGCATCAACCCGACGAAGAGCGGCTCGGTCTGTTGCTGGATGCCGCCGCGCGGGCTCGCGAAGGTGTGCTGCTGGTAGCCGAGGATCAGGAAACGGGGCGCTTGGTGGGAACGGCAACCCTGCTGCCCTATGGCTCCCGACTGAGCCGGCAGGCCTTGGAGGGCGAAGTGGAACTCAGGCTGCTCGCAGTTTTGCCCGAAGCCCGCCGGACCGGACTCGGCCGGAGATTGCTGGACGAATCTGCCCGCTTGGCCGCAGTTCGGGGCGCCGAGCGCGTGGTGCTGGACACCGCCGTCGACAATGAGCCGTCACAACGCCTATACCGCCGGCTTGGCTATGTGCGCCGGCCCGAGCGTGAGAAAGAACGTCCCGCGCCCAAGGTGCAGTTGGTGGTGTACACGTTGGACTTGCCGCCCGCCGCTTGACCGCTTCCACATGGCAAAAGGCCGGCCCGCTCCCCGCGCGAACCGCAAGGGGAAGCGGACCAGCCCGTTCCTACTTACTCCTGGCCGAGGCCTGCGGCCGAGGTCTTCTTGCCTTCAACCTCGTTCAAGGTGCGGAGATCGAAGATGCCGTTGATGTCGGCCTGTTGGGTGGTCCCGGCTTTGACACCGTCTTCCAGCAGCTTGTTATACGTTCCAGCCAAGGGGTCGGTAGTGAACTTGATGTTCTGGAGCGCCCGTTCAATCACGTTGGCCGGCAGCGGCTTGCCTGCAGTGTCCTTGAGGACGGCGTTGATGGTGGTGGCCTTCTCCTCAGCGGAAGCGGAGTTGAGCCAGTTCACGGATTCCACGTGGCCCTTCAGGAGGGCTTTCACGGTTTCCGGGTGCTCGGCGGCGAACTTCTTGTTCACGATCAGGATGGTGGTGGTGAAGTCACCGTTTTCCCACAGGTCCTTCTCATCCACCAGAACCTTCGCGCCGGCTTCGAGCACCAGGCGGGAGGCCCAAGGCTCAGGCAACCACGCGCCGTCGAGCTTTCCATCCTGGAAGAGCTTCAGCGACTGGGCGTTCTCCGTGGGGTTGATGTTCACGTCGCCGCTGCCATCAGTGTTGGTCTTAAAGCCCTGGCCACCAAGCCAGGCCCGGAGAGCGACGTCCTGGGTTCCACCGAGCTGCGGGGAGCTGAGGATCTTGCCCTTGAGGTCGGCCGCGGAGTTGATCTCCGGCTTCACCACCAACTGCGCACCACCGGACGCTGCACCGGCGATGATGCTGATGGACTCGCCGTTGCTCTTGACGTAGGAGTTGATGGCCGGGTTCGGGCCGATATAGGTGGCGTCGATGGCGCCGGCGTTCAGGGCTTCGATCGCGGCGGGGCCGGCGTTGAAGACCTGGGTGCTGAGCTTGGTATCGCCGAGTTCCTTGGCGATCAGGCCCTTGCTGGTGCCTACCAGTGCGGGGCCGTGGGTGACGTTGCTGAAGTAGCCAAGCTTCAGCTCAGCAGCCGGGGACGTGGTGGGCGCCGGGGCGGCCTGGTTGTTCTGCGAAACAGCGGAAGCAACTGCAGCGCCTGCGCCGATGAGGAGCACCAAGCCCACGCCGAGGGCGATCTCTACTGTGCGGCGGCGCTTGGGCTTGGCTGCGGTCTCACCGGCAACGATGCGGGTGGACGAGTTGTCTTGGGGTGAAGACACGGACATATTCCTTTGCGAGAGGGCTGGCCTGCAGAAGCTCCAGGCCATAAACGGAGATGGTGAGGATGCTGGGGATGACCCGCCGACACCCAGCGGACGCGGAAAGCAAAGACGTCCTTAGGGATCCTCATGCGACGGAGTTTGCTCTTCTTCAGAGCCGATGCATGCTCGAGATTACGTAGCTCACTCCCCCGTAACAAAGGGGTATGTCTCCAGCAGTAATGCGGCGACACCAAAGTTCTCGGGACGACGCGTTGGCGCAACAAACAGACCATTACCGTCATCTTGGGCGCGCAAGCAGGCTGGCCGGAACCATCAACAAAGAATGGTGTCGCTGAATTGCGCTCCTTTACTCAATAATCTGCTTTACTACCCCGCATTGAGAACTGTTGATTGAAGTTTCAGGAAACTCGCGAGTAAATTCCGAATCCCGCTAGCTTTTGAGGACCCAGTCATTTGTGACCGGGATTTCCATCAAAAGCCTTTGGGTGCTTCGCGCAGGAATGCCTTGTCATGCACCCGGACAGAGAGACGCCGGCATGACAACACAGCAGCTCAGCCAAGAACAAACCACCATCCAGGATTACGTCCGCGAACTCACGCGACGGGTTGAAGGCATCGAGATCCTCGAGCCCGGCGCCGGGACCACCCGCTACAGCCACGACGCAGCCACCGCTAAAACTACAGCCGACAGCGGAAAGCCGGGTCCCGCCGTCGTGCTTCCCGCAACAACAGCCGAGGTCCAGGCAGCCGTGAAGCTGGCGGCGGAGCTTGGCGTAACGGTGGTGCCCCGTGGTGCTGGAACGGGCCTGTCGGGTGGCGCCACCGCGCACACGGAGCAGATAGTTATTTCCACCGAGAAACTCACCCGCATCATTGAGGTATCACCTCTGGATGAAGTGGCGGTAGTTGAACCCGGCGTCATCAATGCCGATCTGAATAGGCACCTTGAACCATTCGGTCTTTTCTACGCCCCGGATCCGGCAAGTTTCGATATTTCCTCCATCGGAGGCAATATCGCCACCAACGCCGGCGGGCTAAGGTGCGCCAAATACGGGGTGACCCGCGAATCCATCCTGTCGCTCGACGTCGTTCTTCCGGACGGGAGCCTGATTACCGTCGGCCACCGCTCCATCAAGGGCGTGACCGGACTGGATCTGACGTCCCTGTTCGTCGGTTCGGAGGGAATTCTGGGCATCGTCACCAAAGCGACCGTGCGCCTGCGTCCCATCCCGGTCGCCCGCAAAACGGTCACCGCGTTCTTTAACAGCACGGCAGAGGGTGCTGAGGGGCTCGCGGCCATCACCCTCTCACCGGTGCGCCCGGCCGCGATCGAATTCTTCGACACTCCCAGTCTGGCGAACATTGACGCCCACTCCGGAACCGCGCTGCGAGAAAGGGGCGCCGCGCTGATCCTCATCGAAATCGACGGCTACGGCATCGGCGATCAAGCCGCCCACCTCGCCACAGCGCTCACCGCGGCAGGCGGCCGCGTCACGGTGGAATCCGACGACGACGGCGTGCGGCTCTGGGAACTGCGCCGCAGCGGCCGCGGTCTCCCGCAGGACAAGTGGTACATCGGCGAGGACATCGCCGTCCCCAAGTCCCAACTGCCCAAGGTTTACGCGGCCTTCCCGGCCTTGGAGGCCCGCTTCGGCGTGGAAATTTCGGCGGTATCGCACGCAGGTGACGGCAATCTCCACCCGCTGATCACCAAGGGCAAAACGCCCGACGACGGCACGAACCCACCCGCCTCCCTCGCCGAAGCTGCCACAGAGCTGGTGAAGGTGGCGCTCTCGCTCGGCGGCACGGTCACAGGAGAGCACGGTGTGGGAACCATCAAACGCGAATGGGCAGCGCTGGAACTTTCAGAGCGGAGCCGCGAACTCCAGCATGCCATCAAGGCCGCCATTGACCCCCAGCAACTTCTCAATCCGGGCAAGGCCATCTAGCCGCCCTCCGCAGCACTACCCCAACGCAATCTTCACTACGCTTCAGGAGCCACCCCATGACTACCTTCAACACCCCCGAGTTCCGCAGGCGGGCCTTCCTCGCCGGCCTCGGCGCACTGTCCACCTCCGCCCTCGTCACGGCGTGCGGCGGCACCACCGCCGGCACCGGAAGCGGTTCGACCACACCCGTGGATGGCGGCAACATCACCTTCCTGATCCAGGGCTACGACACCGGCTGGGTTTCCAGCAAGACCTCCATCTCCAGCTACGAGGGCAACCTGTGGGGCCAGATCACGGACAAGCTGGTGTACGTCAATGAAAAGGGCGAGCTGAGCCCGTGGGTTGCCGAGAGCTGGGAAGAACTCAACGGCGCCAAGGACTTCGTCATCCACCTGAAGCAGGGCGTCACCTTCTCCGACGGCACCCCGCTGGACGCAGCCGCCGTCGTCGCCAACCTCACCGCCTGGGCGAAGGGCGATCCCACCCGCGGCGTCAGCAAGGTGGGCCTGTTCCCGTCGACCAACTTTGTCTCTGCCGAGGCCACTGACGCAATCACGGTCAAGGTTTCGTTCTCCTCCCCCGCGCTCGGCTTCATCGCCACACTCGCCTATCACGGCTGCATCCTGCTTTCGCCCAAGACCCTCGCGCTCCCAGTCGAAGCGCAGGCGGACCTCAGCCAGGAAATCGGCAGCGGCCCGTTCGTGGTCAAGTCCTGGAAGCAGGGT
Source organism: Arthrobacter sp. 9V (assembly GCF_902506065.1). Taxonomy (GTDB): domain Bacteria; phylum Actinomycetota; class Actinomycetes; order Actinomycetales; family Micrococcaceae; genus Arthrobacter. Next base: position 2,566,764 of record NZ_LR732912.1, read on the forward strand.
GACAGCTACGTCCTGGAAAAACGCAAGGACTACAACTGGGGCCCGGCAGCGCTTGGCCACACTGGCCCGGCACGCCTGGACACCATCACGTACAAGGTCATCAAGGACACCTCGGTCCGGACATCCACCGTGGTTTCGGGACAGGCGGAGGTTGCCTTCAACGTGGAACCCCAGGAAATTGAGTCGCTCAAGGCCCAGGGCTTCACGGTGGGAACGCCGCGATACCTGGGCTTCGTGGACGGATTCCAGGTCAACACCCAAGCCTTCCCCACCAACGATCCCGCGGTCCGTAAGGCCATCCAGCACGGCATCGACCGCGACGAGATCCTCAAGACCGTTTACACCAGCGACTGGAATGCGGCCACCACGTTCATTCAGGGCAACGTGCCGGAAGCAGGCGAGTTCAGCGACACCTTTAAGTTCGACGCCGATAAAGCCAACAAAATCCTCGACGACGCCGGCTGGGCTTCCGGTTCGGATGGTTACCGTTCCAAGGACGGCAAAACCGTCGAATTCACCCTGACACCCAACCCGTACGTGCCCTCCACCAAAGCCGAGGACGAGCTCATCGCCCAGCAGCTCAAGAAGGTGGGTATCAAGGTCAATCTCAAGGTGGTGGACGTCGCCGGCTACGCGGCCGTGCAGGCCAGCAAACCGCCGCTGTTCCAAACTTCCCGCAGCTTCGTCGACGTCGGAACGGTCGCCGGAGTCCTGACCAGCCAGAACAAGGGCGAAGACTGGTTTGGGCTGGGCACCAGTGACCAGAAGCTGAACGACCTTTCCACCGCCATCGCCACGGCCTCGGACCGGGCCTCCCGCGAAAAGGTTGCCGATGAACTGCAGCAGTACGTCCTGGAACAGGGCTACTTCATCCCCCTCAACCAACTGGTCCAGCGCCTGTACCTGATCAGCCCCAAGATCAAGGACGTTCAGTACAACGGCCTGGCGTACGCGAACTTCTACACGGCCTGGATTTCGCAGTGACGGGCGACTACCGGCGTTTTGCCCTGACGCGCGCAGGACAGGCGATCGTCGTTGTGCTCCTCGCGTACGTGTTCACGTTCCTGATCATCAGCGTCCTCCCGGGCGATGCCATTACCAATACGCTCAGGGATCCGCAGCACGGCTTGAGCGAGGAAGACATCCAGCGGATTGTTGCGTTTTACGGGCTCGATCAGCCGGTGATCGTCCAATTGCTGCTCTCCCTGGGACGCTTCCTGACCGGTGAACTGGGTTTCTCCTTGCAGTCCAACCTTCCGGTGTCCCAACTGGTGGGTGATGCCCTGCCTTCGACGCTGACCCTGGCAACAACGGCACTGTTCATCGCCATCATTTTCGCTGTCGCCATTGCCTATGGAGCCCAGTACCTGCCGGGGAAGTGGGCCGCAATCGTCCGGTCCATACCGTCGTTCTTCCTGTCGGTACCCAACTTCGTCATCGGCCTGGTGCTGATCGAGTTCTTCGCCTTCCGGTTGCACTCGTTCACCACCACCGATCCCAACAGCCCGGTAGCAACTCTGTTCGCCGCGATCACCCTGGCCATCCCGGTCTCGGCGCCCCTAGCCGAAGTTCTTATAGCCAGCCTGGACCACGAATCCCGGCAGGAATACGCTCTGGTGGCCCGTTCGCGCGGGCTGATCGAGGCCAAGCTGTTCGCCAAGCACCTCGTGAAGCCCTCGGCCCTGCCTTCGGTTGCCATGGTGGCGCTCATTGTGGGTGAACTGCTGGGAGGTTCAGTGATTACGGAGACCATCTTTGGCCGCGATGGAATCGGCACAGTGGTCCAAAAGGCCGTGACCGGTGAGGACCAACCCGTCCTCCAAGCGGTCGTTTCCCTCTCAGCCGTGGTCTTTGTCGCCGTGAACCTGGTGGCGGACCTTGCCTCGCCGCTGTTGGATCCACGCGTCAAACTCCGGGAGACCACACTCAAGGAAAAGGTGGGCGCATGACTGCCATCCTCAGCAACACCCAGCTCCGCGACCTCGGGTCAGCGCCGAGGAAACTCACCGCCGGTCTGCCCCCGGCAACCGTCCTCTTGTCCTTCGCGGTTGTTCTGGTGGTCATCCTATGGTCATTGGTACCGGGCTTCTTCACGTCCTTGAGCCCGGTCACGGGCGACACCGCCAGCAAGTTGGCCGCACCGAGCGCCGCCCACTGGTTCGGCACCGACTACCTCGGCCGCGACCAATACGCCCGCGTAGTCCACGGAACCGCATCTTCAGTAACAAGTGCACTGGTGGCCGTGCTCATCGGCTTGGTGATCGGCAGCATCATCGGCCTGGCCAGCGGGTTCCGTGGCGGCTGGGTGGATGCCGTCCTGGGACGTTTCGTTGACGTCCTGCTGGCCATCCCCGGCTTCCTCCTGGCGGTGGTCATCGTCAGCTCACTGGGTTTCCAGACCATCAACGCCGCGATCGCCACGGGAGTGTCCGCCGTCGCGGTCTTTGCCCGGCTGATGCGGGCAGAAGTGATGCGGGTCCGCAGCGCCACCTACGTTGAAGCGTCCTACCTCGAGGGCGGAAACCGGCTGCACGCACTGCTGGGACATGTCCTCCCCAACGCGTACCGCTCCGTGCTGGTCCTCGCGGTCCTGCAGTTCGGCACGTCCATCCTCATCATCGCCTCCCTGGCCTTCCTCGGCTACGGCGATCCACCCCCCGCCTCGGATTGGGGGCTCCTGGTCGCTTCGGGCAAAACCTACGTCACCGCGCCATGGCTCGTGTACGCCCCCGCTTTGGTCATCGTGGTCACCGTCCTGTCGGTGAACCGCATCAGCCGCTGGCTGCGAAACGCCAAGTGACAATTCGAAAGGACACCGACGTGTCAGCTGACCTACTCACGGTGGAAGGCTTGTCGATCGCTTACGGTCCCACCGCCGTCGTTAATGACGTCTCGTTTTCGGTAGCCAAAGGCGAGAGCCTGGCACTGATTGGCGAGTCCGGTTCGGGGAAGTCCACCATCGCCAAGGCCGTCCTGCGTCTGCTCCCCCACGGCGAAGCGACGGCGACGGGCCGGGTGGCATTGAACGGTCGGGACGTTTTGGCCTTGCCCGAAAAACAGTTCCGTCCCCTGCGCGGCCGGGAGCTCGGTTTTATCCCCCAGGATCCGGCCTCCGCGCTGAATCCGGTCCGGACCATCGGCGCCCAAGCACATGAAGCAGCGGCGTTGCTCGGCGAAAGCGATCCTTCAGTCCGGCGCACCAGGATCTTGGATGTGCTGGAGCAAGTGGGACTGCCCGATCCCGTGCGGGTGTACGACTCCTACCCCCACCAACTCTCGGGCGGCATGCTCCAACGCGTGCTCATCGCGCTCACTGTTCTGCCCCGACCGTCACTGATTGTGGCCGACGAACCCACGTCTGCGCTGGATGTGACCGTCCAAAAGCTGATCCTGGACATGCTCACCGAGCTCCGCCAGGAACTGGACATTAGCCTGCTGCTCATAACGCACGACCTCGCCATCGCGGCCGAACGCGCCGATTCGCTGGTGGTGCTCAAGGATGGTGCCGTGCAGGAAAGCGGCCCGTCACGGGACGTTTTCGCCTCACCCCGAACGGACTACGCCCGCAGCCTGCAAGCCGACGTCCCCGCGCTTCACCCGGACCGGTACCGTGACCAGCGCGTTGTGTTTCGACCAGCCGAGCAGGCGCACGACGGCGACTCCCGCACTGGGGCTGCTTCCTCACCGTCACCGGGACTTCAGATTGAAGTTCAGGGCGTGACCAAGCGCTTCTCCGCCGGTGGGAAGGACGTCCTTGCCTGCGACGGAGTGTCCTTCTCCGTGCAACGCGGGCGGACGCACGCCCTCGTTGGCGAATCCGGTTCCGGCAAGACCACTGCCGTGCGGCTGCTGCTTGGACTCGAACAACCGGACGGCGGGCAAATCTCCGTTGCCGGCCAATCGACGTCGGGCAGGTCCCGCGCGGAAGTGCGCGACATCCGCAGGCACCTTCAACTCGTGTACCAAAACCCTTTCACGTCTTTGGACCCCACCTGGCGGGTAGGCAGGATCATCCGTGAACCGTTGGACCAGTTCGGAGTAGGGACCAAGCCGGAGCGTGCCCAGCGGGTGAGCGAGGCGCTGGAGTCAGTGGGGCTTCCGGCCGATGTAGCGTCCAGACGGCCCGCGCACTTGTCCGGTGGCCAACGCCAACGGGTGGCGATCGCCCGCGCGCTGGTGGTGAGGCCCGACGTCGTGGTTTTGGATGAGCCGACGTCCGCATTGGATGTGAGCGTCCAAGCGGGGATCCTTGAGCTGCTGTCCAGACTGCAACGCGAACTGGGCCTCACGTACCTGTTCGTCTCCCACGATTTGGCACTGGTAAGGCAAGTGGCTGACACCGTTTCCGTCCTGCGAAAGGGACAGGTGGTGGAAGCCGGCGCGGTGGAGGACATCTTCTCGCGACCACAGCACCCCTATACCCGTGCACTCCTCGACTCGATTCCGCTGGCCACTCCCGCATCCGCGCTTGGCGGGCTTGCCACGGAAACCAAACAACTAGCAAAGGCCACGGCATGACCACCCAGACGCTGACAACCACCCGACGCCCCGCACTGGTCGAGGCCTTCACCGCACCGAAGGGATTCGGCGACCAAACGCTCCGGGACCGCAGGGCAGATGCGATCGAACTTCTGGGCGGCATCCCGGACCCCAGCGTCCTCCCCACAGAGGCATTGGCCGCCGCTACCAGCCGCGTGCTGGCCAGACCAGGCGTCCCGGCACTGCAGTACTCGCGAACGGAGGGCATCTCCCCGCTGCGTGAATGGATCGCCGCGCGCGAAGGTGTTTCGGTGGACCGCATCCTGATCACCAACGGCGGCTTCCACGGACTCTCCCTTGCCATCCAATCCGTGGTGGAACGAGGCGACCTGGTGGCGGTGGACAACCCGATCTTTCCATTGTTCCTGCGGGGGCTTCAGTTGTCGGATGCGCGGACCTTGCCCATCTTGGTGGGACTCCAAGGCCTCGACGTGGATCACCTCTCAGACCAGTTACGCGCGGGCGCCCGTCCATCCGCGCTCTATACCGTGCCGGACTTCCACAATCCCTCGCAGGGAACTCTGCCTGGAGAGGCCCGGAAGGAGCTGGTCCGGTTGGCCGAGCACTACGGCTTCGTGGTCCTGGCCGACAACCCGTACCGCGAACTTCGTTTTGCCGGTGAACAGGAGAGCGTGGAGGAATTCAACAACTCTGATCACGTCCTCCACATCAACACGTTCACCAAAACCCTGGGGCCGGGACTTCGCCTCGGCTGGACCGTGGCACCCGAGCGCCTGTCACGCGATCTTGTGGCTTTGCGGAGCAGGCAGGATTCACACAGCTCCACTCTGGTCCAAGCGATCATCGGAGAACTGGTGACCGCCGACCCCGGAATCTTCGACGCAACCCTGGACCGGGCCCGTGCCCTGTACAAGAACCGGGCCGAAACGCTTGTCGCCGCACTGCATCGTGAGGCGCCAGGGGCTTTCGAAACCGTTCTTCCCGACGGCGGTCTATTCCTCTGGCCCAAACTGGCAGACCCTGCCGTTGACCCGGACCAACTGGCCGCCGACGCCAGCGCTGAAGGCGTGGAGTACCAACGGGGTTCGTTCTTCCCTTCGGGACCGGGTACGGACGCTGACCGGCACCTTCGCCTGGCCTACGGTGACGTTCCGGCGCCGAAGCTTGAGGAAGCGGCTGCAAGGCTGGGGCGGGCGCTGGCGAGGCAGCACGGCTAGATAGTTGGTTCAGGATCGAGTGAGGCATGACGACGACGGCGGGAGGTACCGCCGTCGTCCTCCGTCCTGTCTGTTCCTATTCGCCGGGCGCCGACTCCGCGCCGGCCGCTGTCACAAGCGGCCCGAACATCAGACTTCCTTGGGCGAATTCTTCACCGCACACCGCACAGGAGACCACCGGCTGCAGGTCGGCGCCGCAACTGTGCTGGTAGGAAGCACGGGGCGTCTCGTCGTGCATCCACGCACTGCTCCATGCTGCCAGTGCGATGAGGATGGGTGCTACTTCGGTCCCGGAAGTTGTGAGGTGGTACTCGTAGCGCGGGGGATGTTCGGAGTACTGGACGCGCTCAATCACGCCGCGATTTTCGAGGGTTCGTAGTCGACCCGTGAGTATGTCACGGGACGCCCCGGTATTTCTCGCGATCTGATCGAACCGGTGAACGCCCAAGGACATCTCGCGAAGCGCCAGCAGCGCCCACCGCTCCCCCAGAACGTCGAGCCCCGCCGCGATAAAACACGCCCTGGGCCCATCAAGTTCCTTGTCTGTCGGACTGTTCACCTGTCACCTGCTTTCGTTACGTTTCTCAAGTATACAAGTGGGTTGGAAAATCCAACCGTCTCCATTACTCTGATGTTCTGAGGTCGCGACAACCGCGTCGCCTCCAATCTGAGTTCAGGAGAATCCATGCCGCTGCTATCTGGCGCCGTCGTCCTTGTTACCGGTGCAAATGGAGGCCTGGGCCACGAACTCGTGCAACAGGCGCTCGCCCGGGGTGCCGCGAAGGTCTATGCGACGGCCCGCCGACCGCAGGAGTGGAGCGACTCCCGAGTCGTCCCCCTCGCCCTGGATGTCACCAACCCGGACTCGATCCGGACCGCAGTTACTCAGGCCCAGGATGTCACCGTTCTGATCAACAACGCCGGCATCAGCGTCGAATCGGATACATTCCTGGCTCTCTCCGACGAGAAGTTCCGCGAAATCATGGAGACAAACTTCTTCGGACCGGTTGCCTTGACCAGGGCGTTCGCACCGGTGCTCGCCGCCAACGGGACATCAGCGGTCCTCAACATTCACTCGGTGCTCAGCTGGATCGCCCTCACCGGCGCCTACAGTGCGTCAAAGGCAGGGCTGTGGTCGGCTACCAACTCCTTCCGCCAGGAATTGGCGCCCCAAGGCACGCATGTCACCGGTGTTCACGTCGGCTACATGGACACAGCCATGGCCAAGGGCGTCAATGCCCCGAAGACCTCGGCCGAGGAAGTGGCGCGGAAGTCCTTCGATGGGCTGGAGCAGGGTGACTACGAGGTCATCGTGGACGAAATCAGCGCAGGGGTAAAAATGGGCCTGGCAGGGCCGATCTCGGACCTTTACCCCGCATTGGCAGCCAGCACCCCGGCATGACCGAAGCAAAACCTGAAGTCATGAGAGCCCCAAGGAGAACCCCGTGACAACCGACACCTCAGCACAACGCTCTGAAACATTCACGTGGATTGATCCGGCAATCGCGCTCGAAAAGCTGCCACGGCTCTCGGGTATGGACTACTTCTCCGGCCTGCGGGACGGCAGCATTGCTCCGCCGCCGATTGCCTCCCTGATGAACTTCGATCTCGTCGACGCGAAATACGGCCACGTGGAGTTCCAGTGCCGGCCGGGAGAAGCGCATTACAACCCCCTCGGGATGGTGCACGGTGGCCTCGCCTGCACGCTCCTGGACACGGTACTCGGCTGCGCAGCACACACCACCTTGGATGCGGGGGTCGGCTACACCTCCATCGATCTGGCGGTCAAATACCTCAGACCCATCACGCTTCAGAAGGGTGCTCTGCTCGCAGAGGGTTCAGTTGTAAAAGCCGGCCCGCGGGCAATCTTCACCGAAGGACGCCTCAGCACCGCCGACGGAAAACTCCTCGCCACTGCCACAAGCACGCTGCTGGTCTTCCCGCACCAACCGGGCGGGAACTAGCTACAGCCGCTCCTCAGAGGACCAGCCTAAGACCATGGGAGAGGTCCATCGAGGGCCTGCATGTGCGGCCAGCCAAGATGCCCGGGGCCCGAAGACACTCGACTATGTGATGCTTCCGCCGAGTGTCTTCGGTGTGGGACGGGACGTTCAGGTTTACTCGTAACGGTGCTCTATCGGGCTTTGTCCCCACCCGTTTTAACCTGACAAAGCTGCGCCAGACCCGGTCTGCTCACGCCAGGAGAGAGCCGGATCCAGGCGGCATCTACGCAGTTCCTCGAAGTCATGTTGCGCTCAGTCCCCCTGCCCATGAAGGGGTGTGGGACAACCACGACCTACCGGACGAACTTGGAGAGGACCCGCATAGCCCCAGCTCACAGCAAGCGAAGGGCCCACCAGCCACGCCCCTGATTCCGCTCCCCCACAATTGAACAGGCCAACCGGCGGCCAGGCAACAGCCGGAACCACATCAGAGGCTCCTGTCAACAGCTGTCAACAGTTAAAAGCAAAAACCCCCTCTGACGAGGGGGTATGCCGTGCCCGAGGTGGGACTCGAACGGGATTCCGAGCCTTGGAAACACTGGGAAGTGGCGGAAACATGCGGAATCCGGGCCGATTCGATGGCTGAACGAGGCAGTCCGCGGTGGAAAGTGTGGACATTGTCCACAAACTCCATGAGGCCCTCATCCACAACTGCATGACGTGCGAGGCGGTCAAACCCGGGTGATGGAACCGATCCGAAAAATGGAATCGGAGGTGGCCTCAACACCACTCGTTTTATTTACGGCGCCTGCCGCGGTCTGCACCACCTCGCCATCACTGAGGATCGCCACGGACGCAAGTCGGGCAGTTTTTCCTCCACCCGGACCCAACCTGTGGCAGTGATTCCACCATGAAGCTCCCTCTGGTTGTGCCAGCAATATCGCCGAGTCTATTGCCGGCTCCGCGCAATGAATTGGTGGCAACAACGACCCTTCCGTGCAGTTGGGTTCGATCGCGCAAGGCAGTGCACCCGATTGCACGCGTGGGCCTACTGGCGCGAGCCGATCTCCACGATGGGGCGGACCCGCAGGGTGGCGCGCGTCGAAACCGCCAAGGCTATTAGTGCCAGAGCGCACATCGACCCAATCACCACGAGACACCAGAACAGCGAAAGCTGGGGCAAGGGATGCCCGGTGACGCCCACGCTTATGCCCACGAGCGGCGGCAAGGCTATGGTGAGGCCGAACACAGTTGCCAGAAGGGCAACCACCATGGCTTCACGCCGCATCATTCCCCGGACCTGCCGTCGCGAAGCTCCGATGAGCTGCATCAGCGCAAACTCGCGCGATCGTTGTCCAGTAGCCATCATCAAGGTATTCACCACGGCGATCGCGATGTACCCCAGAATCACGATGAGCGCGACCAGCCCCACCCATCCCTGCTGTGACCGCCCTGCAGAACCAGCAGGGTCCGCTGCGTTGCCGCCGCTGACCACGAAGCCCGCTTCTGAAAGGGCTGAGCGCGTCGAATTCACGTCATCTACGGCGTTAACAAGCGCAAATCCATGGAGACCGGCCGTGGTGTGTGACCGCACCGCCTCACCAGACATCGTGACGTCGCCAAATCCCAAACCGCGTTCGTATATCGCCACAACTGTGGCGTCGAGCCGACCGCCATCGCCGAAGTGGCCGGCTATGTTATCGCCAATGCCAATGCCGAGTATCTGCTGCGCGTTACTGCTGAGGGCCACTTGATGTTCCCCTCTGAGGGCTTCGAGCGATCCTTCCTGCACCTTGAGATCCAAGGTCTCTGCGGCAGCGCGGGGGTCAACACCTTGCGCAACGAATGCGGAACTGCTCGCTGGTTGTCCTCCGTACGTCCTATCCTGGTGGAGCACCAACTGACTCACCACCACAGGGTTTGCGATGGCAACACCGGGCGTCGCCTTGATTTCCTCGACACGCTCGCTCGAAAGCCCTCCCGGCGCAGTCACCCGCAACTGGGCAAGCACGCCGGCTTGCGCCTGGGCCTTGGCTTCGCTGGCCAGGATGGAAGGACCGCCAAGCTGCACCAGGCCCAACGAGATGCCAAGCGCGAGCGGTGTGATTGCAGCAGCCAGCCGCCTTGCGTTCGCGATTCCGTTCTTCGAGGCGAGAAACGCTGAAGTAGATGAGTGTGCACGGCTGGTCCCGATGCAGCGGACGGCGAAGCGAACAAGCAAGGGACCCAGCAGGGCGAGCGAAATGATGAGGATGATCGAGGCACCCGCCGCCGCACCGGCGGCACTTTGTCCCTTGATGGCCAATGGGAGGGCCGAGAGCGTCAAACCAGCCACAGCGAGCGCGATCCCGGTCATCCACCGCCCCCTGCTTATAGTCGTTGGACCATTCGAGGCTTCACGCACGGCCTCGACCGGGTCCATTCGAGCCGAACGGCTTGCGGCGACCCTGGCGGCGCCCCGGCCGGCCAAGAGCACCAGGGTCACCGCTCCGAGAGCCGGAATCGGACTGAACGCGAGTGCGAAGTCACCAGGGATAACGCCTGAGTTCACGAAAGCGCCCTGCAGCGTTGTTGCCAGCACGTACCCGGGGGCGATACCCAGGAGCGCAGCGATCGACCCAACTGTGAACACCTCGCGAGCCACGAGGCGGTGTATCTGGGTGGGACCCGCCCCGACCGCCCGGAGCAGGGCGAAATCCCGACGGCGGGACTGCATTGAGAGCGACAGGGTTCCGGCGACGATGAACATCGTGACAAGCAGGCACGTGCCTGTGAACGCGCCGCCAATGGCCACGAGTGACGAGCGTGCGGCCGCGGATTCCAGGAATTCAACATCGCCTTTGGCATCACCAGTCTGCGCTGCCAGATGAGGGAAACGCGCAGAGATTGCCGCTGCCAAGGCCGCTGGCTGCGTGCCGTCCTCAGCAAAGACGCCCAGGACCTGCGGCGCACCGCCCTTGTGGTCCAGTTGCGCGATTCGTTCCCCGCTGAGGAACACGTGTTGAGCGCGTGTGACTTCCATCGGTGCGTTTGCTTTGCCAACAACGCGGTATTCAGCGGGAACACCTCCATGCGTAAAACGGAGCATGTCTCCTACCACCGCAGCGGAGGAAGCCGATACTACGACTTCATCGCTGACCGAAGGTGCGGTTCCTTCCTGGATCGTGAACCCGCCCAGGCTTGAGGTGGACCATGGATGTCCATCAACCGTGCCTTCCTCGGATGCAAGCTGAACCGTGGCATCTGCGACTACCGATGCCACCCCGGAAATTTCAGAGATCTGCTCTGCGAGTCCCGCCGAAAGGGGGACTCGCTCAAACAGGGGCAGCGGGATATCGTCCTTGATGGGAAGTGACTGTCTGCCACCAACGATCACATCGACAGCAGCGTATCGCTCCGGGGCTATGCCGCCACGGATGCCGGACTCCACCAGGACGCCCAAGCCTGTGATGAGCGCCGTCGCGACGAGAATCGATACCGCCACGCCCACGAAGCTTGTGCGGTTGTGGCGCAGGCCCGCATGGACCAGACGACGAAAGGTTAGACGCCTACTACCCATCACCACTCCCCCAAGGTGCTCATGTGGTCTGTAATTTGGGTGGGGCTGGCACCGTCGAGGTGTCCTGCGAAGGCGCCATCAGCGAGGAAGATGACCCGATCGGCGTGTGCTGCGACCACGGGATCGTGCGTGACAACAACCACGGTCTGTTCCAGTTCGCGCGCCGTGTGTGCAAGCAGATCCAGCACCTGCTTCCCTGAACGTGAGTCGAGGGCCCCCGTGGGTTCGTCCCCGAACACAACATACGGTCGTGTGATCAGGGCTCTTGCTATCGCAACCCGCTGCTGCTGCCCGCCCGAAAGTTCCGAGGGCCGCCTCCCTGAATGGGCTTCCAGACCAACGGAATGCAAGAGGAAGTCCAACCAGCCTTTTTCAACCGAGCCTCCGGCTAGCAGCAACGGCAAGCTGATATTCTCCTCCACCGACAGTGCAGGAAGCAGGTTGTATGCCTGAAACACGAAGCCCACATGGTCGCGCCGGAATGCCGTAAGTGCTGACTTTGACAACCCGGTTACCTCTGTACCGCCAAGCCGGATCGAGCCGCTCGTGGGGGTGTCGAGGCCAGCGGCGCAGTGGAGCAACGTGCTCTTGCCCGAGCCTGACGGTCCCATGATGGCGGTGAAGCTGCCGCGCTGGAGAGACAGGCTGACGCCGCCGAGCGCAGTGACCTTATTGGCCTTCGAGCCGTACGTTTTGATGACTGAATCGAGGCACAGCACCTCGGTGGACTGATGCATCGCCTTGGCGATGCCGCGGAGTAGGGAAGCCATGCTTCAACGCTAAAACGGACGCGTGCTCCGTCCCATCCAGCCAGGCCCCGGAAAGAAGGTGGTGCTGGCTATACCAAGCGCTGAGCCCAGCGACCTGCTACTCGCAGAACATGTCCCTGCCAGGAAGCTTCCCGTCAAGCAAGTAATCGTTCACGGCGGAATTGGCGCATTGGTTGCCGTAGGTCGGGAAAACGGCGTGTATGCGCCCAGGGAGCGTAACTAAGCGGGAGCCTTTCATCGCTGCGTGCATGCCCAAGCCTTCCTCATAGGTGGTCCTGGTGTCCCCCACCGCCTGTATCTGCAAGGCGGGCACTGCGTTGTCGATGGTAATGGGCATGGGAGGGGCCTCCCGCCAGAACGAACAGGGGGTAATCGTATTGTGCACCCCGGCAAAGATTGGCTGGTCCCGCCGGTGCCGCTGGATCTCGTCCCAGTACCACTCGGGGTCGGAGGGCATGGTTACGTCCCCGCAAATGATGGCGAGGGTTGCAGAGTAGTCGGGGCCGGTGCCGAGCTCAGTCATGAACCATGCTTGGACCAAGCCGGCAAGCATGGGATGAAGCTCAACGTTTTCACCGTGGGCGAGGTCCCGCAGTTGAACCAGCACCTGCGCGAACGTTTCGTTATCCGCTTGAAGGTCGCTGACCCCGTTGACGTACATGAGGAAGGGCAACACGTGATCGTCCAGCATGTGACCGCCTACCGGGATGGGCTTAGTTGCTGCGTCACTGATGAGCATTTCGATGCCATGCCGTACCTCGGTTGACGTCGACCCCAATCTGTATCTGTTATCCCGCGAAGATGCCCACGCTGCGAAGTCGTCTATTGCCTTCTCGTTTGCGGCAGCCATGTCCTTGAACATGGTGATTCCATACTTGGCAGGGTCGGGTGCGCTGTCCAGGACCAGACGATCGATCCTGTCGGGGAACATCTGGCTATACGTAGCGCCGAGGAACGTCCCGTAGGACCAACCCAGAAATGATGTCTCGGATTCGCCCATTGCCGCCCTGATAACGTCAATGTCCCGCGCAATATTCTGTGTATTGATGTGGGGAAGGATATCAGGGTACTTCTCCCAGCACCGATCAGCTGCCTCCTTAGCCCTTGCGACATTCTCATCAAATCCTTCGCGGTCGGCGCCGGCGGACCGCATCCAGGACATCTGGGGAACGCCGCAGTCCACTGGAGTGCTCTTCCCCAGCCCACGCGTATCCATGCCTATCACGTCATAGGCCGCGGCGACCTCCGGCGTCATGCCGGAGCGGAGTATGGCCGGCAAGCCCAAGCCCCTCCCTCCAGGGCCGCCCGGGTTGGTCTGCAGGATCCCGCGCCGCTGCGAAGGGTCCGTGGATGCGATCCTGGAGATCGCTACGGTGATGGTCTTGCCGTCCGGGGCGGCATAGTCGAGTGGAACGGTAACCGTTGCACACTCAGTTCCAGAGTTGGCGAGCTCTTGGTCCTCGCACGCAACCCACCCGATGCTCTGATCGTGAAAGCGCGCCAAGCCGCTTGCCGGATCGGCAGGTAGGGTTGCCGGCGCACAGCCTGCCATGAGTGGGACGGTGAGCAGGGCCGCGGCGACGGACGTGGTACGCAGCTTTTTCATGGGTCATTTTCCTTTTCTGATGACGTCGATACCCCGAAGGGCTGAAGCTAACGGGCTGGTCGAAGGCGTGGAAGATTTGTGTGACCTATCAGTGCGCAGCAGAACAGCGCGACGCTTATTGCGGCCGTCACCGGGGTGACTCCCTCTATCAACAGGACAATCACTCCCACTACGCCGAGCACGGTGCTGAACGCAGCGCGTCGGTTGCTGCTCGGACATAGACGCGGCTCGCTGCCCGCACGTTCGAAAAGCCCAAGTACCTGGACAACGGGGATGAGGGCACACAGGACAGCCGCGAGCCAATACGACCGCGTAAACCACCACTCTCCGCTCCCTGGCACAGGCAGTCGCAAGGGCAGAATGAGGAGCAGCCCCGCAAGGGCCACGAGAACCGGCATGTGCCATAGATAGATCGTCATCGCGCGTGAACCAACAGCACGGATCGAACTGATGACACCTGGATTTTCTGCCCAACGCCGGATGCTCGGCTGGCAAAGGGAGAAGACCATCACCTGCACAACTGCCAGCAGTGCCAAGGCTCCCGTGGGCGGATTGAGATTCACGTACATGTCGCCGGAGTACCAGCCGGCAACAGTCAAGGCCAATAACAGGGCCAGTGTTAACCCCGCTGCCCATCCCCGGGCAACCGGAGCCAATCGCTCAAGCGACCCATCCGCGAGCCAAAAGCCCAGCTGCTGGACAAAGAGCCAAACAAACACGAGGTTTGCGTAGCCGACGGCCGTTTGGTCTGTCAGAATCCTGAGTGCGTCGACAACAACTATAGGGAGAAGTAAACCCACTATGGCACCGACTCGCGCCTTTTTGTGCGCATGCGCCATGAAAGGAACCAAAGCCGAACAGCCAAGATACACGGCCAGGAACCATAAGGGCTGGCTGATGCGGTATCCGGCGGTTGAAACTATCTCGGCGGGAACGCCCGCCAGCGTCAGCAGTAGCAGGCCGAAACCCACCAAACCGACCAGAACCACCGCCGGAACCATGAGCCTCAAAAGCCGGGAGCGAACATAGTCCGCCGCCGTTTCACCCCTGGCTGACAGGACGCGCCATTGGGAGATCGAGCTGAAGCCTCCCGCCATGAAGAACAGCGGCATGACTTGCGCAAACCACGTAACGGAAGCGAACCATGACTGGTTATCAAGGGCGTTTTCGAGGACGGGCCCATCAGGTCCCAGGCTCACGCCAACCATGAGGGCGTGAAGAACTACCACCACTACCAAGCTAAGGCTCCGAACCACGTCGATACTGACGTCTCGTGACGACTGCTTCTTGAGGCCGTCCGGGTGCTGCAGAGGCGCGACAGACGTGCCGCCCATGTCTCTCGCCTCCGGATGGATGGCTGTGAATGTTGCATCGGTATTCATGCTTTCGACGCTACGGATTGCCGGAGCCGGGCACGATGGTGCAGAGTGCCATCTTCTTGATGGTGAGAGCTACACCGCCCAATGGTGGAGCTGGCTACACCGACGAGCGGCCCGCCGCTAAGGCAGACTGAGTAGATGATCAAAAGACGACTTGGGCGATGGTGCCGCGCCTTTGCCTACCTCGCCGGTGAACTGGTATTCGGATTCATTTCCATGGGACTCTTCATGCTCGCGGCTGTTCTCACTCCCCTGCTTTTGTTCAGTGGCGGGTGGCTGATTGCGCACCCCGCTGTGGCTGCGCTCCGTTGGTGGGCCACAATTGCCCGGCGCCGCCTAAGCCACTACAGAGGAAGCGAACTCACGGCTGACTACCTTCCACTTCGCCGGAAACCTTCTTTCGAAGAGAGACTGCGCCTTGTTTTTTCCCGGAGGACCGGCAAGGACACCCTTTGGCTGGTGGGGCATGGATTGTTCACGCCGCTCGTCACCGTTTTGTGCATCGGGCTGCCTTTCGCCGCTCTGAACACGTTGCTCATCCCGACATACTGGTATCTCCTTCCCCCGGACCAGCCAGTCAGCAGCATCTATCCAGTAACTTCTTGGGAGGGCGCCTACTGGATGGTGCCGATCGGGCTTGGCTATGCGGCCGTTTCCTGGTGGTTGATCCCAGCAGTAGCGCAAGGGTCTTCCTGGATCCAGTCGCGGATCCTTGCCCCTTCCAAATCAACCTTGGTAGAAAGGGTGACGGCGCTGACGGCGTCCAGGGCTGCAGCCTTGGACGCACACGCCGCTGAGCTCAAGAGAATCGAACGGGACCTTCACGACGGCGCGCAGAATCGACTGGTGGGCGTGGTCATGATGCTTGGGCTGGCGGAACGGACGCTTGAAAAGAACCCGGATGAGGCCCTCCCCCACGTCCGGCGGGCCCAACAGGCTGCCACAGAAGCACTGGCGGGCCTCCGGACAGCCGTGCATGACATCCATCCGCCGATCCTTGACGAACTCGGACTGGAAGGTGCCCTCTCCGCGCTCACGGGAAGGTCAGCAATCCCATGCCGCCTGACCCTGAAGGAGCTTCAAAGGGTACCCGCAGCGTTGGAGTCCGCAAGCTATTTCATTGTCGCCGAGGCCCTGACCAACGCAAATAAGTACAGCGCCGCCTCGCAAATATCCGTCGAGGTCAGCCGGGAGGCAGTTCGGCCGGGGACGGCGGATAAACTATTCATCTCCGTCGAAGATAATGGTTCCGGCGGAGCGCTTGAACGTCCGGGCGGAGGACTCGCAGGCATCCGCCGCCGGACAGAGGCTTTCGAAGGTTCAGCCCGGTTTGAGAGCCCAGCAGGGGGACCTACAACTGTCAGGGTGGAGTTGCCGTGCGAGTGGTAATAGCCGAGGATGATGCCCTCCTTCGGGAAGGGCTCTCGCTTCTCTTGAAAAGCGAGGGTTTCGACATTGTGGCTGCTGTGGACAATGCCGATGACTTCCTTGCCGTGCTGGACGATGTCGACGCCGCCGTCCTGGACGTGCGGATGCCGCCCACCTTCACTAACGAGGGACTGCAGGCAGCACGGGAAGCCCGACGACGACGGCCAGGCTTCCCGGTTTTGGTCCTCTCCGCATATGTGGAAGACCGCTATGCTGGGGACCTGCTCTCCGAGGGCGCTGCCGGCCTCGGCTACCTGTTGAAGGAACGCGTGGGAAAAGTGGCCGAATTTACCGACACGCTCCGTCGGGTAGCCGCCGGTGCAACCGTTATGGATCCGGAGGTCATCTCCCAGCTCATGAGCAGGCGGGGGGCCAGCGACCCTGTGAGTACGTTGACCCCCCGGGAGCGCGAGGTTCTGGGCTTGATGGCTGAAGGCCTGGACAACCTTTCCATAGCGGGGCGGTTGGTGGTTACGGAGACTGCCGTCAGCAAACACATAGGGAACATCTTCCAAAAGCTGGACCTGTCCGCCATGGACCCAGGACACCGGCGGGTTTTAGCCGTCCTCGCCTACCTACGGACGTAGCCCCGGGGACGCACCCGCCGTCAGGCCACGACCTCGCATTCGCGGACCATTAGTTCAGCCAGCATATCTACGTCGACCTCGACGCCCAGCCCGGGTTTCTCCGTGATTTGTACGTCCGGAACCACGTACTTCAGGTCGCCTGGTTCCTTTGCGAACCTCATGGGACCGGAAAGTTCTGTGGAAACGATGTTGGGGTGGCTCAGTGCCAGGTGGAAGCCCGCGGAAGAGGCGATGCTCGTCTCCAGCATCGAGCCGATTTGTACTTTGAGCCCACCGAGTTCAGCTTGGGTTGCCAATCGGTGGCACGGCGTAATCCCACCGCTCTTCATAAGCTTCAGGTTGACCATATCCACTGAACGGTCACGGACAAAGTGCGCAAGATCCCGGGCGTCCACCACGGATTCGTCTGCCATGAGCCGCATGACGGTGCCCTGCCGCACCAACCGGAAACCATCAATATCGTCGGCCAGGATTGGCTGCTCCACCCAGTCGATGTCGTACTGCTCCAAGGCCCGGATCATGGTGAGCGCGGTGGCGGGGTCTTCCCAGCCTTGGTTCGCATCAACGCGGATTCCCATGTCCATGCCAATTGCAGCACGCACGGCACGTACACGCTCGATGTCCAGGCCGTCTCCCCCGCCCAACTTCATTTTGAGGTGCCGGTACCCTTCCTGCCGCGCTACAACGGCTTGCGCGGCAAGAACGTCCGGGGCCAAAATGCTCATCACTCTGGCAATTGTTGGCTGTTGCGGCCGGCGTCCGCCCAGCAAGGAATACACCGGACGCCCTGCAGCCTTTCCAGCTAGATCCCAGCAGGCGATGTCTACCGCCGCTTTGGCAGCACCGCACCCCTTGAGCGCGGCATCGAGGCGTTGATGGATGGCCGTGATGTCACGAGGATCCAGGCCTAGAACCGCTGGCAGCAGCTCTGTTCTGAGCGCTTCAACACTACCTGTGGGGGTCTCGCCCGTAATGTGCCCGTCAGGCACGCTCTCGCCAAATCCCATCAGTCCGTCGTCCGTTTCCAGGGTGAGGATAATGCTTGGCATCGAGGGGTAGGACGCGTAGGAGACCACAAAGGGTTCGGTTAACGGAAGGTCAATCAGGGTAATGGTGGCGCGAGTGAGTTTCATAGGTGTCTTCCTATCGATCGGTCAGCGGCAGCGATCTGTCGCTAGGAGCGCGAGGACAGAATGCAGAGCTGAAGCATGGCAGCAAAGCGTGTTTTAGGATCGTCCAGGTCGAGTCCGCCTACGAGCGAGAGGCGCCGAAGCCGGTACCTGAAAGTATTGGGATGGATATAAACAGCTGCGGAGGCCACTGCTACATCGCCAAACGCGTCCAGCCAGGCACGGAGGGTGTCCACCAGGTTAGCGTTGTGCTTCTCGTCGTAGGCGTATAGGCGCGCAATCTGCCCTGTAGGTTGTTCGCCTCGGGAAGCCGCCAGGTCGGAGAGCTCAAGGATCAACGCTTCAACATGGACATCAGCCAGACGTGCCACCCGTTGCCCTTTCCCGTCTCCGGTTCGCAGGACACGAAGAACTCGGTCTGCACTGGTTCGGGCAGCAGGCAGCTCAGTTGCACCCTTGGCAAGAGACCCGACGCCGATGGCGGCGTTGGCACGATCGCCCAGCCTCCGCAGGAAATCACCACCGGTTGCGGCCGCGCGCTCTTCCCCCTGGTCGTCTTGGGAAACGGGAAGCAAGGCGTACGTGGTGTCTCCAAGAAGGGCTACTGCGGCACGTGGCTGCACCGCGCCCAGATGCATGGCGAAGCTGTCGCTGATTCTCTGCCTCTCCATGGCAAGTCCTGCGTCGCCCTCCACGTGCCGGCCTGGATTCTGGAGCACGGCCAAGGCAAGCACCACAAGCGGTTGCTCCGCCAAGCCCAAACGATCCAGTGCGTCCTGGGCGCCAAGGCCTCCCTCCAAGGCCTTGCTTAGAAGGTCGGCGCGCATTCTTCGCTCTACATCAGCGCCGGTACGCAGACGGAGCAGATGCAGGGCCACCAATTTGGCCGAGTCCCGCAGGGACTGCATCCTTTCTTCACCAAGTGGCCTTCGCACAGCCACCCAGATAGACCCAAGGACTTCGTCGCCTGCACGGACAGCCACGGCAACTCTTGGAAGTGATATGGCGTCAAGGTTTGGCGGCAAGGCCTCAACCGTGACCGGCTCGTTGGACCGATACAGCTCCCGGAAGACTCCCCGTTCCACAAATATTTTGGACACAGCCTCAGGTACCTGGCGCCCGAGTATCGTCTCAACCCTTGAGTGGTCAGCCTCATCCTGGCGTCCTGAAAAGGCGAGCACGCGGGAGCTGCGGTCCTCGATGACCACGGGCGCATCCATGAGTGCCGCGATGGCGTTCGCCAACGAAAACAAATCGCCCGAGGGCAGCCCACCCATCGAATCCGTGCTGGCTGCACCAGCCTCACGAGCCGCCATCAAAGTACGCAGCATTGCCGCCAATTGTGCCCACGCGGCGCCCGGGGTGAGCCCCAGTAGGGTCACTCCTGATTCCCTGACGGCGTTGGCTATCCGGAGGTCAGCTGCGACCGGGGCACGGACAACCAGCCCTAAGGCTCCCTGTAGGCCCAGCCGTGTCAGCAACGGCGCGATGCACTCGGCGTCCTGAAGACCTATACCGAGCACCAAGGCGTTGGGCGGAAGCACCGGCTCGTCGAACGGGTCGTGGATGACGACTCCGCCGATCTCGTCGGGACGTCCAACGTCTCCCGCCACAAGCTCCAGGAGGGTTGCCCCGAGGTCGTCGAGGACGCGCCCGAGGCTGATGCGGGGATGCTGATTGCTCATTCAAGTCCCCGTTCAACTACCGTCGGGCGAGCCTGCAATTCAGTCCTTAGGTACACACCATTGGCATGTTCCTCCACCCAATCAACGATCCGTCGGTTGAAGTCAATCCTGTGCGAAGGCGGACCTACATCCGGGAAAAGATGAGAACCCCCGGGATATAGAACCAGACGGCTCACTGTGCCCTGCTCACACAGAGCCGCATGCCACTGTTCGGCCTGGCCCACCGGGCACCGGAGGTCGTTGGCACCGTGCAGGATGAGCGTTGGGGTCGCTACTTGATCCACCCTGGTTATCGGTGACATTACCTCGTACGCCTCCGGGGATGTGGCCTCGTGGTATCCGAGTTCGCGTTCGGTGAAGAAGTGTCCGCTGTCAGAGGTTCCTGCGAAGCTCCTGAGGTCGCTGACTACCCCGCCTGCGACAGCGGCGGAAAATCTGTTGTCGCGGCTGGTTAGGTAACAGGTCATATATCCCCCGTAGCTATACCCGGTAACCGCCAAACGATTCGGGTCTGCCAGCCCTTCGGCAACAAGGACATCCAACGGCTCCAGGAAATCGGGGGCATCAACTATGCCCCAACGCCCCAACGCAGCCTGGTAGAACTGTTCGCCGTAGCCATCGCTCCCCCGGACGTTGAGCAACAACACCGCCCATCCACGGGCAGCCAGTTCCTGGTGATAGATGTTCACTTCATCCGCTGCGCTGTTCCAAGCGTTATGCGGACCACCATGGATGTCCAACAACAACGGTTGGGCGCCCATGGTCTCCGGATTCCTCATGATCCAGCCGTGCACAACCGTGCCATCAGAGGTGGTGAACTCCCGCTCCTCGCGAGGGAACAGTTCCACGTCCCCAAAGTTTTCCCCGTGCCGGGTAAGGACATGCGTGGCGCCCGTTTCAGTGTCAACACTTACTACCTCACCGAAGGAGGTCGGCGTCCTGAGGATGGTGACTGCCGTGCTGCCGGCCACGGCGAGTTCCGAGACCACTAAGCCGTCGCCCTGCAGGACGGGACGAGGTAGGCCGCCGTCGACGTCCACGCCAAAAAGGTGCGTGAAGCCACGCTCCCGGATGCAGAACAGCAGCGTCCCACCGTTTCTCGTGAGCCGAGGCGAGGCGCCTGGATAAGCGGGGGCTCCGGCCATGACGTTACGGTCCAGGGAACCTGCAAGGTCCAGGCCGGGGCCGCCATCCAACGGAAGCCGAACCAGGGAGTTGTGGCCAACCGGCCGGGTGGACACCACAAAAAGTGATTCTCCATCCACAGCCCATTCCAACGCGCTGACTACAATGTCAGCGGGCCCCACCACTACAGGCTTGCCCTCTGGACGGTTGATATCCACAACATGAACCGGCGCGACGAGGCTGGCATCATTATCTACTGCCGGGCCTGCCGCAAATGCCAACCGGCTGCCGTCAGGAGACCACTCCGGGTCCCGCACATGCCACTGCCCGTGAGTGAGCCGGTTGCAAACCCCGCTTGCCGGTTCCAGGACATGCAGCTGCCGCACTAACGTTCCGAGCAAGCCGACACCATCTGACCGATAGTTCAAGCCATCGGCCACCTTCGGAGGATCTGCCAACGGAACCCGCTCTGACGGACCGACACCCGGAACGGCACCGGGAACAAAGGCGCCGAAAGCAACGCGCGAACAGTCGGGACTCCACACAGGTTTGCCGGCTCCTTGCGGCAAGGTGGCTACGGTCTCCACAAGTCCATCATTGACGTCCAAGAGGCAGAGCAGACTCCGGCCCTCGGATTCGCGGACGAACGAGAGACTTCCATTCCTCAACCAAGCAGGCGATGAATCACTGTTACCGAAAGTGAGTTGCCGTGCTGAACGGCCGCCGGTATCCACCACCCAAAGGTTCCGTTGTGTGCTGTCCGTGCCGGCATCCAGTCGTCGCAGCACGTAGGCCACCAGCTGACCGTCCGGGGACAGCGTGGGCTGCTCCGGGACCTCCAGTTCCAGCAAGTCCTCACAACGAAGCCTGCGAGTCATGACAGCCCCGCCTTGCCCGCTGGCAACAATTCATCGGCGAAGTGGCATGCCGCCGCATGTTGATGGTCCTCGGCTGCTGGATCGGACTCTTTGCAAATGCCGCGGCCTGGAAGTACAAGAGGGCCAATCGGACACCTCATGTGGTATCTGCAGCCACTGGGTGGGTGGTGCGGGTCCGCTGGCTCAGCGTCATTGACCGCCCTGACGGCCGGATCAATGGCCATCGGAGTGAGACTGGAACGCGTGTGGCTTGGTACAGCGGCCAGCAGGTCCTTGGTATAGGGATGTTGGGGGTTTGAAAGGATCTGCTCTGCGGGTCCTTGTTCGACGATCCGCCCGAGATACATCACTGCAATGCGGTCCGCCACGTAACGCACAACCGCCAGATTGTGCGAAATGAACAGCATGGACAACCGGAGTTCGCGTTGCAGGTCCCGCACCAGGTTCAAGACTGTGCCTTGGACCGAGACGTCAAGCGCAGAAGTGATCTCGTCCGCGATGATTACTTCCGGCTGCCCGGCCAGTGCCCTTGCCAGGGCAACCCGCTGCAGTTGTCCACCCGACATCTGGCCGGGGTAACTGAAGGCTCGTTGCGGATCCAGGCCCACCATCTCCAGGAGCCGTTGTACCTCGGCGGTTCGCTTCGCCTTGGCCCCCTTCCCGTAAAGGGAGAGCGATTCTGCGATGGAGTCGCCGATGCTCATGCGCGGATTCAGCGAGGAATGCGGGTCCTGGAATACCATCTGCAGGGGTCTGCGCTCTCCCTGGCGGGTGCTCAGGGGTTGGCCCTTCAAGAGGATCCGGCCACCGGAGAGGGGAGTAAGACCTGCCGCGGCCCGGGCCAATGTTGATTTCCCTGAGCCGGATTCCCCCACCAAACCAACCACCTGACCTCGGGGCACCACGAGGTCAACCCCGTCCACAGCCGTCATCCCGCGACGGCCACCGAACCGGACCGAAACCTGCTCGAACCGAAGCTCACTCATAGTGCATCTCCTTGTAATGCTGCAGCGTGCAATTTCAGTTCCACAGGAATTAGTCGGGGATCAGTCTCCGAGGAGGGATGCCAGCAGGCCACCCGGTGCCCATCTTCCCGCTGGACGAGTACGGGATCTTCGCGGACGCACTGCTCAGATGCTTTGGCGCAGCGGGCGGCAAAGGCACATCCTCCAGGCAGCTGTGACGGATCAGCGGGGCGACCAGGTACCACGGCCAGCGGTCTTTCACGGTCCGTGTCCATGTCCGGGACCGCGGCCAGAAGGGCCTGCGTATACGGGTGCAAGGCTTGCCTTTTGAGATCCGAAGCAGGCAGATCTTCCACGATGCGGCCCGCATACATCACAAGGACCCGATCGCAAACCTGCCCTACCAACGTAAGGTCGTGGCTGATGAGCAGCATCGCCACGTTGTCCTTTTCCCTGATGGCGGAGAGCAACCGCAGCACCTGTTGCTGCACAGTTACGTCCAATGCCGTGGTGGGCTCGTCGGCGACGATCAGCGCCGGGCATCCCATGATGCCCATCCCGATCATTGCGCGCTGCCGCATCCCGCCGGAGAATTCATGGGGGTACTGCTTCAGCCGCCTGTCTGCGGCCGGTACCCTGACCGCCCGGAGACGGTCAACAGCCCGAGTCAGGGCCTGCCGGCGGTTCATCCCCTGATGCCGCATGGCGACCTCCGCCAACTGCATGCCGATCCTCATAGTGGGGTTGAAGGACTTCATGGGATCCTGGAACACCATGGCGAACGAGGTTCCCAGCAGTTGGCGGCGGGCCCGCGAGGTCCCGGACAATTGATCCTGGCCAAGGAACTCAAGGCGGGATGCCTTCACCTGCCCCGGGTACTCCACCAACTGCGCCAGCGCCAAGGCGGTCTGAGTCTTGCCGGAGCCGGATTCCCCCACCATCCCCACCGCTTCTCCTCGCGCCAGGCTAAAGCTCACGCCACGGACAGGAGTGATGGGGCCGTTGGGGCCGGGAAAACTGACGAAGAGGTCCGTGACAGTCAGAACTGCGCCGTGCGCCTCAACCGGGGCCGTTTGGACGTTGCTTGAAGGCTCGACGACGGTTGGCGCCAGCACACGCTGAGGTGCTGTGCCCGTGCCGGTGATGCCTGTTGGGGTGCCGAGGGCCTTGGCCACCGCTTCGCCGAAGAGGTTGAACGCCAGTCCGGCGATGACCACTGCCATGGTCGGAGCAAGCGCCGCCATGGGGTGCACATAAATACTGTTAAGGCCTTCATTGAGTAACCTGCCCCAATCGTAGGCTGGCGGTTGGACACCCAGTCCCAGGAACGACAACCCGGCGAAGGCCAAGAGCGAACCGCCCGCACCGATCGTGGCCGTGACCACCAGAGGTTCGGCGATGTTGGGGAGTATGTGCCGGAACAGCCGATGAAGCTTCCCGACGCCGGCCATTTTTGCAGCAGCAATAAAGTCCCGCTCTTCTTGTGTTGCCACCAGGGTTTGGGTCAGGCGGGCAAAAGAAGGAGCAGTGGCGAAACCAATGGCCAACACCGCGCCCGTTTCGCCGACGCCAAAGATTACCGCGAAAAACATTGCCAGGAGCAGACCCGGGAAAGCCACGGCGATGTTCACGAAGGCTGTGACGATTCTTCCGGCGCGCCGCCCCACCAGTGATGGAACGGTGCCGAGGGCAAGGCCGGCAAGAACGCCAATCCCGGTTGCCGCCAAGGCCAGCTTGACGGACAACCCGGTGGCAACCAGCAGACGGAAGAACAAATCACGGCCCAGGCTGTCAGTGCCCACCAGGTGTTCTGCCGACGGTCCTTGCAAAATGGCCTTGGTGTTCACCTCCTCGGCCTGTCCGGACCACAGAATGGGCGCGGCCACTGCCAGCGCAAGGACCAGAAAAAGCATCACCGCAGAAACTGCGCCTACAGGCGACTTCAGCGCCACCAACCACCGAGCCCCCGCCCCCGGGGCAGTTACCTTGCTTAAAGTGCGCATATGTCAGCTCTCTTTAATCGTCGAACGCGGATCGAGCAGCCCCAGTGCTACGTCAACCAAAAGATTCACCAGCAACACACCCATGCCGTAAACCAACACCACACCCTGAACCACTGGGTAGTCCTTGGCGAGGATGGACGCGACAATAGTGCTGCCAAGACCAGGCCAGGCGAAGACGTTTTCCACCAGGACTGTTCCTGCCACCATGGCACTGAGCATCAAGCCACCGAGGGTCAGTGTGGCAGTCAAGGCATTTGGCAGGGCATGCCTGAAATACACCACCCAGTCCGGGAGTCGCTTGGCACGGGCAGTGCGAACGTAGTCAGCACCGAGGACGGAGAGCATTTCCACCCGCACGATGCGGGCCAGTACAGCAACCGAGCCGACGGCCATGGACAGAACGGGTAGGACGTACGAGCTCGCGTCGGATCGTCCAGCCACCGGAAACCAGCCGAGGTGTACGGCGAATAAGAACACCAACCCCACGGCTAGGAGGAACTCCGGTATTGCTGCCACCAAGATCGAAGTGGATGTGAAGGCGAGCTCTGTCCGACGGCGCCGGCCGCCTCTCGTGAGCACTCCCATCAGCGCACCCAGAGGTACTGCAATCAGGACGGCCAGCATGAAGGCCAGACCGGCGAGCTCAAAGGTCGCCGGAAATCGTTCGCCTATGACCTGAGCTACCGGCAGGTCAGAAGTCATGGAGGTTCCAAGGTTTCCGCTCAACAAGCCCTGGAGGTAGTGGAAGTATTGCAGCCAAAGGGGGTCGTTGAGACCCAAAGCTTCACGTCGGGCCTCCACCAAGGCAGCCGGAGCCGTGGCACCCAGCGCGGACCTCACTGGATCGCCCGGAATCAGATGGATCATGAGGAAGGACGCGCTCACCAGCACCCAGATGGAAACCACCAAGCGACCTATCCTTCGCGCCGCAAAGCCTGTCCACGGACTGCTTATAGCGACCGCGACGACACTAGGTGCAGTGCTCAAGTTTTCAACTCCTGCTTTTTGGGTCTCATGGACCTCCCACGAGACCGGCGATCTCTATTATGTGGCTCACATTTCCGGAGGCCGTTGGCCTTTTGGCCCATGCATTTCGCCATGGATAGTGGGAATGGACAAAAGCGCCGGTTAGTCCGCGCCTTACCATTGGCCAATGACCAATCTCAATGAACTTCGTACCTGGCTGGAAGGCCGCCTCCCCGCGTTGCTGGCCGAACATCAGGTTCCGGGCGCGGCTGTAGCGGTCTCTGTTAAGGGCGAGGTGATAGAGGCCGCTGCCGGCGTGCTCAACAAGAACACCGGCGTCGAGGTGACCACGGACTCGCTGTTCCAAGTTGGTTCGATCACCAAGCTCTGGACAGCCACCCTCATCATGCAACTGGTAGACGAAGGGAAGATTGATCTCGACGTTCCAGTCACGACTTACCTCCCTGGTTTCCGACTCAAAGATGAGTCAGCCGCTGCCGTTGTTACCACCCGCCAACTGCTGAGTCACACTGCCGGATTTGAGGGCGACATCTTCACCGACACCGGTCAGGGTGACGACGCCATTTCCAAGCTTGTGGAGACCTTTGGAGAAGTTCCGCAGTTATTCACGCCGGGCACCATGTTCTCCTACAACAACGCGGCATACGTGGTGCTGGGCAGGATGATGGAAGTTCTGCGTGGTAAGCCCTATGACGAGTGCCTACGCGAGTTTCTGTTCGCGCCGCTGGAACTCACTCACGCGGCAAACGGCCCCTACGAGGCCATTCTCTTCCGCACTGCGGTGGGACACATCGTCCAGAACGAAGGTGAAGAGCCTCAGGTGAGCCCTATCTGGGCGTTGCCTCGCTCAACTGCTCCTGTGGGGGCCATGCTCACCATGAGTCCACGTGACCTCCTCAAGTTCGCGCAGATGCACCTTGATTCGGGGCGAACGGGATCAGGAGAGCAAATACTCAGCGCCACATCCGCTGCTGCCATGCTGAAACCACAAGTGAAGCTGCCGGATTTGGGATGGATGGGCGCTGCGTGGGGCCTCGGCTTCGCACTTTTCGACTACGACGGCGGCACTGTAGTGGGTCACGACGGCGGCACTATCGGCCAGACGGCCTTCTTGCGGCTTTGCCCGGAGAAGGACGTTTCCCTCGCACTTTTCTGTAATGGGGGCACCCCGCTTTCGGTGTTTACGGAAATCGGAGAACGTGTGCTGCGGGAGTTTGCCGGCATCGGCCTGCCGCAACTTCCTGCTCCCTCCGAATCACAAACGCCAGTAGATGCATCCCGTTACGTGGGCCAGTACTGCTCACAGGTTGCCGACGTTGTGGTCAGCCAGGACGCAGAAGGCAGGATCTGGCTGGAAAGAACACCCAAGGGGCTCTACGAGGAAGTTGGGGACCAGACGGAAAAGATTGAATTGGTGGCAGCCGGCGGGGACAACTTTTTGCCTGCGCAATTGCAATACGGCATGCACCTACCTCATGTATTCCTCGGCGATGACGGTGAAGGCCGGGCACTATTCGTCCATACCGGCCGGGCCGATCGCCGCGCCAACGCATGAACATGGAAACGGAGAAACTTGCAGGGATTTTCGCTTCTGCAGGAGCTGTGGGATCCCTGCACGCACGGGAGATCGGGGTCATCGATGGTCCCGAGGTTTCTCTGAACGCGGATGAACCCGTAGTCCTGGCTTCTGTCTTCAAGGTGCCCTTTGCCGTTGCCTACTCACGGGAAGTCTCGGCGGGCCGCCTGGTGGAAACTGAGAGAACCACCGTGACTTCGCGGTACCGGGTAGGAGGTCTGGGGACCGCAGGCTGCGCGGACGACGTCGAAATGAGCTGGCGTGATCTGGCCTTCTTCATGCTGGCCATGAGTGACAATGCCGCCACGGACGTCCTCTACCACCGTTTGGGCCAAGCTGCAGTGGACGCCGTCCTGGATGACTTGAACCTCAAACACACGCAGATCATCGGGTGCGGGGAAGACCTGGACCATCAGGTGGCGGAAGATCTTGGCATGGACCCGAAGGCCGGCCCCGTCGATTTAGAGGCCATACTTGCGGCGGCAACGCCCCAGCAGATTTGGTCCTTGGGAATCCTTGACCCGGCCAGGACACCCTCCTCTACGGCCCGGGACATCGTTCGCCTTTTGGAGGCCATCTGGACGGATTCGGCAGGCTCACCGGAGGCGTGCGAGCGAGTCCGGTTAATGATGGCCCAGCAGATTTGGCGGCAGCGCCTTGCGTCCGGTTTCGACGGGAGCGTTCTGGTAGCCGGCAAGACCGGCACCCTTCCGGCCATACGCAACGAGGTGGGAGTAGTGACGTATCCGGACGGTCGCCACTATGCCGTCGCCGTCTTTACCAGGGCGGCGACCCTTGAGGACCCTCAGCCCGCTATCGATGCGTCAATTGGCCAAGCGGCGCGCTTGGCTGTGGATTTCCTGCGCCAACAGTAAACGGCCAGGACATCCATCTCCACCGCCAGAGGCCTCGTAGTCCTTTTGGACAAACGCTAACGTCGGCGCTTGTCGCCTTAGCTAAAGGCCTCTGGAACATATGCGGAAAGAATAACCCCATGAAAATTCACGGCATGATCAAAGCGGTTCTTAGCATCACCGCCATCGGGGCGCTATCAGTGACGATGGTTGCCTGCTCTGGTTCCGCGCCGAAGGCCGGCGGCGGGGAGCTCGCGAACGGCAAAACGTTCACCTTGAGGCTGAGCGTGGACCCGGGTTCCCTGGACCCCCACTTTGCTTCCAATTCCATTACCCAGCAGGCCACGAGGTTCCTTTACGATTCACTGGTCAATTTTGATCCCGACGGGAACATCATCCCGGGCCTGGCGCAGACCTGGGAGGGGACAGAAACCACCGTCACCTACACCCTGCGCAAAGACATCACATGCTCGGACGGCACCCTTTTAACGCCGGAGATTGTGGCAGCCAACATCAACTTCGTGGGAGACGCCGCCAATAACTCCACACGGACGGGCGTCTATGTTCCTCCTGGTGGCACAGCTACTGCTGACAGCGTCGCCGGAACCGTGACCGTCACGTCGGCGTCGCCCGAGCCCTTCCTGATCCGCAACGTGGGCGGACTGCCTATCGTCTGTGCCGCGGGAGCGAAAGACCGCAGTATCCTCGCCCAAGGGGCGGACGGTACCGGGATGTACACAGTGACTGAGGTAGCAGCGGGAGACCACTACACCTTGACCCGCCGCAAGGACTACGCATGGGGCCCGGGCGACTGGAAGAAGGACCAGGAGGGCCTGCCAGACAAAGTTGTCCTCAAAGTCATCGCCAATGAGACCACGGCAGCAAATCTACTGCTGTCCGGGGAAGTGAATGCTGCCACCATTGTTGGACCTGACAAACAGAGGCTTGAAGGCAAGAAAGCCTTCCAGCGTGATTTGGTCACGGCCTTGGGGCAAATCTGGTTCAACCAGAAGCCAGGTTCCCCGGGTGCGGATGAGAATGTCCGCCGCGCGTTGACTCAAGCCCTGAAACTCGATGAACTCGGGCAAGTGGTGACAAGTGGCACGGGTAAGCCCTCCACGGGTCTCATTGCGCCTGTGCTGAGCCCCTGCAAGCAGGACACGCTAAGCGGCAATCTGCCTGAGCACGATCTCGAAGCGGCAAAATCCGCGTTGGACGCAGCAGGGTGGAAAGCCGCCGGGAATGGCGTGCGGAGCAAAGACGGGACGCCCCTGAAAATGGAGTTCTTCTATCCCAGCACCATGGGCCCCTCTTTTGCCGCCGGGGCGGAACTGATCAAGGAAGTTTGGTCCGGGATCGGTGTGGATGTTCAACTGCGGCCGGTCACGGATGCCGAGGGGAGCTCCCTGATTCTTGGCGGACAAGGAGGATGGGGGGCGGCCTTTGTGCCGATAGGCGTAGCACTGCCAAATGAACTGGTACCTCTTGTATCAGGACCCACCCCTCCCGAGGGCACCAATTTTGCCTACATCACCAATCCTGGCTACTTGGAGAACGTCCAGAAGGCTGTTGCCACCACCGGTGAGGCGGGATGCGAACATTGGGCCGCTGCCGAGAAGCAAATCTTTGAGCACGTCGACGTCGTACCGTTCGTCAACTCCACAACCCCAACCTTCGCCCAGGGCGCTACGTTCGAACTGGCCGACGGGCAGTTGGCTCCTGCCTCGGTTCGCATGCTCCGCTAAAAGTCCCGTTCACAGCGAATGCTTCGTCCTGTTCCGCAGGGCGGAGCATTCCCTATTTTCGGAGTGGTTCTTCCAGACAAGCAGTGCGTCAACTGTTGGTCCGGGCGGACAAAGCCAGACGCCCCTCACCACGCAAGGATTGAATCATGTCACTGAATCTTGACGCCCACCCCTCCGCAGAGCGCGCACTGTTCACTGCAGCATCAGCGGCGGCCACGGCCAACGTCCACATCATAGACGAGCACAACCGGGACAAGCTCCAGCAGGTTGAAGAGTTGCTGGTCTCCGTATGGGGAATGTCTCCTCACGGAGCTCCCATCCCCTTCGATTTGCTGCGCAGCATCTCTCATGCAGGGTGCAACGTCGCAGCCGCCTATACCCCTGAAGGGGTCCTTTGCGGAACCGCGGTGGCAATCGTTTCACCTGAAGGGTCAGTGTACTCACTGATTGCCGGGGTGCTTCCGGGCATTGCTGACAGAGGCGTAGGCTTCGCCCTGAAGCAACACCAGCGGGCCTGGTCCCTGGCGCGCGGCATGGAAACCATGACATGGACGTTCGATCCACTGGTCAGCCGGAATGCCCGGTTCAACCTGACTAAGCTGGGCGCTGTTGCTTCAGAGTATGAACGAAACTTCTACGGTGAAATGCAGGACGAACTTAATGCCAATGACCAATCCGACAGGTTGGTTGTCGTATGGCCGTTATCCTCTGCGCGCACCATCCAGTGCAGCGAAGGGCTGCCCGAAGAGGTAACCCTTCCGCAGGGCGCACTGGATCGGGTCATGGAATACGGCCCCGACTCGCAGCCTGCGTTGGTGCAGTCCGAGGGCAATCTATGGTGCCGGGCGCCCCGGGACATTATCGCCCTACGAGGAACAAACCCGCAGGAAGCCGCTCTATGGCGCTCGCACCTCCGCGCCATCCTGGAAGCCGCATTGGCGTCCGGTTACGTTGCATCAGGAGTCAGCCGTACGGGCTGGTACAAGCTCACACCCGCCGCATTCACGTTCTAAGGAGACTCACATGAAGGTATACATCTCTGTTGATATGGAGGGCATCTCGGGAGTGGCCACATACGACCAAATCATCCGGGGAGGCCGAGGCTACCCACGGGCACAAGCACTCATGACAGCGGAAGTTAACGCTGCAATTGAAGGTGCCTTCCAAGGCGGTGCCACGGAGGTTCTGGTCAACGATAGCCACGGGACCATGAACAACCTCCTGCACGAGGATCTGGACGCCAGGGCTCGCGTTATCTTCGGCTCACCTACGGCATTCTGTATGGCCGAGGGCCTGACGTCGGACTTCGATGTTGCCTTTTACGTTGGATACCATGCCCCTGCCGGCGTGGAGGGCCTGTTGGCCCACAGCTTCTCCGCGCTCTTCACCAGTTTCAAGCTCAATGGAGAGATCGCATCAGAAGCGAGCATCAATGGGCTTTTCGCCGCTACCCGAGGGGTTCCCGTTGGCTTGGTGACAGGGGACGACGTCATCTGTGCCATTGCCGAGCAAGAGTTTCCGGGAGTGGTGACCGTTCCGGTGAAGGTAGCCCACGGATTCCAGGCAGCAAACAGTCTCTCCCCTGGTTTCGCCCGCGAGGCCATTCGCAAGAGTGCCCGCGCAGCCGTCCAAGGCGTGGAAAAGACCCGGTTGCTACCCGTTCCGGATCGACTCCGGCTCGAGATCGGCTTCCAGAACCCGTTGGCCGCTGAACTTTTGGAAGCCGTCCCCGGCGTATCCCGAATCAGCAACCTCGTGATCGCCCGGGAGGTGGACACGTCCGAAGAACTTCTTGGAATGATTGGGACTACGTACGAGCTGGCTGCGGTGGCCGCGAAGACGATGTTTCTTCGAGAGTCCCTGAACTAACTTTCACATCACGGTTAAACAACTTTGCAGGAGCCTGTTCCGGCTCCTGCAAAGTTGTTTAACCCTCTCATAAGGCAGCTGGCGTCAGTACCTTATCCGTGGGATCGAGCGGAGGAGGGTCTTAGTGTATCCGTCGCGTGGTTCCGCGAAGACCGTTTCCGTGGTCCCGGCTTCCACGATGTTGCCGTGGTACATCACCACCACGTTTTCGCAAAGACTGCGGACCACCGCCAGATCATGAGCGATGAACAAGACAGACAACCCCAGTTCGTCCCTCAGATCGGCCATAAGGTTGACGATGCCGGCTTGTACGGAGACGTCCAAGGCGGACACGGCCTCGTCCGCTACCAACAGGGATGGTTCAAGGGCCAGTGCCTTGGCAATGGCCACTCGTTGTCGTTGCCCACCGGACATGGAGATCGGGTAAGTGTCCAATGCCCTCTCGGGCAACTGAACTTGCTCCATGAGTTCCCGGCAGCGCTTGTTCACATCGCGCCGTTCTACAATCTTGTGGACACTTAACAGCTCGGCCAGCGTCTGACGAACAGTCATCCTCGGATCCAGGGAAGAATACGGGTCTTGGAAAACCATCTGGATCTGGCGCCTTAGTTCCTTGGTTCTGCGCGCTGGCAAGTGGGTACCGTTGAAGACCATGGTCCCGGTAAATGAACTCTCCAAAGCGGTCAGCACCCGGGCCAATGTAGACTTCCCTGAACCGGATTCACCCACCAATCCCAGAATCGTGCCCCTCGGGACAGAAAGATCCACGCCGTTCAGGGCAACGATTTGGCGCTTGCTGCGGCCACGGCCACTGGAGAACTCCACCCGTATGTCCCGCATCTCCAAAATGTTGTCACAGCCGGGCCGGTTTGGCTGAGTGTTGGACATGCTACAGCTCCTTAGAGATCGATTGGATACCAGGGCCGTGGTCCGCCATCCGCATTGCGAACGAATAGCCGGCTGGCCTGTCCCGGAGCGCCAACGTGGTTCCTGGTATTGGTTGCAGCCGTTGACCCGGCTCATCAATGCGCGGGGTGGCCGAGAGGAGGGCGCGGGTATAGTCCTCCTGCGGATTCCCCAAGACCTCGGCCGCGGTACCGGACTCCACCAATCGCCCGGCATAGAGAACGCTGATGGTGCTGCAGAGTTCGGAAACTACGGCCAGGTCATGGGTGACGTAAAGTATGCCCGCGTTCAACTCCGTCTTCAGCCCCGCGAAGAGAGCCAGAACCTGCGCTTGAACTGTGACATCAAGGGCCGTTGTGGGTTCGTCACACAGAATCAGCTCAGGTTCGCAAGCAACGCTGGCGGCAATCATGACCCGCTGCCTCATCCCCCCGGACAACTGGAACGGATAAGCGTCCACTCGGAGTTCCGGGTTGGGTATTCCCACCAAACTCATCATGTGGATGGCGCAATTCCGGGCTTCCTTCCGGCTGAGTCCTTTTCGCTGGGCTATTCCATCCGATATCTGCGTGCCAACCCGGGCAATGGGATTCAGCGCCACAGCAGGTTCCTGAAAAACCATCGATATTCCTGTGCCGCGGATTTTTCGGATATTCCTGCCATTGTTGGCAAAAAGGTCTGTTCCGTTGAAAAATGCACTTCCTCCGCTGACCCTTGCGTTCTGCGGGAGCAAACCCATCAGCGAACGCAGTGCCAGGCTCTTCCCGGACCCTGATTCCCCCACAAGGCCATGGGCTTCCCCCCGCTGAACGCTAAAGGATACGTCCCTTAGCGCCGGGTAGGCACGGCCTTGGATGGAAACATCAACGCATAGTCCTTCGACTGTCAGCAACGACTCCACCACCGGGATCCCCCTCATCGCTTGGCCCGCAAGGTGTTGGCAATTCCATCCCCTAGGAATGTAAGGGAGAGGCTCGCCAGGATGACTGCTGCACCGGGAATCAGGACAAGCGAGTAGTTTCCCGAGGCCAGGAATTGTTGACCGTCACTGATCATTTGTCCCCAGTCCGGAGTAGGCGGAACAATTCCGAGCCCGAAATAGCTCAGCGTCACAATGACGCCAATGTTTGCTACGACGTCACTCATTGCGAACACAATGGCCTGCGTCGCGGTATTGGGGAGGACATGCCTGACCACGATGCGGGCGTTGCTCAAGCCGCCGGTTTCACAGGACTGGATGAAGTCCCTGCTCCTGATGACGAGTGTCTCGGCGCGCACTATTCGTGCGTAGGACACCCAGCTCACCAAGCTGATGGCAAGAAAGATACTCATGGGTCCGTTCCCGAATACAAACACCAGGGTAATG
This sequence comes from Arthrobacter sp. 9V, assembly GCF_902506065.1. Classification (GTDB taxonomy): domain Bacteria; phylum Actinomycetota; class Actinomycetes; order Actinomycetales; family Micrococcaceae; genus Arthrobacter. Next base: position 2,600,842 of record NZ_LR732912.1, read on the forward strand.
ACCAGAACAAAGAACGGGAAAGCGGAAACAACGTCGGCGATGCGCATTATCAAAGTGTCGAACCAGCCGCGGAAGTAGCCACACAGTGCTCCCACAACAGTGCCCAGGGCGAAGGGAAAGAGTACTGCCAAAAAGGCTATTCCAAGGTCGCTGCGGGCGCCGAACAGCAAGCGGCTCCAAGTGTCCCGCCCAAGGTTGTCAGTCCCCAAGGGGTGGGCAGCGCTTGGCCCGGACAAGGTGTTCGCCAGGTCCTGCGCAGTGGGGTCATGCGGAGTCAGGAGCGGGGCGCATACTGCCGCCAGCACCATGGCTCCGAAAACGGTCCCTCCGATGATGAGTTCGATGTTGGCCCCGCGACGCAAGGGCCGCAGACCAAACCGCCTTGGCCGTTTTGAAGCGGTGAATCCGGGACTGGCCGGTGGTTGGGGTAAAAGTGTCTGGGTCATGCCAGTCTCGCTCTCGGGTCAAGTAGGGCATAGGAAAAGTCCGTGACGAGGTAGACCACAACAACAATTCCCGCAAATATCAGCGTGGTGGCCTGCACTACGGGGAAATCCCGTCCCAGGATGCCTGCCAGCATGAGACTTCCCATACCTGGAATCGCAAACACCTTTTCGACCACCAGTGCCCCGCCTGCCAGTGCGCCGGCTTGGATTCCCAGAATTGTCACGCCGGAAATACTGCCGTTGCGGATGGCGTACGTAACCATCACTGTGGATCGCCTGAGCCCTTTGGAGTGGCCAAAGGCAACAAAGTCGCTTTGCAATGCATCCGTTAGCGAGGCCCTCAAACTGTTGACCAGCATGGGAACAATTCCCAGAGCGATTGTCAGGGCAGGCAGGACGAGGGAGTGGAGATGTTCCCCGGTTGTTCTTCCGTAACCGCCTACCGGAAACCAGCGCAAGTTCAGGCCGAAGACGATGACCAGCAGGGTACCGATCAGAAACGCAGGAGTGCCCTGTGCAACAGCGCCGAAGACGCGAACTCCGATGTCCGCACCACCCCGGCCACGGACAGCCACCCAGGTCGCGAGCGGCAGGGAAATCACCACGGCGAACACCACAGCCAGCAGCATTAGCAGAAGCGTGGTTGGTAGCCGTTCGGCGAGTAGGGACTCGATCGGGGTTCGGAATTGAAATGAGTTTCCGAGGTTGCCGTGGAGGAGATCACCCAGGAAGTTCCAATACTGCACACCGAGAGGCTGGTCCAATCCCCATTCGCTCCGAAGGGCCTGGACAGCCGATTCGGAGGCCTTGTCGCCCAGCGTTGTCCGGGCAGGATCACCTGGAGTGGCGTGGACCAGGATGAACGTCGCAGTGACTACGCCCCAAATCACAAGGATAAGCAAGCCAAGCCTCCGAACCAGGAACCGGGTCATTTCCTGACATCCGATCCGCTGGGGGTCCAGGACGCCACCGGTTGGCCGCGATGCACTAGTTGGACAGCCATGTGTTGACCAGGTTGTAGTTGCCAGTGATGGACGGTTGGAAACCGCGGACGGTGTCGCTGTAGCTGTAGAGGGCTGGCAGGTAGAACAACGGGACCATCGGCTGATCTTCGTCGACCATCTGCTGGATCCTTGAGTAGAGCTTGACCCTTTCAGCTTGATCGCTGAGGCCCGCTGCCTGGGTTGCCAAATCAGCGACTTCCTTATTGTCGTAGCCCGTGTACAGGGCGTTGGACCCGCCCGACTGCACTGCAATAAACCGCACCATTTCGTCGGGATCCGTGATGTCCGTGGTGGCCACGCTGATGGCCATGTCGTAGTCCATCGACTTCCGGGCTGCCCGTTGTGATGCAGGCTCCATCTGGTTAATGGTGACGTTGATGCCGATTTCGGCGAGCTCGCTCTGCAGGATCTGGGCGATGGTCAGCTGGGTAGCATTGCCACTGGTCACCAGGATATTCGCGTCGAACCCCCGTGGGTGGGAAGAGCTGGCCATCTCTTTCTTGGCTTCATCGAGATTAAGCTGCCGGCCCTTTACGTTTGAGTCGTAGGCCCAGTAGGCCGGGCTCAGGAACGAACCGGCAGCAGAACCCTGCCCAAAGTACGCAGCTTTCAGGATCGCCTCGCGATCAATCGCGGAGGCAATGGCGCGCCGCACATGGACATCATTGAAAGGAGCTCTGGAATTGTTGAGCGTGAGGAAGCTGGTCAGACTGCTGTCGAATGCTGAAGCTTTTAGTCCTGGGGTTGACGCCAATGCGGCGAAACTACTCGCGGCCGGGGCTTCGTTGATGGTGATTTGGCCGCCCTGAAGTTGCGTCGCACGGGTATTGGCGTCGGGCACGGTCACGAACGTCACTGCATCCAGGTATGGCCGGTCAGCGCCCCAGTAGGCCGTGTTCCTGACGAGTTCCAGTTGTTGCCCCTTGGTCCAGTTCTTCACCTTGAAAGGACCGGACCCCACAGGGGCCTTCGCGAAGTCTTCCCTGGACAATCCGCCGTAATTCTCCGGGACTATGGAGTTGGCAAAAAGTGCCAGCACCGAGGGCAGTGGAGACCATGCGGTCTTCGTCTTGATGACCACAGTCCCGGGTGTGGGCGCCTCAACGGTCTCGATCTGCTCGTTGAGGAAACCCGAGGGCAAGTCCGGGTCCGAAGCGGCCTCCAAGGAGAACTTCACGTCTGCCGAGGTGAGCGGGCTTCCGTCGGAAAACTTGACGTCGGGCCGCAAGGTGAACGTCCACGCAAGCTTATCTTCGGACTGCACCCACGCGGTGGCGAGGGCAGGATTGAGACTTTCCCCGTCCACGGAAGGGACAAGAAGGGTGTCGAAAATTTCTTCGACCGTCCAGATCGACTCATTGTCCGAGGCATCGGCCGGCATCAACGTTGATGCGTCCGCTTCCCTGGCCAAAACAAGTTGTCCACCGCTTTTGGGCACCCCCGGGTCCTCTGATGACGTGGACCCACCTGGAGAGCAACCCACCAGGAGTAGCGACGAGACGGCAGTCACAGCAGCCAGCTTTGGCAACCATTTTGTTGAGAACATTGTTATTCCTAAATGTCAGGCATGTGCCGGTTGTGAGGGATTTACTGGTTCGGCGGAACTCAAGTCCGGTTGACGAGTGAGTACACCGTCCTGGCAGCGAGGCCCGCCAGGTTGTAACTGGTGGCGATCATTCCCAGGAGGTCCTCCGGCGAGTCGAGCTCCCGGGCAATGGACAGGTTGCTGGTGCGGACTACTCCGGGCACGGCCTCCACGAGTTCGGCAGCAAGCGCCGTCTGAAATCCGATCTCAAGCCGTATGCCGTCTGGAACGGGCAAAAGCTGCGTTCCGCCGTTCCCTCGAACAGCATCCGCGGCTTGGTTTCTGATCTGTTTCCGGGCTTCTTGGGGCGACAGGCTATTGGCCGCCATGACACCGCGGGCTTCCTTCACCTGGACAGTTCGAACGCCCGGAAAGCTTCTCCGCGCAATGTCACAGATAATGTCGTCTCCTGTCACCAAACCGACGGGCACGCCCCTTGTGGCAGCAAACATCGCATTCACGGACGCTTCGGAAGCCACAGCGCCGTTGACCCGGAAGCTTGCAAAGTAACCGGAGAAAGAGTGTGCCAGTACGCCCTCAGAGCCGGCTGGAGCGTGATAGCCCACATACAGCGCCACATCAAAATCGGACGTCAGGCCTTCGGCCATGCAGAACGCTTTGGGGGAACCAAAAATGACTCGTGCTCGTGGATCCAGCTGCTCGTGGATGAGATTGTCCATGGTTCCGTGGCTGTCATTTACGAGAACTTCCGTCGCGCCGCCATCGAAGGCGCCTTCGATGGCGGCGTTCGTCTCAGAGGTCATCAGCAGCTGGGCACGCGAATAGCCGCTTCCGCCACGAATAACCTGGTCGTAGGTGGCAATTCCGGCAATGCCTTCCATGTCCACTGAGATATAGACCTTCATTGTGAATCTCCTTAGGATCGCTGCACGGTACTCCGGGCCGCGCCGATCTTCGGCTGGGCGCCGCAAGGACGGTGACGGTTTAGAAATAGGTCTTGACGGCGCCGACCACTTGGTAGGAGTCGTCGACAAGGGGAATCAGGGGCCACTTGTCAAAGGCGGAACATGGATGTGAAATCCCCAAGCAGACCAATTCGCCAACAGCCAAGCGATTCTCATCTGAAAACGAAAGAAAGAGATGTTGGTCATTCAGCGAGGTGACCTTGGCATCGGCAAGTCCTCTTTCGCTGTCGGCATTCCTCACCCTCAAGGGAACCGGCATGCCGGCGTCATAAGGGACATCCCGTCGGCCGCACCCAAGGATTGCCAAGCCGGTGGCAGGTACAGACAAAACGTGTGCCCACACCTCCAGGGCCGGAAGGAAGGGGTCAGCGTCGTCACGTAGAGGTGACGCTGTTTCATAGAGGCCATGATCGTGAGTGATGTAGCACCCGCTTCGCAGGACAACGCTGATGGGCGGGCCCTGCCATTCGCCAACAAATTCACGGACCACTTCATCGAAGTAGGCGCTCCCCCCGCTGGTGACCATCGGACGCGACGGCAGGAGGCCGGCATTGTGCAGGGCAAGCACAGTAGCCGTCATGGCGGCAAGGAAAGCCCTCGCAGCAATGAGGCGGTAAATGGCTGTTTCGCCTGGGACCAAACCCTCGAAACCTTCGACGCCAAACAGCTCCAGGTGGGCAGAGGATGAAATGGCGGATGCCACTGCCAGCGCTTCATCCGTGGTCCTGCATCCCGCCCTGCCTCCGTTGTAGCCGAGTTCGAGCAGCACCGGCAGGGAACGCCCGGCCTCACCGATGCCGCTCAACGCTTCATCCATCAGGCGAACACCTGCCAGGGAGTCCACCAGAACGTAGACTTCCCGTGTCACATCTCCGCGAAGGAAAGCACAGATCCATTCAAGATCAGCTCGGGCGAGAACCTGATTGGCAATGATGATCCGTCTCATTCCGAACTCAGCCAGGACTCGCGCCTGCGACACCGTTGCTACCGTGACAGCCCATGCACCAGCCTCAATCTGCCGGCGAACCAGCTCCGGGCTCATGGTCGTCTTCGCATGCGGTGCCAGAAGGACCCCACGCCCATTGCACCAAGCGGCCATCCGCTCAATGTTGTGGTTTAGCTCTGCTTCCTTGAGCACCATGACCGGCAGGGAGAAGTCTCCGCTGAGCGCGTTCCAGTCCTGTTCCGGAATTTCTGCCAGGGAAAGCCAGGACGTGCCCGAAGGGAATGCTTTGAAACGGTAGTCAGCCGGCTCAGTGTGAATCTTTTGCGTAGCAGGGGTACGCACATCATTTAGCGCCATTGAAGGGTTCTCCTCGGTCTTTCTTCGAAGATACGCCGCCGTGAATCTGCGTCCTTGGTGCTGCAGGCAGAGGTCTGGGCCTTGGTTTCTTCCTTTCGGACGAAGTCCTTGCAAGACCCCTTGCGGAACCTTGACGATCGTCATGGGACTGATACCTTAGCCTCCATGACCACCGCAGACTCCAAAACACTGCAAATATTTGACGGTACGGACAAAGCCGTTTTCAAGGCGCTGGACGATGACCCACGAATCCCCATTCTCTTCCTTGCCAAAAAGCTGGGACTTGCCAGAGGTACCGTTCAGACGAGGCTGGAACGAAAGATGACCGGAGGCTCCTTGTTCCCCCACAGCACACGCATCGCCCCTGAGGCATTGGGACTACCCATATCCGCGCTCGTCACCGCCGAAGTTGAACAGTCATCCCTGGACGCAGCCGTCCAAGCTTTAGGCAGCATTCCCGAGGTCATCGAAGTACAAGGCATGGCAGGTGAAGCGGACTTGGCTATCCGCGTTGTTGCGCGGGACATGGAGGATCTGTTCAGGCTTGGGCAGGCGATTACGGAGTGCGCAGGGATACGTCGCAGCACCACTTCCCTGTTGCTGAAAAGACTAATACCGTTGCGGATCCACCAGCTGCTGGATCACGCCTGACTACATCATGACTAAAGCGGTGCTGGGCTCCGAGACAATGGAGCCCACGTCTGCCAGGAACGTGGAAGCCTGCTCGCCATCCACCAAACGATGGTCAAAGGAAAGGCTAAGTGTCATTAGACTGCGCAGCGCAACTTCTCCGTGGTGCTCCCAAGGCAAGCGCCGGACAGACCCCACCGCCAAGATGGCAGCTTCGCCCGGGTTGAGGATAGGCGTTCCGGCGTCAATCCCGAACACTCCAATGTTCGTGATGGTGATAGTGCCACCGGCGAGCGCCGCCGGACTCGTTTTTCCGCCTCGGGCCGTCTCCGCAAGTTCACTCAGGGCCTTAGACAAGCCTGTGAGTGACAAAGTTTCCGCGTCCTTGATATTGGGCACAATGAGTCCTCGCGGTGTCGCGGCTGCAATTCCGAGATTGACGTAGTTGAAGTGCACGATTTCCTGCCGGTTTTCATCCCACGTGGAATTGAGTGAGGGATTGCGGCTAAGTGCAACCAGGACAGCCTTCGCCACGAGTGTCAGGGGCGTCAGTTTGTAGCCCGCATACTCGCGTTTTCCCTTGAGCCTTGCCAGCAGTTCCAAGCCGTCGGTGGCATCCACTGTCAGGAACTCCGTAACGTGCGGCGCGGTGAATGCGCTGGAGACCATGGCGGACGCTGTGCGCTTCCGCACCCCCTTGATGGGGGTCCTGGTCTCGCGGGCGGAGCTGGAAACAGGCTGCAGTTCCCGCCGCGCAGACTTCATCGCAGCCGCGCTGACATCCTGCCGGATGATTAGTCCTGACGGACCTGTGCCCGTGAGCATTTCCAAGTCAACGCCCAAGTCCCTCGCCAGTTTGCGGACGGGAGGTGTGCACCGCGGCCGCCCTGCCCTGCGGGGAAGGTCAATATCAGCGTCGGAACTCTCCCCCTCAACATTTTCCTTGTCCACGCCGATGGTCCGGTGGTCCTGTAACAGGGCCCTGCGTGCACGGCGGCTGGGGCGCCCGGACTTTTCAACCTCGGCTCCGTAACCCACCAAGGTGGGTACACGCTGGGTGACACCCGACTCGTGGCTGTTCCCTTCTACGGGAGTATGCAGAGAATCCGCCGGGACGGTAAATGAAACGATGGGCGCGCCCACCGCAACTACCGTTCCCGGCTGTTCATGTAGTGCCGCCACCGTGCCTTCATACGGAGACGGCAACTCCACCACGGCTTTGGCTGTTTCCACCTCCGCGATCACTTGGTTCAGTGCAACGTGGTCCCCTACCGATACTTTCCAGCTAAGAATCTCCGACTCCGTCAGGCCTTCACCCAAGTCCGGCAAGCTGAATTCCTTCAATTCGGTCCCGCTCATGCTTCCAGTCCTGTCAGCGAGTTGGGGCGGCCCAGTGCCCGGTCCACACCGTCAAGGATCCTGTCCAAATCGGGCAGGTAGTGCTCCTCCATCTTTGAGGGCGGGTATGGAACATCGAAACCTGTAATCCGAAGGGGCGGGGCTTCGAGATAGTTGAAGCAGCGTTCGGTGATGGTGGTGGCGATCTCCGCTCCCAGACCTCCCGTTTGAGCCGCTTCGTGGGTAATCACCAAGCGGCCGGTCTTCCGAACAGAAGTTTCGATGCAGTTAAAGTCGATGGGAGACAACGAACGGGCGTCAATGACCTCGATGGACAAACCTTCATCTTCGGCCGCCTGCGCAGCATCCAGGGCGGTCGGCACGAGAGGGCCGTAGGTGACCAGCGTAAGGTCGCGTCCATCACGCAGGATCCGGGCGTTACCCATCGGCAACAGCTCCTCCAGGTCAGAGTATTCAATTACCTCGCCTTTGACGTGGTACCGGCGTTTTGGTTCGAAGTAGACTACTGGATCCTCTGATGCGATGGCCTGACGAAGCATGGAATAAGAGTCCTGGGGATTCGAAGCCGCTACTACCCGGAGGCCGGAGGTGTGAGTGAAGTAAGCTTCCGGAGACTCAGAATGGTGTTCGGGAGAACCAATCCCACCACCGAAAGGTACACGAACCGTAATCGGCATCTTGACTCTTCCCTGAGTCCGGTAATACAGCTTCGCGACCTGGCACACGATCTGGTCAAATGCGGGATAGATGAACCCATCGAACTGGATTTCGACCACGGGGCGATACCCCCTGTAGGCGAGTCCTACAGCGCACCCCATGATCCCAGCCTCTGCCAGAGGTGTGTCCACTACGCGATGGATTCCGAATTCTTTCTGCAGGCCGTCGGTGACACGAAATACGCCGCCCAGTTTTCCGATGTCCTCGCCCAGGAGTATCACTTTCGAATCGTCTTCCAAGGCCTTGCGCAGACCCGCGTTGATTGCCCTTCCGAGGGTCATGGTGTTCATGGGTTCATCCCTTCAACGGGGTCGCCTTCAAAAGTCTGAAGGTAGCGGGCGTAATTGGTCTTTTGGGTTTCCAGCGCTGAATGCGGCTCGCTGTAGACATGGCTAAAAAGGTCCAGGGCGGCCGGCGGCGGCATAGTGATACATGCTTCGCGCATCTCCTTGGCCACACCATCAGCCTTGGCAGCCACGGATGATTCGAGTTCGGGAGTGAGTGCTCCTTTCTCTTTAAGCAATGCTTCCAGTCTGGCTATCGGGTCTTTCGCAGCCCACATTTCGAGATCGAGCGGGTCACGGTATCGGGTGGGATCGTCTGCAGTTGTGTGGGGACCCATACGATAGGTGACGGCCTCAATAAACGTTGGACCGCCGTCGGTCCGCGCTCGGTGGAGGGCCAACCGAGTGGCGGCAAGTACGGCCAGAACATCGTTGCCGTCTACGCGGACAGAGGGGATGCCGAAACCCAGCGGACGTGAAGAGAGCGAAACCTGGGCCTGCAGACCTACAGGCTCAGATATGGCCCATTGGTTATTCTGGCAGAAGAAGATGACGGGAACACGAAAACTGGCCGCAAAGACCATCGCTTCGTTGACGTCACCCTGGCTGGTTGCCCCGTCCCCGAAGTAGGCCAGTGCAACGGCGTCACTGCCATCCTGCTGGATTCCCATTGCATAACCCGTAGCATGCAGAGTCTGGGCGCCGATGATGACCTGCGGGGTGGCCATGTTTAGCTGGAAGGGGTCCCATCCTGAGTGCGCGTTTCCACGCCATACTCGGACAAGGTCGCCCAAATCGACACCCCTGCAGTAGGCCACCCCGTTCTCCCGGTAGCTCGGGAAAACAAAATCTTCGTTCCGTAAAGCACGCCCTGAGCCAACCTGTGCCGCCTCCTGGCCGAGAAGCGGGGGCCAGAGCGCGAGTTCACCTTGGCGTTGAAGATACGTGGCCTCCGTATCGATCCTCCTAATGACCACCATGTCCTCGTAAAGTGAAGCCAGTCGGGTATCAGTTACATCTTCCACCCAGGGGTCAAAGTCGGAGTTTTTCCGCCGGCGGCCTTCGGGTGAAATCAGTTGGACGAGGTCTTCCCCTGATGGATCCTGTAGTTCTTGCTCTCCTGATGCAAGGCTCAACTCATGTACCAGCATATTCACGCACCTTTGTGATGTCGTTCGGTGACAGCGACGTCGTTTCCCACGCGTATTGCCATACGTACGCCTGTTGGATCAGAAGGTACTGATCCGGGGTTACCACCCACAACAAGGCCCTCGACGGTTGTACACGAAGCCCAGTTAAGGCGGAAGCGGAACCAAAATAGTTATCACGGTGCCCGGAAAAATCCCGCAGCACAAGTTAGCCGGACGGCGGCAGACGGTCCATCATCTTCGTGCTGATTTCCTTAAGGCGTAATTGCAGAGCCAAGGCGAGGCGGATGTCAGGATCGTCAATGTTAACCACCTCTGCCATCCTGCGGAGTCGATGCCGAAGGGTATTGGGATGTAGCACCAACGCGTCTGCCCCCTTGGCGATGTCGTAGTGCGCAGCAATCCAGCTGCGAAGCGTTTTCACGTACTCCGTGCCGTGCTGCCTATCGTGGTTAGCCACCAGAGAGAGCGGCTCCACGTTCTCACCCCGCTCCAAGTTCAGTGCATTCATCACCTCAAGCAAAAACAAAGATGCGCCCAGATCCTGATGCCTGCCGATCTCTCCCTGCCCGAGCGGTCCGCACATCACTTCCAAGGCTTGTTTTGCCTGGACGTAACCGGCTGGCACGTCCGCCACGGTGTCCATTGTTCGGCCTATCCCAGCCCGCCAACCGCCCCCCAGGCTTTCGCCGGCCCGTGCCAGGACAGACGCGAGGATGTTTTGCAACACTGGAGAATCCGCTGCGGTGCCACTAACGGCTACAGCCTGCCCGTCGACGGCTCCGACGGCGGTCTGCAGGCGGTACGAGGAGAACGCCATCCTTAGCAGTACACTCACGTGAACTGCTGCCGACTCGGCCGACATGCCGCGAGACCGGGCAGGCAAATCTTCGTCACGGCCGATCACCACCACCGTGGCAGGGGCGTCAAAGCGCAAGCCAAACGACTCAGCGAGCTGTCGGTCAGGAACAGGGCCTCGAAGCAACTGACCGAATCGCTCGGACCGTTGTCGCCGGTCAATATCGGCAGCAACGTTCAATCGGGCTAAATGTGGCGCAGCAAGGCGGGCACCTTCCGTCAGGACCTCCGCCGCGTTGGTAGCCAGGGGGGCCTCGCCCAACTGCACCCAGATACTCCCCAGTGCCTCACCGCCATCACGGACGGCGATAGCGAGCCGTGGGCGGAAGTCGGCGTCGATACCTATCCAAGTCGCCGTTCCAGCGCGCAGCACATTGGCATAGTCTTCTGCATTGGTGGGATGGTCCGGGACCCTTCGTCCTAGGATACCGTCCCTGCGCAGGTCATCCACAACTTGGCCCGGGATGCTGGAGTAGGCCAACACCCTCATGGACAAGTCTTCAATAGCCACTGCGCCACCTGACCGCAGGGCAATATCGTTCGCCAGTGAAAATAGGTCCGCCGCCCTGTCGTCCTGATCGTGGATCGGATCCCTGATGGCTCGCAGGGCATCGATCAGCACATACAACTGGCCCCAAGAAAGTTCTACACTACACTCCAACAATGTGATACCGGAGTGATTGGCAAGCTTTGTCAACCGCCCTATTTCCGTGCCACCGGCACGCACAACTACCGCTGCAACCTGGCCCTCGGCAGCCGTGCCGAACAAGGCCGGATCCGGGTTTCCAGGCACCAGCAGCACAGCATCGGTGAGATCGATATTAACCTGGTCGGGATCATGGATTATGGGAGAACCGATTGGCGCCGAAGGGCCTTGTGGCAGCGCGAGAGGGCGCACCACCTCGGGACCGAGGCTGTCCAGGAGCACTCCAATCGTGATGCCCCTCGACGATGGCTGTGCTTGCCTGACAAACGGATCGGTCATTCGAGTGGATCTCCTCGATCAAAAACCTGTCATGGTGCGATAACGGCTGCTAACGAGGCTACCAACTTGCCGCTTCGTCCATAACGGGCAGACCGGAACACATTTCGTGTCGCGAGCCGGTTCCATCAGGTTTGGAATGCCGCGGACACCTCACGCAGCGACAGCCGCGATCGCTTCAATTTCCACAAGCGCCCCTTTGGGCAGCCCAGCCACCTGGAAGGTCGCTCGCGCCGGGAGCACGCCTTCATTGAACCTATCCGCGTAAATTGCGTTGACCACAGTGAACTCCCCGAGATCCATCAGCAGGACCGTCGTCTTGATGACATTGCCAAGCGTGAGCCCCTCCGAATGCAGGATTGCTTCGATGTTGTCCAACACTCGCTTGGTTTGTTCTGCGACTCCGCCCTCTACAATCCCATCAGTGGCCGGATCGATAGGAAGTTGACCGGAGATAAAGATGAGGTTCCCGTTGGCCACAGCTTGGGAGTAGGGCCCGATTGCCATCGGTGCACCCGTGGTAGTGATTGCTCGGGAGTCAGCAGTTGTGGAAGGCATTGCTATTCCAATCTCGTGATGTTGCATCTTGGGGAGTGCTGGTATCGTCACCTCCCCCGGCTCTGTGCAGGGGTGAGGTCCGGTCCCACTTAAACGTTGCGAACAAGCGCCTGCCTGCAGGCCTCGACCATGACCGCCACGGCGCGTTCCATAGCCGTAAATTCGAATGTCATCCCAGGATTGTGCAGTCCCGGACGAACGTCGGCACCTACTGCAAGCATGGCTGCTTGGAGACGCTCATTTCGGACCGAATAGAAGTGGAAATCATCAGAACCTGAGGTAACGGTTCGAGGCATCAGGGAGTCCGTTCCATATTGCGACTTGATGGCAGTCGCGAGGATGCGCTCGGCTTCCGGGCCAACCGAAGCGGCGGGGACACTATCTTGAAATTCCAAGTCAATAGTCACCAACGAACTGGAGGTGATGCGGTGGCACAAGGAAATGAGCCCCTGCTTCAAAACCTCCATCGATCCATTGGTCTGTGCTCTGAGATCAATTCCGAATTGAGCACTGCCAGGTATGACGTTCAGCGCACTTCCGGCCTTAAGCATGGTCATCTTTGCGGAGTGGGGCGTCAGCGGATCGATCTTCATCCGATGCAGTGCATCGGAGATCTCGCCAGCCACTTCTATGGCATTGACCCCCTGATGCGGCCGGGCCCCATGGTGATCCTCACCATGAATGAAGCCTTGAACAAAGAGGCAGGCCCCGTGGGCGATCGCCGGGGAAAAGTACGGAGAAGGAAGCTCGTCACCCGGACGGAGATGCACCCCAAACAAGTAGTCAAGATCGTCGGCAACACCAAGTCCTGCCACCAGCTCCGCCCCGTTTCCGGTCTCCTCGGAGGGCTGAAAGATTGCTCGCACTCCCGTCCCGATCGAGTCACTGACTTCAGCAAGTTCAAGCATCACCGTGGCAACAATGGCCATGTTCGCATCATGGCCACAGGAGTGCACCGCCGTCGGCACCCCGTCAATGTCCTGAATCAGGGCGTCCATGTCCGCCCTGAGGCCGACCCGGGGTTTGCCTCTCCCCACGTCAACGACAAACCCGGGAAATGCACCGAACTCCTGCGGTTGAAGGCCTGCTTCCTCCATGATGACCCTGAGAAAGTCGGTGGTCTTGAATTCCCGCATGCTCGGCTCGGGATGCCGGTTCAAATACTTCCAAATCCTGGAAAGCCGCACTTTCCGGGAGCTTGATGTCAATGATGATGAGAGGTTTGATTCAGCCTTTACTGCCATAGCTACATTCAATGCTGCCAATGAAAGCCTGTCTTCAGGGGTCAGCACCAAGTTAGCTCGAAATCTTAGTCCGCAACGCCAAGTCAAAGCTCATGTATGGCTGCTTAGCTCAAAGAAGATAAAAGTGCCTGATAGCGGGCATCCCCACTTCTTTTCGTTACACAGAAGACAGGATGATGAATTGATTGCATTTACTGCCGCCGAGATCGCACAGCTAACCCACGGCCGGCTGAACGGAGACCCGGACGTCACACCCACTTCCGTAGTGACTGATTCCAGGGAAGCCAAAACCGGTTCCTTGTATGTGGCGAAGCCCGGCGAACACGCCGACGGCCACCACTTCGTCCACGCTGCCTTTGAGCGGGGCGCCGTCCTGGTCCTGGCCGAACGCAAAGTTGTTGACGCCCACGGCAGCCCGTATCCCGCCGTCGTGGTTGATGATGCGGTGCTGGCCCTGGGCGCGTTGGCCGCGGAGACCATCCGGCGTATCCGGTCCGAACGCAAACTTCGCGGTGAATTATTCACGGTTATTGGTATCACCGGATCCGCTGGAAAGACCACCACCAAGGATCTTCTTGCAGGCATACTCTCCACCACCGGTGCCACAGTTGCACCGCAGGGTTCCTACAATGGCGAGGTAGGCGTCCCGCTAACGGTTTTCAACGCTGATGCCGGAACCCGTTTCCTTGTCATCGAGATGGGGGCCACCGGACTCGGGCATATCAAGTACCTCGCTGACATGGTCAAGCCTGATATCGGTGTTGTCTTGATGGTTGGTACGGCCCACGCCGGTGAGTTTGGTGGCGTGGACAATATAGCGAGGACCAAGGGTGAACTGCTCGAGGCCCTCAGCGAGCATGGTACCGCGGTCATAAACCTCGACGACGCCCGAGTGGCGGCCATGCGGCCCCGGACAAAAGCCAAGGTCTTGGGCTTTACCGCCTCGGCCGGCCTCCCTGAGGAGGTGGGCGCTCTAAACGTATTCATCAATTCCGACGGCTTCCCCGGCTTCGATCTTGCTCTACCGGACGGCGGGCCTTCAGTTCCTGTAAGGAGCCGCCTAATTGGCGCCCATCATGTGACAAACCTGTTGGCGGCCGCTGCCGCAGCGTTTGCGGCAGACATAGCGAGCTCAGCCATCGCGACCTCACTGAGTTCACAGGCAGCAGCGAGTCGCTGGCGCATGGAGCGGATGGAACGCGAAGACGGTGTCACCATCATCAACGATGCCTTCAACGCGAATCCGGAATCAATGAGCGCAGCCTTGCGAGCCTTGGCGGAGCTTGGCCGGGAGAGGCGTACCTGGGCTGTCCTGGGCGCCATGCTCGAATTGGGAGACGACTCCGTCCAGGAACACAACGCGGTAGGCGCCCAAGTGGTTCAGCTGAACATCTCCAAACTGGTGGTGGTGGGCCAGGAAGCCCGCGCCCTTTTTGACTCCGCCATCAAGGAAGGATTGCCCGGGGACGAGTGCCATTTCACCGAGTCAGTGGAGGACGCCTACGAGCTCCTGCAAAACGAACTGGAGGCGGGCGACCTGGTCTTGTTCAAGTCGTCCAAGCAAGTAGGTCTGCGGCACCTGGGCGACAGAACATCACTTTCTCCTCGTGCCAGTTCCCCTGCTGGCAAAGATTAAGCGAGTGTGTGAAGAATCTGCGGCCGGAGCAGACTTGGTATCCGGCGGCGGCCTCGTACAGGGTCCCGGCGTCACCTCCGTCTGCTGACCGCCGTCGGGCCGTAAGCCCAAGACTCACTGCTCCCAGAGGTCGACAAACAGCTGCCAAGGGCGCTTAGCATTATTACGCTAGGCAAGCTGGCGTACGTGACGTCCACCCAGGATTTTCGGGAAGCCATCGCTGATACCCGGACGACCGTCAGCGACGAGGTCCAGCAGGAGCTTCTTCGAACATCCAAGCGCTGGGGCGTGTGTCGTTTGGATCCCTTCTGAGCAACGCTGCAGGGCGGGGTAGTCTCAGGTTTCGGTGAAAACACCCTCTTTGTAACGGAACCCGCCAGGTCCGGAGAAGATGGCCTACGTCGGTTGCCCAGCAAGAAAAATCCGGCCCGACGTCAGGTCCTCGGCAGAAACTTCGTCGAAGAAGGCCATGAAGTCCTTTTCATGGACGGAGGTTTGAGCGGCTCTTAAACCTAAACCGGAGGCAGGGCAACATACGGACACTTGTCGGCAGACTGGCCCGCGTCGACGTGCTCGGCCAACGATCGCGTGAGCTGCGATGTTCCGGGGGCACCGCTGGGGAGCGGTCATGTGCGTCGGGCGCGTGTCTTCTTGATTTCCCAGTGCGCCTCGATGACATGGCCAAGTCCACCATGAAAGCACTCGGCCAACCGTTGCTGCCGAACTCTCGCCTGGGAATGACTCTGCACATGCAGAGCGCTTCCGGATCCGAGTCATGTCGCTATGGTGCTCAGATGCAGGAGTAGATGGAGGCCGAACAGGGGATAGCGAATGGCAATGATCAGGCCCAATAAAGGAGATTTAAGTGTGGACAATGTCCATACCCCCTTTGGCCTAACAAAGCTCTCCTCAATCAGGCCTCTGAACCCCAGCAACGAGTCAAAACCAGGAACTTTGACTCCGGATCTCGAAGTCATGTTGCGCTCAGTCCTCCTCCCCATGAAGAGGTGAAGGCCAACCACGACCTACCCGACGAACCACGAGAGGAACACATAACCCCACTTCAGAGCCAGCGGAGGGCCGACCAGCCACGACCTTGGACCCGCTCCCCCACAAGTTCACAGGCGACCCGCGGCGCCAGGCACACCCCGCGGCCAGTGTCAGAGGGACCAGACCAACCAGAATGTACACACATTAAAGCAAAAACCCCCTCTGACGAGGGGGTATGCCGTGCCCGAGGTGGGACTCGAACGCGATTCCCGGCCTTGTTATTGCTGGGTTCCCGCGGAAACCTGCGGAATCCGGGGCAGTCCGATGGGTGTACGAAGCAGTCCGGGGTGGAAAGTGTGGACATTGTCCACACTCTCTTTTTTGCCCGGCAACCAGTGCGACGAGAGACGTCCCTGCTGACGCAGCGTACGGAGAGTTGAACCCCAAACCAGGGGTTCGACGGACTGGAACTTCCCAACCCGGCCACGGGCAAGAATCCCTCATCGTGTCACCTCCTTTCACAGTTCAATGGTGGGTCCGGATCGCAGCCATATGACTTCTCTTATCCGAGAGATCAGGCCCAATACCGGATTCCCCTGATGTGCCGAGGGTGTGCTCCGGAACCAGTACCTTGCAACTTACGGGTCCGTCATCGTCGACATGAGCTCTCCCTCGAGGCATGATCAGGTTAGTTCGCTGTCTCAGTCCCGCCATTCAATCGCAAAGAGCAACCTGGTTGCCTCCAGGCTGCTCATGGTCGGCGGCTGAGTATCGATAGGACTGGAACCAGCCACAGATAGGCGTTAGTCTGCCAAGATTTCTGCAGACTAAGGTTGGGCGAAGGCCAGGAGCCACTATGTCGGACATCTTCCTTTTCGATTTCGCGAGCTGCAAGGTATTTCCCTAGCTCAGGTAAGGTGCATGTGTGGCCGATTTCACGGAGTTGCAACTTCAGATGGCGGCGCTCGATGAGCTTACTCGGGACGCCTATGTAGAGGAAGTTCTTGTCATTCCAATGGATGGTGCGGCGGCAATGGACTGGAAACGAATGGCTTCCAGGGGCGGTGAAGACTGGGTCTATGCAGTCCGTGGCAGCAAGACTCTGGCAGTCGACAGGCCGTCACATCTAGCCCACCGCAATCCCGTCGAGGGTGTCGTCTTCTCGCCACTCCACTCCCAACTTGTGGGTTGGTGGTTATTCCACGCTTGGCGGAGCGTTGACCTTTTGAAGACCGGCATTGAATCTTCCTCGAGTGGCACCACAAGCGTCGCCGCTGTCACCTCACGGGCTCTCTTAGAAGAACTCGGATGCCTAGTAACTGAGCTGGGTTTGATCCGGAAGGCGTGGGAGACAGCCAAGCTTCCGGACGTCGACACCGTTCGTCGGGCTGAGTTGTTGGGAGGTGATCTCGTTCCCCTAATGACAAGATTGCTATTTGCAAGTCGAATGTCCAGCAAACCGGCCAACGCTCCAAGTGCCACTAATGTGCTTACCTACATCTCAAAGCTGGACAAGCTCTCCAAAAGTTCCAAGTTTTCTGATTGGTACGACTGGCTGTCGGATGCCTCGCACCCCGCCTTCGGAGCGCGTCTCGTATATGTGACCAATCCGCTGCGGCACGCGTCCGGATCAACTGCACTACGTCTACACAGTCGATCGCCCCTCCGTCTCGTCGACCCTACTGGCGACCAGGTTAACTTCACTTATGACATCGAAGATAGAGCTGGCGCGGCGCTCGAAACTTGCGGACTGCTCCTCGTTGAGCACCTGTATGCGGCGCTCAGATTAGTGGACGATTTCGGGCTCACTACTTCCGCGTCGGCGATGACGCAACGCACGTACTGGCGAAATCTCCTCCCCGTTCAGCCGACAGAAGCATGCCCGTGCAAATGCGGTCCATGGGCACAGAGCTTGCACGCCTGGAGAACGGAAGTCCCTTCATCTCCCCTAATAACCACATAACTTGAGCCTCTGACCAGAATTCGGCAGTTTCGCTGCTGTGTCGGTTTAACAATCCTTCATGATGAGCACCACACATTCAGCGAAAACCGCTCTTGGTTCAGCGGCCTTCGTTGACAGGCTTTGCGGAGTCCGCCTCGCGTCCGAGGATTCAAAGGGGTTCGGATGAGGATCAGACCATGCAGGAGGAACCCTCTTGTCTCCGGCTGGTAAGGCAAAGGGGCCGATGAGGAATCTGCGCCGGGAAAATTGTCGGGACCTCGGAACATGCCTTTACAGGCCCCGGGGTCGCAATGCTCACGCATAGGCTGATCTGGGGAGTCGTCGCACAGGCCTTGCGCCGTCCGGTGGAAACTCTCCGCCTTCAGCTCCTCGTCTTGCTTTGGTTAAGAGTCTTGGGCTTGCCTTTGCCATTGTCCGCAGCTTCTCTGGCCGTGGCCTTACCAATGTCGCTTCGGTTACTCCCGTAAACTGCACATATGAGTTTCGCGGCCCACGTCCTAAGTGTAATGATCGCTTCTCCCTCTGATCTCCCCGATGCCCGTAATGCGGTCCAGGAAGCCATCTACGGATGGAACGAAGCCAACGCTCGGAACAAGGGAGTTGTATTGCAACCATGGAGATGGGAGACGTCAGCCGTCCCTATGGTTGGAGGGCGCGCCCAAGCGCTCATAAACACGCAGGGCGTGGACAGATCTGACATTGTTTTCGCGCTATTCGGTAGTCGTCTAGGTAGCCCAACATCCGAAGCAGCGTCTGGGACGGCCGAGGAAATAGAGCGTGCTGTCGAGCTTGGCAAACCAGTCCATGTCTACTTTTCTAATGCCCCATTGCCCTCGGACGTCGATGTGGAGCAACTCTCCGCTCTTCGTGAGTTCAAGAAGGCCATGCAGGATAAAAGCCTCCTCGGTGAGTTCAACAGCGCAAGTGAGCTTACCTACGAAGTGTGGAAAGCGATCGAACACGATCTCGTCACTTTGAACCTGGGCGAACCATCCTTGCACCAGCGTAACAAGGGTGTCGATTTCATTGTCCAACCACACTCAGAACGTGAGGTAGCGGGATACAGCTCGAATGGCTCGCCTCGCTACACCACTAACCACTGGCTGGAGGTGACGAACGACGGCGGAAAAGACGCAGAGAACGTACGGTTCGAGAATGCAAACCCCGAGTCATCAATGCACCTCTTCTCTGATGACGAGCCAACCATCATTCATCGTGGACAAGCCAGGAGGGTTGGCGCAGCCTTCACCATGGGAGGCTCCGGGCAGCCCATACTCCGAATTTTGTGGACTGAGGACGGGCAAGAAAGATCCCGCGAATTTCACGTTGGATAGGTTCACCACGAAGGGCTGTAGCACACGTCTACCTACATCAGGATGGAATTTTGAGCACCAATAAGCGCCGAGTGGAGACTGTTGCTTATGTGGTGAGGTATTGGATTGGTCGCTGGAAGTGGTTGGCAGCCAGTTTAGTATCCGCCGCTGTGGGCCTCATTGGGGCCTTTTCGACCATTCCCCTGACGATCAACCTTGTGTTTGCGATTGGCGCATTCTTCCTTATATTTGTGGAAGCCAAAGCTCAGCTCAAACGTTGGCGATCTGTTTCTTTCAGAAGGCGTAGTGCCGATTCTTTCTCAGATGTTCTGGGTCAGCTTGAAGGAAACAAGCGATTCAGGCCTCAGGTCTTCCCTCACGGCATCTTTATTCACGACGTTACGTTGAGCTCAAAGATCCGCAGCGGTCTCGTCAAAGCCCGAGTCATAAACGAGCAATACACAACGCCACCAGAAATAGGTGACCTGGGTCTACGTTATTTAAGCCAAGCACTACCCGGCGCCCGACGACTGCATGATGGCGATGTTCTTGGTTGGAACACAGACATCGGTCGGACATCGAACATAGACATCAATGAGATAGAGATGCAACCTGCCACATTCTTCCAAAAACTCCAGACAGACGAGTTTGCTCTTTGGGATGTGAAAAGCAGGGGAACTCAAGATGCCAAATATGGTCGCAGTCTTTTCATTGACACCTCTCACAACATTCGCGATCTCGGAAAGTCCTGGTTGCTTAATGGGATAGGAACCTCCACTCTGGCATTCACATCAGACGGAAAGCTAGTCGTCATCGAGCAGAGCAAACGTAACGCCCGCAGTCGGGGACTCTACGCGCCGAGCGGGTCCGGATCTCTCGAAGCAAGAGACTTCGGACGTCTTGCATCAACAACCTTGGATCACTTAGCTGCGAACGGTGCAAATCGAGAACTGGAAGAGGAAGCTGGAGTCGCTGAAAGTGAAATCGTGGAAAGCCAGTTCCTCGGCTTTGGTAGGTGGCTTGACAAGGCGGCGTGTCCTGAGCTCTTTACCATCACTCGCCTCTCAGTAAGTTCCGATGAGCTAGACCGACGTCCCATACCTGCGAAGGAAAAGGGCTTCGTTGACGATCGAACGACGATACGACTTTCTGCCGACGAGGCAGACTGGCTGGTTGACACACCAGAACGCATGCTTCCTGATATCTATCGGCCGAGGGCATCAGTTCCCCTGCTGGCGGCTTTATCCCTTTTGGCCGAGACGTCGTCTTGGGGCTACCCGGAATGGCTGCCCGCACCGACGGGGTAGGTCCGGGCTATTCATGCCAAATGCGGTGAAGGTTCCGGCCAGGGTCATCACGAAGCGCCTAAGACGATCTCACCTAGAGTGACCGCAGTATGGCCCTAAGTTGCCCCGCATCTCGGAGCACAAAGTTCGGGGCAGCCCTGCGCGATAGGCATTGAAACGGCTCCGGGTTCTGCTGGCATTCACATGCAACCGTGGCGATCGCGAACACCATACACTGGTCCGCTCCGTCCCCGCACAACGAGTGCCGATAACGGCGCTTATGACTTCTGTCGCGTAGATCCAAGTCGGTCAGCCAGGACAGCAGAGGGTGCTCAGGTCCGCCGAACATTCAGCATTCGTGGAGA
The DNA here is from genome assembly GCF_902506065.1 of Arthrobacter sp. 9V. Classification (GTDB taxonomy): domain Bacteria; phylum Actinomycetota; class Actinomycetes; order Actinomycetales; family Micrococcaceae; genus Arthrobacter. The sequence goes on from NZ_LR732912.1 coordinate 2,621,439, forward strand.
TGCTGTCCTCCGGCAGCGACTTATCCTGTACAGGGGACCGGCCCATTCGCGGCGTCTGCGATATGCCACCTTTGGTCAATGGCCTCGACCCCGGCACGCGATGACGCCGTCCCTCAATCTCCCATTACAGGGTTCCGATGCGACTGAAGCGTTCTATCCAGCAGCTTCATGTGTTGTTTGCCCGTCGCTGATGTCATCGAACACTACGACGCCATCATCCAATTCGGTGTGTCGGTCAGGATGGCCGGAGGCAGCATGTCTGCACCCGGCCCGTATGCAGACATGATGCCTCCGAGCCGGATACTTCTTATACCCCGACGGTACGCAGCTCACGCTGATCGAACAACCGGACTGAACAAGTCCGCGCAAATCTTGGTCCGCCGGTTTAAGCGGTGCAAACCGGTTACATCTGAGTCATGGTGCGACGGCATGACCCGTCCATGAAAGACCAGAAGCAAAATCGCTGCTTGTCATTCCGGTATCAAAATCCTCGCCGTTCACCTAACAACAAACCACGGCATGTGCGGGGACCCTGCGGAGAGTTGGGTGTTCGCTCCAGAGTCGGACACCAACCCTTCAGCCGAGTGTTTCGATCCCCATCAGAGCAGCGATCGGACTCAACGACCACAGTTACAACGAGCAAGATATGGGAACAGGACGATGAATGCGCTCACGATAAAGGACCCCGCCGATCTGCTCAGCTTCATCGGGCACACGCTGGGCTTCTGGCCCAAAGAAAGCCTTGTCTGCATCACCCTCAACCAGAACAACGTCGGCGCCACACTGCGCACGACCTCCCCCAGCAACCAGGGCAGGAACTCCTGTACGCCCGAACCGTCACCAGCTACCTCACCAGCGACACGAACGCTAACAGCATCGTCTTCGCCCTCTACACATCAGCCCAGCCCGAACCCGGGCAATCGAAACCCCACGCCGCGACCATCGCAGCCCTCACCGGCACTCTCGCCGGCAACGGCATCACAATCCGCGACGGCATCTTCGTCGGAGAGACCACCTACTCCCCCTTCGACGACGAAATCGGCCAAACACTTACCTTCCCCGTCAGCAAAACCCAGTTCAGCCAAGTCAACGCCGAATTTATCTACCGCGGCAGCACCATCGCACCTTCTAACCAGGTGATCCTCCCGGAGGCGACTGACAAAGCAGAGCACGCGACCGCCGTCGAAGACCACCAGCAAACAATCCTGAGTCAGCCGCCAGCAGCAGCCGTCCAAAAGGCCCATGACCTCTGGACCGCAATGCTGAACACAGGTGAATACCCGAACGACGACGACACCACAGCGCTGATCTCCTACTTCCAGTTCCCGCACATCCGTGATCAGCTCATGGCAGACATCCCCGGCATCAACGAACCAGCCCACCACATCCTTTTCGCCCAAACCCAGACACCACCTCAATGGTCAAGGATCGAATGGGCCCAACAATTACTCCTCCACGCCTACACCAGAACCAGCCCACAACACGCAGCACCCATACTCACCACCATCGGCTACATCAACTGGTGGCAAGGCAGAGGCTCCAAAGCCCACCAGTTCATGCAGCTCGCCCTCGACAGCGACCCCGCCTACCGCTTCGCCAGACTCAGCGACCAAATGCTCGGAGCCGGCATCATCGCCGGGTGGAACACCAACAAAGACACCGCCTACAAAACCCGCCTCGACATGCCGTAAATGAGGCTGACCAGCGCGAGGTAGACGTGGATAGGCCCGTGCATCCCTACCGGGTCGTTGGTGGCTTGCTTGACGAATCGTCCGATAACAGCGTCAAAGTACCGTAGTAGAAGCTGCTGCGAGAATTCTGTTCCTTACACCTCGAGATAATCTCACGCGTTGGTGCCTCCGAGTCTGATGACCTGGCTCCATGGCTTGCCTAGTAGTTCCCAGAGTCGCATGGAATCGCTGACTCCCACGTTCGTCACAGGCTTGACGAACTGCAGACTGGCAGCCTTCATTTCATCATCTGGTGCACCGGCGCCTATCCATTCAGATACAGATATGGCTGAATGGAACTCGTCAATGTCCGCTCATCGTACGTGTCCCCATATCGTTATTCAGGCGCGTCATGAATGACTCGGCTGGCCACTCCCCTCACTGACGGAACATCTTGATCGGCGCTCCACGTACGAACTGGGAGTAGTTGCAAGAACTCTGCCATTCAACGAATTTCCGCGTTTCCACCGTAAGCCTTGTAGATAGCGCGGCCATCAGATGACATGATTCAGGCATGGATTCCGTCGTTGCAACAGCCATTGATGTCCTGAACGCAGTACGAATGCCATTGGGTCCAGGCCTATCCACTACCGAGCTCGCCAATGTCGAACATGAGTTTGGTATCGAGTTCAGCCCCGACCATGCGCAGCTACTGAGTTTGGTAACGCCGATGGGTCCCGGATGGGCTGATTGGAGGGGCGATCCTAATGGGATCCACGAGCGGCTAAGCTGGCCTCTGGATGGCGTCTTGTACGACGTGGAACACAATGCTTTTTGGCCTAACATTTGGGGACCTAGGCCCAACGACATGGCTACTGCTTTGCGTGTTGGACGGGAAAGCATGCAATCCGTGCCCACGCTGATTCCCCTTTACGCGCACCGTTATGTGCTGGCAGCGCCAGCGTCTGAGGAAAGTTCCGTGTTTTCGGTTTACCAAACCGAAGTGATCTACTACGGCAGGAATATTGCCGCCTACTTTGCGGCCGAGTTTCTTGGTCAGCCCGATTCCAAACCACCAATTCAAATCGATTTTTGGTCGGACCTAGCGCAAGGCCGATGGCTGTAGTCGCTCGCCCAAGCATGTGTCCAAGTATTGCGCGTGGCTAGGCGAGCAACCCCGCTGAGTGCGGCCCGCGGCGACCAGGGAACGCCTCATCTATCGCTCTTCACATTTATTCCGTCGCCGAGGACCGGGAGTTGGTCGCTGGACTTGGTATGACTTTCTTGCCCTGTCACTAATGACCGAGGGGTGTCGCTAGGTTCGGAGACACGCGCTGATTGCTGATAAGGACCCGGCTGGCTCCTTCCGAGGGGCCAGATCTCTTTGTAACGTGGGTGCCAGCATCGGGTGTCGTGACTGCGGCCAAAAGTGGTGCAAAGAAGCGCCGGATGGACGAACGATACGAGATCTTCTGCGCGCTTGATGACGGTAAGCCCGAGCATCGTGCTGCTGCGTTGAACGCAACCGGCGAGCGGGTTTTCGACAAGCCGTTGCCGCAGGACTAGGAAGAACACGATGGATGCCGAGAAGTTGCCCGATGCGGTCACCGGCAGTGTCTCGACGTCGGACACGCACAATTGGGCTTGCGCGTCGACGGAGTCCTATCGCACCGTGATCACCGACGCACTCCCAGGTCAACGCGGAGTCGACGTATAGGCGCCGCCGTAGACCGATTGGTGGGCGACGATGCCTTCTGCATCCCGGGAGACGCCCATCGCGTCGACCTGCAGGCCGGACCGGGTGCGTGCGGCAAACACGCCCGCGACGCCTCGGCCCGCAATCGAGTTCGAGATCGGCACCGCGTGGGGTGTACGGCGTCGGCGGCGGTGAGCAGTGCGTCGACTTCCGGCTTTGTCAGGATGTCCCATCGAAGCGGCCTGGTGCACCGCCGCCCCTACGCCCGCCCCGGGGGTCCGGCTGCTGCGCCGACACGCTCTGGCTCCCCGGCAACCCGCATCCGTGCCCTGGAAGGAAACCACAGGCTCCACCTCAAGTGGGGAACACCTCGATGACCGGCACAAAATGTCAGTGAAAGCCAACACCGCGATCGCCCGCGAGCTTTCGGCTGGTGCTGGTCACTGGCGTCCCGCGCTCCAGCCGAAGACATCGTCATGCGGTACCAACCCGCGAATATGAGCCTGATACTGCAGTCGAAAAAGACACGCCAACACCCACACCACGACCCGGCCGGCGACACGGTGAGCGGCCCTCGGAACCACAAACCCCCGAGCCGCTTCACCTCTACCTCTTGACAACCGCACCTATATATCAGCGGGGCACCAGGTGCGGAGACATCTTGGCGGCAGCTTTCAGCAGTTCGATTGGGCCCGCGGCAACTCCACCGACGAGCTCGAAGCACCTATTTTTGGTGAAAGCCATGCCGGTATCCGACAACCCAAAGCAGCAGAACCATAAGCATCCACGCAGTCCGCTCTTTCCAATCAGGAAGTGAGTGGAATCGGGCTGCGACCGGCAGCTCGACGGAAAGGCGGTCTCGGGAGTCCTCAGGTAGTCCGTCGACGGTAAAGCAGAGCAGCGAGGGCAACTCCCAAAATGAGCGCTGCGCCATTGACCCAATCGTTCACGTACGGGGTAGCTCCAGCCAAGCTCAATCCGTTGTTCAGCACGGCGAGGAAGTAGACGGCAATGATAAGGCCCCACACGTTGAACCGACCAGGCTTCACCGAGGCGGCACTGAGGAAGGCAGCAGCAAAGGCGGGAAGCAGAAAGGACGCTCCCACGTTGGGTGACGCGCCACCGGCACGGGAGACGTAAAGGAACCCACCCACCGCGCAGAGCACACCTCCAACAATGAAAGCTGTCGCACGCAGCCCGTCAGTGCGCAGACCCACCAACTTGGCAGCTTCGATGTTGGAGCCGACAGCGGATATCTGGCGTCCAAGCGAGGTGTGGTCCAACATGAAGTAGGTTGACGCAGCGATGGCCAGCAGCGCAAAGAATATGATCGGCACACCTCCGATCTCGGCGGTTCCGAATGCCGACATAAAGTCCGGGATGTTGGCCGAGACGGCCCTACCACCTGTTTGCTGGAGGATGACACCCGTGAGGATTGTCCCCATGCCCAACGTAGCGATGACGCCATTGACATGCAGTCGGGTGACGATCACCGCGTTTAGGCCTCCGACAACGAGTCCGATGAGCAATGCCAGCCCGAGTGCGCCCAGCGAACTGCCCGTGTCTGTGGCAAACTGCGCCACCATGACCCCGGAAAGTGCGGCGATACTGCCAACCGAGAGGTCGAATTCCTTAGTCATCAAGGGAAGCAGCACTCCCAGCGAGATCACACCGATCACGACTTGGCTGGACAGAAGAATTTGCAGGTTCGCCACCGTTGCGAAAGTCGAGGACGTCTCAGGCCAGAACCAAAAGAACAGTGTAATCGCCACCAAGAGAACCACCAGTATGTAAGACTCAAGGAAGCGATTCAGGCGACCATTTCCCATAGCCCGCCGATTCGCTTTGCGCTCGTGCATCTGCATTTCCGTCCCTGGTGCCACGCTCGCGGTGCCAGAGGCATTACTCGGTTCGGTCGTTTGCGACGTGTTGTTCATAGTGCTTTCTCCTGTGCGTAAACGCTTTTGGTGAGGTTCTCCTCGGTCAAGGGACCATCCACGGCCGAAACGACGTTGCCGTCACTGACCACGACAGCGCGGTGCGCCAATGCAGCGAGCTCATCGAAGTCAGAGGAGATCACAAGCACGGCGGTTCCGGCCGCAGCCGCAGCGCGCACCAAGTCGTGTATTTCATTTCGAGCACCGATATCCACACCCTGGGTCGGTTCATCGAGCAATAGAACCTTCGGGCGACGTTGCATCCATCGGGCGAGCATCACCTTTTGTTGATTGCCACCTGAAAGCGCAATCAACGGTGTCGAACTGTTGGGGGCAACGACCGCGAACTCCTCGATCTGCTTGTTCGCAGCTTGCCGCTCACGGGACGGGCTAATCCAGCCGAAGCGCGAGAGCCCGCTCAAGCAGCTGATCGAGAGGTTGTCTGCGATACTCAAATCCGGAAAGGCCGCTTCATGCAGCCGGTCTTCAGGGACTAACCCGATGCCGCATTTCATCGCGTCTCGTATTTTGGAAGGTGCCAGAGGTTGACTTCCGATGACCACCTGCAGATCCTTGCGCGGCACGACACCGAAAATCTGCTTGAGGAGTCGGGAGCGACCGGAGCCCAACAGACCGGCGACGGCGACGATCTCGCCTTTTCGAAGCACAAGCGCATCTGAGACCTCCCCATAGGCTATGGCACTCCGCCGGAGCGTCAACACTGGCTCGCTAAGGCACGGCACTTCCCCAGGTTGCCCATGCGTCGACACCTCTGGTGCCTTCGGTGGAGCCGTGGTGGGGGACAAACTCCCGACAACAACACCAGTAATCCCCGATACCAAGGCGTCATGGGTGATTTCAGCTCCGAACAGGCGAGCCGCTACCCGGCCATTGCGGAGCACAGTCGCCTCATCGGCGATCGCAGTGACTTCGTCTAGCCGATGGGACACGTAGATGATCGTCTGCCCGTCCGCGGCATACCGACGAAGCGCATCGAGCAGCAGATCGACCTCATGCTTAGGCAGACTCGCCGTCGGTTCGTCAAGTACGAGCACTCCTCGCTCAGCCGTGTCGTCCTGGTCCTGCAATGCTCGAGCTATCGCCACCATCATCTGCGTTGCTGCCGACAGTCGGTCCATCGGCGTCTCCGGAGCGACGTTGATCTCGAACCGTTGGAGCACATCGCGGGCCCGCGCCATTTGGGCTCTCCAAGATATGGACTTCATCGCAGTCAACTCGAACCCACGACTCAGCGCTAAGTTCTCGGCAACCGTCAGGTCAGGAAAGATGGAGTTCTGCTGGTGCACGAAGTGCAGCCCTGCTGCCTTCGCTCGAGCCGGCGTGTGCGAACGCGCGTCGGACCATTCACGGCCGAATGCCAAGTGTCCTTGATCAGCCGTCACGATGCCGGCCATGACCTTGATGAACGTGGACTTTCCGGATCCATTCCCGCCCATCAAGGCGTGGATCGCACCAGTTGAAACCCCAATGGACACCTCGTTCAAAGCGCGTGTTCCGCCGTAAGTTTTGCTGATGGTCTTAGCGCCCAGCGCCACGGTCGGACTTGTCAAAGCGTCTCCAAGGCCGAGGTTGATCTGACCTGTCATGGCCGCTCCCGGTCGGTACTGAGAATCAGCTCACTAATGCCAAAGATCATGGTCAATCATTCCGATCGGTCTCGCGGATTTGTGCCGGGACCTCCGGCCAGACCGACACCGTTGGTTCCCGAACGTCGTCGCCCAACATCGTCAAGTGCAACTCCACTGAGGCGCCGGCGTCGAGAAATAGCTACCTGCCATATGAAGATGCATGATCATCCTTGTTCCGGTCGATCACCAACGGTGTCCCGCGGCTGTGTCGGCGGAGGGAGTGGGCGCGTTGTGGTCATCCCATTCTGGAAGCCCAGCGACGATGAGTCCAACACATGTTTGTCATTGCACCTATCTCATGCCACGATCAATGGATGGATTTGCAAGGGATGCGTTATGTCGTGGCTGTCGCTGAGGAGGCCAACTTCACGAGGGCGGCCGCCAAGTGCTTTGTGGCACAGTCCGCTTTAAGTCATCGGATTAAAGCGATGGAAAAAGAGCTTGGCGTCGCCCTGTTCAGCCGCATGAGTAGGCGGGTGGAGCTAACGGCGGCGGGCACAGCGTTCATTTCCGCCGCGCGTGCGTGCCTCCTGGCAGCGGAGCGCGCCGTGGTCGACGCTGCGGCGGCTGCGGGTCACATTAGGGGGCGTCTGAGGGTGGGAGTAATTCCGACCGTGACCGCCATCGATATACCTGCGGCCTTAAAGACGTTTCATCGTGCGCACCCTCAGGTACCAATCGCGCTGCAGATGGCAGGCAGCGAGGAACTCGAGGCGTCGATCATCCGCGGGGATATGGACATTGCGCTCCTCGGTCTTCCCGAAAATCGCGACCCGCACGGTGTTGCATGGCGCCAATTAGGGTCTGACCGCCTTGTGGCCGTGGTAAGTCGTGATCACGCTTTGACGCACTTTCGCGAGATCACTCTGAGCGATCTCGCCCAGGAAACGTTTGCGGACTTTCCTGCAGGCACTCCGGCTCGCGCTGAGAGCGATCAGGCGTTTGCCGCAGCGGGCATCCAGCGTGAAGTAGCTTTTGAGTCGACGGCAATTGGACTCACAATAGATCTGATCCGGCAGAACTTGGCCATCGCACTTCTACCGTCAAAGTTCGCGCCACAGAACTCACGGAACTCCGCGCTGATAAGCCTTCCGATCAGCGACGGACCGTCTCGTGTCGAGTATCTGACCTGGAGCAATTTCAATCCGAGTCCTGCATCTCAGGCATTCCTTGCTCTCGTCAATGAGAACGTCGATCTCTAGGGCCCATCACGTGTTCCAAGGGCGCTGTTCCTCTCATCGTCAGCGTGGAGATCAGCGGCATGATCGGCCGTCCCCATGTTGAATCCGCTATCGGAATAGGACGCGAAGCTCCAGGCGTTCTTCGAGAGCGCCATAAGGGACCTCCGGACTAGCCGAAGTCCAAAAAATGACTCTCGCCTAGCGGGTTCTGGGCTGTACGTTACCGTTCCGAGGCGGCAGGCAATGGCCCCACTAGGGCCGTCCCGCACTACGATCAACCGCAACCGTGCCCTCGGCGACCCACATCACGTGCCGTCGAACAAGCCTAGAGTCGCGTTACGGGCCGAGGTTTTTGGCACCTTCTGCCGGTCGATGCAAAGCTGCTCGATAAGCAGGATCTACTTGGTTCGGTCTCCACGCTTAACCCGGTGCACGGTCCTGACCTACCGGCAGCCCTAAGCGGTTCGTTTTCCCGGGTGAGGTGAGGGCTTTCGTCAGTTGAATGGTGGACTGGTACAACAGTCATCGCCCGCAATGGGGATCGGCTTTCGCACCCGTCTTTCGCACTATGTCGTCGCCAGCGGCGTCTCAATGAACGCTCATAGAGCTTAGCTGCCCCCCAGCCAAACACCCCAATCGATCCAGTAGCGTCAATGCCCCCGATCTTGTACCGCCCCACCCCCAGGTGTGGATCAATGACCCGAATAGAACCTCCTTAACAAAGCAGAGCCACACGCCGGTGTCCTTTGGTGCCCCCAATCAATCTGTATCAGCGATCGGTGTTATGTCAACTATGTATTGGACTCACTGTTTCCGAGATTGCACCATGTGTCTATAGGTCGCACGCCATGTGCTGGCGGGTCACGGCCCCTGGCCTTGAACCCTTCAAAATGGCGTGCGTTATCAAAGGAGAAATGAACATGCATTCGAAACTCTCTCGCCGGAAGCCCTTGGCCGGCGCTGTTGCCGCGTTGGCTGTGGTGACTGCTCTTGCCAGTTGCGGCACAGGCGTGTCATCGGATGCCAACTCCGCAGACAAGACCACCGGGGGCGGCGTCGCCGCCCAGCGCGCCGGGGAGCAGCTCGAGGCTCTCTACGGCAGCGGTACATACCAGGAGCCTGCTAGCGACGGTCCAAAGGGCCAGAAGGGCTATGACGTCGCGCTCGTGATCGCTGGCGTGCAGACGCCGACCGGCACCAAGGTAGCTGAAGCAGCCCAAGAGGCAACGAAGGTCCTTGGCTGGGGTCTCTCAATATACGACGGTCAATACAACCCGTCGGAATACCAAGAAGGTATCCGTCAGGCAATCGTGCAGGATGTCGATGCAATCTGGCTCTACTCGATCGACTGCCCGTTGGTGCAGACCGCGCTGGACGAGGCTAAGAAGGCCAGCATCCCTGTGTTCTCCCATGAGTCGGCAGACTGCAGTGATGTGGACCCCAAGTCAGAGTCCTACTTCGAACGAACACTGCCGTTCGCGGAGGGCGACTTCTCCGATTGGGGCCAGGGCTTGGGTGAAGCTCAGGCGATCTGGCTGCTCGCGAAGCGTGGTGACGAGGCCAATATCATTGAGGTCAGTGTGCCCGAACTGGTTGTGACCAAGGCTGTTTCTGTCGGCTTCAATGCGAAAATGAAGGAGCTGTGCCCGAAGTGTGAGGTCACCACCGTAGAGGTGCAGACCGCCGACTTCGGTCCCCCGCTGCAGGAAAAAATTGCCACCGCGCTGCTGCGCAACCCCGACGCTAACGGCCTAGCCCTCTCCTATGATGACTTGGCTACGGCCGGCGGCTCAGCCGCGGTGATGAAGGCAGCACGCAACGACTCGCTGCTCGTGGTGGCTGGCACTAACTTCGCACCGACAATGGACCTGATCCGAGACGATAAGGGCTTGGACGCTGGATTCGTGTATGACGAGAACTACGCGGCGTGGGCTGCTGTCGATATGATAAACCGGTACTTCGCCGGTGCAGAAAACTCGCCGATCGGTGGTCCGGGACTCGCCGTGGTTGACGCTGACCATGGTTTGGCACCGGAGGGCAAGGACTGGACAACGAATATCGACTTCCGGACCGCCTACAAGAACAATTGGGGCGTCTCCTGAGAACCGGGCTGGGGAGAGCCTTGTCCATTAACAGGGCCTTCCCCAGCCCGCGGGTTGTCCAGCGCGGTACCGACGAGGAATGCTGATCACGCTGGTCCGGCGGGAGGTGCGAGCACCGATGGAGAACTGCTGGTCCTGTGCGGGCTGACCGAGATCGGCAGGGATGCTGAGGCCGTCGTCGGCTCTGAGTGTCGTAGCCGCACCGTTGATCACGACAATCTCACCGGCCTATTGCCGGTGAACATTGGTGGCGTTGCGATCCGGGTCAAACCACTGCCGGTGACGGTGAACCCGGCACTGCAGGCATCGCGCAGGTCGAGGAATTCCGTGGCTCGGTTGGGGTCGGCTGTCGCAGACCAGCCGAACGTGTTGAACGTCGGTTCGATGGACCTGTAGTCAAAGTTTGCGGGTGGAGGCACGTTCCGGGAGAAGACATCCGCGAAGCGGGGCAGAGTGTCAGTAATCTGTTGTTGGAACATCTCAGGGGTGTGACAGCCCCAGCTGTAGGCGCTGTACTTGTGCTGGACACCCAGTTTGATGAGGGTTTTGTTAAGGTTTGTGTTTCCGGGAAGACAACCCCACTCTCGACGGGGCAACCGTAGGGCGTTAATGGATTTCCCAGTTCTCGGACTCCAGGGACACGGTTGCCCGTATAACCTGCAGGTCAAGACTGCCCAGATTCCCAGCGAGGTCTGTGGGTTGTGTCCGGGCCAGATCACCTCGTCAGTGACGCGTGGCCCATATATGGCGTCGGGAAGTGCCGAATCTATTGCCGGGCTGGCGGATGAAACGACGGAACCTGGAGCCCAAATGGTGTCGACGGCCCCCGACAGGCTGGTTCCGGCAACAAAGAGGTCCGGGTGGCGGCCGGCGAGCATAACGGCTCCGTACCTGCCCATCTAGTCGCCAGGAATGGCCCGGTGCGCGCGGTCATCCTTCGTACGGAAGTTCGCGTCAATGAGGGGTACCAGCTGCGTGATGACGAAGGTCTCATACATTGGCGGCCTGTCGGCGCCGTTGTACTCCAGTCGCTCCAGTACCCGAAATGGTCGGCGGGCGAAATAACGATCGATGGGTAGGAGGCTGTCAGGTCTTCGCCCCTGTACGCGGTACGGAACATTGCCTGGCTACCGTTGGTGCCATGCGTTTAGTAGGTGACGGGCCATTCTTGGCCCTCCGTTGTGGCTGCGTACCCACTAGGCAACACCACCTCGATCTTGACCGGCGCGGCGAAGGACGGTGAGGCGACGGTTAGCTCCATTGTCCGTTGAGTGAGCCATCGCTCGTCGATGATGGTCGCACCCGGCACCGAGGCTGTGCCCGGTGTCGCCGGTAAAATCTTCGGCGACAGAAACCTGTGCTGACACCAAGGCTGCTGCCATGCTAAGGGCCATTCCAGGCGTCACCAACGGGGTCCGGGTGGGATGGGAACACCGTGAATCATGCCGAGAAAAATTTTCATGAATTTCTCCGAGACGCCGTCGGGTTGGGAATCGTCCATGTGTTCTGAGGGTCGACATGGTCTGTGAGGGTACGGCTGACAGGGCTCTCGGAACACGGCCCTGTGTCGGTTGCAGCCGCAGACACGCTCTGGCGGCGCCGTCGCCTGGCGGTTCGACATGAAGCTTGTTAGCGCGCAGCTTGCGTGGAGTACAACTATCCCGCGAGGAGGCCCGAGGAACAGGCGCCAACGATGTTGGACAGCTGTGCGGGAGTGGGTTAGTGCTAAATAGACTCCCGTCTCCTAGATTGAAACTGCATAGTCATGCTGAATCCTTGCTGGGTAACGGCTGGTGTGGCGGCGCTTGTCCCGCCGGCCCTAGTGTGGGGTGGTTGCGTTCAGGGAGAGGCGCGTGGTTCGGGTGATGATCTCGGCGAAATCGGACCAAAGAGCTCGGGCGATTTCATGCCCCAGGCCCGGATACAGGTGCAGTTCGGCGTGAGGCAGCTGGTGCCACAGGCGCATTGTCCCTTGGTGTGATATCAGCAGGTCATCCTTGCCGTGAATCAGTGCTGCGGGCACTGTGATTTCAGGTAGCCGTTCGGTGAGGTCAGGCATCTGCCTGATAGCTTCACGTTGGCGGGGTATGCCGGACTGGTCTGGAGCCCGGTCGTACATTTGACCGGCAAGCTGGCGTTGAGCGGATTCGTCGTAGCCATAGGACGGTGACATCGTATTCCGGTTGCCCTCCAGAAAGAACTCGATCGCTTCGTCACGGGTCCTCGGAATGAGGATGTCCCCCTCGAAGACGTTCTCGTTGATGTCCATGCGGGTGGGGGTGGTGTAGAAGAGCACCAGTCCCGCCACCACTTCCGGGTGGTTGAGAGCGACATGTTGGGCGATCAAGCCGCCCATTGATTGTCCAACGATAGTCACCTGATCGATGTCGGCGCTGTCGATAACTTCCCTGACGTCGTTAGCCATGTCCGCGATTGTGTATGTGGTGCCTTCGGGCTCGTGGCGGGAGAGTCCGATATCGCGGTTGTCCATACGCAATACTCGCAGGCCCTTGTCGGTGAGCATGGTGCAGAACTCCTCACGCCAGCCGATGAGTTGGCCGGTGTATCCCTCGAGGAGAAGGACGGGAGGTCCGTCACATGGGCCCTGGCTGTCCCAGTAAACGCCTGATGTGGTTGTGGGCATTTTTTCTACGGGATCCTTGCTTCGTTGGGTAGCGTCAACCGGCCGTGATCGACGTTGACGCGGATCGGGTCACAGATTCCGCCGACGAAGGGCTGGGTTCCGTTGGTGAGTTCGAAAGCCAAGAGGACGGGGTTGCCATCGTGGTCGATTATGCGTCCGCTGTAGAGGCTTGCTCCGCTGAGGTTGGTTGCATGGTCGAGCTCGATTTCATCGTTCCATGGTGCGGCCCAAGTACCGGTGGTTGCCCCCGTCGAACGCCGTTCGCCGGAGATGACCTGGTCATGGGCGGAGAAAAGGATCATCGGCTGCCCATCGATGGTCAACTTCTGAAAGACCTCGAGGTGTGCGAATCCGTGGCGGGGTTCGGTGAGAGGTGGCAGCACGGTCCACGTGAGGAGGTCGGGTGATGTTGCGTGGCCTACAACGCCGCGGTCGATGGAGAGGCCGGTGTTGGCCCGCGCGGTGATGAGCATGTGCCATAGCCCTGCGTCGTCCCGGTACACCCACGGGTCACGCCAGGCCTCCTCGGGCCAATCAGAGTCTCCGAGCGTTTCGTACCAGCGCTGGTCGGCGCGCAACGCGAAGGAAGGGACCTTGGTCCACGTGTGGAGGTCCGTTGACACCGCCATCGTGATGACTTCGATGTTGGAGGTTGTGTCCGCGGAGAGGAACGTGGAACCGGTATAGAACATGAACCAGGTGCCGTCGTCACCGCGGACAATGGAGCCGGTCCAGGTCGCCGTCGCGTCAACCGACCCGGGGGGCCCGGGATTTAGGACAGCACCGTGTTCTGTCCAGTTGCTCAGATCCGTGGACGTTGCATGTCCGACGGTGGCATTCCGGTGCCTCAGTTCAGGGTCATCGAGGGATTTGGGCGCCTGTAGGTAGTAAAGGTGGTGGGTGTTCTCGTGCTGGATGTGCCAGAAGTCCCAGATCCATCGATCAACGGGTGTGAGTGCCAAAATGTGTCCTAACTTGGGCTTTGCAGTATTACGCGCCGGTGACCGCGTGGCGGTCTGCGTGCTCGATCAGCTGAGCAATGGCCTCATCCCGCCAGGCGGCGGCTTCCGGTAGCAGCTTGGTGAACTGCGAGGACCCGTGGACATGGCCGGCACCCATCGTGAGGGTCGCTTTGCTGCCTGCTGCGTTGAGCTTCTCGGCGTAGCGCGCTCCGTCATCTTGCAGCGGGTCGAACTCGGAGGTCATGATGTGGGCAGGCGGCAGTCCGGACAAGTCCTGTGCCAGCAGCGGGGAGGCGTACTCATTCGTCGCGTCCTCGGGGGCGGGAAGATAGCCATCGAGACAGACTTGCAGCTCGGCCCGGGACAGCGGGTACTCCCCCGTCCCGTACTTCTCGACCGAGGGGCTGCTCGCGGTCAGATCCAAAGCGGGGACCTCCAAGAGCTGGAAGGTGATCGCAGGGCCGTTTTCGTTTCGGGCCTTCAGCGTAATAGCGGCGGCGAGGTTCGCGCCCGCCGATCCGCCGCCGACGGTGACACGGGTGGGATCGGCATCGAACTCTGCGGCGTGCTCGACTATCCATTCCAGCGCGGCGTAGGAGTCGTTCAACGGGCCAGGGAACTTGTGTTCGGGCGCCAGGCGGTATTCGACGGCGACGCTCACAAAGCCGGCCAGAGCGGTCCGTTCACGGCACACGATATCTACAAAGGGATCATCAATTGTGCCGAACATCCAACCACCGCCATGGTAGTAGAGGTGGATAGGGTGCGGCCCAGAGTGTTTCGGTTGGTAAATGCGCACAGTAATGTGGCCGCCGTCGACCTCTACCAAGGCCTCGGTGATGGTGCCTACCTCGCGGGGTTCTTCGGCAACGGCGGCAGCCAGGGCCGTGGCGCCGTCGTTGCCGGCCTGCCGCTGGCCCTCAAGGCTCATTTCCTTGAGTGATGCTTGTTTCGGAATACTGCCGAGCAGGGCTTTAAGAGCGGGAATGACGGGCATGAGAGAGTCCTTCGTGATTCGGTAGGTTTTTTGCGGAGGTGTTGGCTAAGAAGCCGCAGTGGATGAGGTTGGGCGTTGACGCTGCCGCTGGCGGTGCGGGTCAGCGATTGGTGCGGCCATCAGGAGAGCCTTCGTGTAAGGGTCCGCCGGCGCGGTGGTGACCAGTTGGGTTGGCCCTGATTCTTTGATGGCGCCCCGGTAGAGCACGGTGACTTCGTGGCAGATGTGTTTGACCACCGACATGTCGTGGCTGATGAACAGGTAGCTCAGGCCACGCTCACGCTGTAGGTCGGAGAGTAGGTTGAGCACCTGGGCTTGCACGGAAAGATCCAGCGCACTCACGGCTTCGTCGCAGACGACGATTTCAGGGTTGGTGATCAGCGCCCGTGCGATGGAGATGCGCTGCCGCTGGCCACCGGAGAACTGGCGGGGACGCCGGGAGCCGGCGTCAGGTTCCATGCCGACAGCGGTTAGGACTTCGGCCACACGGGCGTTTACGTCTACCTCGCCCAGCATGTTCTGCGCCTTCAAGGGCTCAATCAGGCTACGGCGGATGGTGAAAGATGGGTTCAGAGAGGTGTTCGGGTCCTGGAAGACCGCCTGCATGGATCTACCAAGCCTCCGTCGGTCTTCACCGGCCAGGTGGGTGATGTCCCGGCCGAGCAGTTCCACGCGGCCGGTGGTGATGGGCACGAGTCCGAGGATGGCTTTGGCGAGCGTTGATTTTCCTGAGCCGGATTCCCCGACCAGTCCGACAGTGGTGCCGCGGGGAATGCGTACACTGACGTTGTCGAGTGCTGTGAAGTTCAGGCGTCCACGACGGTACTGGACAGTGATGTTCTCGGCGACGAGCACCGGAGGCGTGGTCTGGTTCATCGGTCCAACACGCCTTCGCTGGCAAGTTCTTCGGCACGGATGCAACGGGTGACAGAGCCTGACGGGACGATACGCAGTGGCAGAGGCCCATCCACGCACGCATCGATGGCGAAGGGGCAGCGGCCGGCGAAGCGGCATCCGGTGGGCCAGTTTCCGGGAGCGGGTACGCGTCCCGGAATTGTTTCCAGTCGTTCCCCGAGCGGAGACACGCTGGGGTCCGCGGCCAGCAGGGCCGCGGTGTAAGGAAAACGGGGCGCCTTGAACACGGTGTACACGTCGCCCATTTCCACGACCTCGCCGGCGTACATGACCACTGCCCGATCAGCGATGTCAGCGACGACGCCCCAGTTGTGGGTGATGATGAGCACGCTCATTTGGGTAGACCGCTGCAAATCACGAAGAAGGTGGAGAATTTCCGCCTGCACAGTGACATCAAGAGCGGTGGTGGGTTCATCAGCGATGATCAATCGGGGGCGGCCGGCCAGCGCGAGGGCGATGTTGACCCGTTGCGCCATTCCACCGGAGATCTCATGCGGGTAGAGCTTGAGTACCCGTCCTGGGTCGGTGATCTGCACCTGCTGCAGCAGCTCTTGGGTGCGTTCCTTGAGCTTCGGCGACGACAGCTTCTCGTGCCGGAGGATCACCTCGCGCAGGTGGCTCTCGATCGTGTGCGTGGGATCGAGGCTTCCGAGCGCATCCTGGGCGACGTAACCAATGCCTCGTCCTCGGACCGCGGCGTAGGCCTGCGGGCCTCCTGCCAGAAGATCGACGCCGTCGAAGATGACGCTGCCCCCGCCGACGTGCAGTCCGGGCGGCAGCAACCCGAGGGTAGCAAGGGCTGTCACCGATTTGCCGCAGCCCGATTCGCCGACGACGGCGACGATTTCCCCTTGGCCCACGGTGAAGGTCGCATCGTCGACGAGCCTCACCTCATTGTCGAGTGACACCTGCAGGTTGTGGACCTTTAGAAGATGACCTTCGGTGTGGAGGTCCAGCTTCTCGGTGGCCGGGACAACGGTAGCGGTTCGGCGACGGCGGCGAACGGTCGTTGATGACTCATCGGACGTGGCGTCCCGGATAGCGTCACCGAGGAGCCCGAACGCCATGACGGTGAGGATGATGATCAGACCAGGTGGCACCAGCGGCCACGAGGTGAGCGAGATGACCGTGGATGCTTCACCGATCATCCCACCCCAGGTAGGCCGGTCTCCATCGGAAAGCAGTCCCAGAAAGGCCAACGCGGCCTGGACCACCAAGGCGGCGCCGATGAACACCGAAGCCTGGACGAGGATGGAGCCCAAGGCGCGGCGCACGAGGTGCGTGGCCATGATGTTCACCGGTTTCACGCCGGCGACGGTGGCGGCGGTGACGAACGCTTCTTCCCTGACCACCAAGGTCACGCCCCGCACGACGCGGATTAAGCCCGGTGAACCCAGGACACCCAGGGTGGTCATTGCCGCTACGGGGTTGGACGAAAAGACTGCCAGGACGACCAGCAAGATGATGACGGCCGGGATGGACATGGCAATCTCAGCGACGCGGCTGATGATGCTGTCGATACGTCCGCCCCGGTAACCGGCGATGATGCCAAGCGGAACTCCCAGGAGAAGGAAGACCGCCAGCGCGACCAGGGCGTACCCGAGGGACGGAACAGTCGCGTAGAGGAGCCTGCTCAGGATGTCACGGCCCAGCGTGTCCGCGCCTAGCCAGTGGGTGCTGCTGGGACCGGTGAGGGTTACCAGCAGGTCCTGCTTCCCTGCCGGGAAGGGGGCGATCACTGGCGCGAGTACACCGAGTATCACGACCAGCAGAATGAATAAGCTGGCGATCACCCCAAGGGGTTGGCCTTTCCAGGCTCGACCCAGCCAGGATGGGCGCTTGGGTGCTCCGCCGGATGGGGAATGGCTTGATTGGGTGGGTGTTGTCGCTGTCATTGAACTCTCACACGTGGGTTGAAGTAGCCGTACGCGAGGTCGACAATCAGGTTGACGACAATCGTGATGAGCGTGAAGTAGACGACCACCCCTTGGATCAGGGGCAGATCGCGGGAGGCGGTGGCCTGCACCGCGGTGCTGCCCAGCCCGGGGATGGCAAAGATGGTTTCGATGGCCACGGTGCCGCCGAGGGCTCCCACGAAGACAAGTCCGATGACCGTCAGGATCGGCACTGCTGCGTTGCGCAGGGCGTGCCTGTAGATGATGGAGCTTTCCTTGACTGCGGCCGCGCGCAGGGTGCGCACATAGGTTCCGTCCAGGGCCGTTGCCATTGAGTCCCGGGTCTGTTTAGCGATGCGTGACAGTGCAGGGAGGGACAACGTGATGATCGGAAGGATGAGCGATTGGGCCCAGAGTCCGGGATCATCGGTGAGTGAGACGTACCCGGTCGGTGGCAGGAGCCTGAGTTGCACGGCGAAGATGACGACCAACACCAGGCCCAGCCAGAAGTCCGGGATGGCCAGGGCGAGAATCGAGGAGGAGTCAACGATACGTCCGAGGGCTCCGCGGCGTGCTGCGCGGATGCCCATCGCTATCCCGATCACCGAGGCCACGAGTGTGGCCCCGACGATCAGGGACAGGGAGGGCTCAAGCCGTGCATTAAGAAGTTCCGTCACCGGCTGCCGACTGATCAACGACGTTCCCAGGTCTCCGTGAAGCGCGCCTGTCAGCCAGTTCCAGTACTGCTGCCACAGTGGGAGGTTTAGCCCCAGTTCTTCCCGCGCTGCAGCAAGCTGGGCCGCGGTGGCGTTGGGTCCAAGCAGGGCCCTGGCCGCGTCGCCGGGAAGAAACGGGATGAGGACAAACGAGATCATGGACGCGATGAGCGCCAATGGAATCGACAGCGCCAATCGGCGCAGGATCAACCTAAACACGGGTCAGTGACTTTCTTATTCGGTGGGGCGCAGGTCGGTGACCAGCGGGACTCCGGCGTTCGCGGATGTTGCATCGAAACCGGTCAGACCAGAGGCGAGGTAGTAGCTCAGCGGAGCGCCGACGACCGGGATGGTCCATGCTTGGTCCATAAGCCGTTCATTGATCTGCTGCTGCAGCGCGGCACCTGACTTTTCATCAGCGGCGCGGTACTGGTTATAAAGTTCATCGAGCTTGGGATCGACCGTCTTGAACCAATTGAAGGGCCCGGCAGGGTTAACGAAACCTGAGTAAAGCGTGTTCATATCTGCCAGCCCGTATCCGATGACCGCTGCCGGGTATTTCCCTGAAACCATCGCCGTGAAGTAGTCCGGAGCGGATGCTTGAGTGGTGAGCTCAAGTTTGACGCCGACCTGCTCAAGCTGCCC
Source organism: Arthrobacter sp. 9V (assembly GCF_902506065.1). Lineage (GTDB taxonomy): Bacteria > Actinomycetota > Actinomycetes > Actinomycetales > Micrococcaceae > Arthrobacter. The sequence continues at coordinate 2,640,448 of NZ_LR732912.1, forward strand.
GCCGACTGCCTGGGTTAGTTTGTCGAGTCCCGCGAGCGAGGTCGTAAGAACCGGCAACGTGAACCCGTCCTTGTAACCGGCTTCCGCGAGCAGAGCCTTCGCGGCTTCGGGATCGTATTTGTACTTCTCGTTGAAGTCCTTGTCGTAGGCCGCTTGGCCATCCAGAGCGTACTGCGAGAGCGCAAGGTCCTCGGAACCGTAGAGCGCCTTCGCGATCGCCTTGCGGTCCACGGCCATATTCAGGGCCTGCCGGACCCTGACATCACTCAGCGGCTTGGAGACTTTCCCCTCCCGGTCGGCGAGATTGATTCCTGACAGGGCCTGGGGCGGTGCGACGACCTGCAGCCCTGCAGCGCGGGCTGCCGGAAGGGTCGTAGCGTCACCGAGAGCGGCCTGGACCTGACCGGCCTGCATTGCCTGCACCGTGGACGACGGGTTTGCGATCACGCGCACTGTCACGGTGTTGAAGTGCTGACGCTCCGGGCTCCAGTATTTGGGGTTCTTCACGAACGTGTAGTGATCCCCGGCGACTGTCTGGGCGGCGTCGAGCATGTACGGGCCAGCCCCGGCTGTGGCCGTGTCAAGCGAGGCAGGATTATCCAGGGACGCCGGGCTAATCAGGTAGCCCGCGCCGAAGGCCTGAGCGAAGTAGAAGGTCAGCCCCGGATCAGGGCGGGACAGGGTCAGGCGGACCGTCAAAGGGTCCATGACCTCGACGGTCTGCACCGACGCCAACAAGGTCGACGGGGTTCCGAGGGTCTGGGCGCGCAGATAGTCGAGGTTCTTCTTCAGTGCCGCGGCATCCAGAGCTGTGCCATCGCTGAACGTAAGGTCCTGACGAAGCGTGAGCTCGTAGGACTTGTTGCCCTCGCCGACGTAGCCCCACTTCTCAGCCAGCCCGGCAGTGAACGTGCCGTCGCCTTTCATGATGACCAGGGGGTCATAGGCCCACTGGTACAAAGGCGAGTAGGCCGGATCACCAATTGCGGGGTTCAGCGACGGCGGGACCACCGACGTGGCGAAGGTGACGGTATCGGCGTCGTACGGCTTTCCTGTCGTCGTAGTCGTGCCACCTCCGCTGGTGGAGCAGCCCGTTACCGCGATACCAAGCACCATCACACCAGCTGTAAGCACTGTGCCCCGGCGTGCAGGTGTCGGCTTCAGGGTTCCTTCTACGCGTCCCGGGGATCCTCCTGCAAAGAAGGACCTGATTCGGGCGCTTAACCGCTGATTTGTGGTCTTGTCCACTGGCGACGTGGCCCGTGAGCTGGATCGTGTGGATACGGTTTCGTCGGCACCGTTCACTTGCACTTCGTCCATTTTCATCCTCCGTTGGAATCCCATACCCGGCACCACTGCCGGGCTAAATGGATTTAGCAAAAAGATGACACGTGCTTTAGGTCACTGTCAAGCCCCTGAGGTAATTTCCCTGAATTAGGGGGTGATGGCTCGCCGGGTTGAGTCCCGGTGCCGAAGGTGCATTTGCTCGAGGTGCTCGCCGGCCGCTGCTGCCTGCACGTCGAGGGCGATCTCCACGGCCCGGCGACCCATGGCCTCGAAGGGGAGGGCCACGGTCGTCAGCTGCGGCCTCAGAACCGAGACGATGTCGTCGTCATCGAAGGAGACGATGGAAACATCGTCGGGAATCATGAGGCCCTCCTGGCGGAAGCCTTCGTAGGCCCCCGCCGCGAGGGTGTCGTTGAGCGCGACCACGGCGGTGACCGGTCCGTGCTCCTCGACCGCCCGGCTCGCGGTATCCAGGCCCGTCTCGAAGTCCCATACAGGTCGGTCGAGGGCCACCTGAACGACCTCCACCCTGGCCCTCGAAAACTCCGAGAGGAGACTTTCGATGCGTCGCTGCACTGGGACAGTCCAGTACTCCGGTTCGGAGGTGCCTAGGATGTGTACGCGACGATGGCCAAGGTCGATGAGGTGTCTGGCAGCCTGCCGTCCGCCGTTTTCCTCATCGGGCAGGATCGAGCGGTACTCCCCCGGGCCCGCGCTGCCGTTGAGGACGACGAGTGGAACAGGCAGTTGACGTTCGGGCATCATGATCGTTCCGGTCACCGTAGCAAGGATCAGCGCGTCGACTTGGCGGTCCAGCAGAGCCTCGATGGCTAGTTCCTGTTCCCGCAGGTCGCCTTCGGTCTCCGTTACGAAGAGCGTGTGATCCCGTTCTCGAGCAGCCCTCAGGGCTCCGCGGATCATCGGCCCTGCGTAGCGCGTGGATGCAATGCGATCAGAAACAAAACCGATGGTCGCGGATTTATCCATGCGCAGACCACGCGCCATCAGGTTCGGCCTGTAGTTCAAGGCCTCGGCCGCTTCAAAGACCCGCCGTCGGGCGTCGACGCTCAACCTGGTGTTCTCCCGCCCGTTGAGGATCAGCGAAGCGGCCGTCCGGGACACGCCCGCCCGTTCGGCGACGTCGGCCAGCGTAATTCGGGGACTCATTGCTCCATTCTCGCCGGTCATGCGTACCTACGATGGCAGGTCTTGACAGATTTCAAGAAGAACATGAGACTAGTATTCGCTAAATCCATTTAGCTTCCAAGCTTTCTCCACCCTTTCCATGAAAGGTAATTCATGCTCGACGTCAGCGGGGACGTTGCCCCGGGGTTCGGCCCTGTTGCGGACGCCTTCAGAGAGAACTTTCAAAGTCATGGCGACATCGGCGCGGCCTGCGCAGTTGTCGTTGACGGGGCAAAAGTGGTGGACCTGTTCGCAGGACGCTCCCGACCGGACACGGTATGGACAACCGCAACGCGCAGCGTCGTCTTTTCCGTGAGCAAGGGCATCACAGCTATCTGCCTCATCATGGCATCCGAGCGACACTACCTTGACCTCGATCTTCCCGTGGCCCAGTACTGGCCGGAATTTGCAGCCCACGGCAAAGACCGGATTACTGTCCGGCAGCTTCTCGCCCACAGGGCCGGGCTCGTCTATCCCGCCATCCCGCTGTCTCCTGCGGACATCCAAGACTGGACGCCAACGGCCGAGGTTCTGGCCGCCCAGGCACCCGAGTGGCAACCCGATGAAACCTTCGCCTACCACCCCATCACCATGGGATTTTTGGCCGGGGAAGTACTGCGACGCACCACAGGCCTGAAGCCCTCCGAATGGCTCGAAAAATACGTCACAGCGCCCTTGGGCCTGACGATGACTTTTGGTGCCGACGGTAACAGTCCCGATTTCGCGCCGATCATCCCTCCGGTGGTGGAAGGAGCTGTTCCCTATCCTCCGGACGAACTGGTCGTGGCTGAGAAGGCGATGACCATGTCCGGTGCTTACGAGGCCGACTTCTTCAATGGTGCTAACGGGGATGTATTTTTGGGGAGTGAAAGCCCCGGGGCGAACCTCGTGTCCACCGCCCGGGATCTGGCTCGCCTGTATGGTGCCACGGTCGCTGATGTCGACGGGACCCGCCTGCTGGAGGATGATTCCATTGACCGGGCAACCCGGCCGCTGTCGCAGGGACAACCGTTCTACGGGGCCGACGAGGGCAATATCTGGGGCACCGGATTCATGCTCCACTCGCGACGTCGCGGCATGGCCGGACCTGGCAGCTTCGGGCACGATGGAGCCGGCGGCCAGCTGGCCTTCGCCAGCCCGAAACACCGACTCGGGTTCGCCTACCAAACGGTCCAGGCAGGACTGCAGACCGACTTAAGGGCGGAGCTGCTCTCGCGGGCTCTTCGTGAGTGTCTTTAGCCAGATTCCCCCCGCCCGGAGCGGCGCCCAAGCACCCAGGGTCCTTTGGAGGCAAGAGGCGTCATTAGGCCACGAACCACAACAAAATGGTTGCGGTCTGGCATCCATCAACACCCGTTACGAGTGCATTCCCACTCCTTGACGGGCCCGGCCAGATGCTTCCCCGGCTCGCACTGAAGTGCCCCAGTAGAAGCGACTGACGTTCGTGGAATTCGATGAGGCGGCTAACAGCGTTGTGGGGGGCCTGAGCTCCCGTGGGATCACGGCCGACGGTCGTCGACATTCTCGCCAGAATGGCTGGGCATGGATCGTCTATTACCACGCGATCTTGATAGTCGGCGAGGTCGTGACCCTCTTGACGTCACGCTTACCGCCGACGAAGCCAGAGCAGTCCTCAACGACGCCGGCGCCAAAGCCCCAATCGCATCAGCAGACGCACCGTTCCGTTGTCCTCAACTGTGCCCCCACGGCCACGATGCACGGTCGGGAAAAGACGACGCTGTAGTCTCCGCGCTGCGTGTGTAGGGGCACGCAGTCACCAACAAACGATGATGAACGTGGGCAGGGGTCCGGTTCTGATGCGTCGTTGCGTGCGGCCCTCCGTCCCGAGCCGGTTGCTGTATGGTGTTGCCGCGTTCAGCCGTGGGGTGCCATCGCGTGGTGCTCCGTCGAAGGGCGTGCAGGCCTGGGAATCTGGACCCCGGAAGTGCGTTCGATGGCGTGGTCGAGGCGGTCATCGATGCTTGCAACGAGTCGCACGACGAGAGTTTCGAGCAGTTCGAAGTCTCCGTCGTTCCAGTCCTGGAAGATTGCTTCGTAGGCTTGGCTCGAGACCGCGACAATGCGCTTGGCGACTTCCCGTCCTGCGGGGGTAAGCCCCACTACGCTTTGCCTACCGTCTTCGGGGTCCGGCATGCGCCCGACAAGTCCTGCTATCTCGAGCCGACGGACTATCTTGCTGACGTTCGACCTGCCCGTACCAATGGCATCCGCCATGTCGGTGGGACGTGCGGTCGTGCGGTAGATCAGCTGGTTCAGCAGCAAGAACGCGGGCATATCCTCCGGCAGGGGGAACCCGCTTTGGACCATGATTCCTTCACGCACTGCGGTGGAGTTCATAGCCGTGACGAGCGCCTGCAGGGCAACCGAGAAATCGACACCCCTGCCGTGAAGAAGGGGCGCCGAACTAATTTCAACGTCCCGTAAGTCAACGCTCTCTTGCGGTCTCCTGGCCATGAACTCATTATGCACACAGGGCGCGCCAAAGAAAATGATTGTCTTCAGGACAATCATGGTTTACAGTGACATAAGTCGCAAAAATGATTCGTTTCAATGACGCGGCGCATATCGGTCTTCCGATCCCTCATCTTCAAAAGAGAAGCTCGTGCCTCAACTCACTTCGGGTCGCGCTACCCGCCCCTGGTGGACAGCGGTTGTTTCGGGAATGGCTTCGTACATCGATGCTGCCGCGATCGTTAGCTTCGGAACCGCCATGGTCCTCTACCAAGCCGTCCTGGGCCTGACCCCGGGCGAGATCGGTCTGGCCTCCGGCGGTCTTACGCTCGGCATTGCGTTCGGCGCCATCATCGGCGGACGGATGGGTGACCGTTTCGGACGCAGACCGGTCTTCACCGTCACGATGGTCCTCATCATCGCGGCTGCGCTGGCTCTTGCGTTCGCTGGTTCTTTCCCTGTGATCATGACTGCGGCTCTTCTTCTGGGTCTTGGTACCGGAGCGGACCTGCCGGTGTCGTTGTCCACGATTTCCGAGGCAGCATCGGATGAGAACCGCGGGAAGCTCATCGGGTTTTCCCATTTGTTGTGGGCAGCGGGCATCATCGCGTGTTCCTTCCTCAGCGCAGGCGTCGCCAGCCTGGGAAAACTAGGCGCGCAGATCCTGTTCTTCCACATCGCCATCGTGGCCGTACTAGTCCTGATCGGCCGGTTGACCATCCCCGAGTCCAGCACCTGGCTGATCGCCCGCGATGAACGCCGCCGGGGCATCAAGACCGTCCGTGCGGACCGTGCTTCGGTCAAGGACCTGCTGCGGGGCTCCTACCGCACCCCGTTCCTGGCACTGCTTGGCTTCTACGCTCTCACTAACCTCGCCGCGAACACCGGCGGCCAGTTCGGCTCCTACCTGCTGGTCAACGCTGGCGGCGTAGACCTGCAAACCGCGACTCTGATCGGCCTGCCTTTCATTCCTCTGGGCATCGTCGGTGCACTCTGGTTCATGAAGATCGCTGACTCCTCCAAGCGGTTCACCTACTTCAAAGTTGGTGCTATCTGCTGGGTTGCCTCCCAGTTGGTCTACGTCGTCTTCGGCATCAGCCTGACGACGGCGATCATTGCCGGCCTCATAGGACTTGTGGGCAGTTCCTTCGCTTCCGAGGGAATCATGAAGGTCTGGACCCAGGAGCAGTTCCCCACCCTGCTGCGCACCACCGCCCAGGGCACCATCATCGCCGTCGCACGACTGTTCGCCGCTCTCCTGGCCACCGTTACTCCACTGCTGGTGGCCCTGAGCCCGAACCTCTTCTACCTGTTCCTGGCGATTGTCATCGCCGCCGGCTGCGGGATCGCGTGGAAGGTGTTCCGGACCCGCGACCGTCACGACGAATTCGATACCGAAGCACAGAAAGACGTGGTCCCCGTCGCATGAGCACCACCGCACTAGCCGAGACGTCCACCCCGCAATTCACCAGGCGCGGAGACGGTGCGTTCATTTGCGCGCCTGCCACCCTGCCCAATCAGGCGCCGTACTTTCGCCGTGAGTTCATGGCTGAGGAAGGGTTGGTACGAGCAACACTTTCGGTGACCGCATTAGGAATCGTTGAGCCCTACCTCAACGGCTCCCGGGTAGGAGAGGAAATGCTCTCCCCTGGGTGGACTTCCTACCGCCACCGCGTGATGGTCACGACCATCGACGTCACCCCCGAAATCCACCCCGGGCCTAACACAGTAGGTGCGATCGTGGGCGAGGGCTGGGCCGTGGGGCGGCTCGGATGGGAATGGCAACGCCAACTTTATGCCGAGCAGCCAGCGCTGTTCCTTGAACTTGAGCTGGACTACGGCGACCACACAGTGGTTATCGGCACCGACGAGGCCTTCCGCGTTGGCACCGGAGCGGTGCTGGCGAACAGCATCTACGACGGCGAGACCTACGACGCGCAACTGGAACCGGCCGGGTGGAGCGAACCCGGTTTCGATGACACCGCGTGGACCCATGCTCGCACTGTTGCTTGGGACCTCAACACCCTTGCGATCCCGACGGCCCCGCCGATCCGTCGCATCGAAGAACTCGCTCCCGCGGCGATCCTGACCAGCCCCTCCGGGAAAGTCATTGTTGACTTCGGCCAAAACATCTCCGGTTGGGTGCGACTCACCGTCGACGGCGAGGCAGGACGTGAGGTCACGATCCGCCACGCGGAGATCCTCACTCCCGGCGGCGAGCTCGAAACCGAAACGAACCGCACGGCCGAGGCGACCGACCGGTACATCCTGCGCGGCGGTTCAACCGAGACGTGGGAACCGCGCTTCACGTTCCACGGTTTCCGTTACGCCCAACTCGACGGATGGCCCGGTGAGCTAACCGCTGATGCCATCAGCGCCGTCGTCGTCCACAGTGACATGGTCCGCACCGGCTGGTTCGAAACCTCGAACCCCCTGGTGAACCAGCTGCACTCCAACGTCATCTGGTCCATGCGGGACAACTTCGTTGGCGTGCCGACGGACTGTCCCCAGCGGGACGAGAGACTTGGGTGGACCGGTGACATCAACGCGTTCGCCCCCACAGCAGCATATCTCTACGACGTTCGCGGAGTGCTCGGTTCCTGGCTTCAGGACCTGGCCGCGGAACAACGGGAAAAAGGCTATGTCCCCTGGGTGGTCCCCGACGCACTGTCCCAGCCATCCACACCTACCGCTTTATGGAGCGACGTCGCAGTCAGCCTTCCGTGGACGCTCTACCAGGAGTACGGCGACCCCGACATCCTCCGCAGCAGCTACTCATCGATGACCACCTTCATCCGACAAGTAGCGGCGTTGCTCGATGAAGCAGGACTGTGGAGCTCAGGGTTCCAGTTTGGTGATTGGCTGGACCCCGACGCCCCAATAAGCAACCCAGCCGCAGCGAAGACCGACCGCCACCTGGTCGCTGCAGCGTTCCTCTGCAAATCGACCCGCGAAATGGCCGCCACCGCGCAACTGCTGGGCCACGACCAGGACGCAGCCGAATTCTTCGCCCTGGCCACGCGTGTGCGCAATGCATTCCGACATGAATACGTCACCTCCGCCGGCCGCCTGGTCACCGAGACCGCGACGGCCTACGCCCTCGCCATCACCTTCGACATCCTCGATACTGACCAGCTACACAAGGCGGGCAGCCGCCTGGCAGAAATCGTCGCCCAACGCGGATACCGGATATCAACCGGGTTCGCGGGAACACCCCTTGTCACCGACGCGCTCAGCACCACCGGGCACACCGATACCGCCTACCGGCTCCTCCTCGAAGAAGACTGCCCTTCCTTCCTGTACCCCGTAACTATGGGAGCCACCACCATTTGGGAACGATGGGACTCCGTCCTCCCCGACGGAACCATCAACGCCACTGGAATGACCTCCCTGAACCACTACGCGCTAGGCGCCGTGGCCGACTGGCTGCACAGGGTTGTGGGCGGGCTGCAACGCACCGAACCCGGATACAAACGGATCCGCATCGCCCCGCAGCCCGGCGGAGGGCTCACCCGGGCCCGCGCCGCACACGACACACAGCACGGACGGATCGAAGTATCTTGGGAGATCCAGGGCGGCGAAATCTGCGTGGAGGCCACCATTCCGCAGGGCACTCAAGCCGACGTCGTACTCCCCTTCCATCCTCATGAGGGAGAACTCACCGTTGACGAGGGCCGTCACAGCTGGCGATACCCGGCACCCTCCGAATACGGGGCCCTCACCGAGGTGACTATGGATTCTCCCATCAGGGACCTGGCCAAAAACGAGGCAACGTGGCAGGCCGTCATGACCGTACTGCAGCGGTACTTCCCCGGCATTCCACTCGATGCCTCCGCCCCCGAAGCTGCCGCAATGTCCCTGAACATACTCCTCGAACACGTCCCCGGCGTCTCGACCGAACTCGAGAACGACCTCAAAAACGCGCTGTCAACAACAGGCATCTGATACACAACAACGATTAATTTCAACCGGGCCATCCCCTTAAGGCGATGCCTGCAAGAAGGAGTTACCATGCACCAGCTCATCGCGGAGATGACACTCGAAGAAAAGGCTGGGCTCGTTTCCGGTGCCGCGTTCTGGAGCACCCGCCCGGTTGAACGGCTGAGCATTCCTGCTGTCACCATGACGGACGGCCCACACGGAGTCCGGATGCAGCGGCAGTCCGCCGACCACTTGGGCCTGAATGCCAGCGAACCAGCCACATGCTTCCCCACGGCCAGCTCGACCGGCTCCACGTGGAATCCGGAACTCCTCGCAGAAATGGGTGAAGCCCTTGCGCACGAAAGTCGCGCCCTCGGCGTCGACATCCTCCTGGGCCCGGGCGTAAACATCAAACGTTCACCCCTATGCGGCCGCAACTTTGAATACTTCTCCGAAGACCCTTTCCACGCCGGGGTCATGGGGGCCGCGTTCGTGCGGGGAGTGCAGTCCCAAGGCGTCGGCACCTCGCTCAAACACTTCGCGGCCAACAACCAGGAAACCGATCGGATGCGGATCGACGCCCAGGTCGACGAACGTACCCTCCGCGAGATCTACTTCCCCGCGTTCGAACGCATTATCCGTGAAGCAGCTCCGACAACCGTGATGTGCTCCTACAACAAAGTCAATGGCTTACACGCATCACAGAACTCGTGGCTGCTCACTGACATGCTCCGCAAGGAGTGGGGCTTCAACGGATACGTCGTCTCTGACTGGGGAGCCGTTGGTGACCCGGTAGCCGCCGTCGCCGCAGGCCTCGATCTCGAAATGCCCAGCACCGGGGATCGCAGCGTCAACGCAATCATTGAAGCGGTAAACTCCGGGGTACTGGACGAGTCTCTTCTGGATTTGGCCGTTTCCCGAATCCTCACCGTTCACGAAAACCTCCTCAGTACCCGCACTTCCGCCCCTGTCGTCGACTTCGACGCACACCACGCCCTCGCAGGCAGAATCGCCGCGGAAGGCACCGTTCTCTTGTCCAACGAGGGACACCTGCTTCCGCTGTCCGCCGCCGAAGGCGACACGATCGCCGTCATCGGTGAATTCGCACGAACACCCCGTTACCAAGGCGCCGGAAGCTCACACGTAAACCCCACCCGCCTTGATGACGCACTGACAGCAATCCAGGCAGCAACAACCAGAACGGTTGAGTTCGCGGCAGGCTTCACCTTTGACGGCGACCGCAACGAACAACTTCACGCAGAGGCCATCGCTCTCGCAGCCCGGTCCAGCGTGGTGGTGATGTTCCTCGGGCTGCCGCCACAAAATGAATCAGAAGGTTTCGACCGCTCGCATATCCTGCTGCCGGAAACCCAGCGGAACCTGCTGGATGCAATCGCACGCGTCAACCGGAATATCGTGGTCATCCTCAGCAACGGCGGTGCCGTCAGCCTTCAGGGAATAATCGGAACCGCGCCCTCCATCCTGGAAATGTGGCTTGGAGGTCAAGCCTCCGGGACCGCCGCCGCGGACCTTATTTTCGGAACAGCGCAGCCTGGCGGGCGCCTCGCCGAGACAATCCCGCACTCACTGGCCCAAACCCCGGCCTTCGTGAACTGGCCCGGCGAAAACGGCGTCGTCAGGTACGGAGAGGGCCTCTACGTCGGTTACCGCTGGTACGACCACACGGAGCAGGACGTCGCGTTCCCCTTCGGCTACGGCCTCAGCTATACCACGTTCAACTGCATCAGCATGACCGTGACTGTTCCCGACAACACAAAAGCCCAAGCCTCCGTCGAGATCTCAGTAACGAACGCCGGCAACCGGGCCGGAGCCGAAGTGGTCCAGGTCTACGTCACCGACAACGAGGCTTCCGTCAGCCGACCTCGCAGAGAACTCAAAGGCTTCACGAAAGTATGGCTCGAGCCCGGCGAGGTAAAGAACCTGCTCGTCGAACTGGACGAACGCGCGTTCGCCTTCTGGGGAACCGCCGGTTGGACCGTCGAACCCGGCACATTCACGATCCACGCCGGACCGAACTCCCGCGATCTTCCGCTGGCCGAAGTCCTCACGCTGAACGTGCCACAACAATCGACGATCCTCGACACAGAGTCGACACTCCAAGAATGGGCTAGCCACCCCGCCGGCCTTACAGTTTTGAAGCAGGCGATGATCCGCATGGGACAGTCGGCGGACGCACTCACCAACGAAGAATCGCTTCCCATCTTTGGTTCCATGCCGCTGCGCACCATCCTTGGATTCGCCCAGCAAGCCAACGCTGTTGAGTTCGACGTTGATGAAGCCCTCGCCAATCTTTTGTCTGCAGTCGAGAGCGCCTAGTTTCAGAGAGATCTCATAGCTTTTCAAACCGGTGACTTGCTGACGGGAAATGTTTGTTCTCGGACCGGAATTAGTGGGACTCTAGTGGATAGATGCGAGAACTCCGCCGAGGCGCTTGTTTCCAGAGTTCCAACCGTCGGTCCCCGTGGCCCGATATATCGTTTCCATGGACGGCTTGAATGATTCCATCAAAACATTGGGTAGGCGCAGGGTATACAAAGTCCGTGATTGCGACAGGGAGCCGATGGACCGAGACACTATCGACATGATTCTCGAGCAGTGGAAGAGTATCCGCCCCGACCTCGATGCAAGTTCAATGGAAGTTATCGACCGACTCAGCAGGGCCTCTCGCTTGTCCTCGTTGGGCGTGCAAAAAGACCTGAGGCCACAGGGCCTGGAAACATGGGAGTTTGACGTTCTGCTAGCGCTACGGGGATCGGTCGCGAAGTCACCGCTTTCACCTGGGAGCTTGGCAAGCTTGTGCATGGTCAGCCCCTCAGCCATGACGAACCGGCTAAATCGCCTTTTCGTACGCGGGTTGATACGTCGGGAGACCGACCCCGAGAACCGTCGGCAACAGTTGATAAGTCTTACGCAGGAGGGCGTCGCGCTGGTGGATGTATTGGTTGTGCACCACGAGGCGAATCTCCAGAAGATGCTTCATGGTTTGACGGTGTCTGAGAGGTTGGAGTTGGCTAGTTTGCTGGGCAAGTTCCTGAGGAACAATGGCTTACAGGACCCATGACAGCTCCAAATCGGAAGATCGCTGTAAGTCTCGGCGCCGTATCCTCCTGCGTCCGTGACCCGGCGATCGACGCTGCGAGAATAGTTAGTTTTCAGCATGGGAGTGCCCACCCAGTATGTCTTTGATCGGCAGGTAACCCCGTGTGGAATTAGACATCAATTCGGTTGTCACAGGTGTCCCTTTTCGGCGTCGACGAAGGGCTTGCCGTGGGAGAGCGACTTAGTGGCTGGGGTAACGGAGAACGAGTTGGGTAGGCGGACACCGTCCACTGGGCAAAAGGCGGCGCGGAAGAAAAAGGGCCGGTCGGGGCGCGGGTGGCCATGTTCGTGGTCGGGCCCTTAGCGCCGAGGAGCCTCGAAGTGCTCGCTGTCCGCCAGCAGAGCCTGTCGAACAATGGCAGTGATTTGTGCGGAGATAAGGGATGCTGCGAGCCGGGGCGGCACTTGCCGTACCTGTGCACGAGCTGGGTCGTTCTTAGCTGTCCCAATACGTCATGCGCAGCCGCGGCTTTGCAATGTCATCTGGAATGCTCCGTTGGGGACGTTCGCCCGAAGCGCGGCCGCGGGATTTCTTCGGCTATGAATCCCACTGAGAGTCCGTGGTAGACGAACGCAGGTCCCGGTTCCCAGCGCGGCCGCTGGAAGGCGAGGTTGCTAACGCTGGGAATCAAATCGCTCAGTGCAAATTCACCCCATCCTGGGTGAAGGAGCGAATCCCAGCGCGGCGGGCAAGCGGACGGCGGACGTTCCTGGCCATGGGTGCCAGACTCTGGCCGGAAAGTAGCAACGGGCAGATCCAGGTCCAACTGTCTTGGGTCGGAGGGCGACGACAGGCTAATGGTCCTTAGAACGTTGTTGACAAAAAATACGACACTGCGAGTAGTTTGGTCCAGGACCAGCCGGAGCCGCCTCCACGGCGTGAATAACAATGACCAAGTTGCCTACAAGGACCGTGCGGCCAGCCCTGCGATCCCCCAACGCTCTGACATGTTCAATGACAACGCCATCACCCACACGCCCGCAGCCGGGTTCGAAGTTGCCGAGTATGGACCTTCTTATCAGGTTTCAGTCGGCTTTATCACGGCGATGCGGGTGATGATGCCGGCGAAGTCGTCCTACGCGGTGGGGCTTTCTCGTGCCCCGTCCCCGCGAATGAGGGTAACCGGCATCTCTAATTACGCAGGACTGGGTTGAAGATCAGGCATAATTGCCACTGTGTTCCCCTAACGTGAAAGGCCACTGCGGTCGAGGGCTCGGTCAGATGATTTAGGGGTCTGCAGGTAGTACAGGTCATGGACTTCGTTTTCACGGATGTGCCAGAAGTCTCAGATCCACCGGTCGCCAAAGGCGAGCATGGCGACTGATCCTGATCGTGGAGGGGCCGCTCACGTGTTTACGCTGCGGTGGTCAGCAGCATGCGCTTTCAGTGCGCCGATGACTTGGTCGCGCCAGGCGGCTGCTTCGGGGAGGAGCTTGGTGAACTGGGAAGAACCGTGAACGTGGCCTTCCCCGAGGAAGAAGGTCACAGGTACCCCCGCGTCCCGAAGCCGCTGTGCGTAGCGGGAGCCGTCCATCTGCAGAGGGTCGAATTCTGAACTGATAATAAGCGCGGGCGGGAGCCCGGAGACGTCGTCAGCCAAAAGCGGCGAAACGTAGGGATTGGTCGTATCCTCGGGTGATCGCAGGTACCCTCCGACGCACAGGTCGATTTCTGCCTTCGGCAACGGATACTGGCCTCCGCTGTACTGTTCGACGCTGGGACTGGATAACGTTAGGTCGAGGGCCGGGACCTCGAGTATTTGGAAGCTGATTTTGGGCCCATTCTCGTCTCGGGCTTTCAGTGCAATGGCAGCCGAGAGGTTTCCGCCTGCGGAGCCGCCGCCGATCGTGACGTTTCCTGGGTCGCCGTCATAATCGGCGGCGTGCGCGACGGCCCACAGCAGCGCTGCGTATGAGTCCTCCAGAGGGATTGGGAACTTAAACTCTGGAGCCAAGCGATACTCGACGGCGACGGTGACGTACCCGGCCAGAGCGGTCCGCTCCCGGCACACATTGTCTACGAAGGCTTCCTCTATGGTGCCTGCCATCCAGCCTCCACCGTGGTAGAAGACGTGGACAGGGTGCGGTCCCGGGGCGGTGGGCTGGTAGATGCGGACCTTGATTTCACCACCATCGACCGGAACCATTGCAGTGTCTACCGAGGCTACGTCAAGGGGTTCCTCAGCAACGGTTGCTGCCAGAGCATTGGACCCTTCGAGCCCGGCCTCCCGCAAGGAAGGGAGGTCGATCAGATCTGTAAGACCGTTGGCGGGCAGGGCGTCAAGGAGGGCTTTGAGTGCAGGAATAACTGGCATGTCAGTGTCGCTTTCTTAGGGACGGGATGTGAAGAGCTGGTCGGGACGGCTATAGAGCAGTGGTGCGGCTTGCATACTCGGAATCGGGTTTCTGCTCGTGCTGGAACTCGTTGGCTATGCGGCCTCCGCGGAATCCAATCCACCCAACCACGACGCCCAGGAGAGCAGCGATGGCGGAGACTGTGTAAATCAGGCCCGGGGAGAACGCGATGACGGCGGGAATGACGGCGGCGGTTGCAGCGGCCGTAAGACGACCAAAGGTGAAGACGAAACCTTGGGCAGTGGAACGCAGCATGGTGGGGAACGATTCGTTTCCCCAGACCCTGGCAATGGGTTCGCCGCAACTGGTTTGCCCGATTGAGCCGATCAGGAGAGCGCCGAGGATAGTGACCAGAGTGAAGCCAAAAAACACAGGGAGCAGAAGACCGAGGACTGTGACGAGACCGCCGACGAGGAACAGCGGGATCCGCATACTGGTGTCAACGTATTTCATGAAGAGGAACAACGCGATGAACGCCAGAGGGAACAGCAGGATCGTGTAGGGCACGACCTCGGTGATTTGCAGGCCCGCGACGTTGACTGCCACATAAGTAGTGAAAGAGCCCAGAACAGTGCTGGCGGACAGCACCAGAGCGTAGAACACTGACAGGACAATGAACGGGCGGCGGAATGGAGGCTGCAGCAGGTCACGGACGCGGGCTTTTTCAGCACGGACGGTGTGGATGCCCCGGCGGCGTTCCTCGCGGGACTGCAACCACATCGGAGATTCCGGTACGGTGAGTCGTAGCCCCAACCCGATAAGGGCTACGACAACGATCAGACCATACAGTATCTGACCGCTCATCCGTCCCAAACCACCGGTCACTGTGGTGATGATGACAACGGTTAGGGACGCAGCAATCCACATGACCTGTGTAAAGACGAGCATCTTGCCGCGGTTTTTCTCGGTTGCAGCCTCGGCAATCGTTGCCAGCGACACGGGCAGGTCCGCACCGACGCCCAGGCCCAGCAGGGCGATGCCGACGAGTAGGACCGTGAAGTCCGTAGAAAAGGTCGGCGCCAAGCTGCCGACGGCGATGACCACCATGGTCACTATAAAGACCTTGCGGCGGCCAAAGAGATCACCCAGGCGGCCGCCGACCAGCGCTCCGAGAGCCAATCCCACAGTCACGACTGCCGTGAGCAGACCCACTTGATCGGCAGTGAGCCCGATCGTTTGCTGGTAAATCACCAAAGCGATGCCATTGACCGTCAACGCTGCGCCATCAACATAGGAAGCCAAGCCAGCTATGATAGCGACCCGCCAAGGGTGCTTATACCCCGTCATGGGAAAGGCTGTCCCAACTGGCGTACCGCTCGAGTCTGGGGTTTGAGTGCTGGACATGTAATCCTCCTTGATTAATCGTGTCAACCACGGTCAATACCAAAATATGCGCTAAGGTTAATCGCGTCAAGCAACTGGAGGTAGAAATGAGTTCCATACCTTTGACCGTGAGCGATGTAGCCAAGGAAGCCGGCGTTTCGCGTGCGACTGTTAGTTACGTCTTGAACGACCGCAGGGACGTACGAGTCAGCGAGTCAACACGTCAGCGCGTGATGGATACCGCGCGTAGGCTCGGCTATGTTGGCTCGCCCGCCGCCAGGGCACTCCGCAGCGGCCGCGGGGATGTGGTGCTCCTACTCGTCCCCGATTGGGAAATTTCCGGTCAGCTAGAGCTCTTACTGGAAGAGATCGGCCGTCTGGTCGCCGAATATGGGCTGGTGTGCATCCGCTACGAAGGTGAGCACTGGCAAGGTTCGCTGCACAAGCTGCTCTCTCGCATTTCTTGTGCATGCGTCGTTACATTTGACCCGCTAACCACTGACGATGCGCAGGCGCTCGAGTCCGGCGGTGTGCCTGAAGTAGCTGCACGGCTGCTAGACCACCCCGGACTGCCGCACAACACGGCGATCGGGCAGGACACCATAGTGGCCGCCCAGGTCGATCATCTGCTCGGACAGGGCTATACCCGCGTCGCTTACCTTGCAACCGAGGAGCCGCGCGGACGTGCCTTCACGACAGCACGCGTCGCAGCGTTTCATGACATTTGCTCGATCCGCGGTGTCGCGGGTGCGATGTCAGCCACCGTCCCCCAAGATCTAGAAAGCATCTCCGAGACCTTGCAAGCTTGGATCAGCACGTCAACTGAACCGCTCGGAATCGCCGCGTGGAACGATCTGACCGCTCTGGGCATCATCAGCGCAGCGGCTTCCCGGCAGATCCAGGTTCCTCATCGGCTAGGCGTCGTAGGCGGCGATAACAGTCCCGTCGCGGCACTCGCACGCCCAACCATCAGCAGTGTCAAGTTCAATTTGCCCTCGGAAGCTAACCAAATTGCAGCCCGTATCGCCGACGTCCTCGGACACGCCAAAAACGACGTCAGTGAAGGGCCCGCTGTAGTTGAAGTTTTCACCCGGCTATCGACAGCCGGACCGTCTCAGTAGGCGACTGGTCCGACCTGCGTGCAGGAGGCGCGCGTTCTATCGACGGTCGGGGCTACAGCCTCAGCCCTGAACCTTGGCGTGACTTGAGGGCGTTAGTTGGAAGGGAATGCTAAATTCCGCCAACACGGGAACTTTAGTATTTTCATACAAAATCTCTTGGTAATTTGTGCAATTGAACGGTTCGGCACCCGGCAGGTTGTATCTAGAATGTGGTGTATCAAGATCTCAACCTTTGGGACGAATAGGAAACTCTCGGGTCGCCAGCAAAAGCTCACCTCCGTTCTTCGTCCCTTACAACGCCTGGTGGAGCTGGCAGCCAAGGGCAAATTCGAGGGAGTCGAAGTGACCAAAATTGCCATAGTCACAGGTAGTACCCGCCCGGGCCGCATCAACGATCAAGTTGCGAAGTGGGTTTTGGAACACACACTGCCACGGGCCGAAGCCGAATTCGAAATCGTAGACATCGCCGACTACGAACTGCCCCTTCTAGACGAACCCTTTCCGGCCGGCTACCAGAAGTATCAGAACAACCACACCAAGGTTTTCTCCTCCAAGATTGCGGAGTTTGACGGCTATATCTTTATCGTTGCCGAGTACAACCATTCGGTCACAGGAGCGCTTAAGAACGCTCTGGATTATCTAAACGTTGAATTTAACAACAAAGCCGCCAGCTTCGTCTCCTACGGCTCAAAGGGCGGCGCCCGGGCCGTTGAGCACCTCCGCGGCATCGCCTCGGAACTCCAACTCGCCCATGTTCGAAACCAAGTGATGTTCTCGATTTTCTCCGATGTCGAGAATTTTGAGATCTTCAAGCCTGCCGAAACCTCGACGTCGGCTCTCGACGCGATGCTTGATCAGCTGATTCCTTGGACGCGGGCAATGGAGTATGTTCGAAATCAAGCGCTGGTAGTGCGCGCCAGTTAGCGCATCCTGAGCGCGCATCGGCAAGGAATACACTTGCAAACGAGAACAGGGCTTGGCTTGCAACTGTTGATGAAGAGCGAGAGATCACTAGCCCCATCCAGCTTTGATGATGGCAAAACGAGCGGTGGTTGTCCTTAGCCCCTTGTTTCCAAGAACGTCCCGTTTTTGGCAGCCTACACGGTGGAGTGCAGTAACAAGTACAGGTTGGTGGCCCTGCACGATCGTCGTCGACAGAACAAATTATGCGTGCATTTTGCAAAGGACCCCGGACCAGCGCATGGGCGCCCCTATTCCGGGCACGGCTACATAATAGCTCTAATCGGCTCCAATTTAGTATCCACGTAGGCTTCCCTCACCGGGTGGAGCCAGGATGAATCGAGTTTACGAAGTGCGCTTAGGACGAATACTGACTCCCACGGGGCCTCAGTATGCAGTGTCACAAGACGGTGCGTGGCTCCATATTGAGGACCCGTTTGCAGCAATCTTGTCGTATACAGGGCAAGCCACGCCGACTCATCGAGCCACGTTGCTCGCTCCTGTGACCCCAACTTCCATCGTGGGAGTGGGACACAACCCTGCTGAGAGCAACAATGGTTTGCCCATACAAGCCTGGCATAAGTCCGTCAGGACTCTCGCGGATCCAGAGGATAAAATCCGAGTGAGGCGCGGCGACGGAGCAGTAATTGCAGAAGGTGAGCTTGCGGTAGTAATCGGCAAACGATCGACAGAACTCACCTACGAAAATGCGCGAGAGCATATTCTGGGATATACGATCGCAAATGATGTTACGAACGTAGACCAAGCACTGATCGATGAGAGACTTTTCCAGGCCAAAGCTGGTGAAAAGTACACGCCTCTAGGTCCTTGGATTGAAACGACGATCGGGGATCCGGATGATCTCGCTATCACGGTCACCCTAAATGGCGAGGCCAAAGTTCAGTCTGGAACCTTTAACCTGCCGTCGAGCGTTGTCGACTGCCTGATATACGTCACTCGGTGGGTCACCCTCGATGCCGGAGATGTCGTTATGACGGGCGCGCCGGGTACTTCCCTAGCTGTTCGCCCCGGGGACAGTGTTGGAATAAGTATCAATGGGATAGGAACTCTAGCGAATTCAGTGATTTAGAGCCGCCTCGGTCGCAGACTCTTGTTGCACAGCTCTACGCAAGGGGCTGATTCGTCATTTCCGGCTTGAGGCTTCGCCGGAAACGCACCAGTTTATCGGCTTAGGGCGATTGGGCAGGCGAAGGAACTCCGACGGATTGGAGCTGGTCGAGGGCATGCGGTTGGCGTCGACCGGCATGCGACCACTCACGGACTTTTAGTTGATGGGCCGCCGGTTTTGCCCTTCAGTCGGCATGCCCCCATAGGCCAGAACAGACCGTCCTGGGCTGGGGTCGAGTCAACCCAACTGTGAGTCTCACGGAGATGGGCCAAGACCACCCGCTGTTGCGAGAACGGGTGGCCTTGGCGGCTTCGGGGAGGAAATGGCTTCAATGGGTGCGTTTTTGAACAGCTTTCTCCCGGTGGACTCGGATCAGTGGAGCACTACGGGGAACGTTTTAGCATCCACGCGTCATCAACCCAGCAGAGAATCCGCCAGCCCCGATGCTAAGCAGTACGAGTCCCGAGGCTAGTCCTAACGTATTAGGGGCGGTTACCGAGCAAAGGGTGCCCACGGTTACTAAAAACAACATTGCGGCGAAATGGGACCTCATTGCCACTCCGCAAGTGGGAAGGTGAGCCTTGTACGGTCTCACGCAACTGTTGTCTCGTTGTCGCGAACGTTGACCAGCCAGGGTCATCCGGAGCGCACCATTGTGTACACCTTCACCAGCGTGGCTTCAATGAGCCACCGCCCAGCCCATCCTTCGGGCAGGGATACCACGACTCCCGGCTGGAGAATGATTGTCTCACCGTCGTCGCGGACGAGTTTGCCCTGTCCCTCTACAATGTGGATAAATTCTTGATAACCGGTCAGTTTAGTTGTGAATTCACCAGGACTGACCTTCCAAAGCCCAGATTGTGCTCGAACACAGTCATTCAGCACCAAGGTGCTTGTGGCGGGCTGCCCAGAAATGACGCGCTCCGGGCTAACGGGATTAGGCATAGGCCACCGTGCAGCGCCTATCGTCGTAGCTACTGCGCTCATAATGCAGTCCTTGTCTCGAGGGTGATGTTTCTCGCAACTCGTTGGAGTCGATCCGCAGCCCTTTCGCCGCTGCGTAGAGCTCCCTCCATAAGACCTGTAAAGTCTGGGTCGGCGTACTCCCCAGCGAAAAAGATGTTGCCCACGGGCAGCTCAAGCACGTCGGCCTCCTTCTGTCCTCCACCTGGCGCAAACGCCGAGTACGCGCCGCGTGCTAGTGGATCATTCCTCCAAATGGTGCTGACAGCTGCATCGGCACTGAATTTCAAATCCGGACGGATGTCCCGGGCA
Organism: Arthrobacter sp. 9V; assembly: GCF_902506065.1. Lineage (GTDB taxonomy): Bacteria > Actinomycetota > Actinomycetes > Actinomycetales > Micrococcaceae > Arthrobacter. The sequence goes on from NZ_LR732912.1 coordinate 2,660,596, forward strand.
CGTGAAATCCATGCTTCAAAGTCGCCGTTCTGTCCCGAACTTCTGTCCAAGGCAGCAGGTGATCCCATAAAGGAATTAAGCATAGGAGTAACTGTGCCGGTGTCATCGGCAGCCGTCCACGTCCAGAATCGATCATTTGTCGACATGACAGCGCTACTATCAGGGGACGACAGCAGGGGAAGATGCAGTTTCGCGGCATCACCTTGGAGCACTCGCTCTAAAGCAACCCGCTTCCAATCCGGCAACGGTAAGGACACGCCGGACGGTTCTCGGATCAGTGCCAGAGGAAGAGCCACAATGACGGCGTCAAAAACGTCGCTTTGCCCCATAGTTTCCACTACCAAGCCATCGTCAGTTTCGCGTACGGCCCGGACATGTTCGCGATAACGCATGGATTTCCCCAACCTGCTTGCTAAAGCAGTCGGAAGGCACTGATTGCCTCCGCCTATGCGCCAGCTCGGAAGGGGTTCGAACGAGGCAATGTGGTCGAGGGTCTCGGCGCTAACTTCATCCGCCGCGACCGCCGTCGAAATCTCGATCCTCCCCCTCAGGGCGTCGACTAATCGCTCATCCATGTCAAGGCGCTGGAGCACTGCTTCGGCTGACGGCGGATACTCAAAAGTACGTGCAATCTGGGCTGCGTTACGGCCAGCTTCTACGATGTCATCTGTTGTGATGTCGGGGGTGTCTGCCAGCTGGCGTACGTAATAGCTCATTTCTGTATCTATCAGGGAAAGCCCTGTCAGATCCAGGAGGCGCCGCATCGCCGTATAACCATTGAGCACAAATTCGGCCCCGCGTTCGATAACGCATGGCTCATCTCGAGCGGGGGAAGTTACGGCTTCCGACCAGACCCGTCCCCCAGCACGGTCGCGCGCCTCAAGAACAGTCACGTCGTAACCATCAGCTGCCAGTTGAGTAGCAGCAGCCAAGCCGGCGAGGCCTGCCCCTAGTACTGCCACACGTGATCCCTCATGAAGGCGGGTCACTGGCATGCCTGCACACCAAAGTCGCGCGCCGTCTCGGGAGCAGCAATATTGTTGTAACGCTCTCCCGCCGAGAGCGGAAAATCGGCGGTGACCCAGTTGGTGGCGCCCATGAATGTCATCTCCTTCGGTGTCTGTTCATTTCGCTTCACACTACGCACGATTAGAGAGCCTGAGTATCGTACAAATGATAAAAAACTGTTCGGTATTGTTACTCATGTCATATAATTTGAGACATGGAGAAACCCGTTTTGACGGTCAACGATCTTGTGACTACCCAAAGCTTGGGCACGAAGGTCCTCGCGGGGGCTGCGGGGCTTGGCCGGGAAGTACTGTGGGCTCATAGCTGTGAACTCAGCGATCCCCACAAGTGGCTGGGTCCTCATGAGTTGCTCATGACAGTCGGGCTCTGCGTCCCTGCTTCGGGTGGGGAACAGAGAGAATTCATAGCCGAACTGGACAGGGCGGGCTTGGCCGGAATTGCGCTCGGTGATCATTCGAGCCTCCCAAGTCTAACTTCGGACTTGTTGGATGAAGCGGATGCTCGCGCATTTCCCGTTCTACTAACCAACTCAACCACGCCTTTTGCAGCTATCGGACGGACGATTGCCGCGGCGACGGCCACTACTCAAACCATGCAGGTGCTAAAGCTCAGCAAGCTGTACCAGCTCGCCACCTACGCCCGCGACAATCCTATTAGGATGATGGATGACCTTCAGACCTTGTTTCAGGTACGGCTTAGTGTCGTGGATACACAAACGGGCCTCGTAATTCTTGAAGGCCCTACGCTGGCTGACACCTCAATGAGCATGCGTAGCCGCCTTTATTCGCTGCCCGGCGATACCGAAACCAAGTTGAGGGTTTTTGAACACCCTGGAGAAGAGCTGAGCAGCTTTCTGCTGATTCATATCCTTCAGGTGATAGACATGGCAGTAAACCAGCGGCTTCGCTTTATTCGTCGTCGTTCCGAACGGGGCGCCGCGATGCTCAGCTCGGTTCTCGATGAGCACTTGCCTGACGGCATTGAAAGTATTTTGGGAGCCGGTGCCATCTCGGGGGGCTTCCAATGCGTCGCCATCGCCATGGAAGACGGACCCAAGGCGCTTCGCGGTGTATCCATCGCAGCACTTCCGGTCCTAGCAGGTTTTGGCCGGAGTAGCTTTCTCCTACTTATGCCCGAGCAAAGGCATGATGAGGTCCGTAGGTTTTTGAACAAGATTGGTATCCGGGCAGCCGCGTCCTCTACGTATGTAGACCTTCGGGACGCAAAGTATGCGGCCGAAGAGGCACTCAGGGTCTTTTCGTCCGCAGGGACAAACAAGCAATGGGATGATTTCGCGGGGGTTCCAATATCGCTCCTGACCCGCTCTCGAAAAGAAGCCTGTGCCATCGTTGAGCAGGTCCTCGGTAGTCTCGCCGGTGCTGATGCTAAATCTTCCACTCTTCGGGATACGTTATTTACCTTCATCTCGAACGACCGCCGGTGGAACGAGACCTCCGCGGCTCTTGGCATTCACCGTCAAACGCTGTCTTACAGGCTTGCCAAAATTAAGGACATTACCGGCCGGGACGTCGGCTCCTCAGCTGACCTGTCGGCCTTCTGGCTTGCCTTCCAAGCGTGGCCTTCATATTCCGAGCCTTTGCTCGACTGAAACCACCCCCGGCGGGCTTCTACTGAGAGTGGCAACTCGACTGCTGCAGTACAAGAAGGACAACGCTCAGCGGGGGATCCCAGGTTAGGTGAGTATTGCCGCTGTAGCGCCTAACTGAAGGATCACCACGCCCGCTGCGATGAGCAGTATTCCTGATGCCATGAGCCAATTCAGCGGATCCTTGAAAAGGATGCGGGCGAACACTGCTGTAAGCGCGACGCCGCATGCAACCCAGACGCCATAGCCGAGCCCTAAAGCAAGTCCCTCTTTCAGCGCCAAGCCCAGGAACACAAAGGCCAGGGCGTAGCCAGGGAGAATGACTACAAGCCAAAGCTTCTTCCGAAGCCCTTCCGAGGCACGCAGCCCCATTGTTGCTGCCAGTTCGGTGAGAATGGCCAGACCCAAGAACATCCAGGTCATCGTGGGTGCCTGGCTTTCTTAGGCCGATGCGCTTTTTGAGAGCCTGTCTCCACAAGAACGATGCCGGCGATCATGAGCAGTATGCCAAAGCACATTAGCCACGTGAGGGTTTCATTGAACAAAACGGCAGATACTACCGCAGTCGTGGTGACCCCGCCGGCCCCCCACGCCCCATACGCGACGCTGATCGCCATACCTAGACGGAGGCAGATCGTCAGCAATCCAAAAGCGGCGATGTAGCCAAGGACGACCGGCACGTACCAGCCTGGGCAATTGATGGCCGCCTTAAGCGCCAGGGTGGCACCCACTTCGGCAATGATCGCTGAGCTTAAACAGGCCCACCTTGTTACCTGACTCAATTTCTTACCCTGTCATCCGATACAGAGAAGGAGGCCACAGGCCCACTGGGCAGGTCCTCCACCGTAGCGATGTGCTGCGCAATCATGTGCGGACCGATGACCATTGCTGTGGCAGAGGCTTCACGTATGTGAGCCCTGGGTTAGATCGTTGAAGGCTTCGCTCGGCGGCTTCAACGACGTTGAGGAGGAGCATCGCGCGTGTCATAGGTCCGACCCCACCCGGATTGGGCGCAAGCCAGCCTGCTACTTCCCGGACTTCAGGACTCACGTCTCCTTGTAATGTGTGTCTTCCGTTTGCACCAAGAACTCTTGAGACTCCAACGTCCAGTACGATTGCGGCCGGTTTGAGATGGTCCGCTTTGACGATGTCTGGAACTCCCGCTGCAGCAACTACCACATCAGCTCGTTTCACTAATCTGGGCAGATCAGTTGATCCTGTATGTGCCAAGGTCACCGTCGCGTTGATTTCCCTCCGCGTGAGTAAAAGCCCGAGAGGACGCCCTACAGTCACTCCCCGACCAATGACGAGCACTTCAGATCCCTTGAGGCTGATCCCGTGCCGTGACAACAGTTCCACGACTCCGTTTGGAGTACACGGCAGAGGCGAGTTGAGCTCGTCGCCCACATTGAGAACAAGCTTGCCAAGATTGGACGGATGAAGACCGTCGGCATCCTTCCATGGTGCAATTTTCTCTAAGGCTGCGTTCTGGTCAAGATGAAGAGGTAGCGGTAGTTGAACTATGTATCCGGTTGTTTTGGGGTCGTCATTAAGTTCCTCGAGAACCGCTTCCAGTTCTGTTTGCGAAATTGTTGGCGGCAAGTCACGTCGGACGGATTCGATTCCTACCTCGGCGCAGTCCCGGTGTTTCCCAGCCACGTAGGACCGGCTGGCGGGTTCGTCACCGACCAAGACGGTTCCCAGCCCAACTGATACGCCTTGCGCGTTAAGGGCGGCAACTCGAAGTGCGAGTTCTGCTCTGATGGTGCGAGCAGTGCCCTTTCCGTCCAGTATCCGGCTGGGCTTTCTTCGGGCGGGTAAACCTTCCGCTGGTGGTTCTGTCATCAAACTTCCTTTCGAGGATCCTGAGTCTTTAGCAATGCTCAGTCTGCGTTTCCGGTTAGGCCAACGAATTCTGCTGCTTCCGAACCGCCATGCGCTAGCCGCGCAGTCGTTCGCCTTTGGGGTCATAGAATGGACGCCGCGAAACCTTCGCGCTATACCTGATGCCCTTGCAACGAACCTCGAATACGCCCGAGAGGTCAGCGTTTGGCCTAATGGCGGCGATTCCGACTGCACGGCCTAGGGTGTAACCGTAACTGCCGCTTGTCATGCGCCCAACGGGCGCGCCGTCGCAGTAGACCGTCTCGTCGTGAACGAAGACGGGATTGGGATCGTCCAACATGACATACACCGTGCGATGGGCAGGGGCTGACGGATCGAGCTTTAGGAGCGCGTCCTTGCCGACAAATCCCCCGGGTTTGTCCAACGCCACGGTAAATCGGAGAGCCGCCGAATAGGGGTCATCGATGGGGCCGATGTCGTGCCCCAAGTGCCTGAACCCTTTCTCACTGCGTAGCGAATCCAAAGCGTGATATCCGGCCAACTTAATGCCCAAGTCTTGCCCGGCCCGCCATAGTGCGTCGAAGACGTTTAGAGCCAAATCAGCACTGGGGTATAACTCGTAGCCCAGCTCCCCCACGAAACTAACGCGCAAGCTGTAGGCGTAGCCGTCGGCTATTTCGACTGTACGACCATGAGTGTACTTCTGTGCCTGATCAGACCAGTCTTCGGGTGAGACCCGGCTGAGGAGTTCTCTGCTCTTGGGGCCCATGACACCGATGGTTGCCAAGGCCGCTGTGCAATCGAAAACAGCCGCTGCCTTGTCCCTGGCAATTCGATTTAAGAATGCGTGTGTCTTCTGTTGGGTGAATGACGGAGTCACGACGAGGAATCGGTCGTGGGCGAGGCGGGTGATGGTTCCGTCAAGTTCGATACCCGCGCGGTCATTGAGGAACAGTGTGTAGACCGATTTGTCCTTTTCCACGTCGATGTCGGCTGTCGCGGCATACTGGCACACTTCCAGCGCATCTGGTCCAACGACTTCAAACTTGGCGAACGGGCTAAGGTCAAAGAGTACGACTCCCTCTCGTGCGGCTTTGTGTTCCTCGGCAACTCGCTCAAACCATGATGGCCGCCCGTAGCTATAGTCGTAGACAGGCTGCGAACCAGGTTCTCCATACCAGTTCGCCCGCTCACCGCCGTTGACCTCGCCGAAACATGCTCCGAGTTCCTTTAGCCGGCTGTGTAGCGGTGTACGACGGACGTCGCGAGCTGACTCCATCTGAAGGTTGGGCCAGTGCATCCCATATAGCCGGCCGAGGCCTTCCTTGGTACGGGCCCTGAGGTAATTGCGGTTGTTCTGGTGCGGCGAAAAGCGCTGCACGTCGACGGAGGAGGAGTCGAAGCCGGGAGTTCCCGAAATAACCCACTCTGCCAATTCCTTGCCGACTCCGGGGGCGTAGATGATTCCCTGTGAATTGAAACCTGCTGCAACGAACAGATTGGCGACCTCCGAAGTTTCTCCGAGGGCAAAATTTGCGTCGGGGGTGAAGCTCTCGGGTGCATTAAGGAAGCGATCGTACCCCACTCTCGAAAGATCCGGAACTGTGGTTTCGGCCTTTCTTCGGATCGGGGCAAAATGGTCCCAGTCAGGATCAAACTCGGCAAATCCTTCAACAGACACCTCGTCCGTTGACCGCGGAAGTCCGTCAGGTTCGAATGCGCCGACAAGCAGCCTCCCGCTCTCGTGTCTGATGTAGTAGCTGTTGTCCAAGTCTCGATAGACTGGAAGCTCGGGCCGGGCCCCATCAATTTCATTCGACCGCACATGGATATGCTCGGCCGCGTACAAGGGAACTTTTACGCCTGCGGTAGCGGCAAGATCACGGGTCCAAAGTCCGCAGGCCAGGATCACCCTTTCGCAATAGACAGTTCCTTGGTCGGTCAGCACTCCTACTACGCGATCCCCCTCCCGCAGCAGTTCTCGAACGACCACCTTCTCACGCACCTGAGCACCTAGTTCATAAGCGAGCTTCGCGAAAGCTACGGTGGCATGTCCAGGGTTGATATGTCCATCGTCGGGAAGCAACAGCGCTCCGAGAACTCCCTCGTGACTTGCTGAGGGCCAAACCTCGTGGTAGCGCTCCGCAGAAAGCCATTCGGTGCGGATGCCCTGCTGGTCTGCGACGTCCCTGGCGTAGAGGATTTCATCGACTCGTCCGGGAGTACGTGCAACACTCAATGAACCGGAGCGCTGGAATGAAACGTCGATACCGGACATCTTCTGGAGATCCCGATAGAACTCCAAGCCATACTTTGCTAGTTTCGTCATGGTGGTTGTTCCCCGGGCGCCCGTAACGAGACCTGCTGCATGCCAGGAAGTTCCGCTGCCTAAAACGTTGCTCTCCAGAAGCAACGTGTCATTCTCCCCCGCGGCGGTGAGATGGTATGCGATGCTCGCACCCACGATTCCTCCTCCGACGATGACGGTTCGGACGTGTCGCGGTAGCGAATCCCGGGATGTATCGGTGAATGCTGCGGCGCTTATGCTGCGGTCGGCTAGCCTATCCAATTCGGATCTCGTTTCTGCTCAGGTGTGCCCGCCTAGGGCACAGGTAAAACGGTAATTAGTTAAATACGACGGTCCGCTGACCGTTAAGTAGAACTCGCTGTTCTGCATGCCATTGAACGGCGCGGGACAGTGCCAATCGTTCTGCGTCTTGGCCGGTCACAGCGAGTTGCGCCGGGCTGAAGTCGTGGCCAACTCGAAGGACCTCCTGCTCGATGATGGGCCCCTCGTCGAGTTCTGCCGTCACGTAGTGGGCCGTGGCTCCCACTAGTTTGACGCCACGTTCGAATGCTTGATGGTAGGGTTTGGCGCCCTTGAACCCCGGTAGGAACGAGTGATGGATGTTGATGGCCTTGCCGACGAGCTCTCGGCATAGGTCGTCGCTGAGGACTTGCATGTAGCGAGCGAGGACCGTCAGATCCACCTGGTGTTCCGTGATGAGCGCAAGGAGCTTTGCCTCGGCATCCTGTTTGCTCCCGGGGGTCACCGGAATGTGGATGAACGGAATACCGTTGGCCTCTGCGAGCGGTTGCAGGGTTGTGTGGTTGGATGCGATGAAGGGGAAGTCGACCTTGAGTTGTCCTGCCCGCCAACGGAAAAGTAGATCATTGAGGCAGTGCTCTGCCTTTGAGACCATCAGCGCTACCCGGGGCCGATATGTTGAATCGACCAACGTCCATGACATGCCGAAGGCGGCCGCACATGCCTGGAATGCGCTCTTCAGGTCCGAGACCGAGATCGCAGATGCACAGGTTGCTTGAACGCGCATAAAGAATCGGTTCTCAGAGGCATCAGAGAACTGCTGACTTGCCAGAATGTTGCATCCATGGGAGACCAAGAAGCCCGAGACTGCGTGGACAATTCCGATGGTATCTTCGCAACTAAATGAGAGGATGACTTGACGGGGCTGCGTGTGTTCCATGACGAACTCCTAGGCGAATGACTCGTGCTGACGGACGTCTTTTTCAGAGAGAAATAGAGCTATGTAAGTGCCGCATTGGAGCATCTCCCTCGACACTCACTCCGCGTCCTGCCGTTGACTATACGATTGAACGAAAGGCCAAACGATACTCAAAATGCAACAACTTTTCTTGTTTTGCATACATGCGTCGGCTCTCGGCTAGCTGAGCATGGAAGCCTCTCTCCAGGCCACCGGTGCGTTCGGCCGCAAAATGCATGTCGTTCGCAGCGGTCATCGATATGACTCACTTCTCTGCCTGATAGCGGACACGGATAAGACCCGGTACTGCCTGATGGCAGTACCGGGTCAGGGCTCTGTTTCGGAGCTCCCGGAGCTAGCGGCTACTCAGGTAGTTTCGCAACCGGCCTGGCTGTATTGGATCGAACTGAGACTCCGAAGCCGACGATGAACACTATGAGGGTTCCAACCATCACATAGGGAAGGACGTCCAGTGGGGCGGGTCCCGGGTTCAATATGCCATTGACGAACAGCCAAAGGACCGTGATCGCCGCCAAAGCCGCCCCTAGATTGACGAAGATGGACTTCTTTGCGTTGCTTCGATTCAGGAGCACTGCGCCACCGATGCAGATCAGGAAATAAGGGACAACCCAGAAGTAAACCAGGAGTGTGGCCATGTAGCCATAAATCTCCAAGGGCGTCGACGACGTCAACCAGATCAGCAAGGCAGGCGCGATCAGGGAAGGGATTCCGATGAAAGCAATTGCTGCTACAGGACTCTTGTGCCGCTTACTCACCTTTGTTAGTCCGGAGGGCATGAGGCCATCCGCCGCAGCACTTACGACGACACGAGATCCGTAATTGAAAAACCCGATGAGACTCGCGAACACGGCGACGGCGAGAACAAGATCGCTCACGTTGGCTAGGAACCCGACACCTGCGGCTTCCGCAAGTACGGCGTTCGGAGAAATTCCCAAGGCGAGGGTGTCAGCAGCGTCTACCAAAGTAGGGACCTGGATTACCGTTGCCGCGAGATAGACCAGACCCAGTACAACTGGTACCACCATGATGGCTCGCGGGATGGCGCGAGTAGGGTTGCGGGTTTCCGCTCCAAGGGCCGCAGTGCTCTCAAAGCCGATGAAGAATGCGGAGCCGATAGCTACACCTTGAAGAAAACTGTTCGGTGTGAAGTCGCTGAGGCTGAACTGTCCAGCCAGATCCATGTTCCCGTTAACGGCTGTGGCGATGGTGATGATCACCATGACAGGGACTGACAGTATCGTGAGAATAACGCTGGTTCGCACTGAAATGTCGATCCCACGGAATGCGATGATCATGGCAATTAACGTAGCCACGACGACGATCACCAACTGAATCTCAGGCCCGGCGGCGCTCGTCACTCCTACGGATACCAGGAAGCTTCCAACATACAGTCCGACAGAGAGAACCAGCACCATGATGGCGACCAGGTATCCCGGAATCATGGCCGCAGCGATTACTAAGGGGCTCCACGAGCCAAAGACGTGGCGAATATACGAATACAACGAACCGGTCCCAATAAACCGCCGTGCAAACACGCTGACGAATAGACCAATGATCGTAAATGCTAAGACGGACGCCGCCATGGCCAGCCACGAGGACCGCCCGGTATAGGCCGCTAGGAACGCCGGTACAGCTGAAAGTCCAACCGCCGGAATAAAGGAGGCCACAGAAAGACCCATGACCTGTGATCCAGACAAGTGTCCAAGTTGCAGGTCTGCCGCGGCGATGTCTTCAGTCACCAGGGCTGAAGCACCTGCTGAGACCCCAGACTCTTCAGGAGAAGTTTTCAATTTGGTGTGCCTTTCGAGTCGATCGGACCAACCGGCGCCGACGCTCAAGCTAGAAGTCGAACGTGGTTCGACGATCTGAATAGGGGGTTCGTTCGTGTTGCCACTGCCGAGGAGGTGGTTCTCCTGGGCATGTGGTTGCTCTGGCCCTGTCTGCCTCGGATTAGGGGCAAGACGGCACGGCTAGTTTTGACTTTCCGCCGCCCGTCAGGCATGGAACTTGGCCATGAGTCCGCACTAAAGGTGAAACGCTGGCTTCAACGAGGTAGTGGTCCTCGCACTTGGGCCAATAGAAATGGGCTATTCGTAGCTGGTGAACACCCTTCATCGCTAATGTGACATACGTTACTGTGGATGCAAGTAGTGAATAACTGTTCAGTGGTAAGAATTATCAAGCGACTTTGGACAGTTGTACTCTTGAGCCCATCGCGGCTGGTGTATCTTTGCCCCGCCGTTCACCGGGCTGCAGCCCTAGGAAGCTTAGGCCTGCCGCCGGAGGTGCGCAGTAAGAAGGCATGGTTAGCGGCTATCACCTGATGTGTCGCGTTGCTAGACGCTGCTGGACGGGAAATCGAAGTTGCGTCCCTGGTCTCGCAGCGTTCACTTCGCAGAATCACACAAAAGAGCAGGGCCTTTGTGACGATTTCCACCATGACGTCTGGTCGCCTTCCACCTACTGTCAATGGACAGGCGTGCCGATAGAGCCGCAGCACCGTGCTCTTACCTGCAGGTCGCCCGGTAGACACGCCCCGTACGCGGATCGTAGTGCAGACAGGACAAGATTTCATGAATACATCCAGCTCGGACGAGCCCAGAGCCTCTAGCTTCAAGTTATTACCCAGCCGGCAGCGGGAGATACGACTTCCAGTTGAAGCCGTCGCATGGGGCTGTGAAGCGGAGCCGTGCAGGTTTTGCAGCATCCCGGAAACTGATTGATGAGCTGGTGCCGCGGAATCGATGAAGGATCTTTATGTTTGCCACGATGGCACGTGCCCCGTTGGTGAACCTCAGACTAGGGCACATGCGCATTAAGATTTTGGGCGCCGGCTTGCGAATAGGCAACCTGATTATTGGACGGCAAGCAGTCTGTCACAAATGCAGGCGGCGTACTCCACGAATCACGACCAGTGGATACGTGTGCCGGGGGCGTTGCGGACGTTCGTGGCGACGGCGCTAATCATTCAGGGTGACGGCGCGCGTCACCAGGGCCCGCACAATCCTGTGAGCAAAGTTTTCAAGAAAGCGTCTTTGCTTATTGGCACCCAGCTTAGGAGCCAGCCTGATTTCCATCCCAACACCGATGAAGGTTCATCGGTATCCTCGATGACCCTCACTAGTGCACTCGCACCTGTTTCCGTCCTCGTCGGTGCTCTGGCACTGAATAATTGTTGGTGGCGGCAAATCCGTCATCGTGCCCAGCCAACCCCAACGATCTTCAGTGTTGTACGGTCCGTGGTGGCAGCCAGCACAGCTAGAGTCCGGGCTGCGCCACATGGTCCCGATCTTGCGAGCTATATCTAAAAATAGTGCCACAGGCGGATCCACCTTTCTTGCCGGCTGATGGCTCTTAATGATCGTCAACTTCCCTAATTCGATGTCCTAGCCACCCTGCCGTCTCCAAGCCAAGCTCTCGCGTTGGCAGAAGACTTTCCGGTTCGCATTTATCGAATGCCCCTTGGCTCAGCAAATCGCTTTTAAGAACTCGGAGCGCTTCCCGCCGGGAGGAGCCGGCGTAGCTGTTCCTCTGTGTCGATGTCTTCCCCAGTAGATTCGTCACTGCAATCGACTAGGTCGAGAAGCCCGGGATTGTCCCGAATAAACGCTCTGGCCCCGGCGTCGCCGACGACAGTGCTGCTGACGGCTTCACGAAGCTGCACGTCAATGAGCATCGGATGTCCTCTTAAGAGCTGGTTTCCGCCGCAGGGCTCCGTGTAGGCCGCTGCGGTGATGCGTCCTGGACGATGCTCGGTCAACAGGCGCCTCACGGTGTCTTCAGTAAGTCCTGGCTGATCCACCAGCGCTACGAGAAGATGGTCATCAGCTCGTGCCGCATCATCTCCGATGAGGTAAGAGCTGCCCATACCCGAGTGCCACTCAGGGTTTACCAATGTTTGGTATGAATCGAGGCGCACTCTCGCTCTGACTGCTGCCGCATCTGACCCAAGAACTACCAATACTTCACGGCAGCCCCCCGCAAGTAGTTTTGCGGCGATTATCTCAACGAGTGGGCGCCCACGGAGATGCAAAAGTGCCTTTGGTCCGCGACCGAGACGGGTTCCTGCGCCAGCGGCGAGCAACACGCCCGTTGTCTTGACCTCATTCCAATCTTTCAAGGAAACCCTATTCCTGGCCCTCTTCAACATGTAGGTCCCATTGGCCGGTCGGACCGCGGTGGAGGTCATAGTCAAGGCATAAAATCAGTTTCCTCTCGCCTAAACCAAACTGCCGGATCCAGATGATCCCAAGGTCAGGGGCAGTAAGATCCACTAGACCGGAGCTAATCAGGACGTTGCCTTCCCAAGCATTGATTGGATCTCCTGGCTGGAGCATCTCAATGTCCTGGTGGTCGTTGTCGTAAAAATCCGTTGACTTTGTGGGGTCACCAGTCTGTTCTAGCAGCGACATAGTTTTTCCTCTCCCAATGGGCGACGGGCCGCTTGGACAATGGCTTTTGTATTTTGACAGGCATTCGCCCTCCGCCTAGAGGGAGTGCGAATGCACAGTGCCGGGTAACTGACTAAGAGGACGACCTGTGCCGGTCCAGCGTTCAGCGATGATCTCTGCCACGATGGACACCGCCGTTTCTTCGGGCGTCCGGCCGCCCAAGTCAAGCCCGATCGGGCTGTGCAGTTCCGCAATTTGCGACTCACCGACTCCGGCTTGGTGAAGGCGGGTAATTCGGTCATCATGAGTTTTGCGTGAGCCCATGGCACCGATGTATGCGGGCTTTGCAGCGCCCTCGAGCCTCAGTGCGATATCCAAGACGGGCACATCAAACTTAGGGTCATGGGTCAAGACACAGATGGCGGTTCGGTTGTCTATATTTCCCTTATCTAGCTCCTCTTGGAGATAAACATGAGGCCACGACACTACTACCTGGTCTGCCGCTGGGAATCTCGCCGTGGTGGCGAACACGGGGCGCGCATCACAGACTGTCACTTGAAACCCAATCATCGACCCAGCTCGCGCAACAGCAGCGGCGAAATCGATAGCACCGAAAACGATCATTCTGGGTTGGGGCTGGTAGGAAGCAACAAATACTTTTGCCCCTGTTTCCATCCGTTCCCCTTCCGGTCCGTACATCAGCACGCCGGATTCACCGGAGGCAAGGAGACCTCGCGCATCGTCGATGACTGCGTGGTCGAGTTCCGAACTGCCGTGTGTTCCGGAAGTCTCGGCCGGCCAAATAACGATTCTGTTTCCGACCCTTTCACGGTGAGGATGTTCCACCACAGTTGCGATGGCTACCGGATTGCCGTTGTGGATGTCGTGAATGACATCAGCCATCTCCGGAAATCCTTCAGGAGTGATTCGTTCAACGAACACATCGATTATTCCGCCGCACGTCAAGCCAACGGCCAAGGCATCGTCGTCGCTATATCCGAAGCTATGCAATACCGGCGTTCCGTCCTCGATCACCTCTTGAGCGATATGGTAAACGGCCCCCTCAACACACCCCCCGGAGACGGAACCTACGGCTTCACCTAGCGTGCCTACAGCCATAGCCGCGCCCGGTGGACGAGGAGCTGATTTCGATGTGCTGACCACGGTGGCAAGGGCGAAGATCTCGTCCCGTTTCGTCCAATCAGCTACTGCTTCTATAACGTCACGCATTTGCTATCCGATCTGCTAGGTCCCTGAAGGCAGCCAGAGTATGTCCGGCCACCAATGCATCGATGTGAGGGAGAACAGCTCGAATGCCGCTCTGAATGGGTTCGTATCCCGGCTTACCTCGGTGGGGGTTTGACCAAATGACGCAATGGGCCAACCCGCGGAGCCTCGAGAGCTGGGTTGCCAACTCCGCCGGATCGCCGCGCTCCCATCCGTCACTAGCAATCACGATCACTGATCGCCTCAGCATCGCGTGTTGTCCCCAAATCCGAATGAAGGCCTTCATTGCCTCCCCCAGGCGTGTGCCACCCGACCAATCGGGCACCACCAAACCAGCATCGATCAGTGCCATCTCAGGGTCCGGATGTCGTAAAGCTGCCGTAACCCTCGTTAGGCGGGTTCCGATCGTAAATACTTCCGTTGTGTGGGCCGCTTGGGTCAAGAAACGATGTGCGAACCTGAGGTAACTGTCTGCGTAGGACTCCATGGATCCTGATACGTCAATAATTAAAACCACTCGCCTGGGCCTCTCCGCGTGCTGCCGATACCGAAGAGGACTGGGTTCTCCGCCCCTCCTCAGCTGGTCTCTGACGGTGTGGACGGGGTCTATGCTTTTGTGGCGGTGAGTCCGCACATATCTAGATCTTCTCTTGGGTGCCCTAACAGGCAATTGGGCGAAGGCCCGCGCCAGATACTGCCTCTCCTCGACGGACATCAAGGCCACGTCCCGGTGCTGGAGTGACTCATCCTTGCTGGCTATGGCGATTTGCTGTTCGTTTTCGGAATCACCGTTCTCCCCAGCTTCTGTTTCGGGCAGACCCGCCACCGTAGTTTCTTGAAGAACCACCGGCGGCGTCAGTACTGCTGAGAACCACTTACGAAACACACGGTCATAGATCTCGAATTCGGACTGACGCCGGCACAGGCTTGCGCGCCCGGTCCAGAAGACCTCATCCCGTCGCTGAACATCCACGATGTTTAAGGATTGCAGATACAGTTGCGCCTGGTCGGAACCGATTGTCATACCAGCATCTCTAAGCGCGTCTATGAAACCGTAGAAGATTCTTAAACCAATTTGTGAACTCATTGATGACCACCCCGGTTAGCTCGGGAACACTGACTTTAGGGATTCCAGGACAATTTCTCGGTCATCCTGATCCTTGCAAAGCGCTCCAATAGACAAGGCAGCAGTGTCGGAATCTATATCCCCGCCCCCCAGATGGTTCAACGCCTGTGCCCAGTCCAGCGCTTCCGCGACGCCCGGGGATCGCTTGAGTCGCCCTTGATTTCTCAGTGACTGGACTACCTCGACGACCTTCCGCGCCAGATCCTGGTCCACATTGGGAAGGCGGGTCTTGATGATCTCCAATTCACGGGTCGGTCCAGGATGATCAATCCAGTGGTAATAGCAACGGCGTTTCAGAGCCTCATGAAGTTCACGAGTGCGGTTCGAGGTGAGTATGACCAGGGGTGGAACGCTTGCCGTAATCGTGCCCAGCTCGGGTATTGAGATCTGGTTGGAAGCAAGCACTTCCAACAGAAAGGCTTCGAACTCATCATCAGCGCGGTCGACTTCGTCGATCAGCAGCACTGATGGCCCCCCTTGTAGGGCCCGTAGAATAGGTCGCGGCGACAGGAACCGTTCGGTATAGAGGGATTTTTCCAGTTCGTCCGGTTTCACTGTTGAGCCTGCGGCCTCTAAGGACCGCAAATGGAGAATCTGACGTGAAAAATCCCAGTCATAGAGGGCTTGGGTGGATTCGATTCCCTCGTAGCACTGGAGGCGGATCAACGGCATGGAGAGTGCTTTAGCCAAGGCCTCTGCCAAAGCGGTTTTGCCGGTTCCCGGAGCACCCTCCAAAAGCAGAGGTCGCTTCATCGTCACAGCCAAGAAGGCAGTCGTTGATAGACCCTCATCGGCCAGGTAACTGACCGCCCTCAGTTGCGCAGCCATGTCGCTGGGACTATGGGGCCTGACTATCGGGTTGTTCATTCGTCCGCCTTGCATATTGATTTTGCATTTGCCAAAGCTTGGCTACTGGCCCGGCGCGCGCCACTTGGAGAATTTCGGATGGCGCGCGCCGAATGAGGTGAGGATCAGACCTCAACTTCAGACCATAGAAGGACTAACGTCCATAAGACGCCTTCGCTAGTGTAGAGAGCCGCCGCTCCCTCAAGTGCTTGCCTTGGATATCCCAGATGTCCGCCCGTTGATCGGTCAAAACAGGGAACGAGTGCCGGAATTTGCGTAGCGCATCGAGATCGAGCGAGGCAGAAATAACCGTTTCTTCACGCCCGGCCCGTGCAAGGATATCTCCGTTGCCGTCAATAATCTGACTGTTCCCTCCGAGCTCAATCCCTTGATCAACCCCTGTCATGTTGCACTGGATTACAAATGACTGATTCTCGATGGCTCGAGCCTGACCCAAGACCTTCCAGTGCTCCACTCGCGACATCGGCCAACAGGCAGGTATCAAATTCAGAGCGGTGCCCTCGGCGGACAGGTGGCGATACAGCTCAGGGAACCGAAGGTCATAGCACGTGCTTAGCCCCGTCGCAGCTCTAGCATCTCCCACTTGAATTTCCACAACAACAGGCTGGTCGCCCGCCGCGATGAGCTTCGGTTCCCCATCAGAGAAGCCGAAACGGTGGATCTTTCTGTAGGTCGCGTGCACCGCGCCGGCTGCGTTGTAAAGTACAGAAGTATTCCACATGCTCCCGGCGGCATCGCCCTGACCTGCTTCTATGTACGATCCGGCGTGCAACCACGCCTTCTTGTGCTTGGCAAGTGCGGACAGGCGAACAAGTACGTCACTATCAAGCGATATGGCGTCAGCGCGCCAAGTTTCATAGGAAAATCCACCGTGCAGCCACAGTTCGGGGAGCACAATCAGGTCTGCATCTTCAACGTCAGAAACCAAGCGCTCCAGTCGAGAAACCCTGGATTTGAATGGCTCTGCCGAGTCAAATTCCATTTGCACCGCAGCTACTGTGAGTTGCCCCTTGTTCAGCGCTTGTTCGTTCTTAACCATCAGGCTCAGGACCTACGGGTACGCCCGGAGGCAACGCCTGCAGCGAAGACCGCTATCAAGGCTGCTACTACAGAAACGAGAGTGGGCAGCCACGGACCCAGCGACTGGCTTTGTGCTTCCGCTGACTGGCTCTTCTTGCCTGCTCGTGTTTCCTTGGCAAGTTTGATGAGGTCTAGCGCTTCTGGCTCTGTCTGGGGCGCGCGCCGAAGTTCCGCGCCTGCACCCGCTTCGCTTTTGGCTACTTCGGTAGCCGGGCCGCTGGCCTGTCCGCTCCCGCCGGTCATTTCTACGGCGAGCCTCTGGGCAAAGACTCCGAGGATAGCAGTCGCCGCTTCGTTGATAACGCCTCGCCCGAACTGCGCGATTTTGCCCGTCATATCAAGCTCTGTTTCCACGATGACTGTGGCTCCATTGGCTTCGGGTTCAAGGCGAGCGGTAATGGTCGCTGTCATGTTGCCTTGTCCACGGGCATCCTTAGCACGTGCCTGGATGACTGCGCGCCGGCCTTTTTCGTCGACCTCTATGAAGCGAGCAACACCGACATATTCGGCGGTGATTGGACCGACCTTGATCTTTGCTTTGCCCTCATACTCCTCACCGTCAACGCTAGTGATGGAAGCTCCAGGAAGCATCGGCGCAATCCGTTCGAGATCCAGCAATACAGGCCATGCCTCCTCCGGGGGGACGGGGACATTGAAAGAGTTCGTCATCTCCATGTTGGGTATTCCTTAATAACTATCGAGAACGGATGTTGTGTCTACTTTGGGCAAGCCAAACGCAAATGCAGGATTACCGGGTTCGAACGGCCCACCATGCTGCAGGCTGGCGGCCATCGTCTGTACCTTCTGCAGATACCCATTGCCTTGCCGCAATTGGCGAGATTCCCAGGCTTGCAGGGCCTTGGGCAGATCGTCATTTTTCGCGAACACTTCTGCGAGGGTCCGCGCATCGTCGCATGCTTTGGCACCACCCGCGGCAGCGTGTGGACGGGGAGTTACAGCCGCATCTCCAATCAGCACGATGCGGCCGTGAACCATGTGGTCCACCGTGGCGTCAGCCACAACTGTCACGAACGGAGAAGGTGCATTTAGAACAAGTGCGCTGAAAGGCGCGAAAAGACGTTCTCCCCTGCTGTGGAACTGGCGAAGGTTGTGGGGATTCAGTGAGTTGTTGTGTACCGACGTTGGAAGCCGGATGCCCCGAATGTCTGTCATCAGTTCATCGATGTCATTACCTTCAGCGACGTTCCAGTACCACTGAAAGTTCAGTCGCGGTGACTCCGTCTGCTCTCCGCCGGGGATGGGGTAGGCGATGAGATGACCGTCTTCGAGCAGCCCGTAAGTAAACTTGCCATCGAAGTAATCCCAGACCTCATCTGAAACTTCACCTGGCTGAAGCAAGCCCCGCCAAGTCACGTAACCGGCATACTGCGGCTCGATTCCCAAGAGCCGCTTTCTGACAACCGAAGCGCCGCCATCTGCGGCGATCAGCCAGTCCGTTTCGGACTCGGTGCCGTCCGCGAAGCGCATTACAACCCCATCAGAGTCCTGGTCGAGTCCGACGAGACACTTACTGGTGTGGTAGCGATCCGGGCCAAACAACTTATAGAGCGCCCCGTACACGGAGTCGTAACTCGTGAATCGCCACTCTGCCGGGACAGACCCGAACTTGGTTCCGGTCAGCGCGTCGACATACTCCATTGACGATGAAGGAACACTCAGGGACTCCAGTTCAATGCCCTGTTCGAGGATGTAACGAACGAGTTCAGGCTGAACCACGATGCCAGTTCCGAAACCCGAAAGAGGCTGGGGAGACCGTTCGTATACGTCGACTTCGATGCCAGCATCCCGGAGCATCAGGGCTGCTGTCAGACCTGAAATAGATCCTCCGACAATGGCGATGCGATCAGTAGTTGCGCTCATGCTGTGGGCCTTAGTGCCATGGCGAGTGGACGCATCGGGGCGCCGCTCGCTCCGCGGAGGCGGATTGGAGCGGCAATGAGACAGAATTCGCCTACGCCGTCGGCCGCCAGGTCCTCAAGATTCAGTAGTTCCACCATCGGCACGCCGGCTTCTGCCAGGAAGTGCGTGTGTCCAGGGAGCCAGTTGTCCTCGTGTTGGGACGGGCCGACTTCGACGCATTCTTGGTCTGCGCCGATAGCCGAAATGTCTTGGCTTGTAAGCCACCGCGCAGCCTCCAAGCTAAGACCTGGAGGGTTGCCTAGGGTTTTGGTTCCGTCCGGCCAGAAGCGCATACGCCCAGTACGTACGAATGGCACATCCCCGGCCTGCAATGTCAGTCCTGCCTTATCGAGAGCCTCTTGGACGTCCGCCACGGTAATGGCGTATGAGTCCGGCAGGCAATCGACTTTTTTCAGACCAGCGATGTCCAGCAACACGCCACGAGTGATGATCGGAGGGATGGTTTCCGCACCTGCTTTGTTCCAGGTCCGGCTCCCGAGGTGCTCCTCGGGTTTGTATCCATTGTAGATTTCCCCGTCAACGCCAAAGTGATTCAGGGCGTCAATGTGCGTGCCGGTGTGTGTGTACATGAACACAACGTCGCCGGAATAGCAAACGTGCCTGTTGATGTCGTCACCGACATGGTTTAGGTTGTCGATGAGCGTCCCTTGTGGAGTGTGGCTCATGAAAATCTGATAGCTGGGATCTCCGGCTCCCTGGAAGCTGGGCATGCCGACAAAGTAGTCCACGCTCAGGTCGTAAACCTTGGATGAGTCGGCACGCTGCAGAACGTCTGCACGAACCGAATCGTTGAGCAGATTGAGTGCGCCCCGCTCATCATCGGGTCCCCAAGGGCTCGTGCTGACCCTCACGTTGGCAGTGTTACTCATACCGCGTCCTCGATCTGGTAATCAACTACTGCCCTGTCAGCGAACATGGGCATGAGAGTCGCGACTACCTCAAGGTGGAATGGATCTGTGGAGTACGTGTCCAGGTCTGCCCAGCTTGCAAAGTCAGAAATTAGGACACCATCCCACGGCGCACCGTTGTCACCAGGGTCGCCGGAGTGTGTTCCGATCTCCCATCCTTGAATGATGTTCAGACGCGGAGGAAGGGTGTTGAGGATTTCTACGATTTCCTCCTGGCTGTTGCCTTCGGCAACCCGCCATGCAAATACGTGTCGTACCTTGGTCATCAGTGGACCTTTCATAGAGTTTGGGGACAACGGGCTTGTTGGTCTGATCAGTTTCGTAAGAGCATCGATCAAGTCCCAGTGGCGGAAGACACAAGTTAGAGTTCTGCTTTGTTCAAACCTTGACAGCGCCTGAAGATCTGCTCGGGCGTGATTGGCAGACGGTCGATGTGGGTACCGTCTGCAATCGCGTCATCTACGGCAGCTGCGACGGCCGCTCCTACGGCAATCAAACCAACTTCGCCGAGGCCCTTGGCGCCGAAGGGGTTGTCTGGCGATTTGGCATCCTCAGTGACAAAGCACTGCACGTCCGGCATCTCCTGCGCGCCTGGCAACAAATAGTCCATGAACGAGGTCGTAATGGGCTGCCCGTCCTCCTCATAGAGAAATTCTTCGTAGAGCGCTCCGCCAATGCCCTGAACGGCGGCACCCACAATTTGGCCCCTAGTGGTCAACGGGTTGATCACTTTGCCGGCTTCCGTGGAGGTAAAGAAGCGAAGGATCTTATGGCCGCCAGTACCAGGATCAACCTCGATCTGCACGAGTGTCACGCCGTAGGGGTAATTCATGGCGTTGTTCAAGTAAATGGAATCAACGGCGAGGCCAGGGCGGTCATCTTCCAACGCTGCGGTCCATGGGTCCCGTGCGGCTGCGATGTCGAACATGGATATCTGCTTATCAGCGCCCTTTACCTTGAAACTGCCTGCAACTAGTTCAAGATCATCAGGATCCACTTCCAGCATTTCGCTGGCCAGTCGTTTGGCCTTTTCCACGACCGCGAGGGCTGCCTTGCGCGCTGCGCCACCCGCCATCACCGTGGAACGGCTCGACCAGGAGCCAACACCCTCTGGGACAAGCTCGGTATCGGTATGCACGATATCGATGTTCTCGGGAGCGATCTGAAGCTCCTCTGCGACGATTTGAGCCAAAACCGTTTCGATGCCTTGCCCGACTGAAGAGCCACCTGTCGTGACTGTAACCCGGCCTGCACTACTGACTTCAACTCCGCCTGTCTCGAAAAGTCCCAAGCCGGCCTTGTCCATGAGGATGCCCATGCCCACACCGACTTTGCGCCCTTGGGCACGCAGTTGCTCGCATTCTTCAAGCCACTCTGACCAGTTTGCCGCCTCCAGAGCTTCCCCGAAGTGTTTGACTACATCGCCGGAGTCGAAGTGGTAAGGCTCATGGACGATATCGAGACCGGGAGCCCAAGGGAGGTCCTCTTCAATCAGGAGGTTTCGCCGCCGGAACTCAGCAGTACTCATACCGATCTCTTCAGCGGCCAAATCGAATATCCGCTCACGGGCAAAGGTGGCTTCATACCGGCCAGGTGCACGGTAAGCACCTACGGGAGTCTTGTTGGTAAAGACGGCATGAAGGGTAGCGTCGTAAGTTGGGATGCGATACGGGCCGAACACAATTCCGGCCGTGATGTCACTGACCAGTGGTTCTGCCTGCCTGAAATAGGCGCCGTGATTGTGAAAGATCTCGTCCTTCATTCCAAGAATCTTGCCTTCGGCGTCGAGTGCGAGTTCAAGAATGTGCACCATCTCCCGAGCATGGGACGCAGTAACCATGTGCTCATTGCGATCCTCGACCCACTTGATCGGCATGCCCAGCGACCTGGCGGCCCAGGCGGCAATAACATTCTCCGGGAATACTCCACCCTTCACTCCGAAGTTCCCGCCAATTTCAACATGCTTCATACGGACGTTGACCTCGGGAAGGTTCAGCATTTTTGCGATGATTCTTCGGTTGTCGTGAACATGCACGGTTCCCCATATGAACAGAGTGTCCCTTGCGGGGTCAGGTTGCACCATGATTGCTCGAGTTTCCATGGGCACACCCGAATGCCGGTTAGTGACGTACTTGTGCTTAGTAACGTGGGCAGCCTCGGCGAATGCCTTCTCGATGTCACCATATTTCTTTTTGATGCAGGCACCTTCGTTACCACGCGGGAAGAGTTTGATATCCCCGTGCAGGGCTTCTTCCGGGTCAAGGAGAACTGGGAGGGGATCGTATTCAATGGAAACTAACTCAGCTGCGTCTTCGGCAATGTAGGGATTGGTGGCAAGCACGGCAACGACTGGCTGCCCTACATACTGCACCTTGTCCACGGCCAGTACAGGATGACTAAAGTCCTCAATGTTTTCGTAGATCTCGTGGTAGCCCACCTCCTCCAAGAGAATTGACCCCAGATGCCGAGTGTGCTCTGAGGTTATTACCATCCGTACGCCTGGAATCTTTTCGGCCTCTGCCACGTCCACGGACAGAATCCGCGCATGTGCATGAGTCGAGCGGACGATTCTCATGTGAAGTTGCCCGGGCACATTCAGGTCACCAGCGAACGTCGCTGTCCCAGTGAGGAGGCGACGGTCTTCCCGCCGCAGAACCCCTTGCCCGATCCATGCCTGCCTGTTCTTAGACTCCCCGCCGGACGGACTGCTGTCAGAAGTGAGCGCTTTAGCCTTTGCCATCATGCGCCCAGTATGTCACCGGCAGGTCCGGGCGGGATGTTCAGGCATTGACAAAAAGGAGACCCAAGTATTCGCACTTAGTAGGCGCCCTAGCCATGCTTCCGTAGCATGATCGTTCCTCAGGCCCTTGCGCAGGGTATCGGAAATTGACTATAGGAGATAGCAGTATGGCTGTAACTTCACCACTAAAGCCTGAGGATGAAATGCTGAACTGGGGGCGTCTCATTCTGGACGGCGTTTCCTACTCGGACATGGTTGGCGCCCGCGATCGTCCCACCGAGGTGACCTGGTTCGACTACTGGATGAACCTCGCAAGTGAATATGAGAGAGAAGCAGAGAAAAAGGTAGCCCTCGGCCACACCCTGTCCGCCGGGGAGTTCCTCATGTCGGCTTCACTTTGCGCGCAGTACGCTCAATTCCTCTGGTTCGACGACCGCAGGCAGAAGGGGCAGGCAAGGAAGGTCGAGCTGTACCAGAAAGCTGCACCGCTCTTGTCCCCAGCCGCCGAACGTCACGAACTGGTCGTTGATGGTATCCCCATGCCTGTCTACGTCCGCTTTCCAGAAGGCCCTGGACCTCACCCGGCTGTCATTATGCTGGGAGGCTTGGAAAGCACCAAGGAAGAAAGCTACCAGATGGAGAATCTGGTCCTCGCACGCGGAATGGCCACGGCCACTTTCGACGGTCCGGGGCAAGGCGAAATGTTTGAACACAAGCGAATTTCCGGTGACTATGAAAAATACACCTCCGCTGTCGTGGACTTCCTGAGCGGGCTGGAAACCGTCCGTGCAGATGCAATCGGAGTACTGGGTCGCAGCCTCGGAGGCAACTACGCGCTCAAGTCAGCAGCATGTGAGCCCCGGCTCGCTGCCTGCATTTCTTGGGGCGGCTTCTCTGACTTGGACTACTGGGACCTCGAAACTCCACTGACCAAGGAGAGTTGGAAGTACGTCTCCAAGGTTGACACTCTGGAAGAGGCGCGGGAACACGTTCACGCGTCACTTGAAACCAGGCACGTCTTGCAGAACTTGGCCTGCCCCACGTATGTACTGCACGGGGTGCACGACGAGGTTCCGCTGACATTTATTGATACAATCCTCGGCCTTGTTCCACCGGAAGTTTTGACTCTCGTAGTCGAAAAAGACGGCGATCACTGCTGTCACAACCTGGGCTTGCGTCCCCGTCTTGATATGGCAGATTGGCTGCAGGATGTTCTGGTGGACGGCAAAAACCCCGTCCCTTCAACGACTGGATGGGATCACCATGTCTAAGATCCTGAAAGTCAGCGCAGGCACCGCAGCGCTCGAGTCATGGCAGCCGGAGGGTGTCACCATTCATGAGGGCAACCCTGACGGTCACGGTTATACCCTGTTCGAACGAAGGTCCTCTCCTCAGTTCGGCACAGGTATCTTCACCTCGCAGCCGTGTACCACGACATACGAGCTGACCGACAACGAGATTATCTATGTTGTCGAAGGCTCTGCAACGCTCAGTCTTGCCGGCCAAGAGGGCGTACTCGTGACAGTAGGTGACTTAGTGTTCCTACCTAAGGGACACACTTCCACTTGGGTGTTCCACGAGCCCTTCAAGGAAATTTGGTTCTTGGTCGAGTAGGTCTTTTGGGTGGCGTTGTCCAAGGGGCAGAAACCTTCTAATGCGCAGGAAGCGGGAGCCCCGGCGAATCCGCTGGGGCCCCTGGCTCCAACTTCATTGCATCGACCATTCTGGAGAGCCTGATGGCAACGGGCAACTCGTCCCGTAGCAATCCGGCGGAACCTATTTTGCCCTCAATGATCTTTAGACGGTAAGCGATAGTTCTGCTGTGAACGCCCAGGCGCGAGGCAGCTGACGCTGCGTTTTGTCCCGAGGCGAAATAGGCTTCGAGGGTCTCGACCAGCCTGTTTGGGGGGTCTTGGTGCGAACCAAGATCCCCCAACTCGTCAGAAATGAAAGCCGAGACGGCGGCCAAATCCCGCATGGCCAAGGCCTCTAGCATCACTTCGTCGTACCACGTTATCTGCCTCCCAAGTTTCTGGGCCACCAAATCGGATTCAAGGGCTTGTCGGTGAGAGACCGCGAATCCTTCCAACGCTTCGCTCACTGATCCAAATGAAACGCGGGTACCTTTCGGCAGGGTTAAGCCGCGGACAGCTTCTTGAGGGGGTGGCATGCGACTGGACCATTCGACCCAGATGTAGCCGGTCTCGTCTTCAGCAGTGATTACCAACGGACGGATCCGTGCTGCGCTTCCGAGTGTCCTGGCGATAGATTCGACGCCTTCTCCCGAGACGACCGCAGCCAGATGCCGACCTGAGAGGTTATAGGAAAACACTGTTGAATCGATCGGTAGCCCTGCCAGGAGCGCCCTCAACGTTGAAAGCTTCCGACGATTCTGGCTTTGTCTGGAAAATGAAGTGGTCTCCATCTGATAAGTCTCAATAATGGAGGCGGTCACTTTATCGTTCCAAGCGAAGTGGCTTGCACTGGCATGCCGAAGAACTTTGGATCGTTGTGTGGGGTCTGGGATAGTTCGGTGGGCTTCCTCCAGCACAAATTCCCACAATGCCGCCTGGGCGGCTCGAGATCCCTTCAGCAAGTGCTGAAGGTCGACCCCTGCCCTCGCTGCCAATTGAACCTCGCGAAGGGTTTCGTTGGATGCTCTGACATCTCCCACCCTGTCCTGTCCAATGTATTCGAGGACATCACGAAGCGACGCGGCAACAGTCTCGGACTCGGCTGTGGTCAGCGAGGAGTTGCGGGTCGTCGATGAGTAGCCTTCATAGGCGTACTGGAGTCTGGCACGGATACAGTCGTAAATTTCAGGAATTCTTGCCTTGACGGCAACCGAAAGTTCAACCAGCCCTTCCTCAATAGTCATACACTGAGACTACCAACAGAGTCGGCTTGAGCCGAAGGTTGCGAAGCTGACGAACTAGGATCATGATTCAGACACAGCACTTGTCCGCAATTTCGGACGCAATAGCAGCAGATATAGACCAGCTCTCCGAGTCCATGGCTCGTCGTATGAATGACGACGCTCAGACTGGTGTGGGCCTGGACCCTGCACTTGCCCTACGGCGATCTGAGCGGCTTACCGCTGCTCTTCAGTCCATGAGCAGGGGCCTTGCTGGCGAAAAAGAGCCAGCTGACAACTTTCTTGCCGAAGCCACCCTGGAAGCACGGGCCGCAGCTCAGGCCGGCGCTGACCTGCTCGAACTCATCCATACGTATCGTGTGCTGCAATCAGCCATGTGGGATGTTCTGCTGGACCTTACCACCACGCTCATCCCGGATGCTTCGGAGCAATTGGAAGTACAGAAGTGGGTATCCGGTCGTCAACATGATTGGCACGACGTCGTTGTTGCCAACGTCATTGACGCTTACCGTTCAGAACAGCATCGCTTCTTCTATAAATCAGAGGACCATCGGCTTAGGTCGGAGCTGCGCGACTTCATCGCGGGTCGCCGTAGCGCCCGCCCTGGAGCAGCGTACCCGTTTGAAGCGCAGCATCTGTCCGTAGTCGCTTGGGGCGAGGACCCAAAAGGCACTATTGAACGTGTCGGCATCGAGCTCAAAACTGACGAACGGTTGGTGCTGGAGAGTACAGGTGGGGCGTTCCTCGGGTGGTTGGCACTTAAGGGCAACCTTGATTTTGTTGAAACACTCGCTGCAATGGAACTTCCGCGTGGAGTCCATTTGGCTTTGGGGACCCTTGATAAGGGGTTCGCCGGCTTCAGACGCAGTCATCAACGAGCCTGGCGTGCCTACAAGGTAGGACGACTAACAGGAAAACAGCTAACAGTATACGCCGATGTGGCCTTGGAATCGGTGTTCGTGACCAACATGCAGGCCGTTCGTGACTTGGTCGCTCAGCAATTAGGCCCTCTGCTCAGTGACCCTCGAAGAGACGTACTCTGCGAGACGCTAACTGCCTATTTTGCATCTGGTTGCAACGCTGTCGCGGCGGCAGCGGCTCTCCAGGTCCATGAGCGCACTGTGGCCTACCGACTGAAGTCCGTTGAGGAAAGACTTGGAGTCGACGTGGCAGAGCGCCATGTTGAGCTCCTTGTTGCGCTACGGCTTCACCGGCTGTTGAGGTCCATTGCTGAATCCAAGAATTCCATGACGTAGATTTCCAAGACTGTACGACGAATCCCCCAATTGTCGGTTCTGCGTAGGACGGAGCCAAGATTTGTCGCATGACGCAGAGCGGAGAACCTTCGTCTAAGGGCAAGGTAGTGACATGAACAATGACCGCGGCAGGCGGCACAGCCTGTGAAGCCACCTTCTTTCGACTATGTTGTTGCTGATTCGGTCGAGCATGCGCTCCACCTCTTGGCGGATGGGGGAGATGACGCAAAAATCATCGCCGGCGGACAAAGTCTGGTCCCACTCCTGAACTTCCGAATGGCACGTCCGTCACTATTGATTGACATCAACCGCGTGCCCGGGCTGGCCAATATCAAAAAAGTTGACCAGACGGTGAAAATTGGCGCCCTAACGCGCCATGCGAAACTGATTACCTCAAAGACGATCCTGCAGAACCTTCCGCTCCTGCCAGAAGCTGCGGCTTGGATAGCCCATCCGCAGATTCGCACACGGGGAACGATCGGTGGCTCGCTTGCACATGCCGACGCCGCCGCCGAATTGCCAGTTGTCCTCCTGGCACTCGACGCCCACGTCACGGCGATGTCGCTTCGTGGCGAACGAAGGATTCCAATCAAGGACCTTCTCGTGTCCCATTTCGTTTCAAGCATCCTTCCTGACGAAATTATCGTCGAAGTCAGCGTACCCATGCCGCCCGCGCGGACAGGGGCTGCTTTTGATGAATTCTCACGCAGACACGGCGACTACGCCATTGGAGGCGCTGCCTCAATGGTCACGTTGGACGACCACGGGCGATGCGTGAGTGCAAGGATCACCGTCTTAGGGGGCGGTTCCACGGCGATCCGCTGTAATGACGCCGAAAGTCTACTCATAGACGGCGAACTCACTACAACAGATATCGCCGCGGCAGCCAAGGCCGCAGTGAACGACCTTGAGCCGGTCTCCACCGTGCATGGCACTTCCGCCTACCGCCGGGAGGTCATTCGTACCCTCGTCGAACGAACCTTGACACAGGCCGTTCATCGCGCGACACCGACAATGGAAAGCATGGATTAACGATGAACGCGTTTCACCTTAAACTTGAAGTAAATGGAGTCAACCACGAGGCCGATGTTGAACCTCGTCGGCTGCTCGCGGATTTTCTGCGTGATGACCTGCAACTCAAGGGCACACGTGTAGGTTGTGAGCACGGAGTCTGTGGCTCATGCACAGTTCTGATGAACGGGCAGCCTGTGCGCTCATGCACGACGCTGGCAGTTCAGGCTCACGACGCTCGAATTGAAACAGTCGAGAGCCTTCAGCAGGAGGGTGACCTTCACCCGCTGCAAAGCTCCTTTTCGAAATGTCATGCACTGCAGTGCGGTTTCTGTACCGCAGGCTTTCTCATGACGCTCAAGCCTCTATACGACGATGACGACGTTACGATGGATGCTGCAACGGCCCGAGAGGCCATTTCAGGGAACATATGCCGATGCACAGGCTACCAACAGATCGTTGAGGCCACAGTTGACGCTTTTGCGTGTAGAAATCACGGCATTCAACCCTAATGAGATCTTCTCCACGCAGGACAGTGCGATGGGCAGCAATCGCTTAGCCTGTCGGAACTGTCATACGGGATGACCGACGAAGTGATCTCGATTCCTCGTGAGTTTGAGGAGTGGCGCGATGGCAAATCACTCGTGGTACGGCGCCCCGGGTACGGCTCAGGACGCCTTACCGGGGCTACGCGGGGGAACTGCGGTGCGCCCGAATCAAAAAATCGGAGCACGAACCCTCCCGTTTTATCACTCTCGCTGGATTGTCTAGCCGCGGGGTATGCGCAGCCACGCATTCCCTGCGGCTTTGGCATGCCGTCGAGGTTAAGTCCCCTGGCTAGTGAGCGCTCGATGCCGGATAGAACTCAGTTTCGCTGGCGGTCGAAAACCGGGCCGCCTGTTCGAACTGATTGGGTAGGGGATAACAGTTGAGGATAGGACGCTTACTCCGCGGTCGCACCTTGCCGAGACAATGAGGTCGATAGCAGCGCGGTTGGCTATCTCCCGGGACCACCGTCGAGAAAGCTGTCAGGGCTGACGGGCCGCCGGGATACGTGCGGGCGTCGGAGGACTCCAGGATTAAAGCGGTGGAACCAGCTATTCGTGCGCTGTTGAATGAGAACCAGCACGATGCAGGCAACGTTCTGGCCGACCGAGCGGGTGGGCTGGTGCGGGTCCCCCGGCATGGTTCCGTGAGAACGTGGCCGGATCCAGCCGATGTACGCCCCGGCGGACCTGCTGACCGAATGAGTTACGAACCCTGCTATTAGGCGCAGTGCGACCTGTGCTTCCCCTAGGCGCGGATACCCGTCGGCGCAGGCAAACCCCGGATGCTGCCGGTGCTGGTGTCCTCGCGTTCACGCTTCATCATGGGCCGGGTGATCCCGTCCCGGTGACCGATGACCTGCTGGCGGGGATGTGGAATCCGATCGAATCCCTGGGCGCGGTTCCGCGGTGTCAACGGCGACTGATCTGGGACAAATGAAAACGGCATCGGACGCCGGAACAGCTACTCCGCAGGCGTCGAGGGTGTTCGCTGGGGTTACCGCGGCCAAGATAGTGCAGTTCAGACCTAGGATCCGGAGAGCAAGGGCATGGCGAAGCGGGCCAACCAGTTCCTGGAGACTTCCTTTGGGCCCGCCCCATCCCTCAACTCGCCCTATTTCACCGTCTGTGCCTCCCGGTGGATGCCAAAGCCAATGCCCGGTTGGTCCGACGGACCGGCGCCCGATCGCTGATCGGCCTGAATAAAGCAGCAATGCCGGCGCTACCGACGGTTGCGCCCGTGACCGAAGTCACCGCGCGGGTCCGACTCCCGCGCGACTACTTCGTTCGAATGGGATCCAACGACTACTCCGTTCTTCCGCAGCCAATTGGAAAGTCCGTCGATGTCATAGCAGGCCGTGGAGACCGTCACCATTACCCTGACCGGACGCAGCTTAGGAAGCCACCCTAGATCTTGGGGCCACGGCCGGGCTGCGGGATCTTGCGGACCACGACCGGAGGCTCGGGGTCGTTTTCAATGACGTGAAGCTCGCCTGATGACCTAAGCGATGGAAGCGGCGGAGAGGATCGCAAGCCAAGCTCGGGAGGCCCGGCTGGACTCATGAGGAATACACAGCCGCGGTTCTCTCCCGAGAGGTCGTCGCCCGGGAAGCCTCAAGAGCCCCATCCCCTGCCAGGGCCGCCGGAGATATTGAAAGTTGAGTGGAGAAGCTACCGTACATCGCAGCCAGACCTGGCAGGTGCGGAATTGGATGGAAGGGCGTAAGCGCAATCCCGGGCATACTCCAAGAGCCCGAACTGGAGCGGCCTTCCTGGCCCGCCGCTGTGGACAACCGCCCGTCACACACAGGACGTGATTAGCACGCAGGGAACTGCGCTAGCCCTCTGGGTCTGCAATGGAACGTGCAGGATGGCCTGGCGGTGCAGTTTGCTTTTCTAGGTAGGGAACTATGGCCTGTTCCGCTGAATACATCCCGGTCTTACCGGACCATGGGCTGCGTGTTGGTCCAGTCGACGTTAAGGGCAGCCCGCAGTTCTATTTCTCGTGTCCGCATCTCGGTTCGAAGAACGTTGCTGAACTCGGACGCCTCGTCTACCACCTGACTTACGGCCCGGTTTAGTCCTTTCGGTCCCAGTGCTGACATTGCTTCGTTGACCTTCCGGCATGCGATCATGCCAACGGCGACACCGATTCCCATGCAGGCGAGTCGTCTTATCACGGCAGTCTCGTTCCTATTTAGCGCGGCGTCGGGCGGTGGGTTTCGTACGGTCCGCTAGTGCCTTGCTCACGCCGTGGCTGAAAGCCACCACCTTGATCAGCGGGGACCCTATTGCGGCGGCAATCACGGACGATAGCGCAGAGATATTTGCGCTAGCATCCGAAACGTTTGTCGATATGCCGTCTACCTTCTTGAGTTGTTGGTGTGTGGTAGAGACGGTGGCCGTAACCTCGTCCAGGAGCGGCGTGGCGCCGTCGCTCATGGCCTTGATGGCTGTCACCACCTCGTCGAGCACTTTACCCAGCTTCAAAATGGGCACGGCGAGCAGCAATACTAGAATTGCGAACACGCCAGCAGCAATAAGACCTGCAATTGCACCACCAGACATAGTCCTTCATCTCCTCATTTGTTTTGGGCTGTTACACCGCAAGTACGCACACAAAGCGGCGGCTCTTGCTGCATCGACTGTCGTTTTTGGTGATTTGCAGTCCACACGCTGGTCTCCCGACGGGGATGGCAAATTCTCCTCGAGATCCTTGCCGGAAATCAATAAGACAATTTCGCCCGCAGAGATCCTGGTGGTCAAGGGGACTGCCTAAGCATGGGGCATTGAATTTTGTTCGGTCACGTAACGCCGACGCAAATATCGAACGGCGTTCAGTGGGCAGGCAAGCTGCACGGCACGACGACGCCGCAGGCTTGCTTCGATCAGCAACGGTTTATCACGTCGTGGGCGGACACCGATGGCGGGAGGTACTCTAAGAGAAAAAATCTGGCCGGTCCAAGAGGGCAACAACTTCACTCAACCCGCACGGTTAAGACCCGAACATCACTTGCCATTTGAAGTGGCCGTCCCTGACTGGACTAGGTCGTGCCGGCAATCCCGCTTTGTCCACGCCATCCAGCAGAGACGGACACTCCAAAGCTTCTTAGCTCTACTCCCCCAATCGGCTCTTACCGAGAGAGGGCGGTCCGGACCGACGAGCGGAGAATAGCCTCAACAGCCCGCTCTGCTGTTTCCAGGGCCCCTTCAATGTAACCGGGGAAGGCTAGCGAAACATCGGACCCCACAAAGTGAACACGATCAAATGGTTCCCCCAGTTGCTTGTGTATACGGCTAAATTGTCCAACCCGCGGAGATACCCACGGACCCTCAAAAAGTGGGTCGGCGAGCCAATCATGGTAGTCCACACCCAAAACTTCGACCTCTGGCAGATAGTAGTGCACAGCGTCTTCAATGGCTTCAAGGTCCCGGGGATCGAATGAACCTGAGTCAGTGAATGCCACGAGGAGCCGCTCGCTGTCGGAGACTTTACAGTAGTCGTAAAGCGTAGGAAAGATTCCGTCGCCGACGCATGCGATTCCTTCTTCGGCTCCGCGGACGTGGATCAAAAGCTTCAGACCTCGGCCACCATGCCCTTCTTCAATAACGGAAAGCCGCTGTTCCGGCAGGGTGGGAGCGAAGCTAATCCGACGCCAGGTATTCATCGGAGCTGCCACCACTACAGCACGCGCTTCGTACACCTGTCCCTCATGATCCGTCACTCGAATAATTTCGGCCGACTGGTCAATGCTTTTCACCACGACGCCCATTCGTAGTTCCGGGACGTCGCACCGCATCGCATTGACCAGTTCGTCAGAACCGTTGGCGAAAACCTCATCCAGCGAAAGCACCACACCAAGGAGACTGTAGTGATGAGCGGCGACAAGCTGCAGCGCCCAGAGTGCAGAGGATTCCTCCGCGGGTTGCCCAGTCATGTTCCATGCCCAGGCTAAGAGAAACTTTTTGGACACAGTTGGGAGCCCCAGTGACTCAACGTACTCGATGAGGGGTACATCGAGGTCTTCGAGGCCTTGATTCTCCAAACCCCTCTGCAAATCGATGCGGTGAGCGTCGCGCAGCAGAGTGTAGATCGCCGCTTCCATAGGCACAGCCTCAGAACCAGGAATAGGAAATGCCTGGTTTAGTGCATCCGGGCCTAGTTGGTGACGGAATGCGCTGAATTCAGGAGCGGTGATCGTGGCAATGCCATATCTGTCTAGTTCAGCGGCAAGGCGTGGGTGATGTTCGCGATGAAGGTAAGCCCCTCCAATTTCAACCCGCAAATTCGGCGCAGTGCTTGATTCTCTCGAGTAGGCTCGTCCACCAAGGCGGTTTCCACCTTCAAGCAGCAAGACATTTTGCCCTGCGCCGGCGAGGTCGCGAGCCGTCTTTAGCCCGCTGAAACCCCCTCCAACTACAATTGTGTCATATGACAAAGCAATTCCTTTTCAATAGTTCACGCGGCTGGATGCCGGTGCGCACTCCATGAAAGAGCACTACAACCTACTGCATTTCCATTGAGCCTCGATCGAGGACGGGTGCCGCCGCTCGATCCCAGAGTTCTGCCCAGTCCACGGGGCCATCAAGGTCCACCGTTCCTTGAGTTGCACGGACGATCTTCTCAGGAGTTGCAGGAAGTTCATAGAGAGCCGTACCAAAGGGTGAAAGAGCATCGTTGACAGCGTTGAGAACCGCAGCAGGCGCTGCGATCAGTCCCGACTCGCCCATGCCCTTTACACCCGACGCAGATATCTTCGACGGAGTCTCGAGGTGTCGAATTTCGAAGGGAGGAGAAACATCCATCGTCGGAGTCTGATAATCCAAAAACGAGGTAGTGGAGAGATTGCCGGCCTTGTCATAAACCAACTGCTCAAATAGAGACAAACCGATACCCTGAACCACTCCGCCTCGAATCTGTCCCTCAACAATCGTGGGATTAATCATGACTCCGCAGTCTTCTACCGAGAACACTTTTTCAACGTTGACGAAGCCGGTAACAGGGTCGAGTTCCACAATCATTGCGTGCCCGCCGTTCGAAAACATCGGTCGTGACGTGTCCCAGGCTCTCGTGAACTCCATCCCAGGGTCAAACCCTTCGGGCCACTTGGATGCATCCCAGTAGATTGCCGACGCAACGTCTGCGATATTCAATCGCGACTCCGGTGCTCCAGCTACAAAGGCAGCACCGTCTTCCAAGAGGATATCCTGCGCCGAAGCCTCAAGCATATTAGCCGCAACTGCGACCAGTTTCTCCCGGATGGCGTGGGCGGCTCGATTGACGCACCCGCTGGCGATGACACCAGCACGACTGCCAACCGTTCCGCTGCCATAGGCGCCCTTTGTCGAAGTTCCTGCATCAACACTGATCGCTTCGAAGGGTACGCCGAGAACATCAGCGGCCACTTGAGCGAGAGTGGTCTGGTGGCCCTGCCCTTGCGAGTTCAGCCCTGAAGTTACAGTGACCGAGCCTGTTGAATCCATTTTGACGGTTGCCGTGTCGTGATAAATCTCGTGCATCCCGTGAGCTTGGAGCATGCCAGTGCTTTCGCCACTGCTTTCCACAAATACGCTGATACCAAGCCCAAGGTATTTACCTTCTTTTCGGGCCGCTTCTTGACGTTTTAGGAAAGCCGGATAATCGACCATCTCTTCCAAAGTATTGATGGTTGCTAGCCACGAGCCTTCATCAAAGTCGATGCCTTGAGGGTTCTTCCATGGGAATTCGCGGACGACGTTACGCCGCCTGATCTCGAATGGGGAAATCTTGATCTGACGAGCCAGATCATCCATCAAGCATTCCCTAGCGAGTGTCCCGGCCATGTATCCCACGCCGCGGTAAGCTCCCATGGGGCACTTGTTGGTGACGGCTGCTTCGTAAACGTACTCCGTGGCCGGGATGTCGTAGACCCCGGTTGGCGTGACGGCGACTGAACACCAGCTCTCAACTGCCATGGTTTGCGGCGGCATGTGGTAAGCGCCTCCGTCAACCAGCGCGTGAGTTCGCACGCCGGTTACCTTTCCTTCGTCAGTGGCTGCGTATTGGATTGTTACAAACTGCTCGTGAGCATGGGAGCCGGCAAGGAGATTTTCACGGCGATCCTCGACCCACTTAACGGGTGCCTGAAGGTGCTTGGAGGCCAAAGGCATCAACATTTCCTCGGGAAAGACATGCGCCTTTTGGCCAAATCCGCCGCCGGTGTCCGGGGACAAAACTTCAGAGCGCGATTCGTCGAAGCCCAAAAAGAGGCTCAGGCACAACTTTACGTAGTGCGGCATCTGCGTCGACACCCAGAGCTTGAGCCGGTCCTGGGTCCAGTCGTAGTCCGCAAGACAGCCTCTGGTTTCCATGGGCGCGGCAGCGACCCGGCCAGGGTGGTACAACGCTGAAGCTACGTGGGAGGCCTCGTTGAAGGCTTGGTCAATGTCGCCGAAGGTTGCACGCCCACGGATCCCGACGTTGTCTGGCCGTTCGCCGTTGGCTACGGGACCACCTTGAATGGAAGTGCGCGGATCCAGCACCGCTTTAATCTGTTCGAGCTCCAAGTTAACGAGATCGCACGCATCTTCGGCGATAGCTCGCGTGTCCGCAATGACTAGAACAACTGGCTCGCCCACGTAACGGACGACGTCTTTAGCCAAAAGTGGCATGGTCATCGGCAAACAGCCGTCAGCGCTGAACTGCGCCTCTATCCCTGGGCAAAATTCTTCGATGTCGGAAGCCGTCCAGACAAGGTGCACGCCAGGAAACTCTTCTGCCTGCGTCGTTTCGATGCTACTAATCCGCGCGTGGGCTGCAGGGCTGCGTACTAGGCAGGCGTGAAACTGGCCGTCGACATTGATGTCGTTCAGGTACTTGCCCCGGCCTGTTAGAAGTTTGGCATCCTCGCTGCGAGGCACACGCTTGCCAATCACATTCCTCGTGATAGGCGGAGAAATGAGGTGCGGGTTATCCATTGTCGTTTCCTATCTGGCCTGCTGCGTCCAGGACAGCGTCGATAATTGTCTGATAGCCGGTGCACCGACACAAGTTGCCGCTTAGGGCTTCGACTACTTCTTCTCGTGTCGGGCTGGGGTTGGAGTCAAGCAGCTCCGTCGCAGACATGAGGAACCCGGCGGTGCAGAATCCGCACTGAAGGGCGTGATGCTTTTTGAAGGATTCCTGGAGCGGGCTGAGCGAGCTTCCATTGGAAAGGTCCTCTACCGTCCTTATGGTCCTTCCATCGCCCTGCGCGGCAAGAGTAAGACAAGATCGTACAGCTGCACCATCGAGAAGGACCGTACACGCACCGCACACTCCATGCTCACACCCCAGCTTCGTTCCATTGAGGTTCTGATCGTTTCTCAGATGGTCAGCCAGAGTATCGCGGGCATTAACAGCGACCGTTCGACGGCGACCATTTATTTCGATGTCAATGTCAATGCGGTCCGATGGCAAAGGTGATGTCACGTGCGTGCTCCTGCTTCAAGAATGGTGCGTCGGATCAGCTCCTGTACTAGGCCATGCCTATATTCAGCTGAGCCGTGCATGTCTGATATGTACGTGAGCGACTCCGCACCCGCGATGGACGCCCGCACGGCCAGGTCTGCCGTGACTGTCGATCCTCTTAGGAGGTCCTCTGCGACGGTCACTCGCTGTATCTTGCCCACCGCACCGCCGACGGCGATCCTGGCATCGACGATGCCAGAGTCCTCAATTGTTAGAACGACAGCGATGTTGGCGAGACCATAGTCGCCTGAGCGTCTGGCAAATTCACCATACGCCCATCCCTTCGGCCGGGAGGGCATCCAGATATCAGTGATGATCTCGTCAGGAGAAATGCTAGTCATGTATGGTCCGACGAACAGGTCATCGGCCTCGACGGTGCGCTTCCCTCTCACGCTTTGAACCTCCACCATGCCGTCCAGCGCCAGCAGAACTAACGGCCATTCACCGGCCGCATCTCCGTGAGCCAGAGAACCACCAAGCGTTCCCCGGTTACGTATCTGCGGGTGAGCTATGTGCGATCCGGCTGAGGACATCATCGGCAGAAGCTTGGCAATAAGTGGTGAACTCACGATGGTTGCATGGGTGACCATGGGCCCAAACCGGACGTATTCTCCGACTTCTTCCAAAGCCGTTAGACCCGGAATCTTCGCGAGGTCCACGACGACCGTGGGTTGGGCCAATCGCATAGCCATTACTGGCAAAAGACTTTGCCCGCCGGCGATAACTTTGGAGTCATCGTCGGCTGACAGCACTGCGCAGGCTTCATCCATTGAAGCCGGCGATGTGTAGCTAATAGCAGGTAGTTTCATGCTTCACTCCCTCGAACGACTTTCATCATGCACTACGCTCTGTGATTTTCTGCACGACATCTACGAACAACTACGGTGGGCATTTTGTAGAACCATGCATAAACGACGACCCGTCCGGAGGAACGCTGTTTGTGCTCGTCATCGGAAAACCGGACTCGAGGCAGAAGTTCACACGTGCAGGTGCATCTCACTGCTCCACCTGTATGCGTCCTAAGTGAGGCTTTCTGCCACCGGAGGGGCGCATTGGGTTTCGCGCGCAGTGTCTGCGAACCGCGAGATGGCCGCGCATGCCCGTCTGGCGTACGTCGTGCTTCTGCTAGTTCGGGGTGAATAGCGCTAGCAGACGCAGCAGCCTCTGAAAAGCCAGGTGCACCGGATGGTCGGCGAAGGTCAGCTGCAGGATATAGCCATGTCAGCTGTGCTAGGAACGTATAATCCCCAATTTATTCCGAGCTTTACGCTATCGTGACCACCATCGAGAGGCTAACCTCCAGCAAATGGAGGTAGGACATCAACCGTGTCCCCAGCCTTGACGGTAGCTGACTGGTTCCGCACGACAACCTCGTTAAGCAAGAAGCTGCTCCGGGACAGGATCTGATGGAGCGGCGGAGTGCCCTCGGGAGGTTTCGGGCGCTCCACGGCCAGTATTGCTTGGATCAGATCCGCCACCGTGGCCTTTTCGGCCAGTTGGAACTGCTCCTCCCCTAGACCTGCGGCCGAAGACGCGGCGGCGTAGTAGCGTACTTTCATTGGTGTCATCCTCCGATAGCACTCATGCTGCGGTCTGGTTGGACGAAGTCCGGAGCATCCAGTCCCACGTGGTCCATTCCGTGAGCCTTGGGTTTGAGCCACATGGCGTCCCGCCAACGTTGCACGATATCCTCGTCGCTGCCTCCTGATCGCAGCACGCTCAGAAGGTCGGTTTCTTCCCGGGAGAAGAGGCAACTCATAATTTTGCCCTCGGCTGTGATCCTGGTTCGGCGGCAATCCGAGCAGAACGGCTCTGTCACAGAGGCGATGATGCCGACAGTCCCCACGGGGGGACCATGTAGCGCACCTTCGTTCCCCTCCGGTAGCCGCTCGGTTCCAATCGCCCGCCGTCGTACGTCGAAGCGTTCAGCCGGTGCCCCTTCACGGGAATGGGAGTTGGGGCTCAGGATAAAATCCGTGGAAAGCAGTTCGCGGATTTCGGCAGCGGTAACCATGTCTCGACGTGTCCATCCATGGTCCGCGTCCAAAGGCATCTGTTCAATGAAGCGCAGCTCGTAGCCACGCTCCAAGGCCCAACTAAGCAGCGTTGGAGCTTCCGCATCATTGATGCCTCGCATCAGCACAGCGTTCAGTTTGACCGGGCCGAGGCCCGCATCCCAGGCGGCATCCACGCCCGCCAACACTTGGTCCAGGAACGGTCTGCGGGTCAACCTCGTAAAGGTCTCCTCGTGTAAGGAATCAAGCGACACATTTACTCTGGTCAGCCCAGCGGCCTTGAGGGGCGCCGCCTTCTTGGCGAGTCCCACACCATTGGTGGTCATCGATATCGGCAGGGAGGGGTGATCTTTCCGCAACCTAGAAATAATCTCCACCAGATCGTGCCGCACCAACGGTTCCCCCCCAGTCAGCCGCAACTCCCGGACGCCCAGGTAATGAACTCCTATACGAACGATCCGAATAATCTCGTCTGCAGTCATGATCGCCTGCTTGTTGAGCCATTGGAGGCCTTCCGCCGGCATGCAGTATGTACAGCGGAGGTTGCATTTGTCAGTCAGGGACAGCCGCATATCCGTGGCCCGGCGTCCGTAACGATCAACGAGACCGGAGCCAGCACCCGAGGGGCCACCGCTCGGCGCTGAGGTTGTTACCTCCCGGTATCTCGGCATGCCTAACTGAACACTCATAGTCTCAGGCTACGTCAAACCTAAGATCCCACATTTGTGCAAATCCGAACAATTGCCGCGCCGGATTGTGGCAACGAGCTATATTGCGAGACGCAGCTCGCCTGATGGAATGGGCTGGGCTGCCAGGTCAACACGTGGTGTGCCGGTGGCCGACGGGCGGGCAAACGACCAGCGCTGAGGTGGCTGAACACCCTACGCCTGAGCATCTCCTTTAAAGCATCCGCCATCGGAATAGCAAGAAAAGCATTTACCTTAGCCCCAACCGCCCTTCCTGAAGGCAGGAACATGCAGAGCAATGAAAAGCAGCTGACCACGTTGGTTCGCAACGGTCCCAGTCCGCGAACAATCGAAAAGCAGCCTCCGACGGAAGAGAACCGCAGCGTCTCCAGGCATGTCCGAGCAGTTCGAGATGTACTGAAACCGCTGTTGTCAACGCCTCGACATGAAAGGGTACCCGTCATGGAGGCGCTGGGACGCGGATTGGCGGAGACCATTCATGCCCCAATGGACCTGCCACCCTTCGATAACTCACAGATGGACGGTTTTGCTGTCCGGTCGCGGGATCTGACAGACGGACACGGTGCATTGCGGGTGGGAGCACCCGGCCCTGCTGGCGCGGTTCCGGAACCATTGGTGCAAGGAATCGCGGCTCCTATAATGACGGGCGCCATGATGCCCGCAGGGGCTGACGCTGTGATCCCCATTGAATGGGCCGTACCTCATATATTCCCCCCACCAGGAGCTCAGGCCACAGTTACACTGCCTTCGACCGCGGCGGGGTCCTTTGTTCGCCGGCGGGGCAGCGACGTTGCAGAAGGCGACTGCGTCTTGGCTTTCGGAACGTATCTTGGACCGCGTCAGCTGGGGCTGCTCTCAGCTCTTGGCGTGACAGAGGTTACAGTTCATCAAAAGGCGACCGTGCTCCTCGTCACCACCGGCGATGAAGTTGTTGAACCCGGTGAAAGGCGTGCTGCCGGAAAAATCAACGACGCCAACAACACCTTGCTGGAAGCCTCCATGCGGGAGGCTGGGCTTGATGTAGTCAGGGCGGGCGTCATCAGAGACGAACCGGGCGTCCTTTCGGAACTTTTGAAACAACATGTCTCTCATGTCGACCTCATAGTCACCACTGGCGGCGTGAGCAAGGGCGCTTACGAGGTGGTCAGGCAAACCATGCTGGATCATCCAGTTGAGTTCTCCCATGTAGAAATCCAACCGGGCGGGCCCCAGGGCCTAGGTACCTTCGGCGGCATCCCGATTCTTGCTTTTCCAGGGAACCCTGTCAGTTGTTTGATCTCCTTTGAGATGTTCCTGCGCCCGCTCCTCGGCGAACTATTCGGCACACCGAAACCCAGGGCCAGCTATAGGACCCGATTGTCCCACGCCTTGACATCACCTCCGAGGAAGCATCAGGTAAGGCGGGGCGTGCTGTTGCCGAACGGTACCGTCCGGTTGGAAGGTGGCGAAGGCTCCCACCTACTAGGGGCACTTGCACGATCGAACGTCCTGGTTCACATTCCTGCCGGAGTTTCGGAACTGGCAGAGGGGGAGGAGGTAGAAGTATGGGTGCTATAAATCCCCTCGATACTTCTGAGCGTTTTACTCACCTCCGGCCCGACGGCACAGCCCAAATGGTGGACGTGTCCGAGAAGATTGAAACCATACGGGAGTCGACGGCCACCGCAACGGTCCTAACGACTCGAAGAGTCCTGGCGCTCTTGACCTCGGACGAACTGCCGAAGGGGGATGCGTTGGGAGTGGCTCGGGTAGCCGGCATCATGGCTGCCAAGAAGACGTCAGAATTAGTTCCACTTTGCCATCCCCTCCCTCTATCAAAAGTGACCATTGACTTCGAGCTCCTCCCCACATCTGTAAACCTATTTGCAAGCGTGAAAACTCGCGGGGTGACAGGCGTCGAGATGGAGGCACTGACTGCTGTGACAGTGGCCGCCCTCAGCATGTACGACATGATCAAAGCCGTGGATAGGCACGCCATCCTGTCCGATATCAAGGTGCTCGCCAAAAGCGGCGGGAAGAACGGGAGTTGGACGCTGTGACCACCCAATCGCTACCAAGGAACTGATATGCACGCCGAAAACCAAGAGCATGTACGCACCCAGAAACTTGTCACCCAGCGCCAAGGGATGCCGCAAACCCCTAGCGTGTTCCAGGCGGTACTCAGCGACCAACCCATTTCCGTAGATGTGGCCATTAAGGCCGTCGAGTCTGATACATCCGGGGCGGTGGTCAGTTTCAGTGGGGTAGTCCGTAACCACGACCAGGGTAAGGACGTGGAACGGCTAAGTTACACGGCTCATCCCTCGGCGCAGCAAGTACTTGAGGAGGTCGTAAATAGGGTTGCGGCAGAATTCTCGCTGACGGATGGACTCGATAGTCGCGCCGCAGTGCAGATTTGGGCAGCACACCGCATCGGTGCTTTGAGAATCGGCGACCCGGCTCTTGTCTGCGCGGTGGCGGCGGGACACCGTGCGGAAGCTTTTGCCATATGTTCGGACCTCGTTGACCGTATCAAAAAGGAAGTTCCAATCTGGAAGGAACAGTTCTTTTCAGACGGCACCGTGGAATGGGTAGGCGCCGGCGGTTAGACAGCCCACACAAGCCCTATGCGGCGGGCGAGCCAACCCGCATGTGTTCTGCCTGCTGCCGGTGGCGCTCACCCCTATTCGTGTGACATCTGAACAGTGTCCGGCGCTGCCTCACCCACTCCCTCCATCATCGAAACACCTCAAGAAAAGAGCATCATATGAGCATCACCCGCAAGAACATCACCGCCATGCTGGCGGCCGGCGCACTGGCCGCCAGCCTTGCCGGCTGCGCAGGCAGCAGCACCCCGGCAGCGACCAGTACCCCAAGCGCCACCGAGTCGGCCAAGCTCTCCGGAACGGTGACCGTTTTCGCCGCAGCGTCGCTGAAGTCCACGTTCACCAAAATCGCTTCGGACTTCGAAGCCGCGAACCCCGGCACCAAGGTCACCCTGAACTTCGCCGGATCCTCGGACCTGGTCACGCAGATCACCCAAGGCGCACCGGCTGACGTTTTCGCCTCGGCCGACACCAAAAACATGACCAAGCTCACCGATGCGAAGCTCATCGACGGTACCGCGACGAACTTCGCCACCAACGTCCTGGAGATCGCCGTCCCGCCGTCCAACCCCGCCAACATCAGCTCCTTCGCTGACCTGGCAAAGCCCGGGGTGAAAGTCGTCGTGTGCGCACCGCAGGTCCCATGCGGCTCGGCCACCGAGACCATCGAGAAGGCCACCGGAACCACTCTGACCCCCGTCAGTGAAGAGTCTTCAGTGACCGATGTCCTGGGGAAGGTCACCTCCCAGGAAGCCGACGCGGGTCTTGTTTACGTCACCGACGTCAAAACCGCCGGTGACAAGGTCAAGGGCATCCCCTTTACCGAATCGGACAAAGCCGTCAACACCTACCCCATCGCCACGGTCGGGACCACCAAGAACAAGGACCTGGCCCAGGCGTTCATCGCAGCCGTCACCGGCGCCGCGGGCAAGAAGGTACTCACCGACGCCGGATTCGGCACCCCGTAACCACGGGATGACATCACACCGCGGACCCGGGTACACCGGCATCCCGCCATGGATCTACGCCATCGCGGCAGCAGGCGGACTCTTCGTCCTGCTGCCGCTGGTGGCCATGGTGGCCAAGGTCAACTGGACCCAGTTCTTCCCCCTTGTGACCTCGGAATCTTCACTCACGGCCCTGGGCCTGAGCCTCCGGACCTCCGCGGCCAGCACAGCCCTGTGCATTGTCCTGGGAGTGCCGCTGGCTCTCGTTCTGGCGCGCGGGACGTTCCCGGGGCAGCGCCTGCTCCGCGCATTCGTGCTCCTGCCCCTTGTTTTGCCACCTGTTGTGGGCGGCATCGCGCTGCTCTATACCTTCGGCCGGCAAGGGCTCCTCGGAAAATCACTCGAGCTCGCGGGGATCCAGATCGCGTTCTCCACCACCGCCGTCATCCTCGCCCAGACCTTCGTGGCCCTGCCGTTCCTGGTGGTCAGCCTTGAAGGTGCCTTGCGCACGGCAGGCACCAAGTACGAGGCCGTCGCTGCCACCCTCGGTGCACGGCCCACTACAGTCCTGCGACGGGTCAGCATCCCTCTCGTGCTGCCCGGCCTTGCCTCGGGCGCGGTGCTGTCCTTCGCCCGCTGTTTGGGTGAATTCGGTGCAACCCTCACCTTCGCCGGGAGCCTACAGGGAGTCACCCGGACGTTGCCGCTGGAAATCTACCTGCAGCGCGAAACCGACGCCGATGCCGCCGTCGCCCTCTCGCTCCTCCTGGTCGCGGTGGCCGTCGCCGTCGTCGGGCTTTCCTACCGCCGTTCCCGCCAGCAGCCCGCCACGGAGGCGTCCAACGCATGACCTTCGCCCTGAACGCCGCCCTGAACGCCCGAAACTTCGACGTCGCCCTCAGCCTGGGACCTGGCGAGACCGTCGCCATCCTCGGCCCCAACGGCGCCGGTAAATCAACCCTGCTTGGCATCATCTCCGGGCTGCTCCGTCCAGACACCGGCTACGCCGAACTCGGCGGATCAACGTTGTTCGACATCGACGGCGGCCACTTCACGCCCCCGCACAGCAGGGGCACCGCACTCCTGGCCCAGGAGCCTTTGCTCTTTCCCCACATGAGCGTCCTCGAAAACGTCGCGTTCGGACCACGCTCAGCCGGGATCAAACGGGCAGAAGCGCTAGCAACCGCGAGACACTGGCTGGACGAAGTCGACGCCACCGAGTTCGCCCAGCGACGACCCAGCCAACTTTCAGGCGGCCAAGCCCAGCGCGTCGCAGTGGCCCGCGCGCTGGCCGCCAACCCAAAACTACTCCTCCTCGACGAACCGATGGCCGCCCTCGACATCCACGCCGCACCCTTGCTCCGGCGCCTCCTCAAGCGGGTCCTTACCGGCCGCAAAGCCATCATCATCACCCACGACGTCCTCGACGCACTCATCCTCGCCGACCGCGTCATCGTCATCGAAAGCGGCCACATCACAGAACAAGGCCCCACCCGCGACGTACTCGAAAAACCCCGCAGCCGATTCGCAGCAGGGTTGTCCGGCCTGAACCTCCTCACCGGAACAATCACGGAGTTCGGCCTTACGACAAATGAGGGCCTGGCAGTGGCCGGATACCGCCAAGACGCAGCCCTCCCCGGCAACCCCGGCGCCGCAGCCTTCCCGCCCTCCGCTGTTTCCGTTTACCTCACTAGTGACCACGGCAGCCCCAGAAACACGTTCAAAGTCACCATCACGGACCTAGAACCCCGCGGCGACCAGATCCGGGTCAGGGCCGGCCATCTTTCAGCGGACATTACACCGGCAGCGTCCGCGGAGCTCGACTTACTTCCCGGGACTTCGGCCTACTTCGTCGTTAAGGCAGCGGCAACCTTGATCTACCCGTCCTGTTGATCAGGGATTCTGGCTTCCTTTGAGTTGAACTGTAAAAATCAGACGAACAGAGGCGAGGAGAACAACTCTCATACTGCCCTCATGGGAAAATCGACACAGACATGGACCCACCCTCCCACTGGGCTACGCGTCCTCCAGCAGCAACGACCAGCATGGCCCAACGAGAGGAATCAGCAGAGTTCAACGACGAGAAGACTCGCGTATCACCTCAGTAGTGAGGACCGCGCAGCTGCACGCCGTAACAACGGATTGATCGTGTGTGGGATGGACCATGCCGTCCAACCGTCATCTGATCAGCCGGCATCCGGCATTTCATCGGCACTTCCGGCCGGTCGCTGCAGTATCAGCTTTCAACGACCGGCGCGGTTGTACCACGAGTTCGGGTGGGACTATTTATCGACTAGCTATCAGACTCAAGGTGGCTACGGTTCAAGGGAACCGGCTCGTTTAACTTTGCGGCGACTGGAAAGTTGAAAGGCGATAAGTACCAGCAGGATAGCAACGGGCGCCACCCAAGTAATTGAGTCGAGCGGCGCCGGCGGTGGATTGATCAGCGCATTCACATACAGCCACGCCATTCCCGCAAATCCCAGCACGGAGACGATAACCATGGCAACGAAGCCTTTGCTTCTTCGGGCGAGCTTTACGGCTCCTGCGGTGACAAGTAAGTAGGGAAGCACCCAGGCGAAGACGACGAGGGTAGCGTTGAGGTTGTATGCGGTAAATATGTCCGGGGTGACGAGGACCAAGGCGGTCATGGTCGCCATGCTTAGTATTGCCAGCAAAAGGATCGAAACGTGTGGGCTGTGGTAGCGGGGGTGCACCGCAGCCGTCCTCGCTGGCAGCAGGCCCTCCGCTCCGATTGTCATGACGAGCCGGGAGCCGTAGTTCATGAATGCGATGAGAGATCCAAATGACGCTATCGCCAAGACCAGGTCTGTGACCCCGGCAACGCCAGTCCCCAGGCCTGACGTAATTGCCAGTGCCGCCGGAGCAGATACGCCTTCTGCCAGCAGCTCCGAAGAGGCCATCAAACCGGGCACTTGCAGAACGGTGGTTACAAGGTACAGCGCACCCAAAAGCACCGGAACGGCCATGACGGCTACCGGTACGTTTCGTTTCGGATCCCGAGTTTCGGCCGCCAAAGAGGCACAGCTCTCAAAGCCCACCAAGAACGCCGCTCCGGCAGCT
The DNA here is from genome assembly GCF_902506065.1 of Arthrobacter sp. 9V. GTDB lineage: Bacteria > Actinomycetota > Actinomycetes > Actinomycetales > Micrococcaceae > Arthrobacter. The sequence continues at coordinate 2,705,397 of NZ_LR732912.1, forward strand.
ACCCCTTGTAGAGTTCCGGACAAACTGAATTCACTAAAGTCCAGCTGCTGGTCCAACTGGAGCCCGGTATGGGCCGCACTTATTCCGGTGATGAGCAGGACCAGCGGGATGGACAGCACCGCGAGAGTGACCGCGATTCGAACGGAGGTATCAAGACCTCTGAATGCCACAAATGAGGCGATCGAAGTTGCAAGGACCTGGATTGCGATCTGCGGAGCCGATGCCAGTGCCCATTCGACACCTAGACCGCTCAGGAAACTGCCGCCGAAGATTCCAACGATCGCGGAGATGCCGGACACCTGAGTGACCATGCCAATGACAAGCGCAGCCGCAGCAAGCTTCTGAGCCCACGGGCCGAAGACCTCTCCGATGTACGAGTAGATTGACCCTGTGGCAACAAAGCGCCGGGCGAACGAGATTACGGATATGCCGACACAGATCACGGCGAGGGCAGACGTAAGCGCGGCGGTCCATGCCGTTTTCCCGCCCGGCGCAAATAAGAGCAGAGGCACGAGGGCCATACCCACTGCGGGGATGTATGAGGCTACGGTTAGGGACACTAATTGCACCCGCCCCAGTTGACCGGTTTCTAGATGGGCACTTGACTGGTCGCGTTGCGCGGTGTGAATTGTCGAAGGATCGGACACTGCGTTTCCTTAGAATGTATGGGACAAACCGGGTAGTGGTTCAGCGGCGGGCGGTGTGGATGCGAAGGGTGAGGGCGGCACCAGCCCGAACTGGTGTGCAGTTCGTCAATGCTGTAGAACGCTGTAGAGCGCTTCCGACAGAATCACAGTTGTTGTCCCGCGGTTGTACTACTGAACCAGGTAACAGCTGCGCCCCGTTTATCCGACTCTTCGGTAGACGGGCTATCTCACCGCTTACCTAGGTCACAACAGGGACAACAGGGTCGGTCTTGCCTGCGCCCACTTTGGCGACGCTGGGTGTGCGTGCGTAAAGAGCCGGCCACTTGCATCATCGGACCTTGGATAAGACCGTACGGCCGGAAGCCGAGTGCCTATGACTTAACGCAAACGCAAACGCAAACGCGAACGCGAACGCGGACGCTGGCGGAGGCGCAGACGCCTTCTGAGCCTCTGAACCAAACGCTTCCAGCGGCGTTCTCCGCGTTGCCATTCCGCCGGAATGAAAAAATCCGGATCTTCGCCACCGGGTGGAAGATAGACTTCTTCGCCAGGTACGGGAAACGTCACTCGCACCTGGGCTTCTTCAAATTCCATTCCTACTCCTGATATCGATCGGGTTTCGGCCACCGGAGCCCATCCTTTGTATGGCACTCCCCCGAACCAACTGTGGTTCCTAAGTGTGCTGCATGGCCGTTGGACAGTCTTTAGACGACATCGTCATAGTCACCTGTCTCCTAGGGTTCCGACCCCCCTTGCATTCCTGTAGGGCATGCGCTACCGGCAGGTCCTCGAATGGCGTGGACACTTGCCTGATCCGTTCTTCTATATGGGCGGCATTCCGCGAACGGCCAAGTCCGAGACCTACGCGAAGTCATAAGCACTGATTGGAAATGCATATATTCAGAGCGGGATCTCTCCCCGCCCGCGTTATACCGTCGGCTAAGACCCACAGGAGATACGAGAGGCCACTTGTGATGCAGTTCCAATCTATTCCCAGTACCCGAAGCCAATCGTCGTACTGGTTGGCAAGTGCTCTTGCATCGACGCAACCTGAAAGCCAGTCCCTGCGCACCTCATGCCAAGCCGATGTATGCATCATCGGCGGAGGGTACACGGGGTTATGGACTGCCATTGAACTCATCCAGAGAGACCCCAGCATGCGCATCGTCGTTCTTGAGGCGCAGGTTTGCGGTAGTGGGGCAAGCGGAACCAACGCAGGCTTCGTAATGAATTTATGGCCTAAATTCTCGGCGCTGGTCTCCCACGCTGGCCGAGACGAAGCCATCCGCATTGCGGGCGAGACGAGTCGCGCCATTGGGGACATCGAGGAATTTGTCAACGAACACAAAATCGAGGCAAATTTCGAACGGGCCGGATGGCTCTGGGCGTCGACGAGCCCCGACCAAGACGATTCCTGGGAAGAAACTCTCCTGGCACTCGACGGAATTGCAAACCAGCCCTTTCACCGGCTCTCTGCTGAGGAAGCACAGCGTCTCGGGGGCCAGGCTGTCCGAGCCGGCGTTCTCGATCCAACGTCGGCAACTGTTCAGCCAGCAGCACTGGCATTGGGATTGCGGCGCGTCGCGCGCAAACTGGGTGTGGAAATATACGAACACTCCCCTGTTCGATCCATCTCGGGCAAAGGTCGCCCAATCGTAGAGACAGAGCACGCTCGAGTCACCGCCGATTCAGTTGTTCTTGCCATCAACGCGTGGACGAGCAATCTATCGTGGGCGCGGCGTCATCTCATCACTACTGCAAGCGACAACATGGTTGTCGTACCAGGAGCGTCCTCCGCGGGCTCCAACGCGGAATCCAAAATGGGTGTTTCTGACTCCCGAAGGCTTCTCAACTACTGGCGCAGCACGCCGGATGGAGCACTACTTTTCGGCAAGGGCGGGGTTGGTCTGGGATTTCGCAATCAGGGGTCATCCTCCCTTTTCGGCGAAGTACCCAATCTCAAGCTCTTGCGTCAGAACTTCGAGCAAACATTTCCGTCCCTGGCGCATGCCCCCATCATCAACACTTGGCGGGCCCCGGTTGAATATTCAATGAGCTCGCTACCCTTCTTCGTGGCCGACCCCAATAACCCTCGTGTTTTTGTAGGAACAGGCTACTCAGGCGACGGAGTCGGGCCGTCACGGTTGGGCGCACGCATCCTCGCGAGCCTGGCCACCGACCAGAAGGATGAGTGGAGCGAAAGCGCTCTCACCCGTTTGCCTTCAGGCAGGTTGCCCCCAGAGCCCTTCCGATTCTTTGGCGGTCAACTTGTTCGAACCGCAATTATTAGAGCGGACGATCTTCGCTATCGAGGCAAGAAGGTTGATCTCGTCACGTCCGGAATAACGGCGTTGGACCCCACATCCTGGGTTTAGAGCCTCAGCTGTGGAAGTGGTGCGCCGGGGCAGGCCCCGTGAGCGGGCAGGCGCACTTCACATATGTGCCTTAGGGCAGAGCGGTGGCGGGGGCTCTGTACTCGGGATCGCTTCGCAAGGAAAGTCGATTGTGACATCAAAGGAGACTCCGTGGATGACCACACGAAGTGTTTGGAACCGTCTGGGCGGAAAATGCAAAATCAAGAAGTCGGCCGCCCACGGCAGGCTGGGGCCCGAGCCACAACTGCTAGCGTGCTCCAAACAGTTGCCTCGACAAGACAAACCGGATTACCACTACTGGAAAGAGCGAAAGACGATGGATTCACTGAGGTGACCTCGGGAGGAGATCGGAAACGCCAGGCTGAAGCTCACATCGAAATAAGAGTAGATAACAGATCAGCCATGGACGACTGCCTCAACACGGCAGTCGAGCGGATCATGGAGGTCGCCCTCCAGCGCCAGCTCTACGGCATCCTCGTAACCCGGCTCGCGGGCGGACGCTTCAGGGTCGAACTGAACGAATCTGTCCCCTACGGATACACCGAACAACGCGATGAGCGCGATGTGTCCTCCTGACCACTCGCCAACTTCACTAGGCGCTTATAGTTCACCAGCAGGAACGCCAGCGTCCGTGAATGTGGAGCAGCGTTGGATGAGCTCAGTATTGAACTCGTGTCGATGGCGGCCGACATCCTCTCCTTGAATCATGCGCAGCAGTAACTCGACCGCAAAGTTGCCCATTTCAGCGTACGGCTGGCGGATCGTCGTAAGTTGTGGGTCCAATAGGAGCGCCGCGCGCTCATCATCGAATCCAACGACGGCCACGTCTCGGGGAACGTTCAAGCCCCGTGCGCGCAGGGTTCGCAAGGCGGGTGCGGCCATGGCGTCCGCGACGCAGAACAATCCATCGACTTTTCGGCCGCTCGACAAAACAGCTTCGAGTCCAGACCAGTGCTCTTGGGATTCGTTGAAGGGATCCGCACAGTCGATGACCAACGCGTTGTCGACAGCTATCCCGGCCGCGGACAGGGCGTCCTGGTAGCCCAAAGTGCGCTGGTCAATAAAAAGACCATCGCCCCAATCGGCCTTTTCCGCTTCCATGTTCGGACGTATGAGCCCAATCGAACGGCATCCTTGATCGATCAGATGCTGGACGGCCAGCTGAGCGCCTTGCCGATTCTTCGCTGAAATCGTGGGGAATCGGACATCGCGGTTGGTGTCATCAATTGCCACAGCAGGTAAGGCAATGTTGTCGCAGGCCGCACGCACACCCTGTTGGTCCGGCACCCCAATGACAATTACCCCGTCAGTCGGCACGTTGACCAGAGCCTCGACGATGGCTGCGGCGCCGCCTTCCGTCCCTGCAACAGGATGTGCCATGAGTTGGTATCCCTCGCTGGCAGCGGCCTTGAACGCAGCGCGGACAACAGGTTCCCACCAACCCCAGCCAGCATCTGGCACGATCACGCTGAGGGCGCGGTAGTCCCCGCTCCGCAGTGCACGCGCGCTAGCGGAGGGGCGGTACCCAAGAGTCCGGGCCATGTCGCGGATTCTTTCTCGAGTCGCCTGGCTCACGTCCGGGTGGTCTCCTAATGCCCTCGAGACCGTGGCAACCCCGACTCCGGCCGCACGGGACACATCGGCCAAGGTCACTCTTCGTGGCATTGCATTTCATCCTCTCCGTTTTTCGGGGTCACTTGCCCCTTTCCGCCTGCTGGGTCTAGTCTATCGGAAGCGTTTCCGGTAACGTTACCGGTAGCGTTACCGAAAGTCTTTACTATCTACTCTCTCAACGATGAGGAACAGCCATGTCATTACCTGTTAGTGCTAGCGGCACGGACACGCCAACGAGCCAGCCGCAGCGTGTTAGACCTTCGTTCGTCGTCATTTATGTACTTGCTTTGTTTGGCATTTGGATGTCAATCAACCTGCCCGCCTCGGTGACACTCGCGCTAAGAATTGGAGAGCTTGACCCCGAGGGCAAAGCGACGAGTTATTCTATGGCGGCAGGCATTGGGACTCTCACCGCTCTGCTGGCGAATCCGTTGTTCGGGCGACTGAGCGATCGGACCCGAAGCCGCTTCGGGCGCCGCCGGCCCTGGATCGTGGTGGGTATCTCCGGCACCATTGCCGGGGCTGTGGCCATCGGGGTCAGCGACAGCATGCCACTGTTGCTGATCGGCTGGATCATCATGCAGGCTTTCGTGAATGCAGCGATTGCCTCCTCTTTGGCGATCGTTGCTGACCGCATCCCTGAGAAGCAGCAGGGGTTGATCGGAGCCCTGTCCGGCATGGCCTCATCAGCGGCGATGCTCGTCGGGGTGTTCTTCGTGCAATGGTTTCCCTCAAATACCCTCGCTCAATTCGGCCTACCTGTCGCGGTCGCCGTCGTGTTCTGCTCGATTTTGCTTGCGATGATGCGCGACGATACTCCTGCAGTCGGCGACATCGCTCCGTTCAGCCTCAAAGAGTTCCTCGGCAGTTTCTACGTCAGCCCCCACAAGTCGCCGGACTTTAGCCGGTTCCTTGTTGCAATGTTCCTGACCACTTGCTCATGGGGTGTCGTTTCGACATACACCGTTTACTTGTTACAGGACCGGATAGCCGTCCCAGCAGAGGCGCTTCCAGGCGTGATCACACTGGCCTACGTGATCCCGGGGATTTTGGCTGTGATTTTCGCACCCGTCGCCGGATGGCTCAACGACCGCACTGGTCGGCGCAAGGTTGTTCTGGGCTCGACCGCCCTGATCATGGCGACAGGCACTCTTGTCATCATCTTCGCTGACGGCCTGGTGCCGTTCCTCATAGGCATATCCATTGTTAGCGGCGTTGCTGGCGGCATGCTCTATGGGGGCTACATCGGGTTCGCTGTGGCCACCATGAACGATCCCAACACCGCGGCACGCGACCTCGGGGTGACCAACATCGCCTTCACCCTGCCATTTTCTGTGATGCCATTCATCGCGCCAATGCTTCTCGGGGTGGGAGGAGGAGATGCAAACTACGCCGCGTTACTGACCGTGGGTGCGGCGCTGACGCTCTTAGGCATCATTCCCCTATTTTTCATTCGCTCTACTCGCTGAACAGGCCCATTATGAATGACTACCGCGATCCTTCCCTTCCTGTCGAACTCCGCGTCGAAGATCTCCTCCGCCGAATGACTGTCGCGGAGAAGGCGGCTCTGATGTTCCACCCTTCCACCAGCCCGGGTGGAGTTGATTTGACGCACGCAGCCGCTCTTGCTGCGGCCGACCTATATGTAGGTAACTTGGGCATCAACCACTTCAACGTGCTGGGCGGACAAGACTCACTCGTAGTGGCAGAGTGGCACAACACGCTGCAGGAGATCGCGGAAGGTACCCGGCTCGGTATCCCTGTGACTGTCTCAACTGACCCTCGCCATGGCTTTCGGAGCAATCCCTTTACGGGGCAGGCCCTCGGCAGGCTCTCGCACTGGCCGGAGATGACGGGCATGGCAGCGATCGGCGACGTAAGGTCCGTTCACGCCTACGCGGATACGATGCGCCAAGAACTGCTAGCGATGGGTATCCGGGTGCTTCTCGGACCGATGGCCGATATTTTCAGCGAACCTCGCTGGTCCCGTGGTTCTGGCACCTTTGGCGAAGATCCAGAGCAGGTTGCGGCGCTAACTGTGGCGTTCATCGAAGGGTTGCGAGGCGGCAAGCACATTAATCCGCAATCAGTGGCCACCGTCATAAAACACTTCCCGGGAGCTGGTCCGCAACTCAAAGGGGACGACGCGCACGACCGCCGCTACCCGGAGCAGGTGTACCCGGGTGGTATGCAAAACTTACACTTGATGCCATTTCGACGGGCCTTCGCCGCTGGAGCGTCGCAGGTCATGACCTACTACGGCAAGCCCGTTGGGACATCCTGGGATGAGGTTGGTTTCGCATTCAACGGCCCCGTCGTCCGCGACATCCTGCGGCGGGAACTCAGCTTCGACGGAATAGTGCTGACTGACTGGAATCTACTTGAGGCTGAGCACATAGGTGGTCTCATGTTCGGCCCCAACGGGTGGGGTCTCGAACACCTCGACTCGAAGGAGCGAGCTGCCATTGCAATTGATGTCGGCGTCGATCAATTCGGCGGCGACCGGAATCCGAAGCTGATAGAGGAACTCGTCGATTCAGGCCGCATCTCCGAGGCTCGCATAGACCAGTCTGCTCGTCGACTCCTGAGTGAGAAGTTCCGACTTGGTGTCTTCGAAAACCGGCGGGTCGACCTCAGTAACGCACACTCGGTGTGCGGATCCGCGACCTTCATGGAACGCGGGATCGCAGCCCAACGCGCGTCGCTCGTACTGCTTTCAGCCGACAAAGCAGCATTGCCGCTGACTGCGGGAACGCGAGTGCACCTCGACGGATTAGCCGCCCAAGATATCACCGAGGAACTGGTGATAACTGACGACCCGGGGACTGCCGACGCCATCCTTGTAAAACTCGACGCTCCGTTCGAACCAGGCCGTGGCTCCCTCGGTGACTTCTTCCATGGAGGTACGCTCGAATTCCCTCCTGAGACCGTCGAACGCGTCAACAGTTACGCCCAGCAGGCCCCGGTATACCTCGTTGTCTACCTGGAACGCCCCGCGGTGCTCACTCCATTTATAGGCCTCGCAACAGTCATGATTGGTGAGTTCGGTGCAAGTGACAGAGTATTGTGCGATGCCCTGACCGGGCGCAGTCCGATAACTGGAACCTTACCTTTTGACCTCCCCTCATCGATGGCCGAAGTCGAGGCCTCCCGGGAAGACGTGCCCTTCGACACGGCGGATCCCCTGTTCCATGCGGGCTTTGGGCTGCAGCGCCCTGTGATAGTCCCATTGACTACGAACGCCTAACCTTAGGTGCACCTAGCTTTAACGGACAACACGATGCGCGAAACTGGAAGAGTCAGGCCGGGTCCGTCGAGCTGCGCTCCGGAGGAAAGCTTCACCAGCCTTCGGAGCGCAGCGCAGGACAACGTCAAGGGTTCGTCCGCACCAAACTAGAATGGTCCGACTTCTCAGCGACCTTGGATGTGTTTCCCCCCCGATCAATTTCGTACTGACACCGATGGGCGGTCAACACTTGCATAAGAACTCTCAAGAAGACTCTCGGCCGATGGCCTTCTCAAACGTCGAGGGATCGAAGTAGGCCTTCTCCGAGCTGATCTTGCCGTCCACGATGGTGTCGAAAAGCGTGGCATGCCAGCTAACGAGGACTCCACCCGCAGGTGCTCCAGGACCGATGTACCGAGCCGTGCTTAGTAGCTCTCCGACAACGTGGGTTTCGTTGGCGACGAGTGTGAGAATTTCAGCCTTAAAGTCCGACCGGTCGAATTGGCCGTTGTAGTCGATCATGTGGGTTCGGAAAGCTTCGATCCCATGCACTGGCTGATCCAGGAAGGGCATATCCACGTAGACCATGTCGTCGTTATAGCAGGTGACCAACTTGTCGATATCATCGCCCGCCCACGCCTCGATCTGCTTGCGGAACAAAGCCTCATTGGACCGAATGATGTCGCTGGAGGTCTCCCCGTCCTGAATCTGGCGTAGGGAGCATTCAGCCAAGAAGTCATCGACGGGGCGAGGCCGCCGGCCCGTTAGTCGCTCGACAGTATCTGTTAGCTTCGACGTATGACCATTGATGATACTGATGTTGAGCCGTGTCAGGTAGGCGACGTACTCTTCGGGAAGGTTGTCGCGTCTCATCCGTTCTTCGGCCTGGCTCAACGTTTCCTCAATGGGGACGGTCTGGCGGCCGGTCAACGCCCTGAGCCTCTCTGCCAGCCCATCGAGCGTTAGGGCTTCCGGCCCGGTCAAGGTGACCGCCTCACGCCGGCAGAGGCTGGAGTCCAAGAGTAGTTCGACGGCCGTCGCCGCGATATCCCTAGTGTCGATCCACGATACAGCGGAGCCACCGGTCGTCATGACCAAAATGCCTTGATCGCGGATCATGCCGGCAAAGAAGTGCTCGTCAGCGAGATCCTGCACGAACCAGTTGGGTCGAATTATGGTCCAGTCGAGGTCAGACTGCTCGACGACCACCTCAACACGCCGTTCCTCGTCGGCGTCGGAGCGGAACTCCGCAGCAACCTCCGAGTGAAGCACCAGACGCGAGGCTCCAGTCTGGGTCATGAGAGCAAGAAACTCGCTCACTAGAACAGCGACACCGCCGCCCTCCGGCTTGATGAGGTAAACACCATCGGCGCCGTCGAGAGCTGCGGCCCAAGACCCCTTGTCGCTCCAATCGAAGAGCACCGGGATTGCTCCTTGGGCACCATCGTAGGCTGCAGGGTTGCGAGTTGCCGCCCGCACACCGAGCCCTCGATCGAGCAGAGCGGGGACGAGGTGCCGACCTGTCTTGCCGGTCGCGCCCAGTACCAAGATTGTTTTCAAAGTGATTCCTAACATTTCAAGAATGAATTCGTTGCGGAGGCAGTAGCTTGATCCGCAACGTTTGGTTACAGACCTTCGGAGGGCTTTTCCCAGATGGAGAGCGCAAGAGCTTCCTCGACGCCACGCATGTTGAAGGCGATAGCGTCTTATGAATCAGCAGCACTGGATCTTATTCTTCCGTCGACGGTCGTCGAGATGTTGTCCCGCATGGCACAAATGTTATTAGGCGGCTATCAGAAAGGGAGAAGGCAATCTGGTCAATCTTGCGCTAGCTAGTACGTCTTACGAAGGACAGTGCACCGTGTGGCGAAGAGTTGTACTCGCCACACGGATTCTCTCACCGATGGCATTTGCCGACGTTGGCGCCAATCGCCACGTGTCTCGAACGGTCGCTGGCGACATTTTCCGGTGTCGGCCCAGATAGGGCCCATGTGCTGGTGACTCAGCCAGGGTCCACTTCGAGCAAACCGGGCACTGGCAGACTGCGCCAAGTGTCCTCAGAAACTGCGCTTTCTGCGTAGTCCCACAAATTCGTTAAACGATTTGTTCTTCCATGCCGGGCCGAAAGCCGGGGGTAACGGGGAAGATGAATGCACTCGAGGCAGTGAACCTCGAACTACTTACCAGAGTGGTCCCATCGGCGGCTGGCTGGAACTGTTATTTTCGAGCTCCGTGAAGAACATTCTCTGTATTGAGCTGTATTTCTAGTCCATACCCCCGCACAGACTAATGGATGTCGGTGGACGAGCGCCCGATCTGGGAAGTCTTCACATTATCGCGGCGGAGCACGAGTGGGCCACCACGGGCCCTTTCACGTTCGCGAGCAAAAAAGTCGTGGGCGACAATCTTGAAAGGAAATGTCATGTCATACGACACAATTGTGGTTGGAGCAGGACTCGGCGGATTGAAGACAGCTCGAGACCTCGCAGGTGCAGGGCAGACGGTGCTGCTCCTGGAAGGTGGGACCCGGATCGGTGGTCGCGCGTACTCCAGAGAATCCGCGGCGGCCGGCCACCTGCAGGTCGAAATGGGAGGGGCGTACCTGCACCGAGAGCATCACCCACGTCTCGCTGCTGAGCTGGATAGGTATGCAGTTCCGACAACTCCAGCTGCCGACTTCACACTTTTCAGGCACCAACTGGGGGCCACCGCCTTAAACCGCGCGTTTCCAGTCCCTGTTTCGGAGGCCGTCGCGGTCGAAGCAGCCATTTACACGATGCTCAAGGATGCGCATCGGATTGATTTAGTCAAAGGCCTGGAAAACCAGGGGCTCGATGACCTTGACATCCCGCTCATAGACTACGTAGACGCCCTGAATCTTCCGCCAGTCTCCAAGCAATTCCTACTCTCGTGGGCGTGGAACATGATGGGTCAACCAGCTCATGAGTCCAGTGCCTTGTGGGCACTGCAGTTTGTCGCTGCTCATCACTACAGCTTGCTGGGCGTCGTTCTTTCTATCGATGAAGTGTTTACCAATGGATCAGGCGAGCTTGTGGGTGCAATCAGCAGAGATGTCCCCCATCTTAAGTTGGGATCAGTCGTCACAGACATAGATCAATCAACCTCCACGACACGGGTGACTGTCCAGAGCGGCGAAACTTTTGATGCACATTCGGTAGTTGTCGCAACGCCCATGAACACCTGGAAGAAGATCACTTTTTCGCCGCCGCTTCCAGAAAGTCGCCGCCCAGTTGTTGAGGAGGGACATGGTTGTCGAGGGCTGAAGCTGATCGTTCATGTCCGTGGGACCCAGCCAGGGGTTGCGTGCATCGGGGATGGTGTCCTCCCAACGCTTTACGACTATTGTGCAGTCGCCGAAAATGAACGTCTTCTGGTAGCCTTCACTGACTCCAGCTCATTCGATCCGACGGACGCCAAGGCTGTTGAAGACGCCATACACCACTATTTGCCGGAAGCTGACGTCCTCGGCGTGGACTACCACGACTGGTTAGGAGATCCGCTCTTCGAGGGTCCTTGGGTTTCTCCACGAGTCGGGCAGTTCAGCCGGGTTCATAAGGAACTCGGGCAACCCTTCGGGAGAGTCCACTTTGTCGGCTCCGATGTTTCGTTGGCCTTCCCGGGATACATAGAGGGTGCCCTCGAAACGGCCGAACGCACCGTAGAGTCCATTCTTACCTCCCATAGGTACTCGTCGAAGACAGGTCAGCTAGCAATTGGCAAGATCGGCCCATCAGACGATGGGCGTTGACCGGGCCGTTAGCCGGGCCGCAAATTGGGACCGCGCGGTGCTGTTCGCGCTGCATATAACCATCCAATACACACGTCCCGAGGAACAGATAGTCGACAGCAACTAATCTAGACAAAATCGTTCCGCGGGGTTCCAAAGGGGAGATCGTGCCAGGTATCAGCCTTGATGGGGTATTTCAGAAATTAAATCATTTGCTGCTCGAGGCAACAAAAGCGCGTACACCGTTCACAATCCTGCAACTCGCCACAGTCGACGGAGCCGGAGCGCCAAAAGTCCGAGGCGTGGTCGTCCGCCAGGTTGAGGATGGAAAGCTCTCATTTATCACCGATCTTCGGTCCCCAAAAGCTAAGGAGATAAGCGAACAAGCCCTGGTTGCGCTCAGTGCATACGATGCTGACAAATCAGTGCAGTTGCGCATAGAGGGCAGCGCGCTGATCAACGCAGACGAAATGCGGCGCAAGGAATTCTGGGATAACTTACGGGCCCACACCCACCACCTCTTTAACTCCAGCATCTCACCGGGCGCCGAGCTACCGCAGCCGGAAGATACGCCGACGATGGGGATCCAAGCACACTCCCCTGGCTCTGGGGAGCTTTACGAACATTTCGGCCTTGTCGATGTCACGGTCGGGCGCTTCGATTGGCTTGACCTCTCATCATACCCTCACCAGAGGTGTCAGTTCACCCGCAACCACGACAGCTGGAAAGCCATATGGGTCGCTCCTTAGAGTACCGGCTGCTTGAGACCGGGCCGAGGCTAAGTCTGACGCTCTGGACCTCATGATGTCACTGAACTATGGCCGTGCGCCTAATCGCCCTTAACCGGCTTACGACCCAGCACCGCAGACTGTGGAGACTAACTGGCCTGAAAGGTCGATGACTTCCTCTCACTCGTCCAGGGCCGTAACTCGCCGGTCTGGCCCGCGGATTTCGTCAGCGAAAAGCCAACTTTCCCGAAGGACACTTTACCCGGGCCAGCAACCTGCTCCTCTGTGATGTTTGCCTTCGCTGCGAACAATCGATCGCTTGGTTGTTACCAGCAGTGGAAAAGCATCGCCCGGCGCAAGCAGCCTGGAGTGCGCAGGCGGCGGTAAAACCCTATCGACGGAACGGGTCGGCGAGATGTCGCACGCGCCTACACGTGAAGTTTCGAGAGTCGCCTTTACCGTGTCTGACGAGGATCATTAGGACAACGATCCACCGGCCTCTGTGCCACGACCACTTACACCTACTAGTCGTCGTTAGCCTGCGCTTCCTCGATGACGTTGTACCAAACAGTCTGATGGTCTACCTGCTGTAGTTCATCGAGCCTTGCGCGTGTGGAGAGAAAAGCGGGATCCTCGTGCCAAGCCTCCCAGTCACGCTGATTCCTCCATGTCCCCACGATGACCCGAACGTTGGGGGCGTCAGCAGGTGAAAGAAGCTGGCCCGACATCCAGCCCTCCCTATCGTGGGCTGATCTGAAGCGTTCTCGGATTAGCTGATCCCACTCACTCTCTGAGCTTGACTGGAGCTGCATGGTACTGACAACGGTCATCATAGGACCTCCTAGAAGGATCGGCTTCCACCAAGCACGTCTAGTTAGATTCTTAGGTTATGAGCGCCTTGTCAACGGGAGTAGCGCCCCGGCACTCCGTATTTTCCCCGGTTTCGTGTGTTTCTTGACCCGGAGAACGATTGCTCGCGGAAGGCAGCGGCGCTCTATCCCGTAAGTTAATTGAATTGATTGCCGGTTGAATCCCCTCTTTATCCCCCTCGTCGCCACCGGCGCCTTGGCATCCAGACCCCCTCTGCGGAAGTCCCTGTCTTCGCGGCTAGCTCCAGGCTCACAGCACCGCCAATGTCTGGTTGAGTCTGGGCAGGCTCTAATCGGGACTTCCGTCTCCATCACGCCACTTTCGCCCTGGGCAATCAGGCGAGGTTGCAGTGTGCCAAGACCTGGCATCAGTGGTTGTGCATAGCGGCTACTGCAGGGACGGTTTGTCCAATGATTGAGCGGACATGCATTGTTAGGCTTCGAATCCTTGATCCAGATCCCCTCGGCAAGCCGATGCCGCCGCGGGCAATCCACGAAGGGACGCCCATGACTCCGATGCCCGCCTCCACCGACGGGAATGCCGCCCAGGTGCAGAGAACTACGCCCGCGGGACCGTTAGCCGGTCTGCTCGTCGCCGATTTCTCCCGAGTCCTGGCCGGTCCTCTGGCCACCATGACGTTGGCCGATTTGGGCGCACGGGTGATCAAGGTTGAGCGCCCCGGCAACGGTGATGACACCCGCAGCTGGGGACCACCGTTCTCCCCCACCGGGGCCACTTACTTTGACAGCGCTAACCGCAACAAAGAATCCGTATGCCTGGATTTGTCCGAGCCCGGTGACCGGCAGCTGGCGAGGGAGCTCGCCCTGCGTGCTGATGTCCTGGTGGAAAACTTCAAGCCCGGCGGTATGGACAAACTGGGCCTGGGCTACGCTGAGCTCTTCGAAGGCAACCCCGGACTGATCTATGCCTCTATCTCAGGCTTTGGCAGCGCCGGTGGAGCCACACTGATGGGCTATGACTTCATCGTCCAAGCCATGGGCGGCCTGATGAGCATTACCGGCGAGGAGCATGGAGGGCCCACCAAGGCCGGCGTCGCATTGGTCGACGTGCTGACAGCCAAAGACACCACGATTGGCGTCCTTGCCGCCCTTGCAGCCCGAGCCACCTCGGGGCTCGGCGCCCATCTGGAGCTTAACCTTCTCTCCAGCCTGCAAGGCGCTCTGGCCAACCAGGGCCAAGCCTTTCTGGGTTCGGGTACCGTGCCGCAGCGCATGGGAAACGCCCATCCGTCGATCGTGCCCTACCAGTTGCTTCAGTGTGCGGACGCGCCGCTGGCGGTGGCCTGCGGCAACGACGGGCAGTTCGCCAAACTGACCCAGGTCCTGGGCATTGCTGGGCTTGCCCAAGACCCCCGTTTTGCCACCAACAACGCCCGAGTGGAACACCGCACGAAATTGGTACCCCTCTTGGAGGACGCCCTGTCCTCGTCATCTGCCCTCATCTGGCAGGACAAGCTCATCGACGCGGGCGTTCCCGCCGGCCATGTGGCAAGCATTGAGGAAGGCCTTGAGTACGCTGAGTCCCTAGGTCTTGAACCGACAATCGAGGTCTGCAATGTCGCCGGCGACCCGGTCGGGCGGCAGATCCGCCATCCCATCACGTGGATCCCCGCCATTCCGGCGCCTGCGGCCGCTCCGCCCTCTTTGGGCGAGCATAGCGGCGCCGTCCGTGCCTGGCTGGCCGACGGCGCCGACGATGGACACGCTTCCCAATGGAAGGGCGCTGATAAAAAGCCGACGAAGCACTGAGCGAGACCGGGTTTACACCCAGCGCATCGCTAGCCACAGGTTCGCCGCCACATCGGGGTCGTCCGGATCTGCCTGCAGCAGTTCCGTGGCTATTCCCATCCGGTGGCGCAGCGAATTCCGGTGGATCCCCAACTCCCGGGCGGCGCCCTCCCATTGGCCCCGATGGCGCAGATAGGCACGTACGCTGCCGATCAGATCCGCCCGCTGATAGCTGCGCAGCGCCTCCACCCAGCCTTGAGTTCGCGGGTCAAGGGCCCCTTCCGGTACGTCGACAATCTGCCCGTCATTCAGCGCACGCACCATGACGGCCAGCTGCCCAACCTCATCGTGCACACGCGCCAGCGGCATTGGCCGGCTCAGCACTGCCGTGACGACGATATTGCCAGCAATGGCGCGGGGATCCCGCGGAGAGACGCCCACCGCGCTATCCGGAATTCCCCCGGCGTCGTGCTCCGCGTCCAGCAGGTAGAAACCAACGCCGTTGGCTTTATGGCGCAGTCGGCAGGAACGCAGGGCACCTGCAGCCTGCGGCCAGCCTGTCGCGGCACGCAGCCGCGACTCCAGTTCGCCGTAATCCTCGGCTGCGTCGGTCCCGCCTCGCACCACCAGGACACGCACCGCTCCGGCGGGTACCATGATGCCGAAATCCGGGGCCAGGGCCCTGCCAGCGTCAACATGGCCGGTGAGAAAAAGCTTTGTAACGGCCGAGCCGAGCGCGGCAGCGGTGGCGTCGCTCTCCTGCTGCTGGGCGGCCTTGAGCGAGAGCAGGACGCAGACGGTCATAATGACCTGCCGGTCGGCCCGCGTCAGTTTGCGCCCGGCACCAATGGCCAAGAACCCGACCGTTCGCCGGCCCACCAGCACCGGATATTCGACGACGTCGGTGCCATGAATCTGAAAGGTCGAGGCGGAGTGTGTCACCGCCATATCAAGCCGCGACGTTTCTCTGCGCAGCTGCTCCACTATCGTGTGGTTGTCTGCGGGCCACAGGGTTTCCACGGCGTTGTCCGCCGGAAGATAGGCCACCCAGCCGCCTAGCGCCTGGGCCAAGGCCTTGACGACGGAAGGGAGGGCATCCGGCTGCGTCGCCGCCCGGGCCAAGGCAGTCTGCGTGCCGAGGCTGGCGGTCAGGTCCGTCTGGCCCTCCCGGCCTACCAAGTCCCAATAGGCCCGGGACACGTCCATGAACGGCGTGCCCTCAGGCACAACCAGCAGCTCGAGCCCCGCCGACGCGCAAGCAGAGATCAAAGCGGGCGGCACTTCATCCACGCCGGCACCCAGACCAAGGCCCAAGGCGGCGATGCCGCGCTCCACGAGGCGTCTGACATAGGCGTGCACCTTGGCCTCTCCCCCGGAGACAGGCATGCCGGTGGTGAGAAGGAGCTCCCCGCCCTCCAAATACGGTGTCGGGTCCTCGAGCTCGGAGATATGCACGCCCGAGATTTGCCGGCGGACCACGTGCCCTCCCGAGGCGGGACGTAGATCCCTGCCCAATTTCGTGTGTAGCTGGGCCAGACTTATCACACAGTGGTCCTTTCCAGGGAGACGCAAAATCCTTTGGACATTCTAGCTAATTTATTCTCATTCTTAGACAGACCATCCAATGCCAGGCGGGGAAGGGTTCACTACGTTATTTTTATGACGAGTTCCACAGATAGCCTGCCCCAGACCCGCCACATAGCCACGGCCATTCCCGGCCCGACGTCCGCTGCGCTGCACCGTAAACGTGAAGCGCATGTCACGTCGGGATTCGGCGTAGCTATGCCCGTCTTCATCAACCGCGCGTCCGGCGGCATCCTGGAAGATGTTGACGGCAACCGCATCATTGACTTCGCCTCCGGCATAGCTGTGACCAGTGTGGGCGCTGTGAACGCCCGGGTCCAAGCGCAGGTGGCCGCCCAGATGGCTAGGTTTACCCACACCTGCTTCATGGTGACCGAGTACGATTCTTTCACCCAGGTGGCCGCGTGGTTGAACGCGCATATCCCGGGAGACTTTGAGAAGCGCACCGCGCTCTTTTCCACCGGAGCCGAAGCCGTGGAAAATGCCGTCAAAATTGCCCGTGCCGCCACGGGTCGGAAACGAGTTCTGGTATTCGACGACGCCTACCACGGCCGATCCCTCCTCACAATGGCAATGACGGCCAAAGTCAACCCCTACAAGAAAAACTTCGGCCCGTTCCCGGACGAGGTCTTCCGCGCTCCCACAGCCACCCGGCTGTGGGCCAGAGCAGGCGAGGAAGCCACGGCCGCCACAGCATTGGCCGAAGTCGAGGCACTGCTGAAGGCCAACGATCCCGAGACGTTCGCCGCCATGGTCATCGAACCCATACAAGGCGAGGGCGGCTTCCTGGTCCCCGCCCCCGGCTTCCTGGGCGGACTGCGGGAACTGGCCACCAAATACGGCATCGTCCTTGTTATGGACGAGATCCAGACCGGCATGGGACGGACCGGCAAGCTCTTTGCCAGCGAGCACGAGGGCGTCGCCGGCGACCTCACCCTGACCGCCAAAGCCCTCGCCGGCGGCCTGCCCCTGAGCGCCGTCACCGGACGGGCGGAGCTCATGAACGCGCCGCATGCCGGCGGACTCGGCGGCACGTACGCCGGAAACCCGGTGGCCTGCGCCGCCGCCATGGGCGTATTCGAGACCTTCGAAGACGACACGCTTCTGAAGAACGCCCTGGCCATCGAGGCCACGGCCCGCGAGGTTCTTCGGCCTCTGGTGCACAGCACTGCGATCATTGCAGAGTTCCGCGGGCGGGGCGCTATGCTCGCCGTCGAGTTCGCGGACAAGACGACCCTGGAACCACGTGCCGACCTTGCTGCCCAGGTGGCCGCCTCATGCCACCGGCAAGGTGTCCTCGTCCTGGTCTGCGGGACCTACGGCAACGTTATCCGGCTACTGCCGCCCCTGGTCATCGGCCCAGAGTTGCTACGCGACGGCCTCGATGTGCTGCGCGAGGCTATCCTGGCGGCCAATGAAGGCCAATCGGACACTGCCAGCGCATCAGCGCTGGCAGTTGTCTAAGCCCCACCCAGAAGACCCTTGGAGAACACCATGAACGAAACCTCTGATCTGCTGAACGTCGACTCCCTTTTCAGTTCGGAAGAACTTGCCCTGCGGGACAAGGTACGAAGCTTTGTTGACGGCACGATCCGACCCAATATAGCTACTTGGTATGAGCAGGCGGTCTTCCCGGCGGAGATCATCAAGGACATGGCTGAGCTGGGCTTGCTGGGCATGCATTTGAAGGGTTACGGCTGCCCCGGCCGCTCCGCTGTGGAATACGGCATCGCGGCCATGGAACTTGAAGCGGGCGACTCAGGCCTGCGCACCTTCGTCAGCGTCCAAGGCTCACTGGCTATGAGCGCGATCTACAAGCATGGCTCCGAGGAGCAAAAAAACCAGTGGCTGCCCCAAATGGCCGCCGGCGACGTCGTAGGGTGCTTTGGCCTGACCGAACCCACAGCCGGCTCCGATCCGGGCAGCATGAAGACCTTCGCCCGTCGCGATGGCGACAGCTGGGTCATCAACGGCTCCAAGCGCTGGATAGGGCTGGCGTCCATCGCCCAGATCGCCATCATTTGGGCCATGACCGACGACGGCGTCCGGGGCTTCATCGTGCCCACCGACACTCCCGGCTTCGAGGCCACCCCGATTGGCCCCAAACTCTCCATGCGGGCCTCCATCCAGTGCGACATTGAGCTTAGAGAGGTGCGCCTCGCGTCCACGTCGGTACTGCCAAATGCCAAGGGGCTCCGCGGCCCGTTCGAGTGCCTCAATGAAGCCCGCTACGGCATCATCTGGGGAGCCATGGGCGCAGCGCGGGACAGCTACGAGACGGTCGTCAGCTATTCACGGGAGCGCCTGCAGTTCGACAAGCCGCTGGCTGGTCACCAGTTGACCCAGGAAAAGCTGGTCAACATGGCCCTGGAAATCAACAAGGGCATGCTCTTGGCGTTGCAGATTGGCCGCCTCAAGGAGGCCGGCCAGCTCAAGCCGCACCACATCTCCGTCGGTAAGCTCAACAACTGCCGCGAGGCCATCCAAATCTGCCGCGACGCCCGCGCCATGCTGGGCGGCAACGGCATAACCCTGGACTATTCGCCGCTCCGCCATGCCAACAACTTGGAATCGGTGCGTACCTACGAGGGCACCGATGAGGTTCATACGCTGATCCTCGGCAATCACATCACAGGCATCCCGGCCTTCCGCTAAGCCGCGTCCAGCAAGGAATATTGCAATGAGTACAGCAGTCGAACTGCAGCATTACATCTCGGGCACCTGGGTTCAGGGCGACGGCGGCATCATCACCTCCGTCAACCCGGCACGGCCGGATGAAACGGTGGCGCAAGGCCTGCACGCCGGACCGGCCGACGTCGAACGCGCCATGGCAAGTGCCGCCGCCTCCAAGCAAGGCTGGGCCCGCACTCCTGCCCATGAACGCGGTGCGGTACTGCTGCGAGCGGCAGTGATCATGGAAGAGAACGCGCAGCTCTGGGGGCTGGAACTTGCCCGGGAGGAGGGAAAGACGCTGGCCGAGGGCCGGGGCGAGGTGCTGCGCGCAGCTCAGATATTCCGCTATTACGGCAACGACGGCGACCGCGAGGCCGGTTCGGTGTACGCGTCCCCACGGCGAGGCGAAAAAATCTTCGTCACCCGCAAGCCGCTGGGAGTAGTGGGAGTCGTGACGCCGTTCAACTTCCCCATCGCCATCCCGGCATGGAAGATCGCCCCCGCACTGACCTATGGCAATGCGGTCGTCTGGAAGCCGGCGAGCACAGTTCCCCTGCTGGCCATGCGGCTGACCCAGGCGCTGGAACAGGCGGGGTTGCCCGACGGTGTGCTGAATCTACTGATTGGACCGGGCTCCATCGGGACCGCTTTAGTGGAACATCCGGCGCTGGACGGGCTGTCCTTCACCGGATCCACCGGCGTAGGTCGCACCCTGGCCGCTGCGGCGGCTGGCAACGGCGTCCCGATCCAGGCAGAGATGGGTGGAAAGAACGCTGCCATTGTTTTGGCCGACGCGGACCTCGAACTGGCCACCGAACAGGTCATCTTGGGTGCCTTCCGCTCCTCGGGGCAGAAGTGCACTGCGACGTCCCGGCTGATCGTGGCAGATGCCGTGGCCGATGAATTCCTCGCCGGACTGGCCGCCACGGCCCAATCCCTGCTGGTGGGCGACCCCACAGATCCGTCCACCCAGATGGGACCGGTGATCAGCGGGGTTGCCCGGGAGTCCATCCAGCGCGGCATTACCACCGCGTTGGACCAAGGGGCTGACCTGCTAATAGGCGGGCTCCCATATGAAGACACGGCACGGGTCGCCGGTCACTTCGTGGCCCCTACGATCTTGGAATTAAAGGGGACAGCCCACGCTGACATCTGGCGCGATGAGTTGTTTGGCCCCGTGCTCAGCGTTCGCCGGGCGGCCTCGACGCAGGCCGCGTTCGATCTGGCGAATGACAGCGATTTCGGGCTCTCTGCAGCACTCTTCACCCAGGATGTCACCATCGCGCTAAAGGGAATGGACGAGCTAGACGTCGGAATCCTGCACGTAAACTCCGAATCGGCCGGCGCCGATCCCCACGTGCCGTTCGGCGGGGCCAAGAAGAGCGGCTACGGACCCAAGGAACAGGGGCAGAGCGCCAAAGAATTCTACACGCACACCACCACTGTCTACCTCCAGGGCAGCCACAGCTCTAGCCTCCGGGGTGACAGCGCCTAGGGTCCCACGCCTTCCCGGCGCTCAGCCCCGAACATCATCTTCCACCGAACCGGAAAAATCATGCAACCCACCACCACCTTCACCCGCATCCTCGTCATCGGCGCCGGGGCCATGGGCTCACAGATCGCGCTGACCGCTGCCTTAGCCGGCTACACCACAGCAGTCCACGACGTCTCGGCGCACCGCTTGGACGACGCCGCGGCCCAACTATATGAACGCACCAATAAACTGGTGAAGTCCGGCAAGCTGGCTGCGGAGCAGGCCGAGCGCGCCCATCAACAGCTCGAATTCAGCGCCGATCTGGAAGCCGTGGCGCCTTATGCCGATTTTGTCATTGAGGCTGCCACCGAACAGCTGGAAATCAAGAAGGCCATCTTTGCCCGGCTCGGCCAGCTCACCCCACCCCATGCCATCCTGGCCACCAATTCCTCGACAATCGGCTCCTCAGCGGTAGCTCAGGCCAGCGGCCGGCCCGACCAAGTGTGCAATATGCACTTCTTCAACCCCGTACTGGTCATGGAATGCGTGGAAGTGGTCCGGCACGCCGGCACGTCACAGGCAACCGTGGATACCACCCTCGAACTAGCCCAGCGCCTAGGCAAGACGCCGGTACTGATTAACCGGGAGGTTCCAGGCTTCGTTGCCAACCGACTCATGGGCGCCCTTCAAAAGGAAGCACTTGCGCTGCTGGCCGGAGGCGTGGCAAGCATGACAGACATCGACGCTACGGCAAAGATGGCCCTGCGCCATCCAATGGGTCCGTTTGAACTGATGGACCTCGTGGGGCTGGACGTTGTAGAGCACATCGCCCAAGCCACGTACGCCGCGACCGGCGACCCGGCCGACTGCCCTGACGAGTCTGTTGCAGCCCTCGTCAGGGCAGGAAAATTGGGTCGCAAATCAGGCGCCGGGTGGTATAGCTACACCCTGTGATCTGACTGTCCACGGTGGGGCAAGGCGTGACCGTACAGACGCGCCGCTCTGCTCCCCACGCATTCGAAAAAGGCGGCTACAGCCCGTCCTCCCTTGGTATGCGCGCACATGCGATTCGAACCAGGCACTCCCTCTGAACGACGCGTGAAAACGAGATGCTCTCCGAAAGGGAGACTGAGTGATCCAGGCCCGCCTTCCGGAGAGCACGCATTTGTGTTCGCCGTGTCAGCCTTCGATTGATAGTGGCTTAGATTTCTTTGAGCGTATGGAGGCCGTGAAGCTAATGAGGAATATGGCGACTGTGCCGATCATGACATAGGGGAGGGCGTTCAGGGGTGCTGGTCCGGGGTTGAAGATGCCATTCACGTAGAGCCATAGGACTGTAGCGGAGGCTAGCACTGCTCCGAGATTTACGATGAGGGACTTTTTGGCGTGGGTTCGGCTCAAGAGAACTGCGCCGCCGATGCAGATGAGGAAGTAAGGGATCACCCAGAAGTACACCAGCAGCGTTGCAATGTAGCCATTGATCTCCAGAGGTGAGGCCGGGGTGAGCCAGACCAGCAGGGCGGGTCCGATCAGGGAGGGAATTCCGATGCAGACGATGGCAGCAATCGGACTGTTGTACCGTGTGCTGACCTTAGTCAGAGCTGATGGTAGGAGGCCGTCAGAGGCCGCGCTGACAACTACTCGGGATCCGTAGTTGAAGAATCCGATGAGACTCGCGAAGAGAGCTACGGCTAGAACGAGGTCGCTGACATTTGACAAGAATCCGACGCCGGCTGCTTCGGCGAGGACCGAGTTCGGGGACATGCCCAGGGCAAGTTTGTCAGCAGCATCAACGAGAGTCGGCACCTGGATCACCGCGCCAGCCAAGTAGAAGAGGCCTATGCCGACAGGGATGACCATGATGGCGCGAGGAATGTTCCGCTTCGGGTCTCGCGTTTCGGCGCCAAGAGCTGCGCTGCCCTCAAATCCGATGTAAAACGCGGACCCGATCGCAAGACCCTGAAGGAAGCTGTCAAAGGTGAAGTCGTTGAGGCTGAGTTGTCCTGCCAGATCGACGTTTCCGCTGAATGCGGTGGCGATGGTGATGATCAGCATAATGGGTAGCGACACTATGGTGAGGATGACGCTGGACCGGACCGACAGGTCGATTCCTCGGTATGAGATGGCCATCGCTATCAGCGCCGCCAATGCGTAAATAGTAAGTTGAATTTCCGGGCCTGCTGCGTTCGGTAACCCGACGGAGACCAGGAAGCTTCCGAAGAACACCCCTACTCCCACGATCAGTGACATGATCGCAACGATGTAGCCCGGGATCATGGCCGCTGCGATGACGAGCGGGCTCCACGGCCCGAAAACGTGGCGAATGTAGGAATAAAGCGATCCGGTTCCGATGAAACGTCGGGCGAACACTGTGACGAACAAGCCGACGATGGTGAATGCCACTACCGATGCTGCCATGGCCAGCCAGGATGACCGCCCGGAGTAAGCGGCGAGGTAGGCCGGCACCTGAGCCAGCCCAACGGCCGGAACAAAGGAAGCTATGGAAAGGCCCATGACCTGGCGCCCGCTCAGATGCCCTAGCTGTAGATTGGCACTGGCGATATCCCCCGCCGTGCCATCTCCGGAACCAACTACTGGCTGTGGGCTTTCAGGAGAAGAGATGTTCAATGCAGTTACGCCTTTCAACTCTGATGAGGCACTTTTGGCCGTTTTCTGGAACTTTGAACTTGTCGGAAAGCATCTCGAGGAGAACCCAGAAAACCGGGATTTTTGGGGTGCTCCTGCTGCATGTACTTCGTGCGTGCTCACCGAATCGAGCTATCAAGCTTTGAGATCCTGGCACCTGTAACCATTCGGCGCCGGGTCTTGCAAGTCACTTTCAGCAGTGCGCTGGGTAAGTGGACTGTCATCCCATTCGAGAAAGAACGGGAGTCTGCTGAATTTTTGGTGGGCGAGTGACTTATGGTCCAGCGGGATCGATGTTGTAATTCCGTTGGAAGGAGTTTTCAGGGTCGTATTCACGTTTGACGGCGGCAAGGCGACGATAGACGTCCGGGTTAAAGACTTCGGCGACCATCTCTGGTGTGACTTCCGAGTTGTTGTTTAGCAGGCCGAATGTGGATGTCGTTACGCCTGCGTTGAGTAATGCTGCGTCCAGCTCCCGTGCCTTATTCGGGTACTTCTCACTTCCGTGGCTCGCGCCGTTCCATTCCGCCAGGGCCAGCACGCCCATAGCATCGCGGTGTCGGGCGGGCGTCCCCTTCGGGTTTCCGAAGGGTATTCCCTCGATTTCCAGCTTGACGGAGGCCCCGCTTGACGGTTCGCTCGTGAACTTGTCGAGATTGGCTGCAATCGCTTCGGCGAAACGGCCGTTTGGCACGGCGATCTCACGGTCGATCCATAGATTGGACATACCGTCCTCAAAACTACCTACCTCGGCGTTGAGAGCGACTACTTCGTCATATGAGCGGACGGTGATCGAGTCGGATACCGGTCGACCCAGACCGCGAAGCCGCGCGATATCCCGTTCAGCGGTGTCGAGCTTTCCGAGGTGCCCCACGCAGACTGTGATGGAGGGCGCCCGGTTTTCGTCCACGCCGACGAAAACGCTGGGGTAGAGATGGTCCGCCATTGCGTTGAGCGTATCGAGCACGGATGCGAGGAGCCCGGCGAACTCATCGAGCGTTGGCAACCATGTCATGAACCCGGCGAGCATCTTCTTCGGTAGCTCATGGAGCGCGATCTCGATCTCGGTGACGACGCCGAAGTTGGAGCCTGCACCCCTGATTGCCCAGAACAAATCCGGCCGTTCATCATCGGAGCAATGGATAACGTCACCAGTTGCGGTTACCAGAGTTGCTCCCAGGATGTTGTCGCTGGCGAGGCCGTACTTGGGAGTGAGGAAGCCGACACCGCCATTGAGCGCAAGTCCGGAAAACCCGACTTTTGGATGCATGCCGGTGACAGCCGCCAGATCGAACTTGGCTGCCTCTTTGACTAAAGCGCCGGCGATCACGCCACCGCCGATCCGAGCGCGACGCGCGTCGGTATCGATATGGATGCCATTGATCAGCCTGAGATCCAGGACGATGCCGCCGTCGTTGGTCGCATAGCCATTTGGATTGTGGCCGCCGGATCGAACCGAGATTTCTAGGTTGTTATCTCGTGCATATCGTATGGATTCCCTGACATCCTCCGCGCTCGTGCACCGTGCGAGCACCGACGGACGCTGCAGATGACGACCGTCCCAGATACTTGCGAGAGCACCATATCCCCTGTCTTCAGGGTAAAAAACGTCACCGCGAATATTGAGTGGGGTTTTTAGGGATGATGCCAAGTTTGAATCCTTCATCTTGCAGGGGAAGGCGCAGTCTCATCGACAAGACGCGCTCATATATTCATACATGGACAAGTGTCCATGTCAATGGCTCATTAGCGAAAAACAGGTTGATTTTTTTGAATGAGCCACTTTGTCGTGCGGATGAAAGGCTCCCCAGCAAGAGGTTCCGTGCGGCAATGGAGCGGCCGCCACAGCCCCTGTCTCGTCAGCGGCGGCAAGCTCGCCACCAGGCTGCAGTTCTTATCGGCTCAGCACGCAGGTGGGTTGAGATCGACCCAGACCGAAAGTCTTGCGGCGCTCAGGAGCGCGCCGGCTGCCCTCACTGCTCACACCGGTGAAATAGGTTAACTCGCGCCATGCGCGGCAGCAATCGATAAAGGTCCGCTCCGCCCTTGAACGTGCCGCGACAATGACTTGTGCCGCTAGGAATTGGGCGAACGCCCCCCCAACGGGCGGCGAGGTTATCGCGGCCGGCAGGGAATACCACGGAAAGAGTGCGCCGCAAGTGAGACTCGAGCTACAGAGGGTTACGGAGCCGATCGTGGGAGCCTATAGCTCTGACTGTCCGCGTCCTACCTCGGCTCCGCCCGAATCGAGCTGGTTGTTAGTACTCAGCTCAAAACAGGCCACTTCACGACTTACCGATGGCGACATCAACATGCCGCATGGCCTATAGACCCGCTTTATCCAAGTATGCATCCACCATTAAGTCGCAGAGTGCCTTGTGGTTCGGGTTTCCGGGGTCTGCAAAATACTGCAGACTACAGCCGTCCATAATCACGACAAGTCCGCGTGCAAGAGCTCCTATCGGAATGCGCGGTTTCAGATCCACTCGATCCAACGAAATCGCAAGCAGACGCGCGATCTCAGTCTCGTATTCGCTGTAAACGGTACGCAATAGTCCACTATGACCGGGGTTCCGCTTCGACCACATACCGAGTTCAAATTGGGCTATCACATACGTCTCATCGGAAACCATTTGAGCCCAAAAGGAGTCTAAGATCCGATGAGCAATGCCTCTAGGATCATCCGGGCCGTCAATCACCTGAGGTATGGCCCGGACAAGTTGCTGCAGCAGCTCCGCGGCAGCCGCCTGCATAAGCTCGTCCTTGTCGGTGAAGCAAACATGAACGGCAGCCAGAGAAGCGTTCGCTTCGCTGGCAATCGTCCGTAGGCTCGCACTTTGGACTCCGTCACGTTTGATTACCGTGATGGCGGCTTCGATGAGCTGCTCGCGACGGTCCACAGTTGATATACGCAATTGATTCCTCTGTTGCTTCGGCTTCTAGTCATACTCTAAATCCAAAAGCAGCTCCGACGCGTGCCACGGGCACCGGGGCGAGAACCACGGCGCACAGGCCAAAGGCTCCCCATTTAACGTCAGGTTGGGGTCAAATTTGCCAATAACTGACGTGCTCGATCGAAGGTCTAGACTCAAAGCTGACGGCGCCTCCAGCCTCGCCAGTCCGCAGAACCAGACACCATCCCCTGCTCAGTCGTTGGTTAGACATCACCGCCTACCACCTACACTCGGCTCCTGCGCCTGCAAGCCATTCGTGGTCTCACACCTCTGGCATCCAAGGCCCGGTTCTCCGAATTTGAGGCGAATCGTCATGCACGCGGTGGACGACTTCACCATGAACGTTCGTGAACAAGAAGAATCCGGGAGCATCCCAAAACACGAGCAGAGACGTCTACCTAGACCGCGTCGATCGCCTCACCACCGAACTTAGGTCGCAGTCCACAGAACTCGAGCGCCTCCACGCCATCTACGACGAACTCGACGCACGGAACGGGCTCCTCCACAACGAGGTCCTCCGACTGAAACGAGCCCAACGCACCAACGTCCAAGACCTCGCACACGTTGCGGCAGCCCTGGTCCACATGTCGAAAATTAAGGGCGTCGCCCTCGACCCAACCACCGTGGGCATCCTCCGCCGTCGAGGCTGGCTGCCGAGCAAAAGCAGAACCGGGGCGCTTCGTGCATGACCATGTCCATCGCCCGGTTGTCCGTAAAGTCCGGGCTGAAATACCTCTTCAAGACGACAATGCTCGACGACGCCCGCCCCACTCCCGCGGACACCATCAGTTACTACATGGCAACCGGCACGCCGCAGGGCCGCTGGATCGGTCGCGGACTCGACGGCATCAACCGAACAACCGGGCAGACGGTATCGGAATCAGACGCTAAGTCAATCTTCCAAGCCGCCCAACACCCTGACACAGCAGCGCCCCTCGGCCGCGCTTACGGCGAAGCCACCATCACCCAAGAGAACCACGTACAAACCAGCAGTCACCACGCCGTCGCCGGCTTCGACCTCACGTTCAGCGTCCCCAAGTCCGTCTCGGCACTTTGGGCCCTCACCCCACGCCAACTCCAAGAGCAGATCCTCCAAACCCACCACGAGGCAGTCGAAGCAACGATCCGCTGGCTGGAGGACTCGGTCATTAACACACGCGCCGGACGAAACGGCATCGCTCACCTCGGGACACGAGGAGTCATCGCCGCCGCCTTCGACCATTGGGAATCACGAGCAGGCGACCCTCAACTCCACACCCACGTCGTGATCGCCAACCGCGTCCAGCGCATCACCGACGACGCCTGGACCACACTCGACTCGCGAAGCCTCTACAAGGCGGTCGTCGCCGCCAGCGAACACTACAACGGCCTGCTCTTCGACGCCCTGAAACAGACCCTCGGAACCGAAACGGACATCCGCGCACCTGCCCAAAATACCCACAACCCAAGCCAACAACTGACCGGCATCGACGACGCCCTCATCCGCGAATTCTCCAACCGATCAAGACTCATCGACATCGAGACCGACCGCTTGGTCACTGCATGGATCGCCGAACACGGCACGCGCCCATCAGCAACCACCACCGTCAAGCTGCGGCAACAAGCGACCCTCTCTACAAGAAGCCCCAAAGAAGGCGCCCCCACTCCCCTACGCCAGGTTTCGGCCACCTGGCGCGATCGTTCACGGACCAAAGGCTTCGACCCCGAGCGAGTTGTCGCCTCCACCATCCGCCGATCACACACCCGGCCATTCCGCATTGGCGACTTCGCCCCCGACTGGATTGCCACCGTCGGGCATGTCACCCGTCAGCGCGTCGCCGCTAAGCGGTCTACCTGGAATCGCTGGAACCTGATCGCGGAAGCCGAGCGTGTTTGCGCCGAGATCCGTTGCGCCTCACCGGAGGACCGCAACGCGATGATCGACACCGTCGCCACGGCAGCGGAGCTCCAATCGATTCCGCTCAACGATTACCGCTACAGCCTCCCAGCCGAGGCTGCCGATGATCTCCGTTTTGCGAACCGGAGCGTCTTCGACTTTCACGGATCACGCCTCTACACGGACGAAGGGAGTCTCGCCTTCGAAGACCAGATCCTTGCGGCCAGGAACGACGACGGCGGGCCGACCGTCAGCGTGAATGTCGCCATGGCGTCACTCGCCTCGTACAGAAAGGATGGCACGTCGGAGCTGCACCAAGACCAAATTGCGGCAGCCGCCGAAGTCCTGCAGAACACCTATCGGCTGGACGCCATCGTTGGCCCTGCCGGCACGGGCAAGACCACAACCCTCGGCGCGATCAAAGCCGCTTGGGAAACTCAGTTCGGTCCGGGCAGCGTTGTCGGACTGGCTCCGGCTGCTGCGAGCGCCGAGGTTCTTGGCTCGGAGTTGGCCATGATCGCCGAGAACGTGCCCAAGTGGCTCTACGAGTCCGTGGGAAGCGGTGCGGCCAAACGAAGTTCAGCGTTCTTCGATGCAGAGTCACAGCTCACAGCACACGAGAGTAGGAACGCGGCGAAGTCTCTTCTCGAACAACGGATCACACGGCTAGCAGCGGAACAGGCTCTGTGGACCTTCAGCACGAATCAGCTCGTGGTGGTCGACGAGGCCTCAATGGTTTCCACGCAGCAACTCGCGGCCATCGTGGCACAAGCCAAACAGTCTCAGGCGAAGGTGTTGTTGGTCGGCGATCCAGCGCAGCTTGATTCCATCGAAGCTGGCGGTGTTCTTGGCTGGCTCGACAGGCAGGGGAAGGCAGCCAGGCTGAGTTCGATTTGGCGCTTCCAGCACGCATGGGAGGCGTCGGCTTCTGTGGGGCTTCGTGCAGGCGAGATTACCGTCCTCGCTGAGTACGAGCATCATGGGCGGATCACTCACGGCACGTACCTGGACATGTTGGACCGTGCGTATGCCGCGTGGCACGCGGATGTTCTGTCAGGGCACGCTTCGGTCCTGATCGCTCCCGACAACGAGACGGTCAGCATGCTCAACCAGCGAGCCCAAGCTGACAGGGTGATCTTGGGCGTCGCCGATGCAGAACAGACACTCGTGCTCCGGGATGGGCTGCAGGCAGGTCGCGGCGACATCGTGATTGCCCGTCGAAACGATCGATCTCTTGTGGACGACCAAGGTGCGTTCATTCGGAATGGAATTCTGCTTGAAGTGCTGAGCGTCAGCGTGCGTCACCGATCCCTGCATGCTCGTCGGACGGATACGGGCGCAACGGTCGAACTCGGCGAATCATATCTGGAGTCATTCGTTGAGCTCGGGTATGCCACAACCGCCCACCGGTCCCAGGGCATCACAGTGGACTCCGCCCACGTCGTGGTCACGCCTGGCCGACTCACCCGTGAACTCCTGTACGTCAGCATGACCCGCGGACGGTTCTCCAACATGGCCTATGTCAGTGAAAACGACCCCGACGAAGACGAGATCCTTGACCCAAGCACTCGATCCAGCTGGCGAACGATACTCGGCGAAGTCCTCGCCGCAGAAGGTGCGGAGCGAGCGGCCCACGAGGTACGCGACCGTGAACGCGTCCATGCGGACAGCCTCGAACGGCTGAACCGCGAGTACGACTATCTGGCTCAGATAGCGGCGAGCGCCGATTTGGCAAGAGCTATCGAAGCCCTTTCACCCGGCCTGGCTGTCACACTGCGGGTCTCCCCCGCATGGGGAGCAGCTGTAGCTGCATGGCGCCAGGCGGCAACCACCAATCGCCCAGGGGCGCATCGCGTACTCTCCGAATCCCTTGCGGCAGGCGCCACGGCCGATGACCTCACCGCAGTGATGCATTCACGCCTTCGCCGCTACTGCTCCGCGATGCCCCACACAACCATCGATCCCCTGTCAGAACAGCTCGTCGTCGAACGTGACGACTTGAAAGAGACTCTGGACCAAGTACGACGGCGGATTGGGAACCGTACGGATCTGATTGCCAGGGCTGCACTACTTGAGGAACCTGAATGGAAGACCGCCCTTGCCATTGAGCTCGGGGCTCAAACAGATGCGTTCGAGAACGCATCCTTGGTTCGCGAAGTTGCCGTCTACAGAGATCGCTGGGGTATCCACGACTCCTCCCTTCCTTTCGGTACGGCTCCAGACGACTGGGAATGGGAACAACGAACTCAATGGGAACGCCTCCAAGTGGCAGTCCAAAAGGCATCCCAGCCACTTCTTGAGCCAACAGCCATCGTGGACTTCAACGGAATGCAAACCCAGCCAAGCCTTACAAGCGCGGGTTGGCAGCTTTAAACTGGACTTGGAGCAACAGATGCCAATGAATCCAGTACTCAAACCAAAAGTCGGTTCACCCGCCCTGATCGTCACTAGCGTGGTGACACTCTCCCTTGCCCTCGTATTTTCCGTGATGACCTTTACGTTTCCGGCCACTGGCTGGGCACTGGCAGTAGTCGTCGCTACAGCTCTCGTACTGTCCTTCTTTTGGTACAGGCGAATCCGTGACAACCGTGCCTGGAAGACTGCAAGCCACGCGCAATGGCAGGTATTGGAGTCCTTAAAGGGCTCCAACGTAACCACAACCGAGGTGACCGTACTCAGCGTTGACTCCCCTCAGCCGACTGGAGCCTGGATCACCATCCGTTGGAACCACTTCGACTACATCCAGCCTGCATGGCTCGAAGCACTACCAGAGCCCATTTGGTCCGGCTCCGTGCTCCTCATCCGTCCGGACCCTGAACAGGTGCGCCCCGGCTCCCCTTGGCCCGCTACCTACTCCATAGCCGCTGACCACGTACTTACGTGGGCGCCGCAGCTCTGATCGGTAGAAGCTACCCGTGACCGTAAAGGGCGCGTATCCGTTAGCCCCAGCACAAGGCAGTGTGTGCTTCAGAGCGGTCGTCCCCGCCATGAATCCCGGTCCACTCGCTTGATCTGCCCAGCCGGGAACCACTCAACGTGGTAGACCCGCCGGTCATCCACCCATTCCACCAACCCAAACGACCTCGTGTATTTGATGGCCCTTCCATAGATTTCACCCACGCGAACCAGCGGCTGCTTACCGAAGTCGAGCTCAATAATCTTGCCGTCATCCGGCTTGGGGTGATTGTCGTCGGCCTCGATCTGGGCCATCATGCGTGCAAAAGCGATGGAGTCTTGCTTCGGTCTCATGGAAACAAGATTAGAACATATATTCGAATGCGAGAGGTCGGCGTTGGACAGAGTGCTGCCCACGTCGCGAAACATGCGACGTGGGCAGCGAGTTGCAGGAGCGAATCAGGCAGACATCTCACTCCCCGGAGTTTTGCCGAAAGGGGACGACACCACCGGGCTTTTGGTCGTCACGTTGTATACGGGCCAGCCCGTCGCGGTCGTCGCCTCGGGACCCGTCGTCTCTACCGCGGCTTCCGGTTCCGTGACGGCACGGGCCGAGCGCTGGTAGGTGGCGGTCCCGAACCGAAGATCAGGACCAATGGTGTCAGCAATAATCCGCCGAGCCTCGCGGCGCTCGCCATCCTTGTCGTAAGACCGAAACTCCAGTTCACCCGAAACGGTTACCGGGTCGCCCTTCTTGAGTGAGGTCGCAGCGTTTTCTGCCAGCATGCGAAAGGCGGAGACGTTGTGGAAGACTGGCTCGCCGTCCCGCCAGGTGCCGTCTGGATTCTGGATGCGCTGGTTCACAGCGACCCGAATCTTTGCATGCGGCGTTCCGGACTCCCCTATCGTGAGTTCAGGGTCCGCGACAAGGTTTCCCGCGATGGTGATGGGAATTTTTGTGTTCATGGTCGGTTACCTTTCTACGCCAACGGGCCTCTCCCATCGGACATCTGTATGGATCAGGGACCTGCGAGCTCGGGGCCAGACATCGAGGCGCCGGGTCCAGGTACACCTGCGTATGAGGCGGCAGCCGTTACAGCGGGCGAAGCACTGACGGCAGCGAACTTCCCACCAAACCCAGGAGGATCCGAAACAGCAAGAATGCTTTTGGTTGCCGCGGTCACCCGCCCCAGCACGGACTTGGCGATGTCTACGCGCGACGTCGGAGCACGGCCCTCCTGCAGTTCCTTCTCGGTCCTGATGACCGCGTCAGCCCAGCCAGCCAAGTACGTCGCCGACTGTGGCCCACGATCAATCCCGTGAGCCCTCAGCACTGTGTAAGCGACCGACTCTGCTTCCACTTCCGCCAGGCCGCGATGGTTCGCGCTGCTGCCGTAGAGCCGGCCAACACTGTCGTCGGGACCATGCAACAGGACGTGACCGAGTTCGTGGGCAAGGACAGCCACTCGCTCCTCGCTGCTCATCCAAAGGCCAACTTGGATCCGACGAGCATCGAAGTCTGTGTAACCGCTCGTGTAGCCGTACTGGACACCCGAGACCTCCACCCGGAAGCTGCGTTCCTTCGCAACATCACACAGCGATTGCCATAGGTCGTCCAGGTTTTCTCCGGACTCAGCGCCTCCGCGCGGCACCAGGATCGGCGTGCCTTCTGTTTGGGTAACGTCAAAAACGGCTTGTCCCCGCCATCCGGTGACGACGTTCTTCTTACCAAGGCTGATTGCATCGACCGGCGCTGCCAGAGTTACAGGCAAAAGCTTCCGCTGACCATCCGCCATCTTCAGTTCCTGCATGGAACTAGTCCTCGGTGCGATCACCCACAGCGCGTGCTCGCCCCGCAGCACGGTGCGCCCATGACGCGCCCACTCTTTGTAGCCAGCAACGAGAGTCGGTTCCTCGGCACCACGCTGCGCCATCTGCGCCATCAGCAGGGCGACGTTGCCCCCTGAATATCGCCACAAAGTGGCTGAGGCGTCGAGCAAAACCTGCCACCGCGCCGGTGACTCGATAGCTTGCTCAAGGGCAGTATGGAGCCCTTGGGTGAGACTCGCGATGCGCTCGTCAGGTGACATTCGAACGCTCGGCGGAAGGCCGGCGTCGTCCGTCCCGCCAGGCAGGTGAGCGTTCGATTCAGGTGCAGCGGCCACGAAAGCCATCCTTCGTACTTCTGGGTCAGTCCTGAGAAGGGATCACTTATCCATGTCCGGCCCGAGCCAGGACGCCATGACCAGTTCAGGCCCCAAACTGATGAGCGCTCAATTTCCACTCATCGAAAGCGGGCTCCGCGGGCACAACTCTGGCGACCGGTTCCTTATGGCTCTGCAGACCGACGCACCCTGCCGTTCTCGTATGGGTTCGGAGACGCTCGACGGCGTGTGGGAGCCTTTCGTGGAAGGCCAAGGGACCGAAGCCCGAATCGTCGGAAGTGAAAGAAGCCATCTCCGCCCGCTGCAGTGCGTAGAGTTCGGCCACCAATTCCGAATGCCGCCACCAGCAATCGGGCACAACAGAGGCAGTCAGCTGGTAGGTGGCGACTAGCCATCTAACCCATTCAAAGAGCCTCTGCCACACAACTTCAGCCTGTTCCGGTGACATATCGCGCCAGCGGCGAGTAACTCCGGCAGTGCGGGGCGAGGGCTGAAATGACGAGCGAAACAACTCAGCCGTCAGCTCATCGTCGAGGTCAGAGACGCGGCCAACTTCGAAGTCGGCATCGTCGGCCTGCGTGCTCATGATTCAGCCTCGCTGTTCGATTCCTGCCGGGTCAGGTGACCCGCAGCCAACTCCCGCTCCGTCTCAACTTTCGAACGGCCCAGTTCAGCCGCGTCCTTGCGTTTGTGCCAGTCGCGCAGGTCAAGAAGTATGGGTCGAGTCCGTCGACCAAGCATGAGGGCAGTACCAACAGGAAGTCGACGGATCTCGTCCAGGCGGATCACCGGAGTATCCCGGATCTGTTCGCCGTCCTGGCGCCCTTGAGCGGACCAAGACCGCGTGTTCATGATGAGGCTGCGCTCCCCTAGCAGGCCTGCCAGCGAGCGCAGGTCACGCTCGTCAGAGCCGCCGCCGAAGATGACCTTGATGATGGCGGAGTCCCAAATAGTCGCCGCTTCCTCAATTGACCATCCGCTGCGTGCTTGGGAAAGGGATTGCAGGACCACAAGAGTCGAGATGCCAATACCCCCGCCATCAGAAAGCACAACGGGAAGCCCCGGCCACGGAGACAGGTTGGCAATCTCGTCCAGGATCAGTGACAACGGTGGATCCAGTCGCCCGCCAGCCGAGACGAACGCCATCTCGCGGGCAGCATAGTCTATGTCGTCAATGAGCGCGGAAAGGTAAGGCCCTGCCGCCGCTGCCCCGGAGCGAGTGCCTATCAGGTACAAGGTTCCACGCTGCCTGATGAAGGCCTTCGGGTCGAACTCCTGGGCTTCATCCTGCGGATTCAGCGCCGCCAATACTCGTGGCGAGGACAACGGTGCGACCGCTGCGGAGACTCCGATCCACGAGTTCGAGGTATTGCGAGGATCATCCTCCAGTATCCCCATCAAGTCGGCCTGCCAACCGAGCGCGGCTCCCGTGCGGCCGAGGACGTCCAAAGCCTCGCGTGCCAGCACCGGGCTGGATGACCAACGGCGGAAAGCAGCAATGCCCTCACCGGACAGGGCAGCCGCATGGAGGAGACACTGCAAGACGATCAGCGAGCGCTTCTGCCACGCCGCGTTTTCGCCCTTCATCTCAGTATCTGCAGTAATCACCAAGGCTCGACGGGTTGCAATATCTGGATCCCCGCACCCTCGGACGGGTGACCAGCGTAGCGTGGACGGCAGTCCCGACATGCCCTGCGGATCGAACACCGTCACAGGCCGTCCATCACTCATTCGGGCTCGCATGGTCACTACCAGGTTGTCGGCACGCGTTGACGTCGTGACCACCGCCCCTGGCGCGTCGAGGATCGCGTTGATGACCACATATAGGCCCTTGCCCGACCGCGGCGCACCTTGGATAACCATCGACTCCTCCGTTGAGACATGGATAGTCACACCCCGCGAGCGCCCGAGAGTCCACGAAACGTCTTGGATACTCGGTCGACTAAGCCCGGGACGCGTGTAGAGACCGCGACGTCGGACGGCTCGGGAGCCAAAGTCGCGAACAATCTCCGCCCTTCCAGCCACACCGTCCCTGCTGAGGATGTCTTGCCGGAGCCACGCACCAGATTGCTTCCACATCCTCCAACCGAGCACTCCCCCGACGGCGAGCGCCGCGACTACGGCAAGCACGCCACCCACGATCCACCAAACTGCAGCCAGGTCGGGCGCACACTCTCGCGAAATCCAGTCAACGCGGCCCACTACCAGCCCGACACCGGCAACGGGATTGAAGAACGACGGCGGCCTGCCGCCACACTGCCGAGGCGTCACCACCGAGGCTGCGGCCTGGACGAGAAAGCAAAAGACCACATAGCCAGCAATCGCCCACAGACCCACTGACACCATCGGATTGGCGTTTCCAGAACGAGTTCTCACAGGTGCATCCGATCGTCGGTACCGAAGACCTCAAGCTCATCGGTGGTCACTCGGTTCGCCACGATGAACGAGCGATTCCCTACCTTCCACAAGCCGACCCCCTTAGGCAGGTTCTCAACGTGATCGCATTCTGCCTCCGTGAGTCCCAGTGCCTCCTTGGTCAGCCGCATGGCGTCGTGCTTCTGGCGGTAAATGATGCGAGTGTCCGCCTCGGTCAGTAGCCCAAGCGCTTTCTGTCTGTGACCGCTGGTGCTGTCGCCGATCTCGTTAAGATCTGCCACCTTGTGCATAATCAGCAGGTTGGCAATTCCATAGGTGCGGGCGAGCCTCCACTGCTCACTCATCTTGGCCAACATGTAGGGGTCGGCGAGCATCCGCCAACCCTCGTCGTACACCACAAGCCGCTTACCGCCGTCGGGGTTAGTCACCGCGGCCTCAAGCCAGGTGGCGCTGCAGGCGGCAGCCAAAGACAGCGCTTGCTCGGAAGCGCCGATCAGAGCCGACGTGTCCATCACCATCATTGGCGCGTCCGCATCGAACGCCACAGTGGAGGGAGCGTCGAACATGCCCTCCAAGTCGCCCGATACGGTCCTTCGCAGCGAGTGACTGACGGCGACGCCGCCGTCCCTGCCAACCAGAGCCAGAGTCTCCGGCGATGGCCGCAGCAGGTGGTCCAGCACCATGGGGAGTGTCGGGGTCGAGTTCTCCGCGGTCGTTTCCATCAGTGCCATGTCCAGGGCCGTATGCTCGACCGGGTGCAGAGGAGTCCCTTGGCGCATCAGCGACACCAGAGCTACAAGCAACTGACGGCGTCGCTGCCGCACGACAGCCTTCCACTGAGTGTCCGTCAGCGAACTTGGCCTGGGTCCAGCATCCAACGGGTTGACCCTAGCCGCGCGACCAGGGCCAACCGAAATGACCTTGCCACCCACCGAATTGGCGACGGAAACCCACTCACCCTTGGGGTCCGAGGCAACGGCAGACTTTCTACCCAGGGTTATGGACCTCGCAACCAGCGACTTGCCGCACATCGACTTACCAGTCCCCACCGTGCCAATCACAACGATCGACGGGCCACTGATGATCCCTTTGTCGTAGAGGATCCACGGATCATACGAGAAGGCGCCGGAGCCAAAGACATCCGTTCCGATGTAGGTACCTTCATGGCCAAGGCCGGACTCCGTAATGAACGGGTATGCGGCCGCGAACGTCATGGTCGATGCGCGGTGCGGAGCCGGACGCAAGCGATGGGGACCCCACAAGGAGTTGGCTTCATGGCTCCCCCAGTCACCAAGAAAGCGCTCACGGTCCGGATTTCCCGCCGTCTTGTCCTCATCGGTATGGAACAGGCGCCTTCTCGGTTGTGTCGCTTCCCTTGCGGCTGCCCGCTTGGCGTCCTTCCGCTCGGAACGAGTGCCCGACGGCGTATAGGTCACCTCCTGGTTCTTGAGGCTCATCGCAGTCCCCTTCCCAGTGGGAGACCACCGGCGATGAAAGCGGCCCACTGCTGGCCTGCAAGCAATCGCAGTTCAACGAACGCACCAGCAGCCGCTGACTCGAGTTCATGCCGATGGCGAGCCAGGTCCTCCAAGGACACAGCAGTGATGGTCACGAAAGCAGTTGGCCGAACGTCACCATGCCCCGCGACGATCTCCTCTTCCCTTTGGGAAACCTCTTCTTCCTCGGCACGCTGCTCACGCGTCGTCGGTCGATCGAAACGTGCGTTGATCCGCCGTCGTGTTTCGTGCGCCTCCTGGGCAGAGCGAATGTCGCGCAGAGCTTCGATTGTCGGCACAGTCCTGATGACCTGGGTTACCGTGTGCCTGAAGTCGCCGACGTAGACAAGCGGATGCAGGAAGCCCGGATACACCTTCTGTCGCGGCCATTCAGCCACCCAGAATGTTTGGTGGTACCCAGAGTCGCTTCGAAGATAAGTCCAGTGCTCCTCGACCGCCATGGGACCGGAACTCTGACGCGGCGGCTGCACCTCGCCTGTGGGCTGAGGCTCCGACTTCGAGGATCCCCGCGCGAGCGCCTCGGGATCGAATGCACCTCGCAGGACCCCAAGCATCTTGGACTCCGACAACCACTCATCAACCCTGACACCGTGGGTTGCTAGCGATGTCGTGATCGCACCAACCTCAAGACGCAGCACGCGTTCGAGTCCGTTCTTCCCCCCGCCCGATTCCTTGATACGACGTCGGGACTTTGAGGTGTCCACCACCAGCGACAGCAGCACATCATGGCTCATCGCCGATCCGGCCGCAGAGATCAGATCCTGGTAGGCGACCTGCCCCCATGAGCTGCGCTCGCCGTCCACAGCGGTGACAGTTCGATCGTAGAAGTCCTGGAGCGCCGACGCTGGGTACGGAACCGTGTAGTCCTGAACGGCAATCCGGGCGATGTCCGATCGTTGTGCCAAACCCGCTTGCACTCGGGACCAGGCCTGCGCGGCCCAAGCCTTGTCGTCATCGTCGAGCAGAGCAAAGGATCGGGTGCTGCAACGGAGCACGACGATGGCTTCTTTGCCCGGGGCATCGAGGATCACGCATTCCCCACGCGAAAGTGGCTGGACCTTGAGGTTCCCTAAACCTCCGGGAAGGGCAAGCTTTCCGGCCTTTACCGGGCGCTCTGGCCGAGCCAGGTAGCGAGTCTGCCCTAGAACACTCCGCACGAAGAACAGGACGATGAGGCTGCCCCAAATCGGATACGGAATCCGCGAGTACTGCAGTACTCCAACCAGCACCAATGAGATCCACGTCGGGGCTGTCAGCACTAGGGCGCCGGGACCGCCCGCCGCTGAGGCAATAATCGCCATTAGGACGCCGACTGCCACCAAAGCGAGCTGATACCACTTCAACCCCATGAAGATTCCACGGCGTTCGTACCTGGGAAATTTGACGGGTTCCAGTGCCCGCGATTCATCACTCATTGGACTTGTCCGGAGGTAGTGGCCTGTAGGTGTCTTTATGCTTGACCGGCGGCAGTTCGGTCGCCGGCAAGGCTGTGTTCGGAGTCCTCACTTCGGGCGCCCGTGGGGTTGGGCGTTGACCGGAGAATGGTGCTTTGCCCGTGCCGCCGGAAGTGCGGTTCGTGGGTGCCGAGGGTGTGGAGCCACTTGAGTCAGTGACCACCTGTCCCCTTACGACTGAGGTGCTGGAGTCGGAACTGCCCGACGGGGCCCCCTCCAGGAGGGCGACGTCGCCGCCCGAGCGGTGCACCGGCGTCGTGCTTGAAAGACTCCGCGGCAGCGGCACGGATGGCGGAAGGGCTCTAGTGGGGATGTCCCGACGGCTCGACTGAACTGGCCGAGAGATTGCGGAACGGGCCATCATGGATGCGATCGTTAGTCGCCCGCCGAGTTGTCGACTGACTTGTCGCGAGGCAAAGTTGTTGCCGCGCGACAGGACGTGTCCGCCGCCAGCGGTCTGGGCTGCTGCGGCGAGTTCCCCACCCGCGAAGCTGACGAGCCGGAGCGCCATCAACGGAGCCCCGCAGGCAAGGACCATGCCGACGGTGCCGGCAGCGAGTCCCGCGAACGATGTCGAGTCCGCGAACAACTTGATGGCGGTTGCCAGAACAGTGGCCGCCAGAGGTTTAGCCAGGAGCAGGGCAACGACGATTTCGCACCAACGCCCGGCCCACACCTTGGATTTCTCCCACGGGAGCATCATGAGGGCGACGGGCGCTACTGCGGCAAGGACTGCGAGTGCGAAGGTCCGGAAAATCATCGAACACATGAGGATGAACGCCAGGATCCACACCACGACGACAGCCATGACGGTGACAATGGCTCCGCCAACGGCACCGCCTTGATTACCCGGCGCGAGTGAGACGACGTTCCATTCGCGGTCAGAACCAGCCGCTGCTCGTTCGAAGCCGAACAGGCGCATGAACACGACGTAGGGGTCGGTGCCGATCGATTCGAGGAGTGCTGCCGAGGCCTGGTCGCTGGCCCGGGTGAGCTGACGGACAACGTACACGGCCGCAGCCACGAGCGGCACCGCTGCAGCTCCCCCGATCAGCGCCCGCAAAATTCGTCGGGGTTGCTGACTGAGCAGCCCCGACAAGAGCTGAATGATCATCACCACGACGAGCGGTGTCATCATAACGATGACCCACCAGTTGGTCAGTCCCCCGATGGCCGTCCACTGGGAGTCGTCGACCTCCGATACCGTGAACGCGCCCGTGATGAAGCCCCACATCCACGATGCAATGTTCTGCAGGACGTTGGCGAAGATAGATGTGATGGAGCCTTGGATACCGTCGTTCGCTTGGGAAACGAGTCCGCATCCAGGCGGCCACCAGCCATTGAGGTCGCAGTCGACAGGCATGGCTACTCAGAAACCGAGCGGGAATGCCGTCTGCGACCAGAGGATGTAACCGTTGATCCCGCCGAGGATGGCCGCGACAGGACCAGTCCACAGCAGGATCACACCACCGCCGGATGCAAGCCGCGAAGATTGACTTAGCTTGCCGGCCAGGAGCATCGCGGCTCCGATGATCGCCACGATGGCGATGACGATGAAGGCCCCGACGAGGATGCCCCCGCCGATCTGCTTCAACGACTCAAGAAAAGGGAAATTCGCGTTTGGTGTGATCCCAGGATCCACCGCTGCCAGAAACATCTGGTGCTCCATCCAGTCGTCTTCCAATGGAATGAGCTGATTGGGCTCACGACTTCATGGGGGTGGAGGGAGCGAACGACATGACCGTTGCCCGAGCTATCATATTCGCCAAAGTGTCGCACTCTCGGACAGTGACCAGACGCGCTAACACCCAACCAGAGAACGAAGCGCAACATGCGAAATCAATACGTCGGCTGCTGAACACAGGCAACAGTCAGTTGAAATCAACCGCCTCAGTTCACTCAGAGTGTGAGGCAGGCCTCCCCTATAAATCCATCTCGAGGGCTTGGTCAAAGGCGACTCCAGGATTACCAACTAGATCCGCTTCGGACTTAACGAGCAGGCTTTCTACCTCCATACGAATGTCATCATCCAATTGCTCGATGGACAGCAAAGCCTCCACCTCAATCCCTATGAGCTCTCCGCTGTCAGAAAAAGTCAACACCTCGGCGTGATCTTCCACGAGCTTCAATGCAACCGAGCGACCAAATCCAACTTCTTGAAGTTCGACAGCTCTTGGGTCAGTCGTTCCATATTCGACTAGGCGAGCAACATTGACGCCGGCCCTATCGATGCCCATAGCATGGATACTAGACTCATAGTAGTTCTGAAGATACGAGATGACTCGGAATCGTAGGCCACCCTCAATATCTAACAGAAGATTCTCAATGACAATATTTATATGCTTTGCAGACGTTGGATCGAAAGGCTCCTTCACGATCTTGCGACCGCCCACAAACTCCTCATAAGAGAACTCAACCTCTCGAATGTGAAAGTTAATCGAATTCCGGATAAGTCGATTCAACTGATCCCCTCGAACCCAGCTCTTCATCAAGAGCGCCCAGTACTTCAAGCGCCGGTCCAGGGCCTTGGGCTTGGAATTTGCACTCACAAGCGAACTTCTCCCGGTGGACTCCGTGTCTTGCCAAGCATAAATTCGACTGAGAAGGCGCAAAGCGTCGTGAAAGGTTTCCGTCTCTCCCAAGTCAGCGTCTTCGGGAATCAAGGGCTGAGCAGAAGCAGACTTCAGCTCTCGCCATAGGGCCGACTGATACTTTGGGAGTATATCCGGAGAGGATCGGATTAACTCTTCGGGGTAATCGACGGAATTCACAACAGACTTGAGTAGGTCGCTACCGCCGGGAACTTTGCTCAAAAAATTCAAAAGGAGTGGACTGGGCTGTGCTCCCTTTGCGTGCAAAGTAAGTATCGACGCATACTGACGAATCGATTGAAGCTTGTCCGCGGACGGATTACCAGGAACACGACGGTTCCTGAGAACATGCTCAATATCGGTGTAATCCTTCTTCCTGTTAGAAGGGGGATCTACCAAAAAACTTGACACCGAAATCGACTTTAGACTGGGGATCAAATCTCGAGCATCAGAATCCCATCTTTTTTCATCATCACGAATACACACCACATTGCCCGAAAAATCATAAGTCAGGCGTCCCGCACGACCAACCAGGTTCTCAAAATCAATTGGTGAGAACTTTCTAAAACCATGCTTGTCACTCATAATGAAAATATTTTTAGCGGGTAAGTTTACACCCTCTAAAAGCGTAGATGTGCACACAATGTATTGAACAGGCGAGTGAGGGTCTGCATAAATAGACTCGATCTTCTCGCGAATCTCCTGTGGCATCTTTCCATGATGATAAGCCACACCATTCCTCAATGTATCAGCCAAGAAATACTTGGCATGTACAAACTCTTGGACATAACGGATCAAACCCTGAGTTCTGACGTCCGACACCGGAGAGAGTAATGCGGCGAGATCCCTAGCCACCGAGGCCGCTTTCTGCGATCCGTTCACATATATAATCGCCTTGCGTAATCCACTACGCTTGATAATGAAACGCAAGGAGTCATCAGTATCCGGTGGCCCAGCTACCTCCCTAGGAGATCCCTTATAGGCTGAGTAGTGATACTGTTTTTGTCCAATAAAATCGATCAAATAGCGCTGTTGGGTTACAGTTCTTTCCTTGACGGCCAAGGCTCCATTAGTTGATTTGCCAAACAGCTCGAGAAAAATCTCAGGATTTGAAATACTAGGAGATGAAAAAATTAACTTGGCAGCAAAGAGACGCGTGACTTCGACAATCGCGTGATAGTAGAGCGAACTGCGGGCATCATTCTCCGCAACTATCTTCTGAGCCTCATCAACGATTAGATAGTCAATCTCGCGTACGGGATTCGATAGGTAACGGACAAGGCGCTCCGGCGTGAAAACAAATACGGTTCGAGAATAACGGTCCCGAATCACGCGTGGCAAAGATGGATAAGTTGCCACATGAACTTCCGGAACTTCCTTAAAGAGGTTTCGAAGATCCTCTGCGGTCTGTCCAACTAGCGCTTTCGTCGGTACCAGCACTACAACACTTCGCTGATTTAGGTCGTCGTTTCGCACAATATCGTAAAGTGAGTCTTTTATTATGAATGACTTGCCCAGAGAGGTAGGACCTGAGAAGCTGAAGAAGTCAGTCGCCCTCATCTTTGAAACGATCCTGAACTGCGCATCGGTTAGCACAGCGTCGTTACGGCTATTGGAGTGGGCGATCTCCTTGGCCACGCGCACGGCACCCTTCGAGACGGGTAGCGCGTACTTACTCTCGCCGACTTTGTGCAGCGTTCGCAGACCAGGAAAGTTGCCGAGTTGAATCAGCACAGCTTCCGCGACGCCACGCACGCGTTCGATCTCTTCAGACGACAACGCAGCCATGTCACCATAGTCATTGAGGAATGAAATAACACCATAGGCGAAGGAACGATGTTCGCTTATCGATGAGTGAGAAAGAACATCAGCGTAGCGAAGAAGATTTCCCAGCTCTTCAGAAGACAAACGGTCTTGCCGTTTGACACCAAGATATCCATCTGTCACTATTCGCTCGATCTTTGTCACCAGGTCTTGAAAGTCCTTTCGACCCACGATGATCTCACCGAGTCCATCAGCCACGGACTTACTTACCATTCTGTTTAGCCTTCTCAGCTAGGCGGTTCATAGTCTTCACACTCGGTGTTCTGCCACTCAGCTCTTCGGCGATTCGCATTCGTACTTCCTGAACTCCCTGGACACCGTCAACGGTTCTTCTCTTCAAAAAGGGAATCGCGTAGATGTAGAAGTGATGCCCCCCGAGACCGAACTTACTTATCTGATCCGCGATGGTTTCGACTTGCTTGGTGATGGCATCTTGAGCCATCTGCCTCAGGTGCGATTCAATTTCCTCGTCAAGGTAGTCTTCAAAGGCAATATCCAGGGCATCGATCTCGTAGCCTAAGAAGACGCCAAAAGCATTAGACTTCTTTACGGCATCTGCCGCACGCGCGGATGGCAACAAGATTTCGGCAAGCTTGCTGATTTTCTCCTGATCCGCAATCTCCTGCATGATCTGAGACTCGACCAGCCAAGTATCCCATTGAAAAAGGTTTCTTTTTGTTTCGGCCATCGATTTGAACGCTGACTCAATCGCATTTTTTATGCTTGAACCGGGTTTACTCTTTGTATCACCATACATTTTAGATTCGCCAAATATCAGCTGATAGTTTGACGCATCTACTTCCAGCAAGTGCACACCATCGGCACCATTCACGTACAGTTCAGGCGAAGTCTTTAGCTCCATCTTGGAAAGAACCTTAGGAGCTCCGAGGTGGCCTTCGAGGAAAGCATAAAGAAGAAGTTCTCCTCCTTCACCCGCATTTTCATCAGGAGTCTTGAACTGTGCTTGAATTTTCTTGCGCATTTCAGGATATCGCGAGATATCGCTTACGAGTTCGGCATACTTAGTACGAGAGAGGACGTAGGTGTCGCTATGGTTTAGGAGCTGTGTGTACAACGGTCCAAGTGCGAATTCACCGTCTTCAATCCGCAGCACGTGTAGATGCAGTGATGTTTTTTTCTGTATCTCAAAATCGACAGACTTGTAAAAGAGATCAAAAAATCGCTCTGGCTTGAGAATTGTAAGAGGAAGAAGTGGTAAGGACATTTAACGTTCATCCCGATCCATTGCTTCAACCCTCAGTACACTCCGGATCGTAGATCCGGAGTACCCTAGAACGAAGAACTGTTCCATGCTGCTGACTGGCCCCATCTTTTATTATCTCTATCTTCGCCAAATATTAGCCTAATGGCACATGTGTCTACGTCGTCCAGCCTTGAATCAGTTCGCCCATGGCTTTAAGGTCAGAAGCCCACCCTGACCGCCGCCCAAACTGCCCTGGAGGGGACACCGGGCCGCTTTACTTTGTGAAGCCTTGCGGAGGTCATCGATGCGAGGATGATCTCAAAATGACGACGCCATTTGGCCTTCGACGACTCAAACCGTCAGCTTGGGCGGCCCAGGCCTGCATAAATCGGAGGGATCACGGGACGCACCCGTGGAGTGCCTGACCGCTTGTGGTGGCAGCACACGCTGAATTAGTAGATCACGTTTCAGAGTCACCCAAAAATCCCGTCCACGGAACTGGTAATTTGTGCACCTCAGTCTAGCTGTCAACTTCGGATTCGTAGGT
This sequence comes from Arthrobacter sp. 9V, assembly GCF_902506065.1. GTDB lineage: Bacteria > Actinomycetota > Actinomycetes > Actinomycetales > Micrococcaceae > Arthrobacter. Next base: position 2,750,133 of record NZ_LR732912.1, read on the forward strand.
TCGACTGGCCGCTGTTGTCTGGGTTGAGGCGGCGCTTGTCGCCGTCCAACTACTCGCGCAAGGTCCAGTCACGGGAAGTGGGTGTTCCTGTTCGGGATTCCAGACGCACCAAAACGTGCGTGCTGCCAGGGTTCGGCCAGCCAACTACAGCTGATGCAACGAGTCGTCTCTCATCGTCAGTTCACAACGGTCTGCAACAGGTCGAAGTATGCGGTCCCTGGGTTCCAGTCGATTGGGTGCTGCAACGTCCCTGCGGACGGATTTAGCGCGCTATACATCATGCCGTCGCCAGCGTAGATCCCCACATGTCCCCAGTTGTAGGGACCTTGTGGGTTCTGAACGACAAGGTCTCCAATCTGCGGCGTATAAGTCATTCGCCCGACCCGCCACTGCTCCACTCGCGGAAGTTCGATTCCAACCTGCCGATAGATCCACTGCACGAATCCGGAGCAATCCCAGGCCTTGAATGCCGTGCCACCCCAAACGTAGGCACCACCCACACCCATCTGCGTGACGTGCAAAATGTCTTGTCGGATTTGGGGCAAGCCTTCTGCGGAGACCGAGTCCTGCCGCCCTCTCTCCCCCTCGCTGCACGTAGGGACCGTGGTGACACCTTGAAGCAGGTCAACGATGGCTGTCGCCTGTGGTTCCCATCGAGCATAGAGCTCTGGAAACGCTGAAACTTGAACTGCTTGGGCTGCTTGCCCTTTGCTCATGGCGGGCCAGCCTGGCACATCCAGCAAACCTCGGGGACTACCTTGATTCGGTCCAGATGGCCCTCCGTAGAATGCCCGCGCGTTGTAAGAGATATCCATCAACTCTGCAACGGTTCCCCATCCAGCCGCCGGCCGCTGCTGTGCCGAACCTACTGAGTCGTGGTCACTCCCAACCCCGTCATGAGGAAACTGAAACGACGAAGGGACATTCGCATTAGCCAGCATCCGGAGGGTCGACTCTTGGAGAGACATCATAATAGCGATCACCATCGCCTCCCGAGGAACCCCAAGTTGCTTCCCGACGGAAATGTACCCCTGTGCCACAGCAATCTGCCCCGCGGAGAGTCCAACGGCTTGACCATCCGAACGAGATCCACTGTTCTCGAGGACGCTTTGTGTGACAGCGGCGCTGCTTGAGACACACCCGACAGGTGATTCCGGCTTGTCGCCCGCCAAGGCCAAAACGGCGGCGCTGAAGACAGCACTCAGGGCGAGCACGATGACGAGGACGCCGGCGGTCGCAGCCCTTATCAGCGTTCGGCGCCTGACTAGGGCCATCGCCAAAGCCGGATGAAGCATCAGTAGACGATCCGGCTGGTCGAGGCATAGAAGCCGACCATTTGGCATCGATCAGGCGGAGCGGTCGCTGCCGGCGGGCAATTAGCCATGACACTGACGGGGGCTGTGTATGAACTGCTGCTACTGACCGTCTGGTCAACAACCTTGAGTCGAACCGTGCAGACATGAAGCCCCACCCAAGGAGCCGGGCGTTCGCGAACTTTTACGAGTTCGTTGTCGCATGCCATGGACTCGAATGTTGCCACCCTGTAGGCACCTTGGCCCGCAAGCGAAGCGAAGGACCCCGCGTTTATGCCCGTTGCCTCAAACTCCTGGACGAGGACAGCCAATGGATTCGATCCATCAGGGAGAACAAACCACCAGTCCCGAATTCGGGCGTACACATCCGAATAGGACGAACTTCGAGAGTCCCAGCTGTAAATAGCCACAGCGGCCGCAGACGCAAGCGCCCGATAATCGGCCGTGACAGGCGGAATGGATGCAGACACGTTGGCGAGTGGAGCTGACCTCGTTGGTTTCGGTGTCGCAGTCGGGGAAATGCTTGGCAGAGCCCGCGGCATCGAAGATTCAGCCGGCGGGACACCCGCCCCTTTCGTAGACGGAGGCTCCCGCGGAGCAGCCAGAACGAGAATGACGCCAAAGATGGCCACCAGTGCTAGGCCAAACACCCACCGACGAGTTGTTCGCCCGTGCCAAAGGGATTTCACCGTGTTTGCCTCCTAAGCCGGTTCATGGTTCCGCTCGCCAACGAGCAACATGACTCAAACAGCCGAAGTCATGGAACTGCGAATGACTCTCCATGCCGTTTGGTACAGGCGTCGGGCCGTGCCGATTTGAACTGCCACATATCGATCAGTCACTTTGAACTCCTCGGCAACAGCGACGATGGCAACCTGGCGTTGGACGCCGTGATGTTCGGGCAGAACGATTGCTTCGGCCACTCCCCGGAGCAGCGGACTCGGCAGACAAGCAACGGCGTGCAGGCATAGACTGGGCATGTCGTGCACGGCTTCGGGATCTACATCCAACGCTTGGCTTATTGTCTTTGCAGTCTGCCGAACCGCGGTGACTGCATTCCAGCGGCGACGGTCTTGCGGCGACGGAGGGGCGTATCGTCGCGGCTCGGTCAGGCTGCCCACTGCAAGGCGCCATACCGGAGCTGACACAGCGGCCCGAGTCAGCCCCAGAATCATGTGCGCCCATTCTTGATCGATGATCTCCTCGGCTTCGCGGTAATCACGGGACACGACCAGCACCGTTAGCTGCTGGAGAATGTCCGGGCTCTCACCGTTGCACGGATCCAAAAGCAGCGGCAGCGTCTTGTGGCCGAGTTCCCTGCGGACGTGAGCTGCGCAGACATTCCCGGTTACGCCTTGCACCCAGGCCTCGAACGGAACCCCTGGGATTTGCCGGTAGTTTCCGCGTGCCACCCCGTCCCAGACTGCCATCCTGATGTCCTGCATGACATCGTCCACATCGCACGAGCGCCCGATCCGAGCCAAGTGCGAGATGACGTATCGACGCACACCTTCGACGGCTCCCATCATTTGCTCGACGGAAACTCGCAGGGTCGGTGTCACCGGATTCAGCAGCGAAAAGTCCACCGGGGATGAATTTGAGTTCTCTATTTCAGCGTTGCCCGCCAGGTGTTCCAGGCTCATGGGTCTCACCGCTTCGACTAACGGATTCGAATATCTTCAGCGTCACCAGACGGGGCGACACGACGTGCCAGTAGCAATCCTGACCACAACACAAGCTTCTTTAAATTATTGTCAAAGATAATTAAAGTATCGTCAAGACCCCAGTTCTTACTTTTTGCATGTTGTTCAGCAAGAATGGAGCCATGCCACGGATTACGCTGCCTCACGACGACGCCTGGTCGCCTGACGTTGAAGACGCCGTGGCGACGTTCGGGAACCGCTCACGGAATGAAATTCTGAGGTTCCTGACGGCAAATGGTCCTGCGTCCAGAGGGGACATCGTCGCGGCGGTCAGCGCTGGCGAGCCCAGCGTCGCCAAACACCTCATCGCACTGGAACAGGTCGGCGCGATTGAGGTCGATGTGGAAGCCGGGCGGCGGCATGGCCGCTCTCCTCGCTACTCAGCGAATCCGTCCCGCATCAAGGAGCTGCTGGACGCCCATCTCCGGTATGTCTTGGAGGAGTAGCTGCGGCTCGCTCGCCCTTCGGGTGCAAGTCGATGTCTTTGTTCAAATACTCGGAGATTGCCCGCAGCGTTTCCGGCGAGACGTCCCCGAGCGTCCTGGCAGCGAATGACTTCACCCGGGCTGCCCTCAGAGACTTCACAAACTCCAACTGCGAGTCGATGCGTTCGGGAACGTCACCGTCGACGCCGTTCAGCAAATAGGAGGGATCGACGTCGAACATCTCGCAGATAGCGCCAAGCAGCTGCGGATCACTGACGAGGCGACCTGTCCCGTCCTTCATGTAAAACCATCTGGCCCTGGAAATTTTGACTCCTCGAGCTCGGAGGCCGGCCTCAATCTCCCTGAAAGTGACGGGCGAACCCCTCTCGGCCACGACGACGTCGAGCAGCAGGTTTAGCCGACGGGCGAGGGTCGCCTGTGGTGACAACTCGCCGTTGCGGCTAGCGTCTCCTGCCGGCATGCTCCACCTTTCGACTGCTTCGTTCGATGAGAAATGCTGCTGCGTTGCCATCAGTATTCCGCGCCCGCCGCGGCGAGACAATGAACTGCACATTCCATCTGTTCCGCGGCTTGCATGAGGCGTATTCTTATGCTGTAGACCCGTCTACACCAGTATCCTTCGAAAACACTGAGCCGTGGTTTGAATGTCGACATCCATCTTGATGAACCGAACACGGAGCCAGATCCTTCGCTTCCTTATCAGAAGTGGGCCATCGCCCACTGACGTCTTGGCGGCAGGACTTCAGGCTTCTCGAGCGACGGTTCGGCGTCATCTCCTCGTCCTTGAGTCGGCTGGTTACATTCAGGCTTTGGCCGACGAGCGTTACTCCGCTCACGCCTCACTCGTCGAGTGTCATCTCATTGACCTAGCGGCCCAGTACTCAGTGCAAATATCTCCTACGACTGCGCTGCCGCTTGTTCAGGACTTGAGCCAGCCAGCGGGAGACCGTAGAACCATTCCTCGACCGATCGCTCCCACTTTTCGGAGTCGATATTCCACTCCAGAGAGTGGCCCACAGATTCAAACTCCACCAATTTGACTAGGTCTGGCCTCAGACTGGCAGCTTTCTTGGATGCTTCGACGGGCGTTGTGTCGTCCTTCTCTCCATGGAGTACGAGGACCGGCTTGTCCAGTTCAGTTGCTCGCGCCAGCCAATCCAGGGAATCGAGACGTATGGGTTCAGCAAGGCCGGTCACCCACCGGAGGGCCTTGGACCGAAGAATGGTGAATCCCAGGTGCACGAGTGGCAAAGGAAGTCCGGCCGCCTTGGCGTTCGCTTCCAGGGTCGTTCGCCAGTCGAAGACCGGCGCGTCGAGAACCATCCCGGTTAGTCGCGGGGAATTCGGCGACAGTGCCGCTGTTTGAAGGGCGATGGAAGCGCCGAGGGACCACCCAAAAAGGACAATGCGTTCAGCGCCATTGGAAATGGCGTAATTGATGCCGGCCTCGACGTCTCGCCACTCGCCTTGGCCGAGGCTGTAGCGGCCATCGTACGACGGCGGCGCGTCGCCGTCGTTGCGGAACGAGACTACCAGCGACGTCAGCCCCAGACGGCTTGCGACTGGTATGCCGCGAAGGGTTCCGGCCCTCTTGCCGCCCATTCCGTGGACGTGGATGGCCCAGACACCGGATGCTTCGACACTGGCCGGCGGGTCGAACCTCCACGCAGGGGCGATACCATTAGCGACTGGAATCTCAACGTCCTGGTACGGCAGACCAAGTTGCTCCGGTTTCGAGTAAACGTACCCACTCCAGATACCTGCGTTGGCCTGTTTGAGGTCCCCCGAGTCCACTCGCTCAACCACCCGGACAACTGTATTTCGGTCGGAGTGGGAGTCAACCACCGGTCCTAGACATGCGTGGCCCATCCCATGCTCAAACCAAAAGCTGAACCGTCCCGGCGCTCTCGTTTGTTCCGTATCAGGAAGTTCGATTTGTAGAGATCCGTCTCCGTCGATGTGCACGGCCCGAACGTCCATATCCTCACGACGGCTGTTTTTCGGCACAACTACTTGACGAGCAAAGTAGGCCGCACCGGCGACGCCTGCAAGCAAAGCCCCAAATGCAGCAAGAAGGCCAACCCTTATGGCCCCACGACTAGTTGCTGTCGGCATCGTCCACCTCATGGACCCTCTTGCGTTCATCGATCACCTGGCGAAGCTGTACCAGGGTTTCCGGAGAGATCCCCTGCAACTGACGAGCAGCGAAATTCCGTACCCGTGACTCACGCAGGGTACGAAGAAGTTCCAGCTGGGCGTCCACGAGCTTTGGTATCTCCCCGGCATCGTCCAAGAGGTAATCCCGGTCCACTCCAAAGAATTCTGCAAGGTTACGAAGCAGCATGGGATCGGTCGCCAGCGAGCTATCCCCGCTGCGCATGTAGGCCCAGCGAGAGCGGGAAAGCGGCGTTCCACGCTGACTCATGTGGCGATTAATCTCGGGGTAGGTCAATGTCTCCGAACCCTCGGCCTCATAGAGATCAAGAAGAAGGTTGAGCTTTCGCGCCAATCTGGCCTGAGAGGTCTCGGAGGAAGTGGCGTCATCCGTCATATCGGCCGCTCCCCTTTCCTCGACGAACCGAAGGTTGGCGCACGAAAGCCCCCGCCAGGTAAATCTCAACGGCGTTCAAGACATTGAGGTCGTGGATGTCCAAAGAGCCGCCTAAACCGGGCTCGACTAACAGAGCGTCCTGTACTTCAACAAGCATTCTATGAAGCCTTTGGGCACGGTCCTGTTGGCTGATTACGACGGTGTCTCGCACGAGCCGAACGTCTTGCCGCTTCTTTGCTGTCTTTTCCCAGATCTTCGTGAGGCCGCTAATCAACTCCTCCTCGGTTACGGACTCCCTACGGCGGAGAACTCGACGCGCCGTGGGCGGGATGGCCAGACCTACACACAGGAAGGTCATGGCCGCGACAACCGCCGCATCATAAGTGGGCGAGACCGAACGCATAGCATCCAGGTTCCCCTGCAAATGCAAAATATCCATGACCAGCACTAGCAATACGATGACAACGGCAAAGCTACAGCCAACCCCGATGCACGTAAACGCCGTGCGGAAGTAGGGCCTCAACATGCCACCGCGAAATCGGAAACACGTAACGCCGGTGACTGTAACCACATAGCCGATGTATACGAACTGGACGGATGAATAGAGGGCAGCAGGCCACTGGTCACCGTAATCCACCATGAAACGGGTGGAGCTGCCCTGCGTGACGATGGCGTTGAAGCTGGCTGTAAGCCCCACGATCATGACAGCCAAGAGAATTAGACCAGCCCGGTCTCGTTTCCCGACCGTCCCGTCCGGCGTCGCCGCCCGGATGATTGCTCTCGAGAGAAAGTAGATCCCAACGACCATACAGACATTTGCCAAAAGGTCAGCGAAGTTACGACTGCCCAATAACGAATCGATGCCGACATAGACCTGATCGATATTTAGCGTCATTGCGACTGAAATCGTGATAGCGGCTGTCAACACGCTGTGATCGCGCCGTACGCGGATTCCAGGGAGGAGACATACGACGAGTAGCCAAATCAAAGCTGCGGCAACAATCTGGATCATTCGAAAACCCTCTCGAACGATCTTGGCTCCCTGGCGCTGTTTCTGATTGCCGCTGCGAAGAGATCCGCGAGCGATTCCGCGGCGGCTTCCAAGTCATCAGTGAAGCTGCTCCGGGCCAACGCCCGAGTGACCAGACCCACCGGAAGGTTCGGGAAGAGGACCTCAAGGTAGTCGGCCGGCACGACAAGTTCGTCATGCCTCAAGACCATGTGCCCCAGTTCGTGAAGGACGAACTGTTGCCGGTGCAGTCCAGACGGGCTGATGGCGTGCAAGATGATTTCAACTTCGTCTGTGGACAGCCACAAGCCGCACACCGAACCACCATTCAGGGCTACGGCAGCTTCGATCTGTATGGGTCGATGCCTGACACCTTCGACCACGCCAATCAGGCGCTCCAGGTCCAAGTGAGTTGGAAGCGACAGGCCGTCGAAGGCTCTCGCGGCTCGTTCAGGCGGCGATTGTCCTACGGGATATGCATTGTTCTTCATGGGCATCCCTGCGATGCGTTCCCAAGGTTCGTTGGAGGCTTCGGCGCACGATGTGTGCAGAGCATACGAACCCTCAGTTCCATTAAGCGCCTGTGCTCTGGACATGTCTAGAGCACAGGATGCCATGTGGCCCAGATAAAGGCCCTGACCGATTTCACCCAATCTCTAGACATGCGAGCACCGTCAATAGCTGTGCCAATCAGCACGATCTTCCACGTCAACGGCATCGGTATAAAGGCTGGTCGAGCGCGATGCCTATTGGAGGTCCGTCCCCGCCGTCCACATCGAGGTGCTCTACGACCAAGTATCCGAGACGCGCTCGCTGCCCGCTGGCGAAGGTGTCAAACGCCAGCGGGCCAGCGCCTACTAACCAGAGGGTGGCTCAATGGCACCTAAAGCGGACATCTGCGACACTCCAACGTCTTTCAGGCGCATGGCCCGCTTGCCGTCAACGGACAGGACAAGCAGTGTGTAGAGACTCCGTGGTTCCAGAGGAAGTTCACCAGACCGCCCTGATTCGTCCCTCCGTCAAATGGACCGCATGAACATTTCGGATAGAAGGCGGGGATTCGTGGGTAAGGCAAGGGTTGACGGGATGTTTCCGAGGTAAGCACGAAATCCCTCGAGTTAGAACTGGGACGAGACAACCTATTATGCGGCACCGCCTGGAGATTACGCGTCGGAACATGTCCGGTGTGACGTTGCCACTTAGAATGTCACCCGGGAGCGAAGAGATCTTCGAACGAAACAGCACGTGGCCCCACTGCTGCATCGAAAAATCGTGCGCTCCTTAACGCCATCTTGACGCCCAGCTCTGCGGCGTCGAACTCTTTATTCGGGGGACCCATGACTTCTGAACCGATTGCCCGTCCGCTCACCTTCCTCAAGGGTGGCACTCACTACAGGGCAGGTGAACATGATGCCGCGCGGCGCTCCCCTTTCGAGATCGCCAAGAATGACTTCAACGAAGTGCTCTCATCAAAGAACCTGACGTTTCTCTTGGGCTCTGGCTGCTCGTCCCATGCCCCCAACCGGGATGACGAGCACGGCATACCTACGATGGCCCCTTTAGCGCAAGGCATCTTGGCGGAAGCCAACAGGTCTGTAGCCACTCACTACGGCCTGACAGACGCTATCAGGAACCAATTGGCCGACGACCTAGGGATAGATCTAAACGATCGAGACTACTCATGGAACCTCGAGCGTCTGATGGAGGTTCTATACGGGTTTCAATTCGCTTTGGCAAAAACGAGCAACCGCACACTCTCGGAAGCCAAGGTCCCCTTGGACACCGCGATTCAGGCAATCAAGCGATACGTCTTCGATGCGTGCAAGGCAGGGCAAGAAGGAACTTCCGCGGAAACCGTCGTCTCCTTCTACCAGATTTTTTACCGCAAGCTCTCGCAAAGGTCACGCTCCTTGCCCCGCCCGACAATCGCGACGACAAATTACGATCTTTTCAACGAGATCGCCATGGATCGTGCCGGTATCCCCTATATCAACGGCTTTCTTGGCTCGGTAGAGAAACGGTTCAACCCAGCGTCCTTTCGCTACACCATCGCTCAGCGACTTGATCTGACTTCCCAGCGCTGGACGTCTCTCGACAACCTCGTCTATTTCCTAAAGCTTCATGGATCGCTTAACTGGCATGCAGTGGAAAAAGGACTCTTCCCTGTAGCAGAGCGCCCGCTCAGCGAAAGTGGGGACGGTAGAGCCATGCTGATTTATCCAACGCCGGCTAAACAAAACGCCAGCTTTGCGGCCCCGTACTCCGACATGTTCCGGGAATTCCAAACCAAGGTTGTGCAGGAGCAAAGCGCCCTCGTAACCCTTGGCTACAGCTTTGGTGATGAGCACGTCAACAACATCATCTACCAAGCCCTCACAATCCCCACCTTCAGGCTAGTAATTTTTGCCAAACCTGAGCTCGGCACTACAACTTCAAACGAACACGTAAGGAAGCTCCAGGACCTGAACGATCCACGCATCTGGGTCATCGGGACCGAAGACCCGAACGCGACGTGGAAGGCTCACTACTTCAATCAATTCGTCGCAGACGTCATGCCCTCGGGCGACAATGACCCCGCCGAGAAGGCTATTGGAAACGTCATGGATCTTTTCGCTTCCCTCCAGAACGGCGACAACGATGGCGACAACTGATGCGCGGCGCAGAAGGCTGGGGACAGTTGTCGACGTCAACGCCGAACGATTCAGGGTGGAGATGACCGAAGCAGCCGATGGATATACTCTGGTTGGCTTCGATGACCAGCACTACGTGGCGCGCATAGGCTCGCTCGTTTTAATCCCGCTAACAAACGTCTACGTAGTAGCCGAAGTCACAGGGCTCCAGGAACGTCCCGATGGCGGGTCCGTTTCCAGTGCCTCGAAATCGATGGAAGACATCACGCAGGTCTCATCGCGCCAGCTCTCGCTCACCCCTCTTGGCAGTCTTCCGTTTGATGAGACGGAAAGTTTCTCGTTCGGCGTTTCGGAGTTCCCTCCCCTATATGCCGACGTTCTACACGTAGAGAACAGGGATCTGGACCGAATCCTCAACGTGGCTAACCAAGAAATCTCGATCCCGAATTCTTCACCGGAAGCGACGAAGCTAAGAAGCCTCACGATTGGTACCTCAGTCGTTTTCAATGATTACGAGGTCAAGATCCGGATCAATGAGTTCTTCGGCGCCCATTCCGCCATCCTGGGCAACACGGGCAGTGGAAAGTCATGCACAATCGCAAGCCTTCTGCAGGCATCACTCGGCAAGCCAACCCAAGCTCCGGCAGGCGGTAGCACCTTCATCCTTTTCGATACCAACGGTGAATACCGCCGGGCATTGTCCGAGCTCCCAGCTCCGATACGCCGTACTTATGCTCGAATTTCTCACCGACGAGCAGTCACTGTCGACCCCGTTGGTGAATCCGTCGAAGGAGAAGTCTCACAGGAATTTCAGCTCCCTCACTGGCTCCTTACTCCTGAGGAGTGGGAGCTCCTTCTCCAGACGAGTGACCGGGTTCAACGCCCGGTGCTGCGTAATGCTCTCGGCCTCACTTCATTGTTCGCTGAAGACTCAGCCAGCGAATTGAAGGATCTCAAAAATCACATATTGGCTTCCTGTCTCCAACATCTACTGCGCGACACGGAGAATCACACCTCAGCTAAACACCGAATGCGATCCCTCCTGAACGTCTACGGATCGGACGAGATTTCCGTTAATGGGGTTCTGCACAACAAGCAAGTCCGTTACGGTCTGTTTGACGATCGGGACATCGCAGAGATTGAAGAGACACTGAAGTCGTACTTGCTGCAGGATGCGGAGATCCCAGGGTACAGACAGCAGCCATTTAGCTTTTCGGATCTTGAAACTGCACTAGACATGGCAATCCTCTACGAAGAGAGCCATGGAAACAGCCGTGTCCGCGATTACTGTTCAACCCTCCTCACCCGGGTCAAGGCTTTGCAATCGCGCGACGAGTTCGAGTTTCTCCGGGCCGATCCAGGCCAGGACCTTATTTGCGACTCTCGTGAGAATATCGTTGACAACCTTCTCGGCCTCAGTCGGGATGGAACTCAGCTGGTCAAGCGCGGTCAGGTCTTTATCCTCGATCTCAGTACGGTGGACGACGAGGTGGTAGAGGTTGTATCTTCCGTCGTGACCCGGCTCGTTTTCGACCGTCTCCGACGAAGCAGCACACGAAACGCTTACCCGGTGAATCTGGTTCTCGAGGAAGCCCATCGATACGTTCCAAGCCAGCCGAAATCCGCAAGCACTCTCGACGCTACTAAAATATTCGAGAGAGTGGCAAAAGAGGGAAGAAAATACGGACTCTTCCTCATAATCTCTTCGCAAAGGCCAAGCGAATTGTCGGGAACGGTTCTGTCTCAGTGCTCGAACTACATGATCCATCGCATCCAAAATCCAGAAGACCTTCAACACATACGACGCATGACTCCGTTTATTTCGGAAACGGTCCTCAACCGCCTTGCCTCGTTGCCCAAGCAGCACGCCCTTGTCTTCGGTACGTCGGTCAGCATCCCCACGACGTGCAAGATCCGAACGGCATTCCCATTACCGCACAGCGATGACTCTGACGTAAGCACCTTCTGGTACAGGGCGCCGGACGAAGTGACTGGTATCCCTGCTTGAGAACAATCCTGGCTGGCGATGTTTCGTTAGGACCGTCGAAGACAACGACTTGTACCCGTCTAAGCACATCACGGACGAAAACTTCGGCCAAAGCCACTATTACGGTGTTGACGAGACGGCAACTCCCTGATCCGTGATCTCATAGCTGGCAACAATTGGCATACAGACTTTGTATAGCAACAATTTTCAAGCAATAGGGAGATGAACGACTTGAGCAACATAGACAACTTGGGTAGGTACGGAGAATTCAGCCGCGATGCCGACAGCTATATCAAGCAACTTCAAACCGATGCAGTTGATGATGCTGCACTCAAACAACATGCAGAAGGTCTTGTCGTTGGTGTTGTGATTGCCGCTGCGGTAGTCGCCTGCGTCAAGTTAGGCCAGCATGTCGTCACCCAACACAAGTCGCGGTCTGAGGATCGCAAAGAGAGCACAGCGACAGCGAAGGAAAAGCTAAAGGCGGCTTTCAAGAACTTGCAGAAGACAGATGAACATGACGATGCTGCTGATGAATCCGGCCGAAAGACGCACGACTGAGTTAGCCAAGACTATGACCAGCGGCTTAGCCGGCCCTCCGATTGCCGAACGGGATACGCCCGTACTTGTCCATAAAGGCCAGAATCATGGCTTCCTCCAGCCTTTCTTCAGTTTTGTCGGGCACGACTTTCCAAGCGACCCTGAGATCTCGCGCATCCGCCAACTGCCAGATACGTTCGCCGCCACTGTGATTATGAGGCTGGCCCGCATGACCGGCCTTCTCATATTCGCTGATCCGGCCCCACAGGCCAGCAAGACTCTTGCGCTGGCTGGCTTTTCCGATATAGATTACTGACGCCCCCGGCACCCACTTGGCAGCGAGATCGGCAATCGGCGCGTTTGCCTTCCTAGCCTTGCGCGTACCGCCGAAGCCTTTGGCCAGGAACTCGGGAGGGTCCGCACTCGGTCGAATGACTACATAGACTCCGGGTGACCTGGGAATCCCGCCATCCCTGCGCATATTGCTGACGGATACTGCCAAAAGGAATGAAGCCACCAAACCCGGCCCCCATTAGCTCAGCCACAGTGAAATTCCTAAGCTTGGCCAACCTCGCCTCTCCTTCATCCATCGACGCTTCGCGCAAGCGACCTCACAGGCGATCATATTTCACGAAGACTCACCATGCTGGTGGACAAGTATGGCCACCAGCGCAGAGGCTCTGCACTACTGCTCGTATTGGGCTGCGGAAACGCAAGGTGACCGTGAACCTACCAACAAAAAGATGCGAGGAGGACGATGTGCTCAAGCGACGAAAACGAAGACCTCCCACCTCCTCAGGAAGAGTCATGTGTTGTTCGGTGAGGACTCGCATGAAGTGACAAACACTTACGACATCGATCGGACAGACATGGACTTGGAGTTCTTCGAACCAGCTGAAGCTGCGGCACTCATGCGCTGTAGTGAGGGATGGCTGCGCGATGGCGCTGCGGCCGGGCGGTTTCCGCACGCGTGCTGGGGAAAAGGCAAGATCGTCTTCACCTCCGAACACATCGCAGAGATAGCCCGGCTCAACGAGATCCTGCCGGCATCTCCTCCGTCGACAGCGGCCCACGGTGCCAATCCGACCAGCGCGCGGCTCATCGGCACTCGGGCACACAACCGCCTCGTCTCCTGAAAGACGTGAGAACGGCTCACCGCATAAAGGCGGCTACCTGGCGCTCCGTAGCATCCGCCCCCACCTGCAGCGCCTCCGGCATAAGGTGGCCATAAACCTGCTCAGTCGTCTTGATCGAAGCGTGCCCGAGCCGTCGCGAGATCGTGAAGATCGGCACCCCATCCTGAATCAGCCACGACGCGTGGGTATGCCGCAGGTCGTGAATACGAGGTTCCTTGCGCAGCCCCTGCAACTGGGCGGCTTTCACCGCTGTCACCCAATAATGATCCCAGTACAACTTGTGATAGATCCGGCCGCCCTTGGGCGACGTGAAAAGCAGTTCACTGCTTTGCCGCCCGGCCACCAACGGAATCAGCAAATCCACCAGCGCAGGGTTCAACCCAATGGTTCGCTTCCCAGCACCCGTCTTCGTGGGCCCAATATAGAACTGGTTTTGCCCGTCCCGCTTCCAGGCTTTGTTGATCCGCGCAGTCGCCGGCCTGCCCAGCAGGTCGATGTCAGCCACGGTCAACGCAGTGGCTTCCCCGAAGCGTGTCCCGGTCATCACTAGGAAGTGCGTGAAGTCCCGGTACCGCTCCCCCATGTTCTCCATGATCAGGCCAAACTCTGCATGGGTGAGGAACATCATCTCGTCCTCGGCCTTCTCCACGCTCGGCAGCTGCACCCCGCGGCAAGGATTGCGCGTGATGTACCCGAGCATCTCTGCAGTGTTCATCGACGCTGAGATGAGGCCGTGCACGTTCTTGATCGTCTTTGGCGAACGGCCCTTGGCCATCATGGACTTCACCCAGAACGCAATCGCCCGGTAGTCAAGCTTGTCGACAGGGAGCCCGCCGATGACCTTCTTCACATGGAGATCCAGCATGGTCTGGTAGGTCTTCAAAGTGCCGCTGGATGGCCGAACGAGAAGGTCGATGTGTTCCTGGATCACCTCGGCAACCGTCGGCACTCGCTTGGCATTTTCGAGGATCGCATGTTGAGCTACTTCGAAGTTTTGGCCATTGGCATCGAGCAACCGTTTGAGGGTCTCGGCTTCAGAATGAGAGACGAACGTGAGCCCTTGGGCCTTGCCACTTTTGGGGTCCCGCCAGCGGACCATAAAGGACTGGGAACCGTCCTTTTTGGGGCGTGTAGAGATGCTGGCCATAGATAAAACGCTACGCCGCTGTACACACTTTTAGGGGTTTTGTACACAGTCAGGGGCCATTTAGGCCCCTGACCTGCGACAACATCGTGCCCGAGGTGGGACTCGAACCCACACACCTTTCGATACTGCATTTTGAGTGCAGCGCGTCTGCCAATTCCGCCACTCGGGCGCGGATTACCGGGAAGTTAATTCTCGCTGACTGCTCTCATTTCTGTGAGCAACGCGATCCTTTCCCAGCACGCGAAACTACTCTACATGCAGATAGGCTGATTCAAAGAACCGGACGCGCTGATGCAACAAAAACCAGCCATCAAAGAGTCCACACTAAGATGGACATGAACCCGCCGAACCTTTTCAAGGAGATCCCGTGACCGAACAGACGGAGTCCACGTCCACCAGCCAGCCGGCCCGACGCGTTGTCGTAGCCGAGGATGAGACTCTCATCCGCTTGGACATTATCGAGATTCTGAAGGGCGAGGGGTACGACGTCGTCGGCGAGGCAGACAACGGCGAGAAAGCTGTGCAGCTGGCGGAGGAGCTCAAGCCCGACCTTGTCCTCATGGATGTGAAGATGCCTGTGATGGACGGCATTTCAGCGGCTGAGAAGATCGTCAAGGCGCGCATTGCACCTGTTGTCCTGCTGACCGCTTTCAGCCAGAAGGAATTGGTGGAGCGCGCACGCGACGCCGGTGCCATGGCTTACGTCGTCAAGCCGTTCTCCCCCGCAGACCTGATCCCGGCCATCGAGATCGCTCTTTCCCGCCATGAGGAGATCAAGGCGCTCGAGAACGAGGTTTCCGACCTCCAGGAGCAGTTCGCCACGCGCAAGCTTGTAGAGCGCGCCAAGAGCCTCCTGACCACCAAGATGGGCCTGACGGAGCCGGAAGCTTTCCGCTGGATCCAGAAGACCTCCATGGACCGTCGCCTCAGCATGCGTGAGGTTGCCGAGACCATCATCAACCAGGTCAACTGACACCAAGCAACACACGACGCCGGCCGCTCACCTCATGCGAGGTGGGCGGCCGCCGTCGTACCCACCTAAGCCGTAACCACCTAAGCCGGCACGCTCCCCCCAAAGCCAACAAAACAAAAAAGTGGGCCCCGCCAAAAAGCGGGACCCACTTTCACAAACCAGAGACTAGCTCTTGGTCTTTGACTTCTTTTCCGGCCAAGGTCCAACGGGTTCCTTGCGTGAACCGTCGTCGGTCTTGGAGGTGTCGGCGAGGTCGCCTACCTTGTGGACCTTCAGCGAGTTCGTGGAACCGGCTTGTCCTGGAGGGGAACCGGCAGCGATGACCACCAGGTCGCCTTCCTCCACGAGGTCCATTTCCAGCAGGCTCTTGTCCACCTGTGCAGTCATTTCGTCGGTGTGGCCCACGGAGGGAACCAGAACCGGCTGAATGCCCCAGGTGAGGGCCAGCTGGTTCCAGACGTGCTCAACAGGGGTGAACGCGAACACCGGCTTGACGGGGCGCAGGCGCGAGAGGCGTCGTGCCGAGTCACCGGACTGGGTGAAAGTACAGATGTACTTGGCATCCAGCTGGTCAGCGATTTCGACGGCGGCACGGGTGATTGCGCCACCACGGGTCTTGGGCTTGGTGCCCAGCGGGGGTACGCGCTCAAGACCGTGAACCTCGGTGGATTCGATGATCCGGGCCATGACCTTGACGGTTTCGATGGGGTACTGGCCCACGGAAGTTTCGCCCGAGAGCATTACTGCGTCGGCGCCGTCGAGGACTGCGTTGGCGCAGTCGGAAGCCTCGGCACGAGTCGGACGCGGGTTGTCGATCATGGATTCCAGGACCTGGGTGGCCACGATGACGGGCTTGGCCCAGCGGCGTGCCAGTTCAATGGCGCGCTTTTGGACGATCGGCACCTCTTCGAGCGGCAATTCAACACCAAGGTCGCCACGGGCAACCATGATGGCGTCGAAGGCGTCGATGATTTCGTGGAGCTGGTCCACGGCCTGGGGCTTTTCGATCTTTGCGATCACCGGTACGCGGCGGCCTTCTTCGTCCATGATCTCGTGGACGCGCTTGATGTCTGAGGCATCGCGCACGAATGAGAGGGCGATCAGGTCAGCGCCACGCTTGAGTGCCCAACGGAGGTCGTCCTCGTCCTTTTCGCTCAAGGCGGGGACGTTGACGGCAACACCGGGAAGGTTGATTCCCTTGTTGTTGGAGACCTTGCCGCCAACAGTTACGGTGGCAACAACTTTGACGTCGTCAACCTCGATGGCACGCATGGCCACCTTGCCGTCGTCAATGAGCAAGGCGTCGCCCACGTTGACGTCTTCGGTGAGGCTCTTGAGCGTGGTGGAGCAGATGTCCTTGGTGCCGGGGACGTCTTCGGTGGTGATGGTGAAGGTGTCGCCGACGGCCAACTCGTGGGGTCCGTCAACAAAACGGCCAAGACGGATCTTGGGTCCCTGGAGGTCGGCCATGATGGCCACAGGCTTGCCGAGCTGGGCGGCAGCCTTGCGGACGTTTTCGTAGGTGATGTCATGCACGGAGTAGTCGCCGTGGCTCATGTTCATGCGAGCAACGTCGACGCCGGCCTCCAGCACCGCGAGGGTGTTGTCGAAGCTGGAGATAGCCGGGCCGAAAGTTGCCACAATTTTCGCGCGTCTCATATACCTACCCTAAGTAGTCATGCTGATTGAGTAAAAGAAGTGTTCCTGCCGGCGTTATAAGACCGCTATCGCCCGGTCGGTGGGGGCGACCGGTGCCGGGAGGATGGTGCTTCCCATCAGGAACCTGTCCACTGCAGCCGCGCACGCACGGCCTTCCGCAATGGCCCACACAATCAGTGACTGGCCACGTCCGGCATCACCGGCAACAAACACTCCCTCAGTGTTTGTCATGTAGTAGCCGTCGCGGGCAACGTTGCCCCGACCGTCGAATTCTGCACTGACCTGCTCCGTGATACCTGCCGGCTCAGCACCGGTAAAGCCAAGGCTCAAGAACACAAGGTCAGCTGGAATGATTCGTTCTGTACCGGCCTTGGGCAGGCGTTTGCCGTCCACGAACTCGGTTTCAGCAACTTTAACGCCGGTGAGTTTGCCGTTTTCTCCAACGAACTCAACGGTTGATGCAAGGTAGGTACGCTCGCCGCCTTCTTCGTGGGCGCTGGCGACCTCGAACAGGGTGGGGAACGTGGGCCACGGCTGGTGGGTGGCACGTTCGGCGGGCGGCTGCTTGCCGATCGCGAGCGTGGTCACCGATGCTGCCTGGTGGCGGTGCGCAGTACCGATGCAGTCAGCACCGGTATCGCCGCCACCGAGGATGACAACGTGCTTACCGCGGGCATCAATGTGGTTCCCGGGGTTCTCCCCCGCCACCTTGCGATTGGACGGGACCAGGTAGTCCATGGCGAAATGGACACCCTCGAGGTCGCGGCCCGGGATGGGCAGGTCACGCGGCACGGTGGCGCCGGTGGCGACTACGACGGCGTCGTAACGGCGTCGCAACTGCTCCCAGGTCACGTCCGTACCAACAGCGACGCCGGTCCGGAAGCGGGTGCCTTCGGCCTTCATCTGCTCCAGGCGGCGGTCAACCTGTTCCTTCTCCATCTTGAAGTCGGGGATGCCGTAGCGGAGCAGGCCACCGATCTTGTCATCGCGCTCGTACACGGCAACTGTGTGGCCCACGCGGGTCAACTGCTGTGCCACGGCCAGGCCTGCGGGGCCGGATCCCACTACAGCTACCGTCTTGCCGGTGAGGCGCGTCGGCGGCAAGGGCTGGACCCAGTCGTTGTCAAAGGCTTGATCGATGATGGAGACCTCAACCTGCTTGATGGTCACAGCAGGCTGGTTGATGCCCAGCACGCAGGACGCTTCACAGGGTGCAGGGCACAGACGGCCGGTGAACTCCGGGAAGTTGTTTGTAGCGTGAAGGCGCTCAATCGCTTCTTCACCCTTGTCCCGCCACACGAGGTCGTTCCACTCGGGAATAAGGTTACCCAGCGGGCAGCCTTGGTGACAGAACGGGACGCCGCAATCCATGCAGCGGCCGGCCTGGCTCTTCAGGACGCCCTTTTCCTGGGCCTCGTAAACTTCTTTCCAGTCCATGATGCGGACGGGAACGGGACGGCGTGGCTGCGTCTCGCGCTGCCGGACTTTCAGAAATCCGCGTGGATCAGCCACCGGTTACCTCCAGGATTCGAGACCATACTTCTTCGCCATCGGGGTCAAGGCCCTCTTCGATCGCGTCGAGACGGGTTTGCAGGACTGCGGCGTAATCGCGCGGCAGCACTTTGGTGATACGGGCGGCGGTGTCGTCGAAGTTTTCGAGCAGACGGCCGGCCAGGACGGATTCGGTTTCTTCAACATGCTTTGTCAGCAGGCCGTGCACAATGTCGCGGTCCTCGGCGTCGAGCTCCAGAAGCTGAAGTTCGCCGGTATCGAGGGCCATCTTGTTCACACGCTCAGGCTGCAGGTCCAGCACGTAGGCGGTTCCACCGGACATGCCGGCACCGAAGTTGCGGCCGGTACGTCCGATGATCAGCGTTTGGCCACCGGTCATGTACTCGCAACCGTGATCGCCAATACCTTCGACGACGGCGGTGGCACCGGAGTTACGTACCAGGAAGCGTTCACCAACCTGGCCACGCAGGAACATCTCGCCGCTGGTGGCGCCATAACCAATGACGTTGCCGGCAATGACGTTCCGCTCGGCCTGGAACACGTTGGTGCGGTCCGGGCGGACAATGATGCGGCCACCGGAGAGGCCCTTGCCCACGTAGTCGTTGGAGTCACCGAACATGCGCAGCGTGATGCCGGCAGGCAGGAACGCGCCCAGGGACTGGCCCGCGGTGCCGTTGAGCGTGACGTCGATCGTGTCTGTTGCCAGGACATCGATCCCGAAGGTTTTGGTCACCACGTGGCCGAGCATCGTACCCACGGAACGGTCCGTGTTGATGACGTCCAGGGTGATCTTGACCGGCATGCGGTCGCTGAGCGCTTCCTGGGCCATGGTGATCAGACGCTGGTCGAAGTGCTTGTCCAGCTCGTGGTTCTGGCCGGTCATGTTCCGCAGCGGCACGTCGTCGTCGAACTCCAGCCCGTGCAGGATGGGGTCCAGGTCCAGCCCTTCGGCCTTCCAGTGGTTGATCGCTTCGCGGGTGTCGAGGACCTCGGCGTGGCCGATTGCCTCTTCCAGGCTGCGGAAACCAAGCTCTGCCAGGATTTCGCGGACTTCTTCTGCGAGGAACTCGAAGAAGTTGACCACGAACTCGGGCTTGCCGTTGAACCGGGAGCGAAGCTCAGGGTTCTGGGTGGCAACACCAACAGGACAGGTGTCCAGGTGGCAGACGCGCATCATGATGCAGCCCGACACCACCAGAGGAGCAGTGGCGAAACCGTATTCCTCGCCACCCAGCAGGGCAGCAATAACAACGTCACGGCCGGTCTTGAGCTGACCATCAACCTGAACCACTACGCGGTCACGCAGACCGTTGAGCATGAGGGTCTGCTGGGTCTCGGCGAGGCCGAGTTCCCACGGCACACCCGCGTGCTTGAGCGAATTCAGCGGCGAGGCGCCGGTACCGCCGTCGTGACCTGAAACAAGCACGACGTCGGCCTTCGCCTTGGTGACGCCGGACGCCACGGTACCGATCCCGACTTCCGAAACCAACTTCACGTGCACACGGGCCGAAGGGTTGGCACGCTTGGCATCGTAAATGAGCTGGGCGAGATCTTCGATCGAGTAGATGTCGTGGTGCGGGGGCGGGGAGATGAGTCCGACGCCGGGGGTTGAGTGGCGCGTGCGGGCTACCCACGGGTAAACCTTCTGCGCCATCAATTGGCCGCCTTCGCCGGGCTTGGCACCCTGCGCCATCTTGATCTGGATGTCATCGGCGTTGGTCAGGTACAAGCTGGTGACACCGAAACGGCCCGAAGCGATCTGCTTGATGGCAGAGCGGCGCTCCGGATCCAGCAGGCGGTCAACGTCCTCGCCACCTTCACCGGTGTTGGACTTGGCGCCCAATCGGTTCATGGCGATTGCGAGGGTCTCGTGGGCTTCCTTGGAAATGGAGCCGTAGCTCATGGCACCCGTGGAGAAACGCTTGACGATGCTGGAGACGGGCTCCACTTCCTCGAGCGGAACAGCAGGACGGACCCCGTCCTTGAACTTGAGGAGCCCGCGGAGGGTCATCAGGTTCTCTGACTGATCGTCAATGCCCTTGGTGTAGGACTTGAAGATGTCGTAGCGGCGTTCACGCGTTGCGTGCTGCAGGCGGAACACCGTCTCCGGGTTGAAGAGGTGCGGCTCGCCGTCGCGGCGCCACTGGTACTCGCCACCGCCCAGCAGAGGCTGGTGAGGGTGCTCGATGCCGCCTTCGGGGTACGCCATCTGGTGACGCGCCGAAACTTCGGCTGCGATGACGTCCAGGCCGACGCCACCCAGCTGGGAGTGCGTACCGGAGAAGAATTCGTCCACAAGTTCCTGGGACAGACCCAGCGCCTCGAACGTCTGGGCGCCGGTGTAGGAAGCAACCGTGGAGATACCCATCTTGGACATGATCTTCAGGACACCCTTGCCGAGGCCCTTGATGAGGTTGTACACACCGTCCTCGGCAGTGACGCCTGTGACGTCGCCGTTGGAGATCAGCTGTTCCACCGACTCCATGGCCAGGTACGGGTTGACGGCAGATGCGCCGTAACCGATGAGTACTGCCACGTGGTGCGTCTCGCGGACGTCGCCGGCCTCAACCACCAGAGCGGTCTTGGTGCGGTTGGCGCTGCGGAGCAGGTGATGGTGGACAGCGCTGACCAACAGCAATGAAGGAATGGGAGCCCACTGCGCGTTGGAGTCACGGTCTGAGAGCACCACGTACTGCACGCCACGGTTGATGGCACCGGAGACCTGCTCGCAGATCTCGGTCAGGCGTGCACGGAGTGCCGCTTCCCCACCTTCGGGGCGGTAGAGGCCACGAACCTTCATGGCGATGCGATCGCCGTCGGGGGTTTCGATGTTCGCGATCTTGGCCAGTTGATCGTTGTTGATCACCGGGAACGGCAGGGAGATCTGGGGCTGGCGGACCTGCTTGCCATCCAGGAGGTTGCCGTTGGGGCCGATGGCGCACTTCAGCGAGGTAACCAGCTCTTCGCGGATGGCATCCAGCGGCGGGTTGGTCACCTGGGCGAAGGACTGCACAAAGTAGTCGAACAGCAGGCGCGGGCGCTTGGACAGCACAGCAACGGGGGTGTCCGAACCCATGGCGCCCAGAGGCTCGGCGCCGGTGCGGGACATCGGTCCAAGCAGGATCTTTAGCTCTTCAGTGGTGTAGCCGAACGTCCGCTGGCGGATGTTTACCGATGCTGCGGTGTGGACCACGTGCTCGCGCTCGGGGAGCTCGTTGATGTCGATCAGGTTGTCCTTGAGCCACTCGGCCCAGGGGTTGGCAGCAGCCACCTCAGCCTTGACCTCGGCGTCGTCAATGATCCGGCCGGCTTCGGTGTCCACCAGGAACATCTTGCCCGGAGCAACGCGGCCCTTCTTCACCACGTTGGAAGGCTCAACCTCGATCACGCCAACCTCGGAGGCAAAGATGATGAGGCCGTCTTCGGTGATCCAGTAACGTCCAGGGCGCAGGCCATTGCGGTCCAGCGTTGCGCCTACGAGGTTGCCGTCGGTGAAGGAAACAGCAGCGGGACCATCCCAGGGCTCCATGAGCAGGGAGTGGTACTCGTAGAACGCGCGGCGGGCGGGATCCATGGTGGCGTGGTTCTCCCACGCCTCCGGGATCATCATCATGATGGAGTGCGTGATGGGCCGGCCGGACAACCAGAGCAGCTCAGCTACTTCGTCAAAGGAAGCCGAGTCAGAAGCACCGGGGGTGCAGATCGGGTACAGCTCTTCAGGGACCGAACCCAGTAGCGGGCTGGCCAGCTGCGACTGACGTGCACGCATCCAGTTGCGGTTGCCCTTGACCGTGTTGATCTCACCGTTGTGGGCGATGGTGCGGAAAGGCTGCGCCAACGGCCAGGACGGGAACGTGTTGGTGGAGAAGCGTGAGTGGACGATAGCGAGCTTCGTCTTGAAGCGCTTGTCCGAGAGGTCCGGGTAGAACGGCTCCAATTGGGCCGTGGTCAGCATGCCCTTGTACACGATGGTGCGTGAGGACAGCGAGGGGAAGTACACACCGAACTTGTTCTGGGCACGCTTGCGGATACGCCAAGCGCGGGAGTCCAGCTCGTTGTGCTCAAGCTGCTCACCGGTGGCGGAAGCAAAGAACGGCTGCGAGAAGTACGGCATGCAGGCCCGTGCCATGGCGCCCACGAGGTCCGCGACCACCGGGACTTCACGCCAGCCCAGAACCGTCAGGCCCTCGTCAGCTGCAAGCGCTTCAATACCGGCCTTTGCCGTCTCTGCTTCACGGGATTCAGCGGGGAGGAAGGCGGTGCCCACCACATACTGGCCCGGAGCAGGCAGTTCGAATTCGGTGACGGCCCGGAAGAACTCGTCCGGAACCTGCATGAGCAGGCCCGCGCCGTCACCGGTGCCTTCATCGGCGCCCACGGCGCCGCGGTGTTCGAGATTGCGGAGCGCGGTCAATGCCGCTTCCACGATGTCGTATCCCGGTTCCCCGCGGAGCGTGGCAATAATAGCCAGACCGCAGGCGTCCTTCTCCTTGTCAGGGTTGTAAAGACCCTGAGCCTCCGGGAGCGCGGCAAAGCGCTTGAACGGAGACATGGCACCCTGAGGTTCGATATTTTCGGACCAACCGGGGTTATGAAGATGGGTCATGGGAGACGTCCTTCCTCGGAATCGTGCGTATGGAAGGGACAACGTTGGCCCCACCTTGCCTGCCCTGTGACGGGCACAACAAAGCGCTAGTAATTGGAATTGTAGGCCAGCCGATCCAGCGCAACGAACAGTTACGCAGACCTCTGGCCCCGGCTTGACCAGTGAACATCGGTATGCTGCGATCCGGTTTCCGGGGTGCCACGACGCTGTGGACTGGGCCCTACGAGCGGTGACTCTGTTGCCCCTTTACCGAACGCGACTACTTGGTGTCGTCTGCCTTCGGCGTGGATCCGGGGGCCTTCCTTACGGCAGTGGCAGCAGATACGGAACCCGTGCCGGACTTGGTGTCCTTGTTCGCGTCCCCTGCTGATTCCTGCGGCTCGTCAACGTGGCCCGGATCGCTTTGGTTATCTGGGAGATTACCACGCGAACCAGTATCTGAGACAGATGCGTCCACATCATGACTGGTGACGCTCGTCACCGCTGCGGGCTTGTCTTTTGCTTCTATTTCCGGCTCCCGGCCCGGCAAATAAGGAGTGTCGGGCACCGGACGGCCCTTCCTGCCGAGGAAGAAGAAGATCGCCAAGGCGGCAATAAAGACGAAGATGCTGGTCCACACATTGAGCCTGGTGGTGATCCCGAAGAGACTGATCTGTTCGGCGTCGTCAATGCGGAGAGCTTCAATCCATACGCGGCCCAGCGTGTAGTACATGGCGTACAGCCAGAAGAGCCTGCCCCAGCGGAAGTTGAATTTCTTGTCCAGCAGCAGGAGGAGGGCAACGCCAACCAGGTTCCACAGCATTTCGTAAAGGAACGTGGGGTGGAAGAGCGTGCCGGCAGCCATGTCCGGCGGGAAATTCGCATTGGCGGGATCGATCTCAAGCCCCCATGGCAACGTGGTTGGCGCACCGAAGAGTTCCTGGTTGAACCAGTTTCCCAAGCGTCCAATGGCCTGGGCCAACAGGAGACCGGGTGCCGCAGCATCAAGAAATGCGGTCAGTTTCACGCCTGCCCTGCGGCAACCGATCCACGCACCGACCGCACCCAGGATTACCGCACCCCAAATACCCAAGCCGCCGCGTTGGATCTGCGGAATCAGCGAGAGGTCACCTGTGCCGTCAAAGCCAGGGCCAAAGTAGGCGTCCGGGGAAGAGAACACGTGATAGAGCCGGCCACCGATGATGCCGAACGGAATCGCCCAGATGGCGATGTCCCACAGGCTCCCTTCAGGTGCACCGCGGCGCTTCCACCGCGCTGAGGTCAGCCACAAGCCAACGATGATGCCCGCCAGGATGCAGAGAGCATAGGCGTGGATGCGCAACGTCCCCCACGGCAGCGGAATGTCGAAACCGGACCACGATGGGCTCGGGATACTCAAGGGGACCATTGCCGCAGCGTGGAGGACGGTCTGCATTCGCTTCGCTGTTTCCTTTTCCTAGGCTTCTGCAGCTGCGCGGCCCAAGCCGGCGCTGAGGTTCTTGGTGAGTTGTCCGACGGCGTCCACGCCGCCGTCGCGGAGGGCCGCCACCAACGCGGTGCCGACGATCACGCCGTCCGCATAGGCAGCGATCTCGCGGACGTGATCCGGGTTGGAGACGCCCAAACCGACACAAACCCGTTCGGCACCGGCAGCATGCGCCCGGGCCACCACGTCTTCAGCACTGCTGCTGACAGAGGTGCGCGTTCCGGTGACGCCCATGATGGACACCGCGTACACAAATCCACGGCTTGCCTTCACCGTCATGTCGAGCCGCTCCGGGGTGGAGGAAGGTGCCACAAGGAACACCCGGTCCAAGCCGTACTTGTCCGAGGCATCGAACCACTCATGAGCCTCGTCAGGAACCAGGTCCGGCGTAATGAGCCCTGCTCCCCCGGCCTCGGCCAGTCGGCGGGCGAACTCATCCACACCCATGCGCATGACGGGGTTCCAATACGTCATCACCAGAACTGCGGCATCAGTTGCCGCAGTGATACCGGCGACCACGTCGAAGACGTTGGCAACGCGGAATCCGTTGGAGATCGCTTCAGTGGTAGCGGCTTGGATGACGGGGCCATCCATGACGGGATCCGAGTACGGGATACCGATTTCGATCAGGTCAGCGCCGTTGCGGGCCAAGGCAATACCAGCCTCAATGCTCTCCTGGACCGTTGGGTAGCCCGCGGGCAGGTAGCCCACCAGGGCGGCACGGCCTTCGGCTCTGGCCCGGTCAATGGCTGCTGCGGATTTGCTGGCGAATTCTTCAGTCATCAGTTCTGGTCCTCGTTGACATCCACGGCTGCTTCGTTGGTGCGCTCGGTTGGCCCCTTCGGCTTCCGCGTGGACAGTGTAGTGCCCTTGACATGCCCTTCCTCGTCCAGCATGTTGAACCAGGCGGCAGCAGTCTCCACGTCCTTGTCGCCACGACCGGACAGGTTGACGATCACCGTCACGTCAGAGGGGTTTTCCTTGCCCTCCGTGAGCCGCTGACCAATCTTGATGGCACCTGCCAGGGCGTGCGAGGACTCGATGGCCGGGATGATGCCTTCAGTCCGGCACAGGAGGCTGAACGCGTCCATGGCCTCGGTGTCCGTCACGGCCTCGTAAGTAACACGGCCAATATCTGCAAGGTAAGAGTGTTCCGGACCGACGCTGGGGTAGTCCAAGCCGGCGGAAATGGAGTGGGACTCAATGGTCTGGCCGTCTTCATCCTGCATGAGGTAGGAACGGGCGCCATGAAGTACACCGGGCCGGCCCAAGGAGATGGCTGCAGCATGGCGGCCGGTCTCAACGCCTTCACCGCCGGCTTCGAAGCCGTAAATCTTCACCGACGCGTCATCAAGGAAAGCGTGGAAGAGGCCGATCGCATTGGAGCCTCCACCGATACATGCAGCAATGGCGTCGGGCAGCTTACCGGTCTGCTCAAGGATCTGGCTGCGTGCCTCTTCACCGATGACTTCGTGGAAGTAGCGGACCATGGCCGGGAAGGGATGCGCCCCGGCTGCAGTGCCCAGCAGGTAATGGGTGTGCTCCACATTGGAGACCCAATCCCGAAGGGCATCGTTGATGGCGTCCTTGAGCGTCTGCGAACCGTTGGTCACGGGAACCACTGTTGCGCCGAGCAACTGCATCCGGGCCACGTTCAAGGCCTGACGCCGGCAGTCCTCGGCACCCATGTAAACCACGCATTCGAGGCCCAGCAGGGCTGCGGCGGTTGCGCTGGCCACGCCATGCTGGCCTGCACCGGTCTCGGCAATGACGCGGGTCTTGCCCATGCGCTTGGCGAGGAGTGCCTGGCCCAGAACGTTGTTGATCTTGTGGGAACCCGTGTGGTTAAGGTCCTCGCGCTTGAGGAAGATGCGGGCACCGCCGGCATGCTCCGAGAAGCGCTTGGCTTCGGTCAGCAGGGAAGGCCTGCCGGAGTAGTTCTTGTTGAGGTCCTTAAGCTGCGCGATGAAATCGGGATCAGCTTTGGCTTTCTCAAAGGTGTCCTGGACTTCGTCAAGGGCGGCGATGAGCGACTCGGGCATCCAGCGTCCGCCATAGCTGCCAAAGTAGGGTCCCGATGCATTCCGCAGCGAAGGGCCACCTTGGAGGAATGCGTCCGCCGCATTCTCTTCTGAGCCGGCTGTTGGCGCGTCGACCATCAGTCTCACCGTCCTGTTCCAGTTAGTTCATTGGGTATTTCCACGTGCCACAAGGCAGCCGCAGGCTAATGCCAGGGCTGCCTTGCAACTATTCGCCGTGATTCAGTTACTGCCTCAGTTCCTGACGGCGATGGCGGCAGCTCCGGCTGCCTTGAATTCAGTAATGCGTTCGCGGGGCGTGGAGTCGCTGACCAGCGCCTCCCCCACCAGGATGGCGTTGGCACCACCCTGGGCATAATGCGAGACGTCCGCGGGACCCCTGACGCCGGATTCGGCCACAATGACGGACTCAGCCGGAATCAAACCGGCCAATGAACCGAAAACGGAGCGATCGACGTCGAGCGTTTTGAGGTTGCGGACATTGATGCCAATGATCCTGGCCTGCGCGGCAACTGCCCGCTCGATTTCTTCTTCAGTGTGGGTTTCCACCAACACGTTCATGCCGAGCTCGTGGCTCAGGGCACTGAAGTCGGCGAGCTCCGTGTCAGACAGCGCCGCGACGATCAGCAGGATCAGGTCCGCGCCGTGGGCACGGGCTTCCCAGATCTGGTACTCGTCAACAGTGAAGTCTTTGCGCAGCAACGGCGTATCGACGGCGGCACGCACGGCGTCGAAGTCCTCCAGCGAACCGCCGAAGCGGCGCTGTTCGGTGAGGACGCTGATCACGGAAGCTCCGCCGTCGGCATACTGCTCCGCAAGCGACGCGGGATCGGCGATGGACGCGAGATCCCCCTTGGAGGGACTGCGACGCTTGATTTCGGCGATGACTTTGAGGTCGTTGCGGATCGATGCCGGGCCGCCCAAGGCAGCCCATGCATCACGGGCCGGAGCAGCGTTGGCGGCCCGCTCCTTCAGTTCCGCGAGGGACACCAGGCCGCGACGGGCCTCCATGTCCTCCTTGACGCCAACAATGATGTCATCAAGAACGGTCACGATTAGTGACCGTTGTTCTGCAGCTTGCTGCCGCCAACTCCATAGCCTGCCTTGCGCATGACGAAGCCAACGATCAGGCCGATGACCATGACCACCAGTCCGCCCACGAAGATCGGGGTGCTGGCGATGACAAACGCAATGGAGGAAATGAGGGCGCCGACCAGCATCACAAGTACGCAGGTCCAGGCAGCCGGGCTGTTTCCGTGACCAATGGCGTCAGCGTGGCTGGCCATGGTGGATTCCGCTTGGTTGTTGGACACAGTGGTTTTGCTCATGTGAATCTCCTCAGGATGAATACTGCTTACATTCTGCCATTTATTGACGACCGCCGGGACATCGGCGGAGGCCAGGACAGGTGGCGTCGGCTTTGTTGCGCCGGACCACCCGAAAGTCCGATGTGTCACTGCCTACGTGGGGTCTTCACCGCGGGAGAGGCTGTCCCAGCTGTCGATCTCGTCCACTGGTTCGTTGCTGCTCGTCTTGCCGCGCGCTGCGGCGTCATATTTGGTTCGCGAGGTCCAGTGGCGCCCGGCCAGCGGCA
Source organism: Arthrobacter sp. 9V (assembly GCF_902506065.1). GTDB lineage: Bacteria > Actinomycetota > Actinomycetes > Actinomycetales > Micrococcaceae > Arthrobacter. The sequence continues at coordinate 2,778,443 of NZ_LR732912.1, forward strand.
GAACAACAGCAAAGACCGCCAGAAGGGAACCGGCAATGATGGCAAGCACAGGAAACGCCGTGACAGAAGCATCAGCCTGTCCGCCTGAGACTCCGGTGGCGGCAGCGATGGAGCCTTGCGCGGCTCCGAGCGGATCAAGGATCACGGTGACTGCTGCGAGGATGATCCCCGCGGCGGACAAGGCGATCAGGGCTGCTGTGATCCAGCGGGCAATCGTTCCGGCGATGGACGCAGCCAGGCCGCCCGCCAGGGCAACCACGGCCAGCGCAGTGACTGCAGTGGCCGCTTTGTTTCCTTGGACATGGAGATCGCTGTTGGAAGCACCGGCCGGGTCCAGCCGGACCTCGATCCAGGTCTGAGTGGTAGCCCCGAAAACAGCCAGTGCAAGGATGGTAATGGCGAGAACCAGGGTGGACTTTCGCGCCCACCGCGGCGGACGCGTCACCGAAGACGCTGACGATGCCGTACTCATGAGGCCGAAGTCCCGTGGCCGGAAAGGTCCTCGTTCAGGACGGAGTTGGCGGAAATGTTCTGCAGTGATCCAGCCGTGTGCACGGCCCGAAGAGGTGCGGCAGCCTTATTTACAGTCTCCAGTGCTTCCGAAGGCTTGTGGGAATCGGCCACAATTCCACCGCCTGCCTGTACGTAGGCGCGCCCTTCACGGAGCAGGGCGGAGCGGATGGCGATTGCCATGTCCATGTCTCCGGCGAAGTCCAGGTACCCCACCACGCCTCCGTAGATGCCGCGTCGGTGCGGCTCGAGTTCGTCGAGCAGCCTCAGCGCGCGCGGCTTGGGAGCACCGGAGAGAGTGCCGGCCGGGAAGGTCGCTTTGAGGACGTCGTAGGCCTTGGCGTGGGGAGCGAGCTCGCCAACCACGGTGGACACCAGGTGCATGATATGGCTGAATCGCTCAACTTCCATGAACTGGGTGACATCCACCGTTCCGGCCACACAGACCTTCGAGAGATCGTTGCGTGAGAGATCAACCAGCATCAAGTGCTCGGCGCGTTCTTTCTGGTCAGCCAGCAGTTCGGTTGCAAGCGCCTTATCGGCCTCCACGGTCTTGCCACGGGGGCGGGAACCGGCGATCGGATGGGTAATGACTTCCTGTCCGGTCACCGTGACAAGCGCCTCCGGCGATGAACCCACAATCGAGTACTCGCGTCCGTCGGCGTCCTCCAGGCTGAAGAGGTACATGTAGGGGCTGGGGTTGGTGTTACGCAGGACGCGGTAAACATCCAACGGATCCGCAGCACACTCCATTTCAAATCGCCGGGAGATGACAACCTGGAAGACCTCGCCGTCAACAATGGCTTCCTTGCCGCGGTCGATTGCTTCCAAGTACTTGGCTTCGTCCCAGCGCTCCTGGACGCTCGAGGCGAAGTCCAAGGCGGCGGTTTCCAGCACGGAGACCGGCTGGGCAACAGGGGTGCTGATCTGTTCCAGCAGCCCCTTCACCCGCGCTACAGCGTCATGCCAGGCATCGTCCACCCGCTCGGTGCTGTCGTCAAAGTTGATGGCATTGGCAATCAAAAGGACTGTGCCGTCCACATTGTCGTGCACCGCCATATCGGTGACCAGGTTCAGTGCCATCTCGGGCAGCTGGAGGTCATCCTCGGGCGGAGACGTCAGGCGCTCCCAGTGGCGCACGGCTTCCCAACCGAGGAAGCCGACCAATCCTGAGGTGAACGGAGGCAAACCTTCAAAGCGATCCGTCTGCAGCGCAGCAATGGTCTCGCGGACGGCTTCCACAGGGTTGCCGGAAACCGGGACGCCCACGGGGGGCTGGCCAATCCAGTGCGCCTCGCCGTCCTTGGTGGTCAGCGTTGCGCGGGACTTCGAACCGATGAAGGAATAACGGGACCAGGCTCCGCCAACAGCTGCTGATTCCAGGAGGAAAGTTCCGGGTTGCCCTTTGGCCAGCTTCCGGTACAGGCCAATTGGAGTCTCGGCGTCCGCCAAAACCTTGAGTCTTACAGGGATGACTCGGCTGTGGACGGCGAGTTCGCGGAACTCTTCCAGGCCCGGGCTGATGATTCCAAGGTCCTGCATGGCTATGTTCTCCGCCTTATTGTCTGAGGTGGTGCGTCAGTGGAAAGTGGTGGGTGACTTATTCGCGGTGGCCCGTGACGACTTTGAAGTCGCGACCATCGAAGCAGGTCCGGGTTCCGGTGTGACAGGCTGCGCCGATCTGGTCCACACGGATCAAGAGGGCGTCGCCGTCGCAGTCCAGGGCGACAGACTTCACGAACTGTACGTGTCCGGAGGTGTCGCCCTTGCGCCAGTACTCCTGGCGGGAGCGGGAGTAGAACGTGACCCTGCCGGAGGTCATGGTGCGGTGGAGCGCCTCGTCATCCATCCAGCCGAGCATGAGGACCTCGTGGGTGTCGTGCTGTTGCACGATTGCTGCAACGAGGCCTGAAGAATCCCGTTTCAGGGCGCTGGCGATCTCCTGCGGCAAGGGGCTCGCGGGGTCGCTTGGGAGCTCCGCGGCAGGAGTTGGGCTGGGGGCGGACTGCTCTGACATCAGATCAAGTCTAGTGCCTTTGGCGGGAGCCGGTTTCTGCGGCGGTTCCACTGCGCAAGAGTGCCCCGATCGTGCTAGTTTCACAAGTGATGCATTTCGTCGAACCTTCCCGAGAAGTACTGGCCGAAACCCTCTTGGCGGCCGGGCCTGACTCCCCCACGCTCTGCGAAGGGTGGTTGACCCGGGATCTTGCCGCGCACCTGTACCTGCGGGAACGGAAGATTGCAGTCGGCTTGGGGCTCCTGATTCCCAGCTTGGGCAAGGCTTCCGAGAAAGCCACGTCCAAGCTTGCAGAGAAGCTGAAGAGCTCCGACGCCTACGCGGACCTTGTCAAGACCTTCCGTGGTGGCCCACCGGCGCTGTCCCCGTTGAAGATCAAAGCCTTGGACGAGACATCAAACCTCATTGAGTACTTTGTGCACACCGAGGACATTCGCCGCGCCGGTGACCGTTGGGCTCCCCGTGCCCTGGATGAAGCGTATTCAGATGCCCTCTGGGACGAGCTCATCAAACGCGCAGCGTTCCTTTACCGCGGCGTTGACCTCGGCATTGTGCTTGTTCGGCCCACCGGCCCCCGGCACGTAGCCAAGCGCGCACCCGTCTCTGTTGCCATTGTTGGCGAGCCCGGCGAGCTGCTCATGCACGCGCATGGGCGCACCAGCCAAGCCCTGGTCACCTTCGAAGGCCAGCCGGACGCCCTCGCGCTCCTGCAGTCCGCGGACATCGGCCTTTAACTTCCAACGCGGGGTCACTTCCGGCTCTTTATCCCCTCGGGGATGGCCGGAAGTGACCCCGCGTTGTTTTTAAGGCCTAGCGGACTTCGAAACCTGCTTCGCGAATGGCGTTCTTAACCTGGGCGATCATGTCGTCCGGCCCGAAGTGGAATACCGACGCCGCCAGCACGGCGTCCGCGCCTGCCTCCACGGCGGGCGGGAAATGCGCGGGCACACCGGCACCGCCGGAAGCGATGATGGGGATGTTCACTGCGGCGCGAACCAGGCGAATCAATTCAAGATCGAAGCCGTCCTTGGTGCCGTCAGCATCGATCGAGTTGAGCAGGATTTCTCCCACACCCCGGTCGGCTGCCTCTTTGGCCCAGGCTACGGCGTCGATTCCAGTGCCGGTGCGGCCACCGTGGGTGGTCACTTCAAAACCGGACGACGTCGGCTGGTCACCTTCGCGGGTACGGCGTGCATCCACGGAGAGCACCAGCACCTGCGAGCCGAAGTGACGGGTGATCTCATCGATCACGTCGGGTCTGGCCACGGCGGCGGTGTTGATGGACGCTTTGTCCGCACCGAAGCGCAGGAGTTTATCCACCTCGGCAACACCACGGACACCTCCGCCAACGGTAAGGGGAATGAACACTTCCTCGGCGGTGCGGCGAACGACGTCGAACGTGGTTTCCCGGTTCCCGGACGAGGCCGTGACGTCCAGGAACGTCAGTTCGTCGGCCCCGCCTTTGTCGTACCGGTGCGCCAGTTCCACCGGATCACCGGCGTCGCGGAGGCCTTCGAAGTTGACGCCCTTGACCACCCGGCCTGCATCGACATCCAGGCATGGGATGACGCGTACGGCTACAGCCATGTGCTGCTCCTAAATTCTGCTGAACTCTGCTGGTTGATGCGCGCTGTTGGATGCGCGCTGGATCAGATACGGCAGGCGTGGATGCTGCTGACCAGGATGGCGCGTGCGCCGAGGTCGTACAGTTCGTCCATGATCCGGTTGGTTTCCTTCTTGGGAACCATGGATCGCACCGCAACCCACTCGGAATCCCGCAGGGGCGAGACCGTGGGAGATTCAAGGCCCGGAGTCAGCGCTGCGGCGTCTTCAACCAGGTCTTTGCGGATGTCGTAGTCCATGAGGACGTACTGGCGTGCCACGAGGACACCCTGGAGTCGCCGGATGAGGATCTCGATTTCCTTGGCTGTTCCATTTGCTGCACCGCCCGAGCCGGAGCGGCGGATCAGCACAGCCTCGGACTTCAGGATGGGATCGCCGAAGATCTCCATGCCGGCAGCTTTGAGGGTGTTGCCTGTTTCCACGACGTCGGCAATCGCGTCCGCTACGCCGAGGCGCACCGACGACTCCACGGCTCCATCCAGGCGGACCACGGTGGCGTTCACGCCGCGCTCGGAGAGGTAGTCGCGCAGGAGTCCGTCGTAGCTGGTGGCGAGGCGTTTGCCTTCGAGCTGCTCGACGGCGCTGAAGTCACCTACGGGGCCCGCGAAACGGAACGTGGACGGCGCGAAGCCCAGGGGAAGCAGTTCTTCGGCTTCCACCTTGGCGTCCAGCAGGAGGTCGCGGCCGGTGATTCCTACGTCCAGGGTTCCCTGGCCCACATATACAGCGATGTCGCGGGGGCGGAGGAAGAAGAACTCAATGTCATTGTCGGGATCAACCATCACCAGTTCGCGGGAGTCGCGTCGCTGGCGGTAACCGGCCTCGGACAACATTGCCGAGGCGGCTTCGGACAGGGATCCCTTGTTGGGGACTGCTACACGGAGCATTGGGAGACTTTCTTTTTGGAATGGAGGTTTTCAGGCACCTTGGCCACGCAGGGGGCTCCGCCGGATATGGGCGGAGTGGCGTGGCTAGAGATGCTTGTAAACGTCTTCCAAGGTGAGGCCCTTGGCGAGCATGAGGACCTGCAGGTGGTACAGCAACTGGGAGATTTCCTCAGCGGCGGCTTCGTCCGACTCGTATTCCGCGGCCATCCAGACTTCGGCGGCCTCTTCGACCACCTTTTTACCGATTCCGTGGATTCCGGAGTCCAGTTCGGCAACCGTACGCGAACCTGCCGGGCGGGTCGCTGCTTTCTCACTCAGTTCTGCGAACAGCGTCTCGAAATTCTTCACGCCCTCCAGACTACTTGCTCCGGGCCGAGGACCGCTTGTTGGTGCGTTGCATGACGAAGGGGATGTGAGTGAAGACACACCCACATCCCCTTCGTCATTAACTTCAGCTGAACTGTTTGAGGGTCACAGCCGTGGCAAGGGCAGCAGTCACTGCTTCGTGGCCCTTGTCCTCCTGGGAACCCGGAAGACCGGCGCGGTCGATCCCCTGCTGCTCGGTGTCACACGTGAGGACGCCGAACCCAACCGGCACCCCGGTGCGGACGCTGACGTCGGTGAGGCCCGACGTCGCGGCCTGGCAGACGTAGTCGAAGTGTGGCGTGCCGCCGCGGATCACCACGCCGAGGGCTACGACGGCGTCAAAGTGCGGCGCAAGCCTGGCCGCGGCAACCGGAAGCTCAAAGCTGCCCGGAACGCGCAGCAGCGTGGGCTCGGCGATGCCGGCTTCCTTGGCTGCGCGGAGGGCCCCGTCAACCAGGCCGTCCATGATCTGCGTGTGCCAGCTTGCGGCAACGATGGCCAGCTTCAGCTGTGAGGTTTCCTCGGGGTTGAGGGTGGTGAGGTCAATTGTGGGTGCGCCGTGGCCGCTCATATTTACTGGAATTCCGTTCAGTCTTGTTTGCTGTCAAAGGGGCGGGGTGCCGGTGTTTTGCCGTTGCTGACAGGCTCCACTTCGAGCGCCAGCAGGTGGTCCATCCGGTCTTTCTTGGTCTGCAGGTAGCGGAGGTTCTGTTCGCGGGAAGGAACCTCAGTGGGCACCATCTCCACAACGGTGACTCCGGCCTGGGCCAGGCGGTTTTGCTTGTCCGGGTTGTTGCTCAGCAACCTGACCTCGTGCAATCCCATCTCCGCCAGGATCTGGCCTGCCGCAGTGTAGGAACGTGCATCCACAGGGAGTCCGAGCTGCTCGTTGGCCTCCACGGTGTCAAAGCCGGCTTCCTGCAGCGCATAAGCCTTGATCTTGTTGGCCAGCCCGATTCCCCGGCCCTCTTGGCCGCGCAGGTAGAGCAGGGTCCCGCCCTCCGCGTGGATGAGCTCCAGGGCAAAGGCCAGTTGCTCTCCGCAGTCGCAGCGGTAGGAACCGAACACGTCACCGGTGAGGCACTCGGAATGCAACCGTACCAATGGTGCACGGCCGCCCTTGGGCGGGGTGGGCGAACTCACGGCAAGGTGCTCGTGGCCGGTCTCAAGGTCTGTCCAGGCCTGTGCCACAAAATCACCGAACGCCGTGGGCAATTGCACGATCGGCCCACCACTGACGGGGTGCGGCCCGGGGCCGGTGTGGTCACTGCTGCGTGTGGTCGATGCGGTCATCGCTTCTCCTCGTCCTCCTGTGAAACATGTGCCGTCCGGGACTCTACCGCCTCAACATACGACACCAGGTCCTCAATGGAGATGAGGGGGCATCCATGTTCAGCGGCGAAATCGCGCAGACTGTCCAGCCGCATCATTTCACCGTCGTCATGTACCAACTCTGCGATCACACCCACCGGAGCGAGCCCGGCAAGACGACACAGGTCCACGGCAGCTTCCGTGTGACCTGGACGTTCACGCACTCCCCCGTTAACTGCCCGCAGCGGGAAAATATGCCCGGGACGCGTAATTGAGGCAGGAGTGCTGCTCGAATCTGCAAGAATCCGGGCCGTCAATGCGCGGTCAGTGGCCGAGATTCCTGTGCTGACGCCGATCGCGGCGTCGCAGGAAACAGTGTAAGCAGTGCCCTTGGCGTCCTCGTTGATTTCCACCATGGGTGGGAGGACCAGGGCGTCCGCACGCTCGCCATCCAAGGGAACACAAATGACGCCGGATGAATACCTGATGGTCCATCCCATGAGTGCCGGCGTGGCGTGTTCGGCAGCGAAGATGATGTCGCCTTCGTTCTCGCGGTCTTCGTTGTCCACCACGATCACGGCTTGGCCGGCTGCCATTGCGGCAATAGCCGATTCAACAGGATCGAGGCCGGTGCGTCGCGCGCCGGCCGGGGTTGTCTTGGCGGGAGCGCTCATTTTGCGCCTCCTTGCTGAGGCGCGAAGGACAGAAGGCGCTCGGTGTACTTGGCCAACACATCAACTTCGATGTTGACCTTGGCTCCCACAGCCTTGGCACCCAAACCTGTTTCTTCCAACGTGGTGGGGATCAGCCCCACCTCAAACCACGGTGCCGTCTCCGCGGCGGGACTCACAGCCGTCACGGTCAGTGAGACACCGTCGACGGCGATCGAACCCTTCTCGGCAATGTACCGCGCCAGCGTGGCCGGCACTCCAAACCGCAGCCGGTCCCAGTTTCCCAGCGGCTCGCGTTCCAGCAGCTCACCCACACCATCCACGTGGCCCTGGACAACATGCCCGTCCAGCCGGCCACCGGCCGGAACGCAGCGTTCGAGGTTGACCGCATCTCCTGCCACCAGCTCGCCGATCGTGGTCCGGATCAGTGTCTCCCCCATGACATCAACGCTGAAGTCCTGGCCATCAATTTCCGTGGCTGTAAGGCACACCCCGTTGACGGCGATTGAGCCGCCCAGCGGCAATCCTTCCGCCGTGGTGGGCGCTTTGAGTCGCAGTGTTGCGCTGGCGTGGCCATCATGCTCAATGCCCAGCACAGTGCCTTGCTCAGCAACGATTCCCGTAAACATCAGTGTCCTCCTGTGAGATATTCCGCAGTATCGCTGTGAGAAGCCATGTTCTTCTGCGAAACCGAATTCTTGATAATGCCGGAGGCCCCCCGTGGTGAGCGGAGGTGCAGCCGAAGGTCGTTGCCCAGAACGCGCACAGCGCCGCCGCCGGCTTCATCCCAGGACCACTGCTGGGCGTCTGCCAGCGTGGTGATACCGAGGTCATTCAGCGCCGGAGTGCCGGATCCGAGCAATGTGGGCGCAATGTAGACGATCAGTTCGTCCACCAGGTCTGCTGCAAGGAACGTGCTCAAAATGGATGAGCCTCCCTCCACCATGAGGTGACGGACTCCCTGTTCAAACAGCATCCCCAAGGCTTCGGCCGGATCACGTGTGGGCAGGTGAACAAAACGCCCGTCAGTTCCGCGGACTGCAGCGTCCTCAGGAACTTCCCGCAGGCCCATCACGGCCCGAAGAGGCTGGTGAGCAGAAAGTTCGCCGTCGGCAGTCCTGGCCGTCAGGCGCGGGTTATCGATCAACACAGTGCCGGTACCTACCAGGATCGCGTCGATCAACCCACGTAATCCGTGGTTGTCTGCCAGGGACTCCGGACAGGAGATCCACTGGCTGGTGCCGTCCACGGCAGCAATCCGGCTGTCCAGGGTCTGGGCAATATGCAAGGTGACGAAAGGACGCTTGGCGGCAACGGCGTCGAACCAGTCACGGTTCATCTCAAGCGCCTTACCGCCGTCCAGCCCGGACCTCACCTCAACACCGGCGGCAGTGAGCGTGCGCGCGCCGCCTGCGGCAGGATCATGGGGGTCGTCGACGGCGTAAATCACCTTCGCTATTCCGGCATCAATGATCGCTTGGGCGCAAGGCCCGGTTCGGCCCACATGGTTGCAGGGCTCCAAAGTGACAACCATGGTGGTTCCGGCGGTGTCGACGCCCTTCTTCCGGGCTTCGAAAATGGCGTCCGCTTCAGCGTGGGGCGTTCCGGCACCCCGGTGATAACCGATTGCCAGCTGCTCGCCCTGCGGGCTGAGGATTGCCGCACCAACCAAGGGATTGGCTCCCCTGGGACCGGCAAGGGCAGCCTTCAGCGCGGCCTCCATGGCCGCAGCTTCTGCTGCACTGTAAGGGGTGTTTTCGAAGTTCATCGGACGGCCCCCGCGGATAAGGCAACTTCTACCGGCCCGGCATTACGGGCGGCACGTTCGCGCTTTTCGGCCCGCCACCATACGAAGAACCCGGTGAGAGTGAAGAAGCCGTAGAACAAATACATCACCGCGCTGGCGTAGTAACCCGCGCTGAACAGCAGCGGCACGCCCACAATGTCAACGGCCACCCAGATCAGCCAAAATTCGGTGAATCCACGTGCCATTCCATAGGTCGCCAACAGTGATCCCATGAAAGTCCAGGCATCGGCCCACACGGGTGGATAGGAGCCAAGCGAGTCGAACACCGGCGTAAGTGCCGCAGTGCCCGCCACCATGGCCGCTATCAGCGCGATCCGGACCTTGTTGCTGGCCCAACCGGGGACGATTGCACGCCCTTGCGCACTTGATTCCTGGCCATGCTTCCACCGGTACCAGCCATAGATGGCCACTGCAATGAACATGATCTGGCGTGCGGCCTGTCCCCACAGGGTGGCCGGGGCTGCCGCTCCAAAGACATTGCCCAGGAAGACCGTGAGCAGAAGGATGTTGCCGATTATGCCGATTGGCCACGCCCAGACTTTACGGCGCATTCCGCCGAGGGCGCTGAGGAGCCCAAAGATGTTACCAAGCACTTCGCGTAAGACTAGAGCAGATCCTCCAACGGGGATCTGTGCTTCGAAGAGCCATCGCAGAAAGTCCATGCCGTTCCTTCCCAATAAGCCGCGATGACTCCGGGGGTGTACGACAGCGCAACGCCGGGCGTCGCTAAAGCAGCGCCCGAGGCATGACTGTACGTGCTTCTCCCATCCAGACTTTAACTGTCGGTACCGGAATTTCACCAGTTCAACCGTCTGCCATTGAACATCCAATTGCTTGGACATCCCATGGCTCGCGGGTCGCGGACTATAACCGCCGGTTCGGACTTACACCGACCCCGGAGCACGTATGTGTGTTGTTATTCTGCCACAACTACCAAGATGTCCGGACTATTCCCGGGCCATTTTCGTAACATGTGGTGACGGTCGTCAGGCGTTCGTCCGGGCAGCGGCCTGACCTGCTGAACGGAGCCGCTCGATCGCCGCTGCGGGGTCCTGATGCCCGTAAACTGCCGAGCCCGCAACGAAGACGTTTGCACCGGCTTCAGCCGCCCGCACAATGGTTTCCTCAGTGATGCCACCGTCCACCTGGATGGCGACGCCGATCCCCGAACCTTCAATCGCTGCCCGCGCACGCCGGATCTTGGGCAAGGTGATATCCAGGAATGATTGCCCCCCGAACCCGGGCTCCACGGTCATGATCAAGAGCATGTCCAGCTCGCTGAGCATGTCCAGGTACGGCTCCACGGGTGTGGCCGGACGCAAAGCCATGCCGGCCTTGGACCCCCTTGCGCGCAATTCCCGGGCCAGCTTGACCGGAGCCATGGCAGCTTCGGCATGGAACGTCACCGAAGCGACGCCGGCGTCCGCGTAGGCAGGTGCCCAGCGGTCGGCGTCGGAGATCATCAAGTGCGCGTCCAGCGGAACCGGGCTGACTGCTTGAATCCGTTGCACCACAGGCAAGCCCAGCGTCAGGTTGGGAACGAAATGGTTGTCCATGACGTCCACGTGGACGGCATCAGCGTTGCTGATCCGTTGCAGTTCCGCCTCAAGGTTGACGAAATCCGCGGACAAGATGCTGGGGTTGATACAGCACTGAGTCAAAGCAGCCCCTTCGGGTTGGTGATGTGGTCTTTGCGGCTACGGCTTTTTGCGGATGATTGCCATGAACATGGCATCTGTTTGGTGAACGTGGGGCCACAACTGGGCAGTGAGCTCGTGACCGGCCTCAAGGTTTCCGTTAAGGCTCACGTCGTCCAACGCCTGCCCGGCGTCCAACAGTTCCAGGTCCTCACGCTTGGCCAGCACGTCAGTAACAACTGCCGTGGTTTCGGCCGGATGTGGCGAACACGTCACGTAGGCAACCACGCCACCGGGCTTGACGGCATCAAGGGCGGACTTCAACAAGTCGCGTTGCAAGGGGCCCAAGTCTCCGATGTCCTTGGGAGAACGGCGCCACCGGGATTCCGGTCGCCGTCGCAAGGCACCGAGACCACTGCACGGAACATCCACCAACACACGATCGAAAGATTCGGGCTGCTCTCCACCCACCTCACGGCCGTCACCGGTCCGCACTGTCCAAGCCTCATTGGGCACGGCGGACAATGCTTGTTGAACCAGTTTGGCCCGGTGCGGCGCAGGCTCGTTGGCCAGCAGGGTGGCGCCGTCGCGGTAGGCCAAAGCAGCCAGAAGCGCCGCTTTGCCACCAGGGCCGGCGCACAGGTCCAGCCATCGTTCGCCTTGGGCGGGAGGATCGCCCAGCTCAACCCCGGCCAAAGCACGAGCCACAAGTTGCGAACCCACGTCCTGGACACGCGTGGTACCGCGCCGGACCGATTCAAAACGTCCCAGGTCCCCGCCGGCAGAAAGAGCTGAATCTTCCACCAACTCACCAGCTGTGGCCCCATTTTCGAATGCTTCGTCCAGGTTCCCCAGACCGGGCAAAGCCACCAGATTCACCACCGGGGCGGCGTTATCTGCCTCCAAGAGGGCATCAATTTCGGTTTTGGGCCGACCGTGGTTCACCAACGATTGACGCAGGGCACGGACAATCCATTCCGGGTGCGCATGACGCAGGGCAGCGATTTTGGTTTCATCGGATTCGTCATCGAGCAGAATCTCCAACCACTCCACCATGGTGTGGGCAGTGACCTTGCGAAGGACGGCGTTGATGAGCGCCGAGGGGCCGGCTCCGATGACGGCACGTGCCAAACCCACAGTCTGGTCCAGCGCCGCATGGGCCGGAACACGCATGGACAGCAGCTGGTGCGCGCCGATTCGCAAAGCATCCAGGATGGCAGGATCCAGTTGCTCCAGGGGACGGTCTACGCAACGGGCCAGTACAGCATCGTAGGTGCCTTGGCCACGCAAAGCCCCGTAGCTCAGTTCAGTGGCAAAGCCGGCGTCGCGTCGGTCCAGCCGGTGCTCCCGGATACGTGCCGGCAACACCAGGTTTGCGTAAGCATCCTCGGAAGCAACCGCGCGGAGCACTTCATAAGCCACGAGCCTGGCAGGATCAGCGCGGCGCGTGCGCTGCGAAGGAGCGTTATTGGTAAAGCCCCTCTGTGGTCCCCTGTTTCGCTCGCGACCCTGGGCGTTGCGTTTGCTTTCGCTGCCGGTTCCCCGGTTGCCCTGTGAGCCTCGGTTTCCCGCCCCGCCGCCGTCCCGGCTCCCGCTGTTGTTGGGGCCTCGCCGGCCGGACTCACTCATTCGAATACCACTCTCTCAGGTGTTGCCAGGCCGCGCGCCCAATCGGCGGACGACATCATTTTCTTACCGGCCGGTTGGACCCGGCCAAGTTCCACTGCATGGGAACCGGTACCCACCAGCACGGATTTGCCGTCCACTCTGATGCTTCCCGGAGCAAGGTCCTTGATTTCAGGCCGCAGTGTTACTGGTTCAAGTTTGATCCTCTGGCCCTCCAATGTGGTCCAAGCCCCGGGTTCAGGAGTAACACCGCGCGCACGGCGGTTCACAGCAAGGGCCGGTTGCTGCCAGTCCAGTCGTCCGTCGTCGAGCGTCAGCTTGGGGGCAAGGGAGACCTCCCCGTGCTGCGGCTGTGGAGCAGCCTGACCGGCGTCGATTGCCGAGAGGGTCTGGCTCAGGAGCACAGCGCCGCTGATGGAGAGCCGCTCCAGGAGATCGCCGGCCGTGTCCTCCGGACGAACCGTTTCAGTGAGTGTCCCGAACACAGGCCCGGTGTCCAGGCCTTCTTCGAGCTGGAAAGTAGCAGCTCCCGTGACGTCGTCGCCGGCGATGATGGATCGCTGCACGGGCGCAGCACCGCGCCAAGCCGGGAGAAGGGAGAAGTGCAGGTTGACCCAGCCGTGGGTGGGAACGCCCAGTGCAGCCTTGGGAACGATTCCCCCGTAGGCAACGATCGCCGCGACGTCGGGCCTGAATTCCGCGATCCTGGAGGTGGTCTCAGCATCGACCTTTGCCGCACGGATGACCTCGATGCCGAGTTCCATGGCTCGTACAGCCACCGGCGACGGCGTCAGGATGCGTTTGCGCCCCACCGGCGCGTCCGGGCGGGTGAGGACCGCAACGATCTCGAAACCCGCCTTTACGAGCGCGTCCAACGAGGGCACGGCGACTGCAGGCGTTCCAGCGAAGAGAATCCTCACTCTGAAACCCCGAAGCTACCGCCGCCGAAGCTGGATCCAACCGAATTGGCGCGCTGGGAGGTGGTTTGCTCCGTGATGGCGTGGTAATTGGCGTTCCGGATGGCTCGCAGGGCGGCCTTACGGTCCTCGCCTTCCAATCTGTCGGTGTAGAGGACGCCGTCAAGGTGATCGGTCTCGTGTTGGAGACAGCGGGCCAGCATGCCCTCGGCCTCCACCGAAACCGGGTTCCCGTTAAGATCCACACCAGTGGCCTTGGTGGTCCTGTGACGGCGTACGGGGAAACCCAACCCGGGAATGGAAAGGCAACCTTCTACTTCGTCCGGCTGAAAGTCATCACTGTTTTCCAGGACCGGGTTGATGATGTGGCCTTCCACTCCTCCGATGCGGTAAGTAAACACACGCTGACTGACGCCAACCTGCGGCGCGGCAAGGCCGGCGCCTTCGACGTCTTCCATGGTTTCGGTCATGTCAGCTACCAGCTTGGCGAGCTCCGGCCCGAAATCGGTGACGGGGTCAGCGACGGTGCGCAACACCGGATCCCCGATGATTCGGATACTCAAAATTGCCATCTGCTGTCAGTCCTCACTATCGAAAAACCAGGCCCCGGCTGTTGCAGGCCTATGCCAGTTTAGTTGAGGACATGGCCGCTGGAGGTGCTGCGGCAGGCGCCGCACCCGCCGACGCAAAGACGGGCGGGGCCACGGGCAGCAGCGGCTGTCCGGCCGCGACAACGTCCGCTGACATCTCCCACACGCGCCGCAGGGCACAGAACTTCCACCAATGGTGCTTGAGGATGTCCGGATTGGCCCGCTGCGGTCTGACTTCAGTCTCCCCGATTGCTACTGCCAACAACATGGGGCTATCGCCGTACTTCCACGGCTCCCATTCACCTGCGACAGGATCCACCAGGCTTTCTTCTGCTTTCATCCCGGCGGCGAGCTGCATGACCACTTTGTCATCCAGTGCCTTGACTGTTCCGTCCCGGGTAGTGCCTTTGGTCTTGTAATCAATCAGGCAGATGCGGCCGTTGATCCGTGCCACGAGGTCCAACGTCCCGGCATAGCCCACCGTCTTGTTCCACACCGTGATCTCCGGCGCGAGGGGCTCCACCCGGTAGAGCTCCCACCACTCGTCAAAGCGGGCAGCAAATGCCTGCTCTCCATGGGCTGCCAAGTCATCCCTGCACTCCTGCAGTCGGTGCGGCCGCCCCATTGCCCGCAGGGCCACCTGTTCGCAGTAAGTGTGGACGCGGTCTCCGCGCGCTGCGGCTGCATCCCGGTAAACCTCAGCGGCTTTGGAGGCTTTGTTGATTGCCTGGCGGATTTTGGCCGGGCTGCCAAGGATGGCCGGGAGCTCGGGATCCGCAGCAAGGCTGCTTGCTCCCATGTAACTGAACCACCCGTCCAAGGCATGAGCCTGTTGTCCGATCACAGTGGTGATGGACGGCACGGAAAATTGCTCAGTAGTGGAGCGGGCGTACATCCGGCCGTAGTCAGTAGCGTGGGCAAGCAGTGGAGCAGTCATATAAAGACTGTGTCATAGAGGACCGACAGAATTCATCCGCGGAAGATCAGGGCAAGCTGTTCAGGGGAAAGCCTGGCGAGCTTGCCCGCGAGGATAGGGGCTGTCCCGGCCAGATCGGCATAGGCCGGGGCAGGGTCCGTGGCAGCTGGAGGCTCAACTATTTCGTCGTGTTCGCGCATGCCTGATGAGTGCCGCGCCCAGGTGGTTCGTGACGCAGAACAAAAGTACTAGCACTCCGTTCACCGAGAGCTGCGGCCGTCAGCTATCTTCTGTTTGATCCATTTCTTGTGATGTAACCGGAACGGGGATCGGCATGGGCAACGCAGCTCCACAGGAAGAGAATGATCGTGACGGGTCCGTAGTCGCCGAAGGTGATGACGAGCTGGTGTCCCGCGTTCGGGCAGGGGACACCGAGGCCTTTGTGACGCTGTTCGAGCGCCACCGTGGCCTGGCCCGGTATGTGGCTTCCAGGCACACTGATAACTTCGCTGATATCAGTGATATCGTCGCCGACGCATTTGCCGCAGTACTCGAATCACTAACTGCGGGAAAAGGCCCTGATGTATTTTTCCGCGCGTACTTACTGACCACAGTGCGTCGGCTCGCTTACAAGGCCAACCGCGCGGGCTCTCGAACACAGCCCACTGAGGACCGCAGTGTCTTGGATTCTGTGGAGGCCGCCAGGGATCCTGTCCTTGCTGATTTCGAGTCCACAGCGGTGGCGCGGGCTTTCAATGCCCTTCCGGAACGGTGGCAGGCTGTCCTTTGGTACGTGGACATCGAGGGTATGAAACCCGCGGCAGCGTCAGTAGTGCTGGGCTTGAACCCGAACGGGGTTTCAGCGCTGGCACTGCGCGCCAGGGAACGCCTTCGGCAGATATACCTGCAGCAGCACATCGACGCTTCAACGGCAGAGGAGTGCGGCCAGTATTCCTCTCAACTCGGCGCTTACGTCCGCAAAGGTTTAAGCCCACGAGCCAATCAAAAGGTCCAGGCGCACCTGGAGCAATGTTCCAAGTGCACTGCCCTGCTCCTGGATCTGGACCACATCCAAGCAGCAATGAGGGCCGCCCTCTTCCCTCTTCTCACGGGCGCCGCCTTCACTTGGGGGGTCCAGACGCCCGTTTCCCCGGGCGTTCGCTCACCATTGCCTCCGTTACCAAGGACGTGGAAGGTGCCCGTTGACTCACTGACCATTAGAGAAAATGAGTGGGACATCCATCTAACAATGACCCGGAAGCCGCCTGAGGACATGGCTGTTACGGAGTCGTCCGGAATTGCCTTGGAAAGCCAAAAAGCCCCCGGAAGTCCGGGGGCTCTCTTGGTGGGCGATACTGGGTTCGAACCAGTGACCTCTTCGGTGTGAACGAAGCGCGCTACCACTGCGCCAATCGCCCGGTGCATAGAAAACACTAACGGACCATTGCCGGAATGCAAAACGGATCGCGGCTTCGGGACAAGGGCATAACTACAACAATGGAATTACAGCCATGAAACTCGCCCAAATCCGCACAGATTCAAGGATCCAGCCTCCTCAAGCGTCAAAGGCAGGCTACCGATTTGGAGTTTGCAACAACCTCCTATAGAGTTTTTACTCGTCGGAAAGCGACGGAATGCCTGCAGGGCTGCCCGCCGAAACGACACTGCGGACGTAGCTCAGCTGGTAGAGCACCACCTTGCCAAGGTGGATGTCGCGAGTTCGAATCTCGTCGTCCGCTCGCAAGGCACTGTCAAGGCAAGTATTCCTCGGAATCCTGCTTACACGGTGGGTTGGCCGAGAGGCGAGGCAGCGGCCTGCAAAGCCGTATACACGGGTTCGAATCCCGTACCCACCTCGGTGAAAACCATGTCTTCCAGCTGTTGGCTGGATGCATGGGCGATTGGCGCAGCGGTAGCGCGCTTCCCTGACACGGAAGAGGTCACTGGTTCGATCCCAGTATCGCCCACCAGAACAAGGCAACTTGTTTGTTGTTGAAGGCCAGGCATTAGCCCGGCAGACAGCATGTGCGGACGTAGCTCAGCTGGTAGAGCACCACCTTGCCAAGGTGGATGTCGCGAGTTCGAATCTCGTCGTCCGCTCTCCTATTGAAGGACCCGGTAACGGGCGATTGGCGCAGCGGTAGCGCGCTTCCCTGACACGGAAGAGGTCACTGGTTCGATCCCAGTATCGCCCACCAGAACAAGGCAACTTGTTTGTTGTTGAAGGCCTGGCATTAGCCCGGCAGACAGCATGTGCGGACGTAGCTCAGCTGGTAGAGCACCACCTTGCCAAGGTGGATGTCGCGAGTTCGAATCTCGTCGTCCGCTCCACACATAAGAAAGCAGCTCTTCGGAGCTGCTTTTTTTGTGCCCGGATTCTGCAAACTATTCAATTCATTAATGGAAGTAACCGATACTCCTCAGAAGAAGTCGCTTTATCTAATGTGATTAGGCTCGCATAATGTACTGCGAGCTCATCACCGTTCCACGCCTATCGGCAGGAGTACCCCCATGAACCAACAGATTGCCTCCCGGTCTGTCCTGAGGCGCAAGCCCATCGACGACATCGAGGAAGAAAACAAACACAGCGGGCTTTTCAAGAGCCTTGGCCTTTGGCAGCTGACAGCTATCGGAGTCGGCGGAATCATCGGAGTCGGCATCTTTTCGCTGGCCGGGCTGGTTGCCCACGGCAGCGACAGCACCCCGGGCGTGGGTCCCGCAGTGCTCTTTTCATTTCTGATCGCCGGCCTCGCGTCGGCCGCAGCGGCGTTGTCCTACGCCGAATTTGCCGGAATGATTCCCCGCGCCGGCTCGGCATATACCTACGGCTACGTCGCCCTGGGAGAGATCATAGGCTGGTTCATCGGCTGGGATCTCCTGCTTGAGTACATCGCGATCGTGGCTGTTGTGGCCATCGGCATCTCCGGGTACTTTGATGCTTTCCTGTCCGGAATCGGAATCCACATGCCTACATGGATGACCTCCACGGCGGATGAGGGCAAGGGCGGCGTCATCAACCTTCCTGCGATCCTGGTCTGCCTCCTTGTGACGTGGATCCTGAGCCGTGGGACCAAGGCGTTCGGCCGCTTCGAATTGGTGGCTGTTGCCATCAAGGTGGTTCTGATCCTGTTCATCATCGGCCTGGGCATCTTCTACATCAACACCGAGAACTACAATCCGTTCATGCCCAGCGGCTTCGGCCCCGTCATGGCAGGAGCCGCAACCGTCTTCTTCGCAGTCTTCGGCTACGACGCCATGAGCACCGCCGCGGAAGAGGCCAAGGACGGCAAGAAGCACATGCCCAAGGCCATCATCCTCTCCCTGATCGTGGCCATGCTCCTGTACGTAGCTGCCACGCTGGTGCTCACCGGCATGCAGAACTACAAGGACATTGATCCCACCGCAGGGTTCGCTTCCGCGTTCACCGGCGTCGGATTGCCTGTCATCGCCACCATCATTTCCGTGTTCGCGGTACTGTCCATCCTTACCGTGATGTTGACCTTCCTGCTGGGTGTCACCCGCGTGTGGTTCTCCATGAGCCGTGACGGGCTGCTCCCGGGCTGGTTTGCCAAGACTGACAAGCATGGCACCCCGCAGCGCGTCACGTGGATCGCCGGCGTAGCCTCGGCGTTCCTCGCCGGAGTCTTCCCCATCAAGGAAGTTGCCGACCTTACGAACATCGGTATCCTGGCTGCTTTTGTTGTGGTCTGCGTATCGGTGATCGTGTTCCGCTACACCAAACCCGACGCGCCGCGCACCTTCCGTCTGCCGTTCATGCCCATAGTCCCCGCGTTTGGTGTCCTGGCGTCGGCTTTCCTCATGTTCCAACTCCACCTGGCAACCTGGGCCCGGTTCGGAGGATGGCTGGTCATCGGCCTGATTATCTACTTTGCTTACGGTCGCCGGCACTCCCTCCTGAACCCGGACAGCCCGCGGCACAAGGTGGGCAGTACGCCGTTGGCTTAGTTTGTCCACAGGCGCCGCGGAACCCTTGGCACCGGCGGAGAACTGGTGTTAGGGTCGGACGCGGAGGAGCGAACTGGCTCCGCGATGGAAGGGAGGTGCCCGTGGGTTTAATTGACGACCTGAAGGGCAAGGCTCAGGGTCTCATTCAAGGCAACGAAGAAGCCATCAAGAATGGCATCGAAAAGGCCGGGGATTTTGTGGACCAGAAGACGGGCGGCAAGTATGCCGGCCACGTCGACAAAGTCCAGAATGCCGCTTCCGACTTCGTGGCCAAGAACGACGGTCAGCCTGGACAGGCTCCCGTCACGGATGAGCCGAAGCAGCCGTAGCTGCCTGAGCCGCCGTACCAGATACGTCAAGGGGGCACCGGTCCCGCCGAGAGGCGCCACCGGTGCCCTTGGCGTTTAATGCGGCGGCAACCGCCCTTGGGGCCATCGGGAACCGGTCCAAGGACTTCCGCGCGTCAGGTACTTTGGACCTTATGCCTTCAGCTTCCACCCATGCCGTGCAACGTCGCGCTCCCAAGGAGACGCTCGGACCACCCGTCACCGCAGGTATTGTCACCGCGTTGGTCGGTTTCACCTCCTCGTTCGCTGTAGTCATCGCGGGCCTGAAAGCTGTGGGCGCCGATCAGGGACAAGCATCCAGCGGGCTGCTGGCACTCACCCTCACCTTTGGACTGGGCATCCTGTGGTTGTCGTGGCGGTCCCGGATGCCCGTGACGCTCGCGTGGTCCACACCCGGAGCGGCGCTGCTCGCCTCGGCTGGAATGCTCGACGGCGGATGGCCGGCTGCTGTGGGCGCCTTCCTGATCGTGGGCGTGCTGATTCTCCTCACGGGACTGTTGCCCGTCTTGGGGAGGATCATGGCGAAGATCCCGACTGCACTGGCACAGGCAATGCTCGCCGGCGTGTTGCTTCCTTTGTGCCTTGCACCCTTCAAATCCTTGGGATCGACTCCCCTGTTCATCGCACCCGTGGTGGTGTGCTGGATTATCCTGATGAAATTCGCACCACGATGGGCGGTTCCGGCATCACTGGTGGTGGCCCTTGCCGTCATCGGCATTCACATTGCGTCCACCGGTGTTCACATACCTGTGGGCAGTCTTCTGCCAAAGCTGGAGTGGACCACCCCTGTTTTTACTGTCGAGGCCGCGGTGGGACTGGCGCTGCCCTTGTTCATCGTGACCATGGCCTCACAGAACATTCCCGGCGTTGCGGTCCTCAAATCGTTCGGTTACACCACCCCGTGGCGGCCGTCCATGCTCGTGACGGGGGCTGGAACCATTGCCGGAGCACCCTTCGGCGGCCACGCGATCAACCTGGCCGCGCTCAGCGCAGCCCTGGCCGCTGGTGAGGAGGCAGGCAAGGACCACGGCAGGCGTTGGATTGCGGCGTTCGTCTCGGGCATTGCCTACCTGATCCTGGCCGCTGCTTCTGCCGCCTTGGTAACCCTGGTGGCAGCCGCCCCGCCCGGCCTCCTTGAAGCCGTTGCCGGACTCGCCCTCTTGGGAACGCTGGCGTCGTCCATCTCCTCGGCACTGGCGGTGGCCGAGGAACGCATCCCGGCCTGCATTACCTTTTTGGTGGCAGCATCAGGCTTGAGCGTTGCCGGCATTGGCGCAGCTTTCTGGGCCTTGGCAGGCGGCATTCTGGTTCGCTGGATACTGAAGAGCCGCGAAACTGTTCACAAAGCCTGATCGTGCTGGAGCCCGACTTCAGGCAGAAAGCCCGACTCAGGCGGGCTCGTGGTTTTGGGCTTCGCGTGCCAGGGCCGTGAGCCTGGAAACAGCGCGGAAGTACTTCTTCATGTAGCCACCGGTCATCATCTCTTCGGTGAAGAGTTGATCGAACGGCACGCCGCTGGCCAGGATCGGCACATCTTTGTCATAAAGCCTGTCCGCCAGAACCACGAAGCGGAGGGCAACGGCCTGTTCCGTGATGGTCTCGACGTCGCTCCACACCACGGCTTCCACGCCGGAAAGGAGTTGGCGGTAGCGGCTGGGGTGCACTGCAGCCAAGTGATTGACGAGCGTGCGGAAATCATCCACGGCCACGGTCTTCCCGTCGAATTCAGCACGCATCCTGTGTTTGAGTTCTTCGGTCTTGAGCGGCGCGGGAGCTGCGGGCAGTCCTCTGTGACGGAAGTCCTCGCCGTCGATCCTGACAACATCAAACTGGTCCGCAAGAACCTGGATCTCGCGCTGGAAGTCCACAGCAGCAAATCGCCCTTCCCCCAGGGAACCGGGGAGGGTGTTGGACGTGGCAGCCAGCTTCACGCCGGCGTCGGCCAGTTCGCGCATGAGCCTGGACATGAGCACGGTATCGCCCGGATCATCAAGTTCGAATTCGTCGATGCACACCAGCTTGTAGCTGCTCAACGCCTCCACGGTCTTGCGGAAGGACAGCGCACCCACCAGATTTGTGTATTCCACGAATGTACCGAAGGCCTTCGGACCAGGAGACCGGTGCCAAAGAGAGGCAAGGAGGTGGGTCTTACCCACACCGAAACCGCCATCGAGGTAAATCCCTGCCCTCGCGGCCGGCGCCTTTTTGCCGAACAACTTCTTGAAGAGTCCCCCACCGTCGTCAGTGCCCACGGCATCGGCAAATCCGGAGAGCAGCTTCACAGCGTTTGCCTGGCTCGGCTGGGAAGGATCCGGCCGGTAACTGTCGAACGATACCTCTCCGAATCGCGGAGACGGGTAGAAGCCTTTGAGGAGTTCTTCCACAGAGACTGCCGGTGTGCGGGCAGCCAGTTGTTCGATCTTTACCACAGTGGTCCGTTCCTTCGGTTTTAGGTCCCCAGCAAGAATACCGGCATCGGACACTGGCGAAACTCTCACGTGACCAAGCCCATGTTTCACCGTGTGACTGCCGGGAAGCATTCCATGCTGCCCGTGGTTAGTGTTGGAGCACGCCCGGCCGGCCCCTGCTCTACCTCTACGGCCTGGCTCCGACCGTTGTCAGTGAAAGGCCATCACCATGTCCTACCCAGTTGAACAGAACGAAAAGTTTGCAGCGTACGCGAACCCGGAACGCCTTGTGTCCACTGAGTGGCTCGCGGCAGCCCTGGCCGACGGCGCCATTGCCGACGGCAACCTTGTGGTTGTGGAGTCCGACGAAGACGTTCTCCTCTACGAAACGGGCCACATCCCCGGTGCCGTCAAGATCGACTGGCACACCGACCTGAATGACGAGGTCACCCGCGACTACGTGGACGGCGCCGCTTTTGCCGCCCTGGCTGCCTCCAAGGGCATCTCCCGCGACAGCACTGTGGTCATTTACGGCGACAAGTCCAACTGGTGGGCTGCCTACGCCTTGTGGGTCTTTACGCTGTTCGGCCACGAGGACGTCCGACTTCTCGACGGCGGCCGTGACAAGTGGATCGCCGAAGGCCGCGAACTGACCACTGACGTTTCCCGGCCCGCGGCCGGTGAATACCCGGAGGTGGAGCGCAACGATGCTCCGATCCGCGCGTTCAAGGAAGACGTCCTGGCACATCTTGGCAACCCCCTCATTGATGTCCGTTCGGCTGAGGAATACACGGGACAGCGCACCCACATGCCCGCTTATCCGGAA
This sequence comes from Arthrobacter sp. 9V, assembly GCF_902506065.1. Classification (GTDB taxonomy): domain Bacteria; phylum Actinomycetota; class Actinomycetes; order Actinomycetales; family Micrococcaceae; genus Arthrobacter. The sequence continues at coordinate 2,800,868 of NZ_LR732912.1, forward strand.
GAAGGCGCACTGCGTGGCGGTCACATTCCCACGGCCGCTTCCATCCCCTGGGCGCGTGCTGCAGCCGAAGACGGCACTTACCGCAGCCGGGAAGAGCTCGAAGCACTCTACCTGGGCGAGGCCGGCCTGGAACCCGGTGATGACGTGGTGGCCTACTGCCGAATCGGCGAGCGTTCCAGCCACACGTGGTTTGCACTGAAGTACCTGCTGGGCTTCGATACCGTCCGGAACTACGACGGTTCATGGACCGAATGGGGCAATGCTGTGCGGGTTCCCATCGTCAAGGGTGCTGAGCGAGGCTCGGTCCCGGCAGCCCTCGTCCGCAGCTAGCCCGTCCGCAACCTGTCCGGACGTTGAAGGCATCCGTAGTGTTCCGGTACACAAGAAACATTGACCATTGTTGTGCGTAAGCTGGAAGTGATGAGTACCAATACTTTGCCCACCGCCTTGGCGGAGATCGTTGACGACTTTCAGGCACTGACGGAGCCGGACCGTTTGCAGCTCCTTCTCGAATTTTCGAGGGGTTTGCCGGAGCTTCCGGAGCGCTTGAAGGACCACCCTGAGCTTCTGGAACAGGTGGTGGAGTGCCAGTCACCGCTGTTTCTCACTATTGAGTCTGAGAAAAATCCCGACGGCGGCGCCCGCGCCTACCGGCTCTTCTTCAAAGCACCTCAGGAAGCCCCCACTACCCGGGGCTTTGCAGGAGTCTTGCACGAAGGCCTGGATGGACTCACGGCAGAGGAAATCCTGGCCGTTCCGGATGATATGCCTGAGCTGTTGGGCCTGACACGGGCCATCACTCCCCTGCGCATGCGCGGCATGACCGCGATGCTGGGCCGTATCAAGCGGAAAGTCGCAGCCGCCAGCCGGCTGGAGAACTGACCGGCTGGAAACTGAAGGGCTTAACCACAGCGATGGCCAAAAAGTTGGCTTCACAGGGAACGCCGGCAACTGCTGCACTTGCAGCGGCCGGCGTTCCTTTCGTGCTGCACCCCTACGCCCATGACCCGGGGGCGGCCAGTTACGGACTGGAAGCCGCTGAAGTCCTGGGCATCGAACCCGAACGGGTTTTCAAAACCCTCATGGTGGAGGTTGAAGGCCGCCTGGCAGTGGCGATCGTCCCGGTATCCGGGAACCTGGACCTGAAGTCGGTTGCCGCGGCGCTCGGATCCAAGAAGGCAGTCATGGCCGACCCCAAGACTGCAGAACGACGCACGGGATACGTCCTGGGAGGAATATCACCGTTGGGGCAGCGCCAGACCTCTCCAACGGTGGTTGACGAGTCCGCCCTGAATTTCAGCGCCATCCTGGTCTCGGGAGGCCGCCGCGGGCTGGACATTGAACTGGCCCCGGCCGACCTCATCCGTCTCACCAAGGCCATCACCGCTCCCATCGGGACCAGCGAAAAGCATTAAGCTGGCCCTTATGCCGCTCCCGCCTGCCCGGGATTGTTCCGCGGAGCCAATTGCCGCTGCAGCCAAGACCGGACCAGGCGCTCCCACCTTTCGGGGTCGACGTTCCACTCCTTGGTGTGACGGGCGCCGTCGAAGGGTTCAAATGTGACCATCTCCGGGTTCTTTTCCGCGAGGCTTGCGGAAGGCCCGAAGGGCACATAGTCATCGTCCACGCTGTGGATCAGCAAAGTGGGTGTCCGCAGTTCCACGGCTCGCGTCTCCCAGTCCATGGCTTTCAAGTCCACCGGCGCGGATAGTCCGGTCAGCCTGCGTCCCAGCGGATGGCTCAGCATCATCTGACCGTAGCGCCCCACGTTGTAGGGAATTCTGTTCATCTCAGCATGATGAGCCATGACGTTGACCCAGTTGATGACAGGGGCATCCAGAACCAAAGCGCGGATGAGGTGGCGGTGTTTGGACAGGTCCGCTGTTTGGAGGCTGATGGCCCCGCCCATGGACCAGCCGAACAGTACGATCTCCTGCGCACCACGCTCCACGGCATATTCGATCGCGGCCTCAACATCGCGCCATTCCGTGGATCCCAGGCCATAGCGCCCATCCGGGGCGGACGGGGCCAGTCCGTCATTGCGGTACGAGATCAGCAGGCTGTCCATCCCCAGCTCCCGTGCGGTCCGGACGGCGCGTAGCCCTTCCAGGCGTGTAGCGCCGCGTCCATGGACCATGATGGCGCAGATCGGCGACGCCGCAGATGCTTCGGCCCGGATTAACCAGGCGGGTGCCTTCCCGCCGTCGATCTCTATGTCCACATCCTCGGCGGCCAACCCGATCGCGGCGGGGTCCGGGTACGTTGCCCCGCTCCACCATGCGCGGCGGGCCTCTGAGAGGTTCCCGCTGTAGACCTCCTCGACTTCGCGCAGCACGGTCTGCTCGGCGGGCGAGTAGGAGACAATCCGCCCGATCCTGGCGTGTCCCTTGCCGCCGGAGAAGAACAGGCTGAACACACCGTCAATGGTGCTGTCCGGTGTGGCCGCCAAAATAACCTGGGGACCTTTGTCACCGCGGATCACGGCGAGGACTTCCTGGTCCTCGTGACGGGCGGCAGGGGTGATGACCCGGCGGGCGAAGTACACGGCGAGCGCCGAGGATCCTGCTCCCACCAGACCGGCAAGGGTGCCGCCCGCAAGGAAGCCGGCGATTGCCCATTTGGTGCGGAGGGAGAGTTTCTTGTCTGCAGCGTCGCTCGCTGGCGGGGTTGTCGATGCCATGGTTCCATTGTTGCTGCTCTCCGGCGCTGCCGTGTGCAGGTGTGGGCCGCGCGGCGTTGCCGTCCGGGGAATGCCGGCGCGCGAATCAGATTCCAAAAATCTGCGGTCAGCGGTTCGCCGGGACTACGCTGTAGCCATGAGTGATCCCATCGTCATCCTGACTGAAGAGCCCCTCGGCCCCGACGACCGCGTGAACATCGCCAAATTGCTCGACGGCGGTGATGCTCCCCTGTTTGTTCTGGTTCCGTCCAACACTGAACGACACCTCCTGGTGGATTTCCTTGAGAATCTGTCATTGCTTGATATTGCCAAGGCCTTCCGGGAGCTTACTGCGCAACACCCGGATCCTGAGGTTGAGCGGGCTGAGGCCTCCGAGACCTTGGCTGCGTCGCTTGCGGCGTTGGCGGGTTTGGGTGGAGGCGTGACGGGGGAAGTCGTGGACGGCGGTGCCGTGGCCGGTTTGGTCTCGAAGGTCCGGGCGGTGGATGCTGCCCAGGCTGTGGTCATTACGCGGCCCCATGCCATTTCGGACACGTTCCATACTGACTGGGCCAATAAGGCTCAGGATCAGTTGGGTCTTCCGGTGCTGCATCTGTATGCGGGCTCGGGATTTATCGGCGACTCGTAAGCGTTGCAGTAAACATGAACACTCCTGAGAACACCAGCAAGACGACTTCTGCGCCTGAGGGGACGGCCGTTCCCTTGGAAAAGAGCGATTCCCAGTGGCGCGAGGAGTTGACGCCCGAGGAGTACCGGGTGCTTCGGCAGGCGGGGACGGAACGGCCTTACACGGGCGAGTACTGGGATACCCATACCGAAGGTGTCTACCAGTGCAGGGCCTGTGGCAGCCAGTTGTTCACCAGCCGGGAGAAGTTTGATTCCCATTGTGGCTGGCCATCGTTCTGGGCACCGCTGGCTGAGGGCACCGTGAAGTATCTTCATGACCGCACCATGGGAATGGATCGCGTGGAAGTGCGTTGCGCCAACTGCGATTCCCATTTGGGGCACGTTTTTGAGGGCGAGGGCTATGGAACGCCCACGGACCAGCGGTTCTGCATCAACTCCGTTTCGCTGCGTCTGGTGACGCCGGAAGAGAGCTAGGCGCTTCCCGGACGGGCCGGTGCTTTACCGCCCGTCCGGGATCTCCAGCACAGGCCTGGAAACGATGTAGGTGGCGTTCCCTACGCGGAGACTTCACCTCAACCCGGCAACAACCATCAGTTGCCCAAGAGTTTCTTACGCTCAGGTCATTCTTGAATTAGCGATGCTTTTCGCTTGCTACGCTCGGCCCAGAAGCAATCACCACTTCGAAAGGGCCAAGCTCCATGACCACCACCACCACAGAAATCGCCCAGCGCGTCACTGCCGACAACGCTGAGTGGATGTCCTTGAAGGCTGCCGCCACCGCCCTCCAGGCATACCAGGAACAGGACGGTTCCATTGCCGATTCCGCAGTTCACGCCGAGGCGGCAGGCCTTGTAGCCACCGTGACTGACGCCATCAGCGCCCTTGCACCGAATTTCCCTCACGATGCCCTCTACTTGGAACTCCTGGTGGAAGACTTTGGCCGCTGGGTTCAAGGCGGCTTCGGAGTGCCGGACTTCCTGGACTCGCTTCAGGCGTTCCAGCCCCAGGAACAGCGCGTTGACGGCCTGCAGCACTTGGTGGTTTTCCCCATGTACACCCAGAACGGCAGCACCAACAGGCTGGTAGAAGCAGTCCTGATCGAGGTTATCTGGCCCGAGTTCATTGGCGGCCTGGAAGCTGGCGAATATTCCAACAAGCTCTTTGTCCCCATCCGCTTTGTGGACTTCACTCCGGGCTACGACACCAACTCCGCTGTGCTCTTCCCTGAGACTGTGGCAGTCCGCGAGACCCCCACGTTCACCTGGGGTGCCATCTTTGCAGACCGTGAAGCCGCTCGTTTCCGCCGCGTACTCAAGGCCGCCGCTGCAACCACATCCTTGGAACTTCCCGAGGACGCAGCACAGCTGATCGAGGACCAGGACCTGACCCAGCGCACGTTTGTTATGTGGGACCTGATCCACGACCGCACCCACATGCGCGGAGACCTTCCCTTCGATCCGTTCATGATCAAGCAGCGCATGCCGTTCTTCCTCTACTCCCTCGAAGAGCTGCGCTGCGACCTGACTGCCTTCCGCGAATCGGTGCGCATTGAAAAGGACGAAGCAGCAGATCCCGATGCCCGCAAGCACGCAAAGCTGGTTCAGTATGCAGTGATCTTCGACCGAATTTTCCGCTTCGCCATCACCGGCAACCGTGTGCGCAACTACGACGGCCTGGGCGGCCAGCTCCTGTTTGCGTGGATGCACCAGCACCACGTCCTCCACTGGACGGACAGCAAACTCTCCATCGACTGGGACGAAGCTGCCGCAGTCGTAGTGGAACTTGGCGCCAAAATCGAAGAGCTGTACTGGCGCTCCATCGACCGCCCCAAGGCTGCCCACTGGCTGGCAGCATACGAGTTGATTTCAAGCACGGTGACTCCCCACCCGGCATCGGTATGGGCCAAGGGACCCGAAGCGCTACCCTTGGACGGTCCGCCCCGCGGCCTCACGGACCAGGTGCTGGACGACGAATTCCCCCTGTCCATGTTCTACGAAGCACTGGAGAAGAAAATGCGTCCCATCATTGAGTCCACCACCGGCATCACGGGAGCGACTGCGGCCTGATGACCACACTGACTATCCTCGTGACCGGCGGAAGCAGCGCTTCCGGAATCGCCGTGACGCGCGCGTTGGGGGCCGCCGGTCACAGGGTGCTCACCGTGGGCTCGGACGACGTCCGGATCAAGGCCGCCGCCGCCGAAGCCGGCCACGGCGCCACTCCTTTGGTGTGCGATCTCGCCAGCCTTGAGTCCGTACGGGACCTTGCTGCCACCGTCCGCGGACTCGGCATTGAAAACATCGACGGCGTGATCCACTTGGTGGGCGGTTGGCGCGGGGCAAAGGGCATCGAAGACCAAACGGACGAGGATTGGGAGGCGATGGAACGCAGCGCCGTGACCACACTCCGAAACGTCTCCCGGGTCTTCTACAGCCAACTCGAAGCGTCCCCGCATGGCCGTCTTGCCATGGTGTCCTCAACCACCGCAACGGCCCCTACGGCTGCGGCCGCCAGCTATGCTGCAGCAAAAGCAGCCGCGGAAGCCTGGACCCTGGCGGTAGCCGACGGTTTCAGCCGCGCGCAATCGGCCAGCAAAGAGGGTCCCACGGAGCAGCACAGCGCGGCGGTGATTTTCGTGGTGAAAGCCCTCGTCGACGCCGCCATGCGGGAGGCCCATCCCGAACGGCGGTTCCCGGGCTTCACTGATGTTGAAGAACTGGCGACTGCCGCCGTCGGGCTCTTTGAACAAACGGCCGCCACCCTCAATGGCCGGCGCATCCTGCTGTCCACATAGTTTCTGCCGGCCCAAATAGACTTGAAAGCGTGAATGAACAAGTGACGAGCACAACAGAGGCAATCCACAGCGCCACGGAGACACCGGGCGCAGGTCAACTGCATAACCCTGCGGTTCGCGGGTTCGCATCGGACAACTACTCCGGCGTACACCCGGAGATCCTCGCAGCACTGGCAAGCGCCAATGGCGGGCACCAGGTCTCCTACGGAGAGGATGTGTACACAGCACGCCTGCAGGAGGTGCTGGAGCAGCAGTTCGGCCCGGGCATCGAGACGTTCCCGGTCTTCAACGGCACCGGCGCCAACGTCCTTGCCCTGCAGTCCCTCCTTCCCCGCTGGGGAGCGGTAATCTGTGCCTCCACAGCACACATCAACATGGATGAGAACGGTGCGCCGGAGCGGGTGGGCGGGATCAAACTCCTGCAGGTGCCCACCGGGAACGGAAAGCTCACCCCCGAGCTGATCGACCGCGAGGCCTGGGGCTGGGGCGATGAACACCGCGCGCAGCCGCTGGTAGTCTCCATCACCCAAACCACTGAACTCGGCACCTGCTATTCGCCCGAAGAAGTGCGCGCCATTGCCGATCACGCCCACTCCAAGGGCATGAAGCTTCACATGGACGGCGCCCGGTTGGCGAACGCCGCCGCCCACCTGGACGTCCCCCTCCGGGCCTTCACCCGCGACGCCGGTGTGGACATCCTGTCCTTCGGCGGCACCAAGAACGGACTTCTTTTCGGCGAAGTGGTGGTTGCACTTAACCCGGAGGCCGCTGATGGCCTGAAATTCCTGCGCAAAATGAACATGCAGCTCGCCTCAAAGATGCGCTTCATCTCCGCCCAGTTCATAGCCCTGCTGGAGGATGGCTTGTGGTTGCGTTCGGCCGCCCACGCCAACGCCATGGCCGCCCGCCTGCGGACGGCTGTTGAGGGAATCGACGGCGTGGAGCCAACCCAGGCAACGCAGTCAAACGGCGTTTTCGCAATCCTTCCCGAAGGAGTGGCAGAGAAGCTGCGGGAGTCCTTCGCTTTCTACGACTGGGACGCCGCCCGCCGCGAAGTTCGCTGGATGTGTTCCTTTGACACCACGGAGGAAGACATCGATGCTTTCGCAGCGGCCATCAAGCGCGAACTGGCCTAACGCATAACACGTGCAACCCGGGGCGGCGAGCCTGCACAGATTCGCCGTCCCGGACGCATAATCTGCGATGGTGAACGCCCTCGCACAGGTTCCCTCGGAGTTTCTCTTCGCCTTGGGATCACTACGGAAAGCACAATGCCGCAGCGAACTGCGGCTGGACGAGATCCCCGCCCCTGCCCGACTGGCTCCGTACGCAGTTGCCTTGGGAGCCGAAGTATTCAGCCCCACAGCGGCAACCCGTCAGGTTCCCGTCCATGGACCTGCAGCCAAAGCCTTCGCCGCCAGTCAAAGCAGCAATCCTGCCAGCGAAGAGGACGACGAACTCGCCACCGGCCGCTTCATACTCCTCTATGACCCTGACGGCTCGGCCGTGTGGGAAGGGGAGTTCCGAATAGTCACCTACATCAGGGCTCAAATGGATGCAGAGATGGGGAACGACTCCATGCTCGGCTCAGTTGCCTGGACCTGGCTCGTGGATGCCTTGGAGAACCACGCCGCCCCCTATCGCGCCGCCGGTGGCACAGCAACCAGGATCCTTTCCGAAAGCTTCGGGACTTTGGCTGAGCGGCCGGACACCATAGACATCGAACTCCGGGCGTCCTGGACACCGGCCAGCCAGGATGTCCAGGCCCACCTCGAAGCCTGGTCCGATATGGTCTGCACCTTCGCGGGCTTGCCACCGCTGCCACCGGGCGTCACCGGATTGCCCAACAGGAGACTCAATTGACTGTAGAAAACGCGTCAGCGGGTAGTCATGACGGACCGGAAACACCCCGCTCCGGCCGGAATCGGTAAGCTTAAGCCACCATGACCCCTGAATATCCGGAAAATACCACGGCCGGCGACCCGGTTGCTGATCCCACCACCCACATCAAGGTAGACGGCTTCGACAGCCACGTCCCTGAAATCATCGATCTCGATACTCCCCGTGAGGGTGTACCCCTGGTCATCGATACCCCGTCCGGGCTGGAGCGGTGCGCAGCCGCAATCGCCACCGGAACAGGGCCAGCCGGAGTGGACGCGGAACGCGCTTCCGGGTTCCGCTACGGCCAGCGGGCCTTCCTGGTTCAGATCCGCCGCGAAGGTGCAGGAACCTGGCTGATCGACCCCGAGCCGTTCGAGAATCTGGAGATCATCAATGATGCCCTCCGAGGCGTCGAATGGATCCTGCACGCGGCCTCGCAGGACCTCCCTTGCCTCTCGGAGCTGGGCATGTGGCCGGATAAACTCTTTGACACCGAGCTTGCCGCCCGGCTCGCCGGACTGCCCCGGGTGGGCCTTGCAGCCGTCATTGAGCAACTACTCGGCTTTGGCCTGGCAAAAGAGCACTCCGCTGCCGATTGGTCCACGCGCCCCCTGCCGGAACCCTGGCTGCGCTACGCAGCCCTGGACGTCGAAGTCCTCGCAGAGCTCCGCGAAGAACTCATCGAGTTGCTGGAAGCGGACGGAAAACTCGAATACGCCGAACAGGAATTTGCAGGCATCCTCGCCGCAGGGCTCTCGGCGCCCCGCGTGGATCCCTGGCGAAAGACCTCCGGACTTCACCAGATACGCGACCGTCGCCAGCTTGCGGCCGTTCGTGAACTGTGGCTCGAACGGGACCAACTGGCCCGCAAACGCGACGTCGCTCCCGGCCGCCTTATCCCTGACTCGGCACTGGTAGCCGCAGCCAAGGCCATGCCCACCACGGTGCCCCAACTGCTGGCCACCAAAGGATTCCACGGACGCTCCGCGCAGAGGGAAGCCCCGCGCTGGCTGCGCTGCATCACCAATGCCCGGACCCTCACGGATCTGCCTCCCCTGCACTTGCCCACCAACGCACCGCCGCCGCCCAGGGTGTGGGTGGACCGGGACCCCGAGGCCGCTGCGCGCCTTGCCACCGCCAGGCCTGCACTGCAGGCAACAGCAGACGAGTTGAAGCTGCCGGTGGAGAATCTGCTCACGCCGGACTACTTGCGGCGGGTTGCCTGGAGGCCGCCTGCTGATGTTTCCGTGGAGTCCGTCGCTGCGGAACTGCGCTCACTGGGTGCACGCGAGTGGCAAATCTCCTTCGCCGCGCCCATACTCACCGAAGCGTGCTTGAACCCCGCTCCGCTTCCCGGAAAAGATTCCAAATCGAAAGAAGCCAAAGCCTCCCCGGAGGTGCAGTCCGGCAATGCCGGCTAGGCTCCCTCCCCCGCTGAGGCCTGTCCCTGCGAACTGTGGTTCGTGGTGGCGGGCCTTTCGCGTCCCCGGGGACACGGACGCCGGAGACGGAGTGGACCTTGCATGCTAAGTTACCCGCGAGTAACATTGCATCAATGCCAGCCGACCCCCGCGATGCGGGATTCGGCGCCATGTCTCAACGAGGAGTTATTACATGAGTCCATCACGCAGTGCTCAAAGGAACGTCCGCGACGTCGTCTTCGTCGATGGTGTGCGAACACCCTTCGGCAAAGCCGGTGAGAAAGGCATCTATGCCGGCACCCGCGCAGATGACCTGGTGGTCAAGTGCATCCGCGAACTGATGCGGCGGAACCCCTCACTGCCGGCGGACCGGATTGACGAAGTTGCCATCGCTGCCACCACCCAGACCGGAGACCAGGGCCTCACCATCGGCCGCACAGCGGCGCTGTTGGCCGGACTCCCCCGCACCGTACCCGGCTTCGCTATCGACCGCATGTGCGCAGGTGCCATGACGGCAGTAACCACGACGGCGAGCGGAATCGGCTTCGGTGCCTATGACGTGGTCATTGCAGGCGGTGTGGAGCACATGGGCAACCACCCCATGGGTGCCGGCGCCGATCCCAATCCCCGGTTCATGTCCGAGCGCCTTGTGGACCCTGCCGCGTTGAACATGGGCAACACTGCGGAGAACCTGCATGATCGCTTCCCGGCCATTACCAAGGACCGAACGGACGCCTACGCCGCGGCGTCACAGGCAAAGCTCGCCGCTGCGTACACCAAAGAACAAATCCAGCAGGACCTCGTGCCAGTAGCCACCATGAAGCCCGGCCAGGGCTGGGCCCTGCACACCACGGACGAACCGCCACGGCCCGGTACAACTGTTGCTGACCTTGCTGAATTACGGACGCCCTTCCGCGCCCATGGTCGGGTGACCGCGGGCAATGCTGCAGGTTTGAACGACGGCGCCACCGCCGCTGTCCTTGCTTCCGCCGAAGCCGCTGAGGAGCTCGGGCTCCCGGTCAAGATGCGCCTGGTCTCCTACGCCTTCGCCGGCGTGGAACCCGAGGTCATGGGCATCGGTCCGGTACCCGCTACCGAAAAGGCGCTAAAGAACGCAGGGCTCGGCATTGAAGACATTGGCCTCTTCGAAATCAACGAGGCCTTCGCCGTCCAGGTCCTCAGTTTCCTTGACCACTTCGGAATTGTCGATGACGACTCCAGGGTCAACCGCTATGGCGGGGCAATCGCCGTCGGACATCCGCTTGCTTCCTCGGGCGTCCGCTTGATGAACCAGCTCGCACGTCAGTTCGAGGAAGATCACTCGGTTCGCTATGGCATCACCACCATGTGCATCGGCTTGGGCATGGGTGCCACGGTGATCTGGGAAAACCCACACCACGCCGACTACCAATCTTTCACCGCCGACCAGGCCACCACGGCCGCCACCGAAGGAGCCGCCGCATGAGCGCCGCCGAATTCCAGAAGCTCGCCGCCCTTTTCCCCGATGAAGTAGTGACCCACTCCTATGTTCAGGACGTCCAGCTGCCCGGCGGCGCCGGGACCTTCGCATTGATTACCCTGGACAACGGCCTGGACCACTCCAAGCCCACAACGCTTGGCCCCAACACTCTGGTGGAACTCGGCGACGTCCTGGAAAAGCTCAAGGAACGGGCCGCACGCGGAGAAATTGCAGGCGTCGGCGTTACGGGTAAGCCGTACTTCCTGGTGGCCGGCGCCGACCTGTCAGCCGTCAAGACTCTCAAAGAACGCGAGCATGGACTCTGGATGGCGCAGCTCGGCCACGCCGTCTACAGCACTCTTGCAAACCTGGGCGTTCCGAGCTTTGCCTTCATTAACGGCCTTGCCTTGGGTGGAGGGCTGGAGATCGCCCTTCAATCCACGTACCGGACCGTTTCCACGGGCGCCGGCGCCCTGGCGCTTCCTGAGGCGTTCATCGGCCTGGTACCGGGCTGGGGCGGCGTCTACATCCTGCCGCGCCTCATTGGACCCGAGAATGCCGTCAAGGTGATGATCGAGAATCCCCTCAGCAACAACCGGACCCTCACCGGGCCGCAGGCGTTTGAACTCGGAGTGGCCGATGCCATGTTCGAACCCGCCGACTTTGTGGAACAGTCCCTCGCCTGGGCTGCCAGGGTTATCTCCGGTGAAGTAACACCCGAGCGGAATAACTCAGTTGATGCGGCCGATGAAGCTGTAGCCTGCCGTTGGGCAGCCGCTGTATCTGCAGGCAGGGCTTTCGTTGAGTCCAAGACTTCCAATGCCTCCCCCGCACCGGGCAAGGTTCTGGACGTCATGGAAGCAAACCGCACCATGACCCAGGGCGAGTCGGCTGAGCTCGAGTGTGAGACTCTCGCAGGGCTCATGCAGACCGACGAGTTCCGCTCTACCGTGTACGCATTCCTGGACCTCGTCCAGAAGCGTTCCAAGCGTCCAGCCGGCGCACCTGACCGGAAACTTGCCCGGCCGGTCACCAAGATCGGCGTGGTGGGTGCAGGTCTCATGGCCAGCCAACTGGCATTGCTGTTCGCCCGGCAGTTGAAGGTTCCCGTGGTCATGACGGACATCGATCAAGCACGTGTGGACAAGGGCGTTGCTTACGTCCACGCCGAAGTGGACAAGATGCTGGCCAAGAAGCGGATCAAACCCGACGCCGCCAACAGGACCAAAGCACTAGTTACGGGTTCGGTTTCCAAAGAGGCCTTTGCAGACGCCGACTTCGTGATCGAAGCCGTTTTCGAAGAACTGCACATCAAGAAGCAGGTCTTCGCCGAGGTTGAAGCGATCGTTTCTCCCGAGTGCATCCTGGCCACCAACACCTCCTCGCTGTCCGTAACAGCCATGGCGGAAGATTTGGCCCACCCTGAACGGCTGGTGGGATTCCACTTCTTCAACCCAGTGGCTGTCATGCCCCTCCTGGAGATCGTGCGCGCGCCCAGGACGGACGACGCCGTCCTGGCCACCGCGTTCGAACTGGCCAAGGGGCTGAAAAAGACCGCCGTGCTGGTCAAGGATGCTGCGGCCTTCGTGGTCAACCGCATCCTGCTCCGACTCATGGGAGAAGTCATCGCAGCGTTCGACGAAGGAACCCCGGCCGAGGTTGCAGACACCGCCCTGCGTCCCATGGGCCTGCCGATGTCGCCCTTCACGTTGAGTGCCATGGTTGGACTACCGGTGGCCCAGCACGTTCAGGAGTCCCTGCACGCAGCGTTCGGCGAGAGGTTCCCTGTCTCGCAAAACCTGCAGAAACTCATCGACAACGGAGTGAAGAGCCTCTGGGCTCCGGGACCTGAGGGCACTCCGGTCATCCCGGCCGAAACGCTGGCCCTCTTGTCCTTCGGCAATACTCCCTCCACTGGCGAGGAAGTCCTCCGGCGTACGCAGGACGCCCTGGCCGAAGAGATCGGGCTGATGCTCGAAGAAGGCGTCGTAGCAGGACCTGAGGACATTGATCTCTGCGTCATCATGGGCGCAGGGTGGCCCATGTTCTTGGGCGGCATCACGCCGTATCTGGACAGGGTGGGCGCCTCCGAGCGGGTCAACGGCAAGCGGTTCCTCGCCCCGGGCGTCGCATCCGCCCCTGCCTAAACCGGAACGCTCTCGCACATCCCGCGGCCGAAACCTGAACGCTCCTTCACATCCCGCGGCCTAAACCGGAACGCTCTTTCACCTTGGTGGGAGAGCGTTCCGGTTTAAGGGCTGTTATGTGAGAGAGGGTTAGAAGAGGGCAACCTTCGGTGCCCGTGGGAAGATCTCATCAAGTTCCGCGCGGTCCTCCTGCGTTGGGACCCAGCACACAGCCGCGGCATTCTCGCGGATCTGCTCCGGACGGGTGGCACCGGCGATCACGCTGCTGACTCCCGGCTGCGCAGCCAGCCACGAGAAGGCCAGTTGAAGCTCGTTGATGTCCCGTTCCTTGGCAAATTGGCTGAAGCGGCCAAGCTGCTCCCAATCGGCGTCGTGCACCAGGTTGGTGCGGGTATGGCTCAAACGGGAGCCCTGGGGGGCCTTGCCCGCGGAGTACTTTCCGGTGAGCAGCCCGTTGGCCAGGGGGAAGTACGGCAGGACGCCCAAGGAGAAAGCTCCTGCGGCCGGGAGCACTTCAAGTTCAGCGCGGCGGTCCAGGAGGTTGTAATGGTTCTGCGTTGAAATGAATCTGGCTGCCCCTGATGGTGATTGTCGTGCGACATACTCGGCCTGGGCAATCTGCCAGCCGGCAAAGTTCGAATGGCCGATGTACCGCACTTTGCCACTGGACACCAGGTCATCCAACGCCGCCAGCGTCTCTTCGATAGGTGTCAAAGGATCCGGTGTGTGGAACTGGTAAAGGTCAATCCATTCGGTGTCCAAGCGGCGGAGGGAAGCCTCCACGGCTTTGACGATGTATCTGCGCGAGCCCCGGGCGTCGAAGTCGTTTCCGTTGACGCCTCGCATGTCCATGCCGAACTTGGTGCCGATGACAACGTCATCCCGGCGGCCCTTCAGAGCCTTGCCCAACATGACTTCGCTCAGGCCCGGCTCGCGGCCGTAGACGTCCGCGACGTCGAAAAACGTCACCCCGGCATCAAGCGCGGCGTGGACAACAGCGTCCGTGCCTTCCTGGGATTCGGTGGGAGTATTGGCACGGCCCAGATTGTTGCAGCCCAGCCCAACAGCTGAGACGGTCAGTCCGGAGTGGCCAAGGCGTCGGTATTCAGTCATGAATTCAGCCTATACGCGGCCCGGCAATGATTGTCACCCAAGGCAACAATCTCCCTCGCCGATACACCTAACCTGTGCCGTAAGAGATCCCCGACTCCTCCATGGCGTCTTCGAGCTGCGCTACCGCCACCGGACCCATGCCGTGGAGTTTGGAAAGCCCGGCCTCACCGAATTCGGCCAGCTGCTCCAGGGTCTCTATCCCTTCATGCGCCAGAGCCCGTCTTGCTGGAGCGGCGAGACCTTTGGGCAGGGGCGTATGTCCGGGCCAGTTGCTCTTGGACGCCATGGCGAATCCCTCCCGATGCGTTGGGTGCTTACTTAGAGAGTAAAGCCCACACCCTGCTTGGGCGAGTGCTTCACGCGGAATGCCGTGGGGTCGCTGTGGGGAGCGGCTGCAACGGTGAGCTTGGTGAAGTCCAGATCCTCACCACGGACACAGATCTTGATGGCGTTCACGGCCTTATTAACATCCGGGCAGAGGCAGAAGATGTTCAAATGGCCGTTGCCGATCTCCGAACGGTCCACAACTCCCAGCCCACGCCATGCCAACTCGCCGGTAAGGGCCGCTTTGGCCTTCCGCTCAAGATGCCGGTCACGTTCGGTGCCGTCCTTGGATTTCAAGGCAATCTGGGCGACCACCCAAAACTGTTCGGACTCCGGAATCTCTGCATAACCGTCTTCTTCGCACTGCGAAGCAAAAGCCGCCATGAGGCCATCCACGGAAGATTCGTCCTCAACGCCTGCTTCGTCGGTCTTGCTTTGGTGGCCCACAACCCCGTGGTTGACCACGAACTGCTGGTCTTCGTCGTCGTACCAGGCCTCCCGGAAGTGAAGTACTCCGTCGTCATCGCGCTTGTACGCGCGGATAATGCCGCTCATGCTCGTCCTTTCCTGAACCACTCGGCGCTGGTGCTGGTGGCTCCATTGACGTCGAAAGGCGCTTTCATGGTGTTCACTGCCTCAAAAAGGATTGCGCATTCTGTGCGCATGGCGTCCACCGTTTGTTGCGGATAGCCCATGGCCACCCGGTGATGCTCAAATTCGTCCTCATCGTCCACGAAAACCCCATGCTTGGTGGAACGGATAACATCCAGATCCATATCAATCATGTGGAATTCAGTGACGCCTGGCTTGATGGGATTCCAATCATGGCCGGTAGCCAAGTCGACGTAGATCCTGAAGTCGCCCGGATAGCTGTCGTCGTAGAAGGTGGCTACAAACTCACCTGTCCGCGGAACCAGCAACAGCGCATCCGACGCCGTGTAGAAAGCTGCGCCCGGGCGGGCGCAGAACTCCCCTGCTCCCTGAAATATCCACCAGCCGTGAATGTCTTCACCAAGATAGCGGCCGGGAACCACCCAGTGGGCCTTGCCGTCCCATTTCCTGTTCCTCGACACCACGAGGTCACCGGGCTGCAATGAGCCCGGCGCGCGCTCTTCCGTCACAGCGTTGGGAGGCTGCCGGTGGTCGGGTGTTCCTGGCCCGGGAGGGGCCTGGCAAACGGAACCTTTGTCCCCAAAACCTGGGCTACGACGTCGTGGGTTATCTTCTGGGCCGTAAGGCCGACCCGCTCCAGGACCTGGCTGCGGGAGCCGTGCACCAGGAACTCCACCGGCAGGCCTACTTCATTGAGCGCCGTGTCAACACCGGCTGCCCGCATTTCCTGCCGGATACGGGAACCAACGCCACCTGCCCGGACTCCGTCTTCTATGCAGATCACCAGGCGGTGACGGGCAGCAAGGGCAATGATGGACTTACGGACGGGCAGAACCCACCGGGGGTCCACAACTGTGGAACTGATGCCTTGCGAGCCGAGTCGGGCAGCGACGTCGAGGGCGAGTTCGGACATGGCCCCGACGCTGACAATCAGGACATCGTTTTCAGTGGAGCCCTCAGGCCTGCGCGCGAGGATGTCCACGCCGTCGTGGAGCCGCTCAATTGCTTCAATTTCCGAACCTACGCTGCCCTTGGAGAATCGCACCACCGTGGGGGCATCATCAACCGCTACGGCCTCGCGCAGTTCTTCGCGGAGTCTGGTGGCGTCCCGGGGAGCGGCCAAATGAAGACCCGGCACGATCTGAACCATCGCCATGTCCCACATACCGTGGTGGCTGGGTCCATCCGGGCCTGTCACGCCTGCGCGGTCCAGGACGATGGTGACGCCGGCTTTGTGCAGCGCAACGTCCATCAACAGCTGGTCGAAAGCACGGTTCAGGAAGGTGGCGTAAACCGCCACCACAGGGTGAAGGCCACCGAAGGCCATTCCAGCCGCGGACGTCAGGGCATGCTGCTCCGCGATGCCGACGTCGATCACCCTTTCAGGGTGACGCTCAGCGAACTTATGCAGTCCGACGGGGATGAGCATGGCACCGGTGATACCTACAATGTCCGGACGTTCATCGGCAATGTCAGCAATTTCTTCAGCGAACACCGAGGTCCATGACCTGGCACCGGGCATTTCAGTGGGCTCGCCTGTTTCGGGGTCAATGATTCCAACTGCATGGAACTGGTCCGCTTCATTGGCCAGAGCCGGTGCGTAACCGTGGCCCTTCTCCGTCATGGCATGGACAATCACCGGACCGCCGTAGGCCTTGGCGGTATTGAGTGCATGCTCCATGGCCTGGAGGTTGTGTCCGTCCACCGGGCCGATGTACTTCATGCCAAGGTCCTCGAACATACCCTGGGGAGCCCACCAGTCCTTGATGCCCTTCTTCATGGCATGCAGGCTCTTGTAGGTGAACTGACCGGCCGGACCGCCGTCCTGAAGTTTTTTCTTCCACCAGTCCAACATGCGCTCATAAGCCGGGGTGGTGCGCAGGGAATCAATAGTGGGACGCAAAGAGGCCAGGTAGTCGGCAAATCCGCCAACAGTCGGGGCATAGGAACGCCCGTTGTCATTGACAACGATCACCACTCGACGCCGTTTGTCGGCGGCGATGTTGTTGATCGCCTCCCACGCCATGCCGCCGGTCAACGCGCCATCGCCCACAACCGCGACGACGAAACGGTCGCCTTCACCGGTCAGCTGCCGTGCACGCGAGATGCCATCAGCCCAGGACAGCGATGAGGAGGCATGGGAACTCTCCACGATGTCGTGCTCAGACTCCGCCCGGTCCGGATAGCCGGAGAGACCGCCCTGCTGGCGGAGCGTAGTGAAGTCCTGGCGTCCGGTCAGGAGCTTATGTACATAAGACTGATGACCGGTATCGAAAATGACGCTGTCGCGCGGAGACTCAAAGTTCCGGTGGACAGCGAGAGTGAGTTCCACGACGCCCAGATTAGGGCCCAGGTGTCCACCCGTTGCAGCTACGTTGGTGATCAGGAATGCCCTGATTTCGGCGGCCAGTTGTTCCAGCTCGGTGCCGGACAATGTGGCCAGGTCCCGTGGATCCTTGACGGTTTCCAAAAGTCCCAACGGCCCTCCTTAGGGTGAATGACGTGCTTGTTAACTCTAGCGCGTGCCCGGGCCGGCGCGTTGCGCCCGTGGGCCCGAGCCCCGGATTGTTCTTCAGGCCCATTGCCTGGCTGGCCCCGGGACGCCAACAGCCCCGGCTGGTCAGGCGACCAATCGGGGCTGTCCGGCTACTGATTCAGCTGGGAACCAGCCGTTTCGTTATGCCGAGATCTGGCGCAGAACGTACTGCAGGATGCCGCCGTTGCGGTAGTAGTCAGCTTCACCCGGGGTATCGATGCGCAGAACGGCATCGAAGGACTTGGCGGTACCGTCTTCAGCCGTGGCCGTCACCTTGAGCGTCTTCGGCGTGGTGCCGTTGTTGAGCTCGGTGACGCCTTCTACGGCAAACGTTTCCGTACCGGTCAGGCCAAGGGTTGCTGCGGACTCCCCAGCGGGGTACTGCAGCGGAAGGACGCCCATGCCGATGAGGTTGGAGCGGTGGATCCGCTCGTAGCTTTCGGCGATGACTGCCTTGACGCCCAGGAGCGCAGTGCCCTTGGCTGCCCAGTCACGTGAGGAACCGGAGCCGTATTCCTTACCCGCCAGGACAACCAGGGGCGTTCCTGCCGCCTGGTAGTTCTGGGCTGCGTCGTAGACATATGCCTGGGGCGCACCTTCCTGGCTGAAGTCGCGGGTGAAGCCACCCTCAACGTTGTCCAGGAGCTGGTTCTTGATACGGATGTTGGCAAACGTACCGCGGATCATGACTTCGTGGTTGCCACGGCGTGAACCGTAGGAGTTGAAGTCCTTGCGCTCCACACCGTTGGCCAGGAGGTACTGGCCCGCGGGGGTGTCCGACTTGAAGGAACCGGCCGGGGAGATGTGGTCCGTGGTGACGGAATCGCCAAGCTTCAAGAGCACACGTGCGCCCGAGATGTCCTTGACGGGATCCGGCTGGGCCTTCATGCCCTCGAAGTATGGGGGCTTCCGCACGTAGGTGGAGTCCTCGGCCCAGGCGAACGTGTCGCCTGCCGGGGTGTCCAGGGCCTTCCAACGGTCGTCGCCGTCGAAGACGCCCTCGTAGCCCTTGGCGAACATTGCCTCATCAATGGAGGAGTCAATGACTTCCTGCACCTCAGTGGGGTTCGGCCAGATGTCCTTGAGGAAGACCTCGTTGCCCTCGGAATCCGTGCCCAGGGCATCGGTGTCGAAGTCGAAGTCCATGGAGCCTGCCAGGGCGTAGGCGATGACCAGCGGCGGGGACGCCAGGTAGTTCATCTTCACGTCCGGGTTGATGCGGCCTTCGAAGTTGCGGTTACCGGAGAGAACTGCGGTAACGGAGAGGTCGTTGGCCTGGATGGCCTCGGAGATTTCCGGCTCGAGCGGGCCGGAGTTACCAATGCAGGTGGCGCAACCGTAACCCACAATGTAGAAGCCAAGCTTCTCCAGGTAGGGGGTCAGGCCGGACTTCTCGTAGTAGTCAGTAACCACCTTTGAACCCGGAGCCACGGAGGTTTTGACCCACGGCTTTGACGTCAGGCCCTTGTCCACGGCGTTGCGTGCAAGGAGCGCCGCAGCCAACATCACGGACGGGTTGGACGTGTTGGTGCAGGACGTGATCGAAGCGATCGACACTGCGCCGTGGTCCAGCTCGAACTCGCGGCCATCAGCCGTGGTGACCTTGACCGGCGAAGACGGACGGCCATTCGCACCATTGGCGGCCGAGTAAACGCGGTCCGTCTCTGTAGTGTGCGAGTCAGCGTGGGTGAAGGACGGGGCATCTGAAGCCGGGAAGGATTCATCCAGGGACTCATCCACACTGCCGTCTTCGATAGCAACGTAGTTGTGGATGTCCTTGCGGAACTGTTCCTTGGCATCGGTGAGCTCAATGCGGTCCTGAGGACGCTTGGGGCCGGAGATGGAGGGAACAACCGTGGAAAGGTCCAGCTCGAGGAACTCGGAGAAACGCAGTTCACGGGAGGGATCGTGCCAGAGGCCCTGTTCCTTGCTGTAGGCCTCCACGAGAGCCACATTTGCTTCGGAGCGGCCGGTCAGGCGGAGGTAGTCCAGCGTGACGTCATCAATGGGGAACATGGCGGCCGTGGAACCGAATTCCGGGCTCATGTTGCCGATGGTGGCGCGGTTGGCCAGCGGCACAGCGGCAACGCCTTCGCCGTAGAACTCAACGAACTTGCCAACAACACCGTGCTTGCGCAGCATTTCAGTTATGGTCAACACCACGTCAGTAGCGGTGGCACCGGCGGGGATGCTGCCCTTGAGCTTGAAGCCAACAACGCGGGGAATCAGCATGGAGACCGGCTGGCCCAGCATTGCAGCCTCGGCTTCGATGCCGCCGACGCCCCAACCCAGGATGCCCAGGCCGTTGACCATGGTGGTGTGCGAGTCAGTGCCAACACAGGTGTCCGGGTAGGCGCGGAGAACGCCGTCCACCTCGCGGGTCATGACCGTGCGGGCCAGGTATTCGATGTTGACCTGGTGGACGATGCCCGTTCCCGGGGGAACAACCTTGAAGTCATCGAACGCGGTCTGGCCCCAGCGAAGGAACTGGTAACGCTCACCGTTGCGCTGGTATTCGATCTCCATGTTGCGCTCCAGTGCGCCGGAGTTTCCGAAGGCGTCGATCTGGACGGAGTGGTCGATCACCATTTCGGCAGGCGCCAACGGGTTGACCCGCTTGGGGTCACCGCCAAGCTCCTTCACGGCTTCACGCATGGTAGCCAGGTCCACGACGCAGGGAACGCCGGTGAAGTCCTGCATGATCACACGGGCCGGGGTGAACTGGATTTCCGTGTCGGGCTCCGCGTTGGGATCCCAACCGGCCAGGGCGCGGACATGGTCAGCCGTAATATTGGCGCCATCCTCAGTCCGCAGGAGGTTTTCAAGCAATACCTTAAGGCTGAACGGAAGGCTGTCTGCGCCCTCTACGGAGTTCAACCGGAAAATTTCATACTCGGTGCCGGCTACATTCAGTACGCCTTTGGAACCGAAGCTGTCCACAGTGCTCATGGCAGGACTCCTCTCGCAACAGTTTCATCTTTGTCGCGTGGTTGGCCGCTAGCCAGTTAGGCGCACCTTACTTAGCCGGGCGGCATCTCTCTTGGTCACCCCGGTCCGTGGCTTTGATTTCCGCGGGCCGGGGCTACTACTGCCATCGTAGTGGCATACTCCGTTGTTGCGTCACTGATCACGCGTCGCTGTGGAAACACGCAGTTCTGCCTTTAGCGCCGTGGAGGGCGGACTGCGCCGTGGCTATGCTGCGGGGACTATCAGTCCTACCGTTTCCAGGTGATGGGTGTGCGGGTAAAGATCAAAGGCCCGCAGCGACTCCAACCGCCAACCACCTTGATGGAAGTAACCCAGATCACGTGCAAAGGATGCCGGATCACATGACACATAGGCGATTGCGCGCGGTCCGGTGGCCATCAATTGCTTGACCACAGCCTTGCCGGCACCGGCGCGCGGTGGATCCAGGACCAGCGAGTCAAAGCTGCGGGCCCGCTGGTGCAGGACCCGCTCAACGCGCCCCTGCACAATTTCCACCTGGGATTGTCCGTGCAGGTTCTTGCGGGCGTCGCGACTGGCGCCCGGGGCGCCCTCTACGGAAAGAACCGAACCAGTGACTCCGACGGCGTCCGCGAGAGGTGCCGTAAACAGCCCGGCACCGGCGTAGAGATCGGCAACTGCAGCGCCGGGCTGTAAGTACCCGCCCTGCGAAAGATACCCCGTCACGGCACCCACCAGCGTCTCCGGGGCATCCTTGTGGATTTGCCAGAACCCCTCACCGGTCACGCGGTAGTCATGGCCCGCCGCAGTTTCCTGCACCCAGGTCCTTCCCCGCAGTTGCAGCACTTCTCCATTGCCGGGATCGTAGCTGGCCACCGAGACGTTATGGGGCAATTGAGACACAATGCTGTGCAACCGCTTGGGACTGGTCGATTCCTCGGGAGCCAGCAGGATCAAGGGCCGTGAACCGTTGGCGGGGACGGCCACTTCCACCCGTGAGATGCCCGTGAGGTCAAGATCCCACAGCTTCAGCTCGTTGACGCCCGCGAGTGCCAGCGGCATCTCCTTGATGGGAAGCACCATGTCTGATCGGTGCGCGTGCATGCCTAACCGGCCTTTGGGAGTTACGGCGAAGCTGGCGCGCGTACGCCAGCCGAGTCCGCCGTCGTCGTTCTGCCCCACAGCTTCCACCTCGGTGGCGAGGTCAAGGCCGGCAAGCCGCTTGAGCTGTTCAGCCAGCACCTCGGCCTTCAGTGCGCGCTGGCGCGGCAAGGAAATGTGGCCAAGCTCCGCGCCTCCAACGGGCGCCGTTCCGCGGCTCCAGGAGCCGAGTGAATCCGCCGGTTTCCAGAAATGGGGAACCCGGTCCGGCGAACTTTCAAGGACCTCGACGACGTCGGCACGCCAGAAGCGCGACGCGTCACCGGAGTCGGTCAGACGGACGCGGACTCTCTCCCCCGGGATGGCGTGCCGGACGAAGATGACGCGCCCTTCATGCCGGGCGACGAAGTGCCCTCCGTGGGCGATCGGGCCGACGTCCACCACCAGTTCGGTACCGGGTGTGCCCTGATCTTTGATGGTGTGGTCTCGGCTGTGCTTGTCTCGGGCGTGGTGAAGGGAATTGCTGTGGGAGGTCATTTAGGTATCCTGCAGTGCCTTTGCTTCTTCGGACGACTTCAGCTGCCACGGAACGCTGGCAACCATGACCCCAGGTTCAAAGTGGAGCCGCGTCTTGATTCGGAGTGCTGTCTGGTTGTGGACCAGTTGTTCCCACCATTTGCCCACCACATATTCGGGGATGTAGACCACAATGAGGTCCCGTGGTGAGTCACGGCGCATGTTTTTGATGTAGTCCATGATGGGGGTTACGGTCTCACGGTAAGGGCTGGCCAGGACGGTCAGGGGAACAGGAATTTCCAGCTTCTCCCAGTCCCGGACGGTGTGCTCCGTCTCCTCGGTATTGATGTCCACTGTTATCGCGTCAAGGCGCGAGGGCCGTGAAGCCCTCGCATAAGCCAGTGCTCTGAGGACCGGCTTGCGGACGTGTGAAACGAGCAGGACCGCATGGACACGCGTGGGCAGCGCGCGCGGCGACGAGTCCTCGTCAACCGCCAGTTCCCTGGCCACGTTGTCATAATGGGCCCGGATGCTCCACATGATGAGGAACAGCACAAACATGGCGAGCAAAGCGATCCAGGCGCCCTGCTCGAATTTGGTGATCAGGACGATCACCAGGACCAGTGCGGTCATGCCGAAGCCCACCATATTGATGGTGCGCGACTTGAAAATCCTCCGCCGGACAGCCTTGTCCCTGGCAAGTTTCAGTTCGCGGCCCCAGTGCCGGATCATCCCTAGCTGGCTGGCAGTGAAGGAGATGAATACGCCCACAATGTAGAGCTGGATCAGCTTGGTGACATCGGCGTTGAAGGCGAGGATCAGGACGAGTGCGCCTGCGGCCAGGGCAAGGACGCCGTTGCTGAACGCGAGCCTGTCGCCGCGGGTTCGGAGTTGACGCGGGAGGTAGCCGTCCTGCGCAAGTATGGAGCCGAGTACAGGGAACCCGTTGAAGGCCGTATTGGAGGCGAACACCAGGATCACGCCCGTTGCTGCCACCACGATGTAGAACGGAATGGACCCCGCCCCGAAAATGGTGTCGGCAATCTGGCTGATGGCGGGATTCTGGATGTAGCCCTCCGGCAGAGGTTTGCCGTCCATCAGGAACTCGGTGGCGGGATCCAGGACGATGTGCACTTTGGTGGCATTTGCCAGGAACAGGATGCCCGCCAACATTGCCGCCGCGATCGCCCCGAGCAGCAGCAAAGTTGTGGCCGCGTTCTTGCTCTTGGGCTTCTGGAAGTTTGGAACACCATTGCTGATGGCTTCGACGCCTGTGAGGGCGGCAGCGCCCGAGGAGAACGCCCGAAGCAGGAGGAAGGCGCCGGCCAGTCCAACAAGGCCCTCATCAAAGCCGGACTGCGGGACGATGGTGAAGTTTGCCGATTGTGCCTCCCCCAGTTGACCGGTGGCAAACTGGAAAATTCCCACGGCGGTCATGCCGAGGATCGAAGCCATGAAAATGTAGGTGGGCACAGCAAAAACCGAGCCCGCTTCCTTGATTCCCCGAAGATTCACCAACGCCAGGATGACGACGCCGACAGTGGCAATGAGCGCCTGTTGACCGTGCAGCGAAGGAATGGCCGTGGTGACGTAGGCTGCCGCGGAGGACATGGACACTGCAACAGTCAGAACGTAGTCCACCAGCAAGGCGGAGGCGACGGTCAGCCCTGCGTATTTGCCGAGGTTGACGTTGGCAATTTCGTAGTCGCCGCCTCCGGACGGGTAGGCGTGGACGTTCTGGCGATAAGAGGCCACCACTGTGAGCAAGACCACCATGACTGCGAGGCCCACCAACGGAGAGAACGCCACGGCGCTGACGCCGGCAAGGGCAAGCGTCAGCAGGATTTCGTCCGGGGCATAAGCCACCGAGGACAGGGCGTCCGAGGCGAAGATCGGCAAAGCAATGCGTTTGGGCAACAAGGTGTGGGACAGGCGGTCATTCCTGACCGGCCGGCCCACCAACACCCGCTTTGCGGCATTCAGAATTGTCAGCACTCCGCAAAGCTACTCTGAATCCCCAGGGATGTCATGACGGTTGACGTCGGCATACCTCCGCTGCACCGGTAAAGTCATACCGAGCGGGACGGACTACACATCTAAGGAGACACGGTGGCTCACTTCGTGATCATGGGTTGCGGCCGTGTTGGCGCAACCCTGGCACACACTTTGGAGGATGCCGGCCACTCCGTGGCCATCATCGACCAGGACGAGCGGGCCTTCCGCCGATTGCGCAACACTTTCGCCGGACGAAAGGTCACAGGTGTCGGCTTTGACCGTGACACCCTCAAGCAGGCCGGAGTGGAAGAGGCGTACGCCTTTGCCGCCGTATCCAGTGGCGACAATTCAAACATCCTGGCCACCCGGGTGGCCCGTGAGACGTTCCATGTGGCCCATGTGGTGGCCCGGATCTACGATCCCGGCCGTGCCGAAATCTATCAGCGGCTCGGTATCCCCACAGTGGCAGCAGTGCGCTGGAGCGCCGACCAGGTTCTCCGGCGGATTCTGCCCGAGCAGCATCTGGCCGGTGACTACCGCGAGCCTTCAGGCCGGCTGGTGCTGGCCGAGGTGGATCTGCACGAGGCGTGGATAGGACACAGCCTGGACTCCATCGAGTCCGCTGCCGGAATCCGCATCGCTTTCCTCACCAGGTTCGGTGAGGGCCTGTTACCCCAAGCCGGCACCGCATACCAGGAGGGTGATACCGTCCACGCGATGGTGAGCCTGGACAGAACATCCGAGATCAGCCGGATCCTCGCCAAAGCACCCGCCAAGGAGTCTTAGTGAAAGTTGTCATTGTTGGCGCGGGCAGCGTCGGCTCGTCCATTGCGCGTGAGTTGCTGGCCCACAAACATGAGATTCTCCTCATTGATTTGAAGCCCGAAGTGATTGGACGCAGCGGGCTCCGGGGTGCCCGCTGGCTGGTGGGCGATGCCTGCGAACTCAGCACCCTGCAGGACGCGAAACTGGAGGATGCCGACGTCGTGGTTTCAGCCACCGGCGACGACAAAGTGAATCTGGTGGTGTCCTTGCTGGCCAAGACGGAATTCGGGGTTGGCCGCACCGTGGGGCGCGTCAACAATCCCAAGAACGATTGGATGTTCAATGACTCATGGGGTGTGGACGTGGCGGTAAACACTCCTCAGCTCATGACGGCATTGGTCGAAGAAGCAGTGGAGATCGGCGACATCGTGCGCCTGTTGACCCTTCAGACGGGTGTGGCCTCGATCGTGGAATTCACGGTTCCGCATGACTCCCACGTCATCGGCAGCACAGTGGGCGGAATTGAGTGGCCCGAAGATGCCACACTGGTGGCCATCCTGCGTGATCAGGCACCCATTACGCCCACGCGGGATGATGTTCTGGACGGCGGTGACGAGCTCTTCTTCGTCACCACGATCGCTGCCGAGGACGGCTTGCGTGCCCTGTTATCACCGGGATACGACGACGGGCAGGAACCTCGTGAGGGAGCGTCGGAGTCAGTAGATCAGTCAGCTGAGGACGACGGCTTCGACGGCTGAGGTGCCGGCTTGGTGACCAGCCAAGCCACCCAGAGGCCCAGGATATACAGCGGGGCTCCCATCAGAAGCCTGGTGGTAGCCAACGCTGTGAGGCCCGGCTCGCCCATGAAGTACAAGGGAACCTGCACCACAAGACGCAGGGCCAGCACGGCCACCACTATCCACGTGCCCAGGGAGTAGGCCCGGAGCCGTTCCGGATTCTTGCGCCACTCCAGCCCTTCGTTGCGTACAAAACCGAAGAGAAGCCCGGCCACCGGCCATTTAAGCGCGATGGAGAGCACCATGGCCAGGATGTAAGCGATGTTGGTAAAGAAGCCAAGGACGTAAAAGTCCTCGGCCTTGCCCGTGGTGTTTGCCAACCAGGCAGAAATGCCGACCCCCACCACGCCAGCCAACGCTTGCGTCAGGGGACGCCGCTGGATCAAGCGAACCACCGTGAAAACGGCGGCCGCCGCCAGAGCTGCAACAAGGGCAGATGTTAGTTCGCGGGTGATCGTGAAAACCACCAGAAACACCAATCCCGGAAGGATGCTCTCGGCAATTCCTTGGACGCCGCCTGCAGACTTCAGCATGTCCACGTGGCCGGCGCTGTTCCGGTGGAGTCCGGCTTTTTCGGCGTAACCGGCCGCGAGATCGGACACTGTGGGCCCTTCCGCGCCGGATTTTGGAGAATCCGCCAGGGGTTCCTGGTTCTCGTCGGGCGAAACGCGCCCTGTGTCCTTCGGTTCTGAACCGTTGGCCACGGTCATAGGTGCTCCTGACGGGAAAGTATTTCGTAGCGGGGATTAAACATGGCCGGAAGGCCATCAACCTGTGTCACCATGCCGTCCAAGCGCAGTTCCACGCCGGCTTCAATGCCCGGAACGCGGGTCCTGCCCAGCCAAATCACGCGGAGCCTGTCGTAGGGCTTCCTGACTCCTCCGGCTGAAGCAGCTCCGGGTCGCACGGAATCGACCACAACTGCGGAGAAAAATGGCTGCTCACTGGGCGGCTGGTGCGTGACCGACTCAATGAAGCCGCTGCATACCGCCCTGCCCCTGGCAGGGAGATCACGCACTCCCTGCGTTGTGGGGCCTTGGCCGGGCACCGCGGTACTGCCCGCTGAGTCAGCCAATCTGGGTGATCTCCGGCCCTCGCTCCGGTTGCTGCATGGCGGGATCTGCCGGCGGAACATCACCTTGGGGGGCACCGGCTTGGCCCGGAACCGCAGCATCCTTGGGCAGCCGTAACTGCAGGAGCTCACGCGGCGGCATTGGACTGTCCCCACGAACCACTACTACCTTGCGGAAGAGATCTTCCAGTCCCGCTGCAGCATCACGCTCCAGGGCAGCCTGTCCGCCCAGAACACCGCGCAGGAACCACCGCGGCCCATCCACTCCCATGAAACGGGCCGCACGGAACCCCCGGCTGCCGTCAGCCGCTTCAGCAGGCAGTTTAGCTACCAGTTCCGTGCCGAAAGTTCCGGAAACTTCTTCCGTTTCCCCGCCTTGGCTCGACACGGATTGGGTGATCTGCTCGCGGATCTCATCCCACAGTCCCTCCGACCGCGGCGCCGCAAAAGCCTGGAGCTGAAGGCTCGAACCGTTGAGGTCCATGGTCACGGCAACTACGCGTTGGGTGGCTTCTTCCACCTCAAGCCGCAACTGGAGGCCCTCGGCCGGTGCGATCAGGAGTGCGCCGAGGTCCACGTAGCCCTCGCGGCTCTCGATCTCGTCGATGTCCAAGGGGCCCTTGCCCAACCGGAAGTCACCGGGCACGCCGGACCCGCCTGGTTCAGCTGTAGCTGCTTCGGTGCCTGATTCCTCGACATTGCGGCCGGTTTCCGGCTGCTCGTCCTTGGACTTTTTGCCGCGCCCAAAAAGCATTGGGTTTTCTCCTTAGTAGTGGTCTATCCCCAAGTAAACCGCAACCACCTTAAACCTCGCTAAACCGCTCCCATGCGTCAAGCGTCGGGCGTGCGGTACGCGTGGTCAGGTAGTTTTCTCAGGCCTGCGGTCCGTTGAAGCCGCCAGTGGACCCGAAGCCGCCGGTTCCCCGAACGGAGTCGGACAATTGGTCAACAGCAACGAACTGCGCGTATTCGACGCGCTGAATCACCATTTGCGCAATTCTATCGCCGCGCTTGAGGTCAATGGCAGTGTTTTGGTCGGTGTTCAGGAGCGTAACGGCGATTTCGCCACGGTAGCCGGCGTCCACGGTCCCTGGAGCGTTGACTACTGTCAATCCGTGCTTGGTGGCCAGGCCGGAGCGCGGGTGGATCAACGCCACGAATCCGTCCGGAAGGGCAATGGAGACGCCTGTTGGAACCAGTTTCCGCTCACCGGGGGCAAGATGCACATCCACACGTGCGCGGAGATCAGCGCCCGCATCTCCAGGATGCGCATACGACGGAGCTTCCAAGCCGGCGTCGAGCATCTTCAACTGCACCTCCAAAGTGGGGGCGCCGAACGCTGCGCTGGTTTCACTGCTGTCCGTGACTGCGGAAGCGGCGTCTGTACTGAATACTGCGGTCTCATTGCTCACAGTGGTCCATTCTACCGGGACCCGGCGCCCGGGAGCCGGCGGCCGGGGCCTAACCAGGCAGGGCCCCAACGAGACAGGGGGCGAAGCCTGGCGCCAAGGCCCGATAAGCTGGATCCATGCCTACGCCTGACCAGTCCTCCCCCGTGCCTGCCCGGAACAACCCTTCGTCCTCGGAAGTCCTTTACTCCGAGAAACTGTGGCCGTCCGTATGGATCTGGATTGTGGTTGTGGGCTTGTCCGGTGCGGGCGTCCTGATGTTTGGGCCCATCAGCCCAGCCACCGGCATCATCGCCGCCGTGGTCTTGCTGGCCATCATGACCATCATGTTGGTGCTCTCTACGCCCACCATCACCGTCACAGCTGACACCGTCAGAGTGGGCAGGGC
Organism: Arthrobacter sp. 9V; assembly: GCF_902506065.1. Classification (GTDB taxonomy): domain Bacteria; phylum Actinomycetota; class Actinomycetes; order Actinomycetales; family Micrococcaceae; genus Arthrobacter. The sequence continues at coordinate 2,829,451 of NZ_LR732912.1, forward strand.
GAGCATCGACCGCAAGTTCGTAGGCTCTGTGGAGGCGTTCAAAAAAGCGGAGGCAACCGCTGAAAGGGGCCCCCGCCTGAATGGCCTGGCTTACATGTGCTTCCGCGGGTGGATTGACCCGGTAGTGAAGATTGAGATCACCGACCCCGCAGACCGCACCCCTTACTGGCTGGCATCCTCCCGGCGGCCGGACGAACTCGTTTCAGCGCTGACCGCCTCGAAGGTTTAGCGCCGGCCTTATTCAGGGACAGCCCTCAAGCGCGGCAGTGCACCTAGCTCTCGCACTCCGTGCAATATTGGTGCCCGCCTCGTTCCGCAGCAATCTGGGACTTGTGCTTCACCAGGAAACAGTTGAAGCACGTAAATTCGTCAGGCTGCGGTGGCATGACTTGAATGAGGAGTTCCTCACCGGACAGATCAGCGCCCGGCAGCTCAAAGCCGTCGGCAAGCTCGGTCTCATCGACATCCACCGCTGAGGACTGCTTCCCGGACTGGCGCGTCTTGAGCTCTTCCAGGGAATCCTCGCTGACATCTTCCTCGGTTTTTCGAGGGGCATCATAGTCCGTGGCCATGGTCCTTCTTCGTCCTCCATACCTGTTCCGGGTGGGAACCGGAGCGCAGGAACTTCCCTGCCCTCGGCTTAAGGGTGCAAACGCCGGACGCCCCGGATTTGTGCCCGATCTCGGCCAGATTGTCCTCTCCCCTGCCCCGAAAGTCCATAGGACTTGTTTTGAGTGGATGTTGGCCGGCAAGCCGCCTGTATTCGAGCGCTTTTCAGCGGAATATCACGGCACGCCCTCGGTGCTAGTAGGAAAAGAACCGTGCGGGTGGCAGAGTTTCGAATGTCAGTTATGCCATGTGGTGGAGGGTGTTATGCAGGATCTACGACTCGTAGGCGTCCACGACGACGGCGGGCATCTGCTTTTGAGCGGCCCGGGTGGTGCGATGTTCCAGCTTCCCATCGACGAGGCCTTGAGGGCCGCGGCGAGCCGCACCCCTGCCCAAGTGGCCGCACGCGCCGCCAACACGGCCATTGCCATGTCTCCCCGCGACATCCAAGCCAGAATCCGCAGCGGTGCCACGGCCACCGAAGTTGCCGAGTTGTCAGGCCTTCCCCTGGCCAACGTTCAACGGTATGAGGGACCAGTACTGGCCGAGCGTGAGTACGTTGTACGCCAAGCCCGCAACATCGAAGTTGCTTCCCCTGCTCCTGGCCATGACATCTACCGTTCTGCCTTTGGCGACAACCCCGCCACTCTCGGGGAGATGGTTGACTACCGGCTCTCGGCACACGGTATTGATTCCTCCACGGTGGATTGGGATTCATGGCGCCGTCCGGACGGAACCTGGACGGTGGTGGCACGCTTCGAAACGGTCCCCGGCGCCCACGGAAGCATCGGCGAAGAACCGCCGGCCATGTGGACCTTCAGTCCCCAACGCAAATCGCTGCAGAATGCCAACCGCTGGGCCCAGCAGCTCAGTGAACTCGAGCCGATGGACGGCCCGGTCCCGGCCCGGCGGCTAACAGCAGTCTCGGACAGGCCATTCGATTTCGAGACCGACGCCGAAACAGCAGCACGTGCGTCCGCGAAAGAATCAGACAGTCTCCTGGAAATGCTCCGTTCGCGTCGCGGCCAACGCTTGGGCGTGGACGAAGACGGCGACGACGCCTTGGCTGTACTGCTGAGCAATGTTCCTGCAGCCCACCCCCGGCCTGGTGAAGAAGTTGGCGAGGCGGCAGAAGATGGCGGCCTCACAGATCCTGAACCGGCGGCAGCGCCAGGTGTTGAAGAACCCGCTCGCAAAGACGGCCGCCCTTCGATGTTGTCGCGGTTGAGCCTGGCTCCGCGGCACTTCGAGTCACACGAGGACGCCGATGACGAAGCTCTCAAGCTCCACAACGGAGTCAGTACAGACACCCGGGAAATAACGGTGGTTGCCAGCCCCTTGCGGCCGGTGACGTCGCTGACGGGGCGCAAGCCTGCAGGTTTGGACGAACTTCTCGGGGGCAGCAACACGCAGCCACGGGCAGAAGACGAGCCTGCGCAAACAGCTCACCACGGCCATCCGGATGCGACGCCGTCAGAGGTTCAGAAAGACGCAGAGCCGGGCAAGGACGCCGATGCGCCCGCAGAACGCCAGCCGTCGCGCCCCAAGCGGTCCAGCATCCCCAGCTGGGATGAGATCGTGTTCGGGGCCCGCGGCGACTAGCTACGCCGAACGGCTCCTGCGCCGGGCCAGAGGCAAGCATCGATGTCGAACGGCAGCGGCTGGTCCTCACCTGCCATCAGATTTGCGGCGTGGGCCGTGACGCGTCTCATGTAGTGCCGGCGGCACAAAGTCTCATAACCCACTACTTGTGCAGGTGCGGTGTCCATGGGCAGGGTGTCCTGCACGGGCACCGTCTCCAGGGGCAGGGTGTCCTCCACATGGGCTGTGTCGTCGCCGGTGTTCTGCGGTGCCACATCCCCCACCATCACTTGGTCACCCTCCACCACCATGATCCCATCGACGGTGCGGGCGTTCTGGGTTGCCCGCCGGCCGCACCAGCAGAGAGCCTCCACCTGGAGTACTTGCACCTTGTCTGCGAGTTCGATAAGCCGCTGCGAGCCGGGGAACAAGCGGGTGCGGAAGTCAGAGGTGATGCCGAACGCGAAGACATCAACCTCCATCTCATCCACAACGCGCGCCAACTGCTCCACTTGGAGGGGCGAGTAGAACTGGGCTTCATCACAGATGAGGTAGTCCACGCGGAGCCCGTTGGTTCGCCGCGCCACCACTTCGTCCCAGAAATCGGTGCTGTCCAGAACTTCCACGGCATCGGTTCGAAGCCCCAGTCTGCTGGAGATGGTTGAATCACCTGCGCGGTCGTTGCAGCTGAACCGGACACCTCCGCGTCCGCGGGCACGGTGGTTATGATCCATTTGGAGTGCCAAGGTGGACTTGCCGCAGTCCATGGTGCCCGAGAAGAAGACCAGCTCAGCCACGTTTGCCTTTTTTACCAGCCCCACCCGATTTACCTGCGCCACCGGATCTACCTGCAGCGGCGAAGCACACCAGGGGTACTTCGCGTTCTGCTTTGGTCAGCGATCCATGCTGGCCCACCACTTCAAGCGACGCCGGGCGTGCCCTGCGGGTGTCATACAGCGCCAAGGTATCGCGCGCTGCGATCATGAGGTCCCCAATGCGGGGAGCCACCTCGGGTCGCACCGCACCGAACAACCCGGCGTCAATGGCCTGCTCCCGCGTAAAGGCCCAGATCCTTTCGCCAAACCGCGAACGCCAAGCCTCCATCAAGGATTCACGGTGGGCGGCAGTGGCGTCGGGTTCAAAATAAAGGTGCACCATGCGTGGCTCCCCGGCGGTGTGCCGGACTCCGGCCACCAGGGATTCATCGGCTGAGTAGTCGATCCTCTGGGACTCGGGGACGTCCACCATGCCGTGGTCACCGGTCACCAGGATGGTGGTCCCGGGAGGCAGCGTAGCGGAGAGTCGTTTCACCGTGGAGTCCAGTTCCTCAAGTTGGTGCTCCCAGCGATCGGACTGACAACCGTAGCGGTGGCCTGCTTTGTCCAGCTCGTTGGCGTAAAAGTACATCAGGGACCGTCCGCCACCGGACATTGCCTCTGCGGCCGCGGCGGTGCGGGCATGCAGTGTGGTGCCGCCAACAAAGCGGCTTCCCCGGAGTGCAGCCTGAGTCATCGGGGAGTTGCCGAACTGCGGCAGGCTGACAGTCACCACGTCCAGCTCGCCGGCCAGCCGTTCAAAGATCGTCGCATGGGGCTGCCACTGTGCCGGGTCAACGTGGGCATCCCAATTGCCCAGGAGGTTCACTACCTTGTCCTGGGCGGGATCGAGGACGTCGTAGCCCACCATTCCGTGTTGCCCCGCCGGCAAACCAGTGCCGAGGCTGGCCAAGGATGCCGCCGTGGTGCTGGGAAAGGCGGCGTCGATCCACGTGGGGACGTTGCGTTGCCCCTCAGCCATGACCGCACGGAGAAAGGGCGTGTGAGAGGACTTTTGCTTCAACAGGGCGCGGCCGAGTCCGTCGGCAAGGACAATGCAGACACGCTGTGCGGAGGGCAATTGCAGGTTGTTGGTGAAGCCCGGAACGCCCAAGGATGCTGCCGAGCTGGTGAGCACTTCGGCAATGGACTTGCTTCCATAAAGCGGGGGCGATGGGAGGTCAGCGGCCGGGTTGCTTCCAGCGGACGTGTTCACCGGGTTCTGTGCGGTTTCCCTCAACGCTGGTGTCCGCGGCTGAGGCGGTTGCTGAAGACACCCGAACGCGGCCTCGGTGCAGGGATGCCGGCATGCTGGGCCGGTGACGGGTTGCCCGTATTAACCGCGCGCAGTGCACGGGCAAAAATCTTGGCATCCTGAACCGCTTGGAGCCCGTCTGCTTCGGCGCTGATCCGAAGGACAATATCTTCCTGGGCGATGGTTCCGCTGTAACCATGATCGGCTTCGCACTGGGGATCCCCGCAACTTGCCGGTCCCATGTCAAGGCGTTGGCCGCCGGACCAGGCGATGGACACCGTCATTTCGCGGACAGGATCAGAGGGTTTGTAGTCCTGGGGCTGCGCATACATGTAGCTGAGGACCACAGACCGGATCTGGGCCACCGGCACTGATTCCGTGGAAACCTGGGCAACGATTTGTTCTCCGGCTTCATCCAACTGCTGGTCATCCACGTGGGTGATCACCAGCATGTCTTCGGTAAGCACCAGCACCGTGATGTGCCTGCGGACCTCGGCCCGGTCAAAGTGGGTCTCCAAGTGGACCAGGTGGGAGAGGCACTCCCTGCCGTCCAGGGCGTCATCAACGACGTCGGCCACCAACCGCGGGTAGAAAGCTGCCTGCTGCAGCGCCTGGTCCAGGCTCTGTCCCTGCGAGCTGTGATGGTGGGCGGTGTGTAGCCCGGCATTGGACGGGCGGGATTGAGGCGTCGGAGACTGGGTGCTCATTCCCCCATTTTCACAGATGGTTTGATGACTACCTAACTGTGCGGCGCGCTCCTGTGGCTAACCCCGCATCGCGCGCCGGGCACTGTCCGTTCGCTGCGCGGCGTTGCCGATCCATACGTCCGCGCCCAGGATGGTGGCCCCGGCAGGACCCGCCAGGACCGGGTTGAACTCCACCAGTGCGATCCCGGGGTGGTCGTCTTTGAGCTTGGCGAGCCGGGCCGCAATGTCCTCGAGGGCTTCCACGTCAACGGCGGGAAGCCCCTGGTAGCCGAAGAGCTTCCGGGAAGCCCGGGGTGAACGGATGACATCATGCAGATCGGCAGCTGCCAGCGGGGGAACCCGATGCGCCCAGTCGTCCAGCAGGTTCACGGCATCGCCGGCCAGCCCGAAAGACAGGACCGGCCCCAGCAGGGGGTCTTCCATGGCGCGGAAGGTGCAGGCCTGTCCAACCGGTGCCATTGCCTGTACCTCGAGCGACGGTGATCCGTAGGGCTCCAAGGCGCGGCGCATTTGGGCTACGTTCTGCCGCAGGGATTCGGCATCCTGAATATCCAGGCGCACCCCACCGAGGTCCAGCCGGTGCCGCAGCGCGGGATCGGTGGTTTTCAGGACCACCGGCCAACCCACCGTCTCCGCGGCCTGCACCGCCTCATCGGCGGTGCTGAATCCGAGCGTTGGAACCACCTCAATGCCGTACCCCGACAGCAGTGCTGCGGCAGCACCGGCGTCGAGCTTCCTGATCTTTTCGCCCGTAACGCCAGCCAGCATGGAACTGAGCATGTCCCTGGTGCCGTCCACGTCGCAGTCTTCGGGCTCCACAAAAAGCCCTTGGTCCCGGTCACGCCATTGCGCGTAACGCACAATCGCTCCAAGGGCAGCCACGGCGGCACCGGCATTGGAGTAGCACGGCAGGACGGGCTTGCCGGGAGCTCCCACCATGCCTTCAATCTGCACAGAGGGATCCAAAATTCCGGTGAACGCGGCTACTACCGGTTTGCCGGCCTCGGCTGCGCACTCGGCAAGGACGCCCGCGAGCGCCTCAACAGTTAGTCCCCGCACCGGCAGAAGAGCCGCCACAACGGCATGCACGGACTCGTCCGCGAGGCTTTCCCGGAGGCTGGATTTGAGGGCGGGCAGCGCCAGTGACATGCCGGCGTCGAGGTCAAGGTCCGTCACCAGCCTGTTGACGTCCAGCCCGAACGGGCCGGCGGAATCGGCCACCACTTTAGCCAGCGCCACCGAATTGGAGTAGACGGCCACCCCAGGTCCCTTGGGCAACGCCTGGGAGGACGCTATCTGGGCGATGTCCATAAGTTGTTCGATGGTCTCCACGCGGATCACGCCGGCCTGGCGCATCATCGCATCCACTGCTGCGGACGGCGCCTGGGTGGTGCGGACCTCGTGTCCGGGCGGCAGGCTGAGGCCGGTGACATCGGACTTGGCAACGATCACTGGTTTGCTGCGGGACAAGCGGCGTGCCAGCCGGGAGAATTTGCGGGGGTTGCCGATTGACTCCAGGTAGAGGCCTACGGCGGAAGTGTCGGCGTCGTCTTCCCAATACTGCATGGCGTCGTTACCGGAGACATCCGCCCGGTTTCCCGCGGAGAGGAACGAAGACAAACCGAGACGACGGCGGCTGGCGGCAGCGTAAACCGCCACCCCCACTGCAGCGGATTGGCTGAACAAGCCCAGGCTGCCCCCTGGCGGCATGGTGGGAGCCATGGAAGCGTTCAGGGACACCGCAGGGTGCGTATTGAGGATTCCGAGGGATTCGGGACCGATGACGCGCATTCCGTTTGCCCTGGCCCGCCGTACCAACTCGTGTTGACGCGCCAGGCCCCGCTCGCCGTCGTCGGCAAATCCTGCCGTGGCCACCACGATCCCCTTGACGCCGGCAGCGGCGCAGTCGTCCACCACCTTGGTCACTTCTTCATAGGGAACAGCGATGATGGCCAACTGAACGGGGCCGGGGATCTCAGCCAACTTTCCGAAGGAAACCATCCCGGCGAGTTCGAAAGCTTCGGGGTTGACGGCATAGACCGGTCCTTTGAAGCCACCTTCAATGATGTGCTCCAGCAGTTGGTACCCCACGGTTCCCCACTTGCGGCTGGCACCAATGACAGCCACCGACGACGGCGACAAAAGGTCCCGCACGCTGCGCGCTTCCGCACGGTGCTCGCGCGACTCCATGACAGCCCGGGATTTCTCCGTGGGATCGATGTTGAATTCAACACTGACAACGCCGTCGTCGAATTGGCGTTTGAGGTCATAGCCGGCGTCGGCGAAGACCATCAGCATCTTCCGGTTGTCAGGGAGGACCTCGGCGGTAAAGCGGCGGATGCCGTTTTCCCGGGCGGCAACGGCCAGATGCTCCAGAAGGATGGAGCCGATCCCGCGTCCTTGGTGGGCGTCGGAAATGTTGAAGGCCACCTCGGCCTCGGTGGGATCGTCAAGTCGGTCGTAGCGGCCGATCCCCATGATTTCGCCGCCGATGGTGATGACGAACGCCACCCGGTTGATGTGGTCCACTTCGGTGAAGCGCCTTACTTCCTTGCCGGAGAGTTTTGGCTTGAAGGAGAAGAACCGCATGTAGATGGAGGCCTGTGACTGGCCGGCGTGGAACGCCTGCAAAGCGTCGGCATCCTGGGGCCGTATTGGACGGAGGTGGGCTGTCCCGCCGTCGCGCAGCACGACATCAGCCTCCCAATATTCCGGATAAATGCTGACGCCGGGCTGATCCACCATAGGCTTAGCCTAGCTAAAACATCCGCAGTACAACTCTCAAGGATTTACCGACCCCATGGCCCACAGCCAAAAATCAGCACGCAAAGCCGAGCCACTCGGCGATTTCACCGAAAACATCGTGGACATTGACGTCACGTCCGAGATGGAAGGCTCCTTCCTGGAGTACGCCTACTCGGTGATTTATTCGCGTGCGCTCCCGGACGCCCGCGACGGCCTGAAGCCCGTTCAACGGCGCATCCTGTACATGATGTCCGACATGGGCCTGCGCCCGGATCGCGGTCACGTCAAGAGTGCACGCGTGGTAGGCGAAGTCATGGGCAAGCTCCACCCGCACGGTGACACCGCGATCTATGACGCCATGGTGCGCATGGCGCAGGACTTTTCATTGCGCCTGCCGCTGATCGATGGCCACGGCAACTTCGGATCGCTGGACGACGGTCCCGCAGCACCGCGTTACACAGAGGCACGCTTGGCAGCCGCCGCGCTGACCATGACGGACCATCTGGATGAAGACGTAGTGGACTTCGTACCCAACTACGACAACCAGCTGACGCAGCCCGATGTCCTGCCGGCAGCTTTCCCCAACCTGCTGGTGAACGGCACCACGGGCATCGCGGTGGGCATGGCCACGAACATGCCCCCACACAACCTTGTTGAGGTCATCGCCGCTGCACGCCATCTGATCGCCAACCCCGGCGCCACGCTGGATGACATCATGAGATTCATCCCGGGCCCGGACCTCCCCACAGGCGGCCGGATAGTGGGCTTGGACGGAATTCGGGACGCCTACGCCACAGGCCGCGGATCATTCAAGACCCGCGCCAAGGTTGAGGTGGAACAGCTCTCCGCCCGCCGCACCGGCCTGGTGGTCACCGAACTGCCCTACATGGTGGGTCCGGAAAAGGTGATCGAGAAGATCAAGGATGCAGTCAACGCCAAGAAGCTGACCGGCATCAGCGACGTCGTTGACCTCACCGACCGCAACCATGGCCTCCGCCTGGTCATCGAGTTGAAGAACGGTTTCAACCCCAATGCCGTGCTTCAACAGCTGTACCGCTACTCGCCCATGGAAGACTCCTTCGGCATCAACAACGTCACCCTGGTGGACGGCCAGCCGCAGACGCTGGGCCTCCTTCAGCTGCTGCAGGTATATGTGGAGCACCGCCTGAATGTGGTGCGCCGCCGTACCTCCTTCCGCCTGGGCAAAAAGAAGGACAGGCTCCACTTGGTGGAGGGCCTGCTGATCGCGATTGTGGACATCGACGAAGTCATCCAGATTATTCGTTCCTCCGACGAAGCCTCGGCTGCGCGTGAGCGTCTCATGTCCATTTACGACCTCACCGAAATCCAGGCCAATTACATCCTGGAACTGCGGTTGCGGCAGCTGACCAAGTACTCGCGTCTTGAACTTGAGAAGGAACAGGACGAGCTGCGGCGCGAAATTGAGGCACTTGAAGCCATCCTTGCCTCGGACGAGTTGCTGCGCGATCTTGTCTCCGGCGAGCTGGCCGTCATCGCCGAGAAGTACGGGACCCCGCGGAGAACAGTGCTCCTGGAATCGGAAGCGGTCTCCCCCACCGTTGCTGCAGCCTTGGCAGCATCCGTGCCCGGGCCCAAGGGCAAGGCCGCGGCCCTTCCCCTGGAAATTCCGGACGACCCGTGCTGGGCCCTGCTCAGTGCTTCGGGCCAGATTGCCAGGACTTCCAACCAGGAACCACTGGCCGAGGCCGGCCCCCGTACCAAGCACGATGTCTTCCGCTCGGTAGTGAAGACCACCGCCAGGGGCGAGATCGGTGCAGTCACATCCCAGGGCCGCATGCTTCGCCTGCAGGTGATGGACATGCCCGCACTGCCGCCCGTCTCGGGTCTGCCAAACCTCGCTGGTGGCGTCCCGGCCAAGGACTTCATCACGTTGCTGAAGGGCGAAACCTTGGTGGCGTTCGTACCCCTGGACGCTGTCCTCGCCATTGGCACTGTCCAAGGCGTAGTGAAGCGTGTCCAGCCGGATTACCCCCTGAACCGTGAGGACTGGGAGATCATCGCCCTCAAGGACAAGGACTTGGTCCTTGCCGTGGAACCGGCGCAGGAGGACAACGTTGACTTGGTCTTCGTCACACGGCAGGCACAGTTGCTTCGCTTCAGCGCATCGAACGTCCGCCCTCAAGGACGCACGGCAGGCGGCATGGCCGGCATCAAGCTTGCCGCCGACGACGAAGTGATCCACTTCGGTACCGTTCGCGCGGACGATCCCGCCGCCGTCGTGGTGACCATTGCCGGAACCAACGGTGCGTTGCCCGGGACAGCGCCGGGAACTGCGAAAGTGACCGCCTTCGAGGAGTATCCCGCGAAAGGGCGGGCAACGGGCGGCGTGCGCGTCCACCGGTTCCTCAAGGGCGAAGACACCCTGCTCCTGGCTTGGGCCGGGCATGGTCCGGCCAAGGCGTCCTCAGCGGCGGGCGTGGCACGCGCCCTCCCTCATGAACACGGCCGCAGGGATGGATCCGGCGTCCCGTTGTCCCAGCCTGTGGAAGCAATCGGTCCGAGCATGGCCTGGGGTGAAGCGGCCGAATAGCCTCGGACTCGTTCTCCCTTCCACGGCAGCTATCCTGCGAGGCACGGCAAAGGCCGGGGGTACAGACCTCCGGCCTTTGTGCTGCCTTGGCGGTGAAGCCGCGGCCCGGGTTAGCCGGTCTGGTTGATGCTGAGGATGTTTCCCTCGCTGTCCAGGAACCAAGCCGCAGAGTTTCCGTCAGGCATCGTGGCGATGCCGTCTTCTGTCTTCAGTCCCGGGAAATCGTAGTCTTCGAACTTGACTCCCTTTCCGCGCAACTCCTCCACCGTGGCCTTCAGATCGCTGACAGTCCAGCCCATCTGAGTGTTCTTGGCAGTGCCTGCATTGGATGTTTGATACACCATGAATCCGGTTGAATCGCCGCACCTGTACTGAAGGTTGTCGCCGTCGTCCGGATTTTCGGGGTCCAGTCCGAGTTTTTCGCTGTAATACGCGCGAGCCCGGGCTATGTCCTGTGCCGGTAGTACGGCACCAACCTGCTGATCCTTGAGCATTGTTTTCTCTTTCCGGCTCTCCCCCCGGAACGAACTTTACTCCCGGCAGAGTCCGTGCGTAATCCGAAACCGACACCATATTTCCAGGGCTGCAGCACGCCATATTTGCCGGACTGCACAAGGGTGGGGGCCGGATCAGCTTAGACTTGCCGCATGCCGATCATCCCTGATGAAAAAGACTGGACCTGGGTGCTCTCAGAGCCCTGCCCCGAGTGCGGCTTCGACCCCGCAACGGTGACTCCTTCCACGGTGCCCGGCACTGTGGTGAACATGCTTCCCCGGTGGCGGGCTGTGCTCCGCAGGGAGGATGTAGCTACGCGTCCCAATGACCACACCTGGTCCAATCTTGAGTACGCATGCCACGTCCGCGACGTCTTCAGCTTGTTCGACCAGCGCCTGAACCTGATGCTCACGGAGGATGACGCCCGGTTTGCCAACTGGGACCAGGACCAAGCTGCGATCGACGGCGAGTACGGCGCCGCTGATCCGCGGACGGTGGCCGACGAACTCGAGGCGGAAGGCAAGGAAATTGCCGAGTCCTTCGCCCGGGTGACCGAGGATGACTGGCAGCGCACCGGAACGCGAAGCAACGGATCCTCATTTACCGTGCTGACGTTTTCCCAGTACTTCCTCCACGATGTTGTCCACCATCTCCATGATGTGGACGGCTAGGAAACTAGAGCATCTTCTCCCACGTCATACTGCGGTTCACGGGCGTGTAGCCCATGCCGAGGTAAAGTTCCAGCGCGCCGGTGGGGTTGGCCGAGTCCACGTCCAACGACGCCACCTCCATTCCGGCTGAGGCGTAGCGCTGCATGGCATCGGCGAGCAGGGCTTGGGCGATTCCCCGGCCCCGATAGCCACGCCGTACGCCAAGGAGCTCCGTGTAGCCTTCCTTGAAACCGCGGTCCGCGGCAGAATGCGGATCGAAGCTGGTCAGCTGGTATCCGGCCACCTCACCCGTGGCCGAATCAATGACCACCGCGCTGAGATCGTGCCGGGCAGTAGGTTCCTCGATGGTGAAGCGCCAGGATTCTTCATCCCGTGGTTCGCTCCCCCAATGGTCCCTGAACGCATCGTTGTGGGCTTTGCGTACGGCTTCGAAGAGAGATGAATCCAGGGTCCTGAGTTCAAGCCCTGTTGTCAGTGGCACCCGGGGCAGTTCGAGGGTAAGGGGCCGGTGCATTTCGTTGAACCAGCGCACAGCACCGTAGCCGTGGCCCATCAGCAGTGACGCCTGATGCTCGTGCTGTTCTTCCGTCTGGATCCGAAGCCGGGGTGGTGCCGTGGTGTGGCCGGACGCCGCGTCGGCTTGGAACCGCTGGCGTACTTGTCCCTCCTGCCACACAAGGACCGCCGAGCCAATCCCCCGTTGTTGCCATTCCGGGTCAACGCAAGCCATCCCGGTGGCTTTGTCGCCGTCGGGATTTTTGGCGATGCGTCCGTAGGCGCGGGCGACGCCGTCCGGGTCTACGCCCAGGAGTGTGCTTGTCTCCGCTGGATTCTTGGTTGACTCCAGGACATGGAGCAGGTCGCCTCGCTTCTCAAACCAGACGGGATGTTCGACGGCGGCCGTGCGGGCTATCAGGCCGGCCCAGTTATCGAGGTCCTCCATGGTGGCGGGCCGCCAGTTCAGACCAGTGGCAACGGCATCAGGCAGGGCTTGGCTTTCGAATTCGAAGGACATGCCAACAGGCTACTGAGGAGTAGGCCTTCCTACCAGTTCCGCCGCGCCCTGTGCCGTTCCCCGGGAAACGCTCCCAACAGAAGCCTGCTCAAAGGAGGCCTTCACCGCTGGCAACTCCAACCGTGAATCCGACGGATCAATGTCCTCCGGGTTGTGCGTGACCAGGACAACCGTGACGTCCTTGAGTCCCTTGCGCAGGATGGTCATCATCTCCCGGGCCGAGCCGGAATCCAGATGCGCTGTGGGTTCGTCGAGCAAGAGCACTGACGCTCCGGTCAGGAGCGTTCTGGCCATAGCCAGGCGCTGGCGCTCACCGCCGCTGAGGAAAGAACCGCCTGGCCCGATCCGGGCGTCAAGCCCGTCCGGCAATGCTTCCACTACTGCATCAAGCCCGACGTCGGCCAGGGCCCTGTGCATCTCGGCCTCGCTGGGCTTTGAGGCGGCCGGTCTGCTCAACAGGAGATTGCCGCGGATGGTGGAATCGAACAGGTGCGCCTCTTGCGGGCACCATGCCGCTGTGCCGGAGAGCTGGACAGTTCCTTCCGCCAGCGGCAGGAACCCCAACAGGACGGAGAGGAGCGTGGACTTCCCTGTGCCGGAGGGGCCGGTCACGGCGAGCCAGCGGCCGGGCACGGCAACCGCGTTCACGCCGGAGAAGACCACCGGGCCGCCCGGCCACGCCGCTGAGGCACCTTTGAGTTCAAGTCCTGCCAGACCGGAACGATCCGGCAAGTCCCGCGTGCCGCCGTCGTGTTCTTTTGGGTTCCCCTCGTCTGTTGGGTTCTGCTCGCCTGTTGGGTTCGTGGATCCGGGGGCATCCAGCGCGCCGGATGCCGCCACTCGCCCCAGGACAGCTGCGAGCGCCGGCGCTTGGCGTACAGCGGACACGATTCCGCCGAAGGGCTCAACCAGAGCTAGTTGCATGAGGACCATGACGGCGGTCAGTTCCGGGGCGAGAGTGCCGTTAAGCACTGCGGGTGCGCTGAGGGCGCCCGCCCACAGGGCAGCCACGGAGCATGCCAGGACGATGACAGCTTGGCCGAGTCCTTCAGCCCATGCCGAGCGCTGTGCAGAAAGGGTGGCGCTGCGATCCTTGGCGCGCAGTGCATCAAGCACCGGCTCCCCCACTCCGTTGGCGCTGAGTTCTTCCCGGGCATCAAGGGCCGCAGCCACTCCCCGCAGTACCACTGAACGCATCTGCTGTTCGGCTATGGCAGCGTTTCTGTCCGCCAGAATGGCGAGGGTGGGTGCAACGATCAGCCCCACCACGGTGGCTGCCACTACAGCCGGCAGCGCCTGTGGCACAACGATGGCTGTGGCGAGGATGGCCGCAGCTCCCACCCCCAAGGCAGTCACAGGCGGGAGGACAACCCTCGGAAGCAGATCCCGGAGGGTGTCTACGTCGTCCACGATTGAACCCAACACGTTGCCGCCCTGGAGGAGGCGCCGGAGGGAAAGCGCCCTGCGGCTCAGCGATGCCCAGAGTGCACCGCGGAGGCGGGTCATGGCTGCGAAGACTGCGTCATGGGTCAGCAGCCGCTCGCAGTAACGCAGCACTGCCCTTCCTATGCCGAAGAACCTTACGCCGACGATTGCGCCGAGCAGGTAGAGAATGGGCGGCTGTTCGCTGGCCCTGATGATGAGCCAGCCGGACAAGCCGGATAGCGCTACAGCGAAGAGAGCGGCCAGGACGGCCACTACACCTGCGGCGGCGAACTTCCAGCGCACGGGCTTCAGCGCCCGCAGGAGCCGCAGCAGGCTGCCGGTGGCGGGAACAGCCGGAAGGACACTATGCCATGTGGCATCCTTCGCCGGAACTGCAGCGGCGCCTGCTGAGTTGCTTCCCTCCAGCGAAGTGCTCGCCCCCGTCACTTCCAGCGCCGGGTGCTGCTGCTTTCCCACCGGTACCAGGTGGTCGGCGAGCGCCCGGGTGGCGGCGTCGTGGGCAACCAGGATTACGGTGACGTCATGGCTGAGCTCCTCAATGGCACGGCGGACCACGCTTGCCGAGTATTGGTCCAGGTGGGCCGTGGGCTCATCGAGCAGCAGGACGGTTGCGCCGGCTTCCACACGAGCCAGCCCACGGGCCAGTGCAACCCTTCGCAATTCTCCGGGGCTTAGTTCCGCTGGATTCCCGGCTGCCAGGTGTTCTGCTGAGGCCTTCCTCAGGACGCGGGTGACGGCCTGGGCAGTGTCCCCCGCGTATCCGTGAAGGTAGAGCTCAATCTCTTGCTGGACCGTTTCGTTGGCCATGACCGGGTGCTGGGGAACCCACGCGATTTTCTCCGGGACAGCACCGGTGATGGTCCCTGTGACAGAGGCTCCCGGTCCTTGCCTGATCAGTCCGGCAAGGACTCTGAGCACCGTGCTCTTCCCGGCGCCGCTGTGACCGTCGAGGGCCGTGACGCGCCCCGGCCCGACTGTGAAGCTGAGGGGTCCGACGGCGGGTGCGGACCTTCCGTGGTAAGTCACCGTCAGCCCGCTCACCACCAGTCCGGCTGACGCGGTTGCCCCGTCATGGCTGGACGAGGTGCCTTGCAACCGCTGGTGCGAGGGGGCGTCCAGTACGGTGTTGGTGGCTTCCAGTGCTTCCCGGCCGTCATCACTGGCGTGGTGGGCCGTGCCGAGCTCCCGAAGGGGAAGGTAGCAGTCCGGGGCCAGGATCAAGGCCAGGAGTCCGGCTTCGAGGGCCATGTCGCCGTGCACCAAGCGAACCCCGATGAACACTGCCACGACGGCTACTGAGATGGTTGCGATGAGTTCCAGGGCAAGCGCGGACAGGAACGCGGTCCGAAGCGTACCCATGGTCCGGGTGCGGTATTGCTCGGAGATCTCTTCCAGGGCTGCACGTTGCTCGGTGGCACGTCCGAGGCCTACCAAGACGGGCAGCCCTTTGGCGAGCTCAAGGATGTGGCCGGACAGTTTCCGGAGCGTGCTTTGCGCCTCGCGGACGGTGTCTTCAGTGTGCCTGCCGATCAGAACCATGAACAAGGGCACCAGGGGAACCGTCAGGACGATCACCACGGCACTTACCCAGTCGGCAAAGAGGATCCGTGCTCCGATCAGCAGCGGGACCGTCGCGCAATTTACGATTGCCGGCAGGTACTGGGTGTAGTAGTCGTCCAGCGCGTCCAGGCCGCGCGTGGCAAGGATCGCCAGGCCGCCGTCGTTCATTCCCGTAACCGGTGGCGAACCGGCGTCGGACAGTGAGCGCCGCAGGAGCCGCGCCCGCAGCTCTTCCTTGACGCCCAGGGCCGCCCGCCGTGAGGCAATGCCTTGGCCCCAGACTGTCAGCGACCTCAGGACTGCTCCGGCCGCACCCCAGACGAACCCGCTGTTCCAGTCTCCGGATCCGGACGCGAGCCCCGCCAGCAATACCGCCACGGCCTGCGCCATGAGGACCAGGGACAACGCCTTGAGGGCGGACATGAGGCCGATTGCGTAGAGCGCCCATCGCGTTGCCGGGCCGGAAGGGAACACGGGTTTCATGGGGTGACTATTCTCCGGGTCGGGTTGTGGCCGGGGTGTTGTCCTTGGGATTCATCACCTTGGCGGCAATGGCGGGCAGGAATCCGTGGGCCTCGGGGATGTGGGCTGCACTGACACGCCGCCGGAACACCCAGTACGTCCATGACTGGTAGGCAATCACGAGTGGCAACCCAACGGCTGCGACGATGCTCATGAGGCCCAGGGTGTAATCGGAGGACGAGGCATTGGATATGGTCAGGTTGAAGGCGGGGTCAATGGTGGAGGGGATGACCACAGGGAACGCGGCACCAAAGATAGAGGCGGTGGCGCAGAGAATGAAGGCTCCCAGGGCACTGAAGGCACGCCCTTCGGATCCTGTTCGAGCCAGCCGCCAGGCGAGGACTACCGCGACTACTGCTGCCGCTACCAACGCCCAGGTCCAGGCCTTGCCGCTCAAGAACTGGACGGCCACCATCCAGCCGAACATCGGCAGCACCGCAAAGGGCACCAGTCGGATAAACCAGCGGCGGGCCCGGTGCCGCACGTCCCCGTCGGTCTTCAGCGCAAGGTATGCCAGGGCGTGCACCAGCGCGAACGCCACCACACCGAAACCGCCCAGGAGTGCATAACCGCTGAACCAGGACATGGGGCCGCCGACGCGGTCGCCGTTCTCATTCAGGGGCAGTCCCGTGGTGGTGAGCGCCAGCGCGGCACCGATGCCGAAGGCAGCTACGAAGGACCCGACGGCGATCGCCCAGTCCCAGCGGTTGCGCCAGCGCCCGGAGTCCACCTTGCCGCGATATTCGAAGGCGACGGCCCTGAAGATCAGGGCAGCCAGGACTGCCAAAAGCGGGAGGTAAAGGCTGGAGAACAGCGAGGCGTACCAGAGGGGGAAGGCCGCGAAAGTGGCACCGGCCGCGGTGAGCAGCCACACTTCATTGCCATCCCATACGGGGCCGATGGTGTTCAGCAGTACACGGCGGTCAGTGTTGTTGCGGGCGAATAGTTTCATGAGCATGCCCACCCCGAGGTCAAAACCCTCCAGGAAGAGATAACCGGTCCACAACACTGCGATGGCCACGAACCAGATGGTTGGCAACAGTTCCATTGTCATTACCCCTTGGCTTCTAGTAGGCGAATGCCAGGACGTCGTCGCCGGACTTGCCCGGTCCTGCGTCGTCGTCGTTCTTGTGGTGGTGGTCGTTTGTGTCCTGTGCATGCGCCAGTTCCGGCATCGCCGAGGCAACGCCACCACGGATGTACTTGACCAAGAGCTTTACTTCCACCACCAACAGCACGGCATAGATGGCGGTAAGGACCACCAGCGAGGTCATCAGCTCACCTGCGCTGACGCCCGGCGACACCGCGGCGGCAGTGAACATGAACACTTGGTCGATTCCGTTCATGTCCGGATTGGGGGCCACCACGAACGGCTGCCTGCCCATTTCGGTAAAGATCCACCCGGCGGCGTTGGCACCGAACGGTGCAAGGATTCCGAAAACGGCCAGACGCATGAGCCACTTCGATTCCGGGACTACGCCCTTGCGGGTCACCCACAAGGCGAGCAGGGCTGCGAACGCGGCAATGCCGCCGAAGCCGATCATCATGCGGAAGCCCCAGTAGGTGACTTCCATGACGGGGACGTACTGGATTTCCTGTCCTGCGCGCTCACCGTAGAGCGGGTTGTCCGGGAGGTGCGTGCCGTACTTTTCCTTGTACTCGCCCAGAAGGCTGTTCACACCCTTGACCTCGGTGGTGAAATCACCCTTGGCCAGGAAGGAGAGGATGCCGGGCACTTCAATGACGGCCACGATGTCTTCACAGTTGGTGGCACCGAGGTTGCCCACGCTCAGGACCGAGAAGCCCGTGCCGTCGTGGCAGGCAGCTTCTGCGGCTGCCATCTTCATGGGCTGCTGCTCAAACATGAGCTTGCCCTGCAAGTCACCGGTGAGGGCAGTTCCTGCGAAAGAAATCATGGCCACAACTGCACCGATTCGCAATGACGTCATCCACACGGTGTAATCGGTCTTGTCACGGCCCGGGATTGCGGCTTCGCCCGGGATCAGCTTGCCATCCTTGCCCACAACGTCAATGCCGTCGTGGCGCCGACGCCAGAGGTGGTACCAGGCGATGCCCAGGAGGAAGGCCCCGGCTACAGCCAGCGCACCGAACAAGGTGTGGGGCACCGCAACCAGCGCCGTGTTGTTGGTGAACACAGCCCAGGCATCAGTCATCACGGGCCGGCCATCCACCATTTCCACGCCCACTGGGTGCTGCATCCAGGAGTTCGCCACAATGATGAAGTAGGCGGAGAAGACCGAACCAATCACGGCGATCCACAAGCAGGCGAGGTGAACACCCCGTTTGAGCTGCTTCCAGCCAAAGATCCACAACCCCAGGAAGGTGGATTCAACGAAGAAGGCCAACAAGGCTTCGAGGGCCAGCGGCGCGCCAAAAACATCTCCGACGAAGCGGCTGTACTCGCTCCATGCCATGCCGAACTGGAATTCCTGGACGATACCGGTGGCTACACCCATGATGAAGTTGATGAGGAAGAGCTTTCCCCAGAACTTGGTCATCCGCAGATATTGGGGCTTGCCGGTGCGGTACCAGATGGTCTGGATGATGGCCACAACCAGGCCGAGGCCGATAGTGAGCGGCACCATCATGAAGTGGTAAACGGTGGTGATACCGAATTGCCAGCGTGCGATTTCCAAGGCGTCCATGGCTGTCCTTTGTGCGGTGGACCGAAGTACGATGACCTTACTTCTACGTCGCGTAGAAAACTTCTCTTCTACACAGTGTAGAACAAATGGAAAGCACCGAAGCCCATTCTTCAAGTGGCGTAACCCACGCGCAAGGGCCTGGAGTCCATTGCGGCGCGCCGATCTTTCTACCTCACGTAGAATGAAGGTCTGAAAAGCGGTAGATTTATTACGGAATGTTGGATCGTCGCTTCCGGCTGCAGGCACGCTGCACCGGAAAGCGGAAGGTAGGGACGTATAGATGGCAAGTCTTGGGGAACTGGAACGGGCAGTGATGGATCTGCTCTGGGCAGGCCAGGAGGCTGCAACTGCCAACACACTGCGCGATCTTTTGGCGCAGGATTCCGAGGCCGGCGACGGCACCGCGGGTCATCAAGGCAAGGACCTGGCAGTAACCACGGTCCTTACGGTGCTCTCACGCCTGGAAAAGAAGGGCCTTGTTGAGCGCGAACGCGGAACGCGGCCCCACCGCTACCAAGCAGTTTCCAGCCGCGCTGACCACACCGCTGAGCTCATGCACGAAGTCCTGGGCTCCGCTCCGGACCGCGAGGCCGTCCTTGCCCGCTTCATTGGTTCGGTCACTGAAAGTGAAGCCGCTACCCTGCGCAAACTGCTCGGCTACAATTAGCCACTATGTTCTGGACCTCATACCTGCTTGCGGTCCTGGCATTGATTCTGGCGTGGCCGGTACCCGTGCTGTTGTCGCGCGCACAATGGCCGGCACGGTCACCTTTCACCGCCATGGTCCTGTGGCAGGCGATCGCCCTTGCCGGTGGTTTGTCCATGATCGGGGCCATGCTCGTCTACGGACTGGAACCGATCGGGGATAACCTGATCGCAGGGCTGAAGAGCTTGGCCGGGATGGTCTTCAACAACGAACCCACCACGGAGCTTGGCTTCTGGCATCTTTTTGCCCTCTCCGCGGCAGCGCTGCTGACTGCGCACCTGGTCTTCACCCTGCTGCTGACCTATTACAAAATTGAGCGCCAACGGCGACGCCACCGCGAACTGCTGGCCCTTTTGGCATCACCGTCAGACGACGGTCCCGGCACCGTGGTGATCAACCACGACTCTCCCGTGGCCTATTGCCTGCCCGGTGGCGCACGGTCCGTCACGGTACTTTCCGATGGCCTCATGGCAGCACTGGAGCCGGCCGAACTCAGGGCGGTCCTCATCCACGAGAACGCTCACCTTTCCCAGCGCCACGATCTCCTGCTCTGGGCCTTCGCGGCGTGGCGGCAGGCGCTGCCCTGGTTCCCCACCACGCGCCTTGCCCAGACGGCCGTGAACTCATTGATCGAAATGCTGGCCGACGACGTCGCACTCCGCACAGAGAGCAAAGGCACCCTGATCAAGGCGATCGCCATTGTTGCCAGCGGCAGCTCCCAGCCCGCCCTGGGCGGGCAAGTTCCGCGCGGGCAGGTTTCCCACGGGCAGGCCTTCAGCGGGAGCCAGGAACTGGCCGGCGGCCAGGGACTCAGCGTTGGGGGCGCCGTCGTGGAGGGCAATGCCGTCAGCGCTACCGGCGGTGCCGATTCACCGCGCACGACGGCGTCACGCGTCAGCCGCTTGCTCTCACCCAAGCCGCCACTGCCCAAGCCGGTACGCGTGATGGTCCTCCTTGCCTCGGCCCTGCTGCTTGCCGTGCCGACGGCACTGTTGATCGTTCCAGGACTGCTGGGCTGATCGGCCGCCTGCGCAACCGCCATTATTCGGGCAACGTCGCATCACCACCGACTCCCTCCACGCGGCTACCCTATGCCGGGAGGGCTGCGCGGGAACCTGCACTACATTCAGAGGTGTGAACGCCTCAGAAGCACTTCCTCCTTCCGTTATTGCCAGCCAGCGTTGGCCTCTCTACGCCGCGGGCTTTACCACTGCCTTTGGCGCCCACGCTGTCGCCGCGGGGTTGGGCGCCGAAAGCGCGGACATCGGACTGAGCTTGCTGGGCCTGGGTATTCTGCTGGCCCTCTACGACGTCGCGGAAGTGTTTCTCAAACCGGTCTTCGGTGCCCTTAGCGATCGCATTGGGCCCAAACCGGTGATCGTGGGCGGGCTGCTGGCATTCTCCCTCGCTTCCCTCATTGGGCTATGGGCAGACCAGCCTGCCATGCTCGCCGCCGCACGCTTAGGGCAAGGGATGGCGGCCTCCGCGTTTTCACCGGCCTCATCAGCCAGCGTGGCCCGGCTCGCCGGAGGCAAGACCGGACACTACTTTGGACGATACGGCTCATGGAAAGGACTCGGCTACGCCATTGGACCATTGTTGGGTGCCTTGGCAATCATCATGGGTGGATTCGGCCTCCTCTTCGGTGCCCTGGCAGTACTGGGTCTGACAGTGGCTGCGTGGGCACTTGTCTCGGTGCCGCGCCTGAAGCCGCTGCCTCGCCCGCGGTACACGATTGTGGACGTGTGGCGCCAGAGCACCGAGCGATCGTTCCTTGGACCTACTCTTGTACTGGCCGCCGCCACAGGAGCGCTCGGGGCGGCCGTAGGGTTCCTCCCTGCCCTGGCAGCAGGGGAAGGATTGGGGACCGGTGGGAGCGTCGCCGTTGTCACAGTCCTTGCAGTTGCATCCGCGCTGATACAGCCCCGTGTAGGCCGGCTCCGCGATCTCGGAAGACTCCCCGACAGGCCAGGCATGGTAGTAGGCCTGCTCGCGATATCGGCGGGAACCCTGATTGCGGGCCTGCTTCCCGGGGCGGCGTGGATCTACTGCGCGGCCGTGCTCATCGGCATGGGGATCGGCGTTTCCACGCCTCTCGCTTTCGCGCACCTGGCAGATGCCACGCCGGCCGAACGCCTCGGCAGGACCATGGGTTCAGCTGAACTGGGCCGGGAACTCGGCGACGCCGGCGGGCCGCTGCTGGTGGGCGGCGTTGCGGTAGCCGCCGGGTTGCCCTGGGGTCTGGGAGCGTTGGCCGTGGTGGTGGGCGCCGCAGCGTTCGCAGCTCCGTCCCGCGCACCATCGGCCCCTGAAGATGCCAAGGTGCCGCCCACCCCGAGCTAAGCGTCGATGCGTTCCCTGTCCAGGGTGGCAGCGCCTGCAATGATGAATTCCTTGCGGGGTGCAACGTCGGAGCCCATCAGGAGGTCGAAGACTTCCTCGGCGCGCTGGGCACTTTCGATGCCCACCTTCCGGAGCGTCCTGTGCCGTGGGTCCATGGTGGTCTCGGCCAATTGCTGCGCATCCATCTCACCCAATCCCTTGTACCGCTGAATGGGCTCCTTGTAGCGCTTGCCTTCCTTGGCAAGATTGGACAGAAGCACGTGGAGCTCAGCCTCGGAGTAGGTGTAGATCATCTCATTGGCTTTTTGGCCGGGGTTGATAACCTCCACACGGTGCAGAGGAGGGACAGCGGCAAATACGCGGCCAGCCTCAACCATGGGCCTCATGTAACGGAAGAAAAGAGTCAGCAGCAGGGTCCGGATGTGAGCGCCGTCAACGTCTGCATCGGTCATCAGGATGACTTTGCCGTACCGGGCAATGTCAAGGTCGAAGCTTCGGCCCGAGCCGGCGCCAACAACCTGGATCAATGCAGCGCATTCGGCGTTGGACAACATATCGCCAACGGACGCCTTCTGGACGTTCAGGATCTTTCCCCGGATGGGCAGCAGTGCCTGGAAGTCAGAAGACCGCGCAAGCTTTGCAGTACCCAGAGCGGAGTCGCCCTCTACGATGAACAGTTCGGAGCGCGCCACGTCGTCAGTGCGGCAATCAGCAAGCTTGGTGGGCATCGATGATGTTTCAAGGGCGTTCTTACGGCGCTGGGTTTCCTTATGCACGCGGGCTGAGATGCGCGACTTCATCTCGGCAACCATCTTCTCCAGAAGGAGCGAAGACTGGGCTTTGTCGTTGCGGTTGGCCGAATTCAGCCTCGCCGATATTTCCTTCTCAACCACCTTGGCAACAATGGCCCGGACCGCCGAGGTGCCCAGGATTTCCTTGGTCTGCCCCTCGAATTGGGGTTCTGCAAGGCGAACGGTCAGGACAGCTGTCAGCCCGGCGAGGATATCGTCCTTCTCGATCTTGTCGTTCCCGGCTTTCAGCTTGCGGGCATTCGTCTCCACGGCTTTGCGGAAAGTCTTCAGCAGGGCGGCTTCAAAACCGGACTGGTGTGTTCCACCCTTGGGTGTGGCGATGATGTTGACGAAGCTGCGCATGGTGGTCTCATAACCAATGCCCCAGCGCAGGGCTATGTCCACCTCACAGTCACGTTCAACTTCCGCAATCTGACTGTGCCCGTTGTCATCGAGGACGGGGACGGTTTCCTTGAACTTTCCGGATCCGTGAAGCCGCCAAACGTCCGTCACTCCGGAATCAGCCGCGAGGAATTCAACAAATTCGGAGATGCCGCCGTCGTGGTGGAAGATCTCTTCATGAACACCGGACTCCCCCGGCGTGCCAGGGAGCTTGCGCTCGTCACGCACGGTGATCTTCAGGCCGGGCACAAGGAAGGACGTTTGACGCGCCCTCGACGCAAGATCGTCGTAGGAGAATTTGGCGTCCGGGGTGAAAATCTGACGGTCCGCCCAGTAACGCACGCGGGTACCCGTGACACCACGCTTGGCTTTACCCACAACATCGAGCACAGACTTCTCAACGAACGGCTCAAAAGGTGAGTTGGGGCTTGGCTTTGCCCCGGAATCCACGAAACGGCCAGGCTCTCCCCGGCGGAAGGACATCTGGTACGTCTTGCTGCCCCGGTCCACTTGGACGTCCAGGCGGCTGGACAAGGCGTTCACCACAGAGGCACCCACACCGTGCAAACCACCCGAGGCAGTGTAGGAACCACCGCCGAACTTACCTCCGGCGTGCAGTTTGGTGAAGACAACCTCGACGCCGGAAAGGCCGGTCTTGGGTTCGACGTCCACGGGGATACCACGCCCATCGTCGTGGATTTCCACGGAATTGTCCGCGTGCAGGATGACCTTGATGTCATGGCCGAAGCCTGCCAGGGCCTCATCCACCGCGTTGTCGATGATTTCCCAGAGGCAGTGCATGAGACCGCGGGAGTCCGTGGAGCCGATGTACATGCCCGGGCGCTTTCGAACAGCTTCCAGGCCCTCAAGGACAGACAGGTGCCGGGCGTTGTATTCAGAACTCGGTGCCACTCGCGGTGTGCTCCTTCAGGGTATATCTCAGGGTACTTCCAGCCGTGTTTGGCTGGTAATTCAGGGCAAACACTGCCCGTACCAGCCTAGCCGGGGATGGCATGAAGGACTGTCTGCCACTCCAGCGCGGGCGATGCCTTCCCCGTTACGTTACGCACATGTGATACGCGGACAGCGAAAGTGACCCATCCTTGCCATGGATCTGCGTCGAATGCTGGTTATATGGATGTACAGAACTACTAAGGAGGCCGACATGACAACAGCAGTTGCAGACCGCACGCTGAACGCAGCTGATCGCTGTGACCGTTGCGGAGCCCAAGCGTACGTCCGGGTTGTACTCGAGTCCTCCGGCGGTGAGCTGCTCTTCTGCGGTCACCACGCGCGTGCAGTTGAAGCTACGCTTCGGCCCATGACTTCCGACTGGCACGATGAAACCGAGCGCCTCAATGAGAAGGCTCCCGTACCCGTCGACTAGGCAGTCCGGCTATCCGGAAACCCTTTTTGATCAGACCACAAGGCTCCTCCCATCCGGGAGGGGCCTTGTTGCGTTTAACGGTTGCGCCTAACGGCCCGCGCTCAAGAAAACCCGGAGGGTCGCACTCAAGAAAAAAGTGGCCCAACCGGATGACCGGCCGGGCCACTTCACTTCTGACTCTGCAGGTTCAGTCTTGTTTAGTCCAGGTAGTCCCGCAGGACCTGCGAGCGGGACGGGTGCCGCAGCTTGGACATGGTCTTGCTTTCGATCTGGCGGATGCGCTCACGCGTAACGCCGTAGACCTTGCCGATTTCGTCTAAAGTCTTCGGCTGGCCATCAGTCAGACCGAAGCGCATCGCAACAACTCCGGCCTCGCGCTCGGACAGTGTGTCCAACACAGAGTGCAGCTGCTCCTGCAAAAGCGTGAAGCTGACGGCGTCGGCGGGGACTACGGCTTCCGAGTCCTCAATGAGGTCTCCGAATTCCGAGTCGCCGTCCTCACCCAAGGGGGTGTGCAGTGAAATCGGCTCGCGACCATACTTCTGGACCTCAACAACCTTCTCAGGCGTCATGTCCAGTTCCAGCGCCAACTCTTCAGGAGTAGGTTCACGGCCGAGGTCCTGAAGCATTTGCCGCTGTACGCGGGCCAGCTTGTTGATGACTTCCACCATGTGCACCGGGATACGGATGGTGCGGGCCTGGTCTGCCATGGCGCGGGTAATCGCCTGGCGGATCCACCATGTTGCGTACGTGGAGAACTTGAAGCCCTTGGTGTAGTCGAACTTCTCCACAGCACGAATAAGGCCCAGGTTGCCTTCCTGAATCAGGTCCAGGAAGAGCATGCCACGGCCGGTGTAACGCTTGGCCAGGGAAACGACGAGGCGCAGGTTGGCCTCGAGCAGGTGGTTCTTGGCGCGCTTGCCGTCATGGATGACGAATTCAAGTTCACGCTTGAGCTTGGGATCCATGGATCCGTCGTCGGCGTTGATCTTTTCCTCGGCAAAGAGGCCTGCCTCAATCCGAAGGGCAAGATCAACTTCCTGCTCCGCATTCAGCAGAGCAACCTTGCCGATCTGCTTGAGGTAGTCCTTGACGGGGTCGGCCGTAGCACCGGCCGACATGACCTGCTGGACAGGTGCGTCGTCGTCGTCGGCATCCGAGTAAACGAATCCCGAGCCGGAGGGCGCAGCCTTGTCCTTGGTGGCCGCGGCGCCGTCCTCGACGTCGTCATCTCCGACTTCGACTTCCTCGGCAGCTGCGGGATCAAAGTCTTCATCCTCGCCGCTGGAGTCCTCGGCGTCGGAGCCTGAGGTCTTGTTCGCGGCTTCAGCGGCGGCCTTCGCACCGGGCTTGGGTCCACGCTTCTTGGGTGCCGGCTTGTCAGAGTCGCCCTCTGAGGCCTTGTTGGCAGCACGTGTCGCTGCGCGCTTTGCCGATGTTGCCGCCTTCTTTTCCTCAGCGGACAATTCGGCCTGGGCGGCGGGTTCCTTCTCGACGGAAGACGGGGTCACAGAAAACCTTTCTAGCGGCGGTCTGTGGAATCACCATACGGGCAACACCACTATGACCCTGTCAAGTCCGCGATCAATTTCAAATGCGATCGCCGTCTGCAGAGTCTCTATAGAGAACTCTCGACGACTCTGTATTGTTCCCGGTGAAGGGGCCAATTCAGGCATTCAAACGCGGACCCAACCGGGTCTCGGCATCCATTGTCTCACGGTTTTGCGAAACCCACGCCGGATGAAGCTACAAACCCTCTACACAACAGAGTCCCGGGACCCGCGCCACGCAGTGCTTGAATTACGCGCCCAGGGGCAAATGGTCCCGCGCCCCAGGAGATCCATGAGCAACCCGGCGAGTCGATAGCCTGGCTGGGCGGCCTCTGCCTCGCTGAGGCACGCATGGGCAATGGACCCGCGCCCCTTGCACCAGGCAATCCAGCCCTGCAGGGTCAGTCCCGCTGCCGGCACGACGCCGGCTTCGCCGTCGACGCATAGCCCAGCCAGCACCTCCTCTAGTGCATTGAGGGTGTTCCAGGAAGGCTTTTCCGGTCGCATTCCAAGCAAGACGTCGCCATAGGTGAAGGCGTCTCCATCGGTATTTCGTTCAGGTAATACCTTGGCAGCGCGAACTCCCGGGCCCTCTACTCCCAGTTCTTGAAGATCGAACGGCGTGTCGCCGTCGTCGTCTTTGTCCAGAAAGAATCCGAACCCTGCGGCCCCGAACTTGGCAGAGTCCAGGCCTGCTGCAGCCATGACCACCACGGCGTCCCGCCACGCAGGAACCCTGAGGGTTGCTCTGAGGAAGCCCATGACTTGTGCATCTGCGCCTGGCTGCAGGGGATCGCCCGCTTCTACCCGATCCAGCACGTGGTGCCACACCGCAAGGATGGAGTCCAGGCAGCGTTCACTCCGCCACTTACCGAGGATCTGCTTGCCGTAGCGCGACTCAGCAGCCAGCACCAAAGGGTCAACCGCCCTTGGACTTGGCAGCCGCCGTTTTTCAAGCCCGCTCCTGGGCGAAGGGCCAATGGAGCTCCCCCGGTACACCAGTTCTGCGCTGACTCTGCTGTTCTTGATGCGATCAACCGGCAATCCCGGCACCGGGCAACACTGAAGGTCTGTGCAGTAGGCACTTCGCCAGTACTCGGAGCCAACCAGCCATGCGTCGCGAACCGATAAGTCCACCTCATCAAGACTCAGCTGCAGGGCTTGGAGCAACGGGACGGCCTGCCGGACCACGTTGCCGTCTTCCCACCCGGAGTCGCTGTAGACCGCGAGCACCACCCCGTTGGCGTCCTCATCGGCAATCAGGAAACTGCGGATATGGTTTGCAAAATGTGCGTACGCCTCCAATGAACCCAGGTTTGGCAGGTCCACGCGCAGCGTAGCTCCAAGGACTTTGCCTTGCATGGTGATTGCCACCAGGCTGTCCTCGGGCCAATAACCCAACATGTGGGGAATGTAGCCAAGAATATCTTCGGGTTGGTGAATGCTGAGCGTCGTATTGGAAGTCATGGTTCCACCCTGCTCAACTCCGGCCGGAGGAAACAGAGACCATCATGCCTATGTGGAAAAGCGGCGCGGCAAATCCAGCGGCGGGCGGTGTTATTCCTCGCCGGCAGACCCGGCCCGTGCCGCGCGTCGTCGCTCGATACGTTCCCGGCGCTGCCTTGCAAGGGCGGACAGCAGCGGCTGCACGTGGATACCCTGATTCGCCATCTGGCGGCGCACCTTCCGCCGCGTTACAAGGATGAGTACGGTTCCAAGGGCCAGCAGCAGGAACTGCACGCTGAGGGCAATACGGAATGGTGCGAGGCCATAGAGATCACCTCCGGAGAAGCCACTGGCGTACAGGACGTCCAGCACCAAGCCGATGAGGTAGATCGCGACGAGCGCCGCGACGAAGCCGCCGACGTTGACAATACCGGTGGCCGTGCCGATTCGGTGTGAGGGATTGAATGTCCTGGCGAAGTCGAAGCCGATCATGGACCCGGGCCCGCCCACGGCCAGCACCACCACCAAAATCACCAGGAGCCACAAGGGGGCACGCTCGGGAAGGATGAGCACCGCAGCCCAAGCCAAGGCTGTGGCCAACGCAATCAACAGCACCATGGCGGATCTTCGCATGGGATGTTTGGAAACGAATCGCCCGAAGCCGGGCCCGGCAACAATTGCGGTTGCCACGAAAAGGGCCATGAGGCCGGAGACGGTTCCGGCATCGAGTCCCTGGGCAGACAACAGGAAGGGGTACCCCCAGGTCATCGCAAAAAGATTCCCGCTGAATTGAACGGTGAAATGGCTCCATAGCCCCAGCCGGGTTCCGGGTTGTTTCCAGGCACGGGACAACGAGATGCCGGTGGCTCGCAGGCCCTGGCCGGTTTCCCGCGGCGGGTGCCCCGGCGGGGCATCGCGGAGCACTGCCAGGACGAGGACCACGGCCAACACGGACATCGCCGCCAGAGTCAGGAAGGCTGGCGTCCAACCGGCCGTGTGAAGAAGCAGCGCGAACGGAACAACACTGAAGAGTTGGCCAAGTTGGCCACACATGCCGGTCAGCTGGGTGACCAGCGGCACCTTGGCAGGAGCGAACCACAAAGGGACCAGGCGGATCACCGAGATGAAGGTCATCGCATCGCCGGCGCCCACCAGGACCCGGCCCAGGACACCTCCGGGGACACTGTCCGCAAAAGCCAATTGCAACTGCCCCAGACCCATCAGCACGGCACCGCCGGCAATCATGGCCCGGGAACCAAATCTGTCCACCAGGACGCCCACGGGGATCTGCAAACCTGCGTAGACCAGCAATTGGAGCACGGTGAAGAAAGAGATGGCCGAGGCGCTGGCATGAAATCTGTCAGTGGCCTCCAGACCTGCCACACCGAAGGAGGTCCGCTGCGCCACCGCCACCAGGTAGGCGAATACGCCGATCGTCCAGATGAGCCAGGAGCGGGAAGCATTCACCCCCTAATTATGCCTGCCGCCCACTCAAAGCAGATTTATTGAGGCGAGTCTTTACGCGCCAAATAGGCCTCGACCGCGGCCCCGATGTCTTCTGCGTTGGGCAGTTCATCATTCTCATCAGCCAACAGCGAGCGGCGGACGATACCTTCTGATTTCTCGTCGTACCGCGTCTCAAGATTTGTCACTACTGCCTGGACTTCCTCGGAAGCCTGGATCTGCTCGGCAATCTGCCGGCCTACTTCGCGTCCGGCTTCACGAAGCCTGTCCGTTGGCAGCATGAGCGACGTTGCGGCCCCCAGGTATTCCAAACCGGCTACAGCGGCAGGCGGGTACTCCGCTTCAGAGAGGTAATGCGGGACATGGATGACGTATCCGGCAACGTTGCGTTCGGCTTCGGTGAGGCGGAGTTCAAGAATGTGTCCAATGGCGGCGGGAACGTCAACGGTGGGCTTCCAACTCGAAATTCCCTCAATGAGCTCGGGCATATTGCCGTGGACCGTGACGCCCACAGGCCTGGTGTGCGGCACGGGCATGGGAATGGAATGGATCCAGGTCACCAAGTTGACGTCGAGTTCTTCCACGATTCCAACCACCGCCCGCGAGAAGCGCTCCCACTGGAGGTCCGGCTCGAAGCCGGCCAAAAGCAGAAACGGCTGGCCGAGGCCGTCATTGAGCTTGTACAAGCCCAGCTTTGGCGCCTGGTAGTCCTGAAGATGGTCCTCCACGAAGCTGATGTGAGGCCGCCTGGAACGGTAGTCAATGAGTTGGTCGGCATCGAACATGGCCACCACCTCCGCGCCGAGTTCGTCCAACAGTTCCGCGTTGATCTGCCGGACTACGTGACCGGCATCGGCAAAGCCCGTGAATCCCATGACCATGTTCAACCCGCGAAGCTCAGGGCTGTGGAACGTCTCTATGTTTCGCGCATACAGCGATTCGGGGTCCAGGAGGGAGCCGGATATCCGTTCAAACACGGCGTGTTCCTTTCGCAATGACAAAGTCAGGTAGATCCCGCACCAACATTCGGCTGCGGAGCGGTATTAATTCTTACAACGCCGCACGGCCAAGGGTCATTCCTGCCGCTGGTGTGCCGCAGCTCTCATTAATTGCCGTCCTCAGCGCTCAGAGAGACTACGATCGAAACTGGTCCTCGTCCTTTTGCGATGCCGGACCAGAAGACCAAGGCCGCCGTCGCCGGACGACGTCGGGCGCGTATCGGGGCAGGCCGCCAAACATGCGGCCCCGCCATGCAATGCAGAGAGAAGTGAGGACACATCCTCGTGGTCAAGACTACTGACATCATCCTGGGCATCATCGCCAAGGACCTGAAAAAGTCCCCCAGCGACGCACTTGTGATTGGCGTTGCGCAAGGTACGGATGGGCCGGTTCTGCTGTCCAATCCGTTGAGCGCGAAGGCCGCCGAATCCCTTGCAGGGTCGCTGAAGCTCTTGGGAATCACCGGCGCTGCCGATCAAGCCCACCGGCTCCCGGGCTTGCCCGAGACAGGCTCAGGGATTCTTGTCCTTGCAGGAGTGGGAAAGCTTCCTGATGACCGAAACCTGGGCGAAGAAGCCCTGCGGCGCGCTGCGGGGTCCGCCGTGCGCCAGCTGGCCGGTACACCTTCGGTTACTTTGGCCTTCCCGACGGCGACCCTCGCCGATGTCGCGGCTGTTGCCGAAGGCGCCGCATTGGGCGCCTATTCCTATACAGAGTTCCGTTCCAGCAAGGACGGGCTGAAGGCACCTGTGGCAAAGGCGCTGATTTTCTCCGATGTGGATGCCAGGTCTGCCCAGCCTGCCCTGGACCGCGCCATCGTGCTGGCTCGAGCCGTCAACTCAACCCGCACACTGGTCAACCAACCGCCGAGCCACCTGTACCCCGAGTCCTTCGCCGAGTCCGCCAAGGAACTGGCCAAAGGCCTTCCGGTCAAGATCACCGTCTGGGATGAAAAGCGCCTGGAAAAAGAAGGCTTTGGAGGTATCCTCGGCGTCGGCAAGGGCTCTACCCGCCAGCCGCGCCTGGTCAAAGTCGAATACGCCCCCGCCAAGGCCACAAAGAAGATTGCCCTCGTCGGCAAGGGCATCACGTTCGACACCGGCGGTATTTCCATCAAACCGGCCCTCGGCATGGGTGATATGAAGAGCGACATGGCCGGCGCCGCCGTCGTACTTAACACTGTCTTGGCCATCGCCTCCCTCGGTTTGCCCCTCAAGGCGACCGCATGGCTCTGCATTGCAGAGAACATGCCTTCAGGCGCCGCAGCCCGGCCCGCTGACGTATTCACGATCTACGGCGGCAAAACTGTTGAGGTTCTGAACACAGACGCTGAAGGGCGTCTGGTGATGGCCGACGGCATCGTCGCGGCCAGCTTGGAGAAGCCGGATGCGATCATCGACGTCGCAACACTGACAGGTGCTCAGCTGATCGCCCTTGGTTTGCGCACTGCCGGCATCATGGGGTCAGACTCCGTCACCGCTGCGTTGAAGTCAGCCGCTGACAGGGCAGGCGAACTTGTCTGGCCCATGCCTTTGCCCGAAGAACTCCGTCCCAGCCTGGATTCACAAGTGGCGGACCTGGCCAACATTGGTGAGCGTAACGGCGGCATGATGACCGCAGCGGTCTTCCTCCGCGAATTCGTGGGCAAAGACGACGCCGGGCAGCAGATCCCGTGGGCCCACGTGGACATCGCCGGGCCGTCGTTCAACAACGGCGCTCCGTATGGATACACGCCCAAGCAGGGTACCGGATGCACCGTCCGAACCTTGGTTGCCTACGCCGAGGACCTCCTGGCCGCCTCTGCCTAGCACGTCCTGCCTTCCGGGGCTGCCCGGGCTGCCTGCCGGATCTCCGGCGGCCGCCCGTGCAACCCCGGAATTATGCGGGGTGTAGCGCTGTGTCACAAGTGAACGTGAGTCTGGACACAAGCGCTCCCCAAAACGCCCGCAGAGGGTGGAGCATGGGTAGGTGGTTCGCTAAGGTGAACTCGATAGTCACAAATGCAAGAGAACTTAGGTGCTGGCATAATCACGGCAGAACAAGTTCCAAAGACCAGATGACACCAGTCCCGTGTCATCATTCACGCGAGGGAGCGTTTTAGTGGCCGATCAGGCAACTGCGCAAGAATTCGACATCCTGGTACTCGGTGGCGGCAGCGGCGGCTACGCCACTGCCCTGCGGGCCGTTCAGCTTGGGTTCACCGTTGGCCTTGTGGAAAAGGCAAAGCTCGGCGGAACCTGCCTGCACAACGGTTGCATTCCCACCAAGGCACTCCTGCACTCGGCCGAATTGGCTGACCATGCACGCGATTCCGCCAAGTACGGCGTGAACGTCACGCTCGACAGCATCGACATGTCGGCCGTGAACGCTTACAAGGACGGCATCATCGCCGGAAAGTTCAAGGGCCTCCAGGGACTTATCAAGTCCAAGGGCATCACCGTCATTGAGGGTGAAGGCAAGCTTCAGGGCAACAACACCGTCGTCGTGAACGGCACCTCCTACACGGGCAAGAACATCGTTCTGGCCACGGGTTCCTACTCCCGGTCCCTGCCCGGCCTGGAAATCGGCGGCAAGGTCATCACCTCCGACCAAGCCCTCACCATGGACTACATCCCCAAGAGCGCCATTGTCCTGGGCGGCGGCGTCATCGGTGTCGAGTTCGCTTCCGTCTGGAAGTCCTTCGGCGTGGACGTCACCATCATCGAAGGCCTCCCCTCGCTGGTCCCCAACGAGGACGCCGCGATCGTGAAGAACCTTGAGCGTGCATTCAAGAAGCGCGGCATCAAGTTCACCACCGGTATCTTCTTCCAGGGCGTTGAGCAGAACGACGACGGCGTCAAGGTCACCTTGGTTGATGGCCAGACCTTCGAAGCCGACCTCCTGCTCGTTGCAGTTGGCCGTGGTCCAGTGACCGCCAACCTTGGCTACGAAGAAGCCGGTATCACCATCGACCGCGGCTTCGTCATCACCAACGAGCGCCTCCACACCGGCGTCGGCAACATCTACGCCGTTGGCGACATCGTCCCCGGCGTCCAGCTTGCACACCGCGGCTACCAGCAGGGCATCTTTGTCGCAGAGGAAATCGCCGGCCTGAACCCGGCAATCGTCGAGGACATCAACATCCCCAAGGTCACCTACTGCGAGCCTGAAATCGCCACGGTGGGCTACACCGAAAAGGCCGCCAAGGAGAAGTTCGGCGACGACCAGGTGCAGACCCAGGAATACAACCTGGCCGGCAACGGCAAGAGCTCAATCCTGGGCACCGGTGGCATCGTCAAGCTTGTCCGCCAGAAGGATGGCCCCGTGGTGGGCATCCACATGATCGGCTCCCGCATGGGCGAGCAGATCGGTGAAGCCCAGCTGATCGTGAACTGGGAAGCCTACCCGGAGGACGTGGCCCAGCTGGTACACGCCCACCCCACCCAGAACGAAAGCCTGGGCGAAGCCCACCTTGCCCTCGCGGGCAAGGCTCTCCACGGCTAAGTCTTACCAAGACCCACGGGTCAGGTGCGTGTGGCGGAATATGCCGCATGCACCTGACCCGGACCAGCAGAATTCATCCGCACAAAGATCAATAAGGAGAACGGGGACGACATGTCTGAATCCGTTAACTTGCCCGCCCTCGGTGAGAGTGTCACCGAAGGAACCGTCACCCGCTGGCTCAAGCAGGTTGGTGACCGGGTGGAGATCGACGAGCCGTTGCTCGAGGTTTCAACCGACAAAGTAGACACTGAAATCCCTTCTCCGATCTCTGGCGTCATCGAAGAAATCCTCGTCGCTGAAGACGAGACGGCCGAAGTAGGCGCCCCCTTGGTCCGTATCGGCGACGGCTCCGGCTCAGCCGCTCCGGCACCTGAAGCCGCACCGGCTGAGGAAGCACCCGCTGCCCCTGCCGAGCAAACTGCACCCGCAGAGGCTGCTGCTGCGCCTGCAGCTGAAGAAGCGCCTGCCCCTGAGGCCCCCGCTGCTTCCGGCGGCGAAGGCCATGAAGTAACTCTCCCTGCACTGGGCGAAAGCGTCACCGAAGGTACTGTCACCCGCTGGCTCAAGGCCGTAGGCGACACCGTTGAGGTTGACGAGCCGCTCCTGGAGGTGTCCACTGACAAGGTTGACACCGAGATTCCTTCCCCGGTAGCGGGCACGCTGCAGGAAATCCGTGTCAGCGAGGACGAGACCGCTGAGGTTGGCTCCGTTCTGGCCGTCATCGGTTCCGGTGCAGCAGCCCCGGCAGCCGCCCCTGCTCCCGCAGCCGAGGCACCCGCAGCAGCTCCTGCCGCTCCGGCACCTGCAGCAGCTCCTGCACCCGCAGCCGCTCCGGCACCCGTAGCCGCTCCGGCACCCGCAGCTGCTCCCGCTCCCGCAGCGGCCGCTCCTGCACCTTCCGCTGCACCGGCCCCCGCTGCTCCCGCAGCAGAAGGTTCTTCGGAATCCGGTTACGTAACTCCCCTGGTTCGCAAGCTTGCCAACCAGCACGGCGTGGACATCGCCTCGGTTTCCGGCACGGGCGTCGGTGGCCGCATCCGCAAGCAGGACGTCCTGGCCGCCGCTGAAGCCAAGCAGGCAGCCGCAGCCCCCGCTGCAGCTGCTCCGGCGGCTGCTCCGGCTGCCAAGGCCGCAGCCCCGGTAGTGGCGTCCTCGCTGCGAGGCACCACCGAGAAGGCCCCGCGTATCCGTCAGGTCATTGCCCGCCGTATGCGTGAGTCCCTTGAGGTCTCCACTCAGCTGACCCAGGTGCACGAGGTCGACATGACCAAGATCGCCAAGCTCCGCCTCAAGGCCAAGAACTCGTTCCAGGCCCAGAACGGCGTCAAGCTCACCTTCCTGCCGTTCATCGCCAAGGCGGTGGCCGAGGCTCTCAAGCAGCACCCGAAGCTGAACGCCGCGTACGACGAATCCAAGCAGGAAATCACGTACCACAACGCCGAGCACCTGGCGATCGCAGTGGACACTGACAAGGGCCTTCTGGTTCCCGTCATTTCCGACGCCGGCAACCTGAACCTTGCTGGCCTGGCCAGCAAGATCGCCGACGTCGCAGGCCGTACCCGCGATGGCAAGATCGGCCCGGACGAGCTTTCCGGCGGCACCTTCAGCATCACCAACATCGGTTCCGTTGGTGCACTGTTTGACACCCCCATCATTAACCAGCCTCAGGTAGGCATTCTCGGAACCGGTGCGATCGTCAAGCGGGCCGTTGTGGTTGCCGACGAGAACGGCGACGACTCGATCGCCATCCGCTCCATGATGTACCTGTCGCTGACGTACGATCACCGTCTGGTGGATGGTGCGGACGCAGGCCGCTTCCTGCAGACTCTCAAGGCCCGCCTTGAAGAGGGCGCTTTCGAAGCAGACCTCGGTCTCTAGGACCAAACGCCACTAAGTACCACTGCATCAGCACAAGGGCAGGCTACCGAAACCGGTAGCCTGCCCTTTCTGCTGTGTATGCCGATTGCTCTGACTATCCGCCCGCTTCATCGGCTCCTGGCTCGCGTCCGCGTGGCTTTGCTACAGGACGTAGAACCAACTGGATAAGCTGAGGTCATGAGTATTCTCTTCAACATCCTGGTGTTCTTGCACATCGTCGGCGCAGCCATGATTGTGGGCTACTGGATCGCCACGCTCAAGACGCCTACTGTCCACCCGCGCCAGCGCGACGGCGCCTTCCTTCAGCTCCTCACAGGCATTGCCATGATGGGCGTGCTTCCCCTGCTGCCGGACGCAGATCCCAACTACTTCAAACTCGGCGTCAAATTCGCCATTGCAGTGGCGGTAGCTGTTCTCGCCGTTATCGGCTCGCGCAAGGTTAAGAACGGCGAGCCGGTTTCCACCGGGCTGGCCCACAGCGTAGGTGGCCTGGCATTGATCAACATCGCCATTGCCACCCTCTGGAACTAGTTCCCGGCCCCGCTGTGGGGGTCACAATCCACCATCAGCGGAATAGCCGTGCGGTCCGGGAAGCAAATCCATAGGATTGATCCCGGTGGCACCTGCCGAAGGCTGGTTGCCGACTCACAACGACCCCAAGGAGTGGACATGGCAGCAACACGCACCGCACACACGGTTTGGAACGGCAACCTGATCGAGGGCGCCGGCAACACAACGCTGGACAGCTCGGGACTGGGCACGTTCGATGTCACCTGGAAGGCCCGCACTGAGCAGTCCGGTGGCAAGACAAGCCCTGAAGAACTGATCGCCGCTGCCCACTCCGCGTGCTTCTCCATGGCGTTCAGCCACGCCCTTGCAGGCGAAGGATTCACCGCGGAAGAAGTCAACACCAAGGCAGACGTCACGTTTGTTCCCGGCACCGGTATCACCGGCAGCCACTTGACCATGACGGCCAAGGTCCCCGGTCTCTCCGAGGAAGACTTCCGCCGTATCTCCGAAGACGCCAAGACCGGCTGCCCGGTTTCCGGCGCATTGGCCAGCATCGAAATCACTTTGGATGCCACCCTCGCCGCATAGCATCACACGGGGTTGAACACCGCAGCCCTGAAAGTAAGCAAGAGCCCCGCCACTTCCTCAGGGAAGTGGCGGGGCTCTTTCCATGTTTACGCGTGGACTAACCCTTTTTGGGACGCGACGGCAATGGTGCCGGTCGGAGCTTTCGGTAGCCCTCGCGCAGTGGTGGACGGTCTGTGGGCAGTTCCTGGATCATTTCCTTCAGTGCGCCAATCCCATACTCCAACTGCGGATCAGTTCCGGCCGCATACGCGTGCGGCGGAAAGAGTACCTCGATGTCCGGCTCCACGCCCCGGTTTTCGACGTCCCAACCTATCCCGCCGCTGAACCATGTGGCGTATCGGGGCTGCGTGACACCTGTGCCATCAGCAAGTGAGAAGCGGTTATCAATGCCCACAACGCCTCCCCACGTACGCGTACCAATAACGGGACCAATGCCCCTGAGCTTGGAAACCTGGGTGATGATGTCGCCATCGGATCCGGCAAATTCATCGGCGAGGATGATCACCGGACCACGTGGAGCGTGATGTGGGTAGGTCCGGGGCTTTTCACCACGCGGCATACTCCATCCCGTGACCTTGCGTCCGATCAGTTCGGCAACCAGCTGGGATGTGTGTCCACCGCGGTTCCGGCGCACATCCACAATCAGGCCATCCAAGGCCGTCTCGGTGTCCAAATCGCGGTGCAGCTGCGCCCAACCGTTGGCCATCATGTCCGGGACGTGCAGGTAGCCGAACTTTCCGTCCGAGGCCTCGCGGACTGTGCGTCGGTTCGCCCGGACCCAATCCTGGTACCGCAACCGTTCCTCATCACGCACGGGAACTACTGCCACGCGTCGTTGGGCACCGGCAGCGCCACCATGGCCCTCGCCATTCAAGAGGGTCAGTTCAACGGTCCTGCCCGCCGAACCCACCAACTGCATCGCCGGGGTCAGCACCGCTGAAAGCTCGACGCCGTCGATCGCCAGCAGGATGTCGCCCACCTTCGCATCCGCGCCAGGACGGGTCAACGGTGAAGTAGCCAGGGGATCGGAGGACTCGCCTGCCAGGATCCGGGTAATTTCCCAGCCCTTGTCGCCGAGCTGGAACTCCGCACCAAGCCTGCCCTGGCCGTTTCGTCCAGGCTCGGTGACGGGGGCGGGCTTGACGTAGGCGTGCGAGGTGCCCAGCTCGCCGTGGATCTCCCACAGCAGGTCAACCAGGTCATCGTGGGACCCGAGCCTGTCAACAATAGGACGGTAGCGCTTGTACACGGAATCCCAGTCCTGGCCCGCCATGTCGGCAGTCCAGAAGAAGTCCCTCTGCAGCCTCCAGGCTTCGTCGAAAGCCTGCCCCCAAGCAGCCACAGGGTCCATGATGACTCGAACCCGGTTCAGCTCCACCTTTACAAGCTCAGCGGAGTCTTCTTCCACCTTGCTCTCAGCAGGGACAGACGTGACTTGCTTGTCCAGCACGTAAACGATCCGGCTAAGATCGCCAGACAACCGGTAGCTGTCCACTGCCTTGACCAGCGTGGCCTGCTTGCGCTTGGCAAGGTCATATCGGACCAGGGATGGCGGTGTCTTCTTGTCCTGGAGGGTTCCCCGCCCATCGCCCATGACACCGGAAAGTTCGGTGTCAAGCCACAACAGTGCGCCGTCACCCACAGACAGCTGCGAGTAGTTACCTTGGGGTACCGGCACAGCAATGACCCGGTGGGCCAGCCCCTCCGGGTCCACGCGCACGGCAGCAGCGTCACCGGCGTCGGACTTGACGTCGCCTGACTTGGCCGCCGCTGATGTGGCCGCAAACGGCGCGGCGTCCTCAAGCGTGTCCACGGACGGGCCGAACGGCGACGGCGTGTCCGCGGCCAAGGCAACCATGTACGGCTTGATGGGACTTGGGAAGGAGAGGTCGAAGGAATGACCGTCGTAGACGGGGTCGAAACTCCTGTTGGACAGGAATGCCAGGAACTTTCCGTCAGGCGTGAATTGAGGAGACTCGTCACAGAACCGGCCGTCCGTGACGTCGATGATCTCTGCTGCGGGCTCTGCCGGACGGGCAATGCGGAGTTTGCTCCGCGAACCGAAGGACGTTACCGGCTCTGACCAGGCAAGCCACCGGGAGTCACTGGACCACGACAATTGCTCGATGCTGCCCTCGCCGACGCTGACCAGGCGCTCCAGTGTTCCTGCCGAGGTGTCTGCAATGAAGACGTCGCCGAACGAGGTGCCGACAGCAATCCAACGACCATCCGGGCTGGTTTCCAACGCAACCGTCCGGCTAGGGGCCGGGAACTCCAAACGAAGCTCCGCGGAATCTTCGGATGCCACCGCAACTGCAGGTGCAGAGGCACCGCCTGCAGTGTCAGCTGATGGCTCGGTGTTGGCGCTTGCAGCCGAGCCGGCCTGTGCTTGCTCCGCGGGCGCGTCCGCGGAGTGCGTGACTGCCGCAGCGTTTGCCGTTCCCAACACATTGGATGCGGCAACAGGCTTCGGAAGAGGGGCTGATTCTTCTGCAACGGGCGCAGGTTGTTCAGCAATGACCTTGGGAAGTTGCACCACAGCAGCCAGGCGGGCAGCGATGCGCTTGACGTACAACGCCTCCACTCCCCCATGATCGGCGATGTAGGCGATTCGGCCATCTGTGAGTGGCCGGGGAAGCCTTGCGCGTACCCCGGGTGTCGCCTCAACCACCCGCGAAGGTCCGTCCTTGTGACGGAGCCAGTGGATGGTCCCGTGCGCTTCAAGAGCGCTGGCGGTACCGGTGGCGTTGGGGATGACATCACCCAAGTGGGCCGACGTCTTCAGAGGCGCGGGGCGCCGACCCGGAGATGCCGAGCCAAGGGTAACGTCCAATTTAACGGGCTCGGCTTCGGCGTCCAAGGACGGCAACATCCAAAGCTCGCCTGCCGATTCAAAGACCACCCGGTTGCCGTCCGTGCTGGCGTGGCGGACGTAGAAGTCCTCGTGGTCCGTATGCCGGCGCAGCCCGGAACCATCCGGGAGTACCGAATAAAGGTTTCCGTAACCTTCGTGATCCGAAAGGAAGGCGATCCGGCCGCCGATCCACAGGGGGTCGGTCAGGTTTCCGTCGATCTCCTTCACAAGCCGCTCGAACTCACCGTTTCCGTCAGCATCGATCCAGAGCTTCCCGGCCGTGCCGCCCCGGTAGCGCTTCCACCATGCGGGCTCGCGTGAGAGCACACTTGCCAGGACAACAGGTTTCTCGTCACCAATTTCAGGACCGAAGGCAACAGCCTCCACTGGCCCGAAGGGCAGTTCGACGGCGGCGCCACCGTCCAGCGGGAGGCTGTAGGCGTGTGTGTGTCGGCTTTCGGCCTGTTGGAAGGCGCTCGTCACCACAACGTTCCCTGCTGGTGTGAAGCCTTTGACCTTGGTGGTGCTGTGCCCGAAGTAGGTGAGCTGCCTGTACCCGCCGCCGTCAACGTTTGCCGTCACCACCTCCGGTGACGTGCCCACAATTGTGGTCCAGACCAGCCTCTTGCCATCCGGAGTGAACCGCGGGTTCCTGGCCGGCAATTGCTGGGAGGAAACGCGCCAGGCGCGGCCGCCTGAAAGGGGTGCGATCCAGATGTCGTCTTCGGCCACAAAGGTGACCAGATCGCCGTGCACATGCGGGAAACGGAGGTAGCTGGAGGAGGTCATTGTTCGATCATAGTCAAGAGGCACCCCTCAGTTGCGGCATCCACTGCCGTTTCCACCACAAGCGTTCGCCATGGTGAGATGGGTCATGAGAATCGTGATGTCCGGAGCTTCGGGAATGATCGGAACCGCCCTGTCCGAGCAGTTGACCGCTGAAGGCAACGAGGTGATCCGCTTGGTGCGGAGACCAGCTGAATCGGCGTTTGAATGGACGTGGGATCCGGACAAGGGTGAGCTTGATGAGACTGTCCTGGACGGCGCAGATGCTGTGGTCAACCTCTCCGGCGCTGGAATCGGAGACCGTCCATGGACCAAACGCAGGATCAAAGTCCTCACGGAATCCCGCATTCGGCCCACGCAGACCCTGACTAATGCCATGCGGCGACTCAGCACACCACCGGGCACGTTCATCAGCCAATCCGCTTCCGGCTTTTATGGCGCTTCCCGCGATGGTGTCCTGCGGGAAGATGCAGCCCAAGGCACCGGCGTGCTGGGGCATCTGACCTTCGAATGGGAGCGAATGGCCAGGACCTCGCCATCGGCAGTAAGAGTGGTGACTCCGCGAACCGGTGTGGTGCTCAGCACCTCCGGCGGAGCTCTGGGGCCGCTGCTGCCCTTATTGAAGCTGGGGCTGGGAGGACCGTTCGGCAACGGCCGCCAGTACTGGCCATGGATCACGTTGGCCGACGAAGCCCGCGCCCTCGCATACCTGATCACAGGAAACCTGGAAGGGCCGGTAAATGTTTGCGCCCCGCAGAGTGCAGACGTCAACACCATCGTTGCCGAACTCGCCAAGGCCTTCCACCGGCCGGCTTTCCTTCGGGTGCCCGGACCAGCCCTGAAGCTGGTTCTGGGCGGACTGGCGGATGAACTCATCATGGCCAACCAGCGGATGGAACCCGCTCGGCTGCAGGAGGCCGGCTTCCACTGGTTGCACCCCTCCCTCCCTGACGCCATGGCATGGCTGCGCCAGGAAATGAGCAGCTGACAGGTCCTCGGCTCGTGCTGGTGATGGTGTGTTGTGCTCACGCCGAAGTTCCAGCTACCACTCCGAGCTGCCGTCACTCAGCCATGCCATTTCTTGCGGGTGCGGCCTCGAGGATTCCCGAGATCTGCCAGCGCCCGTCTGTTCGAACCACGTCCAGCCGGAGCTGCTGTGGCGCCCCTGCGCCCTCGGTCCTGACAACCTCCCCTGATGCCAGGCGTTCCTCATATCCGGACGTAGTGGCTGTTACGGACACCAGCACACGGTCTCCCTGCGGGGGTCCATCCACGGCCAAAGCTGTCAAGGCTGTGTGGAGTCCTGCAAACGCCGTCCCCGCGCCCCGTAGATAATCGCCCAACTGTTTATCGGTGGCCTCGGCCGGTGAACCCGGCGCATTAACTGTCTGCAAAAGCTCCAAGCGCCGGTTCCCCAAGGCAATGTCGCGCACGGCTGACAATGCCGGGATCGCAATCAAGGGATCCTGGGATCGCAGCCCTTCCGCGAGTGCCGGCGGGAGGTCCGGGGTGTTCGAAAGATCCTGCGCGGCCCCGGGATCCGCCCTTTCACCGGGGACGGCAAGGCCGGTTTCGGTCGCGGCTGGTTGGACAATCGCCGTCGTCGGGACGCTCTGCTGCCAGGTGATCCACCACCCGACACCAATCAGCACTACCACCGCTGTCATGGCCAGTGGCCGACCGCCACCCCCACAGCGGGGGCGGCCGCGTAGACTGCGAGAAGGATGTGCCGCCCGAAGCTCCGGCATGGGCAGCCGGTGCAATCGTCTCCACCACGCCGTCAGCCAACGGGTTGGACGGCGTGGTGAACGCCCCAAAGTCTCGCGTCTGGTCAGCAATTCAGGGATCACCGAGGCATGCACGGCGCCGGACAGATCCAGCGGCTCAGGAGCAGCGCTCCTGAAGATCGCCGTGCCAAGCTCCTTCGCCGAGGGCCGATTGCGGGCATTGCCGTCCAAGGCAGCTTCAAGGGCAGCCACCAAGGCCTTCGGGACATCAGGTACGAGGATTGATAAGGGCGGACGGTCCTGTTCCGGCCCCGGTATTGTTCCCGTCAGGCAATACCAGCCCACCGCTCCGAGCGAATAGACATCCCGTTGCGGTTGCAGGCTTGACCCGGAATACTCCCCGTTCCCGGCTGCCTGCGCCGCGGGTTCCATGAAGCCCGGCGTTCCTGGCCCGGGGCCGTGCGGCTTGTCCCCCACCTTTGCGGCAAGACCAAAATCTGCCAGCAATGGCATTCCTTCTGCAGTAAACAAGACGTTTCCAGGTG
Organism: Arthrobacter sp. 9V; assembly: GCF_902506065.1. Classification (GTDB taxonomy): domain Bacteria; phylum Actinomycetota; class Actinomycetes; order Actinomycetales; family Micrococcaceae; genus Arthrobacter. Next base: position 2,871,569 of record NZ_LR732912.1, read on the forward strand.
CCACGTCCCCGTGCTCCGCACCGTTGGCGTGCAGGTAATCCAATGCCTGGGCGACGGGAGTCAGGATGGTCACGGCTTCTCCGATCCGCAGCTTCCCCCTCGCAGAGATCAGGTTGCCCAGCGAGCCTCCCGCTGCGTAGTCCATGACCACCCCCAGCGTTCCCTCCGCCATCCCACGCACCGGAAGGACTTCGTGAACACGTATGAGGTGCTTGTGCTTGAGCCCCGAGAGGAGCCTCATCTCCCGGACGGCGTCCCCCGCAACATGAGGCATTCCCCTCAGCCCCGCACCGGCGGCATCTGGCCTGGCGCACTTGATCGCAAAGCGCGCACCGTCCTTATCCCTCGTGGCGAGCCAAACAGTCGAGCTGCTGCCATGACCCAGAGGGCGGGATATTACATAACCCGGAACGTGGGGAGCCACGGCCTCGGGGGTGTCCAGAGTTTCCATAAACAAGGTGTACCGGAATGCAGGAATTTGCGCAGAAGTTATCCACAGCCCCTGCCTCGTCAGCGGCCCGGTACCGACCACCCGGGATGCGACTGAGAGCTTCACCACAAAACCATGGCCAGTCTCCTGCGGGGTCTAAGCTTGAACCCATGACTCTAGAGTTTTCACAACTGGGTCTTGCCCCGGACTTCGTTGATTACATGCAGGGCTGGGACCTGCAACGCGAAATCCACAACAAAGTTGTTGCGGGCGAGAAAAACAGCACCGTCTTGATCCTCGAGCACGCCGCCGTCTACACGGCGGGCAAGCTCACCGAAGACCACGAGCGCCCCTTTGACGGGACTCCTGTGGTTCCCGTGGATCGCGGCGGGAAACTGACCTGGCATGGCCCTGGCCAGCTCATTGCTTATCCAATCCTCAAGCTCAAGAACCGTGCCGGCATCCGCGATTACGTGGAACGCCTAGAAGCGATCATGATCGCCGTCATGCAGGACTACGGCATCAAGGCAGTCACGGTCAAAGGCCGGGCCGGAGTCTGGATCCTCGCCGACGAGCACGGCCCTGACCGCAAAATTGCGGCAATCGGCATTCGGGTCCTGGACGGCGTCACCATGCACGGCGTAGCCATCAACTGCAGTAATGACCTGGCGCCCTATGCCCAGATCATCGCCTGTGGCATCACCGACGCCAGCGTCACCACCATGTCGCTGGAAACCGGCCGGACCATCAACCCGGCCGACATCGTTGACCGCTTTGTTGAAGAATTCAGCAAGCACGAAGAAGCACTCGTTTCCACACCCGAAGGAGCACTCCAGTGACCTTGGCACCTGAAGGCCGTAAGTTGCTGCGCGTTGAGCAGCGTAACTCGGCGGTCCCGGTTGAACGTAAGCCTGAGTGGATCAAGGCCAAGGTCCAGATGGGGCCGGAGTTTGTCCAGCTCAAGAACCTGGTGAAGAAGGAAGGCCTGCACACGGTGTGTGAGGAGGCCGGCTGCCCGAACATTTTCGAGTGCTGGGAAGACAAGGAAGCGACGTTCCTGATCGGCGGGTCCGAGTGCACCCGGCGCTGTGATTTCTGCCAGATCGATACCGGCAAGCCCTCCCCGGTGGACATGTTCGAACCCACCAAGGTGGCCCGCAGTGTCCAGGCCATGCAGCTACGCTACGCCACCGTGACCGGGGTGGCCCGTGATGACCTCGCCGATGAGGGGGTGTGGTTGTACGCCGAAACCGTCCGGAAAATCCACGAACTGAACCCCGGCACCGGGGTGGAGTTGTTGATCCCGGACTTCTCCGGCAAGCCAGAGCACATCGCGGCGATCTGCGATTCCAAGCCCGAGGTGTTCGCGCACAACGTGGAGACCGTGCCGAGGATTTTCAAGCGGATCCGTCCGGCGTTCCGGTACGAGCGCTCCTTGGACGTAATCACGCAGGGCCGGGATTTGGGCATGGTGACCAAGTCCAACCTGATCCTGGGCATGGGCGAGACCCGCGAGGAAATTTCCGAAGCGTTGCGGGACCTGCACGCGGCCGGGTGTGATTTGATCACCATTACCCAGTACCTGCGCCCGTCCGAGCGGCACTTGCCCGTGGACCGTTGGGTCAAGCCGCAGGAGTTCGTGGACCTTCAGAACGAGGCCGAAGAAATCGGGTTCCTTGGTGTCATGTCGGGTCCGTTGGTGCGGTCCTCGTACCGTGCAGGGCGTTTGTGGGCCACGGCCATGCGCAAGAAGGGCTGGGAAATCCCCGCAGCCCTGGCACACATCGAGTCCTCCGGCACCACCCGCCAGGAAGCCTCCACCATCCTCGCCGCCCACAGCTAGACACCACCGATCAGCAGCGAAGGACCGGATGCCCACGTAACGGCGTCCGGTCCTTCTGTGTCCATCACGTAGAATTAAGGCACTATGGCGAACTCCTCTGATTCCAGCAATTCGACCCCCTCGGCCGACGCACCCAAGCGTGGGCTGTTCAAGCGCAAGCCCAAGGAAGCCAAGGCCAAGAAGCCTAGCCAACTGAAGCAGATCGCTGAAGTCTTCAAGATGACCAGGCGGAATGACCCGCAGGTTGTCTGGGTCATGCTGCTGGCATTCCTTGCAGTGGTTGCCGTGGCCCTCCTTATCGGCTTCCTGCTGGAGAACTGGGTTACCGGTCTGATCATTGGTATTCCGCTGGGTCTTCTCGCGGCAGTTTTCATTCTCTCCCGTCGGGCAGAAAAGGCCGCCTTCGCGCAGATTGAGAACCAGCCGGGCGCTTCCGGCGCCGCTTTGGGTACTCTTCGCCGCGGTTGGGTAACGCAAGATCAGCCTGTTGCCGTTAACCCGCGCACACAGGACGCCGTCTTCATGGCCATTGGCCGTCCGGGTGTGGTCCTTGTCAGCGAAGGGCCCACACACCGCGTCAAGCCGTTGGTCGATGCCGAGCGTAAGCGCCTCACCCGCATCCTGCCCAACGTCACCATCCATGTTCTGGAATCAGGTCGCGGTGAAGGCCAGGTGCCCTTGAACAAACTGGCCAAGACCATGGGCAAACTGAAGAACGAACTGACCAAGGTAGAAGTTAACGCCGTGTCAAAGCGCATCAACTCCCTTGGAAACCGGCTGCCGATCCCCAAAGGCATTGACCCCTACAAGGCCCGCCCGGACCGCAAGGCAGCCCGCGGACGCTGATCCCCATTAACTGAAACCGCCCCTGTCTCTCACGTTGAGACAGGGGCGGTTTTCGTTGGGGCTGACTACGTTTACATCCTGATGAGGATCGTGTTCATCGCTTTGTCATGCAGGCCGCGCTGGTCGGGATCGAACACCACAGCAGGAATGACCAGGCATAGAAGGAGGGTTCGAACCACTGCGGCCAAAGGTCCCGCAGGGCCACCGCCCAAGCGAACCACGTGAATTCCGGCGATCCTGTGACCGATGCTGTATCCCAGCGTTCCAATCAGGAGGATTTGCTCTGCGGCAAAAATAGCCAGAGTTGCCCACGAGTCACCGCCGAAGGCAAAATTGCTGATCACCAGCGCGATCGCCCAGTCCACCACGATGCCCAGGATGCGGCGGCCGGCTCGCGCCATGGAGCCCGGCCCGGACTCGGGCAGGCCCAGCCGTTCGCCGGGATATTTGGAGATTCCGGAAGTGTCCGGGCCGCTCAACCAGGAGCCAATGTCTTTTCGATCTACCACACTCCAAGCCTAACTGCTGGCATGACTGCCAACCGACCCGCAGGAGCAGCCGCCGGCGCGCAACGCCTGCGGGTGTTCGCCCACCGGACCCGGATGGACCGGATACCGGACAGCCGACTACCGTTTACACGACAGATGATTCTGTAACCTGCCGGAAACAATACTGACACCCCCGGGAAATCCCATCTCCCTATGGTGGTATGAGTTGCCAGCCACCATGGAACGGGGATCTTTTTGTGTCTCCGGCCCCTGGAATGGGCTGCACCACGCGGCCTTCCGGGCCTGTTACTTGATATGCATAAGGAGCATAGATGTTCAAGACTGCGGACGAAGTCCTCAAGTTCATCAAAGACGAAGACGTCAAATTCGTCGATATCCGCTTCACCGACCTCCCTGGTGTCCAGCAGCACTTCAACGTGCCGGCCAAGAGCGTCGACCTCGATTTCTTCGTCCACGGCCAGCTCTTCGACGGATCTTCCATCCGCGGCTTCCAGGGCATCGCCGAATCCGACATGCAGCTCATCCCGGATGTGACCTCGGCCTTCATCGACACGTTCCGCATCGAGAAGACGCTCGCGCTGAACTTCTCCATCGTGAACCCCCGCACGGGTGACCCTTACCACCGCGACCCCCGTGGCGTGGCTGAGAAGGCCGAAGCGTACTTGGCATCCACTGGCATCGCCGACACCGCGTTCTTCGCTCCCGAAGCCGAGTTCTTCGTCTTCGATAACATCCAGTACGAGTCCTCCCCGCAGGGCAGCTTCTACAAGATCGACTCTGAAGAAGCACACTGGAACACCGGTCGCAAGGAAGAGGGCGGTAACCTCGGTTACAAGACCCCCGTCAAGGGCGGTTACTTCCCGGTCTCCCCCACCGACAAGCAAGCCGACCTCCGCGACGCCATGTGCATCGAACTGGACAAGGCCGGCCTTGAGGTTGAGCGGTCCCACCACGAAGTTGGATCCGCCGGCCAGGCTGAGATCAACTACAAGTTCACCACGCTGACCGCGGCCGCTGATGATCTGCAGAAGTTCAAGTACATCATCAAGAACACTGCCGATGCTTGGGGCAAGTCCGTCACCTTCATGCCGAAGCCTGTCTTCGGTGACAACGGCTCGGGTATGCACTGCCACCAGTCGCTGTGGAGCAACGGCGATCCCCTGTTCTATGACGAGAAGGGCTACGCAGGCCTCTCCGACATGGCTCGGTGGTACATCGGCGGCCTGCTGAAGCACTCTTCCGCAGTTCTGGCTTTCACCAACCCGACTGTCAACTCGTACCGTCGGCTCGTCAAGGGCTTCGAAGCCCCCGTGAACATGGTTTACTCGCAGGGCAACCGCTCCGCCGGTATCCGCATCCCGATCACGGGCACCAACCCGAAGGCCAAGCGCATCGAGTTCCGCGCGCCGGACCCCTCCTCCAACCCGTACCTGGCCTTCGCTGCCCAGCTGATGGCCGGCATTGACGGCATCCGCAACCGCATTGAACCGCCGGCTCCCATCGACAAGGACCTCTACGAGCTCCCGGCCGAGGAAGCCAAGGACATCCCCAAGGCTCCGGGTTCCCTGGAAGAAGCACTTGAGGCTCTGCGCGAGGACAACGAGTTCCTCCAGGCCGGCGGCGTCTTCACCCAGGACCTGATCGACACTTGGATTGACTACAAGTACGAGAACGAGATCCGCCCGCTGTCCCTGCGCCCGAACCCTTACGAGTTCGAGCTCTACTACGGCGTCTAATATCACCGCGTAACAAAGAGGCCAGCCTCAGTCCCAACGGACTGAGGCTGGCCTCTTTTGTGGGTCCGGGCTACTCGGACTTGCCAGGGTCGCGGTCCCTGAGATTCTTGGTGATCTCGTCCAGCTTGTCCTTGACGAAGCTGGCGGCCTCCGAAATTCCCTTTTCCGCGCTACCTAGCGGGTCCAGCTGAAGGTACACGTTCTTGTCGATGGGAAGATCGTATTCGTCCTTCAGATGAGTCCCACCGCCAACTCCGGCGAGCGACAGGTACACAAGAGCTTCGGTCCTTGCAATGCCCGCGATGGTACCGAAGACTACCGTGAAGTCATTGGGCTGAAAGCTCACAGAATGGCCTACGTGACGCCGGTCCAGTTCTCCGGCAGGAATGGCCTTCTCAGACGGATTTCCGTTGTATTCCATGTACTTCCCCTATGCGCGTTGAGAACAGATACATAAGAAGTCTATAAGGACACTTAGCTTTTGGAGTCATCCGAAGGATTTGTACATGGTCCGCTGTGGCCCCGCGCTACCGCCCACATAGCGGCCCGAGTCCACGAAACCGGCTTTCGTATATGCGGCCAGCCCTGCCGGATTGCGCTCATTTACCGAAAGCACGACGCCGGCCTGCCCGCCACCCAGCCTGGCCATCAGTTTCCGTGCTTCCTCCACTGAGGCGCGTGCGGCCAGGGTACCGAGGCCGCGCCCTTGGCATTTTGAATCAATAAGGAATCCACGCAACAACCACACCGACTCGTCATCGGGCCAGCCTGCGAGCGTCGCGGCCCCCGATTGGAGGGTCAGCACACCCACCGCTACTCCCCCCGACTCAATGACATATGGGAATCGGGATTCTTCTTCCAAGGAGATGAGCATCATGCGAAGGGGATCCCCCACGAATTCCCTTTGCTGGGCTTCCACGGCCAACTCTGCCACAGCGCCGAGCTGAATGGCGCGGGCGTCGTCGTCGAGCATTTTGAGGGGAATCAACCAGATGTCACCTGGCCCATGAGGCTCACCGGGGATAGAGAAATCCTCTTCTGATTCAGATTCAAGCATTACGTGGATTTCTCATCCTTCAGTTGCCGTAGAACTCTTTCTCGAATACGCCCCGCGCCCTGCGACTCAGCCGCAGGTAGTCTTCTTCGAAATGACCCGCATTGCCGGGCTGGTAGCCGCACCAGCGCGCCACAGCTTCCAGGTCCTTCCGTGATGAGGGCACGAGATCCGAGGCGCGTCCTGTCACAATGACGTTTGCGGAACGGATGCGGCTGGCAAGTCTCCACGCCTCGCGCAGAAGCGTGGCGTCGTCTTCAGAGATGTAATCCAACTTTTCCGCAGCCGCCAGTGCGTCCAGGGTGGACGATGTCCGCAGCTCCGGATGCTTTCCGGCGTGCTGAAGCTGAATCAACTGAACCAACCACTCAACATCGCTCAACCCGCCACGGCCGAGTTTCACGTGCCGGGCAGGATCAGCCCCGCGAGGCAGCCGTTCGGACTCCACCCGGGCCTTGACACGGCGGATCTCGCGGACATCGGTCTCTGCGAGTTGCTCCGGGTACCGGATGGGGTCGATGAGACGGACAAAGTCGGCGGCCAGTTCATCCGAGCCTGCCATGGGCCGGGCCCGCAGAAGGGCCTGCGCCTCCCAAATGAGTGACCAGCGCCGATAGTACTCCGCATATGAATCCAGGGACCGGACCATGGCGCCGTTCTTGCCTTCAGGACGGAGATCCGCGTCCACCATGAGCACTCGTTCTGCCATGATCGCGGGCTTGAGCGGCTGCGTGAGGAAGCTGGAAAGCTTGGCCACAATGGTGGTGGCTTGCTCCTGGGCCTCGGCATCAGTGAACCCGGGACGGGCACGGTGAACGTAAATCACGTCCGCATCCGAGCCGTAGCCGATCTCCCGCCCACCTTGCCTGCCCATCGCAACCACCAGGACATCAGTCTTCAATGGCCCGGTGGACGCGATCACCGACTCCGCTACATGCAATGCTCCTAGAACCGTGGCCCGGTCCGTTTCAGCCAAGGCCAACCCAACGGCATCCTGATCGAGCAATCCTGCGCTATCCGCGATTGCGGTACGGAGGATTTCCCTGCGCCGGATCAGCCGGATGAGCCTCATGGCACTTTCAGGGTCGGCATGACGGGAGAGCTTGGACCGGATCTCCTGCCACTGGGCTTCAAAGGGTATGGGCACCAGTTCCTTATCGCTGCCCAACCAGGCAACGGACTCCGGGGATACTTCCAACAGATCCGAAATCAGCCGGGAATTGGCAAGCACTTGGCAGAGCCGCTCAGCCGCCGCCTGGGAATCCCTGAGAAGCCCCAAGTACCAGTGAGTGGTTCCCAGTGCTTCGCTGACCCTGCGGAAGGCGAGCAGTCCGGCGTCGGGGTCAACTCCCTCGGCCAGCCATCCCAAGAGGATCGGCAATAGCTGCCTTTGCAGGGCTGCGCGTCGGCTGACTCCTGCGGTGAGTGCTTCGATATGCCGCATGGCACCCTGAGGGTCCACGTAACCAAGTGCGGCAAGACGACCCTGGGCAGCCTCCGGACTGAGCTTCGCATCTTCGCTGCTCAGCTTAGCTGCGGTGTTGAGCAGCGGACGGTAGAAGATCCGCTCATGAAGCTCACGGACAGCTTTTTTGGTCTTTTGCCATGTGGCCATCAGCTGGTCAGGGTGCGGCCGCTCCAAAGCGAACGGCCCCAGGACTGCCTTGGCCAGGAAGCGCTGGGCATCCTCGGCAACGGGCATGAGATGGGTCCGGCGCAACTGGAACAGCTGAATTCGGTGCTCCAGCAGACGCAGGTATCGGTACGCGTTGTCAAAGGCCGCGGCGTCCGTGCGTCCAATGTAACCCCCCGCAGAAAGGGCAGCGATGGCAGACGTGGTGTCCCGGCGACGAAGTGACTCGTCAGATTTGCCATGCACCAACTGCAGCAGTTGAACGGTGAATTCAACGTCGCGGAGGCCGCCGCGGCCCAACTTGATCTGACGTTGTTCCTCGGCAGCCGGAATGTAGTCGGTCACCCTGCGGCGCATGGCCTGGACCGACTCCACAAATCCCTCGCGTCCCGCAGATGCCCAGACAAGGGGCTCCACGGCCTTCTCATAGCGCTGGCCCAGCTCCCGATCGCCCGCAATCGTCCGCGCCTTCAGAAGCGCCTGAAACTCCCAGCTTTCCGCCCACCGGGCGTAGTAACTCAAATGGGAGGGCAGCGTGCGGACCAGCGGGCCGGACTTTCCCTCCGGACGGAGATTGGCGTCCACTTCCCATAACCCCGGTTCAGGGGCGGAGGAAGAAATGGCCCTCGAAATGCCCGAGGCCAAGGCTGTACCGATGGTGGACGCGCGGGCATCGTCCAACTCTCCGGCTTCGATGACATAGATGACGTCGACGTCGGAAATGTAGTTCAGCTCCCGGGCGCCGCACTTGCCCATGCCAATAACGGCAAGCCCGACGTCGGCGATCTCGTTCGTATCGAACTGGGCAGCAGCTTCGGCCCGGGACACGGCAAGGGCAGCCTCGATGGCAGCACCGGCGAGGTCGGCCAATTCAGCGCCGACCGCTGGCATGAAGTCCGTAGGCGATGCAGCGCAGATATCCTTAATGGCCAGTTCTGTCAGACCACGGCGGTACGCGCTCCGCAGGGCCGCGTAGGCGGGCAATCCGGTCGTTCCGGCTACCGGCCGCTGAGCAGCGGGCTCAGCTTTCACGGAGCGCAGCAGCCTCGCCCGGAGCTCGTCGTTGGAGGCCTGAACAGGCTCCGGGCTGACCCGGACATTGAACACGTCCAAGTGCTCCGGTCGGCGCATGAGGAACTCCCCCAACGCCTCCGAGGCACCCAGGAGCCGGTACATGGGCTCGCTGGTGTCCTGGTCAGCCGCGGCCAGCTTTTTCAGCCCGGGATTCTTCTCAATCAGCCGGACCAGTGATTGAAGAGCCGTATCCGGGCTTGCCGACAAGGACAGCCCGGCGAACAGGGCATCCTCATCTATCCCGTCCAGTTCCGGGGCAGCAAGGAACCGTTCGCCTTTTTCGAGGTCACTGAATCCGGCTGAGATGAGCCGACGCGCAAGGCTCATTGCCCCGGCCTAAAGAATGCCGAGGTTGCGCTGCAACTCGTACGGGGTGACCTGAAGGCGGTAGTCCTGCCATTCGGCACGCTTGTTGCGCAGGAAGTGTTCGAACACCTGCTCACCAAGGATCTCAGCCACCAATTCGGATTCCTCCATCGTGCGAATGGCGTCGTGGAGGCTGGCCGGCAACGGCGCGTGCCCCATGGCCCTGCGTTCCGCGGTTGTCAGCGACCATACGTCGTCTTCAGCTGCGGCGGGAAGTTCGTAGCCTTCTTCAATGCCCTTCAAACCGGCACCGAGCAGCACAGCGTAGGCCAGGTACGGGTTGGTTGCGCTGTCAATGCCACGGTACTCGATACGTGCCGACTGGCCCTTGCCGGGCTTGTACAGGGGAACACGAACCAACGCAGAGCGGTTGTTGTGGCCCCAGCTCAGGTAGCTCGGAGCCTCGCCGCCGCCCCAAAGGCGCTTGTACGAATTAACGAACTGGTTGGTAACCGCCGTGAATTCCGGAGCGTGCTTGAGGATGCCGGCAATGAACTGGCGTGCCGTCTTGGACAGCTGGAACTCGGCGCCTGCTTCGAAGAACGCATTGGTGTCGCCCTCAAACAGGGAGAAGTGCGTGTGCATGCCCGAACCCGGGTGGTCCGTGAACGGCTTGGGCATGAAGGTGGCATATGTACCCTGCTGAAGAGCCACCTCTTTGATGACCGTCCGGAAGGTCATGATGTTATCCGCGGTTTGAAGCGCGTCCGCATAGCGAAGATCAATCTCGTTCTGGCCCGGGCCGCCCTCGTGGTGGCTGAATTCCACGGAGATGCCCACGGATTCGAGCATGGTCACCGCGGTACGGCGGAAGTCCTGCGCCACACCACCGGGGACATGGTCAAAGTAGCCGCCCTCGTCCACAGGAACAGGGGCGCCGTCCGGGCCGAGGTCCTTGGACTTCAACAGGTAGAACTCAATCTCAGGATGGGTATAGCAGGTGAACCCCATGTCAGCTGCCTTGGCAAGGGTCCTCTTGAGGACGTTGCGGGGGTCCGCGGCAGACGGCTCGCCGTCGGGAGTCAGGACGTCGCAGAACATGCGGGACGTCTGCTCGGTCTCTCCACGCCATGGCAGGATCTGGAACGTGGACGGGTCCGGCTGCGCGAGCATGTCAGACTCGAACACGCGGGCCAGGCCTTCAATGGCCGAACCGTCGAAGCCAAGGCCTTCTTCAAAGGCACCCTCAACTTCAGCGGGCGCAAGCGCCACTGATTTAAGCGAACCTACGACGTCGGTGAACCACAAGCGTACGAAGCGCACGTCACGCTCTTCGATTGTCCGCAGAACGAACTCTTGCTGGCGGTCCATAGGGCCTCTTTTCCGATTCAGTGTCCATGCCGCTGGTTTCAATGGATAGAAGCCACGGCAGCTCAGCCTTCACTCTACTAAGAGTTCCGTGCTAATGCCGCAGCAGTAGCTGCGCGTAACACAGCGTTTACATTAGGTGACGCCCGGCACACTGGTGGCAGCCGTCGTCGGCACCGCTTAGGCTCTATCCATGGCCCCAAGCAACCTTCCTGAGTCCACCACGCCCGCCGAGCTTCCCGCACCCTACGGCACGGGCCCGGCAACCGGGGCCGATGTGCCTCCGGCCGCCGGCAGGAAACCCATCAGCCGGGTCCGCATCCACCACCTTCAGCAGGCCAAGGACAACGGCGAACACTTCGCAATGCTCACAGCCTATGAGCAGTACACGGCCGAGATCTTTGACCAGGCCGGAATCGAAGTCCTCCTGGTGGGCGACTCCGCATCCAATAACGTGTTCGGCAATGAGACAAGCCTTCCTGTCACCGTCGATGAGCTCCTGCCGTTGACGCGGGCAGTCAGCCGGACAGCCAAGCGTGCGCTGGTAGTGGCAGACCTGCCTTTCGGCAGCTATGAAGTCTCACCCGGCCAGGCAGTCGCCACCGGAGTCCGATTCCTCAAGGAAGGACTGGCCCACGCGGTCAAAATTGAGGGAACCGCTTATTATGCCGAGACCGTGAAAGCCATGGTTCAGGCTGGAATCCCCGTCATGGCCCACATCGGATTCACGCCCCAAAGCGAACATTCCCTGGGCGGATACCGTGTCCAAGGCCGCGGCGATGACGCTCAGCGACTGGTGGATGACGCCGTTGCACTGCAGGACGCGGGCGCTTTCTGCGTCCTCATGGAAATGGTGCCTGCCGGGACCGCAGCGGCTGTGGATGCAGCCTTGCGGGTGCCCACCGTGGGAATCGGCGCAGGCAAGAGCACCACGGGTCAGGTTCTCGTATGGCAGGACATGGCCGGATTGCGGGGCGGCAAGATGGCCAAATTCGTCAAGCAATACGCAGATCTTCGCACTACCCTGAGCGATGCCGCCGCCGCTTACGGGGAAGAGGTCCGTTCCGGCCAGTTCCCTGGACCGGAACACTCCTTCTAGTCCTCGTCCTGATAGTCCTCGTCCAGGCCCGTTCCTGGTCCGGGCTAGTCGTCGTCCTGGGCGTCCCAGGCGTCATTTCGTGCTTTGACCTTCTCCAGGGCGTGCTCAGCTTCTTCCCTGGTCTTGTAAGGGCCAATCAGCTGCGACCAATCGGACATCGCGTCCTCTTCGATCTCATGCGTCTTGACGTTGTACCAGTACTCCGTCACGTCTCCTCCTCCATCCCGGGGCCCTTCGACGCGTAACGTTGGCGGGGTCACAGGAACCCGGCCACGCTTTGTTACTTACGTCTCTTGTGTGCCTTATATGATCAATCTATGCCTTCTCTTGCTTCGACTGCACCCATTGGCGCCCTCACCCCGGGAACCATCAGCCCTGAACGACCCGTCCCGGCGTCGATTCCCAGGCCGGAGTATGTAGGTAAGAAGGCACCCGCCAAGTTCACCGGCTCCGAGGTGAAGTCCCCGGAGACCATCGAGAAGATCCGGATCGCCGGAAAGATCGCCGCGCAAGCGATCGTTGAGGTGGGCAAACACCTCCAACCAGGCGTCACCACGGACCAGCTGGACAAAATAGGGCACGAGTTCCTTCTGGATCACCATGCCTACCCTTCGACGCTTGGCTACCGGGGGTTCCCCAAATCCTTGTGCTCCTCCCTCAATGAAGTCATCTGCCACGGAATCCCCGACTCCACCGTGGTCCAGGATGGCGACATCCTGAACATCGACATCACGGCCTTCATCAACGGAGTGCATGGGGATACCAATTACACTTTCCTGGTTGGCGACGTGGATGAAGAGTCCCGTTTGCTGGTTGAGCGTACGCAGGAGTCGCTCAACCGGGCCATCAAGGCTGTGGCCCCTGGCCGCGAAATCAACGTAATCGGCCGGGCCATCCAGTCCTACGCCAAACGCTTCGGCTATGGCGTAGTCCGGGATTTCACCGGCCACGGCGTGGGAGAGGCCTTTCATACCGGCCTCATCATTCCGCATTACGACGCAGCCCCGGCGTATAACACCGTGATCGAGGCAGGCATGGTTTTCACCATTGAGCCCATGCTGACCCTTGGCGCCATCGATTGGGAAATGTGGGCCGACGACTGGACGGTTGTCACCAAGGACCGCAAGCGTACGGCCCAATTCGAACACACCCTGCTGGTCACAGAGACCGGCGCGGAAATCCTGACCCTTCCCTGAGCTCTCCGGAAGGTCCATGCAGCCCGGAGGCTGCGCCATGCCCATCCCCTCCTGCCATGATCGGAATTGCATTGTCCAAGAAGGATGAGAAGACCCACAAGAACGCCCCGTTGATCGGCATCGACATCGGTGGCACCGGCATCAAGGGCGGCATTGTCGACCTGAAAAAAGGCAAGCTGATTGGCGACCGCTTCCGCGTTCCCACTCCCCAGCCCGCCACCCCCGAGGCCGTAGCTGAGGTAGTGGCTCAAATCGTGGAGGAACTCTCCAGCCGTCCCGACGCCCCGGCAGCGGACACGCCGGTAGGTGTGACCTTCCCCGGAATCATCCAGCACGGTGTGGTCAACTCTGCAGCCAACGTTGACAAGAGCTGGCTCAGCACCGACATCGACGCTACCTTCACCAAGCGCTTGGGCCGTCCGGTAGAGGTCATCAACGACGCCGATGCGGCCGGCCTGGCAGAAGCCCGCTACGGCGCCGGCGAGGGCGTGGACGGCACCGTCCTGGTGATCACCCTGGGTACCGGGATCGGCTCGGCATTCATCTTCAATGGACAGTTGGTCCCCAACGCCGAGCTCGGCCACTTGGAAGTGGACGGCCACGACGCCGAGACCAAGGCTTCAGCTGTTGCCCGCGAACGCGATGGCCTGAGCTGGGACGAGTACGGCGTGCTGTTGAACCGCTACCTTCAGCATGTTGAGTTCCTGTTTTCCCCCGAACTCTTCATCGTGGGCGGCGGCATCTCCAAGCGCTCGGACGAGTACTTCCCGCACCTTCAACTGCGGACCAAAATCGTCACGGCAAAGTTGAAGAACGACGCCGGGATCGTGGGCGCCGCGCTGGAAGTCGCTTTGCACCACAAACTCGCCAAGTAGCCGCCGCGTGGCAGTGCAACCCACAACCGTCCGGCACACCGGACCCGGAGTCGCGATTGTCACAGGCGGCAGCCGCGGGATCGGTGCCGCCGTGACCAAGGCCGCGGCTGCCGCGGGCTACGACGTCGTGGTCAACTACTCCACAGACAACGAAGGCGCGCTGGCGGTAGTCAATGACATCCTGGCCCAAGGCGGCAAGGCAGTCAGCGTTCAGGCCGACGTCAGCCAGCCAGCCGACGTCGGACGCTTGTTCGACGCCGCTGCGGGCCGGGGTGCCCTGACCGCGGTCATCAACAACGCCGCCGTCACCGGGAACCTGATCGGGACCTTGGTTGACGTACCGGCGGAAACGGTGCAGCGGGTTGTTGACGTCAATGTGTCCGGAATGATTTTCATGTGCCAGGAGGCCGTTCGGCGGCTCTCCACGGACAATGGCGGAATCGGCGGATCCATCATCAACATCTCCTCCACCGCCACCAAAGCCGGCTCGCCCGGAACCTGGGTCCACTATGCGGCCACCAAGGGCGCTGTTGATGTCCTCACGGTTGGTCTTGCGGCAGAAGTGGCCAAACAGGGCATCCGCGTCAATGCCGTGGCTCCCGGCAGCACCAACACAGGCCTCCATGCGGCCGCCGGAATGCCGGACCGGGTGGAGAGGTTGAACCCTACAATTCCCATGGGGCGTGGCGCTGAGCCCGAAGAGGTGGCTGCGGCAGTGATGTGGCTGATGTCCGATTCTGCCGGCTACGTTACAGGAGCAGTGCTGCCCGTATCCGGCGGACGTTAGGGTCCGGTTCGGCGCCGGTAAAGGATTGGTGCCGGTGGCGGCTGCGGCTTCCCCTCCGCTGCCGCCACCGGAGTTAGAGCGGGCTTTTTTCCGAATCTGCGGCTTGGGCGCCTGCTTTGGCCTCTTCTGCCTCGTGGCGGAGCAGCGAGATGGCTGACTCGAAGTCTTCCAATGACTCGAAGGCCTGATACACACTCGCAAAACGAAGGTATGCCACTTCATCAAGCTTCCGCAGCGGGCCAAGAATGGCCAGGCCCACCTCATGGGCATCGATCTCCGCTGCGCCGGAGGATCGAATATTCTCCTCGACTTCCTGGGCCAACATGGCCAGATCGTCCTCTGTTACCGGGCGCCCTTGGCATGCCTTGCGGACTCCGCTAATGACCTTGATACGGCTGAACGGTTCACCGACGCCCGACCTTTTAATGACGGACAAGCTGGTGGTTTCCACGGTGGTGAAGCGGCGTCCGCATTCCGGGCATTGGCGGCGGCGGCGAATGGAGGAACCGTCGTCAGCCATCCGACTGTCCACGACGCGGGAGTCGGGATTCCGGCAGAACGGACAGTACACGTTGGGCCTCCCCTGACAGCTCCGGCACAGATCGAAAACGGCAGGGAGCCGAAAACGCAAATGGTGCCGGAAGATTCACTTCCGACACCAGTTTACGGCCCGCCACACCGTAATGACAAGCGTGTAATTACTACATGTAGTAGCCGGCACCCTTATATGTAGTGGTTAAGGCACCTTAGGCGAAGCGGATTCGGACAGCGTCACCGTGGCCAGGGAGGTCCTCTGCGCCGGACAAACTCTCAATATGTCCGCTCACTTGCTTCAATGCGGCGCGATCGTAGTTGATGACCTGGACTGCGCGGAGGAACGTAGTGACGTTGAGCCCTGACGAAAAAGCCGCCGTGCCGCTGGTGGGCAGCACGTGGTTGGAACCCGCGCAATAGTCACCAAGGCTTACAGGACTAAAGTCGCCGACGAAAATTGCACCCGCGTTGCGGATGCGCGATGCAACGGCGGCCGCGTCCGCCGTCATGATTTCCAGATGTTCAGCTGCGTAGGCATTGCAGACGGCGATTCCTTGCTCAAGATCGTCCACCAGCACCACACCGGACTGCGGTCCGGACAATGCCTCAAGGACGCGGGAACTGTGCTTGGTTGCCGCCGCTTGGCGTCGCAGTTCAAGCACGACGGCGTCAGCCAGCTCCGCGGACTCAGTCACCAGCACGGAAGCTGCTTTGGGATCGTGCTCGGCTTGGCTGATGAGATCAGCGGCCACCAAAGGGGCCTGCGCCGTGGAGTCGGCCAGAATGGCAATTTCCGTGGTTCCGGCCTCCGAGTCAATGCCCACCACACCCTTCACCAGCCTCTTGGCTGTAGCAACAAAGATGTTGCCGGGGCCGGTGACCACATCAACAGGCTCAATGGGCAACTCGTCGCCGGTTCCCGGGACGCCGTAAGCAAACGACACAATCGCCTGTGCACCACCGATGGCATACACCTCATCGATGCCCAGGAGCTTGGCCGCAGCCAGGATAGTGGGGTGCGGGAGGCCACCGAAGTCCTTCTGCGGCGGGGAGGCCAGTGCAATGGACTCGACGCCGGCGGCAACCGCAGGAACGACGTTCATGATGACCGATGAAGCCAACGGGGCGAGCCCTCCCGGAACATACAGCCCAACGCGTCCTACCGGGATCCAGTTCTGGCTGACAACAGCACCGTCGCCCAGTTGAACCTCAACGTTGGCAGGGCGCTGCCGATCCGCAAACTGCCGGGCGCGGTTGATGGACTCCTCCAAGGCCGCACGGACCGTGGGATCAAGTTCAGTCAGCGCGCGGGTAAGCGCCTCTGCCGGGACCCGGGGGTGGGACTGCTCCACCCCGTCGAACTTGCTTGCCAGTTCACCCAAGGCAGCAAAGCCCCGGCTTCGGACATCGGAAATGATGTCCAGGACTTTCTGCTCCGCGTCCGCCATGGTCTGATGCTGCGCCCTGGGTACAGCGGCACGCAGCTCCGCCAAGGAGAGATGGCGGCCCCGGAAATCGATGCTCCGGAACTCAAGGGCGTCAGTGGAGGGGGCGGAGGTATCCGAGGAAGTGGTCACCCGGCTATTTTACGGGCTTCTTCGACATAACCCCGAACAGCGCCAGGACGAACGTGATGAAGGCGGTCGCGGCGGGCCATAGAACCAGGACGGCGTAGGAGCGAAGCGTGAAACCATACCCGGGGCCAAGTGCCGGATCCGGGGCGGGCCCCAGCAATTGGGCTGCCAGCAAGCCAACCAGCCAAGCAATGAGAGCACCCAAGGCTCCGCCAACAAGAGCAAATCCCAAACGCCGGCCGGATCCCTCGCCCTGCAGCTTTCCGTCAAGCATGACGCCGGTGAGGCACCCTGCCAGCAGCATCAGGGCTGCCAGGAGCAAGTCGCGCGGAAGCCAGGAATCAGGATTTGCAGCATTGGCCAGGTCCGGATTGCCCGAGATCAGGTTCAAACCGCCGGGAGCGAGCAACCACCAGGTCACCCCGACCACCACGCCCAAAGCAGCCGGAAGAACCAGCCAAAGAATGTCCTTGGACCGCCAAGGCTTCAGGGCTGACGACGGTTCTGCAACGGCTGGGACGTGCACGGTGGGCTCGGTCATGCAACTCACATTAACAAAGGTTCACGCCTACTCAACAAAATGTGGGTCTCGCAGTATGGGAGGAATACTCTGAAAGAAAGATGTACAGCCGCCACAGCTCAGGAGAATGTCCACGTGTCCAGCGAACCTTCCGGCTTCGATCAGACTTTCAGGGAAATGTTCCGCCGGCATGCAGCCGGGGTGGCGATCATCACGGCGAACCTTAACGGAAGCCCGTTTGGATTCACCGCCACGTCCGTGGCCTCCCTTTCCGCCGAGCCGCCACGCTTCACCTTCAACATGGCCAGGAGCTCCAGTTCCTGGCCTGCTGTGGCCAACACGGAATACATCGGAGTCCACATGCTGGGGCTGGAGAATCAAGCCCTCGCCAATCGCTTCGCACGGACACGTGACCGCTTCGACGGCGATCACTGGGAGCCGGGCCCCCACGACGTCCCCATCCTCAAGGACGTCAGCGGCTGGCTCGTGGGCAGGATACAGATGCGCCTGTCCTTCGAGAACAACGCAGTAGTGGTGGTGGAGGTTGTTGCCGGAGAAGTCGGCGAGGACGGCACTCCCCTGCTGTACCACAGCGGCGGATACAGCAAGCCAGCCCCGCTTGACTATGAAATCTAGCCGTCCAAAGATGCAGTCCTCTAAAGGTCCGGGTATCCGGATTAGTTATCCAGGCAGGCCGGACCCAGCAGGACCTTCAGGTCACCAAAGAGCGACGGACTGGGATTGACCCTCATGTGCACCGGCAAACCCATGACCTCCACCTTCGTATCACCCATCAGCTTGAGCCGGACTTCCGAGTTCCCGCGGTGAGTGCGCAATACATCGCGCAGGTCCGTCACTACAGCTTCTGTGGCCTTGAATGTGGGAATGGTGATCACCACGGGGCCGTTCACGCTCTCGCTGAGGTCCGGCACGGAAAGCTCCATGCAGTTCAGAGTGACCGCACCGTCGTCGCGGCGCTGCAACCGTCCCTTCACCACAACAATCAAGTCCTCCGCCAGGACTGAGGCAATGGGCCCGTACACCTGGCCGAAGAACATGACCTCCATGGAAGCCCCGAGGTCTTCGATCTCTGCCCGGGCGTAGGCGTTTCCGCTGGCCTTCGCGATCCTGCGGCTCAGCGAGGTGATCATGCCCGCAATGGTGACAATTGCGCCGTCGTGCGGTCCGTCCTCGGCGATGATCGAGGTGATGGACTGTTCCGCATGCTGGCTGAGGACGCCCTCCAAGCCTTGGAGGGGATGGTCCGAAACGTAAAGGCCCAGCATGTCCCGTTCGAAAGACAGTTTGTCCTTCTTCTCCCACTCCGGCAGGTCCGGGATCTCGGTGGTCAGCGACGCTTCGGGTTCTTGATCTTCGAAGCCTGCAAAAAGGTCGAACTGGCCGATTGCCTCATTGCGTTTGAGTGTGATCACCGAATCTATGGCTTCTTCGTGGATCATTGCCAAAGCACGCCGATGGTGCCCCAGCGAATCGAACGCGCCGGCTTTGATCAGCGATTCGATGGTGCGCTTGTTGCAAACTACGGCGGGCACCTTCAAGAGGAAGTCCTTGAAGGACGTGTATTTGCCCTCGGACGTGCGGGCGGCCACCATGGCATCCACCACGTTGACGCCCACGTTGCGGATGGCACCCATGCCGAAGCGGATGTCGGTTCCTACCGGAGTGAAGTTCAATGAGGATTCGTTGACGTCCGGCGGGAGGACCGTGATGCCCATTCTGCGGCACTCGTTGAGGTAGATGGCCGACTTGTCCTTGTCATCACCCACGGAGGTCAAAAGGGCGGCCATGTACTCCGGTGCGTAGTGCGCCTTCAAGTACGCCGTCCAGTAGGAGATCACACCGTACGCTGCCGAGTGGGCCTTGTTGAAGGCGTAGTCGGAGAACGGGAGCAGAATGTCCCAGAGCGTCTTGACAGCGGCCATGGAGTAGCCGTTGTCCTGCATGCCTTGGGAGAAGCCGGCAAACTGCTTATCCAGTTCGGACTTTTTCTTCTTACCCATGGCGCGGCGAAGGATATCTGCCTGGCCGAGCGAGTATCCGGCCAGCTTCTGAGCTACAGCCATAACCTGCTCCTGATACACGATCAGGCCGAAGGTGCCGCCAAGGATCTCCCTGAGAGGTTCTTCCAACTCCGGGTGAATGGGAATGACTTCCTGAATCCCGTTCTTGCGCAGGGCGTAGTCGGTGTGGGCGTTTGCGCCCATGGGACCAGGCCGGTACAGGGCAAGAACTGCGGAGATGTCTTCGAAGTTGTCAGGCTTCATGAGCTTGAGCAGTGACCGCATGGGACCACCGTCAAGCTGGAACACACCCAAAGTGTCACCACGTGCCAGGAGTTCGTAGGACGCGGCGTCGTCGAGCTCCAGATTCTCCAGGTCCAGGTCAACGCCGCGGTTCATCTTAATGTTTTCCAGGGCGTCAGAAATAATTGTCAGGTTTCTGAGGCCCAGGAAGTCCATCTTGATCAGGCCGAGGCCCTCGGACGTGGGGTAATCGAACTGGGTGATGACCTGGCCGTCCTGGAAACGGCGCATGATGGGAATGACATCAATGATGGGGTCCGAGGACATGATGACGCCGGCAGCGTGCACGCCCCACTGGCGCTTCAGGCCTTCGATGCCCAGTGCGGTCTCGAAGACCTTGGCAGCCTCAGGGTCCGTGGCGATCAGTTGGCGGAAATCCCCTGCTTCGCTGTAGCGCTTGGACTCCGGATTCTGGATGTCCGCCAGCGGAATGTCCTTGGCCATGACCGCAGGCGGAAGGGCCTTGGTCAGGGTCTCGCCCATGCTGAAGGGGTAACCAAGCACGCGGGAGGAGTCCTTGAGGGCCTGCTTGGTCTTGATGGTTCCGTACGTGACAATCATGGCCACACGCTCATCGCCGTACTTCTTGGTGACGTAGTCGATCACCTCGGAGCGGCGGCGATCATCGAAGTCGACGTCGAAGTCGGGCATGGAAACGCGGTCCGGGTTGAGGAAGCGTTCAAAAATCAGGCCATGCTGCAAGGGGTCAAGATCGGTGATGCGCATGGCGTAAGCCACCATGGAACCTGCGCCGGAACCACGGCCTGGACCTACCCGGATGCCGTTGTTCTTGGCCCAGTTGATGAAGTCCGCAACCACGAGGAAGTACCCGGGGAATCCCATGGAGGTGATGACGCCGAGCTCATAGTCGGCTTGGGCCCGTACCTTGTCAGGAATGCCCTGCGGGTAGCGGTACTTCAGGCCCGTATCCACTTCCTTGACCAGCCAGGAGGTCTCGTCTTCCCCGGGAGGACAGGGAAAACGGGGCATGTAGTTGGCACCGGTATTGAAAGAGACTTCACAGCGCTCGGCAATGAGCAGAGTGTTGTCGCAGGCTTCGGGGTGGTCCCGGAACAGCTCCCGCATTTCCTGCGGCGACTTCAGGTAGTAGCCGCTGCCCGAGAACGCGAAACGGGAACCCCCATTGTCGTACGTAGGTTCCAGGAGTGTGGAACCGGACTGGATGGCCAACAACGCTTCGTGTGCCTTGGCGTCGTGCTCATGGGTGTAGTGGAGGTCATTGGTGGCAACCAACGGAAGGTTGAGTTCCTTGGCCAAGCGCAGGAGGTCGCCGGTAACACGACGTTCAATGTCCAGCCCGTGGTCCATCAACTCACAGAAGTAGTTCTCTGCTCCGAAGATGTCGCGGAACTCTGCTGCGGCCTCAACAGCCTCTCGGTAAAGTCCCAGCCGTAGTTTGGTCTGGACCTCTCCGGACGGGCAGCCTGTGGTGGCGATCAGACCTTCGGAATAGGTGTTGAGGAGTTCCCGGTCCAGCCGCGGCCATTTACCAAAGACAGAGTCCAGGGAAGCAATGGACGAGGCCCTGAAGAGGTTCCGCATGCCCACGTTGTTGTAGCTCAGGAGTGTCATGTGGGTGTACGAGCCACCACCGGAGACGTCATCCTTGCGCTGGCTTTCGTCGCCCCAGCGCACGCGCTCCTTGTCCCCGCGGGCTGTACCGGGAGTTACATAGGCCTCGACGCCGATAATCGGTTTGATGCCCTTGTCCGTGGCCTTGCGCCAGAAATCAAACGCACCGAACAGATATCCGTGGTCCGTTGTGGCAAGGGCGGGCATCCCCAGCCGTTCGGTTTCATCAAAAAGCTCACCGAGCCGGGCAGCTCCATCCAACATGGAGTATTCGGTATGGGTGTGCAGATGGACGAACGAATCATTGCTGGAAGTCACCACGACAGTCTACCGTCCCGGGTCCGACAGGAAGCGGACCCGGGCAGTGAAATCCGTCTATGCGGAACCGGTGGCCAGCAGATCCAGGGCGTACTGGAGGTCGGCCGGGTAGTCGCTGCTGACTTCCACCCAATCCCCCGTGCGTGGGTGGGTGAAACCAAGCTGACGCGCATGCAGCCACTGCCGGGTGAGCCCCAACGTGGCTGCGAGACGAGGATCCGCCCCGTAGGTGAGATCTCCGGCACAAGGATGCCGCAGCGCTGAGAAGTGGACGCGGATCTGGTGTGTGCGGCCGGTCTCCAGGTGTACTTCCACCAGGGTTGCTTTGCCGAATGCTTCCAGGACCTCATAGTGCGTCACTGACGGCCGACCGTCCTCGATGACGGCGAAGCGCCAGTCGTGGCCAGGATGACGTCCGATCGGGGCATCTATGGTGCCTTGAAGGGGATCGGGCAGGCCCTGGACAACGGCATGGTAGACCTTGTCCACCGTGCGTTCCTTGAAGGCCTTCTTCAGCACCGTGTAAGCGTTCTCGGTCTTGGCAACCACCATGACACCGGACGTTCCCACATCCAGCCTGTGAACGATCCCCGCACGCTCAGGTGCACCGGATGTTGAAATCCTGTATCCGGCGCCGGCGAGGCCTCCTACTACGGTGGGCCCCACCCAACCCGGTGAGGGATGTGCCGCAACCCCCACTGGTTTATCGATAACAACGAATTCGTCGTCGTCCAGCAGGATCTTCAGGCCTTCCACAACTTCCTCCACGACTTCCAAGGGATCCGGCCGCTCGGGAACCGTGACGTCAAGCAGTGCACCGGCAACGAGCTTTGCCGATTTTCCTACCGCAACTCCGCCGCTGGTGACGTTTCCTTCTGAAATCAGCAGCGCCGCGGCAGAACGGGAAATGTCCAGAAGCTGCGCTAACCCGGCGTCAACCCGGACACCTGCCAGCTCTTCAGGAACTACCAGAGACTTACTCACCGGCGGGCTCCCCGGTGGTGCCGCCGGCGGGTTTGGCATCCTTGGCAGGCTTTGGTGCGGCAACATGACGCGTTCCGTCCATGCCCACACCCCGCAGTGTCAGGAGGCAGATAATAACGACGCCGGATACCACGGCGGAGTCTGCGATGTTGAAGATGGCGAAATTCGGCAGCTGAATGAAGTCCACCACGTGGCCCATGGCGAAGGACGGCTCCCGGAACAGGCGGTCGGTCAGGTTGCCCAAGGCACCGCCCAGGAGCAGCCCGAGGGAGAGCGCCCACCAGGCCGAGCCCAACTTCCGCAGCTGAAAGAGGATTGCCACGGAGACTGCTGCCATGACGATCGTGAAAATCCACGTCACATTCTCGCCGATGGAAAACGCCGCCCCGGAATTACGGATGTAGTACCAGTGCAACAGCGGAGGCAACACAGGAATGCGCTCACCCTCTGTCATGGTGCTGGTCACCCAGAGCTTGGTGAGCTGGTCAAAAACGTAGGCGAACACGGCGAAGCCGGCAAAGAGCCAGAGCATGGCAGGACGCCACTTACGGCCTTGGGTGGGCGTCTGCGTTGTGGCGTCAGCGGTGAAGTCGTCGGTCATAGTGCTTTCATTCGGGAAGCGAGCGGGGTGCTGTCAGTCTTTTTAACAGCGAAAGCCGGTGGCCGAGGAGTCCTCAGCCACCGGCTTTCAGAATACTTGCTAAACGTCAGCGGTTGCTTCGCCGACCTCAGGGGCAGCGACAGAACCACGGGCGTCGAGGTCGCGGAGCTGACCTTCGATGTAAGCCTTCAGGCGTGAACGGTAATCGCGCTCGAAGCCTCGGAGCTGCTCAACCTTGCGCTCGAGAACGGAGCGCTGCTGCTCGAGGGCACCAAGGATCTTGCGGGACTTCTCCTGGGCGTCGTTGACAAGGCTGGAAGCCTCGATCTGAGCCTCGGCAATGATCTTTTCCTTCTGCTGCGCACCGTCGGAAACGTGTTTGTCGTGCATCTGCTGCGCCATGGCAAGCAGGCCTGCAGCGGACTCAGCGGAAGTGGAGACGCCGTTGCTTGCAGCAGGTGCCTTCGGAGCTGCAGCAGCAGCTGCTGCCTTCTCGGCTTCCTTCTTCTTGGCATCTTCTGCAGCCTTGGCTTCGGCTTCCGCCTTCGCCTCAGCTTCCTTGTCAACCTTAACCGGGGCCGGGACCTTCTCAACCACCGGAGCCGCAGCAGCTGCAGCGGGAACGGCCGAACCGGCCTCGCCGAGCTTCTTGCGAAGTTCGTCGTTCTCCTGGTTCAAGCGGCGAAGTTCCACCACGATCTCGTCGAGGAAGTCATCAACCTCGTCCTGGTCGTAGCCTTCGCGGAACTTGGTCGGCTGAAAGCGCTTGTTGACAACGTCTTCTGGCGTCAAAGCCATCTGGTCACCTCGTTGGTCTAGTTAGTCAGTAGGCCTTCCGGCCGTTCAAAACTACGGTACCTAAATATCATCTTGTTCCTCCAATTCAACACCATCGTGTTGATTTGGAGAATTTGCGGCCTAAGGACCATCGGTGGCCCGGGTTCCGCGGAACAGCTAAGCCAAGCTGTTGGTCACCGCCATGGCAATGCTGACGGCAATAATAAGGATCAAGAACCCCAGATCCAGGGATATTCCACCCAGTTGCAGGGGTGGTATCAGCTTCCTGAGCCTGCCAAGCGGAGGATCAGTCACGGAGTAGACCACATGGGCTGTAACCAACGCCACACCCCTGGGCCGCCACTGGCGGGCGAACATCTGGACCCATTCGAAGATGAGACGGATGATCAGGGCAATGAAGAACAGCAACAACACAATATAGATAAGGCCGAAAACAATGCCCACGAGTTAGCTCAGATCTCCCACTTGTTCCGGAATGCCGATCGGTCCCTACTATTGCAACACAGATGCCAGGCAGGTTGACCCGCCTGGCATCCGCAAAAACCTATTATCAGCTCTGGTTGAAGAAGCTGGCCTGCGTTTCGCTGACCTTCTTGTCATCTCCAATGACCTCAACGTATGACGGCGACAGCAGGAAGACTTTGTTGGTCACCCTCTCGATGCTGCCATGCAGTCCGAACACGAGGCCGGCAGAGAAGTCCACAAGCCGCTTGGCATCGGATTCACCCATGTCAGTGACATTCATGATGACCGGAATGCCATCCCTGAAGCTCTCACCGATGACTTTGGCGTCATTGTAAGAACGGGGGTGAACGGTGGTGATCTGCCTCAGGCCCGAGGCATCTTCGCGGCTGGATGCCGCACGCTTGATGGGTGTCACGGGGGCGCGGTATTCCTCTTCGGCATCTACAGTGGGCATTTCACGGACAACTTCCCGGACGGGAGCGGGCGCGCGGCGCTCTTCCCGTTCCTGTGCCTGGGGGCGTTCTTCGTCGTGGTGCGTGGCGACGGACTGCTCAGATTCGTAGTGTTCATCGCCGTCGGCGAGCCCAAGATAGATCATTGTCTTGCGCAGAGCGCCAGCCATGGTGCACTCCTATCGTTTCTGCAGTAGGCGGGCCGCCATGACTTGACATATTGGAACCCCGGCCCGTCATTCCAATACTTTGACGCTACCCCACGGCCGGACGGGAACCGAGAATATCGGAGCCAATTCTCAGGTGTGTCGCCCCGAACCTCACTGCCGCTTCCAGGTCCTGGCTCATTCCGGCAGAAATACCTGTTGCGGCAGGATGTACTGCGCGCAGCGCCTCGGAAATCCCGGCGAGCCGCTCAAACGCTGCCTCCGGATCAGCCCCCAACGGCGCTACAGCCATCAGCCCGGACAACACGAGACCGTCCGCTGACTCAATTTTTCCCGCGAGGACCTCAACATCAGACGGGCGGGCGCCACCACGGTGTGCCCCGGCGTCGTCATCCAGGCTGACTTGGATGAAGCAGTCGAGGTCGTTGCGCCCTGTGGCGTCCTTCTCTCTTAGGACGGCCTTGGCCAACGCGTCAACGAGCTGCGTGCGGTCAACGGACTGGACCGAGGCAGCATACTTGGCCACGGACTTCGCCTTATTACTCTGAAGCTGTCCGATGAAATGCCAGCGCACGTCAGCTCCGGAGAGTTCAGCACTCTTGGAAGCTGCTTCCTGGTCACGGTTCTCGCCGACGTCCTTGACGCCGAGCGCCACCAAGCGACGAACATCTGCTGCGGGATGGAACTTAGTCACCACAATCAGCCTCGGAAGGTCGCTTCGTCCTGCATCCCGTGCAGCAGACTCTATCCGGTGACGTACCAGCTCCAGCCTGTCAGACAGCTCAGCGGCGCGGGTGTCGCCGGCCGGCTCGGGCTGCTCGTTGCCAAATTCAGGGCTAGTCATGCGTCCACACCAAACCTGCGAATCGACCGGTCAGGGAGTCCCGCCGATATGAAAAAAGGGAGCCGTTTTCAAGCGTGCACTCCCCCGAATACTCCACGGGGACTTTCAGTGCGGTCAGCTGGGCCCGAACACCGGCCGGCAAGTCCAGGGCAGGCGTTCCCCATGAGGTGGTGGACCAGGTTTGGGGAATCCTGGCCGCCACCTCGGCGCGCAGTTGCTCCGGAACCTCGTAGCACGATCCGCAAATGGACGGGCCCAGCCATGCGCTTATATCAACAGCGCCACGGCGTCGCATTTCCGCGATAGTGGCCGGCACAATGGCTGAGGCAACCCCGGGGCGGCCGGCGTGGGCGGCCGCCAGCACGGGACTATTGCCGGCGTCGGTGCCAACCAGCAGAACCGGGACGCAATCAGCCACCATCACGGCCAAAGGCTGCGCGGATCGACTTATAGCCGAGGGCGTGGACGGGGCAGCGGCGACCATGGCATCTGCGGTCGGTCCGGGACCGTGGGCTTCAATGAACTCAACGTGATTTCCATGGACCTGATCCATGTATTGGAACTGCCGTGCAGCTGCGCCGTGCTTCGCCAAGCCAACAGCTTGTTCCAATCGGGCGCGACGAGCCATGACTTCCAAGGGTTCGTCCTGCACATGGAGAGCCAGGTTCCCGGCGCCTGTATCCGTAAAGGCTACAGAGACGCCGGGACGTACTTCATTTCGCCACCAAAACACCTGGTACTGACTCTTTCGAACGCGGCTTACTTCAGGAAGTCAGGAACGTCGAGATCGTCCGAGCGGCTGCCCGAAAGGTCGGGTTCAACCACTGCAGGAAGATCGACGTCGAAGCCGGAGTCAGCGGGCAGAGCGGACGGGCGCTGCTGCCCCCAGTTGCTCAAGCCTGCGGCACCAATACCTGCCGTAGCGTGCTGGGGAGCGGCAGCGTTGGACGGTGCACTGCTCGGAGCAGCCGGGCGATCCGAAGGCACCGGGTTCTGGGCCGGACGCGACTGGTCCATGGAAGGCGAGGTGGCCTTGACGTCGTCGAAGCCGGCGGCGATGACGGTCACGCGTGCTTCATCTCCCAAGGCATCATCAATAACGGCACCGAAGATGATGTTCGCTTCCGGGTGGGCAACTTCCTGAACAAGGCGGGCTGCCTCGTTGATTTCGAAGAGGCCAAGATCCGAACCACCCTGGATGGAAAGCAGGACACCGTGGGCGCCGTCGATGGACGCCTCCAGGAGCGGGGAGGCGATGGCCAGTTCCGCAGCCTTGACGGCGCGGTCTTCACCACGGGCGGAACCGATACCCATCAGGGCAGATCCTGCACCCTGCATGACGGACTTGACGTCAGCGAAGTCAAGGTTGATCAGACCCGGAGTGGTGATGAGGTCAGTGATGCCCTGAACACCGGACAGGAGGACCTGATCCGCGGAACGGAAGGCATCCAGGACGGAGACGTTGCGGTCGCTAATGGACAGGAGGCGATCGTTGGGGATGACGATCAGGGTGTCCACTTCGTCGCGGAGGGCATCAATGCCGGCTTCGGCAGAGCCTGCACGGCGTCGGCCTTCGAAGGTGAACGGACGGGTCACGACGCCAATGGTCAGCGCACCGAGGGAGCGGGCGATGCGCGCGACCACGGGAGCGCCACCGGTTCCGGTGCCGCCGCCCTCGCCTGCGGTGACGAAGACCATGTCAGCGCCGCGGAGAACTTCTTCGATCTCGTCGGCGTGGTCTTCTGCTGCCTGCTTGCCGACCTCGGGGTTTGCCCCGGCGCCGAGGCCGCGGGTGAGTTCACGCCCGACGTCGAGCTTGACGTCTGCGTCGCTCATGAGCAGCGCCTGCGCGTCGGTATTGATGGCGATGAACTCGACGCCCCGAAGGCCGACCTCGATCATACGGTTGACTGCGTTCACGCCACCGCCGCCGATGCCGACGACCTTGATGACGGCCAAGTAATTCTGCGGTGCTGCCACGTTTCGTGCCCCTTGCTTGTGTCCTATAGCGAAACTGATCGAGTCCAACTTGAATACTTGGACCTTAACCCTCTAGTTGAAGGTTATAGTTATGTCAAGTAACTCTACTGCGACGGTATTTCCTCTGGTTCCCACATGCAATCTCCGCTTGCGCGTGTCGTGTGATTGCCGTGAAATAAGGCCACCATCGGCTGCAGGTTACGTTCTCAATATTGCTTATTTCGTGAATGGATGCCTGGGAACGCTGACGTCGTAGACATTGACCGGGACCTTTGGATCCGCCGGCATCCTGAGCAGCGCTTCAAGTGCCTTTGCCTTCAGCTCCCTGTCCTCGGCATTGCCCCACACTACCGTCTTTCCGTCCACCAGTTTCAGCTCCACGGCGTCCGGTGATGCTGCAGAGGCAGTGGACATCCTGGCAAGGATGTCTGCGGGCAGGGTGTCCAGAACAGCGGCAATCGCCTTGAACAACTCTGTGTTGGTGGTGCCGACTCCGGCGTCTATCAACGGCAGTGCAACAGCGGCCAGGTCCTGCGTTGCGCCGAGCTGAACGCCGTCCACATCCACCATCACGTAGCTGTCCCCCTGCTTCAGCAGAGCCACGGGTACGCGCTCGTCCACGTGCACCAGCAACTCGGAGGGCGGCCGCGCTTCCATGGTGGCCGAACGGACCTGGACGAGTGGTTTCAGGAGTTCATTGATTTCCTGCTCGCTGACTTGCGGCAGCGGCTTGCCTTCGAGGCCGGCCAAGGCTTTTTGCACCGCATCGGGTGTGACCAACGACGTTCCGTCCACGGTGATGGTGCGGACTGCCAGTACCGGCGAAAATACGGCGCCTGCGATCAGGGATCCAACTACCACGGCCACTATGGAGAGCGTCCAGAGCAGGAGTCGTCGCTGACGCCGGTTCCTGGGCTCGGGAAAGGCAATAACGTTGTCAGCCTGCGACGACTTTCCGGCTTTCGGGGAGCCGGGGGCAGGCTTGGCTTTGCCTCCCGCTTTGTCGGTGACCGCCGAGGCTTTGACATCCGGTTCTACCGAACGCTGCGCACTAATGACCTCCACTGGGTCATTTCCCGGACGGCCTGCCGCATTCCGCCGAGGGTCCGTGGACGGTTTGAAGGTGGGCTTGCGGGTGCTAGCCATCCAATGCCGCCACGATGAGGGGCCCGTAGGCAGTGACGTCTCCGGCTCCGACCGTCAGGACGACGTCGCCTTCGCTTGCCGCGGCCGCAACGGCCTCCACGGCTTCATCAGCCGAAACCAGCCGTCCGTTCACCAAGTGATCGGTGATCAGCGTGCTTGATACCCCGGGAATCGGATCCTCGCGCGCAGGATAGATATCCAGGACCAACGCGGTGTCCGCCAGATCCAGGGCGTCGGCGAATTCCTTGGCGAACTCACGGGTCCGCGAAAACAGGTGCGGCTGGAAGAGGACATGTACCTTCTTGCCTGCTGCAACGGAACGAGCCGCCGATAATGCTGCGCGGACCTCCGTGGGGTGATGGGCGTAGTCATCGTAGACCCGTACTCCCCTCCCCTGGCCCTTGAGCTCAAAACGGCGGGATGCGCCCGTGAAGTGGCCCAGTGCCGCCGCGGCCGCGCCGGGTTCCACGCCGAGTTCGACGGCGACCGCGAAGGCAGCTGCCGCGTTCAGTGCGTTGTGCCGGCCGGGCACCTGCAGGTCCAGCCTGTGCACGTCCCCACTGACGGCAACCGAAACGTCACCCGGACCGCCGTCGTGAAGCCGGATATCTGCATCATCGGATGTTCCGTACGTCAGTACCCGTGTTGAACCCGCAGAAGCTGTGCGCTCTGCCAGAGCCCTGGCTCCGGCGTCGTCGGCACATGCCAGCAGCACGCCGTTGGCTGGCAGGAGCGCGGCAAAGTTATCAAAGGAAGCAAAAACGGCCTCCGGCGTACCGTAGTGATCCAAGTGATCGGCTTCGACGTTTGTGACCACGGCGATCAGCGGACGGTAGTTGAGGAACGACCCGTCGGATTCATCGGCCTCCGCCACAAAAATATCCGATTCCCCATGCGCTGCGTTGACACCGAGTGCGGGCACATTCGCGCCAATGGCAAAGGAGGGATCCATACCGGCTTCCTTCAGAAGGACGGCCACCATGGACGTGGTGGTGGATTTGCCGTGGGTACCCGCTACGGTCACAACCCGGTGGCCGGCCATGGTGGCAGCCAAAGCTTCGGAGCGGTGCAGTATGGGAAGCCCGGCCTCACGTGCCGCCACTAACTCCGGGTTATCCGCCCGGATGGCTGAACCAGCCACAACCGTTTGGGAATCGCCGAGGTTCCTGGCGTCGTAGCCCACTGCAATGCGGGCGCCTGCCAGGGCGAGGTCACGCATCACCGGCAGGTCTTTGACATCAGTGCCGCTGACCGGAACACCGCGCGAGACCATGATGCGCGCTACGGCGGACATGCCCACGCCGCCGATTCCGATGAAATGGACACGACCGAGGGACTCGAGCCGGGCGATGCTGGTGGTCATGCGGATACCGCTTCCAAGACAAGATCAGCCATCCGCTGATCGGCGTTTCTGATACCAAGGGCTTCGGAATTCCGAGCCATGTCCCTGAGCCTGCTACGGTCCGTCAGCAGCGGAATCAATTCACTCCGGAGCCATTCCGGGCTGAGGTCTTTGTCATCGATCATCAGCGCGCCGCCTGCCGCGACCAAGGGGGCTGCGTTCAACGCCTGCTCGCCATTTCCGATGGGCAAGGGTACAAAGACAGCGGGGACGCCCACTGCGGCTACCTCGCTGACAGTTCCAGCGCCGGCACGGGCGAGGATGACGTCGGCAGCGGCGTAGACGTTCTCCATGCCGTCCACGTACTCAACCTGCCGGTAACCCTCTGCGGTGAGAATGCCGCCGTCGTCATCCTTGACCGCTTTGCCCTTGCCTGTGATGTGGAGGGTCTCAATGCCGGCGGCCGCCAGTGCAGGCAGAGCGGCAGTGATGGCGCGGTTGATGCTCAAGGCCCCTGAGGAGCCACCCGTGACGATCAACGCGGGACGGTCGGGGTCCAAACCCAGCGCAGCCTTTGACGCAGGCGCAGCCTGGGTCCTGTCCAATTGCGAGATGGCCCGGCGCATGGGCATACCCACGTGTCGTGCGCCCCTCAAGCGGGTCCCGGCAAAGGCCACGGCAACATGCCTGCTGAACCGGGCACCGACGCGATTGGCCAGGCCGGCCTTCATGTTTGCCTCATGGATGACGATGGGGATCCGGAGTTTCCGGGCAGCGAGGTACATGGGCGTGCAGACGTACCCGCCCACCCCCACCAGAACGTCAGCGCGGGACTCCTCCAGGATGTGCCGGGCCTGCCGCACCGCGCCGCTCAACCGGGCGGGCAGTTTGACGAGGTCCGCTGACGGACGCCGCGGAAAGGGAACACGGTCAATGGTGGCCAGCTGGTACCCGGCCGCGGGGACCAACCGGGTTTCCATGCCCGACGGCGTTCCTACAGCCAGGATCGCGGCCTGCGGATGTTTTTCCTTGATGGCATCGGCAATGGCCAGAAGTGGGCTGACGTGACCGGCAGTCCCACCGCCGGCAAGGACGACGGATAAAGGCTTCGGCGCGTTTTCGGAATCAAAAGTCATGAAGTGCTAAGTACGCTTTCGTGCGGTCTTGGACATGAGGCGCGGGAAGAATCCTGAACGCTGTTGCGCCGGCAATTGGCCGCGGGCCAAAGACAACACTACGCCCACGCCGCAAAGGGACATGATCAGCGCCGAGCCGCCATAGGAGATGAAAGGAAGAGGCACCCCCACTACGGGAAGGAGTTGGGTGACTACGGCCATGTTCATGCTGGCCTGGCCGAGCAGCCAGACCATGATTCCACCAGCGAGGGTGCGTTGAAACGGGTCGGTCTGCCGCACCACGACGCGGAAGATGGCGATGCCAAGGATCGCGAACAGGACCAGGACCACGATGGTTCCCACAAGTCCCAGTTCCTCGCCGATGATGGCAAAGATGAAGTCGTTGTGTGCCTCCGGCAGCCAGTTGTACTTCTGCCGGCTTTGCCCCAGGCCCAAACCGGTCCAACTCCCCTGCGCAAGGCCATACATGCCGTTGGTGGATTGAAAATCGAAGTCGAACTGCTCAGTGCATTGCGTCGAGGCGGTCCCCAACCACGAGGTGATGCGGCAGATCCGGTTCTGGCTGCTGATGGTGGCAAGGACAGCACCCACAGTGCCCACGACGCCGGCAATGGCCAACATGCGTCCAGGGACCCCGGCGAAATACAGCCCGGCAGCCGTGATGGCCGCAATGACAATGACAGTACCGAGATCGTTGCCCAACATCACCAGGACAATAACGAGGCCCGCACCGGGAACGACGGGGATGATGACGTGCATCCAACGGTTGAGCAGTTTCTGCTTCCGTGCCAGAACCGCGGCGATCCACACGCAGAGGATCAGCTTGGCCATCTCGGAGGGCTGGAGGGTGATGCCCCCGATGTCGATCCAGTTCTTGTTGCCGTTGACTGTGTTGCCCATGACCTGGACCAACGCCAAAAGCACAATCACGGCCCCCAGCGCCCACCAGGAGAGTTTCTTCATCCAGTTCACGTTGGTCCGCGAAATCACGTACATGGCAATGAGTCCGACAACACCGAAGAGCGCCTGCTTGAGAGCGTCAGCGTACGGCGATTTGCCTTCGGAGATGGCTTCGACGCTTGAGGCGGACAACACCATCATGATCCCGATTGCCGTCAACGCGAGGGCACAGCCGAGGATCAGGTAGTAGGTGGAGCTGTTCGGTGCTTTGCTCTTGCCTTCAAGGCTGTCCCAAAAGCCACGCAAGTGCCTGCGGAGCCCTGTTGGGCGGTTGCCGTCGCCGGATCCCGGCTTGGGCTTCCCGTCCCGGGGTTCTTTACCGCGGGTGCGGGTGGGCGTGCTGACCATTGTTACTCCTTGGTGGTCGGTGCCTGCCCTTCCACAAGCTCGCGTACTGCCAGGATGAAGGCGTCGCCACGGTGAGCGTAGGAAGAGAACTGATCCATGGATGCAGCCGCCGGTGCCATCAGTACGGTGTCGCCAGGCGTTGCCACTTGGGCCGCCGAGGCCACGGCCCGGGCCATGATGGTTTCACCGTAGATCGGCGAAGCGGCGTCTCCGGCTGCGGTCTGCACTCCTTCAGTGTCGCCCTTCGAAGATGCGATCACGGGGACATCGGGTGCGTGTCGCTGGAGGGCGCCCTCCAATGCCTCGGTGTCAGTGCCTATGAGCACAACGGCTTTGATCCTTGGCGCGTGCTGTTTGACGAGGTCGTCGTAGTTAACGCCTTTGGACAAGCCGCCGGCAATCCACACCACCTTCTGAAAAGCCGAAAGGGCGGCGGACGCAGCGTGCGGGTTGGTCGCCTTGGAATCATTGATCCACAACACATCGTTATGGTTGGCCACCAGCTGAATGCGGTGGGCACCTGGAAGGTAGTTGGCAATTCCCTGTTTCACTGCTGCCGCATCAACGCCGTACGCACGGACCAGGGCAGCTGCCGCGAGGGCATTGGCCACCATGTGGCGGGGTGCCACTGGGCCGAGATCGGACATTGCAGCAAGCTCCGCGGCGGAGTCTTTGCGTTCGGCTATGAATGCCCGGTCAACGAGCAGACCATCCACGACGCCCACCATGCTGATGGCCGGAGTGTTGGTGGTGAAGCCGATCGCCCGGCAGCCCTCAACGACATCGGCGTTCTCCACCATGCGTTCAGTTTCAATCTGGTCGGCATTGTAGATCGCCGCTTTTTGGGTGTTCTCGTACACCTTGGCTTTGTCCGCGAGGTAGGAAGCATAGGAACCGTGCCAATCCACGTGGTCCTCTGCAACGTTCAAGCAGACACTGGCTACGGGAGAGAGCGAATGGCTCCAATGCAGCTGGAAGCTGGAGAGTTCCACAGCGAAGGCATCGTAATCCACCGGATCCCGGAGTGCGTCAAGAATCGGGGTGCCAACGTTTCCCACAGCTATTGCTTTGAGCCCTGCTGCCTGCAGCATGGATTCAGCCATACCCACCGTGGTGGTCTTGCCGTTGGTGCCGGTAATCGTCAACCAGTCCGCGGTCTTATGTCCTGCCCGCACCCTCAATCGCCACGCAAGCTCAACATCTCCCCAAACGGGGACATGCTTGCGCTTCGCAGCGGCAAGCAAGGCTTGGTCGGGGCGCCAACCGGGCGAAGTCACCACAAGGTCAGGCAAAGCTTCATCGATCAACGGGAGGACGGTAACGGCGTCCTCTCCCAGCAGCACATCAACAGCGCCCACAATCTTGAGGGTGTCGGCCTGGGCTTTGGCCTTGGCGCTGGTGGCGGCGTCAACCACCACCACCTTTGCGCCGAGTTCAATCAGGGTGTCCGCGGCTGCAAAGCCGGAGACACCAATGCCGGTGACCACAACGCGCAGACCAGCCCAGTCTGCATCCCAACTGGTGAGGGTGCTCAGCCTGTCGGTGTTGGACGAGGTCATGTCGGGGCTTTCGTTCACAGCAGCACCACCCATTCAGCGTAGAAAATTCCAAGACCCGCGGCAACGAAGAGGCCCGCGAGGATCCAGAAGCGGACCACAACGGTGACTTCTGCCCAGCCCTTCAATTCGAAGTGGTGTTGCAGGGGTGCCATCTTGAAGACACGTTTTCCGCCACTGAGCTTGAAGAAGCCCACTTGGATGATGACGGACAAAGTAATGAGAACGAAGAGCCCTCCAATGAAGGCGAGCAGA
This sequence comes from Arthrobacter sp. 9V, assembly GCF_902506065.1. GTDB lineage: Bacteria > Actinomycetota > Actinomycetes > Actinomycetales > Micrococcaceae > Arthrobacter. The sequence continues at coordinate 2,906,222 of NZ_LR732912.1, forward strand.
AGTTCGGTGCGCGACAGGATGGCGAAAGCCGCAACGGCACCGCCAATGGCCAACGAGCCCGTGTCACCCATGAAGATCTTGGCAGGTGAGGTATTCCACCAGAGGAATCCCACCAGGGCGGCACTGAGAATCGCGGCCAGCAGGGCAAGGTCCATGGGGTCGCGGACCTGATAGCAGCCACTGCCGGCTTCCCGGGGTGACCCACAAGCCTGGTTGTTCTGCCAAATCCCCATGATGGTGTAGGCACCGAAGACCATAATGGACGCTCCGGCGGCCAATCCATCCAAGCCATCGGTGAGGTTAACGCCGTTGGTGGCTGCGGTGATGATCAAGTTGGACCACAGCACAAAGAGGATGGCGCCCACCACTGTGCCGCCAAATGCGAGGTCCAGCCACGGGATATCGCGCACCAGGGAAATCTGGGTGGAAGCCGGACGAAGACCGTCCTCATTGGGGAACTGCAGGACCAGCACTGCAAAGATGATCCCCACAGCCGCCTGCAGGATCAGCTTGGCCCGTGCGTTGAGGCCCAGGCTGCGTTTGTTGGAGATCTTGATGAAATCGTCGAGGAAACCCACAAAGCCCATACCCACCATGAGGAAGAGCAGCAGCAGTCCCGAGGCAGAAGGGCCTGCGGAGTCCGGATTCATCATCCACATGATCAGGTGCGTCACAAAGTAACTGATGAGCACGGCAGCCACCACTACGGTTCCGCCCATGGTGGGAGTGCCGCGCTTTGTGTGGTGGGACGTGGGCCCATCGTCCCGGATGAATTGTCCGTAGCTCTTGGCCACAAGGAACTTGATGAACAGGGGTGTCCCGATCAGGGCCACCAGAAGGGCGACGCCGGCGCCGATCAAAAGTGCAATCACAGCAGCTCGTTCCCTTCGCTTGCGGCAGCTTCATCCGCGCTTTCTCCGGTGGGCTCGGCCCGTGGAGGTAATGCTATCCGATCACCCAAATGCCGTAGTCCCACGCCGTTGGAGGACTTGAAGAGCACAAGGTCTCCGGGTTCCAGCTCATTTTGGAGAAGCTCATAGGCTTCTTCCATTGTCTCCGTGAAGGAACACTCATCCCCCCAGGAGCCTTCCTGGATGGCGGAGACGTAAAGCGCACGCGCCTCACGTCCCACCACCACCAAACGGGAAATGTTCAGGCGCACCACTTGGGTGCCCACTGCGGTGTGCTCACGGATGGAGTCCTCGCCCAGTTCGAGCATGGCTCCAAGGACGGCCCACGTCCTTCTGCCTTGTCCCAGGTCCGCCAATGTTCGAAGGGCGGCCCGCATGGATTCGGGGTTGGCGTTGTAAGCGTCGTTGATGATGGTAACGCCGTCTTCACGTTCCGTCCGCTCCATCCGCCATCGGCTGGCCGCTGACTGGGAACTGAGCGAAGATGCGATGTCAGCGGCCGGGATGCCGGCGGCGAACGCGGCGGCGGCTGCTGCCAACAGATTGGTGACGTGGTGGCCACCGATCAGGCGGCTTCGCACCTGAACTGAGGGACCGCCGTCGGGCAGCACCAAATCAAAATCAGGGAAGCCTTGATCGTTGACCACAACGTTGCGCGCTTCCACCTCTTCGGTGGTAGCAGGCGAGGCCGTGAACCCCAGCACCTTGGCCTTGGTTCGGGTGCGCATGGCAGCAACGCGGCCGTCATCGAGGTTGATCACGGCCGTACCGTGCTCGCCCAGGGCTTCCACCAGTTCGCCCTTGGTCTTGGCAATGTTCTCCACGCCGCCGAACTCACCGGCATGCGCCGTGCCAACCACCAGAACCACGCCGATGTCCGGCTTGACCATTTCTGCCAGGTACTTGATGTGTCCCAGTCCGGTAGCCCCCATCTCGATCACCAGGAAGCGGGTACCGGCGTCTGCGGCAAAGACAGTCAGCGGGACGCCCACCTCGCCGTTGTACGAGCCCTGCGGAGCCACCGTGGCACCGGCGGTGGAAAGCACACCTGCAAGCAGGTCCTTGGTGGTGGTTTTGCCGGCGGAACCGGTGATGCCCACCACCGTAAAGTCTTCACCGCGGCTCTGACGCTCAGCACGGATGCGGCTGACGGACTCGGCTGCCAGCGCACCCATGGCCAACACCGCGTCTTCAACCACGACGGCGGGATATGGGCGGCCGTCGGCGTCGGCCACTTCACGTTCGGCCAGAACCAGGACGGCACCGCGTTCGAAAGCGGCGTCAACGAAGTCATGTCCATCGGCATGCTCGCCGGGTTTGGCAACATACAAGGATCCGGGCGTCGCTTCCCGGGAATCAGTGACGACGGAAGTGGGCACGATCACCGGATCTCCGGTCAATCGGCCATGGGTGATGTCGGCGATCTCCGCCGCAGTAAGTGCAATCATCTCGGTTTAGGACTCTATCCGCTGGTCCGTTGAAACGCTGAATCCCTTGGATGTCAAGGCGGCCCGCAATTCCACTCTGTCGTCCAGTGCAAGATTCACGCCCTTGACCTCTTGCCAGACCTCGTGGCCACGCCCGGCAATGAGAATGGTGTCTTCGCTGGTGGCCTTGTCCACCGCCAGTCGGATGGCAGCATCCCGGGGGTAGGACTCAATAATTTCGCTGTCCAAGTTCTCCGAATCCCTTGCAGCGTAGGCGCCCTGGAGGACTTCAGCACGGATTGCGGCTGCGTCTTCGTCGTGGGGATCGTCGTCGCTGATGATCACGACGTCGGCCAGGCGGGCGGCGATTGCGCCCATGGTGGGGCGTTTACCTTGGTCGCGCTGGCCTGTTGCTCCGAAGACCACAATGACCCGGGATCCCTCTTTGGGCGAGCGAACGGCTTCCAAGGCACGGGACAAAGCGTCAGGATTGTGGGCAAAATCAACAACCGACGCCGGCTCTGTGGAAACGAGCTGCATGCGCCCGGGAACTGCCACGGTGAAGGGGTCATGCGCATCCAAGGCTGCCTGTAGCGCGACTTCGTCCACCCCGGACGCCAGCACCATAAGGGTGGCCAAGGCTGCGTTGGCAACGTTGAAGTCGCCCGGCAGGCCGGTGTGAACGCGGAGGCTGGCCCCGCTGGCATGTCGGAGTTCGAATTCCGAGCCCAGTCCACGCGTCGTAACGGAGGCAACCTTCCAGTCGGCCTCGGCACTGCCTGCATCAAGGGGCTTGGTGGCCAGGGTGGTCACCGGGATGTCGGCCGTCCCGGCCAGCTGGCGGCCCCACTGGTCGTCAACCGTGACCACAGCGCGCCTGGCTCTTCCGGGAGTGAAAAGTTCGGCCTTGGTTCGGAAGTACTCGTCCATGCTGCCATGGAGGTCCAGGTGGTCCTGGGTCAGATTGGTGAATCCAGCGACGTCGAACATCACCCCGTCCACACGGTGGAACGAGATCGCGTGGGAGGAGACCTCCATGGAGGCTGCGTCCAGGCCCCGTTCGCGCATCAGGGCCAGCAAGGCGTGGACATCCGTGGACTCCGGCGTGGTGAGGAGGCTGGGGATCGGCTGCCCTCCTGCAAGAATCTCGATGGTCCCGATCAGCCCAGGCTTCTTGTCCAAGGCATTCAGCAGGGAGTTGATGAAATAGGTGGTGGTGGTCTTTCCGTTGGTACCGGTGACCCCGAACAGCGCAGGGAACCCTCCCTCGGCGGGCTGGCTGCGGTAAATCAGCGCGGCCAAGCGTCCGACGGCGGTCCGCGGCTCGGCAACAATGAGTACCGGCACGGGCTGCTCACCTGCCAGCGCAAGCTGCCGTGCACCGGCGTCGTCCGTGACAACGGCAACCGCCCCTGCCTCGATTGCCTGCGGAACAAAGTCCGCACCGTGGCGGGAGGCCCCCGGCAGGGCCATATAAAGGTCGCCGGCTTCGACGGCCCGCGAGTTCAGGGTGATACCGGTCACTCCCCTGTCCCGGCTGGCGTCGGGGACGGCCACACCGAGTGTTTCCGCGATGATGGCCAACGGCACTGCAGCCACGGATGCGGGACGAAAGCCTGTGTGGCCGGCATCCGGCGTCGTGGCGTTGGTAGCTGCCTCATAGTGCTCTGACACGTGGTTCTCCGTTGGTGCTCGTGGAACGACCGGCTGGGGGCCAGCGGCGCCCGGTCCGTAACTGATGGATCGATATTTGGCCGAAACAGACGCCCAAGAAGCTTACTTGACGAACTGCGGCAACCGCGCGGGCGTTCCGGTGGATGGTGCCACGTTGTAGGTCCGCAGGACCTGTGACATCACGGACCGGAACACGGGACCGTTGGTGACGCCATAGATGTTTCCCTTGGGCCGCTGCAGCACAACTTCCACAATGAACCTGGGGTCATCCATGGGTGCCATGCCCACCATGGAGGCCGTGAAGCCGTCAAACCCTGGCAGCCCATCCTCGCGGGGTGCCTGCGAGGTTCCCGTCTTGGCTCCTACGCGGTAGCCGTCAATGGCTGCATCCTTGATCTGGCCCTCGGTCACGGCGCTTTCCAGGATGTCCCGGACCTGCTGGGCAGTCTCCTTGGAGACCACCTGGCGTGAGTCCTTGGCGGGAACTTTTTGTTCCTCGCCTTCAGGAGTGATGTAGCTGTCAATGAGTCTTGGCTGCAGCATCACGCCATCGTTGGCAATGCTTTGGAACGCGCGCACGGTCTGGAGAGTCGATTGGGAGACACCTTGGCCGAAGAGCACCGTGTACTGCTGGCGGTCATCCCACTGTTCAGGCTTGGCCAGGATGCCGGTGGCTTCCGCGGGCAGGCCGATGTCCGTCTGCTCACCGATGCCAAATTTTTTCAGCCAGTCGTACCGCTGCTCCTTGGTGAGCCGGCTGCCTGCCATCACTGTCCCTGTGTTCATTGACCATCCAAGGATTCCGGCGAGGGTCCGCTCTTCAGTGCCGTGCTCAAAGGCGTCGGTGAACGTCTGTCCATCAATGGTGTAGGCCGAGGGGATGGTGAAGTGGTCCAAGGGAAATGACTTCCCTTCCTCGATGACGGCAGCGGCGGTGATCATCTTTTGTACGGAACCGGGTTCGTAGGCGGCCGTCACGGACCTGACTCCGCGGTCCTTGGCATCAACTTTCCCTGGGTCGTTGGGGTCCGGCGAATTGGTATCTGCGAGGGCAATGAGGTTGCCGGTCTTGGTGTCCATCACAATGATGGAACCCCACTCGGCATTCATCTTGTTGACCTGGCTCTGGATGGCCTGCTGGGCAAAGTACTGGATGTCCGTGTTGAGGGTCAGCTTGACGTCGCTTCCATCAACGGCCGGGGTGAGCTCATCGGTCGCCACAGGAATCCTTAGTCCATCAGCACCGATTTCGAACACCCGCTTGCCTTCAACACCACGAAGAATCTCGTCCTGCGTTTGTTCTATCCCGGCTTGACCACTGGTTCCGTCCTTCAGGAACCCAACCACGCCGCCGGCGACGCTGCCGTTGGGATAAACGCGCTTGCTGACACCCTCGGCGCTCAGTCCCGGGATGTAGAGCTTGGAAATCCGGTCTTCAAGCTCCGGCTTCACGTCCTTTGCCACCGTGAAGTACTTCTTCTCTCCGGTCAATGACTCGCGGATGGTGCTTTCATTAGCCCCCAGAAGCCGGGCGAGGTCGGCAATCCCCTGATCACGGGTGATCTCGTCCAACTTCTCAGTTTTTTCATTGAAGCGGTGGAAGGTTTGCGTACCGGTGTTGACTGTCTGGTCCACCACGATGTTGTAGCGGATAACACTACTGGCCAGGACTGTACCGTTGGCGTCCACGATCTGTCCCCGCTCAGCAGGGAGAACCTGGGGCCTGAGACGGCTTGCCAGGGCAGCCTCAGCCATCCCGCCCATGTCCAGGCCCTGGACCATGAAGAGCTTGCCGCCCACCACCAGAAGCAGGGTCAGCATGATGCCAAGGCCAACGCGCAACCGCTTTCTTGCCGCCGGCGTCTTCGTTTTTATCGATGTGCCGGGGTTCTTTGCCACGTTGATTCCTTGCTGCTGGCCCTGCTTCGGTGGTTTGACGATCTACTGCCCTGGTGCCTTTTGCATGGGTGCCGGTACCGATCCCCCATGAAGCTCAACAGGAGCGACGGCTGCTGGAGACGCAGGGGCTGCTGCCGGCGTGGACGGAGTGGCAGCCGGAGTGGCATCGGGCTTGCGGCTCTCCAGCGGATCCTTGGTAGTGACCGACGGAACCACATCAATCAAGCCCTCAACGGCCGGAGCAGCAAGCAGGGCACCGGGGTTATCCCCCTTGACCGCCGGTGAAGCCTTGCCCGTCACCGCCATGGTGTTCAGATCGATCTGACCCTTGACGGTCGAAGCAACCATTCCCAATTCTGCAGCCTTCGCCGCCAGGTTCTGCGGAGCTTCGTAGTTCTGCTTCTTCTGTGTCAGGTCCTGGTTTACCTTGTTCAGCGTGGCAGCTTCGGCTTTCAGCTGCACCAGCTGGTACTGGGCTGTGGACACGGAGATGTTCAACACCAGGACCGTCAGGAGTGCGGCCGCCATCGCTACAAAGCACAGGACCACGAATGGCGTCCTTCGCTTGCCTGGCGCACTGCGTACAACTGAGAGAGGAGTGCGTGCCTTGCGGGCAGTATCGGGCTTTCCTGCAGGGACCGGAAGCGCACGTGCGGCACTGCCCGCCGTGGAGGGCAAAGTCTTCGCTGCGGCGTTGCTCATGCGTCTCTCCTCTGTTTGATACGCTCCACTGCCCTCAACCGGGCAGACGCCGCGCGGGGATTTTCAGCGATTTCTGCTGCCGTGGGCACTTCCGTGCCTTTGGTGATGGTCTTCAATTCGGGTTTGTGCTCTTCAAGTTCCACCGGGAAGCCAAGTGGCGCCGACGATTTGGAACCTGATTGGAAAACTGACTTCACGATCTTGTCCTCCAGCGAGTGGTAGGACATCACCACGATCCGGCCACGCATGGCCGTGGCGGCCACAGCCGCCGGAACAGCGCGTTCCAGGACATCGAGTTCTTCATTGACCTCAATCCGCAAAGCTTGGAAGGTTCGCTTTGCGGGGTGTCCGCCACTCTTGGCTGCTGCGGCAGGGACAACGCTGCGGATCTGCTCTACGAGCTCTCCCGTAGTTGCAAAAGGTTTCTCCGCGCGCGCATTGACGATCCGGTTGGCGATCCGACCGGCAAACTTCTCTTCCCCCCACTTACGGATGATGCGCACCAATTCGTCTTCGGTGTAGTTGTTGACCACATCAGCTGCGGTCTGTCCGCGGCTGGTGTCCATCCGCATATCCAAGGGAGCGTCGTAGGAGTAAGCGAAGCCTCGCTCACGCTCATCCAACTGCAGGGAGGAGACCCCCAGATCCATCAGAATGCCATGGACTTCGGATATGCCGAGGTCCAGCAGAACGTCCTCAATCTCGTCATAGACTGCGTGAACCAGGTCCGTACGGCCGGAAAAGGGTTCCAAACGGGCGCCGGCCAAGGCCAATGCTTCCTCGTCGCGATCGATGCCCACAAGGTGAAGATCGGGGAAACGCTGGAGCATCGCCTCAGAGTGCCCACCCATTCCCAGCGTGGCGTCGATTGCAACGGGGGTTTCGCCGCGTTCTCTGGCGGCTTCAAAGCCGGGAGCGAGCAGGTTGATGCAGCGGTCTTTCAGGACGGGCACGTGGCGCTCCGATGTGGGCTTTGCCGCGTCCTGCTCTTCCACGCTGCCTCCTCTTTCCTCAATCGCTTGCCTGCTGATTCTTAAATCGGATCCCCATCCGCGCCTATCGGCCGCCGGCCTGGCTCAGGGGAAGTTGAGCCAGGAAGACAGTTCGATGGGCGGCTGGAGATCCCATTCAAGAAGCTGGACTGCGGCTTCTCCAACCGGGCTTAGATGAACCCGGGCAGATTGTCGTCATCCGTTTCCGAGAAGGCTGCTTCCTTCTCGTTGAGGTATTCATTCCAAGCTTCGGCGTCCCAGATCTCGGCCCGGGTACCGGCTCCAATGACCGCCAGTTCCCGACCAAGTCCTGCGTAAGCCCGGAGCGCCGGCGGAATCGTCACGCGTCCCTGCTTGTCAGGTACCTCATCAGAGGCTCCAGACAGGAAAACCCGAATGTAGTCACGTGCCTGCTTGGAAGACAGTGGCGCCTCCCGCATCGACTCGTGGATGCGCTCGAATTCTTTCTGGCTGAAGACGTAGATGCAGCGTTCCTGGCCCCTGGTGAGAACCAACCCATCGGCAAGCTCCTCGCGGAACTTGGCTGGAAGGATGATCCGGCCCTTTTCATCGAGACGCGGCGAGTGTGTACCCAGAAACACTGGCCCCACCGCCCCTCAATCAAGGTGCCCGCACATCCCCAACACTGCCACTACCCTCTAATGTTCTCCACTTTACTCCACAACGCCCCACAGTCAACGCAGCTGATGGCGTTTCTCCACCACTTTGAGAATCATCCGTCCTGAACTCACGCGGTTTATGGGTGGTGGTGGAAAGTGGAGGCCAGCGCGCCCGAGGAACAAGCTGCCCGCGTCCACCTGCCTGATTTCCTCCCGGGACCCCGGCATTTAGGGGATGCACCACAGCAGAAAGGAGGAAAGTGGAGAATTGGGTGGGAAGTGGAGGAAATGGCCCCTTAAACGCGAAAAGACCCGCAATGCGGGTCTTTCGTTATGTCCCCCGGGAACTTCAGGGGCATGGCCGACTTAGGAGAGGCCGGGTCCGCCGGCCGCTGATTCGAAGGGGACCGTCAGTTGTCGTCCCGACGACGTTCGTCCCATCGCTCTTCCAGGCTGCTCATGAACGAACTCTTAGGTTTACTCTTGCCAGGTTTTCCCTTGCCGGCTTTGCCGAAGGCCGATCCCCGCAACGTAGCGAAGTAGACGCCAGCACCCATGACAACGAAACCGAGGACACCCACAGGTATCGCCTGCAGTGATACGCCAACAAGCAGAAGAAGGATGCCTGCAATGGCGCCAAGCACACCTATGATCACATGGCGGGTAGACCAGCTGCGGATGGGATCCGAACCCATGGTGTTGGCAAACTTCGGATCGTCCTCATGAAGTTGCTTTTCAAGTTGCTCAAGCAGCTTCTGTTCATGCTCCGAGAGGGGCATCGCGACCTCCTTTAGTCAGCCAGCGTCTGGACATAACGCTTCCTGTGCGTCTGTTTCCACAACGATCGGACCAAGAAAATCGTTCCCGGAAATCCCCTCTTGGTTTAGCGGGCATCCCGGGGCCGACTGTTCAGGAAACAGTTTGTCCAGACGATCTAAATCTCTGTAATAAATAGGATAGTTTGTCGGACGCCGTTCTGAAAGACGCCGGGAGTCCTCCCGGGTAACCCTTCGGACATCAAGTGTCCGTGGCGGGCTTTCCGGGTTCCAGCAGCCGGGCCGGCAGAAGGGTTTTGGACCCGAAACGTTCGGAGACACGGTCCAGTGCCTGTTCGGCCGCCCGCCAGTTGTCGTCCCGCCGATCAAGGCTCAACTGCAGGGAGGTCTGACCCGCCGGCTCCAATTGCTCTGCACGAATCCCCACCAATCGAACGCTCATGGATCTCGCACCCAAGGAATCAAGGAGTTGCACGGCCACCTGGTAGATCAGTTGCGCGCTGTCCACGGGAGTCTGCACGGTGCGGCTGCGTGTGACCGTTGAGAAATCCGAGTACCGCAGCTTCAAGGCCACAGTCCTTGCCAGCATGCCTGAGCTCCTCAGCCGGATGGCCGTACGGTGCGAGAGCCGCAGCAGTTCCCTGTGCAGCAAGGCCTCGTCCGCGGTATCTACAGAGAATGTTTCCTCCGCTCCGATACTTTTCTCAAGCCTGGCCGGAGTCACGGGCCGCGGGTCAATACCCATGGACAAACGGTGGACATGCTCACCGCTGGCTCCCAGGACCTTTTTGAGCGACGCCAGAGGGGTTGCTGCGACGTCGGCGACCGTGCGGATACCCAGTCGGGACAACACCTCGGCTGTCTTTCCCCCCACACCCCACAAAGCCCCGACGGGGAGACCATGGAGGTAAGGGACGGAATCCTCGGCGTCGATCTGCAGGATTCCATCAGGCTTGCACCTGGTGGAGGCGATCTTGGCCACGAACTTGGTGCTGGCGATCCCCACCGATGCCGTGATGCCAAGTTCAGAGAGCACCCTGCGGCGAATGAGGTGTCCGATGTCCATCGGCGACCCAAGTCGACGAATTGCACCACTTACGTCCAGGAAGGCCTCGTCCACGCTCAGCGGCTCCACGAGGTCGGTGATGGAGGCGAAAATCTCCATCAGGCGGGCGGAGACCTCGTAATACTCTTTGTGCCTGGGGTTGATGATCACCGCCGACGGACACCGCCTCATGGCAATGGACATCGGCATGGCCGACTTCACACCCGTGGCCCGGGCCTCGTAGGAAGCGGACAACACCACAGAGCGTTCCGCAGGGAATCCCACAATGACCGGCTTGCCTCGAAGCTCGGGACGGCTCCGCAGCTCTACGGAGACAAAGAAGGCGTCCATATCCACGTGAAGTATGCTGGTTCGCCGCATTTCCCGCAGGGCGTCTTCAGCGCTGCGGGCGGGCCTGCTGCCTGCGCTTTGAGCGCCACCGAATGCTTCCTGACTCACATCGGCAATACTATGCCCGGGCTCTGACTAAACTGGAGGCACAGTCCGGCTCAGCCCCAGGAAGGATACCCTGTGAAGCTCTTTGGAACTCCTCAATCGCGAGGGTTTGCCCTGCTCGCAGTCAGTGTCGCCTTGGCGGCGTCAGCATGCACACCGTCACCCGGGGGTTCTGCATCGCCGTCCACACCAGGTACTGCTTCGGCGTCCACCCAGGCGACGCCAACGCCGTCATCCTCTGCGTCAGGGTCCACGGCCTCACCGGAAACCACCACTTTCACCGAGACACCCGCGCCGGCGCCGGATACCACTGCAACAGTCAACGCATTGGTACCGGGTTTTCCTGCGCAGCTCATCCCTGTCATGCCCAACACTTCCATCCGCTCAAGCAGCGTGGACAAGAGCGAGGCAGTAGCCACGGTGGCCCTGGTAGGAACCATCAAGGCGCCCCCGGAGGGTGTAGTGGACTACTACAAGACCTCAATGGAAGCCCAAGGCTTCAAACTTGTCCCGGGACCGTCAGCTGTTGGGAACGTCACATCCTTGGACTTCATACGCGGTGACGGCGAAACAGTGAATGTTTCCGTCAGGCAAAAGGAAGGCGTCTCAACGTTCACCATTGGTGCGAACGTGGCGGCCGGGTCCGTTAAGTGACGGCTGCAGCACAGGTCAGCTCGGAGCAGGCACAGTTCATCGGAAGTGTCTCCGGAAAATTGAACGGGTTCCTGTCTGCGCAACAGGAGCTGATGGCTACTGTTTCGCCTGACGTCGAGCCGCTCATTGGATCGATTTCGAATCTCGTCACCGGCGGTAAGCGCCTTCGGGCCCTCATGTGCTACTGGGGCTGGAGAGGTGCCGGCGGCCCTGCCGGGAACCCGGACATCATCACCGCCGGTTGCGCCCTGGAGCTCTTCCAGGCAGCCGCCCTGATTCACGACGACATCATTGACCGTTCCGACACCCGCCGCGGCGGTCCCAGCGTGCACAAGCGGTTCAGCCAGCTCCATGACGCCAATGGCTGGGCTTTGGACAGCGGGCGCTTCGGCGACGCAGCAGCCATCCTCACCGGCGACCTCTGCCTTTCCTTCAGCGAGGAGTCCTTTACCGAAATCGGCCCACGGGCAGCAGCCGGAAGTCCGGCACGGCGGATTTTCAATGTGATGCGGGCAGAAGTGATGGCAGGCCAGTATCTGGACATCCTGGAAGAAGTGGCCGGCCCTGTACGCGACCGGGCAGGATCTGTGGCGCGGGCGAAATCCATCATTCGTTACAAGTCGGCGAAGTACTCCACCGAGCACCCGTTGGCGTTGGGCGGGGCTCTGGCCGGTGCATCAGCGGGGCTGATGGAAGGTTACTCGGAATTCTCATTGCCGCTGGGCGAGGCATTCCAGATGCGGGATGACGTCCTGGGCGTCTTTGGGGATCCCGAAACCACCGGCAAGCCCGCCGGAGACGATCTCAGGGAAGGCAAGCGAACAGTGTTGGTTGGGTTTGCCATCAACCAAGCCCCCCGGGTGGAGGCAGATTACTTGGATCGCATGCTCGGCAACCCCCTCTTGATGGAGGAGGAGGTAGCTGAAATACGCCGAATCATCATTGAATGCGGCGCTTTGGAAGCTACGGAATCTTTGATCGGCGAGTTGAGCAACAGGGCCTTTGACGCCCTTGAACGCCTGCCCCTTGAGGATCTGCCGCTGTTGGCGTTGCGTCGGCTGGCTGAGGCCGCTGTCAGCCGCGCTGCATGACCCCGGGGCCTCCAGGACGGCCCAAATCCATGGCTCTTTTGTAGCCTCCCAAAGATGGTGGGAAGTTATTAACCGGCCCCTGGAGCACATACGTCGACGACGGCGGTGAGTCACCGCCGTCGTCCGCGTTTAATCCGGCTTCCGGTTGGGAAAGCCGGTTACCAGGCCAAAGAAGTTACCAAGCCAGAGACTGGGCGCGGCGCCTGATCTCGGTCTTACGCCCCTCGCGCAGGGCATCAATGGGACGCCCCCGCAATGACTCGTCCGGGGTGAAAAGCCAGATAATCAATTCTTCATCGGTGTAGCCGGCGTCGCTGAGAACCGCAATGGTTCCCTTCAAGCTGTCTACAACATGTCCGTCCTGGACAAAGAGGGCAGGAACTGAGCGGATGTTCCGCTCTCCCCGCCTGATGGCGACAAGTGCACGCTCATCCAGAAGACCGTGGACTTTGGTGATGGAAACTTCCAAAATTTCGGCGACATCCGGCAGCGGCAGCCAATCGGAAACAAGGCTTTCTACATTACTCACGGAACAAGGTTGCCACGCCGCCCCGCCCGGCGCCTAGCCGAAGTCCTAGGCCGCCATGCCCGGGACGCTCTGCAGCGCTCTTTTGTCCTCCTCAATTGTGGCTATTTGTTTGGTTTGACAGGAATTGTTGTGCTGATCGACTAAGTGTGAGAGATTCACACTGATCACATTTGCACCATTCATAACATGAGCAACATTGGTAACACTGACAACAGCGTTAACAATCGCTCCGCTGTTCGAGATGAGGACACATTTCATGACGACGCCCCGCTCGCCGAAACGAACCATGAGCATGCCGGTTATTGCGGCAACCACGGCTGCGCTTCCCGCCGTGGTTTTGTCATCGCTCGCCCTGGCCCAACCGTCCATGGCGGCACCGGCGCCGCAGCCGCGGAAGATTCCCGCCACGCTCGCCGCGGCCATGAAAGCGCAAGCGGTCAACGTGGGCACCGTCATTCCAGCCAATGCGGTTGCAGCCACCCTTCCTGCCGCGTTACGCCCCATGGCCCCGTCCGTTCCGGACACTTACACGATCGTCCGCGGAGACACCATCAGCGCGATCGCACGCCGCTTCAACTTGGACACTTCGGCCGTTCTGCAACTGAACAAGCTTTCTGCAACCACGCTGATCTACCCGGGACAGACCATCAAGCTCACGGGTACAGCCCCGGCAGCACCCGCGCAGCCGGCCCCGGCCGCACCGAGTGCACCCGGCGCCCCCACAAGCGCAACCGTGTACACCGTGGTCTCCGGCGACACCCTGGGCGCCATTGCAGCCAAGCACGGCGTTCCCTTGTCCAGCATCTTCAGCTGGAACGGGTTGAACGGAAGTTCCATCATCTACCCCGGCCAGAAGATCAAGGTCAGCGGCGGGTCCGCCCCATCGGCACCCACAGCACCGGCAGCCCCTGCGCCGGCTCCTGCCCCTTTGGCCGGCACAGGTTCCTACACCATCAAGGCGGGTGACACCCTGAGTTCCATCGCTTCGCGCCACGGTGTCTCCTTGGCTGCGTTGATGGCCGCCAACAACAACGTGACAGCCACCACCGTCATCTACCCCGGCCAGAAGCTCACCATCCCCGGCGCCGGCCTGCAGCCGGCGGGCGAAACCAAGCCACTGGTACCCAGCACTTTCCTGGGCTTCACTTACCCGCCTGCAGTTGTCACCTCCGCCAACGAGAACAAGGCCCTGCTCAACGCGTCTCCGGTGCCCACCCGGGCCGAAATGAAGAGCATTGTGGCGGACACAGCCCGGCGCATGGGAGTGAGCCCGTCCCTGGCTTTGGCCTTCGCCGAACAGGAGTCCGGCTTTGACCAACGCGCCGTTTCCCCGGCAAACGCCATTGGCACCATGCAGGTGATCCCCTCCTCCGGGCAGTGGGCATCCGATCTGGTGGGCCGGAAACTCAACCTCCTGGACCCTTACGACAATGCCACGGCAGGTGTTGCGATCATTCGTACACTCATTGCCACCAGCAAGGACCTGGACACGGCAATCGCCGGCTACTACCAGGGCCAGTATTCGGTCAGCAAGTACGGCATGTATGACGACACCAAGCGCTACGTCGAATCAATCAAGGCGCGTCAGCGCACCTTCGGCTAGACCTTCAACTGCACCTCGGAAGGGGCCCGCATCCCTCGTGGATTCGGGCCCCTTCCCTGCCTCGTTTAGGATCGTATGGTGCAAGAACCAACGCAGGACCACCTCATCGGGACCACCGTGGACGGCCGATACACGGTTCGTTCCCGCTTGGCGAGCGGCGGAATGTCCACCGTTTACCTGGCTACGGACCAGCGCCTTGAACGCGACGTGGCCCTCAAAGTCCTGCACCCGCACTTGGCGAACGACCCCACGTTCCTGCAGCGCCTGAGCCGGGAAGCCAAAGCTGCTGCGAGCCTCTCGCACCCCCACATCGTGGGCGTTCTTGACCAGGGCGAGGACCGCCATATTGCTTACCTGGTCATGGAGTACGTCAAGGGCCATACCCTTCGCGACACCCTTGACGAACAGGGCCCGTTGCCCCCGCGCCTTGCCCTGGCACTGATCGATCCTGTTATCGAGGGGCTGGCTGCCGCACACCGCGCCGGCTTGATCCACCGCGACGTCAAGCCGGAGAACGTCCTCATAGCAGACGACGGCCGGATCAAAGTGGGCGACTTCGGTTTGGCCCGGGCGATCTCTGCCAACACCAGCACCGGCGCCCTGATAGGCACAGTGGCCTATCTGGCTCCCGAGCTTGTGCTCGGCCAGCCCGCGGATGCCCGCAGCGACATCTACTCGGCAGGCATCATGCTCTATGAGATGTTGACGGGCAAGCAGCCCTACGCGGGAGACTCCCCCATCCAGGTCGCCTACCAGCACGTCAATGCCGTAGTGGGACGTCCTTCGGATGCTGCTCCGGGCCTTGCCGAGGACCTTGATGAGCTGGTGCAGTGGTGCACCGCGGTTGAGGCAGAGAACAGGCCGGTGGATGGTGCTGCACTGCTCACCGAACTCCGACACATCCGCACCACACTCTCAGACGAAGAACTGGACCATAGGCAGGCATCCTCCCGGCCGTCCGGCCAGCCCTTGGCCGCCGCAGCTGCCAAGGAACCAGTCACCTCCGGCAGCCACCCCACAGAAGCCCTAGCCACTACGGCCTCACCCACGGAGTTCATTTCCCACCAGAGCAACCCCACCACCGTCATGGCTGCAGGCGCCCCGGGCAGGACGCAGGCTGGCGCCGTCGTTCCGGTCAACCATCAGGACGGGCGCCCGGCAGGCAAGCGGGAGCTTAAGAGACTCGAACGGCAAGAAAACAAGGACCGTGCACGGGCCGCAGCCACGCCCAGCCGCCCTCTGCGCGAAGGCAACCCCCGCCGCCGCGGCATCATCTGGACCATTGTGATCATTATCCTTGCAACGCTCGCGGCATCTGCCGGCTGGTTCTTCGGGATGGGTCCCGGATCCCCGGGGACCGTGCCCGACGTCAAGAACAAGACCGTGGCCGAAGCACAGCAACTCCTCCGCACTGCTGGTTTCCAATCGGAACCGCGGGACGTTTTCGACGACGACATCCTTGCTGGCCTCGCCGTTGGGACCGAACCCGAATCCGGCGCCGAAGTCCGGAAGTTTCAACCCATCACGCTCTTCGTTTCCAAAGGTGCCCAGCTTTTCCCCCTGCCCGGTCTGGCCGGCAGCACTCTGGATCAAGCCAAGATTGCCTTGAATGCCGCCGAAATGGCTCTCGGCAACATCACTGAGGCTTACGACGACAAGGTTCCGGCCGGCGTCGTGCTTTCCCAGGACCCTGCCAAGGGCACCGAAGTGAGGCACGGAACCCCGGTCTCGTTAGTGGTCTCCAAAGGGCCACAACCCATCCCTGTGCCGGACGTGCGTGGACTGGCCCAGGATGCCGCGGTCAAAGCCCTTCAGGACGCCGGCCTCAAAGCCGTTATCGCTCCGGAGACCGTAAACGACAAGACAGTGCCCAAGGGAGCCGTGGTCTCCCAGTTGCCAGCCAACGGCACGTTGGTCCGGGGCGAAACCGTGACCCTCACGGTGTCCAAGGGGCCCAAGTTGATCAAGGTCCCCAGCTTCATCGGAAAGCAGGCCGCCGAAGCTGAACGGGAATTGAAAAAACTGGGGTTCAAAGTTGAAGTCAACAAGGTCCTGGGCGGCTTCTTCGGCACCGTCCGTGACCAGAGCCCCGTCAACGCGGAGGTACCTGAAGACTCAGTGGTGACCTTGACTGTTGTCTAACTCCTTTTAGCCACATAGCAAAGGCGCGGTCCGAAGAATCCGGACCGCGCCTTTGCTGTATCCCCACTACTTCTTGGAGAGGGCTCCTGCCACGAGGAAGGCCATCTCGAGGGACTGCATATGGTTCAGGCGGGGATCGCACACCGACTCATAGCGGTCCAGGAAGGCGTCCTGATCGATGGGATCGGCACCGCCCAGGCACTCAGCGACGTCGTCGCCGGTCATCTCAACGTGCAGTCCGCCCGGCACTGTACCAAGTGCCTGGTGGACCTCGAAGAATCCACGCACCTCATCAATGACGTCATCGAAGTTGCGCGTCTTGTAGCCGTTCGGCGAGGTGACCGTGTTGCCGTGCATCGGGTCAGTCACCCATAGCACCTGGGCACCGGATGAAGTGACGCGTTCGACGACGGCTGGCAGCTTCTCGCGGATGTTGCCGGCGCCCATGCGGGTGATGAACGTCAGACGGCCCGGTTCGCGGTTGGGGTCCAGCTTGTCAATGAGGCGCAGGGCGTCATCACCGCTGGTGGTGGGGCCGAGTTTGACTCCGATGGGGTTCCGCACACGGGACAGGAAGTCCACGTGGGCGTGGTCCAGTTCGCGGGTCCGCTCGCCGATCCACAGGAAGTGCGCCGAGGTGTCATACGGCAGGCCGGTCCGAGAATCGATGCGCGTCAGTGCGCGCTCGTAGTCCAGCAGCAGTGCTTCATGGCTGGCAAAGAACTCCACGCGCTTGAGTGCTTCGAAGTCAGCCCCGCAGGAATCCATGAAGCTGATGGCGCGGTCGATGTCCCGGGCCAGCGATTCGTAGCGTGCGTGCGCCGGGTTCTCCGTGAACCCCTTGTTCCACTGGTGAACAAGGCGAAGATCTGCAAAACCGCCCTGGGTGAAGGCACGGATCAGATTCAGTGTGGACGCCGACGTGTGGTAGGCCTTCAGCATCCGGCCGGCGTCGTGAGCGCGGGATTCGGGCGTGAATTCGTAGCCGTTGACGATGTCGCCGCGGTAAGCGGGAAGCGTGATGCCGTCGCGGGTCTCGTCATTGGAGGAACGCGGCTTCGCGAACTGGCCGGCCATCCGACCCATTTTGATCACGGGCATGGCAGCACCGTACGTGAGGACCACAGCCATCTGCAGGATCGTCTTGACCCGGGCACTGATTTTGTCCGCCGTAGCGGCCTCAAACGTTTCAGCGCAGTCGCCACCCTGCAGGAGGAAAGCTTTGCCTTGGGCAGCTGCAGCGAGCCGCTCCCTCAGAACGTCCACTTCACCGGCGAAGACCAAGGGCGGAACAACGGAGAGTTCCTTGACGGAAGCCTTGAAGACATCAGTGTTGGACCACGTGGGCTGCTGGGAAATGGGCAGGTCCCGCCAGGCGTCGAGCCCTGGATAGTTTGCCGCCCCGCTCTGGGCGGTGCTGGCGAGGGGATCTGCTGCGGAGGGTGCGGTGTTCGCGGTTAGCTCAGTCACCCTTCAAGAGTAGTAGGCCGCAGCAAGGTTGCGGGACTGCAGCCGTCATTGATGCCGCCTTCTGCGTCACAGTTTCCCCGTTGATCCGCGGCCTTCCCGCCAGGTTCACCTGGCTTCGGGGCTCCCCTGGCTGCGGGGTTCGTCCCTGTCTTCGGCAATGTCCTCGACGGTCTCTTCGGCAACCTCAATCTTGTGGACAGGCTCCGGGCCCTTACCGGCCAACTGGGCTTTGACCACCGCTGCGTATTCGTCCACGTACTCCTGGCCTGAAAGCCGCATCAGTTCGTACATGATTTCATCGGTGACGGCCCTCTGGATCAATCGGTCCTCCTCCATGCCGTAGTACCGGCTGAAGTCCAGGGGCTGCCCGAAGATGAGTCCGATCCGGCGGATGTTGGGGAGCCGTTTGCCGATTGGCTGGACCTTCTCCGTACCAATCATGGCCACGGGTATCACCGGGACACGTGTCTGCAGTGCAAGTTTGGCCACGCCCACTTTGCCCCGGTAGAGCCTGGCATCCGGGCTGCGGGTGCCTTCGGGATAGATCCCCAACAAGCCCCCGGAATTCAGGACGTCTTTGCCTGCCTGCAGCGACATTTCCGAGGCTGCCCCTCCGGAGCGGTCCATGGGCAGTTGGTTGCTCAGCCGGAAGAACAGCGCTGTGAGCCGCCCCTTGAGCCCCTTTCCCGTGAAGTACTCGGTCTTGGCCAGGAAGATCACAGGGCGGTGCACCATGAGGGGCAGGAAGATGGAGTCCGAGAAGGACAAGTGGTTGGACGCCAGAATGGCGGCTCCATTTTCTGGAACATTGTCCAGTCCCTTCACCCAGGGACGGAACAAGAGCTTGAGGATGGGACCAAGAAAGATCCTCTTCATGACCCAATAGAACACGTTTGTCCTCTCACGGCCGATTGGTTGGCATGCATCCGGGCAACCCGGCCGGCACTCAACAGCAACCCTACTCCAGTGAGAAATGACACGAACAGTGACACGATGGACGCATGACGGACCGCAACAAACCCGCCGCACCGCTCGCTTTCCACCATGCCGGGCACGGAGCCAATGCATCAATCGGAGTGGCCATCTGCCACGGCTTCACCGGAAGCCCCCTCAGCGTCCTTCCCTGGGCCGAGTATCTGGCCAAGCAGGGTTTCGCCGTGTCCGTCCCCCTCCTTCCCGGGCACGGCACCAGTTGGCAGGACCTGGCCACTACACGATGGCAGGACTGGTACCGCACCTTCGAGCAGAGCTACCTGGACCTTGCCGCCAAGACCGAAACCTGTTTTGTGGCAGGCCTGTCCATGGGTGGTGCCGTGGCTCTTCGCGTGGCGTCCCGGCATGACGTTGCCGGGCTGGCGTTGGTGAATCCGGGGCTGAGTTTCTACGACCGCCGCGTAAGGTACGTGGGAGCACTGAAGTACGTCATGCGTACTACCACCCCCATCGTGGAGGACACACCCGCACCGGTAACCACCCAGGACGGTGATTACTCCAAGACACCGCTGCAATCAGTGCACGAACTGAAGAAGCTCTTCCGCGCAGCTACCCGGGGCTTGCCCCATGTTGAGGCTCCCGCTTTGGTGTTCAAGTCCTCGGTGGATGGTGTTATCCCGCCCAGCTCTGTGGCCACTATCAGCAAGTACATTGACTCCTCCCGCTTGAACGTGGTCACCCTCCCCAACAGCGGGCACGTAGCCACCTTGGATGTTGACGCGCCCGCCATTTTTGAAGAATCGGCCCACTTTTTCCGCCAGCACGCCGGCGACAGAGTAGCCTCGGAGTCATCATGAACATGCCTCCCGACTTTTCACCGTTCCACAGCAGCTGGAAGGGGGCCGGGCCGCGCGTTGGCGTGGTCCTGTCCCACGGGTTCACCGGGAGCCCCCACAGCGTCAGGCCGTGGGCTCAGCACCTTGCCGCGGCCGGCTATGCCGTCAGGCTGCCTTTGTTGCCCGGGCACGGCACCTCGTGGCAGGACATGGCCACCCGCTCATGGCGGGAGTGGCACCGTGCCGTGGATGATGCTTACCTCGAGCTGGCTTCCGAGTGCGATTACGTGTTCTCTGCAGGTTTGTCCATGGGTGGAACCTTGGCTTTGCGGATCGCAGCCACGCGTCCTGTCGCAGGGACAGTGGTGGTGAATCCGGGGCTGGTCCTTGATGATCCACGGGCTGTGATCGTTGCTGCACTGAAGTACGTTGTGAGAACTACTCCGTCGATCGCCAATGACATCCTCAAACCGGATCAAGACGAGGGTGCCTACGCCCGGACACCGGTCGCAGCCGCTCACCAATTGAAGAAGATGTACAAAGATACGGCCGCTATCCTGCCCCGCATCGCCTCGCCGGTCCTCGTTTACAAGTCCACCGTAGACAATGTGATTTCGAACGCGAGCCTGGAGTTCCTCCGTTCCCGGGTCCAGGCACCGGTGGATGTCAGCTATCTCCATAACAGTCGCCATGTGGCCACCTTGGATAATGATGCGCCGGAGATCTTTGCCGGTTCTGTCGAGTTCATTCAAAAGACCGTAGCGGCCTTGGCCGGACACGGGCTTTCCTCCGAAAAGGACACAGCCCATGAACAGGCCTGATCCCAATTCCGCTGATCAAAGCGCCAACAAGGACGACGACGCCGTGTGGCTGGATCTGGTGTCCCGCTTGGAGGCCACGCAGTCGGGGCCGGCCGGGGAACCGGCTGAGGACAGCCATGAGGGCCACGGCGTTGAAGCCGGGCATCCACAGCCCGGACCCGGGCCCGGGAGGACCTTCAAGGATTTCGATCCGCTGGGCCTCTCTGCCCCGGCTCAGGAAGCTGCGCCGGATGGTGCCGCAACTCGTGAAGATGCCGAAACACCCGGCCGATCGTCCGGACCCCGTGACTTCGAAGTGGAGGACGAGGACCATACGTTCATCCCGGAAGAGCCCCCAAGCCTGGCGGGAACGGAACCGCTGGTCATGTTGGCATGGGTTGGTGCCGTGGGCGGACCCATCGCTTTGCTCTTCACTGCCATGTTTTGGCGGTCCGCACCCCTAACGGCAACGCTCGGCATCGTGGCTGTCTTCGTGGCATCGGTGATATACCTCATCATGCGGCTTCCGCAGGAAAAGAATGAAGACGACGACGGCGCCCGCCTCTAGTTGCGCGCCCGGCCACTGACACGGGAGAGGTCTGCGGCGCCGATCATGCCGGCCCGCGGGCCGAGTGCTGCCAGTTCTATTCCCGCCATGGGCCGGAAGCCCCGCCCTGTGAGGTTCTTTGCAAATGACTCCCGGGCCGGCGCGGCAAGCAACTCCCCTGCATCGCACAGACCTCCGCCGATCACGAACATTCCGGGATCCAACGCCGCCGCGAGGTTGGCCAACCCCAGCCCCAACCATTCGCCTTGATCGGCAATGAGTTCCCGAGAGGTGGCATCGCCTTCAAGCGCCAGTGACGTCACGGCTGCCCCGGACAGATTGTCCACGGTCCCGCCCGCCTTTTCCAAGAGGGCGCACCCTGCCGGGGAGTTGGTCCGTACCAGTTGCCTGGCTTCGCGCCCCAGGGCGTTGCCGGAGGCGTACTGCTCCCAGCATCCGCGGTTGCCGCATTCGCAGCGGTGTCCCCCGGGGAAAATAATCTGGTGCCCAAATTCGCCTGCCACGCCGTAGCGTCCACGCTCCACCCGGCCGTCCATGACCATGGCTCCGCCGATTCCCGTGCCCAGGGTGATGCACACGAGGCGGCTTTCGCCCTGACCTGCGCCAAAGCGCCATTCCGCCCACGCTGCGGCGTCGGCGTCGTTGGTCAACAGGACCGGACGCCTCAGCAATTTCTGAAGGCTGTCCCTCAAGGGCTCATTACGCCAGGCGAGGTGCGGGCTGAACAGTACAGTGCCGCCGTCGAGGTCCATCCACCCTGCGGCCCCGATTCCCACCGTAGCGATCCTGTGGCCCGCACTGAGCTCGTTGACCAGCTCTACAATGGTCTGCTCTACCGCGCGGGGATCTGAGCCGGGTGTTGACCTGCGGGCTTCGGCGAGGACCCGGCCCTCGGCGTCCACAACGCCTGCGGCCACTTTGGTACCGCCGATGTCAATCCCGATCGCCAGTCCGCGGCGGCCCAAATGGCTTCGTCGGGCAGCCCAGGGCGCATCCCTCCATGCCGAGGCCGGGGGCTTGGGTCTGACCAGGGAACTGGACCGTAGTGCGGGCATCCCATCATCCTATTCCGCGGGGCGGAGCGGCACCTGCATTCCAGACGGGAGAAGGTCCCGAGTTGCTTGAATTGACCGCTGATCCGTAAAGTTACTCGCCAGTAGGTGAAATAGAACACACCACCGCGAGCGGGCATACTAGAGTGAAAGCAGCCCCTCGTGGCCCGTGGATATCAAAGGAGCTACCCGTGCGTGAAATAAGTGTTCCTCCCCTCGTGAACATCGCCCCGGAAACCAACATCACGGACTTCGTGATCCGCGAGGCAGGAAAAGCATCCAACCCCGCACTTTTCTCCAAGCTGGACACGAACGGGCAGTGGCAGGACATCCGCGCCACGGACTTCCTCGAGGACGTGAGGGCCTTGGCCAAAGGCCTCATCGCCAGCGGCGTGGGTTTAGGCGACCGCGTGGGCATCATGTCCCGCACCCGCTATGAATGGTCCCTGGTGGACTTTGCCATTTGGTTTGCCGGCGCAGTGTCCGTGCCGATTTACGAGACGTCCTCCCCTTCACAGGTGGCCTGGAACCTGGGCGACTCCGGCGCCGTGGCCGCGTTTGGTGAAGCCGCGCACCATGAGGATGTGATCCGCCAGGCTGTGGCCGCGGAAGATATCACCTCTGTGGCCAATGTGTGGCAGCTTGAAGGTGCCGGACTGGACGCCCTGCGTGCCGCGGGTGCAGGAGTTCCCGACGACGAACTCGAGTCCCGCCGCTCCTCGGCCGGGCTCAAGGATCTCGCCACCATCATTTACACCTCAGGCACCACGGGCAGGCCCAAGGGTTGCGAGCTGACACACGGCAACTTCGTTGAACTTTCCGAGAATGCCCGTGCTTCACTGCCTGAGATCATCAATGAGTCCGGCAAGACCATCATGTTCCTCCCCTTGGCCCACGTTTTTGCACGCTTCATCTCCGTGCTGGCCGTGGCAGGCGGGGTCAAGGTGGCACATACTCCGGACATCAAGAATCTGCTGGCTGACCTCCAGAGCTTCCAGCCGACGTTCATCCTGGCTGTTCCGCGTGTCTTTGAAAAGGTGTACAACTCTGCACTGACCAAAGCAGAGGACGGCGGCAAGGGCGCCATTTTCCATCGGGCAGCCGATACCGCAATCGCCTACTCCAAGGCGCGCGAAGCCGGTTCGCTGGGTCTTGGCTTGAAGCTCAAGCATGCCGTGTTCGACAAACTCGTCTACGGGAAGCTTCGCGCCGCAATGGGCGGCCACGTTGCGCACGCGGTCTCCGGCGGCGGTCCCCTGGGAGAGCGCCTGGGCCACTTCTTCCAAGGCATCGGCCTGCAGATCCTGGAGGGCTATGGCCTGACTGAGACCACGGCACCCATCTCCGTGAACACTCCGTCCATGATCAAGATCGGCACCGTTGGCGCCCCGCTCCCGGGCAACTCAGTGAAGATTGCCGACGACGGCGAAATCCTCACCAAGGGCGTCTGCGTCATGCGTGGCTACTACAACCGCGAAGACCTCACGGCTGAGACGTTCGCCGATGGCTGGTTCCGCACCGGCGACATCGGAGAACTGGATAGCAACGGTTTCCTCAAGATCACTGGACGCAAGAAGGAAATCATTGTTACCGCAGGCGGGAAGAACGTAGTTCCTGCCCTGCTGGAGGACCAGATCCGGGCGGATGCCCTGGTTTCCCAAGTGCTGGTAGTGGGCGACAACCGCCCGTTCATCGGCGCCCTGGTCACCCTGGATGAAGAAGCCCTTCCCGGCTGGCTGGACCGTCACGGACTGCCTGCAAGCACCACGCTCGCAGAAGCCACTGACCACGCCGTAGTGAAGGCGGCCGTCCAGGAACTTATCAGCAAGGCCAACCAGTCCGTCTCCCAGGCAGAGGCCATCAAGTCCTTCAGGATCGTCCCGGCGGACTTCACTGAAGCCTCAGGGCACCTGACGCCGTCCCTCAAGGTCAAGCGTGCGCAAGTCATGAAGGACTTCGACGCCGTCATTGAGGAAATGTACTCGGCACCGCGGGCGTCCTAGCCACCGAAACGCTGGCGACTGGAACTAAAAAAGTACCCCGTCCGGATGTTCCGGACGGGGTACTTTTTGCGTGTGTGGCTAGCCGACCACCAGCAGCAGGTCGCCGCCCTGGACTTGCTCCACGGAGGAAATGGCGAGTCGTGAGACCGTGCCCGCCACCGGCGTCGTGATGGACGCTTCCATCTTCATGGCCTCAATGGTGGCCACGGTGTCGCCTGCGTTCACAGCATCGCCCACCTTGACCGTCACTGTCACTGCGCCGGCAAACGGGGCGGCAACCTGACCCTGTTGTGCCGGATCTGCCTTCTCGGCCGCCTTGACGTTGCTGACCACCGAACGGTCGCGGACAACAACCGGCCGTGACTGGCCGTTGAGCGTGCACATCACGGTGCGCATGCCCTTCTCATCGGCTTCTGAGACAGCCTCAAGCTGGGCAATGAGGCGTACGCCCTTCTCCAGCTCGATGACGTGCTCTGCGCCCTGCTGGAGACCGTACAGGTAGTCACGGGTATCCAGCACGGAGATGTTGCCGTAAGTGTCAACGCTCTTCAGGTAATCCTTGGTGGGTCCTGCGAAGAGCAAACGGTTCAGCGTGTGCTGTCGGGTCTTGGAGTCACCCTTAAGCGCTGCGCTGTCCTCGGCGCTGATCTCGACGTCGCGCACCTTGATGCTTCGGCCCTGAAGGGCCTTGGTGCGGAACGGCTCGGGCCAGCCTCCGGGAGGATCACCGAGTTCGCCGGACAGGAAGCCGATCACGGAGTCCGGGATGTCGTAGTTCTGCGGGTTCTCGTTGAAGTCCGCGGGATCGGCATTGAGTCCCACCAGGTGCAGGGCGAGATCGCCCACCACCTTGGAGGACGGAGTAACCTTCACCAAGCGGCCAAGGATGCGGTCAGCCGCCGTGTACATGTCCTCGATCGCCTCGAACTGCTCGCCGAGACCCAATGCGATGGCCTGCTGGCGGAGGTTGGACAACTGGCCGCCGGGGATTTCGTGCTGGTAGACGCGTCCTGTGGGCCCCGGAAGACCGGATTCGAACGGGGCGTAAACTCTGCGCACAGCCTCCCAGTAGGGTTCGAGCGCGCCGACGTTGGCCAGGCTAAGCCCGGTATCGCGGGGCGTGTTGGCCAAAGAGGCAACCAATGCAGAGGCGGCGGGCTGGCTGGTGGTGCCGGCCAGGGAAGCAGCTGCGACATCGACGGCGTCCACTCCGGCCTCAACAGCTGCAAGCAAGGTGGCAAGCTGACCGCCCGCGGTGTCATGGGTGTGCAGGTGCACCGGGAGGTCGAAGCGCTCACGCAAGGCCGAGACCAGCTTCGCGGCAGCCGCCGGACGCAGGAGGCCGGCCATGTCCTTGATGGCCAGTATGTGTGCACCGGCATCGACGATCTTCCGGGCCAGGTCCAGGTAGTAGTCGAGGGTGTAGAGGTCCTCATCGGGATCCAGAAGGTTGCCGGTGTAGCACAGCGCAACTTCCGCAACGGCCGTACCCGTGGCCCGTACCGCCCGAATGGCGGGAGCCATCTGGTTGACGTCATTGAGGGCGTCGAAGATGCGGAAGATATCAATGCCTGTGGCGGCGGCCTCGTTAACGAAGGCCTCCGTCACTTCTTCCGGGTACGGGGTGTAGCCTACGGTGTTACGCCCGCGGAGCAGCATCTGGATACAGGTGTTTGGCAACGCCTTACGCAAAGCAGCCAGGCGGTCCCACGGGTCCTCACCGAGGAAGCGGAGCGCGACGTCGTACGTTGCACCGCCCCAGGCTTCCACGGAAAGCAGCTCCGGCATGAGTGCCGTGACGGCCGGGCCGGCGGCTACGAGGTCCCGGGTACGTACACGTGTTGCCAACAGCGACTGGTGAGCGTCACGGAAGGTGGTGTCCGTGACAGCCACTGCCTGCTGTTCGCGAAGGGCCTTTGCGAAGCCTTCAGGCCCAAGTTCAATCAACTTCTGGCGCGAACCCGAAGTGGGAACGGGTCCGTCGATCACGGGAAGTTTGCTTGCCGGGTCCGAGTGGACAGTGAGCTCGCCGTTGGGCTTGTTCACGGTGACTTCGGCCAGCCAAGTCAGCAACTTGGTACCGCGGTCTGCGGAAATGTGCGACTTCAGCAGCTCAGGGCGCTTATCAATGAAGTCCGTTGCCACGTTTCCGGCATTGAAGTCCGGGTCCGCAAGCACTGCCTGCAGGAACGGAATGTTGGTGGACACGCCACGGATGCGGAATTCAGCCAAGCCACGACGCGCGCGGGCCACAGCCGCGGGGTAGTCACGGCCACGGCAGGTCAGCTTCACCAGCATGGAGTCAAAGTGGGGGCTGATCTCGGCACCGGAGTAGACCGTACCGCCGTCGAGCCTGACGCCGGCGCCACCAGCGGAACGGTAGCCGGTGATCTTTCCGACGTCGGGGCGGAAGCCGTTGGCGGGGTCTTCGGTGGTGATACGGCACTGCAGGGCAGCGCCCTTGATGGACACCGAATCCTGGCTCAGCCCCAGGTCCGCGAGGGTTTCACCCGAGGCAATGCGCATCTGTGCCTGCACAAGGTCAACATCGGTGATTTCCTCTGTGACGGTGTGCTCAACCTGGATACGGGGGTTCATTTCAATGAAGACGTGCTGGCCTGCCCGCTCCCCCTCCGTGTCCACCAGGAATTCCACGGTTCCGGCGTTGACGTAGTTCAGGGCCTTGGCGAAGGCCACGGCATCCCGGTACAGCGCCTGGCGGATGTTCTCATCCAGATTGGGAGCAGGCGCGATTTCCACAACTTTCTGGTGCCTGCGCTGCAACGAACAGTCACGCTCAAAGAGGTGCATGACGTTACCTTCGGCGTCCGCCAGGATCTGCACCTCAATGTGACGCGGACGCAGGACTGCCTGCTCCAGGAACATGGTGGGATCGCCGAATGCTGCGTCAGCTTCGCGCATGGCGGACTGCAACGCTTCAGGAAGGGCTTCGCGCGTCTCCACGCGCCGCATCCCGCGGCCACCGCCACCGGCAACAGCCTTGGCGAAAATCGGAAAGCCGATCTCGTCAGCTGCAGCGATGAGCTCGTCAAGGTCCTTGGAGGGCTTGCTCGACTTCAGGACAGGAACGCCTGCCTTGCGGGCGGCCTCCAACGCGGCAACCTTGTTGCCTGCCAGCTCCAATACCTCCGCGGGCGGACCCACAAAGGTAATTCCTGCTGCCTTGGCAGCACGGGCGAGGTCCGGGTTCTCCGAGAGGAAGCCGTAGCCGGGGTAAATGGCGTCAGCGCCGGCTTCTTTGGCGACGCGGACAACCTCCTCTACGTCCAGGTAGGCGCGGACGGGATGGCCCACCTCGCCGATCAGGTAAGCTTCGTCGGCCTTCTGCCGGTGGATCGAGTTACGGTCCTCGTGCGGAAAGACGGCTACGGTCTTGGCGCCCAGTTCATAACCAGCGCGAAACGCCCTGATCGCGATTTCGCCGCGATTGGCCACCAGAATTTTCGAAAACATACTTCTCCTGCATCATTGCGGGTGGATCGGTCGGTGGTCACAGTGTGTAGTGCCGCCAGCATCAAACACAAATCTTTGTGGCAACCATCACAAAGGAAACGTCATGTGGGCTGTATATGCGTGCGCGCGATCCGACGGCATGCTATTGCCGAGCCTTACCCCGGCACCCGGGCGCGTAGAAAGCGGGAAACCACAGCGATGCACCATATGATGTTGAGGGGGCTTCGGCAAGCCCCGGCTCCGGCGCTTCCGGAGCGAATCAGCGCGATACGGCAACCGGCGTTAGGTTTTGGGTTTTCAAGTGCAAGTAGTCAGCATCAGCAGCCTCAAAGGTGGAGTGGGAAAGACGTCCGTCACCACCGGTCTGGCGTCCGCGGCCCTCGCAGCCGGTATTTCCACTCTGGTGGTGGATCTCGATCCCCACGCCGACGCCACCACGGCACTTGGCGTGCAGCCAGGCGGACAACTGGACATCGGCCGAATGCTGAAAAGCCCTCGGAAAGCCAACCTGGCGGGCAATGTGGCCGGCAGCAGTTGGGTCTCCAACGGCTCAAGCAATGGCACCTTGGACGTAGCTGTCGGCTCGGCCTTCACAGGAATCTACGACCGCCCCGACCTGGGCAGGCGCGATCTCCGACGCCTTTCCGCAGTATTGGCTGGTGCCGCCAACTATGAGCTCGTTCTGGTTGACTGCCCGCCCTCACTCAACGGGCTGACCCGAATGGCGTGGAGCGCCAGCGACCGCGTAGTACTCGTGGCCGAGCCCGGGCTCTTCTCCGTGGCCGGCACGGAGCGCACCATGCGTGCCATCCAGCTGTTCCGGCAGGAGTTCGCCCCCAATTTGGCCCCGGCCGGGATTGTGGCCAACAGAGTCCGCACCGGATCCGTGGAGCACACCTTCCGTTTGGCTGAAATGGAATCCATGTTCGGCGAACTGCTGCTGACACCGCACATTCCGGAGCAAGCCAACTGGCAGCAAATCCAAGGCGCAGCGCACTCGGTCCATCACTGGCCCGGAGATTCCGCCAAGAATGCAGCCAAGCTTTTCGATGCCCTGCTCGAAAGCCTCTTGGCCGGACAATCCTCGCTGCGGGACCGCCGACAACGCTGATACCGCCCGCGAGTCCCCTGTTCGGAAACACGCTCTAAACACTAAGAAGGCCTCGGTCCCATCAGGGACCGAGGCCTTCTTTTCGTTGACTTTTAGCTATGGTTGGCGTTTAGCCGATCCGGCGCGCTACGCGTCGCTTGCTCAATTCGTCGTCGGGAAAGGACTGTTCACCAGCGTGTTCGCTGGGAAGCGCAGCCAGGCTTCCCTCCACTTCCCGCCATACACGCCCCACGGCGATGCCGAAGACGCCTTGACCGCCCTGAACGAGATCGATGACCTCGTCAGCGGATGTACATTCGTAGACACTGGCGCCATCGCTCATCAGTGTGATCTGTGCAAGGTCCTCGACGCCCCGCTCGCGCAGGTGTTCCACGGCGGTGCGGATCTGCTGGAGTGATACGCCGGTATCAAGGAGGCGCTTGACCACTTTGAGAACCAGGATGTCGCGGAAGCCATAGAGTCGCTGTGATCCGGAGCCGGCTGCACCGCGAACGGCAGGCTCAACCAAACCAGTACGTGCCCAGTAGTCGAGCTGGCGGTAGGTGATCCCTGCGGCCTTGCAAGCAGTAGGACCGCGGTAGCCCGCGTCCTCGTCCAGCACAGGAAGGTCCTCCGTGAAGAGCAAACCTTGGGCGCCGGATGCGGGCGCAGCAATACCGGCAGAGGACTGCTTCAGCTCGCCTGCTTCGCCTTTCGGACTCACGTGACCTCCTTGTTCTCAGTTCCCTTGGGGACGGTGCATACCCTGATACAACGGCAAAATGCAGCGGTGTAATTCCCGCAAGTCCGCATCTTCCAGTGTGACTTGCGCAGGCAGTGTATGCAACGGGAACTTGATAACTTCGACGTTAGGCCCGTGAGGCCCCGAGGTCAAAGACCTTGGCCCCAAAATCCGGTCGTGTCGAAACTTTCACCCTCAACTTTAGGCTTAGGGTGGATCAGCCTTCGAAATCTTCCGGTTCCACGTCATCCAGGAACTCCCGGAAACGGCGCATTTCACGTTCTTCATCCACTGCGGGATCCGGCTCCGAATCCTCGCCTTCGTCGTGCTCAGTAATGCGCACGCCGGCTTCCTCCATGACGGCGTCGGCGCACCAGATACGGCATTTGGCCCGCAGTGCCAAGGCCAACGCGTCCGAAGCGCGGGAGCTCACCACCGTGCCGTCGTCGAACTGCAACTGTCCGTAGAAGATGTTGTCTTCCACAGCCACAATGTTCACGCTGATGATCGAATGCCCCAAGGACTCCACAACGTCCACCAAAAGATCGTGCGTCATGGGCCGCGGCGGGACAACGCCCTGCTGGGCCAGGGCGATGGCACTGGCCTCAGGCGTTCCGATCCAGATGGGAACATGGCGCTCTCCGTTGATCTCCCTCAGGAGCACCAAAGGCTGGTTGGAAGGCAGTTCGATCCGGACCCCGACGATTTCGACTTCGATCATCAGCTATCCATCCGGGAGATACGGTGGTGAACCAAGGCCCTGTGCAGGGTAAGGCAAAGATCGCTGATCTCGCGGGCGGCCTCAGCAGCCCGGGCCTGCGACGCTGCGTCCCGCCGCGAAGTCAAGGGCGCAACAGCCCTCTCAACCAGGCCGAACTCCCGCTCGGCGGCAGCTTGGAAGGGCCGAAGGTGCCGGGGCTCCAAACCATGACCTTCCAACTGGACACAGGCCCGCGCCACTTGGAGGGCGTGTTCGTCAAACTTCCCGCCCACGTGGCTGATCAACCCAAAACTCAAGAGTGATTCGAGCAACGGAACGCTCGCGCCCGACTCGGCGCGCAACTGCTCCTCGGTGAGGGCACGGGCACGCCCTTGCACCTCAGCTGCCATCTCCGCTGAGACCACCCTGGGTGACACCGTGACACCGGGCGGAAGATTCTCCGGCCTCTCACCGCGGTCGATTGCGTCCAGATAGTCCTTGATGACCTTGAGCGGAAGGTACTGATCCCGCTGAAGGGCCAACACGAAGCGTAGCCGCTCAACGTCGCTGTCTGCGTACTGACGGTAGCCGGCAGGAGTCCGCTTGGGGTTGATGAGTCCTTTTTCCTCAAGGAAACGAATCTTGGACGCCGTCATGCCGGGGAAGTCGTCGCTCAACTGAGCCAGGACTTCCCCTATGTTCAGGACCTGCGGTCCGCGACGGTCCTGCTGGGCCATAGCCACAGGCAGATACCCCGTCAGACTTGGCCTGCTGCGCGAACAGGGCTCAGGTAGTAGGTCAACCGGAACTTGCCGATCTGAACCTCGTTGCCGCTCTTCAGGTGTACACGGTCCACGCGGTCGTGGTTAACGTACGTTCCATTCAGGCTTCCCATGTCCACCAGTTCGAAGCCGGATTCAGACCGGATGAACTGAACATGCTTGCGGGAGACCGTGACATCATCCAGGAAGATATCGGCATCAGGGTGCCTTCCCGCCGTGGTGGTGTCCGCGTCCAACAGGAAACGAGCACCGGCATTGGGTCCGCTGTGCGCAATGAGCAAAGCTGAGTTCGGCGGAAGTGCGTCTACGGATGCACGCTCTTCAGGGGCCAACTTGGGCGCGATACTCGGCTCGTCCCACGTTGGCGTGATGCTGATCGAGGTGGTCTCCGACGTCGGCTGTTCCTCCGCGCCGTTCCCGACATTGGCTTGATTCTGTTCGCCGCCAACCATGGAATTTCCTCCTCATCCGCCGGCAGTTCCAAACCCTGCCGGCCACTTCCGCCTCCCGGTACCGCCGGGCAAATCGGTTGCTGGCCCGCCGTCATGCTTTTCTGTTTAAGGAAAGCCGCCTGACGGGCCAGATAACTTTAGCCTACCTGTTGTTCGTACTCCGATGCACTGAGCAGGGAATCCACTGCGTCAGCTTCCGCGAGCTTTACTTCAATAAGCCATCCCTCGCCGTACGGGTCTGAGTTAATCAAGGCCGGATCAGTGTCCAGAGCATCGTTTCGATTGATGACTTCACCGGTAACCGGCGCGTAGATATCGCTCACGCTCTTGGTGGATTCCACCTCGCCCACAACTTCATTGCCGGTGACTTTCGTCCCCGGCTCAGGCATCTGGGCATAGACAACATCACCCAACGCGTCCTGCGCGAAGTCAGTGATGCCAATGCGCACTACGCCGTCGGCATCGGGAGCGGTAACCCATTCGTGTTCTGCGGTGTAGGAAAGTTCTTCCGGAATATTGCTCACTGGTGGCCTTTCATCGGGATTTTCACGAACCTCGACGGCGGCCTGTACAGATGGCCACCGCTGAAAGTATAGGCACATTTCCCCTGCACCTGATGGGGTCTCTGCCATGATTGACCCATGACCGAACAAGTACAAGTACCAGCTCAGAAAAAGCGCAATACAGGCGTCAAAATAGTCCTGATCCTGGTGGCAGTACTTGTCGCTGTGGCAGCTTACTTTATTCTTGGGGCCATCCTTCCCCGCTGGTGGGCCGATGTGATCGCCGGACAGGTCCGGCGCGACCTTGGAGCCAGTGTTCTGGTAGGTATGTTCTACGGATTCGTTTTCACCTTCATGCCACTCCTTGTTGCATGGCAAGCCACCCGCAAACCGGTGTCCTGGCCTTGGAAAATCGTCATTGTCCTGGTTGCCGTCGCCATCTCCACACCTAATCTGCTCACCGCAGGCATCGCGTTCGGCAGCACCGAGTCCGCCCACGCCGGCCAACGGACCTTGAGCGTGGATGCTGGATTCTTCACCACCTGGACCGCCATTTCCGCCGTTGCTGCTGTCATCGTCTTCATTGCAATGACCATTCTTTGGGCGCTGTGGCGGCGCAGGGGAAAGCAGATGAAGGTGCTCAGGCAAGCCGAGAACCAACGCGTCAAGGCCGCGAAGAGCACTGCAGCTGAAACGCAAACCACGCCCAACGCATAGTACATCAAGAAGCCCGCCACGAATTATCCGTGGCGGGCTTCTTTGTTTTCGGCCGAGCCTGGCAGCCCGGCGTCAGGCGACGGTGACCTCACGCGGTTCGCGTTCGACGTCGGGAGTTACACCAGGTGCCGCCGCTCCCCCTCGTTTCGCCGCTGCAGCCGCGGCCAGCATGACCAACAGTGCTGCGACAGTAATGCCGGCCCCGGCCCAGATGGGCGAGGTGTAGCCGAGACCCGCGGTGATAGTGACGCCACCGAGCCAGGCCCCCAGCGCGTTGCCGAGGTTGAACGCGCCGATGTTCGCACCTGATGCCAATGTGGGTGCCGTGGAGGCAAAGTGCATCACGCGCATCTGGAGACCCGGAACGGTAGCGAAACCGAAACCGCCCATGAGCACCAAGGACACCAGCGTTGCGATGCTGTTCGAAGCGGTAAGGGCGAAGAAGATCAGCACAGCGACCAGCCCGGCAAGGATGAGAATGAGTGACTTGTCCAACGCTTTATCCGCGGCCTTTCCTCCCAGGAAGTTGCCCACGAACAGGCCGCCACCGAACAGCACCAGGAGCCACGGCACGGCTCCTGACTCAAATCCGGAGACCTCGGTGAGAGTGAAGGCGATATACGTGAACGCACCGAACATGCCGCCGAATCCGAGAATGGTCACGATGATGGAGAGCCACACCTGACCGGATGCAAAGGCACCCAACTCGCTGCGGAGGCCCTTGGTGGGTTCCGTGGTGGCCTTGGGGACCATCAGCGCGATACCGAGCAGGGCAACCACGCCTATGGCCGTGATGGCCCAAAAGGTTGAGCGCCACCCGAAGTTCTGGCCCAGCAGCGTCCCGAAGGGAACTCCCAGGACGTTTGCTGCGGTAAGACCGGTAAACATGATGGCGATGGCCCCGGCCTTCTTGTGGGATGGCACCAGGCTTGCGGCGACCACGGACCCAATACCGAAGAAGGCGCCATGGCAGAGCGCTGCGACAATACGGCCGATCATCATGGCCGCGTAGCTGTCCGCGATGGCGGATAAAAAGTTGCCGGCAATAAACAAGACGAGCAAGCCGATGAGAACCGGCTTTCGCGGCAGCCTGGTCACTGCGGCAGTGACCAGGAGGGCGCCAACGGTGACACTCAAGGCATAGCCGGAGATGAACCAACCGGCGGAAGCCTCACTGACCTGGAAGTCGGCAGCAACTTCCGGCAAGAGGCCCATGATCACGAATTCGGTCAGTCCGATGCCGAATCCGCCGAGGGCAAGGGCGATCAACCCTGCGGGCATGTGGAGCTCCTTCAAATGACTGGTTCCGGGACGAAGTGGAAGTGCGTCGCCGGGAACCGTAGAATATTAGTTGCAGACGCTCTATATATAGTTGCACACGCTAGATACTTGCGCAAGCAACTACATTCCGATGCATCGCGGATCACAAGACATGAAGGCAGGAGCACAGTAGATATGGGCATCAAGGATGACGCCGTAGAGGTACGGGCACAGGGTTGGCGAACCCTTGCCGCGCTGCACGGAAGCATCGAAGCGGAGCTCGAGAAGGCTCTCCAGGCCTCAAGTGACCTGTCTGTAGTGGAGTACACGGTCCTGGACGCACTGAGCCGCCAGGACGGTTGGCACATGCGAATGCAGCAGCTAGCCCGCGCCACCGCCCTCTCCAGCAGCGCCACCACACGACTGGTCAACCGGCTGGAAGACCGCGGCCTGCTCACCCGTATCCTGTGCGCCGACGACCGACGCGGCATCTACACCGAACTGACGCAGGCCGGGCAGAAGCTTCTCGAGGCGGCCAAGCCCGTGCACGACCACACCCTGGCATCCGCCCTTGAGGCCGCCGAGTCCGTGCCCGAACTCGAGCCGCTGGTGCGGGCGCTCAGCGTGTTGCAGAAGGTCTAGCCCCATCCCCCGGTCTTATTCGCAATCCCCCGACGCTCAACGGCGGGTGATTCGAACAAGACCGGGAGTGCGCAGGCATTAACGACCAAAGGCCGGAATCACTGTGTTTCCACGTGATTCCGGCCTTTATGGTCGGGCTGACAGGATTTGAACCTGCGACCCCTTGACCCCCAGTCAAGTGCGCTACCAAGCTGCGCTACAGCCCGCTGGTTCCACCGTTCTCCGCCTAAGTTTTCCTCCGAGGAGTCTCACCTAAGCAGTCCGGCCGAACCACCTCCAAAAGCTTACACGAAGTTGGAGGTGGGAGACGCCATCACAGCCAAAGTGGGCTGTGATGCCCGTCTCACTTAGCGCTTCTTGCCCCGCTTCTCGCGGACGCGCATGTTGACCTCGATGGGCGTGCCCTCGAAGCCGAACGTTTCGCGGAGGCGACGGGTGATGAAGCGACGGTATCCGGGGTCTAGGAATCCGGTAGTGAACAACACGAACTTCGGCGGGCGGCTCGATGCCTGGGTGCCGAAGAGGATGCGCGGCTGCTTTCCGCCACGGACCGGGTGCGGGTGGGCCGCCACCAGTTCGCCCAGGAACGCGTTGAGGCGTCCGGTGGGGATACGCCGGTCCCAGCTCTCCAAAGCAATGTCCAGCGCGGGGACCAGCCGGTCCTTGTGCCAGCCGGTCTTGGCGGAGATGTTCACGCGGGGAGCCCATTCCACGTGCGCGAGGTCCTGCTCGATTTCGCGCTCCAGGTAACGGCGGCGTTCGTCGTCCAGCAGATCCCATTTGTTGAAAGCGAGAACCAGCGCACGGCCGGACTCGATAGCCAGCTGCAGGATACGGACGTCCTGCTCGCTGAGGACTTCATCAACGGCAAGAAGCACGACGGCGACCTCCGCCTTTTCGAGCGCGGCCTGCGTCCGCAGCGAAGCATAGAAGTCGGCACCCTGGGCCATGTGCTGACGGCGGCGGATACCTGCAGTGTCCACGAAGCGCCACGTGCGGTCGCCCAGTTCGATGAACTCGTCAACGGGGTCACGCGTGGTGCCTGCCAGTGGATCCACCACTACGCGCTCGGAGCCCGCAAGCTTATTGAGCAGCGAGGACTTACCCACGTTGGGGCGACCGATCAGCGCGATGCGGCGGGGACCGCCTGAACGCTCCACACCATCCACCAGGGAGTACTCGGGAAGGGTGTCCATGACGTGGTCCAGGAGGTCCGCAACACCGCGGCCGTGCAAGGCCGAAACCGGGTACGGCTGGCCGAAGCCCAAGCCCCAGAGTGCCGCGGAATCGGCTTCCTGGGCGAAGTCGTCCACCTTGTTGGCCACCATGATGACCGGCTTCTTGCTCTTGCGGAGCATCTTCATGACACCCTCGTCCGTGGCTGTTGCGCCCACGGCGGAGTCCACCACGAAGAGTACGGCGTCGGCAAGCTCAACAGCCATCTCGGCCTGCTCTGCAACCCGGGCGTGGATGCCCTTGGCGTCGTGCTCCCAACCACCGGTGTCCACCAGGGTGAAGTTGCGGCCGTTCCAGCGGGCCGAATACATTACGCGGTCGCGGGTAACGCCCGGGGTGTCCTCCACAACTGCTTCGCGACGGCCAAGGATACGGTTGACCAACGTGGACTTGCCCACGTTCGGGCGTCCGATGATGGCCAGAACCGGGTCCAGCTTGAGGGGACCTTCCTCGCCTTCATCGCCGTATTCACCGCTGAGCAGCGCGGCGTCTTCTTCGTCGAGTTCGTAGTCCTCCAGGCCTGCCCGGAGGGTGGCCGCGCGGAGCTCGGCTTCGTCGTCGTCCAGGGCCGCCAGGTTTTCCGCCACCTGGTCGGTGCCGGTGGGCGTGTATTCGTCGTCGCCGGCTCCGTGGAGGCCGGATTTTTGAGTCGTATCGCTCATTGCACTTTCCTTAGTGGTGGTCTGCCGGCGTCCCGGCTACTGCTGTATGGCGGTGCTGCGGAGTAGGTTCTCCGGGCGCAGGCTCCAAAGGAAGATCCTGGCCTGTGGCGCGGATGGCGTCCTGGACGTGCCCGGCCAGGGCTTCACGGATCTCCGCAGCCGCCCTGTCCATTGAAACACGCCCCGGTTCGCCCTTCCGGCGCTTCACCGTGATGGGTTCGCCGAAGCTCACATGGAGCTTGCGGCGTGGTTTGGGGATATGGTCGCGATGCTCATCACCCTGACGGGTTCCGAGGATGGCGACCGGTATAACGGTGGCTCCCGAGTTCAGGGCAAGCCACGCAACTCCGTTGCTGATGTTTTCTGCCGAGCCGCTCCCCCGGGTTCCTTCGGGAAGAATCCCTACGCAACGGCCGGCGTCGAGCAGTTTCTTGCCCAGATGCAGGGCGGTGCGGTCACCGGAGCGGTCCACCGGGATCTGTCCGGAACCCCGCAGGACAGAGCCCAGGAAACCCTTGAACATCTCTTTCTTGACCAGAATGTGCATGGCACGAGGTGACGCGCCGAACATCACCGGCCCGTCCAGGAAGCTAATGTGGTTCGCCGCGAAAACCACCGGCCCGGCCGCTGGCACGTTGCTTTTGCCCGCCACGATGGTCCGGTAGAGGAAGTGATCCAGGAACCAACCTACTGGGCGGCTCCATATCCTGCTTGCTGCGGAAGGTAGCTGATTCTCAGTCACCATAGATAACCTTGCTCACGATCGCCAAGGCAGTCTCCACCGTTTCCTCAAAGTTCAAATCCGAGGAATCGAGGGTGACTACACCGTCGGCCGCTTGGGTGAAATTCACAACTGTGGAGTCCTTGGCATCACGCTGGATGACCTGCGCCTTGAGCTGTTCCTTGGTCTGCGTGCCGCCCAACTGAATCCCGCGGCGCCGCATCCTGGCTTCCTCACTTGCAGTCAAGAGCATGCGAACTTCAGCATTGGGGACCACGACGGTGGTGATGTCGCGGCCTTCCACCACCATACGGCGGTGATGCTGGTCGATCAGCTCACGCTGTCGACGGATCAGCTCGGTGCGGGCACCGAGCGTCGTAGCGACAGCACTCACCGAAGAGGAGATCAGAGGATCCCGGATCTCGTCCGTGATGTCCGTACCATCAACTGCCACATACTCCGTGGCGGTTGTTGTGCTGATCTCCAACGGCATGATCTTCGAAGCCTGTTCCACCGCGGCCCCGTCCTGAAGGTCAACGCCGGTCTTGAGGCAAAACCACGTCAGGGCACGGTACATCGCACCAGTGTCCAAGTACGCCAGCTTCAAGCGCCGGGCAACTTCCTTGCTGACGCTGGATTTGCCTGATCCTGAAGGGCCGTCGATCGCGATCACGAGCGGCTTGCCGGGACGGGCAACAGTTTCCGGGCCAAAGAATTCACGCGTCATTACTGCAGTACCCGCCATCCACGGTCAGTCAAAGCTTCAACAAGGAGGTCATGCTTGCTCGGAAGCACGGAGAGTTCCACCATGCCAACATTTTGTCCGGAGGAATGATCCAGCCGAAGGTCTTCCAGGTTGACCCCGATCTCGCCGATCTCGGTGAGAAGATGCGCGATCTGACCAGGCGTGTCATCCACCAGGATGGTGAGCCATGAGTACGCCTGGGGAGGTCCGCCGTGCTTTCCGGGGATCCGGGCCTGGCCTGCGTTGCCCTCGCTGATCAGCTGTGCGAGGTCGAGCCGCGCGCCGGGGGCGAGGGGTTCTTCCAAGGTTCCGATCAAGCGGTTCAGGTCCTCACGCACACCGTGGAGGATGGACACCACTTTTTCCGCGTTGCCGCCCAGGATTTGTACCCAGAGGGTGGGATCGCTGGCCGCGATGCGGGTAGTATCCCGAAGTCCGTTGCCCGCCAAAGAGAGGGCATGCAGCGGCGTACCCTGCAGACGGCTCGCCAGAAGCGAGGACATGATCTGCGGTAAATGAGACACCAGCGCCACGGCTTCATCGTGCTCGTCCGCAGTGAATTGGGAAACAATTGCTCCCAGATCCCCCGCGAGCGAACGCGCAGCCTGGAGTGCAGCATCCGAGGTTTCTTCGGAGGGGCAGAGCACCCACGGCATGGAGGTGAAAAGCTCACCCCTGGCCGCGACCGGGCCGGACTTCTCCCTGCCTGCCATGGGGTGCGTACCCACATAGCGGGCAAGGTCAACGCCGCGTTCCCGCAGTTGTGCCTGGATGCCGGCCTTGACGCTGGCAATATCAACCACCACCGCTGACGGGTAATCCGCCAGCGCCTTCTGCACGACGTCGGCAGTAACGTCCGGCGGGGCCGCGACGACTACCAGCTGGGGATCCTTATCCAGTTCCTCCAACGGCCGTCCGGCACCGATGTCCACCGCCACCGCCTGGTTGGTGGGTGAAGGATCGAAAAGGAAAACGGGGACACCGCGTCCGCGCAGGCCGAGGCCAATGCTGGCTCCGAGCAAGCCTGTACCGAGAACGACGACCGGGCCGTCAAGATGGCCCCGGCCGTGCGTACCGAATGCCGACATGCCCTAGAGTCCCACCGATGCCAGGAGGTGTCCGACTTCCTGCCTGCCGAGGTTGCGGATGCTGCCCTGGCGCTGGTCACCCAAGCCGATGGGGCCAACCTTGACGCGGACAAGACGCTCCACCGGGAATCCGACGGCGTCGAACATGCGGCGCACAATGCGGTTCTTACCCGAGTGCAGGACAACCTCGATCAGGACGTGGCCCGGGGTGGAGTCAACCAGACGGAAGGAATCCACTGCAGCAACGCCGTCTTCGAGCTCCACGCCGTTCTTCAGCTTTGCGCCCACGCCTTGCGGGAAGGGCCCGCGCACCTGGACCAGGTACGTCTTGGGCACCTCATAGGAAGGGTGCGTCAAGCGGTTGGCAAGTTCGCCGTCGTTGGTTAGCAGCAGCAGCCCCTCAGTGGCGACGTCGAGGCGGCCAACGTGGAACAGGCGTTCGCCCTTGTTCTTGTTGTTCTTGAGGAAGTCGCTGATGCAGGGACGGCCTTCAGGATCCTCCATGGTGGAGACAACACCCTTGGGCTTGTTGAAGACCATGTAGACGAGGGTGTCATCGAGCTGGATCCGGATGCCATCAACATGGATCACGGCGGCCGTGGGGTCCACGCGCATACCAAGCTCGGTGGTCACCACACCGTCAACCTCGACGCGGCCTTCGAGGATCATTTCCTCGCACACGCGGCGTGAGGCTACGCCTGCCTGTGCCATGACCTTTTGCAGGCGTACGCCGTCGGCGTCGTGAAGGTCCGACTGGGGAACTTCCTGCCGCGGGCCACGGTTGCGTGCCGGCTTCCGGATGGGGCCAAGGTTCTGGCCGAAGCGTTCGCTGCCGAAGGCCTTGGATCCGTACTGCCGTGCCGGCTTGGCTTTGGGTTTGATCGCGCCCGGAGTGCCGGGCGCCTTGCCGAAGCCGGGCTTGTTGGAGCCGGGCTTCCGGAAGGGCTTCGCGGGCCTGCCTGCCTGGCCGCGGTCGAAATCGCCCGCTGTTGTGGGGTTGTCAGGATCGAAAGGTGCCGCTTCGCGCGGCTTCGAAGCCTTGAAAGGGCGGCCCTCGCCCTGGGTGAAGTTGCGCTTTCCAGCGCCGGCGCTGCCGCCGCGGCCGGAGAAGCCGCCGGCATTGGAGCGGCCGGTGCCGCTTCCCTTGGCCTCATTGCGTCCGGAACTGTTTCGTCCCGAACCGTTACGTGGTGAACTCTGGCGTCCCGCCTGTGTCATGACCCGTCCTTGTGTAGTAATGGCCGGCAAGTGCTGTTGAAATCAACACTAGCCAGCCGGGCAGACATCGTCTGCCCCTTGTCGCTGTGCACCTTGATATGGCGCCGTGAATCAATATGAAGTTCTCTTGCAGTACCGGTGATGGCCGTGGCTACATCCGGCTTGCGTCGTAGTACTCGTCGATGCCTTCCAAACCAGGAAGGTGCGGCGAGAGTTGCGGCAATTCAGCCACTGAGCCGATGCCCATCCGTTCCAGGAAGTACGAGGTTGTCCGGTACAGGGCAGCCCCCGACTCGGGATCGTTTCCGGAGTCCTCGATCAAACCCCTTTGGGTGAGAGTCCGGACCACGGAATCTACGTTGACGCCGCGAATGGCAGAAACCCGGGCCCTTGAGACCGGTTGCCGGTAGGCAATGACCGCCAGCGTCTCAAGCGCTGCCTGAGTAAGCCTGGTGGTCTGCCCCTCAAGGACGAATCTCCCCACGACGTCGGCAAATTCCGGCCGTGAATAGATCCGCCACCCACCGGCGACGTTCCGCAATTCAAAACCCCGGGGTGCAGTGCTGGCATCGGCAAAGCCGACAGCATCCACGTCCGGGGCTTTAACAGTATAGCCGCTATACTCCCGCTGCAGGTCCTGCAGCAAATCCTCGACGACGGACACCGTCACGTTCAGCCCAGCCGCCAGCTCCTCCGAGGAGGCAGGTACATCGATCACCATGAGGACAGCTTCCAATGCCGCACGCGCACCGCCCGGCAGGGCATCGAGCCCGGCCAGTCCGTCCTCCGCTGTTTCATGCTCACTCACCGGCGCCATCCCCGCTTCCTGTTCCTGCTTCAGGCTCATACTCCTCGCTCAGGCTGGAACTGTCCCAGCCCGCGTCATCGCCCGTCCATCGAACCGTCAGTTCAGCCAACGGCCCGGGTTGTTCAAAGGCAACCACGCGGTCCCGGAACATTTCCAGCAATGCCAGGAATCGTGCCACCACCACCAAAGTAGTCTCGGCGTCGGCAATCAATGTCCGGAAGGACAGTGGCGCCCCCAGCTTCAGGCGGTAACCCATGATCTCGGCCTGTTCCTTGACACTGACCGGCGGAGCATGGAGGTGTTCCAAGCCCACCTCGGCAGGGACGGAATCCTTGGGCTTAAGTGCTTTCGCGGCAAGTTCAGCGAACTGCTCGGGCGTGTGCCTCCAGACGAGTTCCGGAAGCAGCGCCGCGAAATGGCTTTCCAGGGCAACTTGCCGCGGGTACCTCCGGGCTTCCTCTTCCAGGGTCCCGCCCAGGATGCCGGCGATCTGTTTAAACGCCTTGTATTGCAGAAGCCGGGCAAACAGCAGATCCCTCGCTTCAAGGAGGGCAATGTCCTCGGCGTCCTCCACCTCACCTGCGGGCAGGAGGCGTGCGGCTTTCAAATCCAGAAGCGTTGCGGCGATGACCAGGAACTCGCTGGCTTCATCCAGCGCCCAGTCCTCGCCCAGCTCCTGAAGGCGCCGGATGTACTTGATGAACTCATCAGTGACCGTGGCCAAGGCCACCTCGGTAATATCCAGCTTGTGCTTGGAAATGAGGCCGAGCAAAAGGTCAAAGGGTCCCGTGAAGTTGGCCAGCCGAACTTCAAAGCCAGCCTTACGGCCTTCGGAGGTACCGGCGTCGGGCGCTTCCGCTTCCGCGGTGGGGGCGATTGACGGTCCCACCGTCCGCTAGGGCGCGCCGCCGCGCGAGATCAGTTCCTTGGCGAGCCGGCGGTACGCATCCGCGCCGATGTGGTTGCCGGCGTAGCTGGTGATGGGCTCGGCGGCCACAGTGGCATCTGCAAACTTGATGGAACGTTTGATGACTGTTTCAAAGACCTTGTCCCCGAACGCCTCCACCAGGCGCGAGATGACCTCGCGGCTGTGCAGGGTGCGGGCGTCATACATGGTGGCCAGGACGCCGTCCACCTGAAGGCGGGGGTTTAGGCGGTCCTGTACTTTTTCGATGGTCTCCACCAGGAGCGCCACCGCACGAAGGGCGAAGAACTCGCAAATCAAGGGGATGATGACGCCGTGGGCTGCAGTCAGCGCATTCACCGTCAGCAAGCCCAGCGATGGCTGGCAGTCGATCAAGACGACGTCGTAATCATCCTCAACGCTCTTGAGTGCGCGGTCCAGGACCTGCTCACGGGCTACCTCGTTGACCAGCTGGACTTCGGCGGCGGAAAGGTCAATGTTGGCGGGCAGGAGGTCCACGCCTTCAACACCGGTCTGCTGGATGGCATCACGAATGTTCACCTTGCGGTCCATCAGGACGTTGTAGACGGTGAGGTCGAGCTCGTGCGGGTTGGCTCCAAGACCGGCGGAAAGAGCCCCTTGGGGATCAAAGTCCACCAACAGAACACGCCTGCCGTACTCGGCGAGCGCAGCCGCCAGGTTGATGGTGGACGTGGTTTTGCCCACGCCGCCCTTTTGGTTGACCATGGCGATGACTCTCGCCGGACCATGGGAGGCCAGTGGAGCAGGTTCCGGGAATTCGCGGTGAGGGCGGCCCGTGGGCCCCATGATGGCGTCTTCCAGATCGAGCTCGGTGCCTTCCAGCGTAGCTGTTCCCCGTTCGATGCTCACGTATCTAACCACTCTTTCGACGACGATCTTCCCTGCCGCTGCACCCTGGGGTGACAGCGCTGCTACCCCTTTAGGCTACAGCGCCCGACACGGTTATTTGGGGAACTTGACTTTGGCCGATTCTTGAGCCTTTACCCTCTGGTTGAGGTCGAAGGTTGAGACTCCGGCCTCAGTTTTGCAGGGGGAACAGCGGAGGCCGGCACCTGGGACGGTGCCGGCCTCCGCCGAACGGTCTTATGTTGAAGCTGGTCCTGTTAGACCGCAGTCTTTTCGCGGTTTTCAGTCGCGGGCGCTGTTGCTTCTTCGCCGCCGTGGGCCATCATGGTCTCTTCGTCGAAGGGCTCGACGCCGGAGAGGACGCGCTCCACCTGGCCGTTGTCGATTTCCTTCACCCAGGTGCCGATCAGGACTGTTGCCACGGCGTTTCCGGTGAAGTTGGTCAGCGCACGGGCCTCGGACATGAAACGGTCGATTCCAACAATCATGCCCACGCCGCCCAGGAGTTCCGGCTTATGTGCTTGGAGACCGGCGGCAAGGGTTGCCAGTCCGGCACCGGTGACGCCGGCAGCACCCTTGGAGGCGATGATCATGAAGACCAGCAGGGAGATCTGGGCGCCGAGATCCAAGGGCGTGCCCATGGCATTGGCTACGAACAGCGATGCCATGGTGAGGTAGATCGCCGTGCCGTCAAGGTTGAAGGAGTAACCGGTGGGAACCGTAACGCCGACAACCGGCTTGGAGACACCCAGGTGTTCCATCTTGGCGATCAGGCGCGGCAGGGCTGCCTCGGAGGATGACGTGGAGAAGATCAGGAGATACTCGCGGGCCAGGTACTTCATGAGCTTGAAGATGTTGACGCCGGCAACGGCACGGAGCAGCGTACCCAGGATGACCACGATGAACAGGGCGCAGGTGATGTAGAAGGCCAGCATCAGGGTAAACATGCTGAGGATCGCCTGGGCACCCGTTGCACCCACGACGGCGGCGATTGCGCCGAACGCTCCCACCGGAGCCAGCCACATGATCATGATGAGGATCCGG
This sequence comes from Arthrobacter sp. 9V, assembly GCF_902506065.1. Taxonomy (GTDB): domain Bacteria; phylum Actinomycetota; class Actinomycetes; order Actinomycetales; family Micrococcaceae; genus Arthrobacter. The sequence goes on from NZ_LR732912.1 coordinate 2,950,081, forward strand.
AAGACCAGGCGCTGTCCATGTCCAATGGCGTTGAGGATGGGCGTTCCCTGCTTGCCCATCTTCTGCAGAGCGAAACCGACCAGGATGGCGGCCAGAAGGGTGGGCAGGACCGGGATGTCACCGGGAATGATTCCCAGGAGGAAGTCAACGGTGCTGTTTGTGTCGGCCTTCTTGTTGGGATCATACGGGGTCAGTTTGAGGCCCTCGCCCGGGTGGATCAAGTTACCGACCACCAAGCCGATGGCCAGGGCGAACGTGGACATTGCCACGAAGTAGCCCAGTGCAAGTCCACCCACCTTGCCAACCGTTGCAGCCTTTGCGATGGATCCGATGCCCAGGACGATGGTGCAGAAGATCACCGGGGCGATCATCATCTTGATGAGCTTGATGAAGCCGTCGCCGAGCGGCTTGAGCGACTTTCCGACCTCGGGGAACATCAGGCCGACCACGGCGCCGAGCACTACGGCCAGGATCACCGCGATGTACAAGTAATGCGACTTGTCGAGCCCCTTGCGTCCAGCTTTGGCAGCTACTGCCGACTCTCCTCGTTGAGAGGTCATGGGATTCTCCTTTGGATACTGTGTAAGGCGCTGCGGTCCTGCACTGATGTCCAATCCGCTGCCCTTGTGTGATATCCATCATTGAGCCGCTGGTGACACACATCACCGTTGCGGTCATATTGGTCATGGGAGGCCTTCTTGTTTCACAGCTGGAGCATCGCCCGCCGCTTGTTCGTGGCAAATCTATTGTTTGTCTTGGTGCTGACGGCGGTCTTCGGCGCATTCTCCGTAGTGGAGGCAAGAGATAGGGCCTATGACGAAGCCGGCGGCAGGATGCGGGCAATCGCTACCTCGCTGGCCAACAATCCCTTGGTTCTGCAGGCTGCCTCAACGCCGGATCCGTCAGCCATCCTCCAGCCCTACGCGCGGGAAGTCATGGACGACGCGGATGCGGACTTCATCACCATCATGGCGCCGGACAGGACGCGCTGGACCCATCCGCGGACCGAGGAGCTGGGCAAGCCGTACATCGGGACCATTGAGCCCGCCCTTGGCGGTGAAACCTTTACCGAAGTCACGGCAGGAACCCTTGGTCCGTCGGTCCGAACCATTGCGCCCGTCAAGGACACCGAGGGGAACGTCAAGGCCTTGGTAGCTGCCGGCGTCACGGTCCGCACCGTGGACACCGATGTGGCCGAGAGGCTGACAGTGATTGGCGTCATCGCCTTGGTGGTCCTGTTCTTCGGTTCAGTTGCCTCGTGGCTGTTGGGCCGTTACCTTCGCTCGGTGACCCGGGGGTGGGGCCCTGAACAACTGGCGCAGCTGTTCGCGTACTACGAGTCCGTCCTCCACTCGGTCCGGGAAGGCGTGATCCTGATTGATACGCACGGCAAGGCAGTAATGTACAACGACCAAGCCGCAGAACTGCTGGGACTGGAGCCTTCCGACGCCGACCGCTCCCCTGACCAGGCCCCCAAGCTCGCTGACCTTCCCTTCGACGGCAGCCTGCGGGCGCTGTTCGAATCAGGAAGGCCGGCACATGACGAAATCCACCTGACCGGTTCCCGCATACTGGTTGTCAATCAAGCCCCGGCGGTAGGGCCGGTGCCTGAACGCAGCCGGCAGAAGCCAGCCGCGTACGGCACAGTGGCAACCATCCGGGATCGTACCGAGATCGAGTCCCTGGGTACCGAACTACAGACCATGAAGACACTTTCCGATGCCCTGCGCGCACAGACCCATGAGCATGCGAACCGCCTGCACATGATTGTTTCCTTGCTGGAACTGGGCCGCACGCCCCAGGCTTTGGATTTTGCCACCAAGGACCTTGAGCTGAGCCAGCAGCTGACCGATGACATGGTGGCGTCCGTGGACGAGCCTGTAATGAGCGCGCTGGTGATGGGCAAGGCGGCCGAAGCCCACGAACGCGGGGTGGAATTGGTGGTGCGGACCTCGGGCAGCTCCGGCGTCCGGGGCTTGGAGATCCAGGACCTGGTGACAATTCTGGGGAACCTTTTGGACAATGCCATTGATGCCGCTGCCGCCGGTGACCTGCCGCGGAAGGTGGAGTTGGAGGTAGAAGCCGGGCCCGCCGCCGTCGAATTCACGGTGCGGGACTCAGGCCGCGGCATCAATCCAAGCTCCATCGAGGACGTCCTGCACTACGGTTTCAGCACGAAGTCCCCGGAAATAAGCCCACGCGGCGCCCATGGCCGGGGCGTGGGACTGGCATTGGTGCGTCAGGCGGTGGAGCGGCTCAACGGTACGATGACCATCAGCAATCCCGGCGGAGCACAGTTCCATGTCCTGCTCCCCGCGCCTGTTCCCGAGGAAGAGAAGGCATGACTGACATCCGCGTACTGGTGGTGGAGGACGAGCCCATAGCCTCGGACGCCCACTCTGTCTACATAGGCCGTCTGGAGGGCTTCACCTTGGTGGGGACGGCACCGGACGGGCAATCCGCGTTGCGTATCCTTGGCGAGTTTGCGTCGTCGGGGACGCCGGTGGACCTGGTCCTGTTGGACATGAATCTGCCGGACCTTCACGGCCTTGATGTGGCCCGCAGGATGCGTTCCGCGGGCGTATTTGCGGACATCATCGCCATTACCGCTGTCCGGGAACTGAACATTGTGCGGAGCGCCGTCTCAATCGGCGTCGTGCAATACCTGATCAAGCCCTTCACCTACGCCACGTTTGCCGACAAACTCAGCAGCTACCGCACGTTCCGCGAGCAGCTGGCAGGCTCGATGTCCGGAATCTCCAAAGCAGGAGCCTCACAAAGTGACGTAGACCAGGCGTTCGCGAGCCTCCGCGCACCCACCGAACTACCGCTCCCCAAGGGACTTTCCGGCTCAACCCTGGAGTCCGTGAAGGATCTGGTGCGGGCGGGGCACCACCCCGTCTCGGCAAGTGAGGTTATGGACGCACTGGGGATGTCCCGCGTGACAGCCAGACGGTACCTGGAATACCTTGCCGACGCCGGAACTGTCACCCGGGCGCCGCGGTACGGCACCCCGGGCCGGCCGGAGAATGAGTACGGCTGGAACCATCGTTAGATTTTTTCTGTATACACAGAGTCTTTCTTTTGTTCATTTGCTCGCCTGATCGAGCCTCTTTGTATACACTGAGGGTATGCGCGCCAGTGATCGGGCTTACAACGCCCTCCGAGAAGACATCATTGAATGGCGCCTGAGACCGGGAACGGTTCTGGCGGAAGTGGAGCAGTCCGAACGCCTCGGCGTGTCCCGGACACCCGTTAGGGAGGCGCTAAGCCGGCTGACCGCGGAAGGATTGACGACGGCGGCAGGGGGCCGCGGCGTCGTCGTCACCGATATCTCGCTGGAGAGCATCGACGAACTGTTCGAACTGCGTGAAACCCTTGAAGTGCGTGCCGCTGCTTTGGCCGCAGAACGCGGGGAACCTGGTGTCTTCGCCGAGTTGCATACCCAACTGCTGCTGGCCCCTGAGCTGCTCCGGGACCAGGATCCCGCGCGCCACGAGTACTACGCCTTGGTGAGCCGGTTGGATGACGCGATCGACGCCGCAGTCTCCAATTCCTACCTTGCCAATGCCATGCGGGGCCTGCGCGTCCATCTGGTGCGGGTCCGCCGCCTGGCCGCCGACGACACCGCCCGGCTCCACGCCGCGGCAGCCGAACACGCCGCGATTGCCGAGGCCATCGCCGCGGGCAACCCCCGGCTGGCCGAGGCCGCCACAACAGTCCATCTCCACCGCAGCCTCACCCACGTCAAAGCCACCCATACCCCTGACTAAATACACCCACTGCTCGGAAACACCACTGCCCAGAAGGAGCACCATGGTCAAGAACAACCACGTCCGTGTCTACAAGAGTGAAGAGAACCTGCCCCGCGAGGAACAGCTGGCGCACAAAATTGCCGTAGTCGCCGCTGATCCCGTTGAGGTCTCGCCTGAGGTCACTGACATGGTGATCAACCGGATTATCGATAACGCCTCGGTAGCCATCGCATCGCTGAACCGGGCACCGATCGTCGCAGCCCGCGCCCAGGCACTGACCCACGCTCCCTCCGCGAACGGCAAGGGTGCTTCGGTTTTCGGTATTAACGAGCAGGTCTCCCCCGAGTGGGCTGCCTGGGCCAACGGGGTGGCCGTGCGCGAACTGGACTATCACGACACCTTCCTGGCCGCCGACTACTCACACCCCGGGGACAACATCCCGCCGATCCTGGCCGTCGCCCAGCATGTGGGCTCCAATGGTGCGGACCTGGTGCGGGCGATCGCCACCGGCTACGAAATCCAGGTGAACCTGGTCAAGGCCATCTGCCTGCACAAGCACAAGATCGACCATGTGGCGCACCTCGGCCCCTCCGCCGCCGCCGGCATCGGCACCCTTCTTGGCCTGGACGTGGAAACGATCTTCCAGTCCGTGGGCCAGGCCCTGCACACCACCACCGCCACCCGGCAGTCCCGCAAGGGAGAAATCTCCACCTGGAAAGCCCACGCCCCGGCCTTCGCAGGCAAAATGGCGGTCGAAGCCGTGGACCGCTCCATGCGCGGCCAGACCTCCCCGGTGCCGATCTACGAAGGCGAAGACGGCGTGATCGCCTGGATGCTGGATGGCCCGGACGCCTCCTATGAGGTGCCGTTGCCGTTGCCCGGTGAAGCCAAGCGCGCCATCCTGGACACCTACACCAAGGAACACTCCGCCGAGTACCAGGCCCAGGCCTGGATCGACCTCGCCCGCAAACTCCACAAGGAGCACCCGGAAACCACGGACCCGGCCAACGTGACCTCGGTGCTGATCAAGACCAGCCACCACACCCACTACGTGATCGGCTCCGGCGCGAACGACCCCCAGAAGTACTCCCCCACCGCGTCCCGCGAAACCCTGGACCACTCCATCCCCTACATTTTCACCGTCGCGTTGCAGGACGGCGCCTGGCACCACGTGGACTCCTACGCCCCCGAACGCGCCGCACGTCCGGACACCGTGGAACTGTGGCACAAGGTCACCACGGTGGAAGACCCGGAGTGGACGCGCCGGTACCACTCGTTGGACATCGCAGAGAAGGCCTTCGGCGGTTCGGTGGAAATCACCCTGACCGACGGCACCGTCATCACGGATCAGATCGCTGTGGCTGACGCGCACCCGCTCGGTGCCAGGCCGTTCGCCCGCGAGCAATACATCAACAAGTTCCGCACCCTCGCAGCAGGACTCGTCGAAGAAGCCGAAATCGAAAGGTTCCTCACCGCCGTCGAACGTGTCACCGAACTCGCCGCCGGGGAACTGGGCCAGCTGAACATCACCGCCGCACCCGGCGTCATCAACCTCAGCAACGCACCCAAGGGGCTGTTCTAAATGCTGTACTCCACAACCACCCCGGAACAGAAGCGCCTCAAGCTCCGCGAGTTGCTCAACTCCGGGACCGTGCAACAGTTCCCCGGTGCGTTCAACCCGCTCTCGGCACGGCTCATCGAAGAAAAGGGCTTCGCCGGGGTCTACATCTCCGGCGCCGTCCTGGCCAACGACCTCGGCCTCCCGGACATCGGCCTGACCACCCTGACCGAGGTAGCCACCCGGGCCGGGCAAATCGCCCGCATGACCGACCTGCCGTCCCTGGTGGACGCCGACACCGGCTTCGGTGAACCCATGAACGTAGCCCGCACCATCCAGGAACTCGAAAACGCGGGACTGGCCGGATGCCACATCGAGGATCAGTTCAACCCCAAACGCTGCGGACACCTGGACGGCAAGAACGTGGTGGACATCGACACCGCCACCAAACGCATCCGCGCCGCAGCAGACGCCCGCCGGGACCCGAACTTCCTCATCATGGCCCGCACCGACATCCGGGCAGTCGACGGAATCCAGGCCGCGCAGGACCGCGCCAAAGCACTGGTGGACGCCGGCGCCGACGCGATCTTCCCCGAAGCGATGCGTGACTTAAGCGAGTTCCAGGCCATCCGCGACGCCGTGGACGTGCCCATCCTGGCCAACATGACCGAGTTCGGCAAAAGCGAACTCTTCACCGTCGAGCAACTCCAGGGTGTTGGCGTGAACATGGTCATCTACCCCGTCACCCTCCTCCGCATTGCCATGGGCGCTGCAGAGCGTACTCTGGAATCGATCAAGGCTGCGGGGACCCAGGAAGCGCACGTGGAAAACATGCTCACACGCGCGCGCCTCTACGAACTCGTCGACTACGAGGCCTATAACCAATTCGATACCGGCGTATTCAACTTCCAGGTTCCTGGCGTCCGCTAGGTTCCGTATTCATCAAGGGGAACGCAGGCATTCCGGAACTCCCGGCGCGCTTGCTCTATGAACGAAGGAGAGCAGCATGGCAGCTGTTGACATCAAAAAGGGCCTTGCCGGCGTTGTGGTGGACTACACCGCCGTCTCGAAGGTCAACCCGGACACCAACTCGCTGCTGTACCGCGGCTACCCGGTCCAGGAATTGGCCGCCAAGTGCAGCTTCGAAGAAGTGGCGTACCTGCTGTGGAACGGCGAACTGCCAACTGACGCAGAGCTTGCGGAGTTCACCGCCCGGGAACGCGCAGGCCGCGCCCTGGACCCCGTGGTCAAGACCGTCATTGACGCCTTGCCCACCACCGCCCACCCCATGGACGTCTGCCGTACGGCTGCCTCCGTGCTCGGCGCCCGGCACGAACTGGCCGAGGATTCCTCGCCCGAGGCAAACATGAAGAAGGCAATCGACCTCTGGGCTGCCATGCCCGCAGTGGTCGCCTACGACCAACGCCGCCCGTGAACCTCGATGGTGGGGTGGCCGAGAGGCTAGGCAGCGGCCTGCAAAGCCGTCCACGCGGGTTCGAATCCCGTCCCCACCTCCAGATCCACCCTCCAAGACCTTGATGGACTCCGGTCCACGCAGGGACTTGGGCGATTGGCGCAGCGGTAGCGCGCTTCCCTGACACGGAAGAGGTCACTGGTTCGATCCCAGTATCGCCCACCACCACGGAGCCCCCGGCAGGACCACCAGGTCCGGTCGGGGGCTTTCTTCGTTCCAAGGGTGGCCGGATGGGCCGGTCCGCGGACCCGGCACGGATCCGGCGACGGCGACCCCGTCGGCGGTCTTCGCTGCATCGGTCCGACTCGAGCTGTTGTGCTCGTGTCGGCCCGTTGCTTCCCGACATCTGATCAGCGACTGCGTGGGTGGACCGCTCGAGTGGGGTGGGCAGGCGACCACCGGCATGGCGGTAGCGTGGAGGGACAGCACTCTCGGGGGAGCAGCATGAGCACGTACCGTCCACACCNACAACGGACTGGAACAGGCCATGGACGAGGCCAAAGCCATCAAGCCCAACCTCGACTACCCGGCCGGCCCCACGTACCACCTCATGGGCTTCGACACCCAAACGTTCACGCCGTTGTTCGTAGCCAGCCGCATTACCGGCTGGACCGCCCACGTCATGGAACAGGTAGCCTCCAACTCGTTGATCCGCCCGTTGAGCGAATACAACGGACCCGAAGAGCGGCACGTCCCCTAGCTCGTCGGGTCACCCAACCGAGATGCACGACGCCGGGCCGGTCACCGAAAGGCGACCGGCCCGGCGTCGTACTTTCTGCTCACTTGCTATAGCCCGGGGTCCACCCAGTCAATGGTGTGGACGTCAGCCACATTCTCATTGTCAGCTGCCAAGGACACCCGCACGGCGATACGCCGGCCGGCAATCATGGCGGGCAGCCAGTGTTCGGCGTCAGCCCACATCCTCTCCACGGGAAGGTCCGTCACCGGGAACCATGCCGGGGCAATCTCATCGCTCTCGGACGGTTCGCCCTTCCACGAACGGGTCAGGAACACGGTGGTGGCCATGTTCCACTCAGGCCTGGCCGGAAACACAAAGTCAACAGTGCCCGCCGGAATCAGGTCCTCCGCCGCCACCACAACATTGATTTCCTCCATGACCTCCCGGCACGCCGCCTCCGAGGCGTTCTCCCCCAACTCAACGTGCCCACCGACGCCCACTACCTTGCCCCTGCCGAAACCTGTCTTCTTGGTTCCGAGCAGGACATGCTCGCCGTCCGCTGCGTCGCGGAGGAGGAAGCACAGAGTCACATGGGCTGCAGTCATGCTGCCTACCTTAACCTGATCTCCCTTGCCACTGCCGCCATTGCTACAGTGAGCCCATGACTGAAGACGGGGGAAACGGGCGGGCCCGGGCAGTGTCCGTCGATGGGGTCACAGATTTGCCACCCGAGGCGGTTACCGAGTCCGCTGACATCGTTGCCAAGGCCAAAGCTGAACCGGACACGTGGCTGCCCCGTTGGCTCGTGGCACACCCGCTTTATGCAGGCTGGGCCTGGACGGTGGTGTGGGCCGGGCTGATCGTCCTGGACGAAGTGGTGGACCTGGCCGGATGGACCTGGTACGTGCTGGTGTTCGTGGCCGCCCTTCCCACCCTGATCGCCACGCTGGTGGTGCTGCATGCCACACCCCGCAGCCATCTCCGCGCTGTGGACGCAACAGTCCTCGGCCACTTCTTCGTCCGGTTCCTTGCACTAGTTGCGGCATTCATGGTCTGGGCAGCCTCCGTGGTGATGAGTGCCTCCATATCCACCACCATCCAGACCGTCATCGGCGATTCTGAGAAGGAAGTCACAGCCCTGGGTTTCAACCTCATGCTGGCCGCTGTTCCGCTGGTGCTTTCCATCCTGTGGATGGCGTTCATCGTCCGCTGCGCGTGGTTCCTGCGGCGGCTAAGGGGTTGGCGGCAGGTACCACTGAAGACACGCGTCCCGAAGAAATTTCTCCGCGGACGTCCGCGACTCAAGCGCGTGGTGGTAGGGCTGGCACACCCCGGCCTTTTGGTTGTAGCAGGACTAGGGACCTCGCTACTGGCATTGTTCGTGGACGCCGTCGAGCTGACGCTGAACGTACTCGAGTAGCGGCCGGCGGAGTGCCGGGCTTATCCCAGCGCCCTCGGATGCGCGGCCGCGTAGACCTCACGCAACGTATCCGCGGTAACCAGGGTGTAGACCTGCGTGGTGGTCACGGATGCGTGCCCCAGCAACTCCTGCACCACCCTGACATCCGCTCCGCCCTCCAAGAGATGGGTGGCAAAAGAATGGCGCAACGTGTGCGGCGAAACATCCTTGGTGATGTTTGCTTTGTCCGCGGCCGCCTTCAGAATGGTCCACGCGCTCTGCCTGCTGATCCTGCCACCCCGGGCGTTGAGGAACAGAGCCGGAGTGCCTTTGCCCTTCGAGGCCAACAGCGGCCTTCCGCGGACAACATAGGCCCCGACGGCGCGGGCACCGTAGGAGCCCAAGGGCACCAAACGCTCCTTGGATCCTTTGCCGAACAACCTGACGATCGCGGGATCACCGCCGGTGTCCTCAAGCGAGACGTCATCGACGTCCAAGCCCACAGCTTCGCTGATACGGGCACCCGTGGAGTACAGGAATTCAAGCAATGCACGGTCCCGCAGTCCCGTGGCGCTATCCGAGCCGGCAGCTTCCAGGATGCGCGTCACTTCGCCCACACTGATGGCTTTGGGAAGCCGTTTGCCCGGCATGGGCGGGTGGACATCGCTGGCGGGGTCCGCCGTCGTGGTTCCCTCCAGCGCCCAAAACTTGTGAAGCCCCCGGACGGCCACCACTGTGCGTGCGGCAGAGCGCACGCCCAGTACTGCGCCGCCGTCGGAACCGTCGGACAAGGCCTGGACGAAAGCCGTCACGTGGTGCCGTGTGATATTCCCGGGCTGCTCCACACCTTGGGCTGCAAGAAAGTTCGAGTACCGGGACAGGTCCCTGCGGTAGGCGGACAAGGTGTTGGCTGCCAAACCGCGCTCCACACCAACGTGCTGCAGATAATCGGTGATGGCGCGATCAACGCCGTTGGCGGTTCGAGTGGCGGCCTCGGCCATGCTCAGCGCTGGCTCGGATGAGCCGGCCACGGCGCATTGGCGGGACGAAGACTCGTGAAGCCATCGGCCTTGGCAGCAGCGGCGGCAAGGATCCCCAGCACAGCCGATGGGTTGTGCAGACGGCCTTCCATGACTGCCTTCACGGCGTCTTCGAGCGGCACCCAGTGGAGTTCAATTTCTGCTTCTTCATCCGTGCGGACGTGCCGGTCCGCCAGGGCGACGTCGCTGAGGCCTCGAGCCAAGTAAATTCGGACAGCCTCGCTGGACGAACCCGGGGAGTTGAAGAAGTCCACCAGCACATTCCAGGTAGCCGCAACCAGGTCAGCTTCCTCTGCCAACTCCCGGGCCGCGCCCACCACAAAATCCTCGCCCTCAACATCCAGGAGACCGGCCGGGATCTCCCACAGATCCATCCCCACCGGATGCCGGTACTGCTTCAGCAGCAGGATTTCGCCGTCCACGTTCATGGGGAGCACCGCTACAGCTCCAGGGTGGTCGATGTAGTCGCGAACCAGGGTGTCCGTGCCGTCGCTCAGTTGAAACGAGTCGCTGACAACGTCCCAAATGCGGCCTTCGTACACCTTGCTGGTAGACAAAAGACGGCGCGGGCTCGGCATGTCCGAAACCTGCCTTGATGTGCGGGGGGTTTCAGAAATACCGGGCATCGCGCCGTCCTTCGTTAGTACTTGCGTTTACTTGGCAGCTACCGTGCGGGCGCCGGTCTTGGTGGCCACGGGGGCACCTTCACGACGTTCCAAGGCAGCCTTGACCAAACCTGCGAACAGCGGGTGGGGGCGCGTTGGACGGGAGCTGAGTTCCGGGTGCGCCTGCGTTGCCACGTAGTACGGGTGGACTTCGCGGGGAAGCTCCACGTACTCCACCAGCTTGCCGTCAGGCGAAGTACCGGAGAACACCAGGCCCTCGGCTGCGATCTGATCGCGGTACTTGTTGTTGACTTCGTAGCGGTGGCGGTGGCGTTCGCTGACGGTGGTGGTGCCGTAGGTCTCGGCAATGACGGAACCTTCATCCAGCTTGGCCTCGTAGAGTCCAAGACGCATGGTGCCGCCGAGGTCTCCCTTGCCTTCCACGATGTCCAGCTGCTCTTCCATGGTGGCGATGACCGGGTACTTCGAATCCGGCTCAAACTCGCTGGAGGAAGCGCCTTCAAGGCCAACCACGTTACGGGCGTACTCGATCACCATGCACTGCAGGCCAAGGCACAGGCCCAGGACCGGGAGTTTGGTTTCGCGAGCGAACTTCAAAGCGCCCAGCTTTCCTTCAAGGCCGCGGATACCGAAGCCGCCTGGAACACAAATGGCGTCTACACCGGCCAGGGATTTGGTTGCCCCTTCCAGGGTTTCGCACTCGTCCGAGGGGACCCAGCGGATCTTGACCTTGGCTTCGTTCGCGAAACCGCCCGCACGGAGTGCCTCGGTGACCGAGAGGTAGGCGTCCGGGAGGTCAATGTACTTACCCACCAGGGCAATTTCGACCTCATGCTTGGGGTTGTGAACAGCTTCGAGGAGCTTGTCCCACTTGCTCCAGTCAACGTCCTTGAACGGCAGATCCAATGCACGGACGATGTAGGAATCCAGGCCCTGGGAATGCAGGGTCTTGGGGATGTCGTAGATGCTCGGGGCGTCAGCGGCGTTCACCACGGCGTCGATGTCGACGTCGCACATGCGGCCGATCTTCTCACGCATGGCTTCAGGCACTTCGCGGTCCGAGCGGATCACGATTGCCTCGGGCTGGATGCCGATGGAGCGAAGGGCAGCCACGGAGTGCTGGGTGGGCTTGGTCTTCAGTTCCTGGGAAGGGCCGATGTACGGGACCAGGGAGACGTGCAGGAAGAAGACGTTGTTGCGGCCCACATCCTGGCGGACCTGGCGTGCGGACTCAAGGAACGGCTGTGATTCGATGTCGCCCACCGTGCCACCGATTTCGGTGATGATGACGTCCGGAGCGTTCTTGCCTTCGGCAGGAAGACGCATGCGGCGCTTGATTTCATCGGTGATGTGGGGAATGACCTGGACGGTGTCTCCGAGGTATTCGCCGCGACGTTCCTTGGCGATCACTGTGGAGTAGATCTGGCCTGTTGTGACGTTGGCCGAACCTTCGAGGTTTTCATCGAGGAAGCGCTCGTAGTGTCCGATGTCGAGGTCGGTTTCGGCGCCGTCATCGGTCACGAACACTTCGCCGTGCTGGAAGGGGTTCATCGTGCCCGGATCCACGTTCAGATAGGGATCGAGCTTCTGCATAGTTACAGACAAACCACGTGCCCGCAGCAGGTGACCGAGGCTGGAAGCCGTCAGACCCTTACCGAGCGAGGACGCCACACCACCGGTGACGAAGATGTGTTTGGTCGTCTTGGACGAGCCCGGGAACCGGGAATTTACACGGGAATTTGATCGCTGCACCACGGAATTCGAGCTTATCATCAATTACGCCTTCCCAGCGTCCGTTCGGATTCCCCAAATGGTCAATAGTTGCTCACCAGGGCATTCCAAGCAAGACCCGGGCGGGATTAAGTGCGCCGATGTGATGGTGCTCGCAGTCTTCCACAGCGCCCTGAACGGGCAGCCGTGCCCGTCACCTTAGGCGCCCTGAGGCAGAAGCTTCGCGTCATCCAGCAATTCCTGGGCATGCGCCTGTGCACTCTCGGAATCCTCTTGACCGGCCAGCATGCGGGCAAGCTCCTTGACGCGCTCATCGTCGCTCAGCAACTGCACGTCGCTGGAGGTGAAGCCGGTGGTCGTCTTTCCGTCAGCGCCCCGAACCGAAGTTTTGGTCACGCGGATGTGCTGATCGGCGAAAGCAGCCACCTGTGGCAGGTGCGTCACCACCAGGACCTGGACGTGCCGGGCGAGCATGGCCAACCTGCGGCCGATTTCCACGGCAGCACGGCCACCCACCCCGGCGTCCACCTCATCGAAGACAAAGGTCGGGACAGGGTCCACGGCGGCAAGCACTACCTCGATGGCCAACATGACCCTGGACAGTTCACCTCCGGAGGCTCCCTTGCCCAGGGGCCTCGCCGGAGCTCCGGAGTGGGGTTGGAGGAGGAAAGCGATCTCATCGGTGCCCCAAGGGCCCAACGAGCCACTGCCATCGACTTCGATGACCAGAGTGGCGTCGGCCATCGCCAACGCCTTCAGTTCGGCGCTGACCCGGGATGAGAGATTCTTGGCAGCTTTGAGGCGGGCTTTGGTGATAGCGGCAGCCAGCTTGAGCAGGGTTGCCTCGGCAGAGGCCACTTCGGCATCCAAAGACTCGATACGGCTTGAGTCGTCCTGCAACTCATCAAGGCGGGCCCTCGCCGTAGCCGCCCACTCAAGGACTTCGTCAATACTGGGGGCGTATTTGCGGATCAGTTTGGCCAGGGCCGCCCGGCGCTCCTCGATTTCTGAGAGGCGCTCAGGGCCTTCGGTGTCCAACGCGGCCTGGTAGCTGGACAATTCGGCGGCGATGTCATTGAGGAGGAAGCCCACTTCCGCTAGCCGGGTCGCTGCGGAACGAAGTTCCTCGTCATGCTCTGCCACGTGCTCCAGCGTCCGTTTAGCGGCATCCACCATGGTGGTTGCATCCCCCGCGTCGCCGAATTCCTCAGCAATGAGGGACTCGTGGGCTGCAGCTGCCGCCAAACGCAGCTCTTCGACGTTTGCGAGCTTCACGGCCTCCGCCTTGAGGGTCTCGTCCTCACCCGGTTGGGGATCCACCTCATCAATTTCCTTAAGGGCAGCGTCCAACGACTCAGCCTCGCGCAAACGCTCACGGGCTTCGCTGCGCAGCGTCTCAAGTTCTGACTGGATTGCCTTCCAGTGGTTGAACAGCTCCTGGTACTCCCCCAGCGTCTTGGCCAGGGGTGTTCCTGCAAACCTGTCCAAGGCGTGCCGCTGAGCGGTGGCGCTCTTGAGCCGGATCTGGTCCGACTGACCATGGACCACTACCAGGCTTTCGCCCAGCTCGGCCAACACGCCCACCGGTGCCGCGCGACCACCAACATAAGCCCGGCTTCGCCCATCCGCGCCAACGGTGCGGGCCAGCAGGAGCTCAGCAACGCCGTCGAACTCTTCAGCCTCGCCACCGGCCTCCTTGGCCCGTTCCACGGCACTATGGGCCGGATCCAGCTTCAGCACAGCTTCGGCCGATGCGGATTTGGCACCACTGCGAACGGCACCTGCGTCCGAACGGGCACCAAGAAGAAGTCCGACGGCGGTCACCACCATGGTCTTTCCCGCACCGGTTTCACCGGTGACTACGCTCAGGCCCGGGCCAAGCGGCAGGGCGGCATCGGTGATGACGCCGAGGTCACGGATTCGGAGTTCTTCAAGCATGGTTCACTTCGCATTCGTGGGATCTGATGGCCCACCTTGCCCCGAGTCCTGGGACGTTTCGGAGTCCCGGGGACTGGGCAAGGGAGCCGGTGACAGGGTCCGGATGACGGGTATGGGACCGGTGTGGACTTCACCGCTCCGAGGGGCCGGGCCACGCCAGCCGTGGATGGGAAGCTGGAACTTGCGGACCAAGCGCGCCGAGAACGGAGTCTTGTGGGTCCGGGCAAGCCGTACCGGGGTGGCAGAACGCGTTACTTCAACACGGGCTCCGGGCGGCAAGTCCACCGAACGCCGGCCATCGCACCACAGGACCCCCAAAGCCTCGGTGCGGTTCATGATTTCCACGGCCAGTTTCGAACGCGGAGACACCACCAGGGGTTTGGCAAAGAGTGCATGGGCACTGATGGGAACTATGACCAACGCCTCCACCTCAGGCCAAACAACTGGCCCTCCTGAAGAGAAGGCATAGGCCGTGGAGCCCGTGGGCGTAGCGAGGACGACGCCATCGCAACCGAACGACGTCAAAGGACGCTCATCAACTTCGGTGACAACTTCCAACATGCGTTCCCGGTTGGCCTTTTCAATTGCGGCCTCGTTCAAAGCCCAGGTGTGCCAAATCTTTTGGCCCTTGACCCACACCTGGACATCAATGGTCATGCGTTCTTCCACCGTGTACTGACGGCTGGCAATCCACTCCACCGTCTGCGCAAGGTCCGCACGTTCACTTTCGGCAAGGAAGCCCACATGCCCCAGGTTGACGCCCAACAGCGGGACGTCCACCTCACGGACCAGCTCAGCCGCGCGAAGGATGGTGCCGTCGCCCCCAAGGACCATCACCAGCTCCACGTCTTCCAGATTGACGTGATCATTGAGGATCTCGATTGGCGTATCAAGGGCACCGAAGAAACGCTCAATATCTGCGAGTTCGGATTTTTGCAGCACGGGAACCAAGCCGGAGGCATGCAGTTGCGTACAGGCATCCCACGCTGCGCGGAGCGATTCCTCCCGCCCTGTGTGGGCAAGGACAAGTACACGCCTGCTCATCGGATCTGCTTTCTAGTGGTTCGGCCAGAGTTTCTTGATCAACGCAGCAACGTCCTCGTCCCGCTCTTCGATCTTAGGCAACACCGTGGACATCCTGCGCTTCATCCACAGGAAGTATTCAACATTTCCGTCCTGGCCCGGAAGCGGACTGGCCGCCAGGTCCATAAGTTCAAGGCCGGCATCCACAGCGGCGTGGGCCACCTGGGCCACCGCCCGGCGTCGTTCATTCTCCGAAGACACCACGCCGGTTCGGCTGAGTCGCTCCTTGCCAACCTCGAACTGCGGCTTGACCATCATCACCATATCGCCGCCCGGCTCCGTGCATTGGGCCAGCGGCCACAGGACCAGCGTCAAGGAAATGAAGGACAAATCGGCCACCGTCAAAGCGGCCGGACCGCCGATCTGTTCCGGGGTCATATACCTGACGTTGAGGCCTTCATGGACGTCCACTTTGGGATCATCCCTCAGTTGCGGGACCAGCTGGCCGTGCCCCACGTCCACTGCCACCACTTGTGCGGCACCTTCCCTGAGGAGGACGTCAGTGAAACCGCCCGTGGAAGCCCCGGCGTCCAGGCACCGCCTTCCGGAAACCTCGACGCCGGGGAACGCCTTCAGCGCGCCGGCCAGCTTATGCCCGGCGCGGCTGACGTAAATGTCCTCCAAATGCGACTCAACAGCCAACTCCGTCTCCGCGTCCACTTGATGTGCGGCTTTGCTGAGGACCTGGCCTCCCGAGCTGACCTTGCCGTCGCTGATGAGTTTGGCGGCATGGGTACGTGACCTCGCCAGCCCACGGGTGACGAGTTCCTGATCAAGTCTTGGCATGCTTTAGCGCTCGCCTTCCGGGCGGGGGATGCTCTTAGGGTTTACCGGAAGCCCGGGTTCCGCGTCCAAAGCTTCCAACAGACCATCGTGGATGCGGGCGTACAGCTCTCCATGCTCCGGAACGGGCGACTCTCTGACTCCGTCCAGCAGGGCCAAGGCCCTGTCCACCAGGGGATCGCCTGTGGGACTCGGCGCGTCCGGCCACTGCACCGCAGGACCTTCCGGCTGTTCCGGCTGTTCCGGCTGTTCCGGCTGTTCCGGCTCAGGAGTTTCCGATTCAGAAGCTCCCGGCTCAGGACGTGAGGGCTCGGAATGTTGGGGCTCGGTCATCGCATCAGTCTAGTGATTGCGCCATTCCAACTGCGGGGCCCTTGCCACATCCGTGTCGGGAACTTCCGCCCACCAGGCAGCGCAAGCGGCGCGCCAAGAGTCGAGGTCGCCCTCGTCACCCGTGACGGTGACGGTACCGTTCCCGGCAACAGCCGAGGCTGCACCGCAACGGAACGTACCGTCGTCGTTGATGGCTCCCGGATACGGCGCGTATAGGCCCTCCAGGTCCGCCAAAAGGTAATCCGGACGTTCATCAGTCCGGGCGGCAAGGATGGTGTAGGTGGTGTCCACCCCGGTGAGGACGGCCGCCGTCGCAAATCCTGCACGGTTGCCGCCCAGGATGTCGGTGTCCAAACGGTCCCCCACAACCAACGGCCGATCGGACTGAAGCCGATTGGCCGCTGCGTGGAACAGAGGCGCTTCAGGCTTGCCCGCCACCAAGGGAGTCTTACCCGTGGCAGCCGCCACGGCGGCCACCAACGTTCCATTCCCCGGCGCCATCCCCCGGGCCTGCGGGATGGACATGTCCGTGTTGGTGGCGAACCACATGGCTCCCCCGGCCACCACATAAGATGCCTCAGCCAAATCCTTCCAACCAATCTCAGGGTTGAAGCCTTGGACTACGGCAACCGGGGACTCCGCTGCACTGTGCACCGGCTTAAGTCCTACTAATTCGATCTCATGGGCCAATGCTGCGCTGCCCGTGATGAGAACGTGCGCCCCCGTAGGCAGCATGGAAGCCATAAGCTCCCCTGCCGCCTGCGAGGAACTGACCACCTGATGGTCCTCCGCCGGGGCACCGAGCTCGCGCAGATGCGCGGCGACCTGGGCCGGGGTGCGCGAAGCATTATTAGTCACATACCCAAGGCCAACACCCACGGTTTGCAGCCGCTGCAACGCCTCCACAGCACCGGGGATGGCGTGTGGTCCTGCATAGACCACTCCATCCAGATCCGAAAGTACAGCATCAAAAGATGAGATCAGTGAATCAGCCATGCTGGGAGTCGGAGCCCTCGTTCTCGGTTTCTTCGTCCTTTACCTCTGTATCGACGTCAACTGAATCGTCTTCTTCTGCTGAATCGATGTCCGACTCTGCGTCGTCTGACTCGAAGTAATCCGACTCGGCATCATCAAGCTCAACCTCGTCATGCTCGACGTCCGCTGCCGCAGCCTCAACAATGACCGTTTCCGGCTTTACGACGTCGGCGTCCGGAGCCGGCTTCTCGAAGCGCGGCTTGCGAGCGGCTGCTTCTTCCTGCTCATCCCAGCCAAGGTCAAGGATTTCGGGTTCAGCAAAGTCGCCCACGCCCAAGGCATTCTCGGCTACGAGCGCCTGACGGGCCCACTTGTCCGCTTCCTCAGTACGACCCACCGCGGTCAAAGCTTCAGCATATGCGCGGAAGAGACGGGGGCTGTAGGAGAAGGCCCGGTTGAGGTCCAACTGCGGGATCTCAAGCTCACTCACGGCAGCATCAAACTGCTTGAGGTCTGCACGGGCACCTGAGGCAACAATCGCGAGCTCAACCTTGCCCGGAGCGTCAAGATCCTGGGCTTCGGGTGAACGGACCATGTCCAGTGCACGGTCGGGGCGGCCAAGGCCACGCTCGCAGTCTGCCATCACCGGCAAGTGCACGTTTGAACCACTGATGCGGCGGTACGTACGGAATTCACGCAGAGCCTCACCGTAGTGGCCTGCCGCGTAAGCCGTCAGGCCAACCGCCTCGCGTACCGCCGAAAGGCGTCCACCGCGGCGGCTTGCGGCAAGGGCGTGCTGGAAGGCGAGCTCAGGTTCGATGTCGATCAGACGGCCAGCCATGACCAGGTGCTTGGCAACCCACCCTGCGCTCTGTTCCTCGAGGGTCTTGATCTGGTGGCCCGTGGCGCGGTCGAGTTCCTTACCCGTGACGTCCTCATCAATTTCAGGTGAACGTTCGCGGTCAGGACGGTTGGCGCTACGGATGTCCTTGGCGTTGGGAACCCTGGCCGGACGTTCTTCCCACGAACCGCCACGGTCGTTGTTGAACGGACGACGCTCGTCACTGTCGCGGCGGGGACCATCGAAGTTCCGCGGACCGCGCTCGGGGCGGTCGCCGAAGGGCTTGCGGTCACCGCGGTCATTGTTGAACGGGCGACGGTCGCCACTGTCGCGGCGGGGACCATCGAAGTTCCGCGGACCGCGCTCGGGGCGGTCGCCGAAGGGCTTGCGGTCACCGCGGTCGTTGTTGAACGGACGACGCTCGCCATCACGGGCCGGACGATCGTTACGATCACCGAAGGGCTTGCGGTCACCGCGGTCGTTGTTGAACGGACGACGGTCATCACTGTCGCGGCGGGGACCATCGAAGTTCCGCGGTCCACGCTCGGGGCGGTCGCCGAAGGGCTTGCGGTCACCGCGGTCGCCGCCGAAGGAACGACGCTCGCCATCACGAGCCGGACGATCGTTACGATCGCCGAAGGGCTTGCGGTCACCGCGGTCGTTGTTGAACGGACGACGGTCGCCATCACGAGCCGGACGATCGTTACGATCACCGAAGGGCTTGCGGTCACCGCGGTCGTTGTTGAACGGACGACGGTCGCCATCACGAGCCGGACGGTCATTACGATCACCGAAGGGCTTGCGGTCACCGCGGTCGTTGTTGAACGGACGACGATCATCACTGTCGCGGCGGGGAGCATCGAAGTTCCGCGGTCCGCGCTCGGGGCGATCACCGAAGGGCTTGCGGTCACCGCGGTCATTGTTGAACGGACCACGCTCGCCATCACGAGCGGGACGATCGTTACGGTCATTGTTGAAGGGACGACGCTCGCCATCACGAGCTGGACGATCATTGCCGTCCCGGTTCTCCCTGGAACGGAACCCGCGGGGGTCTCCGCCGGAATTGTTGTTGGGGCGGTACGAACCGCGGTCGTCCCGGTTCCCTCCGAAGTTTCCGCGATTGCCGCCGCGATTGCCGCCGTTGTGCTCAGCCATGGTGGATTCCTCCTGTTGCGAGCCGACCACTGGCGCGTGCGTAGTCGCTCATAACCCTTATTTCGTTGTCACGCCGCCGGCAGCGCTCAGCTACCGACTCGTATGTCTGATTCAATTCTATTCGACCCACACTCAGCGACCGAACGCCGAAGACAGCTTTCGGGTGTCCCGTGGCAAGTCTCACAACAGCGCAAGGTGTCCAGGTATCCCCTACCGGTGGCTCTGTCATCAAGCCGGAGGACAGTCTCAACAGCAATATTGACTACGCAAATTGGTGTCTTCCGGTTTTGGTTGTTAAATGCGGGGAGCCCCGACCGTGTGGTCGGGGCTTCCCGTTAATGGTTGTCCGGCGGTGTCCTACTCTCCCACACCCTCCCGGGTGCAGTACCATCGGCGCTGTGGGTCTTAGCTTCCGGGTTCGGAATGGGACCGGGCGTTTCCCCCACGCTATGACCGCCGTAAACGGCTGCCTCCGTGCTCGGCGCCCGGCACGAACTGGCCGAGGATTCCTCGCCCGAGGCAAACATGAAGAAGGCAATCGACCTCTGGGCTGCCATGCCCGCAGTGGTCGCCTACGACCAACGCCGCCGTCGTGGCCAGGAACCAGTAGAAGCCCGAGAGGACCTGGACTACTCGGCGAACTTCCTGTGGATGACCTTCGGCGAAGAGCAGGTCCCTGAAGTGGTGGAGGCATTCAACGTCTCCATGATTCTGTACGCCGAGCACTCCTTCAACGCCTCCACTTTCACCGCCCGTGTGGTCACCTCCACGCTCTCTGACCTGCACTCAGCGGTGACCGCCGCGATCGGCGCTTTGAAGGGTCCGCTGCACGGCGGCGCCAACGAAGCTGTGATGCACACCTTCGATGAGATCGGCATCCGCAGCGAAGAATCCCTCGAAGAAGCCGCCACCCGTGCCAAGGCATGGATGGAAGAGGCCCTGGCTCAGAAGAAGAAGGTCATGGGCTTCGGACACCGGGTGTACAAGCACGGCGACTCCCGCGTGCCCACCATGAAAGCCGCCTTGGACAAGATGATCGCCCACTACGGCCGGCCTGAACTCCTGGGCCTCTACAACGGACTGGAACAGGCCATGGACGAGGCCAAAGCCATCAAGCCCAACCTCGACTACCCGGCCGGCCCCACGTACCACCTCATGGGCTTCGACACCCAAACGTTCACGCCGTTGTTCGTAGCCAGCCGCATTACCGGCTGGACCGCCCACGTCATGGAACAGGTAGCCTCCAACTCGTTGATCCGCCCGTTGAGCGAATACAACGGACCCGAAGAGCGGCACGTCCCCTAGCTCGTCGGGTCACCCAACCGAGATGCACGACGCCGGGCCGGTCACCGAAAGGCGACCGGCCCGGCGTCGTACTTTCTGCTCACTTNGGAAAACAACCCCACAACCCCCCAAAACCACCCCAAAAACCCACCAACAACTTCCCGTGAAGCCCATCACACAACCAACCACCCACACACCCGCCCCCAAACCCAAACCCCAAACCCAACCACCGCCGTCGAACCCTTAAACCACAACGCTCCCCCACCAAAAGTGAGAGAGCGTCCAGACCAAACCCGAGGGAAATGAGCGAGCGTCGACAACAAGCCCGAGGGACCTGCACGAGCGTCCAGACCAAACCCGAGGGAAGTGAGCGAGCGTCGGAAGGGGCGGTCATCCGGCAGCGCGCGTCCAAGGGAAGAATGACCGAGCGCGCAGAGGATGACCGCCGCCCTCAACACAGGCTGCCGCCACCACAGCCCAGACGCCACCGCCGCCCTCAACCACCGGCGGCAACCTCTGCACTCGGAAGCACGTTGGAACGCAAAGGGCCGGCACCTGTGAAGGTGCCGGCCCTTTTGGAACGGAATGGAAACGAGAACCTAGGCTGTGACCTCAATGGTGGCCAGGTTCTTCTTGCCACGGCGAAGGAGCAAGTAGCGCCCGAGAAGCAGTTCATCGCGGGCAATGACGGCGTCGGGATCGGAAACCTTGGTGTTGTTCACGTATGCACCGCCTTCGCCAACTGTTCTACGAGCTGCCGATTTGCTGTCCGAAAGGCCCGAAGCGACCAGGAGGTCGATGATGCCGAGGCCGTCCGCACCGATCGTCGCGGAGGGAAGCTCGGCAGTGGCTGCTTCAAGAGTCCGCTCGTCCAATACGGTGAGGTCGCCGTTGCCGAAAAGTGCAGCCGAAGCGGCGATGACCTTTTCGGTAGCGTCGACTCCGTGCACCAGGGACGTCACTTCGAAGGCGAGCTTCTTCTGGCCTTCACGGGCAAACGGACGCTCTTCCACGGTCTGGCCAAGGGCTTCAATTTCGGCGCGGGACAGGAAGGTGAACACCTTCAGACGATCAACCACATCAGCATCAGCAGTGTTCAGCCAGAACTGGTAGAACGTGTACGGGCTGCACATGTCCGGGTCCAGCCAGATGGCGTTGCCTTCGCTCTTGCCGAACTTGGTGCCGTCGGAGTTGGTGATGAGCGGCGTACCCAGGGCATGCACGCTCTTGCCTTCCACCTTGCGGATCAGTTCGGTTCCACTGGTGAGGTTGCCCCACTGGTCCGAGCCACCGGTCTGCAGAGCGCAGCCGTAGTCGCGGAAGAGCTGAAGGTAGTCCATGCCCTGGAGGATCTGGTAGCTGAACTCCGTGTAACTGATGCCTTCGTCGGAGTTCAGCCGCGACGCGACGGCATCCTTGCGGAGCATGGTGCCAACGCGGAAGTGCTTGCCGATTTCCCGAAGGAAATCGATCGCGCTCAGGGGTGCAGTCCAGTCGAGGTTGTTCACCATGCGGGCAGAATTTTCGCCCTCAAAGCTGAGGAAGCGGCGCACCTGGCCCTGAAGGTAGCCAACCCACTCAGCAACCGTGTCCTTGGTGTTCAAGGTGCGTTCCGCCGTCGGACGCGGGTCGCCGATCAGGCCGGTGGAGCCGCCAACCAAACCCAGCGGCTTGTGCCCGGCAAGCTGCAGTCGACGCATCACCAGCAGCTGCACCAAGTTGCCCAGGTGCAGCGATGGCGCCGTGGGATCGAAGCCACAGTAATACGTGATCGGGTCCCCGGCGAGCAGTTTTTCCAGTTCAGTTTCATCAGTGGAAACGTGGACCAGGCCGCGCCATTTGAGCTCCTGCCAGACGTTGGCAAAGGCGGGATCGTTGTGCTGGGACTCGAGGTTGTTTACGTGTGACACGAGATCTAAGTTAGCACCGGTTGAAGGGTCCAATTTTCTTAGCGCTCGATGCCGGCGGGCACCGGTGCGGCTGCGATGAGGCGCAGACGCTGCGTTGCCCGGGTCATGGCGACGTAGAGGTCGCCCACCTTACCGTGCTCGTGGTTCAACATGGCGGCCGGTTCCAGGACCACAACGCCGTCGAATTCCAGGCCCTTGGCTTCCTTGGGGCTGATCACCACGATGTCTTGTTGGTAGCTGCCTGCGCCGCTGCCGATGCGGCGTCCGTAGACCTCGCGCAGCGCGGCGGTGGCCTGCGGCAGCAATGGTCCGTCGGCGATGACAGCCAGCAGGCCGCCGTCGATCGCTTCCACTTCCTCCGGCAGGACTTCAACCAGGCGCCTGACGATTTCACCCTCGGCCACATGGTCCACAACGGGCGACCATTTGCCTTCGCGGACGGCCTTGGGGGCCGAGACAACCAGGCCGGCGCGGTTGGCCATTCGGACAGCAGCTTCGGCGATCTGCGAGGGCGTGCGGTAGTTGACGGTGAGTTCTTCCAGCGTCCAGCGGTCACCGAACGACGGCGCCAGTGCGCTCTGCCACGAGTTCGCACCGGCCGCTGCACTCGTTTGGGCGATGTCGCCCACAATCGTGAAGGACTTCAGCGGGCAACGCCGCACCAGAAGCCGCCATTGCATGGGCGAGAGTTCCTGTGCCTCGTCAACCACGATGTGCCCGAACGCCCAGGACCGGTCGCTCGTGGCACGTTCGGCAGCGGTCAGCCGACCTTCACGTTCCTGGTTCTGCTCGGCAAGTTCTTCAGCCGTGACCAGCACATCCACGCCCATCGCTTCCATGTTGGCGAGGGTCTGCTTCGCGTTGGCCAGATCGCGGGCGCGGTCGGCTTCCTGCTGGGCCAGTCCCCTGCCGGCGGCCGGATCCAGCTCACCCAGCAACTCTGCAGCCTCGTCCAGCAGCGGAACATCTGCTTCGGTCCACGGCGCATCCACCGGACGCTGCAGCAGGGCGCGCTGTTCCGGGGTCAGGTGCGGGGTGCAGGCTTCCAGGATGGCCGGCTTGCTGAAGAGCTCAGAGATGAGCTTCTCAGGCGTCATCGGCATCCAGCAGAGATTCAGCGCAATGCGCACGTCACGGGCGGAACGAACATCTTCTGCCAAGTAGGCGCGATCAGCGTTGTTGCCAATGTTGCCTTCCTCCACGAGGTCCGTCAGCTGTTCGGTGAGCTCACGCAGGAGAATCTTGACGAACGTGAGCCGCGCTTCGTTGTGTGGCTTTCCCGTGGCCCGGGCCTTTTCCCGGGCTCGGCGTACCTGACGTACTGACAGTGTCAGCTTCCGCGAATCCACTTCGAGGATGCGGTCCTCCGCAGGTGTCCGCTGCCGGTTGGCCACGGCGTTAGCCACCACGGTTGCCATGTCCAGCTTGCCTTTGAGGGCGGCAACATCGGCATCTTCCTCGGGGATGGCGTTGATGCCGGGCATGAGGCGTCCGAGGCTGGCCATGACCACTCCGGTCTCACCGAGGGACGGCAGCACGCGCTCGATGTAGTGCATGAAGGACGACGACGGCCCCACGAGCAGGACACCGGCGCTCTTGAGCCGCTCGCGGTGCGTATACAACAGGTAAGCGGCGCGGTGCAGGGCCACGGCCGTTTTGCCTGTTCCGGGACCGCCTTGGACTACCAACGCGCCCGAAATGGAGGAACGGATGATCCGGTCCTGCTCGGACTGAATGGTGCCCACGATGTCCGACATCCGGCCGGTGCGCTTGGAATTGAGCGCGGCCAGCAGCGCGCCTTCGCCCTGGAGGGAGTCGTTGTCAGCAAGCATCCCGGCGTCCAGGACGTCGTCTTCAATCGCTTTCACGTCGCGCCCCTGCAGGATCAGGTGGCGACGACGGCGCACGCCTTGGCGGTCGAACGCGGTGGCTTGGTAGAAGTGCCCGGCTTCCGGGGCGCGCCAGTCGACCATAAGACGCTGCAGATCGGCAGTTGAGAGCCCGATGCGGCCGATGTACTGCGCCTCGCCGGAGTCGAGGTCGAGGCGGCCGAAGACCAGGCGGTCATCGACGGCGTCGAGCTGGGCCAGGCGGTCTTCGTACAGCGCCGCGAAGGCGTCCCGCTCTGAGACGTTCTGCATGGTTCCCACCGCGCCGGCCTTGCGCACCTGCGCCAGCTGGGCGCGCTTTTCAGCGCGCAGCTCATCGAGCCGGGCGTACAGCCCGGCAACATATTCCTGCTCGTGGACCAAATCAGCGTCGTGCATCGAACCGTAACCCCTATCGCAAAAGACAGACCGTCCATTCTACAGCGATTTTGGTAAACGTGTGGGGTCGGTGAACGTCACACGGCAGTGTTACGGGTCCTGGGCCTGGCTGCCTTGTACTTGGACACCGTGGGATCGTCTTCAATCCAAAAGCGCCACGGGTATTCAGTGCTTCCTCCCGGACCGGCAACGCCCACCCGTGGTCCGCTGGCGACGGCAGCTGCGGGGGTCGCCGGCAACCATAAGCCAAAGGGTGGGGCGAGCGCGTCACGTCCAGTGTCCGCCGTCGTGAGTCCCAATGCGGAGGCGAGCCGGGCAGGTCCGCTCGCCAGATCCTTGTGGGCCTTGGATGCCGGCCTGCGAAGGGCGGCCAGCCCCTCCCCGTCCACAATTTCGCCGGCCCGGAGGAGCAATGCTGACGCTGATCCATCGGGACCGCAGACTATGTTGGCGCAGTAGTGCATGCCATAAGTGAAGTAGACATAAAGGAATCCCGGCGGTCCGAACATGGGCGCGTTCCGGGCGGTGGGTCCACCAAAGGTGTGAGAGCCGGGGTCCGGGTGTTCTGAATCGCGCGGTCCCATATACGCCTCAACCTCGGTAAGCCTCACCGAAACGGGACCGGCCTCCGAGTGATGAGTCAGGACCGCACCAAGTAACTGCGGGGCGATGATCCGGGGATCGCCCTCGAGGAATCTGCGTACCTCGGCCGGTTTGCTGACTTCGTTGGGAATGGACGAACTCATGACCAGACACTAGCAAGAAACCCACTAACGGCCATGTCCGATTTCCGCTAGCACGGGCTTCGCGCGGCTGGCAGGATGAAGGCATGGACTTCTGGCAGCGCTACCGGGCAATCGACGCACGGGATACCCGGTTCGACGGTCAATTCTTCACAGCCGTCAGCTCCACCGGCATCTACTGCCGGCCATCGTGCCCGGCCCGCACGCCCAAGGCTGCCAACGTCACCTTCTATGAAACGTCCGCAGCTGCCCACGAAGCCGGCTACCGCGCCTGCAAGCGATGCCTGCCCGAGGCTGTCCCGGGAACGCCGGCATGGAATATTCGCTCCGACATCGCCGGCCGCGCCATGAGGCTGATCAACGACGGCGTGATCACACGCGAGGGCGTCGACGGCCTCGCACACCGCCTCGGCTACTCCGCCCGTCAACTCAACCGCATCCTGAGCAACGAGCTCGGCGCCGGTCCATTGTCGCTGGCGCGGGCAAGCAGGGCACAAACAGCCAGGACCCTGCTGGTCTCCACTGACATGTTGCTGGCCGACGTTGCCTTCGCATCCGGATTCAACAGCGTGCGGCAATTCAACGACACCATCGGCGAGGTTTTTGCGATGACGCCGACGGCGGTGCGGGCCAGCGGTGCGAAGGCCGGCACTCGCCGGGTTACCGGCGCTTCCGGGCGGGCCCCGGTGGCGCTGACGCTGAACCTGCCCTACAGGGAACCCTTCGATCCGGGCATCTTCGATTTCCTGGCAGTTCGAGCGGTGGCCGGCATCGAGTCAGCGGGAATGGAAGCGACCGGCACCTCGACCGATGGAACCGAGTCCTACGGACGCCGGACCTATGCCCGTACCCTGCGCTTACCGCGGGGCAGCGCCTCCTTCTCAGTCTCCTACGATCCCTCAGCTACCGGGAAACCGCTGCAACTCACGGCCACCGCCTTGGACCTTCACGACCTCCCGGCACTGTTGAGCAGGGTCCGGAGGTTGTTCGACTCGGACGCCGATCCCCAGGCAATCGATGCGGCCCTGGCAACGGATCCGCGGCTGAGGGACAGCGTCGCCGCGACTCCGGGGATGCGGGTTCCCGGGGCTGTGGATCCCCACGAACTGCTCATCCGGGCCATGATCGGACAACAGATAACCGTGGCTGCTGCCCGGACCGCCCTCACCCAATTGTCCGCAGCCGGCTCCCCCGTGGATGGCCCGGGGCCGGGCTTGGAGCGCTTGTTCCCGACGGCGGTTGAGCTCGCCGAACACGGCCGCGCCCTTCTCCGTGGGCCACAACGGCGGATCGACTCCATCGTGGCCGCGGCCGAAGCCATGGCCTGCGGAACACTTGATTTCGGCTACGGCGACGACCTGCCAGGCCTTGAGCGGAAGCTGCTTCCCCTACCGGGCGTGGGGCCGTGGACTGTTGGCTACGTGGCAATGCGCGTCCTCGGGGCCCCCGATGTGTTCCTGGCCAATGACGCCGCGGTCCGGAACGGCTTGAAGGCCCTGCCGGCGGGCGCCGGGCTCAGCCCGGACTTCACCGAGGTGGGCCCGTGGCGTTCATACGCAACCATGCACCTGTGGCGGGCAGCAGCGACGAAGAGCAAGGGCAAATAACGCGGGACGTGAGCGAGCGACCAGCTCAAACACGCGGGACGTGAGCGAGCGACCAGCTCAAACACGCGGGACGTGAGCGTGCGATGTCAGCGGGGCGCGGGTTGGGGTGCCGGCCAGGGCAGGAGCTCCGGCAGATCTACTCCATCAGCGGCTGCGGTGGCACGCAGGCTTCCAAGGTTGGGCTCGCGGCCGGCAAGCCACGCGGCGATGTCGGTCAGCATGCCGGTGATGGCAATGGAGGTCCCGCCGTTACCGATGCTCAGTTGCGGCAGTCCCGTGGGTTGCAGGACAAATTTGTAGGAATCAGGAACGCGTGCGGCGAGGAACCCGATCAGGTGTTCGCAGAACGGCCGGCTCCAGGTCTCCGGTCCGAAGCCCAAACCCAGATCAGAGGCATGGATGGTCAGTTCGCGCCACAGCGCCAGCCCGCCGTCGAACACGGTCCCGTCCCGGTAGGCGATGCGCGCTTGCCAATCGTCCGGTCCCAAACTGTCAAAAGCAGCGACCGCCGCATCCACGGCAGCGGTAACAGCCTCAGTATGTTTGGCGAGGCTGTGTCCAGCGGCAAGTTCTATAGCCTTGTTACGGCCGTCCATGCCGCCGTCGTACAGTTCCACGGTTTCGCCGCGCCGGGCGAATTCGAGCTGCCGCGTCATGGCGTTGGAGATGCCCGTCAGGTGGGCCAGGACGTGGCCCCGAGTCCAGCTTGGAAGCTTCGACTGTTCAGCAACGGATGAGTCGTCCAGTTTGGCAAGGAGGCGGGTGACGGTGCCGGCGGCTTTGTGAAGCTCTGCGGGCAACGCCTCAGGGGTGATCTGAGTCATAGCGCCATGCTAACGCACGCTTAAACGCCTGTGGGACAGCACGTGGTGTGCCGTCCCACAGGAGCGTTTTAGCCTGCGTAAGACCGTACTGCGTCCAGTTCCGCTTCCAAGGCAAGCAACTGGCGTTCGACGGCGGCCGGGGCCGTTCCGCCCTGCGAGTTGCGGCTGTTGAGCGAACCTTTGGTGCTGAGGACGCTGCGGACCTCGGGAGTCAGGTGCTCCGAGATTGCTGCGTATTCCTCGTCCGTCAGGTCCCACAGCTCCACGCCACGGCCCTCGGCCTGCTTGACGGCAGCACCGGAGAGCTCGTGAGCCTCACGGAACGGAACCCCTTGGCGGACGAGCCATTCGGCAATGTCCGTGGCCAACGCGAAGCCCTGCGGAGCAAGGGACTCCATGCGCTCAGTGTTGAACTTCAGCGTGGCGATCATCCCGGACACGGCCGGAAGCAACAGCTCCAGGGTGTCTGCGGCGTCGAAAACCGGTTCCTTGTCTTCCTGCAGATCGCGGTTGTACGCCAGCGGCAGTCCCTTGAGCGTCGCGAGCAGCCCGGTTAGGTTACCAATGAGGCGGCCTGCCTTGCCGCGGGCGAGTTCGGCAACGTCCGGGTTCTTCTTCTGCGGCATGATCGAAGACCCCGTGGAGTACGAGTCATGCAGCGTGACGAAGGAGAACTCCTTGGTTGCCCAGAAGATGACTTCCTCGGAGATCCTGGACAGGTCCACGCCAATCATGGAACATACCCAGGCGAACTCGGCAAAGACATCGCGCGAGGCGGTGCCGTCGATCGAGTTGTGGACGGCCGAGAAGAAGCCCAGATCAGCGGCAACAGCCTCAGGGTCCAAGCCGAGGGACGAACCAGCCAACGCACCCGAACCATACGGCGAAACACCTGCGCGCTTGTCCCAGTCCTGGAGACGCTGAACGTCGCGCAGTAAAGCCCAGGCATGGGCCAGCAAGTGGTGGCTCAGCAACACAGGCTGGGCGTGCTGCAGGTGCGTCCGTCCCGGCATGGCTACTCCGTGGTGGGCCTTGGCCTGCTCGACGAGGGCGTCGATGGTGGCAAGAACACCGCTGGCGATGATCCGGGCGTGGTCGCGTAGGAACATGCGGCCAAGGGTGGCCACCTGATCGTTCCGGGAACGGCCTGCACGGAGCTTGCCACCCAGCTGGGTTCCGGCGCGCTCGATCAGGCCACGTTCCAAGGAACCGTGCACGTCCTCGTCGCTCTCAGCCGGCAGGTAGGCACCGCTCGCGACGTCCTCGTCCAGCTGGGTGAGGGCGGCGAGCATGCCTTTCAGTTCGGCGTCGTCCAACAGTCCGGCCTTTGCCAGCACGCGGGCGTGCGCTTTGGAACCGGCGATGTCGTAGCGGGCAAGCCGCCAGTCAAAGTGGGTGGACTTGCTCAGAGCAGCCAGCGCATCCGCGGGGCCGCCGGCGAACCGGCCGCCCCACAGAGCACCTTCGTTTGTGGCGCTTGTCATTCGCCGGCAACCCGCAGGTCGCGGCCGGAGGCAACCTTGGAGGACATGCCCCACAGTTCGATGAAGCCGCGTGCCATGGACTGGTCGAAGGTGTCACCGGTGTCGTAGGTGGCGAGGTCGAAGTCATACAGCGAGGTCTCCGAGCGGCGACCATTGACGATTGCCTGGCCACCGTGGAGAACCATGCGGATGTCACCGGAAACATACTGCTGGGTGTCTTCGATGAAGGCATCCAAGGAGCGCTTGAGCGGGGAGAACCACTGACCGTCGTACACCAGTTCGGACCAGCGCTGGCCCACAGTGGCCTTGAAGCGGGCCTGCTCGCGCTCGATGGTGATGTCCTCGAGGTGCTTGTGCGCGGTGATCAGCGCCATGGCACCCGGAGCTTCGTAGATTTCGCGGGACTTGATGCCAACAAGGCGGTCCTCCACGACGTCGATGCGGCCGACGCCCTGGGCACCTGCACGGCGGTTCAGTTCCTGGATGGCCTGCAGCGGGGTGACCTTCACGCCATCGATGGCTACCGGCACGCCGGCCTGGAAGGAAATGGTGACCTCATCCGGTGCCGGGGGGAATTCCGGGGTAGCGGTGTAGTCGTAGATGTCCTTGGTGGGCGCGTTCCAGATGTCCTCAAGGTAACCGGTCTCGACGGCGCGTCCCCAGACGTTCTGGTCGATCGAGTACGGGTTCTTCTTTGTGGTTTCGATCGGCAGTCCCTTTTCCTCGGCGAAGGCGATGGCCTTGTCGCGGGTCAGGGCGAGGTCGCGAACAGGTGCGATGCACTTCAAGTCCGGGCCGAGGGTCTGGATGCCGACTTCAAAGCGGACTTGGTCGTTGCCCTTGCCGGTGCAGCCGTGGGCAACCGTGGTGGCGCCGAATTCACGGGCAGCCTTCACGAGGTGCTTGACGATCACCGGGCGGGAGATGGCCGAGACCAGCGGGTAGTGGCCCTGGTAGAGGGCGTTCGCCTTCAGGGTGGGCATGGCGTACTCGTTGGCGAACTCATCACGGGCGTCGGCCACGTAAGCCTCGACGGCGCCGCAACCGAGGGCGCGCTGGCGGATGGTCTCCAGGGACTCGCCGCCCTGTCCGACGTCCACGGCCACGGCGATGACCTCGGCGCCGGTGGCTTCACCGATCCAGCCGATGGCTACGGAAGTATCAAGGCCACCGGAGTAGGCCAGAACAATGCGCTCAGTCACGAGAGTGCTCCTTTGTTGTTGCTTGGTTCATTCGAATCAATGCTGTGTGAATCAATGCTGAAAAAGATCAATTAGTTGCCAGGCCCGGCTTCTTCGGCCATGCGCAGGAAACGCGCCGCCAGTTCAGCCCCGCCATCAGGATCCCGTGCGACCAGCAGCAAAGTGTCGTCGCCTGCGATCGTACCCAATACTGACGGCATCACCGAGTGGTCCACCGCCAGGGCCAGGAAGTTGGCAGCTCCGGGCGGGGTGCGGAGCACCACGATGTTGCCCGAAGCTTCTGCGGTGACCAGGAGTTCGCCACAAAGCCGGGCCAGCCGCGCGTCCAGGATTTCCTGAGTCACGCCGCTCTTGGCGTTGCGGTCGCCGCCTTCCCCTGGGACAGCGTAAACGAGGGCTCCCTCTTTGCCCCGGACCCGGACTGCGCCCAGTTCCACGAGGTCGCGGGACAACGTGGCTTGGGTGACCATGACGCCGTCGTCCGCCAACAGAGCTGCAAGCTCTGCCTGGGAACGCACGGACTCACCAGTCAGGATCGCCGTGATGCGCGCCTGGCGGGCAGTCTTGGTGGCCGGGCTGGCGCCCGGGACGGACGGGTTGGTGGACACTAGAACGTGCTCTCTCCGGTACCCTCTACCGGCGAGAGACCGTCTACAAAGGCCAGACCGGAGCGGTGCATCAGCCAAGCCATCAGGGCCTTCTGGGCGTGCAGGCGGTTCTCCGCCTCGTCCCAAACGATCGATTGCGGCCCGTCAATCACACCAGCAGAAATTTCATAGCCGCGGTATGCAGGGAGGCAATGAAGCACCACGGCGTCCGGTGCCGCCTGTGCCATGGCGGCCTCATCCACTGAGTAGTCGCGGAACAACTGCAGCCGGGCTTCCTTCTCAGCTTCCTGTCCCATGGAAACCCACGTGTCTGTTGCCACCACGTCTGCGCCTTTAAGGGCTTCAGCGGCGTCGCTGGTGATCAACACGGAACCGCCGGTCTCTGCAGCGCGTTCTTCCGCTGCAGCCACGATTTCCGGCGCCGGCAGGTAGCCCTCGGGGCCCGAGATGCGCACGTGCATTCCGGCCGTGACACCTGCCAGCAGGTAGGAGTTGGCCATATTGTTCGCGGCATCACCCAGGTACGCCATGCTCAACCCGGCTAGCTCGCCCTTGTGCTCTTTGACGGCCAGGAGGTCAGCCAGGAGTTGGCAAGGGTGGTAGTCATCGCACAGGGCATTGATGACGGGAACCTTGGAGTTTTCCGCCATGGCCACCAGGCCCGAATGCGCACCCGTCCGCCACACAATGGTGGAGACCATGCGCTCAAGGACCTTCGCGGTGTCCTCTACGGATTCTTTGTGGCCGATCTGCGCTTCACCGGGGTTGATGATCAGGGCATTGCCGCCCATATCCGCAATGCCGGTGGCAAAAGAAACACGCGTGCGGGTGGAGGTCTTGTCAAAGATCACGGCCACCGTTTTGCGGCCGTTGCCCTCCGCTGCGAAGGGCTGCACGCTGTAGGGCGCGGCCTTCATCCGGACTGCGAGTTCCAGGACCTCAGCCTGCTCGGCAGGGCTCAGGTCCGTATCCTTCAGGAAATGACGGGTGGTTGACGTGCTCACTGTGCGTCCTTAGCAGTCTGGGCGGTAGCCGTGGCTATCAAGGCGGGGAGAGCTTCCAGGAAGCGGTCCGCCTGATCGATGGTCAGGATCAGCGGAGGGGCGAGGCGGATGGTCCGCGGGCCCGGGCTGTTGATGATGAAGCCGGCATCCAAAGCAGCGGACACCATGGCGGGGGCGACGTCGGCGTTCACATCGAAACCAATCAGCAGACCCTCACCCCGGACTTCTGTAACAGCCTCGATCGCAGCCAGTCCCTCACGAAGGTGAGCGCCCACCGTCAGCACGTTGTGAAGCACACCCTGGCTTTCGATGGCGTGCAGCGTGGCCAGTGCGGCGGCCGTTGCCACCGGGTTCCCACCAAAAGTGGTGCCGTGCTGCCCTGCGGTGAGCAGGGCCGACGTCGCACTTCCGAAGGTGACCAAGGCACCCACCGGGAATCCGCCGCCAAGACCCTTGGCGAGCGTCACTGCGTCGGGAACAATTCCGGCGTCTTCGCTGGCGAGCCACTTGCCGGTGCGGCCGATGCCGGTCTGTACCTCGTCCAGGATCAACAGCGCGCCGGCCGCGGTGGTAGCTTCACGGGCTGCCTGCAGGTATTCGGCGCTCAGGGGCCGTACACCCGCTTCGCCCTGAATGGGCTCCAGGAAAACAGCTGCGGTGGAATCGTCGACGGCGGCACGCAAGGCCTCGATGTCACCGAACGGAAGGTGGACCACACCACCGGGCAGTGGTTCGAACGGCGCACGGTAAGCCTCTTTGGCTGTGAGCGCCAAAGCACCCATGGTCCGGCCGTGGAAGGCACCCTCCAGCGCGATGATCTTGGTGCGCTTACCGCCGTCATTGTTTCGGCGGGCCAGCTTGAACGCAGCCTCGTTGGCTTCAGTACCGGAGTTGGCAAAGAACACCTTGGAACCTGCAGGTGCGTTGGAGATGGCCAGTAGTTTTTCTGCGAGCGCGATCTGCGTGGGGCTCGTGAAGAAGTTGGAGACGTGCCCCAGCGTAGCCAGCTGGCTGGAAATCACCGACGTGACAAAGGGGTGCGCGTGGCCCAGGGCATTCACTGCAATGCCGCCGAGGAGATCCAGGTATTCCTTGCCGTCAGCATCCCACACCAGGCAACCCGCACCACGCACCAGAACCCGCTGCGGAGTGCCAAAGACACCCATGAGTGAGGACGAGTAACGGGCAAGCCACTCCGCGCCATTACTCACTCCAGTCATGACGGAAGCTTTGGCCTCCGATCCGGCGATGGACCCCCGGGTGTGGTCGGGCACCGCGAAGCGGGCGGGGGGTCCATCGCCGGTCGGGTTGAGGCCAACAGTTTCGCTCATGCGTTCACTTCCTCGTCGGGTACTACTTGGGTGCCGATGCCCGCTGTTGTGAAGGTTTCCAGCAACATGGAGTGGGCCAGGCGGCCGTCCACTATGTGTGCGCGTTCCACGCCTTCATCGATTGCCTTGAGGCAGGCGGCCATCTTGGGGATCATCCCGGATTCGAGTTTGGGCAGCATTGCGCGAAGTTCTGTTGCCGTCAACGAGGAAATCAGCGATGATTTGTCCGGCCAGTTGGCGTACAGGCCCTCGACGTCGGTCAGGATGACGAGCTTGCTGGCACCCAAGGCCGAAGCGACGGCAGCGGCCGCGGTATCGGCGTTGACGTTGAGGACTTGACCCGTCGTAGGACCGGAGCCGGTTCCGTCGTCGAGAATTTCGGGGGCTACCGTTGAGATCACCGGAATACGGCCGGCGTCGAGAATGTCTGTGATGCCGTCGGGATCCACGCCCACTACTTCACCCACCAGGCCGAGGTCCACCTCTTCGCCATCAACCACGGTTCCGGTGCGAACGGCGCGCAGGAGGCCGCCGTCTTCCCCGGACATGCCCACGGCGTAGGGACCATGCGAGTTAATCAGGCCTACCAGTTCGCGGCCCACCTGGCCGGTGAGAACCATACGGACCACGTCCATGGCCTCGGGCGTAGTGACGCGGAGGCCGCCCTTGAACTCGGATTCGATGCCAAGCCTCCCCAGCATCGCGTTGATCTGGGGTCCGCCGCCATGGACCACCACGGGATGGATGCCTACATGGTGGAGGAACACGATGTCCTCCGCGAAGGCACGGCGGAGGTCCTCGTTGACCATGGCGTTTCCGCCGTACTTGATCACCATGGTGGTGCCGGCAAAACGTTGGATCCAAGGCAGGGCTTCAATCAGGGTGCCGGCTTTGTCCTGGGCGTCGCTCATCGAGTTCGTTTCGCGGGTGTGCGCAGTCATTGTCATCCGCTCAGCTCGAGTATGCGCTGTTCTCGTGCACGTAATCGTGCGTGAGGTCATTGGTCCAAATGGTGGCCTCGGCGTCCCCGGCCTGCAGGTCGATTTCGACCAAAACTTCGCGCGGTTCCAAGTCCACCAGATTGCGGTCATCGCCGATTGCGCCGTTACGGCAAATCTGCACACCGTTCATGGCGACGTTGAGCTGGTCCGCCTCGAAGACGGCGTCAGTGGTTCCCACGGCGGAGAGTACGCGACCCCAATTGGGGTCCTTGCCGAAGATCGCGGCCTTGAAGAGGTTGGAGCGAGCAACACTGCGGCTGACGATTTCAGCGTCGCGCTCACTGGCGGCATTGAAGGTACGGATAGCGATGTCGTGGCTGGCGCCCTCGGCATCCCCGATGAGCTTGCGTGCCAGTTCCGCGCAAACGTTGGTGACCGCCTCGCTCAACTGCTCGGCAGAAGGCAGAGCCTCGGAGGCCCCTGATGCCAGCAGCACTACGGTGTCGTTGGTGGACATGCAGCCGTCCGAGTCCGCCCGGTCAAAGGTGACCCGCGTGGCGTCGCGAAGGACGACGTCGAGCTCGTTGGCCGGAACCTCGGCGTCTGTAGTCAGAACCACCAGCATCGTCGCCAGCCCGGGCGCCAACATGCCGGCACCCTTGGCGATGCCTCCCACGGTGAACTGCTTGCCCTGGGCGTCCGTGCCGGTGAACACGGCTTGCTTGGAAACACTGTCCGTGGTCATGATCGCTGTGGCAGCCGCAGAGCCACCATCCTCGGACAGTTCGCGGAAAGCAGCCTCGACGCCAGGCAGAATCTTGTCCATGGGCAACTGCTCACCGATCAGCCCGGTTGAGCACACCACGACGTCCGAAGCTGAGACTCCCAGCACGTCTGCCACTTTCTCGGCGGTGGCGTGGGTGTTCTGGAAACCCTGCGGACCGGTGCAGGCGTTGGCCCCTCCGGAGTTCAGGACCACGGCATCCACACGGCCGTCGCTGACTACTTGGCGAGACCAGTGAACCGGGGCAGCAGCCACTCGATTGGAGGTAAAGACCGCAGCTGCGGACTTCTGAGGTCCGTCATTGACTACCAGGGCCAGGTCCGGGTTGCCCGAGGCTTTGATGCCGGCTTTGATGCCGGCGGCGCGGAATCCCTTGGGGGCGGTAATGGTCACGGTGCAACTCCCTGCAGGTTCAGGCCGGCGGTTTCGTCCAGGCCGAGAGCAATGTTCATGGACTGCACGGCTCCGCCGGCGGTCCCCTTGGTGAGGTTGTCGATGGCGCACGTGACAATCACGCGGCCGGTGTGGGAGTCAAAGGCCAACTGCATCACAGCGTGGTTGGAGCCCTGAACCGACTTGGTGGTGGGCCACTGGCCTTCCGGGAGAAGGTGCACGAACGGTTCGTCGTCGTAGGCATCCGCCCAGGCCTGGCGAAGTTCGGCTTCGGTCACACCGTGCCCCACTTTGGCCGTGGCCGTGGTGAGGATGCCCCGGCTCATCGGGGCCAGCGTGGGAGTGAAGGACACCGTGACGGGCTCCCCGGCAGCATTGGACAGGCCCTGTTCGATTTCCGGCGTGTGGCGATGACCGCCACCCACGCCGTAGGGGCTCATGGAACCCATGACCTCACTGCCAATCAGATTGACCTTGGCAGCCTTGCCGGCACCGGAGGTCCCGGAGGCGGCGACAATCACGACGTCGTCAGTCAGGAGCAGATTGTTGGCGAACCCGGGCGTCAGCGCCAGCAGGGCCGACGTCGGGTAGCACCCGGGAACGGCGATGCGCGTTGCACCCTTCAGCGCTTCACGTTGGCCCGGGAGTTCCGGAAGACCATAGGGCCAGGTACCCGCGTGGGCAGAACCGTAGAACTTTTCCCACGCCGCGGAGTCCTCCAAGCGGTGGTCGGCGCCGGCGTCGATCACTACAGTCCCCTCCGGCAACTGTGCAGCGATCTCAGCTGAAGCACCGTGCGGCAACGCCAGGAACACGACGTCATGGCCGGACAAGTTCTCCACCGTGGTCTCTTCCAGAATCCGGCTGGCCAAACCGTGGAGATGAGGCTGCAACTCCCCTAGTCTGGAACCGGCGTTGCTGTGAGCTGTGATGGCACCGATGGTGACATCCGGGTGGCCTGCCAGCAGACGCAGCACTTCTCCCCCGGCGTAGCCGCTGGCACCTGAGACCGCAACAGAAATAGTCATGACTCCACTGTACAGCAAGAATATTCACGCTGTCCGATATTTATGCATGCGGTTGTGAGAAGTCTCATTATTTTGGAGATTAGCCGTATGCTTAGTGGAGGGTGATCCAGACCGTGCAGTCCGAACGTCGGCTGCAGCGTTGCCCGTTAGCGATACGGGGCACATTTATGTCACCCACGTCCACCGCTGAGCGCCCCAAAGCTCGCGCAATTCAACCAAATCCCGTCGTCCAGAGCTACTCGGAGCTCCTCAAGAGCGTCAAAGCAGCAGGACTCCTCGAACGCCGTAGCGGCTTCTACATCTGGGTCTTCGTGGCTTTGGTGCTTCTCATGGCAGGCACCTGGCTGGGCTTCGCACTGATCGGCGAGTCCTGGTACCAGCTCCTGATCGCAGCAGCCGTTGGCATTCTGTGCACGCAGCTCAGCTTCCTTGCCCACGAGGCAGGCCACAAGCAGATCTTTGCTTCGCGCCGGGCCAATGACTGGTCCGCCCGCCTTCTTGCCACCGGAGTTGCCGGCATCAGCTACTCCTGGTGGGAACAGAAGCACGGAGCCCACCACAACCACCCCAACGTCATCTCCAAGGATCCGGACATCCGGAACAATGCCTTGGTGTTCTACGAAGACGCTGCAGCCGAGCGTAAAGGCCGCCTGGCTTTCCTCACCAAGAAGCAGGGCTGGTTCTTCTTCCCGCTCCTGACCCTCCTGGGCTTGAGCCTGCAGTTCGACTCCCTTCGCTTTGTCTTCGGCAAGCAAAAAGTACGCCACCGCTGGGTAGAGACGCCCATCCTGGTCACCAGGCTTGCCGCCCTCCCGGTTCTGGCG
The DNA here is from genome assembly GCF_902506065.1 of Arthrobacter sp. 9V. Taxonomy (GTDB): domain Bacteria; phylum Actinomycetota; class Actinomycetes; order Actinomycetales; family Micrococcaceae; genus Arthrobacter. The sequence continues at coordinate 2,987,685 of NZ_LR732912.1, forward strand.
TTCACCTTCCTGCCCATTGGAATGGCATTCGCCTTCCTGGGTGTACAGATTATGGTTTACGGCTTCTACATGGGTGCCTCGTTCGCCCCGAACCACAAGGGCATGCCTGTCCTCCCCAAGGACAGCCGGGTGGACTTCCTCAACCGCCAGATCCTCACCTCGCGGAATATCTCCGGTGGCATCTTCATGGACTTCCTCCTGGGTGGACTGAACCGTCAGGTGGAGCACCACTTGTTCCCGGACATGGCTCGTCCCCACTTGTACAAGGCCACAAAAATCGTGCGCGAGTTCTGCGCCAAGCACTCCATCACCTATACGGAAACCACGCTGATGCAGTCCTACGGGATCGTAGTCAGATACCTCAATGACGTAGGCCTGGCAGCAGGCCGCGGCTTCGACTGCCCCGTCGCTTCGACGCACGGACGCTTCTAGGCGTTCACCACCAGAGGCCCCAACCTCCCTAGGATGGATTCTGAAACCGGGCACCGGAAGGACCGCCCCGGAGTGAGGAGCCACCATGACGCACGCCATCGTTGCACAGCAGCCCGGAGGACCTGAGGTCCTCGAGTACGCCTCTGTGGAAATACCGAAGCCTGGCCCCGGCCAGCTGTTGATCAAGGTCGCAGCTGCCGGGGTCAACTTCATTGAGACCTACCAACGCAACGGCACGTACAAAGTGGAATACCCTTTCACCCCGGGCGCCGAAGCTGCCGGCACAGTGGAGGCGGTGGGCGAAGGCGTCGAGGAATTCCGGATCGGCCAACGCATTGCCACGGCCGAGGGTTCCCGCACGTACGCGGAGTACGCCCTCGTGGAGGCGGGCAAGGCACTTCCGGTTCCTGACGGCGTCGACGACCACACTGCCGCAGCTTTGCCACTGCAGGGCATCACCGCTCACTATTTGATGAACTCATCGTTCCGGGTAGAGCCGGGCCACACTGTTCTGCTCCACGCAGGTGCAGGTGGCGTTGGTCTGCTGCTGACGCAACTGCTGAAGGCCCGCGGAGCCCGTGTGATCACTACCGTGTCCTCGGATGAAAAAGCGGATCTGTCCACCCTGGCCGGCGCCGATGAAGTCCTGCGCTACGAAGGTTTCGCTGACCGGGTCCGGGAGCTGACCGACGGCGAGGGCGTCAACGTGGTGTACGACGGCGTCGGCAAGGACACCTTTGACGATTCCCTGAAGAGCCTGCGAATCCGTGGCGCCATGGTGCTCTTCGGTGCCGCTTCCGGCCCCGTGCCGCCTTTCGATCCCCAGCGTTTGAACGCGGCGGGATCACTGACGCTGACCAGGCCAACCATGGCGCACTTCGTTCAGAATGCCCAGGAACGCCGGTGGCGTTCCGCGGAAATTTTCGACGCCGCCGCCAACGGCACTCTCGCTGTCAGGGTAGGTGCCACGTATCCGCTCGCGGAAGCCGCCCAAGCGCACAGGGACCTTGAAGGCCGCCGGACCACCGGAAAAGTACTGCTGGTTCCCTGATCGCTTATTGAACGCCATATGTGCAAAAAGCGAATTGCAGGTCAACAAGGCGTGACTGCCAGGAAACGCCGGACACCTTCTGTTCATCTTTCTGCGGAAAGCTGACCAACGTGAGCACAGAACATCCCGCTGGGGCCGGCACGACGCCTGCCCTGATGACGTACCGTCCCCAGCTACCGGGCGGCCCCTTGGCCCCGGTCGAGCGCACCCTCGTGGACATCCTGGAAGAGACCGCGGCATCTTTCCCGGAGGCTTCGGCACTGGATGATGGTCACAAGTCATTGAGCTACACCGAGCTGCTCAAGGCGGTCCGCGCCTTTGCCGCGCAGCTGAACAGCGCAGGGCTCGGCCCAAGGGACAAAATTGGCGTCCGCATCCCGTCCGGCACCAACGAGCTCTACGTCGCGATCCTGGGTATTCTTGTGGCGGGTGCAGCGTATGTTCCCGTGGATGCTGACGACCCCGACGAGCGGGCGCGTTTGGTGTTCGGTGAAGCCAAGGTTGGTGCGATCATCGCTGCAGGCCTGGACATCCAGCTAACAGGTCCAGCCCGGGAAGCTGTTTCCATGCCCGCCCAGCCGGGGTTGGACGACGACTCATGGATCATTTTCACGTCCGGATCCACCGGCACTCCCAAGGGCGTTGCGGTCAAGCACCGTTCCTCGGCCGCATTCGTCGATGCTGAAGCCCGCATCTTCCTCCAAGCGGATCCCATCGGACCCCAGGACCGTGTGCTGGCCGGCCTGTCCGTAGCCTTCGACGCTTCCTGCGAGGAGATGTGGCTGGCTTGGCGTCACGGAGCTTGTTTGGTACCCGCGCCACGGGCCCTTGTTCGCACCGGCATGGACCTGGGGCCATGGCTCATCAACCACGGCATCACCGTAGTTTCCACCGTGCCTACCCTTGCCGCCCTCTGGCCTGCGGAGGCGCTGGAAAACGTTCGCCTGCTCATCTTCGGCGGTGAAGCATGCCCGCCTGAACTGGCCGAACGCCTTGCAGTGGACGGCCGTGAAGTCTGGAACACCTACGGTCCCACCGAGGCCACAGTCGTTGCCTGCGCCGCTCCGCTGGGCGGACCCGGCCCCGTGCGGATTGGACTTCCGCTGGACGGTTGGGACCTCGCCGTCGTCGATTCGCAGGGAGTCCCGGTCGCTGAAGGTGAGATCGGAGAACTGATTATTGGCGGGGTAGGGTTGGCCCGCTACCTGGATCCTGCCAAGGACGCCGAGAAGTACGCCCCCATGACCACCCTTGGATGGGATCGCGCCTACCGTTCGGGCGACTTGGTGCGATTCGAAGCTGAGGGCCTGATCTTCATGGGCAGGGCCGATGAACAGGTCAAACTCGGCGGACGCCGGATCGAACTTGGCGAAGTGGACGCGGCGCTTCAGTCCTTGCCGGGTGTTGCCGGCGCGGCTGCGGCAGTGCAGACGACGGCAGCCGGCAACCAGATCCTGGTTGGATATCTGGCCCCGGTTGACGGTTATGAACTGTCAATGGATGAGGCCCGCCGTCTTCTGGGCGAGAGCCTCCCGGCTGCTTTGATCCCCTTGCTGACCGTGGTGGATTCGCTTCCCACCAAAACCAGCGGCAAAGTGGATCGCCATGCGCTCCCGTGGCCACTGGCAGGAGCCGGCGCCACCGAGGCAGGCAACGCCCCGCTGAACCTGCCCGACGACTCCCGCTGGGTGGTGGAGCAGTGGGAGTCTGTACTGGGCAGTCCCGTCAGTTCGCTGGACGCTGATTTCTTCGCCTACGGTGGCGGGTCCCTGGCTGCAGCCCAACTCGTCTCGGCGCTCCGGGTCCGCTACCCCACCATCACCGTTGCTGAAATCTATGCCACGCCGCGGGTCGGCGCGCTGATCGACACGGCCCGCCAATCACTCCCCGACGGCGGCTTGCCTGGGCCCGCTGCTGAGCGCACCGTCCGCCCTACCGCGTTGAAGTCCCAAATTTTCCAGGTTCTGATGGGCGTCCCATTGCACATCTTGGTGGGGATGCGCTGGCTGACTTACCTCATGGCAGCCAACAGGCTGCTTGCCGACTTTGCGGGCTTCGCTGCGGCGCCCGTGGTCTCATGGTGGTGGATAGCAGCATCATGGCTCGTCTTTGTCAGCCCCTTGGGCCGAATGGCGATCTCCGTAGTTGCTGCCAAACTCCTGCTTGGCAGAATCCAACCCGGGACCTACCCGCGTTCCGGCAAAACCCACCTGCGGTTGTGGCTGGCCGAACAGATTCAAGACCTGTCGGGCGCCATCGGCCTGGCCAGCGCGCCCTTTGTTCCCTATTACGCACGCGCATTGGGTGCGAAGATCGGCAAGGACGTCCACCTGCACTCCTTGCCTCCGGTCACGGGTCTGCTGTCCCTGGGCAGCGGAGCGAATATCGAGCCCGAAGTGGACCTTTCCGGCTGGTGGGTTGACGGAGATTCAGTCCACATCGGGCAAATTCATGTGGGTGCCGGCGCCGTTGTAGGCGCACGCAGCACCCTCATGCCCGGAGCCACCATCGGCGCGGGCGCGCACGTAGAGGCGGGATCCGCTGTGTTGGGCAAGGTGAAAGCCGGACACCTGGTGGCCGGCTCTCCCGCGGAGCGCCGCGGTAAGGCCAAACACGAATGGCCGGAAACCGTCAGCCGGCGGCCCTTGGCTGACCGGCTCTGGTTCTCAGCCTTCACCAGCGCTTCGGCTCTGCTGGCACTTATCCCCTATGTCTCTGCGTTCGCCGGCGCGCTGGTGGTCCTGGCTTTCATCCAGGGCCACGAGTCGCTGCAAACAGCCCTCCCACAGATTGCCCTGTCCGTCCCGCTGGCCGCCCTGGTGTGGTTCTTTGGCAACCTGGTTCTCATCCTGATTGTTGCCAGGCTCCTGGGCTTGGGGCTCAAAGAGGGGTACTACCGGGTGCGCAGCCGCATCGGTTGGCAGGTCTGGGCCACGGAACGCCTCCTGGACATGGCCCGGGACCTCCTCTTCCCCGTCTACGCGAGCCTCTTCACACCCCTTTGGCTGCGACTCCTCGGCGCCAAGGTAGGCAAAAACGTGGAAGCCTCAACCGTGCTTCTTGTTCCTAAAATGACCACCATCGGCGACGGCGCCTTCCTTGCCGACGACACCATGGTGGCCTCGTACGAGCTTGGCGGCGGATGGATGAAGATCGCTCCAGCCAAGATCGGGAAGCGTTCCTTCCTGGGAAACTCAGGGATGACCGCCGCAGGACGGAACGTTCCCAAGAACTCCCTCGTCGCGGTGCTCTCTGCCACACCTGCCAAAGCAAAGTCAGGCACCTCCTGGCTGGGCAGCCCGCCCGTCAGGTTGCGCCGCACCGCCGTCGATGCTGACCAGACCCGAACCTTCCGCCCGGCTTTCAAGCTGAAGATCGCACGGGCATTGTGGGAACTGGGCCGCCTGGTTCCGGTCATCCTCACCGTGGCCATCGCCGTCAGCGTGATGCTGGTCCTGGACTGGATCGCCCGCGGATGGGGTTACTGGATCGCTGCTGTCCTTGGTGGCGTGGTGATGCTGGTGGCTGGAGGTGTTGCAGCCCTGAGCTCCATCCTGGCCAAGTGGGTTCTGGTGGGGACCATTCGCTCAGGCGAACATCCGCTCTGGAGCTCGTTCATTTGGCGCAACGAGGTGGTGGATACTTTCATAGAGATGGTGAGTGCACCGTGGTTTGCCCGGTCCGCCGCCGGAACTCCTGCCCTGGTGTGGTGGTTGCGCGGACTCGGAGCCAAGATCGGCCGCGGAACGTGGTGCGAAAGCTATTGGTTGCCCGAAGCAGACCTCGTAACTCTGGGCGAGAACTCCACCGTCAACCGTGGCTGCGTGATCCAAACGCATCTCTTCCACGACCGTGTGATGAGCCTGGATACCGTGACGCTCGGCAACGGAGCCACCATGGGACCTCACGGGGTCATCCTCCCCGCAGCGAGCATCGGCGACGGCGGTACTGTTGGTCCGGCGTCGTTGGTTATGCGCGGCGAAACCGTCCCGGCCGGGACATACTGGATGGGCAACCCAGTGAGCCCGTGGGTGGGTCCGTCGGCACAAGCGCCGCGCCTGAAGTAGATTGGACGGATATGGCCGCACCAATCCCCACTCCCGTGACCGAAGCCGACCCCTACGCCTTGAACCACGGCAGCAGCAGTTACCGCGTGGACCGGTACGAGTTGGACCTCGACGTCAGGCTGGGCAGCAACAAGCTGATCGGCAAGGCTGTCCTGCGATGCACGGCCTTGGAGCCCATGGCTCAGATCGTCCTTGACTTGGTTGGCCTGAAGGCCGGCAAAGTTCAGCTGGACGGCAAGAAGGTCCAGAAGTTCAGTCACCGGGCCGAGCACCTGGTGCTGACGCCCGCTTCCGCGCTCAAGGCCGGCCAGCAGTTTTCCTTGGAGATCCGCTACGACGGCAACCCCCAGCCGCGCCGTGGCCTGTGGGGCGATGTTGGATGGGAAGAACTGAACGACGGCGTCCTGGTGGCCGGACAGCCCAACGGTGCAGCGTCCTGGTTCCCCTGCAACGACCACCCCCGCTACAAGTCGAGTTTTCTCATCTCCGTGACCACGGACGACAACTACCGTCCGGTGTGCAACGGCACCTTGATCTCCCACTCGCGCAAGTCCAGCAGGGAGACCTGGGTTTACGAACAAACTGAACCCATGGCCACCTACCTTGCCACGGTTCAGATCGGCCGCTACGTCAAGGTTCCCTTGCACGTGGACGATACCCATCTCAGGGTCCCCCAGTTCGTGGCAGTCACGCCCGAAATGGCAGTTGACGCGCTCCAGGGCCTGCGCCGGCAGCCGGATATGATGCGGACCTTCGAGGATTGCTTCGGCCCGTATCCGTTCGCGGATTACACCTCAGTGGTAACCGAGGACGAGCTGGAAATTCCCCTCGAAGCCCAGACGGTCTCTATTTTCGGCCGAAACCATATGCGTGATGCCTGGGATTCGCAGCGACTGATAGCCCACGAACTTTCCCACCAGTGGTTCGGTAACTCCCTAACGGTTACCAGCTGGAAAGATATCTGGCTGCACGAAGGCTTTGCCTGCTATGCCGAGTGGTTGTGGTCCGAAGAATCCCGCACTATGACGGTTACTGCCAGGGCGACAGCCGCGTGGAAAAGGCTCGACGCCGAGCCGCAGGACTTGCTGGTGGGAGATCCCGGTCCGGAGCTGATGTTTGACGACCGCGTCTACAAGCGGGGAGCCCTTGCTGTCCACGCCGTGCGGATGGCGGCCGGCGATGAAGCGTTCTTTGGCTTCCTGCAGCACTGGACTACCACCAACCGGCATGGCTCAGTGTCAACGGAGACGTTCATTGAGGCCGCGGATTCGTTCATTCCGGGTTTTGATTGTGCCTCGACTATCCGGCCGTGGCTGTATGAAGTTTCGCTGCCTCCGCTTCCCTCGGCACGTTAATCGAGGGCCAGGGCGGCAACCAATCCTTCAGGCAGTTCCCTTTCGGTGACATCCCTCAGTCCGGGCAGTTCCAGCACGTCCAGCTCTGCGGGGTTCCGCCTCAGGCCTTCCCCTGTCATCTTCAGCCACGCCTCTTTGCGTGCCCACAGGCGGGCCCTCTGGCTGGCTTGATCCTGCGCCGGGACGGACGCCAGATAGTTTTTCTCGTTGGTGGTTAATGCGACGTCGTCAAAGCCCTCAAAGACAACCCCGCTTATCACTTCAAGGTCCACGCCCAGCCTCAGGCCCTCCGCTGGATTTACGACGGCGGCCAGCAACACCCAGCCGGACGCCCGGGAGGCGCTCAGCACCAAAGGCGCAGGGCCGCCGTCGAGCATGAAACCGGGGCGGCCGTGGTCCTGGCGGGGGCCGCACTGCGGGCAATGATAATCCGGCATGAGGCGGCGGGACTCCACTCCCAGGAGCGTCGCCGCGAAGTGCATTGCGGCCAACCGACCGGCCACGAACTCTTCACGGTCTGCAGGGTTGGCGTAGCGGAGGGCGCGCCCCTGGGCGGGTTCACCCAGCACCTGAAGGCTGGCGTCAGGAATGCGGGGGTCATGGAGCTCGCGCAGCTCAAGCACCGGGTTATCCATCACGACCCCTTTCACAGCTTTGTCCCCTGCAAACTGTAGCTTGTGTCTTGCGGGCTCCTACCCGGAAAGCAAGTGTTCCCCGCAGCCATGAATCTGCTGCGGGGAACACTGTCGGCTGGGTTAACCCATCCGGGCTACTTTACCGACGTCAAGTAGTTCGCCAGCGTCGGGGTGATGCGGGTGCCGGAGTTGAAGCTGCCTCCGTTGGTGTGGATGGCCACGATAGTGCTGGAGCTGTTGTAGACGGGGGCGCCGCTCTGGCCGCCGTAGGTGTCCATCTTGTAGAAGACCTTCTCGGTTTGAGTGCTCTCAATAGCGCCGGTCATGGACCACATGGTGCCGAATGCCTTGTCCCCCGGATAACCGCGGACAGTGGCGCTGGTCCCGGTCAGGCTTGCAGTGGTTCCCGTGTAGTTAAGCCAGCCCGTCGTGTTGCCAATAGTGCAGTCGAGCTTGATGATGCCCCAGTCGGCATTGGTGTTGGCCGAGTCGATCCAACGCTGGTCCGTCAGGAGTTGCGTGGCGCCACAGGTACCGTAAGGGTCCGTGGCTCCATTGCGGCCCGGCGCCACTTTCACGCCCCAGGAGTAATCCGCCGTTGAACCTGTGCCGCCTTCATGGACGCAGTGACCTGCGGTCAACACAGTGTCGTCGGAGATCAGCGCGCCGGAGCAAATGTATCCGCCGTTAAATTCGATCTGAACGATGGACTTGTTCGGCGACGCCGTGGTGTTGGTGATCCGAACGCGGCCATCAGCGCCGATGACGGAGTCCGTGGAGGCGCCGCCGCTCTTGGCGGGCGCAGAGATGGTGTATTTGTCAGCCAGTGGTGAGGCCGCAGAACCGGAAACCTGCGACCTGTCTACTGTGTGGGATACAGGCTGGACCTCGGCGGTGGTTGCTTGCGGCGTCGACTCTGACGCTACTGCGGCTCCACCAAGCGAGGACGTCAAAGCCATTACTGCAGCCCCGACAAGCAAAGCAACGTTCTGCCTTTTCATGGGTACCTTTCAAGGGACGGCTCTCAGCGAACCGTGCGAGGGATGTGATACACAGGTTTCATATGTGCATGACAGAACTGTCATGCATATGTGACTATGCTGTCAAGATGCTGGGAGTTCAATCTCAATAGGAAAAGAAAATCCCCGGAACCATCAGGTCCCGGGGATTCACTTGGTATTGGCGTTTAGCGCTGGACGGCGCCAAACCGCTCGGCCGCAACAGCAACCGCTGCAGCACGGGCTTCAGAAGCCTCGTCCGCAGTCAGCGTCCGGTCGTCGGCGCGGAAACGCAAGCCGAAGGCCAGTGACTTCTTGCCTTCCTCGATGCCTGCTCCCGCATAGACATCGAACAACGCGACGTCTTCAAGGAGCTCGCCAGCACCTTCACGCAGTGCCGAGAGGACCTGGTCCGCCGGCACGTCCTGCGGGACAACCAAGGCAACGTCCTGCGTCGCTACGGGAAAGCCGGAAATGTGCTTGGCCACAATCACGTCAGCAGCAGCTTCGAACAACGCTTCCACGTTGATCTCGAGCGCAACGGAGCGGGCCGGCATGTCGTGCGCGGCCAGCAGCTTCGGGTGAAGCTCTCCGGCGTAGCCGACCACATCGCCGTTGCGCAGCGCAAGCTGCGCGGCACGGCCAGGGTGGAACGCCTGGTGGCTCCCCTGGCTGACAACCAGCTCAACGCCCAGGACGTCTGCAATAAGACGCGCAACGTCCAAGCCATCCGCCCAATCCCACGCACGCGGCGTGTGAGTGGCAGCAGCCGGAGAATCATGGCCAGTAAGAACTGCGCCGACGTGCAGCGGCTGGTACGGGACGCCGTCGTACAGGGCATCAAGCACCTCATCGGCAGGCTTGACGCCCAGCGGCGGGATGGATTCCGTGCCCAACTTCTCGCCTGGAAGGAAGACCGAACCGGCTTCATAAAGAGCAAGATCGCGGAAGCCGCGGGAGTGATTGCGGCGGGCAACCTCGATCAAGCCCGGCAGGATAGACGTGCGAAGGAAGCCGTTTTCCTCGCTGATGGGATTCGCCAGCTTCAGGGCAGGACGCGCTTCACCCTCAGTGGCAACACCGAAAGTATCGTTTGCTGCCTTGGAGACGAACGGGTAGGACAGCACCTCGGTGAGCCCAGCATCCGCCAGCGCCTGGACAACCCGGCGCTTCTGCTGCTGGCTGCGGCTCAGGCCACGGCCCGGAGGGGCCACGGGAAGCGTAGCGGGGATGTTGTCATAGCCAACCAGGCGGGCGATTTCCTCGGAGAGGTCTTCCTTGGTTTCGAGGTCATTGCGCCAGCTTGGAGCAGTAACCCTGTAACCAGTGGCGGTCTTTTCAACCACGGCGCCAAGGTCCTCAAGGGACGTCGTGATCTGCTCTTCAGTGAAGTCGATACCAATCCGGGCAGAGGCGAACTCTGCAGGAAGGTCGATGGTCACGGGCTCAGGCGCGGTTCCGACGTCGGTCCCGGACTCATCCGCGATGCCACCGGCGAGTTCCACAAGGAGGTCCACGACGCGCTGGGCGGCAATGTTGGCAACGTGCCAGTCCACGCCACGCTCAAAGCGCTTGGAAGCTTCGGACGGCAGCTTGTGGCGGCGACGGGAACGGGCGATCGAGACTTCGTCGAAGTGTGCTGCCTCCACAAGAATGTTCGTGGTGGAATCGGACACCTCAGTGTGGGCACCGCCCATCACGCCGGCGATGCCAATGGCGCCGGAGTCATCGGTGATCAGCAAATCCTCGGCGTCGAGCTTGCGCTCCTTGGCGTCCAGGGTGGTGATCTTCTCCCCCGCCACGGCACGACGCACCACGATGTCGCCCGAGAGCTTGTCGAGGTCGTAGCAGTGGTTTGGCTGCCCGAGCTCAAGCATGACGTAGTTGGAGATATCAACCGGCAGCGAGATGGAACGAACGCCGGCCAGACGAAGACGCGCGGACATCCACGGCGGGGTGGGTCGCGAAGCATCCACGCCACGAACCGTGCGGGCCACGAAGCGGTCGCAGCCGGGCTTGCCGTAGATGGGAGCGTCGTCGTTGAGCTTGACGCCGTAGCCGCCCTGCAGGGTGGCCGGAGCCATGACTTTCGACGCCGGATCCACGAAGGTAGTTCCGGTGGCGTGGGCGTACTCACGTGCCACGCCACGGATGGAGAAGGCATAGCCGCGGTCCGGCGTGACGTTGATTTCCGCCGCTTGATCGTAGAGACCAAGGAGTTCCATCGCGTCGGTGCCGATTTCCGGATCCAGGCCGATGCTCGAGAGCACCAGGATGCCGTCGTGGTCATCGCCGATGCCCAGCTCACGGACGGAAGCGATCATGCCGGCAGACAGGTGGCCGTAGGTCTTCCGGGCAGAGATCTGGAAGTTTCCGGGCAGCACTGCCCCGGGAAGGGTGACAACAACTTTGTCGCCTTCCACGAAGTTGTGTGCACCGCAGATGATGCCCTGCACTCCGGAAGGATCTATGCCCTTGCCGCTGAGTGTCTGCTCCTGCCCCTCGGGAACCACGCGGACCTGGCACCAGTTGATGGTCTTGCCATTGGTCTGCGGTTCCTTGACCAGGCTCAGGACCTGGCCCACCACAACGGGGCCGGTGAGCTCGTCCGTGGGACGGTGGACGTCTTCTTCTTCAAAGCCGACCTTGACCAAGTCAGCCATAACGTCTTCGGCCGTAGCATCGGCCGGTACCTGCGCGAATTCACGCAGCCAGGAAAGTGGGATACGCACTGTTAGATCTCCATCCCGAAGTGCTCGCTGAAACGTACGTCGCCTTCGATCATGTCGCGCATGTCGCGAACCTCGTTGCGGAACATGAGCGTGCGCTCAATGCCCATCCCGAAGGCAAAACCTGAATAGATGTCTGGGTCGATCCCGGCCGCCCGCAGGACGTTGGGATTGACCATGCCGCAGCCGCCCCATTCGATCCAGCGGGGTCCGCCCTTGGCACCCGGGTGCCAGATGTCCAGCTCAGCGGAGGGCTCCGTGAACGGGAAGTAGTTGGGGCGGAGGCGAATGGAGGCTTCATCGCCGAACATCTGGCGGGCGAAGTGCTCCAACGTGCCGCGCAGGTCCGCCATGCTCAGGTCCTTGTCGATCGCCAGTCCCTCGAACTGGTGGAAGACAGGGGTATGCGTAGCGTCCAGTTCATCCGTCCGGAAGACTTTGCCGGGGCACAGGACATAAATGGGCACTTCACGTTCCAGCATGGAACGGACCTGCACCGGGGACGTGTGGGTGCGCATGAGCAGGTGCGCCTCGGGAGGCTCCACGAAGAATGTGTCCTGCATTTCGCGTGCAGGGTGATCCGGCTTGAAGTTCAAGGCATCGAAGTTGAACCACTCGGACTCCACCTCAGGGCCTTCGGCAATTTCCCAGCCCATGCCAACAAAGATGTCAGAGACGCGGTCCTGCAACGTGGACAGCGGGTGGCGGGCACCGGCTTGACGGCGACGCGGAGCGGCCGTCACGTCAACGGTTTCCTCCACCAGGATGCGGGCGTCATTCTCTGCTTCGAGAACTTCGGTCCGGGCTGCGAGCGCCTTGTTAACCCGGCCACGGGATGAGCCCATAAGCTTGCCGGCGGCAGCCTTGTGTTCCTTGGCCAGGCCACCGATTTCACGGTTGGCCAGGCTCAGCGGCGACTTCTCACCGGTGTGGGCGAGGCGGACAGCCTTGAGTTCCTCGAGGGAGGAGGCTGCCGAAATGGCGGCAATAGCGTCTTCGACGGCGGCGGTGATGGCGGCTTCATCCAGCGGATTCGGGATGGCAGCGCCTGGCAAAGTGTCAGTCATCTACTGTTCTTAGCTACGAGTAGGGAGCGGCCCGGCAAGGCAGACCTGCAAAACGAAAGGGTAGTGCTCACCGCGGAGGGCGGGCACTACCCTTCAGTCTAGTTGAACCTCACAGGCCGGATTTAACCGCGGTGTTTTTGTACAGCTCGTGACCTCATTGGAGCTGCAAAAGGGCAGCATTTGTACGAAAGCTCCGGAAGTGCGTGGACGGATCGGGCTTAGCATGGCTTCATGACTCCGGCGCAACGCTTACGGCAGATCGCAAACGTCCTCAACCTGTCCACACCGCTGGGACTGGCAGTGGCAGCCGCAGCCCGCTGCCCCGTCTCCATCGGGCCGCGTGGTCTCCTGATTGCGGCCGCTTATGACTGGAAGCTTCCCCATGCCGGCGCTTTCACCTTGGGAAATGTCATCCTTTACCGGGCCCCGCGCGACATGGCAGGAATGAACCCCGTGCTTTTAGGGCATGAAGAACGGCACAGCACCCAGTATGCATACTGTCTCGGCCTTCCTTTTCTCGCCCTCTACGGCGTCGCGGCGGGTTGGTCCATGATTCGAAGCGGTAATCCGGGGTCAAGGAATTTCTTTGAAAGGCAAGCCGGCCTCGCTGCCGGCGGCTACGTTGACACTGACCAGCGCCGGCAGGAAAGCCCTGCAGGCCAGCGAATCGAGGCCTGAGCATGAACCGAACCATAACCGTCACCGGGACCGCGAGCGCAAAGGCCGTTCCGGACATGGTCACGCTGACGCTGGGTGTGGAAACGCGCCGCGGCACAGCCGCTGAGGCTTATGACGACGCCGGCAAAGCGGCCGGCGCTGTTGCGGCCAGTCTGCGGGAAGTCGGGGTTTCCGCCGTAGACCTTCGGACGAGCGGGTTGAACCTTCGGGCGGAACTGTTGTGGGTGGAGGGGCAAGGTCAGAAAGTGACAGCCTATGTGGCATCCACCAGCCTGCAAGTGGGAATCCGTTCACAGGCGGATGCCCCGGCGGCCATTGCTGCCGCGGTTGCTGCCGGCGGAGACGACATTCGAATCAACGGGGTCGAACAGGGCTTCGCGGATTCGTCACCGGTTATCGCCCAGGCACAGGAGGCTGCATGGCAGGACGCTGTAGCGCGAGCCGAACAATACTCAGCCCTGGCTTCGGCCCGGCTTGGGAAGGTGGTGTCCATCACCCAGGAGCCGCTGCACAGCGGGCCGATTCCCATGGGCGGAATGGTGCGGGCTTCCTTCACGGCGGAGGCCATGCCCATGGAAGCCGGGGAGTCCTCAGTTTCAGCGAGCATCAAGGTGGAATGGGAACTTGTTTAGCGGATAGCCCCGGCTGAAAGTTTCACGTCCGAAGCTGTGCGCAGGGCGGACCTGACAATAATGGCGATTCCTTCTGCCATGGTTTTCAGGGGCATGGAAGGTGTCGCACTGCCCTCCGGAAGTTGTTCCGGCAGGTAGGGGACGTGGACAAATCCACCCCGGACACCGGGTTTTGATGCCAGGGAGTGCATCAGGGCATAGAAAAGGTGGTTGCACACGTAAGTGCCCGCAGACTGCGATACTTCTCCCCTGATTCCCGCGATCTGAAGGTCTCTGAGCGCAGCCTTGATGGGCAGGCTTGAGAAGTACGCCGCAGGTCCGCCGGGAACCACCTCTTCGTCGATGGGGCGCTGGCCCTTGTTGTCCGGTATTCGTGCATCATCGCAATTGATGGCAACGCGTTCCAGGGATAGGCGCCCGCGGCCTCCAGCCAGCCCCGTAGAAACAACGATGTCCGGGTTAAGGCGGGTTATGGCATCCGTGAGCGCGGTTGGGGCTTCACCAAAGACGCAGGGCAGCTCGACCGCTTCGACGGCGAGACCGTCCACCGCGAGGAACTCCACTGCCTGCCGCACCGCCAGCCATGATGGATTCACGGTGTCCTCGCCAAAGGGTTCAAAGCCAGTCAGGAGAATCATGGCCCAACCCTAGCAACGCCGGGGGCTTCATTGGCCTCTTTGGATCAGCGGGCCTTGACATTCGTTCGAACATACCTTCGAATGGAGTCCATGAGATGGGACGCACAAGCACTTTCGCCAACGCATGGATCGGCGTCAGATGTCAGTGAAATCGAGGCTCCGGGCCCTGCCCCGGCTTTGGACGCCTTGCTGCCACTTGCCGGACTTGTGCGTTCCATCTCCACACCCGAATTCTCCGGAGTCACCTTCCATGAGGTCACCGCAAAGTCAGTGCTCAACAAGGTGCCTTCCGGTTCCAATATGCCCTTTGAGTGGACGGTTAATCCGTATCGCGGATGCAGCCATGCCTGCGTGTACTGTTTCGCCCGCAAAAGCCACACGTACCTGGAATTCGACGCCGGACGGGACTTCGATTCGCAGGTGGTGGTTAAGATCAACGCCGCTGATGTTCTTCGCAAAGAACTGGCAAAGCCCTCCTGGAAGCGGCATCAGGTGGCCCTCGGCACCAACACCGATCCTTATCAGCGCGCAGAGGGCCGCTATGCCCTCATGCCTGGAATCATCCGGGCCTTGGCCGATTCCGGCACCCCCTTCTCCATCCTGACCAAGGGCACATTGCTGGCCCGGGATATTCCCCTGCTCAAGCACGCTGCTACGCAGGTGCCTGTGGATCTGGGCATCTCGCTGGCCATGACAAACCAGGACCTCGCAGAACTCATAGAACCGGGCACGCCTTCACCCAGGGCCAGGCTCAAGCTCATAGCCCGGCTTCGCGATGCCGGGCTGGGTTGCGGCGTCATGGCCATGCCCATCCTGCCGTGGCTCACGGACTCAGATGAGGCCCTCGATTCCCTGTTCTCCGAACTGACCAAGGCCGGGGCCACAGGAGTTACGGCCGGCGCCCTCTACCTCAAGCCGGGAACCAGGGAGTGGTACATGAACTGGCTGGCTGCCCAACACCCCGAACTGGTGGGTAAGTACCGGCGGCTCTATGGCCAAGGGGCTTATGCCTCCAAGGAATACCGTTCCTGGCTCACCGGTCGGATCACTTTCTTCAAGGCGAAGTACGGCTTCACAGGGACGTCCGGATTCAGTCACCGCAATGCGCGAGCTACCGGTGGTTCCGCAGAGGCCCCCGTAGCAGCCTCCGCTCCCCTGCCAGGACAACAGCCTCTCTTCTAAGTGCCGTGTTCACGCCGGAGCGGCAACCCTCTGCAGCAAGGCCCGGACTATGGGCAGGTCTGCCGGGATCCACGGAAGGCTGAGAACCTGGTCTTCGTCATCCAACGGCACCCACATCAGCTCATCGTGATCTTCCAAGGGTTGCGGCTCCCCCGTTGTCAGTTCCACAAACCACACCCGCATGGCAGCGCGATTATTGAGCGTCCAGCCAGTGGACTCGCCGGAGTCAAGCTCCGAACCCAGCTGCACGTGAACTCCCAGTTCTTCAGCGAGTTCACGATGCAGGGCCGCCTCCGCAGTTTCTCCGGCTTCCACCTTGCCGCCGGGAAACTCCCACATTCCGGCAAATTGGGGTGGCGCTGTTCGGCGTGCGGCCAGAAGCCGGGTGGGAGCTTCCAAGGAGTCGACAATGGCGGCGCCCACGACGTTGATCAGTGCAGTCACTCCAATAGTCTAGGGCGGCCCGGGCAATGGGCATCGTCACAAAGCGGCGTCAAGTCGCTGGCCCGGGACTAAGCTTGTTATCGGATTTTCTCCGCATTCCCCCGGCCCTCAAGGCACCTTCAAGAAGCAGGCTTATGACTACCACCGTGTCCCCATCCGCCACCGCCAAAGCGGCAAAGAACCACCTTGGCCTGGCCATTCTGGCCTTGGCCATGGGCGGGTTCGCAATCGGTACAACCGAGTTCGCCATGATGGGCTTGCTGAAGGAGATTGAAGAGGGCCTGGGCATCAGTACCCCGGAAGCCGGGAACCTTATCTCCGCCTATGCCTTGGGTGTCGTCATAGGTGCCCCGGTCTTCGCCGCTTTCGGGGCGAAGCTTCCACGTAAACACCTGGCCCTGGTCCTCATGTTGTTCTTGTCCTTGGCGAACCTGACGTCCTTCATCGCGCCCGACTACGGTCTTATGCTGCTCTCCCGCTTCGCTTCCGGCCTGCCTCACGGGGCATTTTTCGGAGTGGCAGCCGTTATTGCAGCCGGCCTCGTGGCCCCCACCAAGAGGGGCTGGGCGATCTCCATGGTGATGGCGGGCCTCACCGTCTCCAACGTCATCGGGGTACCAGTGGCCACGTGGGTAGGCCAGACGTTCGGGTGGCGCCTACTCTTTGTGATCGTGGGAGCAATCGGGTTGCTGACTGTTGCCATGGTGTGGAAGTTCGTGCCCTTCGAGGCAGCCCACCCCGAGGCAAGCATTCGGCGCGAACTGGGCGCCCTCAAACGGCTCCAGGTTTGGCTCGCGCTGCTGATCGGCATCATTGGATTCGGCGGCTTCTTTGCCGTGTACACCTACATCGCCCACACCATGACATCCGTGGCGGGAATACCGGAAACCCTGATCCCTGCCGTTGTGGCCCTCTACGGACTGGGCATGGTGGCTGGAAACATTCTCGGTGGACGCCTCGCCGATAAGTCCGTGATGGGAACCATCTACTGGGTCATGCCCGGAATCGCCGTGGCCCTGGTGGTCTACGCCATTGCAGCGCACTGGGCGTGGGCTGCTTTCATCATGGCGTTCGTGGTGGGCGGTGTCGGCTCAATGTTGACTCCCGCCCTTCAAACACGGCTCCTGGACGCTGCGCCCGGCGCCGCATCGCTGGCATCCTCGCTGAACCACTCAGCCCTCAACATTGCCAACGCGCTCGGCGCCTTCCTGGGCGGCACCGTGATTGCCTGGGGTTGGGGCTACGTGGCTCCTGCCTTGGTGGGCGCCGTCCTGGCCATCCTGGGCCTCGGAGTAGCACTGCTCAGCGGCCTGCTGGAGCGGAAGAAGCCACTGGCCACCTGATCATCCCCAGCACTAATGAACTAATTCTGTGGTGCCTGGACCCGCTCAATGTCGGGTTCAAGGTAGATGACCCGGGCAATGGGGACAGCCTCGCGGATCCGCTGCTCCGCGTCGTCGATCCCTCTAGCGATCTCTTGGCCTGTCTCCGAGGCTCCCATGGAGATTTTCGCGGCAACCAGCAACTCTTCGGGGCCCAGGTGCATTGTCTTGAGGTGGATGATGCGCGTTCCGTCCGCCATCAGCGCCTCTGTGATCTTCTGCACATCTTCCCTGGTGGCTGACTCACCCAGCAGCAATGATTTGGTTTCCATGGCCAGGATCACCGCGATAGCCACCAACAGCAGGCCGATCATGGCGGTCCCGAACGCGTCCCAAACACCGTTGCCCGTCACCAGGGTCATGCTGACACCAAAGAGTGCAAATAACAGACCCAGCAAGGCGCCAAAGTCTTCCAGGAGAATTACGGGCAGCTCAGGCTGCTTGGCGTTCCGGACAAACTTGACCCATGATTGCTTGCCGCGGGTGTGGTTCGACTCGATGATGGCGGTGCGGAACGAGAACGACTCAGCGATGATGGCACCCACCAGGACGGCCAGCGGAACCCACCAGAAGATCCCTTCAATGCCATGCGGGTGCTGGAACTTCTCCCACGCCTCGTACAAGGCAAACAGGCCGCCAACACTGAACAGCACGATCGAGACGATGAACGCATAGATGTACCGCTCCCGCCCATAACCAAAGGGATGCTCCGGGCTGGCGGCCTTCTTGGCACGCTTACCACCCACAAGCAGCAGAATCTGGTTGCCGGAGTCAGCCACAGAGTGGATCGCTTCGGCCAGCATGGACGACGACGCGGTCAGGAAGAACGCAACGAACTTTAAGACAGCTATGGTCAAGTTGGCGGCGAGGGCCGCCACAATCGCTTTGGTACCGCCACCTGCAGCCACGAAAGCTTCACCTCTTCGGGTTCGGGAAATTTTGGAATTGGCGAAGAAGAGTCGTCATCGTCTGATCTTGCAAGCAATACCGTACCCGCGGACGTGCTTTTTACACATTCCCCACTCTGGCGCCCTGTTGGGAACGTGCACTGGCGTAGAGGCACACGGTGGCTGCCGTGCCCAGGTTCAGGCTCTCAGCTGCCCCATAGACCGGCACCGCCACCCGGTGATCAGCCAGCGCAAGCTCAGCATCAGACAAGCCTTGCGCTTCGTTGCCGAACAGCCACGCCGTAGCTGACTCAAGGGCGTAGGCCGAGGCCACAGATTCGTTTCCCAGCCTCCGCGCAGCATTCTCATCCTGCAGAGTGTCCAGGTTGACCGTTCCATAACCGTCCGCAGCCAGGACACCTATGCCACGATCGCGACAGAGCGCCACCAACTCCTCAACATCGGCACCCAACACCACCGGAAGGTGGAAGAGTGAGCCAGCTGTGGAACGGACAGCTTTTGGGTTGTAGATGTCCACACTCGAGCCGGTGAGGACCACGGCATCGGCACCGGCAGCATCTGCCGCGCGAAGCACAGTCCCTGCGTTGCCGGGGTCCCGAACCTGGCACATCACGGCAATCAGGCGGGGACCGGCGTCGAGAACCGATTCAAGGCTGACGTCCACGAAACTGCACACGGCCACAATCCCCTGGGGGTTCACTGTGTCCGCCATGGCTGCCAGGACTTCGTCACTGGCAAACCGCAGCAATGTCCCCTGGGCGAGGTCAGCAAGCTCAGGAAGGCGCTCCAGGCACGCTTCACTGGCAAAAACTTCATGCACGACGTCGGACCCTCCCGCCGCTGTGCGCTCACGGTGCAGGGTCAACGCCTCACGCACCGCTTGCGGACCCTCTGCAAGGAAGCGTCCGCGCTTTAAACGGGCCGGGCGCCCGGCAAGCTTGGCGACGTCCCTCACCCGATCAGCTCGGGGGTTGGTCATCGGAAAGTCTTGCGGGCGCCCGGTTTCGTTCATATAAAGAACTTTAGTGGCAGTTGCGACTAGTTCTTGATCTGCTGGCGGGCTTCGCCACCTGCAGGCTCAAAGCCGGCAGCCTTTGCAGCCTCAACAGTGGAGAACCAGTACTCAGCAGCAGTGGTGTTGTACCAGGTGGAACCCGGAACGTGGTACTTCTTGGACTCTGCGTTGCCCTTGATGGCGTAGCCTTCCGGAGCTTCGTCGCCGTCAGCAGCAACTGCGCCGTCGATGGCCGGCTTCTCGGAAACGGTAGCCTTGACAGCCGTTGCGGTGGCAGCAGCCGGAGCAACCTTTGCAGCCTTGGGAGCAGCAGCGGCAGCCGGAGCTGACGTGTCAGCCGGAAGTGCAGCCTTGGCGATGTTCACCAGAGCGGCGAAAGCGTTGGCGTCGGAGACGGCCAGCTCGGCCAGCATGCGGCGGTCAACCTCAACCTCAGCGGCCTTCAGGCCCTGGATCAGACGGTTGTAGGTGAGGCCGTTGGCGCGGGATGCAGCGTTGATGCGCTGGATCCAGAGGCGACGGAAGTCACCCTTCTTCTTGCGGCGGTCACCGTAGCTGTACACAAACGAGTGCAGCAGCTGCTCTTTGGCCTTGCGGTACAGGCGCGAACGCTGTCCGCGGTAACCCTTTGCGCGTTCAAGGACAACCCGGCGCTTCTTGTGGGCGTTTACCGCCCGCTTCACACGTGCCACGTGCGTACTCCTTCAGAAATCTTTATCCCAAGCTGCTACTGCCGGAAACCCGGCCGGCCTGAGAAGGCTTTTGGTGTAGTCGGTCCCTGCCGGATGGCAGTAACCAAAGAACTTGGAACTTAGACGCCGAGCATCTTCTTGATGACCTTGGCATCGCCCTTGAAGACGAGCTTGTCACCGGCGAGGCGACGGGTCAGCCTGGAGGACTTGTGCTCCAGGTAGTGACGGCGGTTGGCCTGCTGACGCTTCAGCTTGCCGGTACCGGTCAACTTGAAGCGCTTCTTAGCACCGCTGTGGGTCTTCATCTTCGGCATGGGAACCGATCTCCTTACGTATCCACGGACAAGTCCGCGATTCTTTCGCGCAGCCGGCCTACGAGGGCCGGCGTGCTGGTTGCTTGCCGATGGAGGCGGGGCCTCCGCGGCGTTGAACTAGTTGGTCTTGCGTGATGCAGGCTTAGGTGCAGCTTTGGGGGCCGCTGGCCGAGCTGCCGGCTTCGGAGCTGCCGGCTTGGCGACGGGCTTCGGAGCCGAGGGAACGGCAGGCTTCGGAGCTGCTGCCGGAACCGCTGGCCTGGGAGCAGCTTGCGCTGGCGCGGCCTTGGCGGCAGGTGCCGCCTTGGCGGGAGCCGGCGCTGCCTTGGCTGCAGGAGCCTCAACGACGGGTGCCTTTTCAGCAACCGGAGCAGGGGCTTCTTCAACAACCGGAGCTTCTTCGGCGACGGCAGCTTCCTCAGCAGCCGGAGCCTCTTCCACAACCGGAGCTTCCTCAGCAGCGGGAGCCTCGTCAGCGACCGATGCCTCAGCAGCAACGGACGCCTGAGCCTCGGGGGCTTCAGCAGTTTCCTGCGTGGTCTCCTCGTCGGTGACGTTGAAGCCTTCGGGAAGAAGGTCAGCGAGGCTCTGAGTCAACGGAGCCTGCTCGCCCGTGGTGTCAACTCGTCCGGATGCCTTGGCTTCATTCTGCGCCTTGGCCTCGGCACGCTGAGTAGCGCGGCGGGCTTCAGCCTTGGCTTCAGCCTTGTTCTTCAACGGGCCGATTACCATGACCATGTTGCGGCCATCGATGCGCGGGCTGGACTCGATGATGCCAACCTCGGCAACGTCTTCAGCGAAGCGCTGCAGAAGGCGGATACCCATCTCGGGACGCTGCTGCTCACGGCCACGGAACTGGATCATGGCCTTGACTTTGTCGCCGGCACCCAGGAACCGAAGTGCGTGTCCGCGCTTGGTTTCGTAGTCGTGCTTGTCGATCTTCAGGCGGAAGCGAATTTCCTTCAGAACCGTGTTGGTCTGGTTCTTGCGGGCTTCACGGGCCTTCACTGCTGCTTCGTACTTGTACTTACCGAAGTCCATCAACTTGCAAACAGGAGGCTTAGCCTGCGGGGCAACTTCAACGAGATCGAGATCGGACTCGGCAGCAAGACGCAGCGCGTCCTCGATGCGGACAATTCCTACCTGTTCGCCGGCAGGACCGACCAACCGCACCTCGGGGACGCGGATACGCTCATTGATTCTTGGCTCGCTAATGTTAAAGCTCCTGTGGTTGTGGTGATGTCACCGGCAAATAGAGAAGGCCCCCAATTGCTGGTGCAATCGAAGGCCTCGAAGATCGGCTGCACTTCCTTGTAGGAAGCACGCACTTCCGGAGGCCATGCCTCCAAAAATGTCCGACCAGGTACCCGGCAACCTCTTGTCCCAAAAGGGATCATGTCCCCGAGGGGAACGGCTGACGCGGGTGGGAGAGAACTCCGCTTGCAAACTGAAAGTCAATTCTACAGAAACATCCCGCCAAGTGCACATTGCACGCGGCGGGGAGCATTACTGCTGATGTATTCCGTGAATAACGACTTCCAGTCGGTCTGTGACAAGCTTACCAGTATGAGCACTGAAGACAGCAATTCCCGCAACTCCTACAGCGAAGACGCCGCACCTGCCGCCGACTCCGGGGTCTCCCAACAGATCCGTGACATCGCTGAAGTTCCGGCCGTGGAAGTCATCACCACCGGAGCCGTTCACCTTATGAGCGCGGCCGCCGTGAAGGTTGGCCTGGCCGATGACCCCAATGCCGAGGACCTTAAGGATTTGGACGAGGCCCGCAAGCTCATCACCGCCCTCGCCGGCTTGGTGTCCGCAGCGGCCCCGGAGATTGGCTCACAGCACGCCGGACCGTTGCGCGACGGCCTGCGCTCCCTGCAGCTGGCTTTCCGCGAAGCTTCACTGATCCCGGATGCCCCGGGCAAAGGCCCGGGTGAGAAGTTCACCGGCCCGGTGAACTAACTTCCAACTGAGGCAAGAATCAACGACGGCGGGTGGACCACATGTGGCCCCCCGCCGTCGTCGTCTGTTCAGGTTTCTTTAGACGCGCGCTGCACGGCGGCGCATGGATGTGAGAATGAGTCCCGCAGCGCAGAGGACCACTCCGGCAATTCCAACTGCCGCGAAGCCGCCCGAAGGACCCACGGTGTCAATGAAGACTCCGGCCAGGGGTGCGCCGAGCGCGACTCCTGCTGTCAGCGCAGAGCCATACCAGCCCATGGCTTCACCACGGCGCTCCTCCTCAACGAGGTCAGCCACTTTTTCCGAGGAAGCAGACAGGACCGGGGCGCACAGCAGGCCCGGCAGCAGTGACAGGAACGCCAGTGTCCAGGTGTCCTGGGCAAAGCCCATGGGAATGGTAAGTGCCGCCATGCCCAGCAGCAGGAGCATGGGCGAGATGGAGCGCTTCATTGACCCGTAGATGAGGCCGCCAACTACCGACGCTGCGCACCAGAAAAAGAACACGATGCCGATTTGGTTCTGGTGCCCGCCACGCTCCAATAGCCCCACAATGCTGACGTCGGAACCGCTCAGTACCATGCCGGATCCGGCGGCCACCGTGAAAAGAGCCGCGACAGAAACCGTGAACCAGGTGAAGTTCCTGGCGACGCGATTCCGCAGAGCCGCAGTTCGGGAAGTAGACGACGCCATTTCCGACGCCGCTTCCTGGACATGGGCAGGTGCTGACGCCACCATGGCAGCCTCGGCAGCTGCAAGGTCAGCTGCTGCCCGGTCCGCGGATTCCTGCGGGGTGCAGATGACCTCGCTGCGGGTGGGCGGGTTGAACCACATCAGGAACAGCCCTGCCACGGAGACGGAAATACCCACGGCTGTCAGCCCAACGGCCGAGAATCCGCTGGTGGCAACGATTGCGCCAACAGCCGGCCCGATCATGAAGACCAACTCGGTGGCAATGGAATCGAGGGCGAACGCCGAACGCCGCTGCTCGCCGTCCACCATGACGCCCAGTGACTGCCGGACGACGCTGAAGATGGGCAGCGTGAAAAGGCCGCCGATAAATACCAGCGGCAGCAGCCACTCATACGACACGTGGGGAACGATCGACCAAATGACAGTCTCCGAGACGACTGAGGGGATCAGCGCCTTTCTGAGGCCCACCATGTCCACCCGGCGGCCACGCCACGGGGCGCCC
The DNA here is from genome assembly GCF_902506065.1 of Arthrobacter sp. 9V. GTDB lineage: Bacteria > Actinomycetota > Actinomycetes > Actinomycetales > Micrococcaceae > Arthrobacter. Next base: position 3,011,061 of record NZ_LR732912.1, read on the forward strand.
AGCGCAATGCCAATGGTCATGACGGCGGCTGCCGCACCGGCCGCGGCGTACCCTTGGCCGAGGGTCAGCACGATGTGCAGGGTGAGGAGGACACCCGCTGCCGAGTGCGGGATGCGGGCAATCATGCCTACTACCAGCAAGCGCCGGACAGGACGGATGGACAGCATCTCTTTGTAGAGAGCAAAGTTCACTGGCTAATTCCTCTTGTTCCCCAGGGCAGCCCCGGGAAACCGGCACTGCCATTAATGCCGCGCGGGCTCCTGTGCTGCGCGCTGCAGTTTTACTTCCATGGAATCTACGCCCTCGGCAAAGGAATCCATCCGCGCCCAAGCATCATTCAGCTGGGCAACGAGTGTCTGCACAGCCACGGCGTCGAGTCCGTCTTCGAGGAAGAGGACCACACGCAGTTCCGGCCCTGCACCGCCCCCGGATACCTGACGGCCATCCGCCGTCAACGACACAACGCCACCACCGGGCTGCGTCTCAAGGCGACGGACCGTACGAAATTCTGAAACCGTTGAAGCGAGAGCTGTCTCCAGTTGATCATCAAGGTAGGACGGGGTCCAGTTTTTCTGCTGGGCCAGCGCCCACATAGCAGGCCGGCGCACCACAAATGCGAAATCGGAGCCGGGGTCGATAACCAGAAGCTGCGCGCCCTCAGACACAGCAGAAAGCGCTGCACGGGCGGCATAAACGGCCACTGGGCGCGCCTCCGAATGCCACGCCTCAAGGGCAGCAGCGGAGGTAAAGACCGGCATGGCCGTCCGACCATCCGGAGCCTTGAGTGTGACCAACGCCATATCGGCTTGCTTGTCAGCGTGCAGGCCGTCTACGCCTTCTGCTTCCTCAGCCAACTGAGCAATAACGGGAACGAAAACCCGTGCCGTGGCCAGTGAAGCTACAACGTCAGCCTCACTGCCCGTCCCATTGATGAGTTTTGCGATGGCGGCAACGTAGCCCGCATCCGCCGAGCCGTCGTCGTCTTCAAAATTGTGAATTTTGGCGTCGTCACCGCTAAGACTCCTACCGGACCATGGCTGGCCGGCAGAGTCGGCGGCTCCCCCGGCGCCAGCCAATGCGGCCGCGATGTGGCCCGGAAGCTGGCGCCCTGCGTGGCCGTGTCCGCCGTGCTGGTGATCTGCGCTGTGCGGCATCAGCGGCGGCCGGCAACGTCCAGCGCTTCGGGCAGCGTAAAGGCACCGGCGTAGAGTGCCTTGCCCACAATCGCGCCCTCAACGCCCAGCGGTACCAGTTCACGCAGAACGCGGAGGTCTTCCAGGCTTGAGATACCGCCGGAGGCCACCACAGGCTTGCCGGTCTTTTCCACCATCTGGCGGAGAAGTTCAACGTTAGGGCCCTGAAGCGTTCCGTCTTTGGTGACGTCGGTGACAACGTAGCGGGCACAGCCGGCATCCTCAAGGCGTGCCAGAACCTCCCAGAGGTCGCCGCCTTCCTTGGTCCAACCGCGTCCGGCGAGCGTTGTGCCGCGGACATCGAGGCCGACGGCGATCTTGTCGCCAAAGCGGCTGATCGCACTGCGCGTCCACTCAGGGTTTTCCAACGCTGCCGTTCCAAGGTTCACGCGCGCAACACCCAGTTCCAGTGCACGCTCCAGGGACTCGTCGTCGCGCAATCCGCCCGAAAGTTCTACTTTCACGTTGAGCTGGGAGACAACTTCACTGATCAGCGCCGCATTGTCCCCACGGCCGAAGGCGGCATCGAGGTCCACCATATGCACCCATTCGGCACCGGCATCCTGCCAGTTCAGTGCTGCTTCCAGCGGTGTTCCGTAGCTGGTTTCCGAGCCGGCTTCTCCCTGCAGGAGGCGGACCGCTTGGCCGTCAACAATGTCAACGGCGGGCAGGAGTTCCAGAACGGACTGGGCGGAGGAGGTCATGTGTGTCCTAGGAGTTCGAGAAGTAACGCGGCTTATGGAGCGACTGGTTCAGTTACCCAGCGTCAGGAGATAGGCGGCCAGCAGGGACATCCCGGCCAGCACGTAGAAAGAGATGGACACCCACCGCGGCTTCTTCTGCTGGTGGAAGGAGATGCCCCCACCCACCAGCAGGCCGGCAAGGCCCATCAGTAGTACCGACCACAACATCTAGGCGGCACCGCTTCCGGAGGCATCCGGAGCCGGCTTGCGGAGACTGTCCACCCAGTTCCGCAGGAGCCTGGCTCCGGCATCGCCCGACTTCTCAGGGTGGAACTGCGTAGCGCAGAGCGGGCCGTTCTCCACCGCGGCAATGAAGCGTGCACCATGCTCGGACCAGGTGACCATGGGAGGAGCCATGCGGGGCTGGACGACGTCGAAGTTCCACTCTTGAACACCATAAGAGTGCACAAAGTAGAAACGTTCCTCTTCAACGCCCTCGAACAGCTTGGAACCTTCCGGGACGTCCACGGTGTTCCAACCCATGTGGGGAACCACGGGAGCGGGAAGGAGCTCAACCTTGCCTGGCCACTCGGCCATACCCTCGGATTCTGTGCCATGCTCAACGCCGGCCTCGAAGAGGACCTGCAAGCCTACGCAGATAGCCAGCACAGGACGGCCTCCGGCAACCCGGCGCCCGATCATGCGGATGGCATCAACAGACTTTAGTTCCTTCATCACGGTCTCGTAGGCACCAACACCGGGCACCACCAGACCGTCAGCGTTGAGGACGTCCTCAGGCTTGGAACTGAGCAACACGTGCGCACCCGCGCGTTCAAGGGCACGAACAGCGGAGCGAACATTGCCCGATCCATAGTCAAGAACGGTGACCGTAGGCTTGCCTTCGGGCGACTCCGGCTTCACGGATGCAGCAGCGTCAACCACTGCCCCATCCTTCAAGAACTGGCCACTCATAGCGCCCCCTTGGTGGACGGGATGCCCTCAACACGGGGATCGGATTCAACAGCTGCACGCAGCGCGCGGGCAAAGGCCTTGAACTGCGCCTCCACGATGTGGTGGGGGTCGCGCCCGGCCAAGACATTCATGTGCAGGCAAATTCCAGCATGCAGCGTGATGGCTTCAAAGACGTGACGTGTCAGCGAGCCCGTGAAGTGCCCACCGATCAAGTGGTACTCCTGTCCGGCGGGCTCGCCCCCGTGTACCAAATAGGGACGCCCGGAGACATCCACGACGGCGTGCGCCAAGGCTTCGTCCAACGGAACCGTCGCTTCACCGAAACGACGAATACCCGCCTTGTTGCCCAAGGCCGTGCGGAGAACTTCGCCGAACGTGATGGCGACGTCCTCCACCGTGTGGTGCGCGTCAATGTGGGTGTCGCCAGTGGCCTTGACGGTCATGTCTATCAAGGAGTGCTTGCACAGGGCCGTGAGCATGTGGTCATAGAACGGAACCGAGGTGCTGATGTCCGATACACCAGAGCCGTCCAGGTTAATCTCCACAAGCACCGAAGATTCGCTGGTGGTGCGCTCCATGCGCGCAGTGCGGGCAGCGGTCAGCTTGGCGCCGGATTCGCTCATTGGGACGTCCTTATACAGGGAGGGTGGGTTGGGTCTACTAACAAGTTTAGGCGCGGTGTGACTCTGTGCCGTTCAGCAAGGCTTCCAAGGCCTCCAGGAAGGCTGTTGTTTCCGGCTCGGTTCCAGCGGTGACACGCAAATGCCCGGGAATGCCGACGTCGCGAATCAGCACGCCGGCGTCCAGCAGGCCCTGCCAGATTGCGTGTGGTTCCTCAAGGCCGCCAAAGAAGACGTAATTGGAGTCGGAAGCAGCGGGCTTGAGGCCCATACGCAGCAGCTCAGTAACAATGCGGTCGCGTTGGACCTTGATGTCCTCGACGTCGGCCATGAGCGCTTCGCGGTGGGTCAGCGCAGCAAGGGCAGTCGCCTGGGTAACAGCGGAGAGGTGGTAGGGCAGGCGAACCAGCCGGATAGCGTCTGTGACCTCAGGTGCGGCAGCCATGTAACCGAGCCTGGCACCGGCGAGGGCAAACGCCTTGCTCATGGTCCGTGAGACGATCAACCGCTGACGGCCGGGCAGCAGGGTCAAAGCACTCGGAGTATTGTCGTGCGCAAACTCGTGATAAGCCTCATCCACGATCACGATGGCCTGGCTGGCTTCGCCCGCCTCGTAGACCGCCTCGACGACGTCCAGGCTCAGCCCTGTACCAGTCGGATTGTTCGGTGAGCACAGGAACACAATGTTGGCTCCCGTTTCCCGGACCTGGGAAGCCGCCGATTCGGCGTCCAGCCCGTAGTCATCAGCGCGGACTCCCCGGACATACTCAGTGTCAGTACCACTGGCGAGAAGGGGGTACATGGAGTACGTGGGAGGGAAGCCGAGGGCCTTGCGTCCGGGTCCACCGAAAGCTTGGAGAATCTGCTGCAGGACTTCATTGGAACCGTTGGCGGCCCAGATGTTGTCAGGCGAAAGTCCGTGACCCAGGTATTCGGCCAAAGCTTCACGGAGTTCGGTGAACTCGCGGTCCGGGTAGCGATTCAGCCCTGTAGCTGCAGCGGCAACGGCCTCGGTGATGGCGGCTTGAACATCCGCGGGGACGCCATGGGTGTTCTCGTTGACATTGAGCAAAATGGGGACATCAAGCTGCGGTGCGCCATAGGGGCTCAGTCCACGCAGGTTGGTCCGGAGGGGAAGTCGGTCAAGTCGCTCAAGCTGGTCACTCACCATCCCAGTTTAAGGGGCCGCAGCGACTGCCGACTAACTGTGACGCCCCGCCCCAGGTCCCGGCAGGCCTGAAAGGGACTCAGTTTGCAGGGACGAACAGCTGCTGGCCAGGCAGGATGCGGCCACCTCGGAGGTCGTTGAGCTGGATGATCTCGGCGATTACATCGCGAGGGTCCCGCTCCGGAGCAGCCGCACCGGCGATGCCCCACAGGGACTGGCCGGGTTGGACCGTGACCGTGACGGCCACAGGCGGCCGCAGCTGCGATTGTGAGTCGGCCGCCTTGGCCGGGGAGTTGATGAAACCGGCAAGACTCAGCAACGCCGCTACCAACAACATGGCGGGAATGCCAAAGAAGACGATTCGTCCCCGGCGGGTCAGACGCAGGCGAGCTGGTGCCTGAGTAGTGCGAAAATCAGCGAACGTGGTGACTGCGGACATGAGCTGAGCCCTTCTGAGCTATTGCCACGCTCCGGGATACCCGGTGCTTGGCTGCCAATTCTTAGTGTTCCCCTCGCCGGCCCCGGAGATGTTCGAACGCTATGTTCGAACATCCGGCTACAGCATCAGGTTTATAGAACACATATTCGAACCTTGCTATGACATTTTTAGCACTTATCAACGAACGGTGTCGAGACTCGCTAGAACAAATGTTTGATAAACGCCTGTGCCTGCCCTACGTTTGAGTGAAGAAACAGCACTGTTTCAGTGGAACAGGAGGGTCTGACATTTTTTGCAGACCCTCGCAGCCCCGGCATTCATCGGGCGGAACGGAAAGGCGTTGGCGAACATGGCAGCGAAAGCCACAGGCGGCGGGGCACCCCTGCGGAGCCAACAGCCTCAGAAGAGTCCCAAAAGCCTGACTGTCCGGCAGAAAAAAATCCTGGAGACCATCCAGCGGTCGGTTAATGACAATGGCTACCCGCCCAGCATGCGTGAAATCGGCGACACCGTGGGCCTGGCCAGTTTGTCCAGTGTCACGCATCAATTGTCCCAACTGGAGAAGCTGGGCTACCTCCGAAGGGATCCCAAGCGCCCCCGCGCCATGGAAGTCCTGATGCCTTTGACCCTGGATGGCGGTTCCATTCCCGGAGTGGAAGCCCCTGCCACTCTTCGCAGCGCTGGTGGCCTTGCCGTTACCGAGCTGGCCAGCTCCAGTGACACCGCCATGGTGCCGCTGGTGGGCCGCATTGCAGCCGGCGGTCCGATCCTGGCTGACCAAACGGTGGAAGACGTCGTTGCACTCCCCCGGCAACTCGTGGGGCATGGTGAACTGTTCATGCTCAAAGTTGCCGGCGATTCGATGATTGACGCCGCCATTTGTGACGGCGACTGGGTAGTGGTCCGGCGACAGAACGATGCCATCAACGGCGACATCGTTGCTGCATTGCTGGATGACGAAGCAACCGTGAAGACATTCCGGCAGCGGGACGGTCACACGTGGCTGTTGCCGCAAAACACCCAGTACGAGCCCATCCTCGGTGATCAAGCCACCATCATGGGCAAGGTCGTTTCGGTACTGCGGTCCCTCTAGGGGCTTTACAAACCTTCCCGCCCGTTTTGGGGCTCGTACGTTTCAGCGCTCGTTACGGGGCTTTGCTTGACCCCAGACGCTCCAAAACGCCACGAACCACTGCTCGGTCCGTCGTAGCCCAGAACGGTGGCAGGGCGGCCCGCAGGAAGGCCCCGTAGCGTTCTGTCGAAAGCCTGGAGTCGAGCACCGCAACAACGCCCTTGTCTCCGGTGGAACGAATGAGACGGCCTGCACCTTGTGCCAGCCGAATTGCGGCGTGGGTTGCTGACACTGCCATGAAGCCGTTCCCACCCGATTGAGCCACTGCCCGGGAACGGGCAGTCATCAGGGGATCATCGGGGCGCGGGAAGGGTATGCGGTCAATCACCACCAAACGGCACGAGCCACCCGGAACATCTACGCCCTGCCATAGGGACATGGTTCCGAAGAGGCAGGTGTCAGGCTCATCCGCGAATTGCTTCACCAAGGCTGCCATGGTGGATTCCCCCTGGCAGAGGATGTCTACGTCCAGTCGAAGCCGCATGGCATCGGCGGCCTCTTCTGCGGCGCGCCGTGAGGAGAACAGGCACAGGGCTCCGCCTCCGGATGCACGGATCAGGTCTTCGAGCTCATCCAGCGCCTCAGGGGAGGTACCACGGCCGGGTTTGGGCAGGTGCTTCGCCACGTACAGGACGCCCTGCCTGGGGTAGTCGAAGGGTGATCCGACGTCGATACCGGTCCAGCTCGGTGCACCGTCTCCGATGAGGCCCAGGCCACCTGCCGCCGGCTCGAAGGCCGAGCCGATGGCCAGTGTTGCGGAGGTCAGCACCACGGTGTGTCCGGCGAAGAGGCCCTCACGAAGCCGTCCGGCCACGCTCAGCGGTGCGATGTTGATCAAAGCAGGAGCAGTCTCATCGGGTGGCGAATAGCCTTGCTGGGGATCGAACGTGCTGTTCCGGGAGAACCAGACCACTTCGCGGTTCTCCTTGGCGGCCAGCATCCGCTCGCACAGTTCCAGGATGAGCATCAGGCGTGAACGGGCCAGCTGCCGTCCGCCGTCCACTGCGTTTGAGGAATCCGTTTTCGAATCCGAGAGTGCGGCGCGTGTGGCCTCCCGCAGTTGATCCAGGCAATCAAGCTGTTCGTCATTGAGGCCGTTGGGCAACAAGCCATTGGGCACGCCGGCTATGGCCATGTCCAGACGGTCGGCAGCGGCGTTCAGGGCATCCACGGTGATGGCCGTGTGCTTGCGGGCGCTTGAGGCCGCCGCATGGACCATAGCCACGGACAACTGCCCTGAAACGGCTCCCGTAACGCGGTCCTGAAGCTCGTGGGCCTCGTCAACCACCACGACGTCGTACTCAGGCAGAACAGCCAAGCCCTCAAAGGCGCTGACGGCCAGCATGGCATGGTTGGTGACTACCACATCTGCCTCAGCTGCCCGGGAGCGGGCCAACTCGCTGAAGCACTCTTCTGCCATGGGGCACTTTTGGGCGCCCAAGCACTCCATGGACGTCACGGATACCTGCCGCCAAGCTCGGTCAGTGACGCCGGGCATGAGTTCGTCGCGGTCCCCGGTAGTGGTCTTTTCCGCCCATTCCCGCAGGCGGACCACTTCTTTGCCGAGTTGAGATTGCGGTCCACCCATGGAGGCGGCGAAGTGGGGGACGCTGGTGTCCTCCCCCAGGGAGAACAGCTGGCCTTCGGAGGGCTCTTCGCTGGGGAACCCGCCTTCGAGTTTCTGCAGGCACACGTAATTGGCCCTGCCCTTGACCAACGCCACGTTAACGGGGCGCTCAAGTGCAGGGTTGATGTTCTCCAGCAGGCGTGGCAGGTCCCGTCCCACGATCTGGGTCTGGAGGGCCAAAGTGGCGGTGGACACCAGCGTCGGTTTGTCGCTGTCCATGGAATGGGCAATCAACGGAATCAGGTATGCCAAGGACTTACCGGTTCCGGTTCCCGCCTGGACCAGCAGATGTTCCCCGGTTTCTATGGCCCGGGTGACATGCTTGGCCATTTCATGCTGGCCGGCACGGCTTTGTCCGCCCATGCCGGCAACAGCCCGATCCAACAACTCGAGGGTGACCTTCTCCCCCACCGACTCGACGACGTCCGCCGCCACTTTCTCAACCATTACTGACGAATGACTCCAACTCGGCGGCCAGACCTTCGCGCACCATGACAACTACGCGGGTCCCGTTTTCCTCGTGTTCAAGGCTCAGGATTTCCGAGTCGGAATTGTGCAGCTTGTTGATCATTTCCCCGCGCTCGTAGGGAATGAGCAGTTCAAGGCGCACACCGGGCCGCGGAATGGACCGGCTGATCTCTTCCAGCAGTTCCGCGATGCCCTGGCCCGTACGGGTGGACACCACCGCGTGGCGGGGTTCTTTCTGCTTGAGACGCTCCACCACGAATGGATCCGCTACATCAACCTTGTTGAGGACGATGATTTCAGGAACCTTGCGGGCATCCACTTCAGTGAAAACGGACCGGACCGCTGCAATCTGGCCCTCAGGATCCGGGTGCGATGCATCCACAACGTGGAGAATCAGGTCCGCATCCGCAACTTCCTCCAACGTAGAGCGGAAAGCCTCAATCAGTTGGGTAGGCAAGGAACGAACGAAGCCCACAGTGTCCGCAAGGGTGTAGCCGATGCCGTCCGGTGTCTGAGCCTTACGGACCGTGGGATCGAGAGTGGCGAACAGGGCGTTCTCCACCAGGACGCCGGCGTCAGTGAGCCGGTTGAGCAGCGAGGACTTACCGGCGTTCGTGTAACCGGCGATTGCCACCGAAGGAACTGCGTTACGACGGCGGTTGGCCCGCTTGGTCTCGCGCGCAGGCTTCATAGCGGCGATCTCGCGACGCAGCTTGGCCATGCGGGTGCGGATCCGACGCCGATCGAGCTCGATCTTGGTTTCACCTGGACCACGTGAGCCCATTCCGGCACCTGCTCCACCCACCTGGCCACCAGCTTGGCGGGACATGGAGTCACCCCAACCACGAAGCCTCGGGAGCAGGTATTCGAGCTGTGCCAGCTCAACCTGGGCCTTGCCTTCGCGGCTCTTGGCGTGCTGGGCAAAGATGTCCAGGATCAGCGTGGTGCGGTCAACAACCTTGACCTTCACGATGTCTTCAAGGCCACGTCGTTGCGAGGGTGCCAGCTCGGTGTCCACCACCACAGTGTCCGCGCCGGTGGCGGCAACGATGTCCTTGAGCTCCTGGGCCTTACCCGACCCGAGGAACGTCCCGGGGTCCGGCTTCTGCCGGCGCTGAACCAGGCCGTCCAGTACTTCTGATCCGGCAGTCTCGGCCAGCGCAGCGAGCTCGCGGAGGGAGTTCTCCGCATCGGCAAGAGTCCCCTCGGTCCACAGTCCAGCCAGTACTACGCGTTCGAGGCGCAGCTGCCGGTATTCAACCTCTGTGACGTCCTCAAGTTCGGTGGACATGCCCGCGGTGCGGCGAAGGGCGCGGCGTTCGGCCAAATCTTCCTGGTCGCCGTCGTAGATGCTGTGTTCCTGGTCCAGCGTGGAAATTGCCTGCGCCTTGCCGAACACGCCGGCGTCGTTGTCCTCGGATGCCTGCGCAGGTACATCCTTGGAAAGAATCCGGTCGATCACGGCCTGGATTTGTTCAGGACTCATGTCCTGGGCGTCGGAATCGGATCCGGAGTGCTTCTGGGTGGTCATGGTCTCCTTAGACTGTTTGGCAATTCCAGAATAGTGCTGTTTGCTGCTCGATGGGGCGCTCTTCGCGCTGGGCTGACGGGCATCGGCCAAAAGGGCCTCCTCTGTCCTGAACGGCCGCCCCGTACCAAGGAGGCGGCTGCTGTAAATGTGGCGTGATGGAATCCGCGGGAGGTCCTTGGGCCGAGGTGAGGATGCTTTGCCAGTGGTACTGCAGGGGCCGTGGTCAACGCGGCGGTTCACTGCAAATGAACTGACGGGATCTTCAGAGTGTCCGGCTCCATGAAGCGGAGCCAACGGACTTAGCCTGAGGGACCGCCGGGCGGAATGGCCGGAATAGGCGAAATGCCAAAACCGGCCTGCGTCGCGGGCGGTGCCAATAACGCCCGATGGCTCAGGCGTTAGGGCTGATTACTCAAAGATCAAGAACATGCATTCCACTTTAGCAGCCGCTGTCAAACGTGCTGAGGAAGGAGGCGGTTTCCCAAGCAGACGATAGCCAACTAATCTGGCAAATTATGGAGTCTGCTCACTATTTCAGCGCCCAACCGGCCGGACCATTTACGCGCAAGCCACTGACAGTGGAACTTGCTGGAGCCACGCGCCGGCTGCAGACCTCGTCAGGTATCTTCAGCCCGGACGGCGTGGACAAAGGTACGGCAGTACTGTTCGCCGAGGTTCCCGCGCCGTCACCGACGGGGAATTTGCTGGACATCGGCTGCGGCTGGGGCCCGATTGCCCTTACTTTGGGCCTCATGGCACCGCATGCCCGTGTTTACGCCGTGGACGTCAATGAGCGTTGCATCACGTTGACTAACGAGAACGCTGCGGCGCTCGGTCTCAGTAATGTCACCGCCAGCCTCCCGCACGAGGTAGATCCCGCCGTCGAATTCGACACCATCTGGTCCAACCCGCCCATCCGGATCGGCAAGGACGAACTTCACTCGCTGCTGCTGACCTGGCTGCCCCGGCTGGCGCCAGGAGGCAGCGCCTGGTTGGTTGTTCAGAAGAACCTGGGCTCGGATTCACTCCAGCGGTGGCTGGCCGCCGAGCTGGACAGCTCGTACACGGTCTCACGCGAAAGCACGTCCAAGACGTTCAGGATCATAAGGGTCAGGAAAGCGTCCCGGTAGCCACAATGACGGCGGGGCCGCTGAGTTCTACATGCTCGCGTCCGCCTGCGCCGGGGAAGAACTTCACGGATACGACGCCGCCCGGTACGTTGACGTGCCAGTCGTTCGGGGCCGCGTCGCCGGCCCAGTGACGAATGGCGACGGCGGCGGCGCACGCACCGGTGCCACAGGACTGGGTCTCCCCCACACCGCGCTCATGAACGCGCATGGTGATGGTACCTACGCCGTCCTCAACCAGTGGCTCGGCGGGAACAACGAACTCGACGTTGGTCCCGTTGGCCGGTTTGGGATCCACCACAGGAACTTTGAACAGTTGTGTAGCCGCGAGCTCCTTGAGTTCGGCGAGTGCAACTACCGTGTGAGGGTTGCCCATGCTGACTGAGAGGCCGGGCCTTGCTACTTCCAAGCCATCGGCACTGACCAGCGCATCCATGGCTTTGCTCTTGGCTTCGTCCGGGAAGATGAACTCCCACGGGCCCATATCCACGGCATAGCCGTTGGCCGTCCGCACAACCTTCTTCACGCCGCCGCGGGTTCCGATAGCAAGTGTCTGCCCGGGGCCAAGGTCCACCAGCCCTTCGGCGATCAGGAAATGGACGAAGACACGCACTCCGTTGCCGCACATTTCCGAGAGCGAACCGTCACCGTTGCGGTAGTCCATGAACCACTCTGCTTCGGGATCCTGTTCCAAGGCAACGCGGCCTTCAGGAAGGAAGCGGGAAGGGACCGCACGGATGAGCCCGTCGCCACCGATGCCAACGTGGCGGTCGCATAGCTGAACCACATGCTCCGCAGTGATCTCATGGGCATCGCCGGGATCAGCAATCAGGACAAAGTCGTTGCCCGTTCCGTGGCCCTTTGAGAACGCCAGGCCAGCAAGACTGGAGGGTGTCACCGGAGCATCCGCATGTGCGGGCTGACGGGCGGGAACTGCGGCGGTTTGATCCATGGACCAAGGCTACCCGCCACGCGTGTTCGGTCAGAAATTGCGTGGGCTACTGTCCGACGGTCAGAACCGCTTCAACGGCCTTGGCGGTCAGCTCGGGATCCTTCCAGTCGAGCCACGTGATCCGGGGATCTGCCCTGAACCACGTCAGCTGCCGCCGTGCAAACTGCCGTGTTGCCACAATGGTTTCCTCTGCTGCAGCGTCGGCTGCCATCTCCCCGTCCAAAACCTTCAGAAACTGGGCATAACCCAAGGCCCGCGAAGCTGTCTTGCCTGTCCGCAACCCCATGGCATCCAGCCGTTCAACTTCCTGCAGGAGCCCATCCTCAACCATCCGGTGCACCCTTAGTGCCAGGCGTTCCCTCAGTTGTTCCCGATCGACGTCCAGCCCGATCTGCAGGGCTGGCTGGAAATACTCACGCTGCGGCATGAACGAACTGAAGGGACGGCCAGTGAGGCCGTGTACCTCCAAGGCACGGATCACGCGCCGGGCATCGCCAAGGCGGGCGGCCGAAACGGGATCCACCTCCTCAAGGCGAGCCCGCAGGGGCGCCAGCCCCTGCGTTTCGCACTCTTCTTCCAAGCGTCTACGGAGTTCGGGATCAGTGCCCGGGAACTCCAGGACGTCCACGGCGGCTCGAACATACAGGCCTGAACCACCCACAAGAATGGCGCGCTTTCCGCGGGAGTGGATGTCAGCAATGGCTGTGCGGCATTCACTTTGGAAGTCCGCAACGCTGGCTTCCTGGGTGACGTCCATGATGTCCAGCAGGTGGTGCGGGACTCCCCTGCGCTCATCCTTGGTGATCTTGGCGGTCCCGATATCCATGCCACGGTAGAACTGCAAGGCGTCGGCGTTGATGACTTCGCCGTTCAAGGCCAGGGCCAGGTTAACTCCCAGATCCGACTTACCTGAGCCCGTGGGACCAACTACGGCAATGACAGGCTGGGTAAGTTCGGCGGGTTGTGTTAGTTCCTGGTTGGAGCGCGACATGTGATCCTGTGGTCCGCCCCTAAGCGCGGCGAACAGGCAGCGACGGCATACCCAAGGACACCCCGGCCTTGCCCGATGCAGCTCCTGCAGCCGGAACCCCACAGGAATCAGCCTGTGAGCGATCCCAAGCATCGCCTGCACGCGAGCGGCGCAAAATGTAGTCCTCCGGTGCTGCCGGATCCGCTACGAGGTGGAACGCAGCGGCCTCGGTAATGGTCACCGTGACGAAGTCACCGGGCCGCGGAGTCTCAGCACCGTCCGGAACGGAGAAGTGAACCAACCTTTGGTCCTTGGATCGACCGGACAACCGATGTGTTTCGCCGGCTTTTCGTCCTGACTGCGCAGTGACCAGTACCTCTACTTTGCGTCCAAGCTGCTTGACGTTCTCTTCTGCAGCAATACGATCCTGCAGCGCGGTAAGGCGTTCGTAGCGCTCCTGCACCACAGACTTGGGCAGTTGCCCGGGAAGGTCGGCAGCCGGTGTGCCGGGACGCTTGGAGTACTGGAACGTGAAGGCGGAGGCAAACCGCGACTTCTCCACTACATCCAGGGTGGCTTGGAAATCTTCTTCGGTTTCGCCCGGGAAGCCAACAATGATGTCTGTGGTGATAGCGGCGTGCGGGATTCGTTCGCGTACCTTGTCCAGAATTCCCAGGAACTTGCTTGATCGGTAGGAACGGCGCATGTCCTTGAGCACCTTGTCTGAGCCGGACTGCAGAGGCATGTGCAGCTGGGGCATGGCGTTGTGTGTCTCTGCCATGGCATCAATGACGTCGTCGGTGAAAGCCGCGGGATGCGGGCTGGTGAAACGAACGCGCTCCAGCCCTTCAATTTCTCCGCATGCCCGCAGGAGTTTGGAGAATGCCTGGCGGTCACCGAATTCCACACCATAGGAATTTACGTTCTGGCCCAGGAGCGTAACTTCAACAGCTCCGTCATCCACTAGCGCTTGGATTTCCGCCAGAATTTCTCCCGGGCGCCGGTCCTTCTCCTTGCCACGCAGTGAAGGAACAATGCAGAACGTGCACGTGTTGTTGCACCCCACCGAAATCGAAACCCAACCCGCGTACACAGAATCACGCTTGGTGGGGAGCGTCGATGGAAAAACGTCCAGGGATTCGAGAATCTCCAGCTGTGCCTCGTTGTTGTGCCGTGCACGGTTCAGCAGGGCCGGCAGCGCCCCCACGTTGTGTGTACCGAACACGGCGTCCACCCACGGCGCCTTCTTGACGATGGTTTCGCGATCCTTCTGAGCCAGGCAACCGCCAACGGCAATCTGCATGGAGGGGTTGGCCTCTTTGACCTGCCGCAGCTGGCCAAGGTTTCCATAGAGTTTGTTGTCTGCATTTTCACGGACAGCACAGGTGTTGAACACCACGACGTCCGCCACCTCACCATCAGCTGGCACGTACCCGGCTTCTTCGAGAAGTCCCGCCATGCGTTCTGAATCATGGACGTTCATCTGGCAGCCGAACGTCCGAACCTGGTAGGTCCGAGGCTCTGCAGTATTTCCCGGTACTGCAGTGGCACGTGGCTCTGCAGCAGTCCCGGGGTCAACAGAAGGAGAGGTGGCAGCTGATGGGGAAGGAATGGTCAAACTCACTACTCAAGGGTACCGGCTTCCGCAAGCACCTCACCGACGATCCTGAATGCCATGGAGGGGGCGTAGCCTTTGCGTGCAAGCATCGAGGCCAGCCGGCGGGTGTACTTTTCCCGCTCTGCCCGATCGCTTAGATCCATACTGGGCCGCAGCTTGCGCTGAACCAGCTCCCGGGCAGCCAATTCCTCGTCTTGGTCGCTGAGCTGCGATAGTGCTTCTTCAGCCGCATCCAGCTCGATGCCTTTGTCTGCCAGTTCGCGACGGATGGCGCCCTTCGCAAGCTTTTTGCTTTGGGAGCGGCTACGCACCCACATCCTGGCAAACTCGGCATCATCGATCAGCTGAACTTCTTCGAAGCGATCCAAGACTGCCTCAGCCACGTCCTCGGGAACATTCCGCTCCGCGAGCTTACGGGACAACTGCAGCCGGCTCCGCGGCGCCATCGTCAACTGCCTCAAGACGATGGCACGCGCCACGGATTCGGGATCAGGCTCAGGATCGGCCGATACGGAAGAATCCGGATCCGGCCGTCTTCTAGCCGTCAACGGCCTTCAGCTTCGGGGAATCTTCTTCAGCCTTGGCGACGCCCACGCCGAGCTTTTCCTTGATCAGGCGCTCCAGCTCCTGGGCGAGCTCAGGGTTGTCGCGCAGGAAGCGACGCGAGTTCTCCATGCCCTGGCCCAATTGATCGCCATCATAGGTGAACCACGAACCCGATTTCTTGATGATGCCGTGCTCCACACCCATGTCAATGATGCCGCCCTCGCGGGAGATGCCCTGACCATAGATGATGTCGAACTCGGCGATCTTGAAGGGCGGTGCCATCTTGTTCTTGACGATCTTTGCCTTGGTGCGGTTCCCGACGGAGTCCGCGCCTTCCTTCAGGGTCTGAATGCGGCGAACGTCGATTCGCACTGACGCATAGAACTTCAGCGCCTTACCACCCGTGGTGGTTTCCGGGGATCCGAAGAACACGCCGATCTTTTCACGCAGCTGGTTGATGAAGATGGCAGTGGTCTTGGTCTGGCTCAAGCGACCGGTGATCTTTCGCAATGCCTGGCTCATGAGCCTGGCTTGGAGGCCAACGTGGGAGTCGCCCATTTCGCCTTCGATTTCAGCGCGGGGTACCAGGGCTGCCACGGAGTCGATGACCACGATGTCCAGCGAACCGGAGCCCACCAGCATGTCCATGATTTCGAGGGCTTGCTCGCCGGTGTCCGGCTGGGAGACCAGGAGCGCGTCCGTATCCACGCCAAGCTTGGCGGCGTAGTCCGGATCAAGCGCGTGTTCGGCGTCGATGAAGGCCGCGATGCCGCCGGCGCGCTGTGCATTGGCTACGGCGTGAAGTGCCACGGTGGTTTTACCCGAGGATTCCGGACCGTAGATTTCCACGACGCGGCCACGGGGCAGGCCACCAATGCCAAGGGCGACATCCAGTGCAATGGAGCCGGTGGGAATGACCTCAATCGGTGCCCGGGTGTCATCACCCAGACGCATGATAGAGCCTTTACCGAACTGCTTGTCGATCTGGGCAAGCGCTGCTTCGAGCGCCTTCTCACGATCCGGGGCTGCCGCCATGGTTCACACCTCTGATGCTTTCTCGCTGTGGAGTGGCCTGAAAGGCCGCTTTCCTGTCATGTCAGACGCTATTACGGCGCCCTGACATTTTTACAAGCCAACCCCTGCTATGTGGATAAACAGGACTGTCGGCATGCCCCGGACGCGTCGTTCAGGATCAATTTTCCTCTTTCAGGAGCATATCCCCATCCGAACAGATATTCGAATGAAGGGCACGGTGTGTCTTCCAGGGCCCTTTACCCCAGCGAGACACAAGTGGTCAGTTTGAGGCGGGTCTGATGTCCTTGCCCAGCCTTCGCTCGGCCGGAACATCCTGAACCTCGCACACGGCCAACCACACCTCGCGGGGCTGGTAGCCGGAAGCCAATGCCTCCACCGCAGTCCGTCCGCCCACGCCTGCGAGTACCAGGGAGTTGGCCAGGACACGGGAGTAGCCTGCCCCGAATTCGTCGTCCATCAATCGCCAAAAGTCACTTGCCCTCACGGATAGAGTCTCTCATGGCACCGGACTCTAGAATGGTTGCCATGAGCAATCCTCTCCAGAGCACGCCCGCCACGGCCGTGCCAGGCGACGCCGTGGACGACGCCCTCCAGCAGGTGGAACACCAGCTGAGCCTGCTCTGGCGCCGCGCCCGTTCGATCTCCCACCAATTGTCACGCCAGGTCCATCCGGACATGGAACCCGCCGCCTACGGGCTCCTTACCGTCATCCGCAGGGAAGGTCCCATCCGGCTTACGGACCTTGCCACCTGCATTGGGGTGGGCAAGCCTTCGGTAAGCCGTCAGATCGCCTTCCTGGAGGGCATCGGCCTTGTCTACAAGGAAGCGGATCCCCAGGACGGCAGGGCCCAATCCATTCGGTTGACGGACAAGGGCGAAGAGAAGATGCACCAGGTTCAGGACGCGCGGAGGCAAGTATTCCGTGAACGGCTGGGCGAATGGCCTCTTGAGGACGTCCAGACTCTTGCTGACTATATGGGGCGCCTCAATGCCATTTACGGCGATGGCGTCCTCAGCGTGAAGGAACCGGAAGCCGACCTCGAGGACAAACCCGACACCGTCTAAGCGGCGCCCCCTCCAAGGCACCTTGCGCACACAACGAAAAGGCCCCCAGCCTCAGGCTGGGGGCCATTCTCATGACTATGGTGGAACGGCTACCGGGCCCCGGAGAGCATGCCCTGCGGGAAATCGTCCGTGAGGTCCAGATCGCGACCATAACGCTGGGAGAATTCCTGCGGAACGGTGTCCGGAACTGCAACACCTTCTGCGACGGCCACGCGATCGCTGACTTCACGAAGCATGTGGGACAACGGAACATCCAGGGCTGTGCAGATAGAAGACAGGAGCTCGGAAGAAGCCTCCTTTTGGCCGCGTTCAACTTCACTCAAGTAACCGAGTGACACGCGGGCGCTGTGCGAAACCTCGCGGAGGGTACGGCCCTGACGCTGGCGGACATCGCGCAGTACATCACCGATCTCGTGGCGTAGTACAACCATTTTGCGCTCCTTCTGCTCGCTCTGTGTCTGATCAGCCAAGCCCACATCCTTCCAGCGGACAACGCCGTTTACGGATACGGGCTGCTTTACCATCTGTATCGCCTTGCTCCCTCATTCATCCGGTTCGCTGGCTGGCGGACCGGGTTGGTTTTTACATCCTAGGCGCCCCGGCTCTTCCGAAGCGACACAATGACACAACTATTGGCAATCAGTTTTTGTTCCCGACTACTTTACGAACGGTAACCAACGTCACTCAGCGCAGCAAGCAGACGCGCCATGGCGGCTTCGCAAGCTTGTTCCCTGATGGCATGCCTGTCCCCCGAAAAGCTGTATTCAAACGACTCTGCCCCGGATTCACGGGCAATTCCGATGAACACCGTTCCTACTGCCTTGCCGTCGTGTGGCTCAGGTCCCGCAACTCCCGTGGTGGAAATCCCGAGGTCCGCCCCGCAGACCCGCCGGGCGCCGTCGGCCATTGCCTCAGCCACTTGCCCGTCAACGGAACCTACTGCGTCCAACAGCTCCTGCGAAACCCCCAGGACGCCGGCCTTCACCGAGTTCTGGTAGGCGACCACGCCGCCCTGAAGCATCCCGGATGCTCCCGGAGTGTTGGCCAGCCTTGAAGCAACCATTCCTGCTGTCAATGACTCCGCCGTAGCGACGGTGAGTTTGTTTCCGATTGCCATGGCGACCGCAGCGGTGGAGGTAAGTGCGGCCGCGGATGGACCTTCGTGGTCCGTCATGCACGCCGTCCTGCCGCACGCAGCTTCAGCGCCTGGACCACATATTCCACTCCGGTCCACAGCGTGATGGCAAGAGCCAGCATCATGACCCAGAAGGCGAGGTCCCCCAGCCATGGAGCGATCGCCTTCAGAGGAAGGATGTAGAGGAAGATGGCCACCGTTTGGATGACCGTTTTCAGTTTGCCGCCCCGTGAGGCGGGCATGACGCCGTACTTGATGACGACGAACCTGAGCGCGGTAATCCCCCATTCACGGACGAGGATAAGGATGGTCACCCACCAGGGCAACTCTCCCACGATGGATAGGAGAACCAGCGCGGAACCGATCAGCAGTTTGTCGGCAATGGGATCGGCGATCTTGCCGAAATTGGTGATCAGGCCCCTGGCCCTGGCGATGTCGCCGTCGAGCTTGTCCGTATAGATCGCTACGGCGAAGGCTACAACGGCCGCCCAGCGCCAGATACCGTACTCGCCGTCATCGGCCACAAGGAACCATACAAAGAACGGAACCAAGGCGATGCGGAGCATGGTGAGGATGTTGGGCAGGTTCCAGACGTCGGAGCTGCTGGAAGTCGCGTTATCACCCTCGGCTGTAGTCACCCCACAAGGCTACCCTCTCTGGGCTACCTTCCCGTGAGCGACCAAGCGTCCTCGCCGCTGTCGTCGTCATCATTCGGTGCGTCGGCGCCGTCGTAATATTCGATCGCTTGCGTCCTATTGTCCAGGTCCGCCTGAACGAGGTCCTCGGCATAACCGCCGACGGCGATGTTCGAGTTTGCGTTCTCGCTCAGTGCCGCCGTGTGGGCGTCCGGCGCCGCAGGTGACTCCTGGCCCTTCATCGCGGCAAGAACAGCGGCGAGGTCATCAGGCTTGACAAGGACGTCACGGGCTTTGGACCCCTCGGATGGTCCCACAACCCCGCGGGATTCCAGGAGGTCCATGAGCCGGCCGGCCTTGGCAAAGCCCACGCGAAGCTTTCGCTGAAGCATGGACGTTGAACCGAACTGGGTGGTCACCACGAGTTCCGTTGCCTGAAGAAGGACCTCGAGGTCGTCTCCGATGTCGTCATCGATCTGCTTCTTGGGCGCCTCTGCAGCGACGTCGTCGCGGTAAACGGCCTGCAACTGCCCCTTGACGTGCTCCACAACTTTATGGATCTCTGATTCGGTCACCCAGGCACCCTGGACACGCATGGCCTTGGAAGCGCCCATCGGGAGGAACAGCGCGTCACCTTGTCCGATCAGCTTCTCAGCGCCCGGCTGGTCCAACACAACACGGGAGTCAGTGACCGACGATGTGGCGAACGCCATACGGGATGGCACGTTCGCCTTGATCAGGCCCGTCACAACGTCCACGGATGGACGCTGGGTTGCCAGCACCAAGTGGATGCCGGCGGCACGTGCGAGCTGGGTGATGCGGACGATCGAGTCTTCGACGTCCCGCGGTGCAACCATCATGAGGTCTGCGAGCTCGTCAACGATCACCAGCAGATACGGGTAAGGCTTGATGATGCGCTTTGAGTCCACGGGCGGCACAACCTTGCCTGCCCTGACCGCCTTGTTGAAATCGTCAATGTGCTTGTAGCCGTAATTGGCGAGGTCGTCGTAGCGGGCGTCCATCTCCCGGACCACCCATTGAAGGGCCTCGGCGGCCTTCTTGGGGTTGGTAATGATGGGCGTGATGAGGTGCGGCACACCCTCGTAGGCGGTGAGCTCCACACGCTTGGGGTCCACCATGACCATTCGCACCTCATCCGGCGTGGCCCGCATGAGGATGGAGGTGATCATGGAGTTCACGAAGCTGGACTTACCGGCACCGGTGGCACCGGCGACGAGCAAGTGGGGCATCTTGGCGAGGTTGGCTACGACGTAGCCGCCCTCAACATCCTTGCCGACGCCCATGACCATCGGGTGGTCCGTACGGCGCGCATTCTGGCTTCGAAGCACATCGCCCAGCGACACCGTTTCGCGGTCCGTGTTGGGAATCTCGATGCCGATGGCTGATTTGCCGGGGATGGGGCTCAGGATACGCACGTCACTGGACGCAACGGCGTAGGAAATGTTCTTGGACAGCGCCGTAACGCGCTCCACTTTGGTGCCGGGCGAGAGTTCGATCTCATAGCGCGTCACAGTAGGACCACGGCTGAAGCCCGTTACAGCGGCCTCAACATTGAACTGCGTGAGAGTGTCCGTCAAGGCCGCGACGACGGCGTCGTTGGCTTCCGTGCGCTCCTTCGGGATGGAGCCCGGCGTGAGGTAATCAGAGGCCGGCAAGGTGTAGGTGACGTCGCCGGCCAAGGAAAGCTGCTCTGTGCGTTGAGGGATGGGCGTTTGCGGGAGGGGTGCCCCTGTGGGCTTCGCCGGAACCTGCGCAACCTGAGGCGCGGGTGCAGAGATCTCCGGAGTAAGAATCGGGATGGCCTCGGTGGGGTTCTCGATCCCGGGGTTGGCACCCAGGCCCTGGGCGGCCTTGATCTTCCCGACGGCGATCTCCGCCTGGGTTGGACGACGCACACCCGGGGGAACCCGTGGTGCAGGCGTATCCGGGTTCTCGTCGTCGTCGACTATTGCGTGCTCGAAAGCCTCGTCCCCGACGTAGCCCTCCAAGCCGGTGTCCGCTTCCTCGTCCTTGCCGAAGAAGCGCATGCGCTTTTTCTTCTTGGGCTTGGCGGCAGCTTCATTCTCATAGAGGTAGCTGCGGTCGTGGGCGTCCTTGCCGGACTCGTCCATAAGGTCCACGCCCATAAGGTGCTCGTAGGCGCCCCGGATACGGGACGGAATGGCACCGAACGGCGTGGCAGTCACGATCAGCACGGATACGAACGCCAGCAGTCCGTACAGAACAACGGGAACAGCCACGTGGATCGCAGCCAAGGGAGCGGCCGCGAGGAAGCCCAACATTCCGCCGGCCTTGCGTAAGCCGTCGAAACCGTCCGCAACCGTGGGCAGCCCGCCGATCACATGGGCCAGGCCGGAGCCGGCCAAGGTCATGATCATGAAGCCGATGCCCACACGGTTGTTGCCGCGTCCGTCCTGCGGCTTACGGAAGAGCCGGAAAGCACAGACGAACAGCATGAACGGCAGGATGAGGGACATCCATCCAAAAGTGCCGTTGACCACGCTGTAGACCATGTCCGGAAGCCAGCCTGTAAGACCCCACCAGGCAAAGGTGGCGATGGCGATGCCCAGCACCAAATTGAACAGGGCTGCACCATCCCGGCGATCAGCGGGGTCGAGATCGCTGACGTCGTAGCCGATTCGCCGGACCCCGGCGCCCACCACATGGCCTATGCCTTGCCAGAAACCTGACAGCATGCGCAGCGGCAGCGGCGCTTGGGGCTCGACGGCGGCCGCTTGCTTGGTGCGGGCAGTGCTGCCACGACCGCTTTTGCTGGCTGCGGCGCTGGTTTTGGATGCAGCTCCGCTTCGGCCTGTGCCGCCGGATTTGCTGCTTGAGCTGCCTCGTGGCGTGGAGGTAGTACGGGTCGCCATAAGTGCCACGCTACCGCAAGGGGGCCTGAAATCCGCGGATTTCAGGCCCCCTTGGGCATTCATGTTGCTTGGCGGCTACGCCTCCAGGACTACCGGGATAATCATGGGGCGGCGGCGGAGCTTACGGTTGACCCAGGTTCCGATGATCCTGCGGACCACCTGCTGCAACTGGTGGTTGGTGTGATCCGTGTGGTTCAGCACAGCTTCTTCGAGCGCGGCGTTGATCTTGGGAATGATCTCGTCAAACACGGAATCATCCTCCGCTACGCCACGTGCATGGATCTCCGGACCGGAGACGATCTTGCCGGTGGTGCGGCTGATGACAGTGATGACGGAAATGAAGCCCTCATCCCCCAGGACGCGACGATCCTTGAGGTCGGCGTCGGTAATTTCGCCCACGCTGGAACCGTCGACGTAGACGAAGCCGACTTCCACCTGGCCCACCACATTTGCCTTATGGTCCTTGAGGTCAATCACTGTGCCGTTGTCGCTCAGGATGATGCCCTCGGACGGAACGCCGGATTCGAGTGCAATGTTGCCATTGGCAATCAGGTGGCGTGTTTCACCGTGAACGGGCATGGCATTGAGGGGCTCAAGGATGTTGTAGCAGTAAAGCAGTTCACCGGCCGCAGCGTGCCCGGACACGTGGACCTTGGCAGTGCCCTTGTGAATCACGTCTGCGCCGAGCTTCAGGAGGCCGTTGATGATGCGGAAAACGGCGTTTTCATTGCCCGGGATAAGACTGGAAGCCAGGATCACGGTATCGCCCTTGCCCACAATCACGCGGTGATCGCCGTTGGCCATACGTGAGAGCGCTGCCATCGGCTCTCCCTGGGAACCCGTGGACATGAGGACTACGCGGTCGTCCGGCATGTTGTCGATGTTCTTGATGTCCACCAGGATGCCTTCAGGCACATCCAAGTACCCGAGCTTGGCGGCGATGGCCATGTTGCGGACCATCGACCGGCCCACGAAGGCCACCTTGCGGTTGTGCTTGGCTGCGGCATCCAGAACCTGCTGGACACGGTGGACGTGAGAGGAGAAGGAAGCCACGATGATGCGCTTCCTGGCCTGCCCGAACAACCGGTCCAGGGTGGGGCCGATTTCTTTTTCAGCCGTGGTGAATCCAGGCACGTCAGCGTTGGTGGAGTCCGCCATGAACAGGTCCACACCCTCTTCGCCCAAACGGGCGAAGTGCCGAAGGTCCGTGATGCGGCCATCCAGCGGCAACTGATCCATCTTGAAGTCGCCGGTGTGAAGGACGTTTCCGCCTTCTGTGCGGATGAAAACTGCCAAGGCATCCGGAATGGAGTGGTTGACTGCCACAAACTCGCATTCGAACGGGCCGAACTGCTCCACCTGCCCTTCCGTGACGGTGAGCGTGTAGGGCTTGATCCGGTGTTCCTGAAGCTTGGCTTCCACCAGGGCAAGGGTCAGCTGCGATCCGATCAGAGGGATGTCAGCTTTGAGGCGCAGGAGGTACGGAACTGCACCAATGTGGTCCTCGTGACCATGGGTCAGCACGACGCCTACGATGTCCTGCAACCGGTTCTCGATGTACGAGAAATCAGGCAGGATCAAGTCGACGCCGGGCTGGGTCTCTTCGGGGAAGAGCACGCCGCAGTCAACCACCAGCAGTTTGCCGTCGATTTCGAAGACCGCCATGTTGCGGCCAATCTCTCCCAGTCCACCGAGCGGGACAATCCGCAACGTACCTTTGGGCAGTTTCGGCGGCGTAACCAGTCCGGGAAGGGCGGTTTGGGTCATGTTTTGCTACTTTCCGGCGGAACCGTCCTGGACGTCGAAGTCCATTCCGGCTTGCGCCAAATCCCCGCGGATGATGTCGATCTCGGCCGCGTCCGGCTCCACGAGGGGCAAACGGACAACCGAGTTGGGCAGGACTCCCTGCCACTTGAGAATCTGCTTGGCGGCTACTGCGCCTTGGACCCGCGTCATGGTTGCTCGTATGACGGGTTCCAGTTCAAAATTGATGGCCCTTGCCGTGGCGAGGTCGCTGGCATTTACGGCGTCCACAAGCTCACGGAAACGGCGGGTGGCTACATGGGTGGTGACGCCCACCAAGCCGACGGCGCCCAGCGCCATCCACTGCAGCGTCAGGCCGTCATCACCGGAGTAGAACACCAGGTCCGTCTCAGCCATTACCCGCGTTGCGGCAGCGAAATCTGCTTTGGCGTCCTTGACGGCCACGATGTTTTGGTGCTTTGCCAGCGCAATCATGGTCTCCGGAGCGATCGCAATGGAGGAACGGCCCGGGATGTCATAGAGCATGACGGGAAGGTCCGTAGCCGAGGCGATCGTCTCAAAATGTGCACGAACGCCCGCCTGGCTGGGCTTGTTGTAGTAGGGCGTGACGATCAGGAGACCATCAACGCCGAGTTCTGCCGCGCGCTGCGAGAGGTGCACGGAGTGTGCAGTGTCATTGGTGCCGGTGCCGGCAATGATGGCAGCCTTGCCGCCAACGGCCTCTTTGACCGCCCGGAACATACCAAGGTTTTCGTCGTCTGTAAGGGTTGAGGTCTCTCCAGTGGTGCCGGTGACCACGAGGCCATCGCAACCGTCCTGGACGAGCTTCTCTGCCAGCGCTGCGGCTTGGTCATAGTCCACCTTGCCGTCTTCAGTGAACGGGGTGACCATGGCGGTCAGCAGGGTACCAAGGGCGGGAGTGTGGGCGCGCAAGTCAGACATACGAAAAACGTTACCCTGTGACAGCCTCGTTGGAAGAATGGATCCCGCCTGATGGTCCTCCGTCATCAGTGGCGGAGCCACACGCAACTGACCTGAACCGCAGATGTCATGAGGTAACGGCGGGCCTCACGCCGGTTTAGGCGCCCGCGCAGGCTCCTCCGCGCAATAGTGCGCCACAGCCCGCTCCTTGAGCTGCTCCGCCCAAGCCACGAGTCGCTGGGAAGCGCGGACGTACTCAAAGAGC
Source organism: Arthrobacter sp. 9V (assembly GCF_902506065.1). Classification (GTDB taxonomy): domain Bacteria; phylum Actinomycetota; class Actinomycetes; order Actinomycetales; family Micrococcaceae; genus Arthrobacter. The sequence continues at coordinate 3,035,821 of NZ_LR732912.1, forward strand.
TCAAGGGGCGTCAACGAGGCCAAGTCCGTCTCGGCCAGCCGGCGTGCCAGTTCAGCGCCCGGCACCTGCTCAGCCAGCACTGTACCCTCGCGGCGCCACTGGGTATCTTCCGGAGGCTCGCCGGAAACGAGCTGCCTGAAAAGGAAGTCGACCACGCCGGGGCTCATGGCTTTCATGGGACCCTGGAGGCCTGCCGGCGGCTTGGATGCATCGTTCATGCAGCAATGCTATTCGAACATATGTTCGAATACAAGGGATTCGTGTCACATCGCAGATGCCAATCACACGCTTATGAGACGATCGCTGCATGACTTCGCAAGAGACAGCGCCTCCGCGAAAAGCCCCGGGTAAGAGCAAGGTCTCCTCTCGGCTCACAGGTATTGATGCCGCCCGGGGCGCCGCACTGCTGGGGATGATGGCCACGCACGTGATGCCGACGTTCGGTCCCGCGCCGCAGTGGGAGCCAACGTTTGTGGGGCTGGTGTTTTCAGGCCGTTCCTCAGCACTCTTTGCGGTATTGGCCGGAATCGGCCTGGCGCTCAGTACCGGCAAGCAAGAACCGCGCAGCGGTGCGGAACTGTGGGCTGCCCGGCGCGGAGTTGCCCTGCGCGCCTTGGTGATCGCCGTCGTCGGACTGATGCTGGGAGGCCTTGACGTCAACGTGGCCGTGATCCTGGTTCACTATGCAGTCCTGTTCCTGTGCATCTTGCCTTTCCTGGGCCTCCGGCTCAAGGCACTCTGCTTCTGGGCAATCGGCTGGGTCCTGTTGTCTCCGCTGCTTGCGTACTTGGTTCGTCCGCTGCTGCTGGACGCAAACCCTCCCCTGAAGCTGGGCCACAACCCCAATTGGGAGGATTTCGGCACGCCTGCGCGTCTGCTCGCCGACCTCTTTTTCACCGGCTATTACCCCGTGTTTCAGTGGCTCTCATATCTACTGGTCGGATTGGTGATCGGCCGCTTGGCGCTGACGACGGCGAGAGTCCAGCTGCTGCTGGTGACCTGCGGGATTACGATTGCCGGGGTGGCAAAAGTGGTCGGGATCCTCGCCATGGAGGCGTGGGGTGGACGGACTGCCTTGTCAGCCCTCCCTGTCACCAGGGGATATCCCTTGGAAAGCATGCTTCAGGTCAATGTCACCGGCTTGGAACAGACCGGCTCGTGGTGGTGGCTGGCAACGGCAGCTCCGCATGCCGGAACTACCTTGGACCTGCTGCATAGCGGCGGCGTTGCTGCGGCCGTGGTGGGGTTGTTCTTGTTGCTCGGCACCCTGGCGGAGCGGGTCAAGGTCAATTTCCTGATCCTGCTGAGCGGGCCGGGTGCCATGACCCTGAGCCTTTACTCCGCCCACGTCTGGGTGCTGTCCGGCTTCACCAACCAGCCCTATCCTTCCGGGTGGACGGACGAAGGAATGTACTGGGCCCAGGCCCTGACCGCCGTAGCGATTGGCATCTGTTTCGCCGTCCTCCGGCGGCGCGGGCCCTTGGAATGGGTAGCCCACACCGCATCAAGCCTGGGTGGTCAACGGCCTGCTGCTGTGGGCTGAGAACGGAAGAGCTTCACGGCGTCACGCATCGATGCGCGGGCACGTTTACGGTCCCCGGAAGCATCGTAGGCGCAGCTCAGACGGAACCAGGAGCGCCAGTCCTCCGGTGCGGCCTCAGCCTCAACGCGGTACTTCTCAAACTCGGCGTCAGCGGCGGCGCGGACTATGCGGCCGCCGGGCGTCCGCGGAAGTTCATCCACCGGCAACCCGCCCTCGGCCTCCAGGACCTTGGCCATTTGTTCTGTCCGGGCGCCGAAGAGCAGCTCGCGGATGAGTGCCCACGCACCGACGACAGGCAAGACCAGATAGGCCGCTCCGATCCCCTTGGCCACCAGGTTGGGGTCGCCGAGCAAAAGGAACGAGCGCTGAACCGAGACCACCAGGTACAGCACCAAAAGCAGGGTGATGGCACCTACCCAGATTTTGGTTCGGTTCTTCTTCAATGAGGTCCAGAAATTACCCATGGCTTAGAGCCCCAGATCCAGGTAGCCATCCAGGCCCACCGTGAGGCCGGGGTTGGCCGCAACTTTGCGAAGCCCCAGCAGGACGCCCGGCATGAAGGACGCACGGTCGAAGGAATCGTGCCGCAACGTCAGCTGCTCACCGGGACCGCCGAAAAGTACTTCCTGGTGGGCTACCAATCCGCGGAGACGCACACTGTGAACACGCACACCGTCCACGTCGCAGCCACGTGCACCATCCAGGGATGTTTCGGTTGCGTCGGGGCTGGCCGGGACACCGGCGTCCTGGCGTGCTTCAGCGATCAATTGAGCCGTGCGCACGGCGGTGCCGGACGGGGCATCAACTTTGTTGGGGTGATGCAGTTCGATGATTTCCACGGACTCGAAGTACTGCGACGCCTTGGCGGCGAAGGCGGATGCGAGCACGGACCCAAGGGCGAAGTTAGGGGCAATCAGGACGCCGGTGGCCGGCTTCTGTTCCAAGAGGCTGCGCAAGGATTCCAAGCGTTCGGCACTCCACCCGGTGGTACCTACAACGGCATGCATGCCGTGCTCCACCGCGAAGCGGACGTTGGTTTCGGTGGTGTCCGGAACGGTCAGGTCAACAACATACTGTGCACCGGCGTCGAGCAGTTTCTCCAAGGAATCGCCGCGGCCCAAAGCCGCAACCAGCTTCATGTCTTCGGCTGCCTCAACAGCCTTAACGGCTTCCATTCCCATACGCCCGTGGGCACCCAGCACTGCAACAGCAAGTTGTTCGGTCATGCCATTAACCCTACCGCCGGACAGGAACCCGGCAGGAACCGTTACTCCGGCCTACTCCCCTGCTCCCACCCATTCCACGGTGCCATCAGTGAAGAACTGTTCCTTCCAAATGGGGACCTGCTCCTTGACCCGATCCACGAGTTCGGAACACACGGCGAAGGCCTGGCCGCGGTGGGGAGCAGCCACAGCGCATACCAGAGCGGGGTCCCCGATCTCCAGCATGCCGATCCTGTGGGCTGCCCAGATCCGGACCGGCTGTGCAGCCTCTCCGGAATGCTCGGCTACCAGTTGCGCCACCACCTCTGACATCACCTGATGCGCTGTGGGATGCGCGCTGTAGCTCAGCCGGTCCACAGCCTTGCCGCCGTCGTGGTTTCGGACGACGCCGCTGAAGCTGACAACCGCTCCCGCGGTATCCGATTCCACCGCCCTGATGGCTTGTTCCACGGAGATGGGCTCGGCGCTGAGGACAGCGCTGACCACTTCGAAGTTTGTTTCAGTGCCCATGGTTTCCTTCCAATTGCTCACAAAGGTGTCCGATCACGGGGTCCAGGACAGCCAACCCGTCCATAACGCCTTTCGGGGATCCGGGCAGGTTGATGATGAACGTCTTTCCAGCTGTTCCCGCGTGGCCACGGCTCAGCATGGCCATGGGAGTTTTGGCCACGCCCGCGCGCCGAATGCCCTCCATGATGCCCGGAATTTCACGTTCCAGCAGCGGCCGTGTCATTTCCGGCGTGCGGTCATCGGGGCTGAGGCCCGTTCCACCGCTGGTGATCACGACGGCGGGCTCCTGGGTCAGGAGGGCCCTCAGCGCAGCGCCAACAGGCTCACCGTCCGGCACCACCATGGTTGGAAAGGCATCAAAACCGTGCTCCTTGAGCCAATCGAGGATGATCGGCCCCGTCTCGTCGGCGTAGACTCCTGCAGCGGCCCGGGTTGAAGCGATTACGACGCCGGCTTTCCGCTGCACGTTCGGCTCGCACGCGCTCACGCGCCGACCTCCCCTGCGGTTGACTCTGTGGTTGCCTGCGCGGTTGAAAGTGCTGAGAGGTCCCAGTCGCCGCTTTTTCCGCCGCTCTTGGCCAGGACACGGATATCGGTCAGCACGGCATGCTTGTCCACAGCTTTGATCATGTCGTAGACGCTCAAGGCGGCCACCGACGCGGCCGTCAGCGCTTCCATTTCCACTCCGGTCACACCCTTGGTCTTGACGGTTGCCAGGATGCCAACAGAGTCGGCGCCCAGCTCAAAATCCACGGTGACCTTGGAGATCGGCAACGGATGGCACAGCGGAATCAGATCGGGCGTCTTCTTCGCCGCCATGATTCCCGCAACGCGCGCCACCGCAAGGGCATCCCCCTTGGGCAACTCGCCGGCGCCCAGGAGGGCCAGCACCTTGGATGTGCTGCGGACCGTAGCCGTGGCAGTTGCTTCGCGGGTAGTGACAGCTTTCTGGGAGACGTCCACCATCTGCGCGGTGCCGTCCTGCCTCAGATGGGTCAGGCCAGTGGCGGGTTCTGTAGCCCCGGAGGTTTCATTCACAGCATCCATACTTCCACTTCGTCCCCTTCGGCGAGTTCCGTGACGTCTCCAGGGATCTGCACCAGTGCGTTTGCCCGGGCCAAGGCGTGGACCAAGTGCGATCCCGCGCCGCCTTCCATCCGAACCTTTCCATCCGGGTCCAAGGTTCCCCGACGGACCTGGTGCTTGCCTTCGGGGGAAGTCAGAGGTTCGGCCAGCCGAGCCCGCAACACCGGCCTCGGTGCGGGAGTCCCCAGTATTTGAGACAGGGCCGGCCGGAGGAACATCTCAAAGGAGACAAGGCAACTGACCGGGTTCCCGGGAAAGCCAAGAAAGGGAACGCCGTCAAAGGTGCCCAACCCCTGGGGACCACCAGGCTGCATGGCCACCGGGAGGAAATCCACCGGCTGATCCTCCATGGCTTGCCGCACAACTTCGTAGGCACCCTTGCTCACTCCCCCGGTGGTAACGATGAGGTCCACCATGCTGTCCGCCGGTCCTATGTGCCGGCGGAGGACCCTAAGCAACCCGGAGGGGTGGTCATCGGAAATACCAGCGCGGACCACGTCCAGGCCGGCCTGCAGCATGGAGGCTTCGAGCAATGTTCCGTTGGAGTCGAAGATTTTCCCGGCTGTGAGCTCCTCACCCGGCTCCACCACTTCGTCTCCGGTGGTGACCAGGAGCACGCGGCAAGGCCGGCGGACGTCAACGGTCCTCATGCCAAGGGCAGCCAACAAGCCCAATTGAGCAGGTCCCATGCGGGTACCGGCGGCCAGCGCCAAAGTGCCTTTTCGAATGTCGCTGCCACTATCCCGCACGTACGTGCCGGGAGGTGCCGCGGGTAGTTCCACAACGGCTTGTCCAGCGTCAGGGTCCGGGAAGGTGTTTGGACTTGCCTTCTCAATGGGCACGACGGCGTCAGCCCCCGCGGGCATCATGGCCCCGGTCATTATCGGGGCGGCAAAGCCTGGCTTCAGCGCCGCCGGCGCGGCACCTGCCGGAACCGGTTCCGCTACCCGGAGCTCCGCACCGCCGTCGGGAATGTCTGCTGAGCGGACGGCAAACCCGTCCATTTGGGAATTGGCGAACGGGGGCAGCGACAGCGGCGCGTAGACGTCAACTGCGAGCGCCCTACCCAGCGCGTCCAGCAGTGGCAGTGCGATCTTGTCCTTGCCGGCAAGGACGCCGGTCAACAGTTCCACCACTTCCTGGCGGTGGGCTGCAACAGATCTGGGCACGGATATCCTCCTGTGTGGACACGCTGGCTTCCGGTGAATTCTCCGGACGTACCCAGACTAGGGCCTTAGCTCACTTTGACGTTGATGGTGTGATATCCGGTGGCGCCATCCGGTGCTACAGGTGCCTTGTCTTCGGTCTGTGGCACCCCGGCCGAATCTGTGGCCCGCACCTGCACCTCGTAGTCGCCCGGGGTCAGATCCACGCCCAACTGCCACTGGTACCAGGTGTCAGTGGATATGCTGCCGGCCAGCGTTGCCTGTTGCCAAGGTCCGCGATTGATGCGAAGTTCCACGCGGTTGATGCCGCGGTGCTGGGCCCACGCCACACCGCCAAACTGCACCTTGCCCGCCGGGACGCTACGGCCGCTGCGAGGCACGTCAATGCGTGATTGCGTCTTGATGGGTCCGTGATCGCTCCAGCCGCGGGGGGTCCAGTACCCGGTGTCGTCGGCGAAGCGGGTGACTTTCAATTCCGTCAACCATTTGGTGGCTGAGACAAATCCGTAGAGTCCCGGAACGATCATCCGTACGGGGAATCCGTGTTCGAGCGGAAGCGGTTCGCCGTTCATGCCCACAGCCAGGAGTGCGTCACGGTCATCGGTGAGCGCCTCCAAGGGAGTGCCGGCCGTCCATCCATCATTACTGGTGGACAGGACCATGTCTGCGCCGGCTTTTGGCCCTGCCATTGCCAACAGCTCCCTCACCGGCCAACCCAGCCAAAGGGCGTTGCCAATGAGGTCCCCACCTACGTTGTTGGATACACAGGCGATGGTGATGTGGCGTTCGGTCATGGGCTTGGCCAGGAGGGTGGCAAAATCGATCTCCACCTCGCGTTCCACCATGCCGGTGACCTTCAGTTTCCAGGCAGGGGGATCAATGGCGGGCACCGTCAAGGCGGTATCTATCCTGTAGAAGTCGGCATTCGGGGTGACCAGGGGGCTGATGCCGTCCACGGGCAGGGATGCACCAGCCGGGATGGCTTGGGCCGGTATGGCGGGCTCCGGGAGCGTCATGGACCCCCGGAACCCGGAGGCCACTGCCGTGGCCCTGGTGAGGACTGTTGTCACCGTTCCAGCCACGACAGCGGCCAGCGAGGTCCCGGCCAAGGCGTTCAGGAAGCTTCGCCGGGCCAGCGGCGCCTCCATACGTCCAGGGGTCTCTTGGGACGGGGCCCAGGTTGCAAGCCGCCTCGCCAGCGTTCGCAGAAGCACCATGGTGATGACCGCGGCGACGATCGGTGCAAGGGCTGCCTGGGGGCTCGCTTGGGCACGGGTCACGACGGCGGTCAGTCCCGCCGCGCCTGCCAGTCCAGCCAGCGCCAGCCCCCAGCCGGTCCGGCGGCGTTCCAGGAGACCAGCGAGCGCCGCCAGGATTCCTGCCACGGCCACAATGCAGGCCACCAGCACAATCTTGTCCGCAGTGCCGAACAACTGCACGGCCAGGTCCTTGACTCCAGGCGGCACAGCGTCGATCACAGCGCCGCCAAGGGCCGTAACAGGAGAAACCAAGGGGCTGAGGAGTCCGGCCGTCAGTTCACCTGCGGCGATCCCGGCAGCTCCGGCCGCCACCCCGGCAGCAGCGGCCCACAACGCAGGCTTGCCCATGGTGCGCCGGTGCTGGGTGTCGGCGGATGTGAGCGTGCTCATGAGGTGCCTCCAAAGCGGTCATTGCTGGCGATAGGTTGAGGAGCGGGAGTAATTGAGGTCCTGGCCGGCGTCAGCGGCTCCGGGGAGTCCGCGCCCGCCGGAAGCGACAAGACGAAGCGACACCCGCCGTCGAGGTTTTCCACGGTCACTGTTCCCCCGTGCGCCTTGACAATGCCGGCCACCATGCTGAGGCCGATGCCGGCGCCGCTGTAGCCGCCCTGCAGGGCTTCGGGGGTGCGGCGGGCGGGGTCTTTCTGCCAGCCCGTTTCGAACAAGTGCGGGAGGTCTTCTTCCGGAATGCCACCGCAATGATCTTCTACGGCGATCACCGCGTTTCCGTCGCTGTTTAGTCCAACACTTTCCCGTCCGACGCTGATGTGGACGTCGCTGTCCGGCACGCTGTAGATGATGGCGTTGAGCACTATGTTCCGCACGGCCCGGGCGAGACTTGGTCCGTCAGCCACGGCCATGCACTCCCGGTCCCCACCGCCGTCGAGCCTGATGCCACGCTTGGCGGCAAGCGGCGCGAGGTCGGAGATGGCGTCGCTGACGAGGTCGTAAAGGTCCAGTGGTTCAGCCCGCAGGCGGAGAGTGCCTGCCTGGATCTTGGACAGTTCCAGGAGATCGTTGACCATAGCGGTCATCTGCTCTGTCTGGCCGATGATCTTCCGGTAGTAGCCCTGAACGTCCGACGCCATACCGTCCTCGAGGGCTTCAGTCATGGCGCGCATGCTGGCCAACGGTGTGCGGAGGTCATGTGATATCCAGGAAACGAGTTCCCGCCTGGCAGTTTCAATGGCGGCTTCACGACGCCTCGATTCGGCCAGGCTGCGGCTGCTGGCCTCAAGTTCCTGCGCCAACTCGGCGAGCTCGGACGTCATGGCCGGAGCGCTCCCCCGGCCCTCCCCAACGGTGTGCTCCAGGGTTTCTCCCCGCCCCAGGCGCCGGGCAGCGTCCACCAGGTGGGCCGCGTTCCGGGAGACGCCGGCTCCGAGCATGAGGGACAAGGCCACGGCAACAGCTGAGGCAGTGGCCAGGATGTACCACATGACTTCCAGGTCCCTGGCGGAGATAAACATGGCGTTGAAGGCACTGACCATTCCTGCCACCAGCACAGCTACCGTGGCCAGCACTACCAGGCAGATCTGGGCAAGTACCGAGGCCCGGCGAAGCAGCCTGAGAAGCACCCACGTGGCGGCCCCGACGAGCACGGCCCAGAACAAGACCCAGGCAAGGATGGTCCACAGCTCACTGCCTTCCATGAACACCCTCCCCACTGTCCAGGCGTACGTCGTCGGTATCCGCTTGCTTGGCATCGAAGCGGTAGCCGACGCCCCAAACGGTCTTGAGCAGTTCGGGTTTGGTGGGGTTCGCTTCGATCTTCTCCCGCAACCTCCGGACATGGACCGTCACAGTGGACAGATCGCCGAAGTCCCAGCCCCACACGGCCTTGATGAGTTCTTCCCGGCTGAAAACCTGGTTGGGGCGTCGCATCAGGAAAGCCAGGAGGTCGAACTCGCGGACCGTCAAGGCCAAAGGAACCCTGCGGTGCGTCACCGTGCGTGAGGCTGGATCAAGGTGGAGTCCTGCAACTTCAACAGGCGGTTCCGGCGTGAACTCCTTGATACTCCGGCGCAGTACCGATTTCACCCGAAGCACCAGTTCCCGTGGGGAAAAAGGTTTGGTGACGTAGTCATCGGCACCCATTTCCAAGCCCAGAATGCGGTCGTCCTCGGTTCCCAGGGCCGTGACCATGATGACCGGCACGCTCATGGTTTGACGGAGCCTGCGGCAGACCTCAACACCGTCCAATCCCGGGAGCATGCGGTCCAAAATCACCAGATCGGGCTGACGTGAGGCTGCCAACTCAAGTGCAGTGAAACCATCCCCGGCCACGTCCACCTGGAATTCCGCTTTCACGAGGTAGTCGCGGACGACGTCGGCGATGGTTTTTTCATCCTCCACCAGAAGGATGCGACGATTCCCTGGCTCCGCTGATGTTCCCGTATGTGTGGTCACGCTTTCAGCATAGGTTTGCTGGCGAAGCCCGGCACCCGGTCAGGGCCTCCAAAGCCCAATTGTATGGATTCCGTAAGAACTGTATGACTGTAATCGGTGTCACTGATCCAGCCATGGTGGCGTAGCCTGAATTTATGAGTGTTCAGCTAGGCATGCCGATGCCCCCTTCGGGCAGCGCCGCAGGCAACACGGGCAGCGCGGGCGGCAATACCGGCGGCGGCGCCGCCGTTCCGCCCCCGCGTCCGGCAGGTACGCCCGCCGGGCTGTGGGACCGCTACGGCAGGCGCGCAACGGATATGCGCTTGTCCCTGACAGACAAATGCAATCTGCGCTGCACCTACTGCATGCCCGCCGAGGGGCTGGAATGGCTCTCGAAACAAGCTGTGATGACCAGGGACGAGATAGTCCGGATCGTCGGCATCGGCGTCACCGCACTGGGCGTACGGGAACTCCGGCTCACCGGTGGTGAGCCTCTGGTCCGCGCCGACTTGGTGGACATCATTGCGGGTATCAGGTCAAACCACCCGGACCTGCCCATCTCCATGACCACTAATGGCGTGGGCCTGGATAAGAAGGCTGCAGCATTGAAAGCCGCCGGCCTCACCCGGATCAACGTTTCCCTCGATTCCCTCCACGAGGAAACGTTCACCAAACTCACCCGACGCCCGTTCCTGGATCGCGTCCTGACCGGTGTTGATGCCGCGTGGGCTGCCGGGTTGGGCCCGGTGAAATTGAACGCCGTGCTGATGCGCGGCATCAACGACGCCGAATCGCCTGATCTCCTGGCATGGGCACTGGGCCGCGGCTACGAACTTCGCTTCATCGAGCAAATGCCCTTGGATGCGGACCATGGCTGGACCCGGCGGAATATGATCACAGCTGCCGAGATCCGGGAACTGCTCTCCCGTGACTTTGTGCTGGGCCCGGACCCCCGTGAGCGGGACGGCGCACCTGCCGAACGGTTTGAAGTACGACGCCGGGACACGGAAACGGGCGATGCCACGGGTCCGGTCCTCGGTACAGTGGGCATCATCGCCTCGGTGACGGAGCCCTTCTGCTCGGATTGCCGCCGGACCCGCATTACGGCCGAGGGCAAAATCATGAGCTGCCTTTTCTCCCGTGAAGAATTCGACCTTCTGGGCTTCCTTCGCGAAGGCGCCACGGACGAGGAACTCGCATCTCGATGGCAAGATGCCATGTGGGTCAAGCCGAAGGCCCACGGTATGGATCACACCGGTCTTGGCGCAGCGGACTTCGTCCAGCCGGACCGCAGCATGAGCGCAATCGGAGGCTGAACCCTTGCTTGTACGTTACTTCGCTGCCGCGCGCGCGGCGGCCGGGGTGGAAGAAGAACTTCACGTCCTGCCCGAAGGCACCAGCTTGGAGGGGCTGTTGGAAGCTGCCCTCGCCATCGAACGTCCGCTGCCTCCCGAGGGCACGCCGCCCCTTTCCCGGATCGTGGCGCGCAGCAGTTTCCTCCGCAACGAGGTGGCCGTGCGGGACCGCACAGTTCCCCTGGGTCATGATGACGTGATTGACGTGCTGCCGCCCTTCGCCGGGGGCTAAGCCTGAACCTTTCGGAAAACGCTCTTCAACAACGGGCTGAACCCGGCAGTTCCTTCGAGACGCAGGTCTGCGGTGTGCACCAGTACGCCGTCCTCAACCCTGAACGTGTGCCTGGCCACGCCGTCGGCCGTTCTCCGCTCCAGAGTCAGCGTACCCGCATGCCATGTCCCGCGGACCGGGCTGGATGGCGGCCGCCCCATGCTGTCCACGTAGTACCACAGCGTCTGGCCGTGGTCGCGGTCGACGGTAAACATTCCGTGGCCTTCAAAATGCGTGCCATCGGCTTCGCGGTGCCTGTAGCTCTGTACCACGGCATGCCCGCCCGCCGCTTTGGTGAATACCGCTTCGGCCTCAGCCGTCCGGGCTGTTCCCCAGGGCGAGGCAGCAATCTCCGTGATGCCCCGCCAGTGACCGATGAAATCCCGCAGTATCTCCGCAGCATGGCCGCTTGAGGGCAGATCCATCAGGTCTCCAATGTAGTCAGGGCAGCATGATCGTGTGATCATGCTGCCCTGTTTACAGTGCAGGAGTCCAGAGATCGGCGGAGGCGAACCTAGAGGCCGAAGGTCTCGGATTCCTCAAACGGACCAACAACGGTGATGGTGCGGGGCGCCGCGGCGAGTTCGCGGGCGAGATCCTGAACGTCCTCCACCGTGACAGCCTTGATACGTGCCAGGGTCTCGTCAATGTCCTGGAACTCACCGGACACCAATTCCGCCCGGCCAAGCCGTGACATCCGGGAACCCGTGTCCTCCAGCGCGAGGACAATCCCACCGCTGAGCTGGCCGACAGCCTTCCGAAGCTCTTCGTCGGTAATGCCTTCCTTGGCGAGCTTATCCAGCTCCAGGCCCAGAAGTTCCACCACCTGGCGGACCTTGGAAGGCGTGCAGCCTGCGTACATGCCAAAGTATCCGGCGTCTGCATACGCGGCTGTGAACGAGTACGTGGAATACACCAAGCCGCGCTTCTCACGAATCTCCTGGAACAGGCGTGAGGACATGCCACCACCTAGAACGGCATTGAGCACGCTCATCACAAAGCGGCGGTCATCGGTGGCCACTATCGTGGGGCAACCCATAATAATGTTCGCTTGCTCCACCGGGCGTTTGACCACGTGCAGCCCCGAGGTGCCGGTGATGACGGCGCGGTCAGTTCCGCGGCGGTTTACCGGCGCGGCGTCGGCGTCGAGCTGCCAACCGGCAGCCTTCAGTGCATCCAGAACCAGTTGGCAGACGACGTCGTGATCCAGGCCGCCCGCTGCGGTGATGACCAGTTCTTCGGGGCGGTAGTAGCGCTGATAGTGCGCCCACACCGAATCCCTTGCCACGGCTTTGATGGCGTCCGGAGTTCCACCGATGGGACGGGCCAGCGGATGGTTGCCAAGGACGGCAGCCACGAACTTCTCATGGGCCACGTCCGTGGGGTCGTCGCTGTCCATGGCGATTTCCTCGAGGATGACGTCCCGTTCCTGCTCCAACTCGGCAGGATCAAGAACCGCGCCGGTGATCATATCTGCGATGACATCGATCGCCATGGGAAGGTCGGTGTCCAGGACACGGGCGAAGTAGCAGGTGCTTTCCTTGGCTGTCGCCGCGTTGGATTCGCCGCCCACCTCGTCGAACGCGGACGCAATCTCCAAGGCTGTGCGCCGCTTGGTGCCCTTGAACAGGAGGTGCTCAAGGAAGTGTGTGGAACCGTGCTGGCCGTCCGCTTCATCGCGTGAACCCACTGCCACCCAGAACCCTATGGTGGCCGATCGCTGGCCGGGCATCGCCTCGGTCAGGACACGCACGCCGCCGGGAAGGACGGAGCGCCGCACGACGGAACCGCCCTCGGCACCATGGATCAATTCGCCGCCGGGGAGGGTCTGTTCCAGCGGCAAGGGTACGACAGTCATTAAGGCCTTTCGGGGTTAAGGCCGGAAGGGCCGGTGGAGCTTTTACAAGCCCACCGGCCCTGCCGGGTGTACTGCTTACAGACTACTCTGCGGACTCTTCAGCGGCCTCGGCCGGAGCGTCCTCTGAGGCTGCTCCTTCTTCCTCGGCAACAACCGGGGAGAGGGAAAGCTTGCCGCGGTCATCGATCTTGGTGATCTCAACCTGGACCTTCTGGCCCACGGAGACGACGTCATCAACGTTGTCCACGCGCTTGCCGTTGGCCAGCTTGCGGAGCTCGGAGATGTGCAGCAGGCCGTCCTTCCCCGGGGTAAGGGAAACGAAAGCACCGAAGGTGGTGGTCTTGACGACCGTACCCAGGTAGCGCTCACCGATTTCCGGTACCTGCGGGTTGGCGATGGCGTTGATGGCCGAGCGTGCTGCGTCTGCAGACGGACCGTTGGTGGCGCCGATGTAGACCGTGCCGTCGTCTTCAATGGAGATGTCCGCGCCCGTGTCTTCCTGGATCTGGTTGATCATCTTGCCCTTGGGGCCGATGACCTCGCCGATCTTGTCCACGGGGATCTTGACGGCGATAACACGCGGTGCGAACTCGGAGAGCTCATCCGGGGTGTCGATCGCTGCGTTGATGACCTCGAGGATGTGGAGGCGGGCTTCGCGGGCCTGCTTCAGGGCTGCTGCCAGCACGGAAGCGGGGATGCCGTCGAGCTTGGTGTCCAGCTGGATGGCCGTGACGAACTCGGACGTACCGGCAACCTTGAAGTCCATGTCGCCGAATGCGTCTTCGGCACCGAGGATGTCGGTCAGCGCTGCGTAGCGGGTCTGGCCGTCAACCTGGTCGGAAACCAGGCCCATGGCGATGCCTGCAACAGCTGCCTTCAGCGGCACGCCGGCGTTGAGCATGGAGAGCGTCGAAGCACAGACCGAACCCATGGACGTCGAACCGTTGGAACCGAGAGCCTCGGATACCTGGCGGATGGCGTACGGGAACTCTTCACGGGTGGGCAGAACCGGAACCAGGGCACGCTCTGCGAGGGCACCGTGGCCGATTTCGCGGCGCTTCGGGGAACCGACGCGGCCGGTCTCACCGGTGGAGTACGGCGGGAAGTTGTAGTTGTGCATGTAGCGCTTGCGCGTTACCGGCGACAACGAGTCGATCTGCTGCTCCATCTTGAGCATGTTCAGCGTGGTGACACCCATGATCTGGGTCTCGCCGCGCTCGAAGATCGCCGAACCGTGAACGCGGGGCAGAACCTCTACCTCGGCGGTCAGCTGGCGGATGTCCGTCAGGCCACGGCCGTCAATGCGGACCTGGTCCTTGAGGATGCGCTGGCGGACAACGTGCTTGGTGACCGAGCGGAAAGCTGCGGACAGCTCCTTCTCACGGCCTTCGAACTGGCCGGCAAGTGAGCCAAGGACTTCGTCCTTGAGCTCGTCAGAGGCGTTGTCGCGGTCCTGCTTGTCAGCAATCTGGAACACAGCGGCAAGCTTGTCAGCGGCAGCGGCTTCAACAGCGGCGTAGACGTCGTCCTGGTAATCCAGGAAGACCGGGAACTCAACGGTGGGCTTGGCAGCGCGGGCTGCGAGGTCAGCCTGTGCTTCGCAGAGTGCCTTGATGAACGGCTTGGCAGCCTCAAGGCCCTCGGAAACAACCTCTTCGGTAGGAGCGGTTGCGCCCTGTTCCTTGATGAGGTTCCACGAGTTGTCCGTTGCTTCGGCTTCGACCATCATGATGGCGACGTCGTCACCGGCGATGCGGCCGGCAACAACCATGTTGAACACGGCGTTCTCAAGCTGGGAGTGCTTGGGGAAAGCAACCCACTGCGAACCCTGTTCGTCGGCGATGAGGGCAACGCGGACGCCACCGATCGGGCCGGAGAACGGGAGGCCGGAAAGCTGTGTGGACATCGAGGAAGCATTGATGGCAACGACGTCGTAGAGCTCATCGGGGTTGATGGCCAGAACGGTAACTACGATCTGGACCTCGTTGCGCAGGCCCTTGACGAACGCGGGGCGCAGGGGACGGTCCATCAGGCGGCAAGCCAGGATGGCTTCCGTGGAGGGACGGCCTTCGCGACGGAAGAACGAACCCGGGATACGGCCGGCAGCGTACATGCGCTCTTCAACGTCAACCGTCAGCGGGAAGAAGTCGAAACCTTCGCGCGGCTGCTTGCCTGCGGTGGTTGCCGAGAGCAGTGCGGTGTCTTCGTCGATGTAGACCATCGACGCGCCGGCTGCCTGCTTGGCAAGGCGGCCTGTTTCGAAGCGAATGACTCGCTTGCCGAAACGACCGTTATCAATAATGGCTTCGGAGAACTGGATTTCGGGACCCTCCATAGAGAGTCACCTCCGTTTCTGTTAGCGGAAGTCCGCCGCATCAACCCAGGCCTCTTCTTTTTTTCTGGCCTGTACTACACCCGGTCATCGATCGAGATCCACGGGCAAATCGTCGCCGATTTTCTCTCCCGGGAATCACTACCGAGGACCGCGAATGCGCGATGCGGTTGATTCCTGTTTTTAGTTGTTGGTGAAGAAGGCGGCCCGTTCCTGTAAGGAGCGGGCCGCCCCTAAAGGCAGACTAGCGGCGCAGGCCGAGACGCTCGATGAGCGCACGGTAGCGGGCAATGTCAGTGTTCTTCAGGTAGGAAAGCATGCGCTTGCGACGACCAACCATGGCCAGCAGACCGCGCTGGGTGTGGAAGTCGTGCTTGTGCTCCTTCATGTGCTCAGTCAGATCCTTGATCCGCTGAGTCAGGACTGCAACCTGTACCTCGGGCGAACCGGTGTCGCCTTCAGAGGTTGCGTATTCCTTGATGATGGACTGCTTTACAGCGGCGTCAAGTGCCACGTGAACTCCTAGAGTTGTGCCGTGCCTCCCGGTGCAGCGCCTCGCTGACGGGTTGCCTTTGGTACGTTGCCGCACACAAAAACAGGTCCAGCCGCCACGGACTGCAGCCGGATCCACTTATCAGTTTACCGGCACGTCAGCAGTGTTGTCGAAATGCCCCTGGCGCCGGGTCAACAGCTCGTGCGCCTGGGCTACGTCGAGGCACATTTGTTCGACCAACGCCTCCGGCCCACGGTAGGCCACCATGCCACGCAGGCGCTGCGTAAATTCGACGGCGACGTTTTGCCCGTAGAGGTCGAAGTCCTCCACATTCTCTTCTGGACGATCGATCACGTGTGCCTCCACCTGTCGGCTGACGCCGTCAAAGGTGGGGTTGGAACCAACGGAAATGGCGGCGGGCCAACGCGTGCCGGCTTGGTCGATCAGCCACCCCGCGTAGATGCCGTCCGCCGGAACGTAACCCGTGGAATCGTGGGAAAGATTTGCCGTGGGGAAGCCCAGATCACGCCCTCGGGCAGCTCCGTGCACTACTTCCCCGCGCATGCGGTGGGGACGGCCCAGGATTGCTGCAGCGGTCACGACGTCGCCTTCGCTCAAAGCTTCACGCACCCAGGTGGAGGAACAGCGGCGGTCGGAATCGCCGTCGTCGTGGACGGGGAAGCCTCCTGCGCCGTATTCGTTGACAACGGTCACCCCGAAGCCCAGCTGATCGCCCAACTCCTGCATAGTGACGACATCGCCTGCATTGCCGGCGCCGAAGCGGAGGTCGTGTCCAACCACGAGGTGTGCGGCATGGAGTCCCTCAAGAAGGATTTCACGGACAAACTCCAGCGGCGTCATCGCGGCAAGGTCAAGGGTGTACTTCATCACCAGTACGGCATCCACCCCGGTGTGGCCCAAGGCGTCCAGCTTGTCCTGGAGCCCCATGATCAGCTCGGGGGCAGAGTCCGGCCGGTGCACCAAGGCCGGATGGGGATCGAAGGTCACCGCGACCGAGGCGAGGTTGTGCCGATTGGCCGTAGTGGTCAATTGCGCCAGAACGTGCTGATGGCCCCGATGGACACCGTCAAAATTCCCGATGGTGACAACAGTAGGTCCGAAGTCCTTGGGGACTTCGGTGGGATCGTTCCAGATGTGGACCATCAACCTCGCCTTTTTACTGCAGATGTTCGTTCGGCCCGGCAACCTCCCGGCGCCGGAACATTCTAAGGTTACCCGCTAGGGTGTTTGTCTCAGGACGGTCGGCGTTTGTTGAGCCACAGAAGGCCCAGGATCGGCAGGACCAGCGGGACGAAGCCGTAGCCACGCCCGAACAGGGACCATACGGTGTCGTGCGGGAAAGCAACCGGATCGAAGAGGCTGATTGCCCCTACCACCAGCACACCCACAAGCTCGGTGAGAACAGCGGCCAAAGAAACTTTGAACCAGGTCCGGCCTGGCTTCGCCAACGAAATCGTGGCCACAATGTAGACAACGGCCGCGAACGCCGAAAGAATGTGCGCCAACGGCGCTTCTGCGAACTTTGTGGCGATCTGGTATCCGGCACGGGCCGTGGCCGACAACGCGAAAATGGCGTACACAGCGATCAGCAAGCGCCCAGGCCCGGTATTCCGGGTGTCCTTGGGCTGCGGCTGCCGGTTAGCCGGGTTGGTCTCGGTTCCAGTCACGTTGTGTTCTTCCTTCAAGGTCAGTACCAGATCTGATTCATGCGCGCGGCCATCACCAGCGCCGTAACGCCCACGGCCGCCAGGACGAAGTTGCTCCAGTGGGTTCGTTCAAGGATGGCCCAATAGACGGCCCCTAAGGGGATCATCATGGCAACAATGAGGTAGCCCCAAAACTCCCATGCTTCGCCTGCCATTTGTTCGCCCATGGCAACCCGGATGATCGAGCCCACCAAGTACACCACCAGGGCAAGCTCAACAGCGAGTACCGAGAAGATGGTGGGGTCGTTCGGAGCCTTCTTCATCAAACCGGACACGATGCACATGATTGTGGACACCAAACCGACGATGAGGATGGCGTAAAAGTATCCGTCCATGCTTATTTTGCCTGCCCGGCTGCGCTCTGCCCGGCTGCGCCGGTTCCCGTTCCCGGCGCAAAGACCAGCACGGGTTTTGCGAAATTGCCGGTATCCGCCAACAGGGCCACGAGCTCTCCTGACGGCGCGAATGCTGCGGCAGGATTCTCTGCCGTGGCGGCGTCCGGGGTCCCTGCTCCCGGTCCGGCAGCGATGCGGCGGCCGAAGGAGATCTCCGTGGTTTCTTCCTCGCTGAGCTCCCTGTTGGGCATCAGCGCACGTGCTGCCAGGGACATGTCCAGGACCTCGAGCTCTACTGCCAGTTCTTCCAAGGTGCGGGCCTGATCAAGGGAATACGGTCCGACCTGGGTCCTGCGCAGGGCTGTCAGGTGTCCCCCGACGTCCAAGGCGTTGCCGAGGTCCCGCGCCAAGGCCCTGATGTAGGTACCGGACGAACATTCGACGGTGACGTCGACGTCAACTACCCTGCCGCCGTCGATCCTGGTGATGGAGTGGATCTCAAAGCGGTGGATGGTCACCGGGCGGGCCGCGAGCTTGACCTCTTCACCAGAGCGGACGCGGGCGTAGGAGCGTTCGCCGTTGACCTTGATGGCGCTCACGCTGCTGGGGACCTGCTGAATGGGCCCGGTGAGTGCGGCAACGCCGGCGGCTATGGCTTGGTCGGTGACGGCCGCTGCGTTGCGGGCCTCGGTGACCTCGCCCTCGGCGTCGTCGGTGATGGTGGTTTCGCCCAAGCGGATGGTGGCGGTGTACGTCTTGGAGGTGCCAACTATGTACGTCAACAAGCGCGTAGCTTTGTTGATGCCCAGCACCAGAACGCCGGTTGCCATGGGATCAAGCGTGCCGGCATGCCCCACTTTCCGGGTACCGGCCAGCCGCCGCATCCGGCCAACCACATCATGGCTGGTCCATCCCTGCGGTTTGTCAACGATTACCAGTCCAGAAAGCACGCTTACCAGTATATGGGTGGCTAGGATGGCTCCCATGCCTGAGCTTGCTGCACACGTCCGCGACGTCCCCGTGAACCAGATCCGTGAGATCACCGAAGCCGCATGGTCCACCCCCGGAGCGATCGTGCTCAGCATCGGAGAACCGGGTTTTGCCCTCCCCCGGCATGTCCTGGATGCGGGCATCGAGTGCCTGGATCGGGATGAGACCAACTACACACCCAACGCCGGGATTCCTGCCCTTCGCGAAGCCTTTGCCGCCCGCTTCCGGGAGCAACAGGGCGTGAACATCGGCGCGGAGAGGGTCTATGTGGTGGACGGCGCCCAGCAGGGACTGCACTTCGCCATGAGCCTTCTCCTCTCCCCCGGCGATGAAATCCTCATTCCCAACCCCGGCTATCCCACCTTCGCAATGACCAGCCGGCTGCTGCACGCCGTGCCGGTCCAGTACCCGCTGTATCCGCAGAACGACTTCCAGCCGCACATGGAAGACATTGAGGCCCTCATCACGCCAAAGACGCGCGTCATCATGCTGAACTCTCCGTCCAATCCCCTGGGCGCGGTGATCAGCGAGGAATCGACGCGGCAACTGGTTGAGCTGGCTGTCCGCCACGACCTCTGGATCATTTCGGACGAATGCTATGAAGCCTTCACCTTTGATGTCCCGCATGTCAGTCCCGCGCGCTTCGACAGCCATGTGCCCGGCGAAGCCCGGGTCTTCACATCCCTCACGCTCTCCAAGACCTACGGGCTGACGGGCCTGCGGATCGGGGCGCTGATCTGCCCGCCGGGGTTGGAACAGAAGATGAACAACGTGATGGAGTCGATCGTGTCCTGTGTGGCGTCTCCTTCGCAGTACGCCGCTTTGGCTGCCCTGACAGGTCCGCAGGATTATGTTTCCCGGGCGCGCGATCACTACCGAAGCAACCGGGATGCAGCCTCAGCGCTGCTGGCGGAAAAGGGAATTCCGTTTTTGGGCGCCCAGGGAGCGTTCTACCTGTGGGCAGATGTCTCGCACGTGAGCGGCGGTAACGTGAGGGCGTGGGTGCGGGCCTTCCTGGCGGACTCAGGGGTGTCCTTCGCCCCGGGTACGGCCTTCGGCTCCATAGGCGAGGGCTGGATCAGGATCGCGCTTTGTGGCGGCCAACAGGAACTGCTCGACGGCGTTGCCCGCCTTCCCGCCAAGGCCTAGTTTCGCTCCTTGCGTCAGCGCGGTCAGTAGGCCGTCCGGTGTGCATGGCTCCGCCACGCCTCGAAAGGCTCATCCGATGCTGCCAATGCAGCATGCTCCACGGGCAGCAGGTCCGGCCTGGTGCCTTCGAAGTATTCATAAAATACGGCGTCGTCAAAGCCGGCCCTGGCAGCACCGTGCCGGTCTGCCGCGAAATAGACCTGCCCGATCCGAGCCCAGAGCGTGGCTGACAGGCAAAGCGGGCATGGCTCACAGCTTGCGTAGAGAACGGAACCGGTGAGGTCAAATTTCCGCTGAGCGGCAGCCGCCCGGCGGATCGCCACCACTTCGGCATGTGCTGTGGGATCATGGTCGCGCGTGACCCGGTTGACACCCTCATGGACGGTTCCGTCCGGGGTGACCACGACGGCGCCGAACGGGCCGCCGCCGTCGGAAACGTTCTGAACGGCCAGCTTGATGGCCAGGTTCAGGTATTCATCACGTTGCTGAGCACTGTGCGCCGACATGCTCCCGATCATAGCGAGCTTGAGTACAGCAAATGCCCCTAAAACACAGTCTTAGGGGCATTTGCTGTACAAAAACGCTGAACTTTTAGCGGTTGGCGTCTTCGTCGAGCTCGTTGTCGCCGGAGAGGTCAGTGTCCTCTTCGTCGAAGTCGTCCTCGTCAATGTCCTCCGGGGCGTCGCCCTTGTAGGGGTCTGCTTCGCCTGCGTGCTTGGCGCTGGCAGCCAAAGCGGCTACCTCTGCGTCACGGCGCTTGGCTTCACGGAGCAACTCCTCAAGGTTGGAGGCATTGACCGGAATTTGGTCGGCCACGAACTCGAGGGTTGGAGTGAGGCGAACAGTGATATTGCGGCCCACTTCCTGCCGCAGCACACCCTTGGCTTTCTCCAGTGCCCTGGCGGCGTCCGCCTGGGCTACATCGTCACCAAAGACGGTGTAGTAGATGGTGGCGTGCTGAAGGTCGTTGGTGACGCGGGCGTCGGTGACCGTAATGGACTCGACGCGCGGATCCTTGACCCGGCGTCCGAGGGCCTCAGCAACAACCACCTTTATCCGCTGTGCCAGCTTGGCAGCGCGTGCGGGATCAGCCATGACTTCCTCCTGGAAAGTAGAAAAGGGAACGGAACGGGTCCGCCGGGGTTACCCGACGGACCCGTCCCATACGGAACCTAGCTGCGCGGCTTTTCGCGCATCTCGAAGGTCTCGATGATGTCGCCTTCAGTGATGTCATTGAAGGAGCCAAGACCGATACCACACTCGAAGTCGGTGCGGACTTCGGTGGCGTCATCCTTGAAGCGCTTGAGCGTCTCAACGGTGAGGTTGTCACCGATGACCTTGCCGTCGCGGCTGACACGTGCCTTGGTGTTACGGCGGATGATGCCCGTGCGGACGATCGAGCCGGCGATGTTTCCGAACTTGGAAGAACGGAAGACTTCGCGAACCTCGGCAGTACCGAGCTGGACCTCTTCGTATTCCGGCTTGAGCATGCCCTTGAGAGCCATCTCAATGTCATCGATTGCTGCGTAGATGACCGAGTAGAAGCGCATGTCCACGCCTTCACGATCAGCCAGTTCAGCAACACGCTCGGCCGGCTTGACGTTGAAGCCAATGATGATGGCGTTGTCCACCGTGGCGAGGTTGACGTCGTTCTGCGTGATGGCACCCACACCGCGGTGGATGACCCGAAGCTGAACGTCGTCGTCTCCGACGTCGATCTTGAGCAAGGCGTCTTCGAGGGCTTCCACGGCACCGGACACGTCACCCTTGAGGATGAGGTTGAGGGTGTCGATCTTGCCTTCGGCAACGGCCTGGTCGAAGTCTTCCAGGCTGATGCGCTTGCGACGCTTGGCCAGTGCGGCGTTGCGGTCGGCAGCTTCACGCTTCTCAGCGATCTGGCGGGCCGTACGCTCGTCAGGGGTCACCAGGAAGGTGTCGCCTGCACGCGGCACGTTGGACAGGCCGAGAACCTGAACCGGACGGGACGGCAGTGCGACATCAAGTGCCTCGCCGTTCTCGTCGAACATGGCGCGGACGCGGCCGTGAGCCGTACCGGCCACGATCGTGTCGCCCACTGCCAGGGTTCCGGACTGGACCAGGACGGTAGCAACAGCACCGCGGCCCTTGTCCAGGTTCGCTTCGATGGCAATGCCTCGAGCGTCCTTGTCCGGGTTGGCGCGGAGGTCCAGTGCGGCATCGGCCGTGAGCAGAACGGCGTCGATCAGTTCGTCGATGTTGAGGTTCTGGCGTGCAGAGACCTCAACGAACATGGTGTCGCCACCGTATTCTTCCGGAACCAGGCCGTACTCGGTCAGCTGACCCTTGACCTTGTCAGGGTTGGCGCCTTCCTTGTCGATCTTGTTCACTGCGACGACGATCGGCACGTTGGCTGCCTGGGCGTGGTTGAGTGCTTCCACCGTCTGCGGCATAACGCCGTCGTCGGCTGCAACAACCAGGATCGCAATGTCAGTGACCTTGGCACCACGTGCACGCATAGCCGTGAAGGCCTCGTGACCGGGGGTGTCAATGAAGGTGATGTCGCGGGCAGTGCCCTCGTGGACGTGGCTGATCTGGTAAGCACCGATGTGCTGGGTGATGCCACCATGCTCGCCTGCAACGACGTTCGAGTTGCGGATGGCATCCAACAGACGGGTCTTACCGTGGTCAACGTGACCCATGACGGTAACAACAGGTGCGCGTGCCTCGAGGACGTCGTCCCCTTCGGCGTCGAGTTCGTCCTGGATGTTGATGTCGAACTGATCCAACAGCTCGCGCTCTTCATCCTCAGGGGAAACAACCTGGAGCTTGTAGCCAAGTTCGGCGCCAAGCAAGCCAAAGGTGTCTTCGTCCAGGGACTGCGTAGCCGTTGCCATTTCACCGAGGTGGAACAGCACGGTTACCAGCGAAGCGGGGTTGGCATCGATCTTCTCGGCAAAGTCCGTGATGGACGAGCCACGACGCAGGCGGATGATGGTCTCGCCATCGCCGCGGGGTACTGATACGCCGCCCAGCGACGGAGCACTCATCTGCTCCAGTTCCTGGCGCTTTGCACGCTTCGACTTGCGCTGCTTGCCACGACCGGCGCCGCCCTTGCCGAAGGCACCCTGGGTGCCACCGCGACCGCGGCCACCCTTGCCGAAGCCACCGCCGGCGGGAGCTCCGCCACCGGTGCCTGCACCAGGTGCGCCACCGGGACGACCCGGTCCGCCACCGGGACGGCCTGCGCCACCCGGACGGCCTGCGCCACCGGGAGCCGGACGCTCAGTGCGGTTGGGCATCATGCCCGGAGTAGGACGGTTTCCGGCACCGGGACCACCGGCGGGACGCGGTGCGCCCGGACGGGGTGCGCCGGGACGCGGTGCGCCCGGACGGGGTCCACCGGTACCAGCTGCGGGACGGGGTCCGCCTGCGCCGGCCGCGGGACGGGGACCGCCGGGACGTTCGCCGTCATTGCGGCGTTCGCCTCGGGGCATGCCCTGGGATGGTGCAAACGGGTTGTTGCCCGGACGCGGCGGACGATCTCCGTCGCCACCGCGGCCCCGGGGCATGCCCTGGGATGTAGCAAACGGGTTGTTGCCCGGACGGGGACCGCCGGGACGCGGAGCCTGGCCACCTTGACGCGCCGGGGCCGGAGTCTCTGCCTTGGGGGCAGGACGGGCGCCGGGCTTGGCCGAAACCGGGGTGGACGCAGCAGGAGCTGCGGGGGCTGCCGGGGCAGGTGCTGACGGTGCTGCCTGGAAAGTGGCTGCCGGAGCTGCCGGAGCGGGGGCTGCAGGTGCCGGGGCCGGAGCCTTCGGAGCTGCAGGTCCCGGTGCCGGAGCGGCCGGACGGGATGCTGCGGGGCGGTTTGCCGCCGGAGCTGCTGCGGGAGCGGCGGCCTTGGCAGCGCCGGCACCCGGGTAGGCGTCGCGAAGCTTCTTCACGACGGGGGCCTCAATTGTTGAAGAGGCGGAGCGAACGAATTCGCCCAATTCCTGCAGTTTGGTTACTGCATCTTTGGAAGTAATACCGAGCTCTTTGGCGAGCTCATGTACGCGGACCTTGGCCACATTTCTCCTGTCTCGGTCCGCACCGAGCCAGGCACGAACCGTCTACTTCTTACTGCGGGCCTTCGCCGCTTGCGCGATTGAAAGGCCCATTGCAGAGCGCAACAAAGTTGTCATCGTTACGCACTCATCGCTGGGAACTCATCGGGTTTCCATCAGTTTTCTGACCCGCTTTCAGGTTTGGACGGTCTTCCTGCGGTGGCCTGGGCCTCCACAAGTGGCGTACCGGGCATCAGGTATCGTTCAACGGCTTCTGCATCGGAAGCACCCGCGAGGGCCCTTCCGAAAGCTCGCCGCTTGATTGCCAATGCCAAGCACTTTTCGCTGGGGTGCAGCCACGCACCCCGGCCGGCCATCCGGCGTCGAACATCGACCAGGACAGCAGAAGAACCGCTGCCTTGGGCGACGAGCCGGACAAGCTCGGACCGGGAACCTTGTTTCCGGCATCCGATGCACGTGCGAACAGGCCCGTGGCCATGTTCAAGCAGTTCAGCCACGACGTGTCCAACCTGCCTTACGGTACTGGCACCCGGCGGGCCCCGGTCCTGCGAATGCAGCTGAGGCACGCCAAAGCGCGCGGATACCGGACGTAAGCCCGGTTCCTTCTATTCTAGCCCCCCGGCCCCGGTCTCCCGAAACCAAGGATGCCTCCAGCGCGGCGTTGAACCGGCGGCACAGGCCGCCGGTTCAATCGCTAGTCAGTCTTGGCCGGAGCGGCGTCGGAGATGATATCGATGCGCCAGCCGGTCAGCTTGGCTGCGAGCCGCGCGTTCTGGCCCTCTTTCCCGATCGCCAGTGAAAGCTGGTAATCGGGCACCACTACGCGGGCGGAGCGGGTTGCTTCGTCAGTGATAGTGACCGAATTCACCCGCGACGGCGAGAGGGAGTTCGCGATGAAGGTCGCGGGGTCGTCACTGAAGTCAACGATGTCGATCTTTTCGTCGTTGAGTTCGGTCATGACTGCCCGGACGCGGGAACCCATTTCGCCAATGCAGGCACCCTTGGCGTTGATGCCGGCAGTATTGGCCTTGACCGCAATCTTGGTACGGTGACCGGCTTCGCGGGCCAATGCCACGATCTCCACAGAGTGATCCGCAATTTCCGGAACTTCCATTTCGAACAACTTGCGGACCAGGCCCGGGTGCGAACGGGACAAGGTGATGGACGGGCCCTTGGCGCCACGGTGTACGTCCACCACGAAGGCGCGCAAGCGGCTTCCGTGCAGGTACTTCTCGCCCGGGACCTGCTCGGGTGGTGGAAGCAATGCTTCCACGGATCCAAGGTTGACCTGGATCATGTGCGGGTTGTTGCCCTGCTGGATCATGCCGGCCACAAGCTCGCCTTCACGGCCCTTGAATTCGCCCAGCACGTTGTCATCTTCCACATCGCGGAGGCGCTGCAGGATGATCTGGCGGGCAGTGCTTGCAGCAATGCGTCCAAAGCCGGCCGGAGTGTCCTCGAACTCGCCGATGGGCTCGCCGTCGTCGTCGATTTCCGTAGCCCAAATGGTCACGTGACCGCTCTTGCGGTCCAACTCCGCGCGGGCCTTCTCGAAGGCGCCGGGCGTCTTGTGGTACGCCACCAGCAGTGCTTGCTCGATGGTGGGAATCAGGAGATCCAGCGGGATTTCACGCTCACGCTCCAGGAGTCTCAGTGCGCTCATGTCAATATCCATTAGGCCTCCTCGGAAGGTCCGTTGTGCTCGTCTTCCAGCGCAGCCTCGTGGAGGTGGCTGAATTCAATCTCGACTTTTCCTTGGCGGATCCTGTCGAAAGGAATAGTGATGGGTTCGCCTTGCTTGGGCTTCATGCCCTTCTTGACCTCGTGCTCAGGGATGAGCGTCACGGCACCGTCCTCCACTGAGGCAATACGGCCCAGGAGGTTATCGCCTTGGATGACGTTGACCCTGACCATGCGGCCGCGGGCGCGGTGCCAGTGGCGAGGTTCGGTCAGGGGGCGTCCTACTCCGGGGGAAGAAACCTCGAGGTCGTAGGGACGGCCGTCGTCATGGGGATCGTTGTCCAAAATGTCAGACAGTCCGCGTGAGACCTCGGCTATGGCGTCAAGGCTGACGCCGCCGGTCTCTTCCTGGGGAAGGTCCACCACTACGTGGACCGTACGGTGTGAACCGGCAACGTGGATGGAAACATCCTCGAGGTAAAGCCTGCTGGCAAGGACAGCCGGTTCAAGCAGCGCCCTAAGCCTGCTCTCTTCCGGGTTGTGGATGGTGGCCGTTGAGTTCGATTCAGAACGGTCTGTTGAAGTCGTGGCTTCCGAGTCACTCACGTTGCCCGCCGCCTCCCGATAGATGTTGTTGTGACTACTAGCCTAACGATTTTCCCGGGAACATGGTGCACGGACTTCCCCGTCAGCGTGACACCATGGTCTGTTGTGAACGGGCAGACGAGCGAAAAACGACGAACACCACCCTGGGGCAGGGTTTTGCTGGTTGCCGTGGTGGCACTGCTTGTTGCCGGCACCGGAATGGTTCTTATTCCGCGTGATTCCGCCACTCCCCCGGCTGTGCCGTTTTCCGAAACCGCGCGCGCGGCTGCGTTTCAGGACACGCTGCTGCTGCGGGAATCTGCAGCCACGCTGGCGGAGGCAGCCACTTCCGGGGCCGAAAAGCCTGCCCTAGCCAACGCTGTGACTTTGCTGACAACCCACGCACAGGCGTTGGCTGACCCCCGGGGCGCACCATCCAGCGCCACATCCGGCACCAGCCCGTCCCACCCTACGGACACCGCACCAACGGACAGCGCCGCAACGGACAGCGCCGCAACGCCTCAGAGCAGCCTCGCATCCTTCCTGGCCGGGTTGGCCGGCAGCGGCTCGAAGCGTCTGGAGGATGCCCGCGAGGCCGACGGCGGGACCGCCCGCCTGCTTGCCGCAGTCGGGACCGCGCAGCTGCTTCAGGCCGAAAGGCTCGCTGCCGAGTGGCAAATGCCGGTGCCCGAGCGGACAAAAACGTCGGGGCAGGTGACCGCATCCAAAACCGAGTCTCCTGCGGCAACCCTCTTGACGGCTTCGTGCCCGTCAGCCAGCCCCAGGGCGGATCCTGCATCTGCTACCACCGACGCCGCTTTGGCTGCGGTGGTTCGCTCGCAGCAGGAAGCGATCTACGTTTACCAAGTGGCGCTGAAAAGGCTGGATGAGACGAAGTCGGCGGCCGCTGCCAAGTACCTGCAAGTTCACGAGGCGCTGCTCCGCCAGGCCGAATCACTCACCACCGCCAACTGCACAGACACGCCTGCGAGCGAGCCTGGCTATCGGCTCCCGGGACAGTTCAGCCAGGATCCGGCCGCCTTCCTTGGCTCTGTGGAGCTTGCCTCCCTGCCTCGATTCGGTGACCTGGTTGCCTTGTCCACGGATGAGACACGTGGGTGGGCCATCGAGAACCTGCTGGCAGCTGCCCGCAGGAGCACCGCATGGGGCGCCGGGCTGCCTGACGCTCCGGGACTCATGCTCGACGCCGGCGAGTTGCCTTCGCTGCCGACGCCCACCACAACGTCCACGCCTTCTTCCCACGGTGGATAGGCCAGCCTAGCCATGCTGGCCAGGAAAGCCGGCCGGTGCTTGGCTTGATGCATGGCTTCCACAGAAACTGCCACGACGCACGAGAACGAACCCCACCGGGATGACCTGGCTCATCGCTTGAACTGGTTGCGCGCCGGCGTCCTGGGCGCCAATGACGGCATTGTGTCGGTCGCTGCGATCGTGGTGGGCGTTGCCGGTGCCACAACCAACACCGGAGTGATTCTCTCGGCCGGAACCGCAGGCCTGGTGGGCGGAGCCATTTCCATGGCTTTGGGCGAGTACGTGTCAGTCAGCAGCCAAAGCGACACCCAAAAAGCACTTATTGAGAAGGAAAGACGTGAGCTGGCGGAGCAGCCCGAAGATGAGCTCCGGGAGTTGGCCGCCATCTACGAGTCCAAGGGACTCAGCGCCAAGACAGCCCGGACAGTGGCCGAGGAACTGACCGAACACGACGCCTTGGCCGCACACCTCTCGGCCGAATTGAATATCCATGAAGATGACGTCGTCAGTCCTTGGAATGCTGCTCTGGCTTCGGCCGTAGCGTTCACCTTGGGAGCGGTTCTGCCCATGCTGGCCATCCTGCTGCCTCCTCCGGGGATGCGGGTTCCCCTGACGTTCACAGCAGTCCTGCTGGCCCTGGCGATCACCGGTGCGGTTGGTGCATGGATCGGCAGTGCTTCCCGCGTCCGCGCAGCGGTCCGAGTGGTGCTCGGCGGGGCTTTGGCGTTGGCCGCCACATTCTCGATCGGTACCCTGTTGGGGGCCAGCGGCGTTTTCTAAGGAGCACATGGCGACGCGGAGTTAGGCTGTTGGCGTGAACCTTCACGCGATGATTCCCATCCCGGGCGACCTCCACGCCCGGTACAACCGCGACTCGGCGGGCAGGGATTGGCTGGCAAGCCTCCCAGGGCTCATCTCCGAGGCGCTGGACCGCTGGGAGCTCTCAGTGGACCTGGTACCGGGCGATGAGCCGTGGAATGGCCACGGAGCCCTGGTGGTCCCCGTTGTTCAGGGCGACACCCCTGCAGCCCTGAAAATCGCTTATCCCCACGAGGAAGCACTGGTGGAGCGTTACGCACTGGCTCTGTGGGACGGGCACGGCGCGGTTCGCCTCCTGGCCTCGGATGACGCGAGCTGCTCCATGGTCCTCGAACGCCTGGACGCCTCCCGCCGGCTACAGGACGCCCCGTTGGGTGATGCCAGGGACGCATGGGGGAACATCATGCGCGAACTCTCGATCCAGCCGGACGAGCGAGGCGAATGGCGGGCATTGGACCATGTTGCTGCCACCGCCGAGCGGTGGAGCGATGAACTGCCTGCGGAATGGGATCGACTGGACCGCCCCTTCCCCAGATGGTTGCTGGAGGCGGCACTGGAGGTATGCCAGACGCGTGGGGCCGTTGGGCGCCGATCCGGGACTGATGTCCTGGTGCATACGGATCTCCACTTCATGAACATTCTTGCCACCACAGATGCCGGAAGGGCACCTCTCCGCGGCGATTATCTGGCCATTGATCCGCAACCGCAGATCGGTGAGGCTGAGTTCGCCGTGGCCCCCATCCTGTGGAACCGCATCCAGGACCTTCCAAGGACAGATCCGGAGGCCGGGCTGCTGGAGCGTTGCCACGACTTCAGCCGCGCCGCGGGTTTGGATGCTGAGGTTGCAAGGCAATGGAGCATCGCCCGGGAGGTGCAGAACGCCCTGTGGTACGCGGCCAACCCCCGGCACGCCGGTGACCTCGCCCGTTCCCTCTGGGTGGCCAGCACTCTGGCCGGCAGCACACTGGACGCCCTGCCGCGGGCGCACGACCTCCCCGTTCCCGGCGAAGCGGCCTGACACCGTGGTCTTGAAAGTCGCGCTGATTGGTTCCGGAGCCATTGGATCGAGGGTTGCCGAATTGCTCGACGCCGGGTACGCCCCGGGTGCAGAACTCACCGGAGTGATTCCCCACGGCCATGCAGGGACAGGATTCAGTTTCGAAGAAGCCCTGGACACCGCTGACGTGGTGGTGGAGTGCGCCGGCGTTGCAGCCGTTGCCGAGTTCGGTCCCCGGGTTGTTTCGGCAGGGAGGGACCTGCTGGTCACCTCGATCGGAGCCTTGTGTGATGGTTCCCTACGGAAAACGCTGCTCGACGACGGTCCCGGACGGACGCTCCTGACAACCGGGGCGTTGGGAGGACTGGATGCGATTACAGCTGCCTGCGCAGGCGGCACCGTTCACAGCATCACCGTGGAATCACGAAAACTTCCCTCGGCTTTGATCCAGCCGTGGATGGATGATGAAACGAAGAAAGGGATTCTTGCCGCTACCCGGCCCATGGAACTACTGCGGGGCGGGCCGGACGAATTGATCAAGGCCTTCCCCAAATCCACCAACGTGGTCTCAGCATTGGCCTTGGCCGCAGGCAACTGGGACGTGGTGGAAGCAGTGTTGATCGCAGACCCCGCAGCCAAGCAGACGTCCCATCATGTGGTGGCTGATACTTCCCTGGGTACCTTGGAGATCCGTGTGACCAACCAGGCTTCCCGCGGCAACCCGGCGTCGAGCGCCTTGGTGCCTCACGCCGTCGTCCGCGGTTTGAAAACTCTCGCCAACGCCAGCGGCAGTTTTATCTGACGCTGGACGCGGCCGTTCTACCCTGCGAAGTTCTCATTCCAAACGTCCGTGCCAAGTTTGATGATCAGCGCCGCCACGACAACCAGGAAGACAACGCGCACAAACTTGCTTCCCCTCGCCACTGCAGTCCTGGCCCCAAGGTAACCGCCGGCCATGTTTGCCAGTCCCAGGACCAGCCCTACGCCCCACAGCAATGAGCCGTGAGGGAGGAAAAAGATCAAGGCTCCGGCATTGGTGGCCATGTTAACGATCTTCGCCTTGGCGCTGGCCTCAAGGAAGGCATAGCCCATGGCCGATACGAGCGCAATTACCAGGAACGAGCCCGTGCCGGGGCCGATCAGGCCATCGTAGAAGCCAATGACAGCCCCGATGAGGCAGGCCACCACGTAGTGCTTATGGCCATCGTGGCGTAGCGCGGTCAGTTCACCGGCGCTGGGACGAAGGGCAGTGAACACCGCGACTGCTATCAAGGCCACCACAATGATCGGCTTGAAAACGCTGGCAGGAAGCGACGCGGCAAGAATTGCTCCAGCGAAACTCCCGGCCAGTGCGATGACCGCCATGGGAATTGCGGTTTTCAGATCCGGCCCTACGCGGCGATAATAAGTGACCGCGCTGGTGGTGGTCCCGAAGATGGACCCCATCTTGTTGGTGGCCAAGGCCTGCACCGGGGTGATGCCAGGAACCAGCAGCAGGGCGGGGAGCTGGATCAGCCCCCCGCCTCCTACTACGGCGTCAACCCAGCCGGCTGCGAATCCAGCCACCACAATCAGGATGAGTGTGCTCAGCTGGATTGACTCGAAGCCGGAAATCACCGGGTTCGTACAGCGTTGACCACGTAGTCCACGGCTTTGTCCACCGAAATGTTCTCGGCTTCGCCGCTGCGGCGGTCCTTGATTTCCACGACGCCATCAACCAGTCCGCGGCCGACAGCCAGAATGGTGGGCACGCCGACGAGTTCAGCATCTCCGAACTTCACACCGGGAGAAACCTTTGGACGGTCATCGAAAATGACGTCAAGGCCGGCCGCTTCAAGCTCGGCAGAGAGCCTTTCAGCGGCTTCGAAGATCTCATCGCCGCGGCCCACTGCCACCACGTGGACATCTGCCGGAGCCACAGAGCGCGGCCATACAAGGCCACGGTCGTCATGGTTTGCTTCAGCCAGGGCTGCGACGGCACGCGTTACGCCAACGCCGTAGGAGCCCATGGTGACAACCTGCTGCTTGCCGTTTTGGTCCAGGACCTTCAGGTCCAGGGCCTCAGCATACTTACGGCCAAGTTGGAAGATGTGGCCCATTTCGATGCCACGTGCAGTTTCCAGAGGACCTGACCCATCCGGGGCGGGATCGCCCGCACGGACGTCGGTGCTCTCGATCACGCCGTCCCACGCGAAGTCACGGCCGGCGACCAACCCGAAGACGTGCTTGCCGTCAGCGTTGGCGCCGGTAACCCAGCTGGTGCCGGAAACAACGCGGGGATCCACGAGGAAGAGAACCTTGGAAGACCCTTCAAGGCCCAAGACAGGCTCGTCGAGCGAGAGCCCGGGGCCGATGTAGCCCTTGACCAGCCACGGCAGCTTCTTGAGGTCCTCTTCGTTCGCAGCTTCAAGACCGATTTCGCCGGCGATGGGCAGATGTGAGCCGATGTTGGCTTCGACGCGCTTGAGGTCCACTCCGCGGTCGCCGGGAACACCGATCACCACGATCTGGCGATCACCGGTGGGCAGCGTCACGGCAAGGACCACGTTCTTGAGAGTGTCAGCGGCAGTCCATGCGCCGCCGTCGGACTCGCTGCGGGGAGCAAGCTGGTTGGCCGCGGCCACCAAAGTCTCGATAGTGGGAGTGTTCGGCGTATCCAGCACCTGGGCGGCCGGAGCGTTGCTGAAGTCGACCTCGTCCGGGACAACGGTGGTCACGGCTTCGACGTTGGCGTAGTAGCCACCTGCAGAGCGCACGAACGTGTCCTCGCCGATCTCGGTGGGGAACAGGAATTCCTCGCTCTTTGACCCACCCATGGCACCGGCGGTTGCCGCAACGGGAATGACTTCCAGGCCGAGGCGCTCGAAGATCTTCAAGTAGGCGGAGCGGTGGGCGGCGTAGCTTGCGTCCAGGCCGGCGTCGTCGATGTCAAAGGAGTAGGAGTCCTTCATGATGAACTCACGGCCACGAAGGAGGCCCGCCCGCGGACGCGCTTCATCACGGTACTTGTTCTGAATCTGGTAGAGGCTCAGGGGCAGGTCTTTGTACGAGGAGTACAGGTCCTTGACCAAGAGCGTGAACATTTCCTCATGCGTGGGGGCCAGGAGGTAGTCTGCGCCCTTACGGTCTTGGAGGCGGAACAGGCCTTCGCCATATTCGGTCCAGCGGTTGGTGGCCTCATAGGGTTCGCGGGGAAGCAGCGCCGGGAAATGGACTTCCTGGGCTCCAATGGCGGACATCTCCTGGCGGATGATCTCCTCCACCTTGCGTAGGACGCTCAGTCCCAGCGGCAGCCATGTGTAGATGCCGGGCGCAGCACGGCGAATGTAGCCGGCGCGGACCAGCAGCTTGTGGCTGGCGACCTCGGCGTCGACGGGATCTTCACGCAAGGTGCGCAGGAACAGCTGGGAAAGGCGAAGGACCACGGGTACGTATCCGTTTCTATGGCAGATGTGGCAAAACAACTGTCTACTAATCTACCGGCTGACTGCGGGGGCTCTTTAACCGTCCAGGACGGCGTCGGGCTGGACCATACACAGAGTCGGGCTGGACCATACAAAGAGAAGAGCCACGCCGCCGCGTTTGGAAGCCCCTGGCCGCAACCGGCTGGTCATCCTGCGATGGCGTGGCTCAGCGGCCGGCCGGCCGCAGACTCTGTCCGGAGACTAGATCGCCGTCCCCTCCAGCGGAACGGGATCACCTGCGGCTGGGAAGCATTTACTGCCGAGCACACGGATGGCCAGGCCGCCGATGGCGCGCCTCAAGGTCTTGACCATGATTCCCCCTGTACCACCCGTACCCCAACGACACGGCTTGGGAAGAACCTATGTGATCGCAGACACATTTTCAAGGATGGCCTGTCATGGCGGGTGACCACCCTTGACGATCCCGGCCCGCGCACCTACTTTTAATTCATCATCTGGTGAATTAGTGGAGCCCAATGGGAGGCCCGTATGACACCCCTTCCAGCAGCCATCACGGCGGCAGGCCTTCAAGTGTCCCGTTCCCGGAGCAAAATCCTTCAAGGCTTGGACTTCTCGGTCGATGCCGGCCGGATCACGGGACTTCTGGGCCCGTCCGGCAGCGGCAAGACAACTCTCATGCGGGCAATCGTCGGGGTCCAGCGAATAAGCCGGGGAACCGTCTCCGTCCTCGGCCGGCCCGCAGGCAGCGCGTTACTCAGACACGACGTCGGATACGTCACCCAGGGTGCCAGCGTCTACTCGGACCTAAGCGTCCAAGCGAACGTGCGCTACTTCGGTGCCATGCACGGCGCGACGGCGGCGGACACCGCGGAGGCGATTGCCGCCGTCGGGCTTGAATCATTTGCCCGACACAAGGCAGCAGACCTGTCCGGTGGACAATTCAGCCGGGTCTCCCTCGCATGCGCCTTGGTTGCCCACCCCAAACTGCTGGTTTTGGACGAACCCACCGTTGGGCTTGATCCCGTGCTAAGGGCCGAACTTTGGGAGCGCTTTGCTGCCATGGCAGCGGCCGGAACAACGTTGCTGGTCTCCAGTCACGTGATGGAGGAAGCATCCCATTGTTCCTCGCTGCTGCTCCTGCGTGATGGCCTCCTGCTGGCACAACTGACTCCTGCGGAACTGGCCGAACGCGGAGGCAGCGCAGATCTGGAGCGGGCCTTCCTGGCCATCATCAAGGCCGCTGACCGCGGACAGGAAGAAAGCCGGGTGACCTCATGAATCTCCGCATGACACTTGCCACCACAACCCGTGTCCTGGGACAACTGCGGCACGATCACCGGAGCGTTGCACTGATCCTCGTTGTTCCGGCATTGCTGCTCACCGCCGTCTACTTCCTCTACGAGAACGAAACACTCCCACCTGGATTCCCCCGCACCTTCGACCGCGTCGGCTTGATGATGTTGGCCATCTTCCCCTTCGTGGTCATGTTCCTGGTCACCTCCATCACCATGCTTAGGGAGCGCACATCCGGGACCCTGGAGCGCCTTCTGACCACACCCATCCACAAAGCAGACCTGCTGTTCGGTTACGCTCTTGCCTTCTCCATCATGGCGGCCTTGCAGTCCATGGTGGCCACGGCCGTTGCCTACTGGGTTTTTGACCTCGACATCAACGGAAGCCCCGGACTGGTAGTGATGATTGCCGTGATCAACGCCGTCCTGGGAGTCGCTTTGGGGCTCCTGTGCTCTGCGTTTGCCCGCACGGAGTTCCAAGCCGTGCAGTTCATGCCGGTGGTGGTGGTCCCGCAGATCCTGTTGTGCGGATTATTCGTGGCGCGGGAGGACATGAACCAGGTTCTGGAAGCAATCTCCGGGGTCCTGCCGCTCACTTTCTCCGTGGATGCCTTGAAGGAGATCGCAGGAAATGCAGAGGCCACAGCTGCCATGTGGCAGGACGCCCTGATCATGGGCGGGATTGTGGTGGGAGTCCTGGTCCTGGCATCACTGACCCTGCGCCGACAAACCCGATGAGCCTCCCCCAGGCCCGCCGGGGACGCCGAGCCGCCGGAGACCACTCCAGAGAGGCGATCCTCACAGCTGCACGGAGACTCTTTGCCGAGCAAGGGTTCGAGGGGACAAGCCTGCGGCAGGTAGCCCGGGAGTCATCAGTGGATCCAGCCATGGTGCACCACTTTTTCGGGGGCAAGGATGAGCTCTTTGCCGCCAGCGTGGAGTTGCCTGCCGACCCTGCAGAGGTTCTTGCCGGCGTCGAAACCATGGACCCCTCGGTGAGATCGGAAGCGATTGTCCGGGCCGTACTCCGATTATGGGAAAGCCCGGCCCAACACGGCCTGGTGGCTTTCGTCCGGGGAACCATAGGCTCCAAGGCCAAGACGGCGCTCATGCGGGAGATGGTCAACCGAACCATCCTTTCCCGGATCATGGCCGGACTGCCCGGCCCTGCCGAGGAAGTACGTGTTCGCGGCAACCTCGTAGCAACGCAAGTTGTGGGGCTGATGCTGGTCCGCTACGTGATCCGGCTCGAGCCATTGGCCTCCGCGGATCAGGACGATGTGGTCCGCTGGGTAGCGCCCAACATCCAGCGCTACCTCACAGGTAACCTGGACTCCCCGGTAATTGATGGGTTCGGCGGCTAGAACAGGGTTCCGCGGCTAAAACAGGGTACCGCGGCTAGAACAGGACGGTGGCGAAGGTTCCCACTTGTTCAAAGCCCACCCGCTCGTAGGTTGCCCGGGCTTTGGTGTTGTAGTCATTGACGTACAGGCTTGTCACCGGCGCGAAGGTTCGGGAAAGATTTACGACGGCGGCCATGTAGCCCCCGCTTTGGCCGCGTCCCCGCAACTCGGGGTTCATCCATACGCCTTGGACCTGCGTGACGTCCTGCGTGACTGCCCCGAGCTCGGCTTTGAACACCACCGTGCCGTTGGCATCGATGTGCACCAGCGAGTGGCCCTCCCGAATGAGCCCCGCAACGCGCCTGCTGTAGAACTCCTGCCCGCCCAGGAACGGAGAGTAGCCCACCTCTTCTTCGAACATGGCGGCACAGGCGGGCAGGATACGGTCGAAGTCCCCCATGGTGCCGAAGGTCAGGGCCGGGTTGGCGCCGATGACCGGAGCACCGGAAATGGTGAGCAACGGCTGCCGGGCACGGACCTCATGGGCAGCATGGCCCAGTTGTTCGAATCGCGCGTAGAGGGCCATGACGGTTTCTGCCGGACCGAAAATGGACGCGTAACGGCGTCCGGTTTCGTGGGCCGCGGTTGCCACATAGCCCGCAAGGCCGGGATCGAGTTGCACAGGGACCAGGTTGGCGCCCGCCCAGCACGCACCCAGGAGTGTTTGCCCGTCGAAAACTCCGAATATGCAGGCACCGCCACTGGTGGGAGCCGCCGAACCCGTACTTTCCAAGTGGGCGAGGATGAACACATTGGCCACCACGTCTTCTCTTGCAAGCGCGCGAAGAGCCAGGGTGTCGGCACTGCCGAGCACCCTGACCCCCAAGCCGTTCTCGTTACGAGACGCTAACCACGGGGCTACCCTTGACAGCATCTTCGCCATCGGCCTCCCCCATCTCTTCGGCGATGCGCATGGCCTCTTCGATCAGTGTCTCAACAATTTCGCTCTCAGGCACGGTCTTGATGACTTCTCCCTTCACGAAAATCTGGCCCTTGCCATTTCCGGAGGCCACGCCGAGGTCCGCTTCACGTGCCTCGCCGGGCCCATTGACGACGCAGCCCATAACGGCCACCCGCAACGGAATTTCCATGCCTTCCAAGCCTGCGGTGACCTGCTCGGCCAGCGTGTAAACGTCCACTTGGGCGCGTCCGCAGGACGGGCAGGAGACAATTTCAAGCTTGCGCGGGCGCAGGTTCAAGGACTGCAGGATCTGGTTGCCCACCTTGATTTCCTCCACCGGCGGAGCCGAGAGGGAAACGCGGATGGTATCGCCAATTCCGCGGGACAGGAGCGCACCGAAAGCCGTGGCTGACTTGATGGTGCCCTGGAATGCCGGACCGGCCTCGGTCACGCCGAGGTGGAGGGGCCAGTCACCTTTCTCGGCGAGCATCTCGTAGGCGGCCACCATGATCACGGGGTCATTGTGCTTGACGGAAATCTTGAAGTCGTGGAAGCCGTGCTCCTCGAACAGGGAAGCTTCCCAGACGGCGGACTCAACCAAGGCCTCCGGGGTGGCCTTGCCGTACTTTTTCATGATGCCGGGTTCAAGGGAGCCTGCGTTGACGCCGATCCGGATGGACGTTCCGTGGTCCCGCGCAGCCGCAGCGATTTCCTTGACCTGGTCATCGAACTTGCGGATATTTCCCGGGTTCACGCGGACTGCAGCGCACCCTGCCTCAATTGCGGCAAAGACGTACTTCGGCTGGAAGTGGATATCTGCGATCACGGGAATCTGGGACTTGCGGGCAATGATCGGCAGTGCTTCGGCGTCGTCGGCAGACGGGCAGGCAACGCGCACGATGTCGCATCCGGAAGCAGTCAGTTCAGCGATCTGCTGGAGGGTGGCATTGATATCCGTGGTGGGGGTTGTGGTCATGGACTGAACGCTGATGGGCGAGTCAGAACCGACGCCAACGGACCCAACCTTGATCTGACGCGTCTTACGACGCGGGGCAAGGACGGGGGGTGGGGCTGCTGGCATTCCCAGGCTGACCGAGGTCACGTGGACTCCTTGGGTTGGGGTGGATCGTGGTGGTGGAGGACGTCCGGACTAGGACGCGTGGGCAGCCAGGACGCCGATTATGGGGGCCCATTCCGTGCTGCGGATACCCGCGATGACTCCGGCTTCGGCGAACGGATCCTGCTTGAGGAGGCCATTGAGTTCGGCTTCGTCGGTGGACTTGAAGATCAGCAGAGCGCCGGCGCCGTCACCGTAAGGCCCACTGGCGAGCAGTTTGCCTTCCTCGGCCAGTTCACCGAGCCAGGCACGGTGTGCGGGGCGGGCTTCGTCGCGGAGGGCGTCAGAGTCGGCAACGTATACGTACTCAACAGCGAAAACAGTCATGGAGCTAGCCTATCCCGCCTGCTCCGCCAAGAATGTTCACTGCTCGGCCAAGAATCTTCACAGCTCAGTCCGGATTCCAACAACTCAGCCAAAAATGTTCACGGGCTTCACGATGTCGGCGTAGATCAAGAGTGCGCCCATGGCCATCAGCAGCGCTGCAACCACGTAGGTGACCGGCAACAGCTTGGCGATGTCGAACGCGCCCGGGTCCGGTTTGCCCAACAGCTTGGCCACCCGGCGTCGCGCCCCTTCGTAGAGCGCCCCGGCCACATGCCCGCCATCAAGGGGCAAGAGCGGGATCAGGTTGAAAATCGCCAGGGCGAAGTTGAGTCCGGCGAGCAACCCGATCAAAGTGCCGATCCGGGCCTGCAGGGGTACCTGTTCCATGGCCGCCACTTCACCGGCAACGCGGCCGACGCCCACCACGCTGATGGGCCCGTTGGGGTCCCGGGGTTCTTCGCTGAAGGCTGCTTTCGCCACCCCCACAACCCTGGCCGGCAGGTTGAAGATCACACCGGAGATCTGCTTGATGTTTTCTCCGGCCATGGGCAGAACAGCCGACGCCGGTTGTGGAACCAACGCGCTTTGCGGCCCGATACCCAGGAATCCCACCTCTTGGTATTTCAGCACACCGTTGGCGTCCTGCTCGGCCCTGCCGTCGGCGCCTACCACTGGCCGCGACGTGAGTACGGGCGTCACCGTGGTTTCCATGGTGGATCCGCTGCGTGTCACAGTGATGGGCACATCTTTTCCGGCGGAGGCCCGGATCCAGCCGGTGAGTTCGTCCCAACTGGTGACTGCTTTACCGTCGAAGGAGGTGATGGTGTCGTTCGGCTGGAGGCCTGCGGCTGCGGCCGGGGTCAGCTTGCAGTCGGCGGAATCGGGGTCCACAGTCTCCCCCGCGGCAACCTGGCACTTGGAAACATCCGCGATGGTGGTGGTTGCCTGGGCTGTGCCGAAGCCCATGAGCAGGACGGCCAGCAGTACCAACCCGATCAGCATGTTCATGGCAGGTCCGCCGAGCATGACGATGATTTTCTTCCAGACGGGGAGCTTGTAGAAGACCCGTTTCTCGTCCGCGGGTCCCACTTCCTCGTGCGCCATGGAACGCGCCTCAGTGGCGAGGGTCTGGAACATCCCTGTGCTGGAGGGCCGAACGGCGCCGTCTTCCTTGTTCGGCGGGTACATACCGATCATGGACACGTATCCACCCAGCGGAAGCGCCTTGAAGCCGTACTCGGTTTCGCCCTTCTTCCTGGACCACAGGGTAGGTCCAAAACCAATCATGTATTTGGTGACGCGCACTTTGAACAG
Organism: Arthrobacter sp. 9V; assembly: GCF_902506065.1. Lineage (GTDB taxonomy): Bacteria > Actinomycetota > Actinomycetes > Actinomycetales > Micrococcaceae > Arthrobacter. The sequence continues at coordinate 3,074,684 of NZ_LR732912.1, forward strand.
CTTGGCAGGGACCAGGTGTCCCACCTCGTGCAGCGCGATGGAGACGGCTACGCCGATGGCGACGAAGATGACTCCGAGGATGAAGAGAAGGACGGGACTCATGCCGGTGGGACTGCTTCCGTAAAAAGTTGTGAGCTACAGGGCGCTGCTGGCTAAACGATCAAGGGTGCGGGCGCGTGCCCACCTCTCAGCATCCAGTACGGACTCCACCGTTAGCTCGGAAGAGCCTGAATGTTCACTGAGGACCGAGTCAACGGTATCCACAATGTCCGTAAATCGGATGCGTCCGGCGTGGAAGGCTTCCACTGCTTCCTCATTGGCGGCGTTGAATACTGCCGGGAACGTGCTTCCCTGCTTGGCGGCGTCCTTGGCGAGGTCCACGGCCGGGAATGCCACGGTATCCAGGGGTTCGAAGGTCCAACTGGTGGCTTGTGTCCAGTCGCAGGCCGCAGCGGCATGCGGAACCCGTTCCGGCCAGCCCAGCCCAAGCGCGATGGGCAGGCGCATGTCCGGCGGCGATGCCTGGGCAATGATGGAGCCGTCCACGAACTGGACCATCGAATGCACCACCGATTGTGGGTGGACCACGACGTCGATCCTGTCCAGGGGAACATCGAACAACAAGTGTGCCTCGATGACTTCCAGGCCTTTATTGACGAGGCTGGCCGAGTTGGTGGTGACCATTAGGCCCATGTCCCACGTCGGGTGGGCAAGGGCCTCCTGCGGGGTGACGCTATGAAGCTGCTCGCGCGTGCGGCCACGAAAGGGACCACCGGAAGCCGTCAGGATGAGCTTTTCGACTTCCTGGTCAGTACCCGAACGCAGGCACTGGGCAATGGCGGAGTGCTCTGAGTCAACGGGGACGATCTGGCCGGGGCGGGCTGCGGCTTTGACCAGGGCGCCGCCGACGATCAGCGATTCCTTGTTGGCCAGCGCCAGTGTGGCTCCGGTACCAAGTGCGGCCAAGGTGGGTGCCAGCCCGATGGAACCGGTGATGCCGTTAAGGACGACGTCGCACTCAATGGCTGCGATCCGGGTGGAGGCGTCCGGACCGGCGAAGATCTCAGGAGCAAAATTTCGCACCCCGGCCTCAGCGGCCGCGGCGTCAATCAACTGACGAAGTGTTGCCGGATCTCCTTGGGCAATGCCCACAGCCTGCGCCTTGGTATGGACTGCCTGCTGGGCAATGAGTTCCAGGTTCCCTCCGCCCGCGCTCAATGCCACTACTTCGAAACGGTGCGGTGCGGCATCAACGACGTCAATCGCTTGTGTGCCAATGGAACCGGTGGACCCGAGGATGACGATCTTGCGCGGCTGCATTCCTTAAGTATCCCTGTCACTGCCGGGGGCTGCGAACGCAGGAGCACATATGTGGAAAATCCAGACCGCTTGACCATCACACGCCCGTGCGTACCGTGGAATCGTGGAGTGGTTGTCCTGGTTCGATGCCAGGGATTACGAGTTTGCCCGGCAGGTGTTGCAGCGTGGCACGGCCGCGCTGTACCTCGTTGCCTTCCTTTCCACCCTGAACCAGTTTCCGGCACTTCTCGGCGAGCGCGGGCTGTTGCCGGTACCGGCTTTCCTTGAGATGGCCCGCCGGCTTGGCCGGCCCAGCCTGTTCCTGTGGCGCTACTCCGATTCGCTGCTCCGGGCTGTGTGCTGGACGGGCATGGGAATGTCCGTTCTGCTGGTCATCGGCCTCCCCCAGGCCGGTCCTCCGTGGCTGCCTATGCTGACTTTCCTTGCCCTGTGGTTCCTCTACATGTCGATCGTGAACGTGGGGCAGGCATTTTACGGATTCGGTTGGGAGATCCTGCTCCTCGAGGCCGGCTTCACGGTGGCATTCCTGGGTTCGGACCAGACTCCGCCGCCGGCGACCATCCTCATTCTTATTCTGTGGCTGGTGTTCCGGCTTGAGTTTGGCGCGGGGATGATCAAGATCCGGGGCGGCCGGGAGTGGCGGGACATGACGGCCATGTTCTACCACCATGAGACACAGCCCATGCCCGGACCGCTCAGCAGGCAGGCGCACCTGTTGCCGCGCCCCCTGCACAAGGTGGAAGTGGTTGGCAATCATTTTGCACAGCTGGTAGTGCCGTTCTTCCTTTTTGCACTACAGCCGCTGGCCAGTATCGCTGCCGGCATCATCATTGTGACGCAGCTCTGGTTGGTGGGTACGGGGAATTTCGCCTGGCTGAACTGGGTGGCAATCGTCCTGGCTTTCGCTGCCGTCAGCGACCCCGTTGCCCATGCCGTTTTTCCGTTCATCCCGCTGGAGTGGCATCAGGGTGCCGATACCCCGGTGTGGTGGTTCGCCGTCGTCGTGCTGGTGACCCTTGTGTTGGTGGTGTTCAGTTACCGTCCCCTCCTGAATCTCTTCTCCAGGCAGCAGCTGATGAATGCCAGCTTCAACCGCTGGCGCCTGGTGAACGCCTATGGAGCTTTCGGGACGGTGACAAAGCAGCGCGTTGAGATCGTGGTTGAGGGCACCATGGATGATGATCCGCAGGCGCCGGATGGGCAGTGGCTGGAGTACGGATTCAAGGGCAAGCCGGGCGACGTCCGTCGGCTCCCCCGGCAATGGGCGCCGTACCACCTGCGCTTGGATTGGCTCATGTGGTTCCTGCCGCTGCGGACCGTCCACGAGGACTGGTTTTACGCTTTCCTGGACCGGCTCCTCGCGGCTGATAAAGCGACGCTTGGCCTGCTGCGCCATGACCCGTTCGACGGCGAACGCCCCCGTTGGGTGCGGGCACGCAGCTACCTTTACCGTTTCGCCAGCCGTGCGGAGTTCCGCAGGACGGGCGAGCGTTGGGTGCGGGTGCTGCTCTTCGACGCCGTCCCGCCGGTGCAACTACGCCCGGGACGTCGGTTTCCCGGCTGAGGCAGGCTCCCGGGGCGGGGCCGTGGATTCCCGAACCACCAGGTGGGTGGCAAGTTCCACGCGTCGGGAGTCGATTTCTTCGCCTTGCATTTGACGAAGGATGAAGTTCAGCGCGGAACGCCCTATCTCTTGGAGGGGCTGGCTCACTGAGGTCAAGGGCGGCGTGGATTCTTCGGCCTGGTATGTTCCATCGAACCCCACGAGGCTCATTTCTTCGGGGATCCGGATGTCTTGCCTGCGCGCCTCAGCCAGCACACCCATGGCGATGCTGTCGCTTCCGGCGAAGACGGCCGTGGGCGGATCTTCCAAGGCCACCAGCTTCTTGAAGGCCGCCGCTCCGTTCTCGGGCCTGAACTGGCCCGCGGAAACGTATTCGTGTTCAACGGTGATCCCTTCTGCCATCAACGCCGCCATGTAGCCGTGGAGCCGGGCCTGGCTGCACTCAGCGGTGGCGGGACCCCCGATGTAGGCAATGCGTCGATGCCCCAATTCCAGGAGGTGGGTGGCGGCGACCTTCCCGCCGGCCCAGTTGCTGGCACCCACGCTGAACAGGTCAGCCGGGGGCGGGTTCAGGGGGTCGATCACCACTATGGGAATCTGGCGCCTTTGGAAGGCTTCGAGCTGCGCTGTCCCGAACGCGGACGTCACCACAATCATGCCGCTGCGTCCTTCATCGACCATGCGCTGGGCACGTTCCTCCGGACCCAGCGGGGGTGCTGCCTGCAGGCCGGTCACCGACAGGATGACTTCCATGTCCGAGACGTTGGCCTGCTCCATGATCCCTTTCAGGACTTCCATGTTGTAGGCAGAGTTCAGGGAATCAAACACCGCTTCCACGGTCCGCTGGGTGGGGTTTGCCTTGCGTTGGAGGGGTGATTTGTACCCGGTTCTTTGCAGGGCGGCCAGGACGCGGGCACGGGTACTTTGAGCCACATCCTCACGCCCGTTGACCACTTTGGAGACGGTGGGCACCGAGACCCCCACCTCTCGCGCGACGGCAGAAAGGGTCATCTTGGAGGGTCGTTCGTCTAGGCTCACGGTTACCGCTTTCGAAAAGTTTCGGTTGCTGACAGTCTGCATCGGAGCCACCCTTCCCGTCAATCCGACAGCTACTGCAACGAAACTGTTCATTAGAAAGGGTTGACGGTGATGCGCGTCACGGCTAAGTTTGGTTGGCACTTCCGAAAGGACTTCCGAAACATTTCGAAAAGTTGCTGGAGCTGGGAATCGAAGTTGATCCTCAGACCGCGAAGTGCGGCTTTTACACGCACAACCGGGCAATCAGCGTCGAGCCCGAAGGACGAATGGAAACTGCACATGAATAATCTCAAGTTGCGCACCGCCGGAATGGCCGTTTCTGCAGCCGCTTTGTCGATCTCACTCGTAGCCTGCGGGTCCTCAGGTCCGGCCGGAACAGGAGCCTCGGCGGACTCGGCAACCATGTGGGGACTGACCGGTGGTGACCAGCCGGTGTTCCAAGCATCCGTGGACTCCTGGAACAAGTCGCACCCCGACTCCACCATCAAGCTCGACTTCTTTGCCAACGACGCTTACAAGACCAAGGTCCGCACCGCCGTCGGCGCCGGCCAAGGACCCACCCTCGTTTACGGCTGGGGCGGCGGGGTCCTGAAGTCCTACGTCGATGCCGGTCAGGTGGATGACCTGACAGGGTTCCTCAAGGACAATCCCGATGTCCAGAGCCGCTACCTTCCTTCCATCCTTGAAAGCGGTGTGATCGAGGGCAAGACCTATGCACTGCCCAACAACAAGGTGCAGCCCGTAGTTCTCTACTTCAACAAGGAAGTCTTCGACAAAATCGGAGCCGAACCGCCCAAGACCTGGGATGAGCTCATGGCGCTGGTGCCCAAGTTCAAGGACGCAGGTATTGCGCCTTTCTCCCTGGGCGGGCAGTCCAAGTGGCCGGACCTGATGTGGCTTGAATACCTCGTGGACAGGATCGGCGGACCCGAAGTATTCGCCAACATCGCAGCCAACAAGCCGAACGCCTGGTCAGATCCCGCCGTACTGGAGGCACTGACCAAGATCCAGGAGCTGGTTGACGCCGGCGGCTTCATCAACGGCTTCTCCTCCATCGCCGCTGACAGCAACGCGGACCAGGCCCTGTTGTACACGGGCAAGACCGCCATGATCCTGCAAGGCAGCTGGATTTACCAGGGAATGAAGAAGGATGCGGCCGATTTCGTCTCAAGCGGCAAGCTCGGTTACACCCCCTTCCCCACCGTTGAAGGCGGCAAGGGCGATCCGGCAAACGTTGTAGGAAACCCGTCCAACTTCTGGTCCGTGTCTTCCAAGGCCACTGAAGAGCAAAAGAAGACCGCCCTGGAATACGTCAAGGACGGAATGTTCAACGACGAGAACGTCCAAAGCCTGATCAACTCAGGCGCAGTGCCTGTGGTCACCGGGATTGAAGACAAGCTCGCGGCATCCCCTGACAAGGACTTCCTGACCTATGTATACGGCATGGCCAAGGACGCTCCGGACTTCACGCTTTCCTGGGACCAGGCGCTGAGCCCCGCGCAAGGCGATGCCATGCTGGCCAACCTGGACCAGATTTTCCTGAAGAAGATCACCCCTGAACAGTTCGCTTCCACAATGAACGCGACGATCGGGAAGTAATACTGTGTCCGCAACTACCACCACTCCACGCAAGGAGTTGGGCGTCGGACGCACCACAGGCACCCGACGGACCCTGGAAAAGGGTCCGTCAGGGTGGCTGGCCGTCCCCGCCCTGGCATTCTTCATGCTCTTCGCCATCCTCCCGCTCCTGGGAGTGCTGTTCCTGAGCTTCACCAGCTGGGACGGCCTGGGCGAGATCAAGCTGGACGGACTGTCCAGCTGGAATACGGTCCTGGCTGATCCAGTCACCGGCAACGCCTTGTTGGTGACGGCCAAGATCATGTTTTTCTCCTTCATTGTCCAGGCACCCATTAGCCTTCTGCTTGGCGTCTTCACGGCCGCCAGCCAGAAGTACCGTGCAGCTCTGGCCGTCCTCTACTTTGTACCGCTGCTTCTCTCTTCGGCAGCTGTGGCCATCGCCTTCAAAGCCCTGCTGGATCCCAACTTCGGACTCGGCCCCGGCCTGGGGCTGCCCTTCCTGGCACAGGACTGGCTGGGCAACTCGGATCTGGTGCTGTTCGTGGTGGTCTTCGTCATCGCCTGGCAGTTCGTGCCCTTCCACACCCTGATCTACCAAGGCGGCGTGCGACAGATTCCAGCCTCGCTGTACGAGGCTGCGCAAATTGACGGTGCCGGCCGTGTCCAACAGTTCTTCAACATCACCTTGCCGCAGCTCAAATACACCATGATCACCTCCTCCACCCTCATGGTGGTGGGTTCCCTGGCGTACTTCGACTTGATCTTCGTGCTGACCGCCGGCGGGCCCGGCTACTCCACCAGGCTCCTGCCGTTGCACATGTACCTGACCGGCTTCAAAGCGAACGATATGGGAGCGGCGAGCGCCTTGGGCGTCATCCTCGTTGTCATCGGACTGGCCCTGGCCCTGTTCCTGCAACGACTCGGCGGAAAGAACCGCAACGCCAGCCAATTGGAAGGTGCGTAATGGCTTCCACCACACAACTGCCCACGACACCGGCGGCGTTGCCGCAACCGGCAACCACCCGACGTCGTCCTCCGAAACTCGGCCGCTCGCGACCAAACTTCCTGGGCGGCCTGGGCGGCTGGCTTTGGCTGGCGATCATCATTGTGCCGGTGTACTACGTGGTGATCACCAGCCTGAAGAACCAGGCAGGGTTCTTCACCTCCAACCCGATGCTGCCACCGGCCGAGCCAACGTTGGACAACTACAAGCTTGTCCTGGAGAACGACTTCGCCAAGTACTTCACCAACAGCCTTATTGTTACTGTGGGCAGCGTGGTACCGGCGCTGTTCGTCGCCTTCATGGCCGCCTACGCCATTGTGCGCGGCAAGGGCAGGTTCCTCAGCTGGACCAACAACGTCTTCCTGCTGGGCCTGGCCATTCCGCTGCACGCAACCATCATCCCCATCTACTGGATGATCACCAAGGCCCACATGTATGACACCTTGTTGGCGCTGATACTGCCCTCCATTGCGTTTGCGATCCCCGTATCGGTGCTCATCCTGTCCAACTTCATGCGGGATGTTCCCAACGAGCTTTTTGAGTCGATGCGGCTGGACGGCTGTTCTGACTGGGCCATGATGTGGCGGCTCGCACTGCCCATGACCAAGCCCGCCGTCATCACGGTAGGCATCTACAACGCACTGCATGTTTGGAACGGATTCCTGTTCCCGCTGATTCTCACGCAAAGCCCGGACACCAGGGTTCTGCCGTTGTCACTGTGGACCTTCCAGGGTGAGTTCAGCGTCAACATCCCGGCGGTACTCGCCTCCGTGGTACTGGCCACGCTTCCTTTGCTGGTGATCTACGTCGTGGCGCGCCGGCAGTTGCTCAGCGGCCTCACCGCAGGTTTCAGCAAGTAGCCGGACGCCAACAACCAGAAAGGACTTCCTATGACGGAGACTCAACCCCTGCGGGTGGGCATGGTGGGCTATGCCTTTATGGGCGCCGCCCACTCGCACGCCTGGCGTACCGCGCCACGCTTCTTTGATCTTCCCCTCGTTCCGGAACTGACCGCTGTGGCGGGCAGGAACGAAGAAGGTGTGCGGGCAGCAGCCGGCAAATACGGCTGGGCATCCATCGAGACCGATTGGCGGCGGCTCATTGAACGCGATGACATTGACCTCATCGACATCTGCACGCCCGGTAATACCCACGCCGACATAGCCATCGCGGCGCTCGAGGCCGGCAAGCATGTCCTCTGCGAGAAGCCCTTGGCGAACTCCGTGGAAGAAGCCGAAAAGATGACGCAGGTGGCCCAGGCAGCGGCCCAACGCGGAGTATTCTCCATGTGCGGGTTCAGCTACCGGCGCACCCCCGCCCTGGCACTGGCCAAGCGGATGGTGGACGACGGTCGCCTCGGCAGCATCCGACACGTCCGTGCCCAGTACCTTCAGGACTGGCTCAGTGACGCCGACGCTCCGCTGACATGGCGGCTTGACAAGTCCAAATCCGGGTCCGGTTCGCTCGGCGACATCGGTGCGCACAGCATCGACGCCGCCCAGTGGATCACGGGACTGAACGTCAGCGGGGTTTCGGCGCTGCTGGAGACCTTCGTGAAGGAGCGCCCCGTGGGCGGGGACCTTGTGGGCCTGGGCGGTCACGGCGGAGCGGACGGTCCGCGTGGACCGGTCACCGTGGATGACGCCGCACTGTTCACGGCCCGTTTCGAGGCCACGCCCGACGCCGGTGCTGACGCAGGCTCGGGAGCCGGCGGCGCCGCCGGGCCGATCGGCATCTTCGAAGCTACCCGTTTTGCCCTGGGACGTAAAAATGCCATGCGCCTGGAACTCAACGGCACCAAGGGATCGATCGCCTTCGACTTCGAGGACATGAACTCCCTGCAGTTCTACGATTCCGCGCTGGAACCTGATGCGGGCTTCCGCAAGATCATGGTCACCGAGCCGTCCCACCCCTACACGGGCAACTGGTGGCCCACGGGTCACGGCCTCGGCTATGAGCACGGTTTCACGCACCAAGTGGTGGACCTGGTCACTGCCATCGGCGCAGGCGAGCAGCCCACGCCGTCGTTCGCTGACGCTTTGCAGGTGCAAAAAGTGCTCGCCGCAGTGGAGGCGAGCGCAGAGAACGCAAGCCGCTGGCAGAACGTGTGAAAGGAACCATCATGAACCGACCCATTACCCTGTTCACTGGTCAGTGGGCCGATCTTCCGTTCGAGGAAGTGGCGCGGCTGGCCGGCGAGTGGGGCTTCGACGGTCTGGAGATCGCCTGCTGGGGTGATCATCTGGACCCGCAGCTCGTAGTTGAGGATGACCGATACCTGCAGGGCAAGCTGGACATCCTGGAGAAGCACCAACTGAGTGTTCACGCGATCGCCAACCACCTCACGGGACAAGCGGTGTGCGACAACCCCATTGATGAACGCCATCAGGACATCCTCAGCCCTTCAGTCTGGGGCGATGGTGAGCCGGAGGGGGTCCGTCAACGGGCCGCGGAAGCCATGAAGACCACCGCGCATGCTGCGGCACGGCTGGGGGTGAAGACGGTCACCGGATTTACGGGTTCATCCATTTGGAAGTGCGTGGCCATGTTCCCGCCCGCATCCGAAGCCATGATCGAACGCGGCTACCAGGACTTCGCGGACCGTTGGAACCCCATCATGGACGTCTTTGACGAAGTGGGCGTCCGGTTCGCGTTGGAAGTCCACCCCTCGGAGATCGCCTATGACTACTGGACCGCCAAACGTGCGTTGGACGCGATAGGCAACCGGGAGAACTTTGGCCTCAATTTTGACCCCTCCCATTTCATCTGGCAGGACCTTGACCCTGTGATGTTCCTCCAGGACTTTGCGGACAAGATCTTCCACGTCCACGTGAAGGAATCAGTCCGCCAACTCAACGGACGGAACGGCCGGCTGGGTTCCCACCTGCCGTGGGCTGATCCCCGGCGGGGGTGGGACTTCGTCACTGCCGGTCATGGCGACGTGAACTGGGAGCCGATCTTCCGCACACTCAATGCCATTGGCTATGAAGGCCTTACCAGCATCGAGTGGGAGGACGCCGGCATGGACAGGTTGCTCGGCGCTCCCCAGGCGCTGCGCATGGTCCGCGATCTTGCGGCCATACGCCCTCCGGCTGCCGCTTTCGATGCTGCCTTCGCAACGCGCTGATCGCAACAAGCCCTGACTCAATGACAAACGCCTCGAAATGAAGGAAACCATGACAAGCAACAACAAGACAGCGCTGGTGGTCCGCGGCGGCTGGGACGGACACCAGCCGGTGGAAGCCACAGAGCTGTTCATCCCCTACCTGAAGGACAACGGCTACGACGTCCGGGTGGAGGAATCCCCCAAGATCTATGCCGACCCCGAATACATGGCCACTGTTGACCTGATCGTGCAGTGCATGACCATGACCAGCATTGAGAAGGACGAATTTGAGGGCCTGCGTGCTGCTGTTGAAAACGGCACCGGCCTGGCTGGTTGGCACGGTGGAATCGCTGATTCCTACCGCAACAACTCGGACTACCTGCACCTGATCGGCGGCCAGTTCGCCTGCCACCCCGGCAAACACGCCGATGAGCAAATCGGAGAGCAGTCGGACAACTACGTCCCTTACACCGTCAATATGCTGCCCGCCGCCTCCGAACACCCCATCACGCGGGGAATCGGTGACTTCGACCTCGTCACGGAACAGTACTGGGTCCTGTCCGATGACTACATTGATGTCCTGGCAACCACTACCCAAAAAGTTCGCGAGTGGGATCCATGGAACCGCGAAGTCACCTCGCCGGCCATCTGGACCCGCCAGTGGGGCAAGGGCAAAATCTTCGTCTGCACCCCGGGCCACCGCGTGGAAATCCTCCAGGACAGCAACGTTCGCACCATCATTGAAAGGGGCATGCTGTGGGCCTCCCGATAACCCCGGCCAAGCCGATGAACACCTCCTCACCGCTCAATACCTCTTCACCGCTCAACGTGGGAGTGATCGGTTGCGGCGCCATCATTGCCCAGTACCTGAGCAACTTCCGCCGTCTCGATTCGATCAACCTGGTGGCCGTTGCGGACCTCGACCCGGCCAGGGCGCAGGCGGTTGCCGATTCGTACGACGGCGTCCGGGCACTGTCCGTGGACGAACTTTTGGCCGCCGATGATGTGGAACTGGTCCTGAACCTCACCATCCCTGCCGCTCACGCTGACATCGCACTGCGGGCCATCGCGGCCGGAAAATCGGTTTACGGCGAAAAGCCGCTGGCTGCCACCACCACCGAGGCTCAGCAGGTGCTGCAGGCTGCCGCTGCGGCAGGAGTTACCGTGGGTTGTGCCCCGGACACCGTGCTGGGAACCGGAATCCAGACAGCCCGCAAGGCCATTGACGACGGACTGATCGGGGCGCCAATCTCGGCCACCGCCACCATGGCCACGCCGGGCCACGAGCGCTGGCACCCGAATCCCGATTTCTACTACCAGCCCGGCGGCGGACCCCTGCTGGACATGGGCCCGTACTACGTCTCTGCGCTGGTTACTTTGCTGGGGCCAGTGGTGTCGGTGGTCGGCGCGGCCAGCCACACCCGGAACCAACGCACCATCGGCTCAGGCCCGCGCCAGGGACAGGTGGTTCCGGTGGACATCGACTCGCACGTCACCGGTGTCCTGGTCCACGCATCCGGCGCGCTGTCCACCCTGTTCATGAGCTTCGACGCCGTCCAGACGAAGAGTCCCAACATTGAGATCCACGGCGAAACCGGGTCCTTGATCGTCCCGGACCCGAATCATTTCGACGGAGACGTGCAGTTGTTCGCACTCGGCGCCGAGGATTGGGAAACACTCCCCGTCTCTGCCGGCTATGTGGATTCCGGGCGCGGCTTTGGCATTGCGGACCTCGCCGCGACCCCGGCCGGGCAGGAACCCCGTGCCGGCGGCCAGCTGGCCTTCCATGCCTTGGACGTCATGGAATCGGTGCTGGAATCTGCCAAGAGCGGTCAGGCAGTGGCCATCAAGAGCACGGCCTCGCGGCCCCCCGTGGTTGAGCTGACGGAACTGGTTGAACTGGCGGAAATCCCGACGTCGGTGCTCACCTAGGGCTCTGACCGCCCCACGAATCCGGCTCTTGTGCGTTCCTCCCGCCGTACTGCGACGTGCGGGACGAACGAGGGCCGGATTCGTGCTTAGGGGCGGGCCCGGCGAAGCGTCGCTTGGGCGTGCTTGAGGATAGGGCCGTCGATCATCTTGCCCTTGAACTGGAAGACACCTGTCCCTGCAGCTTCTGCCGCGTTCAACAGTTCAGTGGCTTCGGCCACTGCTCCCGGAGTGGGTGCGTAGGCCTCCCGAACAACCGCTACCTGGTTCGGATGGATGCAGGCCTTTGCCCCGAAGCCACTGGACACGGCATCCCGCGACTCAGCCGCCAGACCTTCAAGGTCCGGGATGTCCACGTAGACGGAGTCGATTGCTTCCTTGCCGGCGGCTTTGGCGGCAAGCAGCACAGCGGAGCGGGAGTGCAGGGCCACAGCCCGGTACCCGCCGTCGTCGTACCTGCTGGAAAGGCCACCGAGGGAAGCCAACAGGTCCTCGGCACCCCACATCAGCCCTACGACGTTCGGCTCCGCTGCGATTGCCGAGGCGTTGAGAATGCCTGCCGCCGTTTCACACAGCGCGATGACCCGATAGCCCTCCAGAGACTTGAGCTGCGCAGCGCTCTCAGCCTTGGCGAGCATGACCGTGCGGTAGGGCGATGCGGCCAGGGCTTCGAGGTCCTCCTCGAACTCCGGCGTCCCCACGGGGTTGACCCGAACAATGGTGCGGTCCGGCTCCAACCCGTCTGTGCCTAACTGCGCCAAAATCGCGGCGCGGGCTCCGGGCTTGTCCGCTGGAGCCACTGCGTCCTCAAGGTCAAGGATGACGGCGTCGGACCGATCCGCCGCCTTTCCGAAGCGCTCCGGCCGGTCCGCAGGACAGAAGAGGAGGGCCGGACCCATGGTGAAGTGAGTTACATCGGAAGAGAGCATGAAAGTCCTTGCTGCTGGGTGCTGAGAAGTACTGGGGACGATGTAACGCCGGGATTCAGGACTGCGCGGCGTGCGCTTCCTTCGTCCACATCAGGCAGGTCCGGGTAGCCAGGGCCACCACTGCCCCGTCCTGGTTACGGCCGGTGTGCTGCATGGTCACCACGCCTTGACCGGGCCGCGAAGATGACAACCGTTTTCCCGTGATCACCGTTTCCGTGTACAGGGTATCGCCGTGATACAGCGGGTGCGGAAAAGTGACATCCGTCAGCCCCAACTGCGCAATAATGGTGCCTTGCGTCAGCTGTGTCACGGACTGCCCCACCATGGTGGACAGGGTGAACATGGAGTTCATGAGCCGTTGCCCGAACGGCTGGCCGGAACTCCACGCCGCGTCCAAGTGCAGCGCTTGGGTGTTCATGGTCATGGTGGTGAAGAGGACATTGTCCGTCTCGGTGACTGTCCGGCCGGGCTTATGGGCGTAAATCACGTCCTCTTCGAGCTCGTCAAAATAGAGACCGCGCTGCTCAACAACCCGCGTCATACAGTGAGCTCCTGGTCTTCCTCGAACAGTTCGGCACCGGTAGCGGCCAGGACGTCCTCAAGGGTGACATTGGGGGCCAGTTCACGCAGCACCAAGCGCGGGTCACCTTCGTCCTTGACCACATCGATCACCGCCAAGTCGGTGATGATCCGGTCCACGCAGCCTTTCCCCGTGAGTGGGAGGGTGCAGTCCTGGACGATCTTCGGACGGCCGTTGCGGTCCACATGTTCCATCATGACAATGACTTTTTTGGCACCGAACACCAGGTCCATGGCGCCGCCCATGCCCTTGACCATTTTGCCGGGAATCATCCAGTTGGCCAGGTCACCGTTCGCGGCAACCTCCATGGCACCCAAAACTGCCACATCCACGTGGCCGCCGCGGATCATGCCGAAGGACGCCGCGGAATCGAAGAACGCAGCCCCTGCGTTGGTGGTGACTGTTTCCTTGCCCGCGTTGATGAGGTCCGGGTCAATCTTGTCCTCGGCCGGGTAAGGTCCGACGCCAAGGATTCCGTTTTCGGAATGAAGGATGACCTCCACACCGCGGGGAATGTAGTTGGGGATCAGCGTAGGCATGCCGATGCCCAGGTTCACGTACTGCCCGTTAGTGAGTTCCCGGGCAACCCGGGCGGCCAGTTCGTTACGGGTCCAGCCTTTGGCTTCGTGATGTTCGACGTCGGCGCGACGGTACTCGTGCCGGACGGCTTCGGGGCGGGGCGGGATGTCGTGGTACGAGTTATCGGTCATCGTTGCGCTCCTGACAGGCTAGTACCCGACGGGCCTGCTGCCGGCCGGCTTTCGGCCGAAGTGGGGGTCAGAGCCACTGTCCGTTTCTCTATCCGCTTCTCACTGGATGTTGCCACCACCACCCGTTGGACGAAAATCCCCGGAGTGTGGATGTGCTCGGGGTCCAGCTCGCCGGGCTCCACCAACTCCTCCACCTCGGCAATGGTTGTTCTCGCCGCCATGGCACAGAGGGGGTTGAAATTCATTGCCGTCGCATGGAAAACAAGATTTCCGTGCCGGTCACCCTTCCAGGCATGGACCAGGCCGAAGTCCGGTGTCAGGGACTCTTCAAGCACGTAATCCGCGTCGTTGAAAGTGCGAACCTCCTTAGGGGAGGAAGCGATCGCCACGTTGCCGTCGGCGTCGTACTTCTGTGGAAGGCCGCCCTCGGACACCTGCGTTCCCACACCGGCCTTGGTGTAAAAAGCCGGGATGCCGGCACCGCCGGCACGGAGCTTCTCGGCCAAGGTGCCCTGCGGGGTGAGAACTACTTCCAACTCCCCCGACAGGTACTGCCGGGCAAATTCTTTGTTCTCGCCCACATAGGAGCTGATGGTCCGCCGGATTCGACCATCCTTCAGGAGAATGCCAAGGCCCCAGTCATCCACACCGCAGTTGTTGCTGACCGTTTCAAGCTCCGTGGTGCCCTGGCTGTAGAGGGCATCGATCAGTGAAACAGGAATGCCGCATAACCCAAAGCCTCCAACAGCCAACGAGGCACCGTCCGGGATGTCCTTCACCGCTTCCGCGGCGCTGGCAACAACCTTGTCAATCATCCTTGATCCTTCCCCTGCGGTTACAGACCCAGCTCGCGGGCGATGAGCATCAACTGGACCTCCGTGGTGCCCTCCCCGATTTCCAGGATCTTGGAGTCGCGGTAATGGCGTGCCACGGTGAATTCGTTGATGAAGCCATAGCCGCCGAACACCTGGGTGGCGTCCCGCGCGTTGTCCATGGCTGCCTCGCCTGCGACCATCTTAGCGATGGCCGCTTCGGTCTTGAACGGCTTGCCTGCCAGCATCCTGGAAGCTGCGTCGTAGTACGCCAGGCGCGCCGTGTGGGCCCGTGCCTGCATCCGGGCGATCTTGAATTGGATGGCCTGGTACTTGCCGATGTTCTGCCCGAACGCGCTGCGTTCCTTGGCATACTTCACGGACAAGTCCACGCATCCCTGGGCTGCGCCTGTGGCCAATGCAGCGATTGCGATGCGCCCCTCATCCAAAATGGACAGGAAGTTCGCATAACCACGCCCGCGCTGCCCCAGGAGGTTCGCCTCGGGAACACGGACATTGTCCAAGGTGAGCGGGTGGGTATCGGAAGCGTTCCAGCCCACTTTGTTATACGGCTTCTCCGCCCGGAAACCGGGCGTGTCCGCGGGCACAAGGATGGTGGAGATTTCCTTCTTTGTGCTGCCGTCAGCGTTCTCCTGCTGGCCCGTTACTGCCGTGACAGTGACCAAGGTGGTGATGTCGGTGCCGGAATTGGTGATGAACTCCTTATTGCCGTTGATGACCCATTCACCGTTTTCCAGATGGGCGTTGGTCTTGGTGCCACCGGCATCGGAACCTGCCTCGCGCTCCGTCAGGCCGAAACCAGCCAAGGAACGTCCGGACGCCAACTGCGGCAGCCACTCTTCTTTCTGCGCGTCCGTTCCGAAGCGGTACACAGGCATGGCGCCGAGCGATACCCCTGCTTCCAGGGTGATGGCCACCGACTGGTCAACTCGGCCCAGCTGCTCCAACGCCAAAGCAAGGGCAAAATAGTCTCCGCCCATTCCGCCGAACTCTTCAGGGAACGGCAGGCCAAACAAGCCCATCTCCCCCATCTGTTTCACAACCTCGTAAGGGAAACTGTGCTCTTCATCGTGCTTGGCGGAAACCGGGGCCACAACTTCGTCAGCGAACTCACGAACGGAGTCGCTGAGGTCCTGGTACTCCTCATTAAGTTCAAACGTGCTCATGGCTGGACTTCCTCGTCTGTGCTGGCGATCTCTGTGCTGGTCTCGTCTGTGCTGGTGGTCTCTGCGTGTACGTGAATGGTGGCGAGTACTTGGTCGGCTTTGACCAGGTCGCCTGGTTTGCTGGTGAGACGGACGGTCCCGGCAACGGCGGCCACCAGTTGGTGCTCCATCTTCATGGCCTCCACAGCAAGGAGAGCCTGGCCTTCCTCCACCGTGTCTCCATCGGCTACGGACACGGAGACCACCGTCCCGGGCATGGGTGAACGCACCTCCGGGTCCGTTGATCCCTCTTCGCGCTGGATACCGGCGAGCATCCGTCGCAGGCGATCTGCCCGGGTCAGGACCTCGAGCCTGCAGGACCAGCCATCATTGCCCACGAAGAGTTCACGGGCACTGATGCTCCCACCCGAAGCAGCACCTACCGCAAAGGTGACCGGGCCGTCGTCGAACTCCAGTGCGATGCTGTTTTCACCGCGATCCGCCACCCTCACCTGCACTGAATTCCCGCCGTCGACGGTCGCCGTCATGGTGGCGTTCTGTTCTGTGATGGACGCTGTGGAGGTGATGGACACTGTAGACAGGGCGCCTCCCTGAACACCCAACGTGACTGTCCACGCGCCTCGGGCACCAATACGCCATGAATCCGGTGTTGCCCATGCGTCGCCCGCCAGCGTCGATCCCGTACGCTCCAGCCATAAGGTGAGCGCAGCCGCGATCAGTTCGGCGGGTCCGGCGTGCCTGAACTGCATGGACGGCAGCCTGCGCTCAATCAGTCCCGTGTCGAGGTGCCCTGCGCGGACCTCCGGGTCCTTGATCAACAGCCGCAAATATTCAACGTTCGTGTCCACCCCCAACAAGGTGTATCGGCCCAACGCAGCGTCCAGGGTGCCGAGCGCCGCTTCCCGGTTGACGCCCCACGCGATGACCTTGGCCAACATGGGATCGTAATCCCCCGTGATCTCCAGATTGTCCCGCATGGCGGAATCGATCCGAACGTTCGCATGTTCCTGTTGCTTCCCGGACACGACCGCATCGGCCGGACCGTGCTCCGCGAGAGCCACGATCCGCCCCATCGACGGCATGAAGTTCCGCTCGGGCACCTCCGCGTAAACGCGCGCCTCAACGGCGTGGCCCTTAAGAACGACGTCGGACTGAGCCACCGTGAGCACCTCACCGGCGGCGATCCTCACCTGCCATTCCACGAGGTCGATGCCGGTGACCATCTCAGTAACGGGATGCTCCACCTGCAACCGCGTATTCATCTCCATGAAGAAGAACTCGTCGGGATGTTCGTCGGACACCAAGAACTCGACCGTTCCCGCTCCGCTGTAATTGACCGAACGCGCTGCGTTGCAGGCGGCCTCCCCGATACGGGCCCTTTGAGCAGCGCCATCCGGCAGCGATTCAAACAGCGCAGACGGGGCTTCCTCGATGACCTTCTGGTGGCGTCGCTGTAGGGAGCACTCCCGCTCGCCAAGGTGAATGACGTTGCCGTGGTTATCGGCAAGCACCTGGACCTCGATGTGACGTGGGGCGCGGATGAGCCGCTCAAGGAAGAGCGTGTCGTCGCCGAAAGCGGAGGCTGCAACCCGCCTTGCCGTAACGAGCGTGGAAGCCATGTCCTCCAGCTTTTCCACCACGTGCATCCCTTTACCGCCACCACCCGCGGACGGTTTGATCAGCAAGGGGAACCCGACTCCAGGTGCCGCCTGGATCAGTTCCTGATCGCTGAGTCCTGGTTGTGCGATGCCCGGAACGCAGGGGACGTCATAGGCCATCACGTGGTTCTTGGAACGGATCTTGTCGCCCATCACCTCAATGGCACCGATTCCGGGACCAATGAACGTGATACCCGCAGCGTCCAGCGCCTTGGCGAACTCCACATTCTCGGACAGGAAGCCATAGCCGGGGTGGACAGCTTCCGCGCCGCTGCGACGACACGCATCGATGATGGCGTCGATCTTCAAATAGCTCTCAGCTGGCGCGGTGCCACCAATAGCGACGGCGGTGTCAGCGAGGGCTACGTGCTTGGCATTCTTGTCGGCATCCGAGTAGACGGCGACCGAGCGGATACCCATGTCCCTCAGGGTCCGGATGACACGGCAGGCGATCTCGCCACGATTGGCAACGAGGACTGCGCTGAAGGTCCGGGATTGTGCTGCCGGGGTTGGCGGTGCTGTGGTTGCTGTTGGCAGAGTCATGGTCACATCCTGAAGAGACCGAAGGAGGTCTCGGGCAGTTGTTGGCGAGAGACAACGTCCAGGGCCATTCCCAGGACACGGCGGGTGTCAGCGGGATCGATGATCCCGTCGTCCCACAGCCTCGCGGTGGAGTAGTAGGGGCTTCCCTGGTCTTCGTATTGCTGTTTGATGGGGGCTTTGAAGGCTTCCTCGTCATCGGTGGACCATTCCTGTCCGGCCGCCTCGTACTGGTCCCTTTTGACTGTGGCGAGGACGCTGGAGGCCTGGTTTCCGCCCATCACAGAAATACGGGCGGCCGGCCACATCCACATAAACCGCGGCGAGTACGCCCGGCCGCACATGGAGTAGTTGCCTGCGCCGAAGGACCCACCGATCACTACAGTCAGTTTCGGCACGCGTGCCGTAGCTACGGCGGTGACCATTTTGGCGCCGTTCTTGGCGATGCCGCCTTGCTCGACGTCTTTGCCCACCATGAAGCCGGAGAGGTTCTGGAGGAAGATCAGGGGAATGCCGCGCTGATCGCAGAGCTCGATGAAGTGGGCTCCCTTGAGCGAGGATTCGCTGAAGAGGACGCCGTTGTTGGCCACGATGCCCACGGGGTGGCCGTGCAGGTGCGCGAACCCGGTCACCAGGGTGGTGCCGTAGTTCTTCTTGAACTCGTGGAACTCCGAACCGTCCACCAGCCTGGCGATCACTTCGCGGACGTCGTATTGGGCGTTGACGTCCGTGGGAACCACACCGTAGATCTCTGAGGGGTCGACGACGGGCGGCAGGACGACGTCGGACACGTCCCAGGCCGGCTGTGCCGGCTTCGGCAACGTGGCCACAATGTCCCGGACAATTTCCAAGGCGTGTTGATCATTCTCGGCCAGATGGTCCGTGACCCCGGAAATCCTCGAGTGGACATCACCGCCACCCAATTCCTCCGCGGTGACGATCTCGCCGATGGCAGCCTTAACCAAAGGCGGGCCGCCCAGGAAGATGGTGCCTTGGTTTCTGACGATGACTGTCTCATCGCTCATGGCCGGCACATAGGCGCCGCCGGCCGTGCACGATCCCATTACGGAAGCAATCTGCGGGATCTTGGCCGCGGACATTTTGGCTTGGTTGTAGAAGATCCGGCCAAAGTGCTCCTTGTCCGGGAAAACTTCGTCCTGCTTGGGTAGGAATGCTCCCCCGGAATCCACAAGGTAAATGCACGGAAGTGTGTTCTCCAGCGCGATTTCCTGGGCGCGGAGGTGCTTCTTCACGGTCATGGGATAGTAGGTGCCGCCCTTGACCGTGGCGTCGTTGGAGATCACCAGCACATGGCGGCCATGGACCAGGCCAATGCCCGCAATGACCCCGGCGCCCGGAGAATCATCGTTATACATACCGTTCGCAGCCAAAGGCGCGATCTCCAGGAACGGGCTGCCCTCATCGAGCAAGTAGTCGATCCGTTCCCTCGGCAGCAGTTTCCCGCGGGCGATGTGCCGCTCCCGCGACTTGGCGGGACCGCCGAGGGCCGCCGTCGCCAAACGCTCCTTCAATTCCTCCACCAAGGCCAGCTGCGACTCCTGGTTGGCTTCAAAGGTGCCGGCAGCGGCTCCCGTCAGGCTGGAAATTGTCTCCATTGACCCCTGTTCCATTCCGGCCACAGGCCATTTCGGTTAGTGCCACGTAACTGAAATTTAGGTTAGTCTGTATTAACTGTGATGTCCAGCACAGTCGGGACCAGAGGTGCCGGGCATGGCCTGGCGCAAGGAGGAAGTCGTGGCCGCAGGTCAGGAAGCAAGCATCAACAGCACCCGAGCCGCCGCCACGCAACGCGGACAAGCAAAGGAGCTCCGGAGGCTGAGCTTGTTGTCGGCGGCTGCAGGATTGTTTGCCGAGAACGGCTTCACCCGCGTGTCCCTCGAGGACCTCGGAGCAGCAGCAGGCGTCAGCGGACCCGCCGTCTACCGGCACTTTCCCGGCAAACAAGCAGTCCTCGGCGAACTTCTCCTCAGCGTCAGCCGCGACCTGCTGGACGGCGGATTACGTGTGGTGTCGGAATCCGAGGACCCCTTGAGCGCCCTCAAGGGGCTGATCCGGTTCCAGGTTGACTTCGCGCTGAGTAATCCTGACGTCATCCGGGTCCAGGACAGGGACTTCGGCAGCCTCAGCGACGCCGACCAGGCAGAAGTCAGATCGCTCCAGCGCAGTTACGTCGAAACGTGGGTGGACGTCCTGGCACGGATCCACACCGACGTGGACGTTCCCGGGTTACGGGTTCGGGCGCACGCAGCGTTTGGGCTCATTAACTCCACACCCCACTCAGTGCGCCACCACGGCAGGAAGATCGCGGTGAAATCAGCCCGGCCCATCCTGGAACAGATGGCCCTGGCGGCCCTGACATCCGCCTGATTTTGCGCTTCCCGCGGTGGGTGTTGCTGGGACAGTTGACGCCGTCACCAACTCCCAGCTAAAAATGTCAGACCCCGGTGAAATGATTAATTCATGGAGAAACTGGCGCAGTCGGGGGCATCATGGGCGGAATCGTCCCCCGCTGTCGCTGCGCTGATTGCGGCCCGTTCGAAGCGGGTTATGAGCACACCGCATTTGGTGAAGGCTGGGTTCAAAGACTCGAGGGCGCCCATCACTGTGATGGAACACTTCCACTGCGCAGGCCGTCTCTACGATACTGGCCAGCTCGACGCCGACCGGTGGCGCGCACACGCAGGGCGGCCCAACAGTACCGGCCCGCTCAACGCTACTGTCGGGCTCAGCAGTAGTGGCGGGCTCAGCAGCCCAAAACAGCTCCACGAGGCCAAGTCAGCCCGGGCTTCAGAGTTCACGGACGGCCCGAGTGAAAGCACTGCGGCCACTGGCGCCCCTCAGCCTACGCAGGGCGCCCAACAACGCCGCATCTACACCCGCCCCATGGCGCGGAGAACCGACCAGCTGTGACCCTGCGCCTGCTCAGCCGAACCCACGTTCGGGCAGGCCGCTTCCTGAACCAGTTCCGGCATTGCGATCTGACTTGGCATCGCTTCTTGATGATGGCGCGGCACTCCTGGACTCCGCACGACTTTCCGCGGCTGATAAAGCCCGGTTGTTGGGGTTCGTTGAGGCTGCTGATTTTGCGGGAAGGGTTGAGGAGATCTCCCGGAGCGTGGAATTCTTGCAGCTTGTCGCGGCGCAGGCGGTGGAACGGGCGCGGAAAGAAGCACAACAAGCCGGTGCTGCGTGGCCGTCGCCCACTGGAGCAGCGGATTCTCAGGAGTGGCGGACAGGCTGGACTGACCCGGTGCCGGGAACCGGCACGGCGTCAGGTTCCGCCGGAGACCAACGCTCCACTCAGGCAGCCCAGTTTTTGGATGATGGGTATCGGGACGCGGCGCAGTTCCTTCGGGCCCGGTTGCGGATCGGGATCAGTGAAGCACGGCGCCGGCTCTCCCTCGCCCCCAACGTCCTCCCACAGGCAGGGATGACCGGCCAAGAGATCCCAGCCCGCCGCGAAACCCTAGCCCAGGCCGTCGGGACCGGGCTGGTGTCCTCCCGGTCCGCGACGATCATCAGTACCGCCCTGGACAAAGTCCGGCACCTCACCGATCAGGACACCATCACCCGGATGGAACACTCCCTGACCACCACCGCGGTGGAAACCGACCCGGACTTCCTCACCACCATGACCAAACGCTGGATCGACTCCATCGACCATGACGGCCCCGAACCTTCCGAAGAACTCCTCCGTCAACACCAAGGCGCGTTCCTGCGCAAACGACGCCGCTACGGGCTGCACCACATCGAAATCTTCGCCACCGACGAACAATACGAAACCCTCACCACCGTCATGAACACCGCCACCAACCCCCGACTCACCAGCAACGACACCAACACCGACACCGGCAGCGGCACCGAAGCCGGCGGCGTGGGACCCGGTGTTGGCGCGGAAGCCGGCGGAGTGGGACCCGGTGCTGGTCCTGACCTGGACCGCCGCTCCCGGGCCCAGAAACTCCTCAACGGCCTCGTCGGTGCCTGCAGCGTCGCGATGACCACCGGAAAACTCCCCTCCAACGGCGGCTACCGACCCCAACTCGCCATCACCATCGGCTACCAAGAACTCCTCGAACAACTCAACAACCACAACCAAGCCGGCCAGCACAAACAACGCGGCACAGACACAGCGACAGGGACAGATACAGCGACAGCTGCAGGTGCAGGTTTCGGGACAGGCACAGGTTTAGGGACGGGCACAGCGACGTTCACCGGCCCGATTCACCCGAACACCATCCGCAAAATCGCCTGCGACGCCGACATCATCCCCATCCTGCTCGGCAGCGACTCGCGCGTCCTGGACATCGGCCGCACCACCCGGATCTTCCCACCCCACATCCGCAAAGCCATCACCGCCCGCGACGGCGGCTGCGCCTTCCCCGACTGCACCATGCCCGCACCCTGGTGCGAAGCCCACCACACCACCTACTGGTCACACGGCGGCACCACCGGAACAAACAACGGCACCCTCCTCTGCAGCCACCACCACCACCTCATCCACAAAGAACAGTGGCGCATCGACATGAAAACAGGCGTCCCCTGGTTCATCCCCCCACCCCACATCGACCCCCACCAAACACCACGCCGCAACCACCACCACACACCCCAACGAACATAAACACGCACAACACAAACACGCGGGAAACAGTGGATCCGTCCGACAGGGGGACCATCCGATGAGGAGAGTGTGCACCCTTCCGGCGGGTTGGGCCGTGGCCCTTTGTAGCANACCCCACATCGACCCCCACCAAACACCACGCCGCAACCACCACCACACACCCCAACGAACATAAACACGCACAAATGCGGCGCAGGATGAAGCTGGGACGCTTCTCGCCGCGTGGTGATGTGCTGCGCCCAGGTGCACAGCCGGGCAATGACCCAGTGAGATCCTCGGCGACGCCCTGGTGCAGTGCCGGCGTTTCCCCATTTGCGTACTCGGCGACGCCCTGGTAGAGGTTGCCGCGCGCTGAGCCCTTTGGGTCGTTCGTATCTTCCTAGGACTCTCAGGGCCAGCTTCAGAGGCTGTTTTCTGCCGGCGCGCCACCTAGGCTGAACTTCGAAGCCTTGCCGAGTCAACGGGAAGTGGAGTCAACAAGGCAACGCTGTCAGGGACCAGCCACTATCGAGGAGCACACCATGAGGATTGCCGTCACGGGCGGAAGCGGAAAACTGGGCAGGAGTGTAGTCCGGCGGCTCACGCAGGATGGCCACAATGTGCTCAACATGGACCGCGTCGGCGCTCGGGGTAAGGGCTACGTCAACGTTGACCTCCGCAACTACGGTCAGGTTCTGGACGTCATTCTAGGCTTGGATGACCAGCACCATGGCTTGGACGCAATCGTTCACCTGGCCGCCATCCCTGCCCCGGGCCTTGCCCCCGACGCCGCGATCTTCGAGAACAACATGGTGTCCACGTACAACGTGTTCCAAGCGGCGCGAAGGGCCGGCATCAAAAAGGTGGTCTATGCATCCAGCGAGACCGTCCTGGGTCTCCCCTTCGAGATCGACCCTCCCTACATTCCTGTGGATGAGGAGTACGTAGCCCGCCCGGAAAGCACTTATTCGCTGGTCAAGCACCTTGAGGAGCAGATGGCCATCCAGCTCACGCGATGGGACCCCGAACTGAGTATCACGGCCTTGCGCTTTTCCAACGTCATGGATCCCGAGGACTACGATGCTTTCCCGTCCTTCGACTCTGATCCAACCCTCCGGAAATGGAACCTTTGGGGCTACATTGATGCCCGGGACGGTGCGTTGGCGGTCGTCAGGGCTTTGGAACATGGCGAACCTGGGTTCGAGGCCTTCATCATCGCTGCGGCGGATACCGTGATGAGCCGGAGCAGCGCCGGGTTGGCTGCGGAAGTCTTCCCCGGCGTCGAGGTCCTTAAAGAACTGGGCGAGCACGAAACCATGCTGTCCATTGACAAGGCGCGCAGGCTTCTGGGATTTGAGCCCGAGCACAGCTGGCGCACTGTCCACTCAAACCGCACCACGCCTACAGAAGACTGACGCCGGCTGACGCTGCCGGCTAACGCGCGACGGCCCACCCCTTAGCTGCAGTTTCCTGCAAGCACTCGTAAAGGGATGGGCCGGCGCAGCTTTGGTTACGGCTAGATCATAGTCATCACCATGGCGGGGTCGGCAAGGATGGCGCCGAGGTCGGCAAGGAACCGGGATCCCTGTTCCCCATCCACCAAGCGGTGGTCGAAGGACAGGCTGAGGGACATGACCTGCCGGACAGCGAGTTGGTCGTTCACCACCCATGGCGCCTTCCGCACGGCACCCAAAGCCACAATGGCAGCCTCGCCCGGGTTCAGGATGGGAGTCCCGGCGTCGATTCCAAAGACGCCGATGTTGGTGATGGAGATGGTGCCTCCGGACAAGTCCGACGGCGACGTCTTGCCTGCACGCGCCGTGTCCGTGAGTTCGGTCAGCGCCGTGGAAAGCTCGCGCAGGGTCAGCCGGTCCGCGTCCTTGACGTTCGGGACCGTCAGGCCTCGGGGCGTAGCGGCCGCGATGCCCAGATTCACGTAGTTGAACTGGACAATTTCCTGGCTCGCCTCATCCCACCGGGAGTTCAGAGACGGGTTGTTGCGGAGCGCCACCAAAACCGCCTTGGCCGCAATGGTCAGCGGTGTCAGCTTGTAGCCTTCGAACGCCTTGTTCCCCTTGAGCCTTGCCAGCAGATCCATGGTTGCCGTGACATCCACGGTGAGGAACTCGGTGACGTGGGGCGCAGTAAAGGCGCTCTGCACCATGGCTGCGGCCGTGAACTTGCGGACACCCTTGATGGGGGTCCGGGTTTCCCGCTCACCTGGGGCAACAGAAACCGGAGTCTCGGAAGGAGCTTCTGTTGCACCGGAAAAGTTCTGGACGTCCTCCCGGGTGATGAGCCCGCCCGGTCCGGTGCCGGGGACCAGTTCCAGATTGATTCCCAGGTCGCGGGCGAGCTTACGCACAGGCGGGGTCGAGCGAGGTCGTTCAGAGAAGTCACCCTCTGCCTGAGGTGGCGCTGCCGGCCCCGTCTTGGCCGGAGCCTCGAGCGTGAGGGACTCTACGTCCAGGACCTGACCCCGGGCACGCCGTGTTGGGCGTCCGGAATGCTCGACGACGGCCCCGTACCCCACCAGGTTCGGCTCACGTTTCGCGGGGGCACCCACTGCTTCAGAACCTCCCGTGACCGGAGAACCATGTGTAGATGTTTCGACGGCGGAACGGTCACCAGCAGACCCGTTGCCGGCTGACCGGCTGCCCCCGTCAGGTGCGGCACCCCCGTTGGCGGACCCGGCGTCGTCAACCTCAAACGAAACGATGGGCTTCCCAACTTCAACCACTGTGCCGGGCTGCTCATGCAGCTCAGCTACCACCCCTGCAAAGGGAGAAGGCAGCTCGACCACGGCCTTGGCGGTCTCAACCTCGGCGATAACCTGATTCAGCGTGACGGTGTCCCCTACCGATACCTTCCAACTCAGGATTTCCGATTCGGTCAGGCCCTCGCCGAGGTCCGGCAGCCTGAATTCCTTGATCATGGTGGCGGTCATCCTTCCAGTCCACTCAACGAGTTGCGCCGGCCCAAGGCGCGGTCCACGCCGTCGAGAATCCTGTCCAGATCCGGCAGGTGGTGCATTTCGAGCTTCGAGTACGGATACGGAACATCGAAACCGGTAATGCGGACCGGGGCAGCCTCCAGATAGTGGAAGCAGCGCTCTGTGATGCTGGCGGCGATCTCGGCGCCGAGGCCGCCGGACTGGCCGGCCTCGTGGGTGATCACCAGGCGTCCGGTCTTCCGGACGGAAGCTTCCACCACGGGGTAGTCCACGGGCGCCAGCGAGCGGAGGTCGATGACTTCCACTGAAATGCCTTCGTCGGCTGCGGCCATTGCGGCATCCTTGGCAGTTTTCACGAGCGGACCGTAGGCGACCAAAGTGACATCAGAACCGGCGCTGACCACGGCAGCTTTGTCCAAGGGAAGGGCTCTGGAGAGGTCGAGGGTCTCATCCACATCACCTTTGTCGTGATAACGACGCTTGGGCTCAAAGTAGAGGACGGGATCATCCGAAGCGATGGCCTGCTGGATCATGGTGTAGGCATCCTGCGGGTTGGAAACAGCTACGACCCGGAGCCCCGAAGTGTGCGTGAAATATGCCTCGGGTGATTCGGAGTGATGCTCCGGGGATCCGATGCCGCCGCCGAATGGAACACGGATGGTGATGGGCATCTTCACCCTCCCCTGCGTCCTGTAGTGCATTTTGGCAACCTGGCTGACAATTTGGTCGAACGCCGGGTAGATGAAGCCATCGAACTGGATCTCGCAGACCGGCCGATACCCGCGGTAGGCCAAACCGACTGCGGTGCCGATGATGCCGGACTCAGCCAGCGGCGAATCGATCACCCTGTGGTTGCCGAAGTCTTTCTGAAGACCGTCCGTGACGCGGAAGACGCCGCCTAGCGAGCCAATATCTTCTCCCATGAGGACCACTTTGGGGTCATTTTCCAGGGACTTCCGGAGGCCGGCGTTGATGGCCCGGGCAAAAGTGAGCTTGGACATCAGAGTGCACCTTCCTGGACCGGCTGGTTGAAGCTGTTCAAATAGCGCGAGTAGTGGTCCTTCTGGCGGTCAATCCAGGAGTTGGGGGTGCTGTACACGTGGTTGAAAACGTCAAGAGGCTGCGGATCCGGCATATCGATGCAGCTGGCGCGAAGTTCGGCTGCCACAGCATCAGCTTTGGACTTCACCCGTGCTTCCACGTCCTCAGTCAGCAGGCCCTTGGCTTCGAGCAATTTGCGCAGCCTCAGAATCGGGTCCTTGGCCGCCCAGTCCTCCAATTCGATGGGGTCCCGGTAGCGGGTAGGGTCATCGGCAGTAGTGTGCGGGCCCATCCGGTAGGTAACGGCCTCAATGAAGGTGGGTCCGCCACCCTTGCGGGCGCGGTCCAAAGCCACGCGGGTTGCAGCCATGACAGCCAGGACGTCATTGCCATCCACCCGCATGCTGGGGATACCGAATCCGGTGGGCCTGTCGGCCAACTGAACGTGGGACTGTACCCGGACAGGCTCGGAAATTGCCCAATGGTTGTTCTGGCAGAAGAACACTACGGGAGCCTGGTAGCTTGCGGCGAAGACCATGGCCTCGTTGACGTCACCTTCACTCGTCGCGCCATCGCCAAAGTAGGCAAGGACTGCGGTATTGGCACCATCGAGTTGGACACCCATGGCGTAACCGGTGGCGTGGAGGCTCTGGGAACCAATAATGATCTGGGGCGTCGCAAGATTGATGCGTAAAGGATCCCAGCCATAGGAAGCATTGCCGCGCCACACCCGGGCGATCTCGGAGAGATGGGCGCCGCGCACATAAGCCACTCCGCTTTCGCGGTAGCTCGGGAAGACGAAGTCATCATCCCGGAGGGAGCGGCTTGAGCCGATCTGTGCCGCCTCCTGGCCCAGCAACGGGGGCCACAACGCGAGCTCTCCCTGACGCTGGAGAGCCGTCGCCTCCGCATCGATACGGCGAATGACTGTCATGTCCTCATACAAGGAGCACAAGTGCTCATCGCCGATGTCCTTGACCCAGATATCGAATTCGGGATGACTGATACGTTCGCCTTCCGGCGACACCAACTGGAGCAGATCTCCGCCAGTCCTCAAGGGAATTTGTGCACTATGTCCAGGGCCCGGAGTGTGCTTGTGCACTCCCTTGCCCGCCTGATCCGTCAACACAGGTGATCGCAACCTTCCGGCTCGTTTTCGTCGGCGCTGGCTGGACTTGTGATCCTGCCGCAGACCGGCCCTCCGGCACCTTCGCCGGAGTTAATTGTGACCCTACTCACAAGTGACAGGGGGTACAACCACCACTCCGCAATTTGATCATTTTGCCCTGTTTCACCGTTCCCGACCGTGCTAATCTTGCGCATTATGCAACCCTTGGATGGCACTGATACCCGGCTCCTATCGGCCATGGCCAAAGATCCTCGAGGGACTGTTGTGGCCCTGGCTCAGAAGCTCGGCCTGTCCAGGAATACCGTCCAGGCCCGCATGGCCCAGCTCGAGAAGAAACACGCGTTCCTCTCCTTCGAGCGGCGCATCAATCCCGCAGCGCTGGGGTACCCGCTCACCGCCTTCATCACCGTCCATGTGCAGCAACAAAAATTGGCCTCACTCTCCGAAGACCTCGCCGACATTCCGGAGATCCTTGAAGGGTTCGGCCTGACCGGCTCGGCGGATCTGCTTCTGCGCGTGGTCGCCTTGGACGCAGAGGACCTCTATCGCATCAACGGAAAGATCCTCGGTTGCGATGGGGTGGAGCGAACGGATACGGCGTTGGCAATGCGGGAGATGATCCCTTACCGGGTTCAGCCGCTGTTGGGAAGACGCTCCGGAGAGTAGAAACGGCTGTTCACCTGCAGTAATGGGCGTTGCAGTAATTGACCGCCGAACCTGCATAGGATTTGATGCAAGTGGACGCATCGGGGGCCGGCCAGAGGACCCCGGCCATGTGGTGGCGCTGCCGAAGGCTACCGAAAGGGGCACTACCGTGAGCAACCCGCAACAACCCAACCAGCCCGAACCGAACCATCAAGGCCAGAACCCGCCACCGGTTCCGCCAGGCCCCGGGTACCCGCCGCAGACCGGCGCCCCGTATTCGCCGCAGCCGGGCCCTGGCTACCAGCCGCAGACCGGACCGGGCTACCCACCTCAGACTGGCGCGTCCCCGCAGTGGCAACAGCCGCCGTCGTCGGATTCTCCCCAAGGCAACCCCCAATACGCGGGAGCAGGCCCGGGCCCTTACGCCCAAAACCCGTACCCGCAGGGGCAGAACGCATACGCCCAAGGTCAGCATCAGCCCGGCCAGTACCCGGGCTCTTACGGTCAGCAGCCACCGAAAAAGAACCGGAAACTGCTGTGGATCATCCTGAGCGTTGTGGCGGGCGTGATCGTGCTGGCAGTGGTAGGTGTGTTGCTGCTCGTCAACCTGGTGGGGAACGCGACATCCAAAGCGAGGTCCTTGGCGGACGAATTCACCAATCTGGTGGTATCCGGCCAGACAGAACAGGCATATGAGAACTACTTGAGCCAGCCGCTTAAAGACGAACTGGACAAGCAGTCGTTCGTGGACGGCATTGCCAGCCTTAACCTGGACAGCTCGTGCAAGCCCAACTACAACTCCGTCAACGTGAACTCGGACAACGGAAACAACAAAGCCAGCCTCGGCGGAACCTTGCAATGCGATGGCAAGACGATAGATCTTCAGTACATCTTCGAAGGCACTGACGATCTCAAAATGAGCAGCATCCGCCTCCGCCCCTGACCGTCCCGGAATTATTCCGGTCCACCACCCATCCACCTGCGCATATGGTCCGAATTACTGCTTGAGAGCCCCAGCCGGGGCTCAACAGGACGGCCGGGTTTTCCGGCCATCACCGGAAGGTTCGGACCATGCGTACTTCGCCCAATCGCCTGATCGCCACCATCTTCGGAGCCGTCTACCTCTTGGTAGGCGTGCTCGGATTCTTTGTCACCTCGGGAATTGGCTTCTTCTCCACCGAGGGCGCCAACTTGATCATCTTCGCCGTGAATCCGCTTCACAACATCATCCACTTGGCCATTGGCGCTGCACTGCTCTACGCCGGCATGAACAGCGTCACGCTGTCCAAGGGCGTCAACACCACTGTGGGTGGCGTCTACCTTCTGGTGGGCATCCTCGGACTCTTCCTGGTGGGTTCCTCGCTGAACATCATCGCCCTTAACGGTGCGGACAACGTCCTTCACCTTGCCAGTGCCGTGGTCCTGCTGGGCGTCGCACTGTCCCAGGACAAGGCCGCCGTAGCTTCCGCACACGCCTGATCAGTCCCTGAAAAGCATCTGATCACCGGCTGAAAAGCAAGAGGACGGTAAGAGCCATGGAACGGAAGAACCACCCCACGCTCAGCGCAGCTACCCTGCTGTTCGTGTACTTCGCAGCAATGTCCGCCGGGATGGTGGAGCTTTCCCTTGCAGCCGGTTATCTCACCGGCACTGTTGGCTTAACACCCGGCATCCTGGTTGCCGGGGTGGCAACCCTCGCTGGCGGCCTTGCGTTCTTGGCATGGTCGCTGTGGGGGCTGCACCGCAACAGCTTGGTGATGGTCCGTCTTGCCGTTCCTGTCCTCGCCCTCACGGCCGCTGCACACCTTGCCGTTACGGTGGCCGGGGTCAGTACCCAGCGCTCACTGAACGTGAGCCACTTTGCCGCCCTCGGCCTGACGCTCATGGCACTTGCCGGGGCCGGTTGGTTGAGGCGGCAGCACAAGACCAACGACGGCGGCGCCCACGGCCAGCCAAGGACCGGGCGGCTTCTGGCAGCCGCGTTCGGAGCCGCCGTCGTTGTCGCATCAGTGGCAACCCCGGGCCTTGCTGCCTCGATGGCGGGCCAGCACGCCGTCCCTCATGGAGAGCATGGCCAGGCACCCCACAAAGAAAACGGCCAGGGCTCCAATCCCGCCCTGGACCCGGGTCACCACCACTAGCTGGCGGTGACCGGACGGGCGCATCATCGACAATGCCCACTGTTGATGGTGCGCCTTGTTCGTGGATCATGGAGCCATGGATCCCATCGAGGCCCTCGACGAAATTGCCTTCTGGCTCGAAAGAAGCCTGGCCCCCACTTTCAAGGTCCAGGCCTTTCGGAAAGCAGCCGACGCCGCCCGCAAACTTCCGCCGGACGACCTAAGGAAGCTGGTGGCATCAGGGCGTATCACCAGTTTGAAAGGCGTGGGCAACCGCAGCGCCGAAGTCATCAGCCAGGCCCTGGAAGGCCGGGTTCCTGACTACTTGGCTGATCTGCGCGAACGTGGCACCCAAGCGCTGGCCTCCGGAGGCGACACTCTACGGGCAGAGCTGCGCGGGGACCTGCACAGCCACAGCAACTGGTCCGACGGCGGCTCCCCCATCGAAGCGATGGTTGCCGCCGCCCGCACCCTTGACCGCGAGTATCTTGCCCTGACGGACCACTCCCCGAATCTCACCATCGCCAATGGCCTCAGCGTGGAACGGCTTGAGAAGCAGTTGGATGTGGTGGACGGGATCAACGCCGCACAGGATGGATTCCGATTGCTCAAAGGAATCGAGGTGGACATCCTTGAAGACGGAACCCTTGATCAAACCCCGGCAATGCTGGACCGCTTGGATGTAGTGGTGGCAAGCGTCCACTCAAAGCTTCGATCCGACAAAAAGACCATGACTGCGCGAATGCTGGGCGGCATCACCGATCCCCACACCAACGTCCTGGGGCATTGCACAGGCCGCCTCGTACAGGGTTCCCGGGGTACCCGGCCCGAGTCCGAATTCGATGCAGCCAAAGTCTTTAAGGAATGCGCGGAGTGGGGCGTGGCAGTGGAAATCAACTCCAGGCCCGAGCGCCAGGACCCGCCGGACAACCTCATCAAGATGGCCCTGGACGCCGGTTGCCTGTTCAGCATCGACAGCGATGCCCACGCTCCCGGGCAGCTGGATTTCCTGCAGTACGGTGCGGAGCGGGCCGAAACCCTCGGCGTGCCCAAGGAACGGATTGTCACCACATGGCCTCTGGATCAATTGAAGGAGTGGCTGAGCCTGAAGAAATAGGTTGTTGGTGACTCGGACGAGTGCGCATGAGCCAAAAGGGCTCCTCCTGCAACTATTCGCAGGAGGAGCCCCTTCTTCTTGGTGCCTGTGCCGGCAAGGTTAGTGATCTACCGCTTTCTCAGCACCTACGCCGGTCAGCGAGCGCACTTCCATTTCCGCCTGCTTGGCCGGATCTTCGCGCCGCTTATCCAGGACGGTTCCGAGCCAGCCAAGGAAGAAGGCCAGCGGGATGGACACTATGCCGGGGTTGCTCAGCGGGAAGAGGGCGAAGTTTGCTCCCGGGATCATGGAGGTCTTTGCGCCGGAAACCACCGGTGAGAACGTGATCAGCAAGATGGCTGCAGCAAGGCCGCCGTACATGCTCCATACCGCTCCCTGGGTGGTGAACTTCTTCCAGAAGAGGGAGTAGACGATGGTGGGCAGGTTTGCCGATGCTGCAACTGCGAAGGCCAGGGCCACGAGGAAGGCTACGTTCTGTCCGTTGGCGAAGATGCCGCCAAGGATCGCCAGGACTCCGATTACCACCACAGTGCGCCGGGCCACCTTCACCTCGGTGACTGCGTCGGCCTTGCCCTTGGCAATGACATTTGCGTAAATATCGTGCGCGAAGGATGCTGCCGCCGTGATGGTCAGGCCCGCAACCACCGCCAGGATGGTGGCGAAGGCAACTGCCGAGATGAACCCCAGGAGCAGCGGGCCACCCAGGTGGAAGGCCAGCAGAGGCGCTGCGGAGTTAACGCCGCCGGGTGCGGACTTGATGGTCTCTGCACCCACCAACGCTGCTGCACCGTAGCCCAGCACCAGGGTGAAGAGGTAGAACAGGCCGATCAGCCAAATGGCCCAGACAACGGACTTACGGGCTTCCTTGGCTGTGGGGACGGTGTAGAAACGCATCAGGACGTGTGGCAGCGCAGCGGTTCCGAGGACCAGGGCGAGGCCAAGAGACATGAAGTCGAGCTTGGACGTTTCGGTCTTGCCGTATTGCAGGCCCGGGTTCAGGACGGCCGGGTTGTTGGCGGCCTCGGCTGCGGATCCCAGGAGGCTGGAAAGGTTGAAGCCGTAGATGGCAAGGACCATGGCTGTCATGACGGCCGCGCCGGCAATCAGCAGGATCGCTTTGATGATTTGGACCCACGTGGTGCCCTTCATGCCGCCGATCAGTACGTACATGATCATCAAGGCGCCGACGACGATAATCACCAGGGCCTGACCACCCCAGTCGCTGATGCCCAGCAGGAGCGAAATAAGGCTGCCGGCACCTGCCATTTGGGCCAGGAGATAGAAGAAGCAAACCGCCAGGGTGGACAGGGCCGCCGCAATGCGCACCGGGCGCTGACGCAGGCGGAAGGACAGGACGTCGGCCATGGTGAACTTGCCGGTGTTGCGCAGTAGTTCAGCTACCAGGAGCAGGGCCACAAGCCAGGCAACAAGGAAGCCGATGGAGTACAGGAACCCGTCGTAGCCGTTGATGGCAATGGCGCCGGTGATGCCGAGGAAGGATGCCGCTGAAAGGTAATCTCCTGCGATTGCCGTGCCGTTTTGGGAGCCGGTGAAGGATCGGCCGGCTGCGTAGTAGTCGGCCGCGGTCTTGTTGTTTCGGCTCGCACGGAAGACGATCACCATGGTGACCGCTACGAAGAGGGCAAAGATGCCCATGTTCAGAAGAGTGGTGTCTTTGAGGGCTGCGACGTTAACCGCCGCCGGGACCATGGTGTTCATTTGGCTGCCCCTCTGTTCACATTGCCGTCCTTATCAAATTCGTGGCCCTCGATCTCGTTGCGGATTTCAGCAGCGATGGGGTCCAACTTCCGGTTGGAGTAGCTCACGTACCAAGCCGTAATGCCAAAAGTGGTGACGAACTGCAGCAGGCCCAGAATCAGGCCGACATTGATGTTGCCCCAAACTTTGATGGACATGAACTCCACGGCATAGTCGGCCAAAAGAACGTAAGCGAAATACCAGAGCAGGAATACCACTGCCATGGGGAAGACGAAGCTGCGGTGCCGTTTGCGCAGTGTCTTGAACCGTTCCGTCTGTTGGACTTCCTGAAAGTCCACGGACGCCGTTGCGTCCTGGGCTTGGGCCTCATTACCCATGGTTCCTCCTGATTGTGATGTGTCCACATCAGCTCCACACGCCTTGCCAATGTGACTGCAATCACTATCGAATGCGGTGCGGTGCCTCTTCCAGAGAATCGCTGGCTGCTGTCGCTCAGCGGTTGTAATGCTGCGCCAAACGGTGGCTACCGGGTCCATCCGGCCTGGCTGCGCTGTCCATCCTGGGTCCATCGCGGGTCCATCGAGGGTCCATCGCGGGCAACCGGCGGAAGGTGGGGGCACGTCCGGTTACGCTGGCCTCATGCCTGATTCCCCGCTCTTCACCGCAGCCGCGATCGCCGTGATCGTGCTGGCAGTCGCCGTCGTGGTGGGTGTTGGCCTCAAGGTGATCCGCTCCGTCCGTGACCTGGGCACGGACGCCGAGCGCGCAACGTACAACACACTTCATGCCGCTTCCAAGGCCGGGCAGCATCTTCGCGGCGGGCTCCATCCCCCCGGTGCAGCCAAAGCAAGCAAGCAACTACGCGTCCTGCTCGGCTGCGATGCGTTGGCCATCACGGACACGGACGCCGTACTAGCCTGGGACGGCGCCGCCGAAGAACTCCGGCCAACTCTCATGCGGCTCGCTGCGGAGGTTCTGACCACGGGGCGCACTGTAGTGGTTCCCCGCGCCGGTCATCCTGCTACCGCAGACCATGGGCACCAGGAGTTCAGCGCTGTGATCGCACCGATCCGGGCAGGATCCAGGGTGGTTGGTTCGGTGGCCGCGCTGGCT
Organism: Arthrobacter sp. 9V; assembly: GCF_902506065.1. GTDB lineage: Bacteria > Actinomycetota > Actinomycetes > Actinomycetales > Micrococcaceae > Arthrobacter. The sequence continues at coordinate 3,109,093 of NZ_LR732912.1, forward strand.
CCTGCGGCCGGGGCCGGGCTGGTGAGGGCCACCAGCGAGGTGGCCGACTGGATAGCCGCGCAACTGGAGCTTGCAGAGTTGGAATCCTCGCGGACCCTCCTGATGGAAGCCGAGGTCCGGGCACTCCGGGCGCAGATCAGCCCGCACTTCATCTACAACTCGTTGAATGCCATTGCCTCATTCATTAACACCGATCCGGCCCGGGCCAGGGAGCTCGTGGTTGAATTCGCCGATTTCACCCGGTACTCATTCCGGCGGCACGGGGACTTCACCACGGTGGCTGAGGAACTCCGCTGCATAGACCGGTACCTCCTGCTGGAGCGTGCCAGGTTCGGCGAAAGGGTCCAAGTCAGTCTCCGGATCGCCCCCGAAGTCCTCAGCACAGTCATTCCGTTCCTCAGCCTTCAACCACTGGTGGAAAATGCCGTCCGGCACGGTCTGGAAGCCAAGGAAGGCCCGGGACACATCACCATTTGTGCCAATGATTCCGGTGCTTTCGCCGAAGTGACCATCGAGGACGACGGCGTGGGAATGGACCCGGAGCATCTGCGGTCAGTACTCGCCGGACACACGGACGGTGACCACGTAGGGCTTCGCAACGTGGACGCCCGGCTCAGGCAGGTCTACGGCGACGAACACGGCCTTGTTATTGACACGGCGCCCGGCGAAGGGACCATGATCACCATGCGGGTGCCCAAATCCCAACCCGATCACGACGCCTAAGGCTACGGTTAGTCTATTAATCATGATCAACGTGCTCGTCGCTGATGACGAACTGCCCGCGGTGGAGGAGCTCGCCTTCCTGCTGGGCCGGGATGGGCGCATAGGCGCCATCCACCGGGCATCCTCCGGCGCCCAAGCTCTGCGGACCCTGGAAACAGAGTCCGTGGACGCCGTCTTCCTCGATATCCACATGCCCGCGCTCTCCGGCCTTGACATCGCACGCGCCATTTCCCGCAGCAGCCATCCACCCGCCGTCGTATTCGTCACCGCAGACGAAGACTGCGCCTTGGAAGCCTTCGACCTCGCCGCCGTCGATTACTTGCTCAAGCCCCTGCGGGCGGAAAGGCTTTCACGATCCGTAGACCGCATCAGTGAGCTGATCAAGGACGGAACTCCCGCGCCGGAGATGATCACAGTGGACCTCGGCAGCACCACCCGAATGATCCGCCGCGACGACGTCACCTATGTGCAGGCCCAGGGCGACTACGCAAGGCTTCACACCGCCGAAGCCAGTTACCTGATCCGGGTTCCCCTCAGCGATCTCGAGCAAAAGTGGGCGGACGCCGGGTTCATCCGGATCCATCGCTCGTACCTCATCGCCCTGAACCATGTACAGCACCTCAAGCTGTCCGCCACGGGGCCGAGCGTGGCGGTGGCCGGTGCTGAACTGCCCATCAGCCGCAGGCACCTGCCATCAGTCAGGGATAAGCTGCACGCCACCCGTATCCGGCCGCAAGGATGACACGCGTCCGCGTCACGGCCCCGCGTCAACCGGTCACTGCCACACCGAGCAGGCCCCCGCACCAAGGGGAGGTTACCGAGGACTCCGACGCCGGGCGGATCTTCATCCGATCCCTGATCCGAACCCAGTTGCGCTTGGCCTTGGTGGTGGCCTGCGGGTTCCTGGTCATCCTCGCCATTCTGGCACTCTTCCTGGTCTACGGACCCGGGGTGGCTGAGACCCGGATCGCCGGAATTCCCCTGGACTGGCTGGTATTGGGTGCCGGCATCTACCCTGTGATCGGACTCAGCGCCTGGCTCTACAATCGTGCAGCAGCCCGCAATGAGGCCCGCTACCGGGACCTTGTGGAGGACAAGTGAATCCGGCCGTTGGGCTCATAGCTTTTCTGGCCGTATCCATCGCGACTGCGGTCATAGGCTTCTACGGCCTCCGCATCTCACGAACTACCGGCGACTTCTACGTGGCCTCTCGAACGGTCCCTCCATGGTGGAACGCCTCCGCGATCGGTGGCGAGTACCTCTCAGCTGCCAGTTTCCTGGGTGTCGCAGGGCTGATCCTCCTGTCCGGAACCGACGCACTGTGGTTCCCCGTTGGGTACACCGCCGGTTACCTCATGCTGTTGCTCTTCGTGGCCGCTCCCCTGCGTCGTTCCGGCGCCTACACCATCCCGGATTTCACCGAAGCACGTCTGGACTCCAAGCTGGTCCGACGCGTAACCAGCCTGGTAGTGGTGGCCGTCGGGTGGCTGTACATCGTGCCGCAACTCCACGGCGCTGCGCTCGCCATCAGGATCACCACCGGCGTGCCGTCGTGGGTAGGCTCGACGGCGGTAGTCGTGGTTGTGTTCCTGACCGTGGCTGCAGGCGGCATGCGCTCGATCACTTTTGTTCAGGCCTTCCAATACTGGCTGAAGCTGACGGCTCTGGCAGTGCCGGTAGTTTTCGTCCTGCTGGTGCTCGCAGGCACCGGCACACAGCCGCAGGCACCGCTTCCCATTAACCCCACCGGCCAAGGTGCGGCCGGAGCGTACCAGCACATATCACTTTTGGTTGCTCTGCTCTTCGGAACCCTGGGTCTCCCCCACGTCCTGGTGAGGTTCTATACAAACCCGGACGGACAATCGGCCCGCCGGACCACGTTGATTGTGCTGGGGTTGCTTTCGGTCTTCTATCTCTTCCCTACACTCTCCGGGGCCATCGGCAGAATGTTCGCACCCGAACTCGCACAATCCGGCCAAGCCGATGCCCTGGTCCTGTTGCTGCCCGGCAAACTTGTAGGTGGCATGGCCGGCGATCTTCTCTCAGCATTGGTGGTGGCCGGAGCATTCGCCGCGTTTCTGTCCACCACGTGCGGGCTGGTAGTTTCACTATCCGGCGTCATCAGCCAGGACCTCTTTGGAGGAAGCGTCAGGGGCTTCCGCCTCGCCGCGGTGCTGGCCGCCGTCGTGCCCTTGGGTTTTGCGCTCATGACTGACACTCTTGCGCTGGCCGGAAGCGTTGGCCTGGTCTTTGCCTTCACGGCATCCACCATCTGTCCGGTGCTGCTGCTGGGAATTTGGTGGCGCGGCCTGACCGACGCCGGTGCCATCGCGGGCATGGTCACAGGGGCGGTCCTTTGCGGCGGCGCCATGGTGGCGGGCACCCTCATGGGCCCCGAAAATGCGCCTGCATGGCTGGCTCAGCCTGCCGCCTGGACCGTTCCGGCCGCCTTCGCGGTAACCGTGACGGTGTCCATCCTGACCAAAAACCGCGTTCCGGCCTCAGTGAACCGGGTCGCGCCTGCACGTACCGGAAAGACCTGTGGTCACAGAGAGATAGCGGGCAGCAAGCCGTTGTCCGCTGCAGCCGCAAGGTGGACAATGGCGCCATGTCCGAGGAACCGGGCGCGGCCGCTGCAGAACCGCCATCGCCCTCACCGGAGTTGTCTCCAAGCGTCCGCGCGCAGTTGCTGGCCACCGAACACTGGAGCTTGCTGGCATCCAGGAGCACCACTCAAGGCGAAGTCCTCACCCGTATCAGCATGTTCCTGACCTTCACCTCGGCAAGCCTGCTGAGCGTGGCACTGGTAGGTAACGCCACGCAATTCTCAGATGCCTTCAGGGCCTTCGCGCTGACCATACTGTGCATCGATCTTGTGGTCGGCCTGCTCACGCACGTCCGGGTGATGAGCGTGGGCATGGAAGACCTTATGTATGTCCTCGCCATGAACCGGCTGCGGGCCGCCTACGTTGACTTGGACCCCGGTGTCCGTCCTTACCTTATGGCAGGACACCACGACGACGAGCCCGGTGCCAAGCGAACCTACTACTTCCTTGGCGGGCGCTCAGATTTCAACCAAGTGGCCGGAAGCAGCATGGTGTTCATGGGGTTCGTGAACTCAGCCCTGATCGCCTTGCTGATCGGTTCGGCCCTGTTGACCGCCGGGCTGCCTACCATAGCCGCCGTACCCGTTGCCGTCGTGGCAGCGCTGGCATTCTTCGGCGTATCTCTGACCCGTGGGCATCGACGCTATCTTGAGGTGTGGAAGAACAACCCGCCCATTTCGGCCACGCCACCCCGGATCTAACCGCGGCTCTTAGTCGATGGCCGCCATGAGCTCCACAACACGGGCAAGGAATGCGTCCACCTGGGCTTCCTCGTAGCCCTCAGCACCCTTGGCGGCACGGAAAACAGCGCGGCGTACGGTGTCCACGCTCAGTGCTTGATCGTGCTCCAAGTACCCGATGAGTTCGGCGCACAGGTCATCTACGTCCTGGACGTTGTAGCTTCGGGCCCGTTTCCCGGATGGGCGACGGAACCGCTCGCCGTCGGGCCTGTGCAGCCTTCCACGGAGAATGCCGGAAAGTTTGCCGATCTGCCGCAGCCAGGCTTCTTCGCCCTGCTGGCTGATGAGGTCATCCCGCTCCCGGCGTGCGAACGCGTCTTCCAGCCGGTCCAGTGCGGCATCGACGCTGTTGGCATCGTAACCGCCCTTGACGGGATCAAAAGCCACAGCCCTGACGTCCACGCTGGCCACCTGGTCCGCTGTGCCCACGGGGTTCTCAAAAGACGTCCGCGCACGCTGGAGGAACTCGTCCACCTGCTTGGCGTTATAGCCGTACTTGCTGCGCTCCACGCGGTCGAACGTCGCGGGAATCTGGCGTCGAATATCCAAGGCCACTAGTCTTCCTTCATTGGGTTGTCAGACGCCGCTCAGCAGCGCGAACAGAACATAAGCTACAGGGGCTGCGAACACGATGGAGTCCAGGCGGTCCATCACGCCGCCGTGACCGGGCAGGATGCTGCTCATGTCCTTGACGCCAAGTTCGCGCTTGACCATGGACTCGGCGAGGTCTCCGGCGGTGGCTGCGGCCACCATGCCCACAGCCAGCAAGAGGCCCACCCACCAAGGCCTGTCAAGCAGGAAGATGCAAGCAAGGACACCGATGACCATGGCCCCGCCGACGGATCCGGCGAATCCCTCCCAGGACTTCTTGGGGCTGATCTTGGGTGCCATTGGGTGCTTTCCGAAGGAAGCGCCAACGATGTACCCGAACGTGTCATTGGAAACTACCAACAACAGCATGGACGCGATCTGCCATGCGCCTTCGGGGATCCCGTCCGGCCAGAAACCAACCGGAGTGGGGCCGCTGGCGGGGTGAAGAGACAGCGATGCAAAGCTGATCAGGAAGGGAATCCACGCAAGGGTGAAAACGCCGGCGAACACACTCCGCGGCGCCCCTGCAGCGCTCTCGATGGAACGCCACAGCAAGACGGCCACGGAGCTCGCCGTCATGGTGAAAAGCAAACCTTCGAGGCCACCGAAGTAGGCCGATACCGGCATCACCAGGCTTCCCACCATCACGGGGATGATCGGCATCCGGGTCCCCTGCGCCTCAAGCGCCCGAAAAACCTCCCAAACACCCAGCACCGCGAAGGCAGTGGTGAGGAGGACGAACCCCAGCGGGAGGAAAAGCAAGCCGCCCAAGACGGCCAAAAGCATGGCAAGCCCGACGCCGATGGCGGCCGGAAGATTCCGGCCCGCCTTGGGTGTGGGGTTCTTGCGCACGCGTCTGGCGCGCTTGGGGGTATCGCGTGTCGGGACCCGCTCAGCGGGCGCCGGCTCAGCCTGGTTCATCAGACCTCGAGCAGCTCGGCTTCCTTGCGCTTAAGCAGCTCGTCGATGCTGTCAACGTGCTGCTTGGTGAGGGCGTCGAGTTCCTTCTCAGCGCGTGCACCCTCGTCTTCGCCGGCTTCGCCGTCCTTGACCAGCTTGTCCAGGGAATCCTTGGCTTTGCGGCGGATGCTGCGGATGGAAACCTTGGCGTCCTCACCCTTGCCCTTGACGATCTTTACGTATTCCTTGCGACGCTCTTTGGTGAGCTCCGGGATGGTCACGCGGATGACGTTGCCGTCGTTGGACGGGTTGGCGCCAACCTCGGAGTCACTCAGGGCCTTCTCGATGTCCCGCAGCGCGGTTTTGTCGTAAGGGGTGATCAGGATGGTTCGTGCATCCGGCACTCCAAAGGAGGCCAGCTGCTGCAGCGGAGTCGGTGTGCCGTAGTACTCGACGATCACCTTGTTGTAGAGGGCGGGGTTGGCCCGGCCAGTACGGATCGAGGCGAAATCGTCCTTGGCTACCTCCACCGCCTTGTCCATCTTCTCGCCGGCTTCGAGCAAGGTCTCTTCGATCACGGGTTTCTCCTCAGAAATAGTTGCTGCCCAACTTCAGGCGGCAATGCACAGTAAAGCAATGCACAGTAAAGATCCGCCACTATGGGCGGACGGTCCTAGAAATATCCTAGCCCTTGCTAGGGAGTAACCAGGGTTCCCAGCGTTTCGCCGAGGATGGCACGGGTAACGTTGCCCTCGCCCTCCATTCCGAAGACCACCATGGACAGGCTGTTGTCCTTGCACATGGTCATGGCGGTCTGGTCCATTACCCGGATGTCACGGCGCAAGGCGTCGTCGTAGCTGAGGACATCGAGCTTCTCGGCCGTGGGGTCCTTTTTGGGATCTGCGGTGTAGACGCCGTCCACACCGCTCTTGGCCATGAGCACCACGTCCGCGTGCACTTCAAGGGCGCGCTGCGCTGCAACGGTGTCGGTGGAGAAGTACGGCAGGCCTGCGCCTGCACCGAAAATGACGACGCGGCCCTTCTCCATGTGGCGGATGGCGCGGCGCGGGATGTAGGCCTCTGCAACCTGGCCCATGGTGATGGCGCTCTGGACCCGGGTCTCAACTCCGGCTTGCTCCAGGAAGTCCTGCAGCGCCAGGCAGTTCATCACAGTGCCCAGCATGCCCATGTAGTCGGCACGGGAGCGGTCCATGCCGCTTTGGGACAATTCGGCGCCGCGGAAGAAGTTTCCTCCGCCTACAACGATTGCTACTTCGACTTCGGTGACCGCGGCCGCGATCTGCTTGGCGATTGCGCGCACTGTCTCAGGATCGACGCCGAGCTTGCCTCCGCCGATGACCTCGCCGGAAAGTTTCAGAAGTACACGTCGGCGGGTCTTCTCGGGCTGGATAGCAGTGTTGACGGTTTCCATGGTGCCTTCCCGTTGGTGGACTCTGGCTAGATTATCGTGCTGTGGGTCCGCCCCGGTACTACCCGGACGGGTGCATGAAAAAGGGGCGGCCACCGAAGTGACCACCCCTTTTCATGTAGTACTAGTTTCCTACGCGGAAACGGGTTACTGCGGTTGCCTTGACGCCGGCTTCTTCGAGGACCTGTGCAACGGTCTTCTTGGAATCCTTGGCGAATGCCTGGTCAACCAGAACTTCACCCTTGTAGAAGCCCGTCACGCGGCCTTCCACGATCTTGGAAAGAGCAGCTTCAGGCTTGCCTTCAGCCTTTGCGGTCTCTTCGGCGATGCGGCGCTCGGACTCGACCAGTTCGGCCGGGACGTCCTCGCGGGTCAGGTAGTTCGGAGCCATGGCTGCAACGTGGACAGCGATGTCGTGTGCTGCGGTGGCAGCAGCTTCGCCTTCACCGTCAACAGCGAACAGAACGCCGACCTGAGCCGGGAGGTCCTTGGACGTCTTGTGCAGGTAGGCGTCAACCGTGGTTCCCTCAACGCGGGAGATACGGCGAACAACAACCTTCTCGCCGAGGACTGCGCCCTCTTCGACAACAACCTCGGACAACGGCTTGCCGTCAACCTCGGTGGCCAGCAGGGTTTCGAGGTCGGCTGCGCCGGACTCGACTGCAACGTTGAGAACCTTGTCAGCCAGCTGGATGAACTTGTCAGCCTTGGCAACGAAGTCAGTTTCGCAGTTGACCTCGATCATTACGCCAACGCCGCCGTTGACCTTGGCAGCAACCAGGCCTTCAGCAGTGGAACGGCCTTCGCGCTTGGTAGCACCCTTGAGGCCCTTGATGCGGATGATCTCGATGGCCTTCTCGGCGTCACCGTTGGCTTCGTCAAGAGCCTTCTTGACGTCCATCATGCCGGCGCCGGTGCGCTCGCGCAGGGCCTTGATGTCAGCAGCAGTGTAGTTCGCCATGTGAACCCCTCTGTCTAGAAATTTGTGTGTTTACGGACTGACAGGACGGCAGCCCACCGTGTGAGCCGCCATCCTGTCAGTTGCCCCTGACGCCGTTTCGGGTATCAGGGAAGGTCCAGATTTACTTGGCTGCTTCGGCTTCGCCGGCTGCAGCTTCGGTTGCCTCGGGAGCCTCAGCTGCGGGAGCTTCTGCTGCCGGAGCCTCGGTTGCCGCTGCTTCTTCGGCCTTGCTGCCTTCGAGGAGCTCGCGCTCCCACTCAGCCAGCGGCTCTTCCGGAGCTTCGGTGGTGCCGGTTGCGCGCTGGTTGCGGGCGATGAGGCCCTCAGCTACGGCGTCGGCAACAACGCGGGTAAGCAGGTTGACGGAGCGGATGGCGTCGTCGTTACCCGGGATCGGGAAGTCAACTTCGTCGGGATCGCAGTTGGTGTCCAGGATGGCAACAACGGGGATGTTCAGCTTCTTGGCTTCGTCAACAGCAAGGTGTTCCTTCTTGGTGTCAACAACCCAGAGAACCGAGGGAGCCTTGGTCAGGTTGCGGATACCACCGAGGTTGGACTCAAGCTTGGTGAGTTCACGCTTGAGGAGCAGGAGCTCCTTCTTGGTGTAAGCCGAGCCGGCGACGTCGTCGAAGTTGATCTCTTCGAGTTCCTTCATGCGCTGGATACGCTTGGCAACGGTCTGGAAGTTGGTGAGCATACCGCCCAACCAACGCTGGTTGACGTACGGCTGGCCAACGCGGGTAGCCTGCTCGGCAATTGCTTCCTGAGCCTGCTTCTTGGTGCCAACGAACAAGACGGTGCCGCCGTGGGCGACAGTAGCCTTGACGAACTCGTAAGCGCGGTCGATGTAGGACAGCGACTGCTGAAGGTCAATGATGTAGATGCCGTTGCGCTCCGTGAAGATGAAGCGCTTCATCTTCGGGTTCCAACGACGGGTCTGGTGTCCAAAGTGGACGCCGCTGTCAAGCAGCTGGCGCATAGTTACGACGGGCATGCCGACGCTCCTTCCGGCAGGTCATTCATGAGAGAGCCCATGGGGCTGCTCTTACCCTGCCAATAGTTGACGGTTGTTTAGCCTTTGCCCGGATGGGCGTGGCTCCTGGCATCCATTGCACTTCTCATCCGGCATTGAACCTGAGTTCAGCCGGACCGCAAGAGGCGCAATCCTCCGCAGCACAAAACCATGAAGCTTCGCTGGTGGAGGGCTGGATACGCGTAGTCAGCCTGGGGCCCCCGCATATCTGAATGAGACATGCTCCTGAACAAGCTTGAGGGCACAGCAAACTGCTCCACCAAGTGTACTACAGCCACCCCACCTCTTTGACCGTGGAAACCAGTCGTTGTCCACATACGGCAGCCAAGGCATCGCACCACGGGGCAGGTCCCGGAAAGCTGGTTCCATGACCGTTGCGAAGCTCACTTTGACCACACTTGTTGCCGCCTCCATCTTTGCCGGCACTTCAAGCACTCCTGTTCCGGCCTCGGCATCGTGGAGCTGGCCGCTTTCCCCCAAGCCGTCCGTCCTGCGGACGTTCGACCCGCCGGACAAACCGTGGCTCACCGGGCATCGGGGCGTGGACTTAGGGCCGGCTTCCGACGGCGCCCCGGTCACCGCGCCGTCCGATGGCGTGGTCACCTTTGCCGGCGTCGTGGTCGACCGCCCTGTACTGACAATTAACCAAGGCGGGGGCTTGAGGAGCAGCTTCGAGCCGGTGACCAGCACCCTCAAAGCCGGCGACGCCGTACAAAAGGGCCAAGTCGTCGGCACCCTGGAGGCAGGCCACTGCAGCAGCGCCCCCTGCCTGCATTGGGGCGTGAGGCGCGGCGAGGACTACATGAATCCATTGGGCTTCGTGGAGGACATGCGGCCGTCAATACTGTTGCCACTCGAATGAGACTGTTGCCACTCGAATGAGCCCGTTCCAAACCCCGCCCCGGTCCATGAGACCGAACGTTCTAGACGATGGCCGAGACTCCTGTGATGGCCCGGCCGGTCACCAGGGTGTTGATCTCGTGCGTGCCCTCGTAGGAGTAGATGGCTTCTGCATCAGAGAAGATCTTGGCCATTCCATAGTCCGTGACAATTCCGTTGCCACCCAGGATACTGCGTCCCAAGGCAACGCTTTCGCGCATGCGTGCCGTAGTGAAGGCCTTCGCCAGCGCCGACTGTTCATCCTTGGCCACCCCGGCATCTTCGAGCTGGGCCAGCCGAACCATCATGCCCATGGATGCCACAGTGTTGCCGAGAATCTGGACCAACTGGTTCTGCACCAACTGGAAGGCCGCCAGCGGGCGTCCGAACTGCCGGCGCTCCACGGCATAGCTGCGGGCCACATCGAAGGCAGCCATCTGAAGCCCAACAGCCTGCCATGCGACGGCCAGGCGGGTCACTTTGAGGACCTTGTTGGTATCGCGGAAGCTGTTGCCGTTGGCGAGCTTGAAGAAGTCCGGCACCACCACGTTGTCCAGAATGATGTCCGCATTCTGAACCGTCCGCAGGGAAATCTTGTTCTCGATCTTGCTGGCCGAGTAGCCCGGCAAGGAGGTATCCACCAAGAACGCCTTGACCTGGTTGTCGGCCACGTCTTTGGCGTAGATGACCACCCAGTCGGAGAAGGTGGCGTTGCCTATCCAGCGCTTGGCACCGTTGAGAACCCAGTTGTCTCCGTCGCGCTTGGCGGTGGTCCGCGTTCCGCCCGCCACGTCAGAGCCACCCAGGGGCTCAGTCAGCCCGAAAGCGCCGATCTTCTTCAGGGAGTAGATGTCCGGAAGCCACGCATCCGCCTGCTCCTGCGACGCGAGGGCTTCGATTGAACCCGTGAAGAGGCCGTCGTGGACGCCCATGAACGTTGCAATCGAAGCGTCGGCGCGGGTGACTTCTGCGTGGAGCATGCCGGCAAAGAGGTTCGAGTACCCCTGACGACGAACGGGGCTCACCAGATCCAGCTCGCCCAGCTTGGGAATCAGGTCCATGGGGAATTCGCCGCGGTTCCAGCAATCCACGGCAATGGGCTTGACTTCGCGGGCGAGGAAATCGCGGACCTCCGCCAGACGGTCCTGCTCTTTTGCTGTCAGCATCTGCTCGAAGGCGTAGAAGTCGCCGTCGGCATACGGGAGGTTGGTGGCATCGAATGCAGCGTTGGACATATTCGCTCCTTCAAGGGTGGTCACCTGCGACCACGTCAGATCCGGAAGGGCTGTGCTGACCCCAGGGGCAGCCAGCCAAGTTACCGGCGGGTAGTAAGTTACTGATCAGTAACTTACCGCAGATTCTCCTCTCTTCGCAATGCCGGACTGATCATTCCTGGTCCCAAGCATGGGGTCGATGCAGATGATTCTGTAACGTCTGTAAAGCAACGCAGCACACAAAATTGGGGGATTACAGTGATCGATCCACGCCAAGAGGGGATTCTGGTCCGCAACCGTCACCACGACGGCCTGGACGACAAGACTTCGGAGGTGGAGGGGTACCGCGTCGCGGGGGCGTTCACGTACGTCACCTTCAGTTCGGGAAAGACCTACAGATACTCGTCGGACAGGCTCTTGATCCTTCGAAAGCCTGTACCCGTTCCCCCCAAGAGCCAAGACACATTTTCTGTGCGTGGCAAGGTCCTCGAGGCTGTCACGGAGGTCCTCCGGTTCGAATCACTCCACGGAACCTGGTGGCGGGTTTTTCACAATAGTGATGCAGGACTCGGATATGAAACCTGCCGTGAGGCTGAGATTACTGTCTCCCAGCCGTCCGAGGAAGAAATAAGGGCCCGGGCGGTGCTTGATTATTGGCGCGATGTCGCGTCCAGGCTGAAGGAGGACGATCCCCTACGACGGCAGTACCGGAATTTCACCGGCATCCCCAAGGGAAGCGCCCTGGACGCGCTTCTCCAGCGCCGGCCCCTGGACCTCGCGGACCAGGTGCAACACCATCCGATACTCCCGTTCTCATCAAACATCAGTCAACGCGAGGCTCTCGTGAAGGGCCTCAGCCACCGCATATCGGTGATCGACGGCCCGCCTGGCACGGGAAAGACGGAAACAATATTGAATCTTGTCGCCAACATCGTTGCAGTTCCCGGCCAGCGGGTAGGGATCGTCTCTTTCAACAACGCCGCGGTGGAAAATGTCCGGGACAAACTTGCCGCTGAGGGCTACGGACACATCGTTGCGGATCTCGGTCGCAAGGAGAAGATTGCCGAATTCTTCGCAAGCCAGGAAGCCAGAAACGCCGCGGTTGAAAGATTCGTCGAGGTGCCGCCTGTCGAGGCACCCCCGGCAGAGTATCTGCTCGAACTCGACAGTCGCTTGCAGGCCCTGCAATCGACTGCAAGGCAGCTGGCCCAATGGCAGCAGCAGCTCGACGCCTACCAACTCGAGAGGCGTCATTTCCTGCTCCACCCGGACGCCCCTGGCTTGCCTGCGCTGGAAGGCGTCCCGCTACCGCGTGTTCCGTCCGCTCGGATCCTCGAATTCCTGGCCGAGACCACATTCATGCCGGTCGAATCCGGGGCGCTCCGAAAACTCTTCCGCCGCCTGAGACTTCGACTCCGGTTCGGACCACTCGGGCGAGTCGATCCTCACAACACGGACGTCGTCCTGCGGCTTCAGGGCGCCTACTACGACAACAAGATCAAGGAGTTGGAAGAGCATATCGGTCAAGCGAAGCAGCTGCTGGCACATCAGGACTATGGACGTCTTGAGAAGGAGTATCGGCTGGCTTCCAGGCAGACGCTCAAAGTATCGCTCCATCGCCGCTACGCCCAAATGCGCAGACGGATCCACTCTGAAGCCACGTACAAGTCCGACTTTGCCGCCTTCACCGCCGATTATCCGGTAATTCTGAGCACCTGCCACTCCTTGCGACGAAATGTTCCCACCGGACAGCTCCTCGACTTTCTGATCATTGACGAGGCCTCCCAAGTTGATCTGCTTGCAGCCGGACTGGCACTCTCCCGCACCAGGCACGTCATTGTGGTCGGTGACCTTCAGCAACTTCAGCACATCGCCGACGAGAGTGCGTCGAGAAACTCGATCAAAGCCCCGTCTGCCAGCGTGGACTACAAGAAGCACAACATTCTCTCCTCAATCATCGAGCAGTTAGGCGACGGCCTCCCCCGGACCATGCTTCGGGAGCATTACCGATGCGATCCGGCCATCATCGAATTCTGCAACAGGAAGTTCTACGGCGGGAGGTTGGTTCCATACACCTCCAGCGGCTCAGAAGGCCCGCCCCTGGTGGTTGTTCGGACAGCCGAGGGCAACCACATGCGCCAGCACAACAGCGGTGGCCGGACCAACCAGCGTGAAGCTGACGTCATTGCCCAGGAGGTCCTGGGGCGATTCTGCTCAGGCTTCAGCAACGACCAGATCGGCGTGGTGACGCCGTATCGACGACAGGTGGACAAAGTGGCGGAAGCACTTATCCGCAGCATTCAAGCCGATACAGTCCACAAGTTCCAGGGACGGCAGAAGGACGTGATCATCATGAGCACAGTCCTGGACGAGACAATCAGCGGACATCTTGGCGTCAGCTTCGTTGATGACCCGCACCTCGTCAATGTTGCCGTCTCCCGTGCAGTGAAGCGGTTCGTGCTGGTCACCAACAACGACATGCTGCCAAAAAGCCGGCACCTCCGGGACCTTGTGCATTTTATTCGCTACAGGAGTCCGGAGGATGGCGTTTTCGACAGCAACGTCCTGTCCGTCTTCGACCTCCTGTACAGGGATTATTCAGCGCTGTTACGGCCTTTGGCAGCCAGACTCCGGCGCGGCTCCACGTTCACGTCGGAGAACATCATATGGACTCTCCTGTTGGAGGTCCTCGAGGAGGAGCCGTTCTCGGACTTAGCTGTGGCGCCGCAGGTCATGCTGAAGAATTTGCTCCGCGATACTACGGCCCTGACGTCCGCCCAAGCATCTTTCGTGGAGAACCGGGCGAGCCTGGATTTCGTCGTCTACAACCGCGTCACCAACTTGCCGGTTTTGGTGGTCGAGGTTGACGGCTTTGCTTTCCACGAAAACAATCCGGCGCAACAGGTCCGGGATGACCTCAAAGACGCCATCTGCCGTGCCCAAGGGCTTAGGCTTCTGCGTTTGCCAACAACGGGAAGTGGAGAGGAAACCCGCTTACGCTCCGCCCTCTCAGCGGCCATGGCCTGACTTCATGACAAAAGAGCCGTGGCCGACGAAGATGAATCGTCTGCCACGGCTCCCACGTGAAATGTAGGGCTACTCGGACTTGAACCGAGGACCTTAGGATTATGAGTCCCGCGCTCTAACCAGCTGAGCTATAGCCCCGTGAAGCCAGGAAAAGCCACCGCAAAGCAGCAGTTCCGGGCAAAGCACTCCAGCAATTCTAATAGGTGCCGGGGAGTGCTTTTGTCACACCACCAGATCCTCGTAGGAAGCGCCCCGGTAGAGGTCCTCGAAGGTCTGGAGGGTGCCGTTGATGCTGTGCGGCTCCACCATCTCGCGACTGAGCTTACCCATGGCCTGAAGTTCGTCCTGGGGAAGCTCCACCAGCTTGGTGATCTTGGCTGCGAGCTCGTTGCTGTCGTTGGGGGTGAAAAGGTATCCGTTCTCCCCGTCACGAACCAGGTGCGGCAGCGCCATGGCGTTGGCCAGCAGCACAGGCGTGGAGGCAGACATGGCTTCCAAAGTCACCAAGGACTGGAGTTCAGCCGTTCCGGGCATGCAGAAGATATCGGCCCTAATGTAGGCCTCCCGGAGGTCTTCATCACTTGCCAGTCCGAGGAACCTCACCCGGTCCCCCAAACCAAGTTTGGCAACCTGTGCTTCAAGGGCAGGACGGACTTCGCCGCCACCCACAATTTCCAGGTTGACGTTCAGTTCGCGCGGGGTCTTGGCCACGGCGTCGATCAGCACGTTGATGTGCTTCTCTTCGGCAAGACGGCCCACAAACAGGACGGTTGGGTTGGCGTGCGGCTCGATGACTTCACCGGGCTGCAACTCATAAGCGGAGGAGTCGATTCCGTTGGAAAGGGGCAGTACCTTACGCAGGAAAGCGTGCTGGTGCATGGCCTTTGCAGCCAGCGGGGTGGGCGTGGTGACCACGTCCGCCTGGCCCATGACCTTGCCCATGTCCTTCCATGAAATCCGGCCAACAATGTCCTTGAACCACTGCGGGAACGGAAGGAACGGGTTGAGGTTCTCCGGCATGAAGTGGTTGGTGGCAACAATCCGGATGCCGCGCTTAACAGCCTCGTAGAGGACGTGCTCGCCGATCATGTAGTGGCTCTGAATGTGGACGACGTCCGGCTGGACTTTGTCGAAAAGAAGGCTGATTTCCTTCTTGATTTCCCATGGGAAGCAAATTCGGAAGTACTCGTGGGTGAAGACGCCGTGGGAGCGCAGCCGGTGAACTGTGGCTTCGTCGCGGAATTCGGTGTAGCTCTTGCCCGTGTCCGGACGGCAGGCCAACACGTGCACGTTGTGCCCACGTGCCGTCATCCCCTTGGCCAGGCGGTAGCCGAACTGGGCGGCACCGTTGACGTGCGGCGGGTAGGTATCCGCGGCAATCAGTATGGTGAGGGGCTTGGTGGTGTCGGGAATGGTCACGTGGAGAACTCCTGATGGTCACGGTGCGGACAGCACTGCTTGTGGCAATGCTGCGGTGTCGCCGGGTTGCCGCCCGCCAATGCGGTGGCGCAAGGTCAAGCTTTGCCTTGGGCCTTCCGGCCGGCAGCCGCCTTCGCGTCCTTCTTGCGTTTGGTGACTTCCGGATGGTGCCGGCTCAGGGCAATAACCCCCACGATAGCAAGCGTAGCGGCCGCGGCCATGGCGATCGCCATCACGGCGTGGACATCGGGACGAAGCTCACCCAGAATCACAATGCCGATTGCGATGCCCACCATGGGGTCGATCACGGTCAAGCCTGCGATGACCAGGTCCGGTGGCCCTCCGGAATAGGCGCTCTGGACGAACCAGGAGCCCAGTCCCCCGGCGGCCGCAATTGCTACCAGGGTGTACCACTGGACGTTGAGCAGGAACAGTCCATTGGGATCCAGCAGGTGCTTGCCGATAATGCGGGTCAGGACGGCAACGAACCCGAACAGGACACCGGCCCCCAAAATGTAAATGAAGGCGCTCATCCGGTGTTTGAACAGAACGGCCAGTGTTCCGAAAATGCCCACGGCAAGAGCCAGCAGGAGAACAATGGTCAACTCGTCGTCGCTGTTGACGTGGTGGTTTTCCTGCGTGACGTTGACGGCAAGGAGCACGAACAACGCCGAACCCGTAACGCAGGCGCTGATGGCCACAACGGTTGCCCGGTTAATGCTCAGGCCCTGGTCCTTGGCATTGACTATGGTGGTGATGACCAGCGCAATGGCGCCAATCGGCTGCACCACCGTCAGTGGTGCTGACACCAGGGCGATGGCATTCATCACCATCCCCAGAGCGAGGAACAGCAGTCCGAGCATCCAGCGGGGATTGCGCAGGAGCCGCAGGAATCCGTTTGAGCTCAGCGCCAGGCCACCGGTATCTGCCTTCACGGCGCTGCCCTGCCGCTGGGCGCCGATGGCGAGGAAGAAGGCACCCAGTACCGCAAGAAAAACCGCCAGCCAGACCATCAGCCTCGTCCGCCGTCGTCGGTTTTCAATTCTTTTCCTTTGCGCAGGATGGCCCAGTAGTAGTTATACGCCGCAATCCAGTGGCCGATCAGGCCGAGGCCCAGGAACGTCCAAGCGGCCACGAAGTAGACCTCGGTGAAAGCAATGGGCAGTTTGGACAGGATAAGCAAGGGCGTACCGACCAGCAGCAACGCTGTGCGGATCTTTCCTATGACGCTGACCGGAAGGTCCGGATGACTCCGGAAGTAGACCAGGGATGCGATGGCCAGAACGGCGTCCGGGACCAGCAGCGCGGCCAGGTACCACCACTGCACGACGCCGGCAATCACCAGGGTGAAGGCGACGGCCAGCAATGCGGCGCGGTCGGCCATGGGATCGAGGATGCGGCCAAGCTTTGAGGTCTGGTTGAAGCGTCTGGCAATGTAGCCGTCCACCCAGTCCGTGCTGCCCATGATGACGAGCACCAGGACAGCAAAACCGTATTCCTGTTCGGCAAGGACCAGCCAGACGAACAGCGGCACGCCCATGAAGCGCAGAACTGTGAGGATATTGGGGACAGTGAAGATGAGGTCGTGATCAACCTGCGGCCGGTCGGGGTGCGACCCAGCTCCGATCAATCTCATCCTGTCCCCCCTTCCTCGTCTTCAGTGTTGATGGCGCCGCCGGTTGCTACTTCTTCAGCAGCTTCCGCAGCGCAACAACGAAGACCACCGCAGCCGTGGCAAACGCAGCCAGGTCCTTCCACCGGGCGGCAAGCCGTTCGGTGAGGCTCTCAGGTACGGAGTCTCCAAGGTCTGCAAACTTCGCTGCAGCGAATTCCTTGCTCTCCTGGAACTTTCCGTTGGCGGTGTGGAGCAACGCCTGGCCTTGCTTCTTGACGTCCAGCTGCTCACCGAGCTCGTCACGAACGCCGGTGAGGTGTTCACGGCGGCGCTTCAGGCGGGAGCGAAGCTCAGCTTCGGTGGGCGCCTTGACGGCGTCGGCTTCCTTGGCCGCTTCCTTTGCAGCTTTCTCAGCCTTGGCCTTCTCAGCGGCCGCGTCCTTTTCGGCCTTGGCTGCCTTGGCTGCCGGCGAGTTCGGATCGAGGATTGATTCATCGAAGTCCGAGCCTTCCTTGGCGATCCCAAGATCATGCTTGATGCCCCGGATGGTGTCCTCGGGGACCAAAGGCATTGCCTTCTTGAATTTGGCTATTCCTATCAAGCTGGCTATTGCCACAATCACCAGGAAGAACGCAGCAACGATCAGCGCAGCCAGCCAGCCGGGCATGATGGTAGCCAAACCGAGGATGGCCGCAACCACGAGCGCAATGACCAGGAGCGCCAGGAAGACGAGGGCTACTCCGAAGAAGGCGCCCGCGATTCCCACCTGCGTGGCTTTTCGCTTGAGCTCTACCTTCGCCAGGGCGATTTCGTCGTTGAGTTGCCTCGGAGCCAGCCTTGCTACGAGCTTGAGGGTCTTCGGCAAAGTACGAATGGCTGGTCCTTGACTGGGCCGGCCGGTGTGACGTCCACTCATGGGTTCCGCCTAACTGCTTCCTCTGGGCATCGTGTAGGGCGAACGCAGCGTAAAACCATTGCCGCGGACACCTGTCCTCAAAGCTATCATTCAGGTTCCTGCTGAACTTTCGCCGATGACGCCGTGGCGCGTCCGTCATGCAGCAATAAATATGATCCGGGCCATAGGATTGATGATCGTGACCTCTCCCATTGCTCCGGGCGATTCTCTGAGCCGACGCGAAAAACTTGTCTACATTCTCCTGCTGGGTGCCCTGACCGCGCTCGGTCCTTTCACCATCGACCTCTATCTTCCGGCGTTTCCCGCTTTGGAAGAGAGTTTTGATGTTTCCGCGGCGGCAATTCAGCTCACGTTGACAGGTACAACCGTAGGCTTCGGGCTCGGCCAACTGCTGGTGGGACCATTCAGCGACAAGGTGGGACGCCGGCTTCCCCTCATTCTGGCCACGGCCGTCCACATCGGATCCTCGCTCGGTGCGGCGCTGGCCACCGACATCGGGATGCTGTCCTTGTTCCGCGTACTCATGGGAATCGGTGCTGCAGGAGGCGGCGTCGTGGCCATGGCCATGGTCCGGGATCTCTTCCACGGCTACTCCATGGTGCGGATGTTCTCACGGATGTCACTGGTTAACGGACTTGCTCCCATCCTTGCGCCGGTGATCGGATCGCAACTGTTGCTGGCCTTCCCGTGGCCGGGCATCTTCTACTTCCTGGCCGCATATGGACTGATGGTCATCCTTGCCTCGATCTTCTTTATCCGGGAAACACTTCCGGCTGAGCAGCGCGGAAAATCCACCGTCACAGTGGGACAGCGCTACAAGTCCGTCCTGACTGACAGAATTTTTGTGGGCATGGTGCTTGTGGGAAGCCTGAACTTCGGTGGACTGTTCGCTTATCTCTCAGCTTCCACATTTCTTTTCCAGAACGTGTACGGCTTTTCGCCTCAGGAATACGGCATCCTGTTCGGCATCAACTCTTTGGGCATTGTGGCCGGCGTGCAGATCAGCGCACGCTTGATCAGGAGGGTGGCTCCGCAATGGATCGTGGCCGGGGCGACTGTTTTCATGCTGTTCACCGCCCTCCTGATCGTGGTGCTTGACCTGCTCCATGTAGGCCTGTTGGGCATCCTCATCCCGTTGTGGTTCTACATTTGCGCCACCGGCTTCATGTTCCCGTGCGTTCAGGTCCTGTCCCTGGCCAACCATGGTGCGCAAGCTGGAACCGCTGCATCCCTTCTGGGCGCCTCCCAGTTCATGATGGCCGGTATTGTCCCGCCTGTTGTCGGGTGGCTGGGCGTCAGCTCCGCCGTCCCCATGGGCGCCGTTATGGCCGCGTGCATCACGGGCGCCATTGCCGCGCTATGGCTGGTTGTTCGGCCGCGCTCCGTCCCGTCCATTCATTAGAACGGGCATTCATGGAGAAGCGGCCCGTAGGCTGTGACCATGACTAATAAACCGCACCGCAACGGACGGGGCCTCTTCCTCGGTGCCTTGCTTGGCGCCGTCGCCGGTGCACTTCTTGGCCGCGCCGCCGGCAGCGCGCTTTTTGGCGCCATTTTAGGCGCCGTGATAGGTGCCGCCGTGCTGTACCGGGTGAATCCCGGCCCCTGGAAAAAGGACTAGGCCAAGCCGCAAGCGGGACCAGCCGGCTTCCACGGGCGACCCGCCGACGTCAGGAAGTACTAAACCCTCCCCTAACTGCCTACCGCAGGGCAGAATGGTGGCCAGCCGGGGTTACCGGTGCTTGAACCGGTGAAGGGGACATCACATGAGCACGGCTGTTGTTTTTCGGGGCAGTGCGCGCGGCCTGGCAACACTGCGGAAGCTACCGGTGACCATGGCCCTTGTGGTGCTCCTCTGGGTGTTGGGGGCCGTCTCCGGCAGCCTTGCCAATGGTCCCGGCCAAGACCTCTTGGACCAAGTGGGCCTTGGTTTGGCAGTGGAACCAGGACCGTGGTGGTCAATCTTCACCTCGGCATTCTTTGCCTCTTCCTTGCTCGACTACGTGGCTTGTACTGCGGCGATCCTGGTGGGCGTGGGAATCGCCGAACGCGTGATGGGTCCCTGGCTGGCCCTGGCTGCCTTCGTTGCCGGTTCGGCGCTGAGCGCCTTGGTTCTTGTGGTACTCGTAACCTTCGGAACCGATGCCAGCGACCAATGGCTCAGTTTCCTGGGCGGCGAGTACGTAGTGGGTGCCTATGGTGGCGCTGCTGCGGCGTTGGGGTGCTCGACGGCGGCACTTGAGGCACTGTGGCGCCGGCGCCTGCGGACGTGGTTGCTGGCCGCCACGCTCATGTTTGCCTTGTTTGTTGGAGTGGCCCAAACCCTGCAGGCTTTGGCCGGAGCTGTGATCGGCATCCTGGCGGGCTGGGCCGTCCAATCGCTGGTCCTGCGACGCCGGGCGGGATCGCTGCACTCTTCAAGCCTTCGCGAAACACGTTTCCTGGTAGGCACGGTGGTGGGTGTCTTCGCGGTGGGACCTTTGCTGACGCAACTGACCGGCACGTGGGAAGTCGGCCCCCTGTCCGTGGTTTCCGAGGTCATGCTCCAAGCCAGCCCCGATGCAGACGAGGTACAGGAAGCCTGCAATAACGACACCAACTGTGTCACCCTGCAGAGCGTCGTAGGCGTCCAAAGCTTTGGTGCGGCCATCCTGACGTTGATTCCCGTGCTGCTGTTGCTTGTCTGCGCCGAGGGACTGAGGCGCGGCCGGCAGTTGGCTTACCGGCTGACGCTTGTTATCCAGGTGTATCTGGCCGCCGTAACCGTCCTGTCCATCCTTCAGTACGCTACTGATCCGGACGTCACCTTGGGCGATGACGACTTCGCGTACCTTCTGCTGTACGCGGTCCCTGCAGTGCTTGCCCCCGTCATCATCGTGGCGCTGCTGTTGGTAAACCGGCATAAATTCCGGGTCGAATCCAGCGACGCCAGCTACCGGATGCTTGGCCGGACCTCGCTCATCCTCGCAGTGGCTGCCATTGTCTTCTATGTGATTTTTTGGTTCATCGAAGGCAACCCCGGACGCTCTACGCTGATGGACCTTGCCGGGCAGCTGACCCACATCCTGGTTCCTTTCCCCGTCCCCTTCGTGGTGGCCCTGCCCCAAGGTCTTTTGAGCACTGTGCTCTACGGCCTCGGCGGGGACATCATCTGGCTCTGCATTCTGGTGCTTGTACTCAACAATTTCCGGCGGTTCCGGACCATGGCCACCGATCCGGCAGCGGACCTGGGCCACACCAGGGAGCTGTTGCATGATGGCGGCGGCACGTTGTCCTGGATGGCTCTGTGGGACAACAACCAGTACTGGTTCACGCCCGACAGGAAAGCTGGAGTTGCCTATCAGGTTCACAACGGGGTGGCCCTCACCGTGGCCGGCCCGTTTGGGGCCAGTGAACACCACAGCGAGGCTGCCACGGGTTTCGTCAAGCACTGCGCCAACCTGGGCCTGATCCCGTGCTTCTATTCAGCCACAGCAGAGCTCGATGGCCCACTCCTTCCCCACGGCTTCAGGAAACTGGAAGTGGCCGAAGAGACACTCCTCAACGTCCAAGCCATGACCTTCAAGGGTAAGGAATGGCAGAACGTGCGGACCGCCCTGAACCGCGCGGACAAGCTCTCCATCAAGGATCACTGGTACCCCTACCCTCAGATGCCACCGGGAATCAGGGCCCAGCTGGCGGAGATCTCCGAAGAATGGGTGGCTGACAAAGCACTTCCTGAGATGGGCTTCACCTTGGGCGGCCTGAACGAACTCAAAGATCCCGAGGTGCTCTGCTGTGTAGCCGTGGATGACGACGGATTGGTCCATGGCATCACCAGCTGGCTGCCCGTCTTCAACAATGGGTCCATCTCAGGATGGACCTTGGACTTCATGCGCCGCCGCACCACGGGTTTCAAGGGGGTCATGGAGTTTCTCATCGCATCGGCCGTAACTCACTTCAAAGAGGAAGTACCCCAAATCTCCTTATCCGGCTCGCCCTTGGCCAACACAGGATCCGACACTGGCGAGGGAGACCACAGCACTTTGGACCGCGTGCTCGCCCTTCTGGGGAACGCCTTGGAACCGATGTACGGTTTCAAGTCGTTGGCCGCTTTCAAATCAAGGTTCCAACCTGAGCACCGGACCTTGTACATGTACTACCAAGATCCGTTGGCCTTGCCGTCCATTGGCATCGCAGTGGGTTCGGCCTACTTGCCGGGCCTCTCCCCCACGCAAAGCGCCGGGCTGTTGCGGCAAATGGTAGCCAAGGAGCCGGCCGCATGACGCTGCAGCGGACGTCCCGTTCATGAACGAGCTCCTGAAACTTGAGATCAGCGGCCCTGGTGTAATGACGATCGCCGGAGTGATCGGCGTCGGGTTCTTCCTGCTGCTGTTCCTCCGGCCGTCAGCCCGCTGGGCCCTCACCGCCATCACGGCGATCGTCGCGGCAGTCCT
This sequence comes from Arthrobacter sp. 9V, assembly GCF_902506065.1. GTDB lineage: Bacteria > Actinomycetota > Actinomycetes > Actinomycetales > Micrococcaceae > Arthrobacter. The sequence goes on from NZ_LR732912.1 coordinate 3,131,582, forward strand.
GTTCGGTTGGTTGACCGTGTGGCTCGTGGAGGACGTCCTGGACGTCTTCCACGTGGGCCTGACACCGCGCGTGTGGTTCTGGGCCCTGGCCTGCTTCGCCGCCTTGGGTCTTGCAGTGGTCAGCTTCCGCCATAGCCGGCAGTGGCGGAAGGTGGTGGCTGCGGTATCCATTCCGGTGTTCCTCGTAGTGGCTGCCCTGGGCATCAACACGGAATTCGGGCTGAACAAGACGTTGGGCTCGGCATTGGGAATCTCCACCGAGGGCGCCATTCAACTGGCCAAGCCGGACCCCGAGGCCTCCATTCCGGCAGGTCCCCTGTGGCAAAGCTGGAAGCCGCCGGCAGATCAGCCGGCAAAGGGAGACGCCGGCACCCAGGTCATTCCAGCCACCGCATCCGGTTTCAATGCCAGGCCTGCGGGCATCTACTTGCCCCCCGCCGCCTTGACGGCACATCCGCCCAAGCTCCCCTTGTTCGTCCTCATGATGGGCCAACCCGGACTCCCCGATCCGCAATACGTTTCCGCTGCCCTGGATGAATTCGCGGCGAAGAACAATGGTTTGGCGCCCATTGCGATCGTCGCAGACCAGATCGGCCCGGACCAGGACGACACCCTGTGCCTGGACACCGCCAAATACGGCAACGTGGAGAAGTACATCAACGAGGACGTTGTCAACTGGGCCAAAGCCAACTTGAACATTCTTCCTGATCGCGAACACTGGACAATTGCGGGGTACTCCAACGGCGGCCAGTGTGCCATTTCCTTCGCGCTTAAATATCCGCAGATGTGGGGCAACGTTGTGGACATCTCAGGCGAGGAATTCCCGGGCGCAGAGGATCCGGCCGGCAACCTGGCAACCATCTTCGATGGCAACCAAGCAGCCTACGACGCCCAAAAGCCCATCAACATCATGAAGGGCAAGCAGTTCCCCAACACAACGGCAGTATTTACGGTGGGCTCGGACGACACCACCTATGTTGCGGCCGCCAAGGCAGTCTCCGCAGCCGCCCGGGATGCGGGAATGACGGTGACGTACTACGAAGTGCCCAACGGCGGTCACGTTGGCCTTGCACTGAACGCCGGACTGACCAAAGGTTTCGAAGTCCTCTATCCCAGGCTGGGCCTGTCCCGGTAGCACCTCCCCTTTTGCAGGCCCCTTACCGGCGATAAAGTTGAGGTGTGCCACATTGGCAAGAGCCGCAGCCGCTTCCGGCACCTTGGCAGCGTCGGGATGAACGCATCCTGCCGCTGTGGTGGGACCGCCTGTGCTCCGTGACCAGCCCGCAGTCGGCTGCCCTGTACGCCGCCGGACTCTTTACCGATGACCGTCGCCGACCCATTGCCCAGTGGTACAACCCCGAAGCGGACGCCGCGCTCCTGGTCGCCCCGGAGACTTCGCCCGAATGGCCCGTGCAGCGCTTCGGCATTTTCTACGCCCCGCCGGGCGGTGGCTTCACCCGTGTCTACTCAGCGCCCCACGAATGGCATCCCCGGGAACCCCGGACTCCGCCCACCGAGCAGGATTCGTTCCTGGCCGCGGTGGCCGAGGCCGCACGTTTCCTGCAAGTGGAGATGGATTTCGTGTAAAAAAGCGGACCCCGCACCAGCTGTGAAGCCGGTACGGGGTCCTGATGCTCCTCCGACTGGACTTGAACCAGTAACCCTTCGATTAACAGTCGAATGCTCTGCCAATTGAGCTACGGAGGAATGAAGCGGTTATGACTTTAGCAAAGGTTCTACCGGAATGCGAAATCGGCGGCGCGTACCCCTCAGGGGTATAAAAATACCCCCGTTCCGAAGATCCGAAACGGGGGTATTGCACGCTCCTCCGACTGGACTTGAACCAGTAACCCTTCGATTAACAGTCGAATGCTCTGCCAATTGAGCTACGGAGGAATGAAGCGGTTACTAGCTTAACAGGGGCCTGCCGGAAAACGAAATCGGCCCTTTAGCCGTCCGAACGCAGCGCCCTGCGCTCCATTTCGAGCTGCATCAGCTCCCGGTTCAGCCGTTGGAACTCTTCGGGGTTGGCACCTGCGTCCAACCGCTGCAACTGTCCCATCTTGTCTGCTTTGATCCTGGTGATCTGCAATTCGAAGAGACGGGCCAGGATGTCACGGCAGTACCGTTGCATGGCTTCGGCAGTGCTCGCCGGCAGCGGCGTCACCGCCAACTCCGAGACCAGGGGTCTCAAAGGCTCGGGGACTTCCTGGCGGACCTGCTCCACCCAGGCCACAGGGTCCTCCGAGTGGGCCAGGCCGGCAGCCCGCACGGCAGTGTGAACGGCCGCGTAGGCGGGAGTAGTAAAACGCGAGGCTTCGAAACGCTCCCAGGCTCCCCCACCCAGCACGCCCGGCTCCTGGAGGACCACTTCCAGGGCCTGCCGTTCCATGGCGGCTACGGGGTCCCGTGGGTCGGGGCGCTGAAAGACGGGACCGCTCGACGCCGGTGCTGCCGCCGTCGTCGTTGCCGGACCCGGGGCGCCGGCCGCGCCGCCGCCGGAAGCGGCTCGCTTGGCAGCTGCCCCCACATAACCGCTGACTTCCTCGATGGGCATTCCCAACCAACCGGCCAAGTTGCGCGTGTAGCCGGGTCGGGTAGCCGAATCCCTGATCTGCGCCACCACAGGAGCAGCTTCGCGGAGGGCAGCCACACGGCCTTCCACGGTGTCCAGGTTGTGCCGCCGGAGCGTGGCCCGGATGGCAAACTCGAACAGCGGCTTGCGGGTGCTGATGAGTTCGCGCACGGCAGCATCACCCTTGAGCTGGCGAAGATCACAGGGATCCGCTCCGGAAGGTTCCACTGCCACGTAGGTCTGGGCGGTGAAGCGCTGGTCTTCCTCAAAAGCCCGTAGGGCAGCTTTCTGGCCGGCGGCATCGCCGTCGAAGGTGAAGATGACTTCTCCCCCGCTGCCGTCGTCCGAGAGCAGCCGCCGGGCTACCTTGATGTGCTCGGTACCGAAGGCAGTACCGCACGTGGCCACCGCCGTCGTGACCCCGGCGAGGTGACACGCCATGACGTCCGTGTATCCCTCAACCACCACCAGTTGCCGCTCTTTGGCGATGTTCCTCTTGGCGATGTCGATCCCGTAAAGGACCTGGGATTTTTTGTAAAGGGTGGTTTCAGGGGTATTCAGGTATTTGGGGCCTTGGTCCTCTTCAAAGAGTTTGCGGGCACCAAAGCCGATGGTGTCCCCCGCGATGTCCCTGATGGGCCAGATGAGCCTGCCGCGGAAGCGATCATAGATCCCCCGGTTTCCTTCGGAGAACATCCCTGTGAGCTTCAACTCAGCATCGGTGAACCCGCGTCCGCGGAGGTGCTTCAACAGGGCGTCCCAGCCTTGGGGCGCGTATCCCACGCCGAAGTGTTCGGCGGCGGCGCGGTCGAAACCGCGGCCGTCCAGGAAGTTGCGCCCTTCTGCCGCTCCGGGTGTCAGCAGCTGGGCTCGGAAGAACTCATCGGCGATCTTGTGCGCGTCCAGCAAGCGCTGGCGCTTACCCACTTCTTCGCGGCTGGGACCGGTCCCTCCGTCCTCGTAGCGCAGCTCGTAGCCGATCCTGGCCGCCAGTTTTTCAGCGGCCTCGTGGAACGAGCTATGGTCCATTTTCTGGACAAAGGAGATGGCGTCCCCGTCTTCGCCGCAACCGAAGCAGTGGTATCTGCCCACTTGCGGGCGAACAGTGAAGGAGGGTGAGCGTTCATCGTGGAAGGGGCAAAGTCCCTTGAAACTGCCCAGCCCGGCGCCCTTGAGTGTGACGTAGCCGTCAACGACTTCCTTGATATCCGTGCGCTGGCGTACTTCGTCAATATCTTCACGTTTGATCAGGCCAGCCACGTCACCATCCTAGTCGCTTGCCCCGGAAGTCCCCGCCGTTAACGCGAGCGGTCCGAGGGCTACCAGAGCGAGGGAAGGCTGCCCACGAGCCGCTCATACATGGCCAGTGCGGAGACGTCCGTCAGCGAGGCAACTTGGTCGATCACTACGCGCAGCCGCGCGCCGTCGTCGACGGCGTCCCGCCAGTCCGCGGCGAACATCGGCTCCAGGTGGCGGTCACCGGTAGCGTTCAAAACGCCCACCAATGCATGAAGCACTTCGCGTTGGCGTTCGTACACCGGTTGGCGGTGATCAGTGGAGATGACAAAGGTGGTGGCCAGACCCTTGAGGACCGCGATCTCAGTGACGGTGTCCTCGGGGACCATAAGTTCGGCGTCGTACCTGGTCAGGTTTGCCGGTCCGAAATGGGCACGTGTTGTCTCCATGGCGCTCTGGCAGAAGCGGCCGATCAACTGGCTGGTCATGTCCTTCAGGGCGGCCATGGATTTCCGGCTGCCGTCAGCTTCGCGGACCCACACTTTGGTGGCCTCCAAGCGGGCCAGGGCAGCATCGATTTCAGCGGGATCATTGTGCGGCAAGTACCACTGCTTGGTGTAGCCCACCACGCGCGCCCGGTGGTCCGGGTTGTCCATCCATTTGAGCTGGAAATGGCCGGCGACGATCGCATCCTCAACGTCGTGGACCGAGTACGAAATATCGTCGGCAAGGTCCATCACTTGGGCCTCGATGCAGGAACGGTTGCCCGGGGCGCCTTCACGGAGCCACTCGAATACCGGAAGATCATCTTCGTAGGCGCCGAACTTGCTGGTGCGGTGACCATGGATGACCGGGGCGTCGACGGCGGACCACGGGTATTTGGAGGCAGCGTCCAGGCTGGCGCGGGTCAGGTTGAGTCCTGCCGGCCTGCCGTCCTCGGCGAGCACTTTGGGTTCCAGCCTGGTCAGCAGCCGCAGGGTCTGGGCGTTGCCTTCGAAGCCGCCAATGGTGTGCGCAACTTCGTTCAGCGCGGACTCGCCGTTGTGACCGAAAGGCGGATGCCCCAGATCGTGGCTCAGGCATGCAGTATCCACGACGTCCGGGTCACAGCCCAAGGAGCGGCCCAGCTCACGGCCCACCTGTGCCACTTCCAGGCTGTGGGTGAGCCGGGTCCGGACAAAGTCGTCCGTGTCCGGGGCAACTACCTGCGTTTTGGCACCGAGCCTGCGCAGTGCCGACGAATGCAGGACCCTGGCACGATCCCGTTCAAAATCGGAGCGATAGTTGCTTTTGCGCGGCTCTTCAACCCACCGCGCGGAATCTGCCTCGGCGTAACCGGGGATGGCCAGCACAAAATCGTGGGCCGTCCCGTCGTGGCCAAGTATCGCTTCGGTTCCCATGAGTATCTGCCTCCTTCAAGCGCCGGGGTGTGGAGCTTCTTGAGCCAGTCTTACACGTGTGAGGCTAGCCGCCCGAAACGTCCAGCTCCGCGGCTGAGATATCCGCGCTCTGTTCGGCGTTCAACTGACGGCTCACCAACCAGTCCTTGGGCAGGGCCGGCTTCTTGGGCGAGCCTGCGCGGCCGCGCGGGCCCTCGGAGTCGACGCCCGGGTAGGGCGAGTCCATGTCCAGTTCATCAAGGTATTCGCGCAGCACCTCAAGGGTGGGCACGGTGGCCAGCTTGGCGCGGAGTTCGCCACCCACAACATAGCCCTTGAAGTACCAGGCCATGTGCTTGCGGATTTCGCGAAGCGCCTTGTATTCGTCGTTGCCGAAGGTCTCCACCATCAGCTCCGCGTGACGGTACACGCCCTCGGCAACTTCCCGGAGTCCGGGACGGTGCCGCTGGTCGCTGCCCTCGAAAGCTGCCTGGAGGTCTCCGAACAGCCAGGGGCGCCCCTGGCAACCACGGCCCACCACCACACCGTCCACACCGGTTTCCCGAACCATGCGGACTGCGTCCTCGGCCGACCAAATATCGCCGTTGCCCAGAACCGGGATATCCGGCAGGGCTTCACGCAGGCGGGCGATTGCGGACCAATCGGCCTGACCGGAGTAGAACTGCGCGGCGGTCCGTCCATGAAGGGCCACGGCGGCCACACCTGCGTCGCGGGCAATCCGGCCGGCGTCGAGGTACGTCAGGTGGTCCTCGTCGATGCCTTTGCGCATTTTGATGGTCAGCGGGATGCCGCCCTTGGAGGCTTCCTTGACTGCTGTATTGACGATTGAGGTGAAGAGATCGATCTTCCACGGCAGCGCCGAGCCGCCACCGCGCCGGGTGACCTTGGGCACAGGGCAGCCGAAGTTGAGGTCAATGTGATCGGCCCGGTCTTCTTCCACGAGCATGCGCACGGCGGCACCCACGGTCACCGGATCCACGCCGTAGAGCTGCACCGAACGGACTTTCTCGTCCTCATCGTGGGAGATGATGCGTAATGATTCCGGGGTCCGCTCCACCAGGGCACGGGAGGTGACCATCTCAGCGACGTACATGCCGCCGCCGTATTCACGGCAGAGCCTGCGGAAGGCCGAGTTGGTGATGCCGGCCATGGGGGCAAGGATCACGGGGGTGTCCACGGTGATCCCGCCCAGCTTCAATGGCGGCAGCTCAAGCTTTGGTGCGGGGGGCGTTGCTACAACAGTCACCTATCCATTGTTGCAAATCCGGGCAAATCGGCCGACAGCCTACAGAATCCCGCACTTGTTCCGCTCAGGTGCGCGCAGTACAGCGGGCGTGGCGAACAAGAGCGGGCTTGGGCTTACGTGGCGTCGCCGGTGCCTCCGCGCCGCTCCGCTTCGCGCTGGGCCCGCCGGCTACCCGGGCGTGCGGGACTGCCGGGAGCGTCAAGGCGGGCACCGGCGTCGTGCTCATCTTGCATACCGGAACCCACGACGGCGGCAGCTGCGGCCAGCGAACCGGTGTCCTTAAGCTCATCCGCGGTTACGGTGGGCCCGCCCGCCGCTGCGAGGCGCTTCATTCCGGTGGCCTTCACCACCAGGACGGCAATGAGCGTTGTCACCGGAATGGCAAGGACCAGGCCAATTGACCCCACCAGTGTGCGGATGACTTCCTCGGACAATTCCGCGCTTGTCAGGGCTTCGGCAAGTGGGCGATCGTAGAGCATCACGATGATGAGGATCGGAAGTGCTGCGCCGGCGTAGGCAAAAGCAATGGTGTAGACGGTGGAAGCGATGTGGTCCCGGCCGATCCTCATTGCCGAGGAGAACAGCTTGCGGGCGCTGGTGTGGGGTGCCAGTTCGTAGAGTTCCCACACCGCGGAGGACTGCGTGATGGTGACGTCGTTGAGGACGCCCAGACCGGAGATGATGAGGCCGCAGAGGATGATCCCGGAGATGGAGATCTGCGGTGACATGTTCACCAGCGTTGAGGCGTCATGGTTGCCCACACCAGCCAGATTGGCGGCGTCCGTAGCCCACGCCGCCAACAGTGCGGTGATACTGAGCCCAAAAATGGTGCCCAACAAAGCCGTGGATGTTCGCGCCGAGAAGCCATGCGCGAAGTACAGGACCCCGATCATGATCACCGTGGACCCCACCAAAGCCAGCAGGAGAGGCGGCTTGCCCTCCACCAAACCCGGCAAAATGAAGCTGACCAGCACAAAGTACGCGCCCACCAGGCCAAGGAGAGCCCGGAAACCTCGCCAACGGGCCACGGCGATGACAACCGCCGCGTACAGGACAGCCAAGAGGGCTATGGGAATGCTGCGGACGAAGTCCACAAAAACGTAGGCCGGCGCGCCACTTCCCGCGTTGGTTCCCTGGACGGCAGAGAGGTTGAGATACCTGATGGAGTCCCCCACATCCACGCCGTGGGACATGGCGACGTCGGGGTTGATGACAACCTTGACCACGTCACCGCCCTTATCCGGTTCCGTAAAAGCAAAGGTGCACTGGGATCCGCCCGATTGGCTGTTCTGGCCGGTGCTGTTTTGGCCAGTGCCGTTTTGGCCCGTCTGCGTGCAGTTTTCCACCACCACGCTCTGGATCCGGCCGGTATCGAACGTCACCCCCGGGGCAGCTTGGTAAGGACTGGAGAACGTGATGCCCTCGCGGCTGCCGGAGGGCCACATGACCATCATGGCCACGAGCGTCAGGACGCCCACAGGGACAAGAATGGCAGCGAGAATCCAGTTGGCCCTTTTCCGCGACGCCAGAGCCTGCGCAGTTGGCTCGGAATTTTCAGAATGACCGTGGGAGTGACCGTGGCCCATCAGCAGCAAAACCTCATGACCTTAACCCTACGCGGGACCACGGCCGCAGCAGATTCCGGCCGGTTAAAGCGAAAGATCCCGTGTTAAAAGCGAAAGATCCCGGGCTGCCCGCATGATGCGGGCAGCCCGGGATCCTGCGCAGAAAATCCGGTTAGTCGCTGACGATCAAGGTGTCTGCACCCTGCACGTGGGCTTTCCCCGATTCCAACAACGGATCAAGAACCGTGCGCAGTGCGGTCATGGATTCATCAACTTCCAGCAGCACGGGGTGCTGATACGCAATGAGCGCCAAGAGGTCCCGCACAGCGAAAGCTGCTTCCTCGGCGGAGAGCCGGGGATCGTGTCCCAGGAAGACGTCCGAAGGTTCGTCGGAGCCGCCTTGGGCGTAGCTGATGGCAAAGGCCTGAATCTTGCCCTTGCGGCTGGCCGGAACTCCTTGGCCGAAAGCACTCTCTTTGGGTGCACGCAGGACAATCGCCCCGTGGGCGCCCGTCAGGTCATGCAGGAACAAACGCTGCACCGTGGCAATGCTGAGTTCACCCGGGCTGTCCCAGTGGTGGACATGCGTGTAGTAGTTGCCCACCACCTCGCTCAGCTCCACCGAACCGGTAGCCAGGTCCTCCACGCGCTCGGAAGCGGCTTCCTCGGAACCGTCGCCGAAGCGCGGCAAGGACAGCGGTTCCGGCTTCACCACCACCAGCTGGGAACGCTGAATGGGGGAAAGTCCAGCCGCCGCAGCAAAGGCCGCACCGGCAGTATCCGGCTCCACTTTGCTTCGCAGCTTCGAAACGCCCGACGGCGAGTTGCCGGCTTCGCGGCGCAGCATGGTCAGCAGGGTAGCTCCCACGCCTTCACGGCGGTGATCCTTGGCAACCTCCACGTACGCCCAGAGACGTTCCGGGTGCAGCGACGCCTCATGGACCACACCGGCAGCGACCGGAATCCGTACACCGTCCACAACGTCCTCGGCCACGATGCAGCGCCGCCACGGCTGGTTGCTGGAGGGCGCCAACGCTGCACGGAACTGCTCCGCAGGCAGGGTTTCCGGGCCGCCCCAGATTTCCAGCAGGGCGAGGTCGTCGCCCTCTTTCCATTCGCGGTAATCCAAAGCCACGGCTAGGCGCCGATCAGGCGTGCTGCCAGGTAGCCCTCAACCTTGTCCAGGGACACGCGTTCCTGGCTCATGGTGTCGCGCTCGCGAATGGTCACGGCCTGGTCTTCCAAGGTATCGAAGTCCACTGTGATGCAGAACGGGGTACCGATCTCGTCCTGGCGACGGTAGCGGCGGCCGATGGCACCGGCGTCGTCGAAGTCGATGTTCCAGTTCTTGCGCAGCTGTGCGCCCAGTGCCTTGGCTTTCGGGGAGAGGTCCTCGTTGCGGCTCAGCGGCAGAACGGCGGCCTTGACCGGGGCAAGGCGCGGGTCCAGCTTCAGCACAGTGCGGACATCGACGCCGCCCTTGGCGTTGGGTGCCTCGTCCTCGGTGTACGCGTCAATCAGGAAGGCCATGAAGGAGCGGGTCAGGCCGGCGGCGGGCTCGATCACGAACGGTGTGTAGCGCTCGTTGGTGGCCTGGTTGAAGTAGCTCAGGTCCGTGCCGGAAGCCTTGGCGTGGGTGGAAAGATCGAAGTCCGTGCGGTTGGCGATGCCCTCGAGCTCGCCCCACTCGGAGCCCTGGAAACCGAAGCGGTACTCGATGTCCGTGGTGCCCTTGGAGTAGTGGCTGAGCTTCTCCAGCGGGTGCTCGAAGAAGCGGAGATTGTCCTCACGGATGCCCAGGTCCGTGTACCAGGACATGCGTTCCTTCATCCAGTACTGGTGCCACTCTTCATCCGTGCCGGGCTCGACGAAGAATTCCATCTCCATCTGCTCGAATTCCCGGGTACGGAAAATGAAGTTGCCCGGCGTGATTTCGTTGCGGAAGGACTTACCGATCTGGCCAATGCCGAACGGGGGCTTCTTCCGGGACGTGGTGAGGACGTTGTTGAAGTTCACAAAAATGCCCTGGGCGGTTTCCGGACGCAGGTAGTGCATGCCTTCCTCGCTGGCCACGGGGCCGAGGAAGGTCTTGAGCAGGCCGGAGAATTCCTGGGGCTCGGTCCACTGGCCGCGGGTACCGCAGTTTGCGCAGACAATGTCCGCCAGGCCGTTTTCTGCCGGGCGGCCCTTCTTTTCCTCGTACTCTTCTTCGAGGTGGTCGGCACGGTAGCGCTTGTGGCAGGAAAGGCACTCAACCAGGGGGTCGGAGAAGACCTCCACGTGACCGGATGCTTCCCATACCTGGCGGGGAAGGATGACCGAGGAATCCAGGCCCACAACGTCCTCGCGGCCACGGACCATGCTCTGCCACCACTGGCGCTTGATGTTTTCCTTCAGCTCAGCACCGAGGGGACCGTAGTCCCACGCCGAACGGGAGCCACCATAGATTTCACCGGCCTGGAAGACAAAGCCCCTCCGCTTGGAGAGGGAAATGACCTGGTCAAGGACGGATTTTGCTGCCATGGGTAACTCCATTTGTTCTACAGGGCCGCTGGGTGCGGTCCGCGGTGGTTAGCCCCGAATCCGGACGAGGGTGTCCGGCGGGGATACTGGGGGAAAGTTTGTTGATTCCTACCCTACCGGCCTTTGGAAGGGACTCTTCGTGCGAAAGCGCCCTTGGGCCAGGGCAGCGTGGCCACGATGATCGCGGCGAGCGTCAGGACCGTACCCAGCACGGTGGGCAAGGCGACCACCGCCCCGGGGCTGGGGATCACGACGTCGAGCACCAGCGATCCCACCAACTGCCCGGCGATCATGCCCAAACCGGTGATCAGGACCCCCAGGCTGCGGACCAGCAGGGCCGCCAAGCCAATGAAGAGGCAGCCCATGGGGCCACCGAGGTAGTACCACCACTCGCCGGGCAGCGGATTTCCCGGCCCGGCAACAGCCAGCTTGATGATCCATGCAGTCCAAAGGATGACTGACCCGGCAATGAAGTTCACCAGAGTAGCTGCGATCGGCGTTCCGTAGTGCACTGTTGCCGTCCCGTTCATGGCCTGCTGGAAGCTCATGAAGAAGCCGGCGGCCAGCGGCAAGAGAACGGGCAGGACGAGCGAGGCGACGTCGGCGTCGCCACCGAACCGCGGCGAGACAGCCCAAGCTACGGCGGCAACGGTGAGGACACTGCCCAGGACCCGCACTCCGGTAATGGCGCGTTTCCCGCCGGGGCCGATGCCCATGCGGTCCACCAGTAGGCCACTGAGCGTTTGTCCGGTGACGGCCGCGACCGTGAACAACGCGACACCCAGCAGTGCCACCGTGAACGACTGGGCAAAGACGAACAACGCGCCGATGGCACCGGCCATCACATAGAAACGCGGGAAACTGCGGTTCCGGACGGCAGGAAGAATGCGTTGCAGGCCGGCCCTTCCCCTGGGCGTGGCAAGAGAGATTGCGGTAATGACAAACAGCCCTGTGGTGAAGCTCACCACAGAAGCGGCGATGCCGTCGTCCAGTTTTGCACCCAGGGCCCCGTTGATCCTGGCTTGAAGCGGGATGACCAAGCCGGTGGCTACGGCAATAGGGAGGCCAATGACCAGCGGAAGGGCGGGACGGGGAGAAAGCTGCGGCACCGTCACCACACTACTTCAGGCATCATTGCTGTATGAGCAACCCCGAAATTGAAGAGATCCCCATCCGCGACGACATGATCCGCCTGGGCCAGCTGTTGAAGCTCGCCAACCTGGTGGAGGACGGCGTTGAAGCCACGGAGCTCATCAAGAACGGCCTGGTTAAAGTCAACAACGAAATTGACGATCGCCGCGGACGCCAGCTCCACGTCGGAGATACCGTCACCGTCAACGGTCAGACGGTCCGGATCATCGCCGCCTGAAACAACGCGGGGTCACTTATGGCCCCCTATCGGGCGATTAAGGGTGCCAAAGTGACCCCGCGTTGCTTTTACTAGGGAGTCAGGACTTTGTGGGTGAGGAATTCGCCCACGTGTCCGATCTCCTGCTGGTTGATGCCGTGCCACATCCCTGTGTAGAGCACCTTGGTGAGGTCAACGTGCTGACGCACCCAGCCCATGGTGTATTCGATCTTGTCCTGGGTGATGACGGGATCCTGCTGGTCACGGCCCCAGAACAACGGCAACGAACCGTCCAGTTCGTCATCCCGGAAGGCTGCGTCAGCGCCGGCGTCGATCACAAAGCCTGAAAGCCCGACGACGGCGGCGAAGTCCGCGGGACGGTAGCGGAGCATGGTGGTGGCCATGGCCATGCCCATGGAGAAGCCCAGCAAAGTCACCGATGAGTGGTTCGCTTTGACCGTGTCCAGCCATTCAAGGGCGTACTCGGCCGCGTGCTTCACAGCTTCCAGTGAGTAGTCGATGGACGCAGTCAGGGGGAACCACGTGAAGCCGGGTCCCATGGCCATGGGCGCCCGAAGGGCGGCCACCACAAAGGAGTCGGGAAGCAACCCGGCCAGGCTGAAGAGATCGTCCTCGTTGGAGCCGTATCCGTGCAGCAGGACCAGGAGGGGCTTGCCCGCGCGCTCGGCTTCGTCATGGGACCACAGAACAACGGGGGCTGGAAAGTTGGGTGCTTCAGTCATGGCTCCATTCTTGCAGTTACCCACAAGTAACAACCTACGGTGGCGTAGGGTCGTCGTCACGGTGCAGGATATGAACGTGAGTGAGAACAACCGTTTACTGAAGCCGGGCGAGGCCGTTCAAAAGCACCCGTGGACCCGTTATGTGGCACTGGGTGACTCCTTCACCGAGGGCATCGGAGACCCCGAGCCCCGGAACCCGGGCGGCAACCGTGGTTGGGCTGACCGCGTTGCAGAGGAGCTGGGCCGTGGCCTGGAAGACTTCGCTTATGCCAATCTGGCCATCCGGGGCAGGCTGCTGCAGCAGATCATGGATGAACAAATCGGCCCCTGCTTGGAACTGCAGCCGGACCTCGTGTCCATTTCAGCCGGCGGCAATGACCTCATCCGACCTGGCGGCGACCCCGATTTGTTGGCCGAAAAGCTTGACGCCGCCGTTGCTGAGTTAAGCTCCGACGGCGCTACCGTGGTGCTTTTCAACGGTCCGGATACGGCATCATCTGTCTTGGGGCGCATCCGCGGCAAGGTGGCCATTTACAACGAGAACCTCCGTACGGTGGCTGCACGCCACGACGCCATCATCGCGGACATGTGGTCCTTGCGGCAGCTCGCGGACACGCAAATGTGGGATGCCGACCGGTTGCATTTCTCGCCGCTGGGCCACCACACCATCGCCATGATGGTCCTTGATGCATTGAACGTCCAGCACACGCTTGAACCCCTGATGCCCAAGTCCCTGCCGCCACGCACCTGGCGTGAGGCGAGGTCGTCGGACCTCGTGTGGGCCCGCGAGTACTTTGTGCCGTGGGTGATCCGCCGGCTTCGTCACCAATCCTCCGGCGACGGCATCACGCCAAAACGCCCGACGCCGGGACCCGTCTTCGGCTCCACCGGCACCATGCTGCCTCGCCGCTGAAGTGACCGGCCGCCCTGTGAATTACCTCCGCTGTCATGAACCTGCACTGTGAATTCCCCCGCGACAGCTGACAGCTCGCTGCCAACGGAGAGCATCCGCCGGATGCGACTCCGGCGGCAACAGTTGCGGCCTCCCCACGCAGGAAGTCCGCCGGATGCAGTCCGCAACCTCCTGGCAGTCCAGTCACAGGAGTTCCCTTACGCGAGGTGGACGCTCGCACAGAGAAGCTCCGCCAACGATTCACCGATTGTCACGGCCTCAGACGTTGAGCGGGACGTAGCTGACGGGATTATTTTGCGGACCCATATCCTCCGGCCCACGTGGCACTTTGTGCACCGGGACGATCTCGGCTGGTTGATGGGATTGTCCGCAGATCGCCTCCATCAGGGCAACAAAGGCATGTACCGCCAAACAGGTGTGGATGAGGACGCCGCCGCCAGAAGTGGCCACATCCTGGCTACTGCCGTGGCGGGCGGGGCCCACAAGACGCGCGAGGAACTCGCCGAAGTCCTGGGACAGGCCGGTTTTCCCAGCAAAGGCCTTGGCTTCGTCTACCACCTCATGCATGCCGAAATCAGCCGCGTCCTGGTCAGCGGGTCCCCCGTCCGGTCCTCAGGCGGTGCTTTGAAGCAGACGTACGCCCTCTTCGAGGAACGCGTTCCGGGCTCGACTCCCACGCCGCCAACCCCTGAGATCCGCGACTATTCCCTTGGACAGTTGACGCTCCGCTACTTCAGCAGCCGTGGCCCCGCAACGGTCAAGGACTGCGCGGCATGGTCCGGACTGACCATGAAAGATGTAAAGCGCGGAATACAGGTAGCCCAGGACATTTCTCCCGGCAGCCTGGGCACCATTGAGCTTGAAGGGATTCAGTATCATCTGGCTGCCGAGGAGGTTGAGTCTCTGGCCAACGAACACCCTCTGGCGGTTAAGGACCCTGCGCTCCCCCGCGTCGACCTCATCCAGTGCTACGACGAATACGTGATGGGCTACTCACAGTCCCGGCACTTCCTCGGCGGCGTAGCGCCATACTTCCCCGAGGACAACGGACCTATGCACGTGGTCTTGCTGGACGGACGCCTGGCCGGATGGTGGCGGCACGGATTCTCCGGCGGAGCCTGCCAACTGGATGTCCGAATGAACCGTCCGGCAACTGCGGCAGAACAGGGCGCCCTGCAAAGGGAGGTGGAACGCTACGGCCGGTTCCTGGGCATGGAGACCACGCTGCTGTGACGTGACGGGACCGGCCCATGCCGGCAGGACTAAGCTGGGATAAGACCTAGGAGGCCTGCACTGTGAACAATCTGATCTTCTGGATCATCGTCTGCTCGTGGCTGATTCCCCTCGGAATCCGCATGTACAACCGCTCCAGGGCGCGTCGGATCCAGAACGGGAACTTCCCCGGCCCCGGCTATCCGCAACAGAATCTGCCCGGCCCCGGGTATCCGCAACAGTACCCGGGACCGTATGACGCTTCGCAGGGCTACCCACCGCAGCAGTTCCCCGGACAGGGCTACCCACAGCAGCAGTACCCGGGATACCCGCCGGAGCCCACCACCATCCGCCGCGCAACCGACGCCCCGCAGTCCGGGCCGCCGTCGAGCCCTTCCTCGCCCAGCCCCTTCCCCTCAGCGGGCGGTTCGGAGCCGCAGGGCTACCGGGCGCGCAAGCTGGCAGAGCTGGACGCGAAGTTCAGCAACGGCGAGATCGCCATGGAGGATTACATGCGGCAGCGCGGCGAGATCATGAATGGCTGAACTGCCTGCACCTGACCTGCCGTGCGTTTGACCAGGTTGGCAGTTCGGGAGTTTAGGCGAAAAAGGCTTCGCGGAGCTGCGCTGAGAGCTGGCCGATTTCTGTGAGGAAGCCATCATGTCCGATTGGTGCCTCAATGACGTGAACCGGCACTTCTCCAGGGAGCGCAGCGGCGAGTTCCCGTGACTGGGTCGGGAAGTAGAGCCTGTCGCTGTCCACTGCCGCCACGAAAAATTCGGCCGTGGTGCCGGACAATGCCTGTTCCAGCGAGCCGCGCCCCCTGGCGATGTCGTGGGACATCAGGGCTTCAGTGATGGCGATGTAGCTGTTGGCATCAAAGCGTCGGACCAGTTTGGTGCCCTGGTGGTCCAGATAGCTTTCCACTTGGTAGCGTCCGCGCTCCCCCAAGACGGCGGCGGCGAGGGGAGTTTCCTGATGTTGGGCTTGCCGGCCAAAGCGAAAGTCCAGTTCCAATGCCGAGCGGTACGTGATGTGGGCGATGCGCCGGGCCAATGCCAGGCCGTGCTCCGGCGCGGAACCGCCGTAGTAGTCTCCGTTGTTGAAATTCGGATCCTGCCTGATGGCCAGGGTTTGGGCCTGGGCAAAGGCAATCTGCTCGGCTGTGCTGTAGGCGCCCACCGAAATGACGGCGCAGCGCTTGACCCTGTTGGGGAATGTCACCGCCCATTCAAGGGCGCGCGCGCCGCCCATGGATCCGCCCAATACAGCGTGCCAGGCATCGATTCCCAGGGCATCGGCGAGGCGGGACTCGGCTTCCGTGCTGTCGCGAAGGGTGACCAACGGGAACCGCGAGCCCCAGGGACGTCCGTCCGGTGCTTGTGATGACGGGCCGGTGCTGCCGTAACAACCGCCCACTATGTTGATGGAGATGACGAAGAACCTATTGGTGTCGATCGTGGCACCTGGCCCAACCAGCTGCTCCCACCAACCTTCTTCGTCCGTGGCTCCGCGGGCTACATGCGTGCTGCCCGTGAGCGCATGCTGGATGAGCACAGCATTGGAGGCATCGGCGTTCAGCTGCCCCCAGGTCTCGTAAGCAAGGACGACGTCGGGAAGGAAACCACCGGCTTCAAGTTCCAGCGGCCCGATGCCGGCGTACTTGACGGTTCCGTCTTCTTCTCCGGATTTTGGAAGGGCTGTAGCAGTAATGGTCATTCCTTTGACACCTTAACCTCGCGCTTGCCCGTCGCCTTGCGTGCGAACAGGCCAGGTCTTCACCCGGGGCACCCCACCGCGGAGGAGGGTTGCCGGCCAGCAAGCCGGGGCTGTGTGCTGGCACTCATGACCTAATACGAAGAGTCTAGGAAACACAGGGTGGTTATGGCGAAGAATGTGACAACACTGTGACGGTTTTGGGGCTCTTCGTTCACAAACGAGCACCCTTAACTGCCGCCCGGCGAATAATCGTCGGCGCGGGCGGCAGTCAGGTCAGTGCATTAACGCGAGGGATCAGGCGCCCTTGGCGGCCCGGAAGCCGGCCTCAAGGTCCGCGATGATGTCATCCACGTGTTCGATTCCGACGGACAAGCGCACCAAGCCGGGGTTGACGCCGGCAATGATCTGCTGTTCCGCCGTCAACTGGCTGTGGGTGGTGGACGCCGGGTGGATGACCAGCGAACGGACGTCACCGATGTTGGCAACATGCGAGTGCAACTCCAGTCCGTCCACGAACCGCTTGCCCGCTTCCACGCCGCCCTTGATGTTGAAAGCAACGATTGCGCCCGTACCCTTGGGGCCGTACTTCCGCCCGCGGTCGTACCAAGGGCTGGACGGCAGGCCCGCATAGGCCACCGACTCGACGTCGTCGTGGGCTTCAAGCCACTCAGCCACCTTGGTGGCGTTGGCAACATGGCGCTCCACGCGCAGGCTCAGGGTCTCCAGGCCCTGGGCAATGAGGAAGGCATTGAACGGGGACACAGCCGAGCCCAGATCGCGGAGAAGCTGGACGCGGGCCTTGAGGATGTAGGACAGGTTGGCACCCAGGGCGCCGTCCTTGCCCAAGTCCCGGGCGTACACCAGGCCGTTGTAGCTGGGATCCGGGGTGTTGAAGCCGGGGAAGCGCTCCGGGTCCTTGCCGAAATCGAAGTTGCCGGAGTCCACAATCACGCCTGCAATTGCGGAACCGTGGCCACCCAGATACTTGGTGGCAGAGTGGACCACAATGTCCGCGCCCCACTCGATGGGACGGATGAGGTAGGGCGTTGAGAGGGTGTTGTCCACGATCAGGGGCACGCCTGCCTCGTGGGCCGTGCGTGCGATGCCTTCAATATCCAGCACGTCCTGGCGGGGATTGGAGACAACCTCGCCGAAGAACAACTTGGTGTTCGGCTGAACGGCGTCACGCCACTGCTCCAGGTTGTCCGGGTCCTGGACAAACGTGACAGAGATGCCGAACTTCTTCAGGGTGTGCGCCAGCAGGTTGTAGGTTCCGCCGTAGAGGCTGGGGCTGGCCACGATGTGATCGCCGGCTTCGGCGATGTTCAGGATGGCGAAGGTCTCAGCCGCTTGGCCGGAGCTGAGCAGGAGAGCCCCGAGCCCACCCTCCAGGCTGGCGACCCGTTGCTCCACGGCGTCCTGCGTAGGGTTGCCGATGCGCGTGTAGATGGGAGCAAGTTCGGCCAGGGCAAAGCGGTTGGCAGCGCTCTCGGCGCTGGGGAACACGAAAGACGTGGTTTGGTAAATCGGGAGCGAGCGCGCTCCGGTGGCGGAATCAGGCTCCTGCCCTGCGTGGATCTGGCGGGTTTCGAAAGACCATCCTTGGGACATGGAGTTCTCCTGTTCGTGGCGCATGGGTTTGGCAGACAATGTGGTGCAGCCGGGTTGGGGCCAGTCTAGGAAGAGTCCGGAGACTAAGACAGCTTTATGACGTCGGGGGAATCTTTCGGTCCCTGAACGTCGTTTCATGACGCCCATAGCGAAAGTTGCACACATCCCATGTTGGTTAGGCTTGACTTAGCTGAGACCCCGATCACAAAGTGCCAAGATGAAGCCATGCGCATGGATCACGTCTCTTACGCCTGTGAACGAGATGGCCTTTTGGCCACTACCGAACGAATTTCCGCGGCATTGGGAGTGGACGCTGTCCGGGGCGGAGTGCACCCGCGCTTTGGCACCCGGAACATGATCATTCCCCTTGCGGATAACAAGTACCTGGAAGTGGTGGAGGTCCTGGACCACCCCGCTTCTGACAAAGCACCCTTTGGCCAAGCTGTCCGTGCACGCTCGGCTGCCGGTGGCGGTTGGATGGGCTGGTGCGTCGCCGTTGACGACCTCGCCCCGTTTGAAGACCGCCTTGGCCGCTCCGCTGTTCCGGGCAACCGCAAGTTCCCCGACGGCCGCGAACTGGTATGGCAGCAGATTGGTATCCTCGGCTTGATCGCCGATCCCCAGGTGCCCTACCTCCTCAAGTGGGAAGGCGACCCGTCGTTGCACCCGTCCAGGATCTACGAGAGTGACGTCAAGATGTCCAGCCTCACCATTGCGGGCTCGGCTGAACGTGTCACGGAGTGGTTGGGCGAGCCGGTGGAAAAGCCGCTTGAGGATGTTGCTGTCCAGTGGATGGCCCCGCATGGGACTCCGGGCATCATGTCAGTAACTTTCGAAACCGCTTCCGGAGCTGTCACCATCTGAGAAGTTCCATCCATCCGGGCTGGCTCCAACCCTGAGCAGCCGTGTCCGGGCTAATCTTCGGCCGCCATCAGCGGGTGCCAATGACGTCACCCACCGATGGCGGCCGGATACTTTTAACCACCACTGCTAGCCCAGGCCTACTGCCTTGCCGAACAGGCTGAATCCTACGAACGCCACAATGTCCAGCAGCGCGTGGGCAATGACCAAGGGCATCACGCGCTTGGTTTTTGTGTAGATCCACGCGAAAACCAAGCCCATCACCACGTTCCCTATGAACGGTCCGAAGCCTTGGTACAAGTGATAGCTTCCGCGCAGGAGAGCACTGACCACGATTGCTGCCGGCGCGCTCCACCCGAACTTGCCGAAGCGGTCCAGGAGGTAGCCCACCACGATCACTTCTTCCACTATCGCGTGGCGCATGGCGGAGAGGATGAGCACCGGCACCGTCCACCAGTAGGAGTCCAGCCCACTGGGCACAATGGCGGTGGTGATTCCCAAGGCACGGCCGGCGGCGTAGAGCCCGAGTGACGGGATGCCAATCGCAGCAGCCAGGCCAACACCTTGGAGGAGGTCTTTGCCGGGCCGGGCAAAGTTGAAACCCAGCCGGGCAAATGCTGAGGCGGCCACGCCATCCTTGGCGCCGGGAAGGTAGGTGGACAGGAAATAGAAAACCAAGGCAACGGGCACCAGCGCGAACACGATGTCCAGAAGTTGATAAGTGAGGTCAAAGTACTCGCGGGTGCTTTGGGATCTGTTCAGCGTTGAGGTGGCATCAGCCAAGGGTGCCCGCGACATCTTGTCCAGCAACTGCACCACGGAGTAAACGGCCGACTGGCCCAGGGACAAGCCCAGCACAATAAGTACTTCGGCTCGCAGACGGCGGCGGGAAGCAAGGAACATGTACCTATCTTGCCCTTACTACCTGCCACTTTGCCGGGAACCGCACACCTTGCCGGACCACACGTGGGAGCACCCTATGCTTGGTGGGATGGGCGCCCCTGAGAGAATCTTCATGATCCGGCACGGACAGTCGGCCGCTAATGCCGACACCACCATCTATAACCGCGTGCCGGACTACCGGATCCCCTTAACGGACCTGGGAGTGGAGCAGGCGCGAATTGCCGGGGAGGACTTGCGCCTAAAGCTCGACGGAGAGCAAGTGTGCGTCTACGTCTCCCCGTACCTGCGCGCCTACCAAACCCTCGAAGCCATGAACCTTGGCTCATTGGTGGAGAGGGTGATCGAGGAACCACGGCTTCGCGAACAGGACTGGGCCAACTTCCAGATCGCCGGGGACATCGAGGACCAGAAAGAATTGCGCAACCTTTACGGCCACTTTTTCTATCGGTTCCGTGAAGGTGAGTCCGGCTCGGACGTCTATGACCGGGTGTCATCTTTCATGGAGACACTTTATAGGCATTGGCAGAAACCCACCTACGCTCCCAACACGCTCCTGGTGACGCACGGGTTGACCATGCGCCTGTTCTGCATGCGGTGGTTCCACTGGACGGTGGAATACTTCGAGTCGCTCAACAACCCGGACAACGCCGAGTTGCGCACACTGGTTAGGAACGACGACGAGCAGTACAGCCTGGATATACCGTTCAGCCAGTGGGTGCCCAGGGAAGTGGACGACTCGGTGCTGCACGCCCCACGGATGCGTTTCTAGGTGTCCCTGAACAGCCTCAGCCGGCTGGTGCGACGATGACTTCCGTTCCTTTGGCTTCAAACGCAGCTTTGTGTTCGGCGCTGATACCGGAGTCCGTGATGAGGTGCCTGAAATCGTAGCCTGACATGGCCGCAAAGGAACGGCGGCCCACTTTGGAGGAGTCGGCCACAACGTAGGATTCCGTGGCCCGGCGTGCCATCACGGTGTTGACCATTGCTTCACCTTCGTCGGTGATGGTGGGTCCAAGATCCGGATCCACCCCGTTAACGCCAATAAAGGCAATGTCCAAGGCAACTTTTTGCATGATGACGTCCGTGTAAGGACCCACCAGCTCGTAGGAGCGCGGGTTGAGGATCCCGCCGGTGACCATGATTTTGATGTTCGGGCGGACCGCCAGCTGCGAGGCGATGTTGATCGCATTGGTCACCACGGTAAGGGTGGGCCGGTTTGAGGGTGCGTTGAGGTCCTCGCGGGTGGACAGCAGTTGAGCCAGCGCGGTGTTGGTTGTCCCGCCGCTCAGGCCAATGACTGCCCCGGGCCGGATCAACGCCGAAGCGGCCAGGGCAATTTCCTGTTTGGCCTCAGCATGGTCATCACGGTTGTAACGGCCGGGGAGGTCGTATGCCACGGAACCGGTAGTGGCACCGCCGCGGGTCCGGCTCAGCAACCGCTGCTTGGCCAGGCTGTCAAGATCCCTGCGTGCCGTGGCAGGGGAGACGCCCAGGCGTGTCACGATGTCCTCGACTTCCACATGGCCGGACTCGGCCAGGAGGTCGAGTATGGCGGTCAGCCGATCGGTGCGGGTCATGACGAGCCTTTCGCGGGTTCGAGCTAATTCGCTTTGGCGAACAGCGTCAGCATACGTGCGGACTCCAGCACAAGGGCATCCCGGCCGGCCTTGATGTATTTCCGGGAATCCACCACTGCAGGGTTGGCATCGAGATACTCACGGACGGCGCGGGTAAAGAACCCGTTCAAATGTGTGGATACGTTGATCTTAGTCATACCCGCGCGGATAGCAGCCATGAGCATGTCATCTGTCACACCGGAAGAGCCGTGGAGGACCAGTGGCTTTCCCACCGTGGTCTTCAGCCTGGTAATGAGGTTCAGGTCCAAGGCGGCATTGCGTTCGGTCATGGCATGGGATGAGCCCACCGCCACGGCGAGTGCGTCCACGCCTGTTGCCTCGACGAATGCGCTGGCCTCGGCGGGATCTGTTCTGACGCCGGGAGCGTGGGCTCCGTCCTTGCCACCCACTTTTCCGAGCTCCGCTTCAACATAGACACCGCGCTCGTGGGCGTAGGTGGCGACCCGTTGTGTGACTTCGACGTTGAATTCGTACGGCAGATGTGCGCCGTCGTACATGACCGAACCGAATCCCAGGTCCACGGCGGCGAGCGCCAGGTCTTCGGATTCTGCATGGTCCAGGTGGAGCGCGACGGGGACGGCAGCCGAACGGGCAATCGCCAGGGCGGCCGCTGCAATGGGTTCGAGTCCACCGTGATACTTGGCGCAGTTCTCCGAGATTTGCAGGATCAGCGGAACGCCGGCTGCTTCCGCCCCGGCCACCAGGCCTTCGGCCGTTTCTATGTGGATGATGTTGAACGCGCCCTGCCCCGTGCCCGCGGCGGCAGCCCTGTCCATGAGTTCGCGTGTATTGACCAGTGTCACCGGGTCTCCTCCCATGCCACGATCAATGTGTCCTGAAGCTCCTGGTAACGCGGCGAGATTTCACCTGCGGCCGGCATGAGCACAGCTGCTGCAGACCACGCGGTGGCCCGGCGAAGAATCTCCCGCGGCTCGGTGATGCCTTCGGCGAGTGCGACGGCGGCAGCCGCCACACCGGCGTCGCCCGCCCCTGTGGGGTTGCCGCTGAGCGCTTCGGGCAGGCGTGCGCTCCAGTAACCGCCCGGGGCGGCGTGGTCGAAGGCGAGCATGCCGTCCGCGCCGGCGCTGACCAGGACGGTGCGGGCACCCATGTCGATCAGCGCGAGGGCGGCCGCTTCAAGGCTGGACTCCCCCGTCGCCTCGGCGAGCTCGTGATGGTTCGGCTTGAGGATGTCGGCGCCGGCTTTGGCTGCGGCGATGATTCCGGGGCCGGAGGTGTCGATGATGGCCGGGATGCCGGCGTCGTGAGCCAGGCGTACCAGTTCCGGATAAAAGTCCGCGGGCGCGCCCGGCGGTAGACTTCCCGAACCCACCAGCACGGAGGCTTGCAGGTTCCGGTTTCCGCTCACGGCCTCAACCACGGCCATCCGGAGGGAGCGCCAGTCGTCCGGCAGAAGTGCTTGGCCCTCTTCATTGAAGATGGACGTTTCCCCCGCAACGGTGTCCACCAGGGCGATGCTGCGCCGGGTCTCGGCCGCGACTCCCACCAGCGTGTGCGGCACGCCGCTGGTCCATAGTTCGGCCGCCAAGGTCTGCCCTGCCGCACCGCCGGTGGGGGCAATGGCGAGCACGGGGTAGCCGAGTTGGTGGGTGACCCGGGCTACGTTGATGCCCTTACCGCCGGCCCGGCTCAAGGGCGTTGGCACTCGGTGGCTTGAACCCTCGGTGATCCCGTGGACGGTGTAGGTCATGTCAATTGCAGGGTTGGCAGTGACGGTGATGATGCGGTTCACATCGGCTCGCTTCAAGGTGTGCCTCCCAATCGTGTTTCTTCCAGTCGTGTTTCTTCCGGTCGTGCGGCTTCCAGAAGTGCCCGGGCGTTCAGGGCCGCGCCCAGCAACCCGGCGTCCTGTCCCAACTGGGCACGGATGAGTTGGGGCCTGCGCTGGAAGTCCAGCATTCCGTCAACACGTTTACGCAGCGGCTCAAGCAGATCGTCTCCGGCTTCAGCGAGGCCTCCGCCCAGTACCACGGCTTCAGTTCCGATGATGTTCACGCATTGGCAGATGGTGAACGCCAGGGCATCAACGGCGTCAGCCCAGATCCTGGCAGCGATTGAATCCCCTGCGCTCGCCCGCAGAAGAACGCCGCGCGCACCGTCAACCCTGTTTCCCGAAGCCCTGTGATACCGCTTGGCAATGGCTCCGGCTGAGCCTACTGCTTCCAAAATGGTGGAGCCGGTGGTGCCGTGTCCGGCGTCGGGGTCCGGAACCTGGGCGTGGCCCAGTTCGCCGGCGAAACCGCCGGCGGTAACAGCCTTGCCGCCTGAGAACACAGCTGCGGCAATGCCGGTTCCCACCACCATCACCACAACGTCCCTGTACTCTTTGGACCCCCCGAAGCTGTGCTCCACGGCGGCAGCGGAACGGACATCGTGATCAAAGGCAACGGGGATGCCCAGCCGCTTTTCAGCCTCTGCGGTGAACGGGAAGTTACGCCACCCGAGGTTGGCGGAGTAGACGCCCACTCCTGCCACTGAGTCAACGATTCCGGGGACGATGATTCCCGCCGCTTTGGCAGGGGCCTGAGGGAACTCCGAGGCCAACTCGTCTTTCAGTTCAGCGAGCCTGTCAAGAACAGCTTCGCCCGGGCGGGCCGGGTCCAACGGCGTGGGGACGCGGCGCATGCCCAGGACGGCCCCCCTTGCATCCACCAAACCAGCCTTGATGTCTGTACCGCCAACATCGAAGGAAAGGACCGCTGATTCCGCGGATCCGAGAACCATGATCGGTGCCTAGGCGGAGGCGTCGAGAATAACGGAGCGCGTCAGGTTGCGGGGTAGATCCGGATTCAGTCCACGAACGCGTGCGCGCTCCAGTGTGACTTTGTGGACACGTGCAAGTTCAGCCAGCGGATGCTTTTCCGTGTGGATGTAGAGTGCGCCGGTGACGGCCATGTCACTGTCAAGACCCTCGGGCTGGGCTCCGAACAGCCAGGTGACACGTCCGGGAGCCGCAATGGAGATAGGGCCGTGACGGTATTCCTTGGCAGGGTAGGACTCGGTCCACCCTTGCACGGCTTCGCGCATCTTCAAGCCGGCCTCGTGGGCCAATCCAACGGTCCAGCCAGTACCAAGGAAGGTGAACTGTTCGGCATCCAGGAGTTCCTCGGAGACCGGGGCAGTCACCGCGTCGCGGGCATCGTCGATAGCCTGCTGCACATCGATGCCAAGGCTGGACAGCATGTACACCAGTGCTGTGGTGGCGAAGCGGGTCTGCACCACGGACCGCTCATCGGCATATGGGAGTCCAATCACCACGTCTGCCAGCTCGACGATCGGCGAAGAAGTGTCGCCGATGATCGCAATGGTGGGGACGATCCCCTTCAACTCAGCCAGAACCTGCAGCACCTCGGTGGTGGTGCCTGACCGGGTGATGGCCACAACGGCGTCGTATTGCCGGCCGGCGCTGTTGCTGTTGAGGAAAGCCTCGGACGCGGCGAATGCATCTGTGACCCCTTTGCCGGTGGATTCGCGGGCGGCGGCGTAGCTCTGAGCCATGAACCAGGACGTGCCACAGCCGATGACGGCAATGCGCTGGCCGTCCGAAGGAAGCAACTGTTCCAAGTGGGCCTGATCCACCGCGCGCTGCCAGACCTCGGGTTGGGAAACCAGCTCTTCTTCCATGAAGGCGCCCAGTGTGTTCTCGCTCATCGTGTTTCCGCTCCCGCTCAGCTAATGACGTTTTCTGATCTATAGAAACACTAAACGATCATTTTCGATCTCACAAGGATCATCCATGGGTAAAGACCGATCAACTCTGCGGGACCATCCCGTCCCAAACCTCAAACGAAAGGAGGGCGGTGTTCCACTCGGAACACCGCCCTCCCCAGCCTCCCAAAGAAGCCAAATTTTCGCCGTCGGGTCTTTCGCTAGACCACGCGCACACCCGCCCGCCACACCCCATGAGTCAGCGGGATCCCCGGACGGTATGCAAGATGCGTGGCCGACGGCGCCTTGAGCATGTGCAAGTCCGCCCGATGTCCGACGGCGAGCGAACCCACCGCCCGTTCGCCGTCGACGTCGTTACCGGACTCCCTGCCCAGCGCCAAGGCGCCGCCATACGTTGCCGCACGGACGGCCTCATGGACGCTCAAGTGCATCTGGAGGACGGCCGTGGTGACGCAGAAGGCCATGGAACTGGTGTACGAGGTGCCTGGGTTGCAGTTGGCAGCCAGCGCAATCTGCACTCCGGCGTCAATCAGCTCACGGCCCGGCGCCAAGGGTTGGCGGGTTGAAAGATCGCAAGCAGGGAGACAGGTTGCAGTGGTGCCCTTGGTTCCCTGGCCTGTGGCGGGGTCCCACCCGGCCCACGTTCCTGCGAGCGCGGAGATGTCCTTGTCCGAGAGGTAATTCACGTGGTCCACGCTTGCAGCCGCGAACTCAACAGCCAATGCCACGCCCGGCCCCTCACCCAACTGGTTACCGTGCACCCTCAACCCCAGGCCGGCGTCCCGGGCAGCCAAGAGAACACGCCGCGACTGGTCTTCGGTGAACGCGCCGCGCTCGCAGAACACATCAGCCCAGCGGACATGCGGCAGGACGGCATCGAGCATGGGGCCGCACACCAGATCCGTGTATTCCTCGGGATCAGAACCTGCGGGCACCAAATGAGCCCCAAGATAGGTGACCTCGTCCACTTCAGCTGCAGCGATGCGGGCGCTGCGAGCCTCATTCTTGACATCGAGTCCGTAGCCCGTCTTGCTCTCCAGGTATGTGGTTCCCTGGGAGACTGCTTCAGCCACACGCTCCCGCACAAGGCAGGTGAGTTCCTGGTCACTGACGCTACGGGTGGCGTCTGTGGTCACGGCGATTCCCCCGGCACTGTAGCTTTGGCCGGCCATGCGGGCTTCAAATTCAGCTGTGCGGTCCCCTGCGAAGACCAGATGAGAGTGCGAATCCACCCAGCCGGGCAGGACGGCGCGGCCCTCGGCGTCAACGCGTTGATCGGCTGGCGGGGCATCCTTGCTTGACCCCACCCAGGCAATGCGCTCGCCCTCGATCACCACGGCTGCATCCTTCAGGACCCTGCATTCGAGGTCCTGGGTCATCAATTCGCCGATGTTGGTGATCAATGTGGCAGGCCCGGCGCTGCTTTGCCCGTTCGTGTTTCCGCTCATGAGCCTATTGTTCAGCGCCGGATGGACCAGCGTACGGCTGCCAGCTGCTCCGCTGTCCGGGATTCCGGACTGTCATCCTGTACTTCGCCAAGAATCAGTGCCGCCGCCAGTTCGGCAATCGCTGAGGACGTTTGGAAACCGTAGCCCCCTTGGCCGGCGAGCCAGAAGAAGCCGGGCGCTTCGGCGTCGAAACCCACTACGGGAATTCCGTCGGCAGCTTCCGTCCGGAGGCCCGTCCAGGCACGCTCCACTGAGCCGATGCCCAAGGATGTGACAGTGTTGAGTTTGGCTATCAACGTTTCCACGTCCCCGGGGTAGGGCTTGGCGTCCTCGGCTCCGCTCGGCACGGTTTCAGACGGAGAAATGAGCACCTGATTGCCCTCGGCGCGGAAGTAAAAGGTGTCATCGGCGGCGCAGACCATGGGTGTTTCCGGCGCCAATGGGGTCTGGACGTTGACGATCGCAGCGGTACGCCTATAGGGCTGCAATCCCAGCTTTTCCACGCCGCTGATGACGGCCAGCTCGTCCGCCCAAGCACCTGCCGCATTAACCACGACGCCGGACTGGAACCCTTCGGTGCCTGCCCCCACTTGCCAGCCGCTCCCCAAGCGCTGGGCGGAGTGCACTTTGGCACCGGTGATGATGTCCACACCTGCAGCTTCGGCCGTCCTGCGGTGTTCCTCCAGCAACAGGGGTGCGTTGCAGCCGAAGGAGCCGTCATCGAGGCCGGCCGCCGTGAAGGAATCCGGCTTGAGGGCGGGGCAGAGCTGCATCGCTTCGTCGTGGGTGATGGCGTGCATGTTGCCGCTGGCCTCGGCCTGTACCGTCGATTCGTCTCCCACCAGCATGAAGCCACGGGGTGTGAGGATGGGTTCGGCGGCCCGCGCATCCCGCTCCCCCAGCAGGTGGAGCGTCCGCCGGGTCAGCTCCTGCACTACAGCCGGACCGTAGCTCGGTATCAGTTGCCTGGCGGAGCGGGAGGACGTGTGGAAAGCCAGGGACTGTTCAGCTTCGACGAGTGCAACAGTGCATCGGCCCACCAGAGCCGCTGCCAAGGACAGACCCGCAATACCGCCGCCAACGATTACCACGTCATAATTCGAAGCCATGGGTCCATCCTGTCAGACCCGATCCTCTCTCACATCCCTAGCCCTTCAGCCGAACGGTCTCTCACTTTCGTCAAGCAAGTGAGAGACCGTTGGGTTTAAGCCCTGGGGATGTGAGTGAGCGTTGGCTTAGGCGACTGCGGCGCGACTCTTGACGAACGCCTGAACGCACGCTTCGACGTCGTCCGTGCTGTGCGCAGCGGAGAGCTGAACGCGGATCCGCGCTGCGCCCCTGGGCACCACAGGGAAGCTGAAGGCCGTGACGAAGACGCCGTTGTTGAGCATCTCGTCAGCCACCTTGGCAGCCATGACGGCGTCACCGAACATGACGGGGATGATGGCGTGCTCGCCGTCGAGGAGCTCGAAGCCTTCCTCGCTCATGCGGCGACGGAACAGTGACGCGTTCTCGAACAGGCGGGTCCGGAGTTCGCCGGATTCCTGCACGAGCTCGATCGCCTTGATGGTGGCCGCAACAATTGCCGGGGCAAGGGAGTTGGAGAACAGGTAGGGCCGGGCCTTCTGACGGAGCATCGCCACGATCTCGCCGCGGCCGGAAACATATCCGCCGGAGGCGCCGCCAAGGGCCTTGCCGAAGGTGCCGGTATAGATGTCCACGCGCTCGGAAACACCTGCATGCTCAGGGGTGCCGGCGCCGGTGGGGCCCATGAAGCCGACGGCGTGGGAGTCGTCCACCATGACCAGGGCGTCGTGTTTCTCGGCGAGATCGCAAATGGCTTCAAGGGGTGCCAGGTAGCCGTCCATGGAGAACACGCCGTCCGTGACGATGATCTTCCGGCGGGAGCCCTCGGCTTCAACCAGCTTGGCTTCGAGATCGGCCATATCCTGATTGGCGTAGCGGAAGCGCTTGGCCTTGCTCAGGCGGATCCCGTCAATGATGGACGCGTGGTTCAGCGAGTCCGAAATGATGGCGTCTTCGGGGCCGAACAGCGACTCGAAGACGCCGCCGTTGGCGTCGAAGCAACTTGAGAAGAGGATGGTGTCTTCGGTTCCCAAGAACTTGGAGACGCGGGTCTCGAGTTCTAGGTGCAAGTCCTGAGTGCCGCAAATGAAGCGCACAGAGGCCATGCCGAAGCCGCGCTCGTCCATGGCGGACTTGGCTGCGGAAATGATGTCCGGATGATCTGCCAGGCCGAGGTAGTTGTTGGCGCAGAAGTTCAGGACTTTGTTGGCCGGCTGGCCCAGTTGGCCGGCGGCGATGTGGCTGGCTTGGGGGGAATCGATGTGGCGTTCGGTCTTGAAGAGTCCGGCGCTGCGGATCTCGTCCAATTCGCCCTGCAGCTGGTCTTTGATGGCTGAATACATGGTGCTCCTAAAGTCTTGGTTGGGTCCGGGTGCCGGTGGGCCAGGCTACGGTTCGGTCCGGTTACAGTTCGGTCCAGTCGAGGACAACTTTTCCGCCGGTGCCGTTGCGGGCGATCTCGAAACCCTTTTCCCAATCCGAGGCGGACAGCTTGTCGGTGACCACTGCCGAGATACTGCGGTGCAGCACCGGGTTGGAGGACAACATGGCGCTCATGGCGTACCAGGTCTCGAACATTTCGCGGCCGTAGATGCCCTTGAGCGTGAGCATGTGGGTGACTACCTTGCCCCAGTCGATGTCGATGGACTGGCTGGGAAGGCCGAGCATGGCGATGCGTCCGCCGTGGTTCATGTTGTCGATCATCTCAGGCAGGGCCGTGGGGTGTCCCGACATTTCCAGCCCGATGTCGAAGCCTTCACGCATGCCCAGTTCCTGCTGCGCCTCGCGGACGCGCATCTTGGAGACGTCCACGGCGAGGTCCACGCCCATCTGCCGGGCCAGTTCCAGCCGCGGGGCTGAGACGTCAGTGATGGCGATCTTGCGGGCACCGGCGTGGCGGGCGACGGCGATTGCCATCAGGCCAATGGGTCCGGCGCCGGTGATGAGGACGTCTTCGCCCACCAACGGGAAGCTCAATGCGGTGTGGACAGCGTTGCCGAAGGGGTCGAAGATGGCACCGAGTTCAGGGGTGACGGACTCGTCATGGTGCACCCAGACGTTGGTCTCCGGAATCACGACGTATTCAGCAAATGCACCATCGCGCTGCACTCCCACCGAGACGGTGTGGATGCACATCTGGCGGCGTCCGGCACGGCAGTTACGGCAGATACCGCAGACAACGTGGCCCTCGCCGGAGACCCTGTCCCCCACCTTGACGTCCCGCACGTCCTCGCCGATTTCCACGACTTCGCCATAGAACTCGTGCCCGGCGATGAGCGGCGTTTCTATGATGCTTTGCGCCCAGGCGTCCCAACTTTGAATGTGGAGGTCGGTGCCGCAGATGCCGGTGGTCATCACACGGATCTTGACGTCGCCGGGGCCCGCTTCGGGCTCGGGACGTTCGACGAGTTCGAACCCTGCGTGGGGTCCGGATTTGTAGAGAGCCTTCATGGGATTCCTCACTGCCTGGGCTGCTTCGCTGCTGCTGAGTCCATTAGAGCGCCGGTAACGATTTAGCACAACTAGATTCTTCTCAATCAACGATTTAGGATTTGCTAATGGAAATTCACCAGTTGCAGATGCTTCGTGAGCTTGGAGACCTTGGCAGCGTCAAGGCCGTCGCGGAGACCCTTATGGTGACTCCTTCTGCAGTTTCGCAACAGCTCGCGCTGCTCCAGAAGTCCGTGGACGTGCCGTTGACACGCAAAGAAGGCAGGGCCTTGGTCCTCACCGACGCAGGCCGCGTGCTCGCCGAGGCGGGTGCCGCCGTCGTCAACGCCATGGCCGATGCGCGCGCTGCGATCGGCGCGTATCACGACGCTCCTGATGCGCCGGTGAGTGTGAGCGCTTTTCACAGCGCGGGCCAGGCACTGTTCGCTCCGTTGGCAGCGCATTTGGCGTCCGGGACAGCGTCCGACGGCGGCAAGTCACCACGCCTGCGACTCTCGGATGAGGACGTGGCCCAGGAGGACTTCCCCGGGTTGGCCGCCCGGTATGACCTGGTTTTGGCGCACAGGATGGATAACAGCCCGTCCTGGCCCGAGGACAAAGTAGCGATGATTCCCTTGGCTGACGAGCCGTTGGATATTGCCCTCCCGGCAGATCACCCGCTGGCGGCCCGGCGCGAACTGGAGCCCTCCGACGTCGTGGATGAACCATGGGTGACCAGCCGCGATGGGTACTCGCCCGCTGACGTGCTGGCCGCCGTCGTTGCCGTGAGTGGCAGGCCGGCCGAGGTACTGCACCGCATCAACGACTACTCCACCGTCGCGGCGCTGGTGTCCGCCGGTGGCGCGATCGGGCTGCTTCCGCGCTTCACCGCGCGCCGCGTACTGGATGCCGGTGTGGTGCTGCGTCCGCTGTCCGGAGTGAACTCGGTGCGCAAGATCGACATCCTTGCCCGGCCCGAGACGCTCAAACGGAAATCGGTCATGACGGTTTGCGAGTCACTTCAAACCGTCATGACCGAGCTTGTGGAGCTCTCCAGCCCGAGCTGACCCCCGGGTCGTGGCGTCAGTCGCGGACCAAGGCGGGCTGACCGGCGTCGAAATACTCCACCAGTTCGGCAGGGAGCTCCGGTACCTCGCGGGCAGAGCCGTCACCGCGGAGAGATTCCGCCGCGAGGATACCGGCCACTACTGCCTGCCGCGCGGCAATCGGGCTAGTGGTGGTCCGGCCGCCCCGGGACGCGAAATGCAGGAACTCCTCGATCAAGCGTGGATCCGCTCCGCCGTGGCCGCCTTCGCCGTCCTTGATGGTGATGACTTCATCAGGAGCGGCGTAACCGGACGAACGGCTGGTCCAGACGTTGATGCTCTCGCCGGGCCCGTCGCCGAGGTTCTCAATGCGGCCTTTGGTACCGATCACGGTGTAGTTACGCCAATAGTCCGGAGTGAAATGGCACTGCTGGTAGCTGGCCAGCACGCCGTTATCCAGCACCATGTTCATCATGGAGATGTCCTCCACATCAATCACCTCCGCCAGGTCCTTCTGCTCCGTGGGCGGCCAATTGTCCATGGAGAACCAATCCCCCATGCGCTTACCGGCGTTATTGCTCCGGTTGGTGACGTCGCCGTAGACGGCGAGATCCCCGACGGCGGCAACCCGCTTGGTGTAGCCGCCGGCAAGCCAGTGGATCACATCGATGTCGTGGGCGCCTTTTTGGAGCAGGAGCGAGGTTACGTTGGCACGTTGGGCATGCCAATCCTTGAAGTAATAGTCACCGCCATGCCCTACAAAGTGCCGGCACCAGACCGCCTTGACCTCGCCAATGCGGCCTTCTTCAATGAGTTCGCGCATCTGCACAACAACCGGCATATGGCGCATGTTGTGGCCAACGTACAGGCGGGTTCCGGTTTCGTAGGCCGTTGCCAGGATCCGGTCCGCCGCCTCAACCGTGATATCCAGGGGCTTCTCGCAGAAGGTGGGAATGCCGGCCTTGAGCGTGCGAACGGCGACGGCAGCGTGCTGGTTATCGGGGGTCAGGACCAGGACAGCGTCGATCCCGCTGCCCAGCAGTTCTTCAAGGTCTTCCGTGACGCGCGCCGATGGGATGCGTTCAGCCGCGTCCGCCCGGCCACGTTCGCTCAGGTCACACACAACGGTAACCTCCGAGCCTTGGCCCGGCTTATGGGCGTGCTTCCACAGCCCTGACCGCAGGCCAAAACCTACGATGCCGACCTTCAAATCCTTTTCCATGGTGTGCAATATCCTTCTGCTGTTCTTAGTAAAGTCTGGTTGCGGCACTGCGGTGCGGCGCGGATTCGCGCACGAACAAGTGCCAGGGGAAGTCGAGGACACCGGGGGTCTCAGCCGTAGCAGCTGCGGGGTCAGCCGGGCCCGTTGCCCGCTGCAGGAGCAGCCGTGCGAGTTTGTCGAAGAAGTCAACCGGGCCCACGGTGCTCAGGGACGGCGACATCCGTTCGCCCTCCACGGTGTTGCCCACGCCGATGATGTCCACGTCCGCACCTACCGCCAGGCCCAAGCGCTGGGCGGCATTGATGGCACTGACCGCTGCGTAATCCGTGGTGGCGTAGATGGCCGTGGGGCGGTCCGGCATGGTGAGCAGCCGGGTTGCCGCAGCGTACGCCCCGGCACTGGTGCCATCGAAGAGGCCCACAAAATCTTCGCGTTCTTCGACGCCCGCGTGTTCCAGCGCCTGGGCATAGGCACGGTACCTGGTGCCGCCGGATGTGCCGTCCGGCGTGGCAGGAGTCAAACAAGCGATCCTGCGATGGCCGTGGAGCAGGTGCTCCACGGCCATCCGGCAGCCCGGCCCGGCAATGGAACGGATGACGTCAAAACCCTCGGCTTGTACTTCCTCGTCAAAAACCACCAACGTTGTTCCGTGCTGCGCAAGCTGACGAAGGGCATCCCGCTGTTCAGGACGGACTGCATCCACGAACACAGCATCGGCATTGTGCGTGCCGAGCACCTTGACCCAATCGGCGTCACCCAGGATCATCGGCGTGATCCCCAGCGGACCCGCCGCCTTCTGCACTGCCTCAATGACGGACAAGGACCAAGGATCCGAAAGCATGGTCAGCGACAGGATCACGGTGTTGGTCCGGCCGGTGCGGATGGCCCGGGCCGCCTGGTTGGGGCGGTAGCCAAGCCGCTCAGCAGCTGCCTTGACCTTCTCCGCCGTCGGATCCGAAACCCCGGGGCCGCCATCGCCCCGGCGGCCTGACAAGACATAGGAGACCGTGGCGGTGGAGACGCCGGCCAGTTCGGCCACCATACGGATGGTTGGCCTGACTCCGGTGTTGCTCGTTTTTGCCATGGTTCCCCCTGCTGTGTTCTTTGGATCGCGGTGGTTCGTTGTTGTTTTGAGGCTAGCTCCTGAAGACGGGAGCGTCAGGGTCCAACGCGGCCTGGTACTCGTCGCGCATTTTGTCCCCTCCTTCGCTCTTCCAGCGCTTCACCGCGTCCTTGAGTTCGTCGATCTTGGCGCGGCCGGTGATGATGTCCACAACCTTGTCGCGCAGTTGCTTGGTGATCTTGGCACCCACCTTGGCGTTGGTGTCCGAGTAGGAACCGTTGGTGGGGTTGCGCCACGCAAATTCGAGGAGTTTTTCTTCCTGCTGGCTGACGTACCGGGTGTCGTCGTCGAATCCCGGGTTGAAGATGACGTTTTCGGGGCTGGACATGATGTTCAATGCCGAGACCAGGCCCGGAGCGTTGGTTGTCCCTGTCTCAGTGCGTACCGGATTACCGGAGCCGTCAATGGTGTAGTCCTCGCCCAGTTCGCCGAAGTTCTTCTGCATGTACTCCACAGTTCCGAACGGGGCGGACAAGTAGTTGATGAGCGAGAGCAATTCGCGGATCTTGCCCTCCTCGGCCTTCTTGAACGGCGTGAAGCCTACGGTTCCATAGCCCATGTCGTAGACGGGCTTGACCTTGCCGTCGGCGCTGAACGGGATGAGAATGTCGAACCGGGTGTCCTTGTTCAATGCACGGTAGCTGCGGATGTCGTGGGGGCCCACCACAACCTGGGCCCCCACGCTGCCGTTGGCTACGCGTGAACGGATGTCAGTTGCTTTGGAATCCGGGTAGAAGACACCTGCTGCGAACATCTTGGCCGTGAACTCCACACCGGCCAGGTACTCATCGGTTTCGTAAAGATGGGTGAGGGTGCGGTCCTTGTTGACCGCCCAGCTGTTCGGAGCACCAAACCATTCGGTGACCATGTGGAGGGCGTTGATGTAGGCCGGTTCCAGCGCGTACTGCTGATCGGCCGGCCGGGTCAACTCCTTGGCCTTCTCGAGGAACTCGTCGGCGCTGGCTGCTTCAAAGCCACCCACCTTCGCCCACATATCGTGGTTGCCCAAGTACACCTGTCCGAACGGGGTGCTCGGGATGGGCGCACCCCAGATCTTCCCGTTCACGACGGCGGTCTTCCAGGAATCAGGTTTAAGTGCGGCCAGATTGGGGTACTCAAGGACGGCGTCACCGGAGAGGTAGGGCGTCAGGTCCTGGAACTTGGCTTCCAGCATGGGACCGACGTTGGGGATGCCCTGGTTGGGCGGAACCCACATCATGTCCGGGAGATCGTTACTGGCTAGAACGGTGGCGAACTTCGCCGGGTAGCCGTCTCCGATGTCTTCGGCGATTTGCAGCTCCAAATCACCACCGAGTTTGGCGTTGAGGCGCTGCCAGAAGGGGTTGTCCTTCAGGCCCGGGCTCATGGTGTCGAAGGTTTCAGTCAAGCCGGTCACCTTGCCCTTGAGCGGCGGCGTCTTTACGGACTGCACAGCATTGGGCAGTCTGAAGTAGCCGGCTTGGAGGCCCTTGGCGTTGCCGGCAATGTCAGGAGTGACGCCGGTGAATTCCTTGTACGTGGGCAACTTGACCGAGGCGGAGGCTGCGGCGCCTCCATTGCCCGCGGCCCCGCCGCCACCGCAGGCGGACAAGCCTGCAGCGGTCACGGCCAGGCCTGCCAGGCCAAGGAAACCGCGGCGGCTGAACCCAGCCTGAGAGGTAGTGCGCGTCATGGCATAACCCTTTCTGGTTACATGCGTTTCTAGAAGGTTTGAGTGCTTTTGGTTGGCGTGCTTTTGATTGTGCTTTTGGTGGGCCTAGCCCTTGACGGCGCCGGTGATGACGCCCTTGGCGAAGTGCTTTTGGAGGAATGGGTAAACCATCAGGATCGGGACCAGCGCTACCACCACCACTGCCATCTGAATGGACTGCGGCGGCGGGGTGGTGGTGATTCCCAGCTGATCCGCTGCACCACTGCCCTGGACCACGAAGTTGCGAAGGAGCAGCTGAATGGGCCACTTGCTGTGATCGTTGATGTAGAGAAGTGCGTTGAAGAAAGAGTTCCAAAAACCCACCGCATAGAAGAGACCGACGACGGCGATCACGGCTTTGGACAGCGGCATCACGATGCGCCACAGAATTTGCCAGTCGTTGGCGCCGTCGATCCTGGCACTTTCGATGAGTTCGGCCGGGATGTTCATGAAGAACGACCGCATGACCACAAAGTTGAAAGCTCCGAAAATGCCCGGAAGGATCAGCGACCACAACGAGTCCAGCAGGCCGAGTTGGCGGATCATGAGGAAGGACGGGATGAGGCCTGGCGCAAACAGGAGCGTGAACAGGACTGCGAGGATCACCGGCCGTCCAAAGAGCACCGTACGGCTGGTGGCATAGGCCATGGTGATGGTGACGAAGAGCGCGAGGATGGTTCCCACTGCCGTGATCAGCATGCTGACCCCAAGCGATTGCAGAACCATGGGGCCTTTGAAGATGGTGGCGTAGGCCTCAAATGTTGGACGTTCCGGCCAGAGCACAAACCCGCCGGCTTTCACCAGTTGTTCCGTGTCGGCAAGGGAGGTTGAAACCACCAGCAGTATTGGAGTGAGGATGGACAAGCTGAACACGATCAGGACTACCGCCTTGACCGTTTGATACAGCGCGGAAGGCTTTTCCTTCCACACCGGGCGCTTGGCATTGTACGTAAGTTCCCGGGGTTTCTTGGTGAAGAGTGTTGTTGCCATGGGGTTCTCCTTGTGCGGCGGGCGCGCGGGTCAGCGTGGCTTTCAGCGCACTTGTTTTGCGAAGATTCCGTCTTCGCCGAAACGGTGGGCAAGTTTGTTGGCGCCGTAGATCAACAACGCGCTGACCACGCCCTTGGCAAGGCCTGCTGCCGCGCCTGAGCTCCAGCCGCCTCCCACTACGCCGGTGTAGTAGGTGAAGGTGTCCAGCACTTCCGCGGCGCCTGCTCCCACTGCATCCCGTTGCAGGATGAACTGCTCAAAGCCCACCGAGAGGATGTCGCCGATGCGCAGGATCAGCAGCAGGACAATCACAGGCCTCAGCCCTGGAAGCGTGATGTGCCACATTCGGCGCCAACGTCCGGCACCGTCAGCCGCTGCAGCTTCATAAAGCGAGTTGTCAATGCTTGCAAGGGCTGCCAGGAAGATGATCATGGCCCAGCCGGCGTCCTTCCAGATCATCTGGACCACCACCATGACCGGGAAGGTTTCCGGGTTGGTCATGAAGGGAATGGGGTCCATCCCCCAGTCCCGAAGCAGGTTGTTGACGAAGCCTGCACCGCCCAGCATCTGCTGGAAGAACGCGATCACCAGCACCCAGGACAGGAAGTGCGGCAGGTAGGCGATGCTTTGGAAGATCCGGCGGACCCTGGTGCTGACGAGTGAATCCACAATCAGCGCCAGGACCAGCGGCACAGGGAAGAGGAACACCAGCTGCCAGGCAGCCAAGTAGAGCGTGTTCCAGAAAGCGTGCACAAAATCCGGATTGCCGAACAAGTCCACGAAGTTCTGCCAGCCCACCCAGAGGCTGTCACCGATGCCCAGATACGGCTGGTAGTCCTGGAAGGCGATGACGTTGCCAAGGATGGGGATGTAGAAGAAGAGAAGCAGGAAGGCCACCCCAGGCAGCATCATGAGCAGCATCTGCTTGTCGCGTCGTAGGCGGGACCGGAAACTCTGCTGCGGGACCTTGCTTCTCTTCCGCTTCTTCGGACCGGATCCGGAGGCGATTCCACCTGGCGGGCCCGGGACTCGGCGAGCTTCGGGCACTGCCCGAGCCTGTTCCGTCGTCGAGTTCATGTTGTCTCCTCAAGTGCTGAGCCTGCGCCACTTCTGTGATTCAGGCCACGCTCGTTAACCGTTTAACAAACCATAAGTGACCCGCGTCTCCTTTTGCAAGATCATGATCGAAACTGCTCGTGGAAATCACGTTTAATCACTACGCACGGAGTTCAGCGGCGCCTCGGACGCTCTGCCCTCGCGCCCCTTTCGCGCCTGGCGCACCCGTACGAACCGGCGCGCCCGGCGGAAACGGGTGCGGCCCCGCCGTACAAGTGGTGCGAGGGGCGGAAACGGGGGCGCCCGCTAAAGTACTAGCAGGTGAAATTAAGGCAGGAGGTTGAGATGGCAGATTGCTGTAGCCCAGGGGCCGGCACCCGGGCACATTCCGGCTCGGGGAAGTCCCTCCCCCTTCGGGCGATTGCCGATCGACCGATACCCGGCACCTCAGCTCAAAGTGCCCGGCCCTCAAAGGAAGCATCCGACGTCGTCATCCCCGCAGGAACCTTCGCAATGGGCGATCCCTTCAACGAGGGCTACGACGACGACGGCGAGTCACCCGTGCACGAAGTGTTCGTCGCACAATTTCGGATTAGCGCCGCCACTGTGACCAATGAAGAGTTCGCTGAGTTCGTCAATGCCACCGGGCATCGTACGGAGTCGGAAATCTTCGGAACGTCGGCGGTGTTCCATCTGGCCGTGAAAGCCGAGACCCAGGACATCCTCAACCGGGTCAACAATGTTCCGTGGTGGCTCAACGTCCGCGGGGCGGACTGGTCGCACCCGGCTGGGCCACTCTCAAGTTGGTCCGAGATCCCCGATCACCCCGTCACCCACGTCTCGCACAACGACGCCTTGGCCTACTGCGAATGGGCGGGCCGTCGGCTACCCACGGAAGCTGAGTGGGAATACGCGGCACGTGGCGGGTTGGCCGGGCATCGTTATCCGTGGGGCAATGACCTGCATAACGATGCTCCGGGCCAAGACGCTCACAACTGCAACATCTGGCAAGGCGAATTCCCTTCCCGCAACACGATCAACGACGGCTACCTCACCACCGCACCTGCCAAGTCCTTCCACCCCAACGGCTATGGGTTGTATCAAACCAGCGGGAACGTCTGGGAGTGGTGCAGCGATTGGTTCCTGCCCAAGTACTACAAAACGTGCCTCACGCAGGGAACAGTGGAGAACCCCAAGGGCCCGTCCATCGGCCGCGGCAGGGTGATGCGGGGCGGCTCGTACCTCTGCCACGATTCCTACTGCAACCGTTACCGCCTCGCAGCGCGCAGCTCAAACACACCCGACTCAGCAAGCGGCAACCTGGGCTTCAGAACTGTTGCGCTGTAGGTACCGGCACGCCCGGTTACTTGGGCCCGTGCCCGCGCTGATGTCCGTGGCCCTTGAGACCGGCAGGCAGTTCGCCGGACACAACTCGCATTGCCGTCACGGTTTCACCGTTCTTTGTGCCGCTGACCCGCACTGTATCACCTGACGTGAGATCAGCAGCCGTAGCCGACGGCAGCGATGGTTTGCCCCTGCCGTTCCGAAGCTCTGACAAATCGGCCGGTAGTTTGCTGATCCGCGTTTCCGTGTTGATCGCATAGCGTTGCGTGAAGCCATCCTCGCTCTTCACGGTCATCTCTGTATCGCTCACGGACTCAAGGGTTCCGGTTTGCGTAAGAACCGTACGATAGCTCCCGTCCTGCTGCTTCACCACGTGTTCGCCGTGGATTGCCTGCCCGCGGCCCTCTGCAGACTTTGCGAACGCGGACGAGGACGGGCTTGGTGAAGCAGAAAGGCTCGACGGCGACGGGCTGGGTTGGGTGCCAGCCCAGACTGTGGCGGCACCGCCAGCTGTCAGGGCGACGGTGATTCCGCCGGCGAGAAGGGTCTTACGAATGCCCGGTGAAAGAGTGGCCATGCATCCATTGTGCGCCCAAAGAATGCATGGCCAAAGCAAAGTAGGCCGCAGTAATTACTGCGGCCTACTTTGATGGGAAGCGGAGGGGCTTAGCCCTGAACGCCGAGCTTCTCGAGGATCAGTTCGCGCACGC
This sequence comes from Arthrobacter sp. 9V, assembly GCF_902506065.1. Classification (GTDB taxonomy): domain Bacteria; phylum Actinomycetota; class Actinomycetes; order Actinomycetales; family Micrococcaceae; genus Arthrobacter. The sequence goes on from NZ_LR732912.1 coordinate 3,170,909, forward strand.
GTCCAGCGTCTGCTTGGCCACGAGTGGCCTTCATGACACCGCCAACAATTGCGCCAATGGCCTGGACTTTGCCGCCGCGGATCTTCTCCGCGACATCCGGCTGCGCCGCCAGTGCAGCATCGATGGCTTCAAGGAGCGGACCGTCGTCGGACACTACTGCGAGGCCACGCTTCTCAACAATTTCCGCCGGAGTACCTTCGCCGGCGAGCACGCCGTCCAGCACCTGGGTGGCCATCTTGTTGTTGATCTTGCCGTCTTCAACGAGCTTGTTCAGCTCGACGATGACCTGCGGGGTGACACCGAGTTCGGAGGGGTCGACGTCTGCAACCTTGGCTCGGCCGACGATCTCACCCATCCACCACTTGCGGGCAACATCGGCGGACGCACCTGCGGCGATTGTCTCCTCGATGGAATCCATGACTCCGGCGTTCACCACATCGCGGAATTCCAGATCCGAGTAACCCCAGGCTTCCTTAAGGCGCTTGCGACGCTCCGCCGGCGGCTCGGGAAGGGTGGCGCGGAGTTCCTCCACCCACTCACGGGAGGCGACAACGGGAACCAGGTCCGGCTCCGGGAAGTAGCGGTAATCGTCGGCATCGGACTTAGGCCGGCCCGACGTCGTCGAACGCGTGTCCTCGTGCCAGTGGCGCGTCTCCTGAATCACCGGCTCGCCGGAATCCAGGACGGCAGCGTGGCGCTGAATCTCGTAACGGACCGCGTGCTCCACAGCGCGCAGCGAGTTCACGTTCTTGGTCTCCGAACGGATACCGAACCTTTCCCTGCCGTGCGGGCGCAAGGAAACGTTGGCGTCGCAACGGACGTTGCCGCGCTCCATCTTGGCATCGGAAACGCCAAGGTTCTTCACGATCTCGCGGACTGCTGCCACGTACGCTTTGGCCAGCTCGGGCGCACGGCTACCGGCTCCCTCAATGGGCTTGGTGACGATTTCAACCAGCGGAACGCCGGAACGGTTGTAGTCCACCAGCGAGTAGTCGGCACCTTGGATACGGCCCGCAGCACCACCCATGTGGGTCAGCTTACCGGCGTCTTCTTCCATGTGGGCGCGCTCGATCTCCACGCGGAACACCGTGCCGTCCTCAAGCTCAATGTCGAGGTAGCCGTCGTAGGCGATCGGCTCGTCGTACTGGGACGTCTGGAAGTTCTTGGGAGTGTCCGGGTAGAAGTAGTTCTTCCGGGCGAAGCGGCAGGACTCGGCGATCTTGCAGTTCAGGGCAAGGCCGATCTTGATGGAGGATTCCACCGCAGCCTTGTTCACCACGGGCAGGACGCCGGGCATGCCCAAGTCAACCTCGTTGACGTTGGTGTTCGGCTCGTCACCGAAGACGTTGGGCGCTGAGGAGAACATCTTGGTCTTGGTGTTGAGTTCCACGTGGACCTCGAACCCCAGGACGGGATCGTACTTCTCCATGGCCTCTTCGAAGCTCAGGGTTGCGTCGACGGACATTAGTTGGAACCTCCGGCGGTGGTTGAAGCTGAACTAAGCTCAGGGGCCTGCGCAAGCATCGGGCCGCCCCACTTCTCTTCAAGCATGGATTCGAGGACCGCACCCACGCGGTAAAGGCGGGCGTCCTGGCGGGCAGGAGCCAACAGCTGGATGCCGACGGGCAGCCCGTCTTCGTCAGCCAGACCGCCGGGCAGGGACAGACCCGGGATGCCGGCAAGGTTTGCCGGGATGGTGGCGACGTCGTTCAGGTACATTGCCAGCGGATCGTCCAGCTTCTCCCCCAGCTTGAACGCCGTGGTGGGCGCCGTCGGGGAGATCAAGACATCGGCCTTCGCGAACGCGGCGTCGAAGTCACGCTGAATCAGCGTACGGACCTTCTGTGCAGAGCCGTAGTAGGCGTCGTAGTAGCCGGCGCTCAGCGCATACGTACCAAGGATGATGCGTCGCTTCACTTCGTCGCCGAAGCCAGCGGCACGCGTGGCACCCATAACGCGCTCGATGGTCATGGGACCATCCTTGGGCAGGACGCGCATGCCGAAACGAACGCCGTCGAACTTGGCCAGGTTGCTGGAGACCTCGGACGGCATGATGAGGTAGTACGCACCCAGGGCGTACTTCAGGTTGGGGCAGGAAACCTCAACGATTTCAGCACCGGCGTCCTTCAGTAGCTGAAGGGACTCGTTGAAACGGTTCTCGACGCCGGCCTGGTAGCCCTCGCCGTGAAGTTCCTTGACGATTCCGATCTTCATGCCCGCAACATTGCCGACGCGGGCGGCAGCAACAAGATCATTGAAAGGATCCGTCAGCGACGTGGAATCGAAGGGGTCGTGACCGCCGATGACTTCCTGCAGGAGCGCCGAGTCCAGCACCGTACGGGAAACCGGGCCGATCTGATCCAACGACGATGCCATGGCAATGGCACCGTAACGGGAGACAGCGCCGTATGTCGGCTTCACGCCAACGGTTCCGGTGACGGCGCCGGGCTGGCGGATGGAACCGCCGGTGTCCGTGCCGAGCGCCAGCGGCGCTTCGAAAGCAGCGACGGCGGCAGCGGAGCCACCGCCCGAACCACCGGGAATGCGGTCCAGATCCCACGGGTTGCGGGTGGGGCCGTAAGCCGAGTGCTCCGTGGAGGAACCCATGGCAAATTCGTCCAGGTTGGTCTTGCCAAGGATGGGCATCTTGGCCGCGCGCAGCTTCTTCACCACGGTGGCGTCATACGGGCTGTGCCAGCCCTCAAGGATCTTCGAACCAGCCGTCGTCGGCTGGCCAATCGTCACGATGAGGTCCTTGACGGCGATGGGCACACCGGCGAGGGCGTGCAGCTCTTCGGCAGCAGAACCGCCAGCAGCGCGGGCAGCGTCAACCTCGGCCGCGACGGCCAAGGCCTCTTCAGTATTAACGTGCAGGAAGGCGTTAACTTGACCATCAACAAGGGCGATGCGGTCAAGGTGCGCCTGCGTCACTTCGACGGCGGTAACCTCGCGGGTGGCCAGCTTCGCAGCGAGATCGGCGGCGGAGTGGCGGATGAGTTCGTTGTTCAGCTCAGTCATAGTGATTAGTCCTCATCCAGGATTGCCGGGACCTTGAAACGGTTCTCGAATGCATCCGGAGCGCCGGACAGGGCTTCTTCGGCCGTGAACGTATGGCCCACAACATCCTCGCGGAACACGTTGGTCAGCGGAATCGGGTGCGACGTCGCGGGGACGTCCTCTCCCGCAGCTTCGCTCACGCTTTTCACCGAATCCACGATGACAGCAAGCTCAACAGCCATCCTGTCCAGTTCTTCGGCACTCATTTCAATGTGAGCCAGACGCGCAAGATGCGCGACGTCGTCACGGTTGATCGCAGCCATGGATCTCCCCTGCAAAGTTCAAATGGTTTTCCGAACCAGTCTACTTGGGTTGGGTGTGCCGGTCAGACGACGGGGTGGTGCCCCCGACTTTCTGATTCTTCGTCACGTTTGAGCCCTCAGGTTCACTCCTAGATATATGTTCTTGCCCGAATTTGTCATTTCGATCGATTTACGGGGTTTTGGGGCGACATCTTGGAGGCTGTTGTTTTGGTGTACGACGTTGATACCGGCGGGGCGCTTGCCGCGGTGGCTGCATCGAGGCAGCGCACTAGTGGGCTTGGTCAGGTGCAGGCAAGGCTTCGGCAGGTCTGTGATGAAGTCAGCGGGGTTCTCCGTGAAGGCCCTGTTTATGTGTCCGTGCAGCTCTGCGCGGAGATAGTACTGATGCCTGGTCTGCTGGCGTTGGCGCAACGGACGGCCAACGTTTTTGGTGGAGCACAGGCTGCTATTGCCGCCTATGTTGCCGGGGATGAGCAGATGATCACGACGTCCTTGGCTCAAACCAAAAGCTTGGATGGCTGGCCCGGCGCGGGTTTTCGGGTGGACCGGTTTCGTTCGGTTCCGGTGGGTTAGGGGCCAGCCGTGTATGGGATTGATGCGTCGGTGTTGGAGGGGTGGCCGGATCCTGGGTTGTTGGAGGAAGCTGCGGTTCCTTTGTTGGAGCAGGCTCAGGGGATTGTAAATGTGATGCAGGCTGCGGCGTCGGAGTGGTCGGGTCTGGGTGATGCGTACCGGGCTCCGGAGGCGGCGGAGCTGTTGGCTGCTTTCGGGACGCCTGCCCGGGTGAGTGAGGGGCTTCGGGCGGGTTTGGCTGTCGTGTATCGGGCGTTGATGGGGTATGCGGATACGGTGCGGGAGTTGAACCGGCGTCGGGGGGTGCTGCTGGAGGACATCGCTGATTTCCGTCGGCGAACACAACTGCATCTGGGGGAAGCTGTAGCCTTTGACGCGCTTCCGGAACGGCAATCCTTGGGAGGCAGCTCCGGCGCGTCGGTGGCGCTGGAGCTCGGAGAGTTAAGGCAGCGGGTTTCTTCGCTGGCGGCCGGGCATGAGCAGGCCGAGCACGATTGCGCCAGGCTGATTGATGGCGTGCGCCCGGTTGATGGGCCGGTGCCGGTGTATTACGACGGCGGGATGGTCACCGATGCCGCGGTGGAGCGGACCCGTTCGCGGTTGAAGGACTTGGAAACCGCTGAAGTAGGCGATGCTGCCGGGGCGTTGGAGATGCTGGAGTTATGGCGGACGTTGACGCCTGGGCAGTTGCTTGATTACGGGATGGCCGAGTCCGATTTCCTGCGTTCGGGCTTTACTTCGCCTCCGCTGGTGGTCCAAGTTCGGGACTGGTGGGCGGGGTTGTCCGCCGAGCAGCAGGCGGCGTTGCTGGTGGCCGCGCCGGGGGTGATCGGGAATCTGAACGGTGTCCCGTACAAGGCCCGCGCGAGAGCGAACCGGGTGAACCTGGATTCGGTGTTCAAGGACCCCCGGACCAGCGAGACGGACAAGGCCGCGTTGCAGGTGATCTACGACGCACTGGAGCCTGCTGACAGGCGGAGCGCGGCGCCGGAACGGAGCATCATGTCCTTCACTCCGGAGGAGAACGGCAAGCCGTTCGTGGCCGTTGCGATCGGGGATTTGGACACGGCAACCAACGTGACTTGGAACGTACCGGGCATGCGGACCACAGTGGCAGACGGGCTCGAATCCTGGACGAAATCAGCCCAGGATTTGTACGACGGGCAGGTGTTTGCTGATCTCATCAATGGGGACAAAGGGTCGAATGCGGTGGTTTCTTGGGTTGGGTATGACAGCCCGGACGCGCCGCCCAGTACTGAGGTGTTGTCCACGGCGTTGGCCCAGACGGGTGGGGCTAAGCTGGCCGTCGCGTTGGATGGATTTACCGAAACTCGGGCGAGCGAATCTGACGGCGTCACCCGTCCCCGGTTGAATGTGCTGGCCCACTCCTTCGGGACCACCACGGCTTCCTACGCGCTCAAGGCACTCAAGCACGAGGTAGCGACGGCGACGTTTTTCGGTTCCGCGGGGATCGCCTGGCGGGAGATCGGCTCGGCGGCGGACCTTCACGTGGCCAAGGACGCGACCGGGGAACCGGAGGTGTATGTGACTGCGGCAGGTGATGACCGGGTAGCACCGTTGGGAATCGTCGGTAGCGGGTTGCGGGGACGGGAGGGCCGGTGGAGTCCGTCTGATGAGTGGTTCGGGGGCAAGAATTTCTCCTCTGAGGGCGGCTACGACCCCGAGACCGGCAAGGTCTACAAACGAACCACCGGCCATGATGCTAAGGGCTGGGCTGCCGAGGGCAGCGAGGATTCGGTGTTGGCAGCCACCGGTGGCCACGGCTACCTGGACCCGGAGACGGAGTCAGCGCGGAACATTGCCCTGACCTCCACCGGCCGCGGTGAACTAATCAAGAAGCTTTTGCCCCTCCAGAGGAAAGTAATGGCAGTCCACGGCGAGCTGGTTCGAATTGGGCCCCTAATAGAAGACGACCTCACACCGGAGGAACTCGAGGAAGTGCGGAACAGATGACAAAGACAAAGCCCGGCAACAAACTATGGTTCGTATCGATGACGCTAGGGTGTTTGATGATGAACGGGTGCGGCATGAATTCAACGAATAGTGGACGACCCGACGAGCCGGGGCCCGGAGAGCGTACCGCCGAGGAAGTGTTTACGGAATTCATGGATGCCATGGAGGACACTGTCCAGCAGTCGGGCACGACGTGGCCGGGGTGGGACCGCAGCGACACAGTGGATCACGTGTCAGAACCTTGTGGTGTGCACGCACGGGCCGACGGCCGACTGTATCAGCGCCAGATAGAAGGCGGTCCCATCGATGATCCGCAGGCCGCTGTGGAACGAATGAAGGCTCACTGGAAATTCCAGGGCTACACGATCGGAAACATCTTCGACAATATGGGCGCGAACACTACCGGGATAGAGATCATCGCCTCGACTCCCCGGGGCATGGTCTTGATCTTCACGCCATCGAAGCATGTCAGTTTCGTCAAGGTGATGGGTGAATGCACCTTAGACCCGGCCGCGAGAAAGAAGACCACCTAAATGACTGGTTTGTCCCGCCCCCGCCCATTCGGCCCGAAAAACCTGCGAAGCCCGTTGCGCTTTTTGATGGCGCTACTCACGGTGGGGTGTTTGATGATGACGGGGTGTGGCATGAACTCAACGAATAGCGGACAACCCGACGAGCCGGGTCCTGGAGAGCGGAGCGCCGAGGAGGTGTTCACGGAGTTTATGGACGCGATGGAGGACACAGTGCAGCACTCAGGGGCTTACTGGCCCAGCTGGGACCGCCAGGACACATCCGGCTATTTCCCTCCCCCGTGCTCAGTTCGCACCCGGGACGACGGCCGCGCCTACCAGACACAGATCGAAGGCGGGCCTATTGATGATCCACAAGCAGCGGTGGACCACATGAAAGCCCACTGGAAGTCAAAGGGCTACACGATAGGAAACATCTTCGATGACGTGAATCCCGCAACCGGAATGCAGATCAACGCACGAACGCCCAGGGGCATGCTGGTCCAGTTCTCACCCACACGCAATGGGAGTCTCATCAAAGTGGTTGGCGAGTGCACCTTGGACCCGGCCGCCAGGAAGAAGACCACCTGAGTGGCTACGACATCCCCACTCCGCCCGCGTGGTCGTGGTCGTCTGCTCGGCCCGCAGCAGTTTTTGATCGCGCTACTCGTTGTGGGGTTCTTGATGATGACGGGGTGCGGCATGAGTTCACCAAATAGCGGACAACCCGACGAGCCGGGACCTGGAGAGCGGAGCGCCGAGGAGGTGTTCACAGACTTCATGGATGCCATGGAGGACACCGTCCAGCAGTCGGGCACGACGTGGCCGGGGTGGGACCGCAATGACACAGTAGATTACGTGTCGGAGCCTTGCGGGGTGCACGCGCGGGCCGACGGCCGACTGTATCAGCGCCAGATCAAAGGCGGTCCCGTGGACGATCCGTCGGCGGCTGTGGGCCGGATGAAAGCTCACTGGGAATCCAAGGGCTACACGATCGGAAACATCTTCGACAACATGGGCGCCAACACCACAGGTATCGAGATCACTGCGTCGACGCCTCGGGGCAAGGTCTTGATCTTCACGCCGTCCAAGCATGTCAGCTTCATCATGGTGATGGGCGAATGCACTTTGGATCCGGCTGCCCGAAAGAAGACCACCTGAATGGCTGGCTTGTCCCGCCCCCGCCCCTTCGGCCGCAGACAGGCCCTAACGCCAAATCGCGGGTCCGCTGCCCAATACGCCGTTGCTGAACGGCGAATTGGTAGCGGACCCGCGAATTCGACACCCGGGAAGTTGGCAGGTCAGCCGATGCCGATTGCTCCGGTCAGGACCCCGACAACCAGCATGACCACCGAGATGACTGCCGTGCGCCAGAGAACCTTCTTGTGGTGATCGCCCAAGTCCACTTTGGCGAGGGAGACCAGCAAGAGGATAGCCGGAACCAGGGGGCTCTGCAGGTGGAACGGCTGCCCGGTGATGGAAGCACGGGCCATATCCACTGCATCCACCCCGTAGTGGGCGGCGGTTTCGGAGAGGACCGGCAGGACGCCGAAGTAGAAGGCGTCATTGCTCATGAAGAACGTCATGGGGATGCTCAGCAGGCCGGTAATGACTGCCATGAACGGGCCCATGTCTGCGGGGATGATCTGGACGAGCCACTCGGACATTGCTTTGACCATGCCCGTGCCATTGAGGACACCGGTGAGGACTGCGGCAGCCATGACCATGCTGACAACCGCAACGATGGACGGTGCGTGGGCAATCAGTTGTGCGCCCTGGTCCTTGACCTTGGGGAAGTTGACCAACAGGGCGATCGCCGAGCCAACCATGAACACGAACGGCAGCGGAACAATGTTGGCCACCAGGACCACCATGACCGCCACGGTCAAGGCGAGGTTGAACCAGAACAGCTTGGGTCGCAGAGTGGAGCGGTTGGGGTCCAGTGCCGTGTCCGCCATGGCGGTGTCGTGGTCGTCAACCAGCGTGGCCGGGTCTTCGAGAACCACGACGCCGGCGCCTCCGCCAGTGCCCGGCTTGCGTGTAGTGGCAGTTGAGCCGTTGCGGCCAAAGCCGAAGCGGCCTGCACCAAAGCCTGAACCTGAGCCCGAACCGGCGGCGACGGAACCGCCGCGGCCAGTGCCGCCGTCGAACGCTTCAGAAGGATCGGCGACGTCGCCCCAGATCTCGGGAGCGGTGGTGCGGAGGCGGTTGCGTTCCTGCAGGCCGAGCAACCAGGCGAAGACCAGAACCACGATCAGGCCGACGATGAGTGAAGGGACCATGGGCACGAAGACGTCGTTGACGTCGAGCTTGAGCGCGGTTGCTGCGCGGGCGGTGGGGCCACCCCAGGGCAGGATGTTCATGGTGCCGTTGGCCAGGCCCGCCACGCAGGTGAGGACCACGGGACTCATCTTGAGCCGCAGGTACACCGGGAGCATGGCGGCTGTGGTGAGGATGAAGGTGGTGGAGCCGTCGCCGTCCAGGGAGACTGCGGCTGCCAGTATGGCGGTGCCCAGGACCACCTTTGCGGGGTCGTTACCCAGCTTGCGCAGGATGAACTTCACCAGGGGGTCGAAGAGCCCGACGTCGATCATCAAACCGAAGTAGATGATGGCGAACATGAGGAGCGCGGCCGTGGACGTCATGGACTTCATTGAATCCATGACCATGGGTCCGATGCCGAGGCCCGCTCCGGCGAAAAGGCCGAAGATGGTGGGGACGATGATCAGCGCCAGGACGGGCGTCAATTTTTTGGTCATGATCAGGACCATGAATACCGCAATCATTGCGAATCCAAGCAAAACCAGCACGGCCGGCTCCTTACTACTGTGAATGGCGCCACGTCGGTGTGATGCGCACTACAGACGATATGGTGGCGGTCGTCACGGGTGGGGGTTTCGGGGAATTGTTGGGAATACTGCTCGTTGCGAACGTTTTGCGCATTGTGCTCAGTGATTCAATGGATCAGGAGGAAAGGAGCAAAGGTGCCGCGCAACAGCCGAGTCAGTATGCGTTTCTCCACCCAAACCCTTCTCCTCCAGCTGGGTGTTGTCCTATTGGTGGTTCTGCTCAGCGGCACCGTCCACGCTTGGCTCGTGTACGAACGCATCGGTACCGAAGCCGAAAATCAAGCACTTACCCTCGCCAGGACCGTCGCCGCGGATCCTGATATCCGATCCGGCGTCCAAGCCATCAGCAAAGAAGAAGGAACGCCTCCCCCGGAGGTCCTCGCCGCCGGCAGCCTTCAAACTGCCGCTGAGGCAGTTCGGATCCGGACCGGCGCCTTGTTCGTGGTCATCACCGATGAAACCGGGTTGAGGCTTGCCCATCCTGAGACTGCACGGCTGGGTGAACGCGTCAGTACGGACCCGACAGTTGCCCTTGGAGGGCAGGAAATCACCACTCGCAACACCGGAACGTTGGGACCCTCGGCCGGGGCAAAGGTGCCGGTCTACGCGCCGGATAGCTCTGCGACGATTGTGGGCGAAGTCAGTGTGGGCTATTCCGTGGAGTCGTTGAGCAACAGCCTGGCCCGCGACATCGTACCCATTGCCCTCACCGCCGGCGGCGCCCTCCTTGCCGGTGTGCTGGCATCATTCCTGCTCCGGCGCAGGCTGCAGCGGCTCACGCTAGGCCTGGAGCCGGAGGAGATCAGCACCCTGGTTCACGATCAAGTTGCCGTACTCCAAGGCGTGGATGATGGCGTCATTGGCATCGCCGCTGACGGACGCATCTCGGTGTTCAACGCCGCCGCGGCACGACTCCTGGACATGCCGGACGCCACTGGCCAGGACTGGTCATCCACTCCGGTCCCTGAAAAGCTCAAGCAGCTCACCCGACCGGCAGCACGTGATGCGGAAGCCGTGGAAGTAGTGGCCGGCGGACGCGTTTTGGTAGCCAGCGCCCGTAAAGCCTGGCACCGGCAGGAGGACCTCGGTTGGGTGGTCATGTTGCGGGACCGCACTGAATTGCAGCAACTCACCCGCCAGCTCGACGCCGTAGGGACCATGTCCACGGCACTCCGGGCCCAACGGCACGAGTTTGCCAACCAACTTCACACCATTGCCGGCTTCATGAGCATCGGCCAGCACGATGCCGCCAAGGAGTACCTGGCCAGGATCTCGGCAACCGGGCCGCTGAAGTTCCCGGTGGAACAGGCTGAGCTGCTCCAGGACACCTACCTTCAGGCGTTCGTTGGCGCGAAAGGTGTGGAGGCATCAGAGCGCGGCGTGACCCTCCGCGTCGGACCCGAAACACTGGTCCGTGGACACGTGGCCGATCCGCAGGACGTCACCACAGTGCTCGGCAACCTGATCGACAACGCGGTGAGCGCCGCCGTCGCCGGCTCTTCAACCGAGCGTTGGGTGGAGGTTGAACTGCTGGACGACGCCGCCCAAACCGGCGGGACATTGCACATTGTGGTGGGCGATTCAGGAGACGGTTTGCGGAGCCTGGAACCGGAGGAGATTTTCGCGGAAGGATTTACGACGTCGGAACACCCGGTACGCTCGGGGGCTGGACACGGTTTGGGGCTGGCACTGGTGCGGCAGCTTGCGCGGCGGCGTGGCGGTGATGTCCGCGTCCTGGAGCCCGGCACACAGGGTGGTCCGGGCGCCGTGTTCATGGCCACTATCCCCGGCGTCATGGATTCCGCGGAGCAGATGGGCACGGAGCAGATGGGCACGGAGCAGATGGGCGCGGGGCCTGTGGGCACTGGAGCGGACGCAACGTTGAGGGAGGACAACAATGGCTGAGGATTTGCGCGTGTTGATTGTGGACGACGACTTCCATGTAGCAAGGCTCCACGCAGCCTTTGTGGATTCCGTGGCCGGTTTCATGGCATTGGCGCCTGCCGGGTCCGTGTCCCAGGCATTGCAGGCAATTCACAGTCTTCGTCCCGATCTTGTGCTGTTGGACGTCTATCTGCCGGACGGCTCCGGCTTGGACCTGTTGGGTCAGTTGGATGTGGACGCCGTGATGCTGACGGCCGCCTCTGATGCCCAATCCATCAAGGTTGCCCTGCGGCGCGGAGCGTTGGGCTACATGCTGAAGCCCTTCACCGCCGAATCCCTCTCCCAACAGCTGAGATCCTATGCACGGTATCGCCGCATCCTTGGGCAGCAAACAGCCGTTGACCAGGTCACCATAGAACGCGCCAAACGCTCCCTGATTCCAGGCGACGTCACACCGTCAGCCAAACCCCGCTCAGCCACGGAAGCGGCGGTCCTGGAGTCGTTGCTTCCCGGCGAGCAATATTCAGCTGCCGAGGTGGCCGAGAGGGTGGGCGTGTCCAGGGCCACGGCGCAAAGGTACCTGTCCTCGCTCGCCGACGACGGCGCCGTCGAAATTCAACTGCGCTATGGAACCACGGGCCGCCCGGAACACCGCTACGGCATCCCCGGCTGACCCAAGTAAGGGACAGCAAACGCTCTTATGAAGGCCCAATGGAGCGTTTACTGTCCCCCAGTTGGGTGGGTTAGGCGGACTTTTGCGCCACCAGCTCGATCTCCACCAACATTTCCGGGTCGAGGAACGGCAGGACGTGCACCAGGGCCAGGGTGGGGCGGATCTCCCCGAAGACTTCGCCGTGCGCGCGGCCGGCATCTTCCCACTTGCTGATGTCCGTCAGGTACAGCTTGGACTGCACAACGTCCTGGTAGGAGAAGCCGGCATCTTCCAGAACAGCGCCGAGCTTTTCCAGGATGTACTTGGTCTGGGAATAGAAGTCGTCGCCAACGATCCCGTCAGGTCCGGAAGCAGCCGTGGCCGAAATGAAGAGGGTGTTGTCCACCTGGACTGCACGGGAATATCCAAGGGTCTGTTCCCAAACCGAACCCGTGCCGAATGTCTTGCGCATGCCGCGCCTTTCCTGTCGCTTCGCACGGTCCGGTGACCGGCGTTTACGAAGGAAACTTTATGACTGCGGGAGGTCCAGCCGGTAAACGAACAGCTTTATGTCGGTCCCGGGGACGAACCAGTCGCGGTGCGGGGCACGGTCAAAGCCCGTTCGCGCATACAGAGCGTTGGCACTTTCCCACGTGGCACCTGTGGTCAGGGAGACTGCGTTGATTCCGTCCATGGACTTTGCCTGCTCCACGACGGCCTGCACCAACGCGCGGCCGGCCCCCGACCGTTGGACTGCCGGATCCACCACGAGGGTACGGAGTTCCAGTTCGTCCTCGAGGCCGATATCGGAAAAGCCGCCCCCGGCCGGTGCCGCCGTTACCGAGCCGATAACCTCGCCGTTGCGCTCCGCCACCAGGATCTCGGCGTGCTCCGCGCGTCCGGCCACGTCCTGAAGCTTCTGCAGGTACGGGTGATCAGCGTCGCCGTAGTACCCCGCAGTGACGTAGGACTCCTGCGTAATCCGGGCAACGGCGTCGTAGTCTTCGGGCAGGGCGGGACGGACGGTAATCGGGGAAAGCACCTACCAATGGTAGTGGGGCTTGATGCACCAAAGGCTCCAAAAGCCCCTTTTGGTGATGGAACTATCAGTCACGTTGAGAACGCGCGACGTCGGAATGGTTGCCGGGCGCTATGCCGCCCGGTCCCGGATGGGCTGCTTTTTGTGTTGCCTCCCGTGGCGTCGAATTGAGTTGCGTTGCGTGCAGTGAACCCCGGTTTCCTGCTGTTGCGAAGACATGTCGGGCCGCTGGCGGACGTCTCCGGACCCGTGCTTGAGTTGCCACACACCAGCCGCAAAACCGTCCTGACTCGAGGAGCAACCATGACCTTGCCAGACCGCCAACTCCACCTGAACGCGTTCCTGATGAGCACCGGACACCACGAAGCATCGTGGCGTCTGCCTGAGAGCGATCCCCTTGCCTCTACCAAGGTGGAGCATTACCAGCATCTGGCCCGTACAGCCGAACGAGGAAAGCTGGACTCCATCTTCTTCGCCGACTCCCCTGTCCTTTTCGGTGAAGTGGGACGGCGCCCCGCCGGGAAGCTGGAGCCCACCGTGCTGTTGACGGCCCTCGCCGCGGCGACCCAAAAGATTGGACTGATCGCCACGGCGTCCACCACTTACAACGATCCCTTCAATCTTGCCCGCCGCTTCGCCTCCGTTGACTGGGTCAGCGGAGGCCGCGCCGGCTGGAACGTTGTGACCACTGCCGGTCCTGATGCCGCCCGGAACTTCGGCGTGGATGACCAGCCGGCCCACGCAGTCCGTTATGAACGGGCCGCCGAATTCATTGAGGTCGCCCAAAAGCTGTGGGACAGCTGGGAAGATGACGCCGTTCTGGCTGACAAAGCTGATGGCGTCTGGGGCGACGATACAAAGATCCGCACGGTGGACCACGAAGGCAAACACTTCCGCGTCCGTGGCCCGCTGAACGTCCCTCGCTCCCCGCAGGGCCATCCGCTGATCGTCCAGGCCGGGTCCTCGGAAAACGGCAAAAACCTGGCAGCACAGTACGCGGAAGCCGTGTTTACCGCGCACCAGACCCTCGCCGACGCACAGGCTTTCTACGCAGACCTGAAGGCACGCACCGCAGCGGCGGGCCGTGACCCGGAAGGGATCAAGATCCTGCCCGGAATTGTCCCGGTGATCGGCTCCACCGAAGCTGAGGCCCTCAAGCTCGAGCGTGAACTGGACCAGCTCATCAAACCGGAGTATGCCCGGGAGCAGCTGGCCAAGACCCTGCGCGTTGCCCCTGAGGATCTTCCTTTGGATCGGCAACTGCCGGCGGACCTGCCCACCGAGGACGACATTGAAGGTTCAAAGAGCCGCTACACGCTGATTGTGGAGCTGGCCAGGCGCGAACAGCTCACAGTCCGCCAGCTGATCGGCCGACTCGGTGGCGGACGCGGACACCGGACCTTCTCCGGGACACCGGAACAGGTGGCCGATGCCATCCAGGACTGGTTCATTGCACGCGCTGCCGACGGCTTCAACATCATGCCGCCGGTCCTTCCTTCCGGTTTGGAGATCTTCGTGGACCACGTGGTGCCCATCCTCCAGCAGCGCGGCCTGTTCCGCACGGAATACACCGCATCCACCCTTCGCGGGCACTACGGCTTGGCACGCCCGCAGAACCAGTACGCCGGGAACGCCCCGCAGGAGCTCACGTCCATCGGTTCAGCGTTCTAGCTGCGCCAAAGGCTCGCAGTTTTATCGCTTCGGCCAGCTCCACATAGGACCTTCCAGCGCACCCAGGCCCTTGATCCTGGTCTCGCCGAGGTCCTTGTAGAGCTCATGCTCATGGGCGGCGCCGCTCTCACGGAGGGCTTTGAGCAGGGCCTCGGAGTGGGTCACCACAATCATTTGGCTGTTGGCACTGGCCTGGACGATCAGCCCGGCCAGAGCCGGCATCAGGTCAACGTGGAGGCTGGTCTCTGGTTCGTTCAGGACCATGAGCTCCGGTGGCCTTGGAGTCAGCAAGGCTGCGGTGAGGAGGAGGAAGCGCAGGGTTCCGTCGGAGAGTTCGGCGGCTTTCATGGGCCGCAGCATTCCGGGTTGACGGAGCTCCACGCTGAACCGTCCGTCCGTGACGGCGATTTCCAGCCGGCTTCCGGGAAAGGCGTGATCGACGGCGGCATCCAGCTGCCGCTCGAAGCCCACCTCGCGAAGTGTTTGCAGAGCAGCCGCGAGGTCCTTGCCACTGTGATGGAGCACGGGTGTGCGGGTTCCGAGCTGTGCCTGCCTCGCGGGAGCCTCGGCGTCCGTGCGGAAGTGATCGTAAAACCGCCAGGAACGGACGGAGTCACGGACACGCAGGACTTCCGGTGCCCTGTCCTGGTCCGAGACCTCCGTCAGCAGGCTCTGGAAAGTGTCCAACCGCCGGGACAGTTCAGTCCACTCGCCGTCCGGTCCGCGTAGCTTGGCCAAGCTCCCCTTGCGGTCCACCAACAGCGATCCCGGCCGTGCAACGGGGCCGGAGAAGATCTGTTCCCGTTTGATTTCAGGATCCAGGCTGAAAGCCGAGGGGCGGGAACGGCCGGTTTCCGGGTCAAAACCGGCGCCGCTGGACACCGGCATACCGAGGTCCACCAAGTAGCCGAAGTCGTCGCCGGAGTAACCCAGTTTGAGGTTGACCGATTCGCGGCGGACTGTCCCTTGGACGGGTACTTCGCCACGTCGCATGGCTTCGCTGATGGACTCAGGGCCGGCCCACAGTGTGGAAGCCAACCCACCATCCCGGGCCAAGGAGCCCACTACGTTTCCGGAGTCTCCTCCGGCGCACTCGGCCAACAGCCGCAGCGCCCGGTAGAGGGAGGACTTCCCGCTGCCGTTGGCCCCTGTAACGATGTCCAAGCCGTGCAACTCCATGGCAAGATCGCGGATGGAACGGTAGTTGGCAATGGCGAGTGCTTTGATCATCGATTGAGGGTCACCTGTTGAGGATCACTGCCGGTGGATTGTCATAGTGGAAACTTCCCGGACAGCTCCAAGGCCCCGGCGCACATCCACGATGCCAAACGGTCCTCCGTGCTTGGCCCACCAGCTAGTGGACTTTCCAGGCGTGGACGGCGAACCCAGCACCCTGCTTCTTCCGCTATCAAGGCCCCTGCAGCAAAGTCGTGTTCGTTGAGGCCGCGTTCCCCGTACGCGTCAAAGGTGCCGTCTGCCACCAGGCAAAGGTCCAGGGCGGCCGACCCGAGACGCCGGACATCGGCAAAACCGTCCATGAGCCCGGCGAGGCCCTCCGACTGACTGGCCCGTGTTGCGGGGTCATAACTGAAGCCCGTTGCCAAAATGAGCCCCGTCCGCCCTGGGACCGGACCGGCCAGAGGCGTCACTACTCCCCCGGCCTCCATCCATGCGCCCAGCCCGCGGGCTGCGAAGTAGATGCGGCCCAACGCCGGTGCGTGAACAACGCCGGCCTGCCAGACGCCGTCGGAGTCCGCCACCGCAACGGAGGTGGCGTAGTAGACAATGTTTCGGATGAAGTTGGTGGTCCCGTCCAAGGGATCTATGGACCATCGGTACCCCGAGGGCTGCTCGGGCCGGGTAGTTCCGTGTTCCTCCCCCGTGATGGTGTCATGCGGACGCTCGGCAAGGATCGCTTCGCGGACCGCGTTCTCTGCCGCGACGTCGAAAGCCGTGACCCAGTCCCCCGCCTCACCCTTGTTGCTGGTTTCCAGGCCCTTGCCGCCCGTGCCGGTGGCAGAGCGCTGAGCGAGTACGGCTGCACCCGCAGCCGCTGCACGCTTGGCTACGTCAAGCAGTTCCTTTGCGTCGGTCATTGCGACGCCGCTTCCGCTGATGGCTCGTCCACAGGAATTGTTTCGTCCACCACAGTTGCTTCCTCCGCAAGGGCAGCTTCGTCCAAAGCAGCTTCCTCAGTTGCTCCTTCGGATACAGTTCCGGCCTGAGCCGGTCCGTTCGCCAGGAGCTCCCGGAAACCGTCCTCGTCCAGCACCGGGACGCCAAGCTGTTCGGCCTTGTCCAGCTTGGTGCCGGCACTTTCACCAGCCACCAAATAGCTGGTGTTCTTGGAGACGGACCCGGAGGCCTTGCCGCCCCGGATGATGATGGCTTCCTTGGCTTCGTCACGGCTGAAGTTGGGCAAGGTGCCCGTGACTACCACAGTGAGCCCCTCAAGCGTCCGCGGCATGGATGTGTCCCGTTCGTCCTCCATACGCACCCCGGCAGCGGCCCAACTGTCCACAATTTCGTTGTGCCAGTCCACGGCGAACCATTCCTTGAGCGCCACGGCAATGGTGGGACCTACGCCATCGACGTGAGCCATCTGCTCTTCGGTGGCGTTGCGGATGGCGTCCATACTGCCGAACGCGGTGGCAAGGGCGCGTGAGGCTGTGGGCCCCACGTGCCGGATGGAGAGCGCCACCAGGACTCGCCAAAGTGGCTGCTTCTTCGCTTTCTCCAGTTCCACAAACAGTTTTTCCGTGGTGGCTGTGGGCTTGGACGGAGACTTTGCTGTTCCCTTGGTGTAGAAGTACGGGACCAGCTCATACTCACCTGTACCCACGCCCTTGGAACGCTTCTCCCTGCGGATCAGGACGTCCTTCAGGTCATCGCGCGTCAGGCTGAACAGCCGGGCTTCGCTGGTCAGCGGGGGTGTTTCCGGCTCCGCAGGTTGGGTAAGGGCAATGGCTGCTTCCCACCCGAGCGCTTCGATATCGAACGCACCACGGCCCGCGAGGTGGAACACCCGCTCCCGCAACTGCGAGGGGCAGGACTTGGCGTTGGGGCAACGAATGTCCACATCGCCTTCCTTCGACGGCGCCAGCGGAGTGCCGCACGACGGACATTCGGTGGGCATCACGAATTCGCGCACCGGCGGATCCTGCTTGTCACGCAGCGCCAACACGGGCCCAACGATCTCGGGAATGACGTCCCCCGCCTTGCGGAGAATCACGATGTCGCCGATCATGACACCCTTGGCCTTGACTACGTCCTGATTGTGCAGGGTGGCCATCCCAACGGTGGATCCGGCAACCTTCACCGGCTCCATCAGGCCGAAGGGAGTGACACGCCCCGTGCGGCCCACGTTGACTGCGATGTCCAGGAGCTTGGTGTGGACTTCCTCAGGCGGGTACTTGTACGCGGCAGCCCATCTGGGCACCCGGGACGTGTAACCAAGCGCCCGCTGGGTGGCGAAGTCGTCAATCTTGACCACAATGCCATCGATCTCGTGCAGGAGCTTATGCCTGCGCTCCCCGTAATCGGCAATGTACTTCAGGACGTCATCGAACGTATCCAGCACCTTGAGGTACGGGCTGACGGGGAGCCCCCACTCTTCGAGGAGCTTGTATGTTTCTGATTGGCTCTTGGCATCCAACCCTTCCCGGGCGCCGATGCCGTGGACAAACATGCTGAGGGGGCGCTTTGCGGTCTCCGCAGGGTCCTTTTGCCGGAGTGAACCCGCGGCAGCGTTGCGGGGGTTCGCGAGCGGCGCCTTACCGGCAGCAACCAGCGTTTCGTTGAACGCCACGAAGGCCTTGGAAGGGATGAAAACTTCGCCACGGATTTCCACCTCGGAGGGGTACCCGGACCCACTGAGCTGCCGTGGGATCTCCTTGATGGTGAGGACGTTATGCGTGATGTCTTCGCCCGTGGTGCCGTCGCCGCGGGTTGCAGCACGGACCAGTTTCCCGTCCCGGTACAGCAGATTGACGGCAAGGCCGTCGATCTTCAGCTCTGTCAGCCAGGCGATGGGCGGGACCGAATCGCCGAGCTTCGCCACCGATGCTTCGGCCTTGCGGACCCAGGCTTCGAGCTCGTCCAAGGAGAAGACGTCGTCAAGACTGTACATCCGCTGCAGGTGCTCCACCGCTGCGAAAGCAGAAGAGACCTCGCCACCAACTTCCTGGGTGGGCGAGTCATTGGAGACAAGCTCCGGATGCAGCGCTTCCAGTTCCTCCAGCCGGCGATAGAGTTCATCAAACTCTGCGTCGGAAACCGTTGGCGCATCCTCTTGGTAATAGGCGTAACGGTACTTACGGACGAGGTCCGCCAATTGCTCGTACTCATCCCGCAGGGTCTCCGACGGCGGAGTCCCCTCCTCCGCGACGAGAGCCTCGGCGGCTTCCTGGCTTGTGGTCTCTACCGGATCCGGATTCTCTGGTGTGCTCACAGGTCTATCTTGCCGTAACCCGCCGACAATTAAAGAGCCGTTAGTGCGAGGAGAGCCGGTTCTTGCTCCACAGTGCGAAAGCGAGCCCTCCCAAGCCCACCAAGAGAACAGCCCCCAGAAGCCCGAAGAGGCCCAGCATGTTCGGACCCGAGAAGGAGCTCGACGCCATAGCAGCCGCCTGCGTCTGCTTGTCCTTGCCTACCGGTGTGTTCCAGTTGGAGGAAACAGTCGGGCTTGCGCTCGCGGACCCCGTACTCCCCGAGGGGGTTGCGGAGGGCGTATCCGATGGCGTTGCTGACGCTGACGCGGTCCCCGCGCTTGCGCCGGGATCGGCGGAGTTCGACGCCGGATCGGCCACCTGTGGTGCCACCGTTACCACTTGGGGCACCGCGGGTTGCTGCGGAACCTGAACGGGAGGCGCTTGCACAGGCGGCGCCTGAAGAGGAGGTGCTTGCACGGGGGGTGCAGGAGCTTGATGCGTCTCCCGCTCCCTGGTCGGCTCCGGTTGGGGCAGCGGTTTTGTATCCTCCTCCGGAGCCAGCCCGGGTTGCGTGGGTTTTGGGTCGTCGGAACCCTCAGTGGGCGCGCAGGAGAATTTTCCGTTGCAAGGGGCAGCTTCAGCGGCTGCAACGGGCGCGAGCAGCAATCCAACGGCAAGCAGCGTGGCTGGAATGAGGGGGTGTCGCATGTAGTAGCCTCCTAGCTACGGTTTTCAGGCGGCATGGCGATTTGGAGCTTGCGTACCTTTCCACGTCCCACGATGTACCCGCGACCCGGGATGAAGTCCTTGCTGATCCGGCCCAGGGAGGTGTTGAGCAGTGTATCGCCCTCCACGTCACCGGGGTTGAGCAGGAGCCCTCGGCGTCCGGATTTGAACGGCTGCGCAAGGGACCAGGCCTGAGACCAGGTGGAGGTTTCGGACTCGCCTACCACCCACTGATCAGCCTTGATGGCCGCCGTTACCAGACGTCCCACGCCGGATTCCGCCAGTGTATCCGTGAACTCTGTCAGGCCTTCGATGAAGATGGCCATGGTTCCAGGGTTGTCCGCGGCTTTATCGATCAGGTCATCCACCACGTCCGAGACCTCATCCGGACCCACCAGAGACCTGCTCCAGATGTTCAGGGATGCCACTGCGGAGCGCCGGGAACCAATGTAGATCAGGTCGGTTCGCGGGTTCGAACGCCGCAAAGCGTAGGCCAGGGTGACCAGTGCCACTGTGCGTCCTGCACCGGGAGGTCCGGCCAGCAGGAGGGATCCCTTGGCGGCGATGGCCGCCGAACCCAGTGTTTCGTCGTCCACACCAATGACGGGGTTGTCCGGAGCGCCGCCGGGGAGGATGTCCAGGTCCACCAGCTCCGGGAGCCGCTGGATCTGAGGCGCCTGCTCGAGGCCTTGGCGGAGCATCGCCTGGCTGAGCTTGGCCACTTCACGGGCTTGGAGCGCAAGGTTGGAGTTGCCCCCCAGCACGGCGAGCTGAACTTCGAGCCCGTCCAACAAGCCACGTCCGGGAGGCGAGGCTGCGGTGAGCACATCCTTGGGAACGTCAAGGGTCATGTAGTCGTCTTCGGAACTCAGACGCAGGACCAGCCGCTTCTGGATTGAAGCAAGGAGCGACGCCGGAACGGAGTTGGTGCGGTCGCCGCTGACTACCAGGTGGATGCCCAGGGGACGTCCGTCAGTGGCCAGTGTCAGGAAGATGTCCCATAGCGCGGACAAGTTGCTGTACTCGTAGGACTCACGGAAAGAGGACATGCCGTCCACCAGGATGAAGATGCGCTTCTCTTCGGGCCGGTTTGCCAGCTGCCGGTATTCGACGATGGTGGAGGCCCGGACCTCGGCAAACCGTGCAGCGCGGTCATCCGCCACTTCCTTGAGCCAGCGCAGGAGTCGCCCAACACGCTCTACGTCGTCGCCGTTGATGATCTCACCAACATGGGGAAGGCCATCAAGCATTTTGAGCCCTGATGAACCACAGTCCACACCGTAGACGTGCACGGGCCCGCCACGCGGGGTGACAGCGGCTGCGATGGCAATCCCGCGCAGCGCCGCTGACTTACCGGATCCACCCGTGCCGTAGACGGCCATGTTGCCGTCCTTGTCCGGCTCGTAGAACACTGTGGGCTGGTCCTGGTGGGCGGGGTCATCTGCCACACCCAGCAGGAGGCGTTCATCGGTCCGCGGATTGGGAAGCTTGGAGAAGTCGTAGGTGGTGGCGAGCTCGTTGAGCCATGGCTTCCGGGGAGGTTCGATCGACAGGACGTCAGCTGCCCGGATGATGTTTCCGGTCATCCTTGCAATGTCGTTGGGCCCGGCTGGTTCTTCTTCCACCTGTGACTCCAGAGGAGGTTCCCACGTGGGGCCGGATCCGAACGCCATCTCCACGATGTCGATCCTGGGACGCTGCGGCTTTTCGGTGGTCCAGCCGCCGGCGTACCCGGTTTGGAAGCCCTGGATGCGGCCGGGACCGGTCTTCGCAGCGCCACGGCCCGGGATGGACGGGTCAAAGTAGGCTGCGGTGGGAACACCCAAAATGTCTGTTGCGTCCACTTCGTCGGCCATTCGCAAGGCGACGCGAAGGTTGGTGTTGGCGCGCAGATTGTCCTTGATCACACCGGCAGGACGTTGCGTGGCCAGAATCAAGTGCAAGCCCAGGGAACGGCCACGGGCGGCCACATCCACCACACCATCAACGAACTCGGGCACTTCGGTAGCCAGAGCGGCGAATTCATCCACGATGATGATCAGGTACGGGGGCGCCTCAGGATCGGCTTCGCGTTGCAGCGCCAGAAGGTCCTTGGCTTTCTTGCGGTTCAGGAGCCGCTCCCGGTAGTGAAGCTCAGCGCGGAGCGAGGTCAGCGCCCGGCGCACCAGGTGCGGGGACAAGTCTGTGACCAGTCCGACCGTGTGCGGCAGATGCAGGCAGTCGGCGAATGCAGCACCGCCCTTGTAGTCCACGAACAGGAAGCTGACGCGGTCCGGGCTGTACGCGGCGGCCATGCCCATCACCCAGGACTGAAGGAACTCGGACTTGCCGGCACCCGTGGTACCACCCACCAGTGCGTGCGGCCCTTCATTCTTGAGGTCCAGGTAGAACGGTTCCACACCTTTGGAACCAACCAGCGCACGGAGGCTGCCGTTGTCCTTCCGGTTGGGCACGGCCGTTGCGTGGACGGAGTTGTTCTCCTGCCAGCGCTCGGCCACAGCCTGGGGGTTGTCCATCAGTTCCTTGCCGATCAACGTGGCGTAGGAGACGGCGCGCGGGAGGTCGGAGTCGTCGTCGAGCGGGTTTCCAACATCCACCAGAGGCGACATCATGCGCGCCAACTGGGTGGCGAGGTCGGCATCGAGGCTTTCGCAACTCACCGGGTACGTGTGGCGGCCCAAGCGGACTTGGCCCGTGGTGGTGCCGTGATCGCCGTCCACTGACAGGAAGTCACGGCATGCGGCCGGGAGGGACTGCACGTTGGCGGCCACCCACATGATGTGCACGCCGTAGTCGGGGCCGCGTTCCACCAAGCGCGTCAGCCGTCCGCGGTCCACGGGGGCGTCGTCCTCAACGATCACCAGGACGGCCGGAACCACCGGCCCCGGAATCTCTTCGTGCTCATTCTTGAGTCCGGGGCGCGGGTGCGGTCCGGGCTCCTTGGCCAGGGACTCGCGCTCTTCAATAAGGCTTTCGAGCCTGGACAACAAGGCAGCACCGGCACCGGGGCCGGCAGCCAGGTGATCGCCGGTAATGGGGCTGTGGCCTGAACCAACATGCGGGAGCCATTGCAGCCAGTCCCACCTTTCACGGGAACGCGCCGAGGTCAGTGCTGTGAGGACGACTTCAGCGGGCGAATGAAGCCCCACCAGTTGCAGGACCATGCCGCGGGCTACGTCATCCACCACGCTGCGGTCGCCGGCCACGCCGAACGAGCCCGAGGTGCGCAGTTGCGAGACAATCGGAACGCCCTCAATGACACGGACCTGTGTGAGGCACTCTTGGATCTCCCGCATGTACTGCGGCTCGGTTTCGTTGGCACCGGGTTCCTCGAACTGGATGCGCGAGGGTGCCGAGCCCAGCCCGAAGCGGACCCCCAGGAAGTGCTGATGCTCGGGCCGGTGGGTCCAAAGCAAGGGACCGAGCTTGTAGATGGCATCAACCGTATCGCTCACGGACGGCGCTTCCTGGAGCCTGACAGCGCGCTCAATATTCTGCTGCTTGTCTATGTCCTCGCGGAAGGCCAGCATGGCGGCTTTGAACTGTTTGTGGCCTTCCTTGGCCTGCCGCTTGCTTTGCATCTTGTGGTCCACATAGTGCCCCACAATGAACAGCGGCATCATGGCCATAAAAATCACGGACAGCAGGTTCTGCGTGAACGCGAACAGCACGCCGCCCATCAGGAGCGGCGCAATCAGCATGATGTACGGGAAGGGCTGGTGTTCCGGGCGCTTGGGACCGGCAGGCGGTACACGCTTGGGCGACTCGAATCTGGGCAGCACACGCGGCGAACGGTTGAAATCCACCAGCGGTGACGACGGGCCGCCGCCGTGGTTGCGGGACAAGGCCACAACGCCCACTGAGGTATCGCCCAAGGTCACGGTGTCCGAGGACTCCAGCGTTGCCCGCGTGACCGGCAATCCATCCATGAGGAGTCCGTTGGCGGAGTTCGTATCCACGATTTCCACGGTTTCGCCCACCGTGATGCGGGCATGGCGCTTGGAGGTCAGAGGGTCCGACAACCGGATGTCGGCGTCCCGGTCCCGGCCGATGTAGCTGGTGCCGAACGGCAGCGAAAACTCGCGTCCGACGTCGGGCCCTGACATGACGCGCAACGTCGCCGCCGCAGGTCCCCGGCTAATGCCGTTGGCGTGTCCGTTGGAGGCGAACTGCTCGCTCACCTGTGCCAGGGAGACCTTGGACCCGGGCCGCAGGCCGGACTCCAGCAGGTTGTCCGTGGGCCGCAGAACGTGGCCGGAGAGGCCGCCGCCAACAAAAGCCTCGTCCACACTGATGGAAAGGTTCGACGGCGGTTCGGTCCCCTTTCGTGCGGGGTCGGCCGCCCACAGTTCGGTGGCAATGTCAGCCACGGTGGCGCGACCATCCACCGTTACGGCGAGGTCCTTTGCTTCCGCAGGGTCACGCCGCAAGGTCAGGCGGAACTTCATCCTTCGTCGACTCCACTCATTTTTTCAAGAAGATGCAGGTCAGCCGGGGTCACAAGGTGCGAGGTCACGGCGTGTTCCACCAGTCGCGCGCGGCGGTTGGTGGCAAGTTTTCCAACGCCGCCGCGCAAGCCCACTACGCCTACCCGGTCCAGTTTGTCGCAAACGTTGTCCAGTTTCCTGTTGAAACGGGTCAGCGCCCAGCCAAGTCGTTTGGCTGCCTCGGCAGATGAGGGGATGGCACTGAACCCGGTGCCGTCGCGACGCAACATGGGCTCGGCCAGGGCAACAATGAGCGCCTTCTGCGAATCGGTGAAGACCACCGGTCCAATGGTGGTGTCCCCCGCCTGATCCTCATCGCGGGCTTCATGCCGGAAGGAGGGCGTCTTCAAGTGCACGGCAAATTCGTACGTGGTGGGTCCGGCAGTGAAAATCACGTTGGTGTGACTGAACACCAACGGGATCCTCGCACCGGGAGCCAGCCAGGCCTGCATGCCGCCGGAACCGTCAGCCACAGTTGCGGACAACATGCTGCCCACGTTACTGAGCCACCACATGCCGTCGTAACGGGCTATCTGCAGGAAGCGCCGGTGCAGGTACGGGTTGTCATCAACTTCAAGGTCACCTTCGCGTCCAATATCGAAGATGTCCTCGTCGGATGGTTCGTACCATTCACCACAGAAATCTATTGCTAGATCCCCCATGATCTGTGCCTCCTTGGTTGGCGGAAAGTTGTTCGCATATGCCGGCTACTCGTCCAGGCAGGCGATGGAATCCGGCCCGCCGGGTGACGCGGAGCCGTCAGCGCGGACAATGATGGCCTGCACGCAAATGGGTGGTTCCTCCAGCCCGGAGAGGAACGCTTTGCCGGTGGAGCTGTTCTCGTAGACGCCTTCAGATTTCGCAGATTTGACGCGCCATTTGAAAACATCTCCCGGCATCGGCTGCGGGTTCGTCCAGGAGAAGACGATGATATTGCGGTCCTTGGCATCGCGTGCTGCCGACATTCCCGCGACCTCCGGAACACTGCCGTCGCTCAAAGCGTCGGCCGGTGGTTTGCTGGACGTTTCCGTCGGCGCCACCTTGGGCTGCGCCTGCGCACCCAACACCACGCCAACCACGATTGCCACTACCAGCACCGCGGCACCGGAGGCAGCAAGCCAGAGGTTGCGCTTGCTGTGGTCTGCCGGCGGAGCATCTTCCTGGCCTACCGGTGAGGCCCCGGCAGGAACAGTGGAACGGCTGACTGTTGCCCCGGGATCATCCTGCGGTTGCGAGGGCTGCCAGCCGCGCAGAACCGTGGATTCTGCAGTGTCCGGCTCGGCTGGGCCGTACTGGGCACCGGGGGCTGTGTACGCTCCCGGTGCCGTATATCCGGGCGACGCCGGCGCGTGGAACACCGGCGGAGCGGTGGCACCGGCCTGCTGGACAGGTTGCGCGGTGCTGGAAGGTTGGGCGGGCCGCTGGGAAGGTTGGGCGGGCCGCTGAGCCGGCTGCGCGGGCCGCTGGGTGCCGCCCGGAGCTGTGGACGGGAAGGTTCGCGCCGGGAACGTAGGTGCCGAGCCCGTGGTAGCTGTTCCCGAAGCGTCGGGATCGATCGACGCGATGCTCCGGACACGGGTTTCCTCGAAGTTGTCATCCGGATGCTGCTCGTCGCCATGCCCGGGTTCTTCCAGCACCTCGAAAGGCGTCACGGACAGGTTCAATTCAGCCTGGATCCGTTGGAGTGCCAGCGCGAAAGCGTGCGCGGATGAATAGCGGGATTCCGGCGACTTGGCCATGGACGTGGCCAGTACCAGCTCCAGGGACTCCGGAACGTCGGCACGTCCCAGCCTGGGCAACGGTGAGTTGGTAATGCGGGAGATCAGTTCCCGCTGCGAGTTGTCCTGTCCCGGGAGGACAAACGGCGAGCGACCCGCCAGGAGCGTGTACAACGTTGCGCCCAGTGCCCAAACATCTACGGGAACGCCATCTACGGCGCCGCCGCGGAACTGCTCCGGCGGGGACCACGGGATGGACATTCCTGCGTCATCCTCGGTATCGGCGCCAATGGTTCCGGAGATGCCAAAGTCCGTCAGGGCAGGCCGGTTGTAGTCGGTCACCAGGATGTTGGCAGGCTTGATGTCGCGGTGCACAATACCGGCCCTGTGAGCGGTCTCGACGGCGGAAGCCACTTGGATGCCGACGGCCAAAACCTCGTCAACGCTGAATCTCTGACGACGATAGCGGACGTCCAGGCTCGGCCTGGAGCAGTACTCCATGGCGAGGTATGAGTGTCCGTTTTCGGTGATCTCGGCTTCGAAAATCGTCACGATGTAAGGATGTGACGACAACTGGGCCATGAGGTTCGCTTCGGACTCGAAACGGCGGCGTGCCCCTTCGGTCTTCAGATCGGACAACAGCACCTTAACCGCTACTTTTCGGCGCGGGCGATCCTGCTCATAAAGGTAAACATCCGAAAAGCCACCGGAGCCGAGCAGGCTGATGTACTTGAAACCCGGAATGGGTGGAGGCGGCGCAGGGGGCCTCTTGGAACTCAAAGAATCTCCTCGAAACGCAATGAAATGTTGTCACCCAACTCGGCGATGTCGCCGTCCAGCAGGATAGCCATCTCATTTTGGGCAAGCCGACGTGGTGCCTGGCCCTCCCGGATGAGCACGGTTCCGTTGGTTGCCTTCAGATCGCACAGCATGACGTGCCAACCTTCCAGCCGGACTTCAACGTGGGAGCGGGAAATGTCACCTCCCGGGCTGTCCACTTGGACCAGACGCGGCATGGTGCCGCCCTGAACACGGGACACAGAGGGCTGCCGGCCAATGATGAGCGACTGGTCCAGGTCAATCAGCTCACCTGTTGAAAGGCGCATCCTGCCCAGGCGTGGACGTGGTACATGAACCGCGTCTCCCGTTACGGGTATTCCGCATACCGAACACTGCGGATACGTGGGCGGGTTGGCGTGCCCTTTGGAGCACATTCGTGCCAAAACGCTGGGCCCTGCGACCGCCGGCGCATCCGTGCCGCCAGGAGCATCTTTGGCGCCTCCGTCAACTGCCGTAGGAAGGCTGCTCTTCATGATGGTCTGGCCGTCATGATCCGAGTCCTCATCCGGCGGGGTGTCCTGGGGGGCCGGATTCCAAGCTGTTGGTACTTGTGGCGCGGGCGGGGCTGCGGGGCCTGGCTGGGCAGCCTGCTGCTCACTGGCGGATCCTGGAGTGGAAGAACCACTGCGCAGCCACGGAACCGAGTCAATCAGCCCACTGGACGGCGCTGCTGCGGACACACTTTCCTCGTGAACCCGCGGTGCAGAAGCCGGCGCAACAGGAACAGGCCCGACGGCGGACCCTCCTTGCGAACCATGATCACCTGTTGCTTCGGCTGACGGGTTCAGAGCCGGGGGTGTTGGGGCTTGGGGTGTCTGGGCTTCCTGTGCCGTCGAAGCAGGCGAGCCGTGATCCTCAGACCCCTCATCCGTGCGGACAGCGGCATCCTCGATGTTCCGCATCACCGTCTTGTCCCACAAATGGTCATAGTTGGTGGTGTTTTCCAGCGAGGGAAGTAAAGGATCCGTGGTACTGGTGTGGACCGGGACGCCGGATGTATCCGAATCCGTCCCTGAAGCTGACTCCCGCTCCGCCACAGGCTCGTCTTCAGATGCGCTCTGGTCTTCAGATGCAGGCAGTTCTTCAGGCGCTGCGGGTTCCTCAGGCGCTGTAGGTTCCACAGCCGCTGCAGGTTCCACAGCCGCTGTAGGTTCCACAGGCGCTGCGGGTTCCACAGCCGCTGTGGGTTCCACAGGCATTGAGGGCTCCTCCGGCGGTGTGTGGCCGGGTGCGATCGTCAGGCCGAGGTCCGCCTCCGTGAAACCGATCATGGTCTCGTCGGACACCGTCGCGGGCTGTACTACGGGCGCGCTTTCCGCACGGCCTGAGGTTCCGCCCGAGGCGTCCAGGGATGAAAGGAGGACCACTCCCTCCCCCACGGGGAGACTGTTCAGGGTGGAGCTGTTCAGGGCGGAGCTGTTCACGGCAGCGCCGTCCCCGATCCGCACGCTATAGGCGGTGGCATCCGCGAGCCGGCGTTCGGTCCACGTGGTGACGTCGCGCCCCGAGACTCGTTCCTCGCTGCCGCCCTGCTGGGCGCCTCCGCCCAACTGCACCACGAGTTCCAGGTCTCCCCGGAGAAACACCCGGAGAGCGTCTTTGGAATCAATAATCCCGAAGGGCGGGATACGGCTCAGGGAAACACCAAAGGCCTCCGTCACCTCATGGAGGACTTCGTGGGCCTCCGGTGCGGATGCCAGCAACTCCCAGACGGTGTCGATCAAAGCGTGCGGTGTGTCGGGGCCAAGAAGCACCACCGTTCCATTCCGCACAACACCAAACCACTCACCCTGCTGGTATCGGGTCAGTGAAAGGCCGTTACTGCTTGCCATCGATGCCTTCCTCCTGATCAGCCCCGGAAACCTCATCGGTGCCGTTCACCCACGCCCGGGGAAGGGTGTCTTCTTCAACCTCGGAGGAAACTTCAGGACGGGGCGCAGTGATGGCGATCCCGGCGTCGTTCAAAACGTTCTTTGCGTCCACCACGATGACGGTGACGTTGTCCCTGCCGCCGCTCCTCAGAGCAGCCTGAATCAGCGCGTCCACAGCATCCTGTGGATGGGCAACGGTGCTGAGTATGCGGAACATATGATCATCGCCCAATTCGCCGTTAAGGCCATCTGAGCAGATCATGATCCGGTCGCCTTCCTGGATGGGAAGCAACCAGAAATCGGCCTCTGTCTCATCGCCGGTTCCCAGGGCACGCGTCACCACGTGGCGGCGGGGGTGGACAGTTGCTTGCTCGGCGGTGATATCCCCCGAGTCCACCAACTCCTGCACCTCGGAATGATCAACGCTTACCTGTGCGAATTCCCCCTGGCTGAGGCGGTACGTCCTGGAATCGCCGATGTTCATGACCAGCCAATAAGGCAAGCCCATCTGTTCCACCACCACCACTCCGGACAGGGTGGTCCCTGCGCGGGCACCTGTGGCGTCCCGGATGGCAGCGTCGGCCTTCAACAGGCAGGACTGGAGGTCCGCTGCTGTCGCGGTACGCACGCCTGTGGACAATTCAGGGGCGCTGCCCAGTGCCCGGACACACATGCCGCTTGCGATCTCCCCGGCTTCGTGCCCGCCCATGCCGTCCGCAACGGCGAACACCGGGTCTGAGGCTATGAACGAGTCTTCGTTCAATTCACGCCGCAGACCGCGGTCCGTTCCATACCCGTAGCTGAGTCGGAAAGCAGATCCCCCTGAAGCGGGTCCCGCTTCGGCATTGGCGGGGGTGGCCGGCTGTGAGTTCATGCTTGTCCTAGGTGGAAGGAACGGTCCCCAAAGTGAACGGTGGAACCGGGACGGACAAAGCTTGCTTCGCCCGGGTGGAGCCTGGTCTGCAACCCGTCGGGTGTGGTGACGGCACTGCCGTTGGTGGAATGACGGTCTGTGACCCACACACCGTCGCCATCAACGCGCAGATGCAGATGTGTTTTGGAAATGGACCTGCCAGGGTCAGTAACGGGCAACAGTTGCTCCACCGATTCCCCGGGCTGCGGTGCCGGGTTACGGCCGAGAAGAACTGAGCCGCCCAACTGGATGTCCTGGCCATCGTCAATGCGGATCCGCAAGACGGCTTGGGCGCGGGCAGCACCCGGGCGCATCTGGGTGCGCTCTACGTCGTCGTCCGGGTGGGCGGTGACAGCAAGGGTATCTTGAGGCGTGCGCGTTACTGCCTGTGGAACTGCCGGCGCCTGCACGGCCGGGGCTTGTTCCGCCGGGTTTTGCGGCGTTGCGGTGGTGCGCGGTACTGGTGGGAATGAGGCCGACGGCGGACGCCATTGGTTGGGATCATGCGAAGGCTGAACGGCCGGCGCCGCAGGGGACGCGACGGGGGTTGCCTGGGCGGGCGCCGTTGGACCGGAAGCAATCCGGGCCGGAGCGGCCTGCCCGGGAGCCGCTTGAACCTTCGTGTTATGCCGCGTACCCGTCGCCGGGCCGGATGGTACCGGCGACGCCACAGGTTGGACCGGCGGGAGATCCATGGGAGCGAAACTGTACGGACCTTGTATGCCGCCGGTAGTCACCGGATTGCGACCCGCGTTGACGTCGAACACCAAGGCCTTTGCCGCTATGTCCTGCCAGCCCCGCAGCTTGCCCTCCTTGTCCCAGGCGTTGGAGATCACCACGAGGACAGCCCAAACAACACCGAGGAACATCAGCGGCAGGGCAATCCACAGGACCAGCCCGATCAATCCGAGGGCTGAGAGGATGACAGCAACAATGGAGCCCAGCAGCAAGAGTCCACCTGTGAGGATCCCCCGGACGAAAACGACGCCGGCCCCTGGTGCATAGCCATCAGCATCCGCACTGCGGATGCCCATGAGCTGGTTTCCGACGGTGTTTCCGGACTTCGCCTCGAGACCCAGAATGACGAAGGTGTAAAGCACGGTGACGCCCAGGCCGATGCTCCCCAGGAGGACCAGCAGACCAGTGTCATAGACGATGAAGCCGTTCCTGCGGGTCTGGGTGATGCCGGCAATACCAATAGCGAAGGTGGTTGCGAGTACGGCAAAGGGCCCCAGCCAGTCCAACACAGCCGCCCCAAGACGTTTCCCCGCCGAGGCGGGCGCCAATTCGAGCTTGGTGGTCATTGTGGTCCCTCCCCCTGGCCCCGGCATACCATCCGGCATGGTTTTTGGTCCGTGCGGCATCGGCGACGCCGGCGCCGACACTACCGAGATACTACCGGGATCGGAGAAGCCGTGCCGGTTGGCGAACTCCAACGCCGCCTTCTGGGCATGGTCGATGTTGCCTTCCTTGCGGGCACCTCGGTTATTCAGCGGTGAGCCGCATTGGGTGCAGAACGTGGCGCCCGGGCGGACGCCGTGCCGGCAAGCCGGGCACAGTTCTGTCTCATTGCTCATCAGTGGTGTCCTTCTTGAACGGCAAGGTGAATCGGCGCTTCCTCGGCTCGGTGGTGCTTTGTTGACGGCGTCGAAGGGCCGCGCGGCCATCGGACAGCAACGAACGCGGTGAGAATCGCGCCTGCTGCCGCTTCCAGAAACCCACGCTTCCGGTGATACCGGTCAGCGAAGTATCAACGATCTCCCAGTACTCCTTGACCTCGTCCTCAGTGGGCTCGCCCGCACCGAATACGGCGGCGTCGGCTCGGTGGGCAAGCAAGGTGGTGGTGGTTCCGGTGGTGGGGAAAGCATCTGCGATGACCGTGGCCGACTCGCGCCTGGTGGACTTGGTGTCGATCGAGGCACCCATATCTGTGACCAGGCTCAGCACTTCGTTCCAACCAGCGCCCACCCGCTGGGCGGGGTGGCCATCACGGAAACGCGCCTTCCGGCGTCGTGATTTCAGCAGGAGTATCAGCAGCAGCGGCAAGGCGAGAATCCCCAACGGAATCAGTGCCATGCCAATGGCGGCAAGCAAAGGACCCCAGAACAGCCAGGGGTTGTTCTTCTTCTCGTCTGCGTCCAAGGCGTCCGGGGTGGAGTCCGGCGGCAGATCCGCGGGTTCCTGCGGCGGGGGCGGCGGCTGCAGCACCTGCGGCTTGGGTTTGGACTTGTTCTCCGGGTCCGGCGGGATGGGAACGTTGTCCTTGGGCGGTGTGGGATCGAAGGAAACCCAGCCCACGCGGTCGAACGCCACTTCAACCCAAGCGTGAACGTCCTTACCCGTGATCTTGATGTCACCGGCGCCGTTCTCGGGGCTCTTGGGATCGGGGTAGAACCCCATCACCACACGGGACGGAATCCCAAGGTGGCGGAGCATGAGGGACATGGATACGGCGTACTGTTCGTCGTCGCCCAGCATCTGCTTGGCGGTAAGCATGTTGCGGACGCGTGCAGCGCTGTGACCCGGAAGGCTGGGCAGCTGCCCCTCGGCCACCAGGCCGTTGCTGAACGCACCGCTCTTTTGGAAGTGCGCCTCAATCTGCCGGACCCGGTCAATGGCCGTAGGGGCATCCTCCGAAAGCTGGTTCGCCTGCGAGGCCACAATCGGCGGTACTTCCTCCGCCTCGGGCAGCGTGAGCTTCGCGAAGTCGTACTGCGTGAGCTGTCCGTGCTCCAGCGTCCCGGGATCCGAGACCTGCACGGTGTAGCTTTCACCCTTGGACAGGCCCTTGGTGGTCACAGCAGTGTCCGTGCCCGCGTTGAAGTAGAGCCCTGAGGCTGCGCCTGAGGTGTCTGCAAAACTCATGCCCGTGGTGTGCCGTCCGCCCGGGACAAAGTAGCCCTGGTAGTCCTCCACGGTGATGTCCAACGTGTAGTTGGTGCCCTGCGCCGGGCTCCCGGAGTCCGCCAGCGTGTTCAGCGAACGGGCGTCGCCCACCTTGCTGAAGTTGCCGGAGCTGTTGGGATCCATGGTGTAGTTCAGGCCGTTGAAGGCATCCAGTGCCGCCAGCCGAACACGGGCGTCTTTGGGCAGGCCCTTGACCGTGAACAGCGTTTTGTCCTTCTCATCCTTGACGAAGCTGCGGAAGCTGGCCAGCGGGGTGATGTAATCCCGGGGATCGAAAGGCGGGACGATCGTGTTACGCAGAACCTTGCGGTCATCGCTTGCGGTAACCAACGGCGAGGCAATTGCGGTGACTCCCACCGCCACGGCAATCACGGCTGCAGCAGTTCCCAGACGGCGGAGCTGCCCGCGGCGGGCCGTAGCGGCGTCGGAATCCGGCCTGTTGGCCGAAACCGCCTTGGTGCTGTTCCTTCGCAGTACGTCGCGGCGGAACGTCGCCCACACAATGCAGACAATGGTCAGGGACACGCCGCGCTCCACGTTGAGGAAGCCCGCGCTGGTACTGAAGGCAATACCCGTGACGAAGAGAACCAGCACAGGAAGCAACGGCCAGTACGGGCTCTTCAGCCGCCATGTCAGCAGGCCGGCGGCCAGTGCCGTCACCAATGCACTTAGGAACGGCACTATCAGCATGCCGTTCGCGGTCCCCACGGGAACGCCGACAGTGAGCATGTCCTTCCAGGCAAAGACAATGCCCAGCAAGAGCGTGCGCAAGGAGTCCAGGCTGGGAAGGAAACCCACAACTGCCGAGTCCGGAACAGCAAGCGCCGATCCGAAGACCATGTAGGCACCGAAGGCCAACGCAGTGGTAATCAGCAGCCCCAGCCTGAAGTGCGCGTTCAGGACAGCAATGCCCAACCCCAGCAGCATGCCGCCAAAGCCCGCGATCAGGAAATGGGGGTCTCCCCCGAAGCTCAGCGTGAACCCCAGGACGCCGAGGAACAACAGCACCAGCAGTGCAGCGCAGTCAACAGCGAAATGCCACAGAGGCCGGCCGTCGCTGAAGATCGACCCGCCCTTTCCCCGCGCCGCGGACCTGGGCCCTTGGGCAGCGCGGGTTTCCTTTGCGCGGGCATCCTTTGCGCGGGCATCCTTCGCGCGGGGACGGAGATTGGGCGCGGTGCTCATGCTGCCGCCTTTCGGAGAACAATGGCCAGATCGTCCAGGTCGCCCACCGTAAGGACCGTCAGGTCCGCGATGTTTGCCCTCGACGGAGCCGCGCCGGGTTGGACACGCACCGCCAGGCTCCGCACCCCGGGAGGCACGGACGCGGCGGCCGTGCGCAACTGCGTGGCGGTTACATGGCTACCCACAACAAAAAACACCACGGAGGCGTTAGGGACAGTATCTGCCAGGGTTCGGGCGAGGTCGACGGCGGTTTTCCGCATGGGTGCCCCGACAATCCTGGTCATGTCGTCCAACAGGTTACGGCCTGTTTCGCAACGGAGCGGCCCCTTTTGGGTCAGGACGTCCAGGTCACGCTGCTCCCGGATGGCCTGGCGGCCAATCGAAGCGCCCACGGAAATCGCCATTTCGAACTCCGCCTCGGAGTCGTACTCATCGGTATTGATGGACAAGGAGATGGCAAGGTGCGCGCGGCGGGTTTCCTCGAACTGGCGGACCATGAGCTTGTTGGTGCGGGCAGTGGTCTTCCAGTGGATGTGGCGACGATCGTCGCCCGGAACGTAATCGCGCAACGCGTGGAAGGAAACATCCGCGCTGGACAGTTCCGTAGTAGGCATACCCTCAAGGTCGCGGATAAAGCCTGCCGCCGAGCTGCCCAGGGAAACAGTGCGGGGGTGCACAAACAAGTCCACAGGGTCCGTCCACATGACACGGCGCCGGAGCAGGTGAAGCGGGTCCGCGCGAACAGACCGGACCGGACCCACCACAATTACTGCACGCCGGGCGGTGGGAATGGTGAAAAGATCCTCATGAACCTGCGCCGGCTTCATGCGGGGCAGATGGAAAACGGCAGTATTGGAACCCACGGGGAGTTCCAACGCTGCAGGCAACAACGGCCTGGTGGAAACATTGGACACAGCAATGCTGCCCACAGCATCGTCCCCCACCGCCACCCGGGTGCGGGCCAGGTCCAGGACCACACCATACGCCGATCGGCCCACAATGAACCCGATGGCCAGGAGGAACAACAGGAACGCCACCATGGCAGCGGACTTCGCCTCCTGCCAGCCCCAGGCCTGCCCTGCCCACCACAGCCCGATTGAAGCAGCCAACACTACCCAACCGAGCAGGCTCACTACCGCCAGGACGGGCCACACGAACCTCAGCCACACAGCCCGGACCTTGCCCCACGCCGGCGAGAGGAAATCGCCCGCGGTTCCGGCAGCTTCGGCCCACACAGCGGCTGGATGGAGCTTGCCGGGCTGGCCGCGCTTGTTGGGCTGGCCGCTCTTGTTCGACCGGCCGGGACGCTTCCCCGGCTCACTGCCAGGACCGCGCAGGGAGTGCATCTTATCGCCAAGCGATGACGCTGCGCGCTTGAACGAATCAGCAGCCCTGTTCAGGGGTGTGCTGGAGGACATATGGGGGCCTTTGCTTGAACTGGATGCGATGGAGCGGGATGCGGAGACGGTGCCAGGAGCCGGAGCTTGGTAGGCGCCGGAGCTGACCTACGCGCTGGCGCTGACCTACGCGCCGGAGCTGACCTACGCGCTGGCGCGTTGCTGCGGGGCGGCGACGTCGGTGAGGACGCGGTTGAGGACCACCTCGGGTGTAGCACCGGAGAATTCCGCTTCCGGGTCCATTACCAAACGGTGGGTCCACACCACAGGAGCAAGTTCCTTGATGTCATCCGGCAGCACGAAGTTCCGGCCCTGGCTGGCTGCCCAGACCTTCGCGGCACGGACCATCGCCAGAGCACCACGGACCGAAACACCAAGACGGGTTTCAACGGCGTTACGGGTCTCCTCGCAAAGGCGCGAAATATACTCCAGCACCGCGGTATCCACGTGGGTTGTCGCTGCCAGGTCCGCCATATCAGCCACCGCCTGGGTGGTGATCAAAGCTGAAAGGTCTTTGGAACGATCCTTCAGGTTGGCTCCGCCCAGCAACCGAACAGTGGATGCGTGGTCCGGGTAGCCGATGGAGGTCTTGATGAGGAAGCGGTCAAGCTGGGCCTCGGGCAGACGGTAGGTACCCGCCTGCTCGATGGGGTTCTGGGTAGCCAGGACCATGAACGGGCGGCCTGCCTCGTACGTGGTGCCGTCCACGGTCACCCGTGACTCCTCCATGACTTCCAGCAACGCGGACTGCGTCTTCGGGGAAGCACGGTTGATTTCGTCGGCCAGGACGATGTTGTTGAACACCGGGCCCTTGTGGAACTCGAACTTCTGCGTCTTCTGGTCGTAGATGGTCACACCTGTCACGTCGGACGGCAGGAGGTCAGGCGTGAACTGAATACGGTTGTGCGAACCCTGAACCGTAGCGGCCAGGGCACGCGCCAGGGACGTCTTGCCCGTGCCCGGTGCGTCTTCAAACAGGACATGGCCTTCGGCCATCATCGCCGTGAAGGTCAGCCGGATGACGTGCTCTTTGCCCAACACGGCCTTGCCCACGTTGGCAACGAGCTTCTCGAACGTTTCTGCAAACCACGCGGCCTGCTCGTTTGTCATGGTCATCGGTAGATCCTGTTCCTTGGGTATGGAGGTGTTGGGTTGTAGTTGTTGCTTGTTTGCAAGGGATAAGTCAGCAGGGTGGTGGTACGCCGTTACGGACATCCACGGTGGTGGATTTTACGAACCAACCATCCTTTGGCGAGCCGCTGAGCTTGTACCAGGGCGTCCCGTTCCGGTAGATGTCCTGCCGGCAGGTGACATCAATCCAGCCCCAGGACCGCTCCACCCAGCCGACGCCACACGTGGGGCCGCTCGGGTTGTAGGAGTCCGGTTGACCGGGCTTACCCGGGCAGGTGCTGTTATGAGCCTGGATCTGCGATGGCGCAGGTGGATTGGGCGGAGGCGGCGGAGGCGGTTCAGCCCCACTGCGGGATGTGTCACTGCCGATCCTGCCGGCTTGGCCTCCGCTGATCGCACGGACCTGAAGCGTGACGGTCTGGCTGTAGCCAACGCTTCTTGAGAGGGACCTCTGATCCGTGTTTGTCCATCCCCCACCATCAAGGCTGTACTGGTACCCCGTCACCGGGCGACCATTACCGCTGGGAGCGCTCCAGGTCCACGACACCGTCTTGTCGCCCACACCGCTGCTCTTGCTACCGGTCACCACCGGCGCAGCTGCAAGCCCATAGGGGTTGACGGTGTTCGATGCCGGGCTTCGGTCCCCGGGAGTGGGGTTCCGTGAGGACACTGCCCAGACCACTACTGCTGTGTCAGTTCCATTGGCGGCCGCCACAACTGCTCCGCCGGAAGGAATAGCGCCACTGCCGCCCCCGGACGTCAGGGCATAGCGGTAGCTGATCTCGTTGACGTTGGCTCCATTTCGCTCCGCAGCTGTCAGCGGGTTGAACGTCACCTGGATCTTGCCGCCATCAGCATTGGTCTCAACCAAGGCAGCGGAGGGCGTACCCACTATCCCGGGCTTGCCGGCAGCGCGGATGGGAGCCGACTGTTGGCTGACACCGCTGACGCCGGCCTTATTGGTAGCGGACACCGTGAACGAGTAGTCGGCTTCGGAGTTGTCCACCGTCACATTTTGTGACGTCGCGGCCACGGGTTGCGACGTGACAACAGCGCCACCTCGGTAGGTGGTCAGGGTGTAAGCCGACACGGCGTCACCGTTGTTGTTCGGTGCTGCCCAGCTGACCTGCAACTGGCTTTGGGTACCAACGGATCCTGCCCCCACCACTGAAGGAGCGGCAGGAGTTGTCGGCACGCCGGCAGGAGTCTCGGCAGCAGAGTAGGTGCTCCATTCCGAGGGTTCCTTGGCGTCATTCCGGGCCAGGACGCGCACCTTGTAGGCCACGCCATTGGTCAATCCGGTCCAAACGTGGCTGTTGCCCGTGAGGTTCTGGATCTGCGGGTTCTGGCCGGCAGGAGCAGGCGAGATCTCAAGATCGTAGGACTTGATGGGCGAGCCCTTGCTCGCGGGCGGAACCCACGCTACGGAGAGCTGCTTGTCGCCGAACTTCAGCGTCGGGGCCACCGGGGTGTCCGGCTTGACGTCCGGACGGACCTCGGCGGACACCGGAGAGCGCTCGGACTCGTCAATCGCGTTGGTTGCGGTGACGGCAAAGTGATACTTCACGTTGTTGGTCAGCCCGGTCAACGTACACGTATTCGCGGGGCAGTCCTGTTTGAAGCCGTTTTCCCCGTACACCGTGTACTTGGTGATGGGTGAACCACGGTCAGGCGGCGCGTTCCAGGTCAGGAGCGCTGTCTGGTCACCCACGCTTTGAGCCAAAGGCGTTGTGGGCGCGGCCGGCTTGTCCTTAACCGTCAGACGGATACGGGCAGTGGCGTACCGGGAGATTTC
Organism: Arthrobacter sp. 9V; assembly: GCF_902506065.1. Lineage (GTDB taxonomy): Bacteria > Actinomycetota > Actinomycetes > Actinomycetales > Micrococcaceae > Arthrobacter. The sequence continues at coordinate 3,208,780 of NZ_LR732912.1, forward strand.
GCCGGTCTTGTCCTGCACGGTGTAGGCAACCACCATGGTGCCGGTGAATCCGCCTCCGGGGGTGACTGTGACACTGTCTCCCCCCACTTCGGCGGTCCCCTGACCCGTTTCAGTAACGGCCGAGACGATCTTCAGGGCAGTATCCGGGAACGGATTCGAATCATTAGCCAGCACGTTGACGGTAACTGGCTTCCCGGATTGGGCATCCGGTTCAGCATCGTCATTAGCTACAGGTTTGGGCCTGTTGGAGGCCGACAACGAAAGCTTGTAGGTGGCTACGGCTTCGAGTCCGCGCCGGTCCTTTGCTTTCACCTGGACGGTGCCGGTCTGCCCGATCTGTACGGAATCGTCTGCGGAAACCTTGAGCGTCTTGCCATCCACATTCACCTTGAAGCCGCCCTGGGCGTTACCCACCAGCTCGTAGCTCATGTTCTGCACGTCATCGGCGTCCGGATCCGACGTCAGCTTCTCCAGATCCAGGCTCGCAGAGTCGCCCTTGGGAACTTCCACGTCACTGCCCAGAAGGACCGGAGGGTTGTTCTTGTTGGGGTCCGGCAGCACTTTGGTGCGGATGCTCAGGGTGGACTTCAGGCCATTGGGGTCATCCGGACCTGTTCCGTCAGTAACTTCGAAGCTGATGGAACCGGGCCCAACGTACTCCGCACCTGCGGTGTACTTCAACGCGGTACCACCGTTGGCTATGGGATCACTGCCGTCTGCACCGATCAGCTTGATGCGGTCAGTCTGGGTAAGCCGCGGTGAACGTCCTTCACGGACTTTCACCCACTCCGGGAGGTTCACCGTGACGGACTGCCCTGAGACAAGTTCCACCACCTCGTCCTTTGCGAGCGTGGGAACCTGCTGGCCAATACCGGGAACCCAGATGATGGCCGTGGACTTCTGGCCGTCCACGTCCTCCACGGTGTAAGGCACCAGTTGCGGTTGCTCTGTCAGGTCAACAATGACGTTGCCTTCGGGGCCGGGGCGCGCGGTCTCCAAACCGGTAGCGACCTTGAGGTTCTCCCCTACGCCGTCCGGATCCTCATCGTTCTTCAGGACAGGCACATCCACGGCAGTCTTGCCCAGTGTTTGTGCGGATGTCACGCGGTCGTCGCGGGCAATCGGGGCCTGCAGTGGCAGATCGTTCTGGACCACCACGCGGATACTGGCCTGGCCCACCGCGTCGCGGTCGTCAGCCACCGAGTAACGGACATTCACGGTGCCCTCGGCTGCGGGCGCGGTCACCAGGATTCGGCCGCTGGTCTGGCTGACCTTGGCGTCAAGTCCTGCATCGGCTTCGATACTGTCCGTCAGGATACGGATGATGTCGCCATCGGGGTCGGTGTCGTTGGCCGTGGCATCGATCGCGATCTGCCTGCCCGGACGCACCTTGACCTCGTCATCCACGGGGGCAGGTTTCTGGTTGTCCTCGCCACGTGGAGCAACGCCCACCGTCACAGTTCCCGTGTTGACCGCACCTTGGCGGTCAATAACCTTGTACCGGAACGTATCGGTCCCCGCGCCATCACCGGCGGCGACGAAATCGATGAAGCTGCTGCCCGCCGTCGCAGTACCCATGGTGGGAGTGCTGTCGATGCCGGTGAGCTGTACCGAGTCGCCGTCGGGGTCTATGCCGTCCAACGGGACCGGGATGCGGACACTGCCGCCGGCCACCACGCGTGCCGTCAGGTTTTGCGGCTGCGGACGCGAGTTCTGGGTGCCTTCCAGAGGAAGGATGTGGATGGTGACCGCCGCGGCGCTCTTCTGGCCCTGCGGATCAACCGCGTTGTAAATGGCGCGGACGGTCTTTGGCGTGGGGCCGGCGATGAATCGAAGAGTCTTCTCGGAAATGAACGCTTTGCCATCCTCTTCCGGGATGCTTTGCGCCAGTACCGGATCCACGGACAGTTCCTCACCCTGCGGGTGCGTGTCATTGTCCAGGACCGGGATGGTGACGACGTCGTTCACGCGAACGTTGACTTCGTCAGGTTTGGGCTGGGGAGCCTCGACGACGGCGGGGGCCGGCACCGGGACGACGCCCACTGTCCCGGTGGCCGAGGCGCGGCCGTTGGACATGGTGTAGCTGAAGACGAAAGGTTCTTTGGCGCCGAGGACATCCGTGACGCGAAGAACGCTGTGGTCGATCACGCTCACCGAGGCCGACGAGCCATCCGGTACGGTGACGGACTGGAGGACCAACACGCCACCGGAAGGATCGGAATCGTTGGCCAGAGGATCAACCAGGACGCTGCCCCCCACAGGGAGCAGGGCGACGTCGTGAACGGCCACCGGAGCGCCGGGATCCTTGCCGGATTCGACGTCCACGCGGATCAGCCCCTGGCTGCTTTGGGGGCCGTTGCTGGCGATGTAGGTCAGGTAGATCGGGCCGGGCGTGGTGCTCCGGAACGTAAAGGTACCGCCGTCGGTTATCGGGCCCAATTCAGCCGCACCGGCAGCCTCAACATGTGCCACGCGAAGGGCCCCACCGTTGGGATCAACATCGTTCTTCAGCGGCGCAATCACCAAATCCTGCCCAACCACGGCAGTGACGTGGTCCGCGTTCACAACAGGAGCGAGGGCGCCCGGCGGCTGCACGTTCACCACAATGCGGCCCGTGGTGGTGGCCCGGCCGTCCCATACGGTGATGGTGACGTTCTTCTTGCCCGGTGCTGCACCGGAATCCTGGTACGTGAGCAGGCCGTCACGGCGAACCTTCACCTGGTCCTGGTCGTTGTCCGACTTCGCGTCCAGCAGGACGAGGTCATCCCCGTCCGGATCCATCCAGTCGGTCAGAATGTTCTGGCTGACGGACTTGCCTTGCTCCACCAGCATGGTGGTGGGCTCACCCCTTTTGAAGAGCGGCGGTTTGTTCTCTTCGGGAGCTACAACCCGCAGGGTGACCTTGCCGCCCGCGGACAAATCACGGCCATCAGCGGCGTTGTAGTCGAAGACTTCTGTTCCCGGCTTGGCATCGGCCGGGACTTTGATCTGGAAGGCAGAGCCTCCGTAGATGTTTTCCAGGGCTCCCAATTTTGGACCATTGGCACCCACCGACGCGGTGAGGACATCGCCGTCGGGGTCTGAGTCGTTATCCAGCACGCTCAAAACGGAGGTCCGGCCGGGCCGGACGCCGAACTCGTCCGGCTTGGTTTCCGGCGGACGGTTGGGCTTGGTGCGGTCCGGGAGGACGTTAATGGTGTTGTTGTCCGCGGACTCCTGGTCCTGGTCGTCGGACTGATTCTTGGGCGGTACAACTTCGTCCCAGTTGTTCACCAGCTGCATGTTCTGGTTGACCAGCCACACGCTGCCGGAGTTGACGTCGTTCAGGACTACCAAGTCCCGGTTCACCCGGAAAACGTAGCTGGGAGAGGCGCTTGCCTTGGGAACGTCGTTCTTCTTGTCGTCGGCGTCGTTGTCGCAGTCGCGGACGTACTTGTTGGCACCGGACCAGGCCGAATGCACACACTTGCTAACCTGGACGGGCGCTGCGGGGACACCTTCGCCGTCTGCACTGACAGTTGCTGCAGTGGACCCGTCAAGGGGCTGCTTGAGCAAAGCCTTCTTCGTGGCGATGGCAACGTAATTGCTCTCTTCGCTGTTCTGCTGCAGCTTTGCTTCACGGGCATCGGCCAGTTGGAGCTTCCGGCCTCCGGGGAGGAAGAGGTTCCCGGATGCAGCGTCCAGGACCACCGGCTTGTCGCCGACGACCGTCAGTTGGAGATCGCCGGCACCTTTTAGTTCGTCCACTTTGGTGATCTGCGAATCTGTCCGTTCGCCGTTCGCATCCACGGTGGTGACGGTGATTTCGCCTTTACCCGGGTCTGCCGTGTAGATCCTGTTGTCCGATCCCACCGCTGAGACAATGCCCGGGGAGCCAGTCAGAACGGGCTCGGTTCCTTCTTCATCGAAGCCGTTCACGGTGGACGGTGACAACGCCCAGACCTTGCCGCGGGCAGGATCGGTCACCGAGAGCACGGTGGAGCCATAGCTGACTTGCGACGACGACGGCAGCTGCTTGTCGCCGCCCAGCTTCAGGTTCGCGGCAGACACCTGGTTGATGGTGGAGCCGGACTCATCGTCCACGAAGACGTTGCCGTCATGCTGCAGCACATCGAAGGTAGTGGTTGCCGGGGTCACGGCACCGTCAAGGACGCGGGACGGGTAGTTCAACCGGCCCACGGCGTTCTTGGTTTTGCTCACCACCCACACGCCGCCGTCGTTCAAGTCCACCTCGGTGGTCTTGAACCCCGGGTACAGAATGGCCCCGGTGATCAGCAAAGCGCCCGCTGCGGTGACAGCAGTTCCCGCTATTAATTTCTTGTTTTGACGCTTTTTCAGCCCCAGCTTGCCGAAGAAAGTTCTCACAGCCCCAGAATTCCCTTTGTGTCCAGCCGCTCCCCAGTGGCTTCCAGGCCAACCGGCATGTGCCGGCAGCCGTACATTCCGCAGTTCCCCCGTACGGCGGCGGGATTTTCAGTCCCTAAGACTATCCCACGCGCTCTACGGCCAACCAAGGCAACCCGAGACCGGGCTATCCATTGGCTTTGACAGCGTACTGTCTCCCTTGCCCGGTGCGCGATGGGGACAACTGCCCGGCGCCCCGGCGTCCCGTTGCCTAGCATTGCGGAATCTGATGGGGGCCGGGATCTCCCAGGGTGGTGTTGCCCTGGGCGATGAAGCGGCCGGCGTTGGGGCCGCTGCTCAGGCGGTACCAGGCAGCGTAGTTCAAGTATGGGGTGCTGCGGTTGACGTAGCAGTTGACCGTGAACGCACCATCGGATTCGTACTGCCAAGGCACACCTCTGACCTTTCCGTCGCAAAGGTGCCCCGGAGTGTTGGGATCCCACGACGTCTGGCCGGAGGTGGCTGTGTCCGTGCACGTCCGGTAGCTGCCGGGAGGCAGGGTCGCGTCCCAGGACGTCTTCTGCGGCCCGCTCTGAGCACTCGCAGAAGCAACGCCACCGCCTGTGCCCACGGAGTTGAATGTCTGCACTTCGATGGTTCGCGTCTGGTTATAGCCGTTGGTGTTGACCACGCGGCTGCCGGACGCCGATTCGTTGATCCAGCCCGTATCCGTTCCGCCGCCTGTGATCCTGATCTTGGTGACTGCGACGTCGTTGCTGTTGGTGGACGGCGAGGACCAGTTCAGCGTCAACGTGGTCTGGTTTTGCCCGCCGTTGGCGCCTGAAGCAGATGGCGTTCCGGGCGAACCAAACGGAGTTGCGGTTGCCGGCGCACTGGCATTGGAACTGGGCGCCACCGAGGACACGGCAGTAACTGTGATGGAGGTTGCCTGCCCGTTGGTGAATCCACCCACCGTTTGCCCGGGGGTGATGGGGCCACTCTGACCGGTGCTGGCGAGGTAGCGGTAGCTGACTTCGCTCTCGGAAGAGCCATTGCGCTGATCCTGGTTCAGAACCGCGAAGTTGATGGTGACAGCCCGGCCTGCTCCCCCGGTGTTGGCGGGTGTGGCCGTAACTTTTTCAACCATCATCAGCTGGCCGGTGGCACGTCGCGGTGCCGAGGGGGCGCTGACGCCTCCCTTGCCGGCTTTGTTCTCCGCCTGAACCGTAAAGGTGTAGCCGGTTTCGTCGTTCTGGGCCGTGAACACCGCAGAGCGGACGTTGCCCGGGATTGTTTGGGTTTGGGGCACGCCGTTTCCACCGGTCATGGTGACGTAGTAGCTCTTGATGGGGTCACCATTGATATCCGGCTCGGTCCAGTCCGCGCGAATTTGGTTATTTGTTCCCACCGACTGCACTACGGCGGTGGTGGGGGCAGCGGGTGCTGCCGGAAGGCCGGCAGGGTTGTCCTCAAGGGAATACATCCCCCAGTCGGAGGGGCCGAGCTCATTGACGGCCTGGACACGGACCTTGTACTTCACGCCGTTGCTGAGTCCCGGCCACGTGTAGCTGAGGCCTGTCACGTCGTTCTTGACGGCAATGCCGTTAGCCGGGGGCGGAGAAATCTCCAGGTTGTAGTGCTTCACCGGAGAGCCCTCAGTCTTCGCAGGGGTCCACGTGATGGCCATGTTCTTGTCCCCTGCCTTGACCGTGGGAGCGTCCGGCGGCGAAGGCTTCTCATCGGGCCGGATCTCGTTGGACGCGATGGACGCCGGTGAATCCCCTACCTCGTTGGTGGCGAACACGGTGAACACGTACTTCACGTTGTTGGTAAGCCCGGACAACGTGCACGTGGTGGTGGGACACACCTGCTCAAAGCCGGCCGCCTTGACCGTGTACTTGGTGATGGCTGCGCCATTGTCCGACGGCGGTGCCCACTTGAGCACGGCGGTGCGGCTGCGGACATCGGTGGCTACCGGCGCCGAGGGAGCATCGGGCTTATCCCTGACCGTGATCCGGACGCGTCCCACCGCCTGCCGCGAGGGGTCCTTGGTCTTGTCCAGCACCGTGTACCGAACCACCATGACGCCCTTGAAGCCGTCCGCAGGAGTGACCGTGATGGATTCACCCGAGACCGTGGGCTGGCCGGCAGCGGAACCTGTTTCCACTGCGGCGCCTTCCATAGTGAGCGGCGAGTCACTGAAAGGGTTGAAGTCGTTGGCCAGGACGTTGATGGTCTCGGAACGTCCGGCGTTGGCTTTCTCAACGGAGTCGTCGTTGGCCACAGGCTTGGGCCGGTTCGAGGAGACCACGGTGGCTGTAACCGTTGCCCGAACAGCGTCAGAGCGGCCATCCGTAACCTTCAACGGGAACGTGCCTACAGCACCCGGGGTGACGGAGAGATCCGGGGTGACTTTGAGGACCGTTCCTTCCACCTTGGTCTGGAAGCCCGCTGGCTGCTGTCCGTCCAGTTCGAACTTCAGGTTTCCCTGGTCCTTTTCGTCCACGTCCTTGGCAAGGTTTGCCAACTCCAGCTCGGTGGTTTCACCCTTGGGCGCTTCAATGGACGCACCGCTGAAGGTGGGGACGTGGTTGGCGTTGGGGTCCGGGATGACTTTTGTGATGATGGTCAAAGTGGATTTCAGGCCTTCGGAGTCGTCCGGACCGGATCCGTCAGTGACCTCGAAGGTGATGGATCCCGGACCAACGTAGTCTGTCTGTGCTGCGTACCGCAGCGCATTTCCATCGCCGGAAATAACGTTGTTGGGATCGGCTCCCTGGACACGGATTTTGTCTGCCACGGTGAGCCGGGGTTGCCGGCCTTCCCGCACCCGGACATACTCCTGGAGCGAAACCGTTACTTCCTTGCCGGACATGACCTCAACGGGATCGGTCTTGGCGAGGGTGGGATACTGCAGGCCTTGGCCGGGAATCCACATCACGGCAGTGGCTGACTGTCCGTCCATGTCCGTCACGGTGTACGGGATCAGCTGGTCCTGCGGAGCGAGGGTCACCACAACGTTCCCAGCGGTCCCCACGCGTGCGTTCGGATTCGCATCGGGCAAGGTGATGGCCAAATCTTCGGCCACGCCGTCGGGGTCGGAGTCGTTCTTCAGTACCGGAACATCCACGGCGGTCTTGCCGAGCGTCTCAGCCAAGGTGATGCGGTCATCCACCGCTATCGGCACGTGGAGGGCCGCCGTCGGGCTCGTTTGAACCCTGACCACAGCGCTGGCTTCAGCTTTTTTGTCGTCTTGGATCCGGTAACTGATGCTCTCGTTTCCGGTAACGCCGGGCGCGGTCAGGAGGATCTTGCCGGCGGCAGCTTCAACCTGAAGTTCGGGGTTGGCTTCGAACGAATTCACCAGGCCGATGGGGTCGCCGTCCGGGTCCGAGTCGTTCTTCAAGGCATCCACTGCAATCCGGCGTCCCGGACGGACCTCAATGGCGTCGTCCACAGCGATCGGCTTTTGGTTATTGGCCTCCGCCGGCGCAATGCCCACAATGACCGTGCCGGTGTTCTCGGCTCCGATGCGATCCCGCACCCGGTAACTAAACGTGTCAGTACCCGCGGAGGTGGCAGCAGCGGTGAACTCAATGTAACCGTCCCGCACTACAGCGGTACCGAGTGCGGGGGCTTTGTCTACGCCAATGAGTTGGACAGAGTCACCATCGGCGTCAATGCCATCCAACGGCACCGGAATCTTGACGGTCATGCCGGCCACCACCCGCGCCGTGAGGTTCCGCGGCTCGGGGCGCGTGTTGGTGGCGTCATCCCGGGCGCGGATCCGGATAGTGACCTGCTGGGAGTCCGTTTGGCCCGAAGCGTTGCTGACTTTATAGATGGCATAGACAGTCTTGGGTACTTCACCCGCGATGAAGCGCAGGCTATTACCGGCGATGAACATCCTGCCATCTGCGGCATCGGGCTGTTGCGCCAACTCGGGATCGAGGGTCAGCTCTCCGCCGTTGGGGTCGGAATCGTTCTCCAGGACAGGAATGGTCACTACGTCACCAACGCGCACAGACACTTCGTCCGGCTTGGCCTGCGGGGCCTGCAGCTTGCTGGGCGCCAGTACTACCTGTACTGAAATGTCTCCCGTGGCCGAGGCTTTGCCGTTGGAAATGGTGTATTTCAGGGAAAGCTGCCCGGTGGCATGAATGTCCGTGATCTTGACCACCGAATGGTCCAGAACCGCTACTGTCACCGGGAGGCCGTCCTCCACAGTGACAGATTGGACAACCAGCACTCCTCCGGCCGGATCCGAGTCGTTGCCGAGCACATCCACCACGGTGCTGCCGCCACTTGGCAGAAGCGCAATGTCACGAACTGCAACAGGGGCGCCGTCATTATTGCCGGACACTACGTCCACGCGCACCAGTTGCTGGGCACTGGCCGGTCCGTTAGTGACCATATAGGTGACGTAGTGGGGACCGGTGGACGTCGAGTTGAAAGTGAACGTCTGCTGGTCCGGACCTATCACCGCAGTGGACTGTTCATCCGGCTGGGCCTGTGCCATCCGAAGTGTGCCGCCCTGCGGATCAGTATCGTTCTTGAGCGGGGCGATCACCGTGTCCTGGCCTGCCACGGCAACCACATGATCGGCGTTCGCGATAGGCGGCAGGGCCCCGGGGGCGCGAACGTCCACAGTGATGCGTCCCTCAGTGCTGAGAGTGCCGTCGGAGACCGACACTGCAATGGTCTTCTTTCCGGGCCCTGATCCGGAGTCCTGGAAGGTCAGCAGCCCATCCGGCCTGATGCGCACTTGGTCGGCGGGATCGCTGCTGCTCGCAGCAACGGCAAAGATGTCGTCTCCGTCGGGATCGATCCAGTCGCTGAGGATGTATTGGTTGGCGATCTTCCCCGTTTGCACCACCAAGGCGTTGTTCCTGTTGGGCTTCTGCTGCGGGGCGTTGTTCTCGCCGGAAGGGACAATACGGAGGTCAACGTTGGCCGCGCCGGTTCCGCCGCGGCCATCATCCACGGAGTACTTGAACGTCTCGGACCCCGTTTGCTCCGCCGGGACTGAGATCTGGAACCCGGTCCCGCCGTAAACGGGAGCCAACGCGCCCGATTTCACGGCTTGATCGGCGGCAACCGTCAAAACATCGCCGTCGGAATCGGCGTCGTTGTCCAAAACCGGCAACAGGGTGGTCTTGCCGGCACGCACTCCAAAGGAGTCCGGTTTGGCCACCGGGGGCGTGTTCGGTTTGCTGCGGTCCGGGAGGACCGTTTGCTGGACTTCGTCAGCCGAGTCTTTGTCGGCGTCGTCCGATGTTTGTTGGGGCGGGATGACGTCATCCCAGTTGTTGACCAACTGCATGTTCTGGTTGACCATCCAGACGTTGCCGGAATTGACGTCGTTCAGAACCACGAGATCGCGGTTGACCCGGAAAACGTACGACGGCGACGCACTCGCCTTGGGAACATCGGCGCGGCGATTATCAGCCTCATTGCTGCATTCCCGGATGTACTTGTTGGCACCGGACCATGCCCCGTACGTGCATGTTCCCAAGTGCACGGGCGCTGCGGGAACGCCTTCGCCGTCGGCCCGGACGGTCTTTGCCGTTCCGCCGTCCAACGGCTGAAGAAGGAGCGCCTTGGTGGTGGCAATGGCCACGAAATCCGCGGCCGGTCCGGTCTGCTGGAGCTTGGCGTCGCGGGCGTCGTCCAAATGAACTGTGGCGCCACCCGGGAGAATGATGTTCCCGGTCGCTCCGTTGAGAACCACTGCTTTGTCACCCACAGCCGTGAGCTGAAGGTCGCCCGCGCCCTTGAGAGCGCCGTCCGTGCGGACCTGGGAGTCCACTGATTTTCCGTTGGCGTCCACCTTCGTGGCGGTGACCCTGCCGGACTCCGGATCCACGGTGTGAATGGTGTCGTCAACACCTACAACAGAAACAATTCCGGGCGACTGCTCGAACAATGGTTCGGACTCATCACTGAATCCGCCCACGGATCCTGCGGACAGTGCCCAGACCTTGCCCTTGGAAGGATCCGTAACTGCCAGCACTTTGTGGCCGAAACTCACATCCGCCGAGCCAGGCAGCTTCTGATCTCCGCCCAAGCGCATGTTCGCAGCGCTTACCGGGTTGATAGTGGCACCTTCGGGGTCATCAATGAAGACATCCCCGGCCTGCTGGAGGACGTCGAAATCCTTGCTCGCAGGAGTCACCGCACCGTCCAAGGATTTGGACGGGTAGTTGAGCCGTCCTGCGGCATTTTTGGACTTGCTGACTACCCAGACGCCACCATCGTTGAGGTCCACCTCGGTGGTTTTGAACCCCGGATACAGGACGGCACCGGTCACCAAGACCGCGGCAGCAACGGAAAAAGCGGTTGCCGACATGACTTTTCGCCGGCGATTCCTGGCACGGCGGTTTCCGGACCCGTCAGGCAGAGCCATCCACATTCCCCCACAATTTAGGCAGCACCAGGCAGCCGACGCCGCACCCCACGGCAATTCATGACACAAACACCGCTAAGACTACCGGGTTAATCCAACGTTTTGCTAAGGCGTGACACAGTTCTCAGCAACAGCAGATATCCCAACGCTCTCTCACATAACAGCCCTTAAAACCGATCGCTCTCTCACTTTCGTGAAGAAAGCGAGCGAGCGATCGGCTGAAGCCCGAGGGACGTGAGCGAGCGATCGGCTGAAGCCCGAGGGACGTGAGCGAGCGATCGGCTGAAGCCCGAGGGACGTGAGCGAGCGATCGGCCCGGAGGGGCTGTCAGCAGGTCAGCAGGTTGCCTAGTCCAGCACCAAGCCTTTGCCACGGCCGCGGGCCAGCATCACCGGATGGATTTCCCCGAAGCCACGAACGTTCTCCGACTTCTGCGGAACAAGGACAAAGCGGTCGTCCTGGCCCAGAGCAGCAGCGGTCATGGCGTCCACGAGGACCGTGCCGGGCTGTGCCAGCGTGGTGAGTCGGGCAGCAAGATTGACGGTGGGTCCGTAGATATCGCCAAGCCGGGACAGGATGCGCCCCCACACCATGGAGACACGGCACTGCGGAAGGATCTCGTCCTCGGTGAACGCCTGCGCCAACGCCAGGGAAATTTCGGCTCCGGCTGCGGGGGTCTCAGCAATGTACAGGACTTCGTCGCCCACGGTTTTGACTAGTCGCCCGCCACCCACGGAGATGATTTCGGCGCACTTGTTTTCGAAGCGCTGGACCAATTGAGCGAGCGTTTTCTCGTTCATACGCCGGGACAGGCTGGTGTATGAGACAAGGTCAGCGAATCCCACGGCCCGGGCAAGGGGCAACGGCGAATCGTCTTCATCGCCCTCGCGGCCTTCTTCGCTGGCCTGCAACCCGGCCTCCGCACGGACAGCGAGGCGCTGGACACCTGCATTGAGCTGGCGGCGGTAGGAGTACACCAGGATTTCTTCCAGGGAGTCCACCAGAGCCGGCAATTGCCCCACCAGTTGTTTGCGGGCCACGGCGTCCGGGATGCCTTGCTCGGACACCATGTCCTCAACCAAAGCCTCAATCTGCCAGACCACCATGCGGTCCGTCATTTGCCCGATGGAGCGGGTCACCGAGATCGCGGCCTCCTCGGTCAGGAGGCCGGCCCGCACCAAGTCCAGGATGCTGGACAAAGCAGCTTGGTCGCGTTCAGTGAACGCAACATCCTCGTCACCAAAGTTAGGGAATCCCAGCGCGCGCCAAATCTTCCGCGCGGACAGGATGGACACGCCCGCGCCGGCAGCAACTTCACGACGCCGGAGCTTGCGTTCTCCGCCAAGAAGCTTTGCCTCGAGCGCCTTGATAGCGAGACGCTCCGCGGACATCACACCAGTGGGCGGACCGGTTGGTACCGACGCCGGAGCAGGCCCGGCCTCAGTGTCCTCGTCCACGGAAGGCTCCGGTACGGCGTCGAACTCCTGGTCCAGGTCCTCGCCGGACTGCTGATCCTCAACGCTCATCTCTTCCACCTTCTCTCAAATCCCACGGCAATTCTTCAAAATCCCTCAGTACTTCACCCTCAAAAACCTCACCTTGCGGGAGTTCGTCCATGGCGTCAAGAATGAAACCCCGAAACTTCCCCACTTCGGGAACGTCTGACAGGACGGCTATTCCGGAGTGCCCGGTATCCAAGGATATATTCCCTGAGTGCAATGTCCGTTGGAGCATGCTCTGTTGAACACCCACGTTGCGAATGGCCATCAGCGAAACCTGCCAATCATTTCGCCGAAACATTCCGTTCCTGGCAAGTACGCGTCTGCTCGTCAGGATGTATTTGACCGAACGCCACCGCAGCACACGCTTGAGGCTGTATGCGGCAAGGAGCCACCCTGCGAGGACCAGCACCGTGCCGATGAGCCATGGCGTCCATTCCGCCGTGATGAACGGCGCAAGGCGCTGCGGGTTTTCCCTGGCAATCCAAGCACAGGCAAAGCCTGCAGCGGCAGGAACAACAATGAAGGCCAGCACCGGAAAGAAGAGTGAGCGGGCCTGTTGGCGCGTAATGGTGATGACCTGCTCCCCCGGGAGTAACTCTTTACGCATAACCGCTTTCTGTGGCGCGCAAGTGCACCACATCACCGGCTGTCACTACGTGTTCCCTGCCACCGTGATCCACCACCAGCAACGAGCCGTGCTCGTCCAAACGCGAGGCATGCCCTACGAGTTCGTGATCTCCAGGCAGGTGCGCCCGAACTTCGCGGCCCAACGTCACCATTGCCGCCTCAACGCGCTTATGAAGGGAGGGACCACCCACCAAACCGGCGGCCGGGTCCCCTTCGGAGTTGCAAAAGCTGCGGTATAGCCGCGCAAAGCGTGAGAGGTAACTCTTCAGCAGCGCGGTGCGATCGGTGGTGGTTGCGCCTTCCAAAGCAAGCGAGGTTGCCGTGGGAACAGGAAGTTCTTCCTCGGCCAGTGACACGTTGAGTCCAACACCCAGGACGACCGCCGGAACGGTGCCGTCGCCCAGAGGAGTCATCTGCGCCAGGATACCGGCCACCTTGCGCCCCTTGACCAGGACATCATTGGGCCATTTGATTTCTGCGGTGACCCCTGCCGTTTCCTGCAGGGCTTCACGCAGCGCCACAGCTGCAAGGAGCGAGAGCCAGGAGTAGCTCTGCGTCGGGACCGGCATGCCCTGAGCTGTGACCGGACGCAAAACCATGGAGACAGATACCGCTGAGCGCTCGGGTGACTCCCAATGGCGGTCAAGCCGTCCGCGTGCCGCAGTCTGGTGCTCGGCGGTCAATACGGAGAGGTCGGCCCACTTTTTTGGCTCTACCGTCACAGCCCGCACCAGGTCCTGGTTGGTGGAGCCCGTGGATTGAACAATGTCCAGATGGGAGATGCCCGTGGCTGACAGGAACTCCGGCTCCAGCAGAGCATCACGATCCAGCGCGGGCCTGTCGTTCCTGGCGGAAGGGTCCTGGGGTTCGCTGCGCTCTGGTTGTTCGGCATCCATAGCTGAATCCTATCCAGTTGCTGCGCCCGACGGATGATGCCTATCCGGAAAAACAGCTGTGAATACGCCTAGAGGAAGATGTCCGGAACCAGTCGGTCTTCCGGCGCGCCCAGGCTGTAAGGAGTGAAGTCAGAAACTCCTGCGGCGCGCAGTACCTCTTCATCCGTGTAGAAGTTCCCGGTAGCGGCCGAACCTGTCAGCACGGCGTGGGCGGCATCAGCCATGATTTCCGGTCCGCGCGCAGCCTGCACGATTTGCCGGCCACCGGGCATGTTCCGGATTGCCGCAGTGTCTATCAGGGTGCACGGCCAGAGCGAGTTGACCGAGACGTCGTCGTCCTTCAGTTCTTCGGCGAGCCCCAAGGTGGTGAGGCTCATCCCATACTTGGCCATGGTGTAGGCCAGGTGCATCCCGGCCCATTTGGGATCCAGGTTAAGCGGCGGGGACAGGGTGAGGATGTGGCCGTGGCTGGATTCCCGCAAGGCCGGGAGTGCCAGTTTGGACATGAGGAACGTCCCGCGGACGTTGATGTCCTGCATGAGGTCGTAGCGCTTCATATCCACGGCGTCGGTGCGGGAGAGGTCAATGGCGGAGGCGTTATTGACAACGACGTCGATCCCCCCGAAACGCTCGACGGCGGCGGCTACTGCTGCGGCGACGTCGTCATCATTGCGGACGTCCCCCACCAGCGGCAGCGCCTGGCCGCCTGCTTCCACCAGCTGTTCCGCGGCGGTGAAGACTGTGCCTTCGAGTTTGGGGTGGGGATCGCCGGTCTTGGCCATCAGCACGACGTTTGCGCCGTCCCGGGCTGCGCGGGTGGCGATGGCCAGTCCAATGCCGCGGCTGCCGCCGGACATGAGGATGGTTTTGCCCTTGAGCGAAGCGGTGGCCACGTAGGGGCTGATGCGTTGTGTTTGACCCTCTGTTGAGGCGGAGGAAGCGCCGTTGCTTGAAGTCATGGAGCCACTCTAACCCAAGGATGTTACTGGCGGGTAACATAGTGATGGCTTTGGCTTGGACGCGGAAAATTGTAGGGTTTCTACAGCGGTTCGCGGCAAAGGCGTCACTAGACTGGCCTGCGGGGCCTGTTCTTTGTACGGAAGCTACTTAATCAGCTTCTTGTCCGTACCCGGGATTGCGCCAGCGAAAATCAGCTACAGAGCCGGAGACACTTGATGAGCCACGATCTGACAACGACAGCGGGAAAGATTGCCGACTTCCGCGACCGCCAGGCCCGTGCAGAACAGCCTTCCGGCCCGGAAGCGATCGAAAAGCAGCACGCGCGCGGCAAGAACACCGCCCGCGAACGCATCGACCTCCTGGTCGATCCCGGATCTTTCGTCGAGTTCGACGCCCTCGCAGTGCACCGCTCCACGGCCTTCGGCATGGAAAAGAAGAAGCCGCTCGGTGACGGAGTGGTCTCCGGATACGGAACCGTGGACGGTCGCCTCATCGCCATCTACAGCCAGGACTTCAGCGTCTACGGCGGTTCGTTGAGCCAGGTCAACGGCGAGAAAATCGTCAAGGTCCAGGAATTCGCCCTCCGTAATGGTTGCCCGGTAGTAGGGATCAACGACGGCGGCGGCGCACGTATCCAGGAAGGCGTCGCCTCGCTGGCCATGTTCGCTGACATCTTCCGCAACAACGTCCATGCCTCCGGCGTGGTCCCCCAGATCTCCCTCATCATGGGCCCGTGCGCCGGCGGCGCCGCCTACTCCCCCGCCCTGACCGATTACGTGGTCATGGTGGATAAGACATCCCACATGTTCATCACCGGCCCTGACGTCATCAAGACCGTCACCGGCGAGGACGTGGACATGGAAACCCTGGGTGGCGCACGGCAGCACAATGCCACCACCGGCACCTCCACCTACCTCGCGTCCGATGAAGCAGATGCGATCGAATTCGTCCGCGAACTCCTGGACTTCCTGCCCTCCAACAACCTGTCCGAAGCCCCCGTGGTGGAGCACGACCAGGAACTGGAACTCAACGACGACGACCTCGCCTTGGACGCGTTAATTCCCGATTCCGCCAACCAGCCTTACGACATGCGCAAGGTCATTGAGCAGATCGTGGACGACGCCCACTTCCTGGAAATGCAGTCCTTGTACGCCCCCAACGTCATGATCGGCTACGGTCGCGTTGAGGGACACACCGTAGGGATCGTGGCCAACCAGCCCATGCAGTTCGCGGGGACTCTGGACATCTCGGCCTCCGAGAAGGCAGCCCGGTTCGTCCGCCACTGCGACGCATTCAACGTTCCGATCATCACATTGGTGGACGTTCCAGGCTTCCTGCCCGGCAAGGACCAGGAGTTCCAGGGCATCATCCGCCGCGGCGCCAAGCTCCTCTACGCCTACGCCGAAGCAACTGTTCCCAAACTCACCGTCATTACCCGCAAGGCCTATGGTGGCGCGTACATCGTGATGGGGTCCAAGAAGTTGGGGGCGGACCTCAACCTCGCCTGGCCCACCGCGCAGATCGGTGTCATGGGCGCCCAGGGTGCTGTCAACATCCTTTACCGCCGCGATCTCGCTGCCGTAGCCGAAGCCGGTGGTGACGTCGAAGCCAAGCGTGCCGAGATCATCCAAGGCTACGAGGAAGAGCTCCTCAACCCCTACCAGGCAGCGCAGTTGGGCTACGTTGACGCGGTCATTGCGCCCTCGGACACACGCCTGCAGATCATCCGCGGCCTCCGGGCCCTTCGTGACAAGCGCGCGAGCCTGCCCACCAAGAAGCACGGAAACATCCCGCTGTGAGCGCGCCTAAGCATCGCGCGGAACCGGCGTCTGACGTTGTTCCTGCTGAGCCACTGTTCTCAGTGGTCAAGGGCGAACCTTCGGCCGAAGAGCTCGCGGCGCTTGCCGCCGTCGTGGTTTCACTTGGCGCTCCCCAGGAAACAGCCTCGTCCAAGCCGAGCGTCCGGCACTGGGTGCGTCGCCAGCAACTGCGCTTGGACCCCACCCCGGGGCCTGGCGCATGGAAGCGTAGCCGGGGCTGATTTTCACGTCCGTAGAAAAGTTCAACAACCCTTTCACGTAGGCGGCGTCGCGGCTAGGCTCTGTGGGTGACTACTGCAAACACCCCCGTACGCCCGAAGTCCGCGATCGATGCTGTCGCTGACGCGTACACAGAAAAGCTGATCGAACTCAATCCCAGCTTCGCCACAACGCTGGGCTTGCCGGGACACGAAACCGAATACCAGGATTACTCCCCTGCCGGTCTTAAGTCCCATGCGGAGGCAACCAGGTTGGCCTTGGATGCCCTGGCAGGCCTCGAGCCTTCCGATGACGTGGATGCCGTCACCCTTGATGCCATGCGCGAGCGGCTCGGCCTGGAACTGGAGATCCACGAGTCCGGTTGGGATGCGGCAGATCTCAATAACATCGCCTCCCCCGCTCAGGATATCCGTGCAGTTTTCGATCTCATGCCCACGGACACAGTTGAGCACTGGGAGCATATTGCCGGCCGCGCAGCCAACGTGCCGGGCGCGATCGAGGGCTACATTGTGTCACTTCGATCGGCTGCCGCAGCCGGCAAAGTAGCCGCCGCGCGCCAGGTACGGATCGTCATTGAGCAGACCGGCCGGTACGCCGCCGAGGACGGCTTCTTCGCCAAAATGGCATCATCGGCTGCCCTTGGTGACTCGCCTCTGCCCGCGGAGCTTCAATCAAAGCTCGACGCCGGGACTGCGGCAGCGCGTTCGGCGTACAGCATCCTGGGAGACTTCCTTCGGGACGAACTCCTCCCCGCAGCCCCGGAAAAGGACGCCGTGGGCCGCGAACGGTATGCCTTGGCTTCCCGCTCCTTTATCGGCGCCGAAGTCGATCTGGAAGAAACCTATGCTTGGGGCGTTCAGGAGCTCGAGCGGCTCATCAGCGAGCAAGAGAAGGTTGCCGGCCAAATTCAGCCAGGAGCCTCGATCGAGGAAGCCAAGAGCATCCTCAATAATGATCCCGCCCGCCAAATCAAGGGCACGGACGCCCTCAAGGCCTGGATGCAGGAACTCTCCGACCGCGCCGTCTCTGAGCTGGCAGACGTCCACTTCGACATCCCTGATGTCATGAAGACCCTCGAGTGCATGATCGCGCCCACCGACGAAGGCGGGATCTACTACACCGGCCCCTCCGACGACTTCTCCCGCCCCGGCCGCATGTGGTGGTCCGTACCGGCAGGCGAAGACACCTTCACTACCTGGTCCGAAACCACCACGGTGTTCCACGAAGGCGTCCCCGGCCACCACCTCCAAGTAGCCACGGCAACGTACCGGCGTGAACTGCTCAACAACTGGCGCCGGAACGTCTGCTGGGTTTCCGGCCACGGCGAAGGCTGGGCGCTCTACGCCGAGCAGCTCATGCTGGAACTGGGCTACCTCAAAGACCCCGGCGATCACATGGGCATGCTGGACGGCCAACGTATGCGCGCTGCGCGTGTGGTGTTCGACATCGGTGTGCACCTGGAACTGCCCATCCCCGAACGCTGGGGCACCGGCACCTGGACACCGGAAAAGGGCTTCGACTTCCTCAAGTCCAACCTCGACATCAGCGAAGGCCAGCTCCAGTTCG
Organism: Arthrobacter sp. 9V; assembly: GCF_902506065.1. Classification (GTDB taxonomy): domain Bacteria; phylum Actinomycetota; class Actinomycetes; order Actinomycetales; family Micrococcaceae; genus Arthrobacter. The sequence goes on from NZ_LR732912.1 coordinate 3,227,120, forward strand.
AATTCACGCGTTACCTGGGATGGCCCGGACAAGCGCCGTCCTACAAGGTGGGACAGCGCTTGTGGGAGCAAATCCGGGCCGAGCTTGAATCCCGCGAAGGCTTCGACCTCAAGTCCTTCCACAGCAAGGCGCTGAACATCGGCTCCGTGGGCTTGGACGTTCTCCGCAGGGCGTTGCTGGGCTGAGGCTCCTGCGCCTCCGGCCAAAGGCCGGACGTCCTCGGCGTGCTGCTCCTTCGGCGCTTTGACGCACACTGCCGGATGCCCGGCCTTTGGCCTCTTTAACAATCTCTGCCCCACGGGTCCGCACCCGTTCCCGCCCTGCGCACCCCTCCGGCGCCAGGCTCGCACCCCTTTCCCCTTTTCGCACCAGTGGTTACGGGCGCGACCGGCGGAAAGGGGCGCGCGGGGGTCAGCTCCTCGCCCCGAGATCATCACCACATGAGATCCGGGAATAACTTCACATAAACCCCGATCAGGGCCGGAAAGCCGCGGGCCAACCGGCAGCGCAGATCCCGAGCACACGTAACATTTCTCAACGTTCGTTCGCTATGTTATTTGCGATGCACCTAACGTGTACCGGTGAGCACCTCAACCAACACTTCCCCAGCAGCTGGCAAGACCGGCTTCCGGCTCCCCAAGTGGGCCGGATCCTTCGGCGTCCAGATCATCGCAGCCCTCGTCGTCGGCCTGATCCTCGGACTCATCGCCAAGTACACGGGCAGCACCAAGACCGCTCCCAACGGCCTGGGCGCTACTCTCCAGACGATCGGCTCCAGCTACGTCTCATTGCTGCAGACCGCCGTCGTTCCTTTGATCTTCACCGCTGTGGTGAGCTCCATCGCCAACCTGCGTCAGGTCTCCAATGCCGCGCGCTTGGCCTGGAACACCCTGCTGTGGTTCGCCATCACCTCGCTGGTATCGGTTCTGATCGGCATCGGCCTGGGCGTGCTCCTGCAGCCGGGCGCCGCAACCGGCATCACCGAAGAAGCCAAGTATGCCGGCAAGACCGGCGACTGGTGGGCCTTCCTTATAGGCCTGTTCCCCAAGAACTTCCTGGGACTCGGTGCCAGCTCAACGGTCACGGAGAGCGCCGACGCTGCCACCACCGTCAGTACCGCCGTCAACTTCAACGTGCTGCAGATTCTTGTTATCGCGATCGCCATCGGCGTTGCCGCCCTCAAGGTGGGCAAGCAAGCCGAAGCCTTCCTGACGTTCAACGCTTCCGCACTGGCCGTCATCCAGAAGGTCCTCTGGTGGATCATCCGCCTCGCCCCGCTGGGCACCATCGGCCTGATCGGCAACGCTGTAGCCATCTACGGTTGGGACACCATCGGTTCGCTCGGCAAGTTCACGGCCGCCATCTACATCGGCCTCGCGCTGGTGCTGTTCGTGCTCTACCCCATCTTGGTACGCATCCATGGGCTCTCCATCAAGCAGTACTTCTCCGGTGTGTGGCCGGCCGTTCAGCTGGCCTTCGTCTCCCGTTCCTCCATTGGCACGCTGCCGCTCACGCAGCGCGTCACCGAGCGGAACCTGGGCGTCCCCTCCGGCTACGCCTCCTTCGCCGTGCCGCTGGGTGCTACCACCAAGATGGACGGCTGCGCAGCAATCTACCCGGCCATCGCAGCAATCTTCGTGGCACAGTTCTTCGGGATCAACCTGGATTTCAGCCAGTACCTCTTGATCGTGCTGGTTTCGGTCCTCGGTTCCGCTGCCACGGCTGGTACCACGGGCGCCGTCGTCATGCTCACGCTGACGTTGTCCACGCTGGGACTGCCTCTTGCCGGCGTCGGCCTGCTGCTGGCGATCGACCCCATCCTGGACATGGGCCGCACCGCCGTCAACGTCGCGGGCCAGGCGTTGGTGCCGGCCATTGTGGCCAAGCGTCAAGGCATCCTGGACGAGTCGCTTTACAACGCTCCCCGCAACGGTGCAGCGTTCGCCGATGAGTTCGCCGCGGACAAGGCTGCAGCTGAGAACAGCGAGGGCGAACTGGCGGATTCCAAGGCCTAGGCTTCAGCCTCTCTGCAACGGCGCAAATCCCCCGGGGAGTTCTCCCCGGGGGATTTCCCCAAATAAGGGGCCAAGTCTGGATAGGCTCTGACCATGTTGATCGTCACCTCCAACGAAATCCCCGGCCATCGGATCGACGCCGTCTTCGGCGAAGTCATGGGCCTTACTGTCCGTTCACGCGATATCGGCTCCCAGATGCTTGCCGGTTTCCGCTCACTTGGCGGCGGCGAGCTGCCCGAAATGACCAAGGCTCTTTACGAAAGCCGCCAGGAAGTCATGGCACGCATGGTCAATGAAGCACAGCAGCGTGGTGCGAACGCCATTGTGGCCATGCGCTTCGACACCTCGGAAATGGGCACCAACTGGACTGAAGTTTGCGCCTACGGAACCGCCGTGTACGTCCTGCCGCTGGGTGAGGGCGAGCCCGGAGCCACTGGTCAGTCGGTCTACCTGACCAAGACGGCCGCACAGCAGCAGAGCCAGCAGACTCCCCCGTCGCCGCCGGTGCCCCCAACGCAGTTCTAGTCCGCCCACGAGTCCCGCTCTGGTTCGTCCCCCTCCCCGTTTAACGGTGGGCGTCACGAACGAGGGCGGGACTTTCGTATGCGCAGTCCAGCCCAAATTGCGCAGAGTGCAAACTTGCACTTAGTGTAAGTATGTGACCCGAACCAGTAGCCAGGAAGCCGCCGCGGAGTCGCCCAACACTGCTGAGCAAACAGCGCCCTCGAGGCGCGAACTCAACAAGGCGGCAACCCGCAGCTCCATCGCATCCGCAGCCCTGGACCTGTTGCGCAGCAACGGGACCGGCAATTTCACCGTAGAGGACATCGCGGCCAGCGCGGGTGTCTCGCGGCGAACTTTTTTTAACTACTTCCCCAGCCTTGAAGCCGCGCTGGCCTCCGTTGCCGACGGCTTCATGGACCATGCATTGGAGCAATTCCGGATGCGTCCGGCAGAGGAGTCAATCCTCGAATCCGCCCAAGCAGCGCTCATGGCGTTGGCCGATCCCATGTCCGTTGCGCCCATGGCCGAGCTGTTCAGCCTGACACAGGACAACCGCCAGCTGGCCCGCTCCGAACTTGAAGCCTGGGAGCACTGCACAGCCCAGATCATCGACGCCGCACGCAGCAGGCTCGGAGCCGGAATCAGTGAGCTATATCTCCACGCACTGGCCGGTTCCGTCATCTCCTGCGGCAAGGCAGCAATGACTGTCTGGTTCATTGAACGAGGCCCCGACCTCTCTGCAGAGTCCCTCGCAGTCCTTCGCCAGCACCTCATCGATGCGATGGGCCTACTGGGCGCCGGCTTCGCGCCGCCGTCGGACGCTCCCTCACAAACCGCAGCAGCCTCACCTTCCGTTCCAACCACCAAAGATCGGTTCTGACATGGCCTCGTTCCTCTACCGTCTCGGCAAATTTTCGTATCGCCGCCGCTGGCTCGTCATCTCCATATGGCTGGCCGTCATGGTGGCAGTGGGCGGCTCGGCCGCAGCATTCCACGGCACCATGTCCAACAACTTCACCATCCCGGGCACCGAAACCCAGCGGATGGCGGACAAGCTCAAGGAAGCCCTTCCGGATTCATCGGGCGGCTCAGCCAGCGTAGTTTTCGACGCCGGTGATGCCGGTTTCGATCAAGCCAAGAAGGACGCAGTTGCGGCTGCGCTGACCAAGCTCGAAGCCATGCCGGACGTGCAGGGAACGGTCAACCCGTTCACCACGCAAATGCAGCTGGAGAAGGCCGGCGCGGACATCGCCGCCGGTGAAGCCAAGGCCGCCCAGGGCAAGGCGCAGCTTGACGCTTCCCGCGCGCAGTTGGAGGCGAGCGAGGCCCAACTGGCCGGAGCGGAACAGCAGCTGGCCGCCTCGGGCCTTACACCCGCGCAAATTGAAGCGCAGATGGCTCCCCGGCGCGCCGAACTTGCGGCGGGCAAAGAAAGGCTCGACGCCGGAGCCAAGGAAGCCGCCGACGGCGCCGCCGCGTTGGCTCTGGGCAAGCGCCAGGTTGAATCATCTGAAGGCCTCCGTTTTGTTTCCAGCGACAACAAAGCCGCAGTAGCCCAGGTCCAGTTCAAGACTTCCATCAACGCCGTTGACCCCGCCGTGCGCGAGGAAGTCCAGGAGATCGTCCATGGCGTCTCCTCGGCCGGCGTCACAGCCTACGCGAGCAAAGAAATCACCGAGGACGTCTCGGAGATCTTCGGCATCGCCGAAATTGTGGGCGTGGCTGTTGCAGCACTGGTCTTGATTCTGATGCTCGGAACGTTGATCGCTGCCGGCTTGCCGCTGGTCATGGCGCTGGTCGGTGTAGGGGTAGGTGTGGGCGGAACGTTCGCGCTCACCAGCGTGATCGACATGAGCTCCATCTCCCCCATGCTTGCCCTCATGTTGGGCCTCGCGGTTGGCATTGATTACTCGCTGTTCATCGTCAACAGACACCGGACACAGCTTCTGGCCGGTATGGACGCCGAAGAATCTGCAGCACTCGCCACCGGAACCTCCGGCAACGCAGTGCTGTTCGCAGGCCTCACCGTCATCATTGCCTTGGCGGCACTGGTTGTTCCGGGCCTGCCCTTCCTCGCAGTGATGGGTGTTGCCGCCGCAGCGACAGTCGGCGTGGCCGTCGTCGTGGCCTTGACCCTGACGCCCGCTGTCCTGGCCCTGATAGGCCGCCGACTCATTTCCAAGCGGGCCTGGGCCAAGGCTGCCAAGCACAACGCCGAACCCGGCCACGAAGCTGCGGACCGTGAGCGCGAGGAGAAGCGCAGCAGCGGAGGCTGGGGCGGAATGGTCACTCGGCACCCCTGGGTTGCCCTGGTGGCCAGCGTGGTGCTGCTGGGTGCCTTGGCACTTCCGGCTTCGCAGTTGCGGCTGGCCCTTCCCGACGGCGGCTCCGAGCCCGTCGATTCGCAGGCTTTCAAGGCCTACGACCTCACCCGCAGCAGCTTCGGTGAAGGCATGACCGGCCCCATCATCGTGGTGGGTGAGTTTCCGGAAGGCCTCAGCGAGAATGACGCCAACAACAAGAAATTCGACGTCGCGGACCAGCTCCGCAGCGTCGAGAATGTGATCGCCGCCGTACCGATTGCACTCAGTGAAGACCGCCGCACCGCCGTCTTCCAAGTCATTCCGAAGGAAGGGCCGGCCAGCGCAGGCACTGTGCAGGTGGTGTCCGATCTCCGCGCCAAGGGCTCAGTCATCAACGACGACCTCGGCGTCACCATTGGCCTGACGGGCCAAACCGCAGGCAACATCGATGTGTCCAACAAGCTCGGCGCGGCCTTGCCACCATATTTGGCGATCGTGGTGGGACTCTCCCTGCTGCTGTTGCTGCTGGTCTTCCGCTCCATGGTGGTTCCCCTGCTGGCCACCGGCGGTTTCCTGCTCTCGCTGGCCGCCGCTTTCGGCGCCGTGGTTGCCGTGTACCAGTGGGGTTGGCTGGGAGGCATCTTCGACGTCGCCAACCCGGGCGCTGTCCTGAGCTTCTTGCCCATCATCCTGATTGGAGTGCTGTTCGGACTTGCCATGGACTACCAGGTGTTCATCACCTCCGGCATGCGGGAGTCGTTCATGCACGGCGAATCTGCCAAGCACGCTGTCCGCTCCGGTTTCAGTCACGCCGCAGCCGTGGTCACCGCGGCCGCGATCATCATGGTGAGCGTGTTCTCCGGCTTCATCTTCAGCCACCTCACCATGGTCCGTCCGCTTGGGTTCGCCATGGCATTCGGAGTGCTGATTGACGCCTTCGTGGTACGCATGACCATTGTTCCCGCCGTCATGTACCTCTTGGGCGAGAAGGCCTGGTGGCTGCCCAAGTGGCTGGAACGCATCCTCCCGGACGTGGATGTTGAAGGCGCAAAGCTGAACCGAACCGACCGTCGGAAGGCCGGCTCGGAGGAACTGGTCCACTAACCCTCACTCACATAACAGCCCATATTCACGAACGTTCTCTCACTTGCTTGGGGCAAGTGAGAGAACGTTTGGTTTAAGCACGCGGGATGTGAGAGATGGTTGGTCATTAGCACGCGGGATGTGAGAGATGGTTGGTATTAGGCTGGGGTGCGTGACCCGATTGATTCTTGCCTCCCAGTCCCCTGCCCGCACCAAGCTGCTCACCGAGGCCGGGATCCAGCACGACGTCCTGGTTTCGGACGTGGACGAGGACGCAGTCCAGGCCAAGTACGGTGTGACCGACGCCCACGACACCGCGCTCCTGTTGGCCCGTGCCAAGGCCGAGGCTGTTGCCGCTCTTCCGGAAGCTGAAGGTGCTTTGGTGATCGGCTGCGATTCGGTCTTCGAGTTCGACGGCGAGTCCCACGGCAAGCCCTATACCGCTGAGGTTGCGCGTGAACGGATGCTGCGGATGAGCGGCTCGCAGGGTGTGCTCCACACAGGGCACTGGTTGGTTGACTGCCGGGACACCGCCGCTGACGCGGACGCCGCTGACGCGAACGACGACGCTCCGGAAGGCACTGGCGCCACCGTTGGTGCGGTATCCAGCGCCGAGGTCCATTTCGCTCACATGAGCCCACAAGACATCGACGCCTACATTGCCACGGGAGAACCCCTTCACTGCGCCGGCTCCTTCACCATCGACGGCTTGGGCGGGGCTTTCATCCGCAAGGTTGACGGCGACCCGCACGCCGTCGTCGGGCTTTCAATCTCCACTCTCAGGGATCTACTGATCCACGCAAATGTGGGTATCACCGAGTTGTGGGCAGTGAACGAGCAGTAAACGCGTTTTGTAGCAACCCTACAAAGGAACATCGCCTCACACACGGAATCCCCCATCAATATGGGCGGAACCCTCACAATCGCGCTAGGCTCCTCAAGGACAGAAGGAGTCAACAACTTGTCAGCTAACCCGGCGCAGCCCATTTCCAGCCCTCTTACCAAGGTCTTGATTGCCAACCGCGGCGAAATCGCGGTCCGCATCATCCGAGCCGCCCGGGACGAAGGCATTGCCTCCGTAGCGGTTTACGCCGACCCTGACCGTGATGCCCTCCACGTCCGCCTTGCCGACGAAGCCTATGCTCTGGGCGGCAACACCGCCGCCGAGTCGTACCTGGTGATGGATAAGATCATCGACGTCGCCAAGCAGTCCGGCGCCGACGCCATCCACCCGGGTTACGGTTTCCTTGCAGAGAATGCCGAGTTCGCCGCCAAGGTCATCGACGCCGGCATCACGTGGATCGGCCCCTCCCCCGAAGCCATTTCGGCCCTCGGTGACAAGGTGCAGGCCCGCCACATCGCAGAAAAGGTTGGCGCTCCCCTGGTCCCCGGCACGGCCGATCCCGTGGAATCTGCGGACGAAATCCTGAAGTTCGCCGAAGAATTCGGCCTGCCGGTAGCGATCAAGGCTGCCTTCGGCGGTGGTGGGCGCGGCATCAAAGTGGCCCGCACCATGGAAGAAATCCCCGAGCTCTACGAGTCAGCGGTCCGCGAGGCAATCGCAGCTTTCGGCCGAGGCGAGTGCTTCATTGAGCGGTTCCTTGACGCCCCGCGCCACGTTGAAACACAGTGCCTGGCCGATGCTTTCGGCAACGTCGTTGTGGTCTCCACGCGCGACTGCTCACTCCAGCGCCGCAACCAGAAGCTTGTTGAAGAAGCACCCGCTCCGTACCTCAGCGAAGAGCAGAACAAGCGCCTCTATGAGTCCTCCAAGGCCATCTTGAAGGAAGCCAACTACCTCGGCGCCGGCACCTGTGAGTTCCTGGTAGGCCAGGACGGCACCATCTCCTTCCTCGAGGTCAACACTCGCCTCCAGGTGGAGCACTGCGTGTCCGAGGAAGTCACGGGAATCGACCTCGTCCGCGAGCAGTTCCGCATCGCCCGCGGTGAAGCACTTGGCTATGAGGATCCCGAGGTCCGAGGCCACTCCTTCGAGTTCCGCATCACCGGCGAGGACCCGGGCCGCAACTTCATGCCCGCCCCGGGAACCATCACCACGCTGAAAAACCCCACCGGACCCGGCGTCCGGATCGATTCCGGCGTGGAGCAGGGGGACGTCATCAGCGGCAACTTCGATTCCATGCTCTCCAAGCTGATCATCACCGGAGCCACCCGCGAACAAGCGCTCCAGCGTTCACGCCGGGCATTGGAGGAGATGGTGGTTGAGGGTATTCCCACCGTTATCCCCTTCGACCTCGCAGTGGTCACCGATCCCGCTTTCGCCCCCGCCGAGGGCCCGTTCCAGGTCCACACGCGCTGGATCGAGACCGAGTTCGTCAACAGCATCCCGGCGTGGTCGGCCGGCGTAGCCGGTGTTGAGACGCCCGACGCCGGTGAACGCCAGCGCGTCGTCGTTGAGGTTGGTGGCAAACGCCTTGAGGTGGTCCTGCCGTCCGGCCTGGGTGGCGGCGCTGCAGCAGTTTCCAGCGGTTCAGGTACCAAGTCCGGCAAGTCCAAGAAGCGCTCCCGTTCGGCAGGCGCCACGGCTGCAGCCGCGGGCGGCAACGCACTCACTTCCCCCATGCAGGGCACCATCGTCAAGGTGGCAGCTTCTGAAGGTGACGTTGTAGCCGAGGGCGATCTGATTGTGGTCCTGGAAGCCATGAAGATGGAGCAGCCGCTCACCGCCCACAAGGCCGGTACCGTTCGTGGCCTCTCCGCCACTGCCGGTGAGACCGTCGCCGCCGGCGCGGTCATCGCCACCATCGAGGACTAACGCAAAGCACCCCGAACACGACGGCGGCTCCGCACCCATGGTGCGGAGCCGCCGTCGTTAAGGGGTACTTAGGCCACGTTGTTCTCGTAGTCTGTGTCCTTGGTTTCGCGTGTCAGCCAGAGCGCAATGAAAGTGACCACAGCCGCGGCGGCCATGTAGGCGCCCACCAGCCAGGTGCTGCCATTGGCTACCGACCAGAGCGCGATTGCCACGAACGACGCAGGTGCTGCACCGATCATGGAGGACAGGTTGTACGCAACCGCTGACCCGGTGTAGCGGACGTTGGCCGGGAACAGTTCGGGAAGGATGGCCGCCATGGGGCCAAAGGTGAGTCCCATCAGCGTGAAGCCCACAATGAGGCCGACCATAGCTGCCGCCTGGCCGGGTCCGAACATGGTGAACCAGAGCGCACCGAAGACGAAGATGCCGGCGGTGACGCCCAGCAGGAACTTGCGTCGTCCCCACTTCTCAGCCAGCGGCCCGGAGACCACGGTGAAGATGCCGAAGAAGACGACGCCGATGATCAGCATCCAGAGGAAGTCCGAGCGGGTGATCCCCAGGCCGGGAACGAAGGCTGCGATCTGATCGGCGGTCATGGGCTTTCCGGCCTTTTCCGCGGCTGCCTGGGCGCCGGCCAGCGTGGGCTTGGTGCCGTAGGACAAGGTGAACGTGGTCATGATGTAGAAGAGCACGTAGGTGGCGAACATGATGAAGGTGCCGGCCACAACGGGGCGCCAGTGGCTCTTGAGGGTGGCCGCGAGGGGCAGCTTCTGGACCTTCTCCTGCTCGATCACCTTGGTGAAGGAAACGCTCTCCACCAGCTTCAAACGAACATAAAGACCCACGATCACCAGTACCGCGCTGAGGATGAACGGTACCCTCCAGCCCCAAGCGAGGAATTCTTCGGCACTCAAGGCCACGTTCATCCAGATAAAGATGACATTGGCAATGATGAAGCCGATGGGAGCACCCAACTGCGGGAACGTTCCGTAGATGGCGCGCTTGCCCTCGGGGGCGTTCTCCGTGGCGAGCAATGCCGCGCCGGACCACTCTCCACCCAAGGCCAGGCCCTGGAAGAAGCGCAGGACCACCAGCATGATGGGGGCCAGAACGGCCCACCCGGCCATGGAGGCGGTAGGCAGGAGACCAATGAGGAAGGTAGCAATACCCATGGTCAGCAGCGATGCTACCAGGGTTCCCTTGCGGCCGATCTTGTCACCGAAGTGGCCGAAGACTACGGCGCCGATGGGCCGGGCGAAGAAGGCGACACCGAAGATGGCGAACGCACTGAGCAGCGCATTGATGTCAGTGGCGTCAGGGAAGAAGAGCTTCGGGAAGACGAGTACCGACGCGGTGGCATAGGCGTAGAAGTCGTAGAACTCGATCGTCGTGCCGATCAGGCTCGCGAAGATCACCTTGCCCCGCGAGTTCACTGGCTTAGTGGACTCGCCTTCCTTGGATGGTGCGGTGGAAGACATGTTTTTGCAGCTTTCTTTCACGCCGGCCGAAGCCCCGAGAGCCTACCCGGCGAAGGATTATTCGAGAGTTCAATAATAGTTCCCGCTGTCCATTAGCTGGACAACGAAGTCCAATATGCGGACACACGGAAAAATCCCACTCTGTGGTCCGCGCCACATTACCTCACCACCGCCTCACGCGCCGGTGACCCCGCCGATAGGGAAATGTCACAGGGCGTTTACAAACGGCGACCGTCCGTGAAATGCGCCAAACCTACCTTGGAAGAACAACGTCCCCCACCAAGGAGGCACTTCCGTGACTGTTGACCGCACCGCAGATGCACTGGCTCCCGCCCAGTCCACTGCCACCGCCACTTCCACCCTTGAGCACCGCCCTGGCCGTTGGATCGCCAATTGGGATGCCGAAGACAAGGGCCAATGGGAGTCCGAAGGCCGGTCCATCGCCAAGCGCAATCTCTACTGGTCCATTTTTGCCGAATTCCTCGGCTTCGTCGTCTGGCAGTTGTGGTCCATCGTGGTGGTCCAGCTCCCGGCAGCCGGCTTCACCTTCGATACCAACCAGATCTTCTGGCTCATCTCCATCCCCAGCCTTGTAGGTGCAACACTCCGCATTCCCTACACCTTCATGGTTCCCAAGTTCGGTGGCCGGAACTGGACCATTGTCTCGGCACTGCTCCTGCTGATCCCCACCACGGGGCTGGCACTTTGTGTCTCCAACCCGGAGACACCCTTCGGCGTCATGCTCCTCATGGCCGCACTCGCCGGCTTCGGTGGCGGCAACTTCGCCAGCTCCATGGCCAACATCACCTTCTTCTACCCCGCCCGCGAAAAGGGTTGGGCGCTGGGCCTGAACGCTGCCGGCGGAAACCTGGGTGCCGCCGTCGCGCAGCTTGTTGTCCCGATCGCCATCACGCTGCTGGCCGCCGGAACCGTGAACCTGCCCATGGCGGGCATCATCTGGATTCCGCTGATCATCATTGCCGCCTTCGGTGCCTACAAGTACATGAACAACCTCACCAGCGCCAAAGGTGATGTGGCCGGTTCCCTGGCTGCCCTCAAGGAACCGCACCTGTGGATCATGGCGTTCCTCTACATTGGAACGTTCGGCTCGTTCATCGGCTTCGCTGGCGTCTTCCCCAAGCTGATCAAGGACTATTTCCCGGACTTCTCCTCCATCCACGTCGGCGCTGCGGCCCTCTCGCTGGCCTTCCTGGGCCCGCTGGTGGGTTCCCTGGCCCGCCCCTACGGTGGCCGCATGGCCGACCGCATGGGTGGCGCCCGCATGACCATCACCTCATTCGCCTCCATGGCCGTGATCACCCTGACCATGATCTGGACGCTGCCCTTGAAGAACTTCTGGCTCTTCCTCACCTTGTTCCTCCTGCTCTTCCTGGCCAGCGGCTTCGGAAACGGCGCAACGTACCGCATGATCCCGGTCATCTTCGCCACCTCCAGCCGGGCAGCCCGCTCAGGTGCCCCAACGGCCACCACTGCACGGCTGGCTTCTTCCTCGCTGGGCCTGATCTCCGCAATCGGCGCTTACGGCGGCTTTGTCATCCCGCAGGTACTCAACGCTTCGAACTCATCCAGCGGCTCCTACACCCCGGCGTTCTACGGATTCGTTGGAGCCTATGTCTTGATGCTCCTTGTCTGCTGGGTCTGCTACATCCGTCCCGCTCAGAAGCGCAACACGATCGGACACATCTAGATGCCCAACGGCGCCGATACCCACTGCCCCTACTGCGCCCTCCAGTGCGCCATGACGCTGACCCCGGCTGCACCCGCAGCCGGGGGGACCGCGGCAGCGCCGGCACCGGCCGCAGAACCGGTCCAGCCTGCCGTGCCCCTGGAAGTATCCGGGCGCGACTTCCCCACCAACCGGGGCGGGCTGTGCCGCAAGGGCTGGACATCGGCGTCGTTGTTGCGTCACAATGGACGAGTCACTGAACCCATGCTCAAGGGCTCGGACGGTGTGCACCAGCCGATCTCCTGGGACATGGCGCTCACGCTGATCACCTCGGCGGTGAAGGACACACAGGCGCAGTACGGGAACGACGCCGTGGGGGTGTTCGGCGGTGGCGGCCTCACCAACGAGAAGGCTTACCTGCTGGGAAAGTTCGCCCGGCTGGCCCTGCGCACCTCGCGGATCGATTACAACGGCCGGTTCTGCATGTCATCGGCTGCAGCCGCCGGCAACCGGGCGTTCGGCGTGGACCGGGGGCTCCCCTTCCCCGTCACGGACCTGGACACCGCGTCGGTGATCCTCATGCTCGGATCCAACGTTGCCGAGACCATGCCACCGTTCGTCCAACATTTACAGGGCGCGCGCGACGCCGGCGGGCTGATTGTGGTGGATCCCCGCCGCTCGGCTACTGCTGCGTTCACGTCCGACGGCGGCGGCCTCCACCTGCAGCCGACCCCCGGCACCGATCTGGCGCTTCTTTTGGGGATCAGCCATGTGGTGGTCCACGAAGGACTCGCTGATTCCGAGTACATCGCCGCCAACACCCACGGTTACGCGGCGGTGGTGCGCAGCCTGTCCTCGTTCTGGCCCGAGCGCGTCCAAACCATCACAGGCGTCCCGGCCAACCTCATCCGTGAAACAGCCCGCCGCCTGGCCCAAGGCGCCAGCAACGGTGGCAGCTACATCCTCAGTGGCCGGGGCGTGGAACAGCACGTGGACGGCACGGACACCGCCACCGCGGCCATCAACCTCAGCCTCCTCCTGGGCCTGCCCGGCTCCGCCCGCAGCGGCTACGGCACGCTCACCGGCCAAGGCAACGGTCAGGGCGGCCGCGAACACGGGCAGAAAGCAGATCAGCTCCCGGGCTATCGCAAGATCACCGACCCCGCAGCCCGCGCCCATATGGCCCGAGTGTGGGGCATCGACGAGTCACTGATCCCGGGACCCGGCCTGCCCGCCGTCGAACTTCTCACCTCCCTTGGAAAGCCCGACGGCGTCCGGTGCCTCTTCGTGCACGGCGCCAATGTGGTGGTGTCAGCGCCCGATACCAATGCAGTGATCCAAGGACTCCGGAGCCTGGACTTCCTGGTGGTCTGCGACTTCTTCATGTCCGAGACCGCTGCCGAAGCGGACTTGGTTTTGCCCGTCACCCAGTGGGCAGAGGAAGAAGGCACCCTGACCAACCTTGAGGGCCGCGTGATCCGGCGTCGTCGGGCGCTGACTCCTCCTCCCGGTGTCCGCAGCGAGCTGTGGCTCATGTCCAGGCTTGCAGAGTTGCTTGAGGCTCCTTCAACGTTCAGCGATGATCCCGAGACCGTTTTTGAAGAGCTGCGCCTGGCATCTGCAGGTGGTTTGGCGGACTACTCGGGCATCGATTACGCCATGCTGGACCGTGGCGAAGCCGCTTACTGGCCCTACCCTGTGGGAAGCACCGGGACGCCACGTCTATTCACCAACGGATTTGCCCACGCTGATGGCCGGGCCGTCATGGTGCCGGTGACACCATCCAAACGGGCCGTCCGGTCGTTCGCCGACGATTCCCTGGCCCTGGCAACCGGCAGGCTTCTTGAGCACTACCAATCCGGTGCGCAGACCCGGCGCGTGAGCGAACTCCTGGCATCGCAGCCGCAGGCCCGGCTCCTCATTCACCCGGGCACGGCAGCTACGCGCGGGATTGCCGACGGCGACTACGCCACCGTGACCAACCAGCGCGGCGAGGTCCTGTGCCGGGCTGAGCTCAGCACCTCGGTCCGGCCTGACACTGTCTTCCTGCCGTTCCACTTCCCTGGCCAGGAAAACGCCAACCGCCTTACGGAGGCGGCCACAGATCCCATTTCCGGCATGCCGGAATTCAAGACCAGCCGGGTGTGGGTCCGGAAGGCAGTTGCCGCACAGGCACCGGCCTCGGGTTCTTCGAGTATTCCGGCCATGGCCGGGCTCCCGGTGCACGTCAAGGAGGCCTCATGAGCGAGCGCATTGTTGTTGTTGGATTCGGCCCGGTGGCTGCCCGGCTCGTGGACGAATTGCTGCCCACCGTGCGCACCGGTTTGGTGCAGTTGCTGGTGATTGGTCAAGAAGCGGAAGCCGCGTATAACCGTGTGATGGTTGCCGAGTTGGGCGTCGGCCGGACCACCGCCGAGGCTCTGGCCATGGCGGATGCCGCCGAGTTGGAGGCCGACGGCGTGGACGTGAGGTTGGGCATAAAGGTCAAGCGGATCGACCGTGCCCGCCAGAACGTAGCCTTGTCCGATGGGACCACGGAGCATTATGACCGGCTGGTATTCGCTACCGGATCCCGTCCAGTGATTCCGAACCTCACCGGCCTCAACCCTGATCCCTCCGGGCCGGTGCTTCCTCCCGGTGTGACTACTTTGCGGGATCTCCAGGATGCCGCCGTGCTTCGCGCAGCCGTTGCCGAGGGCAAGCACGTGGTGGTGTTGGGTGGTGGTGTGCTCGGTTTGGAGACTGCCCTGGCTGCCTCCGAAGAAGGCGCCCGGACCACTGTGGTTCACAACGGTCCCTTCCCGCTGGGCCGTAGCATTGACCGCGGCAGTGGATCGGTCCTCACCAACAGCCTGCGGACCGGTGGCGTCCGCATGGCAGGTAACGCACGGTCCACCGGCGTGGAGACAGCCGGACCAGGTGGGAGCTTCTCGGCTTTACTGCTGGACGACGGCTCGGCGATCGACGGCGACCTGCTGGTGTTGTCCTGTGGTGTGCGCCCCCGCATCGAGTTGGCGGAGGGCTGTGGCCTTCCCGTTGCCTCCGGCATTCTGGTTGATCACCATCTCCGCACCTATCACGAGCCCCACATGTTCGCGATCGGCGACTGCGCTGAAGTCCGCTGCCCGGACGCTGCCTGTGTTGATTGCCGTCATGCCCTTGGCCCCTCGGGCCTGGTTGGTCCGGGCTGGCGGCAGGCCGAGTGGTTGGCCGAGTACCTCGTGGTCCTTGCCCGTGATGGCCAGGCAGCTGCGGATGCCTTGGAAGCACTGCCCACTGAGCAGCCCGGAGTGGTTGTCTTGAAGGCACGCGGCATCAACCTCGCCGTGGCCGGCGACAACCAGGCTGACCCGTGGGATGAGGAGTTGCTGGAAGCCGGAGCTGTGCCCGGGCGGGCGCGCCGGCAGATCTCCCAGTGGGCCGATCCCGAGCATGGCCGGTACGTCAAAATGACCACCCGCGGCGGAGTGTTGGAGGGTTTGGTTGCGGTAGGCATGCCCCGCACTGCCGCCGAGCTGGTGGTCTTGTTCGAACGTGCCTCGGAACTGCCCGCGGACCGCTCCTTGTTGCTCCGCCTCGACGGGCCGGACCAACTCGATGCCGGGGCCACCAGCAACGATCCCCAACGGACTATTTGCCGTTGCGCCGGAGTCAGTGCGGCCGGCATTGAGGACTCCGTGGTGGAGGGCTGCGGCACTGTGGGTGAGGTTTCCAAGGCCACCCGCGCCGGAACAGGCTGCGGAGGATGCCACGAGGACATCAAGGGAATCATTGAGAAGCACTTCCAAGCTGCTGCCGCGTAGCCCGTGGTTCGGGGGTTCCCTGCTCCGATTCGGGGGTTCCCTGCTCGGAGTGCCGTGCGCACGGCATGATCAGCAGGGAACCATCGAATCGGGCGCTTAGACTGCTCGGGTGAACGTAACCGAGCAGGCGCCAGGCGTCTTTCTTGTGGAAGGACCGGCGTCCAACTGGCTGATCGTGCGGGATGATTCGGGATTCATGCTGATCGACGGCGGTTACCCTGCAGACCGCGGGCTGGTCCTCGAGTCCATCCGTGGGCTGGGCTTGGAGCCTGCTGACGCGAAGGCCATGCTCATCACGCATGGGCACGTGGACCATACAGGATCTGCAGCCTACTTTTCACGGACCTTCGGCACGCCCATCCTGTGTTCCCCAGAGGAACTGGCCCATGTCCAGGGCAAGGAGAAACATCAGGTCACGTTGGGCCAGGTCCTGGTTCGTGCTTGGCGTCCCCGCGTTTTCCGTTGGATGCTGCATGTCATCAAGGCCAAGGCCCTGCAGGCGGAACCGGCCACGAGTGCCGGGGCTTGGACAGTTGGAGCACTCCGGAACCTGCCGGGAAAGCCGGAAGCCATCCTCCTGCCGGGACATACCCCCGGTAACGTGGCCTTGCTGATGCCGACGGCCGGGGCCATTGCCGTAGGTGACACCTTTGTGAGCGGCCATCCGATCAGCCGGAGATCCGGCCCGCAAATGCTGCACAAGATGTACCACACAGACGCCGCCGGGGCCCTCGATTCGGCACTATCGCTGGGTGCGGAGCAAGCCACCGCCCAAGCCACCCTCCAAGCCGCTGAAAAGGCCACCGCCCAAGCCACCGTGATCCTGCCGGGCCACGGACCTGCCCTGCACATGCCGTTGGCCGAAGCCCTCGCGGCACTCCAAACCTAGGCACGCACAGAGCCCGCCTCGATGGTTCCCTGCCGGGAGTGCCGTGCGCACGGCATGATTGGCAGGGAACCCCCGAAACGGGCGTCCGTACTCGCTAAAGGTTGAGCTACATGTGCACGTGCAGGCGCCGCGCGGCCTCCGAGATGGAACCGGTCAGCGACGGGTACACCGTGAAGGCACTGGCTACGTCATCAACGTGGAGCTTCTGTGTCACTGCCACAGAGATCGGGAAGATGAGTTCAGAGGCGTTGGGTCCAACCACCACGCCACCAATCACGGTGCCGGATCCCTTGCGGGCGATGATCTTCACGAAGCCGTCTTTGGTGTTGCGCATCTTGGCGCGGGCGTTGCTCAGCAGGGACAACATCACAACGTCACCCTGATACTTGCCTGACGCGAGGTCTGCCTCGGAGACGCCCACGGAGGCAATTTCCGGGGACGTGAAGATGTTGGAGGCCACTTGGTTGAGCTTGAGCGGCTTGACGCCATCACCCATGAAGTGCGCGATCGCGATGCGTCCCTGCATGGCAGCAACGGATGCCAAGGCGAAGACACCCGTGCAGTCCCCTGCAGCGTAGATGTTGGGGGCAGTGGTGCGGGAAACGCCGTCCACCTTGATGTGCCCGGACTCCGTGAGGGTCACGCCGGCTTCTTCAAGGCCGATGCCTGCGGTGTTGGGGATGGAGCCGACACACACCAGGCAGTGAGTACCTGTCACGATCGAGCCGTCACCCAAGGTGACCTTCACGCCGTCGTCCGTTCGCTCTACTGCGTTGGCGCGGGACTTGGACAAAACGTTGACGCCGCGGCGTTCAAAGACGCCTTCCAGCAGCTTGGCGGCGTCGGTGTCTTCGCCCGGAAGGACCTGGTCGCGGCTGGAGATCAAGGTGACCTTGGAGCCGAGGCCGTTGTAGGCGGAGGCGAACTCGGCACCGGTAACGCCCGAACCCACAACAATGAGTTCCTCGGGAAGCTCGTCCAGGTTGTAGATCTGGGCCCAGTTGAGGATGCGTTCGCCGTCCGGCTTTGCCGTGGGGAGTTCACGCGGGTGTGCGCCAACAGCCAGAAGGATGGCGTCGGCGTCGATGGTGCGGGTGCCATCAATGGTGAGGACTTCGATGGTGTTGTTGTCCAGCAGCTTCCCGGAACCGATGACGATCTCCACGCCCAGGCGCTCGAGTCCGGCACGGATGTCATCAGACTGGCCATGGGCCAGAGTGAGGACGCGATCATTGATGTGCTTGAGGTCGGCGCGGGGCTTGGAAGCGGTGCCGTCGCCGTCGAACTTCACTCCAAGTTCGTCCGCCTCACCGACGCGTGTCATGAGGTCGGCGGTGGCAATAAGGGTTTTGGAAGGCACGACGTCGGTCAGCACCGCGGAGCCGCCGAGGCCTGCCCGCTCGATGATGGTGACGTGCGCGCCGAGCGAGGCGGCCACCATGGCAGCTTCATATCCGCCGGGACCACCTCCCAGGATCGCGATACGGGGGGCACTGAAGTCAACTTGGGTGGTCACAATCCTCAATTCTCGCTCATTGCCACGCTGGTCGCCACCCAGCCGAACCTCACCCGCGCTCTGTCCCTACCAAAGTCCTGCGGCCGCAAGGTAGCTTGTACCAGTGAGTAACACTGAGCTGATGAACACTGACCCTTTCGAGGCCGCGAAGGCCGCTGCGGACTTCATCGCCGCGGAGACCGGCGTCGAGTCCCATGACGTAGCCCTGGTGCTCGGATCCGGATGGGCGGAAGCCGCCGACCTGATCGGCGAAACCACCGCGACCCTGAACGCTTCCGAGGTTCCCGGTTTCCATAAACCAGCGGTGGTGGGCCATGTTGGCACCATCCGCTCCGTCCTCACCAAGGAGGGCAAGCGAGCCTTGGTGCTCGGCGCCAGGACCCACTATTACGAAGGCCGCGGCGTGCGGTCCGTAGTGCACGGCGTTCGGACGGCAGCAGCGGCCGGTTGCACCACGCTGGTGCTCACCAATGGTTGCGGTGGCCTCAACGAGGATTGGACCCCGGGGACCCCGGTACTGATCAGTGACCACATCAACCTCACGGCCACCTCACCGCTTGAAGGCGCAACATTCGTTGACCTCACGGACCTCTACTCCTCACGAATCCGAGATCTCGCGCGGGAAGTAGATCCGTCCCTCCAAGAAGGCGTGTACGCACAGTTCACGGGCCCCCACTATGAGACGCCGGCAGAGGTCCAGTACGCCAAGCGGATAGGGGCCGATCTGGTGGGCATGTCCACGGCGCTCGAAGCAATCGCCGGCCGCCATGCAGGCATGGAAGTTTTCGGCATCTCCCTGGTTACCAATCTGGCAGCGGGTATCAGCCCGGTTCCGTTGAGCCACGCCGAAGTGCTCGAAGCCGGACACGCAGCAGGCAACCGGATCTCCAAACTTCTGGCGGAAATCATCGCAAAACTCTAGGCATCGCTCTCATGAGCACCGCGGGGTCACTGAATCATTGGTGGCCCCGCTGCGCTTTAACCCGCAGGGATGCCCAGGAGTTTCATCGCTAAAAAGGTGCGCGCTAACAATTTGGCGGCCGATCCAGATACACAGCGAATTCTCAGAATAAATATGCTTTATGGCGAAACATTTGCCCCTCTCTGCCCAAAAATGTCACGCGCGCACGTTGGCAATGTAAGCGCTTGCGCATGTACTCGGCAGTAACCGGAAAAGGTCCCCGCAACGCCCTTTGATCTACCACCTAACACGTGTCTAGCGTGGAGAGTGTTCCGGTAAGTCGACGTACCGTAACCACCGCGGCGGATGGCTGAAAAGCTTCCCCGCACATGGAAACAATGGCGTCCATCGATGGCGCCTCGGCGGATCGACGGACGCCTGAGTAGTAGAGAACCCCCCATCAGGGGGTCAGGGCATGCGCCCCACTCCACGAAGTACAACTCCGCGAGAAGAGCAAGCATGAACACGCACTTAACCCCTCAACGGCCGCGCCGCCGGCTGCGACAGGCAGTGGCCGTGGCAGCAGCGGCCGGCGTGGCCGGCAGCATCCTGCTGGTGACGCCCGCCGCGCAGGCCAACCTGCCGGCCGACCCGCCGTCGAGCACCATGCCGGCACCCACGCCCGGCTTCCCGCTGCCAACCACCCACACGCAGCAGGCCTATGATCCCGCGGCAGACTTCACGTCCAAATGGACGCGGGCCGACGCCAAACAGATCATGGCCCAGAGCAACCCCAACGTTGCCCCTGGCCAGAACTCCATGAGCCCCGACGTCACCATGCCGGAAATCCCCAAGGACTTCCCTGCCATGAACGAGGACGTCTGGGTATGGGACACCTGGTCCCTGACGGACGAGAACGCCAACCAGATCAGCTACAAGGGCTGGGACGTAGTCTTCTCCCTGGTGGCTGACCGGCACGCCGGCTACGGTTTCGACCAGCGCCACTGGAACGCCAGGATCGGCTACTTCTTCCGCAAAACCAACGCCGATCCCGCCAAGGACAAATGGAACTACGGCGGACACCTGTTCCTGGACAACACGTCCATCGGCAACACGGAATGGTCCGGTTCCACGCGCCTCATGCAGGGCAACAAGATCAACGTCTTCTACACGGCCACCACGTTCTACGATGTGGCCGAGCGGAATGCGGGAGGCGGCGGGATCGCTCCGGACGCCGCAATCGCCAAGGCACTGGGAAACATCCATGCCACCAAGGACGGCGTGACCTTCGACGGCTTCCAACACACCAAACTGCTGGAACCGGACGGAAAGCTGTACCAGAACAAGGCCCAGAATCCCGGCTTTGCATTCCGTGATCCCTACACCTTTGCTGATCCCGCCCACCCTGGCAAAACCTTCATGGTCTTCGAAGGCAACACCGGCGGCACCCGCGGCTCCTACAAATGCAAGCAGGAAGACCTCGGCTACGCCCCGGGCGACCCCAACGCAGAGACCGTAGCCCAGGTCAACAGCACGGGCGCCTGGTACCAGACCGCCAACGTAGGCCTCGCTGTCGCGGACAACAAGGACCTCACCAAGTGGAGCTTCCTGCCTCCGGTCCTCTCCGCCAACTGCGTGAACGACCAGACCGAGCGTCCGCAGATCTTCATCCAAAACGAGAACGGCAAGAACAAGTACTACCTGTTCACCATCAGCCACCAGTTCACGTACGCAGATGGAATGCGCGGCCCGGATGGTGTGTACGGTTTCGTCGGCGACGGCGTCCGCTCCGACTACCAACCGGTCAACAACAGCGGCCTGGCCCTGGGATCCCCCACGGACCTGAACATGCCGGCCAACGCTCCGGAGGGTCCGGACCCGCGTCAGAACGGCCGCCAGTTCCAGGCCTACTCGCACTACGTCCAGCCGGGCGGCCTCGTCCAGTCCTTCATTGACAACGTGGACGGCGTCCGCGGCGGATCACTGTCACCCACGGTGAAGATGAACTTCCAAGGCGGCGTGACACAGGTGGACCGCAGCTTCGGCCAAAACGGCCTTGGCCCGTTCGGTTACCTTCCCACCAACGTCCGCGTTGGCGGCGAAGGCCTCTACAAGTAGGCAGCAACACCCGGCCGTCAGGCCAAGGCAGGGGTGACCGGTCCCACGAGGATCGGCACCCTTGCCAACCCCCAACCCCCAGGATCTTCCCCATGACTTTGCCTAACCCCCACCTTTCGCGCCGCCGGATGCTGGCCGCAAGTGCCGCCGTCGTGGTCGCCTTTTCTGCTGCGTCCTGCGCACAGAAGAAAAGCCCGACGCCGGTCCCCACCCCAGGCGGCCACCGGCCGTCCCCGTCCGATCCGTGGCGGCCCGTGGCCCACCTGACAGCTGAGAAGAACTGGCTCAATGATCCCAACGGGCTCATCTATCACGACGGCACCTACCACACCTTCTACCAGTACAACCCCCGCGGAAACTCCTGGGGCAACATGTCCTGGGGCCACTCCACCAGCCAGGACCTGATCCACTGGGAACAACAGCCGGTGGCCATGGAAGCGAGCCCCGAGGAAGAAATATTCTCCGGCTGCATGGTGATGGACAAGAACAACGCTTCCGGTCTCGGCTCTGCGGAGAACCCACCCATGGTGGCCCTCTATACCAGCGCCTACGGCAAGAATGGCGCCCTCCCCAAAGGTGTTCAAGCCCAGTCGGTGGCGTTCAGCCTGGACCACGGGACCACCTGGCAGAAGTATCACGGCAACCCCGTACTGAACCTCGCGCCCGCCAACAACAACTTCCGCGACCCCAAAATCACCTGGTACGAGCCCGGCCGCTACTGGGTGATGACCACCGTGGTGGCTGACGCCCGGGTAGTCAAGATGTTCAAGTCCACGGATCTGCTCCGCTGGGACTTCCTCAGTGATTTCTCCGGGGTGGGCACCCAGGGAGGGCTCTGGGAAGTGCCGGAGCTCATCCACATGGACGTGGCGGACTCCACCGCCAGGAAGTGGGTCATGCTGCTGAGCATCAACCCCGGCGGGATCGCCGGTGGCTCGGGCATGCAGTACTTTGTGGGCGAATTCGACGGCACGCACTTTACGGCCGAAAACGCTGCAACTCCGGACTCACCCCTCAACGAGTCCCAGTGGCTGGACCACGGCGCCGACTACTATGCGGCCAACTCCATCTCCGGCGCGCCCGGGGACAAACCCGTCCTTCTGGGGTGGATGGGCAATTGGGACTATGCCCAGGATGTGCCCACCACTCCGTGGCGCGGCTCCATGGCAATCCCCCGCGAACTCACCTTGGTTAAAGGCAAAAAACGGCTTGAATTACGGTCGGCAGTAGCCAGCGTGGCCCGGGAAACGCTGGAACGCTCCGGTGATGTGAAGAGCAAAAACCTCACCATCGGCTCCTCAGCGACGGACCTGGGCCAGGACTTCCAAGGGCGCACCCAGCTGATCGAGCTGGACATGGACCTGACCTCCGCGCGCGAAGCAGGCATTCTCATTCGCCAATCATCAGGCTCCGGGTCCGGCCTCCGCATCTCCTATTTCAAGGAAACGGGCACCCTCAGGGTGGACCGTTCCAAGGCGGGGACCAGCAACTTCTCGGAGAAGTTCAGCCCATACCACGAGGTGGCGTTGCCTTCCCCAGGCAGCAAAGTACACCTCACCATCCTGCTGGACTCATCCTCGGTTGAGGTGTTCGCCGGAGCTGGAGAGGCGGTGGTTTCGGACACGTTCTTCCCTGACTGGGGCAACACTGGAACCTCCGCGTTCAGCGTGGAGGGCGACACCATCATTTCCGTGCAATCCCGCTCCCTCTAAAGCAACGCGAGGTCAGATATGGCCCATTACGACCCTGTTTAGGGGCCATATCTGACCCCGCGTTGCCCTTGCCGTGCGCAATGAGGATAGTTTGGTCCCTATGACATCCAGCGATGCCGCATTTGACCAGCTCATCACCGACGCCCGCAAATGGGCTTCCCAAGACCCGGATCCGGCGACGGCGGTGGCTCTGGTGGAGCTCGCCCGGCTCGCTGAGAGCGGTGACGCGGGAGCAACACAGGAACTGGGCGACAGCTTCAACGGCACCCTGCAATTCGGCACAGCCGGCCTCAGGGCAGCGCTCGGCCCCGGCCCCAACCGGATGAACCGCGTTGTTGTCCGCCGGGCAGCGGCAGGCCTCGCCGCTTTCCTCGCCGAGACGGTAGCCTCAGTTGCGCCCGGAACCCGGCCTCGCGCCGTCGTCGGCTTCGATGCCCGCCATAACTCGGACATCTTCGCGCAGGAAACCGCAGCGATCTTCACAGCAGCAGGCATCGAAACCTTCCTGATGCCGGCAGCGCTTCCGACGCCGTTGCTCGCCTACGCGGTCCGCTCACTGGATTGCGACGGCGGCGTAATGGTCACAGCCAGCCACAACCCGCCGCAAGACAACGGTTACAAGGTTTACCTCGGACGGCACGCTGTGTCCGAAAACGGACGCGGTTCGCAGATTGTGGCACCCTACGACGCCGGGATCGCAGCGAAGATCGAGGCCGTTGGCGCCCTGGATTCGATTGAACTGGCAGAGAACGGCTGGACCGTGCTGCCCGCATCCATTGCCGGCGAGTATGAAAGTGCTATGGCAGGGCTGGTGGATCGGGCACATTTCCCTGCCCGGGACCTCAAGATCGTCCTGACACCCATGCACGGTGTTGGCGGCGAAACGGCCGTCTCTGTCCTGAACGCTGCCGGCTTCAGCGATGTCACGCTGGTTGCCGAACAAGCAGAACCGGATCCGGACTTCCCCACCGTCGCGTTCCCCAATCCGGAGGAGCCCGGCGCCCTGGACCTGGCTCTAGCGGCTGCTGCCGACTCAGATGCGGACATCGTTTTGGCCAACGACCCCGACGCCGATCGGGCCGCCGTTGCTGCGCTGCATCCCGCCACGGGAGCTTGGCGGATGCTCCGCGGCGACGAAGTAGGAGCCCTCCTGGGCGCCCACGTAGTAGCGCGCATGGCTGCTGCTTCTGGCGATGAGCCGCAAACGGGCGTCTTCGCCAACTCGATCGTGTCCTCCCGGTTGCTCTCCCGCATCGCGGCGGCAGCAGGGTACGCCCATGAGGAAACCCTCACCGGCTTCAAATGGATTTCACGAGTACCCAACCTCAGCTACGGGTATGAGGAAGCCTTGGGATACTGCGTGGCGCCGGACTTGGTGCGCGACAAGGACGGAATTTCAGCAGCAGTGCTGATCGCGGAACTTGCTGCAACAGCCAAAGCAGACGGCAAGACCATCTTTGACACCCTCGATGACCTGTATCTGGTACACGGGCTGCATGCGAGCGACCAGCTCAGTATCCGCGTAGCCGATCTGGGACTGCTCGACGCCATGATGAACCGGTTGCGGGTCAACCCGCCCGAAGTGTTCGGAGGCTCCGCCGTCGAGGTCTTCACTGACCTTGCCGAAGGAAGCGACGCCCTGCCTCCCACGGACGGTTTGCTGTACCTTACACGGGACCAGAGCCGCGTCATCATTCGTCCCAGCGGCACGGAACCCAAGCTCAAGTGCTATCTGGAGGTCATTCAGCCCGTGGAGTCCGCGGCGGAACTGGCCGCTGCACGCCAAGCAGCGCGAACGTCCCTGGATGATGTTCTCAGGGACGTCCGCGAAGCATTGGGCTTGTAAAGCTCTTAGAGTTCAACCTCAATGAAGCCATCCACCAAACGGGTGGCAAACGCGTCGAGCTTCAGCTCGGGATTGGTGAAGCACTCACCGGTTTGGAGGTCGTAGACCTCTTTGTGCAGCGGCGAGGCGATGGTTGGCCGGCTTCCGCGTGATCCAATGATTCCGCGGGCCATGACGTTGGCGAGCGTCGCCGGATCCTGCTGTGCCACAGCGAAGACTTCGGTGGGCGCAGTGCGGAACAGCGCAACCTGACGTCCGGCGATCAATGCGGCCTCACCCCAAGCCAGTTCGAGTTCGTCCACCGGGCAAACACGGTGCCACGTGGCGGTGGTGGTCAGGTGGTCGGCACGGTCCAGAATAACGGTCATTTCAGCCCCTCTCGCAGTGTCCGGGTGCTGGCATTTTCACCGTCACTCCCCCGGACCGGGCCACGCTTGCGGCCACTACTCCAAGCTAGGACCGGGGTGTTTCATCGGTTGTCCGTGTTTGTGACGAACGCGTAAAAGAGACCTCACGCCACCTGAAATGCGTTCGTGATGCAGAAGTTAAGATCACGAAACAAAGGGGAAACTGAAGCGAAACTGCCCGTCCCTAGGCTGGAACCACAAGTTGCGACAGATCCGTCTGCAACATCTGCGAAAGGCCCACCAGTGACCGGACACACTTCAAGTACAGAGAACCCGCGCCGCGTCGTCGTCGTCGGCGGCGGCCCCGCTGCCCACCGTTTCGCCGATGCCATGGTCAATCGCGGACTTGAAGGTTGGCAGGTTACGGTGCTGACCGAAGAGGCACACCTCCCCTATGATCGCGTAGCGCTGAGCAAGGCCCTCACCGAGACCGGAGTGGATC
The DNA here is from genome assembly GCF_902506065.1 of Arthrobacter sp. 9V. Classification (GTDB taxonomy): domain Bacteria; phylum Actinomycetota; class Actinomycetes; order Actinomycetales; family Micrococcaceae; genus Arthrobacter. Next base: position 3,252,600 of record NZ_LR732912.1, read on the forward strand.
TCACGTTGGGCGATGCCTCCATGTGGGACCACGAGGCCCTGACGTTGATGACCGGCGAGCGCGCCGTCAAGATCGACCCCGCTGCCAAGAGTGTCCTCACCGCTGCCGGCAACAAGTACGAATACGACCACTTGGTGGTGGCTTCCGGTTCGGACGCTGCCCGCCTCCCCATCCCGGGTTCCGAGCACACCCACGTTTACCGCACGCTCGAGGACGTCTGGGCCATCAATAAGGCCATTGCCGAGCTGCGGGAAAAGTTGGGCCGTAAGGTCAACGCGGTCACCATTGGCGGGGGTTTGCTTGGACTTGAGTCCGCTGCCGGCACCGAGCAGTTGGGTGCCACGCCGATTGTTATCAACGGTGCTCCGTGGCTGATGAACACCCAGCTGGACGAGGGTGCAGGCCAGGCACTTGGCCGTCTGATTGAGGCCAAGGGATTCGAAGTCCACGGTGGGGTTTTCCCCTCCGAAGTCATCACTGACGACGACGGCAACGTCACCGGTGTGCTGATGGCTGATGGCCGCACCATCGAGGCGGACCTCGTGATTGTGGCTATCGGCGTCAGGCCCAGGGACGACCTTTTCCGTGCTGCAGAAGGTGAAGAGCAGCTGTTTAGGCTGGGCCAGCGCGGCGGCGTGGTCATCAATGATTTCTGTGCCACGGAAGTGGATGGCATTTGGGCCATCGGCGAAGTGGCCAACTTCGAAGGCATGTGCCTGGGCCTGGTGGCTCCGGCCAACACCATGGCCGAGATCGTGGCTGATCGCCTGCACGGTGGCGAAGCAACATTCCCGGGTTTTGACACGGCTACCAAGCTGAAGTTGTCCGGCGTTGACGTGGCCAGCTTCGGTGACGCGTTTGCCCGGACCGAGCACTCCTTGGAGATTGTCTACGCCGACCCCGCTCGTGGCGTCTACCAGAAGATTGTCACCACCGATGATGCCAAGACCCTTTTGGGCGGCATCTTCGTGGGCGACGCTTCCCCGTACATGAGTCTCCGCCCGCTCCTGGGCCGCGAACTCCCTGCCGAACCTGGCGCCTATTTGAGCGCTGCCGGTGGCGGGGAGGCTCCTGAGACCGAGCTTCCGGACGATGCGATCCTGTGTTCCTGCAATAACGTAGCTGCCGGCACCATCCGCGACACCATCAACGGTTGCGGTGCCTGCGAGGGCAATTCCCCTGTGCAGGAACTTGGCGAGCTGAAGGGCTGCACCCGCGCGGGCACTCAATGTGGGTCCTGCGTCCCCATGCTCAAGAAGCTTCTGGAAGGCGAATTGCAGAAGTCCGGCATTGAAGTCTCCAAGGCACTCTGTGAGCACATCAGCCTTTCCCGGCAGGAACTCTTCGACGCCATCCGCGTCCTGGAACTCACGTCCTTTGAAGACATCATGGCCAAGTACGGTACCGGCGCGGGTTGCGATATCTGCAAGCCGACCATCGCCTCCATCCTGGCAAGCCAGCACTCCGCGTACGTCCTGGACGCCGGCCGCGGTTCGCTGCAGGACACCAACGACCGCGCTTTGGCGAACATGCAGAAGGACGGCACTTACTCTGTGGTTCCCCGCATCGCGGGCGGTGAGATCACGCCCAAGGGCCTGGGTGTCATCGCGGCTGTTGCTGAGAAGTACAACCTGTACACCAAGATCACCGGTGGCCAGCGCATCGATATGTTCGGTGCGCGCCTGGAGCAACTGCCTGAGATCTGGAAAGAACTGGTGGATGCCGGCTTTGAATCCGGCCAGGCCTACGGCAAGAGCCTGCGCACGGTGAAGTCCTGTGTTGGATCCACCTGGTGCCGGTTCGGCGTCCAGGACTCCGTGGCCATGGCCATCGCCTTGGAGCTGCGGTACCGCGGCCTCCGCAGCCCGCACAAGCTGAAGATGGGCGTCTCCGGTTGCGCCCGCGAGTGTGCAGAAGCGCGCGGTAAGGATGTTGGCGTGATTGCCACGGCTGACGGTTGGAACCTTTACGTTGGCGGTAACGGCGGCGCCACGCCCGCGCATGCCCAGCTGCTGGCCAAGGACCTGGACGATGAAACCCTGCTGAAGTACATCGACCGTTACCTCATGTACTACATCCGCACTGCTGACCGCCTCCAGCGCACCGCGCGCTGGCAGGAAGAGCTCGACGGCGGCATCAAGCACGTGGAGGACGTGGTGGTCAACGACTCCCTGGGCATTGCCGAAGAGCTTGAAGCAGCCATGGCCAAGCACATTGACACCTACGAGGACGAGTGGGCCGAGACCCTGAAGGACCCGGAGCGCCTCCGCCGTTTCCGCTCCTTCGTCAACGCCCCCAACCAGAAGGACGAGTCCATTTCCTTCGTTCCGGAGCGCGGCCAGATCCGGCCGGCCACCAACGAGGAAAAGGGTGGCGTGCTCATCGCCTCCACCATCCCGGTCCGCAGCGAAACCGTCGGCGCAGAAAACTAGGGGTTCACCATGCAGCTCACCATTGATCTCACCGGCCGCGACGTCCTGGTCGCAGGATCCGAAAAGTCTGCCCGCCAGGCAATCCGCCGCTACCAGCGGGCCGGCGCCAACGTCTACAGGCTCAGCGCCCCGGAAGGGGCACCGGGCGACGGACAACTGCCTGAGCGCCCCTTTTTGGTGGCGGTAGTGGATGACGGCGACTCCGGTTGGTTGCCGCTGCTGGAACGATGCCGCGACGCCGGGATCCCCGTAGCGTTTGAACCTGCAGCCGGAGCCGATGGCCATGTGACCCTGGTGGGTGGCGGTCCGGGCGCCTTGGACCTGCTCACCGTGGGTGCCGTAGATGCCTTGCGGGACGCTGACGTGGTGTTCTATGACCGGCTCGCTCCTTACCAGGAACTGGCAGAGCTGACCTCTGCGGATCTGGTAGACGTGGGAAAGCAGCCCGGGCTCCACAAAGTAACGCAGAGGGACATCGAGAAGCTGATGGTCGAAGCTGCACTGCTGGGCAAGAATGTGGTCCGGCTCAAGGGCGGGGATCCCTACGTGTTCGGCCGCGGCGGGGAAGAAGTGGCTGCATGTGTTGCTGCCGGCATCCCCGTGAGGGTCATTTCGGGTGTCACCAGCGCCATCTCCGTTCCGGCCGCAGCCGGCATTCCGGTGACTCACCGCGAGGTGAGCCACATGTTCACCGTAGTGTCCGGCCATGCCCCCCTGACGGAGAAGGAACACACTCACCTTGCCGGCCTTGGTGGCACGATCGTGGTCCTCATGGGCATCGGAACCCTCCCCCAACTGGCAGCCGGCCTGCGCCGCGCGGGAATGACTTCGGAGATGCCCATGGCCGTGGTGGAACGCGGATACCGCCCGGGACAGCGCACCACCATCGCTGACCTCGGTACCATCGAAACGGCAGCCACCGGCTGCAGTAATCCCGCAGTCCTGGTCATAGGCGAGGTGGTTCGGGTTGCTGAAGCCAACCGAAACCATGCCGAAGCATCCGCCGAACTGAGCCGACTCGCGGCTTCGCTCCTTGAAGCCTGAAGGTAAGAACACATGACTGTTGCACGTGCCATTGAACTCCAGGACGCTACCGCCGCGCCGGAAGTATCCGAAGCCGTTGAAGCGCCGCTGGACGGATTCCGCATTGGGGTCACCTCGCACCGCCGCTCCCGGGACCTCATTGAGGCACTGGAGCGCCGCGGTGCGAGCGTGTTGCACGCCCCCGCCCTGAAGATCGCTCCTGTCCAGGAGGACATGGTCCTCATCGAGGACACCCGCACCATCATCGCGGCCAAACCGGACATCTGCATCGCCACTACGGCTTACGGGATGCGCCGCTGGTGTGAGGCCGCGGATTCCTTCGGCATCGGCGAGCAACTCCTGGAAACGCTGTCCGCCTGCCGCATGTTCGTCCGTGGGCCCAAAGCCCGCGGTGCCGTGCGGGCGGCCGGTCTTGCCGACGTCGGAATCAGCAGTGACGAAACCACAGCCACCTTGGTGGACATGCTCCTGGTGGAGGGCGTTCGCGGCAAGACCGTGGCCGTGCAGTTGCACGGTTACACGGACGTCCGCCAGTTGGAGAGGCTCCGGATGTCCGGGGCCAGGGTCCTGACGGTGACTCCGTACCGCTGGGTGAAGCCCGACGGCGAAGACAAGCTGCCGCGCCTGATCGAAGCAGTGGTGGGCGGCAACCTGGACGTCCTGACGTTTACCAGTGCCCCGGCAGTGGATGCGATGTGGAGCACCGCTCACGAGATGGGACTTTACCGCCAGCTGATCGAAGCCCTTAAGGGACCGGTGACGGTGGCTGCCGTGGGGCCGGTCACTGCTCAACCACTGGTGGACGCCGGGCTGAGCCCCTTGATCCCTGATCGCTACCGCATGGGTGCCCTCATCAGGCTGGTGACCGAGCATCTCTCTCTGAACCACGTGCGACGTTTGGAAACCAAGAGCGCCACCATTGAGCTCCGCGGGCGTTGCTTGCGGATCAACGGCGAGGTGGTGGACCTTGCACCTGCTCCCCTCTTGCTGCTGCGAGCGCTGCTGGGTGCAGGCGGAGCCGTCCTGTCCCGGGAGGCTTTGTCCGACCTGCTGGACTTGCGGGGTTCTGTACATGCCTTGGACATGACGGTGAGCCGGCTGCGGTCCTCCCTCCCGGACGGCAAGCTCGTGGAAACGGTTGTTAAGCGGGGTTACCGGCTTCGGGCCTAGGTTTTCTGACACGCTAGGCCGCTTTGACCAGGGGAAGCTCGTCCCAGTTGGTGGTGTAGCGGGGACTGAGCATGTTGCGCTTCATGGACCAGTCCGGGCCGCCTTTTATTCCCGCATGGCCCAGTCCGATGGAGCCTCTGCCGTACCGCTTGCTGACTTGCTCCAGCAGGGGGCCGATGCCGCGTTCCTCATGCCGGTTCTCGAAGATTTCCAAGGGTTTTTGGTTGCCGCTGGGGCGCAGGTCAGTGACCATGATCCCGGCCTTTGCGTATCTCACTCCTTCCTGGATCCTGGGGACCAGGGCATGGGCAGCCTTGGTCAGCAACACCGGATCGGATGTGGGCATAGGTAGCTTGACGTTGACGGTGGGGAATGACTTGTCATTGGGGTTGTAGACCGATGTTGCGGCAAAGGCGGTCAGCAGTTTGGCTTGGAGATCGTGCTTGGCCAGCCTCGCACTCGCCATTTGCCCGTAGACGCTCAGCACCTGCCGCAACTGGGCGGCCGTGGTGATCGGCGTAGAGAAGGACCGGGAGAAGATCAGTTGGTCCCGTCCGATCCGTTCTTCCTCCATGGGGATGCAGGGCGTACCTTGCAGCTCCAGGACGGTCCGCATCATCACGATGGAGAATTTGTCCCGCAACGCCACGGGGTCAGCGCGCACCAGGTCAAGGATTGAGAAGATGCCCATCGCATTCAGGCGCTTTGTGAGCCTCGTGGCGACACCCCAAATCTCGATCACGGAGAGCCGGGCCATGAGCGCTTCGCGATCGGCCTCGGGGACGGAGTCCCAACGGCACACCCCATTGAAGGCCGGGTTGTGCTTGGCCCATTTGTTGGCCAGCTTTGCGAGGGTCTTGGTGCGCGCTATTCCTACGCACACGGGAACCCCCACGTGCCGTTGACAGGCATCTTTGATGGTGCGCCCCAACTTCAGCAGCTCCTCCGACTGCCCTTTTACTCCCAGGAATGCCTCATCAATGGAGTACACCTCCTGCCACGCGGAGTATCGCGCCAGAAGTTCCATGACCCGCGAACTGATGTCTCCGTAGAGTTCATAGTTGCTTGAGAGCGCAATGAGGCCCCATTCCTTGGCGCGCGGAGCAAGCTTGAACCAGGGCTCCCCCAGCCCGATCCCCAGCTTCTTGGCCTCCGGCGACCGTGTTACAGCGCAGCCGTCGTTGTTGGACAGGACGATCAGCGGCTTGCCCTCCAATGCGGGATTGAAGGCACGCTCAGCCGACGCGTAAAAGCAGTTGATATCCACGTGGGCGATCTCCTGCATTCGATGCATGAGCGCTGGCTTGGACATTCCACTCCCGGGTTCGGCACTAGCACGCGCGCCTGCGTTTGGGTGCGTGACACGCCGTGCATTCGAACATATGTTCTAATGCCTCTACTGTACTGCGAGGCCCCGACAATCCGAAGAACTCAGCTGCTGATGGTAGCCCTCAAGTGTTTCCTGGCCCGTGAGTAGCGGGTCCTGGCAGCTGTTGCCGACAAACCCAACAAGGCACCGGCACCGGCCACACCGAACCCGTCCCACACGATCAACATGACCAGTTCGCGGTCCTTCGGGCGCAAAGCGGCGAGGGCCGAGTGCACTTCGGCACCGAGTTGGTGCCCAGGTGCTGGTTGGTGAACCAGGCAGGCACGCAGTTTCTCGGACAGGGCCACCCTGCGGAACTTGCCACGTCGATAATTGGCCAGCACGCGCTTAGCGACACCGAAACTCCAAGCCCGCTGTTCGTCCACATTGGCGGGTAGCCGCTCGCGTTGACGCCACAGCACAAGAAGAGTCTCGGACACGCAATCGGTGGCGTCATCAACGGGATCAACCCGGCGAATGAAATAGGCCATCAAAGCGGGAGTCAGGACTCGGGCACAGTCCTCGAAAGCTGCCTCGGTATTGAGTGACGACGCCATGGTTTCAAGGTCCGTCCGCGTCACTGCTCCAATCCCTTGATCAGGCCCTGACAGCCGAGGCGCCGCTGATCCTCTGCCATCTGGTCAGCCTTGCCGGACTCGGCTGCAGAAACTGTTACGGTCATGCGTTCCACGACTCCTCCGCCATCAGTGGCGACGGTGGCAGGCCACGCCAACGACTGCCGAAGGACCGACACAGCTGCAGCTTGGCCCTGGGAATTCCCTTGCTGGTGCTGGTCCAGCCACTCCTTCTGCCAGATGCACCGGACGATGTTTTCATACCGGACAGTTGGGGCAATGTCTTGGGTGATGATGCCGTCGCCCTGATCGTTAGCCCGGTACATATCCGCCTCTTTGAAAGCGGAAGCGTTCTTCAGCCGTGCTTCGTCATACCTCGCTGGCAACGGAAGGGACGCATACTTTGTCTTCGCGAACTCAGCGTAGTCAGAAGCGAGCGGGTTGATCCATTCCGAGTTGGGGATCGCCTCGTTCCGAACCGGCCCTTCGCTGGCAGCCGTTGGAACCGGCAGTGGGTTCTCGACTTCTTCGGTAAGGAAGCCCATGAAGTTCGCGACAGCGGGCGCAGCGACGCTGACCCCGCCCAGGCACGTCGCGCCAGCAAGCAGAAACGCGATCCACCTGCGGTGTTTGCTTTTCGAAGACGGCTGCCGTGAGGACTCTAATGCCCGCAAGTGGCCAGAGATACCCGCCGTGGTTTCCGGTGTCATGGCCCATTGGTTGGCTGGATCGGCACCCCGGAGTGCCCGATCAAGTTGGTCGTCGTTCATGCTTCCCCCACAACCTTCAATAATGTCTGTCACCTACTCATGTCCGGTAGACCGGAAAACGTGGCATCAGAAACCAAGCAAATTTCACGCAAGGAATTGGCGCGGCTAATCACCTACGCGTGGCACCACGATGTCATCGGCTCCGCAGTGGAGCACAAGGTTGCTACTTCCGCCCGTCAGCGTGCAGTCCTTGGGTTCGAAGACCTCTGTGGCGGACAGCCACGGGACACTTCGCTGCCAGAGCCCCCACGATTTTTGTGAATAAACGGAATAGGTTTGTGGGTCGAAACCTGATTGTTCGACGAGGACACTTTCCCCGCTGCTGGCCGTCACTTGGGCGTATGTTGCCGCCACGGCGGCTAGCCCCACGCCAGCAGAATACATAGACCACGGCAGAGCCGACGTGACACTGGCCAGGACTGCAAGAACAGCAGTCAGCCGCCGGATCCAGCCGCGGGAAATCCGCCTGACCAGCACCGGAACCAGCAGAACCAGTGCTGCCAAGGCAGCGACCCCGCTTAGAAGGTGACAACAGAGAATGAGCGCCCACCCCGGCATGACGAAGTAGACCAGAACCTCAGGCAATGAATCACTGACCCACGCTGCGGAGGCTTGGGCTGCCGCTCCCAGCAGCACCGAGACGAGGGCCGACACGATGCCCCACGTGAGACGAGGCCGCGCGGCGGATCGCGCCGAGTCCGTTTCCCCGGAAACCTCTGACCCCACTCGGGAAGCGCCCAACCCGCTCGCCGTTACGTCGTCCCCTTGCAACCGTTTCCGCACGCCGCTATCCAATCACGCTTTTGACGTCATCGTGGAGCTTTGGCCAGCGGAACCGACGGCTATGAAATCTAGGAACCCACAGGCTCCTTCTTGTGCACCAGGTAGATGGCTCCGGTGGTCACGTCTTCTTCAAGGGCCTCCAGCGTACGTCCCCGGGTTTCAGGAACCTGCGTGTAGATGAAGATCAGGGCCAGGACTCCCACAACCCCGAAGAGGAAGAACGTCCCGGTGATCCCGACTCCGGCCACCAGCGTGGGGAAGAAGAGGCCCAACAGGGCATTTGCGATCCAGAGGCAAAACACCGACAAGCCAATGGCAAACCCGCGAACATGCAGTGGGAAGATCTCGGACAACATCACCCACACGGCAATGTTGAGGAACGTCTGCATGGAGCCGACGAAAGCCACCACCAGGAACAAGATGACGAACGGGCGTGCTGCATTTCCTACCGGCAAGACGATGGAGGCGATGCCGATGAGGAAGTGACAGACTGTGGTCAGGGTGAACCCAAGAAGCAGAGTGGTGCGGCGGTTGACGCGCTGCATAAGAGTCAGGGCGATCACGCCGCCTACCACGGCAATCACGCCTGGCGCGATGTTGGCAATCAGGGCCCCACTTGAGTTGAAGCCGGCTTCAACCAGCACGGACTGGCCGTAATACATGATCGAGTTGATGCCTGTCAGCTGCTGAGCCACTCCCAGGCCGATACCCACCAGGATGATGCGCAGGATCCACTTGTCCTTGAGGGCCCCCCAGGACGTGGCCTTGGAGGCACGCTCCTCATCAGCGAGGTGCTTGACGTCGGCCATCTCAGCCTCAGCCCGCTCCACGGAGCGGATGGTCTTCAAGACCACCAGTGCTTCTTCCCAGCGGCCCTTGGAGATGAGCCAACGCGGCGATTCAGGCATCCGTAGCATGCCGAAGAAGAGGGCGATTGCGGGCAGGGCGGCAACGGCAAGCATGATGCGCCAGACTCCCTCAACTTCGCCCCAAACGTTGCCGATGATGGCGTTGACCACGAAGGCCGCGAGCTGCCCTATGACGATCATGAGTTCGTTCCGGCCAGCCAGCGAACCTCGGATTTCATAAGGCGCCAGTTCGGCAAGGAATACGGGCACCACCGTGGAGGCTCCGCCAACGGCCAGGCCGAGAATGACGCGTCCCAAGACCATGACTTCAAAGCTGGGCGCGAACACGCAAGCGATCGTGCCGGCCAGGAACAGCACGGCGAGCAGGATGATGGTCTTCCGGCGGCCCCACGAATCAGAAAGCCGGCCGCCGCCCACTGCTCCGGCCGCTGCGCCGAAGAGCAGGGAGCTGGTCACAATGCCTTCCGTCAACGGCGTGAGGCCCAGGTCCGCCGTCATGGGCCTCAGCGCGCCATTGATGACGCCCGTGTCGTAGCCGAAGAGCAGACCCCCGAAGGTAGCCACCAAGGCAACCAGGCCCAGGCGCTTTCGGTGGGGACCATTGGTCAGCGGAGGAAGCGCGAGGCCATCGGCGGCTCCCCGCTGCGTTTGCGTAGCAGACATCAGGACTCCTTTGTCGGTGTGGCGCGGGTCATACTCACCCGCTCTGAATAAAGACTAACGCGCGAAAGGCTTAAATGTAAGGTCAAACTAACAAATCACTCATTCGAGAACTCCCCACCGTGGGAGGATGAAGACATGGTTACGGACAACCGCCACCGCTCCACCACCCAAAGCGACGTCGCCAAGGAGGTCGGCGTTTCCCGGACTTTGGTGTCCTTCGCCTTCCGCGGCGCCCCTGGCGTCAGCGACGAAACCAAGCAGGCCATCTTCGATGCCGCCAAGCGTCTGGGCTACCGGCCCAACGCAGTAGCCGCCGATCTCGCACGGAAGCATCGGTCCGCCGTCGGACTTTATCTCATGGACATTCGCAACGAGGTATACGCGGACATCCTCAGCGGCGTCCGCACGGCACTGCACGAGCAATCAAACAGGCTTATCCTGAGTGTCTCGCGGTCCACTGACGGCGAGGACCAGGGTGCCTTGAAATCCCTGATGGAGGCTCACGTTGGAATAGTCATCGCCGCCACCCTGCTGGACTCGGACGAGCAGGTCAGGGAGTTGGCCAGGAGTGTTCCCCTGATCAGCGTGACCCGCCCCGTAGAGGGAGTGGACAGCGTGTATTCAGACGACGCCGCCGGCGCCCGCGCAGCCACTGAACACCTCATCAACCTTGGTCACACGAGGATCGCCCACTTGGCCGGCCCCGTCTATGACGGCCACACGGTTCGCAGGCAGAGTTACGCGAAAACAATGCGCGACGCCGGGCTGAAGCCACTTGTGCTCGCGGCTGAGGATTTCACTCAAGACGCCGGACAGCGCGCAACCGCAGAACTGCTCGGAATGGCGGATAGGCCCACGGCAATCTTCGCCCACAACGACCAACTGGCTCTCGGCGCCCGCGAAGCCGCCTACGCCCAGGACCTTTCGGTACCCGGCGAGCTTTCACTGGTGGGGTATGACAACTCCAGGGTCGCGGCCCTCCACGGCATCGATCTCACCTCCGTTGACCTGCACGCGGCCGAGCTGGGGCTTATCGCCGGAACCATTGCCCTGGACCGCCTCCGGAATCCCGAGGCACCCGTTGCGGACAGGTGCCTCACCACGGAACTGGTGATGCGAGCGTCCACAGCCCCGCCGGCTTGAGCCGAAACCCCGCCCGGGTCCGGGCCGTTGCGGGGCGTGAAGGTTAGTGGTGGGTGGGTTCGCCGGTGACCTGGTGGTCGGCATGGTTGATGGTCTCCTGGATGAGCCGGACGAGGTGGCCATCGTGCAGGGAATAGATGACGTGCCGGCCGTCCTTGCGGGTATCGACCAACCCGCTGAGCCGGAGTTTGGCAAGGTGCTGGCTGACCACTGTCCGCGGAACGAGTGCTTCATCGACGAGTTCGGTGACGGACTTCGGGCCTTGAGCGAGTTGCCAGAGCAGGTGCAATCGGGTCGGCTCGGCCAGCATCCGCAGCGTCCCGGCGGCGCTCTCAAGCAGATCCGGCCCGGGAGTGACCGGGTGGAACAGCGAAGGCGCTTCAGGAGCGTCGGGGAACGGGCTGCTCGGTTGGCTGCTCAACGCTTGGCTCCTTCGTGATCTTTCGTGACGGGGTCCCCGGCGTCTGTGACGGTATGCCGGGGCCAGGACAGGAATGCTCCTGTACTTCCTAGTATCGCAAGAACTGTCAGCGCTGCCGCAGCCCAACCCAAACCAGCCGCGGCTCCGAGCCACCCGGCCAAGGGGTAGGCGAGGATGTAGCAGGCGTGCGAGAGGGAGAACTGGGCAGTGAAGACGTACGGCCTGGTCGCCTCGGTGGAGGCGTCCCGCAACAGCCGCGAGGACGGGGTGAGGATGGTGGAGTTGCTGGCGCCGAGCAGGAACCACAGTCCCAGCAGCAACCACCAGCCGACCTCCGGTGAAGCCAGGAAGGTCACTGCCGTTGCCACTGCCAGGGCCACCGGAATGAGGGCAGCGCCGGTGAGCATGACGGCCCGGTCCCCGAATCGCTCCAACACCCGGGGAGCCGTGATGGCCACGATCATGGACCCGACTCCGAAACATGCCAGGGCCAGGGCAAGATCGGCCTCTGCCCGGTGGAGGACGTCGCGGACGTAGACCACCGAGTTGACCAGCACCAGCGCCGTTGGGGCGGCGACCACCAGGTTCAAGGCGAGCAGGGATCGGAGGCGGCGGTTCTTCCAGAAGATCCGGGCTCCCAGGGTGGTGCGGTGCCAGAGCGATCCCGCAGCCCCCGTGTCCGCGGAGATCCTGGGCAGTGCGGTGGCGGCGACCATCCCGGCAGAGAACAGGAACCCCAACACAGTGCCCAGGAACAGATTGTTGTAACTAACCAGGGTCAACAACAACGCCGCGGCCGCGGGGCTGACCAGAGCTTCCATGTCATAGGCCAGCCGGGACAAAGACAGGGCGTGGGTGTAGTCCCGTTCCTTCTTCAGCACCGTGGGAATGAGGGACTGGAAGGCCGGGGTGAACGTCGCCGAAGCCGACTGCAGCAAGAAGATCACCACATAGATCTGCCAGGCTTCCGTGATGAACGGCAGGCACAAAGCCATGGCAGCCCTGACCAGGTCCGCTGCGATCAGCACAGGCTTCTTCGGCAACCGCGCCACCAAAGCGTTAATGACCGGAGCGAAGCCCACATAGGCCAGCATCTTGATCGTCAGCGCGGTTCCCATCACCGCACCGGCGTTGCTGCCGGCCAGATCAAACGCCAACAAACCCAACGCCACCGTCAACAGGCCCGTCCCGATCAAGGCCACGACCTGAGCGGAAAACAGCCTCCGGTAGGTTCGGTTCCGCAACACCGACAACATCAAAACCACGCCATCCATTCAGTGCATATGTGCACGTATGTGCACTCAAAGAATAGTGCTGATTACCCTCTTGATCAATACAGTGAGCCGCGGGCGACGAGCAGGCTCAGGCCCACTGACCCGCGGAGTCTCCTAAATGTGGTGCAGACACGTGGTGGCGACGCCCCAGATGGTCAGTTCCGACATCGCCGGAACACGGATATCCGGATACTTGGGGTTATCAGCCTGCAGGACTACGCCCGACGGCGTGACCCGCAACCTTTTGATGGTCAGCTCCCCGTCAAGAACAGCCACGACGACGGATCCATCCTTGGGCTCCAGCGCCCGGTTGACGATCAACTCGTCGCCGTCGCTGATGCCGGCTCCTTCCATGGACTGGCCCGTCACCCTCACCACGAAAGTGCTGGTGACGTCCTTGATGAGGTGCTCGTTGAGATCGATCCGGCCGTCAAAATAATCCTGCGCAGGCGAGGGATACCCCGCCGCCACCGGAAGAGGTGCCAACAGAACTGACATAAGGGAAAAGCCCGCGTCTATCACGCGGGGGCCGACTATCACGCCCACAACACACCTTTATTCGAATATATGTTCGATAGTTCAGTGTACAGCGGGCGGCTGACATTGTGTCCATTCCGCTTGGCCCGGCGCCTCAGGGGCTATGATTCCCGCGCTGAGACGAATGACGAGTACTTTGAGGGACGATCAAGGGAACAACTTCCTGGCACGAACCTTACAAGGGCCCACCCACGACTAATGCAGCACCCGATACCGCACGTGCGTGACCAACCCGGTCCCGCGCACCTCGGCCTGCTCGAGCGTCAGGTTCCCCACGCCGTCGAGTAATCGCTCACCGCCACCAAGAACCATGGGTGAAATGTGGAGCCTCAGCTCATCCATGAGCCCGGCTGAAAGATACTGGCGGGCAGTCTTCGCTCCCCCGGCAATAGCCACATCCTTGTCCCCGGCGGCTTCCCGGGCCTGCGCCAACGCCGATTCAATGCCGTCGGTTACGAAATTAAACGTTGTGCCCCCTTCCATCTCCAACGGCTCGCGGCGGTGGTGGGTCAGCACGAATACGGGTGCGTGATACGGCGGCTCCTCGCCCCACCAACCCCGCCATTCCTTGTCCCACACGGCCGGCCCGGGCCCTGCGAACATGTTGCGTCCCATGATGAAGGCACCCGCCGCCAGGATCCCTTCAATCTCAGGGGCGTTCGCCTCCGGTTCTTCGAACATCCATCTGTGCAGGAACTCTCCGCCGTCGCCCAACGGCTCCTCCAACCGCTGATGGGGGCCGGCAACAAATCCGTCCAAGGAAACAGTCAGATCGCACGTGACGTGGCTCATGCGCCTATCATGCCACCGCGGCCCCGGTAGGAAGCAGAAAACTCTGGCAAAAGGCCGAGGCGGGGCGGACACTGTGGCTATACCTTCGGGAGGAACACATGACGGGAACATCGCTCCTGCTGCAACTGAATATCCTGATCGGCGAGTGGGAAACCATGGTCCCGGAAAGGGGTGTGCGGGGCCGGACCACTTTCGAGTGGCTGGAGAGCGGCGGCTTCCTGATCCAGCGATCTACGGTTCAAAAACCGGAGTACCCGGACTCCATAAGCATCATCGGTGCCACAGGTTCAGACGGGGCTCTGCAACAGCATTACTTCGATTCGCGCGGCGTCGCCCGAATATACGACGTGACTGTTAAAGACAGCGTTTGGACGATGTTCCGGGATGGCCCTGACTGGCCCCAGCGATTTGTGGGCCATTTCAGCGAGGACGGAAACACCATCACCGCCCGTCTGGAACGGGGAAGCTACCCTGGCGGACCGCTGGAGCACGACTTCGACATGGTGTACACGCGCATCGGCGGTCAGGGAGACCAGCAGCGATAACCACCCCGGCCCGTGAACCTCCGCTCTGAACAGCGCACATGTGATCCACGTTATTACCGGCTGGTAAACAGCACGCTACGGATCGGCCATAGATGGCAACAGCGGCGAAACACCCGCGAAAAACCGGCCCCCTACGCTGAAGATCAACAGCAGGTCACATGAGCGAAAGGGCCAAACATGTCCGCCATCCCGTCCGCATCCTCCCTCCACATCGTCATTGCAGGCGCAGGTCCAGCGGCCCAGGCTCTGGTGCGGCGACTCGCCGGAGGGTCCGACGCCCGGCAGCGCCCTTTCCACGGAACCATAACAGTCCTCAGCAACCGCGATGAATGCCCGGACGCCCTGCTGGAACTCGCGGAACTCCCGCAGGTCTCGGTCCGCTTCGGCCAGGCGGCCAGTTTCATTGACGCTGACGCGAAGGTTGTGACCACCGTGGACGGCATGGAGTTCTCCTATGACCAGCTGGTGATCGCTACCGGCTCCGCCCCGGCTCTTCCGCCAGTACCAGGGGCAGAATCGAGCCTGAGCTACTCCACCATCGACGACGCCGCCTACATCGGCGAAGCGGTCAAGGACGTTACCCGTTTGGTGGGCCGCCGCCCGCTGGGAATCCTCGTGGGGAACGGACCCGCGGCCGGCCAGGCTGAGGCTGTGTTGCGTGCTCGCGGGGTCCGCCCCGTACGCACAACCCTCCGCCCCGCCGCCGTCGTGCCCTTCTCCGGATCCGAAACCGGGACCGGCTCTGAGGCCGGCACCCAAGGTTCCACGCTGCCGGCCACCGGCATCCTTTTCGAAGATGGCAGCAGCATGAAGGGCGATCTGGTGGTCCTGGCTGAGGAACGCACCGCCCGCAATGACCTCGCCGGAAGCGCCGGGCTCACAACAGCTCCCGACGGCGGTATTTCAGTAGGGCGCGACCTCACCACATCCGTCCCGGGCATTTGGGCGATTGGCGATGCCGCGTCCTGCGACGGGCTCCGCCTGGGCCTGCTGCTTTCCGCCGAATCCTCTGCGATGCTGTGCGCCTCGGGGCTGCTCCTCAGCGCAGGCAAAGAGGATCAGCAGCCGCTGATGGCCGCCTGACCTGCTGTGCACCGGGGGCCGGAGCGGCCCCCGGTGCATGTGGCAAGATGGTCCTTTGACGGGCAGTGACAACCCTGCGGCCACCGGGCCGGCCACGCCCTGCACGGAAGGATCCCATGAGCAACGAAGCCGTCGCCCCTGCAAACATCGCCTCCTATATTGACCACACACTGTTGAAGCCGGAGGCCAGCGAGGCTGACATCCTCAAGGTGTGCGCGGAAGCAGCCGAGTACAAATTCAAGTCAGTCTGCGTGAACCCGGTGTGGGTCAAGACCGTCACCAAAGCACTCAAGGGTTCCGGTGTGCTCACCTGCTCGGTGATCGGCTTCCCCCTGGGCGCAACGCCCAGCGACGTCAAGGCCTTTGAGGCCCGCGGCGCCGTGCTGGACGGCGCCGATGAAATCGACATGGTGATCAACATGGCCTCCGCCCGCGCCAACGACCAAGGTGCGCTGGTGGACGACATCAAGGCCGTCGCCGAGGTGGTGCACGCCGGTGAAGCCATGTTGAAGGTCATCATTGAGACGTCCATGCTGACCGACGAGCAGAAGGTCATAGCCTGCCAGGCGGCTGTGGAAGCGGGTGCCGACTTCGTCAAGACCTCCACCGGATTCAACGGCGGCGGCGCAACCGTTGAAGACGTTGCCCTCATGCGCAAGACCGTGGGACCGGACCTGGGGGTCAAGGCCTCCGGTGGAGTGCGGTCCCTGGCCGATGCACAGGCTATGATTGCTGCTGGTGCAACACGTATCGGAGCGAGTTCCGGAATTGCCATTGTCAAGGGTGAACAGGGTTCATCTGCCTACTGAGGCTTCCGCTACCGTCAGAGATTTTTGAGCCCTGCGGGGCGAGGAGGAATGAATGTCCAAGAACGCCACAAGCGCCCCCATTGAAAAAGAAAACAGCCTGGCGTCCAGCATTGTGCTGTTCCTTGTCATGATCGTGCTCTTCCTGGGCGCCATCTACTCGTTGTCATTCCTTAGCCTGGAAAACCCGTGGCCCATGGCCGTCTGCCTCGGCCTGTTCGCCCTGGCTTTCTGGATCCCGCAGACCATTCTTGGCCGGTCTGATTCTGCAGGCGAAAGCTAAACCCTAAACTCAAAAACGCGGGGTCACTTACCGCCCATCCCACACGGGATGTCGGGCCGTATCTGACCCCGCGTTGCTTGTTTAAGTTTGCTTGTTTAGAGTGCCAGAGCCGCCAGAACGCCGGGCCAGTGCTGTTGTGCCAACGCCCATGCGGCGGCTCCCATGCCCACCATGGCGTAGCCGCTTACGGGTATGAGGACCAGCCACTCGCGTCGCGAACCTGCCCGTCCAAGCAACGGGATGGAGAAGGCACCGTTGGGACGCCAAATTCCCCGGATCAGGGATTTACGCAGGAATTTGGGTGGTTTGATGACGATCGGCCATAACAGTGGCACCCCGCCCACGGTGATCATGTCCCCCACTATGTGCACCACCACGCCTGTGAGCATGGACAGCGGCAACCAACCCCACTGATCCGGCGCAAACCACGTCACCAGGCCGGCCATCACGATCGCGAAGAGCCAGTTGGTAATCCACCCCGACTTGGGGAACAGGTTCAGCGCCTTGGCCGCCAGATTGATCATGAACATGCACAGCAGCCCGGCGCCGATGGAAAGCTTGCCCACGGGGGTGACCATCTGGAACTGGGCCGCCATAGCGGCGAGCACCACAAACGCGGAGGCCCCCAGCAACGAGTGTGTCCCTTGCCGGTGTCCTCCGCTGGCTTTTTCGATCCCCACCGCAATGACGTTGGACAACGGCGGCAGTGAATTCGCAATGGTGCTGTGGCGGTGGTCCCAGTCCACCACCAAGGCAGTTCCCGCCGTCGCCATGGCACCGATCAGGATCCCGGTGGAGTCCAACGGGTACCAGCCCAAGGCATACGGACCGGTCGAGGCAATGGCAATCCACGCCGCGGCTCCCGACGCGGCGTGATGTCCTCCCATCATGGAAGCTAGCCGGCCTTTACGGGTACATCAGCGAAAATCGCTTCAATGACGTTGTTGGCCCATTGAAGGATCTCCGCGTCCTGAAGATCCCGTCCGCCGATCCTTGCCGTCTTGGGCTTGGGAATCAGCACGGCATCAAGGGCAGGCTTTACCTGCGAGCCCGGGTACATGCGGTTCAGGCGCATGGTTTTGGACTCGGGCAGTTGCGCCGGCGAGAAGCGGATGAAGTTGCCTTGGAGTGCGACGTCGGACAGGCCGGCTTCGCGGGCTCCCACCCGGAAGCGGGCCACGGCAATGAGGTTTTGGGCAGGCAGCGGGGGTTCGCCGTAGCGGTCCACGAGTTCGGCCAGGACCTCGTCGATGGCCTCGTACGTGATGGCGGACGCCAGCTTCCGGTACGCTTCCAGGCGCAACCTTTCGCCCGGCACGTAGTCGTGCGGCAGGTGGGCGTTGACGGGCAGCTCGATCTTCATCTCGGCTGCCTTCTCTTCGGCCTCACCGCGGTATTCGGCAACAGCCTCGCCCACCAAACGGATGTAGAGGTCGAACCCGACACCCTGGATATGGCCGGACTGTTCCCCGCCCAGCAGGTTACCGGCGCCACGGATTTCCAGGTCCTTCATGGCCAGCTGCATACCGGCGCCGAGCTCATTGTGCGCGGCAACAGCCTTCAGTCGCTCCAACGCCACTTCGCCCAGGGGTTTCTCGGAGGGGTACAGGAAGTAGGCGTAGGCGCGTTCCCGGCCACGGCCAACACGGCCACGGAGCTGGTGGAGCTGCGAAAGACCGTACTTGTCCGCCCCATCCACAATCAAGGTGTTGGCGTTGGAGATATCCAAGCCGGTTTCAATGATGGTGGTGCAGACGAGGACATCAAAACGCTTCTCCCAGAAGTCCACAATGATCTTCTCCAGGCGGCTCTCGGACATCTGGCCGTGCGCTACTTCCACGCGGGCTTCAGGGACCAGCTCGCGGATCTGCGCGGCGATCCGCTCAATGGAAGAGACGCGGTTGTGGACGAAGAACACCTGGCCTTCGCGCATCAGTTCACGGCGGATCGCGGCGGAGGTTTGCTTGTTGGTGTACGGGCCCACGTAGGTCAGCACGGGGTGGCGTTCCTCCGGAGGCGTGGCCAGGGTGGAGGTTTCGCGGATGCCGGTCAGCGACATTTCCAGTGTTCGTGGAATCGGTGTTGCACTCATGGCCAGCACATCCACGTTGGTGCGCATCTTCTTGAGCGCTTCCTTGTGCTCCACACCGAAGCGCTGCTCCTCGTCAACAATCACCAAGCCCAGGTCCTTGAACTGGAAGTCCTTGGACAGGAGCCGGTGCGTGCCGATCACCACGTCCACAGCGCCGCTCTTGACGCCCTCGGCAGTTTCCTTGGCTTCCTTGCTGCTTTGGAAGCGGGACAGCGGTTTTACCCGCAGGGGGAAGCCGGAAAAGCGCTCGGTGAACGTTTCGTAGTGCTGCTGCGCCAACAGGGTAGTGGGCACCAGGACCGCCACCTGTTTGCCGTCCTGCACGGCTTTGAAGGCTGCCCGGACGGCGATTTCGGTCTTGCCGTAGCCAACGTCGCCGGAGACCAGCCGGTCCATGGGGATCTCCCGCTCCATGTCCGCTTTGACCTCGTTGATGGTGGTCAGCTGGTCCGGCGTTTCCACATACGGGAACGCTTCTTCAAGCTCGCGCTGCCAGGGAGTGTCCGGCGCGAACGCGTGCCCCCGGGAAGCCATGCGGGCGGAGTACAACCGGATCAGCTCCCCGGCGATTTCCTTGACAGCTTTGCGTGCCTTGGACTTGGTACTGGCCCAGTCCGCGCCGCCCATCTTGCTCAGCGCCGGCGCGTCACCGCCCACGTAACGGGTCACCTGGTCCAACTGATCCGTGGGTACGAAGAGCCGGTCCCCCGGTGCACCACGCTTGGATGGCGCGTACTCGAGTACCAAATACTCCCGCAGCCCGGCATCGGAGGACGACGTCCCGGCCACCTTGCGCTGGATGAGCTCCACAAACCGGCCGATTCCGTGCTGCTCGTGCACCACGAAGTCGCCTGCATGAAGCTGCAACGGGTCCACGGCGTTGCGCCGCTTGGACGGCATCCGGCGCATGTCCTTGGTGGAACTGGCCGTAGCGCGGCCCAACAAATCAGCTTCGGTGAGCAGGCCCAATTTGAGGCCGTCCAGGACAAAACCGCGTCCGACGGCGGCGGTGGTCACCTCGATGATGCCCGGCTGGGGCTCCTCATCCAGGGACTCCACACGGGAACAAGGAATCTCAGCGTCATGGAACAGCTCCGCCAGACGCTGGGCAGGCCCGGGACCATCAGTCACCACCACTACACGCCACTGCTCACGAACACGGGAGCCGATGAACTCCAGCATCTCGGCCACATCGCCCTGGTAGCCACGAGGTTCGCGGGCACGCATGTTGAGCACGTCGATGTCCAGGACCAGGTCCTCATCGGAGGCAAGCGAGGTGATGGACCACCAGGAGACCCCATGTTCCAGGGCGGCCGAGCGGATGTCGGTGAGAGAACGGAAACTTGCGGCATGCAGGTCCGTGGAGGCCTGGGAAGACAGGTCAAGGGGCGCCGCACCGCCGTCGGATGCTGTTGACCAAGCAGCTTCCAGGAATTCCTCATTGGTGGCAGCGAGATCGTGCGCACGCGTGCGCACCTTCTCGGGCTCGATGACCACCGAAAGCGAGCCTGCGGGGAGCTGGTCCACGAACGGGACCATGGCGTCCACCAGCACGGGCGCGAGCGATTCCATGCCTTCAACGGCGATGCCGCCGGCGATCTTCTCCAGCATGTCAGCTGCGGCGGGCATATCTGCCTTGAGCTTGGCCGCACGGGACATCACCGAAGCCGTGATGAGGATTTCCCGGCAGGGCGGGGCGTGCAGTTCAGTGGGGTGGTGGATTCCAGGCGCTGACAGCGAGCGCTGATCGGCCACGGCGAACCAGCGCATCTGGTCCACTTCGTCACCGAAGAATTCCACGCGGATGGGGTGGTCTTCGGTGGGTGGGAAGACGTCAAGGATGCCTCCGCGGACTGCGAATTCGCCACGGTGCGTCACCATGTCAACGCGGGCATATGCGGCGTCGGACAGGGCTCGCACAACTTCGGTGAAGGATCGCTCCTGCCCCACCTGCAAAGTGACGGGGACCAAGTCACCGAGGCCGGCCACAATCGGCTGGACCACCGCGCGAACCGGGGCTACCACCACACGCAGGGGGGCCGCCGTCGAGCTTTCCGGGTGCGTCAGGCGGCGCAGGACCGAGAGCCGGCGGCCAACGGTGTCCGAGCGTGGCGAAAGCCGCTCGTGCGGGAGGGTCTCCCAGCTGGGGAAGGTGGCCACGGATTCTGCTGGGAGGTAAGAGGCGAGCGCCGCGGTGAGGTCCTCGGCTTCACGGCCGGTGGCGGTGACTGCGAGGACCACGGGAGCGGCGGCGCCATCGGCGCCGGCGGAAGCCAGGGCATCGGCCATTTCGGCGAGCAACACCGCACGCATCCCTTGGGGGGCGCTGATCTGGTAGTCGGCGTTCCGGTCGCTGAAGGACCGCTGCGCCTCCGTACGAACGCGCGCAAAAGTCTTGTCCTCCGCCAGTGCGCGGCGCAGACCGTTGAGGCTCATGGCAGAAACTCCTAGGGTGGGTCCAAGGGCAGGCAACACAAATGCCCGGAAATTCAGATGAATGCCGGGTCATTCCAGCCTACCTCTACCCCCAGCCACAGGAGTTCCTTTGCAGCCTTCGGAAGCTACACATTCCAACACCCCGCAAGAGACCAAGACAGTGCTGGTCACCGGTGCCACCGGTTACATCGGCGGGCGTTTGGTCCCCCGACTCCTTGAAGCCGGCCACAAGGTCAAAGTCCTTGTCCGCACGCCGCAGAAAATTGCCGATGTTCCCTGGCACGATCAGGTTGAGATCGTCCAGGACAGCCTGTCCGATGCCCAGAGCCTGGCCGACGCGCTGAAGGGCGTGGATGTCCTCTACTACCTGGTCCACTCCATGGCCTCCGGGAGCGGATTTGAAGCCAAGGAAGAATCCATGGCCAAGCTGGTGGCCGCGGCTGCCGGGGAAGCGGGCGTGGACAGGATCGTCTACCTGGGCGGCCTGCACCCTGAAAATGAGGAACTGTCCATCCATATGCGGTCCCGGGAGACCGTGGGGCGGGTATTCCTGGAGTCTGCGGTTGACTCAATAGTTTTCCAGGCCGGCGTGGTCATCGGTTCGGGCTCGGCGTCGTTCGAGATGATCCGGCACCTTGCCGAGACCCTGCCCGTCATGCCGGCGCCCAGCTGGGTCAATAACCGGGTTGAGGCAATCGCGGTCCGCGATGTACTTCATTACCTCGTGGCGGCGGCCTCGATCCCGGACAGGCTGAACCGTTCCTTTGATGTTGGTTCCAGGGATGTCCTGAAGTACAAGGACATGATGAATGAATACGCCGTGGAGCGCGGGCTCCCGCGGCGACTGGTGATAGCTCTTCCGGTGCCTGCTCCCAAGCTCGCTGGCTTGTGGGTTGCCTTGGTGACTCCCATTCCGTTGTCCATGTCCCTGCCTTTGGTGCAGTCGCTGCAGCACGATGCTGTCTCGCGGGAGCACGACGTCGACAAATACATTCCACAGCCCGACGGCGGACTGACGCCTTACCGGCGCGCCGTCGCCCTTGCGCTGGGCAAAGAACGGGACGGACAGGTTGAGACCACCTGGGCCAACGCCGGCATTGACGCCGATCCCCTGCCGAGCGACCCCGACTGGGCCGGGTACAAAGTGTTCCTTGATGAACGGACCTTCCACAGCGAAGCCAAACCGGAACATGTGTGGACCATCATTGAGGGCATCGGAGGCAAGAACGGCTGGTACTCGCTTCCCTTGGCGTGGCGGGTCCGGGGGTGGCTGGACAAGTTGCAGGGCGGCGCAGGGCTCTTGCGGGGACGCAGGCACCCCAAGACCCTGAACACGGGTGAGGTAGTGGACTGGTGGCGGGTGGAAGCGATCGAGCGCGGACATCTGCTCCGTTTACGCGCCGAGATGCGGGCCCCCGGCGGCGCCTGGCTTGAATTGGCGGTAGAACCCGACGGCGATGGCAGCCTTTACAAGCAGCGGGCCATCTTCTTCCCCCGCGGCCTGGCGGGAAGGCTGTATTGGCTGGGTGTGTACCCCTTCCATGGGTTCATTTTCCCCTCCATGGCCCGCAATATTTCGGCCGCAGCCACTACGCTCCAAGACGCCGGTTCAGGGGCGTCCACCCGGACCCCGTAGGATGTTGGGAGCTAAAAAGCTTCACCACAACCATCCACGGAGGACCCATGGCCCTGAGTGCATCCACCACCCTGCCCCACAGCGTTGACCGCGTAGCCGCAGTCTTCGTGAACGAAGATTTCCTGCGTCACACCAGTGAATACGTGGGCGGCTCCTTGGAATCGTTCACCATTGACGGCGACACCGCCGGCGCTTTCACCACCACCACGGTGCGCACGCTGCCCACCACACGCCTGCCGGACATCGCCCGCAAGTTTGTTGGCGAAACCCTCAAGGTAACCCAGACCGAGAAGTGGGAAGCCCCGGCTGCCGACGGTTCACGGTCCAGCACCATTGCATTGAAGATCTCCGGCGCTCCGCTGGATGTCACCGCGGTCCAGCGCTTGGTGGCAGAAGGCGCCAGCACCAGGATCGAGCTCGAAGGCAACGTGACCTCCTCGGTTCCGTTCCTGGGTGGCAAGATCGCCGACGCCGCCGAGCCCATGGTGGGCAAGGCTCTGGGTATCCAGTCCCAGCAGGCGCAGGCCTGGCTCGAAAGCCACTAACGTGGAGATCCCCGCAATCCTGGCAATCGTCCTGATCGTTGCCGGCGTCTGGTCTTTGGTGGTGTGGCCGCAGTTCCTCAAGCGCGTCATGAAGGACCCCCGCGCCCGCGACGCCGCCGGGAAGGCCACCAAGTTCCTCACGGTCCACGTTGTGCTGGTCACCATTTCCATGGTGCTCGGACTCGCGACGGCGGGCATTGGGATCGCGGGCCTGATCGCCTAGCTTACCCAACTGATGTACCCAACTAGGGGACAGCACATGCTCTACTGAGCGGTCAGTGGAACAAGTGCTGTCCCCTAGTTGGGTATGATGGACAGTGGTGTGCCGGGAAGTCTGGTCGGCGGTTCTTTTGCAGTACCCGCAAATGCCCGCCCACTTTTGAGGAGCCCTTGTGCCCCATCCATCGAACCAGCCCGCAGCACCCGAGCCCTCCCGTCAGGACGGCACCGGCAAAATCTTCTCCCGCTCCAGCTACCCCGAGTACCGCAGGATCCTCGCGATCCTGCGTACGGAAACTGTTGGCGGCGCCCTTCTCCTTGCCGCTACCGTGGTGGCGCTCATTTGGGCCAACTCCCCCGCAGCAGACGGCTATTTCGCACTCCGCGATGTCAAGATCGGCTATGAACCCTGGCATCTTGAGCTGAGCCTGGGCCATTGGGCTTCGGACGGACTCCTGGCGGTGTTTTTCTTCCTCGCCGGACTGGAACTCAAACGCGAATTCGTCGCCGGGGAACTCCGTAAACCCGCCAAAGCTGTTGTCCCCGTGGCCGCTGCCGTGGGTGGCGTGGTGGTTCCGGCCCTGATCTACGTTCTCTTCAACCTGGGGACCGCCGGCGAGACGCTCAAAGGCTGGGCCATCCCCACAGCCACGGACATTGCCTTCGCCTTGGCCGTGCTGGCCGTCATCAACACCCACCTGCCCGCCGCGCTCCGGACGTTCCTGCTGACGCTCGCCGTGGTTGATGACCTCATCGCAATCGGCATCATCGCTTTCTTCTACTCCACCGGGCTCCAGCCCCTCATGCTTTTGGCCGCCTTGGTGCCCCTGGCGCTCTTCACGTTCCTGGTCCAGAAACGGATCCGCAGCTGGTATCTTCTGGTACCGCTCGCCTTGGCAACGTGGGGCTTCGTCCACGCCTCCGGCATTCACGCCACCGTGGCCGGGGTGCTGTTGGGCTTCGCCGTTCCGGTCCTGGCCAGCGGAAAAAAGGGAGAACCCGCCGAAGGCCTGGCTGAGCACCTCGAACACAAACTTCGCCCGTTCTCGGCAGGCTTTGCCGTGCCGGTCTTCGCGTTCTTCTCCGCCGGCGTGGCCTTGGGCGGCTTGGATGGGATGGGAGCCGCGCTCAGGGACCCCGTGGCTGTGGGTATTGTGGCAGCGCTGGTGGTGGGCAAGGCTGTGGGTGTCTTCGGCACCACGTTCCTGGTGACCAAAACCACCCGTGCGAGCCTGGACTCCAGCATCGCCTGGATCGACCTCTTCGGCCTGGCGCTGCTGGCCGGCATAGGATTCACCGTCTCGTTGCTGATCGGCGAGTTGAGCTTCGGCGCCGGCTCAGCCCATAACGACCACGCCAAGGTGGCCATCCTGGCTGGTTCCCTGATCTCGGCGCTGCTGGCCGCCGTCGTGCTTAAGGCACGTAACCGGCGCTACCGCCATGTGCAGGCAGAGGAAGAACGGGACGACGACGGCGACGGCGTCCCTGACGTCTTCGCCCGCAGCTGAGGAGGGGCTGCTCAGGCAGCTGCTACGCGGAGGCTTGGTTGAGGGCGTCCTCGGCAGCAACCCAGGAGATCATGGCGCATTTCACGCGGGCCGCGTAGCGGGCAACTCCTTCGAACGCCGCGGCATCACCCAGGATCTCCGGGTCTGCCTGTACCTTTCCGCGCGAACGGAGAACTTCGCGGAAGTTATCTATCACCGAGTGCAGTTCCTCCACGGACATGCCCTCGCCAAGTTCGCTAAGCACCGAGGCCGAGGCCATGGAGATGGAGCAGCCCGCCCCGTCCCAGCTGATCTGCTGGACAGTTCCATCGGATACCGCAAGCCGCAGCGTCACCTCATCCCCGCACACAGGGTTCAGCTGGTGCGACTGCCCGGTGGATGTACCGTCCGGGGCGTCGGTTTGGGCCAGGCCGCTGCCGTGCCGCTGCTTGGAGTGGTCCAGGATGATCTGCTGGTACAGCTGGTCAAGACTCATGATGCTTGGTGCCTCTTCTGGGGAAATCGTGGTTAACGGCTGGGCGGCCTGGGACCTCGTTGCCGTGTGTCAGGCCTGGAAGTAGGCCCTTACACCCGAAACGGCATCGAGGAAAGCGTCGACGTCGTCCGTGGTGTTGTAAAGGTAGGTGCTGGCCCGGGTGGTTGCCGTCAGGCCCAGGCGTCGGTGCAGCGGCTGGGCACAGTGGTGGCCAACGCGAACGGCGATGCCGCGGTCATCAAGGAACTGTCCGACGTCATGCGCGTGAACGCCCGCGACGTCGAAGGCGGCCAGCCCTATCCGTTCGGAACCCGAGGCAGGACCCACCACGCGAATGCCGTCTATGGCTTCGAGCCCTTTTACGAGCCGCTCACCCAAGGTGGTTTCCCACGCGTGGATACGGTCGATGCCCGTCTCAGTGAGGTAGTTCACTGCCGTTGCGAGCGCAACAGCCTGGGAAATGCGCTGGGTTCCGGCCTCGAATCGCTGCGGCGCCGGCAAGTACTCGGCCCGTTCCATGGTGACAGTGGTGATCATGGACCCGCCCGTCAGGAAAGGCGGCAGGACATCCAGCAACTCCTGCTTCCCGTACAGAACGCCGACGCCGGTGGGGGCCAGCATCTTGTGGCCGGAGAAAACAGCGAAATCGACGTCCAGTTCTTTGACATTCACAGCCATATGCGGAACGGACTGGCAAGCGTCCAGGACAACCAACGCACCCACGCGGCGGGCCATGGCCACCAGCTCAGTTACAGGGTTGATGGTGCCAAGGACGTTGGACGCGTGGCTGAAGGCAAGGACTTTGGTCCGCTCCCCCACGATTTCGGCCGCTGCATCCAGCCTCAGAGTGCCGTGGTCCGTGATGGGGATGTACTTCAGTGTGGCACCCGTGCGGAAGGCCAGCTCCTGCCAAGGAATGAGGTTGGCGTGATGTTCCATTTCGGTGACCACGATCTCGTCCCCAGGACCGATTGCGAGGTCCTTCAGCGCCGAAACGCCACGGCCCTGGGCAGCCCACAGGGCTGCGTTGGACAGCGCGTAGCTGACGAGGTTCAGGCCCTCCGTGGCGTTCGAAGTCCACACGGTTTCCTCATACTGAGCTCCGATGAAGTCCGCCACGGTCTGCCGCGCGTCCTCAAAGACCTCCGTAGCCTCCACGGCAAGGTGGTGGGCGCCCCGGTGAACGGCTGCGTTGCGTTGCTCGTAATACTCCTGCTCGGCTTCGATCACGCTGAGCGGATTCTGGGACGTGGCGCCGGAATCGAGATAGATCAAGGGTTTGCCGTGGACCAGCTGGTCCAGCACCGGGAAATCATTCCGGATCCGCAACACCTCCGCGTTGTCCATGGCATGCATGGATCGCTGCAGTGAGGCGGGAGTTGATACGGCAGTCAAGGGGCGCTCCTTGGAAATCCTTCAGGGACTCCTCATTATCCCACGGTGGCCCCTGCCCGGCGGTGTGCCGTACAGCACGTCAGCCGCCTGCCCTCCCCGGCACCCAGCCCAGGGGTGGAACGATCCCGCTGTCGAAGGTGTTCCGGAGCCTTTCCAGCAGCACAGAGGCGCGGCGACTGGCAGCAGACCTCGTCCTGGCCTCATAGCCTTCAGCGGCCCGCGAGTAGCACAGGGCGGCATAGGCAAACTGCCGGTCCGCGGACAGGCTCCGGCCCGCGGCTTCAAGAGTCTTGGGATCGTGGCCCGCCAAGGCTGCAGCAAACGTTCCCCACGCTGTGCCTCCGGGACCGTGGACAGTGGCGGCAAGCACGCCAAGGCGGCGCAGGTTTCCGGAATCCTCGACGGCGGCACTGGCCGCGTTCAACGTGAGGAGAGAGAAAACTTCAGCTTCCAACAAAGGGCTGCCATGAGAGTGCAACGTTTCTGCAAGCGCCTCCAGATGACGTGACTTACCGGAAACCTGGTCCTGTGCGGCGGCGACAAACAGAGAGCTCAGCTGAGTGAGGAGATCGGGTTGCATGAGGAGACGGGGTTGTATGGCCGGGCCTTGCCGGGCTGCTGCTTCGCTTTGCCGTACCCTTGCCGTGGCCTGCCGGGGGTTCCCGCACAGCGCCTCGGAGTAGGCCAGCAGGGCCGCAGCCAGGGCGAGGACGGGCGGCAGGCCGGCGTCGTGCAGTTCTGCCGGAACCGGCTCCAAAGTAGCCCGGGCTGCGCGCGGGAGTCCTTGGCTGAGCTGGACGTAACCGCGGGCAACGTCCAGGCACGCCGAGAGGTGCATGGGCATGGTGTAGTCGGCAGGAGAGGTAAGGAGCGCGTCCACCTGTTCCCAATCCAGGGTGTACCGCAGGACAATGACGTGACGCAGCAGCGCGCCCGGGAGGAACAAGTCCAAGGCAGAGTCAGCTTTGATGGCTTCCATGGCCGCCGTTGACTTCATCAACGCCTCCGGTGCCGCCCCGGACAGCAGCAGACGCTCGGCTTCGCGCAGGTTCTCCACGATCAAGAGGGCAGGGTCGCCCGGCTCCCCCGAACGCCGGCCGGCAAGATCCGCCCCAGCCGCTTCCGCTTCCGGAGGCGCGGCACCCAGCAACCCCAGAGCCAGCAGGCGGTGCGCGGCGTCAATCTTCACTTCAAGGGGCCCACCCGCAGTTGCCAGCTGCCGAAGTTCCGGACCTGCTTCCCGAATGTGGCCCTCGGCGATCAATGCCCGCGCCCTGACCAGCCTGGCCTCGTCCAAGTGGTCCGCCCCCGTCACTGCCGAGGCTGCCCTCAGGGCAAGTTCGGCCGTAGATGGCCTGTCAGCGGCCGGTGCGGCAGCGAGGAGAAGTTCGTCTGAGAGCGTCAGCCCGCAATCGAGGGTCCACGTTATCCATCGCAGCATGGTGGCCGCCGTCTCCGTTGTCAGTCCGGGCTCCTCAACGCCCAGCCGGAGCGCCATGCTCCGTGACCGGGGTACGGACAGCCGGGTGCCTTCCCCTCGCAGCCAGGAACTCGTGCGCAGCAGCGGGGGCCGTCCGGGCAGCAGCCTGACGTCGCGGTTCGAGAGGAGATGTTCCATGGCCTTTTGGCCGAAGTGGCGCTCCACTACCTCAAGGGCCACAGGCTCGGAGAGCGCGATCAGTTCAAGAGCCTGGCGTTCCTCCGGCGGACGCGAAATGTTCTCCGCCCGGACATGCTCAACAACACCGGGCCAGTCACAGTGTGCCCGGACATCAATGGTCCAGTAACCATCCATCCGCACCAGGAAACCGGAGCGGCGGGCGTCTCCGACGGCCAGGCCCAGCAATCCCACGTTGAAGCCGCTCATGGCGGCAAGGAGGCTGCTGGCACGCCGCTGGACATGTCCGCCAAGAATGGACTCGCACAGAGCGTGTGCCTCGCTGAACGTCAAGGGCGGCAGGAAGTACTGCTCCAGGAAGCCGTCCTCCCAGAGCTGGTACAGATCCGGCGGAAGGGGGTGTCGGCTTTCCGCCGTGGCAACCAGGGTTGCGCCGAAGCCGGGAATAAGTTGCAGCAAAACCGCCAGTGAAGCCGGATCAATGTAGTGGATGTCATCCACCAACAGAACCAGCTGCGGCCGTGACGGCTGGACGTGTCGTTTGCCCCGGCGTCGTCCGCGTGGTGGCGTATACAAGTAGTCGGCCGGCCCCAGAGTACTGCTCAGGGCCCGCAGAACGTGGAGGCCGGGGGCTACGGTTTCCTCCGCTTCAGCCGCCGAAACGGCATCCAAGGCCCCGAAATGAAGCGCTCGCCGTTCCGGTTTCCCCGCGAATGTACGGACATCGACGCTTTTGGGCAGTCCCTCTTTGATGGAGAGCAAAAGATGGCTCTTACCGGAGCCCCGCTCTCCTACTACCACTATTCCGCTGGTGGACGCGGACGGCACCGCTGAAAGGATGAGGTTTAGAAGTTGCGCCCTGTCCGGAAATGGTGATGGCCTCAGACCGGCTGTGACGGTGTCTTCGTCCAGCCAAGGGTCCGGCAACATGCACACTCCAATAGCAGCAGTCCCATGATCCGGGAGGGGTTTGGGGTTCCGCGATGCGCGGTCCCTGGCCTAGAAGCCGGCGGCGGCTGGGGGGAGAGTCTCGGTCTCAGAAGACTCTGTCGCCGCCGGCTTCGTACAGGGCCGGTCCACCTTTCGGCGGCCGGAGCATCGGCCAAAGAGACCTTCCGATGCGGGTGATGCGATTTCCGGAATCCCGGTGATGCTTGGGGCTGAACCGTTCTTCCAAGATCAATACTGCCGGGGCGCACCACGGCGTACATCAGTAGTTGGTACTCGAAAAACAGCCCCCTTTTGCTTCCCCGGTACTCTGTTGTACTCAGTCCCCGGACAAGGCACTACTTGGTTGCGACACGAAATACCCGTGCATTACTCCATTGATTGGTTAAATACCGCGGGATTCCGGGGCTCGTGATTCCGGAGGCTGTTTTGTGCGGTACTCAGGGGGGCGTCAGTGACGGACGGCAGCGCCCAGATCTTCGCGACGACGGATACCCAGTTTTGCGTAGCTCCGGTACAAGTGACCTTCCACGGTCCGGACGGACACCATGAGTTTCTCGGCGATCTGACGGTCAGTCAGTCCTGAGACGGCCAAGGCCACAATGTCCTGTTCGCGCCGCGTCAGCGGCACTGACCGGTCCGCCTCGGTTTGAGGGTCGTGGACCAGGGCGTCGCCGAGGCTCGCCTCACTGACATCCCGCAGTACTGCTGCCTGCCTGGCCTCGGGGCGTTTGCCTTCGGCGTCGAAAGTCACAGCCGCTTGGTCGAACGCCACCGCGGCCGGTCCGGGCATTCCCGATGCCGCCAAGAGGTTGCCTGCGTTTACCAGGCCGTGGCCCTCGCCGCGCAATTGTGCCGCCGCCAACGATTGCCAGCCCGTTGCCCAGCTTCCTGCCATGGACTTCGCCGTTTCCTGGATGGACTCCATGGCATGCACGTCCCCGAGCTCCGCCCTGAGCACCAGATTTTGCAGCAGAATTCCTGGTAGCCGGTGTAAATGGCCGGATTCCGCCAGGCTCTCCATCTTCTGCAGGCCGGTGCCTTTGGTGAGAAATTCCCGGCCGGCATGCCTGAACAGCTCGGCGAGGGCCTCCACATAAGCACCACCGCTGGCAGCGGCTGGCTGCTCACCCTCCAGTCGCCGGGCAAGCGTGGCATCGCCGGACCTGGCCGCCGCGTAGAACGCCAGGGCGGTTCCCAAGCCTCGCAACTGAAGCGGGTCCCTGAGCTGCAGGGCTTCGACCGCGGGCGTCAGCAACTCCGTTGCCTTCTCCAAGCGTCCCTGGCGCAGCAGTGACAGGCCTTTGAGCGCTTCAATGTCGCCGCCGAAGTAGATGAGACCCCCGGCGGAACCGGCGGCGTAGCGTTCAAGCGCAGCCCCGGCCGCCTCCCATTCTCCGGATTCCAAGGCCGCAAGTGTGTAACGCAGCAGGACGAAGCAGCTGAAGTACAAAAGCTCGCGGGGATGCTCATCCAACAGCAGCAGGGCTTCGCGGCCGGCCTCCAAAGCCTCCACGGCTTGGCCCTCCACCGTCAGCAGCTCACACTGCATGGCGCGCAGGAATATCCGATTCATGGCAAGATCGGGGCCATCCGTTGCGAACTCTTCGGCAAAGCGATCCAGGCCTTCGCGGAGTTCCTCGTAGTGGCCGTCATTGGCAAGTGCCGCCAACTCCACAGCGCGCACGTGCCCTTCTACTTGCTGGAGCACAGGATCAGAGGACTCCCGCTCACGCATCAGGGCTTTGGCAGCGGTCCGGGCATCTGCCACAATCTCAGCCGATGAGTCCCCCGCAGCGTTGCGCGCGGCAGCCCACAACAAGCCGGCGCCCAAGGGCCCTGATACGTCAGCTTCCAGGAACCCGGCGTCTTCCTCCAGAAGCCGGACGGCGCCGCGGTAGTCGCCGTCGTGGTAGTTGACCAGCGCCCTCACGGCGCGTGCGCGCGGTTGGAGCGCCTCCGAGCGGACTTTGGCGGCAGCCGCCAGCGCCAGCGGATGTTGGAGCGTCTTTGCGGCAAGGAAGGCTGCCTGCACCAGCCGTTCATCGTCGACGTCGGCACCACAGTCAAGGGCCCAGCTCACCATTCGCAGCAGTGCCTCGTCGGTGGACGGTTCCGCTGGCAGTTCCTGCACCATGCGTTGGCGGATCTGGAGGCTCCGGGCAGGCGAAACGATGCGTCGGAGCGCCTCGCTGTACATGGGGTGCCACATTTTCAGCGGCCCGCCGGGTCCGTTGACGGAGACCACCAGCCTGTTATCCATCAGCGCCCGTACAGTGTCCCTGCCTACCTGCGAATCCAGCACGGCGGCAGGGACGGGTTCGGACAACGCAATGACGTACATCGCCTCCCGTTCGGCTTCGCTGGTCCGAAGGACCCTGTTGCGGACTACCTCGGCAAGGCGTTCGCCGCTGCCGGAGATGGCCCGCGTCAGCAGCCACACTCCGTTGCGGCGGACCAGGTTTCCGTCAGCTTTCGAGTCCTCAAGGAGGCAATGGAGCAGCAAGGGATTGCCTCCGGACATGGCGTGCAATACCTCCGCCGCACCAGACATGACCGCACCCCCGAGGGACTTTTCCGCCAGCTCAGTAACGGTTTCAGGTTCGAGCGGGTGGAGTTCCAGCCGCTCGGCCAGTCCGTCGTACCAGAGCTGTAGCAAGGCCGCCGGCAAGCCGGGCCTGGGCCTGCTGGTGGCTACCAGCCGCGCCCATCCTGCGGTGACCAGTTCGGCCAAAATCTGGGTGCTGCCTTCATCCAGGTCATGGGCATCGTCCACGATCAGCAGCAGGCGGGCACCTTCGCCGCCACGCCGTTTCTCGAACTGGGACCAGAACTCGCGGAGGATCGCCACGGGAGAGGTTGCTTGCTCCACGGGAAGATCCAGAAGATAAGGGGCCAGTACCCCGTAGGGAACGGCGGACAGGGCAGGGCTTCCATGAACCCGCATCACCACCATTTCGCCGGCCAGGCGTGCTGCAATTTCAGCGGCCAGGGCGGTCTTGCCAATCCCCGGATCGGCAACCAGAAGTACAGCCCCGGTGCCTTCCTGCCGCAGTATCTCCGTGGCCAGCTCCAGTTCGGCGTCCCGGCCTACAAGGTGCTCAGCCTGCATGGGCAACCCGCGTCAGGGCTACGGAAGTTTCGCGCCTCGGTTCACAGCAGTCCATTGAGCTCGCCCCGAGACGATACGCCGAGCTTGGTGAACACCTGGTACAGATGACCCTCTACAGTTCGCACAGACACCCCAATATCCATCGCGATTTCGCGGTTGCTGACACCCTTTCCCGCGAGTTTAGCAATTTGGCGTTCCCGTTCGGTCAGTACCGGCGCGTCGCTGCGCGGCTGAATCGGCAAGGCAGGGACGGAATGTTCCAAGCGTTCGAGCCGCAACTGGGCAGTTCGGGCCGCTGTAGTCTCGCCGGCGTCCCTGGCATAGTCCAGTGCCATGGCCACACATCGGGCTTCAACCACCAGCAGGTCCAGGGCGGCTGCGGCATCGGCAGCGGCCAGCAGCGAGCGGGAACTCTTGGTCAGGGCACCTCGCGCGAGGTCGCCGGAGATCTTGGCCAGTGGTCCTTGCCGACGCCCGGCAATCTCTTCCAAGAGCCGGTATTCCTCATCCGTACCTTCCACAGTGGCCCCGAACAGGTTGATGCCTGCTGTGGCGAACCGCTGCTGGTCAATATCGTTGTGTACCCGGGCCAACAGCCTTTGCTTCACGTCAGGGTCCCCCATCCATCGCCCGGCCATCTCTGCACAGAACTCCGCTACTGATTCGGAGAAGAACGTCCCCACTCCCCTGCATGTCCTGTAGAGATCAAGGTACCGGCCGGCCTCCACGGAATTGCCCAATTGAGCATATGCAAAAGCGGTGGCGGCATAGGCAACCTTGTTCATGTTCATGCTGGGCCTGAGCTCAAGCTGGGCAACGGCTGATCGCAGGGGTTCAATGGCGCTGGCGGGCTTACCTGCGTAGGCAAATGCAAGCCCGACGCCCAGTTCAGTAAGTGCACCCCTGTATTGGAGGCGTGAGGATCCCGAGGGCGTGCGGCGCATGAGCTCTATGCATTTACGCCATTGCCCGGACAACAGGAGGACCAGGAACGCATGCCTGGCGAAGGATTCCTCCAATTGTGCCGGCCGGTCCGCGTCACCCAGATGACGTGAAACGGTTCGAGCAAGTTGTTGGGCCTCCAACTCCCTGCCCAGCATGCAGCGGGCCTCAATAAGAAAGAAGGAGCACTTGAGCCAGTGATCGAAGTCCTCTGCCGGATCCTTCGCCTGTTCAGCTTCCAAGTCCTCAATCATGGCCGCGTACTCACCCATGAAGGTTTTGTACTCGTAATTGCAGAGCTGCAGGCGGTTGCGCGCCTTGGCCATGGCCCCTGCGGGATAGTCCCCCGCCTTGGCTTCGAGCGTCTCCAGTCCTGCGGCGATTACACCGGGCACCATCCCTGACCGGCCGTCGATCCAGGTCATTGCCTGGCATTTTGCTGCCGTCACTTCAGCGAATTCCAAAGGCTCCAAGTCCGCCAAGCGGGACTCGGACACCTCATCCAACGCCTGGGCCGCATGCAACGGCAGGTCCAGCATGAGATAGGCCGCGGCCTTCAGCCGCTGCCCGGGCACCCATTCGCTGTCCTTCGGATCCAAGGACAGGGTGCATTGGATGGCAAAGTTGGGGTCGTAGTCGTCCAACGCCGCCCGGCCGGCCGCAAGAGCGTGCGCGGGCGACGGTGCGGGCTCATCCTCGGAAGCATGCATCCATGCCGCGTAGCTCAAAAGGTCCTGCGGTGCCAAGGCATCCAACTTAGGCTCCGTTGGACCGTGCAGCATCAAGCGCAGCTCACGCAGGCGACGGGTGCTCAACCAGCCCCGGACCACCTCTCCCACATACGGGTCCCGGAGCGAAACCCAATGTTCGCCGGTCCTTTCAATAGTCAGCAATGCCGACTCTTCCATGTCCACCAGGACGTCGGTGCCGAAGATCGCTGCGAGGTCCAACAATGGTGCGCGCTGCGCGCAAGCCAGGATTTCCACCACCGTCTTACTGGCCTGCGGTTCGCGCGCCAATCTGGAACGGACAAAGTCCTCCACTACCGTGGCGCCCTCAAGACTAATCCGGTCGCGCAGTGTCCAGACGGAGTCGTTGAGGACAAGGTTGCCGGTATGCCGCTGCTCCTCGAGGAGCGCATGCAGGAGCATGGGGTTGCCGCCCACGGCGGAGTGCAGCGAACCAACCAGCGTTGAGGAAACATAGTGTCCAAGGACCGAGCCCAGGACTTGCTTGGTCTGTTCCTCGCTGAGGGTGTTCAGATGAACCTCGCCCAGGCCTCCTTCGAGGACCAGCCGGTGGAAATCGGCCGGGAGGTCGCTGGCGCGTTGAACGGTGGCTATGACCTTGGCGGTACCCGTAGCCATGAGGTTCAGGAGCACCCCGGTGCTCATCGGATCCATCCCGCCGGCGTTGTCCACAATGAACACGGTCTCCCGGCCCGCAGCTTCTGTCCTGATCAGGTTGGTGACCGCGTGCAGAATTCCCGTGGGTGAGCCCACTGCACCCGATGGCAGGCGGGCCAGCAGAAACCCGAGGCATCCGTAGGGGGTTTGGCCGCTGGCTACAGTGTTTCGCAGCTGGAGGCTATGGACTTTGGGACCCAAGGAGGACACTACGGCCCTCGCCAGGCCTGACTTGCCGATTCCCCGCTCCCCGGTGAGGACCACTCCGTAGGAATCAGGTGACTCCAGGTACTTGCCCGCCTTGGACAAATCGTGGCTCCGGGCCAACAGGGACCATGTTTGACGGTCCGTTGGGCCGCCCATAAGATCGGGAGCCGCAGCCCTCGCTGCGCCTCCACCGCTCCTGTTTAGCAACTCCGCCGACATTCGCATCCTTAGCTACACATTCGCGGCAGACCCCCACCGCTTACCTGCGTACCATGCACACTACCTTCGGGCGCCCGCAGTTTGTAGGCCTAAAGGTCCTCGGGACCGTCAGGCTTTCATCAGGCTTTCCTCAAGATTTGCTCAAGATTTGGCGGGGTGATGTTTTTGCTGAGCAGCGAGCAGGCCCTGGTCCATGAGCAGTTCCACTGCGTCAGCCGCCTCGTCCAGAAGAAACGGCAGCTCCTTCTTCTCCGTGGTGGCGAAATCCCTGAGGACGTAATCGGCTGTTTCCATCCGTCCTGGCGGCCGGCCCACCCCTACCCTGACCCGCAGGTAATCCTTGGTGGCGAGTGCTTTGGAAATGTCCCGCAGGCCATTATGGCCACCCTCACCGCCGCCAAGTTTTAGCTTGACTGTGTTAAAAGGGATGTCGATCTCATCGTGAACGGCAATGACGTGGTCCGGCGCGATGTCGAAGAAGTTGCACAACCCCGCCACCGGCCCCCCGGAGACATTCATGTACGTCATGGGCTTGGCCAGGACTACGCGAGGACCGCCGATGCCCAGCCGCCCCTCAACCACCTGGGCGCGGGCCTTATGCACCTTGAACTTCCCACCCATGCGGGAAGCCAGCTCATCCAGCACCATTTGGCCAACATTGTGCCGGTTGTTGCTGTACTCACTGCCGGGGTTGCCGAGGCCAACAATCAGCCAGGTGTCAGTCATGGTCTCATCCTAGGGAGCGTGCGTAGATTCATCGGGAACAGGATTCGTCACTACAGCGCGGCAAAGAAGAAAGTGGCCGGGACCCCTAAGGGTGCCCGGCCACTCGTCGGCTTTAGCCTTGGCAGTCAGAAGACTACTCGGCAGCAGCGTCCGTGGTCTCTTCTTCTTCCGAGCCAGCGGCTTCGGCGATACGAACTACCAAGGTGTCACCTTCGGTGAGGAGGGTGGAACCCTTCGGCAGGACGAGGTCCGAAGCGTGGATGCTCTCGCCGGCCTTGAGGCCATCGATGTTAACCTCGACGGCGGTGGGAACGTGGGTTGCTTCAGCTTCGAGGGAAACCGTGGTGGCTTCGAGGCTGGCAACAGCACCCGGAGCAACTTCACCGGAAACGTGGATCTGGATGTCGACGGTAACCTTCTCGCCGGCCTTCACGGTCTGGAGGTCAACGTGCTCGATGATCTGCTTTACGGGATCACGCTGGATGTCCTTGACGAGCGTGAGGTGCTGCTCGCCGTCGACGTCCACTGCGAGGAGGGCGTTGGAAACGCGCACAGCCAGCGTGGTGGCGCGGCCCGGCAGGTTGATGTGGATGGGCTCTGCGCCGTGACCGTAGATGACAGCCGGGATCTGGCCGGCCATGCGTGCACGGCGGGCGAAACCCTTGCCGAATTCGGTGCGCAGTTCTGCGGTGAGCTTCTGCTCAGACATGTGTACTCCTTGATTACTGTGGAACCCGGAAAATCCGGGCTGGTCTATCAGCAAGGGCGGAGGTCTGGAGACCTTCTACGCCCGGCTGAGATCGGCCGCTGAGCAGCCGTTCCGCCTGTGTTGAAGGAGATGCAGACCCAGTCGATAACGGAGACCCGCAACCCTGATCCACAAAATGCGGACCGGATGTGCTCTCCCTCGCCAAGGTATCCCCAGAAGTTTACCAGCGCATGGTGCTCTTTCTGAAAACGGGCAAAGACAACGGGCCACCCGCACGCCCTAAGGCGGCGGATGGCCCGCTGAAGTTCAGCAGCCCGGCGTCAGGCTTTGCCGTCGAACAGGCTGGTGACCGAACCGTCGTCGAACACTTCACGAATGGCGCGTGCGATCAAGGGTGCGATCGACAATACGGTCAACGACGGGAAACGCTTCTCTGCCGGAATGGGCAGGGTGTTGGTGACCACAACTTCACGGGCACCGGAATCCGCGAGGCGCTGCGCGGCGGGATCGGAGAAAACAGCGTGCGTGCAGGCGATGATGACGTCCTTGGCACCGGCGTTCTTCAGGACCTGGACGGCGCCGGAGATGGTTCCACCGGTGTCGATCATGTCGTCAATCAGGACACAGGTGCGGCCCTCAACCTGGCCAACAACGGTCTTGGAAACAGCTTGGTTGGGGACGGTGAGGTCGCGGCTCTTGTGCACAAACGCCAACGGAGCACCGCCCAGGCGCTCTGCCCACTGCTCGGCAACACGGACACGGCCGGTGTCAGGGGAAACAACGGTGATGTTGTCGGCCTCAACCTTGGTGCGGATGTAGTCAGCCAACAGCGGGATGGCCATCAGGTGGTCAACGGGGCCGTCGAAGAAGCCCTGGATCTGCGAGGTGTGCAGGTCAACGGACATGATGCGGTCCGCGCCGGCGGTCTTGTAAAGGTCGGCAACCAGTCGGGCGGAGATGGGCTCGCGGCCGCGGCCCTTCTTGTCCTGGCGGGAGTACGGGTAGAACGGAGAAACAACCGTGATCCTCTTGGCAGAAGCGCGCTTGAGGGAGTCGATCATGATCAACTGCTCCATGAGCCAGTTGTTCAACGGAGCCGGGTGGGCCTGGATGACGAAGGCATCAGTGCCTCGCACGCTCTCGGCTGAACGGACGTAGATTTCCCCGTTTGCGAAGTCGTAGGCGTCGATCGGCAGGAGTTCGGTCTCCAGCTCCTTCGCGATTTCCTGCGCCAGCTCCGGATGCGCCCTTCCGGCGGCGAGAATCAGTTTCTTCTCGCCGTGTGCGGTAATTTCGCTCATGCCTATTTGCCCTCTTCTATGGTTGCCGGGGATTGTGAGGATGTGGAGGCGGGCGTCAGCTCGTGGGCGGCCTCGGCCAGCTTTGCAGAGTCGGTGCCCGGACGGTTGGCTATGACCCAACCTTCGGCGTTCCGCTGCGCGGCCAGGCTCAAGGCCAGGGCTCCCGCGGGAACGTCCTTGCGGATGACGGCCCCGGCGCCGCTGTAAGCACCGTCGCCAACCGTCACAGGAGCCACGAAGACCGTGTTCGAACCCGTTCGGACGCCCGAGCCGATTACTGTGCGGTGCTTCTTCTCGCCGTCGTAATTGGCGGTGATGTTGCCGCAACCGATGTTGGTGTCTTCGCCGATCTCAGCATCACCGGCATAACCCAGGTGGGACAGCTTGGAGCCACGGCCGATGGTGACGTTTTTGGTTTCGTAGAACGCGCCGATCTTGCCGGTCTCGCCAAGGACCGTACCTGGGCGGAGGTAGGTGAACGGTCCGACGCTTGCCTTGGCCCCGATCGTGGAGCCTGATCCGTGCGTGCGGATCACCTTGGCGCCTTCACCAACCTGAACATCAGTGAGGGTGGTGTCCGGACCCACGACGGCGTCGCGCGCCACAGTGGTGGAACCGTGCAGTTGGGTATTGGGCAGCAAGCGGACGTCTTCGTCAAGGGTGACGGTGGAGTCAATCCAGGTGGTGGCAGGGTCCACCACGGTCACGCCGGCGCGCATCCAGGACTCGATAATGCGGCGGTTGTGCTCGGCACCCAGGGCGGACAGCTGGATGCGATCGTTGGCGCCCTCAACCTGCCAGCGGTCTTCAGTCACGACGGCGGCCACCCGGCCGCCTGCCTCGCGGGCCAAGCCGAGGACGTCCGTCAGGTACATCTCGCCCTGTGCGTTATCAGTGGTGACCTTCGCCAGTGCAGTACGCAACACGGCGGCGTCGAAAGCGTAGATACCGGAGTTCACCTCACGGATGGAACGTTCGGTTTCGCTGGCATCCTTGTGCTCACGAATACCGGTGACGGTGCCGTCTTCGGCGCGGAGGATCCGGCCGTAGCCGGTTGCGTCATCCAGCAATGCGGTCAGCACGGTGACGGCGTTGCCTTCAGCCTCATGCGTGGCCACCAGTTCACCAAGAAGCTGGCCCGTCAGCAGCGGGACATCGCCGTACGTGACCACCACGGTGCCGGAAAGCTCAGTCTCGGCGTCCAAAGCGTTGAGCGCAACTTCCACTGCGCGGCCCGTGCCGGGAACATCGTCCTGGTCAACAATCAGAGCTTCAGGATCAAGGCCCGTGACGTGCTCGGCCACACGGTCACGCTCGTGGCGGACAACCAAAGCCAGCTTCAGCGGATTGATGGCCCGGGCGGCAAGAAGAGCGTGGCCAACCATGGAGCGGCCGCCGATTTCGTGGAGAATCTTGGGAGTCCGCGACTTCATGCGCGTTCCGGCACCTGCGGCCAAAACGATCACCGCTGCGGGACCGATGGTTTCGGGGCTCACGTACTGGCTCTCCTTGCTCGGTATGTCCCGGGTAACCCGGCTTCGGAATGCTGCCATCCAACAATGGACCCAGGCACCATGAGAGCCGCTACAGGTACAGAGAAGGAGCGCATTTTCCGACCGTTCCGCCCATAGGATTCGAACCTATACTCCACGGCTCCAAAGGCCGGGGTGCTGCCATTACACCAGAGCGGACCGCGCATGCTTTCGCCCCCCGAATCTTGCGGCCCGGAGGGTTTCCCGAATCACCGGGATGCACACACAAGAATCTAGTTTGCCATGACCACCGCGTGGTTCGCGACTTGACCGGTCCGCGTGCGCTGCTTGTGCCGCTCTTCCACCCACCGCGGAACCGCTCCTCAGCCCTTCCAGAGGCTACTTAGGGCATGATGGTCACGTGAGCAACCGCACTGAACTCCCCCGGCCGTCGGCCGCTTCCGAGCCCGCAGAGCGCGTCACCAACGCTCCTGCAGTGCGCGTACGGATGACCGGGCAGCAGCGCAAATCACAGCTGATCGGCATCGGGCGCGCACTCTTTGCAACCCGTGGCCTGGACGGCACCACCATTGAAGAAATAGCCGCCTCCGCCGGTGTTTCCAAGCCCGTGATCTACGAGCACTTCGGATCCAAGGAAGGCCTGTACAGGCAAGTGGTGGACACCGAATTTCGGATCCTGCTGGACTCCATCACCGAGGCCCTCAGCACCGAAGCCAAGCCCCGCGTGCTGGTGGAACGGGCCGCGCTGGCACTGCTCGGCTACATCGAAGATCGCACCGACGGTTTCCGGATCCTGATGCGTGATGCTCCGCCCTCGCAGCCTGAGGGCGCCTTCTCCACGCTGCTCACCCATGTCACCGCCAGGGTGGAGCACCTGCTCTCCGACGAATTTGCCCGCCGGGGATTCAGCGCAGCAGATGGCGCCATGTACGCGCAGATGCTGGTGGGAATGGTGGCGATGACCGGCCAGTGGTGGCTCGACAGCCGCACGCCGGACAAGCGGGCCGTCGCCGCCCACTTGGTGAACCTGGCCTGGAACGGCCTGACCGGGCTGCAAAAAGAGCCCGGGCTACGCAGCGACGGCTAACCCTCGCGCACATCCCAAGCCCTTAACCCCAACGCCCGCGCACATCCCAAGCCCTTAACCCCAACGCCCGCGCACATCCCAAGCCCTTAACCCCAGTGGACAAGCGAGTTTGGAACGTGTCACTGGAATGCCGTTCGATTCTGGTTTGTAGGATGAGCTCATGACAGCACCGCAGCTCTATGTCAATTTCCCCGGGACAGCGCGCGAAGCGCTTGAATTTTACGCGCAGATTTTCGGTGGAGAGCTTTCTTTGTACACGTACGCTGAGTTCAGTCGTACGGACGGCCCCGCGAACGCTATCGCGCACGGTGTCCTCAGCGGAAGGGTCTCATTGGGAGGATCCGACGCTGCGGATGGCGAGAAGTCGGTGGCCATGGAGGGTGCCATGCTCTCCCTTTTGGGAACTGCCGACCCCGAGGTCCTTCACGAATGGTTCGACAAACTCGCCGACGGAGGTCGGATCCTGGACGCACTGGCGCCGAAACCGTGGGGCGCATCGGACGGCCAAGTCATCGACCGCCACGGCTTGCACTGGCTCATAGGCTACGAACCAGCGCAGTAACCCGAGGGAAGTGAGTGAGCGTCGGCCTCAAACC
Source organism: Arthrobacter sp. 9V (assembly GCF_902506065.1). GTDB lineage: Bacteria > Actinomycetota > Actinomycetes > Actinomycetales > Micrococcaceae > Arthrobacter. The sequence continues at coordinate 3,293,829 of NZ_LR732912.1, forward strand.
CGAGGGAAGTGAGTGAGCGTCGGCCTCAAACCCGAGGGAAGTGAGTGAGCGTTGGGAACACTGTGGCGGAGCGGCAGGCATCCGGAAGCGTGCGTCAAAGCGACGAAGGAGCAGCACGCGGAGGATGGGTGGCGCTCCGCCGCCACGCCGACGAAGGAGCAGCACGCGGAGGATGGGTGGCGCTCCGCCGCCACGCCGGCGAAGGAGCAGCACGCTCAGGATGCGTGGCGCTCCGCCGCCGCGACGACGAAAGGCCCGAGCCGCGTTACTCGCCGAGGATTTCGGCGGCCTCCAACCACTCCAGTTCCAGGCCCTCTTTTTCATCGAGCAACTCGCGCAGTTTGGCGTTGAGCTCCCCCAGGGCGTCGAAGTCGCCGGATTCGGACTTCGCTGCCATTTGGGCGTGGAGCTTTTCTTCCTGCTGCGAGATCTTGCCGAGTTGGCGGTCAATCCTGTTGAGGTCCTTACGGGCTTCGCGCTTCTCTGCCTCGCTGGCACCGGTCGGAGCGGCCGGGCCTGAAGAACCGCCGCTGGCAGAAGTTGGAGCCCCTGAGCCACCGCCAACCGCGCCGGAGGCAAGGGCGGCTTCACGCAGCTCGAGGTACTGGTCCACGCCGCCGGGCAGGCCACGGAGTTTGCCGTCGCCCAGCAACGCCATCTGGTTGTCGGTGACGCGTTCCAGCAGGTAGCGGTCGTGGCTGACTACCACCAGAGTTCCGGGCCAACCATCGAGAACATCTTCGACGGCGGCAAGGGTGTCGGTATCGAGGTCGTTGGTGGGTTCGTCGAGCATCAGCACGTTGGGCTCCCCCACCAGCAGGCGCAGGAGCTGGAGCCGCCTGCGCTCACCACCGGATAGGTCCGAAACGGGGGTCCACTGCTTCTCTTTGGTGAACCCGAGTTGCTCCACCAACTGGCCGGCAGTGAATTCCTTGCCGCCCACGCTGAAGGAGCGCTTTTCGCGTTCGATCACCTCAATGACGCGCAGGTCCGACACTTCGTCGAGCTCTTTGACATCTTGGGTGAGCACGGCCGTGACTACGGTCTTGCCGCGTTTTACCTTGCCCGAGCTCGGCTGGATTTCGCCGTTCAACAGTTTCAAAAGCGTGGACTTCCCGGCACCGTTAACGCCCACCAGCCCCAGCCGTTCGCCCGGGGCCAACCGCAACGTGATGTTGTCAAAGAGCTTCTGCCCTTCGTCTCCATCCAGGAAGTCCAGCGTCACGTTCTCCAGGTCCAGAACGTCCTTGCCCAAGCGCGCGGTGGCCATTTTGCTCAGCGCCACGGAGTCGCGGGGATCCGGCACGTCGGCAATGAGGTCGTTGGCGGCTTCGATGCGAAATTTGGGCTTGGCGGTCCGGGCAGGAGCGCCGCGCCTGAGCCATGCCAGTTCCTTTTTGACCAGCTGCTGGCGTTTGTTTTCGACGACGGCGGCCGTGCGGTCCCGCTCGGCGCGGGCCAGAACGTAGGCGGCGTAACCGCCGTCGAACATGTCCACCATGGCGTCGTGGACTTCCCAGGTGTAGTTGCAGACTTCGTCCAGGAACCAGCGGTCGTGGGTGACCACCAGGAAGGCGCCCTGGTTGGCGCGCCAGCGGGTTTTTAGGTGCCGGGCCAGCCAGGCGACGCCTTCGACGTCGAGGTGGTTGGTGGGTTCATCCAGCATGATGACGTCGTGGTCTTCGATGAGGAGCTTGGCCAGCGCAACACGGCGTTTCTGGCCACCGGAGAGGGCGTGGACGTTGGCGTGCCAGTCGACGTCGCCCACCAGTCCGCCCATGACTTCACGGATTTTGGCGTTGGCGGCCCATTCGTGGTCCGCGCGGTCGCCGACGATCGCGGCGCCCACTGTGAGGTCGCCGTCGAGCACGTCACCCTGGTCCAGGTAGCCAACGTTGACGTCACCGCGTTTGGTGACGCGACCGGAATCGGGCGTCGAGCGGAGGGCAAGCAGGCGCATGAGCGTCGATTTTCCGTCACCGTTGCGCCCCACCATGCCTATGCGGTCGCCGTCCTCCAAGCCGAGGGTTACGCCGTCAAGGACAGTGCGGGTCGCGAACGAAACGGTGAGGTTTTCGCCGCCAAGCAGGTGGGCCAATGGGTACTACTTTCTACTGCCGGAATGCGGGGGTACAGGAGCTGGAGGGTACTACAGGAGGGTATCGGAGATGATCCGGGCGCCGGGAACCGGGCCGTGCACGGCCAGGGCATTGTGTCCACGGTGACCCAGCTCTTCAGCAAGAACCGTGGCGGAGACCGAGTCCCGGGCGAGCAGTGCGATGGTAGGCCCGGAGCCTGAGACCATGCCGGCCAGGGCACCTCGGGCTTCGCCAAGTCCGATGGTGTCGCGGAGTTGCGGCGCCAGCGTGATGGAAGCCCGCTGGAGGTCATTGATCAGCACCCTGCTAAGGGTCTCCGGGTCTCCGTTGCGCAGGGCCTGGAGGATGGTGGGATCCACGTCAACGGGCTCAGGAATCTCAACGCCTTCCGAGTCCCGAAGTCCATCCAGCGTGCGGAAGACATCAGGGGTGGACAGCCCGTAGTCGGCAAAAACCAGCACCCAGTCCATTTGCGCCTTGGCCAGCGCGGGTGAGAGTTTATCTCCCACGCCAAGCCCGACGGCGGTGCCTCCCAGGAGCGAAAACGGAACGTCTGCGCCCAGCTCGGCCGCCAGATGCGCGAGTTCTTCGCGTGAGAGGCCGCTGTTCCAAAGAGCGTCGCAGGCCAACAGGGTTGCTGCGGCATCTGCTGAACCGCCACCCATTCCACCGGCCACGGGGACACGTTTGGTGATCTCCAAGTGGACACCCGTAGGTTTTTCGGACATTTCCGCCATGATGGCCGCGGCCTTGTATGCGAGGTTCCGCTCGTCCAAGGGGATGTTCACGCCGTCCAGGTCCAGCGTGCTGTCCGGGCTGATGCTGACGGTGATCCCTTCAGCTTCGGTGCTGGTGGCAGCCACTTCCTCGTAGAGGGAGACCGCCAGGTACACGCTGGCAACCGAATGGTAGCCGTCGGGGCGCAACGGGCCCACGCTCAAGGAAACGTTGACCTTGCCCGGGGCTTTGACCCGGACTGTGCGGGCATGAAAGCGTTCCCCCACATACGGGAGGCTGCTGGGTTTGCGGTTACCCGGGGTCATGCGTCCACGGGGTGGCGGGCTTCGGCGATCTTGACGTAGGCATTGATGTCCAGGACCTCGCCGCGCGCTGTGGGGTCAACGCCGGCGGCTACGAGGCACCGCTCGGCTTCGGATGCGCTTCCCGCCCAACCGGCGAGGGCAGCGCGCAGTGTCTTCCGCCGCTGCGCGAAGGCAGCATCAATGACGGCGAATACCTGCTCACGGGTGGCGTGCGTTACCGGGGGGTCGTGCCGGGTGAAGGCGACCAGGCCGGAGTGGATTTTCGGTGCGGGCCAGAAGACGTTCATTCCGATCACGCCGGCTTTGCGCATGTGCCCGTACCAGGCTGCCTTGACCGACGGGACACCGTAGATCTTGGATCCCGGGGTGGCGGCAAGGCGATCCGCAACCTCGTCCTGGACCATGACGAGGCCGTGCTGAAGGCTGGGGAAATGCTGAAGCAGGTGAAGCACCACGGGCACGGCCACGTTGTAAGGCAAGTTGGCCACCAACGCGGTGGGCGGCAGAGGAAGTTCGGTGACCTTCATGGCGTCGGAGAGCACCAGATGGAAGTTCGCTTCGGCTCCGGGCCGCCATGCACGCACGGTCTCCGGCAGCTTTTCCGCCAGCACGGGGTCGATTTCGACGGCGACCACCGCCTTGGCCGCGTCCAGCAAGCCGAGCGTGAGCGAGCCAAGCCCTGGGCCTACTTCCAGTACGGTCTCGCCATCGGCGATGTTGGCGGCGGACACAATCCTGCGGATGGTGTTGCCGTCGATCACAAAGTTCTGCCCCAGGGTTTTCGTGGGGCGTACACCGATTTCCTCGGCGAGCCGTCGGATATCTGTGGCACCCATCAAAGGCGCGACGGCGGCGGGTTCGGAATTCGGTTCAGTCACCTAGGTATCGTATCGCCTGTGCGGGGTCAGGCCGCGTGGGCGCAGCCCCAGTCGCTGAGGCCGTTCTTTGCGTAGAGGCGGTTGGCGATCTCAATTTGCTGTGCCTTGGTGGCCAGGCTGGCGTTGGGTGCGTAAGCTCCGCCACCATTTGCCAACCATGTGGGGCTGGAGAACTGCAGGCCGCCGTAGTACCCGTTACCGGTGTTGATGGACCAGTTTCCGCCCGATTCACACTGAGCGATCCTGTCCCACATGGCTTCGTTCGGGGCGCCGGTGGGCCCGCTGGCTGCCGGTGCTGCGGCTGCTGCTGCTGCCTGCGGAGCGGGAGTGGCCACCGGGCGTGCCTTGGTGCCGATGCTGATCTTCTCTGCCACCGGCTGGGTGGCTACGTTGCTGGAGACAAGGGTGCGGGAGGCTTCACGGCCGTCCACGAGAACCAGTTTGAAGGTCTTGACCAAGGATCCGGCCACGCCTTCCTGGGTCACTTTTTCTTCGCCTTTGAACAGCTCTTCACTGTCGCTCTTGATGCTTTCGAAGGGAACCTCTTCGGTGGCTTCAGCGGTCTTGCTGGTGTCCACGCGGGAGACCTTGATCACCATGTCCTGGACGATCGGAGCATTGCCCGGCTGGGAGATGCGGTCATTGGCGCCCACAACAATTCCGGTGTCCTTAAGCACAGTGGCGACGTCGGCCGCCGTCGTGGTGGTGCTGGTGTCCTTGCCGTCAGCTACCACGCTGATGGTCTTGGGAGTGGAAATGGACACGAACGAACCGGTTACTTCCAAGGACGCTTCCTTGGGCTGGGAGATTTCCGAGGAGCTGGCTACGCCGAGCTCGCTCACCAGGCCTGCAACGTCAGGGGATGTGGTGTTCACAGTCTTCCGGGCACCGTCCAACTCAATGGACACGGCTTTGGCCAGGTTGACGTTAACTACCGAGCCGTTGTCGACCTTGGCGTCAAGGGCCGGGGAAACGCGGTCTGCGTCCTTCAACTCCACCTTGGCTGCTTTGACCACTTGGTCCACAGTGCCGCCAAAGGTCTGGATGGAGCTCACTTTGCCGTCCACGTTGAGGGTGACGGTCTTGTTGTTGCCCACAAAGGCCACAACACCAACCACCAGGGCTGCGACTACCAGCAACTGGGTACCTACTTTGAGGAAACTGAACTTGCCATCCGTTGTGAAGAACTTGATCACGATCGCCCATTACTCTCAGACCATCCGGGCACGGGGAAAAGCGCAAAAATAAGGCCGACCGCAAAAACGCAAGGGCCAGGCATTACGCCTGGTCCTACTCTTGCTGCCGGCATCTGCGCCGCCAAAAACACTGAACTTATTGCCCCGGAATGAACCGGCGCAGTTGTCCGAAGGCCTTCCCCGACCCCGGCTACTTGTTTAACACAGTAACCGATCCGTTATAAACGGTCCAAGAAACGTGCATACCGGGTATCCAGTGTCACGGCTCGTGCAGGAGTGAAAAGAGCCGCTTTAGGCCCAGGATCCATAGGCTTTCAGGGTGTTTTCGGCCAACCGCGAACAAAGTTCGGACAAGTCATCTCCTGTCACGTCCGCCATGGACCTGACCGTGTAGGGAACCATGTAGCTGGCATTCGGCCGCCCGCGGTGGGGATGCGGCGTGAGGAACGGCGAATCGGTTTCCACCAGAATCCTGCTTGGCTCGGCGATGGACAAGGCGGCGCGGAGATTGCCTGCGTTCTTGAACGTCATGGTCCCGGCGAACGACATGTACCATCCGTTCCGGTTACAGATGCGGGCCAAATCTTCATCTCCGGAGAAGCAGTGGAAAACAACGCGTTCCGGGGCGCCCTCCTCCCGTAGAACCTGAACAACGTCGTCGTGGGCGTCGCGGTCGTGAATCTGCAGCGTCAGTCCCAGCCGTTTGGCAATGTCAATGTGGCGGCGGAACGAGTAGCGCTGGTGTGCCAGACCTTCACCGTGGGTCCGGAAGAAGTCCAGTCCTGTCTCACCGATGGCCCGGATCCGCGGGTGGCCGGCCAGCTCCTCGATCTCTGCAAGGGCCGATTCCAGCTCCCCACGGGCCGCGTACTCGGGGGCGTCGTTGGGGTGGATGGCTACGGCCCCCAGCAGCCGGGAATCGGCTTCCACGGCCTGGACGGTAAATCGCGACGATTCGAGGTCGCATCCAACCTGCACGGCCCCCTGCACACCCACAGCTTCCGCCGAGTCCATGGCATCCCTCACTGAGACTTCAATCAGGCCGTGCCTGAAGTCCAAGTGGGTGTGGTTGTCCATGACCGCCACGGGGAGCGGCTCCGGCGCCGGCGGGTATTCGCGGCGCGAATCTTTTTCTTCTGTGGAGGGGGACGGTGCCCTATAGCGTGCGGGGGCGAGGGAATTGCACATGGTTCCACCTTAATCGGACTGCGGTCCCCCTTGGGCCATGAAGAAGCTCTGCCGGATAAATTCCCTTTGCCACATAAATTCGGAAGCACTATGTCAGAGGCGGCCAATGACTGGGTAGTCTGGAACGGACAAGCGGCCAACACCAACAGCGTTAAGCGAAGATTGCTGTTGCCGGGGCCACGGCTGAAGGGCGATTCATGGAGTCCAAGCGACAAGTCACCGTTGAACCTTCGCCTGTCCAGGGCGAGGCCTACAGTCCTCTGCCGCGGGACGGGGCAGGACACAACGGGCATAGGCCGCATGTGATGGACGCGGAGCGGTTCCATGATGCCAGCGAGCGCATCCTGGGTTCCATCAATAAGGTCATCGATGGGAAAGCGGACGCCGCAAAGCTCGCCCTGACGGTCCTTCTCGCCCAGGGGCACCTTCTCTTGGAGGACGTCCCGGGTGTGGGCAAGACCTTGCTGGCCAAAACGTTGGCGCGCAGTGTGGACTGCACGGTGTCCCGAATCCAGTTCACTCCGGACTTGCTGCCGTCCGATGTCACCGGAGTGTCCATTTACAACCAGTCTTCCCGGCAGTTCGAGTTCCGCCCCGGTGCCGTGTTCGCGAACATCGTCATTGGTGATGAAATCAACCGTGCTTCGGCCAAGACCCAGTCCGCGCTCCTTGAATGCATGGAGGAGCACCAGGTGACTGTTGATGGCCACTCGTACCAGTTGGGTTTGCCTTTCATGGTGGTGGCCACGCAGAATCCGATCGAAATGGAAGGCACCTACCCACTGCCTGAGGCCCAGCGTGACCGTTTCATGGCGCGTATCTCCATGGGGTACCCGGACAAGGATGCCGAGATTGAGATGCTGGAGACTCATCAGGCCTCTTCGCCCCTGGTAAAGGTGACTCCGGTGGTTACGGCCGCCGATGTTGCCGCCATGATCGCCACCGTCCAACAGGTCTACGTCTCCACAGCCATCAAGGAGTACACGGTGGCAATTGGCCGTGCCACCCGGGACAGCGCCCGCCTCCGCCTTGGTGCGAGCCCCCGGTCCCTGCTGCAATTGTTGCGTGCAGCCAAGGCCACGGCCGCACTGGATGGCCGCGATTTTGTCCTCCCTGATGATGTGGTGGACGTGGCAGAGTCGGTGCTTGCCCACCGCATCATCCTGGATCGTAAGGCCGCGAGTTCAGGCGATACCCCGCAGAGCATTCTCCGCGGCATCTTCGCTTCCCTTCCCGTGGCCCAGGAACCGCCCGGCGCGTGGCGCAGGGACAGGCACAGCGTTTAGGAGACACACCCCGATGGCGCTTATGGATCGGCTTCCCAAGCACTTATTCACCAACCGTGGCTGGGGTCTCCTGGCAGCCGGGGCCCTTTCCCTGGGGTGCGCCTATGTCATGGGCAGGCGCGATCTCCTGTCTCTGGCCGTTTTGTTGATTCTCCTGCCCTTGGTGGCGCTTGCCGGGGTCCGGGTGCTCAAACCCAAGTTCCAGGTGTACCGGGAGTTCAACCCCTCCACGGTGGAAACCTCAAGCACCACAACCGTTCGGCTGGCCGTGGCCCGTTCTTCCTATGCCACGGGCCAGGTCATTATGGAGGAGCAGCTGCCTCCCCGTTTCGGCGAGCCTCCCGCTTTCCGGTTCCCGGCCCGATCAGCGACCGGGGGCACCAGCCGCTACGAGTACCACCTTCGCTCGGGCAAACGGGGACAGTTCCGGATTGGGCCGGTCACGGCCGAGTTCAGCGACCCCTTCGGCTTATCGCTGCGAAGGCATGCAATTGACGACGGCGACATCCTCACCGTGACCCCTGCCGCCGTCGAGCTTCCCGTAACGGGCCTCGCCGGGGCGCGTGGCAATGACGGCGTGACGGCAACCCGCATCCGGGCCAACCCCAGCGACGATGACATCATGACCCGTGAGTACAGGCACGGTGATCCCATGCGGCGCGTACATTGGGCCGCTACCGCCCGCCATGGCCAGCTGATGGTTCGTCAGGAGGAGTCGGTGACCACGCCGGAAGCCACCATGATCCTGGACCAGAGGTTTACGGCCCTTGCCTCGGGGAACGGGTCCGTGTTCGGAGGCCACGACGAAGATTCGGATCTGGTGACCAGTACCAACTTTGAATGGATTGTTACGGCAGCGATGTCCATCTCCGCGCACTTGGCGGAACGCAATTATTCGTTGCGGCTCCTTGACTCGTTCGGCGGCCCGGCGTTCCACCGTTCGCGCTCGGCCGCGGACCCGGACGCGGAGGAGTTCTCGGGCGCGGGCGGCCTTCAAACCATCGCCGAAGCCTTGGCAGCTGTCGAATTGAGCGGGCCCAGGCACACCAGGGCCGAGCACCACCGGACCGAGCACCACCGGACCGAGCACCACCGGACCGAGCACGCAGACCCGGAATCGGGTTCAGAACACAAAGCTGCCCCCGGCCCGGCAGGCGCAGACACCACTGATGTTCCTTTCAACGATCGCCTGATGGACAAACTCTCAGCGCACAGGTTGCGAGGTCCCCTCCTTGCCCTGGTGGGTAACCTCACACTCGCAGAAGCACGCGCGCTTGCCCCTGCAGCGGGCTACGGCGCCAACGCCTTCGCCTTGGTGATGACCGATGCTTCACGGAACACCGAGGAAGTTCTGGAAATTCTGCGCCTGGCAGGTTGGAGGGCATTCGCCGTCACGTCAAGAACCCGGTTGACCGCAGCTTGGTCAGCCTTCGATGACGGCGGGATTGTGGCCGCCGCCGACGCAGCCATGGATGTCCGACGTGGAGCGGCGGTGCCCCGATGACAGCCACATCCCATCGCGGATCCCCCAACGCGTCGGCCCAACCGAACGGGGCCGCCGGCACGCCTGCAAGCGGTAGGCCGCCACGGCCGCAGGTCCCGGGGGCGGGTCCCTATCCCTGGGCCATGGCGGGGTCGGTTTCGGTGGCCGTTCTTGGCGCTGCGTTGTCCCTGAACGGTGTACTCAGGGGTTGGGCGTGGTTCATGCCGCTGATCACCACGGTGGTGGTGGTTGCGCTGACGCTTGCCGCGCTCCGGGCTCTCCGTGCCCAGCCGCTGCTGGTCACGTTGGCCTCGTTTGCCTCGCTGGCCGGCGTCCTCAGCTTCACCTTCTGCCGTCAGGAAAGCCTGGCAGGGTTCATCCCCACCACCGGAACCTTCACCGCCGTCGGGCGGCATATCAAGAGGGCCGCGGAGACGGTGGTGTCCGAAAGCGCGCCTGTTGCGCCTAACGCGGGGATCGTCTTCGTCATGTGCGCCTGCTTGGGCCTCCTGGTGATCTTGATTGATGCCCTTGCCGTTCCACTGTCCATGCCGGCCGCCAGCGGCATCGGTCTCCTGGCCGTGATGGTGGTGCCGGCAACCATCAAACCCCAAAGCGTGGGAGTCGCCGGATTCATCGGGGCGGCGGTGGGGTACCTGCTGATCCTCGGGTGCAGCCACTGGTTCGCCCCGGATGCGAGGCTGCAGTCCGGTTCGGGACGTGGCGCGGGCCAGTTCAGGCGCTCGGTGGTTACCGGAGGCCTGGCGCTGGCGTTGACCATGACCGTCCCTTTGGTGATTCCCGGTTTTGAGACAGGCACGTTTCCGCAGGGCTCACGCCTGAGCCCTTGGGGAACCTCCAATGGGCTCAACCCCATGATCACCTTGGGCAACAGCCTCCGCAGTCCCACCGGGTCAGGGCGCATCACCTATGCCACCAGCGCCAGCGGTCCCCTGTATTTGAGGTCTGTCACCGTTGACAACTTCGACGGCGAAACCTGGGCCCCTGATGATCGTGCAGCCGCGCGCAGGTCCGGTGCGGACAGGATCGAGACCGGCTACGCAGTGCAGGGCGAGGTGGTCAACGCCGTGACGTCCGTCAACGCCGGCCTGTTTACCAGCCCCTACCTCCCTGCTCCGTTTGCGCCGGCATCCGTGAACGGCCTCAACGGACAATGGACGTGGGATCCGAACACTTTGAGCATCATGAGCACGGAGACCACCACCCGCGCGCAGCGGTATGTGGTTTTCTCCGCGGCTCCCAAAATCACGTCACAGTCCCTTTCCCGGGCCAGTGCCGTTCCGCGGGGAATTTCGGAGGACTTCCTGCGTATTCCGGGCAACCTACCGGACATTGTGCGGCAGACCGCCGATACTGTCACGGCATCGGCAGGGAGCAACTATGCCAAGGCGCTGGCCATCCAGAAGTACCTGCGGTCGGGCGACTTCACTTACTCTCTCCAGGCTCCTGTTCAGAATGGCTATGACGGCAACGGCCTGTCGGTGCTGGCTGACTTCCTGGCAGTAAAGAGCGGGTATTGTGTCCACTTTTCCTCCGCCATGGCCGTCATGGCACGGGCTGAAGGCATCCCCAGCAGGATTGCGGTGGGCTACGCGCCGGGCCGTCTCACAGGCGAGTCGGTGGCGTTGGTGGGCCAGGGATCCTTCCCCGAGTATGAGGTTGACGCCCGGGACGCCCACGCGTGGCCTGAGTTGTACTTCGAGGGCCTGGGATGGGTCCCCTTCGAGCCCACCCCTTCGCGGGGTGTGGTTCCCGAGTACGCCACGGAATCTTCGGTGCCAGGCAACCTGAGCACCAACGCGGATGAGAAAGAGGTCCTCACCAC
>NZ_LR732912.1:3304947-3501326 GCF_902506065.1 Arthrobacter sp. 9V
CCCCGGGCTTGATACACCGGCGGCAGGATCCGCCTCGGTAAACCCGTGGCCGGCCATCGGCGCTGCCGCAGCCGGGGCCTTGTTGCTGGCCGGATTCCTGTGGTCGCCAAGGCTGAGCAGGACGGTTCTCCGGCGACGCCGGCTCAACCAAAAGCCTCCGAACGGTACCCACCCCTCGGGCCCCGCCGATCCGGCCCCTGAACTGGCATGGGCCGAGTTGCAGGATCTCGCTACGGATTACGGCGTGCCCGCCACCCCCAGCGAGACCCCAAGAAACTTCTCCGCCAGGCTCCGCGCCAGTTCCGCTCTTGGCGTCGCCCTTGGCGTCGCCGGAGGACTCGACGACGCCGCGCATGAGGCAGTGGCTTCCCTCACCTCGGACTTCGAACGGCAACGTTACGGCCGTGTGGCGACCTCGGCCCCGGCCGCCGCCGCACGCATCGCCGTCGTCCGCGAGTCGTTGCGCAACAATGCCCGCTGGTTGGTGCGCTTCCGCGCTGACTGGTTGCCGCCGTCGATGATGCGCCGCTGGGTCCATGCCCTGGGCGCGCCGTTCCGGGTTGTTGGAAGGTTCGGCAAGGCGACCGGGCGGGGCATCGCATTGTCCTGGCGAAGGCTTAAGGGCCTGCTCCCCCAACGCCGCTAGGTGAGCACGGCGGGTTCAGCACGGCGGGTTCAGCACCGCGGGTTCAGCACCGCCGCTTGAAGTTCAGACAGCCCTTTGACGTACAGACAGCAAGGGCCCGACGCCGGAACTTGTGGTTCCGGGGCCGGGCCCCTGCGTTTGTCAACCGTTCTTGTTGCGAGAGCGGTGGACCGGGCTCCTTGGTGGAAAGAGCAGTATTAGTCGGCGTACGGGTCCGCGATACCTACGTACTGGGTGTAGAGGTACTCTTCGATGCCTTCGGAGCCGCCTTCACGGCCCAGGCCGGACTGCTTGACGCCACCGAACGGTGCAGCTGCGTTGGAGATCACACCGGCGTTGAGGCCGAGCATGCCGGTCTCAATTTTTTCGCTGATGCGCAGGCCACGGTTCAGGTCCTTGGTGAAGACGTAAGCCACCAGACCGTATTCGGTGTTGTTGGCCAGGCGAACGGCGTCGTCTTCGGTGGAGAAGGTGATGATCGGCGCTACCGGGCCAAAGATCTCTTCCTGCAGGATGCGGGCATCGGCGGCAACGTTCTTCAGCACGGTGGGCTGGTAGAAGTAGCCGGGACCCTCGACGGCGGCACCACCGGTGACGGCTGTGGCACCTCCTGCTACGGCTTCGGAAACCAGGGCGTGAACGCCATCGCGGGCCTTGCCGTCAATCAGCGGGCCAACCTTGGACTCGGGCTCGGTACCGCGGGCAGTGGTGAGGGCACCGATCTTGGCGGCGAACTTCTCGGCAAAGGAGTCAGCCACGGACTCGTGCACAATGAAGCGGTTTGCTGCGGTGCAGGCCTCGCCCATGTTGCGCATCTTGGCCGCGATGGCGCCTTCGACTGCCTTGTCCAGGTCAGCGTCTTCGAAGACCACGAACGGTGCGTTGCCGCCCAGTTCCATGGAGGTGCGCAGGACCTTGTCCGCGGCTTCACGGATCAGGGCCTGGCCCACCGGGGTGGAGCCGGTGAAGGAGATCTTGCGGAGACGGTCATCCTTGATCAGCGGACCCGTGACTGCGCCGGCGGTGGAGGTCTGGATGACGTTCAGGACACCGGCGGGCAGGCCGGCTTCCTGCATGACCTGTGCGAACAGCAGGCTGGTCAGCGGGGTCAGGTTGGCGGGCTTGAGCACCATGGTGCAACCGGCAGCCACCGCGGGGGCTACCTTGCGGGTGGCCATGGCCAACGGGAAGTTCCACGGGGTGATCAGCAGACACGGGCCAACCGGCTTCTTCTGCACCAGGAGGCGGTTCTTGCCATCCGGTGCTGCGGAGTAGCGGCCGGAGACACGGACTGCTTCTTCGGAGAACCAGCGCAGGAACTCGGCACCGTAGGTCACTTCACCACGGGCTTCGGCCAGGGGCTTGCCCATTTCCAGGGTCATCAGCAGTGCGAAGTCTTCGGCGCGCTCGGTGACCAGTTCGAAGGCACGGCGCAGGATCTCGCCGCGTTCGCGGGGCGCCGTGCGGGCCCAATCAGCCTGGGCGGCAGCAGCGGCGTCGAGGGCGGCAGCGCCGTCTTCAGCACCGGCGTCGGAGATGCTGAGCAGGACCTTGCCCGTTGCCGGGTCCTCAACATCAAAGGTCTTTCCGGAACCGGCCGGGCGCCACTGACCGTTGATCAGCAGGCCGGTAGGGACGGAAGCCAGCAGTTCGCTTTCGCGTTCAACCGTGACAGTCATGGCGACTCCTTCGTCTTGGGTGCTTTGGAGAATTGCACCACTGGGGTTCGTTGCCGGAAGCGGCGTGAATTACTGCCACCGTACTGCCCCGCGAGAAGCAGTGTCTACGCCTTCACGCACTGCCACGTGGCCGCCGATTTGTGCAGGTGCACAGCGCGTGTCAGCGTGCTGCGAGAACCGCCGAGTAGAGCTCCCGCTTGCTGACGCGGGCGTCCTCGGCAACTGCTGCCACGGCCTCCTTCAATCGGATGCCTTGGGAAATAAGCTCATTGACCGCTGCCACGTGGTCCTCCGGCTTGCCGGGTTCCTGTTCGGGTGCACCGCCCACTACCACTGCGATTTCGCCGCGGACCTCGTTGTTCTCGGCCCACTCCAGAAGTTCACGCAAGGTGCCCCGGATGACCTCTTCGTACGTCTTGGTCAGCTCACGGCACACTGCAACGCGGCGCTCGGCCCCAAAACGCTCATGAAGTGCCCGCAACATCACTTCAAGCCTGTGGGGGGCCTCGAAGAAGACCATGGTGCGGCGTTCGTCAGCCAAATCCGCCAAACGTGAGTTCCGATCCCCCGACTTTCGCGGCAGGAATCCTTCAAAACAGAAACGGTCGGTTGGCAAACCGGACAGTGCCAGCGCCGTCAACACTGCAGAGGGGCCGGGAACCGCGGTTACTGTCAGCCCGGCCGCCACCGCGCCTTCCACCAAACGGAATCCGGGGTCTGAAACCGCCGGCATTCCGGCGTCGCTGACCATCAGGATGGTCTTGCCGGCGCGCACGTGGTCCAGCAGTTCGCCGGTCTTGGCTACTTCATTGTGCTCGTGGTAGCTGATGACGCGGCCGGTGACCTCAACGCCGAGGGCGGTGACAAGCCGGTGCAGACGCCGGGTGTCCTCTGCGGCCACGATGTCCGAGGTCCCAAGGAGTTCGACCAAGCGCGCGGAAGCATCGCCGACGTTGCCGATCGGCGTTGCCGCAAGGACAATCCTGCCGACGCCGGGAGTCGACCCTGAAGCAGAAGCTGCCTCTTCCAGGTAGTCGTCAAAGGGAGCTTCGTCAGGGGTGCCGCGTTGTTCGTCCACCTGCCAAGCCTAATGCCGCGCGGGGTTCAAGGATGCAGCCGCGGGGTTCAGGGATACAGCAAGGATGGAAAGGTAGCATGGGCGGGTGAACCAGTCGCCCGTTCCTTCCACCGCTTCCGGACCCCCGGCAGCGCCGCAAGCGACCCCGGCGACTCCGGAACCCGAAGACACAACAGTGGAGGAAAGCAGCGGGCAGCCGGAGAGACAGCAGTCCGCAGGCTCCTCACGGGCCAGCACAAGGGAGCACCTGCCCGGCAGCGGCGTGCCCGGTCGTTTCTTGTCCAGCCGAAGCCTTGAGGGGCACCGCTGGATCGCACGGCCGTCCGAGGCCTACACTGCCCGGGCGTTGAAGGAACGTCTGATCGGCGGAATCCAAAGCTGGCGGGACTACCCGGCATCCTTGCGCTTGTGGTTCTGGCTGATCCCCGCCCTCACTGCCGTGGTGGGCGGCATTCTCCGCTTTTTCCGGCTGGATACCCCGCGCAGCCTGGTCTTCGATGAGACGTACTACGTCAAGGACGCTTACTCCTATGTGGTGAGCGGCTATGAACGCAGTTGGCCAGCAAATGCCAATGATTCCTTCGTCGCAGGCAACCCGAACGTCCTCCTCAATACTCCTGAGTACGTTGTCCACCCGCCGGTGGGCAAGTGGATGATTGCCTTCGGAATGTGGTTGTTCGGTGGAGACAACCCCTTTGGATGGCGATTCAGTGCAGCATTGGTTGGCACACTGACGGTCTTCCTTGTTTCACTTATCGCCCTGAAGCTGTTCCGCTCGCATACTCTCGGTGCCGTTGCCGGACTTCTGCTGGCCATTGACGGCCATCACCTGGTGCTCTCCCGGACGTCCTTGTTGGACATCTTCCTGGCCTTCTGGATTCTGGCCGCTTTCGGCGCCTTGCTGATGGACCGCGACGACGGCCGCCGTCGTCTGGCTTCCCGGCTCGCCGCGCAAGCGGCTGCTTCACCGGGAAGCCGCCCCAAACCCACCCAACTGGTAACAGGCCCTTGGCTTGGCATGCGGTGGTGGCGCTTGGTTGCAGGTCTTTGCCTCGGCCTCGCTGTGGGGACAAAATGGTCGGCGCTGTTCTTCGTGGCGGCCTTCGGGATCATGACCGTTTTGTGGGATCTGAACGCCCGGCGCATTGCAGGAATCCGCAGCTGGTTCAGCGCCGGCATCATCAAGGACGGCCTGCCCGCCTTCGTCACCATCATTCCCATCGCTGCGGTCACCTACGTGGCCACGTGGACGGGATGGTTCCTTTCCAAGGACGCCTACTACCGGCAATGGGCCGCCACCAACCCTGCACCCGGCTGGGATTGGCTGCCCAATTCCGTACGTTCCCTGGCGCATTACCACCTTGAAGCTTACAAATTCCATCAGGGCCTCAGCTCGGACCATCCGTATGAGTCCAGCCCCTGGACGTGGCTGATCATGGGCCGCCCCACCTCGTTCTACTACCAGTCCCCCAAACAGGGCACCCCTGGCTGCATCGTTGAGACGTGTTCTTCGGCCATTCTGCCGGTAGGGAATCCGGTGGTCTGGTGGGGCGGAACCATCGCTTTGGTCATCCTGTTGTTCTGGTGGGCCGGCCGCCGCGACTGGCGCGCCGGTGCCATCCTCGCCGGGGTGGCCGCCGGATACCTTCCGTGGTTCATGTACCCGGAACGTACCATGTTCATTTTCTACGCCGTGTCCTTCGAGCCGTTCCTCGTTCTGGGCCCGACATATGTGCTGGGGCTGGTTCTGGGGCGCAGCACAGACCCCATATGGCGGCGACGATCCGGCCTCTACATAGTGGGTCTTGTGGTGGTGTTGGCCGTCCTGGCCACGGCATTCTTCTATCCGGTGCTCACCGCCGAAGTCATCAGCTACCAGGAGTGGCGGATGAGAATGTGGATGCCATCGTGGATCTAGGAGGAGGCAAACAGTGAGGGAAGCAAGCACGGAACTTCTGGTCGAGGCGGACCCGAACACCAACGTGACGGACCTCCTCCTGGAACGCTGCCACAAGGATCCCTTCGGTAACCTGTACGCCCACAAGACGGCCAACGGCTGGTTGAACGTCTCCGCGGCGAGGTTCCTGGCAGACGTCACGGCCTTGGCCAAAGGCCTGATCGCAGGCGGGCTAAACCCTGGCGATCCTGTGGCTGTGCTGTCCCGCTCAAGTTTTGAATGGACACTGGTGGACTTCGCCATTTGGATGGCCGGCGGAGTCACCGTGCCCATTTACGAGACGTCCTCGGCAAGCCAGATCGAATGGATCCTCGCCGATTCCGGTGCCAGGCGAGTCTTTGTGGAAGACACTGACAAAGCCCATCTCGTTCATGAATTGGTGGAACGCTCCCCCGTTCTGGGCGAGGACCCTGTGATCATCATTCGAATGGAGCACGACGGCGACGCGCCCAACCTGACCAGCGTGTCCGCCGTCGGGGTCGGCATCATGGACACCGAACTGGAGCGCCAGCGCAGTGCCGCGAACCTGGCCAGCGTCGCCTCAATCGTCTACACCTCCGGGACAACGGGCAAACCCAAGGGCTGCCAAATCACCCACGGCAACTTTGTCCTCGTGGCACGAAACGTCATCCCGTTCCTCCCCGAACTCCTCATGCAGCATGGCGCGCGGACACTGATGTTCCTGCCCTTGGCACACGTCCTCGCCCGGGCAGTCCAGGTTGTCTGCATGAGCGCGGGCATCACTCTGGGGCATAGTGCCGGTGCCAGTGGGCTCATGGCCGACCTGGGCTCTTTCAAGCCCACTTTCCTGCTGGCCGTGCCCCGCATTTTCGAGAAGGTCTACGCCGGCGCCAGCCACAAAGCGGCAATGGGCGGCAAGTCAGCCCTCTTCTCCGCGGCTTCAGCAACCGCTGTTCAATATTCGACGGCGGTAGACCTCGCCGCCCGCGGCGAGGGGTCGGGTCCGGGTTGGCTTCTGAGCCTGAAGCATTCCACGTTCAACAAGCTCCTCTACCCCAAAGTGAGGGAGCTGTTCGGCGGAGAGGTGGGTTTCACGGTTTCCGGCGCCAGTCCCCTCAGCCTCCGGGACAACCACTTTTTCCATGGCGCGGGCGTTCCTGTCCTTGAGGGCTACGGCTTGACGGAGACCACCGCGCCCTGCACGGTCAACACACCCGGCATGACCCGCATCGGCACGGTGGGGATACCCCTGCCGGGAACCACCATTCGGGTGGCCCGGGACGGGGAGGTGTTGGTCAAGGGCATCGGCGTCTTCAAGGGGTACCACAACAATGACGAGGCTACCCGGGCCGCCTTTGTTGACGGCTTCTTCCGTACCGGTGATCTCGGCGAACTCGACTCGGACGGCTTCCTCACCATCACCGGCCGAAAGAAAGACCTCTTGGTGACGGCGGGAGGCAAGAACGTGGCACCGGCTCCCTTGGAGGAGAAACTCCGCGAACACCCGTTGGTGGGGCAGGCCGTGGTGGTGGGTGACGGCCGGCCGTTCGTCGCCGCGCTGCTCGGCTTGGACCCTGAAGGGCTTGCCGACTGGTGTGCGGAGAACAAAATGGGCGCCATGACGGCCGAAGAAGCCGCTGGCGATGACCGGGTAAAGGCCGCCATTCAGTCTGCAGTGGACGAGGCCAACAAGCTGGTCTCCGCCGCCGAATCCATCAAGAAGTTCGGTTTTATCACCGCGGACCTCACCGTCGAGTCCGGACACCTGACGCCCTCGCTCAAACTGAAGCGGGCCGCGGTGCTCAACGACTTCTCAGGGGCCGTGGAAAAGCTGTACCGGAAGTAGCGGCACCATCCAGGCGGCCTTAGGCACACTTGGCGCCGCTTACCTCTGGCGCGTGGCCTCTGTTGTTTCCTTCGGAAGGTCGGGAACCTCAGATTCTTCGTTTGAAGCAGCTGCGTTCTCGTTTTCTTCCTCCTGCCGGGACGCCACACCACGCCGCCGTTTGGTGGGCCACGTGAGGATGAACGTCAAAGTTGCTGCCAGGAACACCAGGGCGCCGATGACAATGCCCGCATCAATCCAGAACTGGCCCGGGAAGAGCCGGATCAAAGTGTCTTCCAGCGAGAAGGTCCATGTTCCATTGGCAAAGAAGATCCGGTGGAACTCGGTGAAGAACTGCTGCCAGCTCAAGGCCGCCAGAACCGTGAGGCCAATGATGATGACCAGCGTGACGATTGATCCGGCAAAGAGACCCCGCCGGATCCCGCCGTTGCTTCGCTTACGCAGATACAGGATGGCGATAATGCTCAGGATGATGAGCAGGAGCCCTGCCCCGAAGGCGGACAAGATCACCAGCTTCACGTCGGCCATATGGGAAACTTCGCTGTCCGTGAAGAGCTTCTCGCCGTCCTGGTTGACCAAGCCTCCCAGATAGCGGGGCCCCGCCCAGTTGCTGAGGTAGTCCACCGCGTAAGAGCCGTACGTCATGCGATCGTCAGTGCTGAAGCCGTATCCATCGCCCGGGAAACCCGGACGGTTGTACTCCACCCACAGGAACAAAGGGCTGGTGACGGCCCGGACTGCGAGCACCAGCAGAATTACGGGGTAGAAAACGGCCAACAGCACCTGGAAAATCCGAGGTCCGATCGGCTTCACCTTTGCAGCTTGCTCGCGTTCGGCATTTCGTCGCGCCACTTCATCATCCGGTGGACGGATCTGAAGGGCCGACGTCGGCAAAGGTTCCGAGTAGTGCGAAGGCGCGTTGGTGGTGGAAGCCTCCGCAAGGGTGTCGGCGAACAACGGCGTTTCAGTACCAGCGTCTGCGGCCTCAGCGGCTTTGCGGTCCGCCCGGCTCCCGGGCTGTCCGCTGGCCGGCGTCGCAGTTGACGGAGTGGCTGAAGCCTTTGCTGTGACGGGCGTGGCTCCTGCAGTGGCTGCAGGAGCAGCCTCGGTAGCGCCACTGGACGTTTTCGGCTTCATCCAGTCGAAGGCCGGCTCGTTGGGGTCCTCGTGGACGTCCGTGTCCGGTTCTTGTGGTTTTGGGCTCTTGTCGCTCACAGCGGGTTCACTTCCGTAGGCATCCACCGGCGATTGCTTGCTGCCGGCTCTCTTGTCTGCATTCGAGCCTACCGCCCGGCATTACACAGACACGCGGTGCCACCCCGGCTTCGAGCAGATTGAAACGTAACTGTAAGCTCTAGGCCGCGATGCTGCGGTAACCGGCGTCGTTGGCGTCCATATCTCCCGTGACGCCCGCCCGGACTGCCCTCCCGCCAAGAACCAGGGTGTAAAGCCAATAACCGGCCAGAACCAACGCGCCGATAGTGATCTTGGCCCACACAGGCAGCAAGCTCGGCGTGACAAAACCTTCAACCATGCCCGAGACGAGCAGGACAAGCACCAACCCCATGGCAATGGTGATCAGCGAACGGCCCTCGTCAGCCACAGCCTGCAACCTGGTCCTCGGTCCGGGCCGCACCATGGCCCAAAAAATCTTGAGCCCCGCAGCACATGCGATGAAGACCGCAGTGAGCTCCATGAGACCGTGCGGAAGGATGTAGCTGAAGAAGATATCCATCTTCCCGGTTGCAAGGAAGAGCCCGGCAGCGATTCCCAGTCCCTGCGCATTCATGAACAGGATGAAGGGCACCCAAAACCCCGTGACGCCGAAAGCCACCGCCTGGGCAGAAATCCAGGCGTTGTTCGTCCAAACCGCTCCGGCGAAGGAAGCCGCGGGATTCTCCGAGTAATAGTCGATGAAGTCTTCCTCCACGTACTGCTGCACCCTTGCATCGCTGGAGGCCACAGCCCTCAATGCCTCCGGTGAAGTGCCAATCCACAAAGCATAAGCACCAGCCACCAGCACAAAGGCGAGCCCGCACCACACGGTCAACCACCGGATCCGGTAAAACGCTGCGGGAAGGGAGATCACGAAGAACCGCGCCAGATCCTCCATGAAGTTCGAGCGCGCCCCGGTGAAACGAGTCCGGGCCTGAGCCAGCGCTGCGGACAAAGACGACGACAGTCCCGTCTCCGGTGCCACGGAACGGATCAAGGAAAGATGCCCGGACACGGTCTGGTAAAGGCGCAGAAGTTCGTCCGCCTCGGCCCCGTCAAGCCTGCGCTTATGCGCCAGGAAATGAAGCCGCGACCATTTGTCCCCATGTACGGCCGAGAAGGCATCAATGTCCACGGCACCACCCTAGCGCCTGTATCCACCGTGCAGTCAGCCCCGCCGCTAGACTCGATGGTGCAGGCGCTCAAAGCGCCCGCAGTATTGGCAAAACTTGGGGGCGGGCATGAGTTCAATCATCACAGGCGAGGCCGTAGTCCTCGAGCTTCGCCCCGCGTCCTTCGCCGCACGGGCCCTGGGCCTCATTATCGATGTCATCTCCCAGGTGGTCCTCGCAATACTCCTGATCATCCTCATCACCGCAGCATCCCGGGATCTTGACGACGCCGCCATACAAGCACTGATCCTCAGCAGCGTAGTGTTCTCCGTGGTCATCGTGCCCGTCACAGTGGAGACACTGACCCGCGGGCGGTCGCTGGGAAAGCTCGCAACAGGGCTACGCATAGTCCGCGACGACGGCGGGTCCATCCGCTTCCGGCACGCCCTCATCCGCGGGCTCCTCGGATTCCTGGAGATCTACATGACCTTCGGTGGCCTGGCAATCGGCGTTGCGCTCTTCAACGACAAATCCAAGCGCCTCGGCGACATCGTTGCAGGCACCTACTCACTCCGCCAACGCGTACCCTCAAAGCCCCGGATCATGCCCGTAACCCCGCATCACCTGCAATCCTGGGTGGCCATGGCGGACATCGGCAGGGTACCGGACGCCACCGCCCGACGCGCAGGGACCTTCGTGCAGCAGGCCTACCTCATGGCGCCGGCCTCGCGCGTGAACATGGCCGCCTCCCTCGCATCCGAACTGGCAAGATACGTTGCCCCGCCCCCGCCCGCCGGCACCATCCCCGAAGACTACATAGGTGCAGTCCTCGGGGAACGCCGCAACCGCGAACTCGTCCGGCTCAGGCAGGCGGAACAGCGGAACGCCACCATAGGTGAGCGACTCAGGAAGCTGCCGTTCACTGATAGTTAGCGCCCCGCTGCCGGCTGACGCCGGGCGGCCGCCGTCCTCTGCCTGCTCGCTCGTTCCTCGCTTAGACGCAGGCTGCCGGACGCCGGCCGTCCGTCGTTGTCAGATCTGGGCTACTACCAGTGAGCCGGACTTGTGAGTCTTGTTGGGATAAGGGTGGTGGGGGCGCCTTCGGCGGCGTTGATCTGCGGTTGGGTCAGGTAGAGCGCTTTGGACAGGTCGGCTCCTTGAAGCTGTGCTCCTCGCAGGTCAGCGCCCAAAAGGTCTGCCGCTGTGAGGTCGCTTCCGCGTAAGTTGGCGCCGATCAGGTAGGCACTGCGGAGGTCTGCGCCGCAGAGGCGGCGATTGGCAAGGTTGGCGCCCACGAGGTCGGCACCCGCCCGGACGCCGCCGTCGACGGTCTGCTGGTCTTCGGCGCCGTAGGAGGCGCGGACTTCATCGCTAACCTCCATCAGCAGCGCCCTGACCTCGCCGTGGAGTGAGACGACGTCGGCGGCAAGGACGGTGGCCGCGTCTCCTTGGGCGGCGGCTGCTATGCCCTCGGAGAGTTGGTCCGCCGCAGCTGCGAGGTCGGGATCGAAAGTCCGTTCCCCGGCTTCGGCCAGATACCAGAGCATCTCATGGAGTTGCCTGACTATTTTGAAGACGGCGAACATCGAGGACATTGAGCTCGGGTCCTGGGTCCAACTGATTCCTGAGAACGTCTGTTGGGACACCACTTGGCCGGCGCCGAAACAATCAAAAACCGTGCAACCGCTGAAGCCTCTGGGCCGCAGGCTTTGGTGGATGGTGCAGGAAAAGTCGCCCGCCATGTTCGGGCACGGCGAAGCGGCAGGCTTGTCGATCGCGAAGTCAGCAGATCGGGAGAACCCTAGTGCCGTACAGCAAAGGGCAAAGCAGTTGCCGCAATCCGGGCTGAGGTTTGGTGAAATGGTCATGCATGCTCCAGGTGAAGAAAAAGGGTCCGGGGGAAAGAGCCGGGGAACCCGTGAGCGGGTTCCCCGGAGGGACACCCGTGATCACCGTTGAAGGCAGCACGAAAAGCAGGGCCAACATGGTGTCAGCACTGAAGAAATGGGTCAAAGCGCGCAGGAAAGAATCACTGCGGCGATCCTAGCAGCATCACTAGCGCTGAGCGTAGCTCGCCCAGGGGATGTTCCAGTCGCCGAAGCCTTCCAACGGTTCCACTGCCGGCGCTCCGGTGTTGAGGATCTGGACAACGTCTCCGGTCTTCATGTTGTTGAAGAACCATTCAGCGTCCGCAGGCAGCAGGCCAACGCAGCCGTGAGAGACATTCACCCGGCCGATGGCCCCCCACGCCGCTTCGAGTGCTTGGTGAACGTACACGCCGGACCACGTCAGGCGGTTTGCATAATCCACCACCATCGGAGCGTAGTACCCCTTGTCACCGGGTTTCAGGCCAATGCTGCCGGCGTTGAAGTTGGATTTGCGCTCCTGCTCCAGGATCACGGCATATCCTGTGGGTGAGAGCCAGTCCTCGCCCCCTAGCGATACTGGCGCCGTGTGGACCAGCTGCCCATCGGAATACACGTTCATGGTCTTGGTGGTGTCATCCACCACCGCCACGCGCTGGGGGCCAGTGGTGAAGGTCGAAACTACGTCGGCATTGCCGATCATCTTGTTACCGAAGTCCACACCCAAAAGCTTCATGTCCACGGTGACCGTGGTGCCGGAAGCCCAGAAGGCCTCGGGACGGATTCTGACCTTCTTGTCCGAGTACCAGTGCCAAGCCACAGGCTGGCCCGACGAAACGGTGATGGCCACCCGCTTCTCCATGGCCACCTTGTCTACGACGGGCTCGCTGAAGTTGATTTCAATGGGCTGCCCGGAGCCTGCGGTGGTGCCGTGGCGGGGGTAGATGGACGCATCTGCCTCATATGCTGCGGAAACAGTTGTGAAGGTTTGGGACTTCCTGATCTCTTTGCCCGCTGTGTCCACCACGGTAAAGGCGAAGTTGTATTGGGTTTTGAATTTCAGGACTTCCAGGGTGGTCCAGGTGCTGCCGTCAGGGCTGGTCTTGCCCTGCACGGAGACCCCGCCGGTGACAGGCGTCAGCATGACGTCCTTCACCTTGCCATTGACGGCCTTGATCTGTGGGCCAACCACGGGATTCCATTCCACAGCGCCATCCAGCGGGGTGATGCCCAACTCCACGGGTTTGGCCTCCACCGTGGGAGCAGGCGACGGCGCGACGGCCGCTTCCCGGGGAGAACCCGCCAGAAGTCCCGGCACGGTGACCACGCCGATTCCGCCCACCACAATAGCTGCGCAGACTCCAATGATGGCAAGGATCTTGCCCTTTTTCCGTGTGGCGACTTCCGTCATGGTTCCCGTCATCCTGTCCCCCGCAAGCACTACTGAACACTCAATTCTAGCCGAAAGGCCGGCCACGCTGGTTGCGTGGCCGGCCTTTCGCCATCGATTTGGGTACCGCCGAAGCAGGCAGCCAGGACACTTGGTACAAG
Source organism: Arthrobacter sp. 9V (assembly GCF_902506065.1). Taxonomy (GTDB): domain Bacteria; phylum Actinomycetota; class Actinomycetes; order Actinomycetales; family Micrococcaceae; genus Arthrobacter. The sequence continues at coordinate 3,317,858 of NZ_LR732912.1, forward strand.
TGCAGCCTAGTAGCGGTAGTGCTCCGGCTTGTAGGGGCCGGCAACGTCCAGGTCCAGGTAATCAGCCTGGTCCTTGCTCAATTCCGTCAGCTCCACGCCCAAAGCATCCAGGTGGAGGCGTGCAACCTTCTCATCAAGGATCTTGGGGAGGACGTAGACCTGGTTCCTGTACTCGCGCTCACCGGCCGGCTGATCCTTCTTGGTCCAGAGCTCGATCTGCGCAATGGTCTGGTTGGCGAAAGAGTTGCTCATCACGAACGACGGGTGGCCCGTGGCGTTGCCCAGGTTCAGCAAGCGGCCCTCGGACAGCACAATGATGGACCGCTCCGAATCCGTGCCGGCCTCAAACACCCATTCGTGGACCTGCGGCTTGATCTCGACCTTCTTGACGCCGGGAATCTTTGCAAGCCCGGCGATGTCGATTTCGTTGTCGAAGTGCCCGATGTTGCCAACAATTGCCTTGTTCTTCATGCCCAGCATGTGCTCGGCCATGATGACGTCCTTGTTGCCTGTGGTGGTGATGAAGATGTCACCCTGGGCGAGTACCGTCTCCAGCTTTGCTACCTGGTGGCCGTCCATGGCGGCCTGGAGGGCACAAATGGGGTCGATTTCGGTGACAATGACCCTTGAGCCCTGGCCACGGAGCGCCTCAGCGGCACCCTTGCCGACGTCACCGTAGCCGCACACAACTGCAACTTTGCCGCCCATGAGGACGTCCGTTGCCCTGTTGATGCCGTCCGGCAGGGAGTGGCGGATGCCGTACTTGTTGTCGAACTTGCTCTTGGTGACGGAGTCGTTGACGTTGATGGCCGGGAACAACAGCTTGCCCTGCTCGGCGAGCTGGTATAGGCGGTGCACACCGGTGGTGGTTTCCTCGGTGACGCCCTCAATGCGGGCGGCCAGGCGGGTCCACTTCTGCGGATCAGCGGCAAGGGTCCGGCGCAGGAGGTCAAGAATAAGGACGTACTCCTCCGGATCATCCTCGGTAGCGGCGGGTACTGCCCCTGCGGCTTCGAAGTCGACGCCCTTGTGCAGCAGCAGCGTGGCGTCGCCGCCGTCGTCGAGAATCATGTTGGGGCCCAACTCCGGGTTGGCATCAGCGCCGGGCCAGGTGAGGATCTGCTCCGCAGTCCACCAGTATTCCTCGAGGGTTTCGCCCTTCCAAGCGAAAACCGGGACACCCTGCGGGTCCTCCGGGGTGCCCTTGCCAACAACGACGGCGGCAGCGGCTTCGTCCTGGGTGGAGAAGATGTTGCAGGAGGCCCAGCGAACTTCCGCGCCCAAGGCAGTGAGGGTTTCAATGAGCACCGCGGTTTGGACCGTCATGTGCAGGGACCCGGCGATCCTTGCACCCTTGAGGGGCTGCGATGCACCGAACTCAGCGCGGAGCGACATGAGGCCCGGCATCTCGTGCTCGGCGAGCCGGATCTGATGGCGGCCGGCCTCCGCGAGAGTGATGTCAGCCACTTTGAAGTCAAAAGTCATGAAAGTCCTTAGGGGTACCGTGCGGATGTGGTGGAAGAAGGCGCGTCAGGCCTTGGAGTCGTGCTGGCCTGAGGTTGCCGCGTTGGCGGCGGCCAGCAGTTCCGGTGGCAGGAGCAACGGGATGCCGTCCTCAATGGTGTAGCGGAGCTTTTCGCCGTCCGCAGCGGAATCGGTGGAAACCAACTCATCGCCCTCCTGGACCAGCGGTGAACCCGTCACGGGGCAGCGCAGGATGGACAACAGTTCAGGACTGACCTTTGGCATGAATGATGCTCCCTGGGTGGCGCCGGCACGGCGCCGCTGGCGGATATATCTGCAGATTCCAGACTACCGCGCAGGGAGATCGTGTTTTGATCCGGACGACGAATTACCACCGCGGGGCAGGATCACGGCGTTGGCAGCGGCCGGTTCAGGACGGTTCGCGGAGGATACGCAAGTGCCCACGGCGGGTGCCTTCGGCGCCGGCGGGCGGCTCCATTTGGGCGTGGCTTTGCCGGGCAGGAGTTTCCGTGGGGGCCGAGGCCGCCTCCCGGACCGCGTTTGCAAGCGCCAGCAAATCATCCGGGCCCGGCTCCTGCGGCGTTGTGGGCATGGCCAGGCGCAGCACTTCCCAGCCACGCGGAACGGTCAAGGACTCTGCATGCTGCGAGCAAAGATCATAGGCATGCGGTTCCGCGTACGTGGCCAGAGGCCCCAGGACTGCGGTTGACTCTGCGTACACGTACGTCAAAGTGGCCACCGCGGACTGGCGGCAAGCTGATCTTGAACACTGACGAATGGCACCCACAACATCCCAGATTAGCGCCATCAGGCACGTACATTGCGCATTGATCGTCCGTGCCTCACCATGTCTGCCGGGCATCACGTAACAACGCTCCGTACTATCAACGGACGCGGCGCGGTACAAGCCGTGAGGTCGCGCTGGCGGTTCCTCGGGACTAAAGTCGATATATGCAGTCACAGCCACATGTTCCCGGGTTCAATATCCGGTGGACTGACGCCGATGGCGATCAGGCCCAGGAACACGCCGGTTCGGAAGCGCGGGGATTCCGCCGACGCCGGCGCAACCGGCACGGACGGGGACTGCGGGGAGAACTGATGCTCCCCAACCTCCCGGGATTCCGCACCCGCGCAGAGCGTTTTGATGACATGGTGCTGGACTCCGCGGAGCGCCTCCAGGACATGTGGGGCAAACAACTGGACGGCGTTTTATTTGCCGTCGACGAAATTCCGCCCAACCTTGAGCAGCTCGTTGCCACGGGAAACCAAGCCCCCTTGGGCTCCTACACTCCCGGTGGCCGCGGTGAGGCACCCATGATCACGGTCTACCGCCGCGTGGTGGAGCAGGGCGTCTCCACCCGGGAAGAACTGCAGGACCTCGTCCATGACGTAGTGGTGGAGTACACAGCCGAGATGCTCGGCGTGCCACCTGAGACACTGGACCCCGTCTACCGGCGTCGATACCAATAGTCGTGTAATCCCACGCGGCTCCGGGCGTGATTAGTAGCCAACAGAGACAGGGACCTTCTGAAGCCCGGCTGCTGCATCCTGAATTGCCACCACCGAAACGTCTGTGCGGCCTTGCTTTCCGAGGACCAGTGCGCCGTACACAGGGTCACCCGAAGCGGACACCACGTAGCCGGCCACTACCGAGCCGCCGGACTTCTCCGGTAGCTCGATCATGGAGGTGGTCCCGCCGGACATGTCCACGTCAACGGCCTTGCCTACCTTGCCGTCGGCAGTCACCGGCGCATAGCTGACCGTGCCGCGCCCCTCGGGGACACCGAGGCTCAAGAACCTCTGGCCCTGCCGGGGAATGGCCACCAAGTGCTGGCTGCCGAGGCGGGCCGAGGACGGTGACCACGCAAAGTCGGTCGCATCTTCGGCCTTCGCGCCGCGGGTTACCCTCGAAGAGGCCAGGAACGAAACATCGGAGCTGGCTCTTACCGTGTAACTGCCCGCCGGAACGCCATCCAGGTTCAGGGTTGCCACGGTCCCGCCTTTGACCGTCACCACTCCCCCGTTGGGAATCTTGCGTTCACCGTTGGCACCATAAAGGCTGACTTGCACCACGGCGTCGGTGGAACCCGGTACGGCGATCTGCAAAGCGGGGACAGCATCGGCAAAACCTGACTTGGCGGCCAGAGCCTTAACCCCAGCCGGGTCCTGGATATCGACGCCGGACATCACCTGCAGGTTCGATGGCCCTGCCCCGGGCGAGAGATACTCCACACCGCCGGGAGCGATGCCACGCAAAACGCTTTGCTGGATGGTGGCTGCAACCGGCCCGCCCGTGCTGCGCACATGTACTGCAAGCTGCGATTCGCCGGGGGCCAGCCCGGCCAGGTTTACCGAACGGGTGGTGCCGGGAGCCACCAGGAGACCACGCGCGCCGGGCGCCTGGATTTGTCCCGCGTCTCCATACAATTCCAAGTTCACCGTGGCCGGGGTTTCGGAGGCGTTGCTCACGTTCAGAACCGCTGTGCGTCCCACGGCAGTGTTTGCACCCAGCACCCAGGCGTCGTTACCAGGGGGCTGGCATTGAGTTGACGCCAAACCCCGGAGATCGCCGTCGGTGGCCGAGTAACTGAGGTTGGCGGCCAGCGACGCTTGCTCGTTTCCAACGGCATCGGCGCCCACTACAGCCGTGGAAGGCACAGGGCTGATGGACGCGACGCCCGCCGCAAGTACCGGCGGGCCAACGGTGGGCGTAGGCGAACTGGTGGGAGTTTCAGCAATCCGCGCCATGGCCTCACCTGTCAGCGACGCCACGTTGCTCCCTGGCACCGTTCCGGCCGGGTTGCTCAACACCACTGCGTTCAGGGCGCTCGTGGCAGTGGTGGATACCGGGCTGAAATCAGCATCCGTGCCCACCACCGTTCCGTTGACAAGCCGGGCAGGTTCGGGACAAACGCCCAAAGCGCGGCCGGCAGGTACGTCAGCCTGGCGGATGTCCATGGTGGTCCCCCCGGAAGGTTCGGGGACCATGGACGTCGCCGCCACTGCGCCTCCGCCCGCCGCAAGGATGACCACGGCTGAGAGGACGCCGGTGATGACTCCCTTATTGGAACTGCGGGTGCCGGAGCTGCGGGTGCCGGAACTGCGGGTGGTCGAGCTTCGGGACTTCGTTGGTTCGATGGCCCCGGTGCTATTGCCGGACGGATTTTTCTGGTCCTCAGACACTGCTGTACTCCTTACGGAGGGAGACTTCGTCCCTCGACATGCCGGTTCGGCTGCGGCGTGCGGGCATCGGCACTGCCAAGAGAACCGTCAGTCCGATCACCACCGCCTGCAATATCCCGAACCACAGAGCCCAAGGGTTGGTGTAGCGGATTTCAACATCGCCGCCGCTGGCCGGTAGCTCAAAGGCCTGCGACCAACCGGATGTTGTGGCCTGCAGTTGGCGTCCGTCCAGCCAAGCAGTCCAGCCGGGATCGGCGCGTTCGGCCAGGACGATCTTTCGGCCTTCATCCCCCGATGACACAGTAGCGTCCACGTTCACTTCCTCTGAGGGCAGCGTACTCACCAGCGCACCTTGGGAGTCCACGATGCGCACCCGGTGTGCAGTGTCAGCAGCAGTAGCGGCCTCCTGGTTCCGGGGCGTCACCCGCCACAACCACCCGGCGTCAGTCTGGCCTACGGCCACAAGTCCCGGGACGGCGTCGATCCTGCTGGCAGTTAGTTGCGCGGCGTTGTCCTCTGCTTTCAGGACTACGAATCCTGCGCCAAGCTGTTCCAGATCGGTGCGTGGGTCAACGCCCGTGCCAGCCACGATAGTAGCTACGGCGCGGCGCAAGGATGAAGTCGCAGCGTCGTCTTCCGCGATTTCCTCACGTCCCGGCGCACCGATGATGGTCCGTGCCGAGGCAATAGTGGACAAGCTGTCCAGGGTGGTCCCGGCTCCGCGCATGAGTGATGATGAGAACGAGCCCTGCTCACCACTGGTGATCACCAGTGTTCGCGTGCGCTCCGGTCCCTTTCCACGATCCACCGCCGTAGCCGGCAACGTGCCCCTATCCACCGGCCATACGTGGCGGCGGGTTCCAAGGGACAATGACTGCTCCCCGGCTTCGACTGCCGCGCCAAATCCGGCTGTCGGCGTGGGTTGGAGAACATTTTGGGCAGCCCAGGCAGCCATGCCGGCGAGGGGCCCGGCCACCAGCAGCGCCATGGTAACAGCCGAGGCGACGCGCCGAAGCGGGAACGAACGACCGGAAGCCTTTGGTTTCTTCCGAGGCGCGGTAAAGAGCTTTTCCGCACCAAGAATGGCGGCCCCCAAGAGCAACACACCGGCTGCCGAAACGGCGGGGCCGGTGAAGGGGCCCACTATGACGTTGCCATTGACTCCGGTGGCTACGTGGCCCACCAGCCAGCCGCTCGCAAGAATAGCCAGGGCAACAAGCCAGAACACCCGGGCCAGGGCAGCACGTTTACCAGGCAGGAACAGGGCGGCGACAGCGAGGATCAGGACCGGTGCGATGACGAGCAAAGCAAGAAGCAGAGCCCACGGTGCGGCGCCGGGGCCGAAGATCGCCAAGCCGGTCAATCCGCCGTCGATATCAAAAGCCAATGGTTGGCCCAGAAGCTGCTGCCACAGCGGAGCTGCTTCGAACGTCAGCGGCAATCCGGGATCGGCCAGCAACGAGCGCGGCCGGTCCAGCACGGATATTCCATAGGGCAGGAACAATGCGACGGTTGGCAGGAGCGACCACCACAGGGTTTTGCCGCGTTGGCCGAGGACCACCGCGGCAAGGATCACCGCAACGACGATCGGCCCCAACAACGACGGCGCCGAGGCGGTGATAACGCCCATGGCAAGACCTGCGGCAGCGGCCGCAGTCCAGGACGGTGTTCCGTTGATGCCCGGCTTACCGGTTATCAACGCGGGACGACGACTCAGCGGCGTGCCCGCCAACGCCGGGCTTTGGGCTACCGCGGATCCCGAGGCGCGCAACAGCGCAAGGAGCAACAGGGGCATCATGACATGGGCCAGCAAGGCTCCGGCACGGCCCTCGTTGATGGCGATCAGCAGTGCGGGAGCCCCGGACCAGGCCAAGGCGGCTGCGAGCCGGAAACGGCGTTTGGTAGTAAGGGCACCCGCTGCGAACCAGGCACCCAGTGCGGACAGCGGCATGGCAAGGATCAGCAACCACACCATTGCGGCGTTGCCGTCACCGCCTCCAAAAAGTGAAAGCAACCACAGCACGTAGCCGAACGGATCGCCGTGCCCTGGCAGACCTGCGCCCAGGGAGATCCACCAGCTGGAGGCATTGGCCCATATCTCCCCTGGAGAGACCGAAAGAGGGAGGAGGCCACCGCCGGCGACGGTGCCTGAGCCCAGTAGTCCCAGTAGTCCTACGAGTGCCGCGGCCAGGGCTACCAGAGCAGCTGCGAGGGCACCTGTGCCCACCCAGCCCCGCTCATTGGTGGCCAGCGCGGCGAAGTCATCGGTAGCATCCCCGCTGGGTTCGGGGGCAAGAAGATCGGAGAAGGCCTGCGTTTCGTCGGCGGGGCGGATCGCTTCGAGCAAGGATCGCCGATGGGCGCGCACCTCCCGCGTATGCGTTTGCAGCCCGCGCACCACCGATCTGTGTACCCGGCGGGTCCTGGCTGCAACCCGGCGGCCCCTGGTGATGGCGACAGGCCGGACCAGGGCAGCGATGGTGGCAGTGAACTGCGAGAGGCCATACCCCGGTTCTTTGACCAGGATGCTCAACACGAGCCGGATCACCGCACCGAACAGGGCGCCCACCGCCTGGAACGGGACATTCCACCACGGAGTGTGCTTAAGCCTCATGTGCATCTGGGCTTTACGTGCTGCGGAGGAAGTGCCCAAACCATGCGGGCGGTGTTCCACATGGAACATGCGTGCTCCCGGGACTACGACGACACGATTTCCTGCGAGCCAGTTTCGCCAGCAAAAGTCCACGTCATCGCCACTGCCTGGCAGGGCGGGGTCAAAACCCTGCAGCAATTCCCAAACATCCCGACGGATGAGCATGCCTGCGGAGTTCACGGCGAAGGTGTCGGTGCGGGCATCGTATTGCCCTTGATCCACTTCGTCGGCGTCGATCAGCGTCAGACGTTCAGCCCAGCGGCTGGTGGAGAGTCCCACATCCACCAGATGCCGCTTGTTGTCCCAGCCAAGCTGCTTGCAGCCCGCCACTGTTACAGAGGGCGCGCGTTCAACCGCATGGAGAAGCTCCGCCAGCGCATCAGGCGCAGGTGCGGCGTCGTCATGCAGGAGCCAGATCCATTCGACCGCGGTGGACTTCCCGCCTTCGCCGTCCTGTGCGGCACCCCGTGCCGCCTCCTGCGCAGTAACGCGTGAGGGGGCGAGCTCCTGCAGGCCGGCTTGGACGGCTGCCCCGAACCCGGACTTTGCTTGATGGAACGAGGTGACATTGTTGTGGCCCAGCGCATCGCCGAGCAACTCCAGCGAGTTGTCCGTGGAGCTTGTATCAACGCCAATGGCGGCATCTGCCGAACGCGTCTGGTCCGACAATGCCGCCAATGTCCTGGGCAGGTAGTTGCCGCCGTCGTGGGAAACCACGACGGCGGTAACATGCACTTCCTTGAGAATTAGACCGCTCGCTTCCTTAGCCGGCGACGCTCCCGCTCGGAGAGTCCGCCCCAAATTCCGAACCGCTCATCATTGGCGAGAGCATATTCCAAGCACTGTGAGCGGACGTTGCACGCTCCGCAGACCTTCTTGGCGTCCCTGGTTGACCCGCCCTTTTCAGGAAAGAAGGCTTCGGGATCGGTTTGCGCGCACAGCGCATCAGTCTGCCAGCCGAGTTCGCCTTCGTCATCGAAGTCCCCCTGGGGAAGTCCGATCCACACGGGTTGCCCCGGCGTCTCAATGGGGCGACGCAGCTCCATGGGAGGGTCGTCCAAATCTTCATCCGGCCCAGCGGGCAGATCACCAATCAACGCCTCATGTGCCGCGAGGAGGGCAGTAGCCTGCTCCTCCAAAGACTGCTGCACATTCTGGTTGTATCGGTCTGCCGCTTCCGGGTCCGCCGGGTCAACGTACCAATCCCCCGGCACTTCCCGCGAACGGTATTTCACCGACGCATGTTCTGCGACGACTGCATCTTCCTGGATACGCAACGCTTGCCCCATGGCGTCCCTCCTGATTTTGCAGCTGCTGCTTGGATGTGTTTCCGATTCCCGATGACGTTCCGGGTATCTGTGCAGCGGCGTTGATTACTAATTACACGCGTGTAACTACCTGCCAGTCAAGCCGCGCCGGGATAATAATCAAGAATCTGCAAAAACGTGGGATGCGCCACGCCCAACATTCTTACCGCGCCGCCGCGTGTCGTGGCGCCAAATGGAAGCCCTCGATCGGCTCAGGTGAACTTTCATTGAATTTCCGCGGAAATTGACATCAGGTTCCGCAAGAGGCCAACGACTGGAGAAATCCGGGTGTGTCGCATTTCACAATTACGATGCCTGGCCCTAAGGAACCTGCCTAACGCCGTGGCAAGATTGACGCATGAGCATCCCGGCAGCGAACCTGATGACCGCCCTGCGATCCGGTCAGTCGACGTCACCACGACTCACTTGGTACGGCCCCGACTCCGAGCGCGTTGAGCTTTCCGGCCGCGTCCTGGACAACTGGGTAGCCAAAACCAGCAACCTGCTGCAGGACGAACTTGACGCAGAACCAGGGATGTCCATCCGCCTGGATCTTCCGGCGCATTGGAAGTCCTTGGTCTGGGCCTTGGCTGCCTGGCAGCTGGGCATGGAGGTGGTCTTCGATCACACCTCAGCGGATCTCCTGGCCACGGACAAGCCCGACGACGGCGCCGGGGCCGGCTTCGAGGCGATCGTCGCCGTGCCGCTTGCGGCACTTGCCATGCGCTGGCCGGGCGAGCTGCCATCCGGCGTCGTGGACTATGCGGCGGAAGTCCGCTCCCATGGCGATGTCTTCATGGCCCATAGCGAACCTGAGGCGAGCTTGCCCGCGGTGCGTGGAACCACAGGACTGCCCCATGAAGAACTCATGGACGGCTTTGCTGCTGATCAGGAGCCGGGCGTCCGTCTGCTGGTACGTGCGGCCGAGGGCCTGGAGCAATGCCTGGCAGCCTCATTGGGCGCATGGAAAGAGGACGGCTCCGTAGTACTTGTGCACCCGGACCTCGATGTGACCGAGCACCTTCTCGATAACGAACGCGTCAGCCGCTCTTAAGTCAGCCGCTGATGACGCCGGAGATTCCGGACCGGCTTTAGAGGTTTTTGATCGAGGGAAATTCGCCGGTTGCAGGGTTCGGACCGGATTCGGAACCCGCCTTCGCCTTGTGGTGAACTTCGATGATCTCGTGGTCATGCGAGAACTCGGGTTCGGCGTCCAGCTCTTCGTTGAACACCCAGAAGCGGTAGGCGAAGAAACGGAAGATGGTCCCCAGGACAAGGCCCACAACGCTGCCGGCAATGAACAGCGACGGTTTGTCGTTGAGGTCAAGGATGTACTTGGCGAACCACACGCAGCCGGAGGCAATCAGGAGCCCTACAAGGTTCATGACGGCAAACAGCACTGCCTCGCGAACAACATTGGCTTGTTTGCGGTGCCGGAAAGTCCAGAAACGGTTTGCAACCCAGGAGAAGACACTTGCAACAATGGTTGCGATGGCCTTGGCCCACACTTCGCTGCCGTGCATCGGACCGGAGAACAGCCAGATGAAAACCGCCGAGTCGATGACAAAAGCAACACCGCCGACGGCGCCGAACTTTGCTACCTCACGCCAAAAAAGTGAGGCAAGTCCGCGGATGCGATCTGCAAGTGTGGTGATCATGACCCTCCATGGCCGTCGAAAAAGTGGGCCGATGGGCCGATCCTATTTTAGCGCCGATTTCCTTGCACTGCCTTTGAGGAGGCTGTGAGAAGGCCGATACTGGTCCTCCGCGCTGCAAAAAACCTTGCCCGGGGGCGGCAGAATCAGTGATCCCGCCGCGGTTCGGTAGGCTGAACCTTGTGACTTTTCCAGTAATTGGCGTTGTTGGCGGCGGCCAACTCGCACGAATGATGGCTCCGCCCGCTACCGCCCTGGGCTTCGAACTCCGTGTTTTGGCCGAGGGTGAGGACGTTTCTGCCGTGGCTGCAGTAGCCACGGCGCCCATTGGCGACTACAAGGACCTGGACGCTCTTCTTGAGTTCTCCAAGGGCCTGGACGTCATGACCTTCGATCACGAACACGTCCCCACGCAGCACCTGCAGGCCCTGCTGGACGCCGGTGTCAACGTCCAGCCCGGCCCTGATGCGTTGGTGAACGCCCAGGACAAGCTGGTGATGCGTGCTGCCATTGACCGTCTTGGTCTGCCCAACCCGGAGTGGTCAGCGGTGAATACCGTTGAAGACCTGGTGTCCTTCGGCGAGCAGATCGGCTGGCCCGTTGTTCTCAAGACGCCCCGCGGCGGCTATGACGGCAAGGGCGTGAGGATTATTGACTCAGCGGATGAGGCCCGGGAGACAGCCGACTGGTTCCAGGCCATGAGCCCGCTGCTTGCCGAAGCCAAGGTTGATTTCAGTCGCGAACTCTCAGCCCTTGTTGCCCGCAGTCCCAGCGGCGAATCCCGTGCCTGGCCTGTGGTGCACACCATCCAGGTGGATGGGGTTTGCGATGAAGTAATCGCACCCGCCCAGAACATTTCCGTTGAAGTGGCTGCTGCTGCTGAAGAGGCGGCTCTCCGCATTGCCAACGAGCTCGGCGTCACCGGGGTCATGGCTGCAGAACTCTTCGAAACCCCGGGAGTTGGTGTGGGCTTCCTTATCAATGAGCTCGCCATGCGCCCGCACAACACTGGTCACTGGACGCAGGACGGGTCCATCACCAGCCAGTTTGAGCAACACCTGCGGGCTGTGCTTGACCTTCCGTTGGGCGCTACCGACGCCCTGGCACCTGTGGTGGTCATGAAGAACTTCCTGGGCGGCGAGAACCAGGACCTCTTCAAAGCCTTCCCCATGGCGTTGGCCTACGAACCCGCTGCAAAGGTGCACTCCTACGGCAAGTCCGTCCGCCCTGGCCGCAAGATCGGCCACGTAAACCTGGTTGGCAGCTCGGTTTCCGACGTCGACTCCGTCCGCCAGCGCGCTACTGCGGTAGCCAACATCATCCGTGACGGCCGCAAACCGGAACAGACCACTCTTGAGGAGACTGCATGACTTCGGAAAGAACAGCCCCGATTGTTGGGCTCGTGATGGGTTCGGATTCGGACTGGACCGTCATGGAAGCCGCCGCGGACGCCCTGGCCGAATTCGGCATTCCCTTCGAGGCGGACGTGGTCTCGGCCCACCGCATGCCCACCGAAATGATCCGTTACGGACAGACGGCCCACGAGCGCGGCCTGCGCGTCATCATCGCGGGCGCCGGCGGGGCAGCCCACCTCCCCGGCATGTTGGCTTCAGTGACGCCCCTTCCAGTGATCGGTGTCCCGGTTCCCCTCAAAACCCTGGACGGCATGGATTCCCTGCTGTCCATAGTGCAGATGCCTGCCGGCGTTCCCGTGGCCACGGTGTCCATTGCGGGCGCCCGCAACGCAGGACTCCTCGCGGTGCGCATGCTGGCCTCCGGAACGGACGAACTCGCGGCCAAGCTCCGCGCAGACCTCCTTACCTTTGCCCAGGAGCTCAATGACGTCGCCTCCAAGAAGGGCGAAAACCTGCGCCGCAAAGTAGAAGAGGTCTTCTCCCCCGCCAACGCTTCCGCCCGGAGCTCCCGCTAGGAAGGCAGCGGTTGATGACCATGCACAAGACCCCCGCTCAGCCCGGTTCCGCCCTGACTGATCCCGTCCGCTACCCCTCCGGAGCCAGTGCCCCGGTGCGGACCAAACGCGCCTTTGTGCTGGTCCTCCTCACTCTCTTTGTCCCCGGCAGTGCCCAAATTGTTGCCGGAGAACGGAGGCTTGGCCGGATTGCCTTGCGCGTGACCATCACTGTGTGGGCTCTGGCCCTCCTCACGCTGTTCATAGCCTTGGTGAATCGAAGCGTGCTGCTTAGCCTTGCCACCCATCCCGTGGGCTCGTTGTTCATCATTGTGATCCTGGTGGCGTTGGCCTTGGGCTGGGCTTTCCTGTTCCTCAATACCCTGCGGATCATCAGGCCCGCGCTGCTGGCGCCGGGAATGCGGCCCATCATCGCTGTGGTCCTGGCCGTGAGCACCGTCATCGCCAGCGGATCCCTGGGATACCTTGCCTACGTTCTGAACGTCAGCCGGAATGCGATCGGCAGTATTTTTGATGCCGGCCCCGCCATTGATCCCGTGGACGGGCGGTACAACTTCCTCATGATGGGCGGCGACGCCGGAGATGACAGGACCGGCCGCCGTCCGGACAGCCTCTCCGTCATCAGCGTCGACGCCAAAACGGGTGAGAGCGCCATTATCTCCGTCCCCCGGAACCTGCAGAATGCGCAGTTCAGCGAGGGCTCGCCCATGCGCAAGATCTATCCGGATGGCTACAACTGCGGCGATGAATGCCTCATCAATGCCGTCAACACCGAGGTCACCAACAACTACCAGGATCTCTATCCCGGTGTTGCCGATCCCGGCGCCCAGGCCACGCTCGAAGCCGTGTCCGGCACGTTGGGCATCACCGTCCAGGCATATGTGTTGGTGGACATGGACGGCTTCGCAAAACTCATTGACGCCATGGGCGGAATCCGCATCAAGGCGGGCGGCTGGGTACCCATCAGTGGTCCGGTCACCGACGAAGCAAACGGTATTCACGGCATGCCCGACGGTTGGATCGCAGCCGGTGATCAGCACCTGAACGGCTTCCAGGCGCTGTGGTACGGGCGTTCCCGCGAGTTCGTGGATGACTACGCCCGCATTGCCCGCCAGCAGTGCGTTCAGCAGGCCATGCTCAAGCAGTTGGACCCCGCAACCCTCCTCACCAAGTTCGAGGACATCGCCAACGCGGGCACCAAAGTGGTTGACTCCAATATTTCCTCCAACCAGCTGGGCAGCTTCGTGGACCTGGCTTTGAAGTCCAAGAACCAGCCGGTCAAGCGCCTCACCATCGGCCCCCCGGACTTTGATGCATCCTTCTCCACGGTGCCCGACTTCGACATGATCCATTCCAAGGTCCAGGAAGTCTTGGCGTCGTCCAACACGCCCAAGGCGAGTGACGCCGTCGTATCCTATGACGGTGCCGCTGCCGGTACCATCACTGCGGCCGGTCCGCTGGCGGGGTCCGTACCTGCGGGCCAGTTGCCGTCGCCGTCCGCGGACTTTACACCGGTGACCACTACGCCTGACGGTACCCCCATCACCATTGAGTTGCTGAACGGCCTCAAGGCCCAAGGCGATGAGCAGGGCATCCGGGATTTGGTGGCCACCAACGGACAGTGCGCACCGCTGTAAGCCGCCTTCCGCCTCCACGTTCGACGCGACGATAAGGACTTTCTTTCGTGTATCAGATTGAGAATGTTTTGCGACCCTATGCGTGGGGTTCGACGACGGCGATCTCCGGGTTGCTGGGCCGGCCGGCATCGGGTGGTCCTGAAGCCGAGATGTGGATCGGAGCCCACCCGGATTCCCCCTCCACAGCCGTCCATCCCAATGGGGTTACCCAGCCACTGGATGCATTGATCGCCTCGGATCCCCTGCGTTGCCTGGGCTCGGAGAGTATTGCCGAGTTCGGACCCCGGCTGCCGTTCCTGACCAAACTCCTGGCGGCTGCCCAGCCCCTATCTCTTCAGGTGCACCCAAGCCTGGAGCAGGCCAGGGAAGGGTTCGCCCGCGAGAATGCCGCCGGCATCCCCGCCGACGCAGCGGAACGCAATTACCGCGACGATAACCACAAACCGGAGATGATTTTTGCCCTGACTCCGTTCAAGGCGCTGTGTGGCTTCCGTCCTCCCGCCGCGTCCAAGGCGGTCTTTGAGCACCTGGTCCGCGTCCTTGACTCCGCTGCCGTCACTGTTCCGTCCGTTATCACCAACGTCATTTCGGACCTTGAGGCCCCCGACGAGGCTGCTTCCTTGAAAGCAGCCTTCAGCCGCCTGATTGAGGGCGGCAGCCAGGTTTCGGATGCGATCAGCGAAGTAGTGGCTGTATTCTCCGCCGGCGCGCCCTTGGAACCGCACCGTGAGGTGCTTGCGGCAATGCTGGACATCAATGAGGCGTTTCCCGGCGATCCCGGTGTCCTCATCTCCCTCCTCCTGAACCACCTGTCCCTGGAGCCGGGCGATGTGGTGTACCTGCCTGCAGGAAACATCCACGCCTACCTCCATGGATTGGGTGTGGAGGTCATGGCGTCCTCGGACAATGTTCTCCGCGGGGGGCTCACCCCCAAATACGTGGACGTGCCGGAATTGTTGAAGACTGTCCGCTTCGAAGCTCTGGGCGTACCCCGCGTCGAAGCGAGCGGAACAGAATTCGGACAGGAGCTGTACTGCCCGCCGTTCAAGGAATTCCAGCTCCAGCGCATTGAGCTTGGCCCCGGAACAGAGCCGGTGCCCTTGGCGCAGACCGGGCCGGCCGTCGTCGTGGTGGTTTCCGGAGCCGTGTTGCTCGACTCGCCCAAGAGTGACCTTCGGCTTGAGCGCGGCGCAGCGGCATTCATCCCGGACATCGAAGCACCCGTCAACGTCCACCCTGTGCAGGGCGCCACGGATGTCAGTGTTGCCTTCGCAGTGACCACTGGCCTGGGAAACTGATCCATGGAGTTTTTCCTGCAAACTCCCGCGTGGGCGGCTGTCCAGCGTTCCTTGGGGCGCCGCGTCCACGAGCAGTCCGGACCCGGTTGGAGCTTCCTTGCCATTGAGGAAAAGAACCCTGCCGGCAAGGTCATTTACGCTCCGTACGGCCCGGTGGCCGCGTCGGTGGAGGCTTTCGACGCCGCCACAGCGGCTTTGGTAGCCCTGGCCAGGAACGAGAAAGCGGTCTTCGTACGGATGGAGCCCGCTGCCGCTGGATTTACAGCGTCCGACGCCGATGCCCTCCTTCGCGCCCGCGGCTTGAGGCCGGCGCCGGTCAACCAGCAGCCTGAGCTCAGCTGGATCGTGGATCTTGAGGGCGACTTCAAGGATGTTTTGGCTGGCATGAAACCCACCAACAGGAACCTTTACCGGAACATCCACAAGAAGGGTGTGACGTTCCGCGCTTCCCAGGATCCGGCCGACATCAAGGTTCTCCTGCATTTCCTCCACTTGACGGCTGCCCGGAACGGCTTCAAGCCGCAGAGCGATGAGTACCTCACGCAAGTGGCCGCTTCCCTGCTCCCCAATGGCGCCGGCAGGCTCTTCATCGCGGAACTTGAGGGCGAACCGATCGCAGCTGCCTTCGCCTATGATTCCGCTGACACCCGCGTGTATGCCCACGCTGCCTTGGACGATGCCCATCGCAAGCTCAGTGCCGGCATCCCCCTGCTGGTGACCCTGATGGCCGACGCCAAGGAGAAGGGCCTCAAGCACGTGGACCTCTGGGGCGTAGCGCCCGAAGACCAGCCGGACCATAAGTGGGCGGGCTTCACGGCCTTCAAAAAGTCATTCGGCGGACGGGAAGTCACCTACCCCGGCACCTGGGACCTCCCGGTCAACAAACTCCGCTACGGTGCCTACCAGCTGGCCAGAAAACTCCGAGACAAACTCCGCTAAACCCACCCCACCACCCAAACAGCGCGCAACCGCAACCCGCAAGCGAACGCATCCGGACAGCGAAAAGCGCCCTGTCGCGTCAGCGGCATCAAATCGACGAGGTACGAGGAGATAGCCGCAGAGCGATAGGGCGCTTTTCGCGTCAGAGACGCGACAGCAGGGGGGGGGTTACGGCTTGCGCGCGTACGTCTCCCACTTGGATGCGTGGTGCTCAGCTTCCACGAAGCGGACGGTCCCGGACTTGGAGCGCATCACGATGGACTGCGTCATGACGCGGTCCTTCTGGTAGCGCACGCCGTGGAGGAGGTCGCCGTCGGTGATGCCGGTTGCTGCGAAGTAGCAGTTGTCCGAGGTGACGAGGTCGTTGGTGGACAGGACGCGGTCGAGGTCGTGTCCGGCGTCGATCGCCTTCTGCTTCTCGTCGTCCGACGTCGGCCACAGGCGGCCTTGGATGACACCGCCCAGCGACTTGATGGCACAGGCTGCAACGATGCCTTCGGGGGTGCCGCCGATGCCCATGAGGGCGTCGACGCCGGTGCCTGAGCGTGCTGCTGCGATGGCGCCGGCTACGTCGCCGTCCATGATGAACTTGGTGCGGGCACCGGCTTCGCGGATTTCTTCCACGAGGGGGCGGTGGCGGTCGCGGTCCAGGATCATGACGTTGAGCTGGTTGACCTTCACGCCCTTGGCCTTGGCGATGAGGTGCAGGTTCTGCTTGACCGGCAGGCGCAGGTCAACCATGTCGGCGGCTTCGGGGCCGGTGACGAGCTTCTCCATGTAGAACACGGCGGAGGGGTCGAACATGGATCCGCGCTCAGCAACTGCCAGCACCGCGAGGGCGTTGTTGATGCCGAGGGCGGTCAGCCGCGTTCCGTCGATGGGGTCGACGGCGACGTCACACTCGGGACCGGTTCCGTCGCCAACCTGCTCACCGTTGAACAGCATGGGGGCTTCATCTTTTTCGCCTTCACCGATGACCACAACGCCGTTGAAGTGGACTGTGTGAAGGAATGAACGCATGGCATCTACGGCGGCGCCGTCTGCCTTGTTCTTGTCACCGAAACCTACCCAGTGGCCACCGGCAATTGCCGCGGCCTCGGTGACGCGGACGAGTTCAAGCGCAAGGTTGCGGTCTGGTTCGTCGATGCCGACGGCGAGCGACGGCGAAATCGTGGAATACTGCTGGGTCATTGGTGCAGGAGACACTTGAACCTCTTCTTCGAGTGACGATTCACGGGACCGGACATGGTTGCGCGGGGCAACCCGGGGTTCCTCTATCAACGATCATAGTCGCCACGTGGTCCGGGAGTCGTTGGATGACCACGGCCCCCGATCTCTGTGGTGAGGTTGTCCGATGTGTGTTCCCTGCCGGGATAAGGGATCATGGTGGGGTGAGTGAAACGCAGGACAGGCCCGCAGCAGAGAACACCCCTGATGCTGCGGCAACCAATCAAAACGATGCCCAGGCCGCCCCGGATGCCCCCTTTAAACCCGTCATTGCGGCGAAAGCTGCCAAGCGGGCCAACGCTTCGGTCATCGGCATGGTTATTGCGTTGCTGGTTTGTGTCCTGGCTTTCCTCCCCATCGTTTTGATGAACCCGGCGCCCAAGGGCGAGGGTTTCCGGCCTGATGTGGACGTCGCAACCATTGCCCGCAACGCCACAGGTGTGGCGGGATTCACACCGGTCACCCCGGATACGGGCGACACATTCAAGCCCAATTACGCGCGCTGGGAGTCCGGCTCGGGAAGCGGTGTGCCTACGTGGGAGATCGGTTTCCTGACTCCCAAGGAGAACTTCATTGGTCTTACGCAGACCAACCAGGCGAACCCCACGTGGGTTTTGCAGCAGACTGAGAACCTTCCTGTCACCGGCACCCGCAGTGCGGGCGGGCAGGAATGGGAGCTCAGGGACTCCGGCAAGGAAAAGCGCAGCATGGTCCTGGAGTACCGCGGCACCACCATCGTTCTCAGCGGCACCGCAAAGCTGGAGGAGTTCGCAACCTTGGCCGCCGCCGTCGTGAAGTCTGCCGAGCAGGCGCCCCCTGCAAGTGTTCCGGCCACCGCGACTTCTTCCGCGCAGCCCTCCGCCTGACTGCCGGCACCGCGGCCGGACATCAGGGGTAATCCGCGCAACAGTTTCACGGACTGCGGTCCGTGCGTCGTAAAGTAAGG
The DNA here is from genome assembly GCF_902506065.1 of Arthrobacter sp. 9V. Taxonomy (GTDB): domain Bacteria; phylum Actinomycetota; class Actinomycetes; order Actinomycetales; family Micrococcaceae; genus Arthrobacter. Next base: position 3,336,118 of record NZ_LR732912.1, read on the forward strand.
CTCGTGCCTACTTACCTGACTCCAGCCCTGGCGTGGCGCCGTCTCCGCGAGGGCAACGAACGCTTTGTTTCCGGCGAATCCCTGCACCCCAACCAGGATGCTTCGCGACGCTCTTCACTGATTGAGAACCAGAACCCGTTCGCCGTGATCTTCGGCTGCTCGGATTCACGGCTCGCTGCAGAGATCATCTTTGACCTGGGGCTTGGTGACGCCTTCGTGGTGCGCACGGCCGGCCAGGTTATTGACGATGCAGTGCTGGGTTCCCTTGAGTACAGCATCAGCGAACTCCGGGTTCCTTTGATCGTCATCCTCGGCCATGACAGCTGTGGTGCCGTGAAGGCCACCAAAGCCGCTGTGGAAACCGGCGAGATGCCTCCGGGGTTCATCCGCGACCTCGTGGAGCGGATCACGCCGTCGGTCCTGACGGCCCGCCGCAACAACCAGGACGACGTCAATGACATGGTGGTGGAGCACGTCAAGCAGACGGCAGCCCGTCTTGCCGACAGCTCGCGTGTGATTTCCGACGCCATCGACGACGGTCGCGCTGCCGTGATCGGCTTGTCCTACAAGCTCGATGAAGGCCGTGCAGCCCTCGTTTCCGGGATCGGCAAGCTCTAGGTGGCCGTGCTCCGGCAGTGATGCCGGAGCACGTAGCACTCTCCTCCGGGTTTTCTGTGAGGCGTCCGATCGCCATAAGCTAGCCCCATGACTTCCACCACTGAGTTCCGTATTGAACATGACACGATGGGCGAAGTTCGCGTCCCCGTGAACGCCCTGTACCGCGCCCAGACGCAGCGTGCTGTGGAGAACTTCCCGATCTCCGGCAAGACGCTTGAGCGCACACACATTGAGGCCCTGGCCCGCGTGAAGAAGGCAGCTGCACTGGCGAATGCCGAACTGGGGGTGCTCGATGGTGAGCTCGCCGAGGCCATCGCCGCCGCTGCCGATGAGGTTGCCACCGGCAAGTACGACGGCGACTTCCCGATTGACGTCTTCCAGACCGGCTCGGGCACATCCTCCAACATGAACACCAACGAGGTCATCGCCGAACTCGCATCGCGCGCCCTCGCGGCCGCCGGGAGTGACAAGGTTGTCCACCCGAACGATCACGTGAACGCCTCGCAGTCCTCCAACGACGTCTTCCCGACATCCGTGCACGTTGCCGCCACGTCGGCCCTGATCAACGACCTCATCCCGGCGCTGGAGTACCTGGCAGCTTCCTTGGACCGCAAAGCCGTGGAGTTCAAGGACGTCGTCAAGTCCGGCCGCACCCACCTCATGGATGCCACGCCGGTCATGCTCGGCCAGGAGTTCGGCGGTTACGCCGCACAGGTCCGCTATGGCATTGAGCGCATCAACGCCGCACTCCCCCGCGTTGCCGAAGTTCCCCTGGGCGGCACCGCTGTGGGCACCGGCATCAACACCCCGGCCGGCTTCCCGGAGCGCGTGATCGAGCTCCTGGCCGCCGATACCGGCTTGCCGCTGACCGAGGCCCGCGACCACTTCGAAGCCCAGGCCAACCGGGACGGCCTGATCGAGGGTTCCAGCCAGCTCCGCAACATCGCGATCTCCTTCATGAAGATCAACAACGACCTCCGCTGGATGGGCTCCGGCCCCAACACCGGCCTTGGCGAAATTGCCATTCCGGACCTCCAGCCGGGCTCCTCCATCATGCCGGGCAAGGTCAACCCGGTCATCTGCGAAGCTTCCATCATGGTCTGCGCCCAGGTCATCGGCAACGACACCGCCATCGCATGGTCCGGCACCAACGGTGCGTTCGAGCTCAACGTGGGCATCCCCGTCATGGCTGCCAACCTGCTGGAGTCCATCCGATTGCTGGCCAACACCAGCCGCGTCATGGCCGACAAGATGATCGACGGCATCACCGCCAACGTGGAGCGCGCCCGCTTCCTTGCCGAGGCTTCTCCGTCGATCGTTACCCCGCTGAACAAGTACATCGGGTACGAGAATGCAGCAAAGATCGCAAAGATCGCCGTCAAGGAAGGCCTCACCATCCGCCAGGCCACCGAGAAGCTCGGCTTCGTCGGTGAAGGCGAAGGCAAGGTCACCGAGGCACAGCTGGACAAGGCCCTGGACGTCACCACCATGACGGCCCCGGCCCACAAGGCCTGACTTCAGGTCTAAAACTCAAGAGCACGACGACGGCCGGTACCTTTCCCACGAAAGGTACCGGCCGTCGTCGTACCCGGAGTTTTTGTACAGCAGATGCCCCGAAGACCCCTCCTGAAGGTCATGAGCTGTACAAGAACTCCCGCATCTTTTTGCACTTTGCTTTGAAGAGTGCAAAACTTTACTTTGTGAGCAATAGTGCAAATACTGATGGCGGCCTCCGCGAGCGCAAGCGGGCTGCCACGCGGACGGCCATTACCGCCGTCGCGCGTTCCATGACCGCGGCGCGTGGCTTAAGCGGTTTCACGGTTGAGGAGGTCTGCGAAGGGGCGGGGATTTCGCGCCGGACCTTCTTCAATTACTTCCACTCCAAGGAAGACGCCGTCATAGGGTCCTTTTCGGATGAGTTACCTGAAGATGCCTTGACGGCCTTCAACCTGAACCCAATGCGCACCCCGGACAGCATCTCCGGAACTCTTCTGGCAGCCCTGCATGTGCTCACCGTGACCCTGATGGAGCGCTCGTCCATCAGCCGCACGGAAGTCCAGCAGTTCATTGCTGCGATCACAGCCGAACCTCAACTCCTGGCACGGCTCACCCTTGAGGGGGAAGCCCGCGAGCGAGAATTTGCCGCGCTGGTGGCCGCACGCGAAGGCCTGGAACCGGATCACCCCGAAGTGATGACGGCAACCGCGTTGTTCGGGGCCGTCTCGAAGAAGACGGCACAGCAATTCTTCTCAGAGGACAACGTGCGCCCGTACCGCGGCATCCTCGAACAGAACCTCAACGCCGCACGGAAACTCTTCGCCCAGCCATTGGCCACGAGCCAACAGCTGGGTCCTAACCCCCTTGAAACCTCGAAGGACCCCGCATGAGTACACTTTCAAAAGCAGCTGAACCGTTGCTGCTGACCCAGAAACGAATCTGGATCATCTTCTCGGCCCTGATCGCAGGCATGCTCCTGTCCAGCCTCGATCAGACCATCGTCTCCACCGCCATGCCCACCATCGTGGGCAAACTGGGCGGCGTGGAACACCAAGCGTGGATCACCACGGCATATCTCCTTGCCACTACCATCGTGATGCCCATTTACGGGAAGTTCGGTGACATCCTGGGCCGCCGCAACCTGTTCCTTGTGGCAATCGCCCTGTTCACGCTCGCATCCGTGGGTTGCGCGTTCGCCACAGACTTCTGGGGCTTCGTGATTTTCCGGGCCATCCAGGGCCTCGGCGGTGGCGGCCTCATGATCCTGTCGCAGGCGATCATCGCTGACATTGTTCCGGCCAAGGAGCGCGGCAAGTATATGGGTCCCTTGGGCGCCATCTTCGGCCTTTCCGCGGTGGCCGGGCCTCTGCTGGGTGGGTTCTTCGTAGACCACCTCACCTGGGAATGGGCTTTCTACATCAACATCCCCATTGGTATCGCCGCATTCATCACCGCCTGGTTCACCCTGACGCTGCCTAACAAGAAGGCAGAGAAGAAGATCGACATCCTTGGTGTCCTTTTCCTCTCCGCGGCCACCACATGCCTGATCTTCTTCACCGACTTCGGCGGCAAGAAGGACGAGGGCTGGGACTCACCCCTTACCTGGACGTTTGGCGCCGGCATGGTCCTGGCCGCTTTTGCCTTCGTGATGGTTGAGCGTCGCGCCGAAGACCCCATCATTCCGCTGAGCCTGTTCAAGAACCCCATCTTCATCAACGCCACGGCGATCGGCTTCACGCTGGGCCTGGGTATGTTCGCTGCCATTGCTTTCGTACCCACGTTCCTGCAGATGTCTTCCGGGACGTCCGCCGCGGAATCGGGCCTGCTGATGCTGCCCATGATGGTTGGCCTGATGGGCACGTCCATCTACTCCGGTATCCGTATTTCCAAGACCGGCAAGTACAAGATGTACCCCATCCTGGGTGCAGCGCTCACCATCGCTGCCATGCTGTGGCTGACCACTCTCACGGCGGCAACCCCTATCTGGGTCATCTGCGTCCAGCTCTTCCTCTTTGGCGCAGGCCTGGGCCTGATCATGCAGGTCATCGTGCTGGTAGTGCAGAACTCCGTTCCCGCAGACCAGATCGGTACGGCGACCAGTACCAACAACTACTTCCGCGAAGTAGGTGCCTCGCTGGGTGTCGCCGTCTTTGGAGCAATCTTCACCAACCGCTTGGCCGAATCACTCACCGAGGCCTTCACTGGTGCCGGCGCTTCGGCCGAGCAGGCTTCGCAGTCCACCAGCACCCTGGATCCCCAGGCCCTGGCGCAGATGCCGGAACAGTTGCGCGATGCAATCGTGAACGCCTATGCCAACTCCCTGGCCCCCGTCTTCTGGTACCTGGTTCCGCTCATCGCCATAGCCCTGATCCTGGCTCTTACGCTGAAGCAGATCCCGCTCTCCGATACCGCCGGCATGGTGGCACGCGGCGAGGCTGTGGGCGGCGAGGAAGCCGACAGGCTTGAGGCCGAGCGCCTTGAAACTGCTCGCCTGGAAGCGGCCCTCGCAGCTTCCGGTGATGGTGAAAAGGACCGTCCAACGGCGGACGCGGGGCGTCAGTAGCGTTAGTCCTCCACTTGGTACGCCACGGGGCCTTCGGGCTCCGTGGCGAGCCTGATGGCTTCCAGGTTTCCGGCACTCATGTCCGGAAGGTCGTCCAGCGCGAACCACCCGACGTCCAGTGATTCGTCATCGTTCACCCGCGCCTCTCCGGAGATGTATCGGCAGCGGAACGTAATGTCCAGGAAGTCGCACACGTCGCCATTGGGGAACGTCACAGGGCCCACAACTCCGACGCCGATGATGCGCTCGGTCTCGGCCACCACCGCTGTTTCCTCAAAAATCTCGCGCACTAATCCAGGTGCCGGGTGCTCCCCCGGCTCAAGCATCCCTGTGATGAGGGTCCAGTGACCGTTATCGGCACGCTGGCCCAACAGCACTCTGCCTTCGTCATCAAACACCACTCCCCGCACGGCCGGCAGCCAAAGGGGGTCGTTGCCGATCTTTTCCCGCAGTTTGAGCACGAATTCGGGTGCACCCATGATGTCAGCTTTCCTTCACTTCGATGATCGGGTGTGCGTCGCTGGGCTAAGCATGACTCAGCCCGGTGAACGCCGAGAATACGGTGAGCGTTGCAATTTGGCTGCAGTTGGCACTGGTTGTGCCTATCATGCGGGCAAGAGCAGCATCGCGGCGACCGCTCCGGCCAGCATGAAAGGGCCAAAGGGGATGGCCGAGCGCAGCGTTCCACGCCGGGCAATCAGGATGCCCACGCTCCACAGCCCTCCCAACAGGAAGGCGGCGAACGTTCCGGCAAAGACGTGGCTCCAGCCCAGATAGCCCAGGTAGAGACCCAACACGCCTGCCAGCTTTACGTCCCCGAATCCCATGCCGGGTGGATAAATGAGGCGCAGCACAAAGTAGAACAACCACAGCACGGCTCCGCCGGACAGGACGCCCAGCCCGGGTATGCCAAAGAGCACAGCTGCTGCCGCGTCCTCCGTGGCTGAATCCCCGAAGGAAACCAAGATCGCCGCAGCCAGCAAAAGTACCCCCGCCACGGCATACGACGGGAACACGATGCGGTTGGGCAGCAGGTGGCTACGGACATCGATGACCGTCAACCGCACGGCCATGACCACAAAGTACAGGCACGCCGCCAAGACGAGCCAAAAGCCCGGGAGGCTGTTGGTCCAGAGGTCTGAGAGTCGTGGGATCACCTTCGGATGCTATCCCGCTTTGGCCTTCTGACCTGCTTGAACGCTTGGGTAAACTGTGGATATGGGGCGATACAGCGCAGATGGACCGGGTTTTGACTTGTCCTCCACATTCCGCAATCTTTGCCGCTCTTCCCCGTGGAAGTGGACCAGCCTCCGCTTCGAGTATCTTGAACGGCCCGCATCCGGCGCAGCGATCGTCCGGGCATGGCTCCGGCGCCCGGGTGCACTGCGCCTTGAAACCCCGGACGGCCGGCTTCTGCACAGCACCACCGGAATCAATGATTCCCGAGACGATCTTTACGTCAGTTCCACGCGCCGTTCATGGCTGCTTCCGGCCCACTTGGTCACCCCGGTATACGACGACGCCGGCCTGGTGCGCCGACGCCCTGAGGCCGCGTACGGGGAGCCTTCCTTTGGTAACGGACGCCTCGCAGCCGCGCTCGATCCCGTGGAACTTGCAGGCAAGGCTCCGGTCCCCTTGGAATTTCCGGATACCAACCCTGTGTTCCTTGAGCCACCGCGCGAGGTGGACCATGAGGGCCGTTTGGCCTTGGAAACAATCGTCACGCCAAGCCGGACATACGTCGCCTCAGATCCGTCCCAGCCGTTGGCCCATCCCGGCCGGACGCTGATCAGAATAGACGCCGGCACGGGGGTTTGCGTGGCCAGCCAGAGCCTTGACGGCGATTCATCAGGCAAGGGTCACTGGCTCAAGATCCTTGCAGTGGACGAGTACATGTTGGATGACCTCTTCGTAGCGGAGTCGATGAATCTCACGGACGTCCGCCGCCACATCTCCTGGGATATCGGCCCCGCAGCCTAAACACCCCCGGGAGCCCCCTACGATGTGACTCGCGTGGCTCCCCCTGCCGGGCTAAGCTACGGCGATGACATCGCTGGCAGAAGTTTGGCCCCCGTTCGGACTCACCCTTAACACTCCGAGGCTGACCCTCCGTCCCGTTCTTGACGAAGACATCGCTTCGGCCGTAGCGGCGGCGCGTTCGGGCATACACCAACCGGGTAAGAGCCCGTTCAGCATGCCGTGGGCGGAACTTCCGGACGACGAACTCGCACCGAACATGGCCCAGTGGTACTGGCGTTGCCGGGCCAACTTCACCAAGGAGTCCTGGACCCTCCTCCTCGGAGTTTGGAACGACGACGAATTCCTTGGAGTCCAGGACATCGGCGCCAAAAACTTCAGCACCCTCAAGACAGTCAGCACGGGCTCTTGGCTGAAGCAAGCCGCGCAGGGCCGCGGCATCGGCAAGGAGATGCGCGCCGCCGTCGTGAGCTTCGCTTTTGATTACTTGGGCGCCGAAGTGGCCGAGTCCGAAGCAGCAATCTGGAATCAACAGTCCCTGGGCGTTTCCACCAGCCTCGGTTATGAAACAAACGGCATCTTCCGCCACGCTTGGGGCGAGAAGGTAGAGGAAGTCCAAGGAGTCCGCCTCACCCCCGCCACCTTCAAACGCCCCGACTGGCCCCTCAAAGTCCAAGGCAACGAAGAGCTGAAAACCTACCTCGGGCTCTAACCGCACTGGAAGCATCAGCGAGGCGGCGGTCTCCCGGGAAGGAGCGCATCGCGACGCATCGGACCCCGAAGGTCGCCCAGCGACCTTCGGGGTCCTTTGCGGTGTGTCTAAGCGACGGCGGGAGGCCGTTGCCGCGCGGTGGTAACCACCGTGCAGCAGCGAACCTAGATTTCGGCCCCTTCGAGCAGCTCCGTCACCAGGGCAGCAATCGGCGACCGCTCGGAGCGGGTCAGCGTGATGTGCCCGAACAGCGGGTGGCCTTTGAGCGTTTCCACTACTGCGGCGACGCCGTCGTGCCGTCCCACGCGGAGGTTATCGCGCTGCGCGACGTCGTGGGTGAGGACTATTTTGGAGTTTTGTCCAATGCGGCTCATGACGGTGAGGAGGACATTTTTCTCGAGTGACTGTGCCTCGTCCACGATCACGAAGGCGTCGTGGAGCGATCGTCCACGGATGTGGGTCAGGGGCAGGACTTCGAGCATGCCCCGGTCCATGACTTCTTCCACGACTTCCTGACTGACCAGTGCCCCGAGGGTGTCGAACACTGCCTGCGCCCAAGGGTTCATCTTTTCCGATTCCGAGCCGGGGAGGTATCCGAGCTCCTGGCCGCCTACTGCGTATAGGGGGCGGAACACCACTACTTTGCGGTGTTCCTGGCGTTCCAGGACGGCTTCGAGGCCCGCGCAGAGGGCGAGTGCGGACTTACCCGTGCCGGCGCGCCCACCGATGGAGACGATCCCCACGGCGGGGTCCATGAGGAGGTCAATGGCCAGCCGTTGTTCTGCTGAGCGTCCGTGGAGTCCGAAGACGTCCCGGTCGCCTTTGACGAGGCGGACTTGCTTGTCTGCCCCTACGCGCCCCAACGCAGACCCGCGGTTGGAGAGAAGAACCAGTCCCGTGTTGACGGGCAGTTCTGCAGCGGCGGGAATGAAGGCGGGTTCGTGGCCGTAGAGGGTGGTGATTTCCTCTTCGGTTGCATCCACTTCGGCCATCCCGGTCCAGCCGGAGTCTTTGACCAGTTCATTGCGGTACTCGTCGGCTTGCAGTCCCATAGCGGAGGCTTTGACGCGCATGGGCAGGTCTTTGGAGACGACGGTGACGTTGTGGCCTTCATTGGCCAGGTTCTTGGCAACAGCCAGGATGCGGCTGTCATTGTCGCCTCCACGGAACCCTGCGGGCAGCACTTCCGGGGAGATGTGGTTCATTTCCACCCGGAGCATTCCACCGTCCTTCCCGATCGGGATGGAGTGGTCCAGTCCGCCGTGTTCGATTCTGAGGTCGTCCAGGAGCCTCAAGGCTTTTCGGGCGAAGTAACCCAGCTCGGGGTCGTGGCGTTTTCCTTCCAGTTCGCTGATGACCACGATCGGCACGATCACTTCGTGTTCGGCGAAGCGCAACAGCGCGTGGGGATCGGATAGAAGGACGGATGTATCGATCACGTAGCTGCGGCCAGCGGCGGATGGTGTGGTCCGCGCTTTTTGTGGGACCCGCTTGGCGCGAGAGGTAGCTGCACTTTCCCCGTCGGAAACCATTGCGGGCAGTTGCTCAGAAATAGCCACATCGACTCCAGCCCCGGGCAGTTCGCCCGGCCTAATGGTGAAGCGGCTCGGCCGGAAGGCCGGGCGTGGCCTCCCATGTAACTGGTGCGATAGTCCGCTCCATATACTGGCCTCCCCGATCAGCGGGCGGTTTTGCCTGCTGATGGGATTAACGTAATCCCACTCACAGAAAATTCCGCAACGTGAGTCGGCAAGTCGCATTGCCAGCAGATTAATTCCTCGTGAACCGGGGCGGCGATTACGTGCCGAAGCGGCGCTGGCGCCCGGCATAGTCCCTGAGCGCCCGCAGGAAATCGACCTTGCGGAACGCGGGCCAGAGGGCTTCGCAGAAGTAGAACTCGCTGTAGGCGCTCTGCCACATCAGGAAGCCGGAGAGCCGCTGCTCGCCTGAGGTGCGGATGACGAGGTCCGGATCGGGTTGGCCACGCGTGTAAAGGAACCTTGAGATGTCGTCCACTGAAAGTTCATCTGCGACCTCGGACATCTTGCGTCCCTTTGCGTCGGCGTCGTGGAGGAGTTCCCTCACGGCGTCGACGATTTCACGGCGTCCGCCGTAGCCCACGGCCACGTTCACGTGGATCTTTTCATGAACGGGGGTGCGGGCGGTCAGTTTGTTGAGCCGTTCAGCGAGGTAGTCCGGCAGGAGTTCCGGTGCGCCCATGGCGTGCACGGAAACGTCTTCGTCTTCGTCGAGCCGGTCCATGGTGTTGGCGATGATGCCCATGAGGAGGTCCAGTTCTTCACCGGAGCGGCTCATATTGTCCGTGGAGAGCATGTAGAGGGTTACTACTTTGACGCCGAGTTCCTGGCACCAGCCGAGGAATTCGTGAATTTTGTCTGCGCCGGCTTGGTGTCCTTGGCTGGTGGGTGCGTTGAACTGCCGTGCCCAACGACGGTTCCCGTCCACCATGACGCCAATATGGCCGGGGATTCTGTCTTGTTTGAGGGAGCGCAGCAACTTGCGCTCGTAGAAGCCGTAGAGGAAACCGGGCAGCTCCACCGGACTCTCACCTGACTTCCTTGCTTGTACGACGACGGCGCACATCCAAGGCTACCGTCCCGAACTGCCGGGCCGGTGCAGTCACCGGTCAAATTCGCCCTACTATTTGTTACCAATGGGTAACTTACCGAAACGTAAGTTATTCTTGTCCCATGGCTGAGCTCCTCGAAACCAAGCCCCTCTGGCGTGGCTGGATCCACGCCGTCGCTGCCCCTTTTGCACTCGCGGCAGGGATTGTCCTGGTGACCGTGGCCCCTACCCCCGACCGCAAAATCACCTTAGCTATCTATGCCGTAACGGGCTTCCTGCTGTTTGGAGTCAGCGCCGTTTACCATCGGGGCAACTGGTCCCCGAAGGTCCGGATGCTGCTCAAACGGCTGGACCATACCAACATCATGCTGGTGATCGCCGGGAGCTATACGCCCCTGGCATGGTCGTTGCTGGAGCGCTCACAGGCGGTGACCCTGCTCTGGCTGGTGTGGTCCGGCGCCATAGTGGGCGTTCTCTTCCGGATTTTATGGACACACGCGCCCCGCTGGCTCTACGTACCGGTGTACATCGCACTGGGCTGCGGCGCACTGTTCTATCTTCCCCAGTTCTTCGCCGCCAACGCCCCGGCCGCCATACTCATCTGCGTCGGCGGCGCACTGTACATCGCAGGCGCGGTGTTCTACGCCATCAAGAAACCGAACTTCAGCCTCCGGCACTTCGGCTTCCACGAACTCTTCCACGCCTTTACCGTGCTGGCGTTCGCCGCGCACTTCGCGGCCATCATGATGGCAGTGCTGAGCTAAGGCTCCGGCTTGTCACCGGCGGTTCCGGACAGATCAGCGGTTCCGCGCGTTCAGCGGGCGCGGGGAGCGCCGTCGTCGTCGTTATCAGCAGAGTTGCCTTCCCCTGCAGTGTCGCCCGCCTCGGCTGCCAGGCGCCCCTCCTCCACCTGTGCGCGATAGCGGACGCGGCGGATCCTGCGAACCATATCCACGATCAAGAACGTGGTCAGAATCACAATGAAGGCCGTCAGGACGAAGCCCCATGTCCCGGGCGTCACCTGATCCTCGGACAGGCCGGGCCGCAGCGTGCCCGTGGGATCGGGCGACGGAGTGACGGTCAGGGCAAGAATCAAGTGATGCACTTTCAAACCTTCTATGGGAGCTGATGCGTGCCGTCCGGCAGCGCGTGGCCGTATGCCGGCCGGCCTCACGGCAATTTCTACGAGCGATAGAAACTACCGCTTTCCTATCTTATCCCCGCGAAGAGATCCTTCTCCGGCAGCTCGGAAGGGACGTTGGACTTGATCAGGGTGTAGTCCTCCCAAGGCCAGGCCGTCCGTTGCAGATCCGGGGATACTGCGAAGAAGAAGCCAAGGGGGTCAATCTGCGTCCGGTGTGCACGCAGCGCGTCATCCCGGGCTTCAAAGAAGTCACCGCAATCAACCTGGGTGGTGGTCTGGTGTCCTGCCCCCGGTGGAGTGTGACCTTCTGCGTCGGCTTCCAGCCAGGCAGCAAGCCGTTCGGCGTACGGGGACTGCAAGCCGGCTTCTTCCAACGCGAAATGCAGCGCACGGAAGCGCTCCGGTCTGAAGGCGCGGTCGTAGTAGAGCTTGCCGGGAGTCCACGGTTCACCCATGCCGGGGTACCGTCCAGGATCGCCTGCAGCCTCAAAGGCTTCAACCGCAACCTTGTGGGCCATGATGTGGTCCGGGTGCGGGTAGCCCCCGTTTTCGTCATAGCTGAGGATGACGTGAGGCTTGAAGTTGCGGACCAGCCGGACCAAGGGTGCCGTGGCCCGCTCCAGTGGCTGCAAGGCGAAGCATCCCGGCGGCAACGGCGGGAGGGGGTCGCCTTCGGGAAGACCTGAGTCCACAAAGCCCAGCCAACGCTGTTGGATTCCAAGAACGGCGGCGGCATTGGCCATCTCAAGGCGCCGGGCGCCGGCCATGTCCCGCTTGGGGTGGGGCGCCTCTTCCATGGCGGGGTTCTGGATGTCGCCGCGCGAACCGTCCGTGCAGGTGGCAACCATGACGTCCACTCCGGCAGCGGCGTACATCGCCATGGTTGCTGCGCCCTTGCTGGACTCATCGTCCGGATGGGCGTGGACGGCGAGCAGCCGCAGCTGCTGGTCGGAACTGCTGGACGCTGTCACGTGACGGCTCCTCTTTCATGGATCGAGCTTTGGTGGCGGTGCTGGGGCGCCGGGATCGGCACTAAACTGGATGGGTGACTTCAGAGGACCTATCGGCCACCCAAGTACCGGCAAGCTCCAGCCTAGCCAATCGTTACGGCGGTCAAAAGCGCGCCATGACGCGCAAGACCAAGCGGAACATCGTCGTCGGCGCCCTGGTCCTTGGGATTGGGTTCGCCGCTTACGTGGCAACGGGCTCCGCCCAAGCTCCTGTCACGTTCAAGGACATTGGTTACAGCACCGTGGACGACACCCAGGCAGAGGTTGACTACCAGGTCACTAAATACCCCGGCGCCACAGCCAAATGTGCCATAAAGGCCTTGGATTCCAAGTTCGCGGTGGTGGGCTGGAAAGTAGTGGAAATCGGGCCCAACGATCCCCAGGATGATCCCGACGGCGGCAGCACCACCATGCAGCGGACTGTCCTCAGGACCGAATCCCCGGCCGTCTCCGGAGTGGTGGATAACTGCTGGATCGTGGACAGCGGCAAATAACAGGCGTGTGAGCGAGGACTCATCCGGTTTGGGTTCGTCCAAAGGATTTACTACAATGGATGAAACCTTCACCCCGTTAAGTTGGTTACTGGATTCACGAGTGGCCAACTCGGCGGGGTCTTTTTGCATTGTCAGATCTAGAGGAGAAATCCGTGTCTACCACCAATAGCGCCACTGCGGCTTGGCTTACCCAGGAAGCTTTCGACCGCTTGCAGGCTGAGCTGGACCACCTTTCCGGCGCTGGCCGGGCGGAAATCGTCCAGAAGATCGAAGCTGCCCGCCAGGAAGGCGACCTCAAGGAAAACGGCGGATACCACGCCGCCAAGGAAGAGCAGGGCAAGATCGAGGCCCGCATCCGCCAGCTCACCGCGCTCCTGCGTGATGCCCACGTGGGCGAGGCTCCTGCCGATGACGGAATCGTCGAGCCCGGCATGCTGGTTGTTGCCCGCATCGCCGGTGACGAAGAGACGTTCCTGCTGGGCTCCCGCGAAATCGCCGGAGACTCCGATCTTGATGTCTTCAGCGAAAAATCGCCCCTTGGTGCCGCCATCATTGGCCACAAGGAAGGCGACAGCCTGAGCTACGTCGCCCCCAACGGCAAGGAAATCCCGGTGGAGATCGTCTCCGCCAAGCCCTACGCCGCCTAAGCAACGGCTCATCAGGCCTGAATTCACGACGCCGGTCCACCCCTTCCCGGGGTGGGCCGGCGTTTTTCGTGTGCGCACCCAACTGGGTCGCATTCACCCAACTAGGGGACAGCACATGCTCCAATGAGCACTGAATAGAGCAGGTGCTGTCCCTCAGTTGGGTCGGAGGATTGCGGGTTTGGGTTTGGGACGCAGCAGAACGGCAGCCACCACGCCGCCTATGGCCCCGCCGAGGTGCGCCTGCCAGGAGATATAGCCCAACACCGTGGGCAGCACGCCAAACAGGATGCTGCCGTAGGCCATGAACAGGACCACGGAGAGCAGGATCTGCCACCAGTTGCGGTTGAAGAACCCCCGCACCAGCAGGAAGGCGAAGAAACCGAAGACCAGTCCGGACGCTCCCACTGTCACTCCTCCCCCGCCGATCAGCCACACCGTGAGCCCTGATCCCAGCCAGCTGAAAGCCAACGCTGTGATGAACACCCGGAGTCCGGACAGGAACACCAGGAAGCCGAAGATGATCAACGGCAGCGTGTTGGACAGCAGATGGTTCAGGTTTGCGTGCAGCAGCGGAAAGGTGAGGATATCCAGCGCGCCGTCCAGCGAGCGGGAGCGCAGGCCAAAGGTTGAGTTGAGCCCATGGCGCATCAGGGTGTTGAGGATCTCGATGACGTAAAGCAGGATGACGAATCCGCCCATGAAGAGCAACCCGCCTTTCGCCCGGCCAGCGAGCGATTCCTTTGCCTCTTCCTTTGACCCTTCAGGCATTCCAAGCACCATGGGCGCCCCTCCCGTCAGTGCACCACGATCGGCTGGAAGCCCTCGGCCCTCAGTGCGCCGAGAACCTGCTCGCCGTGTTCATGGCCCTTGGTTTCCAGGTTGATGGTGATGGAGACGTCACCCATGCTGATGGAACCACCCAAACGGGTGTGGTCCAGCCCGGTGACGTTGGCATCATTTTCAGCGATGATCCGGGCAATGGTGGCCAACGAACCCGGTCGGTCATCCAGCATCATCCGGACCGTCATGAAGCGGCCGGCGGCGGAGAGACCGCGCTGGATGACTTTGAGCATCAGCATGGGATCGATGTTGCCACCGGACAGCACGACGGCGGTGTTCCCCGGGTTTTCGATCTTGCCGTCCATGAGCGCGGCTACTCCCACTGCACCTGCCGGCTCAACCACCATTTTGGCGCGTTCGAGGAGGAAGATCAGGGCCCGGGCGAGTGAGTCCTCACTGACGGTGACAACATCGTCCACAAGCTCACGGATGATGCTGAAAGGCAACTGCCCGGGACGTCCTACGGCAATGCCGTCAGCCATGGTGGTGACCTTCTTCAGCGGTACCAACGCATCAGCAGCAAGAGACGGCGGGTAGGCGGCAGCATTTTCTGCCTGCACCCCGATGACCCTGATCTCGCGGCCGAGTTCTTTGGCCCTGGCCTTGATGGCCACGGCTACACCGGCCAACAGCCCACCACCGCCCACGCCCATGAGGATGGTGTCCACGTTGGGGATCTGATCCAGGATTTCAAGCCCGATGGTGCCTTGTCCGGCAACAACGTCCACGTTGTCGAAGGGGTGGACAAACACCGCGCCCGTCTCGTTGGCGTAACGCTGTGCTTCCGCCAGTGCCTCATCCACGTTGTGGCCGTGCAGTACGACTTCAGCGCCATGGCTCCTGGTGGCGGCGAGTTTGGGCAGGGCCACGCCGAGGGGCATGTAGATGCGTGCGTTGATGCCCAGGCTCTTGGCAGCTACTGCCACTCCCTGAGCGTGGTTACCGGCTGATGCCGCCACTACGCCGCGTTTCTTTTCTTCCTCGGTCAGCCGGGCCATGCGCACGTACGCGCCGCGAACCTTGAAGGAGCCTGCACGCTGCAGGTTCTCACACTTGAAAAAGACGTTGCCGCCCACGAGGCTGCCCAGCGCACGGGACGACTCCACAGGAGTCTTGGTAATAATGCCCTCAAGCAACTCCTGCGCCTTAAGGACATCGTCCAGCGTGACGGGCAGGGTTTCGAGGGTATTCACTGACTATTCTCCTTTGTTGGTGTCGGCTTGGGGCTCCTCAACAGAGGTGCTCCCCGAAGCCTTGGTCTTGCCGGCGACGCCTTTGCCGAGGCGGGATTCGCGTGGGAGGTGGATCTCCTTGAAGTTTGCGTCGCCGTCCTGCCCCGCCGAAGCGGCAGCCGGTTGGAGTTCCACGCCGCCCAATCCTTCATCATGTTCCCACGTCCTGCCTGCAATGTAGCGAACTGCCGTGTTTACTACGGCGAGCAGCGGGACTGCGAACAAGGCCCCGGGTATACCGGCAAGGTATGAGCCTGCAGCAACCGAGAGGATCACAGCCACTGGATGGAGTGCCACGGCTTTGCCCATGACCAGCGGCTGCAGGATGTGGCTTTCCAGCTGCTGGACCACCAGGACTATTGCCAGCATGATCAGGGCGTTGATGGGCCCGTTGGCCACAAGGGCGAGCAGCACCGCGATAGCACCGGTAACCAAGGCACCCACCACCGGAATGAACGAGCCGATGAAGACCAGGACAGCCAACGGAAGAGCCAAGGGGACCTGAATAATGGCCGCGCCTACGCCGATGCCGACTGCATCGACGAATGCAACGAACATCTGAATCCGCACATAGCTGACCATTGAAGTCCAGCCGCGACGCCCGGCACCGTCGGTAGCCCTCCGTGCGCTCTTGGGCAGGAGACGAACCATGAAAGCCCAGATCCTGGGTCCTTCCAGAAGGAAGAAGATGAGGATGAACAGTGCCAGGACAAGTCCGGCAGCAAAGTGGCCGGCGGTGCTGCCGAAGGACAGTGCGCCACTGAGGATGCTGCTGCTGTTGTTCTGCAGCGCGTTTGCGCCGTCGGAAATGTACTGGTCGATCTGGTCTGCGGTCAGGTGCAGCGGACCATCAGCCAACCAGGTCTGAATCTGCTGGATCCCTGCCAATGCCTCTTGCCAGAGGGCGCCAAAGCCCGTAACCAGTTGCCTGCCCACCAGCGCGAGGGCACCCCCGATCACACCAATGAAGCCCAGCACCGTGATGGCGACTGCCGCCCCGTTGGGAACCTTGCGATTGCGGAGCCACGCCACTACCGGGTGCAGCAGGCCGGCCAACAGCGCGGCAACCATCACCGGGATAATGAGGAAGCTGACTTTGCCCAGCAGCCAGACGAGGGCACCGATCATGAGCAGGATCAGGCCTGCCCGCCAGGACCAGGCTGCGGCAATGCGCACCCCATAAGGGATGTCTTCGGCAATTTGGCGGTCAGAACGTGTTTTGGCGTCCGGTGTTGGCGTCATGAACCCATAATTCCGTAGGGCGCGCCGTATGGGAAACCGGCTCTCACTTCCGGGACGTTTCCGAGCCATTCCGGGTGATTCCCGAGCGCTTCCGAGACCAACGATCCGGACGAGCCGGAGGAGCCGGTTAGAGCGCTGCGGTGATCCCCCAGTTCATGGTGAACGCCTCGCCGGGCTCCAACCAGCGGAGCCCATCACCGCTGTTGAAGGCGTTGGCCGGCCCGGTCATGGGTTCGAGGGCCACGGCCTTGGAGCGGCCGGGGAAAGTGTCAGTGACGAAGACGTGGACGTACCGGCAGCTCTCGTCCTGTTCAAGGCTCACGCTGCGGCCATCCGGTGCGGACAGCGTATGGCGCGCCGTGCCGCCGTCGAACCTCAGGTCCGTCAGGGCCACGTCCACCAGCAAGCTGCCCACACCGGCACCACCGGAGAAGTCGTACCCGGCGTCGGCGGGAGCCGTGCTGCGCGGGATCAGGCGATCGTCCGCCACCAGCCGGGTACCGGCATGGACGGTCAGGACCAAGTCCTCGGGGGCCACATCGCCGATGCGCAGGTACGGGTGTGCGCCCAGGACAAAGGGGGCGTTGCGCTGGGAATCGTTAATCAACGTCTGCGAAACGCGAAGGTCCAGGTTCTGGTCCAGTTCATAGCGCACCCGGTGCCGCACAAGGAAAGGGTAGCCGTGCTGAGGGAAGACCGTGGCTTCGAGCGTCACGGAGAATTCGGATTCGTCCACCAGCGCGTACCCTGTGTTGCGCAAGAGTCCGTGGCTGGCGTTGTTGCGTGAGGCCTCGGTGATGTCGAGTTGCTGCTTTTTGCCCTCCAGGTACCAGACGCCGTCCTCTACGCGGTTTGCCCACGGCGCCAAGGTAATGCCCGTGGCACCTGGCGGGATCTGATCGTCGTCGTAGCTTTCCGTCAGCTGGACCCCGCCCTTGGAGTAGAGCCGCAGGCCGGCTGCGAGCTCGGTGATGACTGCGAGCGCATCTTCGCGGCGGAGTTCGAACTGGCGACCCGTGGCGAAGCGGCGGGACTCTGATGGGTGGGCCGCATGGGCAGGCGATGGAGAGGCAGGCATGGCAATACCGTACTTCATTGACGTACGCCGCCATGAGCAAAATGTTAGCTTTTGTTAGAAACTATGCGCTTTTGATCACTTGTGGAATAATGTACCTATGAGCCGCATCACCAGCACCCGCCTCGCGGACAGCCGAGAGCTGATCTACTTTGACGACCCCGGCACTCCGGAGCGAACACCGGATTCCTTGGTGGACCACCGCAAGCTTCCCGCCCGTGGAGAGCCGGGTGAGGTGCGCTATGACGCTCTGTCCGGTGACTGGGTAGCCGTTGCCGCCCATCGCCAAACGCGCACGCACCTTCCCCCGGCGGACCAGTGCCCCATCTGCCCCACCACAGCTGCGAACCCCTCTGAAATCCCGGCAGCCGACTATGACGTTGTGGTCTTCGAAAACCGCTTCCCCTCGCTGGGCCCGGCCCTGGGCGACATTCCCGCGCTCCCGGACCCTGGACACCCCGGGCACAACCTCAAGGGCGCGGCATACGGCCGCTGCGAGGTTGTTGCCTTCACTCCCCAGCACACCGGCTCCTTCGCTGAACTGGGCGAAACGCGTGCGCGGACAGTCATCGAAGCGTGGGCCCAAAGGACTGAAACACTGAGCGCCCTCCCCGGCATCAAGCAGGTGTTTCCATTCGAGAACCGCGGCGCGGACATTGGCGTCACCCTGCACCACCCGCACGGCCAGATCTACGCGTATCCCTATGTAACTCCGCGCGCCGCCCAGCTGGGTGCGGTAGCCCGGAAGTACTACGACGACGTCGATGCGAAGGAAACGCTCGGGGCTTCGCTCCTCAAGGCAGAACGCGAGGACGGCAGCCGCATGGTCCTGGAGGCCAAGCACTTCAGCGCCTACGTGCCCTTCGCGGCGCGCTGGCCCTTGGAAATTCACCTCGTTCCGCATAGGAGCGTCCCGGATCTTGCGGCACTGACGGGCGAAGAGCGCGATGAGCTCTCCCACGTCTACCTGGACCTGCTGAAGCGGCTCGACGCCCTCTACCCCACCCCCATGCCATACATCTCTGCCTGGCACCAGGCGCCGTTGGACCCTGTCCTTCGCCCCGCAGGTCAGCTTCACCTGCAGCTGACCTCCCCTCGTCGCGCTGCGGATAAGCTCAAGTACCTGGCCGGCTCCGAGGCCGCCATGGGAGCGTTCATCAACGACACCACGCCCGAAGCAGTGGCAGAGCGGCTGCGCAGCGTGGCCCCCACTCTTTCGAACACCACCCAGGAAGGCATCCGAGCATGAGCAGCACCACCCAGGCCGGCGTCCTCGCCGCCCGCTTCCAGGAAACGTTCGGCGCAGCAGCCGACGGCGTGTGGCAGGCACCGGGCCGCGTCAACCTGATCGGTGAGCACACTGACTACAACGAGGGCTTTGTGCTGCCCTTCGCCATCGACAAAACAGCCAAGGTGGCCTTGCGTGTCCGCGACGATTCAAAGGTCCGCATGCTGTCCACCTTCGGTGGCCACGGCGTAGTGGAAGCTGACCTTGCGGCCTCCGAACCCGGATCCGGTGAGGGCTGGTCGCGTTACCCGCTGGGCGTCGCCTGGGCGCTCAAGGAACGTGGCATCACGGTGCCCGGCTTTGATCTTCTGCTTGATTCCGACGTCCCCTCCGGGGCCGGGCTTTCCTCGTCTCACGCGATCGAGTGCGCCGTCATCTCTGCCCTCAACGAGCTGACGGGCGCAGGTCTGGCCGCCGAGGATCTGGTGCTGGCAACCCAGCGCGCCGAGAACGTGTTCGTGGGCGCACCCACGGGCATCATGGACCAGTCCGCGTCCTTACGCGGCGCCAAGGGGCACGCAGTGTTCCTGGACTGCCGGGACCAGCATGTGGAGCTGGTCCCCTTCGATGCAGAAGCGTCCGGCCTGGTCCTGTTGGTCATCGACACCAAGGTGTCTCATTCCCACGCCGACGGCGGTTACGCCTCCCGCCGTGCATCCTGCGAGTTGGGTGCCGAGGTTCTTGGCGTCAAGGCACTGCGCGACGTCGGCGTGGAGCGCTTGGAGGAAGCGTCGGGATTGCTGGACGAAACCACCCTCCGGAGGGTCCGCCACGTGGTGACGGAAAATGATCGGGTCCTCCAGGCGGTGGAAACCCTGGGTGCTGCCGGTCCTGCAGCCATCGGAGAATTGCTGGATGCCAGCCATGTTTCCATGCGCGACGATTTTGAGATCTCCTGCCCGGAACTCGACCTTGCCGTGGACACCTCCCGGGCCAGCGGCGCCATTGGCGCGCGTATGACCGGCGGCGGTTTCGGTGGCTCAACCATTGCGCTGACTCCGGTGGGCCAGGAACAACAGGTGCGGGACGCCGTCGTGCGTTCCTTCGCAGCGGCGGGCTTCGTTGCCCCGGACATCTTCACCGTCACCCCGGCCGCAGGAGCCCTTCGCCTGGCCTGACGCGTTTTCGCCTTCTGATGCGAGCGCGCGGCCTCCCCAAGGATGCCGGGCGTACCATGGGGCCATGACTGAGGCTGTCATCGTTTCTACTGCAAGAAGCCCTATTGGCCGGGCTTTCAAGGGTTCCCTCAAGGACGAACGTCCGGATGACCTGGCCACTGCCATGGTGCAGGCCGCTCTCGCAAGAGTTCCGGGCTTCGATCCCGGAGCTGACGACGGGCAGGGACTGGACGACCTCCTGCTGGGCTGCGCCAAACCCAGCGGTGAGGCCGGATCCAATATGGCGCGGGTAGTGGCTGTCCTCGCAGGACTGGACCGCGTCCCCGCGGCCACCATCAACCGTTTCTGCGCATCAAGCCTGCAAACCTTGCGCATGGCTTTCCATGCCATCAAAGCCGGAGAAGCCCATGCGGTAGTCGCCGCCGGAGTGGAAAGTGTGTCCAGGTACCGGGACTGGGCGGGCGCCGGCGAGATTGATTCCTCGAATCACAACCCGCTCTTCGAGGCGGCGGCCCAACGCACTGCCTCCCGCGCAGCGTCCAATATCCCCTGGACCGATCCCCGGCTTGGGGGTCGGCTGCCCGATATCTACATCTCCATGGGCCAAACGGCCGAAAACGTGGCCACCAGCTACGGCATCAGCAGGGCTGAGCAGGACGAGTGGGCTGTCCTGAGCCAGAACCGCGCCGAGTCTGCCATCGCGTCGGGGTTCTATGCCCGTGACATCACACCGTATACGCGCAAGGACGGCACTGTGGTGAACAAGGACGATTCACCCCGCGCAGGCGTGACCCTCGAAGCAGTATCCGCCCTGCAGCCCGTCTTCCGCACGGACGGGACGGTCACGGCCGGCAACGCCTGCCCCCTGAACGATGGCGCCGCAGCGGTGGTGGTCATGAGCGACACTCGTGCCCGCGAATTCGGCCTGCAACCACTGGCACGCGTGGTTTCAACAGGCGTCAGCGCGCTCTCCCCCGAGCTCATGGGCATGGGGCCGGTGGAGTCCACGCGAAGGGCCCTGGCACTGGCCGGGATGACCATGGACGACATCGATCTGGTGGAGCTCAATGAAGCCTTCGCCGTGCAGGTAGTGGCGAGCGCCCGTGAACTGGGAATCGATCCCGCCAAGCTCAACGTCCATGGTGGCGCCATCGCCCTGGGCCACCCCTTCGGCATGACCGGTGCGCGGATGACCAGCACTTTGCTCAACGGGCTCAAGGAACGCGATGGAAGTCTTGGGCTGGCCACTCTGTGTGTTGGTGGCGGGCAAGGCATGGCAGTGGTCTTGGAGCGCTTGAGCTAGCACTGGCGCTACCCCTCCGGGATACAAGAATGCCCCCGAATCCCTTCGGGGGCATTCTTTGCGTGGAGCTGTTGTAACTAGTCGTCGCCCCGCAGGATTGCCAGCAGGCGGATGATTTCGACGTAGAGCCAAACCAAGGTGACCGTCAGGCCGAATGCTGCAACCCAGGAGTATCGTTCCGGGGCGCCGGCGCGGACGCCTTGCTCGATGCTGGTGAAGTCCATGATCAGCGAGAACGCTGCCAGGCCGATTGCGAGGATGCCGATGAAGACACCCAGCGGGATGCCGAAGATCTCAACGCTGGTGCGGAGGCCGAAGGGCTCCTGCACAGCGCCGGTCCACATCATCACCATGTTGATCAGGGCAAAGACTGCGTAGCCGATGGTGGCGATCAGGAAGAAGCGCATCATCTTCGGGGTGGCGCGGACCTTGCCGCTCTTGAAGAGCACCAGGGTGACGCCGAAGACTGCCAGCGTACCGATGACAGCCTGAAGGCCGACGCCCGGGTACATGCCATCCAGGATGCGGGTAAGGCCACCGAGGAACAGGCCCTCGAGGCCGGCGTAGGCCAGGATCAGGGCCGGTGAAGGCTGCTTCTTGAACGTGTTGACCAGCGCCAGGACGAATCCGCCCAGAGCACCAACGATCATGAGCATGGTGGAGAGGGCGGGCGCCACGAAGAGCGTCACACCTGCGCCGATGATGAGTACCACGAGGCAGGCGACGGTCTTCATGATGACGTCGTCATAGGTCATGCGGCCGGTATCGGCGGGGCCCGCAGCAGGCTGGTTGTACATCTGCTGCAGTTGCTCATTGGTCATGTTCTGCTGCTGGGCGGACCATGCTGCCTGTCCGTCCATGACCTGGCTCGGTGCACGGCCGGGTGCCTGGTTGAACTGCTGGCCGTACTGGTTTTGCGGTACAGGCGGGGCCTGCTTTGCTCCACGGAAATTCTTTCCGTTGAAGACTGGGTTTCCGCCAAGTGCCATTGCGGGTGTCCTCCTGAAAAAGGGCTAGTGATAATTCACGGTACCAATTACCACGTGCGCCCGGCAGGGAAAGTTCCCTTGTTCACGGAGACGAAACTCAACCGTGACACGAAATCCGAGGAGTGGCTTCGCCGAAACGTTTAGTAGCACCGTCAAACAACAAAGGCTTACTTAAGTCTTGCTACATCACTAGTTGTCTATAGCTTCACAGTTGTTACCCGATCGCGATCTTCACAGCCCCCAACTGGGCATTCATTACCTCCCCCGGGCGGTAACATAGGCCACACATGGGTGACTTAGATCACAAACGAGGCAGCTAGGCAAGAACTGTTCACAAGCCCCATGACCGTTCGCACCGGCTGCAATGGCGCAGCCGGGACCACCCCCACTGTGGAGGTTTCCATTTTGAGAAGCACACTGCGCGACCCGTCCATGAGACGGTCCAAGGGACTGCAGAGAGTTGTGGGGGCGCTGTTCGCAGCCCTCATCACCGCTCTGTTGATCGCCGCCCCATCGGCACAGGCAACCACCCCCTCGCCTTCGCCGTCATCGACGTCTTTCCAGAACAACATCAGCGGATTCCTCCGCGACGATGCCCGGGCCCCCATACCCGGCGTCAAGATCAAGGCCACAGGCAACGGATTTGAAGGTGAAGCCACCTCCGGAGCCAACGGCGCCTGGACCATCGGCGTTCCCGTCCAGGGCACCTACACCATCGAGCTGGACACCTCCACCTTGCCGGAGGGCATCACTCTGGCTGAAGGCCAGGACAATCCCCGGGACGTCACCTTCAGCCAGACGTCCAACTTGTCGGTGATCTTCGCCTTTGGCAAGGGCATCGTGATCCAGCAACAGGACTTTGGCCAAAACCTCCTCAATCGCCTCGTTGCGGGCCTGAGTTTTGGTCTCCTCCTTGCACTCGCCGCGGTTGGCCTCTCCCTGATCTTCGGAACCACCGGCCTGACCAACTTCGCTCACGGTGAGATGGTGACTCTGGGTGCAGTACTGGTGTTCATGTTCAACGCCTTCGGTCTCCCCTTCTGGCTGGCGATCCTGCTTGCCCTGCTGGGCGGCGGCCTCTTCGGCTATGTCCAGGATGCAGGGCTGTGGCGGCCGCTGAGGAAGCGCGGCTCCGGCCTGGTCCCCATGATGATCGTCAGCATTGGCCTGGCCCTGGCAATCCGCTACGTCATCCAGTTCTTCTTCGGGGGCGCAACACAGCAGCTGCCCGGCGCGCAGAGCGCAGAGATCCAGATCGGGCCTGTGTCCATCTCCCCGAACAACCTCTGGTCCCTGATTATCAGCGCCGTGGTCATCGCACTGATCGGCATCGTCCTGCTGAAGACCCGCCTGGGCAAGGCAACCCGCGCCGTGGCGGACAACCCCGCTCTGGCAGCCGCCTCAGGCATCGACGTCGACTCCGTTATTCGCATCGTGTGGATCGTGGGCGGTGTCCTGGCTTCCCTCGGTGGCATCCTGTGGGCGTACTACCGGCCAGGGGTCACCTTCGACATGGGTTCGCAGATCCTGTTGCTCATCTTTGCCGGTGTGACGCTGGGTGGTTTGGGGACCGTCTTCGGTGCCCTGATCGGCTCGATCGTCGTCGGCATCTTCGTGGAACTGACTACCGTGTTCGGCCTCCCCGCCGACCTCAAGTACGTCGGGGCCCTGTTCATCATGATTGTTGTTCTTCTGTTCCGACCGCAGGGTATCCTCGGCCGGCGTGAGCGTGTGGGTTAGGAGCGGGCCATGGACTTCGGATTTATTTTCTCCAGCGCCCTTGGCGAATTGTTCAGCCCGACGACGGCGGCCTACGCACTTGCCGCTTTGGGCCTCGCGGTGCACTTCGGCTACTCAGGCCTGTTGAACTTCGGCCAGGCCGGCTTCATGGCCGTCGGCGCGTACGGTTTTGCCATCTCAACCCTGAGTTTCGACGCCCCGTTCTTCCTGGCCTTGATCATCTCTGTTCTCTGTTCGGTGATCTTCGCCTTCATCCTCGGCATCCCCACTCTGCGGCTTAGGGCCGACTACCTGGCAATCGTCACGATCGCAGCGGCGGAAATTGTCCGCTATGTGGTTACCACCAACCAGCTCACCAGTGTCACGGGCTCCGCCAACGGCCTTGCAGCGTTTGAGAACACCTTCTATGCCATGAACCCCTTCCCCGAGGGGTCCTACATGGGCATGAACAACCGCGACTTCTTCATCCGCGTGGTCGGTTGGGGCTTGGTGATCGTGTGCTGCCTCCTGGTGTGGCTCCTGATGCGCAGCCCTTGGGGTCGCGTCCTGAAGGGCATCCGGGAGGACGAAAACGCTGTCCGCTCGCTGGGCAAGAACGTGTACGCCTACAAGATGCAGGCACTGATCATTGGTGGCGTACTGGGCGCCTTGGCCGGCATGATCTTCACACTCCCCCGCGGCGCCGTCCAGCCATCCAACTACGGCACGGAACTGACGTTCTTCCTGTGGACCTGCCTCCTGCTCGGCGGCATGGCCACGGTCCTGGGGCCGGTCATTGGGGCCATGATCTTCTGGGTAGTGCTCTCGCTGACCCAGAGCCTGCTCTACGGCCTCATCGAATCAGGGGTGGTCACCTGGCTGACTACAGTCCAGGCCGGCCAGTTGCGCTACATCCTGGTGGGTGTTGCGCTGATGCTCCTGATGATCTTCCGCCCGCAAGGCGTCTTCGGCAATAAGAAGGAGCTTGCTTTCGCATGAGTGAGACCAACGAACGCAACACCGAAAATATCGACTACATGACAGATTCGCGGCCCATCGCCGTCGGGGAAAACACTCCCGGCTGCAAGAAGCGGGATCCCATTGTGGTGGCAGAGGACGTCACCCGTTCCTTTGGCGGCATCAACGCCGTGGACGTCGAATACCTTGAGATCCCCCGCCACAAGATCACCGCTTTGATCGGCCCCAATGGTGCCGGCAAGACCACCCTGTTCAACCTGCTCACCGGATTTGACACTCCCAACACGGGCAAGTGGCAATTTGAAGGCAACAGCCTGGCCGGCGTCTCCTCTTACAAAGTGGCCCGCATGGGCATGGTCCGCACCTTCCAGCTAACCAAGGTGATGGGCAAGCTGACCGTCATGGAAAACATGCGGCTCGGCGCTGCCGACCAGCCAGGTGAACGGCTCTCCAAGGCACTGTTCAAGGGCATGTGGGGAGGCCGCGAGAAGGAAATCACAGCCCAAGCCAACCTCCTCTTGGAGAAGTTCAAGCTAGATACCAAGAAGGACGACTACGCAGCATCCCTTTCCGGTGGCCAGCGGAAACTCCTGGAGATGGCGCGGTCCTTGATGGTCAGGCCCAAGCTGGTGATGCTGGATGAGCCCATGGCCGGTGTGAACCCCGCCCTGACGCAGTCGTTGCTGGACCACATCAAGAACCTCAAAGCGGAGGGCATGACCGTGCTGTTCGTGGAGCACGACATGAACATGGTCCGCCACATCGCTGACTGGGTTGTTGTTATGGCAGAAGGCAAGGTTGTTGCCGAAGGACCTCCAGGGGAAGTCATGAAGAACCCCGCTGTCATCGACGCATACCTCGGCGCCCACCATGATGTGGACCTTGGCGACGCCGAAGGCATCAAGGTGCTCGAGGCAGAACTCGAAGCTGACGAAGAGTCCGTCGTGGGAACCGAAGACGCAGGCATCCTGTCCGAAATCGTAGAAACCAAGAAGGAGGACGGACAATGAGCAGCACCAGCGCAATGCCCGCCTCGGCAGCTGCCCCCGACACCGACTCGGTGGTCAAGGTCACCAACCTGGTGGCAGGGTACATTCCCGGCGTCAACATCCTCAACGGCTGCAGCATCGAGGCCCGCAAGGGCGAACTCATCGGCATCATCGGGCCGAACGGCGCCGGCAAGTCCACGCTCCTGAAAGCCATGTTCGGCCTGGTGAAGGTTCACTCCGGCACCGTGGTGGTCCGCGGCGAGGACCTCACGGGGCTGAAGGCCAACAAGTTGGTGACCCAGGGCGTGGGCTTCGTGCCGCAGACCAACAACGTCTTTGCCACGCTGACCATTGAAGAGAACCTGCAAATGGGCATGTTCCAACGGCCCAAAGACTTCTCCCAGCGCTTCGACTTTGTGACCAGCCTCTTCCCCGAACTGGGAAAGCGGCGTGCCCAGCGTGCAGGCTCCCTGTCCGGCGGCGAACGCCAGATGGTGGCCATGGGCAGGGCACTGATGATGGATCCGGCTGTGCTGCTGCTCGACGAGCCGTCGGCAGGCCTCTCCCCCGTCAAGCAGGACGAGACGTTCCTCCGTGTCCACGAGATCAACCGTGCCGGCGTCTCGGTGATCATGGTGGAACAGAACGCCCGCCGTTGCCTGCAGATCTGCGACCGCGGCTACGTCCTGGACCAGGGCAAGGACGCGTACACCGGCACAGGGCGTGAGCTCATGAAGGACCCCAAGGTTATTCAGCTGTACCTGGGTACCTTGGCGGACGAAGTCTAGGCGCACCTACACAGGCACGCACAGGAGGGGCCACGGGATCGCATCCCTGGGCCCCTCCTTTCCCTTGTGCGGGCTTGGTTTCGTGCTGCCGCTGCGGGGCCCGCTTTGCGCCCCAAACCCACTCCCAAGCCCGCAAAGCGGGCCCCGCAACGCATGGGGTGGGACAGGAGTCGGTTCGTCACACGGCAAGCCGGGCCACCATCACCTTCTTTGGGCCCAAGCTCGGCCCGACACCCTGGGAATGCGGCGTGTCAGGCA
Source organism: Arthrobacter sp. 9V (assembly GCF_902506065.1). Taxonomy (GTDB): domain Bacteria; phylum Actinomycetota; class Actinomycetes; order Actinomycetales; family Micrococcaceae; genus Arthrobacter. Next base: position 3,363,188 of record NZ_LR732912.1, read on the forward strand.
GGCCGCGGAGTCAAAGTAGGTGGTGGAGACACAGGCCGCGCACGGTCCGTAGAAGAGTCACGACGGCGGAACCCCCGCTGCGCCGTCGTCGAACCTTCCCCCGGGCAACAGTCCAAGGACGCGTTGCGGGGCCCGCTCTGCGCCCCAAACCCACTCCCAAGCCCGCAGAGCGGGCCCCGCAACGCATGGGGTGGGACGTCGATGGCCAACGCAGAACGGGTCCCCTTCCTTGTGAGGAAGGGGACCCGTTACCAACTGCGGTCTAGACTGCGTTCAGCTTAGAGCTTGCCGAACTCTTCGCGGACCGGCTTGTAGGTGTTGTCGTCCTGGTATTCGTAGATACCGATGTATGCCTCGGTGGGGTCACCGGCATCGGAGAACGTTACCGGACCGGACTGGCCGTCGTAGTCAATGTCCTTGCCCTGGCGGAGCAAGGTGACGCAGGACGGGAAGTCGGTGCACTTCTCGCCGCCTTCGGAAACTTCCTTGAGCTTGGCTGCGATGTCCGTTCCCTTGGTGCTCTTGGCTGCCTCAGAGGCCAGCGAGATCAGGTTCACGGCGTCGTAGGACTCGCCTGCGTAGCTGTAATCCTTCAGGGCGGGATCGATCGCGAGGAGCTTCTTCTTGAAGGCGTCCTTGGCGAACGTACCGGGGATGGTGCCCTGTGCGCCCTTCATGGTGCCTGCCTGGAAGTCCTTGCTGTAGTCCGAGGTGTTGCCGTCAACCATGAACAGCTGCGTGGGCTTGACGCCCTTGCCCGTCATCAGGGGAACGATGCTCTTGGCTTGGTCGAAGGTGATCAGTGCAATCGCATCCGGCTTGGCTGCGAGGACCTTGTCCACCTGGCTGCTGAACTGAGAATCGCCCTCGTTGAAGAGTTCTTCAGCAACAACCTTGCCGCCGGCTGCCTCGAAGGCTTCCTTGACGTTCTTCTGCAGGCCGGTTCCGTAAGCGTCGTTAAGAACGATCATGCCAACGGTCTGGGCGCCACAGGTGGCCATGTAGTTGCCGAGGACCTTGCCCTGCAGGACGTCCGAGGGTGCGGTGCGCCAGTAGAGGCCTTTGTCGTCCCACGTGGTGAAGTCAGGCGAAGTGTTCGCCGGCGAGAAGTGGATGACACCGGCGCCGGTGATCTGGTTGATGACCGTCTTGGAAACACCGGACGAGGCAGCACCGATCACGGCGCTCACACCCTGACCCAGCAGGGCCGTGGTGGACTGGGTGGCGATGTCGGTCTTGGTATCACCGGAGTCGCGGTGGGTCACTTCAACAGGGGCACCCAAAACGCCACCGGCGTCATTGACTTCCTTGATGCCAAGGTTGACGCCCGCGATTTCGGGCGGGCCAAGGAACGCCAGCGACCCCGTTGTCGGCAGGAGCGATCCAAGCTTAAGCGGCGTAGCCGTGGTGGTGGTCGAGGGAGGCACAGGTCCAGTGTTGGTGGCAGCCTGGCTGTTGCCGGCTCCCGCCCCGCCGCTCGGTGCCGGGCAGGAGATACCTGCCGCGGCGGCGGATGAAGACCCAGTCTGGGTAGGCGTCGAAGACCCACCACAAGCTGTGGCCAAGAGAGCGACCCCAATGCCAAGCGCTGTTAGCTTGGCGGCTCGGGGCGCCGCTGGGGAAAGATCAAACATTCGTTGTCTCCTCGATCGAAAGGTGCGAACTGCCTTTGATGCGATTACTCAGGTGTTCCTGATTAAGACTCAAACTAGTGCAATTGCCCGGCGAACATAAGTGATTCAGGTCACATCCCTATAACACTCGTTGCCTGTGGGGAATCTACGAGCTTGCTGGGAAAAGACACCGAAGAGAAGAACCGTGCACTGGAAGGGAGAAAGAGCTCTCACCTTGCCTCTGTGCCCCAGGTGGGACTCGAACCCACAACACGCGGATTTTAAGTCCGCTGCCTCTGCCAATTGGGCTACTGGGGCGCCCGGACCATGGTATCCCAGCTACAGCCGGTTGAACGGACCGGCGTAGCGGAAGGTGCCATGGACGTCGTCGGGCCATCCCGGCAAAGCCAGCAGCTGGAAGTGCTCGCCCCACATCGCCTCAGGCGGTTCAATGCCCAACGAGGTGGCCGGAACATAACCGAAGCGCGGGTAGTAAAGAGGGCTGCCCAGCAAAGCGATCCCGGGTTCGCCAAGGGCCGTGGCGCGGGCCGCCGTCTCGCGCATCAACGCAGAACCCACTCCGCGCCTTTGGAAGGGTGGCAGCACTCCTATGGGTCCCAGGCCGACTAGCTCCAGATCGTCCACCCAACCCCTGGTGCTGATGGCGTGGCCCACGATCTCACCACCCATCTCCGCCACGATGCTCAGCTCAGGGATGTACTCGCTGCACTCAAAAAGCTCCTTCAAGAGCCCTACTTCGAGGGGCATTCCTGTGACCGGTTCACCAGTCACCGGCGAGACGGAAAACGCCCGGGCAGTGAGTTCCAGGATCTCGGCCCGGTCTTCAGGCCGCTCGGTCCGCAGGACCACGCCACGCGCCAGAAGCCGCAGGACTTCCATGGCCCTGTCCGCGTCCGCCGATGGCACCAGGAGGTGATCGTGGTGGAAACCGGCAAGGACGTTGCAACTGATTCCCGCGTGCGTGAGCGCAGCACTGACCGCCGCGGTCAATCCCACCGCTTCCAGGGCAGAGTGGACCTGCAACGTGATCCACGTAGCCACAAAGTCATAGCGAAGACCCAAGGAGTCCGCTTCGTCGCGGTGGAGGACAACCGTCAGGCCTTCGGCCTCCCGAACGGCTGCCTCGATGCCGCCCTCCAATGGCCGTCCGTGCGGCCACAGGGCATACACGTACTCGCCGTCGCGGGCCACGGGATGAAGGGATTCCAGGAGGGTCTTCACATCGGTTTCACCGGACATGAGGACAGTCTAGGGGGCAGCCGGGACGCGTGTTGGTTAAACGCCGACGGCGGCCATCCCCTCAAGGGGACAGCCGCCGTCGGGCGTGTACTACTTTGCGTCAGCAGCTACCGGAGTCTTGACTTCCTCGGCAACCGGCTTGGCTTCCACCGGCGCCGGAGCGGCAGCGGGCTTGGGAGCCGGAGTTGCAGCGGCAACGAATGCACCGCGCGGGTTGTCCAGGTCCATCAGCTGCGTGGTGTCGCGGCCGGCGAAGAAGGCCAGGATCCAGCCGAAGATCACCCGGAACTTGCGCTCCACCGTGGGCATAGCCATGCCGTGGTAACCACGGTGTGCCAGCCACGCGAGGCCGCCCTTGAGGCCGATGCGGCCGAGCAGGTTGATGTTGGCAACACCCTTCCACTCGCCGAAGCCTGCTACAGCACCAAGGTTCTTGTGCTTGTAGTCGTGCAGCGGCTTGTCCCAGCGGGAAGCCCAGAGGTTCTTGGCGAGCTTCTTGGCCTGGCGCAGTGCGTGCTGGGCGTTGGGGACGCAGGTGCCGTCCGGCAGGCCCTTGCCCGTGAGGTCCGGCACAGCGGCGATGTCGCCGGCTGCCCAGGCGTTCTCCACAATGCCTTCGTCCCCTGCAATGCGGAGGTCCGGGAGGACGCGGACGCGGCCACGCGGTTCCAGCGGGAAGTCGGTGGAGCGAATCATCGGGTTGGCCTGCACACCGGCAGCCCACACCAGGGTGTCTGATTCGACTTCACCGGCGGGGGTCTTGTCCGGGAGGTTGATCAGCTTGAGGTTGCCCTCGGCGCTGTCCAGGGAGGTGTTGAGGAGTACTTCGATGCCGCGGCTGCGGAGGTGCTCCACAACCCATTCGGCCTGCGAAGCGGTGACCTCGGGCATGATGCGGCCCATGGCTTCGACCAGGATGAAGCGGACTTCTTCCTGACGAACCCGGGGGTTGTTCCGCACAGCGGCGCGGGCGAGGTCTTCCATTTCGGTGAGGCACTCGATGCCGGCAAAACCGCCACCAACAACAACGAAGGTCAGTGCCTTGGCGCGTTCTGCGGGGTCAGTCATGGTGGAAGCGGATTCGATGCGCTCCAGCACCTTGTTGCGCAGTGCAACGGCTTCCTCGATGGTCTTGAGGCCAATGCCCTTGTCCGCGAGGCCCTTGATGGGGAACGTGCGGGTGATGGCGCCTGCTGCGATCACGACGTCGAAGTACGGGATCTCGAAGTTCTCGCCGCCATCCGAGGGGGCGATCACTGCGGTGCGGTTTGCGTGGTCGATGCTGGTGACGCGGCCCTGGATGAGCTCAGTCTGCTTGAGGTGCTGACGGTGGGAGACGACGGCGTGGCGTGCCTCGATGTTGCCGCCGGCAACTTCCGGGAGGAAGGGCTGGTAAGTCATGTACGGCAGTGGATCCACGACGGTGACGATGCCACCGGCATTCGCGATCTTCTTCTGCAATTTGAGGGCTACGTAGAGGCCGACGTAGCCGCCGCCGACGACGAGAACCCGGGGACGGTCAATGAGCTCTGGGGTGGTTGCCATAACCCCAGAGTACCGTACTTTGTGAAAATCTTCACTAACTACGTCCGGGTGGGCGGATCCACCTTCAAAAGGGCGCCCGTTTCGGGCTCTTCGGGCACTGCCGGCGGGTTTTTTGAAATCCTTCGCAGCTGAATCGCCGCACCGGCTACCAAAGCAATAAACAACGCGCCAAAACCAAGTACGACGGCGGCGGGAAGGGCGTCGTCCATGGTGGCCGGGGTTTTTGCAACAGGTACGGTGGGATCGGCCAGCGTAGGCGCGGCACTGGTTGGACTTGCCACGGGCGCCGGTTCCGGTTCGCTGAAGACCCCCCGCCGGTGGACACGGATCCAGTCTCCGATGGAACCCAGCGGGTTGGAGTCGGTGACGGGCACGTCATTCTTCAACGCGGCCTCGGCATTGAGAATGCCGTAACCATAAATGGGGTCCTTGCCGGGAGCGCCGGCATCTTTGGCCGTGCTGACAATCCTGTTGATGACCTGGGTGGCGCTCATTTCCGGCCACTTGGAACGGATCAGTGCTGCCACACCTGAAACGATGGGGGCCGCTCCGGACGTGCCTGCCCATTCGGCGTACGAACCTCCGGGGATACCGCCCACCAGTTTCTCCGCAGGGGCAGCCACGCCGATGCTGATGCCCTGGGACGAGGAGTCCACGCTGGCGCGCCCTTCACCGTCCAGCCCGGCTACCGTGAGGACGCCGGGAATGGTTGCGGGGGCACCAACCTGGACGTTGCCGCCCACCCGGTTTCCCGCGGCGGCAACAATCACCACATCCTTTTGCTCCGCGTAGAGGAACGCTGCGTCCCAACTCTGCGGCCAATCGGGCGAAGTGCTCCCGAGCGAAATGTTGATGACCTTGGCGCCGTTATCAACCGCCCAGCGCACAGCCTCCGGTATCTGTTCCTGGTCTGTTTTACCGCCCGGGTTGGGCGAGCCGAGCCAGGTTGAGATGGCCAGAATCTCCGCCTCGGGCGCCACTCCCGTGATTCCGTCCGGTCCCCCGGCAGGCGGAGCGGTTGGCGGCGGAGGCGTGGGAGCAGGCGACGCCGAAGCGGATGGCGAGGCTGAAGGGGGCGGCGCAGGTGCCGGGTGACCACGCCCGGCCAGCATGGTGGCCACCAGGGTGCCGTGCTCGGTGTTGGCACCGATGCTCTTTTGTCCGTTGGGGGCACCGGCACCGGAGACATCCGTTCCACCCACCACCACGCCTTTGAGGTCCGGGTGGCTTCCGTCAACACCGCTGTCGATGATGGCGACCTTCACCCCAGCACCCTTGGACACCTGCCAGGCGTTGGTGACTCCTGATTCCTTGAGCCAGTACTCCTTGTCCCGCCATGCGTCCGCGTTGGCGGCCGGTGCCCACATCAGCGCACCTGCCAGCGCCCCGCCTGCCAGTGCGGTGGCAAGGGCAGCGGAGATGGTGCGTCGGTGGCGCAATGTCATTGGCCGTCCCGGATACTCAAGGCGATTCCGTCAAGGATGTCGTGCTCACTGGCCACGGCCTCGCGGATGAATCCGTTGCTGATCGAAGCCAAGCGGCCCAGGATACGACGCCACACCAAGGCGCCCGCGCCGATGACGTCCACTCGCCCGGGGTGCATGAACGGAAGAGCGGCACGTTCGTCCCGCGTCATTTCCAACAGGCTGGTGCACGCATCCGTAATGGTTTCCAGATCCAGCGAAGCACCGTGGATGCGGTTGGGCTGGTACTCGCTCAGGCCAAGTGCGTGCGCGGTGATGGTGGTGATGGAACCGGCAACGCCCACCACGGCCGTGGCGCGGTCCAGCGGCACCGTCTGCGCGGCAAGATCAAGCGCGGCGTCGACGTCGGCCTCTGCCGCGGCGATTTGGGCAGCACTGGGCGGATCACTGCGAAGGTGACGTTCAGTGAGCCGGACACAGCCAACATCAACCGAGCGCGCCGCGATCACTCCGCGGGAGTCGCCCAGCACGAATTCGGTGCTGCCGCCGCCGAGGTCCACCACCAGGATGGGATCATTCCCCATGGCGGGCAGGACACTGCTTGCGCCGGCGAAGGACAGCGCAGCTTCTTCGTCCCCGGAGATCACCTCCGGCTGCACTCCCAGGAGTTCCCGGATGCCGTCCACAAAGACCTGGCGGTTACTGGCATCGCGCGTGGCCGACGTAGCGGCGAAGCGGATACGTCCCGCGCCGTGTTCCTTGATCAGTTCCGCGTAGTCGCGCGCGGCCGCGAACGTGCGCTCCAGGGCCTCGGGAGCGAGCTCACCCGTTGCATCCACGCCCTGGCCAAGCCTGACCACGCGCATTTCCCGCACGACGTCGGTCAGGGGACCCGTTGCATCCCTCTCCAAAGTTTCCGGGGAAGCATCGGCAATGAGGAGACGGATGGAGTTGGTTCCGCAATCAATGGCGGCCACCCGGCTCATGCGCTGCCCTCCTGCAAGTTTTCCGACTCGGTCTTCGGCTTCCGTACCGGCGCGGGACGCCCCACGATCTCCGGCAGTCCCTGCGGACCATGGCGGCTCAAGTCCCGGGATGGTGCCTCGCCGGCCGTGTCCCAGGCGCCGTCGCAATAGCAACGGTCCTTGGTCCACCACTCGGTAATGGAGGCCAGTGCCTCATCACCCAGAGGATTGATGCCCGGACCGGCAGCCAACGAGTGGCCCACCAGAACATGGAGGCACTTCACGCGGGTAGGCATGCCGCCTGCTGAAATGCCGTCAATCTCCGGCACCGCTCCCGTGCCGGAACGGTGCGCAATCTCATTGCGGGCCTGAAGGTAGGCATCGTGGGCTCCATGATAGGCAGCAGCGAGCTCCTGATCGGCAGTCAGCCGCTCATTCATCTCGTTCATCAGGCCGCCCGCTTCAAGCCGCGACACTGCGGAGGTGATCACCGGGTGGGTCAGGTAGAACGTGGTGGGAAACGGGGTTCCGTTGCTGAGCCTGGGAGCCGTAGCCGCCACCAAGGGGTTGCCGCAGACGCACCTGGCCGGGATCTCTACAACATCCCGGACCGGCCTCCCCAACTGGCGGCTCAAAACCTCAAGATCGTGTGCTGATGGCTGGCGGGATTCCTGCGGCACGGCTGCCGTGTTCTCTTCCACTTGCGCTGCCAACCTTCCTGCCCCTTTTGTCATGTCCCATGCGGACACGACGGCGGCGGGCACCGCGTCTAGTCAGTTGCCGATCGTCTGATTGACTCCCAGAGAGCATCCACCCAGGGCAGATTCTCCGGGTTGGCCGACGATCCGGAGCCGGTGCGGCCACCCGGTGTGCCGGCGGCTTCTTCTCCCCCAAACACCCAGTAACCTGTTTCACCCGGCATAACCATGTTAATGCGGTCGCGGGCCTGCTGTTTCACGTAGTTGGGGTCCTGCCACCGGGAAAGCTGTTTGTTCAGCTCTGTTTGCTCAGCTTTCCTGCCGGCGATTTCCGCTTCCAGCGCGGAAATTTCGGCGCGTTTCTCCAGGAAAATCTTCACGGTGGGGGCCAGCAGGATAGTGATGGCAATCATCACCACGGCCAGTGCAAGCATCCGGCCGGAGAATGCTTTTGCCGGTACCGGATCGAGGTCGCGGTCATCCTTGGCAGTGCCCGGTTTCCCGGAGCCCTGGCGCTTATTCGCAGTATTGGAGTCCGCAACTTTGTATGACGTCCCCGCCGGCTTCTTGCCCGCTGGAGTCTTAACGCCGGCAGGCGCTTTGCCGCCAACCGGCGTCGACGTCTTTGGCGTTGCACGCTCACCGCCAAACTCAGCCTTGATGACCTCGGCCCCCGAGGATGGCTTGCCGCCGTCGCCGGACGGAGCGGAACTACTCGAAGGGCGGCTGGCACCGGGAGTGCGGCTGCCACTGGGCTGGCTGCCAAGGGCGTCGGCCCTGGGTACCTTTGGACGACGGGTGGCCATGACACTCCTGTAATGCCCGGTGCTTGCCTGGCGGTTTGCTGCGCTTGCTGTTTCTGACCTGGCCTGTGTGAAGCGGAACCGGCGTTAAACAGAACCGGCGGCCATGGTCTTTCCACCATAGCCACCGGTTAGCTGTTTTCGCTGAAGGCTAGCCCTTGAAACGCGGGAACGCGCTGCGGCCAGCGTAGCGTGCGGCGTCGTCGAGTTCTTCTTCGATGCGCAGCAGCTGGTTGTACTTGGCTACGCGCTCGGAGCGGGCCGGGGCACCGGTCTTGATCTGACCCGCGTTGGTGGCAACGGCGATGTCAGCAATGGTGGTGTCCTCGGTTTCGCCGGAGCGGTGCGAGGTGATGGTGGTGTAACCGGAGCGCTGAGCCAGGGAAACTGCGTCCAGCGTCTCGGTCAGGGAGCCGATCTGGTTGACCTTGACCAGCAGGGAGTTGGCCGTGGCCGTCTCGATGCCCTGCTGCAGGCGGACCGGGTTGGTGACGAAGAGGTCGTCGCCAACAAGCTGAACCTTGTCACCGATGGTGTCGGTGAGGGTCTTCCAGCCCTCCCAGTCGTTCTCGTCCAGCGGGTCTTCAATGGAGACCAGCGGGTAGTCGGCAACGAGCTCAGCGTAGTAGGCGCTCATCTCGGTGGCGGAAAGTGCCTTGCCTTCGAACTGGTAAGCGCCGTCCTTGTAGAACTCGGAAGATGCAACGTCCAGTGCAAGGGCGATGTCCGTGCCCGGGGTGTAGCCGGCGTTCTTGATGGCTTCCTGGATCAGGTCCAGTGCCGCACGGTTGGACGGCAGGTTGGGGGCGAAGCCACCTTCGTCGCCGAGGCCGGTGGAGAGGCCCTTTTCCTGGAGGACAGCCTTGAGGTTGTGGTAAACCTCAACGCCCCAGCGGAGGCCTTCGGAGAAGGTCTCGGCACCGATCGGGGCGATCATGAATTCCTGGATGTCCACGTCGGAGTCGGCGTGCGAACCGCCGTTGAGGATGTTCATCAGCGGAACGGGCAGCACGTGGGCGTTCGGGCCGCCCAGGTACTTGTACAGCGGCAGGTCAGCAGAAGCTGCGGCAGCGTTGGCAACGGCCAGGGAAACACCCAGGATGGCGTTGGCGCCGAGCTTGCCCTTGTTGGGCGTGCCGTCCAGGTCAATCATGGCCTGGTCGATGCTGCGCTGGTCGGTGGCGTCGAAACCAATCAGGGCCGGGGAGATCTCGTCGATGACGGCGTCAACGGCCTTCTGGACACCCTTGCCGAGGTAACGGCCCTTGTCTCCGTCGCGAAGCTCAACGGCCTCGTGCTCGCCGGTGGAGGCACCGGAGGGAACTGCTGCGCGGCCGATCTGGCCGTCGGAGAGCAGGACCTCAACTTCTACGGTCGGGTTTCCGCGGGAATCAAGGATCTCGCGTGCGTGGATGGCATCGATAAGCGCCATGGATGTGCTCCTTATGGGCGAATTACAGGAATGTGGAGGGAAATTCTCAACGTCCTCGTCGCTACTAGCGTAGTCGAGAGTGGCTTAGGTTACGGCACGGCTTCCAACAGCTCACGTCATGAAGGCGGAGCCTGGGTGTTCTGAAACGATCGGACCGCTGCACGAAGGGCCCGTTCGGCGTCGAGTCCTTGTTCCCTGGCCCCGGCGACGACGGCGAGCAGCAGCTCACCCAGCGCCTCTTCCGTGGCCGGAACAGCAGGAAGCCCGACGGCGGCCGGCGCGCCTGCCGCTTCAACGGACAGGCCTGCGCGGACTGCCCTGTCAATGGACTTCTGTGCCGCTGCCAATGCAGGAAGGTGTGGCGGGATGCCTTCAAAGGGGTCCTCCCGCTCCGGCTTCTCGGCGCGTTTGGCGGCATCCCACTTGACGATGATTTCCTCGACGCTGGCTGGAAAACTTTCCTGCAGGGAACCGTCCGCCTTGAACACGTGCTGGTTGCGTCGGACCATCTTGGCGTTGATGCCGCGGGCTACGGCAGCAAAATCAAAACTGCCGCGCTCCTCGGCGAGCCGGGCATGAAGCACTACCTGAAGCAGCACATCGCCCAGCTCGCCGCGAAGCTCATGGTCAACAGCACCCGCTTCGATCGAGTCCACCACTTCGTAGGCTTCCTCAATCAGGTACTCAACCAGCGACTCGTGCGTCAGCGCACCCATCCAAGGGCAGTGCTCACGCAGCGCCGCGATGGTCCCCAACAGCTCCAGGAGCTCAGGGACCTCGCCGGCGTTCTTGTGCGCCGCCCCGTGGGAGTCGTTAGCCGAGGTTGGCGTAGGCATCGTTGATGAACTCAACCAGGGCTTCGCGCTCGTCCAGCGGCAGGAAGGCTGCCTCTGCGGCGTTCAGTGTCAGTTCGAGCAGATCATCGAGGTCGTAATCGAAGGTCTCCACCAGGAGTTCGAACTCGTCCGTCAGGGTGACACCACTCATGAGACGGTTGTCAGTGTTGATGGTGACGTTGAAGCCGAGCTGGAAGAGCATGTCCACCGGGTGGCTTTCGATCCCGTCGCCAAAGCCGGAGATTGCACCCGTCTGCAGATTGGAAGACGGGCAGATTTCCAGGGCAATTCCCCGGTCCCGGACCCAGGCGGCAATACTGCCGATGGTCACCATGCCTACGGTGTCCTCGCCGTCGTCGTCGGAGTTGTCCTCGAACTCCACCGAGATATCCTCGGCGATCCGCACGCCGTGGCCCAGGCGCAAAGCCCGTCCATCCACCAAAGCGGACTGGATGCTCTCCAGGCCGGCGGCTTCGCCGGCGTGGACTGTTGCCGGGAAGTTGTTCTCGGCCAGGTAGGTGAAGGCGTCCTTGAAGCGGGACGGCAGGAAGCCGTCTTCAGCGCCGGCGATGTCGAAGCCCACTGCGCCGTTGGCACGGTGGCGGACAGCGAGTTCGGCGATTTCCTGGCCGCGGTCTGCGTGGCGCATGGCAGTGATGAGCTGCCCCACCTGGATCTGCTGGCCGCGTTCTTCAGCGGCGTCCATGCCGGCCTCAAGACCGGTCTGGACTGCTTCCACAACTTCGTCCAGGGTGAGGCCCTGCTGCAGGTGCTGTTCGGGGGCCCAGCGGACTTCGCCGTACACCACGCCGTCCTCGGCCAGGTCTTCCACGAATTCCTTGGCTACCCGGAACAGGCCTTCCTTGGTCTGCATGACAGCGATGGTGTGGTCAAAGGTTTCGAGGTAGCGGACCAGCGAACCGGAGTCCGCCGATTCGCGGAACCATTCGCCCAGCGCTACGGGATCGGTGGAGGGCAGTGTGTGGCCGGCGGCCTCGGCCAGCTCGATGATGGTGGCCGGGCGGAGTCCTCCGTCCAGGTGATCGTGGAGGGAAACCTTGGGCAGGCTCTTCAAATCGAAGTCGAGGGCAGGGGCAGCGTCAAGAATGGGCTCAGTCACGTACTAACTGTAGGGGGACGGCAGGAGCTTAGCCAGCGGGTTTGGAGAGGTCCACACCGGCGGCCGCTTTGTGCGGCAGCTCGGTAGGCTGCGCAGCCGGTGCCAGGTTGCTTGCAGCCGCGTCACGGGCCAGGTCCTTCTTTTCCAGGTACTTGTGCCACCAGCGAAGGGCGTGATCTACCACGATGCCCAGAATCACGGCGAAAGCCACCGCAATTCCAACGCCCAGCAGCGGGTTATTGTGCACCCACTGGCCTGCAAGCAAGCCGATGCCGATGGAGTAGGCAACCCAAGTGACGCAGGCGAACGCGTCCAGCCAGAAGAAAGTCCGGTGGCGGAACCCGGTTTGTCCGGCAACATAGTTCACCGCAACCCGGCCCCACGGAATGTACCGGGCCGTGAAGATGAGGACCGCGCCGCGCTTATCCAGCTCGTATTGCGCCCAGGCGAACATCTTCTGGACCTTTGGCCTGCGCATCCACTTCCAGCGGGTGAGGCCGATTTTCCGGCCCAGCATGTAGGCCATGTTGTCCCCGGCCATGGCACCTACCAGCGCAGTGGCCCCCAGAATCCACAGGTTGGGTTCTCCGCTGTGAAGGGACAGCGCCGAGAGACCAACAATGGCTGTTTCACTGGGCAGGATGGTGGCAAAACCGTCAATGAAGAAGAAGACCAGGAGTACCGGGTATATCCAGGGCTGCCCGGCTGCATGCTCGAGCATTTGGTTCAAAGACTCCACGCGGCGGTAGCTCCTAGACGAATATGACTTGACAGTGTGACGGAAGTCGCTCTTAGTGTCCCATGGCCGGGACGTCGTTCGCTACGCCCCAGCCCCGGGATCACACGCTTAACGCTATAGGTGGTGATAACGTGCCGTCGTCAACCGCCGGGCTGATCTTCCCGGGGCGGATGCGTCATACCGTGGGTGGAGTAGGGGCGTCTTCTTCCGGGATGTTCTTGCCGTCCAAGGGCACGGATCCGCGGACTTTGCTGATGATCCGATCAATGATGATGCCCAGGATCACTGCAACCACAATAGCTATGACGGCTCCCAGGAGATGGTTGTCCTCGAACCAGACGCCGAAGAAATAGCCGAGGATCACCGAATACGTGGCCCACAGGATGGCGGACATGGCCGTGAGGGCCACGAAGCGCCGGTGGTGGAAGTGTGTGGCGCCGGCCGTCAGGTTAACCGCCACCCTGCCGATGGGAATGAACCGGGCCACCATGATCAGCGAGGCCGAGCGGCGTCGAAGTTCCTTGCCTGCCCAACGGAAGGCGCCCTGCATCCGCTGGGTGCGCATCCACCGCCACCGTTGGACTCCGATGCGTCGGCCGAGTATGTAAGCGATGTTGTCTCCGGAGAACGCCCCCAGCGCTGCCATCAAGCCGAGCAACCACACGTTGGGCGAGCCGCTGCTTCCGGAGACCGCGCTGAGCCCTACCACCACGGATTCGCTGGGGATGGGCGGGAAGAATCCATCAATCACACAGCAGGCCAGCACCAGGAACAACACCCATGGCTGCTCGGCCGCTGCGAGGATGAAATCGTTGATGCCCTGCACGGTTTCCTTACGGTAGCCGGCTCCCCACAGGCGCCGGATGACTGGTGTTCCGGGCTGTTCTTTTAAGGAAACAGCCCGGAACACTTAAGCCTAGGCGATGCGATCGATGATGAGCTGATGCGCCGGGCGTGAGCCCTCGGGAGCGATCACCACGGAATCCTGGAGCGCTTCCTTGGCCCTTTCGAACTTCCCGGGGGTGTCCGTCAGAAGGGTCATCAGTGGCTCGCCCGCCCGGACCAGGGCACCGGGCTTGGCATGCAGGCGCACACCTGCTCCGGCCTGGACTTGATCCTCTTTGCGGGCACGGCCGGCTCCGAGGCGCCAAGCGGCTACGCCCACAGACAGCGCATCCAGTTCCACCAGGACGCCGTCCGCCGGAGCGTAGATGACCTCGGACTCCTTTGCCACCGGAAGCGCTGCACGCGGATCTCCACCCTGTGCTTCGATCATCCGGTTCCAAACATCCATGGCACGCCCGTCCTTCAACGCGGCTGCGGGATCGGCGTCGTGGATACCTGCACCGGCCAGCATCTCCTCGGCCAGCCGGACAGTCAGCTCGACGACGTCTTCCGGACCGCCGCCGGCAAGAACCTCCACGGATTCCTCAACCTCAATAGCGTTTCCGGCGGTCAGGCCCAACGGCGTGGACATATCCGTGATCAAAGCGACGGTATGCACGCCGGCATCCTTGCCCAAGGCCACCATGGTCTCGGCCAGCTCCCGGGCCCGGGCTTCGTCCTTCATGAAGGCGCCGGAACCCACCTTGACGTCAAGCACCAGAGAACCTGTTCCTTCAGCAATTTTCTTGCTCATGATCGAAGAAGCAATGAGCGGAATAGCCTCAACGGTGCCTGTGACGTCGCGCAAGGCATAGAGCTTCTTGTCCGCTGGAGCGAGCCCGGAACCCGCTGCACAGATGACGGCACCCACCTCCTGGAGCTGAGCCATGATTTCGTCGTTGCTGAGGTTGGCCCGCCACCCGGGAATTGCCTCCAGCTTGTCCAAGGTGCCGCCCGTGTGGCCCAGCCCGCGACCGGAAAGCTGCGGAACCGCGACGCCGAACACGGCCACCAGCGGCGCCAGCGGCAAGGTGATCTTGTCCCCCACGCCCCCGGTGGAGTGTTTGTCGCTGGTAGCCTTCCGGCCGCCGTCGGGCGTTGTCAGCGACGAGAAGTCCATCCGCTCGCCCGAGGCGATCATGGCCGAAGTCCAACGGGCAATCTCGGCGCGGTCCATGCCGTTGAGCAGGATGGCCATGTTCAGGGCCGCCATCTGTTCCTCGGCGATCACCCCGCGGGTGTAGGCATCAATGGTCCAGTCAATCTGCTCGGGGCTGAGCGTTCCTTTATCCCTCTTGATGGAGATGATCTGGACGGCGTCGAACGCTTCGGTGCTGGTCACGCGGTTTCCTCCAGGTGTTCAGGACCAAAGGCATCAGGCAGAACCTGGTCCATGGATTTGATTCCCTGCGTTGTCATAAGCTGCATCCCGGGAGCTCTGAACTCGTAGAGCAACTGGCGGCACCGCCCGCACGGCATGAGGATATTGCCCTGGCCGTCCACACAGTAAAACGCGGCGAGCCTTCCGCCCCCTGTCATGTGGAGCTGGCCAACAAGGGCGCATTCGGCACATAGGGTTAGCCCGTAGCTGGCATTCTCCACATTGCAGCCGCTGATGATCCGGCCGTCCTCGGTGAGGGCCGCAGCCCCCACCGGGAACTTGGAGTATGGTGCGTAGGCATTGAGCATGGCCTGCTTTGCTGCCTCTTCCAGCGCTTGCCAATCGATGTCATTCGCCGGCATCGTCAACCCTTCACGTACGGTATGCCGCTGGCCGCCGGTCCCCGCGACTTACCCACCAGACCGGCGACGGCGAAGATGGTCACCAAATACGGCAGCATGGCCATGAACTGGCTCGGAACCGGCGTACCGATGATGCCAAGGATCGACTGCAGGTTGTAGGCGAAGCCAAACAGGAGCGATGCCAGGAACGCTCCGATCGGATTCCACCGGCCAAAGATCAAAGCCGCCAAGGCTATGAAGCCGCGACCGCCGGAAATGTCCTTGGTGAAGGAGTCGATGGTCACCAGGGTGAAAACAGCACCACCGATGCCTGCGATGGCGCCACCAAGGGTGACGTTCCAGAAGCGGGTGGCGTTGACGTTGATGCCCAGCGTGTCAGCAGCCTGCGGGTGCTCACCGACGGCGCGGACCCGAAGTCCCCATCGGGTTTTGAACAAGCCAAACCACACCACCGCAACGGCAATGTACATGAGGTAACCCGCGATGGACTGTTCGAACAGGATGGGGCCAATGATGGGGATGTCCGAAAGCAGCGGGATCGGCAGGATATCGAGCCGGCCCGGGGTGTTGAACTGCTCTTTGTTGGGAACCATCAAAGTGCCGTACAGGAAGCCCGTGAGGCCGGAGACCAGCACGTTCAACACAACGCCCACAATGATCTGGTTGACCAAGTACTTGATGCTGAAGACCGCCAAAACCATGGACACGGCAGCACCTGCGGCAGCCGCGGCTATCAGGCCGATGTAGGGGCTGCCCGTCATGGTGGCTACCAGCGCAGCGGTGAAGGCACCGCCCAAAAGCTGACCCTCAATGGCGATGTTCACTACGCCAACACGCTCGCAGAGCACGCCCGAAAGAGAGCCGAAGACCAGTGGCACTGCCAGCGTCACCGAGCCGGCCACCAAGCCGGCCAGCGAGATGGAGGGCTGGCGGGCGCCTGCGACGATCCACACCAGGAGGGCGAAGACGAACACCACCGCGAAGGCGATGGGCAACCACTTGGGTGACCGCTCTCCCTGCGTCCAGAGGTAGATGGAGTAAGCGGCCATGGCAAGGAGCAGAATGCCGAAGACCACCCCGCCCACCTGTCCCGGGATCATCAGGGCAGGCACGGCAACGGCGTCGCCGGCGTCGCTGATCTTCATCTCCGCGGTCTGGTCCGGGCCCAGGAAGCCGAAGAAGACCAAGGCTATGAGAGCAAGGACGCCAAGTGACAGTGGAACTTTCATGGACGGCCGGAACGCCGGCAGCGCCGTTGAACCCGACTTCGGAGCGGTGGTTGTCGCGCTCATTTGGCACCTCCGGAGGCGTTGACCAGGGCAGCCTTGGGAGCCGCTTTTGGTGTCTTGTTCTTCTTCTTGGGCTCAAGCCGGAAGATCGACTTGATAAGCGGCGGTGCGGCGATGAACAGGACGATCAGGGACTGCACCACCAGCACGATGTCGATTGGCGTTCCCGTCTGGATCTGCATCTGCACGGCCCCTGCGCGGAAGGCTCCGAACAGCAGGCCAGCAAAGAACGTCCCCCAAGGCGTACTGCGTCCCAGCAGGGCAACAGTGATGGCATCAAAACCGATCTGGGCAGCGACGCCGCCGGTCAGCACCTTTTCAGTACCGGCCACCTGGGCAATACCACCGAATGCAGCGAGGGCACCGGCCATGGCCATCACCAAAATGGTGGCGCGGGAAACCTTGACGCCGGCGGTCCGTGCCGCGATGGGATTTGCGCCGACGGCACGGAACTCGAAGCCGATGGTGGACCTGTTCAGCAACCACCACACGCCGTACGTCAGGGCTATGGCCACCAGGAAGCCAACATGGAGCCTGGACCCGGGAATGATGACGGGGTACGTGGCCGATTCGTCGAGGCGTGGCGAAATGGGACTGTTGTCCCCCGGCCGCCGGAACGCAGCCGTGTTCAGCAGGAAGTCCAGCAGGAACAGGGCCACGTAGTTCAGCATGATGGTCACGATCACCTCATGCGCACCCGTCCGCGCCTTGAGGATGCCAACAATGGCACCCCAAAGAGCACCGCCAAGGACGCCCATGATGATGACTACCAGCAGGTGCAGGCCGAACGGCAGGTGCCAGGCGAACCCTACATAGGCAGCGAGTGTGGCACTGATGATGATCTGACCCTGGGCACCGATGTTGAACAGGCCGGCGCGGAATGCCAGTGCAACACCCAGGCCGGCGCAGATCAGCGGCGTTGCCACGGTCATGGTTTCCAGTACGGGCTTGAAACCCTCGCGCGGATTGAAGACAGCACCTTGGAAGAGGGCCACGTAGCTCTCCGTCATGGCTGACCACAACGCGCTCAGGAAGTCCGTGGGCCGGGCGAAAAGATAACCTGCGGTTTTGGCCACCTGGGCATCCGTACTGGCGATCAGCAGCCCGCCGAGGAACAGCGCCACAATGACCGCAAGGACGGAGACAAAGCTGTTGCCCATCACAATTCTGCGTACCAGAGTGTTCTGATGCGGCCCCGAGTCTCCGCTTTGGGAGGACACCGGCACGATGGAGGGCTCAAGCATGCCCCCTGCGGTATCGAGTGAGACATCTGCCGCACGGAGGTCCGCTGCGGACTGGTCCCCGGTAGACAGTGCAGGTGTTTGCTCGTTGTTGGACTGATTCTTCTCAGTCATCGGAGCCTCCTTCAGGGCCGACGCCGGCCATCATCAAACCAAGGGTGTCGCGGGGTGTTCCAGCGGGGACAATCCCCACGAGCTTGCCCTTGTACAGCACGGCAATCCTGTCTGCGAGTTCAATGACCTCATCAAGTTCGGTGGAAACGATCATGACCGGGGTTCCGACGTCGCGCTCGGCAACGATCCGCTTGTGCAGGAACTCGATGGAACCAACATCCACGCCGCGCGTGGGCTGACTGGCGATGAACAACCGCAGCGGGCGGGACAGCTCACGGGCCATCACCACTTTCTGCTGGTTGCCGCCGGAGAGTGTTCCGGCGGCCGAGCCTGCGGAAGGCGTCCGGATATCAAATTCTTCAATCTTGGCTTTGGCATGCTCGGCAACCTTGGCCGGTTTCATGCTGATACCGCTGGCAAACGGGGCTTGGTCGTACAGATCCAGCACCAGGTTCTCTGCCACGGAGAACGGCCCTACAAGCCCGTCCACTGTCCGGTCTTCGGGGACGAAGCCGACGCCGGACCGCAAGACGTCCTTGACGGGAAGGCCCAGCAGTTGCTTGCCGTCCAGCGTCACCGAACCGGTCACGTGGTCCTGAATTCCCAGGATGGCTTCGGTCAGTTCCGTTTGGCCGTTGCCTTGGACACCGGCGACGGCGAGGATCTCGCCTTGGGCGATGTCGAAGCTGATCCCGTCCACCACGTTGGTGCCATTGGCTGCCCGCACCGTCAGGTTCTCCACCACGAACGTGGTTTCCTTCCGCTGGGCCGGGGCTTTGTTCAGGCTCAGGCTGACGGGGCGGCCCACCATCATGGAGGCCAGTTCAGTAGCTGATGCCGTGGGTGGAGCGTCCCCCACTACTTTGCCGCGGCGGACCACCGTGATGACGTCCGAGACTGCTTTTACTTCACGGAGCTTGTGCGAGATGAACACAATCGACGTGCCGCCGGCTTTGAGCTGCCGCATGATGTCCAGGAGTTCATCGGTTTCCTGCGGCGTCAGCACGGCGGTGGGCTCATCAAGAATGAGGACCTTTGCTTCGCGCACCAGCGCCTTGATGATCTCCACCCGCTGCTGAACACCTACGGGGAGGTCCTCCACCAGGGCATCAGGATCCACATCAAAGCCGTACTGGTCCGAAATCTCCCGGATTTTCTTCCGGGTTTCATCCATGCTGAGGACACCGCCGAAGGTGGTGGGCTCAGCGCCGAGGGCAACGTTTTCTGCCACGGTGAAGACGGGAACCAGCATGAAGTGCTGGTGCACCATGCCGATGCCGGCCGCCATTGCGTCACCGGGTCCACGGAAGTTGACCGGCTGGTCATCTACCAGGATCTGGCCCGCTGTGGGTTCATACAGCCCGTACAGCACGTTCATAAGGGTTGATTTGCCGGCGCCATTTTCTCCGAGAAGGCAATGGATCTGGCCGGATTCGACCACGAGGTCGATGTCTTGGTTGGCGTAGAAGGTCCCGAAGGCTTTCGAGATCCCCTTCAATTCGAGTTTCACAACTCCCACCGTTCTGTGAGTCCGAGGGACGGCTGCACTGCTCCAAAGCCACTGGCTTTGGGCCCAGCCTAGTCAGGGCAAAAACGCGCCGCCAGTACCGGGGCTCGGTACTGGCGGCGCGTCCAGGAATTGCTTTACTTCTTGGGGCTCGCTGCCGATTCGACAACCAGCTTGCCGGAGACAATGTCAGTCTTCAGTGCATCGAGCTCGGACTTGGTTTCAGCGGTGACAGCGGAGTCGAGATCGTGGAACGGTGCGATCGCAACGCCATCGTTCTTCAAGGTGCCGACGTAGGCTTCGTTGGTGAACTTGCCTTCGGTGTCGTCCTTCACCACGGTTTCAACGGCTTCGCCCATCTGCTTGACCACGGAGGTCAGCATCAGGTCCTTGTACTCGGGAGCAGTGAGGTAGCCGTCGGAGTCAACCCAGATGAGTTTGACGTCCTTGCCGCCTGCCTTGGCTTCCTTCAGCGCGGCGCCTGCACCCTTACCCACCGGCCCTGCAACGGGCATGATGATGTCCGCACCCTGGTCCAGGAGGTTAATGGTGACCTGCTTGCCGGTGTCCTGCTTCTCGAAGTCGCCAGTGAACGAGCCGTCCTGGGTGTTCTTATCCCAACCGACAACCTGGACGGATTTGCCCTTGGCCTTGTTGTAGGCCTGGACGCCGTCATAGAAGCCATCCATGAAGATGGTGACCGTGGGGATCTTGATACCGCCGAAGGTACCTACCTTGCCGGTCTTGGACGTAGCCGCAGCCGCGTAGCCGGCCAGGTAAGCCGCCTGTGCCGTGTCATAGACGATCGGCTTGACGTTGGTGATGGGGGTTTCGTACGAGTAGTCGATAATCGCGAAGTGCTTGTCAGCGTTCGCCGCCGCAGCAGCCTTCGTGGCATCGCCCAGGAGGAAGCCAACGGTAACCGTGAGGTTGCAGCCGGCGGAGACCATGCCGTTGAGGTTGGTTTCGAAGTCACTGTTGGCCTTGGATTCGGCCGACTTCACGGTGATGCCCAAATCAGACTCAGCCTTCTTGAGGCCTTCGAACGAGGACTGGTTGAAGGACTGGTCATCGAATCCACCGGAGTCGGAAACGATACATCCAACAAAGTCGCTCTTGGTAGCGGCGCCGGATCCGGCGTCGGGAGCCTGTCCACAGCCGGTCAGCAGGAGTGCTGCTGCACCGAACGTGGCAACACCGGCCATTGAACCGCGCTTCAGGGTGGCACGCAGTGGTTTCTTCAATTTTCCTCCAGGAAGAAAGTGATTGGCGCTACGACGGATGGTCAATGAGTGTCCGTTTCCTATACCTGAGGCAGAAATTCTGTTTTCACTGATGCTCGCAGCTGCGCCGAAGCGCATTGATGACACCAACACTAGTGGCCTGGAACACACCCAGCTACCACAAATGATCCCTCCAGGTCAGATTGTTGACCTTTTGTTACCAAGCAGTAGCTGAGTGTGCAAGTCACAGGCGATTTACCTGTGGATTAGAGGCGAACCAACATCTTTCCTGTATTCGCACCGTCCAGGAGATCCATGAACGCCTGCGGGGCGTTTTCCAAACCGTCAACGATCGTTTCGTCGTAGCTGACGGATCCATCGGCCAACCAGCCGGCCATCTTCCGGGCGAACTCGGGAGCGTGCTGACGCTGGCCACCCACCAGGAATCCGCGCATGGTTAGCTGCTTGCCAATTGCCTGCATGAGGTTGCGGGGAGCCGCCGGCGGCTCGGTGGAGTTGTATTGTGCGATCGCACCGCACATGGCGATGCGCCCGCCCACAGTCAACGTTGCCAGTGCAGCCTCAAGGTGCTCGCCACCGACGTTGTCGAAGTAGACGTCGATCCCGCGCTCCCCTGCTGCTTCACGCAGCTGGTCAAGAACCGGACCATCGTTGTAGTTGAAGGCGGCGTCAAAGCCGAGTTCCAGCAGGCGGGCCACTTTCTCGGCCGAGCCGGCGCTGCCAATGACCTTGGAAGCGCCCATGGCCTTGGCGATCTGGCCCACCATGGATCCCACGGCACCCGCGGCGCCGGACACGAAGACAACTTCGCCTTCCTTGAACTCGGCCACTTTGAGCAGGCCGGCGTAGGCGGTAAGGCCGGTCATGCCCAACGCGCCGAGGAACGCGGAGGTGGGGGCCAGCCCTGAGGGAACCGGCGTAGTTGCCGCAGCGTCCACTACGGCGTGCTCACGCCAGCCGAGTTGATGCACGACGACGTCACCCACCTTGTGCGCGTCCGAACGGGACGCGATGACCTCGCCGACTGCACCGCCGTCGAGCGCTGCACCAATCTGGAACGGAGCCGAGTAGGACTTGACGTCATTCATGCGGCCGCGCATGTAGGGGTCCACGGACATGAACTGGTTCTTGACCAGGATCTGTCCGTCGCCGAGCTCAGGCAGCCGGGCCTGGGTGAGGCGGAAGTTCTCCGGGGCCGGACGGCCAACCGGGCGGGAGGCCAGCTGGATTTCGCGGGTTTCTGCGGGCGTGGAAACGGCGCTCATGCTGCGAACTCCACGAGCTTGAGGTCTACTGCCATGTTGCCACGGGTGGCGTTGGAGTAGGGGCAAACCTGGTGTGCTTTGTGCATGAGCTGCTCTGCCGTTTCACGGTCCAGGGCGGGCAGTGCGATTTCGAGTTCGGCAGCCAGGCCGAAGCCTTCGCTGTCGGTCAGCGCGCCGATGTGGATCCTGGCTGCGACGGCCGAGTCGGTCAGGTCCACGCGCTCCTTGCGGCCCACCAGGCGGAGAGCGGAGTGGAAGCAGGCAGCGTAACCGGCAGCGAAGAGCTGCTCCGGGTTGGTGCCTTCGCCGTTGCCGCCAAGCTCCTTGGGGCTGGCAAGTGCGACATCCAGCTTGCCATCATTGGTGCGGGCGTTGCCGTCGCGGCCTTCGCCGGATGCCAATGCCTCAGCGGTGTAAAGAGTCTTCATGGTGTTTCCGTTCTCTTTGGGAAGGGATATCCCGGGATTTTCCGGGAAGTATTTCAAAGTGAGCTGTTCTCAGAGCGAGCTGTTCAGGGCTGTTGTGAGCTTGCCGAGCGTGGCGTGCAACTGCCCGATTTCCTCAGGCGAGAGTCCGGCGGCGTCAGCGAGGCGCTGGGGTACAGCCTGGGCGCGGTCGCTTAAGGCCGTTCCGGCGTCGGTGAGGACCACATCCACACGGCGCTCATCCTCGGCCGAGCGGTGGCGTTCCACCAACCCCATGGCCTCCAGGCGCTTGAGCAGAGGTGACAACGTTCCCGAGTCCAAGCCGAGTTCCGCACCGAGTTCGCGGACGCTGCGGGGCTCCTGCTCCCAGAGGACCAGCATCACCAAGTACTGCGGGTACGTCAGGCCGAGGTCCTCCAGCACGGGGCGGTAGACCGCCGTCGCGGCTTTGGACGCCGAGTACAGCGCAAAGCAGACCTGGTGGCGGAGGCGGGGTGCATCACTCATGACTAAAACGATAGTGCACAATTCAATTGTGCACAACTCATCCCGGCCGTTCGTACCCAACTAAGGGACAGCACTTGCTCCAATGAGTGCTCATTAGGACAGGAGCTGTCCCCCAGTTGGGTTTACTGCTCGAGGTCGCGGATGGTGCGCAGGGCAGCTGCGGTCAGGACGCGGATGGCGTAGCCGAGGGCACGTTCATCAACAATGAAGTCGCCGCGGTGGAGATCGTACTCTTCGCCGCCGGGGGTGTGCGTGCCCAGGCGCATCATGGCTCCCGGAAGGTCAGCCAGGAACCAGGCGAAGTCCTCGCCACCCATGGACTGCGGCGTAAGGACCACAGCGTTTTCACCCAGCTCAGCGCGGGCGGAGGCCTCGATGAGGGCGGTCTCGTGCTCGGAATTCACCACGGGAGGCACGCCGCGGGTGTGTTCAAGGTGGACGTCCACGCCGTAAGGCGCGGCGACCTGCCGCACGACGTCGTCCAGCAACTCCCCCGCGCTGTGCCAGGCATCGCGATCCAGGCAGCGCATGGTGCCGGCCATGTAGCCGGAGCCCGGGATAGCATTCGGCGCTGAGCCGGCTGAAATCTGGCCCCACACCACTGAAACACCACTGCGGACATCCACGCGGCGGGAAAGGACAGCAGGAACGTTGACCGCGATTTGCGCCAGCGCAAACACCAGGTCCTCGGTCAGGTGCGGCCGTGACGTGTGGCCGCCCCGGCCGGAAAGCTCAATTTTGATGGTGTCCGAGGCCGACGTGATCGCACCGATGCGGGTACCAATCTGGCCCACATTGATCCGGGGGTCACAATGCAGCGCCAGGATGCGCGGCACCCCTTCAAGCACGCCCTGCTCAATGCAGGACAACGCGCCGCCAGGCATGGTTTCCTCGGCAGGCTGGAAAATGATCCGGACCGTGCCGCCCAACGGATTATTCTTGTGCATCCGCTGCAACGTCAAAGCGATGCCGAGCATGGCGGTGGTGTGGACGTCGTGACCGCAAGCGTGGGTAACGCCGTGGTTCTTTGAAGCAAACGGCAGGCCGGTTTCCTCAATGATCGGCAGGGCGTCAATGTCCCCGCGGAGGGCCGTAGCAATCGGCCCCTCGCCCACATCTACCGTTAACCCGGTCTCCTCCAACCGCCGCGGTTTCAGCCCTGCTGCTTCCAGGCGCTCCACCAGCTTGTCCGTGGTGCGGAATTCCTTGAAGGACAACTCGGGGTGCGCATGGAGGTCACGCCGGAATTCAATGAGTCCGGGGAGCAGTTCATCAACCCAAGGACTCACAACGGGAGCGGGCTCGGTTTCAGTGGTGTAATTGCGCACGTCACAACTCTAGCCATGCACGGCTCCCGAAGAACGAAAGCCACCTCTTGGTTACGCCGCGTTCAGACGCAGGACAACCAAAGAGGTGGCTCACGGTATAAGCAGGATGTACTACAGCACGTCCGTATCGCCACTGGCTTTCAGGGCATCAACAGTGCCCTTGACCAGTTGCGCATGCTCCTTGGTGGTGACCAAAAGGGCGTCCGGAGTGTCCACAATGACCACGTCCTTGATACCGATCAAGGCGATGACGCGCTTGGTATCGGAGACCACAACACCGCTGGCGTTCTCGGCAAAAACACGTGCGCCTTCGCCAAGAACCGTTACTTCATCGACGTCACCTGCGTTGTTGAGGCGGCCGATCGCGGCGAAGTCACCGACGTCGTCCCAACGGAAAGTGCCAGGCACGACGGCGACATCTCCGGCTTCCGCTGCGGGCTCCGCAACGGCGTAATCAATGGCGATTTTCGGCAACGTCGGCCACACGCGCGACGTCACTTCCGTGCGCTGCGGAGTGTCCCAGGCCTCTGCGATTTCCTGCAGGCCCTTGAACAGTTCCGGCTGGTTGGCCTCAAGGTGCTTGAGCATGAGCGCAACGGGAGCCACGAACATGCCGGCGTTCCAGACGTAGTCCCCTGCCTCAACATATTTGTTGGCCACTTCCTGGCTGGGCTTCTCCACGAACTCCGCAACAGCAAGCGCGTTCGGGGCGCCCTCCACGTTCAGGGCAGCACCGGAGCGGATGTAACCGAATCCGGTAGAGGGGTGGGTGGGCTTGATGCCAATGGTGACGATCTTGCCGGTGGCCGCGGTATAGATAGCCTCGCGCACGGTCTCCAGGAAGAGATCGTCCGGGCTGATGACCTGGTCCGCAGCGAAGGAACCCATGATGGTGTCAGGATCGCGGCGGTAAAGGATGGCGGCGGCAAGGCCGATTGCGGCGCCGGAGTCCTTGGGCTCGCTTTCCAGCACCAATTCATCGTCCCCGATCTCGGGGAGTTGGCGGCACACGGCGGCGCGATGTGCCTCGCCGGTAACAACAAGGACCCTTTCACCGGCAAGCGGTTCCAAGCGGTCATAGGTAGCCCTCAACAACGTGCTGCCGGAACCGGTCAGGTCGTGGAGGAACTTGGGCGCAGCGGCACGCGAGAGTGGCCATAGCCGGGTCCCCACACCGCCCGCCGGAATAACCGCATGGAAGCGGTTTAATGGCGATTCCGGGTATTTCGCGTCTTCTGTACTCACCGCAACACTTTATCCTGTGCCGACGGGAAGCCCTGCAGCAGGACACACGTGTGGCGTTCGTCTCAGACAGTGCCGAAAATCGCCTGAATATGGGCAGGAAACATGGAATTAACAAGCAAAGAAGCCCGTCCTAAATTGAATATGCTGTTAGCGAAGCCTAGATTTAGGCGTGAGCTACGAGTGCTCTCGCAGCAGGCGTTCCCCCCGCGTGGATCCCATGCCAGCGCCGCTGTGTTGCAGGAAGGTTTAATCAGTGCCGACAAAACCAGCTGGCACCTTGTACCGCGGCCGTGAAGGCATGTGGTCCTGGGTTGGACACCGCATTACAGGTGTAGTGATCTTTTTCTTCTTGTTGGTCCATGTGCTGGACACCTCATTGGTGCGCGTGTCCCCTGAGGCCTACACCGCTGTTATTGGTGCCTACAAGAACCCCCTCATGGCCCTGGGTGAAACGGGCCTGGTCGCCGCGATCATCTTCCATGCCTTCAACGGCCTGCGTGTGATTGCCATCGACTTCTGGAAGAAGGGCGCGAAGTACCAGCGCCAGTTGCTGTGGGTCGTGCTTGCACTGTGGCTTGTCACGTTCGCAGGCTTCGCTATCCGCCACCTTTCCCTCGCGCTGGGAGGCCACTAAGCCATGACAACCATCGAATCCCCACGCAGCGGCAAGATCGCTCCGAAGTACAACCGCACCGGCTCCAGCCGCGGCAACTTCGAAATGATCGCCTGGCTGTTCATGCGTCTCTCCGGCATCGTCCTGGTGGTGCTGATCTTCGGCCACCTGTTCGTGAACCTGCTGGTAGGCGAGGGCATCCACGCGATCGACTTCGGCTTTGTTGCCGGCAAGTGGGCCGATCCGTTCTGGCAGTTCTGGGACCTGGCCATGCTGTGGCTCGCCATGCTGCACGGCACCAACGGCGTCCGCACCATCATCAACGACTACGCCGAGAAGGATTCCACGCGCTTCTGGCTCAAGATGGTCCTCTACGCGGCCACCCTGGTCATCATCATCCTTGGCACGCTGGTGATCTTCACCTTCAACCCGTGCCCCGTCGTCGACGGCGTTCAGTTGCCTGGCGGTTTCTGCCCGGCCCCGTAGCGGCGCCTACCGGCACACTCACCGAGTGAACCGGTTCGCCTGACGTAGCGGAGCAGCCTCCGCCGACCATCTGAATTTTTGAAAGAGAGAGCATCTGGTATGCAGGTCCATAAGTACGACGTCGTCATTGTCGGTGCAGGTGGCGCCGGCATGCGCGCCGCGATCGAATCCGGTCAGCGAGCACGCACCGCGGTACTGACCAAGCTCTACCCCACCCGCTCGCACACAGGTGCGGCCCAGGGTGGAATGTGCGCAGCACTGGCCAACGTCGAAGAAGACAACTGGGAATGGCACACCTTTGACACCATCAAGGGTGGGGACTACCTGGTTGACCAGGATGCCGCCGAGGTCATGGCGAAGGAAGCCATTGACGCCGTGCTGGACCTGGAAAAGATGGGTCTGCCGTTCAACCGCACGCCCGAGGGCCGGATTGACCAGCGCCGCTTCGGTGGCCACACCCGTGACCACGGCAAGGCACCCGTTCGCCGTGCTTGCTACGCAGCTGACCGTACCGGCCACATGATCCTGCAGACGCTGTACCAAAACTGCGTCAAGCACAACGTTGAGTTCTACAACGAGTACTACGTCCTTGACCTGCTGATCGTCGAAGAAGACGCAGTGCGCGAAGACGGCACACCGTACAAGCAGAAGCGTGTTGCCGGCGTGGTCTCCTACGACCTCGCTTCCGGTGAACTGCACGTCTTCCAGGCCAAGTCCGTGGTGTTCGCCTCCGGCGGCGCAGGCAAGGTCTTCAAGACCACGTCCAACGCACACACCCTCACCGGTGACGGCATGGGCATCGCGTTCCGCCGCGGCATCCCCCTGGAAGACATGGAGTTCTTCCAGTTCCACCCGACCGGTCTGGCCGGCCTGGGCATCCTCCTCACCGAGGGTGCACGTGGTGAAGGTGCCATCCTGCGTAACTCCGAAGGTGAGCGCTTCATGGAGCGCTACGCCCCCACCATCAAGGACCTTGCGCCCCGTGACATCGTGGCCCGTGCCATGGCCAACGAAGTGCGAGAAGGCCGCGGTTGTGGTCCCAACAAGGACTACGTCCTTTTGGACCTGACCCACCTTGAGCCGGCGCACATCGAAGCCAAGCTTCCGGACATTACGGAGTTCGCCCGCACCTACCTGGGTGTGGAACCGTTCACCGATCCCGTTCCCGTGTTCCCCACCGCGCACTACGCCATGGGTGGCATCCCCACCAACATCACCACTGAAGTGCTCCAGGACAACGACACGATCGTCCCGGGTCTCTACGCAGCCGGTGAAGTTGCCTGTGTGTCCGTTCACGGCTCCAACCGTCTCGGAACCAACTCGCTCCTGGACATCAACGTCTTCGGCAAGCGCGCCGGTATCGCTGCTGCGGAGTACTCAAAGACAGCCGACTACGTTGAGCTGCCCGAGGACCCGGAGGCAATGACCCGCGGCATCCTGGACGGACTGCTGACCGGCAACGGCACCGAGCGTGTTGCGCAGATCCGCAAGGAACTGCAGGACACCATGGACGCCAACATGCAGGTGTTCCGCACCAAGGAATCCCTGGAACAGGTACTGCGCGACATCGCTTCCTTCGAAGAGCGCTACAAGCACGTCACCGTTCAGGACAAGGGCAAGCGCTTCAACCTGGATCTCCTGGAAGCAGTTGAGCTGGGCTTCCTCCTGGACATGGCCAAGGTCATGACCGTTGGTGCACTGCACCGTGAAGAGTCGCGCGGTGGCCACTACCGCGAGGACTTCCCGGACCGCAATGACGAAAAGTTCATGAAGCACTCCATGGCTTACCTGGACACTTCCGTCACCGTCGACTCCTCGGCGGAATCTGTTGCGGGCATCCGTCTTGAGACGAAGCCCGTCATCTTCACCCGTTACGAGCCGATGGAGCGTAAGTACTAATGACGACCGAAATGGCAGAGCCCGCTTCCAAGATCGAGCTCCCGGCAAGCGTTGCAGGCGACGGTGAAATTCCCACCTTCCACATCACGCTGCGCGTACGCCGCTACGATCCCGAAATCTCGGACGAAGCACGCTGGGATGACTACAAGCTGACCATGTACGGCACGGACCGCGTGTTGGATGCCCTCCACAAGGTCAAGTGGGAGATTGACGGCAGCGTTTCCTTCCGTCGCTCCTGCGCCCACGGCGTGTGTGGCTCCGATGCCATGCGCATCAACGGCCGCAACCGCCTCGCCTGCAAGACGCTGCTGAAGGACCTGGACACCACCAAGCCCATCACTGTTGAGCCGATCAAGGGCCTCCCTGTGGAGAAGGACCTGATTGTGGACATGGAGCCGTTCTTCCAGTCCTTCCGCGAAGTCATGCCGTTCCTGATCAACAAGGGCCATGAACCCACCAAGGAACGCCTGCAGTCCGTTGAGGACCGTGAGCGCTTTGATGACACCACCAAGTGCATTCTGTGCGCCGCCTGCACCTCGTCCTGCCCGGTCTTCTGGACCGATGGCCAGTACTTCGGTCCGGCCGCGATCGTCAACGCCCACCGCTTCATCTTCGATTCCCGCGATGACGCCGGCGACATGCGCCTTGAGATCCTGAACGACAAAGAAGGCGTGTGGCGTTGCCGCACCACCTTCAACTGCTCGGAAGCATGCCCCCGTGGCATCCAGGTGACCCAGGCTATCGCCGAGGTCAAGCAGGCCATTCTGGCCCGCAAGATCTAGTTGATCGTTCCCTGGGAACGAGCAGAACTTAGAACAAGCACGACGACGGCGCCGCTCACCACTGATGGGGCGGTTTCTAGTGGTCGTTGCAACACTGCTGGTGTTATGTGGTCATTAGTAGATCACGCAGACGCTCGGCTGGGGTATCCCAGTCGAGCGTTTTGCGTGGGCGGCCGTTGAGTTCCTGGGCGACAAGCCTCCCTCTGCTCAGGGGTAGATCTCGCAAACTTCCGGGACTCCGAGGAAACATCGCTTAAATGCGGCACGGTCGTTGCAACTCCCAAAAATCTAGGGTGTTGCAACGACCGCTAGAACCCAAGTGGTGGGTGGCGCCGTCGTCGTTAATCAACTGCGAGGACCGGCTGTAGCCGGAACGTTCAGCGCAATCCGCACCCCAACGCAAGGAGACCAGCGTGTCACGCCCTGAGAAAATCAGCTTTACCGGAAGCACCGGCGACACCTTGGCAGGCATCGTGGACGTCCCGGAGGGACCTGTGCGCGGTTGGGGCGTGTACTCCCACGGCCTGACCCTGGGCAAGGACAGCCCCGCGGCTTCGCGCATCTGCAAAGGGCTCGCTGAGCAGGGAGTTGGCATGCTGCGCTTCGACAACCTGGGTTTGGGCGGCTCGGCCGGTGAATGGTCGGCGGGCTCCTTCAGCGTCAAGGTAGCGGACACCATCCTCGCAGCGGCGTTCATGACGGAGGACGGCCGTGGAATCTCGCTGCTGGTGGGCCACTCCTTCGGGGGTGCCGCCGTACTGGCCGCAGCCCGCGACATCCCTGGCCTGAACGCCGTGGTGACCGTGGGCGCGCCTTACGAGCCCAAGCATGTTGAGCACATGTTCGACACGGAGATTGATTCCATCCTCCGGGACGGCAGCGCTGTGGTGGATCTTGGCGGGCGACCCATGGAGGTCCGACGCCACTTTGTGGAGGACGTGGAACGCGCGGATCTGCGGGACTGCATCCGCACCCTTCACAAGCCGCTCATGGTGATGCACTCCCCCACCGACAACACTGTGGGGATCGATAACGCCAGCGAGATTTTCCGTACTGCGCGTCACCCCCGGAGTTTTATCTCCTTGGAGGGCAGCGAGCACCTCCTCACCGGGAAGGGGCAGGCGGCGCGGGTCGCTCGGATCATCAGCGCATGGGCAGACCCGTACCTTGAGGTCCGGGACGCCGGCTAAGGGCCCCGCCCGCCCATGTAGGTGACAGCAAACGCTCTACTGACGGCTCAGTAGAGCGTTTGCTGTCACCTAGTTGGGTGCCTACTTGCCGATGGCCGCTTTGCTTTCGCTGAGCCACTGCTCGGCAGCCTTCTCCGGGCTCAGCCTCTTGAACAGGACCTCGGTGTTGATGCGGGCGGTGATCTCCGAAACCGCGGTTGAACCGGTGGGACCGATGAAGGTTGGCGCGAACTCCATCTTGCCGATCTCATCGATGTAGGCGGCCTCAACCTTGCCTTGGGGTGTCAGAAGGTCCTGGATGGCCGTGCGCATCCCGGAGTTGCTGGGAACGCCACGGTCGCTCTGGATGACCTTTGCTGCGGCCTCATTGTTGACCAGGAAACTGACCAATTTAGCGGCAGCATCCGTGTGCTTGCTGCGGGCGGAGATGGTGTAAAACTGCGAAGACTGAAGCCAAATGCCCGGCGTGGGGGTTTCGCCGGGAAGTTTCAGCAGCTTCAGTTCAGCGCCGGAGGCTTTGCTGAGGGCAGACAAAGAGTTGGTCCAGGTGAGCATCATGCCCGCTTGCCCCATGCCCATGAGGGTCTGCTCGGTACTGACATTGAGCTTCTCCACGGTTTCCGATGCGCCGGGGGCTGCACCTGACTCACTGAGTTTGACGGAGAAATCGAAGTAGTCCTGAACGGTTTCCTTGCCCAGTCCCAGCTGGCCGTCCTGGGTGTACAGGGATTCGCCACGTTGCCGGGCAAAGGCATCCAGGGAGTCGTGCGTTAGGACTGTGGCCGTACCGTAGGTCCCCTTGGGGCTCTTCGCGGTGATGTCGGCAGCAGTTTTGGCGAAGTCGTCCCAGGACCACTTGCTGTCATCCGGAAGGGCTACGCCGGCAGCCTGGAACACGGCCGGGTTGACCACAATAGCCAAGGCATTGGCGCCAGTGGAGACACCATATTGCGTGCCTTGCACTTGGCCGTTTTCGAGGGCTCCCTTGTCCATCTTGGAGAGGTCCAAGGACCCCTCAACCTTGGAGAGATCAAGCAGCGCGCCACGGTTGGCGTACTCCGCCGGGTAGGCGCCACCCATGGTGATGACATCCGGGGCGTCGTTTGCGGCTACTTGGGTGGCCAGTTTATCGAAGTAGCCTCCGATGTCCCCGTACTCCGGCTTGACCTTGATGTTGGGGTTGGCTGCCTCGAACTCCTTGATGGCCTTGTTAGTCAGCTCGGCCCGGGTGGCGTTGCCCCACCACGAGAATCGGATCTCTACGGGGCCATCCTCGGGCTGATTGGACGACGGGCTCGAACATGCCGCGGTAAGGCCCAGCAGCCCTACCGCGGTGATGAAAGCAATGGATTTTCGGATACTACGGAGAGATTTACGCGCCATTGGGTAAGCTTCTTTCAGACTCAAGAAAACGGTTCCTGAAACGTATCAAGGCAGTGTATATTCGTCAATAGTTTCCACCGTGAACTATTTAGGGCTGCAAAGGAGCACGCTTTGACCTACCACTTGGACCAGATCCAGATCCGGGATCCCTTTGTTGTCACGCTGCAGGAATCCGGGCAATACCTGCTCTTTGGAAGCACTGATGAGAACATCTGGTCCGGACCTGCCACCGGCTTCGACTGCTACCGAAGCAGTGATCTTCGGACTTGGGAAGGCCCCATCGAGGCCTTTCGTCCGCCTGCAGGGTTCTGGAGCCAGAAACAGTTTTGGGCGCCTGAGGTGCATGAACACCAAGGCCGGTACTTCATGTTTGCCACGTTCACCGCTCCAGGACGTTGCCGTGGAACGCAGATACTTTCCGCCAGCATGCCCGAGGGTCCCTACGAACCGTGGAGCGACGGCCCCGTTACCCCCCATGATTGGGAATGCCTTGACGGAACACTCCACATCGACCAAGCAGGGGACCCATGGATGGTGTTCTGCCACGAGTGGAAACAGGTCCATGACGGCACCATCATGGCCCAACGCCTCAGCGCTGACCTGAGGCATGCGATCGGGGAGCCGGTCTTCCTGTTCAGCGCTTCGGAAGCGCCATGGGCCAGAGCACTGGATTTACCTTCCGTCCGCGACAGGGAGTTCCCCGCATACGTCACCGACGGCCCTTTCTTGTTCAGACTGGGTAGCGGCAGGCTCATCATGCTCTGGTCCAGCTTTGGAGACCGTGGCTATTCCATGGGTATTGCCCGGAGCGAATCCGGAACCGTGGTGGGCCCGTGGACACAAGAGGAAGAGCCACTGTGGGGCACCGACGGCGGCCATGGCATGATAGGCCGCGCATTGGATGGCAGCCTGTTCCTGACGCTCCACCAGCCCAACAAGAGTCCGCATGAGCGGGCCGCGTTCTTCCCGCTCAGAGAGCTTGAAGACACGGTGGTCCTGGAGTCGGGCGCCCCTTCCGGAAACTCTCCCATCGACCGCAAGGCCTTGGTCCAGCGCCACAACGTCCGTCAGGAACACCTCGACCCTCGAAGCCCCGTTTCGGTGGGCAACGGCGAGTTTGCGTTCACCATGGATCTCACCGGCCTGCAGTCATTGCCGGAGGCCTACCCCGTGGGCGCCCGTGACGAGCTCCCGCCGGGAACGTTGCTCGGTACGCAAGCCCAGTGGGGTTGGCACTCCGTTCCGCCGGCGGAGCCCTACGACCTCGCTGCTTCCACAGTCCTCTACGATTCCCCGCGAGGCCCTGTGCCCTACGTGGATATGGTGGGCGAGATCGTCAACGACCGCGAGACGGACACCTCCCAAGCAGAAACATGGCTCCGCGCTAACTCCCATCGGCTGGACCTGGGGCGCATTGGCTTCCGCTGGATGGAGGACGGAGCCGAACGTCCCCTCGTCCCCGCCGACATCGCTGACATTGAACAAACACTCGACCTCTGGACAGGAGTGGTGACAAGCCGCTTCGCTGTGGCTGGACACCCGGTCAAGGTCACGACGGCGTGCCATCCGGACCGCGACGAGCTCGCCTTCCGCGTTGAGTCGCCGGCGCTTGGGGCCGGCTTGGTGGTGGGCGTCGCCTTCCCATACGGGTCAGAGGCGTGGCATGACGCCGCGGACTGGAACCAGCCGGAGTCCCACAACACCACTGTCCAAGGCCCGGAACGTTCGGATCAAACCAATGGCGCCCCCACGTGGACCGTCCGCCGCGAACTGGACGATTCCCGCTACCAGGTGATCATCACAGGCCAGGAGATTGAGGTAGAACAAACCGGGCAACACCGGCTCCGAGTATCAAGCTCCCCGTCCGTGAGCACCATGGAGCTCGCGGTTGCTTTCGTGTCCGCAGGGGACGGCGACTGCCTCCCGCGAGGCAACAACAGGCTGGCAGGCCCCACACCTGAGGCGGGCTCCGGCACGAACGCCCGCACCGGCGTCGAGCCCTCTCCTGCGCGTCAGGTGGAGAACGCATCCGCGGCGTATTGGCCTGCCTTTTGGTCTTCCGGAGGCGCGGTGGAGCTTGATGCCACGGATGATCCCAGAGCCAAGGAACTCGAACGCAGGATAGTGCTCTCGCAATACCTGACCGCCGTCAACTGCTCAGGCTCGTTGCCGCCGCAGGAGACCGGGCTGGTCTGCAATTCCTGGCGTGGCCGTTTTCACTTGGAGATGCACTGGTGGCATGCCGCCCACTTTGCGCAGTGGAATCGTGCGGAGCTGCTGCTTCCTTCGCTCCGGTGGTACTCCACAGTTCTGGAGACTTCACGGCAGACAGCCAAGGCGCAAGGATTCGACGGCGTTCGCTGGCCCAAGCAGGTGGGTCCGGACGGGCGGGAAAGCCCCAGCCCTATCGGTACGTTCCTGATCTGGCAGCAACCGCACCCCATCTACCTGGCCGAGCTGGTGTACCGCGCAGATCCGAGTCGTGAAGTGTTGGAGGAATTCGCGGAAATCGTCTTCGAATCTGCTGCGTTCATGGCCAGCTTCGCGCACCCCACTACACGGGGATTCGAGTTGGGTCCGCCCCTGATCCCGGCACAGGAGAGCTACGGTTCCATCAGAGCCAAGGTCAGCAACCCCACTTTTGAACTGGCGTACTGGCAGTGGGGCCTGGGCACTGCTGCCGCCTGGCGGGAGCGGATGGGCCTGGAACCTGTGCAGGAATGGCTGGAGGTGGCCGATGGCATGGTGCCGCCGCGGGCTATTGACGGCGGATACGCAGCGATCGATGTGGAGCCGTTCACCATCCGCACGGACCACCCGTCCATGCTCTGCGCACTCGGTGTTCTCCCGCAGACCGATCTCATTGATCCCGCCGTCATGCGTGCCACGCTCTCAGACGTCCTGGCCGATTGGGACTGGGCCAGCACG
Source organism: Arthrobacter sp. 9V (assembly GCF_902506065.1). GTDB lineage: Bacteria > Actinomycetota > Actinomycetes > Actinomycetales > Micrococcaceae > Arthrobacter. The sequence goes on from NZ_LR732912.1 coordinate 3,397,697, forward strand.
TGGGGTTGGGACTACCCGGTCATGGCCATGACCGCAGCACGGCTGGAGGACCCGGAGGCGGCAGTTGATGCGCTCCTCCTGGACGCCGGCAAGAACACGGTCCTCCCCAATGGCCACAACCGCCAAACCGACTCGCTGCCGCTCTACTTGCCGGGAAACGGTGGGCTTCTGGCTGCCGTTGCACTCATGGCCGCCGGCTGGGACAACGGACCGGAACGTCACGCGCCGGGATTCCCGGAGGGCTGGACCGTGGCTTGGGAAGGGCTGGTGCGGGCGCCCTAAGCCCGTCCGCGGCTAGCTGCGGCGGGGTCCCACTGCAGCGCCAACGAGTGCACCGACTCCAACACCGATCAGGATGCCGAGGAACGGCGAATTGAAAACCAACTGGCCAACAATGAGTCCGGCCGCTGCCCCGAGGAGACAAGCGATCCACAGTTGGTTGTTCATGCAGGCCTCCAGGTTGAAAATCTCAGGTGCGTGGCGCTACCCGACGCGAGCCGAGCACTTTCCTGCGCGGGGACTCCCCCGATTCCGTATCAGCCTCGCGAATAGCCGACCAGGACGCCGAGACGAGATACACCTGGCTCACAAGGTTGAACCAGATCAGCAGGCCGATGATGATGGCAAACGAAGCCAGGACCGGGTTGTTGCCGGAGCGTGCAAGAAGTTCTGTGCTGAAGAATTGCAGCACGGTAGTCCCGACGCCAGCCAAGACCACCCCCTCCAGGAACGCGCGGCGCCCCAACTTCAGGCCACCCGCAATGCGGAACAGTACTGCCGCCGTCGCGCAGTTAAGGAGGAGCGGAACCACAATTTTGACGGTGGCCGCAATGGGCTCGGTGACGCCTTCGTCCAGCTTAAGCAAGTTAATGAGCCAGTCCGCTGCGGTGCCAAAGACGAGCGAGACACCTGCACTGATGACAAGAATGACGCCGAGGAGCAGGAGGGTGCCGGCGTCGATGAGTTTTTGGACAATCGGGTTGCGCACCAGAGGGTCAGCGTTCATGACCCCGCGGAGCCCTTCCCTGATGCTGGCGATCCAGCCCAAGGAAACGAAGACCGTAATCACAGCGGCGATGAGGGCCGTCCATCCAAGTCCGGACGGATTGAGCAGGGATTGCGGGTCCACCAGTCCCTCACCTCCATTAACCTGGAGGAGTCCGGGCGCGGCCGCGGCCACGCTGTCGATCACGGCGTCCTGAAGTGCGGGGTTGCCACCCAACACAATGCCCGCAATGGCAAAGCCCGTAGTGAGCAGACCAGTGACCGAGAAGAACATGTTGAAGCCGATGCCGGCGCTCAGCAGCGGCCCGTGTTGCCGGGTGTAGTGCTGGAAGGAGCGCAGTGCCCGGTTAGTGTTCAGCCTGGCGAGGAAGAGAGCAAAGAAAGCGCCCAGCTTTTTTGGCAGCCCCGCACCGGCACGCTTGGCATGACCCCATTCCTGCCTCTTACGGAGAAGTTGAAGTTTGAGTTTTGCCAGCTCAGTTGGCAGCGGAGGAACGTCCGCCTCTGTGGCTTGGATCCGCTTGCTGTGCTTCGTCAGTATCGCCGCCAAAGTCGAGCTCTTCCCGTAGCTGCCAAATTCCATTGGTGTCGTGCTCGTAAAGTCCCATGCTAACCACAGGGAACGTCGCCCGGTAATCCCTGAGGACCGTTTCGGCTTCGTCGAGGTTTTCCTGGGCGACGTCGTGGGCCACAGTGACGTGCGGGTGGTACGGGAAGGGCAACATCCGCTCAAGTGGTCCGGACTGAAGTTTCTCGTGCAACTTCACGCACTCTTCAAAGCCCTCCTCCACGTTGACGAACACCACAGGGGAAACGGGGCGGAAGGAACCCGTGCCGGAAATAGTGATGTCGAAAGGTTCCTGGGTCCGGGCAACTTCCCGGACATGCTCCCGGGTAGCTGCCCAGTCCTGGGTAGGCGTGGTGGTGATCAGGGTGATGTGCGCGGGAATGACCTCAGCCATGGGATCACCGAAGGACGCCCTCCATTCCTGGAGTTCCTGGGCGATCTCCGGCGGGAAACCGAGAATGACCCCAACACACAGGGTGTCGCCCTCGCCGCAATCATTGCCGGAAACAGCGGGCTGGCGGGAGTCGTCCGGACCGGCACCCTGTCGGGTGCCGGTCTTGACGTTGAGCTGGCCAGCGGAGCACATGAGCTTAGCGGACTCCCTGAATTCCGTGGGCGGAATCGCCGCGGTACGGCAGGAACCCTACCTTGGAGTAGACGTCCGCGAGGGTTGCAGCTGCAATCTCACGGGCTTTGTCTGCGCCGAGGGCCAGGAGGCGGTCCAGTTCGGCGGGATCGGCCAGGAGCTCGTTGGCGCGTTCCCGGATAGGTGCCAGATGCCCGGAGACCAGTTCAGCGAGATCAACCTTCAGGTGGCCGTACATTTTGCCCTGATAGTCGGCCACGATCTTCTCCACCGGCGTGCCGCTGATGGCCGAGTAAATGGTCAGCAGGTTGGACACGCCCGGCTTGTTCTCACGGTCGTACCGGATCTCCGTCTCGGTGTCCGTGACAGCTGACTTGATGCGCTTGGCCACGGTCTTGGGATCATCCAGCAGGTTGATCAGGCCCGCCGGTGACTCCGCTGACTTGGACATCTTGGCGTTGGGGTTCTGGAGATCGTAAATCTTGGCCGATTCCTTCTGGATGAAGGCTTCGGGCACTTGGAACGTCTCGCCGAAGCGGCTGTTGAAGCGGTTCGCAAGGTCCCGGCTGAGTTCCACGTGCTGACGCTGGTCTTCACCTACCGGCACGCCGTGCGGCTGGTACAGGAGGATGTCGGCAGCTTGCAGGATGGGGTACGTGAAGAGGCCAACACTGGCGTGGTCCGAACCCTGCTTCTGTGCCTTGTCCTTGAACTGTGTCATGCGGGCGGCTTCACCCATGCCGGTGATGCAGTTCAGGACCCACGCCAACTGTGCGTGCTCGGGAACCTGGGACTGGACGAAGAGGGTGCACTTGTCCACGTCCACGCCGCCTGCGATGTACTGGGCTGCGGTGACGCGGGTACGGCGGGCGAGTTCCGCGGGATCCTGCGGCACCGTGATGGCGTGCAGGTCGGGAATGAAGTAGACGGCGTCGTACTCCTCCTGCATCCGGACCCAGTTGACCAGTGCGCCCAGGTAGTTGCCAAGGTGCAGGGAATCGGCGGAGGGTTGCATGCCGGAAAGGACCCGGTGCTTGGCGCCAACGGCAAGCTTGGTGGACGTGGCGGGCTGCGGTTGGGCCGCAGCTGCAGCCGATGCGCCGGTTTGGGTCGTGGTGGAACTAGTCATGGAGCAATACCTTAGGAAGCTTAGAGCCGGTAGTCGACTACCAGCGGTGCGTGGTCAGAGAAGCGGGTGTCCCACGAAGGCGCACGGTCCACAACAGCAGAGAATGCGGCTGCTGCGAGGTCCGGAGTGGCCAGGTGGTAGTCGATGCGCCAGCCTGTGTCAGTGTCAAAGGCCTTACCGCGCTGGGACCACCAGGTGTAGGGGCCGGCGACATTACCTGCCAGGCCCCTGTGGACATCCCTCCATCCGATTTCTTCACCGAGGAAGCGGTCAAAGTATGCACGCTCCTCCGGGAGGAAGCCGGCACGCTTGACGTTGCCCTTCCAGTTCTTGATGTCGAGTTCTGTGTGTCCGACATTCAGGTCGCCAACCACCAATGCGTGGTCGCTGTGTTTGCCGAGTTCAGGCAGGCGGACGGTCATGGCATCCAGGAAACGGAATTTGTCATCCTGCTTGGGGGTTCCCACATCACCGGAGTGCACATAAGCACTGACAACGGTGAGGGTGGTGGGTTCGCCCGCCGCGTTGGTGACGGTGTAGTCGGCCTCGACCCAGCGTCCCGAGGTGTCGAAATAGGAATCGCCGATCCCGACGCGGGTGGCAGTGGGCTCCTCGCGGGAAGCGATGGCCACACCGGCACGGCCCTTGGCCTCGGCTTCGGTGTGGAGGATGTGCCAGCCTTCGCCGATCAGCTTCCGGACGATGTCGTCAGGGGCGCGGACTTCCTGCAGGCAGAGAATGTCCACCTCGCGCGGCTCCAGCCATTCCGCCATGCCGTTCTTGTAGGCAGCCCGCAGGCCATTGACGTTAACTGATGCGATGCGAAGGAAGTCCTTCTTCAATGCCGTACTCACCCGGTCCACTCTAGTCGATGATGGTGCCGGCCACGGGCTCGTCCGAACCGCCGGAAGACTTGATCATGTCCCGTGCATTCGTGGCCGTAATGGCGATTGTTTCCAGCGCCCGGTTAATGGTGTCCTGGTCCGCCGTCGCGCCCTTGGCCCGTTCCTCATCCACCACACGGACCTGCACCTGGACGATCTTGAACGAATGGTCCAGTTTGAGGTCCCGGACCTCATCCGATTTGCTCCGCTCGGCAACCACACGCGTGCCACCATTGTCAGCAACGGACGACGACGGCGCGCGGCCGGCTGCGGCATTGAAGGCATTGTGCGCTTCGGTCAACTTGGCACCTGCCCGCTGCGCGGCTCTGCGGATGCTCAGCACCACGAAGGTGGCAAGCGCGAGCCACCCGAAAGCAATCACAGCAACAACCCAGCCCACAACATCGTTCTGGTTGGCCGCAAAGATGACGGCTACCAGGAAGGCAATGATGACAACTGTCATCCCCAAACCGCCGATGCGGAAGCCTTTGAACAGGCCTTTGCCGGCGGGGGACGTGGACGGGTGCGGGTCACCGAGAGATTGCATGAACCCATTCTCTCAAATGAGCAAAGGTGCCCTGCGCGCTTCCACGGATGGCGAACAGAGCCTCGCAGGACCACCTTGATGGAAGGAGCACATACTGGGAACTCGCCTCTATGGCCAGGCCCTTCCACTGGGTATGCTCGCCTCATTAGCACGTTGAAGCCCCGCTGGATCTTCACATCCGGGCGCCAGCTCGGGAGCGGTAAAAAACAGAAGAGGAAACAATGACAGATTCCCCGGAGACCGCCGGCTCCCCCCTGGGTCAGGATGACTCATCCCTGGCCTTTGATGAATGCTGGGATTTGCTCGCTGCTGCAACCATCGGCCGCCTTGGATTGGTGGTGGATGACCACCCGGAAATCTTCCCTGTCAATTACGTCCTGTTTCAACGCCAGCTCGTCTTCCGCAGCAGCCCGGGCAGGAAGCTGTGGGGGGCCCAGGCGTCCCGCCCGGCGGTCTTGGAGATCGACGGATACGACGCCCCCACCCAGGAAGCATGGAGCGTGGTGGCCCGTGGCGATACGGAGCTGATGACAGATCCTGACGAGATGGCCGGGGTGGACGCGTTGGGTCTTGAACCTTGGCAGCCTGGAGTCAAGGACAACTACATCCGGTTGACGCCCCGGGCGCTGACCGGGCGAAGGTTCAAGGTCAATCAACCGGATCTGTGGAAGACCAGGACCAACGATCCCCGACGGGCTTCCTTCGAATAGCCTTCATGGCTGCCCCTATTTGAGGAACAGTTGGCGCAGCCTTGCAGTAGTGAGCATGATTCCGAGAGCGATCATCACCAGGTAGTAGCCCACGTGGATGGCGGTGGCCGGACTGAACGAACCCACGCTGATCTGGCGCAGGAGTTCCACTCCGTGCCACAAGGGCATGGCTTGGATGAACCACTGAATGACCTGCGGATAGACGCTGAGCGGGTAGAACGTGGCGCTGAAGAGGAACATGGGCAGCAGGAAGAAGTTGATCCAGTCCATCTGCTGGAAGGTCTTCATGAAGCTGGTGATGCCCATCCCGAAGCTTGCAAAGCCGAAAGCGATCAACACCGAGGCTGGAATGACCAGGATGGCCCACCAACTGGTGATCAACCCCATCACGCCCATCACTGCGGTGAATCCCGTGGCATAAAGCAGACCCCGAAGGAGTGCCAGGAAGATCTCGCCGATCGCCACATCCAGGGGTCCCAGCGATGTGTAGAGCATCCCTTGGTACAGCTTGGCGAAGTTCATTTTGAAGAAGACGTTCCATGTGGAGTCGTAAATGGCCCCGTTCATGGCCGAGACCGCCAGGAGCGCCGGCGCAATGTACGCGGCGTAGCTGATCTCCTCACCACCTGGACCTTGGACCGTGCCCACGATTGAACCCATGCCCACGCCCATGGCCAGCAGGAACAGCACCGGCTCGAAGAATCCGGACACCATCACCAGCCATGTGCTGGACTTGGCCGCCATGAGCCCCCGGCCCACCACGGCCTTTGCATTACGGGAGTACAGCGGGCCAAACTTACGCTCACGGGCAAGGTCCGTGGCGCTGTGACCACCGGTGAGGACACTCATGAGCCCATCCTTTTCACGAATTGGCGGCGCACCAATACCCAGCCTGCGGTGGCTGTGGCCAGCAGGAACACTACGTGGGTGATGGTCAGCAACGGGTTCTGGTCCATCCCGTAGGTGAAGACCCGGCCCAGCTCGGTTCCATGCCACACCGGCGAAATCCAGCCGATCCAGCGGACTGCCAGTGGAAGGGAATCCAGCGGGAAGAACGTCCCCGAAAACAGGAACAGCGGCATCACAATGAAGCGCTGCACCAAGGCAAACTGCCCCTTGTCCTGGGTGATACTGGCTGCATAGGCCATGAGAGGCAGGCCGAAGGACAGCGCCGCTACAGTTGCCACCATTGCAGACACCCAGCCCCACGGACTCGGCGAAGCACCAAACATGGCCACCACCGCGAAGTAGACCACCGATTGCAGGAGGAAGCGCAAGGAACTGGCCATGATGTGCCCGCTGGCGATCTGCTGCGGTGTCAGTGGTGAGGCATGCGGTCCATAGAACACGCGGCGCCATTTGAAGCCGTCCATGATGGGATAGGAAAACTCCCCCGACGCCGTCATCACGGCCGCGGAGACCAACAAGGCCGGAGCTACGAACTCCAGATAGCTGACTCCTCCGAACGCGGCTTCGCTATTGGCATCCACGAGGCTCGCCAAGCCCACTCCCATGGCGAAGAGATACGCCACAGGCTGACCCACGCTGTACAGGACAACGGACCAGCCGTAATTGCGCATGACGCGGAGGACCTGCTCCGCATAGAAGAAGGCACCCCACCGCCTCGCCCGGGCAGCCGAAACCTCAGGTGAGTGGGCCCGCAACGGCTGCTTCGCCGTCGTGAGTGGTTTGTTCGCCGCGTCAGTCAACAGTCCCCCTAGTCAACGAGGCTCCTGCCGGTCAACCGCAGGAAAACGTCCTCCAGCGAGGAGCGACGCACCAGCGACGTCATGGGCCGCAGCCCCCGGGAGGTGACCTGCTCCAAAGCGGCCTCGCCGTCGTGCGCGTAGATGAGCACGCGGTCAGGCAGCGTCTCCAGCCGCTCGCCGATGCCTTGAAGTTCGACGCCGATGGTTGCGTTCCGCTCGGACCCGAACCTGAGTTCAAGTACTTCGCGTGACGAATGCTCGCGGATGAGGTTGGCAGGAGATCCTTCGGCCATGATCTTGCCCTTGTCCACAACGATCAGGCGGTCGCAAAGCTGCTCGGCCTCGTCCATGTAGTGCGTGGTGAGAATGAGGGTGACGCCGTTTTCCTTGAGACGGAAGAGTCGGTCCCAGAGGATGTGCCGGGCCTGCGGGTCCAAGCCGGTGGTGGGCTCATCCAGGAGCAGGATCCGGGGCTCGTTGATCAGCGAACGTGCGATGGTGAGCCTTCGCTTCATGCCGCCGGAGAGTGCGTCCACCTTGGAATTGGCCTTATCCGTCAGCTGCGCGAATTCCAGGAGTTCGTCAGCTTTCGGCTTCAAATACCGCAGCGGCAGGCCAAAATAGCGCCCGTAGACGATCAGGTTTTCACGGACTTTGAGCTCTTCGTCCAGATTGTCCTGCTGAGGGACCACACCAAGGTGCGCCCTGACCTCAGGACCATGTGACTCAGGATCCAGCCCCATGATGCTGAGCGAACCCGAGGTCCGTTGGGAGACGCCACCAATCATTTTCATGGTGGTGGACTTGCCTGCGCCATTGGGTCCCAGCAGCCCGAAGGACTCCCCCGCAGGTACGTCGAAGGAGATGTTGTCCACTGCGGTGAGATCACCATAGGCCTTGGTGAGGTTCCGGGCGCTGATGACGGTTGGCGGGTTCATGTCCATGCCGGCTTGCGACGATTCCGACCGTGTTGATGACGGTGTGGGCGAGCGGGTTGCTTCATTGTGCACCCTCAGCAGACTAGTAGTGTCCACCCACTTACGCGAGGCCATTTTTCGGGGGTTCCCTGCCCAGGATGCCGTGCGCACGGCATTTTCCGCAGGGAACCCCCGAGATGGGCGCCCGGATGAGTTCGTGGGAACTACGCGATGCCTGCCTGGCGCTCCGCACTCTCCACAACGTTCGCGAGCAGCATGGCACGGGTCATCGGTCCAACACCGCCCGGGTTCGGGGACAGCCAAGCGGCGACGTCCGCAGCTGCCGGGTCCACGTCTCCGGTGACAACAGCCTTACCGTTGCCGTCGTCCACACGGCTGACACCGACGTCGAGCACTATGGCGCCCGGCTTGAGGTCTTCAGCTTTGATCATGTGCGGCACGCCGGCAGCGGCGATCACGACGTCGGCCTGCTTGAGTTCCGCCGGGAGGTCCACCGTTCCGGTGTGCGCCAGGATCACCGTGGCGTTGACTTCCTTGCGGGTCAGCAGGAGGCCGATGGGGCGGCCGATGGTGACGCCGCGGCCAACCACCAGGACGCGCTTGCCCTTGAGTTCAATATTGTGGCGGCGGAGCAGCTCCACGCAGCCCTTGGGCGTGCAGGGCAGCGGGGACTTCATCTCGCCGTTGACGTTCGCCACCAGGCGGCCAAGGTTCATGGGGTGCAGGCCGTCGGCGTCCTTCTCAGGGTCCATGGCCTCAAGGATGACGTCCTGGTCAATGTGCTTGGGCAGCGGCAGCTGAACGATGTAGCCGGTGCACTCAGGGTTGTCGTTGAGCTCGCGGACAACGTCCAGGAGGCCTTCCTGGGAGATGTCCTCGGGGAGGTCGCGGCGGATGGACTGGATGCCAACCTCGGCGCAGTCCTTGTGCTTGCCTCCGACGTACCAGGTGCTGCCGGGGTCCGAGCCCACCAGGATGGTGCCCAGGCCCGGGACGATTCCCTTGGCGGCGAGGACGGAAACGCGAGTGGTCAGTTCTGCCTTGATGGCTGCGGCGGTGGCCTTGCCGTCAAGGATCTGTGCGGTGGACTGTGTCATTCCATCTGCTCTTTCTGGTGGGTGACCTGTGTGAGGCAGCCTCATAAGAGGCTCATGCCAACGGGACCCGCTGCCGTGGGGTACGGCGGCGGGTCCCGTCAGCCCCGGTTCAGTGCCCGGGTGGTGCGTTAGTTATCCGCGGAGGCGCGGATTTACCACTGCTCGTGCTGCGGGTACAGCGGGAAGTCAGCGGCGAGCTTGTCCACGCGGGCCTGCAGCGACTCGACGTCTGCCGAGGTACCGGCCTTGAGCGCCGTGGCGATGATCTCGGCAACCTCGGTGAACTCAGCAGCACCGAATCCGCGGGTAGCCAGGGCAGGCGTACCGATGCGGAGGCCGGAGGTGACCATCGGCGGGCGGGGATCGAACGGAACAGAGTTGCGGTTTACAGTGATGCCCGCCGAGTGCAGGAGGTCTTCGGCCTGCTGGCCGTCCAACTGCGAGTTACGCAGGTCAACCAGAACCAGGTGCACGTCGGTGCCGCCGGTGAGGACCGAAACTCCGGCCTCGGCAACATCGGACTGGTTCAGGCGGTCAGCGATGATCCTGGCACCCTCAAGGACACGCTCCTGGCGCTCCTTGAACTCTTCGCCGCCGGCGATCTTGAACGCAACAGCCTTGGCCGCGATCACGTGCATGAGCGGCCCGCCCTGCTGGCCCGGGAAGACGCTGGAGTTGAGCTTCTTGGCCCACTCCTGCTTGCCAAGGATCACACCGGAACGGGGGCCAGCCAAGGTCTTGTGGACCGTAGAGGTGACGACGTCAGAGTACGGCACCGGGCTGGGGTGCAGTCCTGCTGCAACCAGGCCGGCGAAGTGCGCCATATCAGTCCAGAGGAGGGCGCCGACTTCGTCAGCGATGGAGCGGAAGGCAGCGAAGTCCAGGTGGCGGGGGTACGCGGACCAGCCGGCAATGATGACCTGCGGCTTCTCGGCAATGGCCTGCTCGCGCAGCTTGTCCATGTCGATCCGGAAGTTGTCCTCTTCAACCTGGTAGGCAGCTACGTTGTAGAGCTTGCCGGAGAAGTTGAGCTTCATGCCGTGGGTCAGGTGACCGCCGTGCGCCAGGGACAGGCCGAGGATCTTATCGCCCGGAGTGATCATGGCGGAGAGTGCTGCGGCGTTCGCCTGGGCACCGGAGTGCGGCTGGACATTGGCGTACTCGGCGCCGAAGAGTTCCTTGACGCGGTCGATGGCGAGCTGCTCAGCGACGTCGACGTATTCACAACCGCCGTAGTAGCGGCGGCCCGGGTAACCCTCGGCGTACTTGTTGGTCAGGACGGAGCCCTGGGCTTCCATGACGGCGCGGGGCGCAAAGTTTTCGGACGCAATCATTTCCAGGGTGCCGCGCTGGCGGCCGAGTTCCTGGTTGAGGACTGCTGCGATTTCGGGATCGAGATCGGCGAGCGACTGGTTGCTGACAGACGCGGAAGTGGTTGTGGTAGTCACGGAGATCTCCTGGCTAGGCAACGGGTGGTGCTACAGGTCAGGCTACCGGCAGCAGCATTCCCGCGTCCCCTTTTTTAACGGAGGGATCGGTCACGTGCGTGCAGCGGTAAGACATGACCCTCGGCCCAGGCGTACGATCCGTGGTCTTCGTGATTGCCGCTCCCTGGTGGTAGTCCACCCAACGCCAGTTGCGACCCGTTAACAGTACAACAACGCGGCACAGGTAGGCTTGATCGTGTGACTGACTCCACCGCTTTCGTTGTAACACTCTCCTGCCCCGACCGTCCCGGCATCGTCCACGCGGTAGCCGGAGCCCTCCTTGCGGCCGGCTGCAACATTGCCGACTCCCAGCAGTACGGAAGCCCCAGCACAGGCAACTTCTTCATGCGCGTGGAGGCAACGACGTCGAGCACCCAGGCGGAACTGAGCGCCGCGCTGCGGCCCGTCGCCGAATCGTTCGGCATGACCTGGAAGATCAACCCGGTGGGCGAAAAGGTCCGCACCATGATCCTGTGCTCCAAGGACGCGCACTGCCTCAACGACCTCCTTTTCCAGCAGCGCACCGGCACGTTGCCGATCGAGGTTCCGGCCATTGTGTCCAACCACCGCGACCTTGAGCCGTTGGCGAAGTTCTACGGCATCCCGTTCCACCACATTCCGGTGACACCTGAAACCAAGCCGCAGGCCGAGGCGGAGCTGCTGAAGCTGATCGCCGAACACGACGTGGAACTGACCGTCCTGGCCCGTTACATGCAGGTCCTCTCCAACGATCTGTGCACGGAGTTGAACGGCAAGGCCATCAACATCCACCACTCATTCCTGCCCTCCTTCAAGGGCGCCAAGCCGTACCACCAGGCTCATGCGCGTGGTGTGAAGATCATCGGCGCCACGGCCCACTATGTGACGGCGGACCTCGACGAGGGGCCGATCATCGAGCAGGAAGTCATCCGTGTGGACCACGCCCGCACGGCCGCACAGTTCGTCCAGATGGGCCGTGACGTGGAAGGCCGAACCCTGGCCCAGGCGGTCCAATGGCATGCCGAACACCGGGTTCTGCTGGACGGCACCCGTACCGTGGTGTTCAACTAGCGCCCCTTCTATGCTGAGGGTATGCGTGGCATCCCTGAGGCGGATCACGAAGATGATCTGGCTGTCTTCTACGACCGCCAGGCATCTGTGCGGAACACCCGGGCACTGACGCCGCACCGCGTCGAGTGCAGAGCATGGTTCGTCCGGCTCCTGAAATCCGAACACCGTCATTCCTTGTTCGAACTGGGGTGCGGCACCGGTGTGGAGGGTCTGGATTTTGTCCGCGCCGGGTTGCACTACACCGGCGTGGATCTGTCCTCGGAGAGCGTTCACCTGGCGCGCACGGCAGGGTTGGACGCTACCGTTGCCAGCGGCCGCAGCCTGCCGTTTCCGGATGCTGTGTTCTCGGCCGCATGGACCATGAGCACGCTCCTGCATGTCCCCAACACGGGAATTCACGACGTCGTCCGCGAACTTGTGCGGGTCACCGCACCTGGTTCGCCGATCGCCGTCGGGCTCTGGTCAGGTGAGGATTGTGAAGTCCTGAACCCGGAAGACCTCGAGGAACCGCGTCGGTTCTTCAGCCGGCGCAGCGACGACACCGTCCGGCGGATCTTTGGCGAGCACGGATCGGTGGAGCACTTCCGAACGTGGCCGGAGGGTGTGGGGGTGGAGTCCGGGCCTGGAGCGGGAAACTGGTCACAGCACTACCAATTCCTGGTCCTCCGCACCCCTGAACCCAACTAGAGGACAGCAAACGCTCCAATGACGGCCCATTACGACGTGTGCTGTCCCCCAGCTGGGCAATAGGCTGGGCTGCATGGCTCCTTCTTACACTTTTGCCGGGGACACTCCGGCCATCCACGAATCCGCCTTTGTGGCACCTACGGCATCGATCATCGGCAAGGCAACGTTGGCCCAGGACTCCAGCGCCTTCTATGGCGTCTCCGTCCGGGCAGATACGGCCGCGATCAGCGTGGGCGCAGGGTCCAACCTCCAGGACAACGTAGTCCTCCACGCGGACCCCGGCTTTCCCTGCACTGTGGGCGAGCGTGTCTCCGTGGGGCACAGCGCCGTGGTCCATGGATGCACTGTGGAGGACGACTGCCTGATTGGCATGAGCGCCACCATCCTCAACGGCGCGGTGATCGGCACGGGCTCGCTCATCGCCGCCGGTGCCGTGGTTTTGGAAGGCACGGTCATCCCGCCCCGCTCCCTCGTAGCCGGGGTACCTGCCAAGGTCCGCCGTGAACTGACCGAGGAAGAGTTCGAGGGCGTGAAGCACAACGCCGCCCATTACAAGGAGCTCGCAGCGGCGCACCGGGAAATGCACGCTTAACTGATGCGTTGCGAGGCCCGCTCTGCGTCCCTCACCTAGGGGTTTGGGGCGTAAAGCGGGCCTCGCAACGTAAGGAAGCTAGTCCAGGCTGATGGGGCCGAGCTCGTCCAGGAGGTCGCCCGGTCCGGGGTTCCCGGCAGCGGACGAGCCACCCAGGTGGTTCACCACTCCCCACACGGCGTTCAGGCCCGTGGTAATGGCGCCTTCTGCCCAGCCGGCGGTGAAGGAGACGTCATCCCCGGCGAGGAAGATTCCGCGCTGGTGCTCCGGCAGCTGGTCCTGCTTGAAGTGGGTGAAGAGGCGCTGCTGGTAGCGGTAGTGCCCGGGCAGGTTGGCCTTGAACGCACCCATGAAGTTGGGATCCGCTTCCCAGGACACTGTAATGGGCTGTCCCACGATGTGGCTGGCAATGTCCACGCCCGGGTAGATCTGCTCCAGCGAGTGCAGCATGAGCTTGACGCGCTCCTCCGCGGTGAGGGCCAACCATTTCAGGGCGTCGTCGTTCCACGTGTAGGACAGGAGCATCACTGCGGGCTTGTCCGGGCCGTCGTCGAGCAAGTATGTGGCCCGGTTGAGGCGGTCGGTGAGCGTCATGGAGAGGACTTCGCGTCCGGTCTCCGGATCGACGTCCTTCCAGAACGGGCGGTCCACCATGACGAACGTTTTGGACGACTGCATGTAGTGCGAACGCTCGATCGCCGTCCACAGTTCTGCCGGGAACAGCGCTTCCTCGGTGTGGATGCGCGTGGAGAGCAGCCAGGATTGGCAGGTGGTCACTACGGCCTGGTAGCTGGCTTCGCGTCCCCAGTTCTCGCGGACAACCAGGTCCCCGTTTTCTGACCGGCGAATGTTGTCCACGGCTCCGCGGGGCGAGCCGCTGTGCAGTGACGACAGTGACGTGCCTTCCGGCCAGTACTTAACGCCCGACGGCGCGTGGTTCCACAGTGCCTCGGGGAGCCTTTGCGCTCCCCCGGAGATGGAGCGGTGCTGGTCGTCCGCGTCGGTGTAGACCACCCGGAGGATTTCGAGGATGGAGTTGGGGAAGTCAGTGTCCCAGCCACCCGTGCCGAAACCTACCTGGCCGAACGCTTCGCGGTGGGCAAAGCCAGCCTCTTTGAAGGACTTGCTGGCGGCAATGAACCCGTAGAAGGTTTGCTCATCCAACTCCGGCAGCAGGGCATTCCAGAGTTCCTTGATCCGCTTGGTGTCGCGGGCTTTGATGGCCTCTTGCATTTCGGCGAAGGCGGCGCCGTCATTGACTGCTGCTTTCCAGGCGTCGGCAACTTCGCGGAAGAACTCCGGCAGTTCATCTGACGTGGTGGCGTAGTGCTTCTTACCGGCGAGTTCGATCACGGTGCTGGACGTTGCAGGCGCCATGGGGTTGGGAAATTCCCGGGTATCCAGCCCCAGCAGATCCACATAGTGGTAGAACGCCTTGCCGGAGACGGGGAACCGCATGCCGCCAAGGTCCGCCACGATGCCCGGTGCGGAGGGGAAACTGGCGGTCCGCAGACGGCCACCGATTTGGTCGGCCTCGTAAATTACTGGCTTGAGGCCGAGTTTCATCAGTTCATAGGCAGTGACCAGCCCGGACAGGCCGGCGCCGATGATGGCAACCTCCGTGCCGTAGAGCTCCTCGGGAACCGCGCCGAGCCCGTCCGGGTGCGCCAGGTAGTGGTCGTAGCTGAACGGGAAGTCCGGGTTCAGCATAGTAATGGGGGCCGCGTCCGGGGCGGCCGGCCCGGCGAGCGGAAGTTCGGTGGCGATGGTCATGAGTTTTCTGCTTTCACAGGTTCCGGGCTCACGGCCCTGGTGGTTAGTTCACGGTAGTCCTGCTCACTGAGCGCGGCTACCTTGGAGTTCCGGCGTCCATAGCCGAAGTAGATGGCGACGCCCACCAGCATCCAAACACCGAAGGTGATCCAGGTATCGGCGCCGAGGTTGAGCATCAGATACGCGCACATCAGGGTGCCAAGGATCGGCGTGATGGGGTACAGCGGCACCCGGAAGCTCCGCTCGAGGTCCGGGCGGTTGCGTCGGAGGTAGATGACGGCCACGTTGACCAGCGCGAAGGCAAAGAGCGTGCCGATGCTGGTGGCGTCAGCCAGGGCGCCCAGCGGGACCAAACCTGCGGTGAGGGCGACGGCGGTGCCGATGATCAGCGTGCCGGCCACCGGGGTGCCGGTGCGGCGGGATACACGGCCGAAGACTTTGGGAACCATTCCATCGCGGGACATGGAGAGCATGATGCGGGTTTGGCCGTAGAGCACGGTCAGCACAATACTGGCGATGGCCAGCACCGCGCCGATGGAGAAGACCAAGGCAATCCAGGGTTGGCCGGTGATCTCGTGCAGGATCTGCACCAAAGCAGCTTCCGTCCCGTCGAACCAATTCCAGGGGCGTGCACCGATGGCTGCCACGGCAACCAGGACGTAGATGCTGGTGACGATCACCATGGAGAGCATGATGGCCCGGGGCAGGTCGCGCTTGGGGTTCCTTGCTTCCTCACCGGCTGTGGACGCGGCGTCGAAGCCAATGTAGGAGAAGAAGACGCTGGATGCTGCGGCAGAGACGCCTGCTGCGCCCATGGGCAGCAGCGGCTCGAAGTTGCCTGCGTTGAAGGCAGTGAAGGCTACTGCGCAAAAGAAGATCAGGATGCCAACCTTGATGATCACAATGGCGGTGTTGATCCAGGCGCTCTCCCGGGCTCCCCGGACCAGCAGCACCATGGCAAGGACCACGATCACCATGGCCGGAACGTTCACCAAGCCGCCGTCTCCCGGTGGCTGGCTCATTGCCTCAGGCAGGACCTGGCCGAAGGCGGCGAGGGTCTCGTTCACGTATTGCCCGGCGCCAACGGCAACGGCGGCCACGGACACGGCGTATTCCAGCACCAGGCACCAACCACAGATCCACGCCATGCCTTCACCCATGGTGGCGTAGGAGTAGGAGTAGGACGAGCCTGCCACCGGCACGAGCCCGGCCATTTCGGCATAGGACACAGCCGAGAGCAGCGCAGCCAAACCCGCAATCACGAACGAGATCCAGATTGCGGGACCTGCCAGCGGCACGGACTCGCCAAGGATCACCAGGATGCCGGTGCCAAGCGTGGCACCAACGCTGATCATGGTCAGCTGGAGGACCCCGAAGCTGCGGACCAACGGCGTACCGCCTTCGCCGCTTCCGGCCTCGTTGACCATCTGGCCGATGGGCTTGCGGCGCAGAAGTTGCGCGCCCAGGCTCGGCCTTGAGCCGCTTGCCGCTGCCGGGTTTTTGGTGTTCACAGGCACAGTCACCCTTGACGTCCCTTCAAAGTGGTTTTGATTTCCCCTCCACAAGACTGGCATGTGAGCCATCTCTCATCATGGTGCAAAATGACCTATAGTGTTCAAGCATGAGACGTAATGCACACTATCAAGAGGCAGCTCCGGCGGCCCTTTCCGGCCAGGTCACCGTGGATCTGTCCGCCATTTCAGAGAATGTCAGAGCCCTGAAGAAGCGCACCGAGGCGCCGTTTTTCATGGCAGTAGTGAAGGGCAACGCCTACGGCCACGGACTGGTTGAAGTGGCCCAAACAGCAGTGGACGCCGGCGCGGACTGGCTGGGGACGGCCCAGCTCAGCGAGGCCATATCGCTCCGCCAAGCGGGAATCACCGTGCCTATACTTTCCTGGCTCTATCTGGCATCCCAGACCAGCGCCACCATCCTTGAGGCGCTTGAAAATGACATTGATGTTTCCCTCGGAAGCGTCAGCCAACTTCAGGTGCTGGCAGGGATCGCCAAGCGCCTTGGCCGTCCCGCCGTCGTGCATTTGGAACTGGACAGCGGTTTGAGCCGCGGCGGTGCACGGAAGGAAGACTGGCCTGAACTTGTGGCGCAGGCGCGGCAGGCCGAGCTCGACGGCACACTTCGAGTACGGGGACTCTGGACCCACCTGGCCTGGGCCGATGTCCCCGCCCACCCGGGTAATGCCACCGCCGTCGCTGAGTTCGAGGACGCCGTCCGCGAGGCACGCGAAGCGGGGCTCAGCCCCGAACTCCGGCACGTATCCAGCTCCGCAAACATCCTGGACCGGCCCGAATTCCACTTCGACATGGTGCGCGCAGGACTGGCCATCTACGGGCTTGCTCCGGCTGACCACCTGAACCCGGCCGACTTCGGATTGCGGCCGGCGCTCAGCGTGACAGCCCCCTTGGTCATGGTCAAGAAGGTCCCCGCAGGCACCGGCGTCAGCTACGAACACCAAGCAATCACCTACGAGCCCCGCTACCTTGGCCTCATCCCGCTCGGCTATGCGGACGGCATCCCCAAGGGCATCAGCGGCCGCTCGGTAGTGAACATTGCAGGCCGCAGCGTGCCGGTGATCGGCAAGGTGTGCATGGACCAGTTCATGGTGGATCTGGGCCCGGACGCTTCAGGAATATCTGTGGGTGATACCGCGGTGTTGTTCGGTGATCCTGCTTGCGGCGCTGCGAGCGCGGACGACTGGGGCGCGGCCATTGGCAGCCACGGCGACGAGATCATCAACAGAATAGCCCCGCGCTTGCCGCGCGCCTACGCTTCCAGTGCTTACGAGTGCCCCGACTACCAGGAGCCGGCCGTCGCCGGGCAGGTCAATGACGCCTGAGCCCGCCACCGCCCGCCTGAGTTTCGTCACGCTCGAGCAGTTCCTACAGCAGCTGCCGCCGGAGTTGAAAATGCTTCACGACGGCGGCAGCGGCGCCTCGCTGCTGCGGTGGGTGGAACCGAGCGAGCTTGAGGACCCCACGCCTTACCTGCCGGAGGGTGAATTCCTCCTCACCGCCGGGTTGCCTTTCCTTGGGGAGGGCGGCTCGGCGGCCAAGGTGGACGCCTATGTTCAGCGACTTGTTGGCGCCAAGGTAGCGGCCCTTGGCTTTGGCATCAGGCCCTATTTCGACGCCGTCCCTGACGTCCTGCTGGACGCCTGCAGGAAGCACAACCTCACCTTGTTCGAGGTGCCGGAGTCCGTGCCGTTCGCTGCGATCGGGCTGGAGTTTTCCCAACTCCTGGAAACCGACAATGCGAAGGCTTTCCGGCAGCTGGCAGAGACCAACCGGCAACTGATGCGGGCGGTTCTCTCCCCCAGGCCCGAGCACGAACTTCTCGCCGCACTTGTTCAGCGGGTTCCGGTGTGGGCAGTCCTTGTGGGGGCCGATGGGCGGGTCCGGGCGCGCGGGCACAGGGCCGCCGGGCAGGGAGCCGCCGGTCACCGAGCCGCCGGGCAGGACGCCGGCGGCAGCACCGGCGTCGAGCATTCTTTGTTGGCGCCGATGCTGGAGCGCCTCCTTTCCGGCAGCGGTCCGCGGGTGGAGATGGACGGCTTCGAACAACCGGGCTCAGCTTTGGTGTTCGGGCACCCGCTGCGCAGCACCAAGGACGCGAACTTGGGCGCGTTGATCCTCGGCTCGGACACACCACTGACGCCCGCCCAGAACAACGTGGTGCAGTCCGCTGTGGGACTGTTGGAGTTGCTGGTGCGGCAGCGGACCAGCGGCTCGTTGGCTCCCAGCCAGCTGGCCACCGCGGTACTGCTCCACCCGGATTCGCTGGTGTCCGGCTCCACCAAACACGTCAACGGCCTCAAAGACCTGCTGGCCCAGAGCCTATCGTCCACCAGATCCGGGCAGATGCGCGTGGTACAGGGTGTCAGGGTGGATGGCGCTACGGACGATGGCCCGGTCCGTGAGCTCCTGCAATGGCGGAGGCTGTTCGACACCAAGCTGGTGGAAATCACCGACTACGGCTTCGCCGCCATTACCCGGTTCAAGGTGGACGACTCACTGCTCTCCGATGTGGAGAAACTTGGCTGGCGGCTGGTGATTGGCGAGCCGACAGAACTGCTTGGGCTGCAGGCCGCCTATCAAAGGGCCAGCTCCCTGCGAAGCCGTGTGGTGACCACCGGTAAGAGCGCACGCGTGGACGAGGTGACCTGGTCCGTCGCCGGGCTTTTGGGGCGCGAAGCCGGGACGCTTCTGGCTGAGCGGCTCCTGGCGCCCGTGCTCGCGCTGGAACCGGACCGCCGGGACCCACTGTTGGCTGTGCTCCGGGGATGGCTCAGCGAAAACGGCAGCTGGGACGGTTCCGCCAAGCTGTTGGGGCTGCACAGGAACAGCGTCCGGCGGCAGATTGGCGTCCTCGGGGAGCTGTTGGACATGGACCTTAACCAGGCACAGGTGCGCGCCGAGTTGTGGTTCGCGTTGCAGTACGTGGACGAACTGGTGGCTGGCCTTCCTGCGGAGGGGACGGTCGACTAGGCGCGCCTGTCCCACTCCCCATACAGGTCCGGCCTGCGCTCACGCAGGTACGGGACTTCGTTGCGTGCAGCTTTCACCATTTCTGTGCCAACCTCGGCGAACAGGAGGGTAGCGGACTCTCCCGCCGCTGCAAGCAGGGAACCGTCCGGTCCTGCCACCACACTGCCGCCCAGGAAGTTGTACACATCCTCATGTCCGGAGTGGTTGGCGTAGGCCACGTTGAGTTGGCTCTCCAGGGCACGGGCTCGGATGAGTACTTGCGGCACGTTGTCGAACCCGGCGGAAAGGGCTGTCGGCACCAGTAGGAGTTCAGCGCCGCGGGTGGCTGCGGCGCGCACCGCTTCGGGGAACTCGACGTCGTAGCAGATCAGCATCGACGTACGGATCCCGTTGAAATCCACGACGGCGGGAGGTTCTTGGGCGGCCACAAACGCCTTGTGCTCCTCGGGGCCGAAGAGATGCACCTTCGCGTAGTTGAGGACCTCGACGCCGGAGGCGTCCAGCAGAGTAGCCGTGATGTTCCAGCCGGCATTAGCGTGAGGCGGCTGCGCGGCGTCGTCGTGCGTGGCCTGTTGTTGGTTGACGGCTTCCTGCCGGCTCAGCGCCGGAAGGCTGTACACCAGACCGATCTTGTGCCGGCGCGCGATGTCAGCCAAACGTTGGCGAATGCCAGGCAGGGTGGCAGGGTCCAGTTCGGCATGCAGCCGCAGAGGGGCATATCCCACGGGGAACAACTCCGGAGTGAGGAGCAACCCGGCCCCTGCGTGGGCGGCGCGCTGTGCGGCGTCGTCGATTGTGCGCAGGTTCGCCTCAACGTCCATGACTGAAGCGTTCGCCTGCAGGACTGAGAGCAGCATCATTACCACCTTGGTTTCGCCTGTTCCCGATGCCTCACTCATGGGCCCGAGAGGTTTCTTCTTCAAGCGTAGGCCTCGCCGGGACGCAAGGAGCGGGGCAATTGGACCTGCACGCCGCCGAAGCGGGACGCATTGCCCCCGCCTCTCGCGTTGCGGGGCCCGCCCTGCGTCCCAACCTACGATCTAAGCGCGCATAACGGGCCCCACAAGAAACAGGACTCGCGTTGCGGGGCCCGCTCTGCGCCCCAAACCGGGATCTTGACGCGCATAGCAGGCCCCACAAGGAACAGGACTCACGCTGCGGGGCCCGCTCTGCGCCCCAAACCGGGATCTAAGCGCGCATAGCAGGCCCCACAAGGAACAGGGCTCGCGTTGCGGGGCCCGCTCTACGCCCCAAACCGGGATCTAAGCACGCACAGCAGGCCCCACAAGGGGTGCGTAGCAAGCGTTCTTGCGTTGGAGTATGTCGGTGAGAGTTGACTCCTTGTGTTCACTTCTTGACTACAAGCTCGCTTGTGGGGCAATCTTCTTGTCATGCCCGCAACGCAGCGCTCAACGAAGAGCCACCCACGAAAACCCGGCTCACAGTCCGCTCTGCGCCACCTGAACCAGCAGCGCATTATCGAATGCCTGTTGAGCGGGCCCTCCACGCAAGCTGAGCTCTCGCGGCAGACCGGGCTTTCCACAGCCACAGTTTCCAACATCGTCAAAATCATGCAGGATGCCGGGCTGGTGTCCACGGAGCCCACCACGAGTTCCGGACGCCGGGCAACCAACGTGCGGTTGAACAGCAACGGTGCGGTAGCCGTCGGAATCGACTTTGGACGCCGCCATCTGCGGGTGGTCCTTGCCTCGCTGGGCTATCACGTCATTGCCGAGGACTACATCGAATTGCCGCTGGGCCATCAGGCTGAGGAAGGCATCGCCGCCGCCGTCCTGCTGCTGGAAAAATTGCTCCGTGAAAACGGCATTGACCGCACCGCAGTAGTGGGAGCCGGTGCGGGCATTCCGGGCCCTATTGACCGTCGATCCGGCACCGTGGCGCAAGGTGCCATCCTGCCCGAATGGGTGGGCATTGACATCCTCCACCGGCTTGAGGAAGCGCTGAACTGCCCCGTTTTTGTTGATAACGACGCGAACTTGGGCGCACTCTCCGAGGTGACCTGGGGGCCGCACAGCGGAGTTTCCAATCTGATGTTCCTCAAGATCGGTTCGGGCATCGGCGCCGGTCTGATCCTCAACGGATTTCCCTACTACGGCAACGTTGGCATCACCGGAGAAATCGGCCACGCCACCATCCACGAACACGGCCTGGTATGCCGCTGCGGCAACAGGGGTTGCCTTGAAACCATCGCGTCCACCACCACCATGATCGAGCTGTTGGGGCGCGGCCAGGAAGGGTTGCTGACGCCGCAGGACATCGTCCGCAATTGCCTCGCCGGGGACTCCGCCACCCAACGCGTAGTGGACGACGCCGGGCTGGCGGTAGGCCGCGCGCTGGGCAACGTTTCCAACCTCATCAACCCTGAAGTCATTGTTGTGGGCGGTCCGTTGGCGGGCCTCGGTGACCTCCTTTTGGACCCCATTCGAAGGGGCTTGATACGCCATGCAGTACCCGTTGTGGGAGAGACGACCCACCTCGCAATGTCCTCCCTTGGGGCACGTGCGGAAGCGCTTGGAGCAGCCGCCCTGGTGTTCCAACATGCCGGTATTACCGGTAGGTAACGAAATCGTTAGCTGGATCATGCGTTCAAGTCTTGACGACAAGACGGGTGATCCAGTTTACTTTTTGATCAGACAGCCTCGCCATTGCGGGGCCGACAACGAAGTCATGCATTGGAGGCGTAAGGGCTGATGACATCCCTCGACACGCAAGGTGATCCCATCCTCTTGGAGATGCGCTCGATCACGAAGGAATTCCCGGGCGTGAAGGCCTTGTCGAATGTGAGCCTGCGCGTGATGGCCGGAGAAATCCATGCCATCTGCGGAGAAAACGGGGCCGGTAAATCAACCCTGATGAAGGTCCTGTCCGGCGTCTACCCCTACGGCAGCTACACGGGCGACATCGTGTACCAGGCCGAGACGCAGCAGTTCAAGGACATCCGCGCAAGCGAAGCAGCCGGCATCGTGATCATCCACCAGGAACTGGCCCTGATCCCGGAACTGTCCATCATGGAGAACATCTTCCTGGGCAACGAACCCACCAAATGGGGTGTGATCGACTGGGCGGAAGCACGTAAGCGTTCCATGGAACTGCTGGCCCGCGTAGGCCTGCGCGAGGACCCTGACACCCCCATCAAGGAAATCGGCGTCGGCAAGCAGCAGTTGGTGGAAATCGCCAAGGCACTGAACAAGTCCGTTCGGCTGCTGATCCTGGACGAGCCCACCGCCGCCTTGAACGAATCCGATTCCCAGCACCTGCTGGACCTGATCCTTGGCCTCAAAGGCAAGGGCATCACATCGATCATCATTTCGCACAAGCTCAACGAGATCGAACAGATCGCGGACGAGATCACTATCATCCGCGACGGCAAATCGATCGAAACGCTGAACGTCAAGCGCGACGGCGTGGATGAGGACCGCATCATCAAGGGCATGGTGGGCAGGACGCTCGAGTCCCGCTTCCCCGATCACGAGCCCAAGATCGGTGAAGTCTTCTTCGAAGTCAAGGACTGGACGGTGGGCCACCCCCAGATCCAAGACCGCCTGATCTGCAAAGGCTCCAACTTCTACGTCCGACGCGGCGAAATTGTGGGCTTCGCCGGTCTCATGGGCGCCGGACGCACGGAACTGGCACGCTCCCTGTTCGGCCATTCGTACGGACGCTTTATCAAGGGGCAGGTGTACAAGGATGGCAAGCCGGTCAACCTCCGTACTGTCCGTGCCGCCATTGATGCGGGGCTTGGCTACGTCACAGAGGACCGCAAGTCGCTGGGCCTGAACCTGCTCGATGACATCAAGACCACCACGGTTGCTGCTGGTTTGGACAAGATCAGCAATTACAGCGTGGTGGACACCCGCAAGGAATTCTCCGTTGCTGAGGAATACCGGAAGTCACTGCGGACCAAGACTCCCTCGGTTGAGGAAGGCGTTGCGAAGCTCTCCGGCGGCAACCAGCAAAAGGTGGTGCTGGCCAAGTGGATGTTCACCGATCCGGACCTCCTGATCCTGGATGAACCCACACGCGGTATAGACGTGGGTGCCAAGTACGAGATCTACGGCATCATCCAACGGCTCGCCAACCAAGGCAAGGGAGTGATTGTCATTTCCTCGGAGCTTCCGGAGCTCCTGGGCCTGTCCGACCGCATCTACACCATTTTTGAAGGCGCCATCACCGGTGTCCTGGACAAGAACGAAGCAACCCAGGAAAGCCTCATGAAGCTCATGACTTCCGCCCGCACCACAGTCTGACCGTTGGCCCAGCCTTACCCCTTCCTGACACAAGGACCAAAACAATGAACGCGCTCAAGAAGCTATTTGGTGGCAATACCCGCCAGTTCGGCATGATCTTCGCCCTGGTGGCACTTATCGTCTTCTTCCAGATCTTCACCGGTGGCCGGACGTTGACCCCAGGCAACGTGATCAACCTGTTCAACGGCAACTCCTACATCCTGATCCTGGCAATCGGCATGGTCCTGGTCATCATCGCCGGCCACATCGACCTCTCCGTAGGTTCCGTAGCAGCATTCGTGGGCGTATCCGTTGCCCTTGCCATGCGGGATTGGGGCCTGCCCTGGTGGGCAGGCGTCCTCTTCGGCCTGCTTCTGGGCGCGGTGATCGGCGCCTGGCAAGGCCTTTGGACAGCCTACGTAGGCATACCGGCCTTCATCGTGACCCTGGCCGGCATGCTCTTGTTCCGCGGATTCAACCAGTTTGTGGGCAAGTCCAACACCATCCCCGTTTCCAAGGATTTCCAGTTCATTGGTTCGGGATACCTGCCCGAGATCGGCCCGAACACGGGCTTCAACAACCTCACACTGCTCATCGGCATTGTGGCCGCAGCCTTCGTTGTGATCATGTCCGTGCGTGCCCGTGCCGCAGCCAAAGCCCTTGGCGCCGACGTACCCGAGCTTTGGGTGGAGGTCACTAAGCTGGTCCTGATCTGCGGTGCCATCCTTTACGCGACCTACCTGTTCGCTACCGGCCGCCCCGGCACTTCTTTCCCCATCCCCGGCCTGATCCTCGCCGTGCTGGTGCTCATCTACGGTTTCATCGCTGACAAGACCGTCCTCGGCCGCCACGTTTACGCGGTGGGTGGCAACCGCCACGCAGCCGAGCTCTCCGGCGTGCAGTCCAAGAAGGTCAACTTCATGGTCATGATGAACATGTCCATCCTGGCCGGCTTGGCCGGCATGATCTTCGTTGCCCGCTCCACGGCGTCGGGCCCGTTCGACGGCGTCGGTTGGGAACTGGATGCGATCGCAGCCGTCTTCATCGGTGGCGCTGCAGTTACCGGTGGCGTTGGAACCGTGATCGGCTCGATTGTCGGTGGCCTGGTGATGGCTGTCCTGAACAACGGCCTCCAGCTCCTGGGTGTTGGTGCCGACCTCACCCAGATCATCAAGGGCCTGGTGCTCCTGGCCGCAGTCGCCTTCGATGTCTACAACAAGTCCCAGGGCAAGAGGTCCATCACGGGCATGCTGATCAAGGGTTTCCAGCGAAACAACAACGAGATCAAGCCGGACGAAGTCACGTCCACCAAAGAGGTCATCTCCAAGGAAGCGTAATCCGCTTCCATACGACTCGCTCCACCCCACCACACAGAAAGTGAACCAAGATATGCGAATGTTTGGTAAAGCAGGAAAGGCAGCAGCAGTCGCTGCCATCGCGGCACTGGCGCTGACAGCCTGCGGCCGCACTGACAGCGGCTCAAGCACCAGCACGGCAGGCGGGGAAGCGTTCCCCAAGGACTCGCTGATCGGCGTCGCACTTCCGCAGAAGACCAGTGAAAACTGGGTCCTCGCGGAGAAGCTGTTCAACGACGGCCTCACGGGTGCCGGATTCAAGGCCGACGTCCAGTTCGCCAACGGCGGCGTGTCCGAGCAGCAGAACCAGATCAGTGCCATGGTCACCAAGGGTGCCAAGGTCATCATTGTGGGAGCGATCGACGGCGCCCAGCTGGGTACGCAGCTCCAGCAGGCCAAGGACTCCGGTGCCACAGTCATTGCTTACGACCGTCTGCTTCTCAACACCGAGAACGTGGACTACTACGTGGCCTATGACAACTTCAAGGTTGGTGTCCTCCAGGGCCAGGCCCTGCTGGACGGCATGAAGGCCAAGAAGGCGTCCGGCCCGTACAACATCGAGCTCTTCGCCGGTTCCCCGGATGATGCCAACGCGAAGGTCTTCTTTGACGGCGCCATGAGCGTACTCAAGCCGAAGATCGATGATGGCACCCTCAAGGTCCTCTCCGGCCAGACCTCGTTCGAGCAGGCTGTTACCCAGGGCTGGAAGGCTGAAAACGCCCAGCGTCGCGCTGACACGCTGCTCACCGGCAGCTACGGCACCGCTTCCTTGGACGGCGTTCTTTCCCCGAACGACACCTTGGCCCGTGCAGTCCTGACCTCCGTCAAGGCCGCCGGCAAGCCGCTCCCCGTGGTGACCGGCCAGGACTCTGAAGTTGAGTCCGTGAAGTCGATCATTGCAGGCGAGCAGTACTCCACCATCAACAAGGACACCCGCAAGCTCGTTGAGCACGCCATCACCATGGTGAAGGACCTCCAGGCCGGTAAGCAGCTGGAGATCAACGACAAGGACTCCTACAAGAACGGCGTCAAGACCGTCCCCGCGTTCCTCCTGCCTCCGCAGATTGTGACCGCAGAGAACGTCAAGACCGCTTACGTTGACGATCCGGTACTCGGCCCGATCACCAAGTAGCACCTCTTCAAGCAAGCCCCGGTCCGCCATTGGTGGGCCGGGGCTTTTCGCTTTGCCAAAATTCTGCTGGATCATCGGGAACCTGCCCGGGCAAGAACCCCGGAATTCCGGGCCTCCGGATAACAGCGAAAGCGAATGATCCAGCAGAATTTCACTCCGATCTGGCGAAGTCCGGGCTTTCACAGCCCACGCATAGCTTCGGCAGGCTTCCCGCACAGCAGCACTCACGAGTCTTGGATCTGCAGCCCGCGTCCAGTGGGCCCAACAAAACTTACAGGTCAAGAGGAGAAACGTGAGCGTCCTTGCCCGAAGCGTAGGCAATGCCTTCCGCAACAAAATCAGAACGGCGGCGGTTGTTGCCGTCCTGGCCGTAGCCATTGGCCTGGCACTGGCCATGCTGGTGGCCAACCAGGCGGTGGGCGCCAAGGTCCAGGAGCTCAACGCTTCGGTTGGCACCACCCTGACAGTGAATCCGGCAGGCGGCCAAGGCTTCGAAGGCGGCGGCGAACCGCTGACGACGGCGGAGGCTGAGACTGCGGCGTCGGTGGCCAACGTGACGGCGGTAGTGGGCACCAAGGCCTTGCGTCTGCAGACTGCCACCACGGCAACCGCAGATTCAACCACCGGCACCACCCAGCAGGCCGGCCCGGGTGGTGGCTTCGGTCCCGGCGGACAGCAGGCGACGGTCAGCACCAACCTGACGGCCGCCGTCGATGCCGGTACGCTCGGCAACCGCAACGGCACCGCCGGAACAACCGGCTCAACCGGCACCCAGCCCACCCGTACCCTCCCGATCACAGCAACAGGTATCGGCGCAGAGGTGGACAGCACCGGGAAGGCTTTGGACATCACCAGCGGCACCGGACTTGGCGACTACACAGCCTCAGAAGCGAAGGCTCTGGTAGGCACGTCCTTGGCTGAGAAGAACGCCCTGAGCGTGGGCTCCACTTTCACCATCCAGGACAAAACCTTCACCGTGGCGGGGATCTTTGACGCCGGAACCACCTTTGGCAACAACGCCGTCTACGTCACCCTCCCGGAAGCCCAGACTCTGGCTGAAACGCCGAATGAACTTTCCACCATGATCGTCACGGTCAACAGCATGGAGAACGTGGACAGCACCAAAGCTGCCGTCCAGGATGCACTCGGCACGGATAAGGCCGACGTCACCCAGGGCCAGCGAAACCTCGAAACTGCCGTCAGCTCACTGGACAGCGTCAAAAACATCTCACTCATCGCTTTCATCGCAGCCCTCGCCACAGCCGGAATCATTATCCTGCTCATCATGGTCATGCTGGTCCGTGAGCGCCGCCGCGAAATCGGCGTCCTGAAGGCTATCGGCGCCCGCAACCGCACCATCGGATTGCAGTTCGTCCTCGAGTCCTTGGTGCTCGTAGCCCTGGGCAGTGTTGTGGGTGCAGTCATCGCTTCATTGGCCAGCGGCGGTATTGCGTCGGCACTCATCAGTTCGAACACCACCACGACGGCGGCAACCACCACCCAGCGCGGCGGCGGACTGGCCGGGGCCATGCCAAACGGTGGAGTTGCCGGCGGCGGGATCGGTGGCGGTTTTCCTGGCGGTGGCCAGGGTGGACCCTTCGGTGGCGCCTCCCAACTGCTCACCTCAGTGACTGCGAGCGTTTCCCCCGGCGTGCTCGCAGCCGGCATCGCGGCCGTGTTTGCCGTAGCCATCATCGGCGCGCTGGTCCCCGCATTGCTGACCGCCCGTATCCGTCCCATCGAAGTACTCCGAGGAGAATAGCCGTGATCGTAGTCAAGGACCTGGTCCGTCAGTTCAAGTCCGGAGACCGGACCATTAAACCCGTCAATGGTGTGAGCTTCGAACTCGAAAAGGGTTCGCTGGCATCCATCGTGGGCAAGAGCGGCAGTGGAAAAAGCACGCTGTTGTCCCTCCTGGGTGCACTGGACAAGCCCACCTCAGGTGACGTCGTCGTGGATGGCGTCAGCCTCGCCGGGCTGCCGGACGGCAAGCTGACCGAGTACCGCCGCCGGGACATAGGATTCGTGTTTCAGCAGTTCAACCTGATCCCCAACCTCAGCGCAGTGGACAACGTGATGCTGCCCATGGAGTTCGCCGGTGTCCGCAAAGCTTCACGTTTGAAGCGCGCCAAGGAACTGTTGGAGCAGGTTCAGTTGGACCCGGAGAAGCACTCGCGCCGCACCAACCGATTGTCGGGTGGGGAGCAGCAGCGTGTCGCGATTGCCCGGGCACTGGCCAACGAGCCCAAGCTGATCCTCGCCGATGAGCCCACCGGAAACCTCGATGAGCAAACCGGCGAGCACATCATCGAACTCCTGAGCTCGCTGAGCCGCGATCACAACACCACCATCCTGGTAGTCACGCACGACCGCAGCCTGGCGCAGAAAACCGAGCGCTGCTTCCGGCTTCAGCAGGGCCGGCTGACGGAGGAGGTCAGAACCGGATCGCGTGGATGACCCCCGCCCGGCGCACCCGTACCCGCCCGGCGCACCAGAGGTTACGGGGGCGGGCGGCGTAAAAGGGTGCGCACAAAGCACACGCTCCCCCCTGCGCTACCTCGTGCACCTGTTCCCGCCCGGCGCACCCCACCTTCCCCGCGGGCGCACCCGTACCCGCCCGGCGCACCAGAGCTTACGGGAGCGGGCGGCGTAAAGGGGTGCGCACCAAGCACACTCGCAGCCGTTGGCACGTCTACCGGAATGACTTGCCCGGAATGAGAGGATAAAGCCCATGACACTCCCTATCGCCGTGCCGTGGCTTTCCACCCAAACCAATCAGGATCCCCGGGTATCGACCGGCCGGCGCCTGAAGTGGGGTGTGGTGTCAACGGGCAACATCGCCAACAGTGTGTCCCAAGACCTGGCGCTGCTTGAGGACGCCGAGCTTTATGCAGTGAGCTCCCGCACGCAGGCTGCCGCAGATGCGTTTGCCCATACTCTTGGCTTCACTAAGGGCTACGGGGACGACGGCGGCGTACCCGGCTACCAGCGACTGTTCGAAGATCCCGCTGTGGACGTGGTGTATGTAGCGACACCGCATGCCCAGCACTTCCAGATTGCATCGGCGGCCTTGCGTGCCGGCAAGCACGTGCTTTGCGAGAAAGCCCTCACTATCAATGCCCGCGAAGCCACCGAGTTGGTGAAGCTGGCGCGGGACCAGAAGGTGTTTTTCATGGAAGCCGTATGGAGCCGGTTCCTGCCGAGTATGCAGCGCGCCTTCGAGATCGCCGCTTCCGGAGAGCTTGGACAGATCCAGTGGGTCAGCGCCGACCTCGGATTCCCTGCACCCTATGATCCGGCGGCACGAATCTGGGCTCTCAACGACGGCGGCGGAGCACTCCTGGACATCACGGTCTACCCACTGCTCTGGGCGCTGGGGACTTTGGGCTTCCCGCAGTCCGTCACCGCAATAGGCACGCTCAATGACGACGGCGTGGACAGTCAAAACGCCCTGACCCTTGGCTACGACACCGGCGCCCAGGCACAACTGACGTCCTCGCTGATGGCACATGGACCCCGGATTGCCACGGTGGCCGGCGGGCTGGGGTTCCTGCAGACCGTTGGCTCGGTGAACAACCCCCGCGAACTGCTGATCCGGATTGGTTGGGACGAGCCGCGCCGCGAGCGGTTTGACGTGGTGGGCATCGGCTACACCTATGAACTCCGTGAGGTCACTCGTTGCATCCAGCGGGGCGTCACCGAAAGCCCTGTCATGCCGCTGGAAGACTCGGTCAACGTCATGCGCCTCTTTGACGGCGTGAGGTCACAGCTGGGCATCCGGTACCCCAACGACGCCCGGTAAGTTGGTCGGGCCCGCGGGGCTCGTGCCGCCGTCGTGAGTTAACGCGACTGTGTTAACGGCGGGCCGGTTGCCGCGCCAGTTTGCGGTCCAAGGACAGTGCTCCAGGCCCGAGGAACACAAAGGCGATGGAGATGGCAACGTAAATGATCAGGAGTTCGGCGGTGACACCGGACTTATCGGTGAGCAGGGGCTTGCCCGCTTCCGTCACGAACCAGATCCCCGCGAACATGATCGCCGCCAGAAATCCTGCCACCCGGGTCAGTGCACCAAGAACCAGGAGCAGACCGAGACCCAGCTCGCCCGCGATCACCAGCCAGGCAACAATCTCCGGCCGCTGCACACCCATGGCGGCCACAGAAGCGGCAAACGCAGCATGCCCGGCCATGAACTTCTGGAAGCCGTGCACCATCAGGAGCGCGCCGAACACCACACGAAGGATCGTGACGCCGCGGGCAGAGGACGTGGGAGACGGGTGCAGGAATTTCACGGGTTCCAATCTTCCATGCCGCCAACCAGTCCATCAAGTCGTTCCAGTTCGACTCCATGCTCACGCACATTCTGATCGTGCTGGTGCTGATCATTGTGGTGGACCAGTTCTCCGCGTGGATCCGCAGGCGCCTGGCCGCGTAACGCTGCATGGCTGACCCAACTGGGGGACAGCACATGCTCCATTGAGCCCTCATTACGACGTTTGCTGTCCCCCAGTTGGGTGAGTGGGGGCAGAATGGGAGGTGGCCACAAATTGTGGCTGCGGTTCTGAAGTGGGCCAACGGTGGATGGAGCAGGCATGCAGGTTGACGTTGTAGTTGTTGGCGGAGGAGCCATGGGATCGGCTGCCGCCTGGCAACTCGCCCGGGCAGGGCGCTCGGTGGTTCTGTTGGAGCAGTTCGAGGCCGGACATCACATCGGGGCTTCGCACGGCGCCACCCGCAACTTCAACACCGCCTACGCCGAGGCCGACTACCTGGACCTCCTGGCCGAGTCCAAGATTCTGTGGGATGAGCTTGCGGCCGAAAACGGCGCACCGCTTCTGGACATGGTGGGCCTGGTCAACCACGGAAACGTCCCCCAGCTGAAGCAAGTGCGGGAAGCCCACCAGGCCCGCGGGATCGAGAGCCACTTCATTTCCCCCGATGAGGCCGCCAACCGCTGGCTGGGAATGAACTTCGCCACCGACGTCCTCTTTGTGCCGGGCTCAGGCCGGATCCGTTCGGCTGACGCCCTTGTGGCCCTGCGCAAGTCAGCCGAGGCCCACGGTGCGGTGTTCCACTACTCGACGCCGGTCAAGGACATCCGCGTCAACGGCAGCGAGTCCGCCGTGGTGGTGACAGAGGAGGTGGAGTACACCGCCAGCCGGGTAGTGGTCACGGCCGGCGCTTGGACCCCGAAACTCATTGGCAAGCTCACTGACCTGCCGGCGTTGGTGGTCACCCAGGAGCAGCCCGCCCACTTCACACCCACGGACAACACGCTGGTGTGGCCGAGCTTCAACCACAGCCCGGACCCCGATCCGAACAATGAAGCATACGAGTACTGGTACAGCCCCGTGTACGGCATGCTCACCCCCGGCGAAGGCGTGAAGGCGGGCTGGCACGGCGTGGGCCCGGTCATGGATCCGGACGAGCGCACGTTCGAGCCCATCCCCCACCAGATGGAAGCGTTGGTGCGCTACGCAGAAGAGTGGCTTCCCGGCGTCGACCCTTCCACCGCGGTTCCCATCAGCTGCACGTACACCACCACGCCCAACGAGGATTTTGTGCTGGACCACTTCGGCCCGCTGGTGGTGGGCGCCGGTTTCTCCGGTCACGGTTTCAAGTTCACGCCCGCTATCGGCCGGGTGCTGAAGGACATCGTCGACGGCGGCATGGCACCTGAGCGGTTCCGCGCGGACCGCTGAATACACGCTTAAAAGGAACCGGCCCGCAGGCATTGCCTGCGGGCCGGTTTCGTTATGCCGGACCTACTTCTTCAGGTCCGCGAGAACCTTGTTGAACGTAGCTGACGGACGCATGATCTCAGCGGCCTTGGCGGCGTCCGGACGGTAGTAACCGCCGAGGTCCACCGCGGGACCCTGGACTGCGGCAAGCTCGCCCACGATTGCTTCTTCGTTGGAGGTCAGGGCTTCAGCGATTGCTGCGAAGTCCTTTGCCAACTCGGCGTCTTCGGTCTGCTTGGCCAGTTCCTGGGCCCAGTAGGTGGCCAGGTAGAAGTGGCTTCCACGGTTGTCCAGCTCGCCAACGCTGCGGCGCGGGGACTTGTTTTCCAGCAGGAACGTGCCCGTGGCGCGGTCCAGCGTGTCCGCCAGGACCTGTGCGCGGGCGTTGCCTGTGGTGGTGGCAAGGTGCTCGAAGCTGACGGCCAGTGCAAGGAACTCGCCCAGGCTGTCCCAGCGGAGGTGGTTTTCCTTGACCAACTGCTGGACGTGCTTGGGAGCGGAGCCACCGGCGCCGGTCTCGAACAGGCCGCCACCATTGATCAGCGGAACGACGGAAAGCATCTTGGCGCTGGTGCCGAGCTCGAGGATCGGGAACAGGTCCGTGAGGTAGTCGCGGAGGACGTTACCGGTAACGGAAATGGTGTCCTCGCCCTTGCGGATGCGCTCCAAGGTGAAGGCCGTGGCCTCAACCGGGGAAAGGATCTTGATGTCCAAGCCCTCGGTGTCGTGGTCCTTGAGGTACTCGTTGACCTTGGCGATCAGGTTTGCGTCGTGCGCGCGGGTCTCGTCCAGCCAGAACACAGCGGGGGTCTGGGAAGCGCGGGCACGGGTGACGGCCAGCTTCACCCAGTCGCGGACCGGGATGTCCTTGGTCTGGCATGCGCGCCAGATGTCGCCCGGGAAGACCTGGTGCTCGGTAAGGACGTTGCCCTTGCTGTCCACGAGCTGGACCGTACCGGCTGCCTGGATCTCGAAGGTTTTGTCGTGGCTGCCGTATTCTTCGGCTGCCTGTGCCATGAGGCCCACGTTGGGAACGGTGCCCATGGTGGTGGGATCGAACGCACCGTTGGCGCGGCAGTCGTCCAGGACAACCTGATAGATACCGGCGTAGGAGCTGTCCGGGATCACGGCCAGGGTGTCAGCTTCCTTGCCGTCCGGGCCCCACATGTGGCCGGAGGAGCGGATCATGGCAGGCATGGAGGCGTCAACAATGATGTCTGACGGGACGTGCAGGCTGGTGATGCCCTTGTCGGAATCGACCATTGCCAGTGCGGGACCGTCTTGGAGGCCCTTGGTGATGGCTGCCTTGACGCCTTCGCGGACGTCCTCGGGCAGCTCTTCCAAGCCACTGAGGATGGCTGCCAGACCGTTGTTGGGGCTGATGCCTGCGGCGGCGAGCTGCTTGCCGTACGTCTCGAACAGCTCGGAGAAGTAAGCCTTCACCACGTGCCCGAAGATGATGGGGTCGGAGACCTTCATCATGGTGGCCTTCAGGTGTGCGGAGAAGAGGACGCCCTCTTCCTTGGCGCGGGCAACCTGTGCCTTGAGGAACTCGTCCAGGGCGTCGGCGCGGAGCACGGTGGCGTCCACAACTTCGCCGGCCAGGACCGGGAAGTCCTTCTTGAGGACCTTGGTGCTGCCGTCTTCGCGGACCAGCTGGATGGTCAGGGAATCGTCAGCTTTGAGGACAACGGACTTCTCATTGGAGCGGAAGTCATTCTCGCCCATGGTGGCAACGTTGGTCTTGGAATCAGCGGACCAGGCGCCCATGGAGTGCGGGTTCTGGCGGGCGTAGTTCTTCACCGACAGGGGTGCGCGGCGGTCAGAGTTGCCTTCACGCAGCACCGGGTTCACAGCGGAGCCCTTGATTTTGTCGTAGCGCGAGCGGATGTCCGTCTCGGTGTCCGAGGAGGGGTTGTCCGGGTAGTCCGGGAGGGCGTAGCCCTGGGCCTGGAGCTCGGCGATGGCAGCCTTGAGCTGCGGCACGGAGGCGCTGATGTTGGGCAGCTTGATGATGTTGGCTTCCGGCTGCTTTGCCAGTTCACCAAGTTCAGCAAGGGCGTTGCCCGTGCGCTGTTCTTCAGTCAGGAAATCACCGAAGACGGCGATGATGCGGCCGGCCAGCGAAATATCGCGGGTCTCCACCTCTACACCTGCGGTGGAGGCATACGCTTCAACAATCGGCAGGAATGAGTACGTTGCCAGCATCGGCGCTTCGTCTGTGTGGGTATAGATAATCTTGGCCATTGGCGGGGTTCTCCCTGAAAGTCTGCAGATTTCAACATCTCCTAACTTACCCGAGTAGACCGTTTTGACGGCTCTTCGTGTCCGGGATCACGTGTTCGTTACCACTCTCCGGCGATTAACGCCCGACGGCGGCCTGACCGCCGCTGCTGCCGCCCGGCGTCGGGCGCTGACTGCCCGCCGCGGCAGAACCCGTCACCTGACCGGCACCTCGCCACTTGACGAAGAAGTGACAGCAAATTATCACAAAGTATGAAACATCTCTTTACAAACTTGTCATACGTTCGATACCTTCGATCTCGTCAGTCGGCGGTCGCCATCACTGACCGCCTCACTCCCTCGATAGGTAGGAACAACGTGACAAAAACCAAGACCCTGGCCACAAGCCTGCTGAGTCTGTCCGCTGCCGCAATCCTGGCGCTGGTTGGAACCACCAGCGCCAACGCGGCACCGGTCAACACCACAGACTCCAGCGGCGCTGCGGTCAGCAGCCATGCAGTGTCCGATGCCGGCGCTGCAGACTACTGGACACCCGAACGCATGAAGAACGCCAAATCCGGTGACATCCTTGGCGCCAAGGCGCTTGAACGCGGGAAGCTCCTCGGCAAAGCCCCGGTCACCGAAGCCCCGGGCGTCGTCAGCAGCATCGCCGGACAGGCCCCGGCAACGGACTCCAAGGCCATTGACCGCAAAGTGAACCAGAGCGAAACACCGGTCAAGCACATCGGCAAAATCTTCTTCACCCTGGGCGGCTCCAACTACGTCTGCTCCGGCAACTCAGTGACGGCCGCCAACAAGAGCACCGTCTCCACCGCCGGCCACTGCGTCAACGAAGGCCCCGGCGCCTACGCAACCAACTTCGTCTTCGTGCCCGCCTACCTCAACGGCGCAGCACCCTACGGGAAGTGGACGGCAAAGGCGCTGTACTCCCCCACCCAATGGGCTTCCAACGGCAACATGCAGTACGACACCGCCTTCGCCGTCATGAACACCCTCAACGGCCAGCGCCTCGCCGATGTTGTAGGTTCCTCCGGCGTCCAGTTCAACGCCGCCCGCGGCCTGAGCTACAAGTCCTTCGGCTACCCTGCAGCCTCGCCCTTCAACGGTGAATCGCTGAAGAGCTGCTCCGGCAAAGCCACCAACGATCCCTACAACCCGCAGTTCAACAGCCAGGGAATCCCCTGCAACATGACCGGCGGGTCCTCGGGCGGTCCGTGGTTCATCGGCACCAGCTCCACCGGCTACCAGAACTCCGTAAACAGCTACGGATACGGCAGCAACTCCACCACCATGTACGGCCCGTACTGGGGCACCGTGATCCAGTCCACCTACAACACCGCATCGGCTTCGTAGCAGACACTCTTTTGTAGGCACGTCCCTGTTAAATACGTGTTAAGCACGACGGCGGCCGTCCCCTTCCGGGGGCGGCCGCCGTTGCGTTGTGGTGCTTCTAGTGGAAGAAGTGGCGCGCGCCGGTGAAGTACATCGTGATGCCTGCAGCGTTGGCTGCGGCGATGACTTCCTCGTCGCGGACGGAACCGCCCGGCTGGACTACGGCGCGGACACCGGCGTCGATCAGGATCTGCAGCCCGTCAGCGAACGGGAAGAACGCGTCCGAGGATGCAACGGCGCCGCGTGCACGCTCAGGTGCGTCGCCGCCGCTGGTGTTGGACGCACCGCCCGCACCTTCGACGTCGGACTCTACCTTCACGCCCAGAGTGTTGGCGCGCTCCACGGCCAGGCGGCAGGAATCCAGGCGGTTGACCTGGCCCATGCCGATGCCCACAGCTGCACCGTGGTTGGCGATCAGGATGGCGTTGGACTTGGCTGCACGGCAAGCAGTCCACGCGAAGGCGAGATCAGCGAGGGTTGCCTCGTCTGCAGCTTCGCCGGCGGCAAGGGTCCAGTTGGCGGGGTTGTCGCCGTCGGCGTCTACCTTGTCGCTCATCTGGACCAGGACGCCACCGGAAACCTGGCGCATCTCGGACGGGTACCGGCCGTAGCCCTCGGGCAGGGCGAGGAGGCGGATGTTCTTCTTCTTGGAGAGGATCTCCACCGCTTCAGGCTCGAAGTCCGGGGCGATGACAACCTCGGTGAAGATGTCAGCAACCGTGCGGGCCATGCCTGCGGTGACGGTGCGGTTCGCCGCAATCACGCCGCCGAAAGCGGAGACGGGATCGCAAGCGTGTGCCTTGGCGTGAGCGTCGGCAATCGGATCGGCAGCGTCGGCGGAACCAACAGCCACACCGCACGGGTTCGCGTGCTTGATGATGGCAACGGCCGGCTCAGCGAAGTCGAAGGCAGCGCGGAGGGCGGCATCGGCGTCGACGAAGTTGTTGTAGCTCATGGCCTTGCCGTGCAGCTGATCGGCCTGGGCGATGCCCGCCGGAGCGGCCTTGTCCACGTAGAGCGCAGCCTGCTGGTGCGGGTTTTCGCCGTAACGGAGGACCTCGGAGCGTTCCAGGGACAGGCCGGCGTAGGCGGGCCAGTCAATGATGCCGTCGCCGTCTTCGTCCAGGAACTGGCTGGCAGTCCAGGAAGCAACGGCATTGTCATAGCTGGCCGTGTGCGCGAAAGCCTTCGCAGCCAGGCGGCGGCGGGTGTTGAGGTCGAATCCGCCGTGGGCCGCGGCGTCGACAACGGCGCCGTAGAAGTTCGGGTCCGTGACGATTGCGACGGCGGCGTGGTTCTTCGCAGCCGAACGCACCATGGCGGGGCCTCCGATGTCGATCTGCTCCACCACGTCATCCTGCGGTGCGCCGGACTTCACGGTCTCCACGAACGGGTACAGGTTCACCACAACGAGGTCGAAAGTCTCGATCTCCATGCCCGCGAGGGTTTCCATGTGGGAGGGGACGCGACGGTCAGCCAGGATGCCGCCATGCACGCGCGGGTGCAGGGTCTTGACGCGGCCGTCCAGCATTTCCGGGGAGCCGGTGACTTCCTCGACTTCCTTGACCGGGATGCCGGCGGCGGCGATCTTCTTGGCGGTGGAGCCGGTGGAAACAATGGCGACGCCGGCTGCGTGCAGGCCCTTCGCGAGCTCCTCCAGTCCCGTCTTGTCGTAAACCGAGATCAGTGCACGGCGGATGGGAACACGGTCAAGCTGCGTCAAGCTCACAAAAGTCTCCGTCTTAGTTCGCGTAGATATCGCGGGTGGTATCGCGGGTGGTGGGATACGGGCAGTTTATCGTGTTTCGTGGTTGGGCCGGTTTTGCGTCTTTGTCATCCCCCCTTGCGTTGCGGGGCCCACTCTGCGTGCCTCTAGTGGCACGAGGCCCGCACACCAGGCCCCACAAACCCACCCCCGTGCGTTGCGGGGCCCACTTTGCATGCCATTCGCCGCGTGAGGCACGCACACCAGGCCCCACAAATCCACCCCCTGCGTTGCGGGGCCCGCTTTGCGTGCCATTCGCGGCGCGTGGCGCGCACACCAGGCCCCACAAACCTGGAGCAGGCGAGGAATTACGACGACGGTCCCCGCCACCCGCGCGATGCCAACGCATCGCGCACCTTACGTTCAGCGTTGGCCCATCCGCCCTTCATCTGAACATCCGAGAACTTCAACACAATCCATCCCTGGGCACGAAGCCGATCGTCACGCTCGATGTCCTTTCCCCACTGGACAGGGTCAGAGCGGTGATGATCGCCCTCGTACTCCATCGCAATTTTGTATTCCGTGTATTGGAGGTCGGGCGTCGACATGTATCTCCCGTGCTCGTCATAGATCGGCACGGTAATCGCTGGCTCCGGCAGCCCGGCGTCGACGATTTTTACCCGCAGTTTCGACTCTTGGGGCGAATCCACCCCTGACCTAAGCAACGGCAGAATTTCCCGGGCCATCCTGATTCCCTTGACCTTGGGGCGCCGGTCAACTATTTCCTGAATCGCTTCGATCGACGACAACGGATTCTCTCGCGCCAACAGAAAATCTCCGGCTGCCACGAGCGATTCCCGTCCCACGCGTCTGGCCAGGTCTACCCAAGTCCATTCGGGCGAGGTCAGCCGGACTCCGTTCACCTCACGAACGTCCCGCGCCAAGAGCGGTGCCCGGTGCCCGACCACACCTCGGCGCTTAACTCTGCCGATCTCTTGCCGGCGTGTTACATGGATCAGTCCGGTGTTGCCCTCTTCTTCCAGGTAGATGGGGAGGGGAATGTTCCAGAGCAGCGCAGCGGTGACATGGCTGACGGCGCAGCGCGGGGTGATGGCCGTGTGTAGCCGAGCGAGAAGTTCCAAGTCGAGTTCATTCACGTTGGCTAGACGAATACCCCGACTCGGCGTCAGAAGGTCCTTCGTTTGTAGACGCCAACGCGGCACACCGGCAGCGTAGGCATCGGCCACCAGAAAGCCTCGAGGGTCCACGTCCATTGGCAAGGGGGTGATTTTCTGCATTGGACCATGCTTGCGGGAAACGATGGCTCGCATTCGGTTATCCACAGAAATCGCCCTTAGAGAGACTCCCGACTACTCCTCCACAGGATTTGCGAGGCCCGCTTTGCGCCCCAAAACACCCACCAACCACGCAGAGCGGGCCCCACAACATAGGGTTGATCCATGGAAGCCACCGAGGTTGTTCTTGTTGCCGATGTTGGGAAGAGCCGTTGCCGCGTGGAGTTGCGCAGCGGTACGGAATTGCTGGGCGCCGCCGATCAGCACGGCTTCCCCGGGGTGCACATGGACGACGGGCCCACCCTCGCGTTCGAACTCCTCCTTGAGACGGTCAGCCTGCTTCCGCCGGGGCTACCCGTTGGCGCGATCACCAGCGTTGGCGCAGCCGTTGCCGGCGTTGAGGCGTCCGCGGAAAAGTCGCAGGAACTCGCCACCATGTTGTCCCAAAGATTCAGTGTCCCCGCAGCGGTCCTTTCTGACGCCACGGCCGCCCAGCTCGGCGCGCTCCAAGGCGCCCCCGGAACAACGCTTATTGTGGGCACGGGCGCGGTGGCCTTCCGCTTCGATGAAGCCGGCGTCCTGCACCGGGCCGACGGTTGGGGTCCCTACCTTGGCGATCGCGGCAGCGGTCGGTGGATCGGCCAGCAGGGTCTGCAGGCAGTTCTTGAAGCGCACGACGGCGGCCCTGCCACGTCGTTGTCAACTGCGGCCGGCGCTTTGGTGGAGTCGCCGGAAATGCTTCCGGGCTGGCTCACGGCCAACGAGAACCCATACCGCGCAATGGCCCGTTTCGCGCCGCTGGTTCTGCAGGCAGCGGAGGCGGGTGACGCCGTCGCGCATCACATCATCGCCGAGGCGTGCCGCATTCTGACCCGTACCGTCAAGCTGGCGAGTGGCGATGACGCCGGTTCGCCCCGCGTGGCGCTTCTGGGCGGAGTGGTGGGATCGGACTTCTTTGCCGCGCTCTTGCGGAAGTCCCTCGCTTCGGCTGGGATTGAGGTGGTGGCGCCGCTGGGCGATGGCTTGGACGGTGCCGCTCTCGCTGCGACGCGCCGCGGGCTCATCCAGGAAAGGTACATCCACCGTGACGGAACAAACTGGCCCGACTAAC
The DNA here is from genome assembly GCF_902506065.1 of Arthrobacter sp. 9V. Classification (GTDB taxonomy): domain Bacteria; phylum Actinomycetota; class Actinomycetes; order Actinomycetales; family Micrococcaceae; genus Arthrobacter. Next base: position 3,437,180 of record NZ_LR732912.1, read on the forward strand.
GCAGACAATCTAGCGGGCCTGCGCACGGAACTCGCCGGATTGCAGACCGAGGCCACGGCCGAGGGCCTGGAAAACCTGGACATCCTTGGCACTGAAGAACTCGTCGCAGCGATGCTTGCCCACAGTGCAGGAGTACATGCGGCCGTCGAGGCTGCCAGCCCGGCAATTGTTCAAACGGTCGACGCCGTTGCGGAGCGACTCCAGCGCGGTGGCCGCCTTTTGTATGTGGGAGCCGGAACGGCCGGCCGGCTGGGTGTGCTGGATGCAAGCGAGTGCCCGCCGACGTTCGGCACCCCGCCGGGGCTCGTCGTGGGACTTATTGCGGGCGGCACCAAGGCGATCCAGCATCCGGTGGAGTATGCCGAGGACAACGCTACTGCGGGCGCGCGGGACCTGCACGATGTCAACGTGACCGAAGCCGACGCCGTCGTGGGTATTACAGCTTCGGGCCGGACGCCATACGTGATCGGCGCGCTGGAAGAAGCTCGCAAGCGTGGGGCGTTTACGGCGTCGCTGGCGTGCAACAAGGGCTCCGCCGTGAGCCATCTGGCGGATGCCGCCATTGAGGTTGTTGTGGGTCCGGAGTTCATCGCGGGCTCAACCAGGCTGAATTCGGGTACGGCCCAGAAACTTGTCCTCAACATGATCAGCACGCTGGTGATGGTCAAGCTCGGCAAGACGTACGGGAACCTGATGGTGGACCTTCGTGCCACGAATGAGAAGCTGCTGGCCCGCTCGCAACGGACGGTTCAGCATGCCACCGGTGTGTCCGCCCAGGAAGCTGCCACCGCTTTGGACTCCGTTGGCGGTTCTGTGAAGGCAGCCATTTTGGTGCTCCTGACAGGCATCGAGGCTGGTCAGGCCAAGGGTGCTTTGGAAGAAGCCGGCGGTTTCCTGCGGAGGGCCATCGAGAACCGGAAGTAACGCGGACGGCAGCGTTGGCCCCAGCGCATAAAGTTGCATGCAGGAGGGCAAATGAATACATACACAGCCGTGCCCAGCGGCGAACAAGTAGTGCAGGAACTGCCGTGGCGGTGGAAGGTCCAAGGACGGATTTTCCTGATCGGCGGGCTCGGGTTCATGTTCGACGCCTGGGACGTCACGCTCAACGGCATCCTGATCCCGTTGCTGTCCAAGCACTGGTCCCTGCAGCCTGCTGACGCTGCGTGGATCGGCACGGCCAACCTGATCGGCATGGCTGTGGGTGCGTTTGCGTGGGGAACCATCGCAGACACCATCGGCCGCAAGAAAGCGTTCACGGCCACCCTCCTCATTTTCAGTATCTTCACGGTCCTGGGTGCTTTTGCCCCGGACATTGTGTGGTTCTGCATCTTCCGCTTCATGGCCGGCTTCGGCTTGGGCGGCTGCATCCCCGTGGACTACGCGTTGGTGGGTGAGTTCACGCCCCGCAAGCAACGCGGCAAAGTGCTCACGGCCATGGACGGGTGGTGGCCGGTTGGCGCTGCGCTCTGTGGCTTTATCTCCGCCGGACTGGTCGCGGCTTTTGGCGACTGGCGGCTCACCATGCTCATCATGGTGCTGCCCGCGTTGCTGGTCTTCTGGATTCGACGCAGCGTTCCGGAATCGCCGCTGTTCCTGATCCGTGCGGGTCGTCGCGCTGAAGCAGCAGCGGTGATTGATGGTTTGGTGGAGGCTACCGGCGCTTCGCCCCGCGCTTACAGCCTGCCCGAACCGCAGGCCGCGCCGCGCCTCTCCCCCGGCAGCGCTTGGGCCCAGCTGCAGCGCATTTGGCAGTTCAACTGGAAGATCACCACCGCAGCCTGGGCCTTGTTCTTCAGCATCTTGTTGGTCTATTACTTGTCCCTGACGTGGATGCCCCGCATTCTTATCGGCGCCGGGTTCGAGGAGTACAAGGCGTTTGTCACCACGGCGAGCATGGCCGCCGTCGGGCTTCTGGGCGTGGTGGTCGCAGCGCTCCTGGTGGAGCGCGTAGGCCGCAAGTGGATCCTGGCCATCACCGGTCCGTTGTCCGCGCTGACGTTGGTGATCGTGGCCTTTGTGGTGGATGTGCCCTCCGCTGCTGTGTTCTGGCTGCTGGTGTTCGGGTTTGTGGTCCAGGTGGCCATCCCCGTGCTTTATGCGTACGTGTCCGAGCTGTATCCCACCGAGCTTCGCGGCTCCGGCTTTGGCTGGGCGTCGACGTTCTCCCGCGTCGGTGCAGGATTCGGACCGCTGGTGTTCGCCTCCTTCTTCTGGCCCGAGTTTGGGTTGGCGCAGTCATTCGCGATGGCTGGTGGCCTGGTGTTGCTGTCCGTGCTGTGGATGGCGTTCTTTGCCCCGGAAACGAAGCAGCGCGAGCTCACCTAACCCCCGCTTCCCGCCTCCTACCCAACTAGGGGACAGCACTTGCTCCAATGAGCCCTCATTGCGACGTTTGCTGTCCCCTACTTGGGTGACCAGCCGCGTTGTTCAAGCGCCCGCCGCACCTTGGCTACGGCTGTCGTCGCGCCCGTAGACATGTGGCGCTTGGAGATCCGCACAAGGATCCATCCGGCGCGGCTGAAGTCCTCCTCGCGGGCAATGTCCCGGACGATCTGCTCCGGATCCGAGTGGCCCTCGCCTTCGTACTCCACAGCGACCCTCCACTCGCGATAGCCCAAGTCCGGTTGACGCACGACGCCGGGACTTAGTTCCGTAAGTACGTTGACTTCCGCTGTAGGCAGCCCAGCCCACTTGAGCGCCAGCCTAAGCCTCGTTTCGGGGGCGGAGTCGGCACCCACGCATGCCTGTTCCAAAGCGAGGCGGGCCTTGCGGATACCAGGTGTCCCCCAGTGGCGGTCGAGCATCTCCTCCAGGTCATCCATAGTGCAGTAGGGCGCGCTGCGTCCCTCGAATTCCGGCCGGGGTATACGCAGCAAATGATCAGCCACGACGGTGATCTCGTCGATGTCCATCTTCCGGGAGCAGTCCAGCCACGTCCGAGCCCGACTGGTGATAAACAGGCCTTCGTGAACCACAATCTCGTCGTCGAAAAATTGGCCTTTATGCCCAATAACTCCCCGTCTTCTTGACCTGCCCATGCTGTCCGGCCTGGAAATGTGAATCCCAGGATTATGGCTCCCGGGCAGAAATCCCGGAAATCCCCACAGCAGGAAGGCTGTGCCATGGGATGCCGCTGAAAACGGCGTGACGCGAGTCAGAGGGCGGACGCGATCCGCAAGAGACAGATCGTCAATAGCACCAGGGACAAAGATCTGACGGCTCGGTGAGTCCAGATCTCTGTAGCGAAGGCGCCCAACTGCTACACCGGCGTCGAGCGCTTCCTGCCTGGTAAACGATGTCGAGGACAATGGTGTCGGCAGCTGCCGAGGAGTCTTCATGGAGCCATGGTGGCAAATTTGCCGCAGTCGCGCTCCGTTATCCACAGGCCGTCAGTAGCGCGCGCAAACTGCGGGACAGCACATGTCCTATTGAGCCCTCATTGCGACGTTTGCTGTCCTCTAGTTGGGTATCTACGTGGGTGGGGAGCTATGCGGGGGCGGCGGCGAGGTCGGCCAGGGTCTGGACCAGCAGGCGCCGCTCCACTACCTTGATGCGCTCGTGCAGGGTTTCCTCGGAGTCCTCGGGAAGAATCGTCACAGCTTCCTGGGCGATGATTGGGCCCGTGTCCACGCCGGCGTCGGCCCAGTGGACGGTGCAGCCGGTGACTTTCACACCGTAGGCGATGGCGTCGCGCACTCCATGCGCGCCCGGGAACGACGGCAGCAGCGCGGGGTGCGTGTTGACGTACTTGCCGCCGAAGGCATCGATGAAGTCGGCGCTGACGATCCTCATGAAACCGGAGGAAACCACCACGTCCGGCTTGTAGGACAGGACCTTGTCCCGCAGTGCGGCATCCCACTCGGCGCGGGTTTCGAACGAGTTGAAGTTGACCACAAAGGTCTCAAAGCCGGCCTCGTCTGAGCGCTCCACACCGTAGGTATCGGGCCGGTCGGCGCCCACAGCGGCGATCTCGACATCCAGTTCACCCGACTTCACGGCGTCGATGACTGCCTGAAGATTTGAACCGGTACCGGAGACGAGGACAACAATGCGCATTGCACTAGCTTATGGGCGGCTCGCGTAGGCTGGAAAACATGAATCCCGACGTCGGTTCCAAGCCGAACCAACAACCCCGCTCCGAGGCCGAAAAGTCCACCCTCGGTGTGAGCCAGAACCTCTTCCGCGCATTCCTTTTGGCGGCTTTGGGTGCGTTTTTCGTGTTCTCCCTGAATGTGAACTACGTGTGGTTGAGTGCCATCCTGACGCTTGCAGCGTTGGTGTTGGGCATCGTTGTGCTGGTTCGGACGCTGAAGCACAAGCACCCGAAACTGATGCTGTTCGGGACGATCTCGGGCTTGGTTGTGACGGCTGTGATGTGCTTACTGATTCTGACTTCGGTGCTTTTCTTCAACCAGGTCAGCACGTATCAGGACTGCTCACGAAATGCGCTCACCGAATCGGCTAAAACGCAGTGCCTGACGCAGCTGGAGAACTCGATGCCGGGGTCGCTGCGGTAGGCCAGCGGTACTGAACGTGCCCGCTCAGGCGTGTTCGTCGTCGTACGCTGCTTCGTCCAGGTTCGCTTCGCGCTGCTTCTGGCTGCGTTCCAGCCACGGCCCCACTGCGTAGCCAATCACGACGCCGATGCCCACCTCTGCGGCCAGCCAGACAGCCATCCACAGCGGGTGGGGTCCGATTTCCGTAAGCCGTCCAACGCCGGCTGAACCGCGTGCGATCCAGGCCAACGCACCGCCAAGAAGTCCCGCAACGGCGCCGATGAACGCGCCCAGGAACAGGGTGGAAACGGCAGCGGTGAACCAGCGGGCTTTGATCTTGATGGAGAGCCACTCGTCAAAGTGGTTCTCGCCTTCGCGCAGGAACCACCAACCTGCCAGGATCCCGGCAACCACCGGCAGCGCCAGGGCCATGGCACCGGCGTCGAGCTGTCCCGCGGGAAGGGCACCGAGAACCGGGACGGCAGGAAGCGGTCCGACGGCGGTGCCCAACGGACCCGCTGTTGAGCCGACTCCGAGCGAGAAGCCGGCGCCGGTGGACCAGGACAAAGCGAAGATGACGAGGTTGGGCAGGAAACCGAGCTGTGCGATGGTGAGCACGGCACCGCCCAAGGCGCCGGCTTTGATCCCTTCGTAAACGGCAATGATGTCCGTCCAATGCCACACGATAGTCACGGCCAGGAGCAGGGCGGCCAAGCAAACAGAGGTCATGGCGGCTACGAAGCCGGCCTTCAATGCCGAACCCACATATGAGCCGGCCCAGCGGGAATGCTGGCTGGTCTTCGCGAGCCAAGCCACGGCGTCGACTCCGATCAGCCGGCTCCACGAGCCTGCCTCGCGCCGGGCGCCCACGATCATTCCGAGGCCAAAGGAGATCAGCGGGATGGTCATGGCGAACCAAAGGTTGATGACAACTTCCGGGGTTCGGCAGACGAATCCCGTGGCCGTCCCGAACGCCGCGTACACCACGAAAGCACCGAGGAACGCCTGCCACAACTGGTCTGTGTACGACGCCCGGGCAAGCCGACGTCCTGCCCGCCATGCGAGCAGGAACGGAATGAGTGTCAGGCCAAGAGGAATAAGGGAGAGCAGGCCGGATCCTGGTTGGGCCGCAGTGCCAAGGTTGACGTGCGCCAGCTCCAACGGAACCCCGTGGATCAGCAGCCAAGCCTGGCCGGCCAACCGGGCCAAGGAGTCCACGTTCCGGTCCTGGAACCCGTCGGTGGCCCACACTCCCACCAGCGGAAGGATCACCACAATGGCGGAAATGAACGCTGCCTGAGCCGCTTCCAAACCACCCTGCAGCCAAAGGGGCATGGGGAGGCCACGGTTTCCGGTCTGATCAGCGCGCAGTTTCATCGTGATCTATCGTGCCACGGTGCACCCCGCTCCCCCGGTAGGCTCCCCTGAAATACCCCGAATTCCAGCGCTTTTTCCTTTGAGCGGTCGTAAGATTGGAGGTGTTCTCCCCGGGGACGGAGCCCTCAACGACCACCTCAGCTCCGCCCCACCTGCACAGACTTTGCAAGGCCCGGAAACAATCGAAGCCGGGAACTAGGAGCGGCCAATGAATAGGTGTCACAACTCATAACAGAAAGTCGTACTTAGCAGCTGGTGCAGCCGCCATGGGATTCGTTCCCCAGGGCTGCACCAGCCTTCTTTTGGTGTTCACGCTATCTGAGGTCCACGCTTCTTGCTGTTCATGCGTCCCGCCCATCAGCTGTTGCGGTACGCATTCCGGCTCATAAATGACGCACAATCGTGCTGGACTTCCCTGCTCCTGCGGAACAAGACTGTGTACACGGGCAACCACTTGGCCTATGGGGGTCATCCACAGTGGCAGGTCCACACCGTCTGAAGGGACAAGGTCAATGGACGACCTCGCAGCTTTCTTTCCACTCATCGCCGGGATTCTGGGCGTCGTTGTTGTTATCGGTTTCATTTGGTTGGCCACCAAAGCGATGTGGAAGGTAGCCGAACCCAACGAGGCGCTGATCATCTCGGGGCTGACGCGCGGCACCCTGGAAAACACGGACGGCATGGACTTCAAGATCGTTACCGGTAAGGGTGCGCTGGTGGTCCCCGGACTTCAGACAGTGAGGACTCTCGCGCTGACGCTGAATGAAACGGAGCTCAAGGTTTCCTGTGTCACTTCGCAGGGCATCCAGGTGATTGTGGATGGTGTGGTGATCTACAAGATCGGCGACGCTCCCCCGTTTATCGCCAACGCGGCCCGCAGGTTCCTCGGTCAACAGCCCAAGATGGAGAGCCAGGTGTACAACGTGTTTGAAGGGCACCTGCGTTCGATCATCGGCAGCATGACCGTGGAAGAGATCATCCGCGAGCGCGACAAGCTCGCATCCCTGGTCCGCAGCGCGAGTGGTGTGGAGATGGAGAAGCTCGGGCTGGTGGTGGATTCATTGCAGATCAAGGACTTGCAGGACCCCACCGGGTACATCCAGAACCTGGCCAAGCCGCACATCGCACAGGTCAAGATGGAGGCCCGGATCGCGGAAGCTACCAGCAACCGGGAAGCTGCGGAGAAGGAAGCTGAGGCGGCGGCGCTGATTGCCGATGCCCAGAGCCGTTCGGCGATCAAACAGTCAGCCGCCCAGGCCAATGCAGAACAGGCCCGAGCCAACGCAGCCCAGGCAGGGCCGCTGGCCGATGCCACAGCCCGGCAACAGGTGGTTGTCCAGGAAACCCAAGTAGCCAAGCTCGAGGCCGACCGAGAAGAGCAGAAACTACAGACCACCATCCGCAAGCCCGCCGACGCCCGGGCCTATGCCCAGCGGACGGATGCTGAAGCGAAGAAGGCGGCGGATATCAGCGGGGCGGAGGCTTTGGCGAAGCGCACCGAGTTGGAGGCGCAGGCCAATGCACGGCGCGTGGAACTGGAAGCCCAGGCGGCGGCGGGTGCCGCAGCAGCGATGGCCGGCGCCACCCGGGTAACCGGTGAAGCCGAGGCAGCAGCGACGACGGCCCGCGGAAACGCGGCGGCTTCGGCAGTGAAGGCGAAGGCTTTGGCCGAGGCTGACGGCATCAAGGCGCGCGGCGAGGCCTTGGAAACGAACCAGGACGCCGTCATCAACCAGCAGATCGCGGAGAACATGCCCGCCATCGTTTCGGCGGCGGCTGAGCCGTTCTCCCGCATCGGTCAGTTGACTGTCCTTAACGGCGGCGAAGGACTTAACAGCATGGTGGGTGGAATCTTGTCCCAGGTTGGAAGTTTCCTGCCATCCCTGGCCTCGGCGTTAAGAGGAAAGGATGCGCCCACTCCTTCTCCGCGCTCGGCGCCCGCGCACCCTGTGAAGTCCCCGCCCGTGACAACACCTCCGGCCAAGGCGCCCGATGCATAAGGAGTTCAACCGAAGCCTTACCGGCAAGATCGGCCGGGTAACTGGAACCATCGCCCCAGGCACCATCGGGGAGGTCATGCTCCCCTTTCACGGAGGAACCAGCGCATTTTTCGCCTACCCGTTCGACAAGACGAGCGTTTACCCGGTGGGCGAGAAGGTGCTGGTGATTCACTTCGAGCCGCCGCAAACGGTTTATGTGGAGGAATTGCCAGACGTTCTTCGGGATTAGTCCGTCATTCCACTCAAAGCTGCGGCCCGTAGATGAACTCCTTGGCGTGCTTGACGGCCTTCTTGAAGGCGTCGTTGCGGAGGGTCACCTGCTCGCGGCTGGCTCCGCCGCTGGGTTCAAGGAACGTCGTTGGTCCTGGGCGGAGCATCCAGATATCCCCGGCTGGCGGTAGGTAGAAAACGCCGAAGGAGCGGTGCTCGGGATCGTCCGTCCAGATGGGGACCACGGCCACGGCGGCACCTGTGTCCGGGTTGATCCATTGGGCGCGGGGCATGGGTTGTTCGTGGACTTCGGGGTCCAGGAATGGGGCCGTACCTCTCCCCCAGCGTTGCTCAAACCGCTCGTAGAACGCGGGAATGATGTGGCCGTCATATGGACGCCAAGCGCTCATGGATTACTCCTTGGTGTTCTCAGATTGCGGGGTGAAGGTTCCCATCGGGCTGGTCCAAACGAAAGCGGCGACTGCTCGGGCTGGAGAGCTGTGGACCCAGCGGTCCCGGTCCGGTGGAAGCGCACTTTCACCGGCGTTCCGCCGGTCCCGGCCGGCGTTCTGCCCATTCCACCACCGCCCGTACCACTCCCGCCTGTACCGCCGGGGGTTCGCCGCGCACGATCGTAGGCCGCCCGCTTCCTTGGGTCCGACAAAACGACGTACGCCTGCATGATGGCGTGCAGTTCCTGGAGGTCGGACGCGGAGGTGGTGTCGCCGTCGTCGACCCTCTGGCGTGTGTCCGGGTGATGGGTCCGAAGCAGGGTGCGGTAGGCGCGGGTGATCTCACGGGCCGTCGCTTCGGGCGACACGTGGAGAGTGGCGTAGTGGTCGGGTTGGGTACTCACTTCTGGTTCCGGTTCCTGCTGCGGATTGGGAGATGGCCCCCGGCGTGGACCGAGGGCCATCAATCGGGAGACGACGGGCGGGGGTCGCTTTCATGTGCGCTAAAAAACGCTGTGACGTGGCGCGAAGCCTGCGCCCAACTATTCCGATGCGGCCGCCTCCGTTGTTCCCGTCCGGCGCCCCGCCGGTCGGCAACCCCCGGGTGAGCCTTCCGGCAGGGCGAAGGGAATTAGGCGTTGATTTCCTGCCTCTGCCCGCTGGACTGGATCTCGATGCGCCGCGGCTTGGCCTTCTCGGCCACGGGGATGCGGAGTGTGAGTACCCCGGCGTCGTAGCTGGCCTGGACGCCGTCGGTATCAAGGGTGTCGCCGAGGATGAGCTGGCGGCTGAAGACACCCTGAGGGCGCTCGGCAGCGATCATTTCGGTGTTCTCGCCCGCGGGCGACTTGCGTTCGGCCTTGACCGTGAGGACGTTGCGTTCGACGTCCAGGTCAACGGTCTGCGGATCCACCCCTGGCAGATCGAAGGCAACAACGAATTGTCCGTCCTCCTGCCATGCATCCATCGGCATTCCGGCCGGGCGTGCTGTTGTGCCAAAAACCTGTTGGGCGAGCCTGTCGAATTCGCGGAACGGGTCAGTGCGCATCAGCATTGGGTTCTCACTCCTTTGGTTTTGATGCTGATTCTGTTGTTCGTACCAGCCTGCACGATCTGCCTGATCTGTGTCGGCTGGTATAGATTTTTTATAGCACCGGTGAGAGAGTGGATGCAAGTAGTTTTCCGCAAGATTTTTGGAGGTTCTTGATGGCAGCTTCGGATGGTGAGACTGCCGCTGAAGAGTACGACGGCGGCCCGGCTTCTTCCGGCGCGGACGGCACCTCCGCGTTGGGCTTGGTTGGCTCGCGCGGGGTTTACGCGATCTCGGTGGCAGCGGAGCTCGTTGGGACGGGGCAGCAGAACATCAGGCAATACGAGCGTAAAGGGCTGCTCACCCCGGACAGGACCGACGGCGGCACGCGCCGCTACAGCGAAAGCGACCTTGCGACGCTGCGAAGGATCGGGGTGTTGTTGGACGAGGGACTGAACCTGGCCGGGGTGAAACTGGTGCTGGAGTTGGAGGCCGAGAACCGGGGGCTGACGGAGGACAACCGGGGGTTGGCTGATGACAATCGTGAGCTGCGGGCGGACAACCGCGGGTTGCGGAAGGATTTGAAGCGGGCGCGGGAGACTACAGTCGTCGACGAGTAACTCGCTGCACTGTTCGGCCAACGGAGCACAACAATGGCCACCCCGAAATGGAGTGGCCATTGCTAAGACCTGCTACTGAGCTTTACTTGTCGCAGCCCCAGCCGTCGCCATCCCTATCGAGATGCTTCCCATACCCTGGTTGGCTGATATGAATCGGGGCCGCACCTGCGGCTCGAACTGCTGCGCAGTTGGGGTAGTAGACAGCTGCGGGCGGGGCCGGCGGCGCCATAACGGGAGGTGCTTCCACCACCGGCGGGGCCACGGGCGCTACCGGAACCGGTTGCGCCTCAACCACGGGCGGAGCTGGCGGAACGACAGGCGCCACCACGACCGAGGGTGCCTGGACTTCCGGAGCGACGGGTGCAACAAAGGGAACCGGCGCCTGCGTCGGCGTCGGCGTGGGCGTCGGGGTGGCCGTCTCATCAGTGAGATGTTTGACCCCGAGCTTTATGGTCGATCCCTCGGCCACCTTGGTTTTGCCGGCGGGATCTTCGCTGACCACCTGCCAGTTCTTTTTGACGATGATCGATTTGTCATCGTTTACATCTTTGGCTTCCACCTTGAACCCGAGGTCCTTGAGCTGGTCCGTGGCCTTGTCGAGGGTCAGCCCGACGACGTCGGGCACTTCGACGGTCTGCTCAGCGACAGCTGATGCGACTGCGGTTGCGGGCGTTTGGCTTGAGGCCTGCTTGGTGGCGCAACCGGTCAGCATAAGACCGGTGAGCACAACTAGTGCGAGTGTTTTCTTCAAAATGTCCCCTTTTTGAAGCGAGTCCGGGGCATTCGGGAAGGGCGGACTTGCCAGTTGCTTCCCGAGGACTCGCTAAGAATTCAAGATACCAACGTGAGCGATGCAACTATTCTTTCGCCCGAGTATTACGAAGTCGACAGAACAAGCCAACCCACCTGTTAACCCACTCTTCCCCCACACGCCACCCGTTCGAACCCGCCAAGCCAACCGCCGCGACCACCGTTGTAGGCGTGAGGATCGCAATCGTCGCCGAATCATTCCTGCCATTGATGAATGGGGTAACCCACTCCATACTGCGGGTGCTGGAGCATCTGCAGGAGCGCGGGGATGAGGTGATGGTGATCGCGCCGTCGACGTCTGACACTGATGTTTCGAGCGTCGAGAAGGGTGCGTATGTGCACCGGCTGCCTTCTGTGCCGCTGGCCGGTTACACGAATGTGCGGGTTGCGTTGGGTGGTGTGAATCGGGTCAAGCGAATCCTTGCCGATTTCTCCCCCGACGTCGTTCACCTCGCTTCCCCGTTCGTCCTCGGCTGGCGCGCCGTGCAGGCCGCCCATCAGCTGGGCATTCCCACTGTGGCGATCTATCAAACCGAAGTTCCCAGCTACGCCGCCCGCTACGGCGTGCCGTTCCTGGAGAACTGGGCCTGGAACCGCGTGGACAACATCCACCTCCTGGCCACCCGAACCCTGGTGCCGTCCACGTTTGCGCTGAACCAGTTGCGCGGACGCGGCATCCTGCGCGTGGACATGTGGCGGCGCGGTGTGGACACCGCACGCTTCAATCCCACTAAGCGTTCGACGGCGTGGCGCAGCTCAGTAGCGCTCGACGGTCAGCGCATCATCGGCTACGTCGGCCGGCTCGCCGTGGAGAAGCAGGTTGAAGATCTCGCCGTACTGGCTGATCTGCCGAACACGAAGCTGGTCATCGTCGGCGATGGCCCCCAGAAAGAAGCACTCCAAGCGGCCTTGCCGAACGCGCACTTCGCCGGTTTCCTTGGCGGGGATGCCCTAGCCGAGGCGGTCGCCGGCTTCGACCTCTTCGTCCATCCCGGCGAGTTCGAGACCTTCTGCCAAACCATTCAGGAAGCCATGGCATCGGGCGTTCCCGTGGTGGCGACTGGCCGTGGAGGCCCCTTGGACCTCGTGGAGAACTCACGCACGGGCTGGTTGTATGAACCCGGCAACCTTGGCCAACTACGCGGCTACGTGCAGGACTTGATCGGCGACGACGCCAAGCGCCGCGCCTTTGCCACGGCAGCCACAGCTTCCGTTCAGGGGCGAACGTGGCCAGTCCTCAGCGCGGATCTGGTGCGTCACTACAACGAAGTCATCGCCGGCGTGCCCAGCGGAACATCCGGGCCCAGCGAATTCACATCAAGCAAAGGACCCACCTCATGAAGATCTCCGTGATCGGCTGCGGCTACCTCGGCGCCGTCCATGCCGCCACGCTCGCTTCGATGGGCCACACCGTGGTGGGCATCGACGTCGACGCCTCCAAAGTTGAGCAGCTCAACAAGGCGATCGCGCCGTTCCACGAGCCGGGCTTGGATGAGCTCCTCAAGGACGGTCGCACCACCGGCAGGCTGGCATTCACCACTGACTTCGCTGCTGCCGCCGATGCCCAGGTCCATTTCCTCTGTGTCGGTACCCCGCAGTCCAAAACCTCTGACACGGCCGATCTCTCCTACTTGATGGGCGCCACGAAGAGCCTGCTGCCGCACCTGGCGAAGGGTGCCGCCGTCGTGGGTAAATCCACAGTGCCGGTAGGCACGGTGGAGACGCTCCGCGCGATCCTGGCCCGACGCTTGGACGTGCTGCTCGGCTGGAATCCGGAGTTCCTTCGTCAGGGCACGGCGGTGAAGGATTCGCTGGTTCCGGATCGTCTGGTCTATGGCGTTCCCGGCGGCAAGGGTGCTGCGGCAGGCGCGCCGATTACCGCCGCCCTGGATGCGGTGTATGAGCCGCTGATCAGTGCGGGCATCCCGCGGCTGGTCTGCAATTTCGCGACCGCGGAACTCATCAAGTCGGCGTCGAACGCGTACCTTGCTACGAAGGTCAGCTTCATCAACGCGATGGCCGAACTGTGCGACGCGTCGGGCGCTGACGTGAGCGAGCTGAGCGAGGCGATGGGCTTGGACCCGCGCATCGGCAACCGCTACCTACATGCCGGGCTCGGTTTTGGCGGCGGCTGTCTGCCCAAGGACATTAGGTCTTTCCGGGCGCAGGCTCGCGAGCTTTCTGTGCCGTCGGTGGATGAGTGGATGGCCCTGGTTGATTCAGTGAACCTGGACCAGCGCTCCCGCGCCGTGGAAATCGCCCGCGAGATGTGCCGTGGGTTCCTGTCCGGCCGCACGGTGACCATCCTCGGCGCCGCGTTCAAACCCGACACCGACGACATCCGCGACTCCCCCGCCCTGGACGTCGCCCAGCAACTCTCCGCCGCCGGCGCTCACGTGACCGTCACCGACCCCAAAGCCATCAACAACGCCTGGATCCGCTACCCGCAAATCCGCTTCGAGGCCTCCACCAAGCGCGCCCTCGAAGGCGCCGAACTGGTGCTGCTGCTCACCGAATGGGATGAATACGTCTCACTTTCGCCTGTTGCTGCGGCAGCACTGGTACGACGCCGGATGGTGCTGGACGCCCGAAACGTACTGGACGCTGAGGCCTGGCGGAGCGCGGGGTGGACGGTCCGTGGGTTGGGGACGGGTGCATCGGTGGTTGGTGCGGAGGTTGACCCTGCGAAGCCTGCGGACCGAAAGAAGCACGCTAAGGCGTAGGTTTCACCGCTGTAGGTGGTACTACTTTGCGAACTCGAAGGCGACGTCGATTTCGGGATCGACTCCCGCGAAAATCCCGGAGTAGAACACTTGGGCCTGCTCCTTTAGCGCTTCTTCGTTTTGGGTTATGTACTTCTGCTTATTTTCATCGCTGAGAATGTTGTTAATCATTTGGGTTTGAACAGCTGAAGGCGTTAGCCAGCTAAGCACCTCGTTGCTCTCCAAGGGGTCTTCGAAGACGGGATCATCAAAACCGATGCCGATGAACTTAGGGATAGTTACCCGGTACGCCTCAGTGCCGGTGCGTTCGATCTTCACCCGTGACCCATCGATGCCCAATTTGGCATCGAACTTGTACTGAATCAGTGTCGTTTTCTCGCTAGCGGGTACGGCAACGCCAAGTATCTCGCCGTTGCTTTCGTGCCTCGCGACGCCCTCGATATGCAGGCTGACCAAGGCAACATCTTGCACACGGGTGATGGACTTCATCACCTGCGAATCGCGCTCGTTCGAGCTACTGGTCAGGAATGAACCGAGAACGAGAGCGTTCAGGCCGCCGGAAGCGAAAGCGGCCACTATTCCGGCTACTACCAGAGAGGTCATCAGAATGAGAGGCCAGAGGAGAACCCTTTTCCTGAAAAAGCCCATGACGATTCAATCTCCAGTTTGTTCGATGCCGAGATGCCTTCGGCGTTCCGGGGTGAGCAATGGCCGCAACAGAGCGCCGTTCAAAAGTCCTTTCGAACCCTATCGCAAGCGGGAGCTGACGGCTCATGACGCGCCCCGGAGTCTGCTTGGATACTCTCTGAAACCTCTGATGTTGCTCGGCAACCCATCGACATTTCGCGTCACATGTCCGCAGTTCGGCCTACTACCTCTTTGGGATGCTGAACAGACAAAGACGAGGACTTGCCAGTGGTCACACACTTCTACCCAGTACTGCTTCGCGTCATCACCTGCGTCGTAGCTGTTTGTTCTGCAGTGTCGGCCACCTTGCTGGGAGCTGCACCGCCCCCGGACGGCTTGAGTATTCTTGATCCCTCAGATCTGAGGACCACGGCCGTTGTTCTCACCATGGGCCTGGGCGTTGTGGCTCCGGTAGCCATGTTGATTCCCGGCTCCCTCAAGTGCCTTCTTCTCAAAGCAGCAGTCTTTGCTGCATCGGGCTGCGGCAACGCCATGATGTTGAGCCCGCTGGTGGTGGTGTCGTTCCAAGAGGCGTCCACCGCGCTGGCGGTTGTGTGCTCCGTGGCGCTGACTCTTGCGAGCATCGTTACGTTCATGGAGTCTGTGGAACGCAGAAACGCTCGACGGCGGTCCAGCACCTAGTCGCCCCGGCTGAGCACCTAATTTTGCTCCAAACCACCCCTAATTAGCTCTAAAACGGCACCTATTCGCCTCATTTGAACACCTAGAGCGCCAAAACCACCCATAGTCTCATCATGTGCCTTCGGGACGGGTATCCCGGTGTCCGGCGGGAGTCCCACCCGTCTTGGCGTAGGAGGCACTACGGCGCGGTTCCACCTACCACCCCCGGGTGGGGCCGCGCCTAGCCGGAAACGTCAGCGGGCTGGCCCACGAAGTCGCGAGCGCGCCAAGCGGTACACGATGCCAATTGCGAACATCAGCACACCCAACCCAGCAGAAAGCGGCGGCAGGGTAGCAACAAGGACAACGCAAGCGACTGCGCCCGCCACCTGGAGGAACTTCGGATAGCGGCGGTCCTCCGGCGGCTGTGTAAAGGCGGCGACGTTTGCCACCAAGTAGTAGAGGAGAACCCCGAATGACGAGAAGCCAATGGCCCCGCGAAGATCAGCTACTGCAATGATCACGCAGATCAGCGCCGCCAGGGTGCTCTCGGCACGATGCGGGACCTTGTAGCGGGGATGTACTGCCGAGAGCCAGTGGGGAAGGTCGTGTTCCCGAGCCATGGCCAGGCTCGTCCTTCCCAGTCCTGCGATGAGTGCCAACAGCGCACCCAGGGAAGCCACAGCAGCACCAATGCGAACTACCGGCGCAGCCCAACTCCACGTGCCCGCACTCACAGCATCGGCCAGTGGTGTGGGTGTAGCAGCCACCCCATCGGGGCCGAGGGCCGCCAGCAAGGTAACGGCTATGGCGGCGTAGATGATGATGGTGATACCCAAGGCAATGCTGATGGCGCGTGGAATAGTGCGCTTGGGCTCCCGGACTTCTTCGCCCATGGTCGCGATCCTTGCGTACCCTGCGAAAGCGAAGAACAACAGCCCTGCCGATTGCAGAATGCCGTACCAGCCGCTGGCCAACAACCCGTCACCAATGAAGCTGCCGAAGTCCGGGCCGGAGCCGCCCCAGACCGCAGCCAGCGCAATGGTCAGGGCAGCAAGCACAGCTATTACCAGCACCCGCGTCAGCCCGGCTGTGCGGGTCACACCGTGATAGTTAACCGCCGTTAGAATCACGACGGCGGCAATCGCCACCGGGCGCTCCCAACCTTGTGGTGCGGCATAGGCGGCGAAGGTCATCGCCATGGCCGCAGCACTGGCCGTTTTGCCGATCACGAATCCCCAACCTGCCAGGAACCCGGGCCACGGGCCGAGCCGTTCGCGACCATATATATAGGTGCCGCCGGAGGTCGGATAAGCTGCAGCGAGTTGAGCTGATGAGGTGGCGTTGCAGAAGGCGACGAAAGCCGCCACCACCAGCCCGATCAGCAGACCTGACCCTGCGGCTGCCGCAGCTGGGGTGAATGCCGCGAAAACGCCCGCGCCGATCATGGACCCTAACCCGATCAGCGATGCATCGAACGTGCCTAGTCGGCGGGCCAAAGCCGGAGAGTTGCTCACTGTAACCCTTCACGCTGGAGAACCGGGGCCTAGCTATGGGCGCTAAACACCGGCGATCTGAGGTGAATCCAGCCTATCCCGGGTCAGTGTGGCGGAAGTGAATTCCCCACCAGCATGAAGAGGCTACTTCGGGATGTTGCACCCGATTTCCGCAAGGCGTTGGAAATGTGGTTTTCCACTGTCCTGGCACTAATGCCCAGTTGTTCCGCGATCTCCACGTTGGTGCGATGCCCTGCCATTATGGCTACTTCGATTTCCCTTTCGGTGAGCGGTGAACTTTTGAACGAATTGAACGAGAGTTGCTCGTTGGCGGACGGAAAGCGGACGGCGAAGATTGAGGAAGCCTGCGCCATAGCATCAGCTGCGGTGGCATCGCCGTCGATCACGTGTCGTTTGAGAGCTCCTCGCAGCAGCATTCCAATCTGGTACGTGTCTGTGTCCGGTTCATAGTGTTTCAGGAGGAGGCCAAGGAGCTTGTGGTCACCTTCAACCACCGCAGATGCAATGGTAATGAGCTGATCATGAACCGTAAGACCACTGTCACGCATGATCTTCTGCAATAGATCCAGAACCGGCCGGCCAGGGCAAAGGCAAGTACAGAGCACCGCTGTCATCATGGCCTCGAGGATGTAGCCGCTCTTCAGCTGCCGTCTGATGAGTTTGGTGGCCTTACGGTCGAATGTGGCGGGTTGAGTGCTGTTGTGGGCTATGAGCTCGTATGCTCCCTTCCCTATGCCGGGCAGCGGCCCGATATCTGCTACTTCCGTTCTCGCCTGTATCCCGACTGAGAGCGCAGGCACCAGAGCAGTTGTCGCGTGTCGGAGCCCTGCGAGCCTGAGCATGGCATCGTAGAGCGAGTCCACCACAAAGCCTGGGCGGCCCATCGCAAAGACGCTGCTCATGAGGTATTCGGCCTCTTCGAAGTGTCCCCGGTAGAGCAAACCAAGTGTGGCTACATAGCTGCTTGTGACCACGCCGAACTGGTCCAGGTCTTTTCGTGCTTCGGTTCGCCAGTCCAAGGAAAGTACCAAGGACTCCTCCACACGCCCGGCAGCGAATAAAGCGAAACTTCGGATGAACGGGCGCAGATGTGAAAAAGCATCGTCGTCACCGGGGCCTTCCACTGCTTCCAGGGCTGCTGCCGGCTTGAACCGGTACAGCTCCAAGAGCCCGTGGACCAAGCTCGCCATTCCGGTCTTCGGGCTCTCGAAAGCTCCTGACACGGTGCGAATCTCCAGTGGAACCCTGCCGTGGGACGCAGTGAGGAACAGGATGGCTTCTTGGACTTCCGTCCGCAAGTGCGGGTTGTCCCCTTCGAATTTTTGGAGGATGTCGACGGCGGCCCTTGGGCCGGTCCCAGCATGGATGGCAAGCATGGCCTCCGTTATGGCGACAAACAGCAGGTCCTTGGGGTCGGCGTCGAAGTTTGTTGTTTCAGCGCAGACACGCCTGGCACGCTCCACGTCCAAGTGGGCACCCCAATAGATACGAAGGAATGCCGCGGCGTTGGCTGCTGACTTGTTGTCCTGCCAGCGTTCAAAGCGGATGCGTTCCCGGTCCGCGTTGTGCTCCTGGACTTGCCGGGAGGTAATGGCGTCGTCGTCGCCGCGCTCAAGTCGGAGAGACGAGAGCACCCGCGAGAGGCTGTCCGACGTCGTGTGTTTTTCAGGGACCTCCTGTGGGGCAGCCTCAAGGAGGCCTGCAATCTTGCTGCGCAGAAGTTTACGGTCTCGCACGTTCTTGCTTCCGCGGAAGTAGTCGGCGATCACGGGTGGGCTGATGGCAGCGATCGAGCCATTGTGGTGATCGGCCAGGACGGACAGGAACCCTCTGCGTTCCAGTCCTTCCAGAGCATCCGGGTGAACAACTTTGTGGAGGACATCCACCCGTGCAGTACCGAGGATCGCCATAATGTGCAGGGCCGTGAGCTCGTCCGCGCTCAATTCAGCCAGGAGTGCCTCAAGCGTGCCGCGTAGGTGTTCGTTCCACAGAGTGTCGGCGGACATGGTCCATTGTTTGTCCTTCAAGACCAAAAGGTTGCTCAGTGATGCGGTCTCTGCGATCCGTACTATGAGCCGCGGATTGCCGGCGGATTTGGTGAGGATGCGTGCGGTTGTGTCTGCGTCAGCCGGGGCACCAAGAATCTGTGCGATGAGGACGTGGACCTGTTCATAGTGCAGTGGGTCCAGCTGCAGATGTGCTTCCCTCCCACTGTTGAGGACAGCCAATTGACCTCTGGAAAACGCCCAGGTTTCGGGGGCAGTGGCCACCACTGGACAATCCGACCTTCGCCTCACAGCTTCCAGGACAGCCAGGGATTCGCTGTCCACCAGATGGAGATCGTCAACCACCAGCAAGTGCTTGCCTGGTTTTGCCAACTGGCTCGAAAGCACGTCAGCGATGTCCAGCACACCGCTGCGGCCAGGCCTCACGTCCAGTCCGAGTCCTTTGATGGCCGCGTACGGGATAGTCCGGTGCGTGCGGAGACCACCCATGAAGTGTACGGAGACGCCGGACTTTTCCAAGTTACTGGTGACGCTGCGCAATACCGTGGTCTTGCCGCTGCCCGGTGCGCCGACAACCCTCACTCCGATGCCGCGTGCAACGAAGTCCAAGATTCGTTGAACCTCTGAATCGAACACGCGACCTAGCCTTCTGTTTTTGTGGATGCCCGACATGCGGCTCACTTCGCAGGCTAGATCTTGAAAACGGGACTAGGTGGCAAAACGGCCTTGCACAGGCCGTTTTGGGGCAGTCTAGGTGGTGATTTGGGCCAAATTAGGTGCTCGAGGGACTCGTCTAGGTGTCTCACGAGTTCTGCAAGTGACTGATCCATGGGGTGCTTCCTCAGCTCGGCGGGTGGATTGCTTCCCACGCTACGGAGAGCTGGAAGCGAATTACATGGGTGTAATTCGCTATGTGGATATATGTTCGATAGTCACTAACTGGACTAGAACATATCTTCCCTATGAGGGCAGACAAAAAGCAGGGCCGGTCAATGACCGGCCCTGCTTCTTAGTTATCCGAAGACTAGATAGCCTGGATGTTTACTGCCTGGGGACCCTTGGGGCCCTGCTCGACGTCGAAGGAAACCTTCTGGTTCTCTTCGAGGGAACGGTAGCCCGAGGAGTTGATCGCAGAGTAGTGAGCGAAAACGTCCTGGCTGCCATCTTCAGGAGAGATGAAGCCGAAGCCCTTTTCGGAGTTGAACCATTTCACGGTACCTGTAGCCATTTTTTCAGTCCTTACTGAAGGTGGAGATTCTCCCGACTTTCGGGTCTCCGGGTGTGGGGTGTTCTCCACCGTTACTTCAGAAGGTCACGATCCGGAAGGATCGTGGGGACTGCCTGAACTACCAAATGCCAAACACAACAACACCGTCAAGTCTACATACATCTGAGCAGATAGCTAGTGCTGAGAAATATTTATCCAACGGATGTTTCTGGACGACCGATTTGAGGGGGGGCTAAGCGCCACAGAATGCGTCCCGGATCCCACGCCGCTACTGCCTATTCTGGGGGCAGTGCCAAGCGTAGAGTTCACCCATGGGACCCAGCCCTGACACGGTCATCATCGGCGCAGGCCAGGCAGGCCTCGCAACGAGCTACTGGCTCACGCAACTCGGCGTCGAGCATCAGATCCTGGAACGACGCGATTCACTGGGCGGCGCATTCCAGGACCGCTGGGACAGCTTCTATATGAACACCCCCAACCTTGCGCTTGACCTCCCCGGGATGCCGTACGACGGCGACGACCGGGACGCGTTCATCTCCCGCGCCGCTGTTGTGAACCTGTTCAGGCGGTACGCCGAGCTGATCTCCGCCCCGGTCCGCACAGGTGTCGACGTCTCCCGGCTTACGGCGGCACCCGGCGGCGGGTTCCACCTCGAAACGTCAACGGGGAGCATGCGGGCCCGCAACGTGGTCCTCGCAACAGGCGCCTACCAAGTGCCCAAGGTCCCAGCCTTGGCCGCCAAGCTCCCCGCCGGCGTGACGCATCTCCACACCCACGATTACCGCAACCCGGAGCAGCTACCCGACGGGTCCGTCCTCGTCGTCGGCACAGGCCAGTCCGGAGGACAGATCGCCGAGGAGCTCCACGCTGCAGGCCGCGAAGTCCACCTCGCAGTCTCGATCGTCCCCGAAGCGCCGCGCCGATACCGCGGACAGGACCTGATCTATTGGATGCTCGAAACGGGCAAACACGGCCCCGACTACGGCGTCAACGCCCTCACCACCAAGGCGCTGCCCTCCCCCGCCGCACGGTTCGCCCCCAATCCCCTGCTCTCCGGTACCGAGGGTGGCCATGCCATCCACCTCCGCGAACTCGGCCGCCGCGGCATGCACCTGCACGGTCACTTGGAAACAATCGACGACGGCGACATCACCTTCAGCGATGACCTCACCGAACGCTTCACGGCGGTGGAATCGACCTTCGCGCAGCGGTCCGGAAAGGCGATTGATGCCTACATAACGGCTGCTGGTATCGACGCGCCCGAGCAGCCTCGGCCTCCGGGGGATGATTGGCTGCCATCAGAGGCAGGGCAGTTGAACCTGACAGATGCGAACATCACTTCAGTTCTCTGGGCCACCGGGTACAAACTCGACTTCAGTTTCGTGGACCTGCCGCTGGTGGATGAATGGGGCTACCCCAAGCACACACGCGGCGCCACAGAAATTCCGGGCTTGTATGTCGTGGGACTCCCGTGGCTGACGCACCACTACTCAGCGATAGTCGGCGGCGTGGGGCTGGATGCCAGGCATATCGCGGAGCGAATCTCCGATCTTTGAACTCCCACACTCAGAGCATGCTCCCAGGAGGACGAATAAATGCAAATGCCCAAGCCATCAGAGGCTGACAAGGAACGATTCCGCTCGTCAGTCCCCGACAGCCCGGACGTGGTGGTCAAGCCGATGTTCGGGAACCTCGGCGCTTTCGTCAATGGCAACATGTTCGCGGGCTTGTTTGGTCCCACCATCGGCGTCAAGCTCTCCGAAGTTGACCAGCAGGAATTGGAGGCAAATCATCAGACTCAGCCCTTTGGCCCTGAAGAACGGCCTATGGGCGCTTATGTCGGCCTTCCCGAGGCGTGGCAGGACGACGCCGGGCAAACTGCGGAATGGGTGGCCAAGGCCTTCGAGAACGTGGCCGAGATGCCGCCCAAAGCGCCGAAGGAGCCCAAGAAATAGGGAACCCTTCGCCCCAAAGCCCTCGCCAAACGTGCTGGGAAGTGCTGTGATCCTGCTATGGCATCAATGAATGGACGAATAGCCTTCGTGACCGGCGCTACGGGCGGCCTTGGCAAGGCCATCGCCACTGAACTGGCCCGCGAAGGAGGGACCGTCGTCGTGGTTGGCCGTTCGGAAGCGCGGGCAGAAGACGCAATCCGCGGCATCCAGGCTGTGGTCCCCAACGCGGCGCTGGAGCCGCTTGCCTGTGATCTCTCGAGCCAGGCCTCAATCCGGTCGGCAGTGGAGGAGTTCCATTCCCGTCACCAAAAGCTCCACGTGCTGGTCAACGCTGCCGGCGTATTCCGCAAGGAGCGCCAGGTGACCCCGGAGGGCCTTGAAGTCACCTTCGCCACCAACGTCATGGGTTATTTCCTACTCACGAGCCTGCTCCAGGATTCGCTGAAACGCGGCGCAAGCGCGGACGATGCCTGGACGTCGAGGGTGGTCAATATTGCGTCGAAGTATTCGGGTGGACCGTCGGTCACCAAGATCGACTTCGAAGACCTCCAGACCGCCAAGCGCAAATACAGCTACATGCGCGCAACCCCACCCACCATGCTCGGCCGGGTTCTGTTGACGCAGGAGTTCGCGGAACGCCTTCGGGGCTCGAACGTCGTTGTGAACGCCGTGCACCCGGGCCTGGTTAAGAACACGGGGCTGCTGCAGGACGTTGGCGGACCATTCCGCTGGCTGACAAACACCTTGGGGAAGCCCGCAGAGGAAGCGGCCGATACGCCCGTCTGGCTGGCAACCTCACCGGAGACTGCGGCGGTGTCCGGCAAGCTCTGGTCCAAGCGCAAGGAACTGCCGACGCCGGGCATGGGATCGGACCCGGCCGCGCGGAAAAGGTTGTGGGAGGCATGCACCCGGCTGGCGAAGATCCTGTGAGCTTCCGCCCCGGGGGCCTACGCTTCCTTCAGGTCCAGCTGAGGCGCAGGCTTCCGGAACCCTCGAGTGAGGAATGCCAGGTAGGCCAATCCCACACCAACCCAGATCAACCCGAAGGTGAACGACAAGCCACTCAGGCTGGTCCACAGCCAGATCGTCAGCACAAAACCGATGCCCGGCAGCACGAGGTTGTGGATCACGCCGCGAGCTCCCCGGGCCTTTTGGCCGAAGTAGTAGTGCTTGATCACGGCGAGGTTGACCACGGAGAACGCGACCAGGGCGCCGAAGCTGATCAGCGAGGAAATCGTCAGCAGATCCAACACAAAAGCCAGTAGAGTCCACGTAATCGAACGTATTTGCCGGAAGTACCAAATGGCTTATGGGCGCGAGCCCAAGCAACATCGTGCAGGCAAGGGGTGTGGGGAGCAAGTGGCCTTGAGCAGGTTGCAATTCGGATTTATTACCTCCTCAGCAACGGCCGAATCGGCATCGTTTCCCAGTTACGACCGGCGCGGAATTGCAGAGCCAGCCAACACCAGCGACACGTACTTGACGGAGGACAGAGGCGCTAGGAAAGTCCTTCTTGAATAATCGAGACAAGCTCGAAACACCCGTCGCCTGTTCAGCCGAGCCAATTGACCCAGCGATACTTTGTCAGTCCAATACGTTTGTCAGCGGCCGACGAGGCTCAAGCCTCGCTCCGCAAGAAACCAGTCACCCGCTTCAAGAGATTTGCGTCAGCCAAAATTTCGCACTCCCAGACATCGAGATAGCTCCAGTTTGAAGCGACGAGTTCGAGCCTCTGCTCGCGATCTCTCTCCTGATTTCGAAGCCGCTTAGCTTGCCAGAACTCCGTATTGGATTTAGGCAGACGCTTTCCGACATGGCAATCATGACCATGCCAAAAACAGCCATTTACGAAGATGACCTTCTTTCGCGATTGAAACACCAGGTCAGGCTTGCCAGGTAATTGACGCCCATGAAGCCGGTAGCGAAACCCTTCGCCGTGCAGAAGGCTCCGCAGCACGAGCTCCGGCTTGGTGTTCTTGCTTCGAATTTTCGCCATGTGAGCACTTCGCTGCTCGGGGCTCATGAAGTCCACCATTGATCAATAATAAAACCAAGCCGGGTGAGTCGCGTCTTTGAACGATTTGTTTCAGAGTTTGGTTGACGCCTTCACCCGGGACTCCGACGGAAGGGAGCCGCGCGCCTGATGGTCAGATCCAAAGCGTTCCATATCTACAGACAACCGATGCCGCTCCAGAATTTCTCCAAGTAGTTTGGCTACGGCGTGGGACTGCCACGGCGAGACCGCATTGCCCACCTGCGTGTACTGCGGAACCTCCAGCTTCCGCCGATGTGCACCAGTCGTCTCCCTCCCGAGAAACTCAAATGTATCGGGGAAGCCCTGGAATCGGGCTAACTCTCGGACAGTGAAAATCCTCGATTGCATCGGATGAACGTAATCGTCGGGAAGAGTGACCACGGTCCGGCTAGGCGCGCTGGCCTGAAGGACCTTCTGACTGTGCTTCCGGGTGACGAGTTCCACCGCGAGATCCACCAGTTCGTCCAACGAACTGATGGTCCGCGTGCCGTACGGTCTAATCGAGCTCTGCAGCTCGAGGGGCGGCTTAACTCCAGCAAGAGCATGTTTGGCCAGGGTTCGCTGGTCTTCCGTGCCCAATCCGCTCATCTGCGTAAGGAGTCGTTGATCAATTCCGTGGCTCACCATCATCCGGTAGAAAGAGAATCTCGTGACGACCACGTCTGTATGTCGACGCGAAGTCTGGTTCGGAGGTCCGGCTGAGTACCCGCTGGATTTGGGACGCACGGCCGCATCTGCCTGTCGTAGGGCTTCCAAGTATTCTGCATTTCGACCGCGGTGTGTGCCCTGCCACCCAGGGAGATCCGCGATGGCATCACGGACTGTAAAGGCCTGAGTCGAGGCCGTCGTGGGCTCAGGTGCAAGTTCAGGAACGAAATTCACGAGATCCGCGAAGTCGGACTTCCAGATGCCGGGACTTGCTTCGATCTGGAGCTTTCGAGCGAGGTCCTTGCGAAGAGCAATGAGCATCAGCCGAGGACGGAACTGAGGCGCGCCGTAGTGCACGGCATTCACGCGAACTGCCTGAACTTCGTAGCCAGAGCCGATTCGAGTTAGAGCAGTCTGCAATTGGGAGAAGGATGACTCTTCCCCCTTAACAAAGCTCTGGCTCATACCTACAACGTTCTCAATTACGACAGTCTTTGGAGAAGTCCGCTCAACGAAGTCTAGATATTCCCATGCCAATCGATTTCGCAAATCGTCCTTACGCCGTCGACCGGCAAGAGAAAATCCCTGACACGGTGGTCCGCCGACGACGGCATCCAGATCGTCTTCCCGGAATCTCCGGACTAGATCATCATCCTCCAGGACGTTGGCAAGCTCACTCACAATTACCTTGCCTTCAAATTGACGCCGAAGGCTTCGCTGCAAGTACTGCTGCCATACACGCAGATCAGATACATCGTCGACATAGTTATGGAAGAAAGTGCGGGCAGCCATGTCAGACTTCTCAACGGCCGCGACGAGCTCACCCCCCGCGCGCTCCATGCCTAACGAGAGACCACCACAACCCGAGAACAGGTCAACGAACTTCATCACTGATACATTGTGCCAGAGCCCGACCGCGATCCTTGGTTGCGGGCCCAAGACTGGTTGCAGGTCAAAGTCCGTATCGCTCGTAGTAGGGCTTTACTCGCACGAATCGGCCCTCGTCGTAGCCTAGCGACTTATACAGCACCTCGTGCTGGCGCAGTTCGGGGATACGCCTAGGCACATCCTGTGCTAGATCTGGAAGCCCCAGACTCGCGAGCTCCCGCGCGTTAACTGATGGCACTTTGTGGATAAACCAAGTTCTCAAGGGTTGTCCAAAATTCTCGCGGCCCTCTTTGAAATGAGACAGGTACTGAGAGGCCAACATTACTCCGTACCCAAATTGCCGCCCCTGCAGCATCAAGTCCATCAGAACCTGGAAGTCATAACGCATGATGTTGACAGCCTCGTCGACCAGCAAAAATGACTTTAGAAAACGGAGCTGCGGCTCCGTACCCTGAAATGGCGGCCGATCGGACCTCAGCATGTTGTCGTAGTAGAGATTCAAGAACAGGGCAACTAAGGCGTTCTTGGCGCTCTGATCTGGCCCGAGGCGATCAAGAGCAACCACAACGACTCTGCCGTTCAAAAGCTCTCCAAATGGCATCAACTTAGACCTGTCAGAGCTAAATATCTGACTTAGGACAAAGCTGTCAAGAATGGAAGAGACGGAGTCAGGATTACCCGACTTTTCTAAATACTCGGCCCTAACTTCGGCGAGTGTGGGCGGCCTGTTGTCATTCCTATCGTAGAGATTTCGAACTGCTTCGTTAAGGAGACTAGATTGAACCGGACCGACACCTCGGTATATCTTTCTGAGGACATCGACGAAGGCTGCCGCTTGCTGATACGGAAGCCGTGAGTGTTCGCCCGTAACGGGCATGAATACATTCAGGGGAATCTCGTGTGGTTCCAGAACAACTGCACCAATTCGACTCACAAACTCCTCTTTCTGAAAATCTCCTTTATAATCAAAAATCAACATCGAAGTAGGAATGAATGGCTGCTTTTCTGCCGCCTGTTCACGAATCTGTGAGATCAAAGCCTTTACAAGCTCAGTTTTGCCGGTGCCAAGGTCTCCAACGATGCCGACATTCATTTGATTTAGCTTTGTGTTACTTGGCCAGAAATCAACCGGAGCTTGTCCGATTGACCCCAGGAGATTGCCAACATTGATTCGAATACCGTCTCCTGAGATACCAGAGACTTTACTGGCCACCGCGTTTACCGGAGGAACTGAGGGAAGCTGGCTCCGAACGCCCGTCAGCGGCAAAGATTCAGGAGTATAGTCGTGCTGGTTTTGAACCCCGGATGAACCGTCAGCGCTTTCGTCAAAGTCCTGACGCAGCACTTCGGGAGCTGTTCTACTAGCTAAAATTCCTTCTTCATTTGGTTCCTCCACCGCCCAATCCACGAGCTCTCTCCATGCATGAACGACGGACGCCTCAGGACCCTCCAGAGCCTCAAATACCTTGGCTGTATCTGCTATGAGCCCACGGACGGGAGCATCGGCCGTGCCCACTTCTCCCGCATAGAAGTGTTGTCCCCCGGAGGTTGTGGAACCGTGTTGCAAGTACGTAAGCAGAGGCTTACCCAGACGGACTGCCATTCGCCCGTCAACCAACGAAGACAGGCGACGAGCGAAGTCCACTGGTGAATCAACTGTGCTACTAAGCCTCGCAGCGGTCTCGACTAGGGTGGCCAAACTGTTCATCCAGATAACCCTGTCAGCCCCGGCAACCTCTGCTGCCCTGAACTCAATGTTCTGCAGCAGCCGCGCACTAGCCGCCAGCTGCTCCAGCGGCTCATCAAGTGCAGACGCCCCCTGGGCAGGCAGTCTTGATCCGATCGAGTCGCCCTTGAGCCCATAGCACTTTATCTCGACGGGACAGAGAATGAGCTCATCATCCCTCATCTCAATGAACAGCAAGTCCGCGCGACGCTGGTGCTGTCCATGGTTGGCCTGTCCCGAGAGAGTCCGCAGGAAGTAATCAGCAGCGTCAATCGGAACGACAAACCTATTAGAACCATCCGACACCGCCTTGTCGAAGAGCCCAAACGTCAAATAGAAGCCCACGGCGCCCGCAACATGCGTTCCGCCCATCGATAGTAGGGATGACAGACCTACTCCCCTACTGCCTAAACTCGACATAACCCGACGCTTGAGTTGGGCGATATCTTCCCTGCCTGTGGCTTTAGCCAAAAGCCTCTCCAACTGCTGGCCAAAGGAATCAGGCACTTTGGCAATGGAGACAAAGGGACGTCGTTCCATAAACGGGACATCAGGCGACCGCTCGAAGACTGGCGGTCGCCATTCCCACAGCATGCGTGCGCCCTCGCTGTGGGCGTCCATAAGCTCAGCCATGATCGCCGGGCTTAGGAAAGACTCGCCCATGACTGTCCAATCGGCGGTAGTATCGGCCACGTCCCGACGCATCATCGCAGCTTCGATCAGTGGCGCTGAGTCTCCGGTCTCGCAGGCTTCAAGTGCCCTGCTAAACGAGCCCCATCCCACCGTGCTTGGAATCGCGGGTTGGCTAAGGCTGCTTCGCCTATCGCTCAGCCTATTAAGGCTACTTTCAAAGCGCCGAAGTGGCACTTCTCCCAAGACCCCGTGACTCCCTCCACCGCTGTCAACCCGGACTATTGTTCCGGAGTCCTGCAGCAGACGGATGTTGCACCATACCTTCGCCTCGCTTTGGGGTGCGTATCTTGACCACGTCAAAAGCATGTCGCGGTTATCCCGCACGAGCTTCGTAACCGCGTCTCTAGGAACAGGCCCTTCACGTCGAACGGAATCAAGTACCCTTACGCCACCAATGAGTCGTCCGGTCTTGGCACTCCCCCATTCCTCTGCTAAGGCGAGAACCGAATCATCTATTTCAGTCAACCGATTCTGGCGATCTAGCGCATGCAAATCCACGGTTAGGGTCGAAATGTGTGGATGCATACGCCGAAAGGATCTTAGGGCAGCATCCACCGCTGTGGCGTTAAGGCCGCTAACGGCTGCCCCAGGTGTGACTGCGTTTCCGATTCTGTCGGGCGGGGCCAGCCTCTTCGGCCGCGATTTAGCCGCAGGAAGCATCATGGACCAACCGAGAAAGATCTGATCTTCACCTGAGTCAGCGGGAACGGCCAACATCCGGCCGGCAACTGATTCGCCGGGTCCCACTAGAGGTAGGTTCCATCCTTCAACAGAGCCAGCATGTTCCACAGAATTTTCCGCTTCAAACAGCGAATGTTCCGCGCCGGCCAGCCAGGCCAACCGTATCGGATGCAGTGGGCTCAGCAACACAGCTTGGCATCCGTTGTCGCCCTTGACGTCCCATGCACTGACCGACATCGGGTAAGCAGCCCAAAAGACATTCTCGTCCCTACCAGTGGCACGAGCGGCAACAAGCAGGTCGCCGTATGCGTCCAAGTACTCGCTCAAGGCTGGATCGCCCCAGAGACTGCGCCACGAAGTCCGTGAGGGCCATTCGAATTCCACCCCTTCACCACGGACATCTTGACGGATAAGAAGTTCCTCAACCCGCAAAGATCGAAATGCCGCGCGGAATCTCTCCGCTTCTGTCCCGCGAACGAAGTGTTCGTCGACTTTGAAATAGCTGACGCTGTCGAGTGCCCTTCGGGCAGCATCGGGCATCATGAAAGCACCATGATCCTGGGGTCGGGAGTCCTCTATTCTCATTGATTCATTGCTGGGCATCATTATGTGGCCCAAAGCCTGGACAATCGAGGTGTCTCCCACAACGAGACGGCTTGCGTAGAAGGCCTCGGCTTGTCCCCGAACCGACCCTTCCGTCGCCGGTTTAGGGCGGTCTGGCACCACTTGCTGCTTGACGGCCGCAGCCAATAGGGCGGACTGATGGCCACCACCTGCAGCTACTGGCCGAACACGGAAAGTAAAACTGTTCGCTACGAACTCATTCTCCCCAGTTGGGGCGAAGCGCAGGGCAAACAGATCTTGCAGAATCGGGTGAGCTCTTAGAGCCACTCCATCCAGAAGTGGCAACGCCATAGCGTTGGGACACCACAGTAGAGCCTGATAGCCGCCAGACACTTCTGGCAATTCCTCCGCAAACTCCAGCTCGCTGACATCAATAGCGGGCACCGGTGTCCATTCCATTTGCCCGAGGTACGTTATCTTTCCGAGCCCCCCTCTCTTTTTGAAAGGAGCTGCGGCTAAGAACGTTTGCATCCCCGAAAACACGTAAGCCTTGGCCGTTAGATCATTCCTGACTCGAGTCGCTAGAGGGTCACCACTTGGCAAAACGACCTTTAGCGTGACCAAACGGAAAGGCGCCGCGCTACGACCATTCCCTCGGGGTCTAATAAACCGTCCAATCGCAATAAGTTCACCGTCTCCGGCAACTTCTACGGTTCCGACCCAGTCAGCTACGTTGGCAGGCTGACAAAGGATCGTAAGTCCAGATTCCCTAGCCTCGTCTGGGTGCAGACGGTCAAGGGTAGGAATCCGAACCGTGAGTAACTCAGACTGAAGTTGACGCCCTCCAGCTGAACCATCTGACACGAGCGGGATGAGGAAAGGGCTCTCCGGAAGATCGGGATCCAGCGCCAGAGACCGTCCCCCTTCCAGGCTAATGTCAAACGTCAAGGTTTCATCATCGCGGGCAGGGCTTCTGAACTGCTCTTCTGTTAAAGCCGAGAATCGTTCTATGTTTTCAGGCGATGCCCCAACTGTATCGACTAGGCCCAACCAAGCGTTTCCCTCGCGGCTCACTGCGTCGTCAAAGCCATCGAGGTCGAATTCGGAAAGCGCATGTTCGCCTCCAGTCTCCTTCACTTCCTGCCGTGTGGGAAGTTGTGCGACGCTCATGCGGAATGCGTCTTCGTCACTCCAGGATTCCATGAGGGCATCCATTAGGCCTAGCGCACCCGCATCCGACAATATGAAGGACCTCGCAACTCCAGGCTTCGGGGTCGGCAGCGCAAAGCATGCATAGGCATACTTGTCCAAAGCTTCCGTTAATTCTAAGTGGGTCGCAGCCGCGCGCAATCCGCCTAGTATCTTAGGAATGTTGGAGAGCCCATAATCAACGTGCGCAAACCAAGCAGAATTCCAGCTTCGTCCGGTATCACCGGCGCGCGAGTGAATGGTTGAAAGCGTTGCTAGAATACCGAGAACGGTATCAGAACATCTCGCTTTTTGTTGCGAGCTCAAGCCGACCACACTGAATTGCTCACAAACTTCCTGCACTATCTCATTTGAAATTTCGTGCAGGGAAACGGCGCCTTCTGCCTGCTCAGGAAAGCTCTGTCCAAATATTTCTCGGAACACCTGGACGAAAGATGATAGGTCTGGCTGTCGTCCGTGGACTACGGCCAAATGATCACCCTGACGGTATTGAATAGTTCGGGCAGGACTCACGCGTGGGCAGTCAACATCCTGAAGTGATTCCGGACCATTAGTGACCAAGAGGGCAAAAGGCGGATTTAGTCTCTTGGCTTGGTTAGCTGATCGAACGATCTCTTCTGCCGTATGGCTGGCAATTCCCTCTGGCAAATGGACGTGGCCGAGCCCACTGGTTCTCGCAAGTACGCGACCCAAAACTTTGCCCAAAGAACTAGATGCCATGATTCTCCTAGAAAGCACTCTCAACTATTACCGCGTGATCGGCGTCGGCGCTGCCACGCGCCATTCCTGCACGTTCGAGCAAGGACACTAAGTCCCCAAGCTCGGGGCGCATTCCAAGAATGGTAAGGTCACGCAAGACGTCTCCGACATTGCATTGTGTTCCCGGAGAACCACATGCGAGACTGGCAACCACCGCTATCCACTCGGTACCGGGATCTATGACAAGATATCGCCGACCGCGCGTTTTAAGAATGCCGTAGTAATCCGTGAACGGGCCGCTTGACTCCCTCACCTGAAGACCGTATTTTACGGTTTCCCAAACAAGTTTGCCGGCATCCTTTTTTCCAGCAATCTCTGCAGCAAGGGATGATCTGAAGTCACTTTGGGCAGCTGACCGTAGAAATGCGATCGCATCTGGATTTCCATCCAAGTCTTTGATGCGTTCCTTGAGGACCTTTCGGATACTTTCCCCTCTTGAAATACGTCCTTTTATGGTGGCGCCAACGTCTCTGACGGAGACCGAGGAGCGGCTCGACTGCCATGGCAAAGGGGACCTAACCGTCCCTCGAAGTTCCTCAAGCGTATCGGGAATAGCGTTCTGAACGATCGCAGCGCCCAGAGCCTCATACCAGGCGTATTCCCAAAGAAATCCGAGCCCCATTGCCAGTCGCAATACCGTGGTTGCCCAGTCGACCCACACACGAGCAGGCAGCGCCCCGACCCATTCATCAGAGGTAAGGGCCCGCCAAGACTTAGCAAACCATTCATAGGGCGTTTCTGGATACAGCCCGCACCAGTCAACGCTGTCCTCCGCAATCGGAAATGAACTGCGTCTTCGGAATCCGTCTTGAAAGACCGTCGACATCATGGAGGAATCTATGGCGCTAAGCAAAGGGTCCAGCGCAAGTCGCGCGTCCGAAGCCCGTAACCAGAGTTCAGTCGCTGACGCGGACGGGCCTCCGGGCGGATGACCAACCGTAAATAGGCTTTCAATTATGGCACCAAAGTCCGGTGGTCCTTGCTTCACGAGCACACCACGCGGGTTCTGCATTAGCGCTAGGGCCGGCGTCATGGGGCTGGAAGGCTGATTTCCTGTTTTCTCAATTCGAATTCCAGCCACGCTAGATGAGACCGCATCTCCAAGCAATCTATCGGACGCGGTCGTACTTATGCCCCGATGCCTCAGCTGCCTGCCGAGAGTTTCAGCAGCATCGTCTTCCGGCTTGGTCGGGCGAAGCGAGAGATACAAAGTTTCTTTCGGTTGCGCTTTATACATTAAGCCAATCGGCTTTTCCGACTCCTCGTTGCGTACCGATTCATAGGCCCGCCAGGCTAGAGCCGATATCAGTGCCTCTGGCACTGAAAAGTACTCAGGCCTGTTAAATGGGAGAAGGAGCTGATGTGCGGCGGCGACTCTGGTCATCGAGGTTGCTCCTGCTGGGTCAACTGGACCTCTTGATCGCCATCTGCCAGACAGAATTCGGCCCCCAGGAGATGGGCCGACAGTAGCCGCGATGCGCGGACACGTTCAAGCCTCGGAGCGGTCACATCGATCAAATCCGTCACACCAATGAAATCATCGACGCATGCTAAAGCCTCCCTGATCAATGGAAAATCCAGCGAAACGCTGCTCATCCTGGTTCCATCTGTTCGAATCGTAAGTAGAACTTGTTCGCCTTGTCCTGCACGGTCAGTTGTCAGTTCAGGCTCCTTCACGCGGACGGCCAGTTTAGGAATGCTAACTCTACCGGTGATTGGCTCGGTTCGGCTGTCAAACAGCGGAAGAATAGATGATCCAGACGCATTAGGATTTCGTTTAGGCCGAAGCAAAGTCCTCAACGGGGATTTCAGGCCGTCAGGCAAATGCGGAGATTGAACCCAAGTAGTAATTAGCATCTCGATCTCGCGCCTAAAAGCACTGATTCCGTGAGATACGGCATAGAGACGTGTCAAGTAGGCACCATACCAGCCAGTTGCGTCCAGTCGTTTATCGTCCTTCAAATGGGCTTGTTGCATTAGTTTAGAGAAGGCCTCGTCCAAGCGCTTGTCAAAGTCGGTAACAATGTCGCGCATCGGTGAATTATTGGGCAATGACTCCAAGAGGCTTTGCAGGGGAGTTCCATCTGATGCATGCACACTGAATGCATCAGAGACTGGCGTTGCCCAGCCTTCATCGGGACTGTCAGGATCAGAACCGGGGACCGCGTCAGTTACTGGGTCAGCAGGCACTAATAGCTTCAAGACTGGATCACGCGTTGAACCTTCAGACGCGGATGCCCACTCGCCTGCTCCAAATATGCTTTGGTTAAAACGGAGCCCCGACAGTCGTTGCATTCGTTGGAAATCATCTTCGGCGCTTTGTCCCACAGGCTGGTTTGCAACGATGAATTCGCGAAGATTGCCTCTCGCCATGCGTATCGGGGCATCGCCTACCAAAGCCCTCGTAAGAAACCCCCAGAGTTCGCGATAGGTCATGCGGGTTGCCGACATTAACTCGGCACTCCGCGCCAGAGTCAACAAACCTGTCCTGATCTGGGGGGAGCGCAGTGAATGTAGGTTTGCTATGACTGGATTTACAAGCATGGTTGAGTACTCATCACGAGCATCGACGTCCGGGATTTGGAGTACCGTCAGGACGTTGGTAAGCAAGTCTGCCGCTGGCGACAGCACGTCCCTTATCTCTCGGCGACGAGCCAGAGGAACAATTCGATAGTCTTCGGCAGATACTCGCGAATCCGCACCTATAGTTATTGCTGGACGCTCTTCAAACAAAGAGCACTCATCAACGAACACCGCGAGGATGTTGGCGACAGGGTTCCCTAAATGACTGAGTTGGGCCGATTTGACGAAATCGCGGCCCGCCTGACGCGAGAGGCGCCAGACGGACTCGTCCGGCCCCTTGGCAACAGAGCCATAGAGCCAGCGAACCAACACGTCGCCGGCGGTCCAGTCCTGAGACTCCCGAGATCTGGAATCAGCCATCTCCTCCACGAGCACACCTCTGTTGACGCAAGCCATCAAATTAAGTGGGCGTGATGTTGGCAGTGGTCCTACATCGTCTACGGCTCCATTGATATCGGATATCAGCGGGGCAGCGTTGGACGTCTCCAGACTGATGGTGGCATCGTTGATGACAACGACATCACTCCTAGTCCCTTTATATTCATAAACTCGATGGGCCAGACCCTCGTCATGCTCGTTCTCCGCATGTAGGCCCTCGACGACGTGGGCTGTGGCATGGGATTTTCCCGCTCCAGGCCCGCCTACTAGGAACAGGAATCGGGCCGGTTCCCCGGCTGCGATGCCGGCTTTCAGCCAGTTGCATGCCTCCTCGACTCCGGCAGGACGGAGAGCAGACGGCCAAATTGAATCAACGGGATGATCGGGTCGCGCCGCGACATCGGTTCCCCCCGTCGCGCGGTCCCACAGACCTGCGAGACGGTGCCATATAGCGTCGTCCTGCATGACAGGTGCGGTCGGTTCAAACAACGGTCCTCTTTCGTTGGAGGCGGCGGCCGGTTTGGGAGCATCGGTTGGAGATTGCATCAGGGACTTCGGCTGAGTATCCCACGAACCGATCAACGAGTCTCTTGTGTTGAGCTGTCTCATAACTGCTACTCGCAGCGCTTCTTGCACATGGCTCCGTGGCTTATATCCAACGACGAACGGGTGGTCGATCTCGGCCAAAACATGGCTGATGTTGCAGAATTTAAACTCAATTGAGCCTTTACTGCGACCCGTCAACGATTGCAGGTGCCGATTATGAGCGATCTTTGAGTAGGCTAGACCGCGCCTCTCACTATCCAGCATTTCAAAGTATGCCTCCAACAGCGCGTTTGTCTCGTCTTCATTCCACGGTCTCTGTTCCCCCACACTGCCAAGATACCTGGCCTAAGGGCTTTGATTGGGTAAGACTCGAACGGCCAGCAATACGTGAAGCATCGGGGGGACGCCTTCCTGATCCCAGCGAACATGATGTACAGCGTGGTGATAGACACGAACCTTGCAGCCTTTTGTCGGCCCCTAGTGGTGACTCTGGTCGAGACCCGGGGGGCTATGATGAGCCCATGCCAGTTGGGGATTGCGAAAATGCGTTTGTTGAGGCTGCACTTGCACACGGTATTCGACTCGTCCGTTACAAGAAGCCGTGGCTGAATCAACAAGGCCACTTTGGCCTTCCCGATACCGCTTCTAATGTTGCAGTTCCGTTGGAGAGAATCTTTGCATCACTTGGTGGCAATCCTGCAGAACAGTCCGTCAAACGAACGACTCCACTCCCTGGCGACTTCATGCATGAAAGCACTGGAACGCTCATCGAAGTCGACGAGGCGCAGCATTTCACCAGCTTTCGGCTGCATACCTTCAGCTTTTACCCTGACGTGCCGCTGGGATTTGACGTGAAGGAATATTCGTCACTGTGTAGACGCCACTCGCAATCAGCAGATAAGTACAGACGTGCAAAGTCCGCCGCAGCCTTTGGCGTTGGTGGAAGGCAAAGACAACGCGCCTATTACGATGCATTGCGCGATCTGGCTACGACCGCCATGGGGCACCCACCCCTGATTCGCATCCCCGCACCGGATGGCAATGGCAAAGCCGCCTTCGAGCGTAACCTCGAGCGGCTCCTCAATGCCCTTGCATAAAACTCAAACTTGCCCAGTTCAGACCCAAAGCTTCGGATGACGCCGCCCCATGACCATGCCTCATGTTTTCGTCACGATGGCGGACATTCTGAACCTGGAATGCGACGCCTGGCTCCTTCCCACGGACTCCTTTCTAACCATTAGCCGTCATTGGCTCGGTGCCCACGAAGACCTGCAACAACTTGCGGCGGCGTCATGTGGAGTCGACTTCCGCGCGGGGCGCCTCTTCGCCCAAGCTATGAAGGACTGGGATCAAACATCGCCTCTCCCGGTACTCACTGCGGTTCCCAACAACATGGTTTGGGGACCACAGGTCGTAGCCGAACGAATAGAAGCATTTGTCAAAGCCGCGAAAGACATTCTTCGAGGGCCAACTTCGCACAGGCCGTACCCTCTGCTGGCAATGCCGTTTTTTGGTACTGCTGGTGGTGGTGCCGGACGACATCTTGGCGCTACACTGCGAGACATCCTCGATTGCGCCTCAGACCTGAGCGAGCGCTATTCAGTGGACATCGTTCTGGTTCTCCAAGATCGGGCCGCTTTCTCTCTCGCCCAAAAACTTCGCCGTGAAGCGCATGCCGCCGGGAGCGGATGGAGACCATTGGATGCGCAGCTTCAGGCCAAGGCCGTCACCCTCGGCGGCAAAGCGAAGGCTGGCCACATCGTGCCCTTCTTGGGGGCCGGCATTAGTGTTAGCGCGGGTGCACCTACTTGGGGTCAACTGCTGGAGCGCCTACGCGATGGCATCGACCTGGCGGACGCCTCGAACGTAGACTTTGACAGGCTCGGTCCCCTGGACCACGCCAGCGTCCTCGAGCAGATGTACGTCGATCAGCGTGGTTCCCGGGCGGAATTCGAAAAGGCGGTGGCCGCCGTCGTCGATTTACCTCGTTATGGACTAGCACCGGCTCTCTTGGCAACCTTGCCGTCAACTGGCACTATCACACTCAACTACGATCGTCTCTTCGAGATGGCCTGCGCGGACGCTCAACAACCGCGAACTGTATTACCGGAGAATGGTCCAAGCGTCGGCGGCGAGTGGTTGTTGAAACTTCATGGCTCAGTCAGCAAGCCGGACACAATCGTACTAACCCGAGACGACTACCTCGGCTTCAACAGCAATCGCGCAGCCTTGTCCGCTCTGGTAAAAGCACACTTACTGACGCATCACTTGCTGTTCGTCAGTTTTGGCCTTGCTGATGACCATTTTCACGAGATCGTTCACGACGTGCGAAGGGCCCTGCCGAGCCACGACCCGGAAAGGCAGCAGATGGGCACAGTTCTCAGCCTGTTTGACGAGCCTCACCAACGACTGGTTTGGTCCGGCAAGCTCGACATCCTCCCCATGGCCGGACCGTTCCCCAAGGGGACGATAAGCAAGGACGAACGGGACGCAGCCATCCAAGAGGCCGGCCGCGACATGGAAATCTTCCTGGACATGACAGCTGCATACGCGGCCGACGACCACTCGTACCTGCTTGCTCCCGCCTATACACGAGGACTCAGCGCGGACGAGTTTGAACTGCGTCAGCATCTGTTGGCACTTGCAAGACAGCAATCAACACCGGCCACCGCGGAAGTGTGGGGTGTCATCAGCAAGACGCTCAAAAATTTGGGATACGTCCCCGATGCGGTTTACACAGACAGCGCAGATCATGAAAATTGACCCGAAGATCTTGGAACAGGTAGCCGAGCACTTGGGCAACTACGTGTACATGCTCCTGGACCCAAGAACGTCAGTACCCTTCTACGTGGGCAAAGGTTCTCGGACTCGTGTGGCCGATCATGGGCTCGAAGCCGAAGCATTGTCCTCGTCCGAGGACGAATCGGCAGTTGAGCATTCTCGCAAGATCCGAACCATCCAGGAAATTCGTGCGGCAGGATTCGAGCCAGACATCTGGATACTGCGACATGGCATGGGCGCGGAGTACACACAGGTGGAGGCAGCGGCCATAGACCTCTTATCGACATTCTTGGTCCAGCCGGCACCAGGCTTGCATCCGCTGGCAAATATCAACCAGTTGACCAACGAGCGGCGCGAATCTTCGAAGGGCCATGGAATAGAAAAACTGGCTAATATAGTGGCGGAATTCGGCGCTCCTCTGCTCGCTTCTCAGACTCCTCCGCTTCTTCTTATTACGCTAAAGCCGTGGGTAGATCTGGAGGAACCTTTACCTGACGGTGGAACTCGCGCTGGTTACGGTTTCCGAACTGAATGGCTGAGCGCCTCCGATAAGTCGCTAATCGCAACCGAACTTGGTGACGCGGTGAGAGCATGGTGGCGTATAGATCCGAAAGCCGTAGAGAGGCTGGGGGTCAAACACGTGGTGGCCGTCCACCGAGGAGTAACTCGAGGCCTATTTCAAATCCGACCGGGCAGTTGGGAGTTGGACGCCGAAACGGGTCGCCGTGGGTTCAGCGTTGACCCTGTTTTGAGCGGACCGTTGCACGACCAGATCGTGGGAAGGTACGGCTACCGGACGCCCCCAAAAAAGCGTGGCGACATCAGCGCCTTTACCTACTGGCCCAAGCAGCAGGAAAGCTGAACAGCGCGACCATCGAGCCTTTCTGCTGTCCGCAAAGCTTACAAACAACGCAAACTAAGGATTCGACCATGGTTTTGCCGGAAATTCTCTTGTCTCAGCGCGTAGACGAAGCTGCTGCTCTCGTCAGCGAGTATTACACGAAGCTTTACCGTAACGACCTCCCGCAGACCGGGAGCCGATTCGACGATTGGGCAGGTGGAGGTGACAAGAAGGATGTGGCGCACGAAATCACAGCGGATGACCTCCTCGCGGTTTCCTTCTTGTCCGTACAAGTAACGGCAAGGGCCGCAATCGGGCTATTGGAAGCTCGTGCCAATGAGGTTTCGCAACTCCTGAAACAGATCCCGACGGACTTGGATCTCGCCGCTGTTCCCGCCCACGAGTACGCCAAGGTGCTGGGACCACAAAGTCCGGCGAATCAACTTTGGCGTCTCCTGCGCGGCAGCGACACTTACCGTTGGGGCATCGGACCCACGACAGCCAGCAAGATCATGGCGAGAAAACGCCCACGGCTCATCCCTATATTCGACTCGGTCGTTGGACCGCTCATGGGCCATAGAACTTGCGACGGCCAATGGGACACCTGGCACTCCGTTCTTACCAATGGTTCCGGACTACCCGAGCGGCTTAGGTTGATTCGCGAGAAAGCGGCAATCGATCACGAGATATCGGATCTCCGCACCATGGACGTCGTACTTTGGATGTACGGCAAAAATCGGATCACAAGTCTCGGGAAAGCCTCTGGATGAGACCTCGGATCCCTGCGCACGCATGGGTATGACGCCCTGCAAGTCTACGGTCACCCGCTGGTGACCTTGGGCGGCCTGCCGACCAGCCTCCCGGGCCCATGGCTGGCTGCCCCCTGCACCAAACCCACCGCCCCCAGCACCAGCACCGCACCCGCAATCTGCCACCCCGACAACGACTCCCCCAGGAACACGAACCCCAGCAGCGTTGCAACGAGCGGGCTCAGGAATCCCAGGAACGACACCACCATCGTCGGCAGCCGTTGAATCCCTCGGAACCACACCGCGTAAGCGCCCAGTGCGCCAATAACGCTCAAGTAAGCGAAGCCCGCCAGGTTAGGCAAAGTAACCGTCCCCGGCAGCCCCTCAACAACCAACGTCACAGGCAGCAGCATTACGCCACCCATCGCTAACTGCAGGCCGGTAAACCCAAGCAGCCCCACGCCGTCGGGCCTTCCCCAGCGTTTGGTGAGCACAATCCCCGCCGCCATGCTCAGCGCACCGGCCATCCCGGCGAGCACACCAACAAAAGTCAGCGACGCGTCGGATCGCAGGACGAGCAAGCCAACACCCGCCGCCCCCACCGCGCAGGCAACCACGTGCATAAGGCGGATCCTCTCCCCCAGCAGCAACACCCCAAGGAAGAGCACGAACAGTGGCTGAATCGACCCAACCAACGCTGCCAGTCCACCCGGCAGTTGGTATGCGGTGAAGAACAAGAGGAAGAAGAACAGCCCGATGTTGAGCGCGCCCAGCGCCGCGGCTTTGAACCACCAACTTCCCCGCGGCCACGTTCGCGTGACAAGCATCAGTACGATGCCCGCCGGCAGGGCCCGCACGGTTGCGGCCAGGAGCGGCCGGTCGGCGGGGAGAAACTCGGTGGTCACCAGATAGGTGGATCCCCACACCATGGGCGCGAGTGCAGTGATGAAGAGGTCTCGAGGAGACGCCTTCGTTAGGCCGGAACCGATCGGCTTAGCAGCCGTCTTCAAAGCGGACATTGTTCACTTCCATACATTTCGATGTCAAACTATTTGATGTAAGACAATGTAGGTGCTGTACTGTTTGAGGTCAAGCATTGGAGGATGATGGACCGCGACGCAGTAGACATGATTCTTGAGCAGTGGAATCACCAGCGCCCCGACCTGGACGTCAGTTCCATGGGCGTTCTGGGCCGGCTGAATAGGGCTAGCCGCCTAGCGTCATTGGACGTGCAGAAATTCATGAACCAGTTCGGGCTGGAGCCCTGGGAGTTCGACGTCCTGGCAACGCTCCGCCGCTCGGCAGCTGAGGCCCCGCTGACGCCGGGCCGGCTAGCCAGCCTGACCATGATCGGTTCCGCAGCCATGACCAACCGCGTGGACCGACTCGTCAACCGCGGGCTGGTTCATCGTGAGACCAACCCAGACAACCGCCGGCAACTGCTGATCAGCCTCACGGCCGAGGGACTCGCCCTGGTGGATGAGGTGGTGGAGCACCATGTGGAGAACCAGCACAAGATGCTCGAAGGACTCTCCAAGACCGAGCGGACACAACTCGCCAACC
Organism: Arthrobacter sp. 9V; assembly: GCF_902506065.1. GTDB lineage: Bacteria > Actinomycetota > Actinomycetes > Actinomycetales > Micrococcaceae > Arthrobacter. The sequence continues at coordinate 3,477,559 of NZ_LR732912.1, forward strand.
TCTTGCGCAAGTTCCTGCTGACAAACGACGACGGCGAACCCTCCTAAGCGGGCACGTGCAAGGATGAGGCGTGGACACTTCCTCTGAGCAGCTGGCGATCGCAATCGGAAAGGCGCTGGGCGGTGGACAGGCCAGCGCCTATAACGGCACAGCCTTCTGCCAAGGCCGCAATCATCAGATGAGCTATGCCATCTCGGTGCATCCGAGGGCATTCATGTGGACTGCGAAAGAATTGCCGGACGGACGCACCCGGACTTTCGACCCCCGAAGACTGATCATCCAGACCGACGGCGTAGATGATCCCTACGGCCTCTCCATTGAGCGCATCCCATTTGCTTTTCCTGAAGCCGTCCAGCTTTCCTTCCCTCTTTCCCTACCCATCTGGGGTCGACACCTGGACGACTATCACCCGGTTGCTTCCGAAGTACACGGCTCGGACACAACACTCCTGCTCAGGCACCGCCTGGACTCGACAATCTTTGGGTCCTTCACCTTTGATACGCAGAGTGGGATCGCGAAAACCCTGCTTACACCCTCCACCGCGCTGAAACTGGTGCGTGAGGTCCGGCCGGACAACGGAAAACACGACTTCGGGTTCGTCGCCGGGTCCGATCAAGCTGCTGATTTTCTGGATCGCTTTCACCCGGAGAAAGACACCCAGGAATAGAGAGATGGCCTGCAGACGTCAGTCCACAGGCCATCGTCAACTCCCCGTCACTCGAGCTCGCTAGGCTCCTGGCTGTGCTGCTTATGCTTGCTCCGCCGCAACACATAAACGCCGTAGCAGTCAAACCCCAGCATGAGAAACGCAGCTGCTGCACGCCACCACACGAACGGCTGCCAGGTGGCGAACACAATCGCCAGAGCGAAGAACGCAGCCACTTGCAGAGGATGCGGAACCTTGTTCATAACTCCTCCTGCCGCTCAGAAAAAACATCACTGATGCGCTTCCGGATCATGATTGCTCCTAGCTGAAGAATGTTCTCGCCTCGCACAGCCTGGGTCCGCAGACCCCCGCCTAGGTGCCGAAAACCGCCAAACTAGGTGCTGTTCGAACAGAAATAGGTGCTGAAAAGCCCCAAAATGAGTGGCCGCCAGCCCCGTCTAGGTGTCGCCCGCACCCGAAATAACTTGTCATTTCGGAAATTTCCGACATATCATCATCACGTGCTTCCCGACATCTTCGGCGCCCTCGCAAACCCTTCGCGGCGCACCATCCTCCACAGCCTCAGGGGAGGACCTTTGACGGCGGGCGAGCTCACTGGGCGCCTGGAGCTCAGCCGTTCCAGCGCATCGGAACACCTATCGGTTCTCAAAGACGCGGGCTTGGTCAGCGAGGAACGGCAGGGCCGGCACAGGATTTACCACCTCCAAGCAGCACCACTCCAGGAAGTCAGCACCTGGCTGAAGGACTACGAACAATATTGGAACCAGCGGCTCGACGCCCTGGCCGACCTACTGGACGGCCAATCTACTGAACAGGAAAACACTCATGACTAAGAACGCAATCCGCCTCGAACGAACCTTCCCGCACCCCAAAGAGGCCGTATGGGCTGCGTTGACCACGCCCAATCTCCTCGCCCGCTGGTGGGCGCCCGGAGACATCGCACCAGAGGTCGGCCACCGCTTCACCATGGACATGGGCGGCTGGGGACAGCAGCAATGCGAAGTTCTCACGGTAGATCCGGACACCTCCATCAGCTTCGCTTTCGCCCAAGGCGTCCTGGACACCACCATCACGTGGACCCTCCGGAGCACAGAAAACGGCACAGTCCTTCACTTCGAACATGCAGGCTTCAACCTCGACACCCCCATGGGACAGCAAGCCCTCCACGGCATGGGCAACGGCTGGCCCGGCCTCCTCGCCCGCATCGACCAAGTGTTGATCAGCGTCAGCTAAGCGGCCGGCACCAAAGTCACCCTCCGCCGTCGTGCTTCCAGTTAACGCACGACGGCGGCTGGCTGGCTGCCGCACGGACGTGCGGGTTCGCGGGGCGATGCCAAAGTAAGGTCCTACATGCGCGCCGGAGCACCTAGGTGGTGGTGGGGAGCACTCATTTTTGGTGTTTTCAGTACCTAGAAGGCCTCGAAACGGTACCTAGACGGGCCTTTCCGACCCTAGGTGTCCCCTGCGGTGGTGCAAGGTGAAGCCTGTGGGGCTTCGTTCCGTAAACCTCTTTTGGTTTGTGACTAAGCCGTCACAGGAGACTTTGTTTCTTGTTAGTGCATCGACTGGACATAACAAGCCGTGTTCAGCATGCTGTTAAAGTGCTCCAGCACAACCATCTACCTTTGGGGGAACCAATGGCCATCTTTGACATGGGCGCCGAAACACTCGGGCACCTGAGCAAACAAACCGACGCGTCCCACCAGGACCTCGGCGCCCTAGTCCGGCGCTTCGTGGACGCCGTGACCCCGCTCGAAGGAAAATTCAGCGGCGCGGGCAAAGCCGCGTTCGACTCCTTCAAAAACCGCTCCGACCTCGTCGCCTCCGAGCTGAACACCGCCCTCGCCGCGATCGTGACCGGCCAATCCGGCATGAACACCGCCTTCACCCAAGGCGACCAGTCCGCATCGGATAACGCACGGCGCTCAGAAGGCGCCGCGAACTTCGACGCCGCACGATTCCAAGGACGGGCATAACACCATGACCACCAACCGCATCGCCTACGACACCAACGTCTCTGCCCAGGTCCAATCCGACATCCAAGCCCTCGCCGCGCACCTCGAAACCCTCATCGCCGCCCGCCAAGCCGACGTCAACCAGGCCATGGCAGACTTCCGCGCCGACGGCGTCGACACCGAATACCAGGCAGTCGAAACCCGCTGGACCGCAGCAGCCGACGAAGTCAAAGCCATCATCGCCCTGGTCCGCACCACCCTGGCCACCAACGACGACACCGCCACCACCGCCGCGACCTCTGCCCGCAACGCCGTGCAGAGCATCGGCTAACCCGGCAGCTCTCACTCATGGCTGTCTGGAACATAGACGTGGCCGCCGCGTCTTCCACCATCAAAGCAACCGCGGCACAAATTGAGGGCGTCCAGCCCTCCCTTGAAGGCATGGGCAAGGCGTTGGAACAGGCCGCTGCCGCCCTTCCGGGAGACGCGGCCGTGGTCCTCGCAGCGCTGAACGACGTAGTGGTCCTCGGACTTACACCGTCCGCCAATGAGGTGGTGAGCCGCTCGGAAAACGTCATCACCTCCACCGCCCAAGCCCTGAACTTCTACCAGCAAGGTGACCTGACCATGGCCACTGCGGCACAACGGAGCGCCGGCCAGGTGCATCACCACGCCGTTGCTGCCTCCCATGGCGGCCCCGCGAAGATCTTGAGGGACTAAGGACATGTCAGATAGTTCGAACGTTGGCCCCTGCGGATTGAATCCCACCGGCGGGTTCGCACTGCCCGACGTTGATGCCCTGGACGCTGCGGCAAAGTCGCTGAGACAGCACGCCGATGACTTCCTCTCCGGCGTAGCGACCTCGACTGCGATCTGGCGCGGTTTGGACTCGTCATACTCCTCGGATGAGTCCCCCACCGTGCTCGCCGCGTTCGGCACCATCATGCCCTCAGCGCAACGCGTGCAGGGCACAGCGGTGTCCACGTCTGCTGCCTTGGCGACCTTTTCCTCCACATGCCGGGACTTGAAGCTACGCCTCGAGGCCTACGCCCGGAAGGTCCATGCACTAAACGCTGACATCGGCGCCTTTCCGACGTCAGTGGAAAAAGTCAGCGTCGTCAAAGACGAAGTGATCACGACCCGCGTGAATCAGCATTGGTCCGGCGAAGCCGACCTCACCGCCCGGCACGACACGCTCGCCGCCGAAGTCAAAGCCATTCATGACGACTATCTCGCCGCGCAGAACGAGTGCGCAGGCGCGCTGTCGTCTGTCTCCGGAGGTGAAATGTACTACGCCTCGCGTCCTACCGGTCCTGACCTGAAGTCCGGGAACCCGGTGGACGAGGCCCTCTGGAACGCCGGGACACTCCTAGGAATAGAACACCCTCAAGAGGAACAACCCTGGGGCAAAGCAACCGTCCCCTACCGCCCGAACGGGACCCTGGGGCTCTTACAGGGGTTCGGTGCCGGCGCCATCGAACTCATCGACGGCGTCATCACAATCACCGGCATCAGCGACAACGACCTCAAGAAACAACAGGCATGGGCCGGGCTAGGCGCCACCGTAGGGGCGCTCAGCACACTGGCCATGACGCCTTTGTCCCTCTGGGACGAAGAACGCAAGCAACGCGAAGCCCCGGACGTCCAGAAGGCTTTGGACCTGTTCGGATCCATGGGCCCGGCGTTCATCCACGCCGATGAGGCCGACACGAACGCCAACTGGGCCGCCGGCGCCACAGTGTTCAACCTCGCCGGCATCGCCGCTTCCTACGGTGCCAGTGCGGCCGTAAAATCCGGGGCGTTGGCCAGCAAAGCCGGGTCCCTGGCCGAACGGCTCAGCGTTGCCACAGTGCAGAGAACAAGCCTCGGGAATCTCTCGGCCATGCTCGGCACCACAGCGAATGGCCTCAACACCGCCGGAGTGTTCCTGGCCAAACCCGGCTCGCTCGCGTTGAAGGTCTCTGACATCCTCATGCCGAACACCACGGCCAAGGTTGTCAACACCACAGCCCAGGCCCGCCACGCGGCCTGGACCGCGGTCGGCGGCGTCAAAGCGGCAACCCTGGAAACCATAACCGGCGCCAAACACGTGGCGGCCAACGAGCTTGAACGCCTGGCTGGCGGAGTCCGCGCAGCAGAGGCAACCATCCCCGGCTCGTTGGTCCCGCACCCCAGTGGCGTCATGGCCCACACCAGCATCGACACTGGCTTTCCCGACCGGCTCGACAACACCGCCGCCGGTATCCGCCAGAACAATCCACCGGCCTTCACGCCGTCCAAGGCCTCTGCGGGCGACACGTCCGTACCTCCCGTCGCCATGACCATGGCCGACCGCTTCCCGAAACCGGACAACGTCACCAACACTGTGGTCCATCGGCACGGCGACAGCGCCTTCCCGATCCACCGCAAAGAGAACTTCGCGGCGCGCACCACACTCAAACCAAACACCGAGTACATCATCGAACATCGCAGCGTGATGAGGGACAGCACCGGCGGGCTCAAGGAAAACACAATAGAGAAGTACTACACCGATGACACCGGCACAGTCACCCGGGTAGACACATACGCAGGGGTCAAAGGCGCGTGGTCCCCCGAACTGAACAAACCCATGCCCAACGTCACCTACAACGTCGTCGCCCAAGTCGATGGTGGGTTGCAGAACACGTTCACGCTCAAGATGGACAGCATCGGGCACCTTGAATCAGCCAAGGGCCACATCGTCTCCACGTTGGTCGGCGACATGAACCGTAACGGCTATCAGCAACGCAAAGCCGGCTGGCTCGGCGGCCCAGGCTACGACGGCGGACATGCAGGACCATCCTTCTTCGGATTCATCGGCGAACGCGGCGGCCTCTTCCCCCAACACGAATGGCAGAACCGCAAAGCCGGCGCACCCAACGAAATCGACGAGGCAAACAACTTCCACGACACTGAGATGGAAGTCATCAAGAAAGCCAAGACGATCTTGCAGAACGGCGCACCGTTAGATCTACGGTGGGAAATCAAACTGGAGCCGGGGTCACAGCCGGGCATGCCGCAGGTCCTCAAGTTGCTGTACTCCTTTGACGATGAGCTTTCTGTTGCAAAGGAATTTAATAACCTTCGAAACAAGCAGCTAGGGTGAACAAGTGACTGCTGTGGATCTTAACGACAACATTTTCGTAATTGAAGGTCTTAAAAGGCTTGCTGACGAAGCTTTCAATCCGGAGGGGTTTGCACATGGCATGGACGAAGTAGTTCATGTTTTGGTCAATCAAGGTTCGGGAACCTTCGGGTATGGACACAAGGTTGTGGGCGACAGAAAGATAAACAAGGCTCGTAGTTTTGACGATGACTTTTCTCACGATGCGCTAAACAACTGGCTTCATGAGTGCAGGGCTCTCTCCTACTCCCCGGGCTCCGGAACGTGGACCACGGCCGAGGTCCACGTCTTTCCGGACAGACCAGGGAGACTGGTCGTCTTCGATGAAGAACACCTACCGCGGATGAAGGATGGCGGATGGTACCCGGGAGGTAAGCCTGCTGGTGCAGCTTCATGGGCCGAGCAACTCTATGCTTATCCGCGGACTGTCGACAACATCCCGGCATGGATGTGGGATATCTTCCGGGCTGAAGGCGTGACTCCGCCGATCTACAACCCTGAGTTCAGGTCTGTTGATTGGAAGAACCGGCGCCGACCGGTCACAGACAGAGGAACCGACTTTTCGATTGAGCCAACTGTAATCGACTCCTCGCTAGAGCCTGGTGTCTTCGCCAAAATCAGCAAGAAGCTGTTCGGGGCATAGACGACCGAGACCGGTCAGCGGTGCTGGGCCCCTGGAGCCAGTCGGAAGTCTTGCCACCTTCCGGCCCTAGCCGCCGCCGTCGGCCCTTAGATCCTGAGAAAGACGCGGCGTGCGCATCCTCCAGCGCACCGAGCTGCAGGACGCGGACGGGGGCCACAAACGCCAATAGAGAAGTTCCACACCGATGACACCGGCACAGTCACCCGGGTAGACACATACGCAGGGGTCAAAGGCGCGTGGTCCCCCGAACTGAACAAACCCATGCCCAACGTCACCTACAACGTCGTCGCCCAAGTCGATGGTGGGTTGCAGAACACGTTCACGCTCAAGATGGACAGCATCGGGCACCTTGAATCAGCCAAGGGCCACATCGTCTCCACGTTGGTCGGCGACATGAACCGTAACGGCTATCAGCAACGCAAAGCCGGCTGGCTCGGCGGCCCAGGCTACGACGGCGGACATGCAGGACCATCCTTCTTCGGATTCATCGGCGAACGCGGCGGCCTCTTCCCCCAACACGAATGGCAGAACCGCAAAGCAGGAACGCCCAATAGTGATTTCAACTTTCATGAGGTTGAGATGAAGGTCATTAACAAGGTGAAGAACAAAGTGACCAATGGGAGTCCCGTGGACCTGTCCTGGGACCTGTCCTTGGTACCAGGGCCACGAGCGGGGATGCCTGCCAGTGCAAAACTTACCTACTTCTTTGATGATGACGTTCCAACCATCAACGAGTTCAACAATCTTCCAGAGCTAGTAGGCTGAACGGGTGGGCGACATGAACCTTGATGCTGATCCCTTTGTTGTAGCGGGTCTGCGAAAACTCTCTCAAGAAGCCTTCGGGCCATCTGGTTTTGCGCTCGGCATGGACGAAGTCATCCATGTGCTGGTGCACCGTAGAACGAGCACTTTTGGTTACGGTTACAAAGTATCCGCGGGGCAGGTCATCTACAAGGGACGCAGTCCCGAGGATGACTTTTCCCATCAGGCCCTCAACGAGTGGCTGTCCGAGTGCAGGAACTTGGCGTACGTACCAGGGCTAGGAACGTGGACAACTGCCGAGGTTCACGTCTTTCCAGATGCACCCGGCAGAGTGGACTTTTTCGACGAGGAACACCTCAAGCGCGACGCCGATGGAGACTGGGACGCAGGCGGTCATCCTGCTGGTGCGCAAACTTGGATTCAGCAGTTGCTAGCCTACCCTCGCACCCTGGACAACATTCCGGCATGGATATTGGATATTATTCGAGCTGAAGGCTTAACACCGCCCGTCTACAATCCCCAATACAAGTCTGTGGACTGGAATAATAAGCGCCGCCCTGTAACCGACAACGGAACAGACGTTGATGCCGAGCCGATGGTGATCGACCCTACCCTTGAGCCAGGCATTTTCGCCAAGATCAGCAAGAAGCTCTTCGGCGCATAGGACGAATCACCCGTCGCCCGACCCGTGCGCGTCGTCGTCACTCCATCAACCGCGGTTGGGCGCCGCCCGGTATAGAAGGCAGCGATGCCGGCCGCACTGCTCGTTCAGGGAGATATCTCAGTGCCTAACTTCAGTAACTCGACCAACAGCACCAAAGTACAAGAGGCTCTGGTGAATCTTCAGACGGCATGCATGGGTTTAGGCGGTGACTTTACTGATGTGGACGAGGTGCTAATTACCCAATATATCTTTGCTGGTTATTCGCACCGGTACGTTGATATACGTAGGGCTGACCAATGGATGTTTACTACAAACCAGCGTATTCGTCGATCTGAACTGATGTGGTTGAAAGAGCTAAAGAAGGATGCTTACCAGCCGGGGATCGGGAGCTGGGTGACCGCTCAAGTGCATCTTTTCCCTGGAGCTTCCGGGTCTCTTCAAGTCTTTGATGAAGAAGTTCAACCGCCAACGGAAACTTCAGGACGCAAAGGAACAGCGGAAGTCATTTCCTCCGAGTTATTGGCATTTCCGCGGACGTTAGAAAACATCCCCTCTTGGATGCGGTCCATTCTAGAAGCCGCCCACATGTCACCTCCGCTATACAACCGGGAGCAGGGTACCGTTGACTGGAACAACAAGCGCCTACCAGTTACCGAGTCTGGTACGGATTTTTCCAAGGATCCTGCAGTCATCGACTCTTCGGATGAACCGGGTGTTTTCGCCAAAATCAGCAAGAAGCTGTTCGGGGCATAGACGACCGAGACCGGTCAGCGGTGTTAGGCCAACTACAGCCAACGACTCCAAGGTGAAGCCTTTGGTCATGACGGCTTTGCGCAAACAATGGACGAAGTTGTCGAAATCGTTGTGAGCCGGCCTTCGTCGCTGTACCTCCGGGGGCACATGGTTTCGGGGACGACTGTAGTGGATCGCGACCGCGGCGCAAGATTCACTCGCGAGGCGTTGAACAGGTGGCTTGATGAATGCCGAATTGCAGCCTATGTGGCTGGCAGAGGCACTTGGACCACAGCAGAGGTTCACGTCTTTCCGAACATTCCTGGAAGACTTGATCTCTACGACGAGGAACTTCTTGACCGAACACCCGACGGCGAATGGTACCCGGGAGCCAAGCCATCTGGAGCCGCAACCTGGGCACAGCAGTTACTGAGATTCCCACGGACTGTCGACAACATCCCTCCTCGGTTCTGGGAAGTTTTCCGGGCCAAGGACGTGGCCCCGCCGATTTACAACCCGGAGTTCAAGTCTGTTGATTGGAAGAACCGGCGCCGACCGGTTACTGACAGAGGAACAGACTTTACAGTCGAGCCAACCGTGATCGATCCCTCGCTAGAGCCGGGCGTCTTCACCAAAATAAGCAAGAAACTCTTCGGAGCATAGAAGACCGAGACCGGTCAGCAGTGCTAGGCCGCTGGAGCCAATTGGAAGTCGTGTGTGCATCCTCTAGCGCACCAAAATGAAGGACGCGGACGGGGACCACAACGCCAATATCCTGGAGAATTTCAATACCGACGAGAACGGCACGGTGACCATCGCGAACACTACGCCGGAGTCAAAGACGCCTGGTCCGTGGAGCTAAACAAGCCCATGCCCAACGTCACCTACAGCGTCATCGCCCAAGTGGACGGTGGACTTCGAAACAGCCTCACGATCAAGATGGACAGCGACGGGCACCTCGAATCAGCCAAGGGCCACATCGTCTCCACCCTCGTCGGCGACTCGAACCGGAACGGCTATCAGCAGCGCAAAGCCGGCTGGCTTGGCGGTCCCGGCTACGACGGCGGACATGCTGCCCCGTCCGCCCTGGGAATTCATCGGTGAAGGCGCAGGCGTTTTCCCCCACCACGAATGGCAGAACCGAAAAGCCGGCGCACCCAACGACCTTAGGAAGAATAATTTTTCTGACATGGGAGATGCGTATGCTCCCGGGGACCAAAGCCGGCCTACCTAGTAAACTGGAGCTTGAATATCGCTTTGGTCAAGGTCGTGCCACGATTCAGAACTTTCAACAACTAGACAGATGTGGAGAGTGTAGGCAGTTGACCTCTTACGACATATCCGATGCACCATTGATCATTCAGGGATTGGCGAGACTTCAGCAGGAGGCGTTCGGGCCATCAGGTTTGCCGTCGGAATGGCTTCGGTTTCGGCCACACTTGTTTATCACGTCTCGGGCACGTCGTGGCATGGATCACTGCAGGCGGAATCGGGCGTGAGCTTCATGGCCGGCGAACGTCGCTTCTCCCGCGAGGCCTGGAACGATTGGTTGGAAGAGTGCCGTTTGCTGGCTTACCGCCGTGGTGCTGGAACCTGGACAACAGCTGAAGTAGAGATCTTTCCTGACCGCCCTGGCCAACTGCAGCAATTCGACGAGGAGCGTCTCGAACGCGGCCCCGACGGGGATTGGTACCCCGGCGAACACCCATCGGATGCCAATGTGTGGGCAGAAGAACTCCTCCACTTTCCTCGGACTGTTTACAACATCCCGGCATGGATGTGGGATATCTTCCGGGCTGAAGGCGTGACTCCGCCGATCTACAACCCGGACTTTGAGTCTGTCGACTGGAAGAACCGGCGCCGACCGGCTACAGACAGGGGAACCGACTTTTCGATCGAGCCCACTGTTATCGACCCCTCGTTAGAGCCAGGTGTCTTCGCCAAAATCAGCAGGAAGCTGTTCGGAGCGTAGACGACCGAGACCGGTAGCGGCGTTAGGCCAACTACAGCCAGTCGGGAGTCTTGCCACCTCCGGTTCCTGCCCGCCGCCGTCGAACGTCAGATCCTGAAGGAAGACGGGTATGCGCATCCTCTAGCAATTACAGAGTGCAAACGCCGAGCCGGCCCGAAGAAGCTAGCCACCCGCGATCTCCCGCAAAGTCTGCAAGTGCCCCGCCCACACGTGCCGCCCCTCAGCCGTCAGGCTGGCCGATGTCCGTGGCATTTTGCCGGCGAAGCTCTTTTTGATCTTCACGAACTCGGCCTTCTCCAGAATTGAGAGCTGCTTGCTCAACACCGAGTCGCTGACCTGAATCGTGTCCCTCAGGTCCTTGAAGTCCAACGACTCAGCCTTCGCGAGCGCAGCCATGATGGAGAAGCGGACGGGTGAGTGGACGAGCTCGTTGAGCTTGTGCCGAGGGTGTTCTGCGGGTGTGCTCATGCGCGCAGCTCACGGAAGGCAGCAGCCAGGCCAATACCGGCCAAGGCGATAGCGGCAGGGATGTAGAACCAAAGGTTGCCGTCCCGGAAGAAAGAGGCTCCCACAACAAGCGCCACAACGTACAGCGCGAAGTACGCGATCAGGGACGTGAGGAACCGCTTGGTGAAACCTACCTTGGTTGACCTTTGAAACATGGGCCAGATGCACGCTGTGATCGCACCCCACGCGCCCACCGAACATGCCAGAAGTGCCGCGCCATATCCGGCGACCAGAACAATGTGCATCCCGATCATGAGCAGCGACCCCATGATCGCCAGGCTGGTGAACGTGACAGCCACCGGCCAAGCCGCCGCGTTGATCGAGGTAGCACCCACCGAGTCGGCCTTCGCCAGGAGTTCGCGCGCTTCTGCTGCCGACAGGCTGCCAGTGGTCTCGTTCATGGTTCCCCCAAAGTTGTGCTGATCAATTACCTCACCATAAGAAAGTACTTTCCAAGTTGTCAAGTACTTTCCCATGGCTCCCGAGTTACCACCTGCACCACCACTCCCGGTAAATTTGATTCCACGAGTTTGACCCTCGGTGAGCAACACCATTCGCGCGCCTCACGAAAGCAGGATCATATGACCGTCTCTCCCCTCATCTGGGGCATCACCATCGTCGTCATTCTGGCGCTCTTGGCCTTTGACTACTTCTTCCACATCCGGAAAGCCCACGTTCCATCGCTGAAAGAGGCGGCCGTCTGGTCCTCCATCTATGTGGGGCTGGCAATAGTTTTCGGAATCCTCGTCCTGATTTTCGGCGGCGGCCAGATGGGGTCCGAGTACTTCGCCGGTTACATCACGGAGAAGGCGCTCTCGGTAGACAACCTGTTCGTGTTCCTGATCATCATGGCGAGCTTCCGGGTGCCGCGTGAGGATCAGCAGAAGGTCCTGCTGTTCGGCATCGTGTTCTCCCTGATTGCCCGCACCGGCTTCATTTTCCTGGGTGCGGCGCTGATCAACTCTTTCGCATGGGTGTTCTACATCTTCGGGCTCATCCTGCTCCTGACGGCAGGCAACCTGCTCAAGCCCGGCGACCACGGGGATGGTCAGGCCAATAACTTCATCATCCGAATAGCCAAGAAGCTCTTCCACACCACAGATAAGTACGACGGCGACAAGCTCTTCACCGTCGTGAACGGCAAGAGGGCCCTGACTCCCATGCTGCTGGTGATGGTGGCGATCGGCGGCACGGACATCCTCTTCGCCCTGGACTCCATCCCGGCCATCTTCGGCCTGACCCAGAACGTCTTCATCGTGTTCACAGCCACGGCGTTCTCACTGATGGGCTTGCGCCAGCTGTACTTCCTGATCGACGGACTGCTGGACCGCCTCATCTACCTTTCCTACGGCTTGGCCGCAATCCTCGCGTTCATCGGCGTGAAACTGATCCTGCACGCCCTGCACGAGAACAACCTGCCGTTCATCAACGACGGCGAGCACGTTAACGTCATCGAAATCACCACGGGCCTCTCACTCAGCGTCATCATCGGCGTCCTGATCATCACCGTGGTGCTCTCACTGATCAGTCCGGCGGGCAAAGCCCAAACGGCCATCAACAACGCCCGCCGTCACGCCGTCGATTATTTGGACCTCGACTACACCGCCGACGCCAACGAGCGCGAGCGAATCTACCGCGCGCTGACGGCTGAGGAAGCGCAGATCGTACAGATGCCCCTGAAGTACCGGAACAAGGCCAAGGACGTGGACACCATCCGCGAGCAGGTGAAGGAAGCGCACCGCCAGCACGAGGCGTTCCTTAACCGCTAGGACCCGCCCAAGCGCTAAAGTCAGGCGCCCAGGAGCACGCTGATCTGATCCCGAATCTCGTCGCCAACCTGGGCGGCTGTCAGTTCGATGGTCGCCGAGGACGTCATGCTGATGAACATGATGGCAGAGATGATTCCGGCCAGCTTTTCAGCTCCCCGCGCCGCCAGCCGCTTGTCACGGTTCAGGACATCGACGACGGCGGCTTCCGTCCGTTGAGTGAGGGCCAGCGCCTCGGCATGGTGAGGCTCAGCCAGGTCGCCGAAGACGATCTCTTTCAGATAGGTTCTGCCGTTCTCAATCTGTACCCGGTTGCACTCAATGATGGGCCGGATGATGGCCATCACCGCGTCGAGCACAGTCTTCTCCCGGGCAGCGGCCTCTACCCCGGCTTCAAGCGCCTGAGCGTACTTGGCGTTGTGGACCAACAGCAGTAGCTCCGCCTTGGTCTTCGCGTACAAGAACAAGGTTCCCGATCCGACGTCGGCCTTCTCAGCCACCTGCTGGGTGGTGACTTCATCCACTCCAAACCGGGTGAAAAGGTCTCGTGCGGCCGCGGTGATGCGGTCAAGCTTTTCCTGCTTATTCCGCTCACGTCGGCCAAGTGTCTGGGGCGCAGGCTGCATTTAGCTACCGTATCAGCGGGCTGAAGAATCAGCGGGCCTGCGCATCAGCGGGCCAGGAATTCGAGGGCTACCGGGACGAACCTGTCATGGAACTGGAAGATGCCGCCGTGCCCGGAGTCTGGGTAGATGACCAGCTCACTGCCGGGAATCCTCCGGAGCATGTCGCTGGAAAGCACTGAGGGCACCATGCGGTCGTTATCGCCGTTGGCGATCAGCGTCGGCTGCGTGATGACGCCCAGATCGGCCGACGGCGACAGTCCCCACCGTTTGATGGCCTTTAGTTGGGTGTGGAACGCCTTGAGCTTGATGGGTGCCTCGCGGTTGGTGGTCCGCTCCTTGAGCCGGTTAATGAACGCCCTGGCGGCGGGTTTGCCGGTGGCATTCCGGTTGAAGAACAGGAACTCTTTGGGGTCCTGCCGGGTGAGGGCGCCCCGGAGAACGTCGTAGTAGGTGGTCCCCATAATCTTCTGGATGCCCTCCCCACCGGCAGGGCCCGTGCCGGCCAGAACAAGTTTCCGGACGAGGCCAGGGTGTTTGAGGACCAGCGACTGGGCAATCATGCCACCGAGCGAGAATCCGAAAAGGTCCACTTGCGGATATCCGAGGGCTTTGATGAAGCTCGCGGCGTCGTCAGCCATCCCTTCGATGGTGTCCGGAACAGACCCTGTGGATGCGCCGACACCCCGGTTGCTGAAGGTGATCACGTGGTGTTTCGCAGCGATGGGCTCGATGATGCGCGGATCCCAGTTGTCCATGGTCCCGGCAAGGTGAATCAGGAAAACTACCGGAACTCCGCCCTTGGGCCCCATCTCACGGTATGCGTAGCTGACGCCGTTGGCCGTCACGGTTTTTGTAGGCACCTGCATATAAGGCTGGTTGTGCTGTTCACTGCTCATGATGATTTGTCCTGTCGGTGTGGGTGGTTAGAGATGGCTGACGACGGTCTTGCCGCGGACCCCGCCCTTTTCCATTGCCGCCAGGACATCGGAGGTCTGATCGAACGGGACTACCCGCCCCACTACCGGTTTGATGTTTCCGGCATCGATGAGTGCTGCAATCCCGCGCAACTGCTGGCCGCTTGCCTGCATAAAGAGGAATTCGTAGGTGACTCCCAGACGCCGGGCTTTGCGGCGGATTCCCGAGCTGAGGAGGGTCATGGCGCCCAGCAGTACCGGGTTCCCGCCTAGCTGGCGTGCGAAACCGGCGTCCGGCGGCCCAGCGATGCCAATGGCCTTGCCTCCCTTCTTCAGAACCTTCAGGGACCGCTCAAGGTTCTCGCCGCCGAGGCTGTCCAAGACGAAGTCATAGTCGTGGAGAATCTCCGCGAAATCTTCGCTTCGGTAGTCGATCACCACGTCCGCGCCGAGTTCCCGGGCAAAGTCCATGTTTCCGGCGCTGACCGTAGTGGCCACCGTTGCTCCGAGGTACTTGGCAAGCTGGATGGCAATGGATCCCACTCCCCCGGCGCCGGCATGGATGAGTACCTTCTGCCCGGGCCTCACCGAGCCGCGCTCCACGAGTGCTTGCCAGGCGGTCAACGCCACCAGTGGAAGCGAGCCGGCCTCTTCCATGCTGACGGTTGCCGGCTTGATGGCCAGGTCCTCCTCGGCAACGGCGACGCGCTCCGCGAACGTTCCGATGCTGTCATTGCTGGGCCGCCCGAACACTTCGTCGCCAGGCTTGAAGGACTGAATCTTAGCGCCGACCTCGAGGACGACGCCTGCCACGTCATGGCCAAGAACCTGAGGCAGTTTGTACGGGAGGATCTGCTTGAACTCCCCCAGCCGGATCTTCTCGTCCAGCTGGTTAAGGCCCGCGGCTTTCACGTCCACCAGTACCTCATGGTCTCCGAGCACAGGCTCGGGGACGTCCTGCTGCTGCAACGGTTCTTTGTACTGCGTGAGGACGAAGGCTTTCACCGGGGGCTCCTTTGATTTTTACTGACTTAACTCAATTATGAGTGCACTCAGTTATTTAAGCAAGAAAAACCCCTTGATGGGAAATAGTAAGCATGCTTAGCTTGGTGGCATCCCGGCTCTCACCTCCGGCGGGAACCGGGGTCCGCCAATTGGACAAGGGAGATCACCATGGCAACCTGCGACATGTGCGGCAATGACTACGACAAAACCTTCACCATCACCCAAGGAGAGCGAACCGGCACCTACGACAGCTTCGAATGCGCCATCCACGCGATGGCCCCCAACTGCGGCCACTGCGGCTGCCGCATCCTGGGTCACGGCGTCGAAAACGAAACCGGCATGTTCTGCTGCGAGCACTGCGCCCAGCACACCGGCCAGTAGGTGCGGAACCCCTAAACCGCGGGCTTCCGCCACATCACGGCGAGCACCAGCACCACAGCGCTGAGGCCAAGCATCACCAGGACCATGATCCCCCAATTGGCCTGGTTCACTCCCGGACCATACAGCACACCGATCAACACGGTCGCAGTGATGGCCCCAAGGTACCTACACGTCTGGAAAATCCCGGCAGCCACTCCCCGCTCTTCGGGACGCGCCGAAACGTACAAGCCCTGGTTTGACGCGGTACTCACTACGCCGTAAGGAACACCCATCAAAGCAGTGAGCACGAACACCAGCGGAGCCCACAAAGTCATGGTCAGGAACCCCAGAGTGCCGGCGGCAACGGTCAAAATCAACACCCCGGTGATGAGTACCGGACGTACGCCGAACCGCTCAATGAACCGGACGGTCAGTGGTGTCACCACAACCGACAACGCCGCAAGGGGCAGCATGAGCAGGCCCACCACACCGGCGTCGTAATTCCCCGCCTCCTGCAGCAACTGCGGAAGGCCGAAGAACGCAAAGTAGTAGACACCGCTGAAGACCACAAACAACAGATAGACCAACAGCAGCGGCCGGTTCCGGCCGAGTAGGCGAAGGTCCAGGAACGGCGGCTGGAAACGCAGCTCGCGCCAGGCAAACAGCGCGCCGATCACGGTGGCGGCGCCCAGCAGGTACCAGCGGTAGCCGGGCAGTACGTTGAGCAGCGCCATCATGGCCAGCATCAGCGAGGTGACGAAAGCCAGGATGCCGGGGATGTCGGAATCGCGGATCAGCTGGCCGAGTTTGCCGGTCTCGCGCCCGGCATCTGCGGGCGCGGTTTGGCGGACAACCAACAATGCCAACAATGCGATGGGCACGTTGATGGCGAACAGCGCCTGCCACCCCACCAGGCTCACCAGAAGCCCGCCCACCACAGGGCCGATTGCGGCAGCGGACGTGTTTGCCATCTGGATCCGGCCCAACGGCCGAGTGGACGGCAAGTTGGCCAGCCGGCTCAGCGCGGTGACCATCACGACGGCGGACGGGTACGCCGTCGCGGTCCCTACAGCCATGAGCGCGCGGGCCACGCAGACCAAAGCGAAGTTGGGCAGGAACGGCGCGATGGCGCACGTCACCGCCACCAAAGCCATGCCGAACATGAAGAGCCGCCGCGGGCCGAAGCGATCCGCGAGCCGGCCCATGAGCGGTTGGCCCGCCGCGGACGCCAGGTAGAACGAGGTGATCACCCAGGTGACAGTGGCGACGTCGAGCTCGAAATGTTCCCGCAAGACCACCAACGCGACGGCGATCATGGACGAGTTCAACGGATTCAGCGCCGTCCCGAGGCTCAGCGCAGCAATCGCGAGGCCGGGACGTGGTTTCTTGGCGGTCACCCGTCTAAGTCTGCTCCATGGTTGCCTTGGGTCACGAAACCGGGTCACAGAGCGGACGGACGTGTTGCTTGGGCGAAATTTTTTGCTGGATCATCGGGGTTCGCTCACACACAAACGCCCGGGATTTCAAGGGGGCCCTTTAGTGGGCTGGGCGATGATCCAGCAAGAATTCGTCTATTCCTCGAAGTGCGTGGTGATCTTCCCCGAGGAGACAGCGGAAATGATGGACTTCGCCAAATGCCGGAGCTTGATGTTGCGATTGCTGGAAGCGGTACGGAGGATGGTGAAGGCCTCGTCCTGGCTGCAATGGTTCTGCGCCATGATGGCCCCTACCGCAAGGTCGATCACCGTGCGGGACTGCATGGCGGCGGCAAGGTCGTTCCGGGCGTCGCTCAGTTGCGCAATCTTCAAGGCAAGCCGCAATGACTTGGAGGCGTGGGAGGCGAAAACCTCAGCCCGCTCCACGTCCTCGGCGCTAAAAGAGTCGGGCTGCTCGGAGTATAGGTTCAAGGCTGCCCGGGTATCGCCTTCGACAAGGAGAGGGACGCTCAGGATGGATCGCAAGCCCGAGTCGGAGGCGGCCTGCACATACTCCGGCCAACGGTGTTCCCGGAGAAGATCAGGGACCATAACCGGCGTGAGCTTGTCCATGGCCGTGAGACATGGGCCATCAAAGTCGTTCTGAAGCTCATCCATTGCTCGGGCGCGATCGTCGCTGCTGGCCGCGGTGGCCGACTTCTTACGACGCAATACGGTGATGCCACAGAAGACGGGCGCTTCCGGGTGCGAGAGGCTTTCGGCGGAGAAAGCCGCGAGCTCGCCGAGAAAAGCTTCGACGTCTTCGCTGCCCAGGACTAGATCCAAAAAGTATCCATTCTGGAGAGCTTCCTGCTCAGGGCGGGGGTTGACCATGCACGTTCCTACTGACTGAAATGCGTCCCCAGCAGACAGCAAAGGAGCGAATATTGCCGCCCTCTGCAAAACGGTCTGGAAATACCTTATCGTCCAACGATCAACGGTACAAAGTGCGGCACGAGTGGTCTTGACCTGCGGATACATGAGTAAAGGAGAGCCATTTGTCAACCCCGGTAACGGTTTCACATGATCACTGAAGTAAGTAGGCTTACTAATACAAACCGAGATCCGTGATACGGACTATTCGTGCAAAGGAGTCATCTCATGGGCGTTGAAGACAGCATTCGCAAGGCCACTGAAAACGCGATGGAAGACCTGGCCGGCACTTCCGATCCCGTTAACGACGGGCAAGTCCCCGAGCCCGGCGAGAAGGACGACGACATCCAGGTTCACTCCTCCATCAGCGAAGGCTCCAACGCCATGGACGAGGACCTCACGCCGGATAACACCCAGCGGAGCCACACGGCGAGCGGGACAGCTGATGGCAACACGGCAACGCAGGGTGGCTCGAACACTGTAGACACAGACACGAACGACGCCGGTGCCCGCCACGACAGCCAAACGGCTACTGACGCTTCTGCCAGGTCCGACGACGTCTCAGGTCCGGCAGGGCTGCCCACCGACGATCCCGACGACCTGCGCGCCGACCCCTCGGAAGGTGGCGGCGACCCGTCAACGAGCATGGGCCGGGGCTAAACCAACAGCGCTGGGAAGCGTCCGCCGTCGAGCCTTTCATCGGCCTCGACGGCGGTGCGCGCAGCTCTGAGGCAGGTAAGCTGCGGGGATGCTTCCCCACCTCACGGCCCGGCTGCGCTTCCGCGAGATGACCATGGCTGATCTGGATTCTATGAGCTCCATGCTGGGTGATCCAGAGGTGATGACGTATTATCCGGCGCCCAAATCCCGGGATGAATCAGCGGCCTGGATCGAGTGGAACCAGTCCAACTACGCCCGCCACGGATACGGGTTATGGATCATTGAAACGCGCGACGGCGGGTTCGTTGGCGACTGCGGATTGACGTGGCAACAGGTCAACGGGCGGTCCGAACTTGAGGTGGGCTACCACGTTCGCCGCGATCTTCAAGGTTTGGGTTATGCAACGGAGGCTGCGTTGGCATGCCGCGAATTCGCTCGCGAGGTCCTCGGGGTGCCGCTCCTTGTTGCCATCATTCACCCGGACAACGTGGCTTCGCGGCGCGTTGCTGAGCATCTTGGAATGCAACAACTGGAAGACGACCTGGGCGGATCCATGGTGCGGACCGTGATGGGCGTGGAGTTCGGCTAATTGATGTGGCGTCCCCACCCGCTTTGAATCTTGGAACGCCCAAAGACAGCCAATTTCGGTTGCATTCTGAGGCTTCGGAGTTCAAAGAAGGTCAGGAAGCCACGCCGTTGGGCGTCACGCGGATTGAGAGTCCGGCTCGGGGTCCTTGCGGGTATCCAGCATGCTGATGATCTTGCTCTCCAGCGCGGCAACGGTCGCTTCCGGCAGGACGATCAGACCATCGAGTTCCTTGCGGGCGCGCTTGTACGCCGTTTGACGTTCGGCGGGGGTAGCGGCGGTGTCCTCAGCGATGCGCAGGAGCTTCCGTGCAGTGGCCAGCCTTTGACGCTCCGGGCCGGAGAAGTTGCTGTCCTTGATCCGCCGTGCTTCCCGTTCAGCAACATCAAAAGCGAGTTCGTAGCTGTGGACAGCTGCCCGATACTCAGCCAGCCGGGCCGGCGTCGAGATCTCCTCAGGCGTGGCGGGACGCAAGCCGTCGGCCTCTTTCTTGGCACGCAGGAACGCTACCGTGAGCGGTTCGCGAACGTCGGTCATGAGCGGGAAATCGATGAGGTTACCCACATCCAGCTCGTACTCAAGCCACCGGTGATTCACGGAATCGTGCGCTGCAATCAGCGAGACTACCTCGGCCTGGTTGGCTTCCTCATGCACGGCCAGCTGGTTCTGCAACTTCAGCAGCTCCACCTTGCGGCGGTGCCGTTCTTCGCTGGCCTTGGACCACGACCTTGCCCAGCCACCAGCCATGCCGCCGATCGGGAAAATGAGCCACCAGTAACTGCCAAGGAAGTCGAAGAGGGGTTCCACTGCTCCATCCTCCCACGCTCGGTCCGGGTCTCAACAGGACCCGCCAGATTGAGCACAAAGGGGGCACCAAGAGGGTTTAGTTCGTGATGTTGAGCGGCTTGGTGGGCAGGGCGCACGAAGCCCTCTCGAGCGGCAGCTCACCCCGGCCCACGCGGTTGTTCCGCCCAGTGTCATCACACCAGTCGACACCGTGGGGCATGGCATTCACCGCCATGACACCCTTGGCGGACTGTATAGGGATTTCGACGACGGCGCTGAACCCGCCGGCGTCGGCCATGGGCGCCGTTGTTTTGAGTACCTCTATCCCGGCCGCATCAACGAGGACAATACTGATCCGGGCGTCGGCACCGTACCGGGGATCGCACGTGGCATCAGGTGCGGAGACGGTCACAGTATCGCCCGGTTTGGCCGAGGACGGACTCACGGCATACTCGGGCGGCGAACACGGCGGCGCCCCGCCCACCGAGGGGCCGCAACCCGAAGAAGCCAGCATCACCATCGTCGCGGCCCACAACATCAAAGCCAGGCGTTGAGTTCGACGTGGGATTAGGCCGGCAAAGGAAACCATGTCCCTATTGTTCTCGTGCGGTGCCGCCCAAGTCCTTGGTGCTCCTGAATGACCACCGGATCGTTGCAGAAGCACCTCAAAGGTTGTATCGCTGTGATGACAGCCGCCGGCCGCCGTCGTGCGTTTCAGCGCACACGGACGGACCTTCCCGCTACGATTCCCGTATGGACCAGCGACTGCATTTCCTCACGTTCGCCACAAAGGACCTGGACGCCGCGCGCGCCTTCTACAAGGAAGGGCTGGGCTGGGATCCGGCCATGGATGTTCCCGGCGAGATCATCTTCTTCCAGATTGCACCAGGGCTGATGCTGGGCCTGTTCGACGCCGAAAAGTTCGATCAGGACCTCGGCGCAACTGCCCCGACGCCGGGAGTCAGCGGAGTGACACTCTCCCACAACGTGGGCAGCGCGACTGAAGTCTCCAGCACCATCGACGCCCTGACCGCAGCCGGGGCCACTGTGCTGAAGCCCGCCCAAGCCGGCGCTTTCGGCGGCATCTTCCACGGCCACGTCAAGGACCCCAACGGCATTGTCCGGGAGATCGCGCACAACCCCGGCTGGCGCATTGCCGACGACGGGACGGTGGTTTTCGGATGAGCGTCACACCTCCCACATTCGCTGAGGACGTCATTCAACAGGACGCCCGTGCGCAGTTCGACGCCTTCCTGGACGAGCACCGCAGGGCCCTCAACGAGTGCTTGGACGGACTCAGTGAAGAGCAAGCGCGCCGCTCTCTGGTGCCTTCCCGCACAACACTATTGGGCTTGGTGAAGCACGTGACCTTCGTGGAAAAGGTCTGGTTCGACGAAGCCATTACGTCCCGGCCCCGCAGCGAGATTGGCATCCCGGCCACGCCTGACGAGTCGTTTATTCTGGACGACTCGGACACCATTGCCAGCATCCGGGCGGCTCACCAGGAAGCGTGCGAAGCTTCCAGGCGTGCCGCCGCTCCCCTCGGACTTGATGATCTTGTACTGGGCAACCGACGCGGTCCGCTGCCGCTCAGGTGGGTGTATCTGCACATGCTGCGGGAGCTGGCTCAGCACTGCGGTCATGCCGATATTTTGCGGGAGCAGGTTACCAGATAGCCGCTTAGTCGCGTCCGCTAAAAATGTCAGAGCCCCGTGACAGGGTTCTTGTATGGGAATCATCGGGCAGATCGTGGCAGGGCGGCCGGCTTCGCAGCGCGCCTACGCTTTGCTGCGTCAACGCGCCCTGACCTCTTCCAGTGGACCTGCCCGGGTGCCCGCTTGTGAGCATGCGTTTAGGTACACGACGGCGGCGGAGACCCTCGCGGGTACCTCTGGAAACGCTGAGCTGCTTTCCGGGCTGGAGTCATGGAGTGGCTCATCCAGGGGCACTGCTGAGGCGGGCGCCAGGTCAGGAAGCGTGCTGACTGGTAAGTCCGTGGATCAGTCCGTGGATCAGGGAGATAACCGACGCGCGGTTCCCCTCTCGGTGGCTGGCCAGGGCGCTTCCGGAATGATGGCGGCGCCGCTTGAGCAGGTTGATGAAGCTTTGAGGACGCTTCGTGAAACCGTCATTGATGAGGTGCGGTTGTTGGGGTTTGTGGAGGCTGCTGATTTTGCGGGAAGGGTTGAGGAGATCTCCCGGTCGGTGGAGTTCTTGCAGATTGTTGCGGCGCAGGCGGTGGAACGGGCCCGGAACGAAGCACAGCAAGCCGGTGCTGCGCGGCCGTCGTCCGCAGGAGCAGCCGGAGCTATGCCGGAGTGGCGGACGGGCTGGACTGACCCGGTGCCGGGAACCGACACGGCGTCAGGTTCCGCCGGAGATCAACGCTCCACTCAGGCAGCCCAGTTTTTGGATGATGGGTATCGGGACGCGGCGCAGTTCCTTCGGGCACGGTTGCGGATCGGGATCGGTGAAGCACGGCGCCGGCTCGCCCTCGCCCCCAACCTCCTTCCCCAGGCGGGGATGACCGGCCAAGAGATCCCGGCCCGCCGCGAAACCCTCGCCCAGGCCGTTGAGTCCGGGCTGGTGTCCTCCCGGTCGGCGACGATCATCAGTACCGCCCTGGACAAAGTCCGGCTCCTCACCGATCAGGACACCATCACCCGGATGGAACACTCCCTGACCATCACCGCGACCGAAACCGACCCGGACTTCGTCACCACCATGACCAAACGCTGGATCGACTCCATCGACCAAGACGGTCCCGAACCTTCCGAAGAAGTCCTCCGCCAACACCAAGGCGCGTTCCTGCGCAACCGACGCCGCTACGGGCTGCACCACATCGAAATCTTCGCCACCGACGAACAATACGAAACCCTCACCACCGTCATGAACACCGCCACCAACCCCCGACTCACCACCAACACCGGCAGTGGCGCAGACAGTGACACCGCCACCGACACCGACGCAGGGGGCGACACCGGCACGGTCGCCGGGAATGGGGCCGGGAGTGGCGCGAAAGCCAGCGGTGTTGGAGCCGGCAAGGTGGGAGCCAGCGCTGGTCCTGAACTCGACCGCCGCTCCCGGGCACAGAAACTCCTCAACGGCCTCGTCGGCGCCTGCAACGTCGCGATGACCACCGCAAAACTCCCCTCCAACGGCGGCTACCGACCCCAACTCGCCATCACCATCGGCTACCAAGAACTCCTCGGACAAGTAAACAGCCACAACCAAGCCACCCAGCACAAACAACGCGGCACAGACACAGCGACAGGGACGGGGACAGATGCCGGTGCAGGTCTAGGGACGGGCACAGCGACGTTCCTGGGCCCGATCCACCCGAACACCATCCGCAAAATCGCCTGCGACGCCGACATCATCCCCATACTGCTCGGCAGCGACTCCCGCGTCCTGGACATCGGCCGCACCACCCGCATCTTCCCACCCCACATCCGCAAAGCCATCACCGCCCGAGACCAAGGCTGCGCCTTCCCCGACTGCACCATGCCCGCACCCTGGTGCGAAGCCCACCACACCACCTACTGGTCACACGGCGGCACCACCTCAACAGACAACGGCACCCTGCTCTGCAGCCACCACCACCACCTCATCCACAAAGAACATTGGCGCATCGATATGAAAACAGGCGTCCCCTGGTTCATCCCCCCACCCC
>NZ_LR732912.1:3501405-3937511 GCF_902506065.1 Arthrobacter sp. 9V
CGTCCCCTGGTTCATCCCCCCACCCCACATCGACCCCCACCAAACACCCCGCCGCAACCACCACCAAACACCCCAACGAACATAAACACGCACAACACAAACACGCCAAAAAAGGGGTGGGCGCTGCAGAGGCTGTGGCAGGGGCAGGGGGCGATGATGCCGGACGCTGCCCCGTCATGGCGCCCTGGCACCGGCCGCTTCTCCCCCGTGCCGAAATGCGCGATGCCCCGCCATGGTGGGCTGGCACCGGCCATTTCTCCCCCATGCACTAATGCGCGCTGCCCCGGTGGTACCACGTTCGACTTTTGACATCTGCGGTGCGGATGGATGATGCCCAGCCCAACCGGCAGGGAAGAACGAATGGTTCGCGTGCCCACTTTCCAGCAACCTCCCCAGCCGTACCAACACCAACACCAACACCAACACATGCAACATGAAATGACACCTGCGCTGCGCACCTCGCCTGACAGCGACAATCCGGTAATCATTGGCCGGGAAGGTGAAGCGCAAAGAGACACTGGCATACCAAACGCGCGCTTATCTCTACCAAGTGTCGGATAATGCTTGCATCATACAAAGCCCTTGGGGCATTCTGGAATACCAAATGCTTGGCCCCAGCCTAGTCGCGGCCAAGCAGCTCATTCCCCAGGAGTCCACGATGTGCCTTCACGATCACACCTCAGCACCCAAACCCCAAGGCGAATTGCCCCGACGCGGCATCCTCGCCGGAGCTGCAGCTCTAGCCGGGATATCCGTGGCCGGTATCGCTGCACAGTTGGCATCAGCACCAGCCGCCCTTGCGGACAACACGCCGTCGGGTCCCAACTACCCGGGCCGTCCGCTGACCACCCAGGCGCTCATTGTGGAGGGCGGCACAGTGGTTGACCCGAAAACCGGCGATGCTGTGGCGGACGGAGTGGTGGTGATGGACGGAGGCAAGGTCGCCGCCGTCGGCACACGGGACGAGACGCGCAAGGCTGTTGCCGCCGTCGCAAACCGTGCTCGCAGACTTAACGCCGCGGGTAAATGGGTCCTTCCCGGACTCGTCGATGCCCATGTCCACGCCAATGCGCTGGCCGATGCCCGCGCCCTCCTGCAAGGCGGAGCAACCAGCGTACGCAGCGGCTCGAGCACTTTCTACCAAGACATTGCCTTGGCCGCCCTGCCGTCATGGGCTCCCGGACTCTCGCCCCGGATGACCCCGGCCGGCCTGTTCATCTCACCGGATCAGGGGGACTCGCTCCTGGCCGATCCGGATTTGGCGCCTCTGGCCACACTCAGCGGCGGCGTCCAAGAACCACAGGACCTCGCATACCTGACCCGGATCAACCTCAAGCGCGGTGCCGAAGTCATCAAGACCCGGGCAAACCCGCGGGCGGGCATTCCCGAACAAGATCCCCGCGAGTTGGTGTACAACGTGGACCAGATCGGAGCGATCGTCAAGGCAGCCAAGGGAGCCGGGGTTCTCTGCCACGCCTACAGCGCCGAGGGAATCGACGGCGCAGTCCGTGCCGGGGTACGCAGCATCGAGCACGGTGTCTTCATGACCGAAAAGACCATCCAGGAGATGGCCCGGCGCGGCACGTTCTTTACACCCACCATGGATGCCATCACCAGCATGGCCCGTTCCTCCAATCCGGTCCTGGCCGCACGCGGAACGGAGTACACACCCATCCTCCAAGCAGCAGTGCGCGCAGCCAAGGACGCCGGGGTCACCATTGTGGCCGGCACCGACTCTTTCGGAACGGACGTGACCCCCATCGGCACGGAAGCTCGTTTGCTCGCGGAAGCCGGACTGACACCGCTGGAAGCATTGCAGGCAGCCACCACGAATGCGGCGCGATTGCTGGGACGTGGTGAAAATGTTGGACGCCTGGTTCGAGGTTCCATGGCTGACGTCGTAGTGGTCGATTCGGATCCCCTGACCGACGGCTCGGCTCTGGAAAAGGTCAGCACAGTGATCGCCCAAGGTGCTCTGGTGCGGACCAACCTCTAGCCCAGGCGTCCCACCGAGGTAGCAGACCCTACAGAGCGCACAGAAAACCGTTGACACGTGACCAAACAGTCACCTATTCTGAGCCCATGGACGTAGTGTTCAAGGCCTTGGCAGATCCAACCCGCAGGGAACTGCTGGATGAGCTGTTCCGCGAGGACGGTCAGTCTGCCTCTGCCTTGGGAGCCCGGTTCGAGATGACCCGTTTCGGCATCGCCAAGCACCTCAAGCTGCTCGAAGATGCAGGTCTGGTGGTCACTCGGCGTCGGGGGCGCGAAAAGCTGCACTTCCTCAACCCGGTCCCCATCCGCCTCATCCACGATCGCTGGGTGAGTAAATACGCAGAACCATGGGCCGCTGCCCTCAGCGACCTCAAATCCAGATTGGAAAGTCCCATGGAAAAGATCTTCGAAATTTACATCAAGACCACCCCGGAACGGCTGTGGGAAGCCATCACCAACAGTGAGATCCGCAGCAAGTACCAGTTCGGGAACACGCTGAGCTCGGATTGGACGCCGGGCAGTCGCTTCGAGATGCGGAACCCCAAGGCTGACGCCCCGCTGGGCGAGGGCGAGAACATTGAGGTTGATCCCCCGCGCCGGCTCGTCCAAACCATGCGGGCGCTCTGGGGCGAGGACGTCAAGGCCGAGGGGACGTCGCGGATTACCTGGGAAATCGAACCGGTGGGCGACTCGTGCCACCTCACCGTCACACACGATCAGCTTCGCGAAGGTGCCAACGATCAGCTCTACGGCGGTTGGCCCATGATCCTTTCGGGCCTCAAGACCTGGCTCGAGACCGGCGAAACCCTCACCACGCCCGGCTCGCTCATGTACGCGTAATCACCCTGGACCACGGCTTAAAGGAGGACGACGACGACGACGGCTCGCAGCCGCCGCCGTCGTCGAGGCCTCAGTCTGCCGCGGGTCAGGCGACGGGCGCCGCGGCCTGAGCTTCAGTAAGCCACGCCGCCTGCAGGGTGCCCAGCAGGTGCGGCGCGAAGTCCTCACCGATTTCCAGCACCACTCGGCACCGGGCACCACGCTGTTCCGGGAATCCGGCGTATTGGCCCCGGAGGTCGCACACGGTTTGGCCGCGGCCGGGTCCGTCCGTGGTGTCCACCTGCACGCGGACGGTGGGCGCGAGGGTGAGTTCCACTCCCCTGACGGCAATTGCTGCGGCAAGGGGATCGTGCATTGCCGAGCAAGCCCGCCCGAAAATATCAACGTAGAACCCGAAGTAGTAGCCCAACATTTCACCCAGCGCCTGTGAGACGGGGTGCTCCGTGGCCAGGAGTTCCTGGCGGTGGTTTTCTTCTAGGACGTTGGTCATGGTCACATCCAAGGGCACCAGGGTCACGTTCCAGCTGGCTGCGAGAACTTCGGCAGCGGCTTCGGGGTCGTTGGCGATGTTGGCTTCGGCAACGGCCGTGATGTTCCCCGGTGCCAGGGCGGCCCCACCCATGATGGTGACTTCGGCGATGAGCTCGGGCAGCTTTGGCTCCAAGCGCAGGGCTTCGGCGATGTTGGTCAGGGGGCCGATGGCCACCAGCCGCAACTCCCCCGCGTATTGATGCGCCAACTGAACCAGCAGTTCCGCGGCCGTGGCTTGGACGGGCTCGCGCTCAGACCGAACCAGGTCCACTCCGCCGATTCCGTTGTCCCCATGGACGTGCGGGGCGCCGCCGTGGAAGGTGCCCACTTGCGGATCGTGCGCGCCCACAGCCACGGGGATGTCCGGGTGGCCGGCCAGGTTCAAGAGGTCCAGCGTGTTCCGGGCACCACCGGCTGCACTGACATTGCCGCTCACGGAGCCGATTCCCACGAGGTCCGCCCGTGGTGAAGCCAAGAGGTAGGCCAGGGCGAGGGCGTCGTCGATTCCGGTATCGCAGTCAAGGAAGAAAGGGGCGGGCTGGGTCATGATGGTCTCTCGTTTCAGGTGTTGCGAGCTAGATTGAAGCAGTGGTGAGCTGCACGCGAAAGCCGCGTGCCGGCGTCGTGCGTTATATTTTTTCGCCCTTGGGGGCAGCGATGAAGAGGCTCACGATGAACGCAAGTGCAGTGATGGAAACCGAAATCCACAGGGCTGCAGAGTATCCTGCCGCGGTACCCAGACCTGCGAAGGGCGCAACAACCACGACGCCGAGACTCGCCCCGATGCCGAAGGAGGCACCGTTGATGCCCGGCAACGCGGCCGGTGCTTCCTTGGGCGAGAGCAGCACGGACAGTCCGTTGATGGCGGTGAGGAAGAAGCCGTTGTAGAAGATGCCCAACGCGGCGATGGCGATGATGACCGCAATCTGGTTGTGAGCGAAGAGTGCTGCGGCGATCGCGCAGGCCAGACTGGTTGCCGTGCCAACCCGGACGGTCTTGATCCAGCCGCGGCGGTCGGCAATCCATCCTGCGAGCGGGGCGGCGAACACACCAATGAGTGCTGCAGGGGTGAGGAACAGCAGGGCAGCCACCGAGGCAGTCAGTCCGAAGCCGCTCTCCTTGTCCTGGCTCAACAGAACCACCGTGAAATTGATGATGGCGAAAATGCCCGCGAGCGTCAGCACAGTGGTGGCGATCACGGGCCACACCTGGCGTGAACGGAGGTGGTGAACTGCTACCAGCGGGGTTTCGCGCTTCTTTTCGATCAGCCAGAAGACCGTAAAGGACGCGATGCTGCCGGCGAGCAAACCGAGGGCTGCCGGCGAAGTCCAGCCGGCCGAGGAACCCGTGGAAACGAAGTAGGTGATGAACACCAGGAACACGGACAGTGATCCTGCGCCCCACCAGTCCATCCGTCCCGGAGCAACCGCGGACTTTCCGGCAGGGACCACTTTGATGACACACACGACGGCGATCGCGGCCAGTACCAGGACGGCGACGAAGATGGACTGGAAGCCGAGGGTCTCAGCCATGAGTCCGCCGAAGTACCCGTCCACGCCGCCAACTCCGCCGTTGATGGCGGCGATGATGCCGATGGAGGTGCCGAAGAGCCGGGCCGGCAGGTATTCGTTCAGGACGATGTAGGAGAGAGCAAAGATGGCGCTGGAGACACCCTGCATGAAGCGGCCGGTGACCAGCAACGGCAGCGTGGGCGCGAAAATGCACAACACGGTACCCGCACCCATGATGGCCAACACCAGAAGGAGTGCGTTACGGCGTCCGATGAAGTCACTCCAACGGCCGATCACGGGTCCGGAGATGGCACCGGCCAGGAAGAACATGGACTGCACTTGAGCCACGGCCTCGGGTGACTCACCGAAGAAGGATCCAATGTGTGGCAGTGCCGGGGTGATCATGCTGGCGTTGAGCTGGAAGGCCAATACTGCCAGCACCAAGGTGCTGATCAGCAGCGCAGCGGCCTTGCCTTGGAAGCGACCTTCTTCCGTGGCTGCACTGGTCGCTTGTGCTGTCTGCGGGTCTGCAGCCTGCGGGTCTGCGGCTTGCATGCCTGTGGCGGCGGGGATGTTCACATCAAACTCCTTTGTCCGAGGGCGCGGGGCGGCGCCACGAGATGTGAGTTGTTATACAAGCATGTATTACGAGCTTGTGCAACCTATCACAGTCATCCGGTACAGTGTCCGTAACCCATCTCAAGTGAGGCACCCTTGACCGACAACGCCGTCCAGTTCCTGTCACGACCCATCGCGGCCCAGCCCGGGCAGCCACTGCGCGTCGCGGCCTACTCCCGCATCGCCGAAGCAATCCGGACCAAGGTCCTGCCGCCAGGTTCCCTGCTCCCCACGGAGACTGAACTGGGCAGCATGATGGACGTCAGCCGTACCGTAATCCGGGAAGCGCTGA
The DNA here is from genome assembly GCF_902506065.1 of Arthrobacter sp. 9V. Lineage (GTDB taxonomy): Bacteria > Actinomycetota > Actinomycetes > Actinomycetales > Micrococcaceae > Arthrobacter. The sequence goes on from NZ_LR732912.1 coordinate 3,507,193, forward strand.
TGTTGCTCGAAGAAGACGGCCTCACCAGGGCACGCCGCGGAGTTGGCCGCTTTGTTGCCGACTCCCTGCCACGGATCGGTATTGAACACATACGCCCGTTCGACCAACTTCTGGGCGGACCCGACCAGGACATCCAGGTCAAACGGGTAGCGGCGATCAAGCAGCCGGCGTCCGAATTCGTGGCGCCCGGCATTGGCGTCCAGCCCGATGAGGATGTGTGGTTCTGGGAAAGCGTGCTGATCCGGAACGGCGAGCCCGTGGCACACCTCCAAGAGAACGTCGCCCAGGGAATCCCGGAAGCCGAGGCCTTGGCCGAAGCTGCCCAGGCTCCCACACTTCCCGCCTCAACACTTCTGGAAGTTCTGAGCGGGCTGCCAGGGAAGGCCCTCGGACCCGGTGAATGCCAGATCAGCCTCAGCACCGCAGGTCCCAGCCGTGCAAAGTTGCTGGGGCTCCGCCCTTCCGATCCCGTGCTGGTCCTCACCCAGTACGTTCGCCGGAGCGGCGCCCCGTTCTATCTCGCCAAATGCCTGGTGGCCGCCAAAGCCGGGCATCTTTCCGTCATCCAGTCCTCCTGAAATCCCCCCAGCCAGCCTCCCGAAAAGGACTTCCCATGAGCACGTCGCTGCAGTCCCCTGCGCCCACTTTCTCCCCCACCCTCACAGTGGTGGGCAGCATCAACCTCGACATCACGGCTACAGCCAGCCGCCTCCCCTCCCCCGGTGAAACCGTGGGCGGAGGCGTCCTCCGCCAGCAGCCCGGCGGCAAAGGGGCCAACCAGGCCGTTGCCGCAGCCCGGCTTTCGGGTGGGTCCCGCATGGTGGGGGCCGTGGGCCAGGACGACGCCGGACAGAACCTGCTCAGCGCGATGGCAGCGGCCGGCGTCGAGGTCAGTGACGTTGCCCGGGTGGACTCCGCTACTGGAACCGCGCTGGTATTGGTAGACGGCCAGGGCGAAAACCAGATCATGGTGTGCCCGGGAGCCAACGCTTCCGTGAGCGTGGAGCGTCTCTCCTTCAGCGACGACGAGGCCCTGCTCTGCCAGCTGGAAGTGGACCAGGAAGTCGTGTTGGAAGCCGCACGCCGAGCCAAGGGATTCTTCGCGTTGAACGCTGCCCCTGCCATGCCGATCATCCCCGAACTGCTGGAGCGCTGCGATCTGGTGATCGTGAACGAGACGGAGTACCAACTGATCCCGGCCCTCCGCAATGCTCCCTTGGTTGCTGTGACGTACGGCGGCGAGGGCTCGGCGATCTTCGTCGACGGCGAAAAGGTAGCCGAGGCCCCAGCCGTGCGGGTCACCGATATTGCCAACACCATCGGCGCCGGGGATGCTTTCTGCGCTGCCCTTGTCCTGGCACTCAGGTCCGGGCTGGAGTATTCACATGCCTTGGCTGCGGCAAACGCCGTGGGGGCCGACGCCGTCCGTGACGCCTCCTCGCAGCCTGCCTTGAAGTCGTTGGAGCACTACATCGAGGCGACCCGTTCGACTGATGCAGCGAGTTCCGCCGCCACCAAATAATCCGCCCATCGCCTCAAGGCAGTCTCCACGGGCGGATGGCGCAACCCGTGCGCCTCCGCCAAGGAGAGCGCAGCCATGGTGGGATAGCGGTCTTCCGAGAGGAAGGACAACGTCTCCGGATCGGCGCCGGTGAGTTTAGGTGGCAGCCTCTTCAGCAGACCGCTGGGTATCTTCAGCCACGGCACCCGGACATTCAAGTGCTTCCCGAGCATCCTCAGCAGCTCCGGCAACGGCGGCGTGGCGTCGTCCAGCACCCAGTAGGAGGCATTTTCCGCTTCGGGCCTGATGGGGACCAGCGCCATGAATGCAGCCAAATAGTCCGCCGTGACCACAGGAACGAACGTGCGGTCATTCCCGGGCAGTGCGGGCAGTTTTCCATGGAAGAGGTCCATGACGCTGGTGGCGAGGCCCAGCAACTGACTGGACTCGCCGTTGACGGAATCTCCTATCACCGTGGCCGGATTGACCATGGTGAAGGGAACGCCCATGGACAGCGCGGCCGCCTGCACGACGGCATCGGACTCCACCTTGGATCCCTCATAAGCACCCAGGCGTTTGTATTCCGCCGCACGGCGGGATTCATCCCATGGCACCTTGGCCGGATCCTGACCGCCCACCCGATAGCCGGACAGATGCACCAACCTGGTCAGCGCCGGCAATTCTGCCGCGAAACGAACCACGCGTTCGGCGCTGGTCACGTTTGCGGAATAGGCATCTGCGGCATTCATGCCAAAGGCGAAGGCGCCTGCGACGTTGTGAATTTCAGTCACGAACCGGAAAACGTCCGACGCCGGATCGAGGCGCAAGTCACCAGCGCTGAAGTCCACAAGTGCCTGCACTGGGGTTCCGTTGGCGTCGTGACGTGACAGCCAGTCAGCCAGCCGGTGGAAGGATTCTTCGGTGCGCACCGCGACTGTGACGGTCACCCCTTGGTGCAAAAGTTCCCGAACGAGCCACCGCCCGATGTGACCCGTGGCTCCGAACACCAAGGCATGGCGGACGCTCATGCTCCTGCTCCGCCGTGAACCGCCAGTAGCGTTTTGAGCGTGGCGGCAGCTGAGTCCAAGGGCTGGGTGGACTTGTGGGCACGGGAGAGAATAAGCGACCCCTCCACGAGGCAAATCATGGACGTCGCCACGGGCAGCGCCCGTCCCTCCTCAAGCCCGAGGGTGGACAGATAACCGGACACTGCCTGAACCCACGCGTCATATACGCGTCTGCATGCGTTCCGCAGCTCCTCGTTCTCAGAGCCTGCATCCAGGGCGACGGATGAAACGGGACATCCTGCCTGGTATTCGCTGGCTTCCAGCATGTCTTTGAGTTCGGCAATGAGTGCGTCCACAACGTCTCCAGGCGAAGGGGCCGACGTGGTGGCCTCGCTGACCAGTTGGCCGAATTGGTCTCCGGCCAATCCCACCGCTGCGACACCGAGGCCGGTCTTCCCCTCAGGAAAATGGAAGTAGAGCGAGCCTTTGGGAGCGCCCGAGCGGGCCAGCACCGTATTGAGCCCCGTTCCGTGATAACCGTGAAGCTGAATGAGGGCGAGCATGGATTCGACCAAACGCTGCCGGGTTGCGAGTCCTTTGGGATAAGACGACATGGAAGAAATAATAGACCAGTCTATATATTTTCTGCCACTCCTCCAGCCGTTGAGCACAGTGCTACGATTGCTACGGAGGTTTATCATGACAACTATTCCGCACCGGGAACTGCGCAACCAGAGCAGCAAAATTCTGGAACGCGTCAAGAATGGCGAAGTCATAGACGTCACCAACAATGGCGAGGTGGCGGCCACCCTCATTCCACCATCGGCTTCACCCTTTGAGCGGTTGCTACAAGCCGGTAGCGTTCGGCCAGCCAGCGAATCTCCTGTGGACTTCACCATCCTGCCCCGCATCAGCAGCGACATGACTACAGCCGATATCTTGGCCGATCTTCGCGGCGACCGGTGATCGTCTACGTCGACACTTCTGCCGCCATGAAGTTGGTGGCCAGTGAACGGGAATCAGTGGCCGCTGCCGCCTACCTGGTAGAGAAGGCCGCCTCCGGAGGGCATCTGGTCGCGTCCATGCTCCTCTACACGGAACTGCACTGCGCAGCTCGTCGCAGGAGTATGCCTTTCGAAACGATCAATGCCGTACTCGCCGGAATCAATCTTGTGGATGTAACCCGCTCGGACCTCATGTACGCGGCGGCACTTCCGAGACAGCTGAGAAGTGCGGATGCCATTCATCTGGCAACAGCCATTCGACTGCAAACCGATAGCATGGTTGCTTACGATCAGGAATTACTTCTGGCCGCCACCGAATCAGGGATAACCACCGCATCGCCCGGGGCTTAGCAGCGGCTTAGGCGCTAGTCGATGATTCGGAAGTCGCCGAACTCCCCTGTTGCCTCTGATACCTGGAAGTCAACATTTTCTACGCGGCCCGGGGCACGCGAGGACTGAAGCCAATCCTGCATGTCCTCGACGTTTGGCCGCAATCCCTCGGCAACCAACTCCACGAAACCGTCCATACTGTTGCGGACCGTTCCCCGCAGGCCGAGCTCGTCCGCTTTGCGCGCTGTCCAATAGCGGAATCCCACGCCTTGGACCATGCCGGTGATGCGGGCTGTGAGGCGAAGGGCTTCGTCAGTCATGGGTCCACCTTAACTAAACCTGCCCTTGTCCGTCCCGCTCCCCGTACAACGGGAGGTGAGGCGGACAAGGGCAAGTTTCGAGCCGGCAGAAACCTTAGCCGATCACGATATCCCGCGTCGCGTGACTGTACGTGATGGTGACCGGGCCGCCGTCGTGGTTCAACTCGTGGTTGGCGCCGTCACGGGCACCGAACGCACCATAATTCTCATCCCATGAGCGGTTCAGCGCGATCTTGTAGGTGTAGAAACCGGCAGGCAGTTCAGCCGTCAACGTCCACAGCTGGACGATGGGATTGAACTCCATCTGGGCTTCGTCATACTGCGGTGCCCAATCCTCGGGGGCGCCAAGGATCCTGTTGAAGTCACCGGCAATCGCCACGGCATCCGGCTGCGGCAAAGTCTCGACGGCGGAGGTCACCGCTGCTTTTGCCGGTGCCTTCCGCGTGGTCTTCTTCGCAGCCGGGGCGGCCGCGGCAGAGGAAGCCGTGGCAGAGGCAGCCTTTGCTGTTGCAGCCTTGGCTCGCGGCGCGGAGACCTTGGCGGCAGCTACCTTCGGCTCCGCTACTTCAGCAGCTGCAACCTGAGGCTCAGTAGCAGTTTTCGAGGCAGCACGCTTGCTCGCAGTTGTCTTCTTTGCCGCAGCCGCTTTCTTGGCCTGGGGCTTCACCGGCGGGGCCGTGGGAACAGCGACGTCGGCAGGAACCGGAGTTCCGGCGTCGAGCGCTGCCCCAAAAGCCTCTGCATCCGGGAAGGCAACCGTGGCACGCAGGCCGTCCTCCGGAATGGTCCAGCCCGAACGACCCTTGACGAGCCAGCCGGCCTTGACCAGCTTGGCCGAAGCCGAGGTGAGGGTCTTGTGGCCGCGGGGAATGCCGCCACTGAGAAGCTCAGCCTCGTGGTCATTGAAAGGTACTCGGACGATCGCTTCGGCCAGCACCTCGCCGGCGTTCAACGTTGCCCCGGACCATACGCTCTCCGCGAGGATGTCCAGTACAGCCTTCAAACGAAGGTTGGTGTTTTCGGCGTTATTCGCGCCCATGCTTCTCCTTCAACGGTGGATACTCCATAAAAGTTTGCCAATGATTTGTTAATTCCCGCGACTGCGGAAGGTAAACACCGTGTGTCGTGACTGAGTGTGACAGGCCGGACGCCGGAAGTGATGTGCGGGTCTCGGCTGCTGTGTGTTTAGGCAGGTGTGATGGAAGTCTTGACCCACTCCGTGACCTCGTCCAACAGCACCGCTTTGCGGGCGTCGCTGGCGAAGGAGGAGCGGATGGAGTTCGCTGCCAGGGTGGCTTGCTCCGGAACTGAGAACTCCAGGACCTTCACCAGTTGCTCGAAGTTATCGTCCACGTAGCCGCCAAAGTAGGCGGGGTCGTCCGAGTTCACGCAAACGTTCAGGCCGATCGCCAGCATCTCCGGCAGAGGGTGGTCAGCCAGCTTGTCCACGGCGCGGAGCCTGACGTTGGAAAGGGGACAGACCGTCAAGGGAACCTGTTCGGCAACCAGCCGCTGCACCACGTCCGTGTCCTCCATGCACCGGATGCCGTGATCGATCCGTTCAACATGAAGCAGATCCAATGCCTCCGTGATGTAGGACGCCGGTCCTTCCTCGCCCGCGTGCGCGATCCTTCGCAAACCCGCCTCGCCGGCGCGCTGGTACAGGCGCTCAAATTTCGACGGCGGGTTGCCCACTTCTGCAGAATCCAAGCCGATGCCCGCAATCGGAGCGTGCATGGCCAGGAGCTGGTCCAGAACCTCGAGCGCCGAATCCTCGGACATGTCGCGCAGGAAGGCTGCGATCAAGAGGGTGGACACGCCGAAGTCTTCCTCGGAGGTAGCCAGGGCGTTGGCCACCCCGTTGACGCAGGTTTCCAGCGCGACGCCACGGGAAGTGTGCGCCTGGGGATCCATCATGATCTCCGCATGACGCACTCCACCGGCTGCAGCACGCTTCAGGTAGGCGCGGGTCATATCGGTGAAGTCCTGCTCGGTTTGCAGGACCGCCATATTTGCGTAGTAGAGGTCCAGGAAAGACTGCAGGTCAGTAAATTCGTACTTTTCCCGGAGTTCCTCAATGTCTTGGTACGGCAGATCAATGCCGTTGCGTTCGGCCAGGGCAAAGATCAGCTCTGGCTGGAGAGTCCCTTCAATGTGCAGGTGCAGTTCGGCAACCGGAGGCGCCGGGGCAGTAGTTTTCTCGCCAAAAGTTTCCACCCTGCAACTCTAGGCCCCAACGCCTGCACGTGTCCCGGAGCACTCAACTTGGTTCTGACGCCCGGCACCCTCAAACTGAAAGGATGCAGACTTTCCTCCCTTTCGCCGATTTCCGTGAGAGTGCCGCGGCGCTCGACACTTCAAGGCTCGGCAAACAGCGCGTCGAAGCCCTCCAGGTACTCCGCGCATTGGTGATCCCGGAGTACGGTTGGCAGTCCCACCCCGCCGTGCGCATGTGGATGGGCCACGTCCCCGCCCTCACCATGTACGGTCTGGCCATGGCCGACGAATGGATCAGGCGCGGGCACCCGGACAACACCCGCACCAACATCACGGAGTTCGCACCGCAGGCGGCCCACCCGGATTACGCTTCCAGGATCATCATGCCGCCGTGGCTCGGACACGAGGACCTGCACCTGAGCCACCGCTCCAAGCTGATCTCCAAGGACCCCAAGCACTACGCCCAGCTCTTCCCCGGGACCGAGGACAAGCTCGAGTACGTGTGGCCGGAACCCAAGCACGAGTTCCACCCGGAAGACCCGGAAGAGGACAGCCTGTGGATCCTGCGCGCCAACGTTGAGGAACTCACCCCGGAGCAACTCACCACGGTGGCCATGCCCCCGCACGGCAAAGCCCGTGCCGCCGCACCCACTGATCCCGACGAGTACCAGTTCGTATACGCCGAAGAAAAGTCCCGGCGCAAGGTGGGCGGTCCCAAGAAGCGGCCAGTCAAGCAGCAGGAAAAGAAGCCCACCCGAAAGCGCCAAGCCCAGGAACAGGCATTCAACACCCTGCCCGGCAAGACCGAACTCGCCGTGCCGTTCGACGGCGGGCAGACGTTCGCCGTCGGCCTCATTCACGGCCGCCCCATCACTGTTGATGGCCGCTTTGCCCGGAACTTCGAGGTCACCAACGTGATCAAGCGCACCGACTTCGACTACCCCGCACTGCTTCAGGATCCCCGGGTCTTCTTCCCGGTCCCCGCACCTGCTTCGTAGCAAGCCCGCGCAGTAGCTGAACCCGGCCCTTGTTCGGCCGGCACACCGTTGTACGCGCCGGCACGCGAACAAGGCGAGGATTCGACGGCGGCTGCTGCGTACCGCGATGGCTCTGTGAGACGGTGGAGTCACGCACCCAGGCATGGAGGACCATGGATTTCCAGCACATCATCGAAGCAGTTGGCCGGTACATGGACTTCGCCGGGGTGGCGGTGATGGTGATCGGCGCCGTGGTCTCCATTCCGCTCGCGCTGCGCGGCTACCAGCCCAAACGTGCCAGCGGCTTGGAACCGTTCTCCCCCTACCGCGCATACCGGCAACTATTGGGCAGGTCCATCCTCCTTGGCCTGGAACTGCTGGTGGCGGCCGACATCATCAGAACCGTCGCCGTCACTCCCACCTTTGAAAGCGTCGGAGTCCTGGCCATCATCGTGCTGATCCGCACGTTCCTCAGCTTCTCGCTGGAGCTGGAAATCACCGGGCGGTGGCCCTGGCAGAAGGAAAAGACCTCGTGACGGGGCCGTGGGCTCCGGACATTCTCGGCGACGGTTTCGAGCAACAAACGTTAAAGCTCGACGGCGGTGCTAACGCCACCTTGGTTCGGTACCTCGGCGCCCGCTCGGAGTGGCTTAGGACCGTGGGCGGGGCTGCTGACAACGACGAGTTTCCCGGTCCCACTCGAATCGATGCCGACGTTTTATACGTCCACGGATGGTCCGACTACTTCTTCCAAAAGCATGTTGCCGAGTTCTGGCACCGGGCAGGCGCGCGTTTCTACGCCTTGGACCTGCATAACTACGGCCGCAACTTGAGCCCGGGAATGGTGCCGGGGTTCGTCACCAACCTTGCCGACTACGACCCCGACATTGAAGCGGCGCTGGCAGCAATGGGCCGCTCAGGTGATTCGGGCCAGGATCGGCCGCTCATTCTTTTAGGCCACTCCACCGGAGGGCTCACCCTCAGCCTGTGGGCCGCGCGTCACCCTGGCCTGGCTTCGGCGTTGATCCTCAACAGTCCGTGGCTGGAATTTCAGGCCACCGAGCTCGGCAGACGCGCCATCGCCCCGTTGGTGGGACTCCGCGCCAAGCTCCATCCCTTGACGCCGTTGCCGCCCGTGGATCCGGGCATTTACACCCGGGCTGTATCCGCCACCCTCGACGGGGAATGGGACTATAACCTCCAGTGGCGTCCTGACCGAGGGTTCCCCATCACACCAGCATTCCTTGATGCCGTGTTCCGCGGCCAGGCCACCGTAGCGGCCGGCTTGGGCATCGACGTTCCGGTGCTCGTATTGCTCTCGGACAAGAGCTATCTCCAACCGAAATGGTCGGCCGATGCTCTCACCGCCGACGTCGCACTCAATGTGGACGCCGTGGCCCACCGCTCCCTGTCCCTCGCGGACACCGTCACGGTGAGCCGGCTGCCCAACGCATTCCACGACATCTTCCTCTCACCGGAGCCCGTCCGGCGTGAGGCCTTCGCCCGCATCGGACGCTGGCTTCCCACGGCACTCCAACCTTCGGATGCAGAAGTGTGGGAAGCCAGGACCGCGGGTTTGTAACCCACCAACCCCGGACAGAACCCGCCCTCGTGCGTCCAGCTCACCGTAGAACGGGAAGCCACACAAACAAGAGCGGGATCCGGGAGCCCGAGCGGCGGGGTCTACTTCCCCAGTCCGGCCCGGCGCAGGGCTTCGGCCATGGCTGTGTTGGCAGGAGCGGCCGGGGATTGCTGGGGTTTGCCTTGGCGGGGGTTGCCCTGGCGACGATCGTCCGGGCCCTGCCTCGATGAGCTCTGCCCCGGTTGGCCTGAACGCTGTCCGGGCTGGCCGCCGCCCCGCTGACCCTGCTGGCCCTGGGGACCACCGGCACGTTCGCCGGCACCCTGCCCGCCCGAAGCACGCCCACCCGAGGTGCGTCCGCCGGCAGTGCGTCCGCCGACAGTGCGTCCGCCGGCAGTGCCGGGTTCATCGTCGAGCCTCAAGGTGAGAGAGATGCGCTTGCGCTCGGGATCGGCCTCCAGCACCTTGACTCGGACCACTTGGCCGGACTTCACGATTTCGCGCGGGTCCGAGACGAACTTGTTGGACAGCGCCGACACATGGACCAGGCCGTCCTGGTGCACCCCAACGTCCACGAACGCTCCGAACGCGGCCACGTTGGTGACGGTACCTTCCAGGATCATGCCGGGCTTGAGGTCGGAGATTTTCTCGATGCCTTCAGAGAAGGAGGCAGCCTTGAACGCTGGGCGGGGGTCACGTCCGGGCTTCTCCAGCTCGGACATGATGTCCTTGACCGTGGGCAGGCCGAACGTGCCGTCCACGAATGCCTGCGGATCCAACGCCGTGGCGGGACCTCCCCCGGCTGCTACCAGAATTTTCCGGGCCACCGAATATGCTTCCGGGTGCACGCTGGAGGCATCCAATGGCTCCGCTCCTCCGGTGATCCTGAGGAAGCCTGCGCACTGCTCGAACGCCTTCGCTCCCAGCCGTGGAACTTTCTTGAGGTCGCTGCGCTTCGCGAACGGCCCATTCTCGTTCCGGTACGCCACGATGTTCTCACTCAGCAGAGGCCCGACGCCGGCCACGCGGCTGAGCAGGGCCGGCGACGCTGTGTTCACGTCCACACCCACGGCGTTCACGCAGTCCTCCACCACGGCATCCAGTGAACGGTCCAGCTTCGCGGCAGTGACGTCGTGCTGGTACTGACCTACGCCGATGGACTTGGGCTCGATTTTCACCAACTCGGCGAGGGGATCCTGGAGTCGGCGCGCAATGGACACAGCACCCCGCAGTGAGACGTCCATGCCCGGAAGCTCGGACGCGGCCAAAGCAGAGGCTGAGTACACGGACGCCCCAGCCTCGGAAACCACCAGTTTCTGGATGCCCTTGGACCCTGCGGCTTCCAGGGATTTGATGAGTTCGTTGGCCAGCTTGTCCGTTTCACGGGAGGCTGTGCCATTTCCGATCGCCACCAACTCCACGTTGTACTGCTTGGCGAGCCGTCCCAGGGTAGCCAGGGCCTCGTCCCACTTCTTCGCGGGTGCGTGCGGGTAAATGGTGTCCGTGGTGACAACCTTGCCCGTACCGTCCACCACAGCCACCTTGACGCCCGTCCGCAGTCCGGGGTCGAGCCCAAGAGTGGCCCGGTTGCCCGCAGGTGCGGCAAGGAGGACGTCGCGCAGGTTGGCGGCGAAGACCCGAACAGCTTCATCCTCGGCATCGGCGAACATGCGGCCGCGAAGGTCCGTGGTCAGCCGGTCAAGAATGCGTCCACGCCAAGCGAGCTGCGCGGTTTGCGTCAGCCAGGCATCGGCGGGCCTGCCCTGATTGGCGACCCCGAGGCACCTGGCCACAGCGTTTTCGTACTTGCCGCGGGCGGCGACCAGGGCGTCGTCGTCGGCCGGGTCCGCTTCGGCGAGATCGAGCTCAAGGACGCCGTCCTTTTCGCCGCGCAGCAATGCGAGCACGCGGTGCGACGGCATGCCGGAGGGCACCTGGGTGAACTCGAAGTAGTCCTTGAATTTCTGGCCCTCGGCCTCCATGCCCTTCTTGACGCGCGACACCATGCGTCCCTGCTTCCACAGGCGTTCGCGGAGGTCTTCGGCAAGATCCGCGTCCTGCCCGACGCGCTCCACCAGGATGGCGCGGGCCCCGGCGAGCGCCGTGGCGGCGTCATCTATGGAGTGCTCGGCGTTCAGGTACTTGGCGGCTTCGGCGGCGGGGTCCAGTTGCGGGTTGGCCAGCAGGACGTCGGCCAGCGGCTCCAGTCCGGCTTCGCGGGCAATCTGGGCCTTGGTGCGGCGCTTGGATTTGAAGGGGAGGTAGATGTCCTCCAGGCGGGCCTTGGTATCTGCGCCGACGACGGCGGCTTCCAGTTCAGGGGTCAGCTTGCCTTGCGCGGCAATCGCCTCCAGGACGGCTTTGCGTCGTTCCTCCAGCTCACGCAGGTATCTGAGGCGTTCTTCAAGGTCGCGGAGTTGGGTGTCATCGAGCGTCCCGGTGACTTCCTTACGGTAGCGGGCGATGAAGGGGACGGTGGATCCGGCGTCGAGCAGTTCCACGGCGGCTTTGACTTGCCAGGTTTTGACGCCGAGTTCTTCGGCGATCTGGGCATGGATGGCAGAGTCGGCTGACTGGTGTTGGAGATTTGAAGTCACCATGACAGTTTGCCTCACCTGACCGACAGTTTCCGAGACAGGCAGCCCCAAGGCCTATCCGGGACGTTGTGTTTGTGCGGCCGCGAGGCGTTCCCGGAAGGGATGCCTCGCGGCGGCTGGATGGGTTTACGGGCCGGATTGGCAGTTGGTCCGGTCAGTGTGACATGTGCTCCTTGGCCGAAATGTGCTCCACCATTTCGCCCAGGCGCTGTTCGGCGTAGTGGTTGCGGGCAATATCGCCTTGGCTGATGATGCCAACCAGCTTGTGATCGCTGATGACGGGCAGCCGGCGAACCTGGTGCTCTTCCATCATGGTCACGGCCTCATCTACATTGGCATCCGCGTCCACCCAGTACGGCTTGCCGGTGGCGAGTTCGCTGGCACGCACTTCGCGGGCGTCCTTGCCTTCCGCGAGGCATTTAACAACAATGTCCCGGTCAGTGATGAAGCCGGTGAGCTTGCCGTCGTGGCCGCAGATGGGAAGTGAACCGCAGTCCATGTCCCTCATCAGCCTGGCGGCTTCCTGAAGAGTTTTGTCCTCTTCGATGCACTGGGCGTTGGTTGTCATGAATTCGCGTACGGCACTCATGGGTCCTCCTTCATCGATTGGGATTATCGACGCACGGAGCCTCTCGGCACCGACGCCGATGATGCCAGACTACGCTCGGAGGGTAAGTGTGGCTAGGCGAATTTGTTCCCTTTCAAGGGGCCGTCTTTTCGCTGCTACTCGGCGATGTCTTCAGCCCACAACTCCGGGCGTTCCTCTTGGAAAGTGCGCATCATATCCACGCATCGGGGGTCGTTCAGAACTACCACCTCCACGCCACGTGAGCGCAGGAGGTCGAACTCGCCCGGGAAGGTTTCGGCCTCGCCCACCACCACACGGGGGATTTTGAATTGGATGATGGTTCCGGTGCACATCGCGCATGGGGCCAGGGTGGTGTAGAGCGTGGTGTCACGGTATGTCTTCTGGCGTCCGGCAGCCCTGAGGGCGGACATCTCGCCGTGCGCGATCGGGTCGCCGTGCTGGACGCGTTCGTTGTGCCCGCTTGCAATGACTTCCCCGCCCCGCGCCAGTGCGGCTCCAATGGGAATGCCGCCCTCGCTGAGGCTCTTTTGGGCTGCTTGGTAGGCGGCTTCGAAGGCAGGGGCAAAGGCGGGGGCTGTTTCAGTCATGGCTGCAGTCTAAAGTGGCCGGACCCTATTTTGCCGGAACTTATTTTGTCAGTGCCCGCTGATAGCTTGGCTGTAAGGGTTAATTGACGGCATGAAAGGTGGGTGGGTCGCGGTGTTCTTTCTTGAGCCCGAGATCACGGGCGCTCCGCAGGACTTGGTGTTCTCGGCCAGCGACCTCGTTATCGCTGCAACCTGCGAGTACCAACTGCTGCGGAAACTTGATGAAAAACTGGGCCGCGCCCCCAAACCTGCCTTCGTCGCTGATGCCATGTTGGAGCGCACTGCCAAATTGGGAGACGATCACGAGCACAGGGTTCTTGATGAGTTCGTGGCTGAGTTCGGCTGGTGGGATGCGGCTTCCGGGAAAGGCGTTTACGACGTCGAACCCGCCACAGCGATGGACCGCGCCACTCTTTCGGCCAAGCACGCGGAATCCATCGACGCCCTGCGATCCGGCGCGGACGTCGTCTTTCAGGCAGCGTTTTTCGATGGTCAGTTCCATGGGCGCTCCGATTTCCTGGTGAAACGTCCCGGCGGACAGTACGCCGTCTTCGATACTAAACTCGCACGCCATGCCAAGGTCACCGCCCTCCTGCAACTGGCGGCCTACGGAGACCAGCTCATTCAGGCAGGAATTACGCCGGACCCCATCGTCACCCTGGTGCTGGGCAATCGCGTTCACAGCGACCACCCCCTCGCCCAGATCCTCCCGGTCTTCAAGGAGCGCCGGGAACGCTTCCTTGGCATGACTCAGTCACATATTTCCGGGGCCGGATCCGTGGAGTGGGGCGACTCCCGGTACTCCGCGTGTGGCCGGTGTGATTACTGCACTGAGCAGGTCCAACTGCATCGGGATCTCCTGATGGTGGCCGGCATGCGGATCAGCCGCCGCAAGAAACTGATCGAAGCCGGGGTCACCACCATTGATGAGCTGGCTGCCCTCCCGGAATCAGGTGATGCCACCTTGCTGCGGCTCCGTGAGCAAGCCCGGCTGCAGACCGGCGCGGGCACACCGGATGGCTTGGTCAAGTACGCGGACAAGTCCGGAGAAGCCAAAGCCATCAGGTACAACGTTCTGCCGGATAACACCTTGGGCAGGCTGCCTGTTCCTGATCCGGGCGACATCTTCTTCGATTTCGAAGGTGACCCCCTCTGGCAGGACCCTGTTACGGAAAAGTGGGGGCTGGAGTACCTGTTCGGGGTCATTGAGAACCCTGTGGAACCCGGCGCCCAGCCGGTGTTCAAGCCATTTTGGGCTCACTCACGGGTTGAAGAGGGCAAGGCGCTTGTGGACTTCCTTGACTACGTGGCCGAACGCCGCGCCAGATATCCCGGCATGCACATTTACCACTACGCCTCCTACGAGAAGACAGCCCTGCGGAACCTGTCCCTGACGCATGTGGTGGGCGAATCCGCCGTCGACGACCTCCTGCGCCAAGGCGTCCTGGTGGACCTCTACGACACCGTGCGGCACAGCATCCGGATCTCCGAGAACTCCTACAGCATCAAGAAACTGGAGCCGCTGTACATGGGGCAACACCTGCGCTCGGGTGACGTGACCGACGCCGGAGCGTCCGTGGTTGCGTACGCCGACTACTGCACGGCCAGGGACAACGGAAACACTGAGGAAGCAGCCGCAATCCTCGAGGGCATCCGCGACTATAACGAGTACGACTGTCTCTCCACCCTGGAACTCCGCAACTGGCTGCTTGCCCGCGCCGCGGAGCGCTCCATCCAACCAGGCGGTGAAGCGGACGCTGCGCCTGCGCCTGACACAGAACCCGAAAAGTACGAGGCAGCGCCGGAAGAAAGAGCGCTGTTCGACTACATCGCCGGGCTGTCCGAGGAGGAAAAAACCACCGCGGACTCACGTGCCATCGGCATTGTTGCCGCCGGAGTGGGATATCACCGCCGCGAGGACAAACAACACTGGTGGGGACACTTCGACCGCCTTGAAAAACCAACCTCGCAGTGGCCGGACGAGCGCGACCTCTTCATTGTTGACCATGCTGAACTGGTCCAGGACTGGGCCAAGCCCACACCCCGGAGCAACCCCGTGCGGACGGTGAAACTCCATGGCCGGTCCGGTGACGGTGCGGGTCTGGAACCGGGGAAGAAGTACTTCCGCATGTACAGCTCTCCCCTGCCCGAATCGCTGCAAGGGAAAGAGTCCACCGTGCTGGGCCGTGCAGGCTGGAACGGCACTATGGTCACAGCGGTGGGTGAGGATGAGGACTTCGAAACGGTCACCATCGCCGAGGGGCTTCGCAAGGATTCCACCGCTTTCACCCAACTGCCCATGGCCTTGACTCCGGATCCGCCCATTGCCACCAACGGCCAGCGTGCTGCCCTGGCTGCCCTGGCCACGAAGCTCAAGGACTCCCTTCCGGGGTGGCCGCAAGACGCCGCGCTGGATTTGGTGCGAAGGAAACCGCCCCGGCTTCGCAGCCTTCCCACCCTTCCTCCCGTGGAACCGGGCCCTGAGGGCTACATCGATGCCATCACCGCAGCCATCACCGACTTGGACCATTCCTACCTTGCAGTGCAAGGCCCTCCAGGGAGCGGTAAGACCCACGTAGGTGCCCACGTGCTGGCACGGCTCGTCGCAGCCGGGTGGAAGGTGGGAGTAGTGGCCCAGTCTCACGCCGTGGTGGAGAACATGCTCTGCGCCGCGGTGGACAAGGCCGGAGTGGATCCCATGAGGGTAGCCAAGGAAGTCAAGCATGACGATCCCGTGCCGTGGACCCAGTGCGCCAAAGGCGATGTTGAAGAACTGCTGACCAAGCCTGGCGGGGCCCTCATCGGCGGCACGGCGTGGACCATGGTGGGTAGTTCGGTTCCGGCCGGCTCCTTGGATCTGCTGGTCATCGACGAAGCAGGGCAGTTTTCCCTGGCCAACACCATGGCCGTGAGCCGAGCCGCCAAACGACTTCTGCTTTTGGGCGATCCGCAGCAACTGCCTCAAGTCACCCAAGGCAAACACCCTGAGCCAGTGGACGAATCAGCTCTTGGCTGGTTGTCTGACGGCTACAACACCTTGCCGCCCGAGTTGGGCTATTTCCTCGCACTGTCCTGGCGCATGCATCCGGAACTCTGCAGCGCGATGTCAGAGCTTTCCTACGACAACCGGCTTGAATCGGCACCTGCTGCGAAGGAACGCCATATGGAGGGTGCCGCACCCGGTGTCTCCTGCGTGTACGTCCCGCATACCGCCAATTCCACGTCCTCCTCCGAAGAAGCGGAGGAAGTGGTCCGGCAGGTTCGTGCCCACCTCGGCCTGAGCTGGTTCAACCCGTCTGATTCACCGGAGCCCCGTCCCCTGGAGGAGACGGACGTGCTGGTAGTGGCCGCGTACAACGCCCAGGTCCAGCTGATCAAGCACCATCTTCGGGGCGCCGGACTGGGCAAGGTTCGGGTGGGAACGGTGGACAAGTTCCAGGGCCAGGAGGCTCCAGTGGTCATTGTTTCCATGGCCGCGTCGGCCGCGGGAGAAGTGCCCCGGGGTATGGAGTTCCTGTTGTCCCGGAACCGGATCAATGTGGCGGTGTCGCGCGGTCAGTGGCGTGCCGTCGTCGTGCGTTCGCCGGAGTTGACCAACTACCTGCCGACGCACCCCGAGGGCCTGGAAAATCTTGGCGGGTTCGTGGCCCTCTGCCAGCGAAGTTTTTGGACAGAAAATGACCCTAAAACGGCTTCTTAAGGGCATCTGCTGTACAAAGACTCAAGGCTTCGTCCAGGACCTTGCCGAAGTTGGCGGCGTCGTGGGCGAAGCGCCCAAGGAAAAGCCCGGACACTCCGTCCAGTTGCGGCAACAGTCCAGGCTTGGCCGAGCCTCCGTAAATGACCGGCATCCCGGCCAAGCCGTGCTGGGCCAGCGACGAACGCAAGGAACCAACCACCTCTGAAACGTGGTCTGCCGAGGCGGGCTCGGGAGCACCAATCGCCCACACGGGTTCGTAGGCAACCACCAAAGTGGTTGCAAGCGACCAGTCGCCGGACACAGCTTCCTTGATCTGCCCGTACACAATATCCGCGGCTGCTGCAGGGGCCATGATCTCTGACTCCCCCACGCACAACAGTGGCGTCAGCCCGGCGTCGACGGCTGCGCTGACCTTAAGGGCAATCATCGCCTCATCTTCCGCGAAGTAGCGGCGCCGCTCCGCGTGGCCAATCTCCACGAGGCCAACCCCCAGCTCCGAGAGCATGGAGGGCGAAACCTCCCCCGTCCAGGGCCCGTCGGACCATCCACAGTTTTGGGCGCCCAGAACCAGCGGTGTGCCCGCAATCAAGCGAGCCGCCTCCGGCAGCACCGGAAACGACGGGATCACAAACGGGACCACCCGCCCGGCCGCGAGGGCCGGACGGGCGTCCACTTCAGCTACCAGTTGTTCCAACCATTCCAGGCTGTGCGCGTACCCCATGTACATCTTGGTGCTGACGCCCACCAAAACGGTGCCCGGCGCGGCGTCGGAAACAGCAGGGGAAACTGGCAGCGTCACGTTCTACTTCTCCAACAGTTCGTCGGCTTTGTTGCTGAAACGCTTCGTACCGAACATCAGCAGGGCCGCGAGAAACGGCAGGACACCCAGCGCGTAGACGCCCATGGTGCCGGTTTCCGAAGCTGTGACCTGATTGACGGTGGTGCGGAGGATCGGGGCAACAAACCCACCAAGGTTTCCGAGGGAGTTGATCAGCCCGATGCCGGCGGCCGCCGCAGTTCCGGTGAGGAACGCCGTCGGGTATGACCAGCAAATGGGGCCGGTGGAGAGGAAGCTGCACACCGCGAGCGTGATGAAGATGATGCCGACGGCTGGCATCTGGTTGGCGCCCGCCCAGGCGGAACCGAAGATGCAGAGGCCCGTGGAGATGAACAATGCGGTGCCCCAACGGCGGCGGCGAGCCACCGTGTTGGCTGCCTTGCCGATGAAGTAGCAGGCGAAGATGCCGAAGAACCACGGGATAGCGGCCAGAAGTCCGACGGCGATACCCACCTTTTGGCCGGTCAGTTGCGCCACCTGCTGCGGAAGGTAGAAGGTGACGCCGTAGACCGCTACTTGCAGGCAGAAATAGATGACCGTGAAGTACCAAACCCGGCCGTTGCGCATGGAGGCCAGGACACCGCGTGGTCCGGTTTCCTCCTTGACGGTGTCTTCGAGCGCCATGACGTCAGAGAGTGCCCGCTTTTCTTCCTTGGTGAGGAACTTGGCATCCTGAGGGCTGTTGATGAGGAAGAAGTAGGCGGCGATACCAGCCAGGACCGCCAGCATGCCTTCAACGAAGAACATGACCTGCCAGCCGGCGACACCAGGAACCTGATCTCCGATGTTGATGAGCCAGCCGGACAGCGGTGCACCCATCATCTGGGAGAACGGCTGGGCCAGATAGAAGATGGCAAACATCTTCACGCGCACCTTGTTGGGGAACCAGGCCGCCAGGAACATGATGACGCCGGGGAACAGACCGGCCTCGGTCACGCCCAGCAGGAACCGCAGGATGATGAAGGACGTCTCACCCTGGACGAACGCGAAGCAGGCCGAAACGATGCCCCATGTAATGGCGATGCGGGCCAACCACATCTTGGCGCCGAATTTGGTCAGCAGCAGGTTGCTGGGGATTTCAAACAGCGCGTAGCCTATGAAGAATATTCCGGCACCCAGCGCGTAAGCACCGGCGGTGATTCCCTTGTCCACTTCCAGCGCTGCTTCGGCGAAGCCAACGTTGGTGCGGTCCAGGAAGGCCACCACGTACAGGATGACGAGCATTGGCATGAGCCGCCGCGACGCTTTGGAGATCGCCGATTTCAAGACCGGCGTTTCCAGCAACTCCTTGGTGGAATTGGTGGCAACAGACATTGAAACTCCTCTTTGAGTGACAGGAAATGACTAATGCAGCGCGATCAGTCGCGCACAACCGCGATCAGCGCGGAAAGAAGATGAGCATGATGCCCACTGCGCAGGCCAGGACGCCCACGGCGAGGTAGATCTTGCGTTCTCTTGTCCAGGTCTTCATGAACAAGCGCCTAGTGCATGTACAGTCCGCCATCCACATTCAGCGTTTGCCCGGAAATGTACCCGGAGTCCTCGCTGATGAGGAAGGCGATGGCGGCTGCAATGTCCCGGGTGGAGCCCACACGGTTCACCACAAGGTCCTTGGTCAGTTCATCCTTGCGTTCCTGGCTCAGTGTTCCGCCCATGATGTCGGTGTCTATTGGGCCGGGAGAGATGGCGTTGACGGTGATGTCGTACTCGCCCAGCTCGCGGGCAGTGGCACGGGTCAAGCCGATGACACCCGCCTTGGCTACGGAGTACGGGGTCTTGGAGAACGTGCCACCGCCGCGCTGGGCGGAGACGGAAGAGATGTTCACAATGCGGCCGATCCTGTTCTTGACCATGGATTCGGCCACCCGACGCGTGGCGTAGTGGACGCCGTTGAGGTTGATGTTCAACACCCTGTCCCACTCGGCGGGTTCCAGTTCCAGGTAGCCGACCGGTGAGCTGACGCCGGCAACGTTGGCCAGCGCCACGATCTGCGGCAGTTCGGCCTCGAGTTCGTCAATGGCAGCACGGACCTCTGCTTCGCTGGCCACGTTCGCGCCAACTCCGTGGGCCTGCACGCCATATTCTGCGGCGATTTCCTTGGCGGCAATCTTGCAGGCGGCGTCATCAAGATCAATGATGCCGATGTTCCAGCCCTGTGCGGCCAGGTAATTAACCGTGGCCCGGCCGATGCCACGTTCGGAAACGGCTCCGGTCACAATGGCTGTACGTTCTGCGGGGAAAGTCATGTGTCTTCTCCTGGAAAGTGTTAGTTGATGGGGGCCGGGCCGAGCTCTTCAATGAGCTTCTGCATGGCGACGTAGGCCTTGTTGCGGTAGGCGATGAGTTCCGGAGTGCGCTCAGCAGGCACGTTGAGGAAGCCGGCGCCGGTCTTGGTGCCGAGCTTTCCTGCTTCGACCAGGTCCGAGAGGATCTTTGGCGTCGCGAAACGTTCCGGGAAGCCCGTCTGCAGGGACTTGTAGCAGAAGTTGTAGACGTCCAAACCGGCCATGTCGGCAATGGCGAACGGCCCAAAGAAGGGCAGGCGGAAGCCGAACGTGGTACGTACCAGGGTGTCGACGTCGTCCGCGGTTGCGATTCCTTGCTCCACCAACTGCGCTGCCTCGTGGAACAGCGCGTACTGCAGGCGGTTCAGCACAAAGCCGGTGACGTCCTTGACCACGGCGGTCTGCTTGCCGGCCGCGTGGACCAACTCCCTGGATGCTGCCACAGTCGCGGCAGAAGTTTCAGCGTGAGGGATGATCTCGACGCCGGGAATGAACGGCGACGGATTGGAGAAGTGGACGCCCAGGAAACGCTCCGGGTTGGTCACGGCTTCGGCGAGTGAGGCGATGGAAATGGTGGACGTGTTGGAACCGATCACAGCATCCGGGCGGGCTGCGGCGCTGATCCGGGCCAGGGACTGATGCTTGATTTCCAAGACCTCGGGAACGCATTCCTCGATGAAGTCCGCATCCGCTACTGCTTCCTCAATGTCCTTGGCAGCCCACAGGTTCTGCTTCAGGATTTCGGTTGAACCTGCAGGGAAAAGTCCATCGGCGATGAACTGGTCCGACTCCACCAGCAGGCGGTCGTAGTTCTTCTGCGCCACCTCGGCGGATACGTCGGCCAGCGCCACACGCGCTCCGCCGAGCGCCAGGACCTGGGCGATGCCGCCGCCCATGTAGCCGGAGCCGACGACGGCGATCTTCCGGGCTGCGTTGCCTGCGGTCGCTTCAGTTGCTTCAGGATTGGTCATGATCAGACTGCCTTCGTGTAGTCGGGCTCATAAGAGCAGATGGCGTCCACCTTGGCGGCGGAAGATGAGGTGTGGTCGAAACGGTGGCCGAGCCACTCCCCTACGAGCTTTTTGGCCAGTTCCAGGCCGATCACCCGCTGGCCGAGCGTCAAAACCTGGGCGTTATTGCTCAGCACGGACCGTTCCACTGAGTAGCTGTCGTGGGCTGTGACGGCCCGGATCCCGGGGACCTTGTTGGCCGCAATGGCCACCCCTAGCCCGGTTCCGCAGATCAACAATGCCCGGTCTGCTTCGCCTTCGGCGACTTTGCGGGCAGCGTCCACGGCCACGTGCGGGTAGGCGGTGGAATCGTTGAAGCCAACCCCGACGTCCGTCACGGACGCCACGCGCGGGTCCGCTTCCAGCAAGGCAAGCAGCGCCTGCTTGTACTCCACGCCCGCTTCGTCATTGCCGACGACAATACGCCAGCCTTGGTTGTTACTCATGCTCGGGCTCCGTTTCCGGCCGCTGCCGCTGAAGAAGCGGGCGCCAGTTGTGAATCGATGAACTGCGAAATCCTGGCGACGATCAGTCCAAAGGACACTGCGCCTGGATCAGGGTGGCCGATGCTCTTTTCCGCGAGGGGACGCGCCCGGCCTTTGAGTGGCCGGAGTTCAGCTGTCTTCGCGGCAGCGGACTGGGCTGCCGCGGCAGCAACTGCCAGGGCCCTGTCAACGGGAGTTCCGCCGTCGAGCTCTGTGAGGAAGGTGTCCCGGAAAGGCAGGAGCGCATCCACCATGGTTTTGTCTCCGGGATCGGCTTTGCCGAGCTCGGTGATGGCGAGTACAAAGGCCTTCACAGCCTCAACGGCGTCCCCGGCGGTATAGCTATCGCGGTTGCCCAGCGACAGTCCGGCCGCGATGACCGCAGAACCCCATAGCGCTCCCGACGTCCCGCCAGCCCGCTCACTCCAGGCTTCCCCGGCTGCCGTCAGAATGTTTGCAACTGAAGAACCCGCGGCAGTCTGGCCTGCTGAGGCCGCTGCATCCACGCCACGGCGCATGCCGATGCCGTGGTCCCCATCGCCGGCGATCGAGTCCAGCTTGCCGAGCTCGTCTTCATGCTCCACGACGACGTCACGCACCTGGCCCAGGATGGCCACGGCTTGCCGCCCGAGTTCAGCGGCGGCCGCGGTGGGCTGTTCGACGTCGGTCGTTTCGGCGTCGTCGATTGCTGCCTCAGGACGCGGTGCGCGGGGCGTCATGCTGCCCTTGCGGAAGGCGGGGGTGTCGGCGGGCGCGGCCCAGTACTGCTCGAGTTCCTCGTCCAACCAAAGCAGAGTCAGCGAAAGTCCTGACATGTCCAAGCTGGTCACCAGCTCGCCGCACTCAGGCTCAACAACGGTGATCCCGGCAGCTGTGAGGAGCTTCTCGATCCTGCCGAACAGCAGGAACAGTTCGTCGTATTTCACCGTGCCGAGGCCGTTGACTATGGCCACCACACGGTCACCGGCGTCCTCCGGCTTGTCGTTGAGCAGTTTGGTGACCAGGAGCTCCGCAAGCTCGGATGCGGTGGGCATGGGGTGCTCGGAAATTCCAGGCTCACCATGAATACCCAAGCCCAGGGACATCTGCCCGGCCGGAACGTGAAACAGCGGATCCTTGGCGCCAGGAAGCGTGCAGCCGTCAAAAGCCACACCCAGCGAACGCGTCCGGTAGTTGGTCTTGTTGGCCAAACGCTCGACGTCGTCAAGGTTCAGTCCCGCTTCGGCTGCCGCGCCGGCGATCTTGAAAACCGTCAGGTCCCCGGCAATGCCCCGACGCTTTTCGATCTGTTCGATCGGCGCACTGGCGATGTCATCCGTGACCGTGACAGTGCGGGTTTCGATGCCCTCGGCGTTGAGCCGGAGTTGTGCCTGGCCGAAGTGGAGGACGTCGCCGGCATAGTTGCCGTAGCTAAGCAGGACTCCTCCGCCGGCGTTTGCCGCCTTTGCAACCCGGTACACCTGACCGGCGGCCGGGGAGGCGAACATGTTGCCGCAGGCTGAACCTGTTGCCAATCCGGGACCCACCAGCCCCGCGAAGGCCGGGTAGTGTCCCGAGCCGCCTCCAACCACCAAGGCCACCTGACCGGCCGGAACTTCGGTGGAGCGGACCACGCCCCCATCAACACGGGCAACGTAACCGCGGTTGGCGGCTACAAAACCGTCCAACGCGTCATCGGCAAAGTCTGCCGGGTTATCGAAAATCTGCGTCATCTTCCTAGACTCCTGCGAGCTGGGTTGCCGGTACTTGACGTCCCTGCGCTACTTGGCTCTTCCCGAGTTCATAGCCCTCGGTCTTCGGCAGGACATGCCTGCGGAGGTAGTCCTGGTTGCTGGCGGTGACGCTGAGCCCGTCGCCGCCGTAGTGCTCGGTGCAGAGGATGCCCTGGAAGCCCACCGACAAGGCGAATTTGAAGGCCTCGCGGTAGTTGATGAGCCCGCTTTCCATGGGTGCCGGCATGGTGATGTAGCTGTCACGGGCCACGTCTTCGTCCCGGATGTAGTTCTTCACGTGCCAGTAGTTGGAGTAAGGCAGCGTCTTGGCCACCATCTCGCGCCAGTCCTCTATAGGGCGGTGCAAGCGGATCAGGTTACCCAGGTCCGGGTTCAGGCCAACATTGTCCAGGCCGATGTCCTGGACAAGCTGAACCGATGAGTCAGCGGTGCCAAGGTAGGTGTCCTCGTACATTTCCAGCGAGATCAGGATGCCTGCCTCAGCGGCATGCTTTCCAAGTTCACGGATCCGCGAGACGGCATTGCCCCACGCTTCCTTATCCCCCGCGGGATCCTTGTAGCCCTCAACGGTCCAGAACCACAGCTGCTTCTGCTGTTCCGGCGTGATTGCCTGGTGCAGCCCGAAGGACACTACTTCACATCCAAGCTCGGCAGCGGCATCGATGGTGCGGTGACTGTAGGCAAGGTTCTCGGCCCAATCCGTGGCGTGGATGACGCTGCGGCGGATGGCGGAGATGACCGGGACGCCGATTCCCACTTCATCAGCGGTCTGCTTGAACTCGGCGAGGCGCTCCTTGCTCAGATCACCAGGGCGGACCCAGCTGTCGGTGAGGTCTGCGTTCGCAAAACCTGCCTCCTTCACTTCCTGGAGGACGGAAGCCCAAACGGAAGCATCGGCGTCGTTGATGTGCTGCCCTGCGGCATCGGTGCCGGGGAACTGCAGGAGGGCCGCGGTGATGGGCCAATTCTCGGCGTTATACGCCATGATGATCACTCCTTCGTGGAATCCTGTTTCCTATAGGATTTACGAATCGGGCAATGCTGTCAACCTTTGGGAAACTTCCTAGATCCTATATGTCATACATATGTGTGTGAAGAGGGTCACTGAAGGTCCTGTGCCTGGTGCCGCGCCGGCGCACCCCTTCCCGCCGGGCGCCCCCGTAACCACTAGCGCATTCGGCGCGAAAGGGCGCGACAGCAACACCAAACGGGTGCCCAGGGCGGAAACGGGTGCACACTCAAGGGGAAGCGAGGGTCCTAGTCCTCCGGGGCGTCCGCCATCGCCCGGCCGCGTACCTTTTCCACGTGATCCACCATCATGGCCGCAGCCCTTTCGGGATCCCCGCTGGTCATGGCGTCCAGCACGGCCTGGTGCTCCGCGATGGCTTGCTCGGCGTCGGTGATGCCCACTCCCCCGAACAATCGGAAACGCTGGATCTGGCCACCCAGGGTGTTGTACGCCGCGAGCAGGAATTGGTTGTTGGCTTGCGCGGCAATGAGCTGATGGAAGCGCTCATCGGCTTCCAGGTAGCTGCGGTATTCAGCAAACGACCCGCCCCTCGGAGCAGTTTTCAGGTCTTCCACGGCTTGCTTCAGAGCGTCCAGACCATCGGGGGTCATCCGTGAGCAGGCCAATCGGGCGTTGACCGGCTCTATGGAAAGGCGCGCTTCCATGAGTTCAGCGAAGTCTTCCCGAGTGAAAACCGGAGCCACACGGTACCCCTTCAGAGCCACGCGCCGGACCATTCCCGTGTGCTCCAAGCGGGCCAACGCTTCGCGCACCGGGGTTGGCGAAACGTCGAGTTCGCGCGCCATCCCGTCGATGCTTACCGCTGCACCCGGCTCGAGTCGGCCGTCCATGAGCCACTCAAGGAGGGCTTCGTAAACGTGGTCGGCCAGCACTTGACGGCTGACAGGAAAGCCAGCGCGGGCAGCGGACGGGGAAGGAGCAGCCATGCCACAAATCCTATAGGAACGCCGGCACTAGGCCGGGCAAGCGCCCTGTCACAATGCCACCCATCCAAGGGACAGCACATGCTCCAATGACGGCTCATTGGAGCACTTGCTGTCCCCGAGTTGGGTGACCACACGTTAAACCACGACGTCGGCACCCGGGCATGGGTGCCGACGTCGTGGTCTTGCTGAGGTACTTTGCGCCTTTAGAGCGGCTTAGTTGGCGTAGAACGGGTAGTCGGTGTAGCCCTCGGCGCCGTCAGCGTAGAAGGTGGAAGCATCCGGCTCGTTGAGCGGCAGGCTTTCGCGCCAACGGCGGGCAAGGTCCGGGTTGGCGATGGCGGGGCGGCCCACCACAACGGCGTCCGCGAGTCCGTCTTCAATGATCGCAAAAGCTTCATCTCGGGTAGTGATTTCGCTGAAGCCGGTGTTCACCAGGAACGTGCCATTGAAACGCTCGCGAAGGTCCTGCACCAAGGAGCTCTTGGGTGCGTGGTGAAGGATGCTCAGGTACGCCAGGTTCAGCGGAGCGATGGTGTCCACCAGCACTTCGTACGTTGCGCGGACGTCGGCAGCATCAGTTTCCGCGATACCCTGCACGTTGTGCTCGGGGGAAATACGGATGCCCACTCGGTTGGCGCCGAGTGCCTCGACCACTGCGTTGACGGTCTCGATCACGAATCGGGCCCGGTTCTCCGGAGCGCCGCCGTAGCTGTCCGTGCGAACGTTCGAGTTCGGTGCAAGGAATTCGTGCAGCAGGTAACCGTTGGCGGAGTGGAGTTCAACGCCGTCGAATCCTGCCTCGATGGCATTCTTCGAAGCTGTGACGATCTCCTGGATGACCCCCGGAAGCTCGTCGGTGCGGAGTTCGCGCGGTACCGGGTAAGCCTGCTTGCCTGTAGGGGTGCGGACCTCGCCATCGATAGCGACAGCGCTGGGGCCCACAATCTCGTGGCCGCCGGTGATGTCGGCGTGCGAAACGCGACCGCCGTGCATGACCTGGGCAAAGATGCGGCCGCCCTCTGCATGAACAGCGTCGGTGACGTTCTTCCAGCCAGCGATCTGCTCCTCCGTGACAAGTCCGGGCTGTCCCGGGTAGGACTGGCCTGCAGGCGTCGGGTATGTCCCTTCGCTCACGATCAGCCCGAGGGAAGCCCGCTGACGGTAATGCTCAGCGATCAATGAACCCGGCACGCCGTCCTGACCTGCCCGCAGACGCGTCAGCGGTGCCATCACCAGTCGGTTGGAAAGTTCAAGTTCGCCGAGGGCCAGGGGGGAAAACAGCATGCGCAGTTCCTTTCAGGATGAATCAGGTTCATCTTGAGCAACTGCATGGCGTCTGCAACTATTCCGAAAGAGGCGCACATCACACGGACCTAGCGGACGAGGCGCTCAAGCGGCGGATCACTGATAGCCATCTGAGGAACGGGCCGGGTCTTACTCGGGCTGGACGGTCTTCAACGCATCTTCGAAGCACTCGCACAGAGCCAGTACCGCCACGAGGTGAGCCTCTTCCGCGTGCGGAGGATCCGTATCAATGCATATCGCCTCGTTGACCGACTGCGCGAGGTCCTTGGACTCCTTGCCCGTCAGCGCCCATACCCGTGCACCCTTTGATTTAGCGGCGCTGGCAGCTTCACGGAGCTCCTCAGTGATGCCCTTGGCAGCGAGCAGGACCACGATGTCACCGCGACGAACCTGGTTCTGTATCTGAGTTCCCATGCTCCCGGCGGAGCCATTCGAACCGGCAGTGCCCTTGGTGATGGAGATGGCCTTGAACCCGGACCCATCCACGGGATCGTGGGCATTCAACTCTGATGTGAACCTCTGCGCTTCGTGCGAAGATCCATCGCTTCCTGCCGCGAAGACGCTCCCGCCACGCAGCCGGACACGGGCCAACTCTTCGCCCCATTCGGCAAGCCGCGAAGACTCCCGGCGCAAAGCCGCCACGGCGGGGCCAATCTCACCCAGATGCCCTAAGACCACGTCTACCGCATGCCGGTTCGGCTTCGATCCAGTGGAGCGCACCGCCTGACCTGTTCGCCTCACCACGATACTCACTCCCCTACCTCCACTTCTCCGCTGAAACTATAGGTTCCTGTCACCCTCACGGGTTGAGCCGTCGGGCACTGAGCCGTCACGCACTGAACCGTCACGGTTGCTGCGGTCGCGAGTGAGGCGCTCACCTTCGGCAATGTTGGATCGATCGGAATCGGCGTCGCGCGACCGGTCCGTGCCTACCGACCGATCGGCGTCGCGCGACCGGTCCGTGCCTACCGACCGATCGGCGTCGCGCGAGTGATCGGCGTCGCGTGCCCGGTCGGCGTCATGCGACCGGTTCGAATTCGGATCCAGTTTGTCGGCGTGACGAAGGTGTTCCTCAACGCGTTCGTGGGCCTCTCCGGCTTTGTGCGCGTGCTGTTCCGCTTCCCTGCGGAGCCGATTGGCTTCGACTTCTGCCTGCAGCGCGGCCGCCTCGGCCTGGGCTGATTCGGCCTTCGCTTGGTGCGCACCGATGGCTTCTTCGGCTGCCTTTTCCCGCAGCTCCTCCGCCCGGTGGCGGTTGACTTCGGCCTTTTTACGGCGCCCTATAACAACAGCGATGATGACTACGGCAATGATGACGACGGCCAGCACGATGATCAGTACCAGTGTTCCTGTATCCATGTGCGTTACCTCCCTGGTGAGCGGCTTGTGTGGGCGCCGCTCGTGGCCCGAGCTTGGTGGGTGCCTGAGATTGCTTGGGATCCACGTATATGTGGTGTACCCAGATCAGGACTTCTCAAAACGAGTTCGGATTCTCAGACGGGCAGCTCCATTCGGAAACCGCACCGGCACTGGATGACCTTGGTTTTCAGGTACACATCAAGCAGGCCGTCGTCCACGTCTTCTGTGGTCATGGGGGCGTAGACGCTGCGGGCAGAGGATTCAGAGAATGCCATGGGCTCGCCGCAGTGGAAGTATGCCCCGCCGAATTGGAGCAAGCCAGTTGTGTTTCCGCTTCGATTGAGGACTACGGCCACGTCATGGAACGGCGCGTTGTGGGCATAAGACGAGTCACAGGCCACGCATGTGTAGGACACCCAGACCATCAGTTCTCCGGTGTGAGGTTCAATGGATTCGATGGTTTCCAGGTTCAGGCGATCATTTGACCCGCAGCGGGTGCAGGCCAGCCCTTTGGCGGGCAGGTGCGACACGCCTCCGGAAACCAGCGGATTCTTCATGATGGACAACGCAATCACTCCTCGGTCAGCTCTGCCCGAAAACTCTCTCCCTCCACCATCTTAACACTAGTAATCAGGCTACTTATTACTTTTAGCTTCCAGTTGCTTCCGGGTGCTCCCTGGCGCGCTTCTCTTCCGGCGTCTCGTCACTTTCGTCCGGGACGAAAGTGGGGTCCAGTTCCGTCGTGAAGTCACCCGTGCCTGCGGCAGCGTTGCCATGCTCGACGGCGGCAGTAGCCTCTGGCTCGGCAGCTTGGGAATGCGTCACTTCAGCTTCATTCGGTTCTTCGCTCATAGCCTCAATCTAGGCCCGCCCCATGACGGTGTCGAGGCTGGGCAACCTTGTGCGCCGCCGCCATCTCTGCTTCGCTGGGAAGGTCTCCAGAAGCGAGGGACCCACCCAGCCGAAAAGCAGGGAGAACCAATCGTGAAAGCAGTGACATGGCAAGGCCGGCGCTCGCTCAGCGTCGAAGACGTCCCCGACCCGTCCATCCAGGAACCCACGGATGCGATCGTCCGGATCACTTCCACCGCCATTTGCGGCTCGGACCTCCACCTTTATGAAGTCTTGGGCCCTTACATGCATAAGGGCGACGTGATAGGCCACGAACCTATGGGAATCGTGGAGGAAGTGGGCTCGGAAGTCCACCGGCTCAAGAAGGGCGACCGCGTGGTGGTGCCGTTCAACATCTCCTGCGGTCATTGCTACATGTGCAACCAGGGCCTTCAGTCGCAATGTGAAACCACCCAAGTAACAGCAAAGGGTTCCGGAGCCGCGCTTTTCGGCTATTCGGAACTGTATGGTTCAGTCCCGGGCGGACAGGCTCAGTATTTGCGCGTTCCCTTCGCGGACTACGGACCCGTCAAAGTGGACTCCGATGCCCCTGACGAGCGCTACCTATTCCTCTCGGACATCCTGCCCACGGCATGGCAGGCAGTAGAGTACGCCAATGTGCCGGACGGTGGCACGCTGGCAGTACTCGGGCTCGGCCCCGTGGGCCAGTTCGCCGCAAGGATCGGCGTCCACAAAGGCTTCCGCGTAATTGGTGTGGATCCCGTCCCCGAACGCCGCGCGATGGCGGAATCACATGGCATCGAGACCATGGACTACAGCTCCCATGTGGCCGATCAGATCCGTGAGCAAACACTCGGCCGCGGCCCCGATTCCGTGGTGGACGCTGTGGGCATGGAGGCGCACGGATCCCCGGTGGCGTCCTTCCTCCACCGGGCCGTCTCCTTGCTCCCGGACAAGCCTGCTCAGGTGGCCATGGAAACCATGAGTGTTGACCGGCTTGCCGCGCTTCACACCGCAGTGGACCTGGTGCGGCGTGGCGGGACTGTTTCACTGAGCGGCGTCTATGGCGGCCAGGCCGATCCGATGCCCTTGATGACCATGTTCGACAAGCAGATCCAGCTCCGCATGGGGCAGTGCAATGTGCGCAGCTGGACGGACGCGTTGCTTCCCTTGGTAGAGGACGACGCCGATCCGCTGGGCGTCATGCATCTGGTCACCCACACCGGAGGGCTGGACGAAGCACCTGCCCTCTACGAAAAATTCCAGAAGAAGCAGGACGGCTGCATCAAGGTAGTGCTCAAGCCCTAGGCCAGATGTTTTCCACCGGTCACTCCTATGACTGATCCGGAGATGTAGCTGGACTCTTCCGTGGCCAGAAGGACGTACGTCGCGGCAAGTTCGGCAGGCTGCCCCGCCCTGCCAAGCGGGGTGTCCTGGCCGAACTTCTCAATCTTTTCGGCAGGCTGAGTGGGCGGTTGCAGCGGCGTCCATACCGGCCCCGGTGCTACTGCGTTGACCCTGATCCCCCGTGGTCCCAGTGACTCCGCCAAGGAGAACGTCAAGCTGTTGATCGCTGCTTTGGTAGCTGCGTAATCCATCAGCGACGGACTCGGGTGATAGCCCTGGATGGAGGAGGTGTTGATGATGGCGGCGCCGGGCTGCAAGTGCGGTAAGGCGGCTTTCGTGAG
Source organism: Arthrobacter sp. 9V (assembly GCF_902506065.1). GTDB lineage: Bacteria > Actinomycetota > Actinomycetes > Actinomycetales > Micrococcaceae > Arthrobacter. Next base: position 3,537,115 of record NZ_LR732912.1, read on the forward strand.
CCAGAAGAGCGCGTACACATTGGTTTTGAACGTCCGGTCGAACTGTTCGCTGCTGAGGTCTTCGATTCCTTGGCCTGTGGTCATCTGAAAACCCGCGTTATTCACCAGAACGTTGAGGCCATCGAATTCGGCCACAGTCTGGGCGATGACGTCTTGGCAGAACTCCTCATCCTGCAAATCTCCCGGTAAGGCCAACGCCCTGCAGCCCGCGTCTTCAATGAGTTGGACGGTTTGCTCGGCATCTTGTTCTTCTTCGGGCAGGTACGTGAACGCTACGTCCGCGCCTTCGCGGGCGTAAGCAATTGCTACCGCCCTGCCAATCCCGCTGTCACCGCCGGTGATGAGCGTGCGCATACCCATCATGCGGTGGTGTCCCACGTAGCTCTGCTCACCGTGATCGGGCCGGGGGTTCATCGCCTCGGTCCATCCGGGATAGTCCTGGGACTGGGGCTCGAATTCTTCGGATGGATATTTGCTCCGCGGATCCGATTCGCCCTCGGACTCTTCCGGGTTCTCAATAACGTGGTTCACCAATGCCATGGCGATGTCCTCATCGAGGTCGGTCTGCTCCGTATTTTCGTTGCGGTTCTCCTCAGCCATGCCATAAGTGTAAGCAGGCTTACCATTTTTGGGGGTGTGTTCAGGAAGTACCCAGAATTGCTCGTTAGCCTAGCGATTGTCAGTGTTGGACTACATCGAAGGAGGTCCCATGGGACTCGGAGACAAGATCAGCAATAAGGCACAGGAAGTCACGGGCAAGGCGAAGGAAGCCTTGGGTGACGCCACGAACAACGAGAAGCTGCAGGCCGAAGGCGTCGCTGATCAGGCGGCGGCAAAGACCAAGCAGGCGGGCGAGAACGTCAAGGACACCGCGAAGGACGCCTTCGACAAGTAAGCCCCACGGCAACACGCAGCTTGACGAACACACAAAACTAAAAAATCACACAGCACAACGCCCCGGCTCCCCCCAAAGGAAGCCGGGGCGTTCGCGTGCACTTAAGTCGTGTGCACCCAAGTAGGGGACAGCACATGCTCCAATGAGCACTCAACAGAGCAGGTGCTGTCCCTCAGTTGGGTCAGGGAGGGCTTACTTTTGGGCCGGCAGCACCAGCTCGCCCGACTTATCCGTGGACAAGGCGAGGGACGAGATGTACTGAGGTTCGCCGTCGGGCCTGTCCTGAGCCGAGCGGAGCATGTCCGGGCGTTCGAACTCAATGCCCGTCACGTGGCAGAGCAACTTGGCGTCGCTGGGGTTTCCGTCGGCATCGAACATGGGGAGATCTATGCCGTCGTCGGTGCGGCGCAGGTAGTAGCGGCCCTTGGTCAGCAAAGCCAGCACCGGCGGCAGCACCAAGGCCAGGCCCACGGCGAAGATGGGTGAGAACGGCTGGACAGCTGCACCGAATGCCCCGAAGAACACCGCGATGGAAACGCCTGCGGAGACCAGCATGGACACGAAGCCCACCGGGTTCACGGCGTACAGCATCCCGCGGCGGAACTCCGGAACCTTGGGCGAGATCTTCAGCAGGTACTTGTTGATGGCGATATCCGAAGCCACTGTGACTACCCAGGCCATGGCGCAGTTGGCGTAGAAACCCAGGATGGTGTTGAGGAACTCGAACATGTTCGACTCCATCAGGATCAGCGCAATGACCAGGTTGACCACCACGAACACCATCCGGCCCGGGTAGGTCTTGGTGATGCGTGTGAAGGAGTTGGTCCAGGCCAGCGAACCGGAGTAAGCGTTGGTGACGTTGATCTTGATCTGTGAAATGACCACGAGTACCACTGCCAAGGTCATTGCGAGCCAGGCCGGCATCATCTCTTCGTACACGCCAAGGAACTGGTGGACAGGCTCATTCGCGGAAGAAGCAGCTGCGGGGTCGAGCTTGGCAATGAGGTAGATCGCAATGAAGAGGCCGATGATCTGCTTGATGGCGCCGAAAATCACCCATCCCGGTCCGGCGAGGATCACCGCACGCCACCAGGCACCCTTGTTTTCGGCGGTCTTGGGCGGCATGAAGCGGAGGTAGTCGATCTGTTCAGCGATCTGCGCCATCAGGGACAGGCACACACCTGCGGCGAGCATCACCGAGGCCATATTGGGACCGCCCTCTCCGGACGCGCCGGTGAAAGCGAAGAAGGCATCGATGCTTTCCGGATGGGACAGGAGCAGGTAGCCCACCGGAACCACCATGAGCAGCAGCCACAGGGGCGTGGTCCATACCTGCAACGTGGCCAGCGTCTTCATTCCGTAAATCACCAGCGGAATGATGATGATGGTGGACACTGCGTAGCCGATCCACTGCGGGATGCCCAGGCCCAACTGGAGCCCCTGGGCCATGATGGAGCCTTCCAGGGCGAAGAAGATGAACGTGAAGGTGGCAAAGATGATGTTGGTGACCACTGAGCCGTAGTAGCCAAAGCCCGAGCCGCGCGTGATCAGGTCCAAGTCGATGTTGTAGCGCGCTGCATAGTAGGCCAAGGGGAAACCTGTGGCGAAGATGATTACTGCGGCCACGATGATGCCGAAGATTGCGTTCACGGTCCCGTACGCAATGCCAATATTGGCGCCGATGGAGAAGTCAGCCAAGTAGGCGATGCCGCCCAAGGCACTGGTGGCCACCACTCCGGCGCTCCACTTGCGGTAGGACCGCGGTGCGAACCGGAGTGTGTAATCCTCCAGGCTCTCCTTCGCGGCGCTCAGTGCGTCAGCATTGCCGGGGCCCGTTGCGCCTGGTGCCCCGCTTCCTGCTGCTCGGCTTCCGGTGGCGCCGATTCCGGTAGGGCCGACGACGCCGGTTCCAGCCGCCGTCGTCGGCTCCAATGTTGCGGTACTTGTCTTATCGTCACTCATTCGTGGTCGCTTTCGTCCGGGGAGGGTGCTTCGCCCACGACGCTAGTCACGCAGCGCGTCAATTCAGTCACGTGCATGTTTCGCAGCTGTAACTTCTGCACCAGGGGCCTCGCGCGTTCACCGCCAAAATCCGGTGCGGCCGTTTGTACCCACCCCACAAAATCGCCGTTCACCTGCACGGATACCGTCAAGGACATGACCATCCAAGCAAAAGAAACAAGGGAAACAGCTCCCTACGCCATCCTTAACATCGCCCGGCAGCAAGTGCTGGAACGAGGCGAGGGCCTGAACGAACAGCAGCTGATCAAAATCCTGGAGCTTCCGGACGAAGCCATTTCCGAAGCCCTGCAGCTGGCTCATGAGGTTCGCCTCAAGCACTGCGGCGAGGACGTGGAAGTGGAAGGCATCATCTCCATAAAAACCGGAGGCTGCCCTGAGGACTGTCATTTCTGCAGCCAGTCCGGCCTGTTCGACTCCCCTGTTCGCGGTGTGTGGCTGGACATCCCCGAGCTGGTCAAAGCCGCCAAGGAAACCGCCGCTACCGGTGCCACCGAGTTCTGCATCGTGGCGGCCGTGCGAGGTCCTGATATCAAGCTCATGAACCAGATCAAGTTCGCCATTGACCGCATCAATGAAGAAGTGGACATCAACATCGCCTGCTCCCTGGGCATGCTCACACAACGCCAGGTGGACCAGCTGGCCGGGTGGGGTGTCCACCGCTACAACCACAACCTGGAAACGGCCCGCAGCTACTTCCCCGAAGTGGTGACCACGCACAGCTACGAGGAACGACTGGAAACCTGCGCCATGGTGAAGGCCGCCGGTATGGAACTGTGCTGTGGAGCGCTGATCGGCATGGGCGAATCGCTGGCACAACGGGCCGAACTCGCGGCCCAGCTCGCCGCCCTCGAACCGCACGAGGTTCCCCTGAACTTCCTCAACCCGCGCCCCGGCACACCCTTGGAAAACCACGGCATCATGGACGGCAAAGACGCCCTCCGCGCCATCGCCGCTTTCCGGCTCGCGATGCCGCGCACCGTGCTCCGCTACGCCGGCGGGCGCGAACTGACCCTCGGCGATCTCGGCACCCGGGAGGGCCTCCTCGGCGGCATCAACGCCGTCATTGTGGGCAACTACCTCACCACCCTGGGCCGGCCGGCAAACGCCGACCTCAACCTCCTTGTGGAGCTCAACATGCCCATCAAGGAATTTCAGAAGTCGCTGTGAACGCTGCGGTCTCACAGCAGTATTGCGGCCACTGCGGCGGAGGCAGTAGTGATGACCCCGGCGGAGGCGAGGACAGGCGCGGTGCTGAAGGTTCGACGTCGGACGCTCACCGCAGCTGCCGACAACACCTGGGCATGGAGCCACCGCGCTTTTGCCCCCAGTGCCGCCGCCGCATGAAAGTACAGGTCACACCTTTGGGTTGGACCGCGGTGTGTTCCCGGCACGGCCTGACGAGTTTTTGTACAGATACCGCCCCTAACAGCACCTCGTAAGGGCGGTATCTGTACAAGAACTCCCTGGGTAGGCTGGATGCATGGCTGAGAGCCGGGACCTTTTGACGCGGGAGCAGCGCAGCCGGAACATGTCAAAAATCCGCGGAAAGAACACCAAACCTGAGCTGTTGGTCCGCAGGCTCCTGCACGCAAGAGGCTACCGCTACCGCTTGCACGGACAATCCGGAGCAGTGAAGCTGCCGGGTCGCCCGGACCTGGTGTTCGCGGGCAGGCGCAAGGTCATTTTCGTTAATGGTTGCTTCTGGCACTTCCACCATTGCAAAGCAGGGCAGCACGCCCCGGCAGCAAATGCGGAGTTCTGGGAAGCGAAACGAACACGAACCCGCGAGCGGGATGCGTTGCAGCGGGAACAGTTGGCGGCTGCCGGCTGGGAAGTGCTCACCGTGTGGGAGTGCCAGCTCAAGGACACATCCGTGCTTGAGGACCGGCTCACGGCTTTCCTGGAATCCGGGAAGGACTGAACCGGCGCATTGCCGGGGGCCGTTACCTAGGGCGTGGTGGTGGGCACTGTTGTGGTGGTGGGCGCGGAATTCACTGACGAATCACTGACGGTAGCTTGGGAGCTCTGGTGCCAGAGTGCGAAGGCAGCCGAGCCGCCAATGCCAAGAAGGACCGTCATGCAGACCACAATGAGGAGCATGAGGCCCGGTGACGGGCGAGCACCACTGTCCATCTTGATCCCCGTTCCCTGGTTCAGCCTGGATAGGCCCAGGTCTGCTTTTAACTACTTTGTGGGGGACAGATCAAGAGTGCCTCTGAGTCCGCTCAAGATTGGATCAATCTTTGAATTTATGGCGTTGGGGTAGTTCCATGGGTCCTACTGTTGAGTGGTGAATCTTTTGTTTGGAGGCGGGAGGGGTTTGGTGTCCGAGTACGACGAGTGCATCGACGCCCTGGTGGATCGCACCGTCCTCACCGAACTCCAAGCCGAGCTGGGCGGCGACCCTGCCATCATCAGCACCTTCGTACGCAACTACGTGGAGCTTCTGCCTTGGCGGGTGGATCGACTTCACCGTGCGCTGGAAAAACTGGACATTGAAGACGCCATGGACGCGGTCCTCAGCCTGAAGACTTCAAGCCACATGGTTGGTGCCATCTGCATGAACCGGCTGGCAACCGAGCTGGAAATCAGCATCCGGCTCCTGCCCAACGCGGACCACCTCCTCGAGCTGACCGGGCAGGTCGAAGAGATCGACCACTTTGTGTCCGGCACCATCCACGAGCTGGAAACCTCTGTTTAGTTATTGTTTGAGGAGGGAGCCAGCCTGTAGCCGACGCCGCGGACCGTCTCCAGCCAGCGCGGCGCCTGGATGCTGTCGCCGAGCTTCTTGCGAAGATTTCCCATGTGTACCTCAACAGCGCGCTCATCCGCGTCGCTGACGTAACTGCCGACGTCGTACGGTTCGTTGCGGAGGCGACGCGCGAGGTCCGCCTTGGTCCGCACAATCCGTCCGGTCTCCAGCAGCGCGAGCAGGAGGTCGAACTCCGTCCGGGTGAGTTTGAGCTCAGTGCCGTTCAGCACGGCGGTGCGGGACCCGGCAGAAACGGCCAGACCGTTGTGGCTCACCTCGGGGTCCACTTCTTCAGCAGCCGCACTCTTGGATTCCGACGACGCCCGGGGCCGGCGCATCATCGCTTCAACACGGGCACGCAGTTCGCGGGGACGGAACGGCTTGGTGAGGTAATCATCGCCGCCGGCTTCCAAACCCATCAGGGTGTCCAGCTCTTCGGCGCGGGCAGTCAGCATGATGATGTAGGCGTCAGAGGATTTCCGGATCTGCCGTGCTACCTCGAATCCATCAATATCCGGAAGACCCAGATCCAACGTAATAACATCCGGATTCAGCTCAAGGGCAGATGTCACACCTGCGGATCCGGTGGACGCAACATGCACATCAAATCCCGCCTGGGATAGAACTACGCGTACCAATTCGCGGATATCCTGGTCATCTTCAATGACCAGCCCCACACGTGCTTCACTCATCGCTGCCCCTCAGCCCCTTCGATAACCTCAGAAGTATATCCATTATGGTTAGGCTGATCTCATGAACCGACTTTCTTCCGCATCTTTGGTGGATGTGCCATGACCCAGCCCTCAACGTGGGACATTGGTGAAAAGAAGCAATTGTTGGTTTTTCGGCGCTCTTTCCACGAACATACCCTGCGCATGCGCGTAGTGCTCAGCCAATTGCCGTTATCGGTCTGTGTCTGTATTTCGGCCATTCTGGTCTGGCTGTATTTTCCTGCCACGCTTGAAAATCCGCTGTTCCTCATTTTCCTGCTGAGCCAAGCGTTCCTCTTGGCCCTGTGCATCATGGTGCCGTGGCACCGGCTGCCGTTCGCCACCTTCCTCATCATCCCCATACTGGACATGGTCTCCATCGGCTTCGCCCGCGAGGGTGCGGTGGAGTCCATCACCGGCCTCAGCGTGCTGGTGGTGCTGCCCGTCATCTGGTTGTGCGCTTCAGGGTTGTACCCGAAGCTCGCTATTGTCTTGTCCTTCCTCGGACCGTTGGGGATTGTCTGGGTTCCCCTGTTCGTGAGGGGAACCCTCAGCGAACAGGACTTCACCAAACCCCTCCTGTTCCCCATCCTCATGTTGGGCATCGGAGTCTCGGTCAGCGTCCTCACCCTGAGCATGGTGCGCCAGCAACGGGCACTGGAGCAGAAGGATGAAGCCCTCAAAGAAGCATTGAGCGTCAGCACCAAACAGGAACGGCTCCTCAACACCGTTATGGAAGCCCTTCCCTTGGGCGTGGTGGCCGTGGACGGCGATGGCCATGACATCCTCATGAACCGCCGGCAACGCCAAACGCATGCCTTGGCAACTCCCGTGGACAATGACGATCCCAACGAATCCCAGTTGCTGATCTTCGATACCGACAGGACCACGCCGTTGGTTGCGGACCGCAGGCCGGTACGCCGTGCGGTCCTCGGTGAAAGGTTCACGGACCAGCTGGTGTGGTTGGGCTCGGGAAGTGAACAACGTGCCTACACCGCGAGCGCCCGCCCCATGGTGGACGACGACGGGAAGTTCGCAGGCTCGGTGGTGGTGTTCAGCGATGTCACGGACCTGGTGAATGCGCTGGCCGCCAAGGACGATTTTGTTGCCAATGTCTCTCATGAGTTCCGTACCCCGCTGACGTCCATCCTTGGTTACGTCGAGCTGATCCTGGATGAGCCGGATACCCTCGATGCCAGGTCGCGCAAACAGCTGGACATCGTCAGGCGAAACGCCGAGAGGCTCCTGACACTCGTCTCGGACCTGCTGGCCGTGCGCTCGGGCCAGATCGTCATCCAGCCGCACACAGCGGATGTGGCCGAGTTGGTGCGCGGTAGCGTCAACTCTGCGGAGCCGCGCGCAGCCAAGGCCGGCATCCGGCTCTCCGTGGATCTTCCCGACGCACTGGAGGCCCGCGTTGATTCGTCACGGATTGCGCAGGTACTGGACAACCTGGTGTCCAACGCGATCAAGTACTCCCCCGACGGCGGGGACGTGGAAGTGGCGGCTTGGGAGGATCAGGACTTCATCTTCTGCCGCGTTACCGATACCGGCATGGGCATGAACGAGGAGGAACAGGCGGAGGCCTTCACCAAGTTCTTCCGGGCCGGCGGAGTACGCAAAAGCGCCATCCCGGGCGTCGGACTTGGCTTACCCATCAGCAAGGCCATTGTTGAAGCGCATGGCGGAACCATCACGCTGGAAAGCGAACCGGGCAGGGGCACCACGTTCACTGTGAAGATGCCCGCTTGAGCTTCAGCGTTTAGCTGAGCTTGAGTTCATCTCCGCGTCCCGACGGCGGCCAAACAGGAAGTAGCTGACCGGACCGAAGAAGTTGATGAAGGAAACAGCGCGCCAGACCGCCTTTTTGCCCCTGATCTGATCATCAGGAGTCTTGCCGATGCTTCGTTGCGCAGCGCCCAACAAGGCCATGTTGATTGCTCCACTGACCAACAGCATGACCCGTTGGCCTTTGGTCATATCGCGCCAGGATTTCTTACGTGCCATGATGCCTCCTCCAGTGAAGATTTACTTCTCAGGCTAGTCCGACGCCGGGCCACCCGCCACAGCCTGGCGTACCACTTCGCCCCACGATTGCTCTGCCAGGTCCGCCACGGCTGCCAGGATTTCCGACGGCGGAAGGGACAGGTCCAGCGGGTACTCCACAATGTCGATGTCCGTGTTGAGAATCCGGCGCAGCTTCATTTCCCCCGCGCCCGCGTAAACGAGCCAGGCGGTGGGGACCCTGAGCGCTGTGCAGTACGCCAGCAACTGGTAATGGTCGGCGCTAAGGGACGCACCGGCGTCGGAAGCTGCTTGGTACTTGGAGTCATAGACCACTACGGGCCGCCCGCCCAGGAAGTGCACAGCGTCCGGACGAACGGTGAGGCGATCGGAATCCCGGACGGCCTCATTAAGGAGCGCGCCATACTGGAGTCGCATCTCCCCTGGATGAGCGCTCATGGCACTGCGCAGCGCGGTTCCCACGAATTCCTCGAACACCTGACCCATGTCCACCACGAAGGACGCGGTTTGCTGCTTGCCCTCTCCTGCCTCGGCGGAGGCATTGCGGAGAATCACCTCGGCCAGGCGCAGCACCGGGTGGTATCTGAGGTTCATCCGGCTGGCCCGCCAGGGCGGCAGCGGCGCTCCGGACTGAAGGCGGGTGACGGCGTCGAGCTTTCCCTTGAGCTGCCGGAGGCGGCTCAGGACGTCAGGCCGGACGCCGGGCACCTTGCCCATGCGCTCCAGCGCAGCACGGAGGATACGGTTCTCCGCAATGTCCTCAGTGAATTCGTCGTAAGAGACCTCCAACGGCACCATCATGCCCGGGCGCCGGGAAATCTGGTCCGAAATCCGGATGCGCCCCTTGACCGTCCGTAAAGACTCTTCCACGGTGAGGTAGCCCTGCAGGACGCCGCGGCTCAGGGCTTTATCTGCCAACTGGGCGAGTGATTCCGCCAGTGCGCTCCACAAATCCGGATGCTCCACTGCTTCCACTGAGTGCTCACGGAAGCCCTGCTCTCCGGCGTAACTGAGCAGGAAAAGGAGCCGGCTCAGACCCAGACGGTCTTTGGGACGGACTTCCAGCTGCACCGTGGCGGTCCGCACTGAACCCACCTTGCCCACGGGTTCAATCCTGTACAGGCCCATGCCCATGGGCGAGGCCTTCGCCAGTCCGCTGGTGTTGATGAACGCAGCCGATGCGGGGTAGAGTTTTTCCACCACGCCCCGGGAGAGCTCGTCCATGAAGATGTGCCGCGGGCCGGAGTTCGGCCGCGTGGCGCTTGAAGGCGCGCCCGCGCTGGCAGGCGCCCGGCCCGGCCTGGGCGGGATGGCTTTAGCGGGCTGCAAGACGTCCCAGCAACTGTTCCAGGCCGAAGCGCTCTTCGAGCTGCGCCCGGTTCAACTGCCCGTGGTAGTGCTCCTCCAACAACGGCATGAGCTCGTACTTCCAAATACGGCGAAGGCCTGTGGGGTTTTGGGCCGCATTCTTCATGAAGTACGAGGGCCCGATCATCAGGTCCCGGTCCCAGTCATCGATCGCGTCGTTGAGCGCATCCAGCAGGTCCGCGTTGAGGGTGTCCAAACCCCGGGCTTCCAGGAAGCGACGCAGCGTGCCCCGGATCGGTTCCTCTTTGGGGTGCAGCTCAATGAACGCGAAACGGCGCCGGATGGCGGCGTCCATCATGGCAATGGAGCGGTCCGCGGTGTTCATGGTGCCAATGATGTAAAGGTTGTCCGGCAAGCTGAAGGGCTCGTTGGGGCTGTACTGGAGGTAGATGCGGTCATCCCGGTACTCCAGGAGGAAGTAGAGCTCGCCGAAGACCTTGGCCAGATTGGCGCGGTTCATTTCGTCGATGATCAGGAAATACGGTTTGTGCGCATTCTCCGGTTTGGCAGCTTCCTCCGCGAGACGCCGCAGGGGTCCGGCGACGAGTTTGAAGGACACCTGGCCGTCGTCGGTCTTGTCCGGCCGGTAGCCCTCAAAGAAGTCCTCGTAGGCATATGAGGGGTGGAACTGCACCAGCTTCACGCGTTCATCAGTGTGGTCACCGGCCAGTTCGGCGGCAAGGTGCTTGGCCAGGTAGGTTTTGCCCGTTCCCGGCGGACCGTACAGAACCAGTTGGCGGTTGTCCTCGAGCAGTTCCGCGATCTCTTTGAGCGGTTCAAGATCCATGTGCAGGGACGTTGCGAACTCTTCGGTCAGGGGCCTGAACCCTTGCTGAATAACCTCGACGACGGTGGTGGGCGGTGCCTCATCCTCACCATCGGTTTCGGCTTCCACCGGGAGCAGTTCCTGCAACGCCTGAATGACCCTTGTGACATCCACAATGATGCCCGGGGTGGAGAGTTGCCGCTGGGCGTGGCGCGGGAGCTCGGGGATGGCGTAGCTGTCATCGAACCAGCGGACCTTGCGGCGGATCCGCCTGTTGTCCTCGTGGTGCTCGGGTTCACCAAGGACCACACCAACCCTGACCCGGCCGGCGTGCTGGTACAGCGTGAGATCGCCCGGCTTCATGACCGTGAGGAAAGCGAAGACTGCCGTTTTGGTGTCTTCCCGTTCCACATAGCCCAGGTGCTTGTAATCCTCATCCACGGCGTGCTGAACCACGCCTGCCGTAACGCCGGCGGTGAGGGTGCGCAGGTGTTCCACGTCCAGGGTGGCCTTCTCCTCGGCAACCCAGGCGGCAAGGAGGTCAGCATGATCGTGATGGGTCCTCAGGAGCCAGGAGCGGCGCCCCGGATCGCCTACCTTGCGCCATTGGCTCACCAGTTGGCGGGCATACCAATCGATCCGCTGCCCGGCTTGCTCGTCCAAATGCAGGCGGATCCGGTGGATGTCTGCAGTGATGTCTTCATCACTGTCACCTCCGGCCCCTCCTACCAGCGAAGCAAAGGCATCCCTGATTTCCTGGCGTTCAACGTCCGCCACCACGGGCTCAAAGTAGCTCGGCCACACCAAGTATTCGATGCTGCGGCGCAGGGCGGGCTGATCCTCCGGTGTAGCGGCAGCGAGTTCATGGAACTTCAGCGGGTCCGCGAGCGCTTCATTGATGGTGGCCGTGCTTTGGCTGTCCACATGGGCTACAAAACGGCACAGCCATTTGAGGTGGTCCCAGATGGTCCAGTTGAACTCGGCGGTGCGGTCCCGGATGACGCCGTGGTCCGTCATGCCCTCATATAGCTCTTTTGGCAGCTCGATGGCCGGCTGAACCCACGAGGCCGCTTCGGCGACGCGGGCACGCTTGACCCGCAGTGACTTAACTTCATGTGCGAGCGGGAGTGATTGCAGGAACAGGAGTTCCACGGCCAGCAGTTTGGCCTCCCGGGACGCTCCCTCGAGGTTCTGGCGGAGGTTGGTCATCATGGGGGCTTTGGAGTCCTCAACTCCGCGTTCGAGCCTTTCCAGGAGCTCGCCCGCCGCATCCGCGGTCCACGTCAACGTCCGGCCGTCCAGCGCCGAAGGTCTCCCGTGGAGCGCCGGACCCAGCACATACCAAGCCGCGTCCTCGATCTCCTTGGAGACTCCGGGGGCGCGGTCAATGGCTGTTATTACGGAGGGAATCACCATGCCAACTTACCTTGTTTGGTTTAGCCAAGCATCTGGATATCCACAGCCTTGCCGCTTAGCCCCTCTGACCTGCGGCGGGGCGGCTGTCACTGGGCGGAGCGACTATCAGTGCATGCCGAACTGGTAGCTGAAAGGAACTGCCTCCCCAGGACAGACTTCCTCCCACAGAGCCGCGATTGCGTCTTCCCCTTCGCGCAGATCCGGAATCTCAACGCCCTCCCGCAGGATCGCAGCGGACTCAGCCGGGTTGCCCGTCCGGGCCAAGGCAAGCGCCCGCAGGAACCTCAAGCGTCCGACGCCGGGGCCTTCCTTGGGTGCCGCCTCTGTCAGTTCCAGCGCAAGCTCAGGGTCGCCGTGGCGGATGCAGAGCGTGACGGCCTCCGTTAGCAAAGCTGTGCTGGAGGGGTCGGTCTCTACACCTCTCCGGAGCTCGGCGATGCCCTCAGCATCGTGTCCCCTTGCGAACAGGGCCAAGGCCAACCCGCGGTGGGCGAGCGCGGTGGTTGAAGGTTTGGCCGCGCCGGCCAGCACCTCTCCATACAGCTGCATCGCTCCGTCAAGGTGCTGCCGGGCATGCCTCATGGTGGCCAGATGGAACTTCGCCTCAGCGCTGCTTTGTCCCGCAAGCAGTTCCTCCCAGTCCGCCCCGGCGACGAAGGAGGGCGCGCCGTCGAACGCTCTACCGTGCAGCAGCCCGAGCCATGGTTCCTGCTCGGCCGTGACACTCTCATCCACAAAAGGCGTACCGCTCTCATCAATCCAGCGCTTGCCGGTTTTGAGCCGCCGCGCACGCTCCAGCACACCCCAACCGCTGCCTTGCAGCAGCATTTTTGACGGCGGGACGTCGGCGTCACGGATAGCTGCGGGAAGCATCGCCTCGAGTTCCTCATGGGGCAGGAGTTGTTCCAGACGCTCGCTGGCGTGTGCCACCGCAGCGTCCCAGTCCGTGCCGTGCGAGATATCCGCTTTCAGGTGTCCGTTGCCGTAGGCCTCCACCCAGGCCCACTCGGCACCGGCCGGCATCACCAGGTGTTCGAACTGTGTCTGCGCTAGGCCTGCCTGGATTTCGGCGTAGGTTCCGGCACCGGGGCTCAGCCACTCCTGCCACCGTTTACCTCCCTGGCCCTGGCCCCATACGAACAGCTTCTTTCCCCGCAGGAGTCCCGTAGACAGCATGGCCAGCCCATCGCCGTCGTTGTCTGCAGCCACAACCCAACGCCGTTCGGAGGGGTCGATGTCAAAGAAAAAGTCGGCCGCGTGCGGGCTATGGACCAACCAAGTGGCGTCGTAGCCTTCGTGCCGGGTGGGCGTGACGCGGGTGATATCCGTGGCGTAATCGCTCCCGAAAGCCTCATCCGCTGGAGCGATCACCCGCGTGCGGTCCGTTTCCGGGATGGCGGCGTTGCTCCACCAGTACATGGGGACGTCGTGGTCATTCGGGTTCCGCAACCGGACCGCGGCGAACAGGACCTCAGAGTCCTCCGGCAGCCAAATGTCCACCTGGAACACCACTTGCCTCAGGCGTTCGAACTCCCACATGCGCAGGATGTGTTTGCCGGTCGGGGTGTGCACGATTGCTGTGTGCAGCGGATCGCAACTGGTGGGCGAGTGACCACGCGTGCCGATGTTCCATTCCAGCCCGCCGGCGAACCAAGCTTTACGAAGCGCAATGTTGGCCAGCTGCGGGGCTTTATGGGTGTGGAGGAGTTGCTTACCTGTGGTCTTATCGAACAGCTCCCAGATCCGGCCACCCAGCGACGGAAGGACCGTCACCTTCAGCTTGCTGTTTTCAAGCACGACGGCGGGCAGTTCCTTGGGTGCCGCGTCCCGGCTGTAGCCGTCCTGCATGAGGTAGGGGTAAACGTTGGGCACCACTCCGTAGCGGGCCGACGCCTGGAGTTCCTCCGGCACGCCCTCCCCCACGGTGTACGGCTGGTCCAGCTCGGCCGCCACCACCGGCAGGGGGTTGAGCGGCCCTGGATCGGCCATGGTCAGGGAGATGGTGGTGACGGTGAGGTTGGAGTTTCTGGTGATGGCCACGTCAGTATCCGATCGTGAGGAGGAGGCCGCGCTGCGGCTCCAGGGTGATGGTTTCGCCGGGCCGTAGCTCCCGGCAGATTGGAAGCCGGGGATAGCCGGGGCATTGGCGTTGCCGGTGGCGGCCTCGTCGTCGAAAATCAACGTCACCTTCTCAGTTTGCCTGGCCCATGACGCCGCGCAGGGGTTACCTGGGCATGGACAGATTCAGCGCGTTGACTTTCGCTTTGGCCGCCCGGACAATCTCGCGATCCGTCACGATGTAAGCGGTGGGATCACCGTCGTCCTGGGTACCCAAAGAGATTGCAGCGTCGGCGAGGGTAGAGACCGTCCTCTTGGCGGACAGGTGAACCGCGGACAGTCCGGCCGCGTGCATCGCGGGAATGTCCTCCAGGGTCAGTCCCCCACCCGCCATGATTTCAAGAGTGCCGCTGGCCCGTTCCACCATGTCCGAAAGGGTGTCCAGACCAGCCCCTGCCGTGGCTGCATGGCCGGAGGTGAGGATCCGCGTGAAGCCCAGTTCCATGAGCTGATCAAGGGCGGCCAAAGGGTCCCTCGATTTGTCGATGGCCCGGTGGAACGTCAACTGTGCCGCCGGGTTGGCCTCCTTTGCGGCATCCACCAAGCGCTGGACGGTGCGAAGGTCCACGTCCCCGGAAGCCGTGAGCGCCCCCACCACCACTCCATGGGCACCCTGAGCCAGCAGGTGGCGGATCTCGTGAACCATGGTGTCCACATCCGATGCCGAATACCGGAAATCACCGGGCCGGCAGCGAATCAGTGGATGGGTCTCCAGACGACCGTCGACGTGCTCCAAGCTCGCTTCCATGAGCCCTTGGCTAGGCGTAACGCCACCAAGTTCGAGGCTGCTGCACAGTTCAATCCGATCCGCGCCTTCAGCGGCGGCCGCCCCTGCACCCGCAGCACTCACTACGGCAATTTCGAGTTTCATGTTGAAACTCTACGCGGAGTTTTTGTACAGCCGATGCCCTCAAGAGAGTCCCTCAAGGGCATCAGCTGTACAAAGACTCGTCAGCCTTGGTACTTCTGCAGCTTTTCCTTCTGCTCCGGAGTGAGCCTGAGGACCCGTCCGGTGGCTTCGGCCACGAACGCCAGGTGAGTGGTGGCTTTGACGCAGTCCTCCCGGGTGACCGGATCCTTGATGACATAGTGAAGATCAAAGCTTGCGCCTTTAATCGCCCCCACCCAGATCTCCACAACAGCGGGGATGTTGCGGTAATCCAAAGTCCTGACGTACCGGACCTTGTGCTCCACAACCAGGGTCATGATGCCCTCTTCAACATCATTGAACAGGGCCGCCGGGGGCTCTTTGCCCGGAAGGCCGGCCCCGCGGGGTGGCCCGAACGCTGCGATACGGGCTTCCTCCAGCATGCGCACAATCTGGACGTTGTTGATGTGGCCGTAGGCGTCCATGTCACCCCAGCGCATGGGTACAAGAACCTCCATGCGCCCGGGTGCCACAGACTCCTTCAGTGGCTCCGTGCTCAGCTGTGCACCGCCGTCGAGTCATCCACTGCAGCGTCTTCTTCGCCTGCAAACTGGGACATGTACAAGCGGTAGTACGCGCCTTGGAGTGCGAGCAGTTGGGTGTGGTTACCCTGCTCCACAATCTTGCCGTTCTCCATCACCAGGATGGTGTCAGCGTCCCGGATGGTGGAGAGGCGGTGGGCGATCACGAAGCTCGTCCGGTCAGTGCGCAGGGCAGCCATGGCCTTCTGCAGCAGCAACTCGGTACGGGTGTCAACGGAGCTTGTAGCTTCGTCCAGGATCAGCAACGAAGGATCAGAGACGAAGGCACGGGCAATGGTGATGAGCTGCTTTTCACCGGCGCTGACGTTGTTGCCTTCTTCATCGATGATGGTCTGGTAACCGTCCGGTAGGGCGCGCACGAAGCGGTCCACGTAGGTGGCCTTCGCCGCCTCCATGATCTGTTCCTCGGTAGCGTCCAGGTTGCCGTACTTGATGTTGTCGTAGATGGTCCCGCCAAACAGCCAGGCATCCTGCAACACCATGCCCACCTTGGACCGCAGTTCTGCGCGGCTGAGGTCCTTGATGTCCACGCCGTCCAACGTGATCCTGCCCGCGTTGAGCTCGTAGAAACGCATCACGAGGTTCACCAATGTGGTCTTACCCGCACCGGTGGGGCCAACGATCGCTACGGTGTGGCCGGGTTCAGCAGCGAAGGACAGGTCCTCGATGAGCGGCTTGTCCTCCACATAGCTGAATGACACGTGCTCGAACTCAACGTGGCCGTCGGTCTTGGCGGGCAGGTTGCGGGTTCCGGTCTCTTCAACTTCTTCATCAGCATCCAGGAACTCGAAGACGCGCTCGGCCGAGGCCACGCCGGACTGAAGCATGTTGGCCATGCCCGCAATCTGGCCCAGGGGTTGAGTGAATTCCCGGGAGTATTGGATAAAGGCGGTGGCGTCACCAAGGCTCATGGAGCCCGAGGCAACACGCAGGCCACCCACCACGGCAATGCCTACGTAGGAAAGGTAGGACACGAAGTTCATGGCCGGGAAGATGATGCCGGAGACGAACTGCGCACCGAAGGACGCCTTGTAGAGTTCCTCGTTCTTCTCGTCGAAACGGTCCAGCATGTCGGCATCGCGGCCGAAGACCTTCACGAGGTCGTGGCCGGAGAACGATTCTTCGATCTGGCCGTTCAATGCACCCGTGTTCTTCCACTGTGCTGCGAAGAGCTTCTGGCTCCGGGCACCAATGACGCCCGCCACGATGCCGGACAACGGCAGCGCGATCAAGGCAATCAGCGCCAACTCCCAGGACACGATGAACATCATCACCGTGATGCCCAGGACAGTGAGCACCGAGCTGACCAGTTGGGAGAACGCCTGCTGGAGCCCCTGCTGAACATTGTCGACGTCGTTGGTCACGCGGGAGAGGATGTCGCCACGCTGGCGGGTGTCGAAGTAGTTCAACGGCAGCCGGTTGAGCTTGGCCTGGACGTCGTTGCGGAGCTTCTTGATGACCCGCATGACGATCCTGTTGAGCAACCAGCCCTGGGCCCACAGGAAGATGTTGGCCACAAAGTACATGAGGAGCACGATCGAAATGAGGAACGTCAGCTTGGGGAAGTCAATCCCGTTGGTGAGTTCCATCTTGGAGACCATGTCCGCAAAGTTGCCCTGGCCTTGCTGGCGCATGAGTTCCACGAACTGCTCTTGGGAGACACCCTCAGGGATCTGCCGGCCCATGACGCCGCCGAAGATGACGTCCATGGCATTACCAAGGACCTTGGGGGCGATCACGTTGAGGACCACGGAGACAATAACGAGGCCGATCACGATGTACACGCCCACGGCCTCGGGTTTCAGCAAGCCCATGAGTCGCTTGGCTGAGGGCCAGAACTCCTTGGCTTTCTTTGCCGGGACGTCGCCGAACATGCCGCCGTCGGCTTCGGAGGGGACGTATTCCTCTTCGATGAACTCGTCGTCCTCCAACGACTCGGTTGCTACCTCAGCCTCAGCTGTTGCCTTGGCATCCTTGGCGGCTTGAGCCTTGGCAGCCCAGCCACGCTTCTTCTGCTGGTTCTGCTCGCTCATGCCACTTCCTCCACGCTCAGCTGGGATTCAACGATTTCCTGGTACGTGGGTGACGTCTCCAGCAGTTCGTCGTGTGTTCCACGGTCAACGATCCTGCCGTTATCCAGTACAAGGATCTCGTCCGCATCCGCGATGGTGGAGACGCGCTGGGCCACGATGATGACCGTGGCGTCCCGGGTCTTGGCCTTCAGGGCCTTGCGTAGCCTGGCGTCGGTTGCAACATCCAAAGCGGAGAACGAGTCATCAAACAGGTACACATTCGGTTTGGTGACCAAAGCCCTGGCAATGGACAGCCTCTGGCGCTGGCCACCGGATACGTTGGTACCGCCTTGGGCAATGCGCCGGTTCAAACCGGATGACTTTTCTTCCACGAAGCCCTTGGCCTGTGCCGTTTCCAGCGCATCCCACAGTTCGTCATCCGTGGCATCGGGCTTGCCGAAGCGCAGGTTGTGCTCAATTGTCCCCGAGAAAAGGTATGGCTTCTGAGGCACGGCAGAGACACGGCTGGTGATCTCCGAGGCGTCCATCTTGGTGACAGGAACGCCGTCGAGCAGTACGTCACCGGACGCGACGTCGTAGAGCCGCGGCAGCAGCGAGACCAAAGTGGTCTTGCCCGCGCCCGTGGAGCCGATGATGGCCAGGGTCTTACCGGGCTCGGCAGTGAAGGAGATGTTGCTCAGCACTGGCGCCTCCGCACCTGGATACTTGAACGTGACGTCGCGGAACTCCACGCGTCCCTTCTTCTCGGCCGGAACCACTGGTGAGGTGGGGTTGTGAATGGAAGGCTCAACGTCCAGAACCTCGCCGATGCGGTCTGCACAAACAGACGCGCGAGGAATCATCATGGCCATGAACGTGCCCATCATGACTGCCATCAGAATCTGCAACAGGTACTGGAGGAAGGCAGTCAGGGCGCCCACCTGCATTTCACCGGAATCCACCCGCTGGCCGCCGAACCACAGAACGGCCGCAGTGGACAGGTGCAGGATCATGCCGATGGCCGGAAACATCAGCACGAACAGGTTGCCGATCTTTACCGATACCGCAGTGAGATCTGCGTTGGCATCCCCGAAGCGCTTGGCCTCGTGAGGCTCGCGTACAAACGCACGGACCACCCGGATACCGATGATCTGTTCCCGCAGCACACCGTTAATGGCGTCGATCTTGGTCTGCATGGACCGGAACAGTGGCATCAGACGGACCACAAGGTAACCCACAACGGCAACCAGGACCGGGACGGAAACCCACACCAGCCACGACAGGCTCAAATCCTCACGGAGCGCCATAATGATGCCGCCAACACACATGATGGGTGTTGAAACCATGAAGTTCAGGCCCATGAGCACCAGCATTTGTACCTGCTGGACGTCATTGGTACCGCGGGTGATCAGCGTGGGAGCGCCGAAAGTGTTGACGTCCTGAGCGGAAAAGCTGCTGACCTGCCGGAAGACGCCGCGGCGCAGGTCCCGGCCAATGGCCATGGCGACGCGCGCGCCGAAGTACACGGCGATGATCGCAGCAATCACCTGCCCAAGGGCAACAGCAAGCATGAGCGCACCGGTCTGCCAGATGAAATCGGTGTCTCCGCGGGAAACTCCTTCATCAATAATCTTGGCATTGAGGCTGGGGAGGTAGAGCGTGGCGATGGTGGACGCCAGCTGAAAAAACAGCACGGCCACGATCTGCGGCAAATACGGCTTGGAGTAGCGCCGTATAAGGGTGACAAGCATGCCCACGGGTCCTTAGAAAGAGTGCGTGAATGAGTTAAGAGAAGTGTTGCAGCCGGGGCTGACAGTATTAGCCTCCCTACTGTACGAAATCCTTTGCCCCGGCGAAACAACCTGCGGAAAAGATCATCCCAGCGGAGTATCTGCTGTGTCGCGGGCGCTCCCGCTGCCGCAGCCCGGGGCTGTCGTGGCAGGCAAAAGCGCCGACTGGTTTTCCCAGCCGGCGCTCTAAGTCCCGCCCTCGTTGGCCCTGCTCTCCGCAGTAGGCCTTGAAATTCGAACAGAGGCAGGATCCGTGGCGGAGTTAGCCTGCGTGCTTGCCGTGGTCCGAACGCGCTTCCACGCCTTGGAGAAGCAGCAACGCCATGCGCTCTTGCTGCCTGCGCTCGCGTTTGAGTTCCTTCCGGATCGCTGCGAGTTCTTCGGCGGTGTGGGCCTGCTGCTCGGCAATGGTTTGCTGCTCCCGCAAGCGGGCCTGCAATTCCACGTTGGCGCGGCTCAGCTGCAGCTGCTGTTCGGCCAGGACATACTGCGTGCGTGACAGCTGCTCCTGGACTTCCTTCACATCAGCCGTGCCGTGGGGCCGTTCCTGGGTGAGGATCCGCGCAAACTCAAGGTCGAGATCGGAGCCGGAATCCTGGCTGGAGGCGGGGCGGTCGGTGCGACGGACCTGCTGCTCGCCCGCCGAAACCTGACGCTCCCCTGTGGCCGCCTGACCCCCGCCCACCGAAACGGCGGGGTTGGCACCCAAGCTGCGGACGTCGCCGTCGGACGCTTTCAGGTCGTCTGCCTTTACGGCGTCCAGAGACGACGTGTCCAAGGACATTCCGGCGTCCCCGGAAGCGGTGGCAACCAGTTCCTTCTCCGGAGCAGCGTCAACCGTGCGGCGCAGTGGGCGTTCCTTGATGAAGAGCACCGCAAGAAGGGCAACAACGCTGATGATCGCGGAGATCAGGAAGATCTGAGCAGTCGCATCACCATAGGCAGCACGCATGATTTCGGCTATGGGAGCAGGCATGTCGGCCAAGTCCATGCTGGCTCCCGAAGAGCCACCCTGGACCGGGATCCCGGCTGCGGCCATGCCCTCAACGGCGAGGTCCTTCACGTGGTTGGACATGATGGCACCGAGAACGGAGACGCCGATCGCGCCGCCCACCGAGCGGAAGAATGCCACCGAAGCACTGGCGGTTCCAATGTCCTTGGCCTGAACAGTGTTTTGCACAGCAAGGACCAGGTTTTGCATCAGCATGCCAAGGCCAAGGCCGAACACACCGGTGTAAATGGCCACGATCCACAGTTCAGTGGTGTGGTCCATGGTTCCGGCGAAGGCCAGTCCACCAATGAGGAGGACGGAGCCTGCAATCAGGAATCTCTTCCACTTACCGAAGCGGCTGATCAGGATGCCGGACGCGACCGAGCCGATCAGGTTACCGGCGATCATGGGCAGCGTCAGCAGGCCTGCCTCGGTAGGTGTTGCGCCACGGGCCACCTGGAAGTACTGACCCAGGAAGGTGGAGGAACCGAACATGGCGATGCCGACGGCAACGGAAGCCACAATGGCCAGGGCCGTGGTGCGCTCGGAGATGATCTTGAGCGGGATGATCGGTTGTGCAACCTTGGTTTCGACGAATACCAGAAGTGCCAGAAGGGCTACGCCGCCACCCACCATGAGGGCGGACTGCCATGAGAACCAGTCGTAGTAGTCAGGGTTGCCGGCGAAGGAAACCCAGATGAGGAGCAGGCTCACGCCGGAGGTCAGCAGGATGGAACCGAGCCAGTCGATCTTGGCCGGACGCTTGATGTGCTCGATCTTCAGGGTGATCTGGAGCAGGATCAGCGCGACGACGGCCAGCGGCACGCAGACGAAGAACGTCCAGCGCCAGCCCAGCGGGCTGTCAACGATGAAGCCGCCCAACAGCGGGCCGCCGGCAGTACCTACGGCCATGACGGCACCCATGTAACCGGAGTACTTGCCACGGTCGCGCGGCGGAATCATGGACCCGATGATCGCTTGGGCGAGGGCAGTGAGGCCACCCATGGCCACACCCTGGATGACTCGGGCGGTCAGCAGCAGCGGGATGGTTTCGGAGAGGCCTGCCATGACAGAGCCGGCCACGAAGATGATGATGCTCAGCTGGACCAGCAGCTTCTTGTCGAAGAGGTCCGCGAGCTTGCCCCAGATGGGCGTGGTTGCGGCGTTCGCCAGCAGCGCGGCTGTGATGACCCAGGCGAAATCGGTTTGCGTGCCCTTGAGCTCGGACATGATGGTGGGCAACGCGTTGGCAACAATCGTGCTGCTCAGGATCGCTGTGAAGAAGGCTGCAAGGAGCCCGGTGAGGGCTTCCATGATCTGCCGGTGCGTCATAGGTGCTGCGGCTTTGTTGGCCGCGGAGCTAACTGAGGCGTCCGCCGCCTTGGTGTTCTGAACTGCTGGTGTGGCCATGGTGGCTCCTAAGCTGTCTGGTGAGTATTGATGGAGCCGGCCGCCGTTGCCCGGATTGAGTCTTTGAGGGACTCTGTGAGTTTGTTGATGACCTGGGAGGCCTCGAGGGCATCTGCCTCGCTCCAATCCGCCAGGTAATCCCGCAGTCTCACGCTGCGTTGTTCTTCGAATTCGCGCAGCTTTGCCGCACCGCTCTCTGTCAGGGCGAGGAGTTGGGCCCTGCCGTCCGCAGGATCCGGTCTCCTGACAACAAAACCGAGTTCCTCCAGTTCGCTGACGTGCCGGCTGAGCACGGGCGCGCTGACACCGAGCCGCGTAGCCAGATGCGTAGCGCGGGTCTCCCCCTCGCCAATGAAGCGCATCACCCCCTGCACGGCCATTCCGACGTCGGGAACGCGGGCCATGTGGGCGGTGACCACACAGCGCAGCGTGCGCTGGAGATCGAAGATTTGATGCACAAGATCGGTTGCTGTGGCAGAACCGACGGACATGGAAAACACCCCTCTTTTTGTTTGCCTAAAGCAACTATAACCTAGATTGATTGCTTTGGGAAACTAAAGATGAGGGTGCCTTGCCGTTGCGAGGCCCGCTCTGCGCCCCATTTTCCTCAAATGGAGCGCAGAGCGGGCCCCACAACGCAAGCAGCCCCCGCACGAGGTTCCGTGCGGGGGCTGGCTGTTTGGGGTTAGTCGCGTCTGTCTAATCCAAGTGGGTGGGGCCGAACATCTTCAACAGCGTCTCAACCACGACGACGTTGGGTCCGTCCGCTTCGAAGGAGGCCTTGAGGGCGTCCCCCACTTCCTCCGGAGCCACCCGGCGGGCCGGGACACCGAAGGACTCGGCAAGCTTGACGAAGTCCGGGCGGGCTAGCTCGGTGGCGGTGGCCTGACCGAAGGCACCCACCATGTATTCGCGCAAGATGCCGTAGCCGCCGTCGTCCACGATCAACCACGTGACCGGGACGTTGTGCTGCTTGGCAGTGGCAAGTTCGGAGATGGAATACATGGAGGAACCATCACCGGAAACGGCCAGCACCCGGCTTGGTTTGCCTGCGGTTTCCAAACCCACGGCCCCGCCGATTGCTGCGGGGAAACCGTAGCCGAGGCCGCCTGCGCCCTGGGCGGAGTGGAACTGGCCTTGGCGGGCGTCCCAGCAGCTCCAACCCCAGTACGCGGAGATGGTCATATCCCAAAACGTCTGCATGTCAGCGGGAACGGCCTCGCGGATGTCTGCCATGAACTTCAGTTCCTTGGCCAGGTCCTGTGATTCAAGGCGGGCCTTGACCTTTGCCAGGGATTCCTTGACTACGTCTTCGGGGCTGGTCCCGTGCCAGTCACGCTTTGTTGCGTCCGCGGCACCTGCTGCGGCGAGGGCTTCGTCCAACGCGGCGAGTGCCTGGCCGGCGTCGGCACGGATGCCCAGTCCTGGCCGGTTGGATTCGAGGACCCGGGGTTCGGCGTCGATCTGGATGATGCGGCCGCGGGGTTCGAACGTGAAGTAGTTCGAGGTCACCTCACCCAGGGACGAGCCGATCACAATGAGCACGTCGGCGTCTTCCAGAACATCGGTCATGTACCGGTCCTCGATCCAGGACTGCAAAGACAGCTCGTGGGTCCACGGGAACGCACCATTGCCGCCGGGCGTGCAGATCACGGGCGCCCGCAGCTGTTCGGCAATCGAGAGCAGCGACTTCTCAGCCCGGCCACGACGCGTACCGCCGCCTGCGATGATCGCCGGGCGTTCCGCCGTCGAAAGCCACTTCACGGCTTCACGGATCAGCTCAACGCGCGGCGGGTTATCGAATGCCTCGGCAAGCGCGTCCTCCACCGGTGGAACCATGATCGGATCCAGCAGGACGTTCTGCGGGATTTCGATCCAGACCGGACCCTGCGGCGAGGAAATCGCTTCGGTCCACGCGTCCTGAATGGCCGAAGGGATTCCGGAAGCGTGCTGGATCAGCCGCTGGCTCTTGGTGACATTCGCCGCCGAAGCCTTCTGGTCATCAAGCTGGTGCAGCATGCCCTTGCGGCGAGCACCCAAGCCATCAAGCGGAATCTGGCTGGCCACAACCACCATGGGAACACCCGTGGCGTAAGCCTCCTGCAAACCGGCCAGGGAGGTCAGCGCGCCCGGTCCCGTGGACAGGAACAACACACCCACCTCGCCGGTAGCGCGGGAATAGCCGTCTGCTGCGAACGCCGAGTTGTTCTCCACACGGGAGGACACGAAGTGCAGGTTGCCGCGGCCCATGGCGTCAAAAAGACCCAATGCGTGCTGGCCCGGGATACCGAAAACGGTCTTCGCACCCAGCGCTTCGAGGGTCTCGACGACGAGGTCCCCGCCGTTGCGCTGGTTGGTGCCCTTGGTTGGGGCTGCTGTGCCCGGATCGAAATCGATCATCGCTGGTCCCCGGCCGCTCCGGTTGCCTTGGCGAGCTCCGCGATGCGGGCGCCGAGCGCCTGCTGTGCATAGCCGTTCGGGGCACCCTGGCGGTCACCTTCCACGGCGTTATCCGCCATGAGGGTCACGAGCTCGTAGGCTACGTGGCTGCCGGCAACTCCGGTGATTTCCGCGTGGTCGTAGGCCGGGGCAACTTCCACAATGTCCGCGCCAACGAGGTTCATGCCGCGGAAGCCACGGATGATTTCCAGGAGTTCGCGGCTGGTGATGCCCCCTGCTTCGGGAGTGCCGGTGCCGGGTGCGTGGGCGGGGTCCAGGACATCGATGTCCACAGAGATGTACAGCGGACGGTTGCCGATGCGGTCACGGATCTTCGCCACGGTCTCCAGGACGCCCTGGTAGTAGACGTCGGCCGAGGTGACGATTCCGAAGCCGAAGCGGTGGTCGTCGTCGAGGTCCTTCTTGCCGTACAGCGGGCCGCGGGTACCCACATGGCTGATGGCCTCGGTGTCCAGGATTCCTTCTTCGACCGCGCGGCGGAAGGGGGTGCCGTGCGTGTACTCGGCCCCGAAGTAGGTGTCCCAGGTGTCCAAGTGGGCGTCGAAGTGGAGCATGGCGATGGGCTCGCCGGCCCTTTCGGCTGCTGCGCGGAGGAGGGGAAGGGCGATGGTGTGGTCGCCACCAAGAGTGACCAGCTTGCTGCCGTTGGCCGTGAGGTCCAGGGCGTTCTGCTGGATGGTCTCGATGGCCTCGTTGATGTTGAACGGGTTCACCGCCATGTCGCCGGCGTCGGCAACCTGGATGTTCTCGAACGGACTGACGTCCCACGCAGGGTTGTACGGACGCAGCAGACGGCTGGCCTCGCGCACGTGGTTGGCACCGAAGCGCGCGCCGGGGCGGTAGGAGACGCCGGAGTCAAAGGGAACGCCAACTACGGTGACGTCAGCTTTGGAGACCTGATCCAGGCGGGGCAGACGAGCGTAGGTGGCGGCACCGGCGTAGCGCGGGATGCGGGACGAATCGATGGGACCGAGGTTCCCGTTGGCCTCAATGCGGAGCTCTTCCAAAGTGTGCCCACTCCTTAAGTAGATAGGGGTTAAGTCGTTCACTGTGACACCCATCATACACTCGAAGTTGTCTAATATGCATCACATGTTTACAAATTGGATTACCGGGTTCCCGGCATGAGATGCCGGTCACAGCGAGCGTAAAGATTCCATAAAAACCGGGGTACCGGCGTCGAACGCGGCCATACGCTCCTAGCGGAAGCAGCATCCTGCTGCACGAAAGGACACCGTGACCACCCTGACCAGGCCTCCGGCCGACCCGGCCAATCGGCCAAAGAATTCCTACAAGCTCAAATCCTGGCTGCTCGAAGGAATGCCGGACACCTCAGGCAAGCGGCAAGGCCCCCACGGCCGCCCGTCGGATACCCACAAACCGCAAGCCTGGTGGAAGGTCATGTGCCTCACCGGCCTGGACTACTTCTCCACCCTCGGCTACCAGCCCGCCATCGCCGCCCTGGCCGCAGGGCTCCTGTCCCCGCTCGCCACCATGCTCCTGGTGCTGGCGACCCTGGCCGGTGCCCTCCCCGTATACCGGCGCGTGGCAAAGGAAAGCCCCCGCGGTGAAGGATCCATCGCCATGCTTGAACGCCTGCTTCCACGATGGGGAGGCAAGCTGTTCGTCCTGGCCCTTCTTGGTTTCGCCGCGACGGACTTCATGATCACCATCACCCTCTCCGCAGCGGACGCCACCGCCCACCTGATCGAAAACCCCTTCGCCCCGCACTTCCTCGAAGGCCAACAAGTGGTCATCACGCTGGCTTTGATCGCCGGCCTGGGCGTTGTCTTCCTGCGCGGATTCAAGGAAGCCATCAACGTGGCAGTAGTCCTGGTGGCAGCCTTCCTCGCGCTGAACCTGGTGGTAATCGCCGTATCCATGACCCATCTCTTCACAGAATCCGGCGTCATTACCGACTGGTGGACCGCGCTCACCACCTCCCATGGCGACCCCATCATGATGATCGCCCTGGCACTTTTGGTGTTCCCGCGCCTGGCACTTGGACTCTCCGGATTCGAAACCGGCGTGGCCGTTATGCCCCAAATCAAGGGCCACGCCACGGACACCGACGCCAAGCCCACAGGCAGGATCAAGGGTGCCCACAAGCTCCTCACCACCGCAGCCATCATCATGAGCTCGTTCCTCATCACCTCCAGCTTCACCACCGTCATGCTGATCCCCGCCGCCGAATTTCAAGAAGGGGGTAAGGCCGAAGGCCGCGCACTGGCCTATCTCGCCCATAAATTCCTCGGCGACGGCTTCGGAACCGTATATGACGTCAGCACCATTGCCATCCTCTGGTTCGCAGGTGCGTCCGCCATGGCCGGGCTCTTGAACCTCGTCCCCCGCTATCTTCCCCGCTACGGCATGGCACCAGCATGGGCGCGGGCCCTCCGCCCGCTGGTCCTGGTGTTCACCGTCATCGCCTTCTTTGTCACCATCATCTTCAAGGCAGATGTCAACGCCCAAGGCGGCGCCTACGCCACCGGGGTGCTCGTGCTGATCACCTCGGCATCCATAGCCGTCACCCTTTCCGCGCGGCGAAAGAAGCAGCGGGCACAGGTCATTGGTTTCGGACTGATCTCCCTCGTCTTCGTCTACACCACGGTGGTCAACTCAATCGAGCGCCCCGACGGCCTGAAAATCGCAGCGCTCTTCATCCTGGCCATCATGGTTGTCAGTTTCATCTCCCGCATGCGGCGCGCTTTTGAACTCCGCGCCACCCACATCAAAATGGACGAAAAAGCCCTCGAATTCACGGCCAATGCCACTGAGGGACCTGTCCGGATCATCGCCCACGAGCCCAAGCACCTCAGCGCCAGCCGATACAGGGACAAGCTCCAGCACGCCCAGCAGGCCAGCCACCTGCCTGTTGACTGCGACGCCGTCTTCATCGAGGTCATTGTGGACGACAGCTCCGACTTCGAGCAGGAGCTTCAGGTTGTGGGCAAGCTCCGCCACGGCTTCAAAATCCTGGAAGTGCACAGCAACAACGTGCCCAACACCGTGGCCGCAGTTCTCCTCCACATCCGGGACGTCACCGGGCTCATGCCGCACATCTACTTCCGCTGGACCGAGGGCAACCCGATCTCCAACCTCAGTAAGTTCCTGTTCTTCGGCGAAGGAGAGATCGCCCCGGTGACCCGCGAGGTCCTGAGGGAAGCCGAGCCGGATATCACCCGCCGGCCGTGGGTACACGTGGGCTAACCACCCCGGACTCCCCGCGCGAGATGCCAGTTGATGCCCATGTTTGTCGCCAACATGGGCATTAACTGTCATCTCGCGCGGCGTCATCTCGCGCGGCGTCATCTCGCGCGGCGCGAAGAGCTAGCGGCTTGCCGCCGGCACCAGCACCCACAGCACCTCAACGGTTTGGTCCGTGGGGTTGATCCACGTGTGGGGTTCACGGCCGGGGAAGGATAGCGTGTCCCCTTCTTCGAGGTCATACTCCTCGTTGGTCAGAATGAGCTTGATCCGGCCCTTGACCACGTGCAGGACATCGACGTCGCAGTCAACGGCGTAAAGCTCGTTTTCACCCCGGCCCCGTGGCTCGATGGTTGCCTGCAGGATTTGGAGCCGGCGCTCGGAGCGGGCGGTCAACAGGCGCTCCACAATGCCCTGGCCACCCAGGGAGATGCGGGGGCCGTCGTCGCGTTTTGTCAGGTGGGTCTCCGGAGCGGCGAATAGATCGCCCACGGATACGGACAGCACTTGGCACAGGGTCACCAAGGAAGCCACCGACGGCGATGTCAGGTCCCGCTCCACACGACTCAGGAAGCCCTTCGTCAGTCCGGTGGCATCGGCCACTTGCTCAATGGTGAGGCGCTGCGCTTGCCGGGCTGCGCGGATTCTGGAACCGATGGCAACGGGAACATTGCTCGGTTCAACGGGGAGAGCCTTCATTCACGAACCTTTCAGGCCTGTCATGTGGCCCTGTCATTGGAGCAATAGTAGCCGGGAGACAGACCAAGAGCGCCAGAATACGCGGAAGCATGACCAAAGGATCTTGACTGTTACTCCCATCACAACATATCCTCAGAGGCAACAAGTGTTGCCTGTGAGGCACACAACACATCCCCAATCTCCAATCGTCAGCACAGAGACTTCGTCGCTTCGCAGGAGTATCGTCGAAAACCCCAACCTCTGTGCATCAGCTCCAAGGACCGTTCATGGAATCTTCGGCTATAAACATCGCAATCGTGGTGGTGTACCTGCTCGCCATGCTGGCATTCGGCTGGTGGGGCAAGTCCCGCACCAAGAACAACAGCGACTTCCTGGTGGCCGGCCGCCGCTTGGGACCCTTCCTCTATACCGGCACCATGGCTGCAGTGGTCCTTGGTGGCGCATCCACCGTGGGCGGCGTGGGCCTTGGTTACAAGTTCGGCATCTCCGGCATGTGGCTCGTTGTGGCTATTGGCTCGGGCGTGCTGCTGCTCAGCCTCCTGTTCGCCGGCACCATCCAGCGCCTAAAGATCTACACGGTCTCCCAGATGCTGAGCCTTCGCTACGGCAGCAAAGCCACGCAGACCTCCGGCATCGTCATGCTGGCGTACACGCTGATGCTGTGCGCCACCTCCACCGGCGCCTACGCCACCATCTTCGTGGTGCTGTTCGACTGGGAACGCTGGTTGGCCATCGCCGTTGGCGGCGCAATCGTGCTGGTTTACTCCACCATCGGCGGCATGTGGTCCATCACCCTGGCCGACCAGGTGCAGTTCATCATCAAGACTGTTGGCATCTTCTTCCTGATGCTCCCGTTCGTCATGAACGCGGCGGGCGGCATGGACGGCATCCGTGAGCGCCTGGACGATAGCTTCTTCCAGATTGATGGCATCGGCATCCAGACCATCATCACCTATTTCGTGGTCTACACTCTCGGCCTGCTCATCGGTCAGGACATCTGGCAGCGCGTCTTCACCGCCAAGACCCCCACCGTGGCCCGCTGGGGCGGCGCCACCGCCGGCGTCTACTGCATCCTCTACGGCATCGCCGGCGCCCTGATCGGTTTGGCTGCCCGGGTGGCCCTCCCGGACATCGACGTCGCCAACCTCGGCAAGGACGTGGTCTACGCAGAGGTAGCAACCAACATCCTGCCTGTCGGCATCGGCGGCCTGGTCATGGCCGCGGCCGTAGCAGCCATGATGTCCACGGCGTCCGGAGCCCTGATTGCAGCCGCAACGGTGGCACGTGCCGACGTTGTTCCTTTCGTGGCCAGCTGGTTCGGAAAGACCATCAACACTGACGACACCGAAAACCCTGAGCATGACGTCAAAGCCAACCGCTACTGGGTCCTTGGACTCGGGATCGTGGCCGTGCTGATTTCCATGGCAGCGCAGGACGTAGTGGTTGCCCTCACCATCGCCTACGACATCCTGGTAGGTGGCCTCCTGGTCGCCATTCTGGGCGGCCTGCTCTGGAAGCGCGGCACGGGCATTGCCGCCGCATGGTCCATGGCAGTGGGCTCGGTGCTGACGTTGGCACTGCTGATCCTCTTCGCAGTGGGAGCGATCCCCAGCGCGGACGGCGTCTACGCCAACGAGCCGATCTACTTCGGCCTGGCAGCCTCATTCCTCACCTACGTGGTGATTTCGCTGCTCACTCCGCCTACCGATCCTGCAGTTCGCGCTGCGTGGGACAAGCGGGTTGCCGGTGCAGTTTCAGACGAATTGCCGCCGGAAGTCCACCCGGTCAGCAGCCACAAGTAGCAGCGCACTTCGCGTAAAAGAGCAACGTTCGACGGCGGCGCCTCCCCTTTTCGGGGCGGCGCCGCCGTTGTCTTGTTCCCGGGTGTCTTGTCCCCGTGTGTTTCGCTCCCGGGGTAACGCCCGCCGCGGAGTCCTGCGTTGCCAGGCCCACTCTGCGCCCCAAAACCCCACCCAACAACGCAAACCAGGCCCCACAACGGGTGGGATGGCAGCCATCGGATAGGGTGGTCCCAGCTTCAAGAGATGTGGTGCCAAGCTCCGACTGGCCACACACCAACCCCATGTTCACGGGTGGTTCGGATGAGGAAGCGGCCCGCCCCGGACCAGAGACAACCGAGCGGGCAAGAGCACTCCCCAAGGAGCAGTCCCTTGCCGTACCAAGGCGATACCACCCCAAACGCAAGCAACTCAGCGCCAACTACGCCCGGCACCCCAGCCACAACACGCGCCAACACGGTGATGGTGATTCCCGCCGTCGACCTCTTCCTGGGGACCGTGACCATCATGGGGAAAGCGGGAACCCGGCACTTCGCCTATCCCCAACCGCAACTGATCGCGGAAGCGCTGGCCCAAGCAGTCCGGCCGACGCGCTGGTGTGAGGTGTCAAAGACGCTCACAGTGACCGTAGCCGCCGTCGGGAAACGCGAGGGTGCGCAACGACACTTCGCCCTCAACGGTGCACATCCGGACAAGCACGCACAGCCGGTTGAGCACGCACATCCGGCTAAGCAAGATCATCCGGCCTAGCAAGAAGGAATCGGCCTAGCAAAGAAGGAACCGGGCTAGATTTCCTCGTCCTCCTCGCGGAATTCTTCGGTTTCGTCGATGGGGACCACTCGTTCGTCGTCCTCGGGGGCGTCAACTTCCTCAACCCAGGGTTGGTCCACTTCCTGGTCCTCGGCGTAATCGTAGGCCGGGTCGGACTCGATGGTGGTCCGTTCCGGGTAGTTGGCGTGTGATTCGGTGGTGTTCATGGCGCAACCTCCGTCTCGTGGGCCGGTTCGCGTAGGCGGGTTAAGCCCGGTGACCCGAATGCGGAATCCAAGGCTGGAAGAGCCCCGGTCCCCTGTCCTTCCATCTGAGCACCGGCACAGGCAAGGGTCAAGAAACCTGTGGAAATTTAAGGCGCACCGAACATTCCGAGTAAGGAATACCAGCCAAAAATCCCCGTGAATACGCGGTAGTGTTGGGCGTGCAATGGGGCCGCAACCAACCCCACCCAGCACAGGAGACAAAGTGCAGATGCACCAGGAATCCCACAGTTCGTCGAGCCCCGCTCCGGACCCCGCCCCCGAATCAGCAGCTGCCGAAGCAGCTCCTGAATCAGCAGCTCCCGAAGCAGCAGCAACCCAACCCGCTCCGCCGTCGAACGCGGACATCCGCCGCTGGCGCCAGTACCTGGCCGATGAGCGGGCAGAGGCCGCCGTGTACCGTGAACTTGCCCAACGGCGTGACGGTGAGGAGCGCCAAATCCTGCTCGCCTTGGCCGAGGCAGAAGGCCGGCATGAAGCGCACTGGCTCAAGCTTCTTGGCGAGCACGCCGGCATGCCCAAGGCAGCGTCCAGCCGCAGCCAGTTCCTGGGCTTCCTGGCCCGCAACTTCGGCTCCGTTTTTGTGCTGGCGTTGGCCCAGCGCGCGGAAGGCCGTTCCCCCTACGGGACCGAACCTGCCGCGACTCCTGCCATGGTGGCCGATGAACAAATCCACGAAGAAGTAGTACGCGGCCTGGCTACACGCGGACGCAACCGGCTCTCCGGAACCTTCCGCGCCGCCGTTTTTGGCGCCAACGACGGCCTGGTCAGCAACCTTTCCTTGGTGATGGGCATGGCCGCAACCGGCGTGCCCAGCCCGGTGGTCCTCATGAGCGGCGTAGCGGGGCTCCTGGCCGGTGCGTTGTCCATGGGCGCGGGCGAATACGTGTCGGTCCGCTCCCAGCGGGAACTCCTCAACGCCACTCTGCCCACGCAGGCAACACTGACTGCGGCGCCGTCGTTGGACATTGAGCACAACGAGCTGGTCCTGGTCTACCTTGCCAGGGGCATGACGCGCGAGGCTGCCGAGCACCGCGCTGCCGAGCGCATGGGATTGTTCAGCTGTGACTGCGATCCAAGCCTGTCCTTGCAGCCTGAAAATCCGCCCGCTGATGAGCATGAATCGGTTGGCTCGGCATGGGGCGCTGCGATGTCCAGCTTCTGCTTCTTCGCCTCGGGCGCCATCGTGCCTATCCTGCCCTTCATTTTCGGCATGACGGGCATCGCAGCCCTGATGGTGGCCGGAGTTCTGGTGGGCATCGCGCTCCTGGCCACGGGCGCCGTCGTCGGCTTGCTGTCCGGAACGTCGCCACTGAGCCGCGGGCTGCGGCAACTGGCTATCGGTCTTGGCGCGGCGGCTGCCACTTACGGGCTCGGCCTGCTGTTCGGGGCAACCATCATCTAAGTTTGGACGGCTCGGTCCTCAGACCGTAATGTTGGTTCGTCCTCCGCGCTGCCCCGCGTGACCAGGGCATCAGGAATGGAGAACCGTGGACCCGGAGCGGGAAGCAACGCGTGCGCCCAAACACCGACGCAATGGAACAGCCCTGCGCGTTCTCCGCGGAGTCCTCATGGCCGGAATCGCCGCTGTGGTGGCGATTCTGGTGAGCGGATACCTTCAGGGTGATCCCCGCATCACCGCCCTGTTCCCGGGCGTGAGCGTTCCGGGCGCTCCACAGAAGGGACCCGGTGATACCGAACCGGTGCACCCGCTTGATGCGCCGCCGCCTGGGCTTGAGGAGGCGGACACCCCGCTGGCCTCCCCGCCGGCGCCCGGCACCACCAACGATTCGTACAAGTTCCTGGCCACCAACGACGACGGCACTCCGGTAGGTTATTCGCCCTGCCGCCCGCTTCATTACGTGGTAAATAACGCCACCGCCCCCGCTGGCTCCGATGCCCTGCTGACCACCGCCCTGGCAAATATTTCAGCGGCGTCGGGCATCCAGTTCATCAACGACGGCACCACGGACGAGTTGCCCGTGGACAAGCGCGAACCGTATCAACCTGCCAAGTACGGCGACCGTTGGGCTCCGCTGCTGATCTCCTGGACCACACCGGAGGCGGCGCCGGCGCTGGCCGAGAATGTCATCGGCACCGGTGGCAGCACCATGTACTCCCTGAACAAGGGCCCTAAAAGCTACATTACCGGGAGTTTGGAGTTGGACACTCCTCAGGTAATGGAGCTGCTGGCCAGTCCCGGCGGGGCCGATTACGTCCTGGCCGTGATGCAACATGAATTGGGCCATGTGGTGGGTTTGGACCATGTGGATGATCCGATCCAGCTGATGTACCCGGAAATCGGAGCCCCGGACGGACTCGCGGCGGGCGACCTGAACGGCCTGCATCTTCTTGCCTCGGCACCCTGTCGCAAGGACATCTAGGCGCTACTCACGCCCGGCGCAGTTTCGCCATGGACTCACGGCGAAGTGAGACTTATGCTGGCCACTACGGCCGACGGCGGCGCCCCACCTTCCGTCGCGGCCACCACGACAGGGGGTTCCATGGAACCTTTCGGGTCGCCCCAGTGGCCGGACCCCGATCCCCCTCGTCCCGGCTACCTTCCGCATTCCCTGCGCCCGCCCGATCCTCCCCCGGTCCGGCCGCCGATTAAGCACAGCAGCATTGTGGCCATCCTTTTCCTTTTCGGCGTCCTGGCATTGGTGTGCGCCGGAGCATACTTCAGTGGTGAACTCCGCCAGTTCGTGTACGGCTCTTCCTCCACACAAAGCCAGGCGCCGCGGCCGGGGCTGATTCCGTTCGGCCAGCGTCAGGACCCTGTCCCGGGGCTCGAGGAAGCGGATGCGCCCCTTGGGACGCCTGCACCGCTGGTCCGCACCAGTTCCTCCTACAAGTTCCTCGCCGTCAAGGAAGACGGGACGCCTTTGACCTACTCGCCGTGCAGACCCATCCATTACGTGGTCAACTCGGACCTCGCGCCGGCCTCCTGGCAGCCCTTGGTGGAGGAGGCCGTGGCACAGGCCGCGGCTGCCACGGGCTTGAGGTTCATTTATGACGGCCCCAGTTCCGAAGTTCCCTCTCCCAACAGGTCCGGATACCAGCCGGAAAGGTATGGCGACCGTTGGGCGCCTGTCCTTATCGCGTGGAGCACCCCGGAGCAGGTCCCCCGCTTGACGGGGCAGACGGTGGGGCTTGGCGGAAGCTCTTCCATTGGCCTCAGCAACGGTTACAAGGCGTACGTCACCGGCACTGTGTCCTTGGATGCTCCACAGTTCGCTGAGATCGTGAACACTCTCAACGGCCAAGAGATCGGAGTAGCCGTGATCATGCACGAGCTGGGGCATCTCCTTGGCCTGGATCACGTGAAAGACCCCGGCCAGCTCATGTTCGATCAAGCTTCCTGGGTGCGTGGATACGCTGCCGGTGATCTGACCGGGCTCGCCCAGCTGGGCACAGGCCCTTGCAGCAAGGACTTCTGAGTCCTATACGGCAATCACCTCGAGGGCATCCTCCACCGTGTCCACCAGGAAGATCTTCTCCGCCATCGGCTTCCCGGCCGCCAGGCTCTGCAACATGGGCCAAGCAGGATATGTCCGTTCCCAGTGTTCACGCCCCACCAGCACCATGGGCGTGATGGTCTCCGGGGCCCCGTAAAAGTTCTCGCACGCATCCTGGAAGATCTCCTGGACTGTTCCTGCGGCGCCCGGGAGGAACACGATTCCGCCGTTGCAAAGCTCCAAAAGGATGGCCTCCCGGATGGCGTTGGCAAAGTACTTGGCAATGTGGGTGGCGAACAGGTTGGGCGGCTCGTGGCCGTAGAACCACGTGGGAATGCCGAGCGTCGGGGTACCGTCCGGATAGCGTTCGACGACGGCGGCTGCTTGCCGCGCCCAAGCCGTGACCGAGGGCCTGAACCCCGGCACCCCGGCGAGCGTTTCAAGCACGGCGGCAGTATCGGCGTCGGGCAGTCCGCTCAAGTAGGCTCCCAGGTTGGCCGCTTCCATGGCCCCGGGGCCTCCACCCGTGGCTACCGTAAAACCGGCTTGGGCCAGCAACCGTCCCAGCTGGGCGGCGTCGGCGAACTCCTCGGTGCCTCGTTGCGCCGCATGCCCGCCCATCACACCCACCAGTTTGGTACCGGAGAATGCGCCGTGCTCCAGCAACTCATCCAGGGCATCGCCGATTGCGTGGTCATGCAGGGCTGCGGCGAGCGTGGTGTCCAGGCTTCCGCGTTGCCCGGGCAGGATGCTCCATTGGTATACACGGGCGTCCAGGGTGGATTCGTATTCTGTGGAGGAAATGTCCGCGTACAGTTCAGCGGCTGTGTAAACGCTGCTGCGGTAGGGATTGAACGGAACATTGTGGAGCTTGGGGAAGATCAGCGCCCCGCGGCTGCGGAGGCTTTCCTCCACGCCGTCATCGAACGTACACCCCAGGAAGATCGCTCCTTGTGGGTCCAGCGCTTTGAGCTCCTGTGAGTGGCCTCGCAAGTCCAGCGACTGCGCATGCCAACCTTGCATGGACGCGGCCCCTGCCCCGACTAAACGGCTGAAATGCGCCACGCTTTCAACATCCAGCGTTCGGGGACTCGGGTTCAAAGCTCCGGAGCGATTCATGGTTTCAGCGTAGTGGTGCCGTGAAAATTTGCCGGAACACTACCCACGGGCCGGCCGCGGGAGTACAGTAGCGCTCACTGCATCGCTTTCACGCCGGATTCAGGTGGAAGCTGCGAATAACTCAATTCGAAATGACGTCCTGGGGGCGTCGTAAGTTTGCCGGCTGGGGGGCCCAACATCTGCTCAAGGAGCATGGTTGTGGACCGTCCAAAATACGCCAGTCGTCATACTCGACTCACATTTATCAGCACCCGTTCACTCACCCGGCGGATCCTCGGATTCCTGCTGGGTTTCTCTGTTGCCCTTTCCTCTCTCGTCTTCGGTTTTGCCGCGCCCGCCTCGGCAGCCGTACCTCCTTGTTCCGGGACCGGCGGTGCGCAGCAGATTGTGGCTCACACCGATGATGACCTGATCTTCATCAGCCCGGACTTCATGCGGGACATCCAGGCCAAGCGCTGCGTCCAGACCATCTACGTCACAGCAGGGGAAGCCGGCGAAGGGCAATCCTACTGGGGCGGCCTGGAGGACGGCATCAGGTCCAGTTATGCCATGATGGCCGGGGTAGCCAACGCTTGGACAGCTTCGGACGCCGGCGTTCCTGAGCGGGCACTGACCGTTTACACACTCAATGCCGCTCCCAATGTTTCCGTGGTTTTCCTGCGGCTTCCGGACGGCTTTCCCAACGGGAACGGGAGCAGCCGCTACAACGGCCAGAGCATCCTCAAACTGTGGGACGGCCGCATTTCCACCATCCGCCCCGTTGATGGATCTGCCACGTACACAAAGGCGCAACTCCAAAGCGTGCTGAACCGGTTCGTGGCCAACTTCAAACCCACAACGTTCCGTACCCAGGACTGGACCGGCAATTTCACCACTCCCTATGACCACAGCGACCACTGGGCGGCAGCAAAATTCGGACAGCTTGCCACCCGCGCCTACACCGGTCCGCACACCTCCTCCGCTTACGACGCGTACGTGATTGACGAATACGCCCAGAACGTCACAGGGGCAGAACTGACCAGCAAGGTGAACACGTTCAGGCGCTTCGCTGAGTTTGATGAGTACCTCTGCGGCAACATCTGCCCGGATACGCCCTACAGCGATTGGCTCAAACGGCAATACATCACTGCGATCGAATGGACCGGCAACGCAGCGAAATCCGCGGGAACCACGGTGTCGGCGTCTTCTCAAAAGGCCTCGGCACAAGGTCCGGAGAAGGCACGGGATGGCTACGCCTGGGGCACTCCCATGGACGCCAACCGCGAGTGGGTCACCAACGGCGGCAAAGCAGGCAGCTGGATTCAATACAACTTCTCCCCCGCACGAACCATCAATGCTGCAACACTTTTTGACCGCCCGCTGCCCGGTGACCAGGTAACCGGCGGAAATCTCACATTCTCCGATGGCAGCACTGTCCCGGTTCCAGCCCTGCCCAACAACGGCTCAGGTCTTACAGTGAACTTCCCTGCCAAGACGGTCAGCTCCGTCCGTTTCACCATCAGCTCTGTCAGCGGTACCACTACCAACGTGGGGCTGGCTGAATTCGAGGCACACATCACCGCCGACGTTGTTGCCCCGATCGTGACGCCCACGCCTGGGGCCGGAACGTACGACGTCGGTCAGAAGGTCACGCTTGCCGTGAACGAGCCCGCCACCATCTACTACACCGTGGACGGGTCTACGCCCACCACGGCGACGTCCACGAAGGTGACGTATCCGGCTACGGCAACCATCACTTTGGACGGGCCGAAGACCTTGAAGTACTTCGCGGTTGACACAGCGAACAACCCGTCCGCCGTTGTCACCCAGGCCTACTCCACAGGCCCTGACGTGACCAAGCCCGTGGTGACCGTCAACCCCGTGGGCGGCGCCTACGCCCCGGGCACCAGCATCACCCT
This sequence comes from Arthrobacter sp. 9V, assembly GCF_902506065.1. Lineage (GTDB taxonomy): Bacteria > Actinomycetota > Actinomycetes > Actinomycetales > Micrococcaceae > Arthrobacter. Next base: position 3,574,534 of record NZ_LR732912.1, read on the forward strand.
GGCAGTTAACGAAGCCAACGCCGTGATCAAGTACACCAAGGACGGATCCGACCCAACTACCGCTGGCGTGGTGTACTCCTCAGCATCTCCGATCACCTTTGATGGCCCGGACCCAATGAGCCTGAAGTACTTCGCCACGGATCCGGCCGGAAACGCCTCGGAGGTCGTCACTCAGACGTACACCGTGCCGCCGGATACTACGGCTCCCGTGATCACGGCCAACCCCACCAGCCGTGCGCTGGCCAGCGGAGCAACCATCACCCTCTCCGCCAATGAGCCGGGGGCAGCCATCTACTACACCACCAATGGCAACACGCCCACGGCAACGGAATCGGCCACGAATATCAAGTACTCGGCACCGATTGCCATGGGAACCTCAACCCTGAACCTGAAGTACATCGGGGTTGACGCCGCCGGCAACACCTCGGCTGTGGGTAACCAGACGTACACCGTCCCCGCAGCCGGACCGCCGTCGGCCCATGACTTCAACGGCGACGGCAAAGCCGATGTCCTGGCCTCCGATACCGCCGGAAACCTGTATCTGTACCCGGGCGACGGCACAGGCGGCCTCCTGGAACGGCAGCTGGCCCTGGCGGCACCGGCGTGGTCCACCGTCAATGAAACCATTACTCCCGGCGACTTCAACAAGGATGGCAAACCGGACCTGCTGGCCCGTGCCGGCGACGTCCTGTGGTTCTACCCGGGCGACGGCGGCGGAAGTTTCGGGGCCAGGGTCCAAGTGAGCACGGGCTGGAGCACCATGAGCCAGGTATTCTCCCCCGGAGACTTCAGCGGCGATGGCATCCCGGATATCATCGCCCGGCGCAGCACCGGCGACCTGAGGCTCTACGAAGGAAACGGCACCGGCGGCCAGAGGACACCAACCACAATAGGAACCGGTTGGAATGTGATGAATGCAATTCTCAGCACAGGGGACTTTAATGGAGATGGAAAGGCAGACGTGCTGGCGCGACGCACTGACACTGGCGCCCTCTGGCTCTACCCGGGAGATGGCACCCGCGGATGGCTCCAGTGGAAGCAGATCTCCACGGGTTGGGACAACAGAACATCGATAGCCGGTCCCCGTGACCTCAACGGCGATGGCAGCAACGACGTCATAGGCCGCATCGGAGACACCCTGTGGCTGTACCCGGGCACGGGAAGCGGAGCGTTCGGCACCGCACCTCCCATCAGCCTCGGCACCGGTTGGCAGGCGTTGAAGATCATCGCCTAGCCAGCCCCATGGACCTGGCGCGGGTCGGAGTTTTCCCCCAGACTCTTCGGCCCGCGTCAGCCACGTTAAAACAACAACGCGGGGTCACTTTGGGCCCGTTCCGTTGGTTGGAACGGGCTGTAAGTGACCCCGCGTTGCTTTTATTGGAACCTAGAGCGTTGCGAAAACTTCGCGCAGCAGCTTGGCGGTTTCGGACGGCGTCTTGCCGACCTTCACGCCTGCGGCTTCGAGAGCTTCCTTCTTGGCCTGTGCGGTGCCTGCGGAGCCGGACACGATGGCGCCTGCGTGGCCCATGGTCTTGCCCTCGGGAGCCGTGAAGCCGGCAACGTAACCTACAACAGGCTTGGTGACGTTGGCCTTGATGTAATCAGCTGCACGCTCTTCAGCGTCGCCACCGATTTCACCAATCATGACGATTGCCTTGGTTTCGGGGTCAGCTTCGAACGCAGCCAGGGCGTCGATGTGCGTGGTGCCGATGACGGGGTCGCCACCGATGCCGATCGCGGTGGAGAAGCCGAGGTCGCGAAGTTCATACATCATCTGGTAGGTCAAGGTACCGGACTTGGAAACAAGGCCGATAGGGCCCTTGCCCGTGATGTTCGCCGGGGTGATGCCAACCAGGGCTTCGCCCGGGGTGATGATGCCGGGGCAGTTCGGTCCGATGATGCGGGTGATCTGCTTGCCGTCAGCGTCCACCTTGGACTGGGCGAGTGCCCAGAATTCGGCGGAGTCCTGAACCGGAACGCCTTCGGTGATGACAACAACGAGGCCGATGCCGGCTTCGATTGCTTCAACAACAGCATCCTTGGTGAATGCCGGCGGAACGAAGACGATGGAGACGTCGGCGCCGGTTTCAGCGATGGCTTCCTTGACGGTGCCGAAGACGTTGATTTCCTTGTCGCCGTGCAGGACCGTGGTGCCGGCCTTGCGGGCGTTGACGCCACCAACAATGTTGGTGCCGGCCTTGAGCATCAGGGCGGTGTGCTTGGTGCCCTCGCCGCCGGTGATGCCCTGAACGATGACTTTGGAGTCCTTGTTGAGGTAGATAGACATTGTCGCGTCCCTTTACTTAGCTGCGTTGGCGAGCTCGGCGGCCTTGTCGGCGCCCTCGTCCATGGTGGCGGCCAGTGTAACCAGCGGGTGGTTGGCCTCGGTCAGGATGCGGCGGCCTTCCTCAACGTTGTTGCCGTCGAGGCGAACTACCAGCGGCTTGTTCGCGGAGGAACCGAGCTCAGCCAGTGCCCCGACGATGCCCTTGGCAACTGCGTCACAAGCGGTGATGCCACCGAAGACGTTCACGAACACGCTCTTGACCTGGGAGTCACCCAGGATGACGTCCAGACCGTTGGCCATGACCTCAGCGGAAGCTCCACCGCCGATGTCCAGGAAGTTGGCGGGCTTCACGTTGCCGTGGTTTTCGCCGGCGTAAGCAACAACGTCCAAAGTGGACATCACAAGACCGGCGCCGTTGCCGATGATGCCTACTTCGCCGTCAAGCTTGACGTAGTTGAGGTCCTGCGCCTTGGCCTTGGCTTCCAGCGGGTCAGCTGCGTCCTTGTCTTCCAGCGTGGCGTGGTGCACGTGGCGGAAGTCAGCGTTCTCGTCCAGGGAAACCTTGCCGTCGAGGGCAACAATCTCGCCGGCGCCGGTGCGTACCAGCGGGTTGACCTCAACCAGGGTTGCGTCTTCCTTCTTGAAGACGTCCCAGAGCTTCAGAATGACATCGGCCACTTTGCCGCGCAGTTCTTCAGCGAAACCTGCAGCTGCAACGATCTCGTCAGCCTTTGCCTGATCGATGCCCACGGCGGGGTCGATGGCGATCTTGGCCAGGGCCTCGGGACGCTCAACGGCAAGCTGTTCGATTTCCATGCCGCCTTCAACCGAGCACATAGCCAGGTAGTTGCGGTTGGCGCGGTCCAGGAGGACCGAGAAGTAGAATTCCTCGGCGATGTCTGCACCCTGGGCGATCATCACCTTGTTGACGGTGTGGCCCTTGATGTCCATGCCCAGGATGTTGGTGGAGTGCTCAAGTGCCTCTTCGGCAGTCTTGGCAACCTTGACGCCGCCAGCCTTGCCGCGGCCACCAACCTTAACCTGTGCCTTGACGACAGTTACGCCGCCGATCTTCTCGGCAGCTGCCTTTGCTTCTTCAGGAGTGTGCGCCACGATGCCAGCGAGCACGGGTACACCGTGCGCCTCGAACATATCGCGCGCCTGATATTCAAACAGGTCCACGGTTTAGTGTCCTTCTACGTCGAAGTAGTTTTCTGTTCAGCCGGGAACCGCGATGACCGCGATAGCCAGCTGCGGAGAGTACGCGGTAACAACCAGGATTGAAGCCGGTCACATTGCGTAAGGTCCTCTCGGAACTTTAGCCCTTTGAGGAGTCCCGCCAGCTACACACTACCTGTTAAGTGAGTAACCTTACACTTCTATGGGCTGTAGAAAACCCGCAGAAAGACGCGGTTTTTGGGCCGTTGACCAGCTGTTCAAGGGCCTTCGAGACGCTTATTTGAGGTTCCCCGTGACTGTTTTTCCGCCGTCGGAAATCAACTGGTAACCCTCGCGGGTGACGAAGAATGCCACGCCACCGGAGACATTTCCGCAAGCAACGCCGCCGTTGTAGGCCGAACACCGCAGACCGTTGCGCTCAATGTTCTGCCCTTCGGGCAACTCACGGAGCTTGGAGACCGGACCTTCCCGGCTGCCCTTCGGCCCGAACTCCGACTCCATTTGTGTTACGCCGGAACGACACGAGCCGTAGACTGCCTTCTCCGGAGTCAGGAGCACAGTCCCGCCAAGGTATCCAAGGCCGGTTCCAGCGCAGTCATCAGCGATGTCGCCGGGATCAGGGGCGGCGTACTTCGCCAGCTCACAATGAACCACAGGAACAACGGCAAACTTGTTGTTGGCGGCATCCGAGTAGGAGTTGGCCTCATAGGGCAGATTGAGGTGCCCGCCCCGCGAGGACGTCATGGCGCACACAATGTTCTTATCAGCCGTGAGGAACGCGGTGACATCCTCGCCGGCGGACAGGGTGGTCTGCCCGGTGACAGGAACCTGTTGCAGTTGTTCAAGCGGCGGCAACGGGGCCGGAGTGACATAGTCAGGATCTTTGGTGGCGAAGGAGCACCCCGCCGCCAGCACCATGATCAAAGCGGCCAGGATCGCCCAAAGAGTCCGTCGCATGCCCCTTATTATGCCGTGCGGTTTCACGCATCCAACTTGGTCAGCGGTGCATACCGCAACAGCAGGCGCTTCTCGCCGACGTCGAACTTCACCTTCGCCACGGTCTTGTCGCCCGAGCCCTCGATGCCCAGCACCACTCCGTTACCGAAGCTTGTGTGATTGACTTTGTCCCCCGCCACGACGGAAATGACTTCCTTCTGCGGCTGGACCCTGTTGCGTACGACGGCGGCCGGGACGTCGGCGTCGAACCCTGCGGTGGGACTCGCGGCAGCACCGCGGGACGTGCCTGCACCCCAGAAAGAACCACCGTAGCGGTTGGAGCCGATGGGAGCGCTCCCCCAGCCACCTGCGGCCTGACGGCTCATTCCTTCGCGCTTCCACTCCACCAGTTCCGAGGGGATTTCTTCCAGGAACTGGCTGGCGGGGTTGTATTGGCTCTGGCCCCACATGCTGCGGACTTCCGAGCGCGTGACGTAAAGGCGCTTGCGCGCGCGGGTAAGCCCCACGTAGGCCAGCCGGCGTTCTTCCGCCAGTTCCTTCGGATCCGTGGCCGAGCGCTGATGCGGGAAGATACCGTGCTCCATACCGGTGAGGAAAACCACCGGGAACTCCAAACCTTTGGCGGTGTGGAGCGTCATGAGTGTGACAACACCCATCCTCTTTGCCTCAGCCACGGCAGCATCGATGTCGGCACCCGGGGCGTCGGGGATCTGATCTGCGTCGGCCACCAAGGAGACCTGTTCCAGGAACTCGCCGAGGGAACCGTCCGGGTTATCGCGCTCATACTCCCGGACCACCGCCACCAGTTCCGCAAGGTTCTCCACCCGGGATTCGTCCTGGGGATCGTTGCTGGCGCGCAGCCCTGCCAAATACCCGGTCTGTTCAAGGACGGCTTCCAAAGCGGCCGCAGCTCCGGAACCGGAAGCCACCTCGGCGAGATCGTCCAGCAGCTTCACAAAGCCCAGCACGGCGTTGACCGAGCGCGTGGCCATGCCGGGCGCTTGATCGGCACGGCGCGCAGCGGACATGAACGATGTACGTTCCCGCTCGGCCAAAGCTGCAACTGCACCCTCAGCGCGGTCACCGATTCCGCGTTTGGGTTCGTTCAGCACCCGGCGAAGGTTGACGTCGTCATCCGGGTTTACCAGGACGCGAAGGTACGCCAGAGCGTCCTTGATTTCCTTGCGCTCATAGAAGCGGGTACCGCCCACCACTTTGTACGGCAGGCCCACACGGACCAGGACGTCTTCAATGGAACGGGACTGCGCGTTGGTGCGGTAGAAGATGGCGACGTCACCGGGACGCAAGCCATCCTCGTCCTGCAGGCGGTCGATTTCCTTGGCAATGAACTGGGCTTCGTCATGCTCGTTCTCCCCCACATAGCCAACAATCTTCTCGCCATCGCCCTCCGCGGTCCACAGGCGCTTTTCCTGGCGGTTGGGGTTACGCGAAATCACCGAGTTTGCGGCGCTGAGAATGTTCTGGGTGGAGCGGTAGTTCTGCTCGAGCTTGATGGTGCGGGCATTCGGGTAGTCTGCCTCGAACTCCACAATGTTGCGGATGTCCGCGCCACGGAAGGCATAAATGGACTGATCGGAATCGCCCACCACCGTCAGTTCACTCGGTGCTACGTCAGTAGCTGTCCCCACACCCACGATCTCCCTGACCAGTGCGTACTGGGCGTGGTTGGTGTCCTGGTACTCGTCAACCAAGACGTGCCGGAAGCGGCGTCGGTAGGATTCCGCGAGCGCCGGGAAGGCCCTGAACATGTACACGGTCTCGGCAATGAGGTCATCGAAGTCCATCGCGTTGGCTTGCCGGAGGCGCTGCGTATAGCCCTTGAACACCTCGGCCACGGCTTGTTCAAAGGGGTCGTTGTGGTTTGCCGAGGAGATGTAGGAGTCAGCATCAATGAGCTCATTCTTGAGCGCGGAAATCTTGTGCTGGATGGCCTTTGGCGCGAACTTCTTCGGATCAAGGTCCAGGTTCTTGGCCACCAGGGTGATCAAGCGCAGGGAATCGGCGGAGTCGTAGATGGAGAAGTTCGAATTCAGGCCCACGTTGGCCGCTTCCCGGCGGAGGATACGCACGCAGGAGGAGTGGAACGTGGAGATCCACATGCCCTTGGCACGGGGGCCCACCAAGGCTTCGATGCGTTCCCGCATTTCGGCCGCTGCCTTGTTGGTAAAGGTGATGGCCAGGATTTCGCCGTGATGTGCACGCTTGGTGGCGATGAGGTAGGCGATCCGGTTACTGAGTACGCGGGTTTTTCCGGAGCCCGCGCCTGCAACGATCAGCAGGGGGCTCCCTGCATGTTTTACCGCCTCTTCCTGCTGCGGATTCAGTCCCTGGAGAAGGGCGTCAGCGGTGGGCAAGCCGTGGGCTCCCTGGTTGCCCCAGCCGCCTTGGGCAGGATCCTGGGGGCCGCTACCCGTCCCCCCTTGGAGGCGGGGTCCGGAAGCGCCTCCACTTGAAGGCGAAAGCTCCGGGGCAGCCTTGAGTGCGGCTTTGGTGCCTGCTTTGAAGGGTCCGGCGGCGTAGGGGTCAAACAACATATCCATGGTGCCTACCAGTCTAGGCGGTGCCTCTGACACTCTAAGGCGCTCCGGATGATTAGGCCGACGGGCAGCGCGGTTCTACGCGAATTGGGGGACGGAGGTGAGGGCAGCGCTCAACTCCCGCACCGCCGTCGGGCCTCCCGCCACGAACCAGTTCAGTCCGTTGACCTGCACGACGGCGGTGTCCCCGCCGGCAGCGCGGACGATCGCCTTGCCCGGAAGCCAGTCCCATTCCGGGCAGCTGTGCTGGAACCAGCAGCCGAGCTCACCGTCAGCCACCCGGCCGAGGTCGCAGGAGCCTGAGCCGAACATGCGCAGCGATGCTGCGGAAACTGCAGCCGCATGCCAGGGCATGGCCGCCCGGGGGTCCGCCAACCAGGTGGGATGGATGTAGGTGGCCGCGGAGATCTGGTTCACGGGGAGGTCGCCGAAACCGGAGATCGGTTCGTCGTTCAGGGTGGACGCTCGATCTTGGCCGCCCAGCCAGAGCTTGTCCAGTTCGGGCTGGTAGATGGCCCCGAGGAGCACCTCGGGATCGGCCACAGGCTTGCCGCCGTGGTCTGAATCGTCGCATTTAAGGGCAATGGCCGAGCACCAGTAGGTGGAGCCGTGCAGGAAGTTGTAGGTGCCGTCCACGGGGTCGATCACCCAGGTCCGGCCGCTTGTACCGGCAACAGAGGCCCCTTCTTCGCCCAGGATGCCGTCTTCCGGACGGCAGCGCCGCAGCTGTTCCAGAACGTAAGCTTCGGCTGCGTGATCGGCCGCGGTGACGACGTCGGACACTGAGGTTTTGCGTTCGCCTTGGAGTCCGCCCATCCGCATGAGCAGCGCCAGTTGGCCTGCTTCGCGGACCAGGGCGCTGGCCAGTTGGTAGTCATCCAGTGAAGGATCGAGTTCAGTTGCTGTGTGCCTGCCGGTGGTCATGGTTCCAGCTTATGTGGCGGTTGGGTGGTCCGTGGGTCCGGAGCAGCGACAAAGGCTCCAGCGACAAAGGCCCAGCGACAAAGGCCCAGCGCACCCTTTCCCGCCGAATGCGCCCGTAACCTCTGGTGCGGATGGCGCGAAAGGGTGCGGCGTCGGCGAAGAAGTGGTGCGCATGGCGGGGAGAGGCGCGGCGTGGCGGGATAATGAATGACATGGCCAAGACACCCGCCCAGCGCATCAAGAAGCACGGAGCAAAGGCAGTGGTTCCCGATCACTCGCTGCCGCCCGTGATCAACACCACAACTCAGCGCACCCCGCAAGAGGCGCAGAGCAATTCCAAGCTCATTGTGATCGCCGGCGTGGTGGCCAGCCTGTTCCTGTTCTGGTACCTGCACCTGCTCACCCTGAACCAGATGACCCAGCTCTCCGGTGGACTGGCCATGCCCGATTCGTTGATTGGCGGTTTCTCTCCTGAATATGTGGCCCAGCTGAGGGAGGCCATGGACGAGTCCGCCCGCGGCCAGCTCAACTACGTCCACAAGACCGCAGGCACGCTGTTTCCGCTGATCTTCGGCTTCAGCTGGCTCCTGCTGATCGGCACCAATGTGGCGCGCAAGTCATGGCGCTGGGCATTGTGGGCCGCTCCCCTGCTGTTCGCGGTGGCTCACCTGTGGTCCAACGTGGCCATTGATTCGATGCTGGCTGCCGAAGCGCCCGACGCCGGTTCGGTGGCCTTGGCCTCAGCCGTCACGGTTGCGTCCTGGGTACTGTTCCTGGTCAGCCTCCTGTGCGGCGTGCTGGCCGTGTTCCTGGGGAAAAAGAAACCCACGCCCGCCTGACCGCTTTTCTGCACCACACCTTCGCGGGCGCCGCACCCCTACCCGCCCGGCGCACCCCTTGTTCGCGGGCGCCGCACCCCTACCCGCCCGGCGCACCAGAGCTTACGGGCGCATCCGGCGGCAAAGGGTGCGTCAACCTCAGCCTGCCCTGAGCGCTGTCCGCTGACGGTGGGCTTTCCGTTCCGTCTGCACACGCTGGGCGATCACCAAGCCGGCAGTTGCCAGGCCTATGGTCACCGGGTAGCCCATAAACCGTTCCAGCAATCCCGGCTGCGGCACTTCCATCCCGGTGATGGCGCCGATGACCAGCGACCCGATACAGATCAGCCCGCACGCAGCGAGGAACCAACTCACGGGTGTCTGCTGCCACCACAGCATTCCCAGGAGCAGCAGGGCAATGCCGCCGGCGATGAAGAACATCAGGGCGCCCGCAAAATGCCAGGGAGAGCCCAGATCTTCGGGCACCAGGCCCACAATCACCGTTCCCAACCCGGCAACACCGGTGAGGATGCGGATGGTGACAGCCAGTATCCACGGCACGGTCAGGACGCTTGTCTGAGGGGGTTCGCCTGCAACAGCCCGGAAACGCCGGGCCTGCACACCGGGCCGCGCCGCCACGCTCAACAGGCCGGCCGTCAGAAAGAGTGCACCGAGGACCAGTGCCAGTCCCTGCACCACGAAGGAGGCATTCATCAGCAGGTGCAGCGGCGAACAGACCGCCCTGTCTTCGTAGATGCCGCACGAGACTGCCCCGAGGTCGCTGATGAATCCGGTAGCCCTGCTGTACGGCTCCGGGCCCGCCCAGGCTTCGATCACGGCGGCCTCGGCCACGAAGTATTGGACCACGCTCAGTTGCGCCCACCCGCCAATATTCGCCCTGATGCTACGGGTGTCCGGAAGGAAGGATCCAGCTGTTGCCGGTGCTCTGACATGGCCTTTCATGATGGTCAGCCTAGCGGTGTTCGGGCAGCGCCCCGGCAGCTTGTATGCTTGTAGTCGTGTCCGGGCCCTCGAGCTCCAGCAGTGGGATTTTGGAGTCATGGACACACAGGCCCTCGTAGCTCAGTGGATAGAGCACGGCTCTCCTAAAGCCGGTGTCGTTGGTTCGATTCCAATCGAGGGCACTTGAACCACCAGCAGCCCACCCAGGATTTGCAGGCCTACCTGGCCGGCCGCTGGCGCGTGGAGCGGACCCTCCTGGACCGGTCGTCCGGCACCCACGGAACCTTTACCGGCGTCGTGCGCTATGTCCGGAACCCCGACGGCGGCCTGGACTACCGCGAAGACGGAACCATGCATTGGCCTGGCCATTCAGGGCCGGCATTCCGCGAATACCTCCTGAAACCGGGCACCGGGCCGGAGTCAATGGACGTGTTTTTCCCCGACGGCCGGCCGTTCCACGTGATGAGCTTCTCCGAAGAGGGCAACCAGGATAAGCACTGGTGCGATCCGGACGATTACCGTGTCCAGTACGTCCGTGAGGGACCGGACTCGTTCAGTTTCACCTGGGATGTCCAGGGGCCCGCCAAGGATCTGCTCCTTGAATCGCACCTGGTGAGGATCGACGCCGGGAGGCAACTGTGAGTGAAACCGGCACCGACCTGATCATTGTGAGCGCGGTCTGCGTCTACAACCAAGAAGGCCATCTGCTGACCGTCCGTAAGCGCGGCACGGACAAGTTCATGCACCCGGGCGGCAAGCCCGAAGCCGGCGAAACTCCTGCCGAGGCTGCGTCCCGGGAGCTCTTTGAGGAAGTCGGAATCGAGGTGACACCGGGCCTTCTGGAGCCGTTCGGTGTGTGGCTGGCGGTAGCGGCCAATGAGGCAGCCACCACCATCGAAGCCACCGTCTTCACCGCCCCCGGCATCTGGGAAGCGCACCCCTCGGCGGAGATCGCCGAGATTCGCTGGCTGGATTTACACGCGCCGCTTCCCACGGACTTGGCGCCTTTGCTGACCGACCACGTCATCCCTCTGTTGACCACGCCCAAGTAGGTAGCAGTGGGTTACAGCTCCGGGACCGCTTCCTGAGCCACGGCCGTAGCTTCCGCGAACTGGGTCTGGTAGAGCTCCGCGTAGCGTCCATCCGCAGCAAGCAACTCCGTGTGGGTGCCACGCTCCACGATCCTGCCGTCCTCAACCACCAGAATGGCATCTGCAGCACGGATGGTGGACAAGCGGTGCGCAATCACGACGGCGGTACGCCCCTCAAGTGCCTCGCCCAAAGCCGCCTGGACGGCGGCCTCGTTAGTGGAGTCCAAGGCAGCCGTGGCTTCGTCCAGGATCACAACGCGGGGCTGCTTGATCAGGAGCCGTGCAATGGTGAGCCGTTGGCGCTCGCCGCCGGAAAGCCGGTAGCCGCGCTCCCCCACCACAGTTTCCAAGCCATCAGGCAGGGACCGGATCATCGGCTCCAGGCGTGCCCGACGCAGCACATCCCACATGTCCTCCTCGGTGGCGTCCGGCCGGGCGAGACGCAGGTTGGAGGCAATGGTTTCGTGGAAGAGGTGTCCGTCCTGGGTCACCATGCCCATGGTGTCCCGCAGGGAATCAAAACTGAGATCACGCACGTCCACGCCTGATCCGGGCATTTGCCCACCAAGGCGCACGGCGCCGGAGTCCACGTCGTACAAACGCGACAGCAGCTGGGCCACAGTGGACTTGCCCGCACCGGAGGAACCCACCAAGGCAACAGTCCGACCCGGCTCAACCCTGAAACTGACCCCGTGCAGGACTTCCTCCCCGCCCCGGGTATCCAATGTGGCAACGTCCTCAAGGGAAGCCAGCGAAACTTTCTCGGCCGAAGGGTAGGAGAACCGGACGTCGTCGAACTCCACTGCAACCGGGCCGGCCGGAACTTCCACGGCATCCGGCTTCTCGGTTATCAGTGGCTTCAGGTCCAGGATTTCAAAGACCCGCTCAAAGCTGACCAATGCACTCATGATTTCCACACGGGCATTGGACAGCGCCGTCAGTGGAGCGTAGAGCCGGGTCAGAAGTAGCGCGAGCACCACTACGTCGCCGGGCGCAAGCTGCCCGCCTATTGCCAGCCAACCGCCCAAACCATAAACCAAGGCCAATGCCAGCGCCGAGACCAAGGTCAAGGCCGTTACAAAGGTGAACTGCAGCATGGCAGTCCGGATCCCTATGTCCCGTACCCTGCCGGCACGTGCCGCAAACTCACGGGATTCCTCATCCGGGCGGCCGAACAACTTCACCAACGTGGCACCCGGGGCGGAAAACCGCTCCGTCATCTGCGTGCCCATGGCGGCGTTATGTGCAGCGGCTTCGCGGCGCAGGTCCGCCAACTTCGAGCCCATGCGCCGGGCCGGAATCAGGAAGATGGGAAGCAACACCATGGCCAGCACCGTTACAAGCCAAGACGTATTGAGCATGACGGCAAGCGTCAGGACCAAAGCCACCACATTGCTGACCACCCCGGAAAGCGTGCCCGCGAAAGCCGACTGCGCCCCAATGACGTCATTGTTCAGGCGGCTGACCAAGGCACCGGTCCGTGTTCGGGTGAAGAACGCGATGGGCATGCGCTGCACGTGATCGAACACCCGGGTGCGAAGGTCAACAATGACGCCCTCGCCGATGGTGGAGGACAACCAGCGCGTCACCAAGCCCACACCCGCCTCACCTACAGCGACGATCGCAATCAGGACGGCCAGCCGGATGACCGTTTCCACGCCTGCGTTCGCGATGATGGCGTCCACCACCTGACCGGCCAGCACAGGAGTAGCCACAGCCAGGAAAGCACCGGCGATGGAGGCAATCACAAACGCTATGAGCTTGCCCTTGTGCGGCACGGCGAAAGCCATGACCCTTTTCAGGGTTTCCTTGGAAAACGGTTTGGAGCCGCTCTTGGCAGTAGTGATGTTGTACAGCGAACTCCAGGCAACGCGGTCCATGCTCATGCTTGCTTCTCCTGGCTTGGGGTGTGATGAAGTTCCTGCACTTGGCCGTTTTCCAAGTGCCAACGCGAATCGAGCCGAACGTTTTCCAACAACCGGCGGTCGTGCGTGACCAGCAGGAGCGCGCCCTCGTAGCTTTCCAGCGCCTCCTCCAATTGCTCAATGGCCGGAAGATCCAAATGGTTGGTGGGCTCATCGAGCACCAGCAGGTTCACGCCGCGGGCCTGCAGCAACGCCAGCGCAGCGCGGGTCCGCTCCCCCGGTGACAACGAATCCACGGTCCGCGAAGTGTGATCGGCCTTCAAGCCGAACTTGGCCAGCAGAGTGCGGACATCGGCGCTGTTCCACTCCACCAGCACAGCTTCAACAGCGTCACCAAGCGGCCGCCCGCCGTCGAGCAGTCCACGGGCCTGGTCGATTTCGCCGATGGCCACGGAGGCACCCCTGGAGGCATCGCCGTCGTCGGGTTCCTGGGTCCCCAGCAACAAACGCAAAAGCGTGGACTTCCCGGCACCGTTCGGTCCGGTGATGCCAATGCGCTCGCCGCCGTTGAGTTGCAGGTTCACCGGACCCAGGGTGAAGTCACCCTGACGGGCGACGACGTTGCGCAAGGTGGCGACGACGGCACTTGAGCGGGGTGCCTGGCCAATACTGAACTGGAGCTGCCACTCTTTGCGGGGTTCCTCCACCTCGGTCAGCCGGGCAATGCGGGACTCCATCTGGCGGACTTTTTGGGCCTGCTTCTCGGACGATTCGCTGCTCGCGGCGCGGCGGATTTTGTCATTGTCCGGGTTCTTTTTCATGGCGTTCCGGACGCCTTGGGAGCTCCACTCACGCTGGGTACGTGCCCGGGACACGAGGTCCGCCTTGGTATTGGCGAACTCCTCGTAGCGTTCCCGGGCGTGGCGCTTGGCCACAGCGCGTTCTTCGAGGAAAGCCTCATACCCGCCGTCGTAAACGGCCACTGAGTTTTGGGCGAGATCCAGTTCCACCACGGTGGTAACGCAGCGGGCCAGGAATTCGCGGTCGTGCGAGACCAGCACCACACCGCCGCGAAGGCCCTGGACGAAGGCCTCAAGCCGGGCAAGTCCATCAAGGTCAAGATCGTTGGTGGGCTCATCCAGAAGGACTACGTCGAAGCGGCTGAGCAGCAACGCGGCCAACGCCACGCGCGCAGCTTGCCCGCCGGAAAGTCCGGTCATCAGGGCATCGACCCCCAGTTCCAGGCCGAGGTCTGCCAGGACTGCCGGAACGCGATCCTCCAGATCGGCTGCACCGGAGGCCATCCAGCGATCGAAGGCCAGCGAGTACGCGTCATCAGCTCCCGGAGCCCCGGAGCCGAGAGCTTCGGCCGTGGATTCCATCTCGCTTGTTGCTTGGGCGCAGCCGGTTCGGCGGGCAATGTAGGCCCCGATGGTTTCCCCGGCGGTGCGCTCGTGTTCCTGCGGCAACCAGCCTACAAAGGCATCCGAGGGCGCAAGGCTGACATTCCCCGCCTGGGGCTGGTCCACTCCGGCAAGGATGCGCAGCAACGTGGACTTTCCGGCACCGTTTGCTCCCACCACGCCTACAACGTCGCCCGGCGCGACGGTCAGGGAAAGGTCCGAGAAAAGCGTGCGATGGCCATGACCACCGGCAAGATCCTTGGCCACCAAAGTTGCAGTCATTGTCTATCCTCCAGCAAGGGAACGCAGAAATTCAGGCCGCGATTCCCGCGGGCATGGAAAAACCCGCTGGTCCGGACTTGGGGGGTGTACGGACCAGCGGGTTCAATCATCAAGCATAATTCAATGTGGCGTCGGCGTAAAATCGTTTCGTACTACCACTTAGGTCCTCAGCTTGTCTCTGCCTTAGCGGCCCATCCAGGAAAGTTCCACATGCCCTTACCATCCAAGGCGTTCCAGCGCTGGCTTCATGGTGTTGCGCCCGAGGCCAGCACTGCTGACGTCTGCCGGATCGCGGGCATCAAGAGGACAACGTTGGCCCAGCAGTTGGTCCGCGGCAAGGTTGCCGAGTCCACTTTGGTGAGTATCAGCCGCGGCTTCGCCGTCAATCCTGTTGAAGCCCTCGCCACTTTTGATCTTTACGCCGAGCTCCGGGGCGACCCCGTTCCGCCCACGTCCTGTGAACTCGTCAGCCAGATCGCCACCATAGACCTTCTGCGTGCGGTGGTTGACCGCAGCGAACCGGGCTCCACACCCGCTCCGCGTCTTTCGGAGCCACCGCATCCCACCTCCGTGCGGAACTGGGTGGACGCGATCGACGACGGCGAGTTGAGGCACCGGGTCAGCGAAACCACCGGGATTGCACCGCAGAACTTCTCGGCCCACTTGACGGCCAACAGGCTCCCGCCTGAACTGGCAATCGCTACTTCGCGCGCTGCAGGGGTGGGGCCGGCGGGTGGCTTGGTGGCGGGTGGGCTGATTACGGAGGCTGAAGCCGGCTGGCCGCCCAACGCCCGGCAGGAAGCTCTGGACAGGTTATCGCAGGGAAGACTGGTGACATTGGCCGGTGAACGACTGTTGGCGCTGGGCAAAACACTCCGCCGCCAGGAACAAGACCACGAACGAACTGAACGAATTTGGGAGAACCTCGGATGACGGCTGTCCTGCCCTGGGTCTCGCTGGCGGTGTGCCTGGCAATCACCCTCGCCAGGGTTCCCAGCGCTTTGCGCGGAGAGAATCGTGAGGTTTTCTATATTTTCGCGCTGATCTCGTTGAGCATCTTCATCAGCATTGAAGCCCCCTACTTGGTGATCGACGGGTGGCTCGGCGGGATGAACATCGCCAACCTGATTCTCCGCTTCCTGCTGTACGGCACTTTCTATTTCATGGGCATCAAGATCGCCACTGCATTCGGTTCAGCCTCCGCCGTGCGCGCCATCAGAGGACCCTTGGGGATCGCCGCCGCGGTACTTGTGGGTGCTTTGACTATTTTCTTCTTCGTCATCACGGACACGCAGGGTTCTTCCGCCGGTATGAGCGGCCTGCATTGGGGACCTTCCTTGGAGGCCTACGCCTTCATGGGCCGCCTTTATCCCGGCTTTGTTGCGGCCTGCCTGGTCCCTGCGATTTGGCGCACTGTGGTGAGCACTGCCCCTGTGCTCCTGCGCATCGCTTCGGCAGTGCTGCTGCTGGGCCTGTCACTTCTTCTGGTGTCCCAGCTGTTCCCGCTCATCCCGTTCTCGGAAGCCTGGCTGCGG
Source organism: Arthrobacter sp. 9V (assembly GCF_902506065.1). Classification (GTDB taxonomy): domain Bacteria; phylum Actinomycetota; class Actinomycetes; order Actinomycetales; family Micrococcaceae; genus Arthrobacter. Next base: position 3,590,396 of record NZ_LR732912.1, read on the forward strand.
GTCCTTATCAACTACTCAGCGGCCACTTTCACAGCGGTTGGGCTTGCCGGCATCTGGGTGTCCAAGTCTTTTGCGCGCCGAAAGCAAAGACTCTCGGCGTAAGACTTTCACAAAACCATTAGATCGTGGCACAATCATGAATGTGTGAACGCGGCTTGCAGCCTGACTCCGGAATCAGAGAACGGGTTTCCGGTGGATGTGGCGCCCACGTGATCACAATTGGGGGGATGAGTGGTGGCGGGCTGTTGGGGACCGCCCCCACTCAGCCTTTTTAACGGCACTTTGCACGTCACCACCAAGCCTGGCCGGGGCGGTGACTAAGATGGCTCCATGAACAGCCTTCGTACCCGCCGCTCTGTCCTCGCAGCAACCGTGGCCGCGGCCGCCCTTGCACTTTCCGCATGCGGCGGAGGATCGACGCCCGCCCAGTCCGGCGGTGATACATCCCTTTCCGACGTCAAATCCAAAGGTGAGCTCATCATCGCCACTGAAGGCACCTACCGCCCCTTCAGCTTCCACGCCGAAGGCGCGGGAGAGCTGACCGGGTTCGACGTCGAGATCGCCCAGGCAGTGGCCGGGAAACTCGGCGTGAAGGCAACCTTCCAGGAGACCCAGTTTGACGGCATCTTTGCCGGCCTGGAATCCAAGCGCTTTGACACCATTGCCAACCAGATCTCCATCAATGACGAGCGCAAGGCCAAGTACGAGTTCTCCACGCCGTACACCATTTCCACCGGCGTGGTGGTCACCAAATCGGACAACAGCAGCATCAACAGCTTCGCAGACCTCAAGGGCAAGACCACCGCCCAGTCGTTGACCAGCAACTTCTACAAGATGGCAGTTGAAGCCGGCGCCAACGTCCAGGCCGTGGAGGGCTGGGCACAGTCCGCCACACTGGTTCAGCAGGGACGAGTGGATGCCACGGTCAATGACAAACTCACGTACTTGGACTACGCCAAGAACACTCCCGACTCGGGCCTGAAGGTGGCTGCCGAGGCACCGGAGAAAACCGAGAGCGCCATGGTGTTCCGCAAAGGCTCCACAGAGCTCGCATCAGCTGTGAGCAAGGCACTGGCCGACCTCCAGGCAGATGGCACCCTGGCTAAAATCTCGGAGAAGTACTTCGGCGCGGACGTCACCAAATAGATGAACTGGGACCTCATCTGGAGTTCCTTCGGTCCTCTGATCACCGGTGCCGTCACCGGGACCATACCGCTGACGCTTGCGTCCTTCGCCTTCGGCCTGGTGCTCGCGCTGGTGGTTGCCCTGATGCGCCTGAGCCCCAACTGGTTGCTCTCAGGAATCGGCCGCTTCTACGTCTCGGTCATCCGCGGGACGCCCCTGCTGGTGCAGCTCTTTGTGATCTTCTTCGGCCTGCCCAGCGTCGGCATTCGGCTTGACCCTTGGCCCAGCGCCATCATCGCCTTCTCATTGAACGTGGGCGGGTACGCGGCGGAGATCATTCGTGCGGCCATCCTTTCCGTGCCGAAAGGCCAATGGGAGGCCGGCCACACCATCGGCATGTCCCGCCCGCAGGCGCTGTTGCGCATCATCCTTCCCCAGGCCGCACGGGTGTCCGTTCCGCCGTTGTCCAACACCTTCATTTCGCTGGTTAAAGACACCTCACTCGCCTCGCTCATCCTGGTCACAGAACTGTTCCGCAACGCCCAGCAAATCGCAGCGTTCAGCCAGGAGTTCATGGCCCTTTACCTCCAGGCAGCCCTGGTTTACTGGGTAATTTGCCTGGTCCTTTCCACTGCTCAATCCGCGGTGGAAAAGAGATTGGACCGCTATGTTGCCCACTGACGAATCCACACAACAGCCGGGCGCCGCCTCGGTGCTGAAGGCGCGGAACCTGGCCAAGGCTTTCGGAAGCAACGTCGTTTTGCGCGACATCGACATTGATATCCGACGCGGCCAGGTAGTGGCCCTGATCGGGCCATCGGGCTCGGGCAAGACCACGGTCTTGCGTTCGTTGAATGGCCTGGAAATTCCCGACGCCGGAACGGTCACCTTTGGAAGCGGCGATTCCTCAGCCGAGCTCGCCATAGACTTCGGCGCGAAAGTTGGGAAGAAGGAGGTGGCTGCCCTCCGGGACCGCAGCGCCATGGTCTTCCAGCATTACAACCTGTTTCCTCACATGACCGTGCTGAAGAACATCATCGAAGGCCCCGTCCAGGTCCAAAAACGGCCTCGAGCAGAGGCCATTGCCGAGGCGGAACGTTTACTGGAACGGGTTGGCCTGGCGGACAAACGCGATGCCTACCCTTTTGAGCTCTCCGGCGGCCAGCAGCAGCGTGTTGGAATCGTCCGGGCGTTGGCGCTCAAGCCCCAACTGCTGCTCTTCGACGAGCCCACGTCCGCGCTTGACCCGGAGCTGGTGGGCGAGGTCCTGGGCGTCATCAAGGAACTCGCCGAGGAAGGGTGGACCATGGTGATCGTCACCCATGAGCTCGCCTTTGCCCAGCACGTGGCAGACGAAGTGATTTTCATGGATGGCGGCGTAGTTGTGGAGCGGGGACCGGCTGCGGAAGTCTTGCGGGCACCGCGCCAGGAACGGACCAAGCTCTTCGTGAAGAGGCTCCAGCACGACGTCTAAGCCGTTGACAGACTTTTGGCTCTTTTGCACGCTTTAAGAGTTTTGCAGGAACAAGCAGTTCATAAATATGGGGGAAAATCCTTGGAAGAGACAGCCAGCGCGCCCGGCAGGGGTCGCTCCGGACGCACGGCAATCATTGTCATTGCCCTCGTTGCGGCTTTGGTGGCCGCCGGGCTTGGCACCTGGTTTGCCCTCTCGCGTCCGGCCGGAACAAGCCGCGCTGACGTTGTGCGCCTGGACAAGCACCGCGTCATAGTGGACAACTCGATGAACCTCTATGATCCCTTGGTCCAACAGTTTTCCGGACGGTATTCGAACGCCATTTCCGAAAAAGCGGGGCAGGCGGAGGAGGAAAAAGTCCTGAGCCAGGACCGTGAGCGCATTGTGCGTGAGTCACAGGCAAATCGTGACCGCCTGGAAGACATGGCGGACTCGCCGGCACTGCAGGATCAGGAACTCGCCCAGGCCTTCAACCGGTTCAAGGATCAGTACAGTGCGGTGATTGCCTACAACGACCAACTGGTGATCAACACCTCCAACATCTACCGCTCCGTGGGCGGACCGTGCGCGGCCCTGCATTCATCCCTGAACGTCGCCAGTGAGTCCTATGCCCAGGACTACGTCAAGAGCGCCGATGAGTGTCTGGCTGCGCTGGGCACGGCCAAGGAGGGCGCCGACGCCGAGACCACTATCCTGCTCACGGACGTGGAGACCGTCATCCGGGGGCAGCGGGACAAGCAGCAGGAAGTGCTCAACAGCAAGGACGCCCTTGAGCGCCTCAGCAAGAGCACCCTTGCCGGCGTTGCACTGTTGGATATCAATGATGCGTTCGCCAAGGCGCAAACAACGTATGAAGCTGCCACCAAGGATAAGTACTCAAAGATCATTGAAAGCGCCAACAGCTCAAACTCCGAATTCGAAGGCGTCCTCAAGAAAAGCCTTGAACAGTTTGATGCCGCGTCCGGTGAGGGGAAATAGCCATGACCGTTGAGCCTGTTCGCAGTAAGCGCCGCCCCATCCTCATTGCTGTTGCCATTGCAGTTGTGCTGGCGGTGGTTGCCGCGGCAGTGGTGATCGCCTTGACCAACTTTGCCGGCCAGCAGCGCAGGGAAAGCCTGTCCCTCCTCAAGGAGGATCGTCTGACGGCATTAGTTGAGGCAAGGGGCAAGATCCAGCCCGCTGTCAACGCCTATCTGGCCGCGTATAAGAAGGCACGCAACCTCCCCGCAACACAAGAGGAGGCTGAGAAGAACTCCGCCAAGGAGCGGGAGGGATTCCAGCAGGCCATGGACTCCGCACGGACCGCCTTGAGCGACGTGCAGGCCGGCAAGGATACCGGGGGCGAGGCAGGGACCACCGCTGTGGCCGTAGCCCAGCTGGGTGATTCATACCAGGCCTACCTCGACTCCATGGAGGGACTCGTGGAGTCATACCCCCGGTTCGAAGGCCTCTTCAGGGAAGACGGTGCCGGATGCAGCGGACTCTTTGTAGGTTCCAAGGCAGCCACCCTTCGGGAACGCCAAACACTCCTTGCACAGGCGGCCGTCCCGTGCAGGGAAGCCGTCAACCAACTCAAGGAATCCAAAAACGTCTCCTATGTTGAGTTTGCCCGCACCTTGGACAACGAGATCGCGCAGCTGGAATCGCATGCAGAGACAACTGCGAAGTCCGAGGAGAACTACAACGAATTTGTCCGGATCAAGGACGAGTACGTCAAGAAGATTGATGATGCCACGGCCCGGAACGCCCCGGACGCGGAATACCTCAAGCTTGCCGACGAACTCAAGGCTCTCAACAGCCGGATCAAGAACAACAGGTCAGAGTTCGACTTTGCCGCCAAGCGCTACCTGAACGGTGTGAAGAACATGCCCACCCTGGTTGACGAAGTCTTCTCCAAGAACGTTGCAGACCAGATCAAACACCACGACACCGTGATTCCCCTTCGGGTCCAAGTGGTGAAGGATGCCGTCGACGCCGAACTGGCGGAGTAACCCAGCCAGCGGAGGAGGCCAGCCAGCAGAGTAGCTCAGCGCATAAGCCTCAAAGTGACCAACTGGAAGGGCCGGAGCACCAGGGTCACCACGGAGCCCTCCTCAACTGTCACACCCGGGGCTTCCGTGGGGCGCTCCAGCAGATCCGTAGACACCGCATCAGCGCACTCAAAATTGGCCTTCAGCGTGCCCGTTGAGCGCTCTCCCAAGGATTCGTAGAGCCGCACAATCACATCGCCTGAGCCATCCTCAGCCAGCTTTACCGCCTCCACCACAATTGCGGGGTTGGACACGGAAAGCAGCGGCTCAACGGCCTGTCCGCCGGTGATGAACCTCGGCTTCAGGTTGGTTCGGTAGCCCTCTTCCACGGCATCAGCAATCTCAGCGCCGGGCCTGATGGTCAATTCGAGTGTGTGCTCACCCCGGTCCGCTTCCGGGTCCGGGAACCGGGCCGAGCGCAGCAGCGAGGTGCGGATCGTCGTCGTGGTTCCGCCATCGGCACGGACCGCCCTGGTGACGTCGTGCCCGTAGCTGGAGGAGTTGCTCACTGCTACGCCGTAGCCGGGCTCGGCAACGTGGATCCAACGGTGGGCGCAGATCTCGAACTTGGCGGCCTCCCAGGACGTGTTGGTGTGCGTGGGGCGGAAGACATGGCCAAATTGGGTCTCGGACGCCGAACGGTCCGCCCTGACGTCAAGAGGGAAGGCAATTTTGAGCATCTTTTCGCGTTCCTGCCAGTCCACCGTGGTGCTGATACGCAGCGACTCCGCACCGGCGTCGAGAGTCAGACGTTGCGCAATGGTGGAGGCACCCACCTTGCGTTTGACCACTACGACGACGGCCCCTGGCGAGCGCTCAACATCGATCGCATCAGCGCGGGTCAAGGGGGTGACGTTGCGTCGGTAGAATTCTTCGATGTCCCAGGCGTCCCATTCGTTCGGGGTATCGCGGAAGAGCTCCAGCAGGTTTCCGGTGTGCCCGGGGGCTATGGCGTCGCGGCCGCTGGCGTGGTCCACCAGCGATGTCAATAGTCCGTCACGGTTCAGGACTGCGCGAATGATGCCGTTATCCAAAACGTAGCCTTCGTCGAGCTCGTCAACCTGGACGCCGGGATGGGGCGAATCGCCGGACTCCGGTGTGGTGGCCCGGGCCGCCCCCAGAGCGGGCACGCCGTTGCGGTGATGGGGAGCCGCGTTCAGCAGGAATTGCTGATCGCCCTCCCCCACCAGTGCGCGCGCTGCGTGGCTGATGATGTCCTCGAGGTCCCGGGCTATGGCTTCATAGTTCCGCTCAGCGTCCTGGTGGACCCAGGCGATGGAGCTGCCGGGCAGGATGTCGTGGAATTGCTGGAGGAGGACCAGCCGCCAGAGACGCTTGAGTTCGTCCGCCGGATAGGTGTATTCCTCGCCAAGACGGACGGCTGCTGTGGCACACCACAGCTCCGCTTCACGCAAGAGGTGTTCGCTCCGCCGGTTGCCGAGCTTGGTCTTTGCCTGGCTGGTGTAGGTCCCACGGTGCATTTCCAGGTACATCTCACCCACCCAGACGGGCAGATTTGTGTACTCGGCCTCGGCCTTCGTGAAGAATTCTTTGGCAGTGCCCAGGCGAACCTTCGGAGAGCCTTCAAGATCCGCCGTGCGATGGGCAGCGGCCACCATTTCGCGTGTGGGTCCGCCGCCGCCGTCGCCGTAGCCGAACGGCACCAGCGACATTGTTCCCCGGCCGTGATCGCGGTAATTGCGCTCGGCGTGGGCCAATTCGCGTCCGTGCAGCTCAGCGTTGTATGTGTCCACCGGCGGGAAATGCGTGAACAGCCGGGTACCGTCAATGCCCTCCCAGGCGAAGGTGTGGTGGGGCATCCGGTTGACTTTGTTCCAGGAAATTTTCTGGGTGAGGAACCACCGCGAGCCGGCTTCCTTAACGATCTGCGGGATGGCACCTGAGTAGCCAAACGAATCGGGCAGCCACGCTTCCTGGCACTCGATGCCGAACTCGTTCAGGAAGAAACTCTTCCCTTCCACGAACTGGCGGGCCATGGCCTCGCCGCCTGGCATATTGGTGTCCGATTCCACCCACATGCCACCCACGGGAACGAACTGCCCGGCCTTCACCTTTTCCCTGATGCGTACAAAGAGCTCAGGGAAGAACTCCTTCATCCAGGCCATCTGCTGTGCCGAAGAACAGGAGAACACGAAGTCGGGGTCTTCATCCATCAACGCCACCACGTTGGAGAAAGTGCGGGCGCACTTCCGGATGGTTTCGCGGACGGGCCACAGCCAGGCGGAGTCGATGTGCGCATGGCCGGTAGCCAGCAGTTCATGGGCAGAGGCGTACGCGGGACGGCTGAGGACCTGCGCCAGCTCTGCCCTGCCTGCGGCAGCCGTTCCAGCGACGTCGTCCGGGTCCATGACGTCCAGCATGCGTTCAAGCGCACGCAGGATCTCATGGCGCCTGGGCATTTCCACGGGAAGTTCGTGCATCAACCCGCTCAGGGTCCAGATGTCCTGGTTCAGTTCCCACACTGTTTCGTTCAGTTCAGCCACGGCGATGCGGCCCAGCCTGTACCGGGGCTCATCGCCGGAAGTGGCCTTATCCCCCAGCGGAGTGGGGGCGAACGACCACCCCTGCGCGACGTCCGGGTTGGCTGCTGCCTCCACATAGAAGTCCACGGACTGGCCTCCGCCCAGAAGCTTGAGGGGCACGTGGTAGTTCCGCGGCGAAATGGCCTTGATGATGCTTCCATCAGAACGCCATGCCGTGCCTTCGCACTGGAACCCGGGAACATCACTGTTGAAGCCAAGATCAACGATGATTTCCACCGTGGTGGAATCAGTCATGCCCCAGTCCTGCGGTACCTCGCCTTGGAGGCGCAGCCATTTGGTGCTCCATGCCTTGCCCCACGCGGTGCCGGGTTCCTGCGGCGTAAAGATTTGGCGCAGGGCTTCGGCCGCGGGCACGGGTTCGCCCGGCACGTCCCAACTACTCAGCTGAAGCGGGATCGCCCTGCCGTATATTGCCGGAAGAATGCGTTCCCGAACAAACCGGTCGAGACGCTGTTCAGTGATCCGGCGGTCGTCGTGCAATGAGTTCCCCTTTGGGCGTTCGCTGGGTGACAAGGCTCTTTTACCGCAACCCTGACGTGCCGGGTTGCAGACGGCGACTGCGGGATCGCCACGCTTCCAATCGATGGATAAAATCTACGTTGTTCCAGCTTAATAGCCAAGTGACTGTCGGCTATCACCCACGGCCTGAGCCTCTGCATCCGGCACGTCCGCAATAACCCTGTCCCGCCCGGCATACACATTGAGGCTGTGCCCGCGGCTAAACCCCGCCAACGTGATCCCCGTTTCGTCCGCCAGTTCCGCCGCGAGGCTGGACGGCGCGCTCACGGCGGCCAGCACGGGAATCCCTGCCATGGCTGCTTTCTGGACGAGCTCGAACGAAGCCCTGCCGGATACCTGAAGCACCGTCCCCTTCAAGGGCAGCATGCCGGCTCGCAAGGCCCAGCCCACCACCTTGTCCACCGCGTTGTGCCTGCCCACGTCCTCCCGGAGGCACAGCAGCTCGGTGCTGCCGTCGTCGTGGATCCTGAAGAGTCCGGCAGCGTGCACACCACCGGTTTTGTCAAAGACTGCCTGCGCCTCACGGAGACGGTCCGGCAGGGCGGCCAAGGCCGGGACCGGGACCGTGACGTCGTCCTCGCGCGGGCTGTGATGGGAGGACTTGCGGACAGCCTCGATCGAGTCCGTGCCGCAGATTCCACAGGAGCTGGAAGTGTAGACGTTGCGGCCGGTATCGGGCCGTTCCACGTCCGGCCGAAGCTGCGCATCCACCACGTTGAAGGTCTGCACCCCGTTTTCGTCTTCCCCGGAGCAGAACCGCTCCGAAACCAGCTGTCCCGGCTCCCAGATAATCCCTTCCGAAACCAGGAACCCCGCGACGAGGTCGAAGTCGTCTCCGGGGGTCCGCATGGTTACGGAGAACGACATCTCACCCAGGCGGATCTCCAACGGCTCCTCCACAGCCAGGACGTCTTCCTTGAACCGGACGGGATGCTCCAACGCCTGGGGCGAGCCGTCCAGGACAAACTTGTGCACCTTGCGGCGCTGGGTTACACGTCCCATATCAGGAGCCGTCCTCCTCATGCCTGATAAAGCGCACCGTCATGGCTTTGTAGCCGGGGGTGTTGGATTCCCGTGCCACCAGTTCGCGGTGTACCAGCGCGTTGGCCTCCGGGAAGTACGCCGCAGCACATCCCCTGGCCGTGGGGTAGCCCACAAGCCGGAACTTGTTGGCACGCCGTTCCGTTCCGGCGAAGGTGGAGATGACATCCACCAGGTCGCGGTCCTCGAAGCCCAGTTCCGCCAGGTCCTCCGGGTGGACCAGGACCACTCGGCGCCCTTCCGAGACACCTCGATACCGGTCATCCAAACCGTAGAACGTGGTGTTGTATTGATCGTGGCTGCGGACCGTCTGCAGAATCAGGTGGCCTGTTGGTGCTTCAAGGTACTCCAGCGGTCGCACGGAGAAACGTCCCTTGCCGATGTCCGTGGCGAAGGTACGGGTATCCCGGGGCGGGTTGGGGAGCACAAAACCGTTCTTGGTGCGGACCCTGGCATTGAAGTCCTCAAAGCCGGGAATGACGCGGGAGATATGGTCCCGAATGACGTCGTAATCCTCGGCCATGGCTCGCCAGTCCACGCTGTGGTTATCTCCCAGCGTTGCTTGGGCCATACGCGCAACGATTACCGGTTCGCTCAACAGATGCTCCGATACCGGTTCCAGCCGTCCCTGTGTTTTATGGATGACGGACATGGAGTCTTCCACCGAGAGGAACTGTTTGCCCTTGGGATGCTTGTCATCTGTATCCGTCCGGCCGAGCGTCGGCAGGATCAGGGACGTCTTGCCGTGCACCACGTGGGCGCGGTTGGGCTTGGTGGAGATATGGACTGTCAGTCCGGCCCTCTTCAACCCTTCTTCAAGGGCCGCCGTGTCCGAACCCGCCGCCGCGAAGTTTCCGCCCATGGAGACGAAAACATCCACTTCGCCCTTTTCCAGGGCGTGCTGGGTTTCCACGGAGTCGTAGCCGTGATCCCTGGGCATGTGGAAGCCGAATTCGGCATCCAGCGCGGCCAGGAAGGATTCCTTGGGCTTTTCCCAGATGCCCATGGTGCGGTCACCCTGGACGTTCGAGTGGCCGCGGACGGGACAGGCGCCGGCTCCGCGCTTGCCGAAGTTGCCCTGAAGCAGCAGCAGATTGATGATCTCGCGGAGCGTATCCACCGAGTGGGGCTGCTGGGTCAACCCAAGAGCCCAGCAGATGATGGTTGCCTTTGAGGCAGCCATCATCCCGGCCGCTTTGGTGATTTCTTCCCGGCTGAGCCCTGTGGCCCGCTCTGTTTCGTCCCAGTCCAGCACCGAGCGCGCTTCCTGGTAAGCTGCGAAACCTTCGGTCTGCTCATCTATGAAGGATTGATCGACGACCGTCCCCGGGTTCCGTTTCTCTTCCTCCAAGAGCAGGTGGCCCAGTGCCTGGAACAGTGCGAGGTCACCGCCCACTTTGATCTGCAGGAACTCATCAGCAATGGTGGTACCGCCACCGATCACGCCGTTGAGGGACTGGGGGTCCTTGAAGTTCAAGAGGCCGGCCTCGGGGAGCGGGTTGACGGCGATGATCTTGCCGCCGTTGTTCTTGCAGTCGCGCAGGGCGGACAGCATGCGGGGGTGGTTGGTTCCGGGATTCTGGCCCACAACCAGGACCAACTCCGCGTGGTGGATGTCCTCCAGCGAGACAGTGCCTTTTCCGATTCCAATGGTCGGGTTCAGGGCGCTCCCGGAAGATTCATGGCACATATTGGAGCAGTCAGGAAGGTTGTTGGTTCCCAGGCTGCGCGCAAACAGCTGATACATGAATGCGGTCTCGTTGGCCGTCCGGCCGGAGGTGTAGAAAACGCACTTATCCGGGGTTGTGGCGTTGATGTGTTCACCGATCAGGGCAAAGGCATCGGACCAGCTGATGGGCGAATAGTGGGTGTCACCGGGTCGGATCACCACGGGCTCGGACAATCTGCCCTGGCTTCCCAGCCAGTATTCGGTCTTATCCTCAAGGTCCGCCAGGGAATGCTTGGCCCAGAACCCTGCACCGACTGTCCTGGTGGTGCTTTCCTCGGCAATTGCCTTGGCACCGTTTTCGCAAAACTCTGCGGGACTGCGTTTGCCCGTGATTGATTCCGGCCATGCACACCCCGGACAATCGAAGCCGTCATGCTGGTTGACCCTGAGCATGGAACGCACAGTACGGCCCACACCGGCTTGGGCGTAACCGCGTTCCAGGGCAACCGTGACAGCCTTGACGCCTGCCGCTGCTTGTTTGGGTGGGTGGATCTGCAGGTCATCTTCGTTGATGTCCTGTTCGGGAGCATGCCTGTTCATGACTCCATCATTGCACTTTGTCACCAGAGCCAAAGCTCTTTATGACACCTCTCAGTTGTCCAGCGCGCTCCAGTCCACCGGGCCGGAAGGAGCCTTCCTTTGTTGCCGCGGTGACGGTTTCCGGGTCTTCTCTTCCGGAGCCTTCGGAACGGGCAGCGCTTTGCCCCAAGGCAGGGGGAACGCGGGCACCATCTCACCCAGCTGGACTCCGTGCGGCGGAACCACCATCACGCCGTCCGCGCCGGCCAGGCCACGCATCATTCCAGGACCCGCATGGTTGGCCGGCGACGCCAACCCGTACACCAGCTTGAATGGCATCAGGCGCGTGCGGCCGGGCTCGGCATCAAGGGTGGTGCCGCAAGCGACCTCAGCCACCTCTGCCAAGCGGCCATGACCCAAAGCAGCCAGCAGGGGTGCACCCACTGTGAACAAAGCCATCATGGCAGCCAGCGGATTTCCCGGCAGTCCCAACACAAAACGGCCATCGGGCAGCTCAGCCAACACGGCAGGATGTCCGGGGCGCATGGCAATGCCATCTATCAGCAAACTGCCGCCGAGCTCAGCTACTGCCTTGCGCAGGTGGTCCGTTCCCGAACGACCCGTCCCACCCGTAGTAATAACGACGTCGGCAGGCGGTTCCGCTTCAACCGCGCCTTGGTCGGGGGTCAGCTCATCCAGCGTCGGCTCGGTGTCCTGGAGGGCATCGATCCACTCTTCGTAGCTGTCACCTACCCTTAGCTGTTCCCCGGCGATGCCGCCCAGAAGCTCCACCACGGCCCCCAGTTGCGGGCCGAAGGTGTCCCTGACCTGGCCGGGCCTTGGAACCCCATGGGATACCACTTCCGAACCCGTCAGAAGGAAACGGACCAACGGTTTTCCAAGAACATCCAGGTGGTCCAGGCCCGCCAGCGCTGCCAAGGCAATGTGGGCCGGATTCAGCACCGTCCCGGCCTTGAGCAGGACGTCCCCCTCGGCTGCCTCTTCTGCAGCTTTGCGGACGTGTTGACCGTTGCGGGGCTCCCCCGGTTTGGCGCTGCCGCCAAGCGCAAGAACCGGCAGGCCGTCGTCGTCAGTGGCTATCACACCACTCTCGCTCCGCAGCACCGCTTTGGCACCGGGCGGTATCAGCCCACCCGTAACAATCGGACTCGCCTGGTGCGGTGCGAGCCTCTGCCCCGGCTCGCTGAGGATCCACGGGCCGCTGCCATTGACTGCCCACCCATCCATAGCGGACGAGGCGTAGTGCGGCATGTCCTGCACAGCCAGGGCATCAGAAGCCAAGGTGCGGCCAAGCGCTGAGCTGAGAGGAACGGGGCCTGACGGGATGGGAGCAGCTGCATCGAACGCGCGCTGCCGGGCCTCATGCCATGTGTGTGCCGCGTGATGGCCCTCGTGGGGGGCCTGCGTCATTCCGGGCCGGTCCCGGTCTCCGAGTACTCTTTGGCAATTTTGCGGGCCAGTTCCAGGGCAGCGTTCATGGACGCGTCATCGCTGGCCTGACCGATTCCGCGGGCCATGCCGGCCGCGTATCCGGCAATAAAGGTTGTCAGGGGCGCGGCCGGACGCACCACCGAATGCGCCGCTACTCCTGCCACCGCGAGGACCTCGTTGATGTCCACTTCCACGCCCTCAAGCTCGAAAGCCTGAAGCAGCGTCCGGCACCATTCCTCGAGTGTCTCTTCCTGGCTCTTCACGTCCGCCTCCAACTCGTAGTCAATGCCCAAAGCCGCAGCGTCCTCCCACGTATCCACGTCATCGGTGGATCCTACGGGGACGTCAACATCCAGCAGGTTCAGCCTAGCAAGCAGCCGGAACACTGGAGAGTCCGTTAACCCGGAACCTTCCGAAGCTACGGCCACTTCCCTTTCCAAAGCAGCTGTACTGTAGGCCCCCAGAAGTGGCTGCTTCCGGCCATCGCTGGAGACGGCCATGGCTCCTTCCACTCCGGGATTGGACTCCAGTGCGGCCCACAGGAGGCCAACACCGCGGGATGCATGCGGCATGTCGCAGGCCAGCACCAGAGTCCATGGACTGCGTTTGGCGTTCTTCTTCAACGCTTTCAAACCGGCTGCGATGGCTGCTGCCGGCCCGGCGAAAACCGGTTCCTCGCGCGCCCGCAGGACACTGCTGGAGACCTCTCCTCCGGCGCCGGGCTGTCCTGTGGTTGCCGGCTCACCACTGTGCTCCGGGCTTGGCAAATCCGGCCCTACCACCACTACCGCGGAAGCACCCCGGGCAGCCTCCAGGGCATGCGAAAGGAGGGTCTCGCCGTCGTACTTCAAGCCTGGCTTGGGCACGCCACCGAGGCGGGTGGCCCTGCCACCCGCCAAAATGACGGCATTGAACTCCATCCGCCCAGACTACCCGGGACGGCCGGAGGTCAGCAGAAATCGATCAGGCAGCGGATTCCGGCAAAAGGAACGGGTCCCAGTCCGGCGCAGGTTTCTCGAGTTCTTTGATCTGCCACATGGTTCCCTGGGGCACGCCGGGTTTGAAACGGAGTTTCCAGCCCATCTCGGCCAGGGTGTGGTCGCTCTTGGCGTTGTTGCATTTCAAACACGCCGCAACCAGGTTTTCCCAGGAATCCGCGCCGCCCCTGGATTTGGGGTGGACGTGGTCTATGGTGTGGGCTGTTTTCCCGCAGTAGGCGCAGCGGTGGCCGTCGCGGCGAAGTACCCCGCGTCTGCTCACGGCAGTGATCTTGTTGTACTGGGGACGGATATAGCGGTTGAGGAGGATCACGGAAGGTCTTCCCAGAATCTCCTGTGGCCCGACGACAGGCTCGTCGCCTTCGGCCACCACGCTAGCTTTCCCGGTCAGCACAAGAACCAGCGCCCGGCGGAATGTTATTACCGCCAGCGGTTCATATCCAGCATTCAGAACGAGTGTGCGCATGCACGTACCTCTTCACGGCCGCACCCGTCAGGGGCACGAGGGCCGGCTGCCCTCTGCATGTACGGGCTGTGGATCGACAACACAAGGGTAAGCACTTATATGCCGTATCAACGAATTTTTCTGTCGTTTCGCTCACAGTGTCGGCAAGTGTTCATGCGTGGTTAAAGCAGAACACCCCGCCGGCCAGAGCCTGCGGGGTGTTCTTCAGGAATGTGAATCAGCCGTTGACGCGGATGAAAACCGGGCCGGAGCCAACGTTGACGCTGAACAGTGCCGTGGTGGATCCGTTCCATCCACCGTGGACTGCCTGTCCGTTGCCGACGTATACAGCGATGTGGGCCTGTCCGGCCAAACCACCGTTGGCGTAGTAGGCGAGGTCGCCGGGCTGCGCTTCTGCTGCACTGACGGTGCGGCCCAGGGAAAGGTAGCCTGCAGGCCAGTCGTGGAAGTTGATGCCTACGGCTGCCAGGGAGTTGGTCACCAGCATGGTGCAGTCCTGGGTAACGCCGAGCTGGGCGTATGCAGCAGCAGCGATGGCTGCACCGAGCCCGCTGGAAGCCGCCGGAGCTGCAGGTGCAGGGGTCACATTGCTGACAGCAAGAGTTGCGTTGGCTGCCGGAGCGGACGTGGTTGCAACCGCGGTTGCTTCCTTGGCTTCAACCTTGGCTTCAGCCTTCGCCGGGGCTTCTTCCACCACAACGGGAGCCGGGGCTTCCACGGTGGTGACCACAGGGCGCTCGTAGGAGATGGCCACGGTGGAGTCAGCGGCGATGGTGGCCTGGGCCACCGACTGAACGTCCAAGGTGGACGCGGACGTGGATTCACGATCCACGTTGGTGTCCGCGGCGTTTGCCGCGATGCCACTGGTCAGGACCAGGCCTGAAGCTGCGGCGATGACTGCTGCCTGGCGGCCAACGCCACCGGCGTTGGAGCTGACAGCCTTGGCAATGACGGCAAGCGAGCTGGTCTTGGGGGCCTCAGCGCGGTGCCGTGCAAGCTTGTTTGCACTGGTCATGATTTTCTCTTTTCGTATCCGAATGCAGTTGGGGTGCACGCGGGTAGTGGGTTGGCCGGCATTGTGGGCATGCCGCCCTACCCCGAACCGGATAATTTCTAGCGGAGGGTGTAGAACGAGGAAGTGCCGGTGGAAGCCACGGAGTGCAGCAGCGTTCCCTGACCGGGGTTCAAAGCGCTGATCATCATGCCGTTGCCGACGTAGATGCCCACGTGGGCTCCGCCGTTCTGCATGACGAGGTCGCCGGGAGAAGGAGTGCTGGTGGGCGTCATTGCCGTCCAGGCATTCACGCGGGGGATGCTGATGCCTGCCTGGGCATAGACCCACTGGGTGAAGCCGGAGCAATCCCAACCGTTGGGGGTTGTTCCGCCCCAGACGTAGGGTGAGCCGATACCGGTGTAGGCAATAGCCGCCAGGCCGGAGGCAGCTGCTGTGGCAGCGGCGTCCTTGGCTTCGGCGGACTTCGCCGTAACGGCTTCAGAAGCTTCTTCAGTGGTTGCCGCTGTGCGCTCGGCATCCTTCGCTGCAGGCTGGACCACTTTGGGGGCTTCCTTAGTGGCCACGGTGGGGCTCTCGAAGGAAACTGTGGCTGTTGGCTCTGCGGTGACCACGGCCGTAACTACCAGTTGTTGGGTACTGGAGACTTCGGCTTTGGAAGCATCGGCGTCGGCTGCCTGTGCGGGCAAACCGACGGTGAGGACGAGGCCTGAGGCTGCGGCCAGAACGACGGCCTGACGGCCCACGGTTCCAGCATTGGTGGTAACAGCCTTGGAAAGCGTGTTCAAAGGGTTCATACGAACCGTTTGGGCGCGATGGCGCGCAGGGGTAGTGCGTGATGACACGTAGGTAGCCTCTCCCAATGCCTGCGAGGTGAGCTGTCGGATTCGGATGGGAGTCATCCGGCCGCGCTGCTTCAAGAGAAGCTTTGCGACTTAACCCCAAGGCCTTCTCACGAAGACCAGAAGTGGTTCCCCCGCCCCTGCCAGACGATTTATGCGAACGGACCTTGAGCGGTGGCAGAGCTAGGCAATCCACTCAAGTGCACCGGCCCCCTAAAAAGCCGATGCGCTCTGTACGCTATAACAATTGAACGCAAATGTCACATTCAGGTCACGGGGTGTTCCGCAAATGCGAGAGGCGACCATCAAGTGGGTTAGAGCCAGCCCATGGGGTCTACTACTTCACCGTTGACCTGGACCTCAAAGTGGAGGTGGCATCCGGTGGAAGCGCCCGTAGTGCCGCTCAGCGCGACGGTGTCGCCGCGGTTCACGGTCTGTCCTACCTGAACGGTGAAGGACGACAGGTGGTTGTACGTGGTTTCGAGGCCGTTGCCATGGTCGATGACCACGCGGTTGCCTCCACCGTACTCATGCCATCCGGCGAAAGTTACTTTGCCGGTGGCTGCTGCGTGCACAGCGGTGCCGCACTGGGCTACGAAGTCCTGGCCGCGGTGGAAGTCCCCGGCGCCGCCCGTAAGCGGGCTGACGCGGTAACCGAACGGTGACGCCGTGGTGAGCGTGTCAAGGGGGCTGGCCATGGTGCCCACGGATGAGGCGCGCTGGATGCTTCCGGCCGACTGGGCGCTGAGCAGTTGCTTCAGCTTCCCATCGGGGTCAGCGGCAGTGGCAACGGCGGCGCGGCTGAAGTCGATCTTGGCCGACGCGGCAGCGGAAACCTCGGGTTGGCTGCCGGCAGGGGCAGCTACTGCGAGGGCCGATTCGGTCTGGCCCGATTCGGACGTGGCCATGACAGGGCTGGTGGCCGGCAGGCCGACAGTCAGGGCGAGTCCGGTGGCGGCAAGCGCAACACCGGCTTTCTGCCCGACGCCGCTGGCAGCGGCGAAGTCGGCAACCTGGCGCAACGGGCTCTTACGGCGGCGCACCTGACGCTCGGTGTCGCGGGGCCGGATCTCCGTTACGACGGTGGCTGGCCGCAGCTCAGCAGCGGGGCCGGACGCGCGGCGGCGGCCCCTGACGTTCTGCGATGTCAAACTCTGTTCCTCTCTCAAAAGCCTGCGAAGTTAGCTGTCGGATTCGGGTCAGAGAGTACAAACGACCCGGTCCGCACGAGGCGCTCACGGCACACAGGTATCCCAAGAGGGACTTGTATACGTGGGCACTTCTGCTGCGGACTTCACCCCAAGGCTGCTTCTTTAGACAGCCGCTTGTGGTTCCCCCGCCTCTGCCAGTGGTGGGTGACACACCTGATCCGCTGGCAGAGCTCGGCTCCGGATCAGGTAACGCTTTGGTATCGGCGCTAGTAAATAACTATAGGGGATTAAGGCCCTTGGTAATAAATTCGTTATCAACAACAAGGCGCTCAGCGAGGAGGGCCCTTATCATCTTTTTCGGAAAACCGCAGGTCACGCGCGAGGGAAACCTCCAAAAGTGAGGTTTGACACCCTAATGCCCAACTACGCCTAGTTGAGGGAAACGAAGACGTGCGCGGCAACTTCCGGAGGCAGCTCCAAAGCACCTTCGATGCCGGGAACGCGCACCGAGATGTACTCGCCGACGCGTTCCAGCGAAACATTCGCGCCCGGCCGGATTCCGCCTTCATCCAACTGCGTCAGAAGCTCCGGCTCCACCTGGATGGGCTCGGCGAGGCGGCTGACCACCACGCGGGAATCGGCCGCGTATCCGTCCATGGCCTGCAGCAGGTTGACGTCGAGCCGCGGGAAGGGCTGGCTGGCAAGGCCCCCAAGTGCTTCAAGTCCGGGGATGGGGTTCCCGTAAGGAGACTCTGTGGGGTGCTCCAGCAGCTCGTAAAGGCGACGCTCCACGCGCTCGCTCATGACATGCTCCCAGCGGCACGCTTCGTCGTGCACGTAAGCCCAGTCCAGCCCGATCACGTCAGCCAGCAGGCGCTCCGCGAGGCGGTGTTTGCGCATGACTTCGGTGGCGCGCTTCCGGCCTGCTTCCGTGAGTTCCAGATGGCGGTCGTTGGACACAATCACCAGGCCATCGCGCTCCATGCGGCCGATGGTCTGGGAAACAGTGGGTCCGGAGTGGCGCAGGCGCTCGGCGATGCGGGCCCGGAGAGCCACAATGTTTTCTTCTTCAAGCTCCAAAATGGTCCGAAGATACATCTCAGTGGTATCGATCAGATCCGTCATCCAGCTCAGCTCTCCTCGAACGCAGTTTCTTGCGTAATCTCCACCGTACCGCGTCCCTTGCCAGGGCGGACGGTGTGCACCGCCGCCCCTTGAACGCCAACCCCCAGCCTAGCTTATTTGGAATTACTCTGGATAATTCCGGTCGCATTCGGCGGGACCGCATTCCACGTGGCGGACTATGAAGCCCGCAGGTTCCTGCCCCCGGGCCTTGTCAGGCAGAATTGGGGTGTCGAAGGGGCAGTTGATGCCCCATGCCACCTCCCATCACCAGCCGACACCCATTGGAGCGCCACGTGAGCGACAACAGCATCACCATTCCCGCCGACCTGCTGCCCAAGGACGGACGCTTCGGCGCTGGACCGTCCAAGGTTCGCCCGGAACAGATCGAGGCGTTGTCTGCAGCATCGTCCACCATCCTCGGCACCTCCCACCGCCAGGCTCCGGTCAAGAACCTGGTGGGTTCGGTTCGTGAGGGACTCAGCCAGTTCTTCCGCGCTCCGGAGGGCTATGAAGTTGTTCTCGGTGTTGGCGGTTCAACGGCGTTTTGGGATGTGGCTGCCTTTGGCTTGGTAGAAAAGAAGGCACAGCACCTGTCCTTCGGTGAGTTCGGTTCCAAGTTCGCCGCGGCCACCAACAAAGCACCCTTCCTTGATGCTTCGTCCATCATCAAGGCCGAGCCCGGAACCCGTCCGGTGTCCCAAGCCGAAGCCGGCGTTGACGTTTACGCCTGGCCCCAGAACGAAACGTCAACAGGTGTGGCCGCTCCCGTGAAGCGGGTCCAGGGTGCTGACGAAGGCTCCCTCGTGCTGGTGGACGCTACTTCTGCGGCAGGCGGGCTTGACGTTGACGTCGCAGAGTCGGACGTCTACTACTTCGCCCCGCAAAAGAACTTCGCCTCCGACGGCGGCCTCTGGCTGGGGCTCTTCTCCCCCGCCGCCCTGGAGCGCGCCGCACGCGTCAAGGCCAGCGGACGCTGGATCCCTGACTTCCTGGACCTGCAGACAGCCATTGATAACTCCAAGCTGAACCAGACGTACAACACCCCGTCGCTGTCCACCTTGGTGACCTTGGATGCCCAGGTCCAGTGGCTCAACAGCAACGGCGGCCTGGACTTCGCCAGCAAGCGCACGGCAGACTCCGCCAACCGCATCTACTCCTGGGCTGAGGCCTCCGAGTACGCAACACCCTTCGTTGCCAACGCCGAAGACCGCTCCAACGTCATCGCCACCATCGACTTCGACGACTCCATTGACGCCGCAGCGATCGCCAAAGTCCTGCGTGCCAACGGCGTGGTGGACACCGAGCCATACCGTAAGCTCGGCCGCAACCAGCTCCGCATCGCCACGTTCGTGGCCATCGAGCCGGACGACGTTTCCGCGCTGCTCGCCAGCATTGACTACGTGGTGGGCGAACTGAAGAAGTAGCACCAAGGCTGAGGTCGGCGTCGTGCGGGTTGTTCCCGGACGGCGCCGCCGGCGTTTAAGGCGCGCTGGCCGGTTAAGGCGTGCTAGCTGCCCTGCCGGCGCGCATCGCCGTCGTCCGTCTCCGGAGGGGCCAACAACGACTCAACCCGAAAGTGCTTCAGCCCCCGGGCGCGCCGGTCAAAGCGCAGCCGGAGTTGCTTCGCACGGATAATCCACAGCAGGCCCACGACGGCGGTGCTGACGCCGGCCACCGCCGCGACGCCAACGGCCCACCTGGGCCCACCCACATTGGCCACCCATCCCACCAAAGGCGCCCCGATGGGGGTGCCGCCCATGAAGATGGCCATGTACAGGGACATGACCCTCCCCCGCATGACTGCCTCCGTGGTGGATTGCACGTACCCGTTGGCGCTGGTGATCAGGGTCAGGGCGAAGAGACCGCAGGGAATCAGGGCGAGCCCAAAAAGCAGGGCGTTGGGGGCCAGCGCGGCCAATGCGCTGGCAACCCCGAATCCACCGGCGGCCCCGAAGATCAGCCTGAGCCGCGGCCTTCCTCGCCGGGCAGCCAACAAGGCACCGGTCACCGAGCCGATTGCCATGACCGAGTTCAAGGCTCCGAATGCCCCGGCGTCCATGCCGAATTGGGTCCCCACCATCGCTGCGATGAACAAGGGGAAGTTCAGCCCGAACGTGCCAACAATGAAGATCGCCACCAGGACCACCTGGATATCGGGTCTGTTCCGGACGTACTGCAAACCCTCCCTGATGCGGCCCTTGCCTGCGGCCGCCCTTGGTTGGCTGCGGAGCGAGGAGGCGGGAATGAGTTTCAATGCCCAGAGCATGGCCACGAAGGACACGGTGTTGATGAGGAACACCCAGCCCGGACCCACCACCACCGTCAAAACACCGGAAACAGCAGGGCCGATCATCCGAGCCACATTGAAGGAGGCGCTGTTGAGCGCCACCGCGTTGGGCAGATAATCATCGGTGACGAGTTCGGAAACGAAAGTCTGCCGGACAGGGGCGTCCACGGCGGTGACAATTCCAAGCATCAAAGCAAAGAGGTAGACGTGCCAGAGTTCGGCCACGCCCAGAAGCACCAACACGCCCAGCCCGGTGCTGAGCAGGGCCATGGCCACCAAGGTGAGGAACAGGAGCTTCCGCCGGCTGTAACGGTCGGCCAGCAGCCCTGCCCACGGTGCAAGGAAAAGCTGGGGACCGAGTTGGAGGGCCAAGGTAATGCCCATGGCCCCGGCGTCGTGCGCGGTCAAGTGGTCAAAGACCAACCAGTCCTGCGCCGTCCGCTGCATCCAGGTGCCGATGTTGGAGATCAGCGCACCAAAGAACCAGATGCGGTAGTTGAGGATTCCCAGTGACCTAAAGGTGGACATCAGCGTCCGCCTTTACTGTGGTCACCCCGGGTTTCCGCAATGCTTATTCAGCCCCGGCTTCGTCGTCGTCGGAGTCGTCGGAACCATCGGTTTCATCCGCGTCTTCCGGCTCGTCAGCGTCTTCAGCGTCGTCGGCATCCGCAGCCGAGTCAGCAGCCTCGTCTTCAGCGGCCTGCACGGACTCTTCGCTGACGTCCTCAACGGTCTCCTCCACCAAGGGCGTCTCGTCCTCGGGACGGACGCGCTTGGCCCACGGAACCCATTCCGGAGCCAGGATGGAATCCTCGGAGGGCAGCAAACCGAGCTCGCTCACAGTGACAATCTTGGATCGCGAATTACGGGTCACCACGGCGTACCACTGCCAGCCGCCGTAACCGGCGAGCCGGGATTCGAACAGGTGGGTAACCACGCGGTCGCCCTCCGACTTGGCGCCCAAGTGCGCACCGATTTCTCCCGGGTTGGCAATGCCCTCAACTGCACCACGTGCAACATCGACGGCGGCAGCCAGGAACGCGTCCGGCTTGCCGGTACGCCACACGGGTAAACCGGTGCGGGGTTTGGCCGCGCCGGACTTCCGCGCGGGGGCGTCCCCGTTTCCAGGAGCCTGGGCAGCTTCAGGGCCGGCCTTGGTTTCCTGTGCGGATTCCGATGTCATGGCCGGTCCTAAGCTTCCAGCTCGTCGGCAACCTTGCGCAATGCCAGGCTGATGGCCTTGGCCTTGTTGCCGTCGGGGTACTTGCCTGAAGACAAGGAGCCGGAGAGGTTATCCAGCACCGTAACCAGGTCCTGCACCATGGGTGCGAGGTCCTTGGCGTTCATGCGCTTGGCTTTGGCAATGGAGGGCGTCTTCTCCAGGACACGCAGTCCCAGCGCCTGTGCACCGCGGCGTCCGTCAGCGACACCGAATTCAACCCGGGTTCCGGCTTTGAGCTCCGTTACGCCTGCGGGCAGGGACGTCTTGGGCAGGAATACTTCCTGACCGTCTTCAGCTGCGAGGAATCCGAAGCCTTTTTCCTTGTCATACCACTTGACCTTGCCGGTAGGCACGTAATCAACCTTCTTCGTTCTTGCTTTGGGAGACACGTCGGGCCGATCACCGCATCCACAGGGATCTGCGGGATTGAGGGTGACAGCCCGGTCCGTGTTGGTCTGTTCCTTCAAGGTTATCCTGCCGGACCTCCTATTCCCGCTTTGCCGCGATCTTGCAGTCCGCGAACGGGACAAGAGCGGGAGCAAGAGTCCGGAGAAGAATCCTCGTCAAGGGCTGCTGCTAGCGTTGTGCCCATGACTTCCCCGGGTTACCGCCGCCCCCTCATGATCATGGCCGCCGTCGTTGCAGTCCTTTCCCTGACTGCCGTTGGCACTGTGATGGCAGTGGCTTTTAACGGGGGCGTACCGCCGGTATGGGTGACGTGGACGGCCCTTTACGGACTGCCGGTGGCTTTCATACTTGCCATCATCCTGCTCCTTGACTCAGTTCGTCAGCGCCGCCGGCAATAACCTTCACCCCGCTGACCGGCACCAGCGGCCCCGGGGCGGTAACGTTGGATTGATGTCCCTTATTCGCGCGCTCAGCAAGGAACTCGAAGCGCGCAGCGACAAATCGCTGCGGGCTTTGTTTGCCGCGCGGCCGGACCTCATCTCCCCCATGGCGCCCGACTTTGCGGCCCTGGCCGCAAGAGCGAGTGCCCGGGTCAGTGTTCAGCGGGCTTTGGAGCGGTTGAACAAACCCGAAATGCAGGTCCTGGAAACACTGCACCTGTGCACCAATGCCGATACCGGCCACAGTATTTCCGCGGCCGGGCTGAAGAAAGTCATTGCCGGGTCCACTCTTTCGGCACTGGATCCCATCCTCGCCAAATTGCAGGAACTGGCGCTGGTCCATAGGGCAGATCCGCCCGCGGGGTCTCCTGCATCCTCATCCCGTCAGCGCTTTTACCTTCCGGTGGGCAGCCTCAAGGACGTCATAGGAATCTACCCGGCGGGTCTTGGGCGCAGTTACACCGAACTTGTCCGGCTTCAACCGGCCTTCGCCCAGCGGGTAGTTCAGTTGGTGGCTGAGCTTCATCAAAGCGGTGCCGGTATCCACCCCGCCAGCACACCCATGGATGCGGCCCTCGCGCTTCAACGCTGGACCTCTACCCCCGAAAGCCTGCGCGCCATCCTTTCAACGGCCCCGGACCGGACTGTGGGCTTGCTGGACAAATTCGGCAGCTGGGCCATGGGCGCAGTACCTCAAGCACAGCGCCGGGCTTCGGTCACCCACGAAAGTCACGACGTCGGCCCGATCGACTGGCTGTTGGCCCGCGGCTTGCTGGTCCCCTTGGACGCCGGCCACGTGGAGCTTCCCCACAGCGTGGGGCTTGCCTTGCGCGGGGGTGCGATCGTGGATGACTTCACGCTGGCACCCCCGGTTCCGGAGCTCGGCCACACCAGTGCAGCCTTGCGACGCAATGCGGCCATGGGGGCAATCGCCGAAATACTTCGGCTGACTGCCGAGCTGTTGTTCGCAGTCCGGGAACAGCCGTTAGCTACCCTACGGAGCGGTGGTGTGGGTGTGCGGGAGCTGCGGCGTTTGGCCGAATCCATCCGCCTGGGCGTCCACGAGACGGCGGTGCTCCTGGAGTTGTGCGCCATGGCCGGACTGCTCCGGTTGGACGTGGACAGTTCCACGTGGGTTCAGCCACCCTCGCTCGAATGGCTTAATCTGCCCCGCCAGGAACAGTGGCTTTGGCTGGTCAATGCCTGGCTGGCAAGTGAGCGGGCACCTTCCCTGGTGGGGCAACCCCTCGCCGGCCCGTCGTCGTCGGCCGCGCACCAGGGAGCGGCCGGCACCACCATCAACGCATTGTCCGCAGAGGCGCAACGACCCGACGCTCCGGTGGTACGCCGTCGGGTCCTGGAAATCCTGAACGAGCTCACGGCGGAAGCAGCGGCACCGGATGGCAAAGCTCCCGTTTTGGATGCCGGAGCTGTTTTGCAGCGGGCCGAGTGGGCGCAGCCGCGGATGTCCCGCCGGTTCAGTTCCCTGGTCCGCGGCATCCTTGAAGAAGCCACGCTCCTGGGCTTGATGGGATCCGGAGCGTTGACACAGTTGGGTTCTGCCATGGCTGACGGCCAACCCGAAAAGGCTATGACCATCCTTGGCGAGCACTTGCCCGCCGCCGTGAACCACATCCTCCTCCAAGCCGATCTCACGGCTGTGGCGCCCGGATACCTGGCGCCTGAACTGAGCGAAACGCTGTTGTTGATGGCCGACGCCGAGGGCCAGGGACCGGCGTCGATTTATCGGTTCTCGGCCACCACCGTTCGCAGGGCGCTCGACGCCGGACAGGATGCGGAATCGCTGTTGGCGTTCCTCCGTGAGCACTCGGCCACGGACGTCCCGCAGCCCTTGGAGTACCTTGTCCAGGACACGGCTTCCAGGCACGGCCGCCTCCGCATTGGAACGAGTGCCAGCTTCATCCAGAGCGACGACGAAACAGCCATAACCGATCTTCTCCGCGAGGCCCGGACGTCGGCGCTGAGCTTGGTGCGCATCGCGCCCACCGTGCTCACGTCCTCTGCAAGTCCCCGCGAAACTGCGCGTGTCCTTCGCGAGCTGGGCCTCTCGCCTGCGGTGCAGGAGGCTGAAACCGCCGTCGTGCGTTTCAAACGGACCCAGGCGGTCCCCGGCAGCGCCCGCCCGGTTTACACGGCGCCCCGCACGGCTCCGCCGGAGGACGACGTCGAAGCCCAGCTTTCGGTCCTGCGGCAACACCGCGCCGTCCCGGCAGAAACCACCGGCGAAGCGTCCACCCAGCTCGGCCTGGAAACCCTGCAGACGGCCATCCGGCTCAAACAGGCCGTCACCATGAACGTGGTGGACAGTTTGGGGAATTCCAACACTGAAACCGTTGTTCCAGTATCTGTCTCCGGTGGGCGCGTGAGGGTATTCGACCCCGCCAAGGACACCGAACGCGTGTTGTCCATCCACCGGATCATCGATGTGGAACCCGCAAAGGAGCTGCGCTCGTGAAGAGGACTCAATAGTGACCGACGGTCCGCTGATCGTACAAAGTGACAAGACCATCCTGCTTGAGGTCGACCATGAGCTGGCTACCGAGGCCCGGCATGCAATCGCCGCCTTCGCCGAGCTGGAGCGCGCCCCGGAACATATGCACAGCTACAGGCTCACGCCGCTGGGCCTCTGGAACGCCCGGGCTGCAGGGCTGGATGCTGAACAGGTGCTGGACACGCTCCTGAAGTACTCCCGCTTCCCTGTCCCTCATGCTCTGCTGATTGATATCGAAGAGACCATGTCCCGTTACGGCCGGCTACGGCTGGAAAAGGACGCCCAGCACGGACTGGTGATGCGGACCGATGACTACCCCGTGCTGGAGGAAGTCATCCGCGCCAAGAAGATCGCTCCTCTGCTGGGGCCCAGGATCGATGGCGAAACCGTGGTGGTCCATTCCTCCCAGCGCGGGCAGTTGAAGCAATTACTGCTCAAGCTGGGGTGGCCGGCCGAAGACCTTGCCGGCTACGTGGACGGGCAACCACACCTGATCATGCTGGACGAAAGCGGCTGGCAGCTGCGTCCGTACCAAAAGCTGGCCACGGAAAACTTCTGGGCCGGCGGCAGCGGCGTCGTCGTGCTTCCCTGCGGTGCCGGAAAGACGCTGGTAGGCGCGGCAGCGATGGCCACGTCCTCCACCACAACCCTCATCCTGGTCACCAATACCGTCTCTGCCCGGCAGTGGAAGGACGAACTGCTCAAACGGACGTCGCTGACCGAAGACGAGATCGGCGAGTACTCCGGTGCCGTCAAAGAGGTCCGGCCCGTCACCATCGCTACCTATCAAGTCCTTACCACCAAGCGCGGCGGGCTCTACCCGCACCTGGAACTCGTGGACGGGCACGACTGGGGACTGATCATCTATGACGAAGTCCACCTGCTGCCGGCCCCGATCTTCCGGATGACCGCAGACCTCCAGGCCCGGCGTCGGCTTGGCCTCACGGCAACGCTGGTGCGGGAGGACGGACGTGAAGGCGAGGTGTTCAGCCTTATTGGGCCCAAGCGCTACGACGCACCGTGGAAGGACATTGAAGCGCAGGGCTACATTGCCCCCGCTGACTGTGTTGAAGTCCGGGTAGACCTCCCCCGGGACGAACGGGTGGCCTACGCCATGGCAGAGGACGCTGACAAGTACCGCCTCTGCGCCACCTCGGAGACCAAAACCAAACTCGTGGAAGAACTTGTAGCCGTCCACAAGGGTGAACAACTGTTGGTGATCGGTCAATACATCGACCAACTTGATGAGATTGCCGAACGCTTGGACGCTCCCTTGATCAAGGGCGAAACCAGTGTCAAGGCACGGCAGAAACTCTTCGACGCTTTCCGAAAAGGTGAGATTCACACCCTGGTGGTATCCAAGGTGGCCAACTTCTCCATCGACCTCCCCGAAGCCTCGGTTGCCATCCAGGTCTCAGGCTCCTTTGGCTCACGGCAGGAAGAGGCCCAACGCTTGGGACGCCTCCTGCGACCCAAACAGGATGGCCGGGCAGCCCGGTTCTACTCCTTGGTAGCCCGGGACACACTGGACCAGGATTTCGCGGCGAAACGCCAAAGGTTCCTGGCCGAGCAGGGCTACGCCTACAGGATCATGGATGCCAAAGACGTGGGCAAGGACGTGGGGCAGGAGCAGTAGGAAGCCTGCCGGAACAATGTTCCTCAGCCCTCTTGCTATTGAACTCCAGCAACTCTACGATTCCTAGTGAAGCTCTCCGCCCTTAATGGTTGCCCCTGGTCCAGGCAGCTTGGCGGCCAGCCGTCGGCGGGGGGGGGGAAGCCCGCAGCCAGGGAGCCGGCGGTTAGAAGGCCTTGAAGAATCTGTGAATTGATTACCAGAGGATTCCCCAATGCGCAAAGCCCTCCTGGTCCTTTCCGCGATTGTCCTGCTGTCAGCACTCGCACAGCTGTTTTTTGCCGGATATTTCCATTTCCAAAACACCATCGAAGCCCAACGTGATGCCGGCGTCTACCACTCAGTCAACGGCCAATATGTGCTGCGGTACTCAGCGTTGCTGGCCGCGATCGTAGCGGCCATTGCCAAAGTGGGCTCACGCACCATCTGGCTGGCTGCCGGAATTTTCCTGCTCACCTGGCTTCAGCTGATCATCTTCATCGTGGGCGGCATGCTGACGGGCTCCTCACCGGAGTTCATCACCCCTGCGGGCTCGTGGGTGGTGGCCATCCACCCGCTTGTTGGCGCCATGATGATCTTCATGTCCTATTGGTTGTTCAAGCGCGCGCAAGCGGCCGCCCTCAACCCTCAACCGTTGCCTCCCAAGGCTGCCGCTTCGGATGCTTCCACATCCCCCAGCACAGCCTGAGCACCTGCAGCTGTGAATACGTCGCAGCTGCTGGCGGTGGACCTCCTGCTGTCCTTCATGTCAGCCGGCGCCTGGATCGGCGCGGCATGGATGACCGCGTCTTTGAGGGACAAGACCCGCCGGATTGACCTTGCATTGCTGTTATTGGGTGTAGCCGTCGCAGTGACAGTGGGACGGTACGCCTTGCTTCCCGCTTTGGTGGCGGGCAGTTGGTGGTTTGCCAGCGAACGCACAACCATCAACGTGCCTCTGACCATCATCCCCGCGGCTTGGGCCGCGGCGGCCGGTGTTCCGTTCTTGCTGAGGAGGCGGAACACCGGCTCCAAACCTGCCCCACCTGGTCCAGGGCGTTCCCGCGAGTGGGCGGTCCTGGCTTTGGTGGCAGCTTCAGCGTCAGCCGTGGCGTCACTGGCGCTGACCTTCGTCCTGGGGCCATTCCCGTCTCCTTGGAGCCTCGCAGTGGTGCTGTTCATGGTGGCGGCATCTGTATTGATCGCCAAGCTTGCGCTCTTTACGCCTCCGCGGGGCGGCGCATCTCCGGTGGGCAGCCGCCCGACGGCGGTTGCTGCGCTGGCCGGGCTGATGATCTGTACCGCTTTGGGCTCGGGAGTCTTTGCTTGGCTTGGGAGCAGATCGGCAGACGGCGCCACCATTGCTGCCGCCGTCGGTCATCACGGCGGTACGAACGTCACGGTGAAGGATCCGACGCCGGTGAGCAGCCTTGTAGGTGATACCTCGGCCGACGCCGTGGTCCGGCATTACGAACTGACGGCCCGGGTGGAACAGGTGACGCTGCCGTCCGGGCAGACCACCGAGGCGTGGACCTTCGGCAGCCTGCCGGGCCCAGCGTTGGAGGCCCAACTGGGCGAAGTGATGGAGGTGGTGCTGAATAATCGGGATGTATCTGCTGGCGTAACACTCCATTGGCACGGTTACGACGTCCCCAACGCCATGGATGGGGTGGCCGGGGCTACACAGGACGCGGTGATGCCGGGACAGTCCATGACGTATCGCTTCACAGCCGCTCAAGCAGGCACCTACTGGTACCACACGCATCAAGATTCAGCCGAGGGGGTCCGCAAAGGCCTCTACGGCACGTTCGTCGTGCACCACCCCGCATCTTCCCGTGCTGACACGGACGTTGTGGTG
Organism: Arthrobacter sp. 9V; assembly: GCF_902506065.1. Classification (GTDB taxonomy): domain Bacteria; phylum Actinomycetota; class Actinomycetes; order Actinomycetales; family Micrococcaceae; genus Arthrobacter. The sequence goes on from NZ_LR732912.1 coordinate 3,618,782, forward strand.
GCGGGGCACGACCTCAGCGGTCTGGGGTTGCTGGGCTCCTCAGACCGTGCCACCTGGCAGAGGGCCACTCCTGGCTCGAGCGTGCGGGTGCGGCTCATCAACACCGATTCGGTGCAGCAGCGGTACCTGATCCAAGGCGCTGCGTTCAGGGCCGTGGCGGTTGACGGAACGGAGGTGAACCAACCCCCGGAAGTGACCGGCAAACTGCTGCGACTCGGTGCCGGCGGCCGGGTGGACATCGCCTTCACCATGCCCGCCTCGCCGGTGACCGTGCGTTCGGACGCTGCGGCCGGCGCCGTCGTCGTCATAGCACCGCAGGAATCAGCTGCCGGAGAGTCCCAGGAAGTCACTCCCGATAAACTGCCGGCAGGTGTTTTTACCACAACTCCCGTGCTCGACCTTTTGGATTATGGCAAACCGCTGGTTGAGGATGGCAATGGTTCGGAGCCCGCCCATGCCATCACCAAGGAACGTGCCGTCACACGGGAAGAGGTGATGGTATTGGACCGGCAGTTCCGTTTTGTTGACGGAATCCCCCGGTATGCCTTCACTGTGAACGGGGCAGCCTATCCGCTGGTTCCCTCCATTGAAGTGGCTGAGGGCGACACCGTGAAGGTGACCATAGTGAACAGGACCTCCGAGCCGCATCCGATGCACCCGCACGGTCACCATGTTCAAGTACTGAGCAGGAACGGGGTAGTCCCCAGCGGATCACCGCTCGTCCTGGACACCGTGGACGTTCTGCCGGGCGAAGTGTGGGAACTGCTGCTTCATGCGGACAACCCCGGGATCTGGATGGACCACTGCCACAACCTGGACCACGCCGCCGAGGGAATGATGATGCTCCTGAAGTACCAGGGCGTATCTTCACCGTTCGTCCATGGCGGCCACTCACACAACCGGCCTGAGTGAATGAAGCGCCGCCAGCTGGACTGACAGAGTCAGCCTCAGGCGACCATCCGGCTGGTGACCTCGATCTTGACGTGATCCACCACAGCCCAGCAGTCCTCGTCGCGGAGTTGGGCACTGGCGAACCGTTCGGCTGCGGCCAGGTCCTCAAAGTCCTCGCGCCGGATACGGCCTGAATCGGTGTCCAGGTACGTCACGTGGAACTCGACGTCGCTGTTGCGGTTCTGGTGGATGCTTGCGGGAGCTGCTGTGTTTGCCATGTTTTAAGTGTGGAACGGGGCACTGACATTATTGGAAGCATCCGCAGGCGTGTTGGGATTTCACGTCACGTGCTGTCGTTACCCACGCAGGGGGCTCCCATGGAGCATCCAGAAAACTCCCAGTTTCTGGGAGCATCATGGGTGTCATGAAAAAGAACGGTCCTGAAGCGAAGCTTCTCGTTGTCGACGACGAGCCCAACATCCGCGAGCTGCTGTCCACGTCGCTGCGTTTTGCAGGCTTCGAGGTTGTAGCGGCCGCCAATGGTCGCGAAGCCCTCGCCGCGGCCGATCTCCACTCCCCGGACCTGGCGGTCCTGGACGTCATGCTGCCGGACATGGACGGCTTCACCGTGACCCGGCGCCTACGCGCGTCCGGCAAGCACTTCCCCGTCCTCTTCCTCACTGCCAAGGATGATACGGAGGACAAAGTCACCGGCCTCACCGTAGGCGGTGACGACTACGTCACCAAACCCTTCAGCCTTGACGAAGTGGTGGCGCGCATCCGCGCTGTCCTTCGCCGTACGCAGCCGTTGGAGGACGACGACGCCGTGATCCGAGTTGACGATCTTGAACTCGACGACGACGCCCACGAGGTCCGCCGCGGTGGCACGGTGATCGAGCTGTCGCCCACCGAATTCAAGCTCCTGCGCTACCTCATGCTCAATCCCAACCGTGTACTGTCCAAGGCCCAGATCCTTGACCATGTCTGGGAATACGACTTCAATGGCGACGCATCGATCGTGGAGTCCTACATTTCCTATCTGCGACGCAAGGTGGACATCGATCCCGATGCCGCAGCGCTCATTCAGACCAAGCGCGGCGTGGGCTACGTGCTGCGAACGGCAGAGAAGCGCTGACCCTTGCTGCTTCGCTGGAAATCGGCGTCCCTGAGGTCCCAGCTCGTCGCCATCATCATGGGCCTGCTGCTGCTTGCCTTGGCAGCCACGGGTGCAGGAACGCTGACCCTGGTCAAGAGTTACCTCCAGGGCCAGGTGGACGACAAACTGAAGGCCGCCGTCGCCTTGGCCCAGGATCAGCAGTCCTTTGACAAGCTGGCCCAGCCCAACCCCTCAACTCCCACCGACTCCGCCGTGCCCACGGACTACTCGCTGACGCTGTACGTACCCGGTCTTGAGCCCTACCCCTTCGGCGGCAGTCAGAGTGATCGTCCCGCGATTGCCAACATCACCGCAGCTGAAGCCAAGCTCCGCGGCAACTCCCCCTTTCAGGTCAAAGGTACCGCCGGCAGCAATTGGCGCGTAGTGGCCATTGGGGTCACCGCCAACGGCCAAAACGGCGTAGTGATCATTGGGTTGCCGCTCACTCCCGTGGACAAAGTGATGGAGCATGCAGTCCTGGTGGTGGTAGGCGTTGGCCTCTTGACCTTGGTCTTGGCGTTCTTCATCGCCACCTGGACTGTTGCGCGTTCCTTCCGGCCACTGGCCAAGGTGGAGAAGACCGCCGCGGCCATCGCCGCGGGCGATCTGTCCCGCCGTGTGGAAGTGGATAATCCCCACACCGAGGTCGGCCGGCTGGGCGGTTCCCTGAATGCCATGCTTGCCCACATCGAGGCTTCCTTTGCTGCCCGGGCCGCTTCCGAAGGGCGTATGCGCCGCTTCGCAGCCGACGCCTCACATGAACTGCGCACCCCCTTGGTGACTATTCGAGGCTTCTCCGAGCTGTACCGTCACGGAGCCTTGGCCACGCAGGAAGACGTCGCCATGGCAATGGGCAGGATCGAAAGCGAAGCCAAGCGCATGGGCTCCATGGTGGAGGACCTGTTGATGCTGGCCCGCCTCGATGAGCAGCGGCCGCTGCAGCTCAAACCCGTGGACCTGCAGCTCCTTGCGCACGATGCTGTGGTTGATACAAGAGCCTCCAGCGGGGACCGGACCATCACGCTCACGGGTCTCGACGGCGCCTCTCCCACCGCCGCACCGGTCCAGGGCGACGAAGCCAAGCTCCGCCAAGTGATCGGTAACCTGGTGGGCAATGCACTGAGGTACACGCCCGAGGGCAGCCCCATAGAACTCGCTGTCGGTGTTCGAAAAACACCGGCAGGGTCAGTTTCAGTGATCGAGATCCGCGACCATGGACCGGGCATTCCGGAAGAGGAAACCAACAAGATCTTTGAGCGCTTCTACCGCGCGGACACCTCACGGACCCGGGAGACCGGCGGTAGCGGCCTCGGCCTGGCGATTGTTGCCGCGATAGTGGGCTCGCACGGCGGTACAGTCCAGGTTGCAGAGACCGACGGCGGTGGCGCGACCTTGGTGGTCAGCCTTCCGTTCCACGAGGAATCTGCTGAACTGTTGTCCACATAGCGCCGTTGTTCCGCCGGTTACGGTCTCCCGATCACACCCTTATCCACATAGCGGCGAATGCCTGTTCTGCGGTTGCGGGAGGCTGCTTAGGCTCGATGTTGTAGCCACGCATCCCCCGCAAACCGCGGAACATCTTCGTCGAAAGGCATTACCCATGAGCGTCATTTCCGTCGACACCGAACTGCTCCAGCTCAAGTCAGCCAACGTCAAGGGAACTGTTGATCGCATCAGTTCCGATGTCCAGACCATGCGGCGCGGCCTGGAAGAACTCGAAGCCACCTGGCGGGGAACAGCTGCCACCAATTTCCAGGCACTGGTCATGGAGTGGTCCCTGACCCAGAGCAAGGTGGAGGCGTCCTTGGCTTCCATCAACCTTGCTCTATCTTCAGCGGCCACAAGCTATCTGGAAGTGGAGCAGGGAAACACTCAGCGCTTCACCTACTAGTTACCTGTCCGGCTCTTTCCGCACTCCATGAAACTCCTGCGGGGCCGGCTGTCTTCCCCCTGTGCAGCCGCCTCGCAGGTCATGAGGAGCCTGAAGACTGAACAAGCACTCACTTGCGCCGAGTAGTTCAAGCCTGCCCCCCGGGCCCAGCCAGCGGGACTAACTCGAAGGGTCTAGCCTTCAACAGTCCCCTGGTGGAAACGGAGCCGCCATTGCCCGCGGTCCAGCAGCCAGACAGAACTGCGTAGCACCGAGCCTGTGTGCGCGAAGCTGCGGTAGTTCAGCAATATGGTGTTCTCACTCAGACGGTCCGCGCTGAGCAGTTCCAGTTCGGTCGGTTCACCGGGGTCCTCTTCCAAAGCCACCATCATGGCATCCCGTGTCCAGAACCTGCCTGAACTGCCGATCTCCGCGAAGTCGGGGTGGAGCAGGACACCGATCCTGCCAATGTCCGCCCTCACATCCGGGCGGAGCAGTTCCCGCTCCAAAGCCAGGACTGTGTCCTCCGCTGACAGCTGCTGTGTTGAAGCGTCATCCTCCAGCTCGCTGAAAAGATCGGCCTGCCCAAAGATGCCGGCTTCACCGAAAAGGGTGGGCTCAAAATGCGGCCGGGTGCTTCGGTCAGCTTTGACGGATGCAGCACCTGATCCAAGGGAAGGAACGCCGGCGGGGGCGCCTACCGTGACGCTGGATGCAGCGCTGGCAGGGACCTGCTCCGGCCCCTTGCCTCGCTCCTGGCTCCGTTCCTCTTCCCGGGCACCAGGGAACCCTGGACCTGCACGGTGCGCGACGCCCTGCTGGTAGGCAGTAGCAACGGCTCGTGCGCGCTCATCCGCAGCTTCGTTGAGGTCGTGACCGGCATGGCCCTTGACCCATTCGAAGGTATATTTACGGCCCACGATTGCTTGGTCGATCTCCTTGAGAAGGTCAACATTCAGCACAGGCTTGCCGTCGGCCTTTCGCCAGCCCTTCCGCTTCCATCCCGACATCCACTTAGTGATGCAGTTAATGACGTACTGGCTGTCGCAAAGGATCAAAAGCTCTTCTTGTGGCACATGGGCTGTGGACCGGAACAGGTCCAGGACGGCCATCAATTCACCCTGGTTGTTGGTACCGTGCGGCCAACCCCCTGCTCGCCAACAGGAGTCATCAACGTACCAGGCCCAACCGGCCGGCCCAGGATTACCGAGGGCGGACCCATCGGCGGCAGCAATAATCGTCATGGGGTTAATCCTGCCAGACCCCACCGACACTTAAACTGTGCTACCACCCAACTAGGGGACAGCACCTGTCGCTACGGGCCCTCATAAGTGCTGGATCTGTCCCCTACTTGGTGCGGACAGCAAACTTGGGTGCGGACAGCAAAACGGCGGCCCCCACCAAAAAGGTGAGGACCGCCGTCGTGATGCTTGGCGCTGTATCGCTACAGCTTCGGGCTTAGAAGCCGCCCATGCCACCCATGTCGTCGCCGCCGGCAGCCGGGGCGTTCTTCTCGGGCTTGTCGGCAACTACAGCCTCGGTGGTCAGGAAGAGACCAGCGATGGAAGCAGCGTTCTGGAGAGCCGAGCGGGTGACCTTTACGGGGTCGTTGACGCCGGCAGCCAGAAGGTCTTCGTAGACGCCCGTGGCAGCGTTCAGGCCGTGGCCCGAAGGCAGTCCGCGAACCTTGTCCACCACAACGCCAGGCTCGAGGCCGGCGTTGAAGGCGATCTGCTTCAGCGGTGCGTCGATGGCAACCTTGACGATGTTGGCACCGGTAGCCTCATCACCCTGAAGGGTGAGGTTGGCGAATGCCTTGGCGCCTGCCTGGATGAGGGCTACGCCACCACCGGCAACGATGCCTTCTTCAACGGCAGCCTTTGCGTTGCGGACTGCGTCCTCAATGCGGTGCTTGCGTTCCTTGAGCTCAACTTCGGTTGCGGCACCAGCCTTGATGACTGCAACGCCGCCGGCCAGCTTGGCCAGGCGTTCCTGCAGCTTCTCGCGGTCGTAGTCGGAGTCGGAGTTCTCGATCTCGGCGCGGATCTGGGCCACGCGGCCGGCGATCTGCTCGGCGTCGCCGGCACCTTCAACGATGGTGGTCTCGTCCTTGGTGACAACAACCTTGCGGGCGGTGCCGAGGAGTTCCAGGCCAGCGTTTTCGAGCTTGAGGCCAACTTCTTCGGAGATGACCTGGCCACCGGTGAGGATGGCGATGTCGGCCAGCTGTGCCTTGCGGCGGTCACCGAAGCCCGGAGCCTTGACGGCAACGGACTTGAAGGTGCCACGGATCTTGTTGACGATCAGTGTGGCCAGGGCCTCACCTTCGATGTCTTCGGCGATGATCAGCAGCGGCTTGTTGGACTGCATGACCTTCTCCAGAACCGTGACGAGTTCCTTCACGTTGGAGATCTTGGAGTTCACGATCAGGATGTACGGGTCTTCGAGGACCGTTTCCTGGCGCTCAGCGTCGGTGACGAAGTAAGCGGAGATGTAACCCTTGTCGAAGCGCATGCCTTCGGTGAGTTCGAGCTCCAGGCCGAAGGTGTTGGATTCCTCGACCGTGATGACGCCTTCCTTGCCCACCTTGTCCAGGGCTTCGGCGATGAGGCTGCCGATTTCCGGGTCGCCGGCGGAGATGGAAGCCGTGGCTGCGATCTCTTCCTTGGTTTCGATTTCCTTGGCGGAGGCCAGCAGTTCGCTGATGACTGCCTCAACAGCCTTCTCGATACCGCGCTTGAGGGAGAGCGGGTCGGCGCCGGCGGCAACGTTGCGCAGGCCTTCCTTCACCAGTGCCTGGGCGAGGACGGTTGCAGTGGTAGTACCGTCGCCAGCGACGTCATCCGTCTTCTTGGCAACTTCCTTGACCAGTTCTGCACCGATCTTCTCGTAAGGATCGTCCAGCTCGATCTCCTTGGCGATGGAAACACCATCGTTGGTGATCGTGGGGGCGCCCCACTTCTTTTCGAGGACGACGTTGCGTCCACGCGGGCCGAGGGTGACCTTGACGGCGTCTGCGAGGATGTTCAGGCCCCGCTCGAGGCCGCGGCGTGCCTCTTCATCAAATGCAATGATCTTGGCCATAACGGCGGTAGTCCTTTCGGGACAGTCGTTAAGAAGGTACCTGTCAGGTAGGGTGCCCGCGACGGACGGTCCATTGCTTGCGGCCTCTGTATGCCCCGCGCTCCGAACCTCACCCCACCAAGGTGTTTCTTGATCCTCCGCAGGTCCGCTACGTGTCCGCCGCCGGGTTTACCGGGCCGGACTTAGCAGTCGAACCATGGGAGTGCTAAATCAATAATTAGCACTCGACCGGTGAGAGTGCAAGCAGAGATGCCACTTTGCTCTATATACAGAAGGGTTTCAGCCAAGGGCTGACGCGGACACGCCCTACGAACTACGCGACGCGGACGCCCTCGGCTTGCGGGCCCTTCTGGCCCTCCCCCAGTTCAAACTCAACCCGCTGGCCTTCTTCGAGGGCGCGGAAGCCATCCATCTGGATAGCGGACCAGTGCACAAAGACGTCGTCGCCGGATTCATCTACAGTGATGAATCCGTAGCCTTTTTCGGCATTGAACCATTTGACGGTTCCCAAAGCCATGATGCCCACACTTTCGCAGTAGCCAAGACCGGTTGCCGGGATCTCCGTACCGGAATCAATCCACTGTAACCACAGTCACCATCACCGCGCTGCCGTGAAGGGGCAGGGCACCGCTTTTGTTATTGAGGCTTAACCGAGTTGGGGCTTTGACGCCGCAGAATCGCTTCCGCGGACTACTGGAAGCCGGGTCCGGCTACAACCACCAAGGGCTGTTGAACCTCAGGCGTTTCCACAATGGTTTGAATGCCCAGCAAGGTTCCCAATGCCTCGGCGTTCGCCTTTTGCCCGGGTGCGTTGTAGAAGATCACAGATGTCTGCTGCGGCAGTCCACCCCAGTTGCCTACGGTGCTCAATGTCCAACCGTCACCTTGTACAAGGCCTGCCACCCGACCGGCCAGGCCGGCGGTTCCGGCACCGTTGTACACAGCAACGGGGGTGCTCTTGTCCACAGGCGCTGAGGAGGGAGTCGCAGAAGCAGATTCAGACGGCGTCGGTTCGGCACTGGGTTCACTGCTGGGCTCGCTGGACGCTGGCGGTGCGCTGCTTGATTCAGTGGGCGCCGCGGATGGTGCCGTCGAGGTCTGCTGGGGTGCCGCCGTCGTGACGTTTGACGCAGCGCCCGGTGCCACCAGCCCAAGGTTGGGGAGGATCAGGAAGGCTACCAGTCCGAGTACCAAAGCCACTGCCCCAACAGTCAGGACCGGCCACAGAGTGGGCCGTGCGGTCTCTTGGGCGTCGCGGTGAACGCCTTGGCGGGACGTGTTCTGCGGGACCTGATCGAATTCGTCCCTGGCATATTTGGTCATGGTGAAGCTGTGTCCTTGCTGGTTGCTGCTGACTGATCAGCCTGGCGATTTACGCGTCGGACCCCAAGCGACGTGCAGTCCTCGCACGCTGGCGGGACGTACGTAGTCTACGCAGTCTCTTGACGAGCATGGGATCGTGGGCCAACGCGTCCTCGGTATCGATCAGCGCGTTCAGGATCTGATAGTAGTGTGTGGCGGAGAGGTCGAACAGCTCGCGGATGGCCTGTTCTTTTGCCCCGGCGTACTTCCACCACTGCCGCTCCAGCGCCAGCATCTGCTGGTCCCGCTCGCTTAATGGCGAGTCACTACGGGTCTCGGCTGCGAGGTCCTCGAGCGCAAAACCCGTGGTTTGAGACGCCATCGGTTCCGGTGCTGGTTCTGCCACGGCACACTCCTTCGACGCTTGTTGGGGGAAAATGTCCTACCCCCATGTTACGGGCGAATAACAACGCTGTCATTCGCCGGGCGGGCGCCGCGCAGGAGACAATGGCGTGGTGACTGGCGAGGATGCACTCTTTGATCTTGAACCTACCGACGCGGCCGACTCGGGCTTCGCCGCGCTCTGCGAACTGCCGCTCGAAGAGTTGATGGCTCCCGACTGGGCCGACGCATTGCGCCCTGTGGAACGTCAGCTCCGGGAGGCCCTGCGCTATGTTGCCAGCCAATCCTCCCGCGGCGCGCAGGTTCTCCCTGCGGCCCAAAATCTGCTGCGGGCCTTCAAGCAACCGCTGGCCGACGTCAAGGTCCTGATCCTGGGCCAGGATCCCTACCCCACCCCCGGCCACGCAATCGGACTTTCCTTCGCGGTTTCCCGCCCAACGCGCCCCATTCCGAGAAGCCTCGCAAATATCTACCGCGAACTCCACGAGGACCTCGGCCTGCCACCACGGGTCCACGGCGATCTCAGCGCATGGACCGAACAAGGCGTCCTGCTCCTGAACCGCGTCCTTAGCGTCGAAGCGGGGAACGCCGGCTCGCACCGGGGCAAAGGATGGGAAGCGGTCACGACGGCGGCAGTCACCGCCGTCGCCAACCGCACTGACGGCGCGGGGCGCCAGAGCCCGCTGGTGGCGATCCTGTGGGGGAAGGACGCCGAAAGCGTCATGCCGCTGCTGGGCGGAGCGCCGACGATCGTCTCGGTCCATCCAAGCCCCCTTTCGGCGTCGCGAGGCTTCTTCGGTTCCAAGCCCTTCAGCCGGACCAACGAACTTCTGGCTGGCTTGGGCGCTGACCCCATCGAGTGGGAACTGCCGGTTCTATAGCCCCTTCGTCCTGTAACGCCCGCTCACATCCCACCCCAAGCGCGCGGGATATGCAGGAGGGTTAGGCCCAAGCGCGCGGGATGTGAACGAGGGTGTGTAACCTTCGACTCATACCCAGCCCACGCGCAGGCAATTAGCTTAGGCTTACCTTCATGACTGCACTCCCCGTCACTTCGTCCGCCACACGCAAAACCCGCCCGCAGGTCAACCTGACCGTCCTGCGCAACGAACGCCTGTCACCGCACATGGTGCGGATCGTGGCCGGAGGACCCGGATTCAGCGACTATGCGAACAACGAATATGTGGACCGTTACGTCAAAATTGTCTTTCCCCAACCTGGCGTCCAGTACCAACTTCCGCTGGACTTGTGGGCCATCCGCGAGACCATGCCCCGCGAACAGTGGCCCCACACCCGGACTTACACCATCCGCTGGGTGGACTTGGAAGCCCAGGAACTGGCAATCGACTTTGTGGTCCACGGCGACGAAGGACTGGCCGGCCCCTGGGCTGCGGCAGCAAAGCCGGGAGATACACTGACCTTCACGGGTCCGGGCGGTGCCTACAACCCCGCACCTGACGCCGATTGGTACCTGTTCGCCGGTGACGACGCGGCGATACCAGCCATTGCGGCCTGTGTAGAGACCCTTGCTCCTGATGCCCGCGGCACCGTGTTCCTTGAGGTGGATAGCGAGGAGGACATCCTGCCTATTTCCGCACCCGCAGGTGTGGAGCTGCATTGGCTGCTTCGCAAGGGCGTTCAAGCGGGGTCCAGCGAGCTGCTTCTTGAGGCGCTCAGGAGCACGGAGTGGCTACCCGGACGCGTGGATGTCTTCGCCCACGGAGAGCGGGGGTACATGAAGGGACTCCGCGAGATCTTCTTTGTGCAGCGCGGCCTGGAGCGTTCGCAGGTCTCACTCTCCGGATACTGGGCACAGGGTCGTGTGGAGGAAGTCTTCCAGGCTGAGAAGAAGCTCCCCGTAGGCCAGATCTAAACGCAGGACAGACTCAGACGCACGACAGATCCAGACGCAGGACAGATCCACACAGGGCAAATCCAGGGTCCTTAAATGCCGAACGGCGCCGCCTCTTGGCAGCGCCGTTCGGCTTTTGTGCTTTAGCGCCTGCGTACCCTGCGCCGTTCATTGCTGGAGAGACCCTTTGTGAGCGGCCGGGCCAGGTTGTCACCGAGCACGATGCCCGCCGCGACTCCGAGCACTATGGCGCCGGCATTGAGCATGCCGCCGGCACCGAGCAGAATGTTGCCCCCTTCAACCGTGAGGGCGTACATGGAGCGAAAAATGGTCAGACCGGGCAACAGAATCAATGCGGCCGGAACAGCCACAACAAGCTGCGGTGCACCCAGCTTGAGGGCCACCACTCGGCCCAACAGACCGACGACCACTGCAGCGACGGCGGGTGACAAGCGGTCCCCGAGGCCGGCTTCGCCAACCCCCCACAAGACGAAGAAGCCCACTATGCCTACTGCCGCCGTCGGGAATAACAGCCGCATTTGAGTCTGTTCGGTGACGCCAATGGCCACCACCGCAACAGCAATAAGGACTGCCTGGATCCACAACGGATAGGCGTCGGGGAAGGTCTGTGTGACGTCCAGGACGGCGCTGCCCATGAGCGTTCCGACGACGACGGCCACGCCGATTCCCGCAACGATTGCACCGAAGGTGAGCAGCGTGGAGAGGAACCGGCCCGCGGCCGTTACCGGGAAGCCATTGATGGCGTCTTGCACGGATGAGACGAGGCGTCCGGTGGGCAGCAACAGCAGAATCCCTCCCGCCACCACAATGGATGGAGCAATTTCCACCCCTGCCCACCGAAGCATCAGCGCAATGAACGTGACAAGGAACGCGCAGGCCATGGTGTTGAAGAAGTCGGCCGTCCGCCACCTGGCAAGTTGCCGGGAGAGCAAGCTGATCAGGATGTTCGAGCCGAAAGCCACCGCGGACGCACCGATACCACCGCCCAGGACGCCCACGAACACCGCGGCAAAGATGCCGAAGGCTATGGTGACCATCCAGCGGGGGAAGGGCTTGGCACTACGGATGATCTCGTTGAGCCTGCGCACAGCTTCATCGCGGCCCACTCCCCCGGCCACGATGTCCGTGACCAGCTGATGAACCTGGGCCAAGCCGGCGTAATTGTTGGTCCAGGACCGCACTACGCGCAGCAGCGTAATGGGAGTCTGATCCTTCGGCGCGTAGTTGATGGCCACCGACTGGTTGGTGATGTCCACTTCAACGTTCTTCAGGCCGAGGGCTGCCGTGACCGCAATCATGCTGGTCTCTACCTCGAGGGCGCCTGCACCGTAACGGAACATCACTTCGGCAAGGTGAAGAGCGAAGTCAATGGTCTTGCGGGCCGAAGCGTCCACTCCCACTACTTGAATGGTGGGGTTGGCGTAGGGACTTCCGGCCAGCCTGTCCACAATATTCATGGGTGCTGTGGGTGGGCTGTCGCCTTGAACCAGACGCATCAGCATGCGTTTGGCGTTGACGTTCTGCCGGACCTGGGATGGCCGCAGCGGCTGGGTTTTGGGCAACCCGTCTGTGTGGGGCCTGTTGGCGGACCCGTCGGGGCGTTCAGTCACGCGGTGATCCTCCCTTGGCTTGTGTGATTAGCGGTTCCTCCGAAGTTTTCCTACTACCGGCAATTTCTCAAGGGGCAATCGTCCCAGAACTGTCTGGGCGGCCCCTGCAAGCTTCCTGACCGTGCGGTAGCCGTGGAAGATGAGCGGGTTCACCGGTGCTACAAAATCGCCCACCAACTGCACTACCTCGCCGCCGAAGCCCTTCTTGAATTCGTATCCGCCGTGGCCGGTTTCATCCTGCCCCTGGATGCCGAATGTGCCGTAAAAGTTGTAGCGGGAGTATCCGTTGTTCAGCGCGTGCAGCATCATGCCCCAGTAAAGGGACGTGGCCCCGTTGAAGTAGATGTAGTCCTGCACTGTGCCGCCGATGACGCACACCAGTTCGTCACCCGAGCACGCGAAGTGGATGGCCGCAACGGTGGCCACACCAACAGAGTCAGGGAAACGCTCAATGTCCTTGAGGCTGCGCTCGTAGCTGTCCACGAGGTCCTGGACCACTTTGACGCGATTGGCCTTCTTTTTGCTTCCGGTCTCCTCCACCTCGCGCTTCAGATCGGCAAGGGTCTTGGATTCTGCATCCAGGCGCTCGGTGATTGAGGCCCGGTATTCAGGAATGTTGATCTTGGCCATCATGAGCTTGGTGAACTCATCCGAGGTGTTCCGCAGGAGTTGCTCGTAGTACTCGCGTTCGCGGTACGTGAAGCCCTTCTCATCTCCGGCCGTGCTGAGGGCGTTGTAGAACTCATCCAGTGTTTCCAGCGTGGCCTGTTCCAGGTAGACGCCGTTCTTCTCGGCTTTACGGATGGCCTTGCGGGTGCGGTAGTTCATGCCCATGATGAGCTCTTCGGAATCAGCGATTCCATCGAGCTGCTTGATGAACATCCAGTTGATGTTGGCGAAGTTCATGTCAAAACCCTGGTGCTTGAAACCCAGGCCTTCAAACTCCCCCAGCAACGGACGGTTGTCCTCAACTTCCGGGTGCTCGGCGCCCTCTACATCCCGCGCGATGTACCGGATGTTGGGCGAGATCCGCAGCTCGGCGGCCTTCTTCGAGGCCGCATGCTTCTTCAACTGCTCGACGACGAAGCGAACCACTGTGGGGTCGCTGTAGTCCATCAGTGGTCCCTTGGCGCAGTCCACGGTCTTGTACCCGACGCGGTTGGACGCGTACACGAGTTTTCCCGCAGCTATGAGGCTGCCGCCGCGGGTTACGCCGAAGAGTTCCACTTCCTGCCCGCGGGCGCGCTGAAAGCGTGTCAGATCCATGGACTGGATGAAGCTGCCTTGGGCGTGTCCCTTGGCGAATGTCTCGAAATCAGCGTCACTGAGAATCACGAATTCCATGTCGGTTCCAGCCTCGATCGGAGTCAAAGAAATTACCTCACCTAAAAGTAGATTTGCACCCGTTGGTGGCCGGGGCGGGCCTGAAGTTGGTTGGCTTGCTTGCTGCGTGGCCGTCAGTAGAACTGGCCACCGGTACGCGCGGTTTCGATTCGACGGAAAACGCGCTCAGCGCCCTTAAGCCAGAGCTTGTAGCGGACCGGGCCAAGCACAAGGTCGTAGCACCCTACAAAGTCCGTGACTGTCTTGGTGAAGCTTGTCTTGAAGGATCCCAGACCGTACAGCGGGTGGCTCTTGTCCTTGATACGGGCAGACGGGGGTGTGCCGCAGAAGTCGTATTCAACGCAGCCAAGTTCCTGCATGCGCTGGATCGCCGACCATTGAACCAGGTGCGAATCACCGTATTGTTTGCGGTTCTGGGTGGACCCGCCGTCCTTGTATGTGGCCTTCGAGCCGTAATTGATTACGAAAGCACCAACACTGGGTGCGCCGTCCTCGTGGACGAAGAAGAAGTGACCCTGTCCCCGGCTGCCGAATTCTTCCCAGAATTTTGCGTAATACTCGTAGCTTCGCAATGGCATTGCGCCTTTGGCGTCCATGGTGTTCCGCATAAGGGCGTAGAGCTTGCGGTAGCTGTCTTCGCCGGGCTCTGCCTGCAGAACTTCGCACCCTTCACGTTCCGCCCGGCGGACAGCGTTCCTGGCGCGCGAAGAGATGCTGCGGAGAACTTCATTGGCCGGTGCTGAAATGTCCAGCACGGCTGTGGAGTCATTGGACTGGATATTGGGAGCCTTCACCAGACCGGCAGCCCGGAGTTGTGCCACAGCGTCAGCGGAGTCCACAATGTCAGGCTCGATCTTGATGGTGAAGACGTTCATCTTCTTCTCACGGGCCAAGGCGGCTACAGCTTTCAGGGCAGGCTGGATGTCGCCGACGTCCAGCACGTCCGGCCCCTTGATCAGGTACCAGAGCCGACCCATCACGGGGAACTTCTTCTCCAGGAGCAGGTTGTAGCTGCTGTACTCCTGAGTCTCAATGACGAGCCGCCGGACCAACCAGCCGTTACCGTCCTTGACTGCCGCGTAGGCGTCCGACTGCAGCATGTTGCCGCCGTTCGGATTCGCCGTGACGTGCTTGTCCCAGTTATCGATTTCCTCGGCGGTGGCAAAGCGGGCGGTAAATTCTCGCAAGGTGGCCGTGTCCAATCTCAGGGTTTTGGTGCAGTGTTCAAAAGCGTAGTGCGCATGCGGACATGCAGCCTCAAGTCTATCGGGCTGAGAAAAATCGGTTGGTTTACCAGGATAAAAGGGCGGTTGCGGTTAGCTACAAACGGATTTGCTCCGTGCTTTCCAGCTTGATGGCCTTCGGTGCCACGCCGGATTCCAGCTGGCCCCTAACCAAGCGATCCGCATTGATGAGCCTGCTGAGGCTGAGCCCCGCCAGGTCGGCGATCTGTCCGATGGGAACTTGGAACGTCCTGAACGGTCCCAGCGGCGGCGGCTCGCCTTCAAGGAGCCGCTGGCTGACCGCTTTCTTCAACTCCACTTTGCCCAGCATGGGTGACTGGTCCAGGACAAAGCCGACGGCGGCCAGCTTGGCGTCGTTGGTCCATGCGGCGATCTTCCAGAACTTTCGCGGGATGTGAACGCCCCTCTATAAAGGATCGTCTTCTAGGAAGACCGGCCCCGTGAACACACTCAGCTTTGCGTCATAGGCGTCGGCGTGTCCCAGAACGTGATCTTCGAGCCCTACCCACAATTCCTTGCCTTGGTTGAAGTCATCGATCTGTGGCGCCGCGTTTGTATAGCTGAAGGTGTCCTGATTGGCTTTCTTTGCTGTTGCCGCATCGCCCCACACCGGATCCAGGCGCCGGACCAGGTGGCCGCGATCAAAGGCGTTGTTCTTGTACAGATCCGGGCCGGCCTGCTGCTCCTGACGGATTCTGTCATCCAGGTGCCATGAACCCTCACGGGCCAGGGGCACCAGTTCCTTGCCGTTGATGTTGACCCCCACAATTGCCGCGAGCTTCCGGGCAACCCGGAACCGCACGGAGAAGTGGGTGTAGTCCAAAAGAACCGTGGTTGCCGCCGGACTGGGCAATTCAAGCCTTGTCCGCAAAAAGTCCCTGCTGTATCCCCCGCTCATGGATACAGCATGACATCAGGGACTGACAGAAATGGGACTCAGCATTCGACGACGTTGACGGCAAGTCCGCCCATGGCTGTTTCCTTGTACTTGTGGGACATGTCCTTGCCCGTTTCACGCATGGTCACGATCACCTCATCCAACGAGACCCGGTGCGTCCCATCACCCCACAACGCCATCTTCGCCGCGTTGATAGCCTTCGCCGCAGCAATCGCGTTCCGCTCAATACACGGGATCTGCACCAACCCCCCGATCGGATCACACGTCAACCCCAGGTTATGTTCCATCGCGATCTCAGCCGCGTTCTCCACCTGACCCGGCGTACCACCCATCACCTCAGCCAACCCCGCAGCAGCCATCGACGACGCCGACCCAACCTCACCCTGACACCCCACCTCAGCCCCCGAAATGGACGCCTGCTCCTTATACAACACACCCACAGCACCCGCGGCGAGCAAGAACTTCACCACCACATCATCCCGATCCCGCTGAGAAGCCTTGTCCATGCCCGGCGCATAATTCAACGCGTAATACAACACCGCCGGGATAATCCCCGCAGCACCATTGGTCGGAGCCGTCACCACCCGGCCACCCGAAGCGTTCTCCTCATTAACCGCCAACGCGATCAGATTCACCCACTCCTGCCAATACTTAGGATCGTTCCGGTCCTTATCCTCCTTCAGCAACCGCTCCAACCAATCAGGAGAACGACGCCGGACCTTCAAACCCCCAGGCAACACACCCTCACGCTTCAACGACGTTTCAACACACGCCTCCATCACCGACCAGATATGCAGCAGACCCTCCCGGATCTCCTCCTCACTCCGGGACGCCCGCTCATTGATGAACATGATGTCGCTGATCCCCAAACCCTTCGAAGCGCACCGGCCCATCAACTCCGCCGCCGTCCGGAACGGCAACGGCAACTCCTTCTTGGACTCCTCCAACTCCTGCTGCGCCGCGTTCTCCTCACCCTCACGGACAATGAACCCGCCACCGACCGAAAAGAACGTCGCCTCCCTGAGAACATTCCCCTCAGCATCAGAAACCGCGAACTTCATCCCGTTCGTGTGCCGCGGCAACACCGTCAACGGATGCAGGATCATGTGCTCCACCGCATAAGGCAACTCCACACCCCCGCCCGAAGCACCAGCCAGGTTCAACACACCCGTCTCAGCAATCCTCGCGAGCCGCTCCTCCACCTCGTCAGGCAGGATCAGCTCGGGGTGATACCCCTCCAAGCCCAGCAGAGTAGCGGTCATGGTGCCATGCCCACGACCCGTCGCAGCCAACGAACCATACAAATCAACCCGCAGCGACGCCACCGAGCCAAGGACACCGGCGTCCTTGAGCTCGCCGGCAAACACCGCGCCCGCCCGCATCGGCCCCACAGTATGGGAACTCGACGGGCCAATACCCACAGTAAACAGATCGAAAACGCCAACAGCCATGGTCGGGATTCCTTAACAAAGCTTGAAAACGGTCCGGCAGATGGTCCTGCCGGAGGGTCGCCCCCGCTTATGGCAGCAGGCGACCGAAGCACGACGCCGGATGGCCCCCATAGGCGGCAACCCGGCGTCGCAATTTTATTCAGTTCTACGGTCCCACGCTACGCCACAGTGGGCCGGTGGTGGAGGCCAAAGGGTTCTGGCCCGTTGGGCCGACGTCCTCCGCGGGCTCGGTCGCAGAAGCGCCCGCTGGGCGGACGCGAAGCTCCCTTGGACGCCCGCTTCCGGACGCCAGCCCAAAGGGGCCCTGGCGAGGGCCATCCCGGCGCCCGATTCGGGGTCTAGCTGCAGAACATGCCGCGCGCACGGCACATCCAGCAGCGAACCCCCGAATCGGACTCGGTAGGGAGGACGTTAGGAGAGGTCTCCGCCATTCTTGGAGGCGTATTCCTCCGCGGAGAGCAGCGGGCCGTCGGACTCGGCGGCAACCTTGAACAGCCAACCTGCGCCGTAGGGATCGTTGTTGATCAGGGCCGGATCCGAGACAACGGCATCGTTGATCTCGGTAACCTCACCGGTGACGGGCGAGTACAGGTCCGAGACGGACTTGGTGGACTCAACCTCACCGCAGGTCTCTCCGGCGGTAACGGTGGAGCCAACCTCGGGCAGGTCAACGTAAACGATGTCGCCCAGGGCGTCGGTGGCAACCTCGGAGATACCAACGGACACCGAGTTCCCTTCGCCGCGGGAGACCCACTCGTGCTCGTCGGAGTACTGAAGTTCGGGCGCTACTTTGGGCATTCTGTTTCCTTTACGTGTAGTGGCTACATCTAATTGTGTCGTGTCTGGGCCGTGAGCGTGGCGGATTCGCGGGCGTGGGGCACCGAACTCCTCCGCGTGCGTCCAAGGGAGCGTCGCGTCCGCTCAGCGGGCGTTCCCGCGACCGAGCACGCGGAGGATGCCGGACCCGACGGGCTTTTGGACGACCCGTCGGGTACGGCTCCGGCTTACTTTTGGCGCTTGTAGAACGGCAGTGCGACGACTTCGAACGGCTCGCTCTTCCCGCGGAGGTCAATGTCCAGGGCGGTGCCTGTCTCAGCAAAAGCAACGTCGACATACGCCAACGCTACCGGGTAGCCGAGCGTGGGGCTGGGCTGACCGGACGTGACTTCACCAATCACTGCGCCGTCTTTGAGGACCGGGTAGTGTCCGCGTCCGGCGCGACGTCCCAGGCCCTTGAGGCCAACCAGTTTGCGTCCGCTGGTGGAGCCGGCGCCGTCGGACTTAAGGGCAGCGAGTGCCTCTTTGCCCACGAAGTCGCCTTCTTTGGACAATGCCACCACGGGTCCCAGTCCTGCTGCGAAGGGGTTGCCTTCGCGGGAGAGTTCGTTGCCGTAGAGGGGCATGCCGGCTTCGAGGCGGAGGGAGTCACGTGAGGCGAGGCCGGCCGGAACCAGCTCACCTTCTTCCGCGACGCCGGCGATTGCCTGCCACAACGCAGCAGCGGACTCGTTGGGCACGAAGATCTCGAAGCCGTCTTCGCCGGTGTACCCGGTGCGGGCCAACAGCAACTCGTGGGTGCCGCCGTCGAACATGAACGGAACATCAACCGCCGCGTAGTACTTGAGGTCAGTGACCAGTGCGTGCTGTTCCGTGGGCACAAGACGAAGCAGGATCGCTTCAGCGAGCGGCCCCTGAACTGCAATCAGCGAGGTGTCAGCGGATGCGTCCTCAACGACGACGTCGAAGCCGGCCGCGCGCTCCAGAAGAGCCGCAGCTACAACCGCAGCGTTGCCGGCGTTCGGAACCACCAGGAACTTCTCGTCCCCACGACGGTAGGTGATGAGGTCATCGATGATGCCGCCGTCTTCCTGGCAGATCAGCGAGTACTTGGCCTTGCCCACTGCCATGGCGGAGATCTTGCCCACCAGGGCGTAGTCCAGGAACGCCGCGGCCTCGGGACCGGTGACCCAGACTTCGCCCATGTGGGAGAGGTCGAACAGGCCGGCGGACTTGCGGACGGCGTGGTGCTCAGCCAACTCCGAGGAGTACTTGAGCGGCATCTGCCAGCCGCCGAAGTCGGTGAAGGAAGCGCCGAGCTTCTTGTGCTCTTCGTAGAGAGCTGTGTAGTTCTCAGTCATTTTTCCGGAACCCCTTAGTTTTCGAAGTCTTCGATCGGCGGGCAGGAGCACACCAAATTGCGGTCTCCGGCTGCGCCGTCAATGCGGCCTACGGGCGGGAAGTACTTGTCCTGCTTGAGGTGGTGGACCGGGAAGGCGGCCTGCTCACGCGGGTAGGCGCGGTCCCAATCAGAGGTTACGACGGCGGCTGCCGTGTGGGGTGCGCGGCGAAGCGGGGAATCCTGCACGGAGAAGTCGCCGTGAGCCACCTGCTCGATCTCGGCACGGATGGTGATCATGGCTTCGATGAAGCGGTCGATCTCGGCCAGGTCCTCGGATTCGGTGGGCTCCACCATCAGGGTTCCGGCAACCGGGAACGCCAGTGTGGGGGCATGGAAGCCGAAGTCGATGAGGCGCTTGGCCACATCCTCAGCGGTGACGCCGGTCTTGGCCGTCAGTTCGCGGAGGTCAAGGATGCACTCGTGCGCTACGAGTCCGCCTTCGCCGGTGTAGAGGACCGGGAAGTGCTCGTTGAGGCGGGAAGCGATGTAGTTCGCCGCCAGCAGCGCGGACTTGGTTGCTTCGGTCAGCCCCTGGCCGCCCATGAGCTTCACATACGCCCAGGAAATCGGCAGCACGCCGGCGGAACCGAACCGTGATGCGGAGATCGGGACATCGTTGCCTTCGGTCCAGGAAGCGGCATCGCCAGGCATGAACGGTGCAAGGTGAGCCTTCGCGGCAACGGGACCAACGCCGGGTCCGCCACCGCCGTGCGGGATGCAGAAGGTCTTGTGCAGGTTCAGGTGGGACACGTCGCCGCCGAACTTGCCCGGCTGGGCAAGGCCAACGAGTGCGTTGAGGTTGGCACCGTCGATGTAGACCTGGCCGCCGGCCTCGTGAATGGCGTCGCAGACTTCGCGGACGTCGGCGTCGTACACACCGTGCGTGGACGGGTAGGTGATCATAATGGCCGAGAGGGCGTCCCGGTTGGCCTCGATCTTGTTCTTGAGGTCAACGTGGTCGATGGTGCCATCGGGTGCGGTGGCCACCACAACCACCTTCATGCCGGCGAGAACCGCGGAGGCCGCGTTGGTGCCGTGGGCGGAAGCGGGGATGAGGCACACGTTGCGCTGGTCATCACCGTTGGAGCGGTGGTAGCCGCGGATAGCCAGCAGGCCCGCGAGCTCGCCCTGGGAACCGGCGTTGGGCTGAATGGACACTTGGTCGTAGCCGGTGATCTCGGTCAGCTGGGCTTCGAGGTCGGTGATGAGTTCACGCCAGCCCTCGGTCTGGGAATCCGGGGCGAATGGGTGGATGGAGGCGAACTCCGGCCACGAGATTGCTTCCATCTCAGCGGTGGCGTTGAGCTTCATGGTGCACGAACCCAGCGGGATCATGGTGCGGTCCAGCGCGAGGTCGCGGTCCGAGAGCTTGCGGATGTAGCGCAGGAGCTGGGTTTCGGATCGGTGGGTGTTGAACACAGGGTGCTGCATGAAGTCGCTGCTGCGCTCAACGGAACCGTCAAGCGCGAAGCCTTCAACGGACTCAAGCACCGAGGCGCCGAAGACGGACGCGACGTCGGCCACAACCTCGGGAGTAGTGGTTTCATCAACCGAGATGCCAACCGTGTCAGCGTCAACGCTGCGCAGGTTAATGCCCTTGGCCTCGGCGGCGGCGACGATCCCAGCAGCCTTGCCAGGGACGCGGACGGTGATGGTGTCAAAGAAGGAATCGTGAAGGACCTCGACGTCGGCGGCCTTCAGTGACGCTGCGAGCGTGCGGGCGTGGCTGTGGGCGGTTTCTGCAATCGCCTTCAAGCCCTCGGGACCGTGGTAGACGGCGTACATGGAGGCCACAATTGCCAGGAGCGCCTGCGCGGTGCAGATGTTGGACGTGGCCTTCTCGCGGCGGATGTGCTGCTCTCGGGTCTGCAGCGCCAGGCGGTAGGCGGGGACACCGGCGTCGTCCTTGGAAACGCCCACCAGACGGCCGGGCATGGAACGCTCCAGTCCCTTCTGGACGGCCATGTAGGCCGCGTGCGGGCCGCCGAAGAACAGCGGAACGCCCAGGCGCTGCGCCGAACCAACGGCAATGTCCGCACCCTGCTCGCCCGGAGGGGTGATGAGGGTCAGCGAGAGGAGGTCGGCAGCTACGGTGACCAGCGCGCCGCGTTCCTTGGCATCGGCGATCACGGCGGAGTGGTCGAAAACGCGGCCGGACACGCCGGGCTGCTGGAGGACGACTCCGTTGATGGCACCTTCGGGAAGTCCGAGGGAGAGGTCAGCCACCTCAACTTCGAAGCCGAGAGCCTCTGCACGGCCCTTGACGATTGCGATGGTCTGCGGGAGGCAGTCGGCGTCGAGGACCGTCTTGCCGTCCTGGACGGCTTTGTTCTTGTTGGCACGGCGCATCATCAGCACGGCCTCGGCAACAGCGGTTGCTTCATCCAGCAGTGAGGCGTTGGCGATCGGCAGGCCTACAAGGTCCTGGACCATCGTCTGGAAGTTGAGGAGTGCTTCAAGGCGACCCTGCGAGATTTCAGGCTGGTACGGCGTGTACGCGGTGTACCAGGCCGGGGACTCAAGGATGTTGCGTCGGATCACCGGCGGCGTCACGGTGTCGAAGTAGCCCTGGCCGATCATCTGGACGGCGGTCTTGTTCTTCGAGGCAAGCTTGCGCAGCTCAGCCAGAACTTCAACTTCGCTCAGTGCGTTCTGCAGGGTCAGTGCAACGTCCTGGCGGATGTCGTTCGGGACGGCGGTGTCCACCAGAGAATCGACGGTGTCATAGCCGACGGACTTGAGCATGGTCTCAATATCGGCCTGGCGGCGGGCGCCGATGTGCCGATCGACGAAGGTGGTGGAGGCAGAACTAACCGTCACGAAGGAACTCCATTACTTGGGCGGCGTTTGGGTACGCCGCAGCGGCTGGGTTCCTCCCCGCTCTGTATTGGACCTGAGAGTTTCCGCGCGTTGCGTGAACAACAATCGCTTGCACCGTCGGTGAGCACAGCATTCGTCCACCCTGAGGTGGGCTTGAGTGCCTGCTGCTTTCCAGAGTTGCCTTGCCGCGGCGGTGCGTGGGCCTGAGAGATTCCTGGGGAGGGTTTGCTCCTACGGCGCCTGCATCACTTGCTTGCAGGACTCTCCCGCCGCAGATCAAAGGCATGTTCAGTTGTATGTGAGCGCCTTGTTGGGCACGCCACAAGAGTTAATTGTCCTACGCGACGGGCTCTGCAGCAAATGGATGAACTGCTACTTCCGCAGCCGCTCCAGGACTCCCAGCAGGATTTCGACGTCGGCCTCCCGCCCGGCGTTGCCGCCTTCCTGGCCGCCTTCAAAGATGGCGTTGAAATAGAGGCCGTCGCCCATATAGCTGACGGCTTTGGCAACTTCCGGCCCCACGTCCTCTGCCAGTACGTCCAGCCACCGCTGCTGGATGGCGGCAAACCTGCGGCGGGTTTCTTCATGTGCCACCTCAGCCAGCCGGGTGGCCGCCACGAAGGCCCGGTCCATGGGGGTATCCGCCCAGAGCGATGACCGGATGAAGTAGGCGGCCGAACCATCCGGCGCCGCTTTCATCAGCTCGGTGTCTTCATCGGCCAGCAGGTCCAGGCGCCCCAAAAGTGCCGTGATCAGCGCTTCCTTGTTGGGGAAGTGGTAGAGCAGCCCGCCTTTGGACACCCCTGCCCGCTTGGCAACGGCGTCGAGTGTGGCAGCCCTCTCCCCTACTTCTATAAGGAGAGCTTCAAAGGCGTCCAGGACGGCGTCCCGGGCAATCGGTTTTCGTGGCATGTGTCCATCATTCCCTAAAGGTTCATGGGGTTTTATTTGAAACTGTACCGTCCGGACGGTACAGTAGAGGAATGTTCTCGCCGTCCTCAACCCAAGCACCCCGTTCCGCCCGCCCCGTTAAGGGCCAGGCAGCACCGTGGCGCGACTGGACGGCTCTGGCACTCCTGATGTTTCCGGTGCTGCTGGTGGCCGTCGACAACACCGCGCTCACCTTTGCCCTGCCCCAAATTGCCCGCTCCCTGGACGTGGGCGGCGTCCAATTGCTCTGGATTGTTGACGCGTATCCGCTGGTCCTGGCCGCGCTGCTCGTCTCCATGGGCAACTTGGGCGACAGGATCGGACGACGGCGGCTGCTTCTGATCGGCAGCACAGGTTTCGCAGCGGTTTCGGCTGCTACGGCATTCGCGCCTTCCGCTGAATGGCTGATAGCCGGCCGCGCCGGCCTTGGCATCTTCGGCGCCATGCTGATGCCCTCCACCCTGTCCCTGATCCGGAACATCTTCAGCGATCCCAACCGGCGCCGTCTTGCCATCGCCGTGTGGGCCGCCGGGTTCTCCGGTGGCGCCGCCCTTGGCCCTATCTTTGGCGGCTGGCTGGTGGAGCACTTCTGGTGGGGTGCCGTGTTCCTGGTTGCAGCTTTCCTGCTTTTGCCCCTGCTCGCTTTCGGCCGCGTCCTGATTCCCGAGTCAAAGGACGCCAACCCCGGACGCGTAGACGTGCGCAGCATTGTCCTCTCCGTGGTCACCATGGCACCGTTCGTCTACGGCATCAAGGAATTCGCGGTGCATGGTTTCGCCCCCACCGCGGCTGCCTTCATGGGCTTCGGACTGGTGATGGGCATTCTGTTCGTGCGTCGTCAGCAGCGGATCCAAAACCCCATGCTGGATGTTGCCCTGTTTAAGAACAAGGTGTTCAGCACGGCAATCGTGGCGAACGTCCTGTCCCTGTTCTCCATGACAGGCTTCATCTATTTCTTCGCCCAGCATTTGCAACTTGTTGAGGGCCAGTCCCCCATGGAGGCCGGGATCGCGATGATTCCCGCCCTTCTGGCAACAGTCATCGCAGGCCTGCTGGTGGTGCCGCTGGTCAAGCGCGTACGGCCCGGGTTTGTTGTGGCCGCCGGCCTGACACTTAGCGGCGTCGGTTACCTGATTGTGGTGGTGGGCGATCATGGCAGCGGACCGGTGTTCTTGTTGTCGGCCCTGACAGTTTTGGCTGTGGGCGTGGGTGCTGCCGAGACCATTTCCAATGACCTCATCCTCGCCTCCGTTCCTGCCGACAAGTCCGGCGCTGCCTCGGCTATCTCCGAGACCGGCTACGAACTTGGATCACTCCTGGGAACGGCGGTGCTGGGCTCGATCCTCACGGCCTCGTACCAGCACAACCTCGTCATACCGGATGGTGTCTCCACGCAGGCTGCCGGCAAGTCCAGTGAAACCCTTGCCGGCGCTGTTGATGCGGCTACTGCCCTTCCGGCCCCGTTGTCGGAGGCTTTGACAGTCGCCGCACGGACGGCTTTCGAATCCGGCGTCCACATCACTGCGGCGATCGGGCTGGTACTGATGGCCGGCGCGGCAGTGCTCGCCGCCGTCGTACTCCGGCGCGTGCCGAAGGCGCAGTAAAGAACGCAGGCCCGAAGGCGCGGTAAAGCCGTTGTGGGGCCCGCTCTGCGGGGTTCTGCGAGGATTTAGCACGCATAGCGGGCCTCACAAGGCTTCGGTCGGCGCCGCTTTCTTATCGACGTCGGCGGTCAGTTGGTCGATTCTGTGGAGGGCTTCGCTGAGCCGGCTCACTGTGTTCCATAGCTTCGGGTGTTGATCCTTCACTTCTTCGAGAGTGGCCCCGGCGGAGGTCAGGGAGGCGAGGTCGAAGCTCACGTTGGTTCGGGCTCCGGCGATGGCTGCACGGAGGGCTCCGAAGCCCACCACGACGTCGGCGATCAAGGCAGGGTTGCCGTTGGAAGCCAGCCAGCCGAGGTCTTCAATGGCCTCGATGGCCCGCTCCCCGAGGACCGCTGATGCTTTGGCGGCATCTACGGATGCCTGGTGGATGGCGTCCTCGCGCTCAGGTCCGGGGTCCAGCCGAAAAGCAGCGCCGAAAGCGTTGGAGGCGGAAGCGTCGTCGTCGGCTAATTGCAGGGCGGTTTGTCGGAGTTCCTTGGCCCGGGAGTGGATACCGGCGAGCTGCTCGCTCTGAGATTCCTCCGCCTCGGTATAGCCAGCCACCATGGACGTCAGCGAGGCCGCGATGGAGAGCATCACCCCTGTTCCGGCGCCGCCTCCCGGGGATCCGCTGGATTCGGCCAGCGCCTTGGTCCACTCCTCAACAGTGGATAGCTGTGTGGTGGCTGATTCAGAATCGTTCATGCCTTCCAGTGTGCCCGGGCTTCCCAAGCTTTGCAGCCTCGGGCTGGATACACTGGCCAGACCTAGGCGTCGAATGAAAAGGGCAGACTCATGACCATTGACCTCGAAGAGCTTTACAAGGACCTTCACGCCCATCCCGAGTTGTCCTTCCAAGAGACCCGTACTGCGGGAATTGCCGCGGGTTATCTCGAAGACCTTGGCTTCGCTGTTCATCGCAATATTGGAAAGACCGGGGTTGTTGGTGTTCTGGACAACGGGCCGGGACCCGTGGTGATGCTCAGGGCGGACATGGATGCGTTGCCGGTCAAGGAAGCAACGGGCTTGGAGTATGCAAGCACGGCCATGGGTGTTGATCATGAGGGCAAGGACATGCCGGTTATGCACGCTTGCGGCCATGACGTGCATGTGAGTTGCCTTGTTGGCGCGGTGGAGGTGCTGGCTGCGCAGCGTGATGAGTGGCAGGGAACCTTGATCGCACTCTTCCAGCCGGCCGAAGAATGGGGCGGCGGGGCAGAAACCATGGTGGGCGACGGGCTGTATGACGTCGTCCCGAAACCCGATATCGTCCTGGGCCAACATGTGGCTCCCTTCCCCGCTGGTTGGTTTGGCATTCGGCCCGGAGTCACCATGGCGTCCGCCGATTCCCTCAACATCACCTTGCACGGACGAGGTGGGCACGGGTCCCGCCCGGAGACGACGGTTGACCCGGTTCTGATGGCAGCTGCAACTACGGTGCGATTGCAGGGAATCGTCTCCCGCGAGCTCGCCGCCAGTGACTCCGCAGTGGTGACCGTCGGGCAGATTCACTCGGGAACCAAGAACAACATCATTCCCGAGACAGCAACGTTGGGCCTGAGCGTCCGCACTTTCAGCGATACAACCAGGGACAAGATCCTTGGTTCCATCGAACGGATAGCCAAGGGGGAATCCACGTCCTCGGGCGCACCCAAGGACCCCGAAATTCAGTTCGAAGAGCACTTCCCGCTAACCGTCAACGATTCCGATGCAACCGGCAGGGTGTCCGCTGCCTTTACAGCCAAGTTCGGCGAAACACAGATCATTGACCCCGGCCCCGTGTCCGGAAGCGAAGACGTAGGAGCCTTGGCGAAAGCCGCTGGCGCTCCCCTGGTTTTCTGGTTCCTGGGCGGTGCCGAGCCTGCCTTGTTCAAGGAGTTCGCCACAACGGGCCGCCTCCCGGAAGACATTCCGTCCAATCACTCGCCGTACTTTGCTCCGGTTATCCAGCCAACACTTGCGCGCGGAACGGAAGCGCTGGTGACGGCTGCCCGGGAGTTCCTGGCCACCAGGTCCTAAACCGCTGCTCTTCCTTCAGCCGCAGAGGAAAGGCGCTGCGAGCGCAGCGCCTTTCCCTTACCTCATGTGTTCGATCCGGCCCAGGATTTCCTAGACCTTCTCGCGGATGCGGTCGATCCTCGGTTCGATGACCTCGGATTCCCTGCGACGGCGGGCCAGGAATGTCCACAGCGTTCCTTCCGTCCGTGGACGGCTCTCTGCTGGTTCCTGGTCCTTGGGTGTTTCTGATGTGCGTGCTTCAGGCTTGCGCGCGGAGTCCTTCTTCGTGCGCCGCTCGAAGTCGTCGTAGTACGCGTAGCACATACGCAACCTCCTTCAACGGCTGTCCTTCAATCGTCCTCGGACATTGCCTTTGCGTCGATGGTTTTGTGCGTTGTGATCAGCTGGCTTAGCGGGCGAGAGCTGCCTGCCGCGCCTCCTCCACGGCAGCCCGGGTTTCCTCCATCATGAGATCGGCATTGATTGCCGCGCCTGCCATCACGCCGGCGGCCGCGGAGGCCATCACCTGTCCGGTCAGGTCAGTGACGTTACCGGCGGCCCACACTCCTGGCACGGACGTTGCCCCTCCGGGAGGAGTCACTTCAATATGGGTTCCGACTCCCATCGGATGTTCCACCGTTGTGGCGCCCAAGGATTCCAACACGCCGCTCCGCGCTTCCAAACGAGGTCCCACCACAACAGCGTCTACCGGGACTGTGGTTCCTGAGGCCAGGACCACCCCGGTCAAAGCGTCGTCTGTTACCTGCAGGGCGCGAACTCTTCCGTCCACCACCTTGATGGAGCGGGCAGCCAGTTCTTCCCATTGTTCTTCTGTGGGCTCCACAACGTCGTTGAGGAACAGGGTGATGTTGGGGCTCCATTGGCGGAACAGCAGGGCTTGGTGCAGCGCCATGGGTATTGACCCAAGGATCCCGATTGCTTTGTTCCGGACCTCCCATCCGTGGCAGTAGGGGCAGTGCAGTACATCGCGCCCCCAACGCTCCCGGATCCCGTCAATATCGGGCAGGATGTCTGTCAGTCCCGTGGTGACCAGCAGACGGCGCGCTTTGACCGTTTGGCCATCTGCCAGGTCCACCTCAAAGCCAAGCCCGGAAGCGTTGGCCGGGTCCGCCGTCGAGCGTGCCGCCACGGCGATGCCGGACGTGATGTCCGCCCCGTACTGGAGTGCTTCGGCGCGTCCGAGGTGCAGCAATTCCTTGGGACTTATTCCGTCCCGCGACAGGAATCCGTGAACCCCGGCTGCGGGCGCGTTACGTGGCTCACCGGAGTCGATGACGAGGACGGACCGGAGGGCCCTGCCCAACGTGACCGCAGCACTTAACCCAGCTGCGCCACCACCCACCACAACGACGTCGTACTGCTCCACAGTGTTGGTCTCAGTTTCCGTACTCACGAAATGCCTCCATGTTTTCAGCGGCCCCGCGCCGCTTCTTCCATGGTTGGTCAGGATCATCTGTATCAGCAAGGAAATTTGCCGATATGGCAAACTGGAGCGATGACTACGGATTTCAGCTCAATGCTCGACGCCGTCGGCCCTCGCCTGCGTGCCATGCGGACCCAACGCAACGTGACCCTGGCGGAAGCTTCGGAAGGTACAGGCATCTCGGTGAGCACGCTCTCCCGCCTGGAATCGGGTCAACGCAAACCCACCTTGGAACTCCTCCTCCCCATAGCGAGGCTGCACCAGGTCCCACTGGAAGAACTCATTGACGCCCCGGAAACAGGTGATCCTCGCATTCATCTGAAGCCGCACGTTCACGAATGGGGAACGGCCGTCCCTCTAACCCGTCGCCCTGGTGGTATTCAGGCCTTCAAGATGGTGCTGAAGAGCGGAACGGGCAAAGAAATTCCCCAGCCCCAATCGCATGAGGGGTATGACTGGATGTACATTCTGAACGGCAAGCTCCGTTTAGTGCTGGGTGAGAACGACTTTGTCCTGAAGCCGGGCGAGGTTGCGGAATTTGATACCCGCACACCACACTGGTTTGCCAGCGCCACCAAAGAGCCCGTTGAGCTGCTGACCCTCTTCGGACAGCAAGGCGAACGGCTCCACGTGCGTGCGAGACCGAAGCGCTGAAACTCTGCAGCTAGGAAGCCAGCCATTCCCGCGCACTCCGGCGCGGACTGTCCGGCTCAACCCCACGCTCTTGCTGATTGATCTCCGCCCACACATCATCGAGGGAAAGTCCGAGGACATCCGCGATGGCGGCAACCGTGGGAAACGCAGGGGTAGCTACCCTGCCTGATTCGATCTTTCGGAGCGTTTCGGGTGACACGCGTGCGTCCAGGGCCGTCTCCAGCATGGAGCGCTCACCCCGGGCACGACGCAAGAGAGCACCGAGACGCTGTCCGCGCTCGGCCTCTGCGGGTGTAAGCGGCAACCTGACCATGGCTCCAATTGTAATACCGGGATAATATGGCCGGGATAGTTATTGGTAACCCATGAAAGGTTTCGCATGATTGAGATCCTGAGCCAAACAGAACTAGGCCGCGCCAGGGAGGCCGGCGCCGTGGTGGCCAACATTCTGCACACGCTGAAGGGCCGCTCAACCGTGGGCACCAATCTTCTGGACATAGACCGATGGGCAAAAAGCATGATCCTCGAGGCCGGCGGCGTCTCCTGCTACGTTGACTATGCACCCTCCTTCGGCCGCGGTCCTTTCGGCCACTACATCTGCACGGGGGTCAATGATGCAGTGCTTCACGGATTGCCCACCGACTACAACCTGGCCGACGGCGACCTCCTGACGCTTGACCTGGCGGTTTTGAAGGACGGAATCGCAGCAGACTCAGCCATCAGCTTCATCGTGGGAGATTCCAAGCCGGCTGAGAGCGTAGCCATGATTGAAGCCACCGAACGGGCATTGCGTGCCGGCATAGCGGCCGCCCGGCCCGGCGCCCGCATCGGCGACCTCTCCTACGCAATCGGCTCAGTGCTCAGCGAGGCCGGATATCCCGTCAACGTAGAGTTCGGAGGGCACGGCATTGGCTCCACCATGCATCAGGAGCCGCACGTACCGAACATGGGCAGGCCGGGCCGAGGCTACAAACTCCGTCCCGGACTACTGTTGGCCTTGGAGCCATGGGTGATGGCCGACACCGCCCAACTCGTCACCGACGCCGACGGCTGGACCCTCCGAAGTGCGACCGGCTCCCGCACCGCCCACAGCGAACACACCATCGCCATCACCAATGACGGTGCCGAGATCCTGACTCTGCCCACGCTCTGACAGTCCCTAGCCGCGCGTTGATCTCTCCCGCACTCCTTCGCGCGACACGCCCCTGTACGGGTCGTGGAACGAACGAGTGCGGGACTCAGCGCGCGCGGGCCAACGAGAGGGGCCCGCGACCACCCAGGGCCAGGCGCCGGATGATGCGACGCGAAGTCCCCGGGCTGACCACTCCCGCCCTCGTTCGCGCGACACACCCCTGTACGGGTCGTGGAACGAACGAGTGCGGGACTCACCGGGCGCAACGTCAAGGCGGTCATAAAAAGAGGGCCTTCACCCACGCCTTGCGCTTGAGGGTGACTCCCGTCATACTAAATGAACGCTATTCATTTAGTGACAGTCGTCTCACGGAGTTAAACCCCCATGATTGAAATCAAACACTCGGAAGCATCCGCTTCCGTGACTACCGGCCCGGCTACTAGCCGGCGGCTGGCCGAAGCAGTTGCCCCCAACGCCCCGCTCGGCGCAGAACCCGACGCCTACCCCGGACGCCGCGTGATCGGTGTTGATGCGCGCCAGCACTTCGCCCGGGGCGGCGGTATCCCCTGCACTACACAGCAGCAGCCTTCGGCCATCTAGAAAGGGCCCACATGAGCCAGACAATCCGCCGCAGCGGCAATGATGCTGCAGAGTCGCACGAGATCAGCGGCAAGGGACTGAAGACGGGGCAGCTGGGGCTCCTCGCCGTCGTCGTTCTTGGCATTTCAACCATCGCCCCGGCGTACACGCTTACCAGCGCGCTGGGACCCACAGTCAACGAAGCCGGGCTGCAACTGCCCGTCATTTTCCTGATCGGGTTCATCCCGATGATCCTGGTCTCGCTGGCCTACAGGGAGCTCAACGCAGACTCCCCTGACAGCGGCACCACCTTCACCTGGGTCACCAAAGCGTTCGGCCCCTGGGTGGGATGGATGGGTGGCTGGGGATTGCTGGCCGCCAACATCATCGTCCTGTCCAACCTGGCCGGCGTGGCCGTGGACTTCTTCTACCTGTTCCTTGCACAGGCCACCGGCTCAGCGGAGCTCGCGGACCTGGCGTCGAACAAACTGCTCAACGTTGCCACATGCTTCGTCTTCGTGGCACTTGCCGTCTGGGTCAGCTACCGCGGCCTGCACACCACCAAGATCGTCCAGTACGGCCTGGTTGGTTTCCAGTTGCTGGTCCTTGGCCTGTTCGTTGCCATGGCGTTCGCCAACTGGTCCACTTCCGAGACTGCCGCGCCCTTCAGCTGGGACTGGTTCGATGTCACCAAGATTGAAACCTTCGGCCAGATCGCAGCCGGTATCTCCTTGTCGATCTTCGTCTACTGGGGCTGGGACGTCTGCCTCACCGTGAACGAGGAAACCGCCAACGGCAAGAAAACCGCCGGTCTTGCCGGCACGCTGACAGCCGTGATCGTCCTGGGCATCTACCTCCTGGTCACCATTGCAACCATGATGTTTGCTGGCGTCGGCGATACCGGGATCGGCCTGAACAACGAGGAAAACCACGCCAACGTCTTCACCGCCCTCGCATCACCGGTGATGGGCCCGTTCGCCATCCTCATGTCCCTCGCCGTGCTCTCCAGCTCTGCGGCATCCCTGCAGTCCACGTTCACCTCACCTTCGCGCAGCCTGCTGGCCATGGCGCACTACGGCGCCCTGCCGGAGCGCTTCAGCCACATGAGCAAGAAGTTCTCGACGCCGGGCTTCGCCACTGTTGCTGCCGGTGTCCTGTCCGCGGGCTTCTACGCGGTGATGCACGTGATCAGCGAGAACGTGCTGAACGACACCATCCTGGCCCTGGGCCTGATGATCTGCTTCTACTACGGACTCACGGCGATCGCGTGCGTCTGGTACTTCCGGAACAGCGTGTTCTCCAGTGCCAGGAACTTCTTCCTGCGGCTTCTCTGCCCGCTGCTGGGTGGCGTTGGCCTGTTCGTGGTGTTCCTGCAGACAGCCGTGGACAGCTGGGCACCGGAGTTCGGCAGTGGATCGGAGATCTTCGGCGTGGGGCTTGTGTTCGTCCTTGGCATCGGCATCCTGGCTATGGGTGCGGTGGTCATGCTGATCATGTCCCGTGTCCGGCCCGGGTTCTTCCGTGGCGAGACCATTCGGAAGGATACTCCGGCCCTGGTAGTCCCGGAGTAGCTCCGCCTTCCGCCGAGTTCGTGGAAAAGCGGTCAGTTCGCAGGGAAGTTTCCCGCGAACTGGCCGCTTTCCCACGTTATAGGCGAGCCCCCAACGTCCCGCCTACCAGTGGTGGGCCACATCCACCACCAGGCGGGAACCGCCGTCGGGCCCGTCCAAAGTGAACACCCTGAACGGAAGGCGGGCCCGGACGCCCAGCCCAATGCTTGTGGTGCCCTCAAAACTGCCCGCGTAAACCACCTGCCGGAACGTCTGGTACCCGGAGACGTTGGACAATTCCGCTTTGGCTGCCGGCTCATACGTTGGCTGGTTGTACTGGTTGTACGACGGCGCCGTGACCATGACTTGCAGATCAGCATCCCCCAGCACCGGGATGGGGAAGCCGGTAGCATCCTGGGTGATCACGGGAACGTACTGAACCGCATATCCGGCCACCTTGCCGGTCATGTCAATCACCAGACGGTCGTAGCAGGGCTGTTGGCCCGTGCGGACGTTGGTGACATTGGCGGAGCTCCAGTCCAGGTCTGCCTTGGCCATGGAACCCCACGTAATATCGCAATATGTTGCTGCCGAGGCTGGCCCCGGCGCCACCAGACCGAGCCCGGCAGCTGCCAAGACCGCTGCCACACCCGCTCCAAATTTCCTCATTTTTTGTGCCCCCTTCAGGCGAAGTTGATACTTCAACAGTAGGAGTGCATGAGGGTGTTTGGGTGGGTTGTGTCCGCTTCGGGGCGGAACCGTTAAGTGGACCTGGCTGCGGTCACAGGAGGGTTATTGAAGAGCGGTTTTTGGGGCGCCGAATGACCACACAGAGGGTCCTCGCACCCATGTTCGTAACCCAAGATAACGAGACCTTGGCGTTACTTAGCCTTCGCAGTCCTTGCAGAACTTGAGGCCGTTCTTTTCCAGTGCAATCTGGGACCTGTGACGGACCAGGAAGCAGGAGCCGCACGTGAATTCGTCGGACTGCTCCGGGACCACAATAACGGTCAGTTCTTCACCGGAAAGGTCTGCGCCGGGCAGGTCAATTCCTTCCGCGGTATCGTTTTCCTCGACGTCGATAACCGCAGTCTGCGCAGTGTTTCCACGGGATGCCTGAAGGGCCTCAAGCGATTCGGCGGGAGACTCTTCTTCTGTCTTGCGCGGGGCATCGTAATCAGTAGCCATTGAGGTTCGCTTTCGTTGCTGCATGGTGCCTCTTCCGGCACCTCAGTGAAGCAGTTTAGGGCATATCACACGTGATCAACGAATAGTGTGCCCAACGCGACATTCTGCAGCATTCCCGGCTGGTTCTACGGTTTTGTTTGCACCTTCACAGCGTGCGACTGGATGGCCTGGGCGCCGGCCACTGTGACACCGCTGAGGGCAGGCAACCAGCTCAAATCATTCACGGTTCCATGCCCGTCTGCACGGTTTTCCTCCGCTGACGGACCAGCGCAATCCAGGACGTAGGCTGCCTCGATCCAGTTTGCGATAGTGGCGCCGATTGAGGTGGCGATTGAGGCTAGTGATCCGATCATGAGGCAACGGTATCCAGCGTGCATTTGGGGGCGGTTTCCTGCGGATCACAGGCTTGTTAACTCCTCAGTCCTGCAAGGCCCGCTCCACAATGTACTCCGCAATGGCCATGGATGAAGTAGCCCCCGGAGAAGGTGCGTTGCGCACTAAAACCGTGTCCCGGCGTCGTGCGATCACAAAGTCGTCCACCAGGGATCCATCGCCGTTCATGGCCTGGGCACGCACGCCCCGGGTGCCGGGAAGAATGGTGGCGCCTTCCAGCGAAGGCACAGAGCGCATGGCCTCGCGGATGAATTTCTTCTTGCTCACTACGGTCTGGAATTCCCGAACGGCTGATGGAACATTCTGCCGGGCAAAATTCCAAAAGCCTGGAAAGAGTGTGTAATTCAGGACATCGCGCACGTTCACCTCATTCCACGCGTAGGACTCGCGGCCAAAGGAGATGAACGCGTTGGGGCCGAGCATCATTTCGCCGTCGATGCGTTTGGTGAGGTGGACGCCAAGGAAAGGATGCTTGGGGTCCGGAACGGGGTAAATGAGGCCCCGCACGTGATCCCGGGCCTCCTTACCCAGGAGGAAGTACTGTCCAAAGAACGGCACGATCCTTGGGGTGGCAGGTTCGCCGGTGGACTCGGCCACGCGGTCCGACTGAAGACCGGCGCAGGCCACCACGAGGTCGTAGTGTTCGCCCCCGTCCTTGGTACTGACCACCACACCCTGATCCTGCTGTTCAAGGGCAATGACTTCCTGCCCGAGCCGAATAGATCCGCCGTGGCTGCGGACGTCATCGGCGAGCGCGTTGGTGATGGCCGTGTAGTCAACGATCGCCGTTTCCGGCGAGTGCAAAGCGGAAAGCCCGACGGCGTTCGGCTCCACCTCGCGTATCTGCCCGCTTCGCAGCATTCGGGCGCCGGGGACGCCGTTGGCTGTGGCGCGGGCGAAGATCTTGTCCAAGCGAGCCGATTCCTCGGGTGTTTGTGCGATGACCAGCTTGCCGCAGGCTTCGTAGGGCAGGTCCTTCATGGCGCAGAATTCCTGCAGCAGCTCCACTCCCCTGCGGCACAGCTTTGCCTTCAGCCCGCCGGGTTCGTAGTACAGGCCTGCATGAACCACACCCGAGTTGTGCCCGGTCTGGTGGGCTGCGAGCCGGTCTTCCTTTTCGTACACGGTGACCTGGACGTCGTCGAGTCTGTTGGCCAGTTCCCTGGCAACAGCTATTCCTATGATGCCGCCACCAACTACGGCGCACCGCTTGATGGTCCTCTGTGGAGGGTGGGGCATGGCACTCCTCGTCGTTGGCGTGGATCCGTCCCGGGGCCGGGTCTGAGTCAGTCACAGCATTACACGGGCATTGCTTGCGCGGCACGTGTTGGCCCGAAAACAGCACAAAAAAGGGCGGCACACGTGGTGCCGCCCTTTTCCGTGAAACGAATTACTTGCTGCGTGGCTGACTATGCAGTCGGCTGATCAAAACGCTGGCCGGCCGGGTTGGACGGCAGGAGCGCGAAAATGAACAGTGCAATTCCGCCCAAGCCTGGAATAAGACCAAGCAGGACGATCCAGCCGCTGAAGTTGCCGTCATGGAGACGGCGAACAAGCAGGGCAATGGACGGGATGAGGATTGCCAGGTAGAAGACGAGGGCCAGAATAAGGCCTACAACCGATCCCGGACCGGGTGTGGCGGTGCCGTTTGCAGAAACGGTTGCCCCGGCACTGCCGAGAACCAAGGTGAGGATCTGCAGGACGAAGCCCACAACGCCCAGAACCAGGGCGACCCACCAGTATTCGCTGCGGCTCGCGCGGCCACTGAATGCGGTGTACTTCTTGAAGAAACGCTTGACCGCGGCGCCAATGGGAGCGCCGTAGTACGGTGCCCACAGCGGCGGCTCGCCGGCCTGGACGCCGTACTGCTCGGCTTGTTGCGGTTGTTGCGGGTAAGTGCTCATTGGTATATCCCCCGGGTTAGGTGTGAGTCGTGATGAAGCATCGTGCTCAGTTGTGAGTCGTGCTTATCGTAATGCCCCGGCGGCGAATTAGGCAGTTCGATGGAGGAAATTAACCCGGATTTAGCTTGGTAACGGAATATTTCGCCTTGGAGGGCTTTCCATGAGACAACATTCCCCAGGCGCTAACTGACAGTGAACACGTCGATTTCCACGGAACCGGGCCCGCGGCGTCCCGTTCCCACCATGATGGTGTGGTTGAGCCAAGTCCATTCAGGGGAAGCAGTGGAAAAGCGCGGGCTGCATCGGAAATAGATCAGTGCAGGATCCACTTCCTCTCCCCGGTTTAACCTGGCGATATCTTTCTCGGCACCGAATCGGAGAGCCGCGTTGTGAACGTAGATGACCGCTCCACCATCTAGTTCCACGGCGTAACGGGCATCCAGTTCCGTCAGCTCGGCACTCCGGAGGATCTGATAGTCAGCCCCGGCCGGCAATACACGCCCTTGGATCTGCGGCCCGGATACCGTCCCACCGGTAATAGGCACGATCCGCCGGTGCCCCTCCGGGGTGATCCCTGCATCAATAGGCTCGCCCACATCAACACTCAAAGTGGCGAGGAACGTCAACGCGGGCGCCTCCGGAATAAGCGTCACTGCGCGTAGTCCTTCCGAAGATCCATCTTCCGGATCTTTCCGCTGGCTGTTCGCGGCATTTCCTCCACGAACACCACGGATTTGGGGATTTTGTACCGCGCCAACCGGCCTTCCAGGTGCGAGCGCAGTTGTTCCTCGGTCAGGGATTCCCCGTCCCGCAAGGTGACGATCGCCCGCGGTACTTCTCCCCATTTCTCATCGTCGACTCCGATCACGGCCACGCTTCCCACCGCGGGCAACTCTGCGATGGCAGCTTCCACCTCGGCCGGGTAAATGTTCTCGCCGCCGGAAATGATCATGTCCTTTATGCGGTCCGACACGAACAGGAACCCTTCCCCGTCCTGATAGCCCATGTCCCCGGAGCGGAACCACGACGAATCGGAATAGCTTTCTGCGGTGGCTTCAGGCCGGTTCCAGTACTCCTTAATCACGTTGGGGCCGGAAATCTGGATCTCCCCCACCTCGCCACGGGCAGCAATGCCACCGAGCGGATCGGCAATACGCACGTCCGTGAAGAAGTGCGGCAGCCCCGCAGAGCCTGCCTTTTCCGCGGACCGCGATACCGGCAGCATGGTGGCCCCGGGTGCAGTTTCCGTCATGCCGTAACAACTGGTGAAGCCTATACCGCGCTGTTCATACGCATCCAGCACCCTCTGCGGAACCGCGGAACCGCCGCAGGTGAGCTTGTCCAGGGAGCTGAGATCCGCCGTCGACCATCCGGGATGATCACAGAGCATCTGGAAGGTGGTGGGAACGCCGTTGAGCGTGGTGACCTTGTGCTGCCCCACGAGTTCCAGTACCCGGCCGGCGTCGAACTTGGCTTCAAGCACCACAGTTGCGCCCTTAAGCAGCATGGGAAGCAGGCCCATGTCCAGGGATGCCACGTGGAACAGCGGCGAGATCATGAGCGCTACATCGTTGCGGTTCAGGTCCATATCCACCAC
Source organism: Arthrobacter sp. 9V (assembly GCF_902506065.1). GTDB lineage: Bacteria > Actinomycetota > Actinomycetes > Actinomycetales > Micrococcaceae > Arthrobacter. Next base: position 3,655,918 of record NZ_LR732912.1, read on the forward strand.
AGTGTTGATGCAGTTCCAGGTGATGTTGCCGTGTGTGAGCAGCGCACCCTTGGGCTTGCCGGTAGTGCCGGAGGTGTAGAGGATCATGGCGCCGTCGTCCAGCGTCACGCTTTCATCCAGCGCCACCGGGGACACCGCCTCCAGCACCCCGTCATAGTGCTCGACGCCGGATGGCAGCTCAAGCGCGGAACCGCCAGTGACGTCGTCGGGCACTACCGCAAAACGGTGGGTTACCTCGGTGTCGAGGCAGGACGCAGCGGCAACAGCCTCCAGTGCGGCGGCGCTGATGAGGAGCCGCGCACCGGAGTCCTGTAGCTGATATTGCAGCTCCGGGGCCGCCAGGCGGGTGTTCAACGGGACGAAGATCGCGCCCAGCAGCCCGCAGGCGAAGAACGTCTCCACGAAGGACGGGTGATTCTCACCGAGGTAAGCAACCCTGTCCCCCTTGTCTACGCCCCTTTTTTTCAGTGCATTGGCCAAGCGGTCGGCCCTGCCTGCGAGTTCTTCGTAGCTGAGGGTTTGATCACCGGAAATGACGGCCGTTTTGGGACCGGACTTGATCCGGCGCCGGTGCAGCCAGGATCCAACTCCGTTGTTGTCCATGGTGCGGTGCTCCTAACTGACCGTAGAGAGGTCGTTGTTCTTAGACTCCCGCGTCAGCAGGATGAAGACAATCGATACCAGCGACATGACGGACAGGAACACCACCACGGGAACGATGCTCTGGCCGGCGTCCTTATAAAGGCCTGCCACGATGCCGGGCGTGAAGCCGGCGCCGATGAGGGTTGCCAACTGGTAGCCCACCGCTGCGCCCGTATAGCGGTTGGTGGTGCCGAACTGCTCGGAAACGAACGCTGCAAGCGGGCCGTAAAGGGACGAATGCAGGATCAGCGCCACCGTGAAGGCCAGGAAAACCAGGGCGATATTGCCGGAGCTGAGCATCCCGAACATGGGGAACAGGTACACAATGAACAGCGCCAGGGCGATGACCATGACGGGGCGGCGGCCGAAGCGATCGGAGAGCCTGCCGCCCAGGAGGACAAACAGGATGGAGATGGCCGAGGCCCCAGCAAAGGCATAGAGCACGCCCTGCTGTGGTGCGCCCTTGGACACCGCATAGGTCACGGAGAACGTGGGCAGCACTACCTGGAGACCGAATCCCGCAGCACCGGCAAACATGATCATGATCAGGGCCTTGGGACGCTTCAGCACTTCCAGCAACGGAATCTTGCGTTTGGTGCCTTGGGCGTTTTCCTTGGCTACGGCTTCGGCGAAGATGGGGCTCTCGGAAACCCGCAACCTCACGAACATGCCAACGATTAAGAGCACGAAGGACAACAGGAACGGAACCCGCCAACCCCAGGCCAAGAACGCATCCTGGGGAAGTGCCGAGAATATACCCATCACAACGGTGCCCAGGACTGCGCCCGTCGGCGCACCGGCATTGACGAATGACGCCGCAAAGCCGCGCCGCTTAGGATCAGAATGCTCCAGGGCCATGAGTGCAGCCCCGCCCCACTCACCGCCCACTGCGATTCCCTGGCAGACACGCAAGACCACCAGGAGCACGGCGCCCCATGGACCAATAACGTTGGCTCCGGGAATCAAGCCAATCAACGTCGAGGCAATACCCATCATGGCCATGGACACGATCAGCATGCCCTTGCGGCCAATGCGGTCTCCGAAGTGTCCGAAAATGATGCCGCCCAGAGGCCGCGCTACGTATCCGGCAGCGAACGTCGCGTAGGCGGCCACAACGCCCACCCACTCATCAGTGCCGGCGAAGAAAACTTTGGGGAAAGCAACCGCTGCGGCGGTCGCGTACAGCAGGAAATCGTAGAACTCGATGGTGCTGCCCAGATAGCTGGACAAGATGACCGTGCGCGCTTCTTTGCGCTTGGCGGCCGTGCTCGACGGTACGAGCGCAGTGTGTCCTGACATGGCTGTTCCTTGGGAGAGGAGGGACGGGCTTGGTTCTTACTTGTAGAACCGGTTTCTACTTGTAGAAGCGGGCAAGGAATTCGGCGACGACGGCGGGGCGTTCCTGGCCTTCGATTTCGATAGTGGCGTTGACCTTGATCTGGGCGCCGCCTTTGACTTCGGTGACCTCGGCGATGCTGCCGTTCATGCGGACTTTGGAACCGACTTTTACCGGTGAGGTGAAGCGGACCTTGTCCAGGCCGTAGTTGACCTTAGTGGTCACGCCCTCAACGTCGAAGAGTTCGCCCCAGAACGGGATGATCAGGGACAGGGTGAGGAAGCCGTGCGCGATCGGCGCGCCGAACGGGCCGTCCTTGGCGCGCTCGGGATCAGCGTGGATCCACTGCTGATCGTCGGTGGCGTCGGCGAACAGGTTGATCTGCTGCTGGGTGATTTCGCGGTAGTCGGTGGTGCCGAGTTCCTTTCCGGACATGGTGAGCAGGGTGTCGAAATCGACGACGAGATTGGGCATCTTTGCCTCCTGTTGAGTGTTGGTTGAAGAGATTTAGTTGGTGAATGCACTGGCGCCGGTGAGGGCCCGGCCAATGATGAGGGCGTTGATCTCGTGGGTGCCTTCGTAGGAATAGACGGCTTCCGCGTCGGCATGGAAACGCGCGACGTCGGCGGCCAGGGTGATGCCGTTACCGCCCACCACTTCTCGGGCGAGGGCGACGGTTTCGCGCATCATCAGGGACGTCTGCATCTTGGCCAGGGCCGAGTCCTGGTCCCGGTAGATTCCCCAGCCCTGCTGCTCGGTCAGCCGCACTACGAGCGACAAACTCGCAGTGATGTTGCCGAGCATCCGGGCCAGCTTTTCCTGGACCAGCTGGAACGAACCCAAGGAACGGCCGAACTGCTGGCGTTCCTTCACATACGCCAAGGCGGCTTCGAACGCACCGGCCTGGATGCCAGTGGCGATCCAGGCCACGTCCGATCGCATGGCCCGCAGCATCGCGGCGACGTCCTTGAATGAGTTCACGTTATGCAGGCGCATGGCCTCCGTGACGCGAACATTCTCCAGGGTGATGTGGGCGTTCTGCATCATCCGCAGGGACGTCTTGCCCTGAATCTTCTCCAGGCTCACGCCGGGGGCGGCCCGGTCCACGAGGAAGGCTTTGACCTGCCCGTCCGCGGTGTCGCGGGCGAACACACACAGCACATCCGCTGTGGAGGCGCCCCCGATCCACCGCTTCGAGCCGTCCAGAACCCAGCTGCCGCCGTCGGCGTCTTCTTCGAAGCGGGCGGTGGTGGAAAGCCCGCCCGCTATGTCCGAACCGTGCTCCGGTTCGGTCAGGGAAAAGACGCCTTTGAGGGAGAAATCGATGACCTGGGGCATCCACTCGCGCTGCTGCTCCGTCGAGGCCCCCACCCTGATCGCTGTCCGGAACAACCCTGCCTGGGCGGTGTACCAGGTAGCCAACGATGCGTCCGTGCGGGCGAGTTCGAAGATCCGGAAACCGTGGAAGATCCCCCTCGCCGGTGCATCGACCGTGAGATCGGCCGGTTCCATCAGGTCAAGGTCGATCAACGGCCGGGCCAGCTGCTCCGGGAATTCGCCGCGTTCCCAGTACTCCGCCAGCAACGGCTTCGCCTCAGCGTCAAGGAAGCTGCGCAAGCGGCCCAACACCTGGCGTTCCTCAGTGGTGAGGAGCGCTTCGGCGTCGTACCAGTCGGCTACCGAATACAGCCGCTGATCCGTACTTGGTGCTGTGGTGGTGGTCATCTCAAGCACCTAAACCCAGCAGCCGGACGGCGTTGTCCTTGAGGATCTTCGGCCGGACTTCGTCTTTCAACGGGAGGTCAGCGAAAGCACCCAACCATTTCTGCGGGGTGATCAGCGGGAAGTCCGTGCCGAACAGGACCTTGTCCTGCAGCACCGAATTTGATGCCCTCACCAGGGATTCCGGGAAGTACTTCGGTGACCAGCCGGACAAGTCAATGAACACGTTGGACTTGTGCGTTGCGATGGAGTTCGCCTCGTCCTGCCACGGCACCGAAGGGTGGGCCATGATGATCTGCAACCCCGGGAAATCCGCGGCCACAGCGTCGAGCAGCAACGGGTTAGAGAACGCCAATTTGATCCCGTACCCGCCCGGAAGGCCAGCCCCCATGCCGTTTTGGCCGGTGTGGAAAATACACGGCAGCCCCAACTCCTGAAGAGTCTCCCAGAGCGGATAGAACGTCTCGTTGGACGGGTCGAAACCCTGCAACGAAGGGTGGAACTTGAACCCCCGGGCGCCCAGTTCGACTGCCTGGTGCTTGGCTCCGGCGATCGCGTCTTCCCCCGTGCGGGGGTCAACGCTGCCGAACGGGATCAGCACATCATTGTTGCGGGCAGCTCCGGCAATCAATTCCGGGATGCTGTTCGGCTCATGCTTGAGCTGCGTCCTGGCATCCACGGTGAAAACGACGGCGGCCATGTTCAGCTCCCGGTACACCTCCGCGATCCTGTCCAGCGACGGCGACCGGTCCTCGGACTTGAAATACTTCGCCGATGCCTCAGTCAACGCCTCCGGAAGCGAACCATGCCCGCAGCTGTCCACCTCAAGATGGACGTGCATGTCGATCGCATCCAACGCAGCCGCGTCGATGCCAAGTTCATAGCGGTCAGCCATGATCAGCGCACCTCGACAGGTTCCGGCTGCAGCTCTGCGGGCAACGGCAGGAATTCCTCACCGAAACTCTGCAACGCTTCAGGCCCGAACAGGGAGCCGGCGTTTTCCTGCAAGGCTTCGTAGCTCCAGCCACCCTCGCGGTACTCGGTGCTCGCCGCCGTCGGGTGCGTCCACACCTGCAAACGGTCACCACCGGCACCGATCGCCTGGCCCGTAATCCCGGCAGCCTCATCAGAGGCGAGGAAGGCAATCAGCCCGGCGACGTCGTCGGCCGTTCCAAAACCCAGATCGTGGCGGAAGAACGCAGGCATCGCCTCGCCACGCTCTTCGGCTTCTACGGCTTTCTGGAAGTAAGGAACGGTCTTTGTCATGGCCGTTGCCGCCACCGGAATCACCGAGTTCACCGTCACACCGGCCTTCTTCATCTCCAAAGCCCACGTCCGGACCATGCCCACAATTCCGGCCTTCGCCGCCGCGTAGTTGCTCTGCCCGAAGTTGCCGCGCTGGCCAGTGGGCGAACCGATGGTGATGATCCTGCCCGCGACGTTGTTTTCCTTGAAGTACGCGAACGCCTCACGAACACACGTGAACGTGCCCTTCAGATGCACATTGATGACCAGGTCAAAATCCTCGTCAGTCATCTTCAGCAAGCTCTTATCCCGCAAAATCCCTGCGTTGGTGACCAGGATGTCCAAACGGCCGAACGCCTCAACAGCACCCGCCACCAAAGCCTTCGCAGCATCGGTCGACCCCACCGGAACCACCACGGCCGTGGCCCGGCCGCCGTCGGTTTCTATCTGCGCAACGGCCTGGGCAGCAGTCTCAGCATTCACGTCGTTAATGACGACTGCGGCACCCTGGCGGGCGAGTTCCCTCGCGTAAGCGAGTCCAAGACCCTGTCCACTCCCGGTAACGATTGCAACCTTGCCGTTCAAGCTCATGGCGTGCTCCTTCGCATGCAGTAACCGGCCGAAGCCGGTGAGGCCGATCCCACTGCCTCGTGAGATCCTTGTCATGATCAATGAGAATACGGATCATTGAAAAAGTCAACGATTGTTTTTCATTACTATTGGAGTTGTCATGGGCCCGCAAAGCACCGAAGTGGAAACCCCGCGCCTCGCCGCAGCAAAAATAGGCAGTGATGTGGGCCTGTTGTTGGCCAAACTGCATGCCACCGGTTCCCTCCTGAACAACAAGGCCCTGGCCGACTACGGCCTCCGGGAACGGTCCTTCTCCGTGCTGACGCTCGCATGCAGCGGGTTGGAACCCACCCAACGTGAACTCGCGGACTTCCTCAGCTTGGATCCCAGTCAGGTAGTCAGTCTTGTGGACGATCTGGAGCACCGCGGGCTGGTCAAGCGAGCCCAGGGCAAGCAGGACCGTCGTGCCAAGATCATCGTCGCCACTGCTGAGGGCCGCCGCATCCACACCAAGGCGCGGGCAGGGCTGGAAGAGTGTGAGCGGACCCAACTCGCCGCCCTGACGGAGGACGAGAACGCGCAGCTGAGGGCACTGCTCAAGAAAGCCCTGTGGGGCTAAGCTTCCCTGCGAGCGCCGGAAGGCTCCCCTCCTGAGCTGATGGCGTCGGATGGACATCTGCACAGCAGCCATTGGCAGCCGTATGCACCTGTCCATATCGGCGTCGGCGCCCTTCTGTCAGGATCGAGAACTATGAGCTTCCCTCTCTTTCACGATCCCCTGCAGGGCGCCGTCACCGTTGACGCCCCCGTTCGCGATCCTCAAATCCACCGCCAACCCCGCCTGAACAGCCGGCCCTCACGGTCCACAAGCCATCGACCCGAACAGTCACGAAACCTCAGACAGCGCGAGGTAGCCGGGGTTGCCGAAGACCTTCGTGCCCTCATGGAACAGGCTGCCATAAAGCGCTGAATCCCAAGCTGGAGGCTAGCTTCTAAAGGTGTAGATCCGCCCTAAGTGGGTATAGGTAGGGGAAACCCCTCGCAATCTATGCCACTCGTGACGGCCGGAGGTGTGCAGTGAGCTGGAAGACTTCCAAGCGATGGGCGGAGCCTAAGAGCTCTCCCGAATCTGCGGTACTGGATGTACTCATCCCCACCTGCAACCGCCCCGCGGAAGCGGCGGTGACTTTAGCTGGTTTGGCTGCGCAGTCCGAGCCGTCGTTCAGGCTTGTGATGAGCGACCAATCGGACGGTAGCCCTGACTGGGAACATCCCGCAGTTGCCGCCATGCTCCGGCTACTGGAGGCGCAGGGACGGACGGTTGCCTTGTTCCGCCATCTTCCTCGACGAGGACTCGCAGAACACCGGCAATTTCTACTGGAGCAGTCCAGCGCAGCACAATGCCTTTTCCTGGATGATGATATCTGGCTGGAACCAGGCGCTCTTATGCAGCTGAGCCGGGCTTTGGACGATCTAGGCTGCGGCTTTGTGGGCATGGCCCCCAAGGGCTCTCCTACCTTGAGGACAGGAGACCCGAGGAAACTGCAGCCTTTGAAACATGGCAAGGGCCAGTGACGCCTGAACGCATTCAACCCGGTACCACTGCCTTCAACCGGTGGCCGCTTCACAACGCGGCCAATGTGAGCCACCTGAGCGTCGAAGTCCCACTGCCCCCGGAAGGATGGGTTCCGTACCGGGTAGCTTGGCTGGGCGGATGCGTGCTTTATAACAGGCAGGCCTTGATTGATGCCGGCGGTTTCTCCTTCTGGCCGGTTCTTCCCGCCAACCATGCGGGCGAGGATGTGGTGGCGCAATGGCAGGTCATGGAAAAGTACGGAGGTGCCGGAATCCTGCCTTCAGGCGCTGTCCACCTCGAATCGCCCACCACCGTAATTGATCGACGCGTTGAAGCTTACGAGGTGGTGTTGGACATCAATCCGACACGCGTGACATGACCGGCCCTCTCTCCCCGACTAGTATCACTGGTTGGAGCGTCACCAAGATGCATAGCGGAATATCGAAGGGTACAGCGATGGAACTGGGGGCCACACGCGTCGAAGTGTTTGCCGACGGCAGGGTAACTGTAGGCGGAGAAGCCATTTCTCCACCCGAGGGAATTGACCCCTACTCGGCTGCAATTGCGGTACTTGCGGACTACGCCAAGTCGTCCGGAGCGCCGGTTTTGGCGGATGCGATCGACCATGCCAAGGGGCAGGAAGGCCGGTTCCACGTGCATCCGGACGGGCGGGCGGAAGCGGTGACAGGATTCCCCGGCGCCGTGGACACGTCGCCTGCCGAAGCAGCCCAGCCTGTTGCCCAAGGCGCCCAGGCTGACACCGAAGCTGCTACGGCAAAGCCAAACGCCTCTCCGATGAACCCAAGCTACGGATCCGCGCACCTTGAGACCCAGTTCGTCAGGCCGGACAGGCCACGCCCCACCACTGGAATCCGCGGCGCTCTGTATTCGGCTACGGGAGGTTTCGTCAACCTGGGCCCCAGCGCCAAGGACCAAGACGAGGCCGAACTGGAGCGCCGGATCGCCCGTCCCCTGTCCGGCAGCTTCAACACAGCGATCCTCAGCCTCAAGGGCGGCATCGGCAAAACATCCACCACCGTGGGTGTAGGAATGATCCTTGCCGAATACCGCGGTGACCACCCCTGCGCGATCGACGCCAACCCTGACAGCGGGGACCTGGCCGAGCGTGCACTCGGTGAAATGCTTTACCAAAAGGTCAAGCCGCGCACCATTACGGACATCGTCCGGGACATCGACCAGATCACGTCCCTGACCATGCTCACCGATTACATGCATCACGCCAACAGGCTGCACCTGGTGGCAGGCGAGCAGGATCCCGCGTTGTCCGATGCCCTCACGGCCGCTGAGTATCTGAAGATCAAGCACTTGGTTTCCCAGTACTACTCAGTGACTCTCACTGACTGCGGCACAGGCGTGTCACACCCGGCCATGGCCGGGGTGCTCCCGGAAGCAACCAACTTGGTCATCGCCTCCGGCTACGCCGTGAGTGGTGCCAAGCGTGCCCGCAATACGCTCCAATGGCTGGCCGACCATGGGTATGAGAATCTGGCAAGAAACGCCATTGTGGTGGTCACGGACAAGGACCAAGTATCCAGCCGAGTCAATAAACGTGCCATTGAAGAGCACCTTGCCGGTTTCTGCCGGCAGCTCATCACTGTGCCTCACGACCGCGGCGTCGCAGACGGCGATCGCATCTCTTTGGACAAGATTTCGGGCGGGACCCGGCGGGCCTACAAGGAGATCGCCGCAGCGATCGTGGACGGCTACGTCTAGGCCGGCTACAGCCCCTACGGGCTACCCTGTGCCATCGCGTGCGCCGCACCGAGTATCTGTTGCTGGGTGCGGCCGGCAACGCCCCCGTCCCAGGCGGATGCCGCCGGGTACCGGATGGCCAGATGCTGGAAAGGTGCGTGGCCCAAGACCTCGGCGGAGATCCCGGCGGACTCCTTCAAGAGGGATTCAGGTACGCCCGGGTGCAACTGCGGCCCCAGTACCAGCAATTGCGGCACCCTCAAGGAATCCTGTCCCACGCGGACGCTGAGACCTGAGGCCCCGACATGCAGTTCCACGCCAAACTCCTGCACGTTGGCCCGCACCGCGGCCTGCTCCAGGGCAGCCGGATCTGCCAGCGCATCGATGCCGGGAGCGGTGATCAGCACGTCGAATGCCTCCACCACGCCTGCCTCCGTACGGTACGCAGTCACTGCACCGGCGAATCCTTGACCGGAAAACAGCCGGATCCCCAACGGCATGTCCTCCCGAAGCCCTGCAGTCAACACGGCCGGGTCCCATGCTTCATGAAGAGGCTCTGCGGGACCCATGTACTCCAGAGTGCATCCGGCAGCAGCCAACATCGCGGACGTGAAGGCTCCCAGCATCAGGTCGCCCGTGGCAGCGTGCAGCACACTGCCGAACATCACGACGGCGGGGCTCACCTCTGGCGCGTCGGTCGCCGTTAAGGCTTCGGTCGCCGCAGAGTCCTCGTTGGCCAGTAGGGCATCGCGCACCTCGCCGTCGGATCCTTCCACCACCCAAGGGATTAGTGCGGCTTTGAGAAATGCCAGCAGCGGGTAACTGACGGCCGCTTCGGCTTGTGTCTGAAGTGCGACGATGCCGCTCCCCGACGAGGCAGCCGCAGCCTGCTGAAGATCTATACGCAGCGTGCTGCTAAGCCATGGACGGCCCGCTGGGGTGGGAACGGGCACCAACGGTATTGAACTCATGCTCCCCATTCCGCGTTGATGACCTCGTTGGACTGCGGATCAATGAGAAGTCCTTTGGTTCCGATCACCGTGATCATGAGGAAGGCGCGCACGGCCTCAGCAGTGTCTTTGTCATAAGGGCAGTTGACCTCAGAGACCCAGGCGTCACCGGCAAGCTGGTGGGCTACCTCCTCACCAAAGACCCGGCCCACTTCAGAATTCGGCACGTTCAGGGGAACGCTGATGAGCCCCAGATCTTCCCCCGCGAGATTCACTACAAGGTTCTCGGAGCCCTCCACAGCGTTGACAAAGAACTTGTTTTCGAACTCGCCGCAGGCATAGGCGAACCGGCCTTCGCGCGGATCCTCATCGCAAATCAGGTGAAAGTCATAGCTCATGGTGAACAACCTCGTGATCCTGGTAGAAGGTCTGGACCGTCACGGGTGAGCGGCTGGTACGAAGAATTCTTGCCCTACCAACAGGTAGAGGAACAGGGCGCTCCCCGTTGGCGATCACTCCTTCTGAGCGGTCTCCGGAAAACATGATCACGGGAGCGCCAGCGGCCCGGAGACCGGCAATGAAGTGGTCGTGCATCATCATGCCGCTACCGGTGGTCCTGCTGGTGACCATGGCGAAAAGACCAACATCTGCCCCTGAGGGAAGGTAACTTGCAAGGGCCCGCAGCGGCTGGTTTCCCGTGGCCGCCAAAATGTCATAGTCGTCTACCAAGAGCACGATCTTGGGGCTACGGACGGGTGCGCTGCTTCCATCGCCTAACCGGTCCCGCGCCTGGCCTGCAACGAATTCCGCCAGCTGGGATGCCTTTTGTGCGTTGGACGCGTACTCACCCAGGTACTCATCAGGAATGAAGTCCTGCAGCTGCTGTCGAGGATCGAACACCGCAAAGGCCAGCTCACCCGGTTGGTGCGAGGCCATCAGCTGAGAGGCTGCCGTCCGCAGCAGGTTGGTCCGGCCGGTTTCAGGGTCCCCAACCACCACGGCTCCCCTGTCCGCGCCCAACAAATCAAGGTTCTCAGTGCCGGCGTCGTGCTCCCGGACCCCCAGCGCAATGCTGCCGCGCACAGGACGGTGGTCCCGTGTAAGCCGCGTGATGGCGGGCAGGATGCGCACCGGAGGAGCGGTCAAAGCACTGTACTGGTGCAGGACCGCACCCAGCTCAGCCAGTTCCTGCCCGGCATTGTCCTGATCCGGGGTTGGGGACAGCGATGGAAGGGCGAAGTGCCCAATGGTCTTGTCCATTGTCAGGGCACGTCCTGGCCGGTTTGCCCCAAGAGTTGTTGCCAGGCGGCGGTCCAGTGAATCCGTGGGATCAGCAAGGTGCAGCTCAATCCTTGTTCCCAGGAGCGACTGCCTGGACATCCGGACGTCGGACCAATTCCGCAGGCTGACCAGCACGTGAACGCCCAAGGTGCTGCCGCGTGTCATGACGTCATGTACTGCTTCCTCCAGTTCGGGGAATTCGGAGGTCAGGCTTCCGAAGCCGTCGATTACAAGGAAAGCGTCGGTGCACGACAGCTCTCCCAGCCCTCCCCGCGATCGAAGCGCACGCATGGCTTGTAGTGAATCCAGTTTGTGGTGATCGAACACGGACTGCCGGACGTTAAGCAGCCCTTGGACCTCCTCAATGGTTCTCCGGAGCAGTTCCCGGTTGCCGCGGCCGGCCACCCCGCTGCAGTGCGGAAGCCCGGCCAGCCCTGTGAGGGCATTTCCAAGGAGGTCCACCGCGTAGATATTGATGTCATCCACCCCATGGCTCAAGGCCAGCGATGCCGCGATGGTTCGCAGCGCAGTGGATTTTCCGCTCTGCGGGGCGCCGATGATCGCGAGGTTGCCGCCGCGGGCGGTGAGATCCAGGTGCCATGGCCCTTGCCACTGACGGGCGGGGTCGTCCAGGATCCCGACGGCGGGGCTGAGGTATTGCGGTTGGGCGAGCCTGGGCCCTATGGAGGTGAGGTCCAGTGAGGCACCGGTTCCCGCCAGGGACACGGCAACCGGCAAAGGCGGAAGCCATACGGGTTGGGTTAGGCGCGGCTGTTCGGCGGCGAAACCCACGACGGCGGAGAGGATGGTTGCGCTTTCTGTCTCTTCCTGGGAGCGCTTGCCTCCTACGGAACCGCCCCTCATCATCGTGCTGCTCATCAAGGCGTCATCAGAGACCTCGGTGATCGAATCTTCTGCCAGGCGGAAGGACTGCACGGGGACGGACTCCGCAACTGTATCTACGGCGTCGTCCTCCGGCGACGGCAACGCACCGGAGACGTACGCCGCACGGAATCGTTTGAACACGGTGGTGTCCACTTTGAGGATGCCGTGGCCGGGGGTACTTGGCAGGTGATAGGCATCGGGGACATCGATGATGGTCCTGCTTTCGCTCTCCGAATTGGTGTGGAGCGCTATCCGGTAGGCCAGATAGGTATCGAGCCCGCGGAGCATGCCTTGCTCCACTTTCTGGGATGCCAAGAGCAGGTGAATGCCGATTGAGCGGCCGATCCTGCCGATGGACAACAAGAGGTCGATGAAATCTGCCCGTGCAGTCAGCAACTCCCCGAATTCGTCGATGCACACGAACAGGTAAGGAAGCGGCTCAGCAAGTGCCGGGTTGTCAGGGTGCCTGCTGCGGGCGCTTCGATAATCGTTGATGTGGGCAAAGTCGCCACCGTTCTTCAGCAACTCCTGCCTGCGTTTAACCTCTCCCGCAAGGCTGGAGTAGATTCTGTCCACCAAGCTGGCGTCGCTGACCAGGTTTGTGACCAACCCTGAAACATGAGGGGCGGCCTCGAACGGGGCGAACGTTGCGCCGCCTTTGTAGTCCACCAGGACCATGTTGAGGTCCCCAGGTGAATGGGTGGCGATCAACGACAGCACAATTGTTCGCAGGAGCTCGGACTTGCCCGAACCAGTTGCGCCGACGCATAGCCCGTGCGGACCCATGCCTTGTTGGGCCGGTTCTTTCAGGTCCAGGTGAACCGGTGTTCCGTCCTCGTCTTCTCCGATGGCAACCCGCAGGAAGTCCGAGCCGCGCTGGCTCTTCCATAGCCGGAGCATGGCCTCGGCTGTGTAGTCGGTCAGACCCAATGCCTCCGCGTAGCTGCGCGAAGACTTGTGCTCCCCGAATTCGTGGGACAACTCCGAAAGACGCAGCGGCGCCAACGCCCTGGCTACGGATTCGGCAACCACCTCAGGCACGTCATCAGCAACGCCTTGCATGGTTTGGCCGGTGGCGGTAGCTTCCAAGCTCAACGCGTCAGGCGAGACCATCAGACGGAGATCAACGCGTTCCGGCTCTTGCTGCTGTTCAGTCAAAACATGGATTCGAGTCACCGCAAGCCGGGACAACGGAAGGTCAGCCGGCACTCCGGGGAGCGCAGCAGCGTTTTGCCCCGGGAGGTCCGTGACAATAATCAGTCGCGGAAGGGCGTCCGCGGGGACTTGTTGGAAGTTTCGGGCGGCGCTGTTGACGGCTGTGAGCCGCGCGCCCAAGGAGTTTTCCAGCAGGCCGGCCAGTTCGGTCAAGGAACCCGCCCTGCGAAGTGTTCCGCGGTCCTGCAGATGTGGCAGCCATTTGGTCCACTCCCAGTTCTCCAGCTCGGCTTCACCAACAACGATCGCCAGCTCCACGTCCTCGGGAGACTGTGCCGACGTGAGCTGGCAGACGAGGCTGCGGCACACCGTCAGTGCCGTTTCCCGGTCCCCCACGATTGATACGTCGGACACTGCACCCAGAGGCAGCGTCAGCGGCATATCAGGATTGCTGCCAAAGCGTCGGCGCAGCTGTTCAGCTTCAGAGAGCATGAAGGCGTCAGGACGTTCAACAGCATCCCCGCTGTCCTGAATGGTGATAGGCCTGCGCGGAACACTGCCGGTGCCGAATCGGGTAACCAGGAAGTCAGGACTTGTCCGGCGGCGCTCCCAGAGCCGGTGGGGATCGTTGACTACGCTCTGCACCAAGCGGTTCACCGGCGGATGGGCCGCATTTGCACGAGCCCGGGCACGTTGTTCTTCTGCCTCAAAGTCTGAGCGGCGGCGCCTGAGGTAGTCCATATACAGGCGGCGTTTGGTCGCCCTTTGTCGCGTAGCCTTGCCGCGCTGGGAGAACATGAGCACAACCGAAGCCAAAACAGTGGCCACCATCATGATCGCGCCGATGCCGGCCAGGGATGACCCCCGGAAGAGCATCATAACCGTTACCGATGTGGCGGCTCCGAGCATGGGTACCAGGGCAAGGAGGTTCATCCCGCCTGCGCCCCCGGCCAGCTGCGGAGGGGCATCCAACAGGGCAGCTTCAGGCGTCTTCTCAGGAAGTGTGGTCCGTGCAGGACGATGGACAATCCGTGTTGTCATGCGGCTAGGCTCTGTTCGCGGCCATCAGGGCCTTGCCGGTGAGTTCCGTAGCCGCGATCCTGGTTCGGGAGCCCAGCCGGCTGAGCTGAAGGCTGCTGCCACTGGCCAAATGCCGATCATAGGGCAACACACCATCGCTCAGTGCTGCCTCATGATTCTGGCGGGACCGTACCACCACTGCCACTTGGTGAACGTCCGGGAATGAAGTGCCCAGCGACTCCTGGAGTGACGCGAGTTTGGCCGCCTCCGGGTTTCCGGGCGGTGAAACCAGGACCACGGCGTGCGCGGTTCCCAGCAGCGCGGCCGCATGCCGGGACAAAGGTGAGGCACCGCCGTCGACGACTGTTACCGCCATAAAGCGCGACAACGTGGATGAAACGTCTGTCCACTCCTGCAAACCGATCGGCGCGTCCGCCAAGGCGGGAACGTCAGCCCTCCCCGCCGCGAAGACGTGGTTGCCGCAGGCGGCAGCGTTCTTGACGGAATCGGGCAACGTACGGACCGGTTGTGTACGGAACTGCTGCATAAGGTCAGTTAATAGGGCGGTTTGCGAGGCTCCAAGGTAGCGCAGGAGGTTGCCGCTGCGATCAGTGGCATCCACGGCTATGACTGGCTCCTGGCGGATGCCGCCCAGCAACTTGGCCATGAGCGCTGCAACGGTAGTAGAGGCCGCGCCGCCTGCCGTCCCCAAAATTACTATCCGCCGACCCGTGGTGATGGGGGCTTCGACCGCTGAGCTCGCCCTGATGAGGCGCTCGGAAAGGGATCCGGAAGTCACGGCGTCGGTCACCTCGAAGCGGACGCGTTCCCACCAGGTGTCACCACTTTTACGGCGTGAAACAGCACCGCTTGTGGCGTGTGGCGCAGGGACGGAAGGGCTCGACGGCGGCACCTCAACTGGCGCTGTCTTCGGTTCATCGGTAGGGGCCGCCGGCATGGTGGCATCGGAAGGGGCTGGGGCTGGTGTCGCAGTGCCACCCATACCCGGAAAGCCGCCCACCGGCGTCGCCGGCTGGCCTATGGGAAATCCTGAACGCGTTGTCTCAGCCAAAAGTCTGTCCTAGCTGTGTGTAGGCCCCGGAAAGTCCGAGTACCAAGGGAATCGTGGCGAGGACGCACAAGAGCTCCAGCCGTGAGGCGATTACTCGGAGCCTGGCGGCAGTCTGTTCCCTGACCGTGACCACACAGGCAAGCAGCACCAAGACAGCAAAGGCTGCTGCCACAGCAAGCCAGAGAGGCTGTTTAGTGGCCAAGGCAAAGACCTGGGTGGCACCCCAGCAAGCGCCCGCTGCTGCCACATAAACTCCGGCACGCTGTGCGAGCAACGGCAGCGCCAGCCCCCTGAACGTCAAGGCACCCAACAACGCCACCGCAAGCAGCACCGCCCAAACAGGCCGGTTCTTCGCCGTCGCAGCCACCACCACCGCAGTACCGGCCACCAAAGCTGCGATGAGCGTCCAGCCCGTCAGTGTGGCGTGTGCTGCATGGACGGCGTCCAGCGTTGTGCTGCGAGTGATCCGTTTGCCTTGGCGTTGGTCGTCGTCCAAACCACTAAGGCCGGTCAGTACTGTAGCCAGCCGGGGCGCAACACCCAGCGCAAAGATGGCCACAATGCCTGTGATTCCTGCCGAGAGTGGCTGGTCCCGCGTGCTGAAGCCCAGCACTGCCCACGTTCCCTCCAGAACCAGGAGCAGCCCGGCACTTGAAAGGAAGGGTATGTACTTACCGGTTGCCACGCCGGCCGCAACCGCGGCGAGGACCAGAGCGCCGGACAAGAGCAAAGCTCCAGTCGCGAAAGGCGTCACTATGAAAGCTGTGGCACCGGCAGTGGCCAGCCCGGCGGCTACGAAAGCCAGTCCACCCGGGACGGTGCGAACGCGTCCGGCTATGGCACCGAGCAACATCAAGGTGGCAGCGATCGTGATGCCGATGAAGGCTGCATCCCTGTTTCCGGTTCCACGCAGAAGCACCACGAACGACGAACAGGCAGCAGCCATCAACAAACCGGCAATGGACGCGAGGCCTTCGGTCCTCAGCGGCCCGGCCCACAGAGCCGGGAGTCGCTCTGTTGATTCGGCCGCGAAGGAGGGGACATCGTAAACGTCAGGCGCTGCCGGGACATCGCGTTCCTCGCGAAGATAGAGCATGGAGCCATCAGGGATGCCCGCCTGACGCAGCGTCAGTGAACTTTCCAACGTGATGCCTACGCTGGTGGTCAGCACAGATGTAGTAAGGAGCGCGGTGGTGGCACCGGCGGATGTCCTGGCGCTGGGCTCGTTCATCAGACTCAGGATCTGCGGCATCAGCGATGCAATGGGTTCATCGGAAGGGAGCCTCACATCGAGGTGCCGGTGCGCCGCGATGACGGTGACCCGGCTCAAGGCCATGCTCATAGGGTTCCTTCGATGAGAGTTGCTGATGCTGACGTCACGGCTTGTTTGGCCGCCTGTTCACTGAGCAGATGCTGGACAAAGCTGAAACCAACGCAAATGGCGGCGATGAGCGCTGCGATCAGTAGTGATTGCATGAGCCGCGCAGTTGCCGTCTTATAGTTTCGTTCCTGCGGGTTCTGGCCGAACAGCAGTGAATCGTCGAGTCTATGCTTCCTTACCCGGGCGGACTCAAGCAGCCGGGAATCATAATCTTCAGCCATGTGCGGCCTCCCCCATCAGGCTCCTGTACGGCGTCATAGTGCCATCAACCCTATTCCATGGGCCGGTTTCAATACGGTCCAGACCCTAGCATCTGCCCGTGACAATGTTTGCTCCAGGACTTCTCGTGCAATGGCTGCGGCACTCGCACTTGCGCGAAGGCCAGGTCCTTGTTTTTGACACCGGAGCACCTAGGTGGTGGTGGGGAGCACTCATTTTTGGTGTTTTCAGCACCTAGAAGGCCTCGAAACGGTACCTAGATGGGCCTTTCCGACCCTAGGTGTCCCCTGCGGTGGTGCAAGGTGAAGCCTGTGGGGCTTCGTTCCGTAACCTTTTCGGGTTTGTGACTAAGCCGTCACAGGAGACCTCGTTTCTTGTTAGTGCATCGACTGGACATAACAAGCCGTGTTCAGCATGCTGTTAAAGTACTCAGGCACCACCGAACCACTTACTTTTTGGGGGAACCAATGGCCATCTTTGACATGGGCGCCGAAACACTCGGGCACCTGAGCAAACAAACCGACGCATCCCACCAGGACCTCGGCGCCCTCGTCCGGCGCTTCGTGGACGCCGTCACCCCGCTCGAAGGAAAATTCAGCGGCGCCGGCAAAGCCGCGTTCGACTCCTTCAAAAACCGCTCCGACCTCGTCGCCTCCGAACTGAACACCGCCCTCGCCGCGATCGTGACCGGCCAATCCGGCATGAACACCGCCTTCACCCAAGGCGACCAGACCGCCTCGGATAACGCACGCCGCTCCGAAGGCGCCGCGAACTTCGACGCCGCACGATTCCAAGGACGGGCATAACACCATGACCACCAACCGCATCGCCTACGACACCAACGTCTCCGCCCAAGTCCAATCCGACATCCAAGCCCTCGCCGCGCACCTCGAAACCCTCATCGCCGCCCGCCAAGCCGACGTGAACCAGGCCATGGCCGACTTCCGCGCCGACGGCGTCGACACCGAATACCAGGCAGTCGAAACCCGCTGGAGCTCAGCAGCCGACGAAGTCAAAGCCATCATCGCCCTGGTCCGCACCACCCTGGCCACCAACGACGACACCGCCACCACCGCCACCACCTCTGCCCGCAACGCCGTGCAGAGCATCGGCTAACCCGGCAGCACTTTAGAGGCAGGTGACTGGTATGGCTGTGTGGAGTATTGATGTTGGCACCGCACGGGCGGTGATCTCATCGGCCGCGAGCTCTGTTTCGGCGTTGGAGGAACCGTTGGCGGGCGTGCAGGGCGCAGTGGAAGGAATCGCCGCGGCCATGCCCTCCGCCCAAGTCCAGGAAGCGTTAGGGGCGTTGATCGAAAACGGGGTGGTTCCTGCCACCACGGACGTGCTCGAACGCAGCACCGCAGCCCTGACCGGGACCTCCGAAGCCGTAAGCCATTACGCCAACAGCGACCTGACCATGGCATCCACAGCGGCGTCCAGTGCCTCAACCGTGCACCTCCAAAGCCGCCGCAACCCGCTGCAGTAACCAACCGGGATTGGGAAGAAAACGATGAGTGTGAACTTCGCAGATGTCTGCGCTGCTGGTCCCGGCGCGTCCGGGATCAGCGTTGACGGGCTCCCGCCGCTGCCGGACCCCGACGCCCTGGACACCCAGGGACAAGCCCTTTCAGCGTCCGGGAACGCCGTGCATTCCGGGATCAACGACGCCGCAAGGTCCTGGGCCGGTCTCTCCAACGCCTACGACGCCCCCGAAGCCGGGCAAGTCCTGACCGCCTTCAACCCCGTGTTCTCCCGCTCCCAAGACCTCGCCAACCTGACCAGCAACGCCGCGACCGTGCTGGCCGCGTACGCGGACCGGGCCAGGGAACTAAAACAACGCATCAACACCCTCCGGGCCGAAGTCCACACCCTGGACGAGCTCATCGGCGGCAACGATGACTGGCGCTCCAACCTCAAAATCGTGGACCAGCACCGCGACACCATGGACAAAGCCAGCGCCCTGGCCCAAGCCATCCTCGACTCCGACGCCACCTGCGCCACCGCACTAGCCGCCCTCACCGGTGGGCAAAACTACACTCCCCCGACCATCCCCAGAGCCAACCTCAACAACTCCACCGACGTCCTCTCCAACGCCTTCACCCACGTCCAGCACTACCTGGGAAACGACGAAAAACTACCCGACCTTCCCTGGGGCCCACCAAACATCTCCGTCCGGCTGGCCGGGCCGATCTCAGCAGCCCAAGGATTCACCACCGCCCTGATCGGCGCCGTCCAAGGCCTCCACACCCTTGTATTCACCACCGATACGGCCAAACAAGTCCAGGCCTGGCAAGGGATGTTCGCCGCCGGCGCCGCAGTACTCACCACCCAAAACGTGTTTGCCCGCGGCGGCAAAGACATGACCGCCGACGAAGCGCAAGCCGTCCTGACCACCGTCAACGTGGCCAAAGAAACCATCCACTACGACGAATGGGGCACCAACCCCGGCTACGCCATCGGCGCGACCACCTTCGACGTAGCGACACTTCTTGCCGGTGGCGCCGGAGTCGGGATCAAGGCCGGATCAGCTGCCGGGAAGCTGGGCTTGGCTGCGCAGCGACTCAGCACCGCAACCATGGACAGCCCACGGCTGGGAAGGCTGTCCTCGGCCCTCAGTAACGCCGCCAACGGACTCCACCGGACCGGACTGTTCCTGGATAAGCCCGGCTCACTGGCACTGAAACTATCGGACCTGGTAATGCCATCCACCACGGCCAAGGTGCTCGACAAAATCACCCAAACGAAGGCGGCTTCGTGGGCCGCTCTCGGCAACGCGAAACTTGGCGCAGCAGACCTCATCACTGGAGGCAAAAACCTCACCGCCGACGGGATGAGCTCCCTAGCCCAAGGCCTACGAAACGCCGACGCGATCCTTCCAACCACCTTTCACCCCGATCCCAGCGGCTTCCTGACACGGACCGCCGGCGACACAGCAGTACCGAACTGGCTGGATAAAAGTGCTGCAGGCATCCGGGGAAACACCCCTCAGACACAGGGCGGCTCCGGTGCACTCGCTGAAATCCATGCTCCGGCGGCGCATACCCCCGTGGTCCCTGACCCCTTCCCGCCACAGAACAACATCACCAACACCGTGGTCCTTCAGCATGGTCACGATTTCTTCCCGGTAAGCCGCAAAGACAACTTCGCAGCCAAGACCGGGCTGGAACCCAACACCTTGTACATCGTGGACAACCGCACCAAAATGCCAGATAGCACCGGCGGCCTCACGGCCGACAGTCTTGAACGGTTCTATACGGATGCCACCGGCCGGGTCGAACGCGTAGACACGTACGCTGGCGTCAAGGGTGCCTGGTCCGTTGAACTGAACAAGCGGATGCCCAACGTCACCTACAACGTCGTCGCGAAAACCGACGGTGGCTTGGAAAACCACTTCACGATCATCACCGATGACTTCGCCAAGCCCAAGAGCGTCGAAGCACACATCACCGGGTTGCTAAAAGGCGACATCAACCGCAGCGCGTGGCAGCAGATACTCGCCGGTATCCGCGTCGGCGGACGCGGCTACGAGGGCGGCCACCTCATCGCATCCCTTTTCGCAGGACCAGGAGAAGGCGCCAACCTCCTGGCCCAACTCATGTTCCAGAACCGCGGCCACGGAACCCCCAACGTGCCCGCCAACACCCTGGCGTTCTACCAACTCGAACGAGAGCTCATGACCAAGGCCCTCCACCGCGTCGACACCGGACAACCCCTAGACTTACGTCTAAAGGTAGAAGCCGTCCCAGGACCAAAACCCGGGCTGCCTGGCTCGTTGAAGGTGACCCATGGCTTCGACGGAGGTCTACCGAGGACACACCGATTCTCAAATCTGCCCATCGCTGAAGAGGAGTTGCAGTGATTGACGCTACGCCCGCCAGCAGCCCTTCCGTATTACTCGGATTGCGCCGCCTGCAAGAGGAAACTTTCCGGCAGGGGGCCCTCGGTTTCGGATCCCAGGAGGTGGTGAGTACCTCCGTGATCCATCAGGCATGGTCCAGGCGCACTGAAGATATCAAGCGAAACGACGTTTGGGGATACCGCGAATTCGCCGTGGACTTTTCCGATCACTCCATGGACTTGTGGTTAGAAGAAGTACGCCGTGAGTCCTATCGCGCCGGAGCTGGTACGTGGACCAGCTGCAAGGTCTATCTCTATCCTGACTCCGACGGCAGACTCGAAACCTTCGATTTCGAACTTTTTCGGCCTAACAGCGATGACGGAATTCCTGATCGTCCGGCGGACGCACTGACATTGTTCCAGGACCTGAAGGCTTTCCCACGCACGCTGGACAACATTCCGCAGTGGATGTGGACTGTGTTCCGCGCCGAAGGCGTCACACCCCCTGTCTACAACCCCCAACTGCAAACAGTCGAGTGGGCCAACAAACGCCTACCCGTCACCGAAACCGGCACCGACTTCTCCGCCCAACCCCAAATCATCGACCCATCCAAAGAACCAGGCGTCTTCGCGAAAATCAGCCGAAAGCTCTTCGGCTAGACAACACCAACACCTCGAGCAACCACAATCCAAACTCCCCGAAGAAGCGGAGCTGCGTACGCCGTCGTCGAGGTTCATCTGCTCGAGGCGACATCAACCGCAGCGCATGGCAGCAGATACTAGCCGGTATCCGCGTCGGCGGACGCGGCTACGAGGGCGGCCACCTCATCGCATCCCTTTTCGCAGGACCAGGAGAAGGCGCCAACCTCCTGGCCCAACTCATGTTCCAGAACCGCGGCCACGGAACCCCCAACGTGCCCGCCAACACCCTGGCGTTCTACCAACTCGAACGAGAGCTCATGACCAAGGCCCTCCACCGCGTCGACGCCGGACAACCCCTCAATGTCGATCACCGGTTTGGTTCTGAAAAGCGAAGGTCTAAATTGTTTCCAAATCTTCCATTAGCGGAGGGATCCCAAGGATGATTTCCGGGTCATTTATTTCGAGCGAGAATGTTCTGCAGGGTTTACGGAGGCTGCAGGCCGGAACGTTTGTAGAGGGCGCCTTGGGCTTCGGTGCGCAGGAAGTGATTAGCACATCTGTCATTCATCAAGTTTGGTCAAGCCGTTCCGAAGACATCCTTCGACATGGCATCTGGGGTTACGCTGAGGGATTCGTCGATTTTTCCGTGCAATCCATGGATTACTGGCTTAAAGAATTACGTCGGGAGTCCTACCGCGCTGGAGTCGGTACGTGGACGAGCTGCAAGGTCTATCTCTACCCGGAAACTCACGGGAAACTAGAGACTTTTGACATTGAGATCATCGAGCGCGACGCCAACGACGACCTGACAGATCGTCCGGCAGACGCACTGACTCTGTTCCAGGACCTCAAAGCGTTCCCGAGAACGCTGGACAACATACCCCAATGGATGTGGACGGTGTTCCGAGCCGAAGGCATCACACCCCCTGTCTACAACCCACAACTCAAAACAGTCGAGTGGGCCAACAAACGCCTCCCCGTCACCGAAAATGGCACCGACTTCTCCGTCGAACCGGAAATCGTAGACCCATCCAAAGAACCAAGAAGATCGGCAAGAAGCTCTTCGGCGGTTAGGCTTCAACACGGACACGAACGCGCCCTGTCCGCAGCAGTACGGTCAGACAGGGCAGCCGAGATCCAAGTTTTATGAAGAAACGGGGCTGCTTAAGCCGCCGTCGAGGCCCCCACAGCCTGCTGGGCTGCTCAAATGCAACTAACCGCAGCGCCTGGCGGCAAATACTCGCTTCTATCAACTCGAAAGAGACCGCATGACCAAGGCCGTTCCCCGCATTGATACCGGACAACCCCTGGACTTACACCTAAGAGTAGAAGGGGTCCTAGGCCGAAATAGTGAGGCTGTTGATGCAAGATTCCGTGGTTGATGCGCCCTATATTAGGCAGGGACTAGATCGCTTGCAGGAGCATACTTTCTCCAAGGCCGCACTAGGCTTTGGTGCACAGGAAGTCATCAGCACCTCGCTGATGTTTGAAGATACGTCGAGGCGCTACGTCGATGTTTGCCGCGACGGTCAGTGGGGTGGTCGGGACTGGCAAACCGATTTTCCACCCGAGCTGCTTGACTACTGGCTGATGGAAGTCAGACGTGAACTCTATGTTCCAGGCCTCGGCACATGGAAAACCTTCAGAGTATTCCTTTTCCCGTCCGACGAAGGGCGTATAGAGGCATTCGACTACGAGATTCTGACTCGCGGCATGTTCGGTGATCCGAAAAACTCCAACAGCCCAGCATCAGGGCAGGCCGTCAAGATGGATCTCCTGACATTCCCCCGCACATTGACAATATTCAGGAATGCATGTGGACTGCTCTGCGTACAGATGCTCAGACGCCCCCGGTGTACAACCCCCCGACTGAATACTGTCGATTGGGACAACAAACGCCTCCCCGTCACCGAAAGTGGCACCGACTTCTCCGTCGAACCGGAGATTATTGACGCATCCAATGAACCAGGCGTCTTCGCGAAGATCGGCAACAAACTCTTCCGCAGCTAGGCTTCAACATCGAACACGAAAGCGACCGTCTGCATTGACACCATCACATAGAGCAACCGCGATCCAAGCTTTGCGAAGAAGCGGCGCCGCCGGCTACGCCATCGGCGCCACCACCTTCGACGTGGGCTCGATGTTCGTCGGCGGCACCGGTATCGGGATCAAGGGAGCATCCCTCGGCGGCAAACTAGGTGCCGAAACCGCCGCCCTCTCCAAAGCCGCCACTCTGTCCAAAGCCACGACCACTATCACCGGCGCAACCCGCACCATGCTCGGCGAAACCGCAACAGCCATCACCGCCAAACTCACCCAAGCACGCACCGCCATCTGGGACCACGGCATCGGCACAGCCCTCGACAAACTCGACAACGGACTGGCCAAACTCAACCAAACCCTCAACGGACCACAACCCGCCCACGCCGGAATACCGCACCAACTCCCCACCCCAGTCCCAGAAACACAGTGGCTGGCCAAGATCGACGAGACCAGCGCGGCAGGCGCCAAGGCGTAGCCGGCCCCAGAACCCGTCCCCCGCATCGTCGACCAAACCCTCGGAGACACCTCCCTCCCAGGACGCCACCCCGAACTGCAACCCACCATCGGCGACACCGACGGCGGCATTGGAAGCTGGCAGGAGCCCATCAAAGGTCGAAGCAAGAATGGCGTCCCTGACCAGATCTTCGGGAACGGGGTTGATAACGTTGGCCCCAAAGGCAAACTGCTTGAGTATGTAGTGATCCACGACAACATCGAAGTTGAATTTGACGGACACCTCTGGCGGGGCCATCCGCCCGTCGAGGTCTTTCAAGAAATCAAGGGAAACTACAGCCATTTGGAGAAGCCCTTCTTTCGAGGTATTGGCGCTACCGATGCTGCGATTGCTAAGTGGACCCGTGGTCAAATGACGAGCCAACTTGAGGCGTTACCTGCAGGTGCACGATTGGAGTGGATTTTCACAACTTTTGAAGAACTCGCTCAGATTGTGCGCACCGCTGTGCGTCGAGCCAGGTTTCCAATCGATATGAAATTTATCCCCTTGAAGAAATAGAACAGTTGGACAAAACATAGATGACTACAGTTGATGCGACACTAAAACCTTTCATTCTTGGCAACTGGCAAGCTAGACCCGAAGAGTTGTCCGAAATCGCTGTCAAGCTCCTGAAGACGCTCACACTAGTCGAGAGTTCAGTTAACTCTGGTCGGATGGAATGGGCCTTTGATGCAGGTGGCGAAGCCGAGTTCAGGCTACGGCCCTTTCCCACCGATGCTGATCCCTCCGACATAGACTTGAAGCCGTTTCTTCGGAAGGATGATGCCCAACGGGTTTGGACAAAGGGCGGCCTTACCGTACTGCTCTACGGGAGAGCCAGCGACTGGCCTACCGGCAAGATGGTATCCGTGACTGGGACAGTTGGTGCCGATACCCGCCTAGGGAATTCCCTGGAAATTGCTTTTCTTCCTCGAGACGGCGATTTGATGCTTTCAAGTTCTGACTTGTCGTACCTCGTCGAGGAAATCGGAGAACTCTGGAATGCTACATGGTTTGCCGTTTTAACAGATGAGATTATTGATTCTACTGAACAAACATTCGGCGAACCGGAAATTGGAATTATTTCCTACTGGGCAGACACTATCAATCGCCCGCTCCCGGCATCGAGTAATGTAACCATCCGAAAGACCGTCAAGGGGATGCTCGCTCAAGTACACGATATGAGCAGCAAAGCAGCCATCACTTACGCATTGAAAGTGAAACAGATGTAAAACAACGGATAACGCCCCCCCGTAGGCACCGATGGCCACCCAGAGCAGCCACGACCCAAACTTTGGCCTCGTGACCTATTGGGCCGATAGCCTGCAACCGTCATTGCCGGCTCTGGATGAAGTATCCGCGGGGTCAGGTCATCTATTCCGAGCGCAGGAACCTGGCGTACGTACCAGGCAAAGGCTTTGATTTGGACGAGGAGATTTCGTTGATGCCTGGACGGATGCAGACACTCACAGTGGACATTAGTATCGCACCGAAGGAGGGCTAGTTTTGATTCACGACGCGAGGTACGACGTCGCAGACGTCATTTCAAGGGATCTCTTCCGCGTTGGACGATATAGATCTCGACTTGCAGTTGGGCGGGCGGGAAGCGGCACCTCGGGATGTGGCGGCGAGGGTTCTAGCGACGCTTCCGATTCTCGAGCAGCTTGATACACGCCCGATGGAGTGGGTTGGAATTCCCCATACTGCTGGGCAGATCGCAGGATCCGACACTTTAGGACGCACCGTCGAGGAGCTCGTCGAACTTGTTGTAGCCGGTGTCCGAAAGGACGATGCCGGGAGCTTTCACCCAAGTTGAGGCTATTTCGTGCAGCTCGTCTCATACGTCAAAGGGACGGAACGAGGTACAAGCCCGTTTCACGCTGCCATCAGCGATGGAGCACACGACGGATCCTCCAGCGATTCGTTCTCATTGACCTTTGAGAAAGCGCAGGTGCAGGGTAAAGACGCCATCGTCGACACCTTTGCGTCACTTGTGGAGGTCTGGAGACCCACACACGGCGGCATCTTCGGCTACGAAATCAGCCGACGAAGACGCGGGGAACAAATCTGGTACCCGCCAGTGGGCGCACTGACGTACTCAGCGGCAGACAGCCGCTACGTTACTGCCCGAGGACGAACTCGTTGATCTGCATCCGCTGCCTCAGGGGGTGCTGGCCGTGCTCAAGGAGTGGTCCTTGGATGCCGTCCTCATCTTCGCTAACGACAGGGGCTACGTCCTCCCGGAAGACTCGCTAGTCGACCTGCGCCAGCTACCGAAGGGCACCCTGGCGGTCCTGAAGAACTGGACCTTGGACGCTGCCCAAAAATACGAAGCCGCATTCCGAGCAGTCAACAACAACCAGCCTGCCAACTGAGTTCCGGTGGAACAGGGCCCGGCACCTTGCGGTCGGGCTGATCGGCAGTTGTCTCTGGCACAGCAGAACTGACCCGCTTCTCCATGGTTCCCCGATCAACTGGATTTGGCCCTTCGAGTCTAAGCCAGCGCCGGATTGCCGCCCAAACAAACCATCGCTTTATGTGAATAACCCGCTACCATCCACACCATGGGCATCCACATTGGCACTTCAGGCTGGAGCTACGACCACTGGGAGCACGTGCTGTATCCCCCGGGTCTTCCCGCGGCCAAGCGCTTGGCCCACTACACGGCGCGATTCAGCACGGTTGAGCTAAATGCAAGTTTTTACCGGTGGCCGCGTGACACGTCCTTCGCGAGTTGGAGGGAACGGCTCCCTGCCGGCTTTGCCATGTCGGTGAAAGCACCGCGGGGTCTCACGCACGGCAAGAAGCTCTATGGTCCGGAAGTTTGGGTGGAACGGATCGTCCACTGCTGGCACGAACTCGGCGATAAAAGGGCGGTCCTGCTGGTCCAGCTGCCACCGGATTTTCAACGCGACGACACCCGGCTCGACTACTTCCTGGCCACCGTTCCGCAGTGGGTTCGCATCGCCGTCGAGTTCCGACATGACACTTGGGATCACCCGGACGTTTACGCCTTGCTGGAGCGCCGGGGTGCCGCCTACTGCATCATGAGTGGCGCCCATTTGCCGTGCATCCTCCGGGCCACCGCACCATTTGTGTACGTTCGTTTGCACGGCCCTGACCATGAGCACCTGTACGGCGGCTCGTACTCCGATGCGGATCTCCAATGGTGGGCTGACCGCATTCGGGAGTGGGACGGTTCCGGCAAGGACGTGTACGTCTACTTCAATAACGACGGCGGCGGTAACGCCGTGCGGAATGCTGAGACTTTGCGGTGGCTGCTTGGGGTCAGCTGAGCTCGCTGACCCCAAGGCGTAGATGGCCGGACGCTATGCCAGTCTTCCCCGCACGATCTCGCTGACGGCCTTGCCGTCAAAGCGTCCTGCAACCTTGGCGGTGACGGGCTTCATGACGGCTCCGATGGAGCGCATGGAAAGCTCCTGGCCATCAGCTTTCAGTGTCGCGACGGCGTCGTCAACGATTGCCTCTACTTCTTCCCGGGTGAGGGCTTTGGGCAGGTAGGCCTCGATTATTTCGGCCTCCGCCACCTCGGCCCCGGCCCGATCTGCCTCGCCGGCCTCGGTGTAAATGCGAGCAGTGTCCCTGCGCTTGGCTGCTTCTTTTTGAAGCAGTGACGTCACCTGGGCGTCGTCCAGCTCTACGGGGGTCTTCCCGGACTTTTCGCGGGTGCTAATCTCGCCCAGGACGTTGCGGACAGTGGTGAGGGCAACCTTGTTGCCGGCCTTCATGTGGTCAACGACGTCGGCTTTCAAGCGTTCTTTGAGTGTCATGATGTTGCTCCTTGTTCGGGATTCCTCCTGCCATCTTCCCAGCTTGGGCGCTCAAGGTGTTCTCCCGCCGCACGCCACCCGGTCCAGCCAGCCTGAATGGCGTGATGCTCCGGGACTTACTCAACAGGAATTAATCCTTGCGATTTGAATAGTAAGCATGCTTAGCTTATCGAGTCGCTGGAAATCCAGGATCATCCAGGAAACCAGCTGACCCGCCAACCGCACAAAGGAGCCTTAGCGCTTTGAGGAGGGACTCCCATGCCACTTTCAGAAAGGGAGCGCAAAGTTCTTCAGCAGCTTGAGCGCGAACTCTTTATCCAAGACCCGGATCTTGCCCGGCAATTGGAATCCGGGGTTCCAGTACGAGGCCCGGTTCAACCGCGCATCCGTGACGTCCTGGCCGTCGCCGTCGGAGTGCTGTTGATCCTGCTGGCCATCCCACTGCAAGCGTTCCCGTTTGCGCTAGCCGGCATCCTCCTGGCCGGCCACGGGATCTTGGCTCACCGCACCTATAAGAACGAGTCCTCCTCAAGATTCCTTTGAAGGCAGCGCCCCCGGCGGATCCTGCTCCGTTGTTTCCTTTTCCACCGGCCCGCTGACTACTACCTGCGCAGGGCTGTGCAGAAGGTAACCGTTGAGCCAGGAGAACAAGGCGCGGATCTTTTGCTGGAGACCGGACAACAGGGCAAGGTGGACCAACAGCCAGGACAGGAACGCCAGGATGCCTTGGAGTTGGATCCTCTTGCGCCCCAGCTCTGCCACTGCAGCTCCGCGCCCCACCATGGCCATATAGCCTTTGTCCACATATCGGAAGGGAGCACGGCTGCCACCGTTGAGGTCCGCAAGGATATTCTTGCCCGCCCATTTTCCGGCCTGCTGGGCCACCGAGCCCAGCTGCGGTAGCTTTGCTCCCGTCGAATCGGTGATGTTGGCTGCATCGCCAATGACGTAAACGCCGTCCGTGTCCGGGGCAGTCAGGTCTGTGCGGACATCAACTCGCCCGCCTCTCCCCTGAGGCAGACCGGATCCTGCAATGAGGTCACCCGCCTTCAAGCCCCCGGCCCACACCACAATTTGCCCGGGTACGGAATTCCCATCCGCCAACGTCACTCCGTCCGGCCGGACTTCGGTCACGCCCACTCCCATGTGAAGTTGGACGCCCACTTTCTTCAAATGATCGGTGGCGTAGCTCTGGGACTTTTTGGAGAACATGTTCAGAACGCTGGGCACCATATCCACCAAATGCACCTGGCAGCGGGCCGCAAGTTCCGGCGAGAAGTACTTACTCACTACGTATTTGACGTTTTCGGCCATGGCTCCGGCTGTTTCAACACCGGTAGGCCCACCTCCCACCACAACTACGTCCACGGACCCGTCCAGCTTCCTGTCGGCTTCGTCCAATAGCCGGGTGAGGCCGGTGCCAAGCTTCGTCGCGTCCGTGACGGAATACAGCGGGAAGGCATACTCTTCTGCGCCGGGAGTATTGAAGAAGTTGGGCACCGCCCCAACGGCGATGACCAGAACATCAGCCCGCAACGCGTGGCCATCACCAGTCTTGACCAAGCGCTCAGCGGCGTTTACCGAATTCACCCTCGAGGTCAGGACCTTGACAGTTTTGTAGCGCCGGAAAACGGAACGCAGCGGCCGGGCTATGGCTGACACTCCGATTTGCGAGGTTGCCACTTGATACAGGAGCGGCTGGAACTGGTGGTAGTTATTTGCGTCGATCAGCAGGACATGAATGCCCTTGCGCCCTAACTCCTTGGCTGCTGCTACGCCCGCGAATCCGGCACCGACAATGATGACTGGGTATGAGTCCTCCATGCGAGCAACTTACTGCACTCCAGGTTCCCGCAACAGGGGTTCGCCAATCGCCGTCGAGCGTTTATCTTGTGTTCCTGTGGGTACGCAGTGGGTAGTGTTCTGCATTCGGCAACGCACGCGGAAGGGTGATCTTTGTGAACGAGGACGGGCTGACGGAGGCAGTGCAGGAGGCGGGCGCCGTGGAGTTGCTCCTGGTCCGGCACGGCGAGAGCGAAGGCAACGTAGCCGCAACAGAAGCTCGTTTGGCTGGCGCCGAAGTCATTGATGTTCCTGCCAGGGACGCTGATGTGAGTCTATCGGGCACCGGACAGGACCAGGCCAAAGCATTGGGAACGGCGCTGGCCCGGATTGCCGATGAACTCCGCCCGGACGCCATAGTCTCCTCACCCTATGCACGGGCCCGGCAGACTGCGGAAATCGCCGTTGAAGCGGCTGGCTGGCCGGTCAAGGTACTCACGGACGAGCGTCTCCGCGACCGGGAGCTGGGCATCTTGGACCGGCTGACGCGGCTGGGCGTAGAGACCCGGTATCCGGAAGAAGCCGAGAGGCGGCTGTGGCTGGGCAAGCTGTACTACCGGCCGCCCGGTGGTGAGTCGTGGGCTGACGTCGCGCTGCGCCTACGTTCAATCCTGGATGAACTCAACACCTTGGGAACAGGCCAGCGAGTCATGCTGGTCTGCCACGACGCCGTCATCCTGCTGGTCCGCTATGTCCTGGAGGGCATGTCCGAGCAGGAAATCCTCGACCTCGCAGCCACCACATCGGTGCTGAATGCATCAATCACCCGCTACGTGCGTCCCTCCGGTGCCGGACCCTGGGAGCTGGAGAGCTTCAACGTAGCTGACCACCTCACCGAACAGGGCGTCACTGTCACAGAACACTCCGGAGATGCCAGTGTCCACCCACAGTGATCCCGGCACGCCCACTCTGGTGACGCCTTCGCTTCTGCGCGACTGGCCGTTGCCCGCACCCGGGGAGGACAAGTACTCACGAGGAGCAGTACTGGTAATCGGTGGCGCACGTGCGACTCCCGGCGCCGCATTGCTGGCCGGCACCTCGGCTCTTCGTGCCGGCGCAGGAAAGATCACCTTGGCCGTGGCCGAATCCGTAGCCGTGCCGGTGGGAGTTGCGCTCCCGGAGTGTGGGTCCGTGGGCCTGCCGGAGACCACTGAAGGGTCCGTAACGGGAGAAGGACTCCAGAGGATCTCCTCCTACTTGGATCGTGCTGACGCGGTGCTGATCGGCCCGGGCCTGGATGATCCGGAACTCGCCGAATCGCTGCTGCGAGCGCTGCTGGAGCGGGAAGAGTCCCGCACTGCAACCAACGACGGCGGTGCTCCCGCTATCGTTCTGGATGCCTACGCTTTGGGCGGGTTGGTGAAGATCGAAGATGATTTGGTGCCGTGGCGCGGCCGGCTGATCCTCACACCGAACCCCACAGAGGCAGGGATTCTCCTTGGCAGGGACGCGGAGGATCTGGGCGCCGATGTTGCCGAGATCGCCCGGCGTTTTGATGCGGTAGTAAGCTGCCAAGGCTACATCGCTGCGCCGTCCGGTGAGGCCGCTGCAGCAGACGAAGACTCCACTCTGTGGAAGATCACCACCGGCTACGGCGGCCTGGGCACGTCAGGCAGCGGCGATGTTTTGGCCGGGGCCATCGCCGGGCTACGCGCCCGCGGCACCAGCGGCGCCCAAGCCGCGTGCTGGGGCACTCATCTTCACGCCGCCGCCGCCGACCGTCTGGCCAGCAAGCTCGGGCCCCTGGGTTTCCTGGCCCGCGAGCTCGCCGACGAACTACCAGCACTCATGCTGGAGCTCAACACCTGATTCCCGCACCTAAGCCGGCTTCAGCAGTTCATGCTCGACGACGGCAGTACGGGACAGGGTCTTGTAACCTTCCTGTTCAAACAGAACAGTCATCACGTCATCCTCGTGCCGCATCACCAACCCGGGCCCCCACTCTTTGTGAATCACGGTGGACTGTAAAGGGAACAAATTCTCGGCAGCTGCGGTGCGCTGGCTAGCGTCATCTGACGCGGCGTCGTGGGGAGTTTCGGCGCACGCATCGCAGTTGCCGCAGGGCCGCGGCAGGTCCTCCCCGAAGTAGCCCAGCAGGAATTGGCGGCGGCACGCATCCGTCTCCGCGTAGCCACGCATCATGGTGAGTCGGGATTGGTCCACGCGTTGACGCGCCTCAGCCAGTTGAACCGCCTTATCCACCAGCGCGGTCAGCTTCGCTTTGGAGCTAAGCCGGGTGCCGCGCTTGCCGGTTCTCACAGCACCGGCTTCCTCCAACTGGTTCACCAGTGCTGTGACGCGGCGCGCGGGGAAGCCCGTAAGCTCCACCAAGGCAGTTTTGGGGGCAGGTGCGCCGGCGTTCTTGATGACTTTCAGAACGGCCATGAGCTCCTCCGGATCCGGGGCATGGGTGGCGAAGAACTTACGCAGCCCAAGGTCCTCAGCGCGGTAATGAA
This sequence comes from Arthrobacter sp. 9V, assembly GCF_902506065.1. Taxonomy (GTDB): domain Bacteria; phylum Actinomycetota; class Actinomycetes; order Actinomycetales; family Micrococcaceae; genus Arthrobacter. The sequence continues at coordinate 3,687,792 of NZ_LR732912.1, forward strand.
GTATGGCTGATGCCGGTTCGCCATCACGGCCCGCGCGGCCGATTTCCTGGTAATAGGCGTCCAAGGACTCCGGAATATCCGCATGCACAACAAACCGGACATTGGGTTTATCGATCCCCATGCCAAAGGCAGTGGTGGCAACCACTACATCCAGTTTGTCGTCCAGGAACTGCTCATGGATGTCTTCCCGGTCAGCGTCCGCCCTACCTGCGTGATAAGCCTCGGCGCGCAGACCCTGATCCGCCAGCAGAGCCGCATATTTCTCGGTGTCCTTGCGGGTGGCGGCATACAACAGTCCCAGGCCCTCCGCCTTCGCAAGCGCGACCACCTGCTCCACAACGGCTCGTCGCTTGCCCTTGTCCTCCTGATGCCGGACGACATCAAGACTGATATTGGGGCGGTCGAAGCCACGGACCAGGACCAGCGGCTCCATCATGCCCAACCTGTTGATGATCTCCTCACGAACAGGTGGGGACGCCGTTGCGGTCAGGGCTATGACCGGTGGGTTACCCAGGCGCTCGCGGACATTACCCAGTTCCAGGTAGTCCGGGCGGAAATCGTGTCCCCAGGAGGATACGCAATGTGCCTCGTCCACCACGAACATTGTGATGTCCAGCTTGGCAATGCGCTCTACGGTTTCCTGCTTGGACAATTGCTCCGGGGCGAGGAACAGGAAGATTGCTTTTCCGGATTCGACTGCCTCCCAGGCTGCCTCTACCTCGGAATCGGTGCGCGAAGAATTGACGACGACGGCGGCGCCCTCACCCAAGTCATCAGCCAGCCCGTCAATTTGGTCTTCTTGAAGGGCAATGAGAGGAGAAACGACGACGGCGGGACGGCCCGTTGTGTTGTGAAGGTGCAGTGCTGCGACTTGATAGGTGGCGGATTTTCCGTATCCCGTGGGCATGACAGCGAGGACATCACGCCCCTCTACGAGGGCGCCCATACCGGCCAGTTGGCCGTCGCGCAGTTCAGGCAAGGAAAAGGAAGAGGCCGCCAGGGCGGTCAGGGCAAGGTCATCGGACATTAAAGTGTGGCTCCGCGTTGTGGTTCCTGCGGCCACTTGCATCAGCCGAGGTGACCAGCCTAGCGCGGGCGGGGCCCCGCCGTCGTACGCCGTTTGCCTGGTTGTGGATAACCCCGGTTTGGTGACGTTAGCGCGGGTCCCGAGACCGTACCTGATAGCTGAGGTGCGTGACGCGCGCTCCTTGGACGATCACCGGATTGCCCAGCATGATTTGTTTCGACGGAACCGGCCTCGTACCAGTCCAAGAGTGGTCCGACTCCGCCATCATCCCGTGCAATGAATCCGTCGAGGGACATGGAAAACTGGGCTGAGACGCGGCTGTTCCGATACATGAAATCAGTCTTGTGGGAGCGCCCGGGTTTTCAAGGGCGCATCCCGCTCAGGCCGGTAATCAGGCTACTTACCAACGGTGACCAAGGTGCCTATGCTTGAGTTATGGAGCCCACTTCAGCCATCCTTCTGGTGTTTATCGGCGTGGTTGTCTGGCTCGCAGCCACCATCCTGCCACTGGCTCTGCTTCCCTCATCCCGAGCAGAAGAGGAGCACAAGCCCAAGGCGCGGCACCCCCGCCACCCAAAGGGCGAGCCGCGAGCCGTCCATAGGTTCCGGCCATCATCCCTGAAGGTTCGATCCGGGCACCACGCCCGGATTCGGCCGCACGGCGCTTAGCCGGGGTCGCACTTACCACTCCCGCCTGTCAAGATCCCCGTCTCCGGGGGCTGCACTATGCCCCCGGCGATCACTTATGCCCGACAATAACTGCTTGCAACTTGATGGTCAAGCGTTTTAGCACAGGCACAATTCTTTGAAACCAGTTTTGCTAAAACGCTTGAACACCTGTGAGATCCGCGCTAACTTACGAGTGATCAAACGCTTTAGCAGAATGGACATCAGCGCAGATGAAACGCTCAGTCTTCTTCCAACCAGCCGACGGCTGGGTTGGAGACCTCATCCCCTTCGAAAAGGACGGGGAGTTCTGGCTCTTCTACCTTCACGAAGACCGCTCAGACCCAAAACCGGGCACCTCATGGAACCTGGTCACCACCAAAGACCTCACGCAGTTTGAGGACCACGGCGTATCGCTGCACCACGGCAGCGAAAAGGACTTGGACTTCAACGCCTACACAGGCAGCATCGTCACGGACCAGTCCGGCGTCCATCACCTGTTCTACACCGGCCAGAACCCCCGCAACCTCGGTCCCGATGGGGCACCCCTGCAGTTGGTCATGCATGCCACGAGTACCGACGGCATGCGGACCTGGCACAAGCACCCCGAGCACACCTTCGGCGCCCCGGCCGGCTACGAATCCGGTGATTGGCGCGATCCCTTCGTGTTCTGGGACGACAACAAGAACCTGTGGAGGATGCTTCTCGCGGCAAGGCACTCGAGCGGGCCCGAACGCCGCCGCGGCGTCATCGCGCAGTGCCTATCCGCGGACCTGATGACGTGGCAACACACCGAACCGTTCTGGGACCCGCGTCGCTACATCACGCACGAATGCCCGGACGTGTTCGCCTGGGGTGACTGGTGGTACATGGTCTACTCCGAGTTCTCGGAAACGTTCACCACCCGCTACCGCATGGCCAAGAGCCCCGACGGCCCGTGGATGGTGCCCGCATTGGACAGCATCGACGGCCGCGCCTTCTACGCGTCAAAGACGGCAGAACGCGACGGACGGCGCTTCTTCTTCGGATGGATTGCCAGCAAAGAAGGCAACACCGATCACGGTCCATGGCAGTGGGCAGGAACCATGTCCGTGCTGGAAGCCCTCCAAAACCCTGACGGGACCCTGGGATTTTCGTTCGCGGATGAACTCGTGGAGAGCTTCTGGGAAGACGTCCCGGTTTCCCTGAACGGCGCGTTGCCGGCACGGCTCGAGGTGCCGGACGGGTACGCGGCCATGGTGTCCGACGAGGAATTGCCGCAGCAGTTTTACGCCAAGGCGGTACTGGATATCACACCGAACACCACCGAGTGCGGTTTGCTGCTCCGCTCCAGCCATGACGGCGACCATTCTTACGTCCTGCGCCTGGAACCCAAGCGTGGCCGGCTCGTCTTCGACCGCTGGCCCCGCGCCATCACCGGCGATGCCCAGTGGCACGTCTCCGGGGACGTCCCGTTCGACGTCGAACTTGAGCGGCCCTGCAACCTCACCCCCGGCGAGCACACGCTTGAGGTCATCGTCGACGGCGACACTTGCGTCGCCGTCGTCGACCGTCAGGTAGCGCTCAGCGCCAGGATTTACGACCTGACTACGGGCCGGATCGGCGTCTTCGCCGGAGAAGGAACCGTGACTCTTACCGAACTTGAGATACGCCAGCGTACCGACAACTGAATACCCCCAGCCCCACCTCTGTTCCAATCAAGGGAGATTGCCTCAATGAAGAAACTATTCCGTGCTGCCGCCGTTGCAGCCATCGCCGCCCTGGCCTTGACGGCCTGTGGCGGCGGAGGAGCCGCCACTGGTCCCACCGATGTCAGCCCCACCGGGGAGATCAAACCCCGCGAAATATCATGGCTGCTCTCCAGGCCCGCCGACGGAGCTGTCATCAACATCATGAAAAAGCTTGCGGACGACTACGCCAAAGACCATCCTGGCTTTGCACTGAACCTCATCACCACCCCGGACCGGCCCTCCTACATTCAAAAACTCGAAACCCTGGCCGCAGCCAACAAGCTGCCGGAATTGTTCGACACCGATGCCACCCCCTTCGCCCAGGAACTTGCCAAGCAAGGAAAAATGGTGGAGGCCGACAAGCTCCTGAAATCACTGGACGTCTATGACGACTACCGCCCCGGCGCACTGGACTACCAGCGCTTCGACGACGGCTCCCTGTACATGATTCCGTTCCAGTTCGAGCTCGAATTCATCTGGTACAACAAGGCATTGTTTGAAAAGGCCGGCGTTTCCGTGCCGAAGTCCCTCGATGATGTTCCCGCCATGTGCACTGCCCTGCGGAATGCAGGGATCACACCGATCGCCATCGACGGGCAGGACCAGTGGCCGCTGGAACGCTACGTTGCGTACCAGCCGTTCCGTGAAGCGGGACCGGACTTCGTCCAGAAGCTGAAGAAAGGCGAAGCATCGTTTGCGGACGACGCCGGCCAGAAGACTGTGAACTGGATGGCCGACCTCGGCAAGGCCCAATGCTTCCAGGAGGGCTTCTCCGCGCAGGGTTACTCGGATGCGCAGAACCAATTCACCTCGGGGCAAGCCGCCATGTACAACATCGGCACCTGGGAACTCCCGAGCCTCGCCACCGACAAGCTCAACTCACAGGTCCGGAACGACATCGATTTCTTCACTTTGCCCACCACCGAAGGTTCGGTGACCTCAGCCAACGAGTTCGTCTCCCCCTCCGGCATTGGCATGGCAGTGAACTCCAAGACCTACGATCCGCTGGTGAGCGACTTCCTGAAGTTTGCCTTGAAGAAGTACCCGGCTGAGTATGCCGCCACCGGCGCCCTCTCCCCCACCACCAACGTGCAAACTGCCATCCCCGGGAACGCGACTCCGCTGTACAAGAAAGCGCTCGAAACAGCCAACACCCTTGGGGACAAGCAGGCGATGCCGTGGGATACCCAGCTGGACCCCACCACCAACGGCCGGCTGCAGCAGGAACTCGTCCTCCTGGTCCAGGGCAACATCACGCCCGAACAGTTCACCAAGACCATGGACGAGGCCGTCCAGCAGAACGCCCCCAAGTTCTTCAAGTAAACCGAAGCGGCGGGGGCCCCAAGGCCCCCGCCGGAAAGGCCCATTATGCTACCCAACAGGTCAAGAACCTCAGTCCTGGTCTTCCTGCTTCCACCACTTCTGCTGTACTGCGCCGCCGTCCTTTTCCCGATTCTTCAGTCGCTGTTCCTGAGCTTTTTCTCCTGGAACGGCATCAGCGACATGGAGTTTGTTGGACTCGAAAACTACGTCCGGATGCTCACGGCGGACGATATTTTCTGGAGATCTTTCTTCAACGCACTCCTCTACCTGGCCATCTGCCTGGTGCTGCAGCTTGGCGGAGCGCTGGTTGTAGCGAGCCTTCTCACATCACTGCGCCGAGGCCGGGAAATTATCAAAACCCTCTACCTGCTGCCAGCGGTGATCTCCACCGTCGCCATCGCTTTCCTCTTTGTCCGCATCTACTCCATTGACCCGGTTGGCCTCTTGAACCAACTGCTGCACTGGGTGGGTTTGGGTACCTTGGAGCGGGCTTGGCTTTCCGATGTGAACACCGTGCTGGCCGCCGTTTCCGCTCCTGAAGGCTGGCGGTTCACCGGGCTTTACATGCTCATCATTTACGCAGCCCTGATCGCCGTGCCCAAAGAACTGGAAGAAGCCGCGGTGCTGGACGGGGCCTCGAAGTGGACACTCTTCACCAAGATCCGGTTCCCCTATATCCGTCCCGTGTGGATCACCACCACCATCATGGCCACCACCTACGGCCTGCGCGGTTTCGATATCCCCTACCTCATGACCAACGGCGGCCCCGGACAGTCCTCCGAGCTGCTCACCACCTACATGTACAAGACAGCCTTCACCAGCACGGACTTCGGCTACGCAAGTACCATCTCCGTCTTCATCGTGATCGAGTGCCTGGTGGCCGTCGGCCTCATCCTGTTCATGCTCAAGCGGAAAGCAGATTCATGATCACCCAGACAGCCCCATCTACCTCCCGCGCCTCCGCTGCGTCCTCGCCTTTTCATCAACGACGACGGCGCAAGCCAAGCCTGTACCGGACACTTTCGCGGGTCCTGATCATGCTGATCGTGATCGCCCAGGTCTACCCGCTTGCCTGGCTGTTCCTTACCAGCCTCCGGAGTGAACACGACTTCGCAACCGGCGATCCGTTCGCGCTGCCCGGTTCGCTAACGTGGGAAAACTACGCGAGGGCCTTTGAAACAGGCGACTTGGGCCGGAACATCCTGAACAGCTTCATCGTCACCATGGGCGCCAACATCCTCATTGTGCTCTTCGGCATGATGGCCGCCTACGCCATCCAGGTTCTCGGTTTCCGACTGAGCCGCTTCGTCCGTGGCCTGTTCCTGATCGGGATCATTGTTCCGGTTCAGATCGCGTTGGTTCCGCTGTTCATCGACTACTCAGCCGTGAACCTGCTGGACACGTATCAGTCGATGATTATCCCCCTGGCTGGTTTCGCCTTGCCCATGGCCATCTATCTGTTTTCATCCTTCTTCGAGTACATTCCGCGGGAAACCTACGAGGCCGCATCCTTGGATGGTGCTGGCCCTTACAGGATTTTCGGCCTTATTACCCTGCCGCTTTCGCTCAACACTGTGGTCACTGTAGTCCTGGTGAACAGCATCTTCATTTGGAACGACTTCATCTTTGCCAACACGTTCGTCCTGTCCGAGGACCTGAAGACCATTCCACTGGGTCTGCAAAACTACATCGGCGCCATGGGCAAGGTGGATTGGACGGCCACGTTTGCTGCGGTCTGCGTGACTATCACTCCTTTGCTCTTGGTCTTCCTGGTCCTGAACAAGGCGATGATTCAAGGCTTGGAAAGCGGGGCGAACAAGGGGTGACCACCACGGCAGCCGGATATACTCCAGAAGGAGGACAGATGATTTCGCAGGAGAAAAATTCAGGCAACGCGGCCAGCCCCAAAGTTCACGCCGGAGCAGACCGCGCCCATCCGGTGACCCTCCGCGAAGTGGCTGAATTAGCTGGTGTTTCCACTGCCACGGTCTCTCTGGTCATCAACAAGAAGAAGAACGCACGCATCGCGGATGAGACACGTCAACGGGTCACGGACGCGATCGCCAAGCTGGGCTACCGCCCAAATGCCATGGCCAAAACGTTGGTTAGCGGAACTTCAAAATTCATCGGGTTGGTAGCCGACGGTGTAGCCACAACGCCATTCGCCGGTCAGATCATCCATGGGGCTCAGGACGAAGCATGGAAACATGGTTATGCCTTATTGATCGCAAACACCGAAGGTAACAAGGACCTCGAAAAGGACGCGATCGCCATGATGCTGGAATACAAGGTGCGCGGCATCCTGTACTCAACCTGGTTCCACCGCCCCACTGATGTTCCGGAAACCCTTCGCGAGGCGGACTTTGTCTTGGTCAACTGTTTCTCCCCGGAAACAGGTACTGCCCGCGCCGTAGTACCTGATGAGGCCCAAGGCGGACAGGCGGCCACGGAAATCCTCCTCCGCGAAGGCCACCGGCGAATCGCCTTTATCAACACCACCACCCCGGCTCCGGCCAAGGACGGACGCCTCCAGGGCTACAGGTCCGCGTTGGAGGCCGCTGGAATACCCTTCGACCCGGATTTGGTTTTGGAAGCCTACCCGGATCAGGAGGGTGGCTTCGGCGCCACCGATGAGCTGCTCAAACGAAACGTCAGCGCCGTTTATTGCTACAACGATCGGATGGCCATGGGCCTTTATGATGGCCTGCGGGAGAACGGTCTCTCCATTCCAGATGACATTGCCGTGGTGGGTTTCGACAACCAGGAAGTCATCGCCGCCCATCTGCGTCCTCCGCTGTCAACGGTGTCACTACCCCACTACGAACTCGGCGCAGCGGGTGTTCGAATGCTGTTGGGCCTTGATGCGGCGCCTCTCGAGTCCGCCGTGAAGATCGCCTGCCCCGCCGTTGAGCGCGCCTCCGTTGCAGTGCACTCACCAGCTTAGAAAACCTCTTGACATTGCTTGTTGCCCGACGGCGTAGATGGGCATAGCGTTGAGGTGGAAGCCCAGTGGTCCCCCATCACTGGGCTTCCCTTTGTTACTCTCCGGCCTTTTTTAGAAGCGCCCGCTACGAAAGGAGATCAAGCTGATCAGCTTTCTCAGGGCGACTGCTGCAGCCGATGAACTGACTGGGATTATGGGAGTCGCCGCGCAGGTGATCGAGGCCCTCGGTGAATGGGGCGTGGGCTTGCTGACGCTCTTGGAGACCATATTTCCGCCCATACCCAGTGAGGTGATCCTCCCGCTGGCTGGATTCCTTACCCAGCAGGGAGGCATGAACCTGATCCTGGTGTTTGCCACCAGCACATTGGGCGCCTATGGCGGAGCGCTGCTCCTCTATTGGCTGGGGTCCAAGGTGGGGCTGGAGCGGTCCATCAAGCTTCTTTCAAAGCTGCCCTTGGTTGATCGGGAAGATTTCGAGAAGGCTGCCGGATGGTTCGAGCGCCACGGCAAGTCGGCCATTTTCTTTGGCAGGCTGCTACCCGGCGTGCGCAGCCTCATTTCGCTTCCGGCAGGTGCCGAACGCATGAACCTGGTGACGTTCAGCATCTTTACTGTTGCCGGCACCGGCGTATGGAACGCCCTGCTCATTGGAGCGGGAGCACTTCTCGGCAAGCAATATCACTTGGTGGATCAGTACTCACGATTCCTCAATTACGCCGTGTACGCAGGGCTTGCCGCCTTCATCGGGTGGCTCATCATCCGGAGGGTCAAGAAGCGCAAGGAAAGCCCTCGGTAGGGTGCGGAGCCGATGTTCCGCACCTGTCATTGATGCCTTCCAGGCGGCTCTTGATTAGTTCACCCGAGTCGGGCCCGGACCGTCGCTTTGTCCACCTTCAGTTCTTCCAAGAGGGCAGACACAGGATCGTGTTCTTCGCGGTCCAAAAGCGCCACCAGAAGGTTCGATGTAGTAATCTGCCGGGACTTCTGCCCCATTGCCTGTTTCACCATGTTCGCCATCACTTCCTTGGCTCCTGAACTAAACGGCGGCTTCCTACCCGTTGTTGGCATCGAGGCCCCCTTTAGATCCCCTGCTTCAAGGCCGATTGCCTTCAAGGCTGCGGCATCCAACCGGGACGCTGCCTTATGTGCATCTTCCAGTGAAATACCGAGGACTGCAGAGGGTTGCGGTTCATGGAGCGCCCCTAATAGCAGGTGCTCGGTCCCCAACCGTTTATCGCCCCGGCTTCGGGCTTCTTCCATGGCGTACCCCACGATCCTGCGTGTGTCGCCGGCAAATTTTTCAAACATGGCTCAACTCACTCCTTGTATTTAGCGTGTACCGATTGTCGGGAGACACCCAAGGCGTCACCGATCTGCTCCCACGTCCAACCCTGCTCGCGAGCCGCTCTGACGTGGATGGCCTCCACCTGCTCCGCCAAGCGGTGAAGTGCTCCCACCGCCCGAAGACCAACGGCGGGATTCGTCGAATGGATCTGTTCGGAAAGTTCGTCAGCTTCCATGCTTGTCAGGCTAGACTGACAACCATGCGGTGTCAATCTAGCCTGACAAAGTTGCTGTTGGCCGCGGCGTTCCAAGACGTCTGGTTAGCTTGAACCACCGGGAAGCATCGCGAGGAAAGGGCAGACTTTTGGGAGCAGCATTCAGCACGACAATGTTCAGCATCGCTTTCCTGGTTGTTGCCGGGCTTCTGAAAATGCTGGCTTCGCAGATCGAATCAGGCCGTCGCCGCAGAAATTGGACCACCGGCGGGTTAAACACCTATACATTTTTTAGCGCACATAGGGCTACACGCCCATGGTTGCTTATTGCTCGTCTTCCGGCGTCACCTTAATCTCACGGCTGCCATTCACCCCTATTCGCGCTTCTGACAATTCCGTGATGCGTTGCTGACCAAACGTGTGGGCGCCCATCGATAAGATGAGACGAAACCAAAGGTCAGGAAGGCTTGTTGTGGGGAACAACCCGATAAAAGTGGTGCCCGAAAAGAACACCGGACGCAGACTTGGCGTGCGCTTATCGCGCCGGCCATCATTGGCTTGACCGTTCATCGCACCTCGGAAATGAACGTCGCCATCCGCGTCGCCTCTCCGCCTCCGGCACGCGAACACAACCAACCCCAGCCTCCCGCATAGCGAGAAATGAACATGGAACTTCTTGACGCGCACACAGTTGTGATCTCTGCCGTCCTTCTGGTGCACTTCACAGGTGTGATGATCGTGGCCGCCTCCATTGCTGGCCTGGTGATCTCACTTTTTATCGTCGTCCTTGGCGTTCACTCCATACGAACAACGTGGGAACTTACGCAAAACTGGCGTAGCAGGGGCCGCTTCTACGGCAGCGTCAAAAAGGTTCTTGGCCTGTTGAAGGCAGGGGCTCTGGCAGTACGTCCTCTGATAATTGAGGCACGACGACGAATCAGCCAGCTGTTTACGTTCAAGCCCGAGTAGGCCACAGCGATTAGCCGCGCCCGCCGAACTGTTTGTAGACCGCACCGGCCAACACGGGAATGAAGTCCCCATCTTCACCCAACGCCCACCGCTTCTCGACAGCGTTCAGCGGGTAGACCAACACGTTGTTCTGCTCGGAGTGCAGCGCCATCTCACGTCCCAGAGAGTCCTCTGCAATGACCCACCGCAGAGGTGTCGTCCTTACCAGCAGCTCGCCGTAGGCGACGCCGGCCGCGCTGCAGTACGGCTCCTGAAGTTCCGCATGGGTGCCCTCCGGGGAGGTCTGCCAGGTCGCGTAAACGAGCTCGTAGAACTCAGCCACGCTAGCCGGGTCCTCAAGGTTCACTTCTGCCTGGTCCGCCAACTTTATGTGGTTAGCCAGGAATGCCTTGTGGTCATCGCTGAGCTCGGAGTAGACCGGGCGCTCCACGTCCTCCACAGGGGTGGAGACAGTCTTCTTCCTAAAAAATCCCATGCAGCATAGCTAACCAGCCCTAAGCGCCGGGCGCCGAATCGGTTTCGCACAATGCAGGCGGCTGGATTCAGCTTCGAGCAACCTTCCAAGTTTTGGTCGAGACCCCCACTTCAAACACGAGAAACCCCTCCGTTCCGGGCAAAATCGCCGGAATGGAGGGGTTCGTGGAGCCCCCTGTCGGATTCGAACCGACGACCCCCGCTTTACAAGAGCGGTGCTCTGGCCAACTGAGCTAAGGAGGCACGCTTCGGTTACCCGAAGCAAAGCGCGAAACAGCGCTAGATAAGGTTAGCCCAGACCATCCCCCTCAACGAAATTCACCGCTCCAAGACAGCCAAGGCACCTCAAAGCAGGCACCAAAACAGCCAACGACAACGGCCGGCCACCCGCAAGGGTGACCGGCCGCCCTCGTGCATTCCGCGAGTGTTAGCCCTTGGCGGTGATTGCCGTCTGGATCTCGGCGTTCAGGTCCGACTTACCGTCCCACTGCTTGCCGTCGATGAATACGGTGGGTGTACCGGTGACGCCGATTGCCGCAGCTTCCTGGGTGGCAACCTTCACCCACGGACGGAACTGCTTGCTTTCGATGCAGGAGTCGATGTTGGCGGCACCGATTTCGGTGGCCATCTTCTTGAGGTCGTTGTCGGAGATGCCTGCTCCGCCTTCAGCCGGCTGGCGTTCGAAGAGCAGGTTGAAGAAGTCAGCGTATTTCTCGGGCGAGGAGTTCACTACGCAGGCAGCAGCGTTGGCCGCGCGTGAGGAGTAGTTGGTGGTGGACTGGCGGTCCAGGAAGCCGAGCGCGCGGTATTCGACGGAGATTTTGCCTTCGTTGCGAAGGTTGGTGAGGGATTCGCCATAGGCGGTCTCAAACTGCTTGCAGACGGGGCAGATGAAGTCGATGTAGGCAATGACCTTGACGGGCTTGCCGGCCTCGGCTTCGCCGCCCGGAACGGTTACCGTAGCCGGCTTGGTGGCAAGGGGTGCCGGGACGTCAGCCACGTTGACGGTGGCGGGTTCCGATTTCACCACTTCGGTGTTTGCCAGCAATGTGACACCGCCGTGGACGTTGCCGTTGGCCGGCGTCGGACCCTGATCGGGTACAGCCCCGTTGTTGTTCTGGGCGCCTCCAACAAACACAAAGAAGATGATGACGACGATTGCCACCACGGCCGCCACGATGCCCCAGCCGACAAGAAGCTTGTTCCGCTTCTCCTTCTTCAGCTGTTCTTCGCGGATTGCGCGTGCTTTCTCCCGGGCCTGGGCGGTCTTTTCGGCCTTGGACAGGCGTGATTCGTTTGCGGGGCTCATCAGTTCCTCGGGGTATTCGACGTCAACGTGCATAGCTTGGGGCAACAGGGGTCAGTTTACGGGAGCAAACTTGAAGGTTTGCCCATGCCTTATGACCCCGTTGTTGAACGATCAAGTGCCGGAGATGATTCCGCTAGTAGGCTGGGAGTTGAGTCACAGCAACCCCAGGGAGCGTTAATGCAGGATCCGGCAAGCGAAAAACTCAGTACCGAACAGGGCTCCGAGGCTTCTCCCACGAAGAAGCCCACGGCGAACAAGTTCGATTTCATGGTGGTTTCCAACAGGCTGCCCGTTGATCGGTGCAGCAGTGACGGAAATGACGACGGCGGAGATGGCTGGCGTCGTTCGCCCGGCGGCCTGGTCACGGCACTCGCTCCGATGATGACAAAGTCCGACGGCGCGTGGGTGGGTTGGCATGGCGCCCCGGACGAAACGGTGCGCCCCTTCAGCCATGAGGGCATGGACCTGGTCCCGGTCCAGCTCAGCAGCCACGAAGTTGAGCTGTATTACGAGGGCTTTTCCAATGCCACCATCTGGCCGCTCTACCACGACGTCATCGCACCGCCGGAGTTCCACCGTACGTGGTGGGATTCTTACCGTCAGGTCAACAAGAAGTTTGCTGACGCCATCATTCGCCATGCCGCCGAGGACGCAACTGTCTGGGTCCAGGACTACCAGCTTCAGCTGGTTCCCCGGATGCTCCGCGAGGTCCGACCGGACCTGAAGATCGGGTTCTTCAACCACATCCCGTTCCCTCCCCCGGAGATCTTCGCGCAGCTTCCGTGGCGCAAGGAAATCATTGACGGTTTGCTGGGTGCTGACCTTCTGGGCTTCCAGCGCCCCAGCGATGCCGGCAATTTCATGCGCTCTGCCCGCCGCTTCCTGGGCGCCAGCGTTAAGCAGCAGCAGGTTCACGTGAAGGGCCCGGACGGGGAGGTCACCCACATCGCCCGGGCGCAGGCGTTCCCCATTTCCATTGACGTTGACCAGATCCGCGAGCTCGCGTCCAGGCCGGACATCATTGAGCGGGCCAAGCAGATCCGCAAGGACCTGGGTGATCCCAAGACCATCCTGCTTGGCGTTGACCGGCTGGATTACACCAAGGGAATCGGCCACCGTCTCAAGGCCTTTGAGGAACTCCTCCGCGAAGGCAGCATCAAGGTGGAGGACGCAACCCTTATTCAGGTGGCAAGCCCCAGCCGCGAACGCGTGGAGCAGTACAGACTGCTGCGCGAGGAAATCGAAGGCACGGTAGGCCACATCAACGGCACCTACGACACCATCCAGAACACGGCCGTCCGCTACCTTCACCACAGCTACCCGGTGGAGGAAATGGTGGCGCTGTACCTGGCCGCGGATGTCATGCTCGTGACAGCACTGCGCGACGGAATGAATCTGGTGGCGAAGGAGTACGTCACCGCCAGGTCCCAGGACGACGGCGCTCTGGTACTCAGCGAGTTCGCCGGCGCGGCGGACCAGCTCAAGCAGGCACTCCTGATCAACCCACACGACATCGACGGCCTCAAGTCGGCCATCCTGCGCGCAGTAAACCTTCCGCCCAAGGAAGCCCGCCGCCGCATGAAGCTGATGCGCAAGCAGATTTTGGACCACGACGTCGATCACTGGTCGGCTGAGTTCCTGGCCGCATTGGAGGAAAAGGTGGTGCGCGATGACAGCTGAAAACCTTTCCTTGTCACCGGAATTGCTGGATGCCGTCCGGCGCATTTCCACCACGGAGCACCTTTTGGTTGCCCTCGATTTCGACGGTACGCTCTCCCCGCTGGTTGATCGCGCGGAGGACGCACGCCCCCTGCCCAGGTCCGCAGCGGCATTGGAGGCTCTGGCTCAACTTCCACGCACGACGACGGCACTCATCTCAGGCCGGGCATTGGACAGTTTGCGGCTGGTCGCCTCGCCGCCGGCGGACACGCTGCTGATCGGCAGCCATGGTGCCGAGGTTTGGCTCGGCGAGGGGTCCTTGGGCTTGGAACTGGACGATGAGCAGCGCAGAAAACTGGCTGCGGTCCGCGAGGTTCTGGCGGAAATCGTGACCATCGCTCCGGGGACGTTGCTCGAGGACAAACCTGCCGGCGTCGTCCTCCACACGAGAATGGCTGACGACGACGTTGCCGAAGACGCCGTTGAGGCCGCCACCCGGGTGCTCCGCGAGCACCCGGGTGTCTACCTGAAAACGGGCAAGCGCGTTCTGGAAACCTCCGTGGTCCATGCGTCCAAGGGCGAGGCTGTGGAGTTCCTCCGGCAGGCGACCGGCGCCACAGCCATCCTGTTTGCCGGCGACGACGTCACTGATGAGGATGCGCTTGGACGGCTGATGGGCGATGACATTGGCATCAAAGTAGGCTTGGACTTCACTCAGGCGCAATACCGGGTGGAAGCTCCCGTGCACGTGGCGGAGCTGCTGGAAGCCCTGTTGCGGGAGCGTCGGCAGGTCACCGCTGAGGCCTGATGTGTGATGAGCGCGATATGTGACGTTCGTAACATTTAGGTAGTTAGTCAAAAAGTCTGACATACTCTTGGATGTGATGTGACGCACAGTACCGTGCGGCGTCACGCGATCCTCCCCGGCCATTGGCCGGGGAGTTCAACTGAAGAAAATGAACCATTCACAACGGATCGTCCGGCACGTACCTGCCGGTGAAGGGATTGATAACTGTGGCTACAGTTACTTTTGATAACGCTACGCGTCTGTACCCGGGCACAGATAAGCCCGCCGTCGATAAACTCAACATCGACATCGCCGATGGCGAATTCCTGGTCCTCGTTGGACCCTCCGGTTGCGGTAAGTCCACCTCGCTGCGCATGCTCGCAGGCCTTGAGGACGTCAACGCAGGCCGCATTCTGATCGGCGATCGCGACGTCACTGACGTGCCGCCGAAGGACCGCGACATCGCAATGGTCTTCCAGAACTATGCCCTTTACCCGCACATGACCGTTGCGGACAACATGGGCTTCGCACTGAAGATCGCCGGTATCTCCAAGGAAGAGCGCGCCGAGCGTGTTCGCGAAGCCGCCAAGCTTCTTGACCTCGAGCAGTACCTGGATCGCAAGCCGAAGGCACTCTCCGGTGGCCAGCGCCAGCGTGTTGCCATGGGCCGTGCAATCGTCCGTAACCCGCAGGTCTTCCTCATGGATGAGCCGCTTTCCAACCTTGACGCCAAGCTCCGTGTGCAGACCCGTACGCAGATCGCATCCCTGACCCGCCGCCTCGGCGTCACCACGGTTTACGTCACACACGACCAGGTTGAGGCCATGACCATGGGTGACCGCGTTGCCGTGCTGAAGGACGGGCTCCTGCAGCAGGTTGACACCCCGCGCAACCTCTACGATCGCCCGCAGAACGTCTTCGTTGCAGGCTTCATCGGTTCCCCGGCCATGAACCTCCTTGAACTGCCGGTCGTCGACGGCGGTGTCCAGTTCGGCGGAACGGTTTACCCCGTGCCGCGCGACGTCCTCGAAGAGGCTCACGGCCAGACCGTCACGGTTGGTTCGCGTCCGGAAGACCTCGAGACGGTGGGTAACGGCGAAGGCCTCCAGGTTGAGGTTGACGTGGTTGAAGAACTCGGTGCCGACGCTTACGTCTACGGCCACACCATCCTTGATGGCAAGAGCCACGACATCGTTGCACGCGTCGATGGCCGCCGCCCTCCGATGAAGGGTGAGTCCATCTTTGTTCGTCCGCAGTCCGGCCACGTGCACCTGTTCGACACCAAGACAGGTCTCCGCCTGGGCGACTAGTCCCACCGGCGCTGACGCGTCTGTACGTTCCGCATTTTGATAGCGGCCCGACCCATCCCGGTCGGGCCGCTCTCGCGTTAACCTTTCTCCGGCGAAAGAACGGCATGAACACCACAGATAATCTGATCCCCCGGCCCTCCCACGTGGCACTCCAGGACGAACCCCCGTTCACACTTGAATCCGCCGCCCGGATCGCTGCGGACAAGCCAGCCGGCCCGGTCGCTGAGCAGCTCGCCTCGCTGCTCCGGCGGTCCACCGGTTTTGCCTTGCCGATAGTCCAGGGCCCCCTCCCGGGTGACATCACCCTGAAGTTGGAAGAAACGTTCGACGGCGGCCCCGAAGCCTACGCCCTTACAGTCGCCGAATCCGGTGTCAGGTTGACCGCTTCCACTACTGCGGGGCTCTTCAACGGTGTCCAGACACTGCGCCAACTGTTCCCCGCTGCGATAGAGGGCCCTGACGCGGCAGACGCCAGTCCAAGCGATCCCACCTGGGTGATTCCCGCCGTCGAGATTGCTGACGCTCCCCGCTTTGCCTACCGCGGCCTGATGCTGGACGTCGCCCGTAGCTTCTTCACCGTGGCGCAGGTGAAAGAGCAGATCGACGTCATGACGCAGTTCAAGCTGAATGTCCTCCACTTGCACCTCACGGACGATCAAGCCTGGCGGATCGAAATTCACGATCCCGGGGCTGAGGGCAACCCGTCCGGGCTGCCCTACGCGAACCTCACCGCCCTGGGTGCGCAAGGCGCTGTTGAAGTGCCCACCGCTACGCCTGTACGGGGACGCGAAGGGTTCTACACGCAGCAGGATTTCCTGGACATCCAGGCCTATGCCGCCAGCAAGAACGTCCTGGTGGTGCCGGAGATCGACGTCCCGGGGCACGTCAACACTGCCCTCGCAGCGATTCCGCAGCTTAACGCTGACGGCGTCGCCAAATCCATGAGCACCACTCCGGCGGTTGGCTGGTCAACGTTGGACGAGTCGCTTCCCGCCACCTACGAGTTCGTGCGGGAAGTTCTCACCCAGCTCGCCGCCATCACGGTAGGCCCGTACCTCCATATCGGCGGTGACGAAGCACTGGTGACCGGGCACGAGAACTATGTGGCCATGGTTCAGGAATTTGCAAGGATTGCCGCCGGGACCGGTAAGACAGTGGTGGGCTGGAACGAGTACGCCGCCGCTGAACTTCCCCCGGGGTCCGTGATCCAGTACTGGTTCGGCGATCTTGCGCCCGTGCTCAAGCACGCAGAAACGGACGGTTCACCGGTGATCATGTCTCCTGCCGCCAACACATATTTGGACCAAAAGTACGCGCCGGACTCTCCCGTTGGGCTCGAATGGGTGGAAGGCGGGCCGTTCACTTGGGCAGAGTACTACAACTGGGATCCAGCCCAAGGCGGGCTCAAGGACCAGCACATCCTGGGCGTTGAAGGTGCCCTTTGGTCTGAGACCGTCCGGAACAACCAGCAGGCTCAATGGCTCCTCTACCCCAGGGCCGTTTCCTTGGCCGAAGTTGCATGGTCCAGCCCGGAGGTCCGCAATGCGGGTGACTTCCGACGCCGGTTGGGCGCCTTGGGTGAGCGGCTCGCCAGGCAAGGTGTGGCCTTCCAGGAAGCGCCCGACGTCGAGTGGTCCGGCACGTCCGAGTGGCCGTTTCCCGAAGCGGCAACGTCCTTCACTCCCAAGTACGGAACAATTGAGGCATGAGCGAGCAAAACGAAGCCCAGTGGCACGACGAACCCACCGACTACGGGCAGATCGGCAAGCTCCCCAGGACTGAAGCGGCGAGCGCGCAGGACACGGCACCTCCGGCGAGTGTCATCGGTTCCCTGAACATCACGGCTGCTGCGGCGGACCCTGAGTTGCTGGACTTGCCATGGCACATTGCCTTGGAGGACTGGCCCGCAGAGAACCTTGCTGCGCTCCCCCGCGGTATCTCCCGGCACATTGTCCGATTCGCGCATTTGGGTGGCTCGGTGATCGCCATCAAGGAGACCTCTGAGCACGTTGCCCGCCATGAATACCACATGCTGCGTAAGCTGGCCCGGCTGGACGTTCCCTGCGTGGAGCCGGTTGCTGTCATTACGGGCAGGACCACTGCGGATGGCAGGCCGCTGAACCCGGTGCTTGTGACGCGCCACCTGAAGTTCTCCATGCCGTACCGTGCCTTGTTCTCCCAGATGCTCCGCAAGGACACCCTGACCCGCCTCATTGACGCCCAGGCGCTGCTGTTGGTGCGTTTGCATCTTGTGGGCTTTTACTGGGGTGACGTTTCGCTGTCCAACACGCTGTTCCGCCGTGATGCCGGTGCCTTCGCCGCTTATTTGGTGGATGCCGAAACGGGCGAGCTCTACCCGGACCTCTCCATGGGCCAGCGTGAATATGACCTGGAGATCGCCCGGGTGAACATCGCCGGTGAACTGATGGACCTGCTGGATGGCGGACTGATCGAGGAAAAGGTGGATCCCGTAGCCACCAGTGAGCTGATCATGGACAGCTACCGCCGGCTCTGGACAGAGCTGACGGAGAAGGAATCCTTCGAACTCGGCGAGCGGTGGCGCGTGGCTGCCCGCATCCGCCGCCTCAACGAGCTTGGCTTTGACGTGGAAGAGTACGCCATCAAGACCACCGCGGACGGCTCCACCATCCAACTCCAGCCCAAAGTGGTGGACGCCGGCCACCACCAGCGTCGTTTGCTGCGGCTCACCGGTCTTGACGCCCAGGAGAACCAGGCGCGCAGGCTCCTCAATGACATGGACCAGTTCCGCGCGGACAACAACCCGGACCTTGACGAGGAAATCAGCGCCCACATCTGGGTCAGCCAGATCTTCGAACCAATCGTCCGTTCCATTCCCCGGCACCTGGCCGGGAAGCTGGAGCCGGCCGAAGTGGTGCACGAGGTCCTGGAGCACCGTTGGTACATGAGCCAGAAACAGGACAGGTACGTCCCCTTGGCTGAAACCGTCCAGTCCTATTTGGACACTGTGCTGCAGCACCGCCGCGACGAGGCAGCAATCATGCTCAACCCGGACACGGAGCTGCTCAAGATCCTTGAGGTTGAGGTGGAGGAATCCGGCCGGTACGACGACGAGGAAGAGTACCCGGACGCTGACGACTAGTTTCGACCACATTCGCTGAAACAGGCTCGACGCCGGCACTTACGTAAGTGCCGGCGTCGAGCCTGTTTAAGTTATGGTTCCAGTGTCTCGGCGAGGCCTGCCAGAACGGGTTCGCGCCCCAGCTCAATGTGGGAGTACGCCAGCGAGTAGGCCAGGTCCGGTTTACCCTTCAGGATCGCGTTGCAGAGTTCGGTGTGTTCATTGCGTTGGAGTTCATTGCTGCGGTTGTGGGCCAGCCCGAAGATCCAGCGCATCCGCCCGAACAGGGGCTTCACCGATTCAATCAGCAGCCTGTTTCCGGAGAGGCGCACTATTTCGGCGTGAAGCTCGGCGCTGATCAGAGCGACGTCGTCGGTGTGTTCGTCGTCGATGGCTGATTTGGAGGCCTCCATGAGCTCTTCCAGCCGGCCACCGTCGCTGCCTTCGGCCACGCGTGTGGCAGCCATTCGCGCAGCAAACGTCTCCAGGCAGAGGCGAACATCAAAGAGCTCGTTGACGTCGGTAAGAGTCAGTTGACGGACCACCGCACCACGCCTGGGAGAAGTCGCCACGAAGCCGTCCTGCTCCAAGCGCTGGATGGCTTCGCGCACAGGAATGCGGGAGACGTTGTAAAGCTCCGAAAGTTCGCGTTCCCGCAGTCTCATACCCTGTGCGTACGTGCCCGTGACAATGCCTTCCAACACCAACTGGTAGACGTTCTGCGCGCGGGCCTCTTCATCGCGGCCATTCCCGGTTTCCGGCATCGCCTCAGCCACTGTCAAACTTCCCTTCATGCCGACGCCAGTCCCGTGAGTGGCGCTCCCCCTACGCTACTCCAGCGGCCGGCCCTTCTACCCGCTCTTGTTCGAGCCCCACGTCGTACAACGCAAGCTGCAGCGGACAAGGGCGGGTTTCGGCGCTAAGAGTTACTCGCCGCGTGCTGTGGGTGCATCATCCAAGGGCGACCACCACGTCACAGCCGGGGTGACTTTGAAGCGGCGGCCCGTCACTTCGCTTGGAGTGATGCGGATGAACTGGTCCTTCTGGCCTGCCTCCCACGGGAAGAGCAGGAGCCCAATGGTATTCAGGACGTCCTGGGTGAGCTTCACGGCGGTTGCTTGGCCTTTGACCACCACGCTCCACGCCACGCCGGTTTCGGCATTGACGCCGTCGGCTTCGATCGCCACTGGAGCATCGCCGAGCGCTGCATGAAGCTTGGTGCCTTCACCGGTCCGGAACACCATGGTCCCGTGGTCAACCTTGTAATTGACGGGAAAGATGTCCGGGTGGTCGTCCACCACAACGGCCAGCCTGCCCACTGAAACACCGCGGAGGAGTTCCCAACACTCGTTGGTCTGCAGGATTTCAGTAGCGGGCGTTTCCGGCTGATTGGTACCTGTTGCTGCTGAGTTGGTCATATGGCCGAGGATACGCCGCGCAGCTGCTGCCCGAACAGGCCTTCTACCGGGTTTCCGGGTGGCTGCACCCGGTGTTGTTCGCTGCGCATGCCGTTGAACGGGCTGTTGATCGGACACTTCCGGGTTATGGGGCGAGCGTGGCTGTGGAGGCGTTCTCAGCTGGCCGTAGCTCCTGCTTTTTTGCGTCCGCGCTGACAAGTGGTCCGCGGATAGCAAAGAATCCTGCACCGGCGAGCACTACGGCTTCGGCGGAGAGCATCCAGAACGTCAATTCCCAGCCGCCTGTCATAGCGTGCAGCAATCCGGCGAACAGTGGACCGAGGGACGCCAACGCGAAGCCCAATCCCTGGCTCATGGCCGAGAGCCTGCCTGCCGACCGGGGGCCGTCGGAGCGAATCACCACCAACGCCATGGCCAGCCCGAATCCGGCGCTCTGCACCACGCCCAAAATCCCCACCATGAGGAACTGTAGTTCAACGGGAGCCATGAGGACTCCCAGCAGCGCGGCCGCTACAAATAGGCCGAGCCCGGGGGCCATGATCCTCAAGATGACGGGTCGGCCCGCCAGCACAGGTGCCAGCAGACTGGCTGGTAGGCCCGCCAGGCTGAACCATGCCAGCAAGGCGGCGGCATCGGCAGGCACCAACCCGCGGGATACCAAGTACACAGCCAGCCAGGACGTGATAGCAAAGTACAGCATGGCTTGGAGCCCGAAGAACGCCGTCACCGCCCACGCCGTGCGCTGCTTCCGCAGCGGCAACGCAGATTTAGAGGTGACAGCCGACGACGGCGCGTCCCCGGTCGTCGTCGTGAATGCTTCCACGTCCATAAGCCGTCCGGACGGAAGCCCTTCAGCGCGGTGGATCAGGAAAGCGCCCAGCAGAGCCGGTACCGCCCACACAGCCAGTGCTGACGACAGGTTGCCGCCGAAGGCCGTCTCGAGTGGTTGGACGAGTCCGGCCCCAAGCGCTGCACCGAGCCCGAAACCCATGGTGCACAACCCTGTCCACCATCCCGTGCCGCGGTTTGCCTTGACGATCTGCGGCACCAGGACGCTCGCGGTCATGATCGCCATGCCCGCCAGGAACGTGCCGGGGAGCAAAAGGGCCGGAACGGTCGCCCGAACGATCAATGCACCAGCAAGAACCAACAAGGCAACAGCCACAGCCCGGCCGGTCCCCCATCGCCGAGCCAGCCAAGGGCCGATCGGGCCCGAAATGCCGAAGGCCAACACGGGCAAGGTGCCCAGAAGCGGAAGCAAGGCGGGGTCCAGGCCAAACACTCCCGGTACCTGGTTCATCACCCCTGCAACGGTGGTAATGGCCGGCCGAAGGTTTATAGATACAACAATGAGTGCCACCAGCACCCACCCCGGAATCGCTCCCGCCCCAACCAGCTGCTTCACGCGCACGTCACCCCACTCATTTTTGGTATACCAAAGAAGCCTAAAGGGGAAAGCTTGGAAAGTAAATGCGGCAAACGCGCTGATAGTCGGCGGTTCCCGGGTAGCACCGCAAAGCCGTGGGATACCAAAGAGGGCGAAGCGAACCCACGGGAAGGGTGGAAGTGAAAGAGCGTCACAATCAAACCCGAGGGACATGAAAGAGCGTCACGATCAAACCCGAGGGACATGAAAGAGCGTCACGATCAAACCCGAGGGACATGAAAGAGCGTCCACGGTGCGCCGCATCAACGGGCCGCAGGGCCGGAACGCGGCAGCGCGCGTCTAAGGGAGGAACGACCGAGCGCGCCGAGCGTTCCGGCCCTGCGGCCCCCACGCCGAGCGCGCCGAGCGTTTCGGCCCTGCGGCCCCACGCCGAGCGCGCCGAGCGTTTCGGCCCTGCGGCCCCACGCCGAGCACCGCTTCGAAATAGCGCTTAGATGGCCTTCCCCGGGTTCAGGATCCCCTGGGGGTCGAACAGTTCCTTGATCCGCCGTTGCAACTCCCGCACCGGCTCGGGCTGCTCAAGGCCGAGCCAGCGGAGCTTGTATTGCCCAACGCCGTGCTCACCTGTGATGGTGCCGCCCATGTCGAGGCCTACCCGGATGGATTCGTCCAAGGCAGCATTGAGTCGCTGCAGGGCGTCGGCATCAGTGGCTGGGTCTACGCGGTCCATCCAGAAGGTGGGGTGCAGGTTGCCGTCACCGGCGTGGGCCACCACTTTGAGGCGTACCCGGAACCGGGCGGCCATGGCTTCGAGTTCGGCCACGAAGTCCACCAGGCGGGAACGCGGGACGGCGATGTCTTCGCCTACCCTGAATTCGTCGTCCACTTCGACGCCTCGGCTGTTGCGTCGCAATTCCACCAGCATTTCAGCTTCGGCGCTGGCTTCGGTGGTAACTGTGGCGCCGCCGTCGGCGAGAACCTGCCGGACGACGTCGGCTTCTGCAGCCGCCCCAAAGCCGTCTGTCTGAATAAGCAACAGGGACTTGCCGCGCTTTTGCAGGTCCCCGCCGTGGAGTTCGTCGAGCTGCACCAGGGTGCCGTTGTCCAGGAGTTCCATGATGGCGGGCTGCACTCTGGCCTTGCCCACGGCCAGCACTCCGGCGGCCGCGCTGCGGAAGTCCTGGTAGAACGCGGCTATGGTGTGCACTTCGCGGGGCAGGTACTTCAGGCGGACGGTAACGCCCACCACAATCCCCAACGTTCCTTCTGAGCCCACCAACAGTGCGGTGAGGTCATAGCCTGCCACGCCTTTGAAGGTTTGATGGCCGGTGTGCATGAGTGAGCCGTCGGCCATGACAACGTCCAGGGCCAGCACGGAATCCCGCGTCACACCGTACTTGGCGCACCGCAGTCCCCCGGCGTTGGTGGCGACGTTGCCGCCAATTGTGGACATCTTGTAACTGGCGGGGTCCGGTGCATACATCAGCCCGTGTTCGGCGGCAGCAGCGTTGAGTTCAGCGTTGATGACGCCGGGTTCGACGACGGCGGTCTCGTCGTCGGGGTTAAGGTCCAGGATGCGGTTCATCCGTTCCAAGCCCAGCACTATGCAGCCTTGGGTGGCGTGCGCACCGCCTGAAACACCGGTGCCGGCACCACGGGCGACGATCGGCACACCATGTGCAGCGCAGCTGCGAACAATGTGTTGCACGTCTTCCACGGACTCGGCCCAGACAACAGCCAAGGGCAGATGCCTCTCCAGCATTGGTCCCTGATCGATGGAGTAGATGGTCAGGGTCTCTTCGTCACGGGCTATCTGGCCTGTCCGGAGTCCGTCGGCCAATTGCTGCAGGAACGCTTGATGCCCGGTTGTCTGCCGGGTCTCTTCCGCGTGACCGACAGTACGGTTCTTGATGCGTTCCGCTGATGTACCGGCCACGGCCGTTTCGTCCGACAAGGCATTACCTCCGCATGAGCGCCGCGGACACGCCAAATCGGCAGTCTTCGCAGCGTTTTCAGTGCTCATAGTCTAGCCAGCGCCGGTGGGCGGAGGCACTGCGCGGAGGCCAAGCGCGGCGGTCCGGCCGCATGGAGGATCCCAGTCCGAGGAACATCCCTTTGCATATCTTCCATTGACAATTGCAAGCGCTTCCACCCTTTGGACTCCGGCTGGCATAGGGAAGTAGTCAAGGGCGCCACTCATCTGTAAGGACAGCAGCCTTAGCACTGGAAACGTTTACAATTTCCAGGAAACTCTTCTACGATGTCTCCATGTCCGTTGATTCCATGCTCTCGGTTGCGACCCACGAGCCCACTACAGCCTTCACGCATCTGACCCCGGTCCACGACGCCTCGACGGCGCCCGGTTGGTGGCGTTCGGCTGTGATCTACCAGATCTATCCGCGTTCCTTCCGCGACCTCAACGGTGACGGCATAGGAGACCTGGCGGGCATCACTGCCGAGCTCACGCATTTGGCAAAGCTGGGTGTGGACGCCGTCTGGTTGTCACCCTTCTACCGCTCACCCCAGCGCGACGCAGGATACGACGTCAGCGACTACTGCGACGTCGATCCCCTCTTCGGCACCTTGGCCGACTTCGACGCGCTCATTGCCGAGGCCAACAGGCTCAACCTGCGCGTCATCGCGGACCTCGTTCCCAACCACTGCTCGGATCAACACGTCGCATTCCAGGCAGCCCTCATTGCCGGAGCCGGCAGTGCGGAGCGGGACATGTTCATCTTCCGGGACGGGCAAGGACCCGATGGCATTGAGCCGCCCAACAACTGGCAGTCGCACTTCGGCGGCCCGGCATGGACACGCATCGTGGAGCCGAACGGTCAGCCCGGCCAGTGGTTCCTGCACCTCTTCGATTCCTCACAGCCGGACTTCAACTGGGACAACCCGGCCGTCCACGCCGAGTTCGAGCGCGTCCTGCGTTTCTGGCTGGACCGCGGCATCTCCGGATTCCGCGTTGACGTTGCCCACGCGCTGGTCAAGGCAGCGGGCCTCCCCAACTGGGGTGGGCGAGCTGACGGCAACAGCTCAGATGGTTTCCCGGGCCAGGACGCTCCGATGTTCGGCCAACCGGCCCTCCACCAGATCTACCGCCGGTGGCGTTCTATCCTGGAAGAATACGGACCGGACCGCATCCTGTGCGCCGAAGCCAACGTGGACCCGCTCCCCCGGTTGGCCCAGTGGGTTCGTCCCGACGAAATGCACCAGGCCTTCAACTTCCCTTACCTGCACGCCGGACTGGATGTAAACCGCCTCCGCCACATCATCACCGATTCTTTGGTCTCGCTTGATGCCGTGGGCGCCCCGAGCACCTGGGTGTTGTCCAATCACGATGTTGTCCGGCACGTTTCACGCTTCGGCTATGACGGCCCGGGGCCCCGTGATGGCGACGGAATCGGCCCTGACGACGTCCAGCCCAACGAGGAACTCGGACGACGGCGGGCTGCCGCGGCCACCCTGTTCATGCTGGGTCTGCCTGGCGGCGCCTACCTCTACCAAGGTGAGGAACTGGGTCTTCCCGACTCCTCCGACATCCCCGGTAACATGCGCCAGGACCCCACATTCGCCCGAACCGGCGGAACACGCATCGGACGCGACGGTTGCCGTGTGCCGCTTCCCTGGCGCTCTTCCGAACCACACTCCGGGTTCGGCAGCGGCCTGGACCCCTGGCTGCCACAACCCGAGTCCTGGCCCGCACTGGCGAGGGACAAGCAAGAGGTTGATCCGGCGTCGCACCTTAATCTTTACCGTCGGATGCTCGACCTCCGCGCTACCAACCGCCTTGGCGAGGGTTCGCTTGCCTGGGTTGAGGACTACTGCAGCGACACCTCGCTCGCCTACCTCAACGGCAATATCCTGGTGATCATCAACGTTGGGCCTGAGGCCATGCCGCTTCCTGCAGGCGAAACGGTCCTGCGGAGCTCGGCGGCAGAAGCCTCTGATCTACTAGGCTCGGGGGAGACAATCTGGCTCACAGCCAGCTAACTTTCCACCGAGGAGCAGCATGACCGGCATCAAGGACGTAGCCGAGCGAGCAGGGCTGTCCGTTGCCACGGTCTCACGGGCACTAAGCGGGAAGGGCAACGTCTCCCCCACCAGCCGGGAACGGGCCCGCACCGCCGCCGCCGAGCTGGGATTCGTACTGTCTTACCATGCGTCGAGCCTGGCCTCCGGGCGCACGCATAACGTCGGGCTGGTGGTTCCCTCGGTCCACCGCTGGTTCTTTTCAGCGGTGATCGAGGGCGCCTCCGCGGCGCTGCTCGAGGCAGGCTACGACCTCACGCTCTACAACATCGGCGAAAACCCCGCGCGCCGCCAAAGTGTCTTCAACGACTTCCTGCTCCGCAAAAGGGTGGATGCGGTCATTGCAGTATCCCTGGAGCTCAGTGAAGACGAAATCCAGCAGCTTCACGCAGTTCACCGGCCTATTGTGGGAATCGGTGGGCCCTTGCCGGGTGCTTCCACCATCAGGATCGACGACTCCGGAATCGCGCTGAAGGCCACCAACCACTTGTTGGGCCTGGGCCACACCAAGATCGCCCACATCACCGGGCTTGAAGCTTATGACCAAGACTTCCGCCTGCCCGGAACCCGCCGCAGCGGTTTTGAAAAAGCAATGCACGACGCCGGCTGCCCCGTCAGGCCCGAATGGATCGTTTCCGCGGACTTCACCATAGAAGGCGCTTACGCTGCCGCACGGCAACTGCTGGCAAGCGCACCGGAGCGGCCTACCGCAGTCTTCGCGGCCTCCGACGAAATGGCGATCGGCACCATACTCGCCGCCAGGGACTTCGGCTTGCGTATCCCGGACGACCTCTCAGTGATGGGCATCGACGGGCACGACCTCGGCAAGGTGCTTGGCCTGACCACTATCGATCAGGACGCCAAGGGCCAAGGGGCTCTAGCTGTACGGACCCTGCTCGGTGCAATCAACAACGGGCTGGTGCTGGAACCGGCAGACACCCAACATCCAACCCGGCTGGTAGTCCGGACAAGTACAGCCGTGCCCAAGGCCGGGGCCTCGTAAGTCCTCTACGGCAGGTGCCGCTCCATCACGAGCTCCAACTTTGATGTGTCCTGCGGATAAGGCCGGCTGGCACCGGTGGCCTCGAACCCGTGGCGCCGGTAGAACGCAAGCGCCCTCACGTTTTCCTCGTGAACACCCAACTCAATTCTTTCAGCGCGTAGCTCCTCCGCGGCGGCCTTGCACGATTCGTTGAGGAGTTCGTCGGCCAGTCCCAACCCACGGTGCTCCGGCGCCACGTAGACGCTGATCAGTACGGCCTGCACCGGCTTCTCCGGGTTTTGGGGATGTTTGAGCACCACACGCATCAGCCCGCACAGTTTGCTGCCGTCTTCGCCCGCATCAGCTACGAGGGTGATGCTCCCCTCTCCGGACATTGCGGCGGCACGGACCTGCCACTGGGTTTCCGTTTGCCGGCGCGCCGCTTCCAGGCTCTCCACGTAGGCCATGGGAGTGTCCGCGATCATTTCCAGACGGACAGCCCTTAGCAACTGCCAATCGCTTGAGTGAAGCCTTCGGATCCTAGGCAACTGCTCCGCCCATGAACCTCACGTATCGCTCAAGGACCCGAGGCCAACCTTCGGCGTAGGACGCGCGGGAAGCAGCGGGGTCCTCGGCACCCTCCCAACCATCATGGATCAGGCGGACTTCAGTGCCCCCATCCACTGCCCGGAAGACCACCCGGATCTCGGTGGACCACAATGGGGTACTGGCCGGGTACCAGCTGGCATGGAAGGACAGCGGGGGCTGCCAGTCATCGATTGTTCCCCATACGGAGGTGCGGCCATCCTCAGCCGTCTCCAGAATCAGGTTCTCCTCGAACTCAACATGGGAGCCCTCGCCGTACACGCTCTCCAGCTCCAGCGGCCACCACAGATGTGGATGGTCGGTGAAGCCTTGGAAGGCGTGCGAGACGTTGGTGGGGACCACAACAGTGATGATGAAGGGCTCCAGGCCGTCACCGTCCTGCCTGGACGACCCGGGCTCCGATTCGGGGTGGCTAAACAGATTTTCCATGACCACCAACTCTACCGTTGGCCGAAGCCACACAGGTGGGTTAAATGCGAAGAGCCCCAGCGGGTGGCTGGGGCTCTTCTGAATTTATGTCCGGCGGTGTCCTACTCTCCCACACCCTCCCGGGTGCAGTACCATCGGCGCTGTGGGTCTTAGCTTCCGGGTTCGGAATGGGACCGGGCGTTTCCCCCACGCTATGACCGCCGTAACTCTGTTATCGAAACCAGCTGAAAACCAGACCACCACACACGGGGGTGCATGACAGTACTGGCCATAATTTCAACCAATTGATAAAACAATCGGTATCAACAAACTTGGCACACTATTGAGTTCTCAAACAACAGGTCACTATTCCAGAGCAGTACCACCAGCCTCAACTGGATCGCTCCGGAGCAACTTTTCAAACTTACCGGCTAGCTTCCTCTGAGTCAAATCGGCAAGACTGACTTGATTTTTCCTTGCGGTTTCTTGTCAGTTTGCGGTCTCAACCAGTGGAGCAGCGCGGGTACTAACTATACCCACACTTTGCCCCCGTTGGCAAAGGCGCGTTGGTGGGGGCCGCCGTCGTCGGGTGTTTGGCTGCGGACCGGGCCGCAAACCAAAGCCGGGCTGAACCAGCAACGCTCCCCCACCTGAGTGAGGGAGCGTTGCTCGAAAGCGGCCGTTATGTGAGCGAGGGACGCTGGAAAAGGGTGGTGATGTGAGAGATGGTCAGGCTGTAGGTGTGAACCAGGAGGCACCCAGTGGAGGCAGGGTGACGGTCAGCGCCGCAGGCTGGCCGTCGGTTCCGGGAGCAGATGCCTTCAGCGATCCTGCGTTCAGAACTCCCGAGCCGCCATAGGTCTCAGCGTCTGTGTTCAGCACTTCCGTCCACTCCCCCGCTGCCGGTACCCCCAGGATGTAGTCCTTGTGAGGACCGCCGGAGAAGTTGACGGCACAAACCAGCGGTTTGCCGTCGTGACCCCAACGGATGAAAGTGAGGACGTTGTGATCGGCGTCGGCACCGTTGATCCACTGGAAACCGCCGGCCTCGTTGTCGCGCTGGTAAAGGGCCGGCGTGGAGGTGTAGAGCTCGTTGAGATCCTTTACCAGGAGCTGCAATCCGCGGTGGGCCGGAATGTCAGCGAGGAACCAATCCAGGCCGTACTGTTCGGACCACTCTGCTTCCTGGCCGAACTCGGTGCCCATGAAGATGAGCTGCTTGCCCGGGTGTGCCCATTGGTAGGCGAAGAACGCACGCAGGTTTGCCAGCTGCTGCCAGCGGTCACCGGGCATTTTCCGGAGCATGGAGCCCTTGCCGTGAACTACTTCGTCATGGCTGATGGGAAGCAGGAAGTTTTCCGTGAACGCATAGACCAAGGAGAACGTGATGGTGCCGTGGTGCCACTTGCGGTTGATGGGATCTTCGGAAATGTACTTGAGAGAGTCGTGCATCCAGCCCATGTTCCATTTGAGCCCGAAGCCGAGCCCTCCGTGGTTGGTGGGAGCAGTGACACCCGGGAAAGCGGTTGATTCTTCGGCAATGATGATAGCGCCGGGGTGGGACTTGTAGACGGTGGCGTTGACTTCCTGCATGAAGGAAATCGCTTCGAGGTTCTCACGGCCGCCGAACTTGTTGGGCCGCCACTGCCCTTCTTCACGTGAGTAGTCCAGGTAGATCATGGAAGCCACGGCATCAACCCGCAGGCCGTCGATGTGGAATTCTTCCAGCCAGTACAGCGCATTGGCCACCAGGAAGTTCCGGACCTCGCTGCGCCCGAAGTCGAAAATCAGCGTTCCCCAGTCCGGGTGTTCACCCAAAGCGGGGTCCGAGTGCTCGTACAGGGGCTGGCCATCGAACTGCGCCAGCGCCCAGGCGTCCTTGGGGAAGTGTGCAGGGACCCAGTCGAGGAGGACGCCGATTCCGGCCTGGTGTAGTGAATCCACCAGGAACCGGAACTCGTCCGGGTGACCGAACCGTGAGGTCGGCGCGAAGTAGGACGTTACCTGGTAGCCCCATGAACCTCCGAAGGGGTGCTCGGCAACGGGCATGAACTCAACATGGGAGAACCCAAGCCACTTCACGTAGTCCACGAGTTCCTTGGCGAGTTCCTTGTAGCCAAGGCCCAGTCGCCAGGAGCCCAAGTGGACTTCGTAGACGCTCATGGGCGAGTTGTGCGGGTCCTTGGCGGCGCGGGCATTCATCCATTCCGCGTCCTTGAAACGGTAGCTTGCGTCAACAACACGCGAGGCAGTCAGTGGCGGTACCTCCGTGCCGAAGGCCAAGGGATCAGCCTTTTCAATCCAGTGTCCGGACTTGGTGAGGATCTCGTATTTGTAGCACGCCCCTGCTACAACCCCCGGGATGAAGAGTTCCCACACACCGGAGGAACCCAGGGAACGCATGCCGTGGGAGCGGCCGTCCCACCCGTTGAAGTCGCCCTTCACGCGGACTGCCTGGGCGTTGGGAGCCCAGACGGCGAAGGAGACTCCGTCCACCTCGCTCAACGCGGAGCGGTAATGCTGGACGTGCGCGCCCAGGACGTCCCAGAGACGTTCGTGGCGCCCTTCACCGATCAGGTGCAGGTCCACCTCACCCACGGTGGGCAGGTAGTGGTACGGGTCATCGATGGTGACGGGTTCGACGTCGTACACCACTTCCAAACGGTAGTCCGGCACGTGGCCGGCCTGCAGCGGTTCCAGGACGACGGTCCAGACGCCGTGAGCCTCGTGGGTCATGTCGGTGCGGCCGGCTTCGGTCACCACAGCCACGGACTTCGCGAGGTGCTTCACCGTGCGGATGGTGACGTGACCGTGATCGTCCAAGTGAGCGCCGAGCACTGAGTGGGGCGCATGGTAGGCGCCGGCCGCCACGCGTTCCAAGGTCTCGGAGTCCACGTGCAGGGGAACTCGGGGCCGTTCGGTGCGTGCAGAGCCAGTCATATCATTACCTTCCGCTGTAGCTGCCGCATGCTTGCCGCGGCTTGTGTTGTCGAGGATTCTTCGGGATGCATTCACGGGGATCGACAACCAGTCGGGCCGGTTCCGCAACTCGTAAACAACCTCGTATAAGGCCTTGTCCAGCCACAATGCCACAAAGAGCGGCGAGCGGCGGTCAATGGTTCCCGGGGTGACCTCGCTGTACCCCTCAAGGAACGCGGCAGCGCAGTCATCCACCCAGGTTTCGGGCACCTTGGCGTCAGTGTTTTCGCGCGTGGCGGCACCGGCTGCGTAGTCGAAGGAGCGCAGCATTCCGGTGACATCCCGCAAAGGAAGATCCGGAGAATTGCGCTCATCAATGGTCCGGAGCGGCTCGCCCTCGAAGTCGAGGATGGCCCACCGTCCAGGCTGTCCCTCAGCGCCTGGAACCAACAGGATCTGGCCCAGGTGCAGATCCCCATGGACGCGCTGCAACTGGCCCACGTCGCGCGGATCCAGGGCCGCCAGCAACTCATCGAGTTGTTGATCATGAGGCCCGACGGCGGACGAGGCTTCCGCCCACGAGGCCCGGACGCGCCGGTCCACTGTAGCGATGATCTCCGGCCCCTGTTCCTGTCCGTCCAGGGTGCCGAACGTTTCTGCGAGCCTGGCGTGAACCGTGGCGGTGGCAGCACCGAGGCCGCGGGCCTCTGAAGTGAAATCCCTACCTGCTGCGGCTGCCTCTACTGCCAAGCGCCAGGCATCCATGCCTCCCAGGAGGAACTCGTGGGCTACGGTCAGCTCGCCCGTGGCCGCTGTGGAACCGTTCGACGCTGTGGAACCGTTCGACGCCGGACCATCCCACGCGCCGGTAATCCATCCGAGCGTCGCGGGAACCTCGGTGGTCCCCGCTGCCGTCAGGGCGGCACCGAGTTCCACTTCAGGGTTTTTGCCGGCCGCTAGCACGCGGAAGATTTTGATGATCGCCGCCGAATCGCCGTCGTCAATGATGACCGAGGTATTTGACTGCTCACCGGAGAGGACCTTGGCAGTCTTGGGGGTTTTCGGAAGCGCGACACGGCCACGCGTCAGATGTCCCTGGGCGCCGCCCACCTTTCCTTCACTGCGCATGAGTTCCAGCCATGCAGTGACGAAATCAGCATCGAAGACGGCGTCGTAAACGAGCCGCAGGCCGAGTTCCGGATCCGTGAACTCCCCCAGCAATGCTGTGGGCGCCTCGGACAACGGCTGGCTCCTGAAGCTCAACGGAACCTGGACAACGTCAGTCCGCAAACCGCCGTCGGCCGTTCGGTGGGTTACCGCCAACAGCACAACTTCCAGCTGTGCGTCGCCGCTGCCATGGGGGAGGCTGAAGCCTCCCACCTGCTCGAGCGCAAAGTCGGGGCTCTTGACCGGGAACCAGCGCTTGCCTGGCAGCCAGGTCCGGAGAAGTCCTTCAATGGAGGGGTTCAAGTTTTCCTTGTTCATCTCATCCTTTGGAGGTCACCACGGGAATCGCCTGGGTAAAAGGCGACGAGGGATTGGAAAATGCCGAGCGGACGCGCAGCCAGTAAAAACTGTGGCTGCCCAGCATCACGGTCAGGTGACCGTTGTCGCCGACCGCCGGGAAAGGCTGGCCGCCGAAAACATCGCGCAGGCCGCGGCCTGCAAATTCGGGAACATCCAGCGTTGCTGCCACGGGGTGCTGGGAGAGGTTGAAGACGCACAGTATGGTTTCGGCGTCTTCCCCTTCAGGGTTACCCGCCGGCAATTCCCGAACGTACGCGAGCACCACCTCATGGTCCGCTTCGATATGGCGGAAGGCTCCCAGACCAAACACCGGATGGTTCTTCCGGACGCTCAGGATCTGGCGGGTCCAGCGCAGCAGCGAGCCCGAGTGCGCAGCTTCGGCCTCGACGTTGGCCATGCTGTAGTTGTAAACCAGCGACTGGATGACCGGAAGGTAAAGCTGGCCCGGATCAGCTCCGGAGAAGCCTGCATTCCGGTCCGGATTCCACTGCATGGGTGTCCGGACAGCATCGCGGTCATCGAGCCAAATGTTGTCGCCCATGCCGATCTCATCCCCGTAATACAGGAACGGGCTGCCCGGTAGGGACAGCAGCAACGCGTTGATCAGCTCGATCTCGGAACGGGAGTTATCCAGCAGCGGCGCCAAACGGCGTCGAATACCAATGTTGGCCCGCATCCGGGGGTCCGGGGCGTACCAGCCGAGCATGGCGGCCCGCTCCTCAGCGGGCACCATCTCCAACGTCAGTTCGTCATGGTTCCGCAGGAAAGTCCCCCACTGTGCCCCCTTGGGGATCTCCGGAGTGTTCCGCAGGGTCTCAATAATGGGAGCGGCCTTCTGGTCCCGCAAGGCGTAGTAAAGCCTGGGCATGATGGGGAAATGGAAGGCCATGTGGCACTCGGGGGCTTCCTCGGTGCCGAAGTACTCCACCACTTCATGCGGCGGCTGGTTAGCCTCGGCAATGATCACCCGGCCGGGGTAGTTCGAGTCCACCATCCGGCGAAGGTCCTGCAGGAAGGTGTGCGTGGCCGGCAGGTTCTCGCAGTTGGTGCCGTCCTCTTCGAACAGGTAGGGGATGGCGTCGGCACGGAAGCCGTCGATTCCCTGGTCCAGCCAAAACCGTATGACGTCGTAGAGTGCCTCGATGACCGCCGGGTTCTCAAAGTTCAGGTCCGGCTGGTGACTGAAGAAGCGGTGCCAGAAGAACTGGCGGCGAATGGGATCGAACGTCCAGTTGGATTCCTCGGTGTCCACAAAGATGATGCGTGCATCCTGGTACTTCTCGTCGGTATCGCTCCACACATAGAAATCGCCGTACGGCCCCGTTGGGTCCTTTCGCGATTCCTGGAACCAGGGATGCTGATCCGAGGTGTGGTTCAACGGCAGGTCAATGATCACCCGGACGCCACGTGCGTGGGCCTCGGCCACCAATCGTTTGAAGTCGCTGATGGTGCCGAACTCGTCCAACACGGAGGTATAGTCGGCGATATCGTAACCGCCGTCGCGCAACGGGGAATGGAAGAACGGCGGCAACCACAGGCAGTCCACGCCCAGCCACTGGAGGTAATCCAGTTTCTCGATCAGGCCGTGGAAGTCGCCGGAACCATCCCCGTTGGCATCCGCAAAGGCCCGCACCAGTACCTCATAGAAGACTGCCTTGCGGTACCAGTGCGGATCGTGCTGGAGACCGGGGGCGTTCAACTCGAAGGTGTTCTTCGGAGTGAAGTACTGGCTGGGGTTCTGCGGAGAAAAACTCACTAAGGCTGCCTCCGGATGCTTAGAATGTGCGCCGGTTCAACATGGGCGTCGAGCCGCACATAGTTATGCTCGCCCCATTCCCAGCTCTGGCCGCTGATGAGGTCATCCACCCGGAACCGGCCGTCCTCGTTGAAGTCCGAAGGATCCAGCTGCAGTGCCGCGAGGTCCAGGGACACCGTGCTCTCGCGTGTGCTGTGCGGATCCACGTTGACCACAATGATCAAGGTGTCCTTGGTGCCGTCCGGCAGCGTCTTGTGCTTGGAGTACACAATCGTTGCGTCGTCGGTGCTGCTGTGCAGCGCCAGGTTCTGCAGATCGCCCAAGGCCACGTGGTCCTTGCGGATGGTGTTGAGCCTGGTGATGTACGGGGCCAAGGTCCGCCCGGACTCCGCCGCGCCTTCCCAATCCCGCGCCTTGTACTCGTACTTCTCGTTATCGATGTACTCCTCGGCACCCGGACGGGCCACGTGCTCGTACAACTCATAACCGGCGTAGACGCCCCACAGCGGGCTGGCCGTAGCGGCCAGGACGGCGCGGACCTTGAATGCCGCAGGCCCACCGTACTGCAGGTACTCGGTGAGGATGTCCGGGGTGTTTACAAAGAAGTTCGGACGGAAGAAAGCCGCGGTTTCGTGGCTGATCTCGTGGAAATACTCCTCAAGTTCGGTCTTGGTGTTCCGCCACGTGAAGTAGCTGTAGGACTGCTGGAATCCGGCGCGACCCAAAGCGTGCATCATGGGCGGGCGTGTGAAGGCCTCCGCCAGGAAAACAACCTCGGGGTTCTTCTTGTTGATCTTGCCGATCAGCCATTCCCAGAACCAGACGGGCTTGGTGTGCGGATTGTCCACGCGGAAAACCTTGACCCCGTGACTGATCCACAGCTGTACGATCCGCAGGATTTCCTTGGACAGGCCGGCGGGATCGTTGTCAAAGTTCAGGGGGTAAATGTCCTGGTACTTCTTCGGAGGGTTCTCTGCGTAAGCAATGGACCCGTCCACGCGTGTGGTGAACCATTCCGGGTTTGACGTCACCCAAGGGTGATCCGGAGCTGCCTGCAGGGCCAGGTCCAAGGCAACTTCGAGGCCCAGCTCGTTGGCACGGGCCACAAAGGCGTCGAAGTCCTCAAACGTCCCCAGGTCCGGATGGATGGCGTCATGGCCGCCGTCCTTGGAGCCGATGGCCCACGGCGAACCGGGATCCTGCGGGCCCGGCGTCAACGTGTTGTTGCGGCCTTTGCGGTGCTGGAAACCGATCGGGTGGATGGGGGGCAGATAGATGATGTCAAAGCCCATGTCCGCCACGGCGTCGAGCCTCCGGGCTGCCGTACGGAAGTTGCCCGAAGTCCACACACCGGTGGAGTGATCAAGCACAGCGCCCTCTGAGCGGGGGAAGAACTCGTACCAGGAACCACGGCCCGCGAGGTCGCGTTCCACCTGCAGCGGGAAGCGTTCGGACACGGTCACCAGTTCGCGGATGGGGACGCGTCCGACGGCGGCCAGCACCTCAGGGCTGAAACCGGCGCCAAGGCGCTCCTCGGCGGTCTTGGTGGTGTCTGCCAGCACTACCGAAGCGGCACGCAAGGTGCGCTTCTCCACACCGGTGCGCCCGGCGTCGTCGGCTGCTTCAGCCAGGAGGGCAGCGCCCTCGGCGAGCATCAACTCAACGTCAATGCCGGCTCCTACCTTGACCTCGGCATTGTGGTGCCAGGTGCCATAACGGTCATGCCATGCCTCAATGACGAAGGACCAGGCACCAGTGCCGGTGGGCGTGATCAGGCCCTCCCAACGGTCCAAGCCCTTCCACTGCTCGCCCTGGGCCGGGGTCAGGCGGACGCGCTGACGCTCCTTGCCCCTGGGATCGAGCAGCACGGCAGAGACACCAAGCTGGTCATGGCCCTCACGGAAAACCGTGGCGCCCACAGCCAGGTCCTCGCCGGGCAGGGCTTTCGCAGGAAAACGGCCACCCTCAACTACCGGCTGCACGGCAGTGATGGGGAACCGGCCGAAGCGAAGTCCCTCCGTGATGTCCGTGGTCGTCTTGGATTTCAGAGCGGTGATGGTTCGCGCAGTTTTCGTCACAACCACGACGTTAGCGAGAAAAATCACAGAATGCTAAGCACACGACCTTTCTCCTCGACGCAAGGTGACTTTTACCTAAAAGAAACCCAATCCAGTTCCGGCTGCCATGCGAGTCCGTTAGTGTGGCGCTCGTGAAGGCTATTCGAAGGTTTACAGTCCGTACCGTCCTCCCCGAGCCCATTCGGCCCCTGGCCCGTCTGGCGACCAATTTGCGTTGGTCCTGGCACCGGCCCACCCGGGAGCTTTTTGCGAGCCTGAATCCGGCTCTCTGGGAGGCCTCGCAGCACGACCCCATTGCTTTGCTGGGGTCAATAAGCCGCGAGCAACTGCAGGACCTGGCCAATGACGGCGGAGTTGTGGAACGCGTTCAGCACGCCGCAGCCGATCTGGACCGCTACCTCAGCGAGCCGCGCTGGTACCAGGGCCTCAACGAGGACGCTCCAGCCTGTATCGCCTACTTCTCCCCCGAGTTCGGCATCACTGAAGTGCTCCCGCAGTACTCCGGCGGCCTCGGAATCCTTGCGGGCGACCACCTCAAGGCAGCATCTGACCTCGGCGTGCCGCTGATCGGCGTGGGACTTCTGTATCAGGCCGGCTACTTCAAACAGTCGCTCTCCCGTGACGCGTGGCAGCAGGAAACCTACCCTGTACTGGACCCGGACGGGCTGCCCCTGACGCTGCTCCGCCACCCGGCCAAGGACGGTGCCCAAGGCAAGCCCGTCCACATTTCCCTGCCTTTGCCCAACGGACGCGAGCTTCACGCCCATGTGTGGCGTGCCGACGTCGGGCGTGTTCCGCTGTTGCTGCTGGACTCCAACGTTCCCTCCAACGACGAAGCCGCGCGCGGCATCACCGACCGCCTCTACGGCGGCGGCGGCGACCACCGGCTCCAGCAGGAACTCCTCCTGGGCATGGGCGGCGTCAAGGCGCTGCGCGTCTACCAGGAACTCACCGGCACACCCGCGCCGGAGGTGTTCCACACCAACGAAGGCCACGCAGGTTTCCTGGGAATCGAACGCATCCAGGAAGCCATGTCCGATCCC
The DNA here is from genome assembly GCF_902506065.1 of Arthrobacter sp. 9V. Taxonomy (GTDB): domain Bacteria; phylum Actinomycetota; class Actinomycetes; order Actinomycetales; family Micrococcaceae; genus Arthrobacter. The sequence continues at coordinate 3,724,748 of NZ_LR732912.1, forward strand.
AACCAGCCCCTCAGCTGGGACGAAGCCCTCGCCGCGGGCCGCGCGTCCACCGTCTTCACTACACACACGCCTGTACCCGCGGGGATTGACCGCTTCGAAACCGTGCAGATCAAGCACTTCTTCGAAGCAGGCCTGGCCCCTGCCGTGCCTACCGAACGCATTCTCGAACTTGGCCGCGAAAATTTCGACGGCGGAAACCCCTCGGTGTTCAACATGGCCGTGATGGGCCTTCGCCTGGCCCAACGCGCCAACGGCGTGGCAAAGCTCCACGGCGTGGTGTCCCGCGAAATGTTCGCCGGACTCTGGCCAGGATTCGACCACTCCGAAATCCCCATCACCTCCGTCACCAACGGAGTGCATGTACCCACCTGGGTGGATCCGCGCATCTCCGCCCTCGCACGGACCCAGTTCGGGGCCGAAGCCGAAGCAATGGGACGGTGGGACCTGGCCTACAACGTCAGCGACGAAGACGTCTGGGCCCTCCGCCGGGAGCTCCGCGCCCAACTCATCGACGACGTCCGACGCCGGCTCCGTGCCTCCTGGAAGAAGCGTGGCGCTGCGGACGCCGAACTCGGCTGGACAGACTCCGTGCTGGACCCCGACGTCCTCACCATCGGATTCGCGCGGCGCGTACCCACCTACAAGCGGCTCACCCTCATGTTGCGCGACCCTGCACGGTTGAAGGCCCTGCTGCTGGATCCCAAGCACCCCATCCAGCTGGTCATCGCAGGCAAATCGCACCCAGCAGACGACGCCGGCAAGAAAATGATCCAAGACCTGGTCAAGTTCACCGACGACCCCCAGGTCAGGCACAGGATTGTGTTCCTGCCCAACTACGACATCGCCATGGCACGGACCCTGTTCCCTGGCTGCGACGTATGGCTGAACAACCCGCTGCGCCCCCTCGAAGCCTGCGGCACCTCCGGTATGAAAGCCGCCATCAACGGCTCGCTCAACCTCTCCGTCCTGGACGGCTGGTGGGACGAAATGTACGACGGCGAAAACGGCTGGGCAATCCCCACAGCCAACAACAACGCCTCCTCCGAGGAACGCGACGACATTGAGGCATCAGCACTCTACGAGCTGCTGGAAACACAGGTTGCGCCGCGCTTCTACGGAACCACCGTTGCCCAAGGCGCCGGTGCTGCAGGACCCTCCGAATCCAGCCGCGAGACTGTGCCCACCCACTGGGTGTCCATGATCAAGCACACGCTGGCCAACCTCGGCCCCGCAGTCTCGGCAGAACGCATGCTCCACGACTACGTCAACAACCTCTACTGCCCGGCCGCCGTTTCCGGCCGCAGAGCCGTTGCCGAATCCTTCAAGGAAGCCAAGGAACTGGCTGCCTGGACCACCAAGGTGCGGAACGCTTGGCCGGAGGTTGTGGTGGAACACGTGGACTCCGTGGGTGTCTCCGAGGAACCCCAGGTAGGCGACGCACTCCAAGTCAACGCGTACGTAGCCCTGAACAACCTCACACCCGACGACGTCTCCGTGGAGGTGGCCTTCGGACGTGCCGAGGACTCCGATGAGCTCGAGGACGTGGTGGTAGCCGAACTGGACTCCCTCGAAGACCTCGGCGGCGGACGCCACCTGTTCAGCGGCTCCTTGGTGATCAACCGCTCAGGCTCCTTCGGCTACACCGTCCGGGTGTTCCCGAAGCACTCGGCGTTGGCCTCCAAAGCTGAACTGGGATTGATCGCGAACGCCTAAGCCTGGCCAGACGACATCCGCCGGATGTCAGTCATCCTCCGCGTGTACCCCACCGTCCCCCTAGCCTCGCAAGCTCGGCCAGGGAACCCTGCCGGTGTGGGCCCACTTTGCGCTTTGACGCACGCATCCGGATAACTGACATCCGGCTTTGTTGTTCGGCAGGCCGCTAGGGTTGGGATCCATAGGGCCCGTTGGCGCGACTAGTTTTCGAAGACGGCGATAACTTTGAGGTCGCGGCCGGCGTAGCGCTCTGCGTCTTGGAGGATTTCGCAAACTACTCCGAAGGAACGGTCCGTGCGGTAGGCCGCCGGGACCTGCCAGATCATGGTGACCGGGCCGCCGTCGTCCTCTGAGAGGGCATCGGCGTAGTCGTGCAAGGAGTCGTTGAGGGCGTCCAGGTTCACGCCGTAGTACTCGGGGAAGTCCAGGACCTGGCCGAAGACCTCAAGGACCGCCTGCTTGGTGGTCGCCGGTGGGACCAGCAGGGTCCGGCGGCCGGCGTCGGAGATCTGCTCCCGCAGTTCTTCAAGCGTCCAGGTATCTGCGGAATAGATCTTCATGGGCTCCTACTTGTCTTCTGCTATGAACTTGAAGGACCCGTAATGGTCCGGGGTGTAGTACTTGGCTGAGTCCTTGCCCACGATGATCCGCCGCGCGCCACGGTCAGACTCCCCCGGCGTGGGAACCGTGTACTCCTTGTAGAAACCACCGGACTTCTTGGGCAGCAAGCCCTCGAAGTTGCCGAAGTTCACACCGTCACGGTCGTAGGGGTATGGGCCGCCCTTGGCAATCAGCGCAAGGGTCTGACGGGCTTCCTTGGGCAACTGCGAGGCGTTGATGGCGGGCAGCGAAGAAGGGTTGGCGGCGAGCTTGGATGCTGCGGTGCTGGCCGTCGTCGGTGACGTGGTGGCAGAGCCGGGCTCCGGCGTCGTGGTTTGCGACGACAGCGAGCCTCCGCCCACCATGGCGACCACCAGCACGACGACGGCGATCACCAGGCCCGCGAACGCCACCAGTTTGCTGCGGCTGCGGTTCATGCGGAAGGGCTCCCTGTGCGGTTGGCGCTGTTAGTGACGACTATGTGCGGTAAATGTTGATGGTGTTGGCTTGCAGGATATCCCGCTCGCCGGAAGCAACCAACGCGCCCTTCCTGCGCTCATGCAGCACCGAGGTAGTGAAGCGAAGCTCAAACATGCGCTTTCCGATTCCCGAGTCGCTCAAGATCTCCGGCAGAACCATCTTGACGTCCTGGTTGCTGCCGTTCACAGAGATCAAGCCACGGATCCCGCTGTCCTCGTGACCCATCAAGAGTTGGACGGAGCGGACGTTGGGATCGTTCCAGCGCGCCGGCGTCATCTTTTTACCTTTGTCATCAAACCACTGCAGGCTGGAATCGTTCGCGCTGCCGGGGAAGCTCTCAGGCTGATGCCTCAGGAACCACCGGCGCAGCCGCACCAGTTCGCGCGTAGTCCTGAACATGGCATTGGCTTCCTGGGTCCGGCTCCAATCCAGCCAAGCCGTGGGGTTGTCCTGGCAGTAAGCATTGTTGTTGCCCTGTTGCGTGCGCCCGATCTCGTCCCCGGCAGTGATCATGGGAACACCAAACGACAGGAGCAGGGTGGCCATCAGGTTGCGGACGGAGAGGGCGCGGGCGGCCACAATGGCCTCATTCTCGCTCCTGCCCTCCACACCGTGGTTGTAACTGCGGTTGTCTCCGTGGCCGTCACGGTTCTGCTCACCGTTGGCCTCGTTGTGCTTACGGTCGTAGCTGACCAGGTCCTTGAGGGTGAAGCCGTCATGCGCGGTGATGAAGTTGACGCTGGCCAGCCGGGTGCGACCCGAGGATGCGAAGAGATTGGCTGACCCGGCCATGAGCTCGGCCAGTGACGCAACAGAGCCACCTTGGCCACCGGACTCCATGGCGGCCCGGTCTGAGAGCCAGAAGCTCCGGACGCCGTCGCGGAAGTGGTCATTCCAGTCCGACCATCCTTGCGGAAAACGTCCCGTCTGCCAGCCTCCATAGCCAACGTCCCAGGGCTCGGAGATCAGCTTGACCGCCGAAAGCACAGGGTCTTCGGCAATCGCCTGCAGGAACGGGTGCTGCGGATCAAAAGTGTTGCTGGCGTCGCGGCACAGAGTCACCGCGAGGTCGAAGCGGAACCCGTCCACATGGAAGTCATTCACCCAGTACCGCAGGGAATCCAGCGCCAAATCCACCACCACGGGGTCACTGAAATCCAAGGTGTTTCCACACCCGGTGGTATCCAGGTAGCGGCCGTGGGCATCGTGGCGGTAGTAACGTTTCTCTGCCAAGCCGCGGAAGCTCAGTGGCGGTCCGTCTGGCCCCGCTTCGGCAGTGTGGTTGTACACCACGTCAAGGATGACCTCAATCCCTGCCGCATGGAGCAGTTTGATCATGCCTTTGAGCTCATCCTGCACCGCGTGGGGACCCGCATTGCGCGCCGCCTCCGTGGCGTAGTCAGCGTGGGGCGCAAAGAAGGCGGCCGTGTTGTAGCCCCAGTAATTGGTCATGCCCAAGTCCTGGAGATGGGACTCATCCAAGTGGAAATGTATGGGCAGGAGCTGGACGGCAGTGATGCCGAGTTCAGTAAGGTGCTGGACCATCACCGGGTGCGCCATGCCGGCGTACGTCCCGCGGAGGTGCTCCGGGATGTCCGGGTGGAGCATGGTCTGGCCACGCACGTGGGCCTCATAGATCACCGAGGTACGCATGGGCGTCCGCGGCGGATGGTCCTCTCCCCAATCAAAGCCTGTATCCACGTGTACGCTGGTGAGGAACTCGCCCCGCTGGTCCACGGCGCGGCCGTAAGGATCGAGCAGCAGCGGCTGGCCGCCGTCGTCGTCCAGGTCCAAAGCCGGGATGGAAAGAGGAAGACCGCCCTCGGCCGGGGCAGCGCGGAAACCGTAGCGAGTGCCCGGCGGCATGCCGTTGACGAGGCTGAAGTGCACGCCGTCCTCGGTGTTGGACAGAATGTGAGACTGCCAAGCTTCCCCAGGCGCTTGGAACACCACCTCCACCCGATCCAGATCCGGTGCGAAGACGGCCACGTTCACCGAATTGTCCGGGGTGCTTTGGGCGTCAAGAACTCCGGGCTGGGGGGTGCTCAGTCCGAGGGGCCTGGGTTGAGACGCGTCCAGGGCAGCTGCTGTGTCAAAAATAGGCATAACCATTGCTTGCAAGTTTAGTTCCACGCAAAGTATGTACCGCGCTGGCCTGCCATGTGACGACGTTCAGCGTCTCGATTTCATTACTTGCCCGTGGATGGCGGGATTTGATCAGCCACTCACGTGCTGGAATGCCGCATCGGCGCAGCGTTTCATAGTGATGCCAGGCGCCGATTGTGTCGCCTTGCTCTTCCGGCGGCCACACCCCTTGGCATACTGGGATGGAGACAACTGGAGGTTTTATCGTGCGCGTGGCACTTGCCCAAGTCATCACCGGCCGGGATCTGGCCAGCAATCTGAGGCTCCTTGAGGAGCATGCCCGCCGGGCCAAGGACGGCGGCGCCGAGCTGGTTGTCTTCCCGGAAGCGATGATGCGCGCGTTCGGAAACTCCCTGCTGGACATCGCCGAGCCTTTGGACGGGCCGTGGGCCAGCCGCGTACGGGCCCTCGCACAGGAACTTCAGCTGGTGATCGTGGCCGGCATGTTCACCCCCGGCACTCCTTCCGATTCCGGGTCTCCGCGCGTACGCAACACGCTCCTGGCCACCGGACCGGGTGTGGAGACGAGCTACGACAAGATCCACCTCTTTGACGCGTTCGGCTTCTTGGAATCGGACACCGTTGAGGCGGGCACAGATCCGGTAACGTTCGACGCCGGTGGCCTCACCTTTGGTTTGGCCACGTGCTACGACATCCGTTTCCCTGCCCTGTTCACTGCCAACGCCCAGCGGGGAGCTTTGGTGAACATCGTCTCTGCCTCATGGGGATCAGGTCCGGGCAAAGCCGATCAGTGGCAACTCCTGGCGCGGGCCCGAGCGGTAGACACCACCACGTTCGTGCTCGCCTGCGGGCAGGGTGATCCGGCAACCCAAGGCGTTGAGGTCAAAGGTGCCGCACCCACGGGCGTGGGGCACTCCGCCGTCGTATCCCCGTTTGGCGAGGTCCTGGAAGGCCTCGAAGGCGAGCCCGGCCTCATTTTCTACGATCTCGATCCTGCAGTTGTGGAAGAAGCCCGCGCAAAACTCCCGGTGCTGGCAAACCGCCGCGACTTCTAACCCTCGCGCACATCCCAAGCCCTTCCCACCAACGCTCGCGCACATCCCAAGCCCTTCCGCGGCCGTTGCGTTTGTATGGTTTTTTGAGACAGCTTGATGGGAGATCGTGCTTCGGATGAGCATGCCCAGAAGAAAATATGTTGCCGCGTTCCGTGAGGAAGCGGTGCGGCTTGTTTTGTCCACGGATCGGTCGGTGGAACAAGTTTCCGAAGAGATCGGGTGAACGAAAGCACATTAGGAAACTGGCTCGCCCGGGCTCGCGCGCGTCAGCAGAACGTGGCACCCGCACAGCCCGAGGGACACGGGCCGGTGTCATGGGAAGAGCATCGGGCTACGTTGGCCGAAAACGAGCGGTTGAAGGCTGAGGTCGAGCTGCTGGGAAAGCTCAGCGACTTCCAGCGCGAAGCAACGGTAACTGACTTCCAGGGGTTCAGCGCGTCCGGATCCAACCCGAGGGATGTGAAAGAGCGTCCGGCCCAAGCACGAGGGATGTGAGAGAGCGTCCAGCCCAAACCCGAGGGATGTGAAAGAGCGTCCAGCCCAAGCACGAGGGATGTGAGAGAGCGTTGACATTCGTCCGACACGGGGGCACACGAAAGGCGCCGCAGGGGCCATCCGGAAGCGTGCGTCAAAGCGACGAAGGAGCAGCACGCGGAGGATGGCGCTTGCGGCGCCTTAACCAGGATGGCGCTTGCGGCGCCTTTAGTTAGGACGGCGCTTGCGGCGCCTTACCCGGGAACAGGAACTACTTGGCGGCGCGCTGCCTCGAGACTTCGTACAGCGAGATGCCAACAGCCATGGATGCGTTGAGCGACTCCATGGCGGAGTCGATGGGGATGGAAACGATCTGGTCGCAGTTTTCGCGGACGAGCCTGCTCAGGCCCTTGCCTTCGGAGCCCACTACGATGCAGACGGGCTCGGTTGCAACGGTGAGATCAGGCAGCGAGACGTCGCCGTCGCCGTCCAGGCCAAGAACGTAGATGCCCATGTTCTTGAACTGCTTGAGCGCATTGTTGAGGTTCGCAGCACGGGCAACCGGGACGCGGACAGCGGCACCGGCACTGGTCTTCCAAGCGGACGCGGTGACGCCGACGGAGCGACGCTCGGGGACGATGACGCCGTGGCCGCTGAAGGCCGATACGGAGCGGATGATCGCGCCGAGGTTACGGGGGTCGGTGATGCCGTCCAGTGCAACGAAGATGGGGGCGTTGGAAATGTGCCCTTTCTTCCACTTGGCGAGGGTTGTCTCGGCGAGGTCGTATGCGTCTTCGTACTCGTACGGCGGGATCTGCAGCACGAGGCCTTGGTGGACTGCGTCTTCGGTCATGCGGTCCAGCTCAACCTTGCCGGTTTCCAGCAGCGGGATGCCGCGTTCGGCCGCAAGTTTGAGGGACTCCTTGACGCGATCGTCCATCTCGATGCGGATGGCGACGTGCAGTGCCTTGGCCGGGATGCCGGCACGGAGGGCTTCGACTACCGAGTTACGGCCAGTGACCAGCTCTTCAGTTGCACGGCCCTTGGGACCGGAGCGCGCGCCGGCGCCACCCTGACGGGGGCCCGTGCCGCGCTTGGCAGCTGAGCGCTCAGCCAGCTGCTTGTTCTTGTATGCCTTGTGGTAGGTGCGTTCCTCCGCCTTGGGCGTGGGACCCTTTCCTTCCAGAGCCTTGCGGCCGTGGCCACCGGTTCCGGTGGTGGGGCCCTTCTTCTGCTTGACCGACCGGCGACCATTATTGGCCATGAGATTCCATCCTTGATTTTGTGAGTAAGTCTGGAATCAAGTCTACTGACCCGATGCAATTCGGGTGCCGCCCCGGTTTGTCAGTCGCGTTTGAGGCTCCAGGTGGCGCCATCCGCACCATCTTCGACGACGACGCCGGCGGCAGCGAGGGTGTCGCGGATGGCATCGGAAGCGGCCCAGTCCTTGGTGGCCCTTGCGGCAGCACGGGCTTCGAGTTGGGCTTCGATCAGCACTTCCAGGGCGGTATGCTCGCGTCCTTGGACGGCTTCGGGACGTTTTACCGAGTCCAGGCCGAGCACTTCGGTCATGGACAGCACGCTGTAGAGTGCGGTTTTTGCGGCTTCCACGTCGCCCGAGGCCAATGCAGTGTTTCCCGCCCGCACGGTCTCGTGCAATACCCCGAGGGCCTGGGGCACGTTGAGGTCATCATCCATGGCCGCAATGAAAGCAGCAGGCATGTTGGCTTGCGGGGATACATCCGAGGCGCCCGCTCCCACTTTGGCGGATGCCTTGTGAATAAACCCGTCAATGCGCTCGACGGCGGCCGCGGCCTCCTGCAGCGAGGTGGGGCGGTAGTCCAGGATGGAGCGGTAGTGGGCCTGGCCGAGGTAATAGCGGACCACGCGCGGCGAGGCGAGCTCCAGCATTTCGGCCGGGCTCACAGTGTTGCCGATGGACTTGGACATCTTTTCGCCCTCGTACGTGACCATGCCGTTGTGCATCCAGAAGTTGGCGAAATCGTCTCCGGCAGCTTGGGACTGTGCCATCTCGTTCTCATGGTGCGGGAAGCGAAGGTCCAGTCCTCCACCGTGGATATCGAACCGCGGGCCAAGGTACTTGGTGACCATGGCGGAGCACTCGAGGTGCCAGCCGGGACGTCCGGCACCCCAGGGCGACTCCCATTTGGCGGTGACGGGTTCACCGTCTTTGAAACCCTTCCACAGCGCGAAGTCGCGGGGATCACGCTTGCCGCGGGGGTCGGCGTCGGGCGCTCCCTGCATGTCGTCAATATTCTGCCGCGTCAGCGAGCCGTACTTGCTCCAGGAGCGGACGTCGAAGTAGACGTCGCCGGAGTCGTCCAGCGCCGGGTAGGCGTGGCCGCGGTCGATGAGGCGCTGGATCAGCGCGTGCATTTCCGGGATGTGGCCTGTGGCGCGGGGCTCGTAGGTGGGCCGTTGGACGCCCAGGGATTCGTAGGCGCTCTCAAATTCCTGCTCGTAGCGGTACGCCAGGGCCCACCACTCTTCGGCTTGGCGTGCCGAGGGTTCGGCGTCCCAGTCCGGCCCGAATGACTGAGCGGACTTCGCCAAAATCTTGTCGTCGATGTCCGTGACGTTGCGCACCACGGTGACCCTGAGGCCACGGAATTCGAGCCATCGGGTCAGTTGGTCGAAAGCGATGGCCGACCTGACGTGGCCCACGTGCGGCATTCCCTGGACGGTGGCCCCGCAGTAGTACACGCTGGCCTTGCCGTCTTCGAGGGGAACGAAGTCGCGGACTTCGGCGGAGGCAGTGTCATAGAAGCGCAGGGTCACCGCTCCAGATTAGCCGATGACGAAGCGTGACCTGCCTACTTGCAGTATTCGCCGATCTTGTTGAACTGCACCTTGAGCTTTTCCTGCTGGTCCTGGGTGGCCGCCCCGAGGGAGGATGCCGCCGCTTCGTCCATGATTGCCGCCATCTCTTTGATGGGGTTCCCGATCTCCGGCGCGAGTTTGCCCGCGATCTGGTGATAGTGCTCGGCGATCTGTTTGGACTGCTGCTGCTGGTTGCCGTCGGGCTTGAAAGTGTCCTCGTTGAGGAACGCGCAACTGGCTGTCACGTCCATGGTTTGCCCACCTCCGCAACCACTCAGCAGGAGCGAGGCGGCCAAGCCGGCAGCAATCACAGCGGAACGCACGACGCCGGCGCTTGGCTTAGGCATGCGGGGCACCTTTCGCGGGACCGGGCTCTGGGGCCGACGCCTCGTTGGCGGACACCGGATACACAAGGGCTGTGGCGACAGCAGAAATTCCTTCGCTGCGCCCGGTGAAACCCAGTCCGTCGCTGGTGGTTGCCGTGACGCTGACCGGCGCCCCCGCTGCCTCGCTGAGGACGCGTTGAGATTCTTCCCGGCGTGGACCGAACTTGGGACGATTGGCCACGAACTGCACTGCAACGTTGCCAATCTCGAAGCCGGCCTCGCGAACAATGCGCGCCGCTTCGCCCAGCAGCTTGACCCCGGAAGCACCCGCGAACTCGGGGCGGTCCGTGCCGAAGTGGGTTCCCAGATCTCCGATCCCGCAGGCAGAGAAGAGGGCGTCGGCAGCGGCGTGGGCCACGCAATCGCCGTCGGAATGCCCTGAGAGCCCCTGCTCGCCCGGCCAGAACAGCCCGCCCAACCACAGTGGCTGCGGATCATTTTCGGGAGCAAATGCGTGGACATCGATTCCAACACCGGTGCGGGGAAGGACCATGTTCAGCGCCATCAGCCTTCCACCCAACGAATTCCCAGTGGCCCCTCGAGCAAGCCCTCGGCAATGATGAGGTCCAACGGGGTGGTGATTTTCAGCGACTGGCTCGCACCTCGAACGGCGTGGACCGGAACGCCGAGGAGCTCCACCAGCATGGCGTCGTCGGTGACGGCGGCGGACTGTTTGTCATCGAAGAGCCCGGCGGCTTCGTGTGCCTTGCGCAGAACGGCCAGCTCAAAACCTTGAGGTGTTTGGACGGCGCGGAGCTGCTCGCGGGGAGCTGTGCCTGTGACAACTTCCGGGGCGATGGAGGTATCCGTGCCGTTCGTTTCGGCCACGGTCTTGATGGTGTCCACTACGGGCATGGTGGGAATGACGGCCTTCGCTCCTGAGGCCAAGGCATCAGAGACGCGCTGGAACACCCGCTCGGGGGTCAGGGCACGTGCGGCATCGTGGACGAGGACCAGTTCGGTCCCTTCTTCCAAAACAGCCATTGCGGCGCGAACGGAATCGGCGCGGGAGGAACCGCCGTCCACCACTGAAATCTCCGGACCGCCGTCCACGAGGTCGATGGTGAACTCGGAGATGGACTCACGCAGTGCCGTGTCCCCCTTGGGCACAGCGATGCAGATCTGGCGCGCAACATCAGAGGCAACCACGCCGCGGAGGGCATGCATCAGAATGGTCTCGCCGCCCAACGGTACCTGGGCTTTGGGCATGCCGTAGCCGAGGCGTTCACCGGAACCGGCGGCAACCACGATCACGGCCGTGACGGCGCGCTTGGAAGGAATACTCATGGGCCCAAGATTACTTGGAAAGTACTTGCAGGCGCCCCAACATACTCGATTTCCAAGTATCTCCGGCAGTATTCGGGCAAAAAGAAACCCGGCGGCGCTTTCGCACCACCGGGCTCAATTCTTAGGAAGCCAAGACCTCGTCAAGAACGCTTGCAGCCTTCTCTTCGTCTGTCTTCTCAGCCAGGGCCAGTTCTGAAATCAGAATCTGCCGCGCCTTGGCCAGCATCCGCTTCTCACCTGCGGAAAGGCCGCGATCGTGATCACGACGCCAAAGATCGCGAACGACCTCTGCCACCTTGATGACGTCGCCTGAAGCAAGCTTCTCCAGGTTCGCCTTGTAACGACGTGACCAGTTGGTAGGCTCTTCAGTGAACTCGGCGCGGAGAACGTCAAATACGTGCTCCAAGCCTTCTTTGCCCACTACGTCCCGGACCCCAACAAGGTCAACGTTCTCTGCTGGAACTTCAATGGTCAGATCACCCTGAGCCACCTTGAGCTTGAGATACATCTTCTCTTCGCCCTTGATGGTGCGCATCTTGATTTCCTCAATTTTTGCTGCACCGTGGTGAGGGTAAACTACTGTCTCGCCGACCTCAAAAACCATGTGGACTTTCCCCTTTCCCGCAGATTAGTCTATCACGATTAAGGCATACGACTGGCACCCGGCAGGCGCTTCTACCGCGCCAATAAAGGGAATAAGGCCTTAAACGACTTCGTCCAAGGTCTTGACGTATTCCCCGAAAGATGCTTCCGCGACCCCGCATGCGAGCAAGATCTCCTCCGTTGGTGGCGCCACATAGCTTTCCCGAATCCATATTTCGGAGGGTTTGCCGATAGGCTATGGCTGAAAAGTGTTCCAATGACTCTTGAGGAGTAGGTGTCGTGCGCAATACTGCGATGAACCCTGTCCAGCGCGGCAAGCTGGCAATTGCGGCGGCTGCAATCGGCGTCGGTCTTCTGTCCGTCACCGGCTGTGGATTCGTCAACGCCCAGCAGACTACCCACCAGTACTCGGCATCGGACGGGATCAAAGCTGATCTCGGTCCCCTGCAGTTGCGTAACATCCTGATTGTTGCTTCGGGCGAGAAGGAGCCGGGCCGTGTTATCGGCGCCGTCTTCAACCAGTCCGGCAACGACGTCACCCTCACGGTGAGCGGCGCCAACGGCGCCCAGACCGAAATCCCGGTCAAGGCCAACTCGGAGACGTACCTGAACGACACCGCAGATGCTGCCATCCTCAGCACCGCAGGCGTTATCCCTGGCGGCCTGACTCCGGTGACCATCCGCAGCGGATCCGACTCCGCCACCATCAACGTCCCGGTGGTAGACGGCACCCTGCCCGAGTACGCCAAGTACCTGCCCTCCTCCTCCGCGACCCCCACGGCAACGCCAACGTCCACCTCGACGTCCTCCGCGACGCCGTCAGAGTCTGCCGCGGCCGGCCACTAGCAGGCATCGCGCTCCAAGCGACACAACAGCACCAAGCGACACATCAAAAGGAAGGGCCCCGCCGCGGCGGGACCCTTCCTTTGTCTTATCACCGGCTACTACACAGCTTTACGGCTCGAACTTGTAACCCAGGCCGCGCACCGTCACCAGGTATCTGGGTGCGGAAGGATCCGGCTCGATCTTGCTGCGAAGGCGCTTCACGTGCACATCGAGTGTTTTGGTGTCCCCCACATAGTCTGAACCCCACACACGATCGATCAACTGGCCACGCGTCAGTACGCGGCCCGAGTTACGGAGCAGCATTTCCAGCAGCTCGAACTCCTTGAGCGGCAGGGAAACCTGCTCACCGTTGACGCTCACCACATGGCGTTCGATGTCCATGCGAACAGGGCCGGCCTGCACGGTGGAGGTGATGAGTTCCTCCGGCTCACCCTGCCGGCGGAGCACCGCACGGACGCGGGCAACGAGTTCACGGGAGGAATAGGGCTTGGTGACGTAGTCATCGGCGCCGAGTTCCAGGCCAACAACTTTGTCGATTTCGGAGTCCTTGGCCGTCAACATGATCACCGGGACGCTTGAGCGCTGACGGAGTTGGCGGCACACTTCGGTCCCCGGCGTCCCGGGCAACTGCAGGTCCAGAAGGACGAGGTCGGCTCCGTTGCGGTCAAACTCCACCAAGGCGTCGCTGCCGTTATCCACTACCTCGACGTCGAACCCTTCCTTGCCCAAAAGATAGGACAGGGGGTCGCTGAAGGACTCTTCGTCCTCCACTATCAAAATCCGGCTCAAGCGCTGGCTCCTTGGTCTTGGGCGCCGTTGGCGCTCCTTTGATGATTCACGCGATGGGGTTGTTGACTCACGGCACGGGGATCGACGACGGCGGCGGCCTGAAGTTCCGAAGGCACGGTTGCAGCGGAAGGCGGCAGGCCGGCGTCGTCATCCTGGCCTTCCATCTCCGGCAGGCGGACAGTGAACGTTGACCCTTGGCCGGGCTGCGACCACACGGTCACCTCTCCGCCGTGGTTGGAGACTACGTGCTTAACGATGCTGAGGCCAAGGCCCGTGCCGCCGGTGTGACGGGAGCGTGCAGCGTCCACGCGGTAAAAGCGTTCGAACACCCGCTCCTGGTCCTCCGGGGTGAGGCCTTCGCCTTGGTCTGTCACAGAGATGGCCACCACGCCCTCCCGCGTCCGGACGCCAACACCCACGCGGGTGTTTTCCGGCGAATAGCGGATGGCGTTGTCTATCAGGTTGCGCAGGGCTGTGACCAGTAGGTCCCGGTCCCCGAACACCAGGGAATCCGAATGGCCACCCACCACGATCTGGATGTTCTTGCTCTCCGCCGGCAGCTGCGAGCGATCCACGGCCTCAGTGATCACGGTGTTGATATCCACCGGGAGACCCTGCTGGGCAACATTGGCGCCCTGCAGCCGGGAAAGTTCAATGATGTCCTGAACCAGGGCTGCCAATCGACCGGATTCTTTATGCATGCGCTTGGCGAACCGGCGCACCGCTTCTTCGTCATCGGGCGAGGCTTCGAGGGCCTCGGCCAGGAGCGAGATGGCACCCACGGGGGTCTTGAGTTCGTGGGAAACGTTGGCCACGAAGTCGTTCCGGATCTCCTCGGTGCGGGTGATTTCGGTACGGTCATCGGCCAGGAGCACAATGTATTCCCACCCAAGCATGGCTGCCCGGACCTGGACCACAATGGTGCCTTTGCCCAGCGGGCCACGCGGGAGTTCGTATTGCTCCTCAAGGATCACGCCGTCGCGGCGAACCTTGGCGGTCATATCCAGGAGCTGTTTGTGGACCACGGTGTGCCCGCGCACCAGTCCGTACGCATAGGCCGCGGGACTTGCCCGGACCACGCCGTCGATCGCGTCCACCACTACAAACGCACGCCCGACGACGGACAGCACCTCCGCGGCGCCCTCAGGAAGCAGTGGTTCGCTCACGTCCAGATCCACGATGCTGCGTTGCCGCTCACTGATCCTGAAAGCGAGCATGCCAAGGACGCCCAACGACAGGCCTACCAGGCCAGCGACGACACCTATGAGCAATGGATCCACGTGTCCAGCTTATGCTGTGGAAACACGGCCAAGGAGTGATCCGGCTCCAAACGCGGACGGTTCAACTAACGTTCATCTAAAGGTGCCGAACCGTTCACTGGCCCCTGACACAGTTACTGGTTGGACTGTCAATGGTTTTGAAATCCGTGGCCCCGCATGGGAACAGGATTTCCAAGGAAAGGACGCCTTAGTGCGCAAGGTTTTTCAGGAGGAGCTCACCCAGGTAGGTGACGACCTCATCGAGATCTCCAAGCTGGTTCACGAAGCAATCACGAAGGCTACTACTTCCTTCGAAGGCGCTGACGTGGATCTTGCCCAGGACGTCATCGCAGCAGATGCCCGAATCGACTTTCTGCAGAACAGCCTCGACGAGCGTGCCATCGACATCCTTGCATTGCAGGGCCCCGTGGCAAGCGATCTTCGCATGATTGTTGGCTCACTGCGCATGAGTGCATCGCTGGAGCGCATGGGCGATCTCGCCCGCCACGTTGCCCAGCTGGCACGCCTGCGCTACCCGGCCACGGTGATTCCCGCATCTCTGACCCAGACCTTCAAAGCCATGGCCCAGCATGACATCGAGATCACCGCGAAGGTCATTGAACTCCTGGAGACCCGCGATCTTGAGGTTGCCCGCGACATCCTCAAGATCAACATCGCCGTGGACGACCTCCACCTCAGCGTCTTCAAGGCGATCGCCTCCCCCGAGTGGAGCGAAAGCCCTTCCACCACCGTGGACGTGGCCTTGGCCAGCCGCTACTTCGAGCGCTTCGCCGATCACGGCGTCTCCGTTGCCCGCAAGGTCACCTACCTGGTGACGGGCGAATGGCAGCCCGAAGGCTTCTAGTCCTACAGCATTAACCACGACGGCGGCCGGTCACCTCAGGTCTTGGGTTCTAGCGGTCGTTGCAACACCCTAGATTTTTGGGAGTTGCAACGACCGTGCCGCATTTAAGCGATGTTTCCTCGGAGTCCCGGAAGTTTGCGAGATCTACCCCTGAGCAGAGGGAGGCTACGTCGCCCAGGAACTCAACGGCCGCCCACGCAAAACGCTCGACTGGGATACCCCAGCCGAGCGTCTGCGTGATCTACTAATGACCACATAACACCAGCAGTGTTGCAACGACCACTAGAAACCGCCGGTGACCGGCCGCCGTCGTAGATGTACTTAAGCGTTATTTCTTGCCCTGGTTGGCCACCGCGAGTATGGCCTGGGCTGCGGCGTCGGGATCCAAGTAGGTTCCACCGGGGTTGATCGGCTGGAAGTCCTCGTCCAGTTCGTACACCAGCGGGATGCCCGTGGGGATGTTGAGCCCGGCAATGGCGTCGTCGCTGATGCCGTCCAGGTGCTTCACCAGCGCGCGCAGGGAGTTACCGTGGGCGGTGACCAGGACGGTCTTGCCGGCCTTGAGGTCTTCCTTGATGTCCGATTCCCAGTAAGGGAGCAGGCGGACCAGGACGTCTTTGAGGCACTCGGTGCGCGGCAGTGCATCGCCCAGGTCCTTGTAGCGGACATCGTGTGCCTGGGAGAACTCGCTGTCGTCGGACAGGGGCGGCGGCGGGGTGTCGTAGCTGCGGCGCCATTCCATGAACTGCTCTTCGCCGAACTCGGCCAGGGTCTGGGCCTTGTCCTTGCCCTGCAACGCGCCGTAGTGGCGTTCGTTGAGGCGCCAGTCGCGCTTGACCGGGATCCAGCCACGGTCGGCCTTGTCCAGTGCCATGTTGGCGGTGTTGATGGCGCGCTTCAGGAGTGAGGTGTAGAGGACGTCCGGGAGGATGTCATTCTCAACCAGGAGCTCTCCACCGCGCACTGCTTCTTGGCGGCCTTGATCGTTCAGGTCAACGTCCACCCAACCGGTGAACAGGTTCTTGGCGTTCCATTCGCTGTGGCCATGGCGCAGCAGAATCAGCTTGTAAGTCATGGTTTTCATCCTAGCTGAGCAGTTACGTGCCCTGCCCGGCGTTACGAAGAGCAACGCGGGATAAGGTGGGGCCGTGGTGCAAAAAGCGGAACGGGTGGGCTCTCCCCGGAGTCGGGGCGGGAAGCCCGTTGGCAACATCACCCGCGGCACCACCAACCCCAACCGGATGCGCCGCCTGGACCGGTGGCTTGCCGGGCCGCAGGCGTGGCGGCTGCGCACCGCCGTCGACCCCCTTGTGGTGGACCTGGGCTATGGCGCCTCGCCCACCACCGCGGTGGAGCTTTTCGAACGGCTGCAGGCCGTGCGGCCGGATGTCCGGGTCTGCGGGGTTGAGATTGAACCGGAGCGCGTGCGGGCAGCCAAGGCCCTCGAAAGGCCCGGGCTCAGCTTTCACCTGGGCGGTTTCGAGGTTCCCGTTCCCGGTGACCCGGTGTTGGTGCGGGCCTTCAATGTGCTGCGGCAATATGAAGAATCGGACGTCGCCGGGATCTGGCAGCTGGTGCAGTCACGGTTGGCGCCCGGCGGTTTGTTCATTGATGGCACCTGCGACGAAATCGGGCGTCGCGTAACGTGGGTCGCCTTGGACGCCGAGCGCCCTCTAAGCCTCAGTTTTTCCGTGCGGTTCGGCAGTTTTGAGTTGCCATCCGAGGTGGCGGAGCGGCTCCCCAAGGCTCTTATTCACCGGAACGTACCGGGAGAACCGATCCATGCGTTCCTGCAGGCCATGGACAAAGCGTGGCTGGAAGCGGCGCCCCTGGCTTCGTTCGGAAACCGGCAACGCTGGACGGGTATGTGCCGGTCACTGCGCGACGCCGGGTGGCCGCTTCAGGATGGTCCGGCGAGGTGGCGGTTGGGTGAAGTGACGGTGGCGTGGGACGCGGTGGCGCCCCGCTGATTCACCAGGAGTGCTGGCTACCAGGGACCGTACGGGCCCACATTGCGGTTGCCTCCGCTGCCGGCCTCACGGAGAGCGGGACGGACATCAGCCAGGTAGACGCACGCCGCGGTGACAGCAGCGATGCCGAACAACCCGATGCCGCTGCCACCTGTGAGGACAGTCAGCCCGCCGATCGCAAGCGCCACACCGGTCAGCGCAAGCCAGAACGTCTTGGTGCGCTTGGAGGCCGCCACGAAAAGCGTCGGCTTGTGCCGCAAGCAGTCCGCGAAGGCCCACAGTTCCAGGGCAAGTGCCACCAGGCCAAGGATCCAGTAAACCCCGCTGGTAACAGTAGCGATCAAAATTTTTCCGTCCACGCCCTTTAGCCTAGCCGTCCAGCGACTTCAGCGCTTGCTCAAGGTCGGACCAGAGGTCTTCCACGTTCTCGATCCCCACGCTCAACCGGACCAGATTTTCCGGAACGCTGAGCGGCTCAGCCGTGTGCCGGCGTCGGCGTTCAATCAGGGACTCAACTCCGCCAAGGGATGTTGCAGGCAGCCAAAGCTGCAGGGCCCGGACCAGCTCGTCCGCGGCATCGGCGCCGCTGCGCTGTTCGTCGCCGGCGATCTGGATGCAGAGGATGGATCCGAAGCCCTTCATCTGTACCTTGGCGCGCTCATGCCCGGGATCGGTGGGGAGGCCCGGGTAGCGGATGGTCTCCACGCGCGGGTGGGCGCTGAGGCGTTCGGCGAGGGTTGCCGCTGATGCCTGCGAGCGCTCAATCCTCAGCGCAAGGGTGCGGAGGCCGCGCAGCGCCAGCCAGGCCTCGAACGGCCCGGCGATGCCGCCGTGGATGATGCGGTGGTGCAGGAGCTTGGCGCGCAGTTCCGGGTTGGACGTGACAAGGGCGCCGAGGACTACGTCCGAATGCCCTGCCAGGTACTTGGTCACCGAGTGAAGAACGACGTCGGACCCCAGGCTGAGGGGTTGCTGCACCAAAGGCGTGGAAAAGGTATTGTCCGTGACCACGATTGCCCCCACTGCGTGCGCGGCCTCGGTGAGGGCCCGCACGTCGGCGATGCCGAGCATGGGGTTGGTGGGGCTTTCGAGCCAGAGCAGGTCTGCCTTCTTGCCGTTCCCGGGACCGATGAGGGCTTTCACGGCGTCCGTGTCCGTGATGTCCACGGTGCGCAGTTCCAGGAAACCTTTCTCCGCCAGTTCGGTGGCCATGACCAGGGAGCCTGCGTAACTGTGGGATGGCATCACCACCACACCCCCGGCGGGAACCAGGGATAAGGCCGAGCTGACTGCTGCCAGTCCGGAGGCATAGAGCAGGCCCGGCAGGGTGGCACCTTCGAGTTTTGCCAGTGCATCCTCGAAGGGGTCCCAGGTGGGGTTTGCGTATCGACCGTAACCGCGGTCTCCATCGCCCAATGAACCTGTTCCGAAGTATGTGGAGGACAGGACGATGGGCGGATTTACGGGTTCGTCGTGGGCGCGGTCGGGGCGGCCGGCTGCAACTACGACGGTTTCCGGAGACAAATCGGCGGCGTGCTGATCGGAAAGGCTCATGGTTTCAGCGTAGCGGCGGGCAACGCTGTGGATAAAAGCCGTCTCGTATGCCGGTGATCGGTAGGCTAGTCCAGTGAGTATTAAGAGCCCAGGCCTTTTCATCGCCTTCGAAGGCGGGGACGGAGCGGGCAAGTCCACCCAGGCCGCCCGGCTCTCTGACGCGCTTGAGTCGCGGGGGCTCTCCGTTCTGCGCACCCGCGAACCCGGCGGCACCCCCATCGGGGAGAAATTGCGTTCCCTGGTCCTGGACCACGGTCACGGAACGATCGATCCCCGCACTGAAGCCCTCATGTTTGCAGCGGCCCGTGCTGCCCATGCGGGTCAGGTGATCCGGCCCGCACTCGCTGACGGAACCGTGGTCATCACGGACCGCTATATCGACTCGTCGGTCGCCTATCAAGGTGCCGGGCGCGGTCTCGGCGCCGAAGGTGTTTTGTCACTCAACGAATGGGCCACCGAAGGCCTCCATCCGGACCTGACTGTACTGCTCGACGTCGACCCCTCCGATGGCCGGCAGCGGCGGACCGCCGGGGACGCAACCGAGGACCGGCTGGAGTCCGAGCCGGACGATTTTCATGCCGCCATCCGGCACGCTTTCCTGGATCTCGCAGCGGCTGCGCCTTCCAGCTATTTAGTGCTGCCCGCCAATGCCGAAGTTGAAACCTTGGCCGCCCGGATCCTGGAGCGGGTGGAGTCGCTGATCGCTGCCAGCAGCGTGCCTGCGCCTCTGGACGGCGAAACTGTTGTGGGCGACCACCCGTGAGCGTCTGGGACGACCTCCAAGGGCAGGATCCCGTGGTTGCCCAGCTCAAGCAGGCTGCACAGGGCGACAGCGGCCTGACCCATGCATGGCTCTTCACGGGCCCCCCGGGATCGGGCCGTTCAAATGCAGCCAAGGCTTTCGCGGCCGCCTTGAACTGCGAGCAGGACGACGTCACCATGCGCGGCTGCGGGCAGTGCGCGGCGTGCCACACGATCCTCGGTGAGACCCACTCCGATGTGACGTTCGTGCGTACCGAAAAGGTCACCATCACCATTGATGAAGCCCGTGAGCTGGTCTCCAAGGCAGGTGATCGGCCTGCCACGGGACGGTGGCGGATCATCGTGGTGGAGGACGCTGACCGCATGGCCGAGCGCACCACCAACGTGTTGCTGAAGGCCATTGAGGAACCCACCCCCAGGACCATCTGGATGCTGTGCGCCCCCTCCCCTGCCGATGTCCTGGTCACCATCCGTTCCCGATGCCGCCCGGTGAGCTTGCGGCTGCCGCCGGCTTCGGACGTCGCTGACCTCTTGGTGAGGCGCGACGGCGTCGAACGTGGCCTCGCCGACCGCGCGGCCCGGGCTGCGCAAAGCCATATAGGGATCGCACGCCGGTTGGCGCGGGACGCCGATGCGCGGCAACGCCGAATGGACACTGTCCGGATACCGCTTGGCCTTCGCGGCGTCACCGCGGCAGTGATGATGGCCGAGAAATTGGTCAAGATTGCTACCGAGGAAGCCAACAGCTCAAACGACGAACGCGACGCTGCCGAAAAGATCGCACTGCTGGCGAGCCTGGGGGCTCCCGAATCCGGCACGCTGCCGCCCTCCATGCGCAGCCAGGTCAAGCAACTTGAAGACGACCAAAAGCGGCGTGCCAAGCGTTCCATCACTGACTCTTTGGACCGCACGCTGACGGATCTGTTGTCCTTCTATAGGGACGTCCTGATCATTCAATTGGGGAACGCAGTGGAACTGGTCAACGTTGAGCTCAAGAGCGAACTGGAAGAATACGCAGGCCATTCAACGCCGGAAACTACCCTGGCCCGAATGGACGCCATCAACAAAGCCCGTGTCCGAATTACCACCACCAACGTGGCACCGTTGTTGGCGGTTGAGTCCATGGCCACAAGCCTCATCCAGCAATAGGAGAATGCATGAAGTCCGCACACCGCCGGTCCGCCGGTGCCCCTCCACGGGACCGGTCTGCCCAGGTTGCTGCGGGCGGTGGTTCGGCGAACCCGGGTGCAGGAGGGCGCAGTTTTGCAGGCGGCAAGCCTCGCCGTGGGTTTGCGGCGATATGCGTTGCGCTTGCGTCCATGCTGGTCCTGAGCGCGTGCACCGTGCCGTTCCTGCCGGCTCCAACAGCCAAGCCCTCCACCAGCACGGTGGATCCGTCCATAGCTGCTTCAGCTCCTGAGGGCCTGGAGAAGTACTACTCGCAGCCGGTGGAGTGGACCTCGTGTGAGGACGGCTTCCACTGCGGCAAAGTCCAAGTGCCCAAGGACTACGCCAATCCGGCGGCCGGGGACATCACGCTTTCCGTGATCAAGTTGCCCAGCACCGGCAACAAGCAAGGGTCCATCCTGGTAAACCCCGGCGGACCAGGTGGTTCCGGCGTGGACTTCGTCAAGGACGCCGGCAACACCCACTTCACCGAGAAGCTGCGTGCCAACTACGATGTTGTCGGTTTTGATCCCAGGGGTGTAGGTCGCTCCGCTCCGGTCACCTGCATGACCGACGCCGAACGTGACGCCGCCCGCGAAAAAGTGTTCCGCAAGAACACTGACGAGGGATTGGCTGCCGCCCTTGCCTTCAATAAGTCATTCGCGGATCAGTGCGCCCAACAAACCGGTGATGTTCTGGGGCAAATCGACACTGTGAGCGCAGCGAAGGATCTGGACGTCCTGCGCGCGGTGTCCAACGATGCCAAGCTCAATTACCTGGGCTTCTCCTACGGCACGTTCCTGGGTTCCACCTATGCTTCGCTCTTCCCGGACAATGTAGGCCGGGTGGTACTTGACGGCGCCGTGGACCCTGCCATCAGCAACGAAGAACTGACGGCGGGCCAAGCGGTTGCGTTCGAAAAAGCCCTGCACACCTACGTGGCCAGCTGCCAACGGCAACAACAATGCCCCCTGAGTGGCTCCACGGATAACGGTGTCCAGGAGATCAGGGATCTCATTACCGCCGTGGACCAGAACCCCCAGACGGCCAAGGACGGCAGGCTGGTTACCGCAAACGACTTCGTCAACGGCCTCATCCTGCCCCTCTACAACGACCAAAGCTGGCCGGCCCTGACCCAAGCGCTGGACAGCGCCTTCTCCGGTGATGTGTCCCAGATGATGCGGTTGGCCGATCTTGGCGCCGACCGCGAACCTAACGGCACCTACAGCTCCAACTCCGCCTTCGCGTTCCAGGCCATCAACTGCCTGGACTACCCCATGGTCACAGACACCGCAGAGATGCGGGCCGAGGAAGTCCGCCTCATGCAGGAATCCCCCACCTTCGGCGCGTTCTTTGCCTATGGCGGCGTCACCTGCAAAGACTGGCCCTACCCGAGCAAACGCACCCCGGCACCGGTGAAATACAACGGTTCGGCCCCCATTGTGGTGGTGGGCACCACCGGGGACCCGGCGACTCCCCTCCAGTGGTCCCAATCGCTCCGTAAACAGTTGGAGAACGCCTCCCTCGTCACGTGGGAAGGCGAGGGGCACACAGCCTACGGCCGCGCGAACTCGTGCGTCAGCACCGCCGTCGACGACTACTTTGTTGATGGCAAAGTGCCGCAGGACGGTCTCAAGTGCTAAAGGCGCCTGGCTTCGTGCTTCTCCACCAGAAGCGGGAGCTGCTTGATGGAATCCACGACGACGGTGGCTCCGGCCGAGCGTAACGTCGCCTCGGAATGGGAACCGGTAAGGACTCCCGCCACGAGGGACGCTCCGGAACGGACGCCCGAAAGCATGTCCGAGCTGGTGTCACCCACCACTGCCACCTCCCGTACGTCGTCGAGGTCCAGGGCGAGAACGGCAGTCAGGATCATGTCCGGGTAAGGCCGTCCCCGTCCGGCATCGGCCGGGCACAGGCTTAGGTCCGCCAGGCCCATCCACCCGAGCGATTCCAGCACCATGTTTTGGGTATGACGGCCGAAGCCCGTGGCCAGGCAAATTTGCATGCCGGATTCACGCATCCACAGGATGGCCTCCTCCGCTCCGGGGATGGCACGGACACCCCCGTCTTCAATGAGCTCGTCATAGGTGTTTTCGAAAACCTTATTGGCGCTTTCGGCCACGGCCTGATCCTCGAAAAGGTGGCTGAAGACAGTCATCTTGGAGAAGCCCATGGTGTCGCGGGCGTAGCCAAGCATGCTCTCAAACCGGGTGCTGCCCGGGTCTACGCCGTGTTCCACCAGGGCCCGGGAAACTGCCCGCTCGGTGCGGCCGTCATCCGTAATGGTGGTGCCCACCATGTCCACCACAGCAAGGCGAAGCCTGTTCGGTGTATGGCTGGCGTCCTTGGTTAGTGCGTGCCCCGTCAATGCGTCACCGTTCATGGCATTTACGTTCATTGCGTCCCCCGTCATGGAGCGGCTCCTTCGGCGCGTATGGGTGGCGGGTGTAGTACCTCGCCACAGTTGATTCCCCAGCTTCCGGCCACCGGGAAACCACCGCCTGAACCGGGTCCGACGCCCGGGTGAACATCCCCGCAACGGCCGCCGCCGCCCTCGTTTTGACCCGGGTACGGTGCCTCTATTACAGTTATGTCTTGCGTGATCGCCCGGGAAACCGGTGATGAACGCGGTGCTTCCTTAGCTCAGTCGGTAGAGCGTTTCACTCGTAATGAAAAGGTCATCAGTTCGATTCTGATAGGAAGCTCAGAGAAAAAGCCCCGCTGGCTCGTTGAACCGGCGGGGCTTTTCGTTTGCCGAAGTCCAAGAAAGAGCCGTCCGTGCCTGATGATGGAGATATCGAACATTTGCCCAAGTCATTGAAATGTTCAAGATATAGGACATTTGGAGTTTTGAGTCTTATGATCGATATATGGAACATTCCGATGAGCTGACACCGTTTTACCGGGCTGTCGACGCCGCCTCCCTGGGGCGGTCCATCGCCGAGGCACGCAAAGAGGCCGCGCTCACCCAGCACGAGCTTGCCGTGAAACTGGGCGTCACCCGCGGGACCATCGTGCGCCTTGAAGCCGGCGAAGCAGTCTCCATGGTCGTGGCTATGCAAGCCATCAGGGCCGTGGGCCGCGACGTGGCCCTGGTACCGCGCTTTTCGAAGCTGCAGGTGCGGCCATGAGCCCCCGCAAGACCCTTGATGTGTACCTGCGCGGGGACCGAATCGGTGAGCTGCGCGGCAACGGCCTCAAGCTGTCCTTCCAGTACGCCCCGCAGGTGCTGGCCGCCTACGGTGCCGGGTCCATCCTGCTATCACTGTCCCTGCCGCTGACCAGAAAGCGCTTGGACGGGGTGGAAGTCTACAACTTCTTTGACGGTCTCCTGCCCGAAGGCCAGGTCCGTTCCAACCTGGCCAAAGAACATGGTGTCACCGTCCCGGACGCCTTTGGGCTGCTCCGCGTCCTGGGCGCCGACTGCGCCGGGGCCGTCCAAGTCCTGCCGCCAGGGGAACCCCCCGCGCGGGAGGGCACTGCAGCGCCCATGACCGCAGAGGAGGTCATCAACGTGGTCGAATCCCTGCCTACGTGGGACCTGCCGGAGAATTTCCTGGTCACTGCGTCCTTGGGCGGCGTCCAGTCCAAGGTGCTGCTGTCCCAACATGGCGACGGCTGGGCGTGGCCAGGCCGTGGTTCAGTGTCGACCCACATCATCAAGCCCGAACCACTCGAGTCCACCATCCCGGAGCTGCTCCCCGCCGAGGACTGGGCTTTGCGGACAGCAGCCGCGGCAGGGCTTCCCGCGGCCAAAGCCCATCTGGAAAGCTTCGGATCCCGTCGGGCCATCATCGTGGAGCGCTTCGACCGCACAGGTGAGGGCAGCCGGCTGCACCAGGAAGACTTCACCCAGGCCCTGGCCCTGGCCAGTGAAGCGAAACACGAAGGCACCACCGCACCGCCCTCGCGCCTGACCCGGCTGGTCAACGCCGCGGCGCCGCACACCCGCGATGAGGCCGCGTTTCGCCGTGACCTGTTGCGCGCCGTGACGTTCAACCTGCTGATCGGCAACGGCGATGCACACTCCAAGAACTACTCCCTCACTCTGCGCGACGGTGGAGAAGTGCTGCTGGCTCCGCTCTATGACACTGCGCCCACCCTGCTGCTGTACCAGCCCAGTGGCCTTGCCGGGCACGCCGTCAGCGGCCAGATCCGGCTGGGCTACATCACCTTGGAACATCTGGTCGCCGAAGGGGCAGCCTGGGGCATGGACGACGACGATGCCCGGCAGACAGCGGCTTCAACACTGGAGAGGGTGGCAGCAGCGGCGGCGGAAACAACGCCACCTGAGTCCCTCGGCTTCCTGTCCGAGCTCATCGCGGTCCGCGCTCAGGACCTGATCAACGGCGGAACAGCTAGGCGGGTCCTGGCCCCGAAACACCAGTAGACGTCCCGCTCCTCTTAAGTGGCCACGCGCTCCACCCATCCGGGACGGCGTGGAGTCGCTCTTCAGCGGCGGCCAGCCGATCCGGTGTGGCCGACCAAGGACCCGCACCGCTGCGGTTGCCGGATCCGTCTGCGGCGAAGAGCGCGTACTCCGCCCACTTCTTCCGGCCCACGGGGTAGCGTTCGCCGTAACCGCCTGCTGCAACACCAAGGACCAGCTCCTCCATGCGGGACGCTTCGCTCTCAACGGTCTCGTCACAAGCGTCGCAACCGCAGATAGGGAACGGAAAGTCGTGCAGCGCACCGGCGTGGACCACCACCCCCGGGGAACCGGTCATCACCAAAGTCAGCGGTGCGGCGAGCGGGTCCCGAGGTGTCAGACGCGCGACGTCGATCACCTCGTCGGTGTTCATGGACACGTCCGCCGCGTGGGCCGGATCCCAGCTCACCTCGACGTCGTACGCTCTCTCCAGGTACTCGATCAAAGCCCGGGCCACCTGGTGGAGCCCTTCGAATCGTTCCGCGTGAGTTTCCACGCTGTAGGAGTCCTCGGGTGGGCTATCTGCGCCCCATCGGTTCCCGTACTCAATCACTTTGCCGTCAGCACTGCGATACTCACGTGATGGCAGCTCCGGCCGTACAAAAGGTTCACGGGCTTGCCCGCTGGGGACCGGCCGCAACTCCGGTAACGCGGGACCGTCCGGATCGTCAGCTGCCCACTCCATGAGGTGCGTGAGGAGCCCGGCCACCATCCCGTCGTCGGCCTCCTTCAGTCCCTCAATCAAGCGGTCCGCCGTAATCATCATGCTGCGGTCCCCTACTTCACGGGATCCGTCCGGCATCACCCTCCAGTGCGCTTCCGGGCGCATGGCCGCAATGACGTTCCCAACAAAAATGGTGGCGGCCTCACTCAACCCGGGCTCAGCCGAGAGGTCGCCGATGTTGGTGCGCACAAAGGTCAACAACGCGCTCAGGTCCGGGGCGAGCTGCCCAGCGGAAACTCCCTTGCTTTCGCAGAACACTACGAAGGGCGCGTACCCGGCGAGATGCTTGACCGAGGCCCCTTCCACCGCCGCTGGCCTGTATTGGGCCGTCCGTCGGCTCAGTACAGCTTTGTTCCAAAGCGGTGCCGGCAATCCTGATGCAGGCCCGTCAAAAAGATCTTCAATGTCCCCCATGAGCCCATCCTAGGGCGGGCAGGGTCTGTTTGGGCCTGGGCCTTGGAACGCGGGAACGCTGGAACGCGGGAGTCAGTGGCCCAGCCGGGACATCAACACTGCGACGGCGGCAGAGACTCCCCCGGCCAGCGAACCTTCCAGCTCGGGTGCGAAGAACGGCGAGTGGTTGACGGGGATGGGACCAGGTCCTTGATGTCCGGCCTTGGGTGTGCCGCCGAACATCCAGAACACCGACGGCACTCCGATTGCGGTACCCAGGTGCCCGAAGTCCTCACTGCCCATCATCGGAGGCGTGATTTCCACAGCCTCGGGGCCAAGCGCAAGCCGCAGTGCCTCAATAACGGGAGGGACGGCGTCGGGATCGTTGAAGCACTGCGGGAAGCGGTACATCTCCTCGATATCCGGCCCCGGCGCCCCCGACGCGGCAGATTCGGCCTCGATGATGCGCCGAACAGCGGCGAGGACCTGGCCGCGGACGTCCTCGTCGAAGGTTCGGATATTGAGGGTGAACTCGGCCGAGGCAGGGATGATGTTCTCTTTGAGGCCCGCATGGAACGTCCCAACGGTGACGACGGCGGACTTCCGCGGATCCAGCTCGCGGGACACGATGCCCTGCAGCCGGGTGACCATGTGCGCGGCCATGACGATGGGATCAATGGAATCCTGCGGCTGTGAACCGTGCGACTGTTGGCCATGGACGGTGACCCTTAGCGAATCAGCCATCGCAGCCACCGGCCCGCTGGAAATCGCAACGGTACCTACCTGCCGGGGCATGACATGCTGCCCGAAGACCACCTCAGGCCGAGGTGCCTTGTCCCATAGTCCGTCGTCGAGCATGGCCAGCGCACCCGCGGCAGTCTCCTCGCCAGGCTGGAAGATCAGCACCAGAGTCCCGGCCCAAGCGTCCCGGCTACCGGCGAGCACTTCAGCGGCACCCAGCAGGCTGGCAACGTGGGTATCGTGCCCACAGCCGTGCATCACCGGAACCGTGGTGCCATCAGGAAGTATGGCCGTGTCCGTGCTGGCGTAGTCCAACCCGGTGGCTTCCTCAATGGGCAGGCCATCGGAATCGGCCCGGAAGGCCACCACGGGACCGGCACCGTTTCGCAGGAGACCCACCACCCCTGTGCCACCACAGCGGAAATGCTCAATGCCCAGGCCGTCCAGTTGTTCCTCGATCAGCGTGGCCGTGGCGAACTCCTGCATGGACAGTTCCGGATGTGCGTGCAGGTGCCGGTACAAAGAGTGAAGTTTGGCGGTCTGCTGTGAATCAAGGGCAAGGGCTGTGGCTGTTGACGTCATGGGTCCTGTCTTCCTGGTGGTTGCGGGCGCTGTGGAGGGGCTTCGGCTTGGTGAGGATCGAAGGGCGTTGCTACTCGATGTGGATGGGCTTCGCTTCAGTTACGGAGGTCTTTCCGCGGAAGAACCACGCCAACAGGATGGTGCCCAGCACGGCGATGGCGGTGGACACCATGGCGAGCGAGGGCACCAGCGGCAGCACCACGAAGACGACGACGGCCGAGACCAGCAGCGCGAACACGGTGGTGCGGGGCTGCTTCATGGACACGATTGCCTGCACCAGTACGGCTCCCAGAACGGTGGGCAGCACATAGAGCCGGGTGACGAGCAGTACGGACGGCGGAATGACGCTGATCAGCCAGCTGCCCAGGAGGCCGACGAAGATCGCCAGGGAGGTCAGGTGGACTACCGCTGCACCACAGATAGCAACGACGGCGGCAAGTTCGGCCCGCTTGCTGCCCGGCTTTGCGCCGATATTGGTTTGGGCGATCAGTGCCGCTGGAAGGAGTTTGTTGGAGATGTTGCCTATCATGAACGCCTGGTACATCGCGGCGGGCCCCAGGATGGGATAGTACGTGAGCGGTTCCACGATCCAGATGATGCCGAACGTTGCGGCCACTGCGGCGAAGGCGATCCACAGCTGGGCGGGCGCAATATCCAGTCCGGTGGCGAAAACCAGGTACAGCGGACCCGCCACGGAAATCAGGAGGCCGGCGATCATGGTGATCTGGCCCCAGCGGGACGTGGTGCGGCTGAAGTCAGCCATTGCGGTGTTGTTGGTGGCTGGGGCGGAAGTGATGGAAGACATGAAGGGTGTTCCTTTCGGGCTCAGGGGATGACGACGTCGGTAGGCGGCTTAGGACAGCGCGGCTTAGGCGCCGACGGCCAGGTAGGCGGCACTGAGGCCAATGACGATCGAGATTCCGAGCCCCCATTCACGCAACCAGCTTTTGCCCAGTTTCTTGGCAAGCAATAGGCACGTGCCCATGACCGCTGCGGAAACGACGAAGGACAACACGTGGATTCCCGATTTTGGCAGTTCAGTAAGTCCCAGGCAGGAGAAGGCACCGATCAGCGCCGCCGCGGGGACGATCGCCATGGCGGCAGGATTCACGGAGCGGATCTTGGCGTCACCCTTGCGGAGCAGCGGAGTCAGAATGAGGGTGGCGAGCATCCACATTGCTCCGCCGATGCTCATGGCGAAGAACGCGACGGCGAAGACACTCTGTGTGTAGCTGGCATCACCCAGCTTGGCGCCCATGGAACCTGCTGCGATGCCGGCGGCCGAAACGTCGTAGGCAGCCGAACCGATCAGGCCGATCCTTGACAACACGGCCGGCGCCCCGAAGAGACCCAGCAGCGCGATGGCCACCAGCGACACCGCCAGGGAGGGACCGATCGCAGAGACTGCGCCCGAGCGGAACGAGGTCTTGATGTCCTGCGCGCTCATGTCCACCGATGGGGCGGCCCGCCTGGCCGCCTTCATGAAGATCAAGGACTGGATGATGATCACGCCGAAGACGCCGGCCACACAGATCCACAGAACGGGGTTGTTGGCGATAGCCATGATGTCGGTTGATTCAGTGGGGGCGAGCGGTTGAAGAGCCAGGGGTTGGTGCATGGGAACCTCCGGTGTTGGCCCCTCCGCAATTCCGCATCCGGACCACGTTGTGCGGATGCGGTGCTGTGGGGCAAATCCTTAACTATCAACCAGATCGGCCAATGGGTTACCAACACCTTCTGCTATGAGCCGGATCACACACAATAGCTGACGAAATCAGCCTTTCCTGTGGCCGAATCATTCAAAGCTTGCCATTGGTTGATTCAGGGCTTCCCCCCGGTCAATGTGACCCGGCACACTTTCAGGCAGTAGCAATCCAGCAAAGGAGCACCATGCCTGACAACCTTGGCGAGCTGTCCGCCGTCGAACTTTCCGCAGCCATCCGCAACAAGAAGGTCTCGGCTCGTGAGGCTTTGGCCGACCACCTGGCACGGATCTCCGAGATAAATCCGGTGGTCAACGCCGTAGTGACCCTCGAGGCAGAAGGTGCCCACGCTTTGGCACACCGCGCCGATCAGCTCACGGCCTCCGGAACGGAACTGCCGCCCCTCCACGGCGTTCCCATGACCCACAAGGACACCAACAACACAGCCGGGATGCGCACCACCCAAGGCTCGCTCGCCTTGCGTGACTTTGTTCCCGACGCCGACGACCTCATCATCGCGCGCTTGAAGGCGGCCGGAGTCATCAGCACAGGAAAATCCAATGTTCCCGAGTTCGGCGCCGGCTCCCACACGTTCAACGACCTCTTCGGAACCACCACCAACCCCTACGCGCCCACCCTGAGCGCCGGCGGGAGCAGCGGCGGGGTGGCGGCAGTGGTGGCATCCCGCATCCAGAGCATCGGCGACGGCAGCGACATGGGCGGATCGCTCCGCATCCCGGCCTCCTTCTGCAATGTGGTGGGCTTCAGGCCGTCGACGGCGGTGATCCCCATGCCCTCCGACGTCAACGCCTATGCGTGGCTGGGAAGAACCGGCCCGATGGCCCGAAGCGTGGAGGACATCGCCTTGTTCATGTCCGTGACCGCGGGCAGTGATCCACGCGTCCCCTACCCCTCCGGCCTGGACCCCGAAGTCTTCCGATCCAGCCTAAGGACGGACATGCGCGGAGTGCGGATCGGCTGGTCCCGAGACTTCGGCATTGGGGTGCCGGTGGACCCGGAGATAGCGGATCATCTTGAGCGGCAGCTGGCCGTCTTCGAAGACCTCGGCGCGATCGTCGAAGAGGCAACCCCGGACTTCAGCGAAGCAGACTTGGTGTTCGGCAACACCCGGGCCCTTGACTTCGCGGCAGGCCTTGGGCCGATCCTGGAGCGTGCCGGTGACGTTATCAAGCCGGAAGTCCACTGGAATGTGGAGAAGGGGTTTGCCCTGACGGCGCGGGATGTCATTGAGACCGCGGCTGCCCGGACGCGGCTCGAATTGAGCGTGCAGGACTTCTTTGGACGGTTCGATCTCTTCGCCAGCCCCTGCGCCCAGGTCCTCCCCTTTGACGCCACGCTGAGGTACCCGGCAGACATTGCCGGAACGGCCTCGCAAACATACCTGGACTGGATGCGATCCGCCTGCCTCCTGTCTGCAACCGGCCTGCCCGTGCTCAGCGTTCCGGCGGGCTTCAGCTCGGCCGGGCTACCCATCGGCCTGCAGCTCGCGGGGAATCATTACACGGATATGCAGCTGCTCAGGTATGGCCACGCCTTCGAGCAGCAAACCCGGTACGCCGCCGTCGCCCCGGTTATCGCAGCAGGCCGGAGGCCCCTTACGACGGTAAGCGCATGATCCTGCCGCCACGCTTTCTCGCATCGAGAAGGATGGAAACGTCCACGCCGGCGGCGTCCTGTGCCCATTCGGAGGTAGTAATGAAGCGGTAGAGGCCTGCCATGTCCTCTACGGTCACATCAGCCATGATCTGGTAATTTCCGGCGATCGCCGCAGCATATCGGACCGTGGGAAGCTCAGCGAGGCTCTTTCCAACATGTTCCACGTGCTGCGGCGAAGCGCGGATCCAGAGAAGCGCTTCAACGCCAAGGCCAAAGGATGCCGGCTCAACGATTGCCCTCAAGTGGACCTGGTTATTGGTCAGCAACCATTCGCTGCGGCGACGGGCTGTCGCCTCCGAAACGCCAACCCTGCGACCCAAGGCTTCAAAACTCATCCGACCATCGGCACACAGCGCGTCCACCAGCTCGTTGTCCTGGCGGCTCAAATCCTGTCGCGGCACCAAGGCACCGGAATCCTGGGTGAACGTTGAGCGGAGTGCTTCGGCCTTGTCTGCGGAGAGAATTTCCGGCCGCCAACCACGGATGGTCCGGAAGTACCGAAGAACGGGATAACTGGTGGAATCACGCAAACCAATGGTGGCCGGCAACTCATCGGACAAGACCTCCCCCATGCGCGACGGTTCTGTGAGCACCTCTGCCACACAGTCACCGGTACCCGTGGTGGTGTAGACGAAAGTGGTATCGGAGCGTTGTGAAAGCGCGTGGACTGCGGCACGAACCGTCCCGGGCATGCACCGCATTTCCACCAGTACCACCGAGGCTTTAGGGCGGATTCCCACCACAGCCACTGCCCCGGATTCCAGCAACTGCGATCCCCGGCGGGCAACAGTTCGTTCCGCTTCTCCCAAGACGGCGGCCATTTTCCGCCACGGGCAACGCGGATCCAGTTGCAGGGCAGCAACAATCTGCCGCTCCAATGCGTCAAACACCACCATGCCAACTCCGTCCGTGTGCGTCGCTCAATTTCACCACGGACTCCGGCGACGCTATGCCGCGAACACGAGCGGCGTCGTCGGGCCTTAACGGCAGGTGCCCCGCCCCCAATTGAGGGGACGGGGCACTTGCAGTTTAGGGATTCGGATCTAGGCGAAGTCGGAGACTGCCGGGTCCGGGCCAATGCGGCCTTCGGCGCCGCGGTCCAAGCCGTTGATGGCCTGGACGTCGGTGGCGTCCAGCGCGACGCTGAGCGCCGCGAAGTTCTCCTGGATACGGGACTCGGTGACGGACTTGGGGATCACCACGTTGCCGATTGCCAGGTGCCAGGCGATGATGACCTGAGCCGGGGTGGCGTCATGCTTCGCGGCAATTTCAGCCACGGTTGCGCTCTCCAGCAGCTCTCCACCCTGGCCCAGCGGGGACCAGGCCTGCGTGAGGACGCCCTTGGAAGCGTTGAATTCGCGGAGGTCAGCCTGGTTGAAGAAGGGGTGCAGCTCCACCTGGTTGATGGCCGGCACAACGCCGGTCTCGTCGATGATGTGCTGCAGGCCTTCCTTGGTGAAGTTGGAAACACCGATGGACTTGACCCGGCCGCGCTTCTTGAGCTCGATGAGGGCCTTCCAGGTGTCAACGTATTTTTCCTGCTTGGGCTGCGGCCAGTGAATCAAGTAAAGGTCCAGGGTCTCCAGGCCGAGACGGTCCATGGATTCCTCGAAGGCTGCGAGCGTGGATTCGTAACCCTGGTCTGCGTTCCACAGCTTGGTGGTGATGAAGATTTCCTCCGCGGACAGGCCGGAAGAAGCGATGGCACGGCCGACGCCTGCCTCGTTGCCGTAGATCTTGGCGGTATCGATGTGGCGGAATCCGGCATCGAACGCCTGGCGCACTACCTTTTCGGCTACATCGTCTTCAACTTGCCACACCCCGTAGCCGAGCTGGGGGATGGTGTTGCCGTCGTTGAAAGTAAGTGTTGGTGACGAAGTCATGTCTGCCATCCTGCCACCACGAGGCCCGCAAAAGCGTCCATTATTACGCAGATCAGCTATGCGCTTAACTTCTTGCATGCAAGGAATAAGGGCGTACGCCGGTAGTTGCGCACGCCCTCCTTTATGAGGGGGCGACTCAGGCATGCGAACGGGCGGCTCACTGGCTGAGTTGGCGCTCCGCGTCAGCAACTTGCTCGAACACCGATTCTGCCCTGCGCCGGACTGACAACGCACCAACGGGAACGGGTCCCACCGCCAACCTCAACATGGCCGCCGCTTCTGCCGTTGT
The DNA here is from genome assembly GCF_902506065.1 of Arthrobacter sp. 9V. Classification (GTDB taxonomy): domain Bacteria; phylum Actinomycetota; class Actinomycetes; order Actinomycetales; family Micrococcaceae; genus Arthrobacter. The sequence goes on from NZ_LR732912.1 coordinate 3,757,929, forward strand.
GGCCAGGGAATTTCCGGCTTTGGACAGGGCACGATGAACGCCGGCAAGTGCTCCCGGAACATCAAGTCCGTCACTCGGAGACCTCTTCTGTGCCTCGACGCAGATGGTCCTCACCCGTGCCGACAATTCGGCCAGCTCATTGGCTATCTCTACCAGCTCGTTGTAAAGCTGCTCATCATCAACGCCTTCAAGGACCTGGTGGTACCGGTCCAGTCCCCGGTGAAAACGGTCGTGGGCACGGCGCCACAGCCCCTTGCCAAGCTCCAGATCGTCCTTCCGCCCTTGTCGGACGGCCCCAAAGAAACCCACCTGCGAACTCAGAGGTACTGACCCGGGCCGTGGTCGGGGTCTTCCCTGCGGCCCTGGGAGGCAGCGCCGGGTGCAGCCGCCCGCTGCGGCTGGCCGTTCTCGCCAATGACGATGCCCGGTGCAATAACAGTTCCCGGCGGGAGCTGACGGAGTTGCATCTGAGCGGCAGCGTGTTCCTTGGCGGCCTGCTGCGCAGCGATCGCAGCCTGAATGCCATGGAACAGACCCTCCAACCAGCCAACGAGTTGTGCCTGCGCAATGCGAAGCTCCGCGTCGGAGGGCGCTTTCTCATCAGGGAAAGGCAAGCTGATCCGTTCCAACTCCTCAATGAGCTCAGGAGCCAGCCCATCCTCGAGTTCCTTAATGGACCTCTCGTGAATTTCAGCAAGGCGGCCGCGGGCAGCGTCATCCAGTGGTGCGGACTTCACCTCTTCAAGGAGCTGCCTCACCATGGTGCCGATCCTCATCACCTTGGCCGGCTCATCAACGAGTTCGTGAAGGTTACCTTTGGGTTTGGCATCCTTGGCCACGTCTTCCGCAAGAGGCTGCTGTCCCGCGGGCTTCTCAAGGCCCTCGTCCAGCGTGGTTCCCTCCACCGGGGTGTCGTCCGAAGGGGTGTCGTCCGAAGCCTCATCCGAGGGCTGAATGTTGTTCAGATCGCTCATCCGTTCATACTCTCACGTGCTTCACGCGAACCCCTGTCCAAGCCCTGATTTTGGACTTCGTTCGTAGCGAAACTTAGTGCCGTCCCCTACCTCAGCAGCACCTGCCCTGGGGGTTGCTGTCCTGCCGGTCCATCCGGTCCCGCCAGAACTCACGTTCAGTCATGGCCGGACCGGAATGGCCGCTGGCTTCGAAGTGCTCAAGGTACTTCCGGTAGGCATCAGCACCCATGAGCGAGCCCATGTAAGTGGCAAAGCCCCGAAGACCCCTAACTACCGTGTTCATCAGCTATCTCCTTCATCAGCCGAGGACTGCATCAGTGATGGCCGGCCTTCTGGGTCCGTTTCTCCGCGGGCAGGGCGTTCCATTCTGCGAGCAACTTCTTCTCGGCAGCCGTGGGGAACAGCCCTGCCGGTGCAAATACCTTGGAAGGAACAGCCGGGTCTTCATGGTCCCGGCCGCCGCCTGCACGGATCGCCTTGATGGTTGCCAGGAGGGCCGCGATGATCACAATGATGCTCAGGGTCACGAAGATTACCGAAAGCACGCCCTGAATCATGGTGTTACGGACCACGGCTTCCATGGCAGCGACTGTCTTGGCAGTACCAAATTCCGTCTTTCCGTCAGCGAGTGCCTTGGAGAACGCCTGGTTATTGGCGAAGTAGCCCACTGCCGGAACGGGCGAGAAAATCTTGTGGAAGCTGGCAGTGATGGTTACCACGGCTGCAAAAGCCAGCGGAACTGCCACGATCCACAGCCATTTGAACACTCCGCGCTTGGCCGTTATGGCCATACACACAGCCAATGCAATGGCTGCCAGGAGCTGGTTTGCGATGCCGAACAGCGGGAACAGGGTGTTGATTCCGCCCAGCGGATCCGTCACGCCCATGATCAGCACTGCACCCCAGGCGGCCACCATGATGGCTGTGCACAGCCAAGCCCCGGGACGTCATGAGGCTTCCTTGAACTTGGGAATGAAGTTGCCAATGGAGTCCTGGAGCATGAAACGTGCAACACGGGTTCCGGCGTCAACGGCGGTGAGGATGAAGAGTGCCTCGAACATGATGGCGAAGTGGTACCAGAAAGCCATCATTCCGGGCCCGCCGATGAACTGCTGCATGATGTGAGCCAAACCGACAGCCAAAGTGGGAGCGCCGCCCGAACGGGAAATGATGCTTTCCTCACCCACGTCCTTCGCGGTCTGAGCCAGCACGTCCGGGGTGATGTTCACGTTGGCCAAGCCAAGGCTGTTGACCCATTGTGCTGCCGACTCCACAGTGCCGCCGGTAAGGGCGAGGGGCGCGTTCATGGCGAAGTAGATGCCGCGGTCGATCGAGATCGCTGCCACCAAGGCCATGATGGCCACGAAGGACTCCATCAACATGCCGCCGTACCCGATGAAGCGGGTCTGCCGCTCCTTCTCAATCAACTTGGGCGTGGTTCCTGAAGAAATGAGGGCATGGAACCCCGAAAGCGCGCCGCAGGCGATAGTAACGAACAGGAACGGGAACAGTGCACCGGAGAACACCGGCCCGTTTTCCCGGCTGGCGAACTCACTGAACGCCGGGACCGTAATTTCCGGCCGCACCACAATGATGGCGAGCGCCAACATCACGATCACGCCGATCTTCATGAAGGTGGAGAGGTAGTCCCGCGGAGCAAGAAGCAGCCAGACGGGCAGGATCGCGGCGATGAACCCGTAAATGATGATGCCCCAGGCAATGGTGACCTTGTCCAGGTGGAAGAAGGCCGCACCCCACTCGGTACCGGCAACAGCCCCGCCGCCAATGATGGCTGCCATCAGGAGCACGAAGCCGATGATGGAAACCTCCATCACTTTGCCCGGCCGGATGAACCGCAGATAAACGCCCATGAACAACGCGATGGGGATGGTCATGCCCACCGAGAACACGCCCCATGGGCTTTCACCAAGGGCATTGACCACTACCAGGGCAAGGATGGCCACAATGATGATCATGATGAGCAGCGTGGCCACCAGGGCTGCCGTGCCACCGATCACGCCGAGTTCCTCGCGCGCCATCTGGCCCAGTGAACGGCCGCCGCGGCGCATGGAGAAGAACATGACCAGGTAGTCCTGGACTGCGCCGGCAAGAACGACGCCGATGATGATCCAGATAGTGCCTGGAAGGTAGCCCATCTGGGCCGCGATAACGGGTCCCACCAGTGGTCCGGCGCCGGCGATTGCGGCGAAGTGGTGGCCGAACAACACATTTCGGTCAGTGCGGACGTAGTCCTTGCCGTCAGCTTTGTACTCAGCAGGAGTAGCGCGGCGGTCATCGGGTTTGAGCAGGTAACGCTCAATGACCTTGGAATAGAAGCGATAGCCGATCAGGTAGGTGCAAACAGCCGCGAAAACGAACCAGATGGCATTAACGGTTTCGCCGCGCACCAGCGCCAGCATGAACCAAGCCACCGCTCCCAGCAGCGAAATGGCAATCCAAAGACCGATCTTGGCCGGGGTCCACCGGTTTTCCTCAGCTTCACGCACGGAGTCCTCCACGGCAGGAGGAGGCAGGGTGGGATCCAGTCCTTCCGCGAGTCCGGTTTGGTCAGAAATCTTGCCCATATCTCCTCCTTGAGAACTGCTGCGGTGCTTCACGTTGCTGCATCCACGACTGTTGCGGCGGGAAACGCTGCGTCAGCTATTTTCTCCTCACCTTAACAACCGACACGGACAGGATAGGGCGGTACACGCCATTCGTCTGCAGGTACGCGGTGAACGGTCCTTTCCTTGCGCCGGACGTCAGCTCTACCGCTTGGGAGCCGCTTGGCTCGCTCCACCGTTCGCCAGGCCTTGCACCATGCGCGCCTCGCAGAGATCCAACCAGCGAACTTCTGCTTCGGCCTGGAAAATCAAGGAATCCAGCACCAGCAGCCAGGCGGTATCGGAGGAGCGTTGATTGGCCGAGACCATCTTTCTGGTCTGTGTGTGCTCCTGCAGGGCTCTGACCGAGACCTCGCGCTGGGACTGGATCACGGCAGAAGTGTCCACTCCCGGGAGGGTGACTGCCAGCGCCAACTTGATGGCGATCTCGTTCCGCGGAGGACTACCGCGGTCCACTGCGCCCGCAAACCACGCCTCGACTTCCTCAGCCCCGGCGTCAGTGATGCTGTAGATGACGTGCCCGCCGCCGTCGTCACCGTCTTTGCTGACCAGGCCGTCGCGCTCGAGCCTGTCCAGGGTGGTGTAAACCTGGCCGATGTTCAAGGGCCATGCGGCACCGGTACGGTCCTCGAATTCGACACGCAGCTCATAGCCGTACCGCGGCTGGTCCTGGAGCAGGGCCAGCAGGCTGTGCCGGATGGACATGTGGCTCCTTGCTGCAGTGACGGACACACGTGGTGGGGTGAATCAGAGGAGCAAGAGGACCTTGCCCACATGCTCGCCGGAGTCAAAGTACTGATGCGCTTCGCGAACCTGCTCCAAAGGGAAGGATTTGGCCACGAGCGGCCGGATCCTGCCGTCGGTCAGCATGGGCCAGACGAACTCGCGGACCGCGGACATGATGATTCCCTTTTCGGCGACCGGCCGCGGCCTCAGCGCCGTCCCGATGACGGCGGCCCTTTTGCTGAGGAGTTGCCCCAGGTTGATCTCTGCCGTTGTACCGCCTTGCAGGCCAATGACAATGAGTCGCCCATAATCGGCGAGCGCATCGATGTTCTTTTGAAGGTATTTGGCACCCACGACGTCGAGGATCACGTCCGCGCCCTTACCTCCGTTGTGTGCCTTAAGGCTTTCAGCAAAGTCTTCTTCGGTGTAGTTGATGGCGATATCGGCGCCGAGGAATGCCTTGGCTGTGCCGACCTTTTCGTCCGTGCCCGCCGTAGTTGCCACCTTCGCACCATAGGCTTTGGCCAGTTGGATGGCCATGGTGCCGATACCGCCGGTTGCGCCGTGGATGAGTACAGTCTCGCCGGGTTGCAGCTGTGCCGTCATGATCAGGTTGGAGTACACAGTGGCTGCAACTTCCGGCAGCGAGGCCGCTGTTATGAGGTCCACTCCTTCGGGAACCCGCAGTACTTGCTCCGCCGGGACTGCCACCTGTTGGGCGTAGCCGCCGCCGGACAACAGTGCCACCACCTTGTCTCCCACGGAGAACGCTTTGGTGACTCCGGGGCCGAAAGCGGCAATACGGCCGGAGACTTCCAGGCCTGGTACTTCCGATGCCCCCGGGGGCGGAGGATAGAACCCTCTGCGCTGCTGGACATCGGCACGGTTCAAGCCTGCGGCCACGACGTCGATCAGGACCTCGCCCTCGCCGGGCACCGGAGAAGGGACCTCCCGGACTTCGAGGACTTCGGGCCCGCCCGGCTCTGAGATGTAGACGGCTTTCATGACGAACTCCCGGTTTCTTGCTTGTCTTCCAGCTCCGGGGCAGGCGCTGGAAGACGTGATGTTTTGGAACAGCGAACTCCCTATGAAACACTACTAGGCGAGGAAGGTTGTCCGAGCGGCCTAAGGAGCTGGTCTTGAAAACCAGTGTGCGGTAACCCCGTACCAAGGGTTCAAATCCCTTACCTTCCGCCAAGAGGATGCCCCGGGTCTGAGGACCCGGGGCATTTTTGTGTCTGCGGTGGGGCTGCTTACGGAACTGAGAACTGACAACCGGAAGATCATTGAAACTGTCAGAGGCCCCGCATAGTGTTCTTTCTGTCTCCATACCGTAGACACCAGCCGCAGCCTTGGCCGCGGCATAACAACAGGAGCCTCACATATGCCCAAGCCTGACATCACTCCCGGTTCCCCTTGCTGGATCGACCTCATGACCTCCGATACGGAGAAGGCAAAGGCTTTCTACACGGCACTTTTCGGTTGGACCTACGAAACCGGAGATCAAGAGAAGTACGGCGGGTACATCACAGCTTCCAAGGACGGCCGGATGGTAGCGGGCATCATGGAGAAGCAGGCGGACATGGGTGCCATGCCGGACCTCTGGTCCACTTACCTGCGTACCGATGACATCAAGGCAACCACAGAGGCCGCTTCCGCCAACGGTGGCCAGGTGCTTCTGGAACCCATGGAGGTCCCGGAGCAAGGCAGCATGGCCATGTACGGGGATGCCTCCGGCGCTGCCATTGGAGCGTGGCAGTTCGGTGAAATGAAGGGCTACGAGGTAGCAGCGGAAGCAGGAGCTCCGGCTTGGCATGAACTCCTTGCGAAGGACTATGGGTCCGCTGTCACCTTCTATGAAAAGGTCTTCGGCTGGGAGACGTCGGTCATGAGCGACACCCCCGAATTCCGGTACACAACGCTTGGCTCCGGTGATAACGCCAAGGCAGGCATCATGGACGCCTCAGGCTTCCTGCCCGAACAGGTTCCCTCCATGTGGAGTGTGTATTTCGCGGTGAAGGACACGGACGCCACCGTAGAGCAAGCCGCTGCCCTGGGGGCCACCATCATGCAGCCTGCCGAAGACACTCCCTTCGGACGATTGGCCACGTTGTCGGACCCCACTGGAGCTGTTTTCAAGGTCATCCAGGACTTGGGCCAGACCTCCTAGTCGTCCAATTATTCGGGCCTTAGCACGGTCCCTCATTGTTGACCCCCGGTCAACCCTCCATTCATCCGTTCGTGTTCAGCTAGGTCCGAGGCAGCTTTACCCGGGAGTAACTTCCCGGCACTCGCCCACTTCACAAAAGAGTGGGCGCAATTCATGGAGCCCCTCGGGGCTCACTGATGAAAGTTCAAACGGATGAAACTTATGCATTGGAAATACCTGTCGGGAACGGTCCTGTCAGTGGGGTTGCTTGCAGCCCCGCTGACAGCCGTCCCTGCCATGGCGGCGGATGATCCAGCCGCATCCGGAACCTCCCCGGTGATGATCAACGAGGCGTATCTCAGCGGCGGAAGCAGCGGTGCCGCGTTCAAGAACAAGTTTGTGGAGCTCTACAATTCCTCGGATGCACCGGTCAGCCTGGCGGGCTGGTCGCTGCAGTACCGGTCAGCCACCGCTACGGCAGCGCCCACGGGGATCACACCGTTGACCGGCAGCATTCCTGCCAAGGGATACTTCCTGGTCAAGGGCGCCACCAATAGCGGCACTTCCACGGCGCCGGAACTGCCCGCCGCGGATGTTCAAGCAACCGGCACGCTGAACCCCGGCGGGACCGCCGGAACCCTCGTCCTGGCCAAGCAGGCAACGGCGGTCTCGCCTCTTCCGGTGGGCTCGGTGACGGGCAACGACGCCATCGCCGACCTCCTCGGCTACGGCACCTCGAATACCTTTGAAACCGCGGCTGCAACAGCGCCCGGCAGCAACACAGACGTCAAGAGCCTGAACCGCACCAACGGCGCGGATACCGACTCCAACGCCGCTGATTTCAGCCTCAGCGCCACCATCACCCCCACTGCCTCCAACGGCGGAGGGACTCCACCGGTTGATCCCCAACCGGAACCCGGAGTGAAGGCCATTGCCGAAATCCAGGGAACCGGTCCAGCCAGTCCCTTTGTTGGCAGCACCGTAACAACCATTGGCAAGGTCACTGCCGTCTACGCAACCGGTGGTTTCAACGGCTACTACGTCCAGACCGCCGGAAGCGGCGGTGAAGGCGCGGGGGCGGCAAGGACGGCGTCGGACGCTTTGTTCGTCTATTCACCCTCGACGACTACAACGGTCCAGCCCGGCGACTACGTGCAACTCACGGGCGTTGTCAGCGAATTCGCTAACCAAACACAGCTCACCGTAGAGGCCGCAGGGTTGAAAAAACTCACCGAGGCGGCACCGGAGGTCAAACCCACGCCATTCTCGCTGCCTGCAAATGAGGCTGCACGGGAAAGCCTGGAGGGCATGCTGCTGGCTCCTCAGGGTGACTTCACGGTCACGGACAACTACTCCCTGAACCAGTACGGCGAGATCGGCCTCGCGGCCGGCACATCCCCCTTGGTACAGCCGACAGCCGTGGCTACGTACGGTTCGGCGGAGTACGCCGCCGTGGTTGCGGACAATGCGCTGCGCGGCATCAAGCTCGACGACGGCGCGTCCACCAACTTCCTCAAGGACGCCACCACCAAGGCCCAGCAATTGCCGTACCTGACCACCTCTGATCCCGTTCGCGTGGGCTCCCCGGCGCAGTTCAGGACCGATGTCATCCTGGGCTACGGCAACAATTCCTGGAAGTTCCAGCCGTTGACTGCGCTGACTCCGGCCAACGCCGGCTCCGTACAGCCTGCGAGCTTCACCGCCTCCCGCCCCGAGGGGCCAGCAGATGTTGGAGGCAACCTCAAACTGGCTTCCTTCAATGTGCTGAACTACTTCCCCACCACCGGCGACCAGTTGGCCGGTTGCGTCTTCTACACAGATCGTGACGGCAACCCGATCACGGTCAAGGAGGGCTGCAACGCCCGCGGTGCTGCAAACGCCGAGAACTTCGAGCGCCAGCAGGCCAAGATCGTCGCGGCCATCACCAAGTCCGGCGCCGACGTCGTATCCCTTGAAGAGATAGAGAACTCGGCGCAGTTCGGCAAGAACCGTGACGACGCTCTGTCAAAGCTGGTGGACGCCCTCAACGTCAAGACTCCCGGCGTCTGGGACTACGTGCGGACGCCCGCCAACGCTCCCCCGCTGGGCGATGAGGACATGATCCGTACTGCATTTATCTTCAAGAAGGCAGTGGCCGAGCCCGTTGGTGAGTCCATCATCCACAACGACACCGTGGTTTTCGCAAGTGCCCGCAAGCCGCTGGCACAAGTTTTCAAACCGGTTGGCGGTGCTGATGACAAGAAGTTCATCGCAATCGTGAACCACTTCAAGTCCAAGGGCTCCGCAGCAACCCCGGATGACACGGACAAGGGCCAGGGTGCCTCGAACATTGCCCGCACCAAGCAGGCTGAATCACTGCTCGCCTTCTCCAAGGACCTCCAGGCCTCCAAGGGCACGGACAAGGTCTTCCTGATCGGTGACTTCAACGCCTACGCCAAGGAAGATCCCATCAACGTCCTCACCGGTGCCGGCTACACCGACCTCGAGGTGGGCACAGGCAAGCACTCGTACCTCTTCGGCGGGATGGTGGGCTCCCTGGACCACATCCTGGCTTCCCCTGCCGCCCACAAGGTGGTCACCGGAACCGACATTTGGAACATCAACTCCGTGGAGTCCGTCGCCTTGGAGTACAGCAGGTATAACAACAATGTGACCAACTACTATGCTCCGGACGAGTTCCGGGCCAGCGACCACGATCCCGTGGTGGTGGGCCTGAACCTGACTACCGAGGCACCGGCAAGCGTTGACCTGCAATTCCTGGGCATCAATGACTTCCATGGCCGCATCGACTCCAACACGGTGCTCTTTGCCGGGACGGTTGAGAAGCTCCGGGCAGCGGCTGCCCCCGGCGCTACCGCTTTCATCTCCGCCGGCGACAACATCGGCGCTTCCCTCTTCGCATCTTCGGTAGCGAAGGACCAGCCCACCATTGACGTCCTGAACGCCTTGGAGTTGCAGGCCTCCGCTGTGGGTAATCACGAGTTCGACGGCGGATGGGCGGACCTTCGGGATCGCGTCGTAGCCGGAGGTACCAACGCAAAATTTGCCTACCTGGGTGCCAACGTCTACCAGAAGGGCACCACCACGCCTGTCCTGCCGGAGTACAAGGTCCTGGACATGAACGGCATGCGGGTGGCAGTGATCGGTACTGTCACACAGGAAGTTCCTTCCTTGGTGACGCCGGCCGGTATTACGGACTTGGAGTTCGGCGATCCTGTGGAAGCCATCAACCGGGTGGCCGCGAAGATCAAGGCCGAGAACCTGGCCGACCTCATCATCGTGGAAAACCACGACGGCGCTGCTTCCGGAACTCCCGAAGGCGCCACTTTGGAGCAGGAAGTCGCAGCCGGCGGACCGTTCGCCAAGCTGGTCAACGAAACCACGCCTGACGTTGCCGCGATCTTCACCGGACACACTCACAAGGAATATGCCTGGGATGCCCCGGTATTGGACGCCAACGGTCAGCCGACCGGCAAAACCCGGCCCATCGTGCAGACCGGCAATTACGGTGAAAACGTGGGCAGCGTAACCCTCACGGTGGACACGGCAAGCAAAACGGTGACGGCTTACAAGGCCGCAGTCGTGGACCGCACCACCGATACCGCTGAAAGCCTCGTTGCTGCCTACCCGCGGGTGGCCGCGGTGAAGACCATCGTGGACAAAGCCCTTGCGGAGGCTGCCGTCATCGGCAACCAGCCCGTAGGTGCCGTAACCGCTGATATCACCACTGCTTTCACCCCGGATCCTGTGGGCGGCGCGCCCAAGCGGGACGACCGCGCCAGCGAATCCACGCTCGGAAACCTCGTAGCGGACTCACTGGTGGACACGCTCAAGGCACCCGAGCTGGGTGCGGCGGAGATCGGCGTCGTGAACCCGGGCGGTCTGCGCAACGAGCTGTACTATGCGCCGGATGGAACCATCACCTACGCTGAGGCCAATGCGGTCCTGCCGTTCGTGAACAACCTCTGGACCACGTCCCTCACCGGCGCGCAGTTCAAGACGCTCCTGGAGCAGCAGTGGCAGACCAACGCCGACGGCACCATTCCCAGCCGCCCCTACCAGCAGCTGGGCGTGTCCAAAAACGTCAACTACACCTACGACGCCGCCCGCCCCGCGGGGGACCGCATCACCGGCATCTGGGTGAATGGTGCCGTGATCGATCCTGCCAAGCAGTACCGGATCGGAACCTTCAGCTTCCTCGCCACCGGAGGTGACAACTTCCGGATCTTCAAGGAAGGAAGCAACACGAAGGACACAGGCTTGGTGGACCGCGATGCATGGATCAAGTACCTCCGCGAGCACAATCCGGTCTCACCGGACTTCGCACGCCGTTCCGTCGCCGTAGCCAACACCACCGCGGCTGAGGTGAAGGCCGGAGACTCCATCGCCCTGGCGGTCTCCAAGCTGAACCTCACCTCCATCGGCAGCCCGGCGAACACAACGCTGAACGCTGTGCTCGTTGATTCCAAGGGCGCGGCAGTTGCCCTCGGCGCGGTACCCGTCACTGCGGGGGCCGCCACGGTGGACCTCAAGGTTCCCGCAGCGGCAGCTGCAGGCACCGGGACCTTGGTGCTCACCGCCGTCGAAAGTGGAACCGTGGTGAAGGCGCTGGTGCAGGTGGCTGAGAGCGGTCCGAACCCGCCGCAGTGCACCGCACCTACCAAGCCGTCCAAGTGGTACGACATCGCGGGATGGCTCCGGTACGCCTTTGCATGGCTGGAGTATCAGAGGTGCCTGAGGGGCTAACCCACTGACAACAGCAGGGCCCTCCACCGCAGCGGTGAGGGGCCCTGCTGTTTGGCTTGGAGGTCCTTTGACAACTCGAGTCGCTAGCGGCCCAGAATGCTCCGGGCAATCTCGTCGGCATCGCGCAGGGTCCGCTGCCCGCTCGCGTAAGCCGGTCCGGTGCGGGGCCTGGCCTCCGCGGCAATGGCCGTCCCCCACTGCGAAGCTGAGAGTTGGAGGCCCAGGACGTACAGGTTCTCCGTGATGGATCCGTTGGCTGCCAACGGCCTGTAAGGGTGCGGTTCCACATCAAGCCCCGTGGTCTGCATGGGGGTTCCCTCAACACTCATCATGATCTTGGTGCGCACCAGGCCATCGGCCATGAGCTGCTCCAGCAGGGGCGAGAGGTTGATGCCCACCCTGTTGGCCGGCGACATCGCCTCGATAAGAGTGCGTGCTTCAACCGGAGAGTCGTGAACCCACGGCGAAACCGCCCGGAACACTTTGGCTCCCCGATCCACACTGAACTTCGGGTCCGGACCCACAAAACTCACGACGCCGGCACGCGCCAAAGCGGCCAACTGCTCCGACCGCAGGGCAGGGGCCCCGCTGGCCAAACCTTCAACGAAGGACTCGAACCAGCCGCGCAACCCGGCCAACCAGGATTCATCGGTGATTCCACCGTCCGCCACCACGGATTTGAGAATGGCCCGTCCAGTGTGCAGGGCACCAATGGCCATCTTGACGGGGTCCTCCTCACCCAGTGCTGATCGGCGGGCATCATCATCAAGATAGGCGGTGATAGCGGCATCCAGCTCGCCCCGCGAAGCGAACGTCCTTCCCGCGAGCGGCGCTGCAAGGCCCCTCAGATTCAAGCGCCGGGAAGCGACCACGTGTTTTTCAACGAGGTTTCCCACCTCAATCTCCCAGTTGGCAGTGGTGTGCGCATGGGGTTGGAGTGCATCTTCAAGATCGGCCAGGAACTGCGGAGGATCTTTGATGGAGGCCGGTTGGGACCGGGCGAGAGTGGAATAGTAGGCCCACAGTGCATCGCGGTGAAGCAACGGCCAGAGGTCATGATCGAACCCCGGCTGGATACCGGCTGCGCGGAACCGGTCCACAGCGTCTTCTGTGAGGTACCGCATGGTGATGCTGCTGGGGTAATAGCCGGCCAGCCCCGCCTTGGCACGGTACGGGGTGCCCCTTCTTGAAGCAGCAATGATCTTGGGCTCCCTGCCCGATGCCCGGTATTCCAGGACACCTGCGCCAGGTGAACCGGCCTCGACGAACTTGCCGCCCCGACCCTCCGTCAACTGCCCCATGACGTCAAAAAAGTTCAACCCCATGCCTCGGACCAGCACGGGCTCGTTGTCCGGCACAGCCTGCCAATCGACGTCGGCCGGTGGGGCGGGCGGGAAATAGAGCAGCCCCTGGTCCGCCGCAGCGCTCTTGAAAGATCGCTGCTCCGGATTCAGCCGAGACTCAATGTGTCCCAGTGCAAGGACCACGGCACCGACGGCAAGCTTTTCGCCGTTGGCGAGTTCGACGTCGAACCCGTCTTCTTTTTCCCGCTTCACAGGACGCGCAGCAACGGCGAGCGTCTGGTGGAAGGTGACCTCGACGCCGTCGGGCAGCCGTTCCAGCAAGCCCGCCAACGTTTGGCGAAGGTACCGCCCGTACAGCGCGCGGCTGGGGAAGTCGTGGGACTCCAGCGTGGACAACTCCGCCTTTTCGGCGTCGTTCAGTCCCTCGTCATCCCGACGACGGGCCTCCCGCCACTGATCGAACGACGTACCTGTGAGTGGAGGAGCAAGCTCAGGATCCTCAGGAATAAGGGTGGGATAGAAAGACTGAGTGTTCATCAAGTACAGACGTGACTGCTCCGGCTGCCACACGTGACCCGAACCTGCGGGGTACGGGTCCACAACATCGATGCGAAGCCTGGCACCCGTGGGGCTGTCCGCGGCCCAATTCGCGAGCAACCGCTCAAGGACACTGGTGCCCCGAGGGCCGGCCCCGATCAGGGCAACACGGTTGGTTTGCGATTTAGCCACGCTCAAGCCTAACTTCCTATGACTTGCTTACCGTTGAAGAGTGTTGCTTGGATGGGGCGATGACCACCACAGAAGCTGATCAGTCGCCACTTCCAGAGAATGAGACCGCGCCGCCCCGCAGCCCGAGGCATGCAGCGGACGTGGCGCCTGAGCCCACGGATGAGAACGTTTGGCTTGAGGACATCCACGGCGAAGAGCAGCTGGCGTGGGTCCGCGAGCAGAATGCCCGCACTGAAGAACTGCTGGAAGACTCCGAGTATGCGGCGGTTGAGGCGGGCATCCTGGAGGTCCTCGACTCCACCGATCGCATCGCCATGGTGTCCAAACGCGGGGATTTTTACTACAACTTCTGGAAAGACCAGGAGCACCCCAAGGGACTCTGGCGCCGCACCACCTGGGAAAGTTACCTCACGGATGAACCCGAATGGGATGTCCTGTTGGACATCGACGCCCTTGCCGCCAGTGAAGGCGTTGAGTGGGTCTTCCATGGTGCGGGTTTCCTCCGCCCGGCCGATGGTTCCGAGTACCGCCTGGCCATGGTCTCGCTCTCCCCCGACGGCGGCGACGCTGACAGGCACCGCGAGTTCGACGTCGAATCCCGCGCCTTCGTAGAGGGCGGCTTTGACCTGCCCACCGCCAAGGGCAATGTCAGCTGGCTGGATGCCGATACTTTGCTCGTCTCAAGCACCGCGGACGGGCTGCCGGCCACCACATCGTCCTATGCGCGGACCGGCGTGAAGCTTCGCCGCGGCCAGACCATTGCCCAGGCTGAGCGGCTCTTCGAAATCCCTGAGGACCACATGCTGGCCATGGTGGCCCACGACTCTACCCCCGGCTATGAGCGGACGTTCGCCGTGGACTACATCGACTTTTACAACCGGAGGACGTCCCTGCTGCGCGACGATTCCTGGGTGGCAATCGACGTTCCCACCGATGTGAACATCAGCGCCCACCGGGACTGGCTGCTGTTCCGTCCGCAGCAAGACTGGGATGTTTCAGGAGTTGTCCACCCGGCCGGCTCGTTGCTGGCCGCCGACTTTGACTCATACTTGGCAGGCAACCGTTCAATGCTGGTCCTGTTCACCCCAGATGCGCACACGTCACTGCAGTCCTGGAACTGGACCAAGGACTACCTCCTGCTGAACCTCCTGCGTGACGTCTCCTCCGAAATCCGCGTGCTTGACCCGTCTGTTGTTGACTCCGAGGGCGGCTGGGCGTCCAGCGTCCTGGATGCCTGCCCACCCCTGCACGACGTCAATGCCTACGCTGTGGACGACGAAGACGCCGGAGCTGAAGGCAACGACTTCTGGCTGGTGGCAACCGGCTTCACCACGCCCACTACGCTGACTCGCGGGACGCTTGTTGCCTCCACGTCCGGGGACTCCGAGGGCGCCGGGGACTCCGGCGTGGCGAGCCAACATGCCGAGGTGAAGCGGTCGCCGTCGTTCTTCAACGAGTCCGACTACGAAGTCCAGCAACACTTCGCCGTTTCCGCCGATGGCACCAAGGTTCCCTACTTCCAGGTAGCGTCCAAGGACTTGGTCCTGGACGGCCAGAATCCCACGCAATTGTCCGGCTACGGCGGCTTCGAGATTTCCCGGACGCCTGCGTACAGCGGAACCATCGGCCGGGCATGGCTTGAGCGCCGAACCTCTGGTGTAGCGTCCGACGACGGTACCGTCGCCCACTCACGGGGCGGGGTCTACGTGGTTGCCAACATACGCGGAGGTGGCGAATACGGGCCCTCCTGGCACCGGGCAGCCCTGCAGGAAAACCGGCACCGCGCCTACGAGGACTTCGCAGCCGTGGCCAAGGACCTCATTTCGCGGGGCGTCACCAGCCGCCGCAGGCTTGGGTGCGTCGGCGGTTCCAATGGAGGCCTCTTGGTGGGCAACATGCTGACCCAGTACCCGGAATTGTTCGGTGCTGTGTCCTGCGGGGTGCCGCTCCTGGACATGCGCCGCTACACCAAGCTTTCCGCAGGATACTCATGGATTGCCGAATATGGTGACCCCGATGTCCCGGCGCAGTGGGAGTTCATCCGCACTTTCTCGCCGTACCACTTGCTGCGCGATGGCGTGGAATACCCGGAGACGTTCATCTGGACTGCCACCTCCGATGACCGTGTGGGACCAGTCCAAGCCCGCAAAATGGCGGCACGCATGCAGGCCATGGGCATCCCGAACGTCTGGTTCCATGAGGCCTTGGAAGGAGGCCACGCAGGAGCATCGGACAACCGGCAGGCCGCAGCCCTGCAGGCCCGGAGCAACCACTTCCTGTGGCGTTCCTTGGCCGGGAGCCGCTGACCTTCCCCGCTTCGATGGTTCCCTGCTGAGAGTGCCGCGCGCTCGGCATGGCTGGCAGGGAATCATCGAATTGGCGAGCTTGGCCGAAGCTGTTTTGCGCTGGACGGCACGTTCTGCGTATCCTTGGTGGGCTAGCAATAGCAAAGGGAGACGTGCCAGAGCGGCCGAATGGGCTTCACTGCTAATGAAGTGTGGGGCACAACTCCACCGGGGGTTCAAATCCCCCCGTCTCCGCGAACAGGTCCCGGTTTTCGAACCGGGACCTTTTGCGTTTAAGGATCACCCTGCCCGGGTATCCGCCAAGGGCAGGAGCTCAGCCGCGCTTGGCTCCGCCGCCGGCCTTACTTCCGCCGCTGACTTCGGCCCCGGCGTGACGGTGGAGGCTCAGGCTGTCCGCAGTGCTGATCAGCATCAGGACGGCCATGGCAATGAACGCCCCCTTGTACGCCGCCACCTGATCCGCCCCGAACACATGTGTGGTTTCAAACAGGCGCAGGAAGAGGGCACCCACCGCGATTCCTGCTGCCGCCGCCAGCTGAACGAGCGTTGCGGAAATGGCGTTGGCTGAGGGCAACTGCTCCGGGATGATGTCCGCATACTGAACCGAGGCGTACGCGGAGAATCCGATGGAGCGGAACGCGCCGCTGAACAGCAGCAGGGCAAAGATGAGGGGTTCGGGTGTTTGAGCGTCCAGGAAAGCGCACAAGGCAAAGGTCACAGCCGAAGCAAGCGATGCAAAGACGAGCACCGCTTTGAACCCAAAGCGCCTGATCAAGGGCGTGGTGGCCGGCTTGATGCCGATGTTGCCTACGAACACGGCCGCCACCATCACCCCTGCCTTCAAGGGATCCCAGCCAAAGCCGTCCTGGAACATCAGGGGCAGGAGGAAAGGAACCGAACTGATGGTCAGTCGGTAGATGAATCCACCAGTGGAGGTGGCCCTGAAAGTCCGGGTGCCAAAGACGCTGAGATTGAACAGGGGAACGCGCCTTTTTCTCATCCACCACACGGCACCAGCCAAGGACAACAGGCCTCCGACCACCACCATCACAGCGAGCACATTGGAGGAGTGGCCTCCCAGGGTTTCCAGTCCCACTACCAAGGCACCCACGCCAACCGTGGTGAGAAGGAGCCCGAACCAGTCGAGCCGGCGTTTGGCATCAAACGTTGTTCGCGGCACCAGCCGGAGTGCTGCAAGGAAGGCGGCGAGGCCCAGCGGGACGTTGATGATGAAGATCCAGTGCCAGGACAGGAAGGTGGTCAGCGCACCGCCCACCAACGGCGCCAGGACCGGTGCCAGCAAGCCAGGCCATACGAGATATGCGGTGGCGCGGAGAAGCTCGGATTTGGGCGTGCCCCTCAGAACTACCAGAGTGCCCACTGGGACCATCATGGCTCCGCCCATTCCTTGGGCTATGCGGCTCAAAGTCAGCATTGTCAGGTCCGTGCTGATGGCGCAGAGCAGAGAAGCGATAGTGAAGACCGAGATCGCCAGGCAGAAAATTCTGCGGGCACCGAATCGCTCGGCCAGCCAACTGCTCAACGGGATACCCATCGCCACCGTCACCAAGTAGGCGGTCATGGTGATGTTGATGTCTGCTGGTGCCACGCCGAAGTCGGAGGCGATGCTGGGAATGGCCGTAGTCAGGATGGTGCCGTCGAGGAACTCCATGAAGAACGTAGCTGCCACCAGAAGGGCCAGGCGTGGCCGCCAACTGGTTTGGCCGGGAGTTTCGACGTCGGCGCTCGGTTTTGTGCTCATTGCTCCGGTCCAAGTTCTTCGCTGGCGGCCCGCGATGGATAAGCAGGCGTGTTTGCTCGATCCTATATTTGTGCGATGAGAGCGATCACAAGATGACGTAGTCCTACGGGCATGGCCCCTAGCAGTACGTAACCGTGCCGGCGCAGGGACCATCCTGCCGAAAACTACCGTCGGGAAGCTACCCGGCTTGTGCCAGCGCTAGTGGGAGGACCGCGCCGACACCGGCTTGGCGCAAGACCCGGGCAGAAACAGTCATGGTCCAGCGGCTGTCAATGATGTCGTCCACCAGCAACACGGGCTGGCCTCCCGCACCGGCCAACGCCTGAGCGAGCTCGGGACCAACAACAAGGCGGTCCCAGACGCCGGCCAACCTGTAGGCGCTGTTGCCTCCTCGTGCTCCGGTTGGTCCTCCGTGTTGGGGCTGCAGCTGGCCGAGATAAGGCATACGCCCGATTCCGGCAATGCCCTGCGCCAGGGATTCCACCAGCTGTGGCTTACTGCGGGATGGGATACTGACAACCGCCGCGGGGCGTCCTACGCCGCTCCACGGTGTTCCCCCTTCTGCCCCTGACCATTCGCGCAATACTTGGACACAGGCCTGCAACATGGCTGGATCTACGGCGCGGTCCGGGGCCCCGGCCGCGAACAACTCCCTTAAAGCACCGCCCCACCCCAGATCCGTGAGCCTGGCAAGGACCCGTCCTTCGGAGACGTTCTCGTCCGGCTTGATCTTTCCCTTGACGGCAACACCCAGCCGGTCCATGCCACTGGGCCACTGAAGGCGCGGCTCAACGGCTATGCCTGCTCGCCGGAGAGTTTGGCCCGCGGCATCGGCGGCCGAATCGGATACATCCACAGGGAACCATCGCCCGGCGCAGTTGTCGCAGCGTCCGCACGCGGCTGCAGTTTCGTCGTCCAGCACGGAGGTAATGAACTCCATGCGGCAGCCCGCGGTGTCCTGGTAGATCACCATTGAGTCCTGTTCGTCCACCCGGGCCTCGGCAATGCGTGCGTAGCGCTCGGCGTCATAGTTCCACGGTGTGCCGGTTGATCGCCAGCCGCCTCCAACGCGTTCCACTGCACCATCAACCGCCAGGACTTTGAGGAGGAGTTCCAACGGTGTCCGGCGAAGATCTACACGGGCTTCCAATGCGACAGTGGAAAGAGCTGCCCCCGCCTCCCCCAGCACGCTCAGCACGGCGTCGGCTTTCTCGGCCGAGGGCATGGATGCTGTAGCGAAGTACTGCCAGATTTCGCGGTCCTCGGAGCCCGGAAGCAGCAGGACATCCGCATTTGCTGCTCCACGGCCTGCGCGCCCAACCTGTTGGTAGTAGGCCACCGGAGACGACGGCGCGCCCAGATGGATCACAAAGCCAAGGTCTGGTTTGTCGAAACCCATACCTAGTGCAGAAGTTGCCACAAGGGCTTTGACTTGGTTGTCCTTGAGGAGTTGCTCAGCGCGCTCCCGGTCTGCGGGGTCCGTCCGTCCCGTGTAGGACAGGACGTTGTGCCCGGCCTCCGAAAGTAGCCGCGCAGTGTCCTCGGCTGCCGAAACAGTAAGGGTGTAGATAATGCCGCTGCCGGGCATGTCTGCAAGGTGAGTCAACAGCCATCCAAGGCGATCCCGGGAATCGGGCAGCGTCAGGACACCGAGCCTCAACGATTCACGACCCAGCGCGCCACGGATGGTCAGCACTCCCGCGCCAAGCTGTTCCTCGATGTCATGAACCACCCTGGAGTTGGCGGTGGCTGTGGTGGCCAGGACGGGGACAGAGTCCGGCAACTGGGCAATGAGGTCCGCAATGCGGCGGTAATCAGGGCGGAAGTCGTGTCCCCAGTCCGAAATACAGTGTGCCTCGTCAATGACCAGGAGACCGGTCCTACGAATGAGCTCCGGGAGCTGGTTCTCCCTGAAGGAAGGGTTGGTGAGCCGTTCAGGGGAAACCAGAAGGACATCTACCTCGTCCGCGGCCAACCGTGCCAGCACCGTGTCCCATTCCAAGGCGTTCGCGGAGTTGATGGCGACGGCCCGCACCCCTGCCCGGGCAGCAGCGGCCACCTGATCACGCATGAGGGCAAGCAAAGGCGACACAATAAGCGTTGGTCCGGCGCCCCGTCGACGCAGCAACAACGATGCTACGAAGTAAACCGCTGACTTACCCCAGCCGGTACGCTGGACCACCAAGGCCCTCCGGCCGGCGTCCACCAAGGCCTCAATAGCTTCATACTGTCCGTCATGGAACTGTGCTTCGGGGTGGCCCACCAACTCACGGAGGCAAGCCAGCGCCTGCTGATGGGTTGTTGATTGCACGGAAACGGCAGAGACTGGGGAGTTGTTGGCCATAAACCCAGTATTCCAGCCGACCCTGACTGCCAGAACCCGGCGGTTCTGCTATGTGGACAAGGGTTTTCCACAGGCCTGGCATTCAGTTCAACCCCAATTGCCTTGCCACAGTAGGATTGAGCCCGTGACTAGTGAGCAGAACAAGACATTCGACCTCTCGGCTTCCTTCAAGGCGTACGACGTCCGGGGCATCGTGGGTGAAACCATCACGGCCGAAATCGTCGAGGCCGTTGGCGCTGCCTTCATCGACGTTCTGGGCTTGGAAGGTGAAACTGTATTGGTTGGCGGCGACATGCGCCCCTCCTCTCCGGAGTTCAGCCAAGCCTTTGCCAACGGGGCAGCCACGCGTGGTGCGAACGTCCAGTTGCTTGACCTCATCTCAACCGACGAGCTCTACTACGCCTGCGGTGCACTGAACGCTGCCGGCGCCACATTTACCGCCAGTCACAACCCGGCCGCATACAACGGAATCAAGATGTCCAAGGCCGGCGCCCAGCCCATCTCCTCCGAAAGCGGCTTGAAGGAAATTCAGGCCCTCGCCGAGCAGTACCTGAACACAGGCATGATCCCCGCGGCAGCCACACGGGGCGAAATCGGGGTCCATGACGTCCTGAAGGACTACTCCGAGTACCTGCGGAAGCTCGTAGACCTTTCCGGGTCCCGTCCGCTGAAGATCGTGGTGGATGCAGGCAACGGCATGGCCGGCCTCACCACCCCTGCCGTACTCGGCGACAAACTCCTCCCGGCGCTGCCCTTCGAGATTGTTCCCCTCTATTTCGAACTCGACGGCTCGTTCCCGAACCACCCGGCCAACCCCCTGGAGCCGGAGAACCTTCGCGACCTCCAGGCCGCGGTGGTCAAGCATGGCGCCGACATCGGCCTCGCATTCGACGGCGACGCGGACCGCTGCTTTGTCATTGATGAAAAGGGCGAGCCCGTTTCTCCGTCTGCCATCACCGGCATGGTGGCCCGGCGGGAGATTGCCCGCGCTCAGGCGGCAGGCGAAGAGACCCCCGTGATCATCCACAACCTCCTCACCTCCAAAGCGGTGCCCGAGCTCGTTGCCAAGGACGGCGGCCGTGCCGTGCGGACCCGCGTTGGACACTCCTTCATCAAGGCCGTCATGGCTGAGGAAGGTGCCGTATTCGGCGGGGAGCACTCAGCGCACTTCTACTTCCGGGATTTCTGGAACGCTGACACCGGAATGCTTGCCGCCATGCACGTCCTCGCCGCCCTGGGTGAGCAGGACGGTCCGCTCTCCGAGCTCGGCCGCCAATACGAGCCTTACGTCTCCTCAGGCGAGATCAACTCCGAGATCGAGGACAAGGTTGGTGCCGTGGAGCGCGTTCGTGTCGACTTCGAAACCGAAGACATCGACATCGACCACATGGACGGCAGCACCTTTACGGCCAAGGACGGCAGCTGGTGGTTCAACCTCCGCCCGTCCAACACGGAGCCTTTCCTGCGCTTGAATGCAGAAGCGAAGGACCAGGCCACCATGGAAAAGATCCGCGACCGCGTACTGGCGCTGGTCCGGGCCTAGGAACCCGTATGAGCGAACAGCCTGCCAGCGCGCCCACCGAGGGAGAATCAGTCCAGGACCGCGAACTCCGCGAGACCCTGGGTACAGCACTGGGGACAGCCCAGGAGCACATCCAGCAGAACGGCGGCTTCTTTCCGTTCGGCGTCACACTCTCGAATGATGATGAACTGCGGATCGTGATGATCGCCCCGGGTGAGCCGGACGAGAATGGCGAGGTGGATGCCGGCCAGATGTTGATCGACATCCAGGAACTCCTGCGCCAAGGCCGCGACGATTTCAAGGCTGTAGCTGTTGTGAGTGACGTCAGTCTGCCGGATCATGGATCTGACGGCATCCATGGTGCAGCCGAACACAGGGATGGCGAAGTCCTTGCAGCGATTATTCCGTACAATCCCACGGTGGACGGTTTCGCCTTCAGCGCCATGGAGCCCGATACCCATGAACCATCCATTTGGGTGGACTAGACCCTTAACCGTGAGCTGATCCCATGAAAATCAACGCCTTCGCAGATGTCAGCCTCCGTGCCATCATGGTGTTGGCTGCGGCTCCCGAAGGCCTCCTGCTGACCACCCAAGCAGTGGCCGATGCCGTGGGAACTCCGTACAACCACGTGAGCAAGGCGATGGTTCGCTTGCGGGCTTTGGGCTACATCGACGTTGAACGGGGCCGGCTCGGCGGGTCCCGGCTCAATGAAGCCGGGCGGAGGGCCACAGTTGGGGAAGTCCTACGGCACCTGGACAGCAGGCAGGATCCAGCGGAATGCCAGTCCCCCACAAAAAACTGCCCTCTCATCAATGAGTGCGGCCTGCGTCATGCCATGAACAGGGCCAGGGAAGCGTTCTACACCGAGCTCGATTCGGTGGTTATTGCCTCCCTCCCCCATGCACGCCAGATGAACCCGGTGTTCCAATCCATAGGTCTGCGGCCCGAGATCAGGACCCCCGCCACGCAGTCGTAGTTTCGTCCTACACGGTTTGCACAACTCTTCTACAGGGTGTAGAAATTGAGGTGTAAATATAAGCATTCCAAATGCTTATATATCCAGCCGGAAATCGGCCCCTACACCAGGAGAACCATGCTCTCGGAAAAGTCCCGCCCCATCATCGAAGCCACTTTGCCCCTGGTTGGTTCACGGATCGGCACCATCACGGTCGACTTTTACAATCGGCTCTTTGCAGCGCACCCTGAGTTGCTCGATGGGTTGTTCAGCCGTTCCAACCAGCGCTCCGGAGATCAGCAGCGGGCCTTGGCCGGGAGCATCGCGGCATTCGCTACCCACCTGATCAACAATCCGGGCACCCTCCCCGAGCAAGTACTGTCCCGCATTGCCCACAAGCACGCATCGCTGGGAATCAGCGAGGATCAGTATGGAGTGGTCTACGAGCACCTCTTCGCAGCCATCGCCGCGGACTTGGCCGAGGTCATCACGCCCGAAATCGCCGAAGCATGGACAGAGGTCTACTGGCTGATGGCAGATGCCCTGATCAAGCTTGAGAAGGACCTCTACGCTGCCCAGGCGAACAACAAAATGTGGATGCCCTGGCGAGTGACCGGCAAAGAGGCCGCAGGGGTGGATTCCATGACCTTCACTTTGGAACCGGCCGACGATACTCCGGTGACACCGGCAAAGCCTGGCCAGTACGTCAGCGTCAAGGTCCAACTTCCGGATGGACTGCGTCAAGTTCGCCAGTATTCGCTCTCCGGTGATGCCGGCACCAGCAGGGTCTTCACTACCAAGCTAAACGACGGCGGTGAAGTATCCACCGCCCTTCACGCCGGCGTCGAACCTGGCCATATTCTTGAAATCTCGAACCCTTACGGCGAAATTGTCCTCAAAGAAGGAGATGGTCCGGTCATCCTGGCATCCGCAGGTATTGGCTGCACCCCCACGGCGTCCATCCTTCGCTCGCTGGCGCAGAACGGCACCCACCGGCAGGTCATGGTCCTTCACGCCGAGAAGACCATGGAAAACTGGGCCCTCAGCGGCCAGATGACCGCGGACGCAGCAAAGATCGACGCCGATCTCAGGCTTTGGCTCGAAACACCGCACGCCTCGGCCAGCCAGGGTTTCATGTCACTGCGCGAAGTGGACATGCCGGCCGATGCTTCGCTTTACCTTTGCGGGCCGCTTCCCTTCATGAAGAAGATTCGCAACGAAGCCATCGACGCCGGGATTCCGGCAACCCGTATTCACTACGAAGTCTTTGGCCCGGACGTTTGGCTCGCCAACTAAAGGCCGGCAACCCACCTGCACGAAGAACGACGGCGGCCCGTCACCTTTCCTCAAAAAGGTGACGGGCCGTCGTCGTTCACTTAAGAACGCCGTTGTTCCTAAGAGGTCTAGCCCAGACGGGTCTTGAGACCGTCCAGTTCGGACTGGAGTGCCGACGGGAGCGACTCGCCGAAGTTGGCGAACCATTCTTCGATGGACGCCAGCTCGGTTGCCCACTCCTGCGGATCGACGCGAACAGCCGACTCAACCTCGGCCGGAGTCATGTCCAGGCCCTCGAGGTCGATGGATTCACCGGTGGGTACGAAACCGATGGGGGTTTCCACAGCGTCAGCCTTGCCTTCGAGACGCTCGATGGCCCACTTGAGCACGCGGGCGTTGTCTCCGAAGCCAGGCCAGGCGAAGCCACCCTCAGCCGTGCGACGGAACCAGTTGACCAGGAAGATCTTGGGCAAACGCTCCGGGTTGGCCTTGGCGGACAGGTTCACCCAATGGTTCAGGTAGTCGCCTGCGTCGTAGCCGATGAACGGCAGCATGGCCATGGGGTCGCGGCGAACCACGCCAACGGCACCGGCGGCAGCTGCCGTGGTCTCGGAGGACAGCGTTGAACCCATGAAGATGCCGTTCGACCAGTTGCGGGCCTCGGTGACCAGCGGGATGGTGGTCTTGCGGCGGCCACCGAACAGGATCGCGGACAGCTCCACGCCGTCCGGGCTGAAGTACTCCTCGGCCAGCATGTCGATCTGGTCGATCGGCGTGCAGAAGCGGGAGTTCGGGTGCGCAGCGGGTGCATCGGAGTCCGAGGTCCAGGACTCTCCGCGCCAGTCGGTCAGGTGTGCCGGAGTTTCCTCCGTCATGCCTTCCCACCAGACGCCACCGTCGTCGGTCAATGCCACGTTGGTGAAGATGCTGTTGCCCTTGGCGATTGCACGCATGGCGTTGGGGTTGGTGCCCCAACCGGTGCCCGGTGCCACACCGAACAGGCCGGCCTCAGGGTTTACAGCGCGGAGCTCGCCTTCCTTGCCGAAGCGCATCCAGGTGATGTCGTCGCCAAGGGTCTCAACTTTCCAGCCCTTAATGGTGGGGTCAAGCAACGCGAGGTTGGTCTTGCCGCAAGCAGACGGGAAAGCAGCGGAGATGTAGTAGGTCTTCTGTTCCGGGGAGGTTAGCTTGAGGATGAGCATGTGCTCGGCCAACCAACCTTCGTCGCGTGCCATCACCGAAGCGATGCGCAGCGCGTAGCACTTCTTGCCCAGGAGGGCATTGCCGCCGTAGCCGGAGCCGAAGGACCAGATGGAGCGCTCTTCGGGGAAGTGCACAATCCACTTGTCCGTGTTGCAGGGCCATGCGACATCAGCCTGGCCGGCTTCCAGCGGCGCGCCCAGCGAGTGGAGGGCCGGAACGAAGAAGGCATCAGTCTGAGTGATGCGGTCAAGGACATCCGTGCCAATGCGGGCCATGATGCGCATGGAGGCCACAACGTAGGCGGAGTCGGTGATCTCGACGCCAAACTTCGGGTCCTCGGCGTCCAGGTGGCCCATGACGAACGGAATGACGTACATGGTGCGGCCGCGCATTGAGCCGGCGAATAGTCCGCGCAGCTTCTGCTTCATTTCGGCCGGGGCCATCCAGTTATTGGTGAAGCCTGCGTCGCGCTCGTTCTCGGAGCAGATAAACGTCTGCTCTTCCACACGGGCAACGTCGGCGGGGTCAGAGAACGCCGCGAAGGAATTCGGGAACGTTTCCGGGTTGAGCCGCTTCAGCGTGCCGGCCTCGACCAGTTCGTCGGTGAGCTTCTTGTTTTCTGCTTCGCTGCCATCAACCCAGTGGATGCGGTCCGGCTGAGTCAGCTCGGCAACTTCCTCAACCCAGGCCAGAAGGCGTGCATGCGTAGTAGGTGCCTTCTCAAGCAGCGGCAGTCGCGCCAGATCGCCCATTGCGGTTCCCTTCCTCGGGTTCAGTGGTGTGTCCTAAACGATAGGGGCCGCGGACCAGACCAATCCGCTGTCAGACATCGGACATCCGAAGGGGCAGGAGGCGAAAACCGCTAGAAATAAGGGTTCTGGGAACCAAGAAGCGGAATTTAAGTGACGAAGGTCACGTAGACCGGTCTAGTTGCGTAGATTACAGCTTTTCGATTTGGAACTTCACATGAACTTCTGTAAAGTTTATTGAGGTTCGAGGGGGTCAGAGAAACAGACCGCCGTGAATCACACGAAATGCGCCCATAGCTCAGCTGGATAGAGCGTCTGTCTACGGAACAGAAGGTCAGGGGTTCGAATCCCTTTGGGCGCACAGATGAAGACCCGCACCGGTTCGCCGGTGCGGGTCTTTTGCTTTGCCTGGGCGGGCCCAAGTAGCTCGCAGCGGCAGGTGACCCACACGCAGAAACGGCAAGGGCCGCCGTCGTACTTTTCAAAGAAGTACGACGACGGCCCTTGCCGTTATGCGCAGCGGGTCAGTCCCCCACGGCCTCGGTAATACGGCGACGGATGCCATCAAAGTGCCGGTTGAGCAGTTCGGACGCCGAAACCTTGTCCCCGGCCGCGACTGCTGCATAGATGCTGCGGTGCATGGCGGCGGTTTTTGCCAGGTCCTCATTGCCCGGACCGATCTCTACATGAATTTTCCGGTACACCTTCCAGAAAACCCCCATGAGATTGATGAGGAGCTCGTTGTTCAAAGGTTCGAAGAGCCGCCGGTGGAACTCGGCATCGGCTGCGACGAAGTTCTCGCCAGCGGCAGCCAGCTCTTCCATCTGCTTCACGGCTTCTTCAATGGAGGCAAGCTGCTCGGGCGTCATGACATCCATGGACGAGCCTATGAGGCCCGATTCCAACGCTTGGCGGACGTCCACCAGCTGCAACGCCTCAAGTCCCTGGTGGCGCAGGGAAAGGCGCCCGCGGAATGTCAGGCCGTCAGCCAAGGCATCAAAGTTGCTGGGTGCCACGAACATGCCAAAACCATGCCGGATCTCAATGACGCCAAGGGCCTGTAGGACTTTGAGGGATTCGCGGAGCGTATTGCGGCCAACGCCAAGGGCTCCGGAAAGTTCGCTCTCCGTCGGAAGTGGGTCGCCCGCTTCGAGCTCGCGCTCAAGGATCAGTTCCATAATGTCCGACTGCAAGGCACGCAGCCGGGCCTGTGCACTGAACCGCGCCTGCGGAACTACACCGGAAGTTGTCATGGCTTTCTCCTTGCCGATGCACCTGCCCCCGTGCTGGCGTAGGCCAGCTCGGGAAGCATGTGCGGTGTTAATATTGAGGCGAGCTTAGTGCCCACCCAAGAACGGGTGACTCGCAACATACAATATCGGATGTCCCACCTCCGTGATAGCTATGTGCCGTGAAATCCTTGAGATTTCCCTTCCGGACCGGCCGCAGCCGGCGATCCCTCCCGGCGCATGGCCACTCTTTCTCACTTGACGAGCCGCTGTGACCGCGCTTACAGTTTCCATACGAGCATCGGACGTCCTACATCCGATAACCCACGAAACGCGAATGGTGAGGCACCCTATGAGCAAGACGATTCAAAGCCTGCCGCTGGTCAACGACGCCAGCCGCCGGAACTTCCTGAAGCTAAGCGGCGCAGTTGGTGCAGCAGCCGCCTTCACGGCAACCCTCTCCGCGTGCGGCGGCGCTGCCAGCACCACTACGGGTACAACCACCAACACGGCTGCGGTCAACAAGGACCTCATCATCGAGGCCGGCATCTCGTACGCTCTTTCCACGGGTTTTGACCCGCTGAGCTCCTCCGGCGCCACCCCGATGGCCGCCAACCTGCACATCTTCGAAGGCCTCATCGAACTGCACCCCGCCACGCGTCAGCCTTACAACGCCTTGGCGGCCACGGACCCCAAGAAGGTCAACGACACCACCTACCAGGTGACCATCCGCGACGGCGCCAAGTTCCACGACGGCTCCCCGGTAACCACCGAAGACGTTGCCTTCTCCTTCACCCGCGTGATGGACCCAGCGAACAAATCGTTGTTCTCACAGTTCATCCCCTTCATCCAGGACGTCAAGCCGCTGGATGAGAAGACCGTGGAGTTCACGCTCAAGTACGCCTTCCCCGGCTTCGGACCGCGTATCTCTGTGGTCAAGATCGTTCCCAAAGCCCTCGCCACCGACCTCAAGGCGTTCGACGCCGCGCCGGTGGGATCCGGCCCCTACAAGCTGATCTCGGCAGTCAAAGACGACAAGATCGTGTTCGAAGCCTTCGCGGACTACAACGGCCCCAAGCCTGCACTGGCCAAGGGCATGAACTGGCTGCTGCTCTCCGACGCCGCCGCCCGTGTCACGGCCGTGCAGTCCGGACGCGTCCAGGCGATTGAAGATGTTCCTTACCTGGACGTTGACGGTTTGAAGTCCAAGGTCAAGGTGGAGTCAGTCCAGTCCTTCGGCTTGCTTTTCCTCATGTTCAACTGCGCCAAAGCTCCATTCGATAACAAGCTGGTCCGACAAGCCCTGCACTTCGGTTTGGACAAGGAATCCATCATCAAGAAGGCCCTGTTCGGCAACGCCAAGGCCGCCACGTCCTACTTCCAGGAAGGCCACCCGGACTACGTCAAGGCCAAGAACGTCTACGGCTTTGATACTTCCAAGGCTGAGGAACTGCTGAAGCAGGCCGGCGTCACCAACCTCGAGTTCGAGCTCCTCACCACGGACACTGCATGGGTCAAGGACGTTGCACCGCTGATCCTCGAATCCTGGAACAAGATTCCGGGCGTCAAGGTCACCGTGAAGAGCCTCCAGTCCGGTGCCTTGTACAGCGACCGCGTGGGCAAGGGCGACTACTCAGTGGTGGCAGCACCCGGCGATCCGTCCGTCTTCGGCAATGATGCAGATCTCCTCCTGAGCTGGTTCTACTCGGGTGCCACCTGGATGGACAAGCGCGCCTTCTGGACCACCCCGGAACGCACCAAACTGCAGGAACTCATGAACAAGGGCTCCCAGGCATCCGGTGAAGAGGCCAAGAAGATTGTGGGCGAAATCGTGGACATGGTCTCCGATGAAGTTCCCCTGTACCCGGTCTTCCACCGCCAACTGCCCAGTGCTTGGGATGAGAAGAAGCTCAACGGCTTCCAGCCCCTGCCCACCACTGGCCTTTCCTTCGTCGACGTCGGACGAACCGCCTAAGCACCCTTCACGTTGTGGGGCCCGCTCTGCGCCTTAAATCCCCCGAATAGCCCGCAGAGCGGGCCCCACAACCAGCAGCACCCCAACCAAACCGGAGAACACATTGGTCACCATATTGCGTTTGCTAGGCCGCAGACTTGCAGCATTGCCATTGATGATCCTGGGCATCACGTTGCTCGTCTTCCTCGTCCTTCAAGCCGCTCCCGGCGATCAAGCCAGTTCAGCACTTGGCGATGGCGCCAGCGAAGAAGCGAAGCAGCAATACCGCCAGGACAATGGCTTGAACGACTCCCTGGTCCTGCAGTACTTCCGATTCCTCGGCAAGCTCCTGCAGTTGGACCTCGGCGTCACTACCCCACCGGCAAAGTCGGTGGCGTCCATGATCGGCTCGGCCTTCCCGCTGACACTGCAACTGACATTCCTGGGCGTCCTCATCGCGATCGTCCTCTCCCTGGCCTTCGGCATCATGGGCGCCCTGTACCGCGACAAGTGGCAGGACCAGCTGGTCCGCGTCTTCTCGATCGCCGCCATTGCCACGCCGTCGTTCTGGTTGGGCATCCTGCTGATCCAGTGGTTCGCGCTCGGTGAGAACCCGATGTTCCCCTCGGGCGGAATTGCGACGCCGGAATCCGGCTTTGGCGGTTGGCTCAACTCCATGGCCCTTCCGGCACTTGCCCTGGGCATCCCTGTGTCAGCATCGCTGATCCGTGTGGTCCGCACTTCCATGGTGGAGGAGCTTGACCGCGACTACGTCCGCACGGCTATCGGCAACGGCGTCCCTTACCGAGAAGTTGTCTCCAAAAACGTCCTCCGCAACGCGCTCGTCACCCCGGTGACCGTGCTGGGACTTCGCGTGGGCTACTTGCTGGGTGGCGCCGTCGTGATTGAAATGATCTTTGCCTTGCCAGGAATGGGCCAGCTGATCCTCAACGGCATCACCAACCTGGACGTCAACCTGGTCCAGGGCGTGGTTCTCACCATCTCGGTCACTTTTGTTCTGGTGAACATCGTGGTGGACCTTCTCTACCTGCTTATCAACCCCCGAATCAGGACGGTATAGCTCATGCGCAGCAAGCTCGCAGAACGGCTAAGTGCCCCGGGCATTCGTTTCAAGGCCCTGCCCTGGGGCTCCCGCATCGCCCTGCTCTTCCTCATCTTGATTGTGCTGGCGGCCATCTTCGCGCCGGTCATCGCCCCGCACGATCCTCTGGAGACCTTCATTCCCGCCACTCCTCCGGGCGCCGAGCACTTCTTCGGCACCGACCGGCTGGGCCGCGACATTTTCTCCCGCCTGCTTTTTGGCGCGCAGTCATCCCTGATGATCGGCCTCGGCGCAGTTGCCCTGGCCATCCTCGTTGGTGGACTCCTCGGCTCCTTCGCCGCCACGTCCAGCAAGTCCGTGAATGAAATCATCATGCGGCTCATGGACATCCTCATGGCGTTCCCCGGCATCGCGTTGGCGGCAGTGCTGTTGGCGGCGTTCGGCAACTCGGTGCCCACCATCATCATCGCGATCGCCATCATCTACACCCCGCAACTTGCCCGGGTGGTCCGCGCCAACGTCCTGGCCCAGTACGGCGAAGACTACGTCCGTGCCGAGCGAGTGATCGGGGCCGGCCGCTTCTACATCCTGGTCAAGCACATTGTCCGCAACACCGCAGCCCCTGTGCTGGTGTTCGCCACAGTGATGGTGGCCGACGCCATCATCCTCGAAGCCTCACTCTCCTTCCTGGGTGCAGGTGTCCAGGACCCTGCACCTTCATGGGGCAACGTGATTTCCTACGGCCGCAACCTGGTGCTGTCCGGCGGCTGGTGGGCCACCACTTTCGCCGGCCTCACCATCCTCTTGACCGTGCTGTCACTGAACATCCTGGCCGAGGGTCTCACCGACGCCATGGTGAACCCGAAGCTCCGCCGCGCTCCGGCGGTGAAGGACGACGACGGCTCCTCCGCAGCAGTGGCTGTTGACGCCGAGGTGGCAACCTCAGTGGCCCAACCTTCCGTGGTTGAGGAACACGAGCTCGACGGCGTCCGTGCGGCTTCCGCTGACGGCTTCACTTCCGAGGCGGGCGCCTCAGCCGTCCTCACCGATGTGAGACTGGCCGCGAACCCGCACCTTTTGCTGGACCGTGAGTTGGAACTCCTCGCGGCGATCGAAGCGAAGCGCACCGACCGCCTCCCGCAGGTCTCCCCCGGTGCCCGAAACGTGCTCGAAGTGAAGAACCTGTCCATCCGTTTCCCGGGACGCTTCGGCGACACCGCAATTGTGGACAACGTGTCCTTCACGGTCCGCGAGGGCGAAACCATGGGCTTGGTGGGTGAATCCGGTTGCGGTAAGTCCATCACCTCCCTGGCTGTGATGGGCCTCTTGCCCAAGACAGCGCAGGTCACCG
This sequence comes from Arthrobacter sp. 9V, assembly GCF_902506065.1. Lineage (GTDB taxonomy): Bacteria > Actinomycetota > Actinomycetes > Actinomycetales > Micrococcaceae > Arthrobacter. The sequence goes on from NZ_LR732912.1 coordinate 3,788,897, forward strand.
GTTCCATCAAGTTCGATGGCAAGGAACTCCTGGACGCCTCCACTAAGCACAGCGACCCCAAGGCCTATGTGGGCCTCCGTGGTGAACAGATCGCCATGGTCTACCAGGACGCGCTGAGCTCGCTGAACCCGTCCATGAAGATCAAGGACCAGATGGAGCAGCTCACCAAGCGCGGCGGCCGCAAGACTCCGGCCGAGCTTCTGGAGATGGTGAAACTGGACCCCGTCCGGACCCTCGCCAGCTACCCGCACGAGCTCTCCGGCGGCCAGCGCCAACGCGTGTTGATTGCCATGGCCCTGTCCCGTTCGCCCAAGATTGTTGTGGCCGACGAGCCCACCACCGCCTTGGATGTCACCGTCCAGAAGCAGGTTGTGGATCTGCTGAACGAGCTGAGGGAACAACTCGGATTTGCCATGGTGTTCGTCAGCCACGACCTCGCCCTGGTAGCTTCCCTGGCACACCGCATCACCGTGATGTACGCGGGCCAGGTGGTGGAATCTGCGCAGGCTTCGGAGCTCCTGCAGAACCCCAAGCACGAGTACACCCGCGGCCTGCTGGGTGCCGTCCTCTCCATTGAAGCGGACGCTGTTCGCCTCCACCAGATCCCCGGCACTGTTCCATCCCCGCGGGACTTCGCCACGGGCGACCGCTTCGCGGCCCGCTCCCTGCGACCCGACGCCGATCCCCACCAGAAACTGGTCCTCACCTCCGTTTCTTCGGTTGACGCGGCCAACGGCGGCGGTGCCGATCACTACTGGGCGAGCCACCTGAAGGAGGATGCGAAATGAGTGGACCAATTCAACAAGAGTCGAAACCGGTCATCGAGCTCAAGGACGTGAAGGTCTACCACCACGCACGGACCGGTGGCCTGTTCCGTCCGAACATCGTCAAGGCCGTGGACGGCGTGGACTTCACCATCAGCCGCGGCGAAACCGTAGGCATTGTTGGTGAGTCCGGCTGCGGCAAGTCCACGCTTGCTTCAGTGCTTGTGGGACTTCAGCCGCCGACGTCGGGCAAGGTGTTGTTCCACGGAAAGCCCGCTATCAAGCGGAACGCGACCATGCGCAAAGAGTTTGGCCGGTCCGTCTCCGTGGTCTTCCAGGACCCTGCAACGGCATTGAACCCGCGCATGACCATCCAGGACATCCTCACAGATCCGCTGCAGATCCACGGGATCGGCAACGCTGCTTCCCGTGCTGCCAAGGTCAAGGAACTGTTGGCGCTGGTTGGCTTGCCGCATTCGGCAGCCGAAGTGACGCCGTCGCAGGTTTCCGGCGGCCAGCGCCAACGCGTGGCGATCGCCCGGGCGCTGGCTTTGGACCCGGACATCATCGTGGCGGACGAGCCGACGTCTGCCTTGGACGTTTCGGTCCGCGCACAAGTCCTGAACCTGTTGTCCGATCTGAAGAAGCAGCTGAACCTGGGCATGGTTTTCATTTCCCACGACATCCAGACCGTCCGCTACGTTTCCGACCGCATCTGCGTCATGTACTTCGGCAAGATCGTGGAGCAAGGCACAGCCAGCCAGGTCTTCGACAACCCAAGCAACGACTACACCAAGAAGCTGCTGGGCGCCGCGCCGAGCCTGCTCCACATCTAGTTTTTCCCTTCACAAGATACAAACAACGGAGAATTCTGTGTCCACTCAGTTCCAGGGCGTCATCCCCCCGGTCATCACCCCCCGCCACACGGACGGCAGCATCGACACCGCGTCGTTGAAGAACGTCACCAAGCACCTGATCGACGGCGGTGTCTCCGGACTTTTCGTCCTGGGCTCCTCCGGCGAAGTTCCGTACCTGACCAATGCCGAACGCGAGCTGGTGGTCTCCACCATCGCCGACGCCAACGCCGGAGCGGTCCCGTTGATCGTGGGCGCCAACGAGCAGACCACCACCCGCGTGATCGAGGAAGCCCGCAAGGTGGTTGACCTGGGTGCCGACGCGATCGTGGTCACCTCCATGTACTACGCGATCGGCAACGCAGCGGAGACGGAGACCCACTTCCGCGACATCCACGCCGCCATCCAGAAGCCGATCTTCGCCTACGACGTCCCCGTCCGTACGCACTTCAAGCTGCCCACGGATTTGCTGGTCCGCCTTGGACGCGACGGCGTGATCGCCGGCGTCAAGGACTCCTCCGGTGATGACGTCTCCTTCCGCCAACTGCTCCTTGCAGCCAAGGACATCCCCAACTTCGACATCTTCACAGGTCACGAAGTGGTGGTGGACGGTGCCCTTCTGGGCGGTGCACAGGGAGTTGTTCCGGGCCTTGGCAACGTTGATCCGGCCGGCTACCGCCGCCTCTTCGACGCCGCGCAGGCCGGCGACTGGGCTCTTGCAGCAAGGGAGCAGGACCGCTTGGCCGACGTCTTCGAGATCGTCTACACCCCCAACGGACGTGTCTCCGGTGGCGCTGCCGGCCTGGGTGCGTTCAAGACCGCCCTGCAGGTGATGGGCGTCATCGAGTCCAACACCATGAGCTCGCCCATGCTGTCTTTGAATGAATCCGAGACGGCTGCGATCCGCTCGATCCTGGAACGCAACGGGCTGGTCTAAATTTCGATGCCAGCTTCCCTGACCCAAGCCGCCCACGCGATCGGCGTTGACCTCGGCGGCACCAAGACCGCCGCCGGGGTTGTTACCCCTTCCGGCGACGTGTTGATGTCGGAGACCATTCCGACCATGAACCGGGCCGGTGGCGAAGCGATCCTCGACGCCACCGCAGCGCTGATCACGGGCTTGGTGGAGCGCGCTGCCGACGCCGGACTTTCAGTTTCCGGCGTCGGTGTCGGCTCCGCGGGGGTTATTGACGCTGTTGCCGGGTCGGTGCTGTCTGCGACTGATGCGATTCATGGTTGGGCGGGGACTTCTCTTGTTTCCGGGTTGTGTTCCCGTCTGTCACTTCATCCTTCGGCCGTGCAGGCCGTCAACGATGTCCACGCCCACGCCCTTGGCGAGGCTTGGCTGGGCGCGGCCGCCGGCTCGTCAAGTTCTCTCATGGTTGCGTTCGGAACGGGCGTGGGCGGCAGTTTTGTGTTGAACGGCGCTCCTGTCTTGGGGCACCGCTTTGTGGGCGGGCATGTGGGGCATTTTGCTTCGCCCTACGCCGCGTTTGATGGGGCTCCCTTGGCGTGCGTATGCGGTGGATCAGGGCACGTCGAGGCCATCGCTTCCGGGCCGGCACTCTATGAGGCTTTTTTGCGGTTTGGCGGCTCTTCTGCCCATGCAGCTGACACGCGGGGCGTGTTTGCACTGGCCGCTGCTGAGGCGCTCGACGGCGGTGCTGGGCTCGACGGCGGTGCTGTCGCAGGTTCGGCTGATAACCGCGCCGCAGCCCTATGTGCCATAGACGTATGCGCAGCTGCGGCCGGTCAAGCCGTGGGCGGACTCATCAACATTCTTGACCCTGAAACCGTCGTGATTTCCGGTGGTCTGGCCGACGCCGGCGAGCTCTGGTGGAAGCCCATGGAGTTTGCCTTGCGTCAGGAACTGCTGGCTCCCTTGGTTTCCGTGCCCGTTGTTCGGGCACGCCTCGGCAACACCGCTGCCATTGTTGGCGCCGCAAAACTCGTCCTTAAGTAGTCCGTAAGTATAGGGAGACATCATGATTCTCACCCCCGAAGGCCTTGAGGCCCTCCGCTCGCAGTTGATCGTCTCCTGCCAGGCGTACCCCGGGGAGCCCATGCGTGATCCCAGGACCACCGCACAAGTGGCCGCGTCAGCGGTCATCGGCGGGGCTGCGGCGATCCGCGTCCAAGGGTTGGCCGACGTGCAGTTCGCTCGCACCGCCGTCGAGGTCCCTGTCATTGGCCTCTGGAAGGACGGGCACCACGGTGTCTTCATCACCCCCACGCTGCGTCACGCCCTTGCTGTGGCGAATGCCGGTGCTCATGTTGTGGCGATTGATGGAACGCGGCGGGAACGTCCGGATGGCTTGTCCTTGTCTGCCACGGTGACGGGCATCCACGCCGACTCACATGCGCTGGTGATGGCCGATTGTGGTTCGTTTGATGACGCCGTTGCAGCCGTGGAGGCAGGGGCGGACCTGATCGGCACCACGTTGTCCGGCTATTCAGGCGAGCGCGCCAAGACTGATGGTCCTGACTTGGAGCTGTTGGCCCAGATCGCTTCCGCTGAGTTGGGTAAGCCGCTCATTGCGGAAGGCCGTATCCATACCCCTGCCCACGCCCGGCAAGCCCTCGACGCCGGCGCGTTCGCTGTGGTTGTTGGTACGGCGATCACCCACCCGGCCAGCATCACGGGCTGGTTCAAGGGCGCGATGCACGCGTAACCCCTCGCGTTGCGGGGCCCACTCTGCGCCCCAAAACCCACACCAAGCCCGCAAAGCAGGCCCCACAACACACCACCCCTCGCGTTGCGGGGCCTACTCTGCGCCCCAAAACCCACTCCAACCCCGCAAAGCAGGCCTCACAACACACCACCCCTCGCGTTGCGGGGCCTACTCTGCGCCCCAAAACCCACTCCAACCCCGCAAAGCAGGCCTCACAACCCTGGTGAAACGCTCGCCACTGGCCTCTCCTGCGCACGGGAGTACTGGGACCACCCGCCCACGAACAGCTTGCCCCGGCCCATTCCCAGTTGCTCCATCATCAGCAGGTTGTGGCAGGCCGTCACTCCGGAACCGCAGTAGGAAAGGGCGTTCCCTGCCGACAGGACGCCGGCGCGCTCGAAGTTCGCGCGAATCTCGAGCTCGGGCAGCAGTTGTCCCGACGAATCGAGGTTTCCGCGGCACGGGACGTTCACTGCGCCGGGTATGTGTCCAGGGCGAGGGTCCACGGGATCTTGGAGTCCGTCGAAACGGTCGCGATTCCGCGCGTCGATCACGGTGTGTTCGCCGTCGGATACCTCGGAAATGTCGGAGAGCAGGTGCTCGGGCCAAGTTCGAACCGAGAAATCTCCCGTCCGCGGCGCAAGCACCTCGGTGCTGAGTTCGCCCGGATAAGCGCCCAGGCCGCCGTTGAGGATCGCGGCGTTGTGCCCCGTGGATCGGAGCATCCACACGAGCCTGGCGGCGATGACTCCCCCGGCGTCGTCGTAGGCAATTACTGTGTCAGCGTCGCTGATGCCGGCTTCCCGCATGCCTTGGGCAAAGACCTCGGGATCAGGCAACGGGTTTCTGCCGACCTCCGGGGACGCAGGGCCGGATAGCCACTGATCCAGGTCGATGAAGACGGCCCCGGGAAGGTGTCCGTTCAGATATGCGTCCCGCCCCGAAGAGCCGTCGAGGTACCACCGGGAATCCGCGAGAACGAATTTTCCCGGGTTGTCCTCGCACCAGCTCCAGTCGACAAAAGGCTTTGATTCTTCTCCCATGCCATGCAGCCTATCCGCCGGTTCCGTATTTTGAGATCCGAATCCCATTATTTGGACTGCCTACACCTTGTGGGGCCTACTCTGCGCCCCAAAACCCACTCCAACCCCGCAGAGCAGGCCCCACAACACAACACCCTCGCGTTGCGGGGCCCGCTCTGCGCCCCAAAACCCACTCCAACCCCGCAGGGCGGGCCCCACAACGCTCAGGGAGCGGTTGTAGGCTTTCCCCATGACTGCCGAGAGCTCCCGGGAATTCGATGTAATCGTGATCGGCGCGGGCGCCGTTGGAGAAAACGTAGCGGACCGGGTGGTTCGTGGCGGCCTGACGGCGGTGATCATCGAAAGCGAGCTGGTGGGCGGCGAGTGCTCTTACTGGGCGTGCATCCCTTCAAAGGCGCTCCTCCGTCCGGGGAATGTGCTCCACGCCGCCCAAGTCATACCCGGGGCCAAGGAAGCGATCACTGGAACCGTGGACGCCGAGGCTGCCCTCAAGCACCGGGATTGGTTCACGAATAATTGGCAGGACGGCAGCCAGGTCGAATGGCTGGACAGTGCCGGCATTGAGTTGATCCGCGGCCGGGGCCGCATCACGGGACCCCGCGAGGTCCAGGTGGATGGGCTCGATGGCAACAACTACTCACTCAAAGCCCACCACGCCGTGGTGATCGCGACAGGTTCAACTCCCACCATTCCGGATATTGACGGCCTCAGCGACGTTCCCTTCTGGACAACCCGCGGCGCCACCGCAGCAAAGGAAATCCCCAAGCGTTTTGCGGTGCTCGGCGGAGGCGTGGCAGGGGTGGAAATGGCGCAGGCGTTCGCCCGCCTCGGCTCGGACGTCACGTTGATTGCCCGCGGACGCCTGCTGAGCAGCTACCCGGAGGAAGCTGCCGATCTGGTGTTGGCGGGGCTTCGCGCCGACGGCGTGACTGTCCACGTCCACACTGACGTACAAAAGACGGAGAAGAACGACGACGGCTCGGTGACGGTCACTTTTGACGGCAAGTCACTGGTGGCCGATCAACTCCTGGTCGCCTCGGGACGTCACCCCGCTTTGGCCAACCTTGGCTTGGAAAATGTGGGCGTGGAAGCGCCGGACGGCAAACGCCTGCGCCTCACCACCGACGCCAGCGGTTTGGTGGAGGGTCCTGCCAGTGATGGCACCAGCGGATTGTGGCTCTACGCGGCCGGGGACGCAGCCGGCAAGGTGCTGTTGACCCACCAGGGCAAATACGAGGCCCGGGCTACCGGCGACGCAATCGCAGCAAGGGCCAGCGGAAAGCTCAAAGGCGCGCCCCAGCCGTGGAGTGCTTGGGCCCATACCGCCAACGATCACGCTGTCCCGAGCGTCGTGTTCACCGATCCCGAAGTGGCGTCAGTGGGCCTGAGCCTTGAACAGGCACTCCTGCAGGGCAAGAACGTCACGGGCGTGGAATTGCCCATCAACGTCTCAGGTTCCCAACTCCACTCCCCTGATTACAAAGGCTGGGCGCAGATGGTGGTGGATGAGGACCGCAACGTCATCCTGGGAGCCACTTTCGTAGGTGCAGGTGTGGCCGAACTCCTACACTCAGCAACGATCGCCATAGTGGGCGAGGTTCCCTTGGACAGGCTCTGGCATGCCGTTCCGTCCTATCCAACCATCAGCGAGGTATGGCTGCGACTTCTGGAACAGTACGGACTCTAAATCTCTATTTGAACTGACTGGTCAGTTTAGTTAGACTTTCAGCAGACACCATTTCTGCGAAAGGCTTCATTGTGCTGTCCGTACAGCAACTTCAGATCAACGGCCGCCGGGGCGATCTCCTTCCGGCAACGTCACTTCAAGTCCGCCGCGGTGAACTCCTGCTCGTCGCTGGAGACGGCCAGGACCAGCGGACCGCCCTGGCGTTGGCGTTGAGCGGCCGCATGAAGCCAAGCAACGGCGTCCTCAGCTGGGACACCACCACCAAAACCAAGAAGATCCGCCTCGCCAGTGCACTGGTTGACTCCCCGGGCGTCAACGAGCCCGAGCAACACCTCAGCGTCCGAGACCTCGTCACCGAGGACCTCTCCCTTATCCCCCGCCGTTACCGCGGCGCGCTGCTGAGCAAACCATGGTTGAAGGTCAACAGCTTTGAAGACATCGCCGGACTATGGATCGAGCAACTTCCCGCCGCACGCCGCCTTGAACTCCTGACCGCGCTGGCCTTGGCAGATCCGGCAACAGACCTCCTGGTGCTGGACTCCCCTGACCGGCATAGTGCGGATCCCGCCGCTTGGTTGCCCCGGCTTCAGGCTTTGGCGTCCGACGCCGGACGGCCGCTAGCCGTCGTCGCGGTGGTAGGTGCCCTCGCGGACAACTGGACCGGCTCCGCAGCGGTGATCGGTAACTCGGTGACGCATCCCCCTGAACCGGAGGCCGAAGCCGCGCCTGCCGAGCCAAAGCCCCCAACCGCCGTCGAGCCCAAGGCCAAGCACGCTGCCCAAGCGGCGCCTGAAGCACCGGCAGCCACCACAGCAGCTGCCCAACCTGACCACGAAAACCTTCAAAGGACTGCAAAGTGACTGTTCTGCGGCTGGCCCGCTCCGAACTCAAGCGCATGACCGGCGGGCTCCTGCCCAAGCTGACCATCCTCGCCCTCACCATGGTCCCGTTGCTGTACGGCGCGGTGTACCTTTACGCGAACTGGGATCCATACGGCAACCTGAACCAGATCGACGCCGCTTTGGTAGTGGAGGACACGGGCGCCACCTCAAAAGACGGCACCCAGCTGCAAGCCGGCAAGAAGGTGGCGGACAGCCTGGTGGAGGGCCACGTCTTCAACTGGAAGCAGGTCTCCAGCGCTGAGGATGCAGACGCAGGAGTTCGCACGGGTGAATATGCCTTCGCCCTGCGCATTCCCAAGGATTTCTCAGCCAACTTGGTCTCCCCCGGCAGTTTCGACGCCGCCAACCAGGCCATGCTGCACGTCACCACCAACGACGCCAACAACTACCTCCTGAGCACCATCGTGGACAAGCTGACAACGGCCGTGCATTCAACGGTGGCCAAGGAAGTGGGCGAGGAAACGGCCAACCAGCTCCTCACCGGTTTCGGCACCATTCACGCGTCCATCGTGAAGGCCGCGGACGGCGCCTCGGAGTTGGCCACAGGTGTAGGGAAACTCAGTGACGGCGCCGCGACGCTGCACAGCGGAACTAGCCAACTGGTCACCGGTGCGGACCAACTGGTGGCCGGGCAAACCCAATTGCGCGACGGCGCTGTGCAGCTGAACGCCGGTGCGGGCCAGTTGAGCTCGGGCCTGACCGAGCTCAAAAACAAGACCGCTACCCTTCCCGCCGATTCACGGAAACTCGCGGACGGAGCAGCCCAAGTAGCCGCCGGAAATGCCGAGCTGAACGCGAAAGTCCAGGACGTCGTCGGGCAACTCGACGCGGCGGACAAGGGCCTCCGCAACCGCGTGGTGGAATCGAACGCTCGGCTGGTCACGGCCGGAGTGCTGACTCAGGAGCAGGCCGATAACGTCCTGGCTGACTTTGATGCCGCCGCAGCATCGAGCCCGGTGACGGACGCGAAGTCCAAGATTGCTGGCGACGCTGCCAAGATCCAGCAGCTTTCGGACGGATCAGCCGCCGTGAGCGCCGGAGCATCCCAGCTCGCAGCTGCGACGCCTGCCCTTACCGACGCGATCTCCCAGGCAGCGGACGGCGCCGGGCAGCTGAGCACGGGCGCATCAACGTTGGCCGCCGGCCAGCAGACAGCCTTGGACGGCGCCGCCATGCTTGACGACGGCGCGCATCAACTTGACGACGGTGCAGGCCAGCTCGCCAGCGGCGCAGTGACCGCGTCCGACGGTTCACATACCCTGGCCACGGAGCTGGCCAAGGGTGCGGGAGAGATCCCCAACCCCAACGATGACCAGAAGAACAGCGTGTCCAAGGTGATCGCTGATCCAGTGGCCGTGGACAACGTCTCCCAAGCCAAGGCAGGTTCTTACGGTGCAGGCCTGGCTCCCTTCTTCCTGACCCTTGCACTGTGGATTGGCGTGTTCATGCTGGTCCAGGCCATGCGACCCATCACCCAACGGGCCTTGGCGTCTAACGCCCCCGCCTGGAAAATCGCCGTCGGGGGCTGGCTGCCGTTCTTCGTGGTCTCGGTGCTGCAGGCCACCATCCTCACCCTGGTGGTGGACCTAGGCCTGGGCCTGAACCCTGCCCACCCCATCGGAATGTGGTTGTTCATGCTGGCCGCGGTGATGGCCTTCAGCGCCATCATCCAGGGGATCGTAGCGCTCATGGGGACGCCCGGAAAGTTCGTGGTGCTGATCCTGCTGGTCCTGCAACTTGTGTCCTCGGGCGGAACGTTCCCGTGGCAAACCACCCCCATGCCACTCCACGTTGTGCACGAGGTCCTGCCCATGGGCTACGTGGTCACCGGCATGCGGCACCTGATCTACGGCGGCGAACTCAGCATGATCTGGCCCACCGTGCTGGGCCTGCTTGGATACACTTTGCTGGGAGCGGCACTGTCAACGCTCGCCGTCCGCAAGCACAAGGTGTGGACCCTCAAGACGCTGAAGCCGGAGATCGCAGTATGAGCACCACCGAGCCGGTCCCTTCCACCGCCGGCACTGCTTCCACCGCCGGCACGGCCGGTCCCGCAGACAAGAAACTCCGCCCCGGCCGTACCAACGCCACCAAGCAGCGCCTGTTCGAGGCCTCCATGGAGCTGATCGGCGAGCGCGGCGCTGCGGGGGTGACCGTGGATGAAATTGCGGCCGCTGCCGGGGTGTCGAAAGGGACTGTCTACTACAACTTCGGCAGCAAGTCCGATCTGATCGCACAGTTGCTGCGGCACGGTGTGGACATCATGCTGGTCCGCTTGCAGGACGTCCGCGGGCAGAGCAGCGATCCCCTGGAATCCATGAACAACATGGTGGGCCAGGCCATGGAATTCATGGACGACTACCCCTCCTTTGCCCGCCTGTGGGTCAGCGAAAACTGGCGCACGCCCGGCGAATGGAGTGCCGTGTTTGCCGAGCTCCGCGCTGAACTCCTGGCCGTTATCGGCTCGGCCGTGGAGAGCGTCGCGACGGGATACAAGGTGGACGAGAGCATTGCTCGCGGCTCGTTGGAAGCAGCGATTTTCGGGGCTATTTTCGTTGTGGGGCTGGACCGGCAGACGTACAACCCTGAACGTACGCGTGAGCAAAGCGTGGCCGCCGTGATGACCATCATGCACGGGTACGTCATCAAGTAGCCCTGGCTTGCCCGTTGTGAGGCCCGCTCTGCGCCTCCTTCTTGGCTTTTAGGGCGCAGAGTGGGCCCGGCAAGCAAACGGACGAGCGTTGTGAGGCCCGCTCTGCGCCTCCTTCTTGGCGTTAGGGGCGCAGAGTGGGCCCCGCAACGGTATCCAACTGCAATGTACGACGGCGTGGCGCGGCCACTTGGTCGGCGATGATTAACCTCATGCGTCACATGGGGAACAGCGGGAAGCTTGCGGTGGTGGCCGCATTCGTCTCACTCGGGCTGTTGGTGCTGGCCGCCGTGGTTCTGGAGGAACTGGTCCTGTACTTGTTCCTTGGCGCTGTGCTGGTCTGCTATCTGGCCTCCCTCGTGCAAGTCTTTAGCCGCCGACGCTATCTTGTGGTCCTGCTTGGCGCAGCGGGCACCAGCGTTTTCATAGGTTGCAGCATCGCTTTCCTGCGGATGTGGGGCATTGCCTTCAACCAGGATGCCAACGCTCTGGGCAGTGCGGTGAGCACCCAGGATTCGGACATCTACTTCTACTTGGCAGCTGCGGCGGGGGTCGGGACACTGGCGGTGCTCTTCCTTGGGGCAGTGGTGCCGTCGTTTGGTTCACGGTCTGTTGCGCCAGTCCGACGACCTGCGACTCCAGCCAAGCGAACGGCGTCTCCCCGCAAACCCGCGGCTTCCCGACCGGCCGTGCCAGCCAAGCGCCCGGCCGCCCAGATGCAACGCCCTTCGAGCACTGCGAAGGCCTCGTCCACCAAGCGTCCCGCGCCCCGTACGCCAGCAGCGCAAGCCAAGCGTCCGGCGTCGAGCGCTTCCACCCAACGCAAGCCCGTACCCAAGCGCTAACGCCCCACCCCCCGCGTTGCGAGGCCCACTCTGCGCCCCAAAACCGGGATCCAAACACGCAAAACAGGCCCCACAACAAACCACCCCGCGTTGCGAGGCCCACTCTGCGCCCCAACCCGTGATCCAAACGCGCAAAGCGGGCCCCACAACGGGTGGGTCAGGAGTCGAAACCCAGGCCCACGGCGTCGAGGGCTTTGAGGATAAGGTTCCGTTTGCCCTGGTTGTGATCGGCCCTGTCCATGGACCAGCGCGTCAGGTTGATGCCCAGCGATGCCAGCGGCTCAGGCGGGAAGGGCAGGGGGCGTTTCCGTACCATCTCCAGCCGGGTGCGCTCGGTGTCGAGGCCGGCCAACAGGTCCAGGAGGACATCGGCGGCGAAGGCCGTGGCTCCCACTCCCAGCCCTGTGAAACCGGCCGCGTACGCCACCCGCCCCTTCCGCGCGGTGCCGAAGAACGCGCAGAACTGGGTGCTCGAATCGATGGGTCCGGCCCACTTATGGGTGAACTTCAGGCCTTCGAGCTGCGGGAACGTGGTGAAGAAGTGCGAGGCGATCTTCTCCCACGTTGCCGGCTGGTGTTCGTGCTTTTGGTCAACGCGGCGTCCCCAGAAGTAGAGCGCGTCGTAGCCTCCGAACAAGATCCGGTGGTCCTTGGTGATGCGGTAATAGTGGAACTGGTTGGCTACGTCCCCGATGCCCTGCCGCTTCCCCCAACCGATGGACTCCAACTGCTCTGCGGTGAGGGGCTCGGTCATGAGTGCGTAGTCGTACACCGGCACCGTCATGAGCTGGTTCCGCTTCAGAAGTGAAGGAAACACGTTGGTACCAAGGACCACGTGTCCCGCTTCCACGATGCCGCGCTCCGTGACAACCGTGACGCCGTGCTCATGATCGTTCAACTCGCGAACTCGTGTGCTTTCGTAAATCACCACACCCAGCTCAGTAGCCACCCGCGCCAATTCCAGCCCTAGTTTGTACGGATGGACCATGGCCACGGAGTCTTTGTGCCAGCGGCCTGCCAGGTAAGTGGGCGAGTTGACCTCTGCACGGACGGCGTCCTGGTCCAGGAAGACGCTGCCTGGGCTGTCGTCCTCCTGGAGCCACGCCACTTGATGCGGTTCCACTGCAACGTTGAGCTCTCCGGTGCGCTCCCACTCGCAATCCATGCCGTACTTCTCCACGGCCTCCTGCATGCGGTCCAGGTTTTCCATGCCCAAGCGGTCCAGGGTTTCCAACTCGTCCGGCCACCGGTTCTTTCCGTTCTCATGGCCGTGGGTGAGGCTCGCCTCGCAGAAACCACCATTACGGCCCGAAGCTGCCCAGGCCACCCGCTCCCCTTCCAGCAGGATCACTGTCCTGCCGGGGTCGCGTTCCTTGGCGCGTAACGCTGTCCACAATCCGGTGTAGCCGCCGCCGACGATCACTAAGTCCGCGGCAGCATCGCCGTCGAGTTGGGGGTAGCGGGTGGCTGAGTCCTTGAGGTGGTCGATCCAGTACGGCCGGTGGGCCGCACCTGCCAGCGCATGGGATACGACGGCGGTCTGCGGGACATTCCGTTCGAAAACGGTGGTCTTCACGGGAGGTTCTCCTGTTTCTAGGCGCGCTGATGAGGCGCCGGGGCTGTTCGTGACCGCTACTGCTCAGGCAGTTACCGGTTCGGCGTCCCACAATGGCCGGGGACGGGAGGCGATGAGGTTCCGCGTGTAGTCATCTCCAGGATCCTCAAGGATTCGCGCTGTGGGCCCGTGCTCCACGATCCTTCCCTGATGCATCACCAGAATCTCCGAGCACAAGCGTGAGACCACAGCGAGATCGTGGGTGACAAACAAGATGGTCAGCCCGAGCTGGTCCCGGAGTTCCTCCACGAGCTCCAGCACTTGGGCCTGAACCGAAACGTCCAATGCACTGGTGGCCTCGTCCAGGACCAGCAGGCGTGGGCGGGCAGCAAGCGCTTTTGCTAACGCAACGCGTTGCCGCTGGCCACCGGAGAGGGCACGGGGCAGGGCTTCGACCCGTTCCGCTCCGATGCCCACCCGTCCCAGCAGGTTGCGGGCACTTTCCTTGGCTTCCTTGCGTCCTTGCTTTTGATGCAGGCGGAAGACGTCGGCTACGGCGTTCCCTACAGGGATGCGCGGGTCCAAAGACAGGTAGGGATCCTGGAACACAATCTGGACGTCCTTGGCAAGAAATTTCCTTTCGGAGGCTTTCAAGGCGCGGCGCGGACGCGGTACGTCCCGGAGGGCGAGTTCGCCGGCGGTGGCGGTTTCCAGAGCCACCACCAGCCGGGCGAGGGTGGACTTTCCGGAGCCGGACTCACCCACGATGCCCAGGGAGCCGCCCTCCGGCAAGCTGAAATCGGCGCTTTCCAGGGCCGTGATGACCTCGCCGCGGGGAAGCTGGTACGTCTTGGATAGACCAGTGACCTTCAGCAAAGGGGCTGAATCCAGCCCGGAAACCGCCACAGAGGAAGCAGCCCGTGGCTCAATGACGGGTGTCGCCTCTACCAGTTGCCGCGTGTAGTCCTGCTCAGGAGTAAGAAACACAGTGCGGGTGGGCCCGTGCTCCACCACTTCGCCGCGTCGGAGCACATAGACGCGTTCGCACAAGCTTGCTGCGAGGTTGAGGTCGTGCGTGATGAAGAGCATTCCCATCCCCCGCGACTGTTGCTCTTCACGGAGGAGCTTCACGATTCCCGCCTGGGTTGTGACATCCAGCGCGGTGGTGGGCTCGTCGCACAGCAACAGGTCCGGTGAATTCAGGAGCGCTGCTGCGATCATGACGCGCTGCAGCATGCCACCGGAGAGCTGGTGCGGGTGCTGGTCCATGAGCTCTTTTGCCCGCCGCAACCCAACCTGCTCCAGCTGTTTCACAGCCCGTTCCGTGGCCTCCGCACGGGACAACCCATCAAAGCGAAGCAGGGTTTCGGTGAGGAAGTCCCCCACGGTGCGGACGGGATTGATCCCGGCCCTGGGGTCCTGGAAGATCATGGAAGCGTGTTTCCGGCGCAGTTCCATGAGGCTTTGCTTGCTGGCCGTGAGGGTATCGAGGCCCTGAACCGCCACGGTCCCGGAGGATTCCGAACCGCCGGGAAGCAACCCCAGCGCGGCCCGGGTGGTCAGCGACTTACCCGAGCCGGACTCCCCCACCAAGGCTACAGCTTCGCCGTCGTTCACGTGAAGGGAGACGCCATCCAGCAGCGGCGGCCGGCCCGGGAAGCCAAGCGTAAAGTTTTCGATCTTCAAGAGCTGGCTCATGAAAGTTTTCCTCCGATGCGGTCTGAGAGTTCCTCGCCGATGACGTTCACGGCCACCACCACCAGGACCACTACCAACGCGGGCCAGAAGGCGGGGAGGATGTAACCGCCCAGCAGGGCGCCACGGGATTCCTCGATCATGGCGCCCCAGTCGCTGGTGGGCGGTTGCACGCCGAGCCCGATGAAGGAGAGCGCCGCGAGGTCGGCCAGCACATAGCCGAAGTTCAGTGTTGACTGGGCGCCCACGGTAGGAATGAGGTTGGGCAGAACCCGTCCCAGCACCACCCAGGGTGTCCGGAATCCGAGCACCCGGTATGCCTGGACATACGGCCTGCTCCGCTCAGCCACCACCAAGGACTGCGCCAGCCTGGCAACGTACGGAACGTAGGCGATGGTCATGGCCAGGATGGGCGCGAAAAGCCCCTTGCCGAACAACGCGATGGCAAGCATGGCCATGAGCAGCGCGGGAAAAGCGAAGAGAAGATCGAAGAGACGGCCCAAAACCTTGCCCAGCCACCCCTCGGACCATCCGGCTACCAGGCCAAGAAGCAGGCCCAGCACGGTGGATCCGATCACCACTATGGTGGGCCCCAGCAGCGAGGTCCGCCCACCGTGCATGAGCCGGCTGAGGAGATCGCGGCCCAGGGCGTCGGTCCCCAGCAGGTGCTGCCCGCCGGGTCCGGCAAGAACGTTGTTGAGGTCCACATAGTCGGGGTCGTACGGTGCCAGGACCGGGGCGAAAAGTGAAAGAAGTACGACGACGGCGGCAACGGCCAGCGCGCCCCACGCCATGGGTGACAGGAGGCTGCCGTAACGGCGAAGCCCCGCCTGTGGCAGCTGGATGGCTAACGTCATCGTGACTCCGTTCCGGCCGCAATGCGCGGATCAATGAGGGGTTGGACGAGGTCCACCACGGTGTTGACCAGGACGAACGCTGCAACCACCACCATGACGATCGCCTGGACAACGCCGAAGTCGAGCCTGTCGATGGACTGCACCAAAAGCTGTCCGATGCCGGAAAGGCCGAAAGTGCGTTCGATGATGGCGCTGGAGACCAAAAGTCCGGCCACCAAAACACCACTCACGGTCAGGATGGGTCCCAAGGCGTTGCGCAGGACGTGGCGTGCCACCACCGATCCGCGGGTGAGGCCGCGGCTGGTGGCCACCTCAACGTGTTCGCGGAGCAGCTGCTCGTTCATGGAGGAACGGGTCACCCTGGCCACCATGGCGATGTAGGTGATGCCCAAGGCGAGTGCCGGGAGGGTGAGATGCCAGATCCGGTCCCATCCGCCGTCGCCGCTTCCGAAGGAGGGGAACCAGCCCAAGCCCACGGAGAAGAGCGCTACCAAGGCGATGGCTGCCACGAACGGCGGAACGGCGCCGGCTGCGGTGAGGGTGATGAGGATGAAGCGGTCACCGAAGCCCTTGTTCAGGCTGGCCACAATGCCGGCGAACAATCCCAGGACGGTAATAAAAACTGCCGCGAGTGCTACGAGTTGCAGAGTGGTGGGCAGCCGTCCGAGCAAGACGTCCGAAACGTCCTGGCGGTAGGTCAGTGAACGTCCCCAATCC
The DNA here is from genome assembly GCF_902506065.1 of Arthrobacter sp. 9V. Classification (GTDB taxonomy): domain Bacteria; phylum Actinomycetota; class Actinomycetes; order Actinomycetales; family Micrococcaceae; genus Arthrobacter. Next base: position 3,805,138 of record NZ_LR732912.1, read on the forward strand.
CCTTGGAGAATCCCGCCCAGCCAATTCAGGTATTGTTCCCAAGCTGGTTTATCCAGGCCGAATTGCCGGGTGATCTCTTCAAGTGCCTCGGGTTTGGGGCTGCGTCCCCTCAGCAGGAACCGGGCGGGATCGCCGGGAACCAGGAAGCGTGAGAAGAACACGGCCAGTGAGGCCACAAACAATGTCAGCACCAGGGCCAGCAGCTTCTTCAGTATGTACATCGCCGGGCGGGTTGCCTTGCCTTTTTCCCGTTTACGGGTGGGAACGGCCGGCGCCGAGGCCTGTACGTGATCTGTAGCGGTCATGTCAGCGACCTCCTATCTGGGCTGCCCACGGGAAGTACATGTAGTTGATGGACGGGTCCGCCCCGGTGATGCGCTTGCCCATCCACATGGACGTGACGGTCTCATAGAGCGGCCCCCACACCACGTCATCGGCGGCCAGCTTGGCGGCCTGGCCCGTGAGCTTGCCCCGGGCATCGGGGTCCTGCACGGTGTAGGCGGTATTGACCAGGTCATCGAATTCCGGGTTGCTCCAGCCGCCGTAGTTGCTGAAATCTCCGGTGCGCAGCACGCTGTACATTTCCAACGGCTCGGTGCTGGAGAGGTACCAGGACGTCACCAGAAGGTCCACGTTCTTGCGGGCCTCCGGGTCGGAGAAGAGCGTGGTGTATTTGTCGTTGGACATGGTCTGGATTTCAGGGTCCAAGCCAATTTCCTTGGCCGCGGACGCGATGGCCCGTGCCGTGATGTCGAAAGCGGCGTTCAGTGAGGCAGTGGCGAAGACAAACTTGCTGCCCTCGGCCCCTGCTTCCTTGATGAGTTTCCTGGCTTCTTCCAGGTCATAGGGCGCGGACAGCAAGCCGTCGAAAGCCTCATCCGTGGTCTGGGGTTGAACGTCCTTCCACACACTCTTGATGGTCAGCGCGTCCGTTTTCTTCGCATAGCCCTGTTCCGCCGCTTTGATCAAGGCTTCACGGTTGATGGCCATCATCAGCGCCTTGCGCACCCGGACGTCCTTGAAGGTGCCGGCGAGGTTGGTGAAGACCATGCTTTGCACCGACGTGTCCTCGCCGAAGTACAAGGTTCCGGCGTCTTTGTTGGCCTTCAGGATGTCCATGGCATTGGACGGGATCGCGAAGCCACCATCTATCTCGCCGGTCTGGAACGCGTTGATCCGGGACGTGGCATCGGGGAGCATCTTGAAAGTGACCTGGCCTGACTTGGCTTTGAGCTCCGGGTCCCAGTAGTCGTCGAACCGTTTGAGCGTGATGCTTTCCCCGGCTTCCCATTGCTCGAACTTGAAGGGGCCGGTGCAGTTCACGCCGGTACTCGAGTTGCCGTAGTCCTTGCCCGCCGCTTCCAGCGTCTTGGCGGACTCCACCACCCCGGTGGCACCCACCAAAGAGCTGTTGAAGACGTAATCCGGCCGGGTGGTGGTGACCGTGACCTCAAAATCGCCGGTCTTCTCGATTGACTCCACATTTTGGTAGGCGGAGGCCCAGAACGAACCCACTTCCGGATCCAGATGGCGGCTCAGTGAGGCCACAACATCATCCGCGGTCATCTCGCTGCCGTCGTGAAACTTCACGCCCTCCCGGATGGTGTAAACCCACGTCAACGGGTCCGGATTCTCCACCCTTGTGGCCAGGCCCGGCGACGTGGAAAGGTCGGCATTCCAACGGAACAGCGACTCACACACATTGGACAAGACAGTGTTGTCCGGGTAGTCGAAGGCGTACGCATAGTCCAGGGAGAACGGCTCCGCGTACATGGCCCAATTGAAGTTATCGATCTCCTTAGTGGGGGCCGGAGTGGAGTCGGACATGGTGAACTTGGCTCCGCCCGCGGCGTCAGTCACGCTGGCGGGCCGGACGCCGCAGCCGCCCAGGACCAAGCCGGCCACGACGGCGGCGACGCCCACCGCGGTGATGCGCGACGGCGTCGTCCGCTGTTTTGAGCGCACGGCACCCTTCGCAGTTGAGGGCGCAGGTGACGGCGGTGTTGGCGGCCTCATGGCATCACCGGAGCAGGCTGGACGTGGTTGTCCCGGGCTTCAGTGTTGCCGGTGAGTGCGCGGTCATAGACGCACTCGCCCCCAATCCACGTCTGCGTCACCACCGCACGGTGCAGTTCCTCCGCAGGGAGATCAAAAATGTTGACGTCCAAGACGGCGAGATCGGCAAGTTTGCCCGGTTCCAATGTTCCCGTTTCCGCGTCCAGATGGTTGATCCAGGCTGAGCCGCGGGTGTAGGCATCCAGGATCTGTTTGAGGCTGAGCTTTTGTGATTCGGGACCGAGCGGGGGCAGGTCCTCCCCCGGTGCCGTGCGGTTGACTGCCACGTGGATGGCCGCGATGGGGTCTGCCGTGGAGACCGGCCAGTCGCTTCCGGCCACCAAACGGGCACCCGCGGAGGCAAGTTCACCGAAAGGGTAGTGCCTGTCCTCGGCACCCGGTTCAAGGAACGGGAGCGTCAGGGTGTCCATCTGTTCTTCGTGGCAGGCCCAGAGAGCCTGCACATTGGCCGCCGCATTCAGCGCGGCAAAACGTGCAACGTCCTCGCTGCGGACCACTTGCAGGTGCGCCAGATGGTGCCGGTGATCGTTGATTCCGTTGCTGTCCCGGGCTGCCTGGAGCGCGTCCAGAGAGTCGGTTACGGCGCGGTCGCCCAGTGCGTGGAAGTGGACCTGCATGCCTGAATCATCAATGGCCGTGACGAACTCCTTCAACTCGTCCGGGTCGAAGAATTCGAGGCCCCGGTTGTCCGTGTGGTGACCGTGGTGATCAAGGTAAACATGGTGCATGGCGGCGGTGTAGTTCTCCGCCACACCGTCCACCATCACTTTGACGGTGTTGGCGTTGAGCATCGTGTGATCGAAGGCGCCGGCCACCCTGTCCCGCCGTTCCACAATTGCTTCCAGCTGGCCCATTCCGGCCGTACGGTCCCACCACTGGCATGCCGTGACCCGGACTTTGAGGTCTCCGTTTTTCGCCGCGTCCGCGTAGACGTCCAAGTGATCGGCGTGTTCGCCTTCAGGGATGGGAACCCAGGCGTCCTGCCAGGCCGTAATACCTTGGGCGAGGAGCAGTTTCTGGGATGCAAGCAGGCCTTGGTACGCCAACTCGTAGGGCACCGCCGGCTTGGCTGCGTTGAACAGGTCCATGGCACCTTCATGGACTGTGCCCGCCGGCGTCCCGTCTTCTTCGCGTTCCAGCCGTCCGCCCTCCGGATCGGGGGTTTCGGCGCCTATTCCCGCTGCTGTGAAGGCAGCGGTGTTGGCCCATGCCCCGTGGTGGTCCCTGTTGATGAGGTAGACGGGGCGGTCCGGCACCACGGCGTCCAGCAGGTCACGGGTGGGAGTGCCGCCGGGGAAGAAGTCCATGGACCATCCAGCGCCCAGGATCCATGGTTCGTCAGGGTTTTCCTCGGCGTAGCGGGCCACAGTCGCCACGGCATCTTCTGCGCTGGTGGCCGCTGTCAGGTCGCATTGAAGCAGCTCTATCCCGGCGAAGATGGGGTGGATGTGGGCGTCCTGGAAACCGGGCACCACCAGTTGGCCCTGGAGGTCAACCCTGCGGGTCTCCGGCGTGACGGTTGCACTGACGTCCTCGGGTTCACCGATGGCGATGATGCGGCCTTCGGCGATCGCCAGGTTTGCTCGGAGGGGGCCGGCGTCGTTGCCGGTGTACACCCATCCGTTCTCAAACAAAATCTCTGCATGCACGGTGGAGTCCTTTCATGGGAAATTCAACTCTGCGAGACACACTATGAGCCGGATCACATTAAAGTCAACAGTGTTGACATCAACGCTGACAAAGTCTTTGACTGATCTGAAAAGTTTGACGTGAACTGGAAAGGAGGAGGCCATGAATCATGTAGGTTGATATTCAACCGGGGAACGCATGGAAGGCGGACAACTGATGGTGCAGCCAGCACAGTCGACGGACCGCCGCACGCGCCTTGACCCGGCCACCATCATTGACGCCGTCCTGCGGATCTCACGCCAGGAACTCGGCGAACGGCTAACGGTCCGCCGCTTGGGACAGGAACTTGAGGTAGACGCCACCGCCGTCTACCGGCATTTCCGGAACCGGGACGCGATCATCAGGGCAGCACTGGACCAGCTGTTCATGATGTCCGTGGAACGCACTCTGGCCATGGCACGGGATCTTCACTGGCGCGCCCGGTTGGAGGCGTACCTCGACGAACTCCTCAAAGCCTTTATGCAACATCCCTCCTTGGGGAGCGAGTCATTCGCTACGGACACCTACGGCCCCGGCGAGTTGAAGGCGATCGAGTTCGTTCTGCAATGCCTCACCGACGCGGGACTGGCGGAGGACCGCGTGGTGCATTACTACGCGGCATTGGAGAGCTACACCCTTGCACTCGGCGCCGGCATCGCGGTGGAGATTCAGCGGCTACCGGACTCCGAAGGCCACGATCCCTGGATCAACCCCCGGGTGTTCACACGCATTTCCGGACATCCACTCCTTGAAAAGCACCACGCAGCACTGCAAAACCTGGACTCCCTCAAGGCGTTCCAAGCCGGTCTTGCGGCAATCTTGGACAGCGCCGAGCGGGAAAGCACCAAGCAGGCCTGACCGGCCTGCTGCCCTGGCCTCCCCGCCCGGCCGCCTGCTTTACCAGCAACGCAACCCGCCTCCCCCACATGACGCCACCACCCGGCGTCGTTCATTCAGTACTGCCCGGACAGCGACGCCCGGCAGGGAAAGCACGGTACCCCCATGCACCAGTTCATCAACGGAAAACGGCTGTCCGGCACCTCCGGAAACAGCCTGGACGTCATCAACCCGGCCACCTCCGAGGTGGTGGAAACGGTGAAGCTTGCTTCACTGGAGGATCTGGAGTTGGCTGTGGCAGCGGCCCGTTCAGCCTTCCCGGGATGGTCCCGAACAGCCCCGGGGGAACGCGCCGGGATCCTGCAAAAGTTCGCCAGGATCATGGAAGAGCGCGCAGAGGAATTCGCCCGGGTTGAAAGTTCGCAGACGGGCAAACCTCTACGGTTGACCAGGGAGTTCGACGTCCCCGGGACCATCGACAACATCGACTTCTTCGCAGGGGCTTCACGACACCTCGAGGGCAAAGCCACCGCCGAGTACTCCCCCCAGCACACCTCCTCCATTCGCCGGGAATCCATGGGCGTTGTGGGGTCCATCGCCCCGTGGAACTACCCCCTGCAAATGGCGGCGTGGAAGATCCTTCCGGCCATCGCGGCGGGCAACACCATTGTTCTCAAGCCCGCCGAAATCACTCCGCTGACCTCCCTGATGTTCGCGCAAGCGCTCACGGATGCAGGCCTGCCCGACGGCGTGGTGAACGTGGTGGTGGGCGACGGCGCCATTGTTGGGGCTGCGCTCATGCGGCACCCGGACGTGGACATGGTGTCTTTCACGGGTTCTACTGCGATTGGCCGCACTGTCCTGGAGGCTGCTGCGGTGAACGCCAAACGCGTGCACCTCGAACTGGGTGGCAAGGCTCCCTTCGTGGTGTTTGATGACGCCAATCTGGACGCTGCCGTCCACGGCGCGGTGGCCGGCTCACTGATCAACACCGGCCAGGACTGCACCGCTGCCACCCGGGCAATAGTGCACCGGAGCATTTACGAGGAGTTCGTTGCGAAGGTAGCCGCCCGCTTTGAGGGGATCGTCCTTGGCGTCCCCGGGGATACTGATGCGGACCTGGGCCCCCTTGTCTCCTTCAAGCAGCGCGATCATGTGGCAGGGATGGTGGAGCGTGCCCGCAGCTACGGCAAGGTGATGGCCGGCGGGTATGCGCCTGCCGATGGGGGCTTGGAGAAGGGTGCTTTCTACCGGCCCACGCTGGTGGTTGACGCGGCGCCGGACTCGGAAATTGTCAAAGACGAGGTGTTCGGCCCGGTCCTTGTGGTCCTGCCGTTCGACACCGATGATGAAGCGATCAACCTCGCCAACGACACCGTCTACGGGCTGGCCGCCTCGGCTTGGACCAACAACCTCCAGCGGGCTCTGCGAGCCACCCGCGAGATCAAAGCGGGCTGCGTCTGGGTCAACGATCACATCCCGATCATCTCCGAAATGCCCCACGGCGGCTTCAAGCAATCCGGCTTCGGCAAGGACATGTCCGCCTACTCCTTTGAGGAGTACACCCAGGTGAAGCACGTGATGTTCGAGCTGGAGGGCGTCACCGAGAAGGACTGGCACCGGACCATCTTCAACCTGCGCTGATTCTGCCGCGTTGTGGGGCCCGCTTTGCGCTGATTCCTTGCGTTGCGGGGCCCGCTTTGCGCGCTTGCGCGGGATTTAGAGCCGCAGAGCGGGCCTCACAACGGGAGTATCGGGGCGTATTTTGCGTCCGGCACCGAGCACCGCCGTGGCTACCCCCAGGAGGAGGACCAGCCCGCCCAGGATCTCGGTCAGTGTTGGAATCTCGTTCAACACCAGCCACGCGGCCGTCATCCCCACCACCGGGACCAAAAGCGTGAAAGGCACGACGTCGGAACTCGGGTACAGCGACAACAACCGGTTCCAGATGCCGTAGCCAATCAGGGACGCGAACACAGCCGTGTAGATGGCGCTCAGGACAGTGGCGGGCTGCAGGTCAGTGAGAGTTCCCCACACAACGTCCGGCCCGTCCACCACCAGGGACAACCCAGCCAACGGGAGCGGAACCACCGCACCGGACCACACCACCAGACCCAACCCGGAGGCTGCTTTGGAGTGCCGGGCCACCACATTGCCTACCGCCCAGGACAACGCTGCGGCCAGGACAATCATGAGGGGAAGGACCGGGGCCACGGCGCTGCGGCCCAACGCCACCACTCCCAGGCCGGCAACACCCAGCGCCACGCCTGCCATTTGGCGGCGGCTGGGCCTTTCGCCGAGGAATCTCGCCGCAAGCAGAATTGTGAAGAGAACCTGCGCCTGAAGGACCAGCGACGCCAATCCTGCTGGCATCCCCAAGGCCATTCCCAAGTACAGAAGGCCGAATTGGCCGGCACTCATGAAGAGCCCGACGCCGACGATCGCCTTCCAGCCCACCTCCGGTTTACGGATGAACAGGATGAAGGGAAAAACGACGAGCAGGAAGCGCATGGCGACGAAGAGCAACGGCGGAACTTCCCTGCCGTTGGTGTGCAAACCGAGGTCGATGGCAACGAAGTTGATGCCCCAGAGGACAGCGACTGCAATGGCTAAGGCGGAGTGGCGAAGGTTCACAAGTACACTCTGACGCTCTTTTGGTTGAAGCACCAGCGTTGAATTCAACATGCAACAGCGTAGATTTACTTCATGATTGATATCTCGGCATTAAGGGCTTTAGTGGCCGTGGAGCAGCACGGCTCTGTTGTGGCGGCATCGGACGTCATGGGCTTCAGTCCGTCCGCGGTGTCGCAGCAGATCAAGAAGCTCGAGAAGCAGACCGGCGTGACTGTCCTTGAACGCAATGGCCGGGGGGTTCTTCTTACCGAGCGCGGCCTAGCATTGGCGGGCTACGGCCGTCGGATCATGGGCGAGCTGGAAGAACTCCAGGCCACCCTGCTGGCAGACCCGGCGAAGCCATCCGGCCTGCTGAGGCTCGTTGCATTCTCCACGGCTTGCCGCGGCTTGGTGGGTCCCATGCTTGGGCGCATGGCCGGCCACCATTCCACTTTGGATGTCACCGTGCTGGCCGAGGATCCTCGCGAGGCAGTGCAAAGAGTCGCGTCCGGTGAAGCGGAACTTGCAGTGGTCCATAACTGGAACTCAGTGCCCTTGGTGATCCCGGAGAACCTGGTGCTCGAGGATCTGTGCATTGACCAAGCCGATGTCCTCGTCAACAGCACTCACGCACTGTCCGGAAGCGCCGCCGTCGAGCCTGAAGACTTGCTCAACGAGACGTGGATCAGCACCCCGGCGGGTGCCATCTGCAATGAGGCCCTGCTGCACATCTTTGCGGGACTGGGCAAGGTCCCCGACATCCGCATTTATGACCCCGATTTCTCAACGCACATAGCCATGGTGGAGCAAGGTGTGGCGGTGGCGCTGGTGCCGCGTCTCGGCAGGCCCGCGCTTCCAAACGGGGTGGTTGCCATCCCGGTGATCAACCCCGTACAGCAACGGTCCGTGGGGGTGGTGTACCGGAAGACGATGACAGCGAGTCCCAACATCCGGATTGCCGTACAGATGCTTCGCGAGGTGGCCGGCGGACTACCCCTCCCCCAGGGCTGATGTGCGGAGGGATCAACGTCACACAGTGGAACATTCGACGCTCGCTCGCTGTTAGCTTAGGCTAACCTTACCTAGCTGCCGCGCCGCCCCGGAGCGCGGCCGTCGACTCTTGAAGGGGCCCGCACTGTGGAAGCAATCCTCTTTCCCACAGACATGAACCACCATCACACGTATGGCTTGGTGAGCTACATCATGATCGACGACGGACTCTACCCGAGCGCCCATAATCGGCGGGACCCCTACGCACTTCCGGCGTTCGACATCCGAGGTCAGTGGGTTTACCCCAGCCGCTACAACGAATACCTGGCACCCCAGCTGCCGGTGTACATGTTCGACGGCGAATACCTGATCGCTACCGGGCACGGCGAAGAAGCTGCAGGCTTGCCGGTCTTCGAGATCCGTTGCATGTGCATGCCGCAGCTGGCCCATGGGGACCCGGGCGACTCTCAGTAGCTAGTGGCGGGGAACTGTAAAGTGCGTCAGCCGGGCGTCCTGACCATCGAGCTCGGCCCACGACTTTTCCGTCTCCATCACCGTCAACGCACTCGTCGGGTACCTGGTGGCGGCATCCATGTAGGCGTCGTGGTCAGAGTCGCGGGAAGCCAGGTGCATGGCAAGATCCTGAACGCCGGGCATGTGCGAAATGATCATCAGCGTAGTCACGGTGTCCGGAACGTGGTTGATGACCGTCAACATGCGGTTGGCCGAGGCGGAGTACAAGCCGTCCTCAAGTTTGGGCGTCGGCGCTTTGTCGCCCAACTCGTCGCACACCCAGGTGCAGGTCTGACGGGTCCTCAACGCTGACGAGCACAGAATAAAGTCAGGGACCACACCGTGCTGGAGCAACCACTTACCGGCAAGCGGAGCCTCCCGGTGCCCGCGCTCCTCCAAAGGCCGCTCGTGATCCGGCACGCCGGTAGGCCAATCGGCCTTGGCATGCCGCATGATCACCAGGCGCTTAATGTGATGGTCGCTCATAGCCCAACCCTATCCGGCCCGGCCGCCAGGGCTTCGCGACCTTCTATGTGAGGAGACCAGCTCCCAAGCAACCTGATGCGGTTGTCTCAGGGCTGGCGGCGAATCAAACAGGGTCAGGACCCCACGCACGCCGGTCCCCCGTCACCAACTTTGAACCCCAGCCCCCGGGACACACCGAGGCAGCAGGCGTGTCGGGATGCATCCCCGGCCAATGTAGGTGACAGCCGCACACGCGAACACCATGGCCCCTCAGGCGCGTAGGTCAATCCCCTTCGAAGGGACGGGGAAAACTCCGACGGCGGGCGGTCGCTGCAGCGCAGCGGGACATCCCGACAGCGCCGTTGTCGCGCGAAGAATGAGCGCAGGCGCAAAGGGATCGTCCCGCGAAAGCTGCAGCACCACTGGATCACCCCCGCGATAGCGAAAGCGCCCGCCCTTAAGGACGAGCGCTTTCGGCTGCAGTGCTTAGATCGAGTATTCCGGAGCGGCCCAGACTATAACTTCGGGGTGCTCGTAGAAGCGGTAGCCCTGGCCGCGGACGGTGCGGACGGTGTTGGCGAGGCGGCCGAGCTTGGAGCGGAGACGGCGGATGTGGACGTCGATGGTGCGCTCGTTGGGCACTTCTTCGGCGTTGCGCCACAGGCCCTCAAGCAATTCGTCGCGGCCCACGGTGCGGGTGCCGTTTTCGACGAGGTAGTTGAGGAGCTCGAATTCCTTGAACGTGAGGTTCAGGGATTCGCCGTCGAGGTGCACTTCGCGTCGGGCGAGGTCGATCAGCACGCCGGAGGGGCGGGATTCCTGCTGGGGCGTCGGGCGGGCAGCTTCGGTGCGCTGGCGTGCGGCAACGGTGGGGTCGCCGAAGGTGGAACGCACGACGTCGAGTGCGGACCCGGGTGCCCCGGCCGGGGCAACTGCGACGGCGGCGTAGCTCTCCGCGCCGGTGACGAGGGACTGGGCGTAGGCCCGGATTTCCTGGGCGAGCTTGGCAATGGACGTTCCTGCAGCAGCTGCGGTGTCTTCGTCAATGCCCATGTAGAGGACAAATCCGCGGGCCACATTGTCGTTGGCCACGGGCCTGAGCTTGTCCGATTGGGCAATCACAGGGGTGGGGGCAGTCATGGGAGCCGGCTCTGCAGTGGGGACTGCGCGCAACTGACCATAGGAGTTGGGGTTGTAGCCCTGCGGCACGTAACCGGGGGCCTGCTGACCTGCCCCTTGGGGAGCCGGAGAGTAGCCGGGTCGGTTACCGAAGCCGGGACGAAGCCCTGCGTTGGACGCAGCCTTGTTGGCGTTACGGACGGAAATGTGGACGTATCCAGATGCAACTGACATGGAGTGCTTACCTCAAAAGTGAATAGCCGTCATCGCGGCTTCGAATGCTGGTTGTCCCCGCAATGAGTTTGGGGAGGGGCGCCCAACGCTGGGCTAGGGGGCGAATGCCTGAAACTTCTTGGGGTGGAAAGTTAGGCTTGCATTCGACAACAGCGGTCATCATGGCCAGCGGGTGCGCTGGGCCAGGTTGCTGCGGCTGCAGGTGCTGTTGAGTTCTTGTTCACATTGGAAGTGTGCAACGTAACAATGGCAACACGCAAGTAACAAAGCGCCGAACCGTCCACATTTTGAGACACAGAGGTCTATTGTGCTGCAAATCACAATTCAGCCGAGTGCATAAATGAATGCCATTTCATTCGGCCTAAGCCAGAAATATACGTTATACAGTGAATTTTCTTCGGCGATTAGGGCATGATGTGCATCGCCGTTCCCCCGAACCGCCGCACCGCGGAATCTCAGGATCTGAAACAGTTGCTGTCCAATCGCAGGGAGCCTTACCCGACAATTTTTTCAGAAAAATCTGCTACAAGCTGTAGAAACAGCTCATCAGAGCGAAAATAGGGTGAAAGCTAGTGTTGAGTTCACAGCGTCCTCACAGGACCGGCAAAGCGCTGGCAAACCAGCAGAACGGAGAGTTGTCCCATGGCCTCCTCGCACTCCATGACCCACAATCTCCCCCAGCTCTCTCATCCGGACGGTTCCCCGATCCGCGCCCTGGTGGTTGATGACGAACCCAGCCTCGCTGAGCTCATGAGCATGGGCCTGCGGATGGCGGGATGGTCCGTAGCCGTGGCCGGTGACGGACCTGAAGCAGTGAAGCTTGCCAAGGATTTCCGTCCGGACGTGCTGGTCCTGGACGTCATGCTCCCCGGCTTCGACGGCGTGGAGGTCCTCAATCGTATTCGTACCTTCGCCCCTGAAGTACCCGCGCTGTTCCTCACGGCCAAGGACGCCGTCCAGGACCGAATCGTGGGGCTGGCTGCCGGTGGTGACGACTACGTGACCAAGCCTTTCAGCATGGAGGAAGTCCTCCTTCGCCTACACCGTCTGATCCAGCGTTCCGGGGTGGCTGCCATGGACACCGCGGAGCTTGTGGTGGGCGATCTCACCCTGAACGTGGACACCCGGGAAGTCACCCGGGCCGGCCAGGACATCCCGCTCACTGCGACGCAGTTCGAGCTTTTGCGCTACCTCATGGAGAACCCCAAACGCGTGGTCAGCAAGGCCCAGATCCTTGACCGCGTGTGGGACTACGACTTCGGTGGCCAGGCCAACATTGTGGAGCTTTACATTTCCTACCTGCGCAAGAAGATTGAAGCCAACCATCCGCCCATGATCCACACCATCCGTGGGGCCGGATACGTCATCAAGCCAGCGGACTAGGCGTTGAGCACACTTTCAGGAGTGGCCAAGCGCTCGGGTGTTGCCGGGAAAGCGGATCGCAGCTGGCTGAACCCTTCCACCTGGCACTTGCGCACCCGCTTGGTCCTCGTAGCCATGGCCCTGCTGGTAGCCATCTGTGGAGCAATCGGGATTGTCAGCTACGCCTCCATGGACATGGTCTTCAACAAACAGCTGGACATGCAGTTAGAGCAGGCCTCCAGCCGGGCCACTAACTTCGGCAGGCCGCCGTCGAACTTTCCTTCCTCGCCCTCCGGAAGACCTGATCCACTGGAGGCGCGCGGTCAGGCCGCGGGAACACTGAACGCCAGGATCGACGGCTCAGAGGTAAGCAGTTCGGGCCTGATTGATGCCAAGGGCAACCGCGTCTCCCTCTCCGGCGCGGACGAACAGGTGCTCCTGGATCTCCCCAAGGACAACCGCCCCGTGGACCGTTCGCTCTCCAACGGCGACTACCGCCTGGTTGCAGTGGAAATAGCGGACGGCGACGTGATCGTGACGGGCCTTCCCCTAAAGGACAAGCAAAGCGCCGAGGCCTCACTGGTGTGGACCATGGTGCTGGTTTCCTTGGGCGGACTCGTGCTGATCGGCCTCGCGGGAACAGTGATCATCCGGCGGACCATGCGGCCGTTGGAGCAACTCTCCGAGGTGGCCACCAAAGTTTCGCGCCTCCCTCTCGACGCCGGAGAGGTGGCACTTGCGGTGCGGGTACCGCCGTCGGCCTCTCATCCTGGGACGGAAGTGGGCAGCGTTGGGCATGCTCTGAACCAGATGCTGAATAACGTCTCCAACGCGCTGGAAGCAAGGCAGGAAAGCGAGACCAAGGTCCGCCAGTTCGTCGCCGATGCCTCGCACGAACTCCGTACACCGCTCACCGCAATCCGTGGCTATACCGAGCTGCTGCGGATGACCGAGAATTTCACCGAGGACGGCAGGAAGTCGTTGGCGCGCGTGCAAAGCCAATCCGAACGCATGACCACCCTGGTGGAGGATCTGCTTCTGCTGGCACGGCTGGACGAAGGCCAACCGGTCAAAGTTGAGGACGTGGACCTCACCCAGCTGGTGATCGAGACAGTCAGCGACGAGAAAGTCATGGCACCGGACCACATTTGGCAGCTCCAGCTCCCCGATGAACCCGTCACGGTGCGCGGCGACGCGACGCAACTGCACCAGGTGCTGGCCAATCTGCTCTCCAATGCGCGCAAACACACCGACCCCGGCACCACCGTGGTCACGGGCGTCATGGTCTCTGCCGATGGCAGCGCCGTGGTCACTGTGACGGACAACGGACCGGGAATACCGGAGGATTTCCAGGGCCGGATCTTTTCCCGGTTCGCCCGCGCCGATGCCGCACGATCGGGTTCTGAGGGCACTTCCGGACTTGGCCTGTCCATTGTGGAATCCATCGTTTCCGCACATGGCGGTAGCGTGGAAGTGACTTCGCGGCCAGGACGTACGGAGTTCGCGCTTCGGCTTCCCATCGTCAGTGGCGAAGGGGCATAACGAACCGGGCAAGGCGACGCACCGGGATCGTGATCTCTGTTACCTAAATGTGACTTCTCGGGAAACCTCCTGTACCGTCGAAAGGGTGGGTCGTCCCTAGCAGGCCCACATCCGGGATGCGCCGAGCTCTGCCACTTCCCGGAGTCCGTTCTTTCTCCGAGGCAGAGACGGGGGACCCAGAGTCTCCGGACCCAGGCATATTTGCCGGTCCTTGGGGTGAAGCCGCAGCATGATGCGCGGCCGGATGACCTCATCCGAACCCGACAGCTAACTCCGCAGGCGCTGAGAGGTAATCACATGTCTGAATTTAACGATCAGACGCGCCCTTCCGCGCGTCACCGCGACGAAGATAATGCTCCGCAGAACAAGTCGCAGGCTGTCCTCAAGAACGCTGCCCGCCAAGGCAAGTCCGGCCACCGCATGTCGGTTGTAGCCGGTGTTGTAGCGGCCGCACTGGGCGTTGCATCGCTCGGAACCGCAGCAAACGCCGCACTGACCCTCCCCGAGGCGAGCCGCGTAGCCGGAACCCAGGCCGCTGCCCAGGTCAGCAACAACAAGTCAGCTGAAATCTCCGCTTCCCTGGATGCTGCCGCCACCAAGGGCGCAACTGACCGGGCTGCCGCGGACAAAGCCGCTGCTGAGAAAGCCGCAGCAGATAAGGCTGTCGCTGACCAGGCCGCTGCTGAGAAGGCCGCCGCCGATGCTGCTGCCAAGCAAGCCGCCGACGCCGCTGCCGCCCAGGCCGCTGCTGAGAAGGCCGCCGCTGACGCTGCTGCCAAGCAAGCCGCCGACGCCGCTGCTGCCGCGGCCGCTGCGGAAGCAGCAGCTGCCGCTGCCGCCCCCAAGGCCGTTGACGATCCCGCTGCTGCCAAGGCCTACGCCGCAAGCATTCTGGGCAGCTACGGCTGGAGTGCAGCTGAGATGACCGCGTTGAACACCCTGTGGGAGAAGGAATCCAACTGGAGGACTACTGCCACCAACGCTTCAAGCGGCGCCTACGGCATTGTCCAGTCCCTGCCTGCCGGCAAGATGGCCTCAGCTGGCGCTGACTGGCAGACCAACTACCAGACCCAGATCAAGTGGGGCCTGAATTACATCAAGGAGCGCTACGGATCCCCGTCGGCTGCCCTGGCCTTCCACCTGGCCAACAACTGGTACTAAGCCAGCCTGCTTGATTGCCGCGCCCGTTACCGCCCTCCGCACCAGTACCCACTGGAGCGGATAGCGGGAACGGGCGCGGCTTTTGGCGTTTCAAGGGCTTTTGCCGTTTCAAGGTGCTGCGCGCGGTTCACAGTGGTGTCACAGCTTCCGCCTAAAACCCTCATAAACGGCCGCCCCATGCTGGATACATGACGCTCACAGAGTCCCGGCCGGTACTGCACCAGCGGTTGCAGCGCTCTCCCATTGACGCCCGAATGTCCCTTCCCGTCCTGGACATCACCCTGCCCGTCTTCAACGAGGAAATCCGTCTGGAAGAGAACCTGCGAAGGCTCCACGCGCATCTCACTAGCACCTTCCCCCACACCTTCCGGATCACCGTGGCGGACAACGCCAGCACGGACAAAACCCTGAGGATCGCCGAACGCCTGGCCCGCGAACTGCCTGAACTGATGGTGGTCCGGTTCCAGCAAAGGGCCCGCGGAAACGCGCTCCGCCGGGTGTGGCTTTCCTCGCCGGCACCCGTGCTCGCCTACATGGAAGCGGACCTATCCACGGATCTGTCCGCTTTGGCTCCCCTTCTTGCTCCGCTGCTCTCAGGCCACTCGGACCTGGCAATCGGCACGCGTTTGGCCCGGACCTCGCACTCCTACCGAGGTGCCCCGAGGGAGTTCATTTCCCGCGGTTACAACGCCGTGCTGCGCACCGTCCTGGGGGCAGGTTTCTCCGATGCCCAGTCCGGCTTCAAAGCGATCCGCGCGGACGTGGCGCAGCGCCTCCTCCCCTACGTCAAGGACGATGGATGGTTTTTTGACACCGAACTCCTGGTGATCGCCGAACGCTCTGGCTTGCGCGTTCATGAGGTCCCCGTCGACTGGGCCGAGGACCCCAACTCAAGTGTCGACGTCGTACGCACTGCCTTGGCAGACCTGCGCGGCATGGCGCGCCTGACCCGCGACCTTGCCAGGGGACGCGTTCCTGTGAGCAGGCTTCGCCGGGAAATCGGCCGGGAACCAACAACGCCCCAAGCGGGCAGCCCATGGCAGGGGATTCGAGCGGTGGCCTGGACATCGGTCTATGCCGTGGTCTTCCTTCTGGTTCGCAGCTTCATGGATCCGTTGACGTCAAACCTCGCCGCCTTGGCATGCACCACTTTTGCCGCCCGACCTCCCAACCCAAGGCCGTTGACCCTGGGCCTCACACTGTTGGTGAGTAGCCTGGCGCTGGCGGTCCTGCCGCTGATCACGACGCCGGGCCGCTGGCTTGAGGTGGCTGCGCTGGCCGGGGCTTCGATCGCCGTCCATGGAGGCGGGTATCTGGCTGGTCGAAAAACAAACCCTTGCTCCTGACGCCACGTGAGGATTTAGCGTTGTTCCCATGGGATCAACGGAGAACGGAACCTGGAGCATCGGCGAGCTGGCCAAGGCCTGCGGAATCACCGTCAGGACGCTCCATCATTACGATGAGATCGGGCTGCTCACCTCAACTCAAAGGACGCCCTCCGGGCATCGCCGGTACGGGGAGCGCGAGCTTCGCCGACTGTATCGGATCAGGGCCCTTCATATGCTCGGAATTCCCCTTGCTTCCATAGCGGCTGCGTTGGAACGGTCCGCTGAGGACGATCTTGCCTCCGTGCGTGAGCTGTTGGACCGGCAACTCCGCCACGTTCAACAACACGCCCAACAGGTCCGGTCCCTTCAAGACCGGCTGGGCGAACTACTGAACCGTCTGGACGCATCCGCGATGCCCACCGCAGAACAATTCATGTCGACCTTGGAGATGATCACAGTGTTCGAAAAGCACTTCACAGCAGAACAGCGCCAACAGCTCGCCAACAAGCGCGAGGACCTGGGCGCTGAAAAGATCGAGGACGTAAAGCAGCAATGGGCGGAGCTGGTGGAGGAAGGCCTGTCCTATGTTCGCGCCGGTACATCCGTAGAGGACCCCGAAGTACAGGACTGGGTACATTCCTGGGACTCGATCGGGGAGCTGTTCCATTCGGGTGAAGAGACCAAAGCCGCAGCCCGGGCGGCGTGGCAGGAGAACAGCCACGCGATCAGTGCGGACCTGCCCTGGAGCGCCGAGGACATGCTCGGACTGATGTCCTATTTGCAGAAGGCGAGGGCGCAGTAGCCACTATATGCAGAAGGGCACCCGGTTCACGCCTCCGGTTCGGCCTCCACCGCCCCTCTCACAGCGGCGATGGAGGCTGCAACATCCCCCGCATCCGTGGTCCAGTTACTCACCGAGATGCGGAGGATTTCCCGCCCACGCCATGATGAACCGGACATCCATACGGCGCCCTCGGCCATGAGCCGCTGGGTGACCCGATGGGTTCGGTCATCGCTGCCGAAGCTCACCGAAACCTGAGTGAAGACCACGTCGTTGAGCACCTCGACACCGGGGATCGCCGCCAGTCCTTCAGCCAAGGCCCGGGCATTTGCCGCCAGGCGCTCCACCATGGAAATCACTCCGTCCCGCCCAAGTTGCCTCAGCGCAGCCCACACTGGAATTCCACGGGCACGGCGGGACATCTCAGGGACCTTCTCCAAAGGATCGCCCAACCCGGTTTCAGTGGCAATCAGATAACTCGTGTGCACGCTGAAGGCTCGCCTCAACGCTTCCGGGAGGGCCACGATTGCCAGCCCGCAGTCATACGGGACGTTCAAGGTTTTATGCGCATCGGTTGCCCACGAATCCGCGTCCTCCACACCGGCCAACCGTTCACGCAGCGTCGGGCTCACAGCGGCCCACAAGCCAAAGGCGCCATCCACGTGCACCCATGCTCCGCGATCGTGGGCTACAGCAATAGCTTCTGCCATGGGGTCAAAGGCCCCCGAATGAAGGTTGCCGGCCTGCAAGCAAACCAAGGATGGGCCCGGCTGCTGATCCATGGCCTCAGCCAGGGCGTCGGGAAGGATCCGGCCCTGGTCATCGGCGTCTACCGGAACACAGGCACCCAAGCCGAGGTATCTCAACGCCAGATCCACTGCTGCGTGCCGTTCCCGGCCTGCGAAAGTTGTAATGCGCGGCGCACCGCTGAGCCCGAGGGCCTGGAGATCCCACCCAGCCTCGTCCATCAGGTATTGGCGTCCCGCTGCAAGCCCCACGAAGTTGGCCGTGGTGGCACCGGTGGTAAATCCGACGTCGGCGGTGGCGGGCAGGTGCAGGAGGTCCAGAAGCCAGGCGGCGGCAGATTCCTCAATTGCGGCAGCGGCCGGGGTGGCGAACCGGAGGCCGTTGTTCTGGTCCCAGGCGGAGACAAGCCAATCGGCGGCCATGGCAGCGGGCAACGTTCCACCCATGACCCACCCGAAGAAGCGTCCGGACTGGATCGCCATGAGACCCGGTTCAGCCAGTGCGGCCAGCTCATCAACTACCTCGGCCGCATCAGTGGCTTCATTCGGGAGACGCGGCAGGATGGTCTTGGCCACCTGGTCTGCATCGGATGAAGGGCGGACAGAACGTGTGGGGACAGACGCCAGCCACTCACCGGCGTGGACCATGGCCCGCTCCAATGCAGCACCGTACGCCTCCGGCATCGCAGACATGCGCACAGCCTACGCCCGGTTAGTCTCTCTTGGAACAGCCTTGAGCCTGGCACAACTAGAGGGTGAGCGTCAGGAGGTGCCCGCCGTCGTCGTCCTTCACAGCCGTGACCGTCACGGCCGAGTAGTCCGGGATCCGCCACATGCCCGGCTCCAGCTCTCCGCCGGCGACGCCCACCACCACGGTCCGCATCCCGGCGGCACGGGCTGCGGCAATACCGGCAGGCGCGTCTTCGAAAACCACGACGTCGGCCGGGTCGGCTCCCAGGAGCGCCGCCGCTTTGAGGTACCCCTCCGGGTGCGGCTTGCCGCGGGTGACAGACTCCGCCGTGACCGCGGTGGACGGCATGGTGAGCCCGGCGGCCTGCATGCGGATATCGGCAAGGATCCGGTCCGCGGAGGTGACCAACGCAATGGCTTCATCAGGAAGTCCCGCCAGCAGCGCCTCCGCTCCGGGAAGGGCAATTACGCCATCGGTCCGGGATCGTTCCATCTCCCCGAGCTCAGCAGTCAAAGCGTCAAAGTCAGCGCCGGCCGGCGCGTATCGGCGAACAGTATCGCCGGCTTGGACGCCGTGGGAAGTCCTGAGGATCTCATCGAAATCCAGGCCGTAGCGTTCGGCGAACTCGAGCCATACCTGCTCAACGATCGCCGTTGAATCCACCAGGGTGCCGTCCATGTCGAAAAGGACGGCACGGACGGTTAAGACGGTTGCGGCAGGATGGCTCATGGTTCCATCCTGCCGCACGCTCATAGGGTTTTGCCGCAGTGTGACCTAGCCGTTCGGCCGCTGCGGCAGGTACTGCAGCGCCCACTTGTTGCCATCAGGGTCCGCGAAGTACACAAAGTGACCCCAGTCCTGGACGTCGATGTCGCTGACGTCCACGCCATTGGCCTTGAGCTGCTCGTGCGCCTTGTTGATATCCGCCACCACCACCTGGAGGCTTGGCGCTGTTCCGGGAGGGGCGTCGCTGAGACCCTCCCCGATGGCGATGGAGCATGCCGAACCCGGCGGTGTCAGTTGCACGAAGCGGATGCCGTCCATGGGACGTTCATCGAAATCTGCGTTGAAACCAACCTTGTTGACGTAGAAGTCCTTCGCGCGGTCGACGTCGGACACAGGGACAAACACCAGTTCAAGTTTCCAGTCCATGCGCCACAGGCTAATGGGGCGCGCCGGAAACCGGTAGGGGGCTTTCTTAACCCGCTACGCCGTAGAGGCGGTCTCCAGCGTCTCCCAGGCCGGGCACGATGTAGGACTTTTCGTTGAGCTTCTCGTCAATCGAGGCCAGGACGATCTTCACGTTGGCGTCGGAGAGCTCTTCCTCCAGCTTGGACAATCCCTCCGGAGCGGCCAGCAGGCAGATGCAGGTGACATCCGAGGCGCCGCGCTTGAAGAGGAACTTGATGGCCTCCCGAAGGGTGCCGCCGGTAGCAAGCATGGGGTCCAGGACGAAGATCTGGCGGCCGGTGAGGTCCTCGGGGAGGCGCTCGGCGTAAGTAATGATGTCCAGGGTTTCTTCGTCGCGGGCCATGCCCAAGAAGCCCACTTCGGCGGTGGGGACCAGCTTGGTCATGCCCTCCAGCATGCCAAGGCCCGCGCGCAGGATGGGGACCACCAGCGGGGTGGGCTTGGTGAAAGCCGTGCCAATGGTGGTGGTGACCGGGGTTTCAATCTCCACTGGCTGAGTCTTGACCTCGCGGGTGGCTTCGTAAGCCAGGAGGGTGACGAGTTCTTCAGTGAGTTGCCGGAAGACCGGTGAAGGGGTGTTCTTATCCCGCAGAACGGTGAGCTTGTGAGCGACCAGCGGGTGGTCCACGACGAGTGTGCGCATCCCCCAAAACTATCATTGAGACATGAGCGCCACCGAGCCGTATCACGCAGACCACATGGCCTGGATGGGCCTTGCCCTGGACGAGGCCCGGTTGGCGTTGAAAACTGACGACGTACCGATCGGCGCCGTGGTGTTGGGGCCCGACGGCGGTGTGCTGGGTTCCGGACGCAACGAACGAGAAGCGCATGGGGACCCGACCGCCCATGCTGAGTTGGTGGCCATCCGCCAGGCGGCTGCTTCCCTGCGGGAGCGCGCCCAGGCTGCGGGCGGCTCGGGTGACGGTTGGCGGCTTGAGGACTGCACCCTGGTGGTCACCCTTGAGCCCTGCGCTATGTGTGCCGGGGCAATTGTCCTGGCCCGTATCCCCCGGGTTGTGTTTGGCGCGTGGGATGAGAAGGCAGGAGCGGTGGGCTCGGTGTTCGACATCCTCCGCGAGCGCCGGCTCAATCACTGGGTAGAGGTCTACGCAGGGGTTCGCGAGGAGGAGTGCGCTGCCCTGCTCAGGGAGTTCTTCGTCTCTCACCGGCCGCCTCTTTCTCTCCCGCGAGATGGCAGTTGATGACAGTCCGGGTGCTCCGGAGTGTCATTAAATGTCATGTCGGTGGGCGTTGGACTGCCTCAAGGACGGTCGCCGCAGTGGTGTCCCAGCGCTGAAGGCCATCCCGGGCTGTGAGGGCTGCCCTGTGCCATTGATGTTGCAGCTCGGGGTTGGTGAGCCAACTCCGGAGTGCCGTTGTCAGGGTGTGGGGGTCGCTGAGGTCCAGCGCCGCGCCCGCTCCTGTGTCGCCGAGGGCTTCGACTGCCCCGGTCCCCTGCCGGACAATCACCGGGACGCCGTGGGCCAACGACTCCGTGACCACCATGCCGAACGATTCGGACTCCGATAGGAGGATGCTGAGGTCGGCTTTTTGCCACTGGGCCTCGAACTCCTGTCCCGTCAACTCACCAGTGACGTTGATGCGGTTTTCGAGCCCGTGATGCTCGACGGCGGCCCTCACCTCGGCTGCGTACGCCGGGTCAGCGTCGTCCGAGCCGACCAGGGCGGCGGTCCACTTCAAGTCCGTCATACTGGCTAGGGCCTCCACCAACAGTGTCTGGCTCTTGTTGGGCAGCAACGCAGCCACGGCCACTATGTGCGGTTGCTGCGATCCGTTGGCGGGGTCTGCTTTGTCGGCCCCGGGCCTAGCAATGACGATGTTCTGCGGGCCGTGCTTTGCTCGCAGTTCCTCGGCCGCGTGGGCACTCGGGCAAATGACCCCGGTTGCCGCCGCCAACGCTTTCGCCTCAAGGTCATGGTGGTCCGCCAACGCCATGTGGGACAGGATCCACACCTGGGTTCCTTTGCTCACGGCACCGGAGACCTCCTCCGGCGCCCCACTCGCCACCAGCCCATCGGCAATCACGGTAGTGCCGCCGTCGAGCATGTCAGCGAAGCGCTGCCTGTCCGCTGGGCTCCCAACCGGCCAGTCGCCGTCGACCGTTACTATCTCAACATCCGCACCCAAAGCCGTCAGGTGTTCAGCGAGCTTGGCGTTGTACTTGTTGCCGCCGGAGCCATGCCGGACATTGCCCGGGACCAGAAAGCGGATGTGCATTTACTTGACCGGAAGCTCCAGCGAGTAACCAGCCCAGGCGTCCGGGTTTTCACGGAGGATAACGTCAATGCCGGTGAGGGCCGGGCCATCCGCGGTGTCCTGGATTTGGGCTGCCATGGCGTCGGCAATGTGCTTGGCAAGGACCTCCGTGGTGGAGAGCTTGCCCTTGAAAGCGGGGTGTTCGTCCAGGTTCTTGTAGTTCAGATCGGCGAGCACCTCCTCAAGAATGCCGCCGGCGGCACCGATGTCCAGAACGATCGCGTCGTCGTTAACATTCGGCCGTCGGAAGGTGACCTCGGCAACGAACGTGGCTCCGTGCAAACCCTGCGCAGGCCCGAAAGCTTCGCGGGGCAGGCTGTGGGCAATCATGAAGTGGCGTCGGACGGTCAAGCTGAACATGTACTAATCCTCCGGGGTGGGATAGGCGACCACGTGGCAGAAACCGCCGGGCCGTTCGAACAATTTTGTAAGCGTAGTGGGCAGGTTCCGGAACAAGCATTCGCTGGTGAGGAACGTGTCGAACAGCGGATCCTTCAGCTCGTGTGCCGCCTGCTCCAGGCGTTGGGCATTGGTTCGCCGGTGCCGCCGCGGAAGGGCGACGGCGCCCACCTGGCTGGAGCGGATATTCAGGCGGCGGGCATGGAAGTCTTCGCCGAGCGGCAGGGTGACTTCCTTGTCCGCGAACCAGGAAAGCTCTATAACGTCCGAGTCGTCACCGGCCAATTGCAGGCTCAACTTGAGGCCCTCGTTGGAAGCGGAACAGTGGAAGACGATGTCGTTATCGCTTTTTGCATCTTCTGGTTTGGCGAATTCGACGTTGATGGTTTCTGCCAGCTTTCGCTTCTCCGGATCCGCGTCCACCAGCTGCAGGCGGCCCAGCGGATACTTCCGCAGGAGCGTCGCCAGGACGCCACCCACCAGACCACCACCGACGACGGCGACCCGGTCACCCAGCCTGGGTCCGGCTTCCCACAGCGCATTGATGGCAACCTCAACGATTCCCGTGAGCACGGCACGACGGGCAGGGACATCTTCGGGGATCGCCGTGAGCTGACTCGTGGGGATCACGTAGAAGTCCTGATGCGGGTGCAGGCTGAAGACCGTTTTCCCCAGCCATTCTTCCGGGCCTTCTTCCACAACCCCCACGTTCAGGTAGCCGTACTTCACCGGGCCCGGGAAGTCGCCTTCCTGGTGCGGGGCCTGCATCAGGTCAGCCACACGTTCCGGGACGCGGCCCTCGTGCACCACGCGTTCCGTGCCACGGCTGACACCTGAGTAGAGCGTCCGGACCAGGGCTTCGCCTTCTTGCCTTGGTGGCAGGGCTTCCGGGCGCAGCTCCCCATCGCCGGTCTCGGTGACCCAGTAGGCCCGGGCTTCATGTTCTTGTTCGTGTTCCTGCGAAATCGTCATGGTAATTATGAATCTATCGTTGGGTCGCTGCGGACGGAAGTTGGCTGTGTTTTTGCTGGTTCTTCCCGTTGGTCCGCGGGGCCTCGTTTTGGGGAACCGGGCTCAACTCCGGTACCCTATTTCAGTTGGTGACGTGTCCGAGCGGCCGAAGGTGCAACACTCGAAATGTTGTTTGGTGTAAAAGCCAACGTGGGTTCAAATCCCACCGTCACCGCCAATGAGAAAGGCCCTGCCTCCCTTTGTTTATGAGGGAAGCAGGGCCTTTTCTTATGTGAGAGCTAACCCTTCGGCGAAGGCAGGCGTAGATTGATCCCGGGTGCCGTGAGACATCCTCGAAACCCGCTGGACCGCGGAGGCAACAATGGCCAAGCAAAAAGCCAAGAGCACGGACTACGCGTTCGTCACTATCTGGCGTGTGGCAGGCACCCGCGAAGAGGTGCTGGATATCCTCGGCGATGCAAGCACTCTCAGGCGGTGGTGGCCCTCCGTTTACCTCCGAGTGACGCCAGTAGCCCCAGGCGGCCCGGATGGCGTGGGCGCCACTTTCGATCTCCATACCAAGGGCTGGCTCCCCTACACACTCAAGTGGCGGCTCAACGTCACAGAACCGGTAACCCTCGACGGCTTCGCGCTCACCGCTGAAGGGGACCTCGACGGCACAGGCCGATGGACCTTTGAGACCGACGGACCCGAAGTTGTTATCACCTACGACTGGCGGGTCAGTGCCTCCAAGCCCTTGCTTCGCCGCCTGAGTTGGCTGCTTAAGCCAGCATTCTCCGCCAATCATCACTGGGCCATGGCCCGCGGCGAGGAGAGCCTGAAACTTGAGCTCCGCCGTCGGCGTTCCGGATCCGCCACGAACATCCCCGAGCCGCCAAAACCAACGTTCGTCCGCTCTCCAAGGGGCTAAACCGAGCTTTCCACATAAGCACCCATCCGGGTCCTGCATGGCACCGAACTCCCGATAGAATCAAGACGCCAACAAGAGCAACAGAAGTAAGGGAGGACCCGTGCGCACATCGCAGTCCCGGGCACCCTTCCATGCGTTGCGGTCGGGCCTAATTTCCTTCGTTGTGGTTCTGCTCGCTGCAGCAGCCCACGTTGTAGGTGGCGGAGAACTTCCCACTGCACCCGTTCTATTGGCTCTCGTTGCACTGACTGCCCTGGCTGCCACGCTCGCCACACGGTTCAAGCTGAACCTTGTCACTATGGCAGGGCTCTTGGGCGCAGGACAGGTGGCGCTCCACGAAGCTTTCACGGCTTTGAGCCCCATTACGGCCAATGCGCAGGGAACGAACCACCACCTCGGCGCTGAAGCGTTCAACCCCGGGTTGGATATCGCAGCGTCGCACACCCATGAGCTCGGTACGACCTTCGGTGCCATGATGTTTGTTGGCCACGTGATCGCCACCCTTGCTTCTGCGGTTGTGCTTGCCAAAGGCGAGGATGCCCTGTGGCAACTTGCTGCGTGGCTGCGGCCGCTGCTCGCCCTGCCCACCTTGGTGTTCAGGCCCGACGCCGGCGCCTCGCCTGTCGGAGCAGGCGCACCCAAGGTCTTCATCCCCCACCCCTGGCGGAACTTGAGGCAAGACAGCCGACGCGGCCCGCCCGCCGTCGTCGTACTTGTCTAGTTCCGCCCGGCACCTTCTGCGCGCAACAATTTACGCGCTGCAACAGCACAGCATTTGCATGGTGACGGGCTTCAAACCCGTATCCCGCGCCGCAAAATACCGGCGCCCCCGAAAGGCACTTCCCATGAAATCCTCGATTCGCCGCACCCTCTCCGCTACCGCAGTCGCTGGTGGAACAGCCGCCCTGATGATGGCTGGTATCGCCGGAGCATCGGCCCACGTCGGCGTCGCCCCGGACAAGACAGCAGCAAGCTCCTACGCGCTGTTGACGTTCGGCATTCCTCACGGCTGCGACACTTTCGGCACCACCAAAGTGGCCATCTCCCTGCCCGAGGAACTGAATGACGCCCAGCCCACCGTCAATCCCAACTGGACGGTAGAGAAGGTCACCGAGACCCTCGCAGAGCCCAAGAAACTGGACGACGGAACCACCATCACCAAACGCACAAGCCAGATTGTGTACACGGCCAAGGCGCCGTTGGATCCGCACCTGCGTGACGCCCTTGTGCTGTCAGTCAAACTGCCGGACGCAGCGGGCAAGACCATCTACTTCCCCACGCTGCAGACGTGCGAGCAGGGCCAGACTGACTGGTCCGAGATCGCCAAGGAGGGCCAGGACCCGCACGATCTCAAGGCTCCGGCGCCGTCGATCACCATCACTCCGGCCGACGCTGAAGGTGATCACCATGCTGCAGCTACAGAATCCACCGAGCAGGCCTCCGCTGTAACCGACGACGGCTCGCAGGCGCGTAGCTGGGCCGGTCTGATCGCAGGCATTGCTGGTTTGGGGCTGGGCGGCGCCGCGTTCTTCCGCAGCCGCTCCTCCAAGCCTGCTGTGGCCAAGGCTGACACCAAGTAATTTGCCACAGGATCGGCGCCCGGAAGATCACAATCCGGGCGCCAATCCGAGCTCTTAGCCGTGGCTGAATTGACTCCGATCTTGGCCGGGGCAAGGCTGGTGCCCATGTGGACTCAGCGCATCAAAACCGGACTTGTGACGACGACGGCAGCCGCTGCGCTGCTCCTTCTTGCTGCTTGCGGGCCGAGCCCCAGCCCCTCGGGAACCAGCAGTGCCCCGCCAACCTCGTCGACGCCGTCGGCCTCAACTCCGTCGGCCTCAGCGACGTCCAACCCGCCTTCCCCAACGGCGACTTCGGCGCCATCCCCCTCAGCTACAGCAACGTCCGCTGCGCCCGCAGCACCGGCGCTGTGCAAGGCGGCCTCCCTCACTGCAGCAACTGACGCGACCGGCGGCGGTGCGGCCGGCAGCATCTATGAGAAGTTGATCCTGACCAACTCCGGCAGCGCCCCCTGCATCCTGGAGGGCTTCGCGGGAGTCTCCCTGACGGCCGACGCCAACGGTGAACCGATCGGCGAACCTGCTACCCGCGAGACCACAACTCCTGTGACCAAAATCGAGCTGGCTCCGGGGAAGTCGGCGTGGGCCGAAATCCGTTACACCCAAGCCGGCAACTACGGCGACTGCACCAAAGCCCCCGCCGCTGGTTTCCGGATCTACCCGCCGAACGATACTGCGTCACTGTTCATCCCGGAGCCCCACGATGCGTGCAGTAACGCCGGCATCAAGCTCCTGACCATCACGGCTTTCCAGGCGGTCTGACCGTCGTCCCACGGCTCCGGCTTATTCTGTCGGAGCCGTGAGGCATGATGGAGTGATGCAGGAGCCGCAGGCGTCGGATGGCGCCATCAGCCGTTTCAGCCAGGCAACCAGGGAATGGTTCCTCGGCGCTTTTTCCGAGCCCACGCCAGCACAGGATGGCGCCTGGAATGCGATCTCCTCAGGCTCCCATGCCCTGGTAGTTGCACCTACGGGTTCGGGCAAAACCCTCGCTGCTTTTCTTTGGGCCCTCGACCGCTTGCATTCCACGCCCAGCGACACCCTGCCAGGTCTTGAGACTGTCCCGGCCAACGGCAAGGGCCGGGCAAAGCGGCCCAAAACCAAAACGCGCGTCCTCTACATCTCGCCGTTGAAGGCGCTGGGTGTGGATGTGGAGCGGAACCTCCGCGCACCCCTGATCGGCATCACCCAAACTGCCAAACGTTTGGGGCTCCCCGCACCACTGGTGACGGTGGGCGTCCGTTCAGGAGATACGACGGCGGCGGATCGCCGCACGCTGTTGACCAACCCGCCGGACATCCTCATCACCACTCCGGAATCCCTGTTCCTCATGCTGACGTCCCGTGCCCGGGAAACGCTCAGCGAAGTGGACACCATCATCATCGATGAAGTGCATGCTGTAGCCGGCACCAAGCGCGGGGCGCACCTGGCCGTCTCCTTGGAGCGTCTGGATGCCCTGCTACCGAAGCCTGCCCAGAGAATCGGGCTCTCCGCCACCGTCCAGCCGCGCGAGCTCGTGGCCCAATTCCTGGCCGGCCAGGCTCCGGTGGAAATCGTGGCTCCGCCATCCAAGAAGAACTGGAACCTCACAGTCACGGTCCCTGTGGAGGACATGTCGGACCTGCAAGGTGCTGCCGGCGCGTTCGACTCCGGGCCGGCATCCGGCCTTCAGCCCCAGGCGTCCATTTGGCCGCATGTGGAGGAGCAGATTGTGGATCTGGTCCTGTCCAAGCAGTCCACCATTGTCTTCGCCAATTCCCGTCGGCTTGCTGAACGCCTCACAGCCCGGCTGAATGAGATCTACGCCGAACGCCAGCTGATGGCAGTGGGCGGCAGCGAGTGGGCTGGTCCCGAGTCCGCGCCCGGGGCGAATCCCGGTATTCCGGCCTCCACTGCCACTCCGGCGCACATGATGGCCCAAGCCGGCAGTACCAGTGGCGCCGATCCCGTGCTGGCCCGGGCCCACCACGGCTCGGTTTCCAAAGACCAACGGGCCATGATCGAGGACGACCTCAAGTCCGGCAGGCTCCGCTGCGTGGTGGCAACATCATCCCTGGAACTCGGCATTGATATGGGTGCCGTGGATCTGGTGGTCCAGGTGGAGTCTCCCCCATCGGTGGCCAGTGGCCTGCAGCGCGTAGGGCGTGCCGGGCACCAGGTTGGCGAGATCTCAGAGGGCGTCCTCTTCCCCAAGCACCGGGCTGATCTTCTCCACACCAGTGTCACCGTTGAACGCATGCTGAGCGGGCAGATTGAGCGCCTGAGCATCCCGGCCAATCCGCTCGATATCCTTGCCCAGCAAACAGTGGCCGCTACCGCTTTGGGCAGCATAGATGTTGAGGACTGGTTCAGCACTGTCCGCAGGTCAGCGCCCTTTGCGAGCTTGCCGCGCTCGGCATTCGAAGCCACCCTTGACCTCTTGGCCGGCAGATATCCTTCGGACGAATTCGCCGAGCTGAGGCCCCGAATCATTTGGGACCGGCACGCCGGAACCATTGAAGGCAGGCCCGGAGCCCAACGCCTCGCCGTCACCTCCGGTGGAACCATCCCTGACCGGGGCCTGTTTGGCGTGTACATCATCGGCACGGAAGTCGAGGGTTCGGCTTCTCCTGCCAGCGCAGACGGCTCCGAACCCACGGCTTCCGCGCGCGCGGCCAAGGGAGGACGCCGCGTTGGCGAGCTCGACGAAGAGATGGTTTATGAATCCCGGGTGGGAGACGTTTTCGCGCTCGGTGCCACCAGTTGGAAGATCGAGGACATCACCCACGATCGAGTCCTGGTCTCCCCCGCGTTTGGCCAACCCGGCAAGCTTCCCTTTTGGAAGGGCGACTCCCTCGGCAGGCCCGTGGATCTGGGCCGCGCACTGGGTGCCTTCATCCGTGAACTCTCGGCCGCAGATGAAGCCCCGGCCATGGAACGCTGCCAAGCCAGCGGGCTGGATGCCTTCGCCGCAAGCAACCTGATCCAGTACCTCAGGGAGCAGAAGGAAGCCACGGAGATTGTTCCCAGCGATCGAACCCTGGTGGTGGAACGGTTCCACGACGAACTCGGTGACTGGCGCGTAGTCCTCCACAGCCCCTTCGGCATGCCGGTCCACGCCCCGTGGGCACTTGCCGTGGGTCAACGCCTGCAGCAGCGTTATGGTTTGGACGGATCGGCCATGGCAGCCGACGACGGCATTGTGCTGCGGGTGCCCATGATGGAAGATGAGCCGCCCGGGGCCGAGCTTTTCCTCTTCGACCCCGAGGAACTCGAACAAATCGTCACCGCTGAGGTGGGCGGCAGCGCACTGTTCGCTTCGCGGTTCCGCGAATGTGCTGCCCGCGCTTTGCTTCTCCCCCGGCAGAACCCTGCCAAGCGTCAGCCTTTGTGGCAGCAACGCCAACGCTCAGCCCAATTGCTGGATGTCGCCCGGAAGTATCCCTCCTTCCCCATCGTGCTCGAAACAGTGCGCGAATGCTTGCAGGATGTTTACGATCTCCCCGCGCTCAAAGACATTGCGGCATCCGTGGAACGCAGGGAGCTCAGGATCGTGGAAACCACCACGCAGCAGCCCTCCCCCTTTGCGAAGTCGCTGCTGTTCGGGTACGTGGCTCAGTTCCTTTACGAGGGCGACTCCCCCTTGGCGGAGCGCCGGGCTGCCGCGTTGGCCCTGGACTCCACGCTCCTTAACGAACTCCTGGGCCGCGTGGAACTGCGCGAACTTCTGGATGCCGAGGTCATCGACTCAACGGAATTGGAGCTGCAGCGCCTTAGACCGGACCGACGTGTCCGTGGCATGGAAGGCGTGGCGGATCTTCTGCGGCTGCTGGGCCCGCTCAACGTTGAGGAAGTGGCGGAACGTCTGCAAGGCCTCGATCAAACTGGGGATGTGGAACACTTCGAGGAAACCGCGCCTGCTTCTCATGGCAGCGCAGCCGACGCCGGGGCCCACCTCGCGGCATTGCAGAAAGCCAACCGCGCATTGAAGGTAACCATCGGCGGCGTCGAGCGTTTTGCTGCCATTGAGGACGCTGCCCGGCTCCGCGACGCAATCGGCGTTCCCCTGCCCATGGGTGTGCCCCTGGCTTTCATTGAGCCTGTCACCGATCCTTTGGGCGACCTCGTTTCCCGGTACGCCCGCACCCACGGTCCCTTTACGGCCGCTGAAGCCGCGGCCAGGCTGGGGCTTGGTGTCGCAGTGGTCAATACGGCCTTGAAACGACTCGCAGACGACGGTCGCGTGGTGGAAGGCGAATTCAGGCCCCACGCCGTGGCAGAGCAGCCCGCGGAACCAGCCAACGCAGAGCTCATGACCGTAGACGCCCCGCCCTCCAGCGAGTGGTGCGACGCCGAGGTGCTCCGGAAACTGAGGCGTCGTTCGCTCGCGGCACTGCGCGCCGAAGTGGAGCCCGTGGACACGGCCGCCTATGGCCGGTTCCTGCCTGCTTGGCAGAACGTGACTGCGCCGGGCAAGTCCCGAAGCCAGGCATTGCGGGGGCTGGACGGCATCATCACGGCAGTGGACCAGCTGTCCGGCGTGCCCATCCCGGCATCCGCATGGGAACCCCTGGTTCTTGCAAGTAGAGTCGCGGACTACAAACCGGCCATGCTGGATGAACTCATGGCAGCCGGTGAACTCCTCTGGTCCGGGGCAGGGTCCCTCCCCGGAAACGACGGGTGGATCAGCCTCCACGTGGCCGATTCCGCCGAGCTGACGCTCAACCCGGACCCCGAGTTCGAGCCCGGCGATGCCCAGCAACGGCTCCTGGAACACTTCAGCGCCGGTGGTGGCTACTTCTTCCGGCAACTCACGGACGTGGCCGGCGGCATGGATGCGGTGTTGAGTGACGATGCCGTGGTCTCCGCACTGTGGGACCTTGTGTGGGCCGGCCGCGTGACCGGCGATACTTTCGCTCCCGTGCGGGCCATGATCGCTGGCGGGAAGACCGCGCACCGGCAGGTGGCCAAGGCTCCCAGGGCCCGGGCGCCTCGCATGAGCCGGCTGGGCCGTTCCCACGGGACGGGATTGTTGGGCTCCCCCGGGCTAACGGGTGGCCGCTACGGTTCGGTGACAGGCGGCATTGCTGCTGCGCCGCCGTCGGCAGTGGGCCGCTGGTCCGCGCTCCCCGCGCCGGAGCTGGACCCCACCATCCACGCCCGAGGCACCGCTGAGCTCCTGCTGGACCGATACGGCGTGGTGACCCGGGGCTCGGTGATGGCAGAGAACATCATCGGAGGGTTCGGGCTCATGTACAAAGTACTTGCCCGTTTGGAGGAGGCCGGCCGTTGCCGCCGCGGTTACTTCATTGAGCACTTGGGGGCTGCCCAGTTCGCCGTTCCCGCCACGGTGGACCGCCTCAGGTCCTTCACCGAGGACGCACGCATCTCCAAAGCCGAGCCATCCGCGCTTGCCCTTGCCGCGACTGACCCGGCCAACCCCTACGGTGCGGCCCTTCCGTGGCCTGCGCTTTCCGTCGACGCCGGGTCCGGTCACCGTCCCGGGCGCAAGGCGGGAGCATTGGTGGTGATGGTCGACGGCGCGTTGGTCCTTTACGTCGAACGCGGCGGCAAGACCCTGCTCACCTTCAGCCAGGACGACGCCGTTCTGAGTGTTGCGGCACAGGCACTGGTGGATGTGGTGCGCCGCGGTGCTGTGGACAAACTCTTCATGGAGAAGGTCAATGGCCACGATCTCCTGGAAACTCCCATAGCTGTTGCCCTCGCGGCGGCAGGGGCCTACTCAACTCCGAAGGGACTCCGAATCCGTGCCTGAAGGCGATTCCATCTGGCGGGCCGCCTCACGCCTGAACGAGGCGTTGGCCGGGAAAACCATCAAGGCCACCGATTTCCGCGTCCCCCGCTTTGCCACCCTGAACCTTGCAGGTTGGACCCTGACCGAGGTTGTCCCCAGAGGCAAGCACCTGCTCATGCGCCTGACGGGACCTGTTGACGAGGAACCCGGCGCCAGCAGGAAACCCCGCGCCCTGACCATCCACTCCCACCTCAAGATGGAGGGGAACTGGATGATCTACCCGCCGGGTGGTCGCTGGACGAAACCCGGCCACACCGCACGGTGCGTGCTCCGCACGGACTCCGCGGACGCCGTCGGGTTCTCGCTGGGAATCCTGGAGGTGGTGCCCACAGCTGAGGAAGAGAAGATTGTGGGGCATCTTGGGCCCGACCTCCTCGGCCCTGACTGGGACGAGGAAGAGGCCTTGCGCAGGCTTCGCGCCGATCCGGACGTCACCGTGGGATTTGCCCTGTTGGACCAGCGGAAGCTTGCAGGCATCGGCAACATCTACCGGTGCGAGGCGTGTTTCCTGTCCGGTATCCACCCTTCCATGCCAGTTGGTGACGTTCCTGACCTTCCCAAGACCGTCAGGGACGCAAAACGCCTGCTCGGCGAAAACCTGGGCCCCGGCCGGCGGACCACCCTGGGCCCGCGCGCCTTGCGTCCCGGGTATTGGGTGTATGGCCGGGAACGCCAACCCTGCAGGCGCTGTGGTGCCACCATCCGCCGCGGCCTCCTGGCAGGACCGGACGGCACAGAAGAACGGGACATCTACTTCTGTCCGCGCTGCCAGCCGGCCCCCTAGGCAGATAAAGAGCCCAACAAAGAGCCCAGCAATGAGCCCTGCAGATAGCCGAACAATCGGCCGGACCCGGCCACATGTATTCCTGCCAGGTCCGGCCAACAGCCGCCGCAACGGCTGCGCGCAACCGCCGGTCCGGCCCGCTACTCCAGGAAGCTCCCCAGCCGCCCCAGCAATAGCCGCCGGACCCCGCAAAGCTGCGCGCCGCCGTCGGACGTTTTCTACGCCATCCGCCACCACTTTTGGTTGGTGGAACCGGCGCAATCCCACAGCTGCAACCTGGCGCCATTGGATGAATTCCAGTCGGTTACGTCCACGCATTTATTGGCCTGCGGGTTCACCAGATCCCCGGTACTGTTCAGGACGAATTGCTGCGCCGGGCCGCCATTACAGCTGGTGAGTTGGATTGGTGCACCGTTGGCCGTTGATCCCCACGCCACGTCCATGCACTTGCCCAATGCGCGGATGGTCCCGTTGGAAGCGAACGTCCACTGCTCCGAGGCAGCAGTGTCGCAGTCCCACAGCTGCAGCGGGGCGCCGTCAACTGCCTGCCGGCCAGCCACATCAAGGCATTTTCCGGAATACCCCTGTATGCGCGTACTTGACGCAGAGACAGGCTTGGCCGGAACGGAAGCAAGCTCGTACACACGGACGTAATCCACCAGCAGGGACTGGGGAAACGTAGTGCCGGCATCCGGTGCTCCCGGCCAGTGACCGCCCACAGCCAGGTTCAGGAGCAGGAAGAAATCGTGGTCGAACACCCACGGTTCAGGAGTTGTGGCCTTGGTCTTTTGTGAGTAGGCCATTCCGTCGAGGTTCCAAGTGATGGATTCGGGCCCCCAGTCCACGGTGAACGTGTGGAAGGCGTCCCCCAACGACTTGCCACTGGGCAGTGTGTAGCTGGCGTTGGAGGCATTGGCGCCCGAGTATCCGGGTCCGTGGAGGCTTCCCCAAATCGTCCCGGGTTCCTTGCCAACGTTTTCCATGACGTCGAGTTCGCCGCTGGCGGGCCAACCATCGGTGAAGACGTTATGGCCGAGCATCCAGAAGGCGGGCCACATGCCTTGGCCCTTGGGCACCTTGAGGCGCGCTTCGAAACGGCCTTGGGTCCTGCTGAACTTGCCTGCAGTCAACAACCGGGCCGACGTGTACTGGCACGTCCCGTAGTGGCACTGATATCCGGCAGGATTCTCCTTGCGGGCAGTGATGGCCATGTTTCCGTGACCATCTGCTGCAGCATTGGCCGTGCCGTCCGTGTAGTACTGAAGCTCTCCGTTACCCCACCCGGATCCTCCGGTGTCCTGGGTCCATTTTCCCGGGTCCGGTGCCGTGCCGGCCGGGCTATTGAATTCGTCACTCCACACCAGCCCACCCGGGGCCGGCATGCCCGCTGCCGCCAGTGCGGAAGGCTCCGGGGCGATGAGCGTAGCTGCGACGGTCAGGCCGGCGACGAGCATCGTCAGGGGCATGAGTCTTCGCTTCATGATGCCACTCTGAAGGGGCATCCCGGCTGCGCGCAAGCCTATTTGATGCGGCGTCCAAAACGTCACACCCCGGAAATAATCAACGCGAGTTTACTTTTCAATGCCGTAACGGGGACGAAATGTGGGCGGGAGAAAGTGGAATCAGGAACAAGGATATTCCGTTCGCAGCCGAATTCCTTCCCTTGAGCATCGAAGATGCAGCTCCAGGCGCGTCAGCCGTGTCCTCCCAATTTCGCTCCAAGGAGCGTGTGGACATACTGGCGCGCTTTGGCCTTTTCCCCAGCAGTTACCGGAGGCTAAAAATGGGCATTTACCGACAAATACTCGTACGGATCCTTGCAGTTCTGGTGGTTTCGTTCGGATTGATCTATATCAGTTGGCGCTGGTCGAGCACCGTCGCCTGGGATGCCTGGTGGATCTCGCTTCCCCTGGTAGTCGCAGAAACTTACAGCCTCGGCGAATCGGCGCTATACGCCGTAACCATGTGGAACGCTCGACGACGTCCGCCTCCCCCACCTGCCCTGCCGGGCAGATCGGTGGACGTTTTCATCGCCACTTACAACGAGCCATTGGACTTGGTGCTCGCAACGGCCGTGGCGGCCCGGGACATGGAGTACCCGCATGAAACCTGGATCCTTGATGACGGCGACAGGGCCGGGTTTGCCGCCGCAGCCCGGCAGATCGGCGTCGGGTACATCACCCGCGGTCCGGAGTGGGACGGCCGGCAACGGTTCGCCAAAGCAGGGAACGTCAACAACGCCCTGTCCATGACGACGGGCGAGTTTGTAGCCATTTTTGACGCGGACCAGGTCCCGGAGCCCCGCTTCCTTGACCGCGTTCTGGGCTATTTTGATGCGGAGGAAGTGGCCTTCGTCCAAACTCCCCAGCACTTTTGGAACGTTCCGGAACGGGATCCCTTGGGAAGCCAGGCGGAACTTTTTTACGGCCCCATCCAGCAGGGCAAGGACGGCTGGGACGCAGCTTTCTTCTGCGGCTCGAATGCTGTCCTTCGCAGGGAAGCCCTCATGGCCCTGGGTTTGACCCGCTATACGCGGACTGCCACTGAACAGACCTGGCGGGCCTTGCGCAGGGGCCGTTCACGCTTGCAGGATCTACATGGTGAACTGGGCAGGCGTCATCCCGCCGCGATGATCATCGCAGAGAAGGCGTTGGAGGCGGTGGCGCGTGCGGAGCATCAGCTGCGCAGGGGCGATGTCCTGGCCGAGCTCACGTTCGAGCTTCGGGTCGCCTTCCAAACAGCCGCCCTCGAGGTCCCCGATGCGATGGATGACGTGATGCCGGAGCTGGACGCTGTGCTGGAGTCCGTGGATGTGGCGCACACGGACCAAGCGCTGGCCATCCATCCCATGGACACCACCACCATCACCGAGGACATGGCAACGGCAATGCACCTCCATGCGATGGGGTGGGGCAGCGTCTATCACCATGAGGTGCTGGTCCATGGGCTCGCACCCGAGGACGTATCCACCATGCTCTCGCAGCGGCATCGGTGGGCGGCGGGCACCATGCAGGTGTTTTTCAGCGACAATCCGCTGTGGCTGAGGGGCCTCACCTTGGCCCAGCGCCTCATGTATCTGGGCACCATGACCAGTTACCTGAACGGTTTCGCTGCATTGAGCTACATTGCAGCGCCTGTGGTCTTCCTTGTGGCTGGAACGTACCCGCTGACTGCAAGCCCCGTGGTGTTCTTCTGCCTCTTCCTGCCCTTTTTCTTGTCGTGCCAAGTACTCTTCCAAGTGGCGGGCAACGGGTCGAAGGGACTGTGGCGCGGCCAGCAATGGTGCTTTGCGCTGTTCCCCACTTGGATTGCTGCCACGTGTTCCGGTGCGGCCGCGGTTTTTCTTGGCAGGCACCTCACGTTCTCAGTGACGGCCAAGAGCAAGCAGGCCACGGGACGCGGGTTTCACCACGTCCGGCTGCAAGTGGCAGCCATGGCGTTGCTGGTTGTGTCCTCGCTCATCGGCATTGCGCGGGTGGCTTCCGGGCATGCGCCACTGTATCCCACACTCATCACGCTGGCCTGGGTTGCCCTGGACCTGGCGCTGTTGAGCGTGGTGATCGGCGCGGCAAGGTATGCGGGTCCGGGCGAGGACCTCGTGGAACCGATGCCCGCTCCGAAGGAGCTCACCAGCGCCCTTGGTGCTCCACCAAAACCTGTGCCTTAACAGCACAGCAACCAAAAACAGCACAGCAACCAAACGCCGTTCCATCCCCCAGCAAGGAGCGACTCCCCATGTACATGCTTTCCCATGCCCCGAATCCCACCTCCACAGCCTTGAGTACCGTGGATCTGACCATGACCGGCGCCTTGGACGCCGCTACCGTCCTCGCTATTCGCCAAGCATCCGCAATGGCCGCCGCGGACGGTCCCATCCTTGTTGTGCTTGATGTCGCCGAGCTGACATCAGTGGGTGCATCAGGGGTGGTAGGCCTGCTTGAGGTACTCCACGTGCTCCGATCACGGGGCGGCGATCTCCGGCTTTACGGCGATTCCCGCCACCTGCAGGAGACCCGCCTCCAGGCCCATCTGGGCCAGATCGCCCGTATCTACGCAAACCGCCAAGAAGCAATCGACGGCGGTGCAACACTCGCACGGCCGCGCGGGCTTGCGCCTCGCTTCAGGTGGCGCAGCCTGCTCAGGCTTCGGCGCCGCTCCATAGGGTGGGGCTGACCGTGGCGCAGGCTCCTCCCGTTTTCAGCGGGCACCCACATGGAAAACGTCGGCGGGCCAGCTTGCTCATCCCCTTGGTGGTGACAGCCTTGGCTGCCACGGGGTTGAGTTTTGCTTCCAAGGAAGTGGTGCCGGTAGTCCAAGCCCTGTCCCTCTGCAGGGCCGGAGATGCTTCAACCCTTATCCCCCAGGACGGTGTACTTCTGGGCGTGAACCTGGATTGGGACTCGGAGACCTTGGCCGAGCATCGTGAAAACCTGGGCCATGATCCGGCGGTGGTAGTGCAGTTCTCGGACATCCCCTATGACGACGAAACGTGGGCACACACCACCAATGCCGTCACCCAGGTCCGTCCCACCGGCGGCGTGTTGCTCCTGACACTGGAACCGCATGGTGGCTTGGAGACCATGAGTGAGGAAGTGATCGCCAAACTCGCCACCGACTTACGGGCGGTCAACGATCAGGGGACGCCCGTCGTCGTACGTTTTGCGCATGAGATGAACGGTTCCTGGTATTCCTGGGGCCAGCAGCCGCTGCGTTATGTGGAGGTGTTCCGCAAAGTTGCCGCTGCCATTCACGCCGGGGCGCCGGGCACGTCCATGATGTGGGCCCCCAACTATGGCGGCGGCTATCCGTTTACCGGCGGCCAGTTCGCGGCACGTCCTGGCACTCCGGATTTCGCCGCGCTGGACACAGACCACAACGGCCTCCTCACCATGGCCGACGATACCTACGCGCCCTACTACCCGGGGGACGACGCCGTGGATTGGGTGGGAGTTTCCCTGTATCACTGGGGCAACCAGCGGCCTTGGGGTAACAACGATATTTCCGAGTCCGGGAAGTTCCTGGCCATGCTGACCGGCACTTACAGCGGCACGGCCGGCGACGACGGCCCGGTCCCGGATTTTTACCAGGTGTACGGCGTTGATCATGGTAAGCCCGTAGCCATCCCGGAGACGGCGGCCATCTTCACCCCTGCCCGAGGCGGGGCGTCCGAGCTGGACGTCAAGCAGGCCTGGTGGCGGCAGGTCTTCTCCAACGAAACCCATCAAAAGTACCCGCAGCTGAAGATGATCAACTGGTTCGAGTGGAAGAAGTACGAGATCGAAATTAACGACGACGTCGACTGGCGGAGCGCTGGATCACCCGCCATTCGTGACGCCTTCGCTGAGGACCTGCCGGACTGGTTGCGGTACGGGGAGGACCTGGAGGCCTGCCGCTAGGGGCGCGACTCTTCCTCAAGTGCTAAGGAGCGTCCTGCCATCCTCATCCGCGAAGCCTGTGGACTCCCGTTGGACAATCCTGAAACCGGATTTCACGGTTATGGGTGCCGCCTTGGCATCCTTCTCCTGGATCCTGTTCACGAGCAGAGCCACAGCGGTCTCCGCAATCTCGTCCCTGCCGGGATCGACGCTGGTCAGGGACGGCAGCGAAAAACGGCCTTCGTCAAGGTTGTCGAACCCAATAACGGCAACGTCCTCGGGAACCCGCAAGCCGTACTGGGCAAGTGCACGCAGCGCACCCAATGCAAGGGTGTCGTTGAGGGCGAACACGGCGTCGAAGTCCACGTTGCTTGCACGGAGCCGTCGAATTGCGTCCACCCCTGTTTCCCGAAGCCAGGTCCCGCCCCTGATCACAAGCCGGGAATCAATCCCGATGCCGGAGTTTTCCAATGCCTGACGGTAACCGCGCTCCCGCAGGTTCGCCGAGCTTGCCTCGTCAGCTGGTTGTTCCGGCGCCCCAATCAGGGCGATTTTCGTCCGCCCAATACCCAGCAGGTGCTGCACGGCTGCCCGTGCTGAGGACGTGTTGTGCATGGTCACGTGGTCCGTAGGCCCACCGAAAATCCGTTCGCCGAGGAGGACCAATGGATCAGTTGTGGTGAGGACATCCACGTCCTGCTGGCCGATGGCGGCAGGACTGAAAAGCAGTCCGTCGATGAATCGCATTTGCCCGCCTGACAGCGTGGCAATCTCCAGTTCACGGTCCCCATTGGTCTGCTCAATGACCACACGCAGACCTCTTTTGGCAGCCGCTCGAATCACCGAATCAGCGAGCTCTGCAAAATACGTCTCACGAAGAGAAGGGACGGCAAGGCCGATCACCCCGGTCTTGCCCGAGCGGAGCCCGCGGGCCGAGAGGTTGGGCCGGTACCCCATCTCATCCATGAGCCGCCGTATCCTCAGCCGGGTCTCGGGTCCCACCTTCGGGTTGTCGTTAAGCACATTGGAAACCGTCTTGATGGAGACACCTGCCGCCCGTGCGACGTCATGAATCGTCGGATTCACACTCATCCGCGTCCTTCCCGCCCCGCAGCATCTCCGACTAGGGCGTTGCCTTGATCATAGCTCCGAGGAACTTTGTGTCTTTTCCTTGACGGTCCACAGAGGGCCGCTTTAGCATGAGGTTCAACGTTGTACCCAGCTTACGGTCTCCTGCGAAATTCAAGAACGCTGCCGCAGCCTTAGCCGGGTAAACCTACCCAAGCCGCCTACCCGGGTTGCCTTCACCCAAAAGGTACAACGTTGTACACACCGAGCTGCACTGGCCGACTGCAGGAATTCCGGCCACCGAAACATCGATACGAAGGAGTATGCAATGCCCAAGAGAAGAATGCGGGCCGCAGCAGCGATTGCGGCGTCAATTGTGGCCTTGGCCGGCTGCGCTAGCGGAGAAAACACGTCGCCCAATACCGACGTTCCCACCGACCAACCCGTCACGCTCACGGTCTGGAGCTGGGACGGCACGGTCAAGGAAGCCGTTCCCGGATTTGAAAAGGTCCATCCCAACATCACGGTCAACGTGGTCAATGCCGGGTCCTCCACGGACCAGTACACCGCCCTGGACAATGCCATCCAGGCAGGATCAGGTGTGCCGGACATCGCCATGTTCGAGTACTTCTCCCTGCCGCTGTTCGCCATCCCCGGAAAACTCACGGATCTGTCCGAGTTCGGGGCAAAAGACCTGGCGAAGGACTACGTTGAGGCCGCTTGGGGCAACGTAACAATCGACGACAAGCCCTATGCGCTCCCCTCCGATTATGGACCCGCAGCAATGTTCTACAACCAGTCGGTACTTACCCAGGCCGGGGTAGCCTCGCCACCAACAACGTGGGACGAGTTTTACCAGGCCGCCAAGAAGGTGCGCGCACTGGGCGGTGACCACTACATCACCAATGATTCCGCGGATATCTTCGTGCTGATGTCACTGATGTGGGAAGGCGGGGGCCGTCCCTTCAAGGTCAACGGCACCGACGTCACCATTGACTTCAAAGACCCAGGCAGCAGCCGCGCCGTTGCTTTTTGGCAGAAACTCCTCGACGAAGACCTCGTCAACACGAAAATCACCAACTGGTCCGATGATTGGAACCGCGGCCTGAACGAGGGAACCCTTGCCACGCAACTCATCGGCGGCTGGTTCACTTCAACACTTCCAGAACGCGCACCCCAGGCCGCCGGGAACTTCCGCGTGGCGCCGCTCCCCCAGTGGGAGGCAGGCGAAACTTCCGGTGCCGAAAACGGCGGCAGCGCCATGGCCATTCCCGCAGCAGCGCAGAACAAGGCCGCAGCCTACGCCTTCCTCGAATACTTCACGCACGGAGATGGACTGCAGTCACGCATTGACGCAGGGGCGTTCGTCCCGAACCTCTCGAATCTCAATAACGAGAAGTTCCTAAGCGCCACGAACCCCTTCTTCGGTGACCAGAAGTACAACCAGGTCTTGGCAGATGCATCAAAAAACGTGGCAACAGGCTGGCAGTACCCGCCGTTCTTTGGCTGGGCACGCACAGGCTATGAGGACGTATCCGCTCCCCTGTACGACAGCCGGCAAGGGACGCTGGCAGAGGTTCTGGAGACCTGGAAGCAGCGCAGCATCGAGTACGGCAACGAACAAGGATTCTCGGTCCGTTAGTGGTCTCCGGTGCCGCGCTGATGACCGCGCGGCACCGGACCTATCCCGTTACACCAAATGAAACATGAAAGCAGGGCCCCATGAGCCGACAGCTGCTCACCCACCAAACATCGGTTTCAGACGTGGTAGCCGATCATCAAACGCTCCGAAAGCCAAAACGCCGGAACGTCGGCTTGGTGTTCATTGCACCTTTCAGCGTGTTGTTCCTCTTCGTCTTTATTGTTCCCATTTGCTACTCGGCCTACATCAGCATGTTTCAGAACAAACTGATCGGCGGAAAAGTCTTTATTTGGTTCGACAACTACATCAAGCTTTTTCAGGACAACCAGTTCTACGATGGCGTTATCCGGGTGGTGCTCTTCACTGCTGTCCAGGTCCCCTTCATGCTGTTCAGCGCCATCGCACTTGCTCTCGCCATCGATTCCCTAAGGCTTCACGGTTCACGCTTCTTCCGCATCGTGGTCTTCCTTCCCTATGCCATTCCTGCGATCGTCTCCACCTTGATGTGGGGCTTCATGCTTGGAATACGGTACGGGTTAATAGGAAGCCTCAACGAGGCAGCAGGCACATCATTCAACCCGTTCGCACCTGAAACAACCATGATCTCCATTGGCGTGATGGTCACCTGGGGTTTCACGGGCTACAACATGCTGATCTTCTATGCGGCCCTCCGGGCTGTGCCCCGTGAACTCTATGAGGCGGCGGCAATTGACGGAGCCACGGAGTTCCAGATTGTCCGGCACATCAAGCTCCCGGCATTGCGGAGTTCCCTCATAGTCACCATCATTTTCTCGATTATTGGGACTTTCCAGCTATTCAACGAACCCAACATTCTCACCACGCTTGTCTCCAACAGCGGCATTACGTCCTACTACACACCGAACATGTACGCATACAGTCTTGCTTTCACTGGTTCCCAGCAGGGATACGCAGCGGCATTGGCCCTGGTAATGGCTGTCTTCACTATTGCCATCGCATATGCAGTTCAAATCAAGGGAATGAAGAATGCCTTCAACAAGTAGCCCCACAGCACCCTCCACCAGGGCAGCCGCCCCGGCCCCCAGGTTTCCCTTGGAACGCCCGCGCAAGCTCTACACCTTGGCAAACCCCAGGAAGAGCCTCACGCTGACAATCGTGACCGGGTTGTTCGCGCTCTACTGCATTGTCCCCATGCTCTGGTTGGTCATCAACGCAACAAAATCCCAAGAAGATTTTGTTTCTTCGTTCGGCCTTGGCTTCGGCGAGCACTTTGCGTTGTGGGACAACGTCGTTCAAGTCTTCACTTTCCAAGAGGGCATCTTCTCGCGGTGGCTGCTGAACACGGTCCTGTACGTGGTAATCGGCGCAGTGGTGTCCACGTTCCTGGCGGCCTTGGGAGGCTACGCGCTTGCCAAGCACGATTTCGTTGGCAGGCGGGCTTTCCTCCTCATCGTGCTCGGATCCATTTCCGTTCCCGGAATCGCCTTGGCCATCCCCCAGTTCCTGCTTTTCGCCCAGCTCGGGATCACCAACACGCCGTGGGCCGTGCTCATCCAATCTTTCATCAATCCGTTCGGCCTCTACCTCATGTGGGTTTTTTCGGATCAGGCCGTACCCAACGGATTGATCGAGGCAGCCCGTATAGATGGTGCGGGAGAACTGCGCATATTCCTGCGCATCGCCTTCCCCCTGCTTGCCCCGGCCACGGTGACGGTGTTGTTGTTTTCCTTCGTATCCATCTGGAACAACTATTTCCTGCCGCTGATCATGCTGAAAGACCCGGCTTGGTACCCGCTCACTATTGGAATCAACCAGTGGAACAAACTTGGGTCCACCGCCGGAAATGGCGAGCTGATCCAAAATCTGGTGATCACCGGCTCGCTGCTCATGATCATCCCGCTGATCGTCGCGTTCCTCAGCCTCCAGCGCTACTGGCAGTCCGGCCTTTCAATGGGTGCCATCAAGGACTAGTTCAGGCAGCCTGCGCGGCCTCCACGGCTTCCGTGGGGGCCGTTGTCTTTGCACGTTCCGGAACCATGAACCTGGGAAGCAGTACCTGCACGATCGGGCCGATGGCCAGGGCGTAGACCACTGTACCCACACCGACGGAACCGCCCAGCAGGAAGCCCACGGCCAGGACAACTACTTCAATGCCCGTGCGGACCAACCGCACGGACCACCCGGTACGGCGGACAAGGCCGG
This sequence comes from Arthrobacter sp. 9V, assembly GCF_902506065.1. Lineage (GTDB taxonomy): Bacteria > Actinomycetota > Actinomycetes > Actinomycetales > Micrococcaceae > Arthrobacter. The sequence goes on from NZ_LR732912.1 coordinate 3,847,437, forward strand.
TCATCAGGCCATCGCGGGCGCCGGGTCCAAGGCGGGCACCGATGTAGCAGGCGGACGCGATGCCGTTGAGGATCACAGCACCTGCAAGCATGGCGATCTGCCCGCCCAGGTGTGAGAACTCCGGGATGAGCCACAGTCCCAGATCCGCAAAGAGTCCCACCAGGACCGCGTTGGCGATGGTTCCGATCCCCGGCATCTGACGGAGCGGGATCCACAGGAGAAGGACCAGGAAGCTGACTGCGATGACCACAACGCCAATGCTGAATCCGGTCTTTTGGGATACGCCTTGGTGGAACACATCCCAAGGGTCCAAACCAAGACCGGCGCGGATGAACATGGCCAAGGAGATGCCGTACATCGCGAGGCCGATCAGGAGTTGAGAGATTCTGCGGGTCATCATGAAACACATCATCCACGAAAACTGGCCTTGTATTCCATAGCCAGTTTGCAATACTGGTCTTATGCCCGGCTCCCTGAATCCCACCGCCCTTGTTCGCCTCCTCGGCTCGTGGAACTCCGGCGCGCTGCCCGCCTACCGCGAGCTGGCCGACGTCGTGCGTTTGTTGGTGATGGACGGCCGCGTCCCGTTGGACGTCGCCCTGCCCAGCGAGCGGGCACTCGCCCAGACATTGGGGCTCAGCCGCACCACGGTCACTGCCGCGTATGCGAGCCTCCGCGAACAGGGCTTCCTCACTGCCGGCCAGGGCAGCCGTGGACGGACCTGCATCCCCCACCGCACCGCTCCAGTGAGCGCCCCCGGACTCGCGGTTCCCGAGGGACTTCTTGATTTGGCTTATGCCTCGCTCCCGGCCGCCGGCGAAGTAGTGCACCGGGCCTTCGCTGACGCACTGACCGAGCTGCCCGCCCTCTTGCCCGGGTTCGGTTACGATGCCGTGGGCATTCCCGCCCTCCGCGAAGCCATCGCTGAAAAGTACACTTCCGAGGGGGTGCCCACAACCCCCGGCCAAATCCTTGTTACCTCCGGAGCGCAGCATGCACTGAACATCGTGCTGAGGACGCTGGCCGGAAGGCAGGACCGCGTCCTGGTGGAACACCCCACCTACCCCAACGCCCTGGACGCCATACGTGCAGCTGGCTGCAAGCCCCTGCCGGTGGCGCTACCTGCAATACAATCAAGCACCTCGCCGCCTTGGGATCTCGATGCCATGGTGGCCACCATGAACCAGCAGCGCCCCGCCATGGCATACCTGGTGCCGGACTTCCACAACCCCACCGGACGCATCATGTCAGACCTGCAGCGGAGGCGCCTGGCGCGGGCAGCGGCCGCGTCAGGGACCGTGTTGGTAGTGGATGAGACGCTGCGCGGGCTAAACCTCGACGGCGTCCGTACTGCGCCGATGTCATCCTTCAGTCCCGCGGTGGTTTCCATAGGGTCGCTCAGCAAGTCGCACTGGGCGGGGCTGAGGACGGGCTGGATCCGGGCGGACGAGGCGCTGATCGCCCGTTTTGTCTCCACCAGGACCGTCATGGATCTGGGCGGGCCGGTGGTGGAACAACTGGCTGCGGCGCGCCTGGTGCGGTCTTTCGCCGAACCGCTTGATGCCCGGCTCGAGGAGCTTCGGCGCAACCGGGAGTCGCTGCTGGGGTTGCTTGCCGAGCACTTGCCATCGTGGGAGGTGGAGCGACCCCGCGGTGGCCTCACCGCGTGGTGCCGCCTTCCCACGCCGTGCAGTACTGCGTTGACCGTACTCGCCCCCGACTTCGGTGTTCGCTTGGCGGCCGGCCCCCGTTTTGGGGTGGGTGGCGCGTTCGAGCATTACCTGCGTGTTCCGTTCACCTTGCCCGCCGCACAGTTGGAGTTCGCCGTGGGTGCACTGCGAGCAGCCCAGGATAAGCTCGACGCCTCACCCCACCTTCGCCGGACGCTCCAAGCAGAGCAGCCCGCCGCCGTCGCGGTTGCCTAGGCCGCCGGCCGCCGGACTCGCCGTTGCTACCCAACTGAGTCGCAGTTAACGCCGTTTTGGCCCCATCAAAACGGCATGTGCTGCTACCTGGTTGGGGCCGGGCCAGCAGATCGGGCCGCCCCGCCCATGCGCTGCTTGGCCGTATTGCTGCCGGGTCCCACCGGAACATGGGTTGTGGCCTTCGCCAGGCCAAAGAGCGGCATGCCGTTATAGACCACTTCAATACCCGCTGCCGGCACCTGGTACGTCTCGTGCCACACACCAATATCGCCGCTGCCTGCGACCTCTTTCATAAACTTCCGCCATGGCCCCAGGTGCGGCGAATCCTTGTCCGCGGCGAAGCGCCTCAAATGCTCCGGACTCTCCCAATAGCTGAGCAGCATGGTGGTCCGACCGAACCATTGCTCGCTACCAAGCAGCCCGGCCTCGGGGTTGGCCGCGAGGTGCTGCATCATGGTGGGCATTGCCGATGCCACCTTGGCCACTTTCGCCAGCTTCCACCACCGGTTTGCCCGCATCCCAATGAGGAAAACGGTCACTGAATCGCGCCCTGTGTCCGCAGTGAAGCGGCCTGGGAAGATGTCCTGTGCCATGAGAATCCTTCAGTTGGCGGACCCACGATTACCGGATCCGAGTTTCGTAACGCTGTTATGAAACAATGTTATGGAACACTTGAAGCTATGGCAAGACCCGTAGTTCACGATCAGCACGTCCAGGACCGGCTTCTCGCGGTAACCGCCGAGTTGGTGGACCGCGAAGGGCCTGCGCGCGTCACCCTCCGCGACGTCGCCGCCGCCGCGGAAACGTCCACCACGGCCATCTACTCGCTGTTCGGCGGGAAAGCACAACTGTTGACGGCCGCCGTCGACGACGGTTTTCGCTCCTTTGGTGAATCCCAACGGGAGGCAGCCAAGGGCGGACTGTTGGAACTGGGCCGGGCATACCGCGTCTGGGCACTGGAACACCCGGCCCTCTACCGCCTGATGTTCGGCGGGGCATTGACGGCCTATGTCGATTGCAGCCCGACGCCGGACGTCGCCTCGGACTCGATGCTTCCGTTGGTCGAAGCGGTGGTCGCCGCACAGTCCGCGGGCACTCTCCGCAAGGATGATCCCACAATGGTGGCCATGGCCATCTGGGGACAAGTCCACGGGCTCGTCAGCCTGGAGTTGGCACAAATGAACGATCCCGCCACAGACTGGCCCGGGATTTACAAGGCCGCCCTGGATTCCGTAACCCGGGCCTGGGCGGCCTCACCGCAGCTCTAGGCGTAGACCTTTTCCAGGAATGCGCCCCAGGTCTTGGCCGTGAGTTCCGAGTCGCCGGAGCCACTGAACTCGTGCACGGTCATGCCGACCGGAGCACCGAAAGCGTTCCGGCCGAAGAAGCGGTACATGGTGTCCGCAGTCCGGAGGCCCAGGAAGTTCTCGTTGGAAAAGTCCACTTCCCCGCTGAGCCGGCCCACGCCGTCGACGTTCACATCCACTGCGGTCCCGGCGGCGGCACTTTCCACTCCCAGCGCCTTTTTAAGCTGCGAGAATCCGTCGGCCGTCTGCGAAGAAGCAGGCGCCTGAATATCGGTGAAGGCCACCGGCTTGCCATCAAAATACCTGAGGTACTGGCCAAGGGTGTGCAGGTAAAACTCGGTGTGCTTGCTGGCGCCGTCGTATTGCTCGTCCCAGTTGTCGGCAAAGATCCCGCTGTGAACATAGTGCAGCTTGGCCCGGCCGCCCTCAAGCGGCTCAAGGACGCGCTCCAACTGATTGAACCAGCCGTCAGGGCCGTCCATCCGGGACACCAAATGGCTGGGGTATTCCTCGATGGTCTTGACGCTGGGCCACTGATCCGTGGGGAACATCCAGGCAGGAGTGTCCTGGGTGACCGCCTGCCACACGCGCTCAGGAGTGCCGGGCAGCTCGACGTCCGTTTCGATCTCGAATTTCCGGTTGTCAGTCATTGCTTTGATCCTTTTCTGCTGATTGCTCCGGGGAGACTGTGTCTGTTGAGGTGGTTTTAGATGCGCTGGTTTTAGGTGCGCTGGTTTTAAGTGCGGGGTGAAGGACGACGACGAGGCGGTGCTTGCGTGCACCGCTCGCCGCTGCGGCAGCACCGCCGTCGTGATACTTGTCCACGAGCCTGGTCACCGCGACGCCGAGTTCTTCTGCGAATGCTGCGCGTTCCGCGGCGGAGCGGAACGTGATCTCGCCGTCGATCGCGAAGCTGGCCAATTTCTTCTTGGCTACGGCGGCACCGGCAATGAGTTTTCCCATTTCCTGCACCGTGCGGGAAGCCAGGGACAACAACCAGAAGGCCGAAAACCGATCGGAGAAGCGCCGCGGGTCCGGCGCCACGGAGGCCAAAGCGACGGGGGAGATCAGGTAGGACGCCGCCGTGGCACGCAGTACGCGCTCGGTGACGTTGCCCTTGCGTCGCTCTTCCACCAATTCCACCAGCCCGTGGCGCTCAAGGGCCTTGAGATGGTAGTTGACCTTCTGCCTGGGCAGCCCCACCTTCGCTGCCAGCTGGGTGGCGGACGCCGGCTCCACGAGCTCCTGCAGAATGCGGGTGCGGATGGGGTCCAGCGAGACTTCAGCCGCGGCCGGGTCCTCGATCACTTCGATGTCCAACATGCTTCAAGTATGCGTACCGACAACTTTTATTGTCAAGAACTTTTTTGTGTTCGGATAGCTCTTCCGTTGCGGGGCCTGCTGTGCGCGCTTCGCGTCCAAATTGGGGCGCAGAGCGGGCCCAACAACGGCCCCGGTAGAATTGTCACGTGATGCAATCCCCCCTCCCCGTACGCGACGGCGTAAACGCCACCCGCCTGCGCCTCCCGGACGAGGGCCCGTGGACCACGGCCATGGACTACATGATGCACCGCTGGGGACACATTGATCCCCAAGGAATCGAGGACCGGTTCGACGCCGGCGAGATCGTAGGAGAGGGCGGCGTTCCGCTGGATCGCAGCACCAAACTGGAGGACCACACCTTTATTTGGTACTACCGCACCCTCCCGCCGGAGACGCGCCTGCCCGTGGAAATCAGCATCCTCCACCAGGACGAACACATCCTGGTGGTGGACAAGCCCCACTTCCTCCCCACTACTCCAGGCGGCACCTACATCCAGGAATCCGCGCTGGTTCGGCTCCGGAACCTGCTCGAGCTCCCGGACCTCATCCCCATGCACCGCCTGGACCGCATGACAGCCGGCCTCCTGCTGCTCTCCACCAACCCCGAAACCCGCGGCAAATACCAGGTCCTCTTCGAGAAGCGCCAGGTCCAGAAGGAATACGAGTGCGTGTCGGCCGCGACGCCCGCCGCAGGTTATCCCGCCGTCGAGTTCCCGGCAGTGGTCCGCAACCGCATGACCAAGTCCCGCAGCTACCTGCTCGCCGAAGTCATCCCCGGCGAACCGAACGCTGAAACGCGCATTGAACAAACAAGAACGTTCGACGCCGGCACTCACCAGCGCGCGCTGTACCGGCTGGAGCCGCACACGGGAAAGACGCATCAACTCCGCGTTCACATGGCTTCCCTCGGGTTGGGAATCGTCAACGACGCTTTCTACCCGGACCTCCTGGACAAAGCTCCTGACGACTACAGCAAACCCCTTCAGTTGCTGGCACGCGGCATCACTTTTGTGGACCCCATCAGTAAGCAACGCGTGGAATACCGTAGCCAGCTGGAGCTCAGCGAAGCCCACTGACTCGGGCGACGGCTCACCCCCTGCTCAAGCTTCAAACCCCGGCGACGATTCAAACACTGTCCGGAACACCGCCGTCGTGTCCTCCGAAAACAGCACGAACTCCACCAACTCAAGCGAGCTGTTATCAGCACCACGTCCTGAAGACGACGACGAAAACCACCTCACGGCGTCGAACGCTACCTCCGCAACCTGACGGGCGTCCCAACCATAAATTCCGGCGCTGATCGCAGGGAAAGCCACTGACCGGGCACCAAGCCCGGCCGCCACTGACAGGCTTTCACGGAAGCACGAGGCGAGCAGCGCCGGATCGGTCTGGCCCGCATGCCGGTTAGGTCCCACAGTATGGATCACCCACCGCGAAGGGAGCTTGAAAGCGGGAGTCGCGACGGCGGAACCAACCGGCAGCCCGTCCTGTAACTGCGTCCGCCTCAACTCCCGGCACGCCTCCAGCAGCTCCCTGCCTGCAGCCCTGTGGATAGCGCCGTCCACTCCCCCTCCACCAAGCAAAGACGAGTTGGCGGCGTTGACGATCGCGTCAACGCCGCGTGTGGTGAGGTCCCCGCGCAGAATGTCGATTCGCATGGCCCAGTCTCACTCCGAAGCGGCGGACACGGCAAGTGCGGTACCTTGTGCCCATGGACTTCACCGCCCCGGAAACTTGGGGATCCGCAATTTACCTGTGGATCGTCCCCATTGTGCTGGGCGATGCCATCTTCCCGCCCATCCCCTCCGAAATGGTGGTGATCACTGGCGGGGCGCTCGCTGCCGACGGCCACGCGAACTTCTGGCTCATTCTTTTCCTGGCAGCATTCGCTTCCTGGCTCGGCGACATGCTGGTTTTCCTCTTGTTCAAGCGGCGGATCAGCCATGTCCTGGACCGTTGGTCGTGGGGGCGGCGCATCCACCGCGGCATCCACGAGGCCATTGCCAAAGCGGGCCGCTCCTCAACCTACGGCGCCATCATTGGCGCGCGCTTCATCCCCGGTGGCAGGCTCGCCACCTCATCCGCGGCAGGGATAGCGAACGTCTCGGTGCGCGGGTTCAGCCTGTGCGCCGGATTGGGTGCCGTGCTGTGGGCCGTGTGGCAGGTTGGCCTGGGATACTTCACCGGCTCCGCCACCAAGCTCCCATTCTGGGCCAGTTCACTCATTGGAGTGGGACTGGGGCTGGTGATCGGCGTTGTGGTGGGATTGATCGTCACCCGGCGCCGCGGCACCCGCTCACCGGTGGAGGAACCGTTCGACGCCGACAAGCCCGGCGACGTGGCACAGCCCGAGTAAAGCCGGTTTCGTGCCCGGTTCTAGACCGGCGACCAACGTCCGCGACTGCGACGCAGTACGTAAAGGCTGCCGGTCAAAGCAACACGCTCGACGGCGTCACGCATCATGGCTGCCGACGTCCGGGCTTCGTCGTTCTCGCCGGAGTAGTCGCGATCATCAACGGTGAAGCGGAGGCTGAGCTGGGGTACTCCGCCCACGATGTCCAGCTGGTTCGCTTCGACGTGGTGGCGGGTTTCCAGCGCTTCCACCGCTGCGGCCATCACCGATTCAGGTGCGTTGCCCGGTTTGAGGCCAGTGATCTTCAACTTGGTCTGGAACGACGGCATCCCACTACCCTATCCCTCCCGCACATCCCGCGCCTTTGGCCGGATCCCTCTATCACCTGGTGATAGAGGGATCCAGAAAACCCCGAGGGATGTGAGAGACGGTGCTAGCCGGTGTTGCGAAGCCCGGCGGCTACCCCGTTGACGGTGATGAGCATGGCCCGCTGGAGCCGCTCATCGATCTCGCCTCCGGAAAGTTGCTCCTCGCGCACGCGCCGAAGGAGCTCCACCTGCAGGTAACTGATCGGGTCCAGGTACTGGTCACGGATTTCCAATGAACGCTTCAGCGTGGGCTGGGCGTCGAGGAGTTCCATCTCACCGGTAAGCCGTTCAATTTCGGCCACAGTTAGCTCGTACTCGTCGCGGATCATGTGGAACAACCGGTGCAGTTCCTCCGGGACCAAGGATGAAACGTAGTGGCCCGCGATCTCCATGTCAGTCTTTGCCAGCGTCATTTCCACGTTGGAGATGACGGAACGGAAGAAGTGCCAGCGGTCCATCATTTCCAGCAGCTGATCCGTATCTCCAGCCTCGCGGGCAGCCTTCAGCCCCGAGCCCACACCGAACCAGCCCGGCACGATTTGGCGGGATTGCGTCCAGCCGAAGACCCACGGAATGGCCCGCAGGCCACCCAGTCCGGCACCGGAATCCGGACGTTTGGAGGGTCGCGAACCAATGTTCAGCGAACCCAACTGCTCCACCGGCGTGGAGGCGAGGAAGTAAGCGGGGAGCTGGGGATCGTCAATCAGGGTGCGGTAGCGGGCAAACGCTGCGTCCGAGATAGTCTCCATGACGTTGGCGTAGCGCTCACGCTCGTCCTCCGAGGTTCGCGGCGTGCGGTGCAGTGCCGAGCCCTGCATCACCGCGGCCAAGGAGAGCTCCAGGTTCTCACGGGCGAGTTCAGGCAGGGAGTACTTGTCCGAGATGACTTCGCCTTGCTCAGTGAACTTGATTTCGCCCTCAAGCACACCGTTCGGCTGGGCCATGATGGCATCGTAGGTGGGTCCGCCACCGCGGCCCACGGAGCCTCCGCGGCCGTGGAAAAGACGAACCCGGACGCCATGCTTGGCAGCCACATCGCGCAGCTTGCGCTGGGTTTTGTGGATCTCCCACTGGCTGGTCATTACGCCGGATTCCTTGTTGGAATCGGAATAACCGAGCATGACTTCCTGAATGTCTCCGCGGAGACGGACCAGTTCCCGGTAGGACGGATCAGACAGCAATTGGTCCACAATCTCAGCCGACGCCCGGAGCTCTTCCACCGTTTCCAACAGCGGAGCGAACCCGATCTTTGCGTGGGGCTTGCCGCTGAACAGGTCTATCAGGCCGGCTTCACGGGCAAGGACTGCGGCAGCAAGAACGTCATCGGCGCCACGTGTCATGGAAATGATGTAGGTTTCCACGACGTCCGGGCCATAGGTGTGCAGGGCCTGGCGGATACTCCGGAAGACGTCGTATGTTCCGTCAGCCGTGCCCTCAAGCTTGATCGGGTGGCCCGAGAGAGGTCGGCGGGAAGCCAACTCCGCCCCCAGGAAGGTGAAGCGTTCCTCACGAGTCAACTCGCCGTACGGCTTTTCTGTGCCGAGCCTGTCCACGAGCTGCCCCACAGCATCGTGGTGGTAGTCAGCATGTTCACGGATGTCCAAGGTTGCCAAATGCAAGCCGAAGGCCGCGATTGCCCGGCGTACGCGTGCCAGTGCACCGTCCGCTACCAGCCCCGCAGAGTGGTTCCGCAGCGAGGTTTCAAGCAATCCGAATTCAGCGAGCAACTCGGGAGTGGTTGCATAGTCCCGGCCGGGCTCGTGATACGTGGACGCTGAAATACGGCGTCCGGTGTTGATGAGCTTGGCCTTGATGCACGTCAGTTTGAGCCTGTACGGCTCCTGCGCATTCAGTTCAAGGATTCGCTTGTCCAGACCGGGCAGGTTCTTAAGGTCTGTGGCGATCGAATCCAGCAGCTCCTGGTCGGCCCCAAAGAGAGCCGTCGAGTTGGAGAGCACCGAGATGAGTTCGTCGATCAAGGCAATGCTGATGCGAACGGCATTCTGGTTCTGCAACTGCAGGATCTCCCGTGTGACGGCCGCGGTGACGTTCGGGTTACCGTCGCGGTCGCCACCGATCCACGAACCAAACTTCAGCGGTGCGGCAGCGGCGGGCAGCGTTACACCGTGCTCAGCCAAGAGTTCCGAAAGGTCCGTCAGCATCTCCGGCATGGCATCGGTAAGGATGCTGTTCAGGTAATAGATGGCATTTCGGGCTTCATCCACCGGCGTGGGGCGCACTTGCCGGAGCTCATCGGTCTGCCACATCTGATCGATGATTTCCGCGAGTTGGCGGTCCTGACGACGCCGCGCTGAGGTCCCCTCAGCGGTTGGCTCGGCGAGGACGTCCGATAGCTTGCGGACCTTGTCCAGAACAGAGCGACGCGAAGCCTCAGTGGGGTGCGCGGTGAAAATAGGGCGTACGTCCAGTTCGTTGATGACGTCCTGCAGGACCTGCGGCCCAGCCTGGCCGGCGATCTCTGAGACCGCTTTCGCCAGCCAGCCGTCCTTTTCCTGCCGGGTACGCAGTCCCCGGACGCGATGGACCTGCTCTGCCGCGTTGCTGAGGTGGAAGTAGAACGCGAAGGCGCGGACCAGATCAGTGGCTTGGTCCAGTGGCAGGGAGGCGAGCAACTCGCGGACCTGGGCAACGACGTCGTGCGCGCTCCAAGGGCCGGTGGCATCCGCGCCGCCCCGGGCGGCCTCTTTGGACTCCTTGGTCAGCAAGCGCACCTGCTCCACCAGTTGGAGCAGCTCCGGACCGTGTTGTCGTACAAGGGATTCGCCGAGGAGAGTGGAAACGCGGCGAACGTCGGCACGCAGTTCGGCAGCGAGATCGGTGTCTTGATGGGCAGTGTGAACCATAGATACTTACCTTCGGGATCTGGTGGGGCCCGTACACTGCGCTGGATACTGTGAGCCGGATTACTTGTTCCTACGGGATCTTACCCGCACGGAACTCAACAGAAGGAATACGTCTCAGAGTTTGGCGTCGCCTGCTGGCGACTTCCTGCCAGGTGGTGGCAGGACTACCTTTCCGCCGAACACGTCCCGGTTCGCCGTACCCGGGCCTGCCGACAGGGACTCATGCCGGCGCTGCCTCATCTCTTCAATGGCTGCGGCCGCTTCCATCCGGGTGGGCGCACCCGTGGCAGGTTCAATCATGGACAAAACACTCCCCAGGGTGCCGGTTGCTCCTTTGGAAGGAACTCCCTTACTCACAAGCCTCGTACCGGCCCAGATCGAACCCACAATGAGGGCCAGACTGACGACAATCGGAATCGCTGACTCAATCCCCATGCGCTCAGGGTACGCCGTGTCACGCCGACTTTCCCAGCGGTTGGCCCTGTGCCAATCGATCCAAAATCCGATCCAGAATCCGGGGAGCATGGGCACTGAACATTCCGAATCTGGCCTCTACCTCCAAAACTGCCGGTTTGCCGTCCTGAAGACGCCTGATATCCACGCTGAATGGACCGGTCAGCCCGAGGGCGGCAGCGGCGGAAGCAGCCACCGAGGCAACATCAGAATCCTGTACCTTCCGGATACTGACTGTTGGGGAACCGTCCCGCCCTGTTGCCCCTCTGAGCGTCTTCTCCAGCACCACCAGGACGTCATCCGGATCATTGAGCCGTCCGCTGCGCAGCCCCGGTGAAGCGTATTCGGTGCCGGGCGCAAACCGTTGGACAATCCACGAGTCGTCAAGGCCGGCCCAGATACGGGCAGCCCGGGCACCGGCATCGGAGGTCCGCTCCAGCAAGCAGAGTCCCCGTCCGTCCCGTGAAATACGGGGCTTGACCACCAGCGGACCGCCCAACATATCCATGGCATCATGCACAGACCCAAAACTGCCGGGCAGGCCAAACCTGGGAACGCTCACCCCCGCTGCTGCAAGACACGTCATGGTGAAGTATTTGTCGTGAGCCGTTTTTACCGGCGCAGGATCAGCCACCACCACGCGAACTCCCGGGGCGAAATCGTCCCGGGCCTCTGAGACGACCACAAGCTCGGCATTCATGGTGGGGATGAGGGCTTCAATCCCGTGCGTCGCCACCAGGCCCCGCAACTCCCAAAGGTGACCGAGGGCATCCGGGGGTGAAACGGCTGAAACAACATCCGCAAACCCACCACGGCCGGGCAGGACGTCCACTCCCAGCACCCAATGCCCCTTTGCCTTAAGCTGCCATGCCAAGGACGAGCCGGCCGGGTTGGCAATGCCTGTGACCAGAATGCGCGCCATCAGAGCGTCCCCATGACAGTTAGGGGAACCTGGAGAACCCAAGGATTCACCGCACGGAGGTCCGTGCATGTTTTCATTTCTCACCCTTATGGATAGTTCATGCCGCCCGTCACCGGGCCTTGCCGATGGATGAGTGCCCCCACGTGGAAATTCATGACGCAATCGGCCCGGCAATATCTTGATTCAATACAAGGCGGAAAATCTTTTCGAGACCAAGCCCGGTCCACTCAGCGTGTAGGTGAGGACCCTTTCATCCTTAGCGGAGCCGTCCCCACCCCGCTTGGAGAGAGCCCCCAGTTGAAAGCTAAGGTCCGTGCGCTGAACAGCAGCGGTGAAGCAACTCACCACACTCCGGCTCTCGAATGAGCAGGTCCATCCTTCCGGAACCCGCAGAGAGTTCTTGAGAATCCACGAGTTCTTCCCCACCGAAAATACGGCCGTGCCGGCAGTCAGTGGGCTGGCTCCGGCAATCTGGAAGTCAATATCCATGACGGTGCCACCCGACTCCCGGTCTCCGGCTTCGCGCACTGAGCCGTTCACAACCGCTGGAGTAGGTGCCGACGGAACTACCGAAGGCAAAGCAGACGGCGTAGTGACGGGTAGCGGGGCAGGCGCCTGGGCCGGGGCAGGCGCAGCCGTTGGTTCAACCGGAATCTGCAGCACAGGCTCCTCGGCTCCGGATTTATCGACGTCGGGCGGCACTTCAACGGGTGGCGCGTCCGCTGGTGGCGAGGCAACCGGCGCGGCAACCGGCGGCGCAACCGGCCCGGCAACCGGCGGCGCAACCGGCGGCGCAACCGCTATGGAAGTGCTCTGAGCCGGTGCGCTCGCCGGAGAAGGCGTGGGAATCACCGGAAGCTTTTCTCCTGGAACCCCGGCGGACTCCACAGCCCACTGCTCCCTAAATGCATCCGGCGTCATATGGTCTACGACGGCCACAGTCCCCATTACAAGTCCTACGGCAGCTGCCGCGATGACCGTCATGAGCGCCGGTTGCGCAAGCGCCGGGAGGGCCAAAGAATGGAGGGCCAGCGCCGCCTTGCCGGGCACCATGCCACCCGCGACTCCGAGTCCCGCCCCTTGACCTGCCCACAGTGAGGCTGGAATTCCTGTCACCAGCGGAAGGAGGACTGCCCTCATGCTTCCCTGAACATCCTTCAGTTCCGCGAGGGCGGCAGTGCACGAGGGACAGGTGTCAAGGTGCTCGCGGATCTTGCGCGCCGTGCCTTTGGACACTCCACCGCGGATGTAGTTGCCGAGCTTGGAAGCGTATTCAGAGCAGTCAATGTCAGTTTGCTCCGCGACGTGGTGCTGCAGGTACTGTCTCCGCAGGCCCTCACGGGCACGAAGGGCGAGAGCAGAGACAGCGTTTGAGGAGAGCCCAAGAATGGGTGCCACGGCTGCAGGTTTCATGCGTTCGACGTCCAAGTACCAGAGCACGGCCTGCCACCGTTCAGGCAGGGCACGGAACGCCCTGGCTACTGTGTGCGATTCGAAAGCGCCCACTGCGGCGTCCGAGTCTGCCAGGGTTTGATCCAGGACGGAATCGTCACCGCTGGGAAGGACTTTGCGGGCCTTTAGATTCCGCTGATGGGACAACCGGGCAACTGTGGACAACAAGTACGCCCTGAAGAACGTGTTAGGTCCTTTTCCCGAAACAAGGCTCTGCAAGACGGACTGGAAAGCCTCGGCCACCACGTCCTCGGCGTCACTCTGGTTGTCCACGTTGCGCCGGGCAACGTTGGAGGCAACGGCCACATGGCGTTCGTATAGTCCGTCAAAGGCAGACAAGTCTCCGCTGCGGACCAATTCCATGAGTTTTCCGTCGTCGACGCCGGATTTGTTGCTCGCATGTGACCCGCGTGCCATATGGCACCCCCAAACCGTAGAGAACCCTGCCCATGTATATGGAGTGTGGGTTCTGCACGAGTCGTGACGCCGGTTTGTACACAGTCTTTAGCAAACAGGATGCGGGAACGCACTTCGTCACGAAACGGCTCTTTTGCGCACTCTTGGGTTATGACATCGTTCCGGACAAAATCAGCTGCCGAACGCACGTTTTCGCAGCACCATTTGCTGCGCAGATGGCGGATTGCCAGTTACCAAAAGGGTTGGCGGTTCAGAGCGGATTGGTTCCTGCCGGAAGTCCGGACAGTAGTCATTCCCCTTGCCAGCGGCGAACACATTCCAGCTCCTGCGGCCAAGTTGTTGGGAGCTGCGCGCGCCAGAAATGGAGTCAGCATCAGGGAGACTCTGATCGATTTCCGGGCTTTGTTCACTGCAGCGGAGCGGGCCCTTGACGTCGATGCACTCCTATCGATCGCGGAGGGGTGGGCTGAGGTGGCAGAAACGGCCCCCGCCATCTCCTGTACCGACGTCTACACAGGGCTGGCCACGCCTGCCCATTTTCAAAGACGGGTCCATGAGGTTGCGGAGTTCGGCGCAGACGGGCCCGGTTCGCATGCTGTGGCCATTATTTCGCTGCCCCTCCCACGCGATGGCCGGAGCCATTGTTGGACCTTATTGGCCCGGATCGGGGACGCCGTCAAAGGCGAGCTGCAAGGAACCGGGGCGACTGCAATGTACCAAAATTCCGCAATCCACATCCTCTTTTCAGTCAGCGCAAGCAATCTGTCGCGGGTATTGACGTGCAGGGCAGTGCTGGAAGCCCTCGGTGACGGCCCGCTCCACCCTTCGCGCATGAAGTTCCATCCCCTGAGCGGGGCGGCGGCAACGGCTGCCCCTCGAGACTAGTCAGGTTAAAACGGACCGGGATAAATCCGTTCTGCAGCGTAACGAACTGCTCACTATGAACACTTACCTTGTGACGGAGCGCATCCAAGGTCTCCAAGGATCGCTGGCCACCACCACCGGGCAGCTGGCCGCCCGTCCATCAAACCCGGCTCGCGCTGGCATGGTTTCAGGGCCAGCGCGAGCCGATCCAGGCAACGGAGGCTGAGACCGACTGGATGAGGGAATGCCCACGCCCGGCTCATAGTTGAGGCAAGTGCAACCACCGCGAACAGACGCGAACACCAGCCGAGGAGAACCATGAGCTCGCCCACCACCGCAACCGACGCCCAGCTCGCCCGTTGGGAGCGGTTCCGCGCAGGCAGGCATTCAGCACTTGCCACGGAGCACGGATGGTTGACACTGACCTCTTTCCAATGGCTTGAATCCCAACCGTCCGCCATGGAACTTGTTCCGGGCCTCTGGTCTACCGATGGCACTACCGCGTTCCTCACGGCGAGCGCGGCTGATGGCCTCACTGTGGTGGAGACAGGACACGTGGTGGAGGGCACCATCACGGCGACGCTGGAGGACGAAGAGTCGCTGATGTGGGTGCAGTTTGGCGGCGACGACGGAACACAGGTTGTGGTGGAACTCGCCATGCGTGCGGATAAGTACGCCGTTCGCACCCGGGATAACAGCTCGCCCGTGTTGACCGGGTTCAAGGGTGTCCCCACCTACGAGTACAACCCCGACTGGGTTATCCAAGGCCGGTTCGAAGCTTACGCTGAGCCCGTGGATGTACCCATCGGCACGGCCAACCCCCTGGTGGATGGCGTCCACCGGTCAGTGGGCGAGGTGGTGTTTCGGGTACCGGGCGTTCCCCACCAGATCCGGTTGCACGCGGAGGAGGAGAAGCTGGGCGCGCTCAACGTCACCTTCCACGATGAAAGCAACGGAAAGACCACGGACGAGTGGCGTAAGGTGTTCATTCCCCGGCCCCGCCCCGACGGATCCGTGGTGATCGACTTCAACCGTGCCATCAACTATCCCAGTGCCTTCACTCCGTATGGCACCTGCCCCATGCCTGTCCGTGGCAATTCCTTGGACGTGCTGGTGGAAGCCGGGGAGAAGCTCCCCCAGGAGTGAGAGGACAGCGGGCCTAGGTGATAGCCGAAACCCCTGTCACTGCACGGCCGACGATCAGCGAGTTGATTTCGTAAGAGCCTTCGTATGTGTAGATTGCCTCGGCGTCGGCGAAGATTTTGGCGATGCGGTAATCGGTGACGATTCCGTTCCCGCCCAGGATGGACCTGCCCAGGGCCACGGTTTCCCGCATCCGGGCGCTGCAGTAGGCCTTCGCGAGAGCCACCTGTGCCATCTGGGCGCCGCCGTGGCGCACACCGTGGGCGTCCGTGAAGATGTCTTCCTGTAGCTGGGCGATGCGGACCATCATTCCCATGCTTGCTACCGCGTTGCCGAGCATGTCCACCAGGTGTTGTTGGATGAGCTGGAACTTGGCCAGTGGTTTGCCGAATTGCATGCGCTCGACGGCGTACTGCCGGGCGACGTCGAAAGCTGCCAGTTGCTGGCCCACGGCCTGCCAGGCCACCATGATCCGGGATCCCCGGAGTAGGTGGTTGGTGTCCACGAAGCTGCTGATGCCGGCGAAGCGGTCTGCTTCAGCTACCTCGACGTCATCAAATATGATGTCGGCGTTTTGCACTGTTCGCAGGGCGATTTTGTTCTCGATGCGGCTGCGGGTGACGCCCGGCAGGTTTGCGTCCACGATGAAGGCACGCACTGCGCCGTCTGTTTCGTCCTTGGCCCACACCAACATGAAGTCACAGAACGTCCCGTTGCCGATCCAGCGTTTGGCGCCGTTGATCACCCAGTAATCGCCGCCGTCGGCATCCGGGCGTGCAACACGGCGGGCGGTGGTTTCCATGCCCCCGGCGACGTCGGACCCATGGTTCGGCTCAGTGAGTGCGAAGGCTCCGGTGGTGCGGAGGTTGGAAGCGTCGTCGAGGTAGCGGTCCTGCTGCTGATCGCTGCCGAAGTCGTAGAGCGATTCCACGAAAAGGTCGTGGTGGACCATGAAGAACGTGGCAATCGAGGTGTCAACGCGGGTCATCTCAGCAATCACCAACCCGGCAAACAGGTGCGTGTACCCGCGTTGGGCGGGAGCGCTGAGCCGGAGGGCTGCGAGCTTGGGGAGGATGTGTTCCGGGAACTCCGCCTTTTCCCACCACTGCCCGGCATACGGGGCGATCTCTGAGGCCAGGAAGCCACGGAGTTCGTTGAGTTTCCTTTGTTCCTGAACGCTGAGCAGGGATTCGAAGTCGAAGAAGTCGGCAGTGGGAAGGTCCACGCCGCTGTCCTCGCCCATCATTTGAGTCCCATGCGGATGGCGCCATCAAGCCGGATGGTTTCGCCGTTGAGCATGGCGTTCTCCACGATGTGGGCCGCAAGGTTCGCGTACTCGGCGGCGCGGCCAAGGCGGGCTGGGTGCGGAACTTGTTGTCCCAGGGAATCTTGGGCTGACTGGGGAAGACCGGCCATCATGGGCGTTTCGAAGATACCGGGTGCGATGGTGGCCACCCTGATCAATGAACGGGCGAACTCGCGCGCCAGAGGCAGCGTCATGGCTGCTACAGCGCCCTTGGATGCGGCGTATGCCGGCTGGCCGATCTGGCCTTCGAAAGCGGCCACGGATGCTGTGTTGATGATGACGCCGCGTTCGGGTCCGCCCAGTTCCGTGGAGACGGGCTCGGTTTCCGCCATGGCTGCGGCGGTCAACCGGATCACGTTGAAGGTGCCCACGAGGTTTATTTGGATGACTTTGTTGAAGTTTTCCAGCGGAAGCACGCCGTCGCGGCCAAGGACTTTTCCGGGTGTCGCGATGCCTGCGCAGTTGACCACGATCCGGAGCGGTCCCATGGCGGTTGCGGCATTGACGGCGGCTTGGACCTGGGATTCGTTGGTGACGTCTGCGGGCGAGAAAACGGCTCGTTCCCTCGAAACTGAGCCCGAGACTGAGCCCGCGCCATTCAGCTCGGCCGCGTAGGACTCCCCCGCCGATTGCGGCAGATCCACCAGCACCACGGAGGCTCCTGCGTCGAACAGGCGCTTCGCCGTTGCGGCCCCCAGACCAGATGCCCCGCCGGTTACCAGCGCCACTGTTCCCTTGATGTCCATTCATCCTCCTTGATGCAGACCCAAATCCGTTAATGCATGTTAACTGGAATTGTGGTTCAGCGCACATTGCCTGGCCCCGCTAGGCTAATTGCATGTCCAGCCAGCTCGAGCCAACCGGAACTCCGGCCCCCTCCACGGACGCCGCCCAGTGGGCAACCCGCGCCAACCAAGCGGCCCGATCAGTGACCCGAAGCTTCGGCAGGCGCCTCCTCTTCCTGCCCGGCACCCACCTCGCCGCAGTGAGTCTGCCTGGCACCACCCTCAAGAGCCTCTCCGGCCCCTGGCATTACTGGTGGCAAGCGCACTATGTGGACTGTTTAGTGGATGCCGGCCGCCGCGAACTCGCGGACAAGAAAAGGTTCGACGGCGACTCCCGGCCTAGTGCCGGCAGGCTCGCTTCGCGACTGCTCACCACCATCCGGCTCCGGAACCTGCTGCGATTCGTGAACGACTACTACGACGACATGGCCTGGCTGGCCCTCGCCACGCTGCGCCTGGAGAAACTGGCGGAGGAGACCAAAAAACCGGGTCGCCGGCGCAACGCATATATCCGGAAGAGCCTGACACTGCAGTTCGACTCGGCATCTACGGACGACTTTGGTGGCGGCACCTTCTGGAGCACCAAACGGGACTTCAAGAACACCCCTGCCACAGCCCCCGTAGCCCTCTACTATGCACGGACCGGACACACAGAGCGTGCGCAACAGCTGGTGAACTGGCTCAACAGCAAACTCCTCCACCCCGAGCGCGGCGTGTATCAGGACGGGGTTCGGATGAGCCATGGGCAGGTGGTGGTGGATAACGCCATTTACACCTATAACCAAGGCCCTGTCCTGGGCGCGCTGCTGGAGCTGGGTGGCGAAGAGAATCTGCGGAGGGCCGCCCTCTTGGTGGACGCCGTAAAACGTGAACTCACACTTCCCGGCACGGACGTCATCCGCGGAGACGGCACGGGCGATGGCGGGCTCTTCACAGGCATCCTGCTCCGCTATCTGGCACTGGCAGCCAGGGACGCGAGGCTTCCGGCCGCGGCACGTGAAACGGCCAAGTCCTTGGTTTACAGCACGGCTGAAGCGTTGTGGACTGGTCGCCGCGTGGACCCGAACCCCGTTAACGCACGCAAGGGTACTCCTGCGATCGTGTTCTCCTTCGATCCCCAGCGACCGGCGGGCGAGACGTATCCGGCGGGGACCGCCGTCGAGCTTTCCACGCAGCTGCAAGCGTGGATGGCGCTGGAGGCTGCAGCCACGCTCTAACTGTCAGAGGATGGGCTACCGGCTGGCCGTTTCCTTTGCGGGTAGGGGGTTTCGTGTCGGGCGAGCATTTCCACGAAACCGGCGATCTTGCGCGCCCGCGTCTCTGCCCGTTTGACCCCGTTGGTGCGGTGGATGAGGGCGAAGCGGTTCTGTGAAGTCAGGACGTCAAACATGGCCTGGGCCTCCGGAACTGCTGCGATGGCGGCCGCGAGATCGTCCGGAACCACCGAATCCGCCGGTCCTGCGTAGGCGGCTTCCCAGCGCCCATCGGCCTTCGCGGCGTCGACGACGGCTCGTCCGGCGTCGGTCATTTTGCCCTCGGATTCCAGCCGTGCAATGTGCCCTACGTTCCGCACCGACCAGATGCTCTTGCGGCCCCGGGGCGTCATCCGCTGGAAGTAGCTTTCGGCGTCGCGACTCCTGACCTGGCCGTCGATCCAGCCAAAACACAGGGCCTCGTCCAAGGCGGCATCGTAGTCGAGCTCGGTGACTGTGCCGCCCTTCTTGTGCAGGATCAGCCACACGCCGGGGCTCTCAGCGGCATTCGCCGCAAGCCACGCACGCCACTCTGGGCCGTCGTTGACAAGAAGTTCCTCAAGTTCACTGGGCATGGATTCAGCATAGGCTTTGATGAGGACCCATCCAGGAGGACCAATGTTGCGAGCCCGCCCCATCCACTACACCTCACGCCCCCGGCAGTGGGCGGCGTTGCTTGAGGCGCTTGGCTTGGTGATGCCGGTTGACGACGGCGATTGGCAGGAGTTCGACGCCGGATCGGGTCGCCTTGCGCTGGGTTCAGTAGTCCATGGACACGCGCTGGATGGCTCCACGGTTTTCAGTGTGGAGGTTGGTGACCTGGAGGAATTCGCACGCCGCACGGAGGAGGACGGCACCCAGGCTGAACTCCATGAAGCCTCTGAGGGGCCCTCGGTGCGTGTCTCCACCGACGACGGCTTTGAGTTCTTTGCTTTCCCCGCGCAACGTGCAGCTGATGGCACTTGGGCCACCTCCGGCGAGGCCGATCAAGCGCTGAGCGTGGTAGCTACGTGGGTGAGCCCCTTTGTGGGCCTTGCCGGAAGCGCCTTGCGGAACATTGGCGCCCGGCCACGGACTGAGGACGACGAGTCAGCCACCTTCACCACCAAAAACGGCGGAATCTTGCGGGTCATTCATGGCGCCGACACCAGCAACGGGGACCTCGCATTTGAGTACGACGGCGAATTGGAGCCCTTGCTGGCGCGTCTCAGGACTGCGGACGTTGAGGCCAGGATCAGCGAGGACGTCCTGTACGTCGCCAACCCGGACGCAGTGAGCGGCGCGGCCCCGGCATCCATTGCCATAGAGAAAGTTACCGGTTCCCGCCCGTAATACAGCCGAGAGCGTAACCCCGCAGCCACGGCAGTGCCACCAAGGAAGTTCGGCGGGTGATGCGGTAGAACTTAACCATGAGCGTACGTACACCCGACCCGTATCCAGGCTGGCTTTCAGATGAAGACCTCTTCGAAGCCCGCGGCCGACTCCCCATGGTCTATGTGGAGGCCGTTCCGGTCAGGCTGGATCCGCTCGGCTATGTCAACGAAGTAGGCACCCTCCTGCAGGGCGACGCCGACGGAAACATGGTCCGCTACCTCGTCTCCGGCCGCGTTCTCTACCGCGAAACCATTCGTGCCGCCCTCCTGAGGCACATGGAAAAGGACCTGGGCCCCCTGGCTTTCCCGCAGCTGCCCATCAGCCCTGTTCCCTTCACCGTTGCCGAGTATTTCCCCGCTCCGTCACAGACGGGCTTCACCGACGATCGCCAGCATGCGGTCTCGCTGGCCTACATCATTCCTGTGACCGGCGAATGTGAACCCCGCCAAGACGCCTTGGAACTGACGTGGATGACGCCCCAAGAGGTGCTCAGCGAGAACGTGCAGCAGGAATTCGACGGCGGCCGCGGGAACCTCGTCCGGCAGGCTCTGGCTTTCTCGGGCATCGTTCTCTAGCGGGTCCCGGCCCTTACGCCGGCCGGTCTTTGTAGACTGGACGGCGGACCCCACGAGAACCAAAGGACTTCCGATGACTCACAGCCCAGCCACACAGCAGTACAGAGAAAAGCAGGCTGGGGACCTGCAGCCCGGGGATTTCGTGTTCCCGCCCGGGGACGGCCCGGCCGAGGAAATCGCCGCAGTTGAGGTTCAAAACGACGATTACGGCGTTGCCGCTTTGCTGCTGGTAACAATGGTCGACGGCGGCACAGTGCGGATCGCGATCGGGTCCAGTGTTCCTGTTGGCGCCGAAGCAACAGCTTCCTCCGCAGACGCCACCACAGAAGGTGACGCCGAAGCGCCCACCGGGCCCGCCGTCGTCGTGCCTCCCCGCCCGGAGACGCCGCCGACGTACACCGGCCCCAGCGCCGAAGAGATGGCGCTCATCCCCGAGCCCGACGGCACGCCCGAAGCCGTGGTCCGTGCCGCGGCCGCCAACCACAAGGGCAAGAACGGCGTGCAGGTCCTGGCGGAACGACTGGCGAAGGGCATCAACACCAAATCCGGGAGCTGCCTCCGGGACCTTAGTGATCTTGCCTTCGATCTTTGCATCGTGCTCCGCGATCCGGATCATGCCCTGGCGGTGGCCGATCTGCTCAATGTGTTGCCCTTTGACGGCAACCTGGACCGTTGGGCATCGATTGAACGGGCGCTGGCGCTGTCCAGTTTCATCTGCCGCGAAGCGGGCCAGGCCGAACGCGCCGCCGTGTATGAAAAACTCCTGCGTTCGCCCGAGTCCCAGGAAGAGGACCCCTTCAAGGCCCGGATCAATGCGCGCGTGCGCCAACGCTCGCTCAACGAACCCAACCTGTATGACAAGGAAATCTTCCGCGCGATCGACCACGGGAACCACGAGGCTGAGCGCGAATGGCGGTTCCTCCGTCTGGAAGCGCTGATGTTCCTGCGTGCCCACGGCGGCTCCAAGACCATCGGCGAGGAAGAGTTGGCCCGGCGGATCGGCAACGAACTCGAGTCGGTACGCGCCTAGCTTTCCGGTTCGGCCTATTTGCGGAAGATCAAGACCTGTTATGTGGGCGCCAACGGCGGTAGATTCGGGGCCATGACGAACAATCTGAGCGTTGTTGTTAATGCCGACGCGCAGCAGGTTTGGACCATGCTGCGCGAACCGTCGCTGGTGGCTCAATGGCACGGCTGGGAAGCTGATGATCTCACCGACGAAATCAAACAGATCTACTTCAACACCGATGTTGTGGAGGGGCCCGATCACACGAGCCTGACGGTCAATGGCGGCGACGTCTTTGAGCTCCACCCCGTCTCAGGCGGAACCGAAGTGAAGATCACCCGGGCCGCCCTGGACCACAATTCGGAGTGGGCGGAATGGGATGAGGACATCACCCAGGGCTGGCTCACGTTCCTGCACCAGCTGCGTTTCGCTTTGGAACGGCACCCACACGGACACCGGCGGACGCACTTCATGCCGCTTCCGGGCAAAGGTGGGCCGGCGATTGAGAAGCTGGGGCTCGGCGATCTTCCGCCCGTTGGGGAGGAGTACTCGCTCACCTTGGCAACCGGCGAGAAGATCTCCGGCAAGGTCTGGTTCAAGAGCCGGCACCAAGTGGGACTCACCGTCCACAGCTACGCCGAGCATGGGGAGGGGCTGCTGATCGTCGCGGAGCAACTGCCGATTCCGGAGAAAAGGCCCGACGGCGGTTCCATGGTGATTGCCTCCACCTACGATTTGGGGGCCCACACCTTGGCGGACATCCGGTCATCCTGGGACAACTGGAAGGCTGAGAACTACGGGTCCTAAGGGCTTATCGGCAGGGTACTCCCGGTAAAGCTGGCACACTTGATAGCGTGCCAGCTTCCTCATCTGCTCCTGCATCTTCCCCTGCCCTGCCCGGTTTGTCCGGCAGGCAATCCGAGTTCTCCTTTTCAGTGGGCAAGCGCCTGACTGAAACGTGCTCGCCGTCGGACGCTCAGATAGATGCCAACGGGGGCGCGTTCCTGGGCCGGACCGGAACCATCACCACACCGCACGGAACCATCCAGACGCCCGCGTTCATCGCCGTCGGAACCAAAGCAACGGTGAAGGCGGTGCTGCCGGAGTCCATTTCCGAGCTAGGTGCGCAGGCCGTCCTCGCCAACGCGTACCACCTGTACCTGCAGCCAGGTCCGGAAATCCTCGACGCCGCGGGCGGGCTGGGCGCGTTCATGAACTGGTCCGGGCCCACTTTTACAGACTCTGGCGGATTCCAAGTGATGAGCCTGGGCTCGGGGTTCAAAAAAGTGATCGACATGAAAAATGTGGATTCGTCCGGGCCCGATGACGCCGTAGCGCCCGGCAAGGAACGCCTGGCCCACATTGACGACGACGGGGTGTGGTTCAAGTCGCACCTCAACGGCGACAAGCACCGCTTCTCCCCCGAAATCTCCATGCAGGTCCAGCACCAGATCGGGGCGGACATCATGTTCGCCTTCGATGAGCTCACCACACTGCAGAACTCCCGGGCCTACCAGGAGGAGTCGTTGGAACGGACGCGGCTTTGGGCTTTGCGATGCCTGGAGGAGCACGCCTCGCTGACTTCCTCGCGGACGGGCAAGCCGTACCAAGCGCTGTTCGGCGTGATTCAGGGAGCCCAATATGAGGACCTGCGGCGCAAGGCCTGCCAGGATCTGGGCGCCATGCCTTTTGACGGGTACGGGATCGGCGGGGCGCTGGAGAAGGAAAACCTGGGCACCATTGTGCGCTGGTGCAACGAGGAACTTCCCGAGGATAAGCCGCGCCACCTGCTGGGTATCTCCGAGCCGGACGACATCTTCACGGCAGTCGAAAACGGTGCTGATACCTTCGACTGCGTCTCACCCACCCGTGTTGCCCGGAACTCGGCGTTCTACACTCCGTCTGGCCGGTTCAACCTTTCCGGGGCCCGCTATAAGACCGATTTCGGACCCCTGCAGGATGGCTGCGACTGCTACACGTGCCTGAACTACTCGCGCGCCTACATCCACCATTTGTTCAAGGCCAAGGAAATGCTCTCCGCAACCCTGATCTCCATTCACAACGAGCGCTTTGTGGTGAAGATGGTGGACGACGCCCGCCTGGCCATCGAATCCGGGGACTTCTTCGAGTTCAAGGCGGAGACGTTGGGCCGGTACTACTCGTAGCGCGCCGAGATCGCGGGAACCATGCCAGAGCGCCGGAGCCGTGCAGGATCGCCGGAGCCGTGCAGGCTCGCCGGGCCTGTCCGGCTAACTCGCACAGCTCCCGCGTCCCCGGCCTAGGTCCGGCGATTTCGCGTGTTGTCCACATAACGACGGCGGGGTCTACTTTCGGCGTCGAGCCTGCCTGAGGCTGAGTTGATGAGTCAAAAACCAACTGCATCCCTCCCTCAAATGGGAACCCTTTGGCGCACCCAGCAGCTCAATGAACTAGGACTCAGTTCACGGGCAATCGGCACGCTGGTCCGCCAGGGTGACCTCATCCGGGTACGCCAAGGCTGTTATATACGCCGCGCGGCATGGGAAAAACAGCCGGAAGACGTCCGCGGTAAGCAGCTGATCCACGCGCATGCACACGGAACGCTCACCACGTCCACCGGCGGCTACGTCTACAGCCACACGTCCGCGGCCAGGCTGCACGGACTGTTTCTTTGGAACGTGGATC
Organism: Arthrobacter sp. 9V; assembly: GCF_902506065.1. GTDB lineage: Bacteria > Actinomycetota > Actinomycetes > Actinomycetales > Micrococcaceae > Arthrobacter. The sequence continues at coordinate 3,871,791 of NZ_LR732912.1, forward strand.
AAACCATCCACGTCACACTTCCGTCCAACCCATCCAGCGAGCGGCTCGGCAAGGATGTTCGCGGGCACAAACTGCGATTGACACGCTCCCAGATCACCACGGTGGAATTCCTCCAGGTCACCGATCTTGAGCGAACTGTCGTGGACTGTGCCAAGAGTCTGAACTACCGGCAAGCGTTGATCATCATGGATCATGCGCTGCGGCTGGGAGCGGACAAGCCGCTCATGCAAGCCCACGCAAGCACGCTCTCCGGACGGCGAGGATGCCGTACCCTGCAGAGGTGTTTGGCTCATGCTGACCCCCGCTCGGAATCCCCTGGCGAAACTCTCTGCCGTGAACTGCTCATGCGCCTCAAATTGCCTATGCCTGAGGCCCAGGTGGAGGTGCAAACCCGGATCGGACGGCACCGAATGGATTTCGCTTGGAAGAAAGAGAAGGTGGCCCTTGAGTTCGACGGGGAGGTTAAGTACTTCAAGTACGCCCGCACAGACCGGGTGATCTTTGAGGAACGACGCCGGGAGAAGGCCCTGGTAGAGGACGGCTGGTTCTTCATCCGTGTGGAATGGAAGGACCTGTTTCAGGAGCAGGAGTTCAAGGCGCGGGTTCTGAAAGCGCTCAAGAGATGACGGGAGCCAGGCGCGCTCCGCGAGTCCTGCCGCCTCACTGGGTTTCGAGAACGCGGGAGCCGCGCGAACACGCGGGAGCCGCGCGAGGTCGCCGGGCTTATCCGGCGATCTTGTACAGCTCCCGCGTCCTCGGGTTCATCCGGTGAACTCAGCGCCGCGCCAGCTCAGTCCAAGCCTAGGCTGCAGCAACCCCGTAGCTCGGCTCGCGCTTCTTGATCCAGCCGACCACCAGCACGGTGATCGGGACGAACAGGAACTCCACGGCGGTCTTGTACACAAAGCCAACCAGGACGTAGTTCAGGAACGAGCCCGCGTCCGTGATGCCAATGACAGATGCGGCGATGCTGCAGAAGATCAGTGTGTCCACGAATTCGCCCACTACGGACGAGCCCATCAGGCGTGCCCACAGGGACTTCTCACCAGTGCGGGCCTTCATCTTCACCAGGATCCAGGAATTGATGGTTTGCCCGGCAAGGAATGCAAGCAGTGAGGCCAGGACAATCTGCGGCACCGGTCCCAGGGCGCCTTCAATAGCAGCTTGCTTGGCGGTGCCGTACTCGTCGTTGAACCCGGGCAGCACGATGATGATCCAGTAGCAAAGGGAAGCAAAGACCGAGAGTGCGAACGAGGTAATGATGGCCTTCCGCGCAACTTTGAAGCCATAGACCTCGCTCATCACGTCGCCCAGGATGTAGGCGATGGGAAAGAGGAAGAACCCGCCATCCGTGATGATCGGTCCGAGCACTACGCCCTTGGATGCGCCGATGTTGGAAAGGATCAGCACCACGGCCATGATGGCCAACATGATGCCGAAATAGGGGGAACCGATCGACGCGAAACGCGGCGCGGGCTTGCTCAAAGTACTGGAGCCTGAGGGCGAGGGCATGGGTCATCCATTTCGTAGTGGTTTGCGCAGGCCCCTTTTTCGAAAGGGCGCCCCGCTGTATTAGCACTGTGGTTGGTGGGGCATCCGGCCCGGCACCGGTTCCATTCTCCCACTGCCATCCCTCCTTCACATCCCATCCCCTTTTGAGCATCCCTCCTTCACATCCCATCCCCTGTCGAGCATCCCTCCTTCACATTCCGCGCCCTTTCGAGCATCCCTCCCTCACATCCCATCCCCTGTCGAGCATCCCTCCTTCACGTCCTGCCATTCCCCAGTTTTTGAACACGTTCAGAAAGCGTGGCATACTCATTCTTGAACACGTTCAAAAACGGATTGAGGAGCAGCAACCGATGGCCGCAAAGAGTGAGCAGACCCGCCAACTGGTGGCCGACGTGGCATTGAAGATGTTCCGTGAAATCGGCTTCGAAAAAACCACCATGCGAGCCATCGCACAGGAAGCCGGGGTGTCGGTGGGGAACGCCTATTACTACTTCGCCTCCAAGGACGAGCTCGTCCAGGAGCTGTACATCCAAGTGCAGGACGAGCATGCGGTGATCGCGGCGCAGGCACTCGAAAATGTGCAGGATCTTGCGGGGCGCCTGAAGGCGGTTCTGCACACAGGAGTGGACGTCATGGCGCCTTACCACCAGTTCGGTTCCGACTTCATCGCGACGGCGATCCGGCCGTCGTCGCCCGTTAACCCGTTCGGTGAGGCGTCCACCGCCGCCCGCGAGGCTTCGCTCGCGATCTTCAGGTCCGCTGTCGAAGGCTCCTCCCCGGCTGTAGCGAAAAAGCTGCGCGGGGATCTGCCCGAACTGCTGTGGCTGGCGTACATGGGCGTCGCGCTTTTCTGGGTCTACGACCGCTCCGAAGGACAGCGACGTACACGAAAACTGATCGACGGCGCCGCCCCCCTCGTGGCCCGCGGCCTGTCCCTCGCGAAAGTCCCGGGCGTCAGCAAAGTCTTCGACGACGTTTTGGGGCTCGTACGCAGCGTCAAGGAAGACTCGTGATGCCGCGGACAGTGGTGATCGCGGGGGCCAGTGGATTTATTGGCAGCTACTTCAGACGGCGGTTTCTTGAGGACGGTTGGCAGGTCAGGACCGTCGGGCGGGATGCCTCCGCTGATGCGCAATGGCACGACGACGGCGCCATCACCAAGGTGCTGAACGGCGCCGAACTGCTGGTAAACCTTGCCGGACGGTCCGTGAATTGCCGTTACAACGAGCGGCACCGGCGCGAGATTATGGACTCCCGCGTTCTGACAACGCGGACGCTCGGCCGCGCTGTTGCCGCCTGCGCCGAACCTCCGAGTACCTGGATCAACTCGAGTACTGGCACTATTTACCGGCACGCTGAAGACGGTCCGCAGTCTGAATCGTCGGGTGAGCTGGGCAGCGGGTTTTCCGTGGACGTGGCCCGCGCGTGGGAGGCCGAGTTGGCGGCGGCTGACGTGCCTGGTACCCGGAAAGTGCCGCTGCGCATTGCGATCGTGCTCGGTGCCGGTGGTGTCATGAGCCCTCTGCGGAACCTCGCCCGGCTCGGATTGGGCGGGCATATGGGACCTGGAACGCAAAAGTTCAGCTGGATCCATGTGGAGGACCTCTTCCGTTCAGTGCTGTTCGTGCATGAGCATGCTGAGCTGACCGGTCCCGTGAACGCGGCAACGCCTTACCCCGTGGATAACCGCGAACTGATGTCATTGGTCCGGCAAAGCATGGGTGTTCCTTTTGGCATTCCGACGCCCGCTTGGCTCCTTGAAGCGGGCGCGGTCCTGATCCGCACGCAGACCGAGTTGGTCCTCAAAAGCCGATGGGTGGAACCCCGGAAACTGCTCGAGGCCGGCTTCGCGTTTCAGCACCCAACTTTGGCCGGCGCGCTCAACCAGATCGCGGCTACTCGATGAACTCGCCTAACCATCCGGCATTCTGGCTTCATCGTCGCCGGAGCCTTGGTGGGAACCCTGGTAGGAGTTACTTTCACGGGTTGGACCATTCACACTTTGGCCTACATGACACTTCCTGCAGCGCTTGGAGCTGGCATGGCCGACTGGCCGTCTGGAAACTCGTCCTCATCAACGACCATCCCTCCCGCACATAATCACCCATACAGCCGAACGCTCACTCACATAATCACCCCTTCAGCCGAACGCTCTTTCACTATCCAGGAGAATAACCATGAGCCAGGAACCGTGGACTGACGAGGCCGAGTACGGGCTTGCAAGTCCCCGCACGTCTGCCGAATGGCGGTACGGGTCCAAGGATCGGGTGGTGCTCGGCGCCAAGGGCCTGGCTGTGGGAATCGCGGTAGCGCACCTCACATTCTGCGTCTTGTGGGGCGTCCAAGCGCCGGCATGGGCCATCATTGTCTTCTTTTACAGCCTGCTCCCTGTCTGGGTGGTTGGCGCGGCGGCGGGGTCACTTCTCGGTTTGGCACTGCGTCGAGTTCGGAATCAATGGCTTCACGTTGCCGCGTTTTTCGCCGGAGGTTTGCTCATGTGTGCGCCATTCGGCGGACTTTCAGGGATAGGTCCCCTACTTTTCTCATCGTCAATTGCCTTGGCCGCCGGTGTTGGCCGCCTCGCCGCGTGGAAACTGGTGCGCATCAACGACGTCAGCGCGCTTACCGATTAGTTCGTCGAGGGACCTGAAAGAGCGACCCAGCCAAAGCCGAGGGATCCGCGAGAGCGTCCGCAAGGGGACCACCGGGCGACGGAACGACAGGACACTGGCCCCACCACCCGCCGTCGAACCTCAACCGGCGCCAGCGACGCCACCGGCGCCAGCGACGCAAGCCGAAACCTAAGGAAGTGTTAGGAAATGCCCGGCCCGCTAGGGCTGTGCCGTGCATCACCCATAGTTTGGAACATGTCCTCTTTCACCTTTGGAGGACCTTTCTTAGTCGACGAAGAGCCATGCGCAAGGACGCCATGAGCACCCGCTTCATGGACAGAACGAACTCATGCAAGACACGGCTGCCGCAAAAGGCTGCCGTCCAGGAAGGTTCATTGATGAGCACCCAACAAGCTGCGCCTCTGAGCGAGGCCGCCCAGACTCGCAAGGCCGTGAGCAACATCCTTAAGGGCTCCGCGGGCAACCTCGTGGAGTGGTTCGATGTTTACGTTTACACCGCTTTCGCGGCTTATTTCCAGTCGCACTTCTTTAATTCTTCGGACGATCTTCAGGCCGGGCTGGAGGCGATGGCAGTCTTCTCGACGTCGTTCCTCATGCGTCCGATCGGCAGCTGGTTCTTCGGGCGTTACGCCGATCGCAAGGGTCGCAAGGCTGCACTGACACTGAGCGTAACCATGATGTCTGCGGGCTCATTCGCTATCGCCATCATGCCCACGCAGGACGTCATTGGTCTTTGGGCCATGATCCTGTTGGTGTTCATCCGCATGGTTCAGGGCTTCTCAGTGGGTGGCGAATACGGCACCAGCGCCACTTACATGTCCGAAGCCGCAACGGCCAAGCGGCGTGGTTTCTTCTCCAGCTTCCAGTATGTGACGCTCATCGGCGGGCAGATGCTGGCCCTTCTGGTGTTGGTGATCCTGCAGAACACCATGAGCAAGGAAGACCTGACCGCGTGGGGCTGGCGGATTCCCTTCGCTATTGGTGGTGTCGCTGCACTTGTTGTTCTCTGGCTGCGCCGTTCCATGGAGGAGACCCTTTCCGCAGATCAGCTCCGCGCCGCGCACGTCAAGGTTGAGGGCGAGGCACAGCCCGGCACCATGAAGCTCCTGCTCACCAAGCACTGGAAGCCGTTGCTGATCTGCATCGGCATCACTCTTGGCGGCACGGTGGCGTTCTACACATACACCAACTTCATCCTCAAGTTCATGAACGATACCTCGGGCATCGCCAAGACAGACACTTCCGTCATCAACTTCTGGGCTCTGTTCATCTTCATGCTGCTGCAGCCGGTTTACGGCATGCTCTCTGACAAGATCGGCCGGAAGCCGCTCCTGATCTGGTTTGGTGTGACCGGTGTGCTGTTTACTTGGCCGCTGCTCTCCACGCTCGCCGGCACCAAGGATCCCTTCATGGCGTTCCTGCTGATGATGGGCGGTCTCCTGATGGTTGGTGGTTACACGTCCATCAACGCTTTGGTGAAGGCTGAGCTGTTCCCCGCGTCCATCCGTGCCCTTGGCGTGGGGCTCGGTTACGCGATCGCCAACTCGCTGTTCGGCGGCACGGTTCCGCTGATTGGTGCAGCCTTGCAGAAGTCGGGCCAGGTGGACATGTTCTTCACCTACGTCACGGCTGCGATCTTCGTCTCGCTGCTGGTGTACATCTTCGCGCTGAAGAACAAGAAGCCCACGCACTTGGACGCGGAACAGGGCAGCGCCTTCGTGGCCAAGGGCGCAGCGGACGACGGCGGCGCGAAGGATCGCGTCGACGCCTGAACCGCCTGCCTTGTTGGGCCCGTTCTACGCGCTTTGGATACTCCGAAGGGCGCAGAGCGGGCCCCACAACGTTAAGCTCTAGTAGCGGACCACCCGCATGAACCCCCGATAGCGAACCACCCCCGCAAGCCAAAGGATCCGGACAGTGCACGTGCTCATCGTCGAGGATGACGACGCCATGGCGTCGGCCTTGAGTGCAGCCGTCGCCTCAGCCGGCCATAAGCACACCCGGGTGTCGCGCGGCGAGGATGCGTTATTGGCGCACAGGCAGCATGAAGTGATCCTGCTGGACCTCGGCCTCCCGGACCTGGACGGCTTGGATGTGCTGCGCAAGCTAAGACAGGTCACCCAGATTCCCATCCTGATTCTGACGGCGCGCGACGACGAACGCAGCGTAGTCCTGGGCCTCCGGTCCGGCGCTGATGACTATCTGGTCAAACCCGTGAAGTTGGTGGAATTGCTCGCCAGAATCGAAGCAGTGACCAGACGCACCAACCGATCGGGCCAGGAAGCTCCGCACGCCATAGTCCTCGGAAATCTGGAGGTAGACCTCGATCGCCGCGTGGCCGTCGTCGGAGAAAGGCAACTCGCCCTCACCGCCACCGAATTCGACCTCCTCAGCCTCTTGGTCAGGAACGCAGGATCAGTGGTGACCAGGGAGCAAATCCTGGATGCGCTCTGGGGTGATGCGTTCCTGGCGCATTCCAGATCCTTGGACGTTCACCTCACGGGGCTGAGGTCCAAGCTCCAGATTCCCGGATTCATCATCAACGTCCGAGGCGTGGGTTACCGGGTTGAGCAGCCGTGAAAGTCCGGGTTCTGGGCGTTTTGAGCCTGCTGGTGGTGATCATTGTGGTGACGGTGTCCAGCGTGATCCTCACCTCGGCCAGCCGGGAGCTCACCCAGGAGCTGCAGATCAACCGCGTGGCAGCCCTCAACCGCTTCGCGCAGCTGGCCAGTGACGCCGCGGCGGACAACAACACCACCCAACTACAGCGGGAAATGGACCGGTACTCCGAGCTCTATGGTGAAGGTGTCCTGATCCGGCTCCAACAGAAATCCCTCCGCTCGGGCGGTCTCAGCGAGGACCAGCCTGAGGTCAAGGGTGCGCTGAACCGGGCGAGCCTGAACCTCAGCGACACTACGCTGAACCCCATCCGTGCGTTCGGGACGGGCAATGACTTCATTTCCAGATCCTTCGGTACAGCCAGCCAGGTACTCGGCGAGGTAGTTCTTGAAGTGGACCTTGATCCAGCCCGGCAGAAGCTTCGGGCGCGGTGGCTGGTGGTGGTGCTCGCCGCCGTTGCGCTTGGCGCGCTGCTCCTGCTGGCCGCTGCCCGGATCACGGCTTGGGTTTTGCGCCCGGTCCATCGCCTGAGCAGGGCAGTCCGCGAGCTCGAGGCCACGGGCAAAACCAGTCAGCTTCCCGAAGCCGGTCCGCCTGAGCTTCGGGAGTTGAGCCGTTCTTTCACCGCCATGGCCGATACCGTGACCAGGAGCATGGACTCGCAGCGCCGGCTCATCGCAGATACGTCGCACCAGCTCCGCAACCCGGTGGGCGCGTTGCGTTTGAGGATCGATCTTCTGCAGCTCGAGCTGAAGAGCGACCCCGAAAAGGCGGCCGCCGCCGGCGTTATTGCCGAACTTGAACGGGTGGAGGAGATGCTCGACGGCGTGCTGAAGCTGGCCACCGCTGAACATCGCGCCTCTGAAGGGACTGCCCGTGTGGAGCGGAAAGCAGAGCAGCAGCGCCACTCCGTCATCGATCCTTTCCCGGTCCTGCAGGGTGAGGTGGAAAGAGCCACGCCGGCCGCTCGGAATGCGGGGGCGGAGCTGACCTTGGAGGGTCCGCCGTCCGAGAGCCAGATCATGTGCGACCCCGATGAACTCGCACACATGGTGGGTGAACTCCTTGCAAATGCCATCAAGTACGCGCCAGGAGCCCGCATCGCCGTGGCCACGCATGAGACCAAAGGAGGCACCGCCGTCGAGATTTCCGACGACGGCCCCGGCCTCCCTGCCGATCAACTCAGCGCGTCCACCACCAGGTTCTGGCGGGCGCCGCAGCACAGCGGGATTCCCGGTAATGGCCTGGGTATGACCATTGTGGAACGCCTGGCGGAGGCTAACGGGGCGCGGCTGGTCCTGGATACGCGTGAGCCACACGGGTTGAGGGCCCGGCTGGAATTCGCACGGCCACGGGACGGTTCGCATGCCTGAGTCACCTGCTTTATCCCGGCCTGGCATGTCCCGGCGAAATGCCATCAAAACAGCCGTGGTCCTTGGGGTCGGCGGTCCCCTCCTTACAACATCTGCAGGCTGCACCGCGGAGGAACGGCCGAAGGAAATCACCGTTGCCGGTGGCGAATCGGGCGGCTTCTACCTTGAGTTCGCCACCCTGCTCGCGGACTTGCTGCAACGGGAAGGGGTTGCTGAGAGGGCAGTTGCCGTGACCACCGGTGGAAGCCTGGAAAACATTCAGCGCCTCTTATCCGGACAGGCAACGTTCGCCGTCGCGCTGGCCGACGCCGCAGCGCAAGCCGCAGCCCCCGCGGCGACGGACGCAGCCACGGACGCAGAAGGCGGGCAGTTGGTGGCATTGGGAAAGGTGTACCAAAACTACGTCCACTGCATGGTGCGGGAAGACAGCGGCATCCGGACCTTCGCCGACCTCGCCGGGAAGACCGCTGGTGTGGGTGAAGTGGGTTCCGGGACTACCCTCACTGCCGGGCGCATTATTGCTGCCGCGGGGTTATCTCCGGCGACAGCCGGTCCGGACCGGGCGCTGAAGCAGGTGAACCTTGGACTCAATCACGCGCTGGCTGCCCTGGCCGAAGGTTCCATTGACGTCATGATCCAGTCCGGCGGCGTCCCAACGGCGCCCATCGCGGCTGCCTCCCAGGCCCTCGGCATGCGGCTCTTGGACCTTTCTGAACTCGTTCCGGCTACCCGGGCTGAGTCCGGTTTCTTTTACGACCGTGTCCTCATCCCCGCGAACAGCTACGGAAACGCACCCGCTGTGTGGACTGTTGGTGTGGCCAACCTGCTCCTGTGCCGCAAGGATCTGGCGGATCATGTTGTCCGGCAGACCGTGGAGCTGCTGGTGGAACAAGCCCAGGATCTTGTGCCAAAGTCCAGCACGGGCGTGCAGTTCCTTAGCCCCGAGACGCTCATCAACACCGCCGGCGTGCCTCTGCATCCGGCGGCGCAGACCGCTTACCGGACGCTGCACGGGTAGCCGTCCGAGCCCGAAATCGGAGGTGCGGCCTGGCAAATGGCAAAATGGAAGACATGACTTCAGCCGTTGCCCCTGCCATCGCCCTGACCATCGCCGGCTCCGAAGCGACCGGCGGCGCCGGCGCGCAGGCGGACCTCAAAACCTTCCAGGAACTCGGAGTGTTCGGCATCGCCAACCTCACCTGCATCGTTTCCTTCAACCCGCAGGACAACTGGAACCACCGCTTTGTGCCGGTGGACCAGCAAGTTATTGCCGATCAATTGGAAGCCACGACGGCGGCATATGGTGCCGCTTCGGGCGCACCATCGGTGTTGGATACCGTGAAGATCGGCATGCTCGGCAGCCCGGCAACCATCAGCACAGTGGAAAAGGCGCTGGCAGATGGCTCCTTCAAGCATGTGGTCCTGGACCCTGTCCTGATCTGCAAGGGCCAGGAGCCCGGCCACGCCCTGGACACCGATCAGGCCCTCAAGGCCCAGATCCTGCCGTTGGCAACGTTTGTCACTCCGAACCACTTCGAAGCCGAGTCGCTGTCCGGGCTCACCATCACCGACGAAGAGTCGCTCAAGGCCGCTGCCATCCGTATCCACGAGATCAGCGGCGCAGCAGTCCTTGCCAAGGGCGGGGTGCGGCTGGAAGGCCCGGACGCCGTCGACGTCTACTACGACGGTGAAACGCTGGAAGTCCTTCGCGCTCCGAAGGTTGGCGAAGTGGCTGTCTCCGGTGCTGGTTGCTCCCTTGCTGCAGCTGTGACCGCCGAACTCGCGAAGGGCGCGACGCCGTTGGAAGCCGCGCGGACCGCGAAGGCTTTCGTGACGGCCGGCATCAAGAACCGGGTGTCCTCGGGCGCTCCGTTCGATGCTCTGTGGCAGGGCGGGGCGCTGTCCTAGCCTCTCTCGATACAGACAAAAGCAGCCGCCCCGGAAACACTTCCGGGGCGGCTGTCTTTCTTTGCGTGAAGGCTAGCGCGAGACCTTGCCCATGAGCGAGGCGATGGGCCGCAGGAACAGGGGCCTTGCCAGGAACCATGCAGCCGCCGTGAAAACGATGGAGGCAGCGAAGATGCCGAAGCCCCACCAGCTGTAGTCATTGTTGGAGGCGTACATGTGGTTCAGGTTGTTCAGCGCGCCGGTAGCCAGCACCAGCGTCACGTGGACAATCACGAAAGCCACGAAGTAGATCATCACCGGGAAGTGGATCTTCCGGGCCAGCTCGATCGGGTAGAACTTGTTGATCGCAGCCTTCTTGGGCCATGCACCGGACATCCGAATGCCTGTGATGATGGCCAGCGGCGCGGCCACGAACACCGTGATGAAGTAGGTGAGGAGTTGGAGGCTGTTGTAGTTGTTCCAGCCATTTTCAACCGGCCAGTTCAGCGAGGCATACTGCAAACCTGCCGACACGGCGTTGGGGAAGACGTCCCAGTTGGTGGGCACGATCCTCAACCACTGTCCCGTGGCGAACAGCAGCACAATGAAGATGATGCCGTTCAGAACCCACAGCGCATCCAAGGTCAAGTGGAACCAGAGGTCCAGGCTGATCTTGGTGGGCGGGTTCTTGGTCTTGATAAGTCCCTTGTTATTCCGGGTCCAGTTGGCGGCCGGGCGAGTGGTGGTGCGCACCTGCCAGCCGGACCGGATGATCAGGACGATGAAGAACATGTTGAGGAAGTGCTGCCAGCCGAGCCACGCCGGGAAGCCCGTGGGTGTGCCATCAGGAATTGCTGAATGCCCGGGGTAGTCAGTGAGGAATTGCTGCACGGGCTGGAGTGTCCGCAACCATTGCGCAACGAGCACCAGAATCAGTGCCACCACCAAGGCTCCTACGGTGACGGCGACGGGTTTGAACCACCTGTTCGACGTAATCCCGGACGACTTGCTTGAAACGGACATCAGGCCGCGTTCCTCTCTGGCTTGTTTGGCTGCGACCAGTTGGCGCTATATAGCGATTCAACCAGTTGAAGCCCGACGGCGAAAACGGCACCCGGGTTTCGGGGCGTCCCACGTCAAAAATCGCAGCATTCGGATATACGCCGCAATATGTATTTCTAGAACAGACTTCCAGAATTATTTCTTGAGCTGCCGGGGCCAGTCAAGACATCTTGCTGGCTATGTGGATTGTTCCGCAGGTACGATTCCAGAAAATGGCCGGTAGACACTCCGGTCCTTGTTCTGCCCGAGAGGAGTGAAGGCGTGGTCCGGAAAGCGTCCCAAGTGGCCAGCAGCGCGAGTTCCTGGCAATGGACCCGAACCGCGGCAACCCAGCGAAATCTCCTGGACTCGGCGTCCGGGGTGTTTGTGGAACATGGCTTCACCGACGCCAGCATCTCGGACATCGTTTCCCGAGCAGGGTCCAGCGTGGGTAGCCTCTATCACCATTTCGGCGGAAAGACTGAACTCTTCCTTGCCTTGTGGGACGACTACCAAAACGAGCATGAACGCCTGGTGGCAGCGTCCGTGGCAAAAGCACGCAAGGCCGGCGAGGCCGATCCCCTTGCACTGTTCAACGTGGGCAGCCGCAGCTACTTCGACTACACCTGGAAGCACCGGGACTTGGAGCGCGTCTTCATCGAGGGCGACACTCCCCCGGGCTTCGAAGTCCTCCGACGTGAACGTGGGCGCGAATGGGTGCGCCAGAACTCTGTGCTCCTGGGTGCAAGCGACGACACCTTGGGGCGGCTTACCGTTGCGGTGATCACGGACATCATCACGGTGGCCGGGCAGGAAGTGGCGCTCAGCGCATCCAAGCGGGAAGCCGACGACGTCGTTGATGCTGCGGCGGTGCTGGTGGGCCGGTTGGTCCGCTGACTAAGGCCTGCAGGCCCGCGGGACGTGAGCGAGCGTCCAGCTCAAGCCCGCGGGACGTGAGCGAGCGTCCAGCTCAAGCCCGCGGGACGTGATGGAGCGTTAGCGCTCGGAGTGGGCCGCCAAGAAGCTGTACACCTCGGTCTCGTCCACGCCGGGGAATGCGCCGGGAGGCATGGCGGCGAGGAGGTGCGAGTGGGCCCGCGCGGAGGGCCAGGCGTTTCCGGCCCACTCATTCGCCAAGGACTCCGGCGGGCGCTTGCAGCAGTTGGGATCCGGGCAATTGGATGTGGCCCGGGCGGTGGTTTCCCTGCCACGGAACCACTTCACGTGCTGATACGGGACACCGATGCTCAAGGAGAATTCACCTGCCGCGGAGCGCTCTGTCCGCGCCGTGCACCAGTAAGTGCCCGATGGCGTGTCCGTGTACTGGCTGTAGGCGCTGAACTTGTCCGGCACGTCGAACACCGCACGCGAGGTCCACGCTTTGCAGGAAGGCTGCCCTTCAATGGCCCCGGTGTGATCCTGCGGGAAGGTCACACCGTCGTTCTCGTAGGCCTTGTAGATGATGCCGGATTGGTGGGTCTTCTGGAAGTGGGTGGTGATGCCCAGGTGCTTGGTGGCCAGGTTGGTGAAGCGGTGGGCAGCAGTTTCGTAGGACACGGCGAAGGCGTCGCGGATGTCTTCCACGGCGATCTCCTTGGCCGCCTTCGCTTTTTGCAGGAACTCCACCGTGGCCTGCTCCGGTAGCAACAAGGCGGCGGCAAAGTAGTTGGTGGCCACGCGCTGTGCCAGGAAATCGCCGTAGTTCCGCGGAGTTTCATGCCCCAGGACGTAGTGGCCCAACGCCTGAAGGAGGACCGAGCGGGGGTCGTGATCCTGGCGCTGGTTCTGCGTCAGATAAATTCTGCGGTTCTTCAAATCCGTCACGGACCGCGTGGAGTGCGGCAGATCGCCCACATGGTGAAGGGAAAAACCGAGGTTCTCCGCGATGTCCGCAATGACGTGCTGGCTCAACGGACCGGTGGTGTAACCCACCCCTTTGAGGACCTTCTGCGCCTCCGCCTCATACTCCGGGAAATAGTTACCGCGCTCGCGCATCATGGCACGCAACTCGCCGTTCGCGCGGCGGGCTTCCTCCGGCGTCGCAACTTGCTCATTAAGCTTGCGTTCGAGCTCCTGAAGCAGCCCCACCTGCGACTCCAGAACATCCAGCGGCAACCGCGAGCTGATGCGGATTTTGGGCAGGTTGAGGGACTCATACAGCGGTCCGCGCTGGTACCGTTCCAGCTCGATTTCCAGCGCCGCCCTACGGCTCGGCGGCTCCGCTCCAAGCAGCTGATCGATGGTCACATTCAGCGAGGCGGCAAGCTGCTGAAGCAGCCCCAATTTTGGTTCGCGCTTGCCGTTTTCGATCAGGCTCAGTTGACTCGGCGCGGTCCCGACGGCGGCACTCAAGTCGTCCAGCGTCAGCCCGGCCTGCTTACGCAGATGGCGCACACGGCGCCCAAGGCTGATGACGTCCAGTTCAGGGGACGCAGCGGATGACGACGGCGATGCTACTTCGCGATTCCAGCTCACAGGAGACATTTCTTGAGAATACGCGAAGAAGTGCATTTCTTTCCACACTTTTACTCTAGCAACCCTCTTGGAAGTGCAGAAAAGTAGGACTTACGAAAAAGAAATACAGACCCCGGATAAGCCGGCCGATGCAGCAAAGGCGCAGCGGAGGCCGGCCCGGGCACCACATAGGAGATTAAGATGACCGCATCATTTGAACCAGCAGAGCAGACCGCAGAGCAGCAGGCCGCAGCGCTGGAACTTGAATGGTCCGCCAACCCGCGTTGGGAAGGCGTCACCCGCGATTACTCGGCCACTGACGTCGTCCGCCTCCGTGGTCGCGTCTCCGAAGAGCACACCCTCGCCCGTCGCGGTTCGGAGAAGCTGTGGAAGCAGCTCACCGAGGAAGCTCCCACCGGTGGCTACACCAACGCCCTGGGCGCCCTGACCGGCAACCAGGCCGTGCAGCAGGTCAAGGCCGGCCTTCGCGCCATCTACCTTTCCGGCTGGCAGGTGGCTGCTGACGCCAACCTTTCCGGCCAGACCTACCCGGACCAGTCCCTGTACCCGGCCAACTCGGTCCCCCAGGTGGTCCGCCGCATCAACAACGCCCTGCTCCGCGCAGACCAGATCGAATATGCCGAGGGCGTCAAAACTGTTGAGGACTGGTTGGTCCCGATCGTCGCCGACGCCGAAGCCGGTTTCGGTGGCCCGCTGAACGCCTACGAACTCATGAAATCCATGATCACCGCAGGCACCTCCGGTGTTCACTGGGAAGACCAGCTCGCATCGGAAAAGAAGTGCGGCCACCTCGGCGGCAAGGTTCTGATTCCCACCCAGCAGCACATCCGCACGCTGAACGCGGCCCGCTTGGCAGCCGACGTCGCAGGCACCCCCACCGTGGTCATCGCCCGTACCGACGCCGAAGCAGCAACCCTGATCACCTCAGACGTTGACGAGCGCGACCAGGAATTCACCACCGGTGAACGCACTCCAGAGGGCTTCTACAAAGTCCGCAACGGGATCGAACCCTGCATCGCCCGCGCCAAGGCCTACGCCCCGTACTCCGACCTCATCTGGATGGAGACGGGAACCCCGGACCTGGAACTGGCACGCAAGTTCGCCGAATCGGTCAAAGCCGACTTCCCGGACCAGATGCTCTCCTACAACTGCTCCCCGTCCTTCAACTGGCGCAAGCACCTGGACGACACCACCATCGCCAAGTTCCAACGCGAGCTCGGTGCCATGGGCTTCACGTTCCAGTTCATCACCCTGGCCGGCTTCCACGCCCTGAACTACTCCATGTTCGACCTCGCCCACGGTTACGCCCGTGAAGGTATGAGCGCGTACGTCGAACTCCAGGAAAAGGAATTCGCCTCCGAGTCCCGCGGCTACACCGCCACCAAGCACCAGCGCGAAGTCGGCACCGGCTACTTCGACGACATCGCAACCGCGCTCAACCCGAACGCATCCACTTTGGCCCTGGTGGGATCCACCGAAGAAGGCCAGTTCCACTAACCACTTCCGACGGCGGTCCTCGGCTCCGGTGACGGTTGTCGCCTCCGGCCTACAGACCGGCAACGCTCTGCCTGCGGAGGTCGAACAAGGCAATCCTCCGCGTGCTATTCCCCGTCCCCGCCGATAGACCTCGCAAAGCTCGGTCGACGGCGGGGACAGGGCCCCTTTTACGCACGCTTCCGGATCACCTTGTTCGACCGTTGGGTCGACCGTTATCGGGGAAGCAGGCACCAGGCCGAAGAGGCCGGTATTGCGGCAGCCTGCGTAAAAGGGCCCCCTTATCAGGGTTTGTCCTCGCTCAGCGAGGTCAGACCCGCATAAGGGGAATAGCAGGCAGAGCAGTTCCGGTCCGAAGGCCGGACCCAAACCGGCCCAACCCGACCCAGGCCCGACCCACCCAGACAAGCGCCGCCGTCGAACTTTGCTTCTCAAGGAGAGATTGAAATGAACAGCTTCACTGACAACTTCACTATCAATGGCATCACTATCACCGCTCAGCCCATTTGCCGGCAGAACGAGGTTTTGACGCCGGACGCGCTTGAGTTCATTGGCAAGTTGCACAGGGCTACGGCGGATCGTCGTCAGGAGCTGATGCAGGCACGGCATGCCCGCCGCAACCAGATTTCCAGTGGCCAGGATCCCCGGTTCCGTCCCGAGACTGAGGGCATCCGGAATGATCCGTCGTGGCGTGTGGCTCCCCCGGCTCCGGGTTTGGAGGATCGTCGCGTGGAGATCACGGGTCCGGTGGATAAGAAGATGACCATCAACGCCCTGAACTCGGGTGCGAAGGTGTGGCTCGCTGACATGGAAGACTCGTCCACGCCGACGTGGCGGAACGTCATCCAGGGCCAGCTGAACCTGACCGATGCTTTGGAGCGCCGCATCGATTTCACCTCCCCTGAGGGCAAGGAATACAAGCTCAAGGCCGCCGAGGACCTGCCCACTATTGTGGTTCGTCCGCGTGGCTGGCACCTGCCGGAGAAGCACATGCTGATCGATGGCAAGCCGATCGCCGGCGGCATTGTGGACTTCGGACTGTTCTTCTTCCACAACGCCCGACGCCTGCTGGCCCAGGGCAAGGGCCCGTACTTCTACCTGCCGAAGATCGAGAACCACCTCGAAGCACGGCTGTGGAATGACATCTTCGTCCTGGCCCAGGATCTGCTCGGCATTCCGCAGGGCACCATCCGCGCCACGGTGCTGATCGAAACCATCACGGCCGCGTTCGAGATGGAAGAGATCCTGTACGAACTGCGGGACCACGCTTCAGGTTTGAATGCCGGACGTTGGGACTACATCTTCTCCCTGATCAAGAACTTCCGTACCCGCGGACCGCGTTTTGTGCTCCCGGACCGCGGCCAGGTGACCATGACCCAGCCGTTCATGCGTGCCTACACCGAGCAACTGGTCAGGGCCTGCCACCGCCGTGGTGCCATGGCTATTGGGGGCATGGCAGCAGCTGTTCCCAACCGGAAGGATGAGGCCGCCAACACTGCGTCGTTCGAGAAGGTCCGTGCGGACAAGACCCGTGAGGCCAACGACGGCTTTGACGGCTCGTGGGTGGCCCACCCGGACCTGGTGCCGGTGTGCCGGGAAGTGTTCGACTCAGTTCTCGGAGACCGCCCCAACCAGTTGGACCGCTCCCGCGAGGATGTCACCCCGGATGACCGCGCGTTGATCGACATCGCCAGCACCGAGGGAACCATCACCGAGGGCGGGGTTCGCCTGAACATCGAGGTAGGAATCCGCTACATCGAGTCCTGGCTGCGCGGCAACGGGGCCGTGGCCATCCACAACCTCATGGAAGACGCTGCCACCGCCGAGATCTCCAGGTCCCAGCTCTGGCAATGGATCCACTCCCACGCCATCACGGAGCAAGGCGACATCATCACCCGCGAATGGGTGGAGGACATGCTGGACGAGGAATACGCCCGCCTGGAACGCTTCGACGGAGACCGTTTCGCTGACGCCCGCGCCATCTTCGAAGAAGTCACCCTGGCCGAGGAATTCCCCACCTTCCTCACCATCCCTGCGTACGCCCGTTTCCTCACCGAGGCCCGTGAAGAGGCTACGGAAGAGGAACTCGTCGCAGCCTAGGTCCAGTGACCTGAGGTAGCGACACCTATCAAGCCCCGACGCTGGGCTGCCTGCACTCTTCGCAACAAGTGACCCCGACCGCCGGGGAGGCAGCCCAGCAGCGGGGCTTACCCATGCCCAGCCCGCACTGACCCTGCTCCGGCCCACGCCGGTCCACCCCACTTCGATGCCCCGCTGCTCACCATGCCGTGCGCACGGCACGTTGTGCAGGGAACCATCGAATCGGGGCCAGAACTACCCCTGCCGGGCCACCCATCGCACGGACAACGTGGTGCACACACAGAACGCGAGCACCGAGCCGAGGATCACCAGCAGCGGAACAGTCCAGCCGTCGGTCACACTGTGCACGAACCCGATAACTGTGGGAGCCAACGCGGCGAAGCAGTAGCCCACACCTTGCACCACGGCAGACATTCGCCCGGCAGCTGCCTGGGATTGCGCGAATTTGATGATGGCAATGAAGATCACCGTGATCCCACCGCCTTGGGCCACACCACCCAGCGAGGACCACAGCCACCAAAAACTCGGTGCCAGCAGCAAACCAACGGGAACCGTCAACCACAGCGCGCTCAGGGTGGCCGCTACCGCCGTCGTGCTGGTGAAGCGGGCCAGGAGCGGCACGCCCAAGCCGCCCACAATCGCGAAGATCTGGAACAGCGAGGAGCCCGCGCCGGCTTCGGCGGTGCCCATGGCGAGTTCGTCGGACAGGAAGCTGGGAAGCCAGGCGGTGACGCCGTAGTAGGAGAAGGCCTGGCCCGCGAAGCCGAGCGTGAGGCCAGCAGTCAGCCAGCCCACGCCGGCTACCGGACCAGAGGCCGAGGCAGCGTGTACAGGGACGGCAAGAGGAACAAAGGCCCGGCGCGCTCCAACGGTGGGCACCCAAAACAGGATTGCTGCCAAGGCCAACAACGCACTCGCGGCCAGGGCGAGCCGCCATCCCAGCAGTTCAGCCAAGGGTGCAGTGGCCACGGAGGTGAGGAATGAGCCCACGTTGAGCGCGGCCGTATAGACGCCCATGGCAGTTGCTTGGCGCCGGGGTGCGAAGTCCCGGCGGATGATGAGCGGCACCGCGATGTTGCCGATGGTGATGGCAACGCCAATGATCACCGTGCCCACCATGACCGAAACGCCAGCGCCGCTGGATCGGATCACTACCCCGGCCAGCACACCAATAAGAGTCAGCATCACCGCGAATTCGGCCCCCAATCGGCGCCCCGCCAAGGAAGCCAAGGGTGAGGCGAGGGAGAAGCACAACACGGGAATACCGGTCAGCAGTCCCAGCTCGACGGGCGAGAATCCGAGGTCCTGCTGCAGCGAATCCACCACGGGAGCTACGGCCACAAAGGGCCCGCGCATGTTCAGGGCAATGAGGCCGATGCACGCGAGGATCAACCAACCTCGGGGAACTCTGGCGAGGATTCGGCTCATCGGGCGCACGGAGAAGGGAAGAAAGTACTCATCACTTTCATTGCTATCACGGCGCCGGCCAGCAACGGGCATCCAGCAATGCTCATCCCGCTGCTTGGAGCGTGGCCTCAATCACTGCCGGCGAGAGAACGTGTTGGGTGACCAAACGACTGGCACCCAGGATCGCCGCGCGCTGGCCTGCCATGGAAATGCCGATACGCAGGTCCGTGGTGGCCAGGGGCAGGGACCGGCTGTAGACCACCTCTCGGATCCCGGCCACCAGATGCTCGCCGGCCTCCCCCACACTGCCACCAATGATGATCATGGACGGATTGAGCAGGTTGACCACAGTAGCCAGCACCTCGCCCACATCCCGTCCGGCCTGCCGCAACGCCTGGATGGCTTGCGGATTGCCCTCGTCCACAAGCCGCAGGACGTCGGCACCGCTTGCAGCTTCCAGTCCTTGCGCCTGCAATTGACGCGCGACGGCGGGACCTGAGGCGAGCGCTTCGAGGCAGCCGTGGTTGCCGCAGCGGCACAGGACGTCGTCCCCGCGCCGGACCCGGACGTGGCCGAGGTCCCCGGCGGTGCCGTTGGCGCCGCGCTGCAATTGACCGCTGCTGATGATGCCCGCGCCGATGCCGGTGGCCACCTTGATGAACAGGAAGTTCTCATGGTCGGGCCAGTACGCGGTGCGTTCGCCGAGGGCCATGATGTTGACGTCGTTGTCCACCAGGACGGGCACCGGCAGGGAGCGCTGAACGTACGCGACGACGTCGAATCCGTCCCAACCCGGCATGATAGGCGGCTTCACCGGCTTCCCGGTGGCATGTTCCACAGGACCAGGCAGGCCGATGCCTATGCCGGCCAGGTCTCCGGGTTCGCGGCCGGCTTCTGCCAGGAGTTCACGCCCTGCCGATACCACGCGGCCCAGAACGACGTCCGGCCCTTCGGCGACTTCCTGCCGCAGCCTTCGTTCGGCAATAACGTGGCCACCGAGATCGGTGACGGCAACAATCACGTGGGTAGCTCCGACGTCGACGGCCAGGACCACGCGCGCACCAGGGTTGAAGGCAATGCGCGACGGCGGCCTGCCGCCTGTGGAGGTCGCCTCGCCGGCGGGACCCACCAGGCCCGAGCTGATCAGGGCGTCAATCCGCGAGGCGACGGTGGAGCGGGCGAGGCCTGTGGTCTCAGCAAGCTCAGCCCGTGTCCGCGCTTTGCCGTCGCGAAGGAGTTGGAAGAGATTCCCGGCGCGCGAGAGATTGCCGGCCTCGGGCGCGGAGCTATTTCCGGCGTCGATTCCGGCCTCAAATGTCATGCAAACAGTGAAGCATGATTGCTTATGCATGTCACCCGGTAGAAGTTTGGCGGAATAATCGATACTTTTGCTGGACGCTCGGCAAAAGTCCCTCTAGGCTGAAAACAGTTGGCGCCCGGTCCATTGATGCGTGGAATCGGTGGCTCCCCGATGGGCCGCTCACTAGACTGGCGCCAAGGCCCTGATTTCCCGGAAAACCACTCCCGAAAAGGATCCCGATGTCTTACTCACTCCAGCTGTATACCCTCCGCGATGCCATCCAGGAGGACCTGCCGGGAACCATCAGGAAGGTTGCCGAGATTGGCTTCACGCAGGTGGAGCCATACAACTTTGTGGCCACGGCTTCCGAGCTTGGCGCTGCGTTGAAGGACAACGGCCTGACTGCACCTTCCGGCCACGCCCCCTTGCTCAGCCAGGACCAGGATGAGATCTTCGCCGCGGCCAAGGAACTGGGTATCAGCACGGTGATCGATCCGTTCCTTCCGGCCGAGCACTGGCAGGACGCCGAGACCATCCAGGCCACTGCCGCCAAGCTCAACGCAGCAGCGAAGAAGGGTGCTGAGTACGGCATCCGCGTGGGCTACCACAACCACGCCTGGGAGCTGGAGTCCACCATCGAGGGCAAGACCGCCCTGGAGTACTTCGAGGGTTTGCTGGATCCCGAACTCGTCCTGGAAGTGGACACGTACTGGGTTGCCGTGGGCGGCCAGGATCCCGTGGAACTACTGGCCCGCTTGGGTGACCGGGTGAAACTCATCCACATCAAGGACGGCCCCGCCACCACCGACACCAAGGCCCAGCAGCCCGCCGGCCAGGGCACCATCCCGGTGCTGGACATTATTGCCGCAGCGAAATCCCTGGAAGTGGGAGTGGTTGAATTCGATGACTACTCCGGCGACATCTTCGAAGGCATTACCCAGAGCCTTGCGTACCTGACCGCCGCGGCCAGCGCCGAAGCAGCCGGCACAGAAGCAGCAGAAGGAGCACAGGCATGAGCTTCGCCCCTTCCACCCGCAAAGGCCCCGTGGGCGTTGCCGTCATCGGCGCGGGCAACATCAGCAAGCAGTACCTGGACAACCTCACGGTCTTCCCGGACGTGAAAGTCCTGGTCATCGCGGACCTCTTCGAAGAGGCCGCCGAAGCACGCGCGAAGGAATATGGGATCGCCGAATTCGGTACGCCCGAGCTGGCACTGAACCATCCCGACGTCGAACTCATTGTGAACCTGACCATCCCCGCCGCGCACGTTGAGGTGGCCACCTCTGCGGTCAACGCCGGCAAGCACGTCTGGACCGAGAAGCCCTTCTCCCTGGACCGCCAGTCCGGGCTTGGCCTGCTCAAAGCAGCCGACGCTGCGGGCATTCGCCTGGGCACCGCACCGGACACGTTCCTCGGCGCCGGGCTGCAAACCGCACGCCGCATCATCGAACGCGGCGACATCGGCACCCCGCTGACCGGCATGACCACGTTCCAGACCCCCGGCCCGGAATCCTGGCACCCGAATCCGGCGTTCCTGTTCCAGCACGGCGCCGGTCCCCTGTTCGACATGGGCCCGTACTACCTCACCGCACTGATCCAGACCTTTGGCTCCATCCGCAAGGTGGCCGCCGTCGGCTCCTCCGCCAAGGCGACCCGCATCATTGGTTCCGGGCCCAAGGCCGGCGAGGAATTCGCCGTCGAGGTCCCCACGCATGTGTCCGCAATGGCGCAGTTCGAGGGCGGCCAGTCCTCGCACAGCGTCTTCTCCTTCGAATCCCCGCGCCAACGGATGGGCTTCGTGGAAATCACCGGCTCCGACGCCACGCTTTCCCTGCCGGACCCTAATTACTTCGACGGCGATCTGAAGCTCTGGCGGCCGGGTGCGGAAGAACCCGAAATCATCCCCGCCACGGGACCTGCCAACGGTCGCGGCCTGGGCGTGCTGGATATGGCCCGCGCCCTCCGCGCCGGTACCGCGCACCGCGCCACGGGTGATCTCGCCTACCACGTGCTGGACAGCATGGTCTCCATCACCGAATCCGTGGAATCGGGCACCTTCGTGGACGTCACCAGCAACGCACCCGTCTCAGCTGCGGTCCCCGAGGACTGGGCACCCGAAACCGCGACGCTCTAGAACCGGCGAGGAAACTATGACTACCCCTGCGAACACGCCCTTGGGCGTTGCGGCGATCGGCTACGCCTTCATGGGCAAAGCGCACTCCAATGCCTGGCGCAACGTTGCCAGCTTCTTTGACGTCCCGGCCTTCGAACAGAAGGTGCTGGTAGGCCGGGACGCCGATGCCGTTGCCGAAGCGGCCACCAAGTATGGCTGGGCCGAGTCCGCCACGGATTGGCGTTCCGTCATTGAGCGCGACGATATCCACATCATCGACATCTGCGCGCCGGGCTGGATGCACGCCGAAATCGCCATCGCCGCGTTGGAAGCGGGCAAGCACGTCCTGGTGGAGAAACCGCTGGCCAACACGCTCGGCGAGGCCGAGTTGATGACAGCCGCCGCCGCGAAAGCCCGTGCCCGCGGCGTGCAATCCATGATCGGCTTCAACTACCGCCGTGTCCCTGCGCTTGCGCTGGCCCGTGAGCTCATTGCCGAGGGCCGCCTCGGCACCGTCCGGCATGTCCGCGCGGCGTACTTGCAGGACTGGCTGACCGACGCAGAATCTCCCATGACCTGGCGCCTCCGCAAGGAAACGGCCGGGTCAGGCGCGCTCGGGGACATTGCCTCGCACGCCATCGACCAGATCCTCTATCTCCTGGATGATGCCGTCACCGAAGTTTCCGGCCGCCTGCGGACTTTTGTTGATCAGCGCCCCGGCGCTGAAGGCCCGGAGGATGTAACGGTCGACGACGCCGCCTGGGTTAACCTCTCGCTCGCCTCGGGGGCCATCGCCTCAGTAGAAGCCTCGCGGGTGGCTACAGGCCAAAAGAACTCCCTCAGGCTCGAAATATACGGTTCCCTCGGTTCGCTCACCTTTGATCTGGAGAACCTGAACGAACTGAACTTCATGGACACCACAGTTCCGGTCCGCGAACAGGGCTTCCGGAGGATCCTGGTCAACGAACCCGAGCACCCGTACTTGGGCGCGTGGTGGCCGCAGGGACACATTATCGGCTGGGAGCACACGTTCACGCATCAGATCCGGGACTTCCTCACCGCGATCGCGGCCGGTGAATCGCCGTCGCCGTCGTTTGAAGAGGGCCTGAACGTCCAGCACATCCTGGCCGCCGTGGAAGAATCCGCGGCAGCACAAAGCTCACTGATCCAGCTCAACGCATCCGTTCTTGAAGGAGCCTGACATGCCCCGCCCGTACACTCTTTTCACCGGCCAGTGGGCCGACCTCCCCTTTGAGGAAGTGGCACGACTCGCTTCCGGCTGGGGCTATGACGGCCTGGAAATCGCCGTCTCCGGTGACCACCTGGACGCTTGGCGCTGGGACGAGCCCGGCTACGTCGAATCCAAGCTCGCCGTCCTGGAGAAGTACAACTTGAAGGTCTGGGCCATTTCCAACCATCTCAAGGGCCAGGCCGTCTGCGATGACCCCATCGACTTCCGCCACGAAGCCATCGTCGGATCCCGCGTCTGGGGCGACGGTGAACCGGAAGGCGTCCGCCAGCGCGCCGCGGAGGAAATGAAGCACACGGCGCGGCTGGCCAAGGCGCTCGGGGTGGATACCGTCGTCGGCTTCACCGGCTCTTCCATCTGGCAATACGTGGCCATGTTCCCGCCGGTTCCGGAAAAGGTCATCGACGCCGGCTACCAGGACTTCGCCGACCGCTGGAACCCCATCCTGGACGTCTTCGACGAATGCGGGGTCCGCTTTGCCCACGAAGTCCACCCGTCCGAAATCGCCTACGACTACTGGACCACCGTCCGGACCCTCGAAGCGATCGGCCACCGTGAAGCTTTCGGCCTGAACTGGGATCCGTCCCACTTCATGTGGCAGGGAATCGATCCTGTGTCCTTCATCTGGGACTTCAAGGACCGGATTTACCACGTGGACTGCAAGGACACCAAGCTCCGCCCCACCGGCCGCAACACCGTGATGGGCTCCCACCTGCCCTGGGGCGATCCCCGACGCGGTTGGGACTTCGTCTCCGCAGGACGCGGCGATGTTCCCTGGGAATCATCCTTCCGCGCCCTCACCGCCATCGGCTACGACGGCCCTATCTCCATAGAATGGGAAGACGCAGGAATGGACCGGCTCCACGGCGCCCCCGAAGCCCTCGCCGCCCTCAAGAAGTTCGACTTCCCGGCGTCGCAAACCTCCTTCGACGCCGCCTTCAGCAGCAAGGACTAAGCACGTGACCCTCAGCAACGGCACATCCGACGGCACCATCCGCTGGGGCATCCTCGGCACGGGATTCATTGCCGGGCTCCAGATCAAGGACTTGAAGGAGAATGGCTTCACGGTGCAAGCCGTGGGATCGCGCTCCTTGGAATCGAGTGAGTCGTTCGCTGAGGAGTACGGCGTGGCCACCGCCCACGGCAGCTATGAGGACCTGGTTGCCGACCCCATGGTGGACGTTGTGTACGTGGCCACGCCACACCCGTTCCACCACGCAAATGCCCTGCTGGCCTTGAGCGCCGGCAAGCACGTGCTGGTGGAGAAAGCGTTCACCATGAACGCCCGCCAGGCACAGGAGATCGTTGACATGGCGGCGTCTAAAGGGCTCGTGGCCTTGGAGGCCATGTGGACCCGGTTCCTGCCGCACATGATCCGGATCCGGGAGCTCATCGCGGCCGGCACCATCGGCGAAGTACGCAAGGTAGTGGCCACCCACAACCAGAGCCTGCCCAAGGACCCCGCCCACCGGCTGAACGATCCCGCCCTGGGTGGTGGCGCGCTGCTGGACCTGGGTATTTACCCGATCTCCTTTGCCTTCGACATCCTGGGCACGCCTGAGTCTGTGAAGGCCAGCGCTTCCATGTCCGCCACCGGGGTGGACCGCCAAACAGCAGCGATCTTTGGATATTCCAATGGCGCTCAGGCGATAGTGGATTGTGAGCTGGACGCCGCCAGTGCCAACCGAGCCATGGTCATCGGGACGGAAGGGTGGATCGACATAGAACATACTTGGTACAACCCGGTGTCCTTCACGGTTTTCGCAGTTGATGGCAGTGTTGTTGAACGGTACGACGAGCCGGTCACCAGCCGGGGCATGCAATATCAGGCCGCCGAGTTGGAGCGCCTCATCCGGGATGGTTCCACCGCGGGGGCCATCCTGCCGCCCAGTGAGACGGTGGCCATCATGGCCGCCATGGACGAAATCCGGAGGCAGATCGGGCTCAGCTACGACGCTGACGGTGTTCTGGAAGGAAACGAATAATGGCCGATTCACCTCGCCTGACTGAACTCCGCCAGCAGGAGGAAGAGCTGGTCTTCGCCTCGTTCGATCACCATGACGCGTGGCGGCTCGGATCGTTGATCGCCAACCACGCCATTGCTTCGGAGCTTGGCGTTGCAATCGACATCCGCCGGCACAACCTCGTCCTCTTCCGTTGCGTCCTGCCCGGTTCCACGGCGGACCAGGAAGAATGGATCCGCCGCAAGTCCGCCGCCGTGCTGCGATTCGAGCACAGCACGGCGTTGTTGGGTGAACAATTCTCGGAGCGCAACCCGCTTGGCGGCGGGTGGCTCGCTCCCGAGGACTACACCCTCGACGGCGGTTCCTTCCCCATCCGCGTGCGGGGTGCCGGAGTGATCGGTGCTGTCACGGTGTCCGGTTTGTCGTCGGAGGAGGACCACCAGATGGTGGTGGACGGGATCCGGAACTACCTGAAGACGGTGGGGGTCTAGCTACTTCACGAAAGTGAGCTGTACCCGCACCCATCACAAAAGGTAACCTCCCGCCGTCGTTGTCGGTGCCGGCACCTATTCTGGGCATTAGCTGCACCACCAAACGCGAAGGAAAGCCCATGCCCACTCCCGAACGCCCCCTCCGCAAGCTCGGTTTCCTCACCATCGGATTGTTCGACGCCGCTGATCCGGCTGCAGGGCACCGGTCCACGTTGGAGATCATCGAGTTGGGCGAGCAGTTGGGCTTCGACAGCGCCTGGTTGCGGCACCGTCATTTGCAGTTCGGCATCTCCTCCCCCGTGGCGGTGATGGCTGCCGCCAGCCAGCGCACGTCCCGGATTGAGCTCGGCACCGCGGTAACCCCGCTGGGTTGGGAAAACCCGTTGCGACTGGCCGAGGACCTGGCCACCGTGGATCTGCTGGCCGGGGGAAGGATCAATCCGGGACTGAGCGTGGGCGAACCCATGCACTACGACACTGTGAAGCATGAGCTGTACCCGGATTCTGCAGAAACAGAGGACTTTTCATACGGCCGCGTCGACCGGTTTGCCCGCCTGATCGCTGGAGAAAAAGTAAGGGACTTCTCCGGCAAGCAAGGAGTTGTGGAGGAGTTCTCCAACCGCGTGGAACCGCACTCCCCCGGTTTGCGCAGCCGACTTTGGTACGGGGCGGGCAGCATGAAGTCGGCCGTGTGGGCGGGGGCCAACGGCTTCAATCTGTTGTCCAGCAGCGTAATTTTTCCGGAAAAGGATCAGGAACCTGATTTCGCCAAGGTCCAGCAATCGCAGATTCGCGCCTACCGGGAGGCCGCAGCAGCATCCGGAAACCCGGCCCGGGCCTCGCAGGGGTTAGTGGTGATCCCCACTGATTCCGCCTCGAATGAGCAGCGGGAGAAGTACCAGCGGTACGTCGACGAACGCACGCCACGCACGAGTGCTCCGCAGGGACCCAAGGGCATGATGTTTGCGAAGGACCTCATCGGCACCAGTGACGAACTCGCCGCGCAACTGTACGCCCATGAAGGCTTCCAAGAGGTGGAGGAGGTGGCGTTCGCGCTGCCCTTCAGCTTCGATCACGAGGATTACGTGCAGATCCTCACCGACATCGCAGGGAAATTGGGTCCCGCCTTGGGCTGGAAAAGAGCCGAATAACAGCTTAGCGCCGAAATGTACATTTCAGCGTACTAAAGTCTAAAGTGGTGTCATGACCGAGATGACAGTTACCGTGGCCCGGAGCCGACTCTCCGAAGCGGTTGATACCGCCCGGGTAAGCCACGAACCCGTGTATTTGCTGCGCCGTGGCCGCCGCGTCGCGGCACTGATCGACGCAGAAGATCTCGCCAAGCTGATTGAGGCAGCTGAGGACCTCAACGACCTCCGGGCAGCCAACGCTGCACGGACCGAAATGACCGAGACCGGCGATGCCGCCGTGCCATGGGAGGAAGTCAAAGCGGAGCTGGGCCTGGCTTGAGTTACGCCGTTCAGGTTGCGCCCGCGGCGGTCCGCCAATTGCGAAAGATTCCACCGGAAGCACGCCGGCGCATCCAGGCCGCCATCGAAATCCTCGCCGAAACACCTCGTCCTCCCGGGGCAAAGAAGCTATCTGGAAGCAGCGGAGACTGGCGCGTCCGGACTGGTGACTATCGGATCATCTATGAGATCCGCGACGCACAGCTCATTGTTTTGGTGGTAGCCATGGGCCACAGGCGGGACGTCTACCAGCATTAGGTGACCGTCCGGCTCACCGCCCCTTCAGCACATAGCGCCTTTCAGGACGTCCGACGCCGTACTTGAGTCTGACCTCCAGCGCCCCCTCGTCGTGGAGGTACTCAAGGTAACGCCGCGCACTCACCCGGGAAGTCCCCAGCTGTTCAGCCAGCTCAGCTGCGGAGAGATCGCCCGGCGCGGATTTGAGCGCTGATTCAACCAATTCGAGGGTCTCCACGCTGCAGCCTTTGGGCAGGGTCCGCTCGGAAACGGCCAGGCCGAAAACACGGTTCACATCGGACTGCTCGGCCTCGACTTTCGACGCGTCCAAGCCTTGGTAGGCGCTGAGATAGTGTTCCAGCCGTTCCTGCAGGTCGGCTTGGGAGAATGGCTTGATCAGGTAGTGGACGATTCCACCACGCAAGGCCTTCCGCACGGTTTCCACTTCGCGGGCAGCGCTGATCACCAACACGTCCAAGTCCGGGGCAACATCCCTGAGTTGGTGCATGAGTTCGAGCCCGTTGATGTCCGGGAGATGGATGTCCAACAGCACCAGGTCCGGCTGCAGCCGCTCGGTTTCCACCAGAGCCTGGGCGCCCGTATGCGCCACGCCCACCACACCGAAGCCGGGGGTCCGTTGGATGAACCCTGCGTGGACTTTGGCCACCATGAAGTCGTCGTCGACGATCAGTACTTTGATCACGGCTGCGTTGCCCCTTTTGTGGAATCCGAATGGTGTTTGCTGAACCGTGCAGTGAACACTGCCCCCTTGTCATTGGACACAGACAGGTCACCTCCGGATCGCCGGCAGATCACGCGTGACAACGCCAACCCGAAGCCGCGCGCATCACCCGGTCCGGGTTCTTTCGTGGAGAAACCCTGCCGAAAAATGTCCTCCGCCGAGCCGGTGGGCACACCGGGACCGTTGTCCCGTACGGTGACCGTTACCTGGTCACCCGCGCTGGCCACCAGCACCCGGACTGATGCCCCGGGAAGTCCAGTGACGGCGTCGAAAGCGTTATCCACCAAGTTGCCTGCAACGGTGGTGAGATCCCGCGACAAGTCCTCGTTAACCCGGGGCAACGCGGAGTGCGGATCCAGCTGCAGTTCCACACCGCGCTCAGTGGCGAGGCTGGCTTTGGCAATGAGGAGGGCGGCGAGCGCGGGGTCTTCGATGCGGCTGGTGACGTCGTCGTTGAGCCGGGTGCGGTCCAACGTGGCACCGTTGACGAACTGCACCACGGACTCGTATTCACCGATCTGGATCAGGCCGGAGATGACGTGGAGTTGGTTGGCGAACTCGTGGGCTTGTGCCCTCAAGGTGTCGGTGACGGTTTTGGTGGCGCCGAGTTCGCTCTCCAGGGCGGACAACTCGGTCCTGTCCCTCAGGGTTGTTACGGAGCCGATGTCCCGGCCGTGCGAGCGGAGGGCAACACGGTTCATGACCACCAGCCGTTCTCCTACGAGCACCAGCTGGTCGGGGTCTGATTGCTCGCGCGTGAGCACTATTTTCAGGGCGGGATCCACGTGGAGGGACCGCAGTTTCCTGCCGACACAATCCGGGGGCAGGCCAAGGAGTTGCCTGGCGCTTTGGTTGGCCACCGTGATGCGTTCGTGGGGATCCAAGGCCACTACACCTTCTTTCAAGCCCTGCAGCATCGCTTCGCGGTTTTCCACCAGCCCGGTGATTTCCCGGGGTTCCATGCCCAGGGTTTGCCGTTTGACGCGGCGGGACAGCAGAAGGGATCCGGCCACTCCGAGGACACTGGCCACGCCAAGGTAAGTGAGGAGGTTTGGGACGGCGTCTCCCAGCCGCTCGATGGTGGAGGGGTAGTTCCTGCTGATGGAGGCTATGCCGATCATTCTTCCGGAGTCGTCCAGGACGGGGACATGGGCGGAAAGTACGGCACCGTTGCTGCCCGGGAGGACGCCGGTCCAGGCGCGTCCTTCCATGACCTTGCTTTCGCCCAGCGGCAGGGGTTGGCCAAGCAGGCTGGGATCGGACGAGGCCACCACTGTGCGGTCGAGCTTGGCGAGGGCTACGTGGGCTGACCCGGACACAGTGCGAACGGATTCGGCCACGGCCGGGAGCACTGAGCCCACCCGCGGTCCCGCAGCCGGCAGCAAGGAACGGACTGTGGGGTTGTTGCCCAGCGCCTCCGCGGCGGACAATGCCCGCCGTCCTTCTGTCCGTTCGAAGGCAGCGGCCGACTGGGCCAGGGAGATGGCTACCACTGCCACCAGGACGGCCAGGACAATGAGCAACTGCAGCACCAGGTATTGCCCGGCCAGGGACATGCCTCTTCTTCGAGACAGTCGGGTCAGTGGAGTCACTGCTGAATTCCTTTGATGGCGCCGGAGTCCGGAGTGGTCCGGGGATGCTCCGTTTGGCGTATCGGAACTATACCCCAGAGCTCCAAGGGGCCTTCCAAGAACGTGAACGCAATGAACTTAAAGATCACTGCGAACACAAGAGTGATAGCCGTCACGTGCGGACCTAGCATCAAATCAACGGGGCATTGCCCTGCACCGAATTTTCGATGATGAGAAGAGGAACACCATGCGCCAGATCCGCGCATTGCGAGTCGCCGCCGTCGCCGCCGGCATTGCCCTGATGGCCACCGGCTGCGGTGCCACAGGGAAGAGCTCCACCGGTACTGAAAGCTCCGGCGCTGCTGCCGGACCGATCACCGGCCTGCAGATCATGGTCCCGAATACTCCCGGTGGCGGTTATGACACCACCGCCCGGGCCGCGGCCAAGGTCCTGGACGATGAGAAGATCGCCAACAACACCGAGGTGTTCAACCTTGCCGGTGCAGGCGGCACAGTGGGCCTTGCCCGCGTGGTGAATGAAAAGGGCAATGGCGACCTCACCATGCTCATGGGCCTGGGCGTTGTGGGTGCCAGCTACACCAACAAGTCCCAGTCCAAGCTGACGGACACCACTCCTTTGGCCAAGCTGATTGAAGAGCCCGGCGCCATCATGGTCAGCAAGGACTCCCCTTACAAGACCATTGATGATCTGGTGAAGGCCTGGAAGGCCGATCCCGCTTCCATCTCCGTAGGTGGCGGCTCCTCCCCCGGCGGCCCGGACCACCTTCTGCCGATGCAGCTGGCAGGTGCTGTGGGCATTGACGCCACCAAGGTCAACTTTGTCTCCTACGACGGCGGCGGCGATCTCCTTCCCGCCATCCTGGGCAACAAGCTCGGCTTTGCAGCCTCCGGTGCCGGTGAGTACCTGGAGCAGATCAAGTCCGGAGAAGTCCGCGTCCTTGCCACCAGCGGCGAGAAGCGGCTCGAGGGCGTGGATGCCCCGACGCTCAAGGAATCCAACATCGACCTCGTGTTCAGCAACTGGCGCGGCGTTGTGGCCCCTCCAGGGATCAGCGATTCCGACAAGCAGTCCCTGATTGCCGCACTCGAGAAGATGCACGAGTCTGCCGGCTGGAAGGAAGCACTGAAGACCCACAGCTGGACCGATGCCTTTGTTACAGGCGATGAGTTCAAGAAGTTCCTGACCGACCAGGACAAGCGGGTGGCGGACGTCCTCACCAAGCTTGGTTTGGCGTGAGTTCTCCAGCAACAGGCTTGAAAGGCCGCGCCGAGCTGGGGGTAGCCCTCCTGCTCGGCGTGGTTGGGGTCCTTGTCTTCCTGGATGCCAACGGCCTGGTAACCCCGTACTCGAAATCGGACCCCGTGGGTCCAAAGACTGTCCCGTTCATTGTTGCCGGGATTCTCCTGATCTGCGCCGTGATGCTGGCCATCAACGTTCTCCGTGGCGGCAAAGGTGAAGCTGAAGAAGGCGAGGATGTGGACCTGACCCACCCTGCGGACTGGAAAACCATCCTTCCGCTGGCCGGTGCCTTCCTGCTGAACATCCTGCTCATCGACTGGGCCGGCTGGGTCATCTCCGGCACCATCCTGTTCTGGGGCAGCGTCCTTGCCTTGGGCAGCCGCCGGTACATCCGCGACGGAATCATCTCCGTGGCGCTTTCCCTGCTCACCTTCTACGGCTTCTACCTCGGCCTGGGCATTGCTTTGCCGGCCGGGCTCCTGGAAGGAATCCTCTGATGGACGTTTGGTCCTCCTTGATGGACGGTTTCTCCACCGCCCTGACCCCCTTGAACCTCATGTACGCCATGATCGGCGTCATCCTGGGCACCGCCGTCGGTGTCCTTCCGGGACTCGGCCCGGCCATGACCGTGGCTTTGCTGCTGCCGGTCACCTACGCCCTTGAACCCACCAGCGCCTTCATCATGTTCGCCGGTATCTACTACGGCGGCATGTACGGCGGCTCCACTACCTCCATCCTGCTGAACACTCCCGGGGAATCGTCGTCGGTGGTCACTGCTATTGAAGGCAACAAGATGGCCAAGGCGGGTCGCGCCGCCCAGGCACTTGCGACGGCGGCCATCGGCTCGTTCGTGGCGGGCACCATCGGCACCACCCTCCTTGCGGTCTGCGCGCCGATCGTTGTGAAGTTCGCCGTCAGCCTGGGCTCCCCCAGCTACTTCGCCATCATGATGCTGGCCCTGCTGGCCGTCACTGCCGTACTGGGCAAGTCACGTCTGCGCGGCTTTGCCTCCTTGGGCCTTGGCCTGGCTATCGGCCTGGTGGGCCTGGATTCCGTGACCGGGCAAAGCCGCCTCACATTCGGCATTCCGCTGCTGTCTGACGGACTGGACATTGTGGTGGTGGCCGTGGCCATCTTCGCTGTGGGCGAGGCACTCTGGGTGGCCGCACATTTGCGTCGTACCCCGTTGCACATCATTCCGGTTGGCCGTCCTTGGATGGGCAAGAAGGACTGGCAGCGTTCCTGGAAGCCGTGGCTTCGCGGCACAGTGTTTGGGTTCCCGTTCGGGGCTTTGCCCGCAGGCGGCGCCGAGATCCCCACCTTCCTCTCCTACGTCACGGAGAAGCGCCTCAGCAAGCACCCCGAAGAATTCGGACACGGCGCCATTGAGGGCGTGGCCGGGCCGGAAGCTGCCAACAACGCAGCGGCGGCAGGCACGCTCACCCCCATGCTGGCTCTCGGCCTGCCCACCAATGCAACGGCCGCCGTCATGCTTGCAGCGTTCACGTCCTATGGCATCCAGCCCGGACCGCAGCTGTTTTCCAGT
Source organism: Arthrobacter sp. 9V (assembly GCF_902506065.1). Lineage (GTDB taxonomy): Bacteria > Actinomycetota > Actinomycetes > Actinomycetales > Micrococcaceae > Arthrobacter. The sequence continues at coordinate 3,904,275 of NZ_LR732912.1, forward strand.
CAGGGACCCTTGGTGTGGGCCTTGATTGCCAGCCTCTTCATTGGCAATCTCCTGCTCCTGCTGATCAACCTGCCGCTGGCACCCCTGTGGGCCAAGCTCCTGCAGCTCCCCCGCCCGTACCTGTACGCAGGCATCCTGTTCTTCGCCACCCTGGGCGCCTACTCGGTGAACCTGCAGGCGTTCGACCTGGTGATCCTGCTGGTCCTCGGTGCACTTGGTTTCATGATGCGGCGGTTCGGCCTCCCCGTACTGCCACTCATCTTGGGCGTCATCCTTGGCCCCCGTTTGGAAGGCCAGCTGCGCAAGACACTGCAGCTCAGTGCAGGCGACCCGGCCGGGCTCTTCAGTGAGCCGATCGCAATCGGAATCTACGTCATCATCGCGATCATCCTGGCCTGGCCGCTGGTCCTCAAGGTCATCCGACGCAACCGTCCTGCCAAGAGCCCGCTGCTTCCCGCCAATTCGGGCGCAGCCGACTACAGCGACTAACCACCTCATCCAAGCATTTTCATGAGATACAAGGAGAAACCATGACCATCGTGGTGGGATACGTCCCCACGCCGGAAGGCGAAGCGGCATTGACGCAAGCCATCGCCGAGGCCAAGAAAAGCAACGACACCCTGCTGGTCATCAACTCCTCCAAGGGCGACGCCTTGGTGGACAACCGGTACGCCCAGGAGCCGGATATCCAGAGCATCGAGGAGCGGCTCGCCGATCAGGGCATCCAGCACATCATCAAGCAGCCGATCCGCGGTCACGATGCTGCCGCCGAGGTCCTGGACGCTGCGGACGACAATGATGCCAGCCTGATCGTCATCGGCCTTCGCCGCCGCAGCCCGGTGGGCAAGCTGATCATGGGCAGCGTCTCCCAGCGGATCCTGTTGGAGGCGGACTGCCCGGTTTTGGCGGTCAAAGCGGAATAACCGGAGTTTTCGTACAGCTAATGCCCTTAAGATTCGTTCTTAGGGGCATTAGCTGTCCAAAAACTCGCAAGGGGGCCACATGACTGAAACCATCCGCACCGCAACAACGCACGACGCCGGGAAGCTGGCTGAGCTTGCCGCCGTCACCTTCCCGCTGGCCTGCCCGCCCGGCTCTTCCCCGGCGGACATCCAGGCGCACCTCGAAAAAACGCTGAGCGAAGCGAACTTCAAGGACTACCTCGCCGACGCCAACATCACCATCCTGGTGCTCGACGACGACGGGCAGCTCAACGGGTACACCATGCTGATTGCCAAGCCGGCCAGTGATCCGGACGTGGCCTCCGTGCTGTCCGTGCTGCCGTCCACCGAGCTGAGCAAGTGCTATGTTCACCCGGAGCACCATGGCAAGGGAGCCGCAGCACGGCTCATCCAGGCATCGTTGACCAGTGCCGCGGACAAGGGCGCTGCCGGGGTGTGGCTCGGCGTCAACAGCGAGAATGCCAAAGCCATCCGCTTCTACGAGAAGAGCGGTTTCCAGCGGGTAGGCACAAAATCCTTCAAGCTGGGCACCACTGTGGAGCACGACTTCGTGATGGAGCACCAGCTCTAACCGAACATCTCCCCCGTCAGCGGCGGACGTGGATCCGAACGCAGCTCGAGCCCGGCCGGCAGCCCGGTCACTGTCCCGGAAGAACCGGAGGCTTGCACCGTGATCCGCGAGTTTCCCAGGAGCACATTGTCGGCACGGAACGAGCCATAAGCGTCCGGCAGGATCGGCGCCAAGTGCAGAACGTTCCTGGTGAAGTCGGGATCGAACCGCAGCAGGATCCTGGCAAGTTGGACGGGTGCCGCGGCCGCCCAGGCTTGGGGCGAACACGCCGTCGGATAGGGTACCGGCTCCGCGAAGTCTCCGCGGTCAAAGCCGCAGAAAAGTTCCGGGAGTTGACCGCCGAAGTGTTCGGCGGCGTCGAACAGTCCGCTGGCCACCCGGCTGGCTTCCTTCACGAAGCCGTACCGCATGAGTCCCGTGGCGGCGAGCGCGGTATCGTGCGGCCAGACGGAGCCGTTGTGGTAGCTGACGGGGTTGTACGCGCCCATGTCCGAGCCCAGGGTGCGGATGCCCCAGCCGGTGAACATTTCCGGGGACATCAGCCGTTCGGCCACCAGCGGAGCTTTGTCCTCGTCCACGATGCCCACCCATAGGCAGTGGCCCATGTTGGACGTGCAGGAGTCCACTGGTTTCTTGTCTTTGTCCAGCGCCAGTGCATAGTAGCCGCGGTCCGGGAGCCAGAAGGCTTCGTTGAAGGCGGTTTTCAGCGCTTCGGCGCGGTCCGCGCATCGGCGTTCGACGGCGGTGTCTCCGGCGGCGCGGGCCAGCAGCGAGCGTCCCACGTACGCCGCGTAGGCGTACCCTTGGACCTCGCAGAGAGCTATGGGCGTCTCGGCCATCCGGCCATCGGCGAAGTTGATGCCGTCCCAGGAGTCCTTCCAGCCTTGGTTCACCAGTCCGTGCTGGTTGGGCCGCTGGTACTCAATGAAGCCGTCACCGTCACGGTCCCCGTACTGTTCCATCCATTCGATTGCGCGGTCGGCGTGCGGGAGGAGGGAGTCGATGATGTCCGTGCCCAGGCCCCATCGGCTGAGTTCGCCGAGGGTGGAGACGAAAAGGGGTGTTGCGTCGGCTGTTCCGTAGTACGCAGTGCCTCCCAGTGAGAGTCCGGCTGTGACGCCGAGCCTGACTTCGTGCGGCATGCGTCCGGGCTCTTCTTCGGAGTCCGCATCCACTTTGCTGCCTTGGAGCGCGGCCAGGGTCTGCAGGGTGCCGGCGGCCAGCCGCGGGTCCACCATGAGGGACATGTAGGAGGATAAGAGGGAATCGCGTCCGAACAATGCCATGAACCAGGGCGCCCCGGCCGCCACGGCTACCCGGTCGGGATGGGCGGGATCGAAGATACGCAGGGAGCCCAAATCACGTTGGCTCCGTTCCAGGACCTCTTCCACGTTGGTGTCTGTCACCGAGATCCGGGGGACGTGCTCTTCCCAGGCAATGTGGCGGCGAACGCCAGGTGTGTGGTGCAGCGGCGTGGTCTCCGTGAAGGGATCTTTGGGGCCCTTCCCGTTCACCAAGGGCAGGGCGATGATGCTGGTGTGCCATTGGCTGCGGGCGGGAATGGTGATGTGGAACCGCAAGCCGTCCTCGGATACCGCGGCGCCGGGGGCTCTGAAGGCCACTCCCCTGCGCTGGCCGCTGGAGTGCAGGGAATCAATGTGGAGTTCCTTCTTATGCGCTTTCTTTGAAGGCACCCCGGCTTTGTTGGTCCGTCCGCCCTTGACGTCGAAGAGGTCCGCCAGGTCGGCGTCGAGCAGTAGTTCAATCTCGCAAGGGGCGTCCTGGCCCGAATAGTTCCTGATAGTGATGTCGTCCCGCAGGCCGGCGCCTACGTTCCGTTGGTGCTGGACTACCAGGGGGCTGTCGAATCTGCCGTCCGATGAGCATGCCCGCCCCACATATTCAGCTTGGAAAGCAGTAGGGTTTCGCGCCACCAGTGGTTCCCTCAGTGCTCCGTTGATCCGTAGGATCCAGCGCGAAACGATCCGGGTGTCCTGATAGTACGTGCCTTGGGAGCCGCCCCCGTGGATGTCGCCGGAGTGCGAGGAAATACAGAAGGACGAACCCTCGACGACGGTCACCGCGCCCAGTTCGGACGCCCCGGCCTCGGTGTCTTCGTTCCAAGCAGTCATGCTTGATTCTCTTGCACCAAGTCCCCGCCGGGAAGAGCTTTTGCCCGGAATTCTTCGATCACGCTGGCGTAGAAATCCAGATGGCCCGCTGCCATCCGTTGAGCGCTGAAGGACTCTTCCACGGAGCGTCTGCAGGCTTCACGGCTCAGGTCCGGGATCCGGCTGACGCACTCCACCAGTTCATGCGTGGATGCCACATATCCGGTGACGCCGTGCCTGACGATTTCCGGAGCGGCTCCTATGGGCGTGGCCAGGACAGGGGTTCCTGTGGCGAGGGCCTCGATCATTACCAGCCCGAATGGTTCGTGCCACTGAATGGGGTTGAGCAGGGCCATGGAACCGCCCATCAACTCGTATTTCTCAGGATCGGAGAGTTCGCCCAGGAACTCTTCGTCGGGCCCCAGGGCGGGCTGCACCACGTCACGGAAGTAGCCGTACTCGTCCGGTGCGTGCATCTTTGCCGCGATCCGGAGAGGCACACCCGCTGCCCGGGCGATGGATACTGCCTCCATGAGTCCCTTGTCCGGGCACATCCGCCCCACAAAACAGACGTATCCCCCGGCGCCTCGGCCTACACTCACCGCGGAGAGATCGATCCCGTGATGGATGACCGTGGAAACCTGCAGGTCTTCCACCCTGCTGCACTGATCGTGGGAGATGGCGATGATGCCCGTGTCCTGCGCCATGTCCCTGTAGAGCGGCGCGTAAATGGGCGATAAAGGACCGTGGATGGTGGTGACTACGGGAATGCCGGGTGGTCTGTGGGCGTACAGCGGACCGGCCAGCGTGTGGTCATGGATGATGTCCACATCCTGCATCGCCGCGTAGGCCTTGATGACATGCCCCAACTCGCTGTAGGTCAGCCCCAGTTCCTCCGGCGCAGCCGGGCCAAACCCCGGGACCTGAGGCACCGGGCAGGTGCTGTCGGCTGCCGTTGCCAGCAGGACATCATGGCCGGCGTCGGACAAAGCCCGCGCCAACGCATCTACTACACGTTCAGTTCCGCCATATCTTTCGGGCGGTACCGTAAACCAAGGTCCAACAATGAGTCCGATTCGCACGAGGATTCCCTGTGTAAACCCCCAACCCAAAGGCTGTCTGCATAACCTGCCTCCAACATATTCTTGGCTGGCGCCCTCGGCAACACCTTTGGGATGAGTGAGCAAACTAACAGCATGCTCCCGGAATGTGGTGCCATGTCAGGGTGTTGACGCCAGCATGAAGATTGAGATCTGGTCAGACGTCGCGTGTCCGTGGTGCTACATCGGCAAGCGCCGTTTCGAGACCGCCCTGGCACAGTTCCCGCACCGTGATTCGGTGGATATCGTGTGGAAGAGCTACCAGCTGGACCCCTCCGTCCCGGAGCACTACGACGGCACGGAGCTGGATTACCTGAGCAAGCGCAAAGGCATGGCTCCGGAGCAGGTCAAGCAGATGTTCGCCCACGTCACGGAAACTGCCAAGGGCGAAGGCCTGGACTACCACTTTGACAAGGTGGTGGTGGCCAATAGCTTCACAGCCCACCGCCTCATTCACCTCGCCGCATCCCACGGGCGGCAGGACGCAGCCAAGGAACAGCTGCTGAGCGATCACTTTGAGCACGGCAAGGACATCGGCAACCAGGAATACCTCAAGGAACTGGGTGCCTCCCTTGAACTTCCCGCTGGGGAAGTTGCCGAGCTCTTTACCTCGGACAAGTACGCGGATGAGGTCACCCAGGACATCAACGAGGCCCGCGCCATTGGCGTCACCGGTGTGCCGTTCTTCGTGATCGACCGCAAGTACGGCATCTCCGGCGCTCAGCCGGCTGAACTGTTCAGTGAAGCTCTGAACCAGGCCTGGCAGGAAGCCAACCCGCTCATCCCGGTGGGCGCCTCCGACGCCGAGGCCTGCGGCCCGGACGGCTGCAGCATTTAACCAAGTAGGGGACAGCAGACGTCGCTATGAGCGCTCATTGCGACGTTTACTGTCCCCTAGTTGGGTACGCGGCTAGCCTTTCACCACGTCAAGCTCGACGACGGCCCAGGACAGGGCGGGCAGCGTCAGGCGCAGTTCCGAGCCAGTCGCCTTCACACCTTCCAGAGCCTTAAGGCCAACACGGCCCGGCTGCTCCTGGGTGTTGATTGTCAAACGATCGCCCCCTTCGGGGATCTCCAGAACTTCGGCGCGGACCACTTGGCGTGCGTCGAAACCGCGCAGGGCAACCTCGACGTCGGCCGCTTCTTCCAGGCCGCGGTTCGCGAAGAACAGTGCCACCCGGCCGGTTTCCTCGTTCCAGGTGGCGCTGACGTCCACCAGGTCCGTGTCCCCAAACCGCGCATTCGTGTACTTGTCCGAGTCCACGGAGAGCCGCAGGATCTGGCCCTTGGCGAGTTCGGCCATCCGCGCGAACGGGTGGAAGATGGTCTGCTTCCAGGCCGGTCCGTTCTCTTCCGAGAGGATCGGTGCAATAACGTTGACCAGCTGTGCCTGGTTGGCAATTTTCACGCGGTCACCGTGGCGGAGCAGCGAGTTGAGCAGGGTTCCCACCACCACGGCGTCGGTCACGTTGTACTTGTCCTCAATCACGCGGGGGTGCTCGCGCCATCCCGCCTCGGCCACGTTGTGCGGTTGATCTTCGGTGTCCAGGCCGCGCTGGTACCAGACGTTCCACTCATCGAAGGACAGGTTGATGTGCTTCTTGTGCTTTCCCTTGGCACGCACGGCATCCGCAGTGGCCACCACTGACTCAATGAAGTAGTCAGTATCGACGGCGGAGGCCAGGAAGCTGCCCACGTCGCCTTCGTGCTCCTGGTAGTAGGCGTGGAGGGACACGTAGTCCACTTCGTCATAGGTGTGGGTGAGGACAGTCTGCTCCCAGGCACCGAACGTAGGCATCGACGAGCTGGAACTACCGCAGGCCACCAGCTCCAGCGAGGGGTCCACGAATCGCATGGCTTTGGCGGCTTCCTGCGCCAACCGGCCGTACTCATCGGCGGTCTTGTGGCCGATCTGCCACGGCCCGTCCAGCTCGTTGCCCAGGCACCAGAGCTTGATGTTGAACGGGTCCTTGTGTCCGTTCTTGGCCCGGAGATCGGAGAGGTACGTTCCGCCGGGGTGGTTGGCGTACTCCACAATCTCGCGGGCGGCGTCCACTCCCCTGGTGCCCAGGTTGATGGCTTCCATGATTTCCGTGCCGGCCTGCTTGGACCAGTCCACAAACTCGTGCAGGCCAAAGGCGTTGGTCTCAACGGTGTGCCAGGCCCCGTCCAGCCGGCGGGGCCGGTTTTCCACGGGCCCTATCCCGTCTTCCCAGTTGTAGCCGGAGACGAAGTTGCCGCCCGGGTAGCGGATCACTGTGGCACCGAGTTCCTTGACGAGTTTCAGGACGTCCTGGCGGAAGCCGTTCTGGTCTGCCTCGGGGTGACCGGGCTCGTAAATGCCGGTGTAAACACAGCGGCCCATGTGCTCCACGAAGGAGCCGAAGAGTCGTCGGGGTACCTCGCCAATGGTGAAGTCGCGGTCGAGGGTGATGCGTGCGCGGGACATGTATCTCCTTGGTTGTGTTCTGAAACTGTTGTGTCGTGAATCTTTGGTTGGCCGAAAGGTGCCGGGTCAGGTTCCGGCGAGTCCCGTCGTCGCAACGCCTTTGATGATCTGGCGCTGGAAGAAGAGGAAAACAACAATCAGCGGCAGCGCGGCGAGCAGCGCGGACGCCATATTTTGCGCGTACTGGATGCCGTAGGCGCTCTTGATGGTTTGCAAACCGACCGGGAGGGTCAGCAGGTTGCCGTCGTTGGTGGCGATGAATGGCCACAGGAAGTTGTTCCACGCGCCAATGAACACGAAGATCGCGACGGCGGCCAGGATGGGCCGGGACAACGGCAGGATGATTTGGGTGAAGATGCGCAAGCGGCTGGCGCCGTCCATCACGGCTGCTTCCTCCAGTTCACGCGGAATTTGGTCGAAGAACTTTTTGAGCACAAACACCATGGCCGGGTGGATGACTTGCGGCAGGATGATGGCCCATGAGGTATCGATCAGGTTCAGCGCCAGCATTTGGTAGAACAGCGGAATGATCAACACGGGCGGAGGAATGATGATGGATGCGATGATCACGGTCATCAGCACTTTCTTGCCCTTGAAGTCGATCCTCGAGAGCGCGTAAGCCACCAGCGCCGAGATCACCAGGGTGATGGCTGTAATGGCCGCAGACGTGTAGAGCGAGTTCCAGGTCCAGAGCGGGATGTTGCCGTCCTGGAACACCTTGACGAACGCGTCAGGAGTGAAGCCCGACGGCGGCAGCCACGTGACGTCCGGAGCTGCGGCGTCCGTTTCGGATTTGAACGCAGTGGCCGTTGCCCAGGCGAACGGGATCAGCCACAGCACCGCAATGAAGCCGGCGACGACGATCGCTGCGATACTGCCGACCGTCAGCTTTTTGCGTGGCTGGCGGACAGTGAGGCTGTTGGCAGTGGTGGCGTGTAGTGCGGGACGGGTCAGGGTGGGGATTGCCATGGTTATGCACTCCTGCGGCGGGTGATGACGAACTGCATGACCGAGATGACCACTATCAGTCCAAAGAAAATGTAGGAGATGGCTGCCGAGTAGCCCAGCCGGTAGCCGGTGAACCCGGTTTCGAAGATGTACTGGACTACAGGCCGGGTGGATCCACCCGGGCCACCCGCGGTCATCTGATACACCTGGTCGAAGATCTTCAGTGATGCCAGGATCTGCAGCAGGACGATCATGACGGTGGTGGGAGTGAGCTGCGGCAGGGTAATGGAGAAGAACTGCCGCCAGGCGCCGGCACCGTCCAGCGATGCCGCCTCGTAGTGCTGGGCCGGAATGTTCTGCATTGCGGCAAGGTACAGCAGGAAGTTGAAGCCCACGGTCCACCAGAGCGTGGCGATGACAATCGCCCACATGGCCACATTGGGATCATTGAGCCAGGCAACCCTGGGGAGGCCGATCCCTGTCAGGAATTCGTTGATCAGGCCGAGCTGCGGGTTGTACATCCAGGTGAAGAACAGGCTCACCACGGTTGATGCCAGCAGGTATGGCGCAAAGTAGGAAAGCCGCCACAGCCACTGGGCCGGAAGGCCGATGTTGAGCAACGCGGCCATGACCAACGCCACCAGGACCAGCGGGACGGTGCTGATTACCGTGAAGTAGAGGGTGTTGCCCAGGGAACGCCACATATCGGCGTCACCCAGGGCTTCGGCGTAGTTCGCGAAGCCAATCAGGTTGTCGTTCGCGCCGGTGAGGGACTTGCCCGTGAGGCTCATGTAGAAGCCGTAAAGAATGGGCCACACCAGGAAAATAAGGAAGAAAACAAGGAACGGGGTGGCGAATCCCCAGCCGCTCAGGTTGCTCCGGGTGCGGCTGGTGTTTTTTCGCAGGTTCTCCGGCCTCGGCCGGGACAGCGTAGAGGTACTCATTCAAGAACTCCTTGGGTCGCTATGTGCCAGGGCCGGTTAGACCGGGTTGGGACGGGAGAGGAGGGTATTGGTTCGTTGTTCGAAGGCATCCCAACCTGCAGTTGCCTTGTCCCTTCCCAGAAGGACGTTCTGCACCGTCTCTGCGAAGTAGGTTTGCCAGTCCGAGCCGGAGCCGCTGAACCAGGACTCGGGATCGTAGGCGATGATGTCCGCCGCATTGGCGTAGTGAATCTGGGGCGTGAGCTCGCGGTAGGCCTGGGACCGGACCACGGGCTGGTACCCGGGAATGTGTCCGGCTTCGGCCCAAGACAGTGATCCTTTGAGGACATCGGTGACGAACTTATAGACGTCCCGGCGCTTGTCCTCGTTCAGCTTCAGCTGACGCGGGAGGACAAAAGAGTGCGAGTCCGCGTAGGAGGCCGGCGTCCCGTACAGCGTGGGAATGGTGGCCGCATCAACCGGTATTCCGGCCTTCTTCATGGTGGGCAATTCCCACACGCCGCTGAACAACATGCCGGATCCGCCGCGGGCAAACTCCGCAATGCCTGTGCTGATATCCCCCGCCTGGGCTGCGATGGTGTCATCAAAGAGTGAAGCCATGAATTCCAAGGACTCAATGGCAGCATCCCGGTCCACCTTCATGGGCTGGCCTGGCGTCAGTTCCATGTCCACGCCGTGCTGCTTGTACAGGGTGTAGAATAGGCGCCACATCTGAGAGCCGCTGCCGAGGTACCCGAAGGAGAGCCCGTGCGCCTTGGTGACCTTCTGCATTTCCAAGGCCATGGCCTTGAACTCGTCCGGCGAACTGACCTCCTGAAGCTGACCGTTGGCTGCCAGCACGCCGGCTTTTCCTGCGATGTCCGTGTTGTAGAACATCACGAACGGGTGCGAGTCCAGCGCAATGGAGAAGACCTTGCCGTTGTGTTGGCTCTTCTCCCAGATCCTGGGGGCGAAATCAGAGGCCGTCACACCATTCTCGGCGAGCAGCCCCAAGTCCCACGGTTCAATGAGTCCGCCTGGTGCGTACCCGGGAACACGGCTGGCGTGCATGATGGCCACCTCGGGCGGGCGCCCTCCCGCGGATGCCATGGCCAGTTTGGTGTAATACGGCGGACCCCAGGCGAGCACCGTGGGGTGCACCTTGAACCCGGGGTTGGCCTGGTTGGCGGCGTTGATCATGGCCTGCATCTTGATGCCGTCACCGCCGGACAGGAGGTGCCAGAAATCGATGTCCTGGACTGTTGCGGCCTGCGCCGCTCCTCCGCAGCCAGTGAGGCCCGCGGCCAGGAGTCCCCCGCCAAGAAGGGCTGATCCTGTCATTAACTGTCTCCGGGACAACTGTCTCCCGGTCAAAGATTCAAACTGCTTCACCCGTCACTCCTTTGGATGGGTCCGCTGAAAGGTCACTGCTGCAATGCCTGCTAAAGGGCGTTGCTGCTGCCTTAGCTGCACTGCTACTGCATAAAAATTCCGGCTCCGGTGCGTCCTCATCTTGGGTAAAGGTTGGCCCAGGGTGACGCAGATCTCACATTACATCGATGTAATGCGCAGGGCAAGAGAAAATTGTTAGCGCGAACAATTTAGTGGCCCGCTCTCATTTCACGCCGCGCTGCTGCCCCGCTCCACAATGGAGTAGCCGATTTCGACGAGCCGCTGCCCATGCGAGCGATCGGTCATGCGTTCGGTCAGCAGTCGAAGAGCCTCCGTGGCAATAGCCCGCTTGTCGAAGGAGACGGTGGTGAGGGAAGGCACCGCGAAGCGTCCGTCAATGACGTCGTCGAATCCGGCCACAGCGATGTCGTCCGGAACCCGCACGCCCCTTTTCCACAACGCATTCAACGCACCCAGGGCCATGGAGTCCGTAAAACAGAACAGGGCCTCGGGCAGAGGGTTGGCGTCCAAATACTCGGAAAGTGATAAAGCGGCAGACGCGGGCGTCCAATTGTCACAGGAGATCATCAGCGACTCATCCTTGGCGATCCCCAGCATCTGGAGCGCCGCCTCGTAGCCGCCGGCCCGCTGGATCGCCGTAGCGGATTGCCTTCCCCGGTTGACACCCAGAACTGCAATACGCCGGCGTCCAGGCTTGGCCAAGGCAAGGGTCATGTCCCGCGCCGCAGCAAAGCTGTCCACAAAAACCCGATCAGCCAACTGCTGGGTCACTTCACCCAAGAGCACCACCGGAGGCAGCGCGACACCCATCTGGACGGCACTCTCCTTGAGGACCACAGGGTTGAGGATCAATCCGTCGATGAGGTTTGCCCTGGCACGCGTCATCAGTTCATGCTCACGGTGCGGATCGGAACCGGTTTCCTCAATCTGCACACTGAAGCCCTGCGCGTGGGCAACTTCAACGATGCTTTGGGCCAGCTCCGCGGAGAACGGAGTAGCCAGATCGGGCAATGCCAGCCCAATGACCCCGGAACGCCCGTTCCGCAGGCCCCGCGCGGAAAGATTGGGAACATAGTCCAGCTCCGCCATGGCCTGTTCCACCCTGAGCCGAGTGGGGGCCGCCACCGGGACGATTCCATTCATGACGTTTGAAACCGTTTTGGGCGAGACCCCGGCACGGCGCGCTACGTCTTTGACCGTTGCGCGCAAGACGCCCCCTAATACTGTTGACCGGCACCGTTGTTGGCCGGTTTTCCTTGATGCTACGCGAGTTTTTGTGCACATAATGCCCCCAAAGAGCCACCACAAGGGCGACACCTGTACAAAAACTCGCAGCTCTTAGTGACAGATCGCGGTAAAGTGTCTGTATGCCAAGGATCACGGCCGCCACGAATGCTGCCCAACGCGCCGAGACCCAACGTCGGATTCTGACCGCTTTCGGAGAGCTCCTCTTCACCCATGGCCTCCCCGGACTCACCATGACGGACGTTGCGCGCCACGCGGGCGTGGGACGCACTGCGGTCTACAACTACTACGCGGACATGGAACAGCTGCTCATCGCTTATGCCTTGGATGAGACGGAGCGCTTCATCGTGGACCTTCGCGATTCGCTGGCCGCACTGGAGAATCCCGTGGACCGGCTTGCCCTCTACGTTCGCGCCCAAGTGGAGGATCTCAGCCGCCGCCACCTCCCCCCGGGCCCGGCCATGGCTGCCGTCCTCTCCCCCGGATCCTTCGCCAAGCTTGCCGACCATGTGGGCGATCTCAACGTCCTGTTGCAGGACATCCTCCAGGACGGCGTCCACCAGGGATACTTGCCGGACGTCGACGTCGCGCAGTTGGCGCGGCTCATTCTCGGAACGCTTTCAGCCAGCGCCGCCCGCCGCAATCGAACGCCCGACGGCGAGACTCCCCCGCCGTCGCCGGCCTCCGACGTCGAGCGTCACACAGCGCAAACGGTGCGCTTTATTCAGCTGGGTGCAGGCGCCAGGTTCGACGACGCCGGCAGGCCCCTAAAACTCGACGTTCCGGCCCGCGAAGCCCTGGCGGGTTGAGCAAGCCGCCACAACGGGTAAGCGCAGCAAGCCCGGCAGGTTACTGCCCCGGCGGAAGCGTGGGAATGATGGGCCACTTGGAGTTGTCCGCGATCCGCAGATCCTCCCGCGGGCACTGCAGCGTTCCCGGTGTTTGATCCACTAGTTGTGGTTCCACCAGGCCTTCGAAGCCCGGCGTCAGGATGACGTCCACTGACTCGTCCTCGCGGTTGTCCTCGAAGTAGTCAGTTCCGGCCAGGTTCCGCTGAATGTTGAATGCCGCGGCCTGTCCTTTGACTCCTGAGACCACCACGCCAATGCCCGAATAGGCAGTATCGCTGTTGTCCACTGAGGCCACTTTGTAGCCGCGGGCTGTGAACTGGTCTGCCACGGTTCCGGCCAGCCCTCCACGGGAGGTGGCGTTGAAGACGTTGAGGGTCACGGTCTCGTTCGGCACGTAGTCGAAGGTGGTGGCGGGACACAGACTGGTAGGAGCTTTGCTGGCGATTGCGGTGGGAACTTTGACCACGCCATTCATGATCGCCCAAGCACCCACGGCGCCGGCAGCTATCACGCCCACCAGCAGGACAAGGACGATCCCGTGGAACAGCCTGCGCCGGAAGCGGCCTTTGTGCGCTTGCTCGTCCTCGGCGAAAGTGGCCCGAAGCTCGGGACCTGTGACCACCCGGTGTCCGTGGAGCTGCGTCACATCTTTGGGACGCCGGCGCTTGCTAGCCATCGATCACCAATACACGTGCGTGAATGGCCGTCCTTTGGTGGAGCGCCGTGCGGACTGCCCTGTGAAGTCCGTCTTCGAGGTACATCACCCCTTGATACTGGACCACGTGCGGGAACAAATCACCGAAGAAAGTTGAGTCCTCAGCCAACAGTGCCTCCAAGTCCAGGGTTCGTTTGGTGGTAACCAGTTCATCGAGGCGGACAGGGCGCGGGGGCAGGGCAGCCCAGTCCCGCGGCGCAGAGTATCCATGGTCAGGGTACGGGCGTCCCTCGCCCACAGCTTTGAAGATCACCCTGCAAGCCTATGGAAGATGCCGCCCTAACGGAACTTGTGACCCGCAGCACAGGCAGGTTGTAGCCAAAAGGTGACTATCCGTCGTCGTGCGTCATAGCTGTGCGTCATAGCTGTGAAGGGAGCCTCCGGGACTGACAGAATGGGGGCATGACTCAACCGCTCCAAGGTACTGACCGGACCGCTGCCCGCATGACGCCCGCGCTGGCTCTGTTGCTGGACGTCGATGGTCCTATTGCCAGCCCTGTGACGCGCGACGTCAAGCCGGACATCATTGCGGACATGGTGGCGTTGGCCTCAGCGGGCATTCCGGTCATCTTCAACACCGGGCGCTCGGACGCGTTCATCAGTGAGCAGGTCATGGAGCCCATGATTGCGGCCGGGATGCCGGCAGACACCGTCATTCACGCTATTTGTGAGAAGGGTGCGGTGTGGTTCAGCTACACAGCCGAAGGCCCGGGCCCCATCCATGTGGACTACGAGCTCGCCGTGCCCAAAGCATATGGCGACGATATCCGCAGGCTTGTTGCCGAAGACTACTCGGCACACATGTTCTTCGATGAGACCAAGCGCGCCATGGTTTCAGTGGAACAGCACGTGGACGTTGCCAGTGAGGACTACCTGGCCGAACAGAAACTGTTCGACGCCGACGCCCTGGAGATCATGGGACGCCACGGCCTCAACGCCGCCATTCTGGACCACCACGCTCCGGGGTCCGATGACACCGCGGACTACCGGCTGGACCCCACCATCATCTCCACGGACATCGAATCCGTGCGCTTGGGCAAGGACCTCGGGGCCAGCCGCGCCGTCGAACTCCTGGCAGCCCAGGGCATCACCCCGCTCTCCTGGCGGACGGTGGGTGATTCCCGTACGGACTACGCCATGGCAGACTGGCTTCACCACAACGATCACGATGTGAAACACGTGGACGTTCGTCCGGCAGATGGGGTGCCCGTGAAGCCTTACACCATTTTGACGGCAGCCGATCTTGAATTGGCCGATGACGTGATCCACGACGACGCCGGCGGCGCCTTCCTCCGCAGCTGGCGCGAGGCCCTTTCGATCTAAGTTTCAACCGTTTGAGTTTTCACCGCACCCAGGTTTTAGAGTTTTAGAGCAACCCGCACCCCACGATCCCGGAGATACAGCCATCACACAAGCACAGGTCGATCCGATTTACCACGGCAGCCCGTCCATTGAAGAGGACACGATTGCTGAGGCGATCTCGCCTGCCGTCGTCGCGCATCTTAGGCACAGGTCCGACGTCGTCCGTCACCGCGGGCGGTACGCCCTGGTCAACGGCGACCTGACCCCGCAACAGGCCATGGTGTCCGATCTCCTGGCCGTCAGGGCCGCTTTGGACGCTGCAGGTATCGATTTCATCCTGGTGCGTGGAAATGATGAGCGGCCCGTTATTGCCGTGGACTGGGAGTCCCGCAAGGACGTGCGGAAGGCATTGGTCACGGCGTTCCGCAATGAGCCTTTCTACTCCATGACCGTGGACGCCAAGAAGAAGACCTCGGTACTGGTGGCCGATGGGGAGCTGTCCGCCAACCGGAAGGCCCGGATTTTCCGCTTGTACCGGCCTCGCGTCGAGATCGGCGGCGGACTTTGGTATGGCCCGGCCCTGGGTGTGCAGCTTGAGCTGTGGAGGTTCGAGGGCGATCGCTTGGAACTCCCTGTGGAGAATTCCCTGACCCGCCGCACCATGCTGCGTCAGGATGCGGTGCGCGGCACAGTCCAGCGGCACGGCCTGTCCTGGCCCACCATTGAGAACATGTTCGCTGACCACGCCAGTGACATCGACTTCGACATTGACATTGTTTTCTCCTGGGTGGACGGCAGCGACCCCGAGTACATCGCCAGGAGGCGCGCACAGCAAGCCGAGGCGGTCCTCGGCGAGGGCGATGACCATGAGGCACGCTTCCGGCAGATCAACGAGTTGAAGTACGCCCTGCGCTCGGTGCACATGTTCGCGCCCTGGATCCGGCGGATCTTCATCGCCACAGACTCCCCTGCGCCGGAATGGCTGGCCGAGCACCCCTCGGTGACCATCGTGCGCAGCGAAGAGTTTTTCGCCGATCCCTCCGTGCTGCCCACCCACAATTCGCAGGCCGTGGAGTGCCAGCTCCACCACATCAAGGACCTCTCAGAGCACTTCCTGTACTCCAATGACGACATGTTCTTTGGCCGCCCCGTGGGTCCGGACATGTTCTTCACACCCGGTGGCATCACCAAGTTCATTGAAGCCGACACCCGCATTGGCTTGGGCGAGAATGACGCCGAACGCAGCGGCTTTGAAAATGCGGCCCGCGTGAACCGCAAGCTGCTGTGGGAGCGCTTCGGCCGGATCACCACCCGGCACCTTGAGCACACCGCCGCACCACTGCGCCGCAGCGTGGTGGCTCAAATGGAGAAGGAATTCCCGGCTGAGTTCGCCAAGACTGCCGGCAGCCGGTTCCGGGCTGCGGACAACATCTCCGTGACCAACTCGTTCTACCACTACTACGCCCTGCTCACCGGCCGTGCGGTCACCCAGACCAGCGCGAAAGTCAGATATGTGGATTCCACCATGTGGGCCGGGCTGCACTATCTGCCCAAGCTCCTGGCAAAGCGCCACATGGACTTCTTCTGCCTCAATGACGGCAGTTTCCCCGAAGTCGAGGCCAACGAACGCGCAGACCTTGTGACTGACTTCCTTGAGAAGTACTTCCCGGTCAAGGCGCCTTGGGAGAAGTAGGTCCGGAAGAAACGAGCGGGAGCGAGGAAGTGTGGGTGCCCGGCGACGTATGCGCTCCCACCCGGGACTCGTGCGGGATCCGAATGCCGGCTGCCGTCAGCCGCCGCTGAACCTCGGCGGCGTCCAAGGGCTCACCGACTGTGACGCCACCTGACATGGGCACCACCGAATGCACGATTGTGTGCTCGTAGACGTGGATCATGTTGTAAGACTGCGCTCCGTCGCGCCCGCGCTGACCGCCCGCGCGGACTGCGAGGTCCTGGGTGTAACAGGTAGCTGAGGCAACCGATACGGGGATGCCGGCGAAGCTCGCCGTCGTGGAGTAATGCAGGTGGCCACCCAGGATGGCGCGGACGTCAGTATTACGCACGACGGCGGCCAGTGCGGCTTGGCCGCGCAACTCCACCAACACCGCGAGGTCCTGCACGCAAGGAACCGGCGGATGGTGGAGGGCCAGGATGGTGCCGTCCGGCGCGGGCGTTGCCAATTCCGATTCCAGCCACTCGAGCTGCGATTCCGACAATTGCCCGTAGTGGTGGCCCGGCACGGTGGTGTCAAGGGTGATGATTCGCAGGCCGTTTACGAAGTAGCTGCGGTCCACGGGGTCTTGTGGCTTGCTGGCCGCCGAAGCGTCCGCGAACGCTGAACGGAAGTTTGCCCGGTTGTCATGGTTGCCCATGGCCCAGATGGCTTTGGCTCCCAGCGAGGCACACAGCGGTTCAATCATTTCGCGGAGTTGCTCGTAAGCTTCCAACTCGCCTTTGTCGGCGAGGTCTCCGGTGAAGATGATGGCCTCGGGCCTGATCCTGGAGGCGAGGATCTGTTCGCAAATCTCCTGCAGCCTGGCTGCGCTGTCTACCGAGCCGTGGAGCGTGCCCGGACCACCCACCAGGTGAAGATCGCTCAGGTGCAAAAGCACATGACCTGGTTTGGGGTATTCGGCCTCGATGAGCTCCATAGCTTCGCCTTAGCGTTTGGTGGGAGACGGCTTCTCCCGTGTCAATCCAGTAGTTCCAATCCAACCAGACAACAAGCCAACAACTGGCTAACTTCCGGCGGAATGTTGGAAAATTACTTTTCTCCCTTCAGGATCTGTGGCCTCTATGCCAGTGCTTCTTCCACTGCTCTCACTAGGTCTTCGGAGTCAGGCTCCACTGTGGATGGGAACCTTGCCACAAGTTCACCTTCGCGATTTATGACAAACTTTTCGAAGTTCCACTTCACTTTGGCCGGCTGCCCTTCCTCGTCCAGGGTCAGCTCAGCGAACAACGGGTGTTGCTGCTTGCCCAGGACGTTGGCTTTGCTGGTCAGCGGGAAAGACACGCCAAAGTTCCGCTCGCAGAACTCTGCGATTTCGTGGTCGGCGCCGGGCTCCTGCCCGCCAAACTGGTTGCAGGGCACCCCGAGGATCTCCAGCCCTTGGCTGCGGTATTTGCCGTACAGTTCCTCGAGGCCGGCGTACTGGCGCGTGAATCCACACTCGGAAGCGACGTTCACCACCAGGACAGCTTTGCCTTCGAAGCGGCCGAAGTCTGCTTCGGTGCCATCGTTGAACGTGAGGGGAATGCTGTAAAGGCTGGTCATGGGATTCGCTTCCTGACAACGTCGTCTGGCGGGATTGCCGCAGTCGAGCTTACGGGAGCTGGCGTGGGCGGCGAAACCTAGGGTGTGGGAAGGATCAGCGAGGACAGCGGGACAATGACACCGTCCGGCCGCTGGACCAGGTCCGGGGCGATCAGGATGTATCCGGGCGGAAGGATCACTGCCGGCAGCGATGTCGGGAGGACTGCAACGGGTGCGGGCGCTGGAGCCACCGGAGGTGCAGGAGCCGGCGGGACAACGGCCTGGGTGATTACTGGAGCAGGTGCCACGGGCGTCGGTTCCACGATCGCGGGTGCAGGAGCCACCACCACGGGCGCCGGCTCCACAATCACGGGTGCAGGAGCCACCACCACGGGCGCCGGCTCCACAATCACGGGTGCGGGTTCCACAACAGCTGGCGCCGGAGCGACGGTCGACTGCAGGGTGGGCGCCACCGGGGCCGTAGTCAACGCCGGCGGGACCACGCTGGTGGACGGCGCACTGGAAGATGGCGTCGGCGTAGGCGTCGCTGTGGTGGGCGTTGGTGTCGGTGTCGGTGTCGGGGTGACTGTGGGCGTCGGGGTAGCCGTAGCGGTCGGTGTCGGGGTGAGGGTGACTGTGGGCGTCGGGGTAGCCGTCACGGAAGGTGAGGGCGTCGGCGTCGTGGTTTGAACCGGTGTCGTAGTGGCGGGAGGTGTGGCCTGGGTTCCCCCGCTTGTTCCCGGCTGTGTGGTGGCAGGCGTGGTGGTGGTAGGCGTGGTGGTGACCGGTGGAACCACCACGGGCAGGGCCACGGGTTCCTCGTGCTCTCCACCGATGACGGCCCTGGTGGTGCCGTCGGCCACTGGCACAGCCCACTGCGGAGTGGCTGTTGAGCCGGTACCTACGCCGGGCTGGTAGTTCACCATGGTGATGTTCTGCAGCGGATCAACCTGCCGGATGGGTAGGTACGTCCAACCGTTGGGGTTGGTGTGCAGCCCGTTCACGATCGTCTCGAAGTGGAGGTGGCAACCCGTGGACCAGCCGGTAGTGCCAACCTCTGCGATCACCTCGCCCACCCGGACCGATTGGCCCTTTGTGACGCCGATTGCCTGGAGGTGGTTGTACGTGGTGACCAGGCCGTTGCCGTGCTCGATTTCAACCCGGTTGCCGCCTCCCCAGATGTGCCAGCCCACTGCCCTGACAACTCCGGCGTCGGCTGCGTAAACGCGGGTTCCACAGGCGGCTGCATAGTCCTGGCCCCAGTGGAACTCCCCTGCCAGGCCCGTCAGCGGGCTGTAGCGGTAGCCGTAAGGGGAACTCGGGTTGAGAACTTCAAGTGGTGCGTACAAAGCCCCTGCCGGTGGACGCGACATGCCGGCGGAGGCAACGGTGAGGCCGGTGGAACCGTCTTTGCTCACGGTGCGGACCACGGCGCGGTCAAAATAGACCATGGGCGTGCCGGCAACTTGCTGGGGTGGTTCCAGAGTGGGGTCTATGACCAAGGTCTCGGCTTCCGGTGGCACCAAGGTGCCGAGCGCCGCGGGTACCACCACTCCCTGCGCAAGCGCTCCGCCCACAGAGCTGCTGGAGACAGCATTCAAGGGTTGGAAGCCAAACGCGAAGAAAGCCAGAATGGCTAGACTTCCAGCGATCAGAACGCGATGGAAGCCTACAATGCGGATCAGTTCTACTGCCCGGTCTGATTCATGATGCTTGCCCACAAAACACTCCCCAAAGCCAGCGGCACCAAACCCCAGCCTGGCGTGCAAGCACCATTGTTGCGGGTATCAGGGGAGAAATAAAGGCTTCCCGGGTGCCTTCTGCCGAAAGGTTGGCTCAGTTTTGGCTCAAGAATCTTGAGCTTGCTTTTGGGAGCCCGCGCAACTGGTGTTTTCGATCAGGAGACGAAGCGTAGTACATGACAGCTGACGGTAACGGTGCCGGGAACTCCACCACTTAGAGTGCAGTGACATGACCCGAATACACCTGCTGCGCGCCTGCGCTTTATCAATCCTGACGGCTCTTTTACTGGGAATTACACATGTCGCCGTCGCCGCAGAGGTGCCGTATCCCATAGCCTCGACCATTGATTTAGCAGGAGGGTCCGTCGTCGATATTGCCGTGGACGATGTCACCGGCACCGCGTACGTGATCAGGTATCAAAGCGACTCTTTGAGCTCTCCGGCATCACAGAAATCTTCACTGATGATCATTGAGGATCAGAGCGTCACGGCGGTCATCCCCATCGATGGCGGGGCCAACAATGTGGCGGTCGATTCCAGCACCCACATCGCCTACGTCACCAGCCAGGCACGGAAGATGGTCTCGGTTATCCAAGGGAACGCCGTGAGGCAGACGATTTTCGTTGAGAAGACCCCGGAGAGCATCGCAGTGGATTCGGAAACCCACACGGTTTATGTTGCCCGGGGCGACTACGGCTATGACTTACTGCTCATCAACGACGGAAAATTGACGGGGACAATACCGCTAACCTCCGCCGTTCCGAGGGAAGTGGTTGTGGACTCGTCAGCCCACACCGTATATGTCCTGGCTGATACCGGAATACACTCGTTCGTCAACGGCGAGGTCAAACCTGTCATCCGCCTTGATAATGCTTTCTACGTGAATGGACTGGCCCTCGATCCACTTCAACACCGTCTCCTGTTTGCGTCCGCCCAAGATCTCTTCCAGCTGAAGGACGGCGTACAGACCAAAACACCCGTAACGTTCCCCGGCAGCGAACCCGTCAGCGAACTAACCTTTGATCCGAACACGGGGACACTGTTTTTCACCTACCCGGTCCCCTTTGAAAATGAGTGGGGGTTTGAGGTTGGTGCCGTGAAGGACGGCCGTGTCCAACTTATGGGACATATAGATCCCGACTATATGGTGCTGGCTGTAGATCCAGTCCATGACACCGTTCTGGTGGGTCAAAAGGGCAAGCTCCTCATTTTGGACAATAAGTGGATCGAGACCAAGCCCCATCAGGGCCGGGACGCCGATGGGTTCGCGGATGTCCTTGCACGGGACGGGGCAGGAAATTTGTGGCTGTACCCCGGTAACGGCAAAGGCGGCTGGCTTCCGCAAAGCCGCGTTGGGACGGGCTGGAACGTCATGTCCGAACTGACCGGCCCGGGCGACTTCAACGGCGACACCTTCGCCGACGTCCTGGCACGCGACACCACCGGAAACCTCTGGCTGTACCCCGGCAACGGCAAAGGCGGCTGGCTTCCCCAAAGCCGCGTTGGGACGGGCTGGAACGTCATGTCCGAACTGACCGGCCCCGGCGACTTCAACGGCGACACCTTCGCCGACGTCCTGGCACGCGACACCACCGGAAACCTCTGGCTATACCCCGGAAACGGCAAAGGCGGCTGGCTTCCCCAAAGCCGCGTAGGCTCCGGCTGGAACGCCATGTCCCAGCTGACAGGCCCCGGCGACTTCAACGGCGACACCTTCGCCGACGTCCTGGCACGCGACACCACCGGAAACCTCTGGCTATACCCCGGAAACGGCAAAGGCGGATGGCTTCCCCAGATCCGCGTAGGCTCCGGCTGGAACGCCATGTCCCAGCTGACAGGCCCCGGCGACTTCAACGGCGACGGATCCGCCGATGTCCTGGCCCGCGACACCACCGGAAACCTCTGGATATACCCCGGCAATGGGAAAGGTGGATGGCTTCCCCAAACCCGTATCGGCTCCGGCTGGAACGCCATGAACCCGATCCTCTAAAGGCCTGCCCAAAGCTAAGGCCCGCTGCCGAAGCGCTTTCGTCGGCCCCGCCGGGTGCCGGCGAAAGTGCTTTAGGCCAGGTTTTCCTTGAGCAAAGCGCGGTGTTCCACCGCGGCGTTGGCGTGGAGCGTGCGGCCTGCCTCAGTCAGTTCCAGGAACAGGGAGCGGCGATCGTCCACGCAGGTTTGGCGGGACACCAGGCCTGCCTTTTCGAGCCGGTCCACCACTTTGGAGACGGCGCTCTGCGTCATGGGGGTTCGCTCCCCCAGGGCCTTCATCCGGCACGCAGACTCTTCACTTTCGGCTACGAGGTCCAGGATTTCGAACTCGTTGAGCCCAATATCGAACTTGGCTTCGAGGGCGCGGTCGATCGCTCCTGCGGTGCGGAAGTAGGAGTTCTGGATGCTGCGCCACTGCTCAACCAATTGGCGGTCATGCAGTTGACGGTCACGCGTCGTTGCCATGCCCTGATTCTAGTTCATTGCGCCGTTGGAATCCACGTCATAAGATGACGCATCATATTCCTTGTCATTGAATGACACGTCATGTACATTCAAAACCATGACATCACCCACCACTCTCAAAACCTCAACCGAGCCGCCTTTGGCCTCGGCTGTTCACTGGACCCGCGCGCAGTGGCTGCTGCTCATGGTTGTGTGCACCGTCCTGGCTTTGGACGGGCTGGACGTCTCCATGGTCGGCGTTGCCTTGCCGTCCATCGGACAGGAACTCAACCTCGGAACCGATTCCCTGCAGTGGATCGTCTCCGCCTACGTCCTTGGCTACGGGAGCCTCCTGCTCCTTGGTGGCCGGCTCGCCGATCTGTTGGGCCGGCGTCGAATCTTCCTCATTGCGTTGACGGTGTTCGCCGCTGCCTCCTTGCTGGGCGGGCTGGTGGACGACCCCGCCATCCTGATCGCCACGCGGTTCGTCAAAGGACTGGCCGCCGCGTTCACCGCGCCCACAGGCTTCTCCATCATCACCACCAACTTCGCCGAAGGCCGCGAGCGCAACAAGGCGTTGTCCATCTTCACCACTTTCGGTGCCAGCGGCTTCTCGCTGGGCCTGGTGGTGGGTGGCCTGATGACCAGTTTGAGCTGGCGTTGGACGTTCCTTGTGTCGGTGCCGATCGCCGTCGTCGTTGTCCTCCTGGGCATGAAGTTCATCCCCAGGGACAAGCCGTCGGCGGAGAACAGCGGGCACGATCTTTGGGGCGCCGTGACCCTAGCGCTGGGCATGCTCGGCCTGGTGTATACCTTGGTTTCAGCACCGGAGCAGGGCTGGGGATCTGTGGCAACAATCGCCGGATTCGCAGTGTCCATCGCCGTGCTGGCTGCCTTCGCGGTGATCGAGAACAAGGTCAAGCACCCCCTGATCCGCTTCAGCATCCTCAAGGAAGGCTGGGTGGCCCGGGCTAACCTCAGCGCGGTAGGACTGTTCGGCTCCTACCTCAGCTTCCAGTTCATCGTCACCATGTACCTCCAGTCGGTGCTGGGCTGGACGCCCCTGGGGATGGCACTCGCCTTGCTGCCGGCGGGTCTGTTGGTGGCCACCAGTGCACCGTTTGCGGACCGGCTCATTGAGAAGTTCGGCGCCACACAGCTGATCCTGACCGGGCTCACGGCCCTGGGGCTGGGCTATGTCCTGTTCCTCCGGGTGGGCACCACGCCCAACTACGTACTGGACATCCTGCCGTCAGTGGTCCTGCTGGGCATCGGTTTTGCGCTGGCGTTCCCGTCCATCAATGTCCAGGCCACGGCCGGGATCAAGGATTCGGAACAAGGGCTTGCTGCCGGTCTGATCCAGACCAGCACCCAGGTGGGGGCCGCCCTGGTTCTGGCGGTCACCACCGCGTTGGTCAGCGGTCACGGTAAGGCTGCCGGAACCGTCAGCGCCCAAGCCATGCTGGAACAGTACCGCCCGGGCCTCATCCTCAGTGCCGCCGTCGCTATCGCCGCGCTGCTGGTGGCAGCAGCACCCAAACGACGCCGCGTCCGTTCCTGACTCCGCTGATTGCGCCCCAGTACAGCTGCTCTGTACAGCTGCTCTGTACAGCTGCTCCGTATACCTGCTCTGTACAGGGGCGCAATTACGGGGTCTCATGGGATGCATGAGGAATTACCTCACGGAGTACAGGCATGAACTGCAGCGCACGTTCACAGGGACGTCGGGTACGCCCCCGGAGTGGGTGCCGCGCCTTGCCGAAGGGAACGACGCCGGATATCACCTTCCGGGCTCGGCCGTCTGGGCTGTGCACGGTCATGTGGCTACCATCGTGGCCGGGATCCGGGTGTTGCTGATGCAGGCCCTGCACCCGGGGGCACTGGCCGGGGTGTACGAGCACTCCGGCTTCCAAAAAGACCCTCTTGGCCGTTTGGCAAACACCGTCCGCTGGATCTTCACGGTGACGTACGGTTCCACCGAGGCCGCCGAAGCAGCGACTGCCCGGGTGCGGAAAATCCACGAGCGCGTCCGTGGGACCTATGTAGACGGCAACGGAGTGGTGCGGGAGTACGCCGCCAACGATCCCGAACTCCTCCGCTGGGTACACGTCACCTACGCGGACTCGTTCATCACCGCCAACCGCATTTGGGGCGTACCCATCCCGGGCGGTCCTGATGCCTACGTGCGCGAATGGGCAGCGGCCGGCCGACTCATGGGTGTGGCTGACCCGCCACTCACCGAGGCCCAGGTCCATGAGGAACTCGAGCAGTGGTATGCCTCGGGGATACTCCGTGCCGACGACCGGCTTGCCGAGACCGTTTCGTTCATCCGTTATCCGCCCCTGAGCCCACTCCTGAAGCCCGGCTACACCATCCTGTTCGCCGCCGCCGTCGCAAGCCTTGAACCCAAGTACCGCCAGATGCTGGGCATCCGCCGCGCCGGAATCGGCCCGGTTCCCTTGCCCGTCATCACCGCAGCCCGGGCTGTGCTGGGCATGGTCCGGTTTGCTTTGGGATCCCACGGGCCAAGCGAGCAAGCCGCCCGCCGGAGGTTGCAGAGGCTGGGCTACGCGGAGGCTTGATCAACCCACAACGACCAAGGCCGGGCAGGTCGGAGCGAATCCGTCCTGCCCGGCCTTCGTGGCCAAGCCCTAAATGCCGGGCCCTGGATGTCGCGCCCTAGATCAGGTGATCAGAGAGGTGGTTCGGGGTGCCGAAGCGGTGGGCCGTGATGGACACGGCCTGCTCGCGGAGGAACGGCAGCATCTCGATCCTGCCGGCCTGCGTCACCACACCGTGGTAAACCGCAACGTCCGGACGGCCACCCATGGCTGCGCTCAGCGCGGCAAAGTCGCCACCGATCAGGCGGATCCGGCCGGCGTCGAACTTTGCTGCACGGGCCAGCCACGCGGCGTCGTCCTCGATCCGGACGCTAACGCCCAGGTTCGCGAACACGGTCACCACGGAATCGGGAAGCACGACGGCGGAGCTCACCGTCAGCTTGGAGCCCGCCACCGCGCCGGCTGCTACAACACGGAGCAGATCAGCGAGGCGCTCGCCTTCGGAGAGGCGGATGGTCACCGGGAGGGAGCGGTAACGGAAGACGTTGCGCTCAGCGGACAGTGCGGAGACGTCCTTGGTGGTGCCGAACTCGGATTCCCAAGCCGATGCGTCGCTGAAGAGCGACTGCTGGAGGGTGTGGATTTCCTCAGCAGAGACATCCGCGGACTTCGCAGCAGAGAGAATCTGCGCAGCCGCACCCTGGAGCATGGTGCCGCGCTTGGCCTTGGCTTCGGCGGGGAGCCAGCTGCCCAGGCCGATCAGGTAGTTCGGTCCACCTGCCTTGGTGCCCGCACCGACTGCCGACTTCTTCCATCCGCCGAACGGCTGGCGCTGGACGATCGCACCGGTGATGCCGCGGTTGACGTAGAGGTTTCCGGCCTGGATGGTGTCCAACCAGACGCCCATTTCAGCGGAGTCCAAAGAGTGCAGCCCGGCGGTGAGGCCGTATTCGATCTCGTTCTGGATGGCGATGGCTTCCTCGAGGGTTTCGGCGGTCATGACGCCCAGGACCGGGCCGAAGAACTCGGTCAGGTGGAAGTACGAGCCGCGCTTGACGCCGGAACGGATGCCCGGGGACCACAAACGTCCGGTCTCGTCGAGGCGCTCAGGCTTGATCGCCCAGCTTTCGCCGTCAGCCAGGGTGGTGAGCGCGTTCAGGAGCTTGCCGTTGGCCGGTTCGATGATCGGCCCCATCTGCGTGGTGGCGTTGTCCGGGTAGCCCACCGTCAGGGAGCGGGCGGCATCAATGAGCTGATTGTGGAAGCGGGCGCTCTTGGCCACCGAGCCCACCAGGATCACCAGTGAGGCAGCAGAGCACTTCTGGCCTGCGTGCCCGAAGGCCGAGTACACAACATCCTTGGCAGCGAGGTCCAAGTCAGCGCTCGGCGTGACGATGATGGCGTTCTTGCCGGACGTCTCCGCGAGCAGCGGCAGGTCCTGGCGGAAGGAACGGAACAGTTCAGCAGTTTCGTAGCCACCGGTGAGGATGACGCGGTCCACGCTCGGGTGCGAGACCAGCTGGGTACCGAGATCGCGCTCTTCAAGCTGCACCAGGGCCAGCACTTCGCGCGGCACGCCGGCTTCCCAGAGCGCATCCACCATGACGGAACCGGAGCGGCGGGCCTGCTTTGCAGGCTTGATCACGACGGCGGACCCTGAGGCGAGCGCTGCGAGCGTTGAGCCTGCGGGGATCGCCACCGGGAAGTTCCACGGGGGTGTCACCACGGTGAGGTTGGCTGGGACGAACGTGGCGCCGTCGACCGTTTCCAGGTCTTTGGCGCGCTCGGCGTAGTAGTGCGCGAAGTCGATTGCTTCGCTGACTTCGGGGTCGCCTTGGTCGATGGTCTTGCCGGTTTCGGAAGCCATGACCTCAAGGAGTTCAGCGCGGCGGGCTTCCAGGACCTCGCCGGCGCGGTGCAGGATGGCGGCACGCTCGGCGGCGGGACGTGCGCCCCAGGCCTTTCCAGCATCCACGGCAGTGGTGATGATGCGCTCCAGCTCGGCCGCGTCGGAGACCTTGGTGGACTCCACGATCTTGTTGCCGGCGGTGGAGCCGGGGATGCGCTTGAGGATCTCGCGGCCCCAGGCACGGTTGGCCGGGAGTGCGGGATCGGTGTCCGGGGTGTTGCTGAAGCCCTCGAGCGGCGCGGGCTCTGCCTGGAGGCGGCGGTCCTGCTTGCGGTTGGGGCCTGGGACCTCGTCCTTCATGTTGGCCAGGGAGTCCAGGAAGCGCTTCTGCTCGCGCTTGAACAGGGCTTCATTTTCGCTGAGCTCGAAGACGGCAGACATGAAGTTTTCCTGGCTGGCGCCCTCTTCGAGGCGGCGGATCAGGTAGGCAATGGCGACGTCGAACTCGCCCGGGTGCACCACCGGTGTGTAGAGCAGGAGGCTGCCTACATCCTTGCGGACTGCAGTGGCCTGGCCGGTTGCCATGCCCAGGAGCATCTCGAACTCAATGCCCTTCGTTACGCCACGCTGCTTGGCCAGCAACCACGCGAAGGCGACATCGAACAGGTTGTGGCCCGCGACGCCGATGCGGACGGCGTCGATGTGCTCCGGGGTCAGAGCGTAATTGATGACGTTCTTGTAGCTGGTGTCCGAGTCCTGCTTGCTGCCCCAGGTGGCCAGCGGCCAATCGTGCAGGGAAGCTTCAACCTGCTCCATAGGAAGGTTGGCACCCTTGACCACGCGGACCTTGATGGGAGCGCCACCCTGGGCGCG
This sequence comes from Arthrobacter sp. 9V, assembly GCF_902506065.1. GTDB lineage: Bacteria > Actinomycetota > Actinomycetes > Actinomycetales > Micrococcaceae > Arthrobacter. The sequence continues at coordinate 3,931,579 of NZ_LR732912.1, forward strand.
GCGTGCCGCAGCCCATTCCTGCAGTTCCTGCATGGCGCCGAGTGCGTCCGGGAGGTAGGCCTGGAGGACGATGCCGGCCTCGAGGTTCTTGAACTCGGGCATGTCCAGGATGCGCTTAAACACCGCGATGGTCATGCTCAGGTCCTTGTATTCCTCCATGTCCAGGTTGATGAACTTTGGCTTGGGGAAGGACGCTGCGAGGCGGTACAGCGGGGTGAGCTTCTCCACCACGTGGTCCACGGCTTCGTCGAAGGCCCATGGGGAGTGCGGTGCCACGGTGGAGGATTCCTTGATGGAAACGTAGTCCACGTCATCGCGGGCGAGAAGCTTCAGGGTGCCCTCAAGGCGGCGCTGTGCTTCATGCTCCCCGAGGACTGCTTCGCCCAGGAGGTTCACGTTCAGATGAACGCCGTCCTGGCGGATCTTGGCGATGGCCGGGCCGAGCTTCGCGTCGGTGGCGTCCACAATCAGGTGACCCACCATTTCGCGGAGTACCCGGCGGGCGATCGGGATGACAACCTGCGGAACGATCGGGGCCATGACGCCACCAACGCGGACAGCGCTGCGCATGTACCACGGGAGGAACTTAGGCACCTTGGGAGCGAGCTCGGCGAGTTTCCGGCCGGCGACCGAAAGGTCTTCGGGGCGGATGACGCCGTCGACGAATCCAACCGTGAAGTCCAGGCCGTTCGGGTCCTTCAAGACGCCGGCAAGGCGCTGGGCGGATACATCCACGGGGATCTTGCTGGCTTCGGTAAGCCAGTGGCGGACCAAGGCGATGGCTTCCTGGGCCAGGGCATCGAACTGCCCCGATTCCTGGACGCGAGGGGCGGTGGCATCCGGGAGTGTGCTGGTCATGGGAGCTCCTTCTGGGACGGAGAAGTTTGTTTGTTTCCATCAGTATGGATCTACAATCACGTTAGGAAAAGCGATCTTTTCTGACGAATATTCATTACCCATCCCGAACCTTTGGAGGCTGCCTTGCTGGACGTCCGCAGGCTGCGTTTGCTGCACGAGTTGAAGATCCGCGGAACCCTCGCCGAGGTAGCGGATGCCATGCAATACAGCCCCTCATCGGTGTCCCAGCAGTTGACCTTGCTGGAGAAGGAAGCGGGCGTGGAACTCCTGCGCAAAGCCGGACGTCGGGTGCAACTGACCCCGCAGGCGGAGATTCTGGTGGCCCACACCGCGGCACTGCTGGAGACGTTGGAGCGCGCGGAAACCGAACTCGCGGCATCGCTGTCCATGGTTACCGGAACCGTGCGCTTGGCCGTCTTTCAATCTGCCGCACTGGCCCTGCTCCCTGACTTCCTGAGCATCATGAGGCAGGAGTATCCCGAGGTGCGGGTGGAGATGACCCAACGAGAACCCGAGACTGCGCTGTATGAAACGTGGGCGCGGGACTTCGATCTGGTGGTGGCTGAGCAGTATCCCGGCCATGCCGCTCCACATCACAGCGGACTGGACCGCGTCATCCTCACCAGCGACGCCATCAGGCTGGCCACTCCCCCCGTGGGACTCGGCGGCGAAACTGTTTCCTCCCTTGCGGACACCGCCTCGATGCCGTGGGTCATGGAACCCCGGGGCGCTGCTTCCCGGCATTGGGCCGAGCAGGCATGCCGCTCGGCGGGCTTCGAACCGGATGTTCGCTACGAAACTGCCGATCTCCAAGCGCAGATCCGGCTCATCGAATCCGGGAACGCCGTGGCACTCATGCCGGACCTTGTGTGGACCGGGCGTTCGCGGACGGTGCAGCTGCTGGATCTTCCTGCCCTGCCAAAGCGAACCGTGTTCACGTCCACCAGGACGGCCGGGCGGATTCACCCGGCAACCGCAGCGTGCCGCGAAGTGTTGGAACGGGTGGCGGCCGCACATGGTCAGAGCGGGTTAGTTCCTGCCGCTGACTAACCCACCAGCCATCGCCGGAGTGGCGAGCGGGTCACCAGCAGCGCAAGAACAAAGGGCACCACTAAAGCCACCACGGCGTCAAGAATCGCTCCCGAGGCAGGCGTGTTGAGCAGGTAGAGGAGAAACGCGTGGGTCAGGACCACCACCAGCCCAGTGGACGCCAGCTGGATAGTGAGGCGGTTCACCGCAGGACTGACCACGCGGTAAAGCGCTGACAAGACGAGGATCAGCCCGAGACTGATTGCAGAGGCGTTGACCACGCTCAACACCGCGGTGCCGAAGTCGCCGTCCTTCATGTTCAACGGCTGCACCGCGCCACCCGCCGTCAGTGCCACGCCGGCGAGCACAAGCCCCAGCCCCACGGCTGCCTTATATCGGATACGTCGGACCAGCTCAGGCAACGCACGTCCAACGAGAACGAACACCAGGCAAGGAACTGCCAAAGCTATTCCCAAGGGCATCTTTGCCATCATGGAGCCCGCCAGGATGCTCACTGCCAGGCCAACTGCAGCCGTGGTCCACGCTACCCGTGCGGGGAAGCGCTCCAGCAAGCGGCACAGCACAGCGGTGAAAAAGAGGACCGGCACAAACCAGAAGGCAGAGTAGGGGCGTACCGCGAACGCTCCACCATAGACGGCGTTTCGGAGCGCTTCGATCGGCAGTGATCCGCTACGCAGATATTCCACGGAAGTGAACGCAATACTGAGAACAACCAGCCACGCAACGTACGGGACCAGGAGCGTCTTGGAGCGGCGGGTGATCTCGTCCCGCAGCGTCCGGCCCGGCTTCCACAAGTAGCCCGTCAGGATGAAGAATACCGGGACATGCCACGCGAACAGTGCGTCAGTGAACGGCCCGTACGTCCAGACATGCCCAACTACAACGGCAACGATTCCAAGAAGCCTGATGGCGTCCAGGTCCGCCGCCCGAGCCCGGCTTGGTGGGACCGCAAGGTGTCTACCCCGGACTGTTACTGCATTGAAGTCCGGCACCGGATTCCCCTCTGATGACGAGCAAGTCCAAGCCATCCTATGAGGGCATGTCAGGCCGGCCAAGCGCGTCATAGGACATGCGGGGTGGACGCATGGAGCGGGGCGTGAGGCGGGAGAAGCGCACTACCCAGGCTCGCGTCTCAGTCTCGGTCTCGGTCTCGGTCTCGGTCTCGGGCAAAGCCTCGATTCCGGGTACGACAAAGGCCCCCAGATCGGCTAGATCCAGGGGCCTTTTCGGCGGAGAATGGGGGATTTGAACCCCCGAGGGCGTTAACCCAACACGCGTTCCAGGCGTGCGCCATAGGCCGCTAGGCGAATTCTCCTTGCTTCCGATTCGAAAGCAGATACTACTGTACCTGAGAATTTCAGCATCGTGTAATCGGGCTGATTTACCCCTCCCGGAAGGCCCCGAAACCCGTCCGTTAACGGAAAAATGGACGCCCCCAACGCGCCCATTCTTGCGGTTCACCGTTGAGCTACCGGGTCCGGCCCCTCGCTCCCAGGCCACGCAGCTCACAATCTTGAGATTGCCCCAATCGGTGTACATACCCATGGTCCGCCGTGGTGGGGTGATTTGCAATGGTTGAGACCTGTTTGTAGCCGAAGTTTATTGACAGGATGTCCCCATGCCCGGGGACTCCCGACCCAACCACCCGCCGTCGAGCCTTATCCACAGCCCTTGGAGCCGATTCGAACCCCAACCCAAGTTCGGGTAAGCTTGTCGACGGCCCCTCATGTGGCGTCATCCTGTTGAACTCCCCCAGGACCGGAAGGTAGCAAGGGTAGATGGGCTCTGGCGGGTGCATGAGGGGTCACTTACTTTAACTGTCAGTCCCTATAGGTAGGTTTCACTTGTGACTGTTACAACTGCCCTGTATCGAAGGTATCGCCCGGACTCTTTCGCGGACGTTATCGGGCAGGAACACGTCACGGAGCCGCTGATGACGGCGCTCCGCAAGAACCGCGTGAACCACGCCTACCTCTTCTCCGGCCCCCGCGGTTGCGGCAAGACCACCTCCGCGCGCATCCTCGCGCGGTGCCTGAACTGCGCCGAGGGCCCCACTGACACCCCCTGCGGCAAGTGCCCCAGCTGCATCGAACTGGCGCGTGGCGGTTCCGGTTCGCTGGACGTGATCGAGATCGACGCCGCCAGCCACGGTGGCGTGGACGACGCCCGCGATCTCCGCGAACGCGCAACCTTCGCCCCCGTCCGGGACCGCTACAAAATCTTCATCATTGACGAGGCCCACATGGTCACGTCGGCCGGCTTCAACGCGCTCCTGAAGATCGTTGAAGAGCCGCCGGAACACATCAAGTTCATCTTTGCCACCACAGAGCCGGACAAGGTCATCGGGACCATCCGCTCGCGGACGCACCACTACCCTTTCCGGCTGGTGCCGCCTGAGCCGCTGATGCAATACCTTGAGCTCCTCTGCCACCAGGAGAACGTTCCCGTTGCCCCCGGCGTGCTCTCGCTCGTCATCCGTGCAGGTGGCGGCTCGGTCCGGGATACGTTGTCCGTCCTGGACCAACTCATGGCCGGAGCGGGTCCCAATGGCCTGGACTATGAACTTGCTGTTGCCCTGCTCGGTTACACGCACGCGTCTTTGCTAGACGACATCGTGGACGCTGTGGCAGCGTCCGACGCCGCGGTGGTCTTCAAAGCCGTGGACCGCGTCATCCAGACCGGTCACGACCCCCGGCGTTTCGTCGAGGACCTCCTGGAACGCTTCCGCGATCTCATCATCGTCCAGGCCATGCCCGAGAGCGCCCAGGCCATCCTCCGCGGCATGCCGGCGGACCAGATCGCCCGGATGCGCAACCAGGCAACCAACCTTGGTGCTGCCGAGCTGTCCCGCGCGGCGGACGTCACCAATACCGCGCTGACGGAGATGACGGGCGCCACGTCACCGCGCCTTCACCTTGAACTGCTGTGTGCCCGCATCCTCCTGCCCAGCGCTGAGCAGACCGAGCGGGGCATCGCTGCCCGTATTGACCGTGTGGAACGTCGCCTGAATTACGCGGGCGACGGCGCCACCCCGGCTATTGCTGCCGGCCCGCCCGCAGCTGCGGCTACTACGCCCGCACCTGCACCTGCACCTGCACCTGCACCTGCACCTGCACCTGCTGCGACGGTAGCGGAGACCCCTACTGGAGCGACCGTCCCGGAGGCTCCTACCGTGTCCCGGCATGCACCCGTTGCAGCGCCGGCCACGCCAGCGCCGGCCATGCCCGCGGAGTCCGCGGCCGCGCCGACCGCGCCGGATGTATCTGCCGCTCAACCGTCTGCCGACACTGGTTCGCGGGATGCCATCACACCACCGCGGGTGTCCACCAACGATTGGCCGGTGGACGACCGCCCAGCTGCTGGCCGTGCACCAGAGGCCGCCGCATCGCAGGCTCCTGTGCGCCAGCCGCAGCAGGCAACACCATCAACTGACGCGGCCCCTTCCCCGGCCCCGCAGCCCGCCGCACAAGCTCCGGCACAGGCCCCCGCACAAGCTCCGGCACAGGTCCCCGCTCAAGCTCCCGCACAGGGAGGCAGCGGTGATGTGGAGGCTCTTCGTCGCGCATGGCCGGATGTTCTGCAGACTCTGACCAAGATCAAGCGCAGCACGTGGGCGCTCGTGGAACCGAACGCCCAGGTGGCCCGCTTCGATGGCCAGGTGCTGACTCTGGCATTCACCACGGGCGGCCTTGCAGGTGCGTTCGGACGTGCGGATCATTCTGAGAACCTTCGGCAAGCGATTCACAAGACCATCGGCATCGACTGCCAGATCGTCGCGGTCGCTGGCGGCAACAGCTCAGCGAGCTCTGAGCCAAACCCAAAAGCACCTACTAGCCGGGAGTCTCCGGCTGCTGCGGCACCAGCGGAAACAGCGCCAGCACCAGCACCGGTGTCAGCTGTCGACTCCGCCTGGGGCCTCGCACCGGCTTCCACGCCAGTAGAAGCCACCCCTGCGCCGGCAGAACCCACCATGACGGCGGCTGCACCCGCCCCGGCACCCGCCCCCGCGGCACCCGCAACAGCAC
>NZ_LR732912.1:3937611-4256582 GCF_902506065.1 Arthrobacter sp. 9V
CCGCTCCCCCGGTCTCCTCTACTCCCCCGGCTACGCAGCCGTCCGAGCCGTCCGAGCCGTCGCAGCCGTCTGAGCCGTCCCAGCCGTCCGGCGATTACTCCTACCCTGACGACGATTGGGGTCCGCCGCTCGACGAGGATGCGCCGCCTCTGGATGAAGAGCCTCCCGCGGATTGGGAGCCGCCGTCGGGCTACAGCGCTGGCAACGCACAACCGGCAGCTCCCGCACCGGCAACCCAAGCACCGTCTGCAAGCCGGACTTCAACACCGGCCCCAGCCACGCCTAACACAGCCACAGCCACGCCCGCCGCAGCCACAGGCACAGCCACGCCCACAGCAGCCTCACAGCCGCGTGCCTCGAATGCCAAGGCGTCCGCGGATCCGTGGTCCCGGGCAGTGGAGCAGGCGCCTGGCACGTGGGTTGTGGGCACGGAGTCCAACGTGGGCAAGAAAACCGCCCAAGCGGCCGAAGAAACCGCGCCCGCAGCGGACACTCCGGATTATGAACCGGCAGCGGCGCAAGCCCCGGCAACGGGCACAGGCGCGGCCGCGGCCGCGGACGCCGGAACGTACGGTCACCCAACCAATGCCGAGCAGAACCCAAGCTCCAGCTGGGACGTTGCACCGGCGTCGAGCTGGCCCGGAACGCAGTCCATGCCCGCCCCTGTCAGCACCAGCGCGCCGGCAACCTGGCCTTCCTTGGCAACGCAGTCCGACGAAGCGCACGGTTCGGTTGCGACGCTCGAGGAGGGTGCGCCGTCGGGCAGTCCGGGTGGTCGCCAGAGCCTGTACCAGAGGTTGACGAACAGCCCCGAAGCCCAGGCCGGCCGTGTTCAGGCGCCCACGCGAGTCCAGGCAGCGCCTGCCAGTGTGACGGAGGATATCCCCAGCCCGGAAGATGAAACCATTGAGGAATCCCGTGTCTTTGGGCGGGCTGCGGTGGAGCGTATTCTGGGCGGAAAGCTGATTGAAGAGCGCGCCTTGGATGGTTCTCCGCTACTACCCCGCTGACTCCAGCATTGATTTCAAACTTATGAGGACATTGTGTACGAAGGTGCAGTTCAAGAGCTGATTGATGAGCTCGGCCGGCTTCCCGGTGTTGGTCCCAAATCGGCACAGCGTCTGGCGTTTCACATTCTTGAGGCCGATCCTGAGGATATGAAGCGTTTGGTCACGGCCATCACCACGGTCAAGGAACGCGTGAAGTTCTGTTCGGTGTGCTTCAACGTGACCGAGCAGGAGACGTGCAATATTTGCCGTGACCAACGCCGTGATCCGTCGGTTATTTGCGTGGTTGAGGAGTCAAAGGACGTCCTTGCCGTGGAGCGCACACGGTCCTTCCGCGGCCGCTATCACGTGCTGGGCGGCGCCATTAACCCCATTGCGGGCATTGGTCCGGAGCAGTTGCGCATCCGTGAGCTCCTCACCCGCCTCAACGACGGCGCCATCCAGGAAATCATCATTGCCACGGACCCCAATCTTGAAGGCGAAGCGACCGCCACTTACCTTGCCCGCATGCTCAAGTCGATCGGAATCACCGTGACACGGCTGGCCTCCGGTCTGCCTGTGGGTGGGGACCTGGAGTACGCGGACGAGGTCACTTTGGGCCGCGCGTTCGAGGGCAGGCGAAACGCCCTGCTGTAAGGGGCAGGAAAGTCACAGCCTCTTGGCAGCCAACCACCGCCCTGCAATAAGGACGAGTGCGGCCAGCAATGCTTGCAGCGCCAAGCCCGTCAGCGCTACAGGCATCGAGGGCGGAAGGCCGGTGCTGGACTCGCCGCCGAGGCACGGGACTTGGCGGGACGGTCCGTCGGCAGCAAACTGCAGTCCGGCCAGTACCCAACCCAGCTCATTATCCGGCGGGACGATCTCCGCGCCGATGCTTCCCAGAAGGAGGGCCGGGTTGGGCGTCGCCAGCCAAACGACGTGTTCCGTGTGGGCCACCTCAACCGGGCGAAGCTCGCCGACGCACTCGTAACCAGTGACCGTGCCGGAGTCGTCGCGTTGCACGTTCACCGGCACGGAGGCCTGATCCATCTCAGTGGTTCCGGGCAGCAGCATAATGGTGACTGCCACATTTCCCATGCAGAGAAATGCCACCAGAACCGTGGTCAACACCGCTCCCGGGGTCACTTTGGCGAAGCATCTCCGCGAGCCGGCACCGATCAGCCCGAACAGTGCTACTTCGAGGACAATCACGACGACGGCGGCACCGGCCAGCGCGATCGGCCCGCCCACCGTGATGCCCACTGCCACCAGAACACCGCCAGCCACTACAGCAAAAGCCACACCCCGCAAGACTCCGGACAGCAGAAGAACGATGACGCGCCCACGGAAATGACGGAACCCCCAGATGGCCCCGAGCACTGCGGAGGCAAGGGCGAGAAACACCGCCATGATCAGGTAGACCGCACTGCGAATCCTGACCTCGAACCAACTATTTGATTCTGCCCACACCACCAAGGCCGCAGCCATCCCCCAAGCAGCAGCAATCGCCAGGGCGCAGGCCAGCCAGAACCGCCACGAGGTGACGGACTTCCGGGTGTTCCGCCATGCCTCGCCCGCAGCCACCAGGAAAGCTCCGGAAGCCCGTGGGATCGGATCCGGCTTCGGAGTGGCCAAACCGGAGGGTTGATCGTCGATCACGCCGCCGATCACTTCGTACTCGGGTTCGCTGGCCGGACCCGGACCGCGTGGATGGTCAGGACCGCCGGCCATCACCGTTCGCACTCCTCATGCATGGATGGTACGCCGGCCATGCCATCACGGATACGCCGGGACTTCACGGGCTGCTCCCAGCCGGGCGTGCAAGTATGGGACATGGTCTCCAGTCGCAGTTTCTCCGGCGTCTTTCGGCGCCCCCGTCCCATCAAACCGGCCCCCGGTCAGGAATCGGTGTGGGACTATCCGCGCCCGCCCAAGGTGGAGCCCCGTTCCGAGCGGGTTGTGGTGCGGCTCGGCGCTCAGGTGATTGTGGACACCACCAATGCTGTGCGGGTCCTGGAGACCAGTCATCCCCCGGTTTACTACGTGCCCTTGGATGCCTTCCCGGACGGAGTGCTGGTCCCGGTCGGGGGCACCACTTTCTGCGAGTTCAAAGGAGAAGCCAGCTATTTCACCATCACGGCAGGTGGCACCGTTGTTGAACGCGGTGGATGGACCTATCCCCAACCTGCCCGCGGGTTCGAGGCCCTCAGCAGCCGGGTGGCCCTGTATCCGGAACACATGGATTCCTGCGAGGTTGACGGCGAGCAAGTGACCTTTCAGGAAGGTGGCTTCTATGGCGGCTGGATCACCCGGCAAATCGTGGGTCCGTTCAAGGGTGGTCCGGGCACTGCCGGTTGGTGATGACGGCAGGTGGCCGCTATGTGGTCACAATTCCTACCAGCCCTGCACACGGCGATAAACTGGGCAAATAAGCTACGCAGGCGTGCTCAAATTTGGATTTGGCATGCCGCGTTCGAACCCTATTGATGCAGTGAGGGTGCGCGCATGACTATGCCCACTACCGAAGTGAAGATCGAAGAGCTCTCCAACGAGGCTGCCATTACCAAGCAGCTGATCGTTCAGAAGTTCGGCGGTTCCTCGGTTGCCGATGCTGATGGCATCAAGCGGGTCGCTCAGCGCGTCGTGGATGCGCAGAAGGCCGGCAACGAGGTTGTGGTTGTTGTTTCCGCAATGGGTGACACCACGGACGAACTCCTGGACTTGGCAAGCCAGGTCACGGACTCGGCTCCCGCCCGCGAGATGGACATGCTGTTGTCCGCCGGTGAGCGAATTTCCATGGCCCTGCTCGCCATGGCCATCAACAAGTTCGGTGCTTCCGCGCAGTCCTTCACGGGTTCCCAGGCCGGCATGATTACTGACGGCATCCACGGCAAGGCGCGAATTATCGACGTCGATCCCCACCGCATCCGCACGGCCCTGGACAAGGGACACATTGCGATCGTGGCGGGCTTCCAAGGCATGAGCCGCAGCACCAACGAGATCACCACTTTGGGCCGCGGCGGCTCGGACACCACGGCGGTTGCTTTGGCGGCAGCCCTGGAAGCTGATGTCTGCGAAATTTACACGGACGTGGACGGCATTTACACGGCCGACCCCCGCGTTGTGACCTCTGCCCAGAAGATTGACCGTATCTCCAGCGAGGAAATGCTGGAATTGGCTGCTTCCGGTGCCAAGATCCTGCACCTGCGGTGCGTGGAGTATGCCCGCCGTTTCGGTGTGCCGCTGCACGTCCGCTCGTCATTCAGCCAGAACGAAGGCACGTGGGTCATCCCCGGGGCCGAAGAAAAGTTCACTATTCAAGAGGGAGTTGCCTTGGAGCAGCCAATCATCTCCGGCGTTGCGCACGACCGGTCCGAAGCCAAGGTCACAGTGGTAGGCGTCCCGGATATCCCCGGCAAGGCTGCCGCGATTTTCCAGGTGATCGCGGACGCGCACTCAAACATTGACATGATCGTCCAGAACGTCTCCACCCACGGCACCGGCCGCACGGACATTTCGTTCACGCTTCCCATCGTTGAGGGCGCGGACGCCCTTGCCGCCTTGCGTGCAGCTGAGGGCCAGATCGGCTTCGAGAGCATTGAGTACAACGAGAATGTGGGCAAGCTGTCCCTGATCGGTGCGGGCATGCGTTCGCACCCGGGCGTTTCGGCCACCTTCTTCAAGGCTCTCTCCGATGCAGGCATCAACATCGACATGATTTCCACCTCGGAAATCCGGATCTCCGTGGTCACCAGCGCTGACGCCCTGGATGACGCCGTACGTGCCATCCACAATGCATTCGAGCTCGACGGCGACGCTGAGGCTACCGTGTACGGCGGCACGGGCCGCTAGACTCACCCGGGCAACGCCCCAAGTAGGTAGCAGATAAGGCCGTTCTGAGCTCTCAGAACGGCCTTTTCTGTTACTCAGTTGGGTGAGTCGGGGCGAGCAGAACGTCAATAAGCTGCCGGAGCCCGTCAGCCATATCTACGTTTTTGTCGTACAGCCACTGCAGTTGGAGTCCATCGAAGGCTGCCACCACGAGCCTTGCCAGCGCTTCAGCCCCGACGTCGATCCTTACCTCGCCGGCCTTCTGTCGCCGTTCAATGTCCGAGGCAATGTCCCTCACCACCGTCTCGTACCGCTCTTTGAAGTAGCTGTGTGATGCATGTTCGGGATCATTCGCGGTAGCTGAGGCCACCGCGTAGAGCGTGGTCAGTCCGGGCTCACGCACGTTCCGTTCCGCGATGGGCGGCATCAGGCTCAGGCCCACGCCTGCCTCACCGCCAACGGCGAGCGAACGACGATCCCGTTCAGCCAGCACAGCAGTCAGCAGTTCCTGCTTGCCTTTGAAGTAGTGGAAAAGGGTGGCTTCCTTGACACCCACCAGTTCGGCAACTCTTTTGAGGGCCGTGCCCTCGAATCCTTCGGTAGCAAAGACATCGGTTGCCGTTTGGATGATCTGCTCCCGGCGTTCGGCTCCCTTGGCGTACTGCCCCCGGGCCCTCGATGTAGACATCCGTTCAGTCTATTTCACGGTTCAAACATGGAGGATCACTCACCATTGGTATAAAAACCTAGTCATACTAGGTTTTAGGCGATAGAGTCTTTTCAGCGGCCCAACGGTGGGCCACCCGTTCACCAGGAGTCAGGTAAATGAATCTTTCGGCAGCTGTAACCACACCATCAGCGGGAGCGCAGGATGCTGAAGCCAGGATCCTTGAACTCGCCCAAAGCCTGAGCCTCGAGCAGCAGGTTCAGTTGCTGACGGGTGCAGATGTCTGGTCCACGCATGCCATTCCGGAGATTGGTTTGTCCCGCGTGGTCATGTCCGACGGCCCGGCCGGGGTCCGCGGGGAAGACTTCGACGAGCGCCACGACTCCGTCTCATTGCCGTCGTCGTCAGCTTTGTCCGCGACCTGGAGCGTCGAGACAGCACACCGCTACGGTCAGGTCCTGGGCCAGGAAGCCCGCCGCAAGGGCGTCCACGCCGTCCTGGGCCCCACCATCAACCTGCACCGCTCGCCACTGGGTGGCCGCCACTTCGAGTGCATGAGCGAGGACCCGCGCCTCACGGCCACCATGGCTGCCGGCTACGTTGCCGGCGTGCAGTCCATGGGCGTGGGCGCCACCCCCAAGCATTACCTTGCCAACGAAGCCGAGACCGAGCGTTTCACCGCAGACTCCGTGGTGGACGAGCGACCGCTGCGTGAGCTCTACCTGGCGGCCTTCGAGGACGCCATCACCGAGGCCCGCGCCTGGCTGGTGATGAGCTCGTACAACTCCATCAACGGCACCACTGCGAGTGAGAACAAGCTGCTGAAAACGCCGCTGTCCACCGAGTGGGGCTTCGACGGCGTTGTAGTGTCCGACTGGACCGGCGTTCGCTCCCTGAACGCTGCAAACGCCCACCAGGACCTGGAAATGCCCGGCCCCGTAGGCCACTGGGGACCCAAGCTCCTGGCCGCCGTCGAGGATGGCCGCGTCAGCCGTGAGGCAATCCTGGAGAAAGTCACCCGAATCCTGCGCCTCGCAGCCCGTGTGGGGTCCCTGGACGGCTTCGAACCCGCAGTCACCGAGCTGCCGGCGCAACTTGACGGTGCCGCCGTCGCACGTGAAGTGGCCGTCCGCGGCGCTGTGCTGGTCCGCAACAAGGGCCTTCTGCCGCTGGACGCCACAGCCCTCAGCAGCGTTGCCGTGATCGGCCACAATGCAGATGAAGCGCGCACCCAGGGCGGCGGCAGCGCCACGGTGATGCCCAAGTACACCGTCTCACCGTTGGAGGGCCTGCGGAAAGCACTGCCCGACGACGTCACGGTCACCTATGCGCGCGGCGCCAAGGTAGCCGAAGGCATCCAGCCGTTCCCACGCACCTCCCTTCACAACCCGATTTCCAACGTGACGGGAATCCGGGTGACGTTCCTTGACGAAGACGGCGCGGAGATTTCCGGTGAAGACCGTCTGGCCTCGCATCTGATTTGGTTTGGCATTGGAATTCCACGCGGCGCCGCCTCCATCCTCATGGAAACGGACTGGACAGCCGAAACAGCAGGCGTCCACCACCTCGGCGTCGGCACCGTAGGACGCATCCGGTTCGTCCTGGACGGGACGGAAGTGTTCAATGACGAGATCAAGGACGACACCGAAGTTTTGGGTGCGGCCCTGTTCGATCCGCCCAAGACCGTCCACGCCGTGGAAACCACCGCAGGCCAGACCGTCCGGATCGAGGCCGAGTACCAGCTCCCCAAGGAACAGGTCATCCCGTTCACGGCCATCCTCCTGGGCGAGGAAACTGTGGTGGAGGATCCGCAAGCCGAGATAGATGCCGCCGTGGAGGCTGCCCGGAACTCCGAGGTAGCCGTGGTGGTGGTGGGCACCAGCGCAGCCATTGAGTCCGAGGGCTTCGACCGCAAGGACCTGGACCTTCCCGGCCACCAAAACCAGCTGGTGGAGGCAGTAGCCGCGGTCAACCAACGCACGGTGGTGGTGGTGAACTCCGGATCACCAGTCCTCATGCCTTGGCTCGATCAGGTGGGCGCAGTCCTTTTGGGCTGGTTTGGTGGCCAGGAATTCGGCAACGCAATCGCTGACATCCTGCTGGGTACCGAAGAACCCGGCGGGCGCCTCCCCACCACATGGCCTGCGGCGCTGGAAGACGTTCCCGTTCTGAACACCATGCCCGTGGACGGCAAGGTGGTTTACTCGGAGGGTATCCACATCGGCTATCGGGCATGGCTGAAGCAGGAAGCCGAAGGTGGTGCCGCCCCTTCCCTCCCGTTCGGTTATGGCCTCGGCTACACCACGTTCGAGTTCGGCAAGACGCACGCACCGCAGGTGGTTACCGCCGGCAACGACGTCATGGTGCACGTTCCCGTCAAGAACACCGGTACGCGCACCGGGCGGGAAGTGGTCCAGGTTTATCTGGAACGCCCTGAATCTTCCGTGGACAGGCCTGTGCGATGGCTCGCTGGCTACACTGGAACGCACCTCGCGCCGGCCGGCACGGAGAGTGTGGAAATAATCATCCCGGCCAAGGCGTTTGCGCATTACGACGGCGGCTGGCAGTTTGAGCGGGGCATGTTCCGCCTGCTGGTGGGCCGCCACGCAGCCGACGACTTCCAAGAGCTGGAGATCGAACTCCGGTAATACAGGGGCGAAATGACGCCGGATGGCGGGTTTTTTTGCCCGTCATCCACGTGGTTTTCGCCACAAGCTGTAGAACTGGGGTATGGTATGGAATTTTCGTGGCATGCTGTACGTTGCATACCCGGTAACCCCCTAACACGAAGAGGCATTAAAAAGTGGCAGCCGATTACGACGAACTCCGTACCGATGTAAAAGAGAACCAGGAGCAGTCCCTCCAGGCTCTCCAGTCCGCCAGCGCTCCCACGGCCAAGAGTGTCGTGCTTGAACTGGACGAAACCGATGGCCTCGACGCCAACGGCCCCGGCGGCGAAATCGTCGCTGAAGAACTGGTCATCCAGGTTATCCCGCAGGCAAACGACGAGTTCACTTGTCACTCCTGCTTCCTGGTGCGCCACCGTTCGCAGATTGCCCGCGAAAAAGATGGCGTCGCCTACTGCACTGACTGCGAAGGCTAAGAACGCCCAACACCCCGGCGGACTTAGATCGTCAGGGAGTGCCGCCGTCGGGATTAATTGCGGAAGGACCGGAGCAAACGCTCCGGTCCTTCCGCAGTTAAAGCCAGTAGCCGCTAAAGCTGGTAGCCGCTCCCCTGCCCGCCACTTGCCTTCTTACGGCGATGGCCGGCGATCCTGAGTTGGAGGATTCTGGCGCCGCCTGCAAGAGCAACAAGCACGCCGCCGCCAACCGCGGCAATGAACAGCGTGGTGCCCAATGCGAGCGTGCCTTCCAGCCCGAAGAACCGGACCGTGATCATGTCCTGGTTTTGGACGAAGAACACGATCAGCATCACCAGGACCACCAAACCGACAGCAACCGCAACCCACAGGGCGGCGGTGCGTGTTGGCCTGTCATGGCCGGATGCCGGCGGGATCACACGCTCCTGATGTTCGGAACTACCTGGATCCGGGCGGGCGGCACTACCCGGAACCCTTGCAGCATCGTCTTGGAAACTCATTGATGGCCCCCTCTTTGTGCCGGCATTTACCGTGCTACTCACATAATAAGCATGCTGATTAGTTGCTCAACAGTGGCACGGTGAACTCACCAGGGTCAAGGTGGGAAGCTGCGAACATGAGGAAGGGCCGGAGTTCGCTGTCCGGCCCTTCGGCATTTCACGCCCCGTTAAACGCTGTAGTCCGTACTGGTTGGTCCCGGATCATTGTTCCGGACTGCGTAGTGATGGCCTTCAGAATCGGTCTCTACGTCGAAGTTCTTCAGATCAGCCTCGGAAGCGGTCTCGAAATCATCATGCTTGTGCAGCACCGGGCTGTCCGTGTCGCCGTGGGTTGCCGGTCCAAAAACGGACTGCAGCCGCTCGGTCACATGGACGAAGCCTTCCATTCTGCGTCCCATGTTTCCACCTCCCTTCTTAACCGGAGAGAGAAAAGCGGCAGGGCTGGCGCGCGCCGTTCAGTGAGGCCAATTTTACGCCCAAAATCCCCCGCCGAGGGAGGTTTCTAGCGCAGGGACTTGTCATCCGGGTTGCGGGGCACCACGTAGGTGCTGCCATCGGGACGGCGGAGGGTTTCCCACTGCTGGGTCTCAGCTTGGCGCTGGGCGAGCAGCTTGCGGTTGGCCTCGGTCATCTCATGGTCGAGGGAGCTGCTGTGCGCGGGGCCGAAAATCACCCGGAACTTCCCTGTGGCGCGCATGAATTTCCGTGTGTAGGATTCCTTGGCCACGCGGATCGACTCCTCTTTTAGGCGGTTCAATGACTCCATAGTACGCTAATCATTAGGGCACTAACTAATCGAAGAGTGCGCGAGTACAGGAGGCAGCCATGACAGTCATTGATGAGTCCACCCAGGAGACCGACGACCTCCTCCTCGAACGTCAGCTGTGCTTCGCCCTGACGGTTGCCTCGCGCAGCGTTGTAGGCGTATACAAGCCCGTGCTGGAGCGGCTCGGTCTCACCCATCCGCAGTACTTGGTGATGCTGGCCCTCTGGGAACGAAGCCCCCGGACGCTGAAGGACATCAGCGACAGCCTCCTCCACGAGCCCGCCACTCTCTCCCCGCTCCTGAAGCGCCTGGAGGAAGCTGAGCTGATTACCCGCGAGCGCGTAGCCGGCAACGAACGGGCTTTGGCCGTCAAGCTGACGGCCAAAGGTGCGGCACTTCGCGAACAGGCCACGGCCGTGCCGGGCGAGATCCGGGAACGCCTCCAGCTGAGCCGTGAAGAAGTAGCTGAGCTCCACCAGGCCATGACCGGGCTGATCGCCGCCACCCAGCGGCACACCTCCCTCTAGCAAACCCACGTGGCCCTAGCCAAGCACACTCCCCCGGTGGTCTTCTTGAAGCGAACACAGAAACGGGCGCCACAAGTGCCACGTAAAATGGACGCAACCTAGGAGACTCCATGCGCATGCGATTTGTTCGGCCCTTATTGGCAGTAGTGGCCGTCGCCGGCCTCGCCGCATGCTCAGGCACCCCCACGCCAGGTTCCACAGCCAGCGCAAGCCAGCCGCCGTCGTCGGCCCCTTCAAGCAGCAGCCCAAGCAGCAGCCCCACGAGCGCCACCACCCGGTCGGCCACACCCGGCGCAGGCAATGCGGAGCTCTCCATCACCCTGCTTGAGACTCCGGAAGCCGCGCCGCAGACCTTCACCCTCGTCTGCACGGGCGGCACGCCCGCGGCCGAAAGCAAGCATCCGTCCGCTGCAGATGCGTGCAGCACCATCAAGGACAGCCCTTCCATCCTGAGCCCGGCCCCCACCCGGACGGACCAGGCCTGCACCATGCAGTACGGCGGCCCGGCAACAGCCAAGGTGACCGGTTCAGTGGACGGCAAGGAAGTCACCGCGTCCTTTAAACGCACGGACGGCTGCCAGATCGCCCTCTGGGACGCCGCGAAGAGCGTCCTCGGATCAGATGGCGGCATCTAGGCTGCGGCACCTCCCCCAGGAGCAATGGCTCGGGTTGGAGGCAGCCCACCATGCTCGCGTCGCGCGGTACGCAGATCCGTATCTGGCCCGGCGCTCGGCCGGCAAGAAGCACCCTGTGGAGGACTTCCTCTTCACGTATTACACGCAGAAGCCGGGTCAGTTGCAGCGGTGGCATCCCGGCCACGGCGTGGTCCTCAGCGGCGAACGGGCGCTGGAACGTGTGGCCTGGAAGTTCTACCGAACGCTCGACGACGGCGAACTCGCCTCAGTGGGGCTGGCCCCAGGGACGCCTTCGGTCACCTTTGACCATGGCGGCTTCCTGTCCGACCGCGCCGAGGCTGTGCGCTTTGCCGGAATCATCCTCGCAGGCACGGCCAAGCGACCGGCACAATTCGGTTGTTTCGGGCTGCATGAGTGGGCCATGGTGTACCGGCAGGAAAAGTTTGAGTTGCGGCACGAATACCTGAAGCTGAGGCTCGGGGGCGAGGGCACGGACACCGTTGTTGAAGAAAACCGCATCCGTTGCTCACACTTCGATGCGTTCCGCTTCTACACGCCGGACGCTACCCCGTTGAACGAGCTCACGCCCACCCGGGAGAACCAGCGCACCATGGAACAGCCGGGTTGCCTGCACGCAAACATGGACCTCTATAAATGGGCCTACAAACTGACGCCTGCCTTGCCCAGTGAGCTGGTGATGGACGCCTTCGAATTGTCGTGGCGGATCCGGGCGATGGACATGCAGGCCTCCCCCTATGATCTTGAAGAATGGGGCTACCCGCCCATCAGGATTGAGACACCGCGGGGCAAGTCCGAGTACGTTGAATACCAGCGGGCTTTCGCGGCCGAATCCCAGGAGCTGCGGGCCCGTGTGCTCCAGGCAGTAGGGCCGCTCTTGGACCAGCTGAGCGACCTGCCCGCCTGAGCACCCGCCGCCACCAGCGAAAGGTAACCATGGTTTCCGAAGTCAACAGCGAGACAAGCAAAAGCGAGTACGACGTCGATCTTACGGTCACGCTCACCGAGGAACCTGGCGCGGAAAGCCGGGTATTCCATCTTCGGTCCGCCGCAGGTGTCTTGTCGCCTGACCCTGACTCGATGGACTCAAACTTGCCGGACGCACCGGCGGCATTGGCCGCCGTCGAACAGTTCGGTGAGGAAATCTTCTTCCCTGAGCCCCGCCCGGACCGGATCTGCACGCAACAGTACGGCGGCCCGCAGGTAGCCGTGGTGAAGGGATGGTTCAGGGGACGGAAAGTTCACAGCCGGTTCAGCAGGACTGATGGCTGTGAGATTGCTCGTTGGAAGGCGTTGGCCTCGCTATTGGGCAACACCGGGGGTTCAACCGGGGCTGTTTAACGCCGCCGCCCCTCAGCGTCCCCCCATGCTGCCGTAGATCACGGCAAAGATGAGGAACGCTATCAGGATCAGGATGTTGATACCGGACAGCACCGTGACGATCCAGCCGGCCACCTTGCCGAAGGTGGCCGGTACGCCATGGGCTTCCGCCCGGTTGGCATTGCGGATGGCCAAGGGCCCGAAGACGATGCCCAGGACAAAGATCCCGATGATGGCGTACGTGGTGGCACTCGACTTGAAGTTGGCGCCTTCGAGGTCCGGGAAGTAGAACGGCGGACCGTCCTGTTCGCCGTACGGCTGCTGTGGGTATGCCTGCGGGTACGGTTGCTGCGGGTACGGTTGGCCGGCGAAGGCGTGCTGCCCGTTCAACTGGTGCTCGGGCTGCGGTTCTGATCCTGGCTGCGACATGCCGGCCTTTCATTGCGACTCTTCGGGAAACTGGTTCGAACCTATCACCGGCCGAAGCTGAAACATGACAGCCATGTGTCGCATGGGGATGACCCCTACTCGGGCTGCTCCGGCCGCCTACGCATCCATTCGACCACCCTGGACCAATGAACGCCCTCGGGGTTGATGGCCTGCAGATGGTCAAGGTGAGGCAAACGCCAAAAGTCCACTTCATCTCCGAGACTTGCCGCTTTGGTGCAGTAGCTCACGGAGTGCTCAACAGGTACCCGTTGATCATCTGAACCATGGACCAGGAGCAGCGGCTTCTTAAGAGGCAACTGATGGATGGGCGAGTATCTTTCCAGCAGTGTCAGCTGGTCTTCGGCCTGGCCACCCATAAACCCCTTCACAGCGCCTTCACCAAGGTTTTCGCTGTGGGTTCGGGGCAAATCGGTGACGGGCGCCAATGCCACGAATGCATCCAACAGGTCCATGCTGAGCATCCCGAGTTGCGCCCCTACCGAGTGGCCAATTCCTATCACCTTCCCAGCCGTCAGCGGGTTTGTTCTGCCCTGGGTGTTCGGTGAGATGGCTAGCTTCGGTAGGTTACACAGCGGCGTGGATGCGACCACCCGTTCCCAACCGTCCAGCACCATTCCTTCCCCATAACGGACCGGCCAAACGGTTGTCACGGCCGGACCGTGCACAGCAGTGGCCGGCGGGGTATCCCCACCGGCCATTGCTGTTACTGAATCACTTTCTGCATCAAGAGGACCTAGCCGGCGTTGTTGCTCTGTGTCGGCTCATCAGCGCGGATCTTGCCGCGGGGCTTCTTGTCTTTCTTGTCCTTCTTGGGGTCTTCCTCGTCCGGGACCACAACGGTTCCGCCAGGGTTGACCAGGACGGTGACGAAGCTCGGCTCGCTGGTTCCTGCGAAGGTCAGGCGACCAATATAGGAGCCGGGTTCAAGGTTCTTCCAGTTCAGCGAAATCTGACCGGTCTTGCCGTTGGCGAGGCGGATCGGGTTGGGCGTCACGGAGGCGTTGCCTTGGTTTGCGCCGAGGACTGCCGCATCAACGGTGGCCTTGGTGGCTTGGTTGTTGGGGCTCGCGTAGAGGTTGGCGAAGACGTAGTAGTCTCCGGCCTCCGGGTTGGGCACGGACAGGGTTTCGCTGGCGGACGCCGTAGCGGCCGGCAACTGCTGGCCGGAGGGAGTGAGGACCAGCATGTCGAAGTCCGCGGCCTCGTTGGAGGAAATGACTGAGAACTTGGCCAGGGCGCTGCCCTCACCAACGGTCACCTTCTTCACATAGTTCGAAGCATTGGTCTCACCCGCAAACGGGCCGGGAACCAGCTCCACAGCCGAGGAATCAGCCTTGGAAAGGCCATCAACCGTGACACCTACGGGCAGGTTGGTGCCGGAGGTGATGTTGATGGTTCCGGAGCCGTTAGGGCCGGTTCCTGTGAAGGTCAGCGCCTTGTCCGCGATGACGGACTGCGGGCGGACGGCGATCGGCGAGGTGACAGTCTTGTTGGCGCCCTGCCAGCTCAGCGAACCCATGGCGAACTCGCCCAGAGCTGCGCTGTTGTTCTCAAACTGCACCTTGAACGTCTTCTTCTCCCCGGCTGCCCCGAAGTTCAGGACGGAGGGGGTGACCTTGACGTTGACGCCGGGGACGTTGACCGAGGCACGGTAGAGGCCCGGGGTCAGCGCGGTGACCGTTCGGGTGACCTCGATCTTGCCGGCCAGGTTGCCCAGGGCGAAGGAAGGTACGTTCATGTCGCGGGCAGCGGTGGTGCCCAGCCCCTCCATGCCCAGATCCATGCCCGTGCCTTGGATGAACTTGAGGTAGTCCTCGGTGGTTGCGTCATACACCAGGCCCGGCGTGAGGACCTTGGCGGGATCAACCTGACCGGCACCCGTGGCGAAGACGTCCTTGTTGACAGCGCCGTTGGCCAGCTTGACCGGACCGGCGGTGGTCATCATGGCAGACTTCACGGTGGCCGGAGACCACTGCGGGTTCTTGCCCAGGATCAATGCGCCGAAGCCGGCCACGTGGGGTGAGGCCATGGACGTTCCGGACAGGAAACCGAAGTTGTCCCCACCGGTTCCGATCGGGGAAACACCCGCAAGAATGGCGACGCCGGGAGCTGACACGTCAGGCTTCAGCAGGTCCGAGTCCGTAGCGAGCAGCGGGCCGCGGGAGGAGAATCCGGCGATCTGCGGCTGCGCTTCGGCAGGCAGGCCCGTGGTGTCGCGGTTCAGCAGGGAGACGGTGATGGCCGGGTTGGCCGTGACCTTGTCCTTGATGGCCTGGGTAGCGGGCGGGTTCACGTGGACAGTGGGGATCACGTGCTTGTCCGTGTCCAGGGACGAATCCGTGAGGTTCACCAGGATCATGCCAACACCGCCGCCCCGCAGAACCTCGGCGCTCTTGGCGGTGCGGTCAACAACACCGCGGTCGCAAACAACAACCTTGCCGGCTACCTTGGCCGGGTCCAGTGAGCCGGGAGCACAGAGTGCCGCGTTCCCTTCACCGCTTGCAGCGTTGGTGGAAAGCACGACGCCGGCCCCGGTCACCTCGCGGTTCATGATGGACGCTCCGCGGAACTTGCTGCCATCGGAGAACTCAACGGTGCCCTGAAGTTCCTGGGAGAAGGATGTTGCCGCAACCGTGGTCAGCCACGGCGCTCCGTGGTTCACGGTGCTGGCGGTCGGTCCTGAGTTACCGGCCGAGGTGGCCACGAAGATCCCGGCGGAAGCCGCGGAGAGGAATGCCAGGGAAACAGGATCCGTGGTGGACGTTGTTGAGCCCGAGATGGAGTAGTTCAGCACATCCACGCCGTCCAGGATGGCCTGCTCAATGGCGTCCACGGAAGCGGAGCCGTAGCAACCGCCGGTGGCAGGGTCGGTATCCTCCCAGCAGACCTTGTAAACGGAGAGCTTTGCGGCGGGTGCGATCCCGCTGGTGGTACCAAAGCTGCGGCCATCCACTACGGCGTCAACGTTGCCGTTTCCCGCTGCCGTGCTGGCTGTGTGGGTTCCGTGGCTGTCCACGTCAACGGGAGAAATGACTTCTTCCGGGGCGCGGTTTTCCGGCGGAACGGTTTCCAGGAAAGCGTCAGCGAAGTAGTGGGTGCTGAGTACCTTGGAGTTGCAGGCGCTGCCATCGTAGTCGGCGCCGGTATCGGTGCCGGGCTGGCATTCGCCTACGAAGGTGTCGCCGTCGGCCTTGAGCATGGCGATCTTGCCGTCAGGGGTGCGGTACGGAACGCCTACCTGGGGGTTGCCCACCAGCGGGCCAACGGGCTCACCTGCAAAGAAGGGGTTTGAGGGGGTGTAGCCGGTATCGATCACACCAACTACGGTGCCTTTGCCGGCGTTGTCCTGGCCGCCGTACTGCGTGGCCCACGTCCCGTTGGGGCCGCTGAGCTTGAGGAAATCCGAGGTTGAGTAGTCCGGGGCGTACTGAGTGTCCGGTGCCACCATGAGGACTTTGGGATCCTTGGCAAGGTTGATTGCCTGGTCCGCCGTGAGGTTGGCACTGAAGCCGTTGACGGCGGTGGTGAAGTCACGTTTGATGGTGACGTTTTCCTGCTTGGCAACTTCCTGCTGCTTCTGCTGAAGGTGCTGCTGGTATTCCTTTACCTCGGCGCTGTTGGCGTCGAGCTTCTTGCCTTCTTCGGGCTTGGTGGGAGCAAGGCCCGCCGTGCCGCCGTCGTAAGTAGCTGCAGGCTTCTCGGCCAGGACCACCATGTAGCGGCCGTCCTTGTAGGCGCTGGGGTCAAGGTTCTTCTTGGCCACGCCTGCAACATTCCCGGGCGTCTCCGGGGCGGGAGCGGCCTGGGCCGGCATCGCCATGGACGAGAGGAGCAACGGCAGGCCAACGGCGAGCGCCGCAGCCTTTCGGAGTCCCCCGCTTCTGACGAAGCTCTTTCCTTGTGATTTCACGAGTGGTTGCACCTTTCACTGAGGGAGGACCAGGCTCCATCGCCCAGGCCTGTCAACTTTAAGTTGGTTGAACCTTTGACAGTTCTTGTCAAAGCCGCGCAACCAGCCGAGTCACAGAGTACCTAGTGAGAGCCGAATATGACATACAGCACATTTCAGGAATTTTGTCTTGTCACAGAGCCGGTGATTCGTCATGAAACTTAAGAGCGGACGGTAGCCTCGAGAACATACCGCCCACCCGCCCTGACCCTTGGAGCCGCAGTGAAAATCCTCGTCCCGGACACCATCGAGCTGGACCTCTCGGAGCTTTCCGTTCCGGAGAAAGAGGTGGCGGTGTATCAGGTGGACAAGCCCATCCCCGGCGAGCACCGGGACGCGGAGGTGCTGGTGGCCTGGCGGAACACCGCGGAGAACCTGAGCGACGCCGCCAAAACGATGCCCTCCCTCAAGCTGGTACAGACGCTCGCGGCCGGCCCGGATTCAGTGTTGGCAGCAGGCTTCGCGGACAACGTGGCCATCACATCAGGCCGCTCACTGCACGACGGCCCCGTAGCCGAGCACGCGCTGGCACTGATATTGGCTGCCGTGCGCCGCCTGGACCAGCTAGCGGAGTCCCAGCAGGACTCCACGTGGAATGAGCCCTTCAACGCCGCGCAGTCCGCGCCCGACACTGAGCAGTTGTACACGCTCGACGGCGCCAACGTCACCGTTTGGGGCTTCGGTTCGATCGCGGGGCGGCTGGCTCCCCTGCTGGCCGCTTTGGGCGCGAACGTCACTGGAGTGGCCGGTTCCAAGGGTGAACGTTACGGCTTCCCCGTGGTGGCTGACGACGAATTCCACCAGGTCCTGCGCACCACGGACGTCCTGGTTTCCATCCTGCCCGCTACCCCGGAAACCGCGGATGCCCTGAACGAAGACGTCCTCCGCTCCCTCCCGGACACTGCCATCTTTGTCAACGTCGGGCGCGGAGCCACGGTGGATGAAGACGCCCTTCTGGCAGCACTGGAGGAAGGAAAATTGCGGGTTGCCGCACTGGATGTCACCAAGGTTGAACCCCTACCCGCCGACTCAAAGCTGTGGGGAGCGCCGAACCTGATCATCACACCGCATGTGGCTGGAAACCGCCCCAAGGGTGCCGCCAAACTTGTCACCGCCAACGTCACAGCGCTCAAGGAAGGCAAGCCACTGACCAACCAGGTTGCCGGCTGAGCCAACCAAGTTGCACGTTGACGCCTGACGATCAGGCCATATTTTTCATTGCCTCACAATAGTAAGCATGCTTATGGTAGGTGGGTCCGGGGTGGCCAGCAGAGGGATTCCACTCCAAACACGCAGCATGAACAACGTGAGGAATCGCAATGTACCTGCACACCCAACTTCTCATCAACGAAATCGCCGCTGACGAACCCGATCCCGCCGCAGCAAACGCCCTCCAGGAAGGTCTCGGCGGACAATTCGGTGAGATGCGCACCATGATGCAATACCTGTTCCAGAGCATGAACTTCCGAGGCGACCCCGCTTCAAAGCCCTACAAGGACCTCCTCCAAGGGATCGGAACAGAGGAGATCAGCCATGTGGAACTCATTGGAACCACCATTTCGCAGCTTCTTGATGGATCACCGCGCTACCAGGGCAAGAAGAACGATCCCGTGGACGAGCCCGGAGCAAAGGGTGCCACTCCCCTGAACATCGCATTGGACCACAGCAACATCCACCACTACCTTGTAGGTGCGCAGGGCGCGCTGCCGGTGGATGCAGCGGGCAACCCCTGGAGTGGTTCGTACGTCTACAACAGCGGCAACCTGGTGCTGGACCTGCTTTACAACCTCATGCTCGAATCAACCGGCAGGCTGCAGAAGTGCCGAATTTACGAGATGACGGAAAACAAAACAGCCCGTTCCACCATTGCTTACCTGATTGTCCGCGACCAAGCGCATGAGAATGCTTATGCAAAAGCGTTGGAAAGCCTGGGAGTGAACTGGGGCAAAGTACTTCCCATTCCCAAGACCAACGCGGAGCAATTCCCGGAAGTGAAGAAGCTGTTGGACAAGGGGCTGCAGAGCATCCAGTACACCTTCAGCGCTGACAACCTGAGCGAGGCCGGCAAGCTCTTCCGTGGAGCGTCCCCGTCCAACGACGGCACCGAGCTGAGCACCGACGTCATGCCTGACGGATACCCCATCACTATCTCCCCGGAGCGCAAGGAAGAATTCGCGCCGGGACTGGACCCCGAGCTCCTGGCTTTGATCCAGGCCGTGGCCGAGCAGGAGCTGCAGGACGCAAACAACCCCAAGGGCAGCTAAAGCGCACAAAAAAGCGGGCCTGACCTCCGTTGAGGTCAGGCCCGCTTTTTTCGAAAATATCAGGCGTGCTCGTATGTCAGGCAGTCAGCGGCTTCGCGTCCAGGGCCAACCCGTACATTGTGCGCTTCGCACATGAGGTTGTTGTTGTGGACACACTCGGAACGCTGGCAGGCGCCTACGTGTGCGAGGACCTTCGGAAGGCCGCCCATGGCATTGGTGTCAATGAATGTTGCGCAGGAAGCGTGGTCCTGTGTTCCACCAATGGTGATTCCAAAGGCAGTGCATCCATCATGGTTGAATCCGCAGCTGCCAACGCTACAGGCGGATACCTCGGCAATGTGTTCGGTCATTGTTCCTCCTGGTTTGGATCTGAAAAGGTACTGGGGACCAACCCCTCGTGTCTTTCCAAACTACGCCGGAATCACAACATTTAACCGCTTTGAATAGCGCATTTCTATGTGCCCTAATCCGCGTCATTCCGCAGGAAAACGGCCGTTTTTAGGATAGGTTTCACTTACTCGGAGTGCGCAGGGCGTCACTGATTTTGGCGCGCGTTTCAGCGTCCAGCGGAGCGGTCACCCGGCTGTTTCGCGCGGCCCGGTCCGCCATGACCTTCTGGATGACCATTCGGCCCAAACCCGCAAAAACAGCTGCAGCCACAACGCCCAGCACCATCGATTTCGGTTTCTCAGCCATGCCGCAATCCTAGTGACGCGGACCACCCGGGGAAAGTACCGCCGTCGGGACTCCAACCGGTCAATTTCCCCCGCCGCGGCGGGGTGTCCTCGCACAATCGGGCTGAATAGGGTATGTGCGCCGCTCCCGGTAGAATAGGTGTGCAAGCTCGCGGAGCGCCCCCCATGCCGTTCAAACATTGCAGTTCACAACCGTGTTTAACCCTGTGTTCAAGACGCTGTTTGGATGCGGCTGAACGGCGTGAGACGGCACCTCCGCGGCAGCCTTATTTAAGGTTCACCCAACTCACCGCACAGGAGTTACCGGATGCCCCGGATCGTCGTTGACGTCATGCCCAAGCCCGAGATTCTGGACCCCCAGGGGAAGGCCATTGTGGGTGCCCTGCCCCGCCTCGGCTTCAACAGCTTCAGCGCAGTCCGCCAAGGCAAGCGCTTCGAATTGACGGTTGACGGCGAGGTGACCGACGCTATCCTGGCCCAGGCCCGCGAAGCTGCCGAGACGCTCCTGTCCAACCCGGTGATCGAGGATGTTGTCAACGTCGAGGTCGTCGAGGCCTGATATGACATCCATCCCTTTGATTGGCGAGGCTGTGGCAGTTGCCGCAGAGCCCCGGCTGGCCGGCGCGAAGGTCGGCGTGGTTACTTTCCCCGGCACGCTGGATGACCGCGACGCCGCCCGTGCAGTGCGGCTTGCAGGCGCCACGGCGGTCCCGCTCTGGCATGCTGACGACCACCTCGGTGATGTTGACGCCGTCATCATTCCCGGCGGTTTCTCCTACGGTGACTACCTCCGCGCAGGCGCCATTTCGCGTTTCGCTCCGCTGATGTCCAAGATCATCGATGCAGCGAACTCCGAGGCGAAGCTCCCCGTGCTGGGTATTTGCAATGGCTTCCAGATCCTCACCGAATCGCACCTGCTGCCCGGTTCCATGATCAAGAACGACCACCTGAAGTTCATTTGCCGGGACCAGACGTTGCGCGTGGAAAACGCCAACACTGCCTGGACCGTGGACTACACCAACGGCCAGGAAATCATTGTGCCGTTGAAGAACCAGGACGGCCAGTACATCGCGGACGAGAAGACCCTGGATGCCCTTGAGGCTGAGGGCCGTGTGGTGTTCCGCTACGTGGGCTTCAACCCGAACGGTTCCCGCCGCGACATCGCCGGTATCTCCAACGCTGCCGGCAACGTGGTGGGCCTCATGCCGCACCCGGAGCACGCTGTGGAGACCGGCTTCGGTCCCGAGTCCCTTGATGGCGCTCCCCGCGACACCGACGGCCTGGGCTTCTTCACCTCCGTTTTGACCAAGATTGTGGGAGGCGACAAGTGACCACGGAAACCACCAAGAAGTTCAACATCGACACCGTTGAGCACGCCGCCAAGACCCCGGACACGGAACTCCCGTGGGCCGAGCTGGGCCTGAAGCAGAACGAATTCGACGAGATCGTCAAGGTCCTGGGCCGCCGCCCTACCGGCGCCGAGCTGGCCATGTACTCCGTCATGTGGAGCGAGCACTGCTCCTATAAGTCCTCCAAGAACCACCTCCGCCAGTTCGGCGAGAAGGTCACCGAGGAAATGAAGAAAGACATGCTGGTGGGCATCGGCGAGAATGCCGGCGTCACCAATCTGGGCGACGGCTGGGCCGTCACCTTCAAGATCGAGTCCCACAACTCGCCGTCGTTCGTTGAGCCGTACCAGGGTGCCGCTACCGGCATCGGCGGCATTGTCCGCGACATCATCTCCATGGGCGCCCGCCCGGTTGCCGTGATGGACCCGTTGCGCTTCGGTGCGATCGACCACCCGGACACCGCCCGCGTCATGCACGGTGCTGTTGCCGGCATCGGTGGCTACGGCAACTGCCTTGGCCTGCCGAACATCGGTGGTGAAATGGTGTTCGACTCCGTTTACCAGGGCAACCCGCTGGTGAACGCACTGGCCGTGGGCGTTATGCGCCACGAGGACATCCGCCTGGCCAACGCTTCCGGCAAGGGCAACAAGGTTGTCCTCTTCGGTGCGCGCACCGGTGGTGACGGCATTGGCGGCGCTTCGGTGCTGGCTTCGGAGTCCTTCGACGACACCAAGCCTTCCAAGCGTCCTGCCGTCCAGGTGGGCGACCCCTTCGCTGAGAAGGTCCTGATCGAGTGCTGCCTGGAGCTCTTCAAGGGCTCGCTGGTTGAGGGCATCCAGGACTTGGGCGCTGCAGGTATTTCCTGCGCTACGTCCGAGCTCGCCTCCAACGGTGACGGCGGCATGGAAGTTGAACTGACCTCCGTCCTGCTGCGCGATCCCACGCTTACCCCGGGTGAGATCCTCATGTCCGAGTCGCAGGAACGCATGATGGCCGTGGTCACCCCGGAGAACATCGCAGCGTTCGAGGCTGTTATGGACAAGTGGGCCGTGGAGTACTCCTGGTTGGGTGAAGTCACCGACACCGGTCGCCTCATCATCACCTGGGAAGGCGAAGTAATCGTCGACGTCGATCCCCGCACCGTTGCGCACGACGGCCCGGTCTACGACCGTCCGTTCGCCCGCCCGGAGTGGCAGGACTCGGTCCAGGCCAACGCCTTCACCGGCTCCGTAGAGGACGCAGGCCGTCCGTCGGCTCCCACCGAGCTGGCCGCAGCCGTCACCGAGCTGGTGGCATCACCGAACATGTGCAGCAAGGCCTGGATCACCAAGCAGTACGACCGCTACGTGGGTGGCAACACTGCCATGGCATTCCCGGACGATGCCGGCGTGGTCCGCGTTGACGAGGAAACCGGCCTGGGCGTTGCCTTGGCTACCGACGCCAACGGCCGCTACACCTACCTTGAGCCGTACCAGGGTGCACAGCTTGCGTTGGCTGAGGCCTACCGCAACGTTGCCACCTCCGGTGCCATCCCCATGGCTGTCAGCGACTGCCTGAACTTCGGCTCCCCCGAGGACCCTGATGTCATGTGGCAGCTGGCCGAAGCCATCCGTGGCCTCTCCGACGCCTGCATGGAACTCGGCATCCCCGTTACGGGCGGCAACGTTTCCCTGTACAACCAGACCGGCACCACGCCGATCCACCCCTCCCCTGTGGTGGCAGTCCTGGGCAAGCTCGACGACGTCGCCCGCCGCACGCCGTCGGGCTGGCGCGAGGACGGACAGGCCATCTACCTGCTGGGCACCACCGCAGCAGAGTTGGACGGGTCGGAATGGTCCAACCTTCGCGGCCACCTCGGTGGTTTGCCGCCGAAGGTTGACCTCGCAGCAGAGCGCGAGCTGGGCGAGATCCTCATCAACGCTTCCCGCGACGGCATGGTTGATGCAGCACACGATCTCTCCGAAGGTGGCCTCGCGGCTGCTTTGGTGGAGTCCTCGCTGCGCTACGGCGTGGGCGCCCGCATCGCCCTTGAGGAACTCATGGAGCGCGACGGCGTGGACCTGTTCACGGCCCTCTTCTCCGAGACGCAGGCCCGGGCCATCGTTTCCGTGCCGCGCTCCGAGGAAGTCCGTTTCAAGGACATGTGCACCGCCCGCGGCTTCGCCCACCTCCGGATCGGCGTTGTTGACGCTGCCGGTGGAAAGCTGGAGATCAACGGCGTGGACGAGCTCTCCTTGGACGCTCTCCGCGAAGCACACGAAGCCACCCTGCCGAAGTACTTCGGCTAAGGACAGTTAAAAACGCGGGGCCATCCAGATGGCCCCGCGTTTTGGTTTAAGCAGGCCAGGTCCGCAGCCGGGCCAGCTGGTCCGTGAACTCCGCCTCCGGCAACGGCCTGCCAAAGTAATACCCTTGACCGCTCGCGCAGTCGATGCTCCGAAGTGCTGCAGCCTGCTCGGCGGTCTCAATACCCTCCCAGGTACCTTCCAGGCCACAGGAGCGGATGACTTGCTGGATGGCGGCCAGGAAGTCCAGCTGGGAAGGGTCTTTGCCCAGGTCCTGCACGAACTGACGGTCCACTTTTACCCGGTCTACGGGCAGTTTCCTCAGGTACCCCATGGACGAGTACCCTGCTCCGAAGTCGTCGATCTCCAGCCCTACACCAAGCCTGTGCAGGCTCGCCAGGGTGTAACGGTCCAGCTCGTTGTTGTGGATGATGGCACTCTCGGTCAACTCAAGCACCAGTGACTCCGGGGCCAGGCCTTTCTCCGCCAGGGCTTCGCTGACGTCATCCACGAACTCCAGGCTTTGAAGGTCGGCGGCCGAGACATTGATCCTCATGGAGAAGTCCTGATGTGCGGTGGCCGGGGCGTCCCGCCAGGACCGCAATTGCCCCACGGCCGCGCGCAGGACCCATCTGCCTAATTCCGCGATCAGGCCGGTGGCCTCGGCAACAGGGATGAACTGGTCCGGCATGATCAGGCCATGCACGGGGTGTTTCCACCGCACCAAAGCTTCGCACCCTTCAATCCTGCCGGTGGCCAGCTCCACGATCGGTTGGTAGTACAGGACCAGCTGATCCGAACGGATGGCGTCACGGAGTTCTCCCACTATCTGCCGTTGCAGCAGCCGCGCGTGCAGGGTTGCGGGGTCGAATACCTTGAGTTTGTTCCTGCCCTCGTTTTTGGATTCTTCCATGGCCAGGTCAGCCTCTTGGAGAAGGTCTTCAATGGTGTGATGTGGCTCCGCGGTGCGCAGGCCGACGCTCACACCGCAACGGACGCTGTTGTTCCCGAGGTCGATGTTCGGTTCCAGCGCCGCCAGGATGCGGTTCCCGACGGCGGTGGCCCGGCTTTGAGGGGTGGCGGGCAACAGCACCGCGAATTCGTCGGCCCCCAGGCGGGTGACGACGTCGTTCTCCCGGACGGCCGAGCGGATGCGCATGGCAACGGTGATCAGAACCTGGTCCGCGGCTGCATGGCCTGCAGAGTTCTTCAGTGCCCTGAACCCGTCCAGGTCAAGGAGGAGGAGTGCCGGCGGGAGGGCTCCCTCGGCCGTGGCTTGTTGGGCTTTTACGAAGGCATCCACCAAGGCCAGGCGGTTTCCCAGCCCGGTGAGCGCATCTGTAAGAGCCTCCCTGCGCTGCTCGTACCGGGCGTGATGGAGTTCGGCCATCAAAGCCTGGACGTGCCTCTCCAGATTCTCGAGCCGGGAATCAGCGGAAACCAGCCTGCGGGGCTTGGTGGCACTCACGATTCTTCCAGGCGCCGCAACGTTGAGTCGGCAACAGCCTGGGGCTTGGAGACGGGGTTGCGGCGTTCGTCCAGGAAGAGCCGGTAGGACGCGACGTCCAGCCTGCCTCCCGGCTCAACCTTGTCACCGGCACGGTATACGTGGGTGATCCAGGCTCCTCCGAGGATGGCCTCAACCCAGGCATCACATTCTGCGAGCGGGAGGTGTACCCGGGTGCCGGTGTTCCTGCGGTGGCCCGCAATAGAGACTGTGATGCAGCTGCCCAGGAGGCCTTTGTCCGCCGTGAACCAGGCGAGGCCTTCGACGTCGGCCACTATGGTCAGGTTCGCGTTGCTGTCCTCCACAGACTGAACGGGCCCCATCCTGACCGAGCGGCGGTCAGCGTTCAGCGTGGTGGCTGTTCCGGCTTTGTACGGGGGGCTGGTGATGTCCTGCCGGAACGCGGAGATTTCCTGGGTGTGCTGGATCTGGATCCGGGTGGTGAGTTCGTTGAAGGTCATGATCGTGCCTCATCCGCTATAGTGGCCGCCTCCGGGCGGTCGGCTCCTACAATCCTGTTCCTGCCTTGCGCCTTTGCACTGTAAAGGGCTGCGTCAGCTACCTCGATCATGAAAGTGAGATCGGCGGACGCGGGAATGCTTGAGGTGACTCCATAACTGATGGTGGGGAAGACAACACCTTCCGGGGCCTTCATGGCTGCCATCCGGCGGCTGATTTCGGCGGCGATGTTCTCCGCCCGGTCCTGTGTTGCCCCCGGCAGGAAGAGAACAAACTCTTCGCCTCCATAGCGTCCGATCAGGTCAGTAGACCGGACCGAGGCAGTGCAAGCCTCGGCGAAGGCCCGCAGGGCCACGTCCCCTGCTCCATGACCATGTTCGTCATTGACGGATTTGAAATGGTCCAGATCAGCCAGGACCACCGCCGCGCCGGAGCCGCCGGAGTGCAGGCGGTCCAGCTCAGTGGTGGCCAGATCCAGGAAGGCTCCACGGTTGAGGAGCCCCGTCAGGTGATCCCTTGTGGCACGTTCGCGGAGGCCTTTGATGAGTTGGTCGCTGGTCAGGGCCGTCATGCTGAAGGAAACAGTGACCAAAAGGACCATGGATATCAGCGCGGAAGGTCCGGGCCCGAAGTACGTGCGGAACGCATGGCTGGCCGGCCCTTCAATGAGGTACACCATCCAACGGCCCAGGTAGTAAGCGGCCAGCAAACCTGCCGCCAGGGAGAGTGCCTTGTGAACTTGGGAGTGCGAGGACTTGATGAACCAGAGGTCGTAGGCGGCCAACGCTATGCCCACGGTCATCATGGCCAGGTAGACGAAGCCGCCGGACCATACGTTGTTCGCGGGATTTTCCAGGCAGGATGCAATACCGGTGACTGCGGGGCCAACAATCAACTGCCATGGCGCAGCTTTCCGGTCCCTGAGGGTCTTCGCTCCAGCCCATACGCTGAAGGCGCCTGCCACCACCAGGACATTGCCGGCGGGGTTTGCCCACGCCTGGTGGGGGGTTCCATTGAGGAGGAAAGCGGCGTTACCCACCATGAACTCGAGCAGAGCCAGGCTCCACCAACCGGCGTATGGCGAGCGAGTGCGGTGGAAGGATGTACAGAACAGCACCAGGAGGGTCACCGTGACCACGCCCAGCGCTACTCTCACCGAGAATGCATCGAGCCCCATGCCAACCCCCTCAGCTGGTCATCCTTGCCTTTGAGATCAGTGTCCCGGGGCTTCCTCAACCTCAATGCTGCGTTTGCTCAAGATTGGCTCAAGATGCGGTGATAATAATGAACCATGTGGATTGGTTGGGTTGAATTCGACGTCCTCTTGGGTGATGTCCATAGCCTCAAAGAGAAGCGCTCCCTGGTTCGCCCCCTCGTGGCCGAGCTGAAGCGGCGCTTCGAGGTTTCTGCT
This sequence comes from Arthrobacter sp. 9V, assembly GCF_902506065.1. Lineage (GTDB taxonomy): Bacteria > Actinomycetota > Actinomycetes > Actinomycetales > Micrococcaceae > Arthrobacter. Next base: position 3,964,334 of record NZ_LR732912.1, read on the forward strand.
GCCGAAACAGGGCTGCAAGACCAGCACCGACGAGCACTTGTTGGGGCGGCCATGGTAGCACCGGACCACGCACACCTTCAGCAAGTGCTCGACGCCGTTGAACGGTTCGTGGCTGCCCGGCCGGAGTTTGAGCTGCTGAGCGCACGGCAAAGAGAGCTGCACAGCGAGGACTAGTTACTCGATGGTCAGCTCACCCATACGGTCCCAGCCGCTGCCTTCAAACTGGCGGCTGATGATGTGGGGAGTCTCCACGAGGGCTTGGGGCATGTCCTCCATGGCCTTCTTGAAGTGTGCGCTGTTGACGTGGGCCTCAGCGGCATCGTCCTGGAAGGCTTCCACCAGGACGAACTCGTTGGGGTTCTCCACACTGCGGGACCAGTCGAACCACAAGTTACCGGGCTCTTCGCGGGTCGCTTTGGTGAAGTCGGCCACCAGGTCCAGCCATCGCTCGGACCAGTCGGTTTTGACGTTGAACTTGACCACAATAAAGATCACGGGGCTGCTGCCTTTCGTTGCACTACAGATTCCGTACCATTCTGTCACTGCCCTTAAAACCCGACGGCGGCCCGCACCAAAAGGTGAGGACCGCCGTCGGGCGCTGTTATGGCTTGGTTGTGCTACTTCGTGGTGCCTGCTACTTGGACGTGCCCTGCGAAACGGAGCCTTGCAGCTGACGCTGGAAGATTACGTAGACAATGAGCACCGGAATCACCGTGACGCTGACTGCTGCGAACAGCGCGCCATAATCCACGGCATAGCCCATCTGACCGGCGAAGGCTGCGAGTTCCTGGGACAGGACACGCGGACCGGCCGCGTTGATGGACACAGGAATCAGGAATTGGTTCCACAGGCCCAGGAAGTTGAAGATGGCAACGGAGGCGAGCCCGGGCTTGGCCATGGGCAGCATGACTTGGAAGAACGTCCGCCACTCCCCAGCTCCGTCCAAGGCCGCTGCTTCAGTGATTTCGTGCGGCAGCGACTTGAAGAAGGAGAACAGGAAGAACACCGTGAACGGAAGCGCGAAGCCCACGTACACCAGGATCAGTCCAGGCAGGGTGTTCAAGAGGCCCATGTTCTTCAGGACGAAGAACAACGGCACCATGGCGAGGAAGATGGGGAACGTCAGGCCGGCGAGCATCAGGTAGTAGATGGCCCTGCTGCCCCGGAAGGTGTAACGGGCCAGAACGTAGGCACACATGGCGCCGAGGACCATCACGATCACCAGGGCCGCGGCCACAACGATGATCGAGTTCAGGAACGCGCTGCCGATTCCGGCTTCGCTCCACGCCTTGACGTAGTTGTCCAGCTTCCACTCACCCGGCAAAGCGAACGGCGAAGCGAAGATCTCGCTGGACGTCTTGAAGGAGGACATGAAGGTCCACAAGAGCGGAAGGATGACGATCAGGGTCCAGATGGTCAGCGCGGTGTGCGATACCGCTCCCACCACTTTGTCGCCCTTGGTGGTTGCCGGGGTCCGCGGCTGGAAGTGCAGTGACTTCATTTCCGGAGTTGAGACTTTGGTACTCATTACAGGCTCACATCCTTATCGCCGCCGGTGAGCCGGTTGACCAGGAACACCAATCCGGAGAAGATCAGCGTGGCAACGGCCAGGACAACGCCCATGGCGCTTGCGAGGCCGAATTGTCCCTTGCTGAATGCCGTGAAGAACAACTGTTGTGCCATGACCAGCGTGGAGTTGTCCGGACCACCGCCGGAGTTCAGCGCGGCCATGTAAACGAACGCGTCAAGCGCCAGGATGCCCATGTAGATGTATGCGGTCTGGATGTTGTCGCGGATCAGGGGGATGGTGATGGACACGGCGGTGCGGAAGCGACCCGCTCCATCAATCCTGGCGGCCTCGAAAAGTTCGGCAGGAATACCCTTGATGCCGGCCACGAAGAGAACCATGTAGAAACCCACGAAGCCCCACACAATGACGAACATGGTGGCGATCATGGCGGTGTTCTTATCACCCAACCAGGCGAAGTCCTTGAACTGGTCCAGGCCCAGGCCGGTGAGGATGCCGTTGAGCAAACCACCGGAAGGATCGTAGATCTGCCCCCACATGATGCCGATCGCTACTGCCGGAATGGTGTACGGGAAGAACGACACCACACGGTAGAAGCTGGAATTGCGCAACCCTTTGATCTGGCCTTTGCTGCTTCCACCAACGGTCACCAGCGAGGCGAGCACCAGGCTCAGGATGATGGTGATGATGGGGAGGAAGATGACCAGGAGGATGTTGTTGGACATCGCCTTCATGAAGATGTCGTCAGTAAAGATCTTCACGTAGTTATCGAGGCCGATGAAGTTCTGATTGGGCGAGAACCCGGACCAGTCCGTCAGCGAATATCCGAAAGCCTGAATAAAGGGCCAAATCACGAACAAAAGGTAGATCGCCAACGGCAGTCCGAGAAACACCGCAAAGAAACTGACCTTGTCCCACGTCAATGGCTTACGCCGCCGCCTCACCACTTGCGGTGGGGCCTTCGCCGGAACGACGGCGGCCAGGCCGTCGTCGTTCCGGCTCTGCTGAGTTTTCACTGAAGTCACTTCACTTCGATCTTCTTGACCGAGCTGTCATTGCGGACCTTGTCCGTGATGTTCTGCAGCGCGGAGGTGAGAGTTGCAACGTCCGACTTGCCGTCCAGGAAGGTGTTCCAGACAACCAGCTGGTCCTTGTTGGTGCCGTACAGGTCAATGAAGTTCCAGGTGTAGATGTCCTCTCCGGCATCGCCAAGCATCTTGGTCTGTGAAACCAAGGCGGTGGAACCGAATCCATCGGCCGGGACGGTGTCCTTGACGATGGTGGGTGCGAGCTTGGTCTTGGCAAAGTTGGTGGCAGCTTCCTTGGACAGCATGATGCGCAGCAGTTCCTTGCCACCTGCAGCGTTCTTGCCCTGCGAGGGGACAATGTACGGCTCGCCGGCAGCGCTGTGAAGTGCAGTCTGCGGCATCTTGGGGCTGGCACTGACAGACGGAGCCGGGGCACCCATCATGTTGAAGCCGGCCTTGGTCTGATCCTTCATTTCGTTTTCAATCCAGGAACCCGAGGGGTAGAACACGGCCTCCTGGGCATTGCTCCACTGGGCCTGCGCGGCCGTGAACTGGGTGCCGGAGCCGCCCGGCTTGAAGAAGCCGGCCTTGACGATCTTGTCCATTGCTGCGAAGACGGACTGGATGGCCGGGTGCGACCAGCAATCGGCCTTGAGGTTTTCAAGGGCGAGGCGGACGTCGTCGCCGCCTTCCTTGATGGCGGACGCGATGGCCAGTTCCTGGTAGTACGTGGCCGCTTCCTTGCCCCAGACAAAGAGGTACTTGCCCTTGGCTTTTGCTTGCTCGCCCAGGGTGTACATCTCATCCCAGGTCTTCGGCACGGTCCAGCCGTTTTCCTTGAGCAGGGAGTCCGAGTACCACACGGCGTAAACAGTGAGCACATAGTTCAAGGCGGCGAGCTTGCCGTCAAAAGTACCTGGGGCCAGTACGCCGGTGTACAGGGTGTCCTTGATGACCTTGCCCTCAAGGTTCTTGGCCTCCACAACGCTGGTGAGGTCTTCAAGCTGGGCAAGGATGGTGCTGAAGCCGATTGCTTTCGCGCCGGAGTTGTCGATCAGGTCCGGCGGGTTGCCGCCGACGAAGCGCGGCTGCAGTTCCTGGGCGATGTCCGTGGACGGAGAAATCTTGGCGGTGGAGCCCTCGTGCGTCTTTTCGAAGATCTTGCCGGCGAACTCGACGTAATCGATGCCGTAGCCACCCTTGAAGATCACGGCGTCGAGGGCGGCCTTGTCAGCCATGCCGAACGGGTTGGTGTCGGAAACGGTGCCGGTGGGGCCTGTGGTCGTGCCGCCGCCGCCAGCGGCGCACGAAGCAATGGTTCCCCCCATGGGCACGAGCACGGCTGCTGCGAGTGCTCCGCGCAGGAATCCACGGCGACCGACGGACTGGTGCTGAACGTTCATTTCTAAACCCTCCAGTGACTCGTAGTGCCCGACCGTTGCGGCAAGGAGAGCCGTTCAGTCAGACAGTCTGGGTTGGCGCTCTGGCAGCACCAACCTTCTGTGACATAATTCACCAGGAATGATTGAAAATCAATCTTTCTTGGTACTTTCGATCAACATTTGTCAAAGCGTGATCTTTCTACGGGCCGCCTGCGAGCGCCTTTCCGCACTCCGCACTGGCATGCCGGGTCATCACTCTTAGCCGCTTAGTTCCCAGTGATACCGGGCTTTTTCGCGCCAAGCTACATCCCAGCAAGGCTTCGGTGCGGGACTTTTTACGCGCTGGAAACGAGCCGGGGCTTGCGCGCAAAGCAATCATCGGATGCTTGGTCCGCTCACAATGGGCCATGGAGGCATACAGGAGGGCTTCGGGGGCCAACGTCTTCCGATCCAGCATCAAACCGCTCCTGACCAGCACGTGGCTGAGGTCTTTAGGTATGCAGTCTCAATCTAGTCCCATGTCAGCGCCATGGGGAGGGGTTGGCGGGTGTGTCAGGCGCCCTGCGGTTTTGCGAGCCTGGCCCAGCCGAGTTGCTCCTGTTGCTTGCGGCTCAACGTGGCTACCACGAGGTCGTAGGAGTCCTCCACCATGTCCCGGATCATGCCATCAGAAAGTGCCCCGTCCAGGCGGACGCCGTTCCAATGGGTCTTGTTCATGTGCCAGGCACCGGTGATTTCCGGGTTTGCTGCCCTGAGTTGTTCAGCCAAGGCCGGCTCGCATTTCAGGCTCACGGACCAGTTGTCCGGATCCATGGAGGACAGCGCGAACATCTTGGCCTCATGCCGGGTTCCACCAGCAACGGCGGCGCGCACCTTGAACACGGAGGTTTCGGGGCCGAACGGGAAATCCTCGAATGCGCCGGGGAAGCTGAGGCAGATTTCGCGGAGGGTGGGTACGTCCATGGGGAGAGCCTACTGGTATGGTTCCTGCGGGTGCGAGCCTCCAGACCACGCCAGGGAAGTCTAGGCCACGCCCAGGAAGTCTTCCAGCAGCACCACTTCAAGGCCTGCGGCCAACTGGGCAGCGCGGAAGGCAGCGAGGTCAGCTGCGAACTCTGCCCGGAAGTGCATGAGCACAATATCGCCCGGACGCAACGAGTTGCCCACCTGGTAGTCCATCTTCCCGGCGTTCGCCTTCGCTTCCCACGTAACGATCGCCTTCATTCCGGCGTCGGCAACGGCTTTGCGCATCACGTTGGAGTACGCGCCCCCCGGAGGCCGGAAGAGGGTGGGACGGCGGCCGTAGTGCTGGAACGCGTACTCCTGCATTCCCACCATGTCCGTCAGTTGCTGCTGGTAACCCCACTGCCGCACCATGTTGATGTTGTGCGTCACGGTGTGGTTCTCGATCAAGCTTCCTTGGGCTTTGAACGCGTTGAAGAACGCCGGGTTGTCCGCCACCGTGTCCCTGGTGAGGAAGAGTGAGGCAGGAAGGTCGTACTCTGCCATCAGCTTGATGGACTCCGGAGTTTTGATGTTTCCGTCATCAATGGTCAGGAATACCACCGGATGCTTGGTCTCGATTTTTGTGATCACCGGTGCCAGGCCGCCAACAATCGGCGGCAATTGATAGTCCGGGATGAACGTTCGCCGGATGCGCTTTGTGGCGGTGGGGGTCGGCGCAGGTGTCGTCGGCGGCGTCGTCATCGGAGAAGCGGACGACGTCGGTACCTCGCCTCCCACGGCCAGGGCACCGTTCGGGCCCGGCACCTCCGGTGAGGCGGCAGCGCCAGTGGGCGTCTGCGCCGGCGTCGAACTCCCAGCGGCACTGCAGGCTGTCAGGCCGGCCAGCACTGACGCGCCCACAACACCGAAGACGGCTCGCCGGCTGGGAGTGGAAGAAGGCACCGCAGAATGGCCGCCGAACATGGTTGTCCCCCAAAGACTTAAGAAGTGATTCAGCTGCAATCTAGCAGAGTAATCGGAACGGCAGTCACAGGCCGTAGTGCCAGCCTTCACGTGCCGGGCAAGAGTTGACTACTACATCCAGTCCGGCGTCGCGGGCGCGCTGCACGGCGTCGTCGTCAAAGACACCCAGTTGAAGCCATACGGCCTTGGCACCGATCGCAATGGCTTGGTCGATGACCGCACCCACGCGCTGGGAGTTGACGAAGCAATCAACAACATGGATGGGGTGCCTGGCCTCGGGAATCTCCGCAAGGGATGCGTAACCCTTTTCCCCGTGCACATCCTCGCCCTTGAGGTTGATGGGAATGATCTCCATGCCCATTTTGTCCCGCACGTACAGAGAGACGTCATACGCGGAGCGCCATTCATTGGTACTGAGGCCAACTATTGCCCATGTGCCCTTTGTTCGCATCAACCGCTCCACGACGGCCGGATCGTTGACATGCATCATGACCCAAGCTTACTGGGAGGGCCCCTCCGCCCCCGAGCGACTGGCACTTCTGCGCCAGGCCAAGTCCATTGCGATCGTTGGTGCCTCGGACAAGCCGTCCCGCGCCAGCTACTTCGTGGCCACCTACCTGCAATCTTCAACGCGGGACAAGGTGTACTTTGTGAATCCCGTGGTCAAGGAAATCCTGGGCCAGCCCACCTACGCATCACTGGCCGATCTGCCTGAGTCTCCGGACATTGTGGACGTGTTCCGAAAGCACGATGATCTTCCCGGAGTCCTGGACTCGATGTGGTGATGGACCGGTGCGTGAAGATCGAGCACGCCCGATTCCACGGCGGTCTGCACCTCGCCGGCTTCGACACCGGGGTGATCTCCTCCAAGCGCCAAGTGCTGGCCTAGCGCTTAAGCCACTTCTTCCACGTGTCCACAGACCCCTGGAATTGCTGATCGGACCGCTCTAATTGCTGGTCAGCCCGTTCCCTGCTGAGTCCTGGAGGCAGATGTCCGGGCTTACTCTCCTCCGCCCCTGGCGAGGTCTTCGCCGGTTTCCCTGCGCCTTGGAGGGAAGCATCAGGTTTGGCCGCCTGTTCCTTCTCCTCCTTGCCGGAGCCGGGCTTGGACTGCGGGTTCCGGGCTGGAATCGGTGCAGTATTTGGCTGCGCGGGGGTGTCCTGGGCGGGAGTGTTCTGGGCAGGGGTCTTTTGGGCGGGGATGACCGCGCCCGGTACCTGCGGCTGCGCTGGAAGCTCTGCCTGAGCCGGTGCGGGCGCCTGCGCTTGCGCCTTTACCGGTGCTGGCGCCTCCGACTGTGCCTGCGTTTGACCAGACGCGACGCTGCCAGCCACCGGCAGTGACCCAGCGCCTGGAACCGGCGGAATCGCCGAGGGGTCCACAATAGGAGCGGGTTTGGTGAAGACGCGGGGGGCATCGGGAATCGGCAGGACGGGCGCGGCAGCCGGCTGCGGCCGGACGTTGCCGAGAAGTTCATCCATAAAGGATGGATTTCTGGTGAATCCGGAACTTGCGGCAGCAACACCGCTGACGCCCAGACCCATCGCCGCCACCACGGCAACGCTGACTACGGCGGTGCGGTGCTTGTGCCTCCAACGGCGTTTGCTGACTTCATCATGCGGGCCAGCCAGCATGGCCGAAAGTTCCGCTCCCGGAGTTGGGGCTGCAAGGTTGGCGAAGGACCCCATTGAGAGAAGCGCACGCCGGACGTCAGGCGAGTCGGTGGCATCTGCGTCGAGCAGCAGCTCGTCCACGATCACTTCGCGTTCATTGTTCCTGGATGTCATGGGGACACATATTCCTTCACAGCCGAATGCTCACGGAGCGTAATAAGTGCCCGCCGCTGCAGTTGTTTCACTGCCCCGGCGGATTTCCCCATGATGTCGGCGACCTGATCAACGGTCAGGCCTGCCACGATACGGAGGCTCAGGACCTCCCGCTGCTCGTCGCCAAGATAGTCCAGGAGTTTCATGACCTCCTTGGGCGCCAAGAGTCCCATAGCTTCCGTCTCTGCGGAGCTGACCTCCCGGGTGTCCCGCTCCGGCTCGAACTCGTGCTGTTCCGGGGCCCGCCTTTGCTTTCGGTGCTCATCCACCATGCGAGCGTGAGCCACCGAGAAGATGAAGGTCCGGAGTCCATGAACTCCGCCGCTGATGTCATCTAGTCGCGGCAGGACAGCAAGGAAAACGTCCTGCGTGACTGCTTCCGGATCTGCTACACCCTTGGCCGTCAGATAGCCGAGAACCTGGCCGGCGTACGCTTGGTAAACGGCGCCAAACAGTTCCGCGTTATTGCCCTTGAGTGCATGTAGCGCTTCATCGGTCAATGCGTCGGTCACAGGAATGAGGCTTTCGATCGGCGGCAGGTCCGTTGCCGGGCCTGGACGTCCGCCTTGTCACCACCGGACGACCCCACCTAGGGTAACCGCTCCGCACGGCCATCCATAGAAGGACCCGCTGGGCCTGCAAACACCTCGGGCGCAAACTCCCCGGTTGCACTCCTGCGAAACCAACTCCTCGAAGACCAAACTCCTCCGAGACAAGGAAGAGCCGAGCTGGAACATGATGGGGGACAAATTCCAGCTCGGCCCTTTCAATGACGTAATCGTCAGGGCACCCCAAAGGGTTACGCGGGGTACAAACTTTTTTTCAAAGTTTTTTGAAGGTGCGTTTGAGGCAGGCAGCAGCCGTAGCTGGTGTCTACGTTCTGGAGGGCTGATGCCCTGGCAGTGCTGGGGCCTTGGATTGGTAAGTGTGCCCGGTGGGCGTGCTGATTTCCAAGGTATGGACGTCGGTATCCACGAGCCCGGGTTTGGTTTTGGTGCTCCAGCCGGGGTTTTCTTTGGTGTGGTTGCAGGCTTCGCAGAGCCCGGCACTGTTCGCAAGGTTGGTTTCGCCGCCAGAGCGCCACGGAACCACGTGGTCAATGTGTCGAATAGGCGCATCGCAGTAGGGCGTACGGCAGGTATCATCCCGGATTTCAATGAAACGCCGCAACCGGCCCGTGAAGAGCCTGGCCTTGGAATCGGTAGCCAGGAGCTCTCCCGTAGCCGGCGCCGTGTAGAGCCGGCGAAGCCAAACATCAAACTCCTGGCCCCGGGCTACTTGGGCCGCCCCCGCTGACTGGGCTTCCTGCGTTACGCCCGCTGACCGTCCGGAGCTGGCCGGCGGGCTTGAGCTGCCGCCCGGACCCCGTGCGACTAGTTCCCGTCCCCATTCGGCCGGGACGATTCCGTACCCCTGAAGCCGTGCTGGCTCGCTGTCGCCTTGGAACAGGGCGCGGTCTGTCATGACCAAATCCAAGTTAATCCCCGAAAACCCGCCCGGGGTTCCAGTGACGCGTTCGACCAACGTATCGGCCATGACCTGGCCACGGGTCCGGACAACCACATCGGACCCCGCCACATCACCAGACCCAGCGTCGCCGCACGAACGCGCCGAATCAGCCGCCCGGCTCAACGCCGCATACACCGCCACTCCTTGGGCCACCGGCAACAGGGCGGTCAGGTACGTCATGGTGTCCGGCGCAGGACGCAGACTCACGGTCCGCTCCGCAGCAGCACGGCTGGCACGACCCGCCACCGACCGCGGATCACGCCGATACGCGGCAGCTTTCGCCGCCGCAACGATCGCCCGATCCCCCTTCCCCTCAAAGGTCCCGGCATCCGGGGCGAGCTCCTCATCCACAGCAGCCCGGTCCTCAGCACTCAGGCACGCTGTTTCTCTCACCAGAAGCGTGGCCCGCCACTCGTTTAACAACCCCGAATTCAACGCCGCCAACGTGTGCGGCATCTCCATCACCAGAGCCTTCGCAAACCCCAACAAACGTGACCCACGATTCGGGGACTCCCGCCGCGCCAACGCCACCTGAGCACCCACCCCCTGCCCCCGCTCCGAGGCAGGAACACCGGCATCAGCCTGCTCAGCACGCTGCGCAAGATCAAAAGCCACAGAGATCTGGGCTTGCAGTGCGGTGATGGCCGACTTCATCCCCTCCAACACCCGCAACTGCTCAATCAAGTCACCACAGACACTGCCAGCCGAGACAGCAACTGCCAGCCCGGCAGGAACAGAGGCAGGAACGAGCGCATCCGCCGCCACCGCACCCACTCGACTTTCCCCAATCCGTTCCATGAATTAACCATGTCAGCAGCCACCGACATTATTAGCTACCCGATGAAGTCAGCGGCCCGACAAGCCACCCCAGCCACGGGGAGAACCACCCCGGCCACGGGAAGCACTACTCCGGCGCGTCCGTGGGAGCTTCATATCCTTGGGGGATCTCGGGAATTTGGGCATCCAGGGCACCTGTATAAACATGCGCCGACGCCAAGCGGCCACCACCTGACAACGTCACCTGAACCTCTGACGCTGTGGTGACGGGCAGTTGGTGGATCCGCCGATTGCCCACAGTCATTCCGTCAACAAGGTGAACCCCGTCAGCAAAGACCACATGGCGTGAAATCCGCTGCCCCAATTCCAGGTCCTCCACCAGCTCCAGATGGTTGAAAGTGACCGCAGCCGGAAACCGCAGGGTAGCTCCGCCGTCGTGATTTTCAACAGTCGCTTCCACCGCTGCGGAGAAACACCGATCCAACTCCTCTTTCCACGAGGTGAGAACAACAACGTCCTCGTCAGGAATCAACCCCCGGGTATCCGGCGGCACGTTCAGCAAAAGATTCGCACCCATTCCCACCGATTGGTAGTAGATGGCCAGCAGATGCTCCACGGATTTCGGCTCGTCATCCGGATGCCAGAACCAGCCACGGCGGATGGACACGTCACACTCCGGCGGTAAGTAGTGTTCGGCGTGCAGACCGGAGCTGGAATCGGTGTACTGGGTGTCGGAGGTTCGGTCCACCACATAGTTGACGGGATCAGACGCCAGCCCATTCTCGTTGCCCACCCAGCGAATAGTTGGCTGGCCCACGTTGAAGATCATGGCATCTGGCTGATGTTCCTTAACAACAGCGATGATCCTGTCCCAGTCGTATTCTCGGCCTACCGAGCCCGCGCCGTCGAACCACAATTCCATGAGCGGACCGTAGCCGGTGCAGAGCTCCGTGAGTTGCCGGACGTAGAAATCATCGTAGGCGGCGGGATCGTCATAACAATCAGCGTTCCGGTCCCACGGAGACAGGTAGAGGCCCAGCCCTATCCCCTGCGCCGCGCAGGCATCGGCAACTTCGCGGACAACGTCCCCGTTTCCGGCGCGCCACGGCGAGGACGCAACGGAATAGTCGGTTGTAGCCGTCGGCCACAGGCAGAATCCGTCGTGGTGCTTGGCGGTGAGGATGAGGTACCTGGCGCCTGCCGCTTTCGCCGCGCGAACCCAGCTGCCGGCGTCGAGTTCTGTTGGGTTGAAGCTCGACGCCGGAAGGGTGCCGTCACTCCACTCCTTGCCGGCAAAGGTGTTGATGCCGAAGTGGATGAAGACGCCTAATTCGAGCTGCTGCCAGCGGAGCTGGGCCGGGGTTGGAACGAGATGAGTCACTGGCCTGGCGCCTGCCCATGGATCAGCCATTGGGCCGCATGGATGATGGCCTTGTCGCCGGGCTCTGTTCGCAGGCCGGCGATGTCCGAGCGGGTGACAGCTGCCCCCTCGAAAAGGCTCACGATCGCGGCAGCGATACCAGCAAGCTCTACCTCGGGCAGGTCCGGCCTCCCGCGTCGCACCACCCCGGCCACATGAGCGGCGTACTGCGCGTAGAAGCTCCTCAAGGCATCCGCTGCTTGCGGGTCCGCTGACGCCATGGCCCATATCTCCAAGTGCATCTTCACGTCCTCGAGCGCTGAATGCTCGTGGAGCAGCGCCGTGAGGAGCCGGGCCGAATCCTGACGGGTCAGGCCTCCGCTTGCCCCAACACCAAGGTCCAGCGTGGCCTCCTCGGCTAGCCTTTGCAGCGAACGGTCCAGACTCCGCTCAAGCACCGCGCGAATCAGGTCCGCGCGGGTGGGAAAGTAGTGCTGCAAGTGCCCTACGCTGACTCCCGCTGCGGCCGCGAAATCCCGCATGGCAGCATGTGCGTTGCCCTTGGTGACCAGCACATTTTCAGCAGCGTCAAGGAGCGCCGCCTTCCTCAGGGCGCCCTTGCTTTCGGTCATGACCTCAATATTGTCACACCGTGTGACTCGAGTTTCGCGACCGCCGAACTCAACGCCGTACTGGATTCGGGGAAGGAAACGCCGGGCTCGGCTGCCGGATCAAGAACGGTGTGCAGACCCAACAAACCACCCATGGCGGTGAGGTGCGCCTGCCCTTGTGGATCAGAAATGACAGCCGTTCCCGTCCCGAGCGGCCCTGTCACATCAACGCGGATGTGAGCCACTCCGCCCGATCCGGGAGAGTACAACAGCGAACGTCGTAGCGGCGCCCACCGCTCCCCGCTACCCCAGCGGAACAGTCCGGCCGTTCGCGCGGCGAGCAACGCCGTCGTGGATGAATTGGAACTGAACCCGATCCGAGTGGCCACCGTGCCGGCCCCAAGAGTAAGGGGCAAGGTGAACTGTTCAGGCGTATCGAGCCGGGCAACTTTGGTGCTGTGCCCGGCAATGTCCACCCAGCGGGTGTCAGTGAGGGGACGTACGACGGCGGCCTGACCGCCTTTGCGTACTTCAAAGTTCAGTCCCAGCCTGTCAATGAAGTCGACAGAATCTGCGCCGGCTTGATCGCTGGTGTCATAGCGGATGGCGACGTCGATGTGGCGGGCCCCGCCCAGATCCTGAGCAAGGAGGGCCGCAACAATGTTGGTGACGCCGCCCATCCATCCGGAACTCAGCAGCACGGGAGCTGTCGGCTTCAGGAGGCTGGCCAAGGTGATCGCCCTGGTGACGCGGCTGGTCCACCGGGTGACGTCAACGTACGGAATGCCGGATCCGACGGCGGCGCGAAGCACCCGATCGTGGGGGTCGTTGACAGTGCTGATGACTGCCCTGACCTTGGCGGCGAAGGGCTCCGAATGGTTGAGGTCCCATTTTTGGACAGAAACATTGTGGCCGGTCAGGTGGCTGCCGCGCTCTGGGTTCCTGCCCGTCAGGAGAAGGGGCCATTCAGTTGAGGCCAATCGTGTGAGGGCTGTGCCGACGGTGCCGTAGCCGCCAACGATCAGTACGGGACCGGCGGTGTCGAGTTCCAGGAGATCATTCATAATGTTGATTCTAGGTCATATGACCTAGAAATATTTCCGCAGCATTCCTAGCCGTGGATGGAAGCTGCTTCCGAGCGGTTCGGGCTTGACGGGCGGCTGAGCTCCTTGAGCAGGCGGAATTTCGGCTCAGCAACCCGGAACGGCCGAAACCTGCTGAACCCCTGCCTGCAAACCTCAGCCCCTTCCCGCTCCGGCTTACTGTCCGGAGGAAGGATCTGACGTGTACTGCAGATGAGCCAGAAAGAGGGCTTCAGCAAGTATCGCGTTCCTGAATTCGCCGAGGTGGACCGATTCGTTGGCGCCATGTGCGCGGGAATCCGGGTCTTCTGCGCCGGTAATAAGGATGGAACAATCAGGCTGCTGTTCGGCGAGCGCCGCGGCAAACGGTATGGAACCGCCAACGCCCATCATGACGGCGCGGGAACCCAGCTGCGCTTCCGCAGCTTCTGAACCCCATGCCGTCTCCAGCGACCAGAGGGTGGCCTGGACCATAGGATCGTCCGGAGCTACGGTGAACGGCCTGCTCCTTGCCCCGGGCATGAATGTCATCTCCGCCCCGAACGGAGTGCGCCGAACAGCGTGCCGCCGGACAGCTTCCATTGCTTGGTGGGGGTCGCTGCCCGGCGGCAATCGAAGGCTGAACTTCACCGATGCCTGTGGCAGCAGGACATTGCCTGCTGTGGCGATGGGTTGTGCGTCCAGTCCTACGAAGGAGAGGGCGGGCTTGGTCCAGAGCCGGGAAGTCAATGAGTCAGTGCCGGCCAATTCCACTCCGGGGAGAAGACCCGCATCCCTGCGGAAAACGTCGTGGTCCATCTCCGGTCCCGTTGCGGAACTGGATGCCAGCCCCTCAACCGCAACGGATCCGTCGTCGTGATGGAAGCTGGCCATGATCTTCGCCAGTACGGTCAGCGCGTCCAGCACCGGTCCGCCGTAGGTTCCGGAATGCAGGGCGTGGTCAAGGATGCGGACCTGGATGACGCCGTCCACCAGGCCTCTGAGGCTGGCTGTCAGCGCGGGGGTTCCCACCTTCCAACTCCCTGAATCCGCCACAATAGCTGCGTTTGCACGGAGTTCGTTCCCGTGGTTTTTGAAGATCCCGCCGAGCGTTGGCGATCCCGATTCTTCCTCCCCCTCGATAAAGAGGCTGAGGCCCAGCCCGTGGGCGTTTCCGAAGACGGAGTCCAGAGCCTGGACGGCCCCGAGATGCATGATGATTCCGGCCTTGTCATCAGCCACACCACGCCCGAAGAGCCTGCCATCGCGTTCTTCCGGCTCGAAGGGTGGCGTGGCCCAGGCTTCCACCGGCCCGGAAGGTTGGACATCATGATGGGCGTAGAGCAGGACCGCGGGAAAGCCGGGAGCCGGAGACCGCTTGGCAAGCACGGCGGGAGCGCCAGGAATACCGGCATCTCCCTCACCCCGGACGATCTTCGCATCAGGAAAACCGGCACTCAAAAAGAGCTCGCGGACGCGGGCAGAGCTCATTTCCAACAATTCCCGGTCAAAGCCCGGCCACGCTACGCCGGGTATTTTGACCAAATCCTTCAGGGCCTCGCAGTGTGCTGCCATCTTGGAGTCCACTGCCGCGGCCAGTGCCTTCACTATTGGCCGTGGTAGTCGCCGTTGGAAGGTCATTGTGATTCACCTTGCGCCTAAGGGGTACGAAGAAGGAGAGTCCGATAAATGGATTGTAAGTTTACTTACTTTCCCTGCGGCAAGGAATTACTTAGAGGAATGGAGGACACCTTGGACCAAAATGAAGCACCCTTGCTGGACGCCTTGGCCGAGTACCACCGGCTCGACCGTTACGGATTCACCCCACCCGGGCATCGTCAGGGCCGCGGCGCAGATCCCAGGACCCTTGAAATTATGGGCTCGGAGCCCTTCCGTGCCGACGTTCTGTCCACGGCAGGCCTGGACGATCGTAAATCCTCCGGCGAGTACCTCAGCAAAGCCGAGGATCTCATGGCCGAGGCCGTGGGCGCTGACAAAGCCTTCTTTTCAACCTGCGGCAGTTCCCTCTCAGTCAAGGCCTCCATTCTGGCCGTGACAAAAGGCAGCGGTGACCTGTTGATTGGTCGGGACGCGCACAAGTCCGTAGTGGCCGGGATCATCCTGTCCGGCTTGCAGCCACGCTGGATCCGCCCGCAGTGGGACCGGGACCTCCACATTGCCCACCCTCCGTCCCCCGAAGAGGTGGAGAAGATGTGGCAGCGATATCCGGATGCCGCAGCAGCACTCATCACGAGCCCCACTCCCTACGGAACATGCGCCGACATTCAGAAAATCGCCGAAATCTGCCACTCCCGCGGAAAGCCGCTGATCATTGATGAGGCGTGGGGTGCACATTTGCCGTTCCATGATCGACTCCCTACCTGGGCAATGGATGCCGGCGCCGACATCTGCGTTGTCAGCGTTCACAAGATGGGCATGGGATTCGAGCAGGGATCCATCTACCACCTCCAAGGCAACCTGGTGGATTCCGTGCGACTCAGCCAGTGCGCGGACCTGCTTTCCACCACCAGCGCCAACGTGATGATCTACGCGGCGATCGACGGCTGGCGACGGCAGATGGTTCAAGAAGGCGGGGGCCTGCTGGAAAAGGCCCTCACCTTGGCCGATCGTGTTCGGAGCGATATTGATGCCATGGATGGGCTCCACGTCCTGGGTCCTGAGCTCATTAAGGAAGAGGCATCGCACGACTTTGATCCCCTGCACGTTTTGATCGACCTGGGAGAGCTGGGTATCAGCGGTTATCAGGCTGCGGACTGGCTGCGCGCCAACTGCCGGATAGATGTGGGGCTTAATGATCACCGCCGCATTGAGGCAACGTTGTCGCAGTCCGACAATGAAGAAACCAGCCAGCGCTTGCTGGAGGGCCTGAGGCAACTCATCAATGCGGCACCACAGATGCCCCAGCCATCAAAGGTCCAACTCCCGGAACCGGAAGACTTGGAGATGGAAACCGTGATGCTCCCCCGGGATGCTTTCTTCGGTCCCGTGGAGAATGTGCCGGCTAAAGAAGCTGCCGGCCGGATCGCCGCGGAACAAATCACCCCGTACCCTCCGGGCGTGCCGGCCGTTCTCCCTGGTGAACGAATCAACGCAGCGGTGGTGGACTACCTGCGCTCGGGAAGTGCGGCAGGAATGGTGCTCCCTGATCCGGCCGACCCGTCGGTGGAAACCATCAGGGTGGTGGCACACCACCGGGACGAGTAGGCTGCAGTCATCTGCCGGAGCTATACCCTGAGTACGCAAAGGAGAGATCGTGACACTTCCTCCCACCCACGAGCCCGAGCCGTTTCCCCCGGATCCCGGACCTGTGCCGCCGCCCCCGGATCCCACCACACCTTTTCCGCCGAGCCCCATTCCGGACCCGAATCCAAGCCCTGGCCCATCACCGGTTCCGGATCCCGGGCCAGTTCCGCCGCACCCCGATCCGACTCACTAGCTGACCCGTTCAATTAGGAACGTCGCCGCAGAGGGGAAATAGTCAGTAGGCTTATGTTTGATCTCGTCGGTTGACCGACGCGAATGAACAGGAGCTCACCATGACGGCATCCGAGGAAACAGTCCGCGTTTCCGTCCACAAGCCATCCAAGCCCGATCTTTGGAAGGACTCACTGGGCCGGACGGCTGTCCGGGCAAGCCAGATACTGCTCATCTTGACCCTGGCAGTGGTGGCAGTCTTCGGGCTGCTTCAAATCCGGCTGCTGGTCATCCCGGTCCTCATCGCGCTTATTTTGGCGGCAGCAATCGGCCCCTTCGTTAACATGCTGCGACGCCGCGGATGGCGCGCGGGCCTTGCAACCGGCGTCGCCTTCCTGGGCCTGTTGATAGTGCTCGGTGGGGTGATCACCATCATCGTGTTGTCGGTGCGCAGTCAGTGGGACGAGCTGATCAGTCAGGCAGCAAGTGGGCTGGACGAACTGGAGAACTTCCTGCTGAACGGGCCGTTCCCCATTGACCGGGAGCAGATGACCCAAGCACGGGAAGCCGTGGTGGAGTTCGCCCAGAGCAGTCAGGTCCGCTCCGGCGCAGTAACCGGACTGTCAGTGGTCACGGAGTTCCTGGCCGGTGCCAGCTTGGTGGCAGTCATCCTGTTCTTCTTCCTCAAGGACGGCGCCAAAATCTGGGAGTTCTTCCTCCGGCCCTTCACAGGCAGGCGCGAAGCCAAGCTCCGCCGCGTTGGCAAGCGGACCATGGAAGTCCTGGGCGGCTACGTCCGCGGAACGGCAATAGTCGCGTTAGTGGACACGGTGGCAATCGGCGCCGCCTTGCTGATCATGCAGGTTCCACTGGCCATCCCTTTGGCGATCATCGTGTTCATCGGCGCATTCATCCCCTTGGTGGGCGCCACAGTGGCCGGAATCCTGGCCGCTCTGGTTGCGCTGGTGGCCAACGGCCCCATCGTGGCGCTGATCGTGGTGATCGTAGTAATTGCCGTCAATCAGCTCGAAGGTGATCTCCTCCAGCCGGTCGTCATGGGCAAATCCCTGGAGCTCCACGCACTGGTCATCCTGATGGCCTTGACGGCAGGCACCATCCTCGCCGGCATCATTGGCGCGGTCCTGGCCGTTCCTATAGCAGCCGTGGCTTGGGCAATCGTTCAAGTGTGGACGGCCGAAGACCCCAACCTTGAACCAATGAACCCGGATTTGCCGCCAGCCAACAGCCAGCCGACGTAGCAGCAGCTAACCCACAGCCCTCTTGATGAGTTCAACGATCCGCGCTTCCACCTCGGGCGTCATTGCGGTGATAGCGAAGGACGTCGGCCACATGGCGCCGTCGTCCAGCTGAGCGTTCTCTTCAAAGCCGAGCGTGGCATACCGGGCCTTGAACTTGTGGGAGCTCTGGAAGAAAACAATGTTCTTCCCGTCCCGGGCATAGGCCGGGATGCCGTACCAGGTCTTGGGGCTAAGGTCCGGGGCGTGCTCCTTGACGATTGCGTGGAGTCGCTCAGCTATAAGCTTGTCCGCCTCGGGCATCTCCGCGATCTTCGCCAGAACATCAGCCTCACCGTCGGCCTTGGATGCCTTCTTGCGCGGCGCCTTCTTGAGTTCCTGCGCGCGCTCCTTCATGGCGGCGCGCTCCTCTTCGGTGAAGCCGTCGTAGGATTTTTCCTTCGTGCCTGATTTGCCCGTATCCGTCATGGTGTTCGCTCCCCTTGGTCCTTTGAACTGATACCCCTAACAGTAGGTTGGCCACGGATCCAGGGCTTCTCCAAAACTGCTCGATGAGGGGTATGCGATTCAGCTTGCGGGAGTCTTGAGGTTTTCCTGAGGAAGTGTTGACCGTTCACAGGATTTGTTCTTGATCCGGGCCCGGCACAGTAGTTCTTGTCAGCCAGAGAGGCTGGAAAATGAACGGCCGGCCGGTCTCACGGTGGCCTCCCGAAAGGAAACTGATTCCCATGGCCATCAGCCTCAAAACCACCTCCGGCAAGATCCTCGCCTCCGTCGCACTGGTAGGCACCGCTGCCGCCNCCATCGCAGGAATGCTGCCCGGAGACAAAGTCGAAAAACTCGTCACCCTGGCCAATACCGGCAACTCGGACCTGAACAACGTCACCCTCACCACCTCCGCCGGCGCCACCGCCTCCCTGCTCACCACCGACGCCACCAACGGCCTGCAGCTGACCATCGAAAACTGCTCCGTAGCCTGGACCGGCGCCACCGCACCCTACAACTGCGCCGGCACCAAAACCACAGTCCTGGCCTCCGGCCCCGTCATCGCAGCGAACAAGGCCCTGAACAACCTCACCTCGTTGACCTCGGCCAAAACCGACAACCTCAAAGTCACCACCGCGTTCCCCACCACCGCAGACAACACCTTCCAAGGCGCCACCTCAACCATCGCCTTCGCCTTCACCGGCACCCAACGCACCGAAACCACCAAGTAAGCACCACCACCAGCCCCGCCGGGCCTGCACCGCGTTCCCCACCACCGCAGACAACACCTTCCAAGGCGCCACCTCAACCATCGCCTTCGCCTTCACCGGCACCCAACGCACCGAAACCACCAAGTAAGCACCACCACCAGCCCCGCCGGGCCTGATCGGTTTCCTTTCCCCCCAGCCCGATCAGGCCCGGCGAGTATCCCGTCAAGAGCAACAACTCACCAGAGTAGGAGAACGATCACCATGACACCGCGGAACAGTTTCCTCCGTGCTTTGGTGATTGTCGCCGTCGTCGTTTTGGGCCTGATAGCCGGTCCAACGGCCGCGGTTGCTGCCTTCACTGACGGTGAAGCCGCTGCCCCGCAGTTTTCCGCCGCAAGTATCCAGGCTCCCGTCACCGCCAGCGTGACCATGAAATGCACCTTGGGCCTTCACACTGCGGTCACAGTGAACTCCTACGGACCCGTGGTGAACGCCAACTACTACGAGATCAAGGTCTATGATCGCTCCGGAAACCTCGAGTTCACCGGAGATCTCAGCCAGGCCGCGGGACGCACGTACAGTTCGGGCATCGAGATCATCGGTACCTGGAGCTACGAAATCCGCGGCTACTACAAAGTGCCAGGCACCAACAACTCCTGGACGGGTAAGCCCTTCAAGGGCACCATGACCTGCTGATCAGGTCACCTTAAACTCCAATGGCCCCGACACGCTTATGCAGATGGCGTATCGGGGCCATTGGCCTTTGACAAAAAGTCTCCTGTGACAAGAACGGCTTAGGAGAAACGCCCCGGACGGAACGTGGCCAGCATCGGGTGCTTTTCGCCGCTCAGGATCTCACCGGACAACAACTCACCGGCGATCAGGCCCAGCGTGGCACCGGAGTGCGTGAAGGCCACGAAGCACCCCGGCACCTGGCCGAGTTCGCCGAACACCGGCTCACCGTCGCCCGGGATGGGCTTGTAGCCGATCTTCCAGGACGCCGGCTTGAGTTCGGGATTGCCGGCAATGAGCTTGGAGGACTCGTCCGCGAGCTCCTGGACAACATCATCCGGGATGGTAAAGGTACCGTCGGCGTGCTCCGTGATCTGCTCTTCGTACCAGTCATGATCCAGCGCAAAAGTGTTGCCCGGATTCGGGCGGACAGCGGCCCGCGGAGTATTCATCACTGCGCTCACCTGGTGCTCCACCGGCTTGGTAACTACCAGCATGGAAACCGGCGAACCATTGGGGATATCCACACCCAAAGGCTTGACGACGGCGGGGGTAGCCGCACCGCAGGCAACCAGCACTGCGTCAGCGGGGTACGTTTCACCGCCGGCAGTTTCGATGCCGGTGGCGCGGCCGCCGTTCACCATTACCGAAGCCTTGCCGGCGTTAAGGACCAACTGGCCGCCCAGGGCGTGGAATTCCTCCATCAGGAAGTTCACCAGGTCCGGCAGGCTGACCCATCCTTCGCCGGGGTTGAAGATGGCGTTCTCCGGGACAGCACTGGAATCGATGCCCGGTGTTACTGAGGCGATCTCTTCAGGCGCCAACAGCCGGGAATCGTAGCCAATGGACTTCTCGTAGGCGTGGCGGGCCTTGGTGGCCTCGCTCTGGCCGGCCGTGTTCCACATGAGACCACCCCCGAACTGCAGCCATTCACGGCTCGGATCCGCCGCGAAAAGAGTGCGGTAGCGGTCAACGCCGGCCACGCGCAGCTGGTGGTACGGCGTGGAGCGTTCGCCCGCCGAGTTGAGCCAGGACAGCGAGCGGCCGGTGGCTTCACTGGCCAGGCCCTGCTCGGTCAGCAGAGTCACTGATGCGCCTTGGCGGAGCAGGTGGACGGCGGTGGAGACGCCCAGGATGCCGCCTCCGATGACGGCAACGTTCTTGGTGGAGGACATAGTTCTCCCTTTCTTAGAGGTAGATGCTGTGAATGGTGCTTAGGCGAACGCGTGGATGTTTTCGATGATCCTGAGGGTCTCCAGCGCTTCGCCCGGTTGCACTGGAAGGGGTCCGTGCCCACGGAGTGAGGCCGCGAGTTCGCTGTAGAACTGTGGGTAGTCGCCCTTTTCCGCCGGTACCGGCGTAGCTGTCCCGTCCACTCCCAGAAGCCCCCAAGACTCCTGGGGTTCGCGGCCGTAAGAAGCGTCCGACGGCGTGATGCCGGCTGCGAGGGCGGGTTCCTGGCTGTCGAGTCCCCACTTGGTGTAGCCGGCTTTGGAGCCGAGGACGTGGAAGCGCGGGCCCACTTGGGCGGCCATTCCGTTCATCCACAGCCGTGTCCGGACACCGGATTCGTGGCGCAACGATACAAAGGCTTCCGTGTCCGCCGCTTCCCGGTGGGGACCGTGGTTGGCGGTCTCGCCGTAGCTCTCCTCCACAGGGCCGAACAGTTGGATGGCCTGGTCTATCAAATGGGCGCCGAGGTCATGGAGGATGCCGCCGCCTTCAGCCAAGGTGGCCGAATCGCGCCAATTGCCGAAGCCTTCAGGCCGCCACCACTCAAAGCGCGACTCGAAGCTGTGCACCTCGCCCAAGGCACCGTCCCGCAGCAGCTTCCGAAGCGTCAGGAAGTCGGCGTCCCACCGGCGGTTCTGGAAGACCGTGAGCTGCACACCGGCGTCGGACGCCCGCCCGGCAAGCTCCTCACCGTGGGCAACGGCGGTAACAAAAGGCTTGTCCACCACAACGTTGAGCCCGTGCGCGATTGCTGTGGCGCCGAGGTCGAGGTGCGTAAGCGGCGGTGTTCCCAGGACCACGAGGTCCAGGTCCGCGGCAAGGGCGAACATTTCCTCCGGCGTGGGGACTACCTTGGCCTGCGGGTAAAGGCGTTCAGCTTCGGCTTTCCGTTGGGGGTCGGCTGTGACAATGACGTCCAGGGAATAGTTCGGGTCCGCTTGGATCAGCGGAGCGTGGAACACTTTGCCGGAGACGCCAAACCCGACGACGGCGGTCCGGATGGGTGCCGTAGTTACCGCCCCCATCAGAGCACTTCCGAGAGGAAGCGCTGCAGACGTTCGCTGCGCGGGTTATCGAAGAGCTCGGTGGGGGTTCCGATTTCCACCACTTCACCTTCATCCATGAACACCACCTGGTCCGCTACCTTCCGGGCAAAGCCCATCTCGTGGGTGACAACCAGCATGGTCATCCCTCGGCGGCCAAGGCCGGCCATGAGATTGAGGACGCCTTTGACAAGTTCAGGGTCCAGAGCGCTGGTGGCTTCATCGAAGAGCATGACCTCCGGTTCCATAGCCAGCGCCCGGGCAATCGCCACGCGCTGCTGCTGCCCGCCGGAAAGGTCCCGCGGCCGGTGGTCAGCGCGTTCAGCGAGGCCCACTTCAGCGAGTCGGCGCCGGGCACGTTCCCGGGCCTCGGACTTGGACATTCCCTTGACACTCCACAGGGCCAGCGCCACGTTTTCCAAGGCCGTGTGGTCCGGGAAAAGGTTGAAGTGCTGGAAGACCATGCCGATCCGTGCGCGGAGGATGTCCGGCTTGACCTTGAGGGCGCTTTCGCCGGCCAGCAGGACATCCCCGCTCTTGGGTTCGTGAAGGCGGTTGACGCCGCGCAGGAGCGTGGACTTGCCTGATCCGGAGGGCCCGATGATGCAGGTGGTGGTTCCCGGAGCAACGTTCAGGCTGACGTTGCGGAGCACTTCGACGTCCCCGTAAGCCATGGTCAGGTTCTGCAGCTCAAGGCTGGAGCCGTGGAACTTTTCAATATCGTGGCTTGGCTGCTTAATGCCTGGCTGGCTGGTGCTTGGCTGGTTAGTGCCTGTAACGCTGTTGCTGCTTGTGAGGTTCACGTGTTGCTCCCGGTGATGAGCGGCGAGGCCGAATCGAGTTCCTTGACTTCCTTCAGCCCGCTGGTGGGTGCCGTGGGACGGCGACGGCCGGTGCGGAACTTGTTGTCAAAGTAGTTGACCAAGTGGGTCAGGGGCACCGTAATGATCAGGTAGAAGATGCCTGCCATGACCAGCGGTGAAAGGTTTCCTGACAGTACTGCTGCGTCCTGGCCTACGCGGAACAGTTCGCGCTCACTGACGAGGAGCCCCAGGAAGTACACCAGGGAGGAATCCTTGACGATTGCAATGAACTGGTTGACCAAGGCCGGCAGGACCCTGCGGATGCCTTGCGGCACTACTACCAAGGCCATGGACTTGGAGTAGCTCATGCCCAACGCGCGGCAGGCCTCCCCCTGGCCCTTATCTACGCTCTGGATGCCGGCCCGGAAAATCTCGCCGATGTACGCGCTGGCGATGAGGCTCAGGGCAATGATTCCCAGAGGGTAAGGAGAGGGTCCGAAGACCGACTGGCTCAACCGTGCAAAACCCTGGCCGATCAGCAGGATGGTCAGAATGGCGGGTAGCCCACGGAAGAGGTCCGTGTAGATCCTCGCCGGGATGCGCAGCCACTTGGAGCGCGAGATCCCCATGACCGCCACCACCATGCCCATCACTACGCCGAGGATGGTTGCTGCTATGGAGATGATCAGGGTGTTCAGGAGGCCAACTCCGAGGAGTTGGGGCAGTACTTCGACCATGGCGTCAAAGTCGAAGAACGTGCGGCTGATGGTATTGAGCCAATCCATTGAATGCTCTCAGACGTTAGTTGTGCGGGTGGCTTACTTGCTGGCTGTGGGCGACGGGCTGGAGGTCTGTTCCGCCTTGGGGAGGTACTGTTCCGGCATCGGGGAGCCCGGGAACCACTTTTCGTAGAGCTTCTTCCAGGTGCCGTCTTCCATGGCTTCTGCCAAGCCCTTGTTCAGCGCTTCCTTGAAGGCGGGCTTGTCCTTGGCGATTGCGAAACCGGCCGGGGCATCGAAGGACGGAATGTCAGCGGCACTGACCAGTCCAAACTGCTCCTGGTATTCCTTGGCAGCCTCGTAGTCCAGGAAGTGGGCGTCCACCGAGCCGCTGTTGACTGCCGAGATGGCGGTGTTGTTGTCCGGGAAGCGGACCAGCTGCGCCGAGGTAAAGTTCTTCACTGCATAGGCTTCCTGCAGGGTGCCTTGGACCACGCCCAGTCGCTTGCCGTCGAGGGAATCAACGTCCTTGATGCCTGAGGTCTTGGTGGTGATCACTGTCAGGTAACCGGCCAGGTAGCCATCGGAGAAATCCACGGTTTCCTTGCGCTTGTCCGTGATACCGATAGCGGCCACGCCGACGTCGAACTGGCCATTGGCCACGGCAGCGAGAAGTCCGGAGAAGTCCTGTCCGGTGAAGACCACTTTGTCTACGCCGGCGCGGTGGGCCACGTCCTTGAACAGTTCCACGTCAAAGCCGGTGAAGTTACCTGAGCCGTCCGTGAAGGTGTAGGGCTTGGAGTCGCCGAGGCTGGCAACGCGGATGGTGCCGGACTCAATCAGGCCGTACGGGTTGTCCGCAGACGGCGAGGAGCTGGCGGAAGATCCACCGCAGCCCGAGAGAGCGAGAATGGCCGCCAAGGCTGCTGCTGCGAGCGCTGCCGGGCGGAAGTTCAGTTTAATCACAGCGTTGTCCAATCGTGGGAGGGAAAGCGGTGCTGTTAGGAGCCGCTGGAAGGTATTGCTCGATGCGGGGTCTTGTTGAGTCCGGTCTCAGCCCCTAGGATTGAGACCGGACTCACATCGATTGATAAGAAATGTAGCGGAACTCACAAAGCCGCGTCAACACCCCTCTTGAAAGGTGAACATGAGCACTGACGGATCCCGACGGCGGGACGTAACGGTTGCCGACGTCGCCAAAGCCGCGAAAGTGTCCAAAGCACAAGCCGCCCGCGCACTGGGCAATTACGGCGCTGTCAGCGACGACGTCCGCGAGCGCGTCCTGGCCGCAGCGGAGGAGCTTGAATACCGACCCAATGAGCTTGCGCGCAGCATGAATACGGGCAAATCCAACACCATTGGCGTAGTGGTGGGCGACATTGAAAACCCCCACTTCGGACTCGCGATGCGGGGCATCACGGACACCGCCAAGAAGAGTGGCTACCACGTCATCCTCATCAACACGGACGAGGAACGGGCCGCGGAAGTGGACGCCGTCCGGGTGCTGCTGGACAAACGGGTGGACGGGCTCATTGTTGCGCCGGCTTCATCCGTGGAAACCTCGCATTTGCAGCAGGTCCGGGAGTCCGGGCGGCCTTTGGTGCTGTTGGATCGAGCCGCTTCAGGGGTTGACGTTGAGACGTTTGCGGTGGACATGGGAGACATTTCCTACGAATCCACGGCGCACTTGATCGAAGCGGGGCACCGGCGGATTGCCTTTGTGTCCACAGTCCGCACGGACTCCCCCTACGTTGCGGGGATGACGCTGGACTCCTCGCAGATCTCGGACCGCCTGGAGGGAATCCACCGGGCGTTCGACGACGCCGGCTTTCCCTACCCCACGGACCTCGTCCGGCTCAATGCAGGCGACGCCGCTTCCATCATGCGGATCACGCGTGGCCTGCTGGAAGGACCGGACCCCGCCACGGCCATCATCGCCTCCGATGGCTTGATTGCTTTGAGCATTGTGGAGGCAATCCAGGAATCGGGGCTGTCCATCCCGGAGGACGTCTCATTCCTCATGTACGACGACTTCGCCTGGACGCGCCTCACCACTCCCCCGCTCACCGTCATTGCGCAGCCCGTCTACGACATGGGAATTGCGGCGGCCTCAGCACTGATCCGTCAGATCGAGGGCCGGAAGTCCGCAGGGCCCGCTCCGGAGCTGGTGGCAACCCTGATTCACCGGGGATCCATCGGCGCGCCCAAGGATGCGGAGGCGCTCAGCCAGGCGGCCGGCTGAGGCCCCCTGCCGTTCCCGTCCGGTTAACCTGCGCGCCACGCCGCTTCCCTACTGTGATCCCGCTGGGGGGATCGGAATCAACAGAGGGAAGATGCCATGTGCACCGCAGAAGAAAACAAGACCACCCACAGCCGAAGTGTGGAACTGGCCGATGCTGAGCTGAAGACCATGGGTCTGAGCCGCCGACGCATTCTTCAGTCGGCCGGTATCCTGGCCGCCGGCACTGCAGCCTCGGCAGCGACGGCCAGCACCGCAATAGCAAACCCGGGCGGGAACGACCCTCAGCTGAAATGGCTCGTCGGAGACCACCACGTCCACACCCAGTACAGCCACGACGCAAAGTACATGATCAAGCAGCAGCTCGATGCCGCCCAGAACTACGGCGTTGACTGGTTGGCTTTGACGGAACACAGCAACTTCGGCCATGCCAACAACGGCGGGGCAGTCAACGCCAACAAAGAGATCCAAGCCCAGCGTGCAGTACGTCCCGGGCTGTTGATCTTCCAGGGACTTGAGTGGTACATCCCGGGAGCCGAGCATGCCTCCGTGATCGTCGCCCCGGGCCCCAACGAAGTGAACCTGCTGCGGACCTTCGAACTTGTATGGGACGGAAAGCTGAACCAATGGGAAAAGCCAACCCCCGGAACTGCACAAGTTGAAACCTTCGAGAGAAAAGCTGTTGAAGCCATCGCCTGGTTGGCCGGCCAGCGCCGTTCCGGATACGTCGACGACGTCGTAGCCCTGGCAAACCACCCCATGAGGCTCGGCATCGATTCTCCGCACGAACTCCGCGCATGGCGTGACGCCGCCCGCGAAGTGATGATCGGCATGGAAGGCGCACCCGGCGCACAAGGATCCGGAGTCAGCCAATTCTCCAGGGCGGGCGACCAACGCGGCGAGTACACCAACAACCCCACCCAGTACAGCTTCCCCGGCTACCCCGCGGACGCCTTCCGCCCCTATGGCGGCTTCGACTGGGCCACCGCCACAGTAGGCGGTGTGTGGGATTCCATGCTCGCCGAAGGTGTGCCGTTTTGGATCACGTCCAACTCGGACAACCACCTCACAATCAAGGACACCTGGAAGACCGGCCCCTACCCTGCCGAGGAGCCCTACCTCAGCCTGCCTAACGAATTCGACCGCTGGTCGGTCACAGGCAAGCGTCCCGATCCGTTTGATACCGGCGAAAAGCAGGGCGGCAGCGACTACTGGCCGGGACAGTTCAGCCGCCTCCACACTGGCGTCACCCAGCGCTCCTATACCGGCGTCCTGGAAGCCATGCGCAATGGTCGCATGTGGGTGGATCACGGCCACCTGCTCCAGGGGCTGGACGTCCGCGTGCGTGAAGTGCGCGGAAACGGCGTCGGCAACAGCAACGGACGCAACGGCGTCACCCTCGGTTCCCGCCTGCAGGTGAGGCGAGGTGCCGACGTCGAAATTTCCATCACCATCACGACGACGGACTACCGCAACTCCGCGGGCATCGTGCCAAAGCTCGCGCACGTGGACGTCATAGGTGGCTCCGTAACCGGCGCCGCGGCAGATCGCGATACTTTGAGGGCCCCTGGGACAACGGTATGGAAGCAGATCGATGTTTCCGGGCGAACGGGAACGTTCACTATCAAGCACGTCATCAAGGATGTACAGGGTTCCTGCTACTTCCGCCTCCGCGGCAGCGACGGAAACCGCCATGGCGCAGGCTATTACGGCGCGTCCGTGGACCCCGCCGGGCCTATCCGCCATGGAGACAACCTCGGCGACGCTGACCCGTGGACGGATACGTGGTTCTACGCCAACCCGGTGTTCATCGACGTCGCCTAGCCATCACTCCGCGTAGCCATCACTCCGATGCCGTGTGCACTTCGCCTTCCTCGGGATCGTCCGCGGACCGAACCTCGTTCCGGATGACGCCCAGTTCTTCGAGCCGGGCTGACATCCCGGCTCCATCGGGCGCATAGATCCAAGGGACACCGGGCGTGGGCTGGCCGCCGGACTTTGACCGTCCGCCGGCCAGCACCGCTTCACCCGCCGAGAGTTGACGGATCGCAATGGCCCTGACATTGGCGGGATGACGGTGGGCAAACTCGGAGTAAATAGCTTCGTCGTGCTGGCCGTCATCGCCTACCAGCAGCCACTTGATGTTGGGGAATTCTTCCGCGAGGCGCTCCAACGAGGTCCGCTTGTGCTCTTGGCCGCTGCGGAACCAGCGATCAGGAGTGGGACCCCAGTCGGTCAAAAGCTTCGGACCGGCAGGATACAAATTGCGGGACAGGAACCGGGACAATGTGGGGGCGACGTTCCACGCGCCAGTGGACAGATAGAGCACTGGAGCGGACGGCGCGGTCCGGGCAATCCGCTCGTACAGCACCGCCATGCCCGGCGTGGGGGTTCGTGCGTGCTCATTGAGAACAAAAGTGTTCCAGGCTGCCAGGAACGGACGCGGCAGGGCCGTAACCATCACGGTGTCGTCAATATCAGACACGACGCCGAAGTCCGCGTCGTCCGCGACGATCTCCACAGGAGCCTCCACGGTTCCGGACTCCCCCGACTGAAGGGTGATGGTGTGCCAGCCGGCGTCCAGGGCTACTGGAATGCGCGCGTCCACCACGCCGCCACGGTCGGCTTTCACGTCGAAAACAGTCCCGGCAACCGTCACGTTCACACGGGCATGGGCCACGGGCGCGCTGGTGAAGTTACGCCAGCCCCTCATGCTTTCCTGCAACGGATTGGCGTGCCCGGCAGCGTCCCGGGGGTCACTACGGACAACGCGCGCAAGAACCCTTACCCAGGAGGTGCTTCCATACCCGGTGTAAGGGATGACCGTTTCCACCCGGCCACGGCGGATGGCCAGGCGCGTCTGCAAACCAAGCCACGCGTCGTCGAGCCTCATGGCGAGGTGACGGCGTCCCTTACTCAGCGGCGTAGGGTGTTGGCTGTCAACGGCGTCGGACTGGGGGCGCGGTTTCATGGGACGGGGAGACATGCCTCCAGTCTTCCACGGAGGCACTTGGGGAACGAGTTTTGTTGCTCAAACGGCGGTGGTGGGTGCACGGCCTTCGTCACCATGCTGAGTGCGTGCCGCAGCGAGCCGAAGCCGATCCAGCCGGTTCATCAGCGGCGCGGTGGTTGCCCCGTGCACCACAATGGACAATGCCACTATCAACGCGATCAGGGCCCACAGCTGGTGCGCTTCGGCGTCGAAGTTTCCATGGGTCAGCGCGTACCCAACGTAATACAGTGAGCCGATCCCGCGGATGCCGAAGTAGGAGATGGCCAAGCGCTCGCGCGGACCGGTCTTGCCGCCCATCAATCCTAGCCAGCCAGCCACAGGGCGAACCAGCAAGAGCAACGCCAGAGCAACCAACAGCTCCGCCCAACCGATGCCTTCCAAGAGTCCGCGGGCTATGGCACCGCCCAGGAGAACCAGGATCACAATGGTCATGAGGCGCTCGAGCTGCTCCACGTAGCCGTGGAGAACCTGGTGGTACGCATGGTGGCGCTCGGCGGAGCGGATGGTCACGGCACAGATGAAGACAGCCACGAATCCGTAGCCTTCCACCAATTCGGCCACGCCATAGGCCAGGAAAGTGGCAGCGAGTGCCACGAAACCCTCGGACTGTTCCGATAACCGGAAGCTCTTTCGTTTGGACGCGAAGAAGATCAGGCTGAGGAGTTTGCCGGTACCAAAACCGAGGAGCACGCCAACAGCTATTCGCCACAGAACATCCAAGCCAACCCACTCCCCCAACCAAGCACCGGGAGAAGCCCCCACGAGGCTGATGAGGATGGCCAGGTACACAAAGGGGAAGGCAAGGCCGTCATTCAGGCCTGCCTCCGAGGTCAGGGCGAAGCGAACCTCATCCTCATCCGGGTCCTCCTCTGCGTCCGCAGGTCTTCCTACCTGGACCTCGGACGCCAGTACCGGATCCGTGGGCGCTATCGCGGCGCCCACCAGGATGGCGGCCGCGAGCCCCAATCCCAACACCCACAGTCCCAGCAGCGTCATCACCAGAATGCACAATGGCATGACGATTCCCAGCAGGCGCCAGGTGGTGGACCACCCACGCCAACGGAAGGGTCTATCCAAGGCCAAACCGGCGCCCATAAGGGAAATAATGACGCACACTTCAGTCAGGTGGGTGGTGAAATCGGCATGCAGGATGGGGTCCGGGTCCGGAAGATCAGGAAACAGGGTGAACGCCAGAATCCCGCTGCCAAGGAAGACCATGGGCATGGAAAGTGGCATGTGGCGCAACAATTTGGGCAGGACCGCTGCGGCCAACACCGCAAAGCCTGCCGCAAGGAACACGATGCTGGGGATTTCAAACACAAATAGTCTTCTTCCTGCCGCGTTGAACGCGTCTCAGAAGCCTAGTTGGATGTCAGCGCCACGTCGATCAGAACTTCGGCTGCTTGACGCGCCTGCCCGGCGGCGTCGGAGGTTCCGGCAATGGCCGCCGTGGTCTGGGCACCCTCGGCGAGGATGGCGAGTTGCGGCGCCAGGTAAGCCGGGGCGCCGGCCTCTGCCGCCAGGTGCGCCACATATTCCTGGAACGATTCCTTGTGTTTTCGCGCGTACTCGGCAACTTCGGGGCTAACGGCTCCAAGCTCGGCGAAGCTGTTGATGAAGCCGCACCCACGGAACGAGTCCTGGCAGAACCATCCAGCGAGATAGTCAAAAATGGCGAGGAGCCGCTCCTTGGGCGTCCCCGCTTGTTGGACCGTGGAATCGAGCCCTTCGGTCCAGGACTGATGCCGGTGCTCCAGCACAGCCATGACGATGCTGCTCTTTGAGGGAAACTCCCCGTAGAGCTTCTTCAAAGAGACCCCTGCTGCCGAGCGGAGTTCATCCATCCCCACTGCCTGAATTCCCTTGGCGTTGTAGAGATCGTCTGCAGTGGCAACAATGCGTTCGCGAACCTCCGAAATATCCATGTACCCATTCTACTTGCATTGAGAACGAACGTTCTCTACTATGGAGAATACAGCGGGAGAACGATCGTTCTCCACTTCGAGAAAAGGGACACATCATGGGTTTCATCAAGGTCGGCACCGAGAACACCACGGACATTGAGCTCTACTACGAAGACCACGGAGCAGGTCAGCCCGTAGTCCTGATCCACGGCTACCCGCTGGATGGCGGCTCCTGGGAGAAGCAAACCGCAGCGCTCCTCAACGCCGGCTACCGTGTGATCACCTACGATCGCCGCGGATTCGGCAAGTCAAGCAAGCCGACCACCGGCTACGACTACGACACCTTCGCCGCCGACCTTAATACCGTGCTTGAAACCCTGGACCTGCAGGACGTAGTGCTGGTGGGCTTCTCCATGGGAACCGGAGAAGTTGGACGCTACATCGGCACCTATGGTGAATCCCGGATCGCCAAGGC
This sequence comes from Arthrobacter sp. 9V, assembly GCF_902506065.1. Classification (GTDB taxonomy): domain Bacteria; phylum Actinomycetota; class Actinomycetes; order Actinomycetales; family Micrococcaceae; genus Arthrobacter. Next base: position 3,995,394 of record NZ_LR732912.1, read on the forward strand.
CGCATTCCTCGCCTCGCTCGAACCATTCCTCCTCCAGACCGAGGACAACCCCACCGGCGTTCCGTCATCGGTCTTCGACGGCATCCGCAACGCTGCGATCGAGGACCGCTACGCCTGGTTCACCAACTTCTACAACGACTTCTTCAACACCGATAACTTCCTGGGCAACCGCCTCAGCGAAGAAGCCCTGCGGAATTCGTGGAACGTTGCCTCCGGCTCGTCCTGGTACGCATCCTTTGCGGTGGTTGATTCCTGGCTCACGGACTTCCGCTCAGACATTGAAAAGGTCACTGTCCCGTCACTGATCGTCCACGGCACCGACGACCGCATCCTGCCGATCGATGCCACCGGCCGCGAATTCACCAAGCGACTCCCGTCTGCCGAATACGTGGAAATCGACGACGCACCGCACGGGATGCTGTGGACGCACGGCGCTGAAATCAACGAAATCCTGCTGCGCTTCCTGGCCAAGTAGCCTCTGTGCACCGAAATCGCCGGAAAGGCTCCAGTTCGCTGGAGCGTTCCGGCGATTTCGCGCGTTTCCGGCGGTCCCGCAGCTAATCGTTGACCAGCTCGGCCCTCTCGCTGACCGGCGCCACGGCATCCCGCACCTTCTTGCCGCGCGCATATCCCACGAGACCCAGTGCCAGAATGCATCCCAGGGTGCCTAGGGCGAAGGCTTCGAAGGTGAACTGAGAGACACCCCACGTGGCCTCGAAGTCGTAGGGCAAGCCGAAAAGAACATCCAGGGTCCCCGGGAAGATGGCCACCCAGGACCCGATCAGGATCCAGGCGAAGCAGATGTACCCGAGGATTCGGAACCCGGTGTCGGAGACGGGCACCTTGAAAGGCCGGTCAACGTGGGGATACTTGCTCCGGAGCTTCACTGCTGCCGGGATTGCCATAAGGTAGCTGAGCAGGAACGTCGAAATCGCGATGGAGAGAACCACCCCGAACAGTGCGCTGCTGGTGCCGCTGAGTTGCATCGCAGCGAGCATGAACAGCGTTGCCACTACACCGGAGAGCGTATTGACCCGGATGGGTGTGCCCAGTTTGGGATGGAATCGGCCGAAGAATCCACCAAAGAAGGAGCCGTCTGCCGCAGCCATGGCCTGCATGCGGTCGCTGATGATCATCCATGCGGCGCCTTGAGATACCAGGATGAAGCAGAAAACCACCGCGGAGATGGACAGCATGACCTCAGCAGCAGGCCCAAAGACGGAGTAGACCGTGGCGATCGCGCCAAACAGCCCGCCGATTCCGGTGATCTTATCCAGCGGTACTACCAGCAGGATGGCAAGGATGGGAAGCAGGTAACTCGCGGCGGCGATCATGGAGGACCGGGCCACCGAGATGGGAACGTCCTTGGCAGGGTTCTTCATCTCGCCGGCCGCGCTGTTCCCGGACTCGAAGCCAAGAAATGAGAACAGCAGGAGTGGAGTGACGCCCAGGAACCCGGCAAGCGTTGGCGAGAAGAAGCCCAGGTCCAGGCCGTTAAAGCCGTGCTGAAGCCCGTAAACCATGGTGACGATGATGAAGAAGGTGAGGAACACTACCTTAAGGATGGCACCGAGTGAGGGCAGCCATTTGCCGTGCTTCAAGCTGATGATCGCTGATGTAACCGTGATCCAGATGAAGAGAAGCTTGAACAGGTAATCGGCCGGGCTGCCGGAGTCCACGTGACCCACATACTCGGACCACGTTTCCACTGCCACGAAGGCCATGGCGCCGCCCACCCATACAGGCTGTGTCACCCAGGTGAAGAGGGACGTGATGGCTGCAACCACGCGGCCGAATGCCATCTTTGTCCACACGTAAACGCCGCCTTCTTCAGTGAACGCACCGCCGGTCTCCGCAAAGATGAGTCCGTAGGGAACCATGAAGGTGACGGCCAAAATGAGCGTCCAGGTGAAGGTCTCCCCACCGAAGCCGGAGACCTGCCCCAGGACCTCCACCGAAATGACGGCGGCAACTACCAACAAGAGAATGTCGAAGCGGCCCAGGGATTTTTGCAGATGCTTGCTTTGCTCTTGCGCGAGCCGCGTTGAGGCTACTGGCTGATCCATGATCGATCCTTTGCTACTGCTTAAGTTTGCTACTGAGCAGGAAGGGTGGGAAGGGAAGGTGTCGTGACGACTTGTGCGTAGGGGAGGGACGGGGGGCTCTCGTCTACGTTGACGTGACAGGTCCGGTCCGCTGTGAAACTCAGCGTAGGCTGGTGAGTTGCATCACGTAAACCATGGAATAGCGATGCATATCCACAGTTTTCCAGATGCCGAGGCCTAGGCGAATTGAATCCATGTAGTCTTCGGCGCGGTGTAGTTATCGAAGGCATGCAGGGAGAGGTCGCGGCCAAATCCAGACTGCTTGAAGCCTCCGAACGGGGTGGTGTTTCCCAGCGCATCAACAGTGTTGACGGAAACTGTTCCGGCAAGCAACTCCCCTGCCACTCGGTGGCCGCGGGACAGATTGGACGTCCACACAGAGGCGGCCAATCCGTAGTCTGTGGCATTGGCCAAATGCACTGCTTCCTCCTCCGAATCGAAAGCGTGCAGGACAGCAACAGGTCCAAAGATTTCATCCCGGTGGACGTCGTGATCCGGGCCAAGCCCGCCTAACAGTGTGGGTTCCAAATATGCGTCCGAACCGTGAATTTCGCGCCGCTCACCGCCGAAAAGCACCTCACCTTCGGCGCGGCCGCGCCGAATCCAGCCTTCGACGTCGTTCGTGTGGGCGCTGCTGATCAGGGCACCGTTGCCCTCCAGGCCGGCCAAAGGATCCGCCGGACGATAACTCGCTGCCTCCCCCGCAAGAAGGGCAGCAAATTCGTTATGAATATCCCGCTGAACCAGGATCCGGGAGTTCGCGGAGCAGACCTGACCCTGGTTGTAGAAGGCACCAAAAGCCGCCTTGGCAGCCGCTTCAGGCAAATCAGCAGTATCGGCAAAGATGATGTTGGAGCTCTTGCCGCCCGCTTCGAGGCTCAATCGCTTGAGGTTGCTGCGACCTGAGGCCTCCAGCAGGGTGCGGGAAACAGCCGTGGAACCCGTAAAGGCCAGCGCATCAACGTCCATGTGGTGCGCCAAAGCCGCGCCAACTTCACGCCCCGTGCCGGTCACGATATTCAGGACACCATCCGGGAGACCCGCTTCCGCGGCCAGTTCGGCAAGGCGCAGCACACTCAAGGAAGTTTGCTCGGCCGGCTTGAGAATTACAGTGTTTCCGGAAGCGAGCGCTGGAGCCAGTTTCCACACGGCGATTTCCAGGGGGAAGTTCCAGGGCACGATTGCCGCCACCACGCCCAACGGCTCGCGTGTTACCAGTGCTGTAGCTCCCGGTGGAACGGCCGGCAATTCGCCATTCTGTTTGTCGGCCGCTTCGGCGTACCAGCGCAGTGTGGAGATGGCACCGGGCACGTCAACGGTAATGCTCTGCAGAATTGGTTTCCCACTGTCCAGAGTCTCCAGGAGCGCCAGTTCATCAGCATGCTGCTCCATCAGGGCAGCCAGGGCCAGGAGCAATGTTTTCCGCTTCTCGGCCCCACGCCGCGCCCACGCGGGGAAAGCACGCCTGGCGGCCGCTACCGCGCGATCCACATCGTCGGCTTCGCAAGCAGCCAACTCAGCGAGGACCCGGCCGTCAATGGGACTGATGGTTGCCCGGGTAAGTCCCGCGCCGGACGCTGCGCGGCGGCCATCAATGAAGGCCCTGCCATCCATGGCCAAGGCGTCTGCGCGGCCCTGCCAGTCGAAGGACAATGTGGTTGAGGTGGTGTTCATAGTGACTCCTGAGTGAGGGGTTTCCAGTTGTGGGGTGGGGTTGTTGTGCGGGTTGCCGTTCTGGCTATGCGCAGGGCCGCCGAAGCAGCCGCGAGGCAAAGAAGTTCAACGCCAATGAGGGTGAGCATGGCCGACTGATGGTCCGGCGTGGTTGCGGCGTGTTCGACGCTGCCGGGAACAGCGCCGTGATGGCCGCCGGATCCCAACAGGCCATCAACTCCCGGCAAGCCGCCCAACAAAAGGACCAGGTGGATGAGGATCATGACTGCGCTCATGGCCAGGAGGTGGCCGGCGGCACGTGGTGCAGCCTGCCGACCAGAGAGCCGCAATCTCCGTGCAGGAAATCCCGTCATGGGAGCTACGCAGCTCAAGCAGGCAGCCCCCATGGCCACCATCCACCAGGCCATCACGCCCGCTGGCCCGCTGAGTGCTGCCGTCACGTGGGCTACGGCGCTGCCTGCAGCGGCCCCACCGACTAAACCCACACTGACAAGGCCGGCGCTGACGGGCATGCTTGTGCCGCGCCGCCTGGGGAGGCGGGATTGTTGGTTCATGGTTCTCCTGGCTGCCGGGCGATGTTTGGATCAAGGACTTTACGCCGGCCTGTGAGGTGAGTAACATCAAAGCGTTGGTTGAACAGTTGTACCATCAAAAATCGACTTCAGGAAGTGCCATGACCCTTCAAACCACCCCCTTGGCCGCGACGACGCAGGCCGCACCGACGCAGGCCGCAACGACGCAGGCTCCGCTGGGGCAGCATCCGCTTGAGCAGCTCTCGGCACAGGAAATTCACCAGGCCCGCCGGATTCTGGCCGAAGCCGGCCTCGTCGCAGAGACCACCCGCTTCGCCTATCTGGGCCTGATCGAACCGCCCAAGGCCGCACTTCAGAAAGACGCTGATGCTCCTCGCCTTGTCCGGGCCATGCTCTGGGACGCCGCGCAGTCACTTTCGCTCGACGTCAGGCTGTCCCTGGCCACCGGGTTGGTCCTCGAGAGGCGCGAACTCAACCCACAGATCGACGGCCAGCTGCCGGTCCTCCTCGAGGAATTCGGGATCATCGAGGACATCCTGGCTGTTGATCCACGGTGGATCGCAGCCCTGGCCAGCCGCGGCCTGACCCCTGCTCAAGTCCGCGTCGCTCCCCTGTCTGCGGGCGTCTTCGAGTACGGGAACGAGGAAGGAAAGCGGTTGCTTCGGGGCCTCGGGTTCCGCCAGGACCACCCTGCAGACCACCCCTGGGCTCATCCGATTGACGGGTTGGTGGCCTTTGTTGACGTGGAGAACCGCCGCGTGAACCACCTGATCGACGACGGCCCGGTTCCGGTACCGGAGGTTGACGGCAATTACACCGATCCCACCATTCACGGTGAGCTCCGCACGGATCTGAAGCCCATAGAGATCACCCAGCCCGAGGGGCCTAGTTTCACGCTTGAGGGCAACCTCCTTTCATGGGCCGGCTGGGACCTGCGAGTAGGCTTCGACGCACGCGAAGGATTGGTGCTCCACCAATTGCACCACTCGCACCAGGGGCGGCGTCGCCCGGTGGTGCACCGCGCGTCCATCTCAGAAATGGTGGTCCCCTATGGTGACCCGTCCCCGTACCGCAGCTGGCAGAACTACTTCGATTCCGGCGAGTACCTGGTTGGCCGGGACGCCAACTCCCTCAAGCTTGGTTGCGACTGCCTGGGCGACATCACGTACATGTCTCCTGTGGTGGCCGACGACTTCGGCAACCCCCGCACCATCGAAAACGGCATCTGCATCCATGAGGAAGACGCCGGAATCCTTTGGAAGCATACGGATGAGTGGGCCGGCTCCAACGAGGTTCGGCGTAACCGCCGGCTGGTTGTCTCTTTCTTTACCACCGTGGGCAACTACGATTACGGCTTCTACTGGTACCTCTACTTGGATGGCACCATCGAGTTCGAGGCGAAGGCCACGGGCATTGTGTTCACGGCAGCGCTCCCGGACAAGGACTACGCCTACGCTTCGGAGATCGCCCCTGGCCTTGGCGCCCCTTACCACCAGCACCTTTTCAGCGCCCGCTTGGACATGATGATCGACGGCGATACGAACCGCGTTGAGGAACTGGACCTGGTGCGCCTTCCCAAGGGACCAGGAAATCCTCACGGAAACGCCTTCAGCCAGAAGCGCACAGCGTTGACCCGTGAATCGGAAGCTGTCCGCGATGCCGATGGCAGCAAGGGAAGGGTGTGGCACATCAGCAACCCGGGCTCGCTGAACCAGTTGGGCCACCCCGTGGGCTACACCCTCTACCCCGAGGGCAACCCCACCTTGGCCATGGCGGACGATTCCTCCATCGCCTCACGCGCCGCTTTTGCCAAGCACCACCTGTGGGTCACGAAGCACGCCGAAGACGAGCTCTACGCGGCCGGCGACTTCGTCAACCAGCACCCCGGAGGTGCGGGGCTGCCCAGCTACGTGGCTCAGGACCGCGACATTGATGGCCAGGACCTGGTGGTGTGGCACTCGTTTGGACTGACCCATTTTCCCCGCCCTGAAGACTGGCCCATCATGCCTGTTGACACCACCGGTTTCACCCTGAAGCCGCACGGTTTCTTTGATCAAAACCCCACACTCAACGTGCCTCCCTCCACCGCCGGGCACTGCGCGCCAGCCGAGCCCAACGCCGGCGGCTGCGGACACTGACGGCTTTAGCCGCGCCCATCACTGCGGGAACGCTGCCACTGCGGGAGCGCTGCCAGTCGTTCCCGCAGTGGTAGGGTGCTCACGGCCCCGCCACCCGCGCAAACGAACCACCACTCGAACGTCCGAAACAAAGGAGCAGCATGCCCCGCTTGGTTGATCACGAGGAACGCCGGCGTTCCATCATTGAGACCACCTGGCGCCTGATCGCGGAGCAGGGCATAGAGAACGCCAGCATGCGGGACATCGCCAGGGAATGCGGCTACGCGGCGCCGGGAGTGCTGGCCCATTACTTTCCCAACAAAGACGCCCTGCTGCTGGCGTCTTACGAGTTGATCTGCGACCGCACCAACGAACGCATCGCGGCTGGAACGGCCGGCCGTCGCGGCTTGTCAGCCCTTCGAAGGTTGTGCCTGGAAATCATCCCGGCCGATCCCCTCACCGTGGTGGAAGCCCGGGTGGCGGTTTCCTTCTGGCAGCGTGCGCAGACGGAAAACGCGCTACGCGCGGTCGGGCGGGATGCCCTGCTGCATTGGCGCGGACTGGTGATGGGCTTCCTGGCCCAAGCAGAGCACGACGGCGAATGCGAACCTTTGGTGGACCCGGATGCGGTTGCCGATGAGCTGCTGAACATCATGATGGGCCTGCACGTGACTTCCATGCTGGACCCGGATGCAGTTACTGGTTCCCGGCAACGGCATTTGGTGGAGCGTGCACTGGGACGTTTATCAGCGGATGATCCGGGACGCCTCCGTGGTGCTCGGAGCCAAGGATAGGTCAGCAACCTTGTCCTCGCTCAGCAGGTCCTTGCCTTTGCTTTCCTTCATACTCAGCACTGCGGCCAAACCGATCAGGCCTACCAGGATCAGGTAGAAGGCGGGCATCATGTCGTTGCCCGTCTTCGCAATAAGCCAGGTGAGGACGAACGGGACGGTACCTGCGAAGATGGCCGCGGTGACGCTGTAGGCGATGGAGAGCCCGGTCTGCCGTGTGCGCGTTGGAAAGAGTTCGGCAGCCGCGGCCGCATGAACGCCCAGGATCAGGGCCAGGATGATGCCCAGTCCAATGGTGCTGACGATTCCGGCCCAGGCAGCGCCCGTTTGCATGATCAGGAACAGAGGATAGGCCAGCACCACCAGCGAAACGGCGGCAGTAATCAGGACCGGCTTCCTGCCGATTCTGTCTGACAGCGCCCCCACAAACGGAACCAGAATCAGGCCAGCCACGGACGCGGCCGTCGAAAGCAGCGCGGCCGTTCCGGCGTCGAAACCCAATACTTTCTCCTGATAGGTCAGGAGATACACGAGCACTATGTAGAAGGTCACGTGCATCATGACCTCCAGGCCGCTCATCTGCAGCAGCTGCTTCCGGTGCTTGGTGAAGACCTCCTTGACGGGGCTCTGCGGGACGTTGCCCAGCTCCTCCAGGGAACGGAATTCCGGGGTGTCCTCAATCTTGGAGCGGATGTAGAAGCCGATCACTCCCAAGGGGACCGCGATCAGGAAGGGGATGCGCCAGCCGCCGTCGGCGATTGCTTGGGCGTCCATGGCGCTGGACAGCACGAAGACCACCAACGAGGCTGCCAGGAAGCCCAGGAGGCTTCCGAATTCGAGCCAGCTGACGCCGAATCCCCGGTGTTTCCTGGGTGAATACTCGGCCAGGAACGCGGCCGCACTCCCGAATTCACCTCCGGCCGCCAGGCCCTGGACCACCCGGGCGGCAACAAGAAGGATGGGCGCCCACAGACCGATTGCGTCGTAGGTGGGCAAAAGTCCCACCACCAATGTGGCACCGCTCATGGAGAGAATCACGATTGACAGAGTCTTCTTGCGGCCGATCCTGTCCCCAAGCGTTCCGAAGACCAGTGCGCCCAGGGGACGGACGCCGAAGCTGATGGCAAAGACGGCGAAGACTGAGAGCAGGGCTGCTGTGCTGTCCTGCTGCGGGAAGAAAACGACTGCGATGGTGGAAGCGAGGTAGGCGTAAATGGCCCACTCGAACCAGTGGACAAAGACGCCGATTGAACCGGCGGCAACGCTGGTGCGCAAGCCTTTTCGGCTGACTTGCCCCTCGATGTTTTTGGTGTTCACAGTTCCTCCTGGAGGAAAGATCCATGACGTGGATCACGCCCGATTGCTGGTTTTATCCAGTGTCGGGCGCTGCAAACTGATCTGTCTAATAGATTTTTAACACCAAGTGCATCTGCTGAATCGATGAATGCAGATCCGGCAAGCTAGTTGCGGGCAGCCCGTGCAGCAACGATTTGATGACGGACCGCCTGCGCTACCGCCCGCACCCTCGCCGTGGGGCGATGAGACTTCAAGTGCGCCAGGACCGTCTTCAATTCCGGCACATCGTCACGGATTTCGACGGCGGCCAACTGGCCGCCGTCGTACGTCAGCTGATGCTGTGGCCGCTGGTGAAGGATGGAATAACCAAGGCCGCGGGCCACGAAAGTGCGCACTGTTTCATAGCTGGCAGAGCGGAACCTGACATCCGGCTCCTTGCCACCCAGCCTGGCGATGGAGAGCATGAGGTCCCGGGTGTGCGGCAAGTCCAGCAGCACAAAGGGTTCACCACTCAACGCGGAAAGGTGGACGGTTTTTGATCCGGCCAGCTTGTGGTCCGGCGGAAGTGCCACATAGGGCCTGACGGTATCAACCACGGAGCTGGCGATTGCCTCGGGGAGATCGAGGTCATAGCACAACGCCAGATCAGCCTGCCCGCTGAGCAAGGCGCCGATGCAGCCGGACGTGTCGGTTTCAATGACTTCCGCCTCAAGTTCCGGGTGGTCTTCCCGCAGCTTGGTCAGGACGCCGGGAAGCAGGAACGGGGCGAGGGTGCTGAAGCAGGCAATCCGTATGCGCCCGGAGACGCTTTGATGTTCTCCCCGGGCGTGGTCAATGCTCTCCTCAACCTGCGCGAGGATAGCTTGAGCGTCCCTGACGAACAATTCGCCGGCCGGTGTGAGCACCAGGCCTTTGGAGCGCTGCCTGATGAAGAACTGCGTTCCAACGTGCCGCTCCAATTGGGCGATCGCCGCGGAGACGGCGGACTGGGCCACGTTGAGCCGAACGGCAGCACCGGTCATGGACAGCTGTGCTGCCGCTTCCACAAAGTAGCGCAACTGCGTGAGGGTCACATCCATGGGACCGAGAATACACTCTGGATCAGAAAAGTCGATGCAATCGTTCTAAAAGAACTGTTGGACAGATTTAGAGCCCCGAAGGAAGCTGAAGGATACGAGCACCCGTCCAACAGATCTGAAAGGCAAGCTGCGAACATGAAGCACCAACGCATCCGCACGTTCAACACCAAAGAGACCTACCCGGAACAGAACCTGGACAACGATCTCTGCCAGGCCGTGGTGGCCAATGGCGTGGTCTACCTTCGCGGCCAGATCGGGCAAGACCTTGAGACGCGTGAATCCGTGGGCATTGGCGACGTCGAAGCCCAGACTGAGAAAGCCATGGCCAACATTGACATGTTGCTCAAGGAGGCGGGCAGCAGCCTTGAAGACATCGTCAAGGTCACCGTTTACCTGATCGATCCCCGCTACCGCGAAACCGTCTACCGCACCATGGGCCGCTGGCTCAAAGGCGTGTTCCCCGTGTCCACCGGCATCGTGGTCCAAGCTTTGGCGCGTCCGGAATGGCTCGTGGAAATTGACGCCACTGCAGTGCTCTCCACGGAAGGCCAGCAGTGACCTTCAGCATCGCGGCCACTGACGGCAGCGGCAGGTTTGGCATCGCCGTTTCTTCCTCATCTCCTGCTGTAGCTGCCCGCTGCGCGCACTTGCGCGACGGGGTGGGCGCCGTCAGTTCCCAGAACATCACCGATCCCAGGCTTGGAACCGCCCTACTCGACCGGCTGCAGGCCGGCTACTCCGCACAAGAGGCGATTGACGCCGTCGTGCAGGAATCGCCCGCGGTGGATTACCGGCAGCTGGTGGTCCTTGACGCGAACGGCGGGTCCGCCGTGTTCAGCGGCGCGCATACCCTGGGCGTGTTTGGCGAAGGCCGGGGCGCCAACAGTGTGGCTGCGGGCAACATGCTCGCGCATCCGGGTGTTGCCCAGGCCCTCAGCGACGCCTTTGAAGCCAGCGCCGGAGAGTTGGAAGTGCGGCTCATGGCCGCCCTTCGAGCCGCCATTGCGGCCGGCGGCGAAGCCGGACCCGTGCGATCCGCCGGACTTTCGGTGGTGTCCGGGCACGGCTGGCGGGACACGGACCTGCGCGTGGATTGGCACGATCATCCCATCGAGGAACTGGAGAAGCTCCTGGACGTGTGGCTTCCGCAGCGGCAGGACTATGTGATTCGCGGTCTGGACCCCGCCGCTTCCGTCGGTTATGGGGTGGCGGGCGATGAACGCTAATCAAACAACAGCTGCCAACCCGGCAGTTCAACGCCAGCAGGTGCTGGACTCGGTAGCCACGCAGCAGCCACAACTGATCCAGCTCTCCGAAACCCTGCACGCCAACCCCGAACTCGGATGGCAGGAACATCGTGCCGCAGGCTGGACAGCGGAGTACCTGTCCGCTCACGGCTTTTTGGTGGAAAAGGAGTATTTGGGCTTTCCCACCGCGATCCGCGCGGTCTTCGGAACGGGGTCCCGCCGCGTTGGGCTCATGGCCGAGTACGATGCCCTTCCGGGCCTCGGCCACGCCTGCGGCCACAACATCATCACGGCCACCTCGTGCGGTGCCGCCGTGGCTTTGGCGCAGTTTGCTGCCGAGCATGACCTGACCGTGGAACTGTACGGGACCCCGGCCGAAGAAGGCGGCGGCGGAAAGATCGAGCTCCTCAAAAAGGGGGCCTTCCAAGGCCTGGACCTGGCCATGATGGCGCACCCCAGCCCTGTTGATTCGGCAGAAGCCCGACCCTACGCCGTGGCCCACAACCACGTGGAGTTCAGGGGCAAATCAGCCCATGCCGCCGCTTATCCGGATCAGGGCGTCAATGCCAATGACGCCTTCATTGTTGCCCAGGTGGCGTTGGGACTCCTGCGCCAACAGCTTCCTCCCGGTACCCGGGTCCACGGGATCCAGACGCGCGGGGGCGAAGCACCCAATGCAATCCCGGAAAAGACCGAGGGCCGCTGGTACGTCCGGGCAGAATCACTTGAGCTTTTGGGCGAGCTGGAGGAGCGCGTTCAACGGTGCTTCGAAGCGGGGGCGTTGGCATCGGGCTGCGAGTTGTCCGTGACCGCGGAATCGGAGCCCTACTCGGAGTTCCGCACGGACCTGCGGGCTCTCGAGCTGTATGTAAAGCACGCGCAAGCCCTGGGACGCGACTTCAACGCACCCCCCGAGCAAGCCACCATGAACAGGGCTTCCACGGACATGGGCAACGTGTCCCAAGTGGTTCCGGCCATCCACCCCTACATAGGACTCGGCTGCTTCCCGGCAGCCAACCACCAACCCGAGTTCGCCGCGCACTGCATCGGCGACGCAGCCAATCTTGCCATTCACGACGGCGCAGCCGCCTTGGCACTCACGGCGTTGGACTACCTGGCAACGTAACCAGGCAGTCCGGCGTCGGGAGCATTCTCAGGAAAAGGACCATGACAGAACACCTGACTTCTCCCCGCCCGGAAGTACGGCGGGAGCAGGACAGCCTCGGGAACGCCGACGTTCCCGGGGCTTCCTACTGGGGCATCAGTACGCACCGGGCCGTAGACAACTTCCCCGTCAGCGGACGCACAATCGGCACTTTGCGTTCCCTCATCTGGGGATTGGGGGCGGTGAAATACTCAGCGGCACGCGCAAACGAAAGCCTGGGCCTTCTTCATCCGGACAAATCGGCAGCCATCCAAAGGGCCTCCTTGGAGGTCATGAAGGGCCGCTTGGATGACCAGTTCGTGGTGGACACCATCCAGGGTGGCGCCGGTACCAGCACCAACATGAACGCCAACGAGGTTATTGCCAACCGGGCGCTGGAACTGATGGGCCACTGCAAGGGCGACTACGCCGCGCTGCATCCCATCGATGACGTGAACCGCAGCCAGTCCACCAATGACGTCTACCCCACCGCCATCAAGCTCGCCCTGCAACGGGAAATATCGGAGTTCTGCGAGGAACACGCCAGGCTGATCCAAGCCTTTGATGCCAAGGCCACGGAGTTCGCCGGGATCATCAAAGTTGGCCGCACCCAGCTGCAGGATGCCGTGCCCATGTCCATGGGACAAGAGTTCGGGGCTTTCGCGGACACCCTCCGTGAAGACGGCCTGAGGCTCCTCGAACTACTTCCCCACCTGCGGGAATCCAACCTTGGAGCCACCGCAATCGGCACAGGCATCACAGCGTCACCCGGGTACCGGGAAACTGTGATCAGCGAGCTCAGTACCATCACCGGCCTGCAACTCACCTCCGCAACCAACCTCGTGGAGGCCACCAGCGATACCGGCGTCTTCATGCTCGTCTCCGGCGTCTTGAAGAGGGCGGCAGTGAAGCTCTCCAAGATCTGCAACGATCTCCGCCTGCTCTCCTCCGGTCCGCAGACAGGATTTGGCGAAATCCTCCTCCCCGCAGTGCAGGCCGGGTCCTCCATCATGCCTGGCAAGGTCAACCCTGTCATCCCGGAGATGGTCAACCAGGTTGCCTTCCGGGTGATCGGCGCGGATGCCACCGTAACCATGGCTGTAGAGGCCGGCCAGCTCCAGCTCAATGCTTTCGAACCGGTCATTGCCGATGCTCTGCTTGAATCGATCGCCTGGCTCACCGTGGCCTGCCGGCAGCTTCGGACCCATTGTGTGGACGGCATCACCGCCAACACCCGGATGCTGCAGCAGCGGATGCTCGAATCCATCAGCGTGGTCACCGGATTGGCGCCCTTGATCGGGTACGCTGCAGCGGCCGAACTGGCCAAGGAGGCGCTCGCCACCCATCGTGGAATCGCCGAACTGGTGATTGAGCGCGGACTGCTGGACCCGCAGAAACTGGAGACGGCTCTCTCGGCCAAGTCGCTGGCGGGGCTGGGCTGAATCGGCCGAAGTCAGACACAGAAGAAGGGGACCACGCCTGCTGGCGTGGTCCCCTTCTTTCGGCTTCGGCGTTAGACGGCTCCGCTGGCCACCAGCGCATCCTGCTCATTGTGGGTGAGGTAGCTCCGCTGAATGGTGATCTGATCGGCAACGTACTTCGCGTCGTGCCACACGCCCCAGATGAAGCTCGATCCACGCCGTGACTGCCAAGGAAGGCCCAGGAAGTACACGCCTGGCTCGGTGGAAACCCCGCGTTGCTGCAGCGGCCTACCCTTGGCATCGAAGGCGTCCACCTGCAGCCAGCTGTAGTCCACGGCGAAGCCGGTTGCCCACACAATGGAGGTGATTCCGGCCGCTGCGAGGTCCAGCTCCCGGATAGGGTTGGTGAGGCTCTCCGGGTCCGGCCTCAGGAGGCGGGCCTCGGGCTCCTCCGGCAGGTCCAGGCCGTTGCGTTCAACGTACGCGTCAGCTTCGTCCAGCAACTCCAGGTAGTGTGCATCGCCGTTCGCGATGTTGGTGCCAAGGTCGTCGGCGAAGCGCATGGTGCCGTCCTGGAACTCCATGGTCCGTCCCACGAGTTTGATCCCGTTCTCGGCGAGCGCCCGGAAGTCAACGGTGTGGCCACCGTCTGCACCACTGACTGCGATGGTTACGTGTTCGGCGCCCAACGCCGGGGTGGAAGCGTCCCACTTGCCGAGCACACCGAGCCACCAGCAGAAGTCCCGGCCGCGGTAGTTGCGCGGGGGCCGGTCATGCGGGCCAACCGAGAGGTATACCTGACGGCCGGAGCGCTGGATTTCCGCGGCAATCTGCACGCCGGAGGAGCCGGCGCCCACCACCAGCACGGCACCTTGGGGCAGCTGGCCCGGGTTGCGGTAGGAGCTTGAGTGCATCTGCATCAGTTGGGCAGTTTCTGGGACGACGGCGGGGATCACCGGCCGTTGGAACGGACCGGTGGCGGCCACGACGTAGCGTGCGTTGTACTCCCCATCAGATGTTTCCACGTGGAAGCCCGGGGCCCCGATGTTCCTGCGTACGGACTTGACCTCCACGCCGCAGCGGATGGGGGCACCGATCTTCTCGGCGTATGCCACGAAGTAGTCGGCAACCTGCTCTTTGGATGGGAAGGACCCGGCTTCGATGTCGGTGAACTCCAGGCCCGGGAAGCGATCGTGCCAGGCAGGGCCGTTGGCAACCAGGGAATCCCACCTCATTGAACGCCACCGCTCGGCTATGCGGTGGCGTTCCAGGACAATGTGGGGAATTCCCCGCTCGCTCAGGTGCTCGCTCATGGCTACCCCGGCTTGACCGGCGCCGACGACGAGGACCTCAACCTCTTGGCTTGACATGTGTTCTCCTAGGTGGCGAAAGGTCACAGCGCGCTGGCTGCTGTGACCTGTTTCTGTGACGGTTAATTCATTCTTGCGCCGTCAGTGGCATCTGCATAGCGAATAAAAGCGCGAAACTGCATCGGAATTTTTGATTCAATGCTGGGGCGAATCGCGGCTCTGTGGCAGGATGACTCACAGCTTGGAAAGCCTCATCGGCTGGATCAGATCAGCAAGGAGAACCCGTATGAGCTCCCCCATCAAGATCGCCGTCACCGGCGCGGCCGGCCAGATCGGCTACAGCCTCCTGTTCCGGATAGCCAGCGGCGCTTTGTTTGGTGCCGATACGCCGGTGCAACTCCGGCTCCTGGAAATCACCCCCGCATTGAAGGCACTTGAGGGTGTGGTGATGGAGCTCGAGGACTGCGCGTTTCCCGCGCTCGACTCGGTGGAGATCGGGGACAGCGCCGACCATATTTTCGACGGCGTGAACCTTGCCTTGCTGGTTGGCGCCCGTCCGCGTACCAAGGGCATGGAACGAGGCGACCTCCTCAGTGCCAATGGCGCTATTTTCACAGCACAAGGCCAGGCTCTTAATCGCGTGGCGGCAGACGATGTCAGGATCGGGGTGACGGGCAATCCCGCCAACACCAATGCCTTGATTGCAATGAGCAACGCCCCGGACATCCCTGCCGCCCGTTTCAGCGCCCTGACCCGGCTGGATCACAACCGAGCCCTGGGGCAGCTTGCAAAAAAGACCCAGGCCAAGGTGGGAGACATCCGCAAGATGACTGTCTGGGGCAATCATTCGGCAACGCAGTATCCGGACATTTTTCACGCTGAGGTCGCGGGCCGGAATGCAGCCGAGGTGGTGAATGACCAGGACTGGATTGAAAACGACTTCATCCCCACTGTGGCCCGGCGAGGCGCCGCGATCATCGATGCCCGGGGCGCGTCTTCTGCTGCATCGGCAGCGTCGGCAACTGTGGACGCAGCCCGCGATTGGCTACTGGGCACGCCCAAGGACGATTGGGTTTCCATGGCCGTTGCCTCGGACGGCTCATACGGGGTGCCCGAAGGCCTCATCTACTCCTACCCCGTGACTACTTCAGGCGGTAACTGGGAAATTGTTCAAGGGCTGGAGGTAAACGACTTCAGCCGCGGGAAGATGGACGCCACAGCCGCAGAGCTTTCCGAGGAGCGAGCCGCTGTGGCTGAACTCGGCCTGATCTGAGGTCTATTAACGGCGTCGGGTTGGAGTGACCAGGCGTGCAAGCTCGGTGCCGGGCGCCGCTAACCGGTCCACTGTGCTGAAGATGAACTCCTGCATTGCTGCGGTGGCTGCTGAAGGAGCAATATCGTTCCGGCGAGCGAGGTTGACAGTTCTTGTCAGTGAGGGGTTGACCAGGCGGGCACTGCGCAGTCCCGGCCGGTCAATGACCACCATTGCCGGCACCACTGCGACGCCCAGTCCCCGTTCCACAAAGCGCAGAACGGCATCCATTTCAGCGCCCTCGACGGCGATCAACGGTTCCAAGCCCTTGGCTGAGAAGGCCGCCTCAGTGGCCATCCGCAGATCATAGCTTCGGTTGAAGGCAACCTGCGGAACGTGCGCCAATTGCTCCAGCGTGTACTCATCCGGTGACGCCGATCCGGCGGCGGAGACAACCACCAGTTCCTCGGTCAGCAGCGGAATCAGCTCGGTGCCCTGCACGGCGGGGTCCGATCCGCGGGTCACCACCAGGGCCAGGTCCAGCGCGCTTTCGTTCAGGGCATCAACCAGGTGACGCGAACCGCCTTCAGTAATGTGCAATTCGACGCCGGGATGCGCCTTTCGGAAAGCGGCCAGTACATCGGCCACCAGTGAGACGCAGAGGGTTGGTGGGGCGCCCAAGCGAATACGGCCCCGGCGCAAACCCGAGAGCTCGTTCATCTGCTCCCGCGCTGTCTCCGCATCGCCCAGCATGCGCCGGGCAATAGGCAGGAGGAGCTCCCCTGCATTCGTAAGAGTGGCCCCGGCTGACCCGCGGTGGAAAAGAGCCACGCCAAGATCGGCCTCCAGCGCAGCGATCTGCCTGCTGAGGGAGGGCTGCGCGAGATACAGCTGCTCGGCGGCGCGTGTGAAGTGCCCCACCCGTGCAATGGCCTCAAAGGACCGCAGTTGCTCTAGTTTCATGCCTCATAGCATAACTGCATCGATCTGACTCAATTAATTCATTGGATACATGATTCGGATCCTTCTAGCGTTGATCTCATGAACGTCAACTCCACTCCAGAACGACTTTTATCCACTTCGGTGCTGGTTATCGGCACTGGCGGCGCCGGTCTGCGCGCCTCGATTGAACTGGCCCAGCGGGGGGTGCAGGTGCTGGCGGTGGGCAAACGGCGCAAGCACGACGCCCACACCAGCCTCGCCGCCGGGGGCATCAACGCCGCCTTGGGCACCATGGACCCCGAGGACAGCTGGCAGCAGCATGCCGCTGATACCTTGCGGGAGTCCTACTTCCTTGCCGATCCGTCCATCGTGGAAACAGTGGCCCGCAACGCGGCCCGGGGCATCGAGGACCTCGAACAATGGGGGATGCCGTTCGCCCGGGAAGAGGATGGACGCATTTCCCAGCGATTCTTCGGCGCCCACAAGTATCGCCGCACCGCCTACGCCGGGGACTACACCGGGTTGGAAATCCAGCGCACGCTGATGCGCCGGGCGGCAGAGTTGAATGTGCCCATCATCGATACCGTCTACATCACGCGTTTGCTCGTCGCAGACGGCACCGTCTTCGGCGCCTATGGATTCGACGTCGTAGACGGCACCCCTGTGCAGATCCACGCCGATGCAGTCATCCTGGCCGCCGGCGGACATACCCGCATCTGGCGCCACACCTCCTCCCGACGCGACGAGAACACCGGAGACTCCTTCCGGCTTGCCGCCCTGGCCGGGGCCAGCATCCGCGACGCTGAGCTGGTCCAGTTCCACCCTTCCGGACTTCTGGAGCCCGACGACGCCGCCGGAACCTTGGTCTCGGAAGCGGCACGCGGAGAAGGCGGCATCCTTACCAACGCCCTCGGTGAGCGTTTCATGGAACGGTACGACCCCGAGCGCATGGAGCTGTCCACCCGGGATCGGGTTGCGCTGGCCGCCTACACCGAGGTGGCGGAGGGGCGCGGGACCGGGAAGGGCGGCGTGTACCTGGACGTCTCCCACCTCCCGCGGGAAACCATCATGGAAAAGCTGCCGCGGGTCTACCGCACACTGATCGACCTGCAGATGCTGGACATCACCACTACCAAAATCGAAATCGCCCCCACTGCCCACTACTCCATGGGCGGGGTCTGGGTTGCACCGGAGGACCACGGAACAGGGGTGAACGGCCTCTACGCAATCGGCGAGGCTTCGTCCGGGCTGCACGGCGCCAACCGCCTCGGTGGTAATTCACTGATTGAGCTGCTGGTTTATGGTCGTATCACCGGAGAGCACGTGGCTGACTACGTCCATGCGCGCACCCACATCTTCCGTGATACTGCCGCCGTCGAGATAGCCCGCCGGGAGATGCAAACACTCCTCAGCGAGCGCGGAACAGAGTCCGCCCGGCGACTGCAGCGCGAACTCCGCAATCTCATGACCGAACACGCCGGGGTGGTGCGCACCGAGCAAGGGCTGGAACAGGGACTTGAGAAGTTGACTGCCTTGGAGGAACGCGCCCAGCTGGTCACAGCCCACCCGGACATCGCAGGGTTTGATGACCTGGCCCATGCCTACGACCTCCTTGGTTCCCTGTTGGCAGCACGAGCCACCCTGGAGTGCGCACTCGAGCGCCGTGAAACCCGCGGGGCCCACAACCGCGCTGACTTCCCGGCAGCAGATCCCGCGCTTCAGGGGAACTTCATCTGGTCAACAGACGAGGGCGTCAGGTTCGAAAGCCTGCCTCCGGCTCCCGACTCCTTCCGAGCCCTCGCCGAAGTCAACGCGGACGACTCCGTGGCCGGCAAGCTTGTGGAGTAAAACCTAAGGAACTGAGACCACAATCTTCCCGCGGGTATGCCCCTCCATGTTGATCCGGAAGGCATCCGCTGCCTCAGCCAGAGGCAGCGTCCGGGCAACCTCCACCCGGATCCCGTGCTCATCCACCAGGTCAGCGAGCTGCTGCAGTTCGGCGCCAACGGGGTTGACCCACATCCAGGTGCCGCCGTGGACTTCCACCTCGCTGTCGGCGATGGAAGCATGCCGCCCGTTCCCTGCCAGAACCTCCAAGGTTGCTTCCAGGTTTCCGCCCACGAAGTCAGCCACAACGTCCACGCCTTCAGGACGCAGCGCCTTCACTCTTTCGCCGAGGCCGTCACCATAGGCAACGGGCTCGGCGCCCAGGGAGCGGAGGAAGTCGTGGTTCTTTTCGGACGCCGTGGCGATCACCTTCGCGTCGCGCGCCACGGCGATCTGAATACCCAGGGAGCCCACGCCGCCGGATCCACCGTGAATCAGCACGGTCTCTCCGGAAGTGAGACCCAGGCGGTTGAGGACCTGAAAGGCTGTGAGTCCAGCCAGGGGCAGCCCGGCAGACTCGTTCCATTCCAAGGATTTTGGCTTTCGGGCCAGCAGCCGCTCAGGGAGGGCAATGTACTCGGCAAAGCTTCCGCCATGGACGTAGTCTTTGCGGCCATAGGAAATCACGTCGTCCCCGGGGGCGAAGTGCGGTGCATCTATTCCCACGGCTTCAACTGTGCCCGCCACATCCCAGCCGGGGATGGCGGGAAACTGAAGGTCCATGAACGCGTCCAGGTAGCCTGCCATGATTTTCCAGTCCACAGGGTTGACCGAGGCCGCCTTCACTTTGACCAGGACCATGCCGGGCCCCACCTTCGGCATGGGACGTTCGGTCAATTCGAGGACATCCGGACTTCCGTACTCGCTGTAAGTGATCGCCTTCATGCCCGCCGCCTAGTCGAAGAAGCCGACGATGTAGCCGATGAAGAACAGCAGCGTCAGCAGCACGCCGGCACCTATGGCTGCCAGCCACAGCGCCTGGGTGCCCTTCCTGGGGCCGCCTTCATCATGGCCTTGGGGACCGGCAGTTGATGATTCGCCGGGAGGCGTCTCGCCAGGGGGCACTCCCCCGCCGGGCTCCAGGCCGGTGATCTTGTCCTCGTACGGGTCGGGATTGCTTCCGGACACATTCACTCCTCGGTCGCAGTGCTGGTGTTCAGTCCCAGCGTATCGAATCACCCTCCCCAGACCTACAGCACCCTTACTAATCAGTACTCATCAGGCGAAACGCGTGCTCAGCCCTGTTGGCGATCCCGGGTCGCGTCCCTTGTAGAGGTCCGCAGCCGGTACAGGGATGTGGTGGCTGTGATGTAGAGATCCTGACCGTCGGCCCCGCCAAAACACAGATTGGAAACCTTTTCAGGAACCTCGACGGCGGACAGCAGCGCACCGCTGGGGGCGTAGACACGAACTGACGAGCCCGCCGACGTCCACACGCGGCCCTCGACGTCCACGCGGAAGCCGTCCGAGGCCGCATCGTCCTCGAGCTCCACGAACGTGCTGCCCTCCCCGCACGAGCCGCCCTCCACCGGGTAGACGGCGATCCGGAACGGCACGCCGTGTCCGGGCCCAGCCGTGTCCGCAACATAGAGCAGCGATTCATCCGGAGAAAACGCCAGGCCGTTGGGATGCACCAAATCCGTAACCACCGCGGTCAGTTCTTCTTGGACGGGGTCGAATCGGAATACATAGCAACCGCCGTATTCCTGCTCGCCCTCATGTCCTTCCACCGTCCCGGGCAGGATCCCGTAGGGAGGATCGGTGAACCAGACCGTCCCGTCCCCCGCCACCACAACATCGTTGGGCGAGTTGAGCCGATGCTCACCGAACGCGTCAACCATTGGTGTCACCACGCCGTCGTGGTCCCGTTCCACCCGCCTGCGGCCGTGACTGCACTGCACCACGCTGCCGTCCTGGTGGAGCGTGCGTCCGTTGGTGTACTCGACGCCGGACGCGTACTCACGCGTCGCGCCGGTTGAAGGAGTGAACTCGAGAATCCTGTTGTTGGGGATGTCGCTCCAGCGAAGGGTCTGCGATTGCGGAATCCACAGCGGCCCCTCAGCCCAGACGGTACCTTCAAACAACTTTTCCAGGGTTCCGGTGATCAGTTCTTCCATGAGTTCGAGACTAATCGTTCAGCGGGCATCTCGTTCGGCGGGCATCACCAGAACCGCCACCACAGTGAGGACAGCGCTGACGAGCACCGCCAGGAAAACGGCCGAGGCCGCGTGCGTGGTGGTTTGCGGATCCGGACCACCGCCGGGACCGTTGGCATAGATGGCGTTGGCAATGGCACCGAAAACGGCCACGCCGATGGAGCTGCCGATTGAACGTGCAAAGAGGTTGGTGCCCGTGACTACGCCACGTTCATTCCATTCGACGCTGGTTTGCGCGGCAATGAGGCTTGGCGTTGCCACCAGCCCGAGCCCGAGCCCCACTATGAAGCAAGCCATCGCTACCAGCAGGATATTGGGCGTGGAGGCAGTGAAGGCAAGAACGGCGGCACCGATCACCGTGATGGTAATCCCGATGATGGCCGTGTTCCTGAAACCGATCCGGAGGTAGAACCGGCCCGCCTGGGAGGCACTGATGGGCCACCCGATGGTCAAGGCCGCCAACGCGAGTCCGGCCAGAAGGGGTGAGGTCTTCAGGGACCCTTCCAGGAACGTTGGAACGTAGGAAGTCAGCCCCAGCATGACGGCACCAACACCAAAAGAGATCATGGCCGTGGTGGCCAGCAGCCTGCGCGAGACAACCCAAGGGGGCAGGACGGGCTCTGCAGCCTTCCTTTCCACCAGGAGAAACGCAACGAACAACAACGCTCCGCCGCCAAAAACGGAGATGCTGATGGCAGAATCCCATGGCCATGCCTGCCCGCCCTGAAGGGCCCCAAGGATGAGCAGGCTCAGCGAAATCGTCAGCAGCCCGGCTCCCAGGTAGTCGATGCGATGCTTGGTCCGCTCCACGTTCTCGTGGAAAGTACGCAGGAGCATCCACGCAGCGATCAGACACAGAGGGATGTTGATCAGGAAGATCCACCGCCAGATTCCCAGCGAGGCGAAGACACCTCCCAACGTAGGCCCAACAACTGAGGAAACCGCCCACACACTGGCCAAATATCCTTGGACCTTTGCCCGTTCTGCCAGCGTGTAGATGTCGCCGGCAATCGTGATCGCCACCGGCTGGACAGCTCCGGCCCCGAGCCCTTGAAGCACGCGGAACGCAATGAGCGCCGGCATGCTCCACGCCAGCCCGCACAGAATCGAGCCGAGCAGGAACAAGCCAATCCCGCCCAGGATCATCGGCTTGCGCCCAACTACGTCTGAAAGCTTTGCATAAACAGGCACGGACACTGCCTGCGCCAACAGGTACGCGGAAAAGAGCCAGGGGAAGGAGGCAAACCCACCAATGTCCGCCACAATGGACGGCACTGCTGTGGCAACAATGGTGGCATCGATCGCCACCAGGCCCGTGGCGAGCATCAGTGCGATCAGAATGGGACCCCGCCGGGATCGGAACCCGACACCTTCTTCAGTCACTGTGCTCATGCGCGCCTACCTCCCTCTGATGTCCACTTCTCCTGGTGGAGCCGTTCGAATCCGTCCAGGAGCAGGTCCAAGGCAAACTCGAACTCGAATTGGTCGTCGCATCCGCTTCCCACTACGGATTCGTCATCATGGGCCGCCGTTACGGCGATCCTCAGAAGATGAGGGTAGTTCTCCGCCATCTGCTGTGCCATGGCTGCCCGCATCCCGGCCGATACGCTTGGCCGTTGATCCGCTGCCTGCCCCGCCCGGGCATCGAAGACTTCCTGGGTAAACCCCCACATTCTGCTGCCCATGGCATGCATGACGTGGTGTGTGAGGTCAGCAGAGAAACCGCCGGCCAGGAACATCCCCGCGAAGCCGTCCATGTACCCCAGAACGGCGGGCGTCGCTGTGGTGCGGGACTCAATCACAGGGCGTGCCCAGGAGTGCCGGAGGAGTACCTGCCTGGCCGAAAGGACCCTGAGCCGGACGGCAGACTTCCACGGAGCATCGGGATCAGGCGCATCAATCTCGCCCACAATGGCGTCCACCATGCCGCCGAGGAGTTCTTCCTTATTGGCGACGTGCTTGTACAGCGCCATGGGAACAACGCCCAACTCCTGTGCCAGCCTGCGCATGCTGAGCGCTTCAATCCCCACCATGTCCGCCAGCTCCACGGCCGCGCGCAGTACACGGTCACGGTTCAGCGGCACACGCGGGGCCGCTTCGGCCAGTTGAGTCATGCTTTTTCCCTTCCCGCAGTAGGCCAAGGATCAGGAGGGCCTTGACAGGTATACAGCGTACACCTAGCGTATTGATCATAAAGGTGTACACCGTACACCTCGTATCTTCTCCAGAACGCAGGAAGAGTCATGACGTCCAAAACCATCACATCGCCCCGGAACCGCAGCCGCAGCCGCCTAAAGTGGGGCGTGCCCGCGGGTTTGATAGTGCTGAGCCTCATCCCGGTAATCGCCGGAGCAGCGCGCCTCACCGAACTCACCGGCGGCGCAGCCGTCACTCCTGAGAACGCAAGGTTTTTCACTTCGCCCATCCCGGTGGTGACGCACATCCTCACTGTCACTGTGTACAGCCTGCTCGGAGCGTTTCAGTTCGCGCCTGCACTTCGACGCGTGTCCCCACCTCAACATGGCAAGAGGTCCTGGCATCAAATGGCCGGGCGCATCCTGGTGCCGGCAGGCCTGCTGGCTGCCTTGTCCGGCCTCTGGATGTCCCTGTTCTACACCCTCCCGGCAACTGACGGCCCGGCTCTCGTGGTTCTCCGCCTGATCTTCGGCTTCGGCATGCTGCTGAGCATCATCCTGGCACTGCTTGCTATTCGCCGACGCGACTTTGCCATCCACGGCGCCTGGATGACGCGCGCATACGCCATCGCGCTGGGAGCCGGGACGCAGGCCGTGGTGCTGCTGTCATGGATGCTGATCGCGGGCCCCACTGACCAGACCATGCGCGCCGTGCTCATGGGAGCGTCCTGGGTCATCAATCTGGTGGTGGCCGAGTACTTCATTCAGCGGAGACGAACAGCGTAAACCGCGACGGCGGGCCACCCGCTGATTCCGTGAGGAACGCAGGTGACCCGCCGTCGTCGTGAACTTTTTAGGACTAGTCGTTGATCAGATCGTGAACAACAATGGTCTGGTCGCGGTCCGGACCCACGCCGATGGCGGAGAAGCGCGTGCCGGACAGCTTCTCCAGGGCCAGCACGTAGTTGCGCGCGTTCTCCGGGAGGTCTTCCAGGGTGCGGGCGCCGGTGATGTCCTCGGTCCAGCCGTCAAAGTACTCAAAGACCGGCACGGCGTGGTGGAACTCGGTTTGCGTCATGGGCATCTCGTCATGGCGCACACCGTCAACGTCGTAAGCAACACAGACCGGGATCTGCTCGATGCCCGTGAGCACGTCCAGCTTGGTCACGAAGTAGTCCGTAAATCCGTTCACCCGGGCAGCATGGCGGGCCAGGACGGCGTCGTACCAACCGCAGCGGCGGGGACGCCCGGTGTTTACACCGAACTCGCCACCCGTCTTCTGAAGGTACACGCCCATGTCATCGAACAGTTCCGTGGGGAACGGTCCGGCACCAACACGTGTGGTGTAGGCCTTGATGATGCCGATGGACCGCGAAATGCGGGTGGGGCCGATGCCCGAACCAACGGACGCGCCGCCAGCCGTGGGGTTGGAGGAGGTGACGAACGGGTAGGTGCCGTGGTCGACGTCCAGGAACGTTGCCTGGCCGCCTTCCATGAGTACTACCTTGCCCTCATCCAGGGCGTTGTTGAGGACAAGCGTGCTGTCAATAACCAGCGGGCGCAGACGATCGGCGAAGGACAGGAAATACTCCACGATCTCGTCCACCACGATGTCGCGGCGGTTGTAGACCTTGACCAGGAGTTCGTTCTTCTGGCGCAGCGAACCTTCCACCTTCTGGCGGAGGATGGACTCGTCAAAGACGTCCTGGACACGGATGCCCAGGCGGGCCACCTTGTCCATGTACGCGGGACCGATCCCGCGGCCCGTGGTGCCGATTGCACGGCTGCCGAGGAAGCGTTCGGTCACCTTGTCCAGGACCTGGTGATAAGGGGCAACAAGGTGGGCGTTGGCCGAAACGCGAAGGCGGGAGGTGTCCGCGCCGCGGGCTTCGAGGCCGTCGATTTCCTGGAAGAGGGCCTCCAGGTTCACCACGCAGCCGTTGCCAATAATAGGGATTGCGTTGGGGCTCAGGATGCCCGCGGGAAGGAGCTTCAGCTCATACTTCTCACCGCCAACAACCACGGTGTGCCCGGCGTTGTTACCGCCGTTGGGCTTAACCACGTAGTCAACGCGGCCACCGAGCAGATCGGTTGCTTTGCCTTTGCCTTCGTCGCCCCACTGGGCTCCGACGATCACGATAGCGGGCATGGGATCCTCCCCCATTCTTTCGGGCCCAACCCCAGCCGGATGACCAGGACTAGACGCCGTACATGAGAATGCCCCGACGTAGCTGGTGCAGCCGGCCACAGGGCACGGCATGCGCAAGAGTTTCGGGGCTCTTACCAGCCAAGTTTAGCCGATCACAACAGTTTCTCTGGTGTTTGGCCGGCGTTGGGGCGCCGTTGTGGATAAGTCGGGGAGCAGCGGGCGCCGATTCTTCCCGCACGGTGGCTGCCGCCGTCGAGGGCTGGCTGCCGCCCGAGAGACGCCCGACACGTTTCCGGGCAACACACCGCGTCGCATTTAAAGGGCGCGCCGAAGCGGGCCCCGTTCACCCCCATAGTCCGGTAAGGTTAGTTAGCCCCCAACAGCACCCTTTGAGGTTCGGCTGCGGCATGCCCGCGGCGCCTTGGAACGGTGCGCTGTAACACCTAGGAGACCTAACCCCTGATGCAAGAACTGGCGACTGAATCACCCGAAGAAATCCTCTGGAACCGCCGCTACGAACCGCACATTGCCGAGGTCAACGAGCTGTGCGACTCCATCAAGGAGCAGAAGCCGGGCAGCGAGGTCCTCTACATCGACCCCGCCCACAGCATGGATGACTGCCGGATCGTCAGCCTTTTCTCCAACCAGCGCACCAACACCGGCGAGGGTTTCATCAACCCGGGCGACGAAGAAGCCACCACCCGCATGCTCGGCATGCAGTGGCAGCTGGGCTTGCGCCCCGAGCTTATGATGCCGTGGAACGCCTACCCGTGGATTGAGCCTTCCGAGGAACCGGGCAAGCTGACCCCTGCCAACATCACCGAAGGCCTCAAGCCGCTCCTGCGCCTGCTGCAGCTTCTTCCGCGCACCTCCGCCTTGGTGGCGCACGGCAACGAGGCACACCGCTTGGCAGATCAGCTCATGAAGGCCGCGCCGGCCAGCATCGCGCGCCGCGGCTTCAAGACCTTCAAGGTCCGCTCGCTCGGCGGCCGCTCCTTCGCTGGAACGCCGACCCGCCAGCAGGAATACCTGGACGCCATCCACGGCGCCTACGCCGAGGCCATGGCCCGCACGGGTATCCCCCGCAAGGCCTAGTTACGCACGCTTAACGACGACGGCGACCCCCACCTCTTGGGTTCTAGCGGTCGTTGCAACACCCTAGATTTTTGGGAGTTGCAACGACCGTGCCGCATTTAAGCGATGTTTCCTCGGAGTCCCGGAAGTTTGCGAGATCTACCCCTGAGCAGAGGGAGGCTTCGCCCAGGAACTCAACGGCCGCCCACGCAAAACGCTCGACTGGGATACCCCAGCCGAGCGTCTGCGTGATCTACTAATGACCACATAACACCAGCAGTGTTGCAACGACCACTAGAAACCGCCCCTTTCGGTGAGGGTCGCCGTCGTCTTTGCTGTGTCCCTAGCGGGCTTCGAGCGCTGCCTTGGCCTTCGGGTCCGAGTCGTTCAGGAACTTCTCGATCCGCTCCGGCTCTTCAGCCTCACCGATCGCCGACGCCGCCCGGCCCAACGCATAGAGCGCACGCAGGAAGCCCTGGTTGGGTTCGTGTTCCCATGGGATGGGACCCACGCCGCGCCAACCGTTGCGACGCAGTGAGTCCAGGCCGCGGTGGTAACCCACACGGGCGTAGGCGTAGGACTCAATGGTCCGGCCCTCGGCCCAGGCTTCCTCGGCAAGGATGGCCCACAGAAGTGAGGACGTGGGGTTCTGCGCCACGAGGTCCAGTGCTTCCTTACCGAGTGCCAGGTGCTGGTAGATCTCGGTTTCGGCGGGCAGGAGCGTGGGCTCCGGCCCCATCAGGTTTCTGCGGAATTCGTCGGACATTAGAAGGTCTTGCCAACCGATCCGAGCTGCTGGGCGGCTTCGACGATGCGCGCGGCCATACCGGCTTCGGCCGAAGCGCCCCAGACGCGGGGGTCGTAGGTCTTCTTGTTGCCCATTTCGCCGTCGACCTTCAGGACGCCGTCGTAGTTGGAGAACATGTGGCCGGCAACCGGGCGGGTGAACGCGTACTGGGTGTCGGTGTCGATGTTCATCTTGATCACACCGTAGGACACAGCGTCCGCGATTTCCTGCTCAGTGGAGCCCGAACCGCCGTGGAACACGAGGTCGAACGGGTTGTCCTTGCCGATCTTGGCACCAACCTCGGACTGGATCTGCTTGAGCAGTTCCGGGCGAAGCTTCACGTTGCCCGGCTTGTACACACCGTGTACGTTGCCGAAGGTCAGTGCGGTGAGGTAGCGGCCGTTTTCGCCGGCTCCGAGTGCCTCAATGGTGGCGAGGGCGTCTTCGGTGGTGGTGTAGAGCTTCTCGTTGATTTCGTTCTCAACGCCGTCTTCTTCGCCACCAACGGTGCCGATTTCAACTTCGAGGATGATCTTCGCAGCAGCGGCGCGTTCCAGCAGTTCACGGCCGATGCGCAGGTTCTCGGGCAGGGTCTCGTGCGAGCCGTCCCACATGTGGGAGTTGAAGATGGGGTCCTTGCCGGCCTTCACTGCTTCCTCGGAAGCGGCCAGCAACGGCAGGACGAAGTCCGCCAGCTTGTCCTGCGGGCAGTGGTCCGTGTGCAGGGCGATGTTGACGTTGTAGTTCTTGGCAACTTCGCGGGCGAACGCGGCGAAACCGAGGGACCCGGCAACCATGTCCTTGACCGAGGCGCCGGACCAGTAGGCTGCGCCACCGGTGGAAACCTGGATAATGCCATCGGATTCGGCCTCGGCGAAACCGCGGATCGCAGCGTTCAGAGTCTGCGACGACGTCACGTTGACCGCGGGGAAAGCGAATCCGCCAGCCTTTGCGCGGTCGATCATCTCGGAGTAAATCTCTGGGGTTGCAATGGGCATGGTGACTCCTATGCTGAATTCGTCTGTGGGTTGGTAACCCTGGAGTAGACCGCTTACGGCTAGCACCCATCCTAGCGATATCCGCCGGGGCACCGTGTTTCGGGTCACTGAGAGCCTTAACACTTCCGCCGAGTTGGCACTTAACCCCCATGTTGAGGACAAACATGGGGGTTATCTGCCACCTCGGCGCTACTTCCATCCGCGGCTTTGGAGCGCGCGGCGGACTTTATGAACGACGGCGGGCCGCTCACCTTCGAGGTCGTGCTTGGAGATCCGGACCTCCAGCCAGCCATGGGCGAGCGAGCGTTCCTGACGTTCGATGTCCTTCAGGTGTTGTTCGATCCCGCCATGGTGTTGGCCGTCGTATTGGAGCGAGACTTTCCATTCCACATACGCCCCATCCGGCCACAGCACCGGGTGGCCAAGGGAATTGCGGACCACGTGATTCAGCTTCGGCTCCGGGAGATTCCCGTTCATCAAAGCCAGCCGCATCAGGGATTCCGGAGCAGAATCAGCCCCCACCCGAATGAGTTCCAGTGCTGCCCGGGCAGTCCGCACGCCGCGCATCCCGGGGTGGCGGCGCACCACATCCTGCAACTCCCCAATACTGCACAGCGCATCCTTTGGCACCGGGAAATCGTCTCCGTGGGAACACACCAGGTGATCTCCCGCTGCCACCAGTTCTTCCACACTCAGTTGCGAGGCCAAGTCCAGCCAGGTCCGGGCAGGCGAGGTGAGCCTGACGCCGTCGTACTCAACCGTCTCCTCCGGAAGGAGCGTGAGGAGGTGTCCCGCAACGTTGACGCGTCTGGGGAAGCTGAAGCCGCGCCGCCGGGCGAGGTGTATGCGCCAATCGCCGCTGCGGGTTGCCGGCAAGGGAATACCCCAGACGCGGGCCGCCGACAGCGAGACAAGGACGGACGCATCGTCCAAGTCCGTATAGGCGCGCAAGGCCGCGGCCCCGGAAGCGCTGGACAAGACCGGCACCCTGATACCGCGGGACACTGTCACCAAATCCTTGGCAGCAGTGCGCTTCCGGGTCACACCGGCCTTGTCCGATGCGCGCAAGGAAAACGAGCCCGTGGTCAGGTGGTCCGGAAGGTTTATCCTGCGCATTCCTCATTCTGAACGTTTTCCGCGGTTGCCGAGAGGTTATCCACAGATGCCAGCGCCAGCCACGCCTCTAGTTGGCAGATCACCCCCATGTTGGGCGAAAACATGGGGGTCAAATGCCATCTCGGCGGGGAATTAGACGGGCTGTTGGAACACGTGCCGGCGGACCCAGGCGTGCATGGCAATGGCCGCGGCTGAGGCCGCATTCATGGAGCGCGTGGAACCGAACTGCTCAATGGAAAGCGTGGCGACAGCGGCGTCGTGCACCTCGGGCGTCAGGCCCGGGCCTTCCTGTCCAAAAACCAGCACGCAGTTCCTGGGGAGGTCGTAGGTCTCCAACGGCACGGAATCCGGGAAAATATCGATGCCGATCACTGCAAGCCCCTCCCCCTCAGCCCACTGGACAAAGTCCTCAACGGTGGGGTGGTGGCGGACGTGCTGGTAGCGGTCGGTGACCATGGCTCCACGACGGTTCCACCGGCGTCGGCCAATGATGTGGACCTCTTTGGCGAGGAAGGCGTTGGCGGTCCGCACCACGGTGCCGATGTTGAGGTCGTGCTGCCAATTCTCAATGGCAATGTGGAAGTCGTGGCGCTTGGAATCCAGGTCCGCCACAATAGCGTCGTGTTTCCAGTACCGGTACTGGTCCACCACGTTGCGGCGGTCACCGTCCCTCAACAGGTCCGGATCCCAGTGCTCGCCTGCCGGCCACTCGCCTTCCCAAGGCCCGACGCCGACCTCAGGTTTCGCTTCCGTCTCACCTTCCGGGGCGGTTTCGGCAGGCGTGGGCAGGGCTGTATTGGGGGGAAGGTCAGTCACCCCTCAACTTTAGCCCTGCCCGGTTGCCCGACTGAGCGAGCCGAGTGGAACTGGCCTCAGACCATCTTCCACTTGTTGATGCGGTACGAGTTGCCCAACTGCTCAAAGAGTCCGGGGTGCGCGTCCCAGTACTCCTTGTGGCCGCTGACGCCAAGCATCTGCGGGGTGCCCCACGGTGTCACGGAGAACAGGTTCACGGCCTGAATCGCCTCTCCGCGGGCGTTGAGGCACGTGAACGCAATGACCACGGCTTGACCGCGGCGGAATTCACGGACCTCCGGCATGCTGGTCTTGAAATCGGAGGTGCATTTGTGGCCCACCAGGTTTTGGGGCAGCTCGGTGGCGGTCATTCCCTTGAAACGGGCTTCGATGGCTTGGATGGCCTTCTTGACCTCCTCGGGATCCTTGCCGTACTTGCCTTCCTCGGACTCCGCGAAGAATGCGTAGGCGAGCGCGATGCCGTCGCCATCCGTTTCGACTGTACCTTGGGCTTTCTTCTGGATCTCTACGCCCGTAGTGGGGTCCTTGGTAATGCCGAACGACTCGTCATGGGTCCACTCTGCGAGGTACTGGAACGACGATTCTCCCGAGACCCACTTGCTGAACAACGGGTCGCCGTCAGCGGGAACGTTGCTTGGTCCAGCCAAATCGTTCCAGCCCGCGGGAAGGGGGATGGCGTCGGCGGGGATCTCGGACGACGCCGAAGCCTCACTGGACGGTTCAGCAGACGGCTCCGCAGCTGCCTCGGAAGCTTCCTCGGAAGACGTCACCGACGGTTGCGGAGTATCAACGGCTGCGGGCTTGGTCATGGACGGAACCAGCCAGGTGAACGTCACCACCAGCGCAATGATCACGACGACGGCCACACCACCGAGGATGAGGAACAGCGACTTCTTGTTGTGCTCGCCCGGGTTCTGGCCGGGGCCCGCGGGTCCGCCCGGATAGTTTGGTCCGCCCGGCTGTCCAGGGTAGCCCGGCTGGCCCGGGTAGCCCGGCTGGCCCTGTTGTGCTTGAGGGTAGCGGTGCACGGTTTCGGCGTACTCGCCGTCGGGATGCTGCTGCGGCTGGTTCGGTTGCTGCTGTGCGGGGAATGCCTCAGTCCGGGCTTCCGGCTGGTACATCGGTTGCGTCTGGCCCGGCTGACCCTGGCCCGGCTGGTACTGGCTGTACTGGTCCTTGCCGGTGTCGTAGCGCGGCTGCGGCACGCCGTCGGGGTTGTAGGGAGGCTGAGGCGCTCCGTTGTTGTTGCTCATGACAGGCCCTTTCACATGCGGTAAGTGGGGACCTGCTGGAGCGCGGCGACATGAAAATCCACTATGTCGATCCCCCGACCCACGGTGGTGGCACGCCAGCGCCGCAACCAGCGTAATCCAATCCAAAGCATCCAACGCAAGTCACAAGCGATATCCACATGGGTAGAACTATCCACATAGGCGGGATCCCAGGAGGTTAAGGGAGCCTTTTGATGAAAGACTGGGACGCAGTGCATGTACAACCCCAGCCGGAGGCAAATATGGCAGAAGAAACCACGTCCACATCGGTTTACCGGAACGGCCACGAAATCGAATGCTGGCTCACGGACATGGACGGCGTCCTGGTCCATGAAAACCAGGCGATCCCCGGTGCGGCTGAGCTCATTCAGCGTTGGGTGGATACGTCCAAGCGCTTCCTGGTTCTGACCAACAACTCCATTTTCACGCCACGCGACCTCGCGGCCCGCCTGCGCGCGTCCGGCCTGGAAGTCCCGGAAGAAAACATCTGGACGTCCGCGCTGGCAACCGCCCAGTTCCTCAAGGACCAGGTCCAGTCCTCGGATTCGGGCAACCGTGCCTACACCATTGGCGAAGCCGGGCTCACAACCGCGCTTCACGAGGCAGGCTTCATCCTCACGGACACTGATCCTGACTTCGTGGTGCTCGGTGAGACCCGTACTTACTCTTTCGAGGCGATCACCATGGCTGTCCGCCACATCCTGGCCGGCGCCCGCTTCATAGCCACCAACCCGGACGCCACCGGACCCTCGAAGGACGGGCCCATGCCGGCAACCGGTGCAATAGCGGCCATGATCACCAAAGCCACTGGCCGCGAGCCCTACATTGTGGGCAAGCCGAACCCCATGATGTTCCGCTCCGCAATGAACCAGATCGATGCGCATTCGGAGACCACGGCAATGATCGGTGACCGCATGGACACAGACATTGTGGCCGGCATGGAAGCGGGCTTGCACACCGTCCTGGTACTCAGCGGCATCACACAGCGCGAAGAGATCGTGTCCTTCCCGTTCCGGCCCAACCAGATCCTCAACTCGGTGGCCGACCTCAAGAGCCAGATCTAACAAGGACAATCCATGGCTGTGCTCAATCTGCGTCCCCTGGCCGGTGGCCGGATACTCAGGGGAAGCCAGCCGTTCGGTTTGGATGCCGCTGCAACGTCGGGTTTCCTTGTGGAGCACGGCATCCAGGCCATTGTTGACCTGCGGAGCGAGCTTGAGCGCTCGTTGGTTCCGTGGCTTGTTCAGGATAACGACGGCGGTGGCGCGCCTGCCGCCGTCGTCCCGCCGGCGGTCGAGCTCATCCATAACCCGCTTGATCCGAATGCCATTGCCGGGTCGCTCCAATCCGTGGAAACGGCCGAGGACCTCGGCGACTTGTACTTGGGTTGGATCCGGCTGCGGCCGGAATGGGTGGGCGATGCCCTGAGGCCCGTCGCCCGCGGCAAACGCACCCTGGTGCACTGTTCGTTGGGCAAGGATCGGACGGGTGTGGTTTCGGCCATTGGGCTTCTGGCCACAGGAGCAACCGAGGAGCAAGTGGTGGCCGATTATGCGGCCACTACTGCAAATCTTCCTGACGTGCTGGAAGTCATGGCGGAAACATGGCGGCTGAGTGTCCCTTCAACACCGGCCGGGTATTTCAGCCCCGATCTCATGGTCCTGCAGAGCCCGGAAGGTGCCATGCGCCATTTCCTGGCCGGTTTTGCGAAGGAGTTCGGCGACGCGCGAAGCTTTCTGCGCGAGGCGGGCCTCACCGCCGTCGAGGTTGAATCGCTGGCTCTGTAACTAAGCCGGGCGGATGACTTTTCCGTTCGGCTCTTGGTACGACGGCTCCTCGGGCTGGGGTGGAAGGGGCTGCAGTTCATCCTGTACCCGTTCCAGCAGCGGCCGGTAGATGCCGCCGTTCCACTGCGGACTTGCGTGAGCGGGCCGGGCACCATCCGTGCTGAGCGTGGGCAGGGCCATATTGGCTCCAAAGACCTTGCTCCACCCCGCACGCGCCGACTCGTAGTCCACGGTGCCGTCCTTGGCGTTACCGATGAATGCCATCCTGGCGCCACCAATTTTTCCCGCCAGCCGGAGGCCGTCAAAGTGGTAGATGTATGCCGACTCGGTCTGTATCAGCACGCTGGAAGGGGCGATCGGCGAAAGTTGCTCCAATGATTGGTCCAGGATTTGCCGCCACGTGCGCTCGTCCTTGTGCGCCACCCGCTCCCCCAGCTCATAGCCGCCGCGCAGCACTGACGGGATGCGGAAGCCGTTCTCATAGAGGAACACCACTCCGTCGAACCAGCTCTGGTCCAGGACATCGGCGCGGCTGAACGGACTGGAATCCAGGACGATCAGCTGTGTCTCCAAGCCATGCAGCTCCAGCAGGCGGGCAGCTACCTGGGTGGCGAGCATTCCGCCGAAGCTGTGCCCGTAAAAGTACAGCTTCTCCAGTTCAAGCTCGCGGACATGGAGGATGATTTCGCGGACGATCTCGTCAACGTCCAGTCCAAGGTTGGAATATCCGACGGCGGCAAGACGTCCACGCTGATGCAGGGCAGGACGCAGCGAGCTGAGGATCCACTGGGCCTCTTCCCAGCTGGTTTTGTAGCCGGGAAAGAGTATCCAGCTGGCTTTGGGAAAGTACAGGTCCGAGTACGGATCAGGAACACGGAGGATCTTGGTTGCCCGCCGCTCGGCTTGGACGCGCCGGGTGAAGAGCATGTCCGCTGCAAGCGCCCCGGAAACTCCGGCCATGATGAGGAAGTTGCGGCGTGACGTCTTCTTCAGCCGGGCAGCGTAGGGCAGGATCCGGGCCCATGAGCCCGGATCCTCGGCCTGCTCCGGCTGTGAATCCACCGGCGCGGGGAGGCTTTGGTTCACCTCCGGCGGTGCCGGGAGCTTCCCTACCTGAACGTCCACGCAGCAAGCATAGGCTTAGTCGAGGCCCAGTTCATCCTTGCCGAAAGCGAAGAGGTACGGCACGCCGGTCTCGGCTTCGATCTTCTCTTTGGCCCCGGTGTTGCGGTCAACAATGACGGCCACGGCCACCACATTGCCGCCCGCTTTACGGACACCTTCGACGGCGGTCAGTGCGGACCCGCCGGTGGTGGACGTGTCCTCGAGGACCACTACGTTGCGGCCTTCAACCGAGGGACCTTCCACCTGACGACCCATGCCGTAGGACTTCTGGGCCTTGCGGACAACGAACGCATCCACGGCACGACCGGCATCGGCGGCAGCGTGCATCACGGCGGTACCTACGGGGTCGGCACCCATGGTGAGTCCGCCTGCGCACTCAACTGACACGCCGGCGTCGTCGATCATTGCCAACATGACCTGACCCACCAGTTTGGAGGCCTCGTGGTGCAAAGTGATGCGGCGGAGGTCAATGTAGTAGTCCGCTTCCTTGCCGCTGGAGAGGATCACCTTGCCGCGGACCACCGCCAGTTCTTTGATGAGTTCAAGGAGGCGGGCGCGGGCAGCAGCAGTATCAGGCGTGGAAGTCATGGCTCCTAGTTTAGTGGGGCCGCCGTGGTTGCGCGGATCACCAGGTGCGGATTGACGATCTGGTCAACCGTTCCGGCTTCTCCGTCCACCTGCTGCAGTACAGCTTCCATGCAGCGGCGGCCGAGTTCCTCGAAGTCCTGTTTGATGGTGGTCAGCGGCGGCATGAAGAATTCGGCTTCGGGCTGGTCATCGTAGCCCACCACGCTGATGTCACCCGGGACGTGGAGGCCGGCTTCCTGGACGGCACGGAGAACACCCACTGCCATCTGGTCGTTGGCGACGAATACCGCTGTGACCGCGCGCTGTTCAACGAGTTCAAGCCCGGCACGGTAACCGGATGCTGCGTCCCAGCCACCTTGGAGCAGGACGTCGGCGCCCAAGCCAGCGTTTTCCAGGGACTCCTGCCATCCTTTGATACGCTCGGCGGCATCAATCCAGTGCGGCGGGCCGGAGATGTGGGCAATGCGGTGGTGTCCCAAACCGATGAGATGATCCACCGCGAGGCGGGCTCCCAGCCGCTGGTTCAGGGATGCGCCCGTCAACTGGTTGCCCGCGCCGGCTCCCACAGCCACAATCGGCACGGAAAAGGAAACGTCGCGCAGGGCCGCGAGGACATCAGGGTGTGGAACCAGGATGACTATCCCGTCCACGGACTGATTCCGGAAGTGGGCGATGGCATCGTTAACGGATTCATCGGTCACTTCCCGGAGGTTAGCGATACTGACGAAGTATCCTGCCTCCCGCCCCGCTTGCTCCACTCCCAAGAGAGTATTCGCGGGTCCGAATTGGCCTGTCTCGCAGGCGAGCACACCGATGGTCCGGGACCGCCGGGTCACCAGGCTGCGGGCTGCGGTGTTCCGGCGGTACCCCAGCTGCGCGATGGCTGATTCCACGCGCTGCTTTGTGCGGACACTGACGTTGGGATGGTTGTTCAGGACGCGGGAGACGGTTTGGTGCGAAACTCCTGCCATCTTGGCAACATCGCCCATGACGGGAGGCCTGGCAGCGGCCCCCGCCCCGGGCTTGACCCGGGGCCGGAGCTCTCCCCCTGCGGACATGAGCGGCTATTTCGCGTCGACCGCGACGGGCTCAGACTTGGCCGGCGTGGACGTTTCGGTTGCCGGCGGAGTGGTCTTCCACTTGAAACGACGGCCCATGGAGGAGCCTCCACCGGAACCGGTGCGGTTCTTGTTGAAGATGTCGAAGCCGACGGCGAGCAGCAGCACCAGGCCCTTGATGAGCTGCTGGTAATCCGTGCCCAGGCCAAGGATGGACATGCCGTTGTTCAGGACGCCCATGATCAGGCCGCCGATCATGGCACCGGCTACAGTTCCAATGCCACCTTGGACTGCGGCGCCACCGATGAAGGCGGCAGCGATGGAATCGAGTTCGAATCCGGTACCGCCGGCGGGCTGTGCCGAGTTCAGGCGGGCAGTGAAGACCAGCCCGGCCAAGGCAGCGAGGACACCCATGTTAACGAAGAGGCGGAAGGTGACCTTCTTGGTCTTGATGCCCGAGAGTTCAGCGGCGTGGAGGTTTCCACCGATCGCGTAGGTGTGGCGGCCGAAGATGCTGTTGTTCATCAGTGCCGAGTACACGATCACCAGGACTGCGAGGACGATCAGGACAATGGGGGTGCCGCGGTAGCTGGCCAGCAGGAACGTGATGATGAGCATCAGTACTGCGATGAAGCCGTTCTTGACGGCAAACCAGGCCATGGGCTCATTCTCAAGGTTGAACTTGCGGCGAACCCGGCGTTCCTTGAGGGCCTGGAAAAGAATGGCGGCCGTGCCGCCGACGCCCAGGATCACTGTCAGCCATTCCAGGACGGATGTGCCGCCGGAAATATCTGGCAGGAAGCCGCCACCCAGCGCGCGGAGCTCGTTGGGGAACGGGGTGATCTGCTGGTTCTTGAGGGTAATGAGGGTCAGGCCGCGGAAGATCAACATGCCGGCAAGGGTGACGATGAAGGCGGGGATGCCCACATAGGCAATCCAGTAGCCTTGCCACGCGCCCACCAGGGCACCCACGAGGAGGCAGGCAGGGATGGCAAGCCACCATGCCCAGCCCCAATGGACGATCATCACGCCTGCAACGGCGCCGATGAAGCCTGCGATGGAGCCGACGGAGAGGTCAATGTGGCCGGCGATGATGACCATCACCATGCCGATGGCCAGGATCAGGATGTAGCTGTTCTGGACCACCAGGTTGGTGACGTTCTGCGGCTGGAGCAGAATGCCGTCCGTGAGTACCTGGAAGAGGATGACGATCAGGATCAGGGCGACGAAGATGCCAACCTGGCGGAGGCGGCTTGTGAGGAAGCCAAGGGATTCTCGTAGGGCGGACATGTTCGCTATTCCTTCTCTTTGGTCATGTAGTGCATGAGGGTTTCCTGGGTGGCTTCGGCGATGGGGACTTCGCCGGTGATGTGGCCTGCGGACAGCGTGTAGATCCTGTCGCAAATGCCCAGGAGCTCCGGAAGCTCAGAGGAGATCACAATGACGGCTTTTCCTGCCGCTGCGAGTTCCGCGATGATGGTGTAAATCTCAAATTTGGCGCCGACGTCGATTCCACGGGTTGGCTCGTCCAGGATGAGGACGTCGGGGTCTGAAAACATCCATTTGCTCAGCACAACCTTCTGCTGGTTTCCGCCCGAGAGCTTGCCGGTGATGGCAGCAACGGAAGGAGCTTTGATGTTCATGCTCTTCCGGTAGTGGTTGGCTACGGTGGTCTCTTTGTTGCCGTCCACCCATCCCCGTTTGGCCAGCTTGTTCAGTGCTGCCATGGAGATGTTCCGTTTGATGTCTTCGATCAGGTTCAGGCCGTAGTGCTTCCGGTCCTCGGTTGCGTAGGCGATTCCGTGCTCGATTGCGTCCGAGACGGTGGAGGTATTGATCTCCTGGCCGTACTTGTACACCTTGCCGGACACCGCCCGCCCGTAGGTCCGGCCGAAGACGCTCATGGCCAGCTCGGTCCGGCCGGCACCCATGAGCCCTGCCAGGCCAACTACTTCGCCCTTGCGGACGTTGAGGCTGGCGTTGTTCACCACCATGCGGGAATGGTCTTGGGGGTGCTGAACGGTCCAGTCCTCAATGCGGAGGACTTCCTCGCCGATGGAGGGGGTCCGGTCCGGGTACAGGCTTTCGAGGTCGCGGCCCACCATGCCGCGGATGATGCGTTCCTGGGTAATTTGGCCTTGGTCCAGGCGCAAGGTCTCAATGGACTTGCCATCGCGGATGATGGTGACGGCGTCAGCCACTTTGCGGATCTCGTTGAGCTTGTGGCTGATGATGATGCTGGTGACGCCCTGGCCTTTGAGGTGCAGGATGAGGTCCAGCAAATGGTCGGAGTCTTCATCATTCAGCGCCGCAGTGGGCTCATCCAGGATGAGGAGCTTCACCTCTTTGGACAGTGCCTTGGCGATTTCCACCAGTTGCTGCTTTCCAACGCTGATGTGCTGGATGGGGGTAACCGGGTTTTCGCTCAGGCCTACCCGGGCCAACAGCTTGGAGGCTTCCAGGTTGGTCTTCCGCCAGTCCACCCAGCCGTTCTTGGCAAGCTCGTTCCCGAGGTAAATATTCTCGGCGATCGACAGGTACGGGCTCAGGGCCAGTTCCTGGTGGATGATCACGATCCCGCGCTTCTCGCTGTCCGTGATGCTCGAAAACTCGCAGGGCTCGTTCTCGAAGAGGATGTCGCCGTCGAAGGTGTTGTGCGCGTAGACGCCGGACAACACTTTCATGAGGGTGGACTTCCCTGCTCCGTTCTCGCCGCATATGGCATGAACCTCACCGCGGTTGACGTCCAGGGTGACGTCCTGAAGGGCTTTTACCCCGGGGAAGGTCTTGGTGATTCCTCGCATTTGAAGAATGGGTACGTTCATCGTCAATTCCCGCTGACTGGTTGGAACTTGGCCGGGCCGAGGACTCGGACAGGCTCTAAGGGAGGCTGCGGCCCCACCGCTGCGCTGCTGCATAGACTGCGCGCTGCTGCACAGAACGGTGGGACCACAGGCCGGGGGACGTGATTACTTGACGTCGGCTTCTTTGTAGTAGCCCGAGTCGATCAGTTCCTTCTGGAAGTTGTCCTTGGTGATGATGACGGACTTCAGGAGGAAGGCCGGAACAACCTTGACCTTGTTGTTGTAGGTCTTGGTGTCGTTGGTTTCCGGCTCGGTGCCCTTGAGCACGGCGTCAACCATCTTTACGGCCTGAGCGCCCAGCTGGCGGGTGTCCTTGAAGATGGTGGAGTACTGCTCGCCGGCGATGATGGACTTCACGGAGCCCTTTTCAGCATCCTGGCCAGTGACTACGGGCAGGTTGCCGGTGGAGTATCCACCGGTGCTGGTCAGAGCGGAGATGATGCCGATGGACAGGCCGTCGTACGGGGAAAGAACGCCGTCCAGCTTGGTTCCGGAGCTGTAAGCCGAGGTGAGGATGTCTTCCATGCGCTTCTGGGCTACGGGTGCCTGCCAGCGCAGGATTGCTGCCTGCTCAAACTTGGTCTGGCCACTGGGAACCTTCAGGGTTCCTGCATCCATGTACGGCTTCAGGGTGTCCATGGCGCCGGTCCAGAAGAAGTTGGCGTTGTTGTCATCCGGGCTGCCGGCAAACAGTTCAACGTTGAATGGGCCCTTGCCCTCAACCTTTTTACCGCTCGCGTCCACCAGGCCCAGGCCGGTCAGCAGGGAGGTAGCCTGCTGGACGCCCACGGTGTAGTTGTCGAACGTGGTGTAGTAGTCAACGTTCGGCGTTCCGTTGATGAGGCGGTCATAGGCGATGACCTTGACGTTCTGCTCCTTGGCCTTGGCAAGGACGTCGGTCAGTGTGGTGCCATCGATGGCTGCGATGATGAGCGCCTTGGCACCCTTGGTCAGCATGTTCTCAATCTGGGAAACCTGCGTGGGAATGTCATCGTTGGCGAACTGGAGGTCGGTCTTGTAGCCAAGGTCCTTCAGGGACTTCTCAACGTTGGCGCCGTCAGCAATCCAACGCTCGGACGTCTGGGTGGGCATGGAGATGCCTACCAATGAATCGCTGGGATTCGCACTGCTGCTGGACTCCGCAGTGCCACCGCGACTACCGCAGCCTGTGGCTCCGACGGTCAAGGTAAGGACAACCGCTACGGCGCCCAGGAGTTTCTTCAATCTCACGATGCTCTCCTTCCGCGGCAGCATTGCCGCGAACTCTGATGCAGCCGGAGCATCTGCGCGTCCGGCACGGTGAAGCGTTTTTGTGGATTGCGGCCAGCTGATGCCACATGCCACGAAAGGTATTGCGAATGCCATTGTGAACGCTAACAATACCGTTGGTCAAGTGCTCTGGATCACGAAACGATTGCAGACTCCAAGCATCCGATGGACTCTTGACTTGAAACGTTGTTAGCGTTCACAATTGGCGGGCTCGCTAGAGAAAGGTAAAGCCCGGCACTGCTTTGCAGCAGTACCGGGCGGATGCCTGGGGTCAGAGGCGGGTGTCGAACGAATCGCAGAAGACGTTCTGGTTGAACGTTCCCTGAAATTCGGACTTGCCTTGGATCTTCCGTACAGTGGCGCGGATGGCTTCGCGCGATGCTGCGTGGGCGTGGATAACGGTCTTCACCATGGGGACATCGATCAGGTGGTTCGGCTGGTTCAGCGAAACAAACACCGTGGGAACTTCCGTGGCGTACCAAGGAATTTCGGCGGCCATGGGCGAGGACCACTTGATCCGGATGGAAGCCTCCTGCGCGAAACCCTTCACATTGGCAAAGACGAATGCGGCGTCGTACCTTTCCGAGTAGTCACCGGTGGCTTCCTCGGACAGAACCCGCATGAAGTTCATGCCGGCCTCCCCCGCCGCTTCGCGCTGCTCGGCGGTCCTGAATACGCTCACCTCAAAACCTGCAGCTTCCAGCTCTTCCCGGACGGTGTCCAGGTAGGCCAATGGATCAGCCCGTGTAAAGTCCGCGCCACCTGAGATGCCGTAGAGACGGATCCGCGGATGCGTCTGAGGCGTGATGGGCAAATTGGCAGCCGTGTCCTTCACCAAGGTGACGGTCTTGTCAGCCACCTCTGCGGCGATTTCACGGTGGGCTTCACTACCGATCACAGCCAAGGCGCCGGCTGATGGAACCAACGATTCCCGGGAAGCCAGGTGCAGTCCCAGGCTCGCCTTCAGGCCAAGAATCCGTCGGAGCGCATCATCCAACCGCGAATCGCTGATCACACCGGACTTGTAGCCATCCAGCATGTACCCGAAGTCCTCCTCGGGGTTCCGGAAGAACAAGAACATGTCGCAGCCGGCCGCAATGGTGGCTGGAACGAGGTCGCGCCGCTTCATGGTCTGCGTCAGGCCAACCATCAAGGAAGCATCCGTGAGGACCAGCCCGTTGAAACCAAGCTCGCCTCGGAGCAGATCCTGCAGGAGTTCCGGAGCAAGGGTTGCCGGCAGGATCTCAGCATCGGACAAACCGGGGCGGAAGTGCCGGGACACCTCCGGAGCACCGATGTGGCCCACCATGATGGACTGCACGCCGTGGCCGATCATCTCGCGGTACACGTGCCCGTAGCCGGCGTTCCACTCCTCATAGCCAAGAGTGTTGTAGGAGGTGACCACGTGCTGATCGCGCTCATCAATGCCATCGCCGGGGAAATGCTTCATGGCGCAGACAGTGGGTGATTCACTGATGCCGTCGAAGTACTCTTTGGCCCGTTCCACCACAACTTCCGGCGTGTTGCCGAAGGCCCGCGTGGAAATGACCGTGTTCCGCCAGTTGTAGTGGATGTCCACAATAGGCGCGAAGGCCCAGTTGCAGCCCAGCGCCGCGGTTTCGACGCCGGCCACCTGCCCCATTTTCCGGGCAATACTCTTGTCCGGATGCGAACCTGCCTGCAGGTGCGTGGAAACGAACGTGCCGTCGTCGCAGCTGCCCGCCCCACCCATTTCCGGGTTGGACGCAATCAGCAGCGGGATCCGGGTTTTGGATTGCGCATACCGGATGTGTTCCTGAACGGCCGACGACGGACCGGGACGGTAGCGCATGCCGCCCACGTGGAAATTCTCCAGCACTCCATCGAGGTACGCCGGCGAGTAGTCGTTGTTGTGATTGATGAACAGCTGGCCGATTTTCTCTTCCAGCGTCATGGAGCCGATGGCGCTCTCCACCCAGTCCACCGCTGAGTCGTCAAGGTTGAACGGCGCAGCTTTGAGGTCCACGAGGAACGCTCCGGCAGGCACCTGGGCCGAGCCGTTCAATCCTGCGACTGCTTCCTTCACTATGTCCTCCACGGATTCAGCAATGTCCACCACGATTCCCGCTTCGTCGTCCTGCAGGGGCTCCAGTGTTGCCAGTTGGGAGTCCAGGAGCGAGGCCGGCATGAAGTGTCCGGGCCGGGCAGTCATGCGGGCGTTCAGCAATTCACGGGTGCCGTGCAAGTGTACGAACACCACGGACGGATCGGCGCTGCGGATGATGTCCCGGTAGCTGCGCTTGAGCGCGCTGCACGCGATAACAAGAGCAGAGTTCGACGCCGCGAATCGCCTGCCGATTTCGGCCAGCCACGGTGCGCGGTCGTCGTCGTTCAGCGGAGTACCGGAGGCCATCTTGTGGATGTTCGCCTGGGGGTGCAGCGAATCGCCGTCGAGAAATTCAGCATCCAGGCGTTCGGCCAGGGCGGCACCCACGGTGCTCTTCCCGCAGCCCGCCACGCCCATCACTACAACGTGGCTGGGTTTACCAATCATGACCTCCCTACCAGTCATGAACAGTGCCGTCCACGAGGCGGTTGTACGGCAGGTAGGCCTGCTGGTACGGGAAGGCCGCGGCTGCTTCTTCGTTGAATTCGACGCCGATCCCGGGGTTGTCGCCCGGGTGCAAGTAGCCGTCCTTGAAGGTCATGGACTGCTGGAAGACCTCGTTGGTCTTGTCCGAGTGCTGCATGTATTCCTGGATGCCGTAGTTGTGGATGGCCAGGCCCACATGCAGCTGGGCGGCGAAACCAACCGGGGAGATGTCCGTGGGGCCGTGGAAGCCGGACTTGATCTGGTACTGGGCGGCGAAGTCCATGACCTTTTTCAGTGGGGAGATGCCGCCGAAGTGGGTGGAGGCTGCGCGGACGTAGTCGATCAGCTGTTCTTTGATGAGGGTCTGGAAGTCGAACACGGTGTTGAAGATTTCACCGATGGCCAGCGGGGTGGTGGTGTGCTGGCGGACCAGCCGCAGGCCTTCCTGGTTCTCGGCCGGGGTGCAGTCTTCCAGCCAGAAGAGGTCGTAGGGTTCCAGGGACTTGCCGAGCTTCGCGGCCTGGATGGGCGTCATCCGGTGGTGGCCATCATGCAGGAGGGGAATCTCGGGGCCGAACTCGTTGCGCACGGCCTCAAAAACGGTGGGCAGGTGACGCAGGTAGGCGCGGGTGTCCCAGTCCTCTTCCAAGGGGAAGTTGCCGCGTCCGGCGGGCTCATAGTCATAGCGTTCACCCGATGCCTGGGCCTGCGCCGCGACACCGTAGACGGCCTTGATGCCGGGGACCGCCGTCTGGATGCGGATGGATTTGTAACCCAGTTCCAGGTGCTCACGCACAGAGTCGAACAAGGACGGGATGTCCGCGCCGGACGCATGGCCGTAAGCGCGCAGCCCGTTCCGGGAAGCGCCACCCAGCAGCTGGTACACCGGCATGCCGGCAACTTTGCCCTTGATGTCCCACAACGCCATGTCCACGGCGGCAATCGCGGCCATGGTCACCGGGCCGCGGCGCCAGTAGGAGCTGCGGTAAAGGAACTGCCAGGTGTCCTCGATCCGGTGCGGATCCTTACCGATCAGCAGCTGCGCTACATGCTCCTTGAGATACGCGGCCACGGCGAGTTCACGGCCGTTGAGCGTGGCATCACCGATGCCCGTCACACCATCCTCCGTGGTGATGCGCAAGGTGACGAAGTTACGGGACGGGCTGGTCACAAAGACTTCAGCGGCAATGATTTTCACAGCTTTTCCTTTCGGGATGTGGCTGGGCAGGTGGCTTGTTATCTTGGATTGCCAGGAGCGGCAACCGCTTGCATTCGGGGTGCAAATTCACGGCCGAGCTTGTGCACGAGCTCTACTACGGCGGAATCCCGGGCGAGCTCGGAATCGAGCAACGCCATGAGCGCTGCTGTGCGCTCAAGCCCGGAAAGCTGGTTAGCCTCAGCCACCGCGACGGATTGAGGGTCCTGCAAGCCTGGGTTCGATTCAACGTACGAGGCCCACACGGCAATCATCCGCGCCGCGCCCTCGCCACTACGCCCCGACTCACGCTCGGCGCTGAGCACGGGGATGGCCCGCATGCGGAGTTTGGTGCTGGCGTCCATGGCGATCTGTGCCAGGTGGTGGGCGATCCGTGAATTACCGAAGCGTTCCAGCAACGCAGCCCTGTACTCCGGGATACGGAGGTCATCGCCGGCAAGGTGTCGGGACGCTTCATCCCAGAACTCCTCCACAGCGTGGGAGCACACGGGATCAGCCAAAGCTTCGGCAACCGTGGTGTGCCCACGAAGCTGCCCGGCGTAGGCAAGGATGGAGTGGGCGCCGTTGAGGAGCCACAGTTTGCGGTTTTCGTACGGCTCTATGTGGTCCACGAACACTGCGCCGGCATCCTCCCAGCGTGGGCGTCCGGCAGGGAAGTCGCCGCTGAGCACCCAGTTGCGGAACGGCTCGGCCACCACCGGCGCTTCATCCCGGTAGCCGCACTCGCGGGCCACCAGGGCAACGTCTTCAGGGGTAGTACGCGGGGTGATCCTGTCCACCGAGGTGCTCACAAAGCTGACGTTGGCTTCAATCCAGGCCGTCAGTCCGGCGTCCACCTCCTTGGCAAGGTTCAACACCGCATTGCGTGCCACGTTGCCGTTGTCCGAGAGGTTGTCGCAGGAAACAACGGCGAGGGGACCGGCGTCGGCGTCCCTCCGTGCGGCGAGGCCGCGGACCAAACGGCCCAACGGCGTCGTGGGTTCCTGACCCGCGGAGCGCAGCAAGGCAGCGTCGTCCGCGGCAAACCCGTAGGCAGCTTCGGTGATGGTCAGCGTGACCA
This sequence comes from Arthrobacter sp. 9V, assembly GCF_902506065.1. Classification (GTDB taxonomy): domain Bacteria; phylum Actinomycetota; class Actinomycetes; order Actinomycetales; family Micrococcaceae; genus Arthrobacter. The sequence goes on from NZ_LR732912.1 coordinate 4,040,233, forward strand.
CGGCGGTTTGGGGCGCTGCCAGCAGTTCCACCAATCGCGCCACGTTGGCGCCATCAACGGCTTCCACAATGCTGCCTACAACTTCGAACGAGTCACCCGAGTCGGAGCGCTCCACCACGGTGAACAGGCCGTCCTGGGCGGCCAGGACCTCGGCGGCGTCCGGGCGGCGGCCCGTGAAAGAAGCAATACCCCACTCCCCCGCGTCGCCGGCGTGCTGCGTGAACCAGGCTTGGTGCGAGCGATGAAAAGCGCCGAGGCCCAGGTGAACAATGCGCACCGGTGCTGTTGCGGCCGGCGAAACCGAACGGCTGAGGCGCGGCAGTTCGGCGGTCATAGTTTGAACACCCTGCGGGGCGAGGAATCGACGACGTCGAGGATCAGCTCGTGCGCGCGGTCTTCAGTAACGCGGTGCTCGGCTACAAGGCGCGCGAGGAAGGACGCTTCGATCCTGCGGGAAGCATCATGCCGTGCGGGAATGGAGCAGAACGCGCGGGTGTCATCAATGAAGCCGGAGGACCTCGAGAAGCCGGCGGTTTCCGTGACAGCGGAGCGGAAGCGCAGCATGGCATCCGGGGCGTCGAGGAACCACCACGGCGCGCCAATGTAGACGGACGGGTAGAAACCGGCCAATGGTGCGAGCTCACGGGAGAAAACGGTCTCGTCCAGGGTGAAGAGAACCAGGTGGAAATCCTTGGCCGTGCCGAAGTCCTGCAGCAACGGGCGGATGGCCTCGGTGTAGTTCACCGCAAACGGAATGTCGTGGCCGGTGTCGGCTCCGAAGGACTCAAAGGTGGGGCCATGGTGGTTGCGGTAGGAGCCCGGGTGGATGGTCATCACCAGCCCGTCGGCCACAGACATGCGCGCCATCTGGTACATCATGTGGGCCTCGAAGGCATCGCGATCAGCAGCCGTGGCCTTGCCTGCCCGGGCCCGCTCAAAGAGCGCTTCCGCTTCCGCGGCCTCAAGCTTGAGGGTGGCCGGAGTGCGAACGCCATGGTCCGCGGAAACCGCTCCGTGCTCCACGAAATAGCGACGACGGTTTTCCAGGGCCGCGATGTAGCCGGTGTAGCCAGTGGCGCCGTCGCCTGCTGTCTCGATCAAACGGTCAACGTTGGCGCTCCAGCCGGGATGAGCCACATTGAGATAGGCATCGGGCCGGAACGTGGGGAGAACGCGGCCGTTGAAACTGGGGTCCTCAGTGAGGGCCTTGTGGCTGGCAAGGTTATCCAGGGGATCGTCAGTGGTGGCCAGGACCTCAATATTGAAGTCCTTGAACAGCTGCCGCGGGCGGAAGTCCGGCTCCACCAGCTTTGCGGCAATCGCGTCATAGCTGGCATCGGCCGTCATCTCACTGAGGTCTGCGCCCAGCTTGAACACATCATTGAACTGGGTGCGCAGCCAGTACCCGGAAGCGGTGCCCTCGAACAACGGCCAGGCCTGGACGAACTGCCGCCAGATCTCCCGGGAACCGGGCGCGGACGCCGTCCTGGCCAGCAGCTGATCCATCGGAACACCATTGGCGTGGATCAGGCGGGTGACGTAGTGATCCGGGCTGACCAGAAGTGCCGCGGGGTCCGGGAACGGCGTGTTTTGTTCGATGACAGCGGCGTCAACGTGGCCGTGGGGAGAAATGATGGGCAGGTCCTGGACGCGTTCCAGCAAGGACCGCGCGATGCTGCGCGTCCCGGGATCTGCGGGCAGGAGCCTGTCAGGGTGTGCGGCAATGGACTGTGACATAGGTCAATCTTGCGGTCCGGTTCCACGCTTTGTCAACCGGTTGCCAAAAATTGCCACACTGTTGCAGGTTTGCTCTTTCGAGCGACGCTGAGGTTAGACGAGAAGCCGTCCGCTGGACCCTCGCACCACGAGTTCCGTTTCCACCCGGACAGCTTCAAGCGGGGCGTCGTGGCCCTGCAGCATATCCAGGAGAATGGTCACAGCGCGGGTGCCGCACTCCCCCAAAGGTGAGCGCACCGTGGTCAATGCAGGAGTGGTGAAATCGGCACCGAAAATGTCGTCGAAGCCAACAATGCTGATCTGGTCCGGGACACTCATCCCGCCGGCCTGCAACTCCTGCATCAAACCGATGGCGAGGAGGTCGTTGTAGGTAATCACCGCCGTCGCGCCGCTTCCCAGGACGTCGCGCGCAACCTGCCTGCCGCCGTCGACGGTTGGTTTGGACGACTCAAGGCGCACCGCACTGAGCTTGGACCACTCCGCGGCTGACTTGACGCCGTCCCATCGACGGGCAGTCATCCAGGACTGTTGGGGACCCGCAACATACGCAAGTTTGTGGTGACCGTTGGCGGCCAGGCTGCGAACAGCCTCACTGATGCCCTTATTAACGTCCGGCACAACGCACGGCACGCCGGTGATTTCGCGGTTGATAACGGCCACAGGCTTGTCTGCAGCCAAAGCCCTGATCTGGTCATCGTCCATGCGGGGGCTGGCCAGGATGAGTCCATCCACGGTGCTCAGCAGGCGCCGGGCCGCTGTTACTTCGGTTTCCGGCGACTCGGCGGACTCCGCCAGAACCAGCGTGTAATCGCGGGCGGAGCCAGTGGTTTCCGCGCCGCGGATGATGTCAAAGAACGTGGGGTTGGTGATGTCCGCAACGATCAACCCGATGGTCTGGGTACGGCCAGTGGGCAAAGCCCGGGCGAACGGGTTCACCTGATAGTTCAGTTCCGCCGCCGCGTCCTCAATGATCTTCTGGGTCTTGGCACTGACGCGGCCCGGCTTACTCAGGGCACGGGACACGGTGGAGGGATTCACGCCCGCCAGCTTGGCGATGTCATAAATCGTGGCAGAGGACTTATCCCCCCGCCCTCGTTTGGTGGGGGCGGATGCTGCTCCAGTGCTCGTCAGGTCAGTCACCGCTCCATCGTAGACCGCATGGCAACAAAAAAGGCCGGTTGCCATACATTGATCATGGCAACCGGCCTGCCCTCCGTGAAACGTCCCGGTTAGGAACGCTCGGAGAACTTACCCTCTTCAGCGATTCGCTTGTTGAGTTCCTGCAGGAACTCGTCCTCGTCAAAGTCCAAGGACACTTCCTTGCCGGTCCAGCTGGAAAGGTGGATGGCGTTGGCCAGGCGGACGCCATTAATACCGTCAGAGCCCGGAGCCAGTAGCGGTGTTCCGTCCAGGATGTTGGCCGCAAAGTTCTCCAGGACACCGGCGTGCTGTCCGCCCCAGGCAGACTCGAACTCAATGACCTCGCTGCTGTACAGCTCTTCGCGGTTCAGCTGGCCCATGAAGAGCTTTCGGACGCCGTCCATGTCCATGGAGTCGCTGATCTCCCGCTCAGGCTTGACCAGGCGGGTGACCGTGGCAACTTTGCTGTCTTCCACCACGATCTTGCCTTGGTCGCCCAGGATTTCGAACCTGTCGGTTCCCACGATGTCGTGGGTTGCTGTGACGAAAACGCCGGTGGCGCCGTCGCCATAATCCACTACTGCCGTGACTTCATCCTCGACGGCGATGTCACGCCGGAAGCCATACGCCACCTTGGAGTACACGGACTGGGGGACGCCGCAGATCCACTGCCACAGGTCCAGTTGGTGCGGTGCCTGGTTGACCAGGACGCCGCCGCCTTCGCCGCCCCAGGTGGCGCGCCACTCGCTGGAGTTGTAGTAACCCTGCGGGCGCCACCAGTTGGTGATGATCCAGTTGGAGCGGCGGATCTTGCCGATCTCGCCGTTATCAACTATTTCCTTCAGCTTCTTGTACAGCGGGTTGTTGCGCTGGTTGAACATGATGCCGAAGGAAAGTTCCGGTTTGGAGGCAGCGAACTCGTTCAGTTCCTTGACCTGCTTGGTGTAAACACCGGCAGGCTTCTCCACCAACGCGTGGATGTTGCGCTTGAGTGTTTCGATTCCCATTTCCGGGTGCAGGAAGTGCGGCACGCAGGTGACGATCGCGTCCACCGTACCGCTTTCCAGCAGGGCGATGTAGTCGTCGTAGAAGGGGACATCCGGGTATAGCGAGGCTGCGAGTTCCTTCTTGGCGGGGTCAACATCGCAGATAGCGCCGATCTCCATGTTGGGAACCAGGCCGTCGGTAATGAATTTGGCGTAAGCGCCGCCCTGCTGGCCCAGGCCGATAATGCCGAGGCGTACTTTCTTGCTCATGAATGCAATCTCCTGTGTATCGAAAGAAATCTAGAAAAGCTCGGCATGGCCCATGGCCACCAGGTTGTCGTAGGAAGTCTGGAGTGCATCCCACACAGTGCGGCCGTAGAGCTCGTCCTGCTCCACCAGGAGATATTGGGCCCCGGCGGCTATGGCGGCAGGAATGATGGACGGGAAGTCCAGGTTGCCTTCGCCCACTTCGGCGAACTGGACCACATTGCGGAACTCGGCATTGAACCCGGCGAAGTCGCCCTTTTCCAGGAGCGCGAAGGACGCTTCCGGCATCTGGCCGATCCTGTAGTCCTTGAGGTGCACCATGGCGGTCTTGCCCGCATACTTCTCCAAAGTCCGCACAGGGTCCAGTCCACCGCGCTGCACCCAATGGACGTCAATCTCCATACCCATGGCCGGCGAGTTTTCAGCAATGATGTCCAGCATGTATTTGCCGTCGAACTTCGCGAACTCAATGTGGTGGTTGTGGTAGTACAGGCTGAGACCGTGTTCCTGAAGCCGTTCAGCATAGCCGTTGGCTTGCTTGGCGAATTCGATCACTGAGTCCAGCGATTTCATGGCCCCGAAAGGAAGCATGCCTATCCGCAGCAGCGAGGTGTCCAGCCGCTTGGCATCGTCCACGATCTTCTCGAAGTGATCAGCCAACGTTTCCACCGCGAAACCCTTGCGGCCCTCCAAGTAAACGGAAAGCGCGGCGATGTCCATGCCCAGCTCGGTGCGGGAGCGATCCAGCTCGCCTACGTTCTCCGGAGTCATGGGGATCTGTGAAATTTCGACGGCGTTGTAACCGATCGCGCTGACCTTGCGGAGCGTTTCAAATGCTCCAATGTCAGCAAAACTGTCCTTCAGCATCATGGCTTGGACGCCTATTGTGGCCACTTTTTTCCTCCGGGGTTTGTTGGGGCCCTTCCGGACCCTGGATGTCTTATGGGATGCGGGCTGTTCAGGCCACAGCACCTTGTTGTTCGATTTGGCTGTGTTGGGTGGCCAGCAAGCGGTGGCGGTCTGCCCGGCGCTGTTCCTGCCTGTCAGGATCCGGCACGGGCGAGGCCAGCAAGAGGCGCTGCGTGTAGGGGTGTTCGGGATCGCGGGTGACCACCTCAGCGGGGCCTTGCTCCACAATTTCGCCGTGGTACATGACGGCCACCCGGTGGCTGATGTGCCTTACGACGTCGAGGTCGTGGGAAACGAACAAGTACGAAACGCCGGTGTCCTTCTGGATCTGCAGGAACAGGTCCAGCACACGGGCCTGCGTGGAGAGGTCCAAGGCGCTCACCGGCTCATCGCAAACAATCAGCTTCGGGGACAGGGCAAGAGCCCGTGCAATCGCAACGCGTTGACGCTGTCCGCCGCTGAACTCCCGCGGCAGCCGGTGGATGGCATCCGTTGGCAGGCCCACCTGGTCCAGCAGTTCCTTGACGCGCTTCTTGGCCGCGACAGCTTCCATGCCTTGCACGCCCAGCGGTTCGGCAAGGATGTCGCCGATTTCCAGCGACGGGTTCAGCGAGGTGTACGGGTCCTGGAACACCACTTGCAAGTCACGGCTCAGCGTCCGGCGTTCCTTGCGCGAAGCATTGCTGATGTCATTACCTTCAAAAATCACCTTTCCGGCGGTGACCGGGGCGAGGCCCAGGACGGCGCGGCCGAGGGTGGTCTTGCCGGAACCGGACTCCCCCACCAAACCCAAGGTCTCCCCTTGGCCGATGGTGATGTTGATGTCCGTCAGCGCCCGGAAAGGCTTGGCCCGGAACCGCTTGCTGGGGTACTCCACCACCAGGTTCTGCACTGCGAGGAGCGGGGACTTCTGCGATGAGTCAAGAGAGGCACTCATGCGACAGGCTCCTTCTGTGCTGATCCGGACTGTGCTGCTGATCCAGGCTGCGACACAAGCATGGTCATGGGGGTCTTTCCTTCGAGCATGGACCCCAGCAGGGTCTGCGTGTAGGGCTCTTTGGGATTGCGCAGGATCTCGCGGACCGTTCCTTCTTCCACCAGCCTGCCGTTCTGCATGACCGCCACGCGGTCGCACAGGTCAGCTACGACGCCGAAGTTGTGGGTCACCAGGATCACGCCGATGTTCAGGCGCTGCTGCAGTTCGCGGAGCAGGTCCAGCACGTCGGCCTGAACAGTGACGTCCAGCGCGGTGGTGGGTTCGTCAGCGATCACCAGGTCCGGTTCACAGCTGATGGCACCGGCGATCAGCACACGCTGGGCCATGCCGCCGGAGACTTCATGCGGGTAGGCGTTGAAGGTGCGTTCCGGGTTGGCAATTCCGACGTCGGTGAGCAGCTTGAGTGCACGCTGGCGGGCTTCGGCTTTGGTGATTCCCAGGACACGGACCATGGGGGTGACCAGTTGGTAGCCGATGGTGAAGGCGGGGTCCAGGTTGCTCATGGGTTCCTGCGGAATGTAGGAGATCCGCTTGCCGCGCAGTTTGGACAGCCGCTCCTGGTTGACGCGGTCCTCGCCCGGGGCAACGGTGTAGTTGCCGTCGAACTGGATGGAACCGCCCACAATCCGTGCGTTGTCCGGTAGCAGGCCCAGGATGGAGAAGGCGGTTTGGGACTTGCCCGAACCCGATTCGCCAACGATTCCCAGGATTTCGCCACGGTCCACGTGGAACGAAACATCGTCCACTACCTTCTTGATGGAACCGTCGGCCTGCGGATATCCGACGCCGAGGTTGGTCACCTTCACCAGGTGGTGTTCGGTTCCGACGTCGACGGCGGCCACGGACTTCCGTGACTGTCGCGCCTTGGCGGGGTCCGGCGTCGTGCTTGATCCAGCGGAAACGACAGCACGCTTCCTGCGGTGCTTGATCTTTTCGCCGTCTTCCAAGGCATCGCGGATGGCGTTGCCCAGCAGGACCAGCCCGCCGATGGTCAGTGCCATGGCCAGTGCCGGCCAGAGCAGCAGCATGGGAGTGAGGTAGACGTTCTTGAAGCCTTCGGAGAGCATGACGCCCCATGTGGCTTTGGTGGGATCGCCCAGGCCCAGGAACTCGAGTCCGGACTGGATGGCAATGGCAACACCGGCAATGGCCGCGGTTTGGATGATGATGGGTGCGCGGACCACGGAGAAGATATGGCGGGCGATGATGCTCAGGTCAGACAAACCGGAGACCCGGGCGGCGTCCACGTAGAGCTCGTTCCGGACCGACTGCACCGCGGTGCGGGTGAGCCGGAAGTAGGAAGGACTGATCAGCACACCGAAGGCGATCATGGAGATCCATACCGACGGGCCGAACGCTGCGCGGATGGTGAGGAGAACGATCAGGCCGGGCAGGCTCATGAGGATGCTGACTACCCAGTTGGAGACGGCTTCGAATTTGCCGGCGTAGTAGCCTGCGATCAGGCCGGCCGGGAGACCAATGGCGATCGCCACACCGGCACACAGCAGCGCGGACAACAACGTCAGCTGCGCGCCGAAGAGCAACCGACTCCAGGTATCGCGCCCTGCACTGTCCGTGCCCATGATATTCACTGAATCCGGGGCAGCCAGGGTCTTGGAAATGTTGGCGAAGTTCTCTTCAAAAGGCGCGATCACCGGCGCCAGGATGGCCAGCGCCGCGATGGTTAGCAGGATCACCAGTGAGGCGATGCCCATGGGGTTCTTCAGGAGCCGGCGCATCACGGTGGAACGGACCACCGTGCCGCTCTGACCTGATCCCGGCTTCGCCGCAAGGTCAGTAACTGCAGCAGTTGCTGCTGTTGAATTTATGGAGTCGCTCATGAGACACGTACTTTCGGGTTGAGCCAACCATTGAGGATGTCCACCAGGAGGTTCACGACGATGACCACCACCACGGTGTACATCACCACTCCCATGACCACAGGAAGATCGGTTTGGGTGGTAGCGGCAACAGCCAGCGGGCCCATTCCGGGGAGGGCGAAAATCTGCTCGATAATCACCACGCCACCCAGCATGCCGATCAGTTGCAGGCTCAAGACCGTCAGCCCTGCGGGTGCGGCGCTGCGCAGAACGTGCTTGAAGAGGATTTCGCGCTCTCCAATGCCACGGCTGCGCAGCGTCCGGACGTAGTCGCGTTCAAGCTGCTTGATCACGGCGGAGCGGATCTGCTGGGCACCGCCGGTCACACCGTTGATCAGCAAGGCGATCACGGGAAGGGTCATGGAGTAGACCCAGGCCTCCGGACCCGCCTCCGGGGAGATGGTGCTGGTGGCGGGGAAGAAACCCAGCTGGATGGCCAGGATGGTTACCAGGAACACGCCGATCACATACCCGGGGATGGAGTCCCCTACGATCGCGCCGATCTGGACCACCCTGTCCACCCAGCCGCGCTTCACGGCTGCGGCAACACCGATCAGTGCTGCGCAGATGGCGATCAGGATCATTGCGGTGAAAACCATGGTCATGGTTACCGGGATGCGGGTAGCCAGGGAATTGGCCACCGGCTCCGAGGTAAACCAGGAGGCTCCAAGGTTGCCAGTCAGGGCATCGCCCAACCAGGCAAAGTAACGGACAAAGAGTGGCTGGTCGAGTCCCAGTTCCTGTTCCTTCAAGGCAACCTGTTCAGGTGTTGCCTGATCCCCCAGGATGTTCTGGGCGATGCTTCCGCTGGAGGTGTACAGCAGGGTGAAGGTGAGGACCGAGACTACGAACAACACCACCAGACCACTGCCCAGTCTTTTCGCAATGAACTTGATCATGGGTTCCTACTTGGCGGGCGAGTAGTTGTAGATGGACGGAACGGCCTGCTGTGCCTGCGGCGTGACGTTCACTTTGTCGTTGTGGTAGTACATCTGGTTCACACGGAACAGCGGGGCGAACCAGGCTTGTTTAACCACGTATTTGTTCACTTCCTGGGCCAGCTTGCCGGCATCCGCACCACCGGTGCGCACGGCCGCGATCTTGGCCTCCAGCTCAGGGCTGGTGGTCTTGAACGGGTTGTAGAGGGCCTTGGTGGAGACGATCTGGTCAATCGCTACCGTGGGCTCTCCCTGGAAGAGGTTGAAGAAGAGGGCCGGGTACTTCTGGGCGGCAACATCGGAGGTGAAGGTGTTGGTGATTGCCGCACCCGGGTTCAGGGTGATGCCAACGTCTGCGAGCTGCTGCTTCATGACCGAGATCAGGGTTTCAGCACCGGGAAGGGTGGGAACGTCAATGCTGACCTTGCCCTCGAAGCCGGATTCCTTCAGGAGCTCCTTGGCCTTGGCGGGATCGTAGCTGTAGTAGTTCTCCAACTCCTCGGTCCAGGCTCCACTGTCCTTGCCGAACGGCTGTGACGTGGGAGTGCCCTGGCCCAACATGACCTGATCCAGGATGGTCTTCCGGTCAAATGCGTGGTTGATGGCCTGGCGGACCTTGACGTTGGCCAAGGCCGGGTTCTTGGTGCCGTCACGGTCCAGCAGGAGCAGCCCGGACCAGTCAACCTGGTTGGTTTCGAGCTTCATCTTGGCGCCCTCGGCCTGCTTGCCGTTCTTGGGGTCCAGCAGCGTGGCGTCAATCTGGCCGGATACCAGCGCGTTGGTGCGGGCTGTGGGATCCAGGAGGACCTTGAGGGTGAGCTTCTTGTACTTCTGGAGGTCCTTGTTCCAGTACCCCTCACGTGCGGTGAAGACCGTCTGGGAGTCCTTCACCGATGCTGCCTTGTCCATCACGTACGGGCCCGAACCCACCGGAACTGTCTTGATGGCGTCAGTGCCCAAAGCGGCGGGGCTGCCCATGAGGCCGGCGGCTTGGCTGAGGAAGAATTCCAAGGCCGGCTCGGGAGCACTGAGGTTGATGTCGATCGTGTCCGCGTCCACCACGGCGACGTCGGAGACTGAACTCAACTGGGCCATCTGCGGGCCGTTGGCCTTCTTGAAGTGGTCCATGTTCGCTTTGGCTGCAGCGGCGTCGAACTTGGCTCCGTCGCTGAAGGTGACGTCCGTGCGGAGGTCAACAGTGAGCTTGGTGTTGGTGTCGTTGTACTTCCACGCAGTTGCCAGCATGGGGCTGAGCTTGCCGTCCGGTTCGCGGAGGATCAGGGAATCATAAGCTGCCTGGTACGGCTGGAGTGCGTGGCCTACGTGGGCCTGGGCCGGATCCCAGGAAGTGAGGTCCCTAAGGGTGCCCAGCGTCAGTGCGGTAACGGTCTTGGTGCCGCCAGTGGAACCAGCTCCGGCACCGGCATTCCCGCCGCCGCATGCCGTAAGCGCCAGGGAGGCACTGAGTACGATGGCGGCTGCTGCCGCCTTGGGACCTAACTTCATTGTTGGCTCCTACTGAGTCATAGCCTGATGCGAGTCAGAGCTTGAGCATGTGGCCTGGGCCACACTTTCCTTGGGTGTGAGATTTACAGTACGGACTTTGAGCGGCCTTGGCAACCGATTGTCAAAAGTTTCTTAGATTGTTGCCAAGATGGCATGGGAGGGCGGTTCTCACCCCACGCGCTCAGCTATTTCCGGGTAGCTCTGCGCGTAGATTTCCTTGATGATCCTCAGGGATTTGCCGGCTTCGGCGGGGTTGATCCAGAACGGCCCGGCATCCTGCAGCTTGTTGTAGAAATCCGCGATCAGGAGCTCGTGGGACACGCCCCAATAGGACCTGCCACCACTTTCAGCCACCCTCTCCGGGATGACCTCAACCCGGCCATCGGCGTAGCTCACCGTGAGGTCACCGCGCAGGCTGAGTGTCGCCTTCTCCGTGACAATGTCCAGTGTCACCGGCGCATTCACCGCGTTGGCCAGAGTTGCGTAGAAGACGCTCCGCGCGCCGTTCACGTGCTCGGCAACGAATTCCGCGGTGTCCTCCACCTCGATCACGCCGCCCAGGGAACGGGTGGAGGCATGGCCTTCCACTTTGGCAACATCGCCCACCAGCCACTGCAGCAGATCCACGGTGTGAATGGCCTGGTTCATCATCAGGCCACCTCCACCCTCCGCCCAGGTGCCGCGCCATGGGCGGCTGCGGTAGTAACTGCCATCCCGGTGCCACATGACGGTTGCCGAGGCGCCCAGCACCTGACCCAGCGTGCCGCCGTCGAGCAGTTCATGCATGACTTGGGACGTCGCGTTGTAACGGTTCTGGAAGCAGACGGCGATTTTCGCATCGCTTCGCTCCGCAATTTCAATCAGCCGCCGCCCCTCGGCCAAAGTGTGGGCCAAAGGCTTCTCGACGATCACATTCGCGCCCCGCTCCAGGCAGTCAGCCGCCACCGAGGCATGGAGGTGGTGCGGCGTACAAACATGCACGACGTCGGGACGCACCTTCTGGAGCATCTCCAAGTAATCCGCGTAGCCGGGGACGCCGTGCGCGGCTTCCGCCGCTGCCAACCGTTCCGGATCGGTATCGCAGACAGCCACCAGTTCGGCATTGTCCATGGTGGCCAGGGCCGCGAAGTGGATGGTCGAGATGTCGCCGCAACCAATGACTGCTGCTGTAGGCATACCTGCTCCTTTGAAGGTTGATGCTGAGTGGTTTGAGTGCGGCAGCTAGGCCAGCGTGACGCCGCTCTTGGCAGCGAGGCCGGCAAAGGCGCGGGCTGCAACGCCAAAAGCGACGGGACCGGAGTACCCGCCAAGTTCGTGGGCACTGGCCAGGTGCGGCTCCAATGAAGCGAAGCCGCTGTAACCGTCTGCGGCCAGGGCGCTGATGGTGGCCTCCAGCTCGCCGTCGCCCTCTCCGGAGGGAACCACTTCCCCGGTGGTGGCCATTGCATCCTTAACCTGCAGGTACTCAAGGTATGGACGCAGCATGGCGTATCCCTCGGTGTAGGGCTTGACGCCCACCTGGACGAAGTTGGCGTTGTCCCACGCCACCCGGAGCGCCGGCGAGTTCACCGTTTCCATGATGTCCAGGACGCGTTCCGGAGTATCTCCGTAGATGCCCTTCTCGTTTTCATGCAGTAGGACAATGCCATGCGCCGCGGCTTCTGCCGCGAGTGCGGACATGCGCTCCATCACCGCTTCCCGGATTTGTTCCTGCTCCTGGTCCTCGCCGCGGTAGAAGGAGAAGATACGGACGTACTTGGTGTCCAGGGTTTTGGCAACGGAGATGATCTGCCGGAGACGGGCCACTTCATGTTCTACGGGGAGGCTGACGTCCACCTTGCCAATGGGGCTGGCGACAGCTGAAACTTTCAGACCCTTTTCGTCCAGGATTCCCTTGAGCCGCTCTACAGCTTCCGGCTCAAGCTCTGAAACGTTGGTCCCCCACGCGCTGCGGACTTCGATGTGGCTTGCGCCCAAAGCCAAGAGGACGGCGGCCTGGATGGCGGGATCGGGGTCTACTTCGTCGCCGAAACCGGACAGGCTCCACACAGCATTGGGGTGAGTCACGAAATCTCCTTGGTAGTCCTGTTGCGTTCCGGGGGCGCGGTGACGCAGTTCACAGGCGGGTCTTGTCCCTCGAGTTTAGCCATCTTGGCACGCCATTGACAACCGATTGCCATTCGCTGCCATGCTGTGGCATTCTTGTTCAACGGTGTGGCAGCAGTCACAGCCGGATGTATTCGTCGTTCCGGGAGGAACGCCCATGTTTGCTGTTCAGAGAGGAACGCCCATGGCGACGCAACCCATGGCAACAGGCCGGCCTGCCACTATTCACGACATCGCTGCCCTCTGTGGCGTTGCAGCGTCAACTGTGTCCAGGGCCCTTGCCAACCCGGAGCGCGTCAATATCCGCACCCGGGAGCGGATCCAAGCCGCCGCCGTCGAGCTCAATTACACGCCCAACTCCCAGGCCAAGGCGCTCAGTTCCGGCCGGACCGGCGCCGTGGGCGTCCTGGTTCCGGACATCACCAACCCGTTCTACTTTGACCTCATCAGGGGAACGCAGCTTCAGCTCAAAGCAGCCGGGTACACCCAGCTGCTGGTTGATACGGAGGAATCGGACGAGGTGGAGGCCAGCACACTGGAGCAGCTGCGCAAAAGTGCCGACGGCGTGATTGTGGCAGCTTCCCGCCTCAATGATGAGGCACTTGCCGCTGCGGCGGCCCGGATGCCCATGGTCACCGTCAACCGAGACGTTGACGGCGTGCCCGCAGTTCTGATCGACACCCCCTCAGCCATGCCGCAGGCCTTGGACCACCTGATTTCACTGGGCCATACCTCGGTTGCCTACGTAGCCGGACCGGCCGTTTCACAATCCAGTGCCCGGCGCTGGATTGCCCTCTCAGAAGCCGCCGAGGAGCGCGGAGTGGATGTCCGCAGGCTCGGACCGTTTGCCCCCAAAACCCAGTCCGGTGCAGCTGCAGCAGATGCCGCCGTGCACAGCGGGGTCACAGCCTGCATTGTGTTCAATGACCTCATCGCCATCGGCATGCTGCAGCGGCTCCGCGAACGTGGCCTTCGGGTTCCGGAGGATATGAGCATTGTGGGCTGTGACGACATCTTCGGGGCGGACTTCTGCAACCCACCACTGACCACCATGAGCTCTCCCATTGAGCAGGCTGGACGCGTGGCCGTGTCCATGTTGCTGGCCCAGCTGAATCCCCTGGCCGGCGGCGGGAACCGCAACCGCTCCGTCATGCCCACCCACCTTACTGTCCGCGGTTCCACAGGTTCGGCCCCTGCCCATTAGCCGACTTTTGGGCGGGAAGTGTGCAATATGGTTGAGCCTCCGCAACCATGCTGACTAGTGTTGGAGCATGCGCGAACTCCAGGCCAAGATCATTGAAGAAATGGGCGTCCAGCCCCGGATCGATCCTGCGGAGGAGATCCGCAAACGGGTCGCCTTCCTGAAGGACTACGTCAAAGCGACAGGTACCAAGGGCTTTGTCCTGGGAATTTCCGGCGGGCTCGATTCCACCCTTGCCGGGCGGCTTGCCCAGCTCGCCGTGGAAGAGCTTACGTCGGAGGGCGTGGACGCGAACTTCGTGGCCGTGCGACTCCCCTACGGCGTCCAACACGACGAGGACGACGCTCAGGCAGCCCTGGATTTCATCAAGGCCAAGACCGAGTGGACGTTCAATATCTCCCCTGCCGTTGATGGTTTTGAGGACGAGTTCCAGAAGACCACCGGCGCCGAAATCTCCGATTTCCACAAGGGCAACACCAAGGCCCGCGCCCGCATGATCGCCCAGTACGCCCTCGCCGGTGAACACAATTACCTGGTGGTCGGTACCGATCATGGCGCCGAGTCCGTCACTGGCTTCTTCACCAAGTACGGCGACGGCGGTGCGGATATCCTTCCGCTGTTCGGCTTGAACAAGCGCCAAAACCGCGCAATCCTGGCCGAGCTGGGCGCCCCCGCCCGCCTCTGGCAGAAGGTTCCTACCGCTGACCTCCTGGACGACAAGCCCGGCCGCACCGACGAGGACGAGCTCGGCATTACGTACGACCAAATTGACGATTACCTTGAGGGCCGCGACGTCACCGACGGTGTTGCCGAACTGATCGAGCAGAAGTACCTCCGTACGCGCCACAAGCGCACCGTTCCGGTAAGCATCTTCGACACGTGGTGGAAATAGCCGCATCGCTTTAGAGCAACTCACGACTCAAAGATTCACGACGGCGGGTGCCGGCTTCCCCACGGAAGCTGCCACCCGCCGTCGTGCTTTAAGAAACCTCTTGACGTGACGATAGTTACCGATATATCGTGAACTATCGCCGATACTTCTTCGGTGAACATACAACCGAAAGGACGATGCTGCTATGAAAGGCATCAACGAAAACAACAACTCATTCCCCGAGCACGATCATGGACATCCCGAACACGGGCACGGCCGAGGCCGCTTCAACCGAGGCAAGGGCCGGCGCGGACCGGGTGGCCACGGCGGAGGCGGTTTCGGTCCGGGCTTCGGTCCCGGAGGTTTTGGCCCCGGCTTCGGACCCGGCTTTGGACCAAGGGGCTTCGGCCCTGGCGGATCACGCAGGGCCAACCGCGGCGACGTCCGCGCAGCGATTCTCTCGCTCCTGGCCGAGGCTCCGTCCAACGGCTACGGCCTGATCAAGACCATTGCCGAGAAGACCTCCGGCGCATGGCGTCCAAGCCCCGGCTCGGTCTACCCCACCTTGCAGCAACTGGTGGACGAAGAACTGATCGTCGCGGTCGGCGAGGGTCGCCGCACCGAGTTCACTCTTACCGACGACGGGAAGGCCTACGTCGCCGAGCACGAGGAAGAGCTCGCCAACGCCTGGAATACCGAGGCCGATGGAACCGGCGCAGCCTTCCACCAAAGCGTCGGGAAGCTCATGGGAGTCATCCACCAGTTCCGCGGTGCCGCTACCGACGAACAACGCCAAGCCGCCATCGAAAAGCTGGATGAAACCCGCCGGGCGCTCTACCTGATCCTGGCTGACTAATGCCTACTGAAATCCCTTGACCTTGACGTAACGTCAACCTCTACTGTCGAAGAACAAGCACAGGACGGAGGACGGATGGACTGGTCAATTCAGGAGATCGCCAAGATTGCAGGGACTACCAGCCGCACGCTGCGTCACTACGACGACATCGGGCTGCTGAAACCAAGCCGGACCGGCCATAACGGCTACCGCTACTATGACGGTCCGGCCCTGGTTCAGCTCCAGCGGATCCTCCTGCTCCGCGAACTGGGACTTGGCTTACCGGCCATTTCCGAAGTTCTTGACCGCGAGACGGACACCGTCAAAGCGCTCAGCAGCCATCTGGAATGGCTCGCCAAGGAGCAGGAGAGGCTGACCCGGCAGATCGCCTCCGTTCGGCAAACCATCGACACTATGAAAGGGAATGGAAAGTACATGGCACAGAACATGTTTGACGGCTTCGACCACACTCAGTACAAGGACGAGGTGGAGGAGCGCTGGGGCAAGGATGCCTACGCCGCCAGTGATTCCTGGTGGCGGGGAATGAGCGCCGACGAGATGCAGCAGTGGAAGGGCCGCGTGCAGAAGCTGGGCGCGGACTGGATCTCAGCTTCTCAATCCGGAATTTCACCGGAAAGCGCTGAAGCGCAGGACCTTGCTCGGCGCCACGTCGAGTGGCTCCGTGGGATCCCTGGAACCCCGACGACGGCACCTGGCGGAGACATCAAGGGGTACGTCATAGGACTCGGCGAAATGTACGTTGCAGATCCGCGTTTTGCCGCCAATTACGGCGGAGAATCAGGGGCCACCTTCGTCAGGGATGCCCTGCGGGTTTACGCGGAAAAAAACCTGTAGACGCTCAGGATGCGCTGATCAGGGTTTCACAATAGTCTGGCCGAATGGGTACTAGCACCGCAAAGTCCGGCGAACAGGTTGACAGGCAGAAACGCATTCTCGACGCGGCTTTGGAACTGCTGTCCCGCCACGGCATTTCGGGTATCAACATGCGTGCCGTGGCGCGTGAAGCCGGCGTCGCTCTTGGGCTTGTGAACTACTACTACGAAGACAAGCCGAGTCTGATCCGCGCGGTGCTCCACCAGATTGAAGAGCACGACCTCCTGCTGGTGGAGCCAAAAGCTACCTCAACCCCGGACGAGCAACTCCGGGAATCACTTCGACGCGTTGCGGACCCCGGGCTCCTGACCACACCGTACCTTTCTCTCCGCCTCCACTTGTGGGCCCTCGCCCAGGCGGATGAAGAGTTCGCGCAAATCAACGCCGCAGCCTTCGAGAGATACCTCCAAGGGCTTGCGGCGTTGATCGGCAATGCCGTTCCCGGGCTGTCACCTGAGGAATGCCGGGATCGGGCGGCCGACGTCGTGGTGGTGCAGAACGGCATGTGGCTCACCACGCTGTTGGGCATAGACAAGGCGGCAATCGAGCGAGGTATTGCCCGCACGGAAGAGATCGCTTTCG
Organism: Arthrobacter sp. 9V; assembly: GCF_902506065.1. Classification (GTDB taxonomy): domain Bacteria; phylum Actinomycetota; class Actinomycetes; order Actinomycetales; family Micrococcaceae; genus Arthrobacter. The sequence continues at coordinate 4,057,082 of NZ_LR732912.1, forward strand.
CCCCTAACTGAGCCCCCCGTGGCCAGAAGTCCATCACCAAGTGCTGGGCTACATCAAGCAGCGCTTGGTTGCCGCCTACTACGACCCCACCGGCCTGACCGCCAATGACAAGGACCTCGGCGGCGGAGCCTCCTCCCTGCCGGCGTTGCCTGTAGGTACCCGCGTGTTCGGCTAACGCCACTCAACTGCAAAAAGAAGCCGACGACGGCGGCAGCGCCCGCCGTCGTCGGCCTCCTGCCGTGGCGCGATCGCCAGCATCCCTGGCGAAACTGACTCCCCAGAGTGACATTGATTGTTGGCTGGCAGCCGTTCGATGCCGCGCAGTTGTCCGTAAGCGGATCCTTTAGCGGACGCTGAGAGGCCTTTGCGCTTCGCGAATCTGGGCAAGGCCTAGAATCGTCAGGGCTGCTGTGCCCAGCAGAACCAGAATTAGCAGCCCCAGCAAGGGGAGCTCATGGATGGCGAGCTGGGGGATGCGACGCGAGGGCACTGCTAGCACACCCACAAAGGCTCCCATCAGACCGAGGTAGCTACCGGTCATTAAGCTGCGGTGGGCACGGATGTTCCCTTTTCGGACAGCCCACAGTCCTGCCGTCAGTGTGCAGAACGTCAGAACCGAGAGTGCATGGAGCCAATTGAACCCGCCGTCTATTGTTCGGATTCCGAACGAGGTCAGCACCACGATGTACATGGAAGCAACCCAGATTCGGCCTACAGCCTTATGGAGGCCGCCGCCTTTGGTCCGTCGCAGCAGGTTAACGGCTCCAAATATGAGTGCATAGCTGGCGGCTATAGCGTGCACAGAGATCAGGACGGTCCAAGAGGAAGGCATACACCGGAGCGTATCGGACCCTGAATTCCCGAGCCTCTTTCTTTACGGCCTGTGCCGTTGCTCCGGAACTTCGGGCGCAGGCCCACTAATTGTGACAGCTGGTCGATGCGTCCGGTGAGGGATCCCTTTGGGGCATAGGAAATAGGGCACACTGCTCTCATGGCAACTCAGTACTACCGGAGGTCGTGGAACGAGTCCCGAGGAGACCAGTATTCCTCTTGGGGTCCCGCCACTTATTACTTCGAAGTCGGTGATGACGGCCGGCCGAGCCGCCAGATGGAGGTTTACGATTCTGGCCCGACTCTTCGTTACAACCCTGTTTCCCGTGAGTTCACCAAATCTGAAGGTCGGAGTGCACGAAACCCAAGTGTCAATGCCCCGAAATAAGGGCTGGGGTACCTGCGGTTTAGGTCTGCATGACTGCGGGTGTCCAGATTGCGTGCGAGGCTGGTCCATAAGGCCGTCAGTCGGTAGAGCAATAGTCGAAGTAGGAACTCACTCATGTCACCTCGTCAAAGTCCGGCCGAGAAACTTTTTGCCCAGCTGCTCCTTGGTGGTGCATGGGCGCCAGTGACAGGCACGATCAACTTCGTGAACCTTCCTCTAAATGAGGCCGCCGAGGAATGGCGTATCTGGAGCCAGGTGCGGCCCACGGAGGGCACTGCATCTGTTGGCGTTACTGAGCATTCAGGAACGCTGCCGGAGTTGTTGGACAAGCTTCTTCCCCTCAGCGACTGGCCAAGAAGGAGGATCTTGATTGAGACCGAGAATAAGGATTGGACCGCGGTGTTCGCAAATTGTAAACGCGACCCCAATCTTGAAGTTGCTCTCAAAAATCACTTCTCGGAAGTCAGAGGGGTTACGACCGTGAAGGTTGAGGATGAGCCGCGGAGCATCAAGCGCATTCCCAATGCACGTTCGCGTGGCCTATGGGGTTCCAGAGGGCTCACTGTTTACGACAAGGACGGGCTGCGACGCTGGCTAAGCCTTCGAAACTTTGAGCCCTGGCGGTTCGATCAGAACGGCGAACCGTACCCATTCGAGGATCTTGATCGTTACAACGCGCGGAAGACACCTGACCGATTCACGCACGACATGCTTGTTGAATACTGCCTCCAACTTGGCCTTCGGCCCTTCGATGAATCCTTCTATGCGCCGAACGGCCGGGGCATCGTTGTTGAGGAGATAGCGGAGGATTACGACGAGAGGGACAAATACACGCTCGCTGAGGCTCGGGCGGGATATGAAGACCTCAGTCGCCCCATAGTTGAAGAGCCCATCGACGGTAATGCCCTCTACGCTGCTGGCCCCGCTAATGGCGTGCATGGCGAAATCTTTCCACGAACGGGTTCGGGTTATGAGTCTTACCGAAAACCGTCTCCCTGGAATGAAGAGCTTGATGCTTTTGAAGTGATCCTTGCAAAATACAGTTCCCACCCTGTTCGAGCCACCCTGAGCGAGGGGCTTGCGGAACGAGGAGTGCTTGCCTTCCCCGCGTTCACACTCGTCGGGGATCCGCTGCTGGATGTCCACATGTCATCTGTTCTCCTGGAAGCACCCGCCGAGATCCGCGAATACACAGCCGCATACATGAGTCTTCAGTTCGAAGAATCCAACAACCGCTGGCTGCACGAATCGTTCAGACCCAGTAGAAGCCAAATGGCAACGATCAGAGACCTCTACAAGGAGCACGGCCTCTACCCGTTTGATACAGGTTCGGAGCAGGTCTACAGGACCTTGGCTATCGACAAGGTTGTCCGCGAGAAGACGGATCTCCGGATAACCGAAGCATTCCACGCCTGGGACAAATCGACTAAGCCCCCGGCCCAGGACGGACAACTCACCGCTGACTCCCACGGCTATTCAGTCTCCTGGAAGGCCAGGCGAATGATCCAGCTAAACGAAGACGCCATCTGGGCATGCAGATGAAATCGCGCGGTGACCTGCCAGCAGTCTGGCGGATCGGCTCGCTGGGTCATGCCTTACGGAGGTCTTTATGGCTGAGTACGGAGGAATAGCGGCAGGCTCCTGCGATGCTGAGACCAAACATGTCACAGAGACGCCGGATGTCGCCTCCGTTGGTGTGCAGTGGTTCCTCGCTGCGGGCCTCGTCGACGAAATCACCATCTCAACCGCGCCAGTTCTTCTTGGCCGAGGAAGTCGGCTCTTCGGTGACCTGGACCGAGACGTCTTGCTCACCCTGCGAGGCCACCACTCAACTCAGGACGACGGACTCGTGCGAGCAACCTATGCTGTGCAACTTAGATGATGCCCTGCTTCTAAAACATTTTGGGCTGGATCCTCCAAGCCAGTCAGGACGCTGTCGTCCTGCCCCGGTTCCGTCGACTCCCTTGCAAAAGGAGCTGGATCGTGACGTGCCCGTTAAGGGATCCTTTACCGGGCGTTTGGGCCGTTGCAGTCCCGGCTCTCGTTCAGTCAATAATTGCAGCGGTTGCTTCGAGCTCCACCAGCTGGTCTTCGTAGCCGAGCACCGTGACTCCCATTAGTGTGCTGGGCACGTCGTGCTCGCCAAAGGCTTCCCGAACCACGCCCCAAGCCGTGACCAGGTCGGCCCGTTCGGTCGATGCCACCAGGATGCGAGTGGAGATAACATCGCCGATGCCGGCGCCGGCGGCTTCCAGGGCAAGGCACATGTTCTCAATCGCCTTTGCGGCCTGTGCCGCGTAGTCCCCGATGCCTGCGGTCGTACCGTCCTTATTCAGCGGGCATGATCCGGCTAGAAAAATGAGGCGTGCGCTGGCGGGAACGGTGGCCGCATATGCATACTCTGCGGTGGCGCTGAGGGTGTTCGTACGAACGAGGGTAACTGCGCTGGGCATGGGCGTCCTCTTGTTGGAGTGCACTGGCCAGTCCCACCCTATCCGTCCTGATATAGAGACAAACTTCTAGGACCGTATGCCGATCCCTTACCGGGCGCTCTGAATCGTTCGGATAGCCACCGGTTTATGAAATGGTCCCCGATGTTGGACTCCCAATTATGCGAGGTCTCAATTTTGGACGGGCGGCGGTCGGCTCGTCTCTGAAGGACCCGTCCCACTTGGAACGGGGCCTTCTCTGCGTGAAAGCTGGCCAACGTGTTTTGTTCAGTTTCGGCTCGGAACCTATTACGCTCGGGCAATGGCTCCGACATCAGCGAACGCCCGGCGGATAAAAGTCGCAAAGTTCATGAAGATGATGATCTTCGTATGCTGGGGCCTAATGGGTGCGGGCTTGGTCAGCGTAATCACTGCAGGCCACATGAATGCTGCGTCGTTGGCGGCCTTGTCCCTTGCCATACTGTGCCTTGCGGGCGTGTTCCTTATGCTCTTCCAAGGCGTCCGGAAGTGGGGCCGCGATAGCGCCGATGGTCTCGCTGGCAAGGAACTGACCTTCCTTTATGTCTTTGCCGCCGCCTCAATGGGCCTAATCGTTTTGACCATCTTCCTGCGATGACGCCGCGCGACACCTAGGGACAAGTTACGGGAGGCAAAGATGAAGATGAAATGGTTGGTTTCCACCGTTCTTCTGCTCATATGCATCGCTATCGCAGTATGGATTCTGTCAGGATCAACGGACATTTGGCCTGCGTTGATAGTGGTCGTCGGAGTGGTGGTCGCCGCAAATTTCGCCGTCCAATGGGGTGGTTCGAAGGCACGGGATAACCAGCAAGCGATGAATGATTTACTCTCACGCAACAGGCCAAAACCCCCACCCAATGATGAGTAGACCTCTGTTCTACCGATAGTTGTCTTTCTGGTTGTCGGCATTGTAAACCGCATCGCCCATGAACTTCCGGCTGCCATCGGGCTTGTCGACGCACCCAGGCACCGTCACTTAGCCCGTATTGGTTACCAAGCTAATGACTCCAAAAATGATGAATCCCGCCCCTGCTGCAAGAAATATTAGCCCTGAGACGTAACCGTATCGGAGCCGTCGTCGATGGGCTTCTTCATGGCTGATGTTCTCGTTCACCGCCGCAGAGAGTTTGGCTCCCATGCGTGAAAGCCGTGAGCGGCCCCAGAACGAGACAGCTCCGATCACCAGAAAGATGAAGCCGAGAACGAACGGGCCAAGCATCTGGTTCAATCAGGTTCCTTGAACGGTCGTCGTCGCAACGGGTCAAGAAGACCGCTCCACTCGGAACTTTCTGAAAATCAGTCGCATAGCTGCTTGTTCACAAACTACTACAAACGGAACCTTGGCCGAGCCCACGAGTTTGGTTGGGCAATAGACAACCATTCCCGACGGCTAATTCTCCCTCAGAGGCCAGCCGCAAGTCGTCCCGTAAGCCGGTCCTCCACCAGCCAACATGCAATCCCAAATAACGCTCATCAAAATTCGCGTCACTCTGCGAAACCAGAATTCCCGTAAGACCCGCCCGCAAAACTGCCCGGTGAAGGTGCCCTAAACGCTACACACTTTCCCGTCCCGCTTCCTTCAGTGCGGAACACCGTCGGTGGGAGGCCCCGATCGAAAGAACAAGGCTGAACAGCTACTCCACCGTCACCATCACCGACGGCCAGCCCGAGGCGCCGTCAGGTACGGGATCGGCGCGCTTTTCCGTTTGGGTTTCGCCGGTGGCGTCGGTGGCGCGGGCCTTGACGTAGTGGATGCCGGGTGTGGCGTCCCATTCGTAGGACCACTGGCGCCAGGTGACGGTGGAGGCCTCGGTGGAAAGGGTTGCTTCCACCCAGTCGCCGTCGTCAATCTGTACTTCCACCTTGGTGATTCCCCGCGTCTGCGCCCAGGCTGTGCCGCCCACCGCAATCTTGCCTGGCGGGAACTTGGCAAAGGATTTGGGTACGTCTACGCGTGCCATGGTCTTGATGGGGCCGCGCTCCGACCAGCCGCGTTCAGTCCAGTAAGCCTTGCTGTCCGCGAAGCGGGTGACTTCCAGGTCCACTACCCATTTGGTGGCGGAGACAAAGCCGTACAAGCCCGGAACCACCATCCGCACGGGGTATCCGTGCTCTACAGGAAGCGGCTCATCATTCATGCCGATGGCCAGCATGGCATCGCGGTCATCCTGCAGGACTTCCAGCGGAGTGGAGGCGCTGAAGCCGTCAATGGATGTTGAAAGCACCATGTCCGCGCCTTCCTTCGGTTTGGCCATGGCCAAAACTTCGCGGAGGGGCATGCCCAGCCATTTGGCGTTTCCGGCAAGCTTTCCGCCCACCGGGTTGGACACGCAGGTGAGGGTGACGTGCGATTCGATCAGATCGGCGTCGAGCAGGTCCTGGAAGGTGAGGGTGACTTCTTCCTCCACCATTCCGTGCACCCGCAGTTCCCAGTCATTGACGTTGATTTCAGGGACGCTCAGGGCTGTATCAATGCGGTAGAACTCGTTGTTGGGCGTCAGCCAGGGGAAAACTCCCGCAACCGGGGACTGGACTCCCGCCGGAACAGGGGGCGCCGCCTTGATGGGCGCGGGCAAGCGGAGTGCATCCCGGGCCTGCGCAACATTGTTGCGCGCGGCGCCCAGCAGCCGCCCACCGGTGGCAGCGATTCCGGCAGCGACGGCGGTGATGCCGGCGGCGGCGAAGAAACGACGGCGGCTGGTACCGGCGCCGCCTGCCTGGTTGTCAGCGTCGGCGGCTAGGTCAGCCGGGGCTTCCGGCCATGCTTTCAGCCCCCACAAAGGCCTTATGAGGAGACGCAGGACGACGAGTCCGGCGACGGTTCCCAGGACCGAGGGGATGGCGTCGGCGAGTCCCACCCCGGCGCGGGTCAGGACGGCGGCAACAATTACGGCGCCCATGAACAGCACGCCCAGGACACCCAGGGCCCACTTCTTGTAGGCCACAATCCCTAGAACACAGGCCAGCAGAGCGATGGTCAGGCCCATGCCCACAAACAGCGCTGCTTTGTCATTGGTGCCGAACGTGGCTATGGCAAAGTCCTTCATCCACGGTGGGGTGAAGTCGATGAACGTGGATCCCAGCGCAAACACCGGGGTTGCCCTCGCCGTGAAGAATGCGCCGATCAGCTCGGCGACGGCGAGCACGACGGCGGCTGACACCACGCCTGCCAACGCTGCCATGGTTTCGGGGCCTTTGGTCCGGAGTCCGAGCTTTTTCATGTCAGTAGTTCGTAGCGTCCGGGAGCAGGGATGGGTACGTCACTTTGAACATTTGTTCATATTTTTCCTTGAACAGATGTTCAAAGTGCATTAGCCTGCTTCGTATGACCCAAGCCACATTTTCCGATTCCGCCTCCACACTCTTCATCAACGGCGCGTGGGAACCGGCCGCTTCCGGCGCGGTGCGCGAAATCCACAACCCGGCCGACGGCGAACTGGTCGCCACAGTCTCAGAAGCCGGACGAGAGGATGCCGAACGCGCCATTTCCGCAGCCCGTGCAGCCTTCGACTCCGGCGTCTGGTCCTCGGTCCCCGCTCCCGAGCGCGGCGCATTCCTGCTGAAGGTGGCCGCGGAACTGCGTGAACGCCGGGAAAAGTTCGCCCGCGCAGAATCCCTGGACACCGGCAAGCGCATCATCGAAAGCCGCATCGACATGGACGACATCGCTGCCTGCTTCGAATACTTCGGACGCCTCGCCGGGCAGTCGGCGGGTCGGGTGGTGGACGCCGGGGACCCCGCCGTCGTGAGCAGAATCGTCTACGAGCCCGTCGGCGTCTGCGGCCTTATCACCCCGTGGAACTACCCGCTGCTGCAGGCCGCATGGAAGATCGCACCGGCGCTGGCCGCGGGTTGCACCTTCGTCCTGAAGCCCGCCGAGCTGACCCCGTCAACCGCCATCCTTGCCATGCAGTTGCTGAAGGATCTGGGCCTGCCGGACGGCGTAGCCAACCTGGTAACCGGCCCCGGCGCAAAAGCAGGCGTGCCACTCACGGAGCACCCCGACATTGATTTGGTCTCCTTCACTGGTGGCCTGGAAACCGGAAAACGCATCGCCGCAGCTGCAGCAGGGACTGTTAAGAAGGTAGCGCTGGAACTTGGCGGCAAGAACCCCAATGTCATCTTCGCTGACGCCGACTTCGACGCCGCCGTCGACAATGCGCTGAACGGCGCCTTTGTGCACTCAGGCCAGGTCTGCTCCGCCGGGGCGCGGCTGGTGGTGGAGGAATCCATCGCCGAGCGCTTCGTGGACGAGCTGGTCCGCAAGGCTCAGGGCATCCGCATCGGCGGCCCGTTCGATGAGTCCGCCGAAACCGGACCGCTGATTTCCGCTGCCCACCGCGAGAAGGTAGACGCCTACGTCCAGCGCGGCGTGGCCGAAGGTGCGCGGCTGCGGTGTGGCGGCGCAGCGCCTGTAGGCGAAAAGTTCGACGCCGGTTTCTACTACCAGCCAACCGTCCTGGACCGCGTTGAACGGGGAATGTCGGTAGTGATCGACGAAGCCTTTGGCCCGGTGGTGACAGTGGAAACCTTCCGCACGGAAGACGAAGCCGTGGCCACCGCCAACGACACCATCTACGGACTCGCAGGCGCAGTCTGGACCCAGGATGCCGGCAAAGCCCAGCGGGTCGCGGGCCGTTTGCGGCACGGCACGGTGTGGATCAACGACTACCACCCTTACCTCCCGCAGGCCGAGTGGGGCGGCTTCGGCCAGTCCGGCGTCGGCCGCGAACTCGGCCCCACCGGACTGGGTGAATACCAGGAAGCCAAGCACATCTACCAGAACACCAACCCTCAGGTGACCGGCTGGTTCGCTGGTCACGGCAAGGAGAACTAGATGCACGTGGACAATATTGAGAACCTCAGCGAGCGCGGGTTCGATTACGTCGTCATTGGCGGAGGGTCTGCCGGAGCTGCCGTGGCGGCCCGGCTGAGTGAGGACCCTGCCGTCACCGTGGCTTTGGTGGAAGCCGGCCCGGATGACCGGAATCTGCCGGAGATCCTGCAGCTGGACCGATGGATGGAACTGCTGGAATCCGGGTATGACTGGGACTATCCGGTGGAACCGCAGGAAAACGGCAACTCTTTCATGCGCCACGCCCGCGCCAAGGTGATGGGTGGCTGTTCCAGCCACAACTCCTGCATCGCTTTCTGGGCTCCCCGCGAAGATCTGGATGAGTGGGAGTCGAAGTACGGTGCCACGGGCTGGAACGCTGCTGCCGCGTGGCCTTTGTACCAGCGCCTGGAAACCAATGAGGACGCCGGACCGGAAGCTCCGCACCATGGCCACGACGGGCCGGTGCATTTAATGAACGTTCCTCCGAACGATCCCGCCGGCGTCGCGCTCCTGGACGCTTGTGAACAGACCGGTATTCCTCGAGCGAAGTTCAACGACGGCACCACGGTGATCAACGGGGCCAACTTCTTCCAGATCAACCGCCGCGCGGATGGGACCCGATCTTCGAGTTCCGTCTCCTACATCCACCCCATCATGGATCGCGAGAACTTCACGCTGCTGACCGGCCTGAGGGCCCGCCAACTGGTGTTCGATGCGGACAAGCGCTGCACCGGCGTCGACGTTGTGGATTCGGCCTTCGGCCGGACGCACAGGCTGTCAGCACAACGGGAAGTCATCCTGTCCACCGGTGCCATCGATTCCCCCAAGCTGCTCATGCTTTCCGGCATAGGCCCTGCCCTTCACTTGGAGCAGCATGGCATCGAGGTCCTGGTGGATTCCCCCGGCGTGGGCGAGCACCTGCAGGACCACCCTGAAGGCGTGGTGCAGTTTGAGGCCAAGCAACCCATGGTTAAGACCTCCACCCAGTGGTGGGAAATCGGCATCTTCACTCCCACCGAGGAGGGCCTGGACCGCCCGGACCTGATGATGCACTACGGCTCCGTACCCTTCGACATGAACACTCTGCGCTACGGCTACCCCACCACGGAGAACGGTTTCAGCCTCACTCCGAACGTCACGCACGCCCGTTCGCGCGGAACCGTGAGGCTCCGGAGCCGGGACTTCCGTGACAAGCCCATGGTGGACCCCCGCTACTTCACCGATCCGGAGGGCCATGACATGCGCGTCATGGTTGCCGGCATCCGAAAGGCGCGGGAGATCGCGGCGCAGCCGGCCATGGCTGAATGGGCCGGACGGGAGCTCTCGCCCGGGATCGAGGCACAGAGCGACGAAGAGTTGCAGGACTACATCCGCAAAACGCATAACACCGTGTACCACCCCGTCGGCACAGTCCGAATGGGACCATTGGACGACCACATGTCACCCCTGGATCCCCAGCTGCGGGTCAAGGGTGTTACCGGCCTGCGTGTGGCAGACGCCTCCGTCATGCCGGAGCACGTCACGGTGAACCCCAACATCACAGTGATGATGATCGGCGAGCGCTGTGCCGATTTCATCAAGGCCGATCTAGGTACCAGCCGATCAGATGAAACTACGACGACGGAGGCGGACTTCAGCTTGTCCCTCGCCTGAACAGGCACCCTGCTTTTTAGACCTACGCAACAACAAATGGGGGAAACAGCCTGAGGCACACCGTGGTGCCCGGCTTTGATATCCACTGCGTCCAATGGCGGCCGCGGGCTATCACCATTCATGCATGTCTGAATTAGGAGTTCGAATGTTAGAACCCAGCAAAACAGGACCCTGCAAGAGCGATGCAAGCGGTATGGACGAGTTTGGCTACGCCCAAACCCTGGACCGCAGCATCGGTAAGTTTGCCAGCTTCGCCGCCGGCGTCAGTTACATCTCCATCCTCACCGGCGTTTTTCAACTGTTTTACTTCGGATTCTCGACGGCGGGACCCGCCTATGCGTGGTCGTGGCCCATTGTCTTCGTCGGCCAGCTGATGGTCGCCCTGTGTTTTGCAGAACTGGCCGGCCGCTACCCGGTGGCCGGATCGGTGTACAACTGGGCCAAGAGGCTTTCCACCGGAACCTGGGCCTGGCTGGCGGGCTGGTTGCTTCTGCTGTCCTCCATCATGGCTTTGGGGTCCGTCGCCTTGGCCCTTCAAATAACCCTGCCCCAGATCTGGAGCGGCTTCCAGTTGGTGGGCGATGGAACGGGTCCTTACGATTTCGCCGTCAACGGTGTCATCCTGGCCAGCATCATGATCGGTATTTCCACGCTCATCAACGCGTTCGGCGTGAAACTCATGACCATGATCAACAGCGTGGGCGTGTTCGTGGAACTGGTTGCTGCCGTCCTGCTCATTGCCGCGCTTATCTGGCACTCCGTCCGAGGACCGGAAGTCCTGCTGGATACCGCTGGATTCGGTGAAGAGCACCCCATGGGCTTCCTGGGAGTGTTCCTCATTGCCGCCATGGCTTCCGGTTACGTCATGTACGGCTTCGATACCGCGAGCTCCTTGGGCGAAGAAACCAAAGACCCTAAGAAGACCGCTCCCAGGGCGATCCTGCGTGCTGTCACCGCTTCCTTCCTTTTGGGAGGGCTGCTCCTGCTGGGCGGAATCCTGGCCGCACCCGATCTTTCCGATCCCAAGCTCGGAGCCGCTGATGGTGGGCTGCAGTACATTGTGCTTTCAGTACTGGGTGGCCCGTTCGGCAAGGCCTTCCTGGCCTGCATCGTGGTAGCTGTGGTGGTCTGCACGCTGGCCGTGCATGCAGCAGCCATCCGGATGATGTTTGCCATGGCCAGGGACAACAACCTTCCCTTCAGTCGTCAGCTCAGCAAAGTGCATCCCACCCGGAAAACCCCCACTGTGGCGGCAATCGTGATCGGCGTAGTGGCGGTCATTCCGCTGATCGTCAACATCTCCCAGCCTGCTATCTTCACCATTCTTTCCAGCATCAGCATCGTCCTGATCTACCTGTCCTACCTGCTGGTCACCGTGCCGATGCTGCGGCGCCGATTCCTGAAGAAGTGGCCCCTGAAGGATGATGGGTCAGAACCGGGGTTCAGCCTGGGCAAGTGGGGCCTCCCCGTGAACATCCTCGCGGTCCTGTGGGGTGGCGCAATGACGCTGAACCTTGTGTGGCCGCGCTCGGAGATCTACAACTCGGTTCCACCGTTCGAGTGGTACCTCCAATGGGGCGGCGTCATCTTTGTTGGCACAGTCATGATTGGCGGAACGCTCCTCTACCGCCTCCGCATCAGGCACAAAACCGGAGTCCTGGCCGAGCACGCGGCGTTGGTGGCGCCCGAGGAATCCCCGCAAGTGGTCACCCAAAGCTCGTAGCGTAGGAGTTGGTCGAACGCCGGAGTTAAACGAACGCCGATTTCCCGGTCACCGCGCGGGCCACGATCATGGAGTTGATCTCGTAGCTGCCCTCATACGTGTACAGGATCTCGGCATCACCAAAGAGTTTGGCCATCTCGTAGTCCGTGGTGATCCCGTTCCCGCCCAGCAGCGAACGGCCCATCGCCACGGACGAACGGGCGAGCCGGGTGGTGGTGGCTTTGCACATGGCGGCCTGCACCATTTCGAGCTTCCCGGCCTGCTGGATCCGCGCCAATTCCACCATCATGGACAATGATGCGTTGGCGTTGCCCAGGATGTCAGCCAACTGCTGCTGAACGAGCTGGAAGCGCGCCAATTCCTTGCCGAATTGCTTGCGCTCCAAAGCGTAGGCACGGGCGATGTCGAAGGTGGCCAACTGAATGCCTGCAGCCTGCCATCCCACCCATGCCCGGGAGTCGCGCAAGAGTTCGTTGGCGCGGGAGAACTCCGTAGCTCCCGGCAGGAGGCTCTCCAAAGGAATGCGCACCTGGTCCAACACGATGTCAGCATTCTGCATGATGCGCAGGCCGATCTTGTGGGAGATCTTGGTGGCCGAGTACCCGGGGCGGTCCGTCTCCACGATGAAGCCCTTAATGTGGCCGTCGGATTCGTCACGAGCCCACACCAACGCAAAGTCCGCGATCGTGCCGGCCCCGATCCAGCGCTTGGCACCGTTGATGACCCATTCGCCGCCGTCGCGTCGCGCCGTCGTCGAGAGTCCCCCGGCAATGTCCGAGCCGTGGTCCGGTTCGGTCAAGGCGAAGGCGCCCAGCTGGGTGAAAGCCTCCAGTCCGGGGAGCCACTTGCGCTTCTGCTCAGGCGATCCGAGCTCGTCGATCATGCCGACAATCAGCTCGTTGTGAATGCCCACCAACGCCGAAAGGGACACGTCCGCCCGGGCCACCTCGGTATACATGAGGCCCTTGAACAGCTTGGTGGAACCGTCCGTTTGCAGCCCGCCCAGCCCATACTTGGCCATGTCGGCCAGCAACCCGAAAGGGAACTCCTCGCGGTTCCAGTACTCAATGCTCGCGGCCCGGATCCGTGTTTGGAGGAACTCCCTGATTTCCAGGTACCGCGTGCGCTCCTCCGGAGGCAGCAGGTCAATGACGTGCATCAAGTCCGCCTCCGGATAAGGAGGCAGTACGCGTGTCGATGCCGCGCTGTTGGTAACAGTGCCGGCAGCTTTTTCGTCGAGCATTAGACCCCTTCGTCATGTCCCGCATAGGCTCTTCCAAACCCTTGGATGTCCTAGTATATTGCAAGGTGATGTGGATCACTAGGCGGGATGCTTTGGCGAAGGCGACAGGGAATCCCGAAGGCGAAAGGCGGACTATGACAGTCACAGAAGAGTTCCGTGCGGCCCGCGACAGGCTGCTGGAACTACGCGAAGACTACAAACTGGCTCACGCCGAGTTCCAGTGGCCACGCTTTGAGGAGTTCAACTTCGCCCTCGACTGGTTTGATCAAATCGCGGCAGACGAGGATCGCGGCGGCAAGCCGGCGCTCGTCATCGTAGAACAGGACGGCAGTTCAACACGACGCAGCTACAGGGACTTGTCAGAGCGTTCGTCGCAGGTGGCCACTTGGCTCCGAAGCCAAGGCGTCAAGCGCGGCGACCATATGATCATCATGCTCGGCAATCAGGTTGAGCTCTGGGAACTCATGCTGGCCGGCATAAAACTGGGGATCGTCATGATCCCCACCACCACCCTCATGGGCGCCCGCGATCTCCAGGATCGTGTGGAGCGCGGCGGAGCCAGCTGGGTGTCCGTGGGAAGTGCCAACATCGGCAAGTTCGCCGACGTCGCGGGCGGCTACACATTGATCGAGGTCGGCTCCGAGAGGTCCAGCGCAGAGGCGAAACAATACGCAGATTCATACGACGCCGGCACGGACTTTACGCCCGACGCCCCCACTCGCGCCGACGAGACACTGCTCCTCTACTTCACTTCCGGCACCACTTCGCGGGCAAAGCTGGTGGAGCACACCCACACGTCCTACCCCGTGGGCCATTTGTCCACCATGTATTGGATCGGTCTGGAACCTGGTGATGTCCACCTGAACGTTGCTTCCCCCGGCTGGGCGAAGCACGCCTGGTCCAACGTCTTCACGCCGTGGATCGCCGAGGCCACAGTCTTCATCTACAACTATGAACGCTTCGATGCCGCCGCCCTCATGAACCAAATGGGCAGGGAAGGGGTCACCAGTTTCTGTGCCCCGCCCACCGTGTGGCGCATGCTGATCCAAGCGGACCTCACTCAACTCACCACCCCGCCTCGGAAGGTTGTTTCAGCCGGTGAGCCCCTGAACGCCGAGGTGATCGGCCAAGTGGAGAAGGCTTGGGGCGTCACTATCCGGGATGGTTTCGGCCAGACCGAGTCAACGGTCCAGATCGCCAACACTCCTGACCAACCGGTGAAGATCGGTTCCATGGGGCGGCCGCTCCCCGGGTACGACGTGGTGCTGGTTGACCCGCTCACCGGGAAGGAAGCCGACGACGGCGAGCTCTGCTTGCGCTTGGACCCCCGGCCCGTGGGACTCATGAAGAGCTACTTCGGAGATGAAGCCAAGACAGCCGAAGCTTTCCGCGATGGCTACTATCACACCGGCGACATGGCCAGCAGGGACTCCGACGGCGTCATCACCTACGTCGGCCGGGATGACGACGTCTTCAAATCCTCCGACTACCGGTTGTCGCCTTTCGAACTCGAAAGCGTCCTGATCGAACACCCCGCAGTGGCGGAAGCCGCCGTCGTGCCTTCGCCTGATGCAGTGAAACTGTCAGTGCCCAAGGCGTTCGTGGTGCTGGCCGCGGGCTACGAAGCCGGACCCGCGGTGGCCGAGGACATCCTCAAGTACTGCCGCGAGCATTTGGCGCCGTTCAAACGCATCCGGCGGCTGGAATTCGGCGAACTGCCCAAGACGATCTCGGGCAAGATCCGGCGCGTTGAACTGCGCGGGACGGAAGTAGCCAGGCACGGTGACGGTCCGCTGCCCTCCGGATTGGGAGTGGAATACACAGAGGAAGAGTTCCCGAATCTGAAAGACTAGCCAACTCAACACTAGACCAAGCAAGCAGTAGGCCAAGCAAGCAACCAAAGGAGGCCCATGGGCACGCCACTCCCCCGCGATCCCATCGCCGACGCCCAGCGCAATTGGGAACGGCATGGGTGGGGCGATGTCGCCGCGCCCATGGCCGCCATCACCGCCATCATGCGCACGCAACAGATTCTGCTCGCGCGCATCGAAACGGTGCTCAAACCCTTTGGGCTGACCTTCGCACGCTACGAGCTGTTGGCCTTGCTGAGTTTTGCCCGCAGCGGCGCGCTGCCCATGAACAAAGCCAGTGCACTCCTGCAGGTCCATCCCACCTCGGTGACCAACGCCGTCGACCGCTTGGAAAAGGCCGCCTTGGTGGCCCGTTCACCGCACCCAACAGACGGACGCACCACCCTGATTGAGCTCACCGCAGAGGGCAGAACCCTCGCCAAAAAAGCGACGGCGGCGCTCAACGCCGAGGTTTTCGGCAAGTCAGGCTTCGGACCCGACGACGTCGATCACCTCATCCGCGTACTCGGCACCTTCCGCAGGGATGCCGGGGACTTCGCCGAAGAATAGAGGATCATCCCCGAGAAGCGCTTTACGTTCTGGACGGGTGGTGTCCTGGCAATGGTGGGGCCTTGGATTGGTAAGTGTGCCCGGTGGGGGTGCTGATTTCCAAGGTATGGACGTCGGTATCCACGAGCCCGGGTTTGGTTTTGGTGCTCCAGCCGGGGTTTTCTTTGGTGTGGTTGCAGGCTTCGCAGAGCCCGGCACTGTTCGCAAGGTTGGTTTTGCCACCGGAGCGCCACGGAACCACATGGTCAATGTGTCGAATGGGCGCATCGCAGTAGGGCGTACGGCAGGTATCGTCGCGGATTTCAATGAAACGCCGAAGCCTGCCGGTGAAGAGCCTGGCCTTGGAATCGGTGGCCAGGAGCTCTCCCGTAACCGGCGCTGTGTAGAGCCGGCGAAGCCAAACATCAAGCTCCTGGCCCCGGGCTACTTGGGCCGCCCCCGCTGCCTCGGCCCGTGTTGTCTGGGCCGCCCCCGCTGACCGTCCGGAACCGAGCTTCCGACGTGAACTGCCGCCCGGACCCTGTGCGACTAGTTCCCGTCCCCATTCGGCCGGGACGATTCCGTACCCCTGAAGCCGTGCTGGCTCGCTGTCGCCTTGGAACAGGGCGCGGTCTGTCATGACCAAATCCAAGTTAATCCCCGAAAACCCGCCCGGGGTTCCAGTGACGCGTTCGACCAACGTATCGGCCATGACCTGGCCACGGGTCCGGACAACCACATCGGACCCCGCCACATCACCAGACCCAGCGTCGCCGCACGAACGCGCCGAATCAGCCGCCCGGCTCAACGCCGCATACACCGCCACTCCTTGGGCCACCGGCAACAGCGCGGTCAGGTACGTCATCGTGTCCGGCGCAGGACGCAGACTCACGGTCCGCTCCGCAGCAGCACGGCTGGCACGCCCTGCGACTGATCGCGGGTCCCGACGGTACGCGGCAGCTTTCGCCGCCGCAACGATCGCCCGATCACCCTTCCCCTCAAAGGTCCCGGTATCCGGGGCGAGTTCCTCATCCACAGCACACCGGTCCTCAGCACTCAGGCACGCTGTTTCTCTCACCAGAAGCGTGGCCCGCCACTCATTCAACAACCCCGAATTCAACGCCGCCAACGTGTGCGGCATCTCCATCACAAGAGCCTTCGCAAACCCCAGCAAACGTGACCCACGATTCGGAGACTCCCGCCGCGCCAACGCCACCTGAGCACCCACCCCCTGCCCCCGCTCCGAGGCAGGAACACCAGCCTCAGCCTGCTCAGCACGCTGCGCAAGATCAAAAGCCACAGCAATCTGGGCTTGCAGTGCGGTGATGGCCGACTTCATCCCCTCCAACACCCGCAACTGCTCAATCAAGT
Organism: Arthrobacter sp. 9V; assembly: GCF_902506065.1. GTDB lineage: Bacteria > Actinomycetota > Actinomycetes > Actinomycetales > Micrococcaceae > Arthrobacter. The sequence goes on from NZ_LR732912.1 coordinate 4,073,998, forward strand.
CACCACAAACACTGCCAGCCGAGACAGCAACTGCCAGCCCGGCAGGAACAGAGGCAGGAACAGAGGCAGGAACAAGCGCATCCGCCGCCACCGCACCGACTCGACTTTCCCGATTCCGCTCCATGAATAAACCATGTCAGCAGCCACCGACAATATAACGTCGGTCATCCAACGGGTGCCCAATTCGCGGGCCCCAGGCGAGGGAGTCCCTCAGAGGACCTCCCTCAAGCGGGACTCCCTAACGCTCCAAAAGACTGATGTTCTGGAGTCATGACCGCCACTATTTCCACCACCAGAACCCGGCGTTTGCCGTTGGTGACCTATGTCCTGGCCGCGGGTGTGTTTCTCATGGGAACTACCGAGTTCATTGTTGCGGGGATACTGCCTCAGATAGCAGCCGATCTTGGGGTGTCCGTGGCCAGCGCCGGCCTCATGATCACGATCTTCGCAGTGGGCATGATCGTCGGCACCCCCACCATGTCCATCCTCACGCTCAAGCTGCCCCGCCGGTTGACGCTGAGCCTGGCACTGGTGGTCTTTGCCGTGGGCCACGTGGTGGTGGCCCTGACTTCCGATTTCACATTGATCTTGGTGGCCCGGTTCGTCACGGCTTTGGCGACGGGCGCTTTCTGGGCGGTAGCCGCCGTCGTGGGCGCAAAAGCCGCAGGTGCTGCTTCGGCGTCCCGGGCACTGGGAGTTGTTTTGGGTGGTGGCATGCTTGCCAACGTTGTAGGTGTCCCACTTGGTGCGTTCGCCGGTCATGTCATTGGTTGGCGTGGCCCGTTCTGGGCTCTGGCTGTTCTGGCACTGGCGGGGGCGGTTGTGGTGTACCGGCTGCTCCCAAGTGGCCCGGAATCCGGGCTCGCTCCATCGGTTAGGGCAGAGCTTGCCAGCATGCGTGACGCGCGGGTTTGGCTTGTCCTGGCTGGCTGCGCGATCGTGTGCGGTTCATCCCTGGCTGCCTACAGCTTCATCTCTCCGCTGCTTACAGAGAACACGGGATTGGCCGCTTCCGCAGTGCCGTTGGTTCTGGTGGCGTACGGGGTGGGAGCTTTCATCGGCTCCAATCTGGGAGGTCACTTCGGCGCACACCACCCCTACCCTGCCCTGTTCATCTCGGCGGGCATGACCTTCCTGGTGTTAGGCGCGCTTTCATTGTTCTCCCACTACGCCGTGGTGACGGTCGCGCTGATCTTCCTGCTAGGGCTCTTCGGAATGGCCACCAACCCGATTCTGATTGGGAAAGCTGTTGGCTACGCCGGCCACGCCCCTACCCTGGCCTCGGCACTGAGCACCTCAGCGTTCAACCTCGGCACGGCCGTGGGATCGTGGATGGCCGGGTACGCCTTGCAGTCCGCGCTTGGCGCCACGGGTCCGGTGCTGGTGGGGACAGCGATTGCCGCGCTCTACTTTGTTCCGCTAACAATGCTGATGCTTAAAGACCGGAAGGAAGGTGCTCTGGCATGAAGCGACACAAGGCGGGAATTCTGCTGCTCGGCCTGACGCTGGCCATGCCACTGGTCAGTTGCAGTGATGCCTCCCGCCCCGACGCAACATCGAACCCCAGCGAAAAATCCAGCCCCGCCACCCCTGGCAGCGTAGTAGGTACAGGAGTTCGCCGGCCGGGAGAAGATCGCGGACCTGCCCAGGCCCCTCCGACATGAAGGCTCTCCCGGGTCCGACCCCGAGGATGGCGACTTGATCTACTTTGTCCCCTGGGGAAACCTCGGTTTCTACTACGATGCCTCCGGCATCGGATTTTCGGACCAGACAATCCACCTGGGCCGCTACGACGCCTCACGGGAAGAGCTTTCGCGCTTCGACGGCCAAGAGGTCCGCGTAGAAGTCAGCCGCTGAGTCTCGCTTGTTCTGCAGTCAGCTGTCCGTTCGGGCGTTTTCCGACGCCGCCTGGACGCCTTGGCCGTATTCGCTGGCCGCCCAGGACGCGAGGAGCTGCAGGCGCTCCGACGACGGCGATCCGGGTTCAGCTGCGTAGATGGTCAGGGTCAGTCCGGGCTCGGCCGCCATCTCCAAACCTTCGAAGGCGAGTGTCATTTCGCCCACCACGGGATGATTGAACGTCTTGAAACCAGTGCCGTGGTGCCGGACGTTGTGCGCGCCCCAGCGAGTGCGGAATTCGTCACTGCGGGTGCTGAGCTCGCCGATGAGATCGTGCAGTTCCTTGTTATGCGGGTCGCGTCCGGCCTCCGTGCGGAGAATAGAGACGGTCACCTCCGCGAAGGCGTCCCAGTCCGGATAGAACTCATGCGCGCGTTGGTCCAGGAAGGTAAAGCGCGCAATGTTGGGCGCTTGACCCGGCATGTCGTAGCAATCCTTGTAAAAGGCGCGGGCCAAGGGGTTTACGGCCAGCAAGTCCATCCTGCCATTCCGGACAAACGCGGGTCCGGCCGTGACAGCGTCCAATGCCCACTGGAGGCTCTCATGGGGAACGTACGACTTTGAATTTCGACGCCGCGGTGGCCGGGCAACGGGACTGGCCGCATGCGCAAGATCGAAAAGATGGGCGCGCTCGGCGTCGTCCAGGTTCAGCGCCCGGGCGATGCTTTCGAGGACCTGCGGAGAGGCGCCGCTGATGGCACCGCGTTCCAAGCGGGTGTAGTACTCAACGCTCAGCCCGGCAAGGGTGGCCACTTCGCTGCGGCGCAACCCCTTGACCCGCCGGTTGGATCCCGTAGGCAGCCCCACCTGCTCCGGGGCCACATGGGCACGCCGGGAGATCAGAAATTCGCGTACTTCCGCCCGATTATCCATGTCATTCACCATAGATCCGGTTCATCCCGGGAGGGAGTCCCTGTGAGGGCCTCCAAAAATGAACAAGCTCCGCAGTCCCGGGGAAGAATCCTACGTAACCTCGGAGGTGGCCTTGCGACGGGAAACCATCACGGGGCTGTGGGCGTGGTGGAGCACAGCGTGGGCCGTGGAACCGATGGTGCCTTTGACCAGTCCGTGTCCTTTGGTCCCCACCACTGTGATGCGTGCGCCCTGTGACGCTTTGACCACGGCACGGGAGAACGAAGTGTCAACGAGCAGCTCTCCGCCCACAGTGATTCCGGGGGCTTTGTGTCGCGCCCGGCTCAGCACAGCATCAAGCATCGCTTCAGCATCGGGGTACGATTCCACCGGTTCACGCAACCGCCGGTACCCCTCGGGCTCGTGCAGGACGTGAACGATCCTGAGCTCGGCCCCTGTTGCTGCTGCGAATAGGCAGGCGTCGTCCAGGGCTGCCGCCGATCCCGAGTCGTCAACGGCAAGCAGTACCGGTCCTTCCGGATGGTCATCTGCACGGATCACTGCCACCGGGCAGTCCGCGGTTGCAGCCATCTCCAAACTGACGGAGCCCACCAGCAAGCCCATGAAGCCGCCAAGGCCCCGGCTTCCGAGCACCAACATCTCACTCCCCGCCGAAACGTGGGCCAGATGATCGCGAGGCATTCCGTGCAACAAGGTGGTGCTAATCTCCAGACCCGGGACCGTCTCCTTCGCGAGTGCCAAACCCTCTTCGAGGATTTTCTGGGCAGCTCGTTCCAGGCCGCTATCGGCAACACCAGGGACGGGACCCCTGTTATTCGACAGCAGGACCCATAAGGAACAGTGCACAATCTGAAGGGCACAGTCCCGCAGGATCGCATGCCTGGCAGCCCATTGGACAGCGCGGTGTGATTCTTCGGATCCGTCATAGCCAACCACGATCGTCTTCGATGCGCGCTCGTTCGTCATGGCCAGAGCCTACGCTGGCACCCGGACCGGCACCATAGCGTAACCACCACCTCTCCTGAGCCTTACGCTGCTAGGCTCCCAATGCTGACACTTCAGGAGGAATTACCGTGGGCTTTGCCTTTGAACTCAGGACCAAGTGCGCCGCGGACTGGGACGCCGCCGTCAACCATCCGTTCGTGGACCAACTGCTGGACGGTTCCCTTTCTGATGAGAACCTGCGCCGCTATCTCGTCCAGGATTACCAGTTCTGCGATGCCTTCACAGCCCTCTTGGGCCAGGCCGTTGCATCCGCACCCGCACTCCCTTCGCGGTTGGTGTTTGCCCGGGTTCTGGGAGCTTTCGCATCGGATGAGAATACGTACTTCCAGGACTGCTTCAATGAACTGGACGTTCCGGAGATGGACCGAACCGCGCCCGCGTTGGGATCCGTCACCCGGGATTTCGACAACCTGATGCGCAGCGCCCTCGCCACCCGTTCCTACCCGGAGGTCCTGGCAGTGTTGCTGGTTGCTGAGTGGCTCTATGGAGACTGGGCAGCCCGCGCTGGCGACCCCACGGACTGGCCCGCCCAAGCAAAGCACGCCGAGTGGATCCGCCTCCACAACAATCCGGAGTACAACGCGTGGGTGACGTGGCTGCGCGACGAGTTCGACGCCGTCGAGCCTTCCGACGCCGCTGCGCGCGAGCGCGTTGCTGCCACTTTCGCCGAAGCGGTGCGTCTGGAGCGCGCGTTCTTCGACGCCGCCCTTGTGCCGGGGGCCGTTTCGGTTTAGGGCTGTCTCCGACCGCGTAACTGAGCTCCGCGGACAACGATGTCGTTCGCCAAAACCGTTGACTTGTCCGCTGGATTTATCGTAGCTTTTCAACCACTGACAACGTTGTCTAAATGGGGGTAGGCGCGCGCAATGAAGTGCGAACGAGGAGAACAATGACGAAATCCACTATCAGTAGGATGCGGGCGGCGACGTCTGCGTTGACGCTGGCGGGATTGACGCTTTCGGGCATCATGGCCGGCGTTGCGCCGGCCTCTGCGGCATCGGAAGTGGGCAGTGAGCAGTTTCGACCGGCATACCACTACACACCAGCAAAGAATTGGATGAACGATCCCAACGGGATGGTTTTCCACAAAGGTGTCTATCACCTGTTCTACCAGCACAATCCCTCCGGCAACACGTGGGGAAATATGTCCTGGGGTCACGCGACCTCCAAGGATTTGGTCCACTGGGAGGAGCAGCCCCTGGCCCTGTCCACCGATGCGCAGGAGGACGTGTTCTCCGGCAGCATTGTGGTTGATAAGGACAACACCACGGGCTTCGGGACCAAGGAAAACCCGCCGCTGGTAGCCATCTATACCAGCGCCTACAAGGAGCCCTCCCCGCACCGCGGCCTGCAGGCGCAGTCATTGGCCTACAGCTTGGATGACGGAAAGACGTGGACCAAATATTCAGGGAACCCTGTGCTGAACCGCAATTCAGCCAACTTCCGGGACCCGAAAGTCTTCTGGTATGACAACCCGTCCGGCGGTGGCTACTGGGTCATGACAACAGTGGAATCCCAGGATCACAAGGTTCTCCTCTACAAGTCCAACAACCTCAAAGACTGGACTGCCCTCAGCGAATTCGGCCCTGCCAATGCAACCGGCGGCCAGTGGGAATGTCCTGACTTGTTCCCGCTGGCAGTGGATGGGGATACGAACAACATCAAGTGGGTCATGGTGGTCGACATCAACCCTGGCGGCGTCGCGGGTGGATCGGCCGGACAGTACTTCGTGGGCAACTTCGACGGAACCACGTTCACCTCCGAAACCACAGAACCAGTAGCCGAAGCACCGGCCGGCGCTGTGCTGGCCGGCTTCAACGACGGCAGCTACAACGGCTGGACGTTGAATAACGAACCAGGAAACTGGAAGAACGGTCCTTTCGGTGACGCCCCGGCGGCCGGTTCCCTGCCCGGCCAGAGCCCGGTCACCGGATTCGGCGGAACAGGACTGATCAATTCATTCAACGACGGCGACTGGCCGCTTGGGTCCCTACAGTCACCAACGTTCACCGTGACCGATGACTACCTGAATTTCCTCGTCGGCGGCGGCAAGCACCCGCGCGTTTCCGACAAACTGGACAACACCCCGCCCCCGGGAGAGCTGAAGTTTGACGGCTTTGAGGTTCCCGATGGCACATCGTTGGCTGATGCAGGCTGGACCGGGACAGGAGACCTGACCCCCAACTTCCAGCCAGCCACCAGCGGTGGGGACTATTACCTCGGCGCCAAGCGAATCAACACCTTTGAAACCGGTGCCGTCCCCGGTGATGACCGCCAGGGCACCCTGACCTCCCCCGAATTCCTCATCACAAAGGACTTCATGTCCATGCTGGTGGGAGGCGGCAACCGTGCGGCAGACTCGGGTCAGACCTTGGCCGCCCAACTGTTGGTCAACGGCAACGTGGTCCGATCCCTGGCGGGTGACAACTCGGGACTACTGAACTGGAAGGGCTGGGATGTTTCAGAGTTCGCGGGACAGAACGCACAACTGAGGATCGTTGACGAAGCCACAGGCGGGTGGGGACATCTGACCCTCGACCACGTGATGCTCACTGACACGGCCGCCGTCCCCAGATCTGATGAAGAAACGGTGAACTTGGTTGTCAACGGACAAGTTGTGCGTACAGCCACCGGTAGCGACAGTGAAACTCTGGATTGGGCTTCCTGGGATGTCAAGGAATTCGCTGGCCAGCAGGCGAACATCAAGGTTGTAGATAACAACAGATTCGGCTGGGGACACATCCTCGCGGATGAGTTCACGGCCAGTTCCACAGCAGCGCAGTCCCGGCTGGAAGCTTACGACTGGCTGGACTACGGACGCGATTACTATGCGGCAGTTTCCTTCTCCAACATGCCCGAGGGCAAGCGGGTCATGCTGGGCTGGATGAACAATTGGGATTACGCGAATAACATTCCCACCAACCCTTGGCGCAGCGCTATGTCGCTGCCCCGCGAAGTGCAGTTGACGCAAACACCCAATGGACCACGCCTTGCCCAAAAGGTAGTCAAGCAAGTGGACAAGCTCGCAAAGAAGCCCAGCTACACGGATAAGAAGGGCGGCGTCATCAAGGTGGGCACAACACCGCTGCCGGCTGCTGCTTCCGGCCAGGTCCAGCGAGTAGACATCACGTTCGCACCCGGCACGGCGGCAAAATCCGGCATCACTGTACTGGGCGACGGTAACTCTTCCACCGTCATCGGCTACGACTCCGCCACCGGAAAGATCTTCGTTGACCGCACAAACTCGGGTAACACCACGTTCCACCCGGCATTCGCCTCTGTTGAGGACGCCCCCATCACTTTGGACAAGAAGGGCAACGTCACCTTGCAGGTGTATGTGGACCGCTCCTCGGTGGAAGTCTTCTCCGGGGACGGTCTCCGGACCATCACCGATCAAGTCTTCCCGAACGCCGGGGCTGACAAGGTGGCACTCTTCGCCGAGGGTGGAACAGCGCAGCTGAAATCCCTCACCGTAACCCCCGTGGAAGGATCGATGTTCCTTCCCGGCAAGAAGTAATACGCCACGCATAGCAAGGAAGGCGGCCGGCTCTCGCCGGCCGCCTTCCTTGGGTTTGTTGCCCGGTTACGCCAGTGGCTTCAGCCAGGTCAGGACAGAACCGTCACCTTCTATATGATCGGCAAGTTCGGCATTGAACTCCCGGCCGTACTCGGCAACGATGTGATCCTGAAAGGCCTGTTCGTCCCGGTATACCTCGAAGACGAAGTACTCCCGCGGATTGGTTTCACGCGTATAGGGCAGGAACGTCACGTTTCCCGGTTCTTTACGAACGTGCTCCGCAAGCGTTGCCATCATCTCCGCCACGCGGTTTTCACTGCCTTCTTTGACGGTGAACTCTGCGTACAGTGTTTTGGTCATGACCAGTCCTTTGCTTGGTTGGTTTCTCATTGTTCTTCTATTTCTCCGCGTTGGCTCGCGGGATCTCACCGGAGCCTCGCTGGATGAGTTCAGTGGGGATGACATAGGTTTGGGCGGGGCTCTGGTCGCCGTCGATCCTGGCAAGGATCCGCTCAGCCGCAAGCTTGCCGATGCGTTCAGGGTGCTGGGCGATCACCGTGACTCCGGGGTCCATCATGTCCGCCAGGGTGAAATCATCAAAACCAATGAGAGCAATCTTGTGATGCAGGTTAAGGGCTTTCAGTGCCCGCATGGCGCCAAACGTCACCAGGTTTTGACTCGAAAATATTGCCGTGGGCGGGTTCTCCGAGGTGAGCAGTTCGTGAGCCGCCCGAGCTGCGGTTTCTTCGTCGTGCAGGTTCTCGCGGACGGTGACATCGGAGGTGGAAATGCCTGCTCGTCCTACGCCGTCCAGGAATCCTGCCCGGCGCCTCCCGGCAGTCTGGATATCCGTCCGGTCACCAAGGTAGGCAAGCCGGGTGTGTCCAAGCTGGATGAGGTGGGCGGCCGCCTTGGCCGCTCCAATTTCATTGTCAGTGACCACCGCGTCAGCCTCAATGCCCGCAGGCTCACGGTCAATGAACACCAACGGCAGATCGCGGGAATGCTCGGGGATCATGTAGGCCTGGCTCTTGGCGATGGTAGTCAGCACAAGGCCGTCCACCCGGCGGCCCAGGAAAGCTGAAATGAGCTTCCTCTCCCGGTCAGGATCGTCATCCAGGCTTGCCGCGAAAACGGCAATTCCTCGCACGGCCAAGGCGTCTTCCATGGCCCTGTGGATCTCCCCGCTGAACGGGTTGGACACGCTTGGGAGCAGTAGGCCGATGGACTGCGTCTTGCGTCCGGAACGCTTCAGGCTGCCCGCTGTGATGTCCAGTTGGTACTGCAGTTGTTCCGTTGCCCGCATTACCCGTTGGCGGGTCGCGTCAGAAACCCCCGGCTCGTCGTTTACAACTCGAGAGACTGTTTTGATCCCAACGCCTGCAAGATCGGCCACATTCTTCATCGTCGGGCGCTTACGGGGCTCGGACTGGTAACGATTAGACATCGTTGTCAACTTGCTGCTCCTCAACTCGATTTAGTACTTGACTCTATCGTGTGAGCTTGCTTACATGTTACCTGACAACGTTGTCAGTCGCAGAAATGCACCGCCAACAGCCACAAAATCAGGAGTTTCAATGTTGAGTTCCAAAGTCACGCGGTCCACCCGGACGCGAATTCTTGCCGCCGGTGCAGTCCTGACCCTCGGCGCGCTTAGCCTGACAGCCTGCGGAGGCGGCTCCACCCCTTCATCCAGCGGAGGCGCTGATGAGAAGATCGGCGTTTCGCTGATCGTCAAGACCACCTCCAATCCGTTCTTCGTCTCCATGCAGGATGGCGCGAAGAAGGCAGCCGAAGCTGATGGCGTGGACCTTAAACTTGCGGCCGGCAAAGCTGACGGTGACGAGGACACCCAGATCCAGGCCATTGAAAATGCAATCTCCAAGGGCGACAAGGGCATTCTGATCACCCCCAACGGTCCTTCAGTGGTGGATGCACTGAAGAAGGCAAAGGACGCTGGCCTGTTCGTCATTGCCCTCGACACTCCTCCGGACCCGGCCGATGCCGCGGACATCACCTTCGCCACTGACAACTTCAATGCCGGCGAGCTCATCGGCAAGTGGACCGCTCAGCAGCTGGCAGGCAAGAAAGCCGTCATCGCTCTCATCGACCTCTTTGACGACAAGGTTGTCTCGGTGGACTACAACCGCGACCAGGGCTTCCTGACCGGCCTCGGCATCGATACCGCGGATAAGAAGAAGAACGGCGACGAAGCCAAGTCCGGGACGTACACCGGAGGCAAGGGCGGCGAATACGAAATCGTCGGCAGCCAGGCATCCCAGGGCGCAGAAGACGGCGGACGTACCGCAATGGAGACCCTCCTGGCCAAGAACCCCAATGTCAACGTTGTCTACACCATCAACGAGCCCGCTGCCGCAGGTGCTTTCGAAGCACTGAAGTCCGCAGGCAAGGAAAAGGATGTCCTGATCGTCTCCATTGACGGCGGCTGCACGGGCGTGAACAACGTCAAGTCCGGTGTGATCGGCGCAACCGCACAGCAGTATCCGGTCAAGATGGCCGAAATGGGTGTGAAGGCCATTGTTGACCTGGCAAAGACCGGCAAAAAGCCTGCCAATTCCGAGGGCCTGGACTTCTTCAACACCGGCGTGGAACTCGTCACTGACAAGCCCGCCGACGGCGTGAAGAGCATCACCACCACCGAAGCATCCCAGGTCTGCTGGGGCAAATAGAACCTCACCAAACGCGGGGAGTCGCCAGAAAAAGCGCCTCCCCGCGCACAGCAGTTACAGAACATGGAAGTTCAGGAGCAATCTACGTGACCCAGCAACAGACCGCCGGCCCCCCGAGTGCCGCGCATGCTGACCTGGCCGAGGAATTCCTCGACCGCCAGACTCCCCTCAGCAGAATCCGCAACATTCTTCACCGATACCCAGCCCTCAGCCCGGCCATTGTCCTGCTGATTGCCGTAGTTGTCTTCGGGCTCCTCAATGACCGGTTCCTCCGCGTTGAGAACCTGTCACTGATTACCCAGCAGGTGGCCGTGGTGGGCACCCTGGCAATCGCCCAGACCCTGATCATCCTGACAGCCGGAATTGACCTTTCCGTAGGTGCGGTGATGATCCTGTCCTCGATGGTGATCGCACAGCTCGCGGTCAGCAACGGAATTCCTGGCCCGATTGCGCTGATTGCCGGTCTTGCGGTCGGATTGGCTGCCGGTGCCCTGAACGGCTTTTTGGTGACCAGGTTCCGCCTCCCGCCGTTCATTGTCACGCTGGGAACACTGAACATTTTCATTGCCTTGACGCTGCTCTACTCCGGTGGAAGCACCGTGCGTGGCTCCGCAATGCCGGACATGCTCACCTGGCTGGGAAGTACCTTCCCGATTGGGCCCGTCCGGATCTCCACCGGCGTGGTCATGATGCTCCTCCTCTACGTTGTCATGGCCTTCATCCTGGGTAAGACCGCCTGGGGACGGCACGTCTACGCTGTGGGCGACGACAAAGAAGCGGCCCGGCTCGCCGGCATTCCCGTCAACCGGGTCCTGATGAGCGTCTACCTCGCGGCCGGCGCGGTCCTGGCGATCGGTGCCTGGATCCAGATCGGCCGTACCAACGCCGCCAGCCCCAACGCCGGCGTCGATTTGAACCTGGACTCCATCACCGCCGTCGTGATTGGCGGCACCAGCCTCTTCGGCGGACGTGGCTCGATCTGGGGTTCGCTGCTCGGGGCGCTGATTGTTGGTGTCTTCCGCAACGGCCTCTCACTCGCCGGCCTCGACGTGCTCTACCAGACTCTCGCCGTAGGCATCCTGATCATCATTGCCGTGTCCGTCGATCAATGGATCCGAAAGGTCAAGTCATGACCACCACAGAATTTGAAGCCACCGGCACCGAAACCCGCGAGCCCATCCTCAAAGCCAGGAACCTCGTGAAAACCTTCGGCCGCGTCGTTGGCCTGGACGGCGTCAGCCTGGACCTCTACCCCGGTGAAGTTCTGGCTGTCATCGGCGACAACGGCGCCGGTAAGTCCACGCTCATCAAATGCCTCACCGGCGCCGAGGTTCCCGATACCGGGGAACTCTTCGTCTCCGGACAGCAAGTACACTTCAAACGGCCCCAGGACGCCCGCGTCCACGGCATCGAAACGGTCTACCAGAACCTGGCCGTTTCCCCGGCCCTGGATGTTGCGTCCAACCTGTTCCTGGGCCGCGAAGAGCGCCTCCCCGGACCTTTGGGGACCCTGTTCCGGATGCTCGACACCAAAGGCATGCGCAGGAAAGCCAAGGAAGAGTTGACCCGCCTGGGCATCTCCACCCTGCAGGACGTCACCGTGCCGGTGGAGAATCTCTCCGGCGGCCAGCGTCAAGCCGTCGCGGTGGCACGCGCCGCTGCGTTCGGTTCCAAAGTGGTGGTTCTCGACGAACCAACAGCCGCTTTGGGAGTACGCGAATCAAACCAGGTACTCCAGCTGGTCCGGGACCTCCGTGACCGAGGCCTGCCCGTCATCCTGATCAGCCACAATATGCCCCACGTGTTTGACGTTGCAGACCGTATCCACATCCAGCGCCTGGGCAAATGTGCGGCCACCATTACCCCACAATCCCACACCATGACCGACGCGGTCGCCATCATGACAGGTGCGGCCAAAGCCTAACCGCCGCGCCGGACCTTCCGTTCAAACCGGAACCCTTGTCCCCGTCCGCGGACCTGCCTACAGGTCCGCGGACGGACCCATACCCCTGCCGCCCCCTCAAAAGACCGGCACCCAGACGAAAGAACCGAGATGCACAACCTTCACCCGGGCAGTTCCGCCCATCACCAACTGGACGTCCTTGTCATCGGCGAGGCCTTGGTGGACATTGTGAACACCCGGGAAGGAAGCATCAGCTACCCTGGCGGCTCCCCCGCGAATGTGGCGTACGGCCTGGGCCGCCTAGGAGTGGCAGCGGGGCTGCTCACAGCGATCGGCGACGACGATCACGGCACCTCAGTGGCCGCCCACCTCCACAGCGCAGGCGTCCAGCTGCTCCCCGGGTCAAAGTCCCTCAAACGCACGGCCACCGCCACAGCCACACTCGCCACGGACGGCTCGGCCAGTTACGAGTTCGACATCCAGTGGGACCTTGCACCCGTAGCACCGGCCTTGATCCCGAAAATCCTCCACACCGGATCCATCGCCACCTTCCTGGCGCCAGGCGCCACCACGGTACGCACCCTCCTCGAACAAAGCCACGACTCCTGCCTGGTCACCTATGACCCCAACATCCGCCCGGCCCTCCTTGGCAGCCACGCCGAAGCGAAGCAGACCTTCGAGGATCTGATCCCCCTCACTGACGTCATCAAACTCAGCGACGAAGATGCCCACTGGCTCTATCCCACATCTTCGTTGGACGACGTAGCATCCAGGCTCCTCAAACAGGGAGCACGCCTGGCAGTCATCACCCGCGGGGCTGAAGGGGCGCTCCTGGCCACCCCCGGGACACGCCTCAACATCCCATCAGCAAAGACCAACGTTGCGGACACCATCGGTGCCGGCGATTCATATATGGCCGCCCTCATCTTTGAACTGCTGGCAAGAGGAGAAAAGGCGTTTGCACCGACCGCACTCGAAATGATTGGACAGACCGCTGCCCTGGCCGCAGCGATCACCGTCAGCCGGCCCGGTGCCAACCCTCCCACCTCGGCCGAACTTCAAGCCCGGCTGGTCGGAGTCAAGCAGACGCCGCTCGCCACGGTGTAGCCACCCCCACACCATCCGGGTCAACGCGCGTTGATGGTGATGCTCTTGCGGATCTCCGGAAGGGTGGATTTGAGGGCGGGATGGGTTCAGAGTCTCATGACGATCCTTACCTGCAAGTGTGGCTTTAGAGACGGATCAGATAAGGGTGTTGAAGATGTCCCAGCCGTTGCCGATGTGGTGCCCGCCGTAGAGTCGCGGACCGGGTAGCCCGTAGTAGTGGCGAAGGTACCCTTCCTTGTCCACTGCGGTGACATCATTTCTGGGTTCGCTGACGGAACCACCGCTCACTGACCTGAAGTTCAGGCCGCCCGGGCGAAACATGCCGGCGCCGATGAGGTCGGTCATGACGTCCCATCCCGGGCCAACCACGACTGGTGATTTCCATGCGCCGTGGCCGTTGCTTGGGTATTGGTGCATTACGCCGCTGCGGTCTCGGGCGAAGACATCCATCGCGCCGTCCCCGTCGGTGTCGCCGGAGGCCATGATCTTGTCGAAAACCTGCCAGCCCGCACCAACTTTTTGAGGCGCCAGCCAGCCCCCGATCCCGTCACCGGGATAGAGGAACAGGCCTCCCACGTTGTCCCGGGCCAAGACATCGTTATTTCCGTCGCCGTTGAAGTCTCCGCCGGCAATGATGGAATCGAAGATGTTCCAGCCTGCACCGACTTGCACTGTGGGCAGCCAGCCTCCGGCACCGTTGCCTGGGTAAAGGAACAGATTTCCCGCACTGTCCCGGGCCAGGACGTCGTTGTGCCCGTCGCCGTCGAAATCACCGGGTGAGAAAACGATGGTGAATACTGCCCAGCCCGTTCCCACAACCCTGGGCGTATCCCATGTGGAGGTGTAATAGCGGTCTCTCTCCCAAAAGCCCCCGTCCTGCCAGTGGGATTCATAGGTCCGCGGATACAGGACCAACTCACCGGTGTTGGTACGCCCCAGAAGCTCATAATTCCCGCGGCCTGTCCAGCCCATGGCCCGGTTGGACGCGGCAATGGGAGGTGTCTCCGGGCTGTGGAAGATCTCCGATTCAGAGCACACACCGTGAACATTGAAGGAGATGCGGCTGCCGCGATCTTCGGTGGTGACCTTCAGAACTTCGCCTTGCCGTTCGGCAGGCAGGGGAACACCGTCCCTCAGCCATTCCAAGACGAAGCCCTGCGGGGCTTCCTCCGTGGGAGGGCAGTCCAGCAGATCGATTCTGGTTTGCCCGATTGTCAGTTCCGATCCGACGTAAGGCATCCCCATCATTGGAGGCACCCATGACTCGGACTCGGCCCCGGCAGCCGGAGCTACACCAGCCAACGTTGAACCAGCCAGCAGCACTGCAAGGGCCGCCGATTTCACCGCAAACGCACCAAAGTTCCCCACGATCCCCCCAAGTCCCTGCCCCAACAGAAATTTGTGCCGGCTTAACCGCTGAGCGACTGTTCGGCTATCGGCTGGTTACAGTGTGCGGGCGAACCGCCGGCAGGGCAATGGGGGACGGGAAAACGCTCCGGAGTCCGGTGCTATCTGTGCTTGAACTCCGGCTGTCGCTTCTCGCTGAACGCGGCCATTCCTTCCTTCTGGTCCTCGGTAGCAAAGAGCGAGTGGAACACCCTGCGCTCAAACACCACGCCCTGTGACAGGCCCATCTCGAAGGCTGCGTTCACGGCTTCCTTGGCCACCATGGCGGCGGGCTTGGATTTGGAGGCAATGACTTCGGCGGCCTTGAGTGCTTCTTCGATCACCTCTGCAGCGGGAACCACGCGGGACACCAGGCCGGAGCGCTCGGCCTCTTCGGCATCCATGAAACGCCCCGTCAACACCATGTCCATGGCTTTGGCCTTCCCCACAGCACGGGTAAGCCTCTGGGAACCGCCCATTCCAGGGATCACGCCCAGGTTGATCTCCGGCTGGCCGAATTTGGCGTTGTCCCCCGCAATGATGAAGTCCGCCATCATGGCCAGCTCACAGCCACCGCCCAAGGCGAAGCCGGACACAGCAGCAACAACAGGAATGCGAAGGCGGGTGAGGTCTTCCCAACGCCGGAACCAGTCCGCAGCGTACATCTCCATGTAGCTGTTGGAGGACATTTCCTTGATGTCAGCGCCGGCAGCAAACGCTTTGGCTGATCCCGTGATCACCACGGCCCCAACGTCCGGATCAGTGTCCATGGCGGTCACTGCGTCCACGAGCTCGTTCATGAGCGCAGTATTCAACGCGTTCAGCGCCTCCGGCCGGTTCAGTGTCACCAGGCCCACCCGTCCCCGACGTTCCACCACAATGTTCTGGTACTGCTCCGTCATGCTCTCCCTCTCGCCAACGCTCGTCATAAGTTCAGTTCAACTCTCACACGGACTTGTCGCGGATCTCCGTGATGATCCCGGAGAAGTCCCTCCCGGCCCCTTCCCCGGCAGCAAAGGCATCGTAAATACGCGAGGCCAAGGGACCCATTTCCGCAGCAACGCCCGTGCTCTCCAGCGCGTTCACCGCCAGCCGCAGGTCCTTGGCCATCAACGCACCGGCAAAGCCCGGTTGGTAGTCGCGGTTGGCCGGGCTGGTGGGCACCGGGCCAGGAACGGGGCAATTGGTGGTCAACGCCCAGCATTGGCCGGATGCGTTGGAAGCGACATCGAACAATGCCTGATGCGTGAGACCAAGCTTCTCGCCGAGCACAAACGCTTCGGCAACGGCGATCATGGAGACACCAAGGATCATGTTGTTGCACACCTTGGCGGCCTGCCCCGCTCCGTGATCACCGCAGTGGACAATCCTCTTGCCCATCAGCTCCAAAATGGGCTTTACGGTCTCGAAGTCCTCTGGCAAAGCACCCACCATGAAGGTCAAGGTGCCGGCCTCGGCTCCCACCACGCCACCGGACACGGGGGCATCCACGGATCGGTGACCCGCCGCGACGGCAAGAGCTGCAGCCTCGCGGGCTTCGTCCACATTGATGGTGGAACAGTCCAGGAACAGCGTGTTGGGCTTCGCGATGGACAGCAGCCCCGGCCCGTCCACACCGCGGTAGGCATCCAAAACGTGCTTGCCGCTGGGCAACATGGTCAACACCACGGCCGCCTCCGCGGCAGCTTCATGCGCCGTGGAGGCCATGGGAATCCCGTGAGCCAGGGCAGCTTCGACTGCCGCCGGAACGGGATCATAGCCAATCACCTCGTGCCCGGCTTTGATCAGGTTGGCGGCCATGGGCCCACCCATATGACCCAATCCAAGGAAAGCGATGAGTCCCGTCGCCGGGGTTTGAGCTGCGTTCTCTGTCATGATCGTCTCCTTCAATTCGACTGGACCGGACTGGCTGAAAGCCCCAATTCCCGCTCGCCGAGCGGCGCAAAGTAGCCCTCGACGTCGGACTCCCGGACTTCGGCGAGAGCCGGCGGCTTCCATTGCGGGTTGCGGTCCTTGTCCACCACCTGCGCGCGAATGCCCTCCCGGAAGTCAGGCCCGGCCAGGCATCGCAGGCCCACGCGGTATTCCTGGTCCAGGGCTTCCTCCAACGAGAGCCCGCGGACGCGTCGCAACGATTCCAAAGTCACTTTTACCGACGTCGGCGATTTCGCCTCGATGGTGTCCGCCGCAGCAGCTGCCTCGTCGCCCAAAGATCGCAGGCTCCGGACGATCTCCTCCGCATCGTCATGCACATAGGCGGCGTCAATCCACTCCCGCTGTGCCGCCAAAGCTGACTCCGGTGCTGCTTGGGTGAAGCGCCCGACGGCGGCCTCCGCCGTCGAGCTTTCCAGCGCTACCGCAAGCGCGGGGAGGCTTTCGGACGGCACGAAGTGGTCCGCGAGACCGAGGAACACCGCATCCGCGCCGGACAGGTGAGCCCCGGTCAAGGCAGCGTGCGTTCCCGTCTCCCCCGGTGAGCGGGAGAGCAGCAGTGTGCCGCCGACGTCGGGCACGAACCCGATGGTGGTTTCCGGCATCCCGGTACGCGTCCGCTCGGTAACAACGCGAACGGAACCGTGCGCGGAAACGCCCACGCCGCCACCCAGGACGAGCCCATCCATGAAGGCCACATACGGTTTGGGGTAGTGCGAGATCAGCACGTTGAGCCGGTACTCGTCAGCCCAGAACTCTGCCGTCTCCGTGCCGCCGTGCAACATGTCCTTGTAGATGGCTACGATGTCGCCGCCGGCGCAGAGCCCGCGGTCGCCCGCGCCGCGCAACAAAACGGTGGCAACGGCGTCGTCGTCCGCCCAGTCAGCCAACTGCTGGAGCATGGCCTTGACCATTCCCCCGTTCAGCGCGTTGACTGCTTTCGGACGGTTCAGGGTCACGATCCCGAGGTGGCCGCGACGCTCAAACAGGACCTCTTCCTCTGCGTCCAAAGCCCCCATCAGCTGCCTGCCGGCATGATGAAGCTGGCGCCCTGGCGAATTCCGGAGGGCCACCGCGACGTCACGGTCTTGGTCTTGGTGTAGAAGCGGAACGCGTCGGCGCCGTGCTGGTTGAGGTCGCCGAAACCGGACGCCTTCCAGCCGCCGAACGTGTAATAGGCGATCGGCACGGGGATGGGCACGTTGATGCCCACCATGCCTACCTCCACCCGGCTGGCAAAGTCGCGGGCGGAGTCGCCATCGCGGGTGAAAATTGCGACGCCGTTGCCGAACTCGTGCTCGCTGCAGAGCCTGAGCGCTTCGTCGTAGTCAGCCGCGCGCAGCACGCTGAGGACGGGACCGAAAATCTCTTCCTTGTAGATCTTCATGTCCTTGGTGACGTTATCGAAGAGGGTGGGGCCAACCCAGAAGCCGCCATCGTAGCCGTCAACGGTAAGGCCGCGGCCATCGGTGACCAGCGTTGCACCTTCGTCTACGCCGGATTGGATATAGCCCTCGATCCTTTCCTTGGCGGAAGCAGCCACCACGGGGCCGAAATCTGAATCCTTATCCAGGCTGTGGCCCACTTTCAGGTCCTTGACGCGCTCGGTCAGCTTGCCCACCAATGCATCAGCGGTTTCCTGGCCCACCGGCACGGCAACGGAGATCGCCATGCAGCGTTCACCGGCGGAACCGTACCCGGCACCGATCAGGGCGTCGGCAGCCATGTCCAGATCGGCGTCGGGCATGATCACCATGTGGTTCTTGGCCCCGCCGAAGCACTGTGCGCGCTTGCCGTGCGCGGCTGCTGTTGCGTAGATGTACTGGGCAATGGGAGTGGAGCCCACAAAGCCGATCGCCTTCACGCGCGGATCTTCGAGCAACGCGTCCACGGCTTCCTTGTCACCGTTGATGACGTTGAAGACGCCGTTGGGCACGCCGGCTTCGCTGTACAGCTCCGCAAGCCGCAGCGGCACGGAAGGGTCACGCTCTGAGGGCTTGAGGATGAACGCGTTGCCGGCCGCGAGCGCCGGGCCGGACTTCCACAGCGGAATCATGGCCGGGAAGTTGAAGGGCGTGATGCCTGCGACGACGCCCAGCGGCTGGCGGAGCGAATGGACATCAATTCCTTGGCCGGCGTTGTCGGAGAATTCGCCTTTGAGCAGATGCGGCGCCCCGGCTGAGAATTCCACTACCTCGATGCCGCGCTGGATATCGCCCTTGGCGTCGGCGAAGGTCTTGCCATGTTCGGAGGACAGGAGCTTGGCGAGCTCGTCCATGTTCTGGTTGACCAGGTCCACGAACTTCAGGAGGATGCGTCCCCGGCGTTGCGGGTTCATTGCCGCCCATTCGAGCTGGCCCTTTTCGGCATTTGCGACGGCGTTGCGGACCTCGTCCGCGCTGGCCAGCGGGAGCCGTGCCTGGACTTCGCCCGTGCAGGGATCGTAGACATCACTGAACCGGCCGGAGGTGCCGTCAATCCTTTGGCCGTCTACGTAGTGGGAAAGCTCGCGCACCATGGTGAAATGCTCCTTTGCATCGGTGAATGACTGCCGTGCCGCCGGGTGCTGGGACCGTTGCGGAACACGTGACCAACTGTGATCCAGGTCATCTCTGAATCCGAATATACTCGGACTTCCTACTAATTTCCAGAGGGCTGTTTTTCTGCCTGGGAGCCGCCGCCCACCGTGTCTGTGGGCGCTGGCCAGTGGCCGGTCACCTGGTGAAAATCAATGGCGGTCATAAGAGGTGTCACGTCGAAGGTACGTATGTTCAGGCTGAGTTTTGCGCCGTGTACGGATTTGACGGTCAGGATGGGCTGCCCCTTCATCACCTGCACCCGGTAGTGGGCAATGTCGGTGTAGGGAACTACGTGTTCTTTGCCGAGCACGGTCCGGAAGGCGACCTCGTGGGCGCGGGGAGCCACGTACCAGTTGCGATACATGAGCACGAAAACCAGGCCGCCCAGGAAGATCGCCACAGCGGTGATGCGGGCACCCAGTGGCGAAGGATCGTAGGAGAACGACACCAAGCTCATGAGGAAGCCGAAGCTCAGGAACAGCCAGCCGATGATGGGGACCACTTTGGGCAGGCGAACCTGCTCCGGATACTGCTTGGACCGGTTGGGGTGCTTGCGCGCCCACCAGCCAATGGCAGCGATGAAGATGGCCACAAGCGCCATGATGAGGACCTTGAGGATGGACTCCGTAGACATGGACCCAGCCTATAGTCGGCCCTAGCCGAGTCCGCGGAACCCCTTAGTGAACCTCTCTCATCTCCTTGTACGCTTCCAGCGCTTCCGCCCTGGTGGTCTTCAAATCCACAATTTCCTCCGCGTAGTCCGGTGTCCCGAACTCCGGAATCCAGTGGGCGATGTACTTCCCCTGAGGATCGAACTTGACGCGCTGGGCCTCCGGATTGAAGATCCTGAAGAACGGCGACGCGTCCGCCCCGGAACCGGCTACCCACTGCCAATTGGCGGGGTTCGACGCAGGATCGGCATCCACCAGGGTGTCCCAGAACCACTGCTCCCCCAGCTGCCAGTGAATGCCGAGGTTTTTCACCAGGAAGCTGGCAGCAACCATGCGGACGCGGTTGTGCATCCATCCCGTATGCCACAGTTGCCGCTGCCCCGCATCCACCATGGGGAACCCGGTGCGGCCCTGCTGCCAGGCCCGGAATTCCTCCGGCGCCGACTCGTGGCCGGGGTGCTTGCCGTTGCTGGCTTTGGCACTCCCGTCATTGATACCCGGCCATGCCCACGGAAAGCGATCAAATTCAGTGCGAAGGTTTGCCGTTGCCAGGGTTGGATTGTGGAAGTACTGATGCCAGCAGAACTCACGCCAGCCCAACTCGGAAGCAAAAATTGAGGCGCTTTCGGACCGCTTGGAACCCAGGGCATGCCACACCTCGAACGGGCTGAGCTCACCCCAGCGAAGGTAAGGCGAGAGGCAACTGCTTCCATCCGTATCCGGGCGGTTGCGGCCCTCGCTGTAGTTGGATAGGCCGGCTCCCACGAACTCGGCCAACCGCTTGTGACCGGCAGCAGCGCCTGGCGTCCACATTTCGGCCAATCCGCCGGACCAGTCCGGCTTGGTGGGCAGCAGGTGCCACGATTCCAGTTGGTCATACACAGGCAGCTTTCCGCTGAATCCATGGCCGGCTTCGGGGATAGCCAACGGCTCGCGGAAGTCCTGTGCAGAAACTGTCCGCCAGAACGGGGTGAAGACCTTGTATTGCCCGCCCGTTTTGGTAGTAACTTCCCACGGTTCATGGAGAAGTGAAGCCTGAAAACTTGAGACGTGCAGTCCGGCCTCGCCCGCCCAGGCCTTGATGCCGGCGTCGACCGTTCGCTCCGCGGAACCGTACCGGCGGTTCCAGTACAGCCCGCCGGCACCGATCGCCGTCGTGGTTTTCCGGACAATTTCGGCTGCCGGCCCGCGGCGGAGGAGCAATGGGATGCCGAGCTTGTCCAGTTCCTCACGGAGGTTGGTCAGGGAGTGGTGGAGCCACCAGCGCGCGGCGCCGCCGTGGGGGCGGATCCCGGGCGATTCTTCGTCGAGGACGTAAAGGGCAACAGCCGCGCCGTCGTCGGCTGCGGCACGCAAGGCCGGATTATCGGCGACCCGCAGATCGTCGCGAAACCAAACGATGGACGGCTTCATTAGCACCTTTCAGCGAAAACCTCCGGAAACAGGAACAGCCCATGCCCCCTAAGAATCCTAGGGGCATGGGCTGAAAGCTCGCTGGTATGGGATCAGGCGATGGAAGCCACGGCCTGATGGCGGATTTCGGAAACCAGGATGTCAGTAGCCGTTTCGCTCCACATGGGAACGCTGTTCACCACGTAGTCCCTGGCGGCCGGGCCAACCATGCTCATGCCGGGATAGATTCTCCGGCCATTTTCCTTGACGGGTTTGTGACCCTCTAGTTCCAGAGCGGTCTTGAAGGCGGAGTCGGGAATGGGGATTTTGCGTCCGAGAACGCACCAGCTGATGTACAGGCCGTAGAAAGTGTCAAAGTCCAAGCCGTTCTCAGTGTCGTCCTCAAACACCACACAGTCGCGAATAAAGCTGCCTATTTGGGTGTCGGTCATTACGGGGCCTCCGGCGTCGGAAGAAATATCGGGCCGCCGGGCTGCATCAGCGAATGTCCTGTTCCCTCACTATAGACCCGTTCCGGTCGCCCGGACGAGGAATTGAGATTAACTCTGGGTTGCCTGCAGGAATCGCCTGCCCATGAATGTCCCGGGATCCGGCCCGACTCTGGTGCCCGCACGCACTCCGGCGTAGCGTCGGATACAACCATGCAGAAGGCGGCCACGGAGCGGCCGCCGGGCTCAATTGATCCGCAAGCTCAGTGGTAAGGAGCATGAAGTGGCTGGATGGAATGCTGACACCGCAGCCGGGCCGCTGGGCTCTGGAACGGTCACGTTGGTGGAAGGCTCCTCCTTCTGTATTTCCTCGGCCAACGGTGACATCCACCCCGATCTTCCCCATGGCGTCTTTCATCTGGATACCCGGATCCTGTCCCGATGGGAACTGACCGTCAACGGCCAGATGATCGAACCGTTGGCAGCTGAAACCCGCGAGCCCTACCGTGCTCTGTTTGCGGGCCGGGTACCTCGTTCGGACGGGTACGCGGACAGCCCCTTGCTGGTGGAACGGTTACGGGAAGTGGGGGCGGGAATCCTGGAGGAGATCACGGTCCGGAACTACTCCAAGCGCCCCGCGGAGTGCCGGATCCTGCTGACTGCAGAATCGGATTTTGCGGATCTCTTTGAAGTGAAGGAAGCCCGCATCACGCGGCAGTGGACAGAAACCCGCGTACCGGAGGGCGACACCCTGGAGATCCGCGGAAAGTGGGAGG
Source organism: Arthrobacter sp. 9V (assembly GCF_902506065.1). Taxonomy (GTDB): domain Bacteria; phylum Actinomycetota; class Actinomycetes; order Actinomycetales; family Micrococcaceae; genus Arthrobacter. The sequence goes on from NZ_LR732912.1 coordinate 4,096,177, forward strand.
GCATCCGGAAGAGCGTGGTCATCCGGGCCGAGGGTGCCGGTGCAGGGGCCCGGGCGTTGGGCTTCACAGCCAAAATTCCGCCTTCGGGGAGTTGGAGCACCCGGGTGAGCGTGGTGCCCGGGACCGCAGTTCCCTCATCAGGCGGGGCAGGGAAGCCTTTCACGCATCCGTCGCGTGGCGAGTTGTCTCCCAGTGATCGTCGCCGGGAGGAATGGGTAGCCAAGATCCCCAGGCTGCAGGTAGGGAATCGCTCCATTGAACGCACTCTGCGGCGCAGCTACGAGGATCTGGGTGCGTTGAGGATCCAGGATCCGGACCATCCCAGCAGGGTGGTAGTGGCCGCAGGAGCACCATGGTTCATGACACTGTTTGGCCGCGACTCCCTGTGGGCGTCGGAGATGGCCCTGCCTGTTGACCCGTCCCTGGCGCTGGGAACCCTGCGCACGCTCGCTGACCGCCAGGGAACGGTGGTGGACACCGTCAGCGAGGAAGAGCCGGGGAAGATCCTCCACGAAGTCCGGCTGGACGTCTCCAGCGGCTTGGCTCTGGGCGGTAAGTCCGCGTACTACGGCAGCGTGGACGCCACTCCCCTTTTTGTCATTGTGCTGGGCTCAGTCAGCCGCTGGGGCTTCGCGAAGGATGTGATTTCCGAGCTCCTCCCCAACGCGGATCGCGCGCTCGACTGGATCCGGGATTACGGGGACAGGGATGGCGACGGCTTTGTGGAGTATGGGCGTCCCAACCAGCACGGCCTCATCAACCAGGGCTGGAAAGACTCCTGGGACGGCATCAATTTTGCCGACGGCACCATCGCCGAGCCGCCGTTGGCCCTGTGCGAGGTCCAGGCCTACGTGCACGGCGCCTACATGGCACGCGCTTGGATGGCGTACGACGACGGCGACCTCACCTTGGCAGCTGAACTCCGCGAACGCGCTGATCGCCTGAAAAAGAAATTCAATGAGGAGTTTTGGCTCCCGGACAAGGGCTACTACGCAGTGGCCTTGGATAAGGACAAGCGCCCCGTGGACGCCTGTGCTTCAAATATGGGTCACTGCTTGTGGTTCGGGCTGGTGGATGAAGACAAGGCTCCCTTAGTGGCGGAGCGGCTGATGTCCCCGGAGATGTTCAGCGGCTGGGGTATCCGGACACTGGCCAGCGATATGGGCGCCTACAACCCTGCCAGCTACCACAATGGATCGGTCTGGCCACATGACAACGCCCTCATAGCTGCCGGGTTGCTCCGCTACGGTTTTGTGGAGGAAGCGCAGCGGATTGCCACTGCCCTTCTCGAAGCGGCCGAATTTTCCGGCGGCAGGCTCCCCGAACTCTTCTGCGGTTTTGACCGCGAACAATTCAGGGAGCCCGTGCCGTACCCCACTGCCTGCTCGCCGCAGGCATGGGCCGCCACCACACCCATCCAGCTGATCACCGGACTCATGCGCTACGACGCTCACATCTCTTTGGGCGGGGTCTGGCTCGATCCGGCATTGCCGGAATCTTACGGTGACCTGCACATCAGCAACGCGCCCATGGGAAGCGGACGAATCACCATCGACGTTGTGGGTCCCACATCCCGGGTCCAGGGACTTCCGGAAGGCTTGACCCTCCACCGTGCGCAACGGCCGTGGATCACCGAACTTGTGGAAAGGGCCGAACTCAGGCGGCCCGGGACCTAGTCCGCCCTGAGAACTAGGCGTCAATCACCATATCGGTCCTGGCAGTGGAGCAGCAGGGAAGGAACTTTCCTGCATCGATTTCGCGGGCACGAATGCCGCCCTGATGGTTCATTTCCACTTCCCCTGACAGCTTGACCACCTTGCAGGAGCCGCACATCCCCTCCTTGCAGTTGGCGCCGATCCGGACGCCTCCACGCTGGGCCGGACCCAGGATGTGCTCGGTGGGATCAACGCGCACATTGATGCCCGTGCGCATGAAGGACAGGGTGAGGCTTCCGGTTCCCACCGTCTCGAAACTCGATGCATCGGGAGTGGAAACCTCCGCTCCCGCACTCGAGCCGTCGTCGGAAGATTCTTGAGGCGCATCCGGTTCCGGCTCGGCGGATTCCAGCTCCAGGCCGGTCGCCTTCAAGGTTCCCTCGGCGTCGTAACCTGGCTCATAGAGCCCAAACGCCGCGGGCTGGCCTTCGTAGTAATCCTCGGCGGATTCCGCTATTTCCTCGGCGATTTCCTCCGCGATGTCCGCCGCATGAGCAAGCTCCGCCTGGTATTCAAGGATGGTCTGGCGATCGCCGGTGAAGAACTCCATGTGGATGGAGGTGTCGTCCACGCCCACCTTCCCCAGGAGCTCAGTGGCGGTGTTCAGATAGCCCTCCGGACCACACGCATAGACCTGCCGTCCGTTGGCATCCGGTGCCACTTCGTCCAGCATGGCCGCAGTGAGCCTTCCACTCAGCCCTTCCCAGTCCGCGGGTTTGGCTCGGTTGCCCAGGGAGTAGAAAACCTTGATGCGCGAGTCCACCGAGGCGATATAGGCGAGCTCCTTGTTAAAGGCAAAACCCTCGTCCGCAGCCCCGTGATAAAGCACCACCACATCAGCCTGTCCCGGGAGGGAATGGATGGTCCGCACCATGGACATGATGGGGGTGATGCCGGCCCCGGCAGCCAGCAGGAGGTACCGTGCCCGCCGGTCGGCGTCGGGCAGGTGGAACGCCCCTACCGGGCCAAGCATCTCCAGGACGGTGCCGGGTTTGATGTTCTGGTGCACCCACGGTGAAACCAGACCCGTCGGATCGCGTTTAACAGTGATGTCGAAGGTCCACGGCCTGGTGGGGGCGCTGGACAGCGAGTAGCTTCGGTCCGCCGGGTCCTGGTCTTCCCCGTTCACAGGGAAGGCCACGTTCACGTACTGGCCGGCTCGGAACGCCAGGGGCGCACCATCGGAGCGACGGAACACGAACGTCATCATGCCGCCCACTTCGGGAACAATCTCCACGCATTCGGCCATGAACTCCTGCGGATGCCAAGGACCCAAAGCACGGGCTGCGCTGGCTGGCCCCTCGGTGCTGCCCATCACCCTGTTCCACGGCATTTCAAGGCCACGGATGCGGTGTGGCTCCTGGACCAGCGTCTCAGTGAGGAGTTCGGTCATGCCAAGTGCTCCTGGACACGCTGCACGTACCAGTTAATGAATGCCTCCACTTGGTACTCGCTCTTCATGTACGGGCCGGGCTCGTAGGCGGGGCTGCCGGCACCGGTCTGGCACAGTTCCACGAACGCCTTGTCCTGCAGGTTGGTCTGCTTCCAGGTGTAGGTGAGCTTCTCCAGGTCGTAGTCCACGCCTTCCACGGCGTCATCGGCTACCAGCCAGGTGGTGCGCACCAAGGACTGGTGCTCGTTGATGGGGAACACGCCGAACGTGATGACATGGTCGCTCTGGAAGTGGAACCAGCTGTTGGGCTGCAAGTGCATGGAGCAGCGGCCAAGGCGGAAGTCCGGCAAGTCACCGAGCAGCTTCTTGGATAGCCTGCGGCCATCGGCCGAGAACGATTCGCCCTCGCCGTCCAAGGATTCGCGTGAGATGCGGATTCCCGCAATACGGGTGTCGAGCTCCTCCACTACCTCATAGGGAAGGCCGTAGCGGCGGCAACGCTCCTCAAGCGAGGACTGTGCTTCCTTGTTGCGGTCCCATACTTCTTCCAGGTGGGCAGGGATGAGGCCCTCGGTCAGGCCCCACGTGGGGAAAAGGGAACAGGCCAGCTCAGGGTGACCATCGCAGTGGTAGCACTCACGGTTGTTCTCCATGACGAGCTTCCAGTTGCCCTCTTCAATGATGTTCTGCTGGTAGGCCACTTTGGTCTTCGACAGATCGTGGGGCGCGAGGTACGGCTCGAAGATCTTGGATGTTTCATCAAAATCTGCCGGCGGCTCGTCTGCGATGCAGACGAAGATCAGTCCGGCCACCACGCGGCTGTTGGCGCGCTTGAGGCCGAAGCAGCTCTTGTCGAACTTGGTCTCTCCCGGTGCTGAGGCGTGGATCAGGTTGCCCTCCGGGGAGTACGTCCAGGAGTGGTAGCCGCACACGAGGTTTCCCGTTGACCCGGCTGCTTCGGTCAGGACGCGGGCGCCGCGGTGGCGGCAGACGTTGTGCAGGACGTTCACGCCGCCGTCGTCATTTCGCAGGACGATCAGCGAGTAAGGGCCGTAGTCCACCGTGACGTAGTCGCCAGGCTCAGGAAGCTCGGCGACGCTGCCGGCAAAAATCCAGTGCTGGCCAAAAATGGCTTCCATGTCGATCTTGAAGATGGTGGCATCGGTGTAGAAAGGCGCGTCGAGGGAAAATCCCTTGCGCCGGAACTCGAACAACGCGCTGATCTCCGCCAGCTGCTCTGCAGGCAAAGATGAAGCGAGTTTTCCGCGTGAGTTAAGGGGCAAGACTGGAGCAGACATATGTTTTCCTCCCGGGAGGCATGGGTCAGAGTGTGTTTCGTGGGGAGCACTGCTGCGTTGGGTGCCAGCGGCGTTGTCGAAAACCTTGTAATCATGAGATTAGGGATCATTGAAGCGCAACAAAAGCGCAAGATTTAGAGAATAACCATGCACAATAGGTGCATGATCGATGCGAGGCTCATCACACTTAGGGTGTTTGCCCGCTGCGGCACTATAGGCGCCACTGCGGAACTTACCGGCTACTCCCCTTCCGCCGTCTCCGCGCAACTCCGGGAGCTCCAGCGCATGCTGGGGATGCAGCTGCTGACCAAGGACGGACGGGGCGTGCGGCTCACCGCCACCGGACGCTTTCTTGTTGCCGGCTCGGACACCCTGATTGCCGAATGGGAGAGCCTGCGCGCGGCAGCCATGGAAGCCGGCGATCAGGTGCAGTCCCATTTTGGGCTCGGTGGATTCTCGACGGCGGCCGCCCAGTTATTGGCCCCGCTCGCCGCCAGCCTGCGCTCCACGCGGCCCCTTCTGGAGGTGCAGGTGCTCGAGGCAAATCCTGCCCGCTGCTTCGACCTTCTGGTTGCCGAGCGCATTGATCTGGCGGTGATCGTTGCCATGCAATCCGACACCTACGTTGAGGACGATCCCCGCTTCGAACAGACGGTTCTGCTGGACGATCCCCTGGACGTGATCATTCCCGCCACCCACCGCCTGGCATCGCGGGAAACGGTGACCCTTGAAGAACTTGCATCGGAACCCTGGATTACCGAAGCTGCGGGCTCCACCTATCATGCCCTCTTCACTGCGGCCTTCACGGCCGTGGGGGTGACACCGCGCATTGCCCATGAGGCCGTGGAGTGGGAAACCCAAATCGCTTTCGTAGGTGCCGGGCTGGGCGTTGGCCTGCTGCCCCGGCTTGCACCACTTCATAGTGCCGAGAACGTGGTCCGGCTACGCATCACCGGCAAAGGGAAGCCCGCACGCCGCATAGTGGCAGCCGTACGCAGGGGCAGTATCAATTCGCCCTTGATCCAGGAGTCGCTCGGAATCCTGGAGGAGCGCGCTCAAAGGATCCTTACGGCGCGGCCCGAAGATGACCGCTGAGCGCCGCGCTCAGGCCCAGATTTGGTAGCCCGTCGATTTATCGAACAGCTTCCTGGTGGAGAGACCTTCCGCCCCCAAAACTCCCACAACTGAGCGGTGAGCGCTGGTCCGGCAGCGTGCGTAAAAGGGCCCCCGCCCCGGCCCGCCAGCAAAATGGCGGCAGCGAGAGCGGGGAATAGCACGCAGAGGATCAGGGCACGCCGGGGGCAACGTAACTTACCAGCCGCGCTCTGCGAGGCGGTGGGGTTGGGGGATGTCGTCGACGTTGATGCCCACCATGGCTTCGCCCAGGCCGCGGGAGACTTTGGCAATGACGTCAGGATCGTCGTAGTAGGCAGTGGCGTTCACGACGGCGGCGGCGCGCTCGGCCGGGTTGCCGGACTTGAAGATACCCGAACCAACGAACACACCGTCGGCGCCGAGCTGCATCATCATGGCAGCATCAGCCGGAGTGGCGATGCCGCCGGCGGTGAACAGGACCACGGGGAGCTTGCCGGTGGCGGCAACTTCCTTGACCAGCTCGTACGGGGCCTGCAGTTCCTTGGCCGCTACGTACAGCTCGTCCTCGGGGAGGGCTGCGAGCTTGGCGATCTCGGAGCGGATCTTGCGCATGTGGCCGGTGGCGTTGGAAACATCGCCGGTGCCGGCCTCGCCCTTGGAACGGATCATGGCCGCGCCCTCGTTAATGCGGCGCAGGGCCTCACCCAGGTTCGTCGCGCCACAGACGAAGGGGACGGTGAAGTTCCACTTGTCGATGTGGTTGATGTAGTCGGCCGGGGTGAGGACCTCGGACTCGTCGATGTAGTCAACACCGAGGGACTGCAGGACCTGGGCTTCGACGAAGTGGCCGATGCGGGCCTTGGCCATGACCGGGATGGACACGGCGGCGATGATCGCATCGATCATGTCCGGATCCGACATGCGGGAGACGCCGCCTTGGGCGCGGATATCGGCCGGGACACGCTCGAGCGCCATGACGGCGACGGCACCGGCGTCTTCGGCGATGCGGGCCTGCTCGACGTTAACGACGTCCATGATGACGCCGCCCTTGAGCATCTCCGCCATGCCCCGCTTCACGCGGCTGCTGCCCGTGAGCGGTATGTGTTCGAAAAGGTGGGGTCTTGAAAGCACGCGATACTCCAAGGGCTGAAGGCTGTGATTGCATCACAAGCGCCGTAGGCAGACGCAAAGAAGGCATCTGATATCCGGGTGATATATTAGCGGGAACCTTCAGTATGCAATCAACGAAACACGGAGTCAACAGCAGGTTTGCCGCTTGGGACTACGCTGCGAAAAGCGCCTGACGCACAGCCTGCTCAAAGCCGCTGACGTGGACACGGGCCAACTCGGCAGCCTTATCCTCTTCTCCATCAATAACAGCCCTCAGCAGGTCCAGATGCTCGCGCACATGGTGCTCCAGATTCGGCAACCGGTCCAGGACCATGCACCAAATCCGGGTAGCCAGATTGTCGTAGCGGATCAGGATGTCCTCGAGGTGCGGATTGGCGGCCGCGGCGTAGATTCCCCGGTGAACGCTGGCGTCCAGCCGCAAAGTTTCAACCACCGACGCTGCCCTGACATCAAAGTCCTCCACGGCGCGCATCACTTCACGAAGGTGTTCCTTGGTGGCGCCGGAGGCTACCCGCGCCGCACGCGCAGCAGCGAGGGGTTCCAGTTGTGCCCGGATCTCGGAAATGAAGGCGAGGTCCGTGACTTCCACGCGGGTGGCAAACGTACCCCTCCGCGGATAGGTGATGACCAGCCGATCCAACTCAAGGCGCTTGAGTGCTTCGCGCACCGGCGTCCGGCCGATCTCCAGGTCCTTGGCGAGCTGCTCGTCATTGAGGAGGTCGCCGGGCCTGATCTCCAACATCAGGAGGCGATCCCGAAGGCGCTCATAGGCGAGGTCGGCCAAAGACTTCTTCGCGTCTTCACCGGCGATTGCCAGAGTTCCAAAAGCCACAGCGCCATCTCCTTCTTCACAACCAAGAAACCTATTGACCTGCCTGAGTCACCAGTATACGCTGAATCCCAATCCTAATATATCAGTTCAGGACCCAGGAATATATCTAAAGGAGGAGACATGACCCTCGTGGCGACAGACTCACCGGTAAGCACTCTGCCGAAGCCCGAATTGCTCAAAGAAGAGCAAGCACAGAAGTTCGTACTCACATTGTCGTGCGTAGAACGCGCCGGGATTGTTCAGGCGGTTACCACCTTCCTTTACGAGCGCGGCTTCAACATTGAAGAGCACCAGCAGTTCGACGACGGCCTCCGCCAGACGCTGCACCTGCGGACGGCGTTCTCCGGCCCGCTGTCCTACTCCCCGGAACGGCTCGAAGAGGAATTCAGCGCAATTGCTGACCGCTTCGAGATGAAGTTCAGCTTCCACGACCAAACCAAGAAGCGGGTTCTGGTGATGGTATCCAAGTTCGGGCACTGCCTGAATGACCTCATCTTCCGCTGGCGGGGCGGCAGCCTCGGCGGTGACCTGGTAGTAGTTGCCTCCAACCATGAGACCCACCGCGCCATGGCTGAAGCGGCCGGCCTGCCGTTCGTCTACATTCCCGTCACCCCGGACACCAAGGCAGAGGCCGAACAGCAGCTTTTGGACCTGGTGGAGGAGTACAACGTGGACCTCGTGGTACTGGCCCGGTACATGCAAGTACTGTCCGACGATTTGTGCCGCGCTCTTGAAGGACGCGCCATCAACATCCACCACTCGTTCCTGCCGGGATTCAAGGGCGCCCGCCCCTACCACCAGGCTTATGACCGCGGCGTGAAACTGGTGGGTGCAACTGCCCACTACGTCACCGCCGACCTGGACGAGGGACCGATCATCGAGCAGGAAGTCATCCGCGTCGATCACAGCTACGGTCCCACCACACTTTCTACCGTGGGCCAGGACGCCGAAGCGCTGGCGTTGTCCCGCGCCGTCAGGTGGCACTGCGAGCACCGCGTGCTGCTGGACCAGACCAGCACAGTGGTTTTCCGCTAAACCAAGCATTAGAACACCAGCAGACTCACCCCTCTTAACTTCAGCAGGAGAACCCCCATGGCATCCACGCCTCGCATTGTCATCATCGGAGCTGGGATTGTTGGCACCAACCTCGCCGACGAACTGGTCACCCGCGGTTGGAACAACATCACCATCCTGGACCAAGGACCTTTGAACATGCCCGGTGGCTCAACGTCCCACGCGCCGGGCCTGGTTTTCCAGACCAACCCCTCCAAGTCCATGGCACTCTTTGCCAAGTACACGGTGGAAAAGCTCCTGTCCCTCACCGAGGATGGACAGAGCTGCTTCAACCAGGTGGGCGGACTGGAAGTTGCCACCACGGAGACCCGCCTGGCGGACCTGAAGCGCAAGCTCGGCTACGCACAGTCATGGGGCATCGACGGCAAGATCCTCTCCCGAGAGGAATGCAAGGAGCTCTACCCGCTGATCAATGAGGAAGACATCCTCGGTGGCCTCCACGTCCCCACCGATGGCCTGGCTCTTGCGGCCCGCGCCGTGCAGTTGCTGATCAAGCGCACCGAAGCCGCCGGCGTCAAGTACATCGGCAACACCGAGGTGACCGGAATCGAGCAGTCAAACTCCCGCGTGACCGGCGTCGAAACGGCCGACGGCGTGATCCCTGCGGACATCGTGGTTTCCTGTGCCGGATTCTGGGGCGCCAAGGTGGGCGAGCTGATCGGGATGTCCGTCCCGCTCCTCCCGCTGGCACACCAATACGTAAAGACCACTCCGGTTCCCGCCCAGAAGGGCAAGAACGAGCTGCCCAACGGCGCCCGGCTGCCCATCCTGCGCCACCAGGACCAGGACCTCTACTACCGCGAGCACGGCGAGCGTTACGGCATTGGTTCCTACGCTCACCGCCCCATGCCGGTGGACCTTGATGAGCTTGGCAGCTACGAGCCCAGCAGCATCACCGAACACAACATGCCCTCCCGCCTGGACTTCACCTTGGAAGACTTCCTCCCCGCGTGGGAAGCAACCAAGCAGATCCTGCCCGCCCTCCGTGAAAGCGAAATTGAGGACGGATTCAACGGCATCTTCTCCTTCACCCCGGACGGCGGCTCACTGGTTGGCGAATCCAAGGAAGTAGACGGCTTCTTCGTAGCGGAAGCCGTCTGGGTAACCCACTCAGCAGGCATTGCCCGCGCCGTGGCCGAACTGCTGGTGGACGGAAAGTCGCAGATTGATCTGGGAGACTGCGACATCCACCGTTTCGAAGAGGTCCAGCTGACCCCCGAATACGTCAGCGAAACCTCCCAGCAGAACTTCGTGGAAATCTACGATGTGATGCACCCTCTCCAGCCCAAGCTCTCTCCCCGCAACCTTCGCGTCAGCCCCTTCCACGCCCGCCACAAGCAACTGGGCGGCTACTTCCTGGAAGGCGCAGGATGGGAACGCCCCTACTGGTTCGAAGCCAACGCTGAGCTCCTTAAGGAAATGCCTGACGAGTGGCAGCCGCCGGCCCGTGACGCCTGGTCCGGTATGTTCAGCTCGCCCATCGCAGCAGCTGAGGCTTGGAAGACCCGTACAGCAGTTGCCATGTATGACATGACGCCACTGAAGCGCCTTGAGGTTTCCGGCCCGGGAGCCTTGAAGTTGCTGCAGGAACTGACCACCGGTGACCTGTCCAAGAAGCCCGGTGCGGTCACGTACACGCTCCTCCTGGACGAGGCCGGCGGCGTCCGAAGCGACATCACCGTGGCCCGCCTCAGCGAAGATACTTTCCAGTTGGGCGCCAACGGCAACATTGACACCGCCTACTTTGAGCGCGCAGCCCGGCAGCAAACGGCCAACGGCGACGCCGGCGACTGGGTTCAGGTCCGTGACACCACCGGCGGCACCTGCTGCATCGGCTTGTGGGGTCCGCTGGCCCGCGACCTCATCAGCACGGTCAGCAGCGATGACTTCAGCAATGAAGGCCTGAAGTACTTCCGTTCCAAGAAGGTCACCATCGGCGGCGTCACCGTCACCGCGATGCGCCTGTCCTACGTGGGCGAACTCGGCTGGGAGCTCTACACCAGCGCAGACAACGGACAGCGCCTCTGGGACGCTTTGTGGAAGGCCGGCCAGCCGTTCGGCGTAATCGCCGCAGGCCGTGCTGCTTTCAGCGCGCTGCGACTGGAGAAGGGCTACCGCTCCTGGGGCACGGACATGACCACCGAGCACGACCCGTACGAGGCCGGCCTCGGGTTTGCCGTGAAAATGACCAAGGAGAACTTCGTCGGCAAGGCCGCGTTGGAAGGCCGCACCGAGGAAGGCTCTGCCCGTCGCCTGCGCTGCTTGACCGTCGACGACGGCAGGAGCCTTGTACTGGGCAAGGAACCGGTGTTCTACAAGGACCAGGCAGTGGGTTACGTCACCAGCGCCGCCTACGGATACTCGGTCCGCAAGCCGATTGCCTACGCTTACCTGCCCTCTGCAGTCTCCCTGGGCGACTCCGTGGAAATCGAATACTTCGGACGCCGCATCCAGGCCACCGTGACCGAAGATCCGCTGTACGACCCCACCATGAGCCGGCTCCGGGGCTAACACCCATGATCAGTTCAGAAACCATCAATGATTACCTCTCCAGGCTCGCTTCACGTCAGCCCACCCCCGGTGGAGGCGCCGCCGCAGCCCTGCATGCCGCCCAAGGTGCTGCCTTGGTAGCCATGGTGGCCAGGTACACCACCGGCCCAAAGTATGAGGAACATGCAGCACTGGTCACCCGGATCACCAGCGCAGCCGATCACCTGATCGTTGAGTCCTTGCGCCTCGCAGACGCCGATGAGCACGCCTTCCAGTCCGTGATCGACTCCTACAAGCTTCCCTCTGACACCGACGAACTCAAGGCAGTAAAAACAGCAGCCATCCAGGAAGCACTGGTTCAGGCAGCCCACACTCCCGCGCAGCTGGTCAAGGTTGCCGGTGAAGTGGTGGACCTTGCCACTGAACTTTTCGATGTGGCCAACCCCAATGTCATCAGTGACGTCGCCGCTGCCGCCGACGCAGCGCGCGCAGCTGCCACTACGGCCCGGGTCAACATCGACATCAACGTCGTGGCCATCAAACACGGGGAAGCGCGTTCACGATTGTCGGAGCAGACGGACGGCATTGAGGACAAAGTAGTTCTCGCCGCCGATGCCCTGGTGAAGCGCGTCCGCGAAAGGATCCTCTCATGAGCGCCGAAGTCCGCAGTAACACCGAAGTGCTGTCCGGCAAGCCGCTCGCTGCCCTCATCCAGCAGCGGGCACAGCAAGAGACCACCGTCCTGGATGATGAGGGACTCCAGCCCGTCCTGGCCGTTGTTGTAGCCACCGACGACGAGTCCACGCACTGGTACGTTCGCTCCATTGAGCGTGCCGCAGGACGGGCAGGCATCGGTTGCAGGATCGTCGATCTTGGCCGCGACGCCACCGAACAAGTGTTGGCCAGCGTCCTGGCGGACCTCAGCGCGGAACCAACCGTCCACGGCATCATCCTCCAGACTCCCCTGCCGGCCTCCGTGCGCGCTGACCGGCTGGTGGGCCTCATTGCCCCGGAAAAGGACATCGACGGCGCCAACCCCCTCAGCCTCGGCCGCTTGGCTGTGGGGCAGCCCGCCTTCGCACCCGCTACCGCCCGCGCCGTGGTGGAGTTGCTGGACCACTTCCAGATCCCCGTCGCAGGACGGAACGTGGCCGTCGTCGGGCGTTCGGCAGTAGTGGGCAAGCCGCTGTCCCTGCTCCTCCTCGAAAAGGACGCCACCGTCACCATCTGCCATTCCAAATCCGGACCGCTGGAACGCTACACCCGGCCCGCCGACGTCGTGGTTGTTGCCGCCGGGCGCACCGGGCTGCTGAAAGGCAAAGACGTCTCTTCGGAGGCTGTAGTGATCGATGTCGGCACGAACGTCCTGCCCGACGGTTCCCTTGTGGGAGATGTTGACGAAGCCAGCGTCGCCGGAGTGGCTGCCGGGCTGAGTCCGGTCCCGGGCGGCGTAGGATCGGTGACCACTGCCCTGTTGCTGCTTCACACCGTGGAAGCGGCCCGGCGGCAGTCCTCAACCACGCTGCTCGCTGCTTCCACTTCCCGGATCTGAAGGGTCTCCCCATGCATGCCAAAGCTCCGCGCGAGAACATTGATGAGTCAAAGCTGACCGTCAGCAAACCAAAAACCAAGGCTGTGGGCATTCCCGCTGTTGCCAATGCACTGAAGATTTCGCTGGAACAAATGGGGCCCCTGCGAAGCGTCCAAACCCTGTTGGCCGTGAACCAGCTGGACGGGTTCGACTGCATGGGTTGCGCCTGGCCCGAGCACGAGAAGCGCAATGCGGCAGAATTCTGCGAGAACGGCGCCAAGGCAGTGGCGGAAGAAGCTACGCGCCGCCGCGTCACGCCGGAGTTCTTCGCCCAACATTCCGTTGCCGAGCTCAAAACCCGCGATGACTTCTGGCTGGGTCAGCAAGGCCGGATCACGCACCCGATGTTCCTGGACGAAGGCGCAACCCACTACAAGCCCATCGGGTGGGATGAGGCGTACAACCTCATGGCCGAAGAGCTGCGGGGCATGGATCACCCGGATCAAGCCGTCTTCTACACCTCCGGCCGCACGTCCAACGAGGCTGCGTTTGTTTACCAACTCCTGGTACGCGGCATCGGCACCAACAACCTCCCGGACTGCTCCAACATGTGCCACGAGTCCTCCGGCTCTGCGCTGGTGGAAACCATCGGCATCGGCAAGGGCTCGGTCAGCCTGACGGACCTGGAAACGGCGTCGCTGATCTTCGTTGCCGGACAAAACCCCGGCACCAACCACCCGCGCATGCTCAGCGCCTTGGAGAAGGCAAAGAAGAACGGCGCAGTGATCATCTCCGTCAACCCCCTTCCGGAAGCAGGCCTCCTGCACTTTGAGAACCCGCAGCATGTGGCCGGCATGATCCAAGGGACCCAACTGACGGACGACTTCCTGCAGATCCGGGCCGGAGGGGACCAAGCCCTCTTCCAAGGCCTGGGCAAATACCTGCTGGAAGCCGAAGCCGCCGGACGCAACACCCCAGGCCTGGAGACGGTCCTGGATCACGACTTCATCAACAACCACACCGTGGGCATTGACGACTACCTGCGCTACCTGGAAAAGGTGGAGTGGGATGACATCGTGGAGGCAACAGGTCTCACACTGGAACAGATTCATGCAACGGGTGAGCGGATGCTTGCTTCCAGCGCCACCATTGTTTGCTGGGCCATGGGACTGACCCAGCACAAGCATTCCGTTCCTACCCTCCGCGATGTAGTCAACGTCCTCCTGCTTCAAGGCAACATCGGCAAGCCCGGCGCCGGCGTCTGCCCGGTACGCGGCCATTCAAACGTCCAAGGCGACCGCACCATGGGCATCTTCGAGAAAATGCCCGAGACGTTCCACGACAGGCTGGACCAGGAATTCGAGTTCCGATCCCCCCGTGAGCACGGCTTTGACACCGTGGCGGCCATCCGCGCCATGCGGGACGGGAAAGTCCGCTTCTTCATGGGAATGGGGGGCAACTTCGTCCGGGCCGCCCCGGATTCGGACGTCACCGAACTGGCCTTAGCCAACACCCGGTTGAGTGTCCAGATCTCCACCAAACTGAACCACTCACACCTGTCCACCGGACGCCGGGCGCTGATCCTGCCCACCCTGGGCCGCACCGAGAAGGACACCCAGCGCACCGGCGACCAACGAGTCACCGTGGAGGACTCCATGAGCGCCGTCCACGCATCACGGGGACGACTCAAGCCAGCCAGCGATCACCTCCACTCCGAAGTAGCAATCGTCTGCAACCTCGCGGACAGATTGTTCACCGATGGCCATGGCCGCCTTCCCAACACGCCCCAGGCTTCCTGGTTGGCCATGAGGGACGATTACACGCTGATCCGGAAGCACATTGAGGCGGTCTTCGATGGCTTTGAGGACTTCGAAGCACGGATTCAACATCCGGGTGGCTTCGTGCTGCCGCACCCGCCACGCGACGCCAGGAAGTTCGACACCGCGTCCGGCAAAGCACACTTCACAGGCAACGAACTCGAATTCATCAAGGTCCCGCCCGGCAGGCTGGTCCTTCAAACCCTGCGCTCACACGACCAGTACAACACCACCATCTACGGCAAGGATGATCGCTACCGCGGCATCCATGGTGGCCGGCGCGTGGTACTCATCAACGCTGAGGACATCACCGAGCTGGGATTTTCCGACGGCGATATGGTCCACCTGATTTCCGAGTTCCAAGGAACGGACCGGCGGGCCGAGAACTTCCGGATCGTGTCCTATTCGACGCCCAAGGGCTGCGCCGCCGCGTACTACCCGGAAACAAACGTTCTAGTGCCCCTGGATTCCGTGGCAGATACCAGCGGAACTCCCACGTCCAAGTCGGTGATCATCCGACTGGAGAAAGCCTAAATTTTCCACCCGTCCAGTGGTTCGTAAATGGTGCTTCGGTGCCTGAAACCTGGGGAGGTATTTCCTCATCGAAGCACCGCTTTCGGATCATTGGACAGCATTTTCAGTAACAGCCAAAGAATAGGGAGTGACCATGTCAGGAAACAGAGCAGTCGCCTACAAGGAACCCGGTGTCGTTGAGATCATCGACACTGACTACCCAACGTTTGAGCTCAAGGACGGACCAGGAGTCAACCCTGAAAACGTCGGACGAAAAGTGCCACACGGGGCCATCCTCCGGACGGTGACCACCAACATCTGCGGTTCGGACCAGCACATGGTCCGTGGCCGCACCACAGCTCCGAAGGACCTGGTCCTCGGCCACGAAATCACCGGCGAAGTGGTGGAGGTGGGACCCGACGTCGAGTTCATCAAGGTAGGCGACATCGTCTCGGTGCCGTTCAACATTTCCTGCGGCCGCTGCCGGAACTGCAAGGAACAGAAAACCGGCATTTGCCTGAACGTCAACCCGGACCGCCCCGGCAGCGCCTACGGCTACGTGGACATGGGAGGCTGGGTGGGCGGCCAGGCTGAGTTCGTGCTGGTCCCTTACGCCGACTGGAACCTGTTGCGCTTCCCGGACCGCGATCAGGCCCTGGAAAAGATCATGGACTTGACCATGCTCTCGGACATCTTCCCCACCGGCTTCCACGGTGCCGTCACTGCAGGCGTGGGTGTGGGTTCCACGGTTTACGTCGCAGGTGCCGGTCCCGTGGGTCTTGCCGCCGCCGTGGGCGCACAGCTGCTTGGCGCCGCCGTCGTGATTGTGGGCGACATGAACGAAGACCGCCTGGCGCAGGCGCGTTCCTTCGGCTGCGAAACCGTCAACGTCTCCAACGGCGACCCGAAGGAGCAGATCGCACAGATCCTCGGAGTTCCGGAAGTGGATTGCGGTGTGGACGCTGTTGGCTTCGAGGCCCGCGGCCATGGCAAGGACGCCTCCCACGAGGCCCCTGCCACCGTGCTGAACTCCCTGATGGACATCACTGCCGCCGGCGGTTCCCTGGGCATCCCGGGCCTTTACGTTACTGGCGATCCGGGTGGAATCGACGAGGCAGCCAAGCACGGCTCCCTCTCGCTGTCCCTTGGGACAGGCTGGGCAAAGTCCTTGTCCTTCACCACCGGCCAGTGCCCCGTTATGAAGTACAACCGTCAGTTGATGATGGCCATCCTCCATGACAAGGTCCAGATTGCCAAGGCCGTCAACGCCAAGGCCATCCCCCTCGAAGACGCTCCCCGCGGCTACGCCGAATTCGACGCCGGATCGGCAACAAAGTTCGTACTGAACCCCAACGGCTACGTAAAGGCCTAGGACAGTACGCATCAACTGATACCGGGGACTGCGCGGCAAGAATTACGGGAAGGCCGTGCAGTCCCCGGTATCTGCGTCATACCCCACCTCAGGAAGCGGGCATCCATGCTTGCACAAGCAATCTTCCCCGACGCTCCCCACTGCCGGGACCAAGCACCCACGTGGGCCGAAGCGCGGGAACTGGCCCACCAGTGCGCCAGGCCGCTGACGTCGGCGTTGGTTACCCTCCGGGAAGCAATCGGCGGCATGCTAGCCAGTCCCGTCACGGCGCAACGGGATCTGCCCCACTATGCCTCATCAGCCATGGACGGTTGGGCTGTCAACGGCGGCGGCAACGGCAGCGGCAACGGCGGCGGACCATGGATGCTGACGGCACCGGGGCGTCCACTCGCCCTGGGTCAAGCGAGTGTCATTGCCACCGGAGGGCTCGTCCCCACCGGTGCCACGTCGGTCCTGCGCAAGGAAAGCGGCTGCGTCTCCGAGGACGGGCAACTCTCCCTGAGGACCGGTTCAAAGCCGGGCGAGACCCTCCCGGGCCGGCACATTCGTCCGGCCGGAGAAGAAGCCACAGCCGGTGATGTCCTCATACCCGCCGGCACCCTTCTTAACCCGGCACACATTGCCCTGGCCGCTGTAGCAGGCCACGATCACCTTCGGATACAGCGCAAGCCGAGAGTAGCCGTCGTGCTGACCGGTTCGGAAGTGGTGACCTCAGGTGAGCCCGCTCCGGGCCAGGTCCGCGATGCCTTCGGTCCCCAATTGGATACCGTCATTTGGCAACTCGGCGGGGAGCCCGGAGGCCAGCAGAGGATCGGCGACTCGTACAACGAATGGATGGCCGCGTTGGGCGGCGGCCCTGCGGGCTTCCCGCCCGCCGCCGAGCGACCGGACGTGACCATCACCACCGGCGGAACAGGGAAATCCGGCACGGACCACTTCCGTGACGCCGTAGCCGCGCTGGGCGGCAGACTGCTCCTGGACGGCATTGCCATGCGGCCAGGACACCCCGCGGTGCTGGCGGAACTTCCTGATGGCCGTTTCATTATTGGCCTTCCGGGGAATCCTCTGGCCGCGATGATGTCACTGATGACCCTGGGAGAGCCCCTGATGGCCGCCTTGGGATGCAGGCCACTCCGGGCGGTGCGACTTATCACGTCCGGGGCGGACATGGATCCCCTCCCGGGGCAGACACGGCTCATACCCTGCACGTTGACCCATGACCTCGCATTACCTGCCTCCCATACAGGTCCGGGGATGATGCGAGGACTGGCTTGGGCGGACGGATACATGGCCGTTCCCCCTGAAGGAGTGGCAGCCGGCACGCCCGTTCCCGTGCTGCCGCTGCCGTGGACCACGGAAATCTGTTCCACAGACCCGGCCCACATCCAACCAGGCAGGGGCGCAAGATGACGTCCCTGTAAACCATGCGGATTCCCCTGATGTGAAAGGGTCCGTGCAAAACTCCGTCTAGGATGAGGAAAGACGAGGGTGCAGGCCGAACAGGGTTACCGGCTCAGGGCGGCCTGCCTGGACAATGACACGAGGCATCATGGCCGCTGGTAACACCCCGGAACCTGACAAGGACGCAGACGCCCAAGGCGGGGGCGTGCAGTCAGTGGACCGCGCGCTCCAAATCCTTGAGATACTGGCGCGCGAAGGAGATGCCGGCGTCAGTGAGATCGCCGAAGAGATGGGCATCCACAAGTCCACGGTGTCGCGCTTGGTGGGATCCCTGGTGAACCGTGAACTGGTCCGGCAGAACAGTGAACGTGGCAAGTACCAACTTGGTTTTGGCATTCTGCGTTTGGCATCCTCCATCCCGGGCAGGCTGAGTGTGGTGCATGAGGCGCGCCAGGTCCTGGAGGCGCTGGCCGCCGAATACAAGGAGACGGTGAACCTGGCCGTTCTGCGGTCAAACTACGCCGTGAATGTGGACCAGGCCATGGGACCCTCAACGCTTGCCACCTACGACTGGGTGGGCAGCCTGACGCCCCTGCACGCCACCTCCAGTGGCAAGGTCCTTCTTGCCGCGCTGACCGCAGATGAACGAACCCAGGTGCTCAAGGCAGTTGGCCTGCCCGCACGGACGCCGCGGACCGTCACAAACCGCGGCGAGCTGGAGAAACAGCTGCTGGATGTAGCCCGTAAGGGGTACGCCACAGTCCACGAAGAGTTTGAAATCGGCCTTACTGCCATCGCCGTGCCCATCTTCAACCACTCCGGAAGCGTCATCGCCGCCGTGAGTATCTCCGGTCCGGCATTCCGCTTTTCACCGGAGGACCAGCCGGGGCTCATTGACGGGCTCCGTGAGGCCGGGCTGACCATCAGCGCCCGGATGGGATACCGGCACCGCTAGGCGTCCACTGCCAAGCGCATCCACGGGCCCCAGGGCCGGCCGTCACCCGCAAACTCAACGCTGCAGGTCAAAGCCAATTGATATATCAAGTTGCCGTTAAACAGGCGAAAGTCCTTGACTTTGCGTGTGACGGGGCGCACTCTGTTGCTTAGCGCGAATGTTGTTGATTCATGCGGAACGCAATCAAGGTTCCACAAGCCCAGCGTTCAGACCAACCAGTCCTACCAAGAGGTACACCATGAAACCGCCGGCCTACGCTGCTGAAGAGCAGATGGGGGACAGCAAAATCATGGTCAGCAGGGAAGCCCCCCAGCCTTCCCTTCGGCCTCACCTTTCAGGGCCATGTATAAACGCAAACCCATGACTCGCCGAGCAAAGGACCCGCTCATGGCTATAAACAGCGACACAAAACCGTTAACACCGGAAGAGTTACCTGCCGACGATCGCTTGGCAGGTACTCCAGCATCAACAAGCCCCGCCCACGCGGAGAAACCTGAAGAAATCATCAGTCTCTCCCCCGACAACGCCACTTTGGCAGCCCTCGACGCTGAGGACGGAGGCGCAGAACCCCTTCCCGATTCTGAAGAATACGAACAGATCATGGAAGAGCTGCGCCACGCCAAGACCGAGCAGGCCGTCTCGGCCCGCCGAAACCGCAAACTTACCCTCGACAAAGTCACCTTCGGGATCACGGGCGCCATCGCCGTCGCCTTCGTGGTCTGGGGCTTTGTGGGACGCGACAGCCTTTCCGATACCTCCAAAGGCGCCTTGAACTGGGTCATGGAGTACACAGGCTGGCTCTTCATGGTCCTCGCCTCATTGTTCGTCGTCTTCGTCCTGTGGCTTGCCTTGGGAAAGTTCGGCAACATCCCGCTGGGCAAGGACGGCGAAAAGCCTGAATTCCGGACCGTCTCCTGGGTGGCCATGATGTTTGCCGCCGGCATGGGCATCGGGCTCATGTTCTACGGTGTGGCCGAACCGCTGTACCACTACATCTCGCCGCCGCCGGGAACCGTGGACGGCCGCACTCCGGCAGCCATCCAGACTGCCATGGCCACGTCCATCTTCCACTGGACCCTGCACCCCTGGGCGATGTACGCCGTAGTCGGCATCGCCATGGCTTACGGCACTTACCGTTTGGGCCGCAAGCAACTGGTCTCGGCAGCATTCACTTCGCTCTTCGGAATCCGCATGGTGGAAGGGCCCATCGGCAAGTTCATCAACATCCTGGCTATCTTCGCCACGCTCTTCGGAACTGCCGCCTCCCTGGGCCTCGGCGCCCTCCAGATCGGCAGTGGCATGACGTCCAACGGCTGGTTGGGTGAAATTGGTACTCCCGTGCTGGTGGTCATCGTCGCAATCCTCACCTTCTGCTTCGTAGCATCAGCCGTTTCAGGAATCAGCCGCGGCATCCAGTGGCTTTCCAACATCAACATGGTGCTGGCTGTTGTCCTGGCCATCATTGTGTTCATTGCCGGACCCACCCTGTTCATCCTCAACCTGATCCCTTCAGCCGTGGGTGACTACGCCCGGGACCTGGCCGAAATGTCCTCCCGCACCGAAGCCGTGGGAGACGACTCACTGCGCAGCTGGATGACCAGCTGGACCATCTTCTACTGGGCCTGGTGGATCTCTTGGACGCCCTTCGTAGGCATGTTCATCGCCCGCATCAGCCGCGGCCGCACCATCCGCCAGTTCGTCACCGGCGTACTGCTGGTGCCCAGCGTTGTCAGCGTGATCTGGTTCGGCATCTTCGGCGGTGCCGCGTTCCACGTGCAGCAAGAGGCAGACAAGGCCGGCACCCCCGGCCTGGTAAAGATGGTGGACGGCGCGCCCTCCATCAACTTCGACGGCGCACTCTTTGATCTGATCAAGAACCTCGGCATGCCTGGCTGGCTTACCGGAGCCGTCATTGTGCTGGCCATGGTCCTGGTGGCAATCTTCTTCATCACCGGCGCGGACGCCGCGTCCATTGTGATGGGGTCCCTCAGCTCAAATGGCGCGGAGCACCCGCGCCGGGGAGTGGTGATCTTCTGGGGAAGCCTTACCGGTGCAGTTGCCGCAGTCATGCTCCTGGCCGGCGGTGATGAACCATCAGAAGCATTATCCGGCCTGCAGAGAGTGACAATTGTGGCCGCCCTGCCGTTTGTGATCGTCATGCTGTTGCTCTGTTTCGCACTGGTCAAGGACCTTCGCCGCGACCCCCTGCAACTGCACAAACGCTTGGCCACCTCAGTGGTGGAACGAGCCATCCGCACCGGTGTTGAGCAGCACGGCGGGGTTCAGTTCGATCTCGTCACCAAGCACGAGTGCGCGGAAAAGTGCACAGAGTCCGATTGCGCCGGGGGAACACCCACCGGAACCATCCCCCTGGTGGGCAAACCATCTCAGGACTCCGAGCCCAAGTAACCGGCCTTTAGCCAGCCCCATTCACACGTCAGGAAGGTCCACCATGCCCAACACGTCTGCCCAAAGCACCCTCCGCCTCAGCACCCAGCCCAGCAGCAACACCCAGCCCAGCCGCAACACCCAGCCCAGCGAGGATGTGACGCTCACCCTGGACTCGTCCAAACCCTTGACCGTCCGCATTGAGCTGGACCACTGCCCTTGCGGCTCGGAACACCACCGGACCGGGTCCTACACCGACAGCGACTTCAGCCGCTAACAGCAACACACAACAAAGCAGGCGCCGGATCTGATCCGGCGCCTGCTTTGTTGTTAGTACTGCGTTGTGTTCTTACCGCGTGGTGTCTCTAAAGCCCTATGGCTTATTTGGGCATCAGCACCGAGTCGATCAGGTAGACCGTGGCGTTGGCGGTGTGAACGCCACCGCAGATCACGTTGGCGCCGTCAACCGTGAGGGCGTCCTTGGAACCGGCTACGGTCACTTCGCCACCCTGGACAGTCTTGTGGGTGCCCACAATCTGGTCCGGGGTCAGCTGGCCGGGGACTACGTGGTAGGTGAGAATCTTGCTCAGCAGGGCATCGTCCGTCTTGAGCGTCTCGATTGTTGCGGGGTCGATCTTGGCGAAAGCATCGTCAACCGGTGCGAACACCGTGAATTCGCTGCCGTTCAGGGTGGAAACCAGGTCAACCTTGGGGTTGAGCTTTCCCGAAACAGCGGCGGTCAGGGTCTTGAGCAGCGGGTTGTTCGATGCTGCTACAGCTACCGGATCCTGGGCCATGCCTACTACTGAGCCGGAACCGTCCGGAACCTGTGAGGCGTAGCCGGCGCAGCCGGGGCCAACAAGGTCACGGGCCGGGTCCATGGCGGTGCTTGCCATGGCCGAGGAGGACGGCGACGGTGCCATCGACGACGGAGCCGCCATGGATGTTTCCGGGGCAGCAGATGATGCAGCCGGGGTGCTGGAGGTGCTGGAACCGCCACAGCCGGTAAGTCCGAGAAGGGCGGCTGCAGTGAGGCCAACGAAGGCGAGGGCGGGGCGCTTTGTGGACAACATGTCATTCTCCTTGTTTTTGGAACCAGGGCGTTGGGTCCATTGGTTGGTGGACACGGGCCGCAGGTGATGCTTTTGCTTCACCTGCGGTTTGTGTCTCACCAGCTATTCGGAGGATGGGACGGGGTGGATGGGTCCGGATTGAAAAAGTTTTTAAAAGTACGGCTTGGTGATCAGCTCCAGGGCATGTCCGGCCGGGTCTTTGAAGTAGACGCCACGGCCGCCGTGTTCGGTGTTTGTCTCGCCCGGGCGGGTCATTTGGGGATCCGCCCAGTGCTCGACGCCGTCACTCACCAGGCGCTCATAGGCGCGGTCAAAGTGGGCGTCGTCAACCAGGAAGGCATAGTGCTGCATCTGGATGTCCACCGGGGGCTCGGCGAATTGCAGCATCACCCCGCCGGCAAGCGTGAGGTTGGTGAAGGGTCCCCAGCTCGGGGCTTCCTCAGCCTCAAGGAGGGAACGGTAGAACTCCGCGGACACGGTACGGTCCAGGGACGCGATGATGGTGTGGTTGAAAAGTGCAGGCATGAAGAACTCCTTTGTGTGTGGGTGTTGTCGATGGGTTTGGCGTTTCATCGATCCACAAGGAGGAGCCCTGGCGCGCGTCAGAGGTCGGCCGGGTAGCCGATCCGTGCAGGGCCGAAGCCCGATCCGGTCATCACGCTGGCCAGTCTAGCGGAGTGCCGCGCCCCAATGACAGGATGGTCCGCATGGCTATCGAGGTTCGACCCGCAACGGTGTTCGATGACGTGAAGGCCATGGTGGGGCCCAAGAGCCCCGACTCCAACGTGTGCTGGTGCCTGAGTTACCGGATCCCGTCGAAATTGAACCAGGAGCTCCAGAAGCAGGAGCGCGGGAAGTACGTGAAGAACCTGGTGGCCGAGGACCCGCCCCCTGGCGTTTTGGCTTACGACGGCGATCAAGTAGTTGGGTGGGCAGCGGTCCACCCACGCGCGGACACCACTTTTGCGAAGAACCGCAAGATCCCCCATGTGGATGAAAGCAAGGTGTGGTCTGTCTGGTGCATCCGGGTGCGGCCCGGGCACCGGGGTAAAGGCATCTCCCACGAACTCCTGCGCGGTGCAATCGACTTCGCCAAGAGCCACGGTGCGCCCGCCATTGAGGGGTATCCCGTGGACAACAAGGGCGGAAAAGTTGATCTGACCATGGCCTACGTGGGCACCCGCAGGTTGTTCGAGAAGGCCGGGTTCAAGAAGGTTGCCGAAACCACCTCAGTGCTTAACGGTTTCCCGCGAGTTCTGATGCGCCTGGACCTGAGCTAGCTCCCTGCAACCGCGCGCTCATTCGGTGCGCTTCCTCGAGCAACAATTTGCCCAGGAAAGCCTGGCGGTCCGGCCGGAAGCGCGGTTCGATCCCCGTTAAGGAGAGAGCCCACGCCGGCCGTCCCTGCTGGTCAAACACCGCAGCACCCATGCCCCAGCTGCCTTCCAGGATCAGCCCGGGATTGACCGAGTAGCCCGCCAGCCGGGTCTGCGCCAGATTCTCCCGCACCACATCGGCGGGATGTCCCACGGCAAACTCGCCGGCATGTGAAGGCCAGTCATTCAGTAGTGATTCCTGTTCGTCCGGAGGCAGGAAAGCCATAATGGCTGTGCCGGCAGATGCCACGCCCAGCGGAAAGCGCACGCCTTCATGCAGCACGAAGGACCGCACGGGGAAGGAGCCTTCTTCGCGCAGCACACACACCGTTTCGTTCCCGCGGCGGATGGAGAAAAAGGCGCTCTCCCCCGTCTCGGCAGCCAACCTGCGCAGTGCGGGCCGGGCAATGTCCTCCATGGGGAACCGTGCAGCAGCCACCGAGCCCAGCAGGAAGATCTCCGGCCCCAATACCCACTTTCCGGAGGCGGAGTCATGTTCCAGCAAACCTTCCGCAGCCAAGGACGTCAGCAGCCGGTGAACGGTGGGCCGGGTCAGGCCGGATTCGCGCACCAAACCCGCCAATGAGGTGCCTTCCGGTTTCCGCCCCACCAGCCGAAGCAGCAAGGCTGCCCTGCCTACGACTTGTGCTCCCTGAACCACCACAGCATCCTCCTGAAAAGATTTCATCCACAATGTGGACACCTCACATCCTAGCGTCCACACCCTGAGTAGGAGAGCCCTAGTGTCGTTGACCAGCCAGCCAAGTAATACCTAGTCTCCTCATCAAGAGACCGCCCAGTCCACAAAGTGGATGCTGGAGTCAGAACTCAATGAGGAGCACAGTATGGCCAAGATCCACCAGAGCGCAGCGCAAGCGCTCCATGACCTGATGGCAGACGGCCTGACAATCGCCGTCGGCGGTTTTGGCCTGAGCGGCATCCCCGCGGACTTGATCGACGCCGTTCGTGAATCGGGGGCCAAGGACCTCACCATCGTTTCCAACAACATGGGCGTGGACGGCAAGGGGCTTGGTGTCCTGATTGAGGCGGGCCAGGTCCGCAAGGTCATCGCTTCCTACGTGGGCGAGAACAAGCTCTTCGCCGAGCAATACCTGGCGGGGAAGCTCGAGGTTGAATTCACCCCGCAGGGCACCCTCGCCGAACGCCTCCGGGCCGGCGGCGCAGGCATTCCCGCCTTCTATACCCGGACGGGCGTGGGAACCTTGGTTGCCGAAGGCAAGCCGCTGGAAGAGTTCGACGGCGTAACCTACGTCCGCGAGCGCGCCATCACCGCCGACGTCGCACTGGTTCATGCACACACTGCCGATACTGACGGCAACCTGATCTACCGCTACACGGCGCGGAACTTTAATCCGGTGGTGGCTACCGCCGGGGCAGTGACCATCGCCGAGGCCGAGGTCATTGTGCAGCCGGGCGAACTGGATCCCAACCACATCGTCACCCCCGGAGTGTATGTGCAGCGGCTGGTTCAGGCCACGGATCGGGTCAAGGACATTGAACAGCGCACGGTCCGCCAGCGGGCAGAATCCCTCACGGTTTAGAAGCAAAGGAGCTCATCACCATGGCATGGACACGAGATCAAATGGCCGCCATCGCGGCCGAAGAATTGAACGACGGCGACTACGTCAACCTGGGCATCGGCATTCCCACGCTGGTTGCCAATAACCTGCCCGACGGCGTGCGGATGGTCCTCCAAAGCGAGAACGGCCTGCTGGGAATGGGTCCTTTTCCCTATGAGGGCGAGGAAGATGCCGACCTTATCAACGCGGGAAAGCAGACTGTCACCATCACTCCCGGCGGGAGCATTTTCGACTCCGCCACCTCGTTCGGCATGATCCGTGGCGGGCACGTGAAGGTGGCCATCCTGGGTGCCATGCAGGTTTCCGGCTCAGGGGACCTGGCCAACTGGACCATCCCCGGCAAGATGGTCAAGGGCATGGGCGGAGCCATGGATTTGGTGGCCGGGACTCCACGGGTGGTGGTCCTCACCGAGCACAACGCCAAGGATGGTTCGGCCAAGATCGTCACCGAATGCACGCTCCCGCTCACTGGGCTGAAGTGCGTTGACCGGATCATCACGGACCTGGCCGTTTTTGACATCGAAGAAGCACGACTGCTGCTGACCCGGCTCGCCCCGGGCGTCACGGTGGAAGAGATCCGCGGCAAGACCGATGCACAGTTCAGCGTGGCGCTGACGTCAAAGGAACACACGCTTGAAGGAGCACGCGCATGAGCCTGAAGGAACAGTTTGGCAAAGACATCCTGCTCACGGGGTGGGGCCACAGCAAGTTCGGGAAGCTGACGGATGACACCCTGGAGTCGCTGATCGTTCAGGTGGCGGGCGAAGCCATCAAGAACTCGGGGCTGGACCCCAAGGACATTGACGAGATCTACCTCGGGCAGTTCAACTCGGGCATGCAGCCCCTGGGGTTCACGTCGTCGTTGGCGCTTCAGTTGTCCGCAGATCTGGCCAATGTCCCGGCTACGCGCACAGAAAACGCCTGCGCTTCGGGGTCGGCGGCTTTCCAACAGGGCGTCAAAGCTGTCCTGGCCGGAACTGCGCGTAACGTCCTGGTGATCGGGGCGGAGAAAATGACCGACGCCGGCGCGGACGTTGTGGGTGCTGCCCTCCTGGGTGCGTCGTATGAGATGGCCGGCAAAGCCTCCAGCACCGGGTTCACTGGCCTGTTCGCGGAGGTAGCCAAGCACTACGGGAAGCGCTACGGCGCTGGAATCGGCGGCCCGGGTTTTGAGAACGGCCTCGGCGACGTCCTGGGTTCCATCGCTGCCAAGAACCACCGGAACGGCATGGACAACCCGTACGCCCAGATGCACCGGGACTTCGGCGAGGAGTTCTGCCGAACCATATCCGAGAAGAACCCCATGGTGGCCGAGCCCTTGCGCCGCACTGACTGTTCGCCGGTCTCGGACGGTGCTGCCGCCGTCGTACTTTCCACGTCCGCTACCGGAGGCGCAACCGCGCCGGTGCGCCTGGCCGGTTTCGGTCACGCCAACGACTTCTTCCCGGCGGAGAAGCGCGATCCCACCGAGTTCGCAGCCACCAGGGCTTCCTGGGAACGCGCGTTCACCATGGCAGGCGTAGGCCTTGAGGGTCTGGACTTCGCCGAGGTGCACGACTGTTTCACCATCGCCGAGCTGATCATGTACGAAGCCATGGGCCTCACTCCCCGTGGCGAGGGCGCGCGAGCCATTCAGGAAGGCTGGGTTTACAAGGACGGCAAGCTGCCCGTGAACGTCTCCGGTGGACTCAAGGCGAAGGGGCACCCTGTGGGCGCCACGGGTGTGTCGCAGCATGTGATCGCCGCGATGCAGCTCACGGGGACCGCCGGGGACATGCAATTGCCCAATGCCCGCCGTGGCGCGGTACAGAACATGGGCGGCGTAGGCATCGCCAACTATGTGAGCGTGCTGGAGGCGCTGTAACTAGCGGGCCCGGATCAATGCCGCGATTTCCGTGAACCCGAGCCGCTCTGCGTTCTGCAGGGCGGTTCGGCCTTGGGGGTCGCGGATGTCCGGGTTGGCGCCGGCTGCGAGGAGTTGCCGGACCACCTCCTGCTGATTGGGTCCACCGTTATTGAGCAGGATGGCTTCCTGCATGGCGGTCCAACCCAGGTTGTTGACGTGGTCCACGGGCACACCCACGGCAATGAGAATCCGAACAGTTTCCGTGTGCCCGTGCTCGCTCGCCGGGATCAGCGCGGTGCCACCGTACCTGTTGATGCTGCGAACATCGGCGCCCGCAGCCAGCGTCAGCTGCAGGACCTCGTTAAAGCCCTCGGCCCCGGCGTAGAGGAATGCGGAGTCCTGGATCTCGTCCTTGGCATTGACGTTGCCGCCAGCTGCGATCAGCTCGCGAACCCTCGTGGAATCGTTGGCTTTAGCGGCAAGGATGAGGAGTCGGTCGGTTTCCATTTGGGCCTCCGGTAGGAGTTGGGGCGGCGCTGAGACTTTGGACGGCACAGCGGCCGACGACGACGGGCCGGGACTTGCACTGGACGTCGCGGTGGAACTGGGGGCTGGCGCGGTGGAACTCCCGGCTGGCGCTGCAGGACCCGCGGTCACGGGAGCCGACGCTGAGCTGGAAGGCGAGGGTGCCGCCGTCGTACATCCAGCCAGAAGCCCGAGAACCAGCAATCCCGCCCCCACCACCGGAGTTTTTGTACAGATAACGCCCCTAAAACGCCTCCAGAAGGGCCGTATCTGTACAAAAACTCCACGGGGATTCATGGCTACTTCGCGGCCGTAGCCAGGGCGTCCGCGCCGGCGGTGGCGCAAGCTTCGTCGAGGGCGCCGTCCGGAGCGC
The DNA here is from genome assembly GCF_902506065.1 of Arthrobacter sp. 9V. GTDB lineage: Bacteria > Actinomycetota > Actinomycetes > Actinomycetales > Micrococcaceae > Arthrobacter. Next base: position 4,123,976 of record NZ_LR732912.1, read on the forward strand.
CGCCAACTCCGATCCCCGCCACGGATACGCCGTTTACCTTCAGCGGAACGCCACCGGCCAGGAACAAGGTACCCGGGAGGTCAGCGATGGAAGGGCCATTGCCGTTGATGCGCTTGGCGAGCTCGCTGGTGGGAGCACCGAAAGCTGCGGCCGTGTAGGCCTTCTGCTTGGCGGCTTCGATGGTGTGCTCGGCGGCGTTGTCACCGCGAAGGATCGCCTGGACCGTGCCGAAACGGTCAACCAGGGCAACGGTGACGAACGGCAGCTTGTCCGTCTGGCACTTGGCCAGCGCGGCGTTGACCGCTGCGCTGGAAGCGCCCACGGAGATGCGGTTTTGGGACACAACGTTCTCCGGTGCCGGCTGAACCTCGGCGGCAACCTTCACGGGGGCGGCTGGCGCGGCTGCGGGCGACACTGCGTTGGCGACGGCTGTCACACCGCCGGTGAGCAACAGTGCTCCGGCAGCGGCGGCGGCAATCATCTTGTTGGACTTCTTCACAGGGTTCTCCTCGTAGTAAGCAGCGGGTACATCTCCATGCTTCCGGGAAAGCCCGCGGGCCACATCGGCCGGGCGCCGCTGCCGGCCTCAGCCTTTCCGCCACCGGTATCAGCCAAAAGGTGGAGAGACCAAGAAGCGCCCGGGATCTAGCATGGGAAGAACGCCTTCCACCGAACCCGGAACGGGAATTTCATGCCAACCGCCAGTACACGGATTGATGGCCGCATTGATGTGGTTGTGCACTTGGGCTTTGCCGCCCTGATGGTGGCCTCCGCCGTCCGCTACGTCATGCGCCACTCCCCTGCGGACAATCTATGGACCGTTGCTTTGGCCGTTGCTGTGTGTGCGCTCTATGCGGTCACGGCCCTCTTGGCCCACCGACAACGCGCGCATCAGCTGTGGATCCCATGGATGGTGGCTTTGGTGGCGGCGTGGGCCGCGTTGGTGGTGGTGGCTCCGAGTTTCGCCTGGTGTTCTTTTGCCATCTTCTTCCTCACCCGCACTGCCTTCCGCGGTTGGGCCGGTTACGTGGCGGGAGGCGCGACGGCGGCCGCCACCGCTGTGGGGCTCTTCCGGATGAGCGGCTGGACGGACATCGCCATGCTCCTCGGCCCGCTGGCTGCGGGCGCGCTGCTCACCCTGATCTACGACAAGATTGAGCGCGACGCGGCGCTGCAGCGCAAACTTTTCGACGACGTCACCCAAGCCCAAGAGCAACTCGCCGCCAAGCAGCGTGAAGCCGGGATCGCCACCGAACGCGAGCGGGTTTCCCGTGAAATCCACGACACCGTTACTCAAGGATTGGCCAGCAGCCTGCTCCTCCTCGAGGCAGCTCAGCGCTCCTGGCCAGCCGAAACCGCCCACGAGGATGTACGCAAGGCAACCGGGCTGCTGCGGCGCAACCTCGCGGACACCCGAAGCCTGGTGCATGAACTCTCCGCCCCCGGACTTGAGACTGCGCCGCTCCCGGAGGCCTTGGAACATGCAGCGCGGCAGTACTTTGAGACCGTCAGCGTCCGCGTCACCGGGGAGCCGACGCCCCTTCCCTCCGAGGTGCGGCACGCCCTGCTCCGCGTTACGCAAAGCGCCGTTGCCAACATCAAACTTCACGCCAGCGCGGACCATGCCAGCGTGACACTGGGGTACCTTCCGGACGCAGTGACCTTGGACGTGTTCGACGACGGCCGCGGCTTTGATCCCGCAGCGGTACCTCCGGCGTCGGCAAGCGGAGGATACGGCCTCCGCGCAATGCGGCAACGTGTTGAGCAGCTGGGCGGAGAATTGTCTGTGGAGAGCTCGCCCGGCGAAGGAACCATCATTGCCGCGCAGTTCCCACTTGCCCGGGTTGTTGATCCGGCCAATTCTGTGAAGGAGCCCCTGTGAACCCCATCTCCGTGCTGCTGGTGGACGACCATACGGTAGTCCGGAGCGGGCTCAAGGCGCTGCTGGGCACCCAAGCTGATATCGCCGTCGTCGGGGAAGCATCCTCCGGCGAGGAAGCGCTGGAAGCTGCCCGCGAGCATTCACCCTCCGTAGTCCTCATGGACCTTGCCATGGGCGCCGGGATGGATGGGATCGAGGCCACCAAGCGACTCCGTCAGCGGAACCCCCAGCAGGCCATCATCGTGTTCACCACCTACGATTCCGACGCCGACATTGTGCGTGCCGTCGACGCCGGCGCCATGGGCTATTTACTCAAGGACGCTGCGCCGGAGGAGATCTTCGCAGCCGTCCGCGGGGCGGTGCAAGGGAAAAGCGTGATGAGTGCACCCGTGGCTTCGCGCCTCTTCCAACAGCTACGGAATCCGGACGAAGTTCTCACTCCCCGCGAAGCCGAACTGCTCAGTCTCCTGACAGAGGGCCTCAGTAATCGTGATCTTGGAAAACGTCTGTTCATCTCCGAAGCAACCGTGAAAACCCATCTAGCCCACATCTACGCCAAACTCGGCGTCGAAACACGCGCTGCAGCAATTGCCACAGCTATCCGGCGCGAGGGGATGCGGTAAAGGCACGTGGTTGGTTACGCTGAGGCCTATGAACGACGCAGCGGATCGCAAAATGTTCAAAAGCCCGGGAACTGCTTTGCTGGTCCGGGGAGCCCTTTTCATAGTTTTTGGCCTCTTGATCTTTATTTTGCCGAGCGCCACCGCTTTCGTGGTAGTCGTCATGTTCGGGGTATTTGCCATCATTGACGGTATTACCAGCGTGGCTCATTATTTCTATGACCCCGCCGGCCGTTCCCGCTGGACCATAGTGGGCGGACTCATTTCCATTGCAGCGGGCATTGTGGCCATTGCCTTGCCGGGAATTACGGCGGCAGCAATCGGGGTTCTGATCGGATTGTGGGCACTGGTCCTGGGTCTCTCTCAAATCATCCTGTCCCTTGCAGCGCGGACCTTCGTCCGGAGCTGGGGTATCTGGTTGCTGACAGGCCTGATCACCGCCGTGTTCGGGATTGTGGTTCTGGTGAATCCGGGGCTCGGCCTCTTGGGCCTGGTATGGATGCTGGCAGGATTCGCGATCGTCACGGGGCTGCTCCTGATCGCTTCGGGCATAGGGCTCCGGAAACTCTCATCTTCCTCGGCGCTTTACGTCCGCTAGTTCGGCAAGGTAAAAAGCCGTCGGGGGATGCGCTCAGCCCCAAGTTCGGTAAGTTAGTGGCTGTGAAGATAGCTACCTGGAATGTGAACTCCCTCCGCGCCCGTGCCGACCGCGTTGAAGCCTGGCTTGAGCGCAGTGACTGTGATGTCCTGGCCATCCAGGAGACCAAGTGCAAGGACGAGAACTTCCCGTGGGAGCTCTTTGAGCGCATGGGTTACGAGGTTGCACACTTCGGTGTGAACCAGTGGAACGGTGTAGCCATCGCCTCGCGTGTTGGCCTGGAGGATGTGCAGCGGACCTTCCCGGACCAGCCCGCATTCGGCAAGGCAGGCAAGGATCCTGCACAGGAAGCCCGTGCCATCGCAGCCACCTGCGGCGGCATCCGCATCTGGAGCCTCTACGTCCCCAACGGCCGCTCGCTGGACGACGAACACATGCCCTACAAGATCAAGTGGCTGGACGTTCTCCAAGGCCACGCAGCCGAATGGGTCAAGTCCGATCCCACGGCGCAAGTCGCCCTGATGGGTGACTGGAACATCGCACCGTTCGACGACGACGTGTGGGACATCGAACTTTTCCGCAACAACAACTACACCCACGTCTCCGAACCGGAGCGCGCGGCCTTCCACGCCTTCGAAGCCGGCGGTTTCACCGACGTCGTCCGTCCCTATACTCCGGGCCCGGGCGTGTACACCTACTGGGACTACACGCAGCTGCGCTTCCCCAAAAAGGAAGGCATGCGCATCGACTTCTGCCTCGCCTCCCCGGCGCTGGCATCACGGGTCACAGGCGCCTCAATTGACCGCGAGGAACGCAAGGGCAAAGGCGCTTCGGACCACGCTCCCGTCATTGTGGAGCTTGCAGACTAAATAGAGGCATACGGACGAAAGGGGCGAATGACATGACTGGAAACCTTTACCGGGGTCAGGCAGGTCTGCCGTTCTCTTCGTCGCTGCGTATTTATGAGCCCCTTGAGGCCTTCCCACCCGAACAGCAGCGCCGGCTTCTGGCGGAAGGCAGTAAGGCCGGCTCCCGGGCCGCCGTCGAAAATGCGGAGCTCCAAGCCTCGCTGGGACGCATCACGCGTTCCGGCGGTGATCCTTTCCCCACCGGCCGCACGGACCTGGTGCGCATGACGCGCGTACCTACCGGGCGGCACGCTGCGCCGCAGGAAACAGAAGATCACGACGCCGCACGGCTGCTTTACTGCCCAAGTCAACTGGTGATTCGGGCGGGCTTGGCAGCCAATGCGCTCATGGACGGTGTGCACAGTCCGCTGGCCGATCTCCTCATTCCGGTCTCGCAGCGGGACAAACACCAGGCCAGGATCGATCGCATCAACGCAGGGGAAGCCGCAAAGCGCGTGCACACCCGCGCCTCCACGTGGGGCATCCCGTTCAGCTGGTTCTCGCTCTTCAGCGAGTCTGACCGCAAGGATGTGGTGGAGGCCGAGGGGCGCATCCTTACCGTGCGTGTGTGGACACCCCTCACCGAAGCCCTGGACCGGGCCCGGTTCGCTGTAGCCCACTTGGCGTTGGCTGCGCCGGATTTGGACATGCTGGATGACCTCACGCAGCTCACGGAATGGCTGGAACTTTTCCATGTCCAGTCCATGGTGGAGCTGGACTACGGTGCCGTGGCTGACAAGGTGTACCCGGACGAATCGCCCATGGATGTCCGGCTCGGCATCGAGTGCCTGGCCGAAGGCGACATGACCGGCGCAGCCGCTGCCTACCGCAGGCTTGCTTCGCGGTGGATACCCATCCGGCAACTGGCCCGCGCGTCCTAGCCCTGCGCGTACCTGGCCCAGGGCTGCCTGGCCCTGCGACTCCTGGCCTGGGATTTGGCTTCCTGGTTTAGCGTTCGAGGACCACGTCCTCGGTGTTCGGGAAGAACTTCTTGTACGTGATGCCCGCGATGGCAGCCCCGATGATCGGGGCGAGAATGAAGAGCCATACCTGCCCCAGCGCTTCGGGCCCTGCGAACCAAGCCACACCAAGGGAACGCGCCGGATTCACGGACGTGTTGGTCACCGGGATGGACACCAAGTGGATCAAGGTCAGTCCGAGCCCGATCGCCGCGGGTGCGAAACCTTTGGGTGCCCGGGAGTCGGTGCTGCCCAGGATGATGTAAAGGAAGATGGCGGTCAAGACGACCTCCGTCAACAGGCCAGCGAGCAGTGAATACCCTTCCGGGGATCTCTCGCCATAACCGTTGGATGCGAAACCGGATTTCACGGCGTCGAATCCGTCTTTGCCGGACGCTATGGTGAAAAGTGCCAGGCCCGCTACAGAGGCAGCTGCTACTTGCGTGATGATGTAAGGCCCCACGGCCTTCCACTCAACGCGACCCGCTAAAGCCGCACCGATGGTCACCGCGGGGTTGAAGTGCCCGCCGGAGATGTGGCCCACTGCGTAAGCCATGGCAAGAACTGTCAGCCCAAACGCCAATGCGACGCCCAGGAATCCGATTCCCATATTGACCTTGTCCTCGGAGAGGACTCTTGCAGCCAAAACTGCGCTGCCGCAGCCTCCAAAGACGAGGACAAAAGTCCCCAATGCTTCGGCCCCGAGCCGGGACGGAAGTGATGTATGCATGATCGCCTATTCCTCTACTTAGTGTCTCCGGACGACGTCCAAACGTTGGTTCCGTTTTCGGAACCGTCAGGCGTGGTCGCGGCACACTAATTAGGTGGGGGCAAAGCGCGGTTCATGACGGAGATTGCCGCCGCCGTGTGGCTAGCTCGGCGGGGCTGTTGTCTCCCGGACAATCAGCTTGTGGGGGGCCACTTCTGAATGGACTGCCCCCGGGTTGCCGTCGAGTTCATCCAGCAGCATCTTGGTTGCCAGCTCGGCCTGGTTGTCGGGGCGCTGGCCCACCGTGGTGAGCCCGATTGATGCCGAGAAGTCATGGTCGTCGATCCCGATGACTGAGAGGTCTTGCGGGACCCTGACCCCGTGCCGCCCCGCTTCGAAAATGACACCCATCGCCATCTCATCCGAGGAACAGAAAATAGCCGTTGGCTTGCGGCCTGGTTGGCTCCAAAGCCGGTTGAACGCTTGCTGCCCGCTGGCGACTGTGAAGTCCCCCCACTGGTCCCATTCGGGACGGACTTCCAGGCCGGCGTCGGTCATGACTTCCTGGAAGGCGCGGATACGGACGCGGGGAACGTCGAAATTCAGGTCCGTTTCGTCGTCGCCATGGAGCAGCGCGATGTCCTTGTGTCCCAAGTCCAGCAGATGCCGCACGGCGGTGGACGCGGCGTCGTAGTCATTGATGCCTATGTAGGCGCAGTCCTCAACGTGACCGCCCACCACTACCAGCGGGATATCGATCTTGTGGAGATGTTCCAGCTCTTCCTCGGTCAAGGACATACACAGCACCAGCAAGGCGTCAATCTGTTTGTAGACCATGGTGGAACTGAAGAGGCGCTCACGGTTGCTGCCATGGCCGCCCAGGTTGAACAAGGAGAGGTTGTACTTGCGGGAGTGGAGCTCCCGGTCCGCGCCCTCGATCGCTTTGGAGAAGAACCACCTGCTGACGAAGGGGGCCAGCACGCCGATGGTGCGCGTACGGCCGGTTGCCAGGCCTGACGCCGACGACGACGCCACGTACCCCAGGGAACTGGCTACTTCAAGAATTTTTTCGCGGGTGGCGGGAGAGACCCGCGGCAGTCCCCGCACGGCTCGTGAGACGGTGGCGGTGGAAACTCCAGCGGCTGCGGCAACGTCCTCAATACTGACACCGGTATGGCCGCCACGTTGGGATCTACCCGTAGTTTTTGACACAGGCTCCCCTCTCCGGCCGTCGTTGCTCCGCCTTCAAACCTTAGGTGCGTACTTGTGGATTGCGGCCCTCGGTTACGCGTGCACGTAACGCGCTGCGTAACCGAGGCCGCAGTACCTACCCCTTGAGGCCGCCGGAAAGCAGGCCGCGAACGAAGTAGCGCTGCAATCCGAAGAACACCAGAAGCGGGATGATGATGGAGACAAACGCTGCTGCCGGGTTCAGGTAATCCCTGGCACCACGGGTGCCGGAAATTTCTGCCAGACGCTGCGTGATCGGAGCAACGTCAGCGGTTCCACCGGAGAACACCAGCGCCACCAGCAGGTCATTCCAGACCCACAGGAACTGGAAGATGGCCAGCGAGGCAAGGGCCGGGACCGAGAGCGGCAGAATGATCCGCCAGAAAATGGTGCTGTGTCCGGCACCATCCACCCTTGCCGCCTCAATGACTTCACCGGGAATTTCGGAGATGAAGTTGTGGAGGAGGAAGATGCCCAACGGAAGGCCGAACATGGTGTGGGCAATCCACAGCTGGGCGTACGAGCCCGCGGGGAGCTGCAGGGTCTGCGTGAAGAACTGCAGCAGCGGAATCAGCGCCATCTGGAGCGGAATGATCTGCAGGGCGAAGACGAAGATGAAGAGTGCGTCGCGGCCCTTGAACTTTCCCCACGCGAAAACATACGCAGCCATGGACCCCAATACCAGCACGAAGATGGTGACCGGGATGACGATCGCAATGGAGTTGACGAAGTACTGCGACAGGTTGGCGGACTGTGAGCCCGCCGGTGTCAGGACGTCCACATAGTTCTTGAACGTGAACTGCCAGTCGACGAAGGCATTCCACCAGCCGTCGGACCGGGGACCCACCTGCTTGGCGGCAGGACGGAACGAGGTGACAAAGAGGCCGAAGGTCGGCACAGACCATACGACGGCGATAATGACGGCTGCCGCTGTTGCCCACTTGGACGTGAGCTTGGTCTTGACGCGCCGCATGATCGGCTGGGCGTCCTCCGTCGGATCGGATCCAGGACGCTGCCGGGTGGCCTTCGAGGCCTCTTTCGGGGCTGGCGTGGCTGTCAATGGATCTCCCTTTGCTTGCGAAGGACTCGAGCGTTGTACACGACGATCGGCAACACCATGAGGAACAGGACCAAGGCCAATGCGGCACCGCGTCCCGGCTCACCTGCGCGGAAGGCCTGCGTATACATTTCGTTGGCAACCACGGACGTGTCGTAGTTGCCTGCGGTCATGGTTCGGACAATATCGAACACCTTCAGCGTGGCGATGGTGATGGTTGTCAGCACCACCACCAAGGCTCCACGGATACCCGGGACCGTCACGTTGCGGAACTGCTGCCAGGCGTTGGCCCCATCCAGGCGGGCCGCCTCAAGGAGTTCCACGGGGACACCCTTGATGGCTGCAGAGAGAATCACCATGGCAAAGCCGGTCTGGATCCAGACCATGACGATGATCAGGAAGAAGGTGTTTCCCGGGGCGTCCAAAAGGAACTGCTTGGGATCCATACCCAAGGAGACCCGGAAGAAGTTGATGACACCGGTCTGCTCAATGTTCGGGCCGCGGTAGTCATAGACGAGCTTCCAAATGATGCCGGCGCCCACAAAGGAGATGGCCATGGGCATGAAGACCAACGATTTCAAAACCCGCTCTCCACGGGCTTTGTCAATGAACACGGCGTAGGCAAGTCCAAAGCTCGTGGATAGCAGCGGAACCAGGACGGTCCAAATGACGGTGTTCCTCAGCGTGGTCAGAGCCTCGGGCTGCGTGAACATCCAAACGAAGTTGTCAAAGCCGTTGCCGTTGCCGCTGGCATCAGTGAAGGCCAGCATTGACGTGCGAACCGCCGGATAAACCAGGCCCACCAGCATCAGGATGGCCGCGGGGGCAAGGAAGCCCGCAACGGTTACTTTGTCCTTGATCGATTTAGGTGCCCTGTCCACCAGCAGCATGATGATGCCGATAACCGCGGCGAATATCGCCAGGGCTATCACTACTTGAAGGAGTTTTTCTCCAACGAATTCCATACCCAACCTCCGGGGCGTGAGTGAATCACTAAGTTCCGGGAAAAGCACTGCCTCCCCGGCTGGCGGTACCAGTCAGGGGAGGCAGCACTTTGGGAGTTAGCTCTTAGGCCAGCTGGACTCGATGCTGTTGGCAACATCCTGTGAGGACGTGCCGTTGATCCACTGCACGATGCCCTTCCAGAAGGAGTTGGAACCAACTGCACTCGGCATCAGGTCAGAGCCGTCAAAGCGGAACACGGTGTCAGGGTCCTGAAGGATCTTGACCGTCAGCTTGTCCAGGTCAGACTGGGCGTTGTTGGGGTCCAGGCCCTTGTTTGCGCTGACCACGCCGCCAAGCTTGACGCGGTTGTTGGCGAAGTCGGCGCTTGCCAGGTAGGCCAGGAACGACTGAACTTCAGCGGTGTCCTTGTAGGCGCCAACCATCTCGCCGCCACCGGTAACTGCCTTACCCTTGCTTTCGTCGATCGGCGGGGTGATGAAGGCCCATACGTCGCCGTCCTCGGCAACGTTGGTTCCTGCAGGCCAGTTAGCAGCCTGGAAGTTGGCCTGGTGGTGCATGGCGCAGGTACCATCCAGGACCGGCTGGCCCGCCTGGGCGAAACCGGTGCTCAGGATAGTGCGAACGTCGCCGAAGCCACCGTTCACCATCTCCGGGTTGAGCAGGATGTCGCCGGCCTTGTTGAAGGAATCAACAATCTTGGGGTCATTGAACGGGATCTGGTGGGCCACCCACTGGTCGTAGACCTCGGGTCCGTGGGCGCGCAGGACAACGTCCTCGATCCAGTCGGTGCCCGGCCAGCCGGTTGCCTCGCCGGATTCGAAACCAGCACACCACGGCTTCATGTTCTTGTCATCTGCCGCGATCTTCTTGGACAGATCGATCATTTCGTCCCAGGTCTTGGGGACTTCCCAGCCTTTGTCCTTGAAGGTCTTGGGCGAGTACCAAACAAAGCCCTTGACGTTGGCAAGCATCGGAGCGGCGTAGTAGGTGCCGTCCACGGTGCCGTACTTCTTCCAGTCCGGGGACCAGTTCTTGTCCACAAGATCGGAGACGGTCTTCGGAGCAGGCTTCAGGTAGCCTGCACGTGCCTGAGTGGCAAGGAGGCCGGGTTGCGGGAAGATCGCAACATCAGGGGCAGTGCCGGACTGGGCACGCACGCCGATCTGCGTTTCAAATTCCTTGCTGCCCTCGTACTTAACGGTGATGCCTGTGCAGTTCTCGAACTGCGACCAGGATTCCTCGAGGTTGGTTGCTTCAATATCCACGATGGTGGAGTAGACGGAGACGGTCTTGCCGTCATGCTTGCCATAGCTTTCGTAGGCGGAGCAATCATCCGAGCCGGCGGTGGATCCTCCACCGCCACCATCTCCGCTACAGGCGGAAAGGGTAAGTGCCAGAACACCGGCGGCTGCGACCGGTAGCAGGTACTTGGTTTTCTTCATGCTAAAGACTCCTCGCTGAGTACAAAGATTCGGCGGCGCAATTGATGTGGTGACGCTCACACTAACTAGGATCATCATGCGAATGCAAGCGCTTACACCGAATGTAATCGCATCGATACCAAGTCGCCTGAGCTTCACTGCGGGCGGCGGGAGTCCAGTCAACCGCGGACGGTTGCCGCCAAATCCCGGACGAACCATTCGCCGCCCTAATTTGATTGCCTACTATTGCCTATGGAAAAGTAGGAATCGTGGATGAACTTGAAGCACTGCAAACCATAGGCCGCCTGATCAAGGAAGAACGCTTGGCGCAAGGGCTGAGCCAGGTTCAGTTGGCCAAGCAGGCAGGAACTGCAATCAAGACGGTCCGCACGCTGGAATCAGGAACCCGGCGGACGCAGGAGATCAACCAGCGCAAGCTCGAGCACGCTTTGGGCTGGAGGGCGGGCTCGGTGTCCGAGGTCCTGAAAGGTAAATCGAACTTCGCCCCGGACATGATCACCCCTGACGACATGCGCACGGGCGAAGAATCACGTCAGGGGCCTCCCCGCGTCACCGTTCCCAACGCCCCGATCTCGCGGGCCTCACACCTCTCCGACGAAGAGCTGCTCGCCGAGCTCACTTACCGGATGATGCACAGAAACAGAGGCTGACCGGTCTCATTTCGCTGACTGACGCCGCACCATTTCATTAATCCAAGCCGGCGCGAACGGCGAGGTGCAGTTAGGTGGCGTGGGGTAGTCCTTCAGTACTTCCAAGCGCTCCCCAATGTCCAAGGCCCTGGCCCTATGCTCCGGGAATTCGATCCCGATCTGCGCCAGGCAGGTGTTCATGGCCCATTGGAGCCTGTCCGGGGCTTCCTTCATCCGGGCCTCAATCGTGTCCAGTAAATGCATCAGGTCCATGCCCTGGGGTTTTTTGACAACCCGTTCCGAGGTCAGAGCCCAGCCGGCACTGGCCACCACGGGATCAGGGTCTGCGAACCATGCCACCCGCAGGTCCTCGGAATGCGGACTCTTCTTCACAACGTAATTGACCAGCCAGTCCTGCACTTTGGGAGTCCGCGCACCCCGCAACATGCCGTCCAGCTCCTCGCGTTCAAAGTCCTTGGGCCGGCAGATCAAGAGAGCCAGCAACCTGGCCGCAGTGTCACCGGTTGCCCATAGCTCACGGGAGAGATCCTGCTGGGTTTTCAGCCTCTTCGCGATGGCGCGCAGCTTGCTGAGATTCACCCCATGGTCATCGCCGTGTTTTTCGTTCACTTCACGAGCCCGGGGTTCTTCAAGCGCAGCCAGTTCCGCCAACAGCCCGGTGGTTTCTTCCCTCATGACGTTCTCCTCTGTGACGGTTGGACCCAGTGATCCGCAGGACCCTGAGGGTTCTCAGCGGACCCTTTCCGCCTTGGTAAACCTTGCCCTGGCGCCGGAAACCATGTGCACCAGCACGGGAGTCTTCTGCCCGATGACCAGGTCCATCGCTTCAACCAGCTGCGACACTTCCGCAGCCAGAATGTGAGGCGCCACGCCCTGCCTTGGTTGGATGCGGATGCGTAGTCCGGGCTGGCCTTTCACTTCAAGGGTGGCAACAGAGGCGCCGGCGAGATCCGTCCTCTCAGACAGGGCAGCTCTCAGCGCTTGCTCGGCCACGCCGCCGCCGATCCGGACTTCCCCGTCCACCGCGCTGTCGTCGTCGCTCGCCACCAGGAGGTTCGCCCGGCCTTTACCTTGCTGGGACAACCAAGCGATCATCGCAATGATGATGGCCACCAAGAGAATGCCGGCCACAATCCACAGCCAGCTCTCTTCCCGCCCGGGGAGGTGCGTTTGCCTGAAGGCATTTTCCGCACCAGCCCACACCGAAGCTGACCAACCATGCCACCACGCGGCCACTGCCGGCACGGTGGCCAACAGCACCAGAAGCACTCCGACGGCCAGCAGTTTCACGCCGATGATGAACAGCAGTATGCGGTTGAGGGCCCTAGGTGTTCCGTTCACGCTCCGATCACCCCTGACGACGCCAGGTTGACCCGGACAGCAGGCATGGGCACCGGCGACATTTCCTCAAGTTCAGCCTGAACAGCTGTTAGCACTGCTTCTTCACTGACCCGGCTGCCGGACGTCGGCCGCACGTTCACCACCACCAATTGCCGCGAGACAATCACCATGACCTGTTCCTGGGTGACGTTCGCGGCAGTTCGTGCACGACGTGCCAGCGCCGAGGCCAGGACCTCATCATCAACCACAACGGCGGTGCGTGGGTCCCGGAGCAAGTGGCGGGCTCGCCTGCCCGGCAGGACAGCATGCAACAGGAAGAAGAGCCCCACCATTGCGATGACGGCACCACTCGCCCCAAGCAGCAACGGTGAGATGCCTTCCGGGAGGGCGATAATGCGCTCCGCCGCCGTAGTGGGGTCTATCAGCCACGGCGGTTGCCCGATCGCGCGGACTCCTGCTTCCAGCAAGGCGTAGCCGCAAAGAACAATCACCAGAACTGCCGCGATCACAGACGCTCCCGCACGGGACGAATGCGTTTCTCGGCGCAGGATACGGCTCATCCCCGGGTCTTCCCCGGCCACAGGGCTTGCTCCCGTATTCGAATCAGCTGCATCTATCTGCTGTGTTTCCTGATCCTGGGTCACTGGACGCGGCCTCCCTCAGTGACGTGTGCTCCGCTGATCCTGATGTCCACCCTGCTGAGTTGGGAACCACTGAGCCGGGTGACGGTTTCAAGAACGAAGGCCTTGGCGGCTACCGCACGGTCCCAGATGGAGCCCCCAAAGCCTTGGACACGCTGCGGATCGCGTAACACCTCGGTCAAAGCCGGGACGCTGATAGGTGCCACGATGGACAAAGCCAACAGGCCGTCGTCGTCCGCCCAATCAGCGCGGATGTCGCCGGCGTCAACGCCGAGCGCCTGCGCTGCGGCGGCTCGAGCCAACGATGTCAAAGCCTGGGTACTGATCCGGTTATGGCCGGCCAGGCTGGTGGTGAACTCCACAGCCTCAGCCACGCTCATGACGAAGAGCGCCGGCCCGTGATGGCATCCAGCACACTGCGAAGATCCAGCTTGCCCTCAGCCGCACGGCCAAGCAGGGCACCTATGCCCATGAAAAGCAGCGAGATCAGGAAACCCCATAGCCCGAACGAGAAGGACATGAAAGCCACGAAAGCGCCGATAGCGATTCCCACCACGGTCATGCTCATTGAAGTGCCTCCCTTTCCACTACCACTGTCTTGCTTCCCGCGGGTTTGGCCGGCGGTGCAATGAAGACGTCCGTGATTTCGATGTTGACCTCAATCACCTGGAGACCCACCAGTTCTTCCACGGCGCGGTATACGGCAGCCCGGACCTGGTTGGCGACACCGTGCAGGGGGTGGCCGTAGAGAGCCACCAAAGTGATGTCCACTGCTACCTGGGTCTCTCCTACCTCGGCGCGGACGCCTGCGGCGTGGTCCGAGCTTCCGACGGCGTCGCGAATAGCACCCAGCGCGCGGGATGGGGCGGAGCCCAAGGAGTAGACGCCGGGCACTGTGCGGGCAGCGATGCCCGCAACTTTGGCGACGGCCGCCTCGGAGATGATGGTGCGTCCGGTACCAGGGATTTCGCCCCCGGGCACAGGATCAAGCTGCACATTATGGTCTTCCATGGAGCACTCCCCTTCTCTTGAGTACCACCCTAGCGTCTAGCTCCGACGCTTTGGGAGAAGCGTCGGAGGGAAGGGAACGCGCCCGACTCCGGCGGGTTATCCACAAGCACGAATTCCTGGCTGGGTCGCGGTTGTTCTTCCCACCTAGACTGGCCGACACATCACCAAAACAGCTGTTGGGGAGCCTCGCCATGCCACGCCACTCATTAGTGTCTCTGCCTTTTATTCGCGCCCGGTCAGCGGCAGTGGCACTCTCAGTAGCCTTGCTTCTGAGCGGCTGCCAGGGCGGCAGCACGCCCGGCGGTGGAGCCTCCCAAACAGGCACGACGACGGCGTCGCCCACCTCAAGCGTTCCGGTTCCGGCGGCTTCGGCTACTCCACCAGGGACCACGGCCACTCCGTCAGCGTCTGCCGTGTACAAGCCAGCCGACGCCCAAGGAAAAGCACAGAACGTGCCAGTACCCGTGATGCCGGAGCTGGCGAAGGAAAACTCCAAGGCGGGGCTGGAAGCGTTTATTGGGTACTGGTACGCGCAGCTGTCCTACGTGGGAGAAACAGGCGATATGTCGTTCTGGCTGCCGCTGACCTCCCGAGACTGCCGGCTTTGTCTCCGTCTTCAGGAGTCCGGCGAAGACGGATATGTGGATGGGCGGTGGCTGTCGGGAGGGAAGATCTCGATCCCGGTGGTGGAAGTGCAATGGACCGCCGACACCATGAGGGCGGCCAAAGTGCAGGTCGTACAAGAGCAAATCGACTACTACAACGCGGACGGAAGCATCGGGCGATCAAGATCGGAAGCATCAAATGATGCGTTCGCCCTCTTCGCCAAGTTTGCCGACGGCGCTTGGACGGTGGTGGACCTTGGCGTCATCGAGTAGGACTTTCGATGCGGTAATCCGCTCGGCCCTTGGCATCGCCTTCGGGCTATTAGTATGTTGCAGTCTGGCACTGACACCCGCATCGGCGGATGACGTATGGGCTGGAAACAATGCGGGGGATGAAGGAATCGATATAGGTGCCAGGTTCAAAATCGATCCTACGAGCGGACAGTTAGCACCAAGTCTCGGAGGATCATCAACCTCACCCGCAGCCGACGATCCGAATCAGTACATGGCCGATGTTCACTGCCGGGCCGACGGACCCGACACGAAGGATCCCGGCTGTGACGCCCTCGAATGCCCGGCCGCCGCAGTCGGCGCGGAAGCAGGCACACCGGTCATCTGGAAAGAGGCCCCCAAAGCCATCACCAACCCCGGCTGGACCGACTGGATCCCTGTCAGCGGCCCTACCTGCCTGTACGACCCCGAACCCGAGAACGTCCTGGACAACATCGCCGCCCGGATCCTCACCGACTTCCAACAACTCCCCGTCAACCCCGGAACCCTCGAAGCCCAACCCTTCCCCCACACCCTCAAAGGCGGACCCACCAACTTCTACACCACCGCCGGCGAGCAAACCTTCAACGTCACCATCCTCGGCCAAACAGTCCACCTCACCGCCACACCCGCCAGCTTCACCTACACCTTCGGCGACGGCACCACCCTCGGCCCCACACCAGCCGCCGGCTACTCCATCCCCGAAACCGAATGGCTCACCAACGACACACGCACCAGCCACAGCTACACGGAAACCGGCAACTACCAAGCAACCGTCACCACCAACTTCGCCGGCACCTACTCCGTCAACAACGGCCCACCCCTACCCATCAACGGAACCCTGGACATCACCACACCCGCCAAAACCATCCACGTCTGGAAAACAGAAAAAGCCCTCGTCGCCGACACCTGCCAGGAAAACCCCAACTCCTGGGGCTGCCCCGGAGCAGAGACCGGCTAAACCGGGATCCGGGTCAGGCTGGCTTCAAAGGCATCGAGACACTGAGTCACTGCAGCGCGTGGGTCCAACGCGTAGGAGCCGTCGCCAAAGAGTTCAAAGGTCAGCGTGCCCCTGTAGTTCAGCTGACTGAGTTCGCGCAGAATTTCTTCGAGGTCCAGAAAACCGTCGCCCCACGCCAGATGGCCGGTGGGAGCACCGTCAACCAGGTGCACGTGCTTGATGCCCTCGCCGAAAGCTTCGGCATAGTCGCGGACGTGCTCATGTGCTGCTGCCATGGCAACGGTGTCAATCACCACCCCCAAAGTTGAGGATCCGACGTCGTCGAGCATTATCCGGAGCGAGCCCACATCAGTAACGAGGTTCGACTCCACACGCTGAAGAGGTTCAAGCACACAAGCCACGCCCAACTGGCCCGCGCGCTCAGTGATGTTTTGCAGGGCTACGACGGACCTCCCCCAGGCGACCTCAGCTGGTTGGTCCTCATATCCTCGTCCGGAAGTAAGGAACAGCAGGGGTGACTCCAACTCGCTGCACACCTCGGCGGCGCGCAGGAAGAACTGCAGACTTTGCTCCCTGAGCCACTCCTCGCCGGAGGCAATGTTGACCGGATAGGCAACCTGCTCCGGGGTTATGCAGGACACTGTGAGCTCACGTTCCCGCAGCTGTCCCCTGACTTTTCGCAAGTGGGCTGAATCGGCTTCGGGAATGTGAAGGTGCGGGGCAATACCCCACAGCTCCACTACGGTCCTACCGAGCTCGGCCATGTCGTCGAGGCAACGCTCCAAGGTGTGGTGCTGGTAAGCAAAATTTGAGCCACCCACCTGGTCCGGATTCAGTACCCGCATGTCTACTTGCCAACCCCATCAGCGAGGCCACGGATGAAGTACCGCTGCCCTGCGAAGAACAGCACAATCACAGGAATTGCTGCGATTGCCATGCCGGCGAACACCACAGGATAGTCCGTACCGTGCTTGGACATCAGATTGGTCAGCCCCACCGGAAGGGTTTGCAGCGCTCCCCCGCTGGTGAACACCATGGCGAACAAGTACTCATTCCAGGTGAACAGGATGTTCAAGAGAACGGTCGAAACCAGGATCGGTTTGCACATAGGCAGGATGACCTGCCAGAACGCCCGGGCCTTTGAGGCTCCGTCCACTGATGCTGCCTCGTCCACCTCCGCAGGCAAATCCATCATGTAAGCCCGGATGAGGAAGGTTGTGAACGGAACACGGAACGCGGTGTACAAAATCAGCAACGCCCAGAGGTTGTTGTACAGTCCCAAGCTCTGGAACATTTTGACCAGCGGGATCAGCGCCACCGTGGGAGCGAGCATCAGGCCGCCAAGAATAAGGATCAGCACCACCTTGTTGAACGGGATATTCACCCGGGTCAGTCCGTATGCGGCCCACGCGCTGATAAATACGGTGGCAATGGTGGAAGCAACGGTCACCAAAACGCTGGTAGTAAGGTAATCGCCCACTCCTCGGTTCCACGCGGTGACGTAGTTGTCCCATTTCCACGCGACGGGCAGGGCGAAGGGATTGGAGAACAGTTCGGAGTTGGATTTCACCCCGTTGAGCAACATCCATATCAAGGGATAAATAACCACGACGGCGAGGGCAATCAGGAACGCTTTAACAAGGACCCGCCCGAGTACCAGCAGCACTGCTGAACGCGTCACCATTGGACCCTCCTTTTCTTGGAGATACGAAGCTGAATGACGGCAAGGACCAACGTGATGATGAAGACGGCGGTTGCGACGGCGGCCGCATAGCCGAAGTCATTGCGAACGAATCCGCTTCTGTAGAGCCAGGTGCCCAGGACCTGGCTGGAATTGTTGGGGCCTCCGCTGGTCATGACCATGACTTCGTTGAACACCTGAAAGGCTCCTGACACGGTGACAATCATCATCAGGCCGGTCATTTCCCGGACGAGCGGCAATGAAATCGAAAAGAACCGCTGGAAAGGACCGACGCCGTCTATGGACGCCGCTTCATAGAGTTCCGACGGGATCCGCTGCAATGCCACTGAGAACAGAAGCGTGCAGTACCCGAAGCCCTGCCACTGACTCATGGCGATGATGGCGAAGATCGCCGTGTTTTCCTGCCCCAACCATGCCTGGGTGAAGTTTCCAAGGCCCAGGAAATCCAGCGCCGCGTTCAGGATGCCCATCTCGGGCTCGTAAATGAAGTAGAACAGGAGACCAGCCACTGTCAGCGAGATCGCCGAGGGCACAAAGTAAACGGCTCGGAGGATTCCCCTCCACCGCTGGCTTCGAAGTCCCTCGATCATGGCCGCGAGGATCATGGCCCCGAACACTTGGAAAGCAATGGAGATGATGGCGTACAGCGTGTTGTTAAGGAGTGACTTCCAGAAGATGGGGTCGTTGAACATGCGGACGTAGTTGTCCGCTCCCACAAAGGTTTGGCGGCCACTGTAGATGTCCCACTTGAGGAAACTGAAACCAAGGTTCTGCACCAAGGGCAGGTAGGCGAAGACACCCAGCAGCAGGACCGCCGGCAGCACCCACACAATGTTGCGCCAGCGACGCGTCCGGGCGGATTTGGCGGCTCGGTTCTTTGGCGACTTAGCGGAAACAGGCGCCCGAGGCGGAGCCGCAGGCTTCCAGTCAGTATCGGAAACGGTCATGGCGTTGCCCTGCTACTTTGCTGCACTGGAAGCAGCCCGGACTGAAGCAAGAACTTGATCCGGGGTCTGCGTTCCGGCCACCAGGGCTTCTCCGCCGGCCAACCAGGCATCAGCAACCGCAGGAACAGTAACGGAGTCCAGCCAGGTGATCGCCGCAGATGCTTCGTTCACCTGTTTGATGCCCTCGATCACAGGTCCGGAAGAGTTCTCCGTGGAAACCGCGCCTTTGACTGCGCTGGGCTGGCCGTACGGCGGGGCGGAGAGTTTGGCAGCGTTCCGGGTGTTGGTAACGAACTTCATGAAGTCAGCTGCAAGTGCGGCGTTCTTGGAACGCGCATTGATGATGTAACCCTCAGGGGAACCTTCGATCGCTTGCGGATCGCCCTTGGCGTCCGTTGCGGCGGGAAGTTTGAAGATGCCCAGACCATCCTGCTTGAGCTTTGAATCGGCAGAGGCCGTGGAGTCGAATTCAAGGATCTCCTGGTAGTACATGCCTGACTTGCCCTCAGCCAGAGCCTGCTGCGCTGTGGTGTAGAGGACGCCGTTGGAGTCCTTACCGCTGCCGGTGCACTCGGTGACCAATGTGGTGAACTGCTCCATTGCCTTGAGGTAGCCCTTGTCCTCGAGCTTGGCTGTTGTGGGACTGAAGTCGGCCTGTAGCGTCTCCGCCGGCACTTCGTAAGCGAAGAGTTGCTGCAGGTAGTGCAGACCCGGCCAGCCGTCCTTGTTTCCGAAAGAGATCGGCTCGTAGCCGGCTCCCTTCAGCACCGAACAGGACGAGATCAGCTCATCGAAATTCGACGGCGGTGTGAGACCCAGTTCTTTGAAGATCCGCTGGTTGTAACCCATGAACTTGCCGTTGTTGTAGAGCGGAACCGCGAAGTACTTGCCGTCCTTGGAAAAGGCCTTCAGAGCGGATTCGCCGAAGTTGTTGCCCCATTCGGTACCAGGGGCAATAACCGGGGATAGATCTGCTGCGAGTCCCCCGTCAATGAAGTTGTTTGCCCAACTGCCGGCCCAGGTGAAGTAAATATCAGGCATGGCTTGGGAGGCGGTCAGGGTCTTGGTCTTGTCCTTGATGCTCTGGTCCGTTTCCTGGATGAGATCGAAGGATACTTCCGGGTGCTGCTTCTTGTATTCCGCTGCCAGGTCCTCAAAGTATGGCTCCAGCGGGTCTCCGCCAAACTTCGTGAGGATGCTGAGGGTTCCCGTGTACTGCGGTTCAGCGTTGGGGTCCAGGGCAGCAGCCGGCTGACTGCCGCCGTCGGAACAAGCGGTGAGCGCCAAAGCGGCGCCGGCCAGCAATGCCATCAGTGATTGGGTGCTTTTTCGCATTGTTTCTTCTTTCGGGTCGAAGGGCCGATTCAGCCGGGTCCCCTACGGGAGTGGGAAGTCACGCCCGCCGTTGGGGTGTACTTCACCGCGGACGGGCTGAAGGGGTAACTCCTGAGATTGAACTTGGGGAGGGGTTGGAACTTGTGATACCGGTACCACAGTGAATCATGATTTAGATCAGCGCGGAAGAGACTTATAGCAAATTACAGGAAGGAATTTCCTAGTCGGCGCGGTCGGCCCGCACAGGTCCGTCCGAGGAGCGGGCCACCAGCTGTGACGGCAGGACGTGCTTCTTTGGAGCAGAGGTATCGCCGTCAATTCTTGCGATGAGCTGCTGGGAGGCGACGGTTCCCATCTTGCGCATGGGTTGCTGGATCATGGTCAACGGAGGTTCCATGACGGCGGCCCACGGGCTGTCATCAAAACCGATGAGGGAGACGTCCTTCAGCACGCGAAGGTTCTTGGCACGCAAGGAATGCAAAGCCCCCACCGTCGCCTCGGTTTCGGTGGTGAAGATGGCAGTGGGCGGGTCCGCAAGGGCCAACATTCCACTCACAGCCCGCGTGGCCTGACCCTCATTCTTCAGAACGTGGGTGATGAGAGCCGTGTCGAAAGGAATTCCTGCCTCTTCCAAGGCGTCAAGGTAGCCCCTCAACCGCTCACCGTCACTCCACAGTGCCTCATCCAGGATGCTGTGCATTTGTTTCAAATCAGTCGCCGGACTCAGAGTGACCGGACCCCAGGCGAAGGCTATCCGCCGGTGACCATTCTGGATGAGCGAGGCAACGGCGGACCGGGCAGCTTCCCGGTTGTCGATCACCACGGAGTCCGTCTCCAGCTTGTCCACCAAGCGGTCGATAAGAACTACTGGAGTCCCGCGATCAATGGCATTGGAAAGGTGTGAAACGTCGTCGCTTCGCCCCGCAGCGGAGGCCACCACGAGGCCATCCACTTGCTTCGCCAGAAGGACCGCTATTGCATCGCGTTCCAGCTCAAGCTTCTCATCGGTACTCAGGATGATGGCGTCATACCCGGCCGTTTTAGCGGTTTCGGAGATTCCTTTGAGCACACCTGAGAAGAACGGGTTGGCAACGTCCGCCAGCACAATTCCCAGAGTTTTGGTAACTCCCGTGGTCATGCTGCGCGCCAAAGTGTTGGGCTGATACCCCAGTTTTTCGGCCGCCCGCATCACCTTGGCGCGAGTGGCTTCGCTGACCGAACCATAGTTGCCGAGGGTTCGGGCAACCGTAGCCCGCCCCACCCCGGCAGCCGCTGCTACTTCGGTAATGGTGGGGGCAGCCGGGTGGTTCTGATGATCCGTCGCCATCCGGCCCCCTTCAGTTGTGGAATCCGCATCCGCGGTCCCGTGCGTTGATTTGTCTCTGCATCAGATCCTAGTAGTTCCCTCGATGGCTAGTTGCTACCTTGGTGGCTGGTTGCTACCTCGACTGCCCGGCCGTAACCGAAAGCACCCTCCACATAGCACTGCGCCGCCGCGTACTCGGATCCCCGGACCAACGCCCTCTGCAAAGCGTCGGCCGATGGCCGCCACGTTCGGCTCCAGCCGGAGCCAAGCAAACTGACCACAAGTCCGGCCAGGAAGGCATCCCCGCAACCCATAGTGTCCGCGAACCGGAGCGGATCGGTAGGTGCCGCGGCCTGCGTGAGGAAGCGTTCGCCGTCGTACATCATGGCGCCTGCCTGGCCGCGGGTCCCCACCGCGAGCGAAACGCCCGCGGCATGAACCCGCCTGAGGTCATGCTCGACGGCGGCACGGGTCATGTTTCCGCACGACAACAGCGCCAGGTCCACGTAAGGGGCGGTCTGCACCAGATAGGAATCTGATCGACGTTCCGGCTCCGACGAATAGTCAAAACTGACCAGGGCACCAGTGCTTCGGACAGCCGGCAGCTGGTCCTCCGACGCAGAATAGACACTGGAATGCACCAAATCGGCGGAGGCCAGGTACGTGAGGTGCTCCTCATCCAGAGTGAAGGGATCACTTATGGTGACGCCCCCTTCGTTCCAGCCAAGGAAGATCCGGTCGCCGTCCACTACCTTGATTTCAGTGACCCCGTTAAGGCCGTCGCGGACGATGCACTTGCTGGTGTCAACGCCCTCTGCATCGATGGCGTCGCGGACAAAGGCGCCCAGGGGATCCGAACCGAAAACGCCAAGATAGGCGGACTCGGCGCCCAGCCGACGGGCAAATACCGCGACATTAACGCAGTTCCCCCCGGGGTACATCACCTTGCGATCGAGAAAACGATCCACAATGTTGTCCCCGAACCCGATTACTTTCATGCTCTTCCTGTCTCGAAGCTGCGGGCCCGGCATCGCCGGGCCCGCAGCGTGGCCGATGCCTCTGCAGGCGTCGTGTTGGTCAGTATTCGACCACCCGGTAGTAGCGGCGCAGGTCCAGGGAGTGGTTGCGGACGCGTTCGAGGTGCTTGCTGAAACGGTCAAGGACGGTATCCAGAATCAGCGGGGCCAGGAGTGCACGGAATCGGGGGCTTACGCCAGGGAGTTCATAGTCCTTGCTGTCCAGCAAGGTGGTGTTCTTGTTGTAGTTTTCGGCGAACTTGGCCACGCGGTCCATCAGCGGGCGGGTCTCGTCCTCGCCCACCAGCAGCATGAGGCTGGTGTCTTCCTCAATGAGTTCCAAGGAGCCGTGGAAGAACTCTGCACCGTGCACACGAGTGGTCCGGAGCCACTGCATCTCTTCAAGAATGCACATGGAATAGAGGTACGTGAGGCCCCAGAGGTTCCCGGTGCCCACCAGGAAATGGTAGTCAGCGTCCTTGTTCTTCTCGGCAAATGCTTCCGCCACTGATTCAGCTTGACGTGCGACGCCCACCAAGCTCTCCGGAACTGTCTGCAGCTCCGCCGCCAGTTCTTCATATCCTTCGAATTCGCCCCGGGCCGCGAGCAGCCGGGTGCTCAAGAGAATCATGGGGATATCAAAGGGCCAGGTTTTAGGCTCGGTCACCAAGGCAACGTCCAGCGCCTTGGCGAACGGGCTGTCCCCGAATCCAGTGAACCCGATGGTGTAGGCACCCTTTGCCTTGGCAAACTCGATGGCCTCGATGACGTCTTCCGTGGTACCCGAGACCGAGGCAAAGACGGCTACTGAGCCGGGACCGAACGTGGGATCCTCCGTCAGCATCAGTTCCTTGCCGATGGATGCACGGACAGGCAGCGTGGAGCGGGACCGGATGAAGTGCTCGTAGGGCAGCATCGCGGCGTAGGTTCCGCCGGCACCAATGAGGAACAGGTTGGCCGGTTCCCGCTCCTGGATGGAGTGGACCACCGTTTCGATCTGCCCCTGCAGTGCCAGTGCACTGCGGGTCTGCGTGAGGAATTCCTCTTCTTTGAAGCCAAGCACGGATGGTCCTTTCGAATGACAACGTGGGAGTGTTGGAACAAGTTGATACCGGTATCAACTTGTGGTCATCATGCTGTCATGGCGAATCGGGGGCGTCAATAGTTTTTGTTCTGGTGATTCTCGGGACAGCTACCCGACTGCGCCCCATCCCGGGCTGTCAGCGTGCGGCCGAGGACTTCTCGAGTACCAGCTCGTCACTGCACGCCGCTGAAGTGAGCCGCAGGCTAGTCAACAAAAAGGCAGTGCCCGCGGCGAACGCTGCGGGCACTGCCTCATTTGCCATCATTCGACCCTCACTGGCGCAATCAACTCGCGTTCACGGCATCAGTATGGTGGAGAAACTAGCAAATCTTGACGTACCGAACGTTCGTCGAGGCAAGGTTTCCCCCGGTTTGTGCAGCAAGAATGTTTGTCTTCACCAGGGAGGCACTATACGTGCAGAAACGACCCAACGTGTTGTTTACTGAGCTACGAACAGCGCTGCCGCCGGCAAGATAGGAGCTCTGAAAATAGCCGCCGCTGTTATTCATGGACGATCCATTGCCCATGAAGAGCATGGTGCCTGTTTGGTTAGTTCCGGAGTACAAACAAAGATAGTTAGTAGGGCAGCTGGTCGCCGCGTTTGCTGCTGGCGCCCCGGCCGCAACGCCCCCGGCTACAAGTCCGGCGCTCATGACGGCAGTGAGGATCAGTTTCTTGGGATTCTTCACGATAAATCCTTTTCATTTCCAAACAGCATGGATGAGAAAGCCCGAATAGTTCCATAAACCTTGGGCTGCCCCGAGCCTACTGCCAGCACCATGCGAATGAAACGACCTTTGTGGAGAAGGATAAAAGTATTGCATCAATAAGAGCATCTTTCCCTCAGCTGACCTTTATATACCTCAAATAGTGGGCGTTCGTCCCATTCCCGGAGCTAATCCATTTGTACTAACCGGATGAACTTCGCACCAAGGAAACTACTTGAGGAGGACTATGGTTTCCGCCGTTTCCTTCTTGTCGTGATCGAGGTCACCGGCAGCATTTTGGGGCGTCATGATGGCCGTGATCTTCGTTTCCTTGCCGGCTGCGTAAGCAAAATTCTCCGCAATATTGAAGGACTCGCCCGGCTTCAACACGAATGGATCCTTTTCCTTTAACTTGATACCGGAGTCCGAGAGCCCGTGCTTCTTGAAACCCTCGCTGCTGGAATCCGAAGGCATCCCGCCGAGGTACTTCCAGTCCGTGTACTTAGCGGAAGTGTTAACCAGTGAGTGACTCAAGGGAATCTCAGCTGTTGAGGTGTTGGTGACCACGTAGTTCAGGTACACCACGGGATCACCCTTCTTGAGCAGGTTCTCCTTGGTCTCCTTGTCCACGAACATGCTGTCCTTGGACGCAACATCGGTGGCTACCTGGTAGATGTCCACGCTGAAGCTGTCGCCCTTGATGGTGCCCAGCTTGTCCCCTGCCTCGGAGATCGGCAGCGCCCAAGCCGCCGTCGTGTAAGCACCTGAAGAGGAAGCGGCTTCAGAAGAGACCCCGGACGGCGAGGCAGAAGACGAAGATGATGACGACGGGGATGACGAAGGTTCCGAACTTCCTGCGCTGGGACCGCTGCAGGCGGTCAGAGCCAACAGTCCGAGCGCCGCGAGACTGCTTGACTTTACAAAAAATTTCATTGAAATACTCTCCAAAATATGTGTTGACTAAAGACAGCTACCGAATGCTTGAGAGTCGCAAAGCTTGAATTCCCCCCATGGTCATTAAGTGACCGTGGCGTGGTGTTCATGACGCATGTCAGCGAGAATCCATATAAATCTGCCCTACTCACGGTGGAATTCAGGCCCGGCAATGCGACCCCTCAACGTCCGGCGAACCCCAAAGGGCTGAACATGCTGTGGCCAATGCTTTTTAGTACATTGCAACTCGTTCCCGTGGCTGTGAAATTCGCCTCCGTAGTGTGCTGCTTTATGAGACGAAAGAGCCTACTGCGCGTCTGCGCCTTATCAGTCCTGACAGCGTTCCTGCTGGGGAGTTCAATTTCGCCTTCGCGGCGGATGTGCCGTATCCGGTGTCTGCCACCATCGAGGTCGGAGGAGAAATCATTGATATGGCGGTCGATGAAACGAGCGGTACCGTATACGTCCTCAAGGGGTCGATTCCGGTGACCATACGGTCTAAGTCACGGCTATGGAGAACAAGGTCTTCGTGATCAAGGGGACATCGGTGACCAATACGGTAGCTGTGGAACTGGGACCACATCACGTGGCCGTGGATTCGAACACGCACACGGCTTACGTCTCACAGATAGACGGGGGAGCGTAGCCCTCATCAACGGCGGAAGTGTCGGCCTTGCCTTCGATCCAGTGGAAAATCGGCTCCTGTTTTCGAATATGGGAGACCTGGTGGAGTACAAAGACGGCAAAGTAACCCAGTTCCCGGACTTCTTCCCCGGCAGTGATAGCGGGTCCATGCTGGCTTACGACCCCGAGACGCGGACGATGCTCTTCGGGAATCGCTTTTGGGGAAGCGAGAGCGGTGTGGAGATCACCGCGGCGAAGGACGGCCGTTTTCAGAGCCTCGGGAAGTTCACCCTCAATGGCATCGGCATCGCCGTCGACCCAATTCATGACAAAGTCCTGGTATCGGAGTCAGGCAAGGTCATCCTTATGGACAGCAAGTGGCCGGACCCGAAGGCTCCGCAGGGTCGGGATGCCGACGGTTTCGCGGACGTGCTTGC
Source organism: Arthrobacter sp. 9V (assembly GCF_902506065.1). GTDB lineage: Bacteria > Actinomycetota > Actinomycetes > Actinomycetales > Micrococcaceae > Arthrobacter. The sequence continues at coordinate 4,149,917 of NZ_LR732912.1, forward strand.
CCGCGACGGGGCAGGGAACCTGTGGATGCACCCCGGTAACGGCAAAGGCGGCATGCTCCCCCAAGTTCGGGTCGGCTCCAGCTGGAACGCCATGAGCCCCATCCTCTAGAGGCTTCAGGGGAAGTAACAAAAGCGTGCGCCGGCTCCCGTCCCCGGGTGCCGGCGCAACGACCTTAGCAGCGGTTCCATGGTCCCGGGACCTACACCGTTTTGTCCTACAACCCCCGAGGCAAACCCTGCCAATTGCGTTAAAGAAGAAAAGCACCAGTTCCGAAGAACTGATGCTTCCCAGTGGTGGCTCCGACCGGCGTCGATCCGGTGACCTTTCGATTTTCAGTCGAACGCTCTACCAACTGAGCTACAGAGCCTAGGTGACATGTCACCTTGAGAACCGAATTTCTTCGGCGCTCAGAGCGACCCTGACGGGACTTGAACCCGCGACCTCCGCCGTGACAGGGCGGCGCGCTAACCAACTGCGCTACAGGGCCTTGCGTTTGCAGTATCTCTACCGCGTTTTTTTCAAGGCTTCTAGTTTACCAGACTTTTTTCATCCGATTTACCACTTCCTTGCGTACCCCCAACGGGATTCGAACCCGTGCCGCCGCCGTGAAAGGGCGGTGTCCTAGGCCGCTAGACGATGGGGGCCTGAACTCAATTCGGATTTCGCGAAGAAAAGGGACGCTTTACGCGTTCTTTCCGTGTCTCGCTCGTCCGAACTGGACTCTAAAACTTTAGAGCATAGATGGCGATATTCCCAAATCGAGGTTTGCAGAGTGCCCTGGACCACAGATCAGGGCACCCGAGAGGCCAACACGGAACATTGGCAGGATCTTGTCCTGACGCGTCCGAAAACCGCCAGCCGCCACCGCTGCATGCCGGATAGATTTGCCCTATGACAACCACCACCCCGGCCGAACCCGGCCAGCCTTCCCCGGACCTGTCCCCGCGCACCACCCCCGCGCCGGGAGCAGCCATCAGCAAACTCGGCATCGCCGCCGTCATCATCACAGTGGTCCTGTGGGCTTCGGCCTTCGTGGGCATCCGGGCCGTGGGCCCCAGCTTCTCCCCCGGTTCCTTGACGCTGGGACGGTTGGCGGTTGCCGCCGTCGTACTTGGAATCGTGGTGCTGCCAACACTGAAGGTGTGGCCGAGCGGCCGGGAATGGTTGCCGATCGTGGCCTACGGGGTGATGTGGTTCGGCGGCTACAACGTGGCGCTGAACGCCGCGGAGCACCTGCTCGACGCCGGCACCAGCGCCATGCTGATCAACGTCTCCCCCATTCTCATCGCCATTCTTGCCGGAATCTTCCTCAAGGAAGGCTTCCCGCGGTGGCTGCTGATTGGCAGCGGTGTTGCCTTCTGCGGCGTCGCAATGATTGCGTTGGGTTCCGGGCAGCGCTCGACGGCGGACGTGGCCGGTGTGCTTTTGTGCTTGCTTGCCGCTGTGCTCGCCTCTGTGAGCGCGATCCTGCAGAAACCCGTGCTCCGGAAATTCACGGCTGGGCAGGCGACCTGGTTCGGCATCATGGTGGGCGCAATCTGCTGCTTGCCATGGACGGGTCAGTTGATCTCCGAAGTCCAAGCGGCACCGCTCCCTGCCACCCTGGGACTGGTGTATTTGGGCATCTTCCCCACTGCCATCGCTTTCACCACATGGGCGTATGCGTTATCGCTGATCTCGGCCGGAAAGCTCGCCGCCACCACCTACCTTGTTCCGGGCACCACCATCTTGATTTCGTGGGCGGTACTCCAGGAGATCCCCACTATTTGGGGATTGATCGGCGGCGTCATCTGCCTGATTGGCGTAGGCCTCACGCGACGCCGGACCCGCGCCGAACGTAGAGGCTGAGCTAGCGGGCCATACCCATCAGAAGTTCCCGGTGCGTGGGCGGGTTGGCACCTGGCCGGCCCACAGCAATGGAAGCAGCCATGGAGGCAATGGTGCCGATCCGTTCCAGCACCGTTGGTGCGAGTCCGTCGCTGCCTCGCAGCAGGAGCCCCATGATGAGCGCTGTCGTGTAGGAATCGCCGGCGCCGATGGTGTCCGCCACAGTCGCAGGGACTGCCGGGACAGTGAGCTGTATGTGCCGGGTGGCCATGAGGGAGCCCTTGACCCCCTGAGTCACCACAGCAAGTCCTGTGCCAAGCGACAAGAGGTGGCTCGCCGTGTCCTCCAGCGCCTTGCCGGGGTAGAGCCAACGCGCATCGCTGCCACTGAGTTTGACCACATCCGTCAGGGGCACAATTTCCTCGAACAGTGAGAGTGCCTCTTGGTGACTACCAAGAAGATCGGGGCGGATATTGGGATCGTATGTGACCATGCATCCGCCCTGGGCCTGTTCCAGCAAGCTCCGGACAACGCTTGCACCGGGCTCCAGGAACGTAGCGATGGACCCGGTGTGCAGGATCCTGGGCGCATAGGGCAAGGCCAGCGGAGCCAGTGCCCAGTCGATATCGAACGTGTAATCTGCGGAACCGTCGGCCGTTATGCGGGCTGTTGCCGTCGCGGTCTTGCCTGCCGACATGGATCCGGGCAACAGCACCACGCCGGCGTGTTGCAAGTGGGCAGCGATTGCATCACCCCGTTCGTCACGGCCGATCGCTGTCAGCAGGCCCGTTTTCACGTCCAACAGGCCAAGGCCGTACGAGACATTTGCAGGCGATCCGCCGGGGTACTCCTTCTGCCCGTCCGCCGACTGGACGATGTCGATCAATGCCTCACCCACAACCACGACGTCGAGGGGTTCAGGTGCGAGGGAAGCGGTGCCGGTCATGCGGTTCCTGTGTCTGTAGAAACGGAGGATTGAGTTCAGTATCTCCCATCACACACTGAGCTATTGCTGCGTTGGCGGACTAAAGTTCAATCATGCCCGTGAATCTTCCTCCCGGCCTGCCAATAGTTCCCGACGGCGAGCGCCCTTCCTCGCCGCTGCGGGAACGGAACGCGGTGCACAGCCCTCTGGAAAAAAGGCCTGTTGATGAGGCCTATGTTTCAGGGCCTTACGAGATGTCGCCTGAGGACTTTGAGGAAGCCGTCAGTGACGCCCTTCAGCTGATCCCGCCCAAAGCGGCCAGTGCCATGGACAATGTGGCGATCTTCATTGAGGACGACTACACACCACAACCCGGAGAGAATCCAGACACTGTGTTGTTGGGGCTCTACGAGGGAGTCCCCCTGACCGAACGCGACTCTTGGTGGGAGGCAGGATCCCTCCCGGACCGGATCACGATCTTCCGCCAACCCATCCTGAACATCTGCAGCACCCGTGAAGAAGTCATCGACGAAGTGGCCATCACCGTGGTACATGAGATTGCTCACCACTTCGGAATAGATGACGACCGCTTGCATGAGCTCGGCTGGGGCTAGCCTTATAGGCATGGGGCACGACCACAACCACTCCCACGGAGTCACAGCAACCGGCAAGCATCGGAAGCGGCTGTTCGCCGTCCTGGCCATCACCTTAGGTGTGGTGGGCATCCAGGTGGTTGGCGCCGTCGTGTCCGGATCCTTGGCGCTGTTGGCCGATGCCGGCCACATGCTGTCCGATGCGGCAGGGGTGTTCATCGCCTTGATGGCTGCGTGGATTGCTACCCGTCCTGCCAGCGACCAGCGAACTTACGGATACCAGAGGGCCGAGGTCCTGGCCGCGCTGGCCAATGCCCTGATCCTGATCGTCATAGCCGTGGTGATCATGATTGAGGCGATCCGCAGATTCGGCGAACCGTCCGAAATCCAGACTGACATTATGCTGTGGGCCGCCATTTTGGGTGCTGTGGCCAACCTCATTTCCTTGCTGATCCTTCAGGGAGCGCAGAAGGAAAGCCTCAATGTCCGCGGCGCCTACCTGGAAGTTCTGGGTGACCTCCTTGGCTCCATCGCAGTCATCGTCGCGGCCGTGGTGATCATGACTACGCGATTCAGCGCTGCTGACCCCCTGGCGTCCGTGCTGATTGCCTTGATGATCATTCCGCGGGCCTGGCACCTGCTCCGAGATGTGGTGGACGTGCTCCTGGAAGCAACGCCCAAGGGTGTGGACGTCAACATGATCCGCGAGCACATTCTGGCTGTCGACGGCGTGGTGGACGCCCATGACATCCACATCTGGACCATCACGTCCGGAGTGCCCGTGTTCTCGGCCCACGTGGTGGTGGAGGATGATGTTCTGAACGCCACGGGGGCGGACAGTATCCTCGATCAGCTGGGCTCTTGCCTGGGCAGGCACTTCGATACCGAGCACTGCACTTTTCAACTGGAGCCGGTGAGCCACTCCGAGCACGAGTCCCACCAGCACGCCTGAGTTCCTTCGGCGCTTAGGGTTTTTCCATACTGACCGTTCCGGCTGCACCGTCCACCGTGATGTGCTGGCCTGTGCTGATGCGCGAGGTTGCGTCGGGGACGCCCACCACCGCAGGTATGCCGTACTCACGGGCCACCACCGCGCCGTGGGAGTTGGGCCCTCCCATTTCCATGACCAAGCCTCCAGCGGTGAGGAAGAGTGGCGTCCAGCCGGGGTCAGTTGATGGTGCCACGAGGATTTCCCCGGGTTCCAGGCGGGCACCCACCGGATCCATGATGACCCGCGCAGGTCCAGACACCAGACCTGCCGACGCCGGGCTTCCGGACAGGGTTCCTGGGTGCACGGTGTCTGGGGGATGCTTTCCGCCGGTCCCGCCTGCCGTAGCCTCTAGTTCTGTCCCATCAGATAGCAGCACTCTGGGAATGTGCCTGCGGCGGAGCTCCTGCCCGTACACCGCACGGCGTTGGGAAACTGTTTCGCGGAGGTCGTCTCCTGCCAAGGCGACCTCGACGTCGTCGAGGTCCAAAAAGAACACGTCCTCAGCACGTTCGATCCGATGTGTTGCCGCAAGCTCTTTCCCGATGAGAAGCAGCTGCTCCCGTGCGGCCGACAATCCCAGGACCAGGTTGTACTTGGGCAACTCGCGCAAGCCGGCGAATCGACGTGTTCGGTCCAAAGCAATTTTTACTACCGCCTTATGCAGCGGACTTTTCGCCCTGGCGCGGGCCACGAAGCGGGCAACTTGCTCATCGGCGTCACGGGCTGCCCGCATGAACTGTTGATCCGGGGACTCCGCGCCGTCAGCAAGGCGCAAATAGTTGGCCACCACACCGAGGATGTGGGTAGGGTCATCGGACCAGCGCGGCATTCCGAGATCGATCTCGGCGACGGCCCTATGTCCATACGTTCGCAGGAACTCTTCCATACGGGACTGCGCAACCGGCGGAAGGGTGGCTGCCCGATACTGTTCCACCAGTTGTGCCGCAGTTTGATCAACCATGGAGGCAACGGCGTCAGGATCCTTACGGATTTCGGAGGCGATCTGCCATAAAGCCAGGTCCATCTCCGTGGTGACGTTGTTGGCTAGGCCACGGAGCACTGTTTGGAGTTGGTCATAGGGCGCTTGCTCGCCCAGAAGGCGCTTCACCAGCGCCACCATCGCGAAACCGAGCGCGGGAAGGGGCAGCACCTGCGGCACGGTGGCAAAGATTTCCTCTCCAAGGATCCTCTGGACGTGGCCGAGCCGCTGATGGGAAGTTGCTTCCCTCGGAACAGCAAGGGCCTGCCGCAGTTCCGCTGAGAGGGCCTCAACACGTTTCATGGAGGCAACCGGGCGGAACAGTGCACGGGCGAGTGACTGCGGAACCCGATATTTGGCCGCAACCGGACCAACATGGCGAATCAGCTTTAAAGGTGTCTTGTTGTTCACCGTGAAGCGTGGATCATCAAAGAGACCCCGCATGAGTGTGGCGGAGCGGGCCTCCATGACATCGAAAACCCGCGGAACGATTGCTCGCCCCACCCGGCTCCGCAGCACAGCTGTGAGGTCGAAGAAGATACGTTGGCCCGCCTCATAGTAAGGTGGCGGGCCGGACCGGGGATCTGGGACATCGAAGGCAGCAGTCCTGGCGACGCACGAGGCGATGAGCCGGATACCGGCCAACCCCATGGGCGTCAACGGCCTGGTGAGGCCCTGCGCGAGACTGAAATTCAGGAACGCGTGTTCGCCCGCTAGAGGAGGCGTTCGGGTGGTTTGCGGGTAGAGGGTGGTGATGGGCCTGGCCTGGGTAAGCCATAGCTTCCCGCCGGCGTCTATTGCCCATTCGGTGTCTTGCGGGGCGCCATAATGCTGCTGGACTGCACCGCCCAGCGTGGCGAGCGCGAGGACCTGATCATCGCTGAGGCAGGGTTGTGGAGCCGGATCATCCGGCAGGCGGCGGCGATCCCGCTCAAGACGTTCCGTGCCTCCGCCTGGAACCGCACGGATCTCCACTTGCCTGTCCCCCAGGATCCTGGCCACGATCTCACCCCGCAGGGTGTCCACAACGAAGTGATCCGGATTTACGGCACCGGAAACCACCGCTTCCCCCAGGCCGGGGCTGGCATCAATGACGGTTTCGTGGCGATTCCCCGTCACAGGGTTGGCAGTAAACATCACACCCGCCGTAGTGGAGTCCACCATTTCCTGGACCACCACAGCCAAGGCCACGGTTGCATGATCAATTCCGTTGGTGGTCCGGTAAGTCACCGCACGGTCTGTCCAAAGCGATGCCCAACAGCGGCTTACGGCGTCCAAGACCGAGTCCACGCCCACGACGTTCAGGAAAGTGTCCTGTTGTCCGGCAAAGCTCGCGAACGGCAAGTCCTCGGCGGTTGCTGAAGACCTTACAGCGACGGGAACGTTGTCCCCCAACTCTTCGTAGGCTGTCCGCACCGCTTGTGCGATCACGGCAGGCACCCCGGCATCGATCACTGATGACCGGGCACGGGCGGCAAGCTCATTGAGCCGGTCCAAACCTGAGGCGGTGGCACCTGCGTCCGGCCCGGGGCCGGACGTCCCTTTCAAAGCCATGAAGATATCCTCAAGGCCACTGGCGGCGAGCGCCCGCTGGTAAGCGGCTGTGGTGAGGCAAAAGCCGGGCGGCACGGGTAGCCCTGCGCTGGCCAGCTCGCCGAGGTTGGCCGCCTTGCCACCCACATCCGGAATCATGGCTCCACGTATTCCGGCAATGTCCATGACGAATAGTGGAGCGGAGGTGCCGTAGCCGGCACCGCCATCCTGTGACGACTCCCCGGGCTGCTTCCTTTTCATGGACGGTACGGGTTCATGAACGGTAAACGCGCGGACTCAGGCTGCCCCGAGCATGGGTCCGAACTTTTGACGGTCAGCGAGCCGCGGGTCCTCCCGATCCGGTACAACCAGCACAGGTCCCTTGGCGTGGTGCAGGACTCCGTCCGAGGTTGACCCCAGCAGCATGCCGGCGAATCCGCCGCGGCCCCGCGTGCCCAGAACCACCAACTCCACGCTGCGGCTTGCGTCCACCAGAACATCCACGGGTGAGCCATCCCGGAGATCAGTCTCAATGGGCAACGAAGGGAAGTGGCTTCTGAGCCATGCCACGCCGGCGTCGAGCTGAACCCTGATATCCGCAAACAAAGCATCACGGTCCAACGGAGCCGGAACCCAGGCCAAGGAACCACTGTACTGAGGAACAGCGCAGATGACCCGGAGCTTGGCTCCCATGCGCTGAGCTTGCTCGGCGGCCTCGAGCACGGCAACGCGTGCTTGTTCGGAGCCGTCTACGCCTACGGCGACCACGTTTTCAACGGTGCGAGGGCCCCGCTTGGCGTGTTCGGCTTTGATGTGTTTGTCCTCGGTGTTCTCACCCAGCCTGTCAGCGCAATAGAGCGGGACTGTCACTGTGGGGCACTTGGCGTGTGCGGGCAGGGCACTGCTCACCGAGCCAAGCAGGCGCCCGACGAACCCACCCCGGCCCCGGCTGCCGAAGACAAGCAGCGCGGCCTCCTCGGACAGGTCCAGCAGGACGCCAGCGGCATCGCCGTTTTCCACGGAAGCATCAACGTCGATGGCATATCCGGAGACTTTTTCCAGGGCTTGGCGAACGATCGCGTCAGCGCCCTCGCGGATCACGGAATCGTCAACTGTTGCATAGCCACCGTCCAAGCCGGAGGCGGCGAAAATGGGGACGGAGTAGGCCGTGACAATATGCAGGGGAAGTTGCCGGCGTTCCGCTTCCCGTGCGGCCCATACCAAGGCACACTGACCATGCTCCGAACCGTCCACTCCGACGACGATGCCACCCGGTTCCACAACCTGGTCCTGGCCGTCCTGTGGCTCTTCACTGTGTCTGCCGTGCTGGTCCATGGGGGCCTGCCTCTCCACCTACTGCTTGATGTTCCGGCTATTCTGCCAGAGGTTCCCTGCGTGGAACTCCCTGGCTCTTTCATTGTCAATGGCCGGGGCAGGAGAAACCCGGAGATTTCTCCTCCCAATGCTCACTATTCTCGGTCAGCAGTGGCGAATCAAGACGACATCGGGCTATGTGCATAACGGTCAGGGCTCGGTTCCCGGCCGTCCATATTGCGCTACCGACGAACACACAAAACGCGCCGCCGAAGAGGCTATCCATGGCCGAAAAAGTTCGGTAGTGTTCGAGTCACCGAATGGCCGGCAAATGTGTCTCACAGCACATGCCCGGTCATTTATTTGCGGCCGCTTGGGGAACTCGGACGCGATCCCACGCGATGCCGTAAGGCACACACGTCAAGGAGGAACCAAGCAGTGTCACTCACGCCTGATTCCGGCACGGAGCGCACCACCACCGTGGTCATCGGAGCCGGCCTTTCCGGCTTGGCAGTTGCCAGCGAGCTCAGCCGCTATGGCGTGGGCTCAATTGTGGTTGACGGGTTTGGTGCGTTGTCCGCCACAGGGCCGTCCGTCCATACAGGCATGCTTCAACGCACCGACGCCGCAGATCCAGCTGCAATGCAGGAGCGCAACGAAATCCTCCGCCACCTGCGGAACTACGCAGCCAACCATCACTTGGATGTTCGTAACACCACCCGGGCCGTCCGCCTTGATTTCCTGGGCTCGGACCCCTCGCGGCAAATGGGATACGGCTTGGCCGCCAGCATGACTACCGCGGGTCTGAGGACCGGACTCCATGTCTCGGGCCCCATCGAATCAAATCCCCGGCAGTGGGCGGTGCACACAGCTCAAGGCGTCCTCCTGGCAGATCACGTTGTAGTGACGCGCTGCGCCCAGAGCCAGTTACGACGCATGCTTGCTGAACTCGGCATATCCGTCGGACAGAATTTTGCCGCAGCCATGCGGGCCGTTGGGATGCACTTGGTGGGCGTAGGAGACCTTATTACACCGTCCCCCAAGGAAGTCCTGCGGCAAGCCAAAGCGGTGGGGCAGGCCATCTCCTCCAAGGTTGCCTTGCCGTCGGGTCCCGGAATCGCCCTCGCCTGACTTTTACGGACAGAACTTAACGCCAAAGGCCGGCACCCTCGAAGACGTGAGTCTTCAAAGGTGCCGGCCTTTGAACTGCCGCGTGAGGCTTATGCGCCAGCGCGTACGTACGTGATGGGACCAGTTGCGGTCAACCAGCTGATCGGGTGGATGCCCGTCTGGTTGCCGTTGATGCCACCGCTGATGGCCTGGCCGTTGCCGATGTAGATGGCAACGTGGCCGGACTGGACGATCATGTCGCCCGGCTGGGGATCGCTGACTACCTTGCCGTAGTTCATGAACTGCATGGGGCCGAGGTCGCCTACCGGGATGCCTGCGGAGCCAAGGGCCTTTTCAACCATGGCGGTGCAGTCCTGGAAGATACCGATCTGGGCGTAAGCCGAGGCAACCATAGCTGCGTTGACGCCGCCAACGGCGGGAGCAGCAGCTACAGGAGCCGGAGCAGCGGCAACCGGAGCGGCAGCCACAGGAGCAGCAACCGCAGCCTGAGCGGCGACCGGAGCTGTTGCAGCAGCGGTGGTGACAGCTGCCTTCTGAACTACGGGAGCCTCAACAACAGGAGCCGGCTTTTCGATGACCGGAGCTGCTACCGAAGCAACAGCCGGACGCTCGAAGTTGACGGTGGCCGTTGAAAGGGCCGTAACAACCTTGGTGGGTGCCTCGGAAACGGTCTCAGCGACCGTAGCGGGGCTGGAATCGCGCTGAACCGGGGTCTCAGCTGCGTGAGCAGCAATGGAGCCGGTCAAAACGAGGCCCGAGGCGGCTGCGATAACAGCTGCCTGACGGCCAGCGCCTGAAGCGTTGCTGGCCACTGCCTTCGAGATGGAGATGAACGGATTAGGACGTACGCTGTCCGCCTTACGACGGCCGCGAAGAATGCGTGAAGACATGAAAGAGCCTCTCCCGATGCCTGCGAGGTTAGCTGTCGGATTCGGATGGGAGTCACCCGGCCACTATCCCCCGCTGTTAGGCGGAAGCTTCGTGACTTCACCCCAAGGCGCGCTCGAAAGCGGCCTAAATTGGGTTCCCCGTCTCTGCCGTAGGTTTGTCTGCGAACGGATTCCGGACTGCGGCAGAGCTAGGCAATCAGGCCGGAAGTGCCCGCTACGTGGAACAGGCACAGGTACTACCGTACGCGATGAATCAGCCGAAGTCACATTTAAGTAACGGGAACCGGGGTTCCGGCGTGTCGCGGTAACCGTTTCGAGATATTCGCAGCTACGTAGAAAACCGCGTTATTCCGCGGGAGTATCGCTATCGGCGTCGTTCGAAGCCGCCAATTTCTTCCGTGCGGTAACAGCGAGATAAATAACGAGACCCACAGCCACAACGGCCAGCCCTACGATGCTCCACGGAAATGGCTGGGAGGCGTCAGCCGCCGGCTCATTGTTGCCCGTTGTCCCCGGCGCGGCAGTGCCCGCGGTGGGAACCGCGGCTGACGAAGCTGATGCCGCCGGTGAGGCACCTGCGGTACCACTCGCCGTCGTCGTGCTTCCCGCGGCGGCTGTGAACGTGAAGGTGCCCTCAATGGGGTGCGAATCGGAGCTGACCACACGCCAAACCACGGTGAACTCGCCTGCGGGTGCGCCCTCGCGAAGCTTCTGAACGGCCTGATTGTCGATGATTTCCACCGGGCCATCTGCCCAATTTTCGCCGCCCGCGGTCACCGTGACACCGGAACCGATGGCCAGGGGGCGGTTGTTGAACGTAATGGAGACCGACGCCGGGACTGCCGCCACGCTGGCACCGTTGGCCGGCGCGGTTGACTCGGCGACGTCGTGCGCGGACGCCGGTACCGCAGAGAACAGCAGGGCTGAACAAAAAGCAAGAGCAGCAACGACGGCGGCCAGAAGCGGGCGGATGGTACGCATGGGGCGGTTTCTCCTAGTGTTGGCTTCCTTACAGACTAGGCGAATCGTTGGGAGGGTCCGCACCGGACAACATAGGATTTGAGAGCAAACTCCCCTCGATCCCCGGAGACCTTCATGCTGAAACAAGGTTCTGCAGTCGACCGCTACTTCAAGATCTCCGAACGTGGATCCACATACTCGCGGGAAATCCGTGGCGGCTTCGCGACCTTCTTCGCCATGAGCTACATCGTGGTGCTGAATCCACTGATCCTCTCCGGGCCGGACTCGAGCGGCGCCTCGCTGGGCTTCACCGCCGTTGCAGCCACGACGGCGTTCGTTGCCGGCATCCTGACCATCCTCATGGGCGCCTGGGCCAAGCACCCGTTCGCCGTGGCCACGGGCCTGGGAGTCAATGCCTTCGTGGCAGTCACAGTGGCATCCCACCCCGGGCTGACATGGCCGGACATGATGGGGCTCGTGGTGCTTTCGGGCCTCACCATGCTCATCCTGGTGCTGACCGGTTTCCGGACTGCGGTGTTCAAGGCAGTGCCGGAAGCCCTCAAAACCGCAATTGTTGTGGGTATTGGCCTCTTCATCGCCCTCATTGGCTTGGTCAACGCCGGTTTCGTGCGCCGCATCCCCGACGCCGCCGGCACCACCGTTCCGCTCGGCTTGGGTGTGGACGGCAAGCTCCTGGGCTGGCCTACGCTGGTGTTCGCCGTGGGCCTGATCCTGACCATCGCCCTGGTGGTCCGCAAGGTGCGCGGTGCCATCCTGATCGGGATTGTGGTTTCCACTGCCCTGGCCGCGATCCTCGAGTTCACCCTGCAGATTGGCCCGAGCTTTGACGGCACCAACGTCAACCCCCGCGGCTGGTCCCTGGTTGCCCCCACGCTTACGGAATGGGGCGCCCCGGACCTGTCCCTGATCGGCAAAGCCAATCCGTTCGGCGCCTTTGAGCACCTCGGTTTCATCGCTGCGGCTTTGCTGGCGTTCGTGATACTGCTCAGCATCTTCTTCGACGCCATGGGCACCATGGTGGGCTTGGCCAACGAGGCCGGAACCGTGGACGAAGACGGCAACATCCCCAACGTGGACCGCGTCCTGCAGGTGGATGCACTCGGAGCCATTGTGGGCGGTGGGGCCTCTGTTTCCTCCAACCAGATCTTTGTGGAGTCCGGTGCTGGAATCGGCGAAGGCGCACGGACCGGGCTCGCCTCGATCGTCACCGGCGCACTCTTCCTGGTGGCCATGTTCTTCACTCCCCTCATCAACCTGGTTCCGTTCGAGGCCGTGGCTCCCGCCCTGGTTGTGGTGGGTTTCATGATGGTCTCGCAGGTGGGCAAGATCGACTGGCAGGACTGGGGCGTGGGAATTCCCGCGTTCCTGACCATCGCCCTCATGCCGTTCACCTACTCCATTGCCAACGGACTCGGCGCAGGCTTCATCTCCTTCGTCCTGATCCGCACCTTCCAGGGCCGGGCCCGCGAAGTCCACCCGCTGATGTGGGCTGTGGCTGCAGCGTTCCTGCTGTTCTTTGGCATTGGAACCGTGGAAGAGCTGCTCGGGGTCAAGTAGGCCCACAAGTCCGGTATCTCAGACACGCCACCAGCGGAATGGCTGGTTTTTGGGTCCGGCGTCAGGTGTGCTGGAAACATGGAAACAAGCCCCTCAACCGTAGATGTCTCCCCCACTCCGTGGACCGGTCGCTTTGACGGCGAGGGCAACGAGCACCGCCGCTGGTGGCAGGCCGTAGCGCCCCACACCGGTTCCGGTGCGGCAGCAGCCTCGCGTCCCGCCGTCGTGCTTGGTTTTTGCAGCGACGCCGGCGTTCTGCGCAACAAGGGCCGCGTGGGTGCCGCGGCAGCACCCGCCGCTATACGTACGGCGCTGGGCCCGCTGGCTTTCCATCTGGACCGTGACGTGTTCGACGCCGGGGATGTGGTTGTGGAGGACGACTCACTGGAGGCGGGCCAAGAGCGCGCCGGGCTCGCCATTTCGGAATTGCTCGACGCCGGCAATCTCACGGTGGTGCTGGGCGGGGGCCACGAGACCGCGTTCGCCAGCTACCTCGGAGTTGCCGGTTCCGACATTGTTCGCGGCAAGCGCCTGGGTGTGCTGAACCTGGACGCCCACTTCGACCTCCGCGACGAGCCAACGCCCAGCTCAGGCACACCGTTCCTGCAGATGGCCAAGGCCGAAGCTGCCGCTGGGCGCGAACTGCAGTACGCCGTCGTCGGAATATCGGAGCCCAACAACACGCAAACACTCTTCAACACCGCCCGACGCTTGGGCGTGAAGTACCTTCTTGATGAGCTGTGCACGCCGGAAGCAACGGAAGTGTTCGTTGCCGACTTCCTGGCGGGCGTGGACGCGCTGTACCTGACGATTGATCTGGACGTGATGCCGGCGTCGGTGGCGCCCGGAGTGAGCGCGCCGGCCGCCTACGGTGTGCCGTTGCCGGTTATCAGCGCCATCTGCCGGCAAGTGGCCGCCAGCGGGAAGTTGCTGCACCTGGATGTAGCCGAGCTGAACCCGGAATTCGACATCGATAACCGAACCGCACGGGTTGCCGCACGACTGATCAACACGCTGCTCGCTTAGGCGGACGTTTAGCTACCCCTGTTCCCGGGAACTTCCTCCGCATAGCCTGTGTGGAGGAAAGGATGACGATGCGTGCAGCGTCTGTGCAGGACAAGTGGGCATGGGTGACCGGGTTGGTAGCGGTGGCCCTGGGACTGGTAGCGCACATGGTGGCCGGCGGCAGCGCGCCCGCCGTCCCCGTCCTCCTGGCATTCGCCGCACTGGGCTCTTTGGCGGCTCAACTCATTTCCCGGTGGGTGCACGGGCCCTTGCTGCTGCTCCTTCTTTCCGGCGTGACACAGCAACTGCTGCACCTCGGGTTCGACGCTTTTGGAGGGTACTTCCCCGGCAACGGATTCCTGGATCACTTTCACGGCAGCCAGGCCACTGTAAATGCGCCGGCCGCAGAGGCCGCCAGTGCGGGCAATGTTCACCTCATGCTCTATACACACATGGCGGCGGCTATTCTCACTCTGCTGGTGGCATCTGGGATTTCCAAGGTGGTGGGGGTGCGTTCCCAGCGACGCGCAGCCGCGGATCCCGCGTTTGTCCGCTACCCCCGCCCGTGAACGTAGCGCGCAACGAACAAGCCGCTGATCCGCTGGCTCCAGAGAGGATCGGCCGTCACTGAAGGCAACGCAGGGCAACTTTCCCGTAGCCCGACGACACCACCCCGTAGCGCAGGGACACCTTGCGTCGCCCTGCGAAAGGCGGGGACACCAACATTGCCCGGCACGCGGCCGGGCCCCTAGTGTCGTTTGCACGTGGTGTACCCAAGAGGCCAGGGAGCTGCCTGCAAAGCAGCGTACGCGGGTTCGAATCCCGCCACCACGTCTACGGGACCCCAACGCCGGACCCCCTCGCGAGATGGCAGTTAATGCCCATGTTTGGCGTAAACATCGGCATTAACTGCCATCTCGGCGGCCCGCAGCCAGGCTTCAAAGCTCGCGGCCCAGCTGAGACCCAGCTCACGGCCGTGCCAGTCATCTTACAAATACTCAGGACCGCCCACTACGATTGATGGGTCGCCCTCGCATGCGGCACGTAATAGGAGGCCCCCAATGACCCCTGCAATGGTTGCAGAACGCGAAATCCGCCTGTCTTTTTCCAAGGCAGACGAAATCCACGACGGACTCGACCGCGCCGTGGATGCCCTGATCGAAAGCGCAGCAGCTGATGCTAACTGCGGCATTCTGGTGACCCGGCACGAGCCCGGCACCTACACCGTGGCTCTGGACGAATCCGTTCCCTTCGGTCAGACCCGCGAAGTCATCGCTGCCTGATCGCCACCCCTGACGGCACTCCCGGCAGCGACGCAAAAAACCGGGGCCCGTTCCTTTCCGCATCTACTACCCGCGGAAGGGAACGAGCCCCGGTTTCTGCTTTAACAACTAGCTCTGCGAAACTTCGCCTACGCCCGGCGAAGAGTGACGCCGTCGGACTTCATGAACAGTTCTTTGCCCTCTTCGGTAACGCCCGGGCCAGAGCGCTCAAGCCACACCACGTTTCCGCTGCCGGAAACTTCTTCGACCAGGCCGGCAGCTATGACGTGGGCGTATTTGACCACTTCCACCCGCTCGCCGACTTTCAGCGTCTTCCAATCGGTAACCATGGACGTGTGAGCGCTTCGCCTGGACAGGACTGCTCCGCGTGCCTTCATTGAACTTCTACCCCTTTGTGGATGTTCTCTGTTGTGTATTTAGTTGTGTGAACGGTTGACCGTCAAGCCCACAACACCGTTGTTGTGGACGTGACGTACACCATAAGTTCTACTACATTTGTCACGCCCCGGTCATTGCGTTGCGAACAAAGACCGGGGCGTGACAAATTTGCCCATCAAATGAGCGTTTTATTCGATGTCAGGCCAAAATCCCGACGGCGGATTCGGCGGCCGCACGGACCGCACCGGAGCCAACCAGCCGGTCAGCCGCTTCCAGTTCCGGCGACAGGAACCGGTCAGTGCCCGGGCCCTGAACCACTTCGCGAAGCACCTCGAGCACTGCCGTGCCGGCCGGGCCCGGGGTGAGTTCGCCGTCGGACATTTGGGTCCGCATGTCAATGGCACGGGCGCTGGTGACAAGCTCGACGGCGAGCACGCGGCGAAGATTCTCCACGGCCTTGCGCAGCTTCCGGGCAGCGTGCCAGCCCATGGACACGTGGTCTTCCTGCATGGCGGAGCTCGGGATGGAGTCCACCGACGCGGGAACGGCCAGGCGCTTGTTGTCCGAGACCAGTCCGGCCTGCGTGTACTGGGCGATCATGAGGCCGGAATCGACGCCCGGGTCTCCGGCGAGGAACGCCGGCAGTCCGTGTGAACGCGCGGGATCGAGCATGCGGTCCGTGCGTCGCTCGGCGATGGAGCTGAGGTCCGCCACCGCGATGGCCAGGAAGTCCAGGACGTAGGCCACGGGGGCGCCGTGGAAGTTGCCGTTGGACGTGACGCGGCCGTCGGGGAGGACTACGGGGTTGTCGATCGCTGCAGCGAGTTCGCGGGAAGCAACCAGTGCGGCGTGGTCCACAGTGTCGCGGACAGCGCCGGCAACCTGCGGGGCACAACGCAGCGAGTAGGCGTCCTGAACCTTGGTGTCGTTAATCCGGTGTGAAGCAACAATGGGCGAGTTGGACAGTACGCGGAGCATGTTGTCCGCGCTGGCAGCCTGGCCGGGGTGCGGCCGCAGTGCAGCGTGCAGCTCAGGCAGGAACACCTGGTCAGTGCCCAGGAGCGCCTCAACGCTGAGCGCGGCGGTGACGTCCGCCGTCGCAAGCAACAAACGGATGTCCGCGATGGCCATCAGGAGCATGCCGAGCATGCCTTCCGTGCCGTTGACGAGTGCCAGGCCCTCCTTCTCAGCGAGAGTGACCGGCTCAATTCCGTGCTGTGCAAGCAGCTCAGCAACGGGCGGCTGGCCGACGGTTCCGTAGAGTTCGCCGTCGGGACCCGTTGCTTCGCCTTCGCCCATGAGGACCAAAGCGCAGTGGGACAGCGGCGCGAGATCGCCCGAGCAACCCAACGAACCGAACTCGCGGACCAGCGGGGTGATTCCGGCGTTGAGGACGTCCACCATGGTCTGCAGAACCACGGGACGGACGCCCGTGCGGCCGGAGGCAAGGGTCTTGGCACGGAGGAACATGATGCCGCGGACCACTTCGCGTTCCACCGCCGGGCCCATGCCTGCTGCGTGACTGCGGATCAGCGACTTCTGCAACTGCGTGCGGAGGTCGTTGGGGATGTGGCGGTTGGCCAGGGCACCGAAGCCCGTGGAAATGCCGTAGGCGGGGACATCGCTGGTTGCCAGATCGTCAATGTGCGCACGGACCTTGGCAACGTTGTCCAGGGCTTCCTGGGAAACGGTCACCTTGGCGTCGTGGCGTGCGACGGCGACGACGTCTTCCGGGGTCACGCCGCTGGAGCCGAGGGTGACGGTGAGCTGTTCGCTGGATGTGATGGTCATGTTCTTACTTGCTCTCTGGGGATTCGTTCATGGGGATGCGGACGCCGCGTTCGTTGGCGACTTCGACGGCGCGGGGGTAGCCGGCGTCGACGTGGCGGATGACGCCCATGCCGGGGTCGTTGGTCAGGAGTCGCTCGAGTTTCTCTGCGGCCAGGTCAGTGCCATCAGCCACGGAAACCTGTCCGGCGTGCAGGGACCGGCCGATGCCGACGCCGCCACCGTGGTGGATCGAAACCCACGTGGCACCCGAAGAGGTGTTGATCAGGGCGTTGAGCAACGGCCAGTCCGCAATCGCGTCCGAACCGTCAGCCATGGATTCGGTTTCGCGGTAGGGAGACGCCACGGAACCGGAGTCCAGGTGGTCCCGGCCGATCACGATCGGGGCCTTGACCTTGCCCTCCTTCACCAACTGGTTGAAGAGCAGGCCGGCTTTGGCGCGTTCGCCGTATCCGAGCCAGCAAATACGCGCCGGCAGCCCTTCGAATTCCACACGGTCTGCAGCAGCGTCGAGCCACTTGTGCAGGTGCTTGTTCTCCGGGAACAGTTCCTTGATGGCTTTGTCCGTGACGGCGATGTCTTCCGGATCCCCGGACAGGGCAACCCAACGGAACGGGCCAAGACCCTCGCAGAACAACGGCCGGATGTACGCCGGGACGAAGCCCGGGAACTCGAACGCACGATCATATCCGCCCTTGCGGGCCTCGTCACGGATGGAGTTGCCGTAATCGAACACTTCGGCGCCGGCATCCTGGAATTCCACCATCGCTTGGACGTGGCGGGCCATGGAAGCCTGGGACTTCTTGGTGAACCCTTCCGGATCCGCCTCAGCCTCGGTGTGCCACTCAGCCACGGTGATGCCCTCGGGCAGGTAGCTCAACGGATCGTGCGCGGAGGTTTGGTCAGTGACCACATCAAAGGTCACTTCCCCGGCCTTGTGGCGGCGGAGCAGTTCCGGGAACACCTCAGCGGCATTACCCACATAGCCCACGGACCAGCCGCGGCGCTCGTCCTTGGCTTTCTGGACCTTGGCGATCGCAGCATCCAGGTCCGTTTCAACCTCGTCCAAGTAGCGCTTGCCCACACGGCGGCGCAGACGGGTTTCGTCCACATCCACGATCAGGCAGGCGCCGTCATTCAGGGTTACAGCCAGCGGCTGGGCCCCGCCCATGCCACCACAACCACCGGTCAGCGTCAGGGTGCCGGCCAACGGGCCTTCCACGGAATCCGCCGCAGCGGGAGCCGGATGACGGCATTCAGCAGCCAGCTTGTTCCCGACGGCGGCAAAAGTTTCGTACGTGCCCTGAAGAATGCCCTGGGTACCGATGTAAATCCAGGAACCGGCGGTCATCTGGCCGTACATCATCAGGCCCTCGGCCTCGAGACGACGGAACTCAGGCCACGTAGCCCAGTCCCCCACCAGATTGGAGTTAGCCAACAGCACACGCGGCGCCCACTCATGAGTGCGGAACACACCTACCGGCTTGCCCGACTGAACCAGAAGGGTTTCATCCTTCTCCATGGTCTCCAACGTCCGGGTAATAGCATCAAAAGCAGCCCAAGACCGGACAGCACGGCCCGTGCCACCATAAACCACCAAATCATCCGGACGCTCAGCAACCTCAGGATCCAAGTTGTTCATCAGCATGCGCAACGGCGCCTCGGTCTGCCACGACTTGGCAGTAAGCTCAGTACCCCGCGCGGCCTTAACCGGACGGGCACCAGTGGTGAAATCGGCGGGTGCCATGGTGACTCCTTCGTCTGTGGGAAGTGTGGTGGAAAGATGTTCTGCTTCTACTAAAGCCCCTTTATCCCGCGGCTGGAACGGCTTTTGGAGTGGTGCTGTCCGGGATTACAGACCCGTTAAGCCCCTCGCATTTGTGCGGCCATGAGCGCATGCTGGAGCTATGGCAACGTTCCGAGTGACCACGCTGATCGCCGCGCCGCCCGAGCGCGTCTTCGCAACTTGGACAGATCTTGACCGGTTCCCGGAATGGATCGGCGGGGTGACGCGTGTGACGGATCGCATCGGCTCAATGGACCAGGCCGGCAGCCGTTACACGGTGTGGTTCGGGAAGATGGCAAGCCCCACTGAGGTCCTTGAAATTGAGCGGCCCCGGCATATCCGCACACGCTTCGGTAACGCAATATTGAAGGGCGAGTCTGATGTGACGTTCGCACCTGAGGCAGGAGGCACACGCGTCCAGCAGGAATTTGTGACCCGGGGATTCATCGCAGCGATTTTCGGGCGGCTGTTCGCCATGGGCTCCTACAAGGGCAGCTTCCAAGGCGAGCTGGAGACCTTTCGCAAGCTCGTCGAAAGCGAGACCCTGAGGCCGGACTAAGCTCCGGGCCGGCCGTGGATTCGCACCGACAATTCGTCGGCGGCTTTGCGAATGCGGGCAGCCAGAACCGGCCATTGCTCGGCAGGAACCTTGTCCTCCAAGAACGTGACGGCGACTGCCGCCGTCGGCCATCCAACATGGTCCGTCACAGCGGCGGCAATGGACCCGAATCCCGGCGTGACTTCGCCGTTTTCCGTGGCGTAGCCACGCTGCCTCACCTGATCCAAATGGGATGACAGCGCGGAGTATTTCATGATGGGGAACTCCACCTCGTGCCGCGAAGTAAAGGCGGCGGCATTCGGGTACAAGGCCCGGACCTGCGACTTCGGCAGGGCAGCAAGGATGGCGCGGCCCGACGCCGTGAGGTGGCTGGGCAGGCGGACCCCGACGTCGGTCACCAGGCTGGGGCGGTTCTTGGCGCGTTCCTCCACGATGTAGAGAACGTCGCGGCCATGGAGCACCGCTAAGTGTGCGCTCTCACCGATCACGTCCACCAAGGACGCGAGCATGGGACGCCCCAGCCGGGACAGGGGTTCCTGGCGTGAATACGCAGAGCTGAGTTCGAAGGCGCTGATGCCCAAACCGTAGCGCTGCTCTTCGTGCAGATGCAGGACGAAACCGTTCGCTTCCATCACGCCGAGCAGGTGGTAAACGCTGGACCGCGGCAGGCCGAGCGCCGTGGCGATGTTCGACGCCGCCATGGGACCGCGTCGCGAAGCAAGCAGTTTCAAGATGCGCAGCGTGTTCTCGGCGGCCGGGACTTTGGACGTAGCTTTGCCTGGTGCGGTGGGCGTCGTTGTCATGGTTCCTCGCTGCTCGGCTGCTTAGGGGAGGCCAGGCATAGCTGTCCGGTATCCCGTACTCAAGCGTGCACCCTTCAAAGGGCAATCACCAGCAGCTTATAGAGGTAGGTGTCTGGGATGCCGGACCCGGTTAGAGCCCGGACCTCTACCCGGTGGCCGGGCGCCTTACGCCGAAGCTGCGCCCCTACGCCGGAGCAGGAACGTGATGGCTCCGGCCGCAGCCAGGACCAGCGCAACGATCAGCCCAATGGTCCAACCGCTCAACCCTGCAGAGGAAGCGGCCAACGGGGTTGCTGCCTCTTGCGACTGCGAATCGACAGACGCGGAGTCCTTTTCAGCTGATGCAGCCGGTGGCACTGAAATGCTGGGCACGGCCGACGGAGTGGCCGTGGGTGTTGAGGCAGCTTCGGCCGGCGTACCGGTTTCGGCAAGCCCGACGGCGGGACCGTAGTCGCGCGGCCAAGGAATGACCACCGGGGCTACTCCGGTTCCCGAGTGCTGCGAGATATCAACCTGGCCGGCTGCAGACTGGCCAGCCTGCCCATCGGCGGCGGCAGCTGCTTCCGCCTGCCGGGCTGCTTCTGCTGCTGCTTCCGCCTGCCGGGCGGCTTCTGCTGCCTTGGCAGCGTCAGCCGCCTTTCCGGCGTCGACGGCTGCAGTGTCCGCAAGCCCAAGGAGCTCGGCGATCATGGCATCGATGGAAGCGACGTGGGCAGTGGTTGCTGCGTCTCGGTTCGCAGCCTCAGCCCGGCCCTTGGTCATGAAGGCCTCGAGATCTGCACGGCTGCCATCGAGGGCAACGCTCGCGGCCGCACGAACCTCCGGCGTCGAATCCAACGCGTAGCTGGTCTGGATGCGATTATCCAAGTTCCGGGCTTGATCAAAGCCGTACTCCAGGAAATACCGAACGTCTGCGTGGTTGGCTGACTTGAGCGCGGCCTTGGCGGCCTTCTCTACATACTCGCCGCCGATTGCCATGAGCTGGAATGAACGCTGCCGATCTCCAACGAAAGCCTCGCTGTCGGATTCGCTGGCAGCGTGATGTCCGGCGGTAATGAACTCCTTGACTGCAACGTCGCCACCAACTACGGCAGCCTCGGCCGCCTTACGCACCTCAGGTGTCCCCACCAATGCAAGATTCAGGGTGGCCTGACGGGCTTCGTTGATCAGCGCGTCAAGGTCGGCGCCGGGGGCATTCAGCCTGGTAAGCAGCTCCGGAATTTCGCGTGCCGCCTTTGCAAAGGCAACCTTTGCCGGCTCCTGCGATGCCTGCTGGGCTTCATCCTCGGTCCGCCTCGAGATGGCCAGCGATGAGAGTAAGTCCCTGTCTGCCGCGAGCCGCGATGAGTCTGCCGTCCTTGCGGCAGCGGCAGCCATTCGGGCCTGTTCGACGGCGGTCTTCGCGCGGTCCGCGACAGCCGGGGTGCCGTTCGGGCTGGCTGCAATGTCTGACTTGACCTGCTGGAGCAGCCCGGACACTGTGGCGGACTCGGCGTCCCGGCCGGCCGCAACGAGCTGCCCGTAGCGAAGGAAATCAGCAACAATTTCCCTATCATCCGTGATCACGGCAGCCTTGGCTGCCGCGCGAACGCCGGCAACAGGAGAATCAAAGAGCTTGAAGGCAGCCTGACGGTCGTCTATCTCCGCGGCGGCCAGCCAGCCCCGGAGAACGAACTCTTCAATGGCTTCGGGGCCTTTGTCCAAACTGGTGGAAGCCTGCGTTCGGATTGCGCCGTTCAGAGTCAGGAACCTATAGGCAGTGATATCAAGGTCCAGCTGCCACGCTCCGGCCCAGCCCGTCGTGAGAAAAGCATCGATGGCTGCCGGATCGTTTAATGCCAGGATTTTCTGAGCCGACGACCGCACATGCGCACTCCCCCGCGTCGTCAGCTCGGTGACCAGCTGTTTGCGGTCGGCTGCCAGCGTGACGTCTTGTCCGGCGTCGAGGAATGCTTGAAGCGCATCTGCGCCACCCGCCAGCGCGGTTGCAGCGGCAGCGCGGGTGGCAGGGCCACCTGTCTTCCACAGCTCAACAACACCCGCGGCGTCAGTAGCCCGCTCCACGAATGGCACAGGGGCCTGCGAGGCATTCGGCACCTCGAAAGCAGGAATGTCGTAGGCCTGGGCAGGAGCAGTGAAGAGCAACGAAGCGCAGGCCACAACGGCAACAAGGGCAGCAGTAACACGGCGCCGGGTAGCGCGGAATGAAGAAAACAAGGGTCCCCCAGGTAACGGATGCGATTGGCAGCGCGGAATTCAATGGGGGCGACGCGGATGCGAGGGATGCCTGACCGGTGACGAGCTGTCCGCGGTCATCATATCCGACTCTGGACTATGACTTTTGCCACCGTGAAAAGCAGTATCGCTGGACTGTCTGCGATCAAAGACACCAAAGCTCCGTGAGTCCCATCACAAGGGCTCCAAAAGTGATCTGCTGGATAGCGATCCCCTCCCAAAGACGAGAAGGTTTTACTATGCAACAAACCAAGCTGGCTACGGAGAGCTCTGTCCTCCAGGCCGCGGGTACGGCGCTCAGCCGAGGCCTCAACGTCCGTCACATTCGCTTCATGGCGCTCGGTTCTGCGATCGGAACCGGCCTTTTCTACGGCTCCGCCTCCGCCATCCAGAAAGCCGGACCCGCTGTCCTGCTGGCCTACATCATCGGCGGTGCTGCCGTGTTCATGGTGATGCGTGCGCTCGGCGAAATGGCCGTCCGACACCCAGTGTCCGGTTCCTTCGGCCAGTACGCGTCCAAATACCTTGGACCGTTCGCGGGTTTTGTGACCGGGTGGACCTATGTCTTCGAGATGGCGATCGTGGCAATAGCCGACGTCACGGCCTTCAGTATCTACATGGGCTTCTGGTTCCCACAGGTGGACAGATGGATATGGGTGCTTGCCATCATCCTGTTCCTTGGAGCCATGAACCTGCTCAGCGTGAAGGTGTTCGGGGAGCTCGAGTTCTGGTTCTCGCTCATCAAAGTGGTGGCCATCATTGCAATGATCGTGGGCGGTGCAGCGATTGTGGTGTTCGGCTTCCAAACGGGCGACGGCGGTGGCGTGGCACCGGGACTTGGGAACCTGGTTAATCACGGCGGTTTGTTCCCCAAGGGTTTCGAAGGGCTCCTGGCCTCGTTTGCCGTGGTGATGTTCGCCTTCGGCGGGATTGAAACGATCGGTATCACAGCCGGTGAAGCCACCAATCCGAAGAAGGTCATCCCGCAGGCAGTTAATACTGTGCCGGTCCGCGTCTTGCTCTTTTACGTACTGACGCTGGGCGTGCTGATGAGCATCTTCCCGTGGAACGAAATTGGCAGCAGTGGCAGCCCGTTTGTTCAGATCTTCGACGGCCTGGGAATCCCTGCCGCACCGCACATCCTCAACGCCGTAGTCATTACGGCTGCGCTTTCCGCGATCAACAGCGACATCTTCGGGGCCGGGCGCATCCTGTTCGGGCTGGCCCAGCAGGGGCATGCACCCAAGAGCTTCAGCAAGATTTCCCGCCACGGCGTTCCGTGGATGACCGTGGTGATGATGGGCGGCATCCTGCTGGTGGGTGTCGTGTTGAATGCTGTCATTCCGGAGGACGTGTTTGTGCTCATCGCATCCATCGCTACCTTTGCCACCGTGTGGGTTTGGGTGATGATCCTGGCTTCGCACGTGGCCCTGAAGCGGGAGATCAAACGCAAGGGGCTGCCGGCGTCGGAATTCGGTTCGCCGCTGTGGCCAGTGGCGTCGATCCTGACCATGGCGTTCATGGCCATGGTGATCGTGATCCTGGGCGTCTTCGAGGACACGCGCATTGCCTTGTACGTCGGCGGAACCTGGCTGGTCCTCCTGTTTGTTGCCTACAAACTGTGGGTCCGCGGGGGTGGCCTGCGCCGCGCAGAGCTGGTGGACGAGACTGCCTGATTCCCTCCGCCGAGGTGACAGTTAATGCCAATGTTCGCGTCGAACATTGGCATTAACTGTCACTTCGCGGGGTTGCACAGGGTTGCGCGGGGTTACCGCGCCGACCATCCACCGTCCATGGTGTAGCTCGCGCCGGTGACCATGCCGGCGTCGTCGGAAGCCATCCACGCAGCCAACGACGCCACTTCCGCAGGCTCCACCAGCCGCTTCACAGCGGACTCGGTGAGCATCACTTTGGCCAGGACTTCGGCCTCGGGGATGCCGTGGAGCCGGGCCTGATCGGCGATCTGCTTCTCCACCAGCGGCGTGCGGACGTAGCCCGGGTTGATGCAGTTGGACGTGACGCCGCGTTCGCCACCTTCCAAGGCTGTGACTTTGCTGAGCCCTTCGAGGCCATGCTTGGCGGAGACGTATGCGCTCTTGTAGGCGGAGGCCCGGAGCCCGTGGACGGAAGAGATGTTGATGATCCGGCCGAATCCGTTGGCGTACATGTGCGGTAGCGCGGCCCTGATGAGGAGGAACGGGGCCTCCAACATCAAGGCCAGAATCCGGCGGAACTCCGCGGGCTCAAACTCCTCGATCGGGGCAACTTTTTGGATGCCGGCGTTGTTGACCAGGATGTCGCAGTCGAGGCTCAGCGCGGCCAACGAGTCCACGTCCAACAGATCCACTGTCCAGGCTGTGCCGCCCAGCTCGTCGGCGAGGGCCGCAGCTCCGGGGGCATCGACGTCGGCCACTACTACTTTCGCCCCACGGGCGGCGAGCGCCCGGGCACAGGCCGCCCCGATTCCGCTCGCACCGCCGGTCACCAGTGCCTTGCGTCCGTTCAAGGAGTTGTCCATAGGATCAGCCTTTCGAGGCGGTAGTGAGTCCGTGGCGGACGGCGTCGGCCTCGTCCACTTCCTGGAGTGCGATGCCTTTGGTCTCCTTCAGCGAAACCACGGCCACCACGGTGATGGCGCACGCAACCACGAGGTAGATGGCTGTGGGTACCCAGGATCCTGTGTCCTTGAGCCACTGGGTTGCCAGCAGCGGTGCGAGTGAGCCGGCGAAGATCGAGGTGACCTGTGAGCCGAGTGAGACGCCTGAGTAGCGCATGCGGGTGGGGAAGAGCTCGGACATGATGGCCGGCTGACCCGCGTACATGAAGGCGTGCAGGCAGAGACCGATGGTCACGGCGAGCACGATTACCACTGCGTTCCTGGTGTCGAACATGGGGAAGGCGAAGAACGGCCAGGTTGCTCCCGTGATGGCACCGATGAGGTAGACGGGTTTGCGTCCCCACGAGTCCACCAGGCGTCCCACCTGCGGGATGACCAGGAAGTGGATGACGTGGGCAATGAGGAGTGCCATCAGGAGCGAGGAGGTGTCGTACTTGTGGACGCTCTTGAGGTAGACAATCGCGAAACTTACCACCAGGTAGTACATGATGTTCTCCGCGAAACGGAGGCCCATGGCCTGGAGGATGCCCTTGGGGTACTTGCGGATGACTTCGCCCACGCCGTAGCTGATGGCTTTGGACTCCTCCACCTGTGCCTTGGCTTCGAGGAAGATGGGGGCTTCGGTGACGTGGGTGCGGATGTAGTAGCCAACGAACACGATCACTGCGGACAGCCAGAACGCTACGCGCCAGCCCCAGCCGAGGAAGGCTTCGCTGCTGAGGGTGGTGGACATGACGAACAGGACCAGCGTGGCCAGGAGGTTACCCACCGGCACTGCAGCCTGCGGCCAGGAGGACCAGAAACCGCGGGACTTGTTGGGGCTGTGTTCAGCTACGAGCAGCACGGCCCCACCCCATTCGCCGCCGAGTGCAAAGCCTTGGATGAAGCGGAGGGCCACCAGCATGGCCGGTGCCCAGTATCCGATGTCCACGAAGCCGGGCAGGCAGCCCATCAGGAACGTGGAGACGCCCACGATCACGATTGTCAGCTGCAGCGTGGGCTTGCGGCCCAACTTGTCACCGATCTGGCCGAACACGATTCCGCCCAGCGGCCGGGCAACGAAGCCTACCGCGTAGGTGATGAACGCCTGAATGATGCCGTCCAGTTCGTTTCCGGTGCTCGGGAAGAAGTACTTGCCGAAAACCAGCGTGGCGGCCGTGGCGTAGAGGAAGAACTCGTACCACTCCACCACGGTCCCCACCATTGAGGCCGCCACGATCTTCTTGAGTCCGGAGCCTTGACCGGCGCCTTTCCCTGCTTTTGATGCGGAGCGCTGCTCTACGCTCATATCCATCTCCTCAGTGTCCTCTTTGACCCTTGTGAACGTGATGTGATCCACAACACGAAATACTCCACTGAGTATTGCTGCAGATTCTTAAGCACTCAATGACCAAAGCGGCACCTTGTGTGTGCAGAATTGCAGATATGAAGCCGAACCCGGATGACCTCCTCATCCTCCTTGCCGTCTCGCGTTCAGGAAAATTTACGACGGCGGCCCAGGCCTTGGGGCTAAACCACACCACGGTTTCGCGCAGGATAGCAGCGCTGGAAAAGGCGATGGGCGGCCGGGTCCTCGCGCGTGCGGCCGGCGGCTGGGAAGTGACGGAGTTGGGCGCCGAAGCCGTACTGGTCGCAGAGCGGATCGAAGCTGCGGTGGGCGCGCTGGGACCGGGCGACCACACGCCCGACCCCATCACCGGCGTCGTGCGCATGACCGCAACTGACGGTTTCAGCGCCTATGTTGCTGCGCCGGCGGTGGCACGCCTCAGGCGGGAGCATCCCGGGCTCAGTGTGGAGATTGTGACCGTGACCCGCCGGGCCTTGCAACAGCGCTCCGGCCTGGACATCGAAGTGGTGGTGGGGACACCGCAGGTACACCGGGCCGAGGCCATCCGACTCGGCGAGTACCGGTTGGGAATGTACGCCTCCCGGGCCTACCTTGCTGCCAAGGGCACGCCGGAGAGCATCGAGGAACTGACGCAGCACCAGTTGGTGTACTTCGTGGATTCGATGCTGCAAGTGGATGACCTGGACGCTCCCCGCAGACTGGTACCCACCATGCGGGACGGCCTGAGTTCAACCAACGTGTTTGTGCATGTGGAAGCCACCCGGGCCGGCGCAGGAGTGGGTTTCCTGCCCTGTTTCATGGCCGACCGGCACGCTGATTTGGTCCGCCTGCTGCCCTCGGACTTCGCAGAGTTGCTCCCCTACTGGATGGTCCTCCGCCCTGACTCCATGCGCCGCCCCGCAGTCGCCGCCGTCGTGCAGGCCCTGCGGGAGGAAACGGAGCAGCGGCGTGAGGAGCTGCTGGGGGCCGAGTGAGGCTCGCCCCCTCCGCCGAGATGGCAGTTAACGCCAATGCTTGCCGGAAACATCGGCATTAACTGCCACTTCGCGGGGGTTAGGTGAGCGGGTTGTTCCGGAGCATGGAACAGTTCACTGAGCCGGAGTAAACGGGCCCGTTAATGGATCGGCTGCGGGTTCCCCTGGGGGATCGTGCCGCACCGGGATTCCTTTGGCGAACGCCCGCACCTTGGCATCGTCCCAAATGTGCGCAGGCACGCCGCCTCCCAGAAGTCTGCGGGCCAGGGTGGGATCGTCACCGAACGGCGCGTGGCTGCCGGCCATGATCATGTTTCCGTAGCGTCGCCCTTTGAGCATGGCGGGATCGGCAATGATCATGGTGTGCTCAAACGTGTCCGCGATGGTGGCGGCGTCGGCCCGTGCATTCTTGAGGTCAGGGGCGTCCCCTGAGTTGACTACATACAGCCCATCGGGGGCGAGGACCGAGTCAGCATGGGCGGTGAACTCCCTCGTTGTCAGGGCCCGGGGCGTGAAGGCTCCGGCGAAAACATCCCGGATGATCAGGTCCCTGCTGTCCGGGGTGAGGGACTCGGTAACTTGCCGGGCCTCACCCACGCGGATCCGCAACAGGGGCGCTTTGGGGAGGTCGAACCAGCCGCGCACGTAATCGGCCAGCTTCCCGTCGAGCTCAACAACCACCTGACGCGCTTCAGGATAGGCGGCGTGGAAGTACCGTGCCATGGAGCACGCTCCCCCGCCGAGGTGAAGGGCCCGCATCTTGGGCTTTTGTTCGCGGGGCCACCGGGATTCCACCAATGCGGCAATCCAGCGCATGTACTCAAAATCGAGGAACAGCGGGTCGGCGAGGTCAATGTGAGAGCTCATCACGCCGTTGATTTTCAGAAGCCAGCCGTTGGAGTTGTCCTGGTCCTGAATCAACTCGCAGTCGCCTGTATCGATGTAGTAAACGCCAGCAACCGGACCGTCAACGCGGGTGCCGGCGGGCACCTCGACGACTCCCGGCGTCGACCTCTGAGACCTGCCTACCTTAACGCGTTTCGCCACTATTTCCGCCTGCTTGAGTCATGCTTCAAGCCTAGTGGAGCACTGTACGATCGCTATCCGATGCAACAAAGTAAGGCTACTTACCGTTTTGCCCGTAAGAGCCATATGATCTCTACATGGAACTAGGAGCATCCGTATGGGTGGAGGTGTTGACGGTGGCGGTCGCCTGGCTGACGGTCGTCTGCCTCCTCCTGGCACGCGTGCCCAAACCGCCGAGCCTGCTTGACTCATCGCTGGAGGATTCACCCCCGGACGGGTCACCGTTGGATATGGATCAATCCGAGGACTCGGAATTCCGCTGAAGCCTTTCATCACTTGTGATGGACGTGGGCTCATAGACCATGACCGAACCCGTTGACGGCGCCAGGCATGTGAGCTGATAGGGAGCTGAGCGGCGGACCTGCAATTCCACATCGATGTTCGCCGGGTGAGGCGGTTTACCGGTGATGTGGATGCGCCAGGATCCGCCCTCGCGAATGGTCTCGGTGACCTGATAGTCGTGCCGGCCGGCAGGGCCGAACCGTTCCAACAAGGCCGCGACGGCCGCTTGTTGCAGAGGGGAAAGATCCGTATACCCACGCAAATACTCGGCATGGATACGACCGGCGAGATGCGCCTCAATGGTGGCGACGGATGACCCGGCGTCCAGACCTCCGTAATACACGCCGTCCGGAGCCACCACAACGTTGGCCGCAAACCTGTCGCCGCCAACATGGGAGCACTCCCACACCAGCTCCGGCCACCGCTCGCTCAGGGCGCGCCCCACCGGCCTGCCACGTACTGCGCAGCAAGGGTCATGCCGGCCATGCGCACAGATCAGAACTACGGGCGGAAGACCCGGGTCTCCCGGAGATGCCAACGCCGTGACAATTCCGGCAAGGTCCTCCTCCCGCTCCCACGTTCCCCAGAGCTGCTGATAAGCACCGGAACTCTCATAACGCAAAACTGCCCAACGTTTTGGTCCGTGGCGGGGGCGCGGGCCGGGACGCCGCACCAACAAAATGCGTGCACCCGCCGTCCACGCTGCCGAGGACAGAAGAGCTTTGGTCCCGGCGTCCAGTTCCAGGCCGTCGAAGCCGTTGGGCGGCCACCCGCCCCGATGCTCTATGAGGACCCACACCAGCCCAGGCGACGCCGTCCCGGCCATGGAGTCGCCGCGTACACGGGCGCTGTTGGCGCAGAAAAAGCCTCTGGTCGTGGCAACATCGCTCTCAGAACCCGGCACTGTCACTGCTCAGCGGGAACGAGCACTCCTGCACGCAGCAGCCTTTCCACGAGTTCAATCCCGAGGTCATGTGCAAGGTATTCCCCTCCATCCAGCAGGCGCTTCACGGACGGCAAGTCCGTTTCGGGGAAGTCGAGCCAACCCACGCGGGTGGACAGTCGTGAGCCCTCGAACCGCGCTTCCAACGCATCCCTGAGCCGCACCAGCGAGCCCGACCCGAGGCCCTGGACTGCCGCGAGCTGGGCCACCGGACCAAGCGGTGCCGGACGTCCTTGTCCCCTTCGTGTGCGCTGGAAAAGGGAAGTGATATCAGCTTCACGGACAGCGGAGGCGAGTCGTTCACGGACGAGTGCGATCTCCCCCTCGGGTCCGTCCACGCCCAACGGCAGGGTCCCTCGCATCGGGGGATCTTCGCAGAGTGCTTCAAGGGCAACCTGTGCCAGTTGTTCAGCCAATGCGTGGCGGGTCCAACTGTGGACTCCCAGCGTGAGATGAATGGAGACTTTGCCTTGGGCTTGGGCGGCGTGCAGCCAACCCCGCGGAAGATAGAGGACATCGCCGGGTTCAAGAACGGTGTCAATGTACGCCGGGCTTTGAGCGGCCTCGGCAACTTCAGAGCGGCGATCGGTCCACGGTTGGCTTCGCAGCGGGTCCACGTGTACCGGCTCGTGGATGATCCAGCGCTTGGTTCCCTCGATCTGCAGGACGAAGACGTCGTGGACGTCGTAGTGATCGTCAAAGCCACGGTTCTGGGGCGGGGTGATGTAAGCGTTGGCCTGTACGGGATGCCCCAGCTCGGTGCTCAGCTGAGTACTGAAGCTCTGTACCGGGTCCCAAGTGCGATGCAGCGCCTGCAGGACGAGGGTGGCTCCGTCGGAAAATTTGCGCCAGAGTGCGGTGTCGTCCAGCTGGTCTGAGATGGTGGCCCCAACACCCGCCGGGGAGGTGAACGAGGATTCGGGAAGCGTGGAGCCGCCCTTGGCCACGCGAAGGAAAGGTGTGCGCAGACCGCGACGCGAAATAAGTTCGTCAACCGCGCCGGCAGAAAATACATCGGAGAAGTCGCTGACGCCGCGGCTCAGCAGTGCGGTGCGCCCCCAGACTTCGCTGGCAAACTTCTCAAGGCCCACGTCGATCAGTCGTGTTTCCAGGACCCCGGCGCCCTTCACCGCGCCGGGGTCCTGGAAATCAGTGCTGGTAGAGCTCAAATTCAGCTGTCCTGTTGCCCGGCGCCGCCATCAGCGCCACCATCGGCACCACCGTCCGCGCCACCGTCCGCGCCGCCATCGGCACCGCCGTCAGCGCCACCGTCCGCGCCACCATCGGCGCCGCCGTCGTGAGTGCCTGGTACGCCCGACGCGCCACCGTCTGCGGGGCCTTCGGCACCACCATCAGCGCCACCATCCGCACCGCCGTCGGCACCGCCGTCCGCGGGGCCTTCGGCACCACCATCAGCGCCACCGTCTGCCGGGCCCTCCTGCTGGTTTGGATCCTGCTCTGGATCAGACATGCTTCCTCCCGAGAATCGAATGCTTCAACCCGGGCGATCATCAGCCGCACCGCCCGTGATCACCATATCCATATGGGTCAGCTGTGGGAACAGCTTGGCCGCATCTGAAATGCGTTAACGCCCGACGCCGGGGCGCACCATCCGGTGTTCCGGCAGTGAGTACCAGGACGGGTCGCAGAGCTGACGTTTCCCGTCCGGCACAAAGCCGTTGCGTCGATAAAACGCCTGCGCGCGCGGGTTGTCATCCAACACCCACAAATACGCCGGGCCATCACCGATCAAGGCATCAACCAGCGCCTGCCCCACGCCCCGGCCGTGAACGCGCTCCAAGGTGTAGAGCATGAACAGCTCAACGTCACACGGGCCATCCTCGTCTTGTCCGGGACCCGCGGCGCCGAGTCCCACAAGATCGCCGTCTGGACCGTGGGCCAACATCCGGGCGTGTCCAGCAGCGATGAATGCCCGGTACCGTTCGATGCGGTCAGGCAGCGCCGCCTCCTGCTTTTCGAAGAACTCCGGAGGCAGCAAGTGCCCATAGCTCTCGCGCCACGACCGGACATGCATCAGGGCCATGGCCTCGGCATCGTCAACCGTAGCCGGGCGAATCGTGAAATCCACTTAGCGGACCCGCGCTATCGCGAAGCCGTCCCAGCCTTTGCTTCCCACGGTCTGAATCGCGGTGGCATCGAGTCGAGGATCCTGGCCCATCTTTTCCAGCGCGGCCACGATACCCGGCGCGTTCACTTCGTCCCGCCCGGGCTCCAGGATGGCACCGTCCCAGATGACGTTGTCCACCACGATCACCGTTCCCGGACGCCCCAGCCTGATGGCCCAGTCAAGGTAGTTGGAGTCGTTTTCCTTGTCAGCGTCGATGAAAACGAAGTCGAACGATTCCTGACCCGCCAGCGTGGGAAGAGTGTCCAAGGCAGCACCCACCCTGATGTCCACCTTGTGTCCCACACCGGCGGCATCCACGTTGGCCCGCGCCACGTCCGCGTGCTTTTGGAGGTATTCACACGTGACTATCCTGCCGTCGTCGGGCAGTCCCTGTGCCATCCAGATGCTGCTGAACCCGGCCAAGGTCCCGATCTCCAGCACCCGCCTGGCACCGGACATCTGCACGAGCATCCGGAGCAGCTTGCCGGCGTTGGGAGCTACTTCGATCGCCGGCATGCCCGCTTCCACCGCGGAAGTCAGGGCGCGATTGTGGACAGGGTCAGGATGCACGACGACGTCGGTAAGGTAACGCTCGACGTCCACCCAACCGGGCTCGGTAACGTGTTCGATCATGGCCCCCAGTCTGGCACTCGGCGCGCCTGTTGGGGAAGGATCTAGTCCGTGGCGGAAATGGCGTCCTCGAGCCGTTCAACTTTGCCGGTCAGCTCGCCGCTGTACCCGGGCCGGATGTCGGCCTTGATCACCAGGGACACGCGGCTGCCATAGCGGCCAACTGCCTCGGTGGCGCGCTTGACCACGTCGAACACCTCATCCCATTCGCCCTCGATGGTGGTGAACATGGAGTCCGTCTGGTTGGGTAATCCGGACTCGCGGACGATCTTGACTGCGGCAGCAACGGCGTCGTGGACGGAAGCGTCAGGGGCTGGTCCCCCGTTGGTGGCGGAAGCGGGCTGGCCCGAAGGGGCGACTGAGAATGCAAGCAACATGAAATCCAGTGTTTCACGTACCGGTTTGTCATATAAGAACGTACTCCCGCGTAACAACAGAGCAACGGCGCTCCGTTGCTACCCTGACAAGCATGGAACAGCCCTCTGAACGCAAGCCCCTCAGGGCAGACGCCGCACGCAATGTGGACAAAATCATTACCGCCGCCCGGCAGTGCTTCCGGGAACACGGCCCCGAAGTGCCCCTTCAGACCATCGCGGCCACCGCTGGAGTTGGCCCGGCAACACTGTTCCGCAACTTCTCGGACAAAGAGCAGTTGGTGCTCGCAGCACTTTCACGTCAACTCCGGTTGCACGTGGACCCGGTGGCGGAGACTGCCCTGGACGGCATGGACGCCGCCGAAGGGCTGATCAACGTGATCGACGCCGTGGTGAAAGTCGCCAGCGACGACGCCAACCTCCTGGACGCAGTGGCAGGCAGACGCGGACTCCTGGTGGGCATCACAGGTGGACTGATCGGATCCATGGCCGTTCTTCTGGAGCGCGGCCAGAGGCAGGGCTCCTTGCGGCGCGACATCACCATTGAGGACATGGTCCGGTTGCTGGCCATGCTGATCGGCGCCGTGGACACCATGGAGCCGGGATCCGAAGCTTGGAAGCGTCCCGTCGCGCTGATCGAGGATGCGATCCGCACGGAGCGCCCGTCCCGGCCACTTCCGGAGCAGTCCGGCATCCCCGGGATGACGTTCACGGAAGCCGTCTAAGCTTCAACTCGCTGACGCTCGCCGGTCCCAGCGGCCGCGCTGCCCGCTAACCCCAGCCCAGCAGCCGCAGCAATGCTGCGGCTGCTGCCCCCGAAATGACCACCACAAGGAACGGCGCACGGAGCCAAAGTGCGACGGCGGCAGCCACCAAGGCGCCCATCCGGGCATCAAGGACCAGGCCTTGTCCTGACGCTACGGCGTTCACCACCGTTAAGGACGCCAACAGGCCAATGGTCATGGTGCCGGCCACGTGCATGATCCGCGGGCTCTCCAGCAGTTTTGCGGGCACAAAATAGCCCACCAGTTTGGTCAGATACGCCAGCGCGCAAGCAATGAGAATCCACAGCCAAAGGTTCATTTCCTGCCCCCGTGCTGGTGCTTCTCCGCGTAAGGATCCACGTCCGGTTCCAATCCCTCATCCATGCGGGCGTGGCTGAACCAACCGATGACCCCGGCCACCACTGCCGCCACCAGAATCGGCACACCCGAGGGGACGAACGGCACCGCCAGGATGGTGGCCAGCGCGCAAGCACCCGCAATGGCCCAAGGTTCCCGGCCCTTCAACCGGGGCCATAGCAAAGCGAGGAACGCCGCCACCGCAGCCCCGTCCAAGCCCCACTGCTTGGGGTCACCCATGGCGTCGCCTGCCAGCGCACCGATGGCTGTGAAGACATTCCATAAAATGAATATTCCGATTCCAGCCGTCCAGAATCCGCGGCGTTGCTCGTCGGGATCGGACTGGCCGGACGCCGTCGCCGTTGACTCATCGATGGTGACGTGCGCGGAAACGTAACGCTTCCACCCGCCGGGACGGAGCATGGCGTTGATCTGCATCCCGTATATGCCGTTCCGGAGGCCCAGCAGTGCGCTGGCTGTCATGGCCGCAACCCCGGAACCACCGCCTGCAACGACGCCGATGAAGGCGAACTGCGAACCTCCGCTGAACAGAAGGAGGCTCAGGACCATCGTCTGCCAGAAATCGAACCCGGACGCCACCGCCAGGGCACCGAAGGACACGCCATACAAGCCCGTGGCAATACTCAGGGACAAGGCCACCTTGAATGCCGGGGATTCCCGGAGCTTCAAGGGAGCCGGCGTGCTGCTCATTTCCGCAGGCTCCACGACCACAGGATGAGCGGAATCTGCAGGGGCAGACGGACCGTGTGAATTCGCCTCTCGGCCGCTGTTCCCTTGGGGCCGTACGCTCGTCGAAGGGCATCTATATGCCCGGCAAGGAATGCAGCGAACATCGCCGTGGTGGCGTCCGCAGCCACCTTACGGGTGGCGGGGATCAAGAAGCCGACGCCGACAGCCACCTCAAGCAGGCCCGACGTGGCGATCCATTCCTCGCGGGACATTACTGCCAAAGGACCATTGGTACGACTCCCGGGCTCATCCATACGGCACAGGTAATCCGGCACTACGGGGTAGTAGAACCTGGGCGTCCGGAAGTGCTTCGCGGCGCTGGCCAGCAGCAGCGCGCTCAGAGCTACTGCAGAGGTGGTTCGGGTTGCTTGTGCTGACCAGCGAAAAGACATGAGACCACTCAATCACAAGCGCGGTGGCCCCCAAAGCCGGACCCAATTGGGGGACAGCACTTGTTCCAATGAGCGCCCAGTGGAACGTTTGCTGTCCCCTAGTTGGACACCATTAACTGCGCGAGCACCTGCGCGGGCTTGTTGGTGGTGATCTCGTGGATGCCAAGCCCTTGGCAAAGGGCCACGTCCTTCTCCGAGTCAACAGTCCATA
Organism: Arthrobacter sp. 9V; assembly: GCF_902506065.1. GTDB lineage: Bacteria > Actinomycetota > Actinomycetes > Actinomycetales > Micrococcaceae > Arthrobacter. The sequence continues at coordinate 4,185,332 of NZ_LR732912.1, forward strand.
CCCGGAAGACGCGGCCCGATTCCAACCACCGCTGAACGTTGCGGGCATGCTCCCTGATGTAGTCGATGCCCGGGCCGGCGATGTCTACTTCACCGGCGTCAAGTACCCTTTCGGCCTCGAGCTGGGTTGCCCGCATAACGTTTGCTACGGCGCCGCCAGTCAGGAAACCGAGGCCGAGCTCCTGGCGGATCTCCTGAACAGTGAAGTCGTCCACCAACTGGCAGATGTACTCCTTGGGCACGCTCTGCAGCAGACGTTGAACGGAATCTGTATCAAAGCTCATAAAGGAGACCCTGATGTTCTCCAGCCGTGACTCCTCAGGTGTCCAGCCCTCTTCTTCCAGCAGGGCAAGAACACGGTCCTCCAGTTTCAGTCCATAAGGGCTGGGGTGCTTGAGTTCAATGGCCAACCCGATATCACGCCCCGCGGCACGGAGGATATCCAGCAGCTCCGGCAGGGTCAGGAGCTGGTCAGCTACTCCACCATAGGCATCCGGAATCCGGGCGCCCTTCCACGACGAAAAATCCAACTCCCGGAGCTGCTCCAAAGTGTGCTCAGCAACAGGGCCTGTGCCGGTGGACGTCCGGTCCAGGTTCGCGTCGTGCAGCAGCACCACATGCTGGTCCCGGGTCAGGTGCACATCGCACTCCACACCGTCGGCGCCGTCGGCAATGGCCTTCATGTAGGCGGCCCGGGTGTGCTCGGCAAAGGCTGCACTGGCACCTCGGTGGGCGTAGACCTTGGGCCGGCTTGGGGCGTAGTCGTCGCTAGTCATGCAGACACGTTAGCCCACCCCGCTGCACGCTCGGGGGCTACGCTGGGCTAATGCAGGTGAACTCTGAACAAATCCCAACCGAAGACGTCACCAACCCCACTCCCAGCTATGGCGCCGCACCCTCACGAAGGGCTTCCGCCGTCATCGAGCCCTCGGCCGGAGACATGGAAAGAGCGGCAGCGTTGCTCCGCATGAAACGGCTGGCCCTGGCGTTGCTGATCGCCATGGCGGTGATCTTCACGGTGGCATTCGCGTTCCAGAAGCAGTACCCGTGGCTTGAATACGTCAGGGCGGCGGCAGAAGGCGGCATGGTGGGTGCGCTGGCCGACTGGTTCGCGGTGACCGCCCTGTTCAAGTACCCCATGGGCCTGAAAATCCCGCATACCGCCATCATTCCCCGCCGCAAGGATCAGATCGGCCAATCTCTCAGCGACTTCGTCGAGAGCAACTTCCTGTCCCAAGAGGTTGTGCAGGACAAGTTGTCGAGCATCGATATTGCCCGCAAGGCCGGACGCTGGCTGGCTGCGCCCGGTGGTGCCGAGCGCGTCGCCAAGGAAGGCGGCGCTGTTATCCGGGGCGCCTTTACTGTGCTGAACGACGACGACGTGCAGGCAGTAATCGAAGGCATGGTCCGCAAACACCTGCTCACCCCGCCGTGGGGACCACCCGTGGGCCGGATGGCTGAACGGATCTTTGCCGACGGACACCACCACACGTTGGTTGATCTCCTGGTAGACCGCGCGGCCGACTGGGTGGACGCCAACCACGCAACAGTGAACAGGCTCGTCTCGGACCGCTCTCCCTTGTGGGTGCCCACGTTCGTTGATGGCCTGGTGGGCGACCGCGTCTACGTGGAACTCTCAAAGTTTGTTCGCGCCGTACAGGCCGACCAGAATCATCAGGTCCGGCAGTCCATTGACGCTTACCTCGCAGATCTGGCCCAGGACCTGCAGCACGATCCTGCAATGATCGAACGCGCCGAATCCATCAAGGCCCAAATCCTCGGCGACCCCGAAGTCCGCGAACTGGCGTCCCGCACGTGGGGAACGGTAAAAACTGCGCTGCTCAACGCCGTGGACGATCCGGACAGTGAGCTGAGCCGGCGCTTCAAGAGCGCCGTCCGCGACTTCGGCACCCGCCTGGTCAATGACGACGAACTGGCCGGCAAGATCAACACCTGGATTGGCGATGCTGCCGGGTACCTGGTGAATACCTACCGTTCGGACATCGCCGGCGTCATCTCCGATACCGTGGCCCGCTGGGATGCTGAGGAAACCTCGCAAAAGATCGAGCTTCAGGTGGGCAAGGATCTCCAGTACATCCGCATCAACGGAACGGTGGTGGGCGCTCTGGCCGGCTTGGCAATCTTCACGGTGGCGCATCTGCTGTTTGGCTGAGGCACTGGAGCTATCCAACGCGCCTTGGTAGCTTCAACGCATGGCTATCAAACTTGAGAACGTCGGCATCGCGGTCCGGGATCTTGAAGAAACGATCGCCTTCTTCACGGATCTCGGCCTTACGGTATTGGGCAGAGACACGGTCAGCGGAGAGTGGGCTGACACGGCGGTTGGGTTGGACGGCAACCACGCGAAAATTGCGGTGCTCCAAACCCCGGATGGCAATGGCCAGCTTGAACTCTTCGAATACCTGCATCCGGACGCGATCGAGACCCATCCGACCCTTCCCAACGAGATCGGTATGCACCGCGTAGCTTTCTCGGTTGACGACATTGACCACGCCTTGGAGATTGCCGCCAGGCACGGCTGCCACCCGCTGCGTGGTGTGGCCAACTACCAGGACGTTTACAAACTGACCTACCTGCGCGGTCCCAGCGGGATCCTGGTGATGCTGGCGCAGAAACTATAGGGCTGGCAGCGAAGGCACAGATAGTTCAGTGCATCTGCGAGGATCATGCAGCTGTTTCCTGCTGATCAGCCCAGGAGGTGCACCATCTGCCCGGGCCTGGCTTGGCCGACCAGGTCCAAGTCCTCGTCGCGGACCACTGCGATCACTGGCGACTCGGCAGTATCCGGGTGGCCCGCCAGAGCTACGACGGGAAGCCCCGACGGCGGCAGCAGGACAGCGCCCGACACCAGCTGTCGGGCTTGGCGTGCTTCAGCGGCGGCATCGCCGGGACCAGGGACAGCATCAAGGGGCCGGCCGGAGAGCCGAGCACCTGCCCGATCCGACTCCGGCGACAGAATCCAAGGTTCACTGGTCAACCGAAGCCATGTACCGGCGTCGAAATTCTGTGCTTGAGGCCCAGGCGAGACCCTCACAACCACGGGACGCTGGGGATCCAAAGCCCGCCGGGCGGAATGGTTCGCCTCGGGGAAGGCATGGCCGTGCGGCCGTCCAAAAGACAGAGCCGCACCAGCCCGCAGTTGCTCGGTCAGTGGAGTCTCTGCCTGCCGGATTCCGCCCTGGACCCCGACGTAGTAGCGGAGACCAAACAAGGCACGGCCGAACTCAAGTACTGCGCCGGGAGGGACGCGCACCGCTTTGTTCAGTGGAAGTTCACTACCGTTGAGCGTGACCAACCCCTCGGCGCCGGTGACCGCCACGGCCGAGCCTGTCACGAACCGCAGCTTCAGCCCGCCCAGCAGCACCTCAAGTCCGGCAGCAGAGTCCGGGTTACCCAGCAGGCTATTGGCCAAGTGCATGGACGCTCGGTCCAGTACTTGCCCAGGAGCGAGAACCATGGTGCTGGCTCCCGGCTCCACCACTACCGCGCTCACAGGCTTAGGCGAACGCTTCAATCTCGACGCCGGCTTTCTCCAAGCCCTCGCGAACTGCTGCAGCCATGTTCACCGCACCGGGGGTATCACCGTGGATGCAGAGGGAATCGGCCTGCACGGGCACCACTGTTCCGTCGATGGCCAGTACTTCCTTGCGCGTTGCCAGCCGCACGGCCTGGGCTACAACGGCCTCCGGGTCATGCAGCACCGAGCCTTCCTGGGTGCGCGGTACCAACGTTCCATCCGGCAGGTAGGCGCGGTCCACGAAGGCTTCGCGGAAGACGGGGTGCCCGGATTCCTCAGCAAGCTTCAGCCACTCCGAGCCCGGCAATCCCAGGACCGGCAGGCCAGGATCGTAAGCGTGGACAGCCGCCACTACGGCTTCGGCCTGCTCAGCGTCCCGGACGATCCTGTTGTACAGCGCGCCGTGGGGCTTCACGTAATCCACGGAAGCTCCCACCGCATGGGCCATTCCATCCAAGGCACCAAGTTGGTAAAGCACGTCCCCGAACAACTCGTCAAAGGTCATGTCCAGCGAGCGCCTGCCGAAGCCGGCCAGGTCCCTGTATCCGACATGGGCGCCCACACGGACATCCAACTCGAACGCCGCACGGCAACTGTCCAGCATGGTGAGGGGATCACCGGCGTGGAAGCCGCAGGCCACGTTGGCGCTGCTCACGATGCGGAACATCGAGGCGTCGTCTCCCATGGTCCAGGAGCCGAAAGACTCCCCGAGGTCAGCGTTCAGATCCACTGCTACCGCCTTCCAGCGTTGTGTTTTTCAGGATGTTTTTGGGCGCGTTGGGGAGCAGCTCACCAGGAACCGTATCCGGGAGCGGGCCGAAAGCTTCCTTTGCGGTGGACACCACGGCACGGCCCATCATCAAGTTGCCCGCACCGCCCACTACGGCGCCCACACCGAACGGCAGGGCACGGCCGATAAAGGCGGAACCTTGCCGTTTCAGGAGGTTCTTCAGGAACGCGCGCTGGATGGAGTCGCGGATAACACCGAATCCACTCCCCGGAATCTTCTTGGTGAGCGTCCGGCCCCACGCGTTGGTCACGCCTTTGCCGCGCCCCAACGATTGCCCGCTGAGGGCGCCAAGCATGGACGTGCCTTCCTCTCCCAGCATGATGGCCATGACCATGGTTTGCGCACGCTCGGGATCTGTCAGCCGGATCCCGTGCAGCTCTGCCAGGGACGACGCATAGAGTGCAGTAGTTTCCAGGAAGCCCACGGTTGCGAGCGCGGATAGCCCCAGCGACGCCGCGGTTCCAATACCAGGGACGACGGCGGTAGCACCTACCGCTGCGCCTCCCCCGGAGATGGCCAGCAGGTAGTGGCGTTCCAGTTTGGCGGCAAGCTGCGCCGGTGAATCATGGGGGTGCCTGCGTTGGAGCCGGCGGAGGTTGGCCAGGACCAGGGGCCGTTGGACTTCCACAGCTTTCAGCAGCACGTTGTGTACTCCGGGCTTGGCGTTGCCTTGGGCGTCAAACACTGCGTTGTGGGCTGTTTCCTGGGCGATCTTCACCGCCGGGTTGGGGCGCTTGGGCATCTTCACCTCTCCTTGGCAGTTAGTCGTTTTACGGGGAACTGCTGGCTTCAGCCTATGTCACGCCGTCGCCTTGCGAGAGCCGTTGGAGGCCGTATGTGGACAGTATTCCGCGGAGAGCGGACCCCATATTGGCCATACCCGGGCGTAAACTGGGGTGCACTCACGGAAGCAGTCCAAGCAAGGACAGGAGTAACCGTTATGAATGCCTCAGACAAGAATGAAGATGCCGTACGGCACCACACCGACGCCCCTGCGGAGGGTGAACCTGAAGGCTGGGTACCGCAGGATACCGGCTTGCACAGCCAGGACCCCGCAGAAGGTGCGGACACCGACGACGACGACGCACCGCCGTCGGGCGCTGCATAACGCACAGCTTTAGCATCAGCGGGCCTTCCACGGCATTCAGGCCCAGGCTTAGGGTAGTGGGATGGCCTCGCTGAGAGCGCTGCGTCCCTTTGCGCACCGGGAATTCCGTGTGCTGATTTCCGCGCTGTCCATTTCCATCTTCGGATCCGGAATGTGGGCTGTGGCGATGGTTTATGAGGTGATCCACCTCGGTGGCGGCCCCCTGGAACTGTCCTTGGTGGCCACGGCAGCCAGCATCGGCTTGGTGGGTTTCGTCTTGGCGGGCGGCATCGCGGCCGACCGATTCCCGCAGCGAATCCTGATCATCGCAGTGGAGGGCGCCAACCTGGCGGTCATCGCCTCCATCACAGCTCTTGCCCTGTTCAACGTCATTGAACTGTGGCACCTGGCTGTGGGCGCTTTTGTCATCGGCGTAGGCCAGGCATTCTTCTTCCCGGCCTACTCGGCCATGCTTCCCCGCATTCTGCCCGCTGATGACCTTCTGGCCGCCAACGGGCTGGAAGGAACAGTGCGGCCGGTGTTGCAGCAGGCGGCCGGCCCGGCAATCGCGGGAATTCTTGTGGCAGTGTTGTCCCCGGCCCATGCTGTGGCTGGTGTGGCCGTTTGCCACTTGCTGGCGTTCGGGATGGTCAACCTCCTGAGCCGCCAGGCGCCCGGTGATCCTGCCGTGGGTGGAAATGGCCCGGACACTGCGGCAACCGGCAAATCATCCCTCTTCAAGGACCTCCGGGAAGGTTTCAGCTACACAGTACGCACACCGTGGCTTCTGTGGACCCTGATCTGGGCCTGCCTGTCCGTGCTTTTCCTGATCGGTCCCATCGAGGTCCTGCTGCCGTTCGTGGTCCGTGACCAATTGGGCGGCGACTCGAGGACGTTCGGTTTCCTGCTGGCAGTCATGGGTGTTGGCAGTGCCGCCGCCGCGCTGGCCACGGCAACGGTCCGCCTTCCCCGGCGCTATCTCACCGTGATGGTGGTGACGTGGGGGCTGGGCAGCCTGCCGGTAGCTGCAATCGGATTCATGGACAATTTCTGGGTTCTTGGTGCCGCCATGCTGATCTTCGGTGCCACCGAAGGAGTCGGCATGGTCATCTGGGGAACCCTGCTGCAACGGAGGGTGCCACGGCATTTGTTGGGCCGTATCTCCAGTCTGGACTTCTTTGTTTCGTTGGCCTTGATGCCGGTATCCATGGCACTCGCCGGCCCCATGGCCGAGGTGGTTCCCATCTGGCTCATCTTCTTCATAGCCGGCTTGGTGTGTCCCATCATGGCCTTCGTGGCACTCTTTGCAGCACGCATGATGACCGATGAGATAGAGAATCCGTTGACTTCCAACACCATGGGTTCTGAATCTGCAGACACACAGCCGGACTCTGTGTAGCGTGTCCACTACCTGAGGAAGGACTAACCATGGCCGCTGGCACCATAGACGATCCCTGGCAGCTCACCACTCCCCCGGGCTCTTCGGACTACATCATGTACAGGGACGAAGCCGCGGATCCGCCGGCCATTGTCTGCAAAGTGGGGTCCACCAAGCTGCTGTACCAGCTCCGCGCCATCGAGGACCTGCACGCGTGGCTGGTGGCCCAAGGCGATTGGGTGCCCCTGGGCGCCGCCGACGAAGGCAAGGAAGCCGCCCCCGGAACGGTGGAGGCCTGGGGTCGCAGCGAGGACAATCCCGTGGGTGGCTGGTACGGGCTCCGCAAGGGATACCGTGGGCGGTTCGGGATGTACATGCCGCCACTGCTGGAAGCACTGGGGTTGGCCGAGCTCACCCATGAGAAGCGGAACAACACCATGCGGGCGGTCAAGAAGTAGGGGCGGCGCGTGTGCTTGGGACGCGAAGATGTTCAAGCCAAGTACCCGTGACAGATAAGCCGTGGCTTGTTGGCCCCGGACGCTGTTGCCTGCAGGGTCCAGCCGGGGCGAAAACGCGCCGATTCCTGCTTTGCCGGGTGAGACTGTCAGCAACCCGCCGGACACTCCTGATTTGCCCGGGAGCCCGATCTCGAACAACCACTCACCGGAGCGCTCATACAGCCCGTTGGCCGCAAGGACGGCGAGGGTGTCCCGGCATACTTCCGCTGAAACCACCCGTTTTCCCGTCACCGGGTTGACCCCGCCGTCGGCCAGGGTGGCACCCATGATGGCGAGATCGCGGGCGCTCACCCGCAGTGAGCATTGTTTGGTATAAACATCGACGACAGCCAGCGGATCCCGCCCGATCCTTCCGTAACTTTCCAAGAGCCTGGCAATAGCCCGGTTACGGGTATTCGTGGCGGCCTCGGAGCGGTAGACCTCATTATCCAGCGCCAGGTCACGGCCCGCGAAGGCAGAGAGCCCCGACTGGACGGCTGCCCACTGCTCGTCCGCAGTGGTGCCCGGCATGAGTGCGTACACAAATGCTTTGGAGATGGACTGGATGGAGAACTCCACATCGGCGTCGCCAGCCACATGGACCCCGCCGTCTACTCCCACCACACAGACGCCAAAGAGATCAGGGTCAGCGCGCGCCAGAACTGGAATGTAGTCCGCCACGTCGCCGTCCTGGCAGGTACGGTTCCGCTGGAGGGATGCAGCTACCAGCGAATCCACCTGATCCCGGCCGGGCAAAGTACCGGTAGAAACTGCCTGTTCCACACCCTCAACATTTGAATCCACCAGGGTTCCCCCAGATTCGTTGAAAGGCCCTGCCCCGAACGTCTTTCCCTCATTTGCCGGGCGCGAGTGTCCCTATCCCATCCCCGCCTTGGCCGAACACCGCTAACTTCCCGTCTTCCTGAATCTTGGCCGTCGAAGCATTGGAAAGCCAGGTGTCCACACCTTCGCAGGCCATGCGGGTGGACGCGAAACCGCCGAACGAGATGGTCTTGCCGTCCTCTTTCCACGTCCCCATGAGTCTGTTGCAGCCGTCCGTTCCCGTGGCACGGCCATCTGATGTGAGGTCCAGGGACGGTTGTTTGGTGTCTCCGGTGTTACCCCACACGCCAACGAAAGGGCTGGTGCCGCTTCCCGCGCATCCTGCCATCAAGGCGGCCGCAACCACCGCAAGGAAGACAGCGTGCAGGGTGCGGTTCCGCGTGTGCGCCATGCGGTCAGTCTAGGTTTACAGGCCTCAGCCGTCTACGGGATCGTGCGGTCGGTCGCGACTCAGACGACCGACCGCACTTGCCCGGTTTGCGCAGTGATGGCGCCCCGGGCGGGCCCCAGAACCCGCCACACCCACCACTGCCAACTCCGTCGGCGAACCGCAACGCGGCCGAAAAGGGCAACGGCGCTGTACGCGATTCAACGACTTGGGCACTGACTATGTGCTCTGACCTGCGGAAACGTGACGCGGACTCAAAAGAAATATTTCTGCCTGTTGCCTTGTGCCAAGGCAATACAAGAAAGCACCGTCGATCGGCGACACTTTTCGGCTTCTCAGAACACTCATAAGCAGTAGGAAAAGTGGCAACTGACGTCCCGCAGGAGCAAGAGAATGAAAATAACCCAAGGCCCCACCTTCGCAACCACTCTGTCGTTGACAGAGGCTTCGGACATCCATCTTCTGTTCATGGTTGCTTTGGTCGCCTTCGCAGGCATCGCCGGTATGAGTACCATCGGCCTGCTCCTGCTACTCACACCGCTGGCCGCCATCTTCATGGGACGCACCAAGCCCCGAAGGGTAGCCGGCGCTTCCACTCACCCGGCAGCAGAGCCCGACGACGACTCCCGGCCGCCGTCGTCATTCAGCGGCGGCGACCAAACAGCCTAGGGCTGCTGGAAACCGGGGTGCCAAAAATTAGTCGTCAAAGCGCAGTTGATTGTCATTGCTGCCGCTGAGGTTGGCGATGATTTCTGACGCTACGGCATGCAGTTTTTGGTTCCGGTGGCTGGAGGCTTTGGTGAGCACGCTGAATGCCTCGTCCTGGCTGCAACGGTTTTGGGCCATGATGACGCCGCAGGCGAGGTCAATGACTGTCCTGGAGGACATCGCGGTCTTGAGGTCTGCGTTGAGTTGCTCCACGGTTTCCACCCTGATGGCCAGGCGCAAGGTACTACCCGCGACGTCCGCGAAAGCGGCAGCCTCGGCGATGACAGCGTCCGTGAAGGTCCCTGCCGTGGGTGCGAAGAAGTTGATGACCGCTTGAGATGTCTCACCCAGGTCCATGGGAACACCCAGGGCACTCCGCACGCCCTCAGCGGCCAGTGCGCTGCTGTAAAGAGGCCAGTTGGTATCCGTGGCAACGTCGGCGAGGAGCATGGGACGCCCGGCATCCAAGGCTTCCAGGCAAGGACCTTGCTTAAGTTCCTGCTCAATCTTGTCCAGATACACGGCCCTCTCACTGCTGCCCGCAACAGTGGCGGTCCGTTTGCGACGCCGCAAGGTCAGGGCGCAGTCGATGTTTTCACCGGCTACCTTGCTCATGGCATCGCAGGCGAAGCCGGTTACCCCATTCAAGATTCCGTGGATGTCGGAACTACCGACCACCAGCTCGTGCAGGCTTCTGATGTGTTCGGCGCTTCCGGTAGGTTCCATGAGCCTAATCGTAGGAACACTTCGGCTTCCCGTCACCCATTGCCCCGGAAAGCGAGCAGAAGGTACAGTTTCAAAAGTAAGTAACCTGATAAATTTACTCCGAGAGCGACCCGCCGCTTGCAACGGGATACCTGCCATGGAAGATCCACGTAGAACAGCGCGAAACCTCATACGGAACAGGACCATCGATCTTGAAGATCTTTGGATCAGGTACTGGGCTCAAGGCGGAAATGCCCCCGTCTTCGAGCTCGATGCCTACGTCTTTGAGATCCAGGAACGGCACCCCTTCGAGTTGCGGGTCTTGTCATGGGCGCTCGAAGATCTGGGCGTCGATACACCACTCTGAACAGACATCCTCCTCATACACCACCCCGCGTGGCGGATAGCTAAGCATGCTTACTATGGTTCAAGCCAGATACTCACCTACTGACGAGGAGCCAGGCATGACACAGCGAACCGTTTCGGACCTCATGGTGGAGCGACTCCAAAACTGGGGCGTGGAGCGTGTCTACGGATACAGCGGCGACGGCATCAACGGTTTCATGGGGGCCCTACGCCGCTCGCTGGACAAGATCGAATTTGTCCAAGCCAGGCACGAGGAAGCCGCGGCCTTCATGGCCGTGGGACATGGGAAGTACACCGGCGGAGTGGGCGTGGTCACCTCCACGCAAGGTCCCGGCGCCGTCCATCTGCTCAACGGCCTTTACGACGCCAAGATGGACAGCGTCCCCGTCGTGGCGATCATCGGACAGCAAAGCACCACGGTACTGGGCTCCGCCTACATGCAGGAGATTGACCTGCTGACACTCTTCAAGGACGTGGCCGCCCAGTTCGCCCAACTGGCCAGCTCACCGGAGCAGGTCCCCATGTTGATCGACCGCGCCTTCCGCACAGCCCTTGAAACCAAGTCCCCGTGCGTGGTGATCGTTCCCCACGACATCCAGACCGCCGAGGCTCCTGAACTTGAGCAGGAACACGGAATCGTGGTCACTGCACCCCTCTGGCATCCGGCCCGCGTCATGCCCCGCGACCAAGAGCTGGATGCAGCGGCTAAGATCCTCTCCAAAGGTGAACGGATAGCGCTGTTCGTTGGGCAGGGAGCCCGAGGCGCCCAAAAGGAAGTGGTGGCGTTGGCCGAAAAGCTCGACGCCGGAATCACCACCAGCCTGCTCGGCAAGCCTTACGTTGACGAGACACTCCCCAACGCCGTGGGCACCATGGGCCATCTGGGCACCACTGCCAGTGCGTTTCTGTTGGAGAACTGCGACACCCTGCTGATCATAGGTTCCAACGATCCCTGGACCGAGTTCTACCCGAAGCCCGGCAGTGCCAAGGCTGTGCAAATTGACATCGACGGCCGCAAGATCGCTAACCGCTACCCCGTGGAGGTGGGCTTGGTGGGCGACGCTGCCGAAACCCTCACGGCACTTACAGCACGTCTTGAAGCTAAGGAACAGCCTTCTCGCAGCATCTGGCGCGCCGATGTGGAAGAACAGGTCCGCGCGTGGGACCGGCTCTCAGAAGAACGCGCCAATGTACCTGCCGAGCCAGTGAACCCCGAACTGGTGGTGCGCGAGCTGAGCGGCCGGCTCCCCGGCAACGCCCAGTTGAGCATCGACGTCGGCAGTTGCGTTTACTGGTACGCACGCCAGTTGATCCTTCCGCCCGGAGTCCCGGCCCACCTGAGCGGAACCCTGGCCAGCATGGGGTGCGCCATCCCGTACGGATTGGCGGCGAAACTTGCCCATGCGGACCGCCCCCTGGTTGCCCTGGCGGGTGACGGGGGAATGCAGATGCTGGGCGTTGCCGAGTTGATCACGGTGGCTCACCGCTGGCGGGACTGGGCTGATCCCCGCTTTGTGGTCTGTGTTTTCAATAACCGTGATCTCGCCGAGGTCTCTTGGGAACAACGGGAGACCGAGGCTGAGCCCAGATTCCCGGACAGCCAGGAAATCCCGGACTTCCCCTACGCTGCGTACGCGGAGCTGCTGGGCTTGGCGGGAATCCGGGTGGAGGACCCCGCCAAGCTCGGCGACGCTTGGGACTACGCTCTTTCCGCGGATCGTCCGGCCGTTATTGAAGTGCTGACGGATCCGGATATCCCGCTGCTGCCGCCCTTCCCCGCCGGAGCAGAAAAGCTGGAGGGCATGCGGTCTGCGCTGGCCGGGGAAGGCGCCGAGGGTGAGCACGCACTGAAGTTGCTGGACACCTATGCGGAGGGCGAGAGCCGGCTCCGTGACGGCACACGGAAGTAGGGACAGCGAAGTAGATACCCCCTGCTACCGGAGTCCTGCCGAGTGGGCCAAGGCAATCGCCTCGGCCCGGGAACGCACGTCGAGTTTCCGGAAGAGGTTCCGGATGTGAAACTTCACGGTGTTTTCGCTGATGTGGAGAGCCCCGGCGATGCTCCGATTCCGCTGCCCTGCAGTGAGTAACTGCAGGACTTCCAATTCCCGGGGTGCCAGATCCCAGACGGCAACCTCACCGACTGGCGCCGCAGGCGGATCCAGCGGCAACACCACGGAAATATCCGCGCCCCAGCCCTGCATCACCTCAAGGGACATCCGCCCGTCAACAGCCAGCACCCGCTGCTGCAGGCGGGCAATGTTGGGCGAGTCCGGAGTGAGTGCCCCAAGACCGTCGTCGCGCACGTTGATCAGCAGGTTTTCACCGTCACAGTCCCACTGTGCGCGCACGCGGCGGACGTCCGGCTGCTCGGCGATCGCCAAAACAAGCCCGCGAACAACGGCGCGTGCAGCGTGTGCAACTTCGCCAGGGAGTGCCCGCCCGTTGGCGGGCGGCTCGATGAATTGAATATCAATATTGCTGAAGTGCATCAACGGCCGAAGGTCCTCGCGAAGCCGCTCGAACGCCGTCGCCACCGGTTCCTCCACCAGATCGCTGGTACGGTCGCTCACCGTCCGCAAGTCCACCAAAGCCTTGACGGCGAGGTCCGTCACGGAGGCGCGTGCGGCGGCGTCGTCCAGGGAGGTTGAGCGCAGGGCTGCGAGCAGGGTTTCAAGAGTTGTGGAGTGCTGGTCGATCAGCTCGGCCGTCACACGGATCCGTTCGGCGGATGCCGCCCGTGATTCCAAGAGGTACGACGGCGGCGCGTCGGTTACTTTCTCCTGGATGCGTCGGGCGGTTAATCGCCAAAGATAACTGAGCAGACGAAGAGCCTCTTGACTTTCCGATCCCTCAGCCAGGTAGGGCTCGGTCAGGACGAGAAGCGCCTGGCTGGGTGCGTAGCCCAGGGCAATGACTTCCCGTTCCTCACCGGCGATGAGCGCAGCAGTACGCCACGGGTCCTCGCCCTGCATTGCCAACCTCAGACGGTCCAGTTCTGTGATGGATACACGGCTGACGACGCCTTCGTCGCCCGCCTTCTTCTGCGGCCGCCCAGTGCAGTCCTCCGTAAAAATGACCAAGGCCTTGTGCGGGATCAACGGAAGGATGGCGTTGCGGAGGGATTCGGCAACGCGGTTCAGCGGCGCGGCAGCAAGATCGCTGATGGAGTGGAGGAGGGCCCAGTTCTGCATCCGGTCAGCATACGCGCCGGCACGAGCAGGAACTACCCGAACGGGTGGGAAATGCCATCCGAAAACAGCGTTCCACCCACCCTTGAACTGCACCAAGCTGGGAGTGAAGCAAAACTACGGCATGTGAAGGAGTGGGTATGGACGCCATAGTAGAAAAGTCCTCAGTGAGCGAAACAGCGGCGCAGGCAGCCCTTAACCTGTCACTGATCCAGGACGAACTCGCGGGCACCACCAACGCAATCGACGTGCAGCAGTTGGCAGTCCTCGCAGACAGGATCCGAGGGGCGGACCGCATCTTCCTGGCCGGCGCCGGCCGCAGCGGACTGGTTCTCCGCATGGCAGCCATGCGCCTGATGCACTTGGGCCTCACGGTCCATGTTGCCGGGGACACCACAACCCCTGCCATCGCCTCCGGCGACCTCCTGTTGCTCGCATCCGGTTCAGGGACCACCTCCGGCGTGGTCAAGGCGGCGGAAACAGCCATCGCAGCCGGCGCGGATGTAGCTGCGGTGACCACCAACCCGGGATCACCCCTGGCCGGCCTGGCAGATGCGTTGGTGATCATTCCTGCCGCGCAGAAGACCGATCACGGCTCCGGCCTTTCGCGCCAGTACTCCGGCAGCTTGTTTGAGCAATCCCTCTTCCTTGCAACTGAGGCGGTGTTCCAAACCCTCTGGGAGAACACCAATGAGCCTGCAGAAAGTCTCTGGTTGCGGCACGCCAACCTTGAGTAGCTCACCAGACTTCACCACCCCGAACTGCATCAATCCCAAAGCAACAAAACCTTCCACAAGAAAGCAGAAACCCTATGAAACTTCAGGTAGCACTGGATCTCCTCACCGTCGAGGACGCCCTTGAACTGGCCGGTAAAGTGGCCGAGCACGTGGATATCATTGAACTCGGTACGCCGCTTATCAAGGCTGCCGGCCTCAGCGCGGTGACCGCCATCAAGGATGCCCACCCCACCAAGATCGTCTTCGCAGATATGAAGACCATGGATGCCGGCGAGCTCGAAGCCGATATCGCCTTCAAGGCGGGAGCCGATCTGGTTTCGGTTCTGGGCACCGCCGATGACTCCACCATTGCCGGTGCAGTCAAGGCCGCCAAAGCGCACAACAAGGGCATTGTGGTGGACCTGATCGGTGTGGCGGACAAGGTGACCCGCGCCAAGGAAGCCCGGACGCTGGGTGCCAAGTTCGTCGAGTTCCACGCGGGCCTGGACGAGCAGGCACAGCCTGGTTACAACCTGCGCACCCTGCTCAACGCAGGCGAGGAAGCACGCGTCCCGTTCTCAGTAGCTGGTGGCGTGAACGCCGGAACCATCGCGGCCGTGCAGCTGGCGGGCGCCGACGTCGCCGTTGCAGGCAGTGCCATCTACAGTGCTGCAGATCCCGAGCTGGCAGCGAAGGAACTGAAGGCAGCCATCAACTGATTCATCCCTTCATGCAAACGTCGACCTGCCCATCCGGGCAGGTCGACGTTTTATTGACCTTTAGAGGCCTTTAGAGGTTTTCCACCAGCGAGACGTCGCGGACAGCACCCTTGTCTGCGGACAGCGCCATGGCGGCGTAGGCGCGCAAAGCGGGAGATACGTGGCGTTCGCGGTCCTTGGGCTTGTACCCGCCGTTGACCTCAAGCTTTTCGCGGCGTTCGGCCAGGATCTCGTCGGAGACCTGCAACTGGAGGGAGCGCTGCGTGATGTCGATGCTGATGATGTCGCCGTTCTCCACCAGGGCGATCGCGCCACCGGAGGCAGCCTCCGGGGAGATGTGTCCGATGGACAGGCCTGAGGTACCGCCGGAGAAGCGACCGTCGGTGATCAGGGCGCACTTCTTGCCCAGGCCGCGGCCCTTGAGGAACGAGGTGGGGTAGAGCATTTCCTGCATGCCAGGTCCACCTCGGGGGCCTTCGTAACGGATGACCACCACGTCGCCTTCCTTGATGGTCTTGTTAAGGATCTTTTCCACGGCTTCGTCCTGTGATTCGCAGACAACCGCCGGACCTTCGAAGACCCAGATGGACTCGTCCACGCCGGCGGTCTTCACCACAGCACCGTCCACTGCTACGTTGCCGCGCAGCACAGCCAGGCCGCCGTCCTTGGAGAAGGCGTGCTCCACAGAGCGGATGCAGCCACCCGCGGCGTCGGTGTCCAGGGAAGTCCACTGGTTTGACTGCGAGAAAGCGGTGGAGGAACGGACGCCACCGGGAGCCGCGTGCCACAGCGCCTGCGCCTCTTCGGTGGCTTTGCCGCCGCGGATGTCCCAGTCGTCAAGCCAACCGTCAAGGTCCTCCGAGTGCACGGAGTGGACGTTCTTGTGCAGGAGGCCGCCGCGGTTCAGCTCACCCAGCAGCGCTGGGATGCCGCCGGCACGGTGCACGTCTTCCATGTAATAGGTCTTGTCACCGGCCACGTTCGGGGCCACCTTTGCCAGGCACGGCACCTGGCGGGACTTGGCGTCCATCTCGGCAAGGCCGTACTCCACGCCCGCTTCCTGGGCCGCTGCCAGCAAGTGCAGGATGGTGTTGGTGGAGCCGCCCATGGAAATGTCCAGGGCCATGGCGTTGTCAAAAGCCTCGGCAGTGGCGATGGAGCGCGGCAGCACGGAGTGGTCGTCGTCGTCGTAATAGCGCTTGACGAGCTCGACGACGGTGGCACCGGCCTTCTCGTACAGCGCCTTGCGCGCGGTGTGAGTCGCCAGCACCGAGCCGTTGCCTGGAAGGGCCAGGCCGATTGCCTCGGCGAGGCAGTTCATGGAGTTGGCGGTGAACATACCGGAGCAGGAGCCGCAGGTGGGGCAGGCGTTCTCTTCAATGAGGTTGATGTCTTCATCAGAGATGGATTCATCCACGGCGTCGGAAATCGCGTTCACCAGGTCCAGCGAGCGCACGGAGCCGTCAGTCAGGGTCACGCGGCCGGCCTCCATGGGGCCGCCGGAGACGAACACCACAGGGATGTTCAGGCGCAGTGCTGCCATGAGCATGCCCGGGGTGATTTTGTCGCAGTTGGAGATGCACACCAGGGCGTCGGCGCAGTGGGCGTTGACCATGTACTCCACGGAGTCGGCGATCAGGTCGCGGGACGGCAGGGAGTAGAGCATGCCGGAGTGGCCCATGGCGATTCCGTCGTCCACTGCAATGGTGTTGAATTCGCGCGGCACAGCGCCGGCGGCCAGGATCGCGTCGGAGACGATCCTGCCCACGGGGGCCAGGTGGGTGTGGCCGGGGACGAATTCGGTAAAGGAGTTGGCCACGGCAATGATCGGCTTGCCGATGTCCGTGTTGGCAACGCCGGAGGCACGCAGCAGTGCGCGGGCTCCGGCCATGTTGCGGCCGTGGGTAACTGTTCTGGAGCGAAGTGCAGGCATGAATACCATCCTGCTGTTGTTCTACGCCCGGTGGAAGACGGTGTTGCTACTAGTAGTGAAAGTACCAGAGTAATAGTGTTGGGTGAGTGAAAGATGAGAGGCGCAAGGAACTGGGACTGTTCCTCAGGACCCGCCGAACCCAAGCCCTTCGCTCGGACTACGGCCTGCCGCCGGTGGGTCGTTCCCGCGAGCGCGGCCTTCGTCGCGAGGAGATCGCGTTCCTCTCCGGGGTCAGCGTTACTTGGTACACGTGGCTTGAGCAGGGGCGGGACATCAGTCCATCGCGGCAGGTCCTTGAATCCATAGCGCGGGCCCTCCACCTGTCCGACACCGGTTTGGGTTACGTCCTGTCCCTGGGCGGCTATTCATCCGCTCAGCCAGCCGGTCCGGTGGCAGCCGATGCTCCCGCCCATGTGCAGCGGCTCCTGGACGCTTTGGACCCCAACCCCTCCTACGCTTTATCCCCGGATTGGGGGATTGCCGGGTGGAACCGCGCCTATGAGGCGCTGTATCCGAACATTGGAACGTTCGACGCCGCCGACAGGAACCTTTTGTGGCTGGTCTTCACTGACCCCTATATCCGCGATCTCCTTCCCGATTGGGATGTCACCAGCAAGCGGTTTTTGGCGGAGTTCAGGGCCGAAACCGGGCAGCGCCTGGGTGACCCGGATGTGGAGTACCAGGTGCAACGGCTCAAGGAAGCCAGCCCCGAGTTCCAGGAGAGCTGGGACAGATACGACATCCTGGGTTTTGAGTCCCGCGAACGTCAATTCCACCACCCTGCGGTTGGTGTGCTGCAGATGGAGCATCATCAGGTATCGCCTTCGGACCGGCCGGACCTGCACATTGTGGTGTACACCCCTGCTCCGGGAAGTGACGCCGGGGAGCAGATGCGGCGCCTGATCGGGGCTTAGGACGGTTTCCCGCTATGGAGACAAAGCGGTCTCGTCCGAGGTAGCCAGTGTCAGCACGGCCTCTTCCACGGTCTGGTGGTCCTCCAGTTCACGTTCGATCCTGCGCAGGGCCACGGCCACTTCGTGTTCCGGGTGATCGCCTTGCAGGTCCACAGCCGCCACGAGGTACAGCTTGCGGGGACCCACAAATTCCAGATGGAGATAGGTGAGCCGGGCGATGTCCCGATGTTCCAGGAGGCGCCGCGCCATGGAACGCTCAATGTCCGGGGTGACGCCTTGACCCACCAGGAACCGTCGGTTGCGGTCGATCAACACGACGGCAACTATCGCCAGCAAAACGCCAACGACGATCGAACCCACGGCATCGGGCAGGGGTGAGCCTGTGATTTGATGCAGGAACACGCCGAGGAATGCCACCACCAAGCCGATCAATGCGGCAGCATCCTCGGCAAACACGGCGCGCAGGGTGGGGTCGGAGCCCACCAGGACCTGCTCCAGGGTACGGCGTTCCAGTTCCCGGGCTGCTTTGCGTGTCTGACGGAAAGCCTGCGCGAAGGAGAAGCCCTCCAAAACAAAAGCCACGGCCAGCACCACGTATGCGATGGTGAAGTCTGAGGCGGGCTCCGGCTCAATGATCTCCTGGATGCCGTGCATGATGGACACCACCGCTCCGGCGGTGAAGAGCCCGAACGCGGCAAACATGGACCACACATATGCTTCGCGTCCATATCCCATGGGATGCTTCTGGTCCCGCGGACGCTGGGAACGACGCTCCGCCACGAAGAGGAACACCTGGTTTCCGGTGTCAGCCCAGGAGTGCGCCGCTTCTGCCGTCATGGAGGCAGAGCCCGTCAGGGCGGCCGCCACGGACTTGGCCGCGGCAACCAGCGCGTTCGCCACGAACGCGATGATGACGGTCAGCAGGGTGGAGCCGGAATCTGCTTGTTTCTGGGATGCTGCCATAGGGAAACCGTACCCAACCACTGGCGGAAGATGCCCCGGCGTCGGGTAATTTCCTGTGGCGACCGCCAGCGGTTGGTTTCTGGCCTTTCCTCTGGGCTAGTCCCCCAGGGCACGGTAGGTGAAGTTCCTGAACCGTACTTCCCCCGTCCCAACGGCGAACAGTGCCGGGCGCAGGCTGAGGAGTTCGTCCGCGGTGTTTGTGTTGTAGCCCTCCACGTTGAAACGGAGGCCGTGCCTGGTCCAGTCGCTCCCGTTCAGGCTGTAGTACTGGGTGACTATGTGGTTGTCGTTGACTATTCGCAGATGCAACGTCTGAGCAGAAGGCGCAGGTTCACGCCAATACGGGATGGCCCTGCCGGCACGATAGCTGGTCATGTGGCCGCCGTCGTGACCCATGCCGCAAAACAGGCGATCGCTGTAATACAGCAGCAGACCGCCCTGGGCGCCGTCAATGAGGTCCATCTCCACCGTGATCTCATAGCGACGATCGCCGACGATGCACGTTAATGGCGAGCTGTCAGAGGGTCCTGACCCGCGGGCTTCCAGCACCAGTCCGTCGTTAAAGGATGCCCGAAGATACTCGTCCTTGGAGGGGGCGTGAAAGGACCACTGGGTTCCAAAGCGTTGGGTGGAAAAATCGTCGGACAACAGCATTCCGTGGCTCTGCACTTCTGCGGGCGACCCGGGAGGCAGGGGTACCGCCAGTGGCAAGGACAGGTCTCCCCCGCCTGCCCTCGGCCATCCGTCCTCGTCCCATGCGATGGGCTCCAGGAGTGTCTGCCGGCCGAGGGTGGCGAACCCTTTTTCGTAGCCGTGATAGATGCTCCACCATTGGCCGTGGGGGCCCTCGAACAAGGTGGCGTGTCCCTTGCTCCACCACGGTTCATTGGCATCCCATGTCCTGATAATCGGGTTGTGGGGGCAGTCCTCCCATGGCCCGTTAATGGAGCGGGACCGCGCAACGGTGACCATATGCCCGGTGGGCGGACCGGAGGTGCCTCCAACCGCCGTCGTGAGGTAGAACCAATCGCCCCGGCGGGTCAGTTTGGGCCCTTCCAGTGCGTAGGCTTCAACCACCCAGTCCTCGGGATAGCGCCAGCCGTCGTAGGCGTG
The DNA here is from genome assembly GCF_902506065.1 of Arthrobacter sp. 9V. Classification (GTDB taxonomy): domain Bacteria; phylum Actinomycetota; class Actinomycetes; order Actinomycetales; family Micrococcaceae; genus Arthrobacter. The sequence continues at coordinate 4,205,180 of NZ_LR732912.1, forward strand.
CTCCACTGCTCCATTGGTAGCCAGTCCATCATCGCTGAGCCGGACCCGGCTGACTCCGCTGAGGAACAGGTAGCGGTTGCCGTCCTCTCCCACCACGTGCCCCGGATCGATGTGCCCTTCAATGCCCAGGTTGATCGGTTCGCTCCAAGGTCCCGCCATGCTTTCGGCATGGATGACATAGGTCAGCACAGGCGCAGTGGGGTCCGGGGAGATGGCCGTGGGAATGATCGGTATGTAGATGAAGTACCGGCCGTCCACTTTGCACATGTCCACCGCAAACACGCAGCCGATGGGCGTGGACAGGGCCGGTCCCAGCGGTTGCCAGTTCAGGAGGTCCCGTGAGTGCCAGATGATGAGTCCGGGTGTGGACTCAAACGAGGAGAAGGTCACGTAGTAGTCATCGCCGTCGCGAAGGATGGCCGGGTCCGGGTGATCCCCTGCGAACACCGGGTTCACGTACGTGCCATCGCCAAGATCGGCCCGGCGCTGGCCCTCCAGGCTCACAGCGGGCGGCATTGTTTGGTGCGTCATAGTTCCAGTCTTTTCACTAGTGGAGATTACGGGCGGTTTTTGTAGACCAAGCTCAGTGGTCCGCGCAGACCTGCCGGTTGGATGTCGGCTTCATGGTTGAACACTGACGTCATGGGCGGGAAGAGCGTCCCGGTGTTGCTGCGGGCTTCAGCAATGAGCCGGTTGCGCCACGGATTGGTGACGCTGATCCGGATCCGGTTCGTCCCTGGCCTCAGCGCGTTGGTGTGCACCCTGTAGGGAGCAGTCCAGAGAATTCCTGACTCTTCTCCGTTGATGGTGATCTGCGCTACATCAGCAACATCGGCGAACTGGACAGCGTGCGGGAGCTCGGGGCCGTGGAGCTGGAACTCCACCACGTAAGTGGCCGTTCCGGAGAAGTGCTCGGCCCCGATTCCGGGATCTGTCCAGAAGGTGGCGTGCGGTAGTTGCACGGGATCGGAGCCGGGGATGGTGAGGGTCCATTGGCCGGAAACCTCGGCAACCTGCTCCTTCACGGGGACCGGATCCGCTTCGCCTCGGAGAATGAAGAGCGAACCATAAGGAGGTAGACGTACGTCCAAGCCGTCCCCACCATCTGATCGGCTGAGGGCACGTTGACTGAGTGTCACCGGGTCCCACGCAACGAAGTCGTCGGCCGTCTCAGGCAACCTCACGGTGGTACGCAGCTCTTCGTTCACAGGGTTGGCAATGAAAAGCAACGGCTGATCGCCATCCACCCATCGGGCAATCCGCCGCACCCGGGGGTCTCCTATGCTCACGGAAGGAGGAAAATGCTCCCGAAGCACGGAAGCCAGATCTGCGGTGGGGAAAATCCTGCCTTTGTTCGGGCTGTGGTTGTTCGGGCTGCCCCAGATCAAACCACACAAACGCTGGTACTCGGTGTCTTCGTCAGCCAGTGAGCGCTTGGCCGTTGGACGTTCGCCCACCACCGTTGCACCCTGTTCCACCAACCGCAGGATGGCTTGGAGCGCGCCTGTGCTCATCCTGTTGCTGGCACCGCCGAGGTAAAGAAGTCTGTAGCGGGAGGAGCCCGCCTGCAGTTCGCCCTCCTGAACATGCAAGACCGTCTTGAGAGCATCCGGTCCGAGGTAGTCGTAGTCGTAATCAGCAGGAACGTCGCGGTTGCATACGTTGCCGAAAAGCGCGGTGACGGGGGCTTCCTCTCCTATGAAGTACGCGATGTCCACGGCTGGCCGGCCAAGGGAAAGAAGATGCGAGCATCGGGCCAGATAGTCCACCCAAGGCTTGGCACTGGACGCCCAGGTTTCATTGCGGGTAAAGGATTGCCCGAGCGAGGGCGCCAGCGCTATTCCAGGTGGTGGTACTTGGGTGGGTTGGTGCGGGGAGGTGTGGATGCAGAAGCGGGTCACCCCAAGTGCCAGTTGGAGGTCAGCAACATGCTTCAGGGACTTTGGTGAATCACTCCAAGGGTTCCGTCCGGAGGTGAAGGCTTCGGAGCCGGTATGGCTTCGCCCGTAGACATGTGCCACCGATGACGCCCCTTTAAGGTCTGCCACGTAGGTCGGTGCGGGACCCGCTTTAGAGCTGAAGGTCCACATGGCACCCATGGGGACATCTGCATGCGAGCGCATGGCGAGGTCGTCCCCGAGCTGCGGCCTGCGGTCTTCCAATGCCTCGGCGTAGTAGATCGCGCCACGTTGATGTGCTTCTGCGGACAAAGTGCCGTAATAGGACTCTGCGAAGACTTCCGTGAGTGTGCGACGAAAATCGGCGAGGAAGAGGTCGCTGGAGTGGGCGTCCTCCACCAGGAATCCGGCGGTGGTGAGCATCCAGGGGATCATGTTGTAGCCACGCAGACGGAGGAAGCCGGCGCCGAGGTGATCCGTGATGTTCTGAAGTCCGGCCTCTATGCTGTCGCTGAGCAGCCCGTCGATCGGTGCGTCGTCGAACTGCGCCAGATGGGTGGTGATGTAACGCCGGACTCTTTCACTGTCGAGTTTGTCCACTTCCAATCCTGTGGCTTCCGGGAGAGCCGGGCCGTTGGTCTGGCCCGTGAGGGAGGAACCGAAGCGAACCACTCTCCACTTGCCCTCGGGAAGCGGGCTGGTGAGCCCGCCCTGTGAGATCTGACTGCTGACGTCAAGGATGCTGGCCAGCGGCACTGCAGCGAATGCTGCGGCCGGGTCTGTATCAAGGGAGTCGTAGTCCAGTGCAGTGGCGAAACCACTCTTGGCCTCCCGGTGGGCGGGAATGCCGGATTCGTAGAGGGCGAATCCTTTGACGGCATACTCGTTGAGCGGCCGGAACACCGGCGGGGGCACCACTCCTTTCTCGAACGCGGCCAGAACGGTGGATATCCCCTCGGCTTCGAGCCGCAACCGGAAGTGAGTTCCGGTGACCGCCGGGAATGACATGCTCCGTGACGGGCATTGTGTCGCCGGCAGCGTGCAGACGGTGACGTAACCGCCGTCGTCGTCCTGGACCTGCAGGCTTGCCGTGGCGGGTGGAGCCGCGCCGAAGCCGTGCGGTCCGGGGAGCTCGATCACGCAGGAACGCACGGTCACGGGAGTGGTGAAGGACTGTTCAATCCAAGCGACGGAGGGGTTGTCCGGGTCACGGGTCAAGCGGAAACCGTCGACGGCGGTGGCCTGGTTGGCGGTGACCGCTTCAGTAGGCGAGTCGGACGTGCGGACGAACCCGGGTTCCAAAGCATCGTGGGAGCTGTGGAACGGGATGGCCAACGCGAAGAGGTCTTTGGCATCTCCCGAACCTTCCTGCGGCGCGGCTCCCCACCGTGGGATGTCCTGATACGGCCCTGCGACGTCCGGGAGCTTGTTGAGCTGAGTCAATTCGCCGCCTTGGACAACAGTCTGCGACCACACCAGCTTGCGCATGGCGTCAGCCTTATCAACCCACGGGGCCCCGGAGGCGCTCCATCCAGCAGAAGTGGCAACAGTGAAGTCCAAGCCGAGGTCGTGCGCCGTCGCCACGGCAACGCCAACGGCTTCGCGCCACTGTTCGCTGCCGGGGATCACAGCCTTTTCCACTACCAGCGGATTGCCCAGTGCACCGTCGAAGGACTGGACCCCTCGTACGCCCACCGAGTGCAGCCAGCGCAGGTCCGCACGAACGCCATCGAGGTCCACGTTTCCGTCCATCCAGTGCCACCATGCACGTGGCCGCGCCGAATCCGGGGGATCCACGAACTCGCTCCAGAGAATGTCGCTCGTTTTTCCGTTCACGTCAGCATCCCGGACCCGCTCCGGGAAGTTGACGGCAGGCTGAGGCCGGCACCGTAGGGGTAGAGCGGATCCTCGGTGTCGTTGGGGACATCAGGGTGTGAAGCTTCCACTGCGGCCATGGAGCGCGGCAGTTCGATCGGCAACCTGCCCTTGGGCGGAATCGTTGCAGTCAGGGCATCCAGCAGTGCAGCATCGGATGCGCCGAAGTTGGCGGTAATTGCACTTGCAATGGTGTCGAAGGGGGTCAGGATTGCTGCCCGTTCGAGGAAGACGTCCAGGATCACGGGGAGTTCTGCTGCAAGTGCCCGTACCCGCGCAATCTCGTCGTCCGGGAAATCGAGGCTGCCCTGATGCGTCATGGCATCCAGGAAGTACTTGTTGCGTGGTTCGAAGGGTGCTGCCAAACGCACCAGCGCTACATCAGCCTCCGCCACATCCGAAACTAGGGTCACCTGATGGTTAACAACGGCCGGGTCCACACCTTCGATATAAATGCGGGTACCGGGTGCCAACGGCAGCAACCCTTCGTTTTTGAGAACGGTGACGGATTCTGCTTGGGCGCGGTGTCCGGCCGTGCGGAACGGTTCAGAGCCCACCACTTCGTTGACCGCATCCGCATCAACATAGGGATTGTCGAAGAGCCCTAGCTCGAATTTGACCCGGAGGATTCTCAGCGCCGATGCATCAACTCTCTCCTGGGACAACCTGCCACTGGCCAGCAGCTCAAGTACCAACTCCGTGCAGGATTCGCCACCAAGCTGGTCCACGCCGGCGTCGAAAAGTTTTTCCACCCGGTCAAGTGGGCTGAGATGCTCAACACCCCATGCCTTGGCGGGAAAAGGCAGGCCAAAGACCTCAAGGTCAGTGACAAGCTGCCAGTCGCTCAGGACAACACCGTCGAAACCGAGCTGTTCTCGAAGAAGCGAGGTGATCAAATACTTGTTGTACGAGAAGCCCACCTCCTCCACTTCCACGCCATCAATGACGAGGTCTTTCGCCAGTGAGTAATAGGGCATGATCGCGCTTGTGCCCGCGGCGATCGCCGCACGGAACGGTGCCAGGTGCTCTTCGAAGTTGCCCCCTGGATAAACCTGGGCTTTGCCTTGTGGGAAGTGGGGATCCTCCCCGTCTTCCTGCGCCCCGCCTCCCGGGAAGTGCTTTGCCGTGCAGGCGACGCTCGTGGATGACAGCTTGCCGCCCTGCAGACCTGCGATGAGCAGCGCACCGTACTCCGAGGCCACGGCCGGGATTGAACTGAAGCTCTGCAGTTGGCGTGCCCAGCGCGGTTCAGATGCCAGGTCAATCTGCGGGTGAAGGGCTGCACGGAGCCCCACGGCCACATACTCCCGCCTGGCCGCCTCCGCGAACTCGCTGATGACATCCGGATCGCCGAGTGCGGCCAAGCCCATGGGTTCGGGCCACTGGGAAAACGAGCCCGCGGCAAGTGCCATACCGTCATTTTGTGCGAAGCCATGCCGGGGATCCGTGCCAAAAGTAATGGGGATGCCGTGTGGGGTCAGCTCCGCGAGCTCCTGCATGGCATTCTGCCAGCGCGCCATGTGCTCTGCCGACGGGAAGCGGCCGATGTTGAAATGGTTGATGGACCTGCCCACCACAAAGTCCCGAGGAGTTTCCGGCCCGAACGGACTCGCCGCGTCGTGATCCGCCACCTCACCCACAACCATCACCGTGTTGAACAGCAACCCGACCTTTTCTTCGACCGACAGGCGTGCCAGGAGATCCTTGGCGCGCGTTGCTGCATCCAACCGTGGATCTTCGTACGGATCCAGCACTCCGTTTCCGTTCAAGTCCCGGTACTGGACACCGTCTCCTGTGGTCCTGGCAGATCGCCGCATGCGGCCTCCTTGTGTGATGGGTTTCAAATAGTTTATCCGCTTACCGGAAAAAGTTATAGACTTGGACTTGTTCAGCGCAAGCTAAAGTTGCGGGTGGTGACCCAGAAAGCACCGCTGGGAGGGAAAATCAATGGCCACAGAGCGGTACACCGGACTGGCATCAGTACTGGAGACAATCCGTTGGCAGGACGGCATTACGCAGGCAAGCCTGACCGATCAGGTAGGGCTGGGGCGCAGTGTTGTTGCCGAGCGGGTTGCTGAACTCGAACAGATCGGGCTCATACACTCCCCGGGCCGCGCGCCCTCTACGGGCGGACGGACCGCCAAGCTGTTGTCACTCAACGCCCAGGCCGGCTACGTCATAGGCGTGGACATTGCCTCCAATGAAATGGTGGTTAGCGCCTCCGATCTGGCCGGCGCCCTGCTGGGCACCCGCCACCGGGAGCTATGCGACATCAGCGAAGGCCCCACACGGATCCTGGGCCAGGTCAATACGATCATCGACGACGTCATCAGGGAGCAAAGCGGCAACAACCTGCTGGGGATCGGCGTGGGGCTCTCAGGTCCGGTCAATTTCGATACCGGCACTCCCGTTGGCGTACCGGTCATGCCCGGCTGGGAGGACTATCCCGTACGGGAAGAGTTCGCGGCGCGCTGGCCGGTTCCGGCATGGGTGGACAATCGGGTCAATCTTCTGGCCCTGGCTGAAATAGAGAGCAATCCGCGGGCGGCCAAGGCAAAGCACCTGCTCTATTTCGGGGCCGGCGCCGGCGTTGGAGCTGCCCTCATCACCGATGGCAGGCTCTACCGGGGCTCCCATGGCCTGGCAGGCTCCATTGGCCATGTGGCAGTTCCGGAGGCTGGAGTGGTTGCCTGCAGGTGCGGGCGCACAGGCTGCCTTGAGGCAGTCACCAGCGGATGGGCCATTGAGCGGGACGGCTTGATGCTGGCTGAAACGGGGCGCAGTCCCTACCTCGCGGAAGTCCTCAAGGAGACCGGACGTGTTCGCGCCTATGACGTGACGCTGGCCGCTGAGCACGAGGATGCCGCCGCAAAAGAGCTGCTCAACCGAACAGCGGCACTCCTTGGGAGCAGCCTGGCAACCCTGGTGAGTTTTTTCGCTCCCCACATGCTGGTTGTTGGCGGTGGCATTGCCCGGGCCAAAGACATCGTGCTCAAACCCATACGGCAGGCCGTCCTTGAGCGGCTGCCCTCTACGGGGGCACCGGACCTGCTCGTGGAGTTATCTGCCATTGACGAGCAGGTAGGCGGCGTGGTTGGTGCCGCCCAGCTTGTTCTTGGCGAGCTCTTCTCCAAAGACAACCTGCCCGGGCTCCTGGAACGGCTGACGCAACCCCTAAGTCAAAGCAACGAAGGACTTTCTGCCTAATATTCCGAAGACCGGAAGAAGTTGTTGACTTCTTCCGGTCACCGGATTATCGTTGTAACAGGCGCCACAAAGCGCACTACCAGCAACATAAACCTCGACGGCGAGGGAGACCACATGGAGCACACCCTCTGCATCCGTTGGCCCTGCGCCGGTAACGCATACAAGGAATCCACGGGATTCCCTGTGAAGCAAGGCGCCTTTCCACGGCATTTCAGCCACCACCCACCGCAATACCTATCGATCTCCGTAGCGTTGCCGCCGGAGAACAGTCGGATCACTCGAAGCTGAGCTACCGACGCCTTGTCTAGGAGAAACATGCGCAAACTAGTCGGCATTGCCGCCGCCACAGCCGTCCTGGCGCTCACTGCCTGCACCGGCTCCTCCCCTGGCGGTTCCACCGCCCCCACTGAATTGGACATCGCAGCCATTGCGCCGCCCGAGTCCTTCTCTCCGGGCAACTTCGGCACTGGCCCCACCACCCAGTTCCTTCAACCGGTCTACGACTCCCTCTTCCGTAACACCAATGAGGGAGAACCTGCCGAGAACATCGTGACCAAGTGGTCTTACGATGACACCCGGACCAAGCTCTCCCTCACAATCAGGGAAGGCGTTAAATTCACCGATGGGACGGCCTTGGATGCCGCCGCGGTGAAGGCCAACCTTGATTCCGCCCGCAAGGGTACCGGTGAAGCAGGTGGACAACTGCGCTTCATCCAGGATGTCACCGTCACCGACGCCACCAACCTCATGGTCACGCTTTCCGCTCCGGACCCATCGCTCGTGCCGAACCTGGGCGGAACCGCCGGCGTCCTTGCCAGCCCGAAGGCCTTGGGAACACCGGAGCTGGACACCACTCCCGTAGGTTCGGGCCCATACATCCTGGATTCCGCAAAGTCCCAGACCGGCATCAAGTACGTCTACACGCGAAACGCTGACTACTGGAACGCCAAAGACTTCCCGTTCGACACCGTCGAAGTCACGGTCTTCAACGACAACAATGCAATCCTCAACGCACTGCGGGCCGGTGAGGCAGACTTCGCAGTAGTGACCGACAAGGATTCGAACAGCCTCAAGTCCGCCGGCCTGAACATCCAGTCCAGCCCCGCCTACACCACCAGCGGCCTCTACTTGTTCGACCGCAAGGGCACCCTGGTTCCTGCGCTCGCCGAGCCCAAGGTCCGCCAGGCGATCAACATGGCCCTGGATCGCGACGCCATCCACGCGAAAGTCTTCGGTGGTAAGGGCAAGGCCACCAGCCAGGTCTTCAGTTCCACCAGCGACGCTTTCATCCCGGACCTAGACAAGAAGTACCCCTTTGATGTGGACGCCGCGAAGAAGCTTCTCGCAGACGCCGGTTACGCCAACGGCTTCACCCTGCCCATGCCGGATGTATCACCCGTCTATCCGGATCAGCAAGCGGCGGTGACTGAAGCTCTGACGGCTATTGGCGTCACACCGCAGTACCAGCCTGTGAACGGCCAGACGTTCATTTCGGATCTGTTGGCAGGAAAGTACCCCGCAGCGATTTTCGGCCTCAACAGCCCCCGCCCGTGGGATTTCGCCCAGATTGCGCTCACTCCCGAATCACTCTGGAACCCGTTCCACGTCTCCGATCCCACCGTGGTTGACCTGATCAACAAGGCCCAAGGCGAAACCGGTGAGGCCCAAACCGAAACGTTCCGTCAACTGAACACCTATGTGGTGGACCAGGCTTGGTTTGCCCCCTACATCCAGTCTGACAACGTCTTCGCAAGCAACGCCGAAATCACTGTCACACCGCAGCGCTATTCCACCCTGCCGCCGCTCTGGGGCTTCACTGCCTCGAAGAAGTAGCAGGTGGGCGGCCGGCCCACCCAGGGCCGGCCGCCCCTACCCATCCCTCATCTTCCCGAAGCCCAAGGAGCTGCCGTGCTGATGTTTATCCTTCGCCGCCTGGCCTCAGGATTGGTGCTCATGTTCGTTATTTCCACTGCGACGTTCTTCCTCCTGAACCTCACAGGGCAAGACCCTGTCCGTCAGGTTTTGGGACCAGTGGCTTCGGCCGAACAGGTGGAGGCCAAGCGCCAACAACTGGGCCTCGACGAACCGTTGATCACCCAATACTTCCAGTGGCTCGGATCTGCCGTACGTGGGGATTTGGGCCGGTCATGGTTTACCAACCAGCCGGTAGGAGAATTACTCTCCCAAACCCTTCCGCCCACCCTTTCCATGGTGATCGGGTCACTGATCCTCGCTGCCTGTATTGGAACCTTGATCGGTGTGACAGCTGCCTTGCGGCGGGGACGACTCGATCGCGGTCTGCAGGTGGCGTCCACCCTGGTTCAGGCAATTCCCGGCTTCCTGGTGGCCCTGGTCCTGGCTTTGGTTTTCGCTGTCCAGCTTCGCATGTTCCCGGCTACCGGGTTCACAGCTTTCAGCGATTCTCCCGGCAAGTGGCTTGCCTCCATCACACTCCCGGTCATTGCATTGGCTCTAGGCTCTTTGGCTTCCATTGCCCTGCAGGTCCGGGGGTCAATGATCGATGTGATGCAGCAGGACTTTGTCCGGACACTGCGCAGCCGCGGCCTCCCGGAGCGAAGCGTGGTGGTGAAGCATGCCTTGCGCAGCGCCGCCGGGCCAAGCCTCACCACGGTTTCCCTGATGTTCATTGTGGCCATCTCCAGTTCGGTGATCATTGAGAAAGTTTTCAACATCCCGGGGATCGGCACCCAGGCCAACAACTCAGCCGGCCGTGGCGACTTGCCCGTTGTGCTCGGGATTGTCCTGGTCACCGTGGTGCTCGTCGTCGTCGTCAATCTCCTCGTCGATCTGGCGCAAGGCTGGATCAATCCGAAAGTTCGTGTCTCATGACCGATAACCTTGTCACCGGCACCCGCAAGTCGCTGGAAGTAGTCGCCTCTGCGCCCCAAGGCGACAAATTGATCAAGAAGTTCCTTCGCGAACCTGCCGCAGTGATCTCGCTGGTGTTCCTCGCCTTGCTCGGGGTGGTGGCGGTCCTCGCACCATTGATCTCCTCCTACGATCCCACCGCTACGCGCCTCGCCGATGTCCTGGCACCGCCTTTCACCCCTGAGCACCCTCTGGGCGCTGACGGCGTGGGCCGCGACGTGCTGGCAAACCTCGTTTACGGTGCGCAGACCAGCCTTTCCAGCGCCGCGATCGTGATCGCTGTCAGTTTGCTGATTGGAGTACCTACCGGACTCCTGGCTGGTTACCGCCAGGGGTGGATTGACGGTGTCAGCATGTGGATCAGCGGTGCGCTGCTATCACTGCCGGCAATCGTGGTGCTCCTTGTAGTGCTGGCCCGGGTAGGACGCAGCACCTCACTTGCCCTGGTGGTATTCGGCATATTGATCGCCCCCTCGGTGTTCCTGCTCATCCGTGGCTCGGTCCGGGCCGTGCGGGAAGAACTGTACGTAGACGCCGCCCGGGTCTCCGGCTTGAGCGATATCCGCATCATGGTCCGCCACATCCTTCCTGTAGTCATCACGCCCGCTATCATCCAAGCGGCGTTGTTGGCAGGCGCCGGCATAGGAATCGAAGCGGGCATCGCCTTCCTTGGCCTTGGCTCCTCTGACAAGGCCAGTTGGGGCCTGATGCTCAATGACGCATCGCAGAACATTTTCAACGCTCCCTGGCTGCTCCTCTGGCCAAGCGTTGCCCTGGTGTTGACGGTCATGGCCTGCACCTTGGTGGGAAACGGCTTCCGTGACGCTTTGGCGAACTACGGATCATCTGCCGGCCCCGCCAAAAAAGTAAAAGCTGCCAAGCACGCCAGTTCAACTCCTGAACCTGCACGGCCTATGAAGAAGGCGCCTGTGGATCCAGGAGACGCACTCCTGGTCATCGACGATCTCCGGGTCTCCTATCCCCGCCCCAACGGTGAGAAGTCCGACGTCGTCAAAGGCATTTCCTTGAGGGTGGAGCGCGGCCGGATCCTTGGCCTGGTGGGAGAATCAGGCTCGGGTAAGTCGCAGACCGCCTTCTCAGTCCTGGGACTGCTGCCCGGGCAAGCCCACATGTCTGCAGGAACCTTGAGTTTCGCCGGAGTGGATCTGCTCGGGATGACTCCAAAAGAGCGCAATGAACTACGTGGCGCGCGGATCGGGTACATCCCCCAGGAGCCCATGAGCAACCTCGATCCCGCCTTCCGAATCGGGTCCCAACTCACGGAGCCAATGCGGCACCACCTGGGAATCCCGGCAAAGACCGCAAAAGAGGAAGCCCTCAAACTCCTCGCTCGAGTAGGCATTCCTGATCCTGAAAGGGTCTTCAAGTCCTACCCGCATCAGGTCTCGGGCGGAATGGCGCAGCGCGTGCTCATTGCCGGAGCCGTTTCCTGCAATCCGGAACTGCTCATTGCTGACGAACCCACCACCGCACTGGACGTCACCGTGCAGGCCGACGTGCTGGACCTCATTCGCAGCCTTCAGGCCGAACGCGGCATGGGTGTGGTCCTGGTGACCCACAACTTCGGAGTGGTAGCGGATCTCTGTGACCAAGTGGCCGTGATGCGCGACGGAGAGATCGTGGAGGTAGCTGCGGTGACTGAGCTGTTCGCCAATCCCCGGGAAGAGTACACGCGGCTCCTCCTGGAATCTGCGCTCGATTCAACATCAAAGACACCCGCCAACCCACCCATCGACTCTGGCATGACCACCGACATGACCACCGAGACAGAAGGTGCACGATGACTTCCGTCAGCCAGACCGCCTTGGCGGAAGCAGAGCCCCTCCTGCGGATCACGGACCTGACCGTTGACTACAGGATTGGCGGATTCGGCAGAAAACGGACATTCCGGGCGTTGCAAGGCGTGAGCCTGGACATCAAAGCCGGGGAAACCCTGGGACTCGTGGGCGAGTCCGGTTCCGGTAAGTCAACCATCGGCCGTGCGGTGCTGGGACTTGCCCCGGTGACCGGTGGCGACATCCGTTTCGACGGAAGATCGATCACCAAACTCGCCAAGAAGGAACGCCGGGCACTCAGCAGCGACATTCAGGTAGTTTTTCAAGATCCCTACACCTCCCTGAATCCGTCCATGACCATCAGCGACATTTTGTCCGAACCGATGCAGGTTTCCGGGACGTCCAAGGTTGATGCTCAACGACGGGTCCGGGAGCTCCTGGATGTTGTGAACCTGCCCTCCAACTCCAGCGCCCGCTATCCGCGCGAGTTTTCCGGCGGCCAAAGGCAACGGATCGCAATCGCCCGTTCTTTGTGCCGGAATCCCAAGCTCATTGTGTGTGATGAGCCCGTCAGTGCACTGGACTTGTCCACCCAAGCACGGGTTCTTCAACTTTTCTCCGACATCCAAGAGCAGACCGGCGTTTCGCTCCTGTTTGTCACCCACGATCTGGATGTGGTGAGGCACATCAGCGAGCGCGTGGCAGTGATGCGACGCGGAGAAATTGTGGAAACCGGCATCACGGAACAGGTTATTGCGCATCCGCACCACGCCTACACGAAGGCCCTCCTCCTGGCCTCCCCTATCGCCAACCCGGCCCGGCAAGCCGAGCGGCGCCGGGAACGACGACTTTTCCTTGACGCTCAACCTGCGCTTTCCACAGCTGCCCGCTGAGGAAACCACCAGGGCGTGAAGCCCTCCCTTCTACAGATTCCTGGAGAACAGCATGACCACCACAGCAGTACCTTCAGCGCGCCCTTATCCAGCCCGCGTCGACGTCGCAATCATCGGAAGCGGCCCCGCCGGAGCCACCTATGCACGCATCCTTTCCGAACTCAGCCCCCAGGCATCCATTGCCATCTTCGAGGCCGGACCCACCATCAGTGATCCGCCCGGATCCCACGTGAAGAACATCGCAAGTGTCCAGGACCGCGAAGCTGCCCAGCGCCGTTCTGAGGGAAAAGTGAGCGCCCTGCCAGCCGGCGGGAACCTCGCAGAGTACGCACGCGACGTCGCACGCCCGGTGCGGCCCGGCACCTTCCTGCTTGATGAGGGTTGGCAGCAGCCCGGTGAGGCTGGACTGCCGGGTCTTGCATTCTCCAGCAATGTTGGCGGGATGGCGGCCCATTGGACCGGAGCATGCCCGCGTCCAGGTGGAAGCGAGCGCATCGCGTTCCTGCCGAACATGGATGAGCTTCTGAGCGAGGCCGAACGCCTCCTCTCGGTCAGCTCGGAGGCGCTGGCTGATGCTCCCCTTGCCGATCTGGTCCGCTCACGTCTGGCAACGGCGCTCGACGGCGGCCGCGCACCTGACCGTCGTGTTCAGCCCATGCCGCTGGCGGTCCGCCGCACTGACGACGGCCGCTTCATCTGGTCTGGAGCTGACGTGGTGTTCGGCGACGAGACGCGGAACAACCCCCGGGCCCGCCTGTTCGACGAAAGCGTAGTTGTGCGGGTGCTGACCGACGGAGATGAAGTCAGCGGTGTGCGGGTGCGCGACGACAAGACGGGAGACGAGCATGAAATTGCGGCCCGGTACGTGGTAGTTGCCGCCGATGCCCTCCGCGGTCCGCAACTGCTCTTCGCCTCCGGTATCCGCCCCGAAGCTCTCGGCCGTTACCTGAATGACCAGCCACAGATTGTCCATGCTGTCCGGTTGACCGGCGTCGTGGATGATGTTCCCGCTGCTTCGTCACAAGACACCACCATCACCGCCCAAAGCGGGGTCAGCTGGGTGCCCTTCACCGATGAGCAGCCCTTTCATGGGCAGGTCATGCAACTGGATGCATCACCGGTGCCCATTTCAGGGGATGTCATCCCTGGTTCGATCGTGGGCTTGGGGTGGTTCTGCGCCAAGGACCTTCAAGCCTCGGACCGCGTTGTCTTCTCGGAAGACACCACGGACGCCTATGGGCTGCCGGCCATGAACATCCACTACACCTTCACGGAACGTGACGAGCAGACACTGTCCGCAGCACGCCAATCTGTGGTTGCCGCTGCCCGGTCCCTGGGCGAGCCACTGGGCGATGAACCGCTCACTTTCCCCGCCGGCGCCTCATTGCACTACCAAGGCACCCTGCGGATGGGGACATCCAACGACGGCACCGCTGTGTGCGATCCCACCGGACAGGTGTGGGACGTCAGAGGGTTGTTCGTTGCAGGCAACGGTGTCATCCCCACCCCTACAGCCTGCAACCCCACGTTGACCGGGGTGGCCTTGGCCGTCGCCGGTGCACGCCAGATCTCCGAATCAATCAACTCCACGTCCACAGAGAAGTGAGGAAAACATGGTCCTCGAACGAGAACTGATCCAAAGCCGGGGCTTTCGCAACGTCCAGGAGGGAACCGATACTGTCGGCTTCGAGATAGCCCTGCGCATGCCCAACTACCGGGGCGTCTGGGGAAGCCTCATCGACGGCGTGGCTGTCACCGTTGATGGTCAGGAATGGAGCCGGGAAGTACCGCGCTGGACACTCCAGGGACGCACTTTCAGCATCCAGGAACTGCGCCAGTCCACCGATGTCCGCTGGCAGCTCGATGAAGTGGCCACTGTCATGGTGCCGCTCGCAGGCGGCCTGGCCGTAGGTGTCCATGATGTTCGCGTTGATATTGCGTTGCACGCACCCTACATTCCGGCTGAATTCCAACCGTCAATTTTCACGTCCCAGCGAAAGGTCACGGTCCTCGCATGAGCAACCTCAAGTACGGCGTCTCCCTCTACAGCTACACCGGTGATATGAACACCGTCCTCACCCTCGAAGACGCCATGGCACAAATAGCTGACATCGGCGCAACCGGGATTGAGATCCTGGGTGAAGGTCACGTGCCCAACTATCCGGAACCGTCCACCGCGTGGATTGACCAATGGTTCGGGCTGCTCGAAAAATACCAGCTGGAGCCCACCAACTACGGGTCGTGGATCGACTCGAGCATGTGGCGTGACCGCGACCTCACCGCTGATGAGGGTGCTGTGATGCTGGCTCGCGATCTTCGTCTGGCCCATCGCCTTGGATTCACCTCAATCCGCCCCAAGATCGGCGTGGTGTCCATGGACCTGCGTCCCCACCCGATCTGGGAAGAAGTGATTGAGCGTAACCTCGATCTCGCGGCCGAGCTGAACCTCATCATTTGCCCGGAAATCCACGCCCCCACTCCCATCAAGCACCCGGTGGTGGACGAGTACATCGCGTTCATCGAGCGAACCGGATCGAAGAACTTCCGCCTGCTCATCGACACCGGCATCTTCCAAAGGGCGATCACCACCGCCAAGCATGACGGCCTCAGCGAAGAAGCCCAGGAAGAAGGCTGGCGTAAGCCCCTTGCCGTTCCCATGTCGGACCTGGCGGATGTTCTCCCGTACGTGTCGTTCATTCAGGCCAAGTTCTTCGACATCAATGATGACCTGGTTGACGGCCAGATTCCTTGGCGCGAGATCCTTCAAACCCTGAAGGAGAACGAATGGTCGGGTTACCTGTCCAGCGAATACGAAGGCGATCGGCTGCCTTACCGATCCATCGAACAGGTCCGCCGGCAGCATGCGCTTCTGCACAGCCTGGAGGCCGAGATCGCCGGGACGCCGTGACCGCAGTCCGCAGCAGCATAGTCCGGATCTCTTCCACCCGGCTCCGGCTCCTCATGGCAGCGCTCCTGGCGGTGTCATTCCTTGGAGCCCTTGATCACACCATCGTTTCGACGTCCTTGGCCACTGTGGCAGGCGAACTCGGAGCCCTCCAGCACATGAGCTGGGTGGTAGTGGGCTACACGCTCGCCAGTACTGTCCTCCTCCCGGTACTCGGAGGGTTGGGCGATCGGGTGGGACCGCGGATGGTCTTCCTCATTGCGCTGATCGGCTTTGTTGCAGCTTCCTTCGTCTGCGGCCTCGCGCATGACATGACCCAGCTGGTCGTCGCCCGGGTCCTCCAGGGCATGAGCGCCGCGGGTCTTCAGTTGATGTCGCAGACGATCGTTGCCGAGGTCACTACGCCCAGGCAACGTCCCGCGTACCTCTCGCTGATCGGCGCTGCCTTTCCGGTGGCGATTTTGATCGGGCCACTGCTTGGGGGCCTGATCACGGACCACTGGGGTTGGCCCTGGGTGTTTTGGATCAACGTCCCGGTGGGGCTTGCTGCCCTTCTCCTGGCGGTCGTGGCCGTTCCGCACATCGAACCGGCGGGCAAAAAAAGGTTCGACGTCGTTGGGGCAGTGCTGCTCACCGCTGTCCTTGTGGCGGTGGTGCTGGCAGTTGCGTGGTTCAGCTCCGGGAACTCCGCAGCATGGATCGCCCTTGGAGCCGGCGTAGCAGCGCTAGGCGGGCTTGTCGTCGTCGAGCGTGGTCAAAAGAACCCCATCATCCCGGTTCATTTGTTCCGCAACCGCACCTTCAGTGCTGGCGTGGGACTCTCAGCCGTCATGGGTGCCGGGCTTATCTCAGCCACGGCGTACCTGCCAACGTATTTCCAGATGGCCTATGGCGTCAGTGCCACCATCTCAGGGCTGGTACCCATCGCCACAGTGCTGGGTATGTTGGTGGGCAATCTGGTGACGGGCTGGCTTGCGTCGCGAACCGGCCGCTACCGCGTTTTTCCCATCATAGGAACGGTGATGGGAGCAGTCGGACTCGGAGCCATGTCCTTGCTCCCGGGTGGTGCGCCGCTGTGGGTGCCGGCGCTGATCATGGCTTTCGTGGGCCTCGGCACGGGAGCTTTCATGAGCCTCGCCATTGCGATCGTGCAAGGTGCTGCACCACGCAGTGAACTTGGCGCCGCAACCGCAACCGCGGGACTCAGCGGGCAGATCGGATCCACCGTAGGATCAGCCGTGGTAGGCGGCGTGGTGGGGTTCGGCGTCGCATCGCTCTTGCCAGCCGGGCTCGATTCCCACACCTTGACACCTGCCTTGGTCCACGCCGCAGACCCCGTCTTGCAGGCTGAGATCGCAGCGATTTACCACGACGTCTTTTCTCCCGTTTTCCTTGCCCTGGCCGGCGTCTACATCCTGGGTTTCATTGCAGCGTTGCTGCTGCCCGATGGACGACTGTCCGATGATGCCGCGGGCTCTGCCGACACTGCCGCCATGGACGACTCTGCAGGCCTGGCTCTGCAAGGAAAGGATTGACGTGGCCGGCAACAACACTGTGAGATGGGGGCTCGCCGGCACCGGAGCCATTGCCCGTGAATTTGCGCAGACCCTTGCCGAAGTCCCCTCTGCCTTCCTCGCTGCTGCAGCTTCCCGGACCGTGGCGGCCTCAGGGAAATTCTGTTCCGAATTCGGCATCCCAACACAGCACCTGTCCTTTCAGGACCTTGCCCATGACCCCGCTATTGACGCGGTGTACGTTTCCACCCCTGCCGGATTGCATCACGAGCATGCCTCGCTATTCCTGGAGGCGGGCAAGCACGTCCTGGTGGAGAAGCCCTTTACCGCCACCCACGCCGAAGCCCTGGACCTTGCCCGAACCGCCAAGCGGTCCGGAACGGTGCTGATGGAGGCCATGTGGTCCCGGTTCCTGCCTGCCTACGTTGAGCTGAAGCGGCTGGTGGACGATGGTGCAATCGGAGAGGTGCGGAAGGTGGAAGCGTCCTTCGGTTTCCCGATTCCGGAGGCCGGGCCGAGGGTGCGGCCGCAGTTGTACGATCCCGCGTTGGGCGGCGGAAGCCTGCTGGAGATGGGCGTTTACCCTGTTCAGCTCTCGCACTGGCTCCTCGGGAATGAGACGACCGTCGCCGCGTTCGGGCGCAGCAGCACCAGCGGGGTGGACCTGGACACCACGGCGCTTCTTTCCTTTCGCGGCGGTACAACCGGATACATCAGCTCATCAATGTCCACAGTGCTTCCCAACAACGCTCGGATACTGGGAACCGAGGGCATCATTGAACTGCCGGCCCCGCACCATTGCCCCAACGAGCTGACTGTTTCACGCTACAACCCATCGGGTCCCGGGCTTCAGCAGTCCCACATCATTCAGGCACCCATTGTTGGCGGCGGACTCAGGTACGAAATTCTCGAGTTCCACGCGCTGCTAGAGTCCGGTAGCCCGCAAAGCTCTGTGATGCCCCTGGGCGACTCTTTAGCCATCATGCGCACACTGGACCTCATAAGGCACCAGGTCCACAAACCTTCCCAGGAGGAGCCTCACCGTGAAAGTTAAAGTACAGCCGGAGCAGATCCTGGCCTCCATGACCTATGCGCAGAAACTGGCACAACTTCAGATCGTTTGGAGGCCGGACTCTGCGGAAGCGGGAAACCTTGCCCGAAACGGTGCCGGGGCATTGTTCTGGCCCGCCTCGGCGCAAGCCACCAACGCTCTTCAGCGGATCGCCGTCGAGGAAAGCCCGCACGGCATCCCCCTCCTGATCGGCCTTGACGTGGTCCATGGCCAGTTCACCATCTTTCCCACTCCCCTGGCACAAGCGGCCAGCTTCGATCCCGAGGTGGCAAGGGACGACGCACGGCTCTCCGCAAAGGAAGCCCGGTCCAATGGAGTGAACTGGACCTTTTCGCCCATGATCGATGTGTCACGGGACCCACGATGGGGGCGCGTGGTGGAAGGGTTCGGCGAGGACCCCTACCTCAACGCCGTCTTCGGGGAGGCCAAGATCCAGGGCTACCAGGGCAACGATCTTTCCTCCGACGCGTCCATTGCCGCCTGCGCAAAGCACTTTGTTGGCTACAGTGCCTCCGAAGGAGGACGCGATTACAACACCACGGACATCTCGGTCCAGCGGCTCCACAACGTGTACCTGGAACCCTTCAGGGTGGCGGTCGCAGCAGGAGTTGCCAGTGTCATGGCAAGCTTCAACGCAGTCTCAGGCGTTCCCATGCACGCCAACCGGGAGATGCTCACCGGTGTCCTGAAGAACCAGTGGGGACATGGCGGGATTGTGGTGGCAGACGCCGGTGGCGTGGGAGAGCTTGTGGACCATGGCGTCGCCGCAGACGCTGCCGACGCCGGGCGCTTGGCACTATCAGCAGGTCTCGATGTTGAAATGGGTGGCTCATTGCTGATCGACGGTGAGCCGATTATCCGCGAGGACCTGCTGGACTCCGCGCGCTTGGACGACGCCGTGCTCCGTGTGCTGCGGCTGAAGCAGGCGCTGGGCCTGTTCGAGAACCCTTATGTGGACGAGCTTGCAGCCGCAACCGGCCCCGATGAAGCCTCACTCTTAGCGGCAAGGGCCACTGCCGGTCGTTGCGCTGTTCTGCTGAAAAACGACGACGGCGTGTTGCCGTTGAAGCCCCGGGGTCAACGCGTTCTAGTGGTAGGTCCTTACGCTGAAAGCAAGGACCATCTGGGGGCCTGGGTACAGTACTTCGCGTCACCCACCACCACGTCCATTGTGGAATCGCTGACCACGGCCCTGCCGGACTCTGTGGTGGCCACACTTCCCGGCGCCACCTTCTTTGACTCCGATCCCGGCCTGCAGGCTGAGGCTGCCGCCGCCGCTGCGGAGGCGGATCTTGTGATCGTGGCCGTTGGAGAACCCAGCGACCTTTCCGGGGAGGCAAGCTCGCGGAGTTCATTGAACCTCCCCGGCGACCAGGAACAACTGATCAGGGCCATTGCCGGCTCAGGGACCCCCTTTGCCGTAGTCCTCATGACCGGCCGCCCGTTGGTGGTCAGCGAATGGATTGATCAATGCCCTGCCCTCCTGGTGGCGTGGCATTTGGGCACTGAAGCAGGAAAAGCAATTTCAGACCTCCTTACCGGTGCGGTCAACCCCGGTGGCAAACTTCCCATGTCCTTCCCGCGCTCCGTGGGTCAAGTCCCCATCTACTACAACCACGAGTCAACGGGGAGGCCGGCCCGTACTGGAGGCTCTCTTGCTCACAAACGGCCGGACGTTGGGCTGACCGGCCCCAACAACACTGATGACTACTACAAGTCGAAGTACCTGGACTTGGAGCTTGGGCCGCAGTTCAGCTTCGGATACGGGCTTAGTTACACGTCCTTCGAGCTGGAATCATCGGCGGACCAAGCACTCTCGGTCACCTTGGACGAGCTTGGAGCCGGAACAAGGCTTTCCTTCACCACAGTTGTCCGCAACACCGGTACACGGGATGGCGACGAAGTTGTCCAGGTGTGCATTTCCGACCTCGTGGCAAGTGTGACCCGGCCCGTCAGGCAGTTGCGGGGCTTCAAACGAGTATTCGTACCTGCCGGAGAAGAACGGCGTGTATCACTGAGCGTCGGCTTCGATGATCTGGGATTCTGGACCAACGATCACAGTGCCGGATACATCGTTGAGCCGGGCGGGTTCCGGGTGGAGATTGGCAACGGCCTGACCTCCCGGGAATTCAGCCTGACGGTCACGCCCACTTCCCCTTGAACCCGGCAGCCCTTGAACCCGCTAGCCCCGCCCCAAATTATTCCGCCCACTAAGTTATTCCACCCCAGCATTAAGGACTGATCACCATGCCACACCAGAACCTCCCGCGACTCGAGCGGACAGGCGGCCACGTCCGGCTCATTGTTGAGGAGAAGCCGTTTCTTTGCATCGGGGGTGAACTGCATAATTCGAGTGCGTCCCATCGGAGCTACATGTCGCCCATCTGGGACAAGCTGGCAAAGTCCGGGGTCAACACGGTGATCGCTCCCGTGTCCTGGGAACAAACAGAACCGGTGGAGGGGCAACTCGACTTCTCCATCGTGGACGGGTTGGTAGAGGACGCCAGGTCCACCGGTGTCCGTCTGGTACTGATTTGGTTCGGGGCCTTCAAGAACGCTTTCTCCACGTATGCACCCGGTTGGGTTCGCGCCGACCGTGAACGCTTTCCGCGCGCAGACAGGGGTGTCAAACCGTTCAAGACACCCTTCTCGTATCCCGGATCCATGCCGCGGCCGAGCTTGTCCGTCTTCTCTGAGAATCTCTTTGAAGCGGACCGAACTGCCTACACTGCCCTGATGAGGTATCTGGCCATGATCGATCCGGACCATACAGTCATCATGGTTCAGGTTGAAAACGAGGTTGGACTGCTGGGTGCAGGAAGAGACCACAGCGCACTGGCCGATGCCGCTTGGAATGCACCGGTCCCTGAGAAATTGATTGCTGCGGTTTCCCAAGCTCCGGAATCCTTCGACCAGGAGTTTGTGGAGGCCCTTGGCTCGAGTCCGGACAGCAACAAAAGCTGGGCGGACTACTTCGGAGACCACAACCCCGTTGCCGAAGAGACGTTCATGGCTTGGGGATTTGCTTCCTTTGTGGGAGGTTTGGCGGCGGCCGGAAAGGAAGTCCTGCCGCTCCCGGCGTATGCAAACGCCTGGATCGGCCCGCAACGGGGACAGGACCTGCCCGGCCAGTACCCAAGCGGCGGACCGACTGCGGGGATGGTTCCGGTGTGGCGTGCCGCGGCGCCGGCCATCGACTTCCTGGCACCGGACATCTATGTTCCCAACTCAGAAGAAGTCATGCGGCAATACGCCTCCGCTTCCAATCCCCTCTTCATCCCCGAAGCACGTTTCCGGGCCGGGGATGCATTCTTGGCCATTGGGGGGTTTGGTGGCTTGGGCTACAACGTCTTCGGTGTGGAGGAAGGCCGGGAAGGCAACCAGTTCAGCGCCGCCTGCTCCATCATCACTTCCCTCACTCCAGAGATAGTGGATGCCCAGCGCGATGGACGGATTTTTGGTTTCGCCCTCGACCAGGAGGAGGAATCCATCAGCACGGAACTGGCGGGTACAGCAATTACGGTTCGAAATTCCAGGAAGCTCCTCGAAGGAATGCTCCTGGACGCAGGCGTTCGCGTTCCTCCCGCGCCGGAACTGCTGGAGGAAACCGTTGCTGCCACCCATGGTCCCACCCCGGGAGACGCCCGTCCCTTCGGGATGGTTTTGGCCATCAGTCCCACCGAGTTCATTGTGGTGGGCCAGGGAGCTCAAGTGGACTTCCACAAGCCCGGTAGTGAAATTGAGCTTGACGCAGTGAGGGAGTTGGTAATCACAGATTCCGGGTTAGCGGAAGGACGATTCCTCAACGGAGACGAGCGCCTTGAAATCCTCTCGGACAAGCACATCAGCGCCGTGAGGGTCAGTCTCCTCGTCAACGCCGGCTGAAAGCCGGAAAATCCGAAAGGAACTCCATGCCGTTTCACCCGGACATCGCCGTTCGCCTCCCCTTGCTGGATGGCATTCCGTCCCTGGAGGCCGCACTCAGCCAACCGTCAATGCGGGCACAAATGGAGGCCTTTGATGCCTACCCGGATGCGCCTCCCCCTCCGTCTGCCACAACCCGGATGGTCTCGGTCCCCGGCCCGCATGGTCCGGTACCACTACGCATTTACACCCCGTTGGAACGGAACCAGGACGCTGATTCCGCACGCGCTTTGGTGTGGATGCATGGCGGTGCCTTCCAATTCGGGGATCTGGATACCAAAGAGGCCGATTGGACTGCCCGGCAGTTGGTTCAGCGGGCATCGGCAACGATCGTGAGCGTGGACTACCGGCTGGCCGTTGACGGCGTGCACTACCCGGTACCCCTTGACGACGTCGTTGCCGCTGTTCGATGGGTTCAGGCAAACATGACGGAGTTGGGCATCACCTCGCTGTCGGTGGGTGGCGCCAGCGCCGGGGCAAATTTGGCTGCGGCAGCCGCATTGCGGCTCCGCGACGAGGACATGTGGGTGCCGGACCAGCTTGTGCTGGTGTATCCGATGATGCACGCCGAACCTCCTGCTCCGTCCGAGTCCCTCAGGCTCGCCTTGGCGGAACTGCCCGATGCCATGAAGCTCACCCCGCGGATGATCCACTCCGCAAGGGAGAATTACGTGGGAACTTCAAGCGATGTTCCTGTTCCGGGTTACGCCATGCCCGCCAACGCAGATCTGAATGGCCTCGGACCAACGTTGGTGCTGAACGCCGAATACGACGAGTTGAGGGCCTCAGGTGAGGCTTTCAGTTCCCTGCTTGCCGCCTGCGGTGTTGACGTGGAGCAGGTCAAGGTTCCGGGCATGCTTCATGGTTTCCTGAATCTGCCGGCAACCTTTGCTCCCGTGAACGACGCTTTGGAGCGAATCGCAGTCAGGTTGCGCTGAGTTGTTGGCGCATCCGCGCCCCCATGGCGCAGAACGTCTCATGAGCGCACTATGGAGTCATGAACGCTCCCCGTGCCAGCGGTTTGGCGCAGGGTGGTTCCGGTAGCTTCCGGGCTGGCCTGCACCCGTGGAGCCGCTATGTGGCTTTGGGCGACTCGTTTACTGAAGGCTTGGGTGATCCCGAACCCCGGAGCCCCGGTGGCCTCCGAGGCTGGGCCGACCGGGTGGCGGAAGAGCTGAGCGTCGGTCACGAGGATTTCGCCTACGCCAATCTGGCCATCAGTGGGCGGCTGCTGCACCAAATACTCGAAGAACAGGTGGGCCCCGCTGTTGAATTGCGACCTGATCTGATCACGCTCAACGCCGGCGGCAATGACTTGCTCTTCCATAGGAGCGATCCGGACAAGCTTGCCCTCGATCTGGATACAGGGGTGGAAAGGCTGGCCTCCACCGGCGCCACAATTGTGCTCTTTACAGGCCCTGATTGGGGTGCCACTCCAGTGCTGGGCCGTACACGTGGCAAGGTGGCCATCTACAACGAGAACGTCCGGGTGGTTGCTGCCCGCCATGACGCAGTCATCGCCGATCTCTGGGCACTGCGGCGGCTCACGGACCCGCGGATGTGGGATCCGGACAGGCTGCATTTCTCGCCCCTGGGCCAACACACCATCGCCATGATGGTCCTCGATACCCTCAACGTTCCGCACACCTTGGAACCCTTGACGCCCAAACCCCTCCCGGAGCGCAGCTGGCGTGAGGCGCGGGTCGGGGACATCATCTGGGCCCGCGAGCATCTCTTCCCGTGGGTGGTTCGGCGGCTTACCCAGCGGAACGTCGACGACGGCCGTCACCCCAAGCGGCCGGAGCCCGGCCCTGTGTTCGGGGCAAGCATGCCCTCAGGAGCATATATAGGGCTGGAACACCGAAGCGGCTCGGATCATCCATGAAAGCCGGGGAATATCCCCCTGCATAGCGCTTGATGTTTATGGAGTCCGTCACCCTTTGCCGCGCCTGTGGTGGTGTTGGCTGGATCGACGCTAAAATTTCACTTGCCGCAAGTACGAGCTCTTCGGCGTCAATCCGCGTTTACTTCTTAGGAGCGCCATACCGTGAGTGGGGGAACCGACCAGTCATGACGACAGGCAGTACCCCCAAACCACTTCCCGAGACTTCAGTAGGCGAGGGCAAGCCTTCCTCTACTGCTACCAAGGCCCCGAAACCAGCAACACCGGCAACGAAGCCCGTAGCTTATCCCGCCATTTTGCAAGGGTTCCTCGGCTCGCTGTTCATGTTCGCGGGGTCCATTGGCATCGGCTGGATCGCCAACGGATCCCCCATGATCCGCCATCCCATAGTCATTGCCCTGCGCACAGAGGGCTGGGGAGTAACCGTCTCGGCCGTCCTCCTGACTGTTGGCGCGATGTTGCTGGTCCGCTCCTGGCTGAGGCTGGGGCAACGGATGGGCAGCTGGGAGGGGAACTCCCTCAAGCCGATCGTTGCCGCGATCGGAGCCTGGTCTCTTCCTTTGCTCTTCGCTGTGCCCGTCTATTCCCGCGACGTCTACGCGTATATAGGCCAGGGCAGGCTGATGATGGAAGGCCAGGACCCTTACGCCGTCGGCATTTCAGCTTTGAACAACTGGTTCGCCTTGGGCGCGGATCCCGCTTGGGCGGAAGCCCGCACTCCGTACGGGCCCTTCTTCTTGTGGATGGCCCACGCGGTGGTTGCCATCACAGGTGCCCAGCCGGACGTATCGGTCCTGCTGTTTAGGCTGCTGGCCGCAGGCGGGGTGCTGTTGTGCGTTGTGTACGTGCCCAAACTGGCGGAGCTTCACGGGATCAATGGTGCCCGGGCGCTCTGGATTGCCGTGGCCAACCCGTTGTTCCTCATCAGCTTCGTGGCCAGCGCGCACAACGACGCCATCATGGTTGGCTTCGCCGTAGCTGGAACCTACTTCGCGGCCACCAAACGGCAGCTCCTGGGTATCCTGCTGGTCACACTCTCCATCGGAATCAAACCTGCCACCGTGTTGCTGCTGCCCTTTATTGGGCTGATGTGGGCCGGGGCGGGCGCCTCCTGGCCGCGTAAGTTCGGAATCTGGGCAGCTACGGCCAGCATCAGCTTCGCCATCCTGGTGATCAGCGGCATCCCTTACGGCCTGGGCTTGGGCTGGGCTTGGGCCATCACGGACCCCACCCCCGGATTCACGGGCTACTCGCCGTCGGGCTTCATTGGCCAGCAGATCGAGTTCCTCGGCAATGCATTGGGGCTCCCCGGCAATGCAATGGCGGACATTTTGCGGGCCGCCATGAAGTGGGGCGCCGTGGCCCTGGTCCTGGTGCTGATGTTCCGGGGAGACCACTCCCGCGTGGTGCGGAGAATGGCCCTGGCCTTCGCGGCCATCGTGCTGCTCTCACCCATTATTCAGCCGTGGTACATCCTCTGGTTCGTGCCCTTCCTGGCCGTAACGGGGATCAGGGACGACTGGCAAATGCGATGCCTGTACGTGGGCGTGACGTTCTTTGTGGTCTTCGGAGCGCAGGACCAGCTCTCGGTGTGGTCCTTCGTGGAGGTCTCCGTGGACCTCTCCTCCTTGGCCTTCGCCATTGCGCTGCTGTTCGCGTTCTACCTTGTGTTCCTGGACATTCACACCCGCAGGCTGCTGGTCCAAGGCAAGCTGTCGCGATGGGTGGGGCAGACTGATCGCCGCCTGCTCCACCGCCCACCGACTATCCGCTAAAGCGCCTTCCGGCTGACGGGCACACGCCGTCCCAGTTCAACGGTCCGCTGCACCGACCACCACAGCAGGACCACCAGTAGGACGTTGCGGGTGGTGAGCACCGCGGCCATGACCGGGTGGGCGTGTATAAGCGGGGTGTAGAACAGCGGATAGATCACGAACGTGGTCATGGCGATGGCCATCAGCAAGGCGGCCGGAACTTTCCAACGGTTCCAGTCGTGCGTCAGTCCGGCGATGATCACCGGGGCCAGCCAGATGATGAACTGCGGCGAGCCCACCTTGTTGAACACAATGAACGCCGTAGTCATCATCAACGCGCCCTCGAGGAACAGTTCCTCGCGCTCCGCCCCGCGCCTGAGTGCACGTATGAGGAGGATAGCGGCAGCGATCGCGGCAACTATCAGCAGCGGCTGCATCAGGAACGCGGCAACCTCAGCACCGGGTCCGTAGACCTCCGTTGAGTTGATGGCCGTATTGTCCGCCATCTTGGAACCGGCAATGTTGAAGACGCTGAGCCACACCCAGGGGGTGGAGAACGTGGCTTCCAGCTGCATCCCGCGTTCACCCTGGTTGATCAGGAAGTCCAGGATGTGGCTGAAGCCACCGGTGAGGTACGTTCCAAAGCCCACGACGGCGGTGACGCCCACCCCGGCAGCGACCATCTGAAGCCGATTCTTCGAAGCGATGATCATGGGTGCCAGTACTGCAGCCGGCCACACTTTGATCCACGTCGCGATGCTCAGCAGGATCGAGGCAACTACGGGCCTTTGGGCAGCGCAGATCAACGCAATCAACACGATGGGAGCTGTGATGCCCTCAACGCGGGCAAAGCTGAGGTATCCCATGAACACCGTGAAGAACAGCCACCACCACGCCGGTGCAATTCCGGTGACCCGCCGGCTACCCCGGGTCAGGTACCAGAGGCCCAGCGCATTCAGGGCAGTGATCCCCAGGTACCACATCAGCAAGTAGAGATCCGGGCCGGCAACTCCCGCCAGGAAGATGGGAATCTGTGCCAGCACGGGGTAAACCCAGGGACTGATCTTCCCGCTGAGGTTCTCCGGGTTGTAACCCTCCATTGCCCACTGACGGTATTGCTCAGTGTCGCTGAAGGTGTTGCCGCTGAGGAAGAAGGACGCCATCCAGCAAAGGAAGTAGAAGTGGACCACGCCGAAGCCCCACCACACGCTGGAGGGGCGGGCGAACCACGCTACAACGGCAGGGGGCAGGACCCGGCTGCGGATACGGACCAGCCGGTCAAAGAACGTCGCGGAAATTTTAGTGCTCCTTGCCCGCAGGTGCGCTGACCACGGAGGGCTTGCGGCCCAGCGAGTACAAGCGGCGTGCTGACCAGAAGAAGAGGACAACCAGCAGGACGTTGCGGATGGTCAGGACCAGGGCCATCCAAGGGTTGTTGTGGCTCAACGCATCATAGAAGAGCGGGTAGATGAAGTAAGTGGCAACGGCGATCACAATCAGCATGGTGGCCGGTACGCGCCACTCTTTCCAGTTGTGTGCGAGCCCCACAGCCACGGCCGGCGCGAGCCACACCATGAACTGCGGTGAACCCACCTTGTTGAAGACAATGAAGGCGGTCACCAGGGTGAGGGCTCCCGAAAGGAGGAGTTCCGTGCGGTCCACACCGCCGTTGAGCTTTCCTTGGTGCAGCGCCCAGAAGGTCAAACCGGCGACGGCGGCCGCGGCCAGCAGCAACAGCGGCTGCATCAGCACGGACATCACTGCCGTACCGGGACCGTCAACCTGCATGGAATTGATGTCAGTGTTCATGTACATGCGGGAGTCCCCGACGCCCAGGACCGACAACCACAACCATGGCGTGGTGAAGGTGGCTTCGAGCTGCATGCCACGGTCGCCCTGTTGTGTCAGGAAGTTCAGCAACTTGGGTACGGCACCAACTGCCGCAGCCAACCCAACCACCACCGCCGTCGTCGCGATTCCTGCTGCTACGACGTGCAGGCGCTTCCTGACCACCGCGAACAAGGCCAGCATGACAGCTGCCGGCCAGACCTTCACCCAGGTGGCCACGCTCAGGAGGACCGAAGCGACGAAGGGCCGCGTGGCACCGTAAACGAGGGCCACCAGGACAATGGGTGCCGTCAGCCCGTCAACGCGGGCGAAGCCCAGCCAGCCCATGAGGAAGACGAATACCAGCCACCACCACGCAGCCGGAATCGCTTCCTGCCGACGGCCACGGTCAGTGAGCTTCAGTACCGCCCAACCGTTCAGCAGCGTGGTGAACAGGACCCAGAGGAAGAAGAAAGGTCCGGGGCCGGCAACTGCTGCCAGGCCCATGGGAATCAGCGCCAGGATGGGGTAAACCCAAGGGCTGGGTCCACCGGTCAGGTTGGCGTCGTTGAATCCTGCCAGCGCCCATTCGCGGTAGATGAACGTGTCGCTGAAGGCCTCCCCGCGCGAGGAGAGCACGGCGGCGAAGACCAAGAATACCAAGTGAATCACCACGAAGCCCCACAAAAGGCCCCGCGGAGAGTTCATGCGTGCCGCCAACCTCGCTGGGATTGTTTTATCGCGGATATCCGCGAGCGTACTGAAAAAACTGTCCATCAACGAAGAACTTCCTGGCTAGGTGGGTCCCTGCCTCAGCAGTCCCCGAATTTTCTTGGGACCGAAAAACCCCCGCATGCCACTTTACGCGAGTCACCCAAATGCCGGGCAGTTGGCTAGCCTGCGGGCTGCGCTTCTGTCTGTGTGCGGATGCTCCAGGCGGACCAATCCAAGGGATGAACGGAGGGGCGGCCCAAGAGGTATCCCTGCGCTGCCGTCACTTTCAGCGCAGTGACTTCATCAAGTTCGGCAGCCGTTTCGATGCCCTCGGCAATGATGTCCGCCCCGATTTCCCGTGCCAGTTCCACAATGGCCCGGGCACGGATCTTTTGTCCGTCGCTACTTTCGATTCCTTCAATCAAGTGACGATCCAGCTTGATGATGTCCGGGCGCAACTGCTCAATCCGTTCCATGGAAACCAACGCGGCTCCGGAAGCGCTGATAGCCAGGCGCAGGCCCAGGGCGCGAAGGGGGCCAAGGCCGTGATCGCCGGTTTGTCCCTCCACAGCGTTCAAACTGCCCGTGAGTTCAACAATGATTCTGTCCGGGGCGAGCGCCGCCGCGGCCAGAAGGTTCCGAACACGGGGGTCGCTGGAGGTTGAAGGGGTGAGGTTCAGTGCAACGGACATGTTCTCCGGCACATCGTGTGCGGCTGTCAATGCGCAATGCAGTGCGGCAATTTCAAGTTCGGTGCCGAGCCCGGCTGCGGCGGCCTCGTTGAACCACACATCGGCGCCGGCGCCGTCTTCACCGACGAACCTTGTCAGCGCCTCCACGCCCACTACTTCGCCGCCGGGCAGCGCGTGGACAGGCTGAAATGCTGTCAGCAGCAGCTTGTCCGCAAGGATGGACTGGATGCCTTCGCGGACTTCATGGCTGACAGGAACGGATACGGTCCGGGCTATGTCCGAGGACTCGAGGTGCAGGCTGGCAGCTTCACGCTGCACCGGAACCTTGGCCGGTGAGCCCGGCGTCTTCCGGGTCTCCAGCAAGTGCTCCAACAAAACGCGCTCCGGGTCTTCGGGACGAGCCTCAAGCAACGCTCGGAGATTGTTCCTGACCCCCTCACTCCGGGAATCGCTATCGGCAAGGATGGATTCGATGATGTCCAGCACTTGTTCGCGCATGGTCATGTCCTCGCCGGCCGGCGATGCCGCAGCGTCGTCCTTCGGTGAGCTGCCGCTTTCCGGTTTAAAAGAGCCCGCTTCTTGAGCCATTAATTATTCCTTTGTGTGTCCCCCACTGGCATGGCCAGCCATGACGTAGCACCCACGAAAACGTGTGGGCCCTGTCACGAATCTTACAGAGGAAACGCTGTACCTAAACACTGCGATGACCTCTGACAAGGGAAAACGTGTTGAAGGGCGGGAAGCCCTGACATGCTGGAGGAGTGAGACCCATGTCAGCGGAACTACCCCGGACCGCGCTGAGTTGGAAGATCCTGCCTGCGGCACTGCTCTCTTTGTCCGGCGTGCCGCTCTTTGCCCTGGACAACGGACTGCCAGGCAACGGGCTGCTCGGTTATGGCCTGCTGGTGGCGAGCGTGGTGACTGCGATGTTCATCGACGCCCGGCTTATGCGTCACCTCGCCTTGATAGCAGCGGGCATGACCATCTTCAGCCTGGTGCCCCTCAACGCTGACCTCAGTACCGGGCACATGGCCCTCATGGGAGGCGCCTTGGCCTTGGCGGTGCTGGTGCCCTGGCTGGTCTCACGATTCGTCTACCGCGAAGACATCATCACTTTCCCCGTGAATACAGGCCGTAAATGGCCCTTGGCCGCGAAGCTTTATCTCATGGGCGTTGTTGCCCTCGGTTACTTCATCCTGCCGGTCTACCTGATCCGCACGGGGGTCTACCAAAACTGGCCGGACGCTTCGGATCCCGATGTCTTTTGGCGGCTCTTCGTCGGTGTGAACTCTGTGGGAATCTGGGACGAGCTGTTCTTCATCTGCACTACGTTCACCCTGCTGCGCCAACATTTCCCGGACTGGCTGGCCAACCTCCTGCAGGCGGTGGTCTTCTCCTCATTCCTGTGGGAGATCGGCTACCAGTCGTGGGGTCCGCTGCTGACGTTCCCTTTCGCACTGCTCCAGGGCTACACGTTCAAGCTCACCAAATCCTTCACGTATGTGGTGTCAGTGCACTTGCTGTTCGACTTGGTGCTGTTCCTCGCGCTGGTTCATGCACACAACCGGGACTGGCTGCCGATTTTCCTGTATTGAACACCGCATGAGCCCCGCCTGCTTAGTCGTCGCAGAGAAGGTGATACCAGGCATCGGCGAGCACCTCAAGAGCATGCTCACGGTTGGGCTCCAGCTTGCGCCGTGTCCAGAGTGTTGCCACGTAATCGAGCTGGGTGAAGGCAAGAGTGCCGCGAATGTGATGCGTTTCGGCAGGGAAGCGGCCAGCCAGCTGCATCCCGCGTACCAGGTCTGAAATGACTTCCTCGTGCCAGCCCTCCACCAGCCCCCGTACCTCTCGATCAACCGCCGCCGCTTCGTCCAGGACGTCCAGGTAAGGACGGAAGACGGGCCACAGCGCGGCCCGGGACTCCAGCCAGGCCAGGATTCCGGACAGCTCACCGGAGCGGACCACATCCACCAGGTCCTTTGCGGTGGAGGCAGCGTCGGGGCCATTGGCGCGGTCCAGGACAGTGTTGACCCGGGCCATGAAGTCTTTCATCAGATCGCTGCGGGACGGATAGTAGGCGTAGAACGTCACGCGGGTGGTCCCGGCGGCGGCGGCAATCTCATCGATGGTGGTGGCGGCATAGCCCTTCTCAGTGAAGAGCTCCAACGCACGTTCAATAATCGTGTCGCGGGTCAGCTGCTTCTGGGCTTCGCGCAGTGAGGACATGTGCCAATCCTATCGGTGGACGGCAGCCTCCCCCGGCCGGAGCGCCCCCGGTCCCTGGTTGGCCAGCTTCCGCAACTTCGGGATGGGAATCCTGTAGTTGACGGCAGCAGCGGTCCCCCACCCGGCATCATCCCAGCGCATCAGCATGGAGTCTCCCGTTTCACCCGGCTCGCAGTAGTCCGGCGCTCCCTCAACCGGCGTGAAACCAACCGCTTTGAGGCTCAGGCCGAACCCTTCCGTCCAGAAATACGGCTGGATGTCCCCTTCGGGACCCGCGTCCCCTTTGAGAAGTCCGGCGGCGGCAACTTTGGCTTGGTCTATGGCGCTGGTCCACAGGGGGACCCGCCGAAGTCCGAGCCGGGTTGGGAAGAAAGCGACGTCGCCGGCGGCAACAATGTCAGGCCGAAGCCGGCCTCTCGAGTCCACTTGCAAGGTCCCGTCCACCAGAAGCCCCGAGCCGTTCAGCCACTCCACGTTTGGCTCATCACCGATGGCAGACACAATAATGTCAGCCCTCAACACGGTGCCGTCCGCGAGCGCTACGCCAGTGCCGTCGTCGTGGTTAGTGCCGGCGGGGCGGCCGGTGGCGGCCACCACGCGGGCCCTTCCGCTGCTGACCAGCCGCAACCCGCGCTGCACGGCAGCGGCAACGAAGATGCCGGACACGTGGCCGCCAAGCTGCCGGGAAAGCGGGGCGTTGTTGGAGACCATGGTGACCTGGCAGCCGGCGTCAAGGCAGCCGGAGGCGACCTCCATGCCCAGCGGACCGCCGCCCATCACTATCACTGAGGGGCGGCCGGCAAGGCGGTGTTTCAAGGCGACCGCGTCCTCTATGGTTCGCAGCGTGAACAGCTGGCTGCTGCGGGCGTTGGGAACTCCGGCCGGGCGCTTGGCACGGGCTCCGCTCGCGATGACCACGCCGTCGTAGGGAAGGTGCCGGCCGTCGTCGAGCCTTAACAACCGGGCGTCGGCGTCCAGACCGGCGGCGCTGACCCCGAGGAGCTCAGTGGCTTGGTGGGTGGGCGGCGGCAGGTGGTGGGCTGTGAGGTTGCCGCCACTACCGTGAAGCAGCGCCTTGGACAGGGCGGGGCGGCTGTATGGCTGGTGCTGCTCAGCCCCCACCACAGTGAGTTCGCCGTCGAAACCTTCCGCCCGGAGGGTGTCGCAGGCGGTGAGGCCCGCGATTCCGTTCCCCACCACCACGATCCGGCGCATGGCTCTGGCTTTCAGGGTGCCGGCTGTCACGCTGCTTCCAAGCGAAGTGCGGCTACGGGGCACACCCGGACTGCGGCTTTCGCGGCGTCCAGGTCAGCACCCCCTACCTCCGGGACGTCTATCAGGAGTTCACCGTCCTCATCCAAGTGCATGAGAGCCGGGGCAGCTTCCTCGCAGAGCCCATGACCCTCGCACCGGGGACGGTCCAGTTCAATCCTCACGCCGCCACTACTTTCAACACTTGGAGCTGCTCATGGCTCCTGGTGATGTTGCTTGGTTCCCGGAGTTCGTCACCGATTTCCAGCGTTTTCACCCGCCGGGCGAGGGCTTCGATGATGGCGTGGGCCTCAAGTTTCGCCAACCCCTGGCCTGCACAGCCGTGGGGTCCGTAACCGAAGGACAGGTGGTCCACCGGGTTGCGGGTGATGTCGAAAGTGTCCGGGTTGCCATAGTGCCGCGGGTCCCGGTTTCCAGCCCCGAGGAGCAAGCCCAGTTGCGCCCCGACGGGGACGGTTACGCCGTCGAGTTCCACTTCGCGGGTGGTGGTGCGGCCCCAGATATGGATCGGCGCCCAGTACCTAAGCACTTCGGCGAAGGCCGCGGGGACAAGCGCCGGCGTTTCGCGGAGCAGCTCGAACTGCTCCGGGTGGCGCCCGAACAGGGCCACGATGTTGCCGATGGACGCGATGGTGGTGTCGACGCCGGCTCCAAGGTACTGGTGGATGATGTGCCCGGCTGAGCCTTGGGGAATGTCCCCACGGGCCTCGGCGTCGAAAATTCCGCGACCAATGGAGCCCGGTGCAAGGTCCTCGGCCGTCACTGAAGAGCACCAGCCGTAGAGCTCCCCGGCGATGGGAAAGTTCTCCTGGGTCCGCTGGTTGAGGGGGCCCAGGACCTGCATGGCAGCCTGCCCCCAACGCAGCATGTTCTCTTTGACGTGCCCGTTGAAGCCGATGAGGTCGGCAACGATTTCCAGCGGGAAGGCACGGGCCAGGGAATCAATGGCGTCGAAACTGCCGGTG
This sequence comes from Arthrobacter sp. 9V, assembly GCF_902506065.1. GTDB lineage: Bacteria > Actinomycetota > Actinomycetes > Actinomycetales > Micrococcaceae > Arthrobacter. The sequence continues at coordinate 4,238,509 of NZ_LR732912.1, forward strand.
TCCGCGAGCTCTGCCACCAATTTGTCCGCTTTCGCATCGATCACCTCTTTCAAACCGCGGAGGGCGCGTGGGGTGAGGTTCTCTGACAAAGTCGACCGCAACTGTGTGTGAGTGGGTGGATCGGAGGCCAAGGAGGTGCCCTGCAAGGCTTCGTTCACCATGGGGTTGAAGCCGAGGGTTGTGGACGAGTATGTAGCAGGATCGCCAAGGACTTCGCGGATGGTGTCATAGCGGGTGATGACGTAGAGGTCATTCTTGGGCAGATGGACTACGCCGCCCTGCTCGCGAAGCCGGGCATAGGCGGGGTAGGGATCCATCAGGAGCTGATCGTCCCAGATGTCGATCTCTGATTCCGTGGGTGCAGTCATGGTGTTGGCCCTTTCAGATGGCGGGTTCGGAGGTGGTGGCGGCGGCAGCGGCGGCGGGCGCGGAGGCCTCGGGGGCCGGCGCCGCAGATCGCGATGAGATGAAGAGAGTGAGGACGGCGGAGAGGGCGGCGGCGATCGCTGCCACCAGGTAGACCATGTGGAAGCCTTCGCCCAGCGAGGTCCCGGCCACGCCTTGAATCTGCTGTTGTGCTGCGCTCAGCGCCTGTGTCATTCCCTCCACAGCCTGGCTCGATGCTCCTCCGGCTGTCGCTTCACTGGAAACCTGGGCGATCACGCCGTCCCACCCCGAGAGATATGCCAGGGGTGGCACATGGCCCAGGCCGGCGGCGGCATTCGCGGGAACCCCGGCCCCTGAGAGGATTCCGGAAAGAGGGCCGGCGAACACCGAGGCCCCCACTGCGAACGCTACGGCGGAACCGATGACCGGCCCCAAAGCAAAACCAAGATCGCGCAGCAGGTTGGTGGTGGCTGAGGCCATGCCAATGTGTTGCGGCGGCACGGTATTAATGGCGACGGCGGTGATGGAACCTACCGTCAAGGCGAACCCGATGCCCAGCATCAGAAGCGGCGGAATGAAAGCCGTCCATGCGGTTCCGCCGAATGCTTCAGGCGTTCCGAGGGCGAAGGTGGACAGCCAGAAACCGGACAATGCCATGAAGGCGAACCCGCCCGTCAGCGCCCAACGGGGTGCTACGTGGTGGATAAGCCAGCCAACCACTGGTATGAGGAGAAATGCCGGGCCCTGGATGAAGACGAACAAGACCCCTACTTTCCAGGCCTCGGCCAAGGCGAGACCACCCACGGCCACACTGGTGCTGTAGCAGATCGCGAGGAACGCGAACATACCGGTAACGGCCACAACGCCGGTGATGGAATAAGCGCTGTTTTTGAACAAGGAGAGGTGGATGAGGGGCTGCTCGGTGCGCATCTCAATGATCACGAAGGCAAGCAGAAGGATGCCGCCCACGACGTAGCTGGCCAAGACCTCGGTTGCCCCGAATCCGGCGTCCACGGCTTGGACGGTGGCAAACAGCACCGCGATGAGGCCGATTGCCAGCGTGATCTGCCCGGGAAGGTCCAATCTGCGTCCTTTCGCTGCCGAGGAGTCCTTGGCCCGGAGCGAGACCAGGAAGACGGCGACGGCGATGCCGGCGGCCACGACGTAGGCCACCCGCCATCCACTGAAAACGTTCGGTTCACCCACCGCACCCGGCACGGTGAAGAGCTGCGCCGTCAGACCTGCCAGCAGTGGCGAGATGACTGCACCGAGGGAAAGGAACCCTGCCCAGGTGGCGATGGCTTTTGCCCGGGCCCGGGGATCCGGAGTGAGTGCGGCCAGCATGGACAGCGATATGGGGAACAGGATGCCCGCTCCGATGCCGCCGATGGCCTGTGCTGCGATCATCATCCCGGTGGATGTGGCCAGCGCAGCCACCATGGAACCTGCCACGCTGAGTCCAGCGCCAACGTAGAGCAACTTTTTTCGGCCGAAGAGGTCTCCCAGAAGCCCCCAGCTGAGCTCGAACACAACGATGCCCATCATGAACATGCCGGCAATCCAGGTAAGTCCGGCACCGGAAGTCTGGAATTCGGCGGCGAAGGTGCCGTTGAGCGCCCCGGGCAGTGCATTGGTTACTTGGGCGAGGGTGACCGCGCTGTACGCGGCCATGAAGGTAGCACGCGCCGAACCTCGGCTCGAGACGGTGGTGAGTTGGCTCATCGATGAAACTCCCTTGTTTCGGGTCGACTGTGGAGTGGAGTGCTTTCGATCACAGTCTGGATGCAAACTTTACGCAATGTCAATAGACATAGTCGGTAAGCTAATTTCCTTGACACGTTGTAAAGAATTATGTGATGCTGGCTCAACCTCCCCCGGACTTCAAGGAAGAAGCCAGTGACACCATCCCTTTCAGCCCTTCACCCGCCCTCCACTCCCGTCGCATCCCACACCGCCACCACGGTGCTCGGTCCCGTCCCTGCCCACGAGCTCGGCGTAGTTTCCGTGCACGAGGCACTGCTCTCCGTAGTCCCCGGAGCCCAATACGCGCCCGACATCACCATGGACAGGGCAGAAATTTTCGAAGTTCTTGCTTCCAAACTCAGGGATTTCCACCGGCACGGCGGCAGGACCATCGTGGACAGCACGGGCATGTTCCATGGACGCGACGTGAAGCTCTACGAAGCACTTTCCCGGGCAACCGGAGTGCACATCATCGCCTCTACGGGCATGGGGCCGGAGGAGACGCTGGGCGGCTACTTCCTCACCCCGCAAACCAACCCGCCTACGCCATGGCCTGCCGAAAGATTTGCCGAACTGTTCAGCAAGGAGATCACCGAGGGCATGGTGGTTCCCCGCGTAGAACGGCGGGGGCGCCCTGGCCTGGTGACCACAACAGCTGACCGCAACGGCATGACACCCACCGAAGAGAGCCTCTTCCGCGGAGCGGCCAGGACTGCCCTGAACACAGGCGCTCCACTCTCCATCCGCTTCGGCTCGGATGCAATGCATGACCTGGACGTTGTCCTGGACGAGCAACTGCCCGCGGGCCGGGTACTCGTAGGAGGCCTCGACCGGAAAGACGCTGGCGGGGCCGCCGTCGAAATCGCACAACGCGGAGCCTTTGTAGGCCTTGATCATGTGGGCCGCAATGACAGCCCCCACTACTTGAACGATCATCAGCGCGCTGAACTGGTCCTGGAACTCGTCAAAAGAGGACACGTGGACCGGATCATCCTGTCCAGCAACTCGGTAGGCGTGGCCAAGGGGCACCCGGGCGATTCGGGCCACGACGGCCACGATCTTCCCTTCAGTTACGTGTTGTCCACGTTCGTCCCCTTGCTCAAGGCCAAAGGCCTCAGCGAACAGGATGCCCAACGCATCCTGGTGGACAACCCCCGCGAACTCCTCACCCATTCCTAGAAGGCGAACAACGTGTCAAAGGTAAACACAGTGCTGGGGACCATCCCGGCCGAAGAACTGGGACTCGTGGCCATCCACGAGCACATTGGCTACGGTATGCCCGGCAGCGAGCTGGACACCACGTGGTGGAAGACGCCAGAGGAACGGTACGCCGAAACGGTACCCAAGCTTCGCGCCTTCCACGAGTACGGCGGCGGGACCTTCGTAGATGCCACCGGAATCTGCAATGGCCGCGACGTGGACTACTACAAATCCCTCTCTGCCAAGACAGGAGTGCACATCGTCGCCTGCACCGGCTTCGTTGGCGGCGATACTGCCCTGCCGCACTTCGCCCGCGCCTCCGTGGAGTACCTCAGCAGCGTCTTCATCCACGAGATCACGGTGGGAATCGGAACTACCGGCAGCCGTGCCGGCGTCATCAAGGTGGGTGTCAGCCGTGGCGGCCGCATGACGGACCTGGACAAGCGCATCTACAGAGCAGCGGCCCGCGCTTCCGTACAAACCGGCGCACCAGTGCTGACGCACCTGGCCATCGACGCCGAGAACGCCATCGCCATCTTTGAGGAGGAAGGACTGCCGCTGGACCGTGTCCTCTTCGGACACGTCGACGACGGTGTGAACGCCGAAAACACGCGGGACACCTGGATCGCGGAGCAAGGCGGCAGAGTTGGATTCGACACCTTCGGTTACGAAACCGAACTGGAGGATCCGCCATTCTGGGCCCGCCCCCGGCAGGAACGCCTGGACCACTTCCTCCGCTTTCTCAGCGCCGGGCACCTGGACAAGGCGCTCGCAGGCGCCGACGCCAACTGCAGCCCGCTCGGCTGGGCCGGCGTCAAGGGCCACACCGTGAACTACATCTTCGAGGACCTGATCCCCGACCTCCGCAAAGCCGGCTTGGAGGAAGACGCCATCAAGACCATCTTCGTGGACAACCCGGCCAGCTTCCTCACCCTTAACGCCTGATTCAGAAAGCGATCAATCCCATGAAAACCTCACAGATCAAGAACCTCAAAATTGCCATCATCGGGGGCGGCTACGGCGGAGCATCCGTGGCCAAAGCCCTCCAAACCATCGGCGCGGAGAACGTCCACGTCTATGAGCAAGCCCCGGCACTGGCGCAGGTGGGCGCGGGCATCGGGCTGCGCCCGCCGTCCGTTGAACTGTTCCGCACGTGGGGTATTTTTGACCGGATCGCCGCGGTCAGTTCCCCCAGCGACCACCTGGAAATCCTCACCGCGGACGGCCAACACGTCCTCGCCAACGAGGAATGGCCGTTCTTGCATGCCTACCAGCAGGTGAACCACAACCGCATGATCCACCGCGGAGACTTCATCGATGCCCTGCTCGGTGCCCTGCCGGAGGGGATGGTGCACCTCGGCTACAAGCTGGAGACCATTGACGACAAGGGTGACCACGCAACCCTCACCTTCCAGAATGGCGAGGTTGTCACAGCCGATCTGGTGATTGGCGCCGACGGCATACGTTCCACAGTCCGCCATCAGCTGTTCTCGCAAAAGGAACCCGTGTTCTCCGGGGAACACGCCTACCGTGCCGTCATTTCGATCGACGATGCCCATGGACTTGTCACCGATGACAATCCGCGCTTCTACATGGGCCAAAACGGCACGATCGCCTACAACCTGCCCTTGCGGCACCGCGGCGAGCTCTCCTACGACATCACAGCACCGTCAGAAGACGCGTCGTGGGCGCCGGAAATCACGCACGACTACCTGGTGAAGATCCTGGACGGTTTTGACGAACGGATCCTCCAGGTTGCGCGGGAACTGGACCTGAGCAAGGTGACAAGCCGTTCTGTGTTCGACATCGATCCGATCGACTCCTGGCACACCCACTCCGTGGCACTGCTGGGCGACGCCGCCCACGCAATGCTCCACCACCAAGGACAGGGCGCCAACTCAGCCATCCTGGACGCCGGCGGCTTCGCCGACGCAATGCTTCAGGGAGAGTCCGTCAAGGATGCGCTCTCGATCTATCAGTCCACCCGAAAGCCGCTGACCGACGAGTTGCAGCGCGTGTCCCGCCTCGGCTGGCATGCAGACGCAGTGGAGTCAGCATTCCCGGCCAACGCTTAGAGGAGGACTTCACCATGCCCCTCCACCCACAGATCGCCAAGATCCTCAGCTCCCTTCCCGCTCCTGGGGGTTCTCCGTTGGATCCCGCCCCTCCGCTGGATCCCGCATCCATGCGGGCCGCCGAAGCAGCCGGGGTCCCGGTGGCCGATCAGCGGCTGCCGCTTCACGCCGTCGTCGACGCCACCGCAGTTGATGTCACCGCCGTTGATGTCACCCCGGTGACCCCGCACCGCCAAATTCCTGTCCGGATTTACACTCCTACCGCGGCTGAAAAGCACAGCATCATTGTGTACTTCCACGGCGGCGCGTTCTTCCTGGGCAGTGTGGACACGCATGATCATGTTGCCCGCGCGTTGGCCAAGGAGACCGGTCACGTGGTCATCTCGGTGGGCTACCGCCTGGCTCCCGAGGCCGCTTTCCCCGCTGGCTTGGACGATTGTTACGCCGTTGTCCGTTGGGCTGCGGCCCAGGGCGGGAACATGGGCTGGGATGGCAGGAACCTGGCCATTGCAGGGGACAGTTCCGGCGGAAACTTTGTGGCTGCGGTGGCCGCCAGGGCTCTCGACGACGGATTCCACGGGATCACGCACCAGATCATGTACTACCCGTCCCTGGACCTGGACTTCGACGAGGACCGCTACGCATCGATCCGTGAAAACGCTGAGGGCTACGGACTGGAGACCGCAGGATTACGGCCCTTCAACGCCTTCTACATCGACGGCGGCGCGGATCCATCCAACCCGTTGGTGTCCCCCATCAAACGGTCGGATCTGACCGGCCTGCCGCCTGCGCTGATCATCACCGCCGAGTTCGATCCCCTCCGTGACGAAGGCGAACTCTACGGCCAGCGATTGGATGAGGCGGGCGTGGACGCAGCAGTCAAGCGCTACAGCGGTGCCAACCACGGATTCGTGCAAAATTTCTCCTGGATACCGGAGTTCTACCGCGTGTTCACGGAGACCTCGGAGTTCCTGAACCGGGGCACGGGACAATGACGCAACCGGTGCGCGTCCACCCCATCGTCTCGCCGTGGGGCCGCTTCGGCCTGTACAGCTTCTACATCGATTCACCCGAACCGGCCATTGTGGATACCGGAATCGCGTCCTCACCTGCCGACGGCATGGCCCCTGCGCTGGAAGCGATCGGCCGGCGAATCGAGGATGTTCGCTGGATTTTCCTGACGCACGGGCACATCGACCACATCGGCGGGGCGCACGCTTTGTGGGAGCTGACGGGCCGTCAGGCGAAGGTTGTCATTCACCGGGCGGACGCCCCGATGCTGCGCTCCCGCCAAGCCCATGTGGACGAATACCTCGCTGGCCGCGGACAATACCTGAATGACCCCGACGGCGCGTCCCGGGTTGGCGCGGCGGCGGAATCAGTCATTTCCGGGGAAATGGAACCCGGGCTGCTGGTGCAGGGCGGCGAGACCATTTCCCTGGGCGGAGGCGTGACCGTTTCCGTTCACTCTGTCCCTGGCCACACCCCGGGCTCGGTTGCCTATGTTATTGACGGGCAAAACGACGCCTTTGTGGGTGATGCCGTGCAGGTTCACGGCGCGGCCAACGGGTTCCCCGGATTCGCGGATCCGGCGGCGTACCGCGCCAGCCTCAAGTTCCTGCGGGACGAGATACGCCCCCGGCACCTTTACCTGGGTCACCCGTACCGGGGCGCGGATGGTGAGCCGTTCGGCGTCGAACTCGATGAAGCGCAGGCGCGGCGCGCCCTTGGGGAGAGCATCGAGGTGGAAAGCCGCGTCAGTGACGCCGCCTGCCGTTGTATTGAGGCGGGGCTGGAGACTACGACGTCGACCTACTCACCTTTTGCTGCTGCTGCCCACCACCTTGGCTACTCCGGCGATCCCGCATTGGAGCCGTCCCCTTTCTTCACCACGCTGCACGGCTACCGAACACAGTTTTTGAACCGCGATCTTTTGACCAACAATGAGGAGACGCTCACTCATGGATGACTTCACCATGCTGGACGCCGGCGGCGAAAAGATCGCCGTCCGTAAGGACCTGCGCGTCCCCATGCGGGACGGCATCGAACTCGCTGCAGATGCGTACCAAGGTACCGAGGACAAACCGCGTCCGGCGCTTGTTGCCCTGAGTCCCTATGGCAAGGAGCTTCAGGCTCTCGCGCTCACTACTCCTCCACAGCGGCGCCCCAGTCCGATGTGGGACGGGTGCATTGAAGCCGGGGACATCGCCAGGATCGTGGCGGAAGACTACGTCCATGTCATCGGTGACCTCCGCGGCTCCGGCCATTCCGGAGGTGAACACATCGGCAATTACAACGCCGGCGGAGTCTCCTTGGGCCAGGACGCCTACGACTTCATCGAGTGGGTGGCGGCCCAGCCGTGGTGTGACGGCAACGTTGGCATGGTGGGCATTTCCTACTTTGGCTCCATGCAGGTTCTGGCCGCGGCGGAGCGCCCGCCCAGCCTGAAGGCGATCTTCGTCTCGGGCGGGCACTACGACTTTTACGAGACCACCTACCACGGCGGCATCATGTGGTTCATGCCCCGCGCAGCCCGCGAAGGCCGTGGCGGCGACTCCGGTTGGGCTTTCACGGACCGAGTGAAGTCGCGGATGGTGGAGAAGTACTCCCCCGAAGAACTCAAGGAACTTGTCCAGCAGCGCCTGCAGGACCCGGATGTGGCGGCGTGGCCCAACCTCGTCCACGTGCTGCATTACCCCACCAACCATGAGGCGTGGTTCGACATTGTGATGAACGAGCTGGATGGGCAGTGGTACGAGGAGCGGAATCCCATCACCCTGGCACCCGCCATTGATATTCCCGTCTGGCTGCAGATCGATCAGGGCCGTGGTTGGACCATGGACGGCACCATCGAGTTGTTCAACCAGCTGAAGGGTCCCAAGAAGCTCGACATCGGCCCGTACCCTCCTATGCAGTCCAGGCCGTTCATCGAAGAACATGACAAGATGTTCCGCTGGTACGACTACTGGATCAAGGGCATCGACAACGGGATCATGGATGAGCCCGCGGTGAGTGTTTTCGTGGAGGGCTCACGTGAACTGGTGACCGCCGGGCAGTGGCCTCCGAAGGACATCGAATACACCCCGTTGTACCTGCGCCCGCGCGGCAAACTGTCCGGCGAACCGGAGCCGATGGGGTCTGAGTACGCGGTTCCGGACGGCTTCTACCAAGCTCCCCTGACCGTGACGGACAAGGTGGAAATCCTCAGCTGGAGCACGCCGCCGTTCGAAGAGGACACGGAAATGATCGGGACAGGTGCTGCGCATATCTTCGCCGAGATCGATCAGCCTGATACCAACTTCATCTTGCGGCTGTGGGACTACGCGCCCGGGGGCAAACGCCAACTCATCACCAGCGGATACCTGAAGGCCTCACACCGTGAACTGGCCGACCGCAGCACCGAGGGCAACCCGTACCACCCTCACACGCGGACAGTACCGGTGGAGCCCGGGCAGATCGAAGAATACGTGCTGCGCCTTTACCCGTTCGCCAATACCTTCAAGCCCGGCCATCATCTGACCGTGGAACTATCCAATAGCGAACCCTTGGCCGATGAACACAATGCGCTGCTTCCTCCCGACGCTTTCCATCTGCCGGTAGGCCGTCCGGTGACGCACAGGATTTACCGGGACGCCGCGCACCAGTCGCGGATTGTGCTGCCCTTTACGAGGACTAACCCGCCCACGATTCATCAGTAACTTCGATCTCCCGCGCCATGTCGTCCAGGAAACGCATGACCGTTTCCCGTTCCGAAGGTGTGAGGCGCGCTGCCGCCAGGAACCGTTTGGCCTGCTGCCGGCCAACGGTCTCCATGGCGGCTGCGTGCGTTTCGGGTGTAATGGCGATGGCGAGCGCGCGGCGGTCCGAGGGATGGGCGTGTCGGGTGACGTGCCCGGCGCGTTCCAGCCGGTCGAGCAGCTTAGTGGTTGACGCCGTCGAGATGTGCAGCCGGGAAGCTATGGCGCCGGGCGTGGCAATGACGCCGTGGTTGGCGCAAATAATCAGATAGTGCAGTGCGCGCATGTCTGATTGGTTCAGTTTCATGTACCTGAGTGAGGCGTCGGAGAGGCGTTCTTCTGCCTCGCGAAGTCTTCCGAGGGCTGCCATGAGCTCGCTGATTTGCTCAACGTCCGTTCGGGACAGACCGGAGCGATCCACCAGTTGCTGATGGGGGTCGTTGGCGTCCAGATGGTAGATGCCCGCGGAAACCGGCGTGCCGGCTTCTTCTGGTATCTCTTCAGATCTGGACATGTTTGGTATGTTACACCTAACTTCCTACATGGTAGCCTTTCTTCTAGCTTGTCTAGCAATATTCAGGTTTAGGCAGAATCAAAGGTGTGGAGGTAGGCGCAAGATGAACGCGACAGAGATGGTGGTCCTCCTCGACGACGCCGGAACGCCCATTGGGCAGGCTCCCAAAGCAGGAGTGCACACACTGGACACTCCCCTCCACCTCGCCTTTTCCTGCTACCTGCTCAACGAGGTAGGAGAAGTCCTCCTGACCCGCCGTTCACCGGAGAAAAAGACGTGGCCCGGAGTGTGGACCAACAGCTTCTGCGGCCACCCCGGCCCCGGCGAGGAATTCGAGGATGCTGTCCTGCGGCGGGCACAGTTCGAACTCGGAGTGGATGCGATCAGGATTGAACTGGTCCTCCCCCACTTCCGGTACAGGGCCGTAGATCCCACCGGGATCGTCGAGAACGAAATTTGCCCCGTCTACGTAGCCCGCATCACCGGCGTTTTGAAGCCCAACCCCGCAGAAGTTGCAGACTGGGCCTGGATATCGCCCGCGCTGCTCGCCGAGGCACTGGAGCACACACCGTCCGCGTTCAGCCCATGGCTCGGACTTCAGTTCCCACAACTACTCGAAGCGGGCGCTTTGCCGCTCCAAGCCGGGGCGGAAGCATGACCATCACCTCAAACGCCGTTCGCAGCCGGACCGACCTCTGCAGCGCGATCGAAAACGAACTCGCCGGGCTGATAGGCAAGAGGGCGAGTGCAGCAACGGCCTATGGCCCGGACTTCGCCAGACTGTGGGAGCTCGCCGGTCAGAACGTCCTGGGCGGCAAATTCGTCCGACCCCTCCTGCTCATGGAAGCCTACGACGCCCTGCAGCAGACTCAGCAAGCTCGTCCGGGGAGCGGCGCCGCGGGATCACGCCATCGCGAAACCGCCATCAGCATCGCCGCTGCCATTGAACTCCTGCACTACGCCTTCCTCCTCCACGACGACGTGATCGACGGCGACCTCGTCCGCCGCGGACATCCCAACCTGATCGGTTCCCTCCTCGCGGAAGCGGGCGAAACCGCCCGTAGCCAGAGCGCCGGAGCCGAAACAGACAGCACCCGCGCCGGGAGCAGCCTCCACTGGGCCCAGACCGGCGGAATCCTGATGGGCGACATGCTCCTCGCCGCCACACACCAATCCTTTGCCCGGGCAGATCTTCCCCACGAGCTTCGCCTGCGGCTCCTGGACCTCCTTGAACACACCATCAATGAGACCGTAGCGGGCGAGCAGTTGGATGTGGGCCTGGGCGACGGCGTTATTGCGCCGGACCTGCAGACCATCCTGGTGATGTGCGGCTACAAAACGGCGACGTACACCTTCGAACTCCCGCTACGTGCTGCCGCCACACTGGCAGGCGCCGATTTCGCCGTCGAGAATGCGCTGGCAACAGCCGGAAGGCACCTCGGTCTCGCCTTCCAACTCCAGGACGACCTCCTGTCCACCTTCGGGGATCCTCGCCGCCACGGCAAGGATCCCTTTTCCGACCTCCGCGAGGGCAAGGAAACGGCCATCATCGCCCATGCACGGACCACCATTGCGTGGGCGGACATCGAGCCCTTCTTCGGCAGGCCTGAACTGAGCGTAGGAGACGGCGAGCATGTCCGCCGGCACCTGAGCGACTGCGGGGCGGAGGCATTTGTCCAAAGCCTCATCGAGGAACAAATGCAGGCATTCAACAATCAACTGACCAGCACCATCCCGGCAAGCGTGCGCAACGTGATGCTCGATCTCGCGGGACAGTTGGAGGGACGGCAATCATGAGCACGGATACCTCCTTTACGCATTTCACACGCACGGCTGAGCGCGCCGCCAACCAGGTCATCTCCGCTTACTCCACCTCGTTCGGCCTGGCCTGCAGGCTGCTGGGTTCCAGGCATCGCCAGCATGTGCGCAACATTTATGCCTTGGTGCGGGTGGCTGACGAACTCGTGGACGGCGTGACGGCGGAAGCCGGGCTGAGCTATCAGGAGCAGTGCGACGCCCTGGCCCACTTCATTGACGAGACTCACCTGGCCGTCCAGCTGGGCTACAGCAGCGATCTCGTCATCCATGCCTTCGCGCAGACAGCCCGGGCCGCGAGGATCGATGCCTCGCTTATTGACCCGTTCTTTGACTCCATGCGCATGGACCTTGGCGAGCACAGCTCAGCTCCCGCAGCACCGCTGCGCTTCGATGCCGACGCCCACGACGGTTACGTCCACGGTTCCGCCGAGGTGGTGGGACTAATGTGCCTGCGCGTCTTCATGCGGGATGAGAAGATCGACGACGCCGACGCCACGGCTTTGGAGTACGGCGCCGGCAGGTTGGGCGCTGCTTTCCAGAACATCAACTTCCTGCGGGACCTGGCCGATGACACCACCCGCCTGGGACGCAGCTACCTCGGTACCTCGGACCATCTGGAGGATCAGGACCGCATGGAGTGGGTCCGCACCATCCGGGCCCAGCTCGCCGATGCCAACGCCGTCATTCCCCTGCTGCCGCGCGACGCCCGGGCCGCCGTCCGGAGCGCCTCGGCCTTGTTCCAGGCGCTGACGGACAGAATTGAACAGACCACCGTGGACGAGCTTTACCGCTCCCGGGTCCGTGTACCGGATGCGGTAAAAGCCGGGCTGGCGGCCCGCGCCGTCGCCTCAACCTGGATGGAGCTGCACCGATGACCCGGACAGTAGTTATCGGCGGTGGCATCGCTGGGCTTGCCACCGCCGCACTCCTTGCCCACGAAGGACACGAGGTCCAGCTCCTCGAGCAGCGTGACCGGGTGGGTGGCCGTGCCGGCAGCCTTGAACGAGACGGCTTCCGCTGGGACACCGGCCCCTCGTGGTACCTGATGCCCGGGGTTTTCGATCACTTCTTTGAGCTGCTCGGCACCAGCACCGCCGAACAGTTGGATCTGCGCACGCTCAGTCCTGCGTACCGCATCTTCAGCGAACCGAACCACGACGGCGTACGGCCGGAGCCGCTCACAATCCCCCTTGGCAGCGAGCAGGTTTTGGACACCTTCGAACGCGTTGAGCCCGGGAGCGCCAGGGAACTCCGGTCCTACCTTGCCTCGGCGCAGCACACTACCGAGATGGCCGAGCGGTTCTTCCTCTACAACCCGTTCACCAAACTGCAGGAGCTGCTTCAGCCGGAGGTGGCGCGCAGCTTGCCCAAGCTCGCCCGGCTTCTCCTGACGCCTCTGGACAAGTACGTTTCCCAGCGGTTCCAGCATCCAGTGCTTCGGCAGGTGCTCGGATATCCGGCGGTTTTCCTGGGAACCAGCCCGTCCGCGGCTCCCGCGATGTACCACCTGATGAGTGCACTGGACCTTGGCGACGGCGTCCAGTACCCGATGGGCGGTTTTTGGGCCCTGGTTGAACGCCTGGAAGCCCTGGCCCTCGATGCCGGAGTCAGGATCCACACGGGGGCCGAAGCCCTGAACATCACCACCCGTGAAGCCGCCCACCCCAAAAAGCTGGGCCGTTTTGATGGCTTGAACCTGCCCGCCTGGTTTACCGGCAAGGACAGCCGGGAAGTCACAGGCGTCAAGTGGCGTGACAACTCCGGGGCGGAGCACTACAGCGTCGCCGATCAGGTAGTCTCCGGCGCGGACCTCCATCACACTGAAACCCAACTGCTGGGCGTCCGGGACCGGAGCTACAACAAGAAGTACTGGCAGAGCCGCACCAGCGGGCCCGGCGCGGTCCTGGTGATGTTGGGAGTGAAAGGCTCACTGCCGGACCTTCCCCACCATTCTTTGTTCTTCACCCGTGACTGGGAGGCCAACTTCGCCTCCATCTTCGGTGACGATCCAAGCATTCCGGACCCCGCGTCCATCTACGTCTGCAAGCCCAGCGCCACCGACCCCGGAGTCGCACCGCAGGACCATGAGAATCTCTTTGTCCTGGTTCCCATCCCCGCCGATCCCTCATTGGGAGCGGGTGGACCCGAGGGCAGCGGTGAGGAGCTGATCGAGCGGACGGCCGACGCCGCCATTGACCAGATCTCCCGGTGGGCCAACATCCCGGACCTCCGTGAGCGCGTGGTGGCCAGGCACACCATCGGCCCGGCCGACTTCGCACGCGACTACAACTCGTGGCGCGGCGGCATGCTGGGACCGGCGCACACCCTGAAGCAGAGCGCCATGTTCCGGGCGCAAAATGCTTCCAAGCGGGTTCGCGGCCTCTACTACGCAGGCGCCACCACCGCTCCGGGCGTCGGCGTGCCCATGTGCCTCATCAGCGCCGAACTGGTCCTGAAACGGATCCGCGGCGATCACAGTGCCGGCCCTACCACTGTGAGGCCTGTAGCTAGCAGGATTGGCTAATGGGTGTTCTCTACTTGGCCTCGCTGCTCCTGGGCATCGCCTGCATGCTGCTGCTCGATCACCGTTTCCGCCTGTTCTTCTGGCGGGACGCCAAAGCGGCGGCGATCGTGACCGCCGTCGGGGTGTTGTTCCTGCTTGGCTGGGACCTGGCCGGAATCGGGCTGGGGATCTTCCTGCGCGGCGAAGGAACCATTGCCACGGGACTTCTGCTGGCACCCGAACTGCCTCTTGAGGAACCCGTGTTCCTGCTCTTCCTGGTGCTCTGCACCATGGTCCTCTACACGGGTGCACGGCGCATTATGGAGCGGATCCCGGCCAAGCGCAGTGAAAAGGAGCGTGCGCGGGTATGACGTACTTGTGGCTCGCACTCGCCTTCATCACCGCGGCAGTACTGGCGGGCGTGATCCTCGCCCGCCGAGGCGCCCGTCCCGGCGAAGCCGGCAAACACTGGAAAGCCGTTGGCCTGGCGTTCGCCGCCCTTGCTGTCCTCACGGCGGTGTTCGACTCGGTCATGATCGGCATGGAACTCTTCCACTACGACGCCTCACACATTCTTGGCCTCAGGGTAGGACTCGCGCCCATCGAGGACTTCGCTTATCCGCTGGCGGGCGTCGTGGCGCTGCCCGGGCTGTGGATGTGGCTGACACGTAAGCGCAACGGTGCTTCCCGTCCTACCCCGAACCGCAAAGGTCTACTGCCCCAGGCATTGCTCGCGTCGCGGCCGGTCAGCTGGATCAACACCGCCTACCCGTTTGCCGCAGCCATGCTCCTCACCACGCGCGAAATCGACTGGGTGTTGCTCGTGGGTACCTTCTACTTTCTGATCCCCTACAACCTGGCCATGTACGGGATCAACGACGTCTTTGACTACGAGTCGGACCTTAAGAACCCCCGCAAGGGCGGCATTGAAGGCGCACTGCTGCAGCCGCACCTTCACCGGCCCATGCTGTGGCTCGCAGCGATCACCAATGTTCCGTTCCTGTTGGTGCTGGCATTCGCGGGCGGTTCTGCGGCATGGATCAGCCTGGCGGTGAGCGCATTCGCCGTGGTGGCCTACTCTGCTGCCGGGCTCCGCTTCAAGGAACGCCCGGTCCTGGACTCGTTAACCTCCAGTACGCACTTTGTCAGTCCCGCCGTCGTGGGCTTGGCACTTGCGGGCGCTGAAGTGACGCCGGGGCTGGTTATCCTGCTGGCTGCGTTCTTCCTGTGGGGCATGGCGGCCCATGCCTTTGGCGCCGTCCAGGACATCGAACCCGACCGTCAGGCCGGCATCGGCTCCATAGCAACTGTGATCGGTGCCCGCCGGACGGTGAGGCTCGCCGTCGGACTCTGGCTTGTTGCCGGCCTGGCAATGCTGGCCACGCCGTGGCCGGGGCCACTGGCGGCGATCATCGCTGTCCCGTACATCGTCAATTGCGCCCCGTATTGGAACGTGACGGATACGACGGCGGCGCGCACCAACGTTGCGTGGCGGCGGTTCATCTGGCTCAACTACGGTTCGGGATTCCTGGTGACGCTCATCTTCATCCTGCAGTGGAGCCTCACGTCATGAGGCTGCGGGGTCTGCGGGGTCTTCCGGCTCTTCATCGATCGTGTCCAGGGCTTCGCGCATGTGCTGCAGAAAGTTCACCACCACCCGGGAATCTTCCGGGCTTAAAGCACACGCCGCATCCAACATCCGGCGGTGCATTCCGCCCAAGGTGTGCCGAACTTCCTGGTCAGAACCCGGGGTGGCCTTCAGGATCAGAGCACGGCGGTCCGTGGGGTGGGGTTCGCGTCGAATATGGCCGGACTCAACCAAGCGGTCGATCAGGGTGGTCATGGACGCCGACGTTATACCGAGCTTGTCGCCCAGATCCTTGGGCTTCATCACTTTGCCGTCAGCCTCGGCTTCGAACAAATAGCGCAGTGCCAGGAGGTCCTTTTCGCCCATCCCCATGGACGAACGCGTCCTCCGCCGCATCGCTTGCTCGGAAGCACGGTAATCCCGCAAGGCGTTCAGCACGTCAACGGCAATGGCCTTCTGACCTGGGTCTTTGCCGTACCAATAGCCGTGTGCGTGGCCTTGCGCGTCCATCCATGTTCCTTCGATAAGCGTAAAGCTCGTTTCGCTAGCAATTTGATACTAAGTCACGTACCCCCTGAATGCATGACCCCGCACACCCCACCAGGAAAGAGGCTCAGCAGATGAAAAACCAAAGCCCGGATCTTAGGCGGCAGATCGCAGTCACGGTGAGCTTGGTGGTCTGCATTGTCGGTTCCATGATCGGCGTCGGGGTCTTCGGCGGGACGCCCATCGCAGAGGCGGCCGGCGGCGCTCTGGCCGCAGACTCAACCCTTCTGGCGCCGGCCACACCGGCCTTCTCCATCTGGTCTGTGGTTTACGCCGGATTGGTTGCTTTCACGGTATGGCAGTGGCTCCCGTCCCAGCGGGCCAATCCCCGGCAGCGCTCGCTCGGCTGGATCGTTGCGGCGTCCATGATCCTCAATGCGGCGTGGATCCTGTCCGTTCAAGCCGGCTTTCTTGTGTTGAGCGTTGTGGTGATCGTGGCACTGTTGGTGACCCTCGTCCTGGCCTTCCTCAGGTACAGCCAAAGCCGCGCCGGTTCATGGGTGGAAGCTGTTGTTGTTGATGGGACATTGGGGTTGTACCTCGGCTGGACCAGCGTGGCAGTGTGCGCCAACATCGCAGCCGCCTTGAAAGCCTCCGGGTTTGGAGGCTTTGGGTTGCGACCCGAGATCTGGTCTGTGGGCGTACTGGTAGTGGTGGCCGTTGTGGGTATCGCCTTGGCCATCAAGGGTCACGGCCGGCTCGCCCTCGCAGCGGCCATCGCGTGGGGCCTTGCCTGGATCACTGTGGGCCGCAGCGCTGACGCACCCGAGTCGTTCCCCACAGGCTTGCGGCGGCTGTAGCTGCGGCGTTGGTGCTGGGCTCGGCCATCGCTGTGCGCGCCCGGACGGTGCTGGCCCGGCGCTAGGCTCGGTCCTTTTCCCGGTCCGACACTCGTCCGTTCAACGGACTGCGGAGTCGTTGGCTTTCCATCCCGCGTTTGTTGGGCGCCGGACCCCGGGCGCGCCTTTTGGCCCCACAGCCCCGGGTCCCGCACACGTTCGCCCCACAGGCCCGCACACGTTCGCCCCACAACCCCTACAACGGCGAGCCACCCAAACAAGGACGTGAGCGACCGGTTCGGGTGCGCAGGGCGTCTTTGCGGCGTGCCGGAGCGGGGGTATCGGTGGTTTTCCACATAGGACGATCGCCGTCTTCTGATGCCGTTTGCTCGCTGGAAGGGTAGGGGTATGGGGCAAATTCGGGAGGACCAAGCGATGGACACAGTCGCGCTTCGTCCCGCTCCGAAAGCCGAAGACACCCCGTACTCGCCGCGGATTCCGGATCTCATCTCACTCGTGAGAGCTGTCCGCCTGGGCACCGAAAGCGGTGAGCTGATTGATCAAATCCGCAGCCTGGAAAACCTGAAATCGGCTATCACTGCTTTGCAGGCGCGGGTTGCTGTGGCTTTTGATCTTGCGCAGCGTGCTGAGCAGGCTGATGCCGGTGTTCCTGCCTCGGAGCGGGGGCAGGGGGTGGGCGCTCAGGTGGCGTTGGCGCGCCGGGAGTCCCCGAATCGTGGGTCACGTTTACTGGGCTTGGCGAAGGCACTGGTGATGGAGATGCCACATACGTTGGCGGCGTTGAACTCGGGCCAGCTCAATGAGTGGCGGGCCACGCTGTTGGTGCGGGAGACTGCGTGTCTTTCTGTTGAGGACCGGGCTGCTGTGGATGAGGAACTCGCCCCGGATACGGGAACCTTTGAGGGGAAGGGTGATCGGGCGATCGTTGCGGCGGCTAAGGCTGCTGCGTATCGTCGCGATCCGCGGTCGGTGGCGGGTCGTGCCAGCCGTGCCGCTGCGGAGCGGACCGTGAGTCTGCGTCCTGCGCCGGACACCATGACGTACCTGACAGCCCTGCTTCCGGTGGCCCAAGGAGTGGCGGTGTATGCGGCGTTGAGCCGGGCGGCTGATTCTGCGCGTTCCAGAGGGGATTTGGGGTCTGGCGGGGTTGCTGGGTCTGGCGG
>NZ_LR732912.1:4256682-4431471 GCF_902506065.1 Arthrobacter sp. 9V
GACTGGCGGGGTTGCGGGGACTGGCGGGGTTGTCCGGACCCGTGGCCAGGTCATGGCCGACACCTTGGTCGAACGCGTCACCGGCGCCCCGGGCGGATTCACCGGGATCAACCTGGACCTGGTCATGACCGACCGGACACTGTTCCAAGGCGATAGTGAACCAGCACGGCTTCAGGGGTACGGAATCGTCCCCGCGGAATGGGCAAGGGCGCTGCTGAGCGGGGAACCTGGGAATCCCGAGGAGCAGCGGCCCCACGCCGAGCCGGGCGCCGAGCCAAGGGCCGAGCCGGGCGCCCAGCCAAGGGCCGAGCCGGGCGTCGAGCCGGGCACCGAGCGCAATGGACTCCAAGTCTGGCTTCGCCGCCTCTACACCGCACCAACCAGCGGCGAGCTTCTGGGAACAGATTCAAAAGCGAGGTTCTTCCCTCAACGGTTGCGTCGCTTTGTTGAAATCCGCGACCATACCTGCCGCACACCCTACTGCGACGCGCCCATACGGCACATTGACCATGTGGTTCCGTGGAAGGGAGGCGGAGAAACAAGCCTGGCCAACGCGGCGGGCCTCTGCGAAGCCTGCAACCACACCAAGGAAAACCCCGGATGGAGCGCAAGAACCACCCCGGGCGCCGGGACTTCCGGATCTACAAACGTTGGCAGCAGGAGCAATGGCAGTCGCGAAGGCACGATTGCCGGGGAAGTCCACGCCTTTGAAGTCCGCACGCCATCCGGCCGTCGCTATCGGTCCAGGCCCCCACCCCTCCCCGGGCATCGGGTTGAACCCACTGCACAGCGTTTGCCCGACGCTTCTGAGGCGCTGCCCTAACAAACGAAGGGTACACACACGCAAACGGGCGGACCGCCCAGCTGTCCGCCCGTTTGCCTGGCGCGCCTAATGACCGTGAGGGCGCAGAATACGGTTACCTTCCAGTCACGGATCCCGTGCGGGTGGTGCTGGTCCGTCGGCTAAGAGCCAAGCCCAGAGCCAGCATGCCCACACCCAGCAGGAGGTGCAGCCAGTTGTCGGCGTTGTTTACCGGCACGAAGTTGGCGCTGGATTCCTGATCGATCAGCAGACCGTAGATCCAAAGCACCAGGTACACGGCTCCACCACCGATGAGGTAGTTGCGGGACTGCCCAGGTGTACGGGCCATCAGAATTCCTGCCACACCGAAGAGCAGGTGCACGATGTTGTGCAGGATCGAGACTTGGAAGATTCCCAAGAGGAGTGCATCTGAATCGTGTCCTGCGAAAGACAATGTCTCGTAGTTCGAGGTGATTCCCGGGATAAATCCCAGTACTCCGACAAGGAGGAATACCGCTCCTACAATTTGTGCTGCTCGTTGGATGTTTGATCGCGTTCTGGCGGGACTGTTGGTGGATGTCATGAGTTCTCCTCTATTGGCAAACGGCTCAAGATCCTGGTTGTCATGACCGGAACCGTCTGCTCAATCCCAGTCAATCCGAAAATATCATAAGGATACTTATCATAAGAAGAGTTTGAACTGTTACGAACGGGAAACATTGCACCGGCATGCGGCGCCCGGGCCGCCGTAGCGGCGGCCGCAGCGGTGGCCGCAGCGGTGGCCGCCGAGTCACTACTATGGACCGCCGAACCACTGCTACGGAGCGCAGGCATCCTTAAGGGCCTGAACAGACTCAGCCGGGACTTCGTCTCCTGCTTCCGCGATCTGATTCAAGGGCGTCGTGATTTCTGCGGGGACGCCGGCGGCGCTGGCGGCCGAGACCAAGCCGGCCAGCAACTGCTTGTCTTGCACGCTTACCAAACCATCCTGGACCACCGCGCAGACCTGCTTTGTCACTTCATCGGCCGCTGCTGTGGCCACCTTCGATGCGGCGTTGCTGGCAGCGCTTGTGGCTGCTTCCTCCACGGCTCCGCAGCCGACCAGCAGCAGCAACAGGGGGACAGTGGACAGTGCGGCGAGGCGACGGGTCATAACATCAGCCTAACAATCGGACCAGGACGCCAGACCGCCTGGACCGTCACGTTCAGCGCGGCTCCAAAGACCCTCCACGCCGCCAGGGAACCTGCACCACCGCCTCCACCTATGCTTGACGAATGGGAGAAAAGCCAGTGGACCACGTGGCGTTGGCCGTCTGCATGATTGATATTTCGTCTGATATCCGGCGAAAGTCGCTCAATGAAACAGGCCTTCGTCCCATCTCAAACGGTGTACTGGAGATCCTCAGGGTCATTGAAAGCCACCCCGGCGTCACAGTTGCCGAGGTGGCCGCCCGCTTGGGCCGTCAATTGAGCAACGTGAGTGTGCAGTTACGCGAGCTCGTGGCTGCCGGGCTTGTGACACGGGTCAAGGATGCGGCGGACAAGCGGTACGTCTCCCTTCACCCCACCGATGAGTCCAAGCGCATCAAGTCACTCCTCGAAGGGGCATGGGCCGAGGCGCTGACGAAAGCCAGCGAGCGGCTGCTTCCCGAAGAGCGGGATCAGATCGCGGCAAGCCTGCCCGCCCTGGAGCGGCTGGCCTCGTTCCTTGCTGAACCGGAAAAGGCACCGGAAAAGGCACCGGAACGGGTACTGGACAACACGGCACCAGACAACAGGACCCCGTCGAACTAGGACGAAAGTCACCCTCTCGCGGCTTACACGAGTACCCAAAAGTACTTATACTTTCATAAGTATTACTACTGACAAGAATGGGTGACGCGTGGCATCACAACTACTCCAGACGTATAGCTCCTTGGGCCGCAGCGGCAAGGGAGACAACAACAAAAAGGGCATCGGCTGGCGGGCCCTCCCCTTCCTCGCCCTCGCCCAGTTCATGGTTGTCCTGGACGGCACCATCGTGAACCTTGCCCTCCCCCGCCTCCAGATGGAGATGGGCATCAGCGACTCCACCCGAGCCTGGGTGGTCACGGCCTACGCACTGGTTTTTGGCGCGTTCCTGCTGCTCGGCGGCCGGATATCGGACTTTTGGGGGCGGAAACGAACCTTTATCACAGCCTCGGCCGGCTTCGCGGTTGCCTCCTGATCGGGGGACTCGCCCAACAACCATGGGAACTAATCGGGGCACGCGCCCTACAGGGCATCTTTGCTGCGCTGCTCGCCCCCGCAGCGCTTGCACTCCTGACAGTCGCCTTCCCCGGCGGCAAGGATCGCGGCACTGCGTTCGCCATCTTCGGCTCCATCAGCGGGGTGGGCGCGGCAGCGGGCGTCCTGCTTGGCGGATTCCTCACAGAGTTTGTCTCGTGGCGCTGGTGCTTCTTTGTCAACGTTCCCATCGCCGTCATAGCGCTTGTCGGGGTCTGGACTTTGGTGAGTGAAAGCAAAGCCGGCGGCTCCACCAAATACGACTGGCCCGGCGTCGTACTTGCCGCACTGGGCCTGGGCTCCCTGGTCTACGGCTTCGCCAATGCCGAACACGGTTGGGCTGCCGTCGAGTCGTGGGGTTTCATTGCCGCGGGCGTGGTTCTGCTGGCGCTGTTCGTCGCCGTGGAGCGCAGGGTCAAGAATCCGCTGCTGCCCTTGCGCGTCGCTACGGAACGCAACCGCGCGGCAGCCTTCCTTGCCTCGTTCCTGGCCGGCGCAGTGCTCATTGGCGGCATCCTCTTCATCAACTTCTACCTTCAGATTGTTCTGGGCTTCGCGCCGTTTACTGCCGGGATCGCTTCGCTTCCCATGACCGTGGTGCTGATCATCACGGCGGGCCTGGTTGCCAAGAACCTGCCCAAACTGGGAGCGAGGATCCCCAGCGCGCTGGGACCGGTCTTCATGGCAGCAGCCATGCTGTGGCTCACCCAAGTCACGCCGGACGGCACGTACGCGGTCAACATGCTCCCGGCACTCATTCTGATGGGCGTCGGCTTGGGAATGGTCTTCGTTCCCATGCAGAATCTGGCTCTGTTCGGCGTGGACAAGGACCATGCCGGCGTCGCGAGCGCACTGGTGAATGCTTCACAGCAGATTGGCGGCTCGCTGGGCATCGCCCTCTTCAGCACCATCGCGGCTGCAGCCACAGCCGCAGCGGGCGGCGGGACGCTGGACGCCCTGACGTCCGGCTATTCACTAGTGTTCCTGTGGGCCGCAGCCGTGGCCATAGTGATCGCCCCGATCGCGTTGCTCCTGATCAGGATCGACCGCAAAACTTTCAGCGGCGCCGGGGACGCCCCGCATATCCACCTTGGATAACACGTAAGTGCCGCCACCCCGCCCCGGGTGGCGGCACTTTTCATTATGTGACCGAACTATAAATCACGACGGCGGTTACGCCACGTAATGATTGACATGACGTAACTCACATTCTGTAAGCTGGTTTCGTAGTCAGGCAAATGGCTTCCCTTCGCTCTACCCGGGGAGGTCCCCATGGCCCCGAATTCACTCAAGGCCGAAAATCTCATGGCTCATGGCGTTGCGCCCTCCGCAGCCAGCATCGCGAGGCGAAGAGCAGCCGCCCACCAAGGAAACCACGGAGTGACCAACAAGCCCGATGCCCTGCTTGGAGCCATAGCCGTCAGGCAGTTGTTCCACCGCTGGCCATTGGTGCCATCCCGTGAACTGGAACGGATCCGTCACGTGCTCCTGCACTGCGACCAGCTGGGCTCGCCCGACACGCACCACCTGTCCGAGCCGGCCCAAGCGCTGCTGGAGCTGATCAACTGCGAGTTGGAGCGTCGGCGTTCACTGGGAAATCAGTCATCGG
The DNA here is from genome assembly GCF_902506065.1 of Arthrobacter sp. 9V. Taxonomy (GTDB): domain Bacteria; phylum Actinomycetota; class Actinomycetes; order Actinomycetales; family Micrococcaceae; genus Arthrobacter. The sequence goes on from NZ_LR732912.1 coordinate 4,261,359, forward strand.
GTGGAAACCAGGCGTCTGATATGGATCCAGTCAGCAGCCCCGGCGCCGGCTAGCACGGCTGCTGACGCTATTCGGCTAGCGCGGCTGCTGACGCTATTCGATCGCCTTGGTCCGCATGGAAGCCTGAAGCTCCCGGAGTTCTGCCAGGACGGCCGAGCAATGGGTGCAGCGCTCAGTGTGCTGCCGCACCCGGGCTTGGGCGTTTCCCCGCAGACCATTCCGGACGTACCTGCCCATATACCTCAAGTAGTCTCTGCACGACTGAACAGTGGCCTCGCCAACATGCTGTTGCAGGTACTTCTGGCGTAGCCCCTCACGAGCCCGCAAGGCCAAGGCAGAGAGGGCGTTCGGGGTCAAGCCGAGGAGCGGCCCTGCTTGGGCCGGTTTGAGTCCTTCAACGTCGACGTACCAGAGCACATCCTGCCAACGCCTGGGAAGTTCGCGGAAGGCGCGCACCAAGATGATGGACTCGTGGGTTCCCAGCACATGATCGTGGCCGGCAAAGGACAGCGCATCCACAGTGTCGGAATTAATTACCACCAGCCGCGTTTCCTTCTGGTTCCTTCGGTGCGCCATCCGCCGGATGGTGGTCAAAAGATACGGCCGGAACGACTCCACAGGGCCCCTGCCTTGGAGGATCGCTTGGAACACCGCGGCAAACGCTTCACCCACAATGTCCGCGGCATCACTGGGATTATCGGATTCTGCCCGAGCCACGAACTCTCCCAGCCGCCGGTGCCGGATGAACAGTTCGCCGAAGGCAGCAATGTCACCTCCACACACCATCGCCAGCAGCTGACGATCGGTCAATGGTGAAGTGGAAGCCGGGTCACCGCGGCTTGGGAAGGGTAAGGCTTGGGCTGACATGACGGCCTTTCAAAGGGTAGGTATGGGGTGGACGGAAGCGTCTGGCCTGACGTGATGCAAGCGTGCTGTGGGCGCAAGCGTCTTACGGGCGCAGGCGTCTTACGGGCGCAGTCAAGAGAGGCCCCGTCTAATGCGCAGTCACATGCATCGGACGGGGCCGCCTGAAAATATCGGGGGCTCCTTGGAATCCCTGGGGCTCCCCTGCCAGGGAGGCTGGCTACGGAACCACTGCTACGGGATGACCGCTACGGCGTCGATCTCCACCAGGAAGTCGCCAAGGAACGAACCCACTGTGGTGCGCGCAGGGTAAGGGGCTACCACGTACTTTTCGTAGATGGCGTTGAACCCGTCAAAGTCGCGCCCCGGGTGGTGCAGGTGGACGGTCGCCTTCACTACGTGGGAGAAGTCCAGACCGTGTGCGCCCAGGACCTCGCCCAGGTTCTTCATGGCCTGAATGGTCTGTTCTTCAATGGTGATCCCAACGCGCTCGTCCGTGACGGGATCGTGGGGCGTTTGCCCAGCGGTGAACAGGAATCCGTTGGCCACAATGGCCTGGGAGTAAGGGCCGGCCGGGCTTGGTGCGAGGTCAGTGGTGACCTGGAGTCGGGTCATGGTGTTGAGGGCCTTTCGTGGCTATTGGAAAAAGTTGCTAAAGAACCTTGGATAGGAACGCTTTGGTGCGCTCGTGCTGCGGGTTGCCCAGCACTTGCTCCGGCGGGCCGCTTTCCACCACCACGCCTCCATCCATGAACACCACCTGGTCCGCCACCTGCCGTGCAAAACCGAGCTCGTGGGTCACCACAACCATGGTCATTCCTGCCTCAGCCAGGGACTTCATCACGTCCAGAACCTCGCCAACCAGTTCGGGGTCCAGCGCGGACGTGGGCTCGTCGAAGAGCATCAACTTGGGTTTCATGGCCAGCGCCCGGGCAATGGCGATCCGCTGCTGCTGACCGCCGGAGAGCTCCTGGGGGTAGGAGTGCCCGCGGTTTCCCAGACCAACCCGGTCCAGGAGGGCCTGGGCTTCCACAACAACTTCTTTGCGGGGGCGGCCGAGCACGTGGACAGGTGCTTCGATGATGTTCTCCAACACCGTCATGTGCGGGAAGAGGTTAAAGCGTTGGAACACCATGCCTGCGTTGAGCCGTGAGCGGGCCGTCTGACGCTCCTTCATTTCATAGAGCTTCCCGTTGCGCTCCGCGTAGCCAACCAAGTGCTCGTCAACGTAAAGGCGGCCGGCGTCCACCTTTTCGAGGTGGTTGATGCAGCGCAAGAAGGTGGTTTTGCCGGAGCCGGACGGGCCGATCAGGCAGGTCACTGATCCCCTTTCAACCCTGAGGTCAATGCCTTTCAGGATTTCGATAACGCCGAAGTTCTTCCGGACTCCCCGGGCTTCCACCATGGCGGTAGTCATCATATTGTCCTTGTCTTGGGCTTGCGGATCCGTCGCGGTGCTGAGTCGAAACCGCGTCCGTACCGGCGTTCAAGTTTGTTTTGGAAGAAGCTCAGGACCGTGGTCATGAGCAAATACCAGAGGCTGGCAACAATCAGCAGCGGAATGGTCTGGTAGTTGTTCGCATAAATGATCTGGGCCGAGTAGAGAAGGTCCGAGATCGCCAGGACGCTCACAAGGGATGTGCCCTTGAGCATCGAAATGACCTGGTTACCGGTGGGCGGAAGCACCACTCGCATGGCTTGGGGCAGGATGACCCTGTTCATCAGCTTGCTACCGCTCATGCCTAGTGCACGGGCTGCGTCGTACTGGCCCTTATCCACGGAGCCGATGCCGCCCCGGATGATTTCGGCCATGTAGGCAGCTTCGTTCAAGGACAAACCCAGGAGAGCAGCGCCCAAGGGGGAGATCAGCACGTTCGCGGACCCCAGAACCATGGACGGTCCGCCGAAGGGAAGCCCAAAGGCGATCACCGGATAGAGTGCCGCAATGTTGTACCAAAAAATCAGTTGGACCAGCAGCGGAGTTCCGCGGAAGAACCAAATGTAGCCGCGGCTGATGGTGCTCAGGATCGGGTTGTCGGAGAGCCGCATGATCGCAAGCAAATGTACCCAGCGCTATGCCCACAGTCATGGACACTATGGTCAGCAGGAGCGTCAGCCCGGCGCCGGCAAGAATCTGAGGCGCGAACAGGTAGGACACCACAACGTCCCATCGGTACCGCTCATTCACTGCAACATCCCAGGCGGCACCGAGCGCCACCACAATGAGGACGATCGCCAGAGCCAAACGGACCGGGTGCCTCAGCGGGACTACGGGGATGGAGTCATTGGCCGCAGTGGCCGGCTCCCTGGTATCAGGAACTGAGGGTTGCTGATGCATAGCCGTCACCTCTTTATTGGAGGAATCCATTACTGTGTATTCCGCTACTGGGCGAAGTTGACGCGGGCGTCGGTGATGGCACTGGATTCAAGGCCGTACTTGCCCAGGACCTTGACGTAGGACTCGCTCTTGATGACGGCGTCCAGCGCAGCGGAAACGGACTTCACCAGGCCGGACTCCTTGGGCACCCCCACGCCCACTGGAGCGAAATCGAACGTCCTGGCCACCTCGATCTGCGGGTTTTGGGAAGCTGCGTAGTCCAGGATGGGCGAGTCCGCCAGCACCGTGTCCAGGCGCCCGCTGGTCAGCGCGGAAATGGCCTGCCGGGTGTCCTGGAACTCGTTCCTTTGGATGGCGTCCTTGCCGGCAGCCGCGCAGGCTTCGTCATAGGAAGGAACGTTCACAGTCAGCTGGTACGAGCCCGTCAGGAAACCTACCTTCTTGCCGCACAGGGCGTTCTCATCCTTGATACCTCCAGGATTGCCCTTGGGCACGGCAATCCCACTGCCGATCTGCAGGTAGTCAACAAAGTCCAGGACTTCCATGCGCTTCTCCGTGGGCGTCATGGAGGAGACAGTCATGTCGTAGCGGTTGGCCGCCAGCCCGGGAATGATCGAATCGAAGTTGGCCACCTGGATGTCCACTTTGACACCTAGTGCCTCACCGATGAGGCGGGCCACGTCCGGGTTGGTGCCGGTCATTTCCTGTGTGCCTTCGCGGTAGAACTGCGTCGGCGGCTCGTTGGTGGGAATGGCAACCCGCAGCACCTTGGAAGCCTTAATGGACTCCGGGAGGAGGTCGACGGCGGCTTGGTTGACTTCCAGCGCGGGGACGCCGGTTCCCGCTGCGCCTGCGTCGCCGGACGGGTTCGACGTCGAGGCATTGCCGGCGGGACTGCATGCCGTGACGGACAGCACCAGTGCTGCCGTAACAACCAGCGCGGGTAATCCGGGCTTCATGGAAAAGTTCTTCATCAGGGGGTCCTCATTTCTTCGCGGCCCAAGGGGGCCTCAGGGATGACGGGTGGGGTGCCGGTGAACGCTTCATTGCGGTGCCGGATCAAATCCCGGCCTTCGGTACGCAGTTCCTCAATGGTGGATACTCCCAGGAGCATCATGGTGCGGGTCATTTCGGCCCTGAACATTTTCAGGACGTGGGCTACGCCGGCTTCGCTGGCGGCAGCCAAGCCGTACAGGTACGGGCGGCCGATGGAGCAGGCATCCGCGCCGAGAGCCAGAGCTTTGACGACGTCCGAACCTCGGCGGATGCCGCCGTCGACGATGATTTCCAGCCGTCCGGCTGTTCTCTCAACGATGTCCGTCAGGACATCCATGGGCGCGGCCATGTGATCCAACTGCCGTCCGCCGTGATTACTGACCTGGATGGCGTCGATTCCGATCGCAGCCGCCAATGCGGCGTCGTTCGGATTCACCACTCCCTTCAGGACGATCGGACCGTTCCAGCGCTCGCGCAAATCGCGAATGTCGTCCCAGTCAGTGGGTTCGTAGGAACCGGCGAGCAGGGTGCGCCACATGTCCGGCGAGCTGGCCAAGGGACCTTCCGGAACCTCAGCGTCCAGGTTAGGGAAAGCGATTGCGTCATTGGCAAGGAAGCGCAGGGCCCATGCGGGGTGCAACACTCCCTCTACAACAGTCTTCGGCTTGATGGAGGGCGGGGCAGTAAACCCGTTGCGGTAATCACGCTCGCGGTGTCCGATTGCCCGGCAGTCCACGTTGACCAGCAGGGCTTCGTAGCCTGCGTTGGAGACCCGGTCCAGGACGGCCTGCAGGAGGCCCTTGTCCGAGGTGGGTTCCAGGTTGAACCAGCGGCGAAGTCCAGGTGCCGCGGCGCTGACGTCCTCCATGGTGGTTGTACTCAGGTGGGCCAGTCCGTAGGGGATACCTTCGGCGAGCGCTGCACGGGCTACCGCGGACTCACCCTGCGGGTGGAAAAGCCGGGTGCCGCCTGTGGGAGAGAGAGTCACCGGCATGGAAACCGGGCCGCCCAGGAGCGTTGAGCTGAGATCGAAGTTCTCCACGGAACCCCATTTGGGGAGGAAGGACCAATCATTGAACGAGGACCGGTTCCGGCGCAGTGAAACCTCGTCTTCGCCGCCGCCTTCGATGTATTCGAAGATGCTCTTGGGCAAGCGTTTGGCTGCCAGTTTGCGCATGTCCTCCACGCTGAAGCACGTGCGTGCCAAGCGCTCCGGGACGGATCCGGCAGGTCCCTGCACCGAGGCGAGTGCCTTGATGTCCTTGAGTTTCATGGTGTGTGTCCTTTACGTTCCTGTTGGGGTAACCCGTCCAGCTTCTTTCCCAATAGTGACCTAGATCTCTCCCGCTCTATATGTGAGTTCCTCCACAAGGCGAGAAATCTGCTTGTGATAACGTCCAGCTATGGAGACAGCAGCGTCGCTTTCAGGTCCTCAACAGTCGCTTTCAGGTCCTCAACAGCGGCCTCAGTCCGGGATGCAGCAATCCGCCGTACGCTTGTCCGACTGCATCCAGCTCATGCAGGCGGATCTGGTGCACGCCAATCCCACGCCGGAGAACCTCGGGCATCCGGTGTCCGACGTCCTGATGTACGATCCCCTGGACCATTGGTCCAGCGTGGATGACCGCATCATCTTGGCGGTGGGGTGCACCTACGGATCCCCTGACTTTGATCAACTCCTCCACAGGGCAGCGAACAGCAACGCGGCGGCAGTGATCGTCAAGGCACACGGCGCGAAAATGGAGCAACTGCGTGCTGCCGCCGTGGGATACAGCCTCTCTGTGCTGGTGGCACCGGACACTGCGGATTGGACGCGCCTGGTGGCTTTGGCCCGGGCATCGGTGATGGGCGCGGCGGCCGATTCGGTGTCCGGGGTACGGCTTGGAGACCTTTACGCGTTCGCCAATGCCGCGGCTTCCATCACCAATGGCGCCGCGAGCATTGTGGATCCGCTGGGCCGCATCATTGGGTACTCCACCCTCCCCGGCCAGCCCATTGATGAGCTCCGGCGCATCACCACGCTCACCCTGGAGGAGACCACTCCGCCGGCCTTTGACCAGGACTTCAAGATTGTCTACGCCTCCCCGGGAGCGGTGCTGGTACCAGCGCCCGACGACGGCATGGCCCGCCTCGCGCTGGCCGTACGGGCCGGGGGCGAGCTGCTGGGTTCCATCTGGATCATCGACCCCGGCGAGGAAAATCGGGCCGCTGCGTTGAATGCACTGGACCGCATGGCCCCGTTGGCAGGATTGCACATGCTGCATGCCCGCTCTGCCTCGGACTTCGGCGAACGGCGCAATGCCGATCTTCTCCGGACGCTCATGGACGACACTCCGCACGCGTCTTTTGCGGCCGCCCAATTGGGGTTGGACACCGCCAACGGCCTGGCTGTGGCAGCCTTTTCCATTGTTCGGCCGGAGACCGGGAGCCTGGAATCCGTGCGCGACATCCACCGGCTGCTGCACTTGGTGACCACAGTCTGCAATGTGCAGTTCGGGACCAGCCACAGCGCCCTGATCGGATCAGTGGTCTATGCGCTGCTGCCCTGCAACGAGACCGCACCGCGTGCGGCGCACGGGCGCATCATTCAGGACATTGAGGCGTATTCGCACACCATCAGCTCTTTCCCTGTCATCGCAACAGTGGGTGGAATCGCCCACGAGATCGAGGATGTGCCCCGGTCCAGGTCCGAGGCCATCCAGACTCTCCACTATCTGCTGAACCTGCAGTCGCGCGAAGGCAAGGCAGGCGGAGGAAAAGCCACCGGTAAGGGAAACGTGCAGGGTGTGGCACTCTACGAGGACTTCCAGATCCCCTTGAACCTGCTGAAGATCGGCGAGTTCATCGAAGAAAACGGGCTGGGCGGCGAGGACGGGATCGCCAGGATCCAAGCCCGCGACGCCGAGCAGCAAACCGACTACTTGGATACTCTCCGCGCCTACCTTGCCTCCAACGGAAACATCTCAGCCATGGCCGCCCAACTCCATGTCCATAACAACACCGTCCGTTACCGCGTGACCCGCCTGGCCGAGGATTTCAACCTGGACCTGGCGGACCCGCAGAAACGACTGTGGTTGTGGCTGCGCCTGACTACCTTGGACCTCGCATCCACGTAGCGACGTAACGCGTCACCTGGCTGAACGAAGGCATCCTCCTGTAAGAAGTGGTGACTTACCGGATGATCGGAAGGCCCGCCGTCGGGAAGACGCTTGGAAAGATCGACGGCGGCGGCACAGGTACGGTTTCCAACGGCACCGTCACGGTGCTCGTACCAACAGTGGCGCGTTGTCCCCGCACGTCAAGGTGGAGCGGTTCTTCGCTGTAGTCCTCACCGGATACCAGTGTCAGTGCGATGGACCCCTGCGCCAGATCCACGGCCAACAAGCGGCCCTGCACCTTGAGCCGGAAGGACAGGCCTTCCCACTCCGTGGGCAAACGCGGATCGAAGCGCAGCACTTCGCCTTGATCCCGCATGCCGGCAAAACCGCACACCAGGGAGCTCCAGATACCGCCGGTGGAGGCGATATGGACGCCGTCGATGGTGTTTCCGTGCGAGTTGTCCAGGTCAATGAACAGTGCCTCAGTGAAGTGCTGCAACGCGACGTCGCCGTATCCAACCTCGGCTGCCATGATGCCTTGCACGCATGCGGACAGGGTGGAGTCGCCGGTGGTGATGGGATCGTAAAAGTCGAAAGCGCGCTGCTTTTCCTCGGCTGTGAAGTCCTGCCACTGGAGGAACATGGCCAGCACGGTATCGGCTTGCTTGAGCACCTGGTGCCGGTAGATCACCAGCGGGTGGAAGTTCAGCAGCAAGGGGTACTTGGACTTGGGCGTGTTCCAGTCCCACGGCTCCAGTGTCATAAAGTCGTTGTCCTGGCTGAACACTTCCATGTGGGGATCGAAGGGCAGTGTCATCCGCTCGGCCGCTTGTCGCCACACCATGCGCTCGGTGTCTGCAATTCCCTCATGCTCCAGTGCGGCAGCGGCACGCAGATTAAAGCGCGCCATGACGTTGGTGTAGAGGTTGTCGTTGACCACGGCCGTGTATTCATCCGGGCCGGTGACGCCGTGGATGTGGAACATTCCGTCCTTGCCGAAGAAGCCCAGCGAGGCCCACATGCGTGCTGTCTCAATCAGCAGATCGGCACCCAGTTCGCCGTTGAAGCTGTCGTCACCGCTGGCCCACTGGTAACGGTTGGCCGCGAAAGCGATGGCCGCTGCAATGTGGAACTGGGCGGTACCGGCCGCATAGTAGGCACTGGCCTCCAGGCCGTTGATGGTCCGCCACGGGAACAGTGCCCCGTCCACGCTGAGCTCCTTGGCACGAACGCGCGCATCCGGCAGCATCGCGTGCCGCGACTCCAGCACCTTCCGCGCGCCACACGGGTTGGTGTAGGTCAGGTACGGGAGGAGGTAGACCTCCTGGTCCCAGAAGTAGTGCCCCTCATAGCCTGAACCGCTCACGCCCTTGGCCGGAATACCCGCCACACCGGCGCGCGCAGTAGCCTGCGCCAGCTGGAACAGACCCCACCGCACGGCCTGCTGCATCTCCGGCTGACCGCCGATGAAGATGTCCGCCGTAGTCCAGTATTGCTCGTAGTGCGCCGTGCTCTGGGCCAGGATGTCGGCGAAGGACACCAGGTTCGCTTCGGCCTCGGCCGCGAGGCTTTCGCCGCGGTCCTCGGCGTCAGAGGAGCCGGCCACTACGTAACTGACCGACTTCTCCAAACGGAAAGTGTCGCCGTCGTGAATGGCCAAAACGTAGCGGACGGAGGAGTCGTCCTCCGCCACCAAGGTCTCGAACGGCTGCCCTTCCGCCGAGATCCAGTGATCCACGGCCATGGCCACGCGTTGACGGGACTCGGACGTTTCCCAGGCAAGGCGAAGGGAGCCGTCGGCGCCCTGCAGGTGCAGCGGCAGGAGGACTCTGCCGGCGTGGCGGCCGGAGCGGCGCGGGTCATGGACCGAGTGGTCCTCCACCGGCTGGTCCTGACGGTTCACGACGCCGGAAGTGATGTCCGCGGACACGTCCCGATCCGCTGTCAAGGACAGTTCAAGGCCCAGACATCCGCGGGAATCAAAGCCCACAGCTCGGCGCTCCACCGTGGTGACGGTGGCGCCTGAACGGCAGGCCCACGTGATGCTTTCCTCGTACACGCCTGTGGAAAAGTCCACGCTGCGGTGGTAGTCCAGCACGGTGGATTCAGCCAGGCTCAGGGCCTCGCCATCAATGGAGACTGTGAAGTTGTTGGCATCCGGCACGTAAACGATTCGCTGGCCGGTGCGGGCAAAACCGTAGGCATTCTCGGCATGCTTGATGTCCCAAATCTCGTGGAAGCCATTAACGAACGTGCCCGGGAGCTCGCCGTCCCCGGCCGTTGAGTGCGAGCCACGAATGCCAAGGTGGCCGTTGCCGAGCGCGAACAGCGTTTCCAGCGTTCCCTCGTCACCGGGGACGTGAATATTCTCCACGAGCTTCCAGGGCTCGCAGGGGAAGCGAAGCCGATCGGAGCTGATGAGTGCCATGGGCTGTTGAAGTCCTTCGAAAAAGTAGGGTCAGAGAAGATCGTTGAGGTCGTCCACTACCAGCGTGGCGCCGGCGTCGAGCAGGGTTTGTCGGCCTGCTCCGCGGTCCACTCCGATCACGGCATAAAAATCGGCACCGGCACCGGCCTGGACACCGGATACAGCGTCTTCCACCACAATGCATTCCTCCACAGGCACACCCAGAAGACCCGCCCCATAAACGTAGGTGGCCGGGTCCGGCTTACCGGGAAGTCCGACGCCGGCAGCAACCTGGCCGTCCACCACCACCTCAAAGTGGTGGTCCAGGCCCGCGGCCTTCAGTACCGCAGGCGCGTTGCGGGAGGAAGAAACCACGGCCACCTTCAGCCCCAGTTCCACGGCGGCGTTGATGAACTTGACCGAGCCTTCATACGGCTCGACGCCACGGGAGTTCACGATCTCGTTGAAGATGGCATTCTTCCGGTTGCCCAGGCCCTGCACGGTTTGGTTGTCCGGGTGGTCATTCACCGGACCTTCGGGCAGCGTAATTCCGCGCGAGGTCAGGAAATCACGGACACCGTCAAAGCGCGGCTTGCCATCGATGTGATCGAAATAGTCGCTCTCCCGGTAGCTTAGCGGGTTGCCTGTACCGGCCAAGTAGTCATCGAAAAGTTCCTGCCACGCCCGCTCATGCACCACGGCAGTGGGCGTCAGCACGCCGTCGAGGTCGAACAACAGCGCCGAGGCGCCGGTCCAGGCATTACGAAGATCAGTCATGTGCATTGTTCCGTTCAGCGCTTGTGGCGCGTGGTCTTGCGTTCGATGAGCTTGGTATCAAGCAGGTGGTTGGAGGGTTGATGGGGGGATTCGGTATTCAGCAGCCGTTCACACAGCAGGTTTGCGGCGAAGGCACCTTGGTCAGCGACGGGTTGGGCCACGGTGCTCAGGCCAAGGAACCAGCTCATGGGGTGATCGTCTATACCGATCACGGACATGTTCTTTGGCGCGGAAACGCCGTGTTCACGCAGCGCCGTCAAGGCACCGAATGCAGCCTCGTCACAGTGGGCGAACACTGCTGTGGGCCGTCCGCCGCGGGTCATGAGTTCAGTCATTGCCCGCCTGCCGTCCTCGATGCTTGGCCCGCTTCCCACCACAAGATCCGGGTGGACGGTGAGGTGGTGTTCATCAAGCGCACGCCTGAAACCGCGGAACCGTGGGGTCTCAGTCACAACGGGGTTTTCATTGCTTGAGAGAACGGCCAGGTTCCAATGGCCCAGCCCCAGCAGGTGTTGGGTAGCCTGCCAGGCTGCGTGTTCGTCATCGATACCAACATTGTCCCACGGAACATTTCGCATGCCCACGCAGGCAATGGCCAACCCGCAGGATTCCAACGCTTCCACCTCTTTGGGGGTGAGGTCAATGTTCAGCAGGAGCAGCCCGTCCACTCTTTGCGCCAGGTTTGCAAGGTCCGCAAAGAACCTCTGCCTGACGCTGGCCTTGTTGCGCAGGCTGACCAGGACGGTGTCCAAACCGCTGTCGCCGAACACTTCCTCTGCAGCTTCCACGGCCTGCGCGAAGAACCATGCCGTAGCCGTGGGGGCGACGATTGCCACCGATCCCGTGCTTCCACCGGCAAGCCTGGAGGCCGCAGCCGAGGCCTTGTAACCAAGTTTGCTGGCTGCCTCGGTCACTTGTCGTTGGGCCTTGTCAGAAACGTTGGGGAGCTTCCTCAACGCCCGCGACACCGTGCAAATGGACAAACCGGACAAGACGGCCACGTCCTGGATTGTCACTCTGTGAGTCCTAACCATGCAACACGGCCTCAACCCTTTCCATCCTCGCCTGACGCCTTGGCGTATGCCCCGAACCGGGTCACCAGCCAAAAGTGTAAGCGCTTACAATTTTGTCATTCAATAGAGTGCGCTCGAATGCGAAATTGTGACGCGAATCTCACCAGAAGCTTGATTCCGGTGGCCGGATGCCTTCTAATCCGGGGACTTTGGCCCTTATCCGGGGCTCTGGTCCGTTACGCGGCGCCGTTCAGGACGTAGTACTTCAGGAACGCACTGACATCCACCAGTTCGGGGGGCTCGATCCTGTGCCCCATGCCCGGATAGGTGCGGGCCGTCAGGGCTACATTGGCGTTCAACCACTCCTCCGTGTGGGCAATGGCGTCCTCGTTGATGACGGGATCGGCTTTGTCCCGCCCCCAGAAGAACGGCGGCGGGGTGTCAAAGGATTCGCTCAGCGCCAGGAGATCGTTGTCGAGCACGAACCCGGACAAGCCCACCGTTGCCTTGAATGCGTGGGGCCGCAAGCGGAGGAGGGTGCTGGCCATGGCCATTCCCTGCGAATAGCCCAGGAGGCTGACACTGCTGTGATTGTCCTTGACCGAGTTGATCCAATTGAATACCGAGTTGGTGGACGCTATGACATCCGAGAAGTCGTTCGTCAGGAAGTAGTCCAGCAGAAACCAGCCATAATCATCGCCAATCACTTTGGGGCCGCGAAGGGCTGCGCAGCTGAACTCGCCGGGAAGGTGCGGGAAAAGGTTCACCATGCGCTGCTCGCTGGTGCCGTAACCGTGCATCATCACCAGCAAAGGGGTGCCCTTTCGCTGGTTTTCGGGCTTTGACCAGACCACTGATTCCATGGGCACGAGCCTAGTAGACTGTGCTCCAGCTCCCAGTACGCTGCGCTCCACCTCCTAGTAGACTGTGCTCCATGACTCCGCAGGAACTGGCCAACCTGGCCCATCTGCGGCGGGCCCGCGACTTCATTGATCGCGAATATGCGCGTCCCTTGGACGTGCCCACCATGGCCGCCGGCGCCCTGATGTCCCCCGCGCATTTTTCCCGCCAGTTCAAGGCCGCCTACGGCGAATCGCCTTACAACTACCTCATGACCAGGCGGATCGAACGGGCCATGGCCCTGCTCCGGGCGGGAACCTCGGTCACCGATGCCTGCATGGAAGTCGGTTGTACCTCGCTGGGCTCGTTCAGCACGCGCTTCACCGAAATCGTGGGAATCAATCCCAGCGAATACCGCGCCCGGGAGCACCACGCGGTGAAAGCCATGCCGAGCTGCATCGCCAAGCAGCACACACGTCCCGAAAGGACCGGCATCAAAAACTTGAGCAGGATTGAAGAAGCGCCCGCGTCACAGCTGCAATAGCGTGTGATTCATGAACATTTCCTTGAAGTACGCACACGTAACAGTCAACGATGTTGATGAGTCGCTCGCCTTCTACCGGGACGCCTTGGGCTTTGACGTCCGGAACGACGTCGGCTCGGACGGCCAGCGCTGGGTGACAATCGGCAGCGATGCCCAGCCCGATCTTGAACTGGTCCTTTCCCCTCCGCACGCCGGCCGCTCACAGGCCGACGGCGACGCCATCCAGGAGCTCCTCACCAAGGGCGTCATGCCCATGCTGGTGTTCACCACGGATGATCTTGATGCCACTTTCGAAAAGCTCCGGGCATCCGGCGCCGAAGTACTCCAGGAACCCATTGACCAGCCGTGGGGACCCCGGGACTGCGCCTTCCGCGACCCCTCCGGCAACATGATCCGCATCAACCAAGGCTGAGGCCGGCGCCTCCGTTCGCGTCACCATGGCGTGAGGTCACCGTGGGCATCCGCGGTGACCTTCGCCGTCGTCGTGCTTCTCAGCGGCTCAACAGGCCGGCGTCGGATCGCTCGCCGTACTGGTGGGTTGAGGCAATGGCGGCGGAGACGACGTCGGACAATCGCCGCCGCTGGCCGTAGGCTTGCCGCTGCAGCCGCTCGCCGGTCCCGCGTCGGAGAATGTTGGCCACCCCGCTCCGCGCCAACGCCAAATCCCCGGATGCCGTCAGGGCGCCGCGGATGTGCCTGAGCAGGGCACCGGCGACGTCGGCGGCGGGATACGGCGCCTGCTCCAGAGGCTGCAGCAGTTGGTTGTTGACGCCGAAGCGGCTGGCTTTCCAGTTGGCCATGCGGATCACCGGGGTCAACATGCTCGACGGCGGTTCCCCCTTGCGCCATTCGCCCGCCGCTGTTTCCACCAGGGCCCGCGCGAGGACGGCAATGGTCAGGGCGTCTTCGGCGAAAAGACAAACGTCAGCGATCCGAAGTTCCACGGTGGGGTGCCCCTTGGACAAGCGTGCGTCGAAGTAGATCATGCCTTCATCCAGTGGCACCCCGGTGGACAGCAGCTCAGACAACACAGCCCTATAACCCGCAGCTGAACCGAAAACATCCATGGGGCCAGCCGTGGGCCACCTGTTCCAAATCTGGGTCCGGTAGCTGGTAAAGCCCGTGTCAGCACCCATCCAGAACGGGGAGTTCGCGCTCAACGCCAGGAGGACCGGCAACCAGTGGCGCATCCGGTCGAGCACTGCCACGCCCTCATCCGGGGATTCGATGGACACGTGAACGTGGAAGCCACACGTGAGTTGTTCACGGGAAATCAGACCGAATTCCTCGCCCATGGTGGCGTAGCGCTGGTTGCCTGTGGTGGGGGTGGCATGAAAAACAGGGGGCGTGGCCAATGCGGCAACACGCGCACCTACAGCCCGGGCCGCAGAGTCCGCCAGTTCCCGTCCGGCACGGATTTCAGCCCGCAGCTCCTTCGCGGTACGGCAGGGACGCGAGTTGACCTCAATCTGCTCCTGCTTGAACTCCGATTTCAGCGACGGCCCACCCTCGGCACCGAATTCCGCTTCGGAAGGGACCGCCGCATCCAACAGTCCGGACGCCAGCGCCAAGGGCAATCCATCCCCGGGATCCGCGATCAGCAATTCCTCTTCGACGCCAAACGTACGCATAGCCACCCTCCCCGGCTTCAGTTGTTCAGAGACGGCCTCAGTTGTTCAGAGCCGATGGTTATCCAACGTGGCGCGGAACCTCCATTTGAAAACCGCAGCGGCAATGGAGCACCTGGGTCTGCAAATACACCTCAAGGAGGCTCGGACTCTCCGGATCGTCAGTGGTCCGGGGCGCCTCAATGACGCGTTCCGTAGGGCGTCCCAAGGTCATGGGATCACCGCAGTGGGTGCAACTGAACCAGAGCCCGGCTGCGGATGTGGAAAGAAACTCACTCTGGATTTCGGGTACCAAGGCATCCAAGCGGACTGCGTGGGCGTAAAACGTATCGCATTCGCTACAGGTGTAGCTGACTTCAACGATCTCCGACTGATTCGGTGTTGCTTCCACAACCGTCTCTACGAAAACGTAGGAATCAGTGTTGCAAACGGTGCACCAAGGGCGTGCTCCGGCATCGACAGTTGCAGGCGCCCGTCTGCTTGCAGGCTTTGGGGCGGGAATCGGGGATCCAAGCGTCATTGCCATTCTCCTTTTGCTCCTTCAAGGAACCTGCATGGAGGCACGCTGTGAGCCGGCCGAAAAGGGCCACGGCTAAAAGTGCAGTTCTTGGACCATCTTGGATGGCACAAACTCATGAGGTTCCAAGGGCTATCTGCTTAACCCATGTATGAATGTAGTTCACCAGTGGCGGCCGTCACAAGTGATGAGACCGCTGATGGATCGGTTGGGGGCGTGCGATCAACCCTTTTCAGCGCACTTCAGGCCTCGAAATGGGCTACCGGAGCTTGCTTTGCCACACTCTTGACGAGGGACTCGGCCACGTCCCGCAGCTTCTGGTTTCGGGTGCTGGACGCCTTCTTCAGGATCTGGAACGCTTCCTCCTGGGTGCAGCGGTTCTGGCCCATGATGATTCCGCTGGCCAGGTCGATTACCGTTCGCGTCTGCATTGCATCCTGGAGGTCTTCAGCATGCTGCTGCTTCACACCAATCCGGACGGCCAGCCGCAGCGACCGCTCGGCTTGGCTGGCGTAGAGCTCGCAATTACGAATGGTGGCGTCGTCAAAGGCGTGGGCTTGCGGGGCGAAAAAGTTGAGGGCTGCCGTGGCTCCTTCATCCAATTCCAAGGGCACGCAGAGTGCCGAGAGGTGACCCCGCTCTGCAATGACCGTGCAGTACTCGGACCACCGGTCTTCGGTTGACGTATCAGGGACATGCTGGGTGCCATGACTCCGCATGGCCTCCAGGCACGGACCATCCCCGTAGGCCTGCTGGACCTCATCGATCAGCCTGGCTTCGTGGGTGCTGCCAGCCACTGTGGCAGTGCGGCGGCGACGGCTAAGGGTGATGCCGCAGAGCACGTCCAAGCCAACGGCTTGCGACACAGCGGAAGCCGAAAAGACGGCAAGCTCATGGAGGAATCCGCCCACGTCTTCGCTGTCTATCACCAGATCCTGCAGTTGCTCAGGCACCGAAACATCGTCAGGCGCAGAGACAGCATCAGGCGCCGCAAAATCAACGTTCATTTCGTCCATGCCTCATTTTACGATCGTCCGGAGCTAACTCGTCACCCTTTTGGCAGCCGAAACAGAATCCTTGCATCTGAGGTGCACCTATGTGCACAATCAACCTATAGTCCACATCACAGGACCCAGGCTTTCCAGCTCATGCAGACGGGCATCCCGCATTTTTTTGATGCAGAGGTACAGACCCATGCCGGCCCAGCCAGCGTCCAGAGTCCCGGACGAAGCACATCAACCACCCGACGAACCGTTGTGGTGCTCGCGATGCAATACGGACCAGCACCTTTTGGTGAACTCCATTCAGTCGCACTATCCGCCCGCCCCCAACATGGTGGAAGTGGCGTATGAATGCCATGCCTGCAGGTACTCCTATGAACACGTTGCCTCTGTTCGGCGCGTGGCAGCGGTACTCAACCGCCCCGGTGTCCCTCAAGGAGTGCTGCAGTTCGGCGGACAGTATCTGCACTGCGGGGAACCCATGAAGACCAAAAGCTGCGAGTTGCGCAGAATCCAGGCACCCCTGGTGCTGACACCGGGCGCGCAGCTACGTATGTACGAGGTACTTATCAACACGCGCATTCTCGGGTGTCATTGCGGTTTCCGCATGGAAATCCCGGATTGAGGCGGGGAACCATGGGCAACTACACCAACAGTTTTGAAGCTACCGGGAGGGATCACATGCACGCAGAATCACCACGAAAAGAGTCAGCCACTACAGGCGGAAAGCCCGGGACGGCCAACAAGCGCAGCCTTCCTGACCCCCCGGATCCGGACAATCTGCCCATCGACTATCCCGGCTCGGGGTGGGACTCCAGCAGGTACCCATCCACTGTTCCGGGAAGCCTCCGGCCGCAACACTCCGCTCACCGGCGGAGCGCCTGACCGTGAGCGAATTTCCGCCGGATCCTTCACACCCGGATCCCACCCGCGAACCGGGTCCCACGCCTGAGCCGGTTCCACTGCCGGAGCCGGGACCGCCGCCCGTTCCAGAGCCCACGCCGACGCCGGGACCCGGGCCTGGACCTGGACCCGGGCCTGGGCCTGGAACTGGAGAGCCGCCAGGGCTTTTGATCTAGGTCCATTCCATAGACCGGGTCCCGCAATCCCCCAGTCGGGATCCGAACGAAGGGCATGCCGCGCTACAGGGAGCGCGGCATGCCCTTTTTGGTGCGCTTCGTGCACCTTCTCCGTTTGGATGTGCACCTCCCCGGTAGTTGAATCTGTGTTTATGTTGGTTTCTATTGACTTACCAACACAAACAAAGATAGAGTCAGGCAATTCCACATCGTTGTGACAGTAGTCACTGGGATGTGGCTGCACCGCTAAGCAGCTTGACCAATGGAGGGTAAGTGTTCGCCGAAGAGCGCCAGCAACTGATCTCCGCACTCGTCGCAGAGCGCGGACGGGTGAGCGTCACAGACCTCGCCGACCGTTTCAGCATCACCACTGAAACAATCCGCCGCGACCTCGCGGCTCTTGAGGTCTCCGGCAATCTCCGGCGCGTACACGGCGGCGCCGTCCCCTCGGACCGCCTGAGCACCCGTGAAGAGTCCATCCTGGAGCGCGCCGTCCAGCGCCAGGTGGAGAAACTGCGCATCGCCAATGCGGCCCTCGCGCTGATTCCGCAGCTCACCACTGGGAGCATCCTGCTGGACGCCGGGTCCACCACGGAAACCCTCGCTGATCTGCTGGCCCAGCAGTCACAAGCCCACCAGGTGCAATCAGCCAATGGCAGCGACGAACTGGTGGTCATCACACATGCAATCCCCATCGCCGGCAAGCTCTCCTCTACGCCAGGCATAGCACTCCAAATCCTTGGTGGCCGTGTCCGCGGACTGACCCAGGCCGCCGTCGGGCAGTCCACCGTGCAAGCGGCATACAAACTTCGCCCGGACATCGCCTTCGTGGGGGCCAACGGCATCCACGCAACGTTCGGACTCAGCACCCCCGATCCTGAGGAGGCTGCGGTCAAAGCCGCCTTTGTCACTTCAGCCCGCCGCGTGGTCGCCCTGGCTGACTCTTCCAAGCTGGACTCTGAAACCCTGGTCCAGTTCGCCAACCTGAAGGATGTTGACACCTTGATTACAGACGGTGAACCGTCCGCGGAACTCGCAGCAGCCCTGGCAGAAGCCGGCGTTGACGTGGTGATCGCATGATCGTCACCTTGACCGCCAACCCCAGCCTGGACCGCACCGTTGAACTTTCCTCTGCGCTGGCTCGCGGCGAAGTTCAGCGCGCGGTGGCAGTACATCAGGAATCCGGCGGAAAGGGCGTCAACGTTTCCCGGGCGCTCGTGGCCTCCGGACTGGACACCCTGGCAGTTCTTCCGGGCGCCGATTCGGACCCGGTTCTTTTGGGACTGCACGACGGCAGTGTACCGTTCGCGGCGCTGCCCATAGGTCAGGCGTTGCGCAGCAATGTCACCCTCACCGAACCCGATGGCGTCACCACAAAAATCAACGAACCCGGCCCGGAGTTGAACGGTGAACAGCAGGAAGCGCTGATCGGGCTGCTGCTGGAGCGCTCCCGCGGCGCCAGCTGGGTGGTTCTCGCCGGCTCGCTCCCGCCAGGGGTACCCGCAGATTTTTACGCCACCATCGCCCGTCGGCTCCGGTCGAACGCGGATGGAACGGCCTCCCCAAGCATCGCCATCGACTCCTCCGGGGCGCCGCTCGCGGCCGCTTTGGTGGGCGATGCCGAAGGGAAGCCGGACCTCCTCAAGCCGAACGCGGAAGAGCTCGCAGAGCTTGCTGCCGCAGCCGGTTTTACCAACGTCTCCACTGCTGACGAACTGGAAGCGGACCCGGCCAAAGCCGCGGAAGCCGCAGCCGCCGTCGTCGCCAGCGGTGTAGGTGCCGTTCTAGCAACACTCGGGTCCAAAGGAGCTGTCCTGGTGACGGCGGACGGGGCGTGGCTTGCCACGCATCCGCCCATTAAAGCCGTCAGCACGGTGGGCGCCGGGGACTCTTCATTGGCCGGCTACTTGCTGGCCGCAACCCAAGGCGGCTCTGCTCAGGACTGCCTTCGTCAAGCCGTGGCACATGGTGCCGCTGCTGCTTCGCTGCCGGGCTCCACTGTCCCGGCAGTTCACCAGACAACCCCAGATGCCGTAACCATCACGGCCCTCCAGAAGGACTCACAGTGACCCAGCTGATCACAACCCAATTGGTCACCCTCGACCAAAACCTGGGCGACTCCCCTGCCGACGTCATCCGCGTCCTGGCCGGCAAAGTTGCCGCCACCGGCCGTGCTTCCGAGGTGGAAGGGCTCTTCACCGACGCCTTCGCCCGCGAGCAGAAGACCGCAACCGGCGTCCCCGGCGGCATCGCCATTCCGCACTGCCGCTCCGCTGCAGTCCAGGAGCCTGCCTTGGCCATGGCGCGGTTGTCCCACAAGGTGGACTTTGGCGCCAAGGACGGTCCCGCTGACCTGATCTTCTTCATCGCAGCCCCGGACGGCGCAGATCAGGAGCACCTGAAGCTGCTCTCCAAGCTGGCCCGGTCCCTGATCAAAAAGGACTTCACGGCAGCGCTGCGTGCAGCAGCCACCGAGCAGGACATTGTGGACCTGGTGGACGGCGCGCTGGCGGACAAGCCCGCTGCAGCACATGCTGCTGAACCCGCCGCCCCAAGCCCGACGGCGGCTGCCGCACCAAAGCGCATTGTGGCCGTGACCGCTTGCCCAACGGGAATTGCCCACACCTACATGGCTGCTGACTCACTTGTTGCTGCTGCCAAGGAAATGGGCGTTGACCTCCAGGTGGAGACCCAGGGTTCCTCCGGCGCCAAGCCGCTGGACCCGGCAGTCATCGCAGCGGCGGATGCTGTGATCTTCGCAGTTGACGTGGATGTTCGTGGCAAGGAACGCTTTGCAGGCAAGCCGGTCATCAATGCGCCGGTCAAGCGTGGCATTGACGAGCCCACAAAGATGGTCCAGGAAGCACTCGCAGCTGCCGAAGACCCGCACTCACGCCGCGTTCCACACTCCGGCGCCGAAGAGCAGGCTGAACGCGCCGAGGATGAGAAGGGCGAGCACATCGGCCAGAAGCTGAAGCGTGCACTCCTCACGGGCGTGAGCTACATGATTCCGTTCGTCGCCGGTGGCGGGCTGCTGATTGCCCTTGGTTTCCTCCTTGGCGGGTACGACATCACTGAGGTTGCCGACAAGGTTGTGGTGGAGAACAACTTCGGCAACTTGCCCGAAGGCGGCCTGGCTATCTACCTCGGCGCGGTCTTGTTCAAGATCGGCGCCCTGTCCATGGGCTTCCTTGTTCCTGCGTTGGCCGGTTACATCGCCTATGCCATCGCCGACCGGCCCGGTATCGCACCAGGCTTCGTTGCCGGTGCGGTATCAGGCTTCATGGGTGCAGGGTTCCTCGGCGGAATCGTGGGCGGTCTCCTGGCCGGCTACATCGCACACCTGATCGGGACCTGGCAGGTACCTCGCTGGCTCCGTGGCTTGATGCCTGTTGTCATCATCCCGTTGCTGGCCTCCATCGTCGCTTCCGGCCTCATGTTCCTGGTCCTCGGAGGTCCCATCGCCGGTCTCACCGTGGCTCTGAACAACTGGCTCACGGGTATGAGTGGCGCTTCAGCAGTGGTTCTCGGCATCATCCTCGGCCTCATGATGTGCTTCGACCTCGGGGGTCCGGTCAACAAGGTTGCTTACGCCTTCGCAGTGGCCGGCCTGAGCGCCGGCAGTGCTGACAACCAGGCACCGTGGCTGATCATGGGCACAGTGATGGCCGCGGGCATGGTTCCGCCGCTGGCCATGGCCCTTGCCACGGTCCTGAACAAGAAGCTCTTCACCCTCAATGAACGCGAGAACGGAAAGGCCGCCTGGCTGCTTGGCGCTTCCTTCATCTCCGAAGGTGCCATCCCCTTCGCCGCAACCGATCCCCTGCGAGTCATCCCGGCCAGCATGGTGGGCGGTGCACTGACCGGTGCGCTCTGCATGGCCACAGGAGTCACCTCACAGGCTCCGCACGGCGGGCTCTTCGTCTTCTTCGCCATTGGCAACCTGCCGATGTTTATCATCGCGATCGTGGCCGGAATGGTGGTCAGCGCGCTGGCTGTCATCGCCCTCAAGCGCTTTGCGGTCAAGAAGCCGGTAGAAGCGGAAGCCGCTCCGGCAACAGTCAGCGTCTAACCATCCCCACGGTCCAGACTCCACACCGTCTAGACTTCCCACAAAGCCACCTCCCATAACCGCCACCCTTCTCAAAAAGGAGCACCAATGCCAGAACGTACAGCCACCATCGCCAGCCGCGTAGGCCTCCACGCCCGCCCGGCAGCCATTTTCGCCGAGGCAGCCGGAGACCTGGATATCGACGTCACCATTGCACGTCAGGGAGAACCTGCCGACGACGCCATGGACGCCGCCAGCATCCTGTCCCTCATGAGCCTGGGCGCTTCCCACGGCGACGTTGTAGTGCTGCGCGCCGAGGGTGAAGGCGCAGACGCCGCACTGGACAGCCTGGTAAAGATCCTCGAAACGGACCACGACGCCTAAGCGGTCATCACTGCCGGCCCCAACACGAGCCGGTGGCAACAAAAAGGGCCTGGCGAGCACCGGATAACGGTGCTCGCCAGGCCCTTTTGTTGTTCTCTCCCGTTCGGTTTTCCCTCTCCCGCTAGGGGTTCCCGCCGTTCAGGAAGGCGGCAACGGAAGCCTCAGTGGGTTTCACTTCCTTGAGCTTGTCCGCGAGGTAGGCCTCAATGATCCTCGGATCAACGTAGGAAGACCGGGCCACGGACGGGGTGTTGCCCAGCAGCTCCGAAGCTTCTTTGATGGCCAGTACTATCGCTTGGCGCGGAGTCCCTTTGTGACCTGATTTGATCAGGTAAAGAGCCGCCGCCGCGGTGCCCTTCCACGTCCGGAAGTCTTTGGATGTGTAAGCCTCCCCGGCTATGCCGCGCAAGCATTCATTGATCATGGGCCCGTCCACGGAAACCCACGTCCCGTTGCTCTGGTAGGCAAGCAACCGTTCTTTGCCGGGCCTCTGGGCCAAGGGTTCCAGGAAGGCTGCGAGTCCGGGGTCGTGGATGGAGGTGTCCCACAGCTGGCCGCTCTTGCCTGGGAACTTCAGGAAAACGTCCTGCCCTACAACCCGTGCATGGCGGCACCTGAGCGTGGTGAGACCATAGGATCCGTTCTGCTTCATGTAGACCTCGGAGCCAACACGCAGGGCGCCAAGGTCCATGAGCCGTACTGCAGCAGCAAGGGTCTGCTGCCGGGGGTCATCCGTGTTCTGCAAGTGGACGGTGACGTTGCGTCGAATGGCAGGCAGGACCATGCCCAGTTTGGCTGCCCGAAGGAACTTCTCGGTGTCCTTCCGTTCGCGCCACCGCGGATGGTAGATGTACTGGCTGCGCCCGGCCCCATCGACGCCTGTGGCCAGGATATGCCCGTGCTCGTAGGGGCTGATCCACACATCGGTCCACGCAGGCGGGATCGCCAGCGCGTTGATGCGCTGGCGATCCTCTTTGCTGACCAGTGTGCCGTCCGGATGCCGGTAGCTGAACCCTTTCCCTACCTTGCGCCGGACGATGCCGGGCTTGGACAGGTCACTGCGCTTAAGCCTGGGCACGGTTCTTCCGCCCTATCCGTGATCCACCGGTCCGGTAAGTGCTAGGCCTCGTCCGGATCCGTAACGGCGGCACCGGCATTCATGATTTCAGCGTTGATCATCCAGACGAGCTGCTCAAGGCGGGAGATGAACGCGTGAAGCAGGTCCGCCGTCGTGGGGTCTTCCTCGTCCACTTCGTCATGGACGTCGCGCATGGTCTGCACAGCACGCTCCACACGGTCAGTGACCAACTTGACGGCGTTCTTGGTGTTGACCAGGCCGGCCGGGAATTCTTCCAAGCGCGTGCCCTTGGCGATGGTGGCGCTGCGGCCGTCGGGCAGGGCGTGGAGGGCGCGCATGCGCTCGGCGGTATCGTCAGCGAACTGGCGGGTGGCGAGGACAAGTTCGTCCAGCTGGAGGTGAAGATCGCGGAAGTTCGGCCCCACGATGTTCCAGTGCGCCTGCTTTCCCTGGAGCTGTAGCTCAATAAGGTCTGTCAGGACGATCTGAAGGTTGTCTGCAAGCTGCTGTGACGCTTTCATGTGTTCCTCTCATGGACGTTCATGTGAGCCAAAAACGCGCCGCAAAACCTCTGCGGCAACTGCCCAATCATCAAGTGACGACTGCAATAAGCCTTTCATAAGGATGCTTAGTAGTACAATGAGGAGTGTTACTGTTCACAGCTGGCGAACTTCTCCTCAAGGCGAAGGCCGGTATGTGATACACGAAAAGGCACTTTGAGGCCGTGGAACGCCTCCAAGTACCGGCATAACTAAATTGAAGTAGCTCGGAATGCATAGTCGGGAATCGCGATTCATCAAAGATTCCCCGGAAAGGAATGTGCTGACCATGAATACGCTTCTGATCATTGCTGGTGTAGTAGCAATTGTTCTCCTCCTTGTGGGCGGCTTCTCGCAGGCCCTTAACTGGTTGCTGTGGGTAGGCGTCATCCTCCTCGTCATCGCAGCCATTGGCTGGCTGCTGAGCTTCATGTCCGGTCGCAGGGGACATACGGTATAAATCCGCAAGAGTTACCCGCCCGGACTTATCCGGCCAAGCCGTAAGCACTTACAGATCGTGAGGGCTGTTCCCACCGCTGAAAGTGCGGCGGGAGCAGCCCTCCGCATCATCCTCCGTTGGAGCCGTCACCGGTTGTCGCGGGAGGTGGGGCCGCATCCGGATCCTGCGGTGTGGGAAACTCCTCACCGGGGGCGTCAGGGGGACCTTGGGCAGGCCGTTCCGGCGTTTCGCGTTCATCACCTTGACCAGGCATTTCCTGCTCAGGGGTGGGGGTGCCGTAGCCGCCGGGTTCGCTCCCCGGGTCTACGCGGTGTTCGTCCTGGCTCATTGCTTCCTCCTTGGAAATCCGGTGAGGCCCCGATAGAAAAGATCGAGGAATGCTGACAGTTCGACCGTAGTCCCGCGAATGGTCACCGTCCATCACATTCGTCCACCAAACCACCCTGGAGGTGCACAGATGATAGAGCCGGAGCAGGCTCCCAGGATCGGCAGGAACGAGTCCATCGAGGAGCGCATGGACCGTAACTGGATGGAGTTGATCCAGGAATTAAGGGTGCTCCAAACCGGCGTCCAGATTCTGGGCGGTTTCCTGCTGACTCTGCCGTTCCAGGGACGTTTTGAACAGTTGGACGACTGGCAGCGGAGCCTCTACCTCGTCAACGTGATGGTGGCGGCACTGACCACTGTCCTGATAGTGCTCCCCGTCAGCGTTCATCGCCGCTTGTTCCGCCGGGGCCTCAAGGCAACACTGGTGTCCAGCGCCGATGTGGTCACCAAGTGGGCGCTGGGCGGGGTAGCACTCCTGATCGTGGGCTCGGCCACCTTGGTGTTCGACTTCACGGCCGGGCGGACCGCAGGGCTGGTTGCCGGCGGATTCATCATCCTGGTGCTCTTGCTCCTGGTGGTGGGCACGCCGCTATGGCTGCACCGCCGAGCCGTCCGGAACGGCAACGGCAACGGTGGAGCTGCAAGGGAGGTGTGAACAGACATGCTGCGACCTGTTCAACATCAACACACGCCTGGCAAGGACAAGAAGCGCAACTGGGTGAAGGACCATGGCCTGTTGCTGGTTAACGCGGGCCTCTTTGTGGTCTTCCTCGGCGGAATGATCCTTTCAGGAGCTGCCAGTTACAGCGAGGAACAACAGGCTCACGGACAGCCGGCCACCAGCATTTCCGAGTTCCTGACCTCAGGCAATTTCTGGGAAGCGGTCTTTGAGAACTGGGAGTCGGAGTTCCTTCAGATGGCCATGTATGTGGTCCTGACGATTTTCCTGTTCCAACGAGGATCATCAGAGTCAAAGCCTGTAGACAAGGACGCTCCACAGGACCAAGACCCCAGGGATGCCAAAAAGTCAGCCAAAACCCCATGGCCAGTGCGGCGCGGCGGCTGGGTCTTGAAGGTCTACGAACACTCGCTCTCCGGTCTCTTGGGGTTGCTCTTCCTGCTCTCCTTCACCCTGCACGCGTTCGGCGGAACGGCAGCCTATAACGAGGAACAACTCAGCCATGGGCTTCCGGAGATCTCCACGTGGCAATATATGGGATCCAGCCAGTTCTGGTTCGAATCCTTCCAGAACTGGCAAAGCGAGTTCCTTGCCGTGGCGGTCTTGGTAGGCGCTTCCGTATACCTCCGCGAACGTGCTTCACCGGAATCCAAACCTGTTGCCGAACCGCATTACGAAACCGGCGCCTAGAGAAAGGAAACTCATCATGCCTGGAAAGAAGAATTCCAGTTTGAAGGACCCCAAGCTCTATGAGGACCTTCGCGAGGATGGCGCGTCCAAGGAGAAGGCAGCACGCATCTCCAACGCCGCCGCAGCCAAAGGCCGCAAGGAAGTGGGCAGCAAGGGCGGAAAGTCCGGCGACTATGAAGACTGGACAGTGGACAAATTGAAATCACGCGCTAAAGAACTTGGCCTCAGCGGCTATTCGGATAAGAAGAAATCCGAGCTTATTTCCATGCTGCGTGACCACTAGCAACCAAAAAAGACAAGAAAGCAGCGGCCGCTGAGACGGCGGCCGCTGCTTTCTTGAATTTCACTGGTGGATTACGACGCCGGTTCAGGCCTTTTTCTTGGCCCGCGCCTTTGGTTTGGCGGCAGTTTTGCTGGCGGCAGCAGCGTCGTCGTCCGCTTTTTCCTTGCCGCGTTTCTTGTCCAGGCTGCGCTTGAGCGCTTCCATGAGGTCGATGACGTCGCCGCCCTCCCCCTCGCCTTCCGTGGCACCGAAAGTAGCCTCGGTATCCAGGGCCTCGCCCTTTTCCAGCTTTGCCTCAATCAATGTTCGGAGCTGCGCTTGATAATCATCGGTGTATTCGTCGGGGTCAAAGTCGTGCGCCATGGACTCCACCAGTGCCGAGGACATTTCAAGTTCCTTGTCCGAGATTTTGATATCCGTTTCCAGCGACGGGAACTTTGCTTCGCGCACCTCATCACCCCACAGGAGTGCTTGCAGCAACAACACATCCCCGCGCACTCGCAGCGCACCCAAACGGGTCTTCTGCCGCAGCGCGTACTGGACAATGGCAATCCTGTCCGTGTCCTCCAAAGTCTGCCTCAGGAGCATGTAGGCCTTGGGCGATTTGGAGTCCGGCTCCAGGAAATAGCTGCGCTCATACATGATGGGATCCAGTTGCTCGGCGGGGATAAACTCCACCACCTCAATTTCCCGGCTGTTCTCCTCCGGCAAGGACTTCAATTCCGCCGAAGTCAAGACAACAGTGCGGCCCTCTTCCTCGTAGGCCTTATCAATGTCCTCATACGCCACAACTTCGCCGCAAATTTCGCATTTCCGCTGGTATCGAATGCGCCCGCCGTCCTTATTGTGGACTTGGTGCAGGCCAATATCGTGATCCTCCGTGGCACTGTAGAGCTTCACTGGTACGTTGACCAGACCGAACGCGATAGATCCCTTCCATATGGCCCTCATGCACCCAGTCAACAGCACAACACAGCAGAGGAGAAGAGGTGGCAGGCAAGCAACAGGAGCGCGTGAACGTGGAAGGCCACGAGCTCACCCTCACCAACCTGGGCAAAATCATCTACCCGGAAACCGGCACCACCAAGGCTGAGGTGCTGGAATATTACGCCGCAGTGGCACCATTCCTGATCCCCGCCGCCGCCAACAGGCCCGTCACCCGCAAGCGCTGGGTCAACGGGGTGGGTACCGCCGAAAACCCAGGGCAGGTGTTCTTCCAAAAGAACCTTGAGGACTCTGCACCCAAGTGGATTCCCCGTGCCGCCATCCAGCATTCGGACCACACCAACGTGTATCCCATGGTCAATAACCTGGCCACTCTCACCTGGATGGCCCAAATCGCATCCTTGGAAATTCACGTTCCTCAGTGGCAAGTGGACCCTGCGGGGAAGCCGCTCCGTCCGGACCGCTTCGTCCTGGACCTTGACCCCGGACCTGGGGCAGGACTTCCCGAGTGCGTTGAAGTAGCCAAGCTCGCCCGCTCCATCCTGCAGGACATGGGCATGGACCCCGTCCCGGTTACCAGCGGCAGCAAAGGTATCCACCTCTACACGGGCCTGGACGGAACCCTGAAGTCCGAGCAAGTGTCCGCTTTCGCCAAAGAGCTCGCCCGCGCCTTGGAATCGGACCACCCCGATCTGGTGGTCAGCGACATGAAGAAGTCCCTCCGCCACGGCAAGGTGCTGGTGGACTGGAGCCAGAACAGCGGGAACAAGACCACCATCGTCCCTTATTCACTCCGTGGAAAGGCGCGGCCTACCGTGGCTGCGCCGCGCACGTGGCGTGAGCTCTCCTCCGCCTCATTGGAGCATTTGGACTATCAAGCCGTGATGAAGCGGGTCAAGACAAGCAAGGACCATTTCGCACCGATATCCGAACGGCACCTGCCGCCTCACGGTGAGGATGAGAAGGACGACGCCGGTGCCGGCACCGCCGGTTCGGGCGCCGGCAGCTCAGGCACCGGCGGCACTGGCACCGGCAGCACTCGCGAACGGGTGGTGACCGTGGAGAATCGTCTCGCCAAATACGTTGGGATGCGCGATCCGGGCAAAACCCCGGAGCCGTTCCCGTCGTCGTCGGCTGTTTCCGGCTCCCCGCAAAGAGGAAGCACTTCTTCGGACCAGCCAAAGCCCGGCGATCCTCCACCGCCGGGCGGCATCTTTGTTATTCAGGAGCACCACGCCCGCCGTTACCACTTGGACCTGCGCCTTGAGCACCACGGCGTCCTGGCGTCGTGGGCATTGCCGCGTGGTGTCCCGGAAACCCCGGACCGCAATAACCTTGCCGTCCATACCGAAGACCACCCCATGGAATACGCGACGTTCGCCGGAGTCATTCCCAAGGGCGAGTACGGGGCAGGGACCATGACCATCTGGGACCGCGGCGAATACACCTGCGAGAAATGGCGCGACGGCAAGGAAGTGATCGCAACCCTCACCGGCGAACCCGGAGGTGGCCTCGGCGGCACCAAACGCCTGGCCCTCATCAATACTGGTCAAAACTGGCTGATCCACTTGATGAAGGAGCAACCCGGTGGGCGGCGTGGCGGTCCCTCCGGGGGCAAAGCCGGGGCAGTCAAGCCGCGCCCGTCTGCAACCGCGCCTGCCGCTCCTCAGCCCATGCCGAATTACACCCCCATGCTGGCCACCTCAGGCACCACTGCCGATCTCCGCGGCGACCATTGGCTGTATGAACTGAAGTGGGATGGAATCCGGGCGATCATTACCGGTACCGAGGGCAGGATCCGGCTCATGAGCCGCAACGGGAACGATCTCACGGCCACCTACCCTGAGTTGACCGACCGCGCGTGCTGGCCAGACGGAGACTTCGTTGCGGATGGCGAAATTGTGGCTCTTGGTAAGGGGTCCAGGCCTGACTTCGGGCGGTTGCAGCTACGGATGAACCTGGTCAAATCGTCTGACATCGAACGGGCAAGGGCGTCTGTTCCGGTGCAACTCATGCTGTTCGATCTTCTGTACGACGACGGCACTGACCTGAGCGGGTTGCCGTTCCGCGAGCGCCGCGAGAGGCTTTCCGGGTTTGCGGATCGTCTGCGAAGAGGCTGCCCGCTGCACGTTTCGGCGGTCCTGGATCACGACGTCGAGGACCTCATGACCAGTGCCCGCGAGCTTGGCTTGGAGGGTGTGATGGCCAAGAAGGCGGACAGCCGTTACGTGATCGGCCGCCGCAGCAGGTCTTGGATCAAGCTGAAGTTGGAGCAGAGCCAGGAAGTAGTGGTGGGCGGTTGGCGGGCGGGGGCGGGGGCCCGGAGCGGGACTTTCGGTGCCTTGCTGCTGGGCATCCCCGATGGCGACAAGCTGCACTATGTTGGCCGCGTGGGCACCGGTTTCAAGGACTGGCAACTCCGGGATGTCATGGAGCATCTGGAGCCCCGGGTGGTGGATGAGTCCCCGTTCGCGGACATTCCCAGGGAGGACGCAGCGGGTGCCACGTGGGTGCGCCCTGAGCTGGTGGCGGAGGTGACTTTCGGTGAGTGGACGGGACCCGGCCGCCTGCGTCATCCGGTGTGGCGTGGGTGGCGTCCGGATAAGTCCCCGCACGAGGTAAGCCAGCCCAACTGATTCGCAGTTGGGCTCGCTACGGGGTTAGTCAGGGTAGTTACGGTGTAGCTAGGAAGAGTGCGGCATCTGCGGTCGGCTGGTCCTGTGGACCGCCGTCACAGCTGCCCCTTGGCCGAGGCGGCCGTGGGCTTGGTCGCGCTCCTTCGGGTGGCGGTGCTTACCGTTACCGTCCGGCCACTGCCTGCTCTGGTCGGCGCCCAAAGCAACGGCAATGGTGGTGGGTTCGGGCATCGGTGCCATGTCCATGGACTCCACCAGGTGGCTAGCAACCTCAGGATTGATGCGTTCAGACTCGTGATTCGCAGTCATGGTTCTTCCTTTCCAGTGTGCCTGTGTTTCCAGTGTGCCTGTGTTTCCAGTGTGCCTGTCCGCAGTTTTTACCAGCGGACCTTCTTCTCGGTCTTGGCTTGCTTGCCGCTGGCAGAGGTGGGCTTGTGCCCCTTGCCGGTGCTTTGCCAGCCGGCCGGAGCGCCGCCGCCGGACTTGCTCGCCAGCATGGCCTTTTGGGCGTCGGTCAGTTTGGACTTGATGCCCCCGGCGTCCGGGGTTTTCTTGTTGTCGGAAGGGTTGGCAGTCATATGTGGACTCCTAAAAGTGTGAGTCCTGAAGAGACACGTATCCCTGTCGTTGCGGTTCGGGAAAAAGGCGTCGAGAACGGGAACGGCATGGAGGCGTGGCCTCAACAGGCGTGGATTTTTGTCAGGTGAAACTCGGCAGTGCAGCTCAGGCAGTGGCCGGTCTACTCAAAAATCAGTGTTCCCATGCCTCATACCCTAGCCAATAAAGGAGAACTTTGGGAACCCCTTGGCTAGCATGGCGGACATGACCCGCGGATCCGATGTTGCTAACGCCCTGCGGGCCGCGGGCTGCGTTTTTGCGGAGGACGAAGCCCGGGTCCTCCTCGACGCCGCCCGCCATCCGGAGGAGCTCAACCGCATGGTGGCCCAGCGCCTCAGCGGACTGCCCCTGGAACACATTGTGGGTTGGGCGGATTTCTGCGGGAAGCGCATGCGGGTGGAACCCGGTGTGTTCGTGCCCAGGCGTCGCACGGAGTTCCTGGTCCGCAAGGCGGCGATACTCGCCAAACCCGGAGCCGTCGTCGTGGACCTTTGTTGCGGTTCCGGAGCTATCGGTGCCGCGCTGAACGATCTTCTGGGCGGCTGCGAGCTGCACGCCGCGGACATTGATCCCGCTGCGGTCCGGTGCGCGCGACTCAACATTGAGCCTCGCGGCGGGTGGGTGCACCAGGGGGATCTGTTCGACGCGCTTCCCCTGAAATTGCGCGGGACAGTTGACCTGCTGCTGGCAAACGCGCCATACGTCCCCACCGGCTCTATCGGAATGTTGCCGCCGGAAGCGCGACTCCACGAGCCGGGAACAGCGCTCGACGGCGGCGCTGACGGTTTGGCGGTACAGCGTCGCGTAGCGCTGGGCGCGGCTCAGTGGCTGGCGCCGGGTGGGTTTCTGGTGATGGAAACCTCGGAGCAGCAAGCCCCGGAGTCGGCCGGACTCCTGCAAAGGGTGGGGTTGCTCGTGAACGTGGCGTCGGACGAAGAGGTAGACGCCACTGTAGTGATCGGCTCGAAGGTGGTCGAAGCGGAGGAGCCCGACAGCCAGGAAGACCCCGAATCCATCAGCTTTTAGTCCCGAATCAGCCCCGTTACGTGGGCGCAGCTAAACAATTTGGTAACAACGTGCTCCAGAGGGCAAAAATGGGGCCGGATCCGCATGATTGCAGGGCAAGAGCGGGTAATGAGATGCAACACACCTAGGCAATTTGCACCCTCTGAGGGCCCAAAAATCGGATCTCAACTCGGGTTTTCGGTCCAAAACCCGTAAAATTGAAACCCTGCCCAGAGCGGGGCAGCAGAAGTCGCAAGCAAATGACCTCCCTAGGAGAAGCCCAAATGCCCACAGACCAAAGCAACACCGTCTCTCCGGATGGCGCAAGGAACGCCACCGGGAATCAGGTATTGGCAGGCCCCACCCCGGCCGCCACCAACGCAACACATGAACTAAAGAACGCAACGAAGAAGACGAAGCTTCGCCCGAAGCGCCGGCTCAAAGAGTCCGACGTCAACGTGGTGAACAAGCCGATGCTGCGCAAAGCACTCGGCGGCACCATCGTCGGCAACACCATGGAATGGTACGACGTCGGCGTGTTCGGCTACCTCATCACCACCATGGGCCCTGTCTTCCTGCCCGAAGCAGACAAGTCCGTCCAGACACTCTTCCTTCTGGGCACCTTCGCCGCAACCTTCATCGCCCGCCCCCTCGGCGGGGTGGTGTTCGGCTGGCTTGGCGACAAGGTGGGCCGCCAGAAGGTGCTCGCAGCAACACTGATGCTCATGGCGGCAAGTACATTCGCCGTCGGCCTCCTTCCCGGCTACGCGCAGATCGGCATCTGGGCCGCCGCACTGCTGGTGATCCTGAAGCTCATCCAGGGCTTCTCCACCGGTGGCGAGTACGCCGGTGCCACCACGTTCGTCAGCGAGTACGCCCCGGATAAGCGCCGCGGCTACTTTGCCAGCTTCCTGGATATGGGCAGCTACATTGGCTTCGCCCTGGGTGCCGCCCTGGTTTCGGTCCTGCAGCTCACGCTGGGACAGGCTGCCATGGAGGAATGGGGTTGGAGGCTCCCGTTCCTGATTGCCGGTCCGCTGGGCCTCATTGCCGTGTACTTCCGCAGCAAGATTGAGGAATCCCCCCAATTCCAGGCAACCCTGGACGCGCAGGAAGCTTCGGCAAAGGATGCAGCATCCCAGGACGCTGCCGTTGCCAAGGGACCCATCGGCATCATCAAGGCCTACTGGCGCCAGATTGTGCTGGCCATGATCCTCGCAGCCGCAGCCAACACCGTTGGTTACGCCCTGACGTCCTACATGCCCACGTACCTCACCGATTCCAAGGGTTACGACCCCGTCCACGGCACCTTGTTGACCATCCCGGTCCTGGTGATCATGGCTGTGTGCATCCCGCTGACCGGTAAGCTCTCGGACCGGATCGGCCGCCGCCCAGTGCTGTGGGTGGGCGCAGGCAGCACCATCGTTTTCGCCATTCCGGCCTTCCTGCTGATCGGCATCGGCGAGATCTGGTCCACGCTGGCCGGCCTCGCCCTGATCGCCTTCCCGGTGACGTTCTACATCGCCAACCTGGCCTCGGCCCTGCCGGCTCTGTTCCCGACGTCCAGCCGTTACGGCGGAATGGGCATCGCTTACAACTTCTCGGTGGCGATCTTCGGCGGAACCACGCCGTTCATTGTCCAGGGCCTCATTGAAGGCACGGGCGATGACATGATGCCCGCGTACTACCTGATGGCCACGTCCATTGTGGGCGCAATTGCCATCTACTTCCTGCGCGAATCCGCTCAGCGTCCCCTGCCCGGCTCCATGCCCAGCGTGGACACCCAGGCCGAGGCCCGCGAGCTCGTTGCAACGCAGGACACCAACCCGCTCATCAACCTGGACGAAATGCCCTTCGACGGCCAGCCCATTGATGATGCCGTGTTCGGCAAAGGCAACAAGGACCTGACTCCCGCTTAGGAACTCACTGCCTGCAACTTCTGCATAGCGACGCTTATTACAAGCGATTGACATTAGTTCGCGGCGATCTTGCCGCCCAGCGTAGCCACCAACCCCAAGGCGCTCTCCTTGGTGTTGGTGGCTACTGCTGTTAAGTCCCCACCCGTTGGATACCCAACTGGGCTTGCACCGCCTCACCAATGATCCGTGCACCCTCGGGGAAGCCGCCCGGATTGGGTCCCGCGTAGTTGAGCCGGATGTACGGTCCTTCCGGTTCTGCGGGGAACCATTCCGTGCCTGCGGCGATCAGCACCCCGGCCGCCTCGCAGTCCTTGGTGAGTTGATCGGCGTCGAACCCGTCCGGCATCCGCAGCCACAAATTCAGGCCACCTTTGGGCAGGTGGCTGAGGTGGGCCTGCGGAACGTGGTCACGGAGGCTGGTGACCAGGAGGTCGCGGCGGGACTGCAACTGATGGCTGAGGCCGCGAAGGTGAGTCTGCCACCCGGGCTGCGTGACGACGTCGAGCGCTGCTGCCTGAAGCAGGCCGCTGACGTACATTGACTCGGCCGCCTGGGCGCCCATGATTCGTTCACGCGCCGGCCCCCGCGCGATGACCGCGGCAATGCGGATGGACGGCGAAACGCTCTTGGTCAGGGAACGGATGTAGACCACGTGGCCGGAATCCTCTTTGGCAGCCAGCGGAGCTGAAGCTGCGGTGATGCCGAAGTCATGCGCCCAGTCGTCCTCCACAAGGAAAGCTCCGTGGCGTTGGACAATCCGCAACACTTCCTCCCCACGCTCAGCGGACCACTGAGCTCCGGTGGGATTGGCGAAGTTGGGCTGGGCGTAGAACAACCGCGCGCCCGATTCCTCAAAGGCCCTGTCCAGCTCTTCCGGGTCCGGGCCCTCCGGACCGCTGGGAACGGGGATCACGTTCACGCCCGCCTGGCCGGCCGCCAGCAACGCACCCCAGTAACTGGGCGATTCCACCAGCAGCGGCTGCCCATGCCCCACCAGCCCGCGAAAAATCGAGCTGAGCCCGCTTTGGCTTCCCGGAAGGATCACGACGTCGCTGGGCTGGGGAGGCGTAACGCCCACCGGCGTCGAGGTACTGAGTTCCTGCGCGAACCAGGTCTGGAGTTCGGGAAGCCCTTGCGCCGGTGGCCGGGACAGGGCAGCGTCTCCCCTGGCGGCACGGGTGAGAGCGGCTCGAACGAGTCTTTCCGGGAGGAGTTCCCGGTCCGGGTATCCGGAGTGGAACGCAACTACATCATTGGACGCACTCCGCATTGCCCCGGAAATGAGGGGACGTGCGGTTTGGGCTGCCCGCAACGCGGCGGTTTGCCAGCCATAATCCGAGGGCCGGGCCGTCCGGTAGGCACGCACGAAGGTCCCCACGCCGGGACGGCTCTCTATGAGGCCCTGCCCCGTGAGCGTCCTCAAGGCTTTTTGCACCGTGACGGGGCTGGCTTGATACTCGGCCACGAGTTGCCGGGTTGATGGCAGCTTTGCTCCCGGCGCAGCTCCCGCAATCCATTCTTTCAATCGCGCGACGATTCGGGAACTGCTATCGTTATCCATGAGTCCTAATAGTAGCGCTACTACCCTTTCTCGGCCAGTGGTATCCACCCGGACATCGACAGGTGTCTGGTGGGGCCTCCTCGGCGTGGTTGCTTTCTCCTTCACAGTTCCCCTGACCCGGGTGGCCGTGGAGGGTCTCTCACCGCTCTTCATTGGCGCGGGCCGGGCGGTGGTGGCCGCCATTCTTGCGGCCCTGGCGCTGGGATTGACCCGCCAACGATTTCCGCGCGGTCTCCAATGGTTCCGCCTGGCCGTTGTGGCAAGCGGAATCGTGGCCGGGTTCCCTTTGCTCACCACCTTTGCGCTCACCAGCACCTCCGCCAGCCACGGTGCCGTGGTGATCGCGCTACTGCCCGCGGCTACGGCGACTGTTGCGGTGATCAGGGGACGCGAACGTCCCCGCCCCTTGTTCTGGGTCCTGACGCTGGTGGGCGTTGCTGCGGCAATAGCGTTCGCCCTTGTTCAATCCGGCGGCTTCGGTTCCCTGCACTGGGCTGATCTTCTACTGCTTGGAGCCGTGATTGCCGCTGCCATTGGTTATGCAGAGGGCGGCTTGCTGGCCCGGGAACTTGGTGCGTGGCAGACCATTTCCTGGGCGCTGGTGGTGGCCTCTCCGGTGATGATCCTCCTGACGATGGTCTCGCTGGGTTCGGACGCACCTGCTGCCACGCCCATCCAGTGGTTGTCCTTCGCATACCTGGGCGTGGTGAGCATGTTCCTCGGCTTCTTCGCCTGGTACCGCGGCCTGGCCATCGGGCCCATGGCGCAGGTCAGCCAGATCCAACTCGTCCAACCGGTCATGAGTATCGCCTGGGCAGGACTGCTCTTGGGTGAGTCGATGACGTGGACCACCGTAGTGGGCGGCCTGGCAGTGATCCTGTGCGCTGGCGCCGCCGTTCGTGTCCGGCTCAGGAAGTAGGAGCCGGGCCCACGGCGAGCGCAACCGGTGTGGAGCCCGCCCGGACCTCGTAGAATCGGCGCATGCGTGAGATTCCGGTGGGTTCCATCCACCATCTTGAGATCTGGGTGCCGTTCCTTGAACGTGCAAAGCAAGAGTGGGGCTGGCTGCTGGGCGAGCTCGGCTATGAACCGTTCAAGGAGTGGCCCACCGGGTGCAGTTGGAAACTTGATGGCACCTATGTGGTGGTGGAACAGACCGACGCCACTACCGCTACTACCCATCGGCGCACTGATCCAGGGGTCAACCACGTAGCTTTCCACGCCGGAACCCGGGAGAACGTGGACAGGATCCGGGCGCTCGGAGCGGACGCGGGCTGGTATGAGATGTTCGAGTCGAAGTACCCGCACGCGGGAGGCCCTGATCATTACGCGGCGTACCTGCTTAATACGGACAGCTACGAGGTTGAGTTGGTGGCGGGCTAGGCACCTGTTGGGGGCAATGGTTTACCGGGGTCGCCGTCGGGTACATCACCTTCGATGGACAAAGCACCCGAACCACTTTGTCCCGCCGCATCGGAGGAGGTTCAGCGCATGTCACGCACACCGGTTCTGAAAGGGGCCAAAGCGGCTGCCGGGGAGCTTGGCGCGGGCACTTATGCCGCCCTTCTAAGCTTTCTGGTTCTCGGAGTGGCCGGCCTTGTTGGCTTAGTGACACATCTGCCGTGGTTATTTCCCAGCCTGGGACCCACAGTTATGCTGTTTTTCGAGTCACCGGAGCAAGAGTCGGCAAGGCCGGTCAACGCCTTGGTAGGCCATGGTGTTGGTTTGGTGGCGGGGGTGGCCTGCTTTTATGCGCTGGGTCTGACCACTACGCCCCCCGCTCCCGTGGGCGGCCTCAATCCTCAGTATGTGATTGCCGGTGCCTTATCCGTCGCCGTCACCACCATGGTTCTGACAGCCATCAAGCGGCCTCATCCACCTGCCGGGGCTACTACGCTGATTGTGAGCCTTGGGATTCTTACCGCTCCTGCCCAACTTCTCAGCATGGCTGGCGCCATTGTGCTGGTCACCCTGCTGGGTTGGGCAATCAACATCGCCCTCGGCACGAGGCCGGCCCCTAAGAACGGCTAGAAGTTAACTGGCGGGACGGCGGGGCGCCACATGGCTACCCGGGGCCAACGTGTCAGGCCCAACTCAGCCTCGTGCTCCATGAGGCGGGCCAACTCCGGACCCCAACCGCCGGCGTCGAGCACTTCGAAGCCCAGGCGCCGATAGTACGGGGCGTTCCACGGCACATCCCGGAAGGTGCTCAAAGTTTGCCGCTGCATCCCGTGGCCTCGCGCCCACACGCGCGATGCGTGCAACAGTTCCCGGCCAAGGCCTTGGTGCGCCTGATCCGGATGGACGCTGACCTGCTCTACGTGGCCTTCGCCGTCAACGATGTCCGCCAGCAGGTACGCCACCGGGTAGTCGAGCCCGTCTACGGACACCCAGGCACGCCCGGCTGCGGCATAGCTTCCCAGTTCATCGATGGAGAGCGGCTCGTCGTCCGCCACGGAGTCCATACCCAACGCCCTGAAAGCCTCGCCCGCGGCACGCTCGATTTCCTGCAGAATCAGGAGGTCGTCCGCATGCGCGAGCCTGATCATTGCCGTGCGTCCAAGCCTGGCCCGGTTT
The DNA here is from genome assembly GCF_902506065.1 of Arthrobacter sp. 9V. Taxonomy (GTDB): domain Bacteria; phylum Actinomycetota; class Actinomycetes; order Actinomycetales; family Micrococcaceae; genus Arthrobacter. Next base: position 4,298,213 of record NZ_LR732912.1, read on the forward strand.
CCGTTGGAGGAGTTTGGGCCACCAGGAACCCGTTGCGCTTCTCAATGAGGTTCTGCAAGTAGCGGGCCAGGATCAGCTTCTCCACCAGCCTGCCCAGCGGACCGAACGGTGCAGCGAATTCCACGGTGTCCACCATGAGGGTCCCGCTGCCATCGGGCCGGAACTCGTGCGTGTGGCGGAGGTACTTGAAGGGGCCCTTCACCTGCTCGTCAGAGAACGACGACGGCTCCTCCATCCGCACAATGCGGCTGGTCATGCGGAACCGGACTCCGAGGTGCCATGCCTGCCAGGTAACAGTCTCACCTTCGGCAATCAGTCCGGTGGTGACACCGGCGACTGCTTTCTCGCGGCTGTGCGTCATGGACCCCACGTGAGCGTCAATGTTGCGGGAAAGATCGAACAGCTCCTGCGGTGACATGCTGGAACGGGTGCGGCAGACAAAAGCGACGGGCATACCTCGATCTTCCCAGACCTTCTCCTCTCTCCGCGCCGGAATCTGCTACGGCTTGTGACCGGGCTTATGGCGGCCCGTGCGGCCATGCTGATAATTTTCAAGGACAACCCTGACTGATTGGTGGTGTTCGACGTGCCGGCATTGATGGTCCACGCCCGCGAACTCCACAAGTTGGGTCCTGCCAACAACGATCGCCTCTCCGCAGTACGTGTGGCCTTGAGCGTGGCAGTACCCGGGTTGTTCCTCATTCTCATCGGCCGGCCGGACCTCATGATGTACGCCGTTTTCGGTGCGCTCACCGGAATGTACGGCCGCAACGAAACTCATCAGCTCAGGCTAAAACACCAAGCGCAGGCTGCCTTGTTCCTGATGAGCGGGCTGACTATTGGAGTGTTCCTTTCCGTCAACCACATCCACTCGTGGTGGTTGGTACTCGTGGCCACGCTGTTTGCCGGCGCAGGATCCCTTTACGCCGATGCTGTGCGCCTCAAACCCATCGGCCCGTTCTTCGGCATCCTCGCACTGGGAGCTTGCGCCTCCGTGCCCACCAATGTTCCATTGACGACGGCGGTACTCATCGGGGCCGCGTCCGCCGTCTTCTCCCTGGTGGTGGGTTTCGGCGGCTGGTTCCGGCGGCGCACCTGGGTAGCAGGTGCCGGTCGGGATGTTCCCGTATTTCGCGGTCCGCAGGGACAGAAGAAACTGATGAGGGCTGTTCTTGTTCACGCCGCACGCTATTCGCTGGCCGTTGGTGCAGCCGGGTCCATTGGAGTCCTCAGCGGCAGCGGCCACCCGCATTGGGCCATGGCCGCAGCGGCTGTGCCCCTCGCAGGAGCTGACCTCCCAAGCCGCGTCCACCGGGGTATTCACAGAATTGTGGGGACGTTCCTCGGGCTGGGGATCGTCGCCGTCGTGCTGTTTCCAGGCCCGCTCTCACCGCTTCAGTATTTCCCCGGCCAGACCGCGGTGGTGCTCGCTGTGCTGGTGGTGCTGTGCCAGTTCCCCACGGAGCTGTTCATGGCAAGGCACTACGGATGGGCCATGGTGTTCTTCACTCCGGTCATCCTGCTGATTGCGCAGCTGGCTTCACCCATGGATCCCGGGGTGCTGGTCCTGGAACGCGCCATTGAGACGTTCGTGGGAGCCGTGGTTGGCATTGCCGTGGCTGTACTGGTGAGGTCCCCGCGAGGGCGGGTTCCTCAAGAAACGGGCTAGTTCGCTACTACCAGGATGTTCGGGTGGATTTTCGTCAGGCCGCTCGATTCCAGTTCCTTGGTGTCATAGCCGTCGGAAACCAACACCGCCGACTTTTGCTCGGGCCCGCTGATTCTCAGCATCTCTCCCTGGAGAGAGTCGGTGCAGCCGCTGTGCGAGAAGTACGGATCGGCAGCTGCCACGATCAGGCAGGACGGTCGGCCTTGCTTGCCTTGTCCCAAGTAGTACTTGTTCCCGTTTGCCTCGGTAACCAGAAGAACCTTTTCCAAATCCAACTGTTCAAGGTTTGTATCCTTGGGTGGAGTATCTGACTCCGTTGCCTCGCGTTCCAACGCCTTGAAGCCCGTGTACGCGGGACTGGAACAGCCGCCCAGCAGCATTCCGCTAACCACCATGGCCGTCATGAATGCCAAGGTTTTGTTCTTCATAGCACTGCCCCCTCAGGCTCGAATGAAGTGTCATGGTAACCCGCCATTCGGCAGGGGTCGTGTCAAGCCAGGGCGCGGTCGGGGCTAGAAGGTATTGGAGAACGCGGCTTTTGCTATGCCTGTGCCGCTGAAGGAATAGTCCAGAGTGGCTGCCTCCTCTTCGTCCTGCTTGAAAACTCCGAGCAAGAACGTCAACTCGCCAGGGTTCACAGCAGTGCTGGTGCAGCGGAATTGTGTTGTGGCAGCTTTTTCCTTTACACAGGTCCAAGTTGCCGGTTCACTCAGTTTGCCCGGGATCAAGTCTGTGCCGGCGGACATCGTGAACACCACCTCGGCGGAGGAAGGTACTGCGGCTTGGTCCTTGAGTTCGAACGTGACAGTGACATTGGTATCCGACGCCGTTGTCCCTGGCTCTGCGGTGAAGGTGGCCGTCACAGCCGGCGCGGGAGCCGGCGTTTCGCTCGGACCGGGACTCGGAGTTGGGCTTGGAGTTGGGCCCGGTACAGCGCTTGCGGTGGTACTCGGAGCAGGCGTGGGGGTAGGTGTTGGGTTGGGTGGCGGCACTGGCAGGGTCGGTGGGACCGTAGGCGCAATGGAAGGCAGCGGCTGGAGGAGTGGCGGCAGGGGCTTTCCCGGGGATGGCCAGGGATTGGGTAGGAGGCCGGGTCCTTGTTCCTTGCCCGGCGGGAAGGGAAAGAAGACCGGCTTCTCAGGGGTCCCGTTGGACGGATCGTTGAGGTCCGGAAACAGCGGATTTTCCTCTGAAATGTCCTCGCCCGCCGGCGGCTTCAGCGGGGGCACGGCGGACTGACCCGCGGTGGGTGCTGCATTTGCCTTCGGTCCCGAGGTGTCCGGTCCTGCGACTCCCAACGCCATAGCGGCACTCGCGGCGACAGCCGCCACCGCCAACACACCGGCTCCCACTTTCCAGGCGAGGGAGATTCCCTGGGTCGGTACGCCGTGGATTACCGTGCCGGTGGCGTCAGGGCCGTGCATTACTGTACTGCCGGCCCCTGCCCCTGCCAGCCCCGGGAAAGCCGAACTGAACGCTACCCCCGTTACCAACGGGAAGATCCATGCACGCATGGCGGACTGGACGTCATTGAGGTCAAGGAGAAGGGCCGTGCACTGAGGGCAGCCCTCCAGGTGCTCCTGAACCCGCGCCTGGTTGCGCCGGCTCAGGCCTTCGCGGGAGTAGGCACCCAGCTGCGTTGAGTATTCCTCGCAGTCCTTCCCTGCCGAGGAACTGATGTGGTTCTGGAGGTACTCCTGGCGAAGACGCTCCCGCGCCCTGAGGGCCAGCGCGGACACTCCATTGGGCGTCAGGCCAAGGAGCGGCGCGGCTGCGGCAGGTTTCAGTCCTTCAATGTCCACGTACCAAAGGACTTCCTGCCAACGTTCAGGGAGGGAGCGGAACGCTTGTGCCACGGCCGACGATTCAAATTTAGCTATGGCCGGATCATCGTGGGCGTCCACGGTATCCAAAATGTAAGACTCGGAGGTCGGGCTCATACGGGTGGCATCCCGGTTCATGCGGTGTGCCAATCGCCGGACCGTGGTCAGCAGGTATGCCCGGAAGAAGGAGTCGGGCCCCTTCCCGGCGGCCAGGGCCTGGTAAACGGACGTGAAGGCATCTGCCACAACATCGTCAACATCAGCAAAATTGTCCAGTTGCGCCGCAGCCACGGTTCGGGCACTGGGACGATGCCGGGCAAAGAGCGTTTCGAAGGCAGCCTGGTTCCCCGCACGGACCAGCAGCACCAGTTGTGCATCGCTGTCCTGGACGGCAACCGCCCCGCCGTCGTGCTTTCCCTGCTGCCGGCCGCCCTCCGGTGGAGCTGTTTCGTCCATGTGATACCCGCTTCGGACACGGCAAGATCACAGGTAAACGGGCCTTTCGCAGGGTCCGTTTGCGGGACCACGCTGCTGTAGTCCCCGTGCAGCAGCCGTGCCCGGCGCTACACTCCAGCCCCAGCCTAAGGCCCGTGACCCATCAAGAAAACACCAACGGTAAGTTTTTTGGTTTATCGTTCAATCGGCCGACGTGGCGGGCCGGCCGTCAGCTTGGCCGGGAGAACCCGGGCGAAGAAGCTGATCACCTTGTACCGACGCGTCGGAATGGAGACCCCCTTGCCCTTGGCGTTGGCCTCCAGTCCCTCCCGCACTACGCGCTCGGCGGTCAGCCAAAGGAAGCGCGGAGCTACGGTCTTATCCATGCCCATGCGATCGTGGAATTCCGTGTGTGTGAAACCGGGACAAACGGCGGTGACCTGCACCCCGGATTTCGCGTAGGAGATGTTGGCCCAACGGCTGAATGTCACCTGCCACGCTTTCGCTGCGGAGTAAGTGCCCCTGTTGGCGAATGCCGCCACGCTGGCCACGTTGATGATCCTGCCCTTTCCGCGGGCCAGCATGACCTCGAGGGCCGCGTGGCTCAACTCCATGGGTGTCTGCACGTGAAGCCGCAGGTGCCGGCGTTCTTCATCCAGGTCATTGCGTTCGAAAGACTTCAAAAGTCCTATGCCGGCGTTATTGACCAGAACATCCACGGGCCGCGCAGCATCCCGCAAGCGGTCCGCAACGGCCGAGACGCCGACGTCGGTGGTCAAGTCAGCCGAAAGGACCTCCGCCGAGATACTGAAGTCGCGTTCAAATTCCTCGGCTGTGTCCCTCAAACGCTGTTCATCGCGGGCCACCAGGACCAAGTGGTGTCCGGCTTCGGCGAGCTGGCGGGCGAATTCCGCACCGAGCCCGGCGGTGGCCCCGGTGACGAGGGCTGTTAGTTCGTTGGCTCGAGTGATCATGCGCCAAGACTAACCCCTCCCCATTTTCCACGCCGAGTAGGCAGTTAACACCCATGTCCCCCGCCACAATTGGAGTTAACTGCCATCTCGGCGGAGTGGATCAGGCGAACGTGGCCAAGGGGTTTGCCAGCCGCCCCGCCATCTGAAGTCCGCCGGAGGGGTCCGAGATGTCCAGCATCTGCTGGTTGTTCCTCAGCTGAAGGCGGTTGAGGCAGGACAACTCGAAGTCCGGGGCAAACAAATCATGCATGGCGAACTGATCCGCAAGCTCCGGGTGACGTTGCTGGTATTCCCGCAGCACAGCGGCGGCAGTTCCCCAGAACTCGTCCTCGCGCACCGTCCCGTCCTCAACAAGGATTGCCCCCAGGAAGCGGAAGATGCAGTCGAACACATCGGTGAAGATTGCAAGGACCATTTCCTCGGCCGGAATTTCCGCCTTCACGCGTGAGACTTCTTCGGGAAGTTCCAGCCGATCCCCCATGACAACGATTTCCTCGGCAATGTCCTTCATGATCGCGCGGACAGGCACACCGTCCTCGAGGATCAGGATGACGTTTTCGCCGTGCGGCATGAACGCGAGCTCGTACTCGTAGAGGCAGTGGACAAGGGGTACAAGGTAGGCCTCGAAGTAGCGGCGAAGCCAATCAGTGGGGACCAATCCGGAGCGTTCAATCAGGGCAGTCACCACGGAAGTGCCGGCAGCATCCACGTGCAGCAATGATGCCATGGTGGCCAGTTGCTGCCCATCCTTGAGCAACGGCAGCGGACTTTCCCTCCACAGGGCAGAGAGCATCTTCCGGTACGGGGAACCCTTGGCCGAAGCAGCCTCGTAGTAGTGGTTGTGGTATCCGATTGCCGCGGTTTCACGGATCATGGCCAGGCCCCGGTTCTGGAGCTCCTGGTCATTGCCGATCAGTTCCTGCAGCCAGTCATTGATGGCCGGCGTTGCCTTCATGTACTGCGGTGACAGTCCGCGCATGAAGCCCATGTTCAGCACGGACATTGCCGTTTTGACGTAGGCCTTCTCCGGATAGTCGATGTTGAAGAACGTGCGGATGGACTGCTGTGCCTGATACGAATCCTCGCCCGTGCCAAGGTTCACGATGTGGCGCTGGGCGATTTCTGCCGCGAACGTCACCGTGAGCTTGTTGTCCCACTGCCACGGATGGACCGGCATGAGGAGGTAGTCCTCCGGATCCATGCCGGACGCGGAAAGCTCCGCATTGAACCACGCAAGAGTGGCCGGGCCGAGTTCGGCCTCGAAGTGCGTCTTGTAATCCAACCCTGCGCTGGACGTGAAGACTGCTTTACTGCGATGGACGGCGATCCACTGGAGCTTCACGGTTGCGCCGGTTTCCGGTGCGAACGCATGGTAGTCCGATATCCCGAACCCAAGCCGGCCGTTGTTGGCCACGAAGCACGGGTGTCCCTCGGACATGCTGTGCTCAATGGCTTGGAAGTCAGCGGCCCGATCAGTACCGCCGGTGATGCCAGCAGCCAATTCCGCCGAACTGAAGGGCTTGCCCTGCTTGTAGGCGTGGCTGGCCAGCGTGCTGCTGATTTCTTCAAGGTACACGGGCAGCATTTCCTGACGGATGGCCAGTGCCTCATGGAATTCGGCGATGAAGTCCAGCGCGTCCAGCGGCAGTTCTTCGTCGCCGCGGAGGCGCACCATGGAATCCGCCGCAACGGACCAGTGATCGAGCTGCAGCACACGGGCGCGGAAGCGGTATTCCGTAGCGTCGTCATCGCTCACTACCTTGTAAAGCCCGACGCCGGCGCCCTCCTCCCGGATCAGCTCCGGGACCAGGATGCGCTCGTGCGAGAACTCGGCAATTGCCTTCCGGACCAGGTGCCGGTTGGCGATGGCCCAACGTTCGGGGCTCAGGTGGGATACAGAATCGGTGGCCGCAGTGATTGCGGCATCGGCGGTGGTGGTCACAGGGATTCTCCTCTGGTCGCCGCGGCAGGCGCGGCCAGAATCGGGGTCAGGGTGGCGAGGTAATCCTCACGGGTGCAGAAGCTCAGCAGCGCTTGTTTCTGGTCTTCGGCAGGGTCGACGGCGGGAAGGGTCACCACGCCGTGCGGCCGAAAGCCCACTTTTTCATTGAGGACGTGGATTTTGTGGTTACGGGCGTCAGGTTCGACCACGACGCGCCGGGTTGCGGGGTCAGCGAACAGTTCGGCCATCACGGACTGCATGACGTGGGTGGTGAAGCCGGGCTTCGGCTCGCCCTCGGGTGGTGAGACCAGAAGATGCATGCCAACATCACCTCGCTGGACCTCGTAGACGTCCGCCAACGGCGAGGACTCCGGCCGGTACCGCTCCATCAGGAAGGCGGGAACGCCGTCGTCGAGCCCCACAAACGCTTGGTGGTGGCCCGATTCGGCAATCCGGGAGTACTCCTCCACGACGTCCTGCTCGGTTGCCGAAAGCATGCCCCAGAACCGGGCGTACTCCTGGCTGACCCAGCTGTGGAGGACAGGTGCATCCGCTACGGGATCTACCGGCCGGAACGTGAAGCTCATACGGTGGCTCCAGCAGTTTCGGGCAAGCCTGCAGTGACGGGCGCCGGTGCGCCGAACTGCTGGAACGCGATGCTGCGCTCGATCGGGTAGACCTCGCGACCGGTGATTTCGCGCAGGATGCAGGAGTTACGGTAGGCAGCCATGCCAAGGTCAGGGGTGACGAAGCCATGCGTGTGGAGCTCGGCGTTCTGAACGAAGATTTCCCCGGGTTCAATTCCGGTGCCGTAGTAGCGGTCAACGTCGAACCGGCCCTTGGCGTCGCGGCGGATCCGGTCCTGGATTCCCGCCAGGAAAGCGGGCTCCTTATAGGTGTAGCCGGTGGCGAGGACCACGGCCTCGGACTCCAGCGAGTAACTCTGCCCGTGTTCCTCGTGGTGCAACTGGAGCGTGTGGGTGCCCGTAGCGGGATCCCACTCGGCCGCGGTGAGCGAGGAGTGCGTGTGCAGTTGGGTGTCCACCATGCCGGAGAGGCTCTTGGTGTAGAGGAGATCGTAGATGCTATCTATCAGGTCCGAGTTGATGCCCTTGTACAGGTTCTTCTGGCTCTTGATCAGCGAATCGCGCTGCTCGCCGGGGAGCGAATGGAAGTAGTCAACGTATTCCGGCGAGGTCATCTCGAGGGTGAGCTTGGTGTACTCCAGCGGGAAGAAACGGCCCGAGCGCGTGACCCAGTTGAGCTGGTAGCCGTAGACGTCGATTTCCTGAAGGAGTTCGTAGTACAGCTCCGCAGCGCTTTGGCCGCTGCCCACGATGGTGATGCTGCGCTTGGACTGCAACTCACTCTTCCTCGACAGGTAGTCGGCGTTGTGGAGGACAAGTCCGCCGGCGTCCACTATTCCTGCACAGGAGTCAGGGACGTACGGAGATGTGCCTGTGCCCAGGACCAACTTGCGGGCGCGAAGAACCTCAGCGCCCTCCGGACCCTGCACTGCAAGGCGGTACACGCCGTCGTCGTAGGTCACATCAAGCACATCCGTGCTAAAACGAACGGATTCAAGCTGGCCGGCCACCCACTGGCAGTACTGGTTGTACTCGGCGCGCAGCGGGTAGAAGTTTTCGCGGATATAGAAGCGGTACAGTCGGCCGGTCTGCTTGAGGAAGTTCAGGAACGAGAATGGCGAGGTCGGGTCGGCAAGCGTCACCAGGTCCGCCATGAACGGAACCTGCAAGTGCGCCGGCTCCAGCATCATGCCAGGGTGCCAGTCGAAAGACTCGCGCCTCTCCACGAACACGCAGTCAAGGTCCTCAACCGGCTCACAGAGCGCGGCCAGGCCCAGGTTGAAAGGCCCGACGCCGATTCCTGCGACGTCGTGGATCTTGCCGTTGTCTTGGGTGCTCACGCTGCAGCCTCCGTAGTGCTCGCCAGCAGGGTGTTGCCCGTCCGGCGGATGAGTTCGATGATTTCCTGGATGTCCCGAAGGCTCGCTTCGGCGTTGAGGAGGGTGAATTTGAGGTAGTGGCGGCCAGCCACCTTGGTGCCGGCAACAACGGCCTCGCCGGAAGCGAAAATCGCGGAACGGATGGCTGGGTTGAGGACGTCTGCGGCGTCGTCGTCGAGGGGCGCACCGTCGATCGTGGGACGGTAACGGAACACCAAGGTGCTCAACTGCGGTACGGCGGCGAGCTCGAACTCCGCGTCATCAGCCAGCAAAGTTCCCACCCGGGCGGCGAGGTCTATGGCTTCGTCAAAGAGCGCGCCGATTGCGTCGGCGCCCATGATTCGGAGGGTCAGCCACAGCTTCAGGGCATCGAAGCGGCGGGTGGTCTGGATACTCTTATCCACCTGGTTGGGGATCTCCGCCTTCGCAGCGCTCTCCGGGTTGAGATAGTCCGCGTAGTAGGTGACATGGCCCATCATGGAGCCGTTGCGGACCAGGACTGCGCTGGAGCTGACGGGCTGGAAAAAGGTTTTGTGGAAATCCACGGTGACCGAATCCGCCAAGTGGATGCCGTTCAGGAGGTGCCGGTGGCGGCCGGACACGATCAGCCCTCCACCATAGGCGCCATCGACGTGGAGCCAGGAATCATAAGCGCGGACCAGCGCGGCCATTTCCGGGAGCGGGTCAACCGAACCAAAGTCCGTGGTCCCGGCAGTTGCCACCACCGCCATAGGCACCAACCCGGCGTCGTGCGCTTCCGCCAAAGCAGCCGCGAGGGCGGTGGCGTCCATGCGATGGTCTTCGGTAGTGGGCACTGCGATGACGGCGTCAAAGCCCAGGCCAAGCATGGAAGCCGACTTCTGGATGCTGAAGTGGCTGTCCACTGAGGTGAAGATCCGGAGCCGGTCAAGAAGGTGCGGCAGGCGCGCGTCCCCATTCGCCGCCCGCAGCTTGGCCACGGCATGATTGCGGGCGATCAGCAGCGCCTGGAAATTGGACTGGCTGCCACCGGAAGTGAACACACCGTCAGCGTCTTCCGCGAAGCCGATGCGCTCGGCGGTCCAATCGATGAGTCGGCGCTCGATCATGGTGGCACCCGCGCTCTGGTCCCAGGTGTCCATGGAGGAGTTCACGGCCGACAGCACTGCTTCACCTACCAACGCCGGTATGACCACAGGGCAGTTCAGGTGCGCGGCGTAGCGGGAATCGTGGAAGTAGATGGCGTCCTTGAGGTAGAGATCGTCGAGCTCTTCCAAGGCTGCGGCAGTGTCCGGCAGCGGACGTTCAAGGTCCACCGCCCCAACTTTGGCTTTCAGTTCGGCATGCCCGACGCCGGTAAACGGTTGGGAGGTCCGTTGGACTTTGGTGGAGACCGCATTGACCCCCTGGAGGACCTGAGCGACGTAACTAGGTGAATTTCGTGCATTGAACAGCTGGTTTGTGGCTGCGAGGGCCAGTTCCACTTTGGAGCCAAAATCCTGCTCCTGAGCGATCCGCTCTTCGACACTAGGTGACGTCACGTCAGCTTCCTTCCATTGCGTTGGGCGCTTGTTAGCATAGGCAAGCCTTACTTAGGTAAGCCTTTCCGTCAAACTTTTGTGACCTATTTCGCGTAGAAGGCGCTTTCTCACGTTTCAACCACTCGGTACGGCGTCATTGACTTTTCTTCGAGCTGCGTTGGGTGCAAAATATGGCACTCTTTTCGACCAGCGGCTCAGATCGGCAGGGAGTAGAGTGCAAGGACTATCGTCTGCCAGCGGTTGGGGGACCACATGAAAGACCACGTTCACGAGCGCATCGGTTTCCGCGAAATCGACGAACACGGCAACACTGTGCCCGCGGTCAGCCCTCATGTGCCCGAGCAGCCGGATGCGGAACGGACCCGCCGTTCAATCAACCCGTTCATCATTGCGCTGTGGGTGCTGGACGCGGCATTGATGATTTTTGGCTTTTGGGCTCTGAGCGAAGCAGCGGCCGCCATGGCAGGACCGACGCAGTTCAACACCTCCGCCCAGTTGAGCTTCATGCTGATGTCCTACACGCCATATGTACTTCTGGGGGGCCTGCTGCTTACCGCCGCCCTCCTCTTCTGGCATGCAGTGCAGTGGCAAAAGAAGCGGCCCTGACAGGAACGCGGACGACTAAGGCTGGGGGCGCCTGCGGCGTCCGACGAGGAACATGAACAGCCCCAATCCGACCACCAGAAGGCCGATGGGCAGGACCGTGAGGGCAGCTCCGGTAGCGGCGAGGAATCCGCCGAACGGGGCAGGGGCCTCCGACGGCTCAGTGTCAGGCGAAGGCTCAGTGTCAGGCGAAGGCTCAGTGGCAGGGGTACTTCCGGGGGAAGAAGTTGCGGGCTTGCTCCCGGCGCCGGGTTCCGTCCCGGATGTAGGGGCTGTACCTGACCCAGGTTCTGCACCCGGCGCAGGAGGCGAAGTCACTTTCATGGCATCTGACGGGAAGGTCACAAGAACGCGTGCAGGTGCGGTCTTCGTCGGCTCCCCCAGGGGAGGTTTACCTGTTGCGGTGGCCGAACTGCTGACATTTCCGGCGTCTACGTCGGCCTGGGTTATGGCATAGCTTGCCGTAGCGGTCACAGTTTCGCCGGGAAGCAGGACTCCCTCAACACCGGGCCAACCGTAGCTCGGAACCGGGAGGCCCGGCATCTGGGAATTGACCGCAACGGCCGCCATGGGCACGTTTCCAGTGTTTTGCAACGTGAACTTGTAGACAATCACCTCGCCCGCCAGGGAAGGGTCCCCCAGTGCAGAAGCGTCCGCAGTTGCCCTGAATTTCAAGCCCAAGGCGGTGTTCAGTGGAGTGTCCATTTTACTCGGCGGAGGTGCTACGGGAGATCCGGCCGGAGGAGTTCCCTTGGCACTAGCGCCTACGGCTACCTGGCCGGCGTCGATGTCCGCTTGGGTGATCACATATGTTGCCGCAGCCGTCACCGATTGGCCCGGGAGAACTACGCCCGGAGTACCCGGCCAGGCGTACTCCAAGGTGGAAATACCAGGCAGCGGAGCGTCGATCCCCACATCCTTGAGCGTGACATTGCCGCTGTTCGTCGAGGTGAAGGTGTAAGTGATGACGTCGCCAACCTTGGACAACCTCTCGGCATCGGGTTCCTGGGAGGAGCCGGTGAACTGCATGGCTGCAGCCATGACCAAGGGGGTATCCGATTCACCGGGAGGAGGAGTGAGCGGCGGACCCGTGGACGGGTGTCCGGTAGCGAAAGCCTGATTGGCGACGTGGCCGGCGTCGATGTCTGCTTGGGTAATGGCGTACCACGCCGTCGCCGTCACTGTTTGGCCGGGAAGAAGCTCGCCCGGAGTACCCTGCCAGGAGTAGGCCACGGCAGAGAGGCCGGCTTTCCGGTCATCGATGACGACGTTGGTCAGCGGCACGTTACCCGTGTTCTTCGAGGTGAAGGAATAACTGATCCGATCCCCCACGACTGCCGGAGACCGCACTCCGGAAGCATCGGCGGAGAAAGTGAATGCCATGTCCGGCGCGGAGTCGGCAGTGTTGGTCACTACACAGCTGATCTCCGCACCGGCAACGGGAACAATTGCAAGAGAACCGGTGAAGTGGGCGCCGTTGGGCAAGCCTGGCTGGAGACCACGGGCGTCGGTGCAAGTAATGCTTTTGTCATAGCCGGAGAGATTGGACCCTGATTGGGTGAGGTAGTACGAGCCGCCGGCTGCGGCAATGTACTCGTCCGTCACGCCGGTACCGGCAGTAACCGTGGCACCTGAACCCATAGTGGTGGAGTTGGCGCTCCTGCTGACCACGGGCCCATCGGCCGAACCTGCGCGGATTTCACTGGTGAACTGGTCCGCGTTCAACAACCTGGTGGCGTTCAGGGCCACGCTCAGTTGAAGGCGCGGAGCCCGGACCGTCAAAGTACCTTCCGCAGGCGGGGCCAGATTGGTGACCACGTTTCCGGGACCGCTGACATACGTTCCCTCCGCGGCAGCGGTGACGTCCACGGTGATGGTACAAGACGTCATTCCCGCCGCCATATCACCGCCGTTAACGGAAATTGAGCTGCTTCCGGCCACCGCAGTCCGAACCAAGGGGCCGGTCCCCGGCGACTGTTCACAAGTGCCGCCAATGTTGGGAGTTCCGGCCACAACAAGGCCGGCCGGGAAGGTATCTGTCAGGAACCAATCGTTTTTGGCCTTGAGATCGTCAGTGTTGGTGACAGTGAGTGTCATCCGGGATGTTCCGCCGGGACCCACCACATCGGGTGAAAACGCCCTGTCCAACTGCGGAGTAACGTCCACAATCTGAGGGAGATCGAAAGCCACATCATTGCCGGCTCCGGTGGTGGTCTCATTCCGCAGCTCCAGGCCAAGGGTGGGGTTAGCGGTACCAACGGGGATTTGGTACGGAGCCGATTGCAGCTTGGTGACCTGAACGCCGGCTTGGTTACTGGTCCCACACGGGTCAAGCCCTGCGCTGAGGATCTGCCGCGTCCCGTTGACGAGGAGGCTGAAGGTCTGACTTGCATGTGCTGCATAGCAGTTCACTTGGGCGAAGTATGCGGACACAGCGTAGTAGTGGCCCTCCAATGCAGGGACGGCGTTCCGCTCGGACCGAAATTGTACGCCGGCAGCCATGCTTCCCACCGCACTGTTGGTGTACTCGGACAACACCTGATTTTCGGCAGCTTGAGCCGGGCTTTGCCCCTGCGCCAGGCCGAGCACAACCGCCATCTGGCGGACCTGTTCCCAACCCGCCGGCTGGTTCCTGAGGCAGCCGGAGTCAGACGTGGGCAACGGTGTGGAGGAGTTCAGAATCCAACCGTCGCACTCTCCGCCGGCGGGTGTGTAGGGCAGGTCAGCTGCGTAAGTTTCATTGGCTGCTGCGGGACCGCCTTGGTAATCAAGGATGCTGATGGCCCCGGCAGTAGCATCCTCGTTTGAGAAGTTCTCAAGGTAGACGGTGGTGCCTGCTTGGGTAACGTCAGGTGTTCCCGCCGTGGCCTGTGCAAACGGCGCCAAGGCACCGCCCAGTATCAACATCGCAGTCGCCATCGCCGTAGCGATCGTGGCCGCCAGCAGCTTGCGTGGACCTGCGTCCTTCATGGCTATCCTCAGTGCGCTCAACCGGAGCTTGATGCGGTTGAAAGTTCAATAAATCCAAGAGGGCACCGAAAAACACAAGGGACCCGAACTTTAAGTGCGGGTGGCAACCGAATCGTGACGCGAAAATCCCAAGGACTTTTAGAAAGACGTCATCTGCCTGTCCAAAAGACCTGGGAATGCCATACAGCGCCTAGTGATATCCGTTGGCGAACGACTTACCGGCAATGCCATTGCCGCCAAATTGGTAATTCAACATTCCACTGCCGGCGCTATCCGGCATGGCAACGCCCACCCTGAAGGCAAGCTCGCGAGCCGCCATTGAGGAGGTGGTGCAACGGACTTGCCGGGGGTCAGAATCGGGGCTGGTGCAGGTCCACCCGGACGGAGCAACAGTCCTTCCGGCCAGGAAGGTCGCTTGGTCCGGAAGGGTAAACACCGCTTCACCCGTGGTGGGCGTGCCGTCACCGTTCAGCGCGAATTCCACGCGGAGCTCCCGTTCCGCCGGACCGGAACCGCCAGCTGAGGCGAACGTCGCATCAACCGTTTGAGTCACTGGCGCCCTTGACGCCGAAGCTGCGGGCATCGACGTCGACGTCACCGTACCGAAGTCCACCACCACAGCGCTTCGCTTTCCCTGCACCGGCGGAATCACGACGTCGGTGGGGAGCGGATTCGAGGGGCCAGGCACCTCTGCGGCGGGAGCCTTGGCGGGATTCGAAGCCCCCGCGGTGGCATTGGCACCGGGCACTGTGCTGGAACCGGGCACTGTGCTGGGAACAGGCGCCGTAGTTGGAGCGGATGTCGCGTGGACCGGCGGGACCTTCGTGCCGGGATCACCTGCGGCATCTGAATCGGTGGCGGCAGTCGGCTGAAACAACCATGCAAGGACTCCCGCCACTGCCAAAACCCCCACCACAATGGTTGTGGTCAACTTCCAGACTTGGCTGACGCTGCGCGCCGCGACTGTAGCGGCCTGACCCGACGACGCCGGCGTCCCCGCGGCGGTTGTGGCAGCTGATCCCAGCGCGGAAAGCGCCCCCCGGCTGAAGGCGATGCCCGTGATCAACGGGAACAGAATGGCCCTCATGCCGCCCTGGACGTCGTTGAGTTCCATCAACAAAGCCGTGCACTTGGCACAGCCATCCAGGTGAGCCCTGACCCTCTCCTCAGAGGTGCGTTTCAGGGCATTCCGGGCGTACTTTCCCAACTGGCTGGCAAACTCTTCGCAGCCATCTCCCACCGTCCGGCTGATGTGCTGCTGAAGGTAGGCCTGACGCAGCCCTTCCCTCGCCCGGAGGGCCAACGACGAGACGCCGTTGGGAGTGAGACCCACCAACGGGGCAGCAGCGGCCGGCTTCAGCCCTTCGATGTCCAAGTGCCAGAGCACCGCCTGCCAGCGCTCGGGCAAGGACTTGAACGCCTTGGCCATTATGCTTGACTCGAGGTGGCTGAGGACAGGATCGCTGTCCAGGACGGCGGAATCCAGGACGGCGTCGTCTGCAGCAGTCGGCATTCGGCGGGCCTTGCGGTTCCGGTCGTGGGCCGTGCGGCGCACCACGGTCAGGAGATAGGAGCGGAAGAACTCCTTTGGGCCCTTGCCTTCAGTCAACAACTGGAAAATGGCGGCAAAAGACTCAGCCACTACGTCGTCGGCGTCACTGGGATTGTCCGTCTGGGACCGGGCAACGTAGAGCGCAATCTTCACGTGCCGCTCATAGAGCACATCGAAGGCCTGGGTGGCCCCCTGCCGCACCATGGACATGATGTGGGGATCACTTTCATCGGCCATTGCCAGGGTTTGGGAGGCCCAATCGCCCTTTACCGAAAATACTTGATCCATAAACAGTAGTGTGACACCAGATTCCGTGTGACTTGAATCGGGCTCCTCAAACCTGTACACAACCATTCTTTTTGCGCAAACCGCGTCACGATTCCCCCCTAAGCCGCACTAGACAGGCGTGACCTTCCCTAACCTGGAGCGATTCGAGGAATCATGGACATCCGGCACCCCCGCCCCCTCCCAAAATTGACACGCGCTCTTCACCACAATGCGCCCGGCCGTCAGAGCATGGTGGTTCGGGGGTTGCCTCACCGGCACTCCGGCCTGCTCAGCCGCAAGAAGAACTCGGGACATGTCGCGTTGGTTTACGGAGCGGACAGGACATGGGCCATCCCGGGCGAGACTGTCATTTTCACGGCATGGATCGTCAACGACTCAGCGAGTTACCTGAAGGACGTCAAGCTGGTACCGCGTTCCTTCACCAACGAAGGCATGGAGGTACTCCGCTACACAGCAGAACCCCTGCAACGGGACCTTGAAATCAACGTGCTGGCCCCCGGCCAATCAGTGATGCGGACCTTCTCCTACCTTGTTACCGACTCCGATCACCTCCACAGGGGAAGCCTGGTCAGCGCAATGCAGGTCCGGGCCACGTGCCGGGGACAACTCATTTCGGATGAACATGACGCCTTGGTCTCGCTCAGCGGAACGGGACAGGCTTGGCCGTTTGAGCCCAGCCCCGGGCAGCACGTAAGCAGGTGACCCCTATTCGTTGTTCGGTTGGCCCACAGGCCTTTCAGCGGGCCAGTCCACGTCCTGCTCGTAGCCCTCGTGCTTCTTCAGGTAAGCGGCAATGTAAGGGCAGTGCGGGATGATGCGCTTTCCGGACGCCACCACGTCATCCAATGCGAAGTGCGCCAACACTTTTGCCAGGCCCTGGCCGTTGAACCCGGGCTTCGTTTCAGTGTGGATGAAATCGATATGACCGGGCTTGTCCATGAACTGGGAAATCACGGCCAACTCTCCGTCCACATGCAGCTCGTAGCGGTGAAATTTGTCATTGCGCACCGTGGTGACGCCGGGGCGGAACGACTCTGCCAGTGAATCCGTATACTCGGTCATGTTTCGAGATTGGCACGTAAATCCGCCTCTGGCAACGTCGGCTCGTGGCCCGCGCCCAGTTCCGGGCCTTCCCGTGCCGAAGGCGGCAGCACCGGCGTCGGAACCCTGCCAAGCAGAAGGACGGCAAGAGCAAAGCACGCCGCTCCCCCGCCCAACAATGCCAGCGTTAAACCGTTGAAAGCGGCGTCAGCCACCGGGACCAGGACCACGACGGCGGCCGTCACCACAGCGGGACGCGACGGACCCCGGGCGTGGTTGGCCGCCGTCGGACGGTTCTCGAGGCGAGCAAAAAGCCACACCACAGGGACCAACAAGGTCACCACTGCGAAAAAGACGGGTATCCGCGCCCACCACCACTCCGCACTCCCGGCCAGTGGCTGGGGCAGATCGGTGAGCAGCAGCAGGCCGGACATCCCTACCAGGAGCGGCAAGTGCCACAGGTAAACAGTCATGGAACGCCGTCCGGCCACGGCAATGAATGCTTGGAGCCACCGAGCCTCGGCGATCCCCCGAATACCGTTTCGCAGCAGCTGGAGCGTGGCTGTTTGGGAAATCCCCAAGAGCAGCAGGCAAAGATTGGGCGGGTTCAGGTTCACCACCATGTTCCCGGGGTACACGGCCACACCGGTCACCAGTCCCAGCAGTAGGTTGCTGGACACTATCGCCCCAACAAGCCAGGTGCGGCTCCGGTGCTCAAAGAAGCCGTCAGCCATGAAAAAGCCCAATTGTTGGACGGCACACCATACAAAGATCATGTTCGCGAACGCCACGACGGGAATGCTGCCGCGAAGGGAATCAACAGCAATAATCAGGGCCACCAAGGAGGCGAAGGTCAGAAAGGGCGCGCGTTCGTAAAGCCGGGCCATCAGGGGAATGCTGAGCTGGGCTGTGAGGTAGGCCGCCAGAAACCAAAGGGGCATGGCGGCACCGGCGGTCATCAATTGAATGACCTGCGGATGGACACCAAGCAACAGCGCCACCCACAGCCCTCCCCACATGATCCCCAACAACGCCATGGCCGGACGGACCAGCCGCAGGAGCCGCACCTGTGCGAAATCGAATCCCGTACCGCCTTGCGCCTTCAATCGACGCCACGATTGCAAGCCGGTCACACCGCCCAGGACAAAGAACAGCGGAACGATCATGAGCCCCCATGCCACCGGGGTAAACCAGCCTTGTTCCATGAGCACGTTCAGGGTAGTGACTGTTCCATCCTTGTGCAGGACAGGGCTCACCATCATGCAATGCGCCACAACAACCAGAAACAGGCAAGTGAAACGGACAAGGTCGATCACCGGGTCCCGTTGCACAGCCCTTGCCTGGCCGGCGGGAGGATGCGCGTCCATCTCCATGGCTCTCCCCTGCAGTGCACGCACATGCGTGCTGACTTCATTGTCCGCCCGGGCGAGGGGTTGGGCCAGCAAGCGCCGCGCCGGTCTCTTCGGGAATATCCACAACGGCGAAATTGCCTCTGGACGAGTGGTGGAAACACCGGCAGGATCAGACGCATGACTACGTCGATTTTCGTGAACCTGCCCGTCAGCGACCTCGAGGCATCCAAGGCCTTCTACACAGCACTCGGTTACACCATCAACCCGAACTTCAGTGGTGAAACTGCCGCTTGTGTGGTGATCAGCGAGACCATTTACGCCATGCTCCTGACACACCACAAATTCAGCCAGTTCACCAAGCAACCCATCGCAGACACAAATAACTCGACGGCGGCAATTGTTGCCCTTTCTGCCGAGAGCCGCGAACACGCGGATGCCTTGGCCGCCAAGGCGCTGGAGGCCGGTGGAAGCGAAACGTACGACGCACAGGATCATGGCTTCATGTACGCCCGCGCGTTCCGGGACCTGGACGGCCACCACTGGGAAGTTGTGTGGATGGACGCTGCCGCGGCCCAGGATGGTCCTCCGGAGAGCTAGTCCAGTTCCGGTGGACCGGTTTAGCCCAGGGTCACTGCCAGCACACCGAGCACGACGGCGAGCAGCGGCGTGGTGCCTTGGAGCGTAGCTGCGCGGAGGTACTTTTTGCCGCTGGCTGCCAGTACAAGGGCGGCCAAGAGCATGGAGCCACAACTGCTGAAGACCAGGGTCCAGCCCACCTGGGTTGCGCCCATGGCTACGGCGATGATGCCGATCAAGGCGCCAATGGCGAGGAACAGGTTATAGAAGCCCTGGTTGTAGGCGAGCGGCTTGGTTGTTTCAGCGTCGGCTTGGGACGTGATGCTGAACGTTTTCCAGGTCTTGGGCTTGGTCCAGGTGATGGACTCCATGGTGAAGATGTAGACGTGGAGCAGGGCGGCAATTGTCGCAAAAATCAGGGAGGCCAGGATCATGGTTTGATCCTAGCCTCCCTGCGTTCTTGAGCTTGGCCATCAGGCGCTGAGCAGCTCCAGCGTGGTGCCGGCAAAGGCCCCGGCCGAGTGGTTCCATCGGGCCAGCAAACCTTGGAGGTTCTCGCCATCTGCCCGGTGCGCGGCGGTCTCCGTCTGCAGCGTGGAGAGGATGCCGGTACGCAGTTCCGTGTTGAAGTTCACTTTGCCAACCCGTAGGGAAGGAGCTTTTGCGAGTTCTTCCGCGGGTATGCCGGAGGCTCCGTGGAGCACCAGCGGCACCTCCGTCCGGGCGGAGATCTCTTGCAGCACATCCCAGCGGATGTTGGGCTCGCCCTTGTACTTTCCATGCACGTTGCCCACAGCCACAGCCAGCAGTTGGGCACCCGTCCGCTCCACGAAGTCGGCCACCTGCGCGGGGTTCGTGAGCCCCGCAACTGGCATACCGGCGTCGTGCGTTGAATCATCGGTACCGAACGCCTTGTCTTCGTCGCCGGCAAGGCCACCCAGTTCCGCTTCGATAACGACGTCGGAGGCACCTTGCGCGTCCAGCGCGGCACGGACCTGACGTACCAGGGCGATGTTGTCCGCATAGGACAAGGACGAACCGTCGGCGAGAACTGCATCCGCGCCGGCGGCAACAGAAGCAACAATGACCTGGAGGTCCGAGGCATGGTCCAGCTGAACCGAAACCGGGACACTGGCGTCGTCGGCCAAACCACGCAGGGCGGCAATGAGGCGCAGGCCGTTGGGTGTGCACGCAGTCTTCGGAGCCACCAGCAGGATCACGCCGAGCCGGGCTTCCTCGGCCGCGCCAACAACAGCCAGTGCGGTGGTGAAGTCGTAGCAAGTGAATGCCGGAACAGCGGAGCCGGAGACCAGTGCAGCATTGACCAGATGATCGAGTTTGGTGCGCATCAGTGGGCCAGGCCTCCCACCAGGATCCAGGCAACATATGTCAGCACGAAGCCGGCCAGGCCCAGGATGGTGGTGAGGACAGTCCAGGTCTTGAGGCCGTCAGACACAGTGAGGCCGTAGTAGCGGATCACGGTCCAGAATCCGGCGTCCGTCACGTGGGACAGGCCAAGCGCGCCGAACCCGATGGCGATCACGATCACGGCGATCTGGGCCGGCGTGTAGCCGCCCTCCATCACTGCGGATGTCAGCAGGCCGGTGGTGGTCACAATGGCCACAGTGGCCGAGCCTTGGGCGGCACGCAGTGCCAGCGAGATGATGAAGCCGAGCACGATCAACGGCAGGCCGAGGCTGTCCAGCGTGTGGGACAGCGCCGCGCCGATGCCCGAGGTACGGAGGACTTCACCGAACACACCACCGGCTGCAACCACCATGAGGATGGAGGCAATGGGAGGCAATGCACCTTCAAAAATCTCGCCGGTTTCCTTGAGCGACCAGTTGCGGCGGACGGCCAGCAGGAAGAAGGAGAGGGCCACCGCTACCAGGAGCGCGAAGAACGGGTTGCCGATGAACGCGGCCACGCCATACCAGTAGTTGTCCTTGGGGATGGTCAGCGTGCCGACGGTACCGAGGAGGATTTGTGCAATGGGTGCGGCGATCAGGAACATGATCAGGCCGGGTCGCGGAGGGGCGATTGCGCGGGCACCGGGACCCTCGTGGCCAACGTGGACCAGGGAGTCGGAGCCGAACTCTTCAACCTGCTGCTTAACCCCGGGCAGAAGCTCGTAGTCCTTGCGGTTCATGATGCTGGCAACCCAATAGGACAGGAATCCCAGGGGAATGCAGATGATGAGCGAGATCATGGTGATGAGCCCGATGTCCGCCCCGAAGACGCCTGCACCAGCAACGATTCCGGGGTGCGGCGGGACAGCAACGTGAATGGAAAGCATGATGCCGGCCATGGGCAGGCCGAACTTGATGGGGTGAACGTTGGCGATCTTGGCGAATGCGTAGACGATCGGAACGAGGACGATCACGCCCACTTCGAAGAACACGGGGATGGCCACAAGGAAGCCGACGGCGGTCAAAGCGACAGCGACGCGCTTGGCGCCGAGCTTTTCAGTGAAGTGGGTGGCCAGCGACTGCACGCCCCCGGATACTTCGATCATGCGCCCCAGGATGGCACCGAGGGCGATCAGCAAAGCGACCTTGCCCATGGTGCTGCCAACACCGGTGGTCACCACAGTAAAGATGTCCTTGAGTGGAATCTGCGCCGCAACACCTACCAGGATGCTGACGGCCAGCAGGGCTACGAAAGCCTGGATTTTGAAGCGGATAATCAGCACCAGCAGCAGGGCAATACCGGCTGCTGCGATGGCCAGCAAGAGCGGCGTTCCCAGCTCCACTGCGGGTTTGATGGGTGGGGCATCGGCCGCCCGGACCATCAAGGAGTTGATAAGGGGATTCATTGGGGGTGTCTCCTTTGACATACCAGTCCAGGGAAGACCGGCGGGAGGTGGCGGCGACGGCGAAGGGGGGATCGCCGTCGTCGCGCGTTCTGGTGGGGTGCTTAAGCGGTGCGCTTTGTGGGCGCAACAACCTTGATGACGGCGGAGTCGTCGGCGGCGGCGAGGCCCTGGGCCTGGCCGAGGAGGTAAAGCTGTTCCGCTGCGGCGGCCACAGGTGCGGCGAGGCCGGCGGCCCGGGTTGCCTTACCCACAATGCCCATGTCCTTGACGAAAATATCGAGGCGGCTCAGCACCTCGGCGCCGTCTTCGGAGTAAGCCTCAAGGATGCGCGGGCCGCGGTTGGAAAGCATGAAGGACCCGGCGGCTCCGGCTTCGAGGGCGGCCAGGGTCTTGGCCTGGTCCAGGCCAAGGGCATCGGCGAGGGCCATGGCCTCGGCAGCAGCGGCGATGTGGACGCCGCAGAGGAGCTGGTTGACCGTCTTGAGTGCTTGGCCGTCGCCGGGCTTGTCGCCCACGATGCTCAGGGTGGATGCCAGGAGTTCCAGGGCGGGACGGGCCTTCTCCAGTGCCTCGGGCTCAGCGCCAACAACGATCAGCAGATCGCCTTCACCGGCACGCTTCGGCCCGCCTGAGAGCGGCGCATCCACCAGGGCCACGCCGAACTCGGCCAGCTTTGCGACCGTGGCCGGGATGGCCTCGGTGCCCACGGTGCTGCCGAGGATCACCACAGCGCCGGGCTTCAATACCGAAGCAACGCCGTTCTCGCCGAAGAGGACGTCGTTGAGCTGCTCGCCGTTGCGGACGGCCAAGAGCAATGCGTCGGCGTCCTGCGATGCTTCGCGGGCTGAAGCGAAGGTCTTGATCCCGGCTGCTGCTGCGAGCTCCAGGCGGGGCTCGGCGATGTCGAACCCGTGGACGGTGAGCTCGGACGCGAGCCGGGTTGCCATGGGCAGGCCCATGGCGCCGAGGCCCAGGACGGTGACGGTGTAGTTGCTGGCGGTCATGGTGTTCTCCATTGAAGGTGGCTTCTAGAAAGTGGCGCTGAGCTTGCGGGTGACTTCGGTGAGTGATTGGTCGTCGCCCACGTTTCCGGCGAAGACGATGTACGGGATGCCCTTGGCGGGGCCGTCCACTGGCTCCCAGAGCGAGACGATGCCCGGCAGCATGGGTCCGCGGACAATGGCGTGGCGGATTTCCAGTCCATGCGCGGCGACGTCCGAGGACGTGATGCCACCCTTGGCGATGACGAACCGGGGCGGGAAGGTCTTCAGCGTCCGGTTCACCACGGCGACGACGGCGGCTGAGACGGTGCGGGCGATCTTCAGGCTCGCGGCGGCGTCGTCGGTCTTGATGAGCAGGCGGCTGGTGTGGACGATGACGTCGCCCTTGTGAAGTGCGTCGACGACGCGGGAGACGACGGTTTCGACGTAGGCGTCCGCTTCTGCTTCGCCCGCAGTTTGGGTACCGGCAATGAGTTTCTCGACGTCGATCTCAATGATCCGGGCCGAGCTGTGCTGTGACGTCAGGTGGTTGAGTTGCCGTGTGGTGACGCCAACGTGGGATCCCACCACGATCAGGCCGCCGGCTGTGGAGGGAGTGTTGCCTGCGTAGGCTTCCTCCGAGGTCAGCGCGGTGGGGATTTCCTGTCCGATGCGGCCCCGCACAAACGGCGGTCCCACGCGGTAGAGGAGCTTCTTGCCGCGGCGTTCTGCCTCTTCGAGGCCCAGGGCGAGGGCACGGAAGTCGTTTTCGGTAACGATGTCGGCCACAATAGGGGTGGAGTTGGTGGCCGGTTCAAGGGCGTCCGCGATCGCCTTCGCGGAGATGGTGGGGTCCTGCGCGGAGGATCCGGCGCGGATGATATTCAGGTCCAGGACGATCACGTCGGCAGCGGGGAATCGGCCCTGCGACTTCTCCTCCACATACTTGGCCATCTCGGAGTTGGCGAAGCCGAAGCTGGCATCCTTGGCGAATTCTGTGTCGGCTACCGGGGTGAGGGAGCCTGCGGCTTCTCCGGTGCCACGCATGTAGTGGATGCCGCCGATGGTGACGCGGCCGGCGTCGGGGAATGCGGGGACGATCACCACGCCGTCGGTCGCCTCGCCGGTTTCGGCGGCGACAGTGGCGGCGATGACGTCCGGTTCCAGCGGGTAGTGGCCGCGGAGGGTGGAGTCGCTGCGGCTGACGAAGCCCAGGCTGACCGTTCCATCCGCCGCCGCCAGTGCGTTGCGGACCACCTCCTCGTTGCGCGCCGCCGCTTCGGCCGGGTCGAGGCTGCGGGTGTTGGTGAGGACGTAGACCGCAGGCTGAGTGTGGTTCTCGCGGATATGGGAGAAGGCCCAGGTGAAGTCTGAAACTTCCCAGCGGGTAAGCACGGCCAGATCGGCCACGGACTGCGTTCCGGTGGGGTCGTCGTCGAGGACTACCAGGATCTTGGGTGCGGCCGCAGACGAAGCCGCAACGGCGTCGGCAACCAACTGAGCGGGAATCCGGACTTCCGCCGGGAAGGCGGCCAAAACGTCGGCTTCAAGGGTCACTGTGCACTCCATCGTGGGAAATCTCTGTAGCGGTTTGGTGAATGTAAGATGTCAGACGTCTAACATTTGAATTAGTGTGACACACGGCTCTTCACCGCGCAAGGTGCTGCCCGTCACTAAGCTGGGTGGATGGCTGACAGCGCTGTCCCGCTCCCGTGGATGAACGTCCTCACCCCCACCATTCCCGCAGGTGAGACCGTTCCCGCGGTGCTGATCCACGGTTGGGCGTCCGGTTCCGTGTACTGGGAACCGCTGGCTGGAAAACTGCTCGACGCCGGCCGCGAAGTCTGGATCATCGACCTCCCCGGATACCACCCGGGTGAAGTCCTGCCGCCGGATTTCGAATGGACGCTGGACTCTGCCGCCGCTTCAGTGGCGGCAGCCCTGGACGCCCGGTGCCGGGGTCCCGTGCATGTAGTGGGGCATTCCATGGGAGGCAGTGTTTCGTTGACGCTTGCCGCAGCCCGCCCCGAATTGGTGGCCACACTGACATTGGTAGGCATGGCCCCGGTGCCGCAGAATCAAGGATTCAAAGAGGTGCTCAATTCTCAGCTGGACCAAGGCTTCTTCGACTCCGGGACCATAGCGAAACTCATGAACGCCTGGTACGGGGAGCTGTCCGCAACAGACATGGAGCGCCTCAGCACCGGCTTCAACGTGCCTTTCCAGGTCCTGTCCGCCAGCGCCCTGGCCGCGATGACCGGCGTCGAACCTTCGGTGCCGGGGCGCGTCCGCGCGTCACTGCTGGTGATCGCCGGTACTGGAGATCGGGTGCGCCCTATCGAGCAAATGCGCGCGTTTGTGGCCGCAAGCCCGGATCGCCGGTTGGCACCCATTCCCGGCGCCGGTCATAACGTCCACTGGGAACAGCCGGAACTCTGCGCGGAGGCACTCATGGAGTTTTGGGAAACAAGCCGGCCACCGCCAGCGTAAGATGTCTGACATCCACCCGTCCCGAGGGAAATCCGAGGGGAACCGGGCGGTCTGAAGTACAGGAAATGGGGATACATGGCACGCAAGTCGCTGGTGGGCGTCGTGGCTGATGAGCTGATGGACAGGATCATCGCGGGCGAGTTTCCGCCCGGAACAGTTGTACCGGGCGAGCTGGAGCTCAGCGCAAAACACGAGGTCAGCCGCATGACCGTGCGCGAGGCCATGAAGACACTGGAAGCGCAGCGGATCCTCAGCGTTGAGCGCGGCCGCGGAACGTTCGTTAACCCCCTCAACCAGTGGGCATCACTTGAAGCCGTGTTGCGTGCGGCGTCTGAAGGAACCAAGGATGCGGCCGCTGCGATCCAACTGATCGAGCTCCGCAGGATGCTCGAAACCGGCGCTTGCGAACTGGCCGCCGAACGCATTTCCGATGATGAGCTCGCCGCACTCAGGGACCACGTGGAAAAGATGCAGGCCTCCCACGAAGTCAACCACCTCGCCGGGTTTGTGGAAGCCGACCTCGCCTTTCACGACGTAATTCTCCACGCCTCCGGCAACGTGTTTGTGGCCGTGCTTTTTGAACCTTTGCACCGCGTCCTGGAGGCCCGGCGCGCCGAGACTTCAGCGTTCCCGGAGATCCAGGAACACGCGATCGGCCATCACCGGAAGATCGCCGCGGCTTTGGAATCCCGCAATCCCAACGAGGCACGCCTGGCGATGGACGCGCACATGCAGCAGACGTTGGACGACCTGAAGACGTACGTGCTGGAGGCGTAGCTGGCACATGAGCCGCTCCCCAAGCGCGTTCCCCAAGTAGGGGACAGCACCTGTCACAATGGACGCCCATACCGACGTCTGCTGTCCCCTAGTTGGGTCAGCAGTTGGGTCAGCAGTTGGGTCAGCGGCGCAGGCTCTCGCTGGGCAGCTCCCCGAAGGCCTTCACGTAGAGCGCAGAGAAGCGCCCTTGGTGCGTGAAGCCGCAGAGATCAGCCACTGCCGTGACGCTCTGCTGGCGGGGGTCCGCCTCGAGAAGCATCTCCCGGGCGCGGTCCAGCCTGATACTTCGCAGCAGCTCCGACGGCGTCGCTCCGGTTTCCGCCCGAAGCGCCGTTTGGAGGGTGCGAACCGACACACCCAGGCACTCGGCGATGTCCGGCACGGTGAGTTCTTCAAAGGCATGCCGCTCCAACAGTTCGCGGCATTCCCTGACCAGCCGGCTCTCGGACTCCGCATCCCGGGTCTCACCACTGGGCAATTCCATCGCCATGAGAAATCGTGACACCATGCTGTCCGCCAGCAATCCCTGCACAAACGCGGGGGCCGTGGTTTGTGGCCGGCTGATCATGTCGTCATGAAGCTCGACGACGGCCCTCAAGAAGGCGCGGCCGGCGGCCCCCGAAAGGTCCATGCCATAGCCCAGGTCCACAGCGCTGTCTCCGTACAACTGCCCCGCCACCCGCTCCACCGCTGAACGACGTACGTAGACAATGAGGTGCGGACTGCCGCCGTCCCAGCTCATGGAAAAGGGGCGGTTTATGGGCGGAACCGTAGCCATGCGGGGACTGGATTCCACGGTGCTGGCACCTACCTGCATGGAAGCGTGTCCCGCCAGGGGAATCTGCACCAGATGGAAGTCCTGGAGGCCCTCCGGCTCAATCCGAACGTCCGCGCCGTAATCCAGGAACTCGATTCCAACATCGCCACGGTGCAAGGAACGCAGCTTCATGTCCATCAGGGAGGCGCGTGTCCGCGGGGCAAGCTCATGGCTGCAGAACAACTCCGCAATCTTGGCATGCGCCTCGTCCACATTGCTTGTGGCCATTGTTGGCTGCCCCCGCAGAACATCACGGGCAAGAATCCTGACCATCCGCCACCTACTTCACGGGTAATTGCACGTCACACGGTTTTCCGGAACTTTTCGCCTTTCGGATGATCCCCGCGCCAAGTGGATATTCCGGAGTGCAGCGTCTGTCTAGAGTCGCTTTTAGAACAAGTATGACGCAGCTCACAAAACCATACCAACGGCCGAAGCGAGGTGAGGACCAGTGGAAGAGGAAGACCCTGCGTAATTCGGATGATTCCCGCGCCAAATGGATATTCACTCCGGCGCCGGCTGCCTAGAGTCGCTTGCAAGACAAATATGACGCACGTCATATCTCCGTAACAGCACCATCTCCACGCGAAAGGGGTCGGCACATGTCAGCACTCAAGGGCAGGACGGCAATTGTTACCGGCGGAGCTACCAAGGTGGGCCAGGGCGTGGTCACCGCATTGCGGGACGCCGGCGCCACGGTGGTGGTGGCGGATATAGATCCCGACGGCGCCTCCCTCACCGCCGGGCTGGGCGACGGGATCACCTACTCCCACACTGACATCACTGATGACGACGCTGTGGACCGGCTGGTCAGCCAGACCGCTGCTGCGCACGGGAGCTTGGATATCCTGGTGAACCTCGCGTGCACTTACAAGGACGACGGCGCAGCCTCGGGACGCGCGGACTGGCTGGAGGCACTGAACGTCAATCTCGTCAGCGCCGTTGTGGCAAGCAACGCGGCCCGCCCATACCTCAAAGCATCCGGGCGGGGGGCCATCATCAACTTCACCTCCATTTCCAGTTCAGTGGCCCAGACCGGTCGTTGGCTCTACCCGGCCAGCAAAGCAGCCTTGGTTCAGGTCACCCGCAGCATGGCCGTGGACTTCGCACCGGACGGCATCAGGGTCAACTCGGTCAGTCCGGGCTGGGTGTGGAGCAACATCATGGACTCCCTCAGCAACGGAAACCTTGAGAAGACAGATTCCGTGGCGGCACCCTTCCATGCACTAAAGCGTGTAGGCCGCCCGCACGAGGTGGGTGACGTGGTTGCGTTCCTCGCCGGCGACCAAGCCAGTTTTGTGACCGGCGCGGATTGGGCTGTGGACGGCGGTTACTCCGCGTTGGGGCCGGAACGCGCCGAAGAAACCATTCCCCTGCTCGCCGCAAACTAGCAACCAGCCCTACCCAACCCGCAAAAAGACCTAAAGAGAAAAGGGCACCACCATGACGCAACGCCCCATCACAATCGTCGGCGCCGGCCAGTCCGGACTGCAGCTCGGCATCGGCCTGCTCGACGCCGGCTACCAGGTCACCACCATCTCCAACCGCACACCCGAAGAGATTGCCGAGGGCAAAGTAGCCTCCAGCCAGTGCATCTTCCACAACGCTCTGGAGCACGAGAGGGACCTCGGCCTGGATTTCTGGCCGGACGCGCCAACCGTGGACGGAATATCGTTCACCATCCCGCATCCCGAGCTGCCGGGTG
This sequence comes from Arthrobacter sp. 9V, assembly GCF_902506065.1. Lineage (GTDB taxonomy): Bacteria > Actinomycetota > Actinomycetes > Actinomycetales > Micrococcaceae > Arthrobacter. Next base: position 4,326,508 of record NZ_LR732912.1, read on the forward strand.
AGAAGGCCATCAGCTGGGCTTCCCGCTTGGACAACCACGCCAAGTCGATCGATCAGCGGGTCAAGTTCCCCAAGTTCATGGAGGAGTTCACCGCACGGGGCGGCGAGCTGGTGTTCGAAGATGCCGGCGTGGCTGAGCTGGAGAAATACACGCAGAACTCGGACCTCGTGATCGTGGCGGCCGGCAAAGGTGAGATCGCCCAACTGTTCACCCGGGACGCCGAACGCAGCACCTACGACGCACCGCAGCGCGCACTGGCCCTGACCTATGTGAAGGGACTAAAACCCCGCGAAGAATATTCCGCGGTCTCGTTCAACCTCATCCCCGGCGTGGGCGAATACTTCGTCTTCCCAGCGCTCACCACCACCGGCCCCTGCGAGATCATGGTCTTCGAGGGGGTCCCGGGCGGACCCATGGATACGTGGAAAGGCCTCTCACCCGAGGAACACCTGCAGAATTCAAAGGACATCCTCAACACCTTCCTGCCGTGGGAAGCCGCGCGGGCCACAGAGGTGGAACTGACCGATCCGAACGGCGTGCTCCAGGGCCGCTTCGCGCCTACCGTCCGCCACCCCATTGCTACGCTGCCCAGCGGACGGCAGGTACTGGGCCTGGCCGACGTCGTGGTGTTGAACGATCCCATCACCGGGCAGGGTTCGAACAACGCCAGCAAATGCGCCGCGTCCTACATGGACAGCATCATCCAGCACGGGAGCGCGACGTTCGACGCAGGCTTCATGCAGGCCACGTTCGAGCGCTATTGGGATTACGCCCAGCACGTTGCACACTGGACAAATGCCCTCCTGGCTCCGCCGCCGCCTCACGTCCTGGAGCTCTTGGGTGCCGCAAACAATGAGCCTGCTATCGCACACCGCTTCGCCAATGGCTTCAACCACCCGCCGGAATTTCAGAACTGGTTCATGTATCCGGACAAAGCCGCTGACTACCTGGCAGGCCTCTCCGCCGCCAAGGTTTCCTAGCACAGCCCTGCTAATAAGGACTCCGTTATGCGAAAAATAGCAATTATTGGTGCTGGCGAATCCGGCGCCCAGCTGGCCCTCGGCCTCCAACGGGACGGCTACGCTGTGACGCTCCTGTCCGACCGTTCCGCAGCACAGATCCGCACCGGCAAAGTCATGTCCAGCCAGTGCATGTTCTCCACAGCCCTGGACGCCGAAGCCCAGCTGGGGACGGCGCTCAGCGAATTCTACGAGTCCGGTTCCGTGCCGGGCATCACCTCTATTCGGCTGCGCGTGGACGCGGAAGAGCCCATCGAGTGGGAAGCTCCCCTGGATGGCCCCGCCCGTTCCATCGATCAGCGCATCAAGAGCGCCCTCTGGATCGAGACGTTCGTGGCCGCCGGGGGTGACTTCCGCATTGAGAAGGTAACCCCGCGGATGCTCGAAGAGCTCACCCATGACTATGAGCTGGTGATTGTGAGCACCGGCAAGGGCGAGATCGGGCAAATCTTCCCCCGCGACAAGTCCAAGTCGCCCTTCGACCGGCCGCAACGGGTGCTGGCATTGAACTACGTCAAGCCCGACGCCGGCGCTTCCGCAATCGGGGCAGGTGAAGCGGAAGCTTCCAGTACCTCCAACAGCGGCGAAGCCATCCGCATGTCCATGGCCCCCGGCGTCGGCGAGTTCTTTACGTTCCCGGGCCTGACAGTCTCCGGCCCCTGCCGCATGATGGTGTTCGAAGGCGTGGTGGGTGGCCCCATGGACCGCTGGACCGACGTCGGGACGCCGCAACAGCAGCTCGAACGTTCGCTGGAGATCCTGCGCGAGCATTTCCCGCACGAGGCTGAGAACTTCGCCGGGGCGGAGCTGACGGATGATGGCGCCACACTTCTGGGGCGCATCACGCCCACGGTGAGGTCCGCCGTCGGGGAGCTCAGCAACGGCACGTTGGTGTTCGGCCTCGGGGACGCTGTGGTCCTCAATGATCCCCTCACCGGGCAGGGCTCCAACAACGCGACGCTTGCCGCCAAGTATTACCTTGATGCGATCGTTCGCCGTGGCCGGCAGCCCTTTGACCGCACATGGATGGAGCGCACTTTTGATGAATTCTGGCGCGGCTGGGGCCAGTGGGCCGTGGAGTGGACCAACGATCTCCTGAAGCCGCGGCGGGACCACCAGAAGACTTTGCTAAGCGAGGCTGCCCACCATCCGGCGCTGGCGGCAAGCATCGTCAGCGGTTTCGATGACCCTCGGACCTCGTACCCCTGGTGGTTCGATTCCGCTGCCGCCGCCGACTTCATGCAGGCCAGAAAAGAAGAGGACACCTCGGTTTTCGATGTCCGTGATTTCCGGAGCGCTTTGGGCCAGTTCGCCACAGGCGTCACCGTGGTCACCACCGTAGCCGCGGACGGCAGGAAAGTGGGCATGACCGCGAACTCCTTCACTTCAGTGTCCATGGAGCCGCCGCTGGTGCTTTGGTGCCCCAGCAAACGCGCGCCCAGCCTGGGCGACTTCGAGGACGCCACGCACTTCGCCATCAACATCCTGGCCAGCGACCAGCACGTCCTGTCCCGCCAATTCGCAACGCCGGCCACGGACAAGTTTGTGGGCGCGGAAACCACCGAGGGCATCGCCGGCGTTCCGCTCCTGAATGGCGCGGTGGCTACCTTCCAATGCCGCACCGTTTCGCGACATGATGCCGGTGACCACGTCATATATGTGGGCGAGGTGGAAAGCTACAAGCACGACGGCGGCGCACCCCTGGTGTTCCACGGCGGCAAGTATCACGCCACCGCCAGCCATCCGGATTTCCAGGCACAGTCTGTTGACCAGGGACACTCTCCTGGCCAGGGACACTCTCACGAAAGGCGCGGAGATGGACGATTCAGTTGACGTCGCGATCATCGGTTCAGGCATCAACTCCTTGGTGGCGGCCGCAGAGTTGGCTTTGGCCGGGAAGCGCGTGTGCATCATTGAGCGCTCGGACCGGCTGGGTGGTTTCATCCATTCCGCCGAGCGGACCCTGCCGGGCTTCATCCACGACTCCTTCTCCTCCTGGCACCCGCTGTTCGTCTCCGGTGGCGCCTACGGGGCGCTCGGCAAGGAGTTGCATGCCCGGGGCCTGGAGTACGCCAACACCACAGGACCGGTGACGGCGAGCGTGGCTGCCGATCCAGTCACAGGATCCCACCGCGTTGTCATCGCGGAACGTGATCCGGGGCAAACGGCTGCCGCGTTCAAGGAGCCCGGCGATTCCGCTGCGTACCTGGCCATGCTGGACGACCTGGGCCGCAATGCCGGAACCGTATTCGGGGCCTTCGGGGCGGAGCTACGGTCCTTTGGGCAGGTAGCAAAGATTGCTTTTGGCGCTGTCCGTCGCGGGCGCTTCACGGGGACGGAGGCTTTCGTCCGGGATTCGGTGATGAGCGGCCGGAACTACACCCGCAGCCGCTTTGACGGGTGGGAAGCGGACCAGCTGTGGTCGCCGTGGCTCCTCCACGCAGGTCTCGGCCCGGACCAGGCCACCGGCGGGGTCATGCTTCCGGTGATGGCCATGAGCATGCACAGCTTTGGGCTCCCGATTGTGAAGGGTGGGGCCTCGAGTTTCGTGGCGGCGTTTGAGTCTTTGCTGCGCGACAACGGTGCCCGGATCATGCTGGGTGCAGACGCCGAGGAGATCCTGGTGGAGGACAATTCCGTCACCGGCGTCCGGACTTCCCAAGGTGTGATTTCGGCGGAGACGGTACTCGCGAACGTTTCGCCGCAGGCCCTCTACACCCGGCTTCTACGCCAGCCCCCGGCCGGCACTGCCGCGGCTGCTGAACGGTATCAGAACGGCCGCGGAGCCATGCAGATCCACCTCGCTCTGGACAAACCTGTGGAATGGCTCGATCCCCGGCTCAAAACGGTCCCGTTGGTTCACATCAGCAACGGCTCAGACAGCACAGGGATTGCCTGCGCACAGGCTGAAGCCGGGCTGTTGCCCAACGAACCCACCGTGGTGGTGGGCCAACAGTGCGTCCTGGATCCATCGCGGGCCCCGGACGGCAAGGCCACGTTGTGGTTGCAGTTGCAGGAAGTCCCGTTCACGCCCGTGGGCGACGCAGCGGGCGAACTGCCGGTGGAAGGTGGCTGGACCGAGCAGCTGAAACAGGGCTACTTGGAGCGGGTCCTGGCACGGCTTGAGCGGTTTGCTCCCGGAACCCGGGCTACTGTTCTCGCCTCTGACATCCTCGCCCCCACAGACCTGGCTGCTGCCAACCCCAACGCCGTCAACGGCGACCCTTACGGCGGCTCAGCGGAGCTCTTCCAGAACCTGCTCTGGCGGCCTTTCCCGGCAGCGGCAGGACACCAAACCGCCGTCGAAGGCCTCTGGCACATCGGCGCTTCCACTCATCCGGGGCCCGGACTTTCCGGGGGTTCCGGACACCTGGTGGCCCAAAAACTGACCGCACCACCCTCACGACTTTCCCGCCTTCAAGCAGCACTGAAATTTAAGCAGCACTGAAACCAAGCAAGCGATAAGGAGAACAATGTCTGTTCTGGCCGGGCTCACTGCAGCCCTTTCGAGTGGTTCGGTGGAAATCATCGATCTCACCACGCCCCTGAGTTCCGAGACCCCCATCCTGAACCTGCCCCAGCCGTTCGCTAACACGGTGGGGCTCTCCGTCTCGCCGGTGAGTAATTTCGACGACGCCGGACCGGCTTGGGCGTGGAACGACGTCACCGTGGGCGAACACGCCGGCACGCACCTGGACGCCCCGGTCCACTGGATCACGGGCAAGGACGGCAAGTCCGTGGACCAGATCGAGCCGCACCGCCTGGTGGGACCGGTAGCGGTGATCGATAAGACCGCCGAGGTTTCCGCGGACCCTGACTTCCTGTTGGAACCGGAACACTTTGAGCAGTGGCAGTCTAAGCATGGGTTGTTCCCGGAGAATTGCTGGATCATTTTCCGCACCGGTTGGGCGGCCCGCGGCACGGACGCTGCGGCCTTCGTCAACGCGGACGACGCCGGTCCCCACACTCCCGGGGTCTCAGCTGCGGGTGCCAAGTGGCTTGCGGGTAACGCCTCGATCAGCGGTTTCGGTGTGGAGACCGTGGGCATCGACGCCGGCCAAGCTGGTTCCTTGGATCCAATGTTCCCCGTTCACTCCTTCCTCCTGGGCGCAGACAAGTATGGTGTGACCTCGCTGCGGAACGTGGACCGGCTCCCCGTCACGGGTGCCACGTTGATGGTGGCGCCGTTGCCCATTGTTGGCGGCACGGGAAGTCCCAGCCGCGTGTACGCACTGGTTGAAAAAGATGTGGCGGAGAAGGCATGAGCGAGCAGGTACGGGTTTCCACACTGGTGGGCAGAACGCTGGCGAAGCTCGGCGTCGGACACGTTTTTGGGGTGGTGGGCTCCGGTAATTTCGATGTCACGGGCACCCTCATGGCCGAAGGCATTCCTTTCACCGCGGCCCGGCACGAGGGCGGTGCTGCCACCATGGCGGACGCGTACTCGAGGATGTCCGGCAAAGTGGGCGTGGTGACCACCCATCAGGGCTGCGGGCTGAGCAACGCCATCACCGGGATCGGCGAGGCAGCCAAAAGCCGCACCCCCATGATTGTGCTGACCGCCGACACCCAGGCCGCCGCCATCAGGTCCAACTTCAAGATCGACCAGGACGGGCTGGCCAGAAGCGTGGGAGCCGTGGCCGAACGCATCCACTCCCCCGCCACCGCTGTCGCGGACACAGTGAGGGCCTTCCGGACAGCCGTGAATGAGCGCCGCACGGTGGTCCTGAGCCTGCCGCTGGATGTCCAAGGTGCCAGTTCGGCGGACGAGGTGAGTGCCGTCGTCGTGCCTGAGCCTTTGAAGGTTCGCCCGGACGCGGCCGCCGTTGAGCAACTGGTGGCGCTCATTTCTGCCGCGGAACGGCCCGTGTTCGTTGCCGGACGCGGCGGCAGGGGCGCACGGGAAGAGATCCTGGAACTGGCCCGCCATGCAGGTGCGCTGGTGGCAACCTCCGCCGTGGCGAGCGGGCTGTTCAACGGCGACTCCCACAACCTCGGAATTTCCGGCGGTTTCTCCTCACCGTTGACGGCCGAGCTGATCAGCGGCGCGGACCTGATTGTGGGGTGGGGTTGCGCGCTGAACATGTGGACCATGCGGCACGGGCGACTCATTTCCGCCGGCACCAAAGTAGTGCAAATCGACGTCGAGGATTCCGCCCTCGGCGCCAACCGCCCCATCACCCTCGGCCTGCTGGGGGACTCAGCACTGACGGCCGCGGATGCGTTGACGGCCCTGCGCTCCGGGCAGTCCGAGCCGGCTGAAAAGTACCGCACTGAAGCCAACGCCCTGGCCATCAAGCAGGGTTCCCGGTGGCGTGATGTGGACACCGAGGACCTGTCCACCTCCATGGCTATCGATCCCCGCGTCCTCAGCCATGAACTCGATACCCTGCTCCCCGCCGACAGGATCGTGGCCGTGGACTCAGGCAACTTCATGGGCTACCCCAGCCAATACCTCGCGGTGCCGGACGAGTTCGGGTTCTGCTTCACCCAGGCATTCCAAGCGATCGGACTCGGACTCTACACAGCCATCGGCGCCGCCCTCGCCCAACCCCACCGACTGCCGGTCCTGGGCGCCGGAGACGGTGGATTCCTCATGGGCATCAGCGAACTCGAAACCGCCGCCAGGCTGAAGCTGCCGCTGGTGTGCATCGTCTACAACGACGCCGCGTATGGGGCCGAGGTGCATCACTTCGCGTCCGAACACACTGAGGCTGAGCTTGCCAGCGTCGTGTTCCCCGACACGGACATCGCCGCCATAGCCCGCGGATTCGGAGCCGAAGGCGTGACCGTACGGACCGCGGCGGACCTCGCCGCCATCCAGCCTTGGATCGCGGCCTACCAAGCCGGAACCCAGAACCGGCCGCTGGTGATCGACGCGAAAATCGCCTCCGACGGGGGCTCGTGGTGGCTGGCCGAAGCATTCCAAGGCCACTGAATGCGAGCTACTTGAAAAAGAACTGGACACCGATAATAAGGAGACTTAGCATTTTGACCTGTATCGACAGCTAGCTGTTGGAGGCGGCAAAAAATGCGAGCGATGGTGTACCGCGGCCCGTACAAAGTCACGGTCGAAGAAAAAGATATCCCCCGGATTGAGCATCCCAATGACGCAATAGTCCGGGTTACCGGAGCCGCGATCTGCGGCTCAGACCTGCACCTGTATCACGGCATGATGCCGGATACACGGGTTGGGATGACCTTCGGGCATGAATTCGTGGGCGAGGTCCACGAGGTTGGCTCGTCGGTTCAAAACCTGAGCGTCGGGGACCGCGTGATGGTGCCCTTCAATATCTACTGCGGGTCCTGCTATTTCTGCGCCCGCGGCCTGTATTCCAACTGCCACAACGTCAACCCGAACGCGACGGCGGTGGGCGGCATTTACGGTTACTCCCACACCACCGGTGGTTACGACGGCGGCCAGGCGGAGTTCGTGCGCGTGCCGTTCGCCGACGTCGGACCCACCAAAATACCCGAGTGGATGGATCAGGAAGACGCGGTGATGCTCACCGACGCCCTCCCCACCGGCTACTTCGGGGCACAATTGGGCGACATTGAGCAGGGTGACACTGTTGTGGTTTTTGGAGCAGGACCTGTGGGGCTCTACGCAGCGAAATCGTCGTGGTTGATGGGCGCGGGACGGGTGATCGTCATTGACCACCTCGAGTATCGCCTTCAGAAGGCGCGGGAGTTTGCCCACGCCGAGACCTACAATTTCAACGAATACGACGACATCGTGGTGGAGATGAAGAAAGCAACCGACCACCTCGGCGCGGACGTGGTGATTGACGCCGTCGGAGCTGAAGCGGACGGCAACCTGACCCAGCACATAACGTCCTCGAAATTCAAGCTGCAGGGCGGTTCGCCCGTCGCTTTGAACTGGGCGATCGATTCCGTCCGGAAAGGCGGAACAGTCTCCGTGGTGGGCGCCTACGGCCCGATGTTCAGCGCCGTGAAATTCGGCGATGCCATGAACAAAGGACTGACCCTGCGGATGAACCAGTGCCCTGTAAAGCGGCAGTGGCCCCGACTGTTCGAACACGTCCGGAACGGCTACTTGAAACCCAGCGACATCATCACCCACCGGATTCCGCTGGAACACATCGCTGAGGGATATCACATCTTCTCGGCCAAGCTGGATGACTGCATCAAGCCGATCGTGACCACGGCCGCATAGCCGGGCAGACCAGGCGAAAAAGGAGAGACATCATGCCGTACACAGCAGACAGGCCGCGACCACGGCCAACACCCGAGGAACTCCGGGCCAAAATCCCGGGCTGGGGCGTGGACCTGGACCCCAAGGACCGGCCGTCATTCCCCCGCGAGCAGCGCGGGATCCCCACCGGGGCGCACTGGGACTTCCCGGAGCGCCAAGAGGAGAAATGGCCCCGTGAACGATCTGTTGAACACAAATTCCTGACACCTGTTTTTGGCACATCAACCCCGCCAAAAGGCCTCTCAGGGGCCATCAGGAAATACGCCTACAAGTACAGCGAAGGACGGGCTGCGCACTGGCTGCTCCTGATCGCAGGTGACCGCGTGGACGCCTGGGAGAACCACCTGAAGTCATTTGCCACGCTGCGCCCGGACAACCCGATCACCGAAACCGGGGTACTGAGCGAGTTCAAGAACCACGGTATGTCATCAAGGTGGGGCAGGAAACGCGCGGACACCAAGCACCAGTGGATGGACCCCATCATTGTTGCGGGGCCGTGGCTTTTGGCGGGTGCCGGCGTCGTCGTCGTCCTTAAAGGCGTCGCCAAAGCAGCCCGGACAACCCGCCGCCGCTAAGCGAGTAGCCCTCACCCGGCTGAGCTACCCAACCAGGGGACAGCACCCGCTCTAATGAGCATGCATTGCGACGGGTGCTGTCCCCTACATGGGTTGGTTACGCGTCGACGTCGGTGTTCACGATGTAGACGTCGCACGGGGCGCCGTGCGCCACGCTGTTGGCGATGCTGCCCAGGACGCGGCCAAGGCCCTTCATGCGCTTGTTGCCTACAACGATCAGTGAGGCGTTGTTGGTCTCGGCGTAGTTGATGAGGGCGTTGGCCGGAGTACCGCGGGCCGCGAAGTACTTGATGTTGCCGGCGGGGACGTCCAGCTCTTCGGAGACCTTGCGGGCAACGTATTCCGCGGAGTCGGCTGAGGAGACAGTGATGCGGTCGCTGCCGCTGCCGAATTCTTCGATGCGGTCATCGGAGAAGCCGCTGATCACGTGCAGTTCGGCGCCGAGTGCGGTGGCGAACTTCGCTGCTGCCACTGCTGCGCGTTTGGCCGTCTCGCTGCTGTCAACGCCGACCACAATAACTTCTGACATGAGTACTCCTGGTTGTGGGGATTCACTGGGTGCTGCTGCAAGAAATCTACACTCGATCACCCTGCGCCGGGATGACCCTTTTGCGCCGGGAGTGTTTACGGCCGGAATCCCTGGGTAGGGATAAATCATCGGACTGATCACATCACCGAAAGGCAAGACAATGAGCGATGCACCATTTTCCCCGCAGACCGCCATCGTCACAGGATCGGATTCTGGGATCGGAAAGGCCACGGCGGTGGCGCTGGCCAAAGCGGGCATGGACGTAGGGATCACCTGGCACTCGGATCAGCAAGGCGCTGAAGAAACTGCCGGGGAGGTCCGCGGCCTGGGCCGGAAAGCAGTAGTCCGCCAACTGGACACCACCGATGTCCGGGGAACGGCCGCGGCCATCGACCAACTGGCTGAGGAGCTTGGCGGTGTGGACGTCTTCGTGAACAACTCCGGAACGGGCGATGGCACCAAGTTCCTGGAGCTGGACTACGACACCTGGATGTCCACCTTGGACACCAACCTCAACGGCGCGTTCGTGGCCATGCAGACTGCCGCCAAGCGCATGGTCAAGGCCGGCCGCGGCGGTCGCATCATCGCGGTCACCAGCGTCCATGAGTTCCAACCGAGGGTTGGGGCCTCAGCCTACGACGCTTCAAAGCATGGCCTGGGTGGCCTCATCAAAACCATGGCCCTGGAGCTCGCTGAACACGGGATCACTGCCAACAACGTGGCACCGGGTGAGATCGCCACTCCCATGACGGGCCAGGAAGACGAGGATCCCACGCAGAAGGAACGGCCCGGCGTCCCGGTGGGGCGCCCCGGGGATGCCCGGGAAATCGCCGCCGTCATTGCTTTCCTGGCGTCCCCGGATTCCAGCTACGTGAACGGCGCTTCGTGGCCCGTGGATGGCGGAATGCTGCAGATGGGACCGCAGGCGGGCTCGCACATCACCAGCAACGACTGGCGTGAAAGCTAAGCCCCTGCAGCCTCTGGCCGCACGATGATCCGTGGGCTAGTCTGCATGGACGGCCTGCCTGGCGGGCCTGATTTTCTTTTCCGGATATTCGTATGACGTTGATGAGGAGCACCATGGCTGGCCACACATATAGCGTTTCCGAAATTGTAGGAACTTCCACCGAAGGCGTTGACGACGCAATCAAGAACGGCATCGCAACGGCCTCCGAAACCCTGCGGAACCTGGACTGGTTTGAGGTCAAGGAAATCCGCGGCCACCTCGAGGAAGGCACAATTGCCGACTGGCAGGTCACCATCAAACTCGGTTTCCGCCTGGAGCGCTAAACCAAGGGCTCCACACCCCTTACCCACACCGCGAGATGGCAGTTAATGACGGTTCCGGAGCTCCGGATGGTCGTTAACTGTCATCTCGGTGGGCGGTTTCGGGTGCGGCGGTTTGGTTGACTGTGGCAGATTGGTTGACTTGGGTGCCGAGGTCGCCAAAGTTCAACAGCGTCAAAGCGTCCGACGACGGCGAGCCGGCCTTCGCGGAATAGATCCGCAGCATCTGGTCGGGATCGTCCGGGAGACTGAGCGTTTCAAAGTTCAGTTCCAGGTGGCCCACAACCGGGTGGTGCAGCCGGACGGTGCCTGAAGACCGGGACGCCACTTTGTGCCCCGCCCACCACTGCCGGAAATGCTCGCTGTGTACGGCGAGTTCTCCCACGAGTTGATTGGTTTGGGGATCGTTGGGGTGTCGGCCCACATCCATACGGAGAGCACCCACGGCTTCAGCAGCCACGGTCTTCCAGTCTCTGAACAGCGTGCCGGCCAAGGGGTCCAGGATGATCCAGCGGGTCAGGTTCCGCTCCGGCGCGGGAAGCGATGAGAAATCGGTGAACAGCAGATGAGCCATCCGGTTTCCGGCCAGCACGTCCGCACGCCGTCCCAACACCATGGCCGGCACATCACCTACGGCGTCCAACAACTGCCGGAGCGCCGGCCTTACCCCTTGAACAGGGCCGGGATTGCCTGCAGAACTGGCGCAGTGCTCCAGCAGGTCCATCATGTGTGCCTGCTCACCTGCGTCCAGGCGCAGGGCTCGGGCCACAGAGTCCAGGACCGCCCTGGAAGGGTGGATGTTACGGCCCTGCTCCAGGCGCGTGTAGTAATCGGTGCTGACGCCCGAGAGCCTGGCCACCTCTTCCCGGCGGAGCCCGGGGACCCTTCGGGCACCACTGGACTCCTGTGCTCCAGCGTCCTCGGGTGAGAGACGGGCACGCATGACCTTGAGGAATTTACCGAACTCGGCGCTTTGACCCATTCATCCATTCTGCCGTTGGCAGCGTGTGAAAGACCACCATTGTGGGTAGGACTACCAGACCTAGGAAAAACAGGATCAGGTTGGATTGCTGACTCCGCCGCCAAAAGTGAATAGGCTCGGTAGAGAGCCTCCGAAAACGCTTTCTGGCAACAGGAAAACGGAGCGTCACCGCCATAACCATCCCGTCGAAGGAGACCGTCATGCCAGAGCTGACATTGAACAACGGCGTCACCATCCCCCAGCTTGGATTCGGTGTGTTCCAAGTGCCTGCGGAGGAAACGCAGAAGGTAGTGGAAGACGCCCTTGAAGCGGGCTACCGCCACATCGACACCGCGGCTGCCTACCGCAACGAGGCCGGCGTCGGCGCTGCCGTGGCTGCTTCGGGCATTCCCCGGGAAGAACTTTTCATCACTACCAAGCTCCGCAATGGGGAGCAGGGCGAGGCTTATGACGCCTTCCAACGCAGCCGCGACGCCTTGGGGCTGGAAGTCATTGACCTGTACCTGATCCATTGGCCCGTCCCTTCGCAGGGCCTTTACACGCAGGCGTGGAAAGAGATGGAGAAGCTGTACCAGGACAAGCAGATCCGAGCTATCGGCATCTCCAACTTCCTTTCCGAGCACGTGGACACGCTGCTCAGAGACGCTGAGGTGGTTCCGGCAGTCAACCAGATTGAAGTCCACCCCACGTATCAGCAGGGCGAGCTGGCAAACAAGTGCCGGGACCTCAGCATCGCCGTGGAAGCCTACAGTCCGCTGGGTCAGGGCAAGGACCTGAACGCCGAGCAGGTGGCCCTGGTCGCTGCTGCGCACGGCACTACTCCTGCACAGGTGATCCTGGCCTGGCACCTCGCCCAGGGCACCATTGTGATTCCCAAGTCCGCTGACTCAAAGAGGATGCGTGAGAACTTCGGCGCTGCGGACCTCACCCTCACCGAATCCGAACTGGCAGCCATTACGGCACTGGAGGCGGGCGCCCGCATCGGCTCCGATCCCGCCGTCGCGGCTTTCACCCAGCTCTAGAAACCAAGGATGAACATGCAGTACACCCATCTGGGCCGTTCCGGCCTGAAAGTTTCACGTCTCTGCCTGGGCACCATGAACTTCGGTCCGCAGACGGACGAGGCAACAGCGCACTCAATCATGGACTCCGCGCTGGATTCCGGCATCAACTTCTTCGATACCGCCAACGTGTACGGCGGTGTGGAGCACCGCGGCTGGACGGAAGAGATCATTGGCCGCTGGTTCGCCAAGGGCGGCGAGCGCCGTGAGCGCACGGTTCTTGCCACCAAGTTGTATGGCACCATGACGGATCGCCCCAATGAGTCCAAGTTGTCGGCGCTGAACATCCGCCGGGCACTGGATGCCAGCCTGAAGCGGCTGCAGACGGACTACATCGACATTTACCAGTTCCACCACATCGACAGGGATACGCCGTGGGATGAAATTTGGCAGGCGATCGAGGTTGGTGTCCAGCAGGGCAAGATCCTGTACTCGGGCAGCAGCAACTTTGCCGGCTGGCACATTGCCCAGGCGCAGGAAGCCGCCCGGAGGCGGAACTACACGGGCTTGGTCAGTGAGCAGTCCATCTACAACCTGTTCCGGCGTGAACTTGAGCTGGAGGTCATCCCGGCCGCGCAGAACTACGGCTTGGGCCTGATCCCGTGGTCTCCGCTTCAGGGCGGGTTGCTGGGCGGGGTGCTGAAGAAGGAAGAGCAGGGTGTTCGCCGCGCTGAGGGCCGGGCCTTGGAAACCCTCAAGAAGCATGAGGAGCAGATCCGCCGGTACGAGGATTTCGCGGACGAACTCGGCCAAAAGCCCGGTGATGTGGCGCTGGCTTGGTTGCTCCATCAGCCGGCCGTGACGGCGCCGATCGTTGGGCCGCGAACCCAGGACCAGCTTGATGCTGCTATCCGCGCCCTGGATGTCAGCCTGGACGAGGATGCCCTCAAGCGGCTCGATGACATCTTCCCGGGTCACCGCACCGCGCCGGAGGACTACGCCTGGTGAGCACTCTCTTACCTCAAGCGGACACCGTCTCGCCCCGGAACATCCTGTTCATCGGCGGGACCGGGGTCATCAGTGCGGCTGCGGCTGAACGCGCCGTCGCGCTGGGCCACCGGCTGACCATCCTTAACCGGGGACGGTCAGCCGGGCGGCCGGTGCCCGAGGGGGCGGAGGTCCTTCACGCGGACGTCCGGGACGCTTCCGCGGTGCGTGAGGTACTGCAGGGAAGAGAGTTCGACGCCGTTGCGGACTTTATTTCCTACACCCCGGATCAGGCGCGGGCAGGTTTGGAATTGTTCCGCGGGCGGACGGGCCAGTACGTCTTCATCAGCTCAGCTTCGGCGTACCAGAAGCCACCCACAACGCTGCCTATCCGGGAATCGACGCCGCTGAAGAACCCGTTTTGGCAGTACTCGCGGGACAAGATTGCTTGCGAGGAGCTTCTGTTCCAGGCTTACCGTGAGCTTGATTTCCCGTTGACCGTGGTCCGGCCTTCCCACACCTATGACCGGACCAAGATTGCGATGGTGGGCGGCTGGACGGACATTCATCGGATGCGGGCAGGCATGCCCGTCATGGTGCACGGTGATGGGACATCCTTGTGGACGCTGACGCACAGCCGGGACTTTGCCAAGGCCTTCGTCGGTCTTCTGGGCAGGCCGCAGGCTGTGGGCGAGAGCTACACCATCACCTCGGATGAGTTCCTTCCCTGGAACCAGATTTACCGGTTGTTCGCACGGGCGGCCGGGGTGGACGAGCCGGAGCTGTTCCATGTCTCTTCGGAGACTATCGCAGCCCACAGCGCGGAGCTCGGCCCTAATTTGCTGGGTGACCGCTCACACTCCGTGGTGTTCGATAACTCCAAAATCAAGGCGCTTGTCCCTGACTACCGGGCCACGATTCCGTTCGCGGACGGTGCGCGGGAGATCGTGGCATGGCATGATCAGCATCCTGAGCAACAGGTGGTTCAAGAGGACTATATGGAGCTCAGCGATCGGCTTTATGAAAGGAATGTGCGCCCATGACATTTGCCCCGCTCATTGAACTCAACGACGGCCACAAGATCCCTCAACTGGGACTCGGTACATGGCCGTTGAATGATGCCGAGGTTGCCGATGCCGTGGTGGAGGCGGTGACGCACGGTTACCGGCATGTGGATACTGCAAAGAAGTACGGCAATGAGAAGGGCGTGGGCAACGGCATCCGTTCTTGTGGGGTGAACCGCGAAGAGCTCTTCATCACCACCAAACTGGACGGGGAATTCCAGGGTTCGGGAAGGGCTGTTGCCGGACTGGACGGCTGCTTGGAGCGGTTGGGGCTGGAATACGTTGACCTGCTGCTGATTCACTGGCCGCTCCCCCGCCGCGGTGAATTCGTCTCCACGTGGAACACGTTCGAGGAACTGCAGGCCTCGGGCAAAGCGCGCTCAATCGGTGTTTCCAACTTCAAGCCCGCCCACCTGGACCAACTGTTCCGTGAAACGAATGTTGTGCCCGCGGTCAACCAGATCCAGGTGAGCCCCTCCATCCCCCGTCCCGCCGCGCGGGCCTTCAATGAGCGCAATGGCATCATTACCGAGTCCTACAGTCCGTTGGGTGCCGGCAGTGACCTGCTTAATGCTCCGGTGTTGGAAGCCGTTGGCAGCAAGTACGGGAAAACGCCGGGCCAGGTGGTGCTGCGCTGGCACATTCAGCAGGGCCTGGTGGCCATACCTAAAACCTCGAATCCGCAACGAATGAAGGAGAACCTGGACATTTTCGATTTCGAACTGGACAAAGACGACCTCACCAAGCTGCAAACTCTCGACGCCGGTCCGGACGCCGGTGTGGACTCGGACGTACAGGGGCACTGACCATGGGTAACGAAAAGACACTGATCTGGGTTGGTTCCTACACTGCGGACAGGAACGGCAAGGGCGAAGGCATCGCGGCGCTCTCCGCCGGCGACGACGGCCAACTCACCCCCCTCGGCCTGGCGACGACCGCAAATTCGCCGTCATTCCTCGCGCTGCACCCCACCCTCCCGGTGATTTACGCCGTCGCGGAGGAAGGCAAAACCGTGCGGGCGTATCGCCGGACGGGCGACGCTGAGCTGGAGCCCTTTGGCGATCCCTGGCCAGCCGGCGAAGCGACCTGCCACGTGGCGGCCGATCCCCAAGGACGTTTCATTGTGGCCACCTGTTGGGGCGACGGCCAAGTGATTCTGTATGAACTGGACGACGACGGCGCCATCACCTCGCGCACCAGTGCGGCAGCCGCCGTCGACCCCCATACGGCAACCTCCCCCGACGAACAGCGGCCCAGCCGCGCCCATTCGAGTCTCATGTTGCCGGACGGCCGGGTCATGACCACGGACCTGGGACATGATCTGGTGCGGGTGTGGCAGTATGCGCCGGGCGAAGGATTGCAGCTGGATCACCAAGTGATCCTGCCGAAAGGCTCCGGCCCGCGGCACATGGCCCGGCATCACAGCGGAACCGTCTTGGTGGACACTGAATACTCAGTGGAAGTGGCGGCGGTTCAGATGGAGCCGGATGGCACGTATGAGCTCACAACCGTGGTCCCCGCGAGTGCCAGCGGGGCCAAAGAGGGCGACGCCGGTGCGGAAATTGCGTTGTCCCCGGACGGCCGTTTCGCGTATGTGGGTGTGCGGGGCACCAACCGCATCTGTGTGTTGAAGGTATCCAACGGCGGGGCTGAGCTGGAACCGGTGGCGGAGGTGCCGTGCGGAGGCGAGTGGCCGCGCCATCACTTGGTCCGGGAAGGCTGGCTGTACGTGGCCAACGAAGGCTCGGACGACGTCGTGAGCTTCAGGCTGGACCCGGAAACCGGACTCCCGGACGGTCCTGTGAGCAGGGCGGAGACGGGATCCCCCAGCGTGCTGGTTCCCGCCGTTTAACTACCGCCGAGATGGCATTTAATACGTATGATCCGCTCAGACATTGGTATTAAATGCCACCTCGGCGAGTCTTTTCAGGCGGTCCAGACCTCGACGTCGTCTGTTCCGCAGATCAGTCGACGGCCGGTCGGTTCCAGGACCACCCAGAGGAGTTCCTGGTGCTTGGAGACATCATCAACGCGGCCAGTGCCGGCGCCCCATGCGACGTCGTAAATCCATACCGGGTCACCTGTGCTGAGCTCGGCCCACTCAGAGGCCGGAACGTGGCGGTACTCGGCGGGCCTGTTCAGGATGGTGCTGGTCATGCCGACACTTCAGCAGCTGTGCGGCGCCGCCATACGGTGGGCACGCCCTCATGGGCCGGCAGGACGTGGCCTTCGGCGAAAACCTGGACGGCATCAGGATCTGAGTCCGGGCTCCACAGGCCCGACGCCGGGCAGTGGGAACCGGTAGGCATGACGCGGGTGGCTCGTTCGCGCAGGAGGGCGATGCTCTTCATCGTTGAAACTCATCCTTGGGTAGGTCGGGCTGGGGAAATCGGGGCGTTATGTGAAGCAGATCTCTTCAACCCTATGCAAGTCAGACGGGCTTGGTTATGGGCAGATGCATAGCGTTCGGAGATTCAGCCATGCAATAGCACAGTGAAGATTGTTCATTATTTCGGCTATACGCACTGCAAGCGCTTCCAGTCACTGGCTCCTGACGAGGCTCTTCTCATGTGGAACCGCCCGAGTCCTATGGATTAACCTCGCGGAAGCGCTTACATTTGTGACTTGTACAACAGCCTCTACCCACAGCACTGTCGCTTAGCGGAAGGTTCCAAAACTTGTCAGCTCGCAAAAAACCCCACCTCTGCCCCCAGCGCCCACCACTGAACAAGCTCGCCGCCGTGGTACTCACCACGGCGGTGCTCACCGCCTCGGCCATCCTCCCCGCGGCCGCGGCGCCCGCCATCAAACCCGACCCCGCCGCCCAGCACTCGATTCGCGGCGGCATCAGCAATCAGAACTTCTACTTCGTCATGGCGGACCGATTCAACAACGGCACCACGGCCAATGACGACGGCGGCCTGGGTTCCGATCCGATGGTGTCCGGCTTTGACCCCACCCGCAAAGGCTTCTACAACGGCGGTGACCTGAAAGGTTTGCAGGGTCAGCTGGACTACATTCAAGGCCTGGGCACCAATTCCCTCTGGCTGACACCGAGCTTCAAGAACAAGGCGGTCCAGGGTGACGGCACCCTGGCGAACAGTTCAGCCGGTTATCACGGGTATTGGGTTACGGACTTCACGCAGATCGACCCCCACCTGGGCACCAACGCCGAACTGAAGACGCTTATTGACGCAGCGCATGCCCGCGGCATGAAGGTGTACTTCGACATCATCACCAACCACACCGCAGACGTAATCCAGTATCAGGAAACGGCCTCGGCACCCTATATCTCCAAGGAAACCGAGCCCTACAGGACCGCGACGGGCGAGGTCTTCGATGACCGCGATTATGCCGGAACGCAGGACTTCCCTGCACTGGATGCCGCCACGTCATTCCCGTACACACCTGTGGTCCCCGCGGCGGAGAAGGACGTTAAAGTTCCATCCTGGCTGAACGACCCCACGCTGTATCACAACCGCGGCAACACCAACTTTGCCGGCGAGGACTCCCTCTACGGCGACTTCTTCGGACTGGATGATCTGTTCACCGAGAACCCGAAGGTGGTGAACGGAATGATGGACGTTTACAAAACGTGGATCCGGGACTTCGGGATTGACGGCTTCCGAATCGACACCATGAAGCACGTCAATGACGAATTCTGGCAGCAGTTCGGACCCCAGGTTCTCAGCTACGCCAAGGAACAAGGCAAGGACGAGTTCTTCATGTTCGGCGAAGTTTTTGACACCTCCAAGAGCATCACCTCCAAGTTCACCACCAAGAACCAGATGCAGGCCGTGCTGGACTTCGGCTTCCAAGGCGCAGCCCGGAGCTTCGCCTCTCAGAGCAGCAAGGCCACCGGCTTGGCAGAGTTCTTCAATGGAGATGACTGGTACACGGACGCCGACTCCAACGTCTACCAACTGCCCACTTTCCTGGGTAACCACGACATGGGCCGGATCGGCACCTTCATCGCCCAGGACAACGTTGGAGCCTCCGACGCCGAACTGGTGGAACGTGACGAGCTCGCCCACGAGCTGATGTACTTCTCGCGCGGCAACCCCGTGATCTACTACGGCGACGAGCAGGGCTTCACCGGTGCCGGCGGCGACCAGGACTCGCGGCAGACGATGTTCGCGAGCAAGGTCCAGGAGTACCTGGATGACGACCTCCTGGGCACCAGTTCCACGCATGCCACGGACAACTTCAACACCGGGCACCCGCTGTACAAGAAGATCAGCGAACTCGCAGCCCTCACAGCTGAGCATCCAACGCTCCGCAGCGGTGCCCAGCAAAACCGCTACGCCGCCGATGGCCCTGGGATTTACGCCTTCTCCCGGATCGACGCCAGGGAGCAGCGGGAATACATTGTGGCCGTCAACAACAGCGAGACCGCCCAGACAGCGTCAGTGCCCACGTATGAAGCGAAGCAACCGTTCAAGCTGATCTACGGGGATGCCCCGAAGAACGCCAAGACTGACTCCCAAGCCAATCTGGCCGTCACAGTCCCACCGCTTTCCACCGTGGTTTATGAAGCGGCGGGGCAACTTGCCAAGTCCAAGGCAGCGCCCGGCGTCGTGCTCAAGAAGCCGGTCACCGCGGCGGGCGACTCTTCCCGCCTCAAGGTGACAGCCGACGTCGACGGTAACTCGTTCTACGAAGTCACCTTCCAAGCACGTACAGCGGGTGGCGAGTGGACGCAGATCGGCACGGACGACAACGCTCCGTACCAGGTGTTCCATGACGTCTCGTCACTGGAGTCGGGCGCGGCGGTGGAGTACCGCGCGGTGGTGCTGGACAACCGCGGGAAGACGTCCGCAAGTGAGCCCAAGAGCGGCGTGGTGGGCGAACCGACACAGCCCGAAACCGTCACTGTGGCCGGCAGCCTCAACACCGAACTGGGCTGCACTGAGGACTGGCAGCCGTCGTGCAGCGAGGCGCTCATGAGCTACGAACCGACGCACCGCCTGTGGCAGCTGAACGTCCCCAACCTGCCCGCCGGCACTTATGAGTTCAAAGCCGCCCTCAATGGCACCTGGGATGAAAATTACGGCGCGGGCGGCCAGCTGGATGGTCCCAACGTGGTGTTCACCCACGCAGGCGGCGCCGTCACATTCCTCTATGACCACGCCACCAACGTGATCAGCGCAGCTGTTCCGGGGCAACAGCCGGCAGCCGTCTCAGTGCCGGGAAGCCTGAACTCCGAACTCGGCTGCGCGGATGACTGGATGCCGGATTGCGCCCAAGCCCAGCTGTCCTTGGACGCCACTGACGGACTCTGGAAGCTCGCCGTGCCCAACCTGGCCGCGGGAAGCTACGAGTTCAAAGCCGCGATCAACGGCTCCTGGGCCGAAAACTACGGCTTGGCCGGCACCCCCAACGGCAGCAACATCGCGTTGAAGCACGACGGCGGCCCGGCCACCTTCCGGTACGATCCCGCCAGCCACCTGGTCACCATCCGCTAACCCAACGCCCGCTAACCCAACTAGGGGACAGCAAACGTCGCTCTGAGCTATCAGAGCGACGTTTGCTGTCCCCCAGATGGGACTACTTGTAGCTCAGGCTGAGGAGCATGGACTTCAGCTGGGCGTACTGCGTGCTGCCCATCCAGGCCTTAGCTGCTTCGGGGGTGGCAAAGGCGGGCTGCTTGTTGATGTCAAACTTCACGTAGGCCACCATGAACCCGTTGGGAACACTGACCTGGTTAGTCCCGGAGGAACTCACTCCAGCCTGGAGCTCCGAAGACTTTCGCACATCCATGATGTAAGTCGGAGGACCTTCCACAGGTCCCGTTCGGGGTGAGGGCATTCCCTCGTAGGGCGGCCCTTCGTAGGGAATGTACTGCGACTGGTTCGACGAGAAACCGAACTCCACCAGCTCACCCGAATTATCCCGGACACCGGGAACCACAGCCCGGTCGAGGATGGTGCGGTCCACCAGGCCGGCAGTACCGTCTCCGTAGAAACCGCTGCTCATAAACGCTACTTCAGCGCCGGTGCTGTCCAAGACAGTGACTCCGTCGGAAGGCCCTTGCTCCGCACGGACGGTCCAGCCGACCGGATAGGTGAAGGAAATGTGCCCGTCCGGGAAGGTGAACGTCTGCGACGTCGCCACTGGAACCGGCGGCTGCGTTGGAGCAGTTGTTGGTGCCACCGCGGGCACCGTAGGAGCAACCGGCGGGGTGGTGATCGGAGCGGCCACGGTGGGCGTTGCCGACGGAGTCACCGTGGGAGTGGCGGTGGGTGTGGGGGTAACGGAAGGGGTTGGCGTGGGTGTTGAGCTTTGGAGTGTCACAGCAGGCAAGGGATTGGAGCTGACCGTCTCGAAACTCGAGGCAACCAGCACGCCCGCGGTGACCGCAGCAGCACCAAGCAGCAGCGCACCCGTGATTTGGGCTTTGCGGCGCCTGCGCTGCTCCAGGGAGGTTACTGCCGCGAGAGGGCGGTTGTCGCTGAACACCGTGGTGCCGGACAGGATTTTGTGGAGCGCTTCTTCGCCGTTGGGTTCCGCCACTGGATCGATAGTGAGCGGGTCAATCGCTGATATCTGGTTCTTGATCGGATCCATTGTCTTCAGACCCCCATCTTGTGTGTAGTCGATTCGGCCCCTGCAGGCAGATGTTTCCGGAAGGCAGCACGGGCCCGGTGTAGGCGGACTTTGGCCGCCGATTCGCTGCACTGCAGCACCTTGGCAATATCGGCGGTCCCCAAACCGTCCCAGTACGCCATTTGCAGGATGTCGCGGTCCTTCTCCCGCAGGCGTTCCATCGCATCCTGTACCGCGACGTTCTCGGAGTCGTCACCAAAATGCTGGACCGCCGTCGTCCGCAGCTTTTCCTGCAGAGCCAGGCGCCTGTCCCGACTCCGGTAGGCATTTCCCACAAGGTTCCTTGCAACCGTCAGGAGGTACGGCAGATCCGGGTGGGAGTCGTCGGACCATTTTTGCCAAACGATGCGGTAGACGTCCGCCGCGATCTCTTCAGCTACCTCCGGTGATTCAACACGCCGGCAGACGAACTTGAAAACGGATGGGTAGCTGTCTTTGTGAATGGCGATGAACGCCAATTCGCGCTCTGAAAGCACGATTGTTCCCCCTGGTAATTAGAGCCCTGAACTGCAGGATACTTGTATAGTTTCCGGCCGGGCGGCCAGGGTTACACGCAGCAAAAAAATTGTTTCCGGAGCGGTCCGGATTAGAAGTCCCGATCCAAGATACCCGTTTCGGTGAGGGGCGCCAGCGAGCAGGCGACTCCAGCAGTGGATGTTACCGCCGACGTCGGTGTCCAGACCATGTTGGCTGCCGCACCTGAGGTCCTCACTCCGGCGCCACCACTGGCAGCGCTCCCCAGGACCACGGTGACCACTGTGCGGGGAACTCCCCCAACAGTTTCGGTGGTTGCCGTCATGGTGGCGTTGAACACTATGGTCTTGCGGTTCTTGGCGTAGTTCTGTTTCAGGTTCACTGAGCCCAAGTTGACGCTGCTTCCGGTCCGCTGCACGTCCACCACATCCTGGCTGTTGCCCAAGCCCAACAGGTTGCCGTCACGCAAACGAACTGTCACAGGCAGTGCTGCCCCGGCCCAGCCCGGCGTTACCGTGGCCGGGCTGACCTGCTGGCTGTAGACGAAGCTTATGGAGTCGCCCGTTTCGAGCCTTCCCTGGGTGGCGCCGCCATTAGTCGTTCGGACATCCGCTGCGCGGAGCGGGCTGTTGTCCACCCTTCTGGCGGCGACGGTTGCAGAGATGGTTTCCTTGCCGTTGCGGTCGGTGAGTATCGCCCGGAGGTCGTAGGTCCCGTCCGTGAAGGCGGTGGTGTTCCAACTGCAGCCGTAGGGCGGCGCTGCAACACTGCAGAGCGTGCTCCACGTTGTGGTCCCGGCGGGCGCCACCTGGATCCGGACAGAAGCCACCCCGGCAGTGGAGTTCGCCGCAGCCGTCAGGGGCACGGTACCCGTGACGTAGGCGCCGGGATCGTCCAGCGAAACTGAGGCCACCGTGTTGTCCACAGTTCTGCTGAGAGTGGCTGACGTGCTGCTGTTTCCTGCAGCATCCACGCTGATCGCCCTGAAGGAGTAGCCGGCGTCGGCCACTGTGGTGGTATCGAAGCGGCAAGAGTAGGGGCTCTCCGTCACGGTGCACACGGTGGCCCAAGTGCTCGTCCCTGTGCGGGCGTACTGAATACTGGCTTGGGCCACGCCGGAGTGGGCATCCGTGGACGTGGCCGCCAAGGTACGCACGCCGCTGAGGGGTGTCCCCGGGTCTGTCATAGCCACTGTGGGAGCAAGGTTATCCACGGTGATGTCCGTGACCACGGCCGAGTATGTGGTGGTAAGACCTGCAACGGCCACGGCACGGAGATCGTAGGTCTCATTGGCGGTGAGCGCCGTATTCCACGTGCAGTTATAGGGAGCCGCGAGGTATATGCAGAGGGTGCTCCACTTGTTCGCCCCCGCCAGCGAGTACTCAACCCTCACGCTGTAGAGCGTGTTGGCGGCACCCAGCAAGCTGGTGGACAAAGGAATGCTGCCCCGGACTGCTTCGGCCGGGCTGGCGAGGACCACCAGGAGGTTGTTGGCTACCGTGGTGGCACGGAGGGCGGTAACGGAGGCGAGCCCGGCGTTGTCCGTAGCCCGCGCCCGGAGGCTGTAACCGCCGTCGGGCACTGCCTTGGTATTCCACTGGCACGTGACTGTGGCGGTAGTGGCGGAGCAGATGGTGGTCCAGGTAGTGGTGCCGTCGCGAAGATACTCGACGTCGATGCTTCGGATGCCCGATTCGGCATCCTGCGCTGTGGCCGAGATGGCAGCGGTGTCCTTGACCGATGTGCCGGGGTCCGCGAGCGCTACCGTGGGCGGATTCCAGTCCGCGGCAGCTGCCCAACTGTTCGCGGGAGTGGAAGTGACTGATGTGAAGGCAGCGGCGGACGTACCAGCGGTGGCGCCGAGGATGACCAGGACCGCGATGATCGCGGCGAGGATAAAGGCCGCGATTCCCTTGGCGCGCGGGTTGGCCCAGAGGGCGGGCAGGGCTGCCACTTGGCCCGTGCTTGGGCTGGCAGCGCGGCTGCGGGACCGTCGTCGATTCTTGGAGTTATCACGCTGTGGGCGGGGTGCGGGCGTGGAGCCATTGGAGCCCGCGGAGCCTCCGGAGCCTGCCGCGCCGCCGGAGCCTGCCGCGCCGCCCAGGTAGATGGCACAGCCTACGGCGAGGAGCGTTCCCACAGACCAGATCGCGATCTGCGGGAACGTTCCGTGCGTCATCCACAGCCCGGGCAATCCAACCATGGGTACCAGAACGCGGGCCCTCCCGCTGATCTGCTCGCGCTTCATGGGCGTGCTGTCCACGTCCACGTTGGCGTCGCCGGCTGTAACGTACGTGCCGTCATTGTTGGCGCCCACCACCCGGTGTAGCCGTGTCTTTTCTGTTCCGTCGGGTTCGGCCTCGGCCGGGCTCAAGTAGGCCACTACGCCACCCACCGGAACCGGTTCAGCGTCGGAAAGCTCAGAGGTAAGAACCACGTCGCCGGGGCTGATGTGCGGCTCCATGGAACCGCTTTGCACCACACTCCCGCTCCAACCCAACAGGGCCGGAAAGAGGGCGATCACGGCCAGGCTCAGGGAAATTCCCAGATAGACCCTGGCGATCATGCCCACGACGAATGGAACCCATCCATCAGCGGAGAACAGTGCCGTTCCGGCACTGTCCTTGGTATCCAAGCTCACGACGCAGCAAAAAGTCCGATCAGCCTACGGAGTAGGCGCGGTGTCCGACTGCAGTTCCCATACGAGGTCAATGCCCACGCGGGCGCCCTGCAATGCGTTTACCTGCTCCTGGGTCATGCCGGTGGTGTCGAATCGCCAGGTTCCGCGATAGCTCTGGGTCTCACCGGGCGTACCAGTTGTATCCCAGGAAGAACCGCCTGTGGCGAAATCGCGGTTTTGTGTTGCCAAGGTTGAGATGGGAAGCTCCGGAACCGTGTTGGCTGTGGGCGTGAAACCGGTGCAGTCGTTGAATGAACCGCCCGTACCCTGCTCCAGGTCGAAGAAGATGCGGTTTTCGAGGCCACGGTCCGAAATCAAATTCTGCGTGTAGGCGCGTACTTCGCCGGGAACATTTGAATTGGACGTCACCACAATGCATTTCTGACCGGTTTGGCCCGGCACAATGTTTTCCACGGTGAATGCCGCGGCACCGAGGTCGTCGTCAGTCAAAGTGACACTACCTGTGCTCCAAGCGCTGCCGGAGTTGCGGGTTGTGGCCGTGAAGGCAGCCTGTGAGCCCTGCCAGACCATGGCACCGGCAATGAGAATGGCGATTGGCCCAGCTGGGAAGGCCGCAATGGCCCTGGTACGTGAGGAGGGGGTTTTCATGGTGCGAATCCTTTGTTTGAGACCGGTCCGGGGCCGCAAGCAGGAAAGCAATCGAAACCAGGCACCCCATTCACTGCGTTACGACGACTTCAGGGTACGGGAATTACGGACTTCTATCTACAAGTTAGTCATGCAATTAACTAGATGGTCATTGACTTGTCATATCTTGCAATTTTCCCTAGCATCCAGGCGGCACGCCTATGTCTCCCCGACGTCCGAGATAGGTTCGTGTGTAAAGATCCCGAGCGAAGGCGTGAAAAACCATGGTGGAAACAGGACCCTCTGCAGACTGGGCACGCAAGCAGGTAGATCTCAATCGTGTTCCCGTAGCGGCGCTCGGCATCGCCTCGAGCCAAGGCATAGAGGACATTGTGGCGTTCGGGTCCGACGCAGGGAGGAACGCCGCAATTGATGACCATTTTGCGTTGTTCTCAGTCACCAAACCCATCAGCGCGCTGGCGGTGATGCGGCAGGTTGAATCGGGGAAGCTTTCTTTGAGAGCCTCGCTCGCTGATGCCCTCCCGGGCTTTGGCGCCGGCCGCACGGACACCGTCACCCTGGAGCAGTTGCTCAGCCACCGCTCCGGGATTTCAGACCCGGCTCTCGACGGCGGCACTCCCCTTCGCGAAGCGCTCACCTCGGCGGGTCAAACCTTTTACGCCGGCTCCCTGGTTCAGTACTGCAACATCGCCTTTGAAGGCGCGGCAGCGATGGCCGAGTGGGCCGGCGGGACTCCTTTTGAGGATCAAGTCCTGGCCCTGGCAGCCGACACCGGGGCACACAGCCTCACGTTCAGCACGGAGTCCAACCCGCACACCGTCCACGGCGCCGACGCAGCGGACCTTGACGTCCAAGCCATGTACAGGAACAGGCATCCCGGCGCGGGGCTGTTCGGCACGGTCACGGACCTGCTCAATCTGGGCGCCGAGCTCCTGCGGAATTCCGGTAAAGCCGTCCGACCCGCAACGCTTGCCGCCATGCGCCGCCCCCGGACCACCGAGGTTTCGCACATCACCACCCGGCCCGCGCCCCTACGTCACACGGGGCTCGGATTCCAGATGCCGGCCAACGAGTCCGAGCTGTTCGCACAGGGAATCTACGGACACCCGGGATGGTCCGGGACAGAATGGTGGATGTTCCCCGAACAGGACCGATGCGTCGTGTTCCTGACCAACGTGCTGGACGCACCGGAGCATGGAGTGGACACGAACGAGCTTTTCAACGCGGTGGCTGTTTCCTAACCCAAGTAGGTAGCAGTTGAGGGCGTTCTGAAGCTTCCAAACGCCCTCAACTGCGACTTAGATGGGCTGCGCTGACCGCACATGCCGGCCACGCCACGCTGATATGCCCCAGACCATCACGGACAGTCCCACCAGGAGCAGGCCGGCGTCGCCAAGGTCAATGCTGCCCAGCCACGCGGTCAGGGGGTCCTCAAGGTCAAATGCGGCGTTGACGAATCCCCCCAGCGTGATCACGGCGATGAACAACGCCGAAACCGCCGAGATGCCCGTGATGACGGCGTTGAAGCCTAGCTTTCGTTTCGGGTTGTGGATGGCCGATCTGTACATTTTCATCATGGCCACGCCGTTGACGGAGTCACAGAGGGTCATGGCGGCGGTGAACGCGAGCGGGAGCGCCATTAAGGCGAGCGGCGAAACACCGGCGAGAGACGCCGTCGTGGTGATGACCAGCAGCCCGATGGTGGTGGCGGTGTCGAACCCCAACCCGAACAGGAAACCGATCACGTAAATGTTCCGTGGCCGCTCTACTTTCCGTAGCGGCTTTGCGAGCAACCTGGCCACAAAACCCTTCGCTTCGAGGTCCTCCGGACGCACCTCACCGCCGGCCCGCACACTCCGGTAAGCATGTGCCGCACGAAAGAACGCCGAGCCGTTAAACAAGCCCATAGCCAACAGGAACAGACCGGACACTCCGCTGCCGATCAAGCCCAACACCTTGTTGCCGGTGGTGCCGTCCTCCATGAACTGCCCAATGAGCGTGGCACCCGCAACCACCAACATCCCCGCCAGGACAACCACCGAGCTGTGGCCCAGGCTGAAGGCAAAACCGACGCTCACGGGGTCCTTATGCTGCGCCACGAACTTGCGGGTGGAGTTATCGATCGCAGCGATGTGGTCCCAGTCGTAACTGTGTTTGATTCCGGCCACGTATGCGGTGACCACCAGCCCCAAAGCCAGCGGCTGCGCACCACCGGTGGTACCAAGAAGCAACAGCACGACGGCGGCAAGGTGCAAAGCGGCCACGGCGCCAAACGTGAACAACAGCCGCGTCCGCAGGGACAACGATTCCCGCTCCCGGTACATGGCGGCGAACTCGGTCAGCGCAGTCATCAATACTTCCTCAGGTTCAAGGGCGCCTGCCCATGCCAACGTTCCCGCAGAACGCCGGTGCAGGCACCCAGCAAATTGTTGAGCTCCTCAGTGCTGTTGGACAACGATCGCAGCACAAGCCCGGCACTCCCGGCAATAGTCGCCGTCAAAGACACCCCGGTATAGGCGTCAAAATCCTTGGCTAGTCGGTCCATTTCGTCAGCAAGCCCTTGATCCACCCTCGGGTCCACCACCACCAACGATCCCAAGTGGCTGAAGCCCTCCATGAACCCCATTCCTGTCACGTCATTGACAGGTGGCCGAATGAGAAGGTTGTCCAGCGCCAACAGCTTCTCCCCGTTTTGGGTGTCGATCCAGATCTCATTGCGCAGCCGCACCTCCTCAAACTTGAAGGAGGCGCCGTCCGGGGACCACCCCGGCGTGACGACTTCCGCCATGACAAGGCTCGACGTCGGGTGGAGACTGATGTGCGAATTCTGCCTGTAGCTCGCCTCCCGGTACGCAATCAACTGGTCAGGCACCAACTCCAACCGCGAGCCCTCCCCCAGCTTGATACGCATCCGCTGCTCAGCAAACGAGCCCGGAGTCCGGTAAATCTTGGTGGCCGACTGCGTGGTCAACAGCAGATCAGCCCCCGCCTCAACTTCCACGTCGATAACAAAGAGATCAGCCCCCAGGTACGCCCCGCCCGGATTGACCATCACATAACAAACCTGCCCGCTCTCATCCAGGTAATGCGGCCGGAGCACCCGCAACGCGCCCTCATGGAACTGCCGCGAAGCCACAGACCGCCCCCCGCGCACAGAAACCCCAAGCTCCAACCTCCCCCGCACGGGGCGATCTGCGATAGCCAACCCTGCGTGGGGCCCCGCGTTCACCAAAACGTCCGGGCCGAAACCGACATGAGTCGTCGTGTTCATACGCGCATCTCGCGTGGTGACGATACCACCGAGGCGGCGGAGCCGGATTTTTGGGCCGCGGCGTGGCGGGCAACGTGGGGGGCCCACTGCCGCGAGGGCCCCGACTCGAGCTTGCGAGAGTTGGGAGCGGCTGGGGACGGGCACGGCCCAAAATCCGGCGCAGCCGCCGCCCCAAGCGCCGTCACGATGTTAGGTCAAGCATCAGGACATCGCGGCGGATCCAGTTGAGGACTGCGTCCAACCCTTCGTCCGTTTTGAGGTTCGTGAAGCAGAACGGCTTGTTGCCGCGGAATTCCTTGGAGTCCCGTTCCATGATGGCGAGGTCTGCCCCCACATGCGGTGCGAGGTCGGTTTTGTTGATGATGAAGAGATCGGATTTGATCATGCCTTGTCCGGCTTTGCGGGGGATTTTTTCGCCTTGGGCTACGTCGATGATGTAGATGGAGAAGTCCACAAGTTCGGGGCTGAAGGTGGCGGAAAGGTTGTCGCCTCCGGATTCGACGAAGATGACTTGGAGGTGGGGGTGCCTGGCCTTGAGTTCTTCGATCGCGGCGGTGTTCATGGAGGTGTCTTCGCGGATGGCGGTGTGGGGGCAGCCGCCGGTTTCTACGCCGATGATGCGGTCTTCGGGGAGGATGCCGTTGGCTGCCAGGATTTTTGCGTCTTCTATGGTGTAGATGTCGTTGGTGATGGCGGCCATGGAGATCTCTGCGCTCATGTGCCGGGTGATGCGTTCCACGAGCTGGGTTTTGCCTGCTCCAACGGGTCCGCCGACGCCGATTTTGATGGGTTCTGTCATGTTTTCTGTCCTTTGCACTAGCTAGCTCATGAACATGCGGGCGCGTTGCCGTTCGTGCCGCATTTGTGAAATTTCGAGGCCGGGGCTGACGGCCCCGAAGTCGTCCCAGCACAGCTGTGCTATATCCTGGGCGGCGGCAGCAACGGCGTCGTGCGCGTCCCTCAGTACCCGCTGCCCGGCGTTCTGCCCCAGTGGAATGGCCCGCACGGCGTTCTGGGTCAAAGAAGTGACGGTGGCAAACAGATACGCAGTAAGCGCCGCTTCATAAGGAACGCCCAATGACCGGGCAATAACCCCAAAAGCCAAGGGCTGATGCCCCGCGGCACTCCCCTCACGCACCAACTGCCGGTACGCTTCCAACTCCCTCGAAGGAAATACTTCCCCGCCGATCTCCAGCAATCGTCCCCCCATTTTCAAAGAGGCCTCCCGCACCTCCCGAGCCAACAACTGTGCAGAAAGAACAGAATCCAAAACCCCCAATTCCACCCCCTCATAAAGAAAGCGAATAGCCAACCCATCCGAATAAGTCAGCTGCTGCCCCACAAAAGCCCCCAACCAATCCCCAAAAGACCCCTCATCCCCCACAAGCTCCCGATGTATGTAGCTCTCAAACCCCAAAGAATGAGCAAACGCCCCCGTAGGCAAAGCAGAGTCCGTCAACTGCTGAAGAGCCAGCTGATATCCGGCGCTCAAAGCCCACCGCCTGGGGTGAGAACGACGCGATTGAGCGGAGCTGGGAAGGGGGCCGCGGCGTGGCGGGCCACGCGGGGGGCCCACTGCCGCGAGGGCCCCGACCTGAGCTTGCGAAGGTTGGGAGCGGCTGGGGACGGGCACGGCCCCCTTCCCAGCGGAGCGCAAGCGTGTGCACCCAACCTGACGCGGCGCACGGCTTTAGTGCGAATGCTCGGCATGGCGGAATGGCACCGGCATGACCCGCTCTTGCCTGTCGTAGGGGACGCCGACGCTCTTCAGATAGTTTTCGACCGTGTGGTCATACTGGCAAACCATCACTTGGGCCTGGTACTCGGATGTTGCGTCAAAGAATTGTGCCTGCAGATGCCGGTTGCCGAGCGAATGCGCCACGACTCCCATTTCGTGGATGCTGCGCGGCGCGATCACCAGGACGTCGGTGGGCAGCACGGAGATGACGATGACGTTGTTGTCGCTGATGGCGAGGATGTCGCCGTCGCGGAGATCGCCGGTGCCGGTGGGGAGTCGGATGCCGAGTTCTTTGCCGTGGTCGGTGGTGACTCGTTGGATGCGTTTGACGAGGAGGGCGCTGGGGAGGACGACTTTTTCTTTGTGCCGGCCTGCGTAGTCGTTCGGTTGTTCGTGGAGGTTGCCCAGGATTTTTTCGATGATCATGTGATTCCTAAACGGCCTAGAAGAGGAAGTAGCGCTGGGCCATGGGCAGCACGTCGGAGGGCTGGGAGGTGACTTCGACGCCGTCGACGCTCACTTTGTACGTTTCGGGGTCGACGTCGATGTCCGGGGTTTCGCCGTTGTATTTTAGGTCCGCTTTGGTGAGGTTGCGGATGCCGGAGACGGGTTTGATGATGCGTTCGAGGCCGAGCCGGGCGGGCACTCCGGCGTCGATGGCGGCTTTGGACAGGAAAGTGATGGATGTCTGTTGGAGGGCCTTCCCGTACGTTGCGAACATGGGCCGCATGGTGCGGGGTTGGGGGGTGGGGATGGAGGCGTTGGCGTCACCCATGAGTGCGTAGGCGATCTGTCCGCCTTTGATGACGAGCTCGGGTTTCACGCCGAAGAACGCGGGGTCCCAGAGCACCAGGTCCGCGAATTTTCCTTCTTCCACGGAGCCGATGACCTCTGCCATGCCTTGGGCGATTGCGGCGTTGATGGTGTATTTGGCTACGTAGCGTTTGAGCCGGAAGTTGTCCGATTCCGGGGATCCGTGGGTGGCGCCTGAGGGGTCGTGCAGGACCCCGCGCTGGCGTTTCATGGCGTCCGCTACTTGCCAGGTGCGGGTCACCACTTCGCCTACACGGCCCATCGCTTGGGAGTCGGAGGAGGTGATGGCGAAGATGCCAAGATCATGCAGGACGTCCTCGGCGGCTATGGTTTCGGCGCGGATGCGGGAGTCTGCGAAGGCCACGTCTTCCGGGATGTCCGGGTTGAGGTGGTGGCAGACCATGAGCATGTCCAGGTGCTCTTCGATGGTGTTTTTGGTGTACGGAAGCGTGGGGTTGGTGGAGGCGGGGAGCACGTTGGGCAGGCCGGCGATCTTGATGATGTCCGGGGCGTGGCCACCGCCGGCGCCTTCGGTATGGAAGGTGTGAATCACGCGTCCGTCGATCGCCCGGATGGTGTCTTCCACAAAGCCGCACTCGTTAAGGGTGTCAGTGTGGATGGCCACTTGGACGTCGTATTCGTCGGCAACCCGAAGGGACATGTCAATGGACGAGGTTGTTGAACCCCAGTCCTCATGCACTTTGAGTCCCACGGCACCTGCGCGGATCTGCTCGGCGAGGGGCTCGACGGCGGATGCGTGGCCTTTCCCGAACAGGCCGATGTTAACGGGCAGCCCTTCGGCGGCCTGCAGCATCCGGGAGATGTGCCAGGCGCCGGGCGTGACGGTAGTGGCCTTGGTTCCTTCGGCCGGACCGCTGCCGCCGCCCACCATGGTGGTGATGCCATTGCAGAGCGCCGCGGGGACTTGTTCAGGGGAGATGAAGTGGATGTGGGTGTCAATGCCGCCGGCAGTGAGGATCTTCCGTTCACCCGCGATGATCTCCGTGCTGGCGCCAATCACAATGTCCACACCGTCAGTAATCTGCGGGTTGCCTGCCTTGCCGATTTTGAAGATGTGGCCGTCCTTCAAGGCAACGTCGGCCTTGTAGATGCCGCTGTAGTCCAGGACGGTCACGTTGGTGATGACAGTGTCCGGGATGTCTTCGGAGCGGGTGAGTTGCCCGTTTTGGCCCATACCGTCACGGATGACTTTGCCGCCGCCGAATACCACTTCTTCGCCGTAGACCGTGTAGTCCTTCTCGATCTCGAGGAACAGTTCGGTGTCCGCCAGGCGGATGGCGTCGCCGGTGGTGGGACCGTACAGTTCGGCGTACTGCTTGCGGGGAATCTCGAAGCTCACTTGGCGTCTCCTTCTGAAGCAGACCCGCTGAGGCGAGTTCCGTCGTCGAGCTTTCCATTAACAGCGTTGCTGAGCCCGTGCACCTCGCGAGCGCCGGCGATCGCGATCAACTGCACGGTCCTTCGGTCGCCAGGCTCGAACCGTGCGGCTGTTCCCGCGGGGATGTCCAGACGCCGGCCGTACGCGGCTTCCCGGTCGAATTCCAAGGCCCTGTTCGCCTCGGCGAAGTGGTAGTGCGAGCCCACCTGGACGGGCCGGTCGCCGCGGTTCACCACCTCGACGGCGGTTGCCTCGCGGCCGCTGTTGCAGGCGACGGATCCGGGCTGGAGCCTGTATTCACCGGGGATCATGGGGGCTCCTAGCGGATGGGGTTGTGGACGGTGACGAGCTTGGTGCCGTCAGGGAAGGTGGCTTCGATCTGGACGTCGTGGATCATCTCCGGAACGCCTTCCATCACGTCTTCGCGGCGCAACAGGGTGGTTCCGTAGCTCATGAGATCGGCCACTGTCCTGCCGTCGCGGGCACCTTCGATCAACTCGTAGCTGATGATCGCCACGGCTTCGGGGTAGTTCAGTTTGAGCCCGCGCCCTTGACGGCGCCGTGCGAGGTCGGCGGCCACCACGATCATGAGTTTCTCCTGCTCACGGGGCAAAAGATGCATGGTTACTCCTTGTACGTGGGCAAGTCCGGTGACAGTTGTGATCAGCGTAAGGAGCGGAAGTTTCGGCCACGTTTCCAAATCGTCTCAGTGAGGGGTCGAATTCCCCCGAATTGACCTCAACCAATGTTGAGGTTCTAGCATCGATCAGGTGCGCCTCTGCAGAGGCGCCATTACTAACCAGTCCCATGAAAGTGCATCAATGACTCACCCCGAGACCCTGCCATCCGAACCAGTCGGCGAACTTTTCAGGGCCGCGTTCCGCGCTCATCCGGCAGGGGTCTCGATTATCACGGCAATGGGACCAGAGGGAGCTGTGGGGCTTACCGCGTCCTCAGTGGCATCAGTGGCAGTGGATCCGCCCACCCTGGCCTTCTCTGTAACCAGCGGCCGTTCGGCTTCACACATCGCAGCCGCCCAAACGATCGTGGTCCATCTGCTCGGTTCCGGGCAGCTGGATCTCGCACGCACCTTCGCAGACCCATCAGCTCCGCGCTTCACGGACTCCATGGACTGGGAAGTGCTGCCCACAGGAGAGCCCCTGCTCAAAGAGGCCGCCTGGGCATTGCGGTGCGAAATCATCCACCGTGCACCGCTGGGCGGCTCCGTGTTGCTGGCGGCGAGGGTTTTGGACATCCGATCCAATGTGTCGGATTCAACTCCGCTGGTTTACCACGACCGGGAGTTTCACACGATGTTGGCGGGGGTTCCAGCAGTGGCTTAGCTGCAGGTACTGGTCCATCAGGTCGACGAAGAGTTGCCTTTGAGCAACCGTCCGGAAAGTGTCTGGCCGTTTAGAAACAGTGAGCTTCTAACAAGCAGTCGGTTCGCCGAAGGGTAGTGAGGTGCCGGCTATGAGCCAAACGGTGCCGTCCCAGTGCATTGAGTATCGGATTTTCCAGTTGGAACATGTCTGGGCGTTCGGACCATGGGCTGCGTCTTGAATGGTCTGGAGGTTCACGTCGGCGTCCAAATCATCCGCCGAAGGCGTGCCCGTGACGTTGAAGATCTCGGCTTTGGTCCAGTAGGAGGATCCGAGGTCTGCGCTCCACTTGGTGGCGTCACCGAAAGTGGCTTGTAGTTCCGGGGTCAGTAACTTGAACGCGGAGGTGTACGCGCCTTGGTTGATGCCTTGCCCGTGAAGGATCAGACTCTGGCCTATGTTGCGGGCTTGGTCGTGGTTTGCCGAGACGGTGAGTGGAAAGAAGCCAGAACCTGGCGCCGGGGCGTTTCCGCAGTCTTTGAAAGCTACGGGTGTGGATCGGGACTTCCATTCGTTGACGGCAGTCGCTACACGCGGAGCGGTTACTGCGTAGGCAATGCCTTCGGCCCTGACGTTGTCTCTGATCTCGATGGTGACAACAACGCCGGCTACCTGCCCGTCTTGGGTGATGAGTGGTCCGCCACTATTGCCGTGGTTAACCGCGGCGTCTGTTTGAATGAGGTTTTGTAGAATCCGGTCGCCTATATCTTGCTCTGCATCGAGCGCGCTGACCGTTCCCCTGGTCAGCGTGAAGGGGTGGCCCAAGGGGAATCCGAGTGCTGCTACATCGCTTCCAACGGGAGGCTCGCTGCTCCGCAGCTGAAACTGATGACCTTGAACGGGGCTGTCGGTTCTGACCAGCGCGATGTCCGCCACATCATTTTTGCCAAGAACCGTGGCATTCACTGAAGTCCGGCCGAAAGCGATGCTGATGGCTGACGCTTCTCGGACAACGTGCGCTGCGGTGACCACCAGATCCGGTCCAATGAGGAACCCGGTACCTGTGGCGCCGGCATTACACCTTGTGACATAGAACTGCCCCACGCCGGGTTGTACTTGCGCAACTACTTCGGGCCATGTTTTGGGTGTCGGGGCAGTGCTTGTACTGGCGCCTGTGACTGGTTCCTGGCTGGGAGGTGATGCACTCTCGGTGGGCGAAGAGGGTTGTTCGCTGGTTGTCGGCGGCGAAGTCTGCGGTGAAGAACCGGGCCCGGCAGTGCAGCCTGTAGCCCCAAGACAAAGGCTCAGGGCTGCCACAACTACGCAACGGATGAAGG
Source organism: Arthrobacter sp. 9V (assembly GCF_902506065.1). GTDB lineage: Bacteria > Actinomycetota > Actinomycetes > Actinomycetales > Micrococcaceae > Arthrobacter. Next base: position 4,361,417 of record NZ_LR732912.1, read on the forward strand.
GGCTTGGTGTGCTGCTCATCAACTACCTCCCGACGCTGAGAATGGAGCAGTGGTCTGAGCGATCTACCGTTGTGGTTCGCTCATCCACTGCCGCAAAAAGTAAGAGACGGGTCAGCAGCCGTTATGAAGAATTTGATCATGGAGGGAAATGGGAGACCTTCCCCATGATTCAAAAAAACGGCCGTTTACTCGACTCATATACCCAGCAATCACATGGTAACCCAGGAGAATCGGACCATCGGGAACCGGCACCTCCTCCGGGCGAGTCCGCAGAATGCCCTCGATCACGCGGCTACAGCCGGTCGTTCTCCAGTTAGGACGCGTCAACGTCGCTATTCCTCGCCAAGCCGTACAGCGGTCCGGTGCTTTCGGATCCGCGGGAGATCTCAACAGACAATCCTGCCTAGTTGTTCCGTCCCCGCGCCGCCACGGTCCACTGCTCCACAACTTCCCGCTGCGCACCACAGTGACCTCGTCCACCAGGTTCATAGTGAGGCACACATGGTTGGGGATGACCCGGAGCCGGGTTCCCAAGGGCGGCAGTTCCGAGGATTCCGGCCACACAACAGTGGCATGGTGCTCGGACAGCGCAGTCAATTTGGCTTCCGGGTATTCGGGAAGCCGGCCGTATCCCGTGGCCCATTCCGGGCGGTCGCTGCCAAGGACTTTGCTGCCAGCGTCCAGCACCACTCTGCGCACGTTCCCACCGCGGGCTTCATGCCTGCTGACCACGGTGGCGGCGACGGTCAGTGCGACGTCTTCCCAGCCGCAGCGTTCCAGTTCCAGCTGCTGGGCGTCGCCGAACACGTAGACGCCGGGACGAAGCTCGGTTGCTGTGGACTCACCGGAGATCAGGGCAGTGGGCGTGGATCCGCCACTGATGGTCTTCACATCAAAACCGGCCGAGGTCAGCGTCGCTGCAGCAAGGCCCAACGACTCATTCTCGTTGCTCGCCGCCCCCGTGGGCATGCCCGGCTTGTAACTGTGCCCAGGGAAGGTAAAAACGCCCCCCACCTTCAAACCTGCAGAAGAAGCAGCACGGGCAACGTCCCCCACCTCATCCGGCAGGACGCCACTGCGGTGGTGTCCGCTGTCCACTTCGATCAGCACCTCAATGCTTCCGGCATCCGCACCGAGTTGGCGGCCCATCGCCGTCGCGCTTTCCGCTGAATCCACGCCCACAGCAAGGCGACATTGAGCCGCCAAGGCGCGGAGCCGTTCCGCGTGCGGCGCCTCAACCCAGAGCGGGTAGGCGATGAAGATGTCCTTCACGCCGTCCGCCGCGAACACCTCGGCCTCGCCGATGGTGGCCACAGTAATACCAACGGCTCCCGCTGCGAGTTGCCGGCGCGCGATTTCCAACGTCTTGTGCGTCTTCACGTGCGGACGAAGCCCCAGCCCACGCCCGCGCATGCTGGACGCCATGCGTTCGATGTTCCGGTCCAGGATATCGACGTCGATCATGACGGCAGGAGTGATGACAGCAGCAGGGATCACGTTCATTCCTCAAACCCTAACGGCATCCACATTCCATCACGCTTTGGACTGCCCCTGTCTTGTTGCATGGCATCGGCGTAATGTCGGAAGTAGGAGATTTCGGGTGTGGCACTTGGTCCGGAATTGAACATCCGGGCTTTGCGCGAACACGAGCGCACTGCCGCCCTGCCGGTGATGCGTGGACTCCGGCGCTGCTGGAATTGAGGCCGCATGGCCCAGAACGACGCAGTACCAACAGCTGAGCAGCTGCAGGACCTGCTGCTGGAGAGCCCGGGTTTCACCGAATTCCTTCTAGGTTTGGCAACCATTTCGGCGTCCCTTCTGGGCGGGGATAGTCCCATGCTGTGCGCTATCACCGTTGAGCGCGACGGCGGCCCTTCCACTGTGGCCAGCAGCAGTGACGCTGCCCGGCGCTTGGATGAAAAACAATACGAGTTCGACGACGGCCCTTGCCTTACGGCACTCCGGCAACAGCGCACCGTGTTGATTCCGGATCTTCAGACCGACGAGTCCTGGCAGCACTATGCAAAAGCGATCTCCAATGAAGGTATTCGGACTGTGTTGGCAGTGCCTATCCAAACCGATGACGGGTCAAAATCTGCCTTGAACTGCTACTCCACGGAGCTGGGGACCTTTGGTCCGGACACCATTGCCCGCGTGGAGGCGCATGCCGAATCCCTGTCACGGATTTTGCGGTTGGCCCTACGCATGCACGCCGAGGATCCGTATCCTGAACATTTGCGGTCTGCGTTCAAATCCCGGGCAATCGTGGATGCTGCAATCGCCCTGATCATGGTGCAGAACCATTGCAACCGGGAATCAGCCCTACGGCTCATCCAAGTGGCCTCGCGCAACAGTAATAAACGGCTTCATGAAATAGCCGGAGACATTCTGGACCGTGCCGGCTATATGGACCAAGGTGGAAGGTAGGTTCCGGATTGGAGGATACGCCCACTAATTGGCTTTGGAAGCCAACCGCAACGGAGTATCGGCTTAGCCCGGGCCGGATGGAGTAGTGAAGGAAACACGCTTTGACTGAGGCTCAGCCTTCTAAACAGATCATGGGCCCTCCCGCGGACGAGGACCAGGTAGATCTGACGGACTTCCTGGCGCACCTGCAGGACCTGCTTGTGGAAAATGCTGACATTCGGGAATTTCTCCAAGACCTTGTAGACATGACTGCGAGGAAACTGACCCGCGAGGGCAACACCATCGCTTGCGGTGTGACTGTAATTCGGCAGAAAAAGCCAGTTGCTGTAGCGGATAGCGATCCTTTGGCCCGCAAACTGGACGACATCCAGAACAGCTTCGGCGACGGTCCTTGCCTAACAGCCCTCCGCACCCGCACTGTGACTCACGTTCCGGACGTCCACAAGGAAACGCGGTGGGCTGATTATATGAAGGCTGCCGCCTGCACAGACGTTGGCTCAATTCTCGCGTTGCCTATGGAACTGAACAGCACTGCCGAGGCCGTAGTGAACCTTTACTCGACGAGTCCCCATGGCTTTTCCCATGACGACATGGCAACAGCTGAGCGGCTCACCGCCACTGGCGCGAAAGCCGTCTACTTGGCACTGAAGATCGCCCAATTACGGGATGCGCGCGAGAACCTCGCAGCAGCGTTGGCCTCCCGCACGGCGATCGATACCGCCGTCGGAATCGTCATGGCGCAGAACCGCTGCAGCCGCGATGCCGCATTCCAGATCCTGGTCAGTGCTTCCAGCCATCGCAACATAAAACTCCACAAGGTAGCGGAGAGAGTCATCAGCCACGTTGCGGGAGATCGGAATATCTCCACCGCATTTGAGGAGTAAAAATTGGACCTTTGCAATTGGGGCCTGAGGTTGCAAAAGCACTAGGCTGGAAATGCACTGCGGGGTCCAGCAATTCAGAGAATTTACGTGTCGGGCCGCCGGTACGAACATGAACGGCCGAGGAGAAGACCATGACGAAGAAGCAACTTCCTCTGGACGAGCTCTCAGGTGCCATCGGCAGGATTCTGGGCCTTCTCCTCACCGAGGAAAAAGTTGATCAGGCCGTGCAGAACCTGTCCCTGGCCATCAAGGAATCCGTGCCGGGGACAATTGGCGCAGGAGTGTCCATCCTTGATTCCCAAGCGCGCAGAACCAGCACAGGTTTCACGGACAGCATTGTGGAGCAGGCGGACCACCTGCAATACGAGCTGGGCCAAGGCCCTTGCCTTACTTCCTGGGCGTTTGAGGAATCGGTCCTTCTCGACGACGTCCGCACCGATACCCGCTGGCCCGAATGGAGTGCAGCAGTCAGCGCGTTGCCCATCAGGTCGGTCATCAGCGCCCCGCTCATGGCCAACGGGCACAGCATCGGTGCCATTAAGGTCTATGCGTCCGAGCCATCCGTTTTTGACACCGCCGCGGTATCCCTCATGGAACTCTTCGCCTCCCCCGCCGCCACGCTCCTCTCCCACATTCAAAGCGCGGAGACCCCCAAACGCATCAGCGAGGGCCTCCAGACCGCCCTGCACAGCAGGGATATGGTGAATCGCGCCTGCGGGATACTTATGGAGCGCCACAAAATTACTCATGAGCGAGCCCTTCAACAGTTGATACTCCAGTCGCGCAACAAGGACCAGAGCCTGCAGGAAGTCAGCGCGGAGCTCGTAGCCGGGATCCCGGCAGACCGGAACTAGGGCCGCAGGACATGGGCTTCGATAACAACGAACCCGAGCAACGCCGCAGACTCCACGCGGCGCTCTCAGGCGCGGGGATCACCACAGGCAACCTGTGGCTGCAGTACTTCAGCATCGGAGGTTCGGTAGGCGAGTACGAGGTTGAGGCCTACTTGCAGGGCATGCTCTCCCTTCCCGAACTGGAACGGGACCTCCTTGCCATGGCCGCCAACGAGCTGTCCAACAGTGGTCCCGGACCCCATGCCCCATACTCAGACGAGTTCCCCCTCCAATCTCCAGGCGAAACCGATGTACCGGACGACGGGCCTGCCTCCTCGTAGCCGACACACACCGCTCATTTTCCTGCAACGCCCCCGCAACATACATGCGGAAAGCTGGATCTCATGGATGACGCATCCAGCGGAGGGGAGCAGAAATGAGCATTGCAAACAGGGATCTTTTCCAGGCGCTGAAGACACAAGCCAGCCTGGCGCAGGCGTTCGGCACTCTGCCGGGCAGCCAGGATGAGCCACACGCACTGAACCCGGGCGACTACATCGAGGCGTGGCACAACGGCCGCCTCTACCACCGGGGCACCGTGGTCAAGACAGTCGCGGGGACAGACCTCTTCTGGCTCCAGGATGACACCGGCAGCCGCCGCCTGCTGGACATGGAGTCGATGGAGATCGTTACCGGCAAGGAGCCGGCTAACGCACCTGCGACGCCGGCACCGGAGCCCACACGGACAGCTACGGTCACACCAATCTCGGCGTATCCGCTCTTCACGGACGGATCACAGGCGATCGCCTAGGGGCTACCCGCCCCGTCCCGCAGTTGTTCGCTGCCCTGACCGTTGTGCGGCGGGAGATTCGAACGAGGGCGGGTTCCGCGGTAGGGCGCACAAAAAATCCCCCGGAACCGTGTGGTCCCGGGGGATTTGGAGGGTGGGCCCTGTGGGGATCGAACCCACGACCCACGGATTAAAAGTCCGATGCTCTACCAACTGAGCTAAAGGCCCTCCAGCTGTTGAAACAGCCATGAATACTGTACCCCAACGTCAAGGCAGACGAGGAACTCAAGGTGACGTGCGCCGTCGGCAACCGTTACTCGACCCCACCAGAGCACAGGAGTACGGTGAACTCATGAGCGAACAGCCAGGATCACGTGCGTACGGCGGAGCAAACAGGCATCACAAGCCCAAGCCCTTCGCGCCCATCGATTTTGAACCGTTCGCAGGTGGTGCCGATCCCGCTCGGGTTTCAGAGGCCGCCCACCTTGCCGCCCAGGCGCTGGTGAGGCGCGGCCGGGACAGCGACGACCCCAAGGTCACCCGCCGACTCGTGAAGCTGGCAGATGAGCAGGGCCTCGAAGCCATCGCGGAGATGTGGGCCGAAAGTCCTGCACGTTCGCTTCCCGGCGCCCTCTGGAGGCTCTACGCGCTCCGCGCCGCCACCATCCAAAATCCCGAACGGATCTCCGTCTATTTCAGGGCCGGCCGCGACACCGCGCAGGTTTCCAACGTGGTGGCAGGGGCAGCTGAGCCGCCGGGTGCCGATGAAATGAAGACCATGGCTGACGCCATTTTGTCCGGCGCTTTCGACGGCGAGTTCGACGTCGCGCTGGAACGTTCCGCTGCTTTCTGCCGCGTGGTGGCGCTCGGCCAGGCGACCCTTGCCGACGGCGCGGAGTACAGCAACGAAGGCCACGCCAGCAAGCTCACGCGCAATTCGCATCAGCTGGTGAAAACCGCGGAGGACCTTGAGCATGCAGCCAACGCGTGGCGCCTGGGCGAGCTGGACTAGCCGGCAAAAGGGGAGAAACGTACCCACGTCGCGCCCGGCCTGTCAATGTTGACTTAGCCCGCCTGACGGTGAAAACTAAAGCTGGTGTCGAACCGCGAAACCCCCGGGCTTCAACATATAGCCGCTTCGAGCGGCCTACCGCCGAGAGGCGTATCCGGTTCGGCACCATTTTTATGCCCGAACGCAGTTTGCCCGGGCCGGCACTGAGGCGGACCCGGGCAAACGCGGCCGGAATTACTTCAGTGTGACCGTGGTTTCGGCTGTTTCCTTCTTGTCATGATCAAGGTCGCCGTCGGCGCCCTGAGGCGTCATGGTCACCTTGATTTCGGTTTCCTTGCCGGCGGTGTAGCCGAAGTTCTCTGCGATGTTGAAGGACTCACCCGGCTTCAGCACGAACGGGTCCTTCTCCTTCAGCTTGGCGCCGGAACTGGAAAGCCCGTGCTTCTTGAAACCCTCGCTGCTGGAATCCGACGGCATCCCGCCGAGGTACTTCCAGTCCGTGTACTTTGCGTTGGGAGTGATCAGCGAGTGACTCAGGGGGATCTCAGCTGATGAGGTGTTGGTGACCACGTAGTTCAGGTACACCACGGGATCACCCTTCTTCAGCAGGTTCTCCTTGGTCTCCTTGTCCACGAACATGCTGTCCTTGGACGCCACATCGGTGGCCACCTGGTAAATGTCCACGCTGAAGCTGTCGCCCTTGATGGTGCCCAGCTTGTCCCCTGCTTCGGAGATCGGCAGTGCCCAAGCGGCTACCTTGTAGGAACCGGACGATGTACCGGCATCCTCAGACGAGGTGGTGGCCAGCGGGGACGCCGACGCGGCAGACGCGGAGGAGGCAGGCGCGGAGGAGGACGACGACGATTCGGGACCACCCGTCGTCGAGCCCGCCGTTGCTCCGCCACAGGCAGTCAGAGCCAGCAGGCCGGCAACGGCGAGGCCGGAAAGTTTCATGACATTGCTGAATCGCATGGTTCCCCCATTGAGTGGATTAATTGGTGCCTGACTAAGTGTTGCATGCCGGAGGCAGTGCAGCGATGGGGAGAACTGCCCGCAACGCCCCTGAGCTTCGCAGCCACCGCCGCCGGACCGGTAAAGTTGGGACCGAAACGGGCGGCGTCAAGTCAAACTGCCCGTGCCCATCCGTCCCTGCCCCGGAAGCGACATGAAGCTGCGCCTTTTTCCCCAGGAACCTGCCGGGCTCGTACTGCTCGCGCAGATGGCCGGCGTTATTGTTGCCGCCACTGGAACGCTCTCCGAAATACTCGGCGCGCCGGCCAGTGAGCACCAGCGCCTGGCCGAAGAGCTGCACGAGCATGAGTCCAAGTCCTTGGACCTCCATTTCGCGTTGCTGACGCACATGCGGACCAGCTTTGTGAACCCGCTCCCCCGCGAGGACATGTACACGCTCTCCCGCCACCTCAACGAGGCCATGGAGAAGCTGGACGCCGCCGGAGACCTCGTAGCACTCTACAAACTGGACCGCCTGCCCAAACGTGCCGCGGACCAGTTGGAGATCATCAGCCGGCAAGCCGAGCTCACAGTGGACGCCATGCGGAAACTCGAGGACTTGGACGAGCTTGAGGACTACTGGATCGAGATCCTTCGGCTGGCCAAGCGCGCCGAACGCTCACACCGCATCTGGGTGGCCGAGATGCTCAAGGACATGAAGTCCACGCAGTACGCCCGGCACAGGGACATCGCCAACCAGTTGGTGGAAGTTACCAAGGACATGCGGAAGGTCGCCACCCAGGTAGGCAGCATCATCGTCAAGGAATCATGACGTGACCATCGCCTTCCTGGTCCTCGTAGTTGCTTTGGCCTCCGGGTTCGCTTTCCTCAACGGCTTCCGCGATGTCTCCAACTCCGTGGCACTCTCCACGCGGACCCGCGCCCTCACGCCGTCCATCGCGGTGCTTCTCGCCGCCGTCTTCAACTTTGTGGGTGCCATGCTCAGCGGCACCTTCATCCTGGCCTTCACGCAGTCGTGGATCACCCTGCCCAGTGGCACCAGCGGGCTGACCTTGCTGGCTTCCGCCCTCACAGCAGCCATCCTGTGGGGCGTGTATGCGTGGTGGCGGGGCATCCCCTTATCCTCCACGAACTCGCTGGTTGGCGGCCTGATCGGGGCCGGTACCGCAAGCGTCCTGGTGGGCGGGAATGCCGTGGACGGCATGGACAACGTCATGCTCACGCAAGTGGCTTTGCCTTTGGTGCTGTCCCCCGTGATCGCCTTCGTGGCTGCCTACCTGCTGGTGTGGCCGGTGACCTGGGCTGCGCGCTACACACAGCCCAACGTGGTGAACCGGAGGTTCCGCCGGGCACAGGCGGTCTCCGCAGCTGCTGTGGCGTTCGGCCACGGGCTTCAGGATGGGCAGCGCACGGCCGCCGTGATGGTGTTGGCCATGGTTGCCGCCGGGTTGTCCGGCGGAAACGACGTACCGGTCTGGATCCTGCTCCTCACGGCCATCATGCTCACCGCCGGCACCATGTTCGGCGGCTGGCGGATCTCCCACACCCTTGGACACAAACTTATTCGGGTGGATCCGCTGCGCGGTTTCGTGGCGCAAACCTTGACGTCCGTAATGCTCTTCATCGGCGCAATCGGGTTTAACTTGCCCCTGTCCACTACGCATACGTTAACGGCGTCGGTGCTGGGTGCTGGAGTGAACCAGCGGTTCCACACTGCCAACAGGCGCCTGGTCCGGCGCATCCTGCTGTTCTGGGTGGCCACGCCGTTGATCACGGCCGCTGCGGCCTTCGTTCTGGAGCTGGCGTTCTCGCCCCTCGCGAGCCTGTAACCCTCCCGTACGCACCCAAGTGGTCGCGCCCAACTAAGGGACAGCAAACGTCGCAATGAGCGCCCATTGCGACGTTTGCTGTCCCCCAGTTGGGTACAAAAAACGACGGCGGCCGTACCCCCAAGGCGACGGCCGCCGTCGTTCTGTGCCGACTCCCCCCATAGAAGCCGGAACCTGCAGGACCCCTTATCCGAAGCGGCCGGAGACGTAGTCTTCCGTTGCCTTCTGGCCGGGGTTGTTGAAGATGCTGGTGGTGTCTGCGAACTCGATCAGCTTGCCGGGCTTGCCGGTGCCTGCGATGTTGAAGAACGCGGTCTTGTCTGACACACGGGCGGCCTGCTGCATGTTGTGGGTCACGATCACCACTGTGTACTGGTCCTTGAGCTCGTTGATGAGGTCCTCAACGGCCAGTGTGGAGATGGGGTCCAGGGCGGAGCAGGGCTCGTCCATGAGGATCACCTGGGGCTCCACTGCGATGGCGCGGGCAATGCAGAGGCGCTGCTGCTGGCCACCGGAAAGGCCGGAGCCGGGCTTGTCCAGGCGGTCCTTGACCTCGTTCCAGAGGTTGGCGCCCACCAGGGACTTCTCCACCAAGGCATCGGCTGCGCCCTTGGAGATCTTCTTGTTGTTAAGCTTCACGCCGGCCAGCACGTTGTCGCGGATGGACATGGTGGGGAACGGGTTGGGGCGCTGGAAGACCATGCCCACCTGGGTGCGGACGGTTACGGGGTCCACGCCGGCGCCGTAGAGGTTGTCGCCGTCCAGAAGGACTTCGCCTTCGACGCGCGCGCCGGGAAGGACCTCGTGCATGCGGTTCAGCGTGCGGAGGAAGGTGGACTTGCCGCAGCCGGACGGGCCGATGAAGGCCGTGACGGACTTGGCCTGGATGTTGATGTTGACGTCCTCGACGGCCAGGAAGTTGCCGTAGTAGACATTCAGGTCTTTGACGTCGATGCGCTTGGACATGGTGTTCCTTTGTTCCTTGGGGGTTCTGGAAGTGTGAAGGCGCCGCTTGCAAATAAGCGACGGCGGCCCGGCTAGCGTCCCGTTTTGGGCGCGAACAGACGGGCGATGAGGCGGGCTCCGAGATTCAGGAGCATCACCAGGATGATCAGCACCAGCGCCGCACCCCAAGCACGCTGATCCGACGGCTCAGGGTTGGACGGCGAGGTGGGGTTGAGGATCTGGGTGTAAATGAAGGTAGGCAGCGAGGCCATCCAGCCGCCGAACACGTTGTTGTTGATGGTGGTGGCGAAGCCTGCGGTCACCAGGATGGGTGCGGTCTCGCCTATCACGCGGGCGATCGCCAAGGTGACGCCGGACGCAATGCCGGAGATCGCCGTCGGGATAACCACTTTGGTGATGGTGCGCCATTTCCGGACGCCCAGCGCGTACGAGGCCTCGCGGAGCTCGTTGGGGACAATCTTGAGCATTTCCTCGCTGGAACGGACCACAACGGGGATCATCAGGACTGAAAGCGCGACGGCGGCTACCGCACCGGTCTTGGTGCCGGGGCCAACGATTGCGAAGAAGAACGCTGCCGCGAAGAGGCCGGCCACAATCGACGGGATGCCGGTCATGACATCCACGAAGAACGTGATGGCGCGGGCCAGCGGACGGTCGTTGCCGTATTCCACCAGGTAAATGGAGGTAAGGAGGCCCACGGGTACGGAGATGACGGTGGCCAGGAGCGTGATCTGGAGGGTTCCCAGCAGTGCATGGTAGATGCCGCCGATGACCGGGGCTCCTTCTTCCACTGCCTTGTTGTCGAAAGCACCGGTGACGCCGTTCATGGAGGTGCCCAGGAAGCCGGGGGTGATCAGGCCGGGGATGCCGTTGACCAACACGGTGAAGATCACCGAGATCAGGGGCAGGAGTGCAACCAGGAACGAGCCCACCACCAGGCAGGTGGCGAGCTTGTCCTTGGCCTTCCGCGAACCTTCAACGGCACCGCTCCAGGAAACCAGGCCAAAGGCGAACAGGATGGCGGAGACGATGCCCCAGCCGAAGGCGTTGAAGCCGATGAGCGCCATGATGGCCGCGCCCACAATGAGCGCGACGGCCAGGACAATGTAGGGCGCGAACTTGGGCAACTGGCCCTTGGTGAGCGCTGAGCGCTTGCGGACTACTGTGGCGGACATTTAGTTGGCTCCCGAGAATTCTTTGTGCCGGGTGATGATCCAGCGGGCGATCATGTTCACGCCCAGGGTGATGACGAACAGCACCAGGCCGGCAGCGATCAGCGTGTTGACCTTGATGCCGCTGGCTTCGGGGAAGTTCAAAGCAATTTCGGCCGCGATGGTCTGGTTGCCGGACTGGATGAGGCTCGCAGTGAGAACGCCGGAGGAGAGCACCAGGGCAACGGCCATGGTCTCGCCAAGTGCCCGGCCGAGGCCCAGCATGATGGCACTGATGATGCCCGGGCGGCCGAAGGGCAGCACAGCCATCTTGATCATTTCCCAGCGGGTGGCTCCCAGTGCGAGCGCTGCTTCCTCGTGCAGCTTGGGGGTCTGCAGGAAGATTTCGCGGGACAGGGAGGTGATGATGGGCAGGACCATGACGGACAGGACGATGCCTGCGGTGAGGATGGTTTTGCCGGTGGCGGATGCCGGTCCTTCGAAGATGGGGATCCAGCCGAGGTAGGTGGCCAGCCAGTCGTAGGCCGGTGAGATTTCCTTGGCCAGGAAGGCAGCACCCCAAGCGCCGTAAACAACGGAGGGGATTGCTGCGAGCAGGTCCACCACGTAACCCAGCCCGGCCGCGAGGCGTCGGGGAGCGTAGTGCGAGATGAACAGTGCCACGCCGATTGCCACGGGGGTTGCGATGACGAGCGCAATCACGGCGGCAATCAGGGTGCCCACCACGATCGGGGCGATGTAGGCGAAGAAGCCGTTGCCGCCTTGGATGTCTTCAGCGGGGGCCGTGAGGGCCGGGATTGCCTGCACCACAAGGAACAGCGCGACTCCGAAGAGGACCGCGAGAATCAGGCACCCTGCGGCCATGGCGGCCCCGGAGAAAACCTTGTCCCCGGCGCGTCCTGCGCCTTGGGAGGTTGTCAGGGAGTTGGTGGTCACTTCACGATCCTTAAGTCTGGAGTGAACTGGTCTTACATGGCTAAGTTCCCTGCCCCGGTCCGGTGCCGCGGTGGCCACCGGAGAGCGGGACAGGGAACTTCAGTGTTCAGCCGGGTTCAGCAAACCCGCCGCGAAACCTTAGGACTTGGCCTTGATGGTTTCGATAGCGGCCTTGGCCTTTTCCTGCAGCGTCTTGGAGAGCGGTGCGGACTTTGCGGCGTCAGCTGCGGTCTTCTGTCCTTCGTCGGAAACGACGTAGCTTTCGAAGCCCTTGACCAGGTCAGCAACTTCCTTGGTCTCGTAGGTGGTGCACACAACGTGGTACGAGACGAGGACTACGGGGTAAGCGCCCGATGCTGTGGTTTTGCGGTCAAGCTTGATGGCAACATCGTTGGCGGCGCGGCCGTCAACGGGCTTGCCGGCTTCCACTGCCTTGGCTGCGGCGTCGGCGGAGATCTTGACGAATTCCTCGCCTACCTTGATGGAGGCGGTGCCCAGCTTGCCGGAAACGGCGGAGTCATCAGCGTAGGTCACGGCGCCCGGGGTGTCGGTGACGGTCTTGACCACACCGGAGGTGCCCTTGGCGTTCTCGCCTGCCAGGCTTGCGGGCCAGATGCCGGCAGCCTTGTCCGTCCACACCTCGGGTGCAGCGGCTGCGAGGTAATCGGTGAAGTTGGTGGTGGTGCCGGAGTCATCGGAGCGGTTCACCGGGGTGACCTTGAGGTCCGGGAGGGTGACGCCTTCGTTGAGGGCGGCGATTGCGGGATCGTTCCAGTTTGCGATCTGTCCCCGGAAGATCTTGGCCACCGTTACGGCGTCGAGCTTCAGTTCTTTGACGTCCGGGATGTTGAAGGCCACAGCGATCGGGGAGATGTACACCGGGATGTTGATGGCGCCGTCAGGGCCGCACTTGGCCTTGGAGCTTTCCAGCTCTTCGTCCTTCAGGTAGGCGTCCGAGCCGGCGAACTGTGCCGAGCCGTCGATGATGGCCTTGCGGCCTGCGCCGGAACCGTCCGGGGAGTACTGAACAGTGGCACCGGAGTTGGCGGCGGAGAAGCCGGCCTTCCAGGCGTCCATGGCTGCGCCGGTGGAGGAGGCGCCAATGCCGGTCAGGGTGCCGGTGACCTTGGTGCCGGACGCGGCCGACTGGGTGCCGCCAGTGGTGCCCGTTGCGTTGTCTGAACCGCAAGCAGTGAGCGCGAGAGCGCCGGCTGCGATGACCGCGATTGCCGCGTTGCGGCCGAAGTGAGTTGCCTTCACTTGGATGTGCCCCTTCCAGGGATTCTTCGATGCGGGCCGAACGGAGATTTCGGCGTGCGCGAGCTGTGGACCAATTAGTTCCTTTACTGAAGGTAAGGAGCGCAGGTAACGGGATCTGCGGTGAAAGGTAAACGGAAGGTGAACGACGGCGGACCATTGGGTTATGTGGCGCGTGCCACCTTGAGGGGTGCAGGGCTTGAGGTAGTTGTGAGGGTTGGGCAAATAGACTGGAAAGCATGGCTGCCGCAAAGGGATTTTCTGCAAGCAAGAGGTTCCTGCGCGCCAGAGTCCGGACGGGCCTGGTTCGCAGCCGGAATTCGTTGACACCGGCCACCCAGATGACAGTGTGCGCCGTGGGCGCCTACGCTTTCGCTGAATACGTCTTGGGCCATCAAGGGCCTTTGTTCGCCGCGACTTCTTCCCTGATTGCTTTGGGCTTTTCCCGCGATCCGCGCCTGCGCCGGGTGATCGAGGTGGGCCTTGGCTGCACCCTGGGCATCGTGGTGGGTGATTTGCTGCTTCACTGGCTGGGCGCCGGGATCTGGCAGGCGGCCGTCGTGCTTCTTTTCTCTATCCTGCTGGCCAGGTTCCTGGATAGCGGAACTATCTTCACCACCCAGCTGGGGCTTCAGTCGTTGCTGGTGGTGCTGCTGCCGGCGCCGGCCGGTGGGCCGTTTACGCGCAGCCTGGACGCCGTGGTTGGTGGCGTTTTCGCACTGCTGGTGACCATCCTGGTGCCCAAAGACCCACGCCGGGAGCCCCGCAAGGACGTCCAGAGGATCCTGCATGAACTGGCGGAAGTGCTGCGTGAATGTGGCAAGGCGCTGACTGAGAGTGACTCCACTATCGCCTGGCACGCACTGATCCGCGGCCGGAACTGCCAGCCGCTGGTGGATCGAATGCGGCAGACTTTGCGCGCTTCCGGTGAAGTTGCCACCCTTGCGCCGGCCCACCGGAGACATCGCGATGAGCTTGCGGGCCTGGAGCATTCGCTGGAATACATAGACCTTGCGCTTCGCAACAGCCGCGTGTTTGCCCGCAGGCTCACCAGTGCCATCAACCATGCCGCGTTGTCTGACGAAGCGATCGACAGCATCTCCGAAGTCTTGCAGGAAACTGCCGCGGCAATCGATGAGATGACCATTGGATTGTCCGAGCAGAGCGAAGGAACCCGCCGCGTTCATCTGCGCCGGGCCCGGAACGAGCTCTCGGATATCGCTGCGCGGCTACACCCCAAGATGCTGGATGTGCAAAGGCTCGAGGGCGAAACGGTGGTCATGTTGTTCCGGCCGCTCATGGTGGACCTGCTGGAAGCCAGCGGCATGGAACCGGACGAGGCCCGCGCGGTGCTTCCGGCGCTGTAGCCTGCGCCGGGATCGGCGGCTAATACTGTCGGTCCCCGCCACTACTCTTGAAACCATGGCTTCCAAGACGTCCCGCGCATCCAAAACACCCGCCTACAAGTGTGCCGAATGTGGCTGGACCGCCATCAAATGGGTGGGCCGTTGCGGCGAGTGCCAGGCGTGGGGAACCGTTGAGGAATACGGCGCCACGGTAGCGCGTACGACGGCGGCCGCTACAGTTTTGGAGCCGGCCCGCCGTATCGCTGAGGTGGATGGGACCACGGCGGCATTCCTGCCCACGGGCGTGGACGAACTGGACCGCGTCCTGGGCGGAGGGCTCGTCCCGGGTGCCGTCATCCTGTTGGCCGGGGAGCCCGGCGTCGGGAAGTCCACCCTGCTGTTGGACGTCGCCGCGAAGTTCGCGCGCACCGGACAGGACGTTCTTTACATCACGGGTGAGGAGTCGGCGGCGCAGGTGAAGCTGCGTGCCGAGCGGATCGATGCTGTGGCCCACACCCTTTATCTCTCTGCCGAGACCGACCTCGGGCAGGCGCTGGGTCAAGTGGAAAAGCTTGAACCCAAGCTGCTGATTGTGGACTCCGTCCAGACCTTGAGCAGTGCAGACGTGGAGGGCAGCGCTGGTGGCGTGTCCCAGGTACGCGAAGTTGCGGCTTCCATCATTTCCGCGGCCAAACGACGCAATATGACCACGCTCCTGGTGGGCCATGTGACCAAGGAAGGCACCATCGCGGGGCCCCGTTTGCTGGAACACCTGGTGGATGTTGTGTGCCAGTTCGAAGGTGAGCGCCACTCCCGTCTACGCCTGCTGCGGGCCGTGAAGAACCGCTATGGCGCCACGGACGACGTCGGATGCTTTGACCTTAACGAGACCGGCATTGAGGGGCTGGCTGATCCCAGCGGGTTGTTCGTCTCACGGACCCGTGAGCCTGTTTCGGGCACCTGCATTACGGTGACCATGGAAGGCCGCAGGCCCTTGCTGGCTGAGGTTCAGTCCCTTCTTGCCGAGAGCGCCAATTCCCAGCCCCGCCGTGCCACCAGCGGGTTGGAAAGCTCCAGGGTTGCCATGCTGTTGGCAGTTCTTCAGCAGCGTGCCGGCTGCATGCTGCATAAAGACGATTCCTATGTGGCAACCGTGGGCGGCGTGAAGCTGACGGAACCGGCAACGGACTTGGCAGTCGCGCTGGCCGTGGCATCGGCGAAGTCCCGGAAGGCACTCCCGCAAAGGCTTATTGCGTTCGGCGAGGTTGGCCTGGCAGGCGAGGTCCGTCCGGTTCCCGGGATCAACCAGCGCATCCAGGAAGCTCACCGGCTCGGCTTCACGCACGCCATTGTTCCGGCAAGCCCGGCAGGTGCGGGCGTTATCCCGGACGGCTTCTCGGTGCGCGAGGTGGGTCACCTGGCTGAGGCGCTGGAACTGCTGATCACGTAATCCTGCCGGGGTGTCGAGGCTGTTCGGGGTGTGGAGTCAGCGAGGATGAGAGGCATGACCAAACGGAATGTGCTAATCGGGGGACGCTTTTTCTTTGGCCTGCTGACCTTGGTGGCGGTAGGAACACAGCTGACAGTTCACTTGGGCCTGGGCTATGACCTATGGAACTTCTTCAGCTACTTCACCAACCTGTCCAATATCTTCGCCGCCCTGGTGCTCCTCATCAGCGGTTACAGGGTGCTGATCCGGAAGCGCCCCAGCGAAATCGATGACGTCACCCGAGGCACTGCCACCATCGCCATGGCCGTGGTGGGCCTGGTGTTCGGTGCGCTGCTTGCCGGCGAAGACCTCGGTTCGTTGCTCCCGTGGGTCAACTTTGTGGTCCACTACCTGATCCCCGTGGTGATGGTGGCTGACTGGCTGTTCCAACCGCCCAGGGCCACCCTGCGCCCCAAGCACATTTGGTATTGGCTGCTCTACCCCATTGGCTACCTGCTCTACAGCCTCATCCGCGGGGCGTTCGTTGACTGGTACCCGTATTGGTTCATTGATCCTGCCAGGGCCGGCGGCTGGGGTGGCGTTGTGGTGTTTGCCGTCGCAATTTCCGTTGGATTCCTCCTGGTGAGCCTGGCCATGCTGTGGCTGGGGAACAAGCTCAAGCGGCAGGTGGATTACTAGGCGGTCCTAGCCCGCTGTCTTAGCCCGGCCTATTAGCTCGGCGTATCAGCTCGCCAAGGAGACAGGTGCCCCAAAGCGGAGGATGAGCTCCTTGCCGGCAGCCCTCACTGCCGGGAGTTCGCGCCTCAGCCCGGCCAGCGTCACCACGGTATCGGCGGTGGTGGATGCCGAATCTTTTGAGATCAGTCCGTCAGCACGGAGGTTGATCAGGGACTCCACCAGCCGGAATGCGGTATCTCCAAGGCCTGGGTCGGCGTGGGGACCAGCGGCAGTTATGAGCTCATTGCCCAGTTCCGAGTAGATGGTCCTGAGTTCCTTGCGGGCTGCCATGAAGGGTTGGAAGATCTCTGCCCTGGCTTCAGGGAGGTGATAGAGCACCCCCAGGTTCCAGCGCGAACTGCACAGCTGTGAACCGTCAAACAACACCACCGCGTGCAACCGTGCCGCAGCCAGGCCGGCGTCGTCGGAATGATCCCGCACAGCCCGGGCGAACGCCAGGCTGGTAGACACCGTCCCGCCGAGGAGCTCTCCCAGGATCTCGTCCTTGGTGGAGAAGTGGTGATACAGCGAGGATTGCCGGATTCCCACGGCATCGGCAATGGCCCGGGTGGAGGTGTTGGCGAACCCTTGACTCGTGAAGAGCTCGGCTGCCGCATCCAGGATTTCATCGCGGGCGGTGGCTCCCGGGCGTATCGCTTGCTGCTTGCGGGGGCGTCCCGGTCCGGCTGTAGTCACCCTTCATTCTTGCATCGCACCACCTCCAAAGTGCCCGTTCACTAGGGTCTCCCGCGATGGTGAGTTTTCATTTACACCCCGGAAATACGTGGTAACCAAGGCTTTACATTGGCGAAACGCTACGGGGACACCGCGCTGGAAAACTATCAAGTGACCGATATTCCGGAAGGGTAATCCGAGCCTCTCCGGGCTGGTTCCACATCCCGTCCCAGACACGGAGAAACCCGATGACATCCACCCTTTCGACGGCGGCCAGCCGCACCGACGATGCAGACCTGACAGCACTTGGCTACCAGCCCACCCTGCACCGCAAGCTGGGCCGATACGCATCGTTCGCCGCAGGTTTTTCGTTCGTCTCCATCCTCACCACCATCTTCCAGCTCTTCGCCTTCGGCTACTCGTTCGCCGGCCCTGCTTTCTTCTGGACCTGGCCCGTGGTCCTGGTGGGTCAACTCCTTGTGGCATTGAACTTTGCCGAACTCGCCGCCCGCTACCCCCTGTCCGGCGCTGTCTATCAATGGTCGCGCCGAGTGGGGGGCGAAGTGGTGGGTTGGTTCGCGGGCTGGTTCATGTCCATCGCCCAGGTCATCACTGCCGCCGCGGCAGCCATTGCCCTCCAGGTGGTCCTCCCCCAGTTGTGGGATGGCTTCCAAGTGGTGGGCGGCGATCCCGCCCTGACAACCCCCTCGGGCGCGGCAAACGCAGTGATCCTTGGTGCGGCTCTACTTGTGCTCACCACCGTGATCAACTGCCTGGGCGTGAAGCTCATGTCCCACGTGAACTCCATCGGCGTTACCTGCGAGATTGTGGGAGTGGCCGCGGTGATCCTCGCCCTGTTCTCGGCCGCGCAGCGCGGCCCGGAGGTGGTGGCGGACGTCAGCGTGGTCACCACCTCTGACCTTGGCGCGGTGGGCGCCTTCCTGGTCTCCGGGCTGATGGCGGCCTACGTGATGGTGGGCTTCAACTCCGCCGGTGAACTGTCGGAGGAAACCAAGAACCCCCGCAAGACGGCCCCGCGCACCATTCTCTCCGCGCTCATTATCTCGGGCATAGGCGGCGGACTCATGATCATCGCCGCACTGATGGCAGCACCAAGCCTGGACGACGGCCGGCTGGCCACCGAAGGACTGCCCTACGTACTGACCGCTGTGCTGGGCACGTTCTGGGGGAAAGTACTGCTGGTTGACGTGGCAATTGCCATCTTCGTCTGCACCCTTGCCATCCAAACGGCAGGTTCACGGCTGGTGTTCTCCATGGCCCGCGACGGCAAACTCCCGGCCTCGGCCCTGCTCGCAAAGGTCCACGCCAAGCGCGGAACCCCCATGTGGCCCTCCATTGCGATCGGCGCCCTGGCTGTGGGCATCCTGGCCATCAACATCGGCAACTCCGCACTCTTCACCACCCTCTGCAGCGTGTGCATAGTGATGGTGTATCTGGCGTACCTGATGGTCACCGTGCCGCAGTTGCTCAGCCGTTTCCGGGGCGACTGGGGCCGTGTTGGGCAGACCATGCCGGCGGGACTCTTCTCCTTGGGCCGTTGGGGCCTTACTGTCAACATCCTGGCCGTGCTGTACGGCGCCGTGATGGTCATCAACCTTTCCTGGCCCCGCCCGGAAGTGTACGACCCCTCCGGCGAACACGGGATCCTGCTCTTCTCCGCCCCCATCATGGTGGGCGCCGTCCTGATCCTGGGCATCTGGGTCCGGCGGAACATACGGGTCCGGGACAACAAGGCCGCAATCGCTGCCGAATCCGCCAACGCCGGCTAACGCCACCGCCAGTTCCAAGTACCAGCACCAGCACCAGCACAGAAATGATTGCCATGACTCAGACTCTTGAAACACGGACCGCTGAAAACAGTACCGCCACAACAGCCGGCGCCAAGCTGCACGCACGGGCCCAGCACGGACTCACGGCCGAAACCATGATCCACGTCCCGCCAGCTTCGGCCCCTGCGCGCTTGACGTCGGCACTCCCCCAGGAGGCGAAGGATTCCCTCACTTGGGCGGAGACACTCGCCTTCGGACGCTACACCCACCTGGAACTGGCCCGCGGGACGCGCCTCAGGCTCACAGACCTCGACGGCGATGCTTGCGTTCACGCTGTCATCATCCGGAGCGGGGCCCAGCATGAGCGACTCAACGTAGCGGACACCGTCAAAGTCCCCTGGCAGGCATACATCACCACAGGGCACCCGCTTCTATCCGACGCCGGCCGGCTCATGGCAACCGTAGTGGCCGATTGTTCAGGCAAGCACGATGCCCTTGCCGGCACCACAAACCTGGCCGGTAACACTGCCAAGTACGGTGCCGGGTCCGCCCACAGCCCGTCACCGGCAGGCCGCGAACTCCTCACCCTGGGCGGCATGAAGCACGGAGTCAGTCAAAGGCAACTGCCGCCGTCGATCTCTTTCTTCAAGGGCGTCACCGTGGACCCGGATGGCAGCATCCGGTTCGCCGGCAGCGCAGGCGCCGGGGCCGTCGTCGAGCTTCTCCTCCACATGGACGCAGTGCTGGTACTGGCCAACACCGCACATCCGCTGGATCCGCGCGCGGAGTTCACCGGCAGCGCAGTCGACATCGTGGCCTGGCAGGCACCGCAGGACCTTGAAGCGCTCAAGGACGGAACCCTGGATGTTGGCCTCGGCCCGGAAGGGCGTCTTGCCCTCCACAACACAGAACTCGACTACAACGCAAGGACCTCCGCATGAACGTCATCGCAGAAAGCATCCCCGCACTAGTGCCGGGGCAGGTGGTGTTGGACGAATTGGTGGAAGCCCGCGGCCCCTGGTCCGCTGTGGTGGCAGCCGGAGACATCCTCACCATTGTTGACCTCGATGGCAACCAAGCCGTCGACTGCATCCTTTATGCAGCACAGGACACCAGCACCCGGTACTCCGCCGCCGTGACCATCGCGAGCCAGGGTTCGATCTTCCTCACTACCGGCTCAATCCTGCGCGCAGACAGCGGCCTGGAACTCATGACCGTGGTGGCGGACGAGGTTGGCATCCATGACACCATCGGCGGCGCCTGCTCGCAGGAATCCAATACCCTCCGCTACGGTCAGCACACCCATGAACAGCACGCTTGCGTTGAGAACTTCCTCATTGAAGGCGCCAAGTGGGATCTGGGCAAGAAGGACCTGGTGTCCAACATCAACTGGTTCATGAACGTGCCCGTGGACCCGGATGGCGCCCTGGGAATAGTGGACGGGTTGTCCGCACCCGGCAAGCGAGTAGCCCTTCGCGCAGAGGTGGACACGCTGGTGCTGGTATCCAACTGCCCCCAAATCAACAACCCCTGCAACGGCTTCAACCCCACGCCGGTGCGCATGATCGTCACACGTCCGGAGGCCCGCGCATGACCCGTTTCGATACCCTTCTTATTGCCAACCGTGGCGAGATTTCCTGCCGGATCATTGAGTCCGCCCGTAACGCGGGACTGCGCACCGTGGCCGTCTTCTCCGAGGCTGATCGCGGCGCCAAGCATGTGAAGCTCGCGGACGAGGCCGTCCTGCTGGGTCCCGCACCGGCCAAGGAGTCCTATCTCAAGGTGGAGGCCATCCTCAGTGCGGCAGCCGCCACCGGGGCAGGCGCCATCCACCCCGGCTACGGATTCCTGTCCGAGGATGCAGCATTCGCGGAAGCCGTGGAGGCAGCAGGGCTGGTCTTCGTAGGTCCCACCCCGGAGCAACTCCGGATCTTCGGGACCAAGCACACTGCCAGGGATGCCGCCCAGCGCGCCGGGGTTCCCATGATCGCGGGATCCGGTCTGCTGGACAGTGTGGACGAAGCAGTGGCCGCGGCAGGAACCATCGGCTACCCGCTCATGCTCAAGGCAACCGGAGGTGGCGGCGGAATCGGCATGGCCGTGTGCCGCGATGAAGCCGAACTCCGTGACAACTACTCCCGGGTGGCTCGACTTGCCAGCTCCAGCTTCGGAACCGCCGGAGTCTTCGCTGAACGCTACATCGAGCACGCCCGCCACGTGGAAGTCCAGGTGTTCGGCGACGGTGAGGGCCGTGTAGTGAGCCTCGGCGACCGCGACTGCTCACTGCAACGCCGCCATCAGAAAGTACTTGAAGAGGCTCCCGCCCAGGATCTCCCTGAGGCATTGCGGGAGGAACTGCACCGAAGCTCCCGCGCCCTCTGCGCCTCAGTAGGCTACCGCTCTGCAGGCACCGTGGAGTTCGTCTACGATCCCGTCCGCCAGGAAGCCTCCTTCCTTGAGGTCAACGCCCGGCTGCAAGTAGAACACCCCGTCACCGAAGCCATCACCGGCGTTGACCTGGTGGAATGGATGCTGAACCTGGCCCAGCAGGAGCCCGTACTTCACGGCGTGCCGGACAGCCTGCCCGTCTCGGGCCATGCCGTGGAAGCGCGCATCTATGCAGAAGACCCTGCCCGGAACTTCCAGCCCAGCGCCGGAACCGTCACCAACGCGCAGTACCCGGCCTCCGACGTCGTACGCATTGACGCTTGGGTGGAGACCGGCAGTGAAGTCTCCACCAGTTACGATCCCCTGCTGGGCAAGGTCATCACGTCCGGCACCACCCGCGACGCCGCCTTTGATGCCTTGGCCTCTGCGCTGGCAGAGACCCGCATTGACGGAATCGAAACGAACCTGGGCATGCTGCGTGCCGTGGCCGGGATGGACGTGGTCCGCGCTGCCCAGCACTCCACCGGGACCCTGAACACCGTGGGCGATCCTGAGCCACGTATCACTGTTGAACGGCCGGGCCTCCAGACCAGCGTTCAGGATTGGCCGGGCAGGACCGGACTGTGGCAGATCGGCGTGCCGCCCAGTGGTCCCATGGATGATTTGTCGTTCCGCCTGGGCAACACCGCGCTGGGAAACCCTGAGGGCGCACCTGGTTTGGAATTCACCATGGCCGGGCCGGCGCTCCGTTTCACCCACTCCACCACCGTGTGCGTCACGGGCGCCGACGTCACCGTGACCGTCAACGGCAACGCCGCAAACACCTGGGAGCCCATCACCGTCCCGGAGAACGGCCTCCTGGACGTTGGCTCGGCGGACGGATCCGGGCTGCGGGGGTATGTCCTGTTTGAAGGCGGGCTGGATGTTCCCCAGTATCTGGGCAGTGCCTCGACCTTCACGTTGGGACAGTTCGGCGGACACGGCGGCCGAGTGCTGAGGGCCAGTGATGTGCTCCGCACGGTCACCGGGCACCTGCCTGAAACCGTCCCCGGCGTGGTTCCTGCCGAAAGCCGCCCGGCTCTCACCTCCGAATGGGAGCTGAAGGTAGTGGAAGGCCCGCATGGTGCGCCCGAATTCTTCCAACGCGAGGACATCCAGGAACTCTATGCCGCGGAATACGAGGTCCACTTCAACTCCGCCCGCACCGGCGTCCGCCTGATCGGACCCAAGCCGCGCTGGGCACGCAATGACGGCGGCGAGGCCGGACTGCACCCTTCCAACATCCACGACACCGCCTACTCCGTGGGAGCCCTGGACTTCACCGGCGATACCCCCATCCTGCTGGGTCCCGATGGTCCGAGCCTGGGCGGTTTCGTATGCCCCGTCACCGTTGTGACCGGCGAGCGCTGGAAGCTGGGGCAGCTGCGGCCCGGGGATAAGGTCCGCTTTGTGCCGATCCGCTCGGTGGAGGCGCCCTCGATCAAGGAGCTCGGCGTCGCGAGGCAGCTGGTTCTGCCGGGTGCTGGCGGGTCAGGCACCGGCGGCAGCTTCAGTAACGCCGCGCTGCTTCGCGGGGACGGCGACGACGGCGTGTTGGGCCGGGTGCCCGAAGGCGACGGACGGCCTGCCGTCACCTTCCGCCGCTCTGGTGATGACAACCTTTTGGTGGAGTACGGGGACATGGTGTTGGATCTTGGCCTCCGCGCCCGCGTCCACGCCCTCCATCAGGAACTTGAACGCCTCGGTGTGCCGGGCATTGTGGATCTGACCCCGGGCATCCGTTCCCTGCAGATCAAGGCTGATCCGTCGGTGCTGCCCACATCCAAGCTGTTGGGCCTGGTCAGGGAGATAGACGCCTCGCTCCCTGCAAGCTCGGAATTGGTAGTGCCCAGCCGCAGCGTCCGCCTCCCCTTGTCCTGGGACGATCCCGCCACCCGTGAAGCGATCGAGCGCTACATGGCCGGTGTCCGTGATGATGCCCCGTGGTGCCCGTGGAACATCGAGTTCATCCGCCGCATCAACGGCTTGGAGTCCGTCAATGATGTTTTCGACACCGTCTTCAACGCCGAGTACCTTGTGCTGGGACTGGGCGATGTGTACTTGGGCGCTCCGGTAGCAACGCCCCTGGACCCGCGGCACCGGCTGGTCACCACCAAGTACAACCCTGCCCGCACGTGGACCCCTGAGAATGCCGTGGGCATCGGCGGTGCCTACATGTGCATCTACGGCATGGAAGGTCCCGGCGGTTACCAGTTTGTTGGGCGCACAACGCAGGTCTGGTCGCGCTACGCGGACACAGCGCCCTTTGAGCCGGGTTCCCCGTGGTTGCTCCGTTTCTTCGACCGAATTTCCTGGTACCCCGTCAGCCCTGAGGAACTGCTTGATCTCCGGGCCGATATGGCAGCCGGCAGGGGCCGGGGCGTGGAGATTGAGGACGGCACCTTCTCGCTGGCCGAGCATGAGGAATTCCTTGAGCGCAACAGCGTCTCCATTGCGGAGTTCCGTGAGACCCAGTCCGCGGCTTTCGCCGTGGAGCGGCAGGCTTGGGAGGAAGCCGGCGAGTTCGATCGCGCCGAGCAGGTTGTGTCCCTGGCCCCGCCGGCGGATGACGTTGTGGTTCCCGACGGCGGCACCTTGGTTACGTCTCCGTTCGCCGCGAGTGTGTGGAAAGTGGATGTGGAACCCGGTGACCTGGTGGCGGCCGGCCAACCGCTGGTTTCCCTTGAAGCTATGAAGATGGAGACGGTCATCCAGGCACCTGTTGGTGGCGTAGTCCACCGCGTACTGCCTACGGCCGGTGCGCAGGTTGTGGCCGGTGAGGCTCTGGTGGTGCTCGAGCCTGTTGACGTCCGGGAACCCGCACTTGTGCTGGAAGGCAGCGCCTCATGACCGGGCCTACCGTGGAACGCGTCCTGGCGGCACTCGAGGCGATTGACGCCGTCGGCCGTCCTGAAATATGGATTCACCTGCGCGGGCGGGATGAGCTGCTCGCCGAAGCCTCACGGATTGATGCGGCCGCGGCGTCCGGCAAGGACCTGCCTCTGGTTGGTCTGTTGCTCGCCGTGAAAAACAACGTGCACGTGGCCGGTCTCCTGACGACGGCGGCGTGCCCCGGCTTTGGTGAAGTGCCCGCCCGGGATGCGGTGCCGGTTGCGAGGCTCCGCAACGCGGGTGCCCTGGTGCTGGGGGCTACCAACCTGGACCAGTTCGCCACGGGACTGGTGGGAACCCGCAGCCCGTATGGAGCTGTGCGCGATTCCCGTCGTCCCGAACGGATTTCCGGTGGCTCCAGCTCAGGTTCCGCAGTGGCAGTGGCCCTGGGACTCGTGGACCTTGCCATCGGTACGGATACCGCCGGTTCGGGGCGGATTCCCGCCGCCCTGCAGGGGATTGTGGGGATCAAGCCGACGCTGGGCGTGGTGTCCACTGAGGGTGTGGTTCCGGCCTGCCGTTCCTGGGATACCGCCACCATCTTTGCCCGCGACCTCGCAACTGCCGAGCTCGCCATGGGCATCATGGCCGGGGAGGGTCGTAGCTGGCCAGCGGACGTGAAGATCGCCGCACCGGCAACTCCGCGGGTGGCCTATCCGGCCGCGCTGCCGGCACTCCCGGACGCGTGGGCGCTCGAGCTCGAAGCCCAGATAGAGCGCCTACGATCCACCGGGGTGGTGGCCGAAGCCATTGACGTGGACGTCTTCCTGGAGGCCGCCCGGCTGCTATACGACGGCGGATTGGTGGCCGAGCGTTATGCCGCCGTCGGGAGCTTTGTTGATGAGGTGCGGGCCGGCGGGTTTTCTGCAACACTCGATCCCACCGTGGCAGGGATCATTACAGCCGCGGGCAAAGTACCGGCATACCAGTACGTGACGGACACCGCGGCCCTGGAGCAGCTCAAGAAGGAAGCGATGCTGCGGCTGGACGGCTTCGATGCCCTGATTGTGCCAACAGCACCTTTCCACCCGACACTTGCCGAGGTTGCGGCTGATCCCGTGGGGGTCAATTCCCGGATGGGCACGTACACGAACTTCTGCAACCTCTTTGATCTCAGCGCTGTTGCAGTCCCGGCAGGAACTGTTACCGACGGCGACGGCAGCGCGGGCGGGACAGGCGGCGCAGTTTCGCAGTTCGGCCTGACAGTCATCGCCCGCACCTTCGAGGACGGGGTGGCCGCGGACATAGCCAGACGGATCGAGGTGACCCCGGAGAAGCCGGAACTGTTCGCACCCGGGGCGGCACCCGCAAGTTTCGGCGCAACAGAGGTTCCTTGGCCGGTTGCCGCGGGGGCCGCCGTCGTACCTCTTGTAGTGGTGGGTGCCCACCGGAAGGGCCAGCCGTTGGCAGCGGAACTTGAGCGGCGCGGAGCTTTCTGGGAGGGCCGGGTTGTCACTGCGGCGAGGTACCGCATGGTGGCCCTGGAAACCACGCCTCCCAAGCCCGGAGTGGTTCGGTCTGAACAAGGATCCGGGCTCGTAGCAGAACGATGGCTGCTTTCCGAGGCGGCGTTGGGATCTTTCCTGGCCGAATTGCCCGAACCGATGTTGCTGGGGTCCATCACCTTGGACGATGGGAGCACCGCGGTGGGTTTCGCCTGCGATGCCGTAGCTGCAGCAGCTGCCCGGGATATTACGGAGTACGGCGATTGGATTAAATATTTGGCAGAAAGTGCTGCTGCGCCGGGGAACCACGGGCTGTGGCGGGAAGCGGGCAGCGCCTTGCTGACAGGCCTTGGGCGCGGCCAGCGCTAGAGCGATGGCGGCTGATTGACCGAAATAGGGTTCGCGTCAATCGGTCGCCAAACCACTTTCCGGGCCACACCGAACATCACCAAATGGACCACTTTGGGGCTTGCTGGTGCGGTTAATGGCGTCCGGAAGCCCTATCATTGTGCTTGTCGTCTTGTGGGCATTTTTGGCAGTGCGCGCTGACGCCGGATTCAGCTTGTCTGTGAGCCATGGCTTGCACCTTCGAAGGGAAACCCTATGGCCCGGAGCCCGGAAGAGTCGCTCAAGGCGACCCTTGCCAGAGTCGCACCCGGAACTCCTTTGCGTGACGGCCTGGAACGCATTCTTCGTGGACGCACCGGCGCCTTGATCGTGCTGGGGTACGACCGCACTATCGACTCCATCTGTTCGGGCGGGTTCGATATCGGCATTGATTTCTCCCCAACGCGTCTGCGTGAACTGGCCAAAATGGACGGCGCCATCATCTGCGACAAGGACGCCAGCAACATTGTCCGCGCGGCCGTCCAACTGGTGCCGGATTCAAGCATTGAGACCCAGGAATCAGGCACCAGGCACCGCACTGCAGAACGCGTGGCCATCCAGACCGGCGTTCCCGTTATTTCCGTCAGCCAGTCCATGCAGATCATCGCGCTCTACGTGAACGGTTTGCGCCACGTGCTGGAGGGCTCGGAGAAGGTCCTGGCCCGCGCCAACCAGGCACTGGCCACCTTGGAGAGGTACAGCGCACGTCTTGACCAGGTCACCAGCTCCCTTTCCGCCTTGGAGATCGAGGCCCTGGTCACCGTCAGGGATGTTGCCGTCACGCTGCAACGCCAGGAAATGGTTCGTCGCATCTCCGAGGAAATCGCCCAATACGTGCTGGAACTCGGTGAAGACGGCCGGCTGTTGTCCCTTCAGGTGGAGGAACTCACCATGGGACGCGGACCGGGCAGCGACGTCATCATCCGCGACTACTCCGATCCGGACGCGACGCCCGAGGAAATTGAGGAAGCCGTCCAAGCACTCCTCAACCTTGGCCCCACCGAACTGATCGACCTCAGCCGCATTGCCCACATCATCGGCTTCGCAGGCGGAGTGGAGCAGTTGGACGCCGTAGTGCAGCCGCGCGGTTACCGGCTCCTTTCCGGCCTCAAGTCCGTTCCCAAGGCAGTGGCCGACCGTTTGGTGGACTACTTCGGCGGACTCCAGAACCTCATGGCAGCCACCATCGATGACCTCATGACCGTGGACGGAATCGGCGATCAGCGCGCCCGCACAGTCCGCGAAGGCCTGAGCCGCATGGCCGAGGCAAGCCTGCTGGACCGTTTCCTCTAAAGCCGAGCGCCGCCGTCGGGCGTTCGCGCTTGGATGAGCGCTAGTTCAGCTGGAAGGCGACCTTGGGGCTCGCCTTGTTTCCGAGGCGCGCCTCGAACGTGTAGTAGGCGCCACCCGCTCCCGGCGTTGCGGCGATGCTGGCGCAGCCTTCCAGCGTCCGGTTGCGCTGCCAGGGAAAGTTTGCGGTTTCGCTCTTGCCGGGCTGGATGGTCTTGATGAGATCCTCGCCGCCCGTTTGGCAGTCCTTAGAAGAGAAGATCCGGTCCGAGCCGCTCATCAGCAAGTACTCCATCTGCGAGGTGCCCACGTTGACCTCGCACGGGGCCGTGCCGCCGTTGGTGATGGTCATGGTCAGCAGCGGCTTTTCCTCCGGACCGTAAGCGGGCTTATCGGTCTTGGCGGCCACGGTCATCAGGTTGAAATCGCACACGGGTGTGGGCGATGGCGACGCCGCAGCCGTTCCCGTCGGGGTACTTCCCTGGCTTGGCACCGTTGATGCCTGGGGCGTGCTGACGGCCTGCGGCTCCGGGTCACCAGCCAGCGCGCCGGTGAGGGCCACCACCCCGCCGATCACCAGTGCGATGACCAGCAGCAGGGCGCCAAAAACCACTTGCCGACGACGGCGGTACACGGCAGGGCTCGGCCGTCGCTTTTTGCCGGGGGCAGCACCCTTCGCCGGCGCTGACGTGCGCGCGGTCGAATCCTGCTTACCCGTGTTGGCCATGGTTCTAGGCTAGGCGCGCAGCCGCATGGGCACCTAACCTCCACGCCGAAAGGGCCTCATGCGGGCGTGTGTGACGTCGACCATGGGCAGTTTTGGGGGGCGGCGGCCGGCCCGCCGGCGGTCTAGCTGGAGCAATCGCACGTTAGGTGCAAGAACTCCCCATCCGTCTGCAGAACTGCAGGTGCAACCTGCTTGTAACCTCCCCGCTCCTACGCTGAGGTCCACGGCACGGTCGCAGCGAGAGAAACCTGCAGTGTTCCCGGCCGATTGAGGAAGGCAACGGGCTACCTTGCCTTGACCCCGCAGAAACTGAAGGAAAACGAAGGGTTTATACATGTCAACGGATATTGCCGCGATGTCAGCGGAAAACTATGTTCAGCAGGGTGAGGCGCTTGAAAACCTCCTCCATGAGAACCGCAAGTTCGCGCCGTCTGCGGAGTTCGCCGCGAACGCCGTGACCAGCGCTGACGCCTACGCAGAGGCAGAGGCGGACCGTCCCGCGTTCTGGGCGAAGCAGGCCCGCGAGTTGTTGACCTGCGACGTCTGGCTCCTGGGCCGCGTGGACGACGTCATGAACGTCTCCGGCCACCGTCTCTCCACCACGGAGATCGAATCCGCCCTGGTCAG
This sequence comes from Arthrobacter sp. 9V, assembly GCF_902506065.1. Taxonomy (GTDB): domain Bacteria; phylum Actinomycetota; class Actinomycetes; order Actinomycetales; family Micrococcaceae; genus Arthrobacter. The sequence goes on from NZ_LR732912.1 coordinate 4,390,268, forward strand.
CCACCCGTCCGTTGCCGAGGCAGCCGTGGTGGGTGCAGCTGACGACACCACCGGCCAAGCTGTGGTCGCGTTCGTCATCCTCCGCGGTGACGCCGTGAACAACGGCGACGAAACGGTTTTGGAACTGCGGAACCACGTGGGCAAGGAAATCGGCCCGATCGCCAAGCCCAAGCAGCTGCTGATCGTTCCGGAACTGCCCAAAACGCGCTCCGGCAAGATCGTCCGGCGCCTCCTCAAGGACATCGCCGAAGGCCGCGACACCGGCGACGCCACCACACTGGCAGACCCCGGCATCATGGCCCAGATCGCCAAATCGCTCACTAAGTAGAAAGTAGCTGCCATGAAGAGAATGTTGCTCATGGGCCCTCCCGGTTCTGGCAAAGGCACCCAGGCAGAACGTATTTCGTCGCAACTCGGTATTGTCGCCATCTCTACAGGGGACATCTTCCGCGAGAATGTCCGTGGCCGTACAAAGCTAGGCATTGAGGTCCAGCAATACATGGACAGGGGCGATTTCGTTCCGGACAGATTCACCAACAACATGGTTTGTGATCGGCTCGCGCAAGTTGATGTCGCCGACGGCTTCCTTTTGGACGGCTATCCCCGCACGGTCACTCAGGCGCAGTTCCTCGATCACGTCCTCGCCGACAAGGGCCAGCAATTGGACTGTGTCCTGCAGCTAACGGCAGACAGCGAGGAACTAGTCACGCGGCTGCTCAAGCGCGCAGCGGTGGACGGCCGCACGGACGATACTGAACAGGTCATACGCCGCCGGTTGGACCTCTATCAGCATGAGACCGAGGCCGTCGTGTCGCACTACGAAGAGCTGGGCCTCCTCAGACGGGTCAACGGCACCGGACGAGTCGAAGAGATTACGAGGCTCATTCTCCCTGCTTGAGCAAACGGGTTGGCTGTGCTGATGGTGGAGGGAGGTGCGCCCAAACTTGAAGGGGCACCTCCCTGCAGCCTAATTAGATCTACGTGTCGGCTACCAGCCTCCGAAGAGCATTTCGGAGTTATCTCCACCCCAAGGCGGTCCCGTACAGACCGCCGGCGACTACGGGTGGACCAGAATCTTCACCGCGGTGTCATTGTGGTTGATCAAGGTTTCGAACCCCTTGTCCACAAGGTCTTCCAACGCGATCCGTCCGGTGATGAATGGTTTGAGGTCCACTTTGCCGTCCTGGACCAGCCTGATCGCCGCGGCATGGTCGCGCACATAGGCGATTGTGCCGCGTAAATCGATCTCCTTCAGCACGATTTTCTGCATATCCACAGTCGCCGGATGGCCCCAGATGGACACATTCACCACCACGCCGACGGGCTTTACAGCATTAAGTAAGGTATCCAGCACTGCATTAACGCCGGCACATTCAAATGCCACATCTGCGCCGACGCTATTCGTGATTTCCTGTACGCGTGTCTGGAGGTCTTCCTGGCTCGGGTCGATCACATAATCCGCGACCCCGCTGGAGCGCGCCTTTTCCTTGCGGGCCGCGCTGAGCTCGCTGATGACGGTGGTGACACCCATACTTTTCAAAACGGCGGCCGTCAGTAGTCCGATGGGTCCGGAACCGCCGATCAGGGCGACGTCACCTGTCTTGGCGCCGCTGCGGGTCACCGCGTGGTGGGCAACCGACAGCGGCTCGATCAGTGCGGCCTCATCCAACGGAATGTCACCAATTTTGTGAACCCACCTTGTGTCCACGACAATCTTTTCGCCGAGACCGCCGCCACCGCCGGACAGGCCGATGAAGCCCATCTTCGTGCACAGATGATAGTTGCCGGCTTTGCAGGGTGCGCACTCGTCGCATACGAAATAGGGTTCGACGACGACATTGTCACCGACTGCTAGTTCGTCAACACCTTCACCGACCTCCACAATCGTGCCGGAGAATTCATGGCCCATGGTGACCGGGGCTTCTTCTCCGGAGAGAGGATGGGGATGTCCGGGTGATGGGACAAAGATGGGGCCTTCCAGAAACTCATGGAGATCGGTTCCGCAGATGCCGCACCACGCAACCTGGATTTTCACTGTACGGGCCCGCACCTCCGGCTCCGGAACATCGTCGATCCGCAGGTCATTGCGGGCGTAAAACCGTGCTGCTTTCATGTTCTCTTCTGCCTTTTCTTGGTGTCTGATTCGTCGGGCTCAGCTGTACAGGATGCCGCCGTCTACGAGCAGCGTTTGTCCAGTGACATAGTCCGAATCCGGGCCTGCGAAGAAGGAGACTATTTTCGCGACGTCATCGGGCGTCTCGATGCGGCCCAGGGCGATGGCTTCGACGTTCTCCTTCAGGTTCTGGCCGGCCGGCTTGCCGTTGATCTTGCTCAGTTCCCGGTCGATCAGCTCCCACATTCCCGTACCTACAATGCCCGGTGCATAGGCATTTACGGTGATGCCCTTGGGCGCCAGCTCCTGCGCTGCGGCCTGGGTGATGCCACGGACCGCGAACTTGGATGCCGAGTACGCTCCGAGAATCGGAAAGCCCTTCACTGCCGCGATCGACGCGGCTGAGATGATCTTGCCACCGTGTTGGAGTTCATCGAACTTTGCAGTGGCCGCCTGGATGCCCCAGATCACGGAGTTCAGGTTGATCCGGAAGACCTGCTCCAGATCCTCCTCGGTGATCTCCAGTACCGGCCGGATCTGGGCGATGCCCGCGTTGTTGACGATGACGTCAAAGCCGTCGAGCTGCCGTGCGGCCGTCTCTACTGCACCCACAACATCTTCCCGCCGCCCGACGTCGGCGGCGATGAAGACCGACTTGCTCCCGATGGCTCTAATTTCGGCGACGACGGCCTCGCCCTTCTCCTGCTGGGAATCAAGATCCGCCACGGCAACGTGGAATCCGTCCCGGGCCAATCTCAGCGCTATACCCCGGCCGATCCCTTGGCCGGCGCCGGTGACGAGGGCTACTTTGTTCTGAACAGTCATAGTGTTGAGGTCCTTTGGGCAGGGCGGCGGCTGCGCCATATCGGTGCAGCCGCCGCCTGGCGGGTGGTTATCAGCGGGTGTGGTGCGATGCCTGGAGCTCAAACACCGGTGTGGACAGCCCCTCCAGCCGGGCCTTGAGCTGCAGGGCCAGGTAGTTGGAATAGTGGCGGCTTTGGTGCAGGTTGCCGCCGTGGATCCAGAGGTTGGGCACGTTGGTGGGCTTCCACATGTTGCGAAGTTCTCCCTCCCACGGCCCGGGGTCCTTGGGGGTATCGGAACCGAAGCCCCAGCACTTGCCTACCCTGTCCGCCACCTCGGGTGAAACGAGGTCCGCGAGCCAGCCGTTCATGGAACCGTAGCCGGTGGCGTAGATGATCACGTCGGCTTCCAACTCGGTGCCGTTGTCCATCACCACAGCGTTGCCGGTGATCTTTCTGACCTGACCGTTGGCCAGCTTCACGCGGCCGTCGATGATGAGCTGGGAGGCCCCGACGTCGATGTAGTAGCCGGAGCCGCGCCGCAGGTACTTAAGGAACAGCCCCGAGCCGTCCACTCCGAAGTCCAGCTCGAACCCCGCCGCTTCGAGCTGGGAGTAGAAATCGGCGTCGCGCGTGGCCATCTCCTGGTAGACCGGGATCTGGGCGTCCGGGAGGATCCGGTACGGCAGCGAGGCGAACAGGAGGTCGGCCTTCTCCGTGGTGACGCCGTTGGCCAGCGCCTTCTCCGAGTAGAGATCACCAAGGGCCAGGTCCATGAGGGACTCACTGCGGGCAATGTGGGTGGACGAGCGCTGGATCATGGTGACGTCGGCGCCGTGTTCCCAGAGGTCGGCGCAGATGTCGTGGGCCGAGTTGTTGGACCCGATCACCACGGCCTTCTTACCTGTCCAGTCACCGCCACCGGGGTGCTTGGAGGAGTGGTACTGCTCCCCCAGGAAGCTCTCGGCACCGTCGAACGTTGGCACGTTGGGGTAACCGGAGACGCCCAAGGCGAAGACGAGCTGCTTGGGACGCAAGGTGACCGGCTCGCCGTCTCGGATGACTTGGACGATCCATTCCTGGGCGTCTTCGTCGTAGCGGGCGTTGGTGCATTCGGTGCTGGACCAGTAGTTCAGCTCCATGATGCGGGTGTAGTGCTCCAGCCAGTCGCCGATCTTGTCCTTGGCCGCGAAAACGGGCCAGTCATCCGGGAACTTCAGGTATGGCAGGTGGTCGTACCAGACGGGGTCGTGCAGGTGCAGGGACTTGTACCGATTGCGCCAAGAGTCGCCGGGCTTTTCGTTTTTCTCGATGATAATGGTGGGCACGCCGAGCCGGCGGAGCCTAGCGCCGAGGCCGATGCCACCCTGTCCACCGCCGATAATCACCGTATACGGCTGGTCCTCGTAGCCGAGCCTGGCTTCTTGTTCCTCCTTGAGTTCGAGCCACGACTTGCGACCCTTGCTGATGTGGTGGGCCACGCCCTTTTCGCGGTTGGGCCCTTTCCTCTCTTCGAAGCCCTTCAGTTCCTGCATGGTGGTGAGCAGGGTCCAGCACTTGCCGTTGCGCAGCCGCAAGTGTGCGTATCCACGGGCTTGGGAGGTCTCGAAGTTGACCCATGCTTCGCTGTTAGCGGCGTCGCCGGTTGCGTCTTCGGCCAGGATCCAGTTATGTGGCTGGATATCCTCGAGAGTGGCGTCCAGCATGTTCCTGATCTGGTCCTTGCCCTCGAGCGTCTTGAGATTCCAGGTGAAGGATACAAAGTCGCGCCAATACGACTCGTCCTCGAACAATTCCAATGCTGCCTCGGTGTTGCGGCTGCGCAGCGCCTCGTCGAACTGCGCCAGCCACGCCTCGGCTATGCCGTTTGCGGTCTCAGGCATGTCTCCTCTTTCCATAGCAAGCGATGAGTCATTCCCGCTTCCGTTACACCCGCCCGGATGGTGACTCGTATCACAAGTACATGCCACGGGGGGTTACAATCGGGTTACACCGACCCCACCCCCTTTTGCTGTGGGGTCTTAGTGGACGGATTCAAAGGCGAATTGGGAGTGGACACATGCGGCACGCGTTGGCGCCCGATCCTGGGCTACGTTTCTCCTCCCCTCGGGAGTACGCCATGAGACTCCGCAGTGCGCAGGAGGCCACCCTGTCCGGCTCGCCGGATCCCGCGTTCTCGGCATCGTTGCTTGAGTCGTGGCGCCGCTCCCTGGCGCTGGGGATCAATCCAGAGCGGCACAGCCCGGTGCATCTGCATGACATATCTGAAGCCCGCTCGTTGGGCGCCACACACCGCCTGGCGTCGGTGGTTCCGCCTTTGTCTCAGATGCTTGCTGATGAGTCCGCCGCCGGCCGTCACCTGCTGATCGTGACTGACAGTCAAGGTGAGGTGCTGTGGCGGGTAGGCAGCGGGTCAGCGTTGCGGCTGGCGGACTCGCTGGAGTTCGTTGAAGGTGCAGACTGGTCCGAGTCCGGTATCGGCACCAATGCCATCAGTGAAGCGCTTATTACAGGCGGTCCGGCCCAGTTGTTTTCGGCCGAGCACCTAGTCCGGACACACCACGACTGGGCATGCACAGCCGCCCCGATCCGTGACCCTTTTAGCGGGGAAATCGTGGGCGTGCTGGATGTTTCCGGACCGATCGATACAGTAACGCCGGACAGCCTGCGGATGGTGCGTTGCGGCGTCCGGTTAGCGGAGGAATTGCTGAGATCCGCGGGCCCGTCGGCGGAGGCGAGTCCACATACCACCGTCAGGCTTTCCGGTCCCAGCACCGCCTCCACACTGTTTCTGCGGCTGCTCGGCGACAAGCCCACAGCAGAGCTCGATGGCGGCCGTAGCATTCCAATCACGCTGCGCCGAGCCGAAATACTGGCTTTACTGGCATCCCGAACACAAGGCTGGAGCGCAGAAGAGCTGGCCTACCAATTGCACGGCGAGGACGGAGCGGCCGCGACAATCCGGACGGAAATGCACCGAATCCGCGCGGTGCTGGGTGCGGTGGTGGAACCCAATCCATACCGTTTTGCCGCCGGCGTGCGTGTGATGTCCGACGCAGACGCAGTGGCAGGGTATTTGCGGGCCGGCCGCCTCGGAGAAGCATTGGCAGCGTACCCTGCCCGCTTACTCAACCGCTCAACAAATCTGACCGTGGGGCTCATGCGTGACGAATTGAATGAGGCAGTTGCGGCCTCCGTCCGTTCCAGCGGAGACGCCGACCTGATCTCACGCTGGTGCGCAAGCGATATGGGCTCCGGCGATATGGCAGCCGCTGCCGCGTTGACAAACTTGACTGGTCCCTGGGACGCGCGTTTCCAGTTGGTGCGTGCTCGAATGAAAAGGATTGATCAGGAGCTACGGGCGTAAGCTCGTACGCAGCGTTTTGGTGCCGCTGATCGGGATGCCAATGGTTTCGTTGTGGCGCTCCCGGCTGAGCACGTCATCCACGAGGGCAAGTGCCAGCGTTCTTGGACTGGAACTTTCCTCTTCTGAGTTGGACAAAGTTCGACGATCCGGACACCGGTACCTTCCAAGGTCCGGTTCATGGTCACTTTCAGCAGGACGCGGCCAGGCACGCTCAACTCCAGCGCAGGCGCACCGTTCCCGGTCACGTCAATTGTCACCAGACTGACCATCAGCACCGCGATGTGTCCCCTCGTCGCCACCTCCCGGGGCGCCGAGCCGCCCCGCTTCCACTACAGTGGATGGCAGCATGACACTTCCCGATTCAGGCCCGCTGGCAGGCCTCCACCAAGCCCTTGATCAGTGGTTCGCTGAGACCGCCCGCGACCTCCCGTGGCGGGAGCCTGATTGCAGCCCGTGGGGCATCCTGGTCAGTGAAGTGATGCTGCAGCAAACCCCAGTTGTCCGGGTTCTTCCGGTGTGGCTGGATTGGATGGAACGCTGGCCCACGCCCGCCCACCTTGCCGATGAAGCGTCCGGCGCAGCCGTCCGCCATTGGGGGCGCCTCGGTTATCCACGCCGTGCCTTAAGGCTCCATGCGGCAGCCGTCGCTATCCGTGATCAGCACGGTGGCGAGGTACCTGACAATTATGACGAGCTTCTGGGGTTGCCGGGCGTCGGTAATTACACAGCGGCCGCCGTCGCAGCTTTCGCTTTTGGCCGCCGCGAAACCGTGGTGGATACCAACATCCGGCGGGTCCATGCACGGCTCATCTCCGGCAACGCGCTTCCGGCGCCAGCGTTGACCGCCGCGGAGATGCGCTTGGCTGAGGCCCTCCTGCCCGAGGACCAGGAACTGTCCGTGCGCTGGAACGCGTCCGTCATGGAACTCGGCGCCATGGTGTGCAACGCGCGCAGTCCCAAGTGCGTTGAGTGCCCGGTTCGTTCCAGTTGCGCGTGGCTCGCGGCCGGCGAGCCGCCGCCGTCGTACGTCCCCAAGGGGCAGTCCTGGCACGGCACGGACCGGCAGGTGCGCGGCGCCGTGATGGCCGTCCTCCGTGAAGCTTCCAGCCCGGTCCCCCGCGAAATGTTCGAGCAAGCGCCGGCAGATCTCGGGTTCGCTCCGTCAGGCGTCGGAATCCCGCTCGCCGCCCTGCACCGTTTGAACTCAGCGCCCGAGCAACTTGAGCGCGCCCTTGAGGGCCTCTTGTTGGACGGCCTGGCAGAGATGCACGACGGCGGTTTGCGGCTTCCGGCGTAGCGCTCCTCGGGTGCGGTGTCGGTTTGGCAACGGGCGGCTTTGGAACCGTAACGATGCGAAGCTGTTTGCGTTCCTTGGCCGGATTTCGGGGACACCGGCAGCCCTGGGTCCTACCCTGAAGCATGGGCAAAATCGGGCTGGCTTTGACTCTCATGGGGACTGCAGCGCTGCTTCCTGGTTGCGTCGATGAACCCGTGGGATGCCCGGCGATCGGACACGTAGCCGGCGTTTCCTTGGCCGTCGCGGCCACGTACGCCCCGGATGTTGCTTCACTGAGGTTGAAGGCGTGCCAGGACGGCGTCTGCACTGAGAAGGACATCATGCTGAACCCCGGCGCTACATCCGTGGACCAGGGCTGCGCCCCGGATGGCGTGTGCTCAGCGACGTCATCGCCGGACGGGACTCTCCAGGGCTTTCTCGAACTTCCGTCCCTCAGCGAAAGCCCCCTTGAGGCAACCGTGACAGGAACTTCCCCGGATGGCATCGCGCTACCCGTGCGCACAGTGACCTTTACACCCAAGGGTGATTACCCCTACGGCGAGCAGTGCGGCCTCGTGATTTCCGCGGGCCTGATGCTGGACGGCGAGGGGTTGCGGCAGCGGTAGGTTGGGGCGGCCCTAGGGCGGCAGCCCTAGGGCGGGGCCAGCACCATAGGATGAGAGGGTGCCTGACCATGATGTTCATCCCGACGTAACTGAGGCACTGCGGCATCTCAGCCAACCAGCCGGAACGTCCTCAACACCGGCGGCCGAGGCCGACAATCTTGAGTACGGCGCCGCCGTCGTCAACCTCGGGCAGGAATTGATCCGGTTCCGGGTGGGAAAGCTCACCCCCACGAAGGTGGGCTTGTTTGTTGCCGTTTGGCGCCGCGCCAAGGACGGCTCCACTGAGCCCTTCCCCGCCGAAGACGGCGCTGATTTGCTGGTAATAACAGTCCGGGAAGGCACCAGGGCGGGCTACTTCGCCTTCCCGAAATCGGCGCTGGTCAAGCAAGGAATCGTGTCCGTGAACGGCACCGGCGGAAAGCGTGGTTTCCGGGTGTATCCACCGTGGTCCGAAGTGAGTAATCGGCAGGCGGTCCGGACCCGGCAATGGCAGTGTGGATACTTCACTGAAGGTAGTGCCACATCGGATAATACTCAGTAATCTGACTGTTACTGACATCCGAAAGGCAACCACCATGACCACTACTGATCGGCCGCTGGCACTGGTCACCGGCGCTTCAAGCGGCATCGGATTGGAGCTGGCGAAGCAGTTCCTCAGCAACGGATTCGACACCTTCATAGTCGCTGAAAATGAAAAGATCCACGCGGCAGCGGAGGAACTGAAGGGTCTCGGCGGGGAGGTCTATGCAGAACAGATCGACCTCACGGACAGGCAGGGCATGACTCGTTTGCACACGGCGGTCACCACCCTGGGCCGGCCGTTGGAAGCAGCCGCCATCAACGCCGGCATAGGAGTGGGCGGTCCATTTGTGGAAACCGACCTTGAAGAGGAACTCAAAACGATCGACCTGAATGTCACCTCTACGGTGGTGATCGCCAAGTGGGTTGCTTCGGATATGGTCCAACGCAACAAGGGAAAGATCCTCTTCACCTCCTCGGTCATCTCCCGGGCCCCGGCACCCTTCCAAGCCATTTACGGTGCGTCCAAGGCCTTTGTGCAGTCCTTCGGGCAGGCGCTGCGAAACGAGTTGAAGGACACCGGAGTGAGTGTCACCACCCTCCTGCCCGGGCCCACGGAGACGGACTTTTTTGAACGCGCAGAGCTCCTGGACACCAAGGTGGGGGCTGACGAAAAGGATGATCCGGCATTGGTTGCCAAACAGGGCTTCAAAGGGCTGATGGACGGGGACGGAAATGTGCTGGGCGGCTCCCTCAAATCCCGCACCATGGGCCTGGGCAGCAACGTCATGCCGGACGCCGCAGGAGCCGAATTCAACCGCAAACTCAGCGAGCCAGGATCCGGGAAAGACAAATAATCACCAGAACAAAAGGAGTAGTCATGACTCAACCCAACGAAGAACAGAACACCGCCGGCGAAGCCGTCGAGGACGTCATCGTTCCGCAGGACGATGCCTTGCCGAATCCCGACCGTTCGGGCCACGGCAAGATGCCTGAGGGCATCGACGACGACGTTTACCAGGAAGCCGTGGAACAGGAACGAGTTGCCGCCGGCCTTGCGGACTACGCTCCGAGCGACGTCCCGGACGCCACCGACCCGCTGCCTCCGGAAGCCTCCGAGGAAGCGGATCTGGCACGACGCGGACTACTGAATACCTCTGACGACGATTCCGAAGAGGATCGCTAGCGGATTCCGGTCAGGGCCAGCAGGTCATTCAGGAACCGCACCGAACGACTTCCGGTAGCCACTTGGTGTGAAACCCAGGTACTTCCGGAAGTCGTTCGTCAGGTGGGCGTGGTCCGCATAGCCAAGCTCGACGGCGATCGCGGCAAGGTCCGCCGTTTGGTTGGACCGGGCAAGCTCGGCGGCATCCTGTAGCCTCCGGCGCCTGATGAGGGCGGAGGGACTCAAACCGACGTACTTTCCGGCGATTCTCTGCAGGGTTCTCGGGGACACTGAAAGACGGGATGCCACGTCCTCCATCAAGAGCACCTCAGGATCCGTGGCGATCAGGTCCATCATTCGGTTGGCGAGCAAGGCCTCTTCTGACGCAACAAACCCAAGCGAAACCAGCCAGGCAACCAAGGCTTCCACTGCCCGCTCGCGGCGAGCGCCGGCGTCGTGAGTGTCATCCAAACCCATGGCACCACCCTTGGCCGCCGTCATGGCTGCCGATACGGGTCCGTGAAGATCCGTGAGAGCCAGCACCGCTTCCTGGTCACGGAGAGCTGCGGGATTGTCGGTAAACAGTGGCACGGCGGCGGGACGGAGTAGCGCGCCGACTGCCCAGCCTTGGCCCGTCAGGTCACGGTAAGAGGCCCGGGTTGTTGGCCCGGAGAACTCCACCCCGTCTCCTTGAACCACCAGATTGGACGTTGGGTAGGCGATCACGTGTTGCCGTGATGAGCGGCCGGGCTCGATGTTCCACTCCGGAATCCAAAACCACTGCACCAGGTGGGCAACGGAGGCGGGGGCGGGAAATCGGTGGAAGGTGGGCAGCCGCGCGGGATAAAGGATGCCCTTGAACGAGCCTTCCATCAGAGCCTTTCCCGTGGAGGATCAAAGCTGTCGCAAATCTGCAAGCGCCACGGGGCAAGGCACCCGTAGCGTCGTAACCATGACAGATACTACAAGCACAGAGTCCATCACAGCAGCGCACGGTGAGCACACCACGCACGGCATACCCAACGGCCTGACCAGCCTCACACCGTTCCTCGCCGTCCCCAACGCCAGGGAAGCAATCGCGTTCTACCGCGATGTATTTGGAGCGCGGGTTGTTGGCGAGACCGAGATGGGAGGGGTGGTGGTGCATGCCGAACTCGACTTCGGCAACGGCCACCTACAGCTTGGCGAGCCCAGCCCGGAATATCACTTGGTTCCGTCGCCCAGTGGCGAGGACGATTGCTACTCCCTGGGACTGTACTGCCAGGACGCCGACGGTCTGGTCAAAAAGGCGGAGCAGGCCGGAGCCACCATCCGCGAGCCGCTGTCCACGTTCGTTTCGGGTGACCGCTATGCGAGCATCCGCGATCCGTTCGGCGTCCGCTGGTCCATCATGACGCGAGTAGAGGACCTCTCAGAAGAAGAGAGCAACCGCCGCGTTGATGAGTGGGCCGCACAGCAGGGCTGAACCCGGGCCAAGGCAGCGCCCCGGCACCCGGCGCCGGGCCAAGGCTGAGCCCGGGCCAGGGCCCCGCCCCGGTGAGGGCCCCGCCCCGGTGAGGCCTTAGCTGAGGCAGAGGCAGAACGGGTGTCCGGCGGGGTCGAGGAACACCCTGAACGTTTCGCCCGGCTGGTGGTCCGCTTTGCTCGCACCAAGGGACAGGGCAACTTCCTCACCCTTGTCCAGATCCTCCACCACCATGTCCAGGTGCATCTGTTGCGGAATGGTCTGACCGGGCCACACCGGAGGCTGGTACACCTCTACTTGCTGGAAGGAGATGCAATTGCTGCCGTCGGCGGGACGGATATCGAACCAGTCACCTTTGTCCTCGATTTCCCAGCCAAACAGCTCGCCGTAGAAGGCGGCCAACGCACCAGCGTCTGGGCAATCGATCACTACACTCGGGTATTTAGCTATAGCCATTGTTAAACCTCGTCAGCAGTCTTCTTCATGCGGGCCAGGGCGCTCTTGGTGCCCCGTTGGGTCAGAACGTGAACTATGGCACCCACCCCTGCGGACACAACAGCGAAGACCAGAACGCCGGGCAGCGAGTCGTTGAGGTCGGTTCCGTCCTTGGGCGCAGGCTTACCGGTCTTCTTCTCCCAGAGGCCTTCCAGCGTCTTGTTTGCGAGCGTGCCAGCCCCGAGGCTGACGGCCAGGCCGAAAAGTTTCACCAGTATGTTCACGAGGATCCTCCATAAGTTGCGCGTCGCCAAGCGACGCCTCACATAACAATCGCCTCAAAGACAAGGCAGGGCCGCTGCTATTGCAGCGGCCCTGCCTGGATTCTTAGTCCTTCTTGAAGGCGTCTTTTACCTTCTCGCCGGCACCCTTGAGGTCGGCTTTCGTCTGGTCGCCCTTGCCTTCGGCTTCCAGGCGCTCATTGTCAGTGAGCTTTCCGGCGGCTTCCTTAGCCTTGCCGCCCAGCTTCTCGCCAGCGTTCTCCATCTTGTCGTCAGCACCCATGCTTCGCACCTCTTCCTTGTAGTGAACCTGTACCTCTACAACATCACTAATCAGTGTACTTAGCAATATTTGGGAGAAAATTATCTTCGAGCTAGAGCTCTCCGAACCCTTCCTCCACAAGCCTGCCCACGTACTCCACGGCCTTCAACGCGTCCCTGCCGCTTGCTTCAACATGCAGGGTGGAACCCTTACCGGCGGCCAGTGCCATCAGCGCCATGATGGACATGCCATCGACGCCGTTGACCGTCACCTCCGCGTCCAGTCCGGATAAACCCCCGGCGATTTTCGCAGCTGGCCGGGCATGCATTCCAAGGGGATTGATGAGCTCAAAGTCGCCACTCGCGTCCGGTTCATCCTCACCGTCAGAAATTTCCGGACCCCCCACGCCTGCGGGCACGTTGCCGAAGGCCACAGCTTCCGCGGCTTGGCGGACATCCTTTGCACCGGCGCCTCCTTGAGCCGCGACGGCAGCAGCAACAAGCCCCTCAATCAACGGCGCATCGGCCAGGAAAACGGCCTCGGGATCGCTGGAAAATTCCACCGCCGACTCGGCTGTCATGACGGCCGAGCCCAGATCGGTCAGCACCACCACTCCGTCGCCTCCGGAATCGACCAAGGACTGCTCGACGGCGGCCAGCACCTTCTCCAGGCTGGTTCCGATCCGCTCGTCGTCCGTTCCCCCGGCGGCGACGAGTTCGACGTCGGGCGCCATTTGCGCGGCGAGTTCCACCGCACCCTCAGCAATCTTGCTGCTGTGCGATACCACCACAATCCCCACGGTCATACGGCGTCGGTTCCCGTGTCACCGGTAGACCCTGCGGCAGCGGCAGCGGCCGCCCTCAGGAGCAGCGCGGTTGATGCGGCGCCCGGATCGCGATGACCTGCGCTGCGCTCCCCCAAGTAGCTGGCCCGGCCTTTGCGGGCCACCAACGGATCCGTGGCCGTGGCCCCTGTTTCGGCCGCCTCGGCAGCCGCTTCCAGGACTGCCAGAGCGTCGGCGCCGCTCGCGGCGGCTTGTTGGGCAGCCTCAACCGCAGGTGTCCACGCATCGATCATGGTCTTGTCGCCGAGTTCGGCTTTGCCGCGGGCCACCACGCCATCACGGGCTGCCGCGAGGGCAGCGGCCAAGGACTCCGCATCGATATCGCTGGTGTCCCCCAGGGAAGTTGCTGCCCGCAGATACGCCGTGCCGTACAGCGGTCCGGCAGCGCCGCCCACTTTGGACATCAGTGCCATGGCTGCAGCTTTCAATGCTGCACCTGGCGTCTCCGGCGGGGTTTCATCCAGTTTCTGCAGCACGGCCTGGAAACCGCGGTCCATGTTCTCGCCATGATCAGAGTCGCCGATTGCCCGGTCCAGCTCAATGAGTTCCACCCGGTGTTCGTCCATGGCCTTGGCAGAGAGTTTCAGCCAATCCAGAGCCCAGTTGACGTCCAAGCCCATGCTCAAGCTCCCCACCGCAAGGCTGCAGTGTGGACGGGCGCATCCCAGAGCCTGGTCAGCTCGTCATCGAGGCGCAGCACAGACACCGAGCAGCCTTGCATCTCCAAGGAGGTCACGTAGTTCCCCACCAGCGAGCGCTCCACGGTGGCACCGCGTTCGGCCAGCACTTGGGCTGCGCGTCGGTACACAATGTACAGCTCGCTCTGCGGGGTGCCGCCCATGCCGTTGACGAACAACAGCACCTTCTCCCCGGATGCCAGGGCCAGATCCTCCAGCACAGGCCCCAGAAGGCGGTCCGTGATGGCATCAGCGCTTTCCATTGCGATCTTGTGCCGGCCGGGTTCGCCGTGAATGCCAATGCCGATCTCGATCTCATTCTCCTCGAGCTCAAAGCTCGGCGTACCGGCATGCGGAACCGTGCAGCCGGACAGGGCCACACCCATGGTCCTCACGTTGGCCACCACGCGCTCGGCGATCGCCGTGACGGCGTCAAGGTCGTCACCGCGCTGGGCGGACGCGCCGGCAATCTTCTCCACAAGGACTGTTCCACCAACCCCTCGCCTGCCGGCCGTGTACAGCGAGTCCTCCACCGCGACGTCGTCATTGACCAACACCGAGCGCACGCGCACGCCTTCAGCTTGCGCCATTTCGGCGGCGGTCTCGAAGTTCAGCACATCGCCGGTGTAGTTCTTCACGATGTGCACGACGCCGGCGCCTGAGTCCACAGCGACGGTGGCCGGGATGATTTGGTCCGGTGTCGGCGAAGTGAAAACGGCGCCGGGGACTGCCGCGTCCAACATACCAAGGCCCACAAAGCCCGCGTGCAAGGGCTCGTGACCGCTGCCGCCACCGGAGACCAGGGCTACCTTGCCCGCAACGGGAGCGCCTTTCCGGACGACGTACTTGGGATCGGGATGGACGTCCACAATGTCGGCATGGGCCATGCCGAAACCTTCAACGGACTCGTCCACCACTGCGCGTGGATCATTAATGAGCTTTTTCATGTGATGCTCCTGGGCATGCTGTGGCTGGTGCTCTGACCCTACTACCGGCGACTGTGGCCACGGTAGGGCTTATGGCAGCGGTTGTGCATAAAGGGAGCTGGCCGCTCCCGGATTCAGACAGAGATCAGACACAGAAAGGGACAGCCCCCAATGACTGTCCCTTTCCGCTGTTGCTGTTCTTTTTTGTTGACGCTGTACTTCGGCTCCGCTAATCCTCGGAGCCCTGCGTTGTCACCGCCTCGGGTTCACTTCTGGCCTGGTACTCGGGCCAGAAGGCCGAGTACAGATCAGGGTTGGAGTGGCCCGCGTCCTGCCAGGCGGCTTCGTGCGGCCAAGACCCGTGGGGCATATCAATCTGAAAAGCGGAGAAATCGGGGAACGTGACCCTATGGTCCATGGTCCGCATCCCCTTCAGCTGCTCAGGACGGCGTCGCCGCCGGCAGTGACAACGTCTTCCAACAGCACGGTCTGATCGATCACCGGAAGGCCTACAACGTGACCAAAACTGAACATGTTCTTCGGGTCCAGCTCCGCTTTGGCCTTCCTGAGCCGTTCCCGTGCAGCGGGAAGCCACGGCTTTTCCCTGTCCTCGGCATCCACAAAGTGGCCGTGCAGGTTCACGAACGTCCCTGCATTCGCAGCAGGCCGAAGGTCTTCGTGAACGGCGCTGAAGACAGTGGGCAGGATGTCCAGCACAGGAGGGACCGCGATGGCGCCCATGAAGAAGCTAAACGCTGCGTCGCGTCCACCCACCATGTCTTCCCCCTCAGCGCTTTTCGCCAATGCACCGCCCAGCAGACGGAGTTCGGCCAACAGCACAGGACTTTCCACCCCGGGGCCAAAGTGCCGCAACAACGTTTCTTCGCTTTGCTCGTCCAAACGATCCAGCAGAAAACCATGCTCACGAACGGGCACCGGCTGGTCCGGGTCCTGGTGGATCGTGTCGAATTGCGCGGGACTCAAGGGGCCGGTGGCGTCCATCATGAACGGTGCACACGCGCGCATAGGCTCGAGGAGCTCCGCGGCGGTTGTGAGGTCACCCTGATAGGCGTAGCGGAGATGGATGACGAACTTTCCGCGAAGCGGCTCGGGAATCATCTCCATATCCGGAAGGCGGAGAAATGCCATGGATGCTGACGCTTCCACCGGCAGTGATGGCACCCACTCCCGGAATGCCCGCAGGACTTCAGGGGCATATCCGCCGTCGAAGTACATCCCGCCCGCATAAAGGTCAGCTGCCGGGAAGAGGTGGAATTCCATGGCCGTGACGATGCCCAGGTTTCCTTTGCCGCCACGCAGGAGATGGAACAGCTCAGGGTTCTCGTCCCTGGTCACCCGGCGCTGTGTGCCGTCGGCGGTGACGAGTTCAAAGGCAATCACGTGATCTGAAGCGAAGCCGTACTTGCGGCCCAGGATGGGCAGCCCGCCACCCAAGGTGTAGCCCACCACCCCGACGTCGGTAGTGGAACCGCAGAGGCCCATCAAGCCGAACGTCGCGGCGAGATCCACCACGGCCTTCCAGCGGACGCCCGCACCAACGCGGGCAGTCTTCTCGATGGGATCGATGCTGAGTTCCAGCATTCGGCGGGTGCTGATGAGCAAACCGCCTTCAATGGCATTGGTGGCGCCATGGCCGGTGGACTGAACGGAGACGGGCATGCCGCGCTCGGCTGCCCAGCGAACAGCCGCGGAAACGTCCTCTGCATCGAGGGCGCCAAAGGCTAGATCGGGTTGGTGCTGTGTGGAGAGGTTGAAGGCCGCTACTTCGGGAGCAAAGCCCGGATCGGCAGGCGTAAACACGGGACCGTGCACGCTGAGTTGGAGTTCTGAAACATCTGAAAAGGACGCGTGGGACTGCATGATCTTCTCTCAATTGACCGATGTGGTGGAAGCTTCCCCAGCAAGCCTTGATCAGTTTATCCATCAACTGGATATAAGAGAAGAGATAATAAATCACTCATAATCGGGCAGGGTTGTGTCCCGCGCCTCATCAGGCACGCAATAAGGGGTGAGAGTTTGCTGCGAGGGCGCTAGAGCTGCTTGATCATGCGGGTGTTGCCCAAGGTATTGGGCTTCACCCGGGCCAGGTCCAGGAACTCGGCCACACCTTCGTCATGCGAGCGCAGCAGCTCGGAGTACACCTGGGGATCCACTACTGACTGGTCCGCCATAACCTCGAATCCGTGGCGCTTAAAGAAGTCCACTTCAAAGGTCAGGCAGAAAACCCGGCTGACGCCCAGCGCTTTCGCCTCTTCCAGCAGGTTCTCCACGAGGACGTGCCCCACGCCCCGCCCGCGCCAAGAGTCAGCTGCGGCGAGGGTGCGGATTTCGGCCAGGTCTTCCCACATCACGTGCAGGGCCCCGCAACCAATGACTTCGCCGTCGCTGGACTCGGCGATCCGGAATTCCTGGAGGCTCTCGTAATACGCCACCGTCTCCTTGGCCATGAGGATCCGCTCCTCAGCCAAGGGCGCCACAAGCCTTTTGATAGCCGCCACATCGCTGGTGCGGGCAGGACGAAGGCTGAAGGTCGAATTCACTCCCCCATCCTAACTACGAGCGGCTGGACCCACGTTTTATGGCGGAATCTCCAGCCGGGTGCCAGCAGAGATAGATGATAAGAAATTCCTCGCTTACTAACACTTATTCATCTAAGTGTTGGTACCGTGAACATATGCCGATACCTCCTGAGGCACTCATCCCCATTGCCCCGATTTCATTCGAAACCTACCAGTGGAAACCGCAGGAACCCGAGATGTTCTCGCGCGCAGAGGTTGAGCGCCAGACCGGGCCCTACCAGGCAGCAGTCACCGCCACGATTGCGGACTGGGTCCCTCGCCTCTCCAGCGAGATTTATACCGATGTTGAGGATGCGACACGGCAGCTCATCGAGTTCGACAAGCACGCGCAGCAGACCCTTGGCACGAATAACCCCGCACTCGGACCTATGACGGCAATCCTGCTACGGACGGAATCGGCCTCCAGCTCGCAGATCGAGCAGCTGACGACATCAGCGAAGCAGCTTGCCCTCGCTGAAATCAGTGAGGGCGATAAGGCGAACGCCCTCACTGTGGTGGGCAACGTTCACGCAATGGAGGCAGCCCTCCGACTGTCTGATGACATCACCGAGGAAGCCATCCTTGCTATGCACAAGGCGCTGATGATCCATCAGCGCGGTTTCGATCCTCTCGATGCCGGCCGATTCCGCGACGAGCCGGTCTGGATCGGCCGTGGCGAGGCCGGTCCTCGGATGGCCGACTTCGTAGCCCCTCACCACAGCCGTATCCCCGAAGCCATCAGAGACCTGGTTGGATTTATCAGCCGAGAGGATGTCCCCGTACTCGTCCAGGTCGCGGTCAGCCACGCCCAGTTCGAAACTATCCATCCGTTCCCGGACGGGAACGGTCGGACCGGCCGCGCGCTGGCACAATCGGTCTTGCGCAACAAAGGCTTGATCAGTTCCACGGCGGTGCCGATCTCGGCGGGTCTCCTCGTCCACACAGGGCGCTACTTCGAGGCACTGGACTCGTTCCGCGCCGGCGACGCCGGGCCTATCGTCCTTGAGTTCGCCAGGGCCAGCCGGATCGCCGCAACCACTGGGGCGCGACTAGTGGACAACCTCGTAGCACGATTAGAGGAATCCCGGACCAAACTGGCGGGCCTTCGAGCAGACGCCGCAGCATGGAAAGTGCTGCCTGCCCTGATAGGGCAGCCCGCAGTGAACTCAAAGTACCTGATGAGCGAACTCGGTCTCGGTGAGATGGCGGCTCAACGTGCGCTGGATGCTCTCACGGACCGTGGGGTGCTCGTCGAGGCGTCAGGCCGGGGCCGCAACCGGGTGTGGCAACACCAAGGAGTCTTCGAGGTCCTCGACGGCTATGCCGCCGAGATCCGGCGAATGTCTTCGCGGTGAGTCTGTTCCCAGCCCGACCTCCGAGACCTTAGACTCCCAGCTCCTCCGGCAAAGGAACGTCCTCGCCCAGCACTTGCTTGGCCAGGAAGTGCTCAACTACCCCGTACCAGACCTTGGCGTGCTGCGGCTGCAGGACCCAGTGGTTTTCGTCGGGGAAGTACAGGAAGCGGTGCGGGCTTTGGCCGTTCTCGTCGGCGGGGAGCTGGGATGAGGACAACAGCTCGTACCAGAGGCGCAGGCCTTCGCCGATCGGCACCCGGTAGTCCTTATCACCATGGATGACCAACATGGGTGTTTTGATGTTGCCCACGTTCAGGTGCGGCGAGTTTTCCATCGCCATTTCCTCGGTCATTTCCTTGAGCCAGTACTGGGCGGCGTCGGTTGTGGGGCCGAACTGGTCCAGGGCCCACAGGCTTGCGTGGGTGACGATCGCCTTGAACCGGTCGGTCTGCCCGGCAACCCAGTTGGCCATATAGCCGCCGAAGGACCCACCCATGGCCGCAGTCCGCGATTCATCGATGTCCGGCCGGGCCACCACGGCGTCGGTGATGGCCATGAGGTCGGTGAAGGGCTTCTTTCCCCACTCGCCCCAACCACGCTGGATGAATTCCTGGCCGTACCCGGTGGAGAGGGCAGGATCAGGCAGGAGAACGGCGTAACCCTTGGCCACAAGCAACCACGGGTTCCAGCGCCAGGTCCATGCGTTCCACGAACCCAAAGGTCCGCCGTGGATCCACAGCAGGAGCGGTGCAGGGTTGTCCGCGGACACTTTCTCCGGGAGTGCCAGATATGCAGGAACACGGGTACCGTCTTCGGCCGTCGCCTCCACGCGCTCAAGGCGACCGTGGTAAACAGGGCGCTCCGCCGGCGCCTGCAGCCGGAGGACCTCACCGGTGGACAGATCGATCCGCACGGCTTCGGCGGGGAACTCGTACGAGCTCCGGAGCGCGTACGCCGTGGTTCCGTCAGGGGAAACCACGACGTCGGCATAGGCGGCGGCGTCCTTCGTCACCCGCTTGACTGAACCGTCGGCGACGCTGATCCGGAAAACCGGCGACGCGCCGTCGTCGTCCGCTGTTACCAGCACCGCGCTACCGTCCGGGAGCCAGGCGGCGGGGTTGGCCCACCGGTCCCATCCTTGCGCCAGCGGTTCCAAGTCCGTGGTTTCACCGCCGGCTACGTTCAGCAAATGGAGCTTCACTTGGGGAGCCTGCGTGGGCGTCGTGTCGCTCTCGCTCTGCACCACCAGGGTCCGGTTGTCCGGGCTCACAGGACCAGGGAAGTAGCTCATGCCCTCATGGTCCAGGAGCACTTTGACGGTGCCGGTGGCGACGTCGACGGCGGCGAGCACCTCGCGGCTGTCAGCCTTCGCGAGCGCCTTGGTCATGCTGGTGTAGATGGTCCTGCCGTCCGGGCTCACCACTGATTTGGATTCACGCAGCGAACCGCCGACGCCGTGCGTCAGGTTCCGGAGTTGTAGCGGCGCTGACGCGTCCACCGTGGAGGGTTTGCCAGGTGCTTCCTCTTCACCCTGTTCCACGGCGAAGATCCGCGGCTCGGCCGGACCGAGGTCAGCATCCCAGTAGCGGACCGGGTAGCCGCTGTGCAGAATGGCGGAGACCTTGTTGTCCTTGCGTGCCTTGCGGCGTTCCTCGTCGTTCTCCTCATCGGCCGAGCCCGCCAGGACCTCGGCGTTGACGAACGTGGCATCGGCATCCTTGGCAGCCATGACCGAAGAGATACCTCCAGCCCGCGAGTGCACCACACGGGCTTCTCCCCCGTCGGCGGGCAGCAGCCAGAGTGCGTTCACGGGGTCCGCCTCAGGGCTGTCCGGATCAGGACGGGCCGAGGTGAAGTACAGGTCGCCATTGGCAGCGAAGACGGCACCGGCTTCGCCTTTGGAGCTGCGGGTGATGCGGCGGGCGTGGTTCCGGCCGCTGGGATCCAGTTCCCAGAGCGCCGTGGCGAACTCGGTTCCTTTGCCGTTCAGCGTTGTCACGGTGGTGACCAGGCGCTTGCCATCCGGGCTGAGGGTGAGCCCACTAACCCGCGGGATGGCGAGGTAGTGGTCCATGTTGTGAAAAGCAGTTTCGGGCTGCTCGCCCCGTGCGTAAGTATCAGCAGAGTCCATGGTCCGATTCAACACGCATTGTGCCCTGGATCACAGAGTGGTTCACTCACAGTGAAACAGTACTTTCACATATTCGCCATTAGCCGAGCTGTCGCAAGGCCTGCACCACGGGGGCGGTTCCGTCCTCCGTGGCGATGACAGCCGCTACTTCCGCGGCCCGCCGCGCGTACGACGCCGTGCCGACAGCTTGTTTTATTGCCTCGCCAAGGCGCGACGGAGTCAGCTTCTTGTGGGGAATCGGTTGAGGACCCGCCCCGAGCGACGCGATCCGGGACGCCCAGAGCGGCTGGTCCGTGTACACAGGAACAGCTATTGCCGGCACCCCGGCACGGAAGCCGGCCGCCGTGGTTCCCGCTCCGGCATGGTGGACCACGGCTGCCACCTGCGGGAACAGCCACTCGTGCGGAACGCTCCCCACCGCGATTGCATCGTCACCCAGCGCGCCCCGGGTTTCTTCTGCCCCTTGTATTACAGCCCGAACGCCGGCCCGGCGGGTGGCCTCGAGGATGAAGCTCGGATCAATGTGGGCGCTGCTGCCAAAACCAACAAAGACGGGCGGAGGACCCTCGGCCAGGAAGGCAACAAGATCCGCCGGAGGCTGCCAGTCCGCCGAGTTCGCCGGCCACCAGTATCCAGCCATTACCAGGCCCGGGTGCCAGTCGGTAGGGCGGGGCAGAACTGTGGGACTGATGCCGTGAAGAACAGTTGCATGCGCTTTACGACGACGGCGCTCCCCGGCCGCGCGACTCTGCTTGCCCAATCCCAGCTCCTTGCGGAGACGTGCGGCGGGAGCATCGTAGGGCGCCGGGCCCGCAGCTGCGCGCTCACCAATAATCCTATTTCCCCATGCGCCAAGGCTTCGGGCCGAATTCATGAGGACCGGCGGATAGGCTGCGCTCGGCTCAGTGGGCTGCAGATGGGCGCCGATGACCGGGATGCCCATGGCTTCCCCAATGTCATATGCATAGGGCGCCACCGAATTAGCAAGGATCACGTCGGTCCCTGCCTCAGCCGCGGCCAAGGTTCCCGTGGCTGCCGCATCCATATACTCCGTGAGCTTCCGCCAGAAGGTGAGCACGCCCTCAGATGATGCCCTGGTACCCGGGGCCGGGTGCCTGATCAACTCTTCCAGATTTCCGGGCAGCGGCCTGAACTCGCAGCCTGACTCAACAACCAGAGTTGCATAGGCAGGGTTGGCCGCAATGGCTACCTCATAGCCCAGGCCCTGCAGGCGATTTCCCAGGCCGGCCATGGGTGCAACATCGCCCCGTGTTCCCGGAGTCACCATAAGTACCCGCATGCCGCTCCTTTCTCTTTTGAAGGTGGCTGTTAACGCAGAAGCCCCGCCCGCTCCTTGTTGGGAACGGGCGGGGCTTAATGCTTCTTGCGCTTACGCGGTGGGAGCGATCTCCGGGATCCGCGGCTTGGCGTTGCCTTCGAACGTGAACTTTGCGTCGTCACCTTCGCCGTCAACGTCCACCACAACGATGTCGCCGGAGTGGAGTTCGCCGAACAAGATCTTCTCGGACAGCTGGTCCTCGATCTCGCGCTGGATGGTGCGGCGCAACGGCCGGGCACCCATGGCGGGATCGTAACCACGCGTGGCCAGGAGAACCTTGGCAGCGGGCGTGAGCTCGATGCCCATGTCCTTGTCCTTGAGGCGGCGCTCCAGGCGGGTCACGAACAGGTCCACGATCTCGATGATCTCGTCCTGCGTCAGCTGCGGGAACACCACGACGTCGTCAACACGGTTGAGGAACTCGGGGCGGAAGTGCTGCTTGAGCTCTTCCGTAACCCGGGCACGCATCCGGTTGTAACCGGTCTGGGTGTCCGTGCCGGACTGGAAGCCCGTAGCCACGCTCTTGGAGATATCGCGGGTACCAAGGTTGGTGGTCATGATGATTACGGTGTTCTTGAAGTCCACCACGCGGCCCTGGGAGTCGGTCAGTCGGCCGTCTTCCAGAATCTGCAGAAGCGAGTTGAAGAGGTCCGCGTGGGCCTTTTCAACTTCGTCGAACAGGACCACGGAGAACGGACGACGGCGGACCTTCTCAGTCAGCTGGCCGCCTTCTTCATAGCCGACGTAGCCCGGAGGTGCACCGAAGAGACGCGAAACCGTGTGCTTCTCGGAGTACTCGGACATGTCCAGCGTGATGAGGGCGTCCTCTTCACCGAACAGGAACTCGGCAAGTGCCTTGGCGAGCTCGGTCTTGCCGACGCCGGTGGGGCCGGCAAAGATGAACGAGCCACCCGGACGCTTGGGGTCCTTCAGGCCTGCACGGGTACGGCGGATAGCCTGGGACAGGGCCTTGATGGCCTCATCCTGACCAACGACCCGCTTGTGCAGTTCGTCTTCCATTTTGAGCAGACGCGAGGACTCTTCCTCGGTGAGCTTGAAGACCGGGATGCCCGTGGAGTTCGCAAGAACTTCCGCAATCAGATCCTCGTCAACCTCGGAGATGTCGTCCATGCCGCCGGACTTCCAGGTGCGTTCCTTCTCTGCGCGTTCGGCAATGAGCTTCTGCTCCTTGTCGCGCAGCGAGGCAGCACCCTCAAAGTCCTGGGCGTCAATCGCGGATTCTTTCTCCATTTTCACGTCCGCGATGCGCTCGTCCATGGCCTTGAGCTCCGGCGGAGCGGTCATGCGACGGATGCGCAGGCGTGCGCCGGCTTCATCGATGAGGTCGATCGCCTTGTCCGGCAGGAAGCGGTCCGAGATGTAGCGTTCGGCCAGTTGCGCAGCGGAGGCGAGGGCGCCGTCGGTAATCGTCACGCGGTGGTGTGCCTCGTAACGGTCACGCAGGCCCTTGAGGATCTCGATCGCGTGAGCGACTGAGGGCTCCTTGACCTGGATGGGCTGGAAGCGGCGCTCAAGGGCTGCGTCCTTCTCAATGTGCTTACGGTACTCATCCAGCGTGGTTGCACCAATGGTCTGGAGCTCACCGCGGGCCAGCATCGGCTTGAGGATGGACGCAGCATCGATAGCGCCTTCGGCAGCACCTGCACCAACAAGGGTGTGAATCTCGTCGATGAAGAGGATGATGTCGCCACGGGTGCGGATCTCCTTGAGGACCTTCTTCAGGCGCTCTTCAAAGTCACCGCGGTAGCGGGAACCGGCAACCAGGGAACCGAGGTCAAGCGTGTACAGCTGCTTGTCCTTGATGGTCTCCGGAACATCGCCGCGGACGATCGCCTGGGCGAGGCCTTCGACGACGGCAGTCTTACCGACGCCGGGCTCACCGATCAGGACCGGGTTGTTCTTTGTACGGCGGGAGAGGACCTGCATGACGCGTTCCATCTCCTGCTCGCGGCCGATCACGGGATCGAGCTTGTTTTCGCGGGCAGCCTGTGTCAGGTTGCGACCGAACTGGTCAAGCACCACCGAGCCGGCAGGGGTACCTTCAGGCTGGCCCTGGCCGGAGCCGCTGCCTGCGGTCTCCTTGCCCTGGTAGCCGGAGAGCAACTGAATGACCTGCTGGCGGACCCTGTTCAGGTCTGCCCCAAGCTTCACCAGCACCTGCGCGGCCACGCCTTCGCCTTCGCGAATGAGGCCGAGCAGGATGTGCTCAGTACCGATGTAGTTGTGGCCGAGCTGCAGTGCTTCGCGGAGGGAAAGCTCAAGCACCTTCTTGGCGCGCGGGGTGAAGGGGATGTGACCGGAGGGGGCTTGCTGGCCCTGACCGATGATCTCCTGCACCTGCTCACGAACGCCATCGAGCGAAATGCTCAGGGACTCGAGCGCCTTGGCAGCAACGCCTTCACCCTCGTGGATCAGACCCAAGAGGATGTGCTCGGTACCGATGTAATTGTGGTTGAGCATCCGTGCCTCTTCTTGGGCAAGGACGACCACGCGACGGGCACGGTCCGTAAATCTCTCAAACATTTCGCCACACTCCTAGCTACGACGTACTTTGATGCTACGTGTCTGAGAAGCACTTTTGGGGCGTGTTCGCCACAGGGGAAACATGACGTGATTACGGAATAAATCCGGCTGCGGCCCTTGACCTCTGACGGCCGGCGGTGGGACCCTGTCGCCTTGCCTGACGGCCTGAAGCGATGGTTGACCTCAAGCAATTCGTCGGTGAACCCGGGTCCGGCTTTGTTGGGACCCATTAGTGCGGTATTCGAAGCTTGAGGGCCGGGCCGATTCACAGGATATTCCAAGCCTGGCGGGCAACCGCAAACTCAGGGCTTAAACGCCAATGCCCCGGCAGTGACTGCCGGGGCATTGAAGCGGTGAATCAGGAATTGGCCTTTTGGTACGCTTCCTGAATTTCAGCCTGAATACGTCCGCGGCTGTTGACCGTGTAACCGTTGTCACGGGCCCACTGGCGGATTTGCGCGGAATCTTGGTTACGTGCGGCTGTTGCACGGCCCCGGGTTGCACGGCCGGAAGAAGTCTTCCTGGCCTTTGCTACGTAGGGCTCCAATGCCTTGCGCAGCGAGGCTGCGTTGGCGGTGGACAGGTCCATCTCGTAGCTCACGCCATCCAGGCCAAAACGGACAGTTTCGTCCGCTGCCCCTTCATCCAAGTCATCGACGAGGATGATTTTTACTTTCTGTGCCATGAGGTGCCTCTCATTTGGAGGGTTGGATAATCAGAAATTCCCCGGATTCCTTTGATGATTATCGTTCACGGCAAGCATGCACGTCAAAGCGTAATTGGATTCTCTTCAGTTAGCTGAACCCAATTGAAGCTATTTAGCCGCCGGCCCCTCGGATGCAGGTCCCGAATTTTTCAAATTTGCTTCAGCCTGCGCCTTGGCTTCAGCCTGCCGCTCGGATTTGTCAGCATTGAAGATCGACTTCATGGCAAACCAGAAGATCAATCCCACCACAATGGATGGCGCCAGGACTGCGATGTACTCCATAATCAGTGACCCTCAGGCTTCAGCAACGGGAACAGGATGGTTTCGCGGATACCGGCACCGGTGAACAGCATTACCAGGCGGTCAATACCCAGCCCGATGCCACCCATTGGCGGCGCACCGTATTCCAGGGCCCTGAGGAAGTCCTCGTCCAGCTGCATGGCTTCCTCGTCACCCGCTGCGGAACGGCGGGACTGCTCCGTGAGGCGTTCGCGCTGGATCACCGGGTCAATGAGCTCGGAGAACGCCGTACCGCGCTCCATGCCACCAATAATCAGGTCCCAGGCCTCAATGAGCCGTCCATCTTCGCGGTGAGGACGCGCAAGCGGTTGAGCGGAGGGCGGGTAGTCGTAGACGAACGTGGGGTTCAGCAGCGTGGGTTCCACGATCTCGCCGAACAGTTCCACCACAATCTTCTCCGCGTCCCACTTGGGGTCCACTTTGACCTCGTGCTTGGCAGCAATTGCCAGCAGCTCATCCACTGTGGTGTCCGGAGTAATTTCAATTCCCACGGCCTCGGAAATACCCGGGTACACCGAAATCCAAGCCCATTCGCCGTCGAGGTTAATTTCACCGGCGTCCGTCTGGATGGTGCGTGTACCTACCACGTCGGCCACATTCAGGATGATTTCCTTCATGCGCTCGGCCATGACGAACTGGTCTGCCCACGCTTCGTAGCATTCCAGGGTGGTGAATTCGGGGCTGTGCGTGGAGTCAACGCCTTCATTGCGGAAAACCCGGCCCATGTCGTACACACGGTCGATGCCGCCAACAACGGCGCGCTTGAGGAAGAGTTCCGTAGCGATGCGGAGGGTCATCTTCTGATCGAACGCGTTCATGTGCGTCTCGAACGGACGGGCTGTAGCGCCGCCGTGGACCAGCTGAAGGATGGGTGTCTCCACCTCCACGTAACCATGGCGATCAAGGGTGTCGCGGACTGAACGGGTGATGGCTGCGCGCTTGTAGACCATCTCGCGGGCTTCGTCGCGGACCATGAGGTCCACATAGCGCTGCCGGACACGGGTTTCTTCATTCAGTTCTGCGTGCAGGACCGGCAGTGGGCGCAGGGCCTTGGATGCCATGGACCAGGAGTCAGCCATGACGGACAGCTCGCCGCGACGGGATGAGATGACCTCACCCTTGATGAAGACGTGATCGCCAAGGTCAACCAGGGCCTTCCAGTCGGCAAGTGCTTCCTCACCAACATTGGCCAGGCTCAGCATGGCTTGCAGGCGCACGCCCTTGCCGTCCACGCCGCCCTCTTGGAGAGTTGCGAAGCACAGCTTGCCGGTGTTGCGGACGAATACCACACGGCCAGTGACGCCAACAACATCGCCAGTGGTTTCATCGGCTTGCAGATGTGCGTATTTCTCCCGGATTTCACTCAGGGAATGGGTCCGTTCAACACCCACCGGATAGGCCTCGGTGCCGCGCTCGATCAGCTTGGCGCGCTTCTCCATACGGATGCGCATTTGCTCGCTGGCGTCGACGGGCTCTGTGGAGGGGTTCTGGGCGGGGGTGTTTGCGGAAGTCACAGTCCTTAAGTTTACCGGTGATTACGGACCTTTACTTCCGGGCGCCAAGATCGGGGAAACGCATAGACTCGGTGCTGTGGAGACGTGGACGGTTGAAACGAACGACGGCGGCGGGCAGCTCGAGGTGCACACCTTTCGGCCGGCTGCTTCTGCAGGTGCTTCCTTTCCGGGGTCGAAGGCACCTGCCGAACCCGCCGGCGTCGTGCTTGTTCATGGCACCTTGGTGACGGACTCGCTGTACTGGCCGTTCGCGCGGACGCTGAGTGTCCTGCTGGGACGGCCCGTGCACACTTATAACCGGCGCGGGCGCGGCCATTCCGCACCACAGCCACCGGGCTACTCCGTGGATACCGAGATCGCGGACCTGCAACAGGTGATGGAACAGTGCGGCTCAACGGATGTGGTGGCACACAGCTACGGCGGATTCGTGGCACTGCAAGCCGCGCGCCAAGTCAAGATCAACAGGCTGGTCACCTACGACGCCGCTGTGTCGCTCTCCGGCAACCTGAGCAGCCGCTGGCGGCCCGAGCTCGAGGAAGCTGTCACTTCCGGTCAACTGGATCACGCATGGGCCCATCTGGTGCAGGGGCTGGGGACCGCGGGCCCTATTTCCTATCTGCCCATGGGCGCCCTCCGTGCGCTCAGTGTCCTCTCCGCCCGTACCCGGCTGGGCCTGGAGATGCGCTCCCTGCTACCTACCGCCGTCACGGAAATGCGTGCGGTGTTGGACGCCGACGCCCACCTTAACGACTTCATGAAGCTCTCCACCCCCACGCTTATGCTCAGCGGCGGCTGGAGTCCGTCCTACTTTGCAGAGACCGGCCGGATGCTGGCCGGCGCCGTGCCTGCCATCACCTTCGCGGTGGTGCCGCTGCAGTTCCATGAAGGTCCGCTGCGCCCCGGGAAACGCCTCGCTTCGCGCGTCGCCAGGTTCCTGTCAGGGAACCTTGTGGAGGAAGAATCCGGCCTTGCCACCTAGGATGTTCCGGTGAAGGAACGGGACATCAGAACGCACGACGGCGGCAACCTCGCCTTGTACAGCTACGGCACGGAAGACGCTCCCGGGGAACGCCGGGTAGTGCTGATCGGCGGCGCATTCCTCACCGCACTGATCTACCGCCCCTTCTCCATAGCTCTGTCCAAGGGACTGGGCGATGGGTGGGCCGTGGATGTGTACGATCGCCGGGGCCGGGGCAAGTCAACCGAGCAGCCCCACAACTACTCCATGGCGACGGAGATCGCCGATGTCCGCACCATTATGGACGCCACGGGCGCCCGCAACATCATGGGCCACAGCCTTGGCGGCGCCGTCGCCCTGAACGCAGCCCAGGCATTCGCAGGCACGCCCCACCAACCGGAGAAGCTTGCCGTGTACGACGCCGCGGTAAATATAGACGGCAGCATGGACACAGCTTGGCTGGATGGGTTTGCGGAGTCCGTCAACCAGGGCGATGTTGGGAGGGCGCTGGCCCGGATGAAGCGTGGAATGCAGCCTGGAACCGCATTGGCCCGGGTCCCGGAACCGGTGTTGGCCGGGCTGATGGCGGTGGTCTCGAGGACCAGGATCAACAAGCTTTTCCGTGAACTCATGCCCTCAGGAGTGGGTGAGCTCAAAGCGGCTTTCGATGCCGCCGATACCCCGAAGGACTTTTCTGTATTGCCTCCTTCCACCCACTTCATGGTGGGCAAGAAGAGCCCACAGTTCTATAAGGTCACCGCCGCACGACTCAACAGGGCCGTTCCCGGCAGCACCCTGGAAGTCTCCCCGAAAGGCTTCCACGGTTCTGTTCCGGCCGCCGTCAATGAACTCGTCTCGGACATCTCGGACTACTTTAAGAGCTGACTTGTCCACATAGGGGCCTGCATGCTGCCGGCAGTCAGGTGGCTCGGTTAGGCTCGAGTCATGACGCGCGACATCATCATGACCCACGACGGCGGACACCTCGAAGTACTCACCACCGGCGGTGAGCTGGCAGCGGCGGGCTCCGGCGTCGTCGTCGTTCCTGCCTCCATGGTGACGGCCACTGACTACATGCGTTTCGCTCAGAAGCTCAGCGAAGCCCTTGGCCGCCCAGTCCATACTTTCAACCGGCGTGGGCGCGGTGACTCGTCCCCGCAGTCGGAGGACTACACCCTGGAAGCGGATATCCAGGACCTCCACGACGTCATGAAGCACACATCCAGCACTGACGTGTTCGGGCACAGCTTTGGCGGCGCCGTTGCGCTGCACGCGGCCCGGACACTGCCTGTGGAGCGCCTCGCCGTCTACGACCCCGCCGTCTCGGTCAACCACAGCGTCAAAGCCGACTGGACACCGGAGTATGAACGCGCGACGGCGGCGGGAGACTATGATCGTGCCCTCGCCATTCTTATCAAGGGGGTGGAAACCGGCGGCGCTTTCGCTCGGATGCCCCTGTCCATGTTGACGCTGGCAAACAAGCTTGCCGCCGGGACACCACTGGGCAAGCAGATGCGCGAGTTGATGACCTGCGGCGTCCGCGAGATCAAAGCCGTCATCGCCGCGGATATGCCCGCGGAACCTTTCGTTGAATTGCCCTTGGAAACCCTCATTGTGGTGGGCGAAAAGAGCCCGGCGTACTTCGGTGTTGCTTGCGGCCAAATCCACGACATCCTGTCAGGATCCAGCTACACCATCCTCCCCGGGTTCGGCCATGACGGCCCCAACAAGGCACCGGATAAGTTGATCGCGGAGTTGTCGGAGTTCTTCTCGGGCTAAATCCCACCAGCTGCATGAGGTGGTATGACGTTCCTGCGTCAGTCCGCAGGCCATGGCTTGGCAGATGCTTTGTCCCCCGCTTAGGCTGTAAATACTAAGCCCCCTTACCTTTTGAGGGGGCGGGCGCTGACCGGCTTAGTTTCCCGGCAGTTGCCTTACGTGTTCCAGACCTCGGCAACAGGAGGACCACCATGACTGATCAGTACACATTCCGAAACCCGGTCACCGCATACGAACAGATCTCACCCCCCAAGCAGCACCAGCCCGAGCCCGGCCTCGATGCCGAGCTGACTCCCAAGGCGGACCTGGGCGAAGACAGCTACCGCGGGACCGGGCGCCTGGAGGGCCGCAAGGCGATCGTCACCGGCGCCGACTCAGGAATCGGTGCCGCCACGGCCATCGCCTTTGCCCGGGAAGGGGCAGACGTCGTTCTTTCCTACCTGCCCGAAGAGGAAGAAGACGCAGCGCGAATTGCCGGCATCATTGAGGCCGCAGGCCGTAAGGCCGTCAAAGTGCCCGGAGACCTCAAGGACTCCGCCATGTGCCAGGAAGTGGTGGACACTGCCATTGCCGTCCTCGGCGGAGTAGACATCCTGGTCAACAACGCCGGCAAGCAGGTGGCTCAGGAAGATCTGACCGAAATCACGGACGAACAGTTTGACCACACGCAGAAAACCAATGTGTACGCCATGTTCTGGCTGACCAAGGCGGCCCTGCCCCACCTTCCTGCCGGATCGACGATCATCAATACCACCTCTATCCAGGCCTACAACCCGTCGCCAACGCTGGTGGACTACGCCACCACCAAGGCAAGCATCAACAACTTCACCAAGGGACTCGCCCAGCAACTGGCCCCCAAGGGCATCCGGGTCAACGCTGTAGCCCCTGGTCCCATCTGGACGCCCCTGCAGGTCAGCAGCGGCCAACCCAAGGAAGAACTCCCGGAGTTCGGGCAATCGACCCCGTTGGGACGCGCCGGCCAGCCCGCAGAACTCGCTCCGGCATATGTGTTTCTTGCCTCACCGGAATCCAGCTACGTGATCGGTGAGACGCTCAACGTCAACGGTGGCAGCCCCACGCCGTAGATGCCCATAGTTAGCATTCGGCTGTAATAGGCCGTTAAATGCGGGGAGCCCCGACCGTGTGGTCGGGGCTTCCCGTTTTAATGGTTGTCCGGCGGTGTCCTACTCTCCCACACCCTCCCGGGTGCAGTACCATCGGCGCTGTGGGTCTTAGCTTCCGGGTGGTGTCCTACTCTCCCACACCCTCCCGGGTGCAGTACCATCGGCGCTGTGGGTCTTAGCTTCCGGGTTCGGAATGGGACCGGGCGTTTCCCCCACGCTATGACCGCCGTAACTCTGTTACCCGTCCCCGCGGTTTGTGGCCGTGGGGTGGGAAGACTGTTACAACTGTGGTGTTGTTATGTAGTTGTTGGTTCCCGTGAACATTTCTGGTTGTTGTTCGGGAACCACATAGTGGACGCGTGCAGTGTGTTGTGTGGGAAACCAGCTGAAAACCAGACCACCACACACGGGGGTGCATGACAGTACTGGCCATAATTTCAACCAATTGATAAAACAATCGGTATCAACAAACTTGGCACACTATTGAGTTCTCAAACAACAGACCCTCCAAAACATCACCCACAGCACACCACAAAGCAGCGCACCCAACAGGGCCATTGGAAAAGAAGAGTTATTTTTGGCCGCCTACCGAACCGTACACACCTTCCGGCTTTCCGTTTCGCACCCGGCGACTCAGAAAACAATACACCCCCCACACCCCCAACGCAAATCCACCCCCACACCCACCCCAACACGCCGTTTCACGCCGAGGAATCAGGCATCCCGAAGTGTCGATGCAACCCGTCGTCGAGGAATCGCATGATCGATTCGATCTTCATCCCGTCCATGGACGGCTCAATGACCAGAAGCCCTCGGGCCCTGCCTTGCAAATAGCAGACGAAGGAAGGCCTGCCACCCGCTATGACGGGGGCCAGCTCGTAGCTGCCACCTGGGCGTCCGGCCGCACTGGCACGAAGAAACCTCGCCACCGCATGCCGGCCGACATAACACTCGCTGGCGGGCGGCATTGCCAGCCAGCACTGGTCCGTGAGTAATTCAACCACCGCATCAACGTCGTCCTGGGAGAAGGCATCCGCGAACTTGCGGGCAAGGTGCTGATGCTCCATGCCCGATTTGATCGGATTCAGAACAGAACGGGAGGACCGCGCGCGTTGGAGAAGTCCCTTTGCCGCCGTCGGACCTATGCCGAGCATCTCCGCAGATTCCCCAACACTGAAACCCAAGACATCACAGAGCATCAACAGCGCCGCCTGACGCGGAGGCATTCGCTGAAGGGCAACCACAAAAGCAAGCTCGATGCTCTCCCGGGCGACCAACCGCTCAGCGGGATCCAGCTTGTCGAGCAAGACGTCCGGGTAAGGCTGCAGATTCGACAGATCAAAGCGATCCGTCGGAGTGGGAGGCTCAAAGGGCGGTACAGGTTCGAGGCGTGGACGACGACTTCGATCCCTAACTGCATTCAGGGAACGGGTAGTGGCAATTCGGTAGAGCCATGTGCGCAGGGACGACCTTCCCTCGAATGCAGGCAAGCCCTTCCACGCCGCGAGCAGCACCTCTTGGAGGACATCGTCGGCATCGTCAACGGAGCCGACTATTCGGTAGCAGTGCACATGGAGCTGTTGGCGAAAGGGCGCAACAAGCTTCGCGAACGCTTTCTCGTCGCCGGCCCTGGCAGCCTCGAGGTGCTCTAACGTCACGACTCCATCTTGGCACGTGCCACTGAGATCGTTCCGATGGGCAGGACTGAGGTGTCCATACATGAGTAACTCTCAACGGAAGGAACAGGATCATGGACGTAAGACAAGCCCAAGCAGTCGAGATCGCACTCAGCTACCACCAGGCATGGACATCAGGAAACTTGGAATCGGCGGCGGCGCACCTGGCCCCGGAAGTCATCTGCCATGCACCTGCAGGCGACCTCAATGGCAGGGCGGCTGTCCAGGCGTTTATGGCGCCGTTCGCCGCGAGCCTCACGGAATCCAGGCTTCTCGCTGCCTACGGCGCTGACGACGAAGCCATCCTCATGTATGACACAGCCAATCGGGCGATACCGAGCGCCCCTGGGGCCGAGCTCTATCGCGTCCGGAACAATCAGATTGTTGAGATTCGCATTATCTTCGATCGCCTGCCCTTCGCATTGGCACGTGGCAGTGTCGTTGAGGTGTGAGGGGCACGGGCCGGTGAACTTCGCGCCGAAGCAGGCACTGGCGGATCTATCCACCGAATAAGGACGGGGGACAGCGTCTGCATGCGCTGACTCGGCGGTTTGGTTGTTAAATGCGGGGAGCCCCGACCGTGTGGTCGGGGCTTCCCGTGAATGGTTGTCCGGCGGTGTCCTACTCTCCCACACCCTCCCGGGTGCAGTACCATCGGCGCTGTGGGTCTTAGCTTCCGGGTTCGGAATGGGACCGGGCGTTTCCCCCACGCTATGACCGCCGTAACTCTGTTACCCGTCCCTACGGTTTGTGGCCGTGGGGTGGGAAATCTTGTGGTTACAACTGTGGTGTTGTTATGTAGTTGTTGGTTCCCGTGAACGGTTGTTGNGGGTGCAGTACCATCGGCGCTGTGGGTCTTAGCTTCCGGGTTCGGAATGGGACCGGGCGTTTCCCCCACGCTATGACCGCCGTAACTCTGTTACCCGTCCCTACGGTTTGTGGCCGTGGGGTGGGAAATCTTGTGGTTACAACTGTGGTGTTGTTATGTAGTTGTTGGTTCCCGTGAACGGTTGTTGTTCGGGAACCACATAGTGGACGCGTGCAGTGTGTTGTGTGGTGTAAGTTGTTGGCCTATTAGTACCGGTCAGCTTCACGAGTCTTTAGTCCTCGCTTCCACATCCGGCCTATCAACCCAACCACCGCCGTCAGATCGCTCAGAACAACCCCGTGAACGCAGAAAACCCCTGACCATGAATGGTCAGGGGTTCCCTGGTGTTACTACGTTAAGTCCGGCGGCGTCCTACTCTCCCACAAGGTCCCCCTTGCAGTACCATCGGCGCTGAGAGGCTTAGCTTCCGGGTTCGGAATGTGACCGGGCGTTTCCCTCTCGCTATGACCACCGGAACACTCTCGACCAGATCATACATTGGTCTCAAAGCTGTCCCGACTACCACCCTCGATGAAGAGGGCAGAGCGGTGTATTCAGTTTCGATTCCCGATCGTCTGTCGGGAACCACAAAGTGGACGCGAGCCCGTGCAACAAGTGCACGGAAATCAGTGTGTTATCAAGTCTTCGGCTTATTAGTACCGGTCAGCTCCACGGGTCGTTAGTCCCCGCTTCCACATCCGGCCTATCAACCCAGTAGTCTGCTGGGAGCCTCTCACACTCGAGGTGCATGGAAATCTCATCTCGAAGACGGCTTCCCGCTTAGATGCTTTCAGCGGTTATCCGGTCCGAACGTAGCTAATCAGCGATGCACTTGGCAGTACAACTGACACACCAGAGGTTCGTCCATCCCGGTCCTCTCGTACTAAGGACAGCCCTTCTCAAATTTCCTGCGCGCGCAGCGGATAGGGACCGAACTGTCTCACGACGTTCTAAACCCAGCTCGCGTACCGCTTTAATGGGCGAANGGTTGTTGTTCGGGAACCACATAGTGGACGCGTGCAGTGTGTTGTGTGGTGTAAGTTGTTGGCCTATTAGTACCGGTCAGCTTCACGAGTCTTTAGTCCTCGCTTCCACATCCGGCCTATCAACCCAGTGGTCTGGCTGGGGGCCTCTCACACATAATGTGTATGGAAATCTCATCTTGAAGCGAGCTTCCCGCTTAGATGCTTTCAGCGGTTATCCCATCCGAACGTAGCTAATCAGCGATGCACTTGGCAGTACAACTGACACACCAGAGGTTCGTCCGTCCCGGTCCTCTCGTACTAAGGACAGCCCTTCTCAAATTTCCTGCGCGCGCAGCGGATAGGGACCGAACTGTCTCACGACGTTCTAAACCCAGCTCGCGTACCGCTTTAATGGGCGAACAGCCCAACCCTTGGGACCTACTCCAGCCCCAGGATGCGACGAGCCGACATCGAGGTGCCAAACCATGCCGTCGATATGGACTCTTGGGCAAGATCAGCCTGTTATCCCCGAGGTACCTTTTATCCGTTGAGCGACGGCCATTCCACAATGTACCGCCGGATCACTAGTCCCGACTTTCGTCCCTGCTTGAGATGTCTCTCTCACAGTCAAGCTCCCTTGTGCACTTACACTCGACACCTGATTGCCAACCAGGCTGAGGGAACCTTTGGGCGCCTCCGTTACTTTTTAGGAGGCAACCGCCCCAGTTAAACTACCCATCAGGCACTGTCCCTGACCCGGATCACGGGCCGAAGTTAGATGTCCAAAGTGACCAGAGTGGTATTTCAACGATGACTCCACCCGAACTGGCGTCCGGGTTTCAACGTCTCCCACCTATCCTACACAAGCCACTCCGAACACCAATACCAAACTATAGTAAAGGTCTCGGGGTCTTTCCGTCCTGCTGCGCGTAACGAGCATCTTTACTCGTACTGCAATTTCGCCGAGTTTATGGTTGAGACAGCGGGGAAGTCGTTACTCCATTCGTGCAGGTCGGAACTTACCCGACAAGGAATTTCGCTACCTTAGGATGGTTATAGTTACCACCGCCGTTTACTGGGGCTTAAATTCTCAGCTTCGCCCGTAAGGGCTAACCGGTCCTCTTAACCTTCCAGCACCGGGCAGGAGTCAGTCCGTATACATCGTCTTGCGACTTCGCACGGACCTGTGTTTTTAGTAAACAGTCGCTTCCCCCTGGTCTCTGCGGCCCACACCCGCTCACGGAGAGCAAGTCTCCATCACGGGGCAGGCCCCCCTTCTCCCGAAGTTACGGGGGCATTTTGCCGAGTTCCTTAACCATAATTCTCTCGATCGCCTTGGTATTCTCTACCTGATCACCTGTGTCGGTTTGGGGTACGGGCGGCTAAAACCTCGCGTCGATGCTTTTCTTGGCAGCATAGGATCACCGGATCCCCCCAAACGGGGGTCCCATCAGATCTCAGGATCGTGATTCAACACACAGGAACGGATTTGCCTATCCCTGACCCTACATCCTTAGACCGGGGCAACCATCGCCCGGCCCGGCTACCTTCCTGCGTCACACCTGTTAATACGCTTACCTCCCGGGATCAGGTCCCGCGCTCGGCCAAAACCCACACACCACAAGGGTGCTAGGGCAGGCTCCGGGCGGTTAGTATCCCCCGCTTGGCATGGGCGGTTTTTCGCCGGTACGGGAATATCAACCCGTTGTCCATCGACTACGCCTGTCGGCCTCGCCTTAGGTCCCGACTTACCCAGGGCAGATTAGCTTGACCCTGGAACCCTTGATCATTCGGCGGACGGGTTTCTCACCCGTCTTTCGCTACTCATGCCTGCATTCTCACTCGTGTAGGCTCCACCGCTGGTTTACACCGCGACTTCACTGCCCACACGACGCTCCCCTACCACTCCACACCCCTGAACCACGAAGGCTAGGGCATTATGTGAAATCCACAACTTCGGCGGTGTACTTGAGCCCCGCTACATTGTCGGCGCGGAATCACTTGACCAGTGAGCTATTACGCACTCTTTCAAGGATGGCTGCTTCTAAGCCAACCTCCTGGTTGTCTTCGCAACTCCACATCCTTTCCCACTTAGCACACGCTTAGGGGCCTTAGTTGGTGGTCTGGGCTGTTTCCCTCTCGACTATGAAGCTTATCCCCCACAGTCTCACTGCTGCGCTCTGACTTACCGGCATTCGGAGTTTGGCTGACGTCAGTAACCTTGTAGGGCCCATCGGCCATCCAGTAGCTCTACCTCCGGCAAGAAACACGCAACGCTGCACCTAAATGCATTTCGGGGAGAACCAGCTATCACGGAGTTTGATTGGCCTTTCACCCCTACCCACAGCTCATCCCCTCCATTTTCAACTGAAGTGGGTTCGGTCCTCCACGACGTCTTACCGTCGCTTCAACCTGGCCATGGGTAGATCACTCCGCTTCGGGTCTAGATCACGCCACTACACTCGCCCTATTCAGACTCGCTTTCGCTACGGCTACCCCACACGGGTTAACCTCGCGACGTAACACTAACTCGCAGGCTCATTCTTCAAAAGGCACGCCGTCACCAGAATCAGACTGGCTCCGACGGATTGTAAGCACACGGTTTCAGGTACTGTTTCACTCCCCTCCCGGGGTACTTTTCACCTTTCCCTCACGGTACTGGTCCGCTATCGGTCATTAGGAAGTATTTAGGCTTATCAGGTGGTCCTGACAGATTCGCACGGGATTTCTCGGGCCCCGTGCTACTTGGGATACTCCCCAGGCCGTGCACAACATTACGGTTACGGGGCTCACACCCTCTCTGGCCGGCCTTTCAAGACCGTTCACCTATGCCTGCACCTCACCTCACTGGTCCGGCAGAACCAGAACGGAAAGTCCCACAACCCCGCCCATGCAACGCCCGCCGGCTATCACACATGGAACGGTTTAGCCTGATCCGCGTTCGCTCGCCACTACTAACGGAATCACTATTGTTTTCTCTTCCTGCGGGTACTGAGATGTTTCACTTCCCCGCGTTCCCCCCACGCACCCTATGTGTTCAGATGCGGGTCACACAATCACCTCACAGCGTTGTGCGGGGTTTCCCCATTCGGACATCCTGGGATCAACGCTCGGTTATCAACTCCCCCAGGCTTATCGCAGATTCCTACGTCCTTCTTCGGCTCCTAATGCCAAGGCATCCACCGTGTGCCCTTAAAAACTTGACCACACACCATTCGGACATCCTGGGATCAACGCTCGGTTATCAACTCCCCCAGGCTTATCGCAGATTCCTACGTCCTTCTTCGGCTCCTAATGCCAAGGCATCCACCGTGTGCCCTTAAAAACTTGACCACACACAAACCAACAAACCCCAAAGGGCCTGCCGGTCTACGATGCATCATTCATATCGAGAGAACCATGCGCCACTTGGGCCCAAGGTTCATTCATAAGAAATTGCTGTAGAAACACACACACCAACCACCCCACCCAAAAGGAGGAATGATCAGCCACCGTGCATGTTTCAGATGCTCGCGTCCACTATGTAGTTCTCAAACAACAACCCCGTCAACCACACCCCAACCACCACAACCCCCACACAAAAGAAGGGACCGTAAACAGTGACCGGAAGTGCCGGCTGCAGGAACAAAAGAAACACCAGAAGNGGTTATCAACTCCCCCAGGCTTATCGCAGATTCCTACGTCCTTCTTCGGCTCCTAATGCCAAGGCATCCACCGTGTGCCCTTAAAAACTTGACCACACAAAGACCAAACATACGTTCAGTCATGCATCATCTATTCGAGAGAACCACGACCACAAGGGCCAGGTTCATTCATAAGAAATTGCTGTAGAAACACACACCAAAAAAGGTGCGTGTTTCAGATGCTCGCGTCCACTATGTAGTTCTCAAACAACAACCCCGTCAACCACACCCCAACCACCACAACCCCCACACAAAAGAAAGGGACCGCTAACAGTGACCGGAAGTGCCGGCTGCAGGAACAAAAGAAACACCAGAAGTGCCCCTCTGCATTGCTGCAAAAAGGTCCTGTTGCCTCAGGACCCAACAGTGCGCCAAACACAACCCCACACCACCACGCCATTCGGACATCCTGGGATCAACGCTCGGTTATCAACTCCCCCAGGCTTATCGCAGATTCCTACGTCCTTCTTCGGCTCCTAATGCCAAGGCATCCACCGTGTGCCCTTAAAAACTTGACCACACAAAGACCAAACATACGTTCAGTCATGCATCATCTATTCGAGAGAACCACGACCACAAGGGCCAGGTTCATTCATAAGAAATTGCTGTAGAAACACACACCAAAAAAGGTGCGTGTCTCAGATGCTCGCGTCCACTATGTAGTTCTCAAACAACAACCCCGTCAACCACACCCCAACCACCACAACCCCCACACAAAAGAAGGGACCGTAAACAGTGACCGGAAGTGCCGGCTGCAGGAACAAAAGAAACACCAGAAGTGCCCCTCTGCATTGCTGCAAAAAGGTCCTGTTGCCTCAGGACCCAACAGTGCGCCAAACACAACCCCACACCACCACGAACAGTGACCGGAAGTGCCGGCTGCAGGAACAAAAGAAACACCAGAAGTGCCCCTCTGCATTGCTGCAAAAAGGTCCTGTTGCCTCAGGACCCAACAGTGCGCCAAACACAACCCCACACCACCACGCCCCGGCAGCTTTCCACACAACACCACACCCCCAAAAGGGGCACAGGCTGCCGTACTGGCACCAGGACACAACCGGTAAAGGCCATGCCAAACAAGTTTGATTCGTTGATATTCCACCCATGAGCACCCACCGCAGAACAAACGCCTGCGCAATGGGCAACACTGACAACCCATCACCAACCCATACCGGGCCGGCAACACAGCTGTAAGCAGCTCCTTAGAAAGGAGGTGATCCAGCCGCACCTTCCGGTACGGCTACCTTGTTACGACTTAGTCCCAATCGCCGGTCCCACCTTCGACGGCTCCCCCCACAAGGGTTAGGCCACCGGCTTCGGGTGTTACCAACTTTCGTGACTTGACGGGCGGTGTGTACAAGGCCCGGGAACGTATTCACCGCAGCGTTGCTGATCTGCGATTACTAGCGACTCCGACTTCATGGGGTCGAGTTGCAGACCCCAATCCGAACTGAGACCGGCTTTTTGGGATTAGCTCCACCTCACAGTATCGCAACCCTTTGTACCGGCCATTGTAGCATGCGTGAAGCCCAAGACATAAGGGGCATGATGATTTGACGTCGTCCCCACCTTCCTCCGAGTTGACCCCGGCAGTCTCCTATGAGTCCCCGCCATAACGCGCTGGCAACATAGAACGAGGGTTGCGCTCGTTGCGGGACTTAACCCAACATCTCACGACACGAGCTGACGACAACCATGCACCACCTGTAAACCGACCGCAAGCGGGGCACCTGTTTCCAGGTCTTTCCGGTTCATGTCAAGCCTTGGTAAGGTTCTTCGCGTTGCATCGAATTAATCCGCATGCTCCGCCGCTTGTGCGGGCCCCCGTCAATTCCTTTGAGTTTTAGCCTTGCGGCCGTACTCCCCAGGCGGGGCACTTAATGCGTTAGCTACGGCGCGGAAAACGTGGAATGTCCCCCACACCTAGTGCCCAACGTTTACGGCATGGACTACCAGGGTATCTAATCCTGTTCGCTCCCCATGCTTTCGCTCCTCAGCGTCAGTTACAGCCCAGAGACCTGCCTTCGCCATCGGTGTTCCTCCTGATATCTGCGCATTTCACCGCTACACCAGGAATTCCAGTCTCCCCTACTGCACTCTAGTCTGCCCGTACCCACTGCAGAACCGGAGTTGAGCCCCGGTCTTTCACAGCAGACGCGACAAACCGCCTACGAGCTCTTTACGCCCAATAATTCCGGATAACGCTTGCGCCCTACGTATTACCG
The DNA here is from genome assembly GCF_902506065.1 of Arthrobacter sp. 9V. Classification (GTDB taxonomy): domain Bacteria; phylum Actinomycetota; class Actinomycetes; order Actinomycetales; family Micrococcaceae; genus Arthrobacter. The sequence continues at coordinate 4,430,773 of NZ_LR732912.1, forward strand.
CGGCTGCTGGCACGTAGTTAGCCGGCGCTTCTTCTGCAGGTACCGTCACTTTCGCTTCTTCCCTACTGAAAGAGGTTTACAACCCGAAGGCCGTCATCCCTCACGCGGCGTCGCTGCATCAGGCTTGCGCCCATTGTGCAATATTCCCCACTGCTGCCTCCCGTAGGAGTCTGGGCCGTGTCTCAGTCCCAGTGTGGCCGGTCACCCTCTCAGGCCGGCTACCCGTCGTCGCCTTGGTAGGCCATTACCCCACCAACAAGCTGATAGGCCGCGAGTCCATCCAAAACCACAAAAGCTTTCCACCACCATGACATGCGCCAGATGGTCGTATCCGGTATTAGACCCAGTTTCCCAGGCTTATCCCAGAGTCAAGGGCAGGTTACTCACGTGTTACTCACCCGTTCGCCACTAATCCCCCAGCAAGCTGGGATCATCGTTCGACTTGCATGTGTTAAGCACGCCGCCAGCGTTCATCCTGAGCCAGGATCAAACTCTCCGTTGAAGTAAAACAAAACCAAACAGACACAACCACACCCACCGGAAATAACGGCGAAACGCGGCTGCACAAAATTCGAAACCAGCTGAAAACCAGACCACCACACACGGGGGTGCATGACAGTACTGGCCATAATTTCAACCAATTGATAAAACAATCGGTATCAACAAACTTGGCACACTATTGAGTTCTCAAACAACAGA
>NZ_LR732912.1:4431524-4826395 GCF_902506065.1 Arthrobacter sp. 9V
CCACCCACCTGCCGACCTTGGTATGGAACAGCTAGCACTTTGAAAGTGCTATCAAAGCACTATCGAAAAGCTAGTAGTTCAATACTCCTCCGATGGGCCCCACACCAAGGAAACAAGAGGAAGGACGGTATCAAACCAGTACCGCCGCGATAGCATTTTGATATCACTTTCGAGGTGGTATCAAATCGCTATCAGATCGAGATCCCGGAACCTCCTCCCGTTGCCACCCACCTGCCGACCTTGGTATGGAACAGCTAGCACTTTGAAAGTGCTATCAAAGCACTATCGAAAAGCTAGTAGTTCAATACTCCTCCGATGGGCCCCACACCAAGGAAACAAGAGGAAGGACGGTATCAAACCAGTACCGCCGCGATAGCATTTTGATATCACTTTCGAACTACTATCAGGTTGCGGCCAGTAGCCGCCATGGCCAGGACCTCGCCTGCACAAGCAAAGGTAGCGATGGGGGAGAGGCCATGTACCTGCATCGACCTGATATCACTTCAATATTGAATTAGTATCAAACTGCTACCGGTGGTGCGCCTTCAGTCCACAACTCCCGTTGAAGGTCCAGAAGCGGGTCCATGGCCAGCAATTACCCGGCTACATCGACCGAGTAATTGCCCCACCCAAGACAGTTCTAAGAGCTGCTGCAGTATTCTGATGTCAGGATTTCCTGACATCATCTGAGGCAGACTCAAGTCGAAACCACGCCGGAACATAGAGGGGCGCAGACGTATGAACTGGGATATGCAGGATGGGATTCACGAAGGATGGCCAGGCGCCGTTGCTCCAGACGGGCGCATCACAGGAGACATCAGAACGGGCAGCCCTTCGGTTCAAGGTATCTCGGGCAGTTTCCCACGACATCCAGTTCACGCTGACCAAGAGATTATCTCAGATGACAGAGTTGTAGGCTGGCGTTCACTATGTGCCTGCGGCTGGTTCGGTCCCTTCTGGAAACGAGTTCCGACATCCTCAGAAGCTAGCCTTTCAAAGCGCCGTGCTTTTGTACCCCTTCTTGGTGTGGCCGTGCCATCCGTCATTGTTGAGGACACCATGCGCCTTGAGTGGACAGCCCATGCAATTCCCGCTTCAGCAATTTCCGAACTGCAGGCCGCATTCCGAGTGTTGAAGATAGCAGAGGCGCGCGTGAGCAGGGGAGTGCAGTCGGCGCGATCTGCGGGCGTCTCCTGGGCCCGAATCGGACACGCGCTAGAAGTCAGCAGACAATCAGCTCATGAGCGGTGGAAATCCTAACACCAGGCTCCTGAAAGACGGACCATGGCTAGAGCCATAGCTGTGCAGCGTGCCGAAACACGCCATTCCTACTCGGTACTGCCCAGTGTTCCTCACTCTGCACACAAAAAGTGTGCGTGATTGTCGAGGGCGGCCAGCGTTCTTCCACTTCAGAGTCGCAAACGCCAGCTTCCTCGACCTGCACCTGCAAGAACCGGTCCAGGCAAGCATGTCAGGCTCGGCCTTCGCGACGGTTACGGCAGATCTAGCAAAGGTAGTCATCAAGGACTCCTGGACAGTCGGCTAAAAACTAGAGGGTGTCACTCGCGACCCTTCATGCGCAGACTTTCCAGCTCCACCCAAACAATAGAACACGCGCTGAGGCTACTGCCGGTGTCCGAGCAGTACCGGCCGGGTAGGGGAGTGCTTGCCCCTTCGGTGGCGTCATAGGCAACGCCGACTCAGTCATCCGTGGCCGGGAAGACCGTACGGATGGCGGGTACCTTACTTCTACGCCAAGTGAGTTCGCAGGTCAGCGACTCGTATTCCCGGAAACCTGGACCGAGCGATTCATAGCAGCATTCCAATGTGGCTTATGGCGCTAACTGTGGCATAAACTTGACGACTATGATGCCTTAGGAAGCCCCGCCTTTCTCAGTTGCCAGGATCATCCGGCAGCTGCTTACACCCCCCTGGTGAAGGCCATATCAGCTAGGGTCCATTCATCAGGTGGCCCCTCGAAGGCTTCCCAAGGGTAATCATCTGTGGGGGAGAGGAGCTCCGCTACTGTGTTCACGTTCTTTGAAAGCCACTCCCGCCACACTATTCGTTCAATGCGATATCTCTGGAGTTGGGCAGCTACAGCTTCCACCACACCAAAGCATTCTGCGAGCTCCTGGAGGGAGGTCGCAGCTACGATCACCCAAGATCGGGCGCCATTCCTTGAGATCATATTCCATGCTGCCAGGACCTCGAGGCTTTCGCCAACGGCGGTTCTGGACAGCTTTGTCTGAGCGACCAATTCCGTCGTTGTGAGCCCTGGCGTGCTCTCCAAGGCTTCGTAAACGAATGCCGCCGGCAAACCCAGCTCCCTGAAAACCGGCCTGAGCGAATGAATCTTTCCCTTTCGCCAGGTTAGATCCTCTGCTGCTGAGCGAAGTCCTTCGGGGATCGTCAGCATGTACAGATCACCTTTAGTTCCCCGGCCACGTTCTACCAACGTCACCAGCGGGTCATTCTCAGCACGCAAAGCCCGCAAGTGAGCGCCCACAGTTGTGTGATCCAGTCCAGTCGCCACCGCGATTGATCGATCACCAAACTCAACAAATCGAGACGCTGTCATGTGGGCGGCCGCGCCCAACGCTCTTAACACCATCCGACGTGCCAGGCCGGTGCGGGAGCTGGCGTATGCAGGCTCTCTCAGGGACAGGGCGTTTCTCCAAGATCGCAGGTAACGGTGCTCACTACTCGAATCTGGGTTTGAGGGTGTTCCTAGTAGGGGCTGTGTATTTGGCCGGCTTGTGGGGGATTTGCGGGCATTGTTATTCCCAGTCCTTGGGCCTTGGTTTTTTCGTAGGTAGTCGATCGCGTTGTTCCAGTCCCGCTTCAGGGAGGGGAGCCGGTGATGGGGAGCGTAGCGGGCGTAGAACGATGCGAGTCCGGGCCAGACGCCTTGGAGGAACCGTCGTTGAACCTCGACAAGTTTCATTCCAGCGGCGGCCGCTGCGGTCAAGACAGCCTGACGGGCTTCCGAGTCCGAGGCGTACCGGTTCGCGTCGTACAGACCCGACAGCGCCATCTGCTGCATTAGCCTGGACATCCGTCCGATCGTCTGCGGTGCGTCCGGGTCTCTGTTTTCCCAGGAAAGCGGCTGTTCCAGCCTCAAGGCCCGTACACTGGCGATTTCATCGCTCAAGTCTTGGCGTATTGAGTCCCAGACCCGAACCGTGTTTGGGCGTTTTGCAATGTCGTACGCCATGCTGAGGCTCATGGCGAGTACCTGGTGGCCGCCGCGCTTGTGAGGTGATCCTGGTGTACGCATGCAACCGTGAAGAAGGTTCTGGTGCGGAGATTTATCCAATGTCCGGTAGCGAGAGCCGAGTGCCTCGACAACATCGCGTGCCTCTGAAAAGGAAACCCTTTTCTCCAGTGGTATGTAGACGTGTCGGCCGCCATTGGGCGAGTGATCTTCAATCCACCGAGCGCCACAGCTGTGCAGCCACGATTGGAGGGACTTCACGTCTGCTTCCACCCAGTCGATACCTGCAATAGAGGAGTCGAAATCCAGGAAGAGGGCAGAGCAGCTGCCGTCTTTCCCGAAGATCCGAACTGCCGCAGGAAACGTGGGGAGCGTCTCAGTCAGAGCGCGCTCGTGCTTTTGGGGATAGGTCTTACCGCCGTCTCGGGATATGCGAATACGGGGTTGACCTGCGAGAAGAGGCGCCAGTGAGGCCCACGCCTGCGCGGCGGCAGCGGTCGGGGAATGGTCGCGAGACACGCCAGCGGGTACGACTGCTGGCAGCACGCGAGCGTGCTGTTGTACGATGAGAGCAATCCTTTCGAGGAGGTCCTGTCAGAGGGACAACAAAGGGCCGGCCCGCCAAGACCGGTTTTATAGCAAGACAAAGGTGAATCTGAAAAGATCAACCTTCACGACTTACAGTCTGAGCGCCGGGAAGCAATCCAGAATGTAAGTCACTAGCTTCGAAGGCCCGCCTAATGCGGGCCTTCCTCGTTATGAGGCTAAGCGCCCAAGCGGGAACTCCTCCTGCTGGGGAACTGCGTGCAGCTTGGTATTGGCCAGGCGTTCTTCAACCAAATCTGACAGCCAGTCGCTTACGTACTGGTAGCCCTCTGCCTTAGCAATCTGGTCCATTGCATCCGCTTTAGGTGTTGCGATGCGGAATCCGACGAATTTGCGGTCGCCTTTGGAGCGTCTGCCTGTACGTGTAACTGGAGCCATCATCCCTGTCCTTTGAACTCGGCTGCGGAGGCCGCCGCTACTTCAATAGATTGGTCGAACCAAGTGCCACCTGGCCCTAAGTAGGCGGCTGCTATACAACCGGCCTTCTCTGAAACTGAAACTACCATCGCGCGTCTTCCGGCAGTGGCATTGAAACAGAAACACCCTCCGGCGTGTTGAAACAGAAACAGGGTCTAATGGCGGAACCATCTGCATGGAGGTCTCCATGCAGCGTCAGCGCGCCCGATTATGGACAACATGCGATGCAGACCCGCGTTGGGCGTGTCGCCGCGGAGCCCTTGGGACAGAAAAGGGGGCTGAGCGTGGCATATCTAATTTCAAGCGTCCGCAAACGCTTTGATAGGTCCATGTTCGCATCACCCTAACCCGGCTTCAGACAAGTTGCAGACGTTCACATCCCGCGGCATGTGGCGACTTGATTCCCCCAAGAAATCAAGTACGCGACAGCCTACCTACGTGCTTCGCACATGTACAACCCGGTTCTAACTCATGGCCTATATGCTACGAGTGTCATCAGGTAAAATCTGATGTTGGCTGTCCGCCTGCTCTGTAGCAGTCGCATCATAAGCAGCTGACCTTGGCTGAAGGAGCTTTGAGATGGCAAATGGGGGTCGTAGCGTGTTCCTTACGCAACAGCAGAAGAAGGAGCGCCTGGCGGATCGAATGGGCATCTTGGTGGATATCTGGGAGTCAGACAACAACGCGGCGCTTACGTACAATCACGTGGAGGAATCACTTTCTGCCAACGGGATCCACCTGTCGCGGACACGGTGGTCATATTTGATCAATGGCACGGGCAGCCTGGTGACCGATCAGGAACTTCTGAAGGGCGTCGCGGAGTTCGTTTTTGGAGTGCCGGCAAGCTATCTCGTTGACCTCAACAGTGAGACTCCTCCCGAGGTAGAAGCACGGATGGAGTTCCTTGTGCAGATGCGCAAGCTCAAGGTGAAGAACTTTGCCGCGAGAAACCTGGGCGCGACGTCACCGGAAACACTGAGGATGATCACGAGGATTATCGACTCGTCGATGAACGGTGAGGATGAATGACCCTCCCACCTGTCCAGGACAAGGTTCGGGAGTTGTGCGGTGACGGCACGACATCGATGGCGGAAGTCGTCGAACGCCTGACCGTGATCTGCGAGAAACCGATCAATCTGATCGAGTACAACGAGTCCTGGGGTTCACTGACGGCATTCAAGGCCGAATTTGAAGATCGCATCAACGTGTATTTCCCGCCGCAAAATTCCCAGCAGTACAAGCTCCACTGCATCTATCACGAGCTCGGACACATCTACCTGGAGAGCCTTCAGGTAGCCCTTGCCCTGCCGGATCTCTCTGGAGAAATGCTGAGGGAAACCGCGGACGCGATTAGCATCACCTGCCGGTCGGTTCCGAACCACCCTGTCGAGCGGTGGGTGGAGGATTTCGCGTTCGAGATGTCGAAGAAGACACGTTCACGCAGCTCGTCCGATCTTGATCCTTTCCTCTGATAAACCATGAAACTGTTGCTCTTTGGGCTGCTGAGCGCCCTATGCCTCCTTCGGATCCCCTCGGTGGTCAAGGTCGCGGAATCCCGGGCCTCGTGGGTGGCATCGATCTTCGGGCTCGCGGCACTCTATGTTTTGGGAACGGTTACACCGTTGGAGGATATTGACCGCTACCTCGGTGGCATCAATGTGACGAACCTGCTCCAGGCTGCCTTCGCGCTCTTGGCAATCTTCTTCTTCAATGACAGCGTGCGGCGTCTGGCGAACGTACCCATGATCAGATGGACCTACTACGCGCCGTTGCTGAGCATTCCCATCATGGTTGCCAGCTTCGCCCTGATCCAGGACAAAGCTCCAACGGCCGCGGACTTCATTGATACCCGCATGGACCAGCTCGCTACCGCCGTGTACAGCGGCATGTACATGCTGGCGCTGTTGTTCACCGTCCTCAGGATCATCTACATGCTTCGGCACAAAGCCAAGGGACTGTACGCCACATTCTCAGCGGGCCTGCTGGTGGTTGCGGTCGCCGTTTCGTGCCACATCACATACGTGGTGCTGTTCTATTTCTCGCCCTGGGACGCCCTAGCCCGGGATATCGGCGCCTGGTTTGACCGTCTTTTCTATGTAGGCCTTTCAGTGACCGCCGCGGGATGGTTGATTCTCTTCCTGTCGAAGCAGCTGCCCAGATTGCGTCTCTGGATGATCGATGCCCTGTGGCTGACCGCGTTGAGGATGCGCGTCCGTGCCGATCGGTCACGAGTCAGTCCGGCCTGGGATCTCTTCAACGAAACGCTCGAAAACGGCGTCTACAAAAGCCTCATTGTTCTGCACAACTACGAGCGGGTGAACTTGATGGACTTCCCGGATTCTGTTCAAGGCAGGATCAGCCACATCGAAGCCAAGCTCGACGCACGGACCTAGCTCTGATCGGTCAAGATCGTGTCCCTGACCCACCTGGTCAGTTCCTTGGTGAAGGTAGAAGGCGAGGCGTTCCACTCCTGGGTGTGGTGAGCCTCGGGTAGTGATATCAAGGTGACGGTGGCCGGATTCGCGCGTTGGAACGCGGCCGAGATCTCCCAAGGAACCTCTTGATCAGCGGTCGAGTGCAAGACCAGGGTAGGGACATCCACCCTGTTGGCTACGTCCACCCAATCGAGCGCATCGAAATCAATCGGTTCTTCCAGCCCGAGCATCCTCGCGAACAAGGGGGAACCCAACAGGCGCATAACAAGGCCGACACCAACCGCCGGCACCCGGGCCCGCACTGCTCCTGCTGTAATGGCTTTCCGCCAGCTGGTGACGGGACCCACCAGGACGAGCCCGATGATCCTGTCCCGGTGGGCGCTGCGCTCTGCCGTGAGCAGGGCCATGGTCCCACCCATGGACCAGCCGGAGAGGATGACGCGCTTGGCTCCCTGAGCAACGGCGTAGGACACGGCACTTTCCACGTCACGCCATTCCGTTTGCCCCAGGTGACTCGATTCCGCCTGGGGCGGGCTGACCTCGACGTCACTGCGAAAAGTGGGAACCAGAGATGTGAATCCCAAGGAGCTGAATGCATGGACGTCTCGGAACATGATCGAGCGGTCCGTCCAGCTGCCATGGATATGGATCACCCACACGTCCTGATTTGCGGCCTCAAATAGCCATGCCGGCGCCGCGCCGTACTCGGTGGGGACATCCACCTCTTGATAGTGACCGCGGACGGCAGCGGGCTCGAAGAAAACGTCGGGGGTCCAATCGACGATTGGGCCCAGACCTCCCGGCGTAGAGCTTGACTGATCGAGCAGCCTTTCTACGAATTTTTGTTCCTCGTCGATCAGGGTGACCTCACCGACGCGCGTGTATTTGGCCGTCACTGGGTCGAACACGCCGAAGTCACCTGGGGCTTTGGTGTAGTCGTCCAAGTCAATGCGGACGCGACGTCCGCCGTCCACCATCTCTGCCCGGCGGTAGTCCTTTGGGCCTCGCTTGACGATTTTCCGAGCCATGACGACGGCGAACCCGGATAGTCCTGCGGCCGGCACAAGGAACGCCAGGCAGCTCAGGATGCGCCGTTTCGTCAGCATTGGGTCTTCGTCCTCCAAGGCGGATCAAGGGGAAAGGGGACCCAGACATCGTAACGTCCCTTACTGCCTGGTGACGGCGTAGAACATGCTCACTACAAGCGTTGCACATGTTCACTACAGGCATGTAACGTGCTTAGTGAAACAAGAAGGTATTGCTATTTGACAAGGCTTGTTATGACTGCGGCGTTCATCTACCGCGGAGGTAGTTGACATAGGCAGGAAGCATCTCGAACTCCACGGCATCAATATTGGCCTCGTACTTCACGCGCTTGCCATGCCGTTGACCTGCGGGAAAGTCGGCCGTGACGACACCGGAAGCTTCGAGGGCTTCCAGGTGGTGTTGAAGACTGGGTCGGGTCAGCTTCCTGTTGTCGTCCAGGACAATACCCTTGAGGATTTCGCCGGTGGTGCAGGGGCCGTTCTGATGCAGGTAACGCAGTATGGCCGCGTGGGCTCGATTTCCGAGAACTTCGATGGCTGCCTCAACCTCCTGCGGATGATTGGGCTGGATGAGGCGCGGCATGCGTCTATCTTGCCCGATTATTCGGATAGCTCTGAGTCGCAGATCCAAGTGTATCGCTAAATGATTAACTTTGAGCTACAGTCAAGTTGTAGGCCTTACTCGAAAGAAAGAGGCGCAACGTCCTTCGAAGGGGATCCTGCCGAAGGACGAGATGCGTCTCATGCTGACGATGTGACAAGCATCTTGGTTGGAGCAAGAGAAGAAATGGCACGGCAGCGCGGACTTGATTGCCAGTAGCTGGCAGTAGACAAGAAGCAATGCCCATGGGGGAGGGACAGGTTTTGAAGAACATGCTGCCATTCGGTACACAGCGGCCGTTAAACGCGCCACTGCCTAACTGCCGCAGGCACCGCTCGGTGGTGGAGCGATGACCACTCGTAAAGTCATTACCGGTGCCTCGATCGTTGCCCTGCTGACGGCTGGTTTGGTGACTGTTGTTCTGGATGACAGTGATCCGGCGCAGGCGGCATCATCGTGCGCGGCACCTGCCGGTGTGGCTGCTGGTCCTGCCCCTGCCGGGGGAGTGGCCGGGTTTGATGCCGAGCAGATGAAGAACGCCCAGGCGATCATGAACGCCGCCAAGTCACTAAAGCTCCCGGTCGCGGCGCAGCTGATCGGGATACAAACCGCAATCGGTGAGTCCACACTCCGCGTCGTTGACTACGGTGACGGGGCAGGCCCGGATTCTCGTGGTTTGTTCCAGCAGCGTGCCAACGGTGCGTGGGGATCGTATGCGGACCGGATGGATCCCACCATTTCGGCGACGAATTTCTTCAAGGCCCTTCAGCGCGTCCAAGGTTGGAAAACCATGGAGCCGACCATCGCTATCCACCGGACGCAGCGGAACGCTGATCCGAACCATTACACGAAGTTCCGGGCACAGGCGACGGAAGTTTTCAAAGCCTTGGGTGGAGAGTCCGGCGCAGCGGTGGACCCTTCTGGTGTGTGCCCGGCTGAAGGCAACCAGGTTGTCGGGGACTTGGCCGGTAACTGGGTCAAGCCCATGGAAGGGGCGATCAACAGCAGCGGCTACGGTCCCCGTCCTGCACCTCCCGGCACTGCCGGGGGAGTGCTGGCCAACTTCCACTACGGCATTGACTTCTTTCATCCCGGAGGGCCGGGAACGATCGTTGCCCTGACGGATATGAAGATCGTCAAGGTCCGCAATCTTGATGGCCTGTTCGGCACCGGCGTGACCGGGCAGACCGTGGATGGAAAGCTCACGATCGGCATGTACCACATGGAAGCCGGGTCGGTGAAGGTCAAGGAAGGCGACACCGTGGCCGCCGGAACACCGTTGGGCACCGAAGGCGCAACGGGCAACGTCACCGGCCGCCACCTCCACATGGAGTTCTTCGCCGGCGCCTTGCCCAACCCCATGGTCCCGATCAATCCCACCATCGACCCGGCCCCGATCATGAAAGAGAAAGGCCTTCTCTGATGCGCAAGCACCTCGCACTCACAGCCGCACTTGCCGCCGCGCTCTCCTTGAGTGCCTGCGCCGGAAACGCCAGCACCGAACCCGCGACCGGTTCGACCCCCACGGTGAACACAGGACAGGCCGGCCAGGAGAGCCACCATGCCGACGACGGCCACGACCACGGCGCCGATGAGCACTACGGCGTCCCCGAGGTGACGTGGGATGCCGCCGCGGAGAAGTCGGTTAAGGACACCGCTGCCAAGGTTATGGGCCTGTTTGCCCGTCCCGATGTTCCGGAGACAGCGTGGTTCGCGGACCTCGCCCCGCATCTCGCACCGGAATATGCCGAGGATGCGAAGTACATCGACCCGGCCAGGGTGCCCAGCCGCAAAGTCACGGACGGGCCGGCCATCAGCCGGGATGCCGGCAACCCGCTGACGGTTACCGCAACGTTCTCCACGGATGCGGGCCGCTGGACGATGCTCCTGCACCGGTCCGGGCAGCAGCAGCCCTGGCTGGTCACAGCGATCTCCCCGCAAGAACCGACGTCATGAACCCAACGACCGAACCTGAACCGAGCGAGAGGAACCATCCGATGAGCACGAACTGGCAAGGGAGCGAACGGAAGAGCCGCGCACCCATCAGCCTGATCGACACCGAACCCGAAGCAATTGCAACGGATCCGGCCACGATCATCCACGCCGTACCGGACTCCGAACCGGCTGCAGCCGAACCGAAGGCTGAAACGGTAGTTGATCACCGCGAAGCTCCGCTGGTCAGTGGCCGCCGCAGCGCAGCTGTGTTGCGCAAGGAGAACGTGAACGACCAGTTGCCGCCGGCCTCCGGCTGGCAGGCATTCCTGCGGGCGGTCAGCTTCGGTCTGATCCGTCCGAAGGTGGGCGCGGCCGAGTTGGCGCGCCGGGCGGACTTGTCCGCGATCCAGCGGGTGTACTCCCGTCCGATGCAGATCATGGTCGCCCAGCCCCTGGGTGGGGTGGGCAAGACGATGTGCAGCGTCGGGCTGGGCTCCACGTTCGGGATCCACTCAGGTCAGCAGACGCTGGTGTGGGACAACAACGAAATGATGGGCACCGCCGGCGTCCGCACCAACGCAAACGATTCCACCCGCACTGTCTGGGATCTGTTGAACGTCCTGGAGTCTTTCGAGACCGTCACCGCCCGAAAGGGTGAGCTGTCTTACTACACCCGTCATCAGGGGAACAACCAGTTCTCCGTGTTGGTCGCGGACGAGGACGCGGACCGGATGAAGTCCATTGGTGCCGATGAGTTCAACCGCATCCACACGGTGGTCAGCCGTTTCTACGACACCATCATCGTGGACACCGGGAACAACACCCGCTCAGCGAACTGGCTCGCCTCGATCGAGGTCACCGACCAGCTGGTGATCCCCACAACGCTGAAGCGCAACGCTGTCGTCTCCGCCCTGCGGATGATCGAACAGCTCGAATCCATGTCCGAGCGAACCGGCAACCCGCACTACAAAGACCTGGTGAGCAACGCCGTAGTCCTGGTCACCCAGGGCGGCGGAGCGAAAGTCTCCGCAGCCGAGCAGGCAGAGCTTCGCCAGAACCTGGCCTCCGCGGTCCGGGTCCTGATCGACATCCCTTATGACGGTGCGCTGGATACCGGCTCGATCATCGACTGGCAGCTCGTCGGTGACCCGGCCCGCCGGGCCTTCGAACGTGCCTCAGCGGAAATCGCTGAAGGGCTCCTTGCCATTGACCGCACCACATCTACCAAGACCACCAACTTCTAAGGAGCAGGAAAAACATGTTCAGCACCATCAGCAACGAAATCACCATCCGCACAGCTGTGCCCCTGATCGACAACCCGCTGGACGGCGTAACACCCAGCATTGACGTCCTCGGCGTGAAATTCGAAGGAGCCGTCCAAATGGTCCTCGGCGCACTCTGGGCTCTTGCTCTGATTCTTCTGGCCGGGGCGTTCATTTGGAACCTCATGAAGTGGGGAATCGCCCGCAATCGCGGCCACTCCGACGACCTTGAAGACGGCGCAGCCGGGGCCAAGAAGACCGGCATCGCCTTCGGTGCAGCAGCAGGAGCCAGCGTTATCATCGGCGGCATCCTGGCCCTCGCCACGGCTGCAGGAGCCTAGCCCATGCGGAAACACTGGAAACTCCTCACAGCCTTGGGGGCGGTGATCCTGGTCATCGCTGTTGCCGTCGTCCTGCTGAACCCACCGGCACCGGCGGCCAAGCCGGATGACCCCAGCTCTCTGCAGGCGTCCGGGAAGTTCGGGTTCCCTGTCTCCGGGATCAAGATCGGTGAAGGCGGGACTAAAACCGCCAGTGACGGCAAGACCATCACCGGCTACAACGGCAGCTGCGACTCAGCCGCCCAAGCAGCCGCCAACTATACCCACCTTCTCAGGGACGTCAACGTCACCACTTGGGCCCAACAGAAGAAGACGCTGAAGGAGCTCTCAGAAACTGGTCCATGGTTTGCTACGGCCACCTTGGCTGGGGACACCCTGGCCGGACTGAAAGAGCAGCCTCCTGGAGCGTTTGAAGGTGGATGGATACAGCGATCCGACGTTAGTGCTGGGGGCATGTACCGGCTGGCGGGCTGCGAAGAAAAGAAGAAGGCCGTGGTCCAGGTCTTCACCGGCTCTCTTGATGGCCGAACTGACAGCGTCCCGTTGGCAAGCTTCGGAACTGTCACGATGCAGCTCGGATGGGATGGCGACTGGAAAATTACGGACGCTACGCCGAAAGCCGACGACCCGTCGTTCGGAGGCAGGGTCAAGGATGCAGGGCCTGGAGGGCAAGACCCTAAAGGCCCAACGGGTGCCATCCCGGTTCTGGACGAGTCGCTAGTGAACTGGGTCTTCGAGGGCAAGAGCAAGGAGGGGTGGGTCGAGTATGCAAACGCTAAGCGCTAGCCGGGCGTTACGCCTCGTCGCAGCCCTGCTGGCGCTGTTCCTTGGCTTCGGCGTCGTTTTCGCTGGACCCGCTGAGGCAGCAGACGAAGTAAACACGACTGAGAAGCTAAACGCGGACCAGCTCAAACGCCTTGCAGGGCTGCCGGAAGCACAACGGAACGGTATCAGGGACCGCTTGAACCTTGAGCACGGTAAGAAGGCGTGCAGCAACGTGGTCTTCTACGGAACTATGGGCGGAAGCAACTGTGAGAACACTGCTGCCAAGGCCTTCGGAGCATTTCTCACCACCCCCGAACAGTCCTTGGACTACGACGGAACACAGCCTCGTTTCTGCAGTGGCCTTTCCACAACCGGGGCTCCTAACGCGGCGGTGTCCTATTGCGTGGCTTCAGCGCTGTGGGAGAAGTACGCTCCGATTGCCGGTGTGGTGATGCGGACGACCATCTCGGCAATGCCGGGCGGTCAGGTTGTCCTGGGCACGGTCGATACCGTGGCGTTCATCGCCAACGCGAAGGACGGGTTTGAGAAGTTCGCCAACACCGTCAAGGCAGAGGGCGTGAAGTCCACCGACGAGGTGCTGAACAACCTCTTGAAGATCTCGGTATTCGAGATTGATGACGCCTTCCGTGCCACGTGGGCTGTGTTCGCCGGGATCGGGATCCTGGTCATGGGCTTGATGTATTTCAAGCTCTGGAAGGACGTTGCGAACGAAGAGATCGATATGGACTCCGCCCGGACGTCTTTGCTTTGGTACGGGCCGTTGTCCATGCTCCTGGTGCTGTTCGGGCCGGCTATCGGCTACGTGATCAACGGATGGATGACAGGGCTGACTGAAGGGATCACATTCTGGACTTCCAGCAGGGTCACGGACTTCGGGGTCGCCATTTCCCGGTTCGCGTCGTACGAATCCAGCGGTGCGTTCGGTCCCTTGGCGGCGGTCTTGCTGTTCGGGCTGCTGTTCATCGCTGCCTGGGCCATGCTTGGGCTGCTCGCGCTCCAGCCGTTGGCCCTATACCTGCTGGGCTTGGGCATCGCACTGATGGTCGGGTTCATGATCCACCCGAAGTACCGCGAACGCGTGGGCAAGATCGGAGCGCTGTGGCTCGGGATTTCCCTGTCAAAGCCGTTGCTGCTGCTTCTCATGGGAGCGGTGTTCAGCTATATCGCCTCACGTCCGGCGTTTAGCGGCGAGGGCGTGGACGATGGCATGGTGAACGCGACATCGGTGTTCCTGGCCGCGGCCGCGATGTGTGTTCTGGCTTTCGCCCTGCCGATGCTTTACAAGTACGTCCCGATCCTGCCGTCATCCTCGACCAGCCTGGGTGAGGGCCGTCAGTCGATCGCCGGGCCGGCCATGGTCGCCGGCGCGGGCGCTGCGATTTCCTCGGCGATCAGGCAGCGCCGGACCGCACAGGTACAGTCCGGTGCTACGGGCGGACGGAGCGGGAGTCTTTACGGGGGCGGGGCCGCCACGAAGGGCCCCTCGTCGGTGGCAACGCAATCAGAAGGTCAGGGCGGTTCAGGGCTGGGATCGAACGGTTCGGGAGTCTCAGGACGCCGCAGTGCGGCCTCCAGGGTTCCTACCGAGCAGGGTGCTGCACCCTCGGGTCAGGACCATCAAGGCGGTCGGGCGCAAGGACAGGGACATCCGGAGACCCGCACGATCGGGGAGTTGCAAAAAGCCGACCGCGCCGGAACCGGCGGTGCAAAGGCAGCACAGACGTTGAAGACCGGGGCCGGGGCAGTGGGACGGGGATCGGCGAAGGTCGTAGCCGGTGGCGCGACGGCGTTCCTGCTGGCGGGCCGGGAAGCGGCGCGTCAGGCCTCCATGCGCGGCCAGCGCTCAGCGCGTTCGATGGCTCCGGATACCGACCACATCAGTGGCCGGTAAGAGAAGTACGGCAAGGAGTAGGTAGTCATGGGAAGAATGGTTGTTGTCGGCGGCGAGGTCCAGAGCCGTGGCCTGTTCGGCGGAAACCGGACGGCACCGGAATGGATCGGTCTGTCAGTGGCCGTCGGTACCGGATTGTTGATCGTGCTCGCCGGTGGCAGCAATGTCGTGGCGTGGATCAGCGCCGTGGTGCTGGTTCTGGCAGGGGTCATCCTGACCACACCCAACAAGCTCTCCGGCCACCGCTCCCTGGGCGCTCTCTTCGTTGAACTCCGACACAAGAAGATCCGGGCCAAGAACAAGTCCCTGGTCTACGTCCCGGTCAAGGACCGTCCACAGACGCGGATGATCAAAGCCGGGAAAAAGGACCGTGACCGCGCCGATGCGAACGGCATGATCGAGGTACCGATCCGGCACAAGGACAACGCCCCGCTCATGGTCGGCACCGTCCGCCACTTCTCCATCGATACCCCGGAAGGTCCGCTGGTCATCTTCCGGCATCAGGGCAAGGTCAAGAAGTCCTACTACACGGCCACGATGGAAGTCATGGGTTCTTCCTCGGGAATCCGGGAGGAATACCGGAAAGAATCAGGACACGTCGCCCGTGGCCAGTACCTCGCCCGGTTGGCCCGCCGACAGTCCCTGGTCACCCATGTCCAGACCCTCGCCCGCGCCGTGCCGATGGACTCGGCCGACCACCTGCTGTGGGTCAAAAAACGCGTCGCACAGAATGTTCCACGGATCCTCTTGGAGTCCTACGGTGACCTGTGCGAGACGACCCGTTCACGGTCCGAACAGCACCGTACCTACGAGACGTTCCGGATCCCCGGCTCCCCGGCACTCTACCGCCGCGCGGAAGCGTACGGGGCAGGGGATGAAGCTATCGGTCAGGCGATCTATCAGGAAATCCGCTCAGCCATGGCCCAGGCGTCCATGATGGGTTCGATCACGAACTCGCGGCCCCTTGGACCTGAGGCCATGGCCGCGCTGCTGCGTCACTTGCAGGACCCGGACTTCGACATTGACGACTACGACGGCGCCAACCTGATGGACTGCTGGCAGCACCTGGACGGCGCAGCGTCGCCCATCTCGGTGGTAGTGAATGACCACTGGCACATCCGCACCGGCTACGTGCCGGCCCCTGCATTCAGTCCCGCACCCATCCCGGTCGAGGCGTTGGAAGCGATCATTAGCGGCATCCAGCCCGCGGTCGTGCACTCAGTGTCAATGGTCATGGAGCTTGAAGATGCGCGCAGTGCCCGGTCCAAGGCCCGCTCGGATGCCGCGATGGACCGGGCAAAGGGGAACGAGGTGGCCAAGTCCGGTGTCGTCACCGACGGCACCGAAGAAGTGTTGATGGGTGCCTCCACCCAGCGCCTCCTGGATCTGAAGCCCGGTTCCGGCCATCACGGCGCGGCTTACGGGCTGTATATCTCTTTCGCGGTGGAGGACGCGAACGAGATTCTGTCCACTACCGACATTGTTGAGGCAGCTGCCTCCGATGCCGGTATCGAGTTCATTGATTGGTTGGATCACCGCAACGACCTTGCCCTGATCGCCACCATGCCGTTCACGAGGGGAATCCGATGAGCACCACGAACGATGTCAAGCGTCTCAGTCTGCCTTGGGCTGTGGCCAGCAAATCCAAGCGGTCCCTCAAGGCCCAGGTCCGTGCCGGGAAGCTTGAGCTGGAAGCAGCGGACACCACGGCCGATGGTTTGCGCCCTAAGAAGCCGCTGACGAAGAAGGCTGTGAAGAGGGCTGAGAAGAAGGAAGCCAAGGAGCGTGAGCTGGCCGAGGCCAAAGCGAACGCCCAGACACGGTGGCATCACGATCGCAAGTGGGCGTTCGCGTCGAAGCTGGGGTTCTATGACCCGGCAGCGCCGGGCATCGCGTCCTCGACACGGCAGATGGAGTTCTCCCACATGGCGATTGCCTCCCCTCCGACGTCGCACCGCGGTCTGGTGTTCGGCGTCGACGCCGGGTCCGGGTGGATGATCGTCCACGACCCGTTCACCGCCTACGGTGACACCCTCGAATCCCCGAACGTCTGCTACATCGGTGACCTTGGCCAGGGGAAGTCCTCGGCCATGAAGACTTGGGGTGTGCTGCGTCAGCTGATCCTCGGCCGCCGCGTCGTGGTCATCGATAAGAAGTACCAGAAGGACGTCGGCGGCGGCGAGTACACACCCCTTGCGCGGAAGCTCGGCGTCGCTCCGGTGCGGTTCAGCATTGGTGGCGGTGGATCCCGGATCAACATCCTCGATCCCCGTATCGCTGCCCGCCTGAATGAGGAAACCCACGACAGCGCCGAAGCGTTCCGCACCCCGGCCGGTCAGTCGATGCTGGTCCGTGCTGTCATGGAAGAAGCCCTTCGCCGGCCGATGACGCCCAAGGAAGGCAAGGCGGTACGTATGGCGCACCGGCAGGCTTTGACGGATGCGAAGAAGGCCGGGGAAGTCGCGCACATCGGGCACGTCCTTAAAGCCCTCTACGCGCCTAACGCAGACGCCGCGAAGGCCACGAACCTCACGGTGGAGGAACTGCGCGAGTGGGGTCAGGATCCGGCCTTCGAGCTTGAACGCATGATCGAAGATGACCTCGCAGGCCTGATCGACGGGGAAACCAGTTCGGACATTCAGCTCAACGCTGGCCTGACAGTCTTTGACGTCTCGCTGCTTCCAGAAGATGGTCCGGCGCTGCCGATCGTCATGACGATCATCAACACTTGGTTGGCCAACACCCTCTACCGGCAGGAAGAAGCAGTCCCGACGGTGCTGCTGATTGAAGAAGCTTGGCACACCGTCCAAGGGTCGGTGACCACGGTGACCCGCCGCAACACCAAACTCTCTCGCGCCCTGTCCCTGTCCTGCCAGTTCGCGTTCCACCATATCTCCGACATCCCGGCAGACAGCCCGGCGATCTCCATGCTCAAAGAATGCGGCACCGTCCTGCTCTACAAGCAGCAAAAGAGCGCCGACGCCCTGGCGTGCGAAGAAATGTTCACCCTCCCCGTCGGGACGGCCGAAGTGATCACCAAACTGGTCAAGGGCACCTGCCTGTTCAAAATCGACCAATACGACCCCTTCGAAGCCATCCACGTACGCAGCCCCCTCGAAGTCGAACTGACCGACACGGACGGTGCCATGAAATCCACCTCCACCATCGCGTTCACCGAAGAATCCACCGACGAAGCCATGGAGGTCATCCCGGCATGAGCAAGCAAACCTCAACAGACACCCTGATGAAGATGGGCCTCGCCGGCTTCGTTGTCGTGCTGACGGGCCTCGCCTGGGTCTCAGCATTCCTCGGTGAGCTCCTGACACCAACCGGGATGCCCTGGACCAACTTCACGGAATTGGTGGCCCGGTTCAAACACGGCACCTTCGCATGGCCGCAAGCGGCGACATACATCCTGATCGTCCTCGCCTTGGTCGCTTTCCTGGGCATCGCGTTCCTAACCGTCGTGCTCGGGGGCAACAAGCCGAAGGACGACGGCCTGCCCCGGTACAAGGACCTCGAGCCCCGGATGGGCAAGAAGGCAGCCTTGGCCAAAGCCCGGCAGTCACTCCACCTGCCCGAAGATGCGACCGAAGCGGACATCATCGTCCCTGCGTTCAAACTCGACGGCAAAGTCCTCTACGTCCAGCACGAAGATTCCATGTGGGTCTACGCACCGCAACGCTCAGGAAAGACCCTCTATATCGCTGTCGGAATCGTATTGGATGCCCCGGGCCCGGTGCTGGCGACGTCCACGAAAAACGACCTGTTGATGTACACGGCGGTGACGCGCAAGCGGCACGGCCGCGCGCGGGTCTTTGACTTACAGGACATTTCCGGGTGGCCCGACACGATTAGCTGGAGCCCTGTGGCCGGTTGTGAAGACCCGGATGAAGCTCTCGCCCGAGGTAAAGCTTGGGCAGGCGCCCAGCCGATGGGGAACGTGAAGAACGGGGACTGGTTCAACTCCAAGGCCGCAGCCATCCTGGGCCGGTTCTTGCACGCCGCGGCGCTCGATGGCGGCACCATCGAGGACGTCGTGCGCTGGTCCAACAACTTCGCGGATCCCGAACCTTTGGAAATTCTCCGTGAACATGGGGCACCTGCCGCGTTCGCTGAACGCCTTCAGGCGCTGACTTCCTCCCGTGCAGGCGAAACGGTGGACTCGATCCAGGAGACCCTTGCCGGGCTGCTGGAGCCTCTGTCCTCGCCTAAGGCCCTGAAATTCCTCACCCCTGCCGAGGACCAGGGGTTCAACGTGGACGACTTCCTGACCGGGGCAAATACCCTGTATCTGCTCACGGACGGGGAAGATTCCCCGGTCGCTCCGTTGGTGACGATGTTCGCGGACCACGTCTTTCGTAAAGCCCAGAAGATCTCCCAGACCCGCGCCGGCGGTCGTTTGTGGCCGGTGTTCACGATGGTTCTGGATGAAGCACCCAACGTTGCAGCGTTTCCGAAGATGGCCGGTGCCCTTTCGGACTCCGGCGGCCGCGGTATCCGCATCATCGGATTCAGCCAATCATTCGCCCAGAACCGCGCCCGCTGGGGAGACGACGGGGCCAAAGCGATCCGCGGGACATCCTCCCTTCGACTGTTCCTTCCCGGCCTGGAAGAAATGGCCGAACTCGAAACCATCGCCAAAGCCGCCGGACCGACCACCCATCAGCGTGTTTCCACGTCACGGGGCAAGGGCGGTTCGTCCAAGACCACCAGCGAAGAGGAACGCCCTGCAATCCGCGCCCACAAGATCCAGCAACTGGAACAAGGCAAGGCCTTCATGCACTACACCAACGTCCGCCCGGCCGTCGTGGAACTGACCCCGTACTGGGAACGCGATGACGTCGAGCAGATCAAAAAGGACAAACATGCCGCCGAGGCCCTAACCCGCCGGATCACCGCATGAGCGAAGACCTCTACGCCGACATCCCCTTACCGGACGAGGACCCTGCACCGGAAGACACCAGTGCAGGCAACCAAGCCGGGGCACCCGGCAACGCTCCGGCTGGCGTTGACGGCGACGGCGTATTGCCCTCCGTCGAGGAACTAGTCCTGGACCATGACGACCAGCTGGGCCAGCTCCGCGCAGACGTCGACGGCCTAGTTGGACTGGTCGGGGATCTTCTCCAGACGCCGCCCGCCGAGAAGCCGGCGCCCTGGAACTGTAAGGAACTGGACGGCCCCGGCAGAGCAGCCCTCCTCACAGAACTGCGTCAATGGGTTGACTGGTACAACGGCCGCTACGGTGTCACGACCGATTCCAGGATCTTAGGCTGCTGGTACCGCCACGGCCCCGTTTTGGAAGAACTTATCGGCGTGTGGATCGCCTGGCGGGCAGCCTACTACGGCCACCACACCCCCAAAGATGCCCCCGCGTACTGGCACGAACGGATCCTGTGGCCCGCCATGGCGCGGATCACCAAAAGCAACTGGGGTCTTTCGGCGTGCATCCCCACGCACAAGGACCCCCGGCCCAAGTCCGAGCCTTCCACAGACGACGGATTCACAGCCTTCATCGCCACCCTGGATGGCTGACCCGGTTCCACAGGACGGCACAAGAGCGCACACCCGTAAGCTCATCCAATCTGGGCAGCAGGCCGAACCCAAAGCGGCCCACGCCCGACAAACCAGCACGACCAGGGACGCGAACTCAAGGCAGACGTACCCACGGTGGTCGAGTGTCCTCACAGCCAACCTCAAGCTTGGGGTGGGCATAATGCCACCGAAGCTTCGGTCAACCGCTATTTGACCGGGGCTTCGCCAATTTCGGCACCGGGAACCCCAGCCGGTAGCAGCTAGTGGTGTCGGCCTGTGTTGTCAGTCCCTGTCCATAGGTTGAAGCCGAGAGAAACTAACGAACGGGATTGACTTGGGCGCCGACGTGATGGATCACCGCAGAACCCGGCATTTTCAAAGGTGAGAGCCGTCGTCCGTACAGAAAACGTGAAGGCTGGGAGCTCAATCCAAAGGGAGAGTCGGCCGGTCGCCGAGGAGTACGTCAACTTGGCCCGTCCAGGTAGTGGTTCGAACAAGTTAAAGCTGGTGAGCAACTCGAAAGCCATTCGCCGGCCGTCCCAGCGCGCGGCCGGCTATGTTTGGTGGGCTTCGAGTGGTGTGTGATGCCAGCAGCGTCCAAGACGGCTTTGCTCGAAGGTATCAGCCCAAGCACTTCCGACACCGCCACCGTACGGCTCAGTATTACGTCCTGGGGGAGTGCGGCGCGGGAAGCCCCGACTTCGCCCATAGCCCTGTGGCTAAAGCTAGGAGTCGGGGTTCTTGCGTAGGTACTCTCGAAGGCCGGGAAGAGCGTAGTCAACTTTGCCGTGTCCGGACGATTCGATAAGTCCGGCGTCAAGGAAGCGGTTCCTGTATTTCGCGATGAGGGCTAGCCGGGATCCTGTGCGGTGGATGATATCGGCTGCCGTTGAGGGTCCGTCGTCGATGGACACGGCATGGAGGAACTCGCGGTCCTTGGCTGAGTCGGCCGCGAGGGCTGCTCCGATGATGACGCCTTCGTTGCGTCGGATTCGGGCGGTTACGGCTCTGCCGACTGCTGCGGGGGAGAGGTGTCCGTTGTTCTTCTCCGCTTCTCTCCAGAGGAAGTAGCCGATGAGTTGGATCAGGAAGGGGTATCCGCCTGTGGCAGCTGTTGCCTCACGGACCAGCTCTGGCGGGATACGGTCACCAGAGCGATGACCCGCGCAACTATTCCGAAATCCATGCCGCACCTTTACGAGATGCTTCCAGAACGGCGGAAGTTAAATTGAGCGTACTAGGGGAAAGCAGACACCGGGAAATCTGGCGGAAATCCACCGCGCATCTTGGGCTGGAGGCGCCTGACGAAAGGGGAGACCGCGAGGTGGCCAACCCCTTCCTTTACAGTTTTGAGCTGGTTGGGGACGAACGTCCGGGAATCATCGATTGTGCCCATTGCTGAACACTCGAGCGGAGGCAGGAGCGTGAAAAGTCGGCGTCGTCACGCAGCTCTCTGTAACTCAAGGCGCCGTGGAAGCATGACTGTCCTACCTGCCCCGACATCGAGCAGCTGATGAATGAAACGAGAGCGGACGACTCCTGACGTGAGCGGCTGGAGCCCGAACTTGCCTGCACAAACTTGCTTAGGAAGCGAATTGCGGCCTTACTTCAAACACTATGTAGACGACGTTGCCATAGCCGGGCCGCACGACACCGTCCAAGCTGTCAGAGCCTATCTTCTGCCCTTCCAGCTCAAGAAAGTCTGTTGAGGTGAGCTTGAATGGACTACTTCCCGAATTGTAGACGGCTGCGGAACCGTCTACATAGGCCACATTAAATAGGGTATCGGAAAGCATAGAGACACCGTCCCAGAGTTCGTTCGGGAAGGCGTCATTTGATCTGATCCAGGCGTTGCTTGCGATGGACGTGCCTGTGCATGTAGGAAGATTCGCCATAACCGTCGTTCCCGTGGCCGTTGCCCGCGTATCACCGGCATCGTTTCTCACATAAATACGAATGAAATATGTGTGTCCTTTTTCAACCTTCACATGCTTTCTCCACAAGCCATCGACGTCGCTAGCGTCCTTTATGGCGTAGAAGCTTCTTTCATCTCCTAGGTGTGGATTGTCACGCACGGAGTTAAAGAGCGCATATTGTGGCGTTGCTGTATCAGTGAATATGGGTCGGCTTGGACCCCAGCCAACGGGGATGGGGGTTCCACCGCTTGAGCATCCCGTGGATTGTGGCGTTGCCGTCTGATCAGTGGGGTCAGGATTCGCTCCGCTCAAAGCGGACTGGTTGATTCTGTCAAGCATGTCGCTGTTGATGTCATTTGCTCGTTTTTGCTCGGCCAGCTGCTGAGCTGATCCATCCGAGGCGCTCTTAGCTGCATTCCAGTTCTGCACCCCGATGACCAGCGAGAGTAGTAGCGCACCCGCAGCTACGATGAGGCTTCCAAAAGACACGGCTGACTGGTCGCGAGACCAATCGGGTCGCCCAATCCAGACTAACGATTTCAAGTTCTCCTGAGAACGTTTATCGACCAATGCGCACCCATCCAATACGAATCTGAGCAGAATGGAGATTCTGAGGGTATACGAACAAGGGGCGGAGAGCGGCATATGGAAGCATTGCTCTTGGACTTGGACCGCATGAAGACGTCCCCTTGGGCACAAGCCTACTACGTAACAATGGCACCCAAAAGTGAAACGTCTTCCGTTCGCGCGCCCATGCTAGTGCTCCACGATCTACTCTTTGTCTAGGCACTGCCACTAACTTGGGAGATCTTCGATGATGAAAATTATTCGTTACATCATGTTCCTCCTCTTGATCGCCCTGGTGCCATCATGCACTGCCCAGGCTCCGCAAGCCGAGTCGTCGGATTCGGCACAGAGTAGCCCCGCTGATGACAACGTCGAGGAATCGAAAGGACTAGGCGGTTGGGGGCCGGATAGACCTACCTTTGCCGCAGATGCTCTGGCCGATTACGTCACTTTGAACTCACTCATCGGAAGTTCTTGGGGAGATGAGCGGAACTTCGTACAGGTGAAAAACAAGGAAGCGCCAAATTCGGAATATACAGATGAACTAGTGGTGGCGGTTGGGGAGACATACACGGCCATTGTTATGTATAAAAATGCTGCCTCATCACAGGTAGTCGCTCCGTCTACGAACACCACGGTTCGAGTTATGGCCCCAGGCTCGATCAAAGGGGTGGGGGAGCTAAATGCTTTCCTTGCCGCCTCAAACTCGAATCCTCACGAGGTTTGGGACAGTGCTGTTATCAGGCTAGACAATCCGTCGTCGGAAGTTGCCCTGAGATACGTTCCCGGCAGTGCTGTCGTTCATTCGAAGGGGCGGGTCAGCGGCTTGACGCTTCCGGACGATCTCTACACGACAGGGACGCCACTCGGCTGCAACCAACTGGATGGGCAATTGGTTGGCGAGGATGCAGCGTGCGCAGGATACATAACTTTCGATTTCATTCTGGATCAGCCAAACTTCACTGTCGCAAGCCTGGGCGCATCCCCCAAGAGCGACGCGCTGTCGCTCAGCGTTGCGGCTCGTGTGGGAGAAACGATAGAAATGCGTGGCGAATATAAAAATACCGGAACCACGCTCCAAAACGATGTTGTAATGGATCTAAACCTCCCGGATGGAATGGAACTCGTATCCAACAGCATGAGAATTGCAAACAGTGCAACAAATGGAAAATATAAATCTGTATCGGAACAAACTGCCAACATGCTGCTTCCTGGGCAGCTAAATATTGGTAGTTACAGTCCAGGAGGAGCATGCTACATTAAGTTTTCAATTATGATTAAGGATGTTCCTGGGCACGACTTCACAACGAATGGTCAGATTTATAGGTATCCTGAAATGTATGCTCACACAAACAATGGGTCTAAACTTTCGGTTCTCAAGGTCCAAGTTCGCGGTCCGCTTCAATGAAAGCAAGTGTAAAGCCCGCTGAGGTCAACATTCTTACCCGCCGACAGAGGTTTTGGCCAGGTCTATGGGTTGATCTCAAGAGCAGGAGAACCTCCGTTGTCTCCTCATTTTTGGGATTTGTGATTTCCGGCCTGCTGATTGGCGTCCTCGTACCACTAAGAATTGATGCCGACGCCGCGGAACGGGAGCGGATTCAACGCTGCTGGGACACTCAGGTTGTAGTGCGGGAACAGGCCGGGCAGCTGAGGGACGGGTTCATCATTCAACCGACAGCCCCGATACCACGAAGTTCCGACCTCAGAACAGTCCGCCTGGCGGTGGAAAACTCGGAGTTTGCGTGTCGAGAAATACCCGCGGTAGCGGGGTTTATGGGCCAATCTGCCTCTCATCTGGACCGGCTCGAGGTTTTGCTGGGTCAAAGCGATTCGGGCGATTTCCGAACAGCGGATGATTTCCTGAAAACTCAGATCGTTGAGTCTCTTACCGAGTGGTCACAGTCAGTCATGCAGAAGTTGGGCGAACCCCGATCATTCCGCTTGTGGTAGAGAACGCGTAGAAGGCCGTAAGCCTGAAGCCGAATAAGATGTGCAGTCGCACCCAATGGCGCGGAACTCCGCCGGAGAGGACCCGGATGATTCAACTCACGAGATACGCAGAGTACTACTTGACACAATCTCCGTTTGCGGCTCAAGCAACGTAATTTGAAGAGGATGATAGAGCCCAGGCCAATGGGGAAATGGAGTGTTTCAGCAGGTCACAGGTACACCCACAAACGCGACATCCACACGTATGTTCTACCTTACGGCGCAGCAGGACGGCGAGCCACTCAGGTTCACGAATGATGTGCAAATTGCAGCACTCCGGCCGCCTGCACCATCCTGGCGACCCACCCGCGGTTGATTGCGCGACGAGCCTGGGTTGCCGGCTGGCATCAAAAGTGAATCCGCGATTGTGCCGCTTATCAGGCCTCGTTGGCGTCCCATCCGTCGTCGCTTTCCATATTTCGTAATTTCACGTCTAGAGTTGCTAACTCCGCAAGTGTCACGTTTGCGCCGTGCCCGGTCCGGGCTGTCGTGCAGAGGACGGCGATCACCTATCGTGCAACGCGAGACTCTTCGTCAGGCGCCGCGTGCCAAGGTGCTGCTGATTCAGTGGATAATCGTGGGATCACCCTCTATATCAAGGAGACGGAGCGTCCATGGGGGACTACATCTACGAGCGGTTCACGCCGGATCGATTCCAAGCCTTCTGCTCAGCGCTGCTGGTGAAAGAATATCCGGGCTACCAAGTGTTCCCCGTGGGTCAAGCTGACGGTGGCCGGGACGGTACTGCACCAGGTAAGAACAGCCAAAACTCCATCGTCATGCAGGTTAAGTTCAAACGTCAGATTAATGCTAATGAGGATTATTTCTCTTGGATTAAGAAGGCAGTGCTTGGTGAAAAGGACAATATTGACAGACTTGTGGCTCGGGGAGCAGAGGAATATCGTCTGATAACCAACGTTCCGACCACGGGAAAGGCAGATGTTGGCCTACTGGACAAGGTTAATGACTTTCTTGATGAGCATTTCGATATACCTTTTCAAGTTCTGTGGCGCGATGATCTTGATGCTCGCCTCTCTGGAAATTATGATCTCAAGTGGTTCTACTCCGAAATCTTGGCCACTCCTGACGTGGTTCGCAGCCTCTTTGAGACCGGGTTCGGGGAAGGCAATAGACGCCGGTCAAAGGCGGTAGGGGACTACATTCGTTCGCAGTACGAAACCGATGCCTTTGTGAAGTTCAAGCAGGCGGATCTGCAAGCGAGCGACCTCCTTAACTTGTTCATCGATGTTCCCGGAGACCTTCCGCCTCAGCTAAAGATGCCGCAAGCTGCACGCAGCGCCGTCTCAAAGATGCTTTTCGAAATTCTTCGAGATACGGATGATGCTGAGGATGAGCATGCTCACTGGAGCATCCAGGCATGGGCCGATCATGGCGACATCGGTTATTTTGGCGTCCCAGCGCTCCCTGCTGGAAGTTTTCTTCTGCATCCCACAGCAGCGGAGCGCTTTCCACGCGTCCTGGTCGAGGGTGCTCCCGGCCAGGGTAAGTCAACTTTGGCTCAGTATCTGTGCCAAGTCCATCGAATGCATTTCCTCGCGAGGGAAGAAGATCTCGCTCGGATTCCTGCTCCGCATCGGCTCACGCCGACTAGGATTCCCTTCAAAATTGATCTACGTGATCTTGCCTCGTGGCTGGACGGATTAGATCCTAGGAAGGTATCTACAGAAGTCGAACACGGGCTGCCCGCATCACTTGAAGCGTTCATAGCCGCCGAGGTCCGCTTCCTATCTGGCGGACAAGAGTTCTCTGTTAGCGATCTCCACGAGTTAGCCGCAACTACCCCAATTGTCATTGTGTTGGATGGCTTCGATGAGATTGCTACTCCTGATCAACGGTCAATGGTTGTTAAGGAGATTGACAAGGGCCTTCTGCGTTTGTCTGATGGTGCGCTCTCGGTGCAGGCAATTGTTACCTCACGCCCGAGCGCTATGCCGGATTCTCCAACCTTTGGACGAACTACGTGGACGACGATCGCCCTTTCATCCATAACAAATAGGCTTGCTTTGGAATATGCCGGACGCTGGGGCTCAGCTCGGAGTCTCACTCCCCAAGAACAGCAGGAGGTGACTGGAATCCTGGCTGAGAAGATAAAGGCTCCT
Organism: Arthrobacter sp. 9V; assembly: GCF_902506065.1. Classification (GTDB taxonomy): domain Bacteria; phylum Actinomycetota; class Actinomycetes; order Actinomycetales; family Micrococcaceae; genus Arthrobacter. Next base: position 4,458,192 of record NZ_LR732912.1, read on the forward strand.
CACTTGAGTGATCTGGCACGAAACCCGATGCAGCTCACCATCCTGCTATCACTTATTCATGTCCGAGGTCAGTCCCTTCCTGATCAGCGAACCGCCCTGTACGAGAGCTACATCGAGGTCTTCTTCAATCGCGAGGCGGAGAAGACGACGGTAGTAAGGGACAATCGTCAACTCCTCATAGATCTTCATGGTTACTTGGCGTGGAAGATGCATTCCAACGCGGAACAGTCACGCGGTGACGGACGTCTGACCGCGAGCGAATTGCAGATGCTTATCAGGGATTGGCTAACGCGGCGCGATCATCCTACAGACACCGTAGATGAACTCTTTCAGGGGATCGTTCAAAGGATCGTAGCGATCGTTAGTCGAGTTGAAGGCACTTTTGAGTTTGAAGTGCAGCCTCTACGTGAGTACTTCGCGGCGCACCATCTCTACCACACGGCCCCCTACAGCCCGCCTGGACGCCCGGAATCCGGGACTAAGCCAGAGATTTTGTCCGCTCTCATAGAGAATCCTTATTGGCAGAACGTGCTGAGATTCTTCGCCGGCTTTTATTCTGTTGGGGAGATCCCTGGCTTGGCCATTGAGCTGATTGAGCGGTTGGAAAAGGTGCGCTCAAATTCGCCGCTGTATGTACGCATGCTGAGCGTGAATCTCCTCAGTGATTGGGTCTTCCATCAGCAACCCAGCTGGACCCGCAAGGTAGTCACAGCCGCAGTAGACGAGCTCACGATTCGTGTGGGATCTGTTGGTTCTCAGGTTAGGTATGCAGATTTCTCTCTTAATCTCCCCGGCGATTGTGGAGGAAGGACTCTGGGGGAGTTTGCTTACAAATGCCTGAGCCAAGCACCGGGGTTGGGACTTGCAGGAGTAGTCCGAAAGCACATCCCGGAGCACGAACTGATAGACATGTGGCTTGATCAGGCCCGTGGTGTCGCTCCAGAAGATTTAGATGGACACCTGGCTGTAGGTAGGGCGTTGCGTGTTTTGGACAAGCTGTCGATTGATGAGATAGATGGGCTACGGGACAGCTGGCGGGAAGTAAAGGATCTCGAGCATAGACTAGTAGCTGCTGGTTGCCGGGCGGTGCTGGTGAGCTCGTCCTCCCAGTTCGCAGCAGTTGAGGAAGCCTTGAAGGGAAACATCGTATTCGCCGGTCTTGGCGGTGAATGGACGCGTTTAGCTGCTCTTCTCAGCCCTGCCTATCTGAACAACGTCCTCAGCGGCGATTTCGGTAACTCCCTCCGAGACGATCTGAAGTTGACACCCTCCGCTCGCATGGCGCCAGAATTGGCAGCCCTCCTAGATGCGCTGGAGTCCGCTCTAACAGATAATCCGTTGGTGGCAAACGATCTTGGCCCTTGGCAAGCCGCGGTGGACTTGCTTGCATCTGAAGATCAATGCGCACCATTCATGGCACATGTGATCGCAAACGTTGCGGCCGGAATCCGCTCTTCGTCGCAAAGGGGTGGTGGAGCAAGCGAACTTTTTGATGAGTCCTCCCCCCTGACCCGTCGGGTCAGATTCGCCCGAATGCGTCCCAACGGAACAGACTTCTGGAAGCGACAATTGGACGCTGCGGGGACGGAATCTCAACGTCAGGCCTGGGCTCTGCACATGAGCGTTTGGGCAGGGGAATCGATACTGGATCTCATGGGAGATCTCCAGTCTGCCCTTCATGAGATGACAGATCCACAGTTCCGCCTCGTCGCGCGGGCAGTGGCGAGCAACCCACAATCGCGTCGACTTCGAACAGCCAAGAAACAATGGCTGGGAACGACGGCGGAGGGACTGTTTAGGAGTCTTTACGTCTTTGCGCTTAGAGGGGACGAGTTCGCCCAGCAGCGGATACTGGATATGGTTCGAAAGGGAGCTGTGGTCATTCCCAAATGGACGCAGCCCATGATCATTGACTGGATGCTGCGGCCAGTGGGCCTTAACCCCAGTAAGGCTCAGTGGCGTTCGTTAGTGTCTGACTTCGAACGACTGGGATGGGTGGAGGACGGGGAACTTCCTTGGCAGTGGAACTATCAACATGAGCAGTTGTCTTGGGAGCACTTAGCGGATGCGACAGCGCGGAGGATCCTAGAGAAGCCACTGCAATTTCCTGCAAAATTCATCTACTCGGCCATATCCCATTTGAGCCGTGCTACGCCCACGCCTCGAGCTCTAGGCGAGATTGCCTCCATCGAAAATTGGGCTGCAAACTGAGTGCCAACGAGCACGCAACACCGGACGTCTTCGGGACACGATAGTCCTGCCGTCAAGGCAAAATCGAAGGTCGGCGCCGCGTTTCCCATATCGTCACGGTGTGCGCGGAAGGCACTTAGAGTCGTTACAGGTTGACATAACGTCCGCTATCTGCCTCCGTTTGCGGGGAGGGCCCGTCGTTACGATCTTGGTCCGGATTGCGGATTTGGGAGTGAATCATTATCTCGCTCAAGTCACCTAGTCCAGTCTTATTCCTAGGGCGGCGCTGCCTGGTCCGAGATCCGTTGGCCCTACAGCGATAAGACCCGCGCTGGATCGGGTTGCCGGATTGGCGGGGGCTTCGAAGGTACGCTGGGGATATGGCCGATGGGGAACCTACCGCACAGACGATCAAGCCAAAGAACAAGGGCACCTGGAAGCGCAAAAGCCTGGCCAAGCGGCAGCGGGACGCCCGGGAATGGCTTGAACGCATCGTCCCGCCCGAACGGATCACCGACGACCGCGTGGAGGAGCTGGCAGAGGTTGTCGACAGGTACCGGCCCGGGACCAAGTATCAGCTCATTGCCGACGCCATGGTCAGAAACAATGAAGTTCCTACCATCGAGAAAGTCGCCGCACGCTACGAATCCCGCAAAAACGCCTGGCTGCGCCGCAACGCTAGAACCTCTTTCTTGGAGCTTTCCCCTGCCGCTGTTGACCAGCTCACCGGGATGATCCGTGCCTCCTGGACACGTCGCGGCCATGGACCCACATGGTCGGAGATCCGCGCCGTGATGAACTGGGACCGCGCCCAAACCCGATACGCCCTTACCAGGCTCCGCGACGACGGCCTCATTTCTTTCACAACCGACAGCGGTTCCCTCACTCTGACTGGCAAAGCTGTGCGTGGCACGACCGATGCCAGGAAGTCGGCCTAAACGCTGCCTAGTTGCCATACGTGGGGAAAATCAACCAGATTTGCCCGGCACGATCTGCGGCAAAGCGACGCTGCAGCAGCTGATCCGCGACGCCGCATACCCCAGGCTTTCGGACCAATTGTCCAAAGCGCTTTGGACAATTAGCGCAGTGACCAGTGCCGGAGAACTGGACACGTCGTTGAAGCCACGATCTGAAACCTACTCGTCCGTGATTCCAGGGTCACCCACGGTTCCTTGCTCCAGCGCAGCGGTGATGGCTGCGGGGGAGGGGAGTGCTTCGCGTTCCTTGGCCGGGAGCGTTTCGTAGGTGTAGGAGGTGACGGCGATGGGCTGGGAGGAACCGTCCAGGGCGTAACGGACCGTTGGTTCGTGCTTCGACCCGCACACCAGGATCCCAACGGCGGGCGCCATGCCGGGAAACTTCACAAGGTCATTGACTGCGGCAACGTAGAAGTTCAATTGCCCTAGATGCTCTGGCCGGAACTTGCCGGCCTTTAGTTCCACAACGACGAACCGGTTTGTGGGCACGTGCACCAGCAGTAGGTCGATGTAGAAGTCCTCACCCTCGACGTCCAGATGATACTGGCGGCCATAGAACGCGAAGCCTCGGCCGAACTCAGCCAAGGTTTGGGTCATGCGTTGGGTCATGGCCTCTTCTATGGCCAGTTCCTCGGCCTCACTGGTCAGCCCGAGGAAGTCCAGAACCAACGGGTCCTTGGCGACGTTCTGGGCCAATTCGGCGCCATCGGCCAGAAGACGAGCCTCAAGATTGTTTGGTGCGGCTCCTATCCTCCTGTGCAGGCCTGTGGCGATCTGGTGTTCAAGGACGGTGAGTTTCCACTTCTGCTCAATGGCCATGCCGGCGTACCAGTCACGGACTTCTGGGTCCTTCAGCTTGAGCAGCTCGATGATGTGGCCCCAGGCCAGCGCACTGATCCGCTCCCGTGTGTCTGGATCAGTAAAGTCCCAAGCGGCCGCGAAGGAGCGCATGTAGAACAAATTGGATCGGGAGAACCCGCGCATATTCGGGAACGAAGCCTTCATGTCAGAGGCGAGGCGTTGCAGGATCTTCGAACCCCATGGTTCTTGGGCTTGGCGCTGAAGGATCGTAGCTCCGATGGCCCAGTACATTTCCACCATCGCCGTGCTGGCTGCTTGCTGGGCGCGCAGTTGAGCTGTTGTCACCAGTTCCTTCAATGAGGCCAGTGTTCCGCTGTATCCGTTGGGCAGCTCCGGTTCGATCATCGACACGCAACAACACTACCGGGAACCCTGAAAACGGCCGACAGCTCAATTGTCCAAACCACTTTGGACAATTGCGACGTTGACCAGCGACAGCGTCCGCTCGGGTCTCAGACCGACGACGGCTATGCTGCAGGTTCCACTGGACGCCGGGGCAGATGTGTGACGGAGAGTTTCCCATGTCAGGCGACGGTTGGGCGAGCAATTGTGCAGCGGATGCAATAATCGCTGGTTTACTTGACATAATCTCCGTTATCGGTGTTTAAAGCACGGGAGTAGAAGTAGCTGCGAGAACTCCCGTCCCGCGACGTATCCAACGTTTGCGCAGGTCAGAACGCATTGACGAGGAAGAAAGTGTTCTCGGCTCGGACTTGAATTTGCGCCCGGATCCCTTGCACCTGTAGGTTTCCTGCATCTAATGCATGTTTCCATGGTTTAGGGGTCGTTGTGAGTGGTTTGATCAGCGAACTGGGCAGCGACGCCCAAGTAGGCTTTCATGGCCACCAAAACCTGAGCTTCGGTGTTGCGAACTCCGTCTACGCCGCACGCGCCGGGGCCAAGCAAATCGACGGCACCCTGCTCGCCCTCGGGGCAGGAGCCGGCAACTCCCCCACCGAAGTACTGGCCGCTGCCTTCGAACGCCTGGATATCAAGACCGGCGTCGACGTCCATGGCGTGATGGCGGCGGCCGAAGACGTGGTGAAACCCATCATCACCCGCATGCCCATCATGGACCGCGCCTCGATCATGCAGGGCTACGCCGGCGTTTACTCATCCTTCCTCATTCACGCTGAACGGGCTTCCGAGCGCTACGGGGTGCCTGCTTGGCAGATCCTTGAGGAGATTGGCAAGGCGGGATATGTCGGAGGACAGGAAGACATGATCGTCGACGTTGCCTTGCAATTGGCTTCCGGGGTACGTGTGGCGTAGTACCCAATTCAATCACGGCAGGCCGTGATATGTTCACGGGCTGCCCCGGTTATTTCCCCTAGTGGACGCCTTTTACCGCGGTTCGGCGCAGCTAATTTACACTACCGGTGTACTGCCGAATTTTAGGGCAATGGCGACAGCTACAAGCGGCAGGGCGACGACCAACACAATCGGCCTTAGTCCGCGCGGATGACCCATATTTCACCACAATGCTCGGGTCAGACGGTAAGCTGGCCGGCCTAAATTCATTTACACCCCAACTTGACGCCCCTCGGCCGGACCTTGAATTCCTTTCAGGACAAGTGCGAGGAACTCAACCTATCTTGCAGTCGGGTGGGAACTTCCTCTGCCAACGAGGCGACTGCAAACAGGTCGTGTAATTCGGCAAAACCAGACATACGTCAATCCCGACCGCACACAACGGTCGACCTCGTAAAGGAGCACTTGTGTCCTACAACGCGCAAGAACCGGAATTCAGCGCTGCCTTCTCAATAACGGGCTGCGTCTTGTTCCCAAGCCCGGTGCTTCCTCTTGCGCTTGAAGTCCTCGCTTCGGAGGAGCCCCAAAGCAAAGACGAGAAACTTAACCGTGCCATCTGCCGGCTCATACCGGCCGCTCTTGAGCGTAAGCAGGGAATCCTGATCATACAAAGCGATTATGGCAAGTACACCGTTCGCGTTGACCCCGAAGTGCCATGTGGCACAACTAGGGAGTCCCCGTACCGTCATGAAGCAGCTGGTAGCGAAGAAGTCCCATTCAACTGATGAGAAGGGAGACGCGCTTCAATGCAGCGAGTGGGAAGGGAAACGAACCTGAGCCTGATGAAGACAACCGCTCCCCCTGTCTCAGGCCTCGATCGCCGCAATTCCAGTCGAAAAGTGGCGGTGGTTGTCCTCGGAGTGATGTATCCAAGTGTCCTCCCACAGTTTGGTGAAGCTAACAACCAGCTTGACCTGGTACCTCTACCGCTTGGTGTGGGCGCTGGCAAGCAAAACCAGCAGGTTGTCTTTTATGACCCGCTGTCGCCCAGTAAGAACGGCGAAGAGATTCCCTTGGCCACGACGTGGTCTAAGGAAGTCTAGGAGAGATGGCCAAATAGGTCGTGCAGAGGCCCGGAAAGCTGTTGCCCGCGATCTGGCTCTGCTGTCGTTAGGAAAACGCAGGTAGTTGCTACACCTCGCCAGCTGCTTTGAGTCACCCGTACCCGAAGAAGGAAGCAAGAAAGCCTTCATGAAGCAAGCGTCTTTCGAAACTTCCATTGAAACGAACTCGAGCCGGTGACGCAATTGAGTGTTCGATGACGACCTGAGTCTTCGATTACTCTACGTGCATTTACTAGGCTTCAGATCAAAGCATAATTCGGCTAGCTCTCCTATGAACGAGGTGCTCGAATTTCCGCCGTGAAAACGGTTGGCAGGGCTGTACTATCCGCTGCGAACATTTAACCCAGCCGTATCGATAACCCTCCTTGCCCCTGGTTTCAAAGCGCTACAGTCCTTCACAGTGAGGCACACCCCAACCTGACGTCGGGGGCGCCTGGCCAAGCAGGCCGCCTGTACGTGGCGCTCTGATCGTCTACTCAGACACTTGCTGACCCGCAGAGGTAACGTCGCAGCCCCTGCACAAAGCAATTCCTATTGAATCCCGGCTATCGTTCATTAGTTCTCCTGTAAGTAGTGGAATAGTGGTTCGGCACGGTCGCTATGCCCGTGTGGGTACTCTTGCGCGCAGATTCGTTTTAAAGTTGCTGCCGGTTTCCCGGTCAAGCAGCGGGGTCAGGCCTCCGGTATGCAATGCATAGTTGGCCCCGAGGATCACAAATATGCAGTTGGACCTGCGCGCCGATGAATTGCAGGAGCCGCAGGGATGTCATCGGCAGCCCCACCGTGTCCAGGGCGTGGTCCACAGTAAAGGGGCAATCCGTCATCGCTGCTGGACTTCGTTAAAGTGCCCCGCGGTACGTTAGCCTGTCGGGACGCCTCATGTTGCTAGTGCGAAATGGCGGTTGCTTCGATCTCGACGAGCACGTCGGGCTCGAACAGATACTCGGCGCCGATCAGCCACGTCCAGTGCGGTTCCACCGGAACTATTCAACTTCCTCGATGGCCGGTTGCCGGCGATCGAAGACCAATCCACCCGGCACCTGCAAGGTCGGCATGATTTCGAGCATTCCGATGTTGACATGGCGGGGCGTATCAATGGCGTAGTCCAAGGCGTTGACCATATCGTCAGTGGTCAGCGACTCATAGCCTTCGTAGTATGTCTTCCAGGCTTCTTTCATGGCCTCGGGAGTGCCGCCCATGTTCCGTCCAAAGATTTCGGTTTCCACCCGGCCAGGGCAAATCTCCGTTACCCGGATCCGCCTGCCGACGGTGTCGTTCCTGAGCTGCCGGGAGATTTGGTGGACGGCGGCCTTCGTGGCGTGGTACACGGTGTGGCCGTAGAAGTTGTAGATGCCGGCGATGGAGCTGATGTTGACCACGTGGCCAAGGTCCCGGGAGACCATGCCGGGCAGGACCAGCCGTGTGAGTTGCAGAAGGCCGCGGAGGTTCACGTCCACTAGTTCGTCGATATCGTGCTCGGACGAGTCCAGGATATTTCCGGTTCGGGATACACCGGCACAGTTGACGAGCACGTCGACATCGAGTTCCTCGACGTGCTCAGTCAGCTGCCGAGTGTTGGTCAGGTCGACGACGTGGGGTACGGCGCCCGTGCGCTGGGCAAGGTCAGCCAGGCGTTCCTCGTTACGGGCCAAAGCGTGTACGGTCAGGCCTCTCTTGGCCAGCCTCTCCACAATGGCGGCCCCCATCCCGGCGGAAGCCCCGGTGACGAGGGCGGTGGTGTAGTCAGAAAAGGACATAGGTTCTCCAAGCGTGGGAGTCGTGCGGCAGAAGTGCCGGATAGCCAGATTGGGCGGGAAGCCGTGGCTGCGATTTCAATATCGAACAGGCACGCCGAGACTTTCTACGTCCAGGACTTGACCGTAGACGCCTGAAGAGGTAACGCCTCCTCGCGTACATAAAAAGGGAACGCTCTGCCACTCCTGCCAATGTGCTTGTCGTGGACTGTCTGCTTGGCCGTGGACCCGGCCTGGCATGACCGAAAGCACGATCGTACTGTCACGCACGGCCCGGGGACTGACTGCGGATGAGATCGCTAACGCAACAGTTCGGGGATCGCATGAAACGGGCCGCTCGCCAGCTCTGACCGCTAGCACCCGGTCCGTCCGATCTCCAGCATCGCCGTCGTGGCATCACCTCCTGCCTACCTTCCGGAGGAAATCGCGAACGACTTCATTGAATTCGCGTGGGTTTTCTAACATCGGGTAGTGTCCAGTGCCCGGCAATCGTGCGATCCGACTACCAACGATGCGGGAGCGAGTCTGCTCGACCTGCTCGTCCGTGACGAGCCAGTCGTCCTCGCCGCGCACGAGGAGCACCGGCGCCGTAATGTTGTCCATCACTGCTCGTTCGTCGAACGAACCGTACGCGGTGAGGTCGGCCTTCATCACGTCGGTGGTGCTCCGGCTGATCTGCCAAACCACCTCGCTAAGCCGGTTCTCGGGAGTACGCTGGCCCGACAGAGACCGCGCCCAGCCGTTCAGCAGCTGGTGTCCGTCGGTGGCGAACATGTCCAGCACGAAATCAGGGAAACGGGGTGTGTAGTCGGCGCCCTCGGCAGAGACGATCGCGGGATACGCCTCGGGGTTGCGTGCGGCGAGGAGGAGCACCTCGTTCCCTGCGAACGAGCAGCCGAGCAGGGCAGGCTCCTCGAGCCCGAGGGTGCGGATGAACGCCTCAGTGAAATCGGCCTGCTGGCTGGTCTCGGTGAAAAGACCCTCGGCTGGCGGGGACGATTTGCCGTGCCCGGGAGCATCGAAGGCGATCACCCGGAATTCGTCGGAAAGCTCGGTGAGAACATGCCGGTACATCAGTGTGTCCTGCGCCGCTGCGTGTAGGCACAGGAGTACCGGCCCGTCACCGGCCTGCTCGTAGTAGGTGCGGACGCCGTCGACCAGCGCGTAGCGGCCGACGACGTCGGCCGTCACCTCGAGGGGGTCAGGGGATCGCGGTGCGTCGTCACTCCGCGAGCCGCGTGGCGCCTCGCTCAGTGCTTCGAACAGTAGCCAGAAGGTGTTTGAGTTGCGCATCGCCGTCACTACATCGCCCGAGATCACGAGTTCGCCCAGCCCCGGAGTGGTCGCCCTGAACCAGTCCGTGCGACCTTCGATGAGCGCCTCCCATTCCGATCGGGGGCCCGAGAGGGTGACGGTGTCGCCGCGCGGAGCTGCAGAGCCGACCGCAGCGATCCGACCGCCGCGCACTTCGAAGACGACAGCCCCGGTCCCCCATTCGAACCGGATGCGCCCGTCGAAGTACCTTGAGGCCAGACGCCAGCGGGAGTCGGCATTAACGCGCTCGGCCAGTGCCGCCCACCATTCGTCGCTAAGCGGGACTGCTGCAGGCGATGTGAACGTCTCGATCATCGCGGATCCAGGAACTGCAGCACCAGTGGAACGACCAGCTCGGGCAGCTCGAGGATGGGGCTGTGACCGTGCTTGTGACGCAGCAAGCGCGCATCCGGAATCCCGTCGAAAAGCTCGTCGGACCATGCCGGGGGGCGCCCGAGATCTTCGGTGCCGGACACAATGAGCGCCGGGGCCTTGATCGACGGCAGCAGATCGACGCAGCCCTCGCGCTCGAACACGCCGCGCACGGCGTGCACAAGATCAGGCGAGAGCTCGGCGATCCTGCTTCGCCATGTTTCGCGGATGTCGAGACGATCGCTGTCCACGAGCGTGCTGGCGCCAAACATGATGGTCATAACGATGTCGACGATCTCGGGCGTGAACCCCTCGCGCTGAATTCGGTCCGGGAGCGTCGCGAACTCGCCGAGGTCCTCCTGTGACTGCGCCCGGGCCGAGGAGCCCAGGAGCACGATCTTCTCGATCGCCGCGGGGCGCCGGGCCGCGATGCGAATCGCCACGTCACCGCCCATGGACTGGCCGACCAGCGAGAAGCGCTCGAGGCCGAGCTCATCGATCGTCCTGAGGACGTCATCGGTCACCTGGTCCATCGTCACCGTCTGCCTCACATCGTGCACGCGTGACACCTGGCCGAGCAGTTCGGGGGCGATCACTTCGATACGCCCATCGCCCGCTGAGGCCAGGCCGTCGAACATACGCGGGTCGAGAAAGAGGGAGTGGAGACAGACGACCGGTGCGGGTGTGTGGTTTGTCATCGAAGAACGTCCTTGTCATTCGTAGTTGTGAGTCCCGGAGGGGCTGCGATTCGACAATAGCCACTGAAATAAGTGATGTCAATATATGATTTTCATTGCAAATAATGAAGCTCAATGTGATTCCGGATTCACGGATCGAGAGATATTCGTTGATCCTTCCACTCGCCTTCGCGCTTGAACCCGCTGTTTGTGGCCGCCGAACGGGCGGCGGATTCGAGACCCCATCGGTTGATCCCGAGCATGCCGGCGTCCCGGTCAGTCATACGCATCATGCATGCCATGTTGCCTGCGTAGACGTAGGCGGTGAGACCGAACTCGGTGTTGTTCGCGATCGCCGCAGCCACGTTCTCCTCGCGGAATGTCACGACAGGAGAAACTGGGCAAGATCTCCTCGCACAGCACGCAGCGCCGCGACGTACGACGACGAGGACCGGTTGGGTTGTAAGAGTGGCCTGGCCGGCGGGGAACGGTTCCGCATGCGAGCACACGAGTACCCCTACCCCGGGCATCACCGACGAGTGCAGCGATCTTGCTCCGGCTGTCCTCGTCGATCAGGGGCCCACGATCGACCTGGCATCGCTCCCCGCAGCCGCACACATTCGGCCATGGGCCGGACCAGTTCGCGCGTGAACGCTTCGGTAATGTCCGCCTGAAGGATGAACCGATTCCGTGTGGCAACACGACAAACGGCGCGTTACCGCCGAGCTTCATTGAGGTAGGCAGCCCCCTGGGGGCCGCACGGGACACCAAATGGCGGCGTACGGCCATCGAGCCGGTGAAGAGCTTTCTGGACCAGCCATCGTCGCACATCGGTCGGACTCCCGCCGGGATGAGTGATCTGAATGACGTTCAGCACGCCGGATGGCAGCCTGCCTCCAGCAGAATGGTAGCGAAGTCCGGGGCAATGGGCAGAGTTCCGCGTACTTCAGCACCATCGTGCAGCCTGCAGCGACCACCGGGGCAATCTGGCGTGTCGCCACCGCCAGTTGGAAATTTTACAGGGTGACCAATAGGCAGAGGCCGACGGACCTGCCGCCAACGGTCCGCAGAGATCGGCCAGCGGGCGCGAGCCCGTAACGCCCGCGATCCCGTCAGCCTCTACCGAAAACCACGGCAGGAATTCTGCGTCGTAAGCGACCTCGCGGGGCCTCGGCGAGGGGTTTGCTCGAGCGTGATTAGCCGGCGAGCTGTTCACCGCGACCGACCGCGAATTCGAAGGCGCGGCCGCCAAATGCAGCGACCACATCATCCGCCACAGGCTATGCTCTCCTCTGTCGCGGGGTCGCGCACGGCGAGGGTTGCATCCACAAGGACGGTCGCCAGCTCCCAACGATGAGTAGCCCGGTCTCGACCCGGTCGAGCGGCCCCGGTCGGCTCACCATCAGGCTGTCAGAGCGGTGCCAAGGAGGGCGGTCGCATCAGCTGCTACAGCCCGCACGCACTCAACGTAGTGGTCCTGCATTCGCTCCATGCGCGTGGTCGGGGTTACGATCCCAATCGCTCCGTATATGCGCCCTCGGGCATCGAAGATCGGGCCACCGATGCTGGAGATCCCGATGTCCGAGCCCTGCTCGTCCATCGACCAACCGCGCTTGCGGGTCTGGTCGAGATCGTAGCCGAGGCGATCCAGCAGCGATTCTGCCTCCGAGGCTGACAGGCCCTCGACGACGTCCGCCAGCATCGCCGCTCGGGCTTCGTCGTCCAAATGGGCGAGCACCGCCTTGCCCGATGAGCGAAGATGCTCGTTGCCGGACTGCCCGACGAACAGCCCACTCACCCGCAGTTGCTGCGATCCCTCGACAAGCACCTTAAGGACGACGCGTTTGCCGTCCAGCACTGAGAGGTACGCGGTCTCAGAGGTCTTCGACGCCAATGTGTCCACCAGTGCCTTCAGGCTATCGTCGATGTCGATCTTTTGCTGGTAGGAGCGGAAGAGCACCCCCACCTGCTCGCCCAGCGAGAGGGTGAGGTTGTCATAGCGCTTGATGTAGCCCCGGGCGACCAGGGTGCGGAGCAGATGATAGCAGGTCGTGATGTTCAAGCTCAGCGCATCCGCCACCTTCTGCACCGTGGGCGGCTCGTCGCTCGACGCGACGAACTCGAGGAACGAGAGCGAGCGTTCCACCGTTTGAAGGGTAGGTTGCTTTGAGGCGTTCGAAACAGGTTTCACATTATGAAATTATCATGAGATGCCCACCTTGCGGGAGCGCGTAAAGGTTGAGGCGGTCGGCGCGTTCGCCCCAAGCCTTCACGTGCGCGCATGCGGGTCGACGATAAAGTCGAGAACCCTGAGGCGGTCGGAGGCGAGCGTTACGTGATCACAGTCCGTAGGATCCTCGCTGGCAAGACCTTTGGAATCAGGTGGCCAGCATTGCTCTCGACGAGTTCACTATCTCGCGTACCTACCACGGACCCATGGACGATTCGCAGTTCACCGGCGTCTGGAGTCAGCCCGCCTGCCCAATGACAAGCAGTTCCCGCTGTTCTTTAGACCCGACACCCGGTTGGTGCCCGCTCAGTCACCGTGGTGCCGTAAAAGCGGGCCTTCGGGTTTGGCAACTTAGGCCGCTACGCTCCCCGCAAGGAGTTCCGCCACACTGGTCCGGCACAATCCCGTGAGATCAACTATTGAAATCAATTGCAGCATTTGATAGCTTGGTCACCTTAGCGAGCCACGGGCGCCTTTCTTGCCGCAGTGATCTGCATCGCTAATCTGCACACTCACAGGAGGCAACAAAGATGTTTTCTCGAAAGAAACTCATGGCAGCCGCGGTAGTCGCTGCTGCCTTGGGCCTCACCGGCTGTAGCAGCAGCTCTCCGGCTGATGAAGCCTCAAAAAAAGATGGCGCATATTCGATCGGGTTGGTCTCCTTCTCGCAGGCCAACTCCACGAGCAACAACATTTTGGTGGGTTTCCAGGAAGTCGCCGATAAAAAGGGTTGGAATACAACGCTGGTCGACGCGCAGGGCGCCCCGGACAAGGCCATCGCCGCCATTCAAAACCTTGTCGCGAAGAAGGTCGATGCCATCTTCTACACAGTGTTCCCGGCCAATGCCATGGCGGCCGGCGTCTTGTCGGCTAAGGCTGCGGGCATCCCCGTCCTGACGGCGGGCGGAGGACTCTCGGACGGAGTACAGGCGACCTGGGACTTCGGCTACGCCCAGGGAGTGGCCAGCGCTAAGGAGGTCCTGAACGACCTGCAGTCGGGAGGCAACCTGCTCGCGCTCGGCTACGACCTAGGTGGACCATGCGGCGGCCGCGGTCAGGCGATGAAGGAGGCGACCGCAAACACGGACATCGATTTAACTTTCCAACAGGTCACGATTCCGGGCCAGGTACAGAGCGGCCAGCAATATGCCCAGGCTTGGCTGGCGGCGCACCCGGCCAACTCGGGACCGAATGTCATATGGTCTTGTTTTGATGAGCCTGCGCAAGGAGTGATCGCGGCTGTGAAAGCGGCCGGCCGCACAGATGTCACGATTCACGGACTAGACGGCCCAGCAGTGAATCTGCGGGCAGTGCAGGACGGCAGCCAGACCAGCACCGTTTGGATTGACGCAACGGGAGCGGGGCGAATCGCTGCAGAGGCGATTCCCGAGGTTCTGGAGAACGGGGTCGACGGCGTCAAGACCATAGATAAAGTCGCACCGTTCACCGTGGTCACCAAGGACAACATCAAGGCGTTCGTGTCCCAGCATCCGGAAGCCCTTAAGGACTAAACACGAACGGCGGCGCCGCCTCAGCCCGGCACATCTTGGCGGCGTCGCTGGATCTTCAACAGATCCGGTGTCAGACCGATGTCATCCTACCCGGCGCCGGGGCCAGGAAATCGAACGTCCCCGACCTGGGGCGAACCCCAAGCACGGCGATTGCAGCAACGGAACGTGCCTGCCCATTGCGGTGCAGACCCACGCGCAGTGGAGAGGCCGGAGCTTGACGCAGTTCGGGCGTTCCCAGCAGAGGTTTTGAACCGGTAACCGTCGACTTGCACCCAATGATGAAGGCTTGCTGAGTGTGTGGGCACACCTGCTGAATGAAAAGGTTGAAATGGAAATTGCACTTAGAACCGTGCGTCCCCGCTACGCTCCCTGTCATCGCGGCGAGGGGAATTGTGAAAAGTTATGCAGGTGTGCCCGCACTAAGCAGGGCAAGCCTGGAACTGCAGGCTGGCACTGTGCATGCACTCGTTGGCGCGAATGGCGCGGGAAAGTCCACCTTCGTCAAAATTCTCGCAGGCCTTGTGCATCCTGACGCGGGTGAGATTCAAATTGATGGCGATGTGGTTTCCATTGATTCACCGTCAGTGTCCGCAAGTCTCGGCCTCAGCTTTATCCACCAGGAGCTCAATCTTGTACCGGGCTTCACCGTCCTGCAGAACATGGCAATGGGCTACTCTTTGCCGACAACGGCGGGCCTGGTTCGATGGTCCTCCGTACGTGGGCGTGCCAAAGAAGTGTTGGACCGCTTCGGGGCGCGCCTTCCGATGGACACTGACGTTAGCCAACTCTCGGTCAGTGATCGGTGGATGGTCTCGCTGGGACGTTCGCTGATGCGGGATGCCAGGGTTATCGCAATGGACGAACCCACCGCATCGTTCACGGCCGCCGAGGCAGAAAAACTGTATGAGGTTATCCACGCGCTGACCGGCAGCGGAGTCGCAGTCCTCTATATCTCCCATCGACTGGATGAAGTGCTCGCGCTATCGGATGAGATAACCGTCTTCCGCAACGGAAGTGTCGTTGGCAGACACGAGAAGGGGGATGTGAACCGTGCCGAGCTTACTGAATCCATCGTCGGTCGGGAAGTGCTCGCTATGCACACCTTCCGACGCCCGGCGGCCGCTTCAGAGGACGCATCCGAACCCGTCCTCGCGCTTCACGACGTTAAGGTTGGAAGCCGGGTTACGGGTGCCTCCGTCGAGATTCGTCAGGGCGAGATCCTCGGTCTCGCCGGCCTTGTTGGTTCCGGCAGGACAGAGCTGGCTCGTGCAATCGCCGGAGCGGACGCGATCTCCGGGGGAAATATGGAACTGAACGGGCATCCATACTCGCCCCGATCACCTCGCCACTCCATCCAGCAAGGGGTTGTACTCGTTCCTGAAGAGCGACGGTCCGAGGCGCTTTTTCTTGAGGAATCCATTGACTTCAACATCAATCTTGCAACCCTCGACGAGAACAGACTGGCGCCCTGGCTTCCGATTCTTAGCGCTTCCCGAGCCAGTAATGCGGCGGACGCATATGTGCAGGAACTATCCATCAAAAGCTCCTCCACCCGCCAGAACGTAGCCCACCTTAGCGGCGGAAACCAACAAAAAGTAATCCTCGCAAGATTCCTGCGGACCAAGCCCCGCCTTCTCATCCTCGACGAACCGACCGTTGGCGTCGACGTCGGAGCCCGGGCTGAGATTTACGAACTAGTCCGTGCCCTCACACAAGACGGAACATCCGTCCTCATGATTTCAAGCGACTTCGAGGAACTCGAGATCTGCGACCGCGTGGCCGTCATGCGTGAAGGCCGCATAGCGACCGTCGTCGACGGGGAAAAAGCAACCGTCGATACCCTAACAACACTTTGCTACAGCCCGGAGGAATGAAATGACCACCGCCACAACATCGAACAAAGAGTTTGCTGTGCCCAAACTTGACATATGGCAAATCTTTGCAAGATACGGGGCGATCGCGCTCCTGGTTGTTTTGATCATTGTGTTCTCGTTGACGCTACCTGCGTTTCCGACATGGAGTAACGCGGTCAATGTACTTGATCAGATCGCGCTCCCAGCCATTGTCGCCATGGGGCTGACAGTCGTCCTTGCAGCCGGAGAATTCGATCTCAGCATCGGGTATCAGACCAGTCTTGCCGGCGTTCTCTGCGTTGGACTCATGCAGAAACAGGGGCTCGGCATCCCGCTCGCCCTGCTGATCACGGTCGCGGCAATTGCGGCTATCGGCCTCTTGAACGGGGTTCTCGTCGCACATTTCAAGATCAATTCCCTAGTCGCTACCTTGGGCGTAGGAACGATCGTAGTCGGATTGAGCTTTGCCTACACCAAAGGGATACCGATTAGTCTCAGCGACCCCACCGCCTTCGTCGGGCTCTCCCTCGGCCGCTTTCTCGGTCTACCGATCCCGATATATCTGATGGTCGGCGTCGGCGTTGCGCTTTGGATCGTCCTCAACCGAACCCCTGTCGGGCATGCAATCCAGGCCGTCGGTGGAAATGCGGAGGCGGCACGGCTCTCCGGCATTCGAATCAAGGGGATCCGGGTCTTCGTCTATGTCATTGCTTCACTGAGTTGTGCAATTGCCGGATTCTACCTCGCATCACGAACAGGCGGCGGCTCCACCAACGCCGGCGACGGTTTCCTCCTAAGCGCATTTGCGGCGGCATTCTTCGGGTCGGCAATTCTAAGGGACGGGAAATTCCACATTGTCGGCACCCTCATTGGAGTGCTCACAGTCGGAGTGGCCTTCAATGCCATGTCCATTGCTGGTTCGGACACCTCCCTCCAGTATCTGTTTCAAGGCGTGCTGCTTATCGTCGGTGTAGGAGTCGGGGTCCTCGCCCGACGCCGAAGCGTCACCCGCTAACGCCGACTGCCTGCCATGCACCAGCGTTCCGCGCAGGTGCACGAATGACACAGAATCTCCCAACCAACCGGATGACAATCCTATGAATGAACAAGGAACGTAGGCCATGACAAAGGTTTCCACCGTCACAGGTGAGGTAGACACCTCCTCGCTCGGACGCACACTCGTGCATGAGCACATCTTCGTCCTTGGGGAAGAATACCGTGAGAATTATCAGCGGGACTGGGACGAAGGCGCAATGATTGCCAAGGCGGTTGCTGACCTCACCGAGCTGAAAGAGCTCGGCATCGACACCATCATGGACCCCACAGTCCTCGGTCTTGGAAGGTACCTACCCAGGATCAAGACGATCGCCCAACAAGTAGAACTGAACATCATTGCCGCGACAGGTCTCTACACCTTCAACGACGTTCCGATGCAGTTTCACTACACCGGCCCAGGCCTGATGTTTGACGTACCTGAACCGCTCACGGATTTGTTCGTTCGAGACATCACTGAGGGGATCGCGGACACAGGGGTTCGTGCGGGCTTTCTCAAGTGTGCAATCGATGAGCCGGGACTCACCCCTGGCGTAGAACGAGTAATGCGGGCGACCGCACGCGCCAGCGTCCAAACGGGCGCACCAATCACCGTCCACACGAACGCCTCCACCCGATCTGGCCTGATTGCGCAACGCGTTTTGATGGAGGAAGGTGTCGACCTCTCCAAGGTCATCATCGGCCATTCAGGTGACTCAACAGATATCGAATACCTTACGCGCCTCGCAGACTCTGGGTCCCTGCTCGGGATGGATCGGTTCGGCCTCGACAGTTTCCTGTCGTTGGCGGACCGCGTCGACACTGTCGTGGAACTAATCAACCGCGGATACGTGGACAACATTGTCCTTTCGCACGATGCATCATGCTTTATCGACTTCTTTGACCCCCACCTCAAACAACAACTCGTCCCGAACTGGAACTATCGACACATCAGTGAGGACGTGATCCCGGCGCTACTGACGAAGGGGGTCTCCGCAGCCGATATCGACCTGATGCTCGTCGCGAACCCCCGGCGGCACTTCGAATGACCGTATATCGCAACAGCCACAGACGGCCGGAAACGCGCCACCCTGCCATCACACTTCCCTGATATACCGCTGCTGCCGCACCGCCACATCAAGGAAGGCCGACAGTGAACTCCGTAAGGTTCGACCGGCTTCCAACGATTTACTCGCGATCTGTGGGCGAAACCCGGGCCCCGCATGCCTGTTGGACCTGTTGCAGACCCGGGGACAACGATATCGCGCGGATTTCACGCCACTCGAATAGGCGGATCCGCCAGCGGCGTCCACAGCCCACCTACTTCCTGAACAGAAAGGTCAATGATGACTTCAACAACACCAAACTTCGAAACGGCCTCCGCGCCGCCCCCTATCACGCAGCCGAGACCCCGCTTGCGGTCCCTGGGAGCCAGCGCCCTCGGCAACCTCCTTGAGTGGTTCGACTGGACGATCTACGCAGTCTTTTCGCCATTCATCGCAAAGGCGCTTTTCGATCCAGCGGATCCGGCTTCGGCGCTTCTAGCTACCCTCGGCATCTTCGCCGTCGGCTTTGTTTTTCGACCGCTCGGAGGAATCATTTTTGGGCGCCTCGCCGACCTTTATGGTAGGCGGCGCACAATGATCACAACAATGCTGCTGATGGCAGCAGGCAGCCTGATCATTGCACTGGTCCCCAGCTACGCGATGATCGGCGGTTTTGCTTCGCTCATCGTTCTTATTGCAAGGCTGTTGCAGGGTCTGGCCCACGGTGGCGAATCGATCGCTTCATACGCCTATGTATCGGAGATCGCCCCACCCGCACACCGCGGCCTTTGGTCGAGCACCGTCTTCTTCTGTGTAGCTGTCGGCGGCCTGCTGGCAACCTTATCCGGCGCCCTCATCACTTCGAACGTGAGCCCGGAGGACGCCGGCGACTGGGGCTGGAGAATTCCTTTCCTTATCGGTGCCCTTCTGGCGGTCGTTACGCTATTCCTTCGCCGCGGAATGATGGAAAGTGAGATCTACGAAGAACAAGTCGAAAAGCGCGCAGCCGAAGCCGCCGACCCGAGCAAGCCAAGCGACAGGTTGAGGCCCGCAAAGCTCATGGCTGTCGGAGTGAAACTCTTTCTTTATGAGGCCGGCACGACAGTCGTCTACTACACGTGGACGTCGTTTGCTGCTGTCTTCGCGATCACCCACCACCACATGAACCCCGCTGATGCCTTCCTCGCCAGCGTCTTCGCCCAGCTCATCTACATCGCCTCTATTCCTGGCGCCGGTTGGCTATCTGACAAGATCGGTCGAAAGGCCGTCACGTTCATCTTCTTCGGCGGCTTCGCCGTGCTCACATTCCCCTTGATGAGCATGATCACCGATCAACCTTGGACGCTATTCGTGGCACAGGGCGTCGCCTTAGTGCTGGTGAGCTTCGTCGCAGGTTCACAGCCTGCCGTCATCTCAGAGCAAGTACCGAACCGCTATCGCACAAGGATGCTCGGATTTTTCATTTCCCTGTCCGTCGCCATCTTCGGAGGAACAGCACCATACCTCAACTCCTTGCTTTACAGCGTCGACGCCGGCTGGATTTTCAACTCCTACGTGATTCTTATGTGCCTGATCGGCATCGGGGTCGTTGCAACCTGGCGCGAGACTAAAGGAATGGACCTCCGTGATGTCTGAACTGGATACACGGCAACGTCCCGAAAACCATAAGGGACACCCTCAGGATCGCCCTGTTGCGGTCGTGACCGGGGGACGACAGGGCTTGGGACTTGCAGCGGCGCAGGCGTTGGCGCATGAAGGTTTTGACCTCGTGATTGTTGACCTCCAGCCCGACGATGATGGCGTGGCGGGCATCCGGAACCTGCTGAGGGAAGCCGGCGCCGCGACCGCCTATGTGCAGGCCGATATTTCCGACATCGACTCGTTCAAGGAACTGGTCGATGTGATCTGGAAAGCGTTCGGCCGAGTCGACTGCCTCGTGGACAACGCCGGTATCGCCGCGAGACCCCTCACCGATGTTCTCGACCTGACTGCCGAGGCCTTCGACCGCGTCATGCAAATCAACCTGCGCGGAACCTTTTTCCTAACCCAGGCAATCGCCAACCGGATGATCTCACTGCCCGACGCGGGCAACTATCGTTCCATCATCGTGGTTACGTCCATCTCCGCAGAACTTGTCTCGCTCGGGCGCGCGCAATATTGCATTTCGAAGGCTGCCTTGTCGATGGTGTCCAAACTCTTCGCGGTGCGCCTTGCCAGCGAGAACATTTTCGTACACGAAGTGCGGCCCGGGTTCATAGAGACGGCCATGACAGCATCGGCGGGCGCACCAGCTCTTGACCAGTGGATCACATCGGGCCGAGTTCCGGTGCCTCGATGGGGCCAGCCCGGTGACGTGGGTCAGGCTATCGCTACGCTCGCATCCGGCCGCTTGCCCTATCTCACCGGCCAGCCGATATGGGTTGCAGGTGGCTTGAACATTCCTCTTTCCCCGTAGTTGCAGCGATCATTAAAGAAGGAAGAACCATGTCTATTCAGCTGCCCCCCATTCCGAACGTCCCGCCCGGTGAGCGCGGACGCGAATTCATCCAACTTTGCTTCGTCGTCAAAGATTTAGCCGAGGCGATGACGTTCTTCTCCTCAACCTTTGGCGCGGGGCCGTGGTTCCTGGGGCCCGAGCCTTCTGATCAGTCGGAGCATTTTGTGTATAGGGGCAAACCGACGCCTCTCGGTGCGCGCATCGCTTTGGGCTATGCCGGGGAGATGATGTACGAACTCGTCTGCCCACAGCCCGGTTCCCGGTCGATCTTCGCAGAATGGGCCGCCGAGCGTGGGTATGGACTGCACCATTTTGGATTCGCGGTACGCGACTTTGATGCCACCGTCAATGCACTCCACAAAGCAGGACGGGAAGTGCTGTTCAGCGGAGAAACTCCACGCGGCGCTCGAATCCTCATGGTGGGCGGCGCGGAGCCGCTCGGTGCGCTCGAGGAGTTCATCGAAATCACCCCGGCCGGCGAATTCTTCTATTCCTTCATGAAAAGCCAGGCCGCAGCCTGGAATCACTCAGAACTTGTATACACCGGTCCCCCGCCAATGCCGGAGCAAGAGTCGGCCCCGGCCCATACAGTACAGACCAGCAAAGGAGATGCGATGGAGATCCACTCGCTCAGCACTACCAAGAGCCGTGTCCGATGAACGGCCTCGGGGAGCTCCTTCCGGCCCTGGCTCTCCGGTTTCCGGAGAAGCTCGCGCTCGTCACGAACACGCGGGAACTGTCCTTCCGGGAACTAGATACGGCGTCCACCAATTTGGCTGCCGCCCTCCATGATGCCGGCGTCGCCACGGGAGACCGCGTGATGCTGTTCTCGGAGAACCGCTGGGAATGGGTGGTTTCCTATCACGCAATCCTCAAAGCCGGGGCTGTTGTCAACCCAGTCAGCGTGATGCTGACCCCTTCAGAGGTGGACTTCATCGTGAAGGACGCCGGCGTCAGTGCGCTCCTAGCCTCGGGAGAGCGTCTTCATTCACTCGGCAATCTGCAGGCGTCAACACCATCCTTGCGACTGGTGCTGTCCTTGGACGGTGCAAACGATCACGGGGCAAGCTTTCACGAATTAATCGAACAACCGGCGGAGCATTTCGAACAGGCTGTGGTCGACCCCGAGAGCCTTGCCTGCATTGCTTACACCTCAGGCACCACTGGGCGCCCCAAGGGCGCCATGCAGTCTCAGCGTTCGCTCCTGCTGAACTGTTCCTACACGGCTTCGATGCACGTACGCTCAAGCGCCGACACAGTCGTCACGGCTCTGCCCTGCCCTCATGTTTATGGCAATGTCGCCATCAATGCAACCCTGCTGGCGGGCGGTACCGTCGTGCTCATGGAACGCTTCGATGCTGCCGAGGCGCTCCGGCTCATCGGCGCCTGGAACGCCACAATGTTTGAGGGTGTTCCGACGGTGTACGCGATGTTCTTGACCACACCCGAGCTTCCTGCAGCCGACCTCAGTTCACTGACCCGATGCACGGTTGGAGGACAGACCATATCTACCGCGGTGATCGATGCCTGGGAAGCAGTGAGCGGTGCTCCTCTGATCGAGTTGTGGGGGATGACGGAAATCGCAGGGTTAGGCACCACACACGCACTTTACGCACCCAATGAGCGAGGCTCGATCGGGGTAGCGCTGCCCGGCACGGAGTTAAGGGTTGCGAGCCTAGAGGATCCACGTGTGACGGTGCCGGACGGGCAGGCGGGGGAGTTGATGATCAGGGGCCCTCTTCTCATGCAGGGATACTTCAACAATCCCAAAGCCACAGCCGAGACGATCGACGCCGACGGCTGGCTGCATACCGGTGACATTGCCACCCGCAACGCGGTTGGTCAATTCTTCGTGATCGATCGGCTGAAGGATATGATCCTAACCGGCGGCTACAACGTGTACCCCGCCGAGATCGAGCGCGTCATGATCGAACACGACTCCGTGGGTCTGGTCGCGGTCGGCAGCGAACCCGATGCGCTCAAGGGCGAGGTAGCACACGCCTACATCGTTCTCGCCCCGGGTCACAGGGGTGATGCCAAGCAACTTCTTGAGTTCGCAAGAGGACGTCTCGCTGCGTACAAAGTGCCGAGGGCGATTCACTTCGTCGATACGCTGCCAACGACATCAAGCGGCAAGCTTACGCGGCGCAACCTCCGTGGGCTCCAGCCAAACGAATCCTCGCCGGCTGGAGCTTGATGCTGTGCACTGGGATAATGAGCGTGTGGGCCTCCGGGATCCTATTGCGCAGTCCTGGCGGCGAGCCTCACAAAACGGACTGACGCCGGGCTCGCTCATCGACGAAGGACCGCAAACGCCGGTCGACCCGCACAGCAGGCTGCTTCGTGCCGCCCGCCCGGTGCTTGATGCGATAGCCGAGCAACTCCTGGGAGACCGGTTCAGCATCCTGTTGGCGAACCGGGGTTCGGTGATTGTCGATCGACGGCTCGGGCAATCTCAGCTCGCGGCCAAGCTGGACACGATCTTCGCCGTGCCTGGGTTCAGCTATGACGAAGACCGGACTGGAACGAACTCCCTTGCCACCGTGTTCGAGATCGGTCAGGGCATCGCCGTCAATGGACGTGAACACTTCCTTGAGATTTTGAAGGATTTGAGCTGTTACGGGCATCCGATCATCCATCCCGTCACCAAGCGCCTGGAAGGCGTGCTGGATATTACCTGCTTTGCAAGCAACTCAACCCCCTTAATGATCCCCTTGCTTGCACGGGCGGCGCACGACGTCGAGCTGCGGCTGCTTGCCGGCAGCCCGACCTCGCAGCAGCGAATTTTTGCAGCCTTCCAGGCCAGGTCGGCACGGGTGCAAGCCCCCCTCATCGCTTTGGGCAACGGACTTACCATTGCCAACGATGCCGCGACCGAGCTCTTTACCCCGGAGCTCCAGCGGACAGTACGCGAGCTGCATGCTGAACACAGAGCCTCAACCGAGACGCAGCTGAGACTGGAAAGTGGCGAGCAGCGGGAACTGAGAGTCCTTTGCACTGTGGTGCCAGGTACGGATGGCGCACTCCTTGTCGAAGTAAGAGGCGGGGAGCGGGTGCGGCCCGTTATACCACGGCGAAGCGCTCCTGGATTGGCCATGGATAGGAAAATTAAACGCCTTCGAGCCCTCCAATCGCCAGTTCTGATCCGAGGCGAGCAAGGCTCCGGACGGAGTCATCTGGCGAAGCGTCTTGCTGGTGATCGGCCGACGCGCCTTCTCGACCCGAGGGAGGTGAGCGGTTCCGAAGCCCGCGGACTTCACAGAGGGTCCAGCTCCGTTTCCGATGAGCTCGTAATCATCGAAGACATCGACCTTCTGGACTCGCGGACGGCCAGACGGCTCGGCCGCCACTTGGACGAGGCCCAGGGCTGGTTCGTGATGACCTGCGGTCCCGATGACAATTTGGGGCGTGAGCATCTCGATGTTTCGTCGCGATGCCTTGAACGCATTGATCTGCCACCGCTGCGTCATCGCCGAGATGAGATCTGCATGATCGCCCGGGAAGTTGTACGCGATCTCCAACCTCAGGCGTGGCTAAGCGCGGAGACTCTGCACGTCCTGGAACGGCACCCGTGGCCAGGCAACGTGACCGAGCTGGTATCCGTGCTCCGCCACGCAGTCGACCAGTGCGCAAAAGGAGCCATCGGGGTGCGGGCCCTACCTCAGAGATATCGGACCGCGCCCAGCCGAAGACGGTTCACCCCCCTGGAACAGGCCGAAATCGATACGATCACGCGGGCTCTTGCCGATTGTCTCGGCAATAAGATGCACGCGGCTGCCACCCTGGGCATTGGCCGTACCACGCTGTACCGCAGGATGAATGCCCTAGGTATCCGGAGGTAGCGCCGGGGCAACAACCCGAAGGCAAGCTATGACGGCAGCCTGAAATACATTGGTCCAACTCATTCGGCTGACGTGAAAGTGAGGCTATTCAGGCTGCGGTGGGTGATGGTGACTTCGAATCCGAAGCTGTTTGGGTCTCCGGATGGCGTTAATTTGCCTTTATCGGGTCCAGGTGGGTGAAGTTGGTCCGCGCCGGTTCGGTTTAGCATTCACCGTCGGTGAGCATGTGCGAGACTGCAGTGAGGATGGAGTCTGTGATGGCTTTTATCGGACACTGCCCGGGCGGAAATGCGCCGCTGATTGGCTCCCAAGTGCTGTCCCTGCCCGGGGACGCGGAGAGGCCACTGCCCGGGATTGCTTTAAGGTATTTTGTTGCGTGCAGGATGCGCAAGCTCCGATCCGACCAGTGGATTCGTTGGGTCCGGGACGGGACCCGGTCCAGGGCACGAGCCGGCCTGGGGTTTCGAACACGACCATGTCGGCACCGGTTTGGACGATGATCCCCTGGGCCGCTTTGAGGGCACCCCGGTATGTCGGGCCAGCACTTCCTTCGCGGTGCGAAAGGGCGTCATCGCTTCCTCGATCCGCCCGATGAGAGTCTCGATAGGCCGTGTGGGCGTCGATCTGGTCTAGGTGCGGGTGGGTCGTGAACGCTTGGCGACCCCCAAGCGGCCCATCAGAGCGTCGGTGATGGCGGGGATATATTGGAGCGCAGCGTTCCTTGGCGAAGCCGGCGAGGGCTTAGATGGCTAAGACTAAACCTGAGGCGGGAACAACTTTCCCCACGACGTGCGACAGAGACTCTGGGCCCCTAGCCCCGGCGATGAGCCAACCTCGGCATTCGCGACGTCCGGATCAACAGGTCGCCGTGCGGATGTTCCTAAATGAAACAGTTGGCCTTTTGACTGCGAACTACTGTGAAGAAACCCACGCTGTGGATTCATCGAACACGACAACCAATGGAGGTTGATATGAACTCTGTCGTCTCAGAGTTGAGCCCGGGCCTGCTGGACAGTAGCTACACAATGACAATCAACGGTAAGTCGGCGGTGTCGCAACTGACCCTGCCCGTCTACAATCCGGCTAAACGCGAAGCGTTTGCACAGGTCCCCGTGGCAACACGAGCCCAGCTCGACGAGGCCATCGATGCCGGCCGTTCGGCATTCCCCGCGTGGTCGAATTCACCGGTCGAGGTGCGCCAGGCTGCTGTTACGGCACTGGCAGACCGTCTTGAGGAGCGCGCTGAAGAGTTCATGGCGCTCCTGACGCGCGAGCAAGGAAAGCCGCGTGCTGGCGCCGAGTGGGAAGTCGGAGGCTCGATCCATTGGCTGCGGGAAATCGCTAAGCAGCGACTTCCCGAAGAGGTCATCGAGGACACTAAGCTTCGCCGCGTCATCACCAGATACACACCGCTCGGTGTGGTCGGCGCGATCACGCCCTGGAACTTCCCCATCCTGCTGGCCATCTGGAAGATCGCGCCTGCACTGATGGCTGGCAACGCTATCGTAGTCAAGCCGTCGCCGTTTACTCCCCTGACAACTCTGCGGCTGGGTGAACTTGCTCAGGGCGTCTTGCCGGACGGCGTGCTCAACGTCGTGTCCGGCGACGACGACCTGGGCCGCTGGATGACCTCGCACCCGGGGCTCGACAAGATCTCGTTTACCGGCAGCACAGAAACCGGCCGTCACGTGATGCGTTCGGCGGCGGATAACATCAAGCGCATCACACTGGAGCTTGGCGGAAACGACCCGGCGATCGTTCTGCCGGACGTCGACCCCGAGACGGTGGCGCCGCAGTTGTTCTGGGCCGCATTCCAGAACAACGCCCAGTTCTGCCAGGCCACCAAACGGCTCTTCATCCATGAGGATGTCTATGACTCCGTCCGGGATGCACTGGTTGCCTACGCCCGCACCGTCAAAGTAGGTGACGGGGCCGAGGACGATACCCAGATCGGCCCGATCCAGAACCTCCAGCAGTACGAAAAGGTAAAGGAGTTCTTCGAGGATTCACGCGTCCACGGTCACACGTTCGCTCTGGGGGGACAGATTGATGAGAACGCCACAGGCTGGGTCGTTCCCGTGACCCTGGTCGACAACCCGCCGGAATCCTCGAAGCTGGTGGTCGAAGAGCCATTCGGCCCGATCCTGCCACTATTGAAATGGAAAGACGAGGCGGACGTCATCGCCAGAGCCAATGACACGATCTGGGGCCTCGGAGCGACCGTCTGGAGCAAGGACCTTGAAGCCGCCCAACGTATAGGCAGCCAAATCGAGGCCGGCACCGTCTGGATCAACGAGGTGCATCAGTACTCACCAGACCAGGCCTTTGGAGGCCACAAGCAGTCCGGTATCGGCTGCGAGAACTCCTTGCACGGACTGATGGAATACACAAACTGGCAGACCATCACCCTCAATAAGGTTTCCTAACGCCGTCTGAGAAGAATGAGGGCGTCCCGCCGTGGAGTCCACGGCCCCGCGGCGGGACGCAACGTTCTCTGGGAGAGAGGCGCTCTGCAAAACCGTTCCAACCCGCCACTTGTGCTGAAGTTGCCAGTCGAGAGCATCACCTGCCCACGTTCCGTCGTCTGACAGGTCCATTCCGTTGCAAAGTTCCAGTGAACCGAATTGCTGGCAACAGCACCGCCCAACCGCCTTCCCTCGTGCCATGGTCGGATGCACAAACCTGAAGCGACTATCGGCCTAGAACATTGCGATATTGCGTGCGGGCTCCGGCTGGAGCAGGGGCTTGGCAAGTCCCAAAGCCTCGGCGGGTGATCAATCCTGGGCCAGAGAAAGTAGAGTGACGCTCTACCGAAGGATATGTAGTTGCATGCAGATGGCGGATCGCGAGCTGGAATCGTCGGCTCGAAAGCCCCAGCCTCGGACCTCCTGTTCGGCGGCATTCATTCAGGTGAGTTTTCCGAATGATTCGGACGACAGTTTTCCCTGCGCTTTCACCGTGCATCAGACTGAGGAACGCATCGACAGAGTTCTCGACTCCGTCCATGACGGTCTCATCGAAATCGAAGCGGTCCTGTTCAACCCAGCGTTCCAACTCGCGAAGGAACCTCGGGTAGAGGTCTTGATCGTCGTATACAATGAAGCCTTTTGAGCGTCGGCCGTCTTGACAGTCAGGTTCCTAGATTCCGGATCGCTTTTAACTCTGTTGTAGTTGGCGAGGGCGCCATACATTGCCGCTCTACGATTGTCTTGAACATCGCCAGGGCCGCCTTTAAATGCTCGCCCCCAATGTTGACGAAGTAGACGTAGATGCCGTCACGAGCTGCTCAGGGGCAGGGTCGTCTCGTTAAGGCCCTCATCGAAACCCTACGTCCTTTCAGTAGCCACGTTTTGGCTGCGGAAGCGGCCACGCCAATAACCCGTGAAGGTCCTTTCTGAGCGAACGATATGCCCACAGCAGCACCGACGGCACTAGCGGCGTGGGACACGAGTACCGTGTCACGCGTTTCCTACCGGTAATCCGCTGGCAGGCTGTTTCGAAGGCAGAGCCATCGCGTTGGGAAACACGCCAACCTTAGTCATGGCGCACCAAGTCACCCCCGGTGGGTGGGAGAGGCAGAATCCTTCCCCTGGCCTCAGGATCAAGCATCATCGCTGCTATGCGGAAGTCGTCCCCTGCCGGCATCCTTCGGATGACGGGCAAGCCGGATTTGCGCACTGGATGTGGGGATATAGTCCATTCTTGTCGGGGCTTGACTTGCTGGGTTCGGGCAGCCCCCGTTGCGGATAGCGTCAGCTCTGGTTTTGATACGCTTCTAAGTCAGCTCGTTGTGGTGATGGCACTCGAAGGCCAGAGTGGAAGGCAGCATCGCAGCTCCGATCCAGCAGTGGCGTCAGACCGCCCGTGTGGAAGGGAAAGTTTGCCCCGAGCATCATGCACAGGTCGATTTGTTCCGGGCCTGCAACCACTCCCTCACGGAGCATATGCTCAACCTCTTCGGCCAATGCCCTTAGAATTTGACCGCGGACCAGCTCAGGATCAGCATGGCGCTGCGGGGGGAGAAGAGCGGCTGCTTCCGGCGATATTCCGCCGTTCTCATCCAAGAGGCCCGGAAGGCCCGCCTTGACGACGGCGGTGAGTGTGACCATGCTAGCGAATCGGTCCGGATATACCGACCTCATGCGTTCGCTGATGTGTAGCTGGACGGTTGGCCCAATGAACTGGAGTAGCTGCAAGGGTGTCATGGGCAAGCCAAGGGGGTCCAGGGCATGATCTATGACAGCAGCGTCCAGGCCGGCGTCGACGCGAGTGAGGACTTCGCAGAGGAGGCGTGTCAGGACACGGTTGACCACGAACCCGGCGGAGTCAGTGGTTAGTACGGGGGTCTTACAGAGTCCTTTTGCTAGTTCAAACGCCGTGGACAGCGCTGAGTCTCCGGTCTGCGGTGTGGCGACGATTTCAACCAGTGGGAGCACGGCGACAGGGTTGAAGAAATGAAGGCCGACAAGCCGCTCGGGATGGGCGAGTCCGGAGCCGATCTGTTCGATTGAGAGTGCGGATGTGTTCGTCAGGAGCAGTGTGTCGGGTCGTACGATTGACTCAAGTTCGCCGAACACCGCACGCTTCAGCGCCAGTTCTTCAAAGACGGCCTCGATGACGATGTCGCAAGCGCCGAAATCCGCCTTGTTTGTGGTCCCCGTGATCAGGCTGATCGTGGTCTCGGCCAGTTTGGGGTCCAAACGTCCGGACTGAACTTTTTTGTCCAGTTCGGATCCGATGGATTCGAGTGCCGTGTCCACCCGTTCCTGTGAAACGTCCGTCATCAGGACCGGTACCCTGAGCTGCTGAGCGAACACCAATGCCAGCTGCGTGGCCATCAGTCCGGCGCCAATGACACCTACGGAGCGTATGGGCAGCGGGCGGTCCTCCGGGCGTCCCGCAGGCTTCTTGCCCAGCGACTGTGTCAGCTGCAGGGCATATATGCTGGCTCGTGCTTCATCCGAAATTAGGAGTCCCCCGAAAGTCTTAGCAGTCGTTTCTCGCATGTCGGGGTACGGGCCCCCCGTGCCATTTAGGGCACCGGGACGCTGTGCCTGAAGTAGATCCAGGGCACGGTAGGGTGCTGGCGCGGATCCGTGGAGCCTGGTGTGGAGCTTCTCCCGGACTCCGTTTAAAGAGTCCCAATCCTCGTTGCGCTGTTCGCGGACTGGAGCGATGTCTCCTGCGAGTACAGACGCGGCAAAATTCAGGGACGAGGTGAGGAAGTCTTTGGCCGGAAGTATCGCGTCCACCAGTCCAAGCTTGTGCGCTGAGCTGGCCGAAAGGTTCTTTCCGGCGAATGAGTCAGAAACCACAATCTGTGCTGCGGCTTGTGGGCCGAGAAGTTCCAGGGTCCTGGCTATGCCTCCCCAACCGGGAATCAGCCCTAGACGCACCTCGGGGAGCCCGATCGGTCCGGCCAAGACGGACGCTGTGCGGTAATCCGCATGGAGGGCGAGTTCTAGCCCACCGCCCAGTGCGAGTCCGTTGAGGAATGCAAACGTTGGGAGGGGCAGGGCCGCGATTTCGGCAAAAACTTCCGTACCCTGCCTGGCAAGGTCCGCGCCCTGGTCAGCGGTAGTTGCTTCTGTGATGTTCTTGAGGTCCGCGCCAGCGCAGAAGGCCCGCCCTGCACCGATGATGGCGAGTGCGTCGATGGTTTGGGTGGTGACCGCTCGAACGGCGCCGGTGAGTTTGGCCAGTGAAGCAGGTCCCAGTGTGGGTGGCCGCCGTCCTCCGCCGTCGAGAGCCAATATGGCGAACCTGAATCCCCCATGCTCAGCGTAAGTGGTTCGTACTTCTGTCATTTGCTCGTTAGTCATTGGAGTCTCCACGATCTGGGAATCATTCCCGGCAATTGGTGCGCCATCCGGAGGCTGGAGTCCGGTACCAGCGCTAATCTAACCCGCGTCATCTCCCCTCGTGATCAGAGAAGGAAGCGTCCCTCACATGGATGGTCCGGGAACAAATCGCGTCGAATCAGGTCACCACCGGAATGGCGCGCCACAGATTTGCGGGGGCCAACACTTCGTTCAAGGCAGGCACCGTCGCTGGCTCTGGGTGTCGGCAATGAGTCGGTGTGACGAGACGTCAGGCGGTCAGCCCTTGTCGTCGTTAGGCGAGCAGGAGCCTGCGGCAGACGGCTTAACTGGCCTGTGTGCTGCCGCCCTTCGGAGGTCGGCGCAGGCAGTAGCCATCGTCTGAAAGGAGCATGACGCGACCATGCCCGCCGTTCATCCATATCCAAACTGTCGATCCGTCAGACATGAATGAATCGACCGTACCGACGCCGGTTATCTTGCCGCTATGCAGGATTTCGACGAGTTCTCCTTCGAACAGGGAATCCCACGCCAAGCATGATGGCTGCTGCCCGTTGTCGTTGAGAGACGCCTCATCCCGGCGCGCCATGGTGTGGACCGGGTGAAATTGACGCTCATGGATGATTTGTTCCGGGGAAGGCCTGATGTTCATAAGGTACTGGTTCCTAACAAATGGGTGTTCCAACTACGCGATCTTGTTGGTGGCTCGGGAGCGGCTTGAGGTCGCTGGCTACTTGATCGCGTGTTCCATCCATACGGCAGCTCGCTCGACGGTCGGCACGCGGACAAGTCTGGATCCAAGTCCGACGAATCCGTGGACGATTCATTTTGTGCTTAGTGATCCCACGCAGGCCCCCAATGCGAGGATCCCGCCGTCTCGAGCGCTCTGGAGAGCTTATAGACACGCTTCCAGCGATGTCAACATATGAAATGATTACCAAATAATGCAAGTTGCTTCCGATCGTAAGAGGTATCAGTATTTGACACGCAGTACAGATAATGAAATATTGTGAAGCAACAAAGAAAGAATCTGGAGGAATTATGAGCACCACCGTCGCTGACATAATTGCCGCGGCCCTGCGCCGGCACGGAATAACGATGATTTTCGGGCAGAGCAACCCCACGGCCCTCATGCTCGCTGCTGAGAAGATCGGCATCAGACAAGTTTTCTACCGCACCGAGAACGCCGCGGGAGTGATGGCGGACGGCTACTCACGAATCTCCAGTCAGATTGGTGTCGTCGCAGCCCAAAACGGTCCTGCTGCGACACTCCTTGTTGCGCCGATGGCTGAAGCAATGAAAGCTTCAATTCCGATGCTGGTACTGGTGCAGGAAGTCCCGGCCGCGAATCGGGATCGCAATGCCTTCCAGGAGCTCGACCACTTCGCTTTATTTGCGGGGGTCTCGAAGTGGACTCGACGCATAGACGACCCGGCACGCGCCGAAGATAATGTGGACCTCGCCATCACCGTGGCTAACAGCGGGCGCCCGGGCCCAGTCGTGCTGCTGCTCCCTAAAGATGTTCTCGATCTTAACGCGCAGCCTAGCCGCTTTCATCGATCGCGGAATCTAGGTGGATTTCCCCTGGACCGCCCACGACCGGAGGCTAGTGCCGTGGCCCACGCCGCGGAACTTCTTGCGAATGCGCGTTCGCCACTAGTCATTGCCGGCGGCGGCGTTCATATATCTCAAGCCACCAACGAGCTGGCAGCCCTTCAGGGCCGTGCCCATCTCCCCGTCGCAACGACAAACATGGGCAAGGGCGCCATCGATGAGACAGCCCCGTTGTCGCTTGGCGTCGCAGCAAACGTGACCGGCGAACACGGGCCAGCATATTTTCACCTGCCCCTTATCTCGCAGGCGGACGTGGTGCTCCTTGTCGGGACGCGAACCAACGAGAACGGCACGGACGGCTGGAGCCTCACTTCACCGGACGCAACGTATATCCACATCGATGTCGATGGTCTCGAAGTTGGCCGGAACTATGAGGCTATACGCCTAGTAGGAGACGCCCGTTCGGCGTTGGCCGATCTGACCGCGGCTTTTGACCACGTCGATTTGACCAAAAGAGAGTCGGCGTCGCCAGAGCTCGCAGCAACCATCGAGGAAGGCCGTCGGAGGCATGCCACTGCCGTGGAGGCTCTAGTAACCTCCGACAGCACACCGATCGCACCGGAGCGTCTCCTCTCTGAGCTTGACACCCTTCTCAACCCCGAGGACATCGTCGTCGCCGACGCCAGTTATGCCTCGATCTGGGTGACCAGTTACCTCACGGCGAAGCGAGCGGGCCAGCGTTTCCTCGTTCCCCGGGGCCTCGCCGGCCTGGGATGGGGCTATCCCCTCGGGATCGGCGCGAAGCTGGCAAATCCCGAGGCCCGCGTCGTGTCCATCGTCGGGGACGGGGGCTTCGCGCACGTCTGGTCGGAGGTGGAAACGGCTGTCCGAGAAAATATCCCGGTCGTCGTCATCATCCTGAACAACAAGGTGCTGGCCTACCAGCGCCATGCCGAGAACTACTTCTTCGGCACAACCACAACAGCCATCGAATTCGCCCCGGTAGACCACGCCGCCATGGCTCGCACGGTCGGCGCACACGGCGTCACCGTACAACATGCGGACGACATCGGCCCGGCCTTGAAATCTGCGCTCGAGTCAAACAGAACTACGGTCATCGATGTAATGACCGACCCGGATGCATATGCGCCCGTACGCGCCTGGGATGAGAAACCAGGCCGAATCAACGGGGAATAGCGCAACAAACCGACTGCAGCGCGGAGGACTTCGCGCTGCGCTCAAAACAAAATTCGCCCACATGAGAGGCCGACAGATGTACAAAGAACGTGAGGCAGGACTGTTGGCAATGGTCCCGACGGGCCTGCTGATCAACGGCGAGTGGCGTCCGGCCGCGTCCGGGGAGACCTTCGAGATCGAGGACCCGGCCACGGGCAAGGTCCTGTTGAGTATTGCTGACGCGGGTCCGGAGGACGGCAGGGCGGCGTTGGCCGCGGCCGCTGCCGCGCAGGATTCCTGGGCGCAGGTCCCGGCCCGTGAGCGCGGGGAGATCCTGCGCCGCGCCTTTGAGCTGGTCACGGCACGTGCGGAGGATTTTGCGCTGCTGATGACCATGGAGATGGGCAAGCCGCTGGCCGAGGCCCGCGGCGAGGTCACCTATGGGGCGGAGTTCCTGCGCTGGTTCTCCGAGGAAGCCGTCCGCGCGTTCGGCCGGTACTCGGTCTCTCCGGACGGGAAGTCCCGGCTGCTGGTGACCAAGAAGCCGGTGGGCCCGTGCTTGCTGATCACGCCGTGGAACTTCCCGCTAGCGATGGCCACCCGCAAGATCGCCCCGGCTGTGGCTGCCGGCTGCACGATGGTGCTCAAATCCCCCAACCTGACCCCGCTGACCTCGCAACTGTTCGCCGCTGTAATGCAGGAGGCGGGCCTTCCGGCCGGTGTCCTGAACGTCATCCCGACCTCGACGGCCGGTGCCACAACCGGGCCGTTGATCAAGGATCAGCGCCTGCGCAAGCTCTCCTTCACCGGTTCCACCGAGGTCGGCCGCCGGCTGCTCTCGGACGCGTCCGAAACGGTGCTGCGAACCTCCATGGAGCTCGGCGGCAACGCCCCGTTCGTGGTGTTCGAGGACGCCGACATTGACGCGGCCGTGGCCGGGGCGATGCTGGCAAAACTGAGGAACATGGGCGAGGCCTGCACCGCGGCAAACCGGTTCATCGTGCACGAGTCCCTCGCCGGCGAATTCGCGGAAAAGTTCGCCGCGAAGATGAAGGACATGACCACCGCCCGCGGCACCGAGCCGGAGTCCATGGTAGGTCCGCTGATCGATGCGAAGAGCCGGGACAGGGTCCACGAACTCGTCACCGACGCCCTGGCCTCCGGGGCCGTGGCCCTGGCAGGCGGCGGACCGGTGGACGGGCCGGGCTACTTCTACCAGCCCACCATCCTCACCGGCGTCACGGAGGGCACCCGGATCCTGTCCGAGGAAATCTTCGGACCCGTCGCACCGATCATCACCTTCGACACCGAGGACGAGGCGATCCGCCTGGCCAACAACACCGAATACGGCCTGGCCGCGTACGTCTTCACGAACGACCTGAACCGCGGCATCCGGATGGGCGAACGCCTCGAGACCGGCATGCTCGGCCTGAACGCCGGCGTGATTTCCAACGCCGCGGCCCCGTTCGGCGGGGTTAAGCAGTCCGGTCTGGGCCGTGAAGGCGGCCTGGAGGGCATCGAGGAATACCTCTACACCCAGTACACCGGCATTTCAGACCCCTACGCTGGATGACGGGCGCCTTCCTTCCCGGGCAGGGACAAAGGAAACCACCAGGGCCTCCCTCCTCGCAACTGGGAGGCCCTGGTTTGGAGGGGCCACATGCAACGTCAGGCGTATGCGGCCCTGAGATAGAAAGCCCTCTTTGATGGGAAGTAAGGGGAGCACTATGTGGACAACAACCTCAAGGGTAATCCTCAAAATTGAGGACTCTGGATCAAAGGACCAGCAGCTTGACGAGGCCTGTGCATTGCTACGCACGGAAGCTACAGATTGCGGCGTTCTGGTTACCCAGGTCGACTACTTCACGTTCGAGATAGCGCTCAGTCCTACCGTCGGGTTAGGCGTCACCCATGAAATCGATCTGCTCAGAAGTGCGGCAGACCTGGATGCTCCAGTGATCCCGCTCATGCAGGAACGTGATGCCCGGCCCCCGAAAGGACCGTCTGTGCCAGAGTCACGAGAATACGGCCTCGCCAGAGACAAACACTACGAAGAGGCGGACAAACATCCGATATCGATTTGGACAAGCCTCGCTCCCGGTGATGCCATATCACTCAAGGGGCTGACACCACCGTCGAAACCAAGACAAGCGACGGCCTCATCATCTGGATCAGAGACGAGCTAAACGAGAGAAAACTGTTCCATTTCGTGAGTGTCAGTCTGTGCGTGTAATCCAATGACAGTGGCGTTATGGAGCGCCGGCATAGGGGCATTGATGCTGTCCGGCTCCATGTGCTCATCCCAGATGGGCGCAGTTGTCACGCCAAACTAAACGACAGTATTAACGCAAGACCTGATGTCCGCTTGGCCTAGGGCAGCCCCCTGATTATCCTTGTAGCTCGCTCTCGGTGCCATTTTCTTTTCCGCTCGGTGCGGACGACAACCCAGTTCTGGAGCGACCAAGTTGCAATCTCGCCCACTCCCCACCATTTACGGAAGGACAACGGGCCCGCCGAAGCTCCACTGGTACTCGTCCATGTTCGATTTCATCTATTGGTACATCTTTCCGGAGTCAGCCCAGTGGCTCCTCCTGGTTTTGAGTGTCTCCAAGGTGGGAGTATTCGGATAGCCAAACACGTGTGCCCTCGTCGGCATAGAGCGCTATGCGTCCCCGACCTCCATCCAGCCAAACCCAAAGGA
Organism: Arthrobacter sp. 9V; assembly: GCF_902506065.1. Classification (GTDB taxonomy): domain Bacteria; phylum Actinomycetota; class Actinomycetes; order Actinomycetales; family Micrococcaceae; genus Arthrobacter. Next base: position 4,493,973 of record NZ_LR732912.1, read on the forward strand.
CGGAGGCATCCGGCGCACATCGTTCGCGGGAGGATCGGACATGCTCAAAACTCCGAAGGGAGTTGCGCTAGCGCCAGCCCGAGCTGATAGTCGTGACGATAATCGGTCATGGTATTCCTCCTCAAGACGTGGGTCGCGTCCGGGGCGCCCGATAAATGGATGCCGAAGTAGAGCCCGAAGCATGCCCAGCTCATGCCTTCCGCCGCACGAAATACCTCGAGCCGTTGAATGACCCGCAATGCGGCGAACTCGAAAGGTATCGACTTCTTCACTCCATTCACTACAGAGCGGAGGTTCAGGACTGTCGGGCGAGGTTTGCCCGCAGGACCTCTTCGAGGTTTAGCTCGACCTCGCGCGTGTGAGCGCCAGCCGCAAGTGCTGCCTTAGCGAGTTCCCCGGATGCAGGGGTGAATGTTTCCCCGAGGTAGCGGTCCTCCGCCCGCAGTGCAGCCTCGAGTGGGCCGTCGGCGGCGTCGATCGCCTTAGTAGCTGCGACGCGGACACCTGCGGGCAGGTTGGCGATGGTCAGCGCGACCCAGTCGACGTAATCGTCCAGTTCCGCGGCGGGCAAGGCCCGGTTTACCCATCCCCAATGCTCGGCGGTCGCTGCGTCGATGAGGCCGCCTGTGAGCACGATTTCGAGGGCACGAGCGCGACCCACGAGACGAGGCAGGTGAGCAGTTGCGCCAGCGCCGGGGACGATGCCCGTCAGGGTCTCAAACTGGCCGAATGCGGCAGTTTCGAGCGCTGCGAAGCGGAGGTCCAAGCTGGACATCATCTCGGGGCCGCCGCCACGGGCAAGTCCTGCGACCTTCGCGATGGTTGTCTGGGACAGGCGCCTCCAGCGTTCGTGGAGCCGCATCATCGGGCCGGTGCCGACGAGGGTTTCCTCCGCGATCGGGAGGGTAGCGTACGTCTCAGGGTTTTCGACGAATGTCAGGTCGCCATGGGCTATAAAGAACTCAGGATTGGCGCTTTGGACGACGATGACGTGCAGGTCAGGATCGTTCTCGGCCGATGCAGCGACGGCGTCCAGGTCGAGGAGGAGCTGAGCCGTCATGAGGTTGACGGGCGGGACATCGATCGAGACCCACAGCACACCGTCCTGGCGCTTGAGAAGGAGGGTGGTCAGAGACTGTTTGGGCATGGGTTTCCTTATGTAGTAGGTATCTCTGGTATACCTGGTACATGAAAGGCACTTCAACGAAACCTGGTACCCCTGAAGACCAGGCCGCCTCGGGCACCATCGTTGGCCCGCAGCGTGAGCTCCTAGATCAACTTCTAGACAAATGGGGCCAGCTGCTACTGACAGCACTATGTCAGCAGCCGCGACGCTTCAACGAGCTCAAGAGAGAACTGGACGGGATCACTCAGAAGTCTTTGACGCAGGCTCTGCGCCGGTTGGAACGCAACGGCCTCGTCGAACGTCAGGTGCTAGAGCAACGTCCCATTGCCGTGGAGTACCGCATCACACCGCTCGGGCGCACCCTTGACAAGCCCTTCTTGACTCTTCTTGCTTGGACGGCCGATCACCTCGCCGAAGTGGAACAACACAGGGACGTATACGACGAAGGCTCAGGCAACCTTTAGCTGCCGGCTCGATTCGCTAGCTTTTCTGCCACACGGACCACTAGTCGGCGTCAATGCGGTGAGCCTCCCTAGAAGCTGGTGGTGGGGCTAGTAGGTCGACTGCACCCCATTGGACGCCCAAGGCACCAAGGGCGGGAGAACACCTACGAGTTCCTGTCCACTTTCGGTCAACGATTACCACCTGTACCTGATGGTTCTGCATGACCTCGCGCACCAGCACGCGGAGGACTGACCATCCTCAGCTGGCTACTCTGCATCGGTTTCCTCCTCGTCCACGCGATCGCCGCCGCCACCAACCTCGCTACGGACTCCTCGTCGTGCCCCTCGGAGGACTCTTCGTCATACTTCTCTCCGGCGTCCTCACCAGAGTAAGAAGGGGTGCGGCAATGAGTGATGTCATGCGACCCGATCACGGTGCTAGTACCCTCTTGGCTCAAGAGGCCCCGGTCTCTGCTGGCATGCTCAAGTAGCGATACCCCGTCGCCCGGGTGGCACCGATGATCTTCCCGATGTCGGCTCGGGCGAGAATTTGCGCTTCGAGGTCCCTCGGTCGCCTGACCTTTCGCGTGATCGAGGGTCACTTCCCGTCGGCCAACCTTCCGCCCATGCTCCACGCCGCGGCCATGCCGACTCTGGTCCGCTCGGCGGGATAGTCTCGCTCGAGCTGCGCGAACGCGGACATCACGATGTCAGCTCTACGCCCGGCAGCAGGAGCGCGGACTTGGACGTGTCTTCCGCTGCTTCATAGCCACGACCCCGTTACTTACGGCGCCGCCCGGCTCATCATCAGCCGTCCATCGGCCAGCTGCATGGCGTCGACGCACTTAACCGGCACCGAGAGAGAGTAAAACCGGAGCTGAAGCGGTACCTAAACCCGTCGGCGGAAGCGGAAGAGCTGTGCCACCAGCTGTAGCTGGCGCGCAGGGTTTCCGGCCCGCGTCGCAGGAGGAGCCGCATCAGAGATTCACATTACAAGGGTGTGATTTTGGCGATCACGTCCCCGGTTCTTGGTGGCTCCGGTTCCACTCAAACCCTAGAAACTGCGTCTCGTCCAGGACCAGGGCAGCAAATGCGGCGCATCACTGTCATGGAGAACCTCTTCGCAGACTCGCCGGAGCTCCATTGCGCGCTGTATTCAAGAGATCGACTCGAATTTTGTGTGCTCACGACCTTCCTCTTCTCAACGGGGGCGGATCACATGAAAGCCCTGCTGACAGCCCAGGAGTCCTCGTGAAGATGCAACTTGCTAATTTTGCGGTCATCGATCTGGAAGTAAATGGCGACGGGAGACTGAAAGGAGCGGCCAGTGGATGCCGAAGAGTTGCCGATCGTTGCAAGAACCACGCCTTCGTTACCGTCAATAACGATGCTGTGCACTTCCGCCATGCCTGGGCCCGCGAACTGCGACCACATCGTTCGGAAGTACTCTGCAACCTCAGATTTCTCGTTTCGGGTGCCGATCCAGGGTAGCGCACTGTTGCCCGGAACTTTCCAGTCGACCCTGTCTGTGAATAACTCGGCAATGGCATCGGCATCGCCGGCTCCCACGCCCTGAAGGAAGTTGGTGATTAGGGACTCGGTAATATCGCGGTTTTGTTCCATATGGTCAAATATAAGACTTATTGACTACTAGGTCAAAAATGGTATATTGGAGCGGTGGGTAGACCGAGAAAGTTCCGAGAAAGTGAAGTGCTGGCCTTGGCGGGAGAAGCCTTTTCCGCGAACGGTTTTGGGGGTACCACGATGGATGATCTCGTTCGCGCTACCGGGCTTGGCAAGCAAAGCCTCTACAACGCCTTCGAAGGTAAACATTCACTCTTCCTGCGGGCATTGACCTCTGATACCGCAGACGCCATCGCGGCCGTAGACGAAGCCCTCGGTACTGATGAAGGAACGCCCCTCTCTCGGATTCGAGCTCACCTTCTAAAATTGGCCATTACTTACAGTGCTGGGAACAGCAAGAATGTTCTTTTCACAAAGGCAACAGTTGAGCTGGGTGACCGCGATGAAGACGTCGCGAGGTCGGCGCTGCATGCCTACGAGGATTTGCGTCGCATCTACCGCAACTGCCTTGCTGAAGCGCAAACCCTCGGTGAGCTTGGCGAGGACGCTGACCTCGACGGACTGGCATCCTTCTTCCTGGCTCTGACGCGGGGCATGGAGGTCATAGGCAGAGCCGGAATTGCACGGGCAGAACTGACCGGCATTGCGACGACAGCGCTTGATAGCATCGTTGCCGCTCCACATTCCGCTGAAGGCTCTTGGAATTCCAAGGAAGCGTCGAATCAGCCCAGCAGATAGCCGCATATGCTCAGGAACATGGCAGTCTGCCGCTTCGGATGGAAACGCGGGAGCGAGGCCGACTTTCTTGCAGGAGTTCTCTGGGTTCTGCAGAACCAGATAAGGTCTGCTTTCCAAGGAGTTGCCAGACCCTCGTTGCCGCCTTTCCGGTGGGGAAGGAACGGCCAATACTCGGACACGCATAAAATGGCTTCCGCTCTCGGTGTCAAGGCCGGTATGACTGCAGCGGCAAGGGGGTGTCCTCATCGGTGCCAGGCATGAATTCCGCAATTATCGGCAATGCGACCGCTGACGCCCAGCTGCTGATCCTCTCAAAGCTGCGCAGTTGAACCTCACTGCGGATCCGTTCCCACAGCTACTTCGAAGCGGGAGAGCGGTAGTCATGCCGATAAGGCTCGCATCGACGGCAGAATCATGGACAGCAGGAATGTTGCTGCCCAAGCACTCCGGGCCAAGCTCGTCCTCGGACGGGACTTGGATCACGCCCCGCGAGCGACGATCCAACCATCGCGTAAGGGTCTGCTTTCAGCAGCTCTAGGGGCGATCAGGCAACTCGAACAGGGTCGTCCCTGCCATGGCTCGTCGTCGCCGACAGAAGCACTGGCCCGCATTGAGAAAGCATCGGCTGAACTCGTCAAGCACCCCGATGCACCCAACTAATATGTAGTTTCTTTTGTCAATGGGCGTGGGGAAGCGATCCCGGTTTGGTTCCGGGGTCGCTTCCTTTTTGGTCCGGGGGTGTCCTTGTGTTGGGGGGGGTGTTCCAGCGTGTCGTTGGCGACGGCGTGGTCAGACTAATATGCGCGGGTTGGGTACCGCAGGACGAGGTGTCCGGCTGGAGACTGTCGCTTCTCTAGGGATCGGGCGTGGCCTTGGTGGTTGCCCATAGTTGGGTCGCGGGTTGCTCCAAGCGCTGCCGGTGTAACCGGTGGCCCCCTGGTGTGGTTGCCCCCCCGGACGTTTAGGGGTTTTGATGCTTTGGTGTGCGTTGGGCTTCACTGGCCAGTGACCAGCACCAGCCGGCAAGTTCACGGGCGATCGCGACGTCGGCGATGACGGGACGTTTCCGGTGTTCCTGGTAGACGAGCCAGCGTTCGTGCAAGCGTTTGTTGCCGGCTTTGCCGCGGGCTCTTGCCCAAGGGGTTGCTGCTTCCCATCGTGACTGCAGCTCTCTGGAGGGGTGGGTGTAGGCGCGGCGGTGGTGCCAGGCTGCTTCGACCAGGAGCCTGCGGGCGTGGGGGTTGCCTGTTTTCGTGATGGATCCCTGGGAGCGGTGCCCGCCGGATGAGTACGCTCAAACATAGCTGGAACCTCCAAACTTCAAATGTGGCTCTACCCCCTAAAACGAGTCTGGGGCAACCCACGAGACTCTTTGAAGAGAAGGTTCCAGCCCCCACCACCCCCACATCACGAACCTTCCCCGTGTTGGGCCCTTCTGACAGAGGCCCGTCCTGCCCGGGCAAGGCCCGGAGCGCCAAGAAGCACAAACCGCCAGCGGGGTATCCCAAGCTGGCGCTCCGGAACCGCCCGGGCGACCATGAAGCCTCAGAAGACCAACACCCCCGCACGCCCCAACTTCCCCGCAAAGACCGCGGCAACGGCGCCTCGACCGTCCCCCTGGTCGGGGCACACCTGGGCGCCACCACGTTCCTGAACGGCATCACCACATTCGCGCCCGGTGCGGCCATCGGTCACCACTCCCATAACTGTGTTGAATCCGTGGCCGTCATCGAAGGCACCGCCTACGTCGACATCGACGGCACCGAACACCATTTGGACACCTACGACACCACATTCGTGCCCGCGAACATCGTCCATCGGTTCAGGAACGCCTCCGACACCCAAGAGATGAAGATCTTCTGGACCTACGCCTCCATCGACGCCACCCGCACCATGGCCGGAACCGCCGACCGGACCCGCATCGACGAGGAACAAGCCAACCAGCCACCCCTGCAGGAACCCGCAACGGAAGGATTCATCGCGTGATCCAGGAAATTGCCACCCTCACCATCACACCCGGCCACGAAGAGGCATTTGAAGCCGCAGCGGCCCAAGCCGTGCCACTGTTCCAGAAAGCACCCAGTGCACTCGGTTTCCGGCTGGACCGAACCATCGAAAGCCCCAACGAATACACCCTCACCGTTGGTTGGCAGTCCCTTGATGACCACACCACCGGTTTCCGGGAATCAGCAGCATTCCAGCAATGGCGCGATCTCGTCGGTCCTCACTTCGCTGCTGTCCCCCACGTCAAACACACCCAACACGCCTACCTCGGCTTCTAGGCCGGGACACATGCTGACCGGACTGAGGGAAGGGCACTGCTCTCCTAGAACGGTCACCGCGATGGCGGCCTCCTCACGGCGAGGCCGCCATCGCGCAAAACGGAATGCGCCAGAAGTCGAGATTCCTCTGTGAGAGGGAAAGATGAATATGACATATGGGTGCTTATCGGCGTTGGAGTGGGACGAGTAAAAGAGAATCGCTAATCCTTCCCCCACTGTCCGGGTGATTTCGCAGGTTAGTCCAGCTTTGTCGGTCAGCGGTCACCGGTCAGCGGCCAGCGCCAATGTCATGCACGGCGGTGCATCAGCTAGGGAGCCCAGGTCGGGTCCCCGGGCATGGATCATCGGACGACGTTCGAGTCTCGGGTAGCTGGCCTTGGAGGAGTAGACTCACAAGGACTCACAAGACTCACAAGGACTCACAAGGACTCACAGGATCTGCGATGATGAACCCGTTCCGCCCTACAGCCGGCGCCACTCCCCCTGAACTCATTGGCCGCGAGGGGATGCTCGATGAGTTTGAGTATGGTCTGCAGCTTGGTTCCGGGGCGCCCGGGTTGCTGACCATCATCACAGGCGCCCGCGGCATCGGCAAGACCGCGCTACTCAGTGCCGCGCAGGGCGCGGCCGCCGGGCAAGGGTGGCTTGTGGTTCCAGAGACGGCCACGTCGGGCTTCGTTGGACGGATCGGCGAGACCATGCGACTGCACCTGGATGAACTCGGCCCCGGCCCGGCCGGGCGCAGGATCACAGCGTTAGGCGTGGCAGGTTTCACCGTGACCACCCAGCTGCCGCCCGAGCGCCAGGTTGACTGGAGACGGTTGGGAAACCAGTTGCTGAACGTTCTCGCGGAGAAAAAGACCGGGCTGCTCTTCACCGTTGACGAAATACATTCGGCAGACCGTGCAGAACTGTCCCAGCTTGCCGCTGACGTCCAGCATTTCATCCGTGACGGGCTTCCGATAGGACTGATCTTCGCCGGGCTGCCGGCGGCGGTTTCGGACCTGCTCAACGAGGGCGTGGCAACGTTTCTGCGGCGGGCAGAGCGCATCGACCTGCACGCTGCGGCCATTGCCGATGTCGAACGCTCCTACGCCAGCACCTTCCAAAATGCCGGCATCAGCATCAGCGCTGACTTGGTCCGGTATGCGGCTGAGGCGACCGGAGGGTACCCGTTCCTGATCCAGCTCATCGGCTACCAGCTGTGGCGACAAGCCGAGATCAACAACATGGCACTGGAAAAGACGAACATTGACCAAGCCATCAATGCCGCGACCCGCCGCCACGAGGCGACCGTCATTGAAGCGGCCCTCTCCACCGCATCAGACAAAGACAAAGACTTCCTCCGTGCCATGGCCGAAGACGACGGCCCTGTTGTTGCCGGCGACATCGGAAAACGACTCAACGCCAAGAGCAACGTCGTGGCCAACTACCGGGCCCGTCTCATCGCGGCAGGACTCATCGAAGCCCCTGCATATGGCAAGGTCGACTTCGCCATCCCGGGCCTGCGCGAATACCTCCGCAAAACAATCAACCGATAGCTAGGCTGTTGCGCGTCACTGACCTGCGGCACCTTCCCCGTCCCGGCCGCAGACCTGACCTGGCTTATTTGTACGCGCGACAACGTCGAGCAAGGGCGAGATGGCCTGCCCGTAATGCAGTGTAGTGGACACCCCTGATTGGCAGGACCTGACAGTAGGGGCGGTGTCGTTTTGGTTCTGCTTGAAGAACTTCGGGGCGATGCAGTTCTAGAGCCAAGGAATCCTTACGCCCCTCCCCTAGCTTGTCGGAACGTCCATTATCGGCTCTGCAAAGTGAAGCCGGGGAGAGGCTCGAAAGGGGCGGAAACCTGCTGCTCATTACAGCCGAAAGAGGTAATTATCATGTCCGCAGCTCCCGATACACGCGTCGACGGAGCCGCCGACCTCAAGGTCCGGGAGCCGGGTGGCCACAACCTGTTCGCGCACTACGTCAAGAAGGACGCCATTGCGCGCACCGCAGTCGAAAGCACCCCTGCCGTTGCCCTGCGCGGAAAGCGGTGAGTGCCCACCCCGCGACCGAAAAAAGCTCCCTGCCTGCCCGGACTGCAAGGACATCCTCGAGAACGTCATCGAATCCAACGTCCCGGGCGGCAACTAACACGCCCGCCCCCATGAAGAAGCCCTTGCCCGGTGCGCACCGGGAGGGCTTTCTCTTTGCAGGGCACTCAGTAGACGCACAGCAAACTCACAGGTTCAGATGGTAAGATTTATTATGGTGGTCTGGTCCGCCACCCTCTGAGTCCGAGCCCCCGCGTGGCGACGACAACGAAGACAACTGCTACAGATCCAGAATCGCAACACCTGAGACACCTCTCTCTAGGGCTTGCAGACGCGGGGTGTGTGCCCGGATATGAGATCGAGATGAACTCCAACAACAATGACCGTGACCGTAAGGTCCAGCAGGACGCGCGCGCCTGGAAAGAGCTGACCGGCTCGAACTACACCACCGCGTTGCGCCAGATCGAATCGCCGCTGGCCCAGGGCCTCCTGGGAGAGCGAATCAGCGCCAGGCAGCTGATCAACACCCTCAAAGACCACCCGCTGATCGGTGCAGACGGCGGTGAATGGGTCCTGGGCGAAGCCGGCTTCCATGCCGATACCCGGTGGAGCTTCGACCGAACCAGAGACTATGTCGAGCTGGCCCTGATCACCGAATTCCTGCGGATGTTCACCCCCATCAGGGCGGGCGAAACCCCCTCAGTGAGCAGCTACTCACTGAAACACACGGCGGAGAAATTCTTGAAGCCGCATTGCCGCTCCGTCTCCAACGGCCGCATCATCTGGGCGGCAGCTGCGCTGGGACTTCCTATGGTCGAGGACGGCGGCCTGAACCTTCTGGTAGGTGTGTCTGAACAAGAGCATGCCTACGTTAGGCGCATCGTCATTGAAGAACGCCAGCCCAGAGGCCACCAGAACCGGCCCTCGGGATTCACGCACCTGGAGACGGCCCTTGAGCAGTATGCGGCCGGTGAGCTTGTTCTTGGCCGCTGGGAGAAGCCGGAGTCGTCGACGGAGGTTTACCCGTTCCACGAGTGGCTGATGCAGCAGGCAGGCCGCGATGACGTTGTGGCCGATCTGGCCGGCGATCACTTCGCCGGCGTTGAGGGCAGCTACCACCGCATCGCTGTCACTGCGCAGGATCTGCTGGACATCCTCCGGGAGCTTTCAGCCATGCCCGAAGCCTTCGACTCAGCGCTGGAAGCGATCGTTGAGTGGGCCCGCGTCGCGCCCCCGAAGCTGCGCGGGGACATGAGCCTCCGCACGGAGCGCATCACCAGCAGCAAAGAAGACACTTCCGGATGGGGAGCGGGTCCCGGGACGATCGAGAGGTATGAACACCTGTGCCCTTGCGGCCGGGGGCTGATCGTCGAGGAGCATGACAACACCCCCGGTTTCCGGGAACAAGATGTGATCATCGAGTGCGACAAATGCCGCGCATCATGGCGTCGCGTACCTAGCCTGCCGGTGCGCGGTTGGCGCGTCGAGCCGCAGCCTCTCGACGAAGCAGCCTAATCAAATGCAGAACCCACCTGGTCTTCGGATCAGGTGGGTTCTCTTTGAGAAAGCCAGGAACGATGACGCCGGCACGCCTACACTGACGCCATAAAGAGCATTCCGCGGTCGCTTCGTCCACCTATTTCCCTAGCGTTGGCGAAAGCGATAGAAGCCATCCCTCCCGCCGACGCCCTGCACAGAAACACAGTGTTCGAGCCCAAATGGGACGGTTGGCGCAGTTGTGTCACCGACACTTGGCAATGCTGATGGCCGGTCGGACCCGGTTGCCGCGGCAAATTCTGACAGCGCACTCCAAAGCTCACCCACTCCCCCAGCCTTACAGAAGATCGGTTACCGACATTTACGTAGGACGAGTAGATTGCTTAGTCCTGGAGGCGGCCGTGCGCTTCCGAGGAAGACTGACGAGCACGAGCAACCGTTCTATCGACGTCTCCTGCCCTTCCAATATGGACGGGCAGTGTAGGATCGCCCAGCTTAGTAGTGGATAGGCCCGGGGACGCCACCGGCAACAGCGATGGCATCGCCCGTGATCGAAACACTCCTAGGAGAGGCGAGGAAAGCCACAACGTTTGCGACCTCTGCAGCGGTAACCAAGCGTCCGATGCTCGTTCTTGAAGCAATGACGGCCCGAACTTCGTCTTCATTCGTGCCACTTGATGCTGCCTGCGCAGCAATTAACATCGGGGTACGTTCCGTTATCACAAAGCCCGGGTGCACGACGGTTACATTGATTCCTGCAGGCCCAAGTTCATCGGCCAGGTTCTTGGTCATTGCGGCCACAGCTACATTGCGGATGGAACCAAAGGTAAGCCCCGTTTGTCTCGCTGCCAGGCCGCTAATATTGATGATCCTCCCCCAGCCTTGCCGTGCCATGTGGGGAGCAGCGGCTCGGGCAAAGCGTAGATAGCCGAGGACCTTGGTCTCCACCTCGGTGCGCAAGTCGTCGTCGGTGAGGTCCTGCAGGGCCGGTGCAGTTAAGGGGTTGCCCGGACGTGCGGCGGCATTGACCAGGATGTCCACGCCACCAAATTCGCGGACAGTGGAGGCGACCGCTTCTCTAACCGCAGGGTCATCGTTGCTGTCAGCGGAAATGGCCAAGACCTTACCGTTATGGCGGGCAAGCAAGGCCTTGGCTTGATTCAAGCCTTCACGGCCCCGGGCAACTAGTGCTACGTGCGCTCCTTCGGCAACCAATGCTTCGGCTACAGCGAACCCAATGCCACGGCTTCCCCCTGTCACTATGGCTCTCTTGCTTGCTAGTTGAAGATCCACTTGTTTTCCTTCGCTTAGGTGCTATGTCGGGGGCCTTTCACGAGAGTTGCCCCTCGAGCACGGTCTCTCTGTAGAGATTCATCGTCACGCTTGTCGCCCCTGCAGCTTGTAGGGCCCCGAAGTCTGGCGTCCTGGACAGGAAATTCCGCCAACCAGCTGTCTCAAGTCAAGCAGGGGTATTGGGGAGACTTCCATATCTTCACTCTTTCCACTTGTCCGCGGCCAACGTCTCCCTGGCCGGCAGGATGAAAGATCGCTCCTTGTGATGGTAGGCCCGACGAAAATCAACATTCGGCCTGACCCAGACGACGCTTGAGTTCTCCGTCTTGCCGTCGGCAATTGCCCAGGAAAGTCCGGGGGCGTTCAGGGAGATATGTAGTGATCCGGTCCCTTGGCTGCAACTCAGCCCCGTTCTGCTGGATCTGGCGGTTGAAGTTCTCAATCTCCCTTTCTTCCCGGCCGGCATACTCCAAACGTGGTTACGAGTGACGCCGGGGCTTCTAGGATCGGGGAGTGGGTTGATAGGCCAATAATTTCCAGGTTCCGCTGTCTTTGGTCCAGACGGCGATCACATTGTTTGTGAGGGTCTTGGCCGTACCGTTGACGCTGAGCTCAGCGTTCATTTCGCCAACTACTATGGCGGTGTCGCCAACTAGCAGGATGTTGTCGATAGGGTGCTCGATGCGGTGATACTTGTAAAAGCCTTGGCGAAGTTTGGTCAGGTAGCTGGCAAGTGTATCTCGATCGCCGCGGGAATGGGTGTAGACGAGCTGGATATGGAAGAGGCTTTCGAGCGTGTCGAAGTCCCCGCGAATCACGGCGTTATACCTGCGGTCCTCCAGCGCCCGTATCTCTGCCTCTATAGGGCTGTTTTCTATTGTCATTTGTCTGCTTTCTGAGTTGCTACTGAGCCCCGCAGGTGCCTTGCTCCGTACCGGTGGAGGTTCGAAGTCTGGTGTTGCTTCACGTCGGGTGATCTGCTTTTAGGCAGGCGGAGTCGCCGGAAACGGCAACTTCGGCCCGCTGTTGTGTGGTCAAAGGTGCCCATGGTGCCCCCCCAGATCGCCCTGGACCGCGGGACTGTTAGAGCGGTTCGCCGTTCAGGGCCTTGGTGATCAGGCCACGAATTCCTTCGGCGGTTACTTCACGTGGGTTTGAGTAGGGGTTGCGGGTGGCCATGTTGACTACTGTTTCCACGTCGGAATCCGTCAGCCCGAGTTCGCGCAGGGATGACGGCGCGCCCAGTTCCAGGCTCAGCTCTCGCAGGTAAGCTGCCGGGTTCTCGGCACCGGTGGCGCGCCGCAGGGCAGCGAGTGCCTCAGGGGCATGGGCGGAGTTGTAATCAAGGGCGTAGGGCAGGACGACGGTGTGAGTCTCGGCGTGCGGCAGGTTGAATGTCCCGCCTAGGGTGTGGCAGAGCTTGTGGTGCAAGGACATTGTGGTTGCCCCGAGGGTGGCGCCGCAGAGCCAGGCACCGTAGAGGGCTTCTGAGCGGGCGTCCGTGCCGGTTGGGTCTTTCACGATCAGCGGCAGGGCGTTGACCAGGGAACGGGTGCCTTCTTCAGCCATGAGGGAAATGATGGGCGAGCCGTCCGGGGCGTAGAGGGCTTCTACTGCGTGTGCGATGGCATTGAAGCCGCTTGTCACGGTCATACCCACTGGCAGGGTTAGTGTCAGATCCGGGTCGTAGATGACGCTGGTGGGTAGCACTTTCGGGTCGCGGCCGGTTTTCTTCTCGCCCTTTTCGGTCATGCCCCAGATGGGGGTCATTTCCGAGCCGGCGTAGGTGGTGGGCACCGCGATAATGGGCGCTCCAGACTCCAGGGCTATGGCTTTCCCCAGACCTGTGGTGGAGCCCCCGCCGACTGCGACGTATCCGTCGGCGCCTGCCGATTTTGCGACTTCTCGTGCCCGGCGGGCTGATTCAATCGGGACGTGCATCTCTGCTTCTGCATGTACGCCGGCGCTTAGGTCGCCAAGCTGCTCTGAGACTTCCCGTGCCAGGTCTTCCTGGAATGGGGTTGACAGCACAAGCACACGCTGAAGTCCGAGAGTACGAACTTCCTCAGGCAGCGTCTTGAGCGAACCTGCGCCGAACGTTACACGCATCGGCAGGGCCTGATACCGGAAGTCCTTCATCGAACAATCTCCTTGGTGGTTTCGTGCGTGGGGGTGTGGGCGTGGATTTCGGGATGCAGGACGATGTCGATAAGCCCTTCGACAAAGGGGGAGTTCACGCCGAAGGCAGCTGCTGCGTCCGGGTCCGTGTTGGTGGTGAAGGGTTTGATGAGGGATTCCTTTACAGCGAACACCGCGTCCGATTCGATGTACTCGCTGCCGCCTACGAAGATATGGGTTGTCAGTTCCTTATAGCCGGGAGCGGCGACGATGAAGTGGATATGCGCAGGCCTATTGGGGTGGCGGTTGGTGGCCGCCAGCAGATCACCAACCGGCCCGTCTGTGGGTATGGGGTAGTAGCTGGGAACGACGCTGCGGAAATAGAACTCCCCATTGTCGTCTGCAGTGAAGAGGCCACGCCCGTTGCCGATGCTCTGAATGCCTGGCTGCTGGACGTCGTAGAAGCCCTCCATGTTTGCTTGCCAGACATCGATACTCGCCCGTGGTATCGGTTGTCCTGTGACTGAGAGGATCCGCCCCCTGACGACGCAGATGTCCCCTTCGCTCTCAGGCGAGATATTTTCGCCAAGTCCCCGTTTCGGGGATTCGACCATGTGGAACGGGCCAAGCACAGTTGAATCCGTGGCATCGGGTGTTTCCGCGTCGTTGATGGTTTCGACCAGCATTGAAACCCCGAGCACGTCCGAGAGCAGGATGAACTCCTGCCGGACACTGTCACATTTTTGCCCGGTGGCGGTGAGGAAGTCGATGCCTGCCTCCCACTCCTCAATGGAGGGCTCCACCTCGGCGATGAAAGCGTGCAGGTGTTTGGTCAGGCTCCCTAGGATTTCTTTGAGCCGTTGATTAGGGGTCTCCGCAAAACTTTCAAGGACAGCTGAGGTAAGGGACTCAGTTCCGGATTCGGTACTCATAATTGTGCGCACGCTTTCAACGGATCCATCCCGCACGTTCCAATACTTGAAGAGTCGTGAACATGACCTCCTCTGCAACCACTTCCATCGGAAGCAGTTCCAGCGCATTGGAAATGGGTTCGACGCTGATCGGCGGGTACGGCGCCTGAGTCTCATGAATCGTGCGCAGGAAACCGATGATGTCAAGGGATCCCCTGCCCGGGTAGGTTCGCAGCTGTCGGGCTTCCCGTGCCAGCTCCACGCCAGGCCGGCGGCCGACGTCGGACAGCTGGACGACTGCTACGCGCTCGAGGAGTTCGGCATCGATGTGCTTGAGTTGTCCGCCTGACCTGAAGAAATGGAGGACATCGAGCACGATGGATGCGTTGGATGTGCCGGCGTGGCAGACGAGCTTTTGTGCAGCTTGAACGTCGTTGATCACTGAGTAGGGCATGAATTCGACGGCAACCGGGGTGTTCGGGTGTCGTTGGCACAGGGCCGCATACTCGTCGGCAGCGAGAGACGGGTCTCCGGTGAAGGCTGCGACGTGTACACGGTCAGGGTGTAGGGCTTCGATGAGGTCTTCGACCAGAGAATTGGCGTGCCTGGTTGGGCCGTCGTCGCAGAGCCGGACGAGCTCCAGTTCTGCGACCACAAGTCCAGCGTCTTCTATTCGTTTGCCGAGTTCGTTGATTGGGATGCCGCGCTCGAGGGCTGAAATGCACTGTCCTACGGTGAGTCCGATGCCGTCGAAGGCACTTTGGCTTGCCGCTTGGAGGATTTGAGCGAAGGGCCGGTCGCGGAAGCACATCGCGCCTAGTGCGAGCGGGGCGGGTTCAATCGTGTATGCGAGGCGCACGGGGTGTTCTCTTTCCTTGTCCGTAGGTTAGATGGCTGTTGTTTTTCCATCAATCGCTGCTGCTCTGATGGCTTCGACAATTTCGATCGTCCGCAGAGCGTCAGTCACGGACACGATGGGTTCTGCGGTTCCGTCGATGACATCGAGGAAGTGTTTCCATTGGTTGGCGTAGGTCTCAGTTTCCGCTGCAGGCAGGCTCTGTGCCGCCATGGGGATCTTCCAGTGACCCTTGGCGTCGTCCGGGTAGTAGTAGTGGGTTAGCTGCGGCAATGTCAGGGATCCCTTGGTGCCGGTGATGAGGTGGGTGTCTACGCCGGGGTGCCGTGGGAAGCTCGTGTCGTCGGCGGATACCTGGTCCCAGTTGACCGGTGATGCGGCACTGTCCGAAACGATGAATGTTCCGAGTGCCCCGCTGGCGAATTCCGCGGTAACGGCGGCGGTGTCCTCCACCTCATATCCTCGCGAACCTGATGAGGTGATGGCCGCAACCCGGGTAATGTCACCGCAGAGATATCGCAGCAGGTCGATGTCGTGCACCAGGTTGATCAGCAGCACACCGGCTCCTTTTAGCCGGTGCCACGCCTGGTTGAAGTAGTCTTCGGGTTTCCGGCTAAGAAACAGGGAGTTGACGGCTACGATGCGCCCGAGTCCGCCGTCGTGGATGAATGACTGCGCGGCCGTGACGGCGGCGTTATGGCGCCGATGGTGTCCGACAAGTATCGGCGTGGATATGCCTTCCAGCGCTGCCGCCAGTTTCTGGCCCTCTTCGATCGATGATGCCACGGGCTTCTCGAGCAGCACCGGGATACTGCGGTTCAGGCAGGCCAGCGCTGTGGTTACATGCTGGTCATTTGGGCTTGCCACGACAACCGCATCCAGGCCAGGCATACTAAGCAGATGCTGGTAATCGACGTGGTTCGGTACGCCGAGCGAAGTCGCCAGTCTGTCACTGACAGGGTCTGCGACGGCAACTACCCGCCCGGTGCCTTCGGCATTGATGATGGAGGCATGCTTTGTACCCATGACACCGCCACCGATGATGCCTATATTGAGCTGCGCGGTTCTCACAGGATTTCCTCCTTCACGCGGGTAGGTGCGGTGTCTTGGGCTGGCTCCTTGGCCTGACGGCGAGCCTTCACGACAACGGCGACGATGGAGACTCCAGCCGGAATCACCAGCGAAAGGAACACCTGCTGGTAGGTCAGCCCCGCTGCGACGAGCGCCGTACCGGCCGCTGCCCCGGCGATTGCCCCAAACCGGGCGATGCCCGTTGCCCAACTGGTTCCTGTGGCACGGATGGCTGTTGGGTAGAAGCTGGCACTGAGGATGGGGAACCCGGTGGCAACTGAGTTCGTGAACATGCCCAGAATAAAGATGAGGATGCCGATTACGACAACGTCCTGGGGGGCGATGGAGATAGCTATGAGCATCACAGCGGCGCAGGCCATGCCCAAAGCCACAGTCCGGTGAAGGCCAAAGCGGTCCATGAGCCAGCCGATGGCAATATTCCCGATGGTGCCTCCGGCTTGGAGGAGGAGCCCAATGGTGGCGGCGGCCGCAAGAGAGAATCCGACGTCGGTCATCAGGATCGGCAGCCAGCTGTTCATGAGGTACACGATGAAGAAGGCTGCGATAAAGCCGATCCAGATCGTCACCGTGCCGATCCGGTATTGACGGGTAAGTAGACCGACGACAGGGACCTTGGCTACGCCTGGGGGTTCATTGAGAGTGAACTGGGTGCCGGCAGGGATGGGGCCTGAGGAGATCTTCTGCATCAACCCGGACAGGGCAGCTGTGCTGCCCTGTTGACGGGCGAGAAACTTCGGTGATTCCGGTAGGGCGAATGCCACTACAACGACGTAGAGCAGCGGTAAGATGCCGCCGAGCACGAGCATCCAATGCCAGGTCAAGACCTGAAGAACCAAGGTGGTGAGGTAACCGGAGATGGCCGCTCCAAGCGTCATCCCGCAATAGGTAAAGGCCATCATGGCGCTGCGCCGTCGCTTGGGCGCGTATTCAGAGACAAGCGTCGTTGCATTCGGCATGGCGGCACCCAAGCCGAAACCGGTCAGAACCCTAAAAATGGAGAACCACACCACATCATTCGTCAGCGCCGTGGCCGCGCTCATGACTCCGAAAAGGATCAAAGATGCGATGATCACCCGTCGGCGGCCGAGCCGGTCAGCGAGCGGGCCGGCGATCAGTGACCCGATCGCAAGGCCGAACAGCCCGCTCGTAACGATTGGCCCGAGTTCGGCTTTCGTGAGGCCCCAGTCGGACATGAGTGAGGGAGCGATGTAGCTGACCAATGAGACGTCGATTCCGTCCAGGACCAGCACTCCGAAGCACAGGAACAGTACTCGCCGTTGCAGGCTTCCGATTTTGGAGCCGTCGATCACCTCTTGAAGATCACGTCGTTGTTCTTGCACGTTGTCCTCCTTTGGACAGTGGCTGTCATCCTCGACAACCGGCTAAGTTTCATTGTGAAAATGCGTTGTTGTAGCTGGTCTGCAAACTCTCTTTGATTTCCTGTCTGGTTCCAGCGCTGCCTTTGTGAGGCTGTCTTGATTCCGGCAGCAGCACATCATCGGACTGCTAGTTCCTGTGCCGCTTTCGTCGGATAGGTTTCAGATCAGGGCAGTCGATCCTGCCGGCCTTTTCAAGAACCCAGTTTCCCGCCTCCGCTGACGCTGTTGCGGTTTGCACGGAAGGCCGGGTGTCGAGTAGGTCTGAGAACACTTCAACGGAGACCGGGCAGCTGATACCCTGCGCGGCGAGACCGGCAACGAGATCAATGGTTTCTTTTCCTGGCAGTTCCCTGTGATGACGAGCCTCGTGGCGCAGGTCTGACAGCGGTTCTGGCTGCCGGACATCGCATAACTGAAGTGACGTGATGCGTTCGGCAGGGATTCCTGCCAGGTCATCGAACGTGGCATGGGATCTCCGCCAGTGCCAGATGTCCAAGAGGATCCCGCCGTTGTCCTTGTCTGCGGCGAGAACGATTTCCCATGCCTGTGGCAGTGTTCGGATGAAACTGAACGGTAGGAATTCAAGACCTACCAGAAGCCCGTGGGCGGCAGCCCGATCACAGAGCCTGCCAAAAGCGGCGGATACGACCTCGGTTGACGCTTCCCCAAACGTGGCGACGTTGAGTTGTCGGACTCCTATAGCATCGGTGAACCGGTAGATTTCCTCTTCGTCTTCGGAAACAGCCCGGGAGACCCAATTCCAAGGGTGCTCTAGTTCCAGAATGCTTAAACCGTGCCGGCTGAGTTGTTTACGGATCTCCGGGTAGTCGATTCCGCTGTTGCGGATGTCCTGCAGCCGCAATCCCAAGCCCGCGTAGCCTGCTTCTGAGGCTGCCTTGATGCGTTCTGGGAGGCTCGCGGGGCGAAGCGTGCTTGCGCGGCAGGTCAAGGTGAACATGGTGTCAGGACCAGCCCTAGTGGGGGTCGCCGGGTGATGCGGCTCCGGCGAGCCACCTAGCGCCTTCATCGTAAAGCCGCAGGACGGCGTCACCGGTCAGGCCTGGAAGTCCGGACTTCACTGTGAACCCGGCTTTGGTTTGTACGTAGGCGAGGTATCGGTAGCCGAGGGGGAACTGGGTAAGCAGCTGAGGATCGATGGTCAGCTGGGCGGATGGATCCACCAGGTCCAAGCGGTCCTTTTCGTATATGGGCTGCCGGCGAACGATCTTCCATCCGTCCGCACCTCGGGCGCAGAAGTCATAAAACCTTCCTGTGCAAGCAACGTCTACTTCCACCCCATCAACGGTCGCGCGCTGGTTGATGGTCATTTTCGTCTGGGCAATAGCGCGTCCGTCAACGATGTCGGCGGTATGCCCTCCGAGGAAGTGCGAAATATTTACTCCAGACTCAAAGCCTTCACGGCTGAGCTTGATGAAGTCCCTTGCTGACCCTTGAAACCAAGTCGCTGTCATCCAACCGTCCTCGGAGTGCCACACAGTGGCAAAGCGCTCCCAGTCCCCCGCATCCCGCCAGACTGCCCAATCTTCGACCAATTGGCGAAGGGCAAACCTATCGTCAGCGTTTTCCGACATGCCTTAACTCCTAAATGCTGGGGCTTTCAGTAAAAAGTGAACTTACAAAGTCCAACGGACTCCTCGTTGTTCGATACACCGATCTTGCTCCCTGCAGCTTTCGCTGCCAACCTTTCGCTGCCACTGAGTGGCAATCCCTGTTAGTCTGGTCACATGGCTGGCGGCATAACCACTCCTGGACAGACAGTTTCGCGGCGACTGCTCATGGTGCTCGATTGTTTTGATGTGGCTCATCCGGCGTTAACGCTGACGCAGGTAGCCAGGCGTAGCGGGCTTCCGGTCTCGACGGCCCGCCGCCTTATAGGAGAGCTCTGCGCCTGGGGAGGTCTCGAATTGCTCAGTGACGGCCGCTACCGGGTCGGCATGCATTTGTGGAGAGTCGGTTCGTTGGCTCCTCGCCAACGTGATTTGAGAGAGTCCGCTGTGCCTTACATGCATGATCTGTACCAAGCGACGCAGGAGAATATTCAGCTGACCGTTCTAGAGGATCAGCATGCACTGTGCATCGAAAAGATCAATAGCAACAAATCTGTGCCCACTAAGACGCATGTCGGCGGGCACCTGCCGCTGCACGCGACCGCAGTCGGGAAAGCGCTCTTGGCCTTCGCCGGGGAGGATTTTTTGAGGGTATTACTGGACACGCGCTTACCCAGGCTGACTGCCTACACGATTACGGAACCGGGCCGCCTGGTGGCAGCCATGGCCGGTGTGCGAAAAGGGGGAGTTGCCTTTTCACTCGAGGAGATGACGTTGGGAGCGGTTTCGGTCGCTGCGCCGATTCTCAAGGTCGACGGCACTATTCGCGCTGCCCTGGGAATCGTGGCTCACTCCCATACCGCGCTGGACAGGTTGGTGCCCGCGGTACGGACTGCGGCGCTAGGAATCGCCCGTTCAATGGGCTGATGCCGGGAGCAGGTGCACGTCAGGTGGCGCGCGGAGCTCAGCTGCACGCTGGTGGCATGCTGGGAGGGTTCACTCCCCGCGGGCAGGCCTTGCCCGCAGGTAGCGCATGAACCGTTTTAGGAGGGCTTCGGCGCCCATTCGTCTCAGTCGGGTCGCTTCAGGGGTACATCCGGGAGGAATTTCTCAGTCTAGACGACGTAAGCGTAGGGCTCTGGCCAAACAGGTTCTACGCCCAGAGTCCTCGCTGCATGTTGCGGCCAGTAAGGATTTCGCAGGAGCTCCCGTCCAAGGAAGACGGCGTCGGCTTGGCCGTTGTGGAGGATGGCAGCAGCCTGATGAGGATCGGTGATGAGGCCGACGGCAGCAGTAGGTACCCCTACCTCCGTGCGCGCTTTAGCGGAGAAGCCCACTTGATAGCCGGGTTCTGACGGTATGAGGGCATCACGAACCACGCCACCACTGGAAACGTCCAGCAGATCCACTCCGTGAGATTGAAGCTCCCGGGCCAGGCGGACTGTATCTTCCGAGGTCCAACCGATTCGCTCTTCCCGAGGGTTCTCTGACAACCAGTCGGTTGCGGAGGCGCGGAAGAAGACAGGTAGATCATCTGGCCAAGCATCTCGAACGGCATCAACGACTTGGAGTGGGAAACGCAGGCGGTTTTCAAAGCTGCCGCCGTAGGAGTCTGTCCGCTTATTCGAGGCGGGTGACAGGAAGGAGTGGAGCAAATATCCATGAGCACCGTGAACTTCCGCGACTTGGAATCCGGCTCGAGCGGCCCGTTGTGCTGAGCGGTAAAAGTCGCTTACAAGTTGCTCAATGTCGTTTTTTGTCAGCTCCTCAGGGGCTGGCAGCCCTTCATAGGCTTCTGGGCTCGGCCCAACTGACGTCCAACCACCATCAGGTTTTTGGACCGGGCCGGAAGAAACCCATGGTTTAGCAACTGATGCTTTGCGCCCTGCATGGGCGAGTTGAATAGCCGGCACTGTCCCGTGGGCGGAAAGCGCGTTGGCAATACGGGCAAAGGCGCGTTCCTGCTTGTCGTTCCACAACCCCAGGTCCCAAGGACTGATGCGGCCGTCCAGACGGACCGCTGTTGCTTCGACCATGACCAGCCCTGCGCCCCCGAAGGCGCGGCTGACCAGATGGGTCAGATGGAAATCAGTGGGGACGCCAGCCTCAGGGCCTTCTGGCAACGCGGAGTACATGCACATTGGTGCCATCCACACGCGATTGGGAATTTCTAGTCCCCTAAGGCGCAAGGGGCGGAAGAGATTGCTCAAGTCTTGATCCTTAAAACTGCCTGGTGGAGCTTGATTTGGCCCGCGTCTAAAAGCAGACTTGCTCCACACTCTGTGATTTCACCAGCACTGAGTTTCGTGAGTGCAACCGTATGGAACGTCCTCGCTAAGGGATACCGTCACTTTGCCCGCCGCGTGCCGGGCAACGAGGATTCCTCGTTGCCCTTCGCTTATCGCACGGTTACGTGCAATGGACTCGGCCTCTGTGATCTTCTTATCGAGGATCTGTCGGCTACCTGCGGTGATCTCGATGGTCCAATTTTCTGCAGACTTTGACAACTGGTTTTCCTTGAAACTGATATGCGGTGGCGGGGCTTTTGGGCACGTACTGATTTGCGGGGCTCTGCTTGGCAGCTCAGGTCATCAGGCAGCCACGCCGCGAAGCAATCGATCTCAAAGTGCGCAGCGGGAAACGTTGCTGCCCGTTTCCCGCTGCACTCCTGCGCCTTAAGGTTCGACAGTGCCCCGACCGTAAGTCGCTGCATGCATTAGAAGGACGTCGTTACTACTTGCGTCATTCCCGTTTCCGCTGCCCGGTATGCACACTCAATTACGTCGATGACGTGCCGGGCGTGCTCAGCGGTGGCTGGAGATGGCGTTCCGTCGAGCACCCAATCCACCAGCTGCATCAGATCTT
This sequence comes from Arthrobacter sp. 9V, assembly GCF_902506065.1. Classification (GTDB taxonomy): domain Bacteria; phylum Actinomycetota; class Actinomycetes; order Actinomycetales; family Micrococcaceae; genus Arthrobacter. The sequence continues at coordinate 4,515,764 of NZ_LR732912.1, forward strand.
CGAAAACGTGGTGTTCGGAAAGATCGCGGTGTTCAGGGGATATGTGCGGAAGGATCCACTCGTTACCGCCAAAGTTGGATTGAGTGCCCTTGTCCGGTGCGGTAAGTGCGATTTCCCGCCCAGGATAATCGTAGGGTTCACCGTTCATCGTCAGGCCCCAAATCTCGCCATCAGTGCCGTAATAGCGAGCAGAGAAATCGAACTCGACGCCGGGGGTGAGACTTCCTGCAGCTGTACCGAATGCCATCGCGAAGGTATTTCCGCCAAAGTCCAACAGCATCAAGGTGTTGTCGTGCGCTTCGACTTTCAGCGGCTTGCCGTTGACCAGTCGTTCAGGCACAAGCGTGCCTGAGAGAGCTGTAACGCGTTTGACAGGGCCAAGGACACCAGTCAGTCCGTGCAGGGCATAGACCGTGACGTCGTAAAGCGGCCCCCCTCCCGGGACCCGGAAGTACCAGCTGGGATCGACATTGTTTAGGGGATCACTCCCCTGTCGTTCTGGTTCATCTTCGTGATAGTTTCCGAAGGCAGCCCCGCAGGCCGCCCATGAAACCTTGCCGATTGCTCCTGACTCGATCAGCCGCTTCGTTTCCCGGTTGTGAGGACGAAGCATCTCCCCCGGTGAGGCGACGATCCGAACGTTGTACTCCTTGGCCGCAGCAATGAGGATGTCCGCTTCGGCTTTGGTGACCGTCATTGTCTTATTGACGTGGACGTGCTTACCGGCCTTAACTGCTTCAAGAGCATGGGCATAATGAAGGCCGATCGGTGAACCGATCGACACTGCGTCCACATCATCCGACGCCAACATCTCTGTCAGTGAGGCGTATGCTCTGGCTCCAGGGGCACCGAACTTGTCGGCAGCTGCTTCAGCTCGTTCAATGACAGGGTCACAAACAGCGGTCACCAGGGCGCGCTCGGCAGTGTCCGCAATTTGGAAATGGGGCATGAGTCGGAGGCTGATTGCACCTGCCCCGACAAAGCCGATGCGTAGACGATTCAACAGAAGTACTCCTATACCTAATGGGCGTCCTTAGAGGACTGGTCAAACGTTCAGGGTGGTGACAAAGACTTCCACGTCGCCGGAGAGGGCGGAGATCTTGACATTTGCCCTGTATCCAACGGTCAGCGCCGATCCCGGAGTGATGGCGTGGGTAGTGGAACCTACAGTGGCTTTGCCTTCGCCTGACATGATGAAAATTGCATATTCGCCATCGACAGCGTCAAAAGTATGATCGCTGCCTTCCGGGATTGTCTGGCGAGAAAATTCACGCCAAGGGCCTTCAAAGTAGGGCTTGGCGGACAAAGTCTGTCCCGACTCCAGCTGTCCGACGTATCCAGTCATAATTCAAGTCCTCTCGTTAGTTCTTCGAGGCGCCGGTGGCGCTGTCGTCTTCTTCGGTGGGTCGCCGAGGGGGAATTTTGCTACTGATTTCAGGGGGAAATACTTCGATGACGATGTATTCCAATTGCTCGTTGCCCGTGTTCCAGGCCGCATGCTGGGAATGCAGGGGTGTGAGGACTAGGGTTCCCGGCGAAACATCGTGGCGAGTTCCATTGAGCTCCATGTATCCGCTGCCCTTGAGGAAGAACCAGATTTCCTCGGTGTGGCTGTGAGTGTGAAGTCCTGCCCGGCCGCCAGGTTCCAAGGCGACCCATTCGACGCCATCCCAGTCGCTGTACAGGTGGGCTCCGGTAGCTAGGCGTGCCCAAAGCATGACGCCGTCGCCGCCATGCACACCAAGAACAGCGCCTGCGTTGTCTGTGTGGCCCGTTATTACTGTCGACATGTTTTTTATCTTTCTTGCCGGTTCCACAGATCCCTCTGGTACGAGGAGAAGTGGTTGTGAGCGTGTTGGGTTTTGGCTGATTTGTGCGCCGGCGTCAGTCCATGACCATGCCACCGGAGATGTTAATCGCCTGGCCTGTAAGGTCTCGGGCCTGATCGCTCGCGAGGAAGAGCACGAGGTCGGCAATGGTGTGGGGTTCCTGCATGCGCCCAAGGGGTATCCGGGCCAGCATTTCGTCCTTGATGTCTGTTGGTTTCAGTCCGCGAAGGCCTGCCTGCACCTCGTAGTGCTCCAAGATCATGTCTGTCTCTATGTATCCCGGGCAGACGGCGTTTACCCTGATGGCTGGCGCCAGCTCCAATGCGAAGCTCTTTGTCATGCAGATTTGAGCGGCCTTTGATGTTGCATAGTGGCTCAGGAGCGCTTCGCCTCGTTTGCCGGATTGGCTCGATACATTGACGATTGAGGCATACCCGGTTGTCATAAGAGGGAGAACGTCTCTGGTCACCAGGAACGTGCCAGTCGCATTGACCGCCATGACCTCGTTCCATTCGCTGAGCGTGATATCACCGATCCGGTTCCGGCGAGCTATAGCGGCGTTGTTTACAAGGACGTCTACGGTCGAGAACAGCCGTTTCGCTGTTTCGGCCAGAGTACGGACACTTTCTTGGTCGGAGACTTCGCATCGAGTTCCCCAGACAGATCCGCCTGTTTCCGAAGAAATATCCTGCGCAATCTTCTCGGCTTGGGCACCATCCGTACCTGTCAAGAGAACAGATGCGCCCTCCCACGCCAGTTGGCTCGCGATCGCACGGCCGATTCCCCGGGTTCCACCCGTGACTACTGCTGACTGGCCTTTAAACCGCATGTCGTTCCTTTGCTTGTGCGCTTAGGGGCAGAATCGCTACCGGTACCGCCGGTGTTCTGCGTCTACTTGATGGTTGGAAGTTTTGATCTGTCCGTGGTGAGAGCGACCGCGATAACGATCATTGCTCCAAACACGACGTTTTGAAGGACGGCGTTTACTCCGACGACGACCAAACCCACCTGGACAACTGTCACAATCAGGGCACCGACCAGGCTCCGTAAAACGCTTCCAACCCCACCTGAGATTGCGGTTCCCCCAACGACCACGGCAGCGATGGTCGGCAGGAGAAGTGTATTGGCGAGGCTGGGCGAGCCGTAGGTGGTACGCCCTACGAGGGGCAATGCGGCCAAGCCGGCGGAGAGTCCCGCGAGAGCGAAAAGGCCCACCCTGAGTCGAACTGTGCGTATCCCGCTCATAAGGGCAGCTGACTCGCTGGCGCCGACTGCGTAGGTGTAGCGGCCTAACGGAAGGTACGTCATGGCCAGCCAGATGAGGATCACGAAGGCGACAGCCGCCACGAAGGACGCGGGAATACCTGCGATGTAGGACGTGGTCCAGGTGACCAGGTCGAGGTGCTTGGTCAGGGGCTGGTTGGTGGCATTGGAGATTTGCAGTGCCAGCCCGCCGTAAAGACCAAATGCTCCGAGTGTGACCACGAACGACGGGACTTGGGCAACGGCATGGATGAAACCCACGACGGCGCCAAAAGCAGTCGTAATAAGGAGAACCAGCAAGAGACCTCCGAGGCCCAACGGCGGGAGGAGTTGAACGATCAGGATGGATGACAAAGTTGTCAGGGCCGCCAAGGAGAGGTCGATGCCTCCCAGAATAATGATGGGCGTCAGTCCGGCCGCCAAAAAGACCAACGGAGCGGCCTGGGTTGCGACGGACTGCATCGATCCGGCTGAGAGAAAGCCGGGAGATTTGATACTGATGGAGAAATAGAGGGCAATGAGAAGGACAAGGGGCAGGAGCCCTCCCAGTCCGTTCCAGCGCCGAATTCGTATGAGAAGCGGGGTTCCTTTGGAGATTGCCGCAGGTGATGTTGTTGTCATTTTAGGTCCTTCCTCACACCATCAGCCGTACTAGGTCTTCCGAGCTGGGTTCGTCGTCCTGAAGGTCGAATCGCCCGGTTTCTACTCCGTCGCGCATCACTACGACCTGATCGGCCAGGCCCATCAGTTCCTCCAGCGTGTCGGAGAGCAGCACCACACCGATTCCAGCCTTGGTGGCGTCCCTAATGGCTCGGTAAACGTCGCCTTTTGCTCCTGCGTCGAGCCCTCGCGTCGGGTGGTCCAAAATCAGGACCCTTAGGTGCGGCAGTGCAAGCCATTTTGCGAGCACTACCTTTTGTTGGTTTCCTCCAGAGAGGCGTTGAATTTCAATGGATGGCGAGTCCATCTTGATCTTGAGGCGCCTTGCCCAGTCTGCAACGAGCCGGCGTTCAACTTTGGGTCTCCGCAAGAGGCCCTTCCAGCTAAGGGAGGGCGTCGCTGTGAGTACCAGATTTTCCGTGACGCTTCGGTGGGTAACCATGCCTTCGACCCTGCGTTCTGCTGGGATAAAGCCAATGCCCTTGCGGACAGCGTCGGAAGGCGTATGAATTTCAACAGCCGTCCCGTCAAGCTTCAGCTGCCCGGATGTCAGCGGATCTGCGCCGTACAAAGCGCGGCAGACAGATTCGCGCCCGGAGCCGATTACCCCCGCGATGCCTATGATCTGACCGGCATGTAGGTCGAAGGACAGATTTCTGAACGAGCCTTTGCGGCTCAAACCTTGGGCCGAGAGCACTACTGGGGTGTCGGTGGAAGCTTTTTCAGCGCTTTCGTCTTGGTAGTAGTAGTTATCCGCCCGTTCGGAGCCAACCATTAGCCGATAGAGGTCGTCTCCGTCGACGTCAGCACGCGAATGCTCGGCTACTTTCTCACCATCGCGGAGTACCAGCACACGATCCGAGACTGCCAGGACTTCGTCCATGCGGTGACTGACAAACACGATTGCTGCGCGAGAGCGAAGCCGCCGAATCTGACTAAAGAGGCCTTCGATCTCGGAAGCGGTGAGGACGCTGGTCGGCTCATCAAACAAAATGATGAGGGGGCCGTCCACACTCTCTTCAAGCGCAAGCACCTTCGCCAGTTCAACGGATTGCCGGTCGACGAAGGAAAGGTCCTCAATGACTGCATCCGGGCTTGCAGAGCTGCCTGCGATGGACAGGTAACGCTGGGCTTCCTCCCTCATTTGGCTCCAGCGCAGAATGCCGCCAGCGGTGGCTGCGGACTGACGGCCCAAGAGAAGGTTTTCGGCCACGGTAAGGTTCGGCACCAAGGACTGCTCCTGGAAGACAATACCGATGCCCTTCATGCCTGCGTCTGCTACATTGCGCAGTGTTGTCGGACGTCCGTGAAGCTCAATTTTGCCGTGGTCGGGTTGCTCTACTCCGGTAAGGAGCTTGAGTAGCGTTGATTTTCCTGCCCCGTTCTGTCCGATGAGGCCAACAACCTCACCCGTTTTTAGCTCGAGATCGAGTTCTTTGAGGGCATATGCCGGACCGTATTTCTTGCTGAGCCCTGAGACTCGCAATACGGTCGTGGCACCTGTGCCGGGGCCAGGTACTGTCTCGTTCATTTGATGATCCTCAAAGGTCGGCGGCTGCGCCAGTTGGCTGCCACTACTGCGACGACGATGATGACGCCTACTACTGCTTGCTGAATGTAAGGCGTGACCCCAGAAAGGATCATCCCGTTTCCGAGTACTGTCAGGATCAGCACACCAATGACGCTTTGCCCGATGCTGCCCCGGCCTCCGCTAAGGAGGGTGCCTCCAACTACAACAGCGCTGATGGCGGGGAATAGCTGATTGGTTCCGGCCCCCACGTTTCCGATGCCGAGCTTGGCAGTCATCATGATGGCCGCAAGAGATGCGAGAAAGCCGGCGAGGACGAAGGCCATCAATTTATAACGCGCCACTCTGACGCCTGCAAGGGCGACGAGTTCTTCCGACCCTCCAATTGCGTACAACATCCTTCCGAAACGGGTGAAGCGCAGGATCCCTATTCCGGCGAGGACAACTGCCAAAGCGATGAAGTCCGAGCTCTCCAGACCCAGCCACCTGGTCAGTGAGAGTGAGCGGAAGGCTTCGTCCTGGATCGCAGGGGGGTTGCCGGGAAAAAGGAAGCTGCCGATGCCAAGTCCGATGAACCAGGTTCCCAGGGTCACAATCAGCGACGGCAGGCGCAATTTCGTGTACACAAGTCCGTTGACCAGCCCGAAAGCCAGACCGATGCCCAATCCAACAACGAGCGCCCACATTCCGAAGTCCTGGGCATTAACGTTGTTTCTCAGCATCAAGGCGATGGTGATGCTGACAGTAGCCATCACTCCTTCAACTGAAAGGTCAATTGAGCCCATGAGGATTACAAAGGTCAGTCCGACTGCGATTACGACAGGTACTGCCGCAGCGTCCACAATGGCCACCATGTTGCCTGGAGTCATGAACTGGGGGTTGATCAGCGAAAAGACAATGAGTAGGAGAACAAGGATGCCGATCGGCCCGTAGAGGGCATTCCCGCGGAGCATACCGCCCTTGGAGGTGAAACCCCCGCGACTACTTGGCGCCGACCCTTGTTTAGGCGGCTTCGTTCTAACTGCTTCGGTCGACATCCTTGTTCCTTCTTACGGTGTGTGACTTAGGTGAGGCCCCGGTACCCGACCGGGAAAGCTGGATCAGGGTACGTCCGGGATCCAGGTGTCATCATTGATGGGGCTGGCGACTGAACCCCAGAGGTCGTCTTTGAGCTTGTCGTAGGTGTAGTCGGCGGGTCGGAAATTCGCACCGATCGCCAAGGCAGCGTCTACGTTGTCTCGGGTGACGACCTGCTGCTTCAGGTAGAAATCGCGCTGCTCATGGGTCAGCTCGGAGGGCTTGATGTCCCCGATGATTGACGCGTAGGCAATGGCTGCACCATAGGCGCCCTGACCGAAGGCATCGGTCTTCACGGTGGACAACGCATCGCCCTTTTTAATCAGGCCCAGCATGTCGGAAGAGCCGTCGGAACCGGTTACAAAAATTTTCCCCGCCAGGCCCTTGCTTCGGAGTGCCTCAACAGCTCCGACCGCCATGTCATCATTCGCTGAGAAAATGCCCTTTATCTTGCCGGGGTACTTGGACAAGAGTGCGTTGACCGCGCTCTGCGCGTTCGCTGCCGTCCAATTGGCAGTCTGTGTATCCAGAAGGTTCACCTCCGGGTTCTTTTCCAAAGTCTGGTGAAGGCCGTAGATACGTTGTTTGTTGGAGGGGGCGTCCGGGACGCCCTGCAAAGCCACAATGTCTCCGGTCCCCCCGATGGCGTTGAACAGGTTGCCGGCACCCTGAGCACCTTCATCCACTCCGTCAAAAGCAGTGTGGGCCACCCAGCACCCCCCGCCGAAATCCCAGGGATGAGCGTCCGTTGGGCGGTTCCAAAGCGTGACGATCCGAGCGCCCGACTGTTGTGCCGCCTCCACGATCGGTTTTGTAAAAGCATTCGAAGTGGGATCAACAATGATTCCCGTACCGGCCCCTCCCCCAGCCAGGGCGGAAGTGAGAGTATTCAGGATGGCCTGGCCATCGAACTTGCTTTCATAAACCGTAAGTTCGACATCAACGGAATCAGCGACGGCTCGCGCCCCTGCGATGACCTCTTGCCAGTAGGCGCTCGAAAGATCGCCCACTCCGAGAATCAGCTTTGCATCTTCGGGTTTGACTGTTGCGCTGCAAGCTTCTGAAGCGGCCGCGCTGCCGTCGGCGCCCGGACCAGGGGAACATGCGACCAGCGACATGCCCAGCAAAGCAACAGCGCTGCCGAGGGCGAAAATTCGCCGACGCTGTGGTGAAGACGGATTCGACATACAGCCTCTTAAGGTTTGGGGCCTGATCTGGCCCGCGAACGGGGAAGGACGCTGAGAACACTGCGTGTTCTGCGTCAGAAACTGGGAGTAAGTCGCCAACTTTCCGGCACACTCCGGTGTGCTTCTGGGTCTATGGAAAAGATCCATTGGAACAACCCGGGAACGAAGTCCGCAGTCAGCGGAAGAGTGCAAATCTGGCATCGACATTTTGCATCCAACCCACTCCTTTGTGGGTGCGGTGTGATCTGTCTTGCACCGACCCATTTCCGAAAGTATCAGGGCAAATCAGTGCAGTCAACATATTTTCGAAATTAAGCGGTGTGTCTTCGATGGGGGTTTGCCGCCGTCAGGATCAAGATGTTTCGCTGGAAGGCCGGGGCGCAGGTTGTGATCATGCAGGGGCGCTCAGCCCGCGTAAAGGTTCAAGGACCTGGTCAGTTCTGCCGCTTGAAATTTGAGCGCCTCAGTCATGCGGGGCAGCTGTTCTTCTGGGAGACGTGATTGAAGTAGAACGAAACTCAAGGCAGCCACGACGTCCCCTCCTGGCCCGAAAACCGGAGCGGCGATGCCCATCGCTTCCGCGTCCACTTCACCCCGGGTGATGGAGTGCCCGTCCCTGCGAATTTGCGCCAGACGGTCCACGATGGAGTCGATGTCGGTCAGGGTATGGGGGGAATAGCGCTGGAGGGGTTCCCGGGAAAGCAGTGCCCGGACCTCCTCTTCGGGAAGCCATGCGAGGAGCGTCAAGGCTGCGGCTCCGGCGTTGATGCTGAGACGACTGCCTCGCTCGTATGAGAAGCGGACGTACTGTCCCGACCACTCCTCGCACTCAAGGCAGATGACTGCGGGTCCGCTACGGCCGGTAAGCAGCACCGTCTGCTGGAACTGGATGGCCAAGGCTTCCATTTTCGGCAAAGCCAGATCGGACAGCCCGTTCCCCCGGCGCGCTATGCGCGCCAGTTCAAGAATCCGAGGGCCGAGCCTGAAGCCGCTTTTCGGTCCTTCCTGAAGAAACGCCGACCCTACGAGGGTTTGCAAGTAGCGGTAGGCGGTGGACCGGGTGACCCCAAGTTCTGACGCAACTTCAGTTGCAGAAATCGTGGCCCTGGCATCGCTGAAGAGACCGAGGATCGTCAGAGCGCGATCCGCCGTACTGTTGCCATCTTTGTAGGTCTTTCGGTCCTCTGCCACATCTACATCCTAGTTTTCCTGCGGACATTGCCTTGCCAGAACGAGGCAAGGCTTCTCATGTATCATTTTTCGCGTATAGTGTCATGCTATTCGATACAACGACCCAAAGGAGCTGTCATGGTCGATCGTCCGACCCGAGTTGTATTAGAGGAAACCGAAAACGCCGGCATCCTTCGGCGAACCTCCGTTTCACACATTGGCTTTTACGTGCCGGATGTACCGGCAGCCGAAGCCTTTTACGCGAATGTTCTTGGTCTGGTCCGGCAGGCCGACCTTCCAAATGGCGGCGTCAGGCTGGGCTGGGGAACCGGGCACCACGTCATGGATCTGATCCCCGGGGATCAGGGACTGGCGCATTTCGGGTTCGAAGTTCGCGATGCAGACGGGCTGGAGGGCATCCGGGCTCGACTGAAGGAAAAGGGACATGAAGTCTCTGAGCTTGACCCGGCGTACATTGATTTTGCCGACGGACCTGTTGAAGGTCTCACAACTACCAACCCCGACGGCACCCCGGTCCACTTCCACTCTGCGGTCTGGCGCCAAGGGGAGAGTCTTGCTGACCCGGGCCGCCGGCCCATCAAGTTTCAGCACACCACCATCGGAACCTCCGATGTTCAGGCCATGGTCGATTTCTTCGTCAACACGATCGGCTTCCGTATCAGTGACCAGCTGGCCGACGGCCGATTCTGCTGGCTTCGCAGCAACAAGGATCATCACACCTTGGCTGTCGTCAACGTAGGCACCCCTGGCGTGCTCGACCACTACTCCTACGACTTGGCCGAGTGGGAGGATTTCAAAGCCTGGTGTGACAGGTTAACGGAGCTAGACGTTCCCGTAGCGTGGGGGCCGGGGCGCCACGGCCCGGGCAACAACTTGTTCGTCTTCTTCGATGACCCGGCTGGAAACCACATCGAGCTCTCCGCTGAGATGGAAAAGTTCTACGACAGCCATGTCACGTATGTGCCGCGGAAGTGGAGCCCTGTTCCCAGCAGTGTGAATCTTTGGGGCGGTCAGCTTCCCACATGGCGCAATACGAGCGAGGCGAGCATCTAGCATGGCTTACGTTTCGTATCGAAAAGACAACCATGATCACGTCGGGGTACTGGAGGATGACAGCGTCATCCCTTTGTCGGGGGTAACCCGCATCGGCCCCGACACGGGCACAAACGAGCTGGCCTCTGCCGAGAGGGACATCTCGGGGCGTACGCCAATTTCATCCGTGACCTTGCTGCCGGCCAGCCCGCGTCCGGCCAGGATCCTTTGCGTGGGCCTTAATTACCACGACCACATCAACGAGACAGGAAGAGAGATCCCTCAGTATCCCGTCCTCTTCCCAAAGTTTGCCTCTAATCTTGTGGCCGCCAACGATGACATCGCGCTCCCTGCTGAGTCGCACCAAGTAGATTACGAGTGCGAGCTGGCGGTAGTCATCGGCAAAAGAGGCAGGCGGATCCCGCAGGAAGAGGCGTACTCGCACGTTCTGGGATATACCGTGGCCAACGATGTAACAATGCGGGATTACCAGTACAAGACTCACCAGTGGCTACAGGGTAAGGCCTGGGACAAAAGCACTCCACTGGGCCCCGTGATTGTCACACCAGATGAAGCCGACATCAGCAACGCAAGTATCAGAACGATCCTCAACGGTGACGTAATGCAGGAATCGAACCTCTCCCACCTGATTTTCACTATCCCCAGACTCATCGCGGATATTTCCGAGTTCACAGAGCTTGAACCGGGCGACGTCATCTTGACTGGGACTCCAGGAGGAGTGGGCTACCGTCGCGATCCCCAGGTGTTCCTGAAACCAGGAGACGTCGTCTCTGTGGAAATCGAGAAAATCGGGCGCATCGACAACAAGATCATTGCAGAAACTGTGTAGCGTTCCCGTCAGCGTACCGAACCGCTGATCACCATGGCCTTGCAGCGGACAGACTGCAAGGCCATGGCAGCGGTAAGCGCTCGTAAAGACGGATCATCGCGCTCGACGGACTCCCTTAGGGCTTTGCTCCGGGTTCCATATCAGTTGGAACAGAGATCGCCTGGCGTCCTGACCACGATCTCGCCGCTGGTGCTCTCGGGGCGGAAAAGGTGTCCCCAGCCCGCCGCCAACGCTCGGGCTCCGCTCCGCTTAGCAGCTTCGAGGTCGGTCGTGGCATCTCCGATGTAAGCGCAAGCGTGAGGGGCAAGGCCAAGGTCGCCGCAGGCACGAAGGATGCCGTCAGGAGCCGGTTTGGGGTGGCGCACTTGGTCACCACCGACAATGACCGCGAAATACTGCCGAAGTTGAGTGGCCTCAAGCAAAATCTCAGCGGCCCTTAGGCTGGCCCCAGTAAACACTGCCATTGGCAAGATGCCTTGAAGATCCGCCAGGACTCGGTGGACTTCAGGGTAAGCCTTGGCGGCATGAGCGCGCTCCGAAAGCTCGTAGTGATACCGGTCGACCTCCCCAGGGGAAGCGGGGCGGCCCAGCATATGCGCCAGCATCGCGGCGGGCTCCCCCAAGGAGTAGAGCGCAACCACTTCATCCCGACTAAACACGGATCCGCCGATGCCGTGGACTGTGGCAATAAACGAATCTGGAACTACCGTCGCCGAGTTGATGAGCGTTCCATCCATGTCCCATATGAGACCCGAGCAGCCATCAAGATACGTTTCCGACAGTGACTGCGCCCGTAGTGCTTCTTGCGAGATGGAATCCATTGAACGACCTACGACTCCGTTTCGGCAAGCGCCGGCAGCAGCTTGTCGGTTGTCCGCTGAATGTGGCCACGCAGGACTTCCACTGCCTCATCAGCCCGACGGCCCACTGCCGCGTCCAGCAGTGCGCGATGTTCGCCACTAATGTCTCTCTGGCGGTCATGAAGCGGCGCAGACCAGCGTCGGTAGAGTTCCGCCGCGTCTCTGAGAGCAATTGCCGTTGCCAGGATCCGGCGGTTCTTGCAACCCCTTAACAGCGCCAGATGAAAATTGTCATGCGCCGCCGCCCAGTCGTCCGACTGTCGGCCGGGATCCTCCGAATCGAGTTGCGGGATGCGCTCCAGAATGTGAAGAGCAGCGACGGCGCTACCCTCCCAGGTCACATCACCATCGGCAATGGCATACCGGAGCGCCAGCGTTTCGATTTCACAGCGCGCTGCCGTTAGGTCTACCAAATCATCGACACTTATCGAGACGACGCGAAATCCCTGTTGAGCGATGGACTCTACCAATCCCTGCTCTGCTAGCCTCTGCAGAGCCTCTCGCACGGAGCCCATCGAACATTCATATTTCTCTGCAAGTGCCGCGAAAGGAAGCTTCGACCCGGGCGACAGGCGGCCAGCGAGAATATCCTTCCGCAGCCCTTCGTAAACGGCACCACTCCGTGTAGAGCTTGCCCCGGGGCGCTCCTGCAATCGGACCATGTGCTCCTCCTTGGTTGTGTCGATAGTAGCAGTCCATTTAGCTTCATGGCCTGAATTTCGAAAATGTGTTGACGTTTCGCTATATCTGTCGTTTGATGTAAATGAACCTGCGGCGTGGGGGTCTGCAATAAGACCTGCAGTACGACACGCCGACCCATCTCCTCGCCGCACCGGCTTGAGGGGACGGTCCTTTTACCGCTAAAGCTCGCCGGCGCCGTCCGGTGCAGAGTCCTCAGAATAGAGAAAAGCATGCAAGTTACAGCCGCGGTGACCCACTCGACCGGCGCCCCCTTCATCCTCAAGACCTTGGATCTTGACGAGTTGCGCCCTGATGAGGTCAGGGTGCGGATGGTTGCCACGGGTGTGTGTCACACGGATGCAGTGGTCCGGGACCAGATGATCCCAACTCCGCTTCCGGCAGTCCTGGGTCATGAAGGAGCAGGAATTGTTGAATCCATAGGGTCTGCCGTAACTACTGTCCGGCCCGGCGATCACGTTGTGCTGTCCGCCAACTCCTGCGGTGTCTGTCTCAAGTGCTTGTCCGGGGAGTCGGCGTACTGCGAGGACCTGTTCGCGAGGAACTTCGGTGCCAGTCGCGCGGATGGATCAACTCCTCTGAGCTTTGAGGACGAACAGATATCTTCAATGTTCTTTGGGCAGTCATCCTTCAGCAGCGTCTCGAATGTCGCTGAGCGAAGCATTGTCCGCGTTGATAAGGACATTGATCTGTCTCTGGTCGCCCCGCTTGGATGCGGAATCCAGACGGGTGCAGGGGCTGTGCTTAACGACCTTCGCCCTCCTGCAGGTTCCTCGATTGCTGTCTTCGGTACCGGCGCTGTTGGATCAGCCGCACTCATGGCCGCTGCAGTCTCCGGCTGCACCCGCATCATCGCCATCGACATCCTCGACAGCCGCCTGGATATCGCCCTGGCGCTGGGCGCGACTCATGTGATCAACAGCCGTACTGACGACGTAACGATGCGACTCCAGGAAATAACTGCGGGCCGGGGAGTGGACTTCGTACTCGATACAACAGCAATCCCGCGGGTTCTTCGCACTGCAGTGGACAATCTCGCTGTCCGGGGAACGGCGGCCGTGGTTGGCTCGTCGCGCCCAGGAACCGAAGTCCATCTGGAAATCGGCGAATCCCTGAACCGCGGCTGGACCTTCAAGACAATCATCCAGGGCAGCTCTGTGCCGCAGCTCTTCATCCCGGCGCTCATTGAGCTGTGGAAGCAGGGGAAGTTCCCCTTCGACCGACTGATCAAAAAGTACAGCTTCAAGGACATCAATGAAGCCTTTGAAGACGCAGAAAAGGGTCTCACCATCAAACCCGTCCTCGTCTACTGAGCCTCAGCCAAACCAATCACCCTCACGAGATAGGAACCGAGCACATGACGGAAAATCCATTTAGCGCAGCGACCGCTCAGCACTACATCAACGGAAAATGGTCCGACTCCGGTTCGATCAAGGAGTCAGTCAATCCTGCGACAGACGAAGTTCTTGGCACCTACTTTGATGGAGGCCAGGCCGAGGCGCAGGCTGCAATCACCGCCGCCCTTGAGACCTTCCGCACATCGACCTGGCGCGAGGACCGTCAACTGCGCGCCAAGGTCCTGTGGGACCTGGGCGATGCAGTCGAAGCGAACCTTGAAAAACTCGCGTTGTCCATCAGCCTTGAAAACGGGAAACCCGTCAACGACGCGCGTTTTGAACTGAGCATTGCTGCTCCGAAGCTTCGCTACTTCGCGGGGCTTGCCCTCACCGATGTAGGCACCGCGGCCAGCGTCTACAAGGGAGCGACCTCGATGCTCCTCAAAGAACCGCTGGGTGTAGCTGGCATCATCGTCCCCTGGAACTCTCCGGCAATCCTGGCAATCAGATCACTTGCCCCCGCCCTGGCCGCCGGATGCACCGTGGCTATGAAGATGCCCGGACAGACTGCACTGACGAATGCACTCCTGGCTCAGGTCTTCTCCGAAGTTGAGTCGCTTCCTGCAGGAGTCATCAACATGTTCACCGGGGCCAACAGCGCCGGCGCGAGGGAACTCGTGTCATCACCGGATGTCCCTGTCATCAGCTACACGGGAAGCACCGCAGTCGGAGCTCAGATTGCCAGTGCTGCAGGTGAGCAGCTGAAGAAAACGTCCCTTGAGCTTGGCGGCAAGACGCCAATGATCGTGTTTAACGATGCGGATCTAGACCAGGTGGTGCCCACACTAACAGCAGGCGTGACCATCTTCGCCGGCCAGTTCTGCATGGCCGGGAGCCGAATCCTGGCCGAACGAGGCATCGCCGAGGAACTCAAGCGCCGGCTCGCCGAATCTCTCGAAAACGTAGTGATCGGTCCCGGCACCACGCCTGGTACCCAGATGGGCCCGCTCATCGACCATGCATCCGTCGCCCGCTTGGACGGCATCATCGAAGAGGCTAATGACGCTGAAATCATTGTCAGAGGCGGAGCGACCGAAGGGCCGGGTTCCTTCTACAAGCCGGCACTCTTGGGAGTTCAGGACCTGAACTCCCCTCTAATCCAGACGGAACTTTTCGGGCCAGTCGCGACATTCGAGGTCTTCGATGGCGAGGATGAAGCTGTGGAGCGCGCCAACGCGACCGACTTCGGCTTGTCAGCTTCCGTATGGACACGGGATGGCGGACGTTCGCTTCGAGTCTCCGAAAGGATCGAGGCGGGAACCGTGTGGACCAATGCATGGGCACAGATCCTTGACCAGTTCGAGGAAGGTGGCTACAAGAAGAGCGGAGTCGGACGCCTCAATGGGCACGGAGGTCTGGCCGAATTCCAGGAAGTAAAGCACATCTACCGCAGCACCAACTAGACCGACAGGGCCGCGCATCCCGGCAAGTGCGCGGTCCTGTCTCCCGCCGCCGCCCAACCTGCGGTGCGAGCACCTAGTTGCCTAGTAACCTCACCAAACGGAAAGGTCCGATAAGCCGGCCTTTCCTTTTCCCGCTAACAGCAGACAGGACAGGTCGGATTTGCCTTACTGCCCCAGTCCTCCGCTGAGCCGCTCTGGCAACGAATGGCTGGTCCAAGACACAGTCATCCTCAAATGTGCCGCCTACGGACGAACAGTGCACGCAGCGCTCATCTTTCCCCATCTCGTCTGCGAAACAGACTTTGCCCGGCTTGGTGCATCTTTCCCGGACCCCCGCGTCACAGTCCTGGGAAAGGCTGGCCGGTTCAGCGTAAGTGACAAGCGACGGCTACTGGCCATGCAGTCGACCGCACTCGGCCAGCAAGAACTTCACGGGAACTTTTCCCTCTGGTCCGGCATGGACGGGGCGTTACAGGTCACTCCTCTGAATCCGCAGGAGCTGTCCGGACCTGCTTCAGCGGAGGAAGTCACCGTAGACGCTCTCCTGTGGGCAGGATACGTCCACCCGGAACGGCCCTCAATCCTAGAAGCATTTAGTTGGGAACACGGCCTATTCGTGGCGGCCTCGACTGCACCTTGGCCTGCTGTAACATCATGCGAATGCCAGCCTCACCGCTCATCGAGGGAACCAGAAACGAACTCATGGCAGCAATGGATAAGCTTCGGAAGCGAACTGCGAAGAAGGCGAATCGTTCCAACCGTCTTTCAGATTAACCTTTTCCGCAGAAGCCCTCACGGAGAACTCTCCTGGCCCCCCTCAACGCACCACCTCGACGCTTTTGAGTGGTTCCTCGACAGAATGACGCTAGGCGCAACGGGAATCACCACACCTCTAGGAAAAGTTCCTCCACCAGCCTTGCGCACCCGTTCCCAGGGCGCAGGAATAAGGAGACAACGTAGCTTCGTGAATACCGAATTTTGGCTACAAGAAGCGATGCAAATCGAATCCATCTTCCGAGACCTCGGAGCCGACGTTCCCGATGAGATGTGGGGACAACTGGAGACCCTGAAGGAGAAGATTATCTATGCTATCTGAACTTTCCAATGGCGGCCAGGTTCCCACACCCACCGGGATGTTGCTCAAGGTATATCAGTCGTCCCAAAAGCGAATACAAGTAAAGGAAAGCTAATGGAAGAAGAGGCAGGAGACAATCAATCATGCGGCCCGGCAAGCATATGCCCCGGACAAGTAGTTGAATTTCGGGAGCCGTCGGGTCGTGTTTGGCTAGGGACCGTCGATGTCGCGGATGAAGCCCAGGGCATCATATGGATTCATGACTCCCTTGGGGAGCGAAAGCTTGTCGAGCTGGCGGAGCACGCAGTCCTTTTGAGGTAGCGAGCCTTCACTTGCCAGCTTAGTAGACTTCCGGAAGGTATACGTCCGGGATCACCTCAGGACGATACTCCCCGTTACGAACGCGCAGATGAATCTCCGCGAAAGTCAATCCTTCTGAACGCGCTTTGACAACGTGTTCAGGATCGAAGAATTCTCCTACTTGATCGACTGCAAACTCCTCAGAGTTGCTCATCCACGTTTTGGACTTGTCCCATTGTCCAAAGGTATCTACCTGGATTTCTACGCCATTCCCATCAGGGTCGGTGTAGTAAAGAGAGATTGTCATTCCATGGTCAACGCACATGAATGGCTTGATATTGGCATCCCGAAGGCGCACGTAACTGTTAACCCATTGATCGAAGTCAGGATACTCAAATGCCGTATGGTGATGGCCGGTTGTATGGGGTTTATCCACCGGCCGCTTGAGATTCGGCAATGCCAAAAGGGCTATCCGGTGGTTGGCTTCGTCATTGGTCAGCCAAGCTCCTAGGTCTCCGCGGAATACCGCCTTGAGGCCAGCCACTTTCTCATACCACAGGACCATCTCCTCTAATTGAAGAGTTGTGAATGTGGTGTGATGCAATCTGGGCGAGCTCCCTGGCACATGAGAGTGTTGGTCCTCTGCCATCCCCTGATCCTTCCTTAGCCGACACTAGAATCGTAGTACCTGGCGTCGGGTGAATCTGAAGTTGGCCGCGTTGGAACAACCCGAGGGTAGACCTTTACGGGTTCAGGCTTCTGGTTCAGTGCCGGGTTCGGCCCATTCGAGGGCAGCGACAACGTCTCCTTCGTTGGGCAGGGCACGTTTCTCGTCTGCCGGGAGTTTGTCGTAGGTGTAGGCAGCGACCGCCATGGGTGATGTTGAGCGGCCGAGGCTGTAGCGGACGCTGCGGTCGTTCTTGGTGCCGCAGATAAGAATGCCGATAGTTTCGTTGTGGTGCTCCCGACGGAGCATGTCATCGACGAGGGCGACATAGAAGTTAAGTTTGCCGGCGAACTCCGGCTGAAACTTCCCTGTCTTGAGTTCGATAACCACGTATCTGTTCTGGTCCATGTGGAAGAACAGCATGTCGACGTAGTAGTCGTCGCCGTCGACGTCGAAGTGGACTTGTCGCCCAACGAAAGCGAACCCTGGTCCGAGTTCGCGCAGGGTTTCGGTGATTCGACTGGTCAAAGCCAGTTCCAGTTCGCGTTCAGCGACCTCCCCCGACAACCCCAGGAATTCGAAGTTGTAAGGGTCCTTTGCGATTTGTTGGGCAAGCTCGGAGTCTTGCGCAACAAGCTGTTGCGAAAAGTTGGACGGAGCTGCTCCGGTCCTTTCAATGGTCCGGTTCATGATCATGTTCAGTAGGACATTCCTGGACCACCCGTATTGGACGGCTGCTGCAGCGTATGAAGTGCGTTTTTCCTGTATGTCCAACTTGTCCAGCAGGACAGTGACGTGGCCCCACGGCAATTGCGCAACAGCTTGTTGCGCAATTGGACCGCCTTGCCAGGCTCCGGCGAACGTTGTCATGTACTGGATGTTGCGTGGCGAAAGGCCTTTCATTTCCGGGAACTCGGCGTGAAGGTCCGAGGACAGACGCTTGATCACCCCGCTCCCCCAGCCCTGCCGTTCCTGCTGCAGCCGGACACCATGGCCGATCGTCCAATACAGCTCGATGAGCTGGGTGTTAACAGTCCGAAGGGCCTTTGTCCTGGCGGCCTTGACTGTCGCCTTCAGATCCTCAAGGAGGTCCGTGTAGCCAGCGGGCAGGTCCAGATCGCGAGAGTCGGTCATCATTCCACCTTAACGGCCACCACTGATGCTCAAGTTTTCAATTGTCCAGATCGTGTCTGGACAATTGCCTTTCGGTCACGTGAGGGGTGCGGTTGCAAAGACTTGCTTGTGGGTGATCGGCATTACGACTCTGTTGGTAGTCCCACCGCGGCGTCGGTCATGCCGCTTGCCGGGCCCGTGGACCAGGCAGACCAGGCTACAGGCGTGGGCCTCGGGGGCCTTGTTCGGGCCCGGTGCCCGGGCCTGGCTGGTCCCGGCTGCGACGTTCTTCGGCGGCTTTCGCTTCTGCTTGTTCCTGGCGGAGCTTTTCGACCACCGAGGGGGTTCCGCTGGTCTGCGCTGCGCGGCGGGCGGCCAGCTTCTCGGCAAAGCCCGGGCTGGTCTTCTTGGCCTGTTCCTTTTCCAGTTCGCGGCGGGCTTTGAGCTGGTCCAGGGCTTCCTGGACCGCTTCCGGGTTCCGGGCTTCGGATTCGCCGCCGTGGCGTTCTGCCCGGTTCTGGCGGACCTTGCGGGCGAGTTCGGCCAGCCGTTCGGCGAGTTCCTGCGCCGGGCTCAGCTGCGCTTCGGCGCCGCGTGCCTGCTGAAGGTGGTCCACGACTTCTTCAGCCGGCGTCGGGGTTTCCTTCACAACTGCCTCGACGTGGGCGGCTTCTGCCATGAGCGACGCGTCATCCTGCGACAGGGGCTCCTTGGCAGCCTGGGCGGTGTACTTGTGCATGGCAGTGACCCGCGCAGTCAGTTCCGAGCCGAGACCCTTGTCCTGGTGGTCCGCGGGCACGGGTGCAGTTTCGCTTACCGGGATCCGGTACATGTCCCGGTAGGTGGAGATCTCCACGGCGAGCTGCCGCCACTGATCCTGTCGTGCAGGATCGGACGGAACCGGCCCAAGGGCAGCTGCCCAGGTTGGAGGTTTAGCCACGAGCTGGGCACCAAGCCGGGTGACTTCGGTGGCCATGATCTCCCGGCGCGCGGCAAGTTCCTTCCGCCACAAAGCCGGGGTGTCGTCATGGGTTGCGACGTCGGCAGGTGCCATCCATGCCGGCAACCGGTCAGCTGCTGGTTCCTTTCCGACAGGCGCGGGCAGTTGACGGCGCAGTTCGATTTCAGCGCGGATCCTGCGATGGACCTGGGCCGCTGCTTCAACCTTGGGCGCGGTCTCGTCCCGGCGGTAGTTGCTCACTGCGCCACGTTCGTAGGCTTCATCGGCCCGGGCCTCAGGGCGCATCAGTTCGCGGAGGGATTGTTCCTTGTGCAGGGACGATGCCAACCATTGTGCTTTCCGCGCGGCCGCAGGGTCGTCGATGGTCGTGTCCGTGCGTCCTTGCTGCTGTGCTGTGCGCAGGCGCGTGGCCAGGTCGTCATCGCTGAGGTGGCCGTGCAGGCGCCGCTGCCAGGGCGTGTCTTTCCGTTCAGCCATCCAGTTCCGGGCAAGGTCTTTCCGGTCCGGCGTCTCCGCACCTGGTGTGCGCGCCGCTTCAGCCTTCGCACGCATCAACTGGCCAACTGCGCGACGATCGAGCCGTTCCAGCGCCTCGTCAGTGATTGATTCCAGGGGCCGGCGGCCGGGATCCGCCGCGCGTGAACGCCACCGGTCAAGGCGGTCCTCAACCCGCCATGCCAGAACCGCAGTGGGATCCTCGGCCGCGCCGAAGTCTTCCTCATTCACGCTGTCTTTGAGCAAGGTGACGAGGTTGAAACCTTCGTTCTCGGCCGCGCGCAGGTGGGTGGAGACTGCTCCCCAGGCAGTGGACTTCGTGAACGTTCCTGCTACGCCTTCGCCAAGTTCGCGGCGGGCGATGTTTGCCATGCGCAGCTCGTTGGCTTGGACGTCAATGTCCCTGTACTGCTCCGACATTTCCGGCAGCGACCGTGCCTGGGCGCGGGCGGCGTCCATCTGTTCGTGCGCGGTAAGGTTACCGTCATGGTTGGCGGCCACCGCACTCAGTACGTCCTCCATGGTTTCTCCCTCGCCCACGATGCCGTAGAGCTTGTTGGAGTATCGGCCGCGGGAAGCGGCCACATAGGCCAAGGCGCGGGACAGCCCCGAGCTGATCAGGGCGTGCACGGTGTCGCACGTAACGCCCTGGGTGCGGTGGATCGTTGCCGCGTACCCGAGCATTGTTCGCTGGCGCACGTAGTCGGCCGGGAGAGTGACGGTGCCTTGGTGGCTGTGGTGGCGGACGGTCAAGGAACCGTCCTCGTGGGCACCGAGAACATTCCACACGTCGTTGTTCTTGACGAAGTCTTTGCCCCTGTTGGTGGACAAGCGTCGGTTGTTCTTACGGGTCACGATGATGTCCCCGGCACGGGCAGTCAGCCCGTCGCGCAGCATGGCTGCCGGCGTTGTGGAGTCCAATTCGCCGGTGGCGATCCTGTACCCCTGAGCGCGCGCGTTCAGTTCCGTGACGGTGGCATTGTCGAAGGCCATCATGATGGAGTGCTTGCCGGCGTTGGTGTCTTTCTGCCATGCCTCGAAGACCTGGGACGTCATGGTCTCGGCGTCACCACCGACGACGCGACGGTTCTCCCGATAGAAGGTCCACGGGTCATCGGCCCGGTTCAGCGGAGGCTCGCGAAGGGCCAGAGTGGCTTCTGCCTCTGCCTCGTTCGGGGTGCCATCTGCGTTCCGAAACCGGTGCAGGTCCTCCAGATGTACGGCCCCGACGGTGTTCTTCAACAAACGCAGCGCACCCCCTGAACCCACAGCTGAAAGCTGCTGGTCATCACCGAGTGCGCGCACGACAGCGCCGTGCTGTTCTGCGATGGTGACAGCGGAGGCGAACAGTTCAGTACCCACCATCCCGGCCTCATCGATGATGATGACGTCACCGGGTTGGGGGGTGGTCTTCTCGTCATTGGCCCCTGTTCTGTGGGCGATAACGAAGGAGTCGATGGTGGTCGCCGTGGCTCCCAGTTCAGTGCCCATCACGGCAGCGGCCACGGCTGTGGGGGCAAGACCGAACACACGCCCGCCAGCTTCCCGGATGGTGTCTGCTGCAAGCTTGAGCGCTGTGGTTTTGCCGGCACCGGCCGGGCCAACACCGACCAACAACAGCCGGTCGCTGCACGCAAACTCTTTGGCCATGCGCAGCTGCCCGGCGTCAAAGGTCTTCTCCTGGCGTGACAAGGCAGCGTCGAATGAATCGGCGGTCGCGGCAGGAATGACAGCGCTCTGCGCGGCCGTCAGCAACCGGTCTTCGCTGTGGAGGATTCCCGCTGAGGTGTACAGGGTGGAGTGTGGTTTGCCGTACTTTGAGGCACCGTTGGACAGGCGCAGGGCGTCGATGTCAGGGGTAGGTGTTTCGGGTGTGATGCGCAGTGAGAACTGGTCAGTTGCGCGCGCCACGACCTGCTCCAGGAGCGTAGCGGGGATGGGCATTTCACCGAGCCGGGACCCCAGCCGCCTGGTTGCTTCGGCCCTGATGTGGTGGTCCCCCCAGACGCCACGGCTGCGTTCCAGACGTTCAATGACGCCCTGCGCTTCGACGGCAGGGTCAAGCTCGTCAGCATGGGCAACCATCCACAAAGGCCGGTCCTTCTCGGCCTGTTTACGGGCGTCATGCCGATGAACGCGCGCCTGCTCAACAGCGGCCGGGCCAGTGACAACGCCGGGCAAGGCACCCAACTCCGTCGTCCATTCTTCAACCAGAACGGACAGTTGCCGGGCCTCCTTCTTCGCCGGACGGGTGTCCAACGTTGCTTGCTGGGCCAGGGCAATCAGTTGCTTCTTATTCGGTGCGTAGCCGTGCTTTTCGATGAACTCTTTCGTCAGTTCATCAATCACGGGCTTGATGCCTTCCCGTCGTGACGAGGCCGCTTCGATGGCCGCGACATCGACACCGGCGATCTCAATGACCGGTCGATCGCCGTTGACTTTGCGCTCGGTCAGACCG
The DNA here is from genome assembly GCF_902506065.1 of Arthrobacter sp. 9V. Lineage (GTDB taxonomy): Bacteria > Actinomycetota > Actinomycetes > Actinomycetales > Micrococcaceae > Arthrobacter. Next base: position 4,537,809 of record NZ_LR732912.1, read on the forward strand.
ACCCCAAGACGGGCACAGATCTTCTCCATGACGACCCTGTTGTACATCTCCGAAGCGGCCACGTTGAACTGGTACAGCAGCCGCCCGTCGAGGCTGGACCACTTGCCGTCGGCACCAAGAACTTTATTGGAAACCACAATGTGATCATGGAGCTGGGGATCCCCGGTACGGGAGTCGTAGTGACGGAACTTGGTATAGATCAGGCCGCCGTCCACGTCTTCCTGGCGGACGCCGTTGCGGCCTCGGCGGGTGAACGTGGCTTCCTTTTCGAGGTAGCCCATGGTTTCTTCGATGGCCTCATTGTGGGCCGCTTCGATCTGTTTGCGGGCGTCGTCTCCGCCGATGGCCCAAAGGACCGAAGCCGATTTTGCTGGTGCAAATACAAGGTCGTATCCAGCGACAGTTTGGGTCGCCGGCTTGGTTTGGGCTGTGATGAACCTGCCCAACTCTTCCTTGTCCGAAGGGTTTCGTCCGTTGAGCTCGCGGAAGTATTTGGCCCCTTCCTTCGTGCGGATCAGACGTCGGTTGTCAGCATCAGGCTCGCGGTGGTTCATCCGCTTGTAGTCATCGGTTGCGCGGCTGATACGCGCCTGAAGTTCATTGTCTTTCTGGTTGGCCTGACGGTATTTCTGGCCCAGGGAGACATCCGCTTTCGGGTCTTCCTTCAACATTTCTGCGGCGTTTGGGTGCAATCCGTTCCCGAAAAGCGCCGCCATTTGAGCTTCGGTGACTTCCCCGGAAACCTCCAGATGGTGCACACCAGCGCCGCCCCACTGCCCCGGCGGGTTGCCGTCCACGGTGTAGTAATCACCCAGCTCGCGGCCCTTCGCGCGCAGCTCATCACCACTGGCGACCTCACGTGTGTAGTACGTGTATCCGTCGCCGGCACTGAGCTTGTGCACGGTCATCACGAAACCCAGCATACCCGCGAAACGGCCCCACTTATCGATGATGCATGAGGTGTGACAGATATTGCTCTTTTTTGGCCTGTGGAGTTGGCTGATGGGAGCTTGCGAGCGGGGCTCAATGGAACAGGACGAAAAAGGGTAAGATCGGGCCATCAAGGTTTTGATGCGGTTCTGCACATGAGAATGGGCGGTGGGTAACATGCTTTTCGTTATCCACGGTTCGTTTCGATTGTGTAGAACCGCTGCCCGGGTTATCCACAGGTGGGCAACGGAGAGAGCGAGGTTTCTCTCGGAGCGTCCACGTGTGGGAAAGCCGGGCACGGCCAGCCCGAGCGTAAGCGAGGACCGATGCGGCGCAAGCCGCCCGCTTGACACCAGGCGCCGCGCTAGCCGTTAGGTTTGGTACACGGACAGTCCAAAGGGGAGGGACCCACACCATGGCAACACCACGAAAGTCTGCACAGCAGCTGGCGGCCCGCGAGAAGGCGATGACCAAGGCCAGGGAGATGACCGAACGGCACGAGAAACTGATCGAACTGGCTGCGGAGTTCTTCCAGCAACAGGAGCAAGCCGACCTTGTCCGCGCCGAAGCGAAGAAGAAGGCTGACGCACTGTTGGCCAAAGCCGAAGCCGACGCCCGCAGCGCCGTCCGCGGTGCCGCGGTGACGGTTCGTGCCATGCTCGATTCCGGTGAGCCGAAGTCCGCCGTGGCTGCCCGGCTGGGACTGAGCGGAGCCGAACTGAAGCGCATGCTCGACCTCATCACTGACGAAAAGCCTGCTTCCCCTGCAAGCGATGAGTCGAAGGAACGCGATTCTTCCCACGCCGACGATCAGGACGTTGCTGCCTGATCACCGACAGCACGACACATGAAAGCCCCCGGCACTTCTGCCGGGGGCTTTCGATATTTTAGAAGAGCGTTGGCGCATCCGGATCCGCTCCAGCGAGCAGCGCCCGGATACGCTCCTCCCGTTCCCACCCATGCGCGCGGACTTCGTCCCTCAGCGCCCTGGAACGTTCCGCGAACTGTCGACGTGCAAGTCCCCTCCACCGGAAACCCGTGCCGTTCGTGTCACGGCCTTTGGACTGACGGTCGAGCATGTTCGCTCTGGCATCCCCGACACTCAGGTGTGTGTCCGTTCCGGTTGTTGCCCGTACGCAGAGCGGTATGTCGCAATGGTGCATCAGCGGCCCGAAGCCGTCCAGATCGGCACCGTACGCCAGGTGAAAGGCAAAGCGGTGGGGACGGACCGCCTGGGTGCGTCCGTCGCTGTTGAGAGTGAACCTACCGTAGCCATCATCGGCAACCGCCCGGCCCCACAGCCAGCAATCATTCTCCCGCGGCCCCTTACTGACCTTCGCCCAGAAGCGCTCAGCATCCTGTGACTGGTTCATGGCCGGGCTACCAACGCCGCCAACGGCGTTCCAGCCTGTTCGCGGCGAAGAAGAACGCGACCATGAACAGGGCCGGTGGCACTGCCTGGAGCAGGCTCTGACCGAGCCAGGACACGACGGCGGTGATCAGTGCGATCACGCCGGCCGCCTTGCAGAGGAAGATGAGAATTCCTTGGCCGGCGGCCACAGGGTGGGTGAGTGCGTAGATGATCCAGCCGCCCAAGGCGACGGCGGCGAACGCTGCGAAGAAGATCAGAACGACGGCCACGGTGTTCCCCTAACGATTGGTTGATGGGTGGTCGGTGGTCTCAGCAGTTCCATCTCCCCGCCTTGCTCTTTCTGGCTTGGTCGGCGGCCGCGGTGAAGTCCTCGCTGTAGGCGAAGGATTTGCCGTAGCCGGTTGCTTCAGCGTGACCTTGTTCAAGGATCGTGCGGTTGGCCAGGGTACCCTCTATGGTCCACACGTAGGCAAGAAGACGGTCATACTTGTCGCGCACACCTTGGGCGGGATCCGCTGAAAGAAAGACCTGCTGTCCATCCAGGAGTGAGTGCAGGTAGGTGGACGCTTCCGGTCCGCCGCACTCCACCGGTGCGTCTTCCTTGACGCTCTCCGGTGCGTTGATGCCGACCAGCCTGACCCGGGTGTTGGTGCCGTTGCAGTTGATCCGGATAGTGTCCCCATCGACCACCTTTTCCACGGTGTACGGGCCGCTGGCCGTGACTTGAAGTGCCGGCGGACGGGCCGCTGTGTCCGTCGCATCACAGGGGACTTCGTGCAGCGGTGCTTGGCTGCCGGCGGGAACGATCTGCGGTCCGCCCTGGGACGTGCAACCGGACAGGGCAAGAACGGCCACGACGCTGCCGAGTAGGAGCCGGCCCCTGTATTGGATGGCGTTCACGGGTGGTCCTCCTTCACTGCTGTTTCGGCGCGGGTCCGTCGCCCTGGGCGTAGCTCGCCGGCTTCAACTCCCGGCCATTTCCGGCCGTCGTTGTACTTGCGCTGCAGCCGCCGCAGTTCCCGGCGTGCAGCTGCTTCAACGAAGTCCGAGATGGACACATACCCCTCGAGCTTCCCGACGGCTTGGACCGCTGCGCGGATCTGATTGAGGTCCTCTTCAGTGAAGTAGGGCCCCTTCTTCTCAGTGGGCTTGGTCATCGTCACCAGGCCACGGGTACAGCGTTGTCGGTAGCCCGGAGAAACTGGGAGTGCCGTCCGCGCCCACGGTGATTCCGGGATGGTCGTGGCTGCCGGTCGCGTGTGACACGGCCGCCAAAATAAGGTCAGTCCGGGCTCGATCCATTCCGGCCAGAACATGAGCGAGGTTGATGTGCACTTCGCCGCCGATGGACGCGGCCAGCAGCAGGAAGCGTTCCTCTCCCCCGGAGAAAGCACCTCTTTGAGCGTGGTCAGCCAGCTTGGCGAAATCTATCCACGCGACATCTACCGTGCCCTTGCCTGTAGACCGGGCGTGGATCCAAGGACGGTCCGGCTCCGCGAAACGCCCGTTGAACGCCCGCAACAACAGCTCGGTGGCCGCTTCGGTTGTGTACGTACCTTTCGCCCAACGACGAAGGTCCTCTGCATGGGTCATGTTCAGGTCCTGTGCTTGATGGATCGATGGATACCGGGGCCGACGTAATGCCCGGCCCCGGCACCACGCGGGTTTAGAAAGGGGGTTCTGAGTCGGGACCGGTGCCCCAGGAACCGGCGTTGGTCTGTGCGTTCGAGGCCCATGGGTCGTCCTGCTGGGTAGCCTGTCCGCTGCCATTCTGGTTCCCGAAACCTCCGCCGTTTCCTGCGCCCTGGTTGTTGCGCTGGGTGCGGTTCACTTTCGCGTTCGCGTAACGCAAGCTGGGCCCGATCTCGTCTACCTCAAGCTCTATGACGGTGCGCTTTTCGCCTTCCTTGGTTTCGTAGGACCGGGACTTCAACCGGCCGGAAACGATCACGCGCGTGCCCTTGGTCAGGGACTCGGCGACGTTCTCAGCTGCTTCCCGCCACACACTGCCGCGGAGGAAAAGAGTCTCCCCGTCCTTCCACTCGTTGGACTGACGGTCGAAGGTCCTGGGCGTTGAAGCGACCGTAAAATTCGCTACCGCCGAACCACTTGGAGTAAAACGCAGCTCTGGGTCTGATGTCAGGTTTCCAATGACAGTAATCGTGGTTTCGCCGGCCATGATGGTTCCTTTTCCTCGTGTGCTGGTGGTGTTCTCGGAGTGTGTGCTGGTTTCGTTCTGAGGTTCAGTCCCACCCGGTTGGTCGTGGGTGAGGTCGTTGGGTTGGTGCTGGTCTGCGGTGTGTTCGTCCCAGAGACCGCCGGCCCCGATGGGTGCCCTACTGATCGCTGCAAGGTAGCGGTCATCTTCGATGCTGCAGGGGTTGGTGTAGTAGCCGGCGTACGGGTCGTAGTCCTGGGTGTCGGGGTAGATCCTGCCGCTGGGGTTGGTTTCCCGGAACAGGTCCACCTCCAACGGGATCCGTGGGCTGATTTTGAACCCGTCCACAGGGTGCGGGGTGGTCACGGTCCTCACGCTGCCTTGTGGCTCATGGCCGCTTGGACGAGCTTGTCGCGGCGGAGGCCGGACCAGTGGTCCTGGTCATCGGAGTTGTTCACGATGACCGGTGCCTGGGAGTAGCCGAGCTCTTGGGTGATGTACTCCAGCGCTGCGGGTACTTCGGTGATGTCCACGGGCGTGTAGGTGATGCCTTTGGAGTCGAAGTACTCCATGGTGCGGTCGCAGTTCGGGCAACCGGGCTTGGTGTAGACCGTGTATGCGGCGGTTGAAGCAGTCATTTTCAGTCCTCGGTTTCGTATCAGTTTTAGTTAGGTTCGTCTGTCTGGCTTGCTACTACTATTCTAGCGTTTATCCACTCGGATAAAAAGGATTTTGCCGCGTATTCTAGGGTTTTTTGCGTCTGATTTGGTACCCGTTGCGGGTGCCGGGTTTGGTGTTGCGGGCAGTAGTCCGTGTCATTTTCAGAAGCTGACGGCACAAATGTCACAAGTCCTGTGCATTGCCCCCATCCCGGCTTCCTTAGCAGCTGTCCACCGGGGCCGTTGCCGGTCGGAAGAAGACGGTGTTCGCGCCTCTGCCGGTGAGGGCGTCGCTCTCAAGAAGTTGAATTGCTGTCGCCGTTGCCTCCAGTGTCCGGAGCTGGCTGTCGATTGAGTAGCCTTCGTGGGGTTGCCATTTAAGGGGTCCTACCCGTCCGGAATGGCCGGCCTGTTGCCAAATCCCCATGATCATGCGATTAGCTGTCCGGCACTCGGTCAGGGGTGCGCCCAGCTCGTCGATGATAGTGCGCATCAATCGAAACCAGATCCCGGCAGGGACCTGCTGGCTGAGCAGCTGGACTCTCCCCGTCGCCATGGCCTGCCAGGTTCTGGTGTCCATCGCCAACAGCGTGGCAGGAACAGGCCTTGGGGTTGGCGGCCTGCGTTCCCAGCCCCCGAAGTAGCTGGCCGACTTAGTCCACTTTTCCAGAAGACATCCATGAATCGGGCAGCTAAGCGTCAGCGGCAGCAGCCACAATAACTTGTAAGGGTGGAGAGGCGCCGTCGTCGCGATGCAATGCGGGCACGCCCTCATTGCCGGGCGGGTTGGACACCAAGGCATCCACGGGTAGATCTCACGCGGCCACCGTATTTCCGCTGGCAGCAGCACGGAGAACTGTCGCGTGTACTTGGCAAACGTCCCGGGATCCGGTTCGGTCCGGTCAAGTAGCCAGGGTGACCAGCCACTGAGGCTCATTCTCCGGATCCGGTGCGCATCGACGCCGGTTCTTGTGGAGAGCTCCTGGGCGAAACGTTCGGGTGGGCAGGTGTCCAGGTCCGCGGCCCGGCCGGGCCAGAAGCCCAGATCGACGACGAGGTCTTCGAGGCGGACTTCATAGCGGACGGCGATCCGTCGAAGCCAGGACGAAAGCGCCTCACCGGGCGTCGGTGCCGGGTGCACGGGCCAGCGCCGCACCGCCGTCACTGGAGCTGCTTTTCGAAGAGCCTGCGCCGCTCCGATGGTCCTATGTAGTCTGCCCGGGTCAGGGTCCGGTGGTTGATCCTCTCCTCGCCGGTCTCGACGGCGGCAACCGCGGCCGCCGTCAGAAGGTGGGCGAGTTCACCGATGGTGCCTTCGCTGCGGGCAAGCAAATACCTCGCCATGTCCTCAGTTTCGATGACCGACGGTAAGCGCAATGGGAATGCCGTGGCGAAACTGGCCAACAGCGACCTGGCCTCCAGGCCCACTTCCCAGAGCGGCAGAATGAACGGTTCGAACCTGTTCTCAAGCTGGTCATCGGACCGGACGGCCAAGTAGGCCTCACGTGTGCCGACGCCGACAAGCGGGATGCGCAGTTCGTTGCCCAGATACCGGAGCAGGTTCAGGAACTCGCGTCGTTTCTCACCGTGGCCAGCCAGGACGTTGTGGAACTCATCGATCACGAGCATCCGGGCTTCGACTTCGCGAAGGAGTGAGAGGGCCAGACGTTCGGCTTCAGGTAGGCGCAGGTTTGACCGGAAGGGCGCTCCCATCGCGTTAAGGAGGGCAGTGTAGAAGCGAAGCTCCGAGGGTTCCGAGGGCATTTGCATGCACACGACCGGGATGTTCTCGCCGTCCGGGCCAGTTACAGGTGGATGCATTCGATGGAAACGCTCGACGATCATGGTCTTGCCATTGTTCGTTGGGCCGACCAGCAGGAGGTTTGGCATGCGCTGCTTCTTCGGCCGGCTGAAGAGTATTTCCAAACGTGCGACGGCGTCCAAGGCCTTGGGGTAGCCGATCCACCGGTCTGCTCGGATGCGCCGCACCCTCTCCTCGGTGGGCAGCTTTGCTAATTCCTGCGATACGGGGTGCAGATGCGACAAATCCCCGGTCTCGTTATCTTCCACGGTCACCATTCCTCGATCTGTTCGAAGGGTTGAACGGAAACCTCTTCCGGGTCCTTGCTACGTGGTGTGTCCGGAGGTGGTGGGAGTTTTGAAGGTATGGGGTCTGGTCGGCCCGGGTTCTTGGCATGTTTGCGACGTTCGGTTTCCCTGCGGACGCTTGGTCGTTTTCACGGCAGTCTCGCTGACCTGGCGCATTTGGTCGATCATCCGGAACAGTGCTGCTTCGTCCACTTGGGTAGCGCCGAGATCATGTAACCGGGCCAGAGCCTGCCGGTGCTCCCATGTGCTGATGGGAGGGTTGGCGATCGACCGGTACGGGACGTCCACGTAGTGGTGTCCGTCCGGTTCCAACACCCAAATCCGACTGATATCGCGTGGATCTCGTCGGATGACGAACGGCTCCAGTTTGCCGCGGCGGCTGATCCACGGTTTCAGAGCGTTCGCAAAGTAGTGGACATGGTCGACGACGAAGCCTGTTCGGGTCAGCGTGCGGCGGATGACAGGGAGGAAGTCCACAAGGAAGGAAGTCTGGTTGGCGGTAACGGCGGGCAGGCCGGTCGCGGCTATCCCGGCAGCCCACTTGGCTTCCGGGGTTTGTCCCAAGGTCTTATGCACGCTGCCGTGGTAGCTGGCAGCCGCAAGTACCAGCCACTTCTCAAGCTCCGGCAGCGTCAAGGCAGCCAACCTCTCCGAGTTATAGCGGCCCCGCTCCCCCGGGTTGGAAAACGTTGTTCCCGGAAGTTCGTGGATCCTGCGCATGGCTGTGCCGATGACGCGTTCGACAATGCCGCCGTAGTGGGGTTGCCCGGGTGGCCGATAGGACAACCTGATGCCATGCTGCTCGCAGCCACGCCGCAGCGCCTCGCTCTTGAACTCTGCCGCGTTATCCAAGAACAAAGATTTCGGTTTGCCGCTCATCGGCCAATCCACCTCCACGCCAAGCCGCTCAAGCCAAGGACGCTTGTCCCCAACGGTGTGGGCCAGGCACAATCCCACCGAAACAGCCGATGGAGGTTCCAGCGTCACCACCATGCCCACGAGGGCCCTGCTGAAGACGTCGACGGCCACGGTCAGATACGGGCGGCCAATCGACTGACGTTCCCGTTCGTCAACGATGACCACATCAATGACCGTGTGGTCGATCTGTACCTGCTCCAGGACCGAACTGATCAGCGGCACCTCACCGCCCGCGGCCTGCAGGGTCCTCACGGCATCCGGCCCTTCCCTGCGTCGTCCCACTTCAACGGGGTTGAGCATGGAAATACGCCGAGTCACCGTGTTCCGCGTAGGGGGCTTCAAGCCTTTCAGCGCGCAGGCCCTGCCAATCTCCCGGTGAAGTGCCGCAACACTCAGCTTTTGTCGCGTAAGGAACCGCCGGCGGATAAGGTCGCGCATGATTTCTTCAACCGGTTCCGGCAGTCGGTTTCGACCCTTACCTCCTGTGGAACGATGGACCGCAAGGTCCGTTACGAGACCCGAACCCTGGCGATGCCGGGCAAGCAACACGTAAATCCGGCGTCGGGAAACACCAAGTTCCATGGCCGCTTGGTCAACAGCAGCGGCGCTTGGGGTGCGGCGCTGCGCCAACGCCCCGATCACCGCGGCACGATTCTTGGCCTGTTCCCATGCGGCATCCGACATCGTCAACTGCCCATCGGCAGCAAGACGACTCTGATCAGCATCCATACCTGCCTCCTTCTAGGGAACAGGAGTACCGAACAAAAGCACCATAATGCACAGGACTATCGAGCAACCAGTGTTCAAGAGTCCTGTGCACAACTCCCGGGGTTACAGGGGCCTCTGTGCCGTCAGCTTCTGAAAATGACAAGTCCGACGTGACTCCCCCGGCTTCTTTAGCAGCTGGCCTGGGTGGCTGGTTCTTATGCCTGCATCAGGTGATTTCGCGTGGCCCCCATGTGTCGTCCCGGCTGAAAGAAACTTTCCTCAGCGCGTGGCCGGTCGGCGGCGGGTGTCCTGGCCCATGGGAGACGTTGCCGGTCGTTCTGCTCTGGTAGCTAACTGTTCCCAGGTGGCGCGGGCTGGGCGGCTAGTCGGGTTAAAGGGTGAAGGGCCGGCACTGTAAGTGCCGGCCCTTCCTATTTTCCCTCTGCAAAAGGAAATCTGTGGTTCAGTCTACAAGACTGAAGTCTTGCCCGTCAGCGCGTGGTTCGCGGGTGTGTTGCCCGGTAGCGGCGCAAGAGAAGGTAAATGCCCAGGGCGAGGGCGGCTCCGATCGCTGCGCCGATGATCAGCCCGGTAATGCTCCGCATGTTGTTCATCAGGATCAGGGGCAAGGAGATGGCGGTGACGAAGCCGATGTGGAACGGCATGGTGTCGGTGTCGTCATCGAGGTCTTCCATTCTGGAGTGCGCGATCATCCACCCGATGCCCAGATAGATCGTGGCGACGGCCGTGAAGATCAACGCCCCCATCACCACCTGGTCAAGGATTGGGGACAGGCCAGGGAAGATCTCAGCGAGAGTGACCCCTGGGGGTGTCTGCGTATTCATGGTGACTCCTGTCTGCGCTGCCATGGGATGAGCCTAACGGTGGCCTCCGACAGACTTCTCTGTGGGGACCCGATACGAGTAGCCAGGGGCGGCGGGAGCGCGGATTTTGGTTCCCGTGTGCTTGGTCGCGTTGAACGGCGGTCCGTCGCTGGTGATTGACTGCTGTGGTTCGCCCTGGGCGGCGGACCGCCCGACGTTTGGGAGGTTCCCGGCCCTGCTCGTGGTGAGTGGCCGGGGGCCTTGCCGGGCGGTGGGGTTCCGCCCGGCAAGGGGTCTAGGCGGCTTCGGGTTGGTCCGCACTTTCCGTGGTTTCCTCGGTCTTGGGGTCGGTGAGGATGATCTTTTCGACGTCGCTGGCTTCGTATCCCCATGCCGTGAGCTGGGCGAGGTAGTAGCGGTTGCTGCTGTTGCTACTCCGCCAGCTCGTGCGATCGATGTTTGCCTCGTAGGCGGTGATCATCATGGCGAGGGTGACCGTTTCGGGTTTGGTGGTGGGCTTGTCCACGTAGGCCGTGAACTCGCCGTACCCGGTGCCGGTGCCCAGTAGTTCCGCCGTGAGTTCGGTCTTGTTCAAGGCCTTGGTCAGGATGTAGCTGGCGTGGGCAATCGTGTGGGCGATGAACTTCTGGGCGTTCTTTGGCAGGGCCTTGCGCGCCAGCAGGGTTTTGACGAACTCCCTGCGTACCACCTCGGCCGAATCCATGGCTTTGTTGTTTTCAATGACCTCCCGGCGTGCGGCCTTTTCCTCCTCGGTCATCCCTCCTGCCGGGGCCTTGCCGTCCTTCCGCAGCCCGCGGGCCTTCCAGTCAGCCACGGCGAACCTCGTCATCAAACCGCTGTAACCGATGCCGATGTACACCGCGTCGGCGTCCGTCTCGCTGAGGCGTTCACCCTCGGCGGTGGTCAGTGCTGAGATCAGGGCGGCGGGTCCCTTGTAGTCGTAGTAGCTGGGGTCTTGTTCCAGCACCGTGAGACCTTTAGCGGCAGCCTCGGCGCAGGCTTCGGCGAGCAGGGCGTTGTTCTTGCGCTCGTCGCGGAGCCGCTGCGCCCGGTGGGCGAAGTTCCCGGGATTCTCAGTGGCGAGGCTTTCGAGCAGAGCCACTGCCTCGGCGTCGTCTGCGAATTCCTCGATCACGGCTGACTGTTCCAGCGTCAGGCCTTGGTCCAGTGCCTGGGCTGCGGTGGCGTTCGCTTTGACCTTCAGCGCGGTTTCCACCACTGCTTTCTTTGCTCCCATCTTCCGGGCGATGACGTTAGCGCTCACGCCCAGCAGTGCCATTTGGTGGAACGCTTCGGCGCGGTCGCCGTCGGTGAGTGCGCTGCGATGGTCGTTCTCAACTACCTGCGTGGCGAGGCGTTCCGCTTCCTCGGGGCTGGCACCGACGAGCACGGGAATGCTCGCGGCTCCTGCCTCAACGGCTCCAAGGGTGCGGCGCTGTCCCATCAGCACGTGCACGGTTCCGTCCTCGGTCCGGTGGGCGACGACGGGCACCAGCACGCCGTGTTCCTTGATGCTGGCCACGAACTCCTTGGTGAGTCCGGCATCCTTGCGAACGTTGGTGTCCACGGTCAAGGTGGTGGGGTCAAGCAGTTCGAGCGTTGGTGCTGCGTTCATGGTTTTGTGTCCTTTGCAGAGGAATGGTTGGTGAGGGAGCGGTGTGACCCGGCCAGCTACTTTCTTTCCTCCCCCGTTGTTTTTTGGCTGCTGGCGAAGCTTGCGGAGCTGTGGCCGACGGAGGCCTGTCTACCCTTGGGCAAGGTGTGGGAAATTCCCGGAGGAAATAAGCGACGCAGGAGCGCCGTAGGGAAATTCCTGCACCGCAGGCCCCGGAGCCCGCGGAGGGGCTAGACGGGGTGGAGCGGACACATAGAATCCGAAGGACAGCAGCCAAAAAACGTCGTAGACACAACAGGACCGGGCACGGCGGAGCTCTGCGACGTCGGGACCGGGCCCAACAGCCGGCCACGGAGCGAAGCGGAGTGGACGCCCAAAAGGGTGCGAGCCCCGCGAGCATGCCTCTCCCTGGTCCGCGGGGGATCCGCCCAAGTCAATCCCGGCCCGGGCTTGCCGCACGCACCAGGTGAGCAGTGCCGGCCCTTGGGCGGGAACGGCGGTCCGTCGCCGGCAACCACCCACAAGTGCCGGCCACCTGCGGCGGACCGCCCGCCCACGAAAGGCGAACGGCCCACCCGGCTTACGTGGCGCTGTCGATCTTGGTGAGGATCGCGTTGGTGGCTTCCTCGGTCTGGCGCTGTAGATCCTTGATTTCCTCGTCGGCCGGGGCAGCTTCTATTTTCTTGAGCTGGACCTGCCACGTATCCAACGCCGTGAGCAGTTCGGGCGTGAAGGTTGCATCCGGTTTGCCCTGCAGCCCGAAGTAGTAGAAAGCATCCGCCATTCCCGGGTAGCCGATCCTTGCGGCCGTCTCGACTGCTTGGTCGCGTTGGCCTGCCTCGTGGTGGGCTTCGTAGTCGAAATCGCCGTCTTCATCCCAGAAGTTCGTCATGGTTCTGTTTCCTCAAAACTTGGGAGGGTGGCCGGGAGCTGGTCCCGGCCACCCTATTGGTTTAGGCCGCTGGCTGGGTCAGCCGGGTGTCGAAGAGTGCTTCGGCACGGCGGATCAAGTACTCCGGAACGTCGACGTCATGACTGAGACCTTCCCTGCCCAGGAACACGGCGTTCCCGGTGACGGGCAGATCAAGCCCGGTTTCGTGGAGCAGCTGCGCGGCGCGGACGTTCGATGGTCCGGTCGTTTGCGTGTCGGCGTTCAGGTAGACCTGCCAGTCTCCTCTGGCGATGCACTCCAGGCCGCCGCCGACGATGATTTGAAGGCTGCTGTGACGGGCATCAAGGCTGGCCACGGTGACGTTCTCGCTGAGTCGCGACGGGATGTAAAGGGCTATGCGGTGGGTAAGCATGGCGTCTCCTTGCCCTTCTAGAGAGGTCCGTCAGTGAGCGGATCATGCCCGCCGTTGGCGAGTCGGCGATCTTCGGCATTGTCCAGGTCCAAGGCATAGAACCAATCTGCGTCCGTCTTGTGCTGAAACGCCGGTTCCTGGGGTTCTGTGGTGTTCATTGGTTTTGTGTCCTTTGCAGAGGATTGGTGAGGGAGCGGTGTGACCCGGCCAGCTACTTTCTTTCCTCCCCCGTTGTTTTTTGGTTGCTGGCAAGCTTGCTTGCTTGGCGGCCAGCGGAGCAAACCCACCAACAACTTCCCGTGAAGCCCATCACACAACCAACCACCCACACACCCGCCCCCAAACCCAAACCCCAAACCCAACCACCGCCGTCGAACCTTTAAACCACAACGCTCCCCCACCAAAAGTGAGAGAGCGTCCAGACCAAACCCGAGGGAAATGAGCGAGCGTCGACAATAAGCCCGAGGGACCTGCACGAGCGTCCAGCCCAAACCCGAGGGAAGGTGAGCGAGCGTCGGGAGGGGCGGCGGTCATCCGGCAGCGCGCGTCCAAGGGAGGAACGACCGAGCACACCGAACATGACCGCCGCCACCACAGCCCACAACGACCGCCGCCCTCAACACAGGCTGCAGCCACCACAGCCCACAGCCTTAACCGGGGTTAGTGGCCCCCGTGCCCTCCGGCGCCTTCGGTCTTGCGCATCATGGCACCGAGCACCACGGCTGCGACTGCAATAGCGGTGGCGGCCAGGAACGCTGCCTGCATACCGGCCACCAGGCCGGACGAGGCAGAGACCACCGCGTAGATGGACACGAGCAAAGCCGTACCAGCTGCACCGGCCACCTGCTGTGCGGTGCTGATGATTGCGGAACCGTGGGAGTAGAGGTGCGGAGGCAACGGGTTCAAGCCTGTGGTGAAGGCGGGTGTAAAGAGCAAGGCCAAGCCGAGGCTCAGGGTGACGTGCAGGGCAATAACCCAGCCAAGCGAACTTCCCTCATCCAGACGGGAGAACTGCCAGAGCGTCAGGACCATCAGCACGGAGCCGGTTACGGTCAGAGGGAGCGGGCCCACTTTGTCGAAGATCCGCCCGATGACCGGTCCCAGCAGGCCCATGGCCAAACCGCCGGGCAACAGTGCCAGCCCGGTTTCCAAAGGCTGAAGGTGAAGGGTGTTCTGGAGGTACAGCGGCAACAGGATCACGCCGCCGAACAGCGCCATCATGGCAACGACCATCAGCAGCGTGGACACCGTGAACATGCGGAACTTGAAGGCGCGAAGGTCAAGCAGCGGGGCGTCGGACTTCTGGAGCTTGAGTTGCCGGAAGACAAACAATGCCAGGCAGAGGATACCCACCACCAGTGCGATGACGGGAACAACGCCGGCGTCCGCGCCGCCGATCTGGCTCAGGCCGTAAACCAAGCCACCGAATGCGGGCACGGTGAGGATCACCGAAGGAACATCCAGGGTGGTCTTCTCGCGTTCTCCCACGTTGGTGAGGTACTTGGCCCCGATCGCGAAGGCAGCCAAGGCAACGGGCAGCACGAACACGAACATGAAGCGCCACGAGAAGTTGTCCAGGATGATGCCTGAAACGGTGGGGCCCATGGCCGGAGCCACGGAGATGGCTATGCTCACGTTGCCCATGACGGCACCACGCTTGGACATGGGCACCAGTGTGAGAATGGTGGTCATCAGCAGCGGCAGCATAATGGCGGTACCACCGGCCTGAACGATGCGTGCCAACAGCAACACCAGGAAACCCGGCGCCAGTGCGGCCAGCAAGGTTCCACCACTGAACAGTCCCATGGCCAGCATGAATGCTCCGCGGGTGCTCATCCGTTGCAGGATGAACCCGGTGGTGGGGATAACCACGGCCATGGTCAGCATGAAGCCGGTGGCCAGCCACTGCACGGTGGAAGCGCTCACTTGAAGGTCTGTCATGAGTCGCTGGAGGGCGACGTTCATGATGGTCTCGTTGAGGATGACAACGAAGGTTGCCACCAGCAGCGTGACGATGACTGTCACGGATTCACGTGACATCTTCCCGGACACCGAGGCGTCGGACACCGGGCCGTTCGAGGCCGGCGCCTGTGAAGCCTGCGCCTGTGACACCTGCGCCTCTGCGGAGGTGACGGTGCCGGAAACGCCTGATTCAGGTTTGCCGTTGGCGTCGGACGTGACGTCGGTAGACATGAGGATTCCCCAAGGTTTGGATTTGGTGTCCGGCGATCTGTGCCGGTGAAGACTAAAACAGTCTAAACGCCCATCCAATTCCCGTCAGTAGGAAAATTCCTGAACGCTAGGAGAACAAAGGAGCGTTGTCGATCAGCCGCACCGGCCCCACCTTGGCTGCGATGATCGCCAACCCCTCACCGCGGAAGGGTGTTTCCTTGCAGTTCTCCGCCAGGGGCTCCAGCGTTACGGGATCAACGACGTCAAAATAGTCCAGTTCCACCAGCGGCTGGGACTGAACAAGCGCGACGGCGGAATCGAGGTCCAGCGGTTCATGCGCGTTTGCGCGGGACTCGATGAGGCGTAAAGCCCGCGACAACACCAACGCTGCTTCGTGCTCTTCCTCGGAAAGGAACCGATTGCGGCTGGAGAGCGCCAAACCGCCGTCACTACGAACGATTGGCACCGGGACGATCTCTACAGGGAAGTTCAGGTCCGAGACCATGCGCTTCACCAAAGCCAGCTGCTGCGCGTCCTTCTGGCCGAAATAGGCCCGGTAGGCCGCCGTCGTGCCGTCCGCAGCGGCCCCTCCCGGGAGTCCGTAGTGCAGCAACTTGGCCACCACGGTGAGGGCACCGTCGAAGTGCCCGGGGCGCGAGGCACCTTCCCACTTTTCGCCCAGCGCGCCCGCTGTCACCCGCACCAGTGGTTGGCCTCCCGGGTACACCTCGTCCACTGATGGTGCGAACACCAGGTCAACGCCCTCGGCATCAAGCAGGGCCATGTCGGCGTCGAGGGTGCGTGGGTAGCGGTCCAGGTCCACGGCATCACCGAACTGCAGGGGGTTGACGAAAATGGTGGCCACAACCACGTCATTCTCTGCCACGGCTGTCCTGGCAAGCGCCGCGTGACCGGAGTGCAGGGCTCCCATGGTGGGCACCAGCCCCTGTGAATTCCCGCCTTTGACGGCCAGGAGCCTTGCGCTCTCCGCCCGCAGTTCCGTCGCAGTGGTTACAAGTTTGATGGCCATGCTGTTCAGTTTCCTTCCGGCGACCCGGGTTCGGCGCCCAAGGCCTGGTCAATGTCATTCAGTTGTTCCGGGCGCAGCAGTCCGCGGTTTCCCGCCCTGCGCGCAGTGGCCCGTGCCATTGCTTGGTAAGCCGCGAGGACGTCGCCGCCCGCACCGCCGTCGTACTCTTTCAAAGCCTGGGCGTGCGCGGACACGGTTCCCACATCCCCCCGCGCAACCGGACCGGTCAGCGCAGATTCGCCGGAGGCAAGGGCGTTCTCCAGCGTCGCACGCAACAGCGGACCAAGCATGGCCTCGGGAGTTTCGACGCCGATCTCCCGCAGCATCTGCGACGCCTGCGCCACCAGGGTGACCATGTGATTGGAGCTATGCGCAAGGGCAGCGTGATACAGGGTACGGTCGGCCTCGGCAATCACCACCGGCTCGGCGCCCATCTCAACCACCAATGCCTGCGCGATCGGCAACATGGCAGCATCGGCCGTGACTCCGAACGTGCAATCCATGAGACGGGTCAAGTCCAGGCTCATGCCCGTGAAGGTCATGGCGGGGTGCAGGGCAAGCGGAATCGCGCCGACCGCGCGGACAGGGTTGAGGATTCCGACGCCGAACCGGCCCGAGGTATGCGCCACCAGCTGTCCGGGCTGCCACGCGCCGAGTTTGGCCAGCCCCGCAACCAACTCGCCAAGGGCGTCGTCCGGCACGGCCAGCAAAACCAGCTCGGAGCGTTCCACGATGTCCTGGATCTCCAGAACGGGGACGCCCGGAAGCAGGTTCTCTGCTCGCTCGCGACTCGCCTCGGACACAGCAGAAACACCGACGACGGCGTGCTCGGCTGCGCGCAAAGCGGCACCCAACACGGCACCCACCTTGCCGGCGCCGATAATCCCGACGCCGAGTCGTCCTGGCCTAGCCATCGTGGCGGTCCTCCTGTTGTAGTGAAATGCGGGGTTGTTCGGGCTGAGCCGGTTGTTCGGGCTGAGCCCGTTGTTCGGACTGAGCCGGCGCAAGCTCCGGAGCCTGCGGGGCCACCTGAGCCAGCCATTGTTCGCTGGTTTGCCGCTTCCGGGCTTCCCTGGCCCGGGCAGCCTGCTGATCGAAGAGCTCCACGGCCTGCTCAACGCCTGCCTGGAACACTCTGGGCGAAACGGGCCCCGCCGTGGTGTGGAGGACAAGATCGGCCACGCCGAATCGCCTTGCCAAAGGGCCTTGGTGCAGTGCCATGGATTGCGTCCGCTGGTGCGGAACCATCACCAGAGTGTGCCACCAGCGCCCGGATCGGATGAGTAAGGCAGTTTGCGTTGCGAGGAACCCGTTGCGTCGCCACCCGAGCGGGGCCAACAGGCGGGCGCGGCGGGGAGTAGTGGTGAAGTCGTCGCTCGTTGCCAAGTCCGTTCCGGCCGGTCCAAGTCCGTCCAGCCCGGCAGTGAAAACCCGCTCCGGATCCGCAACCCCGGGATCCGGCAGCACGAGGGACATCATCCGCAGGACCTCAGGCCTCATGCCAACGGGAAGCAGCAAAGTGCGGGCACCCTCAGTGCTGGCAGCCAAACCATAGCCCGCCACGTTGACGTGAATCCGGTACCAGCCGAAGATGCGCCAAATGGGCGGCTGAGCCACCATGAGCGCTTGAATCCTACCGGGCGGAAGAGTCTGCGCCTGCGTGTCCAGAAGCCCGTACCGGAGCCGGATCCCGTCCGGGGAAATTGCGGCCGTGAAGTTGTAGCCCTTATTGAACGAACTCCAATAGGAGGCAGCAATACCCAGGATGCCGGGGATGAGCGCCAGGAAAATTGCGTTGTTTTCGAACACCACAGAGGTTGTGACTACAACTGCGGCCCCCAGCAAAATACCAATGGTTTGCTCACTGAGCAGGAGGGAACCAATAAGCCGGGACGGGGGCACGGACAGCACAACGTGCTCAGGAGCTTCCGGAATTTCCTCAGTAGTCTCGGATCCGCTGACCACGCCCGCCGCCCGCGCGAGGATGGTGGCACGCAACTGTTTGGCCTGGTCCAGCGGAAGGTAAGCCAGCCGCACGGCCGACTCGCCGGCGTCGGCCACTTCGAATTTGAGTTCGGCAAGCCCGAAGATCCGCGCCAGGAGCGGTTGCACAATGTCGATTGCCTGCACACGATCCAAGCGAGCCTGCCGTTGCTGCTTGAAGAGGAAACCGGTGTTGACCCGGACGTACCCCTCCGCCACTTGGTAGCGCGTGAAATACCAGCTGAGAATGAAACCACCAACCGTCAACAGCAACACCACGGCGCCGCCGGCCAGAAGCCACGGCACCCGGCCGCTGAGATTCGGATCTACAAAATCCCGCCCCTGCAGCATCCGTTCGAAAGCGTCACGTCCAAAGAAGAACCCGACGGCGGCAAGCGCCACCCAGCCGCGAACGAACGGTGACGCAGGGTGGACACGGTTCCAGTCGCCGTCGACCGCTTGTTCAGACTTGGCCGGGAGGCTATGAGTGGCGTCGTTCTCCAGGCTCACAGCCCGGCCAACCTGGCTTCTCCGCGAGCCGAAAGCTGCTCGCGCAAACGTGCCCCTTCTGCCGAGGGAAGCCCAGGCAAGTGCGCGTTGGTTCCCGCCGAGGCCGTATGGAGTTTGAGGGTGCACAGCCCCAGGCTGCGTTCAACTGGACCCACCGCCACGTCCACATATTGCATCCGGCCGTAAGGGACCACCATGGTTCTCTGGAAGAAGATGCCGCGGCGGATGAGGAGGTCGTCGTCGCGTTCGGTGTACCCGATTGCCCGCACCTGGCGGGGAATCAGCACCAGACGCCACAAGGCCAACACCAGCATCACCGCAGGAACCGCGATTGCCAGCCATAACGGCGGCCAGCGCCACCAGCCAAGCAGAACAAAAATGAGAGGCAAACTAAGGACCGCCAACATCACAACGTTGCCGATAGCCCACTCCACCAAGCGAACCGTGACGTACTTCGGGGAAACCCGCAGCCACTGGACGCCGGGAGGATCAATCGCCTCGGTATGCATACTCGCCTTCACCTTTGGTTTCGCCGCGACGACTTTCCGGTCCGGCGGTGCCACCTTCAAGATCCTCCGGAGGGATCCGGCAGAACCGCTCCACCACGATCCCCACCACCACCATCACCACGCCGCCACCGCCCATCAGCAGGGCATTCCAGAGAACTCCTTCGCCGCCACGCAAACCACCAATGCGGAGAAGATCCGTGGCGATTCCGGCATGCCAGCCCAGGAGCAGCGTTCCGGCGTAGGCGCAGGCCTGGGCCAGAATCAGGGTCCGCGCTGCCAGGATCGGATTCAGCAGATTCCTCTTCTTACCATTGCGCCAACGAAGCACCCGGACGCCCATGATGAGTGTCAGCACTGCTATGAAAGCCATGGTGATGAGCGCAGAGACCGGCAGCACAGGGGTTGGCATGCTGAAACGATTGGTAGTGACCGTAGCCAACCAACCAATCACGGCAGCGATGACCGCGATGAGCACCAGAACTACGGGTCGCATTGCTTTCATTGCTGCTCCACTGCTCCGGCAGCGGGTATGCCGGCCACGTCTCCGAAACCGTCGAAACGCCGGATGTCCGGCATGTCATCGGCGACGGCGGCCAGTTCAGCCACGCTCCGGCCACCCAGTGTGGCGTGCGGCTCCAGCAGGGACCACGGGTAGAGCACAAAAGCGCGCTCGGCTGCCCGGGGATGCGGAATGGTCAGAACAGGATCATCGCTGGTGACATCGCCGAACACGATCACGTCCACGTCCAGCGTCCTTGGACCCCAACGCACCTCGCGGGTGCGGTGATGCTTCTGTTCCACTGAATGGCAGTGCTTCAGGAGCTCCATGGGAGTCAGCGTGGTCTCCACAGCCATGACCATGTTCAGAAAATCCGGTTGGCCCTCCGGACCACCCACCGCCTTGGTCTGCACCACGGGGGAGACACCCAAGAGGCGCACCTCCGGCGGGTCCACCAGATCCGCAACGGCGGTGGACAAGGTGTCGTTCCGCTCCCCAAGGTTGCTCCCAAGGGCCAGGATGGCCCTGGTATAGCCGGATGTCATGATCGCTCCCGGTGGACGCTGACAGTAACGTCGCCGAACGGGACCTCGATCGGCGCCTTGGGCTTGTGAACGGTGACGTCGACGGCGGCCACGTTGTAGTTCTCAAGGATGCCCTCGGCGATCCGGACCGCCAAGCCCTCGATGAGGTTCAGGGGCTCGCCCTCAATGTGCTTGGTAATCAGTTCAGCCACTTCACCGTAGTGGGCCGTGTACTGGAGATCATCCGTCTCAGCAGCCTTGGTGAAGTCCGTGTACAACACGGCGTCCACAACGAAAGGCTGGCCGTCACGACGTTCGAAATCAAACACTCCGTGATAACCGACGGCGGTGACGCCGGTCAGCGTGATCCTGTCCACAGCGGTATCCAATCAGCGGGAAATGCGGGCGGCAACCTTGACGGCGTCAAGGCTGGGGCCGACGTCGTGAACCCGGACAGCCCAAGCGCCCTTGGTGGCACTCAAGGCGGTGATGGCAGCGGTAGCGGCGTCCCGCTCCAGAGGTGCGGCAGACTTGCCTGCCACAGTGAGAAGCGAACCGAGGAACCGCTTACGGGACGCAGCAACCACGACCTTGTGGCCCAACGAGAAAAGCTGGTCCAGGTTCTTCAGGATTTCCCAGTTCTGATCCTCGTTCTTGGAGAAACCAACTCCGGGATCAATGATGATCTGCTCCGGCGCAACGCCTGCTGCATAAAGTTTGTCGCGGACGCCGCTGAGCTCAGCAACCACGTCCTCTGTCACGTTGTTGTAATCCGTGAGGCTGTCCATGGTCAGGGCGTCGCCCCGGCGGTGAGTCAGGATGTACGGAACCTTGGTCCGGGCCACGAGCTCCGGCATATCCGGTTCAATGGTCAGGCCGGAGACGTCGTTGATGATGGCAGCACCCGCCTCCACGGCAGCTGCCGCGGTGGACGTGTGCATGGTGTCGATGCTGACCAGCGCGCCGGCCTTCACCAGCGCCTTGATCACCGGGATCACCCGGTGCTGTTCTTCCTCAGGGGAAACCGGTTCAGCGCCCGAGCGCGTGGATTCACCACCGACGTCGATGATGTCCGCACCGGCATAAAACATCCGCAGGCCCAGTGCGATCGCGGTATCCGGCGTCCGGTGAGTGCCGCCGTCGCTAAAGGAATCCGGGGTGACATTGAGGATTCCCATGACGAGCGTGCGGTCCTTTGGCAGGTCCTCGAACCTGGCCGCGGGACGCGGTTTGCGGAGAATCGGCAGCGGGCTTGTGGCCGGGCCGGTTCCGGGTGCTGCAGCGAGGGAGTCCATAGTGCTTACCTTCCGAGTATGAGGCTCATGGCCTCGGCGCGGGTGGCCGGGTCATGGAGTTGACCGCGCACCGCACTGGTGACGGTCTTTGCGCCGGGCTTGCGAATGCCGCGCATGGACATGCACATGTGTTCACATTCGACGACGACAATCGCGCCGCGCGGGTTGAGGTGCTTCACCAATGCCTCAACGATCTGGGTAGTGAGGCGCTCCTGCACCTGGGGCCGCCGCGCATAGATATCCACCAACCGTGCCAACTTGCTCAGGCCGGTCACCTTTCCATCATGTGACGGAATATAACCAACATGCGCCACCCCGTGGAACGGCACCAAGTGATGCTCACACGTCGAGTAGAAGGGGATGTCCTTTACCAGGACAAGCTCTTCATGGTCGAGGTCAAAGGTGGTGGAAAGGACATCCGCAGGGTGCTGGTGCAGACCCGCAAAGACCTCCGCGTAAGCCTTGGCCACGCGCTTGGGCGTGTCCAAAAGGCCCCCACGCTCAGGATCTTCACCAATTGCCAGGAGAATCTCACGGACAGCCGCTTCAATGCGCGGGCGATCCACTTTGTGGGCGTGCGTAGAGCCCGCGGCGGAACCGTGGGCGGCGGCGAGGTCGTCGTCGTCGTCGAAATGAGTCACAGCAGAAAGCTTAGCCGTGATGCGGGTGGTCGTTGCCGCCGTCGGGCTGCGGGGCTTGGAATGACTCCTGGCTGCTCACTCCCTGGGCGTGAGGCGCCACGACGTCCAAAGGCTCGTCCAGACGGGCCTTCTTGGCTTCTTCCTGGGCTTCGCGTTCAGCCTTCTCCGCGCGTGATTCCACCGGCGGGATGGACTGCACCGGACGGGATTCCTTGGACAGCCAGATCTCGCGGAAATCGCGCTTCCGGATGTCGTGGAAGATCTCGGCGATCTCTGTCTGGTTCAGGGTTTCCCGTTCCAGCAGTTCCAGCGCCAGGCGATCCAAAACGTCCCGGTTTTCGGTGAGGATGGCGTAAGCCTCATCGTGCGCCTGGTCGATCAGGCGACGCACTTCCTCGTCCACAACGTAGGCGATCTGATCCGAGAAGTTGCGCTCCTGTGCGGCATCGCGGCCGAGGAACGGCTCGCCACCGCCCTGGCCCAGCTTCACGGCACCAACACGTTCGCTCATGCCGTACTGAGTGACCATCTTCCGGGCCGTGGAGGTGGCCTTTTCGATGTCGTTGGATGCACCTGTGGAGGGGTCGTGGAACACGATTTCCTCAGCAACACGGCCGCCCATGGCGTAGGCCATCTGGTCAAGCAGCTCGTTGCGGGTGACCGAGTACTTGTCGTCCTCGGGAATCACCATGGTGTAACCCAGGGCGCGTCCGCGGGGAAGGATGGTGATCTTGGTGACCGGCGCAGAGTTGCGCAGTGCGGCAGCAACCAGGGCGTGGCCGCCTTCGTGGTACGCGGTGATCTTGCGCTCGAGTTCCTTCATGACGCGGCTGCGCTTCTGCGGGCCCGCCATGACGCGGTCGATTGCCTCGTCCAGCGCGCGGTCGTCGATCAGATTGGCATTGGAACGCGCAGTGAGCAGCGCAGCTTCGTTCAGGACGTTGGCCAGGTCCGCACCCGTGTAACCCGGAGTCTTCTTGGCAACACCCCTGAGGTCGATGCCAGGAGCCATCGGCTTGCCCTTGGCGTGCACGTTGAGGATCTGCTCACGGCCGATCATGTCCGGTGCTTCCACGGTGATCTGGCGGTCGAAACGGCCCGGGCGCAGCAACGCAGGATCCAGGACGTCGGGACGGTTGGTAGCCGCAATGAGGATCACATTGGTCTTGACGTCGAAGCCGTCCATCTCAACGAGGAGCTGGTTCAACGTCTGCTCGCGCTCATCATTGCCGCCGCCGATGCCCGCACCGCGGTGACGTCCGACGGCGTCGATTTCATCAACAAAGATGATGGCCGGTGAGCTTGCCTTGGCCTGTTCGAAGAGGTCGCGAACACGTGAAGCACCAACACCGACGAACATCTCAACGAAGTCCGAGCCGGAGATGGAGAAGAACGGAACGCCTGCCTCGCCGGCAACAGCGCGGGCAAGAAGCGTCTTACCGGTACCTGGAGGGCCGTAGAGCAGAACACCCTTGGGGATCTTGGCCCCCACTGCCTGGAACTTAGCCGGTTCCTGGAGGAACTCCTTGATTTCCTGGAGCTCTTCCACGGCTTCGTCAGCGCCGGCAACGTCAGAGAAGGTCACCTGCGGCATGTCCTTATTGACCAGCTTGGCCTTGGACTTACCGAACTGCATCACCTTGGAGCCGCCGCCCTGCATGCGGGAAAGCAGGAACCAGAACAGGACACCGAGCAGCAACACAGGGATCAGCAGGGAGAACAGCCCGGAGAACCAGTTGTTTTCCACCGGCTGGTCCGTGAAGCCCTTGTCCGGGTTGGCGTTGGTAACAGCCTTAACCACGTCCGGACCACGGTCCGTGACGTAGAAGAACTGCACGTTCTTGCCCTTGTCCTGGCCATCCAGGTTCAGGTTGTCCTTAAGCACCAGGTCAACGCGGTTCTCGGCGTCGAAAATTTTGGCCTGCTCAACCTTCCCGCTTTGGGAAAGGAGTTCGAGGCCCTCTTTGGTGTCAATGCGCGTGGACCCGCCCGGAGCCAGTGTTGCGAATGCCACCAGGAGCAAGCCAACGACGACAACAATCCAGATGCCCGGGCCCTTGAAGAAACTCTTAGCTTTCATCTGATCGGGGTTTTGCCCCGTCCCTCCTGGTAGTGCTTCAAGGCGCAACTTCTGCGCGCGAGTGGTGCTGCTTCAGTTTCAAGCTATACACCGTTCCCAGTAATTCACGCATCGGAAAGTCCAAAAGTTCCCTCTGGGCGTACACAGGATACTCGCGTTGTGTGTGCTGGAACAGGGTTTTGTGTTGCTCTGGTGGTCCCGCCCGGTGTTGCCCTCGTTGCCGGCGCACCGCTTCCTCTGGCCCGCGCACCCGCACGCGCCCTCTGCCCCCGTAACCACCGCTCCCTCTGGGCAGCGCACCCGCTCGCGCCCTCTGCCCCCGTAACCACCGGCGCGAATGGCGGAAAGGGGTGCGGGCATGGTGAGGAACGGGCGCGCTCGGCGCAAAAGGGTGCAGACCTGGAGGAGCTCCACCACCCGAAACAGCCTTCTGACTCCCACCGAACCACACCCCTGTAACCTTCACAGACCACCGGGCAGCGCACCCGCACGCGCCCTCCGCACCCGTAACCACCGCTTCCTCTGGCCCGCGCACCCGCACGCGCCCTCCGCACCCGTAACCACCGCTTCCTCTGGCCCGCGCACCCGCACGCGCCCTCTGCCCCCGTAACCACCGGCGCGAATGGCGGAAAGGGGTGCGGGCATGGTGAGGAACGGGCGCGCTCGGCGCAAAAGGGTGCAGGCCTGGAGGAGCTCCACCACCCGAAACAGCCTTCTGACTCCCACCGAACCACACCTCTGGAACCTTCACAGACCACCGGGCAGCGCACCCGCTCGCGCCCTCCGCACCCGTAACCACCGCTTCCTCTGGCCCGCGCACCCGCACGCGCCCTCTGCCCCCGTAACCACCGGCGCGCACGGCGCAAAAGGGTGCGGGCCTGTTGAGGAACTGGTGCGCTCGGCGGAAAAGGGTGCAGACCTGGAGGAGCTCCCCCCGATTCGCGCAATTTGGCGTCGTGCACTCTTCGTTTCTTTCGTGTGGTTTGCTGCTTCTATCGTGTGGCTTGCTGCTGTTTTTCCACATAGCCCGGATTAACGCTTTCGACGTCGAACAAGAACGGGAAGCGTGGAACCCATGCCCATCCCAGAACTCATACTTGCTTCAGACGCCACACGTATCGGACAGGACGCGCGCCAGCTCGCTAAGCAGGCCAAACGTGGTGAGCTCGTCCGGGTCCGGCGGGGCGCATACATTCCCTCTGCTTATTGGTCGGAATTAAATGAGCGCCAGCGGCACGGACTTCAAGCAGCTGCTCTGGTCAATGGAGCCATGACTGCGCCCCTCTTCAACTTGCAGACGGCCGCACTCCTTTGGGGGCTCGGCGTAGTGGGCGTGCCGAAGCGCCTATGTACGGTCACCGATGACCCTCGAGGCGGCAGGTCAAAGCACGGGATCCGGAGAAGCTTGGGGTCCTTGGACATTGGAGTAGCCGAACTGGGCGCATTCCATGTCACAGACAAGGTCCGCACCACGGTAGAGCTGGCAGCCTGCCTGAATTTTGCTGAGGCCTTGGCCGTTGCGGACTCCAGCCGACGAAAGCAGAGATGGGGAGACGCTTTTGAGGCCGACAATTGGAATAAGGACAAGCCGTGGGGTCCTCCAGCACGGATGGACGAATTGACTGAAGCTGTCACCGCCCTCACCAGCCTCTCAAGGAAGCGACGTGCCGCATCGATTCTGGATCTCTCCTCAGAGCACTCCGAATCAGTGGGTGAATCCATGAGCCGAGCTCAAATGATCTTGCTCAACTTTCCCATGCCTAGCCTTCAAAGCTCATTTACCCTGGGAAACGGAAGAACTGCCCGAACTGATTTCTGGTGGCCCGAGCTCGATCTGGTGGGGGAATTCGATGGGCACGGAAAGTACTTGAGACATGAGCTGCGCGGAGGCCAGACCATCCAGCAGGCCGTCATGGCTGAGAAGGCCCGCGAAAACGCGCTTCGGGCACTTGGCCTTTCCGTTATTCGATGGGACTGGTCCGACATGATGAACCCACGCGTGTTCGCTCGTATTCTGAATGACGGCGGTCTTCGCTCTCTCCGTGCTGCCTAAGGAATCCAGTTAAGTCAGGCCGCGACCGGCAGCACCAGCAAGTAACCAGTGGGCAGGTCCGTGCTCCAGCGCCGCGGCTCACGCACCACGAACTGTGCGGCTAACTGTTCCGGCGTAAGCAGACTGTTGGGCTCGGGAGAAGGACCCCACTGCCCGCTGCCGTATGGATAGAGCGGGTCCAAGACACGAATCCCCGTAACCTGAAACTCACGGAACTGCGCGGGATCACCCATCGACTCAAAGCCGCTCATCACCCAGGCATGCCGGCCGCTCCACATAACCAGCCCCACCGGCCGCCCGGTTTCGGCTATTGCACGCGCAGCTGTCTGCAGCGCGTCCTCGTAATTCGCAATGCTTACCACCGAGTACGGGCCCATTCCGGCCTCAGTTAACACCTGCGCCCAGCCCAAAGGATTGGCACCGTTGAACGAATTAGATGACCGTGCACGGGCCATCTCCCACAGCTCGCCTTGCTGTGCAGAGGCTGCCCACGTTCCACCTCCAGTGTCATCGATGAGGTTATGTGCCATCTGAATGCTCGCAGCAACACACCAGTCAAAGGTGTACTGCGGGACAAAGTCCCCCTCTTGGTAGAGGTTCAAAGCGAAAGCCTCGGGCGCAGCTGACCGCGGAGGTGGCACCGGTGCAGACGGCGGTGGCGCAGGAGTCTGGGTGGCGTTCGTTGATGGGTCTTCGGCGAGCTCACCCGCGGTGGGCGCTGCGGAAACTGACGCCACGGGTTGGCCGGCATCGGTCTCCGTGAGATCGATCGCAGGAGTGCAGGCCGTAAGGAAAGTCGCCATGACGGCGAGCCACGTCAGGAGACGGGCAGGAGCACCGGTCATGGTCCAGTTTAGCGCGGGGGCTGGGCGTAGCGGCAGGTTTCACGAACTCCACATCCGCACCCGCTACCGCCGAACGCACCCCTTAAGCACCAGCGCCGCACCCACACCCGCCACACGCACCAGAGGTTACGGGTGCAAACGGCGGAAAGGGGCGCGGCGTCAGCGGAGAACGCGAAAAGAGGGCTTACTCGTAAACGTGCGGGGCCAGGGTGCCCACGAAGTCCAGGTTGCGGTACTTCTCTGCGTAGTCGAGGCCGTAGCCCACCACGAATTCGTTGGGGATGTCGTAGCCAACGTACTTGACGTCGATTTCCACCTTGGCGGCTGTCGGCTTGCGGAAAGCCGTGCAGATTTCGACGCTTGCCGTGCCACGGGATTCAAGGTTGGACTTGAGCCAGGACAGGGTCAGGCCGGAGTCAATGATGTCCTCGACGATCAAGACATCTTTGCCCATGAGGTCGGTGTCGAGGTCCTTCAGGATCCGGACAACACCGGAGGACTGTGTGCCCGAACCGTAGGACGAGACAGCCATCCAGTCCATGCTGACGTGGCTGTGCAGCGCACGTGCGAGGTCAGCCATGACCATGACCGCACCCTTGAGGACACCGACAATGAGGATGTCGCGGCCTTCGTAGTCTTTGTCGATCTGCGCAGCAAGTTCCGCGATACGCGTTTGGATTTGCTCTTTGGTGTAAAGAACGTGCTTGAGATCTGCCTGGACGTCGTTTGAATCCACCAATGGCTCCTGTTTTGATGCTCGGTGCGGCTACTGTTGGGACGGTTTCTGATGCCGGAATACTAGCTTCCCACAGGGGGAGGCCAGTCGGGGAACGCCGTCGGCCGCAGCACCCGCCGAAACAGCCGACGAAGCACCCGTTGAGACAGCGCGTTCCTGCTCCAAATCACTGAGGGATAAGCGGAACACACTGACATGCCCCGGAAGTTCCACGGGGCCCGCCGACCCTTGCCGGCGAAGCAGCGCTTCCGCGGCATGGAGGCGTCCGTAGCCGGGTTGTTGACCCCCGACGTCGGCCGCCGCCTTGGCGATGACCCGGAACCTGAGCGCTGCGGGCAGCTCACGAACGGCGTCCTCGGGCAACCAGACACCGTCCTCCATACGCTGGACAAGTGAGAGATAGGTCTCGTGGGCGAGATCTTCGAGGAAGTCTGCGTCTTGCTGCAGGATCGCGGCCGTGCGGGCGAGTGATTCGGCAACTCCGGGACCAAGCTTTTCCTCCAGCACAGGCATGACTTCAACACGTGTCCGCGATCTGGCAAAGGCGGGATCGGAATTGCTGGGGTCGTGCCAGGGTGAGAGATCCTCTACCCGGCAAATTTCCAGTGTTTCCTCACGGCGAAGGCCAAGGAAGGGCCGGAGTAGTCGTCCACGGGCCGGTCTCATGCCAGCCAGTGATCGTGTCCCGGACCCGCGGGCCAAGCCCAGGAGTACTTGCTCTGCTTGGTCGTCCAAGGTGTGGCCGAGCAGGATCGCATCACAGCCGAGCTGGTCAGCGGCCGATTCCAGAGCAAAATGGCGAGCGTCCCTGGCAGCAGCCTCCGGCCCAAAGCCAGTGGCGGCAACTTCTACAGTTCGCACTTCAACCGGCGCTAAACCCAGTTCACGCAGCACTGCAGCGGTTCGGGACGCGACCTCCGCCGAGCCTGCCTGGAGCTGATGATCCACCACCACACCGGCAACGGACACCGGATGCCCGTCCACGTGACCCCGCCGGCCGAAGTAGGCGGCTATGGCAGCCAAAGCCAACGAATCCGGCCCTCCGCTACAGGCAACAAGCACCTGGGACGGGTATCCCGCTGAGGCCAAGGCGTTCTGCAACTGCTTCCGGGCCTTGCCCACCACCGGCGCCAAACGCCCGGGCCGTCGTCGTCCCTTACCCGCGGAACCAGAAGAACCAGCCGAACCCGCGGAACCAACACGGGACCCACTGGAAGAACCACCTGCGGAACCAGCAGGAACGCTCAAAGCCCCATCCGCTCAAGCCACAGCTTGGAGTTGTGGATCTCGTCTTCGGTGGGTAGGTACTCGGCGGTTTCCCACACCCGGTTGAAGCCCTCCATGCCGGCCACGGCAACCACTTCGCGGACGAACTTGGCGCCGTCGGTGTACTGCCGCATCTTGGCATCCAGGCCAAGGAGGTTGCGGATGAACTTCTCCACTACGCCCCGGTCCTTGCCGCGCTCGTTGAAGCGCTGGCGGATGGTTCGCACGGAGGGGACGATACTCGAATCCACGGCGTCCATCACCACGTTGGCGTGACCCTCAAGAAGGCTCATGACGGCCGTGATGTGGGAGAGTGATGCCTTTTCCTCCGGGTTCTGGAGGAGGTCCAGGATGGCTCCGCGGCCCGGAGTCTTCTCGGAGGGGTTGCGGTCCCGCAGGGACTTGGCTGCAGCGCTGGCGCGTTCCACCAACGTGTCCATGTTGCCCAGTAGGTTGCCGCTGAGCTTTTCGATCTCATCCAGCATGTGGTGCCGGAGCCATGGTGCTGCCGCGAACTGGACCCGGTGGGTTTGCTCGTGCAGGCAGACCCAGAGCCGGAAATCGTCCGGGTGGACGTTGAGTTCGCGCTCCACGGAGATGATGTTGGGCGCAACCAACAGGAGCCTGCCGCCCGGGGGAACCTTGGAATCCGGGGCGAGGGCAGCAAAAGGATCGTACTGGCCGAGGACCTTGCTGGAGAGGAAGGAGAGCACAGCGCCCAGCTGGGCGCCGGTGATGGCACCACTGGCGGCAGCCGCGGCCGGGGTCATGGCCACTCCGCTGCGGCTTTCCAGCATTTTCTTCAAGGCGGGTTGCAGCATCACCGCGAAACTCTGTGTATTGGCCTTGGACCACGAGGCGCGGTCCACCACGAGGACGTGCGAATCACGGAGGTCCCTCGCGGCGTCCAATCCGGTGATGTCGTGCACGTGCGGGACGGAGATATCCGCGTTGAAGCGCAGATTGTCCACGGCCTTGCCGATCTCCGCGGAGCTAAGCTCCGGGCCGGGAGGGGCAAGCCGGGCAGCCGTAGAGGCGGCCAGGTCCCAATTGATCAGGGACGGGGCCCCTGCTGACGAATCTCGGGCAGATGACACCATACGGTCCATCAGACCACACGTGAGGCGACAGTGAGCCTTAAGTTCGCTGCGCGCGGAGGATTCACGCGGAGGATTCAGCCTTGGCACCCGCAGGCGGCAAGCACCGACGCCGAACGGTCCATGGCCACCTTGTTGCCCGCAGCGCCGGGGTCCAGCTTGTTGCCGATGAAGGAGAACACCAGCAGCCGGCCGTCAGCATCCACCACGTAGCCGCTCAGCGCAATCACCGTGTTCAACGTCCCGGTTTTGGCGCGCACCAGCCCGGCGCCCTCGGACGTACCGGCGTCCACATATCTGTCATCCAAGGTTCCGGTGAGTCCGGCTACGGGGAATCCGTCCAGCGCTGTCCGCAGGGCAAGGTCCGGCCCGCTGGTGATGGCCCGGACAACCTCGGCGAACTGGTACGCCGTGACTTGATTCTCCAAGGCAAGGCCGGAAACGTCGGCCAACTGCATCGAATCCGTGGCGATCCCCAACTCCCCCAGCCTTTGCCGCACGGCCGCTGTGGCGCCGTCGTACGTCCCTGGCTGACCGGACGCCAAAGCGGTCAACCGTCCCAACGCTTCGGCGAGGAAGTTATCCGAGGATTCGAGCATAAGGTCCACTTGCTCGCTGACGGTGGCTGACTCAGCGGCGGCCAGCACTTTGGCGGGGAGGCCTTTGCCGCGTTCGACGCCGGGACTCACCGCCACGCCGGCGGCCGCCAGCTGCTCGGCGAACGCCTGGGCGGTGGTGGAAGCCGAATCCTGGGGCCGGGGTCCGCTGAGAACGTTGGGGCTGTAGCGGCCGGAGTTCAACGCCAAGGAGTAAAGGGGCGCAGTTTCTCCGGCAGCAACATCGTCCAGGCTCCAGGCCGGATTGAGGGGCGCGCCGGTAAAGAGGGAATCGTCAACCTGGACGGTGACCGGACCCGACACCCCGGCCTCGGTCAAAGCGGCAGCTGTATCCGCCGCCAAAGACGCCAGTCCGGCGCGCCCAAGAACGGCGGCAGAGTCGGAGATACCGGAGCCCAGGAGGACATCCCCTCCCCCGGTCAGCACCACTGCGGAGGGGTTCTCGGACGCGAGCACGCGGGTAGTGAACCGGGACTCGGGACCGAGCGCCTTCAAAGCAGCGACGGCGGTCAGCAGCTTCATGTTCGAGGCCGGGATGCGGTTGGCGTTGGCGTCCCGATCAAAGAGAACCTGCCCGGTGGATGCGTCCATCACCACCCCGCTGATGCTGCCCGCACCATCCGGCTTGAGCGTGGTGTCGAGGAGTTTGGCCACTTGGGCAGGGACAGGAACGGGCGCCAGAGCATCCAACGGAAGCACACTGGTGGAATCCGACAGGCGGTCCGGCACTTTTTGCCAGGCGGGAATCGAAGGCGGTGATTTGGGGGCACTGAGCAGGCCCGGAAACATCCCCGCCACCACTATTGCGCCGAGGCACAGCAGAACCGTGATCAGCAACACCGGCCAGGTGAAGCGCCCCCACGCCGCGGCCACCCGCTTGCGGGCACCCCCGTTTTTAACGCCCATCATGGAAGTTGCTTGGTCCTGTCAGTCCTGAAATGTCCCCGCCGGTTCAAGAAACCCGGGCCTCTCGCTATATCCTCAATAGTAGTCGGCGGCGCCGGCGGTGCTTTTGCCTGCCGCGCCCCACCCACACCCGTCAAGGAGCATTCCATGAAGCACGACGTGACCATCGAGATCCCCAAGGGATCGCGCGTCAAGTACGAAGTTGACCACGAAACCGGCCGTGTCCGCCTGGACCGCGTCCTGTTCACCTCCATGCAGTACCCCACGCACTACGGTTTCTTCGAGAACACCTTGGGCGAAGACGGCGATCCGCTGGACGCACTGGTGCTCCTGCAGGACTTCGACCTCCACCCGGGCGTCATCGTTGAATCCCGTCCCATCGGCGTCTTCAACATGACCGACGACGGCGGCGGAGACGCCAAGGTCCTTTGCGTCCCCGTTGATGCACGGTTCGACCACATCCAGGAAGTCAGCGACGTCAGCGAATTCCTGATCAAGGAAATCGAGCACTTCTTCACCCGTTACAAGGACCTGGAGCCAGGCAAGTGGGTCAAGGCTGAAGGCTGGGGCGACCGCGCCGCTGCCGAAGCCGAGCTGGAAGCTTCCATCAAGCGTTACGTTCCGGCAGCACACTAGGTTCGCCTCTGATTTACGCCCGACGGCGGCTGGTACGGTTCCCCGCGAACCGCACCGGCCGCCGTCGTACTTTTTAAAGCAACGCGGGGTCACTTATGGGCACGTCTCCCCATCGCGGCAAGCTGTGCGTCCCCTTAGGCTGGGACGAGACTTTTCGATGCTTGTTTAAAGGGGGTTCCATTGGCTGGGTTCTACGGCGCGGATATAGGGCAGCTTCGCAGTCTGGCAGGCGTGATGGGCAAAGCTGCCGATGCCATCAGCTTGCAAAGCACGCAGTTGTCCAACGCAATCAACTCCACCACGGCGTGGCAGGGCCGCGACGCCACGGTGTTCAAGGGCGACTGGAATTCCCAGCATCGGCAGAGCCTGGTCAAGGCCGCCAACATGTTGCGCGAGAACGCGAGCCAACTGAAGAAGCACGCCAACCAGCAGGAATTCGCCAGCCACAACGACGGCTCGGGCACATCTGTGGGCGTCCTCAAGGACGTCTATGACACGGCCATGGGCGTCAAGGGCGTGGGTGCCCCGCTGTGGACGGCGTACAAATACCTCAAGCTTGGCAACGCCGAATGGGTGAAGACCCGCGAAGTCCTGACCAACTGGCGGGCCGGCGGGACCGTGGTCCGCGACGCCATGACCGCACTGCGCAATGGTGAGAAGGTCACTGATGTCCTCACCGACCTCAAAGCCAACATCCCCTACAGCCAGGCGTTCCAGGATGCCAGCAAGTTCTCCAAGGGGCTCCGGGTAGCTGGAGCCTTGGCAGCACCGCTGAACATTGTGGGCGGCATCAGCGACATGATCAACCCGGAGCACGACGGCTGGCGAGGCACCGGCGACCGTGTGGCAGGTGGGCTGTCCGTGGTGGGCGGCGTGGGCAGCATCATGCTCATGACGGCCGGTGGTGCTGCGCTTCTGGGCCCGATCGGTGCTCCGATCGTCATCGGCGCAGGCATTGTTGCGGGCGCTTGGGCACTGGGCAATCTGGTGGCGGACAACTGGGACTCCATCAGCAACTTCGCCCGCAACCCCGGCAGCTACATCGCCGACGGTGCCAAGGAGGTGGCGGGCTTCGCAAAGGACGTAGGCAGTAAGGTGGCAGACGGGGTCAGTGACGCCGCCAAGTCAGTCGGAAACTTTGTCGGAGGGATATTCGGATGACCACCAGCACCATGAAGTGGACCCAGCGGGACGTTGAGGCCGCAGCCAAGGTCCTGGCCAGTGCCAGCGCAATCGGCGCGCCTTTGCCCACGTTGACCGATGAAGAAGTTGTGGCACTGGACGGCGTTCAGCACGAACAGTTGGTAGCCCTGCCGTGGCTTTCGGCCCAGGATGCCAGCAAGGAGCTGATGTGCGCTATTGCCTTGCGCGGCCTGCTGGCCAAGGAGCTGGTGTACCCGGTGGTCTTCGAGGGCGAAACTGAGCCGTCGCGCTTGCACGCCACCGAGGAAATCACCGGCACGCTCACGCTCCGCCGCAGCGGCAGCAGCGTTGTCTCCGTGGAACGGACCGTCTCCACCGGCAAGCGCTGGCTCTACGGCTACCTTCACGATGACGGCGTCCTGTTGGAAGAAGTGGACGAAAGCGGTTTGCACGGCTTCACCGTAGTCACCCGCGATCAACTGGTTCCCCGCCTGGCGGAGTTCGTGGACCCGCAGAAGGCGGCGACCCGCGACACCGATCCTGCCCTTTACACAGAGGCCCAGTTCGAGGCGCACGCCGCCACGGCGTTGGCCGACACCCAGGCTGCGAGCAACGTGGTGGCGTTCAACTCCGACACCAACGAATTCCCCACCGTCACCGTCTACACCGGCCCGTCTGGCGTTCACGTTCTGACACCGCGCGTGGAAGGCGCCCCGAAATCGGATCAGCCGGAGCAGGGCGAAACAGTGGCCTTCGAGTTGCAGGAAACTTCCGCTGCTTCCCTGGCCCGCGTCCTGGGTGGGTTGGCCGGCCTGGCCTGACGTTCCGCTCCCAAAGCCACATCCCGCCGTCGAGCTGAAAGCCCCTCATGAGCACTCCTAAACCCACAACCTCCACCGGATTCGTGGATCCGTTGACCGGACGCACTGTCCGCCGCCACACCGATACCGGCGCGTACTTCGTCAAAGCATCCGGAACAGCCCACTTCTGGGGCCGGGTGCTGGATGCCTTGGTGTTCCTGGTTGGCTACGCGGTGCTGGCCGTGATCCTTGCGGTGGTCCGGGAATCAATGATGGACAGCGGCTCGGCCCTGGGGTACAACGACGGTTTGTGGCTGACTCTCTACGTGGTCCTGTGGTTCGTGGGGCTGTTCGTTTACGGCATGATCTGGGGATCCGTGGGCAGCGTGGGCGACGCCGCCGCCGGTATGAGGTCCGTGCGGATCAAGAACGGCACGACGGCGGGAGCCTGGTTGGGCGGTTGGCGTGCCATCTGTTGGTCTTTCTTCCCGTTCTTTGTGGTGATGCTCATTGCCTCCGCCATCAGCGGTGGCGGGGATGACACATGGGACCCGAAGTTTGCAGCCATTGACCGGCGCTCGGGAATCGCTCAAGGTCAGCAGCCCGTCCCGGATCCCAAGGCTGCAGCAGCTGAGCAGGCCGCGGCGGCGGAGCGGCACAACTTGCCCAACCTCTACGGCCAGCGTCCGGATGCCCGCCCATAACCGGCTGATTCGTCGCGTCGAGTCCAGGCTTGGGCCTGAACTGGCGCGGCTCCGTTACGTTGCGTCCTCAAGGAAGATCTTCTGGAAGGTCCTGCTCCCCTGCCTGGTTGTAGGCTTCGTCTTCGGAACAATAGCGGAGTTCATCAGCCCCATCCGCTCCACGCGGGAGGCAGGACACTTCAACCATCCCGCCTTCTTTGTGTTGACCAGCGTTCTGACCGGGCTGGTGCTGTGGTCCATGACCCTTCTGGGGAGCTTCCGGAAAGTTCTGGTCTTTGATCGCGGGATTGTGGCCAAGTATTCGCAGAAACACACCACATTGGTGATTCCTTGGAGAGACGTGGTGCCAGGCAGCATCAAGGCCGTGACCACCGCCGACGGCACGGATCCCGATCACAGGCTGGTGGCACGCCGCAAGGTTTCCCTAGGCGCGGGAGGACGGAGTGCGGTGGTTTTCCACGCCCGCGGAACCTTCTGGGTCTTCGCCACCAACCAGGACCCCGCCCCCTTGGTTCTTGCCATGCAAGAGGCCATGCAGGACGCCGGAATACCCGACGCCGCGCGGACGGCGGCAGGTGCGCTGCCCGCCGTCGTACTGACCGGACGGACGGCGCTTGACTGAACGAGTTGATCCGGCAGGGCAAAATTTGGCCCTTGCAGACCGACTACCAGCCGGTAGCATTTGATCCACTATGTTCACTCTCACCATCAACCAACGCGACAGCCGCCACGACGGCGATCTTGTGCCGCAATTGCTCAAGGACCTGCGGCACATTCCTGCGCGGCTCGACTTTGACCGCTCGGTTGAGGATGAGGTGCAGGGCATTGTGGAAAACAGCCACCAAGCCGTAGAGACGGCCCTGATCGCGCTCCGGACCGGCCAGTGGTACGTGGGAATCGGCGTCGGCCCCATTAATGAACCCCTGCCGAACCTGGTCAAGGATGCCTCCGGTCATGGTCTCGTCTATGCACGCCGGGCCGTGGATCGCCTTCGCAACGGCAAAGAACGTATCCCCGTTGCAGTTGATGGCCCGCTGGCCGCCTTGGCCTCTGAGGCGGAGGCCGTGCTGAGGCTTCTGGGACACATCGTCCAGCACCGCAGTACAGCGGAATGGCGGGTACTGGATCTGCTCACGCCGGGTGTCCGGGGTCAACAGAAAGCCGTCGCCCAAGAGCTCGGCATCACCACCCAGGCAGTAAGCAAGGCACTGGCCCGGGCACAGTGGGCAGAGGAGCACGCCGCCCGTCCGGCCGCCGCCCGCTTGCTGCAAATGATTCTTGAAGTTCGCTGATTTTGACTAGTTCGCTGACCAGATAAGTGATGACCCCAGGAGAGCCCATGCCCTACACCGTTGACTTCAAGACTGTTTCCACTACCGGCTTGGAATCATCACCGGTAGCCGGGGCTGCTGCAGGTTTACGCGCCAACGAAGCCCGGTATTTCCGGAACAAGTATGAGCACGTGTTTGAGGTGAGTCCGGCAAGTGAGGTCCCGGAGGTGGTGGAGCGCGTCAGCCGGATCCTTCGCGAAGAACGCGACATCGTTATTGAGTCCCGCCCGCTGGAAGCCACGGCCTTCCAGGTGGAAGACCTGCATATGGCCTATGTTTTCTACGAGTCAGGACTGTCCATCAACGTGATGTACAGCCTCGAGGACGGCAAAAGAGCAGTTGGTTTCAAGTTGGCCGACGGGATGGAGGTCCCTGCCGAGTTGGAAACAAAGTTCAAGTTTGCGCGCCAGAAGTCCAAGCTTGCCGGTGTTATCCGGGGCTCATACTTCGTCATCAAGGGCGAATATCCCCCTACTCCGGCCTAAATACCCGCTTAACCCAACTGAGTCGCAGTTAATGCCGTTTCGGGTGTTCTAAACGGCATCTTCTGCGACTCAGTTGGGTCAGAGTGGGACGTTACTGGTTGCTGACGTTGTCCTTGGCCGTCTGCGCGCGGTCCTGGACATCGGCGGCGGCTGCCTGACCTTCGTCCTTGACGTTGGCTGCGGCTTCCGTGGCGCTGTCCTTGACGTTCTGCATCGCGTCCTGCGCGGGTTCGCGCAGGTGCTCGGCAACTTCCTGGGCAGCGTGGCTGAGCTCATCTGTAAGCGGCTGGGCCGCTTCCTTCAGAGCCTGGGCAGCTTCACGTTCCTTATCCGACGGCGGAATCAGGGCCGAGACCAGCAAACCCGCACCGAACGCGATAAGACCGGCCGCGACCGGGCTGCCTTGAGCCTTGCGGGTGATGGCCTGTGGCGCGTCACTGATGTCCGAGACCACACCGGAAACAGCATCCCCGGCATGGTGCGCCGTTTCGCTGGCGCGGTACTGGACGTCGTCACGGGCACCGAAGACGGCAGTCTTGATCCTGTCCACCCGGCGGTTGACGATGTGTGAAGGCGTGACCTTGTCAGCTACGGCATCAACGTTGGTGCTGAGCCGCCGGCGAGTTTCTTCGATATCGGCGCGCAGGGCGTCGGGGTTCTGCGTCATCGTGTCTCCTCAGTGTTCGGTTTCAAAGCGGGGGGTATTTCCTTGACTGTCTCGGCAGTCCTTGGCATGCCCTTGATGGCGTTCAGTTCCTTGCCTCCCATGGCAGCAAGGACTGCCGCAACAATTCCCCAGATGACCGCAACGATCACAGCGGACCAACCGAGGCCAACCAGCTGGCCCAAAGCCCACCACAGGGCGATGGAAAGAAACAGCACGGTGATGTGGCCGGCGTAAGCAGCGCCGCCCAGCATTCCTGCGCCCTTCCCCGCCTTGGTGGCAGACTCCTTGATTTCCACCTTGGCCAGCTCCACTTCCTGGCGCATCAACGTGGAGACGTCGCGCGTCAGGTCGCTCAGCAGCTCACCAAGGGGAAGGTTTTCCGCTTTCTCATGGGCTGTTGTGTGAGGCAGGTCGGCGGGACTGCTCATCGGGGACCTCCGTACTGGGGGTCATCCGGATCAAGGGGACTCTCAGGGTCAATGGCTCCAGCAAGCGGGTCACCTTGTCCCTTGACTCCGCCGGCGGTTGTCTCCGGATACGGAAGGGTGGATCCGTCATAGCCGCCCGTAGTACCGGCGTCGTAGCCAGTGGCTGCGCCACCTGTTGCCAGTCCCGTAGTGGTGGCTGAACCGTATCCGGCAGTTGTTGTGGTGGGACCGGGGAGATCCACGGCGGGGGGCGTTACTGCTCCACCCTGTGTGGGGTAGTAGACGGCGCGCGGCGTCTCAGTGGTGTTGGTGGTTCCACTGGTCGCGTTACCCACGGGTGAGTTGTCTGCCATGCCCCGGCCCAGACGGCCTGCAAGAACTCCGGCTCCGGCAGCGAGCAGCAGGAAAGTACCTGGCTTGCGGCGTGCGAAACCCTTGACATCGTCCAGGAGTGAGCCGGGGTCCCGGCCCTCCAACCACTGGGCGATGGAGGAAGAACGCTGGGCTGCCTGGTGGACCAGATCCGTGGCAACACCACCGTTTTGGCTTGAATTGGCCATGGTGGACAGTTCATCGGAGATGGACCGCAAGCCTTCGGCTACCCGCTGCTGCTGGACCTGGGCCTGGTCTGCCAGTTCACCCTTGGTCTGTGTGAGCAGTTGGCGTGCGTTCACCTTCACCTCGTGGGCTACGTTGCCGGCCTCAGACTTGGCGGTGTCAACCACACCACCGGCAGCGTCCGACACGGCTCCGGCCACCCCCGCAGCTTCCTCCTTGGCAGTATCTACCTTGCCCGAGCTGGCAGAACCGGTTCCGGACCCGGCCGGGGTTCCGCTGATTCCAGTGGTTCCTGCGGTTTGGGTCTCAATATCCGGTGTGTCCAAGTAGTTTCCAGTGAACGGTTCGGTGCCTGCATGGGCACCAGTGGTTGGCGCCGCGAAGCTTCCGTCCTGCGGCGATTGGCTCTCAGTCATTGTCGCTCTCTTTCCACAGTTGGCAGGCTGCGGACAGCAGCCGGGATAGTAAGTATCGTTACTATCAATGGGTGTGTACCCGCTTACTCCGGTTCTAATCACACCAATTTCCAAAAGATGTCATGCCCCACTTTCGGTACTTTCCGCTCGACATGGGAGGACTTACCTGCCAACGTAGGGTTGATGAGCCAACTGCCCAACAGGCGACGGCTGATTCCCGCGCTACGAAAAACCGTTACCCGCCACCGCCTCTTGTTCGCCGCCAAAACGGCTGTAGCAGCAGGCCTGGCCTGGTACCTCGCCCCCTTTATGCCCGGCCCGGCCGCCGAGTATCCGTACTATGCGCCGCTGGGTGCACTGGTAAGCATGCACCCCACAGTGGCCGACTCCGCCAAACATGGGCTGCAAAGCCTGGTGGGTTTGGTGCTGGGCATCGGAATGGCCTTCGTCATCACCACTGTGGCCGCGCCCACTGCCTTGGCCGTTGCCGTGGTGGTGGGACTCGGCGTGCTCATCGGCGGCCTTCCCCGGCTTGGCACTGCATCCGAATGGATTCCCATGGCAGCGCTGTTCGTGCTGGTCTTGGGTGATTCAAACGCGGAGGGTTTCTCCTTTGCCTACGTCCTCCAGATGGCTTTGGGCGTCACCGTTGGATTTGCGGTGAACTGGCTGATATTTCCGCCCCTGCACCTGGACGACATCGATCCCGCCATCGCCGGTCACCAGAACGCGTTGTCCCGTCAGCTCAGGGACATGGCCCGCGCCATGGAAGAATCCTGGCCGCCCAACCACGAGGCCTGGGCCAGCCGCAGCGATGAACTTTCCCTGACAGCAGCCGGCGTGCGGACCGCGGTGCATCAAGCAGAACTGAGCGCCAAAGCGAACCCCAGGTCGCGTCGTCGTGCCACCCGCTTGCCCAGCGACCTCGCAGGCCTGCGAACGCTTGAACGGCTCACTTTCCATGTACAGGACATCACCGACGTCCTGGCGAGCGCCATCTGGGAGGAGGGCGCAGGGACGATCATCCCGGATGCGGTAGTGGCCCCGCTCTCCGAAGCATTGGAATCAGTGGCGTCCGTGGTGGATCACTGGCGTGACGCCGAGAACGGCGAGCTGGCCAACCGTTTGGCACGGGCGAAAGACAGCATTGACGCCCTCAGTGACGCTGTAGCCGAGGCAGCCGCCGACCAATCCCCGGTGAACGCTCCGGCGTCGGTGGCCATGAGCCTGCGCCGGATCCTCACGGTGGTGTTGTCCTCCGAGTAACGCGCTACCTCGGTTTCAGCGGAGGAGAGGCTTCCCTGCCCTTTCCTGCACCGATCCCGTCCAACATTTCGGCCAGCGACTCCAGCGAGGAATGTTTGGGCGCCCAACCCAAAAGGGAGTGTGCCCGGGCCGTATCCATGATGGGCGCGTTGGCCGCCATGTCCACCCATCCGCCGTCGGTCACCTGCAGCCGGAGTCGCCAACTGACCTCGACGACGGCGCGCAGCACCGCGAGCGGGAACGGCATCACGCGCCGGGCGTTGAGAATCCAGGCCAAGGCGTTGGGGTCAATGACCGGCTCGGCGGCAATATTGAAAGCACCTTCCGCCTTGCGCTCCAGCACACGCCAGTAGGCATCAGCGACGTCAGCTGTGTGGGCTGCCTGGAACACCATCTCGTTGGGGATGGCGAGCAGTGGCAGCCACGGCTTCCGCGGAACCAGCCGGGGCAGCACCCGTCCCAGGAAGTACCGGCCAACCTCGCTCCCGCCACCAGCACTGAACATCAGCGCGGGGCGCAGCCGTGCCACCACAATGTCCGGATTGTCTTTGGCAAAACCGTCCAGAAGCCTTTCCTGTGCCGCTTTGTCCACGCTGTAGTGCGAGCTGCGGATGCCGCCAGTGGGCCAGCCTTCCTTTGTCCGCTGGTCCTTTGGGGCAGGCGAGTACGCACCCACTGACGATGCGCACACGACGTGTCCCACTCCGGCCTTACGCGCGGCGGCAAGAACGTGGGCGGTTCCGGCCACGTTCGTCCGGCGAAGCATCTCCCGGTTGTGGTTCGGTTGGATCAGCCACGCCAGATGAACCACAGCGTCGGCTCCTGCCAGCGCAGCTTCCAGGGCTGGTTGGTCCTCCGCCGCGCTGATGTCCAGGGTGTGCCACTCCACCCCGTGATAGGGGGCGGCGTCCTGGTCCGGTTGCCGCCGTACGACGCCCACCAGTTCCAGGTCCGCGCCTTCTTCCGAGCGGGCTCTCTGGAGCCGCTTCAGCAGTTCCGTTCCGCCGTGTCCTGTTGCACCGGTGATCACAATACGCATGGTTGCTTCCTCAGGCTTGCGGGGCTTCGCCGGTTGAACGGATGCGTTCAAGGACCGCTGTGGTGGAGTGCTCGGGCACGTAGTCCAGAATGGTCACGGTGCCGCCGTAGCGTTCCACCGCTTCGGTTTCCTGGAGCATCTCCGGCGT
This sequence comes from Arthrobacter sp. 9V, assembly GCF_902506065.1. GTDB lineage: Bacteria > Actinomycetota > Actinomycetes > Actinomycetales > Micrococcaceae > Arthrobacter. Next base: position 4,578,811 of record NZ_LR732912.1, read on the forward strand.
GTAGTCACCGCCTTTGGCATAGACATCCGGCCGGAGGAGGTCAATCAGCGGTATGGGCGTGGGGGTATCGAACACGGTGACATGGTCCACGCAGCTCAGGGCGGCGATGACTGCTGCGCGGTCGGCCTCGTGGTTGACCGGCCGGTCCGGGCCTTTGAGTTTCCTTACGGACGAATCACTGTTCAGCGCCACCACCAGGACGTCGCCCAATTGCTTTGCCTGATTCAGGTAACGGGTGTGGCCTCGATGAAGGACGTCAAAGCACCCGTTGGTCAGCACAATCCGCTTGCCCTCCCGGCGATGCTCCTCCACCTGCCGGGCCAACTCGAAGTCCGTGAGCGCCGTATCGGCGAACCCTCGGAGGTGCTTTGCCAATTCTTCAGTGGTGCAGACGGAGGTGCCAGGCCTGTGCACCACCACGTCTGCAGCGGCTTGGGCCAAGTTCACGCTGGTGGTCAACGGCAGTCCCGCGGCACGGGCAATGGTCAGCGCCGCCACAAAAGTGTCCCCGGCGCCTGAAGCTTGCTTTTCCGCCTGGGGCCGGGCCCACGTCCGGTGAGTTGCCGGCTTTTGAGAGGCGCTGTTGGGCCGGATGGTCAGGGTTCCTTCGCGGTCCAAAGTCACGACGACGGCGCCCGCACCTGAGGCGCGAAGGAGCTGGTCCGAGTGGGCTTCCACGAAGGGGCACCTTGCAGCACCGCCGGGGAACTCCGTACCGAGCAGCGTGGCCGCTTCCTGGGCATTGGGAGTAGCGAGATCCGGCTGGAGGCTTGCCCACCGTCCCGGATAATGGGCATCCACGACTACCAGGGTGTTCCGGCGGGCCGGTGGAAAATCGCCCTCCCGTCGGTCAGTCCGGGATTCGTCAGCCTGCACTCCCCCACTTTGCGGCCCCAGGTTTTGGAGAACGGCGTCCCTCACAGCACCTTCCAAGGCGCCTGCTCCGTAGTCGCAGAGGATCACCGCTGAGGAGCCGGTGAGGGCTCCGGGGATGGCAGCGGCCATTCGGCGAAGGCCATCAGCGGGGACTTCAGCGGCGGCGTCATCCAGGCGCAGCATCACCTGCCCGCCGCTGCTCACACGGAATTTGGTGGTGGTGGTCATCTCCGGATGGGACACCACATGCGAAACGTCCACGCCCGCTGATTGAAGCTGCTCACGGAGGGTTTGCCCTCCCGAATCTTCCCCCACCAGCGAAACGAAACGCACCTGCGCCCCCATTGCGGCCAGGTTCATGGCCGTATTCGCCGCGCCTCCCGGGGCGAAGTCCCGGCGCTGAACCTGAACCACGGGAGCCGGAGCCTCACGGCAGAACCGCTCAATGGTCCCATCCCACCAGCCGTCCAGAATGGAATCGCCAATGACCGTCACAACAGGACGCGCGTCGGCCAAACGGCCTGGCAACCAGTCAGCCAAGCCTTCTTGAGTGGATAGGGCAGCTTGATTCAACGGGCCGTCTTGATTGGCGGGGCCGTCTTGATTGGATAGGCGTGCCATGGGGTACCTTCCGATTGGGCTTACAGTTTCCTGTTCCCCTCAGGTACCCCGAGGCACGGGCTTCACACGCCGGTTCCGGGAGTTTCCGCACGGAATCACAGGGGGCCGGGGGCTGCGGAGGAACCAGCCTGCCGTCTTGCCAGCGAAAGGAATCATCCATGGAGAAACCGCTGACGACTCCGAGCCCCGGCGTGGGTCCTGTTCTGGAAAAGTTCAGCGACGTCACGCGAATCGCTGTCCTCAGGGGCGGCGGACTGGGCGACCTGATCTATACCTACCCGGCCCTTTACGCCCTGAAGAGTGCCTATCCCCAAGCCACCATCACGCTCTTGGGCACCCCGATCCACGCGGCCGTTGTGGCCGCAACGGAAGGTCCCGTAGACGCCGTCGAGATGTTGCCCGTGGCCCGTGGAGTCCATGACGGTCCGCGCAACGGCGAGCGCTTTGAAGATGATGCTGAGGACGTGGCGGCGCAGGAAGCCTTCTTCGAGGCGATGCGGGCCAAGGAGTTCGATGTTGCGTTCCAAATGCACGGCGGCGGGCGGTTTTCCAATCCTTTCCTGTTGCGCTTGGGGGCGCGGCATACGGTGGGCACTCGCACCAAGGATGCGGAGCCGTTGGATCGGAACCTTGACTACATCTATTACCAGAATGAGCCGGACCGTTGGCTGGAGGTGGCGGGTCTTGCCGGAGCGCCGAGCATTATCTCCCCGCCCTTGCTCCCCGGGCCTGAGCATCAGCAGAACATTGTGGGATTACGGGATCCGCAGCGGGCATCGCTGGTGGTAGTCCACCCGGGTGCCACTGATCCGCGGAGGCGATGGCCGGCGTCGTACTTCGCTGATGCAGCGGCGGGATTGGCCGCCGAAGGTGCCCAGGTGCTGATTGTGGGCGACCGATCCGAAAAAGCCTTGGCGCAGGAAGTGGCGGAGTTGGCGGTCCGTCAACTCCCGGAAGAAAACAGGAGCGCCGTGCGATCCGTTGCCGGTGAGCTGGACATTGGAGATCTGGCTGCGCTCCTGGCGGAGGCAACGGTGATGCTCGCCAGTGACAGCGGGCCCCGGCACCTGGCCCAAGTGCTGGGGACGCCCACCGTGGGGATCTTCTGGGTGGGAAACGTGTTCAATGCCGGCCCGCGCGGCCGGAGCATGCACCGCATCCACATGTCCTGGGCGACTCAGTGCCCGCGCTGCGGAATAGACATCACGCAGGTGGGATGGACGGCACCGCACTGCGGCCACGACGACACCCTCATTGAGGGCATCGCCGTGGCCGCGGTGGTTCAGGATGTGCTGGACCTTACGGCCACGAGCCTTCTTCTGCGGGGCAGATAAGGAGTTCGCGGACCTCGCTGCCGAACGGCTGCGAGAGGGCGAACACCACGGCCTGGGCCACATTGGCGGGATCGTTCAACTTGGAATCGTCCTGCGGCTTGTACTGTTCGTCGCGATCGTCAAAGAAGTGGGTCTTCATGCCACCGGGGATGATGGTGGTGACACCTATGACTCCCCCGGTTTCTGCGGCCAAGGCACGGCTGAAGCCGATCACGCCGAACTTGGAGGCGCAATATGCCGTGGCATCCGGGAGTGCCCGGAGGCCCAGCGTTGAAGCGATGGTGATGGCCCGTCCGCGGGATTCCTTCAAGTACGGCAGCGCTGCGCGGACCACGGAAACCGTGCCCATCAGGTTCACGCCAATGACCTTTTCCCATTCCGCTGCCGGGACGTCGCCCAGCTTGCCGCAGCGATCAATGCCTGCAGCGGTGACCACTCCGTCCAAGCCACCCAGGGTTCCGGCAGCCTCCTTGACGGCGGCTTCTACGGCTTCACGGTTGGAGACGTCCACTTCCAAGGATTTCGCGCCGGACACGTTGCTGACATCACGGTCAAAGACAAAGGGCGTGCCGCCGGCGTCGCGGATGGCTTCCACGATCGCTGCACCAAGTCCTGAGCCGCCTCCGGTGACGATGACGCGGCCGGGTGTTTGCGTGTTCATACGGTTCCTTCCGGTTGATGTTTACTTGTTCAGCTGACCTTGGCCAGTGCTGCAGCCAGGCCGCTGGTGGAGCGTGCCGGATGGAAGGGCACAGTGACGCAGCGCCCTCCCCAACCCGCCACCAGGCGGGCTTCCGGCAATTCTTCGGGGGTGTAGTCGCCACCCTTGACCCAAATATCGGGCCTGATTTCTCTCAGGCAGGCCTCGGGAGTGTCCTCTCCAAAGACCACCACGGCGTCCACGCATTCGAGTGCCAGCAGTAACTCGGCACGGTCTTCAACGCTGACGATCGGCCGGTGAACGCCCTTGAGCCGCCTGACGGATTCATCGGAATTCAGGCACACAATCAGGCAATCGCCCATACTGCGCGCGGCGGCCAAAGTCCGCGCATGGCCTGCGTGGAGGAGATCGAAGCAGCCGCCGGTGGCCACCACCGTTCCTCCCCTGGCCCGGACCGCATGAGCCAGACTGACGCCGTCGGGTTCCAACTCACCCGGGTCGACGAGTTCCAGGCCTTTAAGTTCGACGACGGGGCGGGGTTCGACTTCGGGGCGGGGCTCGACTTCGGGGCGGGGCTCCTGCGCTTCGGCCGCCACCGCCAGCGATGCCGCTCCGCCCGCGGCAAGGAATGCCGACGCGTCCTCCACCGCCTTGGAGGCGGCCTGCGCGAGGTCAAGCCCCAGGCCCAAGTGCAGGGCAAGGCTTCCGGCCAGTCGGTCCCCGGCTCCGCAGGGATCACTGACGTTAGTCTTGGGGGCGGGGATGCCCTGCACTGCTTCCCCGGCTGACAGCAGGAGTGCTCCGTCTTCACCCCTGGTGACCAGAACGGCGTCGCTTCCCCACTTTTCCAGCAAGTACCGGCCGGCTTCTTCGGCACCTGTACGGGACGGCTCCAAGCCACCCGCTTTCGCGGAGGCCAGGGCCTCGGCGAGATTGGGCGTTACTACGGCCACCCCCTCCACAGGTTGGGAACCGGCAGGATGCGGGTCCCACACCACGGGGACGCGCCTGGCTGCGCGGGCAATGGCGTCACGGATGTCTGTGTTGGCGGTGATTCCCCGGCCGTAGTCGGCCACCACAATGGCGTCGGACGAGGCAATGGCTGCGAGCATTTGCTCGGTACTGGCAGGAACGGGGGCGGGTGCGCAGCCTTCGTCGAACCTGACCATGGGATGTGTCCCGATCCGCACGCGGGTCTTGGTAGGCGTGGGGGCCAGCGGGGCTCCCGCAAGCACGGCCACACCGGTCAGCGCGCGCCTGAGGTGGCTGGCGCCGTCGTCGTCCGAGAGGGCGGTGACCAGCGCGACGTCGTGACCGTCCTGCGCGAGCACGGTAGCCACGAGTCCAGCGCCACCTGCACGACGCCGGATGTCGGCGACGTCCACCACGGGCACCGGAGCGTCGGGGCTGAGCCGGGTGGCGGCCCCGTTGATGTCTACGTCCAGGAGGACGTCCCCCACTACTGTGATCCTCATGGTTGCCCGCCTCCGAAAGAGTTTGAGCCGGCCCGCCGGGCTACCTCGGCATCAAAGGCCCGGCACACGGCGTGGATGGCGATGAGGTGGCCTTCCTGGGCATTGGCGGAGATGGCGTCAACGGTGATGGCTTGATCGCAGGCGTCGGCCAGCGGGTTGGGCCCGGTGCCGGTGAGTGCCCAGGTGGTGATGCCACGTTCCTTGGCTGCCCGCACCGCTTTGAGCAGGTTGGGGCTGCGGCCGCTGGTGGAGAGGAGGATGAGAACGTCCCCGGCACGGCCGTGGGCCCTGACCTGGCGTGCGAAGACTTCCTCGTAGCCGTAGTCATTGGAGAGTGCGGTCACGGCGGAGGACTCTGCATGAAGTGAGATGGCGGAAAAGGGGGCGCGCTCCTCATCGAACCTGCCCACCAGTTCGGCGGTGAAGTGCTGCGCCTCAGCCGCGGAGCCGCCGTTGCCCGCTGCCAGCAAACGTTGCCCGGACAGCAGACGCTTGGCCAGGACGGTTCCCCACTCGGACAAAAGGCCGGACTGCGAGCGCAGGGAGTCCAGCGCCGGCAGCACGTTGTCCAGGTGTTTGGTGACCTCTGCGGTGTGATTGGAATCGCCGGGATCCGGGGTCCACCGCGCCGGGAGGGTGTCCGGAACAGCGGAAGGGGCGTTGGTTTGGGTGGTGGTTCGGATAGTCACAGCGCCTTTGGTAGTTACAGAGCCTTTGATGTTCACAGTGCTGTTCCTTCCAGTGGTTCCAGACGTTCGCCTGCCTGCCGGGACAGCCCGGCCGCCAGAACGGATCGGTACGCTTTCTCGGTATCCGCTGCTATGCGTTCCCAGGAGTAGCGGGATCGTGCCCGGCGTGCTCCTGCGCGGCCCATGTCAGCGCGAAGATCCGGATCCGCCAGCAGCTTTCCAAGCGCCTCGGCCAGCGCTCCAGGATCACGAGGCGGGACATGCAGCCCGGTTTTCTGATCCACCACGGTTTCCCTGAGCCCACCCACGGCTGCGGCCACCACCGGGACCCCGCACGCCATGGCTTCAAGGGGCACAATGCCGAACGGCTCGTACCAGGGCGTGCACACCACGGCGTCGGCACTGCGGAAATATGCCGGCATGACATCACGCGGGACCTGCCCGCGCATGGTCACCTTGTCCTCCACGCCAAGTTCCTTGGCCATGACTCTAAGACGCTGCGCTTCGGGATCTTCCTCAAGGTTGAGGGCATCGCCGGAACCGCCAACTATGAGGAGTTCGACGTCGTTGAAGCCCGCCTCTGCCAGCAGGGGCAGGGCCTGAATAATGAGGTCCACGCCCTTTCGTTGCACAAGGCGTCCCACGCTCAGGATCCGGTGCGTGCGGGTCTTGGGTTCGGCGTCGGACGTTCCAGGGAACAAGGTCAGATCCACTCCACAGGGTGCAATGGAGATTTTGGACCGGCTGATCCCAAGGGCTTTGAGTTCAAAGACCTCGTCCGGGCAGGTGGCAATAACCCAGTCGGCAGTGCGTCCTACCCACGGTTCCAGCCACTCCCGGGCCGGCGGGCTGGTGTCAGCAGCGCCTTGGTGCCTGCGTTTCACCGAGCCCAGGGCGTGGAACGTTTGCACCACGGGAACGGGATCGGCGGCTCCTGCCCGGCGGGACGCCTGGATGGCAGCGAGTCCGGACATCCAAAAGTGAGCGTGCATCACGTCCGGCACGTCGCCGTCCCAGTCTTCGCAGATCCCGTCGGCCAGCTCTCCCATGTAAGGCAGGAGATCGTCCTTGGGAATGCGGCGCGCGGGACCGGCATCCACATTAACTACGGTGAGGCCGGGGCCAACGCGCACGTGCCTTGGCAGATCGGGGTCATCACGCCGCGTGTACACAGTGACCTGATGGCCGCGATCTGCCAGGGCCGACGAAAGCGCGGCAACATGGACGTTTTGCCCTCCGGCGTCAACGCCTCCCAAGGCGGCCAGCGGACTGGCGTGCTCGGAGACCATGGAGATTTTCATGGGTGCGTCCTCTCTGTGTCATGGCGGGCGTTGGTGTCATGGCGGGCGTTGCCCTCTTGCCGGGCGTTGCCCTCTTGCCGGGCGTTGGCCATTCCGGGTTGCGGGCGGCTTCCCCGGCGGGTGCCTTCAGGGAGTTCGGCCAGGAGTTCGTCCCAGGCCCGAAGAAACTTGTCCAGACCGTAGCGCTGCAGCGCGGCTTCGCGGGCCACCATGCCCATGGCATAGGCGTCGTCGGGGTCATCCAGCAGCCGCCGGGCGAACCGTTGGAGATCGTCGACGTCGTTGGAGACCAGGCCTGCGCCGTGCGGAATGGCGCGGCTCGCCTCGGTGGTGGCCAGTGCCAGGACGGGCATGCCAAGGTGCATTGCTTCCAGCAGTGCCAACCCCAGGGAGGTCCAGCGGAGCGGGTGGAGGTACAGCCGGCAGCGGGCAAGTTCCTGGTGAAGTTTGGGAGCGGGAACATCGCCGGCAATGCGGAGGCGTTCCTCGCTGAGGCCGAACCCCTTGAGGTTCAGCGCTTCCGGCAAAGCCTCCGTCCCCATGCCGAAGACCCGCAGCGGCCCTACCCCTGCGAATCCGGGCAGGAGATCGGTTCCTGTGACCCGTCCACGCCGGACAGGTTCGTTAACCACTACGCCCATCTCTTCCCGCTCACCGGTGTACAGGCGTCCCGGGTCGGGAATGCCGTGTTCGATCACCGTGGTGGTTGCCGTGCCGGTGTCCCAGAAGAGCTGGTTGAAGTGGGTCACGTGGACCACGGGAATGGTGCTCTGGTCCGCCAACGGGTGCAACGTGAAGGGGACGTCACCCTTGGGGGTGTTGTGTTCGAGGTACACGGCGGGGAGGTCAACGCCCGGGCGGCGTCCGAGTGAGCGGGCCACTGCAGCGATTTCTTCAGGTCTCTGAAGGACAACAGCGTCCACGCTGGCCGGGTCCAGGGTTTCCAAGTCCACTTCCTGCGCCGCGGCAGGCCACTCACGGCCACCGCGCCCCAAACCCCACGCACCGCCGTCGGCCGATTTCGGCAGCAGGTACTCGTGCTGGCCGCGGACGAATGCCTCCATCCATCCGCCGTGGACGTGCCACACCAGGATCCTCATGGTTTCCAAACCTTTCGTCGGGTGGACAGGGAGGACACGCCCCCCAAGAGCCTTTCAACAGCTTCCACAACCTGCTCCGGAGTTACCGAACTCAGGCAGGGATGGCCGGGGACCGGGCAAACACGGGCCCGGGAGTTCTTGCAGGCCGCCTCTTGATCTCCCAGTAGTTCCAGCGGAACACCGTAGGGAGCCCATCGAATCGCCGGAACCACCGGGGCGAACAGGCACACCACTGGCGTTCCAACAGCTGCCGCCAGATGGGCAGGACCGGTATTGCCGGTGACCACGACGGCGGCTCCCGCCAGTACCGCTGCGAGCGTGCGGAGGTTGGTTCCGCCCCCGAGGTTCCGGGCGGAAGGGCCGGCCACCGTCGCCGTGAGCGAGGTTTCACCCGGACCGCCTGTTACCACTACCCGGTGCCCGTAAGCCTCCAAAAGTTCCACTGTTGCTGCGTGGTGCAATGCGGGCCATGCCCTGGCCGGGGCAGCAGATCCCGGGTGGACCACAATGTATGGCCCCTCATCAGCCAGTTCGTCGGCCACCCCTTCAGGGTCCGGGCCGGAAGTGATGCGGAGCTTCCCGTCGTCGCCGTTGGGCAGCACATAGCCGCCGGCCTCTGCGATGGTGAGCGCCCGGACCGTTTCCGGTTGGTCCTCCGGGAAGTCTTCTCCCGGTTTGAGCCGGACGTCCAGAAGGGAGCCGGCGTAGTCCGTTGATGCTCCCGTGATTTTCTTGACGCCGGCCAAACGGAGGAGCATTGCCAGCGGAAGCGGGGACTGGTGGAAAGAGGTGAGGATGACGGCTTCCTGGATCCGCGAACTACGGACAAAGTCGATCAGCCCGCGGGTCATTTCATCCGTGACGGGAGGCGCCGGGTTCACAATCCAGGGGCACGCCCAAGTGTGCACCTGCGTCACTCCGGGCAGCATTTCCGCCGCACTGGATCCCTCGGGACCGCACAGCAGCACCACATCATTGGGTCGGCTGCCATCAGGGCGGCTTCCGTTTGCCACGGCGCGCAGGGCAGGTCCTGACAGGAGGACGTCTCCCATACTGTCCAAGCGGGCTACCAGGACGCGGCTCATACAGGCGCATCCTGTTCGTGCAAAGCCCGGTCCGTTGTATGCTCCAGAGCTCCGGAGAGCAGAAGCTCCACGGCATGGTGCAGGTCTTCGGCAACATTGCCGGCAGCCTCGATCTCTTCGCGCCGGGTGATTTCGGTGGGCACCAGCACAGCCCGGGCACCTGCAGCAGCGGCGGCCTCCATGTCAGCACCGATGTCCCCAATGAAGGCGACTTCCTCAGGGTTGATCCCCAAGGTGCTGCACGCTCCCAGGATCATTCCCGGTGCAGGTTTCCGGCAGTCGCAGGCGTCCTCCGGTCCATGCGGGCACACTTCCCACACGTCGAACGGCCCCAGCAGCTGATCCACCCGCTGGTTGACGGAGTGCATCTGCTCCAACGTCAACAGCCCACGCGCCACGCCTGACTGATTGGTCACCACTCCCGTGGCCAGTCCTGCGCGACGCACTTTTCGCAGTGCTTCAAGAGCACCGCCCATGGGTCGCACCAGCTGCGGATCGCCGTTATATGGCACGTCAACGATCAGCGTTCCATCGCGGTCAAACAGGACCGCCTTCAACGTTACGGTTCCTCCCATACCCGCAACGTTCCCCAGTTCTCCCGGCGCTAAACAATGCGGCCCTGAGAAGTTTCCTCCCGCTAGACTCCTAGCGGGAGGTCACCTTGGACACAGCTTTGGACAGTTATGAGAACAACGATCAGCCCCTGCTGCTTGCCCTGCGCGCCCTTAAATTGGGCGATCTGCTGGTTGCCGTCCCTGCGCTCCGGGGCTTGCGCAAGGCGTTCCCTGAGCATCGAATTTTGTACGCCGCACCTGCCTGGATTGCTGAGGCTTTGGAGTTGGTGGGCGGCATTCACCACCTGCCCACGCCCGGGCTCGATGACCCGCTGACAGCCCCTCGGGGTGCCGTGGATATCGCTGTCAACCTTCACGGGAATGGCGCTGAAAGCCGTTTGAGGATTGAAGAACTCCAGGCCAACCGGGTGGTGGCACATGCCTCCAACGGCACTGACGGGCCTGAATGGGTGACAGGCATCCCCGAACGCGAGCGCTGGACGCGGTTGCTCAACTGGCACGGTATTGAGGCCGATCCCCTGGACTACCGGCTGAACCGTCCCTCCGTTCCGTCGCCGCGTCCCGGTGCAACCGTTGTGCATGTCGGCGCGGCCTACGGCAGCAGGCTGTGGCCGGTGGAGCGGTTCGCTGAGGTTGCCGTGGAACTCACCGAAGCCGGGCACGAGGTAGTTCTGACGGGTGGCACATCCGAGCGCGCCCGGGCGGAGGAGACGGCCGCCTTGGCGAAGCTCAAGGGAGCAAACCTCGACGACGGACTGCTGGCCGGGCAGCAAAGTCTCGCTGAGTTCGCGGCCACCATCGCAGAAGCCAGGCTGGTGGTCTCCGCCGATACCGGTGCAGCGCATCTCGCGTCCGCATATGACCGACCCTCAGTCGTGCTCTTTGGCCCTGCACCGGCGGAAGAATGGGGACCGCCGCCGGGACCGCACGTGGTGCTGACCGCCGTCGAACTCCGCCGTGGTGATGTGTTTTCCGCCGATCCTGATCCGGCTCTCTTGGCCGTCAGCGTCCGCGACGTTTTGGACGCCGTGGAGAGGTTGGGCTGCTGATTCGTCCCTGGGTTGGCGCCGGTTAGGGGGCTGTTCCGTCCTGCAGTTGGGCTTCTTCGTCCAACAGTTGCGTCTGCAGGGACACCAGGATCTTGGAAAGTTTGCGGGAGACCTGCATCTGCGACATTCCCAGGGCCTCGGCAATGGTGGATTGCGTTTCCTCCCGGTAATAGCGGCGGTACAGCAGGTGACGGTCCTCTGCACTGAGGCCGCGGATGGCGTTGCGCAGAGCCAGCACGTCCTCGAGCCGGTCTGTGGGGCATCCGAAAGCAGAAAGTGAACCTTGGAGACCGTCGCGCCCCTCGGACGCCGGGGCATCCAGTGAGTCCGGGCGTTTGCTGGTTCCGGCCATCAGCGCTTCGCGGACCTGGCACGGCTCCAGCTGCAGATCTTCCGCTACCTCCTCCGGAGAGGGGGTACGTTGCAGGGTTTGGGTCAATTCCTCTGTCCGGGCCAGCACTTGGCGGCGTACATCCTGGATGGTCCGTGGAGGCCGCACCACCCAGCAATGGTCGCGGAGGTAGCGTTTGACCTCCCCGGCGATGGTGGGGGCGGCGTAGGCGGGGAAGCTCACGCCTTTGGACTCGTCGTAGCCGCGTGAGGCCTTGATGAGGCCCATGTACGCGACCTGCCTGACGTCGTCGAGATCGTGTGTGTGGGCGGAGTATCTGGCGGCAATGGATTTGGCCAGATTGAGGTGATCCAGGACCAGGCTGTCCTGGAAGCTCTGACGGATGCTGCCTTCGGGCTTGCAGGCAGGAGTCCTGGTCTGGACGGTGAGGGGTTGGGTTTGACGCATGGGGCTTCAATCCTTAACCGGCTGGTGAGGGTGAGCCCACGGCAAGACTCCTTAAAAAGAGAAGCACACTTACTATTAGCTTTCAACGGGTGCTCGGGGTTAGTCTCGAAAGGAAGCCAAATCAGGGATCGGAGATCCTCATGGAAGACCCGCAACTCGCCGAGCCCACTACTGTGGTGGCCGATATCCAAGATCTGCTGCTCGACACTCCGGACGTCGAAGCGTTCTTGGAAGAGCTGGCAAGACACTCAGCCAGCATGTTCAGTACGCCCGGAAACGAGGTCTACTGCGGAATCACCCTGATGCGCCATCGCTCTGCAGGGACGGTGGCAAGCAGCGGTGAGCGCGCCCGGATGCTGGATGAATTGCAGTACAACTTCGCCGACGGGCCATGCCTCCGAGCCTGCCGTGAAATCACCCAAGTGCACATACCGGATTTCGCCAAAGACAACACCTGGCCGGAGTACAACAAGCTGGTCACAGAACACGGCATCCGGTCTGTACTGGCCGTCCCATTCCCGCTTAGTGAGGACTCGGCCAGGGCGGGCCTGAACCTCTACTCCGAACACACAAACGCCTTCGACCAAGCCGCTGTACAACGCGTCAACGACTACGTACAGCAAGCCTCCAAAGGCCTGCGCTTGGCCGTGCTGATCGCAGAGCACAGCCAGACCGCCACCAACCTCCGGGCAGCCATGGAATCCCGGACTGTGATCGACGTGGCAACGGGCATCATCATCGCCCAAAACCGGTGCACCCAACAGGAGGCCATGGACCTGATCAAGAAGGCCTCCAGCAACCGGAACGTCAAGCTCCGGGTGGTGGCGCAGGCCATTGTTGAATCCGCAGGTGGAGGGCCGGTGCAAACGTACTTCAAGTAGCTTGCTGCTTTTGAGGCGGCAGCCCTGCTGCTAGCCCTGCACCGCGCCGATAATGGCGCCCATGGCCGTGAAGGTGACCACGAATCCCGCACTTGTTCGATACCCCCGCCGCTCGGCGGTAGGGGTGGCGAACAAGAGGTGGATTCGCCGCAGCGGTTCGCCCGGCTAAGACGAGCGGCAGTTACAGGAGGCTGCGCAAAACCTGCGCCGCGCCGTCGTCGAGCACTGACGCGGTGACCTCATCCGAAACGGCGATTACCTCGTCCGGAGCCTGACCCATGGCGACGCCGCGGCCGGCCCACGTCAGCATCTCGATGTCATTGCGGCCATCACCCACAGCAACCGTGTTGGCCTGATCCGTGCCGAGCTTGTGTCGCAGAACCTCCAAGGCGCTGGCCTTGGTGACGCCTTCGGCAGCGATATCCAGCCAGGCAGTCCATCCCACCGAGTACGTCACGCCGGAAAGACCAATGTGCCGGATGGCCTCGTTGAACTCCTCCGATGTGTTCTCGCTGCTGAAGACCACAACGCGAACAGCAGTGGCGTCCAACATGGTCTGGAAGTCCACGCCGATGGACTCCACGCCGAAACTGGCGTCCTGGAAACGCTCCGTGGAGAGGAAGTTTCCGTCCTCGTCCTCAAGCGCGTACTTTGCGTTGGGCAGCCGTTCCCGCAAGGCGTTCAAAGCCGGAGCAGGATCGAAGGTTGCCTTGTGGATGATCTCGTAACCCTTGTCCAACGACGGGTCCAGGCGGAGGGTCACGCCGCCATTGCAGCAGACGGCGTATCCTCGCTCGAGGCCGATCTTCTGGATGATGGGAAGCGTCGCGTTGAGCGAGCGGCCGGTGGCGATCATGACGTCGTGGCCGCTTGAAACCACTGCCTGGGCGGCGGAGCGAACTGCCTCTGACATGTGGCCGTCGTGGTCCACGAGTGTGCCGTCTACGTCCAATGCGACCATGTACTTGTTGTTGTTATTTGGCTGGTCATCGATGCCAGCAACTGGAGTATCAGTCAAAATAGTCATGCTTACAGTAGAGCAGAAACCTCCGACACTGAACTAGGACCGGCGCCACAGCTGTGGATTAACGGGCGGTGAATAGTGGCTGAAGTGGCTGATCGCTGACCGATTCCGGGGTACTCCGAAGGATCACCAGTTGCTGGGTGGCCCGGGTCATGGCCACGTATCGGTCTACGGCGCCCTCAATGCCCGCGCCGAACTCCTCCGGATCAATGAGGACCACGAGGTCGAACTCCAGGCCCTTTGCCAGTTCAGGAGTGAGCCAGCTGACGCGCTCCTGTTGAGTCCTGGCGATGGCTTCTGGACTGCTAATGACACAGGCGACGCCCTCAGGGTTGCTCTCCTGCCAGTTATCCAAAATAGTGCTGAGCTGCGTGGTTTCACCGTGGACCACCGGGATGCCACTGCTACGGACCGAGGTAGGCACATTGGCGTCTGGGAGTGCTTGGCGGATCACCGGTTCAGCTGCGGCCATGACCTCTTCCGGCGTGCGGTAGTTGATGCTCAGACCGGCGACGGTGGCGGCGCCAAGGCCCACACGTTCCAGGCGTTCTTCCCATGATTCCGTGAAGCCGTGCCTGGCTTGGGCCCTGTCCCCCACCACCGTGAAACTCCGCGAGGGACAACGCAGCAACAGCATCCGCCACTCGGCGTCCGTCAACTCCTGTGCTTCGTCCACCACGACATGCGCGAAGGGGCCCGCGAGAACATCCGGGTCAGCTGCAGGCAGTGCGTCCCCATCCACGAGCTTCTCCCGCATGTCGTCACCCCGGAGCATGTACATCTCCAGGTTTTCAGAGTCGTCAGCTGCTATCAGGTCATCCACCACCCGGTCCATGAGATCCCGTTCAGCGGCCAGCGTCGCTATCCGTTCCCTCCTGCGTCGTGAAGCTTCAGGGTCTCCCAGACGTTGGCGGGCTGCGTCCAAGAGCGGCAGATCCGCCGTCGTCCATGCCTCGGGGTTTTCGCGCTGAAGCGTTGCTGCTTCAGCGGGCTGCAACCATGGCGCGCACAACTTCAAGTAAGCCGGTACCCGCCACAAGTCCGCTACCAATGCCGGGTACTCCAGGAGGGGCCACGCCTTGGTGAATGCTGTCCGCAGTTCCGCGTTATGGGTAACCGAGCGGCGAAGCAGACTCTCCGCTATGTCCTGTTCTTCCATCTTGTCAACGAGGATGGCGAGTAGAGCCTCCCACACGTCATCGCGGGCCTCGTTGTGCGGGGTGCCGGGTTCCGCGGCGTCGAAGGCCTCAGCCCAGTCCTCGCTGCTGAGCCAAAGGTCGGCGTAGGGCGTCTCAACTTCCAGGCCTTCAGTGGGGGGCGCCTCGTAGAACTTCACCGCTGACTCAATTGCTTTCACCATCCCCACTGAGGACTTCAGCCGGGCCACTTCGGAATCAGGCTCGACGACGGCCGTGGCACCCTCGGGGACCAGGTCCCTCAACGTGCACGTCTGCACCCCTTCTTCACCCAAGCTAGGAAGGACATCAGCCACGTAAGCAAGATAGGGCTGATGCGGACCGACGAACAGGACATCGCTTCTACGGTGGTTGCCGCGATGATTCAGCCGGGGGTCCGAGTAGAGGAGGTAGGCCGTTCGGTGCAACGCCACCACGGTCTTTCCGGTGCCCGGACCGCCATCCACCACTAAAGCACCACGGGAGCCTGCACGGATGATCTGGTCCTGGTCAGCTTGGATGGTCCCCAACACGTCCCGCATCCGAGGCGAGCGGCTGCTGCCCAAACTGGCGATGAAAGCGGATTGGTCATCCAGGGCAGCGTTGCTTTCGAGGGCCTCGGGAGTGAAAACCTCGTCCCAATAGTCGCTGATCCGGCTATCCCCTCCCGCGCTCCGCGTCCACCTGTACCTGCGACGGCTCACCAAGCCCATCGGGTTGGCGTGGGTTGCCCCGAAGAAGGGCTCGGCGGCGGGCGAGCGCCAATCGATCAGAAGCCGCCGGCCTGCGCTGTCGGTCAATCCGAGCCTGCCCACGTACACCGGTTCCGAGCTGTCCGCGGAGACCATCCTGCCCAAGCAAACGTCCAGGCCGAAGCGCCTCAGAGCACGCAGTCTCGCGGTGATCCGGTGAATTTCCTGATCCCGGTCCAAGGCCGCCTGTCCTCGCCCGCCGGGCTGCTTCCGCGTGGCATCAAGGCGTGCGGATAACTCCTCGATTTGTTCCGTCAGGCTGGTTTGAATGGCTTCGAATTGCTGCTCGTCGGCGCTGATCAGCTTCGGATCGGCCTTTCGGGCAAGGTGCTCAGGCAATGCGAAAGCACTGGTTTCTGATGAACTGAATTTGGGCATCACACGAGTCCCTTTTCTTTGGGTGGCGGGGGTTCGTGGATCAATTGTTCGGCACGGAGGGGGCCTTGCCGCAAGCCCCCATGTGGGTTATAAATTGAATATGGAAGGGATAATTCCCTTCCTTTTTTGTGCCCGTTTCTGCACACCTCCCGCCCTTGTCCGAATCCCCCGCCGCACAACGCCGGGCGTGACGAACGAGAGCGATTTGACTGGTGCGCGTTAGGGTAGGCGGATGCCTTCGCCAATGACCGCAGCTCAATTGTCGGCACTCTACGACGCAGGGAATCAGTGGGCCGAGGATGACGACTTCTTTCTGGCTTTCGTCAACCGGCGGCCGAATCGCCGGGTGTTGGACCTTGGTTGCGGCACTGGGCGGATGACCCTGGCGGTTGCTGCTGATGGCCACGCCGTTATTGGCATAGACCCAAACCCCGACTCAATTGCAGCGGCCGGAAGGAAGCCCGGCGCTGAAAGCGTCACATGGATTAACGGGACGTCGGCTGCGATTCCCCACGACGCCATGTTTGACGTGGCCATCATGACTGCGCACGTAGCTCAAGCGATTAACGACGACGGCGACTGGTCCCGAACGCTTGCCGACATCCATCGCGCACTGGTCCCCGGAGGTAGCTTGGTCTTCGATTCCCGCGACCCTGCTGCCCGGGCGTGGGAACACTGGACTCCGGCTGAGACGCGGCGCGTACACACTCTTCCCGACGGCTCCATGGTGGAATCCTGGATGGAAAGCACCGTAGAAACCGATGGCCTCGTCGCCCTGACGGAGCACCGCATGCTGAACGGGAGCACCGAGGAAACAGAGATCTCGGTCCTTGCGTTCCGCGGAGAAGAGCAGTTACGCCAGGATCTGGAAAGGGCTGGCTTCACGGTGGATCACCTGTACGGTGGCTGGCGCGGCCAGGACGTGGGAAGCGGGCAGGGCGAATTGATCGTGATTGCCCACAAGCCCGCGTAGCTCGACAGGACCAAGCCCGCCCTAGTTCGCATCCCCCGCCGCACAACGCCGAGCGTGACGAACGAATGGGGGTTTGAACGCTATCCACGTCTCACCGCCGGCAATCCTGCACGGACGCCCGGGAGTAGTCCCGCACCGATCAGTTTCCGGCGCAACCTCTCTGGATTCTCCACGTCTGCCCAACCCCATCGTGCGAACCCAAAACCCAAGGCACGAATCCGGTCTTCCCGCAGCTTCTCGTTGTACACAGTTTCGTCAGCTGTGGCACCGTTACGTAGCTCCAGCGTGGTGTACTTGGCTTTTCCATCGAACTCCCCCACAACGCCCTTGCGACCCTCCGTCCCGGGCCACCAGAAATCACTCCGGCCAATGAAACCGTCCATATCGCTGAAATCGTGCTGTAGCTCCGGCTGTTCGATGCCAAGAAATTGAAAAGCCGCTCTACTGAAGGACTCTCCGGCGGATTCAGCCAGGGGAGACGCAAGTGTCAGCGCCAATTCTGCTCGATACCTGGCTGCAGCATGCGGGTGTGCCTGGACGGCCGCCGCAACCCGGTCCAAGTCCAGAAGGCTCGACTCCGGCGCCAGGATTCCTGTCTTCCAGAGCTTCCGGGCTACTCCGTCCGCAACCACCAGGGACTGGCTAAGCGTCGATGAGAATGCTACGTCCAGGGCTGTTTGCAAGAGTCCCGTACCCATGAATTCTCCCAGCCGTACAGGGGTGACCTCAGGACTCAGGTGGTACCGCAGCGGGAAGCCCCGATCCTTAAGGACAAACTGGCTGTCCCTGCCCTTACTCACTATGGACAATGTGGGCCTGCGACGTCCCGAGCGGCTTGGGTTCTGAGCCACGCATTCCACATAGGACGGGGTCTGCAGGATGGGTATACCCATGGCGAAGGCAGCAGTTTCACGGCAGAGGACAAGACCTGGAATGGCGCGGGCAGCTGCAGCAACCGTCCAAGCGAAGCGGATCCACGGCTGAGCCGCCAGCCACCGGGATGTCTCTACATAGAAGCCGCGACGAATCCTCACCAGCTTGCCCGCCATGAAGCTGCTGTGGATGGCATCCGTCCGGCCCCCGGAACGGAGAATAGCCGGGGTTTCAATGAGGCCAGGTGGTAAGTCCATCACTCCACTCTGCCCCGGCACAAGCCATCATTCAGCCATGGACTACCCCTATGTGCACAACCCCGGATGTGGAGGACAAGTGACAACAACAAATCCCGCCCTGGTCCGTCACGCCAGCCGTACAACGGCGGGCGAAACGAACGCGGACGGGATCCGTCAAAGAACTAGAGAACCGGCAGAACCTCAAGCCCGCCAAGGTACTTCTGCAGTGCCTTGGGAACGTTGACTGAGCCGTCCGGGTTCTGGTGGTGCTCAAGGATGGCAACGATCCAACGTGTAGTGGCCAGCGTCCCGTTCAGGGTGGCAACCGCGCGGGTTCCCTTGGCAACACCTTCGTCATTGACGACGCGTTCCCGGATGTTGAGTCGACGAGCCTGGAACGTGGTGCAGTTGGACGTGGAAGTGAGCTCGCGGTACGCATTCTGGGTGGGGACCCAGGCTTCGCAGTCGAACTTGCGGGCCGCGGACATGCCCAGGTCACCGGCAGCGGTGTCGATCACGCGGTAAGGAAGCTCGCACTTGGCCAGCATTTCCTCTTCCCAGGCCAGCAGGCGCTCGTGCTCTGCAGCTGCTTCCTCAACGGTGGTGTAGATAAACATCTCAACCTTGTTGAACTGGTGCACGCGGATGATGCCGCGGGTGTCCTTGCCGTGGGAGCCAGCCTCGCGGCGGTAACAGGAACTCTGGCCCGCGTACCGGATGGGGCCGGCGGAAAGATCCAGGATTTCGTCGGCGTGGTAGCCGGCGAGGGCCACCTCCGAGGTTCCCACAAGATAAAGGTCATCTTCAGCGAGACGGTAGATCTCGGCGTCGTGCTTTACATCAAAACCGGTGCCCTGCATGGTCTCGGGGCGCACCAAAGTGGGGGTGATCATGGGCACGAAGCCGGCGTCGATGGCCTGCTCCATGGCCATCTGCAGCAGCGCCATTTCCAGGCGGGCACCAACGCCGCGGAGGAAGTAGAAGCGTGAACCGGAAACCTTGGCGCCACGTTCCATGTCGATCGCGCCAATCAGTTCACCGATTTCCAGGTGATCCTTCGGCTCGAAGTCCGTGAATTCCCGCGGGGTACCCACGGTTTTGACCACAACGTAGTCGTCCTCGCCGCCCTCCGGGACGCCATCCACCACCAGGTTGGGGATGACACGGAGGAGTTCTTCCTGCTTGGCTTGCGCGGCAGTGGCTTCAGCAGAAGCGGCCTTCACCGAGTTGGCCAGTTCCTTGACCTCGGCCAGCAGGGCCTGCTTTTCCTCGCCCTTGGCCTGAGCCACCTTCTTGCCGAAGGCGTTCTGCTCGGCGCGGAGGGTTTCGTGCCGGATCAGGGCAGCGCGGCGATCGGAGTCAGCGGAGATGATCGCGTCCACAACGGACTCGTCGGCGCCACGGGCGCGCTGGCTGGCACGGAACTTGTCCGGATTTTCGCTGAGGTCTTTTACGTCGATCACCAGACAAGAGTATTCGAATCTGCCGCGGATTTCCGGCCCATAGCGGGCAGCGCCCGTACGTCCCCGGCGCAGGGGAAAGATGGGACTGCTCAGGAGGATAGTGTTGGAGCACCATGAGCGACTGGATCCTGTACCTGATTCTCGCTGGGGGCGTGGCGTTTGCCGTCTCCAGTTGGTGGGGTGTGCGCCGATTGAAAGCCCGCCATATCAGGAGCGCTGTCCGGGAGGACGCACACAGGCCCGGCCCCGGGGACCAGCGCGTGGCGGTCATCCTCAACCCGGTGAAAAACAATGCCGAAGAGGCCCGCCAGGGCATCATTGACGCCTGCGACCTCGCCGGTTGGGACGCGCCCAAGTTCTTTGAAACCACGGTGGAGGACCCCGGCTACGGTCAGTCGCGCCAAGCGCTGGCCTACGGAGCCGACGTCGTTCTGGCGTGCGGCGGCGACGGCACAGTACGCGTTGTGGCGGAGTCGCTGGCGCACAAGAACGTTGCCATGGGCCTCATCCCGCTGGGCACCGGGAACCTGCTGGCCCGCAACGTGGATCTGGACGTTACGGACCTGGCGGACTGCATCCAAGTGGCTCTCTTCGGGCACCAGCGCTACATCGATACCGCCACCATGGGCGTGGACAACGACATCACAGGCGAGTCCGCCGAGCACACATTCCTGGTGATCGCAGGCATGGGCTTGGACGCCGAGGTTCTTGGCGACACCAAGGAAGACCTGAAGAAAAGCGTTGGCTGGCTCGCCTACACGGAGGCTGGCGTCCGCCACCTGCCTGGACGGCGCAAACGCGTCACCATCACCATGGATGACCAGCCGGAGCAAGCACGGAAGATCCGGAGCGTGCTGTTTGCCAACTGCGGCCTGATTCCCGGCGGGATCGACTTCATCCCCCAAGCCATGATTGACGACGGAATGCTGGACATTGTGGTGATGAGCCCGCGCAGCGCTTTCGGCTGGCTCGCCATGTACACAAAGGTTCTGTTCAAGCACAACGCCAACCTGCCGATGATGAGTTTCTACCGCTCCGGCAAGGTCATCATCCGTAGCCAGGAACCCATGCCTACCCAGCTCGACGGCGACCCCTCAGGCGAGGCGACAACCGTCACCGTGCAAGTGGAGCCGGCTTCCCTGCTGGTACGAGTGCCGAAAGCCCTGACCGGTCTAAATTGAGCCGACGTCCGGTTGGGCAGCGTTCCTTTCGGCTTCCTCAGTGGCCGCCTTGGCCGCGGCGCGGGCTTCTGCCTGCTCCTTGATCATTGCTTGCTCTTCTTCAAAGCGGAGCCGGTCTGCTCGATCGGCTTCGTCGCCATTCCAGTCGTCCTGGTTCTCGCCTGTGGGCTTCGGATTGACGATCATGCCCTGGCCGTCTTTGTCATCCCGGTGGACAGACATGACCGCTCCTTTCATTTGGCATTCATCCATCGTTTATGGATCAGGCAAGCATACGCACAGAAGCATCCTTGCGAAAGGGCCGCCGTTCTGCCTGTGGATTGCGGCTAGGAGCCCTTGAGGATCGAATCCACCCACGCGTGTGCCGAGGCAAAAGCCGCGTCGGAAGTGTGTGGCGCAACCACGGCCGGCTGCTTGTCTGCCCGGGCATAGGAGCCCAGGAACCGGGTTGCGGGACTGATCCGGTGGAGGCCGGCAAGCGCGTCAGCCACCCGAGAGTCGGTGGCGTGACCGTCGGCGTCGATGCTGAAGAAGTAGTGGCCCAGGTACTGGCCGGTGGGCCGCGATTCGATGCGGCTCAGGTTGACGCCGCGGGATGCGAATTGGTCCAGGATTTCCATGAGCGCGCCCGGGTGGTCCTCCGGCAACGGCACCACCACGGTGGTCTTGTCCGCGCCCGTGCGGTCCGGAAGCAGGCCGGGCTTGCTCACCAGGATGAAGCGGGTGACAGCCTCGGGGTTGTCGCCGATATCCTCGGCCAGAACGTTGAGGCCGGGTTGTCCTGCAGCAACCAACGGGGCACAAATGGCGGCGTCGTAGGGAGCGTCGTCCTCCAGCAGGCCCATGGCGGACGCCGCCGTCGAGGATCCCGGGACGTAATCGGCGTGCGGGAGGTGCTCGTCCACCCACAGACGGCATTGGGCCCAGGCATGGCCGTGGGTGGAGATCCGTTTGATCCCGGAAAGCTCGACGCCGGGCCTCGCCACGAGCACGAAAGTGATGGGAACAAGGGCCTCACGGATAATCCGGAGCTCTTGGCCTGTGGCAATCGCGTCCAAGGTGGCTGTAACCCCGCCCTCCACCGAGTTCTCGATTGGCACCATGGCGGCATCAGCCTCACCGGCCCGGACCCGATCAAGGGCGGTGTTGACGTTGGTGCACGGAATCCGGGTGGCATCGGCAGCCCCTGGTACCTGCATGAGGGCTGCCTCGGTGAAGGTTCCCTCAGGGCCAAGGAAGGTATAGGTCACTGCCGACATTCGAGATATTCCTTGCTGGTTATATACGTGGCTTAGAGAACAACCGGCTTGAGGCCGTTGTCCGAAACCATGGGCTTTCCGGCCTCGAACCACATGTCCATGCCGCCGGCCACGTTTACGGCAGAGTAGCCCTGCCCCACAAGCCACTGGACGGCCCGGAATGACCGGCCTCCCGTGCGGCAGATAACAAAGAGATCGTCATCCGGATCGAGTTCGTCCAGGCGCGCGGGCAGCTGGTCCATGGGGATGTGCAGTGCACCTTCAGCGTGCCCGGCCACCCATTCGTAGTCTTCCCGGACGTCCAGAATGCTGGCATCTGCCGGAATGTCGCCCACAGGTACGGTATCGAAGTCGCTCATGGCGTTCCCTTCCCATCGATTAAGTCCAGCATCCAGCCTAGTCCCCGAGGCGTGCCACCGTAACGTCAAAGACCCCTGCCCTTGCTTCCCGGCGCCCGGGCGTTAAGACTGGGACGGAAGCGCATCCCTGCCATCGGCCCGTTAGGAGCACCCATGCCGGCTAAGCAACCCACCATCCTGGCGACATCCGGCGGCTACAAACCGGGTGATCGGACCAGGATCGAGTTCAATCACTTGATGCATTACGCAGTGGACTTGGCCGGCGTGAGCGGCCGGGCGCCGCGCGTGACGCACCTTGGCACGGCATCCGGAGACCAGCGGTGGTGGGCTGCGGAAATGGACCAGGCCGCACGCATTGCGGGTTTCGATTTCAGCCACCTCAACCTCTTCACCATGCCCAACATCGAGGACCCGGAAGCGCACCTCCTGGAACAGGACGTGGTGTGGGTGAACGGCGGATCGGTGGTGAACCTGCTGGCTGTGTGGCGGGCACACGGTCTGGACGGAATCCTGCGGAAGGCGTGGGAAAGCGGAGTGGTCCTGGCCGGCGTGTCCGCGGGTTCCATCTGTTGGTATCAGGGCGGTGTGACCGATTCCTTTGGTCCTGAACTGCAGCCCGTCACCAATGCGCTCGGCTTTCTCCCGTATGCCAATGGTGTCCATTACGACTCCGAGCTGCGACGCGCCCCGGCCATCCACAAACTGGTGGCCAACGGCACCTTGGACGAGACCCACTGCACGGACGACGGCGTTGGGCTGGTTTACCGTGGCACGGAACTTGTGGAGGTGGTGTCCGAGGTGAAGAACAAGGCTGCCTTCCGGGTGACCGCGGGCGCCGGCGAGAGCGTGGACGCTGTTGCTGTGGAGGAACGGTTGGAGCCACGTTTCCTTGGCTGATACTTACAAGACGGACGTTTCTTGTCTCAGCGCGGTTCAACTCCGTGATGCCCTGGCTTCGGGTGAGCTTTCAGCCCGCGAGGCCACCGGGCACTTCCTGGCGGCGATCGAGTCCGGAAACAAGCAGCTTGGCGCTTTTGTCACTGTCACAGCGGAACGAGCCCTTAGGCACGCCGAGGACGCAGATCGACTGCACACGAGGCTGGTCCGCGAGCACAGACAAGAGGAGCTCGGATTACTTCACGGCATGCCCGTGGCTTTCAAGGACCTCACCGACGTGGCGGGGGTTCCCACCACGCACGGCAGTGCGGCGCTGGAGCACAAGCCCGCCCCGGAGGACGGCGCTCTCGCTGCAACGTTGAAGGGGCAAGGCGTCATCTCACTTGGCAAGACCCAGGTTCCGGAATTCGGACTCACGGCTTACAGCGAAAACCGGGTGGCACCGCCGTCGCGAAATCCGCACGCCATGGGACGCAGTTCCGGTGGATCGTCGGGCGGAAGCGCTGCCGCGGTGGCTGCCGGACTGGTCCCCTTTGCGCCGGGGACCGACGGCGGCGGCTCCATCCGGATCCCGGCAGGAGCCTGTGGATTGGTGGGATTGAAGCCGGGCCGTGGCGTGGTGCCATCGGGTGCAAGCGCGGGTGATGCCGCCAAACTCGTCGTCGCCGGACCGCTCGCCCGGACGGCTGCGGACGCGGCACTGCTGATGGACGCGCTGGCTCCCCGGGATCAAGCGCCCGACGGCGGATACCTCGCCAGTGTTGGGCGGGCGCCGGAACCCCTGAGAATCGGCGTGAGCTTGGACAGTCCGTGGGCCGGTATTTACCCGTTCCAGATCGAGGAAGAAGCGGTTGACGCCCTGGAACTCGGGACCAAGCTGCTGGAGAAGGCCGGTCACAGCGTTAGCGAAGCCGCAATCCGTTATGACAACCGCTATCCCGACGCGTTCACCACAGCCTGGACCGCCGGCGTCGGAAGTGCACGGATAGCACCCCAGCGCGAGGCCTTGCTGACACCGCTGACCCGGACTTTCCGGCGTCGTGCCCAACAGCGAAGCGCGTCGAAGGTCAACGAGGCACTGAGTTTCCTGCGGCAGTTCGAGCACGATACCGTGGCGCAATACGCGGAGTGGGACCTGATCCTCATGCCCACCCTGGCGCAGACACCGAGGCCGATCGGCTGGTTTACCGGTGGCGGGCACAGCGGCGAGCAGTGGCCGAGTGAGTGGGCCGGCGACGCTGATGAGGACTACAAGAGGCAGTGCCAGTATGCGCCGTGGTCCTCCATGGTGAACGTCTGCGGGCTTCCGGCCATCAGTATTCCGGTGCACACAACTGCCGCTGGATTGCCGATGGGGATCCAGCTCATTGGCCGGCCGGGATCTGAACTGCTGCTTCTCCAGCTCGCAGCCGTCCTCGAGACCCGCTAGCCACGCACAGGTCACGCTGAGCGGCCCGTCTAACATATGGAAAGTAGTTGCCCCGGGCATTCATCGATGTGACAATGCCCGCAGTCAGTGCCAGCATTAAGAAAATGAGCACACCTCAAACCACGGCTGAGTCCGCGAAGCCAGCGGGCGATACGTCATTCTTCGGCCACCCAAAGATGTTGGCCAGCCTCTTCTCCGTGGAAATGTGGGAGCGATTCTCCTTCTACGGCATGCAGGGAATCCTGCTCTACTACATGTACTTCACCGCCGAGCAGGGCGGTCTTTCCATTGACCAGGGTCTCGCTGCCGGTTTGGTGGGCGCGTACGGTGGTGGCGTTTACCTGTCCACGATCCTCGGCGCCTGGCTCGCCGACCGCCTCTTCGGCTCCGAGAAGGTTCTCTTCGGCTCGGCCATCATGATCATGGCCGGCCACATCGCACTGGCACTCCTGCCCGGCATTCCGGGCCTGATCGCAGGCTTGGTTCTGGTTGGCATCGGCTCCGGTGGCCTGAAAGCCAACGCCACCGCATTGGTTGGAAGCCTGTATGGCGAGAAGGATGAGCGCCGTGACGCGGGCTTCTCCATCTTCTACATGGGCATCAACATAGGCGGCCTCATTGGCCCGCTGGTCACCGGTTGGCTGCAGACGAGCTACGGCTTCCACGTAGGCTTCGGCGCAGCAGCCGTGGGCATGGCGATCGGCCTGGTCATCTACTCCTTGGGCCGCAAGAGGCTCCCCGAGGAAGCCCACCGCGTTCCCAACCCGCTCCCGGCCAAGGACCGCACCAAATACGGCCTGATCTTCCTGGCCATCCTGATCGTCATCGGCGTCCTGCTGGGCACAGGGCTCGTCAACGCGAACAACCTGGCCAGCAGCATGGCCTACGCCGCAATCGGCGCCGCAGTGATCTACCTGTTCCTGATCTTCCGTAGCCCGCTGGTTACCGGCGTGGAGCGCAAGCGCGTGATCGCCTTCATCCCTTTGTTCATCGCATCGGCCGGGTTCTGGGCACTGTTCCAGCAGCAGTTCACGTTCATTGCCGTGTACTCGCAGGAGAAGCTGGACCGCAATCTGTTCGGCTGGGAAATGCCGGCTGCCTGGGTCCAGTCCATCAACCCGGTGTTCATCATCATCTTCGCCGGCGTCATGGCTGCCCTCTGGACCAAACTGGGCTCCAAGCAGCCGAGCTCCCCGCTGAAGTTCTCTGCGGGCCTGCTGATCATGGGCCTGGCATTCCTGGCGTTCATCCCGCTGGCCGGCGAGGGCAAAACCCCGCTCCTCGCGCTTGTGGGCATCCTGTTCATGTTCACCTTGGCGGAGCTGTTCCTCTCCCCCATCGGCCTGTCCGTGAGCACCAAGCTCGCCCCGCAGGCCTTCCACACGCAGATGGTGGCGCTGTTCTTCCTGTCCGTCTCACTCGGCACCACGCTGGCCGGCATCCTCGCCGGGCTGTACAACCCCGAGGATGAACTCCCGTACTTCCTGGGAATCGGCGGCGTGGCTGTGGTCCTGGCCGTTGGCTTGGCTGCGGCATCGCCCGCTATCAAGAAGCTGATGGGCGGCGTTCGCTAGCCCCTTCGGCTGACGTCACGCACCTAACGACGGCGGCCCTTGCCTCCGGTGGGATTTCCACCTGAGGCAAGGGCCGCCGTCGTACGCGTTTCAGTAGCCGTAACGGCTGCTGTTTGAGGCGTTGATGCCGATAACAATGAAGATGATGAAGATCAGCGCCAGAACCACGCCCAAGTAGCCCATCACCAGGCCGGCGATCGCCATGCCCTTGCCGGCGGGCTCACGCTTCAGGGCGAGGTGGCCCAGGATCACGGCGGCGATCTGCGGGAGGATGAAGAACCCGAAGCCAACGTAGACGGCGATGCCACAGCACATGCTGGCAATGCTCAGGCCCTTGGGCTCGGCCTGCATGGCGTAGTAAGCGGGCTGGCCGTAGGGTGACTGCGGCTGACCGTAAGGCTGCTGGTTGAACGCCTGCTGCTGGTACGGGCTGGGCGGTTGGCCGTACGGCGAAGGGGGCTGCTGGCTGTAATCGCCCGGCGTGTACGGGTTCTGGCCGTGCGCACTCTGCTCGTACGGCGGGAGCGGCTGGGTGGCGTTCGCGCCGTGTTCAGGTGCGCCGTATCCCGGTGCGCCCTGTTCAGGCGTGCTCGACTCCGGCGCGCTGAATTGGGGAGTGCTCGACTCCGGCGCGCTGAACTGTGCGGGCGGGACGTACTGAGGCGGTTCGTAGCCTGCGGGCTTGTCCTCGTTGTCCTTTGATGGCTGGTCTGACATAGGTATCCCCCTGAATGTGGTCTTTGCTCCCAACACTACCGCCGCTGGGGGCGCCACAGAAGGCAGCGTGCGTTCCCCGCGTGTGCCCCGAATGCGAGGATCATCACATTCATGCATACGCATGGAATTTTTCCGAGGCGGACTTGGTTTTCATCCATAGCGACGTAAACAGCGCTCACTAACGAAATCTGCGGGACCTGTCCCGCAAAGGAGGAATCATGGGTAACTTCGAAGGCAAAACCGCGCTCGTCACCGGCGGAGGCTCCGGTCTCGGGGAAGCAATCAGCAAGGACCTCGCGAAGAACGGCGTCAACGTAGTCGTTGTAGACCTCAACCTGGACGCCGCCACCCGCGTTGCCGAGCAGATCACGGCCGACGGCGGCAAAGCAGTACCGTTCCAAGGCAACACAGCTGTGGCCGAGGACAGCAAGAAGGCGGTGGACTTCGCAGTGGAAACGTACGGAGCCCTCAATTACGCCGTCAACAACGCCGGCATCGGCGGCGCCAGCGCTCCTGTTGGAGAGATCGACATCGAAGACTGGGACCGCGTCATCGCCATTAACCTGAGCGGCGTTCTCTACGGAATGCGTTACCAAGTCCCGGCCATCCTTGCCGCAGGAGCATCCGAAGGCGCCATTGTGAACATGGCATCCATCCATGGCGCTGTAGCCGCACCCGGCAACGCCGCGTACACCGCCGCCAAGCACGGCGTGGTGGGCATGACCAAGAATGCTGCTGCCGAATACGGCGCGCAGGGGCTTCGCGTCAATGCTGTGGGCCCCGGCTACATTGACACTCCCTTGCTGGCCGCTGCTCCAAAGGAAGTTGTCAGCGGACTTGAAGCGAAGCACCCGCTCGGCCGACTTGGCACGGCGGAAGAGGTCGCAAACGTCACTACCTTCCTCCTGTCGGACAAGGCCAGCTTCATGACCGGCTCCTACGTACTGGTGGACGGCGGCTACACCGCCGTCTAGCTCTTTGGTATTTTTCGCTCCGCCTGCCCCTGTTGGTCCTTTTCGGATCCTGCACTTTTGAGTTCAGGGGCAGGGCGGGGCGAATCTTTTTTGCTAGCAGCCGGGGCTTAACAAGGAGTGAATCTTTGCCGGCCAGGCCGTTTTCGCCGGATTTTCCCGGCAGGACCGGCGCCATTCGGCGTCACAGGGGCCGGATCCGCGGACATTACGTGTCAGCAGAGGCCGTGGTCTGGCATGCTGGACCCCATGGCTAGCCGAGCGGGCACAGTTGCCCTTCCCCAGGACCTTGTTGACATCACAGCCCTGCTGGACGCGTACTTCGACGTGACTCCGGATGTGGGTGACCCTGCGCAACGCGTGGCGTTTGGTACGTCCGGGCACCGCGGATCCAGCTTGAAGGCGTCCTTCAACGAGCCGCATATCCTCGCGATCACGCAGGCAATCGTTGAGTACCGCGGCCGTCAGGGCATCACCGGGCCGTTGTTCATCGGGCGCGACACCCACGCCCTCAGCGAGCCGGCGCAAAACTCTGCACTGGAGGTACTTGCCGCAAATGGCGTGACCGTTCTGGTTGACGCCCGCCACGCCTATACCCCCACCCCGGCACTGAGCCACGCAATCCTTAAGTACAACCGCGAAGCCGCGCCGGGCACTCCCCAGGCGGACGGCATCGTGGTCACCCCCAGCCACAACCCGCCGGGCGACGGCGGCTTCAAATACAACCCTCCCCACGGCGGCCCGGCGGACACGGACGCCACCGGGTGGATTGCCGACCGCGCAAACCAGCTGCTGGAGAACGGCCTGCGCGGCGTCAAGCGCATGCCTTTGAATGATGCCCTTGCCGCTGACACCACCGGAAAGTTCGACTTCCTCAGCAGCTACGTGGATGACCTCCCTTCCGTGCTGAACCTCGAGGCAATCCGCAACGCAGGCGTCCGCATCGGAGCAGATCCCATGGGTGGTGCCTCTGTTGACTACTGGGGTGAAATCGGCGAGCGCCACCAGCTCAATCTCACGGTTGTAAACCCCACCGTTGATCCGCAGTGGGCTTTCATGACCCTCGACTGGGACGAGAAGATCCGTATGGATTGCTCGTCGCCGTCGGCCATGGCGTCCCTGATCAAGCGGATGGCCACTGGTGCTGACGGAACCTCCGCCTATGACATAGCTACCGGTAACGACGCCGACGCCGATCGCCACGGGATCGTGACGCCTGACGGTGGCCTCATGAACCCGAACCACTACCTCGCCGTCGCCATCGATTACCTGTACCGGAACCGCAGCGGCTGGAACCCGGAGTCCGTGGTGGGAAAGACCCTGGTGTCCTCATCGATCATCGACCGCGTTGCGGGCGGGCTTGGCCGCAAGTTGGTTGAAGTTCCTGTGGGCTTCAAGTGGTTTGTGCCCGGGCTGTTGTCCGGCGAGGGCGCGTTTGGTGGCGAAGAATCCGCCGGCGCGTCCTTCAATAAGCTTGATGGCAGCGTGTGGACCACGGACAAGGACGGCATCCTGCTCGCACTGCTTGCCTCAGAGATCACTGCCGTCACAGGGTCTTCGCCTTCACAGCTGTACAAGGGCTTGACCGATCAGTTCGGCGCACCCGTTTACGCCCGCATTGACGCCGCGGCCACCCGCGAGCAGAAGTCCAAGCTGGGCAAGCTCTCCGCTGCGGACGTCACCGCGACTTCCCTTGCCGGTGAAGAGATCACGGCCAAGCTCACCGAGGCTCCCGGCAACGGCGCTTCGATCGGTGGCCTGAAGGTTGTCACAGAGAACGCATGGTTCGCGGCACGCCCGTCCGGTACCGAGGACGTCTACAAGATCTACGCCGAGTCCTTCAAGGGCGCGGATCACCTGGCTCAGGTGCAGCAAGAGGCCAAGGCGCTGGTAGACGGCGTTATCGCCTAGCTTTCAGCTGCTCCCCTTCCTCAGGCTCTGGGCTTCCTGCGTCCAGAGCCTGAGGATACGGCGAATGCTGTGGTCACCTTCGGGCGCCATGTCCACCAGCGCTACCTGGTCAAGCACGACGACGTCTCCGGGCTTGGGCCGCTTGCCGTCGTGGTGCGAGATGTGCGGCCGATAGTTCTCAAGGATGTAGTTAGGGGTAGCAATCCTGGCTCCAACGCCCGCTGCCGCCTCCACAATTTCCTCGTGCAGCCCTTGAAGCAGGGGGTTGCGTTCGATCAGGCTCACCGGAATGGAACCGAGGTGCCCGAAACCCGCTTCTTCGCCCACCCACAGCCTGGTGCCCAGCGCACCTTTGACGGGCGCTTCGGCAAGGTTCGCCAATACATCCGCGACGTCGGCACTAACGTCAGCGCCGACGTCGAACCTTAACAGCGTGATGTGCAGCGGCCAGTCGCTGCGCGGAAAAACCAGCCCCTGCGAGACGGGCTCCGTGAAAGCCACCCAAATGAGGTTCCGCATAGGCATAGTTTGCCACTGGCCCCGCCCGCCCGGCACGAACCCCCGCTCACATCCCGGGCCGCTTTCCCGATCCCTCGCGCACATCCCGGGCGCAAATCCCGATCCCTCGCGCACATCCCGGGCGCAAATCCCGATCCCTCTCGCACCCACCATTGCCCGACACCCTCAAGGCGATTCCAACATTTGTTGTGAAACCCGAGGGATGTGCGCGAGCGCTGGCCTCAAGCCCGAGGGATGTGAAAGAGCGTTCGGCTAGTCCCGGGTGTCCAGCAGCACGCGGAGCACTTGCTCCAGGGGTTCGGTGAGTTGATCGGCCGAAGCCGAGGCCAGAGGCTGCACCTCCGTGGCCGTCCGGAGCATCACCAGCCCGAGCATCAGGGCGATGGCCAATTGGGCGCGGAGGAGAATCGGCCCGGAATGGGCGTCTTCAGCGCGCCATCCGGCTGCCGCGGCGAGCTGCTCCGTGAAGTGTTCGAGGGTCCTTCGGCGGATTGCATCGGCATTCTCATCGCCGGATGAACGCAGCAGGAGCAACAGTTGGAGCGGATCGTCGGCGTTGGGCCCTTCGACTACGTGGGTCAGAAGCCGGGCAATGACTTCGTCCACGCTGCCTGGCCGCGGCCTGATATTGGGATCGAGCTCGTCCACCGTACGGCTCATGCATGCTTCGAAGAGTCCCTCTTTGGAACCGAAATATCGGTTGATGAGGGCGACGTTGACGCCTGCATCTGCGGCGATATGCCGGACCGTGGTGGCCCGGTAGCCCTCCGTGGCGAAACGTCTGCGGGCGGCACGGACCAGCGCCCGACGGGTGACGTGCGCGTCCCGTCCCGAGCGGACCAACTCGTCCTCCGCCAAGGATGCCGCGAAGTTGAGTGTTCTTGGTTCCTGTACTTCATTGCCCACACCCCCACTCTAGCCGGACAAACCCACAAGTAAACGGTTGTTGACATAGGCAACCATCGACGCTTACAGTCAATGTAATCAATCGTTTACATGCCCGAGGAGAACCATGTCCAGCACCATTGAGCGCCCCAAGAGCGCCTCCACGCGGGGGCCGGAGGCTCACCGCAAACGTGGCTCGGCCATCATCGCCTACCTTTCCCTGGGAGGTCTTTCCTTCGCCGTCCTCCAGTCCTTGGTTGCGCCGGCGTTGGGGACCATCGGAAAGGACCTGGGCGTTTCAACCAGCGATGCGAGCTGGGTGCTCACGGCTTATCTGCTCTCCGCTTCGGTGCTCACACCCATCCTTGGACGCTTGGGCGACATGGTGGGTAAGCGCAAGGTCCTGATCGTTGTTCTCTCGCTGCTTTTGGCAGGCGCAGTTCTCGCCGCCATCGCCCCCAACCTGACGGTGCTGATCATTGGGCGTGTTCTTCAAGGGGCGGCAGGTGCAGTGATGCCGCTTTCCATCGGGATTGTCCGCGATGAACTTCCCAAGGAGCGTGTCAGCGTCACCATCGGCCTGCTGTCCGCGATCTTCGGCATCGGCGCCGGCGTCGGGATTGTCGCAGCCGGTCCTATCGTTGAGGCCCTATCTTGGCACTGGCTGTTTTGGTTGCCCGCAGGCCTTGTGCTCATTGCCCTCCTCGGAGCGATTTTCGGGATGCCCGAATCACCCGTCAAAACCCCTGGCAAACTGGATCTCCTCGGCACCGGCATCCTCTCCGTGGGCCTGGTGGCCGTGCTGCTCGCCATCAGCGAGGGGCAGACGTGGGGTTGGAGCGATGTGAAGACGCTGAGCCTACTCATTGGTGGCGGTATCGCCTTGATCGCCTTTGTCCTGGTGGAATTGCGGGTGGCAGAACCGCTGATCGATGTCCGGCTGTTCCGCAACCGGGGCGTGTGGACCGCGCACATCGTGGCGCTGGCCTTCGGATTCGCCATGTTTGGCACGTTCGTCCTGGTTCCCACGATTCTTCAGCTACCCACGGTCCTTGGCTACGGCTTCGGCAAAACCGTCAGCGAGGCAGGTCTCTATCTGCTTCCCACCGTCGTCGCCATGGTCATCTCCGGTGTCATCGCAGGTGCCCTCATCCGCAAGGTGGGACCTAAAATTCCCATGATCCTTGGTGCAGTGGCCGTCACTTTCGCCTTCGTCATTCCGGCACTGGGACATGGTGAGGAATGGCAGATTGTTCTCTCAGGAATCCTCACTGGCATTGGCATCGGAATGGCTCTCGCGGCAACATCAAACGCAATTGTTGAAAGTGTTCCGGCGACGCAGACCGGCGAGGCCATCAGCGCCAACACAGTGCTGCGGACCATCGGCAGCAGCATTGGCACGGCAGTCATCGCAGCACTCATTTCCTCCAACATCACCCCGCAGGGCGCACCTGCGGACGATGCCTTCACCATGGGCTTCTGGGTCTCGGCAGGAGTTGGCGTGCTGGCCCTCCTCGCAGCCTTGGTGGTGCCGTCTCGTGTCCAGCGCCGCCGGAATGCTGAAGCTGCGGGCATCGATGACTTCGACGAAGCTTCCTAAAGACCGGTGAATGCAAAATGCCCGCTCACAGGATCGTGAGCGGGCATTTTTGCTGAGAAAACTTAGACGGTGCGAACAACGTCGTCGTAGGCGAACTTGGGTTTGGCTTCGCCCCAGGCGTCCGGGCCTGGCTGTCCGATGTTGACCACCAGGAAGCTCTTCTGATCGCCGGCGGGGAAGAATGCGGCGTCGATTGCGGAGAAGTCGGCACCGGTCATCGGGCCGGCGGCGAAACCGAGCGAGCGAACGGCCAGGATGAAATAGCCGGCCTGCAAATGAGCGTTGTTGTTGCCCGTAGCAGCGGCGAAAGCGGGGTCGGCGTCGTACATGGCCTTGGGCGCGCCGTAGGCGGGGAGGAACTTGTCCCACTGACCCTGCCAGTCGGTGTCGTAGGAGAGGATGGCTACCAGCGGCGCGGAAGCGGTCTTGGCCTTGTTGCCGTTGGAGAGCGTGTCCACCAGCTTGGCGCGGGCTTCGTCCGAGCGGACGTAGGTCACGCGGAGCGGCTGGGAGTTGAACGCGGTGGGGCCGAACTTGGTGAGCTCGTAGATGGCTCGTGCCTGCTCGTCGGTGACTTCACCGGCGAAGCTGTTGGCGGTGCGGGCTTCGGCAAAAATGGCGTCGACTGCTGCGGCGTCAATGACTGCTTCTTCGTGGGCGATCGTCATTTGGTGAACCTTTCGCTTGGCCTGACCCTGAGCCGGCCGGGCACTTCTGCTTTCCATGGTTGCAACTTCAACTTCCCTTGTCCTCTTCCCATGACGGCCCGTGACGTTGGGCACAGCGCAAAAGTCGGTAGCATCATGCATACGAGCTGCCACCCGTGTTGGGGACATTCAGCCGTGGGATTGACGACACCAGAAGGGGCCTGATGCCTACCTTTCCCTTAGCGGCCCGTCAGCGGGCGCTGGCTGTTCTTGTCATGCTTTTGATGATGTTCCTGATGCCAAGCGGTCAGGCTCGGGCCTCGGCTCAGACCCGGGGTTCCGTGCAGCAGCAGCCGGGCGTCGAGGATTCCGGAACACGTTTCTTTGGTGCTTTGTTGGACTGGGACAAGGATTCAGCAGCCGATTACGCCCAGCGGCTCGGTGAGCCGGCGGCCCTCTACGGCCAGAACGTGTCCATGCCTTTGGACGATGGCGGCCGGGAATACTTGAAGGGCTATTTCTCCCAGGTCGCAGACCAAGGCTCGCACGCATTGCTTACGGTCCGCCCCGGGATCGACCTGAAGGACATCGACGACGACGTCGCGTCCGCTTTTGCCCGTCAAATCACGACGGCGGCGGCCGCCTTCCGAGGGAAAGTGTTCGTCCGCTTCGCACCGGAAATGAACGCTCCGTGGGTCAGCTGGGGGCAGCAGCCTGAGGCTTACCGGGCTGCCTTTGACAAGGTTGCGGCAGCGCTCAGGGCTACCCTGCCGGATCCGGTGATGGTGTGGTCTCCCACAGCTGAGAAAGATTACCCCTTCCAGGTAGCAACGTCCGCCCCTCCCAAGGGTGTGCCCCTCACCTCGCTTGACACCAGCGGGAACGGCATGTGGGATCAGGATGATTCCGCGTTCGAGCCCTACTATCCGGGCGATGATGTGGTGGACTGGGTTGGCCTGTCCGTTTATCACGACACCACCGGCTCCGGTGCGGCCAACAACACCCAGCCCGCGGCGGGAGAGTTCAATGACGCGCTGCATGGGTCCGGCAGCAGAAACTCCGGTGAGGCCGGAACCGACAATTTTTACAACATCTACGCCCAGGCCCGCAACAAGCCGCTCTTGGTGGAGAGCGGTGCCTTCTTCTCACCCGGAGCCGGTGGCGCCGGCGAGCTCGACGTCAAGCAAACGTGGTGGCACCAGGTGTTCGCCTCGGTAGCCGAGCCCGGTAACGGGGCTGTCCGGGCAGTGGTTTGGAATGAAACCACGGATGTGCGGGAACCGGGGCGGGTGCCCATCGACTGGAGGGCCACGGCGGAGCCCTCACTGGCAGACCCCTTCCGAACCTCGTTGGACACCTCAGGCCTCACCCTTGGTCCCGTTACTGAGAAGGGCTTGGAGGACGTGCCCGGTCTTGAAGCTCCACAGCCGAAGAAGGGGACCGTCATTCAGGGCTGGGCCGCGTGGGCTTCAGCCGGCTCTGTGCTGGTTGCTGTTGCGGCGTTGTGGCTGTTGTCCTCCCGGGCCTTCGCCAGCAAGTGGTCCTACACCGGCACGGGCAAGCGGGACGCGCGGATCGACATGCTCCGCGGGCTCGCCATCGTATTTGTTGTGGTCAACCATGTGGGCATCAACTCAGTGTTTCAACTACTTAGCCAAGAGACCATAGGAGTAGTCTCCGGGGCGGAACTGTTCGTGATGCTCTCCGGAGTGGTCCTGGGAATGGTTTACGGACCACGGATCGCTACTAACCTTGGCGACGTTGTGGATGGGACCACTAAACGCGCCTGGAAGTTGTACTTCACGGCCCTGGCCGTGGTCCTGATCGTTTACGGCCTGAGCCTGCTTCCCTTCATCAATGCCGCAGCGGTCACAACCTTTACCGATCAAGGAACCGGCGGGGCAGGACGCGCAGCTGCGGGCACAACGTATGACCTCTACGCCGGGATGGAGGGGCTGCTGCAGTTCCCGGTCCCGCAAGGTCTCATTCCGGCTCTCCTCTTGCTGCAAGTTGGGCCGTGGCAGTTCAACATCATGGGGCTTTACGTGGTCCTGCTGCTCATCAGCCCGCTGATCCTTGTGGCGCTTTCCCGTGGTTTTACGTGGCTGGTCCTCATGCTCAGTGTTGGCCTCTACATTGCAGGCTCAGTCTTCCGCTTCCGCCTGCTGCCCTCACAGTTTGAGGACTCGTTCCCGCTTCTCGTATGGCAGTTCCTGTTCGTTGCGGGGATGACCGCAGGGTTTTATCGGCGTCAGATCATTGAGTGGTTCGGTGACCCACGGCGACGCCTCCTGCTTGGAGCGTGTATTTTCCTGGCAGCAGCTTGTGCCCTTTTCTCTTGGAGCGGTCCCTATCTGACCAACCAGTTGGACGTTCGTCTCGCGCTGATCCCCGAGGCAACCTTCAGGTACGTTTACGACACCTTCTTCAGCCGGACCTACCTCGGCCCGGGGCGGGTACTGAATGTCTTCCTCATCACCATCGCCTTGTACGCATTGTTGAGTGCCTTCTGGAAGCCGTTGTCACGTGCTGTCGGCTGGTTCTTCATTCCTCTGGGCCAGGCCACGCTCTACGTGTTCATCATGCACGTGTTCTTCATTGTGGCCATTGCCAACATCCCTGCCCTGCGGGATGGAAACCTCTGGCTGAACACTGCCGTGTACATCGCGCTGCTCGCCACCCTGTGGGTGATGGTCAAAACCGAGTTCCTGTTCAAACTGGTCCCGCGGTAAGCCTCCTCTACGGACGCATGCGGGCGGGCATTTGGCGGTAATGTTGCACCGAATCCCAAAACTCTTCTGAGGAAGGCCCCGCCATGAGCATGCTCGGCATCAAATGGAAGCTCCACGGCAACGGCAAGTCCATTCGCCCCGGCCACGTGGTGGCTCCCGACGAGCGGCTCGCCTGGCCCCTGACCATCGGCATCGGCATGCAACACGTGGTTGCCATGTTCGGCGCCACGTTCCTGGTCCCCATCATCACGGGCATGCCCCCGGCAACCACCCTGCTCTTCTCGGGTATCGGCACACTGCTCTTCCTGGTGATCACCAAGGGCCGTGTGCCCAGTTACCTGGGTTCGAGCTTCGCGTTCATCGCCCCCATTATGGCATCGCAGCAGCAGTACGGCGTCAGTGGCGCCTTAGGCGGCGTGGTGCTTGCCGGCGTCGTACTGGCGCTTATTGGTGCGGTAGTACAGAAGTTTGGCGCCGAGTGGATCAACCGGCTGATGCCGCCAATCGTCACCGGCGCCATTGTGGCGCTGATCGGCCTGAACCTCGCGCCGGCCGCGAAGAACAACTTCGACGCCGCCCCCGTCACCGCGCTGATCACGCTGGTGACCATCATCCTGGTCTCAGTTCTGTTCCGCGGAATCCTCGGACGACTGAGCATCCTGGTAGGGGTTGTGGTGGGGTATCTCGTGGCCATGATGCGAGGTGAAGTGTCCTACGAGAAGATGGACGCCGCCGCGTGGATTGGGCTGCCGCTGTTCCAAACACCTGAATTCCACATCGGCGTGGTGGGCCTGTTCGTGCCAGTGGTGCTGGTTCTGGTGGCTGAGAACGTGGGGCACGTGAAGTCGGTGGCCGCCATGACCGGCCAGAACCTCGACGCCGTCTCCGGCCGCGCGCTGATGGCCGACGGCGCCGCGACGGTTCTTGCCGGCTTCGGCGGCGGTTCCGGCACCACCACTTATGCCGAGAACATCGGCGTCATGGCCGCCACCAAGGTCTACTCGACGGCGGCCTACTGGGTGGCCGGCATGTTCGCCATCCTGCTGAGCTTCTCCCCGAAATTCGGCGAACTGATTGCCACCGTCCCGGCCGGCGTGCTGGGCGGCGCAGCAACCATGCTGTACGGCATGATCGGTGTGCTCGGCGTGAAGATCTGGGTGCAAAACAAGGTCAACTTCTCCAACCCGATCAACCTGACCACCGCTGCTGTTGCCCTGATCATCGGCATCGCTGACTACACGTGGACCATTGGCGAGCTGAAGTTCACGGGCATCGCTCTTGGTTCCGCTGCGGCACTGGTGATCTACCACGGCATGAAGGGGCTGGCTCGCTGGCGCGGGACCGTCGCTGAGCCGGAAACCGAGACGGCGGGGCTGCCGCCTGCAATGAAGTCGGCCATGAACGCTGCGGCTAAGCGGGGCGGGAAGAAGGGGAAGTAGGGGCTGCCTCAATGCCGGAAAGGGCGGGAATCGCAAGACGATGCGCCACTTCCGCTGCAATCATCACTGGCTGCTCCCGTATTTGGCGTCGAAGCGGCTCATGAACGCGGCCATGGCGTCGCGGGCTACCGGTTCAAGCGGCCGGTACGTCTTGGTCCCGTTTGCCTCAGTCCACCCGGTGCTGATGCCTTGGCTGGCAAGCCACGTAATCTGCTTGTAGAACGGGTTAGTAATGGCAACATCCGTAAACGGTGATTCCGCTGGCGCCGTGTAAGCGGGCGAACCGGCCAGTCGATACATGAACGCGGCCATGGCGTCGCGGGCTACCGGTTCAAGCGGCCGGTACGTCTTGGTCCCGTTTGCCTCAGTCCACCCCGTGCTGATGCCCTGGCTGGCAAGCCACGTGATGTGTTTGTAGAACGGGTTAGTGGTGGCAACATCCGTAAACGGCGACTTCGTGGGAGCGTTGAATTCCGGACTGCCTTCCAAGCGATACAGGAAAGCGGCCATTGCGTCGCGGGCAACTGGGGCCAGGGGCCGGTAGGTCCTGGCTCCGTTGGCCTCGGTCCATCCTGTTGAAATGCCACGGGACCCGAGCCAATTGACTTCGGTGGTGAACTGTCCGCCGGTTATGTCGGAAAAGATGGGGCCCGGGTTGGCGGCGAAGGCTGCCAACTGCTGGACCGTTCCGTTGAAAACATTCTGGTCACCCGGGAACACACCGGAATCGGCGTGCTGCCACAGGGTGTACGCCTTCCAACCAGCGGGCAGCACTCCGGGCGTGGCTGACCACCTTGCGATGTGCAAAGGGTGGTTGCCGAATCCATCGGCCATACCCGTGCACCCGTTCCACCAGTCGGTGCTGGTGTAGATGGCAGGAAGACGGCCGGTTCGCGACAGGATGGTGGTGGAGAAGTCGGAGATCCACCAAACCATCTCAGCAGGGGTCATTCCGTAGCAAGCGCTGCCATACGGGTTGTATTCCAGGTCCAGCAAAGCAGGCAGTGTTTTGCCGTCCGGTGACCAGGCTGCGCCGCTCTTGAGGAAGTAGTTGGCTTGAGCTGCACCGGACGACGCGTTGGGGAGTGCGAAATGGTAAGCGCCGCGCAGCATTCCCGCAGAAGCGGCTCCGGCGTATTGGTCGGCGAAGTATGGATTGCTGTATTCAGTCCCCTCGCTGGCTTTGACGTACGCAAACTTGGCCCCGTTGGCCGCGGCCTTGGTCCAGTCCACCACCCCTTGGTGGCTACTGACGTCCATACCGGGCACACCAGGCATGGACGAAGCGGACTGTATGGCCTGCGTGGAGAACATTTGGTCTGCGCTTTCATGACCACGAATTGTGGATCCCATGGCGTGGTCGTTCCGGACTACGGGCGATTCTTCGGACGCGTTGGCCGTCCCTGCCCCTGCCCCTGCAGCGAGAGCCACGCTGGTGAGCAAACCAGCCAGGGCTTTTGCGCCGGAGAACCCGCTTCCCGGCGGTCTGCCTGAGGTTTTCAATAAACGTGAGCAGCTGGACAGGGAGAACTTCATTCGACAATTCCTTCGGGGGTGCGGGAGGAACCGGCGCCCCCACGTCATCCAGCACAGCCTACTATCCCGGAGCTCCGCCCATCTTCTTGAGCGCTGGCATAGCCGGGGATCCGGGCAGACTTCTGATGACACAAATCGAATCGCCAGAGAGCGCTCTCTTGACGCACGTGACTTGCAGCACATACTGTGGTCCCACATCCCAGAGAGCGCTCTCTCGCCATTGGCGTACGGTCGCTCGAACACACAAAGGAGTGATCGTGGAGTTTTCGCGACTAAGGAAATTCACTGCCCTGGCGGGCGTAGCCTCACTGGCCCTCGTGGCCGCAGGCTGCAGCGGCGGGGGCGGCGACAAGGCGGCGAGCGCCGACAACCCCGTCACACTGACCGTGACCACTTTCGGCACTTTCGGATACGACGACCTGTATGCCGAATATGAGAAGCAGAACCCCGGCGTCACTATCGAGGCCACCAATATTGACCGCGGCTCCAACGCCCGGACGGATGCCTTTACCAAGCTGGCAGCAGGTTCCGGACTCAGCGACGTGACGGCTATCGAGGAAGGCTGGCTCGGCTCCATCATGGAGGTCTCGGACCAGTTTGTGGACCTCAAGGAGTACGGCGCCGAGGACATCAAGGGCAACTGGGTGGACTGGAAGTTCAAGCAGGGCACGGACCCCAACGGCCGCGTGATTGGTTACGGCACGGACATCGGGCCGCAGGCCTTGTGCTTCAATGGCAAGCTCTTTGAAGCTGCCGGCCTGCCGAGTGATCGTGAGAAAGTGGCGGAACTTTTCGGCGGCAAGGACGGAAGCTGGGAAACGTACTTCAAGCTGGGCCGCCAGTACAAAGAGGCAACGGGCAAGGCCTGGTATGACCAGTCCGGCTTTGTGTGGAACTCCATGGTCAACCAGATGGATGAGGGTTACTACACCAAGGACGGCAAGCTGAACGTCGAGGGCAACAAGGAAATGCGGGCTAAGTTCGACATGCTCGCTGCCGGCACCGCCGATGGCCTGTCCGCCAACCAGACCCAGTTCGATTGGGGTAACGGCAAGGCATTCGTGGACGGTTCCTTCGCCACGCACGTTTGCCCTGCGTGGATGCTCGGCACCATCAAGGGCCAGCTCGAGTCAGCAGGTGGCGGAGCAGCAAGTGGCTGGGATGTTGCAGACGTTTTCCCGGGCGGTGCTTCCAACTGGGGCGGTGCTTTCCTCTCAGTTCCCAAGACCTCCAAGCACCCCGCTGAAGCGGCCAAGCTGGCAGCATGGCTGACCGCACCTGAGCAGCAGATCAAGCAGTCCGCTGCGGCGAACAACTTCCCCAGCACCCTCGAAGCACAGGCAAAGATCGTTGAAGCAGCCAAGCCGAACGAACTCTTCAACAATGCTCCCTATGGCGCCATCTTTGAATCACGCGCTGAGGGTGTCATTGCCCAGTTCAAGGGTCCGGATGACTCCGTAATCCAGGAGAACGTCTTCGGCCCCGCCCTCAAGATGCTCGACTCGGGCAAGGGCACCGCCGATGAAGCGTGGAATGAAGCCGTCAAGCTCCTCAACGACCTCGTGGTCAACAACTAGCAGCACCCGGCCGTGGGGCCTCCGGGAAACCGGAGGCCCCCTCACAGAGTCTGAGACCCGACCATGACCACCACCTTGAACCGCCCGGCAGCCGGCAGAACGGCCGCCACCAAGCCAAAACCCACCTTCCGCCAACGCCTGAACGTCTTCGATATGAAGGCGTCCCCGTACTTCTACATTGCCCCGTTTTTCATCCTGTTTGCCCTGGTGGGCCTCTTCCCCCTGGGCTACACATTCTTCGTCTCCCTCTTCGACTGGCACCTGCTCAAAGGCCAGGGCGACTTCGTGGGATTCCAAAACTTTGTTGAGGTCTTGCAGGACAGGTTCTTCTGGAACTCCCTGTTCAACACCGTCAGCATCTTCCTGATCTCCACCATTCCCCAGCTGATCATGGCCACCATCATCGCTGCGGTGCTGGACCAGAACCTCCGCGCCAAGACCTTCTGGCGCATGAGCATCCTGCTCCCCTACGTTGTGACTCCCGTGGCTGTTGCCATGATCTTCACCAACATGTTCGGCGAGCAATACGGGCTGATCAACAACATCCTGTCCAGTTTCGGCATCGATCCCATCATGTGGAAGAACGACACCCTTCCCAGCCACATCGCAATCGCCACCATGGTGAACTGGCGCTGGACCGGCTACAACGCGCTGATCCTCCTGGCCGCCATGCAGTCGGTACCGCGCGATATTTATGAGTCCGCGGCAATCGACGGCGCCGGCTCGGTCCGCCGGTTCTTCAGCATCACGCTGCCCAGCATCCGGCCCACCATGGTGTTTGTTATTGTCACAGCCACCATCGGCGGGCTCCAGATCTTCACCGAGCCAAGGCTCTTCGATCCCGTGGCGGCCGGCGGAACGGCACGCCAGTTCCAGACCACCGTGCTGTACCTGTGGGAGATGGCGTTCCAGCGGCAGAACTTCGGCAAGGCCTCCACCATTGCCTGGCTCCTGTTCCTGATCATCCTGCTCTTCGGCATCGTGAACTGGCTGATTTCCCGCCGCATCGCCACCAATGGCGACGATCGCGGAGCAGCCAGCCGCCGCCGTCGTAAGCGTTCCGCTGCGCACACAAAAGCCGACGACGCCGGACTCAGCGCCCAGGCGGTAGCGGCACCAGCAGCGGCACCAGACTCGACCCCGAGGAGCGGGAAATGACCCTCACACAAAACCGGCCACAAACCCCGGCCAAGCAGCAGACCTCCCGAGCCCTGGCCACCCGCAAAGCCCTCTTTGGCAACGGCCGCCGGCCCGGCTTCCTCACCTACGGGTTGCTGCTGGCGTTCTTCCTGGCCTCGGCCTATCCGTTGTGGTGGTCCGTGATCATCGGTAGCCGCTCCAACGAAGCGCTCGGGGAAACCTGGCCGCCGCTGTCTCCGGGCGGCAATTTCTGGACCAACGTTGGGGAAGTTTTTGATACCGTCCCGTTCTGGCTGGCGCTCGGCAACAGCGTCCTGATCTCGGGCATCATCACCATCTCCGTGGTGGGGTTCTCCACTTTGGCCGGATATGCGTTCGCCAAGCTGCGCTTCCGGGGCCGGAACTGGCTGATGGTGGCCGTGATCGCCACCATGGCCATCCCCACCCAACTGGGCATCATTCCTTTGTTCATGCTGATGCGCACGCTGGGATGGACAGGTGAGATCGGCGCCGTCGTGATTCCTACTCTTGTCACAGCGTTTGGTGTCTTCTTCATGCGGCAGTATTTGGTGGATGTGATCCCGGACGAGCTGATCGAGTCGGCTCGCATGGACGGCGCATCCATGATCTCCACGTTCTGGCATGTGGCGCTGCCCGCGGCGCGTCCGGCCATGGCAATCCTGGGCTTGTTCACGTTCATGACGGCGTGGACTGATTTCCTCTGGCCCCTGCTGGTGCTCGACGCCGGCAACCCCACCTTGCAGACGGCGCTCAGCCAACTGCAGTCGGCCCGGTACGTGGACTACTCAATTGTCCTGGCCGGCGCCGTCATGGCAACACTTCCGCTGCTGGCCCTCTTCGTCCTGGCGGGACGTCAACTCATTTCCGGAATCATGCAAGGAGCAGTGAAGGGCTAATGCCATTCGAAGCAACAACCCACCCCGCGATCACCCCCTTTAACAGGGTGTGGCCCAAGGGCTTCCTCTGGGGCTCGGCTACCGCCGCAGCCCAAGTGGAAGGCGCCAGCCACGAAGGCGGCAAGGAAGACTCCGTGTGGGATGCTTTCGCCCGTATCCCGGGCGCCATAGCCAACGGCGAGACGCTGAAGGACGCGGTGCAGCACTATCACCGCATGCCACAGGACGTCAGGATCATGAAAGAGCTGGGCTTGGATTCCTACCGGTTCTCCACCAGTTGGTCCCGCGTCCGGCCTGGTGGCCGGGCCGCGAACGCCGAAGGCTTGGACTTCTACTCCCGCCTTGTGGATGAACTGCTCGACGCCGGCATCCTCCCTTGGTTGACCCTTTACCACTGGGACCTGCCGCAGGCGCTGGAGGAGAAGGGCGGCTGGGCCAACCGGGACACCGCCTACCGCTTTGTGGACTACGCGAACGACGTCTATTCGGCGCTGGGCGACCGTGTTCAGCACTGGACCACGTTCAACGAACCCTTCTGCTCGTCACTTCTTGGCTACGCGGCCGGCGTGCATGCCCCCGGCCGTCAGGAACCCGAGGCTGCCGTCGCGGCAATCCATCACCAGCACCTCGCCCACGGACTGGTGGTCAACGAGCTGCGGAGCCGCGGCGCCCGGCAGTTGGGGATCACACTCAACCTCAGCAATTCCATCCCGCGGGATCCTTCCGATCCTGTGGACCTTGATGCCGCCCGCCGCTTTGATTCGCTGCAGAACAGGATCTTCCTCGATCCGATCCTCCGCGGCGCTTACCCTGAGGACACGCTCAACGACCTCGAGCAGTTCGGCATCCGGGACGTCATCAAGCCCGGCGACCTGGACATCATTGGGACTCCCATCGATTTCCTGGGCGTCAACCACTATCACGATGACCTGATCAGCGGTCACCCCGTTGCTGAACACGGCGACGGCCACTCTGGCGGCGCAACCCGCCCGACGTCGTCGTGCTGGATCGGTTCCGAGGACATCGCGTTCCCAAGCCGTGGGCTGCCCCGCACCGCCATGAACTGGGAGGTCAACCCGGATGGGCTAAGGAAGTTGCTGGTGCGCCTTGGTGAGGAATATGCCACGCTGCCGCCGCTCTACATCACGGAAAACGGTGCGGCTTACGACGACACTGTCAGTCCGGACGGCGCCGTCCACGACGCCGAGCGAACCCAGTTCGTCCTGGACCACATCACGGCAGTCGGTGAGGCATTGGACCAAGGTGCGGACGTCCGGGGCTACTTCGTTTGGTCCCTCCTGGACAAC
The DNA here is from genome assembly GCF_902506065.1 of Arthrobacter sp. 9V. Taxonomy (GTDB): domain Bacteria; phylum Actinomycetota; class Actinomycetes; order Actinomycetales; family Micrococcaceae; genus Arthrobacter. The sequence goes on from NZ_LR732912.1 coordinate 4,622,731, forward strand.
TTTGAATGGTCCTGGGGCTATGGCAAGCGCTTCGGAGTGGTTCGCGTGGATTACAGCACCTTTGAGCGCACGGTAAAGGACAGCGGACTGGCATATTCCCGGGTCATCGCCTCGGCCAAGGCATCGGCCGACGCCACAGTGAACGCCTAAAGTAGCCTTCAGAGGCATACTTTTTCTTACGTTCCGGAGATGACCATGACGCAGGACACCAGCGGCCCCCGGCCGGTACCCACCCTTGAAATGGTGGCTGCCTTGGCCGGGGTGTCGCGGGCCACCGTGTCCCGCGTGGTCAATGACAGCCCCAGCGTGGACCCGGAGTTGGCGCAGTCCGTGAGGAAAGCCATCCTGGCGCTGGACTACACACCAAACCGTGCTGCCCGTTCGCTGGCCAAACGCCGCGCGAACACGGTCACGCTGATCGTTCCGGAGTCCACGTCCAAGGTCTTCGCGGATCCCTTCTTCGCCTCGGTAGTGCAGGGCATCGCCTTGTATCTCACTGACACCGAGTACACGCTGAACATGGTGATCTCCTCCGAATCGAAACCGGAGAAGACCCGCAGCTTCCTGCTCGGTGGCAACGTGGACGGCGTCCTGGTGGTGTCCCACCACAGTGGTGATAACTCGTGGACGCACCTCTCGGGGTCACTTCCCATGGTGTTCGCTGGTCGCCCCTTGGTGGGCGGCAAGGAGAGCTACTACGTGGATGTTGCCAACGAGCAAGCGGCTTACGAGGTCACACGGCTCCTGACTGAAAGTGGCCGGAAGAACGTTGCCACCATTGCCGGCCCGCAGGACATGCCCCCGGGCCTGGACCGCCTCGCCGGGTGGAGAACAGCCGTACGGGAGGCGGGTCTTGGGGAGGGCTTGATGGAGGAAGGCGACTTCACGTTGGCCTCCGGCGCCAAGGCAATGCACCGCCTGTTGGATCGTGGTGTACCCGTTGACGCCGTATTCGCTGCGAACGATCAGATGGCTGCCGGTGCCTACACCGCCATCCAAGGGCGAGGCCTGCGCATCCCGGAGGACATCGCCGTGGTCGGTTTTGACGATGATTCGTTTGCTACCTCCGTAACACCTGCCCTGACCACCGTGCATCACCCCATTGTTGAACTCGGCAAGAAGATGGCCGAGACCCTGGTGAACCTGATCGAGGGCAAACCGGCAGAACGCGTCACCAGAATGCCCACCTCGATCGTGATCCGGGACTCCGTTTAGCTCTTTCATACTGTGCCTCGAAAGGCTGTTTCATGCTTCCTGCTCCAATCAGCACCGTCGCACCTTCGCTGGCAACAGGGCGCCCCATCAGTTGGGGCGTAGTGGCCACAGGCTCCATTGCCCAACGCGTAGTGGAAGACCTCGCGCTCCTTGAAGACGCCGTGCTCCAGGCTGTCAGCTCCCGCTCGGAGGCATCGGCGCGGACCTTCGCGGAGAAGTTCGGCTTTGCTGCGGCGTATTCCGACGTCGGAGAGACGCTCGGTTACGAGCGGCTGCTCGCTGATCCCGCCGTCGAGGTGGTCTACGTTGCCACGCCGCACGCGCAGCATTACGCGGTCGCTTTGGCCGCACTCAAGGCGGGCAAGCACGTCCTGTGCGAAAAGCCCCTCGCCATGGATGCCGTGCAGGCCCGTGAACTGGCTGACCTGGCCCGGGACAAGGGACTGTTCCTGATGGAGGCTGTGTGGACCCGGTTCCTGCCGAGCTTCTGCAGAGCCTTGGAGATCCTGCGTTCGGGAGAAATCGGAGAACCACGCTGGCTTCAGGCCAATCTTGGCTTCGTGCCTGCCTACGATCCCAAAGCCCGGATTTGGGATCCGGCCGCCGGCGGTGGAGCGTTGCTGGACCTCGCCATTTACCCGTTGACGTGGGCGCTGGGAGTTTTCGGTGAGCCCGGCAGCATGCTTGCCAGCGGAGTTATAACTCCTGAGGGCGTGGACCTGCAGAATTCACTGGCCCTGAGCTACCCGAGCGGAGCATATGCACAGGTCATCACCTCAATCGGTGCAGAGTGCCCCAGCGTAGTGACGGTAGGAGGCTCCGAGGGTTGGTTGCGGTCCTCTGCTCCCCTTTTCAATCCGGCCGAGCTCACCATTCAGCCTCGTAGCGGCACGCTGCGGACGGAGAAATTTGAGGCGTCCGGGCATGGGTTCATTTACGAGCTGCGCGAGGTGACCCGTTGCCTCCAAGCCGGGCTGACCCAGAGCCCGTTCATGACTCCTGAGGAGTCGGTTGGGACCATGGAGCTGTTGGATGAAGCTCGTCGGCAGATGGGCCTCCGCTATCCCAGCGATCCTCAGACTCCCATCGCAGCAGATCACCTGGCTGACACTCCAGCACCTCACACAGCGCTTCGAGCGTAGTAAAACGGACCGCCTTCGCACGCCCGTTCTTGAGTACAGCCAGGTTCGCCGGGGTGATGCCCACCTTCTCGGCGAGAACTCGTACGGGCATTTTGCGCTTGGCCAGCATGACGTCGATGTCCACGATGATGGCCATCAGATCACCTCATCCAGCTCGGCCCGGAGTTCAGCGGCTTCAACATCCCGTGCCACAGCCTGGGCCAAGAGGGTTCGCATCACCAGCACAATCAGGGCCACTCCCCCGATCATCAACGCCGCCCCGCATATCAGCAACACAATGCCAGGGGCTGTCTCACCTGGCGCCAGGATCACTGCGATGCCAAACATCAGCACCGCTGCGAATGCGATGGCTCCGAAGATGACGTCCACAAATCGGAAAGCCCTGTGGGAGAACACCGTCCCGCGGCGCGCCATGGTCAGCAAACGCCATACGCACACTGCAACCACTTGGACACACAGAATTCCCAGGACCACGATTGCCAGCAGCGCAATGCGGGGACCGTCCGGAGCTCCGGCCTCAATAAGGTCAGTTGAGAGCAGCGGCACCATCCGTACCTGCACAAATACTGCACCTGCCAGCAGCAGTGCGATTACTACCCTCAAGGCGAGGATGGTCAGCTTTCCCATGGGAACTCCTTTATCGAAGAACAACCTTATTCTATCGATATTCGATAGTTAAGCAAGTGGAGTTATGGCTCCCGTAGATAGTCAGCTTGCTTACTAAAGCCTCTTTCCCTAGGCTTGAACAGGTCAGACAAACAACTCTCACAGCGGCGGCACGCGCTAAAAAGCAGTCCGCCGCGCCATGGAGGAGGAACAATGTCAGAACACAACATCACAGGCAAGAAGGTCGCATTCCTGTTGACGGACGGCGTGGAGCAGGTGGAACTCACCAGCCCATGGCAGGCGGTCAAGGACGCGGGAGGCGAGCCAACGCTCGTGGCTCCCTCCAAGGGAAAACTCCAAGGCTTCAATGGCGTGGACAAGGGTGACACGTTCGACGTCGACCTCGCCGTCGCCGATGCCAACGCTTCCGACTTTGACGCCCTGGTTCTTCCCGGCGGCGTTATCAACGCGGATCACCTCCGCGTTGATAAAGACGCGCAGAACTTCACGCGCGCATTCTTTGAGCAGCACAAGCCGGTGGCGTCCATCTGCCACGGGCCGTGGATTCTCATTGAGGCCGGCGTGATCAAGGGCCGCAACGTCACCTCGTACCACACGCTCCAGACGGACCTGAAGAACGCGGGTGCCACTTGGACGGACGAGGAAGTGGTGGTGGACCAGGGCTTGGTCACAAGCCGCAACCCGGACGACCTCCCCGCCTTCAATGCCAAGGTGGTCGAGGAAATCTCCGAGGGGCAGCACGCAGGGCAGACCGCCTAGCGGGTCACCGGCCCCCAATAAATGGGGCTTAATTGGGCACAGACACCGCGTGCTCGAACCGGCCGGCGCGTGTTCCGCGCCGCCAGACGTCGCGGATGTTCAAGGTGTCGCTGATCGCAATGGTGGGGTCGCCGTCGACCAGGAGCAGGTCTGCGCGCTGCCCCACCGCGATGGTTCCACGGTCGGTGAGCCCAAAACGCCGGGCGGTGACTTCCGTTGCAGAGCTGAGCACTTTCGTGGGCGCCAGGCCGGCGTCCACGAAGTGCTGGAGCTCCTGATGAACGCTGGCACCGTGGGCCAAGCCGCCCAAGAACGGCAGTGGCTGGGAAACATCCGTACCTATGAGCAGGTCAACTCCAGCCTCGTCCAGCGCACGCAAGGTGTTCAGAACGTCCTGAAGACTGCCCTGAGGGAAACGGTTGAAGCTACTGCGCAAAGTTTCATCCCACTCCTTTGAGAGCTTCGACGCTACCCTCGGATCATCTGCAAGCGGGGCCCCTGTTATCCCCATCATGGAAGCATTGAGAACCACGCACGCAACCACGAAAGTGTTGGACTGAGCGATCGCGTCCACTATCTCGGGGGTATGGGGACGATCCATAAACAGATGTGCCAAACCATCAATTCCGGCCTCGATGCTCATCCGCGTCGCGTCAAGAGTGAGGGCGTGCGCGATCGTGGTCATGCCTAGCCGGCGTGCTTCCGCTACTCCGGCGTTCAGTGTGGCTTGATCGAGCATTGGCAGGCCCGGGTGCCCTTCGACAGTTCCGTCGTCCACCATGAATTTGATGTAGTCAGAGCCGGCGCCGGCAAGCTGCTGTACAACGGAGATGGCTTCCTCCGGCGAAGTGACCTTCGCACGCACAATGGGGTCCACCCTCGGCCGGGCGGCCAGGCCCCCGCCCCGGCCACCGCTTCCGCGCTCCGGACGGAAGTCCTTGGGGAACAACTCCTCCGGATGGCCACCGGGCGGGGTCAGCCCAAAACCGGCAGAACGCACATCCGCCAATGAGTCGTTCTGCATAATATGGTCCCGGTCCCGGGCCGTGTTGACGCCTTGCATTTCCAGCTCGGTGGTCACACCGAACTGCAGCGCCATCCGCAGCCCATTGACGTCGGTATGGACGTGCGCATCGATCAAACCCGGGAGAAGCGTTGTCCCCGGGGCGTCAATAACCTCGGTTCCTTCCGGGACTCTCTCCATAATTGCCTCGATGAGACCGTCAGCGAGGACTACCACCTTCCGGCCCAGGTTCTTGGTACCGTCAAATACCCGGTCAGCCACAATTGCAGTGCGCATAGGAATAGTCCCCGTTTCACGTGTTATGCATCAGTCGATGGCCTCGCTTCAATACGTGCATAGTATCATCTATGTGACAAGTTGCACGCAGTTTTAGGAGAAGTTATGAATGAGCAGAGCCCCGACTCCATGAAGGCTCCCGATGATGAGGCGCTTCTGGAGACGATCGGCACAGCTTTCTCCAAACTGCGGCGGCGGACCTCAAGCGTTCCCTTGGACCCCCCGATCGAACGAACCAATATCCAACGTGACCTTCTCTTGGCGGTGGTTGAAGAATCCGACGGCCTCTTGAGCGTGAACGCCGTTGCCGCGGCTTTATCGATGGATCGGACCGCAGTCAGCCGGCTCGTAGCCCGCTGCGTGTCTGAAGGTCTACTAGAGCGCGTCGCTTCCCAAACGGATGGGCGAAGCATCACGCTCCGACTCGCCTCCCAAGGGCACCAGACACTCGCGCACTCCCGCCGTCAACAGCGGCAGGCGTTCGACTACATCACCAAGGACTGGGAACATGAGGAGCGGATCCAATTCGCCAGGTTGCTGCACAAGTACGTTACGGCCACGGCATCCCTGCCCCGGCCTTCAACGGACGACTAAGGTGAGCGCTGGCTCCAAGTCATCACAAATTCCGGTAGGGGTCGGCGCAATCAAGGGGCACCACGTCACCCGGCACCACCAACCAAGGTGTCGCCCAGAACATCCAGGAACTCGGCAATATCCTTCGCTCCTTCAATCGCGGGGGTGGCGAAATCGCCATCGCGTCCGATCAGGAATGCGCTGGGGAACTTGCTGATGTTCATCAGGCGGGCCGCCATCCTTCCGGAATCAAGAAGCAGATAATCCGCCATGTCCGGATGCATTTCAAGGGCGCTGTGAGGTGATTCGTCCAGCACCAGGCGCGCGGTGGCAAGGCCGGCCGCTCGGCTCCTCCATGCATTCAGTGCGTCACCGGCGATCATGCATGAGGGGCAACCCTTCTTGGTGAACAGCAGCACTACAGGGCAATCACGAGCAATTGTTTGCAGGTTCACCGTTTGAAGCCGGATGTCCCGAAGGCCCAATTCCGCGGCCCGTTTAACGGCTGGCACGCCCTTTTCTCCACCGGCTATTTCGGGAGCCATCGCAACTCCAGCCAGTACGGCCAGGGCCAGCACCAGGAAGCCCACAACCACAGTAGATAGGTCGTGACGCCAGAGGATCCCCGGGCCGCCTCCCACCAGGGCCCCTGCTGCCACAAGAGTGAGCACAGCATTCCGGACGACTGTCCACCAGCTGATGGTGGTCTTTTTGGCACCAAAACAATTGCACTCCGCCGGCTGGTCCCGAACCGCTGCTCGCCACACAGCGGCCAGGAACGCCCCGGAAAGCATCAGTGCCGCTGCCGAGAAGGGGAAGTACCACTTTCCCGGAGCGGCCAGTAGGCCCAGCGCAATGAGCATCTCCAGCCACGGCAGACCCTGGGCAATAAGTGGGCGCCTGAGGAAGGAAGGGACAGCCAGGGATTCCATTCCGGCAGCGACCGCTCCGGGGGACCTGAGCTTGGCCCAGGCCGCGACGAGGAACATGACCGCAACACAGCCGGCGAGACTGCCGAATAAGGACGAAAAAGACATGAGAAAGTCCACTACCCAAGACTAGGGATGAGAGGGCGCCGCGCAAATCCTCGGGATCAGATAGGAAATGCGGAATAGGACATTTGAGTTAGCGAGTTCATTCACTATGTTGACCTGATGTAAATTCCCGTGGGAGTGCTTGCTGACATCCCTTATCGAGTGCATTTCAGCAATCGAATTTTACTGGTCCCAGTCTCGGGAAGGTTTCATTGAAATGACCGATCCTCAAGAAATAAGCAAGATTACCAGGCGCAAGGTCGCAAAGGGTGCAGCTTGGTCGCTGCCCGCCATCGCAGCGGCCGTTGCAGCTCCGGCCGCTGCGGCTTCTGTTCCACCCCCAGCCTGCCCCGGATGTTTTGAGCCCGGCGCTATCCCACTGCCGTTCACCTCGCAGGTTCTCGTGTCCAACAAATCTGGAACTCTCGCTATCGTTTCTGCGCTGAACGTGGATTCCAGCGGTTGTGACGTCAGCCTTTTCCAACCGGCATACTCCGCCATCATGACCAGCGCCATACTGACCATGTCCAATGGAAGCACCTACAATTCCACTGCCGGGCTTGGTACCGGCGTTGGAACGTTCGGCTCCATCAGCGCATTCAACATGAATGCAATCTTTTCAGGCACCAATTTCCCGGTAGGCGGCTCACTCGTCTCCGGCTATCCGGTGGTACCCACCAAGCTTTGCGTGAATTTCAACATGGTCCTGGTAGGCCTTCCCAGCCTTATTCAATTGCAATGCCCGGTTAAGCTTTGCTGGGATATCCGCACCACCGCAACCGGCATCGTCGCTCCCGTTCCATTCGTCAACACCGGAGCCGGCACGCTGAACTTCACGGGGCTAATGTCCCCCGCCTAAAGCTTTGGGCAGCGAAGTACCGTCGTAATGTTGCGCAGGTCACACTCGCCGCATACGCTGGGGGACGCTGCAGCGTGGCAGCAAGGATGAAAGGCAGTACATTGGCCAGCGACAAGCTCTCCGTAGTTGTTCGCGTCGACGTTGACGGCGAACAGATCCAGATCGCAGCAACCGGTCGGGTGACCGCTTTGAGCCTCCAGGGGCTTTACCCGGTGGTCCAACGCACCAGGAGCCTTGGCGGCGGACTCGGCGTCGAAATGGACCTATCCAAGGCGACTATTGACCAAGATGCCCTCGAACAGCTGCAGGGCTACGCCGCACTCCACGCTGTTCCGGTGCGCCTCGCGGCGGACTTCGGCAACGTGACCGCACTTCCGGCCCGCAGCCTTCAAACCGCCAACCGCGCCGCCTAACCCCAACAAGTCAAGTACCCGCCGTCCAACAGGAGTTACACATGCGCAAAGTCACCGCCGGCCTGTTCCACTCAGTGGACGGCGTAGTTCAGGACCCCTTCAAGTTTCAGTTCGACAGCTTCGACGCCGAACTCGGCACCGGACTGACCAAGATGATCAACACTGTGGACACCGTGGTGTTGGGCCGCGTCAGTTACCAGGAGTGGGCCGGATATTGGCCGAATGCGCAGCAAGACGACGACTTTGCCGCCTTTATCAACCCTGTGGAGAAGTTCGTCGCATCCCGCACCTTGTCTGAGCCTCTTGAATGGGAGAACTCGCATCTGATCGAGGGCGATGTTGAGCAGTTCGTCACGGACCTGAAGTCCCGGGATGGTGGCGAAATCGCCGTTTGCGGCAGCATCTCCTTGGTCCGTCAGCTGCTGTTCGCAGGCATCCTGGACGAACTGACCCTGATGACCCACCCGGTGGTGGCTGGCAGCGGCCGACGACTTTTCGAAGAAGGCGATCCTTTGCACCGGCTCGTACTGGAGAACCAGTACGCCACCAGCAAGGGCAACGTGGTCAGCACGTACAGCCTTCTAAAAGACTGAACGCACGACGGCGACACCCGCCAGTCGCCGTCGGCCCGCCTCAGTCGTCTCACCCCTGCAGCAACGCTGCACCCAGCTCGCTCCTGAAGTAGAGCACGCTTCGGCCGTAACGGGTTGAGGTCACGAGCCCGGCGTCGCGTAGCACCCTGAGATGTTGATTCACTGCGGACGTTGTGACGCCGAAGCGTAGGCCGAGCTCGGTGGACGAGGCCGGGGTAGCCAGTGCCGTGAGCAGGCTGGTCCGGACCTCACCCAGCACGGCCACAATTGCAGCCGGATTTGTGATTCGCTCCGCCTCCCACATGGCGCCTTGGCCCCGGGCCGGGTACTCGAGCAGCGGCGGGTCGCCGTGATTCACGGGTGCGGAGGCCCTGCGGGTGAACATGGTGGGAACAAGGGTCAGCCCAAGGCCGTCCGTTTTCTCGGTCCGCGACGCCGGATTCTTCAGTGTCACGGAAATGACGCGACCATCGAACTCCACCGCGCCGGACAAGTCGTTCAGCATTGCAAACAGCCCGCCCTGCGCAATCTGCCGGCCCCGGTGGACGATGTCCGCTTCCAGGATGGTGCGCATTCGCGCCCAATGAGGTGCGAAGCAGGTGTCCCAGAACTCCCGAAGGACACGGACCATACGCCGGATGGCCGGAGCGACAGGGCCGGAAAAGAACGTGGGAACAGCGCCGTGCACCCGGATCAGGTCTCCATGGAACTGCTCGGCTGACATCTGCTCCAAGGCCGCGAACTCGTCATCGATCCGGGTGAGCGGGGAGTGAGGCCGGGGGTTCAGGAAGTCCGGTGTCCACAATCGGTTGTCCACCAAGGCCAGCAATCCGTCCAGGTCCAAGCGGGAGCGGGCCTCTTCTGTCCGACGCAACCAAGGAAGCTGAAGTGGATAGTGGCCGGGGTCTCGAATGGCTCTGAGGGACAGCCCAAGTTCACACAATGGTGAGATGCCAAACCGCACACCGCCCAAGTCCGCGTCTGACAACTCGTACTTCAACATGAAGCACAACGCTACATCAATACCGGTTACCCTCCAGGAATGAAAGAACTTGGGGCGTGACTACATCCCGCATAAACAAAGCCCCGCAGCACAGCCTCCGCGCGGCGCTGTCAGATCCCACCCTGAGGATCCTCGCCTCTGCCATTCTCGTGTCCACCCTGGGCCGCGGCATCTTCCTCACGTTGACGGTGCTGTATTTCAGCCGCTTCGTCGGACTGAGTGCCGTTGAAATTGCTGTGATCCTCTCCGTCTCCAGCGGCGTGGGCGTCGCCACGTCCTATATCGGGGGCCGCCTCGCCGACCACTTTTCCGCACGCCGGCTCCTGGTTGGAATGGTCGCCATCGAAGGTCTCGCGATCGCAAGCTATACGTTCGCGGGGAACTTCAGCACCGTCGTCGTGATTGCGTGTATCGCGGTAGGGGTCAACCGTGGTGCGAACGCCACGCGCTCCGCGATCATCGCCCGGGCCTTCGACGGTCCGAACCGGGTGAATGCGCGCGCAGTCCTCCGGACCGTCACCAACCTGGGCATCGCCGTTGGAGGGATGGTTGCCGGACTGGCACTTTTGGCCGGAACCGCGGGCGCGTTCCGGGGAATGATGGTGGGCGCCGGTGTTGTCTACATCCTGAGCGGGCTGTCCCTGCGCCGCCTCCCCAAGCGGGTAGACGCACCGCGCCACGATCCCGCCAACCCCGCCCCGAAGCGCGGAGTATCCCCCTTCAGGGACGGCCGCTACGTGCTTCTGACCGTGCTGTCCGGTATCTCCGGAATGCAGTTCGGCCTCGCCGAAATGGGCGTCCCGTTGTGGATTTCCCAAGACACCAGCGCCCCGGACGTCCTGATATCCGCCATCCTTGTCATTAACACTTTGTGTGTGGTCCTGCTGCAAGTTCCGTTGTCGCGCGGCACCGACCACCCCCGTCGTGCAGGAAATATCGTCATGGCTGGTGGCCTGCTCATGGCTGTAGCGTGCGTGCTCTACGCCTCGGCTGGCGGGGCGCCGGTCGTCGCCGCCATCGCCCTGCTGTGCGGCGCGGCCCTCCTTCACGCATTCGCGGAAATCCTTTCGCAAGCCGGAGCCTGGGGACTCAGCTTCGAACTGGCCAACCCCCTCCAAGCAGGCGCTTACCAAGGAATGTTCGGCATGGGATCCGCCCTGGGGGCCATGCTCGCACCGCTCGTGGTGACCGCCGCCGTCGTCGAACATGGCGCGTTTGGTTGGGGCATCCTGGGTGCCGTCTTCCTTGCGGCGGGGGCGGGAGTCATGCTGATAGCGCGGAAGGCGTCGACGACGGCGGTAGTAGCCTAAGCGGTCACAGGCCCTGGTGGCTGCCCCCCCCGCCGGAAACATGCTCCCCAGCCAGCCCGACGGGATGGTCCGGGTCAACGGGCTCATCCCCAGCCGAGCAATCCGGGCAAGGCCCATCAGGGAACTCGCCCATTTGCTTCCAGATCCACCCCTCCAGGCAGTAGTTGTTCCGGCAGTCCTTTTGCCCCATACCCGTCTCCCCAAAAGCATTCGCTGTCTCGGTGGATATGTAGCGCCAAGGGACGATTTACTACGCGAGACGGTACCGGGATTCCTACTGGACTCGGGGGGTGTGTGGCCGGCCCGGGGGGTCTAAGTCAGAACCGGCCACACTGTCCGCTGAGCAAGCGGACTTTACGCACAGCCGGCCAGCCAACATATGGGGCCTTGCCAGTGCGCAGTGACCGGCCGACGAAAGGGTCTCGTCTTCCCATCAACCGTGGCCGCGGTTCCGCATCCGAAATGCACCCAGCAGCCTGTCACTTACTTAGTAGTGAAGCCACTGACCGAATCGTGACATGGTTTTGTGAGCTTTTATTTGATTCTTACTGAATGAAACCTCCGCCTCGCCCCGGCTGCCCGACTCCTCAACGATTTCCTTGGTCCTCTTCTCAGCAGCCCTTCTTCGTGGCTTCATGGGCTGAGACCCGTTGCGGTCTTTTATCTGGCTCCGCGAAGCGATCCTTTTGGATAATGACCGGCGAACGGTCAGGGACGTGTCCCAAAGCGTCCTGGGTGGTTGTGGTCAGGACTGTGCAGGTCAGTAGCCACCGTTCGGGATCGTCCTCGGGCAGCTCCGGATCGGGCCAGAACTCGTACAGGCCGGCGAAGCCCAGCAACGGCTCTTTCTCCGAGAACAGATAGTTCGGGATCTTCTTCCCGTCCTCGGCTTCTGCCATTCGTAGTAGCCCTCGGCAGGCAAAATGGCTCTGCGCTTGACTGCGGCCGAGCGGAAGGACGGCTTCTCCAGGATCGTCTCACTCCGGGCATTGATCATTTTGGACCCGATTTTGGTGTCCTTTGCCCAGGACGGCACGAGACCCCATCGGGCCACCAGCAGGCGCCGGTCAAGGGTGCCCTCGTCCAGGCGTTCGGCCACGATCGGCACGTTCTGGGTCGGGGCGACGTTCCAGCTCGGTCCTGGAGGGCTGCCATCGACCTCTTTGGCCTCGAAGTGGCTCAGAAGGTCGCTTGTTGCTTTGGACATCACGTATCTGCCGCACATGAGCCCATTCTGCCTTGTGCCCTGCTTGGATCACGCAACCAAGACTTTCCTGGTTGCTGCTTCTGGTGTGTTCACAGTGTATTAGGGGCACGATGAGGCTTCAGCCATCAGTATTCGTCGGCATTTTGGTTATTTCCGCGCTAGCGCTCACGGCGTGTTCCTCATCCGCGGCATCAACCAGCAGCCGATCCACCGTCCCAACCACCAGCGAGGTGCTCTACGAAGTGGTCGGGGGGCAGAAGGGTGCGTCGATCACCATGGAGACGCCGACCGGGACCAGCCAGCAAGATGTCTCCATCCCTTTGAAAAAGAAGAGTGCCGGAGCCAGCGACACCGGCCTCACGTTCACCTTTGATCCTGGGGATTTCGTTTATATCAGCGCCCAGGGCCGCGGAGGGAGCAACTACGTCATTTGCCGCATCTCGGTGAATGGTAAGGTCATCAGCCAGAACACTGCTACCGGCTACGATATAGCGACGTGTAAAGGCGAAGCCTGAGCGGAGAGACTCGCCGGACCCGTGGAATCCGTGCGGTGCCGCACGTAAGGGGATCCTCCAGCGTGCAGCTGGCCCGATCATTGTGGCGGGCTGGTATGGCAGCATGTGGTTATGAGCGCGCAGCTTGAAGTTCCAAGGCTTGAAGACCTGAGTGATATCGGGGTTGGGGTCGAGCCGTCTGATCAGCCTGGGGTGGTCTCTCTGGTCGCGTGGGGGAACGACGGAAGCACCGTAACGCTCACCTGGGACGAGATAGCTGGGTCAGCGAGCATCCGCTGGCTCAACGGTGACGAAGTGCGCCTTGTTCTTGAACGAGAGACCCCGGTGAAGATCAGTGTCCGAGACGAGCGCGGCGTCATTGAGTTCCACGTCTGGTCCCGTTGGGAAGGAATGGGCGGCGAATTGATCGTACGGGTCGGCGAGCACGTGGCGGTCCACGACACACTTCTACGTACTTAGCAGCCGTCTTGCGGTCGGTCGGGGATCCTCAAGCGGACCCTGCGCCATGACCGCTCATCCTCGGCTGGCGTGGTGCCCTAAACGCTACACGGTTAGCCGTCCCACTTCCTTGGAACTGGGACACCACTGGCGAGATACTCCCCCGCAGGCCCGGACCCGTCATTTTCAGAAGTCGACTGCACTGGCACCCGCGGAATTCCGAGGTAGTGCAGACGAGTATGGACATTGAGATGTCAGAAGTGCCCTGCACGGAAAAGCATTCTGCTCAGTAGTCCTTTGCACCAACCAGCAGGAACTACTTCTTTGGTGCCGCGGTCGGTTGCTGCCGGGACCCATCGGTAGAGGGTGGGTACGGAGACTCCCAGGGTGTCGGCGACCTCCCGGGGCGGTGTTCCCTGGTTGAGGAGCTTTCGGACTGAGCGGATCTTGGCATCCGTCATGATGCGTTTGCGGCCGCCGACCCGTCCTTGGTTCGCGCGAGGCCGGCAGTCCGGCCTGCGTGCGTGCGACCATGGGTCCCCGTTCCATTTGGGCCAGGGAAGCCATGACGTTGAAGAAGAAACGTCCCGAGACCGTCGTGGTGTCAATCACATCGGTGAGGCTAACGAACCCTACGCCGCGGTCATTCAGTCTGCCGGCGAAGTCCAGGAGGTCTTTCACGCTCCGGCCCAGACGATCCAGCTTCCACACCACCAGGGTGTCACCCTCGCGCAGGTTGTCCAGTGCTTGGTCGAGGCCGGGGCGTTGGGACTTGGTGCCGCTGATCGTGTCTTGGTAGATATTGTCGCATCCGGCCTTCTGTAAGGTGTGGCACCAGCGAATTGGGCCCGATGCCGACGTGACTGGCGACTTCAAAAGGAGTTGGGTATCGTGACCGGCAACCGGCACAGCAGGTGCCTGCATATTGGGGGAAAATTGACAAAGAAGAAAACTGCCCTGCTATCCGTGGGCATGATTAGCCTTGGACTTCTAGTCGGGCAAGTAGTGGCTGCAACTGCGGCTCCTGACGGCGGCCGGTGAGCCGCAAGGTTAGGTTTGAACCATGGGGAACCTTCCTGCATATGAGAAAGCTCCGCAGAGTCCCTGGACTGATCGCGGTGCAGCCCGTAGCGATCACTTAGAGTTGCTGTCATGACTCAACCCCGCCGCCCGGCACGCCGCTGGTTCAGCGTTGGAGTTGGGGTAATCTTCTTGCTCCTCATTGGTGCCGCCTGCAGTTGGGCACTGCTGACGGTGCTCCAGCCAACTGAAGATCCGCTTGTTGCGACCGATCACACTTTTGCTGAGGTTGCTCAGGGCGAGGTGGGTGCGTCGTTGAGCTTGAACGCCATTGCGAAGTGGACACCGGTCCCAGCAGGCATAAACGCGGCGACGGGCGTGGTGACCAGCATCGATGTCGAAGGTGGCCAAGAAGTAGTCCAGGGAACGCGGCTCTACAGCGTGAACCTCAGGCCGGTTGTGGTTGCACAAGGCGAAGTCCCGGCATTCCGCGCCCTTGCGGCGAATACCGTTGGAGCGGATGTCAAGCAGTTGCAGTCGATGCTCGCGGCCCTGGGATACTATGGCGGCGCGATCGATGGGATGACGGGTACCGGAACGGTCCGTGCTATCAAGGAGTGGCAAGGATCACTTGGGCTGGAGAAATCCGGTGTCGTGGAGCTCGGGGACGTCGTTTTCGTCCCGACGTTGCCCACTCGCATCACGTTAGACACGGACGGAGTGCAACTCGGCACCAGGCTCGTCGGGGGTGAGCGCTTAGTGAACGGGCTTTCCACGTCCCCGGACTTTAGACTATCGGTCACAGAAACTCAGGCCACGACGATCCGCGCTGGAACTCGTATCGAGATCACCTCTCCTGAGGGAAGCACATGGATTGGGGTAGCGGCAGATCAGGCGTTGGACTCGAAGACCGGCGCGATCCAGGTGAGCGTGTCAGGAGATGGCGGCAACGTCATCTGTGGTGAGGAGTGTGGCACGGTTCCTGTCGCGGGCGAGGTGATGCTACCGGCAAAGATCATCACGGTGCCACAGGTGACCGGACTCGTCATACCTTCATCCGCGCTGATCACTACTGCGAACGGACAGACCGCGGTAGTCGATGCTGAGGGCACCCGCATTCCAGTCGTCGTGGAAGCATCTGCGAAGGGCATGTCTGTCATCAGTGGCGCGGAGGCTGGGTTGACAGTCCGAGTCCCTGGCTCAGCGAAAGCCGCACCATGAATGACATCGTCCTTGAAGCGCGCGATGTGACATTCGGGTACGTACCGGACAGACCGGTCGTCGAGAACTGGTCAGCTGAGTTCCCAGCCGGAACCATGACCGCGCTCACCGGCCCTTCGGGCCGGGGGAAGTCCACGTTGCTCTACCTGCTTGGGCTGATGCTACGCCCTAGTGCAGGTCAGGTCTTTGTTTCGGGGCGTACCTGCGGGGACCTCAGCGATACCAAGCGGGCCAGGCTTCGCGCGCATTCTTACGGCTTCGTCTTCCAGGATTCCGCGCTCGACGCAACTCGAACCGTTCTCGACAATGTGACTGAGACGGCCCTCTATCGCGGGCTCCCGCGGTCGAAGGTCACGTCACAGGCGCAAGAACTCCTTGAGCGCTTTGGCGTTGACGTTCCTGTCCTTCGAAAGCCCGGGCAGGTCTCCGGCGGGCAAGCCCAGCGCATCGCCCTGTGTCGTGCGCTCCTGAACGACCCAGTGATCGTACTAGCGGACGAACCGACCGGGAACCTCGATGCCGGTACCGCCGAGACCGTCGTTGCAGCGATGCGCGAACGCGCCCGCGCGGGGGCTGCCGTCATTGTGGTCACTCATTCACTAGACGTCGCAACCCTCTGCGACAGGGAGATCCGACTGTGATCCCGTCGGTGCTCCGGGAAGCTTCGGCCTCGGCCCGATCCCAGCCCGTGGCCTCGTCGATTACGGTGCTCGTTCTCATCGCTATGATCGTCGCAGTCATGCTCACCACCGGCCGCACCGTGGGAGCCGAGCAGCAGGTACTCGGCTCCATCGATTCCGTCGACACACGATCCATAAAGCTCCGAGCCGAAGCAGGATCCGGACTCACCAGCAGCGTCCTGGAGCGCTTGGCCTCCATCGAAGGCATCGAATGGGCGGGTGGATTCTCCACAGCCGTGGACGCCACCAACGCCGCTATCCCAGGCGGGACCCGAGTGCCCGTTCGATACTTCTATGGCACCCACATTGAGCGACTCGGGGTCCCCACAGATCCGGCGATACCCGATACATCAGCTTGGGCCTCTCCCGCGGCACTCGAGCAGCTCGGCCTCCCCGATCAAAGCGGCGGTATCTCACTGAACACCGGAGACTCCTTTAGCCTCGTCGGCTCTATGGAGGTGCCGGACTTCCTAGCTGGCCTCGAACCAGTGGTCTTAGTACCGCGTCAGCACTCAACCGGGACCGAAAGCATCGGTCTTCTCATCGTGATAGCTGAACGTCCCGACCTTGTCGCACCAGTAAGCGCCGCGGTTCTTTCGATATTGGACGCCGATGATCCAAGCAAGATAAACGTGCAGACCAGCGCAACGCTCGCTCAGCTTCGCTCGTTGATCGAAGGGCAACTTGGATCTTTCTCACGTGGACTCATCCTCGCCCTGCTGGCGTTGACTGGCCTACTGGTCGCCGTTCTCCTCTATGGCCTCGTTATGATGCGCCGCAAAGACTTCGGCCGGCGCCGCGCTCTCGGAGCCACTCGAGGTCTCATCATTGGGCTGCTCCTTACACAGACAGCCCTGTTAGCCGGCATCGGAATCGTCATTGGCATCATCGCGTCCATGATCATTCTCCTCGCCAGCGGGGACCCTTGGCCAGGAGCCGGTTTCACTACAGCGCTGGCAACCCTCGCGCTAACCACCGCGCTCACCGCCGCACTTCTTCCGGCCATCGTCGCCAGTTCCCGAGAACCCATCCGAGAACTCCGCGTGCCGTGAATGGACAGTCCGGGTATCGAAGATCGTCTTTCCTCCAATAACTTTGACTTTCTGACGGAGGGTCGCAAAGCTAGCCACAGGCTGCGCGAGGGGTGCAGTCTACTAACCGGGGGGAATAACTTGAAAAAGACAAAAACCATTGTTGGCGCGGCCGTGCTGGCAACGGCGTTCGCGCTTGGATCAGCAGTGCCAGCGTCTGCGGCTCAAAGCGCCTACTTCGGCGGCAGGGAGTGCTGGTGGCCCGACAGCCCTAGAATGATCCTGACCTCCAGCGGCATTCAAGATATCAAGGTCTACAACGACAACGGTTCAATCTCGCAAGGCTGGTGGCAGCACTCGGGGACGAGCCGCACGAACTCTGTCACGGGCAACAGCCAGAGAGCTACAAATGGTTATGCCTACACGAGCGCCGCCTATTGGAACAGCGCCGGATGGTCGACCGGGTGCAAGCTTTGGTAGCAGCGAAATCTTCGAGGCTGACCATGCTGGCCTTGGCCAGCATGGTCAGCCTCGGCCTGCTTGCAGGCTGCGCTGGCACCGGCTCGCCAAGTCCGAGCGACGAAACTCCAACAGCCCAAGATCTAGACAACGCGGCTGAAAACATGGAGAGGTGTCTTCAGGAAAAAGGTTGGGACGTAGAAGTTAAGCCGGATGGCGGGGTAAACATGACCGTGCCGGCCGGTCAGGAAGAACCATACAATGCTGATTTGAAAGCATGCGAAGCATCCTTCGGGTACGACGTCGCCCCGGTCTATTCAGACGACCAAGTCCGCGAAATGTACACGAAGGTGGTGGCGACGGCAGACTGCCTCACCGCCCAAGGCCACGACCCCGGAAGTCCGCCATCTGAGCAGACATTCGTGGAGCAGGTCCAAAGCGGCGTTGGCGGATGGGACCCATACATCGACCTGTATCCCTCGGCAATGAGTGAAGACAAATACTTCGAAGCCCTCGGAAAGTGCCCACGAACATGGCACTAATGTAAGTCGCTGCAGGAGACTTGCAGCCGTTCAGGACGACAGACGGACACTCAGTTCAACTAGGTCCGGGATCACCAGGGGGCGCCTCTACTCGGCGAGGCGGCCAGCGGACTATCCGATAATTGACCGCAGTTGTGTGGCAGCATCAATGACGCTGCGGCCATCCGTGACTAGCCGGTGCACCCACTCAGGCGTCAGCGCATCAAGTTCGCGAGCTCTGGCATTACTGCGCTTGATGTGCTCGAGAACATCGGTCCCCGCGCTGCGGCGGCCTAATCTTGCCTGAGCAGTCTCAACGGTAGCGGTCAAAAGCACGGCTACAACCCTAGGTTCATCACCCATAGCCGCGACGAGTTGTTGGGCATGGAGCTCGAACGCTATCGAACTCTTTT
Organism: Arthrobacter sp. 9V; assembly: GCF_902506065.1. Lineage (GTDB taxonomy): Bacteria > Actinomycetota > Actinomycetes > Actinomycetales > Micrococcaceae > Arthrobacter. The sequence continues at coordinate 4,641,064 of NZ_LR732912.1, forward strand.
CTACGCCGGAGCGGCCCCAAATAAGCAGCACTTCACTTCGTATGTCCACTTCTTGAGTATGGTCCAGATGCTTACCGTCCCATTTCCTTAGAAGTGGGACACCATTAGCGGGACACTCCCCCATCGGTCAGGAGACGCGAGAATGTGAATGTTGGCGATAAATGGCGCTGTTCTTGCGTCGCTCCGTGTCGCCTCGGATCACTCACCCAGGGCTAGAGCTGGCCAGCAGGCAACCTCCTCCGGCGCCCGCTCAACTCGCCTCGAAACCCCAGCTTTTCGAGACACAGAGGCTATGAGACACCCCGGTGAGTTCAAAGAAGGAGTCGGAGACCGCGGGCGGGATCGCCTATCGGATCAGCTGGTCACTTGAAGGACCTGAACACGATCGAGTCTAAAACGGCGCGCGCCTCCCTTATCAGCTCCGGATTGATCGATTCGTCGATATAGCCCAATGCAACGACAGCCCGCCGGCCCTCCAAGTCGACCACCCGGTAGGTCTCGTGTTCATTCTGAGTCGAGTACCAGTGTGTGCAGTGGTACATCATTTCTGAGTGGATGCAGAACTTGCCGCTGTCGCAGGCCGGGATGTCCACGTCGCCCTCGACGGAGTGGTCGAACTCGAAGCCGGGGTAATCGCCCACCATGATCTTGACAGGAGGAGTGCTTGCCGTTGACGATTGCGCCGCCATAGCCCTAGTGAAGGCCCAGTCCGCAGGACCGACATCGGCAAGGGCACCCCTCCAGTGGCATGCGTCCATCGACACATAGAACGCGGACCCAAGGGTCAGGCGGACGGCCCATTCAGCCGGGTGATCCGGGTCATCCTTGCCCAGGCTGTTGCCGTCGAGAGCAGACCAGCCGCCTGGAACGGTGATCTCGAAAGGCTCCTTGTAGCCGTCGACGGGGACTAGATATGTGCCGGCGTCGATATCGCCACTCTTCGGCAGCGGCGGGACCGTGCGAGGGTCGCGACTCTCAGGCAGCGGTGGGACCGTGCGAGCCTCCGTCATCGGAGAACTGGCAGACGGCAGGGATGCGTCGTCGGACTCATACTCGCACCCGCCGAGACATCCAATCAGTGCGATAGCCAGCAAGGGCAAGAGATGGCGTGACCGCTGAGCGGCCTTTTCGATGGGTGTCATAGAACTCATTGATCCACCAGGCCACTACAAGCTACTGTGAGGCCCCGCAGCCGGGTGGCCTCGCAGGCGGTCCGAGATGGGATGCCGTCGCCTCAGTCTCCTCCGGTAGAGAACCCGTGACAATGAGAGTTGGAATGAAATGAGTTTCGACTCATGCAACCCCCGCAATGACAGGAGCGCCCTGAAGCAGCGGTGAGGAAACGCCAAAATTGCGGCAGCTTTCACCGCCCGAGTCTAACCAGCCAATGAGACCTGGCGGTAGCTCACGTCTCGTAACCCTTGGGATAAGAGACGTCTCACTGATGTAGCCCTGCTCCCCTGCGCAGCTTGCCATTCTGAACCCCGGCGGGTCTTGCAACTATGCCTCGCAACTAAGTGTTTCGAGATCGGTGATCATCGTCAGTTACAAGACAGGCACGTCACCCGATATTGGCGGTGCAGTCGGATGTGCCATTTCCTTAGAACCGAGACGCCCCCGTGGATGGTCACTATCCGGTGGCGACTGGCTCTGCCATCCGCAGCCCGACCTGCGCGTAATATTTCCGTCCCAGATGTTGTCCCAAATCATTTGCCGTGAGCAGCAGACTCCAAGACAACTTCCGGGACAGTTGCCTCTATGGCTCAGGATTCCATGCCGAGGTATCGGTAGACGGTGGCGCGGCTGGCTCCGATGATCTTTCCGATGTCCGTCGGCTTGAGACCGCGAGCTTTCAGTTCATGTGCCCTCTTGACCTTCTCGTGGTCTGTCGTGACTTCCCGGCGGCCTGCTTTACGTCCGTTAGCGGCTGCAGCAGCCATGCCAGCCTTGGTGCGCTCGGAAAGCTGGTCTCGTTCACGCTGGGCGAAAGCGGAAATGATGGTAACCATCGCCTGGGCCATCGCTCCCCCGACCTCGCTGGCCGGGTCAGTGGCGATGCCATCCCGCAGGGACCGGAACTTGATGCCTCGCACCTTGAAATCATCCAAGAGCTCGAGCAAGTGGCGGGTGTTGCGTCCCAACCGGTCCAGCTTCCACACCACGACTTCATCCCCTGCGCCGAGACGGTCCAGCATCCGGTCCAGTTCCGGGCGGCTTACCCGGGTCCCGCTGATCCCCTGGTCCTTATAGATCCGCTCGCACCCAGCTGCTTCCAGTTCCCGGATCTGCAAATCAGTGTTTTGGTCAGCCAGGCTGACACGGACGTATCCAAGGCGAGCCATCACTTCTCCGGGTCTTATCAAAGGATCCATGGATGAGATGGCCGACGAAGTCGACAGCTGAAGTCGCTACCAGTTCGAGTACCCACCAGAACCTTGCCCCGAAATACTAAGCAAGCTTATGGTAGTGATTGCACCGGCACTTATCTGACGAGACCAGAGAGCGGAGCAGCCATGGCACTGACCCAGGTGGCAGACGGTGTCCATCGCTTCTCGGACGCCTACGTGAATTTCTATGTGGTGGAGGGCCGCGACGGCCTCACGCTGATCGATTCCGGCCTACCGGCCATGTGGACACCGCTGGATCAGTCGCTCAGAACCTTAGGCCACTCCCTCCAGGATATTCGCGCCCTGGTGCTGACCCACGCACATTTCGACCATCTGGGACTCGCCAAGCGTCTTCACCAGGAATTGAGTATTCCCGTGTGGGTGCATGCCGAGGATTCCTTCATTGCCAACCACCCCTACCGCTACCGGCATGAACGCTCCCGATTCATCTTTGCCCTGACCCATCCGCGGGGACTGCCGGTAATGGCCAGCATGACCAAGGCTGGCGCGCTCAACGTCAAGGGGCTCAGCGACCTCCGTCACTTCCCCGGAACCGGTGCGCTACCCGTGCCGGGCAGCCCGGAGATCATCTTCTCCCCCGGCCATACCAGCGGCCATTGCGGACTTTTTCTTCGCGAGCGCGGGATCCTCTTCAGCGGGGATGCGCTGGTCACCATGGATCCGTACACGCAACGCACGGGCCCCAGAATTGTGGCCGGCGCCGCAACGGCTGACAGTGCGCTCAACCTCGCCTCGCTCAAGCAGCTGGCGCAGACGCGGGCCGGCCTTGTTCTCCCCGGCCATGGCGAGCCGTGGACCAGGGGCATTGAGGAAGCCGTTTCCATCGCTCGGGCGAACGGGCCAGCCTAAAGTGCTATTTCTTGCCGGCTTTCAAGTCGGAGATCACCTTGGCAATGCGTCGCGTGCGGGTCTCGGGCGTCTTCGCATCGGCGATCGGTTCCACATAACGCCGCTGGGCGCTGTAATTGAGCGTTCCGTAGAAAGCCTTAGCGTCGGGCTCGGCGTCCAGTGCAGCCACAAGATCATGGGGCACTTCCACAACGCGTGGCTGGGTATCCACTTCAAGCCCCACCTCCACGGTGTCCCCGGCCGCGGCCCCGGTCAGTTCCCGGTTGGCCGAGCTGACACCCACCATGTACTTCCCGCCCATCACGGCGATGCTGCTTCGGTAACTCTGCCCGTTGATGGTCACTACCACTGGCGGTCGCTTACCTGCCCCGAGTTCCTGAACAATCTCGTCAGGAACCTCAATGCCGGCCTTGTTGCCCTCGCCCACGATGGTCGTTGTAAATTTCATGTCCCAAGTATGCCGCCGGTCGCCCGTAGACGCACCCGGTCAGCAGGACTAGGTTCAACGTAACGCCCCGCATGAAGCAAGGAGAGAGAACATGGACGAGCAGGACCTTTTGGAGCGAATTCAGTCTCTGGTTGAGGAAGAGCATCGCCTCCGCGACACCGCGTCAGTAGGTGGCGGAAGCGAGGACGACTTGGACGGCGATGGCAGTCGTGCCCGCTTGGCTCAGCTCGAAGCCCAGCTGGACCAGTGCTGGGACCTGCTACGCCAGCGTCGCGCCAAGAAAGACGCCGGCGAGAACCCTGACGAAGCCGAGCCGCGCCCCATCAGCGAAGTGGAGGGCTACCGGCAGTAACTAGGCTCCCTCGAGCACCTGACTGGTGGCCCACGCGAGGTATTTGGCTGCGTTGGCCACGGCATCGGCCACGTCCGGGATGCCGTCCTTGCGCTGGGCGACGTCCAGCAACTGGGCAGCAGCAACAATGCCGTGCTTGGCCAGGTCTTCAGGCGTCACGGTGATGCGTCCAGCCACTGCGATGACCGGGATGCCGTGCACGCTCGCGGCATCGGCCAACGCAATGGGCGCCTTACCCGTGAGCGACTGCTCGTCCATGGAACCTTCACCGGTAATCACCAGATCCGCCTCGCCCAAGTGCTTCGCGAGCCCGGTCAACCCGGCTACCAGCGCGAATCCGCCCTCCAGTGCGGAGTCAGTAAATGCCAGGAACGACGCCGGGAACCCGCCTGCTGCTCCAGCTCCCGGAATGTTGACGTCCCGGCCCGAAGCCTCCCGAAGGAGCGATGCCCAGTTGCGAAGACCGGCGTCGAGCTTCTCAACGGCGTCCTCATCAGCGCCCTTCTGGGCGCCGAAAACATGCGCGGCACCTTCGGGTCCGTACAGCGGGTTCTGAACGTCGACGGCGATCCTGAACTTCACGGCGGACAGCCGGGGATCCAGCTCGGAGACATCCAAGGCCACGACGTCGGCCAAGGAACCTCCGCCGAGGGGCACCATGTTTCCTGCTGCATCAAGGGGTTTGAGCCCCAAGGCACGCAAGGCTCCGCTACCGGCGTCGGACATGGCAGAACCGCCAAGGCCAAGCACGATCTCGGTGGCTCCGGCGTCGAGGGCCGCCGCGACGAGTTGTCCGCAGCCATAGCTGTGCGCGCGCAGCGAATTCTCCGGTGTCGGCTCCATGTGCGCCAGGCCCGAGGCCATGGCGGTCTCAATGACTGCGGTTGCCCCGCCGAAAGCGTCCTTGCGGATGGCCCACGAAGCTCCGACAGGCTTGAGGATGGGCCCCACAACTGCGTTGTTCCGCTCCTCGTAGCCCGCGGCAATTGCTGCGTCCAAGGTGCCTTCGCCGCCGTCAGCTATTGGGAATTGGGTGGTTACGGCGTCCGGGTAGACACGCAGGGCACCTTCGGCCATGGCTGAGGCGGCTTCGGCGGCGGTAAGGGATCCCTTGAACTTGTCCGGGGCGATGAGGATACGCATGGGTCCATCTTGCCAGCTTCACTCGGAAAGCGCTTGCCAACCGCGTAACCTTGGCGCTTACATGCGGTCCCAAGCCGCAAGTGCTCCAGGACCTACCCGCCGATCACCCGCAGCGGTTCCCCTCCAAGCCACGCCTTCACATCTTCGAACGCGCCGCCGTAAAACTGCCTGTAGCTCTCATGCGTTACGTAGCCGATGTGCGGGGAAAGGACGGTCCTCGGCGAATGCAGCAGCGCATGCCCGGCCGGGAGGGGTTCTTCGTCGAAGACATCCAGGGCGGCGCCGCGGATCCACCCCTCTTCCAGAGCCCGGATCAGCGCCGCCTCATCCACCAACGGCCCACGGGCAGTGTTGATCAACACCCCGTCCGGACCCAGGAGTCGCAGTTCCTCCGAGCCGACGATTCCCTCGGTCCTTTCGGACAACCGCAGGTGGAGGGTCACGACGTCGGACTCGCTGAAGAGTTCCTCTTTGCTTACCTTGCGGGCGCCGACAGTCGCCGCGGTTTCCTCCGTGAGGTTCTGGCTCCACGCGAGAACGTCCATTCCGAACGCCTTGGCATACCCCGCCATTCGCTTGCCGATTTTGCCCAAGCCAACAATTCCCAGGGTCTTGCCTTCAAGTTCAAACCCGACGCCGGCCTGCCAGTTACCAGCCCGCAGCGAGTTCTCCTCCACAGACAGATTGCGCGCAAAGGCGAGCAGCAGGGCCCACGTCAGTTCGGGCGCCGCAGCGGGTGACCCCGCCGTTCCACACACCTCGATCCCGCGTTCGGCCGCCGCTTCAAGATCGATCGCAGCATTCGCCATGCCAGTGGTCACCAGCAGCTTCAGGTTGGGCAACGCCTCCAGGACGTCCTGTGGAAAACGGGTTCGCTCGCGCATCGCCACAATGATGTCGAACGGTGCCAAGGCGGCCACGGCTTGCTCTTCCGAGCGGAAAGGTGAGCTGAAGACGCTGACCTTCACGCCGTCGTCGAGCAATGAATCCCAAGGGGCATAATCGCCGGAGACTTGCTGATAATCATCAAGGATGGCTAAACGGAATCGGGTCACGCTATTTATCCTTCCACGTCCCCCCGTTGCCATCCAGCAAAAGGGCCGAGGCACTTGCGCCTCGGCCCCTGTTGCCAAAAGGTGCTTATGTTCCCGCCGGCACCTCGGGACCGGTTGGCCAACGCAGCAACGCAGCCACGTTGACGCCCTCGGGCAGCGCGCCCGATGGAACCAACTGGACACGCGCATCGGTCAGCGCGGCAGCACGAAGAAGCGCCGCTGGAGCAGACACCTTCGCCACAACATCCGCACCCAGCGACTCGCCCTCGGAGCTGGCCACCCATGGCTCGGCGCTCAATGCGAGCAAGTTGTGCCCGGCGAGGGAACCGTCGTCGAGAATCAACACGTCAACCTGGGCCTGCTGGAGTGCGTGAACAACCGCTCCGATCCCGGTGGCCGAGAGCGGGTTGGCCTGCCCTTCCTGTTCTGCAAGACGGTCCATGAGTTGCTGCTGTTCCTCGGCCCACTGCTGTGCGACAAGTGAGTTGATCTCGTCCTCGAACTTTTCCCTGTCCGATCCTGCTGCCAGGGTATGGAAATCAACGGTGGACAGGACCGCTTTGCTCTCTTCGGAGAGCTGGTCGGCCACCAACTGCCGCGCCCGGATGTCTCCCGCAAGAATCACGAGCTTGGCGTGGCGCTCCCGCACAATCCTGCTGACTTCCTCGGCCACTTGATCGGCGTTGCGGCGCCAGACTTCTTCCGTGTGCCGCTGATAGCGGCCTTGCGACCATCCACCTACCGGCACCTTCTTAAGGGAGTCATCGTCGCCCTGAATGTGCTGGCTTTCTTCAACGGCCGGTGCGCCGGCTTTGTAAAGGCGGATTTCGCCTTCGTCACGGCTGACCTCCACCACCACGTACGCAAAACCGCTCGGATGGTGTTTCAGCAGCGGCAGAAGGTTGGGAATCTCGTCCCTGGAGATCATCTCCGGCCCTACCAGCGCACCGGGCAGGACCTCGTCAATCACCACCTCCCCCCGGGCAACCAGAACGAAACGGCTCACGGGTGCGGGCTCACCCTTTGCCGGCTGGATGGCTCCATGAACGGCCTCAAGGTCGTCCTCGGAAGCACCCAATCCGGCGAGGGCGTTCCGTACGTTGTCCGGCTGCACATCGGCGTTCTCCAGACCATCCACGGTGCCGGCGCTGGCGTCCACGTAGGCCACGCACCATGGACCTGGCTTGCGGTAGATTCCGGAGTATTTGGCAAGCTGCTCACTCATTGGATCCCCCTCCCCCACCTGCTTCTCCCTTGCCGGTATTGGGGTTCAGGGCGTCCCTGACCTCCTCCGGATCGGTTTCGTCCGGGAAGGGTTCGGTTTCACGCGCTTCTTCAACATGGGCGGGCTTGGTTCCCCGCACCATGCCCTGGACTTCGTGTTCCATCTGGTCGTCAAGTTCCTGGTTGTGCTTGGTGTTTCCTCGCTCAGCCACGGCAATCTCCTTTTCGAACTAGTTCATTCACACGTGTTGCAGAGTTGGCCGGGAGCTACCCGGCCGGGGGCAGCGGGTTTGCCTGAAGGGCGGTGGCCGCTGCGAACAAATTGGCCGCCATGGTTTTGCCCGTGGACTCGGACCACTCGTGGCCATGGTCGGTTTCCGTGTAGGACGGACCCGGCCCGGGGCCCATGTTCCAATACGTCCAGGAAGCCATGAGCAAATCATAGATTTTGGGCCATTCATCACCTTCCCCCAGGTCAGTTTCGACTCCGGGCGGAATGCGATGATCCACGGCCCGGATCACTTCGACGTCCACGCCCTTCTCCCGAAGTGCCTCAATAACGACGTTGGCCAGGACGTCTGTATTGGACGGCGTCGGAGAGGATTTCAGGGTGCAGTTCAGTACAAGGGCACGCATGGCTGTCAGCGGCTGACCAGCTTAAAGAATGTGCTGTCCTCGCCGCTGGCTTTCTTCGCTTGGTACAGGAATGCGAGCTTGCTGTCCTCAAACTTCTCGAACCATTCATCCCAACTGATGTGGTCCAGGGAGTCCTCGCCGGCACCTCCCGGAAAGTCGATACGAAGGATGCCTACATCGTTCTTGTCGCCGGTCTTCTTGACGCTGGCCGGCTTACCGTCGTTGCTTTCCACCCATTTGCGGATTTCGTCGTGATCCGTGGTGGTCTGCGATTCCGAAGCCATTTTTCAGCTTCCTTTCTTCCCGTGCCGGCGCAGAGAGCGTCATGCTGCCGACGAAGAGTACGGACACTTCGACCCTAGCGCCGATCCGACTTAAATAGAAAGGGTACTGAGTAATTCCTTTCGCCGAGATGCCATTTAATGCCAATCCGCGGGCCCGGGATTGGCATTAAGTGCCAACTCGGCGCGGGGTTACTAGACCCACTCACCCCGACGCACCAGGACTTCCTTGAGGAGGTCGAGCCGATCGGACACGATCCCGTCCACACCGAGCTCCAACAGCCGCTCCATCTCCACCGGATCATTGATGGTCCACACATGAACCTGCCTGCCCAGCCGGTGTGCGCGCCGAACAAAGCCGGGCGTCACCACAGGCAACCGCCCGTAGCGGACAGGAACCTGAAAGACGTCGACGCCGGAGAGCAGCTTGCGCGCCAAAGGAACCGGAAGCGCCGGCCCAAGCAGAACGAAGAGCCCCGTGAGTGCACTGCCTGCGGAGGAGGCCACCCGGCGGGACAGCCTGGCGAGGACCGCGCGGCGCCGCCTGTCCGAGAAGCTGGTCACCAAAACCCGGTTATGGACGCCGTGCTTCTCAATAGCAGTTGCCATGGGGCCAACGGAGTTCCAGTCCTTGACGTCCAGGTTCAGCCGGGCATGCGGCAACGCGGTGACCAGCTCGTCAAAGGTGGGCACCGGCTCCACCCCGCCGATACGGGCGCGGGCAACTTCAGCGGCCGTCAGCTCCGAAACCTTGCCCACGGAGTCTGTCACTCGGTCCAAGGAAGAGTCATGAAACACCAGCAGAACACCATCGGAGGTGGTGTGCACGTCGGTTTCAAGGTGCACGGTTCCCAGGTCCACTGCCGCCGTGAAGGCGGCCATGGAATTCTCCAGGCCATCCAGGGAGAAACCCCTGTGGGCCAAGGCCAAAGGACCCACAGAACCGTCCTTGCGAAGGAAATAGGGCAGCGTCACTCCCGTAGCGTAGCCCATCGCAAAGGTGCGGTTAGCTCTCCTGCGGGAGGACCGCCGTCGTGGATTGCGGGACAATAGTCACGCCGTCACTGACGTGAACCAGCGTCCGGCCGCGGCCGTCGTCGAGCTCCACCCAAACCGCCGTGGCGTCGCCGGTAACGGCGTCCACAACGCCTGCCGACTCAAAGCCAGGAGTCAGTGAGACGTTGACGCGGTCGCCCTGGCGAAGCGAGCGCCAGTGGTGATCCGGTTCGATGCGCCGCAAAGGCGCGGTGTTGACGTTGTTGATCCGACGCTTAGCCATGGTTCCCCCTACAAAATTCAATGAGACAGATAACCGTGCGAACGGGTTCTTGGCTGGAAGCCTACGGAGCAAAGTTGAACGCAGGTTGTATGGAGGCTGGGAACAAGGTGACATTGAGGTACCTGACAAACTAGGGGCATGACTGTGTTGATTGCCGGCTGCGGCGACCTTGGAACCGAAGTTGGACTGCGCTTCGCGGCCGCGGGCCATGAGGTGGTGGGCTTGCGGCGGTCCCCGGAGAAACTGCCGGCCGAAATCAGGGGCGTCTTCGCGGACCTCTCCCTCAGAGTGCCGGAACTGCCTGAGGACGTGGACATAGTTGTGGTGGCCATCGCCGCCGATACCTCCACCGAAGAGGCTTACGGGGCAGCGTATGTGAATGGCGTAAAGAACGTGCTGGATGCCTTGGACCGGCAATCCATCCAGCCGCGGCGCACCCTCTTCGTCTCCTCCACGGCTGTGTATAAGGACTCCGGTGGAGCTGTGGTGGACGAGTCCACCCCCACGGAGCCCACGCGCTTCAGCGGCAAAGTCCTGGTGGAAGCCGAAAACCTGTTGTTCAGCCGCACCCGTGGAACAAAGACGCAGCCCATTTCGCTGCGCCTGGGCGGAATCTACGGGCCTGGACGCACCCGTTTGATCGACCAGGTGCGGACTGGAAAAGCCGTTATCCCTGCCCAACCCCGCCACACCAACCGCGTGCACCGGGACGACGCCGCGGCCATGATCGTCCACCTCACCACCCTGGAGGCGGCGCCGGATCACGTGTACGTGGGCGTGGATAACTACGCGGCGGAAATGGGTGACGTCATGCGGTTCCTCGCCTCAGAGATGAACTTCCCGGAACCCCCGACGGCGGAACCTGGCGGAGCGTCCGACGCCGGCCCCGGGGATAAGCGCTGTTCGAATGCACGGTTAAGAGCCACCGGATTTGAGCTCACCTTCCCCACGTTCAAGGAGGGCTACCGCGCTTTGCTGGCCGGCGAGGGCGTGCGGCACCCGTGAATCCTCAGGCTCCTTCCACATCGCGGGCACAAGGGTGGGGCCGGATCTACTTCGCTGTACAAGCCATGGCCGGGCTGGCGTGGTGGGTGGGAGTCTTCCTGTCACCGGCCATTCGCACTGCCACTCTGGGCAGCCTGGATCCTGTCGCCGTAGCAGCCTTCGACATTCCTTTGTTTGTCATCGGCTCGGGTGTCGCCGCCCTCGGCGTCAGGGCCGCAGCTGCCGTGGCTACCGGGTGGACTGTGCTGGTTGCGATCGCCCTGGCCACCTACGCCACCATCACTACCGAGGCAGGGTGGGGCGTCCTGATCATGCTTGCCGCCGCCGCTTGCTCAGTCATCGCCCTGTCCTTTGTGGTGCGGGGCCGCGTCCCGACGGAGTTGATCGTGCAAGGACCGTTCGCGTTCCGTCCTGCATCCACCCGCCGCGGCACTGCAGCCAACGTAACGGCAACCATGGGCCAGTTGCTCTTCTTCTGGGGATTCTTTCTGCTGATTCTTCCATCAGCTATTTGGTGGCTTGAGCAGCGGTGGCTGCTTGCCCTGCCGTTCCCCGCAGCCGCAGCGCCCACCGGCCTGATGCTGCTGGTTCTGGCCAGTGCCCTCGGCATTGCTTCCGCGGTGACCATGTCCTCCACCGGAGGTGGCACCCCCTTGCCTTCCGCCATGCCCAACCGCCTGGTCATCGCCGGCCCGTACAAGTGGGTTCGGAATCCCATGGCAGTGGCAGGCATTTCCCAAGGAGCAGCCGTGGGACTGATGCTGGGTTCGTGGCTTGTGGTGGCCTACGCGGTTGTTGGTTCACTCCTGTGGAATTACGCCGTCCGGCCACACGAAGAAGCTGACCTGGAACGCCGGTTTGGCGCCGAGTTCCAGCGATACCGCCACTCAGTGCGCTGCTGGATTCCCCGCCTCCGAAGAAACTAGACCCGCTGCTCAGTGAGCTTTGCCTCGAGAATCTGGGCCACGCCGTCGTCGTCAAAGTGCGGCGCCTGCTGCCCGGCGGCGAGGATTGCTTCCGGGTGGCCGCTGGCCATGGCATAGCCGTGACCGGCCCAACGGAGCATTTCAATATCGTTGGGCATGTCCCCGAACGCCACAACGTCAGCGGCCTCGATCCCCAGCGATTCGGCGTACTTGGCCAAAGTGACGGCCTTGTTGATGCCGGGGACGGACATTTCCAGCATCGCCGTCCGCGGCGCTGAGTGAGTGGTGCTCACCAGATGGGCCACCGCCGGCTGCACTTCGGCCAGGAACTCGTCCGGCGTACCCTTCCGGGTGATCGCCAGGAACTTCACGATGGCGTCATCCGCCGTGAGCGTCTCGGCCAACGGTGCGGGGGTGAATTCGGCGAGCAACTCGCTGGTTTCGTTCTCGATGAAGCCCGGCTCAAGCTGGAAACCCGTGAGAGTCTCAACAGCGAACAGGGCATCCGGTCGGATGGATTTGATGATGCGGCGCGCTTCAAAGACCGATTCTGTATCCAGGACACACGAGGAAAGGGCCTTCTCCGATTCGAGATCCCACACCACGGCGCCGTTGGAACAAATCACGATTCCGCTATGACCCAGCTGGTCCTGGAGCGGGTACAACCACCGCGGCGGGCGACCCGTAACGAAGACGAGTTCCACCCCTGCGTCCCGGCACGCCTGGAATGCCTTGATGGTCCGGTCACTGATTTTGCCGTCGTGACCGAGGATGGTGCCGTCAATATCGCTTGCTACGAGCCGCATCATGCCAGTCTACGTGGGCGTAATGGCCCATAAGGTCGCGCGGTTCAGGGACCGCGGCATAGTGTGAAGGCATGAGTGAGAAGACCAGCGAAGTCGAAGAACACAGCACCCGCGGGGCCTACGTCACTGGCGGCGAGTTCACCCGGGACACCAACTACATCGAGGACAGGATCACCCGTGACGGTGCGGCCGGACCCAACGGTGAGCCTGGTTGGCCTGTAGAGCCTGGCCGTTACCGGCTGATCGCAGCGCGAGCCTGCCCTTGGGCCAACCGCGCCGTGATCGTGCGCAGGCTTCTTGGCTTGGAGGATGTCATCAGCCTTGGCCAACCCGGGCCCACGCACGATGCAAGGTCCTGGACTTTCGATCTGGACCCCGGCGGCAAGGACCCCGTACTTGGCATCGAGCGCCTGCAGGAAGCCTTCTTCCGCCGCTTCCCGGACTATCCCCGGGGCATCACCGTTCCCGCCATGGTGGACATTCCCAGCGGAGCAGTGGTCACCAACAACTTCCCCCGGATCACGCTTGACTTCTCCTCTGAATGGACGGAATTCCACCGCCCCGGAGCACCCAAGCTGTACCCGGAGCACCTGCGCGAGGAAATAGACCAGGTCAACAAGCGTGTCTTCACCGAGGTCAATAACGGTGTGTACAGGTGCGGCTTCGCCGGATCCCAAGAGGCATACGAGGCCGCCTACAACCGGCTATGGACTGCGTTGGACTGGCTGGAGGAGCGGCTGAGCGGTCAGCGTTACCTGGTGGGTGATTCCATCACGGAAGCTGACGTGCGGCTCTTCACCACCTTGGCCCGCTTCGATGCCGTCTACCACGGCCACTTCAAGTGCAACCGGAACAAGCTCAGCGAAATGCCGGCACTCTGGGCGTACGCCAGGGACCTGTTCCAGACACCGGGCTTCGGGGACACCATCGACTTTGTGCAGATCAAGCAGCACTACTACATGGTGCACGAGGATATTAACCCCACCAAGATCGTTCCCGTGGGCCCGGACCTCTCCGGTTGGCTCACCGATCACGGACGGGAATCGCTGGGCGGAAGTCCGTTCGGTGAGGGCACTCCTCCGGGACCGGTGAAGGCCGGCGAAGAGGTGGCCGAAGGGCACGGGGCCGGTTAAGCCGTTACGCCCGCGCCGGGCCCCTGTTTATGCCGCTCCGTGGTTGAGCTCAGCCCGAGTGGGCGGATTCGCGCCCGCGCGTGACACCGTTACGGCGGCAGCGCGGGTGGCGTGATCCATGATGGCGGCCAGCGTCTCCACTGGCATGGCCCGGAGATCGGGCCGGTTCTGCGCGCCGTCCAAGCCATGATCCACAAGGGCGGACAACAGCCCTGCCATGAACGAGTCCCCGGCACCCACGGTATCCACCACGTCCACGGCCGGGGCTGAAATCTGCGATTCACCTGCCCGGGTGATGCCCCACGGACCAAGCGCCCCACGAGTCACCACCACCAAAGCCGGGCCTTCCTCCCCGCCCAAGGACAGCCAGCGGCGCGCAGATTCCACCGGATCAACCCCGGGATACAGCCATTCAAGATCCTCGTCCGAGGCCTTCACGACGTCGGAAAGCGCCACAAAGCGTTCGGCTTGGGCTCGCGCATACTCAACATCGGTGATGATGCTGGGCCGACAGTTGGGATCGAAGCTGATGGTGCTGCCCGGGTGGGCATGCTCGACGGCGGCAATCACCTCCGCGGCGCCCGGCTCCAGGAAGGTGGCAATGGAACCGGTGTGCAGCAGGGTGGAACCTTGCAGCATGAGCGGCAACCGTCCGGCGAGCCCGGGCAGCTCCCAGGCGAGGTCGAAAACGTAGGTAGCGGCGCCGTCGTCGTCGATCTGCGCGGTGGCCACGCTGGTTGGCTTCTCATCCGGCGGAAGCGGGACCATTACCGAGCTCGAACGCAGGTGCGCAGCAACGGAATCGCCGTAAGTGTCCCGACCGTAGCGCCCGATGAACTGAACCGGGTGATCCAGACGCGCCAGGCCCACGGCAACGTTGAGCGGGCTCCCGCCCACGTGCGCCTCAATTCCCGAGGACCGCTGAACGACGTCCACCAAGGCTTCACCAATGACTGTAAGCATGGGGACAACTCTGCCAGAGGCCGGCCCTGACCAACACTAATTACGAGAGGAGCCGTTGCACCAATTCGCGGCATTTCTTGTAGGCCACCGCTTTGGGGTCGATGAGGTCGAAGTGGTCGCCGGGGACTCGAAGCAGTTGCGCCGCGCTTCCCGCCGCCGTTGCCGCCGCGACGTACGCCTCGGACTGGCTCGCAGGAACGTCGTCGTCATCCGTGGCATGAACGGCATAAACGGGGACGTTGATAGGCAATGAACTCATGGGGTCGGCGTATTTATGCCGTTTGGGGAATCTATGGGAGTCGCCGCCCATGAGGTTACAAACTGCGCCGTTGCTGAGGTTCAGTTTCTCCGCCGCCGCCAGGTTCAGCAGGCCCGACTGACTGACCACGCCGGTCAGGTGCACAGCATTGTCCTCCGGTCCGCGCTGAAGTTGACGATCGGCGTCGGGCGTTCCAATGGAGGACAGCTTCTGCCGGCCCGCAGCCCAGACGGCCAGATGGCCACCGGCCGAGTGGCCCAGCGCCACCACTTTGCCGAGCTTGAGGTCGTGATCCCCGGCGATATGGGACAGATGGTCGATTCCTGCGAGGATGTCCTCGAAAGTATGGGGCCAACCACCGCCGTTGCCGGCCCGCCGGTACTCGAGGTTCCAGGCGGTAATGCCGTGCGCTGCGAGGTCCCGCGCAAGGGGTTCGCCCAGCTCCGCGCCATACTGTGACCGCCAGTAACCGCCATGGATCACAACGGCGACTCCGCCGGCTACTGTGGCCGCGCCGCGATGGTTTCCGTTGGACGGTTCAGGTATGAAGAGTTCGCCCCATTGGCTGGGGTGTTCGCCGTAGCTGTACTTGTGCCGCAACATTGCGCCCTCCTTTGTACTGAGCCTATCGTGACGATTCGGAAGTTTGGCTAGAGGCACCCCGACGGCGGGTGGCTCGGTTCAGTGTCGGACCCGGCCCGTAAGCTGGGGGCATGGCAAGCAATTGGGACAGCCTGGACCAGGCTCAACGGGACGCAGTGGACGCGAATGTGGCGCTCTATGAGCGTGTTCGCCCTGCACTGAAGCGGGTCACACGGGATGTGCTGCTGACTTTGCGGGACATGTTGAATGACGCCGAGGTGACTCCCCTGTTTGTCACGGGACGGACCAAAACCGTGGAGTCCTTCCGCGAAAAGATTTCCCGCACGGATGATCCTTTGGAGCCGGGCGGGCCGCGGATGTTGAAGTTCCCGGATCCGTTCCGCACCTTGAATGACATGGTGGGCATCCGTGTCATCACCAAACTTCCGGCGGAAAACGCAGCGGTGGCCAACATCATCAAGCGTCAGCGGCAACTCTTTGATTGCCGCGGCGATCGCGAGAAGGACATCGGCTCCATCGAGTCCGGAACCTACGGTTACTCCAGCCGCCACCTCATTCTGCGGACCATCCAGAACGAGGCCGTGAAGGAGTACCAGCACGTCTTCAACCCGGACATGCCCGCCAATGGCAGCTATTTCTTCGAGTGCCAGATCCGTACCGTGTTTGCGCACGCTTGGAGCGAGATCGAGCACGACATCCGTTTCAAGGCCGAAGACCCCCGCGCTTGGACGCCGCACTTCGACCGCCAGTTCACTGCCACGGCAGCCATGTTGGAGACCGTGGAGAGCGCCTTCGCCGATCTTCACGAACGGTATGAGGAAGTCCGGGGCTACTGGGCCCTCGAAGGTGATGGCGGCATGCCCCTGACGCCCAACCGGGTCCGCGACGTCTGGCGTACGCTTCTGCCGCACGTTGACCGTAAAGTTGATGATGACTGGGGATGGGCTGCCGAACTGCTTGCCGCCCACGGACTCACCAAGACCGTGGAGCTTGCCGGGTTGCTCAGCGCCAACCGGATCACCGAGGTCCGCAAGGCCCTGGATCACCGCTATTCCCCCGGCCCGGACCGCCTACTGGATGACCTCCTGCTGTGGCAGTACGGAACCGAACACATTGATCTCACTGCTGAGGCGCCCGACGTCGTCCCGCACCCGCGGCGCGACAGCCTCCAGCGGCGTCTGAAGCAGATTGAGCGCTACCGCCAGACTGCGCTCTAGGAACAACTGCACCATAAGGACCCATGACTCCCGAGCAACTCATGTCACTGCGGGCGACGTTCCGCTCGCCCCGCCGACTGCTGACTGAATCCCTCGCGGGGCTCGTGGTGGCCTTGGCCTTGATCCCCGAGGCAATCGCATTCTCAGTGATTGCCGGCGTGGATCCCCGCATCGGGTTGTTTGCTTCTTTCACCATGGGTGTGGTCACTGCTTTGGTTGGCGGCCGCCCGGCCATGATCTCCGCCGCCACCGGTGCTGTGGCCCTGGTGATTGCACCGGTGATGAAGGAGCATGGGCTCGACTACCTCATTGCCACCATCATTCTGGCGGGCGTTTTCCAGATCATCCTGGCCGTCCTGGGCGTCACCAAGCTCATGCGTTTCATCCCGCGCTCCGTGATGATCGGCTTCGTGAATGCTTTGGCAATCCTGGTGTTTATGTCCCAGATGCCCGAGCTCTTCAACGTGCCCTGGATGGTCTATCCCATTGTAGTTGTGGGCTTGGTGATCGTGTTCGGACTCCCCCGGCTGACTACCGCCATTCCCGCGCCACTGGTAGCGATCGTTGCCATCACGTTGGTGACCGTGGTGGGTGGCATCGATGTCCCTACTGTCAGTGACAAAGGGGACCTCCCGGACAGCCTGCCCGGGTTCTTCCTGCCCAACGTCCCCCTGAACCTGGAGACGTTCCAGATCATTGCACCCTTCGCCTTGTCCATGGCGCTGGTGGGCCTCCTTGAATCGCTGATGACCGCCAAGCTGGTGGACGACATCACGGACACCCGCTCCAACAAGACCCGGGTCTCTTGGGGCCAAGGTGCAGCAAACATTGTTACCGGCTTCCTCGGTGGCCTGGGTGGTTGCGCGGTAATTGGTCAAACCATGATCAACGTCAAGGGCTCAGGGGCTCGAAGCCGGCTCTCAACGTTCCTGGCCGGCGTATTCCTGTTGGTTCTTGTGGTTGTCCTGGGCGATGTTGTGGGCATGATCCCCATGGCCGCGTTGGTGGCGGTGATGATCTTCGTTTCGCTGATCACCTTCGACTGGCACTCAATCAGGCCCTCCACCCTCAAGCGGCTGCCGAAGTCTGAAACCGCCGTCATGCTCATCACCGTTGCCGCTGTAGTGGCCACGCACAATCTCGCGGTGGGTGTCGGCGTCGGCGTCCTGACCGCCATGGTGCTCTTTGCCCGGCGCGTGGCCCACTTCGCAACGGTTGAGCGGACGGAGCTTGAAGTCAATGGCGAGGTTGTGGCGACCTATACCGTGGACGGCGAACTGTTCTTCGCGTCCTCCAATGATCTGTACACGCAATTCGACTATGCGAAAGATTCCTCAGAGGGCATAGATCGGGTGATCATCGATCTGCACGGCTCGCACATCTGGGACGCCTCCACGGTTGCGGTGCTGGACTCGGTGACGGAGAAGTACCGGAATCACGGGCGTGAAGTGGAGTTCATCGGGCTCAATGAAGCCAGCATACGAATGCGCGAGCGGCTTGCCGGAAAGCTCAACCCCTGACCCAACTAGGGGACAGCACATGTTCTAATGAGGCCTCATTGCGACGTTTGCTGTCCCTTAGTTGGGTACGGGACGGGGGTTGTCTGACATATTCTTCTGCGTGGATGTAACGAAGTAGCCCGGCTTGGCTGCCGGGTGTGAGCATGGATGAATGCTTGAGGCAACCAATTCCCCCTCGAAGAACGAAGAAACTGCTGCGCCGGTAAATCCCGCACTGGCCGCTGAAGCGAAGATTGCGCGTATTGCCGTCACGGTGTTCCCGCTACTGGTGGTGGTTGCCGGCGTTCTCGGCTTCCTGATTCCAGATCTCTTCAAGCCCATGGGCGTCGCAGTTCCGTACCTGCTGGGCGTCATCATGTTCTGCATGGGCCTCACCCTCACCCCGCCGGACTTCGCCTCGGTTGCCCGGCGTCCTTGGGCTGTGGCGTTGGGAATCGTTGCGCACTACGTGATCATGCCCGGCGCAGGGTGGCTCATTGCGGTACTGCTTCAGCTGCCACCGGAACTGGCCGTGGGCCTGATCCTGGTGGGCTGCGCACCGTCGGGAACCGCCTCCAACGTGATGGCCTTCCTGGCTAAGGGTGATGTGGCCCTTTCCGTTGCTGTCGCGTCCGTCTCCACGCTGATCGCCCCGCTGGTCACGCCGGCGTTGACGCTCTTCCTGGCAGGCTCGTTCCTGCACATCGACGCCGGTGCCATGGTGATGGACATCGTGAAGACCGTGCTGCTGCCCGTCATCGCCGGGCTGCTGGCGAGGCTCTTCCTCTCGAAGCTCGTCGCGAAGGTGCTTCCGGCACTTCCGTGGGCTTCCGCCGTCGTGATTTCCCTGATTGTCGCCATTGTGGTGGCGGGCAGTGCAAGCAAGATCGTGGCCGCCGGGGGCATCGTGTTCCTGGCAGTTGTCCTCCACAACGGCTTCGGTCTGGGCCTCGGCTACCTGGCCGGGAAGCTCGGCCGCCTGGATGACAAGGCACGCCGCGCGTTGGCGTTCGAGGTGGGCATGCAGAACTCAGGCCTTGCAGCGACCTTGGCGACCGCGCACTTCAGTCCCCTGGCGGCACTGCCGTCGGCCGTGTTCTCGCTGTGGCACAACATCTCCGGTGCGATCGTGGCAGCTTGGCTGGCACGGCGGCCGTTGAAGGACTAACTAGCCCTCAGTAGTGGCCCGGCGGTGCAACCTCCACGGCGAGGCCACCCGGACGCCCTCCGCAGGCGTGGTTCCAGCGAGTCGATCCAGCAACATGCGGACAACTTGCTCGAAGATCGGGTCCGGACCAACGGTAGTCAAAGCGGGATCATAGTCCCGGCCCTCGGTTGAATTCCCAACGCCCACAATCTGAACATCCTCAGGCACGCGAAGGCCAAGGCGATAGGCGGCGCGAATCGCCTGCAGCGCCTCCATGTCATCAGTGCAGAAGATGGCCGTGGGCCGGTCCGTCAACCGGAGGAGTTCCAGGGCCGATTGGTACCCAATGGCCGGGCGGTGATGTGACGTCCTCACCAAGGTCTGGTCCACGGGAATGCCCGCCTTCTCCAGCCCGGCTGCATAAGCGGCAAAACGGCTCTTGGGCCGTCCGGTGGGATCGGCTCTGCGGATGCAGGCGATTCTGCGGTGCGACGCCGTGAGGAACTCCATGCACTCTGTGAGACCGGAGTCAGTCTCAGGAGCAAGGACATCGAATCCTGCCGGCTTCATGGTTCCGGAGATGACCACTTGGGCAACACCGCGGCGGGCCAACTCGGTGACTGTCTGGTCCTCGGATATTGCTTCCGGGAAGTAGCCGATGATCACGCCGTCGGCGCCGCCGGACATCGTGAACTTCCGCCAGTCATCGCCCAGGAGGATCACCGGTTGGTAGCCGTGCTCGGGGAGAATTTGTGCGGCTGCGGTGGCGAGAGCACGATCCCACGGCCACTCAAGGTCTCCGATGGCCACAGCCACTACATCCGTCTTGCCCCGACGCATCCCTCGCGCCGCCTGATTGGCCACATACCCAAGCTCGTTGACGGCGGCCAGGACGCGGTCCTGCGTGGGCTGGCTGATCCGGGTGGTGCCACCATGACGCCCGGAGAGCACATAGGAGACCGTGGTCAGCGAGACGTCCGCCGCCTTGGCCACGTCCCGGATGGTGGGCTTGGATCCCTTGCTCACGTTGCGACTCCTGGTAGACAGCGAATTATTTGAACTCTATCCGCTGCCGCGCTGGACACCTCTTGACGCAATTAGTTGAGAACGTTAACAATTGCGGGAGTCTACAAATACAAGCGGGAGATTTTCGATGAAGAACTGGGCAGGAAACCTTGAGTACTCGTCTGCGGACGTCCAACGGCCCACCACCGTGGATCAGCTGCGCGAGCTCGTAGCCCAGGCCACCCGGATCAAGGCCCTCGGTTCACGGCACTCCTTCAACACCGTTGCCGATACCGACGGAACCCACATCCTGCTCGACGCCCTCCCCCAGGAGGTTGTGGTGGACCCCGCGAAAAGCACCGTCAAGGTTAGTGGTGGCATCAGCTACGGGGCTCTGGGACGGGCGCTTGAAGAACAGGGCTACGCCATCCACAACCTCGCTTCCCTCCCGCACATCTCCGTGGCGGGCGCTATCCAAACCGGCACGCACGGCAGTGGAGTCAACAACCCCTCCCTGGCGGCCGCCGTCGTCAGTGTTGACTTGGTGCGCGCCTCCGGCGAGCTGGTGACACTCACAACGGACGACGACGAATTCCTCGCCAGCGTGGTGGGTATGGGCGCACTTGGCATTGTTACAGGGCTGGAATTGGCGGTCCGCCCGAGTTACGAGGTCAGGCAGCGCGTCCTCACCAATCTGGTATGGGAAGGCGCGTTGGCTAACTTCCGGGCCATCGCATCGAGCGCTTACAGCGTCAGCTTCTTCACCGATTACACCGGCGACACCATCCCCCAGGTCTGGCTCAAAGCGCTGGACAACGAAGCTCCGTTGCCGGACCTCTTCGGCGCGACCCCTGCGACGGCAGCCCTCCACCCCCTGCCGGACATGTCCGCGGAGAACTGCACCGAGCAACTGGACGTTGCAGGCAAATGGCTGGACCGTTTGCCGCACTTCCGCCACGAATTCACTCCCAGCAACGGCGAGGAACTGCAAAGCGAATTCCTCCTGCCACTGGACCAGGCTCCGGCCGCACTTCAGGCTGTGCGGGATCTCGCCCACAAACTTGCGCCGCTCCTGTTCGTCTCTGAAATCCGCACAGTGGCAGCTGACGACTTCTGGCTCAGCCCGTTCTACCAGCAGCAAAGCGTGGCGCTCCACTTCACCTGGAAGCCGATGCAGCCCGAGGTGGAAGCAGTGCTGCCCGAGCTCGAGGAGGCCCTGCGTCCGTTCGGTGCACGCCCGCACTGGGGCAAGCTCTTCACGCCGGGCCAGTACGACTTCGCCGCACTCTACCCACGCTTTGAGGACTTCCGGGCTTTGGTTCAGGCCAACGATCCTTCCGGGAAGTTCCGCAACGAACTGCTGGACAGCATCCTGGGCGTAGCCGTTAAGTCTTAGCCCCTCCCCACGTTGCCAGCTAGGAGATGTGCGCCAGCACTGCGCCGGCCGTAACCACGCCACCGGGTGCCGAGAGTACCTCGGAGAGCGTACCTGAGCGGTGCGCGGGCACCTGGGTTTCCATCTTCATGGCTTCCAGGACCACCAGAGGATCGCCGGCGGCTACGTCAGTGCCGGGTTCCACCAGCCACTTCACTACCGTCCCGACCATGCTCGATACGAGGGCTGTCTCGGCTGGAAAGTCGCCGCTACCCGCGGCAGAACCCGCCGTATCACTGGTCCCGTTGGCCGGCGCAGTGTAAGCAGGAATGCCTTGCCCGGAACGAGCCCAGCCATCCAAAAGGTCTGCGGGAAGTCCAACAGCCAGGCGTTTGCCGTCCACATCAACGGTGATGGTCCGCCGTTCCCCTTCCGGTGCAACCACGTTGTAGTCGGGATCCACGGGGATCTGGTCTGCGAAGTCGGTCTCTATCCAACGGGTGTGAACCCGCATCCCTGCAACGGACGTAAAGTCTTCGGACTCCAGGACCGCCCGGTGGAACGGCAGGACGGTGGCCAGGCCCGTGATGTTGATTTCGGCCAGGGCCCGCCGGGCACGCCGAAGCGCTTGCTGCCGGTCCGCTCCAGTGACGATCAACTTGGCCAACAGGGAGTCGAATTGCGGCGCCACGAATGAGCCGGAACGGACCCCCGTGTCCAAGCGGATACCGGGACCAGTGGGGGCTTCAAAGAGTTCCACTGTCCCTGGGGACGGCAGGAATCCTCGGCCCACGTCCTCTGCATTGATACGGAACTCAAAGGAATGTCCGCGGGCCACCGGATCTTCCGTGATGCTCAGCGGCAACCCGGCCGCAATGCGGAACTGCTCCTGCACAAGGTCAATACCGGCAGTTTCCTCCGTGATGGGGTGCTCAACCTGGAGGCGCGTATTGACCTCCAGAAAGGCCACGGCTCCATCGGCCGAGACCAGGAACTCCACCGTTCCGGCACCGTAGTAGCCGGCCTCACGAACAATGGCCTTGGAGCCCTCGTAGATCTGCTCACGCTGCGTATCGGTGAGGAACGGAGCGGGAGCCTCTTCCACCAGCTTCTGATGGCGGCGCTGGAGCGAGCAATCGCGGGTGCCCACTACAACAACATTGCCCAGTTTGTCCGCAATGATCTGAGCTTCCACGTGCCGCGGGCGGTCAAGGTACTGCTCCACGAAGCACTCACCACGCCCAAAGGCAGCAACAGCTTCGCGGACCGCGGAATCAAACGCTTCCTCAACTTCGGCGAGTTCGCGGACCACCTTCAGTCCGCGGCCACCACCACCGAAAGCAGCTTTGATGGCAAGCGGAAGTCCATGTTCCTCGGCAAAGGAACGCGCTTCCGCCGCAGAGGAGACGGGTCCGTCGCTGCCGGCAACCAACGGAGCTCCGGCCCTGACAGCGATTTCGCGGGCTGTGATCTTGTTGCCCAACTGACGAATCGACTCCGGTGACGGTCCGATCCACTCAAGGCCGGCGTCGAGCACTGCTTGTGCAAAGTCGGCGTTCTCGGACAGGAAACCGTACCCGGGGTGGACGGCGTCCGCGCCGGACTTCTCCGCAACGGCGAGCAGCTTTCCAATGTTCAAGTACGTGTCAGCCGGCGAATTTCCTTCCAGGTTGAAGGCTTCGTCGGCAGCGCCGACGTGCATGGCATCGGCATCGATGTCTGCGTAGACAGCCACGGACAGGATGCCGGCGTCGTCACAGGCTCGGGCGACGCGGACTGCGATTTCGCCACGGTTCGCGATCAGGACCTTGCGCATCAAATACTCACTTCTCTGGGGTCTTCGTTGTGGTGAAGTCTGGGGAATCCGGAACCAGCCGGAAGCGGATCTTTCCGCCGATGGGCACTTGCGCGGCGAGATCAAGGTGTTCGTCGCGAACCACACCAATCACCGGATAACCGCCGGTGATGGGGTGGTCGGCCAGGAAAAGGACCGGCAATCCGGCAGGCGGAATCTGGAGGGCTCCGGCCATGGTGCCCTCGCTGGGAAGTTCGCCCTCCCGCGTGCGCTTCAGCGGAGTGCCATCCAGGCGCATGCCCACACGGTTGGACTGCGGGGTGACCAGCCATTCCTGGCTGCAGAGGGAATCGAGCGCTTCCTGATCGAACCAGTCAGCACGCGGTCCCGGGACAACGTCAAGCACGGTGACGCCCGATCCTGGAAACTCGGGCTGCAATTCGGGCGCACCAACCGCGGTAGACGCAGTGTTGTCCCCCGCTGCGAGGACCTGCCTGACCACCAGCGGCGCGGGTCCGATCCCACTCATGGTGTCCGCCGAGCGGCTACCCAGCACTTCAGGCACGTCCACTCCGCCACGGATAGCCACATAATTCCGGAAACCTGACTCCGGAGCACCCAAGGTGAGGACTTCGCCGTCGAGCAACGCAAATGGCGAGGCCATGGGGACGTTCCGCGTCGCACCCGGCTGGACGTCGCCGTCGTCGGACTCAAACCACGACGGCGACTCGATGGTCAGCGTGACGGGCGCACCGGTGACAGCAACTACTTGGTCACCAACGGCTTGCACGGTGAGGCCACCGTTGACCGATTCGATGGCTGCCGCTGTTGGAGCGTTCCCCACCAGCCTGTTGGCCCTGCGCAGGGACGCGCGGTCCAAGGCGCCAGCGGCGGAGACACCCAGCGGACCATAGCCTCGACGGCCGAGGTCCTGGATCAGGCTCTGCGTACCCGGGTTGAGAATGCGAAGGCCTGATTCAGCGTGGCGCTCCGGTTCGGGCTCACGCGCCGGGGAGTCACTGGCGGTAACCACCTCACGGACGGCCCGGTACTGAACCCGATCGCCGGGCCGGACAAGGGCTGGCTGGGCCCTGTCCAAGTCCCACATCCTTGCACCTGTGCGGCCAATGAGTTGCCAACCGCCCGGAGACCGGCGGGGGTAAACGGCGGAATACTGGCCACCCAGAGCCACGGATCCAGCGGGAACAGCCGTGCGCGGGGAAGAGCGCCGCGGAACGGTGAGGGCCTCGTTTTCGCCCACCATGTAGCCGAATCCGGGCGCAAAGCCCGCGAAGGCCACCGTCCAGATCTGGCCCGTGTGCGCGGCAATGACGCCCTCAACACTCAGGCCGGTGAGCTCTGCAACATCGGTGAGGTCGTCGCCGTCGTACACGGTATCGATGACCACCAGCCCGGAGTCAGAGACCTGCGGTGCCATCAACTCCAGCTCCAGCAGCCGCGCGCCTATGGCGCGGGTTGCGGCTGCGGATTCGCCGACCACCATCACCGTTTCGGCGGCGGCCAGAACATCCACTTGCCCGGGAAGCGGGGCCTTGTTGAGCATGTCCTGCAGGGCGAGGACATCCTGCAGCCCATCCAGTTCAGCCAGGACGGCACGGGTGCCGACGGGCCTGACGGAGCGAACCCTTTTGGCTGTGGCGGTGTGCATCACGGTTTCCATTGTTTGCTACGCCGCCGGCTGAGCGTGCGTTCCCTGCATGAGCCGGACATCTTCTTCAGGCTCCGGATCGCGGCCGAGGAGCATGCCAACGATGGTGACGATGGCTGCCAGAAGGATGTAGCCGGCAATGAGGTACCAGCCACCGGATCCGCCGCCATAGAGGAGGGTGAAGATCACCGGGGCAAATCCGCCGCCGATCACACCGGCCAAGGTGTAGGCCAGCGAACTGCCGGCGTAGCGGAGCCTTGCCGGGAATTGCTCAGTGATGAAGGCTGCCTGCGGACCGTACATGAAGGCGTGAAGGGCCAGACCAATCACGGTGCCCACGATCAGCATGGCCACGGACTTTCCTTGAATCATGAGGAAGAAGACCGGCATATAGGCAGCTGTTGCAGCGGCCGCGATTCCATAAACCCAGCGGCGGTTGAAGCGGTCCGTCAAGGCGCCGGCCAACGGGATCAGGAAGAGCTGGAAGGCAGAGCCGATCAGGATGGCTGACAGCACGTTGCCCGTGGTCATGCCCAGTTCCTTGGTGGCGTACACAGCCACGAACACGGTGAACAGCGAGTAAAGGATGTCAGGGCAGATTCGGGAAAGCGAGGCGGCAATCAATGCCTTCGGCTGAGTTGTGAAGACTTCCTTGATAGGAGCCTTGGGACGGTCTCCCTTGGCTTGAATGGCCTTGAAAACCGGCGTTTCTTCCAACTTCAGGCGGATGAGCAAGCCAAACACCACCAACAGGGCGGAAGCAAGGAATGCCACGCGCCAACCCCAGGAGAGGAAGGCCTGTTCGCTCAGGGAAGCAGCCAAAATGGCGAGGACGCCATTGGCCATGAGGTTACCGGCGGGCGGACCGATCTGGGCCGCTGAGGACCAGAAGCCGCGCTTGCTGGGGTCACCGAATTCGCTGGACAGCAGCACCGCGCCACCCCACTCCCCGCCAACACCAATGCCTTGCGCCAAGCGCAACAACACGAGGATGATCGGCGCCGCGATGCCAAGTACCGAATAGTCTGGCAACGCACCGATGAGCACGGTGGCCAGGCCTATAAGCAGCAACGTGAAGACCAGGACGTACTTGCGGCCGATCTTATCTCCGAGCCGGCCGAAGATGACGCCGCCGATCGGACGGGCAAAGTAGCCTACGGCGAATGTTGAGAAGGACAGAATGAGCGCCACGAATTCGTCGTTGCCCGGGAAGAAGATCTTGGGAAACACCAAGGCTGAGGCCACGGAGTAGATAGCAAAGTCATAGTACTCAAGCGATGTTCCGGTGAGGCTGGCCACGTACGCTTTGATGGCACCGGGCGGTGGCTTCCTTGTCACTGCCTTGGCTGTGTTGTTGGTGCTGGTCATGATGTCCTCCGGGGGGATGAGGGATGTGGTGCGGAGCCTTGATGGAGCTAAAGGAACGAGCCGATACTTACGCCGGCGTCGTCCAGAGCGGACTTCACTGCGGTAGCCATTGCCACGGCTCCGGGTGAGTCACCATGCACGCAGATGCTCTCCGCGCGGATTTTCAGAACGGAGCCGTCAACGGCCCGGACGGATTGCTCGGTGGCCATCCGCAGGACGCGTTCGGCCACCTCGGTGGGGCGGTGGAGAACGGCACCCGGCTGCGACCTCGAAACAAGCGTTCCGTCAGGGTTGTAAGCGCGGTCGGCGAAAGCCTCAGGGACGCCGCGAAGGCCGGCTTCCTCAGCGAGGCGCAGGACCTCGGAACCGGGGAGGCCAAGGATCGGAAGGTTGGGGTCAACCGATTTCACGGCATTAACGACCGCACGCGCCTGGGCCGTGTGCTTGACGATCGCGTTGTAGAGGCCACCGTGGGGTTTGACGTACCGGACACTGGCGCCGGCAGTGGCGGCCAGTGCTTGCAGTGCGCCGATCTGATAGACCACGTCATCGGCCAGTTCAACAGGATCGATGTCCATAAAGCGGCGGCCGAAACCAGCAAGATCGCGGTAGCCAACATGGGCGCCAATAACGACGCCGGCCTTGACCGCCTTTTGGCTGGTGCTGCGGATGACGCTGGGATCACCAGCGTGGAATCCACACGCAACGTTGGCACTGGACACGGACCTAAAGATGGCCTCGTCGTCACCGAGTGTCCAGCGGCCGAAGGATTCTCCGACGTCGCTGTTCAGGTCGATGGTTGCCATGATGTGATCCCTGCCTCGTGATGAGCGTTACATCCAGAATGCACTAATCTGCCGGATTGTTCAACAATCCAGCGATCCTAATTTTCGGCAATCGTGTAATTTTGGTGTCATGGCCGGTGTAGATCAGGAAAAAAGCGAGCATGCCGGCGTTGATAGTGCGCGGGCCCGGGTGCGAATGAGGGTTCCGTCCGTTGCCGAGAGAGTGGCCGAAGAACTTCGGTATCAACTGGCCGAGGGCTTCCTGGTGCCGGGTGCCAAGCTGACCGAAGCCACCATTGCCGAGGATTTGGGCGTCTCACGGAACACCGTGCGCGAAGCCTTTGCCGAGCTGGCCGGTGAACGGCTACTCCTCCGCCAGCCCAATAAGGGTGTCTTTGTAGCCACCCTCGAAGCAGGCGACATTCATGACGTCTACACAGTCCGCCGCGCAATCGAAGTCAGCTCTATCCGTGCCGGTGGCTCGCCTGAGCGCATTGCCGCCGTCAGGGCCGCCGTCGAGGAAGGCAAGCGGGCAGCGGCCGCTGAAGACAATGAAGGGCTGGGCAGCGCGAACCAGCATTTCCACGGGGCAATTGTGGCCTTGGCGGAAAGCAACCGCTTGAACACGATCATGGCGCAGATCTTGGCGGAGATGCGGCTGTACTTCCACAAAGCCACCATGAACGCCCACTTCTACAGCGATTGGCTGAAGGAAAATGAGCAGATCTGCTCAGCGTTGGAAGGGGGCGATCTCGAGTCTGCCGGGGACCTTCTCCTTGCCTACCTCAACCGGTCAGAGCAGCAGCAGACAGCCATCCACGGCGAGTAGTCAGCGCTTACCCTTTTTGCGTGACCCCTTGCCACGGCCCTTGTCCGGATTGGGGGCGTAACGCTGCGCAACCGCGGGCTTCTTGGGACCCCCACCGCGGCGATCCGGTTTGGGTGCCTTCTTGGGCTTCTCCTGCTGGGCTGAAGGTTGGCGTGAACTCTGAGCCGTCCGCCCGCGAACGATCCCAATGAACTCTTCGATTACGGGACTATCGGTGCCAACAAGCCAGGCCAAGCCGATCTGCGTTCCGGGAGCGCCGGTAAGGCGCCGCATTACCGTGTCCTTGACGTTCAGGTGACGGGCCACGGACATGGGCAGGATGGCGAGGCCGGCACCGGAGGCAACCACTTGGAGGGCCATGTCCGGCCCGCCCATTTCGTCAATATCAAGGAAGTTCTCCTCGGATAGATCATCCAGGGCCACTTCCTCAAACACGGAGATCTCATGCCCTTTCGGAGCGACCACCACGGGCTGCTCTTCGTACAAGGGGATGACGTTCAAGCCTTCGCGGTCCACGGGCAACCGAACAAAGCTCAGGTCAGCGGAACCGTCCCGCAACACCGAGACCTGGGCGGCGTCGTCGGACATGAACGAGTGCAGCGGGTAGTTGGGCATCCGCTCTTCCCAGCGCCGGATCCACTTCCCAGGCGTCACACCCGCAACGTAGGCGAAGCGGAGACCTGCTAGGGATTCGGTTGTTTCGGCGGATTCTTCAGCGTCTGGCACACACTCACAGTACCGGCCAGATACCCTTGAAGCATGACGTCCTCGAACTCCCAGTCCATGAAGCCGGCAACAGTTGCCAAGAAACTCGGCATCTACCTGCCCGCGACACCCCAGGAGTTCCAGGATTCGTCCATCTCCCGCGAAGAATACGCAGAACTTCAGGCCAACCCGCCGGAGTGGCTCACCGAGCTGCGCCGCAATGGCCCCCACCCGCGCCCGGTTGTTGCGCAGAAGCTCAACATCTCCATCAGCGGCCTCGCCCGCGGCGGCGTAGAGGATGCACTCACGACGGCGGAAATCACCGAGCTGCTGCAGGCTCCGCCGCAGTGGCTGGTTACCGAGCGCGCCACGCACGCAGCTGTCCGCTCTGAGGCGCAGCGCGTCAAGGATGAAGCTGCCAAGAAGGCCGCCACTAAGGAAGCCCGGGACAACGCCGCTGCAAAGCGCGATGCTCCCAAGACCTCCAAGCGCGATCACGCGTAAGACTTAGCAGGTTGTGGCCGGGACCAACGGGTCCCGGCCACAACTGTTTAAGCTCAGTCCTGGTGGAGCTGGATGAAGTTCCCGCAGCCGTCGTCGAAAACCGCACTGACGCCGGAGGGATCCTCGGACGGTTCGCCTTGGAACGTCACACCTGCGGCGGTCAACCGCTCATACTCAGCCTGAACGTCGGGCACGCCGAAGGTGATGGCTGCCAGGCCGGACTCATGCAGGGCGTTCATGTAGTTGGACGCGATGGGGTTGTCGCTGGGTTCCAGCAGAAGCCCTGGGGAACTGCTGTTCTCCGCGCCGGGATCCTTGATGATGAACAAGTTGTACTCGGGCATGGCCATCAAGGTCTCGAAACCCAGCGTCTCCGTGTAGAAAACATGGGCTGCAGCGGGGTCCTTGACGTGGATGCTGCACATTTTCAGTCTCATGGTGCCTAGGCTACGCCCCGGTCCCACAACATAACCCCTCGCGCCCATGCAGGCACTGGCGCATACTGAATTCAAAGCAGCGAATTCGCTTGGAGGTGGTCCGATGCCCGCCATGATGCTCCTGTGGGGTGTTGCCCTGGTTCTAGCAACCGCAGCAACCACGTATGTCCTGCACAGGAAACTGACCTACGGCCGCGGCCCGGAGCCGGATGGCATCTTCTGGGACGTGTTCGGAGGGCTGGTGGTCATAGCGCCCGCCATCCTCGTCCCCGCGGTGCAAGGGCCGCCGGCCGGTCTCATCATGATTTTCGTCGGACTGGCCACCGCTGCAGGGACGCTGCTGAGCATCCGCAAAGTGGAGCGGATCCACGCAGCTGAGCCCCGCCGTCGTGCTGGTTTCCCGGACGACGCCGCCCGCCACCAAAGCATCCTGGAGCAGTGGCAGCAATACGAGCTCGATCCTGCGCGGACCATCGACTTTCCGGCCATGACGGACGTACGGACCGTCGAAACAGCGGCACTGACCCGCGCCATGCGGGAGGCCGAATACTGCAAGATCACAGCCGGGACCGACTACCGCGCCGCCGTCGAGCGTCTGGCCGAAGCCCTGGCAACAGCCGAACGGGCAGCGGGAGTCCCCGCCCCCGCGCCCAGATGACACTTAACCCCAATCCCAGCGAGCAACATTGGCATTAAGTGCCATCTCGGCGGAGGCGGAGGCAGAAGGGGAGCAAGAGAACTAGAGAACCTTGCCCTCGAAGAACTCCGGACGCAGCCGGTACATCACCAGCATGACCACCACGCCCAGCAGGATTACGCCCATTCCCAGCACGAACACCAAGCCGATGCCGCCCACCGATGAGCCCGAGCCGTACTCCGGATCCAGTGAGTCCATAGCGGTCTTGACGAACATGACCAGCAGGATCACACCGCCCACCAACGGCGCCAGGAACTTGAAGAAGAACGCCCGCG
Source organism: Arthrobacter sp. 9V (assembly GCF_902506065.1). Taxonomy (GTDB): domain Bacteria; phylum Actinomycetota; class Actinomycetes; order Actinomycetales; family Micrococcaceae; genus Arthrobacter. The sequence goes on from NZ_LR732912.1 coordinate 4,671,741, forward strand.
CACCCCGGAAGGCCTCGGCCCGGAAGAACCAAACGCAAGCCAGGGCTGTAATGCCGTAGTAGAAGCAGATCATCATGCCCAAGGCGGTGATGGTGTCCCACAGTGCGTTCTCGGACACCGTCCGGGTGATCACATAGAACGCAGCGGCAGCGATCGCGGCGGCAATGGTGGCAAAACTGGGCGACTTGTACGTGGGGCTGATCTTGCCGAACTTGGGCGAGATGGCACGGTAGTGGCCCATGGCCAGCAGGGTGCGGGCCGGTGAAACAAACGTGGACTGCAAGGACGCTGCGGAGCTGCTCAGGATGGCCAGGGACATGAGGATGGCAAACGGGCCCATCACCGGACCGGCCAGCACGGCGAAAATACTGGACTGGTTCTCCGGGTTGCCGGCACCCAGTCCGGTCTCACCTACACCCGCGAAGGACAAGGTGGCCAAGGCAACGGTCATGTAAATGATGACGATGACCAGCACAGTGATGGTTGCTGCACGGCCCGGGGTCTTCTCCGGGTTCTTGGTCTCCTCGTTCATGGTGAGGGTGACGTCCCAGCCCCAGTAGATGAAGATCGAGAGGGACACACCTGCAGCGAACGAGGAGAAGGAATCAACAGCGAACGGATTGAACCAGTCCGGCGAGATGGCGGTGGCGTCGAACGCCGTTCCGTTGGCTACGTGAGCGAACGCTGATACGGCAAACCAACCCAGAACCAGCAACTGGAAGGCCACCAGCACGTACTGCACGCCCTTGGTGGTCTCCATGCCCCGGTATGAAATCCAGCAAGCCAAGGCAATGAACACCAGCGTGGTAGCGATATTCAGGGGCAGGACCTTGCTGAGCTCCCCCAATTCCGGGTTACTGAAAATCTGCGCCAGCATTAGATAGAAGAAGTCCACGGCCACGGCGGCCAGATTGGACAGCACAATGATAGTTGCCGCGATCAGCCCCCACCCTCCCATCCAGCCGATCCATGGACCAAAGGCACGCGTTGCCCACGTGAAGGAGGTTCCGGCGTCGGGCATGGCATTGTTCAGTTCGCGGTAGCCGAGGGCCACCAGCAGCATGGGGATGAAGCCCACCAGGAAGATCGCGGGCAGATGCACACCCACTTCAGACACGGTAGGGCCGAGGGCCGCGGTCAGGGTATAGGCGGGTGCAATGCAGGAAACACCGATCACGACGGCGCCGATCAGGCCCACCGAGCCCGCTTTAAGGCCCTTTTCACTCAGGGTTGGTGATTCTTTCGACTGGACCGTCTTTGGTGCAGTTGACATGGTTTTGCCTTTCAGGCGATGGCTAGGCGCTGTGGCGCGTGAAGTCGCGGGGGACCACGATCATGGGAACGGGCAGGGCACGCAGGATCCGGTTGGCGGTGCAGCCCAGGAAGGTGGCCCTGTGCTGGGCCAGGCGGCTGGAGCCGATCAGCAGTATTTCGCCGTCTTCCCAGTCGAGTCGGTCAACGGCCTCTTCGATGGTGCGGCCCTGCCCGACGACGATCTCCGGTTCCGGCACACCGGCACCAACCGCTTCGGCCGCAGTCCCGGCCGCTGGACTACCTGCAGCGGCACTGCCGACGGCGGCAAGGCGGTCGGCGGCATGCATCCAGGCGGCGTCGGCGAGCCCGGGCGAGTTACCGCCGTCGAGCGCCAACAGGGAGACCAACCGCAGGGGGAGGCCGCGATCGCGCGCGGACTCAACAGCGACGTCGAGGAGTTCATCGGCGCCCGGCCGCGTCCCGAAGCCGCAGCTCAAGCGCGTGATCGGATCTGTGCGCTGGTAACCATGCGGCGCCAAGGCGACAGGTACCGGCGATGAGTGGAGCAGCGAACTCGCCACGGAGCCGATAGTAAAGCGCTTGAACAGGCCACCGTTGCTTGCGCCGATGACCAAGACTGCCGCGTCCATCTCCACGGCCGCGTCTATAAGCGTCTGCGCTTCTGAGTCACCACGGCGAATGTGGGCGCGGGCTGTCACGTCGGCCGGAACCAGGGCGAGGCCTTCGTCCAACCACCGCTGAGCCTGCTCATTGAGGATGTCGTTGTAGCCAGCCTCAGGAGGGTAGACGGCGTTGAAGGGGGAATCTTCCGGGATCACCAGGACCAGGTCCAGGGTGGCATCGTGGTTCCGGGCAAGCGCAACAGCAAGGTGAACGGCGTCGTGCCCCCTCGCGTTGGCGGTGTAACCCACTACGTAGCGCATGGTGGTCCCTTTCCTTTGGTGAACCGGGTGGTGGCTAAAACGTGTGCTGCTTAACAGTGGAGCCGGCAGGCCGGGCGTGACGCTCCCCAGCCTGCCGGTTTTTTACTGATCGCCTCAGGCGACGGGTACAGCAGCCAGTTTGTTGGCTTCGACGATCCGGGCGGCGGTTGCCTGGCCCATGCGGACGGCACCATCCACGTGCTGGTAGCCCTCAGCTGCGAGGTCGGACGAGGACCAGTAGATGGGCCCGACGTTCGCGTGTTGGTCCTTGCCGTAGCGGTGCAGGCCGCCGAGGTCATAGCTGGATGCGTAGGCGCCGCGGGTCCATTCCTCGGAGCCCCAATCGGACTCGTAGTAGACCTCGGGGGTCAGTGCCTTGTCGCCAAGGAAACCGGCGATGGACTCGAGGATCGCTTTCTTGCGGTCTTCGGCGCTGAGCTCGAACACGGCGTCGGCCTTTTCGTCGGACACAAAGCCCACCAAGGTTCCGCGGGTATCGCCGTGGTTGGTGTTGTCGTAGACCTCCTGGACCAGCGCGCCGGCGCTGAAGCCCGTGCCGGAAAGTCCTTCTTCACGCCAGAACGGGGTGTCGTACACGGCGTGGACCTTGATGACCAGGCCCAGAGACTGGTGCTGGTGCATCTGGTGCTGGCGGCGCGGCAACGGGGGTTCGAAAGAGACGCGTGAGTACAGGTTCGGCGGCACGGCCATGATTACAAAGCGCGCATTGACGGTTGCCCGCTCGGACATCACGGTCACGTTGTTGTGGTCCCACTTGATGGTGCGAACCGGGCTGTTAAGTACGACGTCGTCGCCCAGCTCTGCTGCCTGCAGCAGTGAGACCTGCTGCATACCCCCGATGACCCGCTTGTCCAGGATGAAGTCCTCATCCGTGAGGTGGCTGAAGGAGCCGGCTGAAGCAGCCATGAGGACTGCCTGCAGCGCGGAAAAGGCGTGGGCGGGTTTGGTGAGCATGCCGCCGGCAATGAAGAGGCCGATGTTGTTGCAGGCTTCTTCATCATTGGAGTTCTGGCGGAGCCAGTGGTGGAAGGAGATGGTGTCCAGCTCACGCGCTTTGGGGTGGGCCCACGGCTCGGTGGGGCCGATCTCGGCAGCAAGTTCGTCCAGGATGGCAACGAGCTTGTCCATCTCGGCCTTGGTAGTTTCATTTACCGGGAACGTGTCACCGGTGTACTGGGTGCGCTTACCGTCGGCGCCGATGTAGACGGACTCACCTTCGCGGTAGCGTGAGTACATTTTCAGTCCGAGCTCGTCCAGCAGCTCCATGAGGGCTGTCTGGTCCGGGGAAACCCACTGGCCGCCGATTTCCAGCATTGCGCCGTCGATCGTGTCCGTCCAGGTGCGTCCGCCCACGCGGTCGCGTGCTTCGAGCACAGCAACGCTGAGTCCGGCCTTCTTCAATTCCCGTGCGGCCGTCAGCCCTGACGGTCCGGCACCGACGATCACAACGTCGCGATCAAGATTCTGCATGATGTCCTCTCCGTGGCCGTCCGTGGTGGCTGACCAATAAATGAATGGCATTCATTTATCTCCATAGTAGCGCTGGAGGCGTCCAGTGTGAAGGCCCGATGGAATAATGCTTGAGACACAGGCAGCAGAAAGGCCTCCGATGCCCGCACCAACGCCCGCCCCTCCCGCCCTCCCGGCCGGCTCAACACGCCGCCGCGCCGGTCGACCGACGGCTGCGGTCCTGGACCAGGACGGCATCACGACGGCGGCGCTGGAGTTGATCAGCAACAAGGGTTACAACGGACTCACCATGGCGGCCCTGGCGCGCTCCCTCGGCGTGGCGCCGTCTGCGCTGTACAACCACGTTGCCTCCAAGGATGACGTCTTGCTGCTGGTGGAAGACCACCTCGCGGCAATGGTGGATGTCTCTGCCTTCGGCGTGGAACCATGGGACGCAGCTGTGCGTCGCTGGGCATGGTCCTACCGCGACGTATTCTCGGAGCATACGCCGCTGATCCCCGTGATTGCCGTGCTTCCCGTGGCCAATGCACCGAAAACCCTTGCGATGTACGAGGCCGTGACTGCCGGCTTCCGCGACGCCGGATTCCCGGAGGAGAAGATCATCTCCGCCATCGTGGCTCTTGAGGCGTTCGTTTTCGGTGCCGCCTACGACGTCACCGCGCCTGAGGACATCTTCGACGCCGGCAGCCTCACCGAGCAGGTCCCCAACTTCACGGCTGCTGTTGACCGGCTGGCTCTTGAACGGCATGAGCGCCCCACCGACGTCGCGTTCAGCCTGGGGCTTGAGGCGCTGATTACGGGGTTCGGGGCACTGCGAAGAACTGCTTCAGACTAGCGGGCGGGTTTTCAGCGTTCCACTGGGCTGACGCGAACGCTGATGACGGATGGATCAATGGGCCCGTTGTAGTCAATGTCATAGGTCACGGCCAGACCCACAGAGGTTCCGGGCCCCAGGGCGTAGTGGCTCAGTCCCATCGGGCTGGTGCTCTTCTGGACGTTTTGGAGCCAGTATTCCGCGTCGGCGGCATCCAACCCGTAGCGAGGAACCGCGTCCCGAACGTCCCTTTCCAGGTCTTCCCACTTTTCGTGGCGATGATAGAAGGTGACCTCTTTGAAGTCCGAACGCGCGGGGTCGGTTGCGAACTTGAGGGTGTCGGAGCTTCCGGTCACAGTGCCTTGAGGACCGGCAATGCTGATCTGGATCTCGCGGCCCTCCCGGGCAAAGATGAGCGGACCTCTCGCAGCCTCGGCAGGAAGGCCAACGGAATCCTTCTCGAGTTTTCCTGCTGTCATGTCCAAGCGTGCGGATCCCTGTGACGTGATGCGCTCGGCCCCGGCGGCGGTCAGCGTATCGAATTCCCCGCCATCCGATTGATCCCCGGGGCCGGAGGCGCCCCCCGAGCAGCCGGCCAGGACGAGGGACAATACCAAAGCACCGGCGGCCGCCATCCGGCCCTGCCTAACCCTGCCCGGAACTCCTTGCCCGGCCATAGGGTCTTCGACCTGCACATTCTTGCGATCTCCGGCCGGTTTTTGGCCTGTTTCTCGTACTGACACACAGGAAGTCTACGAGGACGGGGGCGGTTGGTGCCGAATGCTCCCGGAGTTTGCGACTCTTGTACTACAAGTAAGTAACTTGTATCCTAAGTGCAGGCAAGGACGCCGTACCAACAAGGAGAACCATGAGCACAGTAGATCTCATCCGTCACGTCAAGCTGTCCACGGCGCAACTGCCCCTCACCGTACCCATCAGCGATGCCAAAGTTTTCACCGGCAGGCAGAAGCCCATGACCGAGGTGGTGTTCCTTTTTGCCGAGATCACCACTGAACAGGGTCACAGCGGCATCGGATTCAGCTACTCCAAGCGCGCCGGGGGCCCCGCACAGTACGCCCACGCAAAAGAAGTGGCTGAAGGCATCATTGGCGAGGACCCCAATGACATAGGGAAGATCTACATCAAGCTCCTCTGGGCCGGCGCCTCGGTGGGCCGTTCGGGGGTGGCTACGCAGGCTCTGGCGGCCATCGACATCGCACTTTACGATCTCAAAGCCAAGCGCGCCGGACTCCCTTTGGCCAAGCTGCTGGGCTCCTACCGCGACTCGGTCCAGACGTACAACACCTCCGGCGGCTTCCTCAACGCCACGTTGGACGAGGTCAAGGAACGCGCCACGCAGTCCATTGACGAAGGAATCGGCGGGATCAAGATCAAGGTGGGGCTGCCGGACTCAAAGGAAGACCTGCGCCGGGTGGCCGGAGTACGCGAGCACATCGGCTGGGACGTCCCGCTCATGGTGGACGCCAACCAGCAGTGGGACCGTGCCACAGCGCTGCGCATGGGCCGCCAGCTCGAGGAATTCAATCTGATCTGGATCGAAGAGCCGTTGGACGCCTACGACTTCGAGGGCCATGCTCACTTGGCCCAGGTCTTGGACACGCCCATCGCCACGGGTGAAATGCTGGCATCTGTCGCGGAACACAGAGGCCTCATCAACGCCAACGGCTGCGACATCATCCAACCCGACGCTCCTCGCGTCGGCGGCATCACCCAATTTTTGCGCCTCGCGGCATTGGCGGACGAACGAGGCCTTGGCCTGGCGCCGCACTTCGCCATGGAAATTCACCTGCACCTGGCCGCCGCCTACCCGCGCGAACCTTGGGTGGAACACTTCGACTGGCTGGATCCGCTCTTCGAGGAGCGCCTGGAAACCAAGAACGGCCGCATGATCGTTCCGGACCGCCCAGGACTTGGCGTCACCTTGAGCGATCAGGCCCGTGCTTGGACCACCGAATCCGTGGAATTCGGCGCGTAACCTTGAACCCATGAGCCGAAACCTGACCGCGGATCTCGCCGCCGACCTTCGCAACCGAATCGTCGACGGCGTCATCCAGCCAGGTGAGAAGCTTCCCAGCGAAAACACCCTGATCGGCGAGTTCGGGGTGAGCCGGACCGTGGTCCGCTCCGCCCTCACCCGTCTCCAGGCTGAGGGACTGGTGGAAACCGAGCGTGGGCGGGGCAGTTTCGCACTGACCCCGCCCGCCGAGGGACCCACTCCTGCCCCCGGAACCCGGGCCGTCGGCAGCATGGAAGAGCGGCTGCAGATGCTGGACTTCCGGATCGGCATCGAAACAGAAGCGGCTGCATTGGCAGCGAAGAACCACACGGAGCGGCAGCTCAAGGCGGTGCACGGCGCCCTGGAGCAGTTCACGGCGAGTTCCGGCCATCCTGCACATTCCATGAAAGCCGACTTCGAGTTCCACCGCGCAGTTGCGGCCGCCACAGGCAACCCCTTTTATACAGACTGCATCTCCGCACTCGGCCAAACCATGATCACCATGCCCCGCCCTCGCCTCGTTCCCGGTGATGAGCAGGATTCCCGCGGCCGCTTCGAGCAAGTGGTCCATGAGCACTCCTCTATATACGCGGCAATTTCCGAGGGCGACCCCGTTGCTGCAGCAGCCGCCATGCGCCTGCACCTGAGCAATTCCCGACGCCGGTTCTCAGGTTCCGCACGCAGCTGACTGTTGCACTGGGGCTCCGGTTCGCTTGGGGCTCGGTGGGCTTGGGGCGGGGTTGGTTTGGTGCTGCGGTGCGCCCGCAACGTGAGTGACCGCCGTCGAACCTTCCCGCCCACCCGCACTCGTCCGAATCCCCCGCCGCACAACGCGCCGCAGCGCGAACAAGCCCGGGAATGGACGTGAAGCCGGATCCGGACAAAACAAAAGAGCCCCGATCCTAAGACCGGGGCTCTTTCAATTGCGTGCGCGAGGGGGGATTTGAACCCCCACACCCTTTCGGATACTGGCACCTGAAGCCAGCGCGTCTGCCGTTCCGCCACTCGCGCGCAACTTCTTTTTCCGGACTTAGGCTGGTCTCCCAGCTTCGTTTCCTTCAAAAGCAGCGAGATCAAGCATAACGGACATCCGGAGGAAAACACCAATCGGGGGGTGGGAGGAGCCCCCGGACAGGCCAGGGGAACTCCAACATCAGCTGAACGGAACGAAAACTTCAGCCCCCGCCTCCCCCGCCAGCATGGGCCTGAATCGAACTTTTCCGGGTCGCAAGGCGTTGTGGATTAAGGCCATTCCCAGTCAGTCCCAGTAGTATCGGGAAGTGGAAGGGCCGTCAGGCGCGTACTTCGCTGTGTGCGCGGACGGAGCAATGGACGGACTATCGGACCAGGCACAATGGGTGCCGCGGCAAGGAAAGGAGAAGGACATGGGTTTGCTGGACAAGGTCGAGCGCGGCATTGAAAAGGCCGTCCGTAACGTCTTCTCCACGGGGTCGCGGGCACGTGTTGAGCCGGTGGAGATTGCAAGCAAGCTAAGGCGCGAGTTGGACAACAAGTCCATCACCATCGCTGCCGGGCGGACGCTGGCTCCTAATGTTTTCGATGTTCTGCTCAGTGACGAGGATTTTGCCCGGGCCCAGGAATGGGGAACCCCGCTGGCGGAGGAATTGTGCGATGTCGTTATTCAGCATGTCCGCAGCCAGGGTTACACGCTCCAAGGCGCTGTGCGCATTTCCTTCCGTCGCAATGACGAAGAACGTGCCGGACATTTCGAGATCGCTTCCCGGACGGAGAAATCCTCGGATGACGGCACTCCTGCTCCACAGGCTCCTCGATCCAACGTTCCGGCCGCGCCGGCACGGCAACCCACCCGCCTCCAGCCTGTGCTGGACATCGGTGGCCAGCGGTATTCCCTCAACGCCCGGTCCGTAGTGTTGGGCCGCTCCTCCGAAGCCGACATCCTGGTGGATGACACCGGCGTCTCACGGAAGCACCTTGAGGTCCGCACTGAGAACGGCAGCACGTGGGCCGTCGATCTTGGCTCCACCAACGGCAGTTATGTTAACGGACATAAAGTGAACGGCAGCGTGGAGCTCACAGACGGCTCAACCATCACGATGGGACGTACCAAGATCATTTTCCGCCTCCTCCCCCAAACCCCGGGTGGTCACGCGTGAACGACATCAGCGAACTGACCATTACAGCGCTTCGCTTCGGGTTCCTCCTTTTGCTGTGGGTCCTGATTTTCAGCATCGTCACCACCATGCGCCGCGACTTCCAGATTGGCCGCAAAGCCGTCACTGGCGTTCCCACGGCGCGCGAAGTCCGTAAGCATCCGGAACTCGCAGCCTCACCACCGCCGGCAATCCAACATGCACGCACGTTGGTAGTCACTGAGGGCCCCCTCAAGGGCACCACGGTCCCCCTCGCCGCCAGCCCCATCCTGCTCGGCCGCGCGCAGGAAGCCACGCTTGTCCTGGAAGACGACTACGCTTCCGGCCGGCACGCACGTCTGTTCCCGCAGGGCAGCCGCTGGTTCATCGAAGATCTTGGCTCCACCAACGGCACCTACCTGGCCGATCAACAGCTCACCCGCGCCTTGCCGGTTGAGCTTGGCGTCCCCGTGAGAATCGGCAAGACGGTCATTGAATTGAGGCCGTAGTCCATGGCCTCCCCCGAGACCCCCAAAGGCAAGGAAAAGCCTGCGGAGCGCCCGCTCATCATGCGCTACGCCGCTCGTTCCGACGTCGGACGGATCCGCTCCAAGAATGACGACTCCGCTTATGTGGGCCGTCATCTTGCTGTGGTCGCTGACGGTATGGGCGGTCACGCCGGCGGCGATGTCGCTTCCGCTTCAACGGTTCTGGACATGATCCACCTTGATCATGACGACTATCCGGAGGGCGCAGAGACCGTCCTGGCGGATGAAATCCAGACCGCCAATTCCCTTCTTTCCGAACTCGTGCACCAGAATCCCAAACTTTCGGGCATGGGCACCACCGTTACGGCCCTGCTTCTGGAGGGCCGTAAGCTCCATTTCGCCCATATTGGCGACTCCCGCGCCTACCGGTTGCGCAACAAGAAGTTTGAACAGGTCAGCATTGACCACACGTTCGTTCAGCGGCTCATTGACGAGGGCCGCCTCCGCCCGGAGGAAGCCGAAACTCATCCCCACAAAAACGTCTTGATGCGTGTCCTGGGCGACGTCGATGCCAGCCCTGAGCTGGATCTGGACGTCCTGGATGTTGAACCTGGCGAGCGTTGGCTGCTCTGCTCCGACGGACTCAATTACGTAGCCGGCCACGTCGTGGAGCGCATGGTCCGTGAGACCAAGGACTTGCGTGAATGCGCTGAGATCCTCGTCGACCTGACTCTGGAAGCCGGCGCTCCGGACAACGTCACCGTGGTGATGTTGGAGATTGCGGAGGAGACCGACGACGACGTCAACACGGCCGCCGTCGACGTCGTTCCGGCAGCGGCACCTGCCGCGGTTGACGAGCCCGAGACGGTCACGGCAACCAAGTCCGCCGATGACCTGGCCGCGGATAAGGCAGCAGAAGACAAAACCGAGGCGCAAGCCAAGGCCGCCCGACAGGCGGACAATGGTTCGTCCTTCAGCGCCGGTGATCCGGATCGCAAAGAAGACGATCCTGAACGTGCATCTTCAGGCGAGTCCACAGAACCCCCCGCCACTACCGATCCTCACCTTGGTGAGCACTTGTCAGCGGAAGTACTGCGCGAGGAATTGGCCAGCCGCCCTCATGAACTTGTTGGTGCTGCCGCGACCGCAGCTGAGACGGGCTCCATTCCTACTGTCGCCGGTCGCACTGTGGCGCGCAGGGCAGCCACTGTCTTGACGCACAAAGCTGAGCAGGACCGTGTTGAGGTGGAAGAGCCGCCGCGGCGCCGGGTGCGCTGGTTGATGCCAGCCGTGGCAGCCGTGGTGGTCCTTGGCGTGGTGGTGGGCCTGTGGCTTGGCTACGCGTGGACCCAGACGCGCTATTACGTGGGCGAATTTGACCAGCGGGTTGCCATTTTCAACGGGATCTCCCAGAGACTTGGCCCCATTCAGCTTTCCCGGCTGGAAGCAGTAACCGACATCAGGGTGGATTCATTGCCGGAATACGGCCAACAAAGCGTGCGCCAGACCGTACCGGCGGGCGATCTCGACGGCGCACAAGGCATTGTTGAGAACCTGCGGAACACCGGCAGCGCCTCGGCGAACTGCCCCAGCCCCAGCCCCACGGCAACTGCCACAGCCAAGCCATCGGGAGCGGCATCCGCTACACCTGCGCCTACCGCCACTGTGCCTATCCCCAGCACCGCTGCCGTTGCCAGCCCTACTCCTTCGCCCATCCCGACTCCCTGTGAGGGGGCCAAATGATGCAGACTGAAACAGCCCCCAAACCCCGCCGGAACGTTGAGCTGGTACTCATCGTCCTGGCCCTTGCCGTAGGCATTGGCGCCAGCGCGTTGGTGAGCATCAATTCAGAAGTCGGGCTGGATAGTGATTTCTGGTTCCAGTCCAGCCTCCTGGCAGTTGCTGCTTTCGCATTCCACGTGGTCTTGAGGCTCCGCGCAAAGTATGCAGACCCGGTAATACTTCCGATTGTGGTTGCGCTCAACGGACTCGGCCTTGCGTTGATTCACCGCATGGACGGCCCCGGGGACGACACCGGCAACAACCAGCTCCGTTGGACCCTCATTGCCATGGCTGTCTCCATTGCAGTGATCTGGTTCCTTAAGGATCACCGCATCCTTCGCCGCTTCACCTACATATCCTTGGCGGTCAGTGCTTTCCTGCTGCTGCTCCCACTCATTCCGGGCATCTCCGCAGGTGAAATCCTTGGTGCGCGCGTGTGGATCCGGGTGGGACCCATGACGTTCCAGCCTGGTGAAATCGCAAAGATCACCCTCGCCATCTTCTTCGCAGGTTATCTATCCTCCAACCGGGATCTCATTCTGTTGGCTGGCCGGAAGATCGGCCCCATGCAGTTCCCACGGTTCAAGGACCTTGGCCCCATGATCACCGCGTGGCTGGTGAGCATCGGCGTGCTGGTCTTCCAGCGTGACCTCGGATCCTCCATCCTCTTCTTCGGCTTGTTCATTGTGATGATTTACGTGGCCACCAGCCGGATCTCCTGGGTGGTCATTGGCCTGCTGCTGATCCTGGGCGGCGGCTTCATCGCCTCCCAGATTTTCTCCCACGTGGCATTCCGCATAGATAGCTGGATCAATGCCTTTACCCCGGAGGTCTTCGGCAGGTCTCCCGGAGGTAGCGGGCAGATTGTGGAGGGCCTGTTCGGCATGGCCGACGGTGGCCTCGTAGGTACTGGCCTTGGCCAGGGCCGGCCGGATCTGGTGCCCTTCGCCAACAGCGACATGATTGTGGCCCTCATTGGTGAGGAGCTCGGCCTGATTGGTCTCTTCGCCGTAGTGATGCTTTACCTGCTGCTGTTCACCCGCGGCTTCCGCGCAGCTTTGGGCACCCGGGATGCTTTCGGGAAGCTCCTTGCCTGCGGCTTGTCCTTTGCCATTGCCCTGCAATGCTTCGTGGTAATCGGTGGAGTTACCAGGCTCATCCCGTTGACCGGCCTGACCACGCCGTTCCTTGCAGCCGGTGGTTCTTCACTTCTGGCCAACTGGATCATCGTTGGCCTGCTGCTCATGATTTCCAACACGGCCCGCGGCCCGGTGGACACCACTCCCATGGTCAACAAACCTCCGGCCAGCAGCAGTGCCCCGGGCACACGTAAACCGGTTACCGGACAGACACCCAGCGCACCAACTGAGGCGGTGAAGCAACAATGAACCAGGCTATTCGCAGTAGTTGGATGGCTGCCGTCGCCATGTTCGCGTTGATCTTCGGTGCCATCAGCTACGTTCAGGTGATTGGTGCTGATGACCTCAATGCCAATCCTTGGAACCAGCGCGCCGTCTTGGCGTCCTTCTGCAACGAGCGTGGCTCCATCATCGTGGGCGGCAAGCCGGTGGCTGAGTCGGTGCCGGGGACTGAGTCCTGCGCCTTCCAGCGCAAGTACAACCAGCCCGAGCTGTATGCCGGCATCACCGGATATTTCTCCAAGTTCTTCGGTTCCACCGGCCTGGAGCAGTCCATGGGCGAAACCCTGGCGGGCAACTCCGATCAGCTGTTCCTGGATCGCATGAGTCAGATGTTCCTTGGCAAAGAGCCCAAGGGAGCCTCCGTGGAGTTGACCTTGGATCCTGCCATCCAGCAGTTGGCCATGGATCTGATTCCTGAAGGCCAGCGCGGTTCCATAGTTGTCACCAACCCCAAGACCGGTGCCATTCTGGCAATGGCGTCCAAGCCCACGTACGATCCCAACCTGATTGCCACCCACGATCGCACCACTGCGGAAGCCAATTACGCGCAGCTGAACCAGATTCCCGGTATCAACCTGAACCAGAATGTCAGCGGTCCTACGGGCAATCTGCTCTCGCCCGGTTCGGTGTTCAAGCTCATTGATACGGCGGCTGCGTTGAATTCCGGAAAATACAACAAGGACAGCGAGCTGCCGAACCCCAGCAGCCTTCCCTTGCCAGGCAGCAGTGCCAGCCTGCCCAACTATGCCGGCGGCAACTGCAACGTCCGGGAAACAGCGTCCTTTGCCTTTGCCCTTGAGCAGTCCTGCAACACTCCGTTTGCCAGCATTGCCCTTGACCTCGGGCAGGATGCCATCCGCGAACAGGCACAAAAGTTCGGCTTCGGTCAGGACTTCGGCGATCAGCTCAAGCTCCAACAGGCCGTCAGCGTCTTCCCGGAAGACCTGGACCAGGCGCAGTTGGCCCAGTCATCGGTGGGTCAGCGCGACGTCAAGGCCACGCCGCTCCAGATCAACATGATGACCGCGGCCATCGCCAACGGCGGGGTGCAGATGAAGCCCAACTTGGTTGAGGCCATTCGCGCGCCTGATCTGCGCGTCATCAACGAGCCCAAGCCTGAGGCGCTCCGCACCAGCACCACGCAGCCCATTGCCAGTCAGATCACTGAGTGGATGACCAGTGCTGTAGACAATGGCATTGCCAAGGGTGCAGCCGTTCCCGGCGTCAAGGTGGCCGGCAAGACAGGCACCGCGGAACTCGGCGATTCAGGTTTGAACAATTCATGGTTTACCGGGTTCGCCCCGGCAAACGACCCGCAAGTAGCCGTCACCATTGTCATGGAGAGTGTGGACGTGCTAACCGGGGCCCAGCTAACCAGTCCGAACGCAAAGAAGATTTTTGAGGCGGTGTTGAATAAGTGAGGCCTACTTCGGGAATCACACTCGGCGGCAGGTTCCAGCTGACCAGTCGCATTGCGATTGGCGGCATGGGCGAGGTCTGGAAGGCCAAGGACCAAATCCTTGGCCGGATCGTTGCCATCAAGGTGCTTAAGGAGGAATACACGGGTGACCCCGGTTTCCTCCAGCGCTTCCGTGCCGAGGCGCGTCACACCGCCCTCCTCAACCACGTGGGCATCGCCAACGTCTTCGATTACGGCGAGGAAGCCGGTTCGGCTTACTTGGTCATGGAGCTCGTGCCTGGACACCCGCTGAGCGGCATCCTGGAGCGCGAGCAGGTGTTGTCCCCGGACATGACGCTTTCCATCATTTCCCAGACGGCACGCGCCTTGGCAGTTGCTCACGCCCAGGGTCTTGTCCACCGCGACATCAAGCCGGGAAACCTGCTGATTACGCCGGACAACCGCGTCAAAGTCACTGATTTCGGCATTGCCCGCCTGGCAGATCAGGTTCCGCTTACGCAGACCGGCCAGGTCATGGGCACCGCCCAGTATTTGGCCCCTGAGCAGGCAACCGGCCAGACAGCAACGGGCTCTTCGGACATCTATTCCCTGGGCGTCATCGGCTACGAATGCCTCACCGGCCACCGTCCGTTCTCCGGCGAATCGCAGATTGCCATCGCCCTCGCGCAGGTCAATGATGCGCCGCCGCCCCTTCCGGAGACGCTGCCCACCCCCGTGCGCGCTTTGCTGATGTCCATGCTGGCCAAGGATCCCAAGAATCGCCCGGCCAACGCCATCAAACTGGCCGAAGCCGCGGAGGCTATCCGCAACGGTGACATCGCTACAGCGCATGCCGCTGTACCCGGCATGTTGTTGTTCGAGTCCACTACCGGACCCATCACGGCCCCGGTGGACACCGCAACGGCACCCACCGGCGTCGTCACCTCGCCTTACGGTAGAGAGCAGTCGACGACGGCCACCTCCGCACTTCCGGTGCTGGGCGCGGGCGCTGCAGGAGCTGCTCTTGGAGCCGCTGCCGCATCGTCTGATAACCCCCTGACGCGTGCCAACGCGTTGGAGGCCGAGCGGCAGCTGAGCGACGACGAAGGAGTCGTCTACACCGAAGAAGACAACTTCGACGACGCCGAGCCGGAGCGCAAGAAGCGCAGCCCATGGACGTGGCCCTTGGTTGCCCTGATCCTGCTGGTCCTGTTCGCGTTGGTTGGATTCTTGATCTCCCAGTCGGGATTCTTCTCGCCGAGCCCCGCGCCTAGTGAGTCCACCACAACGAGCCCCAGCCGGAGCGCCAGCCCCACGTCCACCTCGGCTACCCCTACGCCGAAGCCCACGGAGACATCTGAAGCGCCGCAGCCTACGCAGTCGGTGCCCCAGAAGGTCAACGTCATCCCGGAGCAGTACCAGGGCCAACCTTTCGAGACGGTCAGCGGGCAGCTTCGCGCGTTGGGCCTCGGAGTAAACGGTCAGGAAGTCTTTGACGACACAGCTCCCGTGGGCATCGTAATCAGTCTCAATCCCACAGGTCCCGTGGACCCGGGGCAAACCATCACCGTGACCTACTCCAAGGGCCCGGAATTGGTGGCTGTACCCGCCATTGCACCTGGAGTAGACGAAGCCCGGGTTCGGCAAGCCATTGAGGGAGCGGGACTGCAGTGGGTTGCAGGAGAACCCGTCAACGGCGCAATCGGCCAGCAGCCGGAAACCTTCGTCCGGTCCTCGCCTGCAGCCGGTACCCAGGTTGCAGCGGGCTCTACGGTCACTTACTACCTGTCCAAGGCGCTGGTGCCCACCGAGCCTGAAACGCCGATTTCCACGCCCAGCGGCTCCGGCAGCCCGAGAAACTAAGTAAGCCGCCATGTCAACGCCACGTCCAGGTCCTGCGCACCGAGAGGAGAGCACCCCCGTGTCCTCTCAGCGCATCCTCAATTCCCGCTATGAACTTGGCGAGTTGATAGGTCGTGGCGGCATGGCGGACGTTTACAGGGGAACGGACACCCTGCTGGGACGGACCATCGCCGTGAAGGTGCTGCGCGCAGACCTGGCACGCGATCCTCAGTTCCAGGCCCGTTTCAAACGTGAGGCGCAGGCCGTCGCAGCGTTGAATCACCCTTCCATCGTGGCCATCTTCGATACTGGAGAATACTCAGTTCCGGGTGGCCCGGGCGAAGACGTGCGTGTCCCGTACATCGTCATGGAGTACGTCGCCGGACGAACCCTGCGGGACATGATCAAGGCCAATGAGCTTGGCGTTGAGGACTCTGTCGGCTTTACCCTGGGTGTCCTGGGAGCACTTGAGTACAGCCACCGCGCAGGCATCGTCCACCGCGATATCAAGCCGGCCAATGTGATGGTTTGTGCTGACACCGGGGATGTAAAAGTCATGGACTTCGGCATTGCGCGCGCCATGGCCGACTCCGCCGCCACAATGACCCAAACACAGGCCGTGGTGGGCACCGCCCAATATCTCTCGCCCGAGCAGGCACGAGGCGAAACGGTGGATGCGCGTAGTGACCTCTACTCCGCGGGCTGCCTGCTGTTCGAGTTGCTGACCAGCCGGCCCCCGTTCATTGGCGACAGCCCCGTATCAGTGGCCTACCAGCACGTCCGGGAAACTCCGGACCTGGCCAGTGCCCACAACCCGGAGGTCTCCGAAGCACTGGATTCCGTGTTGGTGAAGGCGCTGCAGAAGAGCCGGACAGACCGATTCCAGGATGCAGCAGCCTTCCGCCGTGCCCTGCGTGCGGCCAGCAACGGGATCCCCGTACCCGCAGTGGCAGCCAGCGAAGCTCCCACCGACCCCAATGACCTCGTGGAACCGGAAGACCCGGCAACAGAACTCTTAAGCACTACGGCCGTGGGCTTCCTCGATGCCGAGCAATTCAGAGACGAAACTGTGGAACAACCCCAGGAAGAACCTCTTCCCTTGGGCCTCCCACCGGAACGTGAGCTTCCGGCGGGCCAGAAGTCCCGGCGTCGTGCCTGGGTTGCCACCTTGGTGATCTTTACGCTCCTGGTCCTGGCAGGCGGCGGCTTCTGGCTGTACAGCCTCATGAACATGCAACCGCCACCCCCCGCGAAAATCGCGGTGCCGTCAGTGACCAACATGTCCGAAAGCCAGGCGCTTCAGGAACTGTATTCAGCCAAGCTGAAGCCCAAATCAGTTCGTGAACCCAGCGACACCGTGGCCAAGGACATGTCTATCGGCACGTCGCCGATTACGGGCGCCCTGCTGGAACAGGATGCTGAAGTGGTCTTGAAGATCTCCAGCGGCCCCAGCTCGGTGACCATCCCTGCGGACATCGTGGGGCGTACGGAGCCGGATGCGCGGGAAGCCTTGCGCAGGCTCGGCATCACCGGCGAAATCACCACCGTCCTGACTCACAGTCCCACCGTCCCGGCCAACGTAGTGATCGGCACGGCTCCCGCACCGGGCGGCGCGATCGCCGTGGAAAGCAAGGTGGAGCTGCAGGTTTCCACGGGCAAAGTCCTCATGCCGCAGTTGATCGCGCTGCCGGCGACTGAAGCCGAAGCTGCGCTCAAGGCCATCGGCCTGACAATGGCACTAGTGGAGCAGGAGAACTCCCAAGTGGCACCGGGGATCGTCACGGCTCAGAGCGACGCCTTCAACACCGAGGTGGCACAGGGCAAGGTGGTAACTGTCACGGTGGCCAAGGCCCCGGTTCCACCACCCGCACCCACCCCGACGCCAACTCCCACGGAAACCCAGCCGGCGACCCCAAAGCCCACGCCAACCAAGAAGTAAGGCGGCTTTGGCTGTCGCGGCGGGCACCCGGAAGCGGGCGTCTAAGCGAGGAACGAGCGAGCCCGCGGAGGGTGTCAGCGGCGCCAGCCGCACCTCAGCTACTGCTTGATCAGCGGGCTCAGTCTCGAGGCTCGTTCAGCCGCACCGGTCATGCCGAGGGACTCCAACCAGTTGCCCAGCATCTGATATCCGCCTTCAGTGAGCACCGATTCCGGGTGGAACTGGACGCCGCAGAGGGGCGCGGTCTTGTGCTGCAGGCCCATCACCACTCCGTTGGTGGTCTCGGCGGTGATTTCCAGAACGTCCGGTATGGAGTTCCGGACGGCTGCAAGGGAGTGGTACCGCGTTGCCGTGACGGGCGACGGGAGACCGGCAAAGACGCTCTTGCCTTCGTGCTGGACGGGCGAGGTCTTGCCGTGCATGAGTTCCGGCGCGTGAGTCACCACTCCGCCATATGCCTCGGCCAGGGCCTGATGTCCCAGGCACACGCCAAACATGGGCTTTGCGGCCTCACCGCACCACTTAATGAGCTCAATGCAGACGCCCGCTTCGGCGGGCGTACCCGGACCGGGGGAGACCAGGACGCCGTCGCGGCTTGCTGCGAGTTCAATGGCCTCGGCTAGCGTCACGTCGTCATTGCGTACAACTGTTGTTTGGGCACCGAGTTCCTGGAGGTACCCCACCAGTGTGTAGACAAAGCTGTCGTAGTTATCCACTACAAGAATTTTTGTTGTGCTCATGGCTGCTGCACTAAACCAATCGTTGAGTCGGTCAAAGTGGTGAACTGGGAAAACCAAGGGAAGAGGAACTGGACCATCAGCACCAAGGCGATGCCCACCAGTACCAGGGAAGTCAGGATCCGCACCCATAGGGGGCCCGGCAGATTACGGAAGATCCATGCGTACATTCGTTAACCCTTTCCGTGTGCCCGGGCTACTTGCGCGGCGATTTCCGACGGCGGTCCGGCTGAGGCGGGTTGCCAACTATCCAACATTGAGTAAGCAATGATGCGTTCCTGAGCACCAAATCGCGGATTGCAACTCGTCATGGTGAGGATACTTTCCGTGGGCTGGACTCCCGCCTCGGTGGGAACGGGCATCAGGACGTCCGTTCGGTCCGGGAGAACGATCTGGTTGTTGCGGAAAACGTAGGTGTAGTAGCCGTCTGCCGTCTGGATGTAGATCTTGTCCCCGGGAACCAGGGTGTGGATGTTGTCCAGAACTGCACCGTGGGTTTGACGGTGCCCGGCTACCGCGAAGTTACCGGGTGCCCCAGGCATGCTGGTACTTCCGTAGTGCCCCAAACCCAGCGTGTCCAGAACATCCGAGCCGGTGCCTTCAATGATGGGGCGTGTGTAATCCGGGCCAAAGCGGGGGATATACATGATCCCGATCATTCCTGCATAGGCGGGAGCCTGCGTAACTACCGGGGGTCCGTAGTCCACGGGGGCAGCAGGTGCCGCAGGAGTTACTGGTCCGGTGAATTCCTGAGCGAAGCTTTTAACCGCTTCAGTCTGCTTGGCATCAGCTTCAACGTTGGTCCACCACAGCTCCCAGCCCACAAAGAGGAGCAGCACTATGCCTGCCGTAATGAGCAGCTCGCCCAGGATCTGGCTGATTTTTCGGATGACGTCAGAGGCCCGGACTCGCTTGCGCGGGCGCATTTCCTGCCCTTGGCGTGCGGACGGCACGGCGGTTGCCGCCGTCTGCTGCTGATGCGCCACAGGGTCTCCTTGCATAGGGCGCGGGCGGGACAGGCGGGCTCCCGGTTGCGGCTAGACTTGACAGCTAGAACCAACCCGGAACGCCGTGTGGCCGTTAACCGCTGGAAATTTCCTTCCTGCAGGATATCAAGGCTGGCGCCAACGGGTATTAACCGTACAGCCAGGAGGATCCGTGCCCGAGTCCAAGCCCCGCAAGCGGCCTGCCCGTCAGGCCCCGCAGACTTCCGCAGCACAGCAGTACAAGCCGAACCCGGTTTGGTACAAGGCTGTCATGTTCGGCTTGATGATCCTCGGCCTGATCTGGATCATCACCTTCTACATCACTGAGGGTCAGTTCCCTGTTCGCGAGTGGGCCTCGTGGAACATCGTGGCAGGCTTCGGAATTGCAATCGTGGGCTTTCTTATGACCACGCGCTGGCGCTCCTAGGAATTTCGCACCTCACATTTGCGTGCCCGTGAACGTCTACAGGATATGAGCATCCGGCACACCACCATGGATTCCCCGTTGGGGCAGTTAACGCTGACTGCCCGCGGGGAATTTTTGACGGGTATCTTCTACGAAGGTCACTGGCATATGCCTCCCGCCGACTACTTCGGAGAACTGACCGGGATCGATGACCCCGTGTTTGCGCGGACCCGGACCGAACTTACCGAGTATTTGGGCGGTCATCGGACGGCTTTCGATGTCCCCTTCGAGGCACTCGGTAACCCGTTTCAACAGAAGGTCTGGGACCGGCTGCAACATATACCTTTCGGTGAAACTGTCAGCTATGGACAGTTGGCTGCGGAGTTGGGGGATCCCCACCTGGCCCAGGCTGTGGGATCGGCTGTTGGACGCAATCCCATCAGCATCGTCATTCCCTGCCATCGCGTGGTGGGTCGCTCCGGCCAACTCACGGGGTACGCGGGTGGGCTTCGAAATAAGCGCTTCCTCCTGGAATTGGAAGAGCCGGCAGAAGTGCGGGAAGGCAAGCTTTTCTGATGAAGCCAGGGCAGATGCTCAACAAAAAGCCGTTCGAAGCCGTGGTCCGCGAACAGGGCACCACGGTGCTTCGGGTGTGCCGTGCGATCCTCGGCGTGCATGATGCTGATGATGCGTGGTCGGATACGTTCCTGGCGGCCCTGCAGGCTTATCCTGCCCTTCCTCCTGAGGCCAACGTTGAAGCCTGGCTGGTCACCATCGCCCATCGGAAGTGCGTGGACCATCTACGGGCCGGAACCCGTCGCGCCTTGCCGGTTGACCATCCGCCGGAACAAGCTTCCAGCCTCGGCATTCCTGGTGAAGGTCATTGGGAACTGCTGGAAGCCCTCACACGGCTCCCCCCGAAGCAGCGCCAAGCCGTGGCCTATCACTACCTTGCCGGTCTTTCCTATAAGGATGTTGCCGGGTTATTAGGCGGAACCGCCGAGGCTGCCCGTCGCGCCAGTGCCGACGGCGTGAAATCTCTGCGGTCCGTTCTCACCATCCACCAGTCACTGGCTCATACATCCTCTAAAGGCGATATCTGATGACCCTTGAACTCAGCCCCGATCACGCCGAGGTTATTTCGCTCCTGCAGCCCTTGGACGCCGGACTGGAACCGGCCATTGCCAGCCTCCATGCGCGTTTGGCACGCGATGCACAGCTCACCCATACCTTGGACGTCGCATACAGGATTGTGGATTCTCCGTTGGGAAAACTCCTTTTGGCTGCTACGGATCGTGGCATAGTCCGCGTTGCCTTTGAGCTGGAAGACCACGACGCCGTTCTGCAGTTCCTCGCAAACACGGTGAGCCCCCGCATTCTTCAGGCCCCTGCGCGTCTTGATGACGCCGCTCGCGAACTCGACGAGTACTTTAAAGGCACCCGAACCGAATTCGATCTAACACTGGACTTCCGGTTGTCCCGCGGTTTCCGTCTCAACGTCCTGCGCCACCTGCCTCGGATCCCTTACGGCAACACAGCCAGCTACGCCCAAGTTGCCCAGGCAGCCGGCAGTCCAAACGCGGTCCGTGCTGTGGGGACAGCTTGTGCCACCAACCCTTTGCCGCTCATTGTTCCGTGCCACCGCGTAGTAAAGTCGGACGGCAATTTTGGCGGCTACCTTGGCGGAACCGAGGCCAAACGCGCCCTGCTCCGCCTTGAGGCGGCGGCGTGAGCGAAGACGCCCTGTTTCCCTTGGAGCTGGTACGGACGGAAACGAACGACGCCGGTCCCCGCCTGGTTGCGCCCGGCGCCGTCCACATTCCCGGCTGGCTCACCCTTGAGCAGCAGCGATGGATTGTGGCGCGCTTTGGTGAATGGACACAAGGGCCGGTTCCCCTCCGTGCGGCAACTCTTCCGGGCGGCCACCAAATGTCGGTGCGGACGGTTTGCCTTGGCTGGCACTGGCAGCCTTACCGGTACACGCGCGAAGCCACTGACGTCAACGGCCGTCCCGTCCTCGATTTCCCGGACTGGATGGTGCGCCTGGGGCGGAAAGCAGTGGACGCCGCCTATGCCTCCGGCGTTGAAAGCGACCAGACCCTGAGTGCGTTGGCCACCACCTACACCCCCGACGCTGCATTGGTGAACTATTACGATGACGGCGCCGCCATGGGGATGCACCAGGACAAGGACGAGCGCTCCAACGCACCTGTGGTCTCACTCAGCATTGGCGACACGTGCCTTTTTCGATTCGGCAACACGCACACCCGGACCAAGCCATACACGGATGTGAAGCTCCATTCCGGAGACCTCTTCGTCTTTGGAGGCGCGTCCAGGTTCGCTTATCATGGCATCCCCAAAGTCTTCCCGGAAACGGCAGCGGATGGCTGTGGCCTCTCACGGGGCCGGATCAACATCACCATGCGAGTCACAGGACTATCGTGACGTCGGCCTATCGTGATGCCGGCATACATACCCAATAATGTCCGGGGCGCCGGGCAGAATATTCCAAGAAGCTGAATTACTGTCTGGTTCTTGAACAGCCGGGCCCAGAGGAGCATGCATGACCCCGGAAAGTGGCACCATCGTCGGTGAGGACGGCCTGGCGCGTCCGCTGTGGGCGTCCTCAGACCCCCTCATGCAGGCTTACTACGATCACGAGTGGGGAATGCCGGTCCGCGATGAGCAGGGCATGTATGAGCGCATCAGCCTCGAGGCGTTCCAGGCTGGTCTATCCTGGGCTACCATCCTTCGGAAAAGGGATGCCTTCAGGCGCGCATTCCTGGACTTCCATCCGGAGAGTGTCGCCGCCTTCACCGAGGCAGACCAAGAGCGGCTCATGCTCGACTCCGGTATTGTCCGCAACCGATTGAAGATCAAAGCCGCCATCACTAATGCCAAGGCGACCATTGCCTTGCGTGAAGAGGGCGGGCTGGTGGACTTCGTGTGGTCCTTCCAGCCCCTTACTACTCCCAAGCCCACCACCATGGCGGATATACCTACGAGCTCCCCGGAGTCGATCGCCTTATCCAAGGCGCTGAGGAAGAAGGGGTTCGCTTTCGTAGGACCCACCACCATGTACGCGCTCATGGAAGCTGTAGGCATCATTGACACCCACTTGATGGACAGCCACCGGAGGGGAACCTCCGGAGTTTGGGCCTAAGCTGTCCTGCTGTGAGCTCCTAAGCCGTCCTGCGGTGAGCTAGGGGTCGCTTAGTCCACAGATCCTGTCCACAGAAGTGCGTAACTTTATCCACAGGCGTGGATAACTTCTGTGGACATCCATGTAACGCCGGTCCATATCGTTGTCAGCCCGCCGATTTGGACTCCTGGCTCGAGCGGAACCACTTATACCCACTGTGTACTGCGCTGTGGATAGTCCACCAAGCTTCACCGAGTGTTCAGACTTTCAGGATTGCCGGATTCGTCCAAGCCATCTTTTGGTCCGTCCGGGCCGGCTTTTGCTGCTTCCGCGTTTCCACGCTCCTTCAGGAGCAGTGGCGAAGTTACCCACTTAACAACAGCCCCCTACCCACAAGTTATCCACAGCTGGGGAAAAGGTTGTGGGTTTCGCCTTCAAGATCCCCGGTTTAGAGAGTATTTGGACCCCTTCCATGCCGTGAACTACAGCTATGTAAGTTATTAACACTGTTGATAAGTCTGTTGATACGCGGAACTCCACCGCTTGATTAACAGGATTGTCCACAGGTCCTGGTGAGAAGGTGGTTTTGTCCACATTTACGCGTCGGTAGGGGACAAAGTTATCCACAGCTGTGGAGAAACTCATGCCTTTCCGGGGATATCTTCTGTTCTGACGAGCCCTCGGACGGTTAAGGGCGAGAACTACACCTGTGTAAGTTACGCACACTGTGGATAACGCCTGTGGATAAGCACCATGAGTACGGTGGTGCAATGAAGAGCGACTTCAAACGGTTGATACCCAGTTATACCGCCAAGCACGGCCAATTTTCGGTGATGACGGTTCCTACCATGCAGTACCTGATGATCGATGGTCATGGGGACCCCAACACGGCCCGGTCCTACCGGGAAGCGCTGGCAACCTTGTACCCGGTGGCCTACGCCTTGAAATTCCTCAGTAAGCGGGAGCTCGGCCAGGACTATACGGTAATGCCGCTCGAGGCCCTGTGGTGGTCGGATGACATGGAGTCATTCACCACTGCGAGGGACAAATCCCGCTGGAACTGGACGGTGCTGAATATGGTCCCCCAGTGGGTCACCAGGGACCATCTGGAAACGGCGCGGGAGACTACCGCCAAGAAGGGCGACGCGCCGGTACTGGAGGAACTGCGGCTGGAGCCGCTTGATGAGGGGTTGTGCGTGCAAACACTGCACGTAGGTCCGTATGACGATGAAGGGCCGGTACTTGAGGAGATGCACAACAAATTCATTCCGGAGCAGGAACTGAAAATGACAGGCAGGCACCACGAGATCTACCTCAGTGATCCCCGGCGCACCGCAGCGGAGAAGCTGAAAACAATCCTGCGCCAGCCGGTCAGGAGTGTTAGTAGCTTCGGGGAGGACCGCTAGCTGAACTCGGGGAATTCAGCCGGCAGTGACGCGGAACCAGGTGACCACGGCCAACAGGCCGGCTACCAGAACCAAACCACCGGCTTGCAGCAATGCCTGGTTCTTGCCTCGTGGAGCATATGCAATCGCGGCGGCAGCCAAGCCACCAGTGATCAGGCCGCCGAGGTGTGCTTGCCAGGCAATGCTGGGGACAAGGAAACCGATCACTCCGTTAATGGCGATCAAAATCCACAATTGCTTGGTCTCTCCACCCCTGTGGCGCTGCACAACGAGCATGGCGCCAAAGAGACCGAAGATCGCCCCGGAAGCACCCACCACGCCCACTGCAGGCACTGTGGTGGGCGTTAGGGCAAGGAAGCCCACGGATCCGCCAATGGCGGAAATCAAGTACACAGCCAGGAATCGGATGCGCCCCAGCAAAGGCTCAAGGGCCTGGCCGAAAATCCACAGTGTGTACATGTTCAGGACTATATGGAGCAGGAAGCCCTGCGAGTGGAGGAACGCCGCCGTGACCATGCGCCACGGCTCACTGACGGCAAAAATGTTGGCGAAGGCGAAGTTCTCAAAGACCGCGTCACCGGGCACGATCCACTGCAGAACATAAACCAGTGCGCACAAGCCAATGATCAAGTACGTCATCAAAGGCCGGCCCACGGCCAGGGCTCCACCGTACGGGGAGCGGTATGTCGGCGTCGTACGTTTTTGTTCGTTGACGCAGTCGATGCATTGGAATCCGACGGCGGCCGCCCGCTGGCACTCGGGGCACGCAGGGCGCCCGCAGCGCTGGCACCGCACATAGGAGGGCCTGTCCGGGTGCCTTGGGCACACCGGAATATCGGCGGACGGCTCGGCCGACGGAATTCCGTAACTCATGAGCTCAGGTTCAGCGTTTGGCTAGAGCTGTTCGATGTCGATGCTGTTGATGACAACGTCCTCGACGGGGCGGTCTCCCATGCCGGTGCGGACGGACTCGATCGCGTCCACTACCTTGCGGGATTCTTCATCCGTCACTTCGCCGAAGATGCTGTGCTTGCCGAACAGCCAATCGGTGTTCACGGTGGTGATGAAGAACTGTGACCCGTTGGTGCCCTTGCCCATCTGGATGCCGGCGTTGGCCATGGCAAGCTTGTAGGGAGCGTTGAAGGTCAGTTCCGGGTGGATTTCGTCGTCGAACTGGTAGCCGGGGCCACCTACGCCGCGTCCCAGGGGATCGCCGGCCTGAATCATGAAATCCTTGATGATCCGGTGGAAGATGGTGCCGTTGTAAAGGGGGGTGCCGGTCTTGTCTTCGCCGGTTTCCGGGTGGTTCCAGGACTTTTCGCCCGTGGCCAGGCCAACGAAGTTGGCCACCGTCTTGGGGGCGTGGTTGCCGAAGAGGTCAACCTTGATGTCGCCGAGGCTCGTGTGGATCGTTGCTTTTGCGGTTGCGATGGTCATGGCCCCATTCTTCCATGCAGGGTCAACGCCCCGTTGGGCTGTAAAGCCGGTTCCGCGCTCGGTGAAATCCTGGACGAACTCGGACAGATGAATAGCCGGTGTTCCTCAAGCGACGTAGGCTAGCAACAAACGAGCATGTGTATCGGGAGGTAGTTGTGAAGAAATCAGACCGTATTGCCCGCGAACTCGAACAATCAGTAACGGCAGGTGTGGATAACGCCCGCGACTGGGCTGCACCGCGCGTGGAAGCAGCCGTCAATTGGGCTGTTCCGCGTATCCAGCACGGCATTGATACCGCTTCCCCCAAGATTCAAGAGGGGCTGAAGTCCGCTGCGCACAACCTCGCCGACGGCGTTGCAGTTGTTACGCCGCGGATTCAGGATGGGTTGGCGCACCTCGCGCCGAAGATCCATGACGTAGTTGAAGACGCCACGCCCCGCATCCAGGAGACCCTCAACAGGGCCACACCGGCGCTTGGCATTGCCCGGGACAAAGTGGTGGATGAGTACCTCCCCAGGCTTTCCGAGCAGTTGGGACAGGCTTCGGTAGCCGTTCACCACGTCCTCGAGAATGCTCCGGCTCAGGTGGATGCCGTGGCGCAGAGGCTGGTTGATTCCGGCGTTGTGCACAGCGTCCAGGAGCAGGCCCAGGCAACTGGCAAGCAGATCAAGGCAGTGACAGATCAGGCCAGCAAGGCGGTTTCCACAGCGCTTGTGAAGGAACAACCGAAGCCCAAGAAGCGCGGATGGTTGATCGTCACGGTGATTGCTGCCGCCGCCGCTGCAGGTGTTGCCGCTTGGAAGGCCTCCAAGCCGGTTGAGGATCCGTGGAAGACGCCTTCCCCGGTCACACCGACGCCCGCTCCTGTTCCGGCTGCTTCCACCGCAGCTCCGGCGGAGGCTTCAGTGCCAGCTCCGGCAGCTGCAGTTTCCGAGCCCAAGGCCACGGACATCACCCCGGAAGAAGCCGCAGCTGAGGCTGAGCAGGCAACCAAGGACGCCTTCAAGAATGTTGAGGAGTCCACGGAGAAGGTTGCCACGGATGCCAAGACGGCCGTCAAGAACATTGCGGCCAGCCTGCACAAGGACACCGATGGCACGGACTCCGATGCCAAAGGTGCACAGAACCAAGCCTGACTTACGGCCTCGAACCGAGGCCTAAAGAGCCAGAAAATTGAAGGGATCCCGGCGACTGCCGGGATCCCTTCAGTGTTTGCCGGCTTGTAACCAAAGCCTCCCTCGGACCCTGGGCCCTGAGTGTTAGATTTGAGGTGATGTCAGCCGATAGACCCTTTGCGGGTGCCCTCCAGGATGCTCCGGAACCTCCCGGCGTATCCATCGTCATCCCGGCGTATAACGAGGAAAGCGTCATTCGCCAGTGCCTCATCGCGGCCATCTATCAGTCCGTTCCCGCCGAAGAAATCATTGTCGTGGATAATCTGTCCACGGACCGCACGTCAAGAATCGTGCGCCAGATGCAGCAGGAATATCCGGAGAGCCCCATCATCCTTATGCAGCAGGAAGCTGCACAGGGTCTGATCCCCACGCGTAACCACGGGCTGAACAACGCAACAGGGGACGTGGTGGGCCGCATCGACGCTGACTCCGTACTTGAACCTGATTGGGTGGAACAGGTCCAAAAGGCCTTCATGGACCCCTCGGTCGCGGCAGCCACGGGTCCGGTGGTTTACTACGACATGCCCATGCGCCGGTTCGGCCTTAAAGCGGACGATAAAATGCGCCAGCTCATGCTTCGCCTGGCCAAGCACCAGTATCACTTCCTCTTCGGCTCCAACATGGCCCTTCGCCGCTCGGCGTGGGAAACCATCCGTGATGAAGCGTGCCTGGACCCCAAAGATGAGATGCACGAGGACATCGATCTCTCCCTGCACCTGTTCGAGCACGACCTCAAAGTGCAGTATCTACCCCAAATGGTTTCCGGGATGTCTGCACGGCGCCTTGAGGACTCGCCCAGGGACTACCGCTACTACGTCCAGCGCTTCGATCGGACGTACAAGGCCCATAACGTCAAGAAGATGGCTTTGAAGGCACCTATGGTGGTGTTCTTCTCGGTCTACTTCCCGGCAAAATTGCTCCGTGCCATCCACACGGCCAACTCCGCACAAGGCGCCCGCCGCGGCGGTGTTTAAACCGCCCGACGCCGGCACTTTAGTCTGTGCCCAGTTCGGCTTCGCGTCGGTCAGTTTCGGGGCGGCCGCGACGTTGGCCGGTCACAACTACGGCCAGTCCTACAAGGATCAGTGCCAAACCTGCATAGGTTCCGGTGGGCAGGGTTTCGTTCAGGAAGATTGCTGCCAGGATGGCCGCACCTGGAATCTCCAGCAGGATGATCATGGACACCAGCAATGGGCTCATCGTGGCCAGCAGATGGTTGAACGCTGTGTGCCCTACCAACTGCGCACACACGGTGATGGCAACAATGCCAAGCCAACCACCGGCGTCGAACCCTGAGAGCGGCTGGGCAGTGAACAGAGCCAGCACGGCCACAATAGCCGCGCACATGCCGTAGCACAGCGTGGTGTACGTTCCTGTGCCCATCGACTGCCTCGCTTTGCCTCCGGCCAAGGTGTACAGGCCAGCCAAGGCGCCGCCCGCGAGGGCCAGAAGGTCACCCAGAAGAGCTTCCGGGGATGAACCCATGTCGAACCCGGTGATCGCCACAACGCCGCCGAAGGCTATGCCCAGCCCCACAAGGACGGGCCAACGGTGCCTTGTACCCCGGAACAACTGGAAGACGGCAAT
Organism: Arthrobacter sp. 9V; assembly: GCF_902506065.1. Lineage (GTDB taxonomy): Bacteria > Actinomycetota > Actinomycetes > Actinomycetales > Micrococcaceae > Arthrobacter. The sequence continues at coordinate 4,700,119 of NZ_LR732912.1, forward strand.
CCACCCGGACTGCAGGCATACCAAGGCAGTAGCCGCAGCCACCGACGTCAGCTGAAGGGCGGTGATGAAGCAGGCAAAGTGGAAGGCCAATGCCACTGCGGCCACAGCCGACCAGCCAAACTCACGCCGTGAGATCCGCCCGAACACTTTCGGTTCCCGAATGAGGACGGGGCCCGCCATAACCACCGCGCCGATCGCATTGCGCCAGAAGGCGATGGCCAACGCAGTCACCGAAGTAGCGCCGAGCGTACCTGCAATGAGCGGTCCGGAGGAGGCCACACCCAGAACGCCGAGTGCAGCAATGAGAAGGGTCACGGATCCACCCTAGTGTGGTGAAGGTTGCCTGGCTGACCAACAGCAGAGTCGTTCAAAAACCCGGATGACGGAATTGGCGCCGGTTTCGAATAACCCTTAAATGCAAAAGTCCCGGTCATTTCTGACCGGGACTTTTCTTATGGTGGAGGCACGGGGACTCGAACCCCGAACCCCCTGCTTGCAAAGCAGGTGCGCTACCAATTGCGCCATGCCCCCATAAGAAGCAACCCATCAATCATACCCCATGTCAGGACCGGTATTTACCAATCCCCACCGGGCTCCTCGGCTAGTCCACCGTGTCGGTCGACTTGCTCCAGACATCCTTCCGGGCTTCGGATTCCTGCGTCTTTTTATAGACCAGGACGCCTGCGACTGCAGCTGCTACAACTACCAGCAACTTCTTCACAAGCACCTCATTCCGGTTCAGTTTTACCTGAACCTCTTTGTGGTTCCGTGGGCGTACCAGGACTTGAACCTGGGACCTCTTCGTTATCAGCGAAGCGCTCTAACCGCCTGAGCTATACGCCCCGATGCCTCATCGGGCCGAGATATGACTGTACAGCACATCCCGGCCCGATCTCAAATCGAGGCATTTACCCGGAGATATTCCGCCAACTTCGGCCTATTTCCGGGATTTTTTACTAGTCGTCAGTCAGGGTGACGCCAACGCCACCAACCAACGTTGCGGAAATGTTATACAGCACGGCTGAAAGCATGGACAGTGCAGTCAGGAGGACCACGTTCACTACGGCAATGATGGTGGCGAAGGATGCTACCTGGCCAAGCGAAGCAATCTTCTTAAGTTCGAATCCACTGCCTTCGGAACCGGCCAAGGTGCCAAGAAGGCTGTCCACCTGGTCAAAGATGCCTGTGAGATCAAGCACAGTCCACAGGACAATGGCTGCAACCACTGTCACGATGCCCAAAGCAACGGACAACAGAAAGGCCATCTTCAGGACCGACCACGGGTCCACCTTGCTGACAAGGAGGCGTGCGCGGCGAACCTTGGCCTTCGGAGCCGGCTTCACAAGGCCGGGTCCGCCCTGGGCGGGACGCTGGGCGGCTGCACCGGCGGGACGCTGGCCGGGCTGGGCCGGCCGTTGTCCGGGCGCGCCAGCGGGTCGCTGACCGGCCTGGGCAGGCCGTTGTCCGGGCGCACCGGCAGGTCGCTGAGCGGGGTTGGTGCCGCTGGCGGGCCGTGCCCCCGTTGCCCCTGATCCTGCGGGCGCGGTTCCAGGGCGCTGCTGGGGACGTGCAGGCGTTCCCGACTGCGCGTTGCCTGAGGGCTGCCGGAGTCCGCCGGGGACACCTGTGCTCGGCTTGGGATATGAGTCGGAATTACTCACTCGTTACCTCCGGTGTTGTCTTCGTTCAGCTCCGCGCCCGTTTCGATTTCCGGGTCTGCGTCGTTTTCCGTATCGGCCGTCACGGTCGCCTCGGAGGCGCCGTCGTTTGCAGCCAACGTTACGTCATCCTCGAGTCCGTCCTCTGACTCTTCGCTTTCCAAGCCGCGTTCGCTGTTGCGTGCAACCTCGATGATGCGGTCATTCTTGTCCGGCTTCGCGAAGATGACACCCATGGTGTCGCGTCCCTTGGCGGGGACGCCGGTGACGGCCGAGCGGACAACCTTGCCGCCCTCCATGACCACCAGGACTTCGTCTTCTTCCTGCACAATCAAGGCACCAACGAGGTCACCACGGTCTTCAGCAAGCTTGGCTACCTTGATGCCAAGGCCACCACGGCCTTGCAACCGGTATTCGTCAACGGCGGTCCGCTTGGCGTATCCGCCCTCGGTCACAATGAACACGAACGAGCCGTCCTGGACCACGTCTGCCGCCAGAAGTTCGTCGTCTTCACGGAACTTCATACCCGTCACACCGGATGTGGCACGGCCCATGGGACGCAAAGCGTCATCGGTGGCCGTGAAGCGGATGGACTGGCCCTTCCGGGATACCAGGAGAAGGTCATCAGTTTCGCTGACCAATTGCGCCGAAACCAGCTCATCCTCATCGCGCAGGTTGATGGCAATGACGCCGGCCGTTCGGTTGGTGTCGTAATCCTCCAACCGGGTCTTCTTGACCAGACCGTTCTTCGTGGCAAGCACCAAGTACGGGGCCTGCTGGTAATCCCGCAGGTCCAGGACCTGGGCAATGTGCTCGTCCGGCTGGAATGCCAAAAGGTTGGCAACGTGCTGACCCTTGGCATCGCGTCCGGCTTCCGCCAGTTCGTAAGCCTTTGCACGGTACACGCGGCCGAGGTTGGTGAAGAACAGCAACCAGTGGTGGGTGGTGGTTACGAAGAAGTGCTCCACCACATCGTCGCCGCGTAGCTGTGCGCCCTTGATTCCTTTGCCGCCGCGCTGCTGCGAACGATAGTTATCACTCCGGGTGCGCTTCACATAGCCGCCGCGGGTAATCGTGACAACCATTTCCTCTTCGGGGATCAGGTCTTCCATGGACATATCGCCATCAAAGCCCATCAGGATATGCGTCCGGCGGTCGTCGCCGTGCTTGGCAACGATCTCGGCGAGTTCTTCACTGATGATCTGGCGCTGGCGTTCTTCCGAAGCCAGGATCGCGTTGTACTCCTGGATCATCGCCTCAAGCTCTGAGTGGCGGTCCTGGATCTTCTGGCGTTCCAAGGCAGCCAAACGGCGCAGCTGCATGTCCAAAATGGCGCGGGCCTGGAGTTCGTCGATCTCCAGGAGCTCCATGAGTCCTTCACGGGCCGCTTCCGTTGTGTTGGATGCGCGAATGAGGGCAATAACCTCATCCAGCATGTCCAAGGCCTTGAGGAGTGCACGCAGAATATGCGCTTCTTCCTCTGCTTTGCGGAGACGGTAGCGGGTCCTGCGCGCAATGACGTCCATCTGGTGCGCAACCCAGTGTCGGATAAAGGCGTCAAGGCTCAGGGTGCGCGGAACGCCGTCGACGATTGCCAGCATGTTCGCCGAGAAGTTGTCCTGCAGCTGAGTGTGCTTGTACAGGTTGTTCAAGACCACCTTGGCCACGGCGTCGCGCTTGAGCACGATCACCAGGCGCTGGCCCGTACGGCCGGACGTTTCATCGCGGAGGTCCGCAATGCCCGAGATCTTGCCGTCCTTGACCAGCTCGGCAATCTTGATGGCCAGGTTGTCAGGGTTGGCCTGGTACGGCAGCTCGGTTACTACCAGGCACGTACGGCCCTGGAGTTCCTCCACATTGACCACGGCACGCATGGTGATGGAGCCACGGCCGGTCCGGTAGGCGTCTTCGATTCCCTTGTGACCCAGGATGGTGGCACCCGTGGGGAAGTCAGGTCCCTTGATACGCAGCAACAGGGCCTCAAGAAGCTCTTCCCGCGTAGCAGTTGGGTTTTCCAGCGCCCACTGCACGCCTTCGGCAACTTCGCGAAGGTTGTGCGGCGGAATGTTGGTAGCCATACCGACGGCAATGCCCGAGGAGCCGTTGACCAGCAGGTTGGGGAAACGGGCCGGCAGGATGGTGGGTTCCTGGTTCTTGCCGTCGTAGTTGTCCTGGAAGTCGACGGTTTCCTCGTCGATGTCCCGGACCATTTCCATGGCCAGCTGAGCCATCTTGGTTTCGGTGTAACGCGGTGCAGCAGCGCCGTCATTTCCGGGTGAACCGAAGTTACCCTGGCCCAACGCCAGCGGGTAGCGCATGGTCCAGTCCTGGATCAGGCGGACCAGGGCGTCGTAGATCGCCATGTCGCCGTGCGGGTGGTAAGTGCCCATGACGTCGCCAACAACGCGTGCGCACTTGTTGAAAGAGCGGTCGGGGCGGTAGCCGCCGTCGAACATTGCGTACAGAACACGGCGGTGCACCGGCTTGAGTCCGTCGCGGACGTCCGGCAGGGCACGGCCGACAATGACCGCCATGGCGTAGTCCAGGTAGGACCGCTGCATTTCAGTCTGCAGGTCCACCTGCTCCACGCGATCGGTCAGCACATCGCCCTCAAGGATGACGTCATCGGCAGTGGGTTCCGCCGGGACTTCGGGAGTTTCGTCACTCATAATCTAAGGTTTCCGTTTCAGGTATATGTCGGTTCTGGAATATTCAGTTGCCCTGAAGGGCCCCTAGATATCGAGGAACCTGACGTCCTTGGCGTTCTGCTGAATGAAGTTACGGCGTGATTCAACATCCTCGCCCATGAGGACGGAGAAGGTCTGGTCAGCAGCCAGTGCGTCATCCATGGTGACCTGCAACAGCGTGCGACGATCCGGGTCCATGGTGGTGTCCCACAACTCGGTGTAGTCCATCTCGCCCAGACCCTTGTAACGCTGGATGCCATTGTCCTTGGGCAGACGCTTGTTCATGGAAGCACCCTTACGGATGGTTTCATCGCGTTCGCGGTCGCTGTAAACGTAATCGTGGGCAGCGTTGGACCACTTGATCCTGTACAGCGGGGGCTGGGCCAGGTACACGTAGCCGTTCTCAATCAACGGGCGCATGTAACGGAACAACAGCGTCATCAACAGCGTGGTGATGTGCTGGCCATCGACGTCAGCATCTGCCATCAGGACGATCTTGTGATAGCGAAGCTTGCTGATATCGAAGTCCTCGCCGATGCCTGTGCCGAAAGCGGTGATCATGGACTGGACTTCGGCGTTACCCAGTGCCTTGTCCAGGCGGGCGCGCTCAACGTTCAGGATCTTGCCTCGCAGCGGAAGGATGGCCTGGGTCTCCGGATTGCGGCCACGCTTGGCCGAGCCACCGGCTGAGTCACCCTCCACAAGATAGACCTCGCAGCGCGAAGGATCCTTGGAGGAGCAGTCAGACAACTTACCCGGCATGCCGAACGACTCCAGCGGACTCTTTCGGCGCGCGTTATCGCGGGCCTTACGTGCGGCCATGCGGGCTTGGGCAGCCGAAATGGCCTTGCGGATGACGTCGCGGGCCGGGCCGGGGTTCCGTTCCAGCCAGTCACCCAACTGATCCGTAACAACGCGCTGGACAAAGCCCTTGACCTCGGAGTTCCCAAGCTTGGTCTTGGTCTGGCCTTCAAACTGCGGCTCGGCGAGCTTCACCGAAATAACAGCGGTCAAGCCTTCACGGATGTCATCACCGGTGAGGTTGTCTTCCTTTTCCTTGATGATGCTCTTCTCGCGCGCATAGCGGTTGATCAGAGAAGTCATCGCGGCACGGAAGCCCTCTTCGTGCGTTCCGCCCTCGTGGGTGTTGATGGTGTTCGCGTAGGTATGGACACTTTCCGAGTAAGCGGTGGTCCACTGCATGGCGACTTCGACGGCGATGTGCCGCTCGGTGTCTTCGGTTTCGAAAGCGATGACGTCCTCGTGGACGATTTCAACCTTCTTGTTCGAGTTCAGGTGCTTAACGTAGTCCAGCAGGCCGTCCGGGTACTGGTACACCACGGTGCGGTGCTCAGCAGCCACCTCGCCTTCGGTTTCCACGGCATCGAGATCAAGATCGTCATCGCCGCCTCGGTTCACCGGGCGCTCATCCGTCAGGGTGATGCGCAGGCCCTTGTTGAGGAAGGCCATCTGCTGGAAACGTGCACGCAGGGTTTCGAAATCGAACTCGGTGGACTCGAAGATGGTGCCGTCCGGGTAGAACGTCTGGGACGTTCCAGTGACATCGGTGGCCTCGCCCTTGACGAGTTCGCCCTGCGGCTTGCCGCCGTCGGCGAAGGTCATGCGCCAGACGTGGCCCTGGCGGCGGACTTCCGTGTCCACCCGGCGCGACAAGGCGTTCACAACGGAAATACCCACACCATGAAGGCCACCGGATACTGCGTATCCGCCGCCGCCGAACTTGCCGCCGGCGTGCAGGATGGTCATGACCACTTCAACCGTCGGCTTGCCCTCGGTGGGGTGGATATCCACGGGGATACCGCGGCCGTCATCCACCACGCGGACCCCGCCGTCAGCACGCAGAGTCACCTCAATGTGGCTGCAGTAACCAGCCAAAGCCTCATCAACAGAGTTATCCACCACTTCATAAACCAAGTGGTGCAGGCCGCGGGGACCGGTTGAGCCGATGTACATGCCGGGGCGTTTGCGTACGGCTTCGAGGCCCTCCAGCACGGTAATGTCGCTGGCACCGTACTCCCTGGGCGCCTCCGCGGGCGTGTCAGGCTTGGGAACAGTCTCCTCTTCGGGCTCTACTGCCAAGGTCTCTGCATTGTCGTTAGCCACAGGCGCTTTCGACTCCTCTGTACTCGATGTCGGCCGTTCCCGGAGTTACCCACGGCGAACCGCGGCCGCCAACGGGCACGTGACTGATTGCGCCGACTACTCCGACAACCGGGGTCCTCGCTGCCACAGGAGTGGATTCAAGACCCGATGACGTTTCACCGGCGCTCAGTGATCTACACCAATTCTATCGTGGAAAGCCGCAAATCCTTGCAAATGCAGGGGCAGCCGACAGCTGAATATGGCCATGGGAGACCACTGGCCCTATCTTCAATGGCCCTACGGTGGTCCCGACGGGGGCCTATACGACTCGGGGGCGTTGAAACGTCCTGCACGCCGTTTAGCCGTACGTGTCCCGCGGTCCCCGACCGTTGACGCTGCGTCCGCCTTTTCGCCAACTTGGAGCCGAAGGTCCCAGCACCTGAATGCTGGTAACCACACCTTCGCCCAACTCGTTCCGGAACATTTCCAAAAGACTCGTGCTCAGCAACCGCAGCTGTGTGGCCCAGGCCGTGGAGTCACAACGAACATGAAGCGTGGTGTCTGTGAAGCTCTCCGGCGTGCAGTGAGCTGAAATGTCCGGACCCACCAGCGTCTCCCATTCGGCCATGACAGAACCAACGGCCACCGGTGATGTCCAGCCGCGCTCGGCCACCAAGCGGCCCACCACTTTTCCCAAACCCAAAGGATCCCTGCCGCTACCGTGGAATTGAGTGAAGCCCCTGGTGTCCCGAAGCCCCTTGCGCTTTGGGGCAGAGCCGGGTCTCGGCGCGCGCTGCCGCACTTCCCCCCGGGCAGCCGCAGCCTCACGCATGCGGTTCAGCGCAGCTTGCGCAGCGTCAATTTCGTCCGGTTCGCGGCCGGGTTGAAGTCCCTCGCGGCTATCCTTCGCCATCGATGCCTCCCGGAACAACGGTTACGCGCCGTCCGGCCAGCTCCTCGGGGATATCGGCATCGACGGCGGCGGTCACCAGCACTTGCTCCGCACCGGCGACTATTGCAGCCAGTTTACGCCGCCGTTGGACGTCCAGTTCAGCGAAAACATCGTCCAGGATGAGGATCGGAGCGGTGCCACCGGTCCGGGCGTCATCCAGCATCACGTAGTAGGAAGCCAATCGCAGCGAGAGGCACATGGACCAGGTTTCACCATGGGATGCGTAGCCCTTTGCCGGCGCCTGCCCCAGCACGAGTTCCAGTTCATCGCGATGCGGACCCACCAGCGAGATGCCTCGTTCAAGCTCTTTCTTCCTCGACGCCGCGAAGGCCTGGATATAGCGCTCGGTGAGTTCTTCAATGGACAGCAGCCGGAGGTCATCCACCGACGCCGAAGGTTCCGTTCCATGGTCGGCCGGCCCGCCGTCGTCGTCAAGTACGCCTTGAATGGTTGAACGGTACACGGCGCCGGCGTCCTTGGAACCGTCGGTGAGCTGCGCGTAAGCGCTGTTCAGGTGGGGACGTAGCCGTTCCACAAGTTCAAGGCGGGCATGGAGCAGTTCTGCGCCGGCACGGGCCATGTGCTGATCCCAGACATCAAGGGTTGCCTCATGTCCGGCGGTGAATTTGCCGGCGCGGGCAGACTTGAGCAAGGCGTTGCGTTGCTTCAGAACGCGGTCATAGTCGCTGCGGGTGGCAGCATGACGCGGAACGAGGCTCACCAGCAGTTCGTCCAGGAAACGGCGGCGGTTCGAAGGATCGCCCTTGACCAATGCCAGGTCTTCGGGTGCGAACAGGACGGTTTGGCAGATGCCCAGGATGTCCCTGGCCCGGACCGGGTTGCTGCGGTTGATACGTCCCCGGTTTGCCCGTCCGGAATTGATCTCAAGCTCGATGACCGTTGACTGCTCTCCACGGACCAGCCTGGCCCGGATCATCGCGCGATCCGTGCCGAATCGAAGCAGTGGAGCGTCGGTGCTGACCCGGTGGGAACTCAGGGTGGCCAAATACCCGATTGCCTCCATGAGGTTGGTCTTGCCGATTCCGTTGGAACCCACCAAGACCGTCACACCGGGACCGAGCTTCAGGTCCACCTGTGCGTAGCTTCGGAAATCCGTCAGCGAAAGATGTTCGAGATACACGCCGTTTGCAGGACTCCTGCGGCCTAGTTGGCCGGACGGGTGGCGTGTCCGCCGAATTGATGGCGCAACGCCGAAACCATCTTCATGGCCGGAGAATTGTCCTCACGGGAAGCAAAGCGGGCAAAGAGCGCAGCAGTGATTGCAGGAGCGGGCACCGCGTTGGCGATTGCTTCTTCCACGGTCCAACGGCCTTCGCCGGAATCTTCAACATAGTCGTCGATCGACGCCAAGCCCGGATCTTCGTCCAATGCCTTGACCATGAGATCCAAAAGCCAGGACCGGACCACCGTGCCCTTCTGCCATGCACGGAAAGTTCCCGGAAGGTCCGTCACGATGTCCTTCGCGGCGAGCAGTTCGTACCCTTCGGCGTATGCCTGCATCAGGCCGTACTCAATGCCGTTGTGAACCATCTTGGCGTAATGGCCGGCGCCTACTCCGCCTACATGGACGAAGCTGTCTGCCCGTTCACCTTCAGGACGGAGAGCGTCGAAGACGGGCATGGCGAGTTCAATGTCTTCCTCGCTACCGCCAGCCATGAGGCCGTAACCGTTTTGGAGGCCCCACACCCCGCCGGATACACCGCAATCCGCGAAGCGGATGCTCTTCTCGGCAAGTGCTGCAGCGTGTTTCTGGTCTTCCGTAAAACGGGAGTTACCGCCGTCGATTACCAGGTCACCCGGGCTGAGTTTTTCGCCAAGTTCAGTCACCACCGCATCAGTGATGGCACCGGATGGAACCATCACCCACACCAGCCGTGGAGTGGGCAGCGCCGCGATGAGTTCGTCCACGGACGCTACGTCGGTGACATCAGGGTTGCGGTCAAAGCCCGTGACCTCAATGCCGCCGTTCCGCATGCGTTCGCGCATGTTGAAACCCATTTTTCCGAGGCCGATCAGTCCGATGTGCACGGTGTGAACTCTTTTCTGCGAAGGTGGCGGGTATCGGTAAAGGTCCGGGCCCAACTGGCTCGCATCCGTGGTTGTTCCAAAGCCTCAGAACAACCCAGTTGCCCGCTAGTTGGGAAGGCGGACCGGCATCACGAGGTAGCGGTAGTCGTCCTGGTCTTCGCCATCCGCTTCGGCCTGAGCGGTGATCATGGCGGGCTTCGGAGCGGTGGTGAAGGAGAAGCGAACGTATTTGGTTTCGATTACGCTCAACCCCTCAACGAGGTAGTGCGGGTTGAAGGCGACTGTGATGTCCTCACCGGAAAGCTGTGCTTCCAACTCTTCGGAAGCCTGGGCGTCTTCACCCGTACCGGCGTCGAGATTCAGCAGGCCCTGGGTGAAGGCGAGACGAACGGGAGTGTTCCGTTCAGCGACGAGCGAGACACGGCGAACGGCTTCCACGAGTTCTTGCGTCTGAACTGTGGCGTGGATCGGAGTGGAATCCGGGAAGAGCGAGCGGATTTTGGGGTAATCTCCGTCAACCAGCAGCGACGTGGTGGTTCGCCCGCCGCTTTCGAAACCAATAAGCCGGCTGTCGTCATCGGCAAGGGCGAGATTGATGTCTCCACTGCCACCAAGAGTCTTGGCGACTTCGTTCAGGGTCTTGGACTTGACCAAAGCGCTGGTGGAAATACCAGGAGTGACGGGCTTCCACGGGACCTCGCGCATAGCCAGGCGGTAGCGGTCGGTAGCGAGGAGCGTGATGAGGTCATCCTCGATCTCCATGCGGACGCCCGTAAGGATCGGCAAGGTGTCATCCTTGCTGGCCGCGATGATTACCTGGGATACGGCTTGGGCGAAGGAGTCACCGGGCAAGGTTCCACTGATGGCAGGCAATGCGGGCAATGCCGGGTACTCGGACTCGGGCATGGTGGCCAGGTGAAAGCTGCTTCGACGGCAAGTGAGTGTCACTTTGCTGCCATCGGTCTCAACTTCCACGGGAGCTGAGGGAAGGCTGCGGCAAATGTCAGCCAGCAGACGCCCGGACACCAGGATGGTACCTTCCACGGCAATATCTGCGGGTATTTCCAATCGGGCCGAGGTCTCGTAGTCGAAGCTCGAGAGGCTAACGGTTCCTGCCTCGGCTTTGAGGAGGAGTCCGGAAAGCACTGGAACAGGCGGCCGCGGAGACAACGACCGCGCGGTCCACGTAACGGCTTCTGCCAGGACGTCGCGGTCGACTCTGAACTTCACGGAGGGGTGCCGCCTTTCATTGCTGCTGCCATGTAGTAGCTGCGGATTCCTGTGTGGAAGCCGCTAAATCTTCGCAGTCCGGCACCGGAACCTGCATGGTCCGCGCTTGGCGAACTACAAACAGACCCAAGGATGGGAGCGCTGCTGACAGCTTAGCCGGAAGATCCGCGATTAACCCATCCCCATCGAGCCGGACCCTTCGTATGTGGACAGCCGCAGGCGGCCTTGGCCTGGCCAGTGGTCTGTCATTTGAGGGTGGGGATGGGCGGCAGAACGAGATTGTTATTTGAGGGATTTCAATTTTTTGGGATTCGTAGTGTTAATAACTGCTGTGGAAACTGTGGATAACTCGATCTCAGCCCGCAGTTCCGCGGTTAAGCCCTGTTTACGGATTGTGCGTTAACTGGGTTTTAAACAGGGTGTGGATGGGGACAACTCCCAGAGCCGTTTTCGATGATCCACAGATGGCTTAAGGGTTTTAAGCCCATTAACCATGCTTGTCCCCTTAACTATCCACAGGCTTATCCACATGCACCTGTTAATAAGGTATGTAGTGGCGGGTGCACTGTGGATTTCAGGAGTCGCGCTGCTGTTGTTTGATCCGGTTGGTGAGCTCGGTGACCTGGTTGTAAATCACACGGCGCTCCGCCATCAGCTCGCGGATCTTCCGGTCTGCGTGGATGACCGTGGTGTGATCGCGGCCGCCGAGCTCCTGGCCGATCTTCGGCAGTGACATGTCCGTCAGCTCCCGGCACAAGTACATGGCGATCTGCCGGGCTGTCACCAGGGTCCGTGTACGGGACTTGCTGCAGAGCTCCTCCATGCTGAGCTTGAAGTAGTCGGCCGTCTGGTCCAGGATCTGCTTCGCCGTGATTTCCTGGGCACCGTCATCGGTGATCAGGTCCTTCAGAACCATTTCAGCCAAGGCCACGTCCACCGGTTGGCGGTTGAGGCTGGCGAATGCTGTGACGCGGATCAGGGCGCCTTCAAGTTCCCGGATGTTGCTGGAGATCTTTGAAGCGATGTACTCCAGCGCATCATCAGGTGCGGAGAGTCCCTCACTGAGGCCCTTCTTGCGAAGGATCGCGATCCGGGTCTCGAGTTCCGGCGGCTGGATGTCCGTCAGGAGGCCCCACTCGAAGCGCGACGTCATGCGGTCCTCGAAGCCGGCCAGCATTTTCGGGGGCTGATCAGAGGTGATGACAACCTGCTTGTTGGCGTTGTGCAGGGCGTTGAACGTGTGGAAAAACTCTTCCTGGGTCCGATCCTTGCCGGCCAGGAACTGAATGTCATCGATCAGGAGTACATCCACGTTGCGGTACGTGGTCTTGAAGCTGGTGCCTTCGTCGTCACGAATGGAGTTGATGAAGTCATTGGTGAACTCCTCTGAGTTCACGTAGCGGACCCGGATGCCGCTGTAAAGCCGGCGGGCGTAGTGTCCGATCGCGTGCAGCAGGTGAGTCTTGCCCAGGCCCGAGTCACCGTAGATGAACAAAGGGTTGTAGGCCTTCGCGGGTGCTTCCGCCACAGCCACCGCGGCTGCATGCGCGAAGCGGTTGGAGGAACCGATCACGAAGGTATCGAAGATGTACTTCGGATTCAGGCGCCCGAATTCATGGGAAGTGCTGGGGGGTGTGGGCTGCGGCTTCGGTTCTGCAAAGTCAGAAACAGCAGAAAGCTCGACGACGGGTTCCGGCTCTGCGTGGACGGGAACCAGATCGGTGTCCACGTCGATCGCGCAACGGATGTCGTCAGAGAAAACGTTGCGAAGGGCGTCGTCCAACGCATCTTTGACCTGCGTCTGGAGGACTTCCCGGGTGAGTTCATTGGGAACCGCTACCAGCAAGGTTGAACCGATAAGGCCCTGTGCTTGGGCGAGGATGACGAAACCGCGCTGACGGGGTGAGACCCGGTCGTCCTGCTCCATAAGGCTCAGCACCCTGCGCCAGGAACTTCCGACAGTGTTGGCGTGGTTGGCTTCGTCTACTGTCATCAATCAGTTCCTAAATACTTGCTTGCCGGCGTTGCTGGCAGCCGAAGTCTCTCCGGCGGCGTTGTTCTGGGCGATAATCCACAGAGTTATACACAGCGGGTGGACATTGGGCTACTGAGCCACTCTAGGGGATGAAATCGCTAGAAGATAGCTGGGAAGTTGCCTGTGGATAATTACACCGTTGTGGTTCGCAAAAGCAGGCTGTGAGCCACTTCATCCACAGGCTGTCAACATGAGTTGGGCACAGCTGTGGATAGCCTTGCGGCAGGCTCCCGGTTTGACTGTGGGTGCCTTTTTGCCCTAACGTTGTGAAGTCCTTTGTGTCCGCTTTTGAGATCAGTTGTAACCCCGTACGTTCTCCGTACGGAAGGCAACGGCGGCAGGCACATACAAAACTTAGCGTCGGCCAGTTCTTCCCCTTTTTTGATCGGGTGGGCGCACCTTTGATCCACTGGAGTAACTAACGTGAGCAAGCGGACTTTTCAGCCGAATAACCGCCGTCGGGCCAAGAAGCACGGCTTCCGCCTTCGTATGCGCACCCGTGCCGGCCGCGCCATCCTGGCTGCCCGTCGCGGCAAGGGCCGCGTCGAACTGTCGGCGTAAATAACTGACTTGTCGGTCAGGGTCTTTTTGCGGGTTCGACGGTGCTAGCCACCCCTAACCGTCTGCGGACGTCTACCGACTTTTCAACAACTGTACGTTCCGGCGTCCGCAATGGACGCCGGAACTTAGTGTTATATACGGCCTCTATTGGGGCCGGGGAGCCGAGTCGAATCGGTTTCATTGTCTCCAAAGCCGTCGGGAACGCCGTGACCAGGAACCTCGTTAAGAGGAGACTGAGAGAAGCAGGCGCCCTGTCCTTGCATACGCATGGAACGGGTCTGGCGGTAGTAGTCCGGGCGCTGCCCGCAGCTGCAACGGCCAGCTGGGAGCAGCTGCTCTCGGACTACAACGCCGCACTGGCAGTGACGACGAAGCGATTGGGTGGCTCGGATCCACGCAAAGCTTCGACTGAACACATCGGCACCACTACGGAAGGGACACCGCGTGCATGACATAAGCGCCGCCGTCGTTCCTTCCTCAAGCGACCCCTCCGGGAAGGTTCCGCATCGGAGCCTTCCGGCGGCGGTAGGCATGTTCCTATGGGAGCTGCCCCGCAACGTACTGATTCTTTTGTTGAAGACGTACCGAAAGGTCATCTCACCCCTGTACGGCCAGGTATGCCGTTTCTTTCCCTCCTGCTCCGCGTATGCGCTGGAAGCAGTAACGGTGCATGGCGCCGTGAAGGGCAGCTGGCTCGCAGCCAAAAGGCTCGCCAAATGTCATCCTTGGAATGCCGGTGGAGTGGACCATGTCCCCGCCGGCCATCGTCATTGGCCTGATGGCCGGACGCCCACAATTGTTGTACTGAACAATCCGGACCAGTTCCTTGCTGTTCAGGCTGATGAAGAAGGCCGCTCTGCGGCCTAACGAATAGGGATATCGTATGGACTTCTTTGGAACGATCATGTTTCCGTTCAAGTGGCTGGTGTCAATCATCATGGTTGGCTTCCACGACGGACTGAGCTTCATCGGCCTGCCCGCCGCCAACGGCTGGACGTGGACACTGTCGATCATCGGCCTCGTGTTGGTGATCCGTGCCGCCCTGATTCCTGTGTTCGTCAAGCAGATCAAGGCACAGCGCGGTATGCAGCTGCTGCAGCCTGACCTGAAGAAGCTGCAGACCAAGTACAAGGGCAAGACCGACCAGCTCTCCCGCCAAGCTATGGCGCAGGAGCAGATGGCGCTGTACAAGAAGCACGGCACCAATCCGTTCTCGGCATGTTTGCCGATGCTGATCCAGATGCCGTTCTTCTTCGCACTGTTCCAGGTGCTGTCGGGTATCTCCACGGCCAAGAACGCCGGCGAAGGCATCGGCGCGCTGAGCCACGAACAAGTTATCGAGTTCGATCAGTCGAGCATCTTTGGTGCTCCTCTGTCGGCGTCGTTGCTTCACGGTGGAGTCCCTGGCACCGAAGTTGCCGTTTGGACCCTTTCCATCATCATGATTCTCGCAATGACGGCCTCGCAGTTCATCACGCAGAAGCAGATCATGGCCAAGAACATGTCCGAAGAGGCCATGGCAAGCCCGTTCATGCGCCAGCAGAAGATGATGCTCTACATCCTGCCGCTCGTATTCGGTATTGGTGGCATCAACTTCCCGATCGGTGTCCTCATCTACTGGACCACCACCAACCTCTGGACCATGGGCCAGCAGTTCTTCGTTATCCGCCGTATGCCCACGCCGGGATCCCCCGCCGCCAAGGCGCTTGAAGAGCGTCGTGCCGCAAAGGGCCTGCCGCCGCTGCTGGGTGGAAAGAAGAACGCTGCCGCGGACGCCGCTGCTGAAGCCGAAGCTGCTGCTGCGGCAGCCGCCGAAATCAGGGCCCAGCGCGTCCAGCCACAACGTAAGAACAGGAAGAAGAAGTAATGTCTGCCGAGAGCACTGAAGAAGCAATGACCGCTGTGACTGAAGACCAAGAGGAGTCACAGGAAGAGACCCAGTCCAAGACGGCCAGCCGCTTGGAAGAGGAAGGCGACATTGCCGCCGATTACCTCGAAGAACTCCTGGACATCGCTGATATCGATGGTGATATCGACATCGAAGTCCGGAACGGACGCACTTACATCTCCATCGGTGCTGATGAAGAGTCTGCAGCCTTGGACAACCTCGTAGGTCGCGACGGAGAAGTCCTGGAAGCATTGCAGGAGCTGGCCCGCCTCTCGGTTCTGTCCGCTACGGAGAGCCGCTCACGCCTTGTCCTGGATATCAATGGGTACCGTAAGGAACGCGCCGGCGTGCTGCAGAAGATCGCCGAGGACGCCGTGGCCAAGGTCAAGGCTGACGGTGGAACAGTAGCCCTCGAACCGATGAGTGCGTACGAGCGCAAGATCGTCCACGATGCCGTTGCTGACCTCGGATTCGTCTCCGAGTCCGAAGGCGAAGGCGCTGGCCGCCACATCGTCGTTTCGGCCGACTAGCAGCTCATGGTAGAAATCACCGCAGCTGAACTGGAAGCGGCAGAGAAGATTTTCGGGGAGCGTTTGGATCTAGCCAAGCGCTACGTTGAGCACCTGGCTACATCGGGTACGGAGCGCGGGCTGATAGGGCCGCGTGAGATTCCGCGTCTGTGGAGCCGACACGTATTGAACTGCGCAGTTATTGAATCCGCCATCGCCATGGACAGCCATGTTGCCGACGTCGGATCCGGTGCGGGCCTCCCGGGCCTTTGCCTTGCAATCGCCCGCCCGGACCTCGAGCTGACCTTGATCGAGCCCTTGGAACGCCGTGTCATCTGGCTTCAGGAAGTGGTGGATGACCTTGGCTTGGACAACGTCACCATCATGAGGACTCGGGCTGAGTTGGCAGTCGGAATGGTGGATGCGGATGTTGTTACCGCGCGGGCTGTTTCTGCGCTTTCAAACCTCGCTGGCCTCACCATCCCTCTTCTGAACGGACATGGCGAAGTAGTAGCCATCAAGGGTCGTAGTGCGGCCGAAGAGATCGAGAAGGCCAAGAAAGTCATCCGCAAACTCGGTGGCGTGGAAACGTCAGTTGTGGTCTGTGGACAGGAGCTTTTGGAGGAACCCACCACCGTGGTGAGGATCATCGTCAACAAGCCCGGAAAGACGGCGTAGGTCCCGCTCGGTTTCCCGCGTGTCGGCGGCTGAGCGGTTAGGCTAGAGAACGGCAGCAAAGCGCCGAATGAGAGTGAGAGTGTGACCAGTGGGCAGTAGTGAAACCTCCACGCAGCGAATCCCCCCGTTTATGTCCTTGGGGTCCGCGCGGGCCATGGCTACGCCCTCTGCATCTCTTCAATCTGCAATCGTGCGCACTGATTCGGTTGATAATGCTGCCGTTTCACGTGAAACCGTCCCAGATGGAGTGCGCAACGTCATGGATTCCATTGATGATTCCAGCCCCATCGCCCGCCAGCTGGCTAACGAGACCCGCAGGCGTGAACGCTTGATCGGCAGGGAACTGCCCAAGCCCGATAGGACCCGCATCTTCACTGTGTCCAACCAAAAGGGCGGCGTTGGCAAAACCACCACTACGGTGAACATTGCTGCGGCCCTCGCGTCGGCCGGCCTGAACGTGCTGGTGATCGACATTGATCCCCAAGGCAATGCGTCCACTGCACTGGGTATTGAGCACCATGCGGATGTAGACAGCATTTACGATGTCCTGATCAACGATCTTCCCCTCAAGGACGTCGTGGCCCCGTGCCCTGATATTCCCAACCTCATCTGCGCACCCGCCACGATTCACCTGGCCGGAGCCGAAATTGAGCTCGTTTCGCTGGTTGCCCGCGAACAACGTCTCCGCCGCGCCATAGACGTTTATGCCAAGGAGCGGGCGAACGATGGCGAAGGTCGCTTGGACTACATCTTCATCGACTGCCCGCCCAGCCTTGGATTGCTGACGGTCAACGCATTCTGTGCCGCCAGTGAAGTTCTTATTCCTATCCAGTGCGAGTACTACGCACTGGAAGGCCTGAGCCAACTCCTCAAGAACATTGAGATGATCCAGAAGCACCTGAATGCTGACCTCGTAGTCTCCACCATCCTTTTGACCATGTACGACGGCCGCACCAACTTGGCGGCACAAGTCGCATCCGAGGTCCGCCAGCACTTCCCCGATCAGGTATTAGGGGCCGTGGTTCCACGGTCCGTACGTATCTCTGAAGCTCCCAGCTATCAGCAGACGGTCATGACGTACGATCCTTCGTCGAGCGGTGCGCTTTCTTACATGGAAGCCGCAGCCGAAATAGCTGAACGCTAGAATTCTTGAAACACTGCAACAGCTTGGGCCGGTCCGTGCTCGGCTATTCCATCGGAGGGATGAATCAATGAGCGAAAAGCGAAGGGGCCTCGGCAGGGGTCTTGGGGCTCTCATTCCTAGCTCGGCCTCGGCCCAGGGAAATGGCTCCTCACCGTCCCGTCCTGTGGATCTGTTTTTTCCTGAGGCGAGGAAGACAGCGGCGACCACCGTCGAAACGCTACTCGAGGATTCCAGCGCTGCTGATTCAGTGCCTGCTGCGGACGCATCATCGGCTGCATCCGCAGTAAACGGTGCCGGTGCTGCGAAGGCATCCACCAAAGCAGCGGCGACTAGGCCCTCCACTGCTAAGACTGCTGCGCCGTCAAAGCCGGCGGCCAAAGCGGCAGGTTCACGATCAGCGGCTAACAAGAAGGCGGCCGACGCGGCAGAGTCGACGGCGCCTGCCGCACCCGCCGCTCCGGCCACTCCCTCCGCTCCCGAGGTGGAGCTGGTGGAGGTCCCTGGGGCCAGGTTCGCCGAGATCCCCGTGGGTGACATCCATCCGAACCGCAAACAGCCTCGTTCAGTCTTCGATGAGGACGACATGGCTGAGCTCGTACACTCGGTACGCGAAATAGGCGTCCTCCAGCCAATTGTTGTACGTACTTCAACCGAAAAGGGTGGAGAACCGTACGAGCTTGTCATGGGCGAGCGTCGTTGGCGTGCAGTACAGGCCGCGGGCCTGGAAACCATCCCCGCGATTGTTCGTGACACCACGGATGACGACCTTCTCCGTGATGCTCTGCTCGAAAACCTCCACCGTAGCCAGCTGAACCCCTTGGAAGAGGCGGCGGCCTACCAACAGCTCCTGGAAGACTTCGGGACTACACATGAGCAGCTGGCTGACCGTATTGGTCGCTCGCGTCCGCAAGTGTCCAACACCTTGCGTCTCCTCAAGCTTCCGCCGCTGGTTCAGCGCCGTGTAGCCGCCGGTGTCCTGTCAGCAGGACATGCACGCGCTTTGCTGGCCCTCCCGGACGCTGCAGCCATGGAGCGAATGGCACAGAAGATCGTGGCTGAGGGTATGTCAGTCCGGGCCACCGAGGAATCGGTTGCTCTGTACCAAGACCCCACTACACCTGCCAAGAGCAGCATCCCTAAGCCAAATGCCCGGCACGAACGCTTGGACTACCTTGCGTCCTCGTTGTCGGACCGTTTGGACACCAACGTGAAGATTACTCTTGGTGCACGCAAGGGCCGTGTCAGTATCGAGTTCGCCAGCGTTGAGGATCTCAACCGAATTATGGATGTTCTCGGCCCGGGCGCCGAAGACTAAATCCAGCTATTCATCAAATGGGGCTCACATACGGTGTGGGCCCCATTTTGCTGTCCTTCTTGCTTTCTAGCGGTTCTACTTCGGACCCTTTTGTCCCTTCACGTGGCTGCTGTCATCCTTGATGCAGTGTTTCACGTGAAACGAGGTATGTTCTAGCCCGAGAGGCTGCCAGAAGCGGTACGGCAGGACGCATGAGTAGCCGTGTTTGCCCTCAAGCCAGTGGGTGTGCGCCTGCGGTCTGGTCCATTGAATCCATACAGCTGTTCCCTTTGGACGATGGAGACTGGTGTGTTTGTATTCCCTGTTGTGGGATAGGTGCAGATCCCCCACCCGAGCCTCCGGACGCACTCTCGGGTCTTTTCGAGGCCAGTGATGTCGTGCCGTGTCCGCCAAGGTGGAGTGGTAAGAGTAGTCCCAGCTACCGCAGAAATCGCCACCCGGTGGCAATTTGCGGGGCGCATCAGACCGGCCTAACGACGCAGGGCTCCACACGGCCAAGAGTGAAGGGTGGTATTGCGGAATCAATGAGGGGCAATGAATGGTTCTCCGAGGGATACTAGGTCATAGCAACGGGCATCAACCTCCAACGGTGAACCCGCCTCTCCGCTTGCTCTTTCCGGTCGAATTCGATCACTAAGGCAACTGCTATGCGACTGCCAACGCCACGAACAATGCTGTTTCACGTGAAACAAGACACTGCGGCAAGGCATTCGTGTTCAGTGTTCGCACCCTGTCTCCTTGCTGGCAACTTTGCCTTCGTTCTTTGCACGAGGAACCCTTATGCGTTCTCTCAGTGACCAGGGGGCCCTTGAGATGGTACTTATGGGCGCTGACGCATTGGAATCGCGATCGGCCCGGCTCATGTACAAGGGCCGTGTCCATGCCGGCTGCCTCGGTTCCATGGGGCCAGATCTCGCCGCTGGCATTCCTTTGGGATCTATCGGCGGTGGTCCCTCGTCTCCAATTCGAGACGCCGTGAGACCCCTTTTAGGCCCCGACGAAGGAGAAACCGATCCCTCTGGACCGCTTGTGGCTTCCGGACGCTATTAGCGGGGCTAAGGGCTGAGGCCAGACCTCCTTGCAGAGGACGGGACGTGCTGTGGATTCCGCGTGACTCAAACTCGCTGATCTAGTGGAACCCCCTGCGCCTCGCGCTGTCCCTGTTTCACGTGAAACATACGTATGTCTATGGTGGGCCTATGACGTTGGACGCTGGGAATCAGCGATTGTTCACCCCGTCATCCTGTGTGGACTCCACGCGTTCCGTTGATGCAAGCGACTGACGGTTCCATTGCGCACTGGCCGCTACACTGGTAGTTTGTTTCACGTGAAACCATACGCTGGATGTGCCCGCGCAGAAGACTCCCTCCGTGGGACAGGGCGGTACCACTGAAGTAGTCTGGACGGAGGTGGCAGCTATTCGCGCCTGGGGGTGATTCTCGACTCTCGTCCTTCTCTACGGACTCCCGGAGTGTCCGAGTGCCGCAGTGTCCGCCAGGCAGCATCCGATCCGCGGGCAGGGATCCTGCAATTGCGACGCCTTGTGCCCCCATGCCCTGTCCTGGTTTATAGATCGGGAGTCAGCTCTTCCATACCCAGCCGGGGAGGCAGGACCCTACTTTAAGTCCCTAGACGACGCCAGCCTTATCATCGATCCTTGAGTCGAGGAATGTTTGTACGGTCACGGGCAGGCCGATGGTGCTCGTGACCATACCCCTCCCCCTGAGCCCTCGGATCGATGACCAAGTTGCGGTTCACATGACCCCAGTGACTCGTAGATTGGTAAGGATGATCAGACAGCCCCTTCAGTAGATCCTGTCGGTGACACATTATCGACGGATCTGCCGACTGATGAGCGTAGCCTCTGTTCGGCTGTGGGGGCATCACCAACAGCTGACAGGCAATCACGACTCTTGACACAGCCCTCTTCACCTTTGCCGGGCGCTATGAAGAATGAAGACTATTGGGGTGTTACCCGCAGATATGGCCGCGGATCGCGGACACGTCCAAGGCGTTCTTACCGAGTCGGGTGGGGGAAATCCATTCCGGCTAACGCCGAACTCAAGCAAGGAACACTCAACAGCTCCGGGCGTTCCCCTGGGAGGCCGACGCACATGGCTTACAGCAGTGTCTATCGGCCCGCTATTGGCTACAGCTCACAGGGCCTGGTCGGTGTTAGGTTCCCGCCAGGAGCGGCCCCGCTGGTCTTCGTGACTAGCCGACGGTCCACAGGGCCGCCCGCAGTTCGTGCGGTCCACAAGTGATCCCTCACACGAATGGTCTGATGTTGGGGACAAACCCTGATGCCGTCGTGAGTTTTCCATCCCGGCTTGGGACGACGGTGTAGCGGCCGACGAGCTCTGGGAAGTTGGTGGTCGACTACGGAGCTCGCTTTGGTCCGCTGACTAGCAGTCACATGTTTCACGTGAAACGTGGCGCGGGCGCCCACGATCCGATCGGTGTGCGCCCACGACGTGCATAAGCAAGCGGTGGATAAGGCGGTGGATATCGCTGTGGAAAACTTTGGGGATAAGTGTGTGGATTCAGTGTCGGGTGGCGCGGGACGGCCGCCTTTTTACAAGTAGCCTTGGCTTCGTTAGCGGCCCCAGATGTAGGTGAAAGACGGGAAGCTGCTTCAGGACTGTATCGTCCCCTCAAGCCTCCGATATCAGAGTCTCCGTTAGCCTCATATTCGTTGATTCCAGGCGTTTTTGCACCGGAAGTGCCGTGGCGTCCAGCGGAGTTGGGCTACGCGCCCACTCATCGTCGAGGCGCGGTGTCCTCCCGTCGCAATCGCCAATCAGAGCGGCTCCGCAGGAGCAAATGTGGTGAGGCCCACGGCGAGTGGATAAACCTGTGGATAACGATGTGTATAAGTCGGTGGATAACAACGCTCCACTTCTGGACCTTTGGAGTGCAAGGGAGACCAGGCTCAGGTCTATGATGGCCACGCCAAGCATGGTCCATGGAAGCCTCCGTCGGCCCCAGGTTGCGCCCTTCTTGGAGACAGACATCAGGGGCCGAATTATTGCATCTGAACGGCTTTCGTCACCCGATTCTCCAGAGCCTTGACCCGAGTCTTTGGTGATTATTGGTAGAACTCCACATTGACTCGGCAACTTTCATCCGATGTTTCAGCAGTTCCACCGGACACTCTGGACGCCTTGGAGCATGGAGTTGGGTTGCGGTGTTTCACGTGAAACAGTCCTGCAGTCCTCTTAAGGATTTCGCCAGTAATGGAAGGTCCTTTCACTCTCGGGGCAGCAGGCGTCAAGACGTGATGGCTGCATCGGAGCCGACATTCAGCTGCCGCACTGTTGCCCTAGTGTTGTGTAGTCTCCAGAACTCTGCTCGCGCTCGTGGACCCAGGAATCCTAGTGTTCTGGTCTTCCATTCGGGGACCAGTAGCGTTTGCAATGGCGCGTTAGGCGGGACAGCGGTTCACTCCAGCCGTAGGAGCACTATTGCCCTCGTGGGGACACTGTCAGCACTGATGCGGATTGAGGGTGTGGGCGCACGGTTGGTTTCACGTGAAACGGCGTACGGGGTTCCCCACGGCTCTTCTTCGGAAAGACGAGTACGGCCACAACACAGCTCCCTATTTCGTGCCTGACGACGTCTACAGTCGCTGCTGGAAGGATGTGGTTCTGCCGTGTGGAAGTCTCCTATGTGCCAGGGACGCCACCGCTCCTTGCCGTAGGCCGTCTCCAGGGGCATCTAGGAGGCAGTATGGGTGACCCGCGTGGGGTCGCATGCGCTTACGAGTAGGGTCTATTGGCGTATTGGCGCTCTGGTCCTCTAGCCTGTTGGCCCTCTGGCGCGCCGATCCTCTGGTGCATTGGAGGGTGCCCAAGGGCGACAGTATCGTGGTCCGCCAGTCGTGCTGGCTCTAGCAGCTAGCTGGCCTAAGTCCCGAATAGGCCCCTCCCGGGCGGCAGAACTGGTTAGAAATGCTACTGCTGCGGCCTGGCGTTGGGTGCCTCCTCGCTTTTATGCCGTGGCAGGCAATCGCTGCAGGCTCTGAGGTGTAGGGCGAGGCCTTTATGGAGGAGGATGGCTTATGACAGGGAGAAGCTTTTGTGGCATCAAACAATAAGAGCGTCAGATGTGGGCTTTCGTACTGCCTTCCAGACCCCAGTCCCCTTGGGAGGCAGACGGTGAGGGGTGTTCTGAGACAGAGTGAACCCCGGATGCCCGAAAGGGCAATTCCGGGACAAGCTCAAGTGTGGGAAATCCAGAAAAAAGAGGATCCAGCGGCTAGTTGCCATGTTTCACGTGAAACGCTCAAGTGCTGGAGGGAATTATGGAGGAGTTGACCCGATCCCATGCATATTTTGTGGCCCGGATGCCCCGAGGGCTTGGTTTGAGGCGATTGGCGGGGACTCAGGCGATTATGGGAACTCTGTTGGGTCCGTCGTCGGTTGAAGACTCCGATTACTGCAGAAGGAATTGGACATGTGTCGACATGGACTAAGTCCAAGCAGACTGCTCGAGGACTCACTTTGCCGTGCCTGGCAGGATGATTGTTTGGATGTGACATGGGCGGCCTCATGACAGTACGGCAGAATGAGAGGCGCCTGATGAAAATCCGTTGGCAGTAGCGGATTGGACGTCGCTACCTAGTCGCAGATTGATGTCCACTGGATTTACCGGCACAAAAAGAAACGCAGACCAGTCTTAGATGCCAATCCGGTTGGCGACGGTGGTGCAGCGGTCCCCCGTGGCGGCCCAGTGGCAGATTTGCCCTTACACGGTTCCATTTGGACTGCTCGAAGCGCCGAGTAGCGGCGTACCGCTGGGTCAGACTGCGACTAACATCCGTGAGGAAAGGAGATCCGGCTTAGGCCGGTTGGGAGCTTGGTAGCAGCCACTGCTACTGCCACTGGCCAAAGGAGGGCACACACCCTTAGGTGCTGAGCTGGCTGGACATGCAATTAATAATGATCCAGTTCACCAGGCTCTGTTTCGGCCCCGACTCGACGCTGGTTGTGGCTGCTGGCTTAGTGATGCATGAACTGATGGAAAACGAGCCAAATTGTCACAATCGTGGCCATAGGCAGCCTCCCAGAAGGGCAAGAAGCCCCTATCGAGGCCGTTTAGCGCTCCTGTGAGTGATGCTTATCCCGCGTCCTTTCAGGGGCCCCAGCACGCCCATGATCCCATGGCAGGGGTTAGTCCGCGCCGCGTTCAGGGTTCAAGGCGGACATCAGAGTGCAGCACTGACATGGGTCCGGCTGTCCCAGTGCATGCGATCTATAAGGACGTAGGCCAGATGGCCAGTCATAGGCCCTCCCGTGGAGCGGAAATGGCCTCAGCTGGTGTTCTCTCCTGTTTCTGATTGCCGGCCCCATTGATTGTGATCACCTCCGTACCGGTGCAGCCCCACGGGCGAATGAGCAGGTCTTTAGCGTCTCCGCCCGGGCGCATGCCGTGCTTAACCTACTTCCTACTCCCTCGATTATTGACGACCACTTACGCAATGTCTGCTGAGAAGCGAAATCGCAAAGGTACTGTCAGCGTTCGGTGATTGTTTCACGTGAAACAGAAACACGAGAGACCAAGGACGCATCGGGCGGGATGATCTAGGCAGGCCCATCTGGCAAAAGGGATAGATGTTTCACGTGAAACAAGGTGCTATGCGGAAGAGGTGGCTCCGGGCATAACTCGAAGCTACCTCCAGATACTTCTTGTACCAACGCTCCTGAGCTAATGGGGGCAAGAGCACCACGCGAGGCGGCTACTGGTCGACTCGTTCTGAGGCCATGGTTGGTGTGGATGCAAGTGAGGTTCGCATAAATGAGCCGACGGCCAAAACAAAATCCTCCGTTGCTGAACGAAGTCCTGGAGAGGCCGACCGGAAGGTCTGAGGCTCAGTAAGATCCGGATTCGCCCCTACCCCAGGTAGGAGCGGATGAAAACTCCTCTTCGGGGAGTTCCCAGGCCCTTTGAGCGCAAGAATGATTCATCAGCGACTGATTCAGGTTTATTTCTGCCGGAGCAGCAGAAAACCGGCGATTCCCGCTCCATCAGGAGCAGCAACCGCCGGTTTTCGGCTGACTTAGCTAAGCATGAAGCTTAGGACAGGACGTCCGCGAATTCCTTCTCGAAGAACTGCTTCGGCTTGGCGCCGATAACAGTGCTCTTAACTTCTCCCCCGCTGAACAGGTATACGGCCGGGATGGAGGTGATGCCATACTCGGCGGCAATAGCGGGGTTGTCGTCGACGTTGAGTTTCACAACTTCAACCTTGTCGCTGTACTCAACAGAGATTTCGTCCAGGATGGGACCGAGCTTGCGGCAGGGGCCACACCACTCTGCCCAGAAGTCTACGATGACCGGCTTTTCGGAAGCCAGGACATCTGTGCTGAAGCTTGCGTCAGTTACGTCTTTTGCGTTGCTCATAACTTTTCCCTTCGTATGGTTGCTTGGATGCAGCTTTAGGAGTGCAGGTCTGCGAGGTAGTGCTCGACGTCCAGGGCGGCCACGCAACCAGAGCCCGAAGCCGTGATGGCTTGACGGTACGTGGGGTCGATGACATCGCCCGCGGCGAAAACACCCTTGATGTTGGTCCGAGAGCTACGGCCCTCCACAGCGATGGTTCCCTCGGGTGTCAGATCCACCTTGCCCTTGATGAGATCAGTACGGGGGTCGTTGCCGATGGCCACGAATACGCCGGTGACTGCGAGCTCCGACTCGGTGCCGTCAACGAGGTTCTTCAGCTTGAGGCCGGTGACCTTGTTCTCACCGAGAACATCCTCCACAGCCGTGTTCCAGACGAAGTTAATCTTCTCGTGAGCCTGTGCACGGTCACCCATGATTTTTGAAGCCTTGAGGGTGTCGCGACGGTGGACAACGGTAACCGACTTCGCGAACTTGGTGAGGAACAAAGCTTCCTCCATGGCGGAGTCGCCACCACCGATGACGGCGATGTCCTGATCCTTGAAGAAGAAACCATCGCAGGTTGCACACCAGCTAACGCCGTGGCCGGAAAGGCGCTTCTCATTGGCCAAGCCGAGCTCGCGGTATGCAGAACCTGTGGACAGAATGATCGCCTTCGCTTGGAAGGTCTCCCCCGTACCGATGGTCACAGTCTTGATGTCGCCGTCGAGATCCAACTCGGTGACATCCTCGAACTGAATCTCAGTGCCGAAACGGGCGGCCTGCTTTTCGAAGTTCTCCATGAGGTCCGGGCCCATGATGCCTTCCGGGAAACCCGGGTAGTTTTCCACGTCGGTGGTGTTCATCAGTTCGCCACCGGCAGTGACGGAACCGGCAATGAGCAGAGGCTTCATGTTGGCTCGGGCGGTGTAAACAGCGGCTGTGTAGCCGGCGGGGCCTGAACCTACGATGATGACGTCACGCACCTGCGATGCGCTGTTTTCTGCAATGCTCACTTGGCGTGAACCTCTTCCTTAGTCGATGCTGCGGCTTTCGGGGCAGCCATCTGACTCAACCCCTGTTGCGTTCCAAATATTCCGTTGGAGTTGGGGACCCTAGAAGCCACCAACATTCAGGGTACCGTCTGTACACGTGGCGAATCTAAGCGGTGACGCCAAGGTAAGTAGCAGCAGAGGCCGTTCTGACGAATCAAAACGGCCTCTGCTGCTACCTACGTTGGATGCGGCTACAGTGGTGCGCCTACTGGACGGTGACCTCGGCGAGGCGCAGACCGAAGCCGAATCGCGTTTTCGGGGCAGCCAGCTTGGGGAGGGCACTGATGACCACAATGACGTACTGGGTCTGCGTCGGCGCTGCAAGCGGCATGGTCAGTTCAGGTGAGGTGAAGCTGTTGGTCCCCACCAGTTTTGCGCCATCCATGGCAGGACGGTCGTTGGTGTAAACGCTGATACTGCCACCGGAGCCGCCCAGCTGATTGAGGACAACGGACTTGACCTCTGTGGCTTCCTTCAACTTGACCACAAGAGGCATATCTTCGAAGAGTCCGCCCCAGTTAGCTGAAGCAAATTCCATGTCCGACCAGTAGCTTGCTGCGTTACCGTCAAAGGCCCTGGCAAGGTCCTTGTCATAGGTGGCGGCGAAGGGGAAGTCACCAAGGCGGGTGATCTCTTGGATGGCCGGCGGTGTGGCGGGGGGCGGGGCCTGCGTGGGCTCCGGCTCTTCGGTTTCCGCGGCCGTGGTTTGCGGGGCGGGCGTACTCTGCGTGGCGGCTGGTGCCCCGCTGGGCAGGAGACTGCCGAGGTTGGTTACGGCAAGGACGAGTCCCACCACCAAGACGGCGGCGAGCAGGCCACCTACCAGCCAGCGAAGGGAACGAGGTTCCTTTTCCGGCGCCTCGTCTTCATAAACTTCCTCGTCCGCGTAATCATCGGCGTAATTGCCCGCGGCAGCGGACGACGCCGGGAAGTTGCTTGCCGTCCGATCGTAGCCGGAGTCATTGCCACGGCTTCCAACGCCACCAGCTGCTGCGCCGGCCGAGGCTGCTGCAGCGCCTGAGGCGGCTGCGCTGCCACCGCCCACGCCCCTGTCGCTAAAGCCGTAGTCCTCCTCGGACCACAGTGAAACCTTGGGTTCTGCAGCCGTGTCACGACTGACAGATTCACGATTAACGGATTCACGACTGACAGGCTCGCGGCTAACAGACTGCGACGAGACGGCCTGTGTTGGAGGCTGGGAGGCAGCAGCAGGCGAGGCTCCACCCCTACCGTCAGCAACGTCAGCACCGGCACCAGCAGAACCGGCAACGTCAGCACCGGAGTCGTGGTTCTTGGAGGAATTCTTAAGCGCAGCAGCGGCGGCAATGCCTGCTGCTCCGGCACCGGCAGCGGCGGCAGCCAGCTTGCCTGCGATCCCGCTCTTGGGTGCAGACGGGCTGGAGGAGGGCATTGGCGGTACGTGCGGTGCCGTGCGTGCGGGTGCGGCAGGCTCAGCTTCGGGCTCGTCGTACTCCGACGGGACGGGGTAGCCGTTTTCGTCATACTGGATGTACTCGGCGTCGTGCTCGTCATCCTCGTACAGACCGTCGTACGTTTCAGGCTCATAGGTCCGGGGCTGGCCGAAGATCTCACTTCCGAGCGTCTCCGTGAAGAAGGGCTCGATGTACGGCGGGTTGGTGGCCACTACCAGGTCCAGGAGGTCCGGTGCGGTGCTGTGGTTGGTGATCAGGTAAGTGGTGTTTTCGCTAATGCCAAGGTCTAGGATCTGAACGTGGCCCGGCCGCTCCCCTGTGGCGACTTCGCGGGCACTCTGCGCCACTTGCTCGGCATTTCCGGGACCGGCAACAAGGATGCTCACGGGACGGTTGAGGACCTGGTCCACGCCGTCGAGCACCTGATCTTGGTCATGCGAGGTCAATACATTGGCCGTGACCTTGTAGCGGCCGCCAAGTACTGATCCGACGTCGATCGGGTGGGACACGTGTTCCTCCTAGGCTGTCCGGGAGCTGCGGTCCTGCTTCTGGTTCACCCGGCTGGCCGGTTGAACCGCTTTTGCAACTACCTATATTCGTTTCTAGCCTAGCGGATTGAGGCCCGCCGCCCATGTTGGCGCCACCGGCCTACTTCCTGTGGTTTCCGCGTGTGGGGAAGTACGGATTCTGTCCGGCGTCGCCCTGGTAGGTGCGCCGGCCCGGCAGCGGGACCTGTGGTTTGAACTTGCTGCCACGAGCAGTGCTGGGTGCGTCTTCCTCAGGGAGGTACGTCTTGGGTGCCTCAGGTGAGTCCTCAGCGGTCGGTTCGGCGGGTTCGGTGGAACGCTGCGGCGCAAGCGCCGGCCCGGCCCTGAACGAGGCAGCGTCGAACTCGCCGGAGATGCGCGGAATCAAACCGGTATCGTCCGAGACCGTGGCGCGTGCCGGCGTCGTGGGTTCCGTTGCTGCGCCGGTAACCGGTGCGGGTGCGCCGCGACCCAAACGACCCATGAGCGGACGCAGGAGGTCGCGCAGTTCGGTGACGTGGAAGACGCGCAGGAGGACCAGGTACGCAAGCAGCATGACGGGCCCGACGACCACCACCGTGACAAGGGCGGCCGGCCGGCTGCTCCAGGCGAAACCGTCGGCACGGTAGCTGCCCAAAAGCCACAGAGCACCTGCGCCGGCAACCGCAGAACCCAGGCCTGCGTAGCCCATGCGAATGTATGAATTCGCGATTCGCGGACCGTCGAGGTGACCTAGCAAGCGGCGCAGGAACACCACGCTGATGACCACGGACAGGATGTTGCCCAGAGTGTAGAGAATGGCGATTGCGTAGATGATCTGGCCCACGGGAAGGAACTGGATGAAGAACGCACCCACCACGTAGATCACGGCGAGCCACAACTGAACGTACAGGGGTGTACGGGCGTCCTCGTTGGCGTAGAACACGCGGGACATCATGAAGTTTGCGCTCAGGAACGGCGTGCTGAGGGCAAGGATGGTGAGGGTCTGGGCAAGCATGACGCCGTCTTGCGGCTCGCCGCCGGAGAAGAACATGCCCAGAGGACCCGCCAAGGCGAACAGCGCCAAGGCACCGAAAACCGTGGCTACGGCCATGGTGCGGAGGCCGTGGGAGAGGGCGTCGCGCAATTCGGCTTTATTGCCGTCTTGGGACGCACGTGTCATGCGGTTAAAGAGGACGGTGGCCAAGGACAACGCGATGATGGAGTGCGGCAGCAGGTAC
Organism: Arthrobacter sp. 9V; assembly: GCF_902506065.1. Taxonomy (GTDB): domain Bacteria; phylum Actinomycetota; class Actinomycetes; order Actinomycetales; family Micrococcaceae; genus Arthrobacter. The sequence goes on from NZ_LR732912.1 coordinate 4,729,541, forward strand.
AGCTGACTCGCCACCTCGAGGACGGCGTTGCCGGGCAGAACGGCAGCAGCTGCCTTGTCCCCTGCGTTGTCCAACCGGAGGCGCTCAGCGCCGGGAATGGTAGCGATCCTCATGATGTACAGGAACGCCAACTGCCCGACGGCGGCAGTCGCCAACGTCCAGACGCTCAACTTGGCTGCTTGGCCCAGTCCCACGCCGCGCCAACCGAACCGGGGACGCAAGCCGAGGCGCAAGCGGAAGACTGGAATCAGCAGGATGGCGGTCTGCGCCACCACACCAAATGTGGAGAAACCGGCAATCAGGAGCGTCTGGGTTGGCCCCCAATTATCCAGGGTGTGGGGATTGTGGATGTTCTCGCCAAGAATCCAGATGAACATGCCCAAGCCCGCTATAGCCACCAGATTGTTCAGGATGGGGGCCCACATGGCGGGGCCGAACGCTCCGTGGGCGTTCAGCACCTGCGTGAGAAGGGCGTAGAGCCCGTAAAAGAAGATCTGGGGCAGGCACCAGAACGCGAAGGTGACTGCCAGGGCTTTCTGTTGCTCCGAGTAACCCTGAGTGGTGAGGTCGATGACCAGGGGCGCCGCGAGTGTCACCAGCGTGGTCAGAGCCAGCAGCACCAGGACTGCCAGTGTCAGCAGGCGGCTGATGTAATCCGCGCCGCGGTCCGGGGCCTTGCTGGCCTTGATGATCTGCGGGACCAGGACGGCGTTGAACACACCGCCGGCCACCAGCAGGAAGATCAGGTTGGGAAGGTTGTTCGCATTAATGAACGTGTCATTGATGGTGGAGCCCAGGCCCAGGGCGGCGCCGAGCATCCACGTTTTGGCGAAGCCAAGGAAACGGGAAACGAGGGTCCCTGATGCCATGATGGCGCTGGAACGTGCTTCTCCGGACTGAACGGACTGGGTTGTTTTGGCTTCAGACATCGCCTTTATCGTCCCATGTACCGGGGTCAGAGATGTTCGGGCAGCACTTCCCGTGCCAGATCGGCGATGCGGCGTTCATTGGGAAAGGACAATTTCCGGGCCAGTTCCTGGATGGGGACCCATGCGGCATCCACCGCTTCCTGGTCCGGATCATTCTCGATTGTCAGCTCTCCACCGGTTGCCCGCAACAGAAAATGGTGCACGGTTTTGTGAACGCGGTGGCCGCTCACAGTGAACCAGTAATCGATGCTGCCCAGGGGCGCAAGGATGCTGCCTTCGATCCCGGTTTCCTCGGCGATCTCGCGGACAGCGGCTTCCTCGTTGTTCTCCCGACCCTCCGGATGGCCCTTCGGCAGGCACCACTCAAGCCGGCCACCCCTATTAAGGCGGGCGATGATCGCAACCCGGAGCTCGCCGTCGGACGTGTCAACTACAACGCCGCCGGCCGAGACTTCCTCCACAGTAGGAAGCGAGGCCTGCACCGGGTGCTGCTGGGCAGGCGCGACGTGGGCACCGATTGCCGACGGCAACGGTGCGTTTGTCCTCCTGCCAGGAGCGCTCGGGATCGGGTTGGCCATGAGGTCCACTCTAACGACTCTTGCCCTCGAGTGATGACCGGGACATGGCCACAAGATGGACTCCGGGAGATGGTCTGCGGACACATGCCTGATTTCGCATGGAACAGTGGCCCAATGCTGAGCAAAAATCTGCCAAGCTTAAGGGACTATGGCGCACGTATTGGACAGCTCTTCAGTTAACTTCACCATCGATCCGGTGGTTCTCGACCTCGGGCAGCGCTTTGTGGACGCCGGCTTCGAGTTGTCGCTGGTGGGTGGGCCTGTGCGCGACCTCTTCCTGGGGAGGACATCTCCGGACCTCGATTTCACCACTGACGCCACGCCGGACCAGACCATTGGCGTCATCAAGAAGTGGGCGGACAACTTCTGGGAAATCGGCCGTGCTTTCGGCACTATCGGCATGAAGAAGAGTGGTTTCCAGATAGAAATCACTACGTATCGCGCTGAAGCCTACGACCCCGATTCGCGTAAGCCCGTGGTGGCGTTCGGCAACTCCCTGACGGACGATCTCCTGCGCCGCGACTTCACCATCAACGCCATGGCGCTGCGGCTCCCCAGCCTTGAACTCGTGGATCCCTTCGGTGGCGTCAGGGACCTTCACGCCTCGGAGCTCGCCACGCCAGGTGCCCCGGAGGCATCCTTCTCCGACGACCCTCTGCGCATGATGCGCGCGGCCCGTTTTGCTTCCCAGCTCGGCGTGTCGGTTCACGACGACGTCCGGCTCGCCATGTCTCAGATGGCCGACCGCATCAAGATCATTTCCGCGGAGCGCGTCCGGGAAGAGTTGGTGAAGCTGATCAACGGAGCACGCCCCCGCGTGGGAATTGACCTTTTGGTGGACACAGGCCTCGCTGAGTTCGTGCTTCCTGAAGTTTCCGCCCTGCGCCTCGAAGCCGACGAGCACCACCGGCACAAAGACGTGTACCAGCACTCACTGCAGGTCCTGGAGCAGGCTGCTGCCTTGGAAACCGGACCTGACGGTGCCGTCCCCGGCCCCGACTTTGTGTTGAGGTTCGCTGCGTTGATGCACGACGTCGGCAAGCCGGCTACGCGCCGCTTTGAACCGGGCGGCGCGGTGAGCTTCCGCCACCATGACGTTGTGGGTTCCAAGCTGACAGCCAAGCGCATGAAAGCGCTGCGTTTCGACAACGAGTCCATCAAGGCCGTTTCCCGGCTTGTTGAACTGCACATGCGCTTCTACGGCTATGGCGATGCCGGCTGGAGCGACTCCGCAGTCCGCCGCTACGTCACCGACGCCGGCCCACTCCTGGAACGACTGCACCGCCTCACCCGCTCCGACGTCACCACGCGTAACCAACGGAAGGCCGACCGCCTGTCCTTCGCCTACGATGACCTTGAGCACCGCATTTCGGCGCTTCTGGAACAGGAATCGTTGGCGGCCGTCCGTCCTGACCTGGATGGTGCGCAGATCATGGCACTCCTGGGACTCAATCCTGGTCCCGTTGTGGGGCGGGCGTACAAGTTCCTTCTGGAGGAACGCATGGAACACGGACCACTCTCCCGCGAGGAAGCCGAGCAGAAACTCTTGGCTTGGTGGGAAACGCAACCCGAGTCCGCCGTCGTCGAGCCATTGACCGAAACTGAGGAGCCCTCATGAACGCTGCGACTTCACCGCGTCCGCAACTCTGGATCCTTCGCCACGGCGAGACAGAGTGGTCCAAGAGTGGTCAGTACACCGGCCTGACGGACCTTCCCCTCACCGTTGAGGGAGAGCAGCAAGCCGTTGAAGCCCGTAAGGTCCTGGAAAGCATCGACTTTGACCTTGTCCTCACCTCGCCACTGCGCCGCGCCCGGCGGACGGCAGAACTTGCAGGCTACCCGGAAGCCGTCCATGAGCCACTGGCCGTGGAATGGAACTACGGCGACTACGAAGGCATCAGTTCGGACCTGATCCGCAAGGACAACCCGGACTACCTCATTTGGACCGACGGCGTTCCCAACGGCGAAACCCTGGACGAAGTTGCTGCCCGCGCAGACAAGATCATTGGACGGGTCCTGGAATCAGGAATGGACAATGTCCTGATTGTGGCCCACGGTCATTTCTCCAGGATCCTTACCGCCCGCTGGCTCGAAATGGATGCCCGAGAGGGCCGGCACTTCATTCTGGGAACAGCGAAGGTCTGCACTCTTGGGTGGGATAAGCGGACGCCCGCAATTGTGCGCTGGGGACTCTAAACGCGAATTTAGAAAAACTTTTGGCGAATTAGCTAATTTCGCTGGTCAAACTCCTTCTTCATGGGGTAACTTATATCTTGTTCCCAGAGCGACTCGCCGGGAACAAGGCGCGCATTCCCTGGTTCAGTCAGCCGGGCATTGCCACAGCAGGTCCCTGTGACCAGAAAAGGAGGTTGGGAAAAATGATTACTTTGACTAGCGGACGGAAGTTGACCGTCACTGCTACCCCGGCCTCTGCTGATGACGCGCGCCGTTTTTGCTCTCTGACTCACTCCTGAACTACCGGACCGGCTTGTTGCCGGCGGTATTCCTGACGGCCTTCCTGTCTTTGGATGGCTGAGTAGTCAGTTGTAGGCGCGGACCCACGCAGCATGCCGCGGGTGCGCAGTTTCCCCATAGTTCGGAACCAGCTTCTTGTTGGGTCGACTGCCGGAAGCACGCGCTATTGCATAACGAATCCGTTGTCGATTCGGTCCGCACATCCCATTATTAGCCTCGGCTATTTATGCCCTTTTCAGGCCTCAAATTCTGTTGAATTAATGTGCCTCTAATTGTTGTGCCTAAATTCCGATGAATTTCTCCTGAAAGGAGGTGAACCATGCGAAAACGCCCGGAAGACATGCGCTTCGTCAAGAGCACCCATGCTCCCAAGGACCGCACTCTGTTCAATGGCCAGCTGCTCGATCAGCGCCGTGAAGACGTCTACGTTGCCCTGCACCAGATGGGACTCATCCGCTGATCCCCCTTGGCTGAGCCCGAAGGAGTTCAGATGCCACACATTAATGCTGAACCTCAAGGAGCCCACGCGGCTACGCGTGGGCTCCTCCCCCTTTAACCTGATTAACCCGCGCTTAGCCTGGTGAACCCGCGCTGGACTGTAAGCTCGAACCCATGCAGGAGACGAAGCCTCACAAGCTGCAAAAACGTGCCCGCTTTGTGGTTCCGAGCCGCAGTGACGCCCTGCTTCGCAATTTCACGGAACTTGTGGGTGGTCCCCTGGGAAAGCGCTCCTCACCCGGGCAAATGAGGTCCGGTCCGTTCACTGTGGAACGGGTCCTGATCATGCTCACAGTTTTTGCTGCACTGCTCGCTGTGCTCGCCAAGGACTTCTGCCGTGTGCGCGGCTGGGAGACTCCCGGCCAGTTCTACGCAACGTGCTATTCGGATTTTCCTGAGCTTTTCCGGAACCGCGGCTTGGGCGACGGCATTTTCCCCTTCTTTAGCCAGAGCAGCCTCTTCGAGTACCCGGTTCTCATGGGCATCATCGCCGGCATTACCGCTTTGCTGGTTCCGGGCCGGGGCGTAGGAAACGAACGCATACTGGGCTACTTCGACGTCAACGCAACACTGATCGTCGCAGTATGGATTGTTACCGTGCTCCTCACCGCAAGGATCAACAGGCGCCGCCCTTGGGATGCCGCCATGGTGGCCGTAGCCCCCGGGATCATTCTGGCCGGATTCATCAACTGGGACATGTGGGCTGTAGGGCTGCTTGCCCTGGGAATGTACTTCTTCTCCCGGGACAAGCTGGTCCTGGCCGGCGTATGCATCGGGCTGGGTGCCGCCACCAAGATGTATCCGTTGCTGATACTCGGTGCCGTGTTGGTACTGGCCCTGCGCACCGGCAAGCTGCGCACATTCTTTATCACTGCTGGTACAGCCCTGGCGTCATGGCTGGCGGTGAATCTTCCCATCGCAGTGTTGAACCCAACCGGCTGGAGCTACTTCTTCGAATTCAGCCAGAACCGCACTGCCGGGTACAGCTCGCCGTGGTTCGCATACAACCTCGTGGCGGACAGAGTCCACTGGATGCAGCTTGATGGGGCAACCATCAACACGCTGGCTTTGGTCCTCTTCGCTGTGGCCTGCGTGCTTATTGGGGCGCTGGCTTTGTGCGCTCCAACACGACCCCGCTTGGCGCAGCTCGTGTTCCTTATAGTTGCCGCGTTTATCCTCACCAACAAGGTCTACTCGCCGCAGTTCGTCATGTGGCTCATACCGCTGCTTGCCTTGGCCCGGCCCCGCTGGCGCGACTTCCTCATCTGGCAAGCGGCTGAGGGGCTGCATTGGGCAGCTGTCTGGATGTACCTGGGGCAGACCACCAGCGGCGGATCCGTCCAACACAACATCGATATGTCGTATTACGTGCTGGCGGTGGGGCTGCACATGATTGCAACCGCCTATCTCATGGCACGGGTGGTCATGGACATCCTGGATCCCGCACATGACCCAATCCGTGCGCATGGCGAGGACGATCCCCATGGCGGACCATTCGACGGCGCGCGGGACTGGCTGCGATTCGACGTCTTCCGCCCCTCCCGGTCCGTGCTGCCATGGCGTCCCCGGGCTACGGTGGAGAGTACGGAAGCGAAAGCACCCCAGCGTATGGAGGTAAACAGCGATGGTTGATGTCGCCGTCGTCGGCGCCGGTCCCAACGGGCTGGCCGCCGCAGTGGTTATGGCCCGGGCAGGGCTGAGTGTGCGCCTTTACGAAGCTGCTGATGCGATCGGCGGTGGATCACGGACCAGCGAGCTGATTGAACCCGGCTACCTTTACGATGTCTGCTCTGCAGTGCACCCTATGGCTGTGGCGTCTCCCTTCTTCCGTGCCTTTGAATTGTCACAGCGCGTGGATCTGCGGGTGCCGGAGGTCCAGCACGGAACACCCCTGGACAGCGGAGGGGCTGCCTTGGCCTACCAATCCCTGGACCGGACGGTTCAGGAGTTGGGCGTGGACGGTCCGGCCTACCGTCGGCTGCTGCAGCCCCTGTTGGAGCGGGTGGATGGGGTGGTGGACTTTACGTCCAATCAACTCCTCCGTGTTCCAAAGGACCCGTTGGCGGCTATCAGATTCGGTCTGGCCACCCTGGATCAGGGGACCCCGCTGTGGATGCGGCGATTCCGTGAGGACGCTGCCCCCGCCCTGTTGACGGGCGTGATGTCACACGCCCTCGGATCGCAGCCGTCCCTCAGTTCAACCGGTGCCGGACTGCTGCTTAGCCTGCTGGCGCATGCGGGCGGTTGGGTGATCCCGGTTACTGGCTCCATGTCGATCGCCAAAGCAATGGCTGATGACCTCACGGCGCACGGAGGCACTATTCGCGTTGGCGAGCGTGTGGACTCCTTGGATCAGGTCCGTCCCGCGAAAGCCATTCTGTTGGATGTTGCCCCGCCAACTCTGGCGCGCCTGGGTGGCTCCGAAGTGCCCGACCGTTACCGCCGGGCACTGGAAACATTCCGTTTTGGGAATGCAGCCTGCAAGGTGGACTTCATCCTGTCCGGACCTGTTCCATGGCGCGACCCCGGATTGGCGACGGCGGGCACAGTCCACGTTGGCGGCTCACGGCTTGCGATGGCTGAGTCCGAGAACCTCGTGGACATGGGTAAGCATCCAACGGAGCCCTACGTCCTGGTGTCCCAGCCTTCACTGGTGGACTCCACGCGGGCACCGGAAGGCCGCCATGTGCTGTGGTCCTATTGCCACGTGCCCGCCAACTCCACTGTGGACATGGCGGAAGCAGTCATGGCGCGCATTGAACGTTACGCACCGGGCTTCCGTGATCTTGTGGTGGCATCAAAGACCACGACGGCGGCGGAACTGTCCGCTTACAACGAGAACTATGTTGGTGGAGACTTCAGTGCAGGACTGCTGGACCTACGGGGCCTGGTGCAACGGCCGGTAGTGTCCAACGTGCCGTGGCGCACCCCCATGCACGGCGTATACCTGTGTTCCTCGTCTACCCCGCCGGGGCCTGGGGTGACGGGAATGCCCGGGTACCACGCGGCAAAACATGCCCTCAAGGACATATTCAAGATGCGGGTACCCGGGCTGGGCGTTGGTCTCTAGTTTTTGGCTAGAGCCTTGGTTTGGCGGCCTTGGTTGGCGCCCTTGGTTGGACGCTCTTAGTTGGCGGCCGTGAAGCGGGCGCGGCGGTGAGCCGGGCTCTCAATCTCGTCCAGCATGGCTACGGCGTAGTCCTGCGTGGAGATGCTGTTGCCGGCCGGTGAATCCTTGGCCACGCTGTATTCACCAGTGCGCTCACCGGGCTGGATGACGGGGGCGGGTGCCAGGACGGTCCAGTCAAGGGACTCCGGGGACTGCTTGACAGTTTCCAGGGCCTGGGCTGCCGTGGTGGCTTCAGCCTTGTAGGCCTCGGGGAAGTCCGGGGAATCCAGCGGGCGGACGCCATCGATTTCCAAGGTGCCGGCGCCGCCAACGATCATCAGTCGCGTGCCTTCGGCATTGCTGTACGCCGTGGACATGGCATCCAGCCAGTCCGCATGGTCGCCGCCGGTGCGGCTGGGGCCCGTAGCCAGCACTACGACGTCGTGATCCTTGGCAATGGACGCAAAGGTCTCAGCGTCAGCCTGATCAGCGGCTCGTGCAGCGGCACCGGGTACCTCTGCGCCCTTGCGGGAGATGGCCGTTACCTCGTGGCCGCGGGTGATGGACTCGTTGACGATCTGGCTGCCGACCATGCCCGTTGCGCCGTAGACTGCGATTTTCATAGCTCTCCTTGAGGTTGGTATCCTTGCAATAGCCCCAACAGTATCTAGTGGATACTGATAGCTTCAAAGGAACCTAGTTACCCGGAGGATACTGATACTCGTGGACACCAAAGACCTCCCCGGCAACATCCTGGATCCCAACTGTCCGTCGCGGGTGGTGTTCCAGCGCATCGGAGACAAGTGGGCTTCATTGGTTATCCAGGTGCTCGGGGACGGGCCGGTTCGGTTCTCTGAACTGCGCAAGATGGTGAACGTGGTAACCCCGAAAGTTCTGACGCAAACCCTGCGTGCCTTGGAGCGCGACGGGCTGATCACCCGAACCGTGTACGCGCAGGTTCCTCCACGGGTGGAATACGGGTTGACGGCTTTGGGTGAGTCCCTGTTGCAGCCCCTGACCATGTTGCGGCACTGGGCCGAGAGCCACGTGCCCACCATCCTGGAAGCCCGCGATGCCTACGACGAAGCGCAGGACGAAGCCCTCCTCGGCTCACCCAACTAGGGGACAGCTCCTGCTCTATTGAGGCCCCATTGGGACGTTTGCTGTCACTCAGTTGGGTTGCGCGGACGGGACCACGGCGCGGCTGATGCGTCCGTCCCTCATGGTGGCTACAGAGTCAGTGAGGGGTAGGAACTCCGTGTCATGGGTGACCATCACGGTTGCCGTCCGGAACTCGTCGGTGACCTGCCGCAGCAGACGGACAATCGACTCGCTGCGTTCGTGATCGAGCGCGGCTGTTGGTTCATCGACGAGGAGAACCGTGGGGCTTCCCATGAGAGCCCTGGCGATGTTCACCCTCTGGCGTTGGCCGCCGGACAGTTGGTGCGGCCTCTTGTGCGCCGCTTCGGAAAGTCCCACGACGTCCAATAGTTCGGCTGCCTTCTCCCGCCCTTCCCTCACTCGCTTGCCTCGCAAATGCTCGCGAATAAGCAACTGCTCGACGGCGGTGAGTGCAGGCAGCAGGTTGGGTTGCTGGAAGATGATGCCCACTTTATCGCTGCGAAGGCTCGTGCGTTCTGCCTCCGAAAGCGCTGCGACATCCTGCCCGGCAAGGATGACGAGCCCGGCAGTGGGCTTTACGAGAGTTGCGGCGACGGCGAGAAGCGAGGACTTGCCCGATCCGGAGGGGCCCACGAGGGAGAGGAATTCGCTCCTGCGAACGCTGAGGCTGACGGCGTCCAGCGCCTTGAGGGTTGAGGTGCCGTCGGGGTATTCGAGGGAGACGTTGACCAGGCTCAGGGCCGGGCCGTTCAGGGCGGTATTCACAATGTATGCCTTTCTAAGAATGTATTAGTTGCCGCCGAGGGCCAGCAGAGGATCCACCTTGGTGACGCTTCTGACGGCCAGGACCGCACCCGCCAGCCCGAGAAGGATGATCCCGGCGATAGGAAGCAGCGTGGTCATGGGAGTGATCAGAAATGGTGCGGCCTGGGCCGCGAACAGTCCGCCAACCAAGCCCAGAAGCCCGCCCAGGGTGGCTCCTGCCAGCAACACCATGGCCGCTTGGGTGAGAGCATCCCGCAACACGTAGCCAGAGGAAGCCCCCAAGGCTTTGAGAACAGCGATGTCACGAGTGCGCTGCACAGTCCACACCGTCAGGAAGGCGACGATCACCAACGCCGAAATGCCGTAAAGAAATGCCTGCATCAGCATGAGCGAACCGTTCTCGCTCTTGTACGAGGCAAGAGCCTGGAAAGAACCCACGGGATCGGTGCTGACCGTGCCGGCCGCCGCATTGGCGGCGTCGAGGTTTACGGAAGCTGCGTCGTCGAAGGTTGCGGTGATAACCGTGGCGGTTCCCGGTGCTGCGTGAGCGATGGTCCGCCAGGTCTCCAGCGTTGTCCACACCACGCCGGTGTGGGAGTACCACTGGTCTTCTACAACAGCTGAAACCGTCAGGTCTGTCCCGCCCGCACGGACCCGGCTGCCGACATCCAGGGTCAGTTCCTTGGCCAGTGATTCGCCCACCATCACGGTCCCGTCCTCCACAGCGGACGGAGCCACAGCCCCGCCGAAGACGGCCACGTTCGCGGTCCCGGTGGGGGTCCCACGGTTACCCAGAGACTGGAAACGGGTCTGGCTGATCCCCAGCGCCTGCGCGGACGTCACACCCGGCTGGTCCCGCCATGCCCCGAGCTGGGCAGAAGAAACTTCTGACTCGGTGTACGACGCCTTTGGCTCACCTCCAGCGGAGGCCCCGAAGATGACCTGCTGGAAGGGCAGGGCACCAATGGCCGACGTCGACTGGTTGCCCAGGCCCGCAGTCAGCCCGGAAAGCATCACCAGCAGCAACGTGATCAGGGCGACCACGCTGCCCATGAGCGCGAAACGACCCTTGGCAAAGCGGATGTCGCGGATGGCAAGAAACATCGGATTCCTTCGATTCAGTGCGGGCTTGATCCCGGCTATCCCAACTCTTCCGGCGATAGGCCGGACGGGCATCGGAAGCCGGATGGATCGGCTGGCATCGAGTGGTTGAACCGGCGATCATCCGAATGGTTGATTCAAGCCCGGAGACGCGGAAAGTGGGTTCCATGAGGGATCACCGGGGATACGCTGTGAAGCATGCAGTCTCCCGCTGGCGCCGCCACAATCCTCCGCGTGCTGCGCGTGAGCCTGCATGTGGGTTTCGCGGTTCTCTTGTTGGTGGCCGTAGTCCGTCTGATGACGGGAATGGGAACCAGCGGAGCGCCGCCAGCCTTGGCCGTGGCTGCCGGCCTGGCGCTTTCGGTCTTGCTGGCGCTGGTCTACCTCGGTGGGACTCTTCTGGAAAAGCGCCATGCAAGCGACTCAACCCGTTTCAATCCCACACCCTATGCACGCTGGTGGCTGGGCGCGGTGATGCTCTTGTGGCTGCTCCTCCTGCTGGTCAGCAGCGACTTCGCGTGGGTAGCCTTCCCCTTGTTCTTCCTGCAACTACACCTGCTCCCCCGCAGGCTCGCATTGCCGGCAATTGCGGTGAGCACAATCCTTCTGGTGGGAACCCTCTGGTTCCATAGCCGTGGCTTGTCCGACGGCGGCTTGCAGCTTTCGATGGTTCTGGGGCCGGCGTTCGGGGCAGTCTTCGCGGTGGTCACCGGCCTGGCGTACCGTGCGCTGTTCCTTGAAGCCGAGAACCAACGCGCTGTAGCTGACGAGCTTCGCAGGACACGCGCCGAGCTCGCTCAAACCCAGCACGACGCCGGAACTCTGGCTGAACGCGAACGGCTCGCGCGGGAGATCCACGACACCCTTGCACAGGGCTTCTCAAGCATCATCCTGATGGGCAGGTCCGCCGAGAAAGCCTTGGACGACGGTGACGCCGCCGCTGCAAAGGAGCGTTTACGTACGGTTCAAGACACGGCTTCGGCCAATCTTGCCGAGGCTCGAAGCTTTGTGCGTGGCTTGCGTTCGCCGGATCTTGAGGAGTCCGGGCTCGTGGACACCCTCCGCAGGTTGTGCGCAAAGACGGAGACGGAGGCAGCCGCCCGGGGGTCTGCCCTGCGCTGCCGCTTCGAGCTGGCGGGTACGCCTGTAGAGCTGCCGAATACGTACCAGACCACCCTGCTCCGGGCCGCGCAGGCTTCCCTCGCAAACGTGTGGGCGCACGCCCAAGCCCGCACCGCCGTCGTAACCCTTTCCTTCCTGGGCGCCGAGGTGACCTTGGACGTTTTTGATGACGGGAGGGGATTCGAACCATCGATGGCGGCCGGTTCAGCGCGGGGCGACGGAACCGGCGTCGGGCTTCAGAGTTTGCGCGAGCGGCTGGCCGCGCTGGATGGTCGCCTGGAAATTGAATCGGCGACTGGTGAGGGGACCGTAGTTGCAATCCGGGTGCCCCTGCCCGCGGATGAGGGTGCTGCATGAGTGAGATCCGGGTGCTGTTGGTGGATGATCATCCCGTGGTTCGGGCGGGACTGCGGGCAATGCTCGCCGATTTCCCGGGGGTAACCGTGGTTGCCGAAGCCGCTGATGGTGATGCTGCGCTGAGCGAACTCAGCAAACTGCACACCTTGGGTGAGCCCGTGGATTTGGTGCTTATGGACTTGCAGATGGGCAGCGGCATGGATGGCGTGACGGCCACGGAGAAGATCAAGGCGGGTGAGGCCGGTACTCCCCCGCCGCCGGTGCTGATTCTGACCACTTACGACACTGACGCCGACATTCTCGCGGCAGTGGAGGCCGGCGCCAGTGGCTACATGTTGAAGGACGCCCCGCCGGAGCAAATCCGCCAGGCCGTGTTGTCCGCAGCGGCCGGGCAAACTGCGCTGGCACCCGAGGTTGCCGCGCGGCTTATGGGCCGCATCCGGAATCCATCGCCGGCTTTGAGCGCCCGGGAAGTGCAGCTGTTGGAGCTTCTGGCAACGGGCATGAGCAACCGTGCAATCGCCAAGCAACTCTTCATTTCCGAGGCCACGGTGAAGACTCACCTGGTGCACATCTACTCGAAACTCGGCGTGGACAACCGGACCGCAGCCATCGCTGTTGCCACGCAGCGCAGGATCATCCGCGGGCACTGACTCCCCCGGACCGGGTTGGAGTTTTGGTCGTTGCCCGCCAACTCCATCCAGGGTGGCGGACGGCGGCTGTCCGTCTGCTGGCCGGGACAAGAAACTGTCGGGGGAAGCGGGCATAATGTGGCAAATGGGGAAACTGAAAAAACATGGTCTTGTCCTTGGTCTCGTATCGCTGGTGATGGCTGGGTCATTGACCGCCTGCGATGACGGCCGCTCCGGTGCGGAAGGGGCAGCCAAGCAGCTGGCCTCCTCGCTGGCGGCGCTCGACGTCGGCCAGATCGCCGTTGAGGGTAAGGACGCTGCCGCGGCCAATGATCAACTGAAGGCCGTGTTCGAGGGGCTCGATGCGAAGCCGGCTGTGGAGTCAGGCGAGGTTAAGCTCGACGGCGATACCGCGACTTTCCCCCTGAAGTACAGCTGGAACATCGGCTCGGCCAAGTGGGAGTACAGCTCCGAAGCCACGCTGAAGAAGGCCGGCGACAAATGGGCTGTCCAATGGACTCCTGCACTCCTTGCCCCGGAACTCTCTGAGGGTGAGACACTCTCCGTCAAGACCGTTCCCGCCCAGCGCGGCCAGATCCTGGGCGCCGGTGATGCCCCCATTGTTGAGGACCGTCCCGTCTTCCGAGTGGGCATTGATAAAACGAAGGTCCCCGCTGAACAAGCCGACGCTTCGGCACGAGCCATGGCCGCTCTGCTCGGGCTGGACGCGGAGGAATACGCCAAACAGGTTGCCGCGTCAGGTCCGCAAGCCTTTGTAGAGGGCCTTGTGCTGCGCGCGTACACGGCGGACATCACTGAAGCGAAAATTGAAGCCATTCCCGGCGGTTCAAGCATCCTGGACTCCATGGCTTTGGCTCCCACGCGGACGTTTGCGCGGGCATTACTGGGCAGCGTTGGCCAGGCCAGTGCTGAGCAGATTGAAAACTCCAACGGTGCGCTGCGCGCCGGAGACACCACAGGTACCGGCGGACTGCAGCAGAAGTACGACGCATTGCTGCGGGGTAAAGACGGCGTGGAAGTCCGTGCCACCCCGGAGGTGAAATCTGAAGGTGAGACGCCCGGCACCAAAGTGTTCTTCTCTTCCCTCCCGGCTCCTGGCACGACGCTCAAAACCACCCTTGACCTAAAACTCCAGCAGTTGGCGGAAGAGACGTTGGCCGGTGTTGGACCGGCGTCGGCAATCGTTGCACTCAAACCCTCAACCGGCGCTGTCCTTGCTGCCGCCTCCGGACCCGGCAGCAATGGCTACAACACCGCCTTGCTTGGCCAGTACGCTCCGGGTTCCACGTTCAAGATTGTTGATTCCCTGGCAATGTTCCGCAACGGCGCCACACCGGACTCCAAGGTTGAATGCCCCTCCACGCTGGCAGTGGACGGCCGCACGTTCAAGAATGCCGAAGGCTACCCGGAAAGCTCCCTCGGCTCGGTGGCCCTGCGCGATGCTTTTGCACACTCCTGCAACACGGCCTTCATCAATGCCCGGGATGCTGTAAGCCAGGACCAGCTTGAATCGGCGGCGCAGGCCCTGGGTGTGGCGGTTGAAGCTCCGAAACTTGGCGCCGATGCTTTCCTCGGTTCGGTTCCCGGCGCTGCCGAAGGTACCGAGCACGCTGCTTCCATGATCGGCCAGGGCAAGGTGCTCTTTTCCCCGCTCTCGGCCGCGGTCATGGCAGCTTCCGTCGCCAACGGTGCACCGGTTTCTCCGCAGCTCGTGCTGAACGCCGATGCAGCCCAGGCCTCCGGAGCCAGCCAGAACCCCAGCGCCGGTGCTACGCCCACCGAAAGTGGCAGCGCACCGCCGTCGTCCGCTTCAGCTTCGGTGAGTGCCGTTCCTGCGTCACCGGCATCCACAAAGCCGATCACCAAGGAAGAAGCCGCTGCGCTGTCCGACATGATGCGGGCCGTAGTGACCTCAGGCCACGCCGGCTTCCTGGCCGAAGTCCCCGGGACACCTGTCGGGGCCAAAACAGGGACCGCAGAGTTCGGCAATGACAACCCGCCCAAGACACATGCCTGGATCGTCGCAACACACGGAGATTTGGCCGTTGCTGTGTTCGTGGAAGAAGGCGGGTTGGGTGCCACGGTCAGCGGACCCCTGCTGAAGACCTTCCTTACCGCGGCGGGATGACACCGGAGGCTGGCTCTGCAGGCGAGCAGCGCAGTCGAGTGCCAATACCCGGCCATGGGAGGATTGAAACGTGGCCCATATTGACGTTTCCGGCATCGACTACTTCCTCTCCGACGGCACCCAGCTGCTCAACGGGGTGACTTTCAAGGTCCCCGATGGCACCAAGACGGCGCTCATTGGGCCCAACGGAACGGGCAAGACCACCCTGTTCAAGATCATTTCCGGCGATCTCACCCCTGACGAAGGAGTGGTGGGCCGTTCCGGAAACATGGGCATCATGCGGCAGTTCGTAGGCCAGGTTCGTGACGAATCCACCGTCCGGGACCTCCTGGTTTCCACTGCGCAGGCCGGCCTCGCAGCCGCTGCCAAGGCCGTGGAGGACGCCGAGCTGGCCATGATGGAGCACGACGACGAGCCCACCCAGATGAAGTATGCGCAGGCGATCGTGGACTGGGGAGACGCCGGCGGATACGACGTCGAGACCGTCTGGGACGAGGTCTGCATGGCAGCGCTTGGCATCTCGTTCGACAAAGCCCAGTTCCGCCGCGCGTCCACGCTTTCCGGTGGTGAGCAGAAGCGGTTGGTGCTCGAGGCCTTGTTTGCCGGCCCCGATGAGCTCCTTCTCCTTGACGAGCCGGATAACTATCTGGATGTTCCCGGCAAGCGCTGGCTGGAAGGGAAACTCAACGAGTCCAAGAAGACCGTGCTGTTCATCAGCCACGACCGCGAGCTGCTGAACAATGCGGCGGGTCGCATCGTGACGCTCGAGCCCGGCATCAACGGGGCCGGCGCGTGGATCCACGGCGGCGGTTTCGGCTCTTACGTGGAGGCACGCGCAGACCGCAACGCCCGGTTCGAGGAACTCCGCAAGCGCTGGGACGAGGAGCACGTGAAGCTCAAAGAACTCGTCAACATGTACAAGAACAAGGCAGCCTTCCGCTCCGACATGGCTAACAGGTACCAGGCTGCGCAAACCCGCCTGGCCAAGTTCCTGGAAGCAGGCCCGCCTGAGGCCTTGCCGATTGAGCAGAACGTCAAGATGCGCCTCAAGGGCGGACGAACGGCCAAGCGTGCCGTGGTAGCCGAAAAGCTTGAACTGACCGGGCTCATGAAGCCGTTCTCCACCGAGATCTGGTTCGGCGACCGCGTGGGTGTGCTCGGTTCCAATGGTTCGGGCAAGAGCCACTTCCTGCGCCTCCTTGCCACCGGTGGAACAGACCCCGAACGTGAGCACTTGCCGGTGTCCGATGTTGTGATCGCTGAAGTTCCCCATGAGGGCACAGTGAAGCTTGGGGCCCGCATTCGCCCCGGATTCTTTGCCCAGACGCATGTCCGCCCTGATCTGTTGGGGCGCACCCTGCTGGAGATCCTGCACCGGGGAGACGAACACCGCTCCGGCCTTCCCCGTGAGGCCGCCGCTGGTGCATTGGACTCGTACGGCTTGGCTGGCCAGTCCGAGCAGAAGTATGAGTCTTTGTCCGGCGGCCAGCAGGCACGGTTCCAGATCCTGCTCCTGCAACTCTCCGGAGCTACTTTGCTGCTGCTGGATGAGCCCACGGACAACCTGGACCTGCATTCGGGTGAGGCTTTGGAACGGGCCATCGATGCTTTCGAAGGCACCGTCCTGGCGGTCACGCACGATCGCTGGTTTGCCAAGTCCTTCGACCGGTTCATGATCTTCGGCTCTGACGGCAAGGTCTACGAGTCGGAGGAACCCGTGTGGGACGAGAAGCGGGTAGAGCGCGCCCGCTAACCGTCGCTCACATCCCGTTGGTTTTCGGCGAACGCTCTTGCACCTTCTGCAAGAGCGTTCCGCTTTAAGCCGTGGGACGTGAGAGAGCGTTGGGTGCGCAAATGATCATTCTAGATGATTAATTGATCAGACCTTGCTAGGGTAGGACCATGGGAACTGCTGACCGCCACCGGCTCATTGGTGAGCTGCTGCGCACCCGCGAGGAAGCCACCGTGGACGAACTCGTACAAGCGACGGGAGCTTCCGGCGCCACTGTCAGGCGAGACCTGGAGATCCTTGCGGCCAACGGAGTGCTGAAGCGTGTCCACGGCGGTGCCCGCAGCTTGCTGGCACGTGGAGACAACCCCGGCTACGGGCAGCGCGAATTGGAACACCACGAGGCCAAGGTTCGGATCGCCAGGGCTGTAGACCAACTGATCAGGGACCGCGAGTACGTGTGGCTGGACAGCGGATCCACGGCGACGGAGATCGCCCGGGGCCTGAGCACCAGGACACTCACGGTCATGCCCATGTCCCTGCACGGCGTCGAGGCTCTGACAAGCAACAAGGACGGCCGCGCTCCGGAGCTCATCCTCCCCGGCGGCCGACTCATCCCGGGGGAACAGTCCTTCAGGGGCCCCATGACAGAAGCCAACGTTCGCTCGCTGAGGTTCGACACCGCCGTCGTGACTCCCTGCGCGCTCAATCTGAAAGACGGCCTGCTGGCCCACGATCTTGAGGATGCCGCAGTCAAACGCGTCGGCCTTGAATCGGCGGCGCGGGTAATAGTGGCCTCCGCAGGCAGCAAATGGAATGCCAGCGCGGTGGCCTTGGTGGCCGCAATGGAGGCCGTGGACGTCATCGTCACAGACCAGAAACCATCCCCCGAAGATCTTGCCCGGCTCAACAAACTCTCCGTGGAAGTTGTGATTGCATGACCACCAACACCAGAAGCACCACCAACGTCAACGCGGCTGCCGTTGCGACGTTCCTGATCTTCGGCATGAACGGTTTGGTGTTTGCCAGCTGGGCTGCCCGCATCCCGGCCGTGACGGAAGCGCTTAGCCTCACATCGGGCCAGATGGGCACCCTGTTGCTCTGCACGGCCGTGGGGTCTTTGTTGGCACTGCCATCAGCCGGGTGGGTGGTGGGCAGGATCGGTACAGCCAATACAGTGCGGGTGGCCGGCATCGTAGCGGGTGCCGCCGGCGCAGCCATTGCTTTCTCGCTCATGGCCGCCTCGGTTCCAGGCACGGCCGTAGCCCTGTTCTTCTTCGGCATTGGCATCGGGCTATGGGACGTGGCTCAGAACATTGAAGGCGCCGACGTCGAACACCGGCTCAAGCGCACCATCATGCCGCAATTCCACGCTGCCTTCAGCGGTGGCGCTTTCTTGGGTGCGCTGATCGGTGCCGGCCTGTCCCAACTTGGCGTGGGCTTGCCGGAGCACTTGTTGGTCATCGCGGCAATCGCCGTCCTCCTGGCGCTCACGGTCCCCAGATACTTCCTGCCGCATGAGGTTGAAGAAATTAACGACGGCGGTATGGCGGCTGAGAAGGGCCCGACGGCTTGGCGGGATGGCAGGACGCTGCTCATCGGCGTGGTGGTCCTCGGGGCCACACTCACTGAAGGTGCAGGCAACGACTGGATCGCGAAGGCTGCAGTAGACGGGCTTGGCGCCTCGGAGTCCACCGGCGCGTTGTTGTTTGCGCTGTTTGTCCTGGCTATGACCGTTATGCGGTTCCTCGGCGGCAAAGCGATTGACAAGTTTGGACGCGTAAACGTCCTCCGGGCCAGCATGGCCGCAGCCGCTGCTGGTCTCGGATTGTTCGTTTTTGCGGGCAACGTGGTGCTGGCAGGCATTGGTGCGGCGCTCTGGGGCATCGGCGCAGCTTTGGCCTTCCCCATGGGCATGTCAGCAGCAGCGGACGATCCCAAGCATGCAGCTGCCAGGGTATCCGTGGTTTCCACTATCGGCTACATAGCCTTCCTGGCGGGTCCGCCGCTCCTTGGCTACCTTGGAGACCACACCGGAATCCACATGGCTTTGCTGGCCATTGGAGCGCCTATTTTGCTTGCTCTGCTGCTTGCCGGCGTTGCGAAGCCTTTGCCGCCCAAATAGTTCCTCCATCAACAGAGTCATTCTCCCTGATGCATATATTGCGGAAGCGCCACCAGATCAGGAGGACGACACCAGCGGCGAGACAAGCGCCGCCTATGACGTCACTGAGCCAGTGGGCGGAGAGGTATGTGCGGCTAAGCATCATGGCTACCACTCCCATTGCAGCTATGAGGCTCATCCACCACCGACCCATGAGCAGCGCAAGGACCACCAGGAAAGCAGTGGTGGCAGATACATGCCCCGAGGGGTATGAGCCTGTGTCGCTGAGGACCCGGGCTCCTTCCGGCCGGTCCCTCCCCACCAAAGCCTTGGCCAGTTGCGTCAGGGCCAGCGCGGAAATCCCGCTTGCAGCGGCGAAGATTGCTGCCTTGGGGCGCTGCCAGATCAGGAGCGAAATTGCGAGCACTGCGTGGAACACGAGCATTCCGACATAGCCCGCCCAGTTGAGGACATTGTTCACCCCATCCCAGAAAGGGGAGCGGAGGGTGAAGACGTAGGACTGCCAGCTGGTGTCCACGCGGTTGAAAGCCGGCTCGCCTTGCCCAGCCATGATCAGTGCCGCCGGAACAGCGAAGGCCATGAGCAGAAGTACTCCGGGGGTGACCAGCTGCCAGCCGGGACGTGGATGCGGACGGAGTACGCGAATCATCCATTCATCGTAGCCACCGGCCGATGTGTGGCACCGCCAGGCGTTAGGGTGATGGGATGCGAGGCTTCTTAGGCAAAGGCCCCAAACGGGTTGCGAGATTCGACCATTTCCTGGTCCGGGCTGTGTCACGGCAGCCCCAAGGTGATCACGACGTCTTTTTCCGGAGACTTTCCTCGGCCGCTACCAAGGGGAAGTTGTGGTTCGGCATCGCCGGAGTCATGGCCGCCTTTCCCGGTAAACCCCGCAGGGCTGCCCTTCACGGGGTTCTCGCCCTGGGCGTTGCCTCGGCGGTGACCAACTTGATCTTCAAGAAGGCACTTCCTCGGACCCGTCCCCTGCCGGAACACCTGCCGCTGTTCCGCTTTGTGAATCCCCAACCCACCAGTTCCTCCATGCCTTCCGGTCATTCCGCATCCGCCGTGGCCTTTGCTGTGGGCGCCGGAATCGTCTCGCCCGTCGTGGGTGTCGCCCTTGCCCCGATCGCTGCCGGAGTTGCCTACTCGCGGGTGCACACGGGGGCCCACTGGCCCTCCGACGTGGTGCTCGGTTCTGCTCTGGGTGCCGGAGCGGCGCTGCTTACCCGCAAGTGGTGGCCTGCCAGGCCCCCTGAACCGTCACCCCGTCGGACGGCAGCCCAAGCGCCGGCAATTTCCGACGGCGAAGGGCTGGGTATCGCGGTCAACGTCATGGGTGGGTCCTATACCCCTGAGACCGGAGAGCTGTTGCGGGGTATATTCCCAAAAGCGCATATCCGTGAAATTTCAGAGGGCGAAGACGTAGCGGCTGAAATTCAGGCAGTGGCAACGGAGCAGGGCGTCGTTGCTTTGGGTGTCTGGGGCGGGGACGGAACGGTGGGCTCTGCAGCAGCTGCCGCCGTCGAACATTCACTGCCACTCCTTGTCCTTCCGGGCGGAACCCTCAACCACTTCGCCCGGGACCTTGGCACCAGCTCGATTGATGACGCCATAGACGCAGTGACCAAGGGCCATGCGGCCTCCGTAGACCTGGGTCATGTGGTGGTGCAGAGGGGCCTTCCAGAGGCGCCCGAGACTACCGAGTTGGCCATGCTCAACACTGCCAGCGTAGGTGTTTACCCCAACCTGGTTCGTCGCCGGGAGAGACTGCAGCCGGCCATGGGTAAACCGCTTGCAAGCGTGGTGGCCTCCCTGCGCACCTTCGGCGTGAACTCGCCCACCACACTCACTGTTGACGGGGTGAAACACAAGCTGTGGATTCTCTACATGGGACGCGGGAGGTTCTATCCAAGCGACCATGCACCGCTTCGCCGGCCAGTGTTGGATGACGGTGTATTCGACCTCCGCATGATCACCGCGGATGAGCCGTTCGCCCGGGCCCGGCTCCTCTGGGCTGTAGTGACAGGCACGGTTGCCGCCTCCAAAGTGACCCACCTGACCGAGGCCTCTACCGTCACCGTGGAGGCGATCGGCCAACCACTGGTCCTCGCGGTTGACGGGGAGCCCAAGCCCGGGGTTCGTCGTGCCACGTTTACGGTGAAACCTGGGGAGCTGACCGTCTACTCGCCGCTGCCGAAGGGCTAGCACAACACCTCGAATCATCCGCGAGGACTACCCTGACTGAACCCTGAATCATCCCTGAGACAGGCGATTTACGTCCCTTCCGTGAGTAGCGTTGTAGCTACATTCGAAACTCACTTGCACACACATGTGCTCCGAGGAGGGAACGCTTCCATGATCGAAGCAAAAGGCCTGACCAAGGTCTACGGCGAGAAGACCGCCGTGGGCGGCGTCAGCTTTACTGTCCAAGCTGGACGGGTGACGGGCTTCCTGGGCCCCAACGGTGCCGGCAAGTCAACCACCATGCGCATGATCATGGGACTGGACCGTCCTACATCAGGCTCTGTCACCGTGAACGGAGAGCCCTTCGTCCAGCACAAGGCGCCGCTGCGCGAGATTGGTGCACTCTTGGACGCCAAGGCTGTCCACACGAGCCGCACGGCTTACAACCACCTCCTTGCCATGGCGGCCACGCACAGCATCCCCAAGAGCCGGGTCCGGGAAGTCATTGAGATGACTGGCCTCGGTGACGTTGCCAAGAAGAAGGTCAAGGGATTCTCACTCGGAATGGGCCAGCGCCTCGGCATAGCCGCCGCACTGCTGGGTGACCCTCAAACCATCATCCTGGATGAGCCGGTGAACGGCCTCGATCCGGAAGGCGTGGTGTGGGTCCGCAACCTCGTCAAGTACCTGGCCTCCGAAGGCCGTACGGTCTTTCTGTCCAGCCACCTCATGAGCGAGATGGCACTGACGGCAGATCACCTGATCGTGATCGGCCGCGGCCGAATCATTGCCGACGCACCCATAGCCGAAATCATCACCGGCAAGGGCCACGCACGCACTCGCGTTCGCACTGATCAGCCGGAACGCCTCATGCAGCTCCTCGCCGGAACCGGTGTTTCAGTGGAAGTCCACGAACGGGAACTGTTGGAGGTTTCAGGGCTCGATCCCCGGGGCATCGCCCGGACGGCCTTGGACAACCAGGTCATGGTCTACGAATTAACCCCGCTCCAGGCGAGCCTGGAAGAGGCATACATGGAACTGACCAAGGACGAGGTCGAATACCACTCGCACATCACCACCGGGGCCTCGGTTCCCGCTCAGGCCGGAGGGAAATAGACATGAGCACCACCACTGTGGACCGCAAGTCCATCCGCAATTCCGTCGGTCCCGGACCGGCATTCCACCGCGTACTCAACTCCGAATTCATCAAGTTCCGTACGCTGATGTCCACACTGATCCTCTTGGCCTCCACGGCGTTGGTCATGGTGGGCTTCGCCGCCCTCTCAGCATGGGGGACGGGGCAGTTTGCAGAGCAGGTTGCCAACGATCCGGATACCGCGGCCGCCATGGCCGCCCAGGGTGGGGATCTCGCAGTCAGCATACCCACGTCCGGGATCTCGTTCGCCCAGCTGATTCTCGGATCCTTGGGCGTCCTGCTCATGAGCTCCGAGTTCACCACCGGCATGGCACGCTCCACGTTTGCCGCCGTACCCAAAAGGCTTTCGCCGTTCTTGGCCAAGCTGATTGTAGTGATGGTCAGCTCCTTCCTCCTCACCGCGGTGTCCATCTACATCGCCGGGCTGGTCTCGCTCCCTATCGTGGATAACTACGACCTCAAGCTGGACCTTGGCAGCTCGCAGTCCGTCAAGCTCCTGGTGGTCAACAGCATCTATGTGGCAGCAGTGGCAGCCATTGGCATGGCCCTTGGAACGATTGTGCGCAACTCCGCCGGCGGCATCATGAGCCTGGTCGGACTCCTGTTCGTAGCA
This sequence comes from Arthrobacter sp. 9V, assembly GCF_902506065.1. GTDB lineage: Bacteria > Actinomycetota > Actinomycetes > Actinomycetales > Micrococcaceae > Arthrobacter. The sequence continues at coordinate 4,752,188 of NZ_LR732912.1, forward strand.
CCCATCGCCTTTCAGCTCATCCCCGGCGATTTCTTCAAGGAAGCCAACAAGTTCCTCCCCACCAGCACCATTAGTCCGCTGACCGCCGTCGAGCATGTTCCGGAAACGCTGGAAGCTTGGCAGGCAGGACTTGTCCTGGGTGCCTGGGTAGTTGTTCCGGTTGTGCTGGCCATGATTCTGCTCAAGAAGCGGGACGTCTAGGACGGGCTGCCGTCTAGGCTCAATCCATGACTGAAGTTTCACAGGTGAAGGACGCGTCAGCCACCACGGCCGACGCGTCCTTCGCTGAAATCACCCAGCGGCGCAGGGGCAGGATCCGGCGCTACTTCTACAAGCGTCCTCGAGCCATGGATGCCGTGGTGATCCTTTGCTACGTCTTGTTGGCGTTGCCCACCATCATTACCTCGATCATGGACGGCAAGTGGCTCGTGGTGGCAATCCTGCTGCTGATTGCCGTCGCGTTGATTTTCAGGCGGCAATTCCCGCTTCAGGTTGTGCTCGCGGTCGCCCTTCTGGAAATTGCGGCCACCATCCTGAATCCGTGGGGCTCCAACGTTTCCGCGGGTCTTTGGTTTGCTCTTTATGCCGTGGCATCCCTCCGGAAGCGCGGGCCCGCCCTGGTGGTTTTCGCAGCGGCGAGTCTGCCTTTGAGCTTGCTCTACTTGTTCATGTGGACGAGTCCCAGCCAGATGGACAACTTGCAGGACCTCCCGGAGAACTTCCACCTCATCAACAACATCGCCACGGCGGCGTCCATTATGTTGTCCAATCTCCTTGCTACGGGGATCGGCATCTCGGTACGGCAGCGCAGGGAGCACGAAGCAGAAATCGCGGCGTGGGCTGCGCGCACAACGCAGCTCGGCAAGGTTACTGAGCGAAACAGGATTGCCCGCGAAATGCACGACGTCGTTGCTCATTCCCTGACTGTGATGATCAGCCTCTCGGACGGGGCTGCCGTGGTGGTCAAGAAGGATCCGGACAGGGCCGGCGACGTCCTTGGCGAACTGTCCCGCACCGGCAGGGCCGCGTTGGCCGATATGCGACGGGTGCTGGGGGTTCTGCGGGATGATTCCGGGAGGCCGGCGCCGCTGACGCCGCTTGAATCCGGGCAGAACCTGGCGAAACTCCTGGACGGATTCCGCACCGCCGGATTGCCGCTGCACTACGCCCACACCGGGCCGGGCCTCCCGGCGGACCCGGCCTTTGAACTTACTGTCTACAGGATCGTCCAGGAGTCGCTGACAAACGTCCTGCGGTACGGGCGTTCGCTTAGCCGCGTTGACGTTCAGGTGGCTCGCGACGGCGATTTGGTCACCATTGACGTTTACGACGACGGCCGCGGAACCCGCGAGGGCGGCAGCGAATCCGTGGGCAGCTTGGGGACCGGACAGGGCATTGCCGGAATGAATGAACGCGCTGGAATCTATGCTGGAATCGTTACTGCCGGTCCGGGAAAGAGGGGAGGCTGGGCGGTCCACGCTGAGCTCCGCTGGAACGGCGAAAAGGGGGAATCATGACCGAAGAAACCATCAAAGTGCTGCTGGTGGATGATCAGCCACTGCTACGGATGGGCTTCCGGCTCATTCTTGAGGGCGAAGAGGACTTCCACGTGGTGGGCGAGGCTTCTGACGGAATTGAGGCCGTTCGCCAGGTAGAGGCATTGCAGCCGGATGTTGTGCTGATGGACGTGCGCATGCCGGGCATGGACGGGATCGAGGCGACGCGCCGAATTTCAGATTCGGGCACCGAGGCCCGGGTCATCATCCTGACCACCTTTGACCTTGATGAGTATGCCTTCAGCGGCTTGCAGGCCGGCGCCTCGGCGTTCCTGCTCAAGGACGTTGCACCCTCGGAACTGGTTCACGCTGTGCGCCTGGTAGCCAGTGGTGATGCCGTGGTGGCACCGCGCGTCACTCAACGCCTGCTGGAAACGTATGTTCGCGGCGGCGTCGTTCCCGGCCAGTCGCCCAGTCCGCACCGCGATCCGCTCTTGGATGAGCTCACACCGCGCGAGACCGAAATACTCACCACCATCGCAGAGGGGCTCTCCAATGCGGAGATTGCGCATAAGTTCTTCCTCTCCGAGGCCACGGTGAAGACGCACGTGCGAAGGATCCTGAGCAAGCTCCAATTGCGGGACAGGGTGCAGGTTGTGGTTTATGCCTATGAAACAGGCCTCGTGGTGCCCAGCAACCCGGATTACTAGTCCCTAACCACTCCACCATGTGCGTTATATACATTCATAAATGCATTTAACGCCCATATGGCGGGATTCTGTGTTACCTTCGTCACTACAAGCGTCCTGGTTTCCTCCAGCAACCACGGCGTACCGTTCGCATCTGTCACGTAACGGAGACAAGACATGGAATCTTCTACACCCCTGAAACTGGAACAGCCCTCGGACGCCTTAGCCACCACGGTGGAAACCGGGCTGCGCCGCTCAATGGGGCCTCGGCACCTGATTATGATCGCGATGGGCGGAGTGATCGGTTCGGGGCTGTTCCTGAGCTCCGGCTACACCATCTCCCAAGCAGGACCCCTCGGAGCCGTGATCGCCTATTTGGTGGGGGCCTTCGTGGTTTACCTGGTGATGGCCTGCCTCGGCGAACTGGCTATTGCCTACCCTGTGTCCGGCGCTTTTCACATTTATGCCTCCCGTTCCATCGGTCCGGCAACGGGCTTCGCCACAGCATGGCTTTATTGGCTGTGTTGGGCGGTGGCAATCGGATCTGAGTTCACAGCTTCCGGATTGCTCATGCAGCGGTGGTTCCCGGACGTTGAGGTGTGGGTGTGGTGCCTCGTTTTCGCCGCCATGCTGTTCGCGTTCAACGCCTTCTCCTCAAAGTTCTTTGGAGAGTCCGAGTTCTGGTTCTCCATAGTCAAGGTAGGGGCCATCATCGCCCTGATCATCTTTGGCGGGGCAGCCCTGTTCGGTTTCCACCCCATGTCCGAGTCCACCAACCACCCGTTCCTCTTGGAAAACTTCAATACTTCGGGTGGTCTCTTCCCCAACGGATTCTCCGGCGTGCTTGTAACGGCTCTGGCTGTCTTCTATGCCTTCTCCGGCTCCGAACTCATTGGCGTAGCCGCCGGGGAAACCAAGGACCCGGCCCGGAGCATCCCCAAAGCAATGCGCAGCACCGTCATCCGGCTCCTGATCTTCTTTGTGGGCGCCATCGCCGTGATTGCCGCAACCGTACCCTTCGACCAGGTGGGATTGGACGAGAGCCCCTTTGTCACGGTGTTTGCTTCCGTGGGGATCCCGTTCGCAGCGGACATCATGAACTTCGTCATCATCACCGCACTTCTGTCCGCCGGAAACAGCGGCCTTTTCTCGTGTGCCCGCATGCTCTACTCACTGGCAGATGAAGGACACGCGCCCAAAGCCTTCAAGCGCCTCACCCGGCGCGGAATACCCCTGATAGCCCTTTCTGTCAGCATGGTTGGCGGCCTGGCATCGCTGGTCAGCAGCGTCGCTGCGCCGGAGACTGTCTACTTGGCCCTTGTTTCAATCGCAGGCTTCGCTGTGGTGGGGGTATGGATGTCCATCACGGCTTCCCACTTCTTCCATCGCAGGGCATTCGTCCGCAATGGCGGGCGCGTGGAGGACCTGGCCTACAAAGCACCGCTCTATCCATTGGTGCCCATCCTCGCCTTTGCGCTCTGCTTGGTCTCCCTCATAGGTATCGCCTTTGACCCCTCCCAGATTGCCGCCTTGTACTTTGGAATTCCCTTTGTGGCTGCTTGCTACCTGTTCTTCCACTTCCGGTATGGTTCGAAGGCCAAGGCAGCGCGGCCTGCCTGACCCGGTCCTTTCATCAGCTCCGCGGCCGGACTTCATGTCCGGCCGCGGAGCTTGTTGTGCGAGAACACCCTAATGACCCGGCTCTCACGCCGCCGTGTGAGAATTGCGTGAACGCTTGGTGGAAGGAGCGGATTCGTGGATGTGTCACCCGAGGCGTCGTCCTTGTCGCAAGGCCTTCGTCTGGTCCGCCTGGTAACGGACCGGGAGAAGCAGGGCCGTCAACTCCTGGGAGTGTCCCAGCTCGCCGCTGAGCTGGACATGGAACAAAGCCGTGTGTCCCGCTTGGCTCAGGAGCTGTGTGATTTGGGGCTGCTCGAGCGCGTTGACCGCGGTCCCTTCCGGACCGGCCCACGGTTTTTCAGCCTGGCTGCTTCCCTCAATGCAGGATGGGTCCTTCAATCACGCGCGGAGCTGGAGGAATTGGTGTCGGCCTTCGGGCTGAGGTCCAGGCTTTCGGTGCGCGACGGCGTCCGGGTTCTCCTGCTTCGCTCGTCAACCAACAACTCGGTGCTGGGTGGGTTTGCCAAGCCCGGCATGGTGACGCCGGTGTGGTGCACAGGTTCGGGGCGGGCACTCCTGTGGGATCACTCCATCACTGCACTTGAGTCGCTCCTCGCCGAGGTCAACTTCATCGGCGTCGGTGGGCCCGCAGCGGCGCATTCGGCTGCGGAGGTCGCAGGACTCATGGAACGTGACCGCCCTCAGGGCTTCGTTTTGGCCGCCGAAGAGTTTGAGCATGGGGTCTGGGAGCTGGCTGTCCCGGTCCGCGAAACCGGCGGCAGCATCACTGCCGCCCTCAGCGTTTTGGGAAGCCGTTCAACTCTTGAGGCTGACGCCCCGGAAATTGCTGCGGTTCTTCAGGCGACTTCACTGCGGCTGGCTGAGGCCGCCCACTTGGGCCTCGAGCCACTCTCGCCATGAGCCCAGAGCGACGGCGAAAGCTTCCCGCTGGGGTTGAATCCGCGCCTTGGGCCCAACAATCTGCAATGCAGCTGCAACCTCTCCCTTGAAGTCCCTGATGGGCGCGGCAAGCGAGTAGAGTCCGGGCTCGGCCTCTTCATCTACCACTGAATATCCACGGGCACGCGCTTCGTTGAGCCGGCGCAGGAAATCGTCCACTGACACGGGAGTGTTGGGTCCATGGCTGACGAACTCAACGTCGTCAAAGATTTTCCGTATTTCGGTGTCGTCGGCATCCCAGAGGAGTGCTTGGCCGGCGTCACTGCAGTAAGCGGGGTAGGGCCGGCCCAACCAGGAACCTACCAGATTGGCGCTTTCGGGAACTTGCTCGCCGATGGTCACCGTACTGTTTCCACTGAGCACGCCCAGAAAGCAGGCTTCGTTGGTTTCAGAGGCCAAGCCTTCCAGGGCAGTGAGGCCGTCGGTCTTCAGCCGCTGCTCAGTCACCAGTTGGGCATCCGTCAGGATGGACCAGTCCAAGCTGTATTCACGCTGCTCGGTGCGCCTCAGGAAGCCTTCCTGCTGCGCACCTTTCAAGCTTCGTGATACTTGACTGCGGTCTTTGCCCAGGCGACTTGCGACGTCGGCTACCGTGCCGCCGTCGAATCCTTCTGCATGACGTTCGCCGACGGCAAGGAGGGCCAACATTCCACGGCCCATGCTTGAGGTCTTTGACATGGGTTGATTCTAGCTACCCGCTTGAGGCATGCGTGCAACAGAGGGGACAGGCCTAGTGGATGGCGAAGACCCTGGCCGGAAAGCCGCTGCCCTCCAGGGGTTTTGCCCAGGTGGCAATCAGCGCAGCCCCTGCCTCGGGAACGTGCTCCAAGTTGGCCATCAGTTCGATTTGCCATTTGTCCTGGGCGAGCACGTAGGTTTCAAGGCTGAAATCCTGGCGTGAGGTGGCCATACCGGGGTCTGTGTCTGTTTGTTCGTGCCCCACCGCAGTGACTGCGCGCTTTTCCATCAGGTACTCCAGAACTTCGCGCGACCACCCCGGAGTGTGGCTTACTCCGGCGTCGTCGCGGTTGGCCATGGCTGCAGTGTCAGGCCATCGGCGGCTCCATCCGGTGCGCAGGGCCACGAATGAACCTGCGGGGATGTCCCCGTTGCGGGATTCCCACTCCAGGACGTCGCCCATACCGGGGGTGGCATCCGGATCGGCAGTGACCCGGCGGCTGATGTCCAGGACCACCAACGGCAAAAGCATTTCTTCGACAGGAAGCTCATCAAGAGTCCTCCCGCCACGGACGAAATGCGACGGCGGATCTACGTGAGTGCCCCACTGCCCCACTATCGAGTACCTGTGGGCAGTGAATCCATCACCTCTTTCAAGGTCGAAGAGCGTTTCCCTGGTCTCATCGGGAAACGCGGGAAAGTGGGGCTGGCCGGGATGAAACGCATGGGTCAGGTCCGTGAATGTCCTGTTGAGGAGAAGCGGTGCCAGCTCCGGCCATAGGGGCGAGCTCATGATGCCATCCTTGATTCGGCGTGAGCTGCTGCGGCGCTGCTGGAAACGCTGAGTGGTCCTGAAACCTCGATGACGGGAACCTCCCACGGGTGGATATCCACAATTCGCTGAACCAGTGCTTGAACCGTGCATTGATCCAGGGAGTCGTCAAAGTAGGTGGTGAACACGAATGTGGGCGAGATGGTCCGCTGCCCCACAGTACCGAGGGTGGGGTTGGCGCCTTCGGCTACGGTGAACCCCTCATATCCTGCCGAGGACTCGAAGACGTGGTGATAATTACCGAAGCCGCCCAGTTCCGGCGTGGACTGCAGCGCATCCAGCAGTGAAGCGATGCCTGGGTCGGAGTTCAACGCCTGGAGGTCGCCACTTGCGAGCTGAGTCATGGTCTCCGTGGAAATGGGCCAGTGGATGCGAAGCTTGCGCACCGCTTTAAGTTCGATATTCATGTCAGGGACCCTTCCGTCAGTGTGTCTGCGAGATATCGTGTCACGTTGTGACGAGCATTACAAGCATATAGAAATGTTTATATTGCACACGAAGCGCCAAGCAGCCGCTAAGCGTTCACAGTCAGGTCACAGTCTCCCCATATACAAGCCCTAGGCTGGACGCGTTTCATGGAGGCATGACTACGCCACACCCCAACCACGATCGCGGCCTGGAGTTTGACCTGTCCACACTCTTGAGCCGGCGCCGCAGCTTGGGGATCCTGTTCGGCGCAGGCACCGCAGCAGCCCTGGCGGCCTGCACGCCAAATGCGGGAGGCAGCGCCGCATCGCCGTCGAGCGCTGGCGGTTCTACTGTGGCCGCCACGGCAAGCACGGCGGCGGCAGCGTCACCTTCCCCGTCTCCCACGAGCACCGTAACCCGCGCTTTCGCAGAATGTGGGGTGGAGATTCCGGAGGAGACGTTGGGACCGTACCCGGCCGACGGTTCCAACGGTCCCAACGTCCTCGAGGCAAGCGGGGTGGTTCGTCGGGATATCAGGTCCAGTTTTGGCGCATCCACCACCAAAGCCGAGGGCGTGCCGTTGACCGTCACCTTGACCCTTCTGGACAATTCCAACGGCTGCGCTCCCTTGGCCGGCGCAGCGGTGTACGTCTGGCATTGTGACCAGGATGGCAAGTACTCGCTCTACGATTCGGGGCTTGAGAACGAGAACTATCTCCGCGGTGTGCAGGAGGCCGATGCGAACGGTCAACTCACTTTCAGCACTGTCTATCCAGGCGCCTATAACGGGCGCTGGCCTCATATTCACTTTGAGGTGTTTGAATCCATGAGCAACACAACGGCCGCCGGCCAGGTCCTGGCAGTCTCGCAGATCGCCCTTACTGAGTCTGCCTGCGAGGAGGTCTATGCCAGCCCGGGCTATGAGTCCAGTGCCCGGAACTTCCCCAAGACCACTCTGACCTCGGATAACGTTTTCGGGGACGATGGAGGAATCTACCAACTGGCCACTATGTCCGGCTCGGTGGCGGGTGGATACACGGCCGCGCTGAACGTCACCGTTTAGCCTGCCCGGCTACTACAGAAGCAAGGCTAGACTCGGGGGCATGCCTTCGAATGCCTCCGCCGCAATTGACCACATCAATGACCTCGGTGCGTACGTGTCGGCGTCCCCGTCCAGCTTTCACGCCGTGCACGAGGCCGCGCGACGTTTGGATGCCGTTGGCTTCACCGCGTTGGACGAACTGCAGCCCTGGGATGGCGGAGCAGGCAAGTTCTACGTGATCCGCGACGGTGCACTCATCGCTTGGGTGACGCCGGAAAACGCTGGACCCACCACTGGTTTCAACATTCTTGGTGCGCATACCGATTCTCCGTCGTTCAAACTGAAGCCGAAACCCACCACCGGGAAATTCGGGTGGCTGCAGGCGGGGGTGGAGGTTTACGGTGGTCCGCTGCTTAACTCCTGGCTGGACCGCGAACTGCAGTTGGCCGGCCGGCTGGTGCTCCGCGACGGCACTGAGCACCTGACTGCGACCGGTCCGCTTCTTCGTTTCCCGCAGCTTGCCATCCACTTGGACCGCGGGGTCAATGACAACGGGCTCCACTTGTCCAAACAACAGCATATGAACCCCATCTTTGGCCAGGGTGATCCGGCTGGTGAGGATCTTCTGGCCCTGCTCGCGGGTCGCGTGGAGGGCACCACTGTTGATGCCGCGGACATCGGCGGTTACGACGTCGTTGTGGCGGACACGCAGGCACCTGCGGTTTTCGGGGCCAAGGGTGAGTTCTTCGCCTCCGGCCGTCTGGACAACTTGTCCTCCACCCACGCGGGCCTGCAGGCTCTGATAGCGCACGCATCGGCGGCTCCGGCAAGGGGCCCGATCGCGGTCCTCGCAGCGTTCGATCATGAGGAGATCGGTTCAAATTCCCGCTCCGGCGCGTGCGGACCTATCCTCGAGGACATTCTGGTGCGTATTTCCGACGGGCTTGGCGCTTCGGTGAGCCAGCGGCGGCAGGCCATAGCGGCGTCGTTCTGTGTTTCCGCGGATGCCGGCCACGCTGTCCACCCGAACTACGCGGAAAAGCACGATCCCGCCAACAGGCCGGTGCTGAACGGTGGTCCACTGCTCAAAATCAATGCCAACCAGCGCTACGCCACAGATGCTACGGGAGCCGCATTCTGGGCCAGGCTGTGCGATGAGTCCGGCGTCCCGTACCAGGAATACGTTTCCAACAACGATCTCCCGTGCGGTTCCACGATCGGGCCTCTGACTGCAACCCGCCTTGGGATCCGGACCGTGGACGTGGGCATCCCGCTGCTGTCCATGCACTCTGCGCGGGAGCTGTGCGGAGTGGAGGATGCGAAGAGCCTGGCGGCAGTAGCTGAGCTCTTCTTCCGCACGGGAGCGTAGAAGAAGCGTCAAGCAGTCATTTCAGGGCTGTAACAAAAGTTTCCAATAGGAAACATTGGATGCTTTATGGTTTACATTTTGTGCACACTTCTGATTTCGGAATGCTCGAAATGTTCGCATGCACAGTCGGCATGCTGCTGTAGCAGGTTAGCGTGAGTTAGTCATGTGGCCCGTGGCACACCATCGAGGCCAACCCTAAAACCTAAAGGACGGCGCCGAACCATGCACGCTGACCAACAGCTTTCCAAGTCCCTGAAGCCACGACACCTCTCCATGATCGCCATTGCCGGCGTCATCGGAGCCGGGCTGTTCGTTGGCTCCGGGGCCGCCATCCAGCAGGCGGGCCCCGGCATCCTCGTGGCCTACCTTGCTGCCGGCCTCGTGGTCATCCTCGTCATGCGCATGCTTGGTGAGATGGCTGCGGCCAATCCTGAGACGGGATCCTTCTCCACCTATGCAGACAAGGCACTCGGCCGTTGGGCCGGATTCAGCATCGGCTGGCTCTACGCCTGGTTCTGGATCATCGTCCTTGGCATCGAAGCCACGGCCGGTGCCGCCATTATGCATCGCTGGGTTCCCGGCGTGGATCAGTGGATCTGGGCACTCGTTCTCATGGTGCTCCTCACGCTGACCAACCTGGGATCCGTGAAGTCCTACGGTGAGTTCGAATTCTGGTTCGCCTCCATCAAAGTGGCGGCAATCGTCATCTTCCTGCTCGCAGGCATCGTTGCCATCCTCGGCTTCATGCCAGGTGTCTCCGCCCCCGGCGTCGCCAACCTGCTGGACCAGGGCGGGTTCATGCCCAACGGCCCCGGCGCGGTCCTTGCAGGCATCCTCGTGGTGGTCTTCTCCTTCTTCGGCGCCGAAATCGCCACCATCGCCGCCGGCGAATCCGAAAACCCCGTGGACGCCGTCAAGAAGGCAGTGAAGTCCACCGTGTGGCGCATCCTGATCTTCTACATCGGCTCCATTGCCATCGTAGTGACCCTGCTCCCCTGGAACGATGCTTCCGTGGCCAAGAGCCCCTACGTCGCCGTCATCGAGCTCTACGGAATCCCGGGCGCCGGCACCATCATGGACATCGTTGTCCTCACCTCGGTGCTCTCCTGCCTGAACTCGGGCCTCTACACCGCCAGCCGCATGCTCTTCTCGCTCTCGCAACGCGGCGATGCACCCCGGGCCTGGATGAAGATCTCCAAGCGCGGCGTTCCGGCTGCGGCAGTACTTGCATCCACCGTGGTGGGATTCCTCACCGTTGGGGCCAACTACATCGCCCCGGACACCGTGTTCCTGTTCCTCGTGAACACCTCGGGTGCCATTGCGCTGTTTGTGTGGTTGGTCATTGCCACCTCGCAGTTGATCCTCCGCAAGCGAATGGGGGCCGCCGCCAAGGATCTTGAGCTCAAAATGTGGCTCTTCCCTTACCTCACGTGGGTCACTATCGGCGCCATCGTGGCACTGATCATCGGTATGGTCGTCATCGAATCCACGCGCGAATCGCTGTTCCTGTCGCTGGCTTTGGCCGCCATTGTGGTGGGCATCGGCGTGCTTCGGTACCGCCGAAAGGGCGCTACTCCTTCAAACCCGGTGCTTGGAGGGGAAGCCGAACGCACCAAGATCGGTTCCTGACCGGCGTCGTTCTTTCCCAAAGCGCCGCTACTGCTTAACCAGGACAGCCGCCGTCAGTCTTCGACGGCGGCTGTGCTGTTTCGTTTTTAGGGCACCCTCGTTTTGGGCATCCGACGCGCTGCTACTGGGCCAGGCCGATGACCAGGTTGATGGTGACGGCCAGGATGACGGTTCCGAACAAGTAGGACAGCAAGCTATGCTTCAGCGCCTCCAGCCTGATGGTGTGATTGCCAAGGTTGGTGTCCGATACCTGGTAGGTCATACCCAAACTCGTGGCCAGATATGCGAAATCCGTGTACTGCGGAGGGCGGTCCTGGTTGAAACTGATGCCGCCCACCTCTCCGCCCGCATGGGCGTCCCGACTGTAGTAAAGCTGGGCATAACGCAGAGTGAAAAGCGTTTGGACCAACATCCAGGACAAACCCACGCAGGCCAGGGCGAGTGCAGCAGCGGAAAGGCGGGAGCCGGTTCCCTGCATGTGCGAATCGACGATTACAGCGGCCACAGCCGCAAGACTGGCCAGGTTTGCCACGAGTATCAGCACGTCCGTAACGCCCCTGGACGGGTCCTCGGAGGTGGCGTGGTGCTCTGTTTCGGCGGGATCAAGCCGCGCGATCACCAACCACACCCACGCTACGTACACCAGGGCGGCCACGGCCCATCCCACCGCAGGAGCGTCCACCCAGCTGCTTGAGGCGCCGGTCGCCGCGAAGGCCGACGCGCCGGCCAGAACCATCACCACAAAGCGCAGCCGGCTCCGCTTCACCCTGACGTTGTGCATGTGTTCACCCTAGCCAGTGGGGGAGCTTATAAGTCCGGCTGGCGTGACATTTCCGCTTGCTGACTGCGCTTCTTGTCAGCCTGCAGAATGCCGTCGCGTACGCCGGCGCGGATCACGAAGTACAAGAAGTAGAGCGCGATAGCGGAGAAGGTGACCGCCAGAACCAAGGCGCTTAGGGGTGTGGCATCCATGGCCTCAACCCTAGCCGGTGGCTTCCAAAGCAACAGGAATCCACGAATCGGCATCCTTCGTGTTAGTGTCTTTGACGCTGTCAAGGAGAAAAACGAAACATCTTCTCCTGATCACCTTGCGCGGGTGGCGGAATGGCAGACGCGCTAGCTTGAGGTGCTAGTCCTCGAAAGGGGGTGGGGGTTCAAGTCCCCCTCCGCGCACAAAGAACCCCCGGAAGTTGATCTTCCGGGGGTTTCGTCGTGTTCGGGCCGGCTTCCGTGCCTCAGGCGCCTGTTCCTCAACTGCCCGTGCGCGGCGCAAACATAATGACGCCAACACCCACAATGCAGATCGCGGCACCGATCACGTCCCAGCGGTCCGGCCGGAAGCCATCCATGAGCATTCCCCAGGCCAGCGAACCGGCAATGAACACGCCGCCGTATGCCGCAAGGACGCGGCCGAAGTGGGCTTCGGGTTGGAAGGCTGCGAAGAATCCGTAAATGCCCAGCGCAATGATGCCGAGGCCTGCCCACCACCAGGCTTTACCTTCGCGCACGGACTGCCAGATCAGCCAGGCTCCGCCGATCTCTGCGATGGCGGCGAAAACGAAGAGCACGATTGACTTCAGTACGGTCATAACCCCAGTATTCCGTGCTCAAGGTACCGGGTTATCCACATACGTAACCTGGCGGGTTCCGGCCGGAGACTAGGCCGAATAGCTTTGAGTGCAGGAGATGCACTAAGATATTGAAGTCTGTGTTACGCCTTCTTGCCGTGTTTTAGGCCGGGGAGCGCCAACGCAGCATCGCAAATGAACCTCCTGTTACGGAAATACCGTAACCGCTTAGCCCAAAGGAGGTGGGTTCACATATGCGTCCTTACGAATTGATGGTAATCATCGACCCCGAGGTCGAAGAGCGTACCGTAGAGTCGTCGCTTCAGAAGTTCCTCAATGTCATCACCACAGATGGTGGAACCATCGAAAAGGTTGACATCTGGGGCCGTCGCCGTCTGGCGTACGACATCAAGAAGAAGTCCGAAGGTATCTACGCCGTGGTGAACTTCACCGCAGCACCGGCTACCGCCAAGGAACTTGATCGCCAGCTGTCTCTCAACGAGACGATCATGCGCACCAAGATCATCCGCCCTGAAGACCAGAAGGTCGTTGCTGAGTAATCAGCCCCTTCCAAGTCTTTACCCCGAAGGAACGAACAAGGAGGCAGTAGATGGCAGGCGAAACCACTATTACGGTCATCGGTAATCTCACCAATGACCCCGAGCTGCGGTTCACACCGTCTGGCTCAGCAGTAGCGAACTTCACCATCGCTTCTACGCCCCGGACCTTTGACCGCCAGTCCAATGAGTGGAAGGACGGGGAAACCCTGTTCCTCCGCGCATCGGTATGGCGCGAAGCAGCTGAGAACGTGGCCGAGTCCCTCACCAAGGGCATGCGCGTCATTGTTTCCGGCCGTTTGAAGAGCCGTTCTTACGAAACAAAAGAAGGCGAAAAGCGCACCGTAATCGAGCTTGAGGTCGATGAAATCGGTCCGAGCCTGCGTTACGCAAACGCCAAAGTCAACCGTACCCAGCGCTCCGGCGGTGGCCAGGGTGGCTTCGGTGGCGGTAACGCCGGTAATTCCGGTGGCTTTGGGGGTGGCGCTCCTGGTGGAAACCAGGGCGGCGGCAACTCCGGTGGAACCTGGGGCGGCAACCAGCCCGCACAACAGCAGGATGACCCTTGGGCTACGCCCGGTGTCAGCAATGCTGGCGGTTGGGGCAACGGCCCGGATTCCGAACCTCCCTTCTAAACACCAAATAAACGTCCGACGCCGGACACTCACCGGAACTGCCGAAAGGCACCATGGTGACAACCGCCGTCGAACACCACCATCCCGTGGATCAATATCCACGGGCTCCATAGAAAAGGAGCTCCACGATGGCTAAGGCTGAACTCCGTAAGCCCAAACCAAAGTCCAACCCCTTGAAGGCCGCTGACATCACTGTCATCGACTACAAGGACGTAGCACTGCTGCGCAAGTTCATCTCCGACCGCGGAAAGATCCGCGCTCGTCGCGTCACTGGCGTTACCGTTCAGGAACAGCGCAAGATCGCTCAGGCAATCAAGAACGCCCGCGAAGTTGCTCTGCTGCCTTACTCCGGCGCTGGCCGCGGCTAAGGGAAGGGATTAACTAACATGGCAAAGCTCATTCTGACCCACGAAGTAACCGGTCTCGGTGCTGCTGGCGATGTTGTGGAGGTCAAGGACGGTTACGCACGTAACTTCCTTCTGCCCCGCGGCTTCGCTCTGACCTGGTCCAAGGGTGGCGAGAAGCAGGTTGAGTCCATCAAGGCTGCCCGCGCCGCTCGTGCGCACGCTTCTGTTGAAGCTGCACAGGCACAGGCCCAGGCTCTGTCCTCCAAGAAGGTCAAGCTCGAGGTGAAGGCCGGCGAGTCCGGTCGTCTCTTCGGCACCGTCAAGCCTGCTGATGTCGCTGCTGCTGTTGAGGCCGCAGGCCTCGGCGCGATCGACAAGCGCAACGTTGAACTGCCGAACCACATCAAGTCTGTCGGTTCGTACACGGCCAACGTTCGCCTGCACGAGGATGTTTCTGCTGTCATCGACCTCGAGGTCGTTGCAAGCAAGTAGTCTCTGACTGCACTTTGGGCCCCCACTGCCGGTTTCCGGTGGTGGGGGCCTTTTGCTTCCCCAGGCCTCCCGCCGAGTTGGCACTTAACGACGGTCCGGAGCGAAAACATGGTCATTAAGTGCCTTCTGGGCGCGAGCACTAGGGGGTATGGAGCGACTCCATGACGTGCTTGTAGCCGGTACGGATCATCTCGGCCAGGATGACCCGGTCCACGTCATCGAGCTTGTTGACGTACAGGCAAGCGGCACCGGTCTTGTGTTTACCCAGTTCGGGAAGCAGGCGGTCCGCGTCCGGACCGTAAGTCAATCCGTAGAGTGCCAGGTTGGCCTTCCGCGGTGAAAATCCGACGGCGGCTGAGTCACCTTCGCGGCCGGTCTCGTACTTGTAGTGATAGCTGCCGAAGCCAACGATTGACGGGCCCCACATCACGGCTTCCTGTCCGGTGATGTGGCGCATCATTTCCAGCAACTCGAAGCCGTCCTCGCGCCGTTTAGGGTGCTCCACGGCGGACAGGAATTCTTGCACGGAAACATCCGTGGGCTGGGTCTTGTTCTCTGCCATAGGGGTAGTTTCGCAGACGCGGCACGGATGCGTCAGCAAGAACCGGTCTACGCCCGGTGATAGCCTTCAGCGGTGACTTCAGAAGCCCCGCGTATCCGCCCGTTCCACCAAGTGGACGTCTTCTCCGAGGTGCCTTACCTCGGCAACCCGCTTGCCGTCGTCGTTGATGCCGAAGGCCTCAGCACCGAGACAATGCAGCACTTTGCCAATTGGACCAACCTCTCCGAGACCACGTTCCTGCTCGCGCCCACCCATCCCCAGGCGGACTACAAGGTGCGGATCTTCACGGGCAGTGAAGAGTTCCCTTTCGCCGGCCACCCGACCCTTGGCTCAGCGCATACATGGTTGCAGGCCGGGGGAGTGCCCAAGACTGAAGGCGTCCTGGTCCAGGAATGCGGCGCGGGTTTGGTGCGGGTTAAGCACGACGCCGGGCGCCTGGCTTTCGCTGCGCCGCCGCTGACCCGCTTCGGTCCGGTGGATGACAACACCCGGGCGCAGCTCGCTGCCGGACTCCGACTCCCCGAAGATGCGTTGCTCGACGCTTCGTGGTTGGTTAATGGCCCTCAGTGGATCGGCGTGCTTCTTGGATCAGCGGAGCAGGTCTTGGCCATCGAGCCCGATCTCGCTGCCATGGGTGACCTCAAAGTGGGTATCATCGGCCCGCACGAGCCAGGTGCCGCCGTCGACTTTGAGGTCCGTACCTTCATCCCGGGAGATGCCATGGTGGAGGACCCCGTGACAGGCAGCTTCAACGCCGGCGCGGCACAATGGCTGATCGGCAGCGGGCGGGCTCCTGGGGAGTATGTAGCAGCTCAGGGTACTGTCCTGGGCAGGGCGGGCCGCATTCATGTCAAAGTGGAGGATGGCGAGATCTGGGTTGGCGGAGCTTCGGCGACCTGCATCGAAGGAACAGTGGTTCTCTAAGGGTTAGGTGGTCCTCTAACGGGTTAGTTGCCTTTGGCGCGGGTCAGGACCACCAGCAGGCAGATGCCGGCACTGAAGACGGCCTGCATGGCCACCACGAACATCGGAACGTAGCCAAGGTACAGCGCCGCCAGCAGCGGAACCATAGCCAGTATGGTCACGTCCAGTCCGCGCATCAGGGATCCCAGCTGCGCCCGTGGTACCGGACCGAACGGGGTTTCAACCGGCGGGGCAGTCCAGTCCGGCGGGGTCCTGGTGGCTGCGCGGAGAGTTCCTGCGCCCATGCCCACCCCGGCGAGGACGCCAACTCCCACCAACAGGGGATCCGCCGCACCCAGGAAAACCAGCGCCCCTGAGAGTAAGGCCATCCACAAGGACATGGCCAGGCACGGCATGAGCGTCCGACTCGTTCGCACCAGCGCCTGATGCAGCGGGAGCATGGCATCGAGTTCAGGGACCAGCGCGGTCTTGCGGGCCACACCGCCCATTCCGGAGGCAGTTGCGCATCCGGCGATCACGATCACCGCCAATTGGGCGAACTCGGGCAGGCCACCTTCCACCAGCAGTATGGCGATGCAGGCCGCGAGCCAAAGAACCGGTGGCATCAACGGGGGGTTGAGCCTGAGGAAGGCCACCACATCGGCGCGGATCAGCGCCCTCAGCGGCCCCCGTGCAGGGCGGGCGTAGAAGCTGGCCGCGCGGCCGCCGTCCACCCTTTTGCGGTTGCTGCCAAGAGCCCTAAGCGCCTCGTTGGAGTCCATCATGAACAGCGAGGCACCGGCGTGCCCGGCAACAGCGCCACCACGGACCAGCTCGTCACCCCGCACCTGACCGGCGCGCGGTACCACCACGGCAAGGAGTCCGACGGCGGCAATCGCCAGTAGCGCCGGAGGCCACGGGGAGGATGACAGCATCGGAAGGACAGAGCACGCAATAAGGACAGCGGCAGCAATCACTTTGCCAAGCCGCGGACCCAGGAAGGCAAGCTGTTGCAGGGCCGCCAGGATCACAGCGATGGCCCCTGCAATGCCGAAGATGACCGAAGCAAGAAGGTGCTCCAAGGGAGTGCGGTCAACAGCGGTGACCATGCTGAAGGGCAGGTAGATGACAGCTGAGCCAGCGGCAGTGAGCGCAACCCTGCGGACAAAGGGCGGCAGAACCATGGGCCGCCGATCAACGGGAAGCGTGAGCCACCAAGTGTTCTCTGCTCCGTTCACGGACATTGGTCCAAGCTTCCGGGCGAGGTTGCTGACTGCGAGGAGGGCCGCCAGGGTCACGGACGTCCACAACACGGGCTCCGGCAGCACGAGCCATTGTGCCCGGATGATGCCGTTCTGCCCGGATGCACTGTTTGCGATTTCGTTGCGCAACGCCAGGACGAACGAGGCCGCAATAGCCAGGGAAACACCAATGCCCAGCCCCCAACTGTAGGCATCAACAAAGCGGGTTCCCCACGAGATCCGGCTGCGTTTGTAGCGTCGGGCGGATCGACGGGTGAACCGGACAATCTCTGTGGCCAGCTCCCGGTTCTGCGGGGCGTGTTCAAGGGCGAGCATGTCAGGAGCCGGCAATGATGGAGGCCCCCTGCTCAGGCTCGAACTCCTGGACTTCCTCATCAATGACCAAACAGGTGGTGGCTGTGGCGAGTAGCAGCTGGGGATCATGGGTCACCAGGACTACGGCACCGCCGTCCTGGGCGTGTGCGGCGATTCGCTCACCCATGGCCGCACGCATCCGGGGATCGAGCCGCTGTTCCGGTTCGTCCAGGATGAGGAGCGACGACGGGCGGATAAGCCCGGCGGCCAGCAGCAATCTGCGGCGCTGCCCGGAAGACAAAGCGTCCGGGATGGCGTGGGCCCTGCCCAGGAGCCCAAAGAATTCCAGCTCTTCCTCAACGCGGGCTTCGGGGTCATCCAAAGAGTGTCCGCGGGCGATCAGGAGCAAGTGCTCGCGGACAGTAAGGGATGGGAAGAAGAGGTCGTCGTCGAAGACCGCAGAAACCTGCCGGCGGAATGGCACGGTATCAGGATCGATGAGGAGGCCGTGGACCTTCACGTCTCCGGCCAGGGCAGCCTGACGTCCCGCAATAGTCCGGGCTACCGTGGATTTCCCGGCACCGTTGATTCCGACGATTCCCAGGACTTCACCGGTTTCAACCGCCGTGGTAACTTCCCCGCAAACCGGAGCCCCGGCATAGCCAACCAACAGCCCTTCGGCTTCCAAAACTGTCCCCATGGTGCAACCCTACCGGCGGGATTGGCGCCACCGTGCTGCAGTGGAGCACATGAGCAGGCTCATCGCGCAAACCTGAGTCCTTGCTCAGCGGTTACGAGCTCTTCTGGTCCGCTTTACGGTCCGGGCTGCGGCAATAAATGGCCGCAGAGCATCCCTGAGTTCCTTGTTGTGGGAACTGTTGAGGTCAATTTCGTAATTATTTCCGTCAACGGAAAATACGACAGTCTCCTCGGCATCAGTGCCGTCCAAGTCATCATGCAGAGTAACAATTCTTCGCGTAGCCACCATAAAACCGTAGTGCGCGGCGGCCTGCAGATCATGGCCGCCGATCCATTTGTCCCACATCCCTGAAACGGGACAACCTACTTATAAACGAACTCGGGTTGCTTCTTCGGTGCAGGGATTGCTTGAACATTCCAACGAGCTCCGGGTGCTCTTTAGCTCTCAACGGCCTTTGCCAGGTACCGGCCTCGCGCACGCCTTGGGGAGGATGTAAGCCGCTTTCCGATGCGAATCAGAGGCTGTTCGACGACGCGGGAGAGTACCTCCGCAGTGCCGATTGACAAGGCTGCGGCCAGCAACAGTCTGACAATTGCAAGCCCAAAATTCCGCTGGTCAGCAGGGATAACCATGCTGACAACGTCAATGCAGAAAGGATGGAAAAGGTATATGGCATAAGTCCTGGTCCCCAAAAATACGATGGGCTTCCAACTCAGTACTTTCGTTAGGGGCGACGTAGCGAGGATCACGGAAGGGAAAAGAAGCGCAACGCTAAACGAAAACAAGACGTGCGCATGGCCGCTCTCGAAGCCGCCGGGGAGGACCGGGTCAAGGATGTAGGCGGTGATTGCCACAGGTATGAGCGCAGCTGCTACCCGGGGCCGGGCGAGCCTTGACACCACCCTGAATCCCCGGTGAGTGTGCATGGTGATGCCAAGGACGCAACCGGCGAGAATGGCGGTGTAAATACCGAAGTAACGCGCCCCCTCGATGTAGCCGGCCGCGGAAGCGAGGGCGAGCAAAACGCTGGCCGTCGCCAACCGGTGCGTTTTTATCAGGGGTATGGCGAACATGAGGAACGGCCACACTATGTAGAACTTTTCCTCGATGCCAAGCGACCAGCTATGGACGAAGGTACCGCCGCTGGCGAGATCGCCATTGAACGTTGCCAGGAGCGGTAGCCGCTCCGCGAAATTGCTTGGGCCTTCACCCAGGCCGAACACAAAGACGCCCACAGCGGCCGTGGACAGCGCAACATAATAAAGCGGCAGGATGCGGAAGGCACGCCTGATATAGAACTGAAAGATTGAGACGCGGCCTCGTCGGCGTTCCTCGCGGATGAGGAGCGATGTAATCAGGAAACCGCTGATGACGAAGAAGAGCGTCACACCCATGGGCCCGTTGAGAAATCCCCAGATGTGGGGGTCGCTCATGTGTGAGATGAGGACTATCGCGATGCTGACTGTTCGGAGCCCGTCCAGCTGAGGCCAGTAGCGGGCGGACAAGAAGGACGACTCAAGCTTTTCCACAAATCTCTTTTCAGGCTTCCCCGCCTGCCTTGAGAGATCACGGCAGGTTCATGCCAATCGTCTAAGTAGTCTGACCGTGAGCGGTGGTTTGCCCTGATCACCCCATCTATTTGGTCTACACAATGCGGTGGTGTGGAATCTTCTCAAATGCGTGGTGGGTGCCCGACTTCTCCGTGGCGGGCTATCGTGACAAACTCAGAGAGCTGGACGAGCAAATGAGAGCTGGCCGCCCCTGCATGGCTCACTCCACCCGGCACCTGATTGACGCCCAGCGCATTGGGTAGAAGTTAAGCGGGCGCACCTAGGAGGAGCACGTATGGATTCTGCACGGACCTTTGAGTCGATTGTCATCATTTTCAATCCCAACAGCACCGGGGACGCACCTGAGCTGGCACAGCAGCTGCACGACAAGCTGAAGGAGCTGCTCACGTATCAGCCCGAAATCACGCTCCAGCCCACTGAGCACGCCGGGCATGCCGTGGACCTGGCCCGGGAAGCTGCCTCCAAGGGCGGCGATGTCCTGGTGGTCTCCGTGAGTGGCGACGGCGGCTACAACGAGGTGGTCAACGGTGTGATGCAGGCCGGGAACCCGAACGCTGTCTGCGCGGTCAGGGCCGCCGGCAATGCCAACGACCATAGCCGGATCATCGGGACAAAACCGTTGGAAGAGGCCATTGCGGAAGGGCGGGTCCATAACATCGACCTCCTCCGGATACATACCGGGCAAAAAGAGAATGAGCCCCTGGAGTACGCGCATTCCTACATCGGGTTCGGCCTCACTCCGGTGGTGGCAACCGAACTCGAAAAGGGGAGCAAGGGAGCCCTCAAAGAGATGGTCACCGTGATTCAGACCTTCTCTAAATTCGAGCCCTTTGGCATTCGCATGGCAGATGGGAAGCGCCGCAAGTTCGACAGCCTTGTCTTCGCCAACATCAAGGAAATGGCCAAGTACGCCACGTTGAGCGAAGCTGAGGATCACCCGTCGGATGGGAAGTTCGAGGTGATCGTTTTCCCTCACATGCCCAAGTGGCGCACGCTCCTGACAGCGCTGAAGGCCACCACGCAGGGTTTGGGCGATCAGCCGAGCGTGAGCAGCTACGAATTCACCACGCTCAAGCCGCTGCCGTATCAAATGGACGGCGAAGTGAAGTCCGTGGAGGCCAACGTCAAGGTGCGGGTGGAGTGTGCCCCCCAAGCCTTGGCCACCCTCGGCTAGGAACGTCTAGCCCGCCGGAGCGCAGGCGGCCGTGACAAAGTCGTAAATCCGGCCACGCAGTTCATTCGGCGCCGCAATCTTCAGCAAACCCTTCCGGTCGCCGACTCCCACCCTCAGCGGTAAGAGGGTGCCCACCTTGTCTTCGGCAACAGCATGCGGATCGCAACGGGCAGGTCGGATGGTCAGTGGGAGTTCCTGAGGGGCTGAGCCTACGGTGACATTTTGGGGCCATGGAGCTGCGGGAGATTGAGCCAGCAACGTAGTCTCCTCGAACGATTCGATGGTGAAGCTTTCCGGGTGGTTTCCCGGCGTGGCCGGCTTAATGACAAGGCGTACGACGGCGGTGCCCCCGTCCGCGGCCACCTCAAGTCCAGGATCCAAGGCCAAGCTTGCGACGGCGGCCGCTTCCGCTGCGATGCACAGCTCGTCAGCGTTTCGGGGGAGGACGCCGAAGGGATCGGAAGCACTGGCACTCTCCTCAACAGGAGACTTATCCGATGCCGAGTAGTTGATCCTGGCATTGGGTTCGGGTGAGGCTTTGTCTGTTGTTTTACAGGCGGCCGCGGGCAAAGCAGCGGGAAGGCTTTTAGGCTGACGGGGTGGCAACTCAAGGCTGCCCCCGGATGGTTCCCAGGAAATGTCCCCTTGGAACAGCGCGGAATGCAGCCGTGCGCCCGTCACGGTTACTGGTGAGTCCGTGGTGTTGGTGAGCTGGAGCAGGATGGCTTGTTTGCCGTATTGGTCTCGGGATTGGTTGACCTCAAGGGTGATGGGGCTCGAAGTTCCGCTGTTGGCCGGCGAGCTGGAGGCTTCGGAGGGGCCGGTCCCGCTGGAGTTACAGGCGGCCACAAGCGGGAGCGTTACAACCAGGGCCATGCCAGCCACCAACGAATGCCACGTCCTGCTCATCATGCGATCAGTGTAGGGTGCAGGGCCTATGCGCGGCATGAGCTGGCGCGTTCAGCCGATAGCAAGCCAACGCCCTGATGCAATGGTGGCGGGCCAACACTAAGCATGCTTAGCTTAGTGTCAAGCCCACTTCCGAGTGCATGCAGAGAGGAACACCATGTCCACTATGACGCAACTGTTCAAGTCCCCTGCCGCTGACGTCTGGAAGGTCATCGAAGATGGTTGGCTCTATTCCGGCTGGGTGGTGGGTGCCTCCAGAATCCGCGACGTGGACCAACAATGGCCACAAGTTGGTGCGAAGCTGCACCATTCCGTTGGCTCCTGGCCTTTCCTCATTGACGACAGCACCCGTGTGACAAGCATGGAACCCGGCCAAAAACTGGAGCTCCTCGCCAGGGGCTGGCCGCTGGGCGAAGCCAAGGTATTGATCACGCTGGAGGACCTCGGCGGCTCCCAATGCAGGGTCTCCATTTCAGAGGACGCCGTACGTGGGCCGGGAAAAGTAGTGCCCAAAGCCCTGCGGGATCCCATGATTTCCGTCCGGAACCGTGAGACCTTGAGGCGACTGGAACTCATGGCTGCGGGCGGAGCCGGACGCAAAAACTAGGCGCCAGGCATGACCCACTCAAAAGCTTCGGCTTTGGACCGCGCTCCCTGAGCTGCCTTGGAGCGGTTCGGCTCACCCAGTTCGGCCAGCAACTTTTCAGAAAGCGCAACGAGTTCCCCGAAGATACCCGGAGTGAGCCATTGAGGGCGGGTGGCGAAGAGGATGTCCTCGCTGGAGGTGTTGCCGCTGGCGCCGGGTGCGAACGGACATCCGCCCAGCCCGCCGAGGGCACCGTCCACCATGGCAGCACCGGCCTGGATGGCGGCGAGGGTGTTTGCCACACCCAAACCCCAGGTGTCGTGGCCGTGATAGACGATTCGCCGAGCCGGGGATTCGTCCCGTACACGGGTGATCAGCCGGGAGACCTGCGCGGGAATTGCCTGGCCCAGGGTGTCGCAGATGACGATGTCCGTGGTGCCTTCCGCCCGGGGATCGTTGGCAATGGCGAGGATGCGCTCCTCAGGAACGTAGCCCTCAAAGGGACAAGTGAAGGACGTTGCTATGCAGAGCTGGATTTGTCCGTTCACTGCTCGCGCGTACTCAATGGCCTCGGGCAAAGCGGCCAGGCTCTCATCTGTGGTCCGCCCGATGTTGGCCTTGTTATGTGAATCCGAGGCTGACAAGCAGTATTGGAAATTCCGTGCACCAGCGGCGGAAGCTTTGGCGACGTGGCCAGGTGTTGCTACCCAGATCCAGCACTTCTCCAGTTCCTCTGGTGTAAGGGCCCGGACCACTTCCAGGGTGTTGGCCATGGTTGGGACCAGGTCCGCGCGCGCCATGGAGCCCAGCTCAATGGCTGGCACACCCAGCCGCAGCAGCTCCCGCACGGTCTCAATTTTCTGCTCTGCGGGCAGGAGTTTTCCAGTGAGTTGGAGCCCGTCGCGCAGCGTGACGTCCCTGAGGATGACGCTGCCGAGGGTTGCGGCCAGGGGGCTTTCAAAGCGGGTCATGATCGGTGGGCCTCCTCGCGGCCGGAAGCCGCATTGATCTGTGCGGCGTCCATGTTCAGCAGTCCGCCAAGGATTTCTTGCGTGTTCTCGCCTAAATCCGGGCCGAGGTTTCGGATGGGTAAGGACTGGTCCCCGATCACCGGAACAATGCCCGGGAAACCTACGCCATGGAGGATTTCCTCGCCTGTGGAAACGTCGAACTTCTGGATCATGTTGCGGGCAGCGTATTGGCTGTCCGTGCTGATGTCAGCCGCGGTGTAAATAGGACCGGCGGGAACACCTGCGGCTTCAAGGGCTGCGAGGGCGTCGGCAGCTGAAAGCGTCGCTGACCATTCGCCGATTGCCTGATCAAGTTCTTCCCGCTGTGCCCAACGCCCGGCATTCGATTGGAGGAATGGGTCCTCCGCGAGGTCCGGACGCCCGATGGTGTGCATATACCGCTGGTAGATCGAGTCGCCGTTTCCGGCCACCACAATGCTCGCGCCGTCCTTGCACACGTAGGCGTTCGATGGGGCAATGCCTTCCATCCGGCCACCCACGCGCTGCCGGTCCACGCCGTACGCCTGGTAGTCAGGAATCAGCGATTCCATCATGGAGAACATGGCTTCGTTCAGCGCGACGTCAATGATCCGCTCGCTGAGCGGAACAGCGCCCGCCGAGTCCCGGCGTCGTGCTTCACGTTGGTAGAGGCTCATCACGGAGCCGAAGGCGGCGTAGAGGCCTGCGATCGAGTCTCCAATGGAGACGCCAACGCGAACGGGTGCACGGTCCGGGTCACCCACCAGATTGCGGAACCCGCCGTAGGCTTCGGCGACGGCGGCGAAACCGGGCCGCTCGGACAGTGGACCCGTCTGTCCGAAGGCAGAAATGCGCGTGACGATCAGGTCCGGGTTGGCTTGGTTGAGGACTTCCGGGCCAAGGCCCCACTTTTCCAGCGTGCCCGGGCGGAAGTTCTCCAGCAGGATGTCGCACTTGGCCACGAGCTCCAGCACCGCCTGTTTGCCGGCATCCGTGCGCAGATCCAGGACCACGGACTTCTTATTGCGGTTCAACGTGCGGTACAGCATGGAGGTGTTGCCCTTATGCAGGCGCCAGTTACGCAGTTCGTCGCCGGTCCCCGGCCGCTCCACCTTGATAACCTCTGCACCGAAGTCCGCCAGGAGCCTGCCGGCCGTGGGAGCGGCAATGTAGTTGCCGAGTTCCAGGACCCGGACGCCGTCCAGTGGGGAGATTGTTTGGTGTGTCATGGTCTTCTTTCGTGCGTGGGGTGGGCGGTTGGCGGGACCGTCCGAACAGAATGACGGACAAAGTTACAGACCCAATCGCCAAGGGAACACAGCGGCGATGGCCACTGCCGCCATGTTATGAGTTGTAACTCATGGTGCAAGCCCTATCCGAAATTAGGCTCAGAAGATGACGTTGGCGATTCGCCCGGGCACTACCTCGGAAGTGCCGCCATGCGGCGGGTTTTCGACGGCGGCGAGGGGTCCTGCTGAAGGCGGCACGGCTGCTGTCCTGATCGCCGCGGACGCCCTTCCGCCATAGCATGGTCCAGAGATGCGCCTAACCGGGGGAGTGTGTGATGGGGCCGTTGGAATCAATCCAAGCCAGCACGAAGCAGAGCGACCCAGCCCAAAGGGGTTTGTCTGCCAAGGCCCCGCGAAAGCGGACTACGCGGGAGCGGAAGCTTGAGCTGGCGATCCTGCTGGTGCTGGTGGTCGCGCTGGCACTGTCTGCCACGCCGTGGCCCTCTGCCATGCTGATCCGTAGTGTTTTTGAGCGCGGGGCGCAGGCAACAATCGATGAAATGACGCCGTACGTCCCGGATACTCCGCTGCTGACGCAGGAGGGCGTGGTGTACAAGCCGGGTTCCACTTTTGATGTGTTCAGCCCTGCAGGCACCACAGCCCCGCTTCCAACTGTGGTGTGGATCCATGGAGGTGCGTGGATCTCAGGGGCCCAACGCGATGTCAATCCTTATCTGAAGATCATCGCCGCAGAGGGCTACACCACCATCGGCATGAGTTACCCCATTGCCCCCGAGGCCACGTACCCCACCGCAGTGCGGGACATCAACGAAGCTCTCGGCTACATCAAGGCCCATGCCGCGGAGTTGAACGTGGACACCAGCCGGATCGTCCTGGCCGGTGACTCCGCCGGCGCGCAGCTCGCCAGCCAGATGACAACGCTCACTGTGAACCCCGAATACGCCAACTTAATGGGAATTGAGCCCGCGCTCCAGAAGTCTGATTTGGTGGCCACCATTCTGCATTGCGGCGTGTACGACCTCCGGGCCATGGCAGATCTCAGCGGAATCGTGGCCTGGGGCTTCAAGACATCCCTGTGGGCCTATACGGGCACCAAGGACTGGTCCGCTACCTACGCCGGGGCCACCATGTCCACTATCGACTTTGTGACCGATGACTTCCCTCCCACCTTCATCAGCGGCGGCAATGGCGACGGGCTCACGTGGCTCCAGTCTGTTCCCTACAGCAACCGGCTAAAGGACGCGGGCGTTCCCGTGACCGAGCTGTTCTGGCCAGCCACCCATGACCCCGAACTCCCTCATGAGTACCAGTTCCACCTGAACTTTGCCGAGGCTCGTGAGGCGCGGGACAAGACCTTCGACTTCCTGGCCGCTCACGCTCCGAGGCGGTAAGGCTGGCATTGGGAAACCCGGGAATACAATTTATCTCCATGATGGAACTATTATTGGGGTATGACTTCCTCTGCGCCGGTAAGCGCGCATAAGCGCCGTCCCGTTCTCTTCTGGGTTTCGGGAGTATGTGCAGTCGCATTGGTCCTTGTTCCCCTGTGGATGTTGCTGGGGAACCCGGCAGTCCTCCGCGGGCACCCGCTTTTGCCGGTCCTGCTGGTGACAGCCGCCGTCGTCGGACTTCTTTGGGGCGTCCTGCTGTGGCGTCGACGCGATAGGTCCGTGAAGCGGGCCGTAGCCAGGGCTGTTGGCGCATGGACGGCGAGGGTGGCCGTATTGGCGCTGGTTGCCATGCTGGTGTGGCTGAATCCCTTCGCCTACCAGGCGTCCGGCACGGCTGAGGCGGGATCGGGCGCGGGGTTTACCTTGGCAGATTCGCCGACGTCCATCACTATGAAGCCGGCGGGGGCAACTCCCACCAGAGGGCTGATTTTCTACCCGGGCGCTCGCGTGGAAGCGCGGGCGTATGCGGACATCCTTAGCCCGGCAGCGGATGCCGGGGTCCTGGTGGTGATCCTCAAGACACCCTTGAATATCAGCCTCCTGGACGGAAACCAGGCCCGCGGCGCCATGGCTGAGCATCCCGGGATCTCCACGTGGACCGTTGGCGGCCACTCTCTGGGCGGAGTCAGTGCGAGCTCTTTTGCCCTAGGAAACCGGGACGTCGACGGACTGTTGCTTTACGCCTCCTACCCTTTGGACTCCCTGCGCGACCGGTCAGGGCTTCAGGTCCTGTCCGTCTCGGGCTCGGAAGACGGACTCAGCACGCCTGCCAAGATTGACGCCTCCCGCGAGCTCCTGCCCGCTGATGCCGCCTTCGTCGAGATCCAGGGCGGGAACCATGCCTTCTTCGGAAACTATGGTGTGCAGCCCGGCGACGGCGAACCCTCCGTGGATCGCGGCGTTGCCCAGGAGCAGATCTCTGAGGCAACTGTGGCGTTTCTGACGCAACTCAAGGGGTAGTCGGGACTCCCGGGAATACTTCCGCACGGCTCCCTGTTCATTGAAATAGATGCAAATGCATGTAAGCTGGATGAACGAGCAACAGGAGAATGCCATGGAAACCCGCCGCATCACCGTACTTTCCGCCGGACTCGGTGTCCCGTCGTCGAGCCGCTTGCTGGCCGACCAGCTGGCCGCCTCCGCCGAACGACAACTACGCGCGGCAGGCTACGAAGCGAAGATCGACGTCGTCGAACTGCGCGACCTCGCGGTGGATATCGCCAACAACTTCGTCACCGGCTATGCGGCGCCGCGCCTCGCGGACGTGATTGCCGGCGTCGAGGATTCTGACGCCATCATCGCGGTCAGCCCCGTCTTCAGCGCCTCTTACAGCGGCTTGTTCAAATCGTTCATTGACGTCCTGGACCCCAAATCGCTGGACGGAAAGGCGGTACTGCTGGGCGCCACAGGCGGCACCGACCGCCACCAGATGGTCCTCGACTACGCCATGCGTCCCCTGTTCAGCTACTTGCGCACCAGGATTGCTGCCACCGGAGTCTTCGCGGGGCCTCAGGACTGGGGAAACACTGACGACGGCGGATCACCCCTCTCGGTGCGCGTTGACCGGGCCGCAGGTGAACTCGTGCAGCTTTTGAGCGGATCCCAGCCCGGGCGTAAGGCTCCGGTTCTGGAGTCGCTGCCTTTTGAACAGCTCCTGGCTGGCATTTCAGCGGGCAGGTAGCCCTCCCGCCTCCCTTGCCTGCGGGATCCTCGCCAATCGGCCATGGACAATGGGGGCATGGACATTGCAACGCTGCACCACCTGGACGAGTTGCTGGAGGATGGCGAGTCCCTGACTGTGGCGAGGATTTCGGTATATCTCGCCACGCATCGCTTGGCCACCGCCAATTGGTTTGGTCGGACCGGCCGCGCAGAAAGGTCGGCATGGATCGAACGCGAGGGCACGGGCTGGCGGGTGTGGGAGACCGATGAGCGCGCCGGGATCATGGATCACTGCATCCTCCGCACGGAGTCGGAGACAGAGGCGCTGGACAGCTTTCTTCGCCGGGCGCGGAGGCATCTCAAGGCAGACGGTACGGCGGTCCGGCGCATTTCTTGATGCGGGCTTAACGAACTAATTGGCGGGGCTGATCGTTGGGCCAAGCATGAAATGTCCTGTGGATTCCATTGACCTGGTGATGAGCGAACGAAGCGGTGTGGAGATCGACTACTGCCCGCAGTGCAGAGGTGTGTGGCTGGACCGTGGGGAGCTGGACAAGATCATTGACCGCGTCGCGGTCGAAACTGTTCCCGCCCCTGCCAGGCCTGCCGCCGCACCGCCCCAGCCGCCCATCGCGCCGCCACCCATCTACAACCCCTTCGAGTCACGGCCCCAGCAGCCGCGCTATGACGACAGGGACAGGCGCGACTACGACCGCAGGGACAATGATCGCCGCGACGGTTACGATCGCGAGCAGTACGGACGTAAGCGCAAGAAGAAGGAAGGCTTTCTGGGCGACTTGTTCGACTTCTAGTCTTTAGTCGTCCAGGAGTTCGATGAACTCCCGGGCCTGCTTGATGTTGATGTCTGAGTGGCGCGTCAAAGCAAGTGCCGCGCCTTCAACGTCGCCGCTTTTGGCTAGGGTGCGGATCCGTCCGTAAATCTCGTCGTTGAGCATATTGCTGCTCACTTCCCTGGTGACGTCACCCTTGCTCACGATTGCCCTGTACCTGTAGGGGAAACGTTCGGGCTCGTCATCATCGTCAGCCAGCAAGTCCCTGGGAGGTGCTTCCGGCGTGAACGGCTGGGGATGCGCAGCCAGTGCACCGACGGCGTTACGCGATGCCCGCAGGCCCTCTCCCGTCGCCTGCAGGTAAAGTTTGATGGCCGCCATGCCCTGTCCTTGGGCAATGAGGGAGTAGAGCTGCCTGTGCTGCTCTTGGTTGAGCTTGGCTGCCGATTCTTTCGCCAACTCCACCGGGTCCTTGGGTGCATTCGCCGCCGCGAAATCGGCTTTGCTCTCGGCCGAGCGTTTGGTGAAGGAACGAATAAGCAGGAGCACGCCCGCGATGACCGCAACGAGGATCAGGAGCGGGATGAGGATGGAATCCATGGCGTCGTCAGAGCCGATCTACGTAGTTCTTGGCAGTAAGCAAATCTGAGTGGGTGGCTTGGCGAAGGACCTTGATCGCTTCGATCTTTTTCCCGCTACGGACCAGGTTCTGTAACTCGAAGGCCAGTTGCGGGTTCAGCTGACCATTGGGCAGCACGGCGGGCTGGTGTCCCGTCTGGCCGGCAGCCTGAGACCGGGCAACTTGTGCCTGAATGGCCGTCCTGCTGTTCTCCGCCTGTTCCCTGTGGCTGGCCTCGTTTTGGCTCGGCTTGGTGGTGGCGTCGATCCGGGCGCGAAGGGCCAGTGCTTCCCGGACTTGGGACGCTTGATGGGCCGCGGAACGTGCCGCCAGTTCGCGCTGATACCTCTCAGCATCAGACATGCCGGTATCGCGCGGCTTGAAGGCCGCTGTGAGCGCCCATAGAAGGCCTACGAGGACAAGAAGCGGAAGGACAATCGTCAGTACGTCACCAAAGTTCATCCCCATGCTTAGAGCTTATGCCAGAACTTGGTTATCCACAGCACATTCCACTTCCGGCATAGGCTTCTGAGAGACCTCTGTCAAATTAAGCCAGCTTTTGTAAGATGCATCACATTTTGGGCATGTACAGCGAAGTTTTCGTGTGGTCAGAGACCTTGGAGGCGGCGTTGTCTGTGGATTAATCGCTTCCAAAACTTTCTTCCCTCCACAGGATGTGAAGAGCGTTTTCCCACGTCAGAGCATGATTTCCGATAAAAGAATTTCTCTATCCACAGGGTAACGCACAGTCTGTGCACAACGTACGGCTGGTATTCCACAGGTTATCCACAGGGGCTATTTGGCACCTGCTGTAACGTGTCTGAAGTGTCCATTTTGGACACGAATATCCCGCGACGTGTTTCTTGGCTCCCAAAAAGTCACCGCTTGTGACGGGTTCACGGAATCGTCTGTGGATAACTTGTGGATACGGCTATTCTGTCGGACCCGCCTGACATCGTGGGATGCATCAGGCGGACCCGTAGCCACGCACCGCGCTTTACGGGCCGCCAGGGAATACATCCCTGCAGCGGCACACAAATGGAGGACGGCTTTGTCAGTTACGCACTTGGACTCAATCGAGGGCTCACGCGCTTCGGACTCGAGCCGCAAACCTCCCCAGGACATCCCCGCTGAGCAGTCCGTGCTCGGCGGCATGATGCTGTCCAAGGACGCCATTGCCGACGTCGTGGAGATCGTTCGTGGACACGACTTCTACCGTCCCGCGCACGAGACCATCTACGAGTCCATCATTGACCTCTACGGCCGGGGCGAACCCGCGGACGCCGTCACTGTCTCGGATGAGCTGACAAAGCGCGGTGAGATCAACCGGATCGGTGGCCCCGCCTATCTCCACGAGCTCATTCAGACGGTGCCCACCGCGGCCAACGCCGGCTATTACGCTGAGATCGTTGCGGAGCGTGCGGTGCTGCGCCGCCTTGTGAATGCCGGTACCAAAATTGTCCAGATGGGCTACGGCCAGGACGGCGAAGTGGAAGACCTCGTCAACCAGGCCCAAGCCGAGGTGTACGCAGTGGCTGAAAAGCGTACTGCCGAGGACTACGTGGCGTTGAAGGACGTCATGGAATCCACCGTGGATGAGATCGAAGCTTCCGGTCACCGCGGTGAAGGCATGACCGGCGTCCCCACGGGCTTCTATGAACTGGACGAACTGACGCACGGACTCCACCCGGGCCAGATGATCGTTATCGCCGCCCGTCCTGCCGTGGGTAAGTCCACGTTCGCACTGGACTTTGCCCGTTCCGCGGCCATCAAGAACAACCTGGCTACAGTCATGTTCTCCTTGGAAATGGGCCGGAACGAGATCGCCATGCGTCTTCTCTCCGCAGAAGCGACCATTGGCCTGCAGGATCTCCGCAAGGGAACCATCAAGGACGAGCAGTGGTCCAAGATCGCCACCACCATGGGCCGCATGAACGATGCTCCGCTGTTCATTGACGACAGCCCCAATATGTCCCTCATGGAAATCCGTGCCAAGTGCCGCCGCCTGAAGCAGCAGCACGACCTCAAGCTGGTGATCCTCGACTACCTCCAGCTCATGAGCTCCGGTAAAAAAGTTGAGTCCCGCCAGCAGGAAGTTTCCGAGTTTTCCCGTGCCCTCAAGCTGCTTGCCAAGGAACTGCAGGTTCCCGTCATCGCACTGTCGCAGCTGAACCGTGGTTCCGAACAGCGCCAGGACAAGCGCCCCATGGTCTCAGACCTCCGTGAATCCGGCTCCATCGAGCAGGACGCGGACATGGTCATCCTGCTCCACCGTGAAGACGTGTATGACAAGGAATCGCCGCGCGCCGGCGAGGCCGACATCCTCATTGCCAAGCACCGTAACGGTCCCACCAAGGACATTGTGGTTGCCTTCCAGGGCCACTACTCACGCTTTGCCAACATGGCCGGTGAAACGGGTGCCGGTGGCGGCGGCTTCTAGCCGCGGAGGGCCAGCAACTCCAGAGGAGCTCAGCACCTGAATACCTTGATTCCGCCCGGCGCACACGTTTTCGTCGACGAGTCCAAGTCCAAGGCCTATTACGTTGCCGCATCGGTGATAGCGCCGGCGGACCTTGCAGGCGCTCGGCGGTCGATCTTGGCCCTTCGCCGACCAGGACAACGGAGAGTCCATTTCAAAAGCGAAAGCGATAGCTCCAGGAACGCATTTCTCAATGGCGCTGCGCGGCTCGGACTCTCCACAACGCTGTACGTTGCTCGAAACATGCCGGACAAGAAGGCCCGCCCTTTGTGTCTGGAGCGCTTGTTGGAGGATTTGGTGGCCGGAGGAGCGAGCAAACTTGTGCTCGAAAGCGACGAATCACTACAACAGTCAGACCGCCGACTCATCGCTCAGCACCTAAAGGCGCTCGGCGGCGCGGACGGCTTTCAATACATGCATTGCAAAGCCCACGAGGAGCCCCTGCTCTGGGTCAGCGATGCCGTGGCCTGGTGTCACCAAAAAGGTGGCGACTGGATACGGAAAGCGTCTCCGCTGGTTCAGAAGATCGTTTTCTGCGAGCGTTAAACAGCGCAGACCCGGCTCGTCATACCATCCGGAAGACTGCCAGGCCCACTTCTCAGGACTATTGCCCTTTGCATCACTGAGCCTACCGCAAAGAGAAGATTCGGAATACTGCCTGTGAGGGACGTAACGTACTCCTGCGAATCCGTGTTTGTGCTGATGGGTTCAGCAGCCCTCGAAGTCGCTGAGCACCTTCACTTTCGCTGCTGATCCGGACGAGGGATCGAACGCGTAGCCGATCCACTCCTTGGCCAGCCGGCGGGCCAACTCCACGCCCACTACTCGCTGACCCATGGTCAAAACCTGGCAGTCGTTGGACAGGATTGACCGCTCTACGGAGAACGAGTCGTGCGCAGCTGTGGCCCTGATCCCCGGTACCTTGTTGGCAGCAATGGCCACCCCGATTCCTGTGCCGCAGAACAGGATGGCACGGTCGGCTTTGCCGTCGCGGATCATCTCACCGGCCGCAATCCCTACGTAGGGGTACGGCCGGGTGAAGTCCTCGTCCGCCCGGTTCACGCCTATATCTATGACCTCCGTGATGCGGGAGTCAACCTTGAGGTCGGCCAGGATCCGGTCTTTGTAATCAACACCGGCTTCGTCGGCGCCCACAATGATGCGCATGAAATTCTCCTAGTTACTTGCTGCGGCGGGAACGGGAACAGCGGTGAAATGAGGCCCGACGGCGGCGAACACCATCGCGAGCGACGTCGCCCCGGGATCCGGCGTGCCAAGGCTCTTCTCGGCCAACGGCCTGGCGCGTCCCTTGAGGGGGCGAAGACCTGCGGTGGAAGCAGCGGCTGAGGTAGCGTCGGCAGCCGCGGCAAGCCAGGCCTGTTCCAGGTGAGTACCGGAAGCGACGTGTTCCTCAAGCGAGGAGGCGAACGGCAACAGCGCGTCCATCATTGTTTTGTCGCCGATCTCGGCCTTTCCCAGGCTTGCGATTCGGTCCGCGAAGGCGCGAACAGACTCGGCGAGGACATCCGGCGTCGGGGTTTCCGCGTCACCCAACCGCTCACCAAAGGCGCGAAGTCCGGCACCCCAAAGGACACCTGAGGTGCCGCCGGCTTTGTCTGCCCACGCGTCCCCGGCGGCGGCGAGCAGTGACCCGGCACCCGCGCCACGTTCAAAAGCAAGGGATGCGGCGTGCTGGGCCGCAGCGGATCCGCGAACCATGCCGCGGCCGTGATCGCCGTCGCCTGCGATTGCATCCATGTCGCCCAGCATCGCCTCGGAGGTCCGCAGCAAGGCCGCGGTGGTGTCCAAAGCTTTGAGGCACTGTGCGGCGTAGGACCGGGAGTTTTCCGTGGAGGAGTACTCGGCCGCAGTGACGGCCTCCAACTCCGCCTCCGTTGCGGTTGAAGTAGGAACGTCGAACCCACCGGCACCCCGACGGTACGCCGGTGTCAGGGCGGGTGCTGTCCAGTACTGCTCCAGCTCCTCGTCCAGCCAGGTCAGTGTCAACGATGCCCCGGCCATGTCCAGGCTGGTGACCAGCTCGCCCACCTCGGGCATCACCAGGGTGTATCCGGCCTCGCGGAGCAGTGGAGCGATGGTGCGCCAGAGGACGAACAGTTCCTCGTGCTTGGTGGAGCCCAGGCCGTTGAGGATAACGGCCAGCCGCTTCGACGTGGAAGAAGGCGTCTCAGCCAGCACGCGTCGGACCAGCTCTTTGCCAAGTTCGACGGCGGAGGGCAGCTCAGTATCGAACAATCCAGGCTCGCCGTGGATACCCAGGCCCAGGCCCATCTGTCCCTCGGGAAGACGGAACAAGGGCTGGTCGGCGCCGGGGAACGTGCAACCGCTGAAGGCCGTCCCGATTGTTTTCGTGAGGCTGTTGGCCTTGCGTCCCAGGCGAACCACGGAGTCGAGGTCCAGGCCGGCCTCGGCAGCGGCTCCCATGACTTTGAACACCACGAAGTCCCCTGCAATGCCCCGGCGCTTCTCAGCCTGGGACGGGGATGCGCTGGCAATGTCGTCAGTGACCAGCACGTTCTCCGTCGGGATGCCCTCGGCGGTCAGCCGTTCGCTGGCCATGCCGAAGTTCATGACATCGCCCGCGTAGTTGCCGTAGGTGAACACCACTCCTGCTCCGGAGTTGGCGGCTTTGGCCACGGAGTACGCCTGCTGCGCCGAGGGGGAGGTGAAGATATTGCCCACCACGGCACCGTCAGCGAAGCCCGGCCCGATGATGCCGGCGAAGGCCGGGTAGTGCCCGGAGCCGCCGCCCGTAATGACGGCCACCTTCGGCATTGCCGGGCGGCTGCGGCGGACAGCGCCACCCTCCACCCGGCGGACAAGGCCGGAGTGGGCGTCGCAGAAACCGGCAAGGGCTTCGTCGGCGAAGTCGGCGGGGTCGTTGAAGATTCTGGTCATGAGGGTCCCGGGTTTCCTTCGAGCAGCTCGAATTAGTGGATGTGGCTGCCGCCGTTGATGTCGATGGTGGTGCCGGTGAGGTAAGCGGAGTCCTCGGAGGAGAGGAACGTGATCACAGCGGCCACTTCCTCCGTGGTGGCGTTACGGCCCAGGGGGATGCCTGCGTTGATGGCGGCTTCCTGCTCTTCGGTGCTGCCTACGCGGATGTTGGTGTCCACGGCGCCGGGGGTGATGGCATTGACCGTCACGCCCGTATCCCCGATTTCGCGGGCGAGTGCCTTGGTGAAGCCGAGGATGGCTGCCTTGGCTGCCGAGTAGGGGACCTTACCGAACACGCCGCCGCCGCGCTGGGCAGAGACAGATGACATGTTCACGATGCGGCCCCAGCCATTGGCAATCATGTCCGGCAGGAAGGCTCTGGTGACCAGGTAGGTGCCCGTGGCATTGACGTCCATGACCTTGTGCCACAACTCAAGAGTGGTTTCCAGGAACGGAACGGGGGAGGTGATGCCCGCGATGTTGGCCAGGGCGCCGACGGGCGGAAGGTTTCCGGCGGCAACTTCAGCGGCGACGGCGGCCTGGGCTGCAGTGACGGAAGCTTCGTTGGCCACGTCGATTTCGTAGCCAAAGGCCGGAACGTTGAATTCGTTGGCGATTTCGGCAGCAACTTTGGCGGACTTCTCGCCGTCGAGGTCCAGGATAACGACGCCCCAGCCCTGGTTGGCGTAGCGGCGGGCGGTGGTGAGGCCGATGCCGCGATCGGAGGTAGCTCCGGTAAGGACGGCGGTGCGCTGGATGGTGGTCATGGTGCTCCTTGAATATGAGGTGATGCGGTTTGGATGAGGTCCGTGATGAAGCTGGCCGCCTTGGCGGCAGCCGCGGGGCGTTCGTCATGCGTGACGTCCCGGGTTTCGAGTTCGAGGGAAAAGTGGCCGGTGTAACCGGCGCCCCGCAGTGCCGCTAAACCGGCTGCGAAGTCGGCCTTGCCGCTGCCGATGCTGAGGTTGATGTTTCCGGGTTCGGTTTCCGTGGCTGGGAGGGCGTCCCGCAGATGGACGTGCTTGACCCGTGATGCGAAGCGGTTAACGAAGTCCACCGGATCGCCGCCGGAGGCAATGATGTGGCTGAAGTCCATGACGATTCCGACGTCGGAACCGGCCAGGCGGTCGGCGAGCAACTGCGCGCGTTCCGTGTCCCGGCACAGCCGGTAGTAGTGCAGGGACTCGGTCCAGAGCTCAACGCCGAACTCCGCCGCGCGTCCGGCGGCGTGGATCAGCTGGGCTGCAACCAGGTCCACGTCCTCTTCGAGGCTCCGGACGGGATCGTCATCGATGGCGCCGCAGGGTAGAACCAAGGCTTGCGCACTGGTTTTGGCCGCCAAGGCGAGCAGCATCTCAAGGTGCCTTTCGCGCTGGTCCTGAGCGTCGGCGTCGAGCGTTGCGTTCAGATCGCCGACGTCGCCATTGACCGAGCGAACCCGCAAGCCTGATTCACGCACGACGGCGGCAACCGCCTCCACTGCCTCGGCGTCCAGTACGTACGGAACATGGTCGCAGACGCCCGGGAGCGCGCCGAGATCGATTTCCTCGAAGCCGAGCCCTTGCATGGTGTGGAGTGCAGCGCCCAGTTCCTGATGGCGGAAGCTGATGGACGAACAGCCCAGTCGTTGATGAAACATGGTCGTTGATCCTCTACATCGAAGCCTCATCGGTGAGGACTTCTAGTGATGCAAGCCACTTTAGATGCGTTAACTGTCAACAGTCAACCTTCTAAGTCGACTGTTGACATTGCTGGTGCTCTGCGTCACAGTTGTCGTATTATGTTGACTGTCGACAGTGAGGTCGCCGAAGAAGCGCCGCACTCTTCGAAAGGGAAAAAGACAGATGAGCAATGAAGCTCTGACCATGCGTGGTCCGGTTCACGGAACCAAGGAAGCAAAGCGCGTCGCCGTCGGCTCAGGCGTTGGCGCAGTCATCGAAACCTATGACTTCATCGGTTTCGGCACGGCGGCCGCACTGTACTTCGGCACCGCGTTCTTCCCGGGCGCTGACCCGGTGACAGGCACTCTGGCCTCCTTCGCGACCCTCGGCGTCGGCTTCGCCGCCCGTCCCCTGGGCGGCATCATCGGAGGGCACCTCGGCGACAAATTGGGACGCAAACCCGTTCTGGTGGCATCACTGATCCTCATGGGCCTGGCCACGTTCGCAATCGGCCTGCTCCCCACCTACCAGCAAGTGGGCCTCCTGGCCCCGGCGCTCCTTGTGCTGGTCCGTGTTATCCAGGGCCTTGCGTTCGGCGCGGAATGGGGCGGTGCCATTCTGATGAGCTATGAGCACGCCCCATGGCGGAAGAAGGGTCAGTTCACGGGAATCGTGCAGGCCGGCTTCCCCGTTGGCCTCCTGCTCGCAAACCTTGTCTTCCTCAGCAGCGTTGGCCTCGGCAGCGAATGGGCCTGGCGTGTACCGTTCCTCGCCAGCATCATCCTGGTGGCTGTTGGCCTCATCATCCGTTCAAAGGTCCCTGAGTCCCCGGTGTTTGAGGACGTCAAGTCCAAGGGCGACATCGTCAAATCCCCCATCGTGGAGGTCATCAAGACCGACTGGCGCAACATTGTCCGGGGAATCGGCCTCCGCATCGCTGAAACGGCCGGCTACGCAGTTTCCGTGACGTACATGATCTCCTACCTGCATACCAACAAGCTCGCGGACAAGACCGAGACTTTGGTGGCTCTGTGTGTCGCAGCAGGAATCGGTATCTTTGCCACCTACTTCTGGGGCAAACTGACCGACCGCGTTGGCCGCCGGCCCGTCTATATCTGGTCCACAGCGTTCGCAGTGCTCTTCGGAGTTCCGATGTTCATGCTGGTCAACACCGGCCTGTTCTTCCTGATCATCGCCACGATCGTGATCGCCTACGCTGTATGCCAGAACTCCCTCGCCGGGGCCCAGGGCGCATGGTTCCCGGAACTGTTCCAAGCCAAGACCCGCTCCTCCGGCGCTTCGCTGTCCTACCAAATCTCCGCCATGGTGTCCGGCTTCACGCCCTTCATCACCACGCTGCTGTTCGTCAGCATGGGCTGGATGGGGCCGGCACTGCTCTTCAGCATCTACGCAGCCATCGGCCTGTGGGCCGCGCTGATCACCAAGGAAACCTGGGGCAAGCGTGAGCGTGCTTTCGCCGAAGAAGCCGCCAGCAAAACACCCCAGTCGGTAAACGCCTAAAGTACCCATCGACGTCGGGCGCGTTCTCCCCATCGGTACGCGCCCGGCACCGGAAGGAAAGCTGTGACTCTCTCATCCACCGAAGCCAAACCCGCTTCTGTTCCCTCTCACCCGGAGCCCGAGCGCGTGGACAGCATCCGCGCTGCCGCGTACCGCATCCGCCACCACGCCCTGAACATGGGCGAAGTCCAGGGCCAAGGCTACGTCGGCCAGGCTCTCGGCGCAGCGGACATGCTCGCCGCCGTTTATGCCGACCAGTTGACGTACCGCGCTGATGACCCGCACTGGGAAGGCCGCGACCGTTTCCTGCTCTCCACCGGCCACTACGCAATCGGCCATTACGCAGCCCTGGCCGAAGCGGGAATTGTGCCCGTCTCTGAACTTGAGACCTACGGTTCCGACGATTCCCGGCTTCCCATGTCAGGCATGTCCACCTACACCCCGGGCATGGAAATCTCCGGTGGCTCGCTGGGCCATGGCCTCACTATCGCCGTCGGAATGGCGCTGGGACTCCGGGCGCAGGGCTTGCCCAACCGTGTGATCAACTTCCTCTCGGATGGCGAGCTGGACGAGGGCTCCACCTGGGAGGCGGCCATGGGCGCGCACCACCATCAACTGGGCAAGCTGACGGCGTTGGTGGACATCAACGCCCTTCAAGCAGATGGCGCCACGGACACCGTGCTCCGCACCGAACCGGTCACGGAAAAGTGGGAATCGTTCGGCTGGTACACCCAACGCGTAGACGGGAACGACGTCGGTGCGCTGCTGGCAGCGTTCGACAACATCGCCGCCGTCGCGGCGCCAGTCGGACGGCCCTCGGTGATCCTTTGCGACACCAAGGTCGGGCGCGGTGTGCCGCTCCTGGAAACCCGCGAAAAGGCGCACTTCATGCGCATCGAAGAACACGAGTGGCAGATCTGCCGCGAACAGCTGACCGCAGGATACGAAGGGAGGGCTGCCTGATGAGCGCCACCACTGAGGCCCCCGAAACCACCACCGCCGTGAAGCCTAAACTCAAGACTTCGGCCATGATCGCGTCCTTCGCGGATCCCGGGCAGAAGACCGCGTCGGCCCCGTTTGGCCACGCATTGGTTAAAGCCGCCGAGGCTGATTCCCGCATTGTTGGCTTGACCGCCGACCTTGGGAAGTACACGGACATGCACATCTTCGCCAAGGCCTTCCCGGAACGGTTCTTCCAGATGGGCATGGCCGAGCAACTTCTGTTCGGCGCTGCCGCCGGCATGGCTGAAACAGGTTTGATTCCCTTCGCTTCCACATACTCGGTTTTCGCCGCCCGCCGCGCCTACGACTTCCTCTGCCTGGACATTGCCGAGCCGAACTTGAACGTCAACATCATTGGCGGCCTTCCGGGCTTGACCACCGGATACGGTCCCAGCCACCAGGCAACGGAGGACATGGCGATCTTCCGCGGAATGCCAAACCTGACAATCGTTGACCCGTGCGACTCCGTGGACATCGAGCAAGCCGTTCCGCAGCTTGCTGCCTCGGAGGGACCCACATACCTGCGCCTGCTGCGCGGCAATGTGCCTACTGTTCTGGACGAGTATGACTACACGTTCGAACTCGGTAAGGCGAAAGTCCTGCGCGGCGGCAACGATGTGGTGTTCGTTTCCTCAGGTTTGATGACCATGCGTGCGCTGCAGGCTGCCGATGCCTTGGCGAAACACAACGTTGATGTAGCCGTAGTGCACACTCCCACCATCAAGCCGTTCGACGCCGCCACCGTGCTCGCAGAGCTGAATACCGACCGCCTCGCCGTGACGCTTGAAAACCACACCGTTGTTGGCGGCCTGTTCGAAACTGTTGCCTCCGCCGTCGTCACCTCAGGTCTGGGCAAGCGCGTGGTTCCCATTGCGCTGCCGGACCAATTCCTCGACGCCGGTGCCCTGCCAACTCTGCACGAACGGTACGGACTGTCCGTGGACCGGATTGTGGCCAAGGTGTTGGCGGAACTTAGCTGACGTATGGTTTCGGGTGCGGGGCCGGCACTTGCTGCCGGTCCCGTAGTCATGCCCGTAGTATCAACAGTTAACACCGGACTGTCAGCAGTCGCCCTAAGAACCGAGGACACACCCATGGCTATCACCGCCTCCCTGCTGGGCTTGGAGAAGAAAAGCCTGCGTGAACAAGCGCTGGCAGCCCTGCGCAGTGCGATCACCAGCGGCGAACTCGAGCCAGGCAGGCACCTCGTTGAAACCGAACTTTCCGAGATGCTCCAGATCAGCCGGGGCACCCTCCGCGAGGCCCTCAGGCAGTTGGAGCAGGAAGGCCTGATCTCTGCCGGGGCACGCGGCCGCATGTCCGTGCGGCACCTGGACGTCAAGGAAATTCGGGACATCTTTGCCGTGCGTGGAGTCCTGGAGTCCCTCGCGGCCCGAACCCTGAGCGACATGCCTGACAAGGAGGCCGCGCTCGCAGAGCTGCGCGCCGCCGTCGACGCTATGGACAAAGCCTCGAAGTCTTCGCTGGAGGAGCGGATCGAATCCGACCTCGAGTTCCACCGCACCCTTTGCCGCCTGTCCGGCAACGAAACGCTGCTCCATTCCTGGGAGTCCCTGGAAGGTTCCATTCGCATGTCCATTATGTTCGCCGGGCTGGAACGCGCCACCCGGAACATGAGCGTCGGGCGGCACCACGACATTGTGGCTGCCATCGAAACCGGGAATGCCGCGAAAGCGCGGGAGACAATAATTGCTCACATGGACGTCGCCGCCGAAAACCTGGTGGGCTAAGTACTTTTCCTTTCAGCTGAAAAGAAAGACTGAATTCCCTTTCTGCGTCGGTGAATCCAGAACCTGACTATATGTTTTCCCGGCCCGATGTCAGTGGTCATCTTCTTCCGCGTCTACGTGGTGAAAGATATTGCCATTGATCAGTGGCTCCACATGGCCGGCAGCATTTAGTGATATTGATTGCAAACAAACAAGGACGTCGATGTGCCATTTGGCCACGCCGGCCCCGGCGCAATCAGTGGTCTCTTGGGCTGAGAACTTCGGCAAGGACCACGTTCAGGAAGAGGAGCACAACCATGACCACAGGGTCGGCGGCGAGCGTTCATGGAGGGACCAAAGGGCTTGGGTTTGCGGAAGAATCAGTAAAATTTGA
This sequence comes from Arthrobacter sp. 9V, assembly GCF_902506065.1. GTDB lineage: Bacteria > Actinomycetota > Actinomycetes > Actinomycetales > Micrococcaceae > Arthrobacter. The sequence continues at coordinate 4,792,978 of NZ_LR732912.1, forward strand.
GGGACCGCGCGAATTAAAACTCCGTGTTCTGGGTGCAGCTGTCTCAGTGGTGCTGCACGCGGGAGTGACTCCGGACCTTCACGCGGAGCTGCGGCGGGCATGGTTACGCTGCCTTGACCGGCACGGGGAGGCCGGTCAGCCGGGAGAGTTGGAGCCGCGTGAGGGGACTACCCCCGTAACCCCAGCGGTTCCTTTGGAAGAACGGCCCTTTCAGGCCACAGTCTCCTCGGTGGTTGGCACGGCCCTGGTCACCGGCCGCACTTTCAGGGAATTCGCATCGGACCTGACAAGCGCCATCACCCTGGCGGGCATCACCGCCGGCCGCGGGAACCTGGTCATGTTGCACGCCGCCGCGCTGGCGGATGAAAAATCCGGCAGGGCAGTGGCCCTTGTAGGCCGTTCGGGTATGGGTAAGACCACCGCAACGAGACTTCTCGGGACTGGTCTGGGTTATGTCACTGATGAGACTGTTGCCGTTGACGGTTCGGGCAGCATCGTCCCCTACGCAAAGCCACTATCCCTGATAGTTGACGGTCCTGAAATGCCCAAGCACCAGAACGGCCCGGATGACCTCGGATTAATGGTGGCGCCGCCTGCGACTACTCTGGCGTTGATCGTCCTGCTGGACCGAAAACCGGACGCAGCCGGCCCCATAGTCACTCCGCTTCCCCATGCCGAGGCGATTATTGATCTGGCACCTCATACGTCCTCGCTGGGTGAGCTCCCCCTGCCACTGACCCGCCTTTGCGGGATTCTTGATGCCACCGGTGGTGCCGTCCGGGTGACCTACCGCGAGGCAGGAGACCTGGCCGACGTTCTTCCGGCCCTCCTTGGAAGACCGGCCATCCCAAAGACGTGGACGTCAGTCCTGGGTGAGGGGACGTGGCCGTCTGAAGCCCATCAAAGTTCCGATGCCGCACGATCCTCGGTTCTCAGGAGAGCCGATCTCCTCGACGCCGTAGAGATTCCGCTGCCAAGCGGACAAAGCACCGAACTCGTCGTCATGACAGGTCAGGGCGTAGTGCGGCTAACCGGCATCGGGCCTGCGATCTGGCACGCACTGGACACTCCTGGTGACCTGAACACCATTGCCCACCGGATCGCACCTCACATCGGTCTTCCGGCTGGCTACGAATCCCTTTTGCTGAGCAGTGTGGACGATCTTAAGTCGCACGGAATTCTGCTGGACTCCTCGTCATTGGAACCAGTCAATCTTGCATAGTACATCCCATGCAGCAAAAAATGTGGCAAATGAGCGCGATGATAAGTTCCGATTGCATCGATATTTCCACGAAAGATTTACTTCAGTCAGCTAGCGCGCTGACTGGCTTGAAGGAGCAAACCATGACCTTGGATAAAGGTAAAGCAAAAAGTTCGACCATTGACCGGCGCAAGGTGGTTATTGGTACGGCATGGAGCATTCCCGCAATTGCCATAGCTGCCGCAACTCCGGCGCTGGCAACTTCAGTCCCGCCCGTCGTTGTGACGCCGGGAACCGGATCAGTCATCAGCAACTGGAAGGGCGACCACCACTACGGGAGCTTGGAAGACGATTTGGACCAAAGGTCCTATGACTTCCCCGTCACCGTCAAGGATGTGAACGGTAACCCGGTTGTCGGTGCTACCGTCACCGTCACCGTATCCGGACAAAACGACGACGGCGACGTCCTGGGTGTCTACGCGTACCCGGCACCGGACAATGGTGGCCCTGAGTCGGATCCCTCGCCGAGCGCCACCCTTGTCACAGGTGCTGATGGCGTTGCTTTCTTTGCCGTCAATACACAGAACCTGAGTTCCAGCGAGCGGCCGTCTTATGCCACGATGACTGTGACGGTGACCTACAACGGCGTCTCTACGGTGTCCGTCATTCAGGTTGTTTTGACCGAATCAGACTAGTAGTCCAAACGTCGGCTGCCGCGCTTATGGACGGTGGCCGCGTTTGCAGTGCCGGTCTTACCGGGCGGTGGGTGTTTGAGCCCAGCCCGAAAAGAGCGCAGCCTACGGGTTCGACCCTGTTCGTCGAGCCCGTAGGCCGTGTTCCACAATTTTTGGATAGAGCCTCGGCGTCAGCGCCTGGGGCTCTTCTCTGTTTCGGGGACCGCTCCGTAAAACCCTCCGCACCGCGCCCTTTACGCCACGCATGTCAGTGCTCACCGGCGGTGATACCGCCGGCTCTACTCCGCTGCTCCGCCACCCGGAGTGGCTCATTCCTGGTCCGTTGATCTCAGTGGTGAATCCCGGACCCGTACGTGGCGGATGCCCCCCCTGGAACAATTCACCATCGCCCCGCGGCATGCCATTGAGCGTCAGTGTGGCTGTATCCGATCTCCTGAAGCGCATTGGCCAGCTCCCCGCGTGTAGCACATTTGAATCCTGCGGCAGCGAGCTTCCGGCGGCCACGGAAGAGGTGGCCCCGCACGGTGGTGGTACGCAGTCCAAGCCCTGCAGCCAAGGAGGACGCTGTTAGTGCGCGGCGTTGTGCGAAGAGTTCCAGAACCTGGATTTCACGGTCCGTGAGCCTGGTGCCCACGCTTGGCTGTGGTGGAAGCGTGGGGGCCGCGCCGATCACCACCGCTTCAATGAGGCGGGGAAGCTCCGCAGCTGTGGAGTCAGCCTCCAGAATTGCAACAGCGCCCTCTGCGGCCAGTGCAGACCGCTGAGCTGGACTCACGCTTCCCAACACAATGCAGCGTCGGCCGGTTGCCGCAATAGTGCGGACCTTGAGCGGAAGAGGAATTTCATCATCAAAAAAGGCGTCCAATGCTATCCAGTGGGCAGCTCTTGGATGATCCTGCGAAAAGGAAGCCCACGAATTGTAGGTCTTACCTAGTGTTGTTGCTTTAGCGCTGCCTGCCCATTCAGACATTACTGCGCTGTTGAGCACCGGATTCCTATGAATGAAATCGACATCAAAGGTGTATGCAATAGTTCCCAATTTGCCCTCCGATCGATGAACAAGCCGAAGCCAGTCCCGCGTCAGCCATAAGTAAATGTCGATCTGACACATGAGTAAATTAGCCCGACGACTGTGCCCCATCAGTGGCCTTTCCTGCAGGGAGTCAGTGCCGGAGAGCACGGCCGGATAACAGGGTGTACCCGCGAGGTCCGGTCCGCCCTAGTACTTTGGGAGCAGTCAGATGGGGCTGTGTCACGGGCCCTTTCATAATCAGACAGGCGGAGCAACTCCGCTTTCTGTCGGGAATGACAAAGATATGACCGAACACGAGAGGCCTCGATGCCAACATTCCTTGCCTGTTCCGGCCATTCAAACGGGATCTCCGACCCCACTCCTTCCGGAACCATCAGCTAGCCACATGGGATTTTTTGGTGTTGACATTGATGAATAAACCCACCCAAAGTGCCAGCAACTCACGGCAGACAAATGGCAAGCTGGACATGCTCGAGCACGACGGCCGGATAAAGGTCCTCCTGGTTGATTTCCTCTGCATCACGTGGGCTGTTGCGTTCGCCGAGCTCCTTCGTTTTGGTCTGGAGCGACCATCCTTGGGCATAGGGACCGTTCAGACGCCCTACCCTCTGGTGAGCCTGGTTCTCGACGTCCTGTGGTTGATCACCTTGGGAGCCCTGGGAACACGTGAGCCTCGAATCCAAGGCTTCGGCACGGATGAGTACCGGCGGGTCGCAACTGCCTCGCTATGGCTATTCGGCGGAATAGCCATCTTCTCTTACGTGTTCCAGCTCGACACCGCTCGAGGCTACGTAGCGGTGGCTTTGCCATTGGGCACCGTCAGCCTGCTCATCGGCCGTTGGGCCTTGCGGAGAGACTTGATCCTCCGGCGGAAGTCCGGGCAGCATCTGCGCCGTGTTCTTGTCATCGGAGGGGCGCCGAGTGCAGCCCACCTGGCCCGGCAACTTCGCGCTCACCCAGAGGCGGGCTACCAGCCTGTGGCAGCGTACTTGACTACCGCCGGCGCCAGCGGACCTTGGCCGGAGGGCCTGGAGTTGCCGGTCATCGGCAGGGGCAAGGACCTGGAAGGGATTTTGTCGGCGGTGGAAGCCGCAGAGGCGGACTCTGTGGCTATATCCGGCGCGGATGTTGACCCTCCCACATTGCGTCAGCTGGGGTGGACTCTGACTGCCCGCGACATCGGCATGTTCATGGCACCGGCTTTAACAGACGTTGCAGGTCCACGTATTCACATGCAGCCCTTGTCAGGCTTGCCGCTGATCCACGTGACTACGCCCAACCTTGAGGGCCTCAAGGCCTTAGCCAAGCGTGGATTCGATATGTGTGCGTCACTGGTCTTACTCATGATTCTGGCCGTCCCCATGTGCTTCGTTGCCCTTTTGGTAAAGCTCGACAGCTCTGGCCCCGCGATGTTCCGCCAGACGCGCATCGGTCGCTCCGGTGAGGTCTTCAGCATGCTTAAGTTCAGATCCATGGTGGTCGATGCCGAGCAGCAACTGTCCCGGCTCGCCGAACTCAACGAGGGCAATGGCGTCCTCTTCAAGTTGAAGGAAGATCCCCGCGTCACCAAGGTGGGCCGGTTCATCCGCCGGTATTCCATTGACGAGCTGCCCCAACTCTTCAACGTCCTCCTGGGCGATATGAGTTTGGTGGGTCCCCGTCCTCCGCTTCCAGTGGAAGTGGAGACCTATGACGACTTTGCCCACCGCCGGCTCTTGGTTAAGCCCGGCCTGACGGGCCCTTGGCAGGTAAGCGGGCGCAGCGATCTCTCCTGGGACGATTCCATTCGTTTGGACCTCTACTACGTGGAGAACTGGTCCATGTTCCAGGACATGATCTATCTCCTGCGAACCGTCAAAGCAGTTTTTGCCAAAGACGGGGCCTACTAAAGAAGTCGCCTCACCGCCACGCGACAGGGGCGGTAGTACGCGGAGGCCGCGGCCAGGACGACTCAGGAGTCCAGCGCGAGTCACGTCCTGCGCTCATGATCAACCGCTTCCAAGCAGCAAATTGCCGTGGGTGGCTAGCCATGGCCGGTGCAGCAGACTCAGCAACCCCAGCTCCCTCAGTACCGCCCAGCGGATCACACAGCCCCCGGGAAAGACAAGTTCCAGCCCGGAAGGGTACGAAGGCGACGAGGTGCCCCTTGCCCTTGGAACTGACGGCAGAAAGCCGAGTACGCCTGGGCTGCACGGCAGAAAGCCGAGCACCCCCGGGCTGACCTTACAGCGCCTGGACCGGGTTGGAACCGGATCATACGCAAGGTACAGCCTGGGGGTAGCTCGACTCGGGAGCAGGCAGGGGTCTGCCGGTAGCTTTGGGCTGGCAGGACAACCTAGTTGGGAGGTGCTGAACGCCTGCCCCGGGACCCATCCTGGGGAGCGCGCCATCGGCTTGCGGGATCCAGAAACGTCGTAGCTTCCCGTGGTTCAGGCAAGGGACTCACGGAGTGTTCCTTCGAAGCACCGGCCGCCGCTGACACAGGGGTGGCGACCGGCACCAGAGGATTGGGGTCCTGGGGGTCAGTTACGCTGCCATACGCTCCGTAGTAGCCGTAGTTGACGTCTCCGGGTCCGTTGGTGGCCACGCAGTTGAGGATGACACCCAGCACTCGTCCGCGAACCCGACTGAGGTTGCCGAGAGCCCGGTACAGGGTGTCCCGCGTTGTCTTGCGTGCCCTCGCAACCACAAGTGTGCCGTCTGCGACGCGGGAAAGCACAGCTGCATCCGTGACAGGTAGCAGCGGCGGCGCATCAATGAGCACAATTGCTCTCTGCGAAAGTTCATTAAGAAGGTGTTCCATGGCCCGGGAACCAAGGAGCTCTGACGGATTTGGGGGGATGCGACCCGCGGTGAGGATCCGGAGGTGGGGATTCGGACCCCATTCCTGAAGTACGTCATCGATTGCCGCCCGGCCTGAGAGGATGTCTGTCACGCCGACATCCGGCAAGACACCGAAGACCTGGTGAACTGTGGGCCGGCGAAGGTCAGCATCCACAACAATGACATCCCTGCCTGCAGCGGCGATGGTGGCGGCCAGATTGCTGGTAACTGTGCTCTTGCCCTCGGAAGGTAGCGAACTGGTAATCAGCAGGATTCGTGGAGGGTTGTCTACATCAATGAAGTCCAAGTTAGTGCGCAGTTCCCTCAACGCTTCAGCCATGGCATGGCCGCCTGGAACCCGGTTATGTTCCGCAGTATTTTCCAGTACGCTCGACTTTTCGTTAAGCCGTTTGTCCAGAGGCAACGTACCCACGACTGCCAGGCCGAATAGTCGCTCAATCTCGCTGGCCGCGCGAATCCTACGGTCCAGGTGGTTCCGTGCGAGTGCGTAACCAAGACCGATGAGCAATCCTGCGGCCAGTCCAATCCCAAGCGTTGCCGTGAGAAGCGGTGAAACGGGGGCCGAGGGCAGGCTCGCCTTGGCCAGCGGGACGATCTTGGTGACAGGCTCTGTGCCGGGGCTCGAGTTTCCTTTGTCCAGTTCGTAGACCTGCAAGGCCAAGGCAGTCACCCACGCATCCGCCACATTCTGGGCGGTCTGCGGATCAGATGATCGTGCGCTGACCCTGATTTCCACTGAATCGAGGGGGACACTGACGCTGATCGATCTGGTGATGTCCGGGGCGGATTCCTTCAACCCCAACGTCCTGATCACGCTTTCAGCTACCAAAATGGACTCGCCAACAGACTGATAGCCCTTGGCTTTGGACTTGGCCAGGTTGTCTCCGGCGAGGGACATGCCAAGGTTTTCGGCCCCTGCTGTTACCACTATGCCGCTTGATTCAGCGGAGTAGACCTTGGGCTGGAGGATGTACCATCCCAAGGATCCTCCCACCATGAGCACTGTGATGATAAGGATCCCGAGCCAACGTGAGCGGACTACGGAAAGGAGGTCATTGCCTGACATCCCTTGAGGTTTATCGTCCTGCAGCAATTGTGTGGTCCTCTCCATGCATGCCAGGTGCGTACTATTCCAAGACTTGTAGTGTCAGTCTCGGTACTGCCTTAGGGCACTGAGAACCCCGAAAGTGTTGCGACTAAGTATTTTCTGCAGAGGGAGTACTGCTTCTCTCAGCGAGGCCATGGAATGAGAGTCCGGTCAGGAAGCTGCTCACTTGCTCTGCCATGGACGGTTCATCCGCTCCCGAATAGGCGCTCAGCAGCTCGTTGAGAATGTCCGCTTCAGTGTGTGTTCCGTCAATGAGTTCCCAGATCGCTGTCGCGGACCCCAAAAGGACGAGGGGCGAGCCGCGCTCCAGATTTAGGACGACCAAGCGGTCTTCACCGAAGGCCGGGACTTCAGCCACGGCTTTCATCCTGTGCCAGAACCCATTCGCATCATCGCATCCGTGTTGTGGCCGAGGTGGTTCTGCGTAGTCGCCTCCCGCTTTGTCAGTAGCTTTTGGGGGATCCCCCTTTCTCCCCATCAGACGCTCCATGGAGGAATGCGGCCGTTCCCCGGCGGGGCCGGTAAGACTCTGATAAACGCCCTCGAGCTGACTGGTGACCGCGTACATTGAGAATCTGTCCCTTGCCAGTGCGAGGGCGGCCTGGGCGGAGGAAGCTCGCAGCCCTGGTTCTACCACAAAGCGGCGCATGGCTGCGGAAAGAGCCTCCACGCTTGAGTCGACCACAATCCCCGCGCCGGACTCGGCAATAAAGGGCGCCAGCCCGCAGCTGTCGGTCACGATAACAGGGACTCCCACGGACATGGCTTCAAGGACGCTCATGGGAAATGGCTCATCAACTGAGGGCAGCACATACACGGACGCTTGTCGCATACGGTCAAGAGTGCTGCCGGGTGCCAACGGCCCTTCAATCCGGATCCAGTCCGAAGTTTCCGTGGACTGAATCAGCCCCCGCACTTTGGAAACTTCGCCTTCGTCCGGCCCCACAAAAGCCACCTCCACGGGCTTGTCAATTGTTTTGGCCAGCATGGCAGCCGCGTCGACAAGAACAGCCGGCCGTTTTCGACTGTGCAGCCGGGCCAGGTAAAGAAATTGGATGGACTTCGTCTCCTTATCCACGGTGACCCTCAACCGCTGCCACATCGTTCAACATGACCTTGGCCAAGGGCACTCCGTTGACGAGCCGTTCGAGTGTTTGGGGACTATCGCCCAGAAGTTCGCCCAAGGATGTCTGCTCTTCGGGCGTCAGCCAAAAGCACCGTCGACTGGCCCGCAGCACTCGAAGAGTAAGCAGCCTGTCCAGGATCTTTGCCAGCATCTTCTCCGATTCGTCGATCATGCCATGGGTTTGGACTACAAAGGGTGTGCCTCGAACCAGGCAAAGGAGGGCCGCCGGAAGCACTACCAAGTCACGTGCAAGGTGGAGGTGGACGACGTCTGCGTTCTTCAGTGTCCGCCACAGCGACGGCAGCATTGCCGGAGCGCAGAGTCCGGCGAACCCGGTACCGGGAATGATGCGCAGGGCCCTGAAAAGCCGGGTTCGCACCTCCGGACCAAAGTACGCCCCGTCCACGTCCCCGCGTGCACCAGCGAATATCTGGACCTGGTGTCCACGCTTTGAAAGTTCCGTCGCCTGGTTTTGCGCAACCCGAACGGGGCCGCCGTAGGCTCCATCCGGACTTACCAGGGTTACTACCTGAACAATTTTCATGGGGTTCCTAGTGATTCCTGCCATGACCGGTCTCCGCTAGAGTGCGTTCGATCGCCGCATAGTAGCGCTCCACCATGACGCTTTCTTTATGTCGGTCAGCGTGGGCTAAGGCGTCTTTCCGCCGGGCAGCGACGTTCTCCGGATTGCTGAGCAGTGTCCGGAGGTGGCTGCTCAACGATGCCGGGTCGAGTGGTGTGAAGGCAATTGCTTGCTCTCCGGCGGCATCAGGCAGCCCGCCATGATTCGCATAAACCACCACGCAGCCCGCGGCGGCCGCTTCCAGAGCCACGGTTCCGAAAGGTTCAGGCATCCGGCTTGGTATGACGACGATGGAATTCCGGTTCAGAATGCGGTTGGCCTCCTCAGGTCCCAAAGAGCCCAGGAATTTCACCGCGCCGCCCAAACCGCTCTTTTCGGCGAGGGTTTCAAGCGCCTCACGTTCGGTGCCATCACCCACGATTGTCAGTGTGAAGCCATCTATTTCTCCTACGAGCTCAGCTGTTGCCTGGATTAACAGGTCAACGCCCTTGTCTTGGCTCAGACGACCCAAGTACACGATTCCCAGCGGAGCGCGCACCTCGTCGTCGAGGACGGAGAAGAACTCGTCCCGATAGCTGTTCGGGATGACTTCAACGTCACCTTTTACGTGATTTGCCAGCACCTTGCTGTTTGCCACAAGGACATCCGCCCGCTCGATGATCCGATACTTGGCGGCATACTTCAGCCGTTGGAAGCGGGACAGTTTTTCACCCGGCATGGTCACCCACATTCTGAGGGTGACCATCCAGGGCTTTCGGATCAGCACCAGCGGCCACCACAAGGAGATGGCCGGGTTGTTATGGAAAACGACGTCGGCCCTGCGCACCAACGCCAACAGGCGCCATGGGGATGGCCGCCTGAAGACGTCGTAAGGGAAAACCCGTGTAGGGCGGTCTTCCGGTGTATTGGTGATGACGGTTACTTCAGCCCCGTGCCGCATGAATCCACGCGCAAGGATGTCGGACGTAATTTCCACTCCTCCGACGCTCGGATGGAACACATGCGCCACCAAGACGATTCGCGGTGGTCGCTGGCCGGTTTTCAGCTCATTGGCCACGTACGCCACCCCCAATCTGTTGGAGAAATTGCGCTGTTCCCTCGCGGAAAGGCCCCCACCCGGATGCTCTGGCAATTTCCAGCGCTTTGGCACTTCGCTCTTCAACCAGTCCGGGATCGTCCAGGAAGCGGTGGAGTTCGGCAATGATCTGCTCAGGCGCGAAGCGTTCCACTACAGTTCCCGCACCTTGGGCCACCAGGTCCTCTACTCCGCTTCCTGCTGTAACCACCTCCGGCAGTCCTTGGCTCAATCCTTCCAACGCTGCAAGGGAACGGCCTTCAACAAGGCTCGGTAGCAACAGCACGTGATGCCTGCGCATTTCCTGGAGAATCTCGCTCCTGGGCATCGTCCCGCGGTAATCCACCGCTCCCAGCATGTCCTCAAGGGCAGGGAACGTCTCGCCAGGCAACTGGCCAATGGCAGTAACGTGCACGGCAGAAGAAAGGGCCTTGGCCGCAGACACCACGTCCGCGATCCCCTTCATGCCTACGATCCGGCCCACGAACAACACCTTCAGAGGCCCCTTGCCGTCCCAGTTCAGCGGGGTTTGCCCGGGGCTAACATCAGGACAGCCGTAAGGTATCTCCACGATGTGACTGTTCACCCCAGCCGCACGCAAGCTCTTGGTTACTTGGGCGGACGGTGAGATCAGCCGGGTCGCCAACGAAAGCTCGAGGTCTTCCATAGCGTGGACCTTGTTCCGGACCAGGTCCTGGCGTGCCGTGACCGCCCAGCCGGGTGCCCGGCTTTCGAGTTGAGCGGCCCAGCTCCTGGTGGTGGCCCAGTGAACGTGCGGAACTTCCAGGATGGTTTCCATGTCGCGTTCCCTGGCCGCTTTGAACACCCTTGAAGCGAAGGTTGAGTATCCGTAGACCGCTGTGGGCTGATTCAGGCGACCGAGCGACTGGACCGCCTTGGTCTGCACCTGCTCTGCGACCCAGTGGGCGGAAAGAGGACCTGATCCTGATCCAAGCCGCCGGATGGCTGGCGGCTGCGCACGCAGAAGAAGATTGCGGACCAGCTCACTCGCCGGCGTGACGTGCAGCTGATGGTCTTCGATCATGGGAAACAGCCGGCGTTCAACCAGAGACCTTGCGGACCGAAGCCAAGGCAATGCCTCCGAATCTGTCCAGCCGATCGCGGTGACAAAAGCAGACAACTGGCCGTGTTCGCTTAGCGCCGTCAGGGTCTGCCGGACGTTTTCGTTGCCAAAGGGGTGTACAAGGACCGTCCTCATGGCGTCGATATATGTACTTGGCGTGCTTCCCATTATGGTGTGTTGGCCAGGTCTGCGGCCACCGATGCGATGTCATCCGGACCAAAGACCGCAGCCAATTGGGTGTCGTTCTTGCCTTCGCTCACGTTCTCGTTGTGCAGGGCTTGTTCCTGTGATCGCGGGTAAATCGTGAGGTGTTGCCCGGCCGCGCCAATTACATGGCGTCGATAACCGTTGCGGATCGCCAGGGCATTCAGCCAGATGTCATCCGCTCGAGGAGTCACTGCCATGAACGAAGTGCCGCAATCTCTCAACACGGTCTGAAACCGGGGTGGAAGAAGCATTCCTCCGACTCCGGTCATGAAATTGGCGTGGCTAATTGAATCTACTGGTGCCGGTTGCCACGTGTTGTAGGGCGTTATGCCTTCGGAAGTGGAATCGGTGGTGATTCTGTGTGCCCGGTAACCCGGAATCTGTTCCTGTCCAGCGGCGTTCATGAGGCCCTCAAGCCAATGGTGCGGATACATGATGTCGTCATCGGCTACAGCGAGCGACAAGCCTTGGTCAGCGAAATCGCGGCAGTACGGGAAGTACTTATTGTGCGGCCCAAGCTTTTCGCAATGGAGAATTTCAAGTCCTCTATTTTCCAGACGCTGGAGCATGGGATATGCGGACACGTCGAAGTCAGGCTCGTCGACCCAGAGAATCAAGCGGGATGGGCGGATCGAGCCGGCCGCAATGGATTCCAACGCATGGGCCACGATTCCCAGTCGGCGCCCATACGAGGTCATGCTTACGGCGACTCCGGCCGTACCGGTGACTAGTCGTCGGGAGAAGCGGTTACGGAGCCGTAGCCCGGAGATCAGCGCTGACTTGTAGAGCAGCCGAGGCACCCTGGGTAGCGCAATGTCCAGCGTGAGATGACGTCCTGGACTAGTTGGAAAGCGCATGTACTTTCTTCTTTCTTATTGTTCTTGTTAACGTTTTCAAGACCAGCTGAATGTCTTGGGACCTAAGCCCGTAGAAGCCTTGGATGCCCATCCCGAAGTGTGCGCGCAGCCAGACAATATTCATGGTCCCCGCAACGATGCTGCCCACCAGAGTGGACAGGGCTGCTCCCATTGCACCCATCGTTGGTACCGTAATGAAGAGGACTGCCGTGTTGGCTACTGCTCCGATCACCATTCCCCAACTCCGGAGGCCGGGACGCCCGCGGGCACTCAACCCAGCGCCGGCTACTGAGCCGGGGGTCCCCAAAGTGACCGCCGTCAGGATCACCCAGGTGACAGCGACCGCGCTCACAAAAGATGCTCCGAAAAACATTGGAATTGCCCATGGCAGGAGCACACCAATTCCGATACTCGCCAAGCCCGCGGCGGCTGAAGTTAGACGGGCTGTCTGTTGAAGGCGGCGCATGTCCTCGCGATCGTGGGAGCTTCCCGCATCTGCGGAAAATACGACATTGCGTACTGCTCCCGCCAGCGCTGCTGGAACCTCGCCAACACTGACTGCAACCGCATAGAGTCCCAGCTGCACCGGGCCCGCCAGTGGAATCATCAGTAGTTGATCCAGCCGCAGCAGCACGACGCCCGCCAAGGAGCCAACCCATAGTCGACTCCCATAGTGGAACAGCCGGACTCTCTTTGCGGTGGCGTTCGTGGATCCTCGCCGGTATTCGATGAGATACGGCAAAGTCAGGAGACCTTTAAGCAAAGGAAGCCCAAGCATGACGATCATTGCTGTCAGGGGGATCAAGTGACCGGACATGGCCAGAACGGATAGGAGTAGCAGCCGAAATATGGAGAGAGCGAAATCCATCAGAGCTGACTGCTTCCATGCATGTGTACCGGCAAGGACGCTGTTGGGAACGGAAGCCCAAAATGTGGGGATAGTCAGTATCGCCGTCATCATGATGAGCTGCTCTACCGCAGTGTTGCCATCGGCGAGGATCGGGGCACTTAAGGCCACAAAGACACCTGCAATGGCGCCAAGCAACGTCAGAATGCCGAACGCCCGCAGCACTGCCCTGCGGGCGCCCCTTGCCTGCCTTGCAATATAGAACGTCAACGCTTCGGGTATGCCCAGCGCTCCAATTGCCACAGCGAACAGCATGGGAGCCGCTCCGGCAGCAAGCTCGCCCCGGCCGCTGACACCAAGTGACTGAGCCAGGATAGGAGCCGTAGCCAGGGACATCAGAGGGGTGACGGCTGAGCCGGCTACAGCATAGAAAATGCGGCTTCCATGACTTTCCCCCTGAGCAGCGTCCGTGCTCCTCTTGCGGAGCATTCGAGCCTTCATGTAGCCAGTACCCGCCCTGCAGGAAAGACCGATGAATCGGCCGGATTCGGAAACCGATCTGAGGAGGTCTTTAGGGGGTCCTCCTTCACCTGAGGAGTGCGGGTGGATCGGTAGCTCGCCATGGCGAGCACGAACCAGAAGAGATGAACGTCTATGGAATTCGCGCCAATGGAGCTGTAGCCGTTGATCGCAACCATGATCAAAGCTGCTGCTGCGACGCCGGGCCAGCTGTCCCTTTTCCTGATGTCGATCTGGCTTAAAAGGAGGCACACCATGAAGATGATGAACGCAATCACGGCGAGGATTCCGAACATGAGAGCCAGCATGAAGTAACCATTCTCAAGGCTGGAGCCCAAGGTGCCCACACCCTTGAGGTCCCGGCTACCCGGATAACCGCCAGCGAAAAACTCCGCGGTATGTTCCCAAAACTAGTCGAAAGCCGCCACCCTAAGCGCGGCGGAACCATTGTCATCTTCGAACTTCCGCAGGAGCTTCTCGCCGGCCACACCTTGAATGCTGACAACAAGGGCAACGAGTACAACGGCGGCGAAGAGAATGCTTCGAAGGACTTTCCGCCCTCCGATGATCACCAGGAAAACGAACCCCACCACGGTGAGAACAAGACCCATGCGGCCATAGGCAAGCGGCACAGTGACGAGGAGTACTGCGGCCAATGCGAAGCGCAGCAGCATCGATCTGATCAGGGCAAGAAGCGGCATGACGGCTGCAAAAAAGACCCCGACTTGGATTCCGTGCCCGAAGGTTCCGATTGCGGCACCAAGTTCGGAAACCGTGCCAGACAGCCAGATCCTGGAGAAATCGCTTTCCCAAACTATGGGCTTACCAGTAGCCACTTGAAACTGCGATAGCACTGCTTCGGCGAGTGCCAGAAGCGTAAACGTCACCAGGAATACTCTTCCTGCCCCCGGTATGGAGCGGATTGAATATCGCATGAACACGAAGGCGTAATAAGGCGCCCAGACGATTCCGAACACGAACATCGCAGTGTCCAGCAGTCCAGCGCTGCCGGGGTTTCCGACGTCGGTCATCATGACTGCCGCGATGCCGCCGATGATTGCCTGGGGCCAAACACCTGCAGAACGGAGCGCACGTCCGAAGGTGCTTGGAGCGAATGCGAGCTGGACAACCATGAAGCAGAGAAACAGGTACGTGGATGGATGCAGCCCGGGCATGACTTCGTTTTGAACCACACCTGGGACCAGGATCCGCACCACGATGACAACAGCTAAAACTATGTGCATGCGACGTACGAAGACGACGTTGAGAACCAGGCAGAGTCCCAACCAGACGATCAGAGTGCTCAACGCGGCTCTCCGCCTGCCCTGCCCACCCGTGCCGACCACGTGGTGCCCGTCGATGCCAGCACGCGCGTTCCGTCCGGTACGTCCTTCACTACCAAAGCGCCGGCCCCTACCAGGCACGAAGCGCCGACGTTCACGCCGCGCAGCACTATTGCCCGGGCACCTATCCAGCTACCGTCACCAACCACAATCGGAGCGTTATCGAACTCGAAGGTAGGGGAGTCGTATGAATGGCTGCCGGTACAAATGAACGCTCCTTGGGAGATGCAGCAATCGGAACCTATGGTGACCGGCTCAAGGTTGAGGACCCAGGCGTCGACGCCGATCCACACGTTGTTACCCAGCGTCAGCTTCCAAGGCCAATGGATTTTGACACCGTGCCGGATCTTCACTCCCCGTCCAATGGAAGCGCCAAAGGCCCTAAGTATGCGCACACGTAACGACGACGGACACCACCACGAACTGAAGACCAGATTTTGAACGGAAAACCAGGCCGCTTGCCAAAGTAGTCCACGGCCCTTGTGGTAGCCGGCGCCGGTGAACCCGGCCAGATCCAAGCGGCTCATCCTCGGTGGTGTTCCAGGGCATGGGCGTGGCCCGCGGTTGTTGCTGAGCATGCCAACGCCCTTGTCATGGTGTCCATGTGTCCTCGGCCTTCTGTCATTCGGGTACTCCCCGATTGTTGTTGCGGTGCGCGCCCCCTTAGAGCGGTACGGCCTCACTTTCTCAGTGGTGAGACCATCCGCCGGGTCACCTTTAGGGACAGCCGGAGGCGGGATTCTGTGCCTCAACCACGAGGTTGCATCGCCGCTGCCCTCCCGAACCTCCGTGGAGGTGGAGGGGTATTGCGTATAGAAGCACAGGTCACCTGCGTGTCAGGGAACGGCCCTTGACGGGCGGCGCCTGGCGAGGCGCCGAGGTTGCGTCCACCCAGCCTCGGCTTTGACGACCACCAGAGCGGCATGGGTTGCCTCGATCGCGAGCAGTCTTCTTCCACTACACGCAGATGTCTTCGGCGGCCATACCTAATGCGGGGCGGATCTCCACGGAGAAAAGCGAAGGTGCGGGAAGTTCTGCTGGCGCTCTGCCGTCTACCGGAAGGAACCGCGGCCGGTTTCCACTGAGAAACCGGCGCCCCGCCGCTCTAGGGGGTGTCAGCCCGCAACCACAATCGAGTGGTAAACGAATGACAGAAGGCTGAGGACAAATGGACACCACGACGAGGGCGCCTGCATGTTCAGCATCAATGACGGGCAACACCCATGCCCTGGAACATCAATCGGTGGCTGCAACCCTGGCTATTCATACTGAACGGGAAATCCTGACTGAACCCTCTTCAGGGATGAAGGGCAAGGGGCGGCGGATTGCATTGATTGCGGGCATCGTCATGGGGCATGCAGTGACCCTGTTTGGGCCGCAGCTGCTTGGCCGCTGGCCGCTGGCACCCCTGTGACGTACAAAACTGCTCCGCACCGGACAAAGGCCCGTGCCATCGGATTTCATTTGAACGGTAAGAGTTGGTGAAAGCGCTGATCGTGGGGCTGAACTATGCCCCGGAACCAAGCGGCAACGCTCCGTACACCACCAAACTGTCCCAAGGGCTGGCGCGGCGCGGGGTTTCGGTCAAAGTTCTGACCGGCTACCCCCACTATCCCGAATGGAAGATCAGGGACGGCTACACCGGCCTCTCCATGGACGAGAACCTTTCGGGCGTGCCCGTCACTCGACTAAGGTCAAGCGTCCCGAAACGCCCCAACGGACTGGGCCGTCTACTCATGGAGATAACCTTCGGAGTCCGCACAATGCTTGCGCGCTGGGACCGCCCCGACGTGGTTTTGGTAGTGAGTCCCGCCCTGTTCTCCGCAGCATTCGCCATTCTTCGGGCTCGCCTTTTCCGTATTCCCGTTGGCATCTGGGTCCAGGATCTCTACAGCAAGGGCATCGAGGAAACGGGCAATGCGCGTTCCCCGTTGGCTTCGCTCATGAAGCGACTTGAATCCGCGATCCTTAACGCCGCGGACGGAGTAAACGTGATTCACGAACGATTTCGCGAGCACGTGATCAATGACCTGGGGGTTCCCGCGCACCGTGTCCGGGTGATTCGAAACTGGACTCACGTTCAACACCATCATTCCTTTGACAGATCGGCCGCCCGCAAACGACTCGGTTGGGCGGCAACGGATTTCGTGGCACTCCATGCGGGCAATATGGGGGTCAAACAGGGGTTGGAGAACGTCATTGATACCGCCCGCCTGGCAGGGCACAGCGGAAGTGACGTTCGTTTTGTCTTGCTGGGCAACGGCAATCAGCGGCGCTCCCTCGAATCCAAGGCTGTGGGCATCGACAGGCTGCAATTTCTGGAGCCGCTTCCTGACCGTGACTATTCCGAGGCCCTCCGATCGGCCGATGTCCTGCTCGTCAACGAGCGTCCGGGAGTCAAAGAGATGTCTGTGCCGAGCAAGCTGACAAGTTACTTCGTGACGGGTCTTCCGATCATTGCCGCCACCGAGGCAGGCAGCGCAACGGCACACGAATTATCGGCTGCAGGGGCCGGCATACGGGCTGAGTCCGGATCACCGGGGGACCTGGTGGCCGCCATCGAACGTTTGCGCAAGGATCCTGACTCCGCCAAGGACTTCGGAGCTGCGGGGCGGCAGTACAGCGACAGGGTCCTTACCGAAGATGTGGCTGTAGACAGCTACGTCCGGTGGTTGAGCGATCTGGCATCGCGAAAACGCCAGCGCTGATACGGGATTTGCCACATTTATCTGTACGACGAGAAGGAAAAAACTTTGGCCAAGAAAGCGTTAATCACAGGAATCACGGGGCAGGACGGCTCGTACCTTGCCGAACTCCTGCTCTCCAAAGGCTATGAGGTGCACGGATTGATCCGCCGCTCTTCCTCCTTTAACACCTCCCGCATCGACCACCTCTACGTGGACCCGCACAACAGCGAAGCACGCCTTTTCCTCCACTACGGTGACCTCTCCGACGGGGCCCGGCTGGTGACGCTGCTGGCTGATATCCGTCCCGACGAGGTCTATAACCTTGGGGCCCAGTCCCATGTCAGGGTCTCCTTTGACGAGCCCGAACACACGGGCAACACCACTGGAATTGGTACAACCCGGCTTCTGGAAGCTGTACGCATGGCCGGAATCGAAACCCGGTTCTACCAGGCGTCCTCCTCCGAGATGTTTGGCGCCACCCCGCCGCCGCAGGACGAGGCCACTCCTTTCTATCCCCGTTCCCCCTACGGCGCGGCCAAGGTCTACAGCTACTGGATGACCAAGAACTACCGGGAGGCCTACGGCATGTTCGCCGTTAACGGCATCCTTTTCAATCACGAATCACCCCGCCGAGGCGAGACGTTTGTGACCCGAAAAATCACCCGTGCTGTGGCCGCCATCAAAGCAGGAAAACAGTCCGAGCTGTACATGGGCAACCTGGAGGCTGTTCGCGACTGGGGTTATGCCGCGGAATACGTAGAAGGCATGTGGCGCATGCTTCAGGTGGATGAGCCTGACGACTACGTTCTGGCGACAAACGTGGGCTATACCGTCAAGGACTTTCTTGAAAATGCCTTCGAGCACGCCGGCTTGAACTGGGAAAACTACGTCCGCTTTGATGAGCGCTACCTTCGCCCCACAGAAGTTGAAGCCCTCATTGGCGACTACTCCAAGGCCAAGGAAAAGCTGGACTGGGAACCGACAGTCAGAACACCTGAACTGGCTCGCCTCATGGTGGACGCCGACATAGAGGCATTGCAGCACGGTGGAAACCCGTGGATCGATGCCGTTGACCTGGAGACCTGGAAGGCTCTGGCCAGATGACAGACTTCACTCCCGGGAAGCTTGACCGATCCTCCCCCTTCTATGTCGCAGGGCACGGGGGTTTGGTGGGATCTGCCCTTTGGCGGAAACTCTCGACGGAGGGGTTCACGAACACTATAGGCCGAACGTCAAAGGAGCTGGACCTCAAGGATCGTGCCGCTGTTTTCGCGTTCTTCGAAAAGGAGAGGCCCCGTTATGTGGCGCTCGCCGCCGCCAAGGTTGGCGGCATTCTGGCGAACAAGACCTACCCCGTTGATTTCCTCAGCGAAAACATCCGAATTCAGGTAAATGTTATGGATGCAGCCTTGGAATACGGGGTGGAACGGCTGCTGTTCCTGGGGTCATCCTGCATCTACCCCAAGCTGGCACCCCAGCCCCTCAAGGAGGAGTACCTTCTGACGGGTCCGTTGGAGGAGACCAACGACGCTTATGCCATAGCCAAAATCTCGGGAATCATGCAGGTCCAGGCTGTTCGACAGCAGTACGGTTTACCGTGGATTTCAGCTATGCCCACCAATCTGTACGGCCCCGGAGACAATTTCTCTGCCCAGGGTTCCTATGTTTTGCCGGCCCTGATCCGCCGCTTGGACGAGGCCCGGGTTCGGGAAGATGAGTCGGTAACCAACTGGGGAACAGGCGCACCCCGTCGTGAGTTTCTTCACGTGGATGATTTGGCTGATGCCTGCTTGCACCTGCTGGAAAACTACGACGGTCCGCAACACGTCAATGTTGGCGTAGGGGCGGATATGACCATCAAAGAACTCGCAGGCTTGGTCGCAGCCACGGTCGGCTATCAGGGGGCAATTGAGTGGGACTCAACCAAACCCGATGGCACTCCCCGCAAGCTGATGGACGTGGGAAAGTTGGAGTCGCTCGGATGGACCGCCCGCATCCCCTTGAAGGACGGGATCGAGTCCACCTACGCCTGGTTCAAGGCGAACCGAAACGGCCTCAGGGACTAGCTTGTGGCGCCGCTTCAACATCTGCTGGCGGTCATGAGACCGTCGGCCCCGGCAATACCGCCGGGCGAAGTTCTCAGGATCAATGAGTCGATCGTGCTCTCTGCTGCGTTGATTTCCCATGTCGCGGCGGACTGCAACATCCGGGTTCTGCTCATCAAGGGGCCAGCGGCCACCTTGGTAGGTGCCCGCCCCGTAAGACCATCCCTGGACATCGACGTCCTCCTCCAGCGCTCGGACTTGAAGGCTCTGCTGGCTGCCCTTGAACAGCGGGGGTGGGCGGCCAGGATCCCGGAGGTCTCTGAGGCGTTCCCTGAGCACTCCACCACCCTCATCAATCCGGGCTGGCCCTCGGATATTGACGTTCACTGGCGGTTCCCGGGGTTTTACGAGAAGGAGTCCGTGGTTTTCGAACGTCTATGGACTGCCAGGGAAAGCGTCGAGCTCGGCGGTCGTCCGGTGTGGACGTTGTCGCACAACGACGCCCTGCTGGTCACCCTCCTGCATGCATTGCGAAGTCCAGCCAAGGGTGTCCTCCACGACGACGTTACATTCTGTCTAAACAAAATAAGGTCATCCCCGCAAGTGCACTATGACCGGGCCTTGGAGCTGGGGGCGATTGGTCCTCTGGGGCCGTTTTTTGCGTCGTTGCCGGAAACACGGGCCTTTGATCTTGGTGAGCCGCCCTTTGATTGGGTTCTACGGACCACCGCGCAAAGGTCTGCAACGCTCCGCCTCTTCCACCTCATGGAGATCCCTTGGTCCAGGAAGCCCGCGGCGCTGTGGCAAGCGCTGGTTCCCTCCCGTGAGTCGATCAGCTGGCATGACCTGGAACTACGCGACATGAAGCGCTGGCGACAGACTTCTTTCCGATTCCGCCGACTATGGCGGAGTTTGACCGAAGGCGTCCAAACCGTGAAGGAAGTACGCGAAATCCGTGCGCGCCTGCAGAAATAGACGGACCCCGCCGCCCCTTGCGGCCCCCATAGTTTCGATCATCCTTGTCACTCCGAAAAGCGAGAACTCATGCGTATCACCGTCATAGGCACCGGCTATCTAGGTGCTACCCACGCCGCCTGTATGGCCGAACTCGGCTTTGAAGTGCTTGGACTCGATATAGACCCCACGAGGGTAGCGTCCCTTTCCGAGGGACTATTGCCGTTCCACGAGCCCGACCTGCCGGCTCTTCTTCAAAAGCATGTGAAGAGTGGACGCCTTCGCTTCACCACGTCCTACCAGGAAGCGGGAGCCTGGGGGGACGTGCACTTCATTGGCGTGGGAACCCCACAGCGTGCCGGAGAAGGTGCCGCCGACATGTCATACGTTGATTCGGCCACCATTTCCCTTGCAAGGAACATCACCAAGGACGCTCTCATTGTGGGAAAGTCGACCGTTCCAGTGGGAACCACGAGGCGGTTGAAAAACCTGGTTCGTGACAACAAGCGCCCCGGCGTCAAAGTGAACGTTGCCTGGAACCCGGAATTCCTCAGAGAAGGCTTCGCCGTAGTGGACACCCTGACACCTGACCGGCTGGTCATTGGCGTCGATTCCCCTGAGGACGAGGCAGTCCTGCGAAAGGTCTATGCGACAGCCCTTGCAGGTGGCGTGCCCCTGATCAGCACCGATTTTGAAACCGCCGAACTGGTCAAGGTGGCTGCCAACGCTTTCCTTGCCACAAAAATATCCTTCATCAATGCCTTCTCCGAGGTAACGGAAGTCATCGGTGGGGATATCACCACACTGGCCGATGCCATCGGCCTCGATGCGCGAATCGGGCGTCGCTTCCTGAACGCAGGAATTGGGTTCGGTGGTGGGTGCCTGCCCAAGGACATACGTGCGCTTCAGGCACGCGCAGCAGAGCTCGGTGTGGATCACAGCATGCGATTCCTCGACGAGATGGACGGGATCAACTTGAGGCGCCGGGAGCGCACTGTTGATCTGGCCCGTGAGATGCTTGGTTCGCTTTCGCAAAGCAGGATCGCCATCCTGGGCGTTGCGTTCAAGCCCAACAGCGACGATGTCCGTGACTCACCGGCCCTGGACATCGCCAACAGGCTGTTTGACGAAGGCGCGGAGGTGTCGATCTTTGACCCGGCAGGCAACCTCAACGCCTCCCGGCGGTCGCCCCAACATCACTACGTATCCTCCACAGAGGATGCGGTAAGGGAAGCGGACCTTATTCTTCTTCTCACCGAGTGGGACGAGTTCAAAGCCCTGACCCCAGAAGGACTTTCCGTGCAGACGGGAACCCGGAAAATAATTGACGGGCGCAACATTCTGCGCCCCCAAGTATGGGCAGACTCGGGATGGTCCGTTGGTTCGCTCGGCCGGCGCTATGTAGCGGATCAAGCGATTGAGGGGACTCCCAGTGAGCAACTGCAGATGAGTTCCAGCCCTGCCCCTTAAGGGAACTGCGCCTCTTAGGGGAACTGCGCCCCTTAGGGGGACTGGACCGACTGCCTCGACGGTACTGCCTGCCTCACGGTAGCGCGGTACCGTCGGCTCACTGCCGTGCGGCTGGCCTGCGGGGGGATTCCCAGTTTTCGTCGGACCGAGGCCAGTTGGTTACGCAAAGTGGAGTCAGCAATACCCAGTCTCTTCGCCACTTCAATTCGAGGAAGTTCCTCGTCATTGAGGAAGTAAGCATCTGCCGCTACTTCTTCAGCAGTGGTCAGAGGTACATAATTCCGCCCGGAAGCAGGATCAAAGGGCAGATGCGTGCCGTCGGCGGCAATGCTCTTGACCGCGGCCAGCAGGACGGGGAGCGTGGCTGTTTCAGGCACGTAGCCGCGTACGCCAAGATCCATCAGTCGTAAGACCCGTGAGCTATGAAGCACGCCGCCGTAGACAAGCACCCTATAGCTGTCATTGACCAAGTCCACCACATCGACTTCAAGTTCAGGCAACGTCCCGTCAACCACAGCTACTTTGCCTGAAGACACTGAATGCAGCGAATGGGTGGCCCAATGGATCAACGCCGTGAATTGCCGATGCATGCTGACAACTAAAATCTGGGGCAACTCTGTACTCCTGTTTTGGTGGATCAAAAAGTTCTCGCAACTGCGTCATCAAATGACTTGTGAAGCCGCTACGGCCCCCGATGTCAGGGATTTAGGCGCATTACGAATGAGATCTGCGAGTTGTTTTCGGGTGGTCGTATCCGTTTTTCGCAAAGCGTTGGATATGTGGCTCTCCACAGTCCGGATGCTGATGCCGAATTGCTCAGCGATGTCCTGGTTGCTCTGTTGCCCCGCGACGAGTGCAACTTCTATTTCTCTCAAGGTCAAAGAAGATCCGGGTGGCTCCGACCTGAAATCAAGCAACGTCCCCACCACGCCGAAACGGGCAACGAAACTCTTGGCCGCCTTCCTGATCTCGCTCGCAACAGCAGGCTCACCACTGAGTTGGCACCTCTGCTCTGCCCCGCGAAGGAGCATGGACACCTGGAAGGTGTCTCCGTCCAGCACGTAAGAGTCCAGCAAACGGCGCAGGCGGGGAAGATCCATCTCGATGGCAGCGCCCGCCACCTCCAGGAGTTGATGGTGCACTGTCATGCCGCGGTCCTCCAGCATCTTTTGCAGGAGACCGCGGACGCGGGGACCCGGGAGGAGCCCCAAAGCGAAAAGCCCCGTGTGCATGGCTTCGAGGGCGAAACCGCTCGCAAGGGACTTTTCGATGATTCGGCTGGCTCGTTCGTCGAAGGCTTTGGCGCTCGCGGGGCGGCTGGCGGCGAGATCGTGCAAACCCGTTCCTAAACCCGGAAACGGACCATTTTCCGTGCCGCCGGAACCGGCCGTCACTCCCAGGGAAGTTGCTGGAACAGCGTCCCGCAGTGAGGATAGGCGCAACATGGCCAGATGCAACGACTCGACCAGAAACCCGGGTTTTCCCAGGGAAAAAGCCCGGCCCATGAGGTATTCAGCTTCGTCAAATAGGCCGTGATGAAGGAGGGAAAGGGCAGCTACGTAACTTTGACTGACGAAGGCAAGCTGATCGGCATTCTGCAAAGCCTTTTCCCGGCATTCGAGTGCCATCACAAGGGCCGCTTCTTCCCGACCGCTGGAGAGCATAGCCATTCCGCGGATGAAAGACTCGAAAGGCGGGTGAACGGGGGTTCCCCCGGCTGCGTCCATGGTCTCTTGAGCCTTCTGGGGGCTGAGACGATAAAGCTCCAGCATTGATTTGATGGTTGCTCCAATGCCGTCCGGTGACCCGGGCCCGGGGGTATCACCAAGAAGGGGATCCATGGTGCCGGGGAAGCTGCCGTGCGATGCGCGAAGGAATGCGGTGACCGCTTCGGCTTCGTGCCGCAGACCCGGTTCTTTGGCAGACAGAGCCTCCAGGGTGGCAATCGCGCCGGGCAGGTTCTTCTCATGTGAGAACTGCCAGCAAGCCACGGACATGGTGAAAAGGAAGAGGTCTCCGGGTTCACCGCCATCGGTGTGTGTTTGAAGCAGCACCTCCTGGATTCGATGAGGGTTTGCAGGCGCCCCCCAATAGACCCTCAGGATGGCGACAGCATTGGACAGGCTGTGGTCGCTTTGCCACCTCTGGTAGCACAACTCTTCGAAAGCATCACGGCGCTGCTGGAAGTACCGGCTAGCAGCGGCGTGGTTGCTTCCCATTTCCCTGCGAAGGACGGAGATCGAAGCGGACAACATGTCATCTGTGGCCGCCTGCACGGCGTGATGTACAGGCTCTGCAACGAGATGATCCGTTACTGCGCTCCGTAGGATCCTCCGTGAGCTCAAGGTGTGGGCACGAAGGTAGTCGTCTACTATCGGCGGAAAGACAGCAGCAAGGAGCGCTCCATCCGGGCCTTCAATAACCGAGATCAACCCGTTGTATTCAAGGTTGTCCAGGATGTCCTCACCGACAGCTGCCACCAGAAGGTCTACGGGGCTGGGACCAAGAAGCGACATCTTGTTCAACGCGCGGACTTCCTCCGGCCGCAAACCCTGGAGCAGGGCTTCCACCGTCCCGTGAAGATGTTCGTTGATCAACTCGGTGCCGTTCATGCACCAACGGCCGTCCTTGAGGATCACGCGGCCGCTAAGGGCCGAAGTCTGGATGATTCGGATCGCCAAGCGTAGGTTGCCGCCGGATTTGGTCAGCACGTTAGCCACCACATCCACTTCGGCCGGATGGCCAAGTGTTTCCACGATGAGTTTGCTTATTTGTTCGTATTCGAGGGGCGCAAGTGAGACCGTCGCTTCGGGAATGCTTCCCAGATAGCCGGAGCTTCTGGGGTGGAACGGCCGGTCATTCGTGGTTGTAATCAGCGGAACGTTGGTCCTTCTCCGCAAAACGTCCACTACTGCCAAGGACTCGCGGTCCAGGTTCTCCAGATCGTCGATCGCTATCAGATGCATCCCGGACCTGGCCATTTGGACCGAGAGGAGGTCTACGATGCCAAGAATTCCGATTGTCCTGGAACGAAGATCCAGGCCCAGTGAGAGCACGCCGGCGAATGGCACGGCAGCAAGTGCCGGCGCAGCGAACATGGTGTAGACCGTGGCGCCGTCTTCTTCCAGTTTGGTAACGACGCTCTTGAGGAGACTGGTTCGGCCACTACCGGGTGCCCCGACGATTCTCACGCCCAGACCTTTGGCGACATAGTCCAGGACGCTCGTGATCTTCCGTTTATACAACTGCTGACCCCTTATGGAAGCGGCTCCTTGACCACTTGACGCTGCCAAAAGCCTGCTTCTGTTCGACCTACCTGTTTGTCCGAGAGTCATCGAAGAAAGAAAGGAAAATACCGGCCCTTCCAGGGCCATACCTTTGTCCCATTCCCCTATTACTCAAGTCTCAAGTGGACCAATGACTTGATTCGTGTCGTGGAATGGTGACGTTCCTTAGTACTTTCGAATGTCAGTTAAGGGCACGCCGAATACACCCCGGCACCTCTACGGTGGCAGTTAAAAGGAGAAGTGAAAGTCCGCTCTAGCTTCCAGCCAGATTCCGGAGATGGTCCGGCAGCCGGTTTCCTGGCGCCCGGCCCCGGATCTCCAACAGTTCGCGGGCGTGTGCATGCAGCTTCTTGTCCTCACCCGAGACAGGTATCCAGGCCGGTACGGGGACAGCCGTGCCCGTTTCATCGCGCGCAACCATCACGGTGAGGCAATAGGTGGTCAGGTTCATGATCCGGGTCTTGGGGTCACCCGAGCGGACATGAACGGCGATGTGCATGCCTTTGGCGCCGGTATAAACCAAGCGCGCCTCCACTTCTACAACGTGCCCGATCAGCAGGGGCCGGTAAAAGCGGACACCACCGGAGAACACAGCAACAGTGTCCATGCCGCAGTAGCGGGAGGCGCAAACATAGGCGGCTTCATCAATCCACTTCATCACGATGCCGCCATGGACTTTTCCGCCCCAGTTCACATCAGTGGGGGACGCCATGAACCTCAGGACGA
This sequence comes from Arthrobacter sp. 9V, assembly GCF_902506065.1. Classification (GTDB taxonomy): domain Bacteria; phylum Actinomycetota; class Actinomycetes; order Actinomycetales; family Micrococcaceae; genus Arthrobacter. The sequence goes on from NZ_LR732912.1 coordinate 4,818,669, forward strand.
CGCGCTCGGCGGTCCCGGCGTCGGTATATTCCTGCGCGTTCATCGCGTTGACGATCTGTTCCCGGACCTCGATGCGTGCCAAGGCGTGGTCCCGCTGCTCGATTTCCGCGGGCGTGGACGGCTCAAATTGGGGTACGGGAACCGGCTTGCCGTCCGGACCGACGGCGACGAAGATGACCATGCATTGGCTGTGCATGGTCTCCGGGCCGCCTTTGGGATCCCGGGAGCTGACAACGGTGTGGATGTGCATGGAGGAGCGCCCCGTGTAAACGATGGTGGATGTCACTTCCACCATGTCTCCGCTGTTCACGGGATCCCTGAAGTGGATGTTGCCCACATACGCCGTGACGCAATATGCCTTGGCCCAGCCAACCGCTGCCGCATACGCTGCCTTGTCCACCCACTCGAGGACCGTTCCGGCGTCGACAGATCCGCTGTGTCCGACGTCCATTGGTGCCGCGAGGAAGCGGAGGGTCACTGAGTTGGCGGCATCATCGCTCATGGTTGGAATCTTACTGTCGCCAGGTTTCTGTTACGTGACTAAGTCTGGCCACGGACGGCCTGGCTACCGTCTCTGGATGCCGAGGGTTGCGATGAGATCCTCGTGGAGTTCGAACCAGACCTTGTGGAAGGAGTCGCGATCCGTGGCCGTGAGCCATGCTTTGTCCTGGACAGCGTGCTTGAGTGCGCCCAGCAGGCGCTCCGAGTAGCCCTGGAAGCGGGGCAGCATGCCGGTGAGCTGACTTTCGAGTGGACGCCACGAAGCCAAGGCCCCTATCAGGACGTCCATGGCCTCTTCACTGGCAGGGATTTGCAGCTGGATGGCACTGCAGGCCTCCACGACGCCGGTGTTAAGGTCCGCGAAATCGTCATGAATGGCCAGGACCGGGTCGCGGGCCCCGGCCCGGTCCAGTTCCTCGGCCAGCAACCGCTCGTTCTCAGTTCTCCCCAAACCAGACAGGGACCAACCGCTGGTCCCCGCGAAGGTGCTGTGCGAAACCAAGCCGTTCACTCCGGCGTCGATGAGCTGGGACTCCACCAAACCCGGATCTCTGGAGAACCGGGCGGCCACCGCGCTCGTATCTGCGAAACCAAGGAGGCGAACGGCGTGCAAGGTGAGGAGGGTCATTCGCTGTCCATCAGGGTGACAGTGCCCTGTGCGCCATCAATGGCAAGGGGCTCTCCGTCGGCAAGCAACTCCAAAGCACCCCGAACACCCAGCACGGCAGGGATCCCGAACTCGCGGGCGACGATCGCAGCGTGCGACAACATCCCGCCGGTCTCAGTGACCACCGCAGATGCCATGCCCAAGAGGGGTGTCCACGCGGGGTCGGTGGTGCGGCACACCAGGACATCGCCGGTCTCGAAGCGAGTGAACTCGTCCGGACCGTGGATGAGCCTGGCTGTGCCTTGGGCAGTTCCGCTGCTGGCGCCGACGCCGGTAAGCATGGTCATCATCTGGCTATTTCTACCACCTGAAAGCTCCGGGGATGTAAAAGCGCGGCCCCGGCACCACAAGGTACCGGGGCCGTGCTTTCAGGGACGAACTCTTGAAAGGACTACTTAGCGCCCGTATATGCAATATTCGGCATAGAAGGCGCGTCCATGCCCACGCCGATATAGAAGCCCGGGTGCGGCGGCTGGTTGTAGGCGATATTCTCGCGCGCAACTGAGAGCCGGTACACGGGATCGTGCATCAGCGTCCGCAGCCGGACATCAGTGCCGGATGTGGTGGTGTAGATGCGGAGTTCCGTGCTGTCTGCCGAACGCCAGGCAATTTCTTCCCGCCAGTCACCCAGGAGGTCGGCTTGGATGGCCGGGTTCCCCTTGGTGCCGTTGTTGCTGAGAGCGCCGGACGCAGTCAGCAGGCGGTCACTGCTTTGGGTGTTCCAGTTCCACTTGCTGATGCTCGGTGTGCCGCTGTTGGCAGCAACGTCCCAATCGTGGTCCACGATTTCGCGGAGCAAATCGCCGTCCCACCACGCCAGGAAGTTCGCTGCCGGGATTTTGGTGGAGAGCAGCTCTCCCTTGGCCGAGCGGAGTTCGCCTACCGGGGAATTCCAGGCAGCGTCACCGCCGACGGCCCAGGCCTCAGCTCCCAGATAGCGGGGGTCGATGTCGCCTGCGGCGCCGCGGCCTGTATCCCTGGCCGCCGGGATGCTCCAGAGCACCTCACCGGTAGAGGAGTCGCGGAAGGTGGCTCCGAGGTTGCCACTGGAGGCCATGTCTTCGTGAACTGCGAAGGTTTCCAGGCCGGGACGGGATGGGTCCAAGTCGCTGGTGTGGATGGCATCTCCATGGCCGAGCCCGGTGGTGTAGAGCGGCTGGCCATTGTCATCGATGGTCATGGAGCCGAAGATGAACTCGTCCTTGCCGTCGGCGTCGACGTCAGCCACGGACAGGTTGTGGTTGCCCATGCTCCGGTACTGATCGCCGGAGACGTTGGAGTCGAACACCCAGCGCTTCACGATTTTTCCGTCCACCAGGTCATAGGTGGCCAGGACTGCGCGGGTGTAATAGCCACGGCTGAACATCATGGACGGGTGCTCGCCATCGAGGTAGGCAACAGCGCCCAGGAAGCGGTCCACGCGGTTGCCGTAGGTGTCACCCCAGGCGCCCACGTCGCCCCGCGGCGGGTCATAAGCCACGGTGTCCATGATGGTTCCTGTCTGTCCGTGGAAGACAGTGAGGAACTCCGGACCGGTGAGGACGTAGCCGCTGCTGTTGCGGTAATCCGCGTTGGCATTGCCGATTACAGTCCCTGCGGCATCCCGGGTCCCATCGGCGGTCTTCATGGCCACTTCAGCCTTGCCGTCACCGTCGAAGTCGTAGGCCAGAACCTGTGTGTAGTGTGCACCGGCCCGGATGTTCGGTCCAAGGTTGATCCGCCAAAGCTTGGTGCCTTCCATGGTGTACGCGTCCACATAAACGGTGCCCGTGTAGCCGGCCTGAGAGTTGTCCTTGGCGTTGGACGGAGACCACATCTGGATGATCTCGTAGCGTCCGTCGCCGTCAAGGTCGGCTACTGTGGCGTCACCGGCCGAGTAGCTGTAGGGCTGCCCGTCCTTGGTGTAGTCGTCAGCCGGCTTATCCAGCTTGATGGCCAGGTAGTCCTGCGCCAGGGGGCTGAATTCCTTGGTCTCCTTCTCGCCGCTGTTTCCACCGCCGGCTACTTTGATCACATACTTTGAGGTAGCGGTCCCGGTGGTGTCCAGGTAGCTGGTGCTGTTGGTGATGGGCGAGGACGTGATCTTCTTGCCGTCGCGGAAGACGTCGAAGCCGATCTTGTCTTCATCGAGGCCGAGCATCCGCCAGCCGATCCGGATGCCCTCAGCGGTTGGAATGGCTACAGGGGCCCGGTCCAGCTTCTCCATCTGACGGTCCAGGACTACTACGTCCTCGGTTCCGACGGTCTCCGATGGGGCCGATTCTCCGCCGGCGTTCAGTGCCGTGACCTGGTAGTAGTACTTGATCGTGGTCAGGACGGTGGTGTCGGTGAACTTCTTGTCATCGGTTTTACCCACATAGGTGAATGCCCCGTCAGGTGCCGTCGAGCGGTAGACGAGGTACGCCGTCGAGCCCTTAACCTCACCCCACTGAAGCGAAACGCTGGTCTTTTCCACCTTCTTGGTCTTCAGCTTTTCAGGTGCGGCGGGCGCTGGGGTTGAGGGGTCGATCAGCGGCACGTCCAAAGTGTTGGACGGGACGGACTCCAGCCCGGTGCGGTCTACGGCGGTGACGTAATACTTGTAGGGCAGGCCCGCGGCGGCGGTGGTATCCGAATACGCCGGCTCGGTAACGTTCTCCGCGATCAGCTGCGCCGACGTCTCGAACGGTGCCTGACGGAATACGCGGTAGCTGGCTGCATCGCCAACAACGTCCCAGGAAAGCCCGACGACGGGCGGCTGGGCGGCCGCGTCTACGGACGTGGTTTTGAGGTTGCTTGGGCCGACCAGGAGGGGAGTGACCTCGAGCCCGTTGAGGCGCTGGCCGGATCCGCTGATGCTCAGGTTGAGCTGGCCGTCCGTTACCAGGACCTCGTTGATGACCTTTGTGGCGGACGCAGCCTTGCCGGAGGTGACGGTGCCGAAGCCCTTGCCTTCCACGGCGATGTCAGTCCGCGTGGAGCCGATCCAGTCGCTGTGGTACGTCTTCAGGGCGTAGGTGCCGTTGGGAACATCCAGCTGGAATTCGAAGCTTGCGCCGCTGAGGACGAAGTCCCGGAGCAAGTTGGTGGTGGTGGCGCCGCGGTCGCGATCACTCAGGACCGTGGTGTCCTTGAAGCCGTAACCGCGCTCGGCAGCGTAGGCCATGGTCCGGTTGACCTCGGTGTAGCCTGCTTCCACAGGGGCGCCGATGGGTCCGAAGTCGAACTTGTACGTGGCCTGCTTGGTGGTCAACGCCAAGGCGTCGCTGTACTCGGAAAGGCCTTTGGCGTTCATCGCTGCCACGCGGACGTTGTAGGCGGTGCCTTCCGCCAGACCGTTGAGGTTGGTGGTGGGAATGGTGGAGGTGGTGGCCAGCTTGTAGGCGCTGTCCGGTTCCGTAGCCAGCTTGCGGTAGATCTTGTAGATGTCCGCCCCCTCTACTTGCTGCCACTTGAGCAGGGCGCCGGCGTTGGAGACGCTGCCGGCCACCAGGCCTTGCGGCTTGGCAGGAACGTTCGACGGCGGCGTGACCTCCTGGATACGCGAAGCCAGCGGAACGCTGAGCTGCTTCATGCCTCCGGCCAGCAGGCGGGCAATCTGGATGGCACCGTATTCCTGGAAGTGGGTGTCATCAACGGTGCCGTCCGGTCGACCCGGGTACACGCCGGCGTCGACGTGGAGGAAGACCGACTTGGTTTCTTCCGGACCGATTTGGTCGTAATAGCCACGGCTCAGGGCGGACAGATCCACCAGGGCCACGTTCTCTTCCGCGGCGAGTTCCTTCATCTTGTCCACGTATTCGGGGAAGCTGACGCGGAACTTGCCGGTGGCGGCGTCGAAGTCCCGGCGTCCCACCGGGGTCACCAGGATGGGAGTGGCACCGCGCTGGCGGGCACCGTGGACGTAAGTCCGGAGGTACTCCTTGTAGTCGGCGGGGGACGCGTAGCGGTCATCGACGCCGATGGTTGCGTCGTTGTGGCCGAACTGGACCATGAGGTAATCGCCGGGGTTGATCACGCGGAGGATCTCGTCAAGGCGCCCTTGGCTGATGAAGTTCTTGGAACTGCGGCCGCCGATTGCGTGGTTGTAGACGGGAACTTTGTCGTCCAGGTAACGGTCGATCATCTGGCCCCAACCCGCCTGCGGAGCGTAGCCGGGGTCGTAAGTCTGGACGGTGGAGTCGCCTGCCAGGTAGACGCCAGGGTCCGTTGTTGCGGTGCGGGGAGCACGGGCTGCGATGACCAGTGAGTTGATTTTGGCGGCGGTGCCGGTGATGTCCAGGTTGAGCTGGCCATCAACCAAGGAGATGGGGAACTCCATCTCGAGGAACTGGCCGGCCGGCTTGTCGGTGGGCTGGACCTTGGCCATCTTCTCGGCCGTGATGGCGATGTTCGTGGCTTCCGTTGTGTCTCCCGCAATGAGCTTTACCGTGTAGTCGCCATTAGGGAGGTCTACTTGGAAGGAGCTGCCCTGGGCTTGGATGAAGTCGCTGCGGAGGGCGTCCGCGGTGCCCCTGTCAGTGCCGGAGGTGACGGCGGTGTCCGTGAAACCGAACTTTGTGGCGGCGGTATAGGCGCTGGCTGCGGTCACTTGCGTGTAGCCGTCGGCTACAGCGCCAGGTCCGAAATCGAACTTGAAGCCGCTTCCGGTTGGGGGAAGTGACGTCTCGGCGTGGGCTGCAGGAAGCCCGGTTAAGGCCAGGGCAGCCGAGGCGACGGCTGCAGTCAGGGCTGTAGCGCCCGTTCTGAGCGCGCTTTGAGGTGGGTGCTTCACGAACATCTCCTTTGATGGTGCGTGGGGTGGGTACCAACCACACGGTCTAAATTTGTATCGTTTCATCAGCCGGGAGAGGGATCCAGAAGGGTTTTTGGCTCAATGGATTGCCGTCGGGGGGAGTGTGAGTGGAGCGGCTGGAAAACGCTTCCCGGTGGGACATGTCTACCAGTCTTCGAAAACGCGAGTCAAGGATTTGACGGGAGAATTTGTTGTTTTGTGTTCACAGTCGTGAAGTATGACAACTTCACTTCAGGGTGAATTTGCTGCATAAATGAGAATCAATATCATTAAGGAATGCCTCATTCACTCACCCTCATGTCCCCCGTCCTCACCACTCGCAAGCGCGGGTTCCGCGCCCGACCGATAGCCGCCGTCGGGCTCTCTGCTCTGTTATTGACTTCCTGCGCAGCGCCCGGCGGCTCTGCCGGAAATGCCGCGGAGGCGCCGGCCTCGGCATCGCCAAAACCCAGTGCCCAAGAAGCGGGTGCCCGTACGCCCCGCCTCGTTTACACCCATGACGCCGGGATCGGGGTTCTGGATGCCGCCACGCTTGAGAGCGTTGGAAGTGTGGAAATGTCCGGTTTTAGCCGTCTGAACCCGGCGGGGGACGGTCGGCATGTCTTCGTGTCCACGGGAGATGCCTTCCGCCTCTTTGACGCCGGAGCTTGGACCGAGCCGCACGGTGATCACGGCCACCACTACACCTCCGAGCCCGAGCTGACAGCTTTGGCGTTTCCTGCTGATAAGGCCGGTCACGTAGTGCTTCACGCAGACAAGACCGTGCTGTTCAACGACGGTTCGGGCAAGGTGGAGAGCTTTGCAACCTCGGCTCTGGGTCCAGCGGTGGACGACGGAAAGCTGCCGGAAACAGACACTTATGTGACGCCGGAAGCGCATCACGGAGTGGCTGTGGGGCTTGAAGATGGAAAGCTGCTGGTGACCCTCGGCAATGACGAAAGGCGCTCGGGAATCGCAGTCCTTTCCGAAGGCAAGGGCCAGGATCGCAAGGAAGTGTTGCGCAACGAGGAATGCCCGGGGGTGCATGGCGAGGCTGTTGCCGCGCACGAGGCCGTGGCGGTCGGATGCGAAGACGGAATGCTGATCTACAAGGACGGCGCCATTACCAAGGTGCCCAGCCCGGATGCGTATGGCCGGATGGGCAATCAGGCGGGCTCTGAAGAGTCGCCCGTGATTTTGGCCGACTACAAGGTGGACAAGGCCGCTGAGCTTGAGCGGCCTACCCGGATCTCGCTCGTGAACACTGAGACGGCCACGTTAAAGCTGGTGGACATCGGCGCCAGCTACTCCTTCCGGTCGTTGGGGCGCGGGCCTTCAGGTGAGGCGCTGGTGCTCGGCACCGATGGCGGACTTCGCGTAATTGATCCGATCTCCGGTGCGATCACCTCCACCATTCCTGTGGTGGGTGCATGGGAAGAATCCCTCACTTGGCAGGACCCGCGGCCCACGCTCTTCGTTCAAGGCTCGACGGCGTTTGTCACCGAACCTGCCACCAGCACCATTCACGCGGTGGACTTGAAAGCGGGCAAAGTGAAGAAGTCCGCTCAGCTGGAGCATGTGCCGAACGAACTGACCGGCGTCGCGGGCTAGAACGTTCTCTCACATCCCGCGCCCTTAAAGCCGGACGCTCTATCACTTTCCTCAAGAGAGTGATAGAGCGTCAGGCTGAAGGGCTAGTCATCTGATGGGCGTGCCCGGCGCTTCCGCAGTTGCCCCGGTAGTGGCAACCCTTGAACTGGTGGGCGGCATTGCGCTGATCATCGGCTTCCTGACCCGCGTTTTCGC
>NZ_LR732937.1 GCF_902506065.1 Arthrobacter sp. 9V
GATGTACGGGTACGAGTAGATCTGCGCGTGCGGGTGGTGCAGCGTGACGCCGATCGCCTCGCCCCGGTTCTCGAAGGGGAACACCTGCTGGATGCCCGGCATCGCGGAGAGCGCGGCGGTGCGGTCGGCCCAGGCTTCGACGACGGTGCGGGCACGCGACTCGGAGATGGAGGCGAAGGAACCCGAGGTCTCGGGGGAGAAGCACACGACCTCGCACCGGCCGATCGAGCGGAGCTGGCGGTTCAGGCCGACGTCGCTCAGGGACTCGAGCGACTCGGGGGCGTCGTCGGCTTCGAGCAGCGGGCCGAACGACGGCGAGCGGTTCTCGAACACCGCGACGTCGTAGCGGCTCGGGATCTCGGACGGGTTGGCCGGGCTCTGGGGCGCGAGCGGGTCCTGGTCGGCCGGTGGCAGGAACACACGGTTCTGCCGGGACGCAGCGATCGACACCCACTCACCCGTCAGGACGTCCTGCCGCATCCGCGCCGTCTCGGGCCGCGGGTCGAGCACGCGGTCGTCGATGCTGCGTTCCGCGGGCAGCGTCGAGTCGGCGTCGTCGAAGTAGAAGAGGTCGCGGCCGTCCGCGAGCTTCGTCACGCGCTTGGTGATCACCGGAACAGCCTAGCGCCCATCCGAAGCGTTGCGAAGGACATCGGAAGCAAGCGAAACTGTCCACATGACGGACGCCGACCTCTCCTTCCTCGCCGGCGCGCTGCCCGCGCCCCTGCGGCAGGACCGCATCGTCGCGATCGTCGACGGTGCCCCGGGCATGGTCCGGACGGCCGCGTTGGCCGCGTCCCTCGGCACCAGCGAGGTGACCGTCCGCCAGGACCTCGCCGTCCTCGACCAGGAGGCCCGGATCCGCCGGGTGCACGGGGGCGCGGTCCGCCTCGGGGCCGGCTCCACCGAGCGCCCCTTCGAGGAGACCGCCGTCGAGCACCAGGTGGCCAAGGCGGCCATCGGCCGTGCGGCCGCGGCGCTGGTGCGTCCGGGGGAGTGCGTCGTCCTCGACGTCGGCACAACGCCGG
>NZ_LR732940.1 GCF_902506065.1 Arthrobacter sp. 9V
GTCACATTCCGATAGGGTCCGTCCATGACTTCACCCGTCGCCCCTCCCCCTCTTGCTGCTCGCTTCGGCCGCGGAGTCGAGGGGTTCTTCCGTCACCCGGCGACCATCATCTTCCTCGTCGTCGCGGTAGGCGTAGCCCTGGCCCTTCCGGTCATCTTCAAGGTGCCCGGGTCGCCCTGGATCGCGTTCCTCTCGGTTTGCCTCGGGGCCGCCTGCGCAGTGGCGAAAGAAATGCTCAGCGCAATCGCGCAGGACCGCAAGAACGCCGGCACCGCCGAAAAGCCGTTCACGGATGCAGCGATCGTGTGCTCGGTCTACACCGCAGTTTTCACATTCCCTGGGCTAGTCGCGGCAGCAACACCCCTGATCTTCGGCAAGTAGACAACGCCCTGGCCTGAGAGAATAGCCGGGGCGTTGTCGTCCATACCGGCAGGGAGTCCGCGTCGGCGGGCCTATCGAGACCTATCGGGAGAGGTCGTTACCATCGCGCTAGACCTTGCGGACTCGCCCGACCTGGAAGCGGAGATCCGGGCCGATAGCGCTGGCGCGGAGGACACGGCGGATTTGGCGCTCCTTGCCCTCACCCCCACGACTCGGCGCGCTCGTCGCCGACGATGATCACTGACTTTCCGGAGCGGAGGGTGGTCGGAGCGTTCTCGCCGAGGTCGAACCACACCACGACGTTGTGGCGGGTGGGCGTCTCGTCCTTCTGGAGATCGCCGCGCACGTAACGGCCGGGTTCTCGAGCACGATGATGCGGACGACGGTCGCTTGGCCGGCCTGGGCCTTAGCTGCCGAACGGTCGGCCGGTGCGGAACCCGCCGGCGTTCGGTTCGAACGGAACGCTGCCGTTGTGTTCGTTCGCGAGTCGTTCAAGCTCTCGCTCGAGCGCCCCGTCGACCAGCGCCGCGAAGGACCGGTAGCCGCCGGGCAAGGCAGCTGTGTGGAGGACTGCCGTCTGGGCGCGACGCTTGAGACCTTCCCGCAGCGCCACGGTCGTGGGGATTGTCGCTTCCTTAATTGGCTCGGCGGGCGGGGCCTCCCGCCTCGGCGACTCAGGCGTCACGGGTGCCTCGACGCCTGTTCGAACCGGTTCAACGTTGGCGGTGAGTCTGATTGGGCTGTTCGCACCGGGGCGGCGGCGTTCTGGCGCACTCATACGGCGTTCTTCTCCTTCTCCAGGATGCGCTGTGCGTACATCTGACCGAGTGCGTCGTAGAGCGCGACCGCCTTCCGGCCGTCAACACCGGGCCAGGCACCCAGTGATGTTGCGGCGGCGTCAGCCTCCGCAAAGCGAGACCACTCGGGAAGGTATTTC
>NZ_LR732914.1 GCF_902506065.1 Arthrobacter sp. 9V
CTCTCCGCCGTCGACGACGGCGGAGAGCGCGGCGACACCGCACGGGAACCCGGAGAACGCCTGCTTGAGCGCGGAGCGGTCTGGGGCCTCGGTGGAGTAGGGGCTGATCATGACGCGGTTCCTTCCTGGTGAGCGGCGGCGGCGAGGACGACGTCCTGCCAGCGGGCGAGCCACACGTCGGTCGATGCGGGGTCCGAGTAGTGCTTGTCGTTCAGGTACAGGGCTGGGGCGACGACGGTCGCGCCGAGTTCGACCAGCACCGGTTTGAGGAAGACCTCCGGAGCGAGGGCGTGCGCCGGACCGGCACCGAGCATGAGCGGCACCGCGACGACGCCGGCGAGTCCGTCGCCGGTGCCGAACTGGTCGAGGAACAGCTTGAGCACGCCGGTGTACGTCGCCTTGAACGTCGGCGACGCGACGACGACGAGGTCGGAGCCGGCGACGGTGCGGACGGCGTCCGAGACGGCGGGGTCGCCCCAGCCGAGCAGTCCGGCACCGAGGTCGATGACGTCGACGACGTGGTCCGGGGCCCGGCCGGTGAGCCGCTCGAGCACGACCGTCGCGGCGTCGAGTGTCCGTGAGGCCGGCTTGGGGTTGCCGGCGACGACGGTGGTGATCATCGGGGTGCTCCTGTCGGTGGGCGGGTGGTGGGTGCTTGGTGCAGTCCACCGCTCGTTCGTTTCGCCGCCGTACCGCGTCCGTATCGGCTGGGTTACGCCAGCTGCCCCGGCCCTGCGGCACCCGAATGTCCCGGTCAGCGGGGCTGCGCGTCCGGGCCGCTCCGCCATTCCGCCAGGCGTCGTCCCCACTGACCGCGCCGGATTGTGAGAGCGCCGTTTCCGGAAGTCGCCTCGGATGGGTCCGGCGTGTTTCGCCCCGCCGTCGCCGGCCCGTCACTGCCCGGATCCGCCCCTGCACGCGGGTCGGTGGCGCAGTCGTCCGCCCCGGATCCGTGGGTCGAACGCCCCTCCGCGTCGGGCGCCGCAGGTGGCCTAACACCAGCGAAACAAACGCCTAACAGGACCGTTAC
>NZ_LR732939.1 GCF_902506065.1 Arthrobacter sp. 9V
GCGCGGTGCCGAGCATGACGGCGTCGGCGCCGACGGCGATGGCCTTGACGATGTCGCCCGCGGTGTCGAGCCCGCCGTCGGCGATGACGTGCACGTAGCGGCCGCCCGACTCGTCGAGGTAGTCGCGACGGGCACCTGCGACGTCCGCGACGGCGGTGGCCATCGGGGCGTGGATGCCGAGTGCGGCACGGGTGGTCGACGCTGCGCCGCCACCGAAGCCGACGAGCACACCGGCGGCACCGGTGCGCATGAGGTGCAGCGCCGACGTGTAGGTCGAGGCGCCGCCCACGATCACCGGGACGTCCAGCTCGTAGATGAACTTCTTGAGGTTGAGGGGTTCCTCGGTCTGGGAGACGTGCTCCGCCGAGACCGTGGTGCCGCGGATGACGAACAGGTCGACACCGGCGTCGACGACCGTCTTCGAGAACTCCTGGGTGCACTGCGGGCTGAGCGAACCGGCGACCGGCACCCCGGCTGCGCGGATCTCGGCCAGGCGGGCGGTGATCAGCTCGGCCTTGATCGGCTCGGAGTAGATCTCCTGCATGCGCTTCGTGACGTTGCCGTCGGTGAGCGACTTGATCTCGTCGTAGTACGGGGTCGGGTCCTCGTAGCGGGTCCACAGGCCTTCGAGGTCGAGCACGCCCAGGATGCCGAGGTTGCCCATCTGGATGACCGTCGCGGGCGAGGACACGGAGTCCATCGGTGCCGACAGGATCGGCGACTCGAACGTGAACGCGTCGATCGACCACTGCACGCTGACGTCGCGCGGGTCACGCGTCCGCCTGGAGGGGACCACCGCGATGTCGTCGAACGCGTACGCCCGACGTCCGCGCTTGCCTGCACCGATCTCGACTTCGCTCACCAGGACAGCCTACCGGGCGGGCTCTGCGGCGTGCACGGGCCGGACGGTGCGGACGACGGGCAACCTCTCGCACCGTGCAGCCGTCACGGCGGAGCCGTCAGCGCGGGCGGCGCGGGGCTCGTCGGCGTTTGCGGAGCACCCGCAGCACGAAGCCGAGCAGGAGCGCGAGCACCACGAGGACGACGAGGAGCACCGCCGCCAGGGGGTCGAACCGCCAGGTGCTCCAGAACTCGGGTGTCGACGGCGTGGGGAGCCTCCTGGGGATCAGGCGGACTCGTCCGTCGTTCCGCCGGAGCCATCCTCCGTCCGCCCGGGGTGCGCCGGGGGTCCGGCGTGCCCCCGGGACGGTGAGAACCGGTTCAGATCCGGGCGACTCCGCGTGCCGGGACGGTCCGCGACAGCA
>NZ_LR732913.1 GCF_902506065.1 Arthrobacter sp. 9V
CGTGGTGCCCGACGGGGACGAACCCCGGAACGTGATTGCCGCGTCCCGACGATGCTATGCAGTGGGGTACGCCCCGACAACCCCGATGTGTCCCCACTTCGGGGGACCGCGCTGTCCGGCCCGAGCCACGCGCGGGCGTGCGTCGGGTCGAGACTGGCGCGGTCCTCCTGTATGGTGGTCGGAGCGCTCGCGAGAGTGCTTGGAGACGTCGCATAGTCCGGCCGAGTGCACCACCCTGCTAAGGTGGAGTCCCCTTTGAGGGGACCGAGGGTTCAAATCCCTCCGTCTCCGCACTGTACGAACAGCATCACGAAACCCCGGTCCGATCGGACCGGGGTTTCGTCGTTCCCGGGCGCCTCGCACGGCGGTCGACCTCGCCGGAACCAGGTTCCGCGGCTCGAGCGCGATCAGGCGCGCGGCGGCCCCGTCGTCGACCGCACCACGAGCGTCGGTGGCACGAGCGTCCGGATGGGACCCGCCGGGGCTCCCGCAGCCGCGCCGATCCGCTCCACCAACCGCGCAGCCGCCAGGCGCCCGACCTCGTCGTTGTGCGGGTCGACCGTCGTCAGGCGCAGCAGGGGTGACGCGGCGAGCGGGGTCTCGTCGTTGCCGATCACCGAGACGTCCTGCGGCACGCGGAGTCCGGCTTCCTGCACGGCGGCGATCGCACCCATCGCCATGACGTCGTTCGCGGCGAACACCGCGGTCAGGTCGGGGTGCTCCCGGAGTGCGAGCCGCGTGCCCTCGTAGCCGGTGGCTTCCGAGGTGGGGCCGGAGCCGGAGACCAGCGGCTCGATGCCGGACGCGACCAGCTGTGCGACGGTGGCGTCCCGGCGGAGCGCAGCCGGGCCTCCCGAGCCGGTGACGTGGACGATGCGGCGGTGCCCCAGCCCGATCAGGTGATCCGCTGCCAGCCGTCCGCCGGCGGCTTCGTCGGAGGCGACCACGTCGAGTCCGCCTGGGACGTCCTCACGCGCACCGGCGACCACGACCGGGGTGTCCGCGGGGACGACGACGTCGGGGAAGCCCTCGGCGGCGAGCACCACGCCGTCGACCCGCAGGGAGACCAGGTCGTCGAAGGGCGAGGAACCGAGGTGGGCGTTGGCGCGGGTGTCGGCGAGGGTGAGGCGGAGTCCGTGCGGGGCGAGGGCCTCGCGGATGCCGTCGAGCATCGGGACGTACCAGGGGTTCCGGAAGTCGTCGACGATGACGCCGATGGTGCGGGTCCGGGTGCCGGCGAGGATCGCGGCGGCGCGGTTCGGGCGGTAGCCGAGCTCCGCGACGGCGGCGAGCACCGCGGAGCGGCGGGCGGGGGAGACCCCGGGGTCGTCGCGCAGCACCATCGACACCAGGGACTTCGAGACGCCCGCGCGTGCGGCGACGTCGATGATCGTCGGCGGGCGAGGGGTCACGCTGAGCCTTTCCGGCACGGTGCTTGAC
>NZ_LR732916.1 GCF_902506065.1 Arthrobacter sp. 9V
CCCGAGGGCGGTCGCGAACGACTGTGAGGTCGACGGGCAGAAGGCGGTGCAGTTCAGCTACTACGTCGAGGTGGACAGGCCGGACGACCCGCAGGTGCTCATCGAACAGGCCGGTGAACACTGGAGAGAGCAAGGGTACGAGCTCGCAACGACGCAGACCGAGATGGATGCAGCGACGGGCGACGTGTCGGCCGTGGTCGCGCGCGCCGACGGCAAGCCTGGTGCGTCGATCGCAGCCACGAAGATCCGCGCGCACGTCAATGTGGACTCGCGCTGCGTGCTCGGGGACCCGGACGACTACCGGTGACGGCCCTGATGACGAATGAGTTCTGACGGTTCTGGTTCGCGATCGTCGGGGATCGCGAACCGGAACCGTCACACGCGCTGCAGGGAAAGATTCCCGTCGTGCACGGAGTCGTAGGGTCGGAGCGGGGGGACTGCGAAGAACCGGGGACGTCGAGCATGAGCGCACCGATCTGGCTGATCGCGATCGGCGGGGTGTCCGTCGTCCTCGGCGGACTGGTGTACGTCGGGCTCTGGCGATAGTGGATGCGCTGGAGTACGACGTCGATGCCCTTCGGGTGCGCTGCGGTGACCAGCGGCGCCTGACTGCGGAGTTGGTCAGGGGAGGAGCTGGAGCTCCATCGCGCGGATCACCGCGCGGGTGCGGTCGTTCACGCCGAGTTTCTCGAACACGTGGCCGAGGTGGGTCTTCACCGTGGCCTCACTGAGGAACAGTGCGCGCCCGATCGCCGGGTTGCTGTTGCCCTGGGCAACGAGGCGCAGGACGTCGAGCTCGCGCGGGGTCAGCGACGGGCCGGCAGCAGCGGGGAGGGATCCCGTTGCTCGGCGGACGAGCGCTGCGGCCGCCGATGGTGCCAGCGCGGTCTCGCCCCGTGCGGTCGCCCTGACGCCGGCGAGGATCTCGGATTCCGGGGCGGCCTTCAGCAGGTAGCCGGTGGCGCCGGCCTCGATGGCGGCGAGGATCTGGTCGTCGGACTCGTACGTCGTCAGGATCAGGACGCGGATGCCTGGGTCGGCGG
>NZ_LR732915.1 GCF_902506065.1 Arthrobacter sp. 9V
TGCCGAAGTAGTTCACGATCCAGGCGATCGAGAGCACGACGGTGTTGCGTGCGTACCGTCGGCCGAAGATCGCCCGCAGCGGGTTCGGACCCTCGTCGACGATGCCGAAGCGGGCGGCGACCTCGGTGGCCTCCTCGGTGCGACCGGACTTCCGCAGCTGCCGCAGGTACGTGTTCAGACGGTGCTGCGGCGTCTCCTTGATGCCCTTGCGCAGGAACAGCACGAACAGCGCCGGGACGGTGGCGATGAGGAACGCGAGCCGCCAGGACTCCTGTCCGAACAGCCCGTTGATCCCGGCGATGAACGCGGCCGCGAGGAGCGCGCCGATCGGCCACCCGGTCTGGACGAGGCTGTAGAAGAAGCCGCGACGCTTCTTGACGCCCTCGAGCTCGGTGAGCGCGAAGACCTCGTTGAGGTAGGTGGAGTTGACGGACTGCTCGGCCATCCCGAAGCCGCTCAGGGCCCGGAAACCGACGAGCGAGGCGACCCCCGTCGACGCCGCCGTCAGCAGCGAGGACAGGGCCGCGCCGCCGATCGTGATCATCATGCCCCGGCGCCGACCGAGTCGGTCCACGAACAGACCGACGAGGACGACGACGACGAAGACCCCGACGCTCACGAGGGTGTTCGCCAGCAGGGCGGTCTGCTCGTTCCACCCGAAGTCCTCGGCGATGCGGGGGAGGAGCGTGCCGAACATGATGAAGTCGTAGACGGCGAGGGTCCAGGCGAAGAACGCCAGCGTCGCGCCGCGCTTGGTCTCCTTCGGCCCGATCGTCGGGAACGTCCCGGTGGCGAGCTCGAGGTCCTCGGGCTCGTGGATGGTCGTGGTGGACATGGTCTTCCTCTCGGTACGGCGGTGCGGCGCTGCGACGGTGTCGCGGCGCGGGCTGACGGGCGGAGGCGGAGCGTCGGTGCGGTCAGGGTTGTCCGGTCGGGGATGAGCCCCGGCCGTGGGCGTCGAACGCCGCGTGGATGCGGTCGTCCGGGGCGTCGAGGGCGAGCAGCGCGGCCAGCAGGAGGCGCGCCTTGAGGCCGTCGAGGGTGCCGGCGGGGACGAGTCCGGCGCCGAGCAGGTCGATCTCGCCGCCCGCGAAGCCGTACGTCGTCGTGAGCGTCGCGCCGGCGCCGGTCCGCGACGCCAGCACGACCGGCATCTGCGCGGCGAGTGCGCGGACGGCATCGACCGTGCGCTCGGCGACGTGCCCGCCACCGAAGCCCTCGATGACCGCGCCGCGGTACCCGAGTCCGTCCAGGGTCGACAGGACCCGGCCG
>NZ_LR732941.1 GCF_902506065.1 Arthrobacter sp. 9V
GGGCCGCTCCGCGTTCGTGCACATCGTGCGGATTTCCGCGGATGTGGGGTCAGGGTGTGGACGCGCGGGTCGGTGAGGTGTCATCCTCGTCGCACGACCGGCTGGTTACCGCGTCCAGCGCCCGGAACGCCCCCTGATCCGCGTTCCGTGTGCCGATGCCCCGGGCGAGACTTCGCCCGGGGCATCGCTTCGTCTGGGGCCGGCAGCGGGACTTGAACCCGCAACCCCCGTATTACAAGTACGGTGCGCTACCAATTGCGCCATGCCGGCTGACGCCGCTCATCCTACCGGTGAGGGCGTCCGGGGCTCACTCGCCCGACTTCTCCGAGAAGTTCAGCGAGATCGAGTTCATGCAGTACCGGTCACCGGTGGGGGTGCCGAACCCGTCGGGGAACACGTGGCCCAGGTGCGAACCGCAGCTCGCGCACCGGACCTCGGTCCGGGCCATGCCGAGCGAGTTGTCCTCGATGAGCTGCACGGCGTCGGGGTTCACCGACTCGTAGAACGACGGCCAGCCGCAGCCGGAGTCGAACTTCGTGCCGCTCTTGAACAGCTCCGCGTTGCAGGCCGCACAGGTGTAGACGCCGGCGCGCTCCTCGTCGAGGAGTTCACCGGTCCACGGTCGTTCGGTCCCCGCCTGGCGGAGGACGGCGTACTGGTCCGGGGAGAGCTCCTCGCGCCACTGGGCGTCGGACTTGTCGACGTTGTATGCCATTGGTTCCTCCTGCTTCCGGTCGGGCTCTTCCGGGCACTCCCGACCACTTCAGTAAACTCGCCACGATGTCCGAGCATTCCGTGCACCACGCCCGCTGGACCCGTCTGACGACGGACGCACTGTACGGCATCGTCGTGCTGCGCAACCGCGTGTTCGCGCTCGAGCAGCGGGTCACCGCCGAGGACTTCGACGGCCGTGACCGCGAGCCCGACACCGAGCACTGGTGGTTCGGCACGGACACCGCTGCGGTTGGGTACCTGCGGCTCATCCGCCCGGCGGTGGACGAGGTCC
>NZ_LR732943.1 GCF_902506065.1 Arthrobacter sp. 9V
TGCTCGTCCATGCTCGAGGCGATCACGTTCGCCAGCAGGGTGTTCCCCCGCACGATCCCCACGCCCGTCTCGTCGCAGCTCGTCTCGATGCCGAGCACCAGTGGTTCAGTCGCGCTCACCGAGGGCCTCCTGTCCGATGGGTCCGACGTCCGACGACGGTTCCGCGTCCGGGCCGGGCAGTTCCGCCCGCATCACCCACGCGTCGACGCCGTCCGGTTGGTAGTAGCGGGGCCGGGTCGCGATGTGCTCGAACCGGAACGCCGTGTACATCGCCTGCGCCACGGGGTTGTCAGCCCGCACCTCGAGGAACACCTCGCGCACACCGCGGCGCCGCGCCTCGTCGAGCAGTTCCGTGAACAGGACCCGTCCGAGCCCCTTGCCGCGCTGATCGGCGGCGACCGCGATGGTCTGCACGTCGGCCACCGGGTTGCCCGCCAGGGACGAGAGTCCGGCGTACCCGACGACCATCGGCGCTGCGGTGTCGTCGACGGTCTCGATCACGACGTAGTACCCGTGCGGTGAGTACAGCTCGCCCGACATCTGCGACGCCGACCAGGCGTCCGACGGGAACGAGACGTGCTCGAGCCACATGATGTCGTCGAGGTCCTGCGGGTGGGCTCGGCGCAGGCGGAGCCCGTCCGGCAGGGTCACTGCTTCACCCGTTTCGGCGCACCGGGCACCGTGACGTCGGGGTCACGCAGGTACAGGGGGGTGTCCTGGTCGAACGCCGCGCCGGACGCGAGTCGGTCCGCGGCGATCGCGCCGAGCCTCCAGGCCGGGATGGACGTGACGGTCACGCGGTCCCAGCCCACGGCTGCGGGCCGGGAGGCGCGGATCGCGTCGTCGAGATCGGCGGGCTTGGCGAGTCCGGGGCCGGCCACGCGGACGCCGTCGGCGTCGTAGGCGCTCCAGTAGACCTCGCGGCGGCGGGCGTCCGTGAGGACGACGAAGGGGCCGGCGAGGCCGGCGGCGCGCTGGTCGAGGGCGACGGCATCGTGGCTGACGAGCGGCAGGACGGGGACGCCGCGGGCTGCGGCGAAGGTGCGGGCGGCGGCGATGCCGACGCGCAGGCCGGTGAAGGGGCCCGGGCCCATGCCGGCGACGACACCGGTGACGTCGGCGCCGGTGATGCCCGCCTCGGCGAGGGTGTCGGCGAGGAACGGGCCGATCACCTCGGCGTGCCGGCGGCTGTCCTCGGTGTCGCGGGTCGCGAGGGCCTGGCCGGTGGCCGGGTCGACGACGGCGACGGAGGTCCCGGCGGAGGTGTCGATCGCGAGCAGCACCCGTCCATCGTAG
>NZ_LR732942.1 GCF_902506065.1 Arthrobacter sp. 9V
CAGGTCGTCGGCGTTCTCCGACGTCACCAACCGGCCGGTGGTCACGGCGGTGATGCAGGGCCCCTCGCCGGCGTTGAGCTGGAGCAGGCCGATGAAGCTGCTGCGCTCGCTCGTCGAGGCGACGACCCGCAGCTCGTCGTGCTTGTCGAGCAGGTGGATGGCGCCCGCGGCGGCGTCGAACAGCTCGACGGCCCGGTCGACCAGCGTCTGCAGCACGTCGACCACGTCGTAGTCCGCCACCAGAGAGTCCGTGAGGGTCACGAACGTCTCGACCAGTCGTGCTTCGCGTACCTCGGTCATGTGGGGAACGGTCCTTCCGTCGAGCAGGCGGGACAACCGTAGTCGAGCGGCGGACACGCGGACCTGTGGCTTGCACCCGGGAGCGTGACGGCTCTAGCGTTGGACCAGCAGCCCCAGACCCCGGCCGCCGGAACGTTCTTCCATTCCGATGACGACCAGGGAACCCATGACCACGCAGCACGCCGGTACCAGCCCGCAGCGGGAGACCAGCTCGAAACCCCTCTCCAGCGGCTTCCGGAAGACCGGTTCCCCGGCCGGACCACGGACCGGTGGCACCTCGTCGTACTCCGCGCTGCTGGCGCAGGTGAAGGAAGCCGGGCTGCTCCGTCGCCGTCGGGGCTTCTACTGGGCGCTGTTCACCGCACTCGTCGTCGCCACGGCCGCGTGCTGGGTCGTCTTCGCGTTCCTGAGTGACTCGTGGTTCCAGCTGATCGTGGCCGGTGCGCTGGGGGTGCTGTTCACGCAGTTCGCGTTCCTGTCGCACGAGGCTGCGCACCGTCAGGTGTTCGAGTCCCAGAAGTGGAACGACCGCGCGGGCCGCTGGCTCGGCACGTTCCTGGTGGGGCTGAGCTACTCGTGGTGGATGAACAAGCACACCCGGCACCATGGCAACCCGAACACCGTCGGCAAGGACCCGGACATCGCCCCCGACGCGATCCGCTTCCTGCCCGAGGACGCAGCGGCTGTCAAGAACGGGCCGCTCCGGGTGTTCGTGCAGAACCAGGGCTGGTTGTTCTTCCCGCTGCTCACGCTCGAGGGCATCAACCTGCAC
>NZ_LR732945.1 GCF_902506065.1 Arthrobacter sp. 9V
CTTTTCTATGGGTGGGACTGCTGGGTGTTACTGCTGGCGAAGCGCCGCGGTGAGCGCGGCGGACGCGTGCTGGAAGGCGCGCATGACGGCCGTGTACTGATCCGGCGACAGCGACCGGGTGTCCCCGGCTTCGTCGTAGGTCAGGAACAGGACCGTCCCGTACAGCGGCGACGCCGCCCGGGAACGCCCGAGAGCAACCGCCGCGACGGTGGCGAGGTCGTTGCGGCCCCCCGCGTACATACCCTCGTCATCGATCCACGCATCGATCCGGCCGTCGAGGCGAACCACGTCCACCAGGCGGCACCCGATCTGCTCCCGCGTGCCCTGCAGGGTCGACTGCGCCGCGTTCACGACGACGCCCTCAACCGCACCATCTGCGGTCGCTCGAATACCCATCAACTTCATTTCCGTTCTCCTTGTCCCCTCCTCGTTTTTTGCCGAGAAGGCGGTTTACCGCCTAGCGGCCGGGAGGGGCGTGTCTACCCGAAGGGCGGAGGGGGAGAGAATTTCGGCGCGAAATAAGGGAGCTTGCGACCGCGTGCCGAAAATCTCGGAGGAGCCGGCCGCGCCAGCGGCTAGACACGGCCCGGGAGGCTGCTACGAGGGAGCTTGCGACCGAGCCGCCGAAGGCTTCTCGGTGAAAAAACGGGCCGCAGGCCCAGAGCACTGGCCGGCTTGCCGGCTCCCCTCAGACAAGATCAGCCCGCCGAAGGCGGCCCGCTCAGACAGAACAGGCCGCCGCCGGCGGTCCGCTTGGATCCCGCGTGCTCGAGGAGCTCGCCGGCGCGCAGAGGCCCGCGAACGTGAAGCGGCCCCGGCCTGTTGGGGAACAGGGCCGGGGCCGGCTGCAGCTCGAGCGAATTGGGGGGGGCTGCTCGAGCTGCGGGCGCCCGAAGTCACTGGGGGGAATGGTCCGGACGCAGACCATCACGGTACGCACGACCCCCGGTGCCGGCAACCGGGGTCGGCTATGACGTCGCTGAGACCTCCACGCGGTGCTTCACCGCGGCCCGCCACACCCATGCCGCGGTCGCGGCTTGGCCACTCCCCCACTCGATCAGGACAGCGTCACCGGTCGCGGCGATCGCCTTCGCTTCCACGCGGCGATCGACACCGCGGTAGGTGCGGATCCACGCCTGCACGGGCGCCGGCGGCACGACGTCGCCCACCGGGCCGCCACGGGCGTCTGCGGGCAGCGACACGGCTTCCTCGGGCACCCAGCGGCCACGCCGGCGCACGCCCATCAGCGGCGCCCCTGCGGCTTCAGAGCCCGCTTCTTGATCCGGTCCATGGGTAACCACACGTGGTGCACGAAGCCCATGTGCACGAGCTGCACGTAGACGACGTCGCCGTCTGCCTGCTCAACGAACCCGGGGCAGGTCTGCGGGCCAGACCGGGTGAACTCGACCCGCACCCACACCGCCGGGTAACCGGACACCCTGTCCGGTGCCGGCGGGGCTGGGATGCCGAGTGGCTGGTCCTCGGGCGGATCGGGGTGGATGGGCGGCGCCCACCGGTGCTCGGGCATGCCACCGATGATGACCGCGGCCGCCGACACCGCAGGAGCGGATCGCGCTGCGAGGTTGGATCCATGACCACCGTCCGCGGCACGATCCGCTCCACGAACACCATCACCGCCGACGGCCACGCAGACGACCAGAGCACCGCCCGGGCCCGCGCCGTCGACGGCCTGGAGCGCACCGGGTACGACGTCGCGCAGACGAACACGCTGAGCTCGACCGCGGCCGGGAACATCACCGTCCGCGCCGTCGCCCGGTCGACCGAGATCCAGCCACACGAAGCATCCGGGCCGAACTACGACGCCGCCCTGAAGGCCTACCTGCAGTCAGTCCCCGACGGGTGGATCAGCCTCGGCATCACCGTCGACGCCTGACTTCGATGGTCGCTACTTCAGTTGAGCTGGTCCCAATGCACCGCGTGCAGCGCATCCTCCACTGTCGCAGCAGGGTTACCCGTCGCACGCACACTGTCGGTAGGCCCCACTCCCTCCACTAGGACCGAGTATCGGAA
>NZ_LR732944.1 GCF_902506065.1 Arthrobacter sp. 9V
CGCCGGACGCGAGACCGTGTCCTGGGCCCGCGGCACGCTCGGCGAGTCGGCGCGGGCGAAGGTGCCCGTCTCCGCACCCGCAGCCGGCGGGGCGGGGACGAGCCGCGCCTCCCGGCAGTCCACCGTCGTCGGCGAGGTGAGCGTCGGGTTCACCCGGGCACGCGTCTACGACACCCTGGTCGAGGACAGCATGCCGGTGATCGGTGCCGGGCTGGCGGCGGTCCTGCTCGCGCTGATCGCGTCGGTGCTGATCCGACGCAGGTTGGTGCGGCTGACGCTCGGGCTGCAGCCGGAGGAGCTCGTGACGCTCGTGCAGAACCAGCAGGCCGTGCTCGGCGGGGTCGGTGAAGGCGTCATCGCGATCGGCCCGTCGGGGGCCGTCACCGTCTGCAACCCCGAAGCCGTGCAGTTGCTCGGGCTGGCGGACCCGGTCGGGCAGCCGGTGGGTTCCCTCGACCTGCCCGCGCCGCTCGGGTCGATGCTCGACGGGGGTTCCGCCGCTCCGGCGAGCGCCACGATCGTCGCCGGGCACCGGGTGCTGCTCGTCGACGTCCGCACCGTGTCCCGCGACGGACGCGACCTGGGCCGGGTCGCTGTCCTGCGCGACCGCACCGACGTCGAGGCCCTGACCCGGCGGCTCGACGCCGTCGGAGCGATGAGCACAGCGCTTCGGGCGCAACGCCACGAGTTCGCGAACCGACTGCACGCGATCTCGGGGCTGCTCGACATCGGCGAGACCGCACGGGCGCGGGCGTACCTGGCGGACGTGCAGGAGCGCGGGCCGCTGCGGTACCCGGTGCAGCACGCCGACCGGTTGACCGAGCCGTACCTGCAGGCGTTCCTCGGGGCGAAGGGCGTCGAGGCCGCCGAGCGCGGGGTGCTGCTGCGGATCGGGGCGGAGACGCTCGTGCAGGGGACGATCACCGAGCCGGGCGACGTCACGACCGTGCTCGGCAACCTGGTGGACAACGCCGTGACGGCGGCCCTCCGCGACGACGAGCGCACGCGTGACGGGGGCTCCCCGTGGGTGGAGGTCGAGGTGCTCGACGACGGCACGACCCTGCACCTGTCGGTGATGGACTCCGGGCCGGGGGTGCCGGACGGTGCCGCGGACTCGCTGTTCGTCCGAAGTGCGGCGACCGCCGCGTCCGGGGACGTCGCGCAGGTGCACGGGCTCGGG
>NZ_LR732947.1 GCF_902506065.1 Arthrobacter sp. 9V
GAGCTGTACGAGGCGGCGGAGCTCGACGGCGCCGGCCCGATGCGCACGGTCCTCTCGATCAAGCTCCCGGCGCTCCGCGGCCCGATGGTCATCGCCACGATCTTCTCGATCATCGGCAGCTTCCAGCTCTTCAACGAGCCGAACCTGCTCAAGACGCTCGCCCCGAACGTCATCGGCAGCGCCTTCACCCCGAACATGTACGCCTACTCGCTGTCCTTCAGCGGCCAGCAGTTCAACTACTCCGCCACGGTCGCGATCGTGATGGGCGTGATCACCGCGGTGATCGCCTACGTCGTCCAGGTCCGCGGCACCCGCGAGGAGAACCGATGAGCACCATCCAGCACCCCGCCGGGCCCGCAGCGGCCACGGTGACCGAGGCGACCACGACGCAACGTGCGCCGCGCACCCGCTCGATCCGCGCCTCCCGGCAGCTCCGCACCGCGGAAGGCGGACGCAAGCCGAAGCGGTCCGGCCTGCTGACCGCGGTCATGGTCGTCTTCGTCGTGTACTCGTTCGCGCCGCTGTTCTACCTGCTCGTGAACAGCACGAAGACGCAGTCGTCGCTGCTCTCCACCTTCGGTCTGTGGTTCGGCGGGGACTTCAACCTCTGGCAGAACATCGTCGACACGGTGACGTACAACGACGGCATCTTCCTGCAGTGGTTCGGCAACACGCTGCTCTACGTGGTCGTCGGCGCCGGCGGGGCCACCCTGCTCGCCACGGTGGCGGGCTACGGCATGGCGAAGTTCCAGTTCCCGGGGCGCCGTGCGGTCTTCGCCGTCGTCCTCGGCGCCATCGCGGTCCCCGGCACGGCACTGGCCGTCCCGACCTTCCTGCTCTTCTCGCAGGTCGGCCTGACGAACACCCCGTGGTCGATCATCCTGCCCTCGCTGATCAGCCCGTTCGGCATGTACCTGATCTGGACCTACGCGGTCGACGCGATCCCCGCCGAACTGCTCGAGGCCGCCCGCATGGACGGTGCCGGCGAGTTCCGGATCTTCTTCACCATCGCGCTCCGCCTGCTCGCTCCCGGTGTCGTCACGGTCCTGCTGTTCGCCGTCGTCGCGACCTGGAACAACTACTTCCTGCCGCTCATCATGCTGAGCGACCCGAAGTGGTACCCACTGACGGTCGGCCTGAACCAGTGGAACGCGCAGGCCACCGGGTCCGGCGCGCAGCCGATCTACAACCTCGTCGTCACGGGATCGCTCCTCACGATCATCCTGATCGTGGTCGCGTTCCTCTTCCTCCAGCGCTTCTGGCAGTCCGGCCTCGCAGCCGGGTCGGTCAAGGCCTGACCCCTCGGACACCAGGCGCACGGCGACCCCGCCACGCGCCGCCCGGTCCGGCACACAGCAGCACCACCCCCTCCACGAAGAAGTGAAAGGCACTCCCATGAACAAGCGTCTCCGGCGCGGGCTCAGCGCCCTCGCCATCGGCGTCACCGCCGCGATCGCCCTCGCCGCGTGCGCCTCCGGCAGCTCCGGCTCCGGCGGTTCGGCCGACGACATCGACAAGGCCCTGAAGGACGGTGGCACCCTGACCTACTGGTCGTGGACCCCGTCGGCGAAGGCCCAGGTCGCCGCGTTCGAGAAGCAGTACCCGAAGGTGAAGGTCAAGCTCGTCAACGCCGGCACCGGCGCCGACCAGTACAC
>NZ_LR732946.1 GCF_902506065.1 Arthrobacter sp. 9V
ACGGTCGCGACCGCGGCCTCGCAGTGGCTGGTCGGCAGCCTGTCGAGCACCTCGTGGGAGAGCGTCTGGCCGCTGCTCCTGGTGGCCGTGGTCGCGGTGCCGATCGCACTCGCGACGAGTGCGGCACTCGGCATCGGGCAGCTCGGCGACGAGGTCGCGACCGGCGTCGGACTCGGCGTCCAGCGACACCGGCTGCTCGTCATCGCACTCGCGGTCGTGCTGACCGCCGCCGCCGTGGCCGCCGCGGGACCGGTGGGCTTCGTCGCGTTCGTCGTGCCGCAGGTCGGGCTCCGGCTCGCCGGCACGAACCGGCCGCCGCTGCTGCTCGCCGGTGCTCTGGGAGCCGTGCTCGTGCTCGCCGCCGACCTGCTGTCCCGTTCCGCGTTCCCGTGGCAGGTGCCGGTCGGCATCATCACCACCGTGATCGGGGCGCCGTACCTGATCTGGCTCCTCGTCCGTCACCGCAAGGAGATGTCCCGATGACAACAGCGCACGACCGCGACCACCAGCACGAGCACGAGCACGAGCACGACAGCGTGCTCGAAGCCCAGGGCCTGTCCGTCGGCTACGACCGCCAGCCGGTCCTGCGCGACCTGCACCTGCGCATCGAACGCAGCACCGTCACGACGTTCCTCGGCGCGAACGGCTGCGGCAAGTCGACCCTGCTCAAGGCGTTCGGCCGCGTGCTCAAGCCGCAGGCCGGCGAGGTCCTGCTCAACGGCGCCCCGATCCGCAAGGAGCCGAACCGCCAGGTCGCCCGCAAGCTCGCGATCCTGCCGCAGTCCCCCGTCGCCCCGGCCGGCACCAGCGTGCTCGACCTGGTGATGCGCGGCCGGAACCCGCACCAGTCGTGGGCGAAGCCATGGACCGCCGAGGACGCCGCCGTCGCCGAGGACGCGATCGCCGCCACCGGCCTGACCGAGGTCGCGCACCGTGACGTCACGAGCCTGTCCGGCGGACAGCGCCAGCGCGCCTGGATCGCCATGGTCGTCGCGCAGCAGGCCGAGACGCTCCTGCTCGACGAGCCGACGACCTACCTGGACCTCGCGCACCAGCTCGAGGTCCTGCGGCTCGTCCGACGGCTGAACCGCGAGCAGGGGTCGACGATCGTGATGGTGCTGCACGACCTGTCGCTGGCGGCGCGGTACTCGGACCGGCTCGTGGTGCTGCACGACGGCGGGGTCGTGGCCGACGGCACACCGCACGAGGTCCTCACCCCGGCACTGCTCGAGCACGCGTTCGGCCTGCACGCCCGGGTGTTCCCCGACCCCGTGACCGGTGCGCCGATGATCGTGCCCGAAGCGGACGAGCACGACCCGCTCCCGAGCGCCGGAACCGAGCACACCGTCACACGCACGAAAACCGAAGACGTGCTGGCGAGTGCCGGAAAGTTAGGTTAGCCTCTCCTAATGTGAAGACCTCCCGACGTGGCCACCTGCGCGCCGCCCTCCTGACCTCCGTGACCGTCTCGGCACTCCTCCTGACCGGCTGCTCGACCACCGGCAACTCGAACGACTCCGACTCCGACGGCGGCACCGCCGCGTCGAAGGCGTGGTCGTACCAGGACGCAACCGGCGCGACCGTCACGGTCGACCACACGCCGAAGCGCGTCGTCGTGCTGAACGACATCGCCCTGTCGTTCATCGAGTACGGCCTCAAGCCCGTCGGCACCCTCGGGCAGCTGACGATGGCGAAGGA
>NZ_LR732949.1 GCF_902506065.1 Arthrobacter sp. 9V
GTGCAAGATCCTCGCCTCGTCGGGGTCGACCACGCCGATCGTGCTCGTCGTCACCGAGGGCGGTCTGACCGCGGTGAACAGCGACTGGAACGTCGACGACGTCGTGCTCGAGAGCGCCGGCCCCGCCGAGATCGACGCCCGCATCCGCCTGTCGGCCGGTCGTGCCGCGAAGGGCCAGACGAGCTCGAAGATCCAGGCGTCCGGTGTCGTCATCGACGAGGCCAGCTACTCCGCCAAGGTCCGCGGTCGGCCGCTCGACCTGACGTTCAAGGAGTTCGAGCTCCTGCGGTTCTTCGCCACCCACCCGTCACGCGTCTTCACCCGCGAGCAGCTGCTCAGCGAGGTCTGGGGCTACGACTACTTCGGTGGCACCCGCACCGTCGACGTGCACGTCCGACGGCTCCGCGCCAAGCTCGGGGACCTCGAGTCACTCATCGGCACCGTCCGCAACGTCGGGTACCGCTTCAACGTCTACGACGACGAGGCCGAGCGCCTGCTGGGGCAGTAGTGCTGCCCGACCTCGGCGCCTTCGTCGCCCCCGGCGAAGCCCCGCCGTTCTCCGACCAGACCCTGGTGGACGTCCGCGCCGGGCGCGCGAGCGTCCTGTCCGTCGACGACGGGGTCGCCGTGGTCCGTGACGGTGAGCTCGAGATGGTCGTCGCCCAGGAGGCCCGCGGCCGCGGCATCGGCACCTCCCTGGTGACGCAGGCGCTCGCGCTGGGCGGCGGGGCCGCTCCCCGGCTCGCCTGGGCGCACGGGGACCACCCGGCAGCGCGGGCGCTGGCCGACCGGTTCGGCTGGCGCGCGGTCCGCACGCTGCTGCAGCTCCGGGCGCCCGTCGCCGACTCCGAGGAAGACGTCGCCGCCGACGTCGAGCTGCCCGACGGGTTCAGCCTGTCGGCGTTCCGCCCGGGCACCGATGACGAGACCGACTGGCTCGCGCTGAACGCCGCAGCCTTCGCGCACCACCCCGAGCAGGGGCGGATGACGCTGGACGACCTGCACGCCCGCGAAGCCGACGCCTGGTTCTCCGGCGACGACCTGCTCTTGCTCCGCGATGCCTCCGGGCAGCTCGCCGGGTCGTGCTGGCTCAAGGTCGAGGACGGCATCGGCGAGTTCTACGCCGTCGCCGTGCAGCCGGGCGGTTCCCGCA
>NZ_LR732948.1 GCF_902506065.1 Arthrobacter sp. 9V
GAGCGCGGGGTCGTAGTGGACGGCGTTCTGGAACACCAGCAACGGGTTCCGTCCGAACAGCGCCTCGAGGAACATCACCGCCCCGAAGACCGCGATCGTCGGGAACAGCACGATGAGCACGTTCGACCATCGCGCCCCCGACTCGCTCCGCCGGGCGACGGAGAGCAGTGGGGCGGTGATCGCCGCCGCGACCACGAGGACGAGCCCCGAAGCATCCGCCAACGCCGCGAGCATGAAGAGGATCCCGGACTCGAAGCCTGCCTTGGTGTTCCGGCTGGAGACGAAGCGGACCATGTTGATCGCGCCGATCCCGAACAGTGCGATGCCGAGGAGCGCTTCGAAGTTGCCCGTGGCGGTGTACGCGAAGAGCGGGTTCGCGCCGATCGCGACGAGGAAGACCGTGCTCTTCCACCAGGGGAAGCGTCGCTGGACCATGGCCTCGAGCAACTGCTGCAGCAGGATCCCGGCGACCAGGGCCCCGGCCGCCGCGAGGCCGGCGGCGCCACCGGGGATGAGCCGCACCAGGACCGTGCCCAGCGGCGGGTAGAGCTCACTGAGCCACGAGACGTCCGCCCGGTCCCAACTCAGTGTCGCGACGTGGTCCACGACGGAGCGGTTGACGGTGACGTCGGCCACGGTGGGGTCGGCGCTGAAGACGGCGAGGATCAGGAACGGGACGGCGAACGCGAGCCGGAGCAGCCACCGTGCGCCCGCGCGGCTCGGGAACGGTTCCAGCCGTGTGCGCGCGTGGCCGTCCGCACGGGCGGCTTCCAGCTCGCGCCGCAGGGAGCCTGCACGTTCCGCTTCCAACAAGACCACTGGGGCCACCTCACAGCAAGGCCGACTCGGTCTTGTTTGACATCGATTTCTGGCCCGACACTGGTGCCGCGCGCCCCGCAGCAGTGCGGATGCGAACGCATCCTCTCACCCTCGGCAGGATTCCGGGTGACCGCGGCGAGACCGGCTGCTATGTTTGCGCGCGCAACAAATACGATCCCGGACGACGATGTCGGAGGACCCGCGATGACGCACGCACCAGAGCACCGCTTCGGCGAGACGACCCTGACGATCGTCGATGCCACCGGCGCACCGATCCCCGGGGCTGACGTCACC
>NZ_LR732950.1 GCF_902506065.1 Arthrobacter sp. 9V
GCCTCGGCTACACCACGTGGTCGATCGACGGGGTCTCCGCGACGCCGACCGTGCGCGAGGGCGACGCCGTCATCGTCACGGCGACCGTCGCGAACACGGGCGACCGCGCCGGCAAGCACGTCGTGCAGGTCTACGCGTCCCGTGCGGAGTCGGCGGTCGACCGCCCGGTTCGCTGGCTGGTCGGGTTTGCCCCGGTCCGGCTCGGTGCGGGGGAGTCGACGGAGGTCTCGATCGAGGTCCCGGCACGCGCCTTCGCCCACTGGGACGGTTCGTGGCAGTACGAGTCGGGGACGTTCACGCTGCACGTCGGTGCCTCCGTCGTCGACGACGCCGGAACCGCGTCCCTCGAACTGGAGTGACGAAGTCGTCCGGTTTCCGCGCAGCTCCCGACTCTGTTCAGTAACATCGTCGTGCGCGAGTCGGCTGGTTACCGTCCGCGCACGCACCGACTACGGGGTCGCTGGGTGAGCGATTCGGCCTCCTGATCCGGCCGTTGTCGCCCTGGCTTCCCCGGTGCGTCCCCGAATGCGTCCCCGCGTCCGCGCGGGGGCGCATTCGTCGTTCCGGGTCGGAGCCGCATCGGTGCTCCGTGCCGGAACCTGGTTCCGTGGATCGTCCCGGACTCGGTACGCACCGGTGAACCGGTTGCCGGACTTCGTGCCGGTTCGCAAAAACGAGTGACACTTGGTCAACTTCTTTGCTCCAGGGACGCAGATCGGTGTGACAAACCGGTCGGTAGGTGGAACGATGGGGGCACCATCTCGTGCGGATCAGGGACGAGATGGTCATCCGGCCGGGCTCTCGGGCTTCACCAACTCGATCAGAGCCCCGCCGGATGCCCTCGACTCTCGGTGGCGGCAGGGCCGCAGGCGATCAGGCTCCAGGCGTCTGCCCGCGTCGCTGGCCCTCAGGCCCGCAGCGCCGGAGCGACCTCCTCGGCCACGATGCGCAGGATCCGCTCGTGTGTCGCACGGTCGCCGTTCGCCGGCAGGGTGATGACGAGCTCATCGGTGGCGGTGACAGCCGGGTCGGCGAGCAGGGCGTCGACGATGGCCGCCGGTTCGC
>NZ_LR732918.1 GCF_902506065.1 Arthrobacter sp. 9V
GTCGAACACCACCGGCAGGAAGCGGTCGAGCGTGTCGCGGATCTCGGTGAGCAGGCGCAGGTAGATGCCGAGCTCGTTGATCGTCGTGAACTGGCGCATGTGCGTCGTGCTCACCAGGTCGTGGGCGCGGCGGAGCAGGGTCGGCAGGCCGTCGGCGTCCAGGTCCTTCGCGATGCGGTGCGCACGCTGCGCCCCGTCGCTCGAGGAGAACTTCGCGCCGTACCAGGGCGAGTCGTCGGGGCCGTAGCGGAACTCGCCGAGGTTCGCGGCGCTGACCATGGTCTCGGCGACGCGCGACCGGCCGTCGACCATCGAGGCCACGGACTGCTTCGACAGCCGGGCGGTCGTCGACGGGGCGACGGGGAGCAGCGACAGGCGCGACAGCTCCACCAAGCAGTCGAGCACCGAGACGCCGAAGTCGGGGTCCTTGCGGGTGAGCGAGCCGCGGTAGTCCTTCAGCACCTTGCGCAGGCGGACCAGGGCGTCGTCGACCTCGCGGAGGTTCGGCCGCGCGGCCTTCTCGTTGCGGGCGATGGCACGGACGACGTCGCGGCGCAGGGTCGACGGCGTGACGGCGACCCCGGGCAGCTGGACCTCGCCGAAGCGTGCGGCGATGCCCCGCAGGGTGGCGCGGCGCGGGCTCACGACGAGGACGCGCTTGTTCGCCGCGACCAGACCGCCCAGGGCGTTCACGATGGTCTGGGTGCCACCGGTGCCCGGCAGGGTCTTCACGACGATGGAGTTGCCGGCCGTGATCTGGGCGATCACGTTCTCCTGCTCGTCGTCGGCGTCGAGCAGCAGCGTGTCGGTCTCGGGGCTGCGCTCGTCCGACGGGGTCTGCTCGACGGGGTGGTAGGACTGCTCGACCTGCCACTTCGCGCTCGGGTTGCCGGCCAGGGCGTCCAGCACGGGGTGCGACAGGTCGCCGGTGTCCTCGACCATGCCGGTCGCGACCTCGGCGAAGGCGGACACCACGAGTCGGGCGTGCACCGAGAAGCCCGGGATGTGCGCGGTCAGCCCACGCAGCCGGTCGATGACGGGGTTCGGTGTGAACGAGCCGTCCTGCTGTGCGAGGGCCACGAAGGACTGCGCGTCGAGGATCACCCCGAACTGCTCGTGGAGGGCGTCGGCGAGGCCCGGGTTGAGCAC
>NZ_LR732917.1 GCF_902506065.1 Arthrobacter sp. 9V
AGCCCGCGCCGGATCTGCATCAATTCGATGACGACCTCGGTTGAGGAATCCGCGACCCGGACGCCCTTGAACTTCTCGGCGACGACGAAGCCCTCGGTCTCCAGCTGTCGGAGGGCTTCGCGGACAGGGACCCGGGAGACGCCGAAACGCTCCGCGAGCACGTCTTCCTTGAGTCTCGAGCCACGTGCGAGCGAGCCGCTGATGATCTCGGCCCTGATGGCCTTGAGGACCGATGCCGGCTTGGACTCCACGGCTTGATCGTAGTTGGATCGAGTGACGGGAATCGAACCCGCGCTACCAGCTTGGGAAGCTGGAGTTCTACCATTGAACTACACTCGCGCGCCCCGCAGAACGGGACTCGGCAAGCCTAGCGGATTCTCGCCTGGAAGCCAGCCGACCGCGCACCGTACGCCGTCTGCCGGGCGCGTGTCGTGCCTCCCGAGTCTCCGCTGTGAGGGTGCCGACTCGACGGACAGGTGTCGGACCCGTGTGTACCGTCCAGGGAGTTCCAGCCCCGAACCGAGGAGGACCCGGATGGTCAGGCATCCCCTCATCGACGACGTGGTCGGCCCGGCGATCGTGGTCGAGTCGGCCTAGCCCGTAGTGTGGCTGACCGACGCGCTCGCCTCGTTGCTCCGCCGGTCGGCGGACGCCGGGCGGACGGTCGTGCTCCGCACCGGACGGTCTGCGGCGATCACCCCGGCGCTCCGGCACGCACTCGGCGCGTACGGTGCCGCGTGGGCCGTGTCCGACTTCGACGGGACGCTGCGTGACGGCTGGACCGGTGTCGCTGCCTCGGACATCGAAGACTTCGTGCACCGGGGCCCCGAACTCGTGGGCACCCCGTCGCCCGAGCACCCGGTCTCGGCCGACTCGGTCCGTCAGATCAGCATCGACCTGACCCTCCGGCACCACCCCGGCCGCGCGGTCGACATGGGCTCGGCGATCGAGGCCCTGTGCCACACCGTCGGCACCTGCCCGACCCGGTGGGGCACCGCAGAACCGCTCACCGTGCCGTGGGACCGCTGGGTCGTGACGCAGTACGCGAAGCACGAGGCACCCGGCATCTCGACCTCGTACGCCGTCGGCGAGGGCTTCTCGGCGACGATGACCGC
>NZ_LR732920.1 GCF_902506065.1 Arthrobacter sp. 9V
ACCGCGAGCGGGTTGCCGGAGAGCGTGCCCGCCTGGTACACCGGCCCGAGCGGGGCGAGGAAGTCCATGACCTCGCGCCGACCACCGAGGGCGGCGAGGGGCATGCCACCACCGATGACCTTGCCGAACGTGATGAGGTCGGGCTTCCACCCGGCGCCGTCCGGCACGACCTTGGACGCCTCGAGGCCCCACCAGCCTGCAGCTCCGACCCGGAACCCGGTCAGGACCTCGTCGACGATGAGCAGCGCCCCGTGCGCCTGCGTGATCTGCGCCAGTGCCCGGTTGAAGCCGCGCTCGGGAGCCAGCACGCCCATGTTCGCGGCGGCCGACTCGACGATCACGGCGGCGATCCGCTCGGAGTGCTCATCGAAGGCCCGGCGGACGGCGTCGAGGTCGTTGTACGGCAGCACGAGGGTCTGCGCGGCGGTCTCGGCGGTGATGCCCGCGCTGCCCGGCATGGCCAGGGTCGCGACACCCGAGCCGGCCTCGGCCAGCAGGGAGTCCGAGTGGCCGTGGTAGTGCCCGGCGAACTTCACGAGCAGGTCGCGGCCGGTGTACCCGCGGGCCAGTCGGATCGCGGTCATCGTGGCCTCGGTGCCGGTCGACACCATGCGGAGCTTCTCGATGGGGCCGTCGCCGTCCACCGACACCCGCTGCTTCACGAGTTCGGCCAGCTCGGTCTCGCCCGGGGTCGACGCCCCGAACGACAGTCCGCGCGCGGCGGCCTGCTGCACGGCCTCGACCGTGCCGGGGTGGGCGTGCCCGAGGATCGCTGGCCCCCACGACGCGACGAGGTCGACGTACTCGCGACCCTCGGCGTCGGTGACGTAGGCGCCCTTCGCGGACACCAGGAAGCGCGGGGTGCCGCCGACCGACCCGTAGGCGCGGACCGGGGAGTTTACGCCACCGGGGATCGCGTTCTTGGCGCGGCCGAATAGCTGGTCGTTCGTGGTCATTCGGGGGCCTTCCCGGTCGAGGCGATGCCGGCGACGTCGGCGGTGCTGCCCGAGGTGCGGAGGCCCGCTTCCTCGTTGAGCTTCCGCGCGATGTCGACGGCGAAGTAGGT
>NZ_LR732919.1 GCF_902506065.1 Arthrobacter sp. 9V
TCAACCCCGGATGAGGTTATTCGAAGACTGCGGACCACGGATGTCCCTAGCCTTGCCAGAAGTAACGATTCTCTGCGCCAGCTGCTTCGGGCCCTGGGCGTCAACACTGCAGCATAAACGCGAGGCCTACCCAGTTCTCACCCCTAATCGCCGCTGTTCTAGAGGGAAGCATCGTCGTATCGCATTGGACCGGGCGAAATTCACGATCCGCGCTTCGGGCGAAACCGCACGTGCCCGACAAAGTGCAACTCTAGCGCCGTCAATGGCAGCGGGAAGCAGTGTTCAGCTGGGTTACTTCTGGCCGCGAGCACGACCGCGGAGTGGGGGTCGTGCAGCCGACCTCCCCCTTGCCTCGAGCTGCCTCAGTAGCACAGTCAGCGCCACGGACGATTCCACGCCCGAGTCAGGGCGTCGTGACGGATAAACTCGTACCGAGTGCTGAAACCTGCTCCTGACACTCGCCTAAAGACGAAGTCGGTATACCCACCGTTACGCACTGAAACACCGCCAACTTCGAACATTTGCTTGAGCAGCTTCTTGATATCCGCCATCGACTCAGGCATCGAGGCGCCGCTAGTGAGCGCAGCATCTGCGCTTCCCTTTGCGGTCGACCAACTCGTCAGTTCCATCGCTGATAACGCTCAATATGGATTCGAACCCGAATCTCACGGCTTCGAGCCTGCGTCTTCATGAGGTGAGCAATGTGATCGGCACGGTCGCAGCTCCGCCTCCAGGATTCGAACCCGGACCTAACGGCACCAAAGGCCGTCGTGCTGCCATTACACCAAGGCGGAACGCACCCGAAGGTGCTCCTCCATCTTCCCACGACCCACGAGGCTGGCTGTCCGCTCCGGGTTCGGCCAAGATGGAGGGATGCCGCATGAGGACGAGGTCGATCGCATCGTCGCGGCGTGGGGTCGTGAGCGTGCCGACCTCGACTTCGGCCCGCTCGAGGTGCTGTCCCGCGTGGACCGGCTCGCCCGGCACCTGGACCGCGCCCGGCGGACCGCGTTCGACGCGAGCGACATGGAGCCGTGGGAGTTCGACGTCCTGTCGGCCCTGCGGCGGGCGGGTGAGCCGTATGAACTGAGCCCGAAGACCCTGCTGCAGCAGACCCTGGTGTCGAGCGGCACGATGACGAACCGGGTGGACCGTCTGGCGGCACGGGGGTTCGTGGGCCGACGGACCGACCCGAAGGACGGCCGCGGCATCCTCGTCTCGCTGACGAGCCAGGGCCGGGTGGCGGTGGACGCGGCGATCGCAGACCTGCTGGCCGCCGAGCGCGACATCCTGTCCGGGGTCTCCGCCGACGAGCAGGGTCAGTTGGCCGGGCTGCTCCGCCGACTCATCCTGGGTCTCG
Source organism: Arthrobacter sp. 9V (assembly GCF_902506065.1). Lineage (GTDB taxonomy): Bacteria > Actinomycetota > Actinomycetes > Actinomycetales > Micrococcaceae > Arthrobacter. Next base: position 1,361 of record NZ_LR732919.1, read on the forward strand.
GGGACTGACCGAAAGCGGGACGCGGGCCGAGCGGACCCGGCGTAGCGTGCGGCGCATGCACGCGATCACCCTCGCCGTCGCCGACGTTGCACGATCGGCCG